>NZ_VTOX01000001.1 GCF_012184415.1 Ramlibacter lithotrophicus
AGGCTGCCAGAATCGGCTGGAGATCAAATCGGCGCCCCGAGCGAGCATGACCGCGATGCAATTCCTGTTCGATCCAATCGCCCACTTCGCTGCGGCCGCGAAGGCGGTTTTTGCACAGCCTCGTTAGACCGCATGGACACCCTTGTTGGCACCGCGATAGAGGTTCTCCTGGCCATAACTGGCCGGTTCGCGGTTTGGTTGTTCTCGCTCGGACGCTGGCGGGCGGAGTCGCTGGATGGTGAAGAGGGACGCATCTATGGAGCGGCCGGTGCTCTCTCGTTTATCCGTGAAGGCCGCCGTGTGATTACAGCCACAGGGCAGCTCTTTGCCGGGATTTTGTTTTGCGTCTTTTTCGCGGGGTTGGGGATGCTGTATGCCGTCTTGGTCTGACAGATCCTTCAACGCGCCGGTCAACTCCGTCGTCATGCGCCATGAGTGAAGGGGGCACAAGGCCGGAGAGCGAGTTCGCGGCGTACGTCGAGGCCGCAGAGGACCGCCTCGCCCGCCGCGGGGGTCCTGTCGCGGAACGGTTGCGGGTCGCCTATGAGCAGGTGAAGTCACGCTTCGAGGATGATCTGGGGCAAGACCGGGATCTCACTGTTTCTCGGGCCGCTGCCTTGATGCTCGTGGAAGCCGTCCTGCGCATGGCCGGGGTTGTCGCTGCCGAAGATGGGAATACTGGAACTTCCGTCATTGACGAAATGGCTTTGATCGTTGCCGCGGAGACCCTCCACGACGAGGTACGGGTATGGAAGACGATCGACTACTCGATCACTGAACGCTGGCAGCAGCTTGGCTGGATAGAAGATCCACGCGGAAGTGCCAAGTCGCTCGTCCTGACTCCCGAAGGGCTTCGTCGAGTCCAAGCAGCCCGCGACAGGCTGGTGAAGGGACGTGCAGCATGAGTGCTCGAAAGCGCAATTCCACTGGCACCCACTGGTGCTCAACTATGTTGGTCTCGCGTTCGGTGTCCGCCTCATGCTGGCGCTTCGCAGGGACATGGGCGCGCGTTCGTGAGGTCAACGGATCATTCGATGCGCATACGCAGCGGCATTGCCGCCCGCGCCGACGGGATCCATGTCGCTGGATGAGGGAACAGCCTTCCGGCGGCGAGCTGTCCGGAAAGGATTTCCTATGGCCGCTTTTCGCGCGCAAGCGGTGAGCCATGCCGAACCCATTGTTGCTTGAGCCGTCGCCCACCTTGGCCACCGCGCGCCTGATCCTGCGCACGCCGGCGCCCGGCGACGGGCCGCAGGTGTTCGAGGCGGTGGCGGAATCGCTGCAGAACCTGCGCAGGTACCTGGCATCCCTGCCTTGGGTGGCGGCCGAACCCTCCGTGGAGGCGTCCGAGATCTTCTGTCGCAACGCCCACGCGAATTTCCATGCGAGAAAGGACTTTCCGTACCTGATGCTCGAAGCGGACACCGCTCGCCTCGTCGGTGTGTGCGGGCTGCACCGGCCGGAATGGAACACACCGAAACTCGAGGTCGGCTACTGGTGCAGGACGTCGGCGCTCGGCAATGGCTACGTCACCGAAGCCGTGCAGGCCGTCTGCGCGCATGGGTTCGAGCGGCTGGCGGCCGCCAGGCTCGAGATCCTCGCGGACAGGGAGAACCTGCCGTCGCGTCGTGTCGCGGAACGCTGCGGGTTTGTCCTGGAGGGCACGCTGCGCTCGGAACGGCGCGACCCCCACGGCTCGCTGCGCGACACCTGTATCTATTCCCGGTTGCGGGACGAGCGCTGAGGGCAGCGCGATGACACGCCGGTCGGCCCGCACCGCGATGGGGATGGCGCAAGTCGGGTGGCGCGGCGCGCATCCGGATTGACGAGCGAGGTCTCCTTCGATGCATGACACACGGGTCACGCTGAAACTCGCAGGCCGCGCGCTCGCCGCGTTCCTCGTCGGTATCCTGCTGGTCCGCGCCGTCCTGCTGGTGATCGCGCTGGTGGCGGCCGCGCCCGGGCTTCGCTCGCTCATCATGGGGATCAAGGCGTCCGGGCTGCCGCCACCTGAAACGTTCTACGTGCTCACCAATTTCCTGCCGGCACTGTTGTCCTCGTTCGTGGCCGGTTGGGCGATGTTCCGCTTCCTGCGCGGCAGCAGGTGGGTTCTGTGGGTCGCGGCCGCTGCACCCTGGGTGCTGCATGCCCTCGATCTCCATGTCGATCTCTGCCAGGGGACGGACGTCGCCTGTTTCGGCCCGTACGGTATCGCGGGGCTGGCCGTGGTGCCGCTCGCGCTGCTGCTGGCGGCGATGATTTCGAGGCCGCCGCGCGCCGGCGGACGATGGGATAGCGAATTGCGGGAGCAGCACGGGGCGGCGCGACAGGCCTGACGCCGAGGGAGCGGCGGCCTTGGCCCGCTAGGTCTGTCCCAGCAGCCGCGAGATGGACTGCGCCGCCGCCAGCAGGGGCGGCAGCATCTTCTCCTGCATCTGGCGCGCGCTGGTGCGGTTCGCCTGGCCGCTGACGTTCAGGGCCGCGACGACGCGGCCGCCGCGGTTGGTGATCGGCGCCGCGATCGAGACCAACCCTTCTTCCAGTTCCTGGTTCACCTGGGCCCAGCCCTGGCGCCGCGCCTGCTGCACCTTGGCCAGCAGCGCCGCCGGATCGGTGATGGTGTGCCGCGTGTGCTGCACCAGCGGACCGGCCGCGAGGCGACGCATCACTTCTTCGTCGGGCAGTCCGGCCAGCAGCACCCGTCCCAGCGATGTGCAGCAGGCCGGCAGCCGCGAGCCGACGCCCAGCGCGATCTTCATGATCTTGCGCGTGGGGACGCGCAGCACGTAGACGATGTCGGTGCCGTCCAGCACGGCGGCGGAACACGATTCCTTGACCTGGTCCGCCAGCGCCTCCATCGCCGGTTCGGCCAGGTTCCACATCGGCATCGACGAGAGGTAGGCGAAGCCCAGGTCAAGGATGCGGGGCGTCAGCGCGAACGACTTGCCTTCGCTTTCCACGTAGCCGAGCGTCTGCAGGGTCAGCAGGATGCGGCGCGCGCCGGCGCGGGTGAGCCCGGTGGCGGTGGCCACCTCGGTCAGCGTCTGGCGCGGTGCCGCGCCGCTGAACGAGCGGATCACGTCGAGGCCGCGCGCGAACGACTGGACGTAGCTGTCGCCGGGCTTGAGGGGGGCGTCCTGGGTTGCCGGGGGTGGCATTTGCTCTTAGAATTCAATACGCGAACAATTGTTCGGTATTAGAACAAATGTCCCGCAATCCTGGCAAGTGCCGCGCGGCGGCGCCGGCCATCCAAAGGAACCATCCCGATGATCGACAAGATCGCGGCCTCGATCGACGAGGCGCTGCAGGACGTGCCGGACGGCGCGACGGTGATGATCGGCGGCTTCGGCACCGCCGGCATTCCCAATGAACTGATCGAGGGCCTCATCCGCCAGGGCGCCCGCGACCTCACCATCGTCAACAACAACGCCGGCAACGGCGACCATGGCCTGGCCGCGCTGCTCAAGACCGGGCGCGTGCGCAAGGTCATCTGCAGCTTCCCGCGGCAGGTGGACAGCCATGTGTTCGACGAGCTGTATCGCAGCGGCAAGCTGGAACTCGAACTGGTGCCGCAAGGCAACCTCGCCGAGCGCATCCGCGCCGCCGGCGCCGGCATCGGCGCGTTCTTCTGTCCGACGGCGTTCGGCACCGAACTCGCCAAGGGCAAGGAGACGCGCGAGATCGGCGGCAGGCAGTACGTGCTGGAGTACCCGATCCACGCGGAGCTCGCGCTGATCAAGGCGGAGGCGGGCGACCGCTGGGGCAACCTGGTGTATCGCATGTCGGCGCGCAACTTCGGCCCGGTGATGGCCACAGCGGCGAAGAAGACCGTGGCCACGGTGCACCGCATCGTCGAACTCGGCGAACTGGATCCGGAGGCGATCGTCACTCCCGGCATCTTCGTCAACAAGATCGTGAAGATCGAGCGCGTCGCCACGAAGGCGGGCGGATTCAGGAAGGCAGCGTGATGGGGTACCAGAAGCGCACCAAAGAACAGCTGGCCGCGCGCATCGCGCAGGACATCCCGGACGGCGCGTACGTCAACCTGGGCATCGGCATGCCCACCCACGTGGCCAACCACATCCCGGCCGGCCGCGAGGTGATCCTGCACAGCGAGAACGGCATCCTGGGCATGGGCCCGGCGCCGGCCGAGGGCCAGGAAGACTACGACCTGATCAACGCCGGCAAGCAGCCGGTGAGCCTGCTGGCCGGCGGCGCGTTCTTCCACCACGCCGACAGCTTCGCGATGATGCGCGGCGGCCACCTGGACATCTGCGTGCTGGGCGCCTTCCAGGTTTCGGCCACTGGCGACCTCGCCAACTGGAGCACCGGCGAGCCGGGCGCGATCCCCGCCGTGGGCGGCGCGATGGACCTTGCGATCGGCGCCAAGCAGACCTGGGTGATGATGGACCTGCTCACCAAGAAGGGCGAGAGCAAGGTCGTCGAGCGCTGCACCTATCCGCTGACCGGCATCGCCTGCGTCAAGCGCATCTACACCGAGCTGTGCACGCTCGCCTGCACGCCGCAGGGCCTGAGGCTCATCGACGCGGTCGAGGGCCTGAACCACGCCGAACTCGAACGGCTGGTCGGCCTGCCGATCGCCGCCGCCTGACCCCTCCGGAGAACTTTCATGACCCGACAAGCCTTCATCTGCGACGCCATCCGCACGCCGTTCGGCCGCTACGGCGGGGCGCTGTCGTCGGTGCGTACCGACGACCTGGCCGCCATTCCGCTCAAGGCGCTGATGGCGCGCAACCCCAAGGTCGACTGGCAGGCCGTCACCGACGTCATCTTCGGCTGCGCCAACCAGGCCGGCGAGGACAACCGCAACGTCGCCCACATGGCCTCGCTGCTGGCGGGCCTGCCGGTGGAAGTGCCAGGCGCCACCGTCAACCGCCTGTGCGGCTCCGGGCTGGACGCGGTGGGCACGGCAGCGCGCGCCATCAAGGCCGGAGAAGCCACGCTGATGATCGCCGGCGGCGTCGAGAGCATGAGCCGCGCGCCCTTCGTCATGCCCAAGGCCGACAGCGCCTTCTCGCGCAACAACGCGGTGTACGACACCACCATCGGCTGGCGTTTCGTCAACAAGCTGATGAAGGAGAAGTACGGCGTCGACGCGATGCCGGAGACCGCCGAGAACGTGGCGGCCGACTACAAGATTGAGCGCGAGGCGCAGGACCGCATGGCCCTGGCCAGCCAGTTGAAGGCCGTGGCGGCGCAGCAGGCCGGGTTCTTCGAAGGCGAGATCACGCCGGTGACCATCGCGCAGAAGAAGGGCGATCCGATCGTCGTCAGCCGCGACGAGCATCCGCGCGAGACCAGCCTGGAGGCGCTGGCCAGGCTCAAGCCGATCGTCAGGCCCGACGGCACGGTGACCGCCGGCAACGCCAGCGGCGTCAACGACGGGTCGTGCGCGCTGCTGCTGGCCGACGAGGCGAGCGCCGCCAGACACGGCCTGACGCCCAGGGCGCGCATCGTCGGCATGGCCACGGCCGGCGTGGCACCGCGCGTCATGGGCATCGGCCCGGCGCCGGCGACGCAGAAAGTGCTGGCCCTCACCGGAATCAAGCTCGAGCAGATCGACGTCATCGAGCTCAACGAGGCGTTTGCCGCGCAAGGCATCGCCGTCTTGCGCCTGCTGGGCCTGAAGGACGACGACGCGCGCGTCAATCCCAACGGCGGCGCGATCGCGCTGGGCCATCCGCTGGGCGCCTCTGGCGCGCGGCTGGCGACCACCGCCGTCAACCAGTTGCACCGCACCGGCGGGCGCTACGCGCTGTGCACCATGTGCATCGGCGTGGGGCAGGGCATCGCGGTGATCCTCGAGCGCGTCTGAGGCGATGGGCAAGCAGGAAATCACCCTGGTCACCGGCGGCAGCGCGGGCATCGGCCGCGCCATCTGCGAGGCGCTGCTGGCGCAGGGCCGCAGCGTGGTGAACGTCGACTACCGGCTGCCGGAGTGGAGCCACCCGGCGCTCACCTCGCTGCAGGCCGACCTGACGGACGAGGCGCAGACACGCGAGCGCGGCGCCGAGATCGCGGAGCGATTCGCGATCACTGCGCTGGTCAACAACGCCGGCGCCACGCGGCCGGGCACCATTGACACGCAGACGGTCGCCGACCTCGACTACGTCGTGGCGCTGCATTTCCGCGCGACCATGCTGCTCACGCAGGCGGCGCTGCCCGGCTTGCGCGCCTGCGGCCACGGGCGCATCGTCAACATCGCGTCGCGCGCCGCGCTGGGCAAGACCGAGCGCATCGCCTATTCGGCCACCAAGGCGGGCCTGGTCGGCATGACCCGCACCATGGCCATGGAACTGGGTGGCGACGGGATCACCGTCAACGCGGTGGCCCCGGGGCCGATCGCCACGGAACTGTTCATGAAGAGCAATCCGCCGGACGCACCGCGAACCCGCAAGATCATCGACAGCATCGTCGTCAAGCGCATCGGCCAGCCCGATGACGTGGCCCGCGCGGCGCTGTTCTTCCTGTCGCCGGACAACGGCTTCGTCACCGGGCAGGTGCTGTACGTCTGCGGTGGCACCACGCTGGGCCTCGCGCCCGTCTGACGGCCGTTCCCTTTCTCCAACCATCGCCAAAGGATCCTCCATGAAGCGAATCTCCGGTTCCCGCCGCGCGTTCACCGCCGGCACCCTCTCGCTGGCCGCCGTGCTGGCCGGCGGCCTCGTCGCTGCCACGCCCGCCGCCGCGCAGAACTATCCGAGCAAGCCGATCACGATCGTCGTGCCGTTCCCGGCCGGCGGCACCACCGACATCCTGGCCCGCATCGTCGGCCAGGGCCTGTCCAAGGAGCTGGGGCAGCCGGTGGTGATCGACAACCGCGGCGGCGCCGGCGGCAACATCGGCGGTGCGCTGGCCGCGAAGGCCCCGGCCGACGGCTACACGCTGTTCATGGGCACGGTGGGGACGAACGCGATCAACGCGGCGCTGTACAAGAAGATGCCGTTCGACCACATCAAGGACTTCCAGCCGCTGTCCCGCGTGGCGATGGTGCCCAACCTGCTGGTGGCGCATCCCGCGCAGCCGTTCAAGACCGTGAAGGAACTGATCGCCTACGCGAAGGCCAATCCCGGCAAGCTGAACTTCGCTTCGTCCGGCAACGGCACCTCGATCCACCTGTCGGGCGAGCTGTTCAAGACCATGGCCGGCGTGGACATGGTCCACGTGCCGTACAAGGGCAGCGCTCCCGCCGTCACCGACCTGATCGGCGGCCAGGTCGCCATCATGTTCGACAACATGCCGTCGGCGATCCAGCACGTGCGCACCGGCAAGCTCAAGCCGATCGCCGTGACCACGGCCAAGCGCTCGCCCGAGCTGCCCGACGTGCCGACCATCGCCGAAGCGGGTGTCCCCGGCTACGACGCCACCTCCTGGTTCGGCCTGTTCACGACGGCCGGCACGCCGGCGCCGGTGGTCGCGAAGGTGCACGGCGCCCTGATGAAGGTGCTGGCGGACGCCGAAGTGAAGAAGCAGATCGCCGGCCAGGGCGGCGAGCCGATTGCCGAGAAGCCGGAACAGTTTGCCCAGTTCATCGCCGCGGAAACGGCGAAATGGGCCAAGGTGGTGAAGGCCTCGGGCGCGTCGCTCGACTGAACGTCCAGCCGGCGGGAGAAGCGGCTCAGGCTGCCGCTTCTTCCTGCACCGTCCCGCCGGTCCGCCGGCGGCGGCGAGTCACTTGTTCAGCCGCCGGACCGCGTCCACGAAATCGTCGCTGACGGCGTCCTGGATCACGATGTTGAGCTTGCCGGAGCGCCAGCCGGGCAGCCAGCCCAGCATCTCGGCGTTCACCTGTTCGGCCAGTTCGACCAGCGTGCCAGGCGTGTTGGTCGCATCGAGGTACGTCTGGTTGAAGTCGGCCAGCTTCTTCCTGGCGTCTGAAAGTGCGGTATTCGCGTTGCCGAGGGCCGAACTCTCCGTCGACTTGGTCGCCTCGTAGCCAGAGATCAATCCGTTGGCGATGGCGATCTGTCCTTCGCGCCACTTGCGGCCAGGATAGTCCCAGAAGTACGGGTGGTCGTCGATCCAGTCCTGGAGTTCCTGGATGTGATTGCGGTTCTCCCGGATCTTCTGGTCGAGCCACGCGATGTCCCCCTGGCGGCTGCTGATCGCGCTTTCCAGGCCCGCGATCTTCTCGTTCGCGGCTCGCACGATTTCCGTCATGACCTCCTCCGGCGTTTCCAGCGAGAAGAACACCCGCGAGTAATACGCCACGTCCGGCGTCGCGATCGTCTGGAGCACGAAGAAGCTGCCGTCGGACAGCAGCGGGCGATCGTTGCGCAACCGGTCTTCCAGCACCGTCTTCACCTCGGCCGTCGTCGGCTTGTTCGGCCACCACTTCGTGCCGCCGGGCGTCCCGTAACGCCACAGTTTCGGGTCGGCGGCGGCATGGTCGTCCTGATAGATGCAGACCACCTGCCACCCGTTGCCCTGGATGCCGCCGACGGTGTACTGGTTGGCCTTCGGATTGGCGGCGCCGGCTTCGGCCGGACGAGGCACCAGCCGACCTTCGAACGCCGTGTTGATGCGCGCCATGAGGGTCGCGTGATGCGCGTCCGACATCGCCGTGAAATGGCTGATGTCGAGGATCACCACTTCCTTGGGATGTGCCGCCAGGAACCTCGCGACGTCGTCGATCATGTTCAGGATGCTGCCGCCGTACAGCGAGTGCACGATGAGCAGGTCGTCGCCGTTTCCGTTGTCGGCCGCTCCCGGCCGCAGGTCGAAATACCGGACGCCGGTATTCAGTTGCTCGGTGATGGACCTGCTTTGGGCCCGGGCGAAGCGGGCCATGAAGGTGTTGACCTGTGGGGCGAGCGTCGCGTTGGCGAGCAGCATCTTCTTGAAATCCGGCAGCTGGTCGAGCGGCAGGTCAGGCGAGAACGGCGCGCCGTCGGCAATGGAGTACGTGCCGGCGTCATGGCTTCCCGGGATCGCCAGTTTCGTGAGCGGGATGTCGCGCAGGGTGTCCGACATCTCCGTCATCCAGTACGCGAACGGCATTCCCCCGGGACTGAGCGCCCACCGCTCCGCGTCCTCGAACCTCATCTCGGCCTCCCTGGATGCGGGTTGGCCCGCATCGCGGGTCGAGAGGAAGGTAGTGCACCCCTGGCAGCCCCACATCTGGGTGATGATCATGTGGGCGCCGAAGGTCACGTTCGCGGTCGACTTCAGGTTCGACGCGTCCTGGAATTTCATGTCGGTCCAGAACGGAGGCAGCCAGGCCGACGCGTTGTTTCCCCAATCCGGGACGAAGTAGCCCTGCCAATGCGGTGAATAGAGCCGCACCGGGGCGTTGAACGTGACCGTCGCCGTCGAGTTCGGGTCATCGGCGTTGATGATCTTCCACCGCTCGGTGGTCTGGCATTGCGGGACTGTCGTCACCACCGGAAAGGCGGAACCGCTTTCCCTGGCCGCCAGACAGAGGTCCCACCGGACGGACCTGATCTGCACCTCATCGCCGTAGTGCAATTCAGGCGTGGAATTCCTCGCCGCCCCTCCGAGCAGCGGTCCGCCCGATCCGGGCAACCCGGATTCGGGTTCTGCTTCGTTGGCTCCGCCGCACGCGGCGAGCATCAGGACCATCACCGCCGACAGCACGGCCCACAGGTGCTTGTTCATCTGCGCACTTTCGTTGGAAGAAACGGCCGCCACGCGGGCGCGGGGTCTGCAGCCGCCCGACGACTCGTGGATCGCGGGCAGGCGTGCCAACAGTAGGCGTGGGCTTGCGCATGCACCTTGACGCCCATCAAGGTTGAGCAGACCGACCGCCCGGTACGCGAAGAACCGTGCCCGAGCTGCCCGACGTGCCGCGCGGGGCTTTCTTTCGTCCGCCGGCCCCTTACGGGCGAGCGCGCGCCCGCGCCGTGATGTCGTCGACCATGGCCTGGGCCGCGACCGAGAGCGCCTTCCCCTTGCGGCGCGCGAGGAAGATCGGCCGCACCAGTTCGCTGGCGCGCACCGGCACCGCCACCAGCGCCTCGCGGCGGAAGTGGAAGAGCGTCAGTTCCGGCACGACGCTCACGCCGAGGCCGCGCGCCACCAGCGCCGCCACCGTCGCCAGGTGCTCGGCCTCCAGCCCGGCCGGTCGCCCGAGGCTGCCCGCGCCGGCCGCCTCCAGGCAACGCCGGACACTGCTGCTGCGCGCCAGGTGCACGAAGTCCTCGCCTGCCAGCTGGGGCAGCGTCACGGTGCGCTTGCGTGCGAGCGGATGGTCGGCGAGGCAGACCAGGAAGAAGCGCTCCCGCTTCAGCTCCAGCAGGTCGAACTCGCGGAGATCGCCGCCGGCGGTCACCGCCAGGTCGACGGCGCCGGCGCGCAGGAGGTCGATGCTGCCCTGCGCCAGCGTGTCGAACAGTTGCACCCGCACCAGGGGATTGGCGCAGCGGTAGCGCGCGATCACCTCCGGCATCCACACCGCCGCCACCGAGGGCAGAGCGGCGACCGCCACGGTGCCGACCCGCCGGTGCGCGAGGTCCTGCAGCTGCATCACCGCGTCCTGCAGGTCCTGCCGGATGCGGCGCGCCTCCTGCGCGAACACCTCGCCTTCCGGTGTCAACGTGACCTGGCGCGTCGAGCGGTCGAACAACGCGACGCCCGCGGCGCGCTCGATGCGTGCGATCTTCTGGCTGAAGGCGCTCTGCGAAAGGTGGCAGCGCTCCGCGGCGCGCGTGAAGTGCTGCGCCTGCGCCAGGGCGAGGAACGCGTCCAGGTCCCGCGTCGAGAGATTGATCGAGCGAATGGATGGATCCATCGAATAAATCCATTTTACAGATGGCCCGCGCGGCGGGAACACTGTACGGCATGACTGTCCGGCCCGCCTCGTCCCCGCCCGTCCTGCGCATCGGTTGCGGCGCGGGCTTTTCCGGCGACCGCTGGGATGCCGCCGTGCCGGTGGTGGAGACGCTGGCGGCAGCGGGCGGGCCCGCGGTGCTGATGTACGAAACGTTGGCGGAACGCACGCTGGCGCTGGCCCAGTTGCAGCGGCGCCAGCAGCCGGACGCCGGCTGGGAGCCGACGCTCGAGCGCTTCCTGGAACCGGTGCTGGCCCGCTGCGTGGCCGCGGGGGTCCCCATCGTCGGCAACTTCGGCGCGGCCAATCCGCGGGGCGCCGCCGGCCGGCTCCACGCACTCGCCGCCCAGCTCGGGCTGGGTCCGCTGCGCATCGCCGTCGTCGAAGGTGACGACCTGCTCACGGCACTGCCGGCGGCGTCGCTGCGCGAGTTGCTGCCGGCCGGGCTCGCCGGCCAGCCGCTGGTGAGCGCCAATGCGTATCTCGGCGCGCAGGAGATCGCCGGCGCGCTGCGCGCCGGCGCCCAGATCGTCGTGACCGGGCGCGTCGCGGATCCGGCCCTGGCGCTGGGCGCCATCCTCGCCCACTTCGACTGGCCCGCCGACGCCTGGGACCTGCTGGCCGCGGGCACCATGGCCGGCCACCTGCTGGAGTGCGGCGCGCAAGTGACGGGCGGCTACTTCGCGGATCCGGGCGTGAAGGACGTGCCGCGGCTGGCCGAGGCCGGCTTTCCGATCGTCGAAATGCATGCCGACGGCCGCTTCGTCATCACCAAGGCGGCCGACACCGGCGGCTGCGTGGACCGGCGCACCGTCACCGAGCAATTGCTGTACGAAGTGCACGACCCGGCCGCCTACCTCACGCCGGACGTGACGGCCGACATCAGCCAGGCCGAACTGGCCGAGGACGGCCCCGACCGGATCGAAGTCCGCGGCGTGCGCGGCCATCCGCGGCCGGCCACGCTGAAGGCGACGGTTTGCTACGAAGGCGGCTGGCTCGCCGAGGGCGAGATCTCCTATGCCGGTCCCAATGCCGCGGCGCGCGCGCAACTGGCCGGCGAGGTCGTGCGCGATCGGCTCGTGCACGTGGGGTTGGGCCATGTGCCGCTGCGCCGCGACCTGATCGGCGTGGTCAGCGTGTTCGCCGACGACGCGGGCCGCTGGCTCGAGCAGCATCCCGCGGCGCCGGATGCGCCCGACGTGCGCCTGCGCGTGGCCGGCGCCACTACCACCCGTGCCGAGGCGGAAGCCGTCGCCCGCGAAGTGCTGGCGCTCTACACCTGCGGCCCGGCCGCCGGCGGCGGCGTGCGCACGACGGTCACGCCGCGCCTGGCCAGCGATTCCTGCTATGTCCCGCGCGACTGGCTGCAGCCGCGGTGGAGGTTCGTGCCATGAACGCGCCGAAGACGGTGCTGCTGCATGCGCTGGCCCACGCGCGCACCGGCGACAAGGGCAACCGCTCGTCGATCAGCCTGATCGCGTACGATCCGACCGATTGGCCGCTGCTGGTCGAGCAGGTGACCGAGGCGCGCGTGGCTAGGTTGTTCGCGTTCCGGCGGCCCGGGGCCGTGCGGCGCTATCTGCTGCCGCGCCTGGGTGCGATGAATTTCGTCATCGACGACGTCCTGGATGGTGGCGTCAACGGCGCGCTGAACCTCGACGCGCATGGCAAGACGCTGTCCGCCCTGCTGCTGAGCCTGCCGATCGAGCTTTCCTGACCACCACCTGTTTTCCCGAGGAGACTTTCACCATGCGTATTGCTGTTCGTTGGCTGGCCGCGCTTTCCGCGGCGGTGCTGTGCACCTCGATGGCGTCGGCCCAACCCTATCCCAACAAGCCGATCAAGGCCATCGTGCCGTTCGCCGCCGGCAGCGCCACCGACCAGATCGGCCGCGCCTTCACCAACAAGATGGCGGAGGTCCTGGGCCAGCCGATCATCATCGAGAACAAGCCGGGCGTGAACGGCATGCTCGGCGCCGACGCCGTGGCCAAGGCCGCGCCCGACGGCTACACGATCCTGATCGGCACCAACAGCACCAACGCGGCGCTCAAGAGCCTGATGAAGAAACTGCCGTACGACCAGGACACCGCGTTCACGCCGCTGGGCTACATGGGCTCGGTGCCGCTGATCATCGCCGTCAACAACGACGTGCCGGCCAGGACGCTGCGCGAGTTTGTCGACCTCGCCAAGGCCAAGCCGAACCAGGTGACGTTCGCGAGCGCCAGCACCTCGCAGCTGGTGTCGTCGGAAATGCTGGCCAGCATGGCCGGTATCCAGATGACCAACGTGCCTTACAAGAGCGGTCCGGCGGCGATGACGGACCTGATCGGTGGCCAGGTGAACATGTTCAGCGCCGATTTCGCGGTGATGCTGCCGCAGGTCAAGGGCGGCAAGGTCCGCGGGCTCGCCGTGACGTCCACCAGGCGCTCCGCCGCGATTCCCGAGCTGCCGACGGTCAACGAGGCGCTGGGCCTGAAGGACTACGAGCTGATCGCGTACTTCGCGATGTTCGCGCCGGCCGGCACGCCGCCGGAGGTCGTCGCGAAGCTCAACGCCGCGATCAACGCGGCGGCCCAGAGCAAGGACATCCAGGACAAGTTCGCCGGGATCGGCTTCGTCGTGGAACCCGGCTCCCCCGAGGCGCTGGCGCAGCGCTCGAAGGCCGAGACGGCCAAGTGGGCCAAGGCGATCCGCGACGCGAAGATCGAGCCGCAGTAAGGCGCCACGCCGGCACAGGGATGCCGGCGCGTTCGTGCGCTCACAGGAACTCGTTGCCCAGGTAGAACACGTGGTCCTTGAGCTTGTGCCAGAGGCCGCGCTGCTGCCACCGTTGCAGCTCGATCTCCTCGGCGCGGGCCACGTACTTCTCGAAGATGGCATCGAACTGCGCCGCCAGTTCGCGGTCGAGGATGCCCAGCGTGATCTCGTCGTTCGTCTCGAAGGAGCGATCGTCGAAGTTGCTGGAGCCGACGGCGCTCCAGGTGCCATCGACGGTCATGATCTTCTGGTGCAGCAGCGTGTGCGGGTACTCGAAGAGGCGGACCCCGCAGCGCAGGAGCTTGGCGAAGTTGCGATGCCCGGCATGCTGCACCATCGGGTTGTCCGATCCGCTGGTGGACGGCATCAGCACCCGCACGTCGACACCCCGCTTGACGGCTTCGCCGAACGCGTCGATCGCGTCCGGCTCCGGGATGAAATAGGGGTTCTGGATCCAGATGCGTTCGCGCGCCAGGCAGATCGCCGTGTGGTGCAGGATCTTTACCGCCGGAGCCGAGTTCTCCGGCTTGGCATAGGCCGCGTGCATCAGCACGTCGCCGGCGGGCTCCAGCGCCGGAAAGTACGCGTCGCCGACGAACAGCTCGCCGGTCTCGCCGCACCAGTTCTCGCTGAACGCGCCCTGGATCGTGTGCACGATCGGCCCGTGCAGGTGCAGGCTGACGTCGGCGAAGTGCCGGCCGTCCTCGGCGTTGCCGGCCCATTCGTCCTTGACGCAGTGGCCGCCGACGAACGCCTCGCGCCCGTCGATGATGACCATCTTGCGATGGTCGCGGTCGTTGAGCACCCCCAGGTTGCGCAGCGAGCGTTTGTGGAAGAACGCCACCCGGCAGCCAGCCTCGCGCATCTGGCGGACGGTGGCCTTGCCCGCGCGGCTGCCGCCGGTGGCATCGAGCAGCACGCGCACCTTCACGCCCGAACGCGCGCGCTCGATCAGCGCGCCGGCGACGCGCCGCTCCAGCTCGCCTTCTTCCCAGAGGAAGGTCTCGAAGTGCACCGAGCGGCGGGCGGCGGCGATGCGCTCGACCAGCAAGTCGAAGAACGCGCCGTTCTCGATCACTTCGGCGCGGTTGCCCGCCACCGGCGTGCCGAGCGCCAGGCCGGCCAGCGAGGGCACGAGCTCATCGATGGGCGCGTCGCTGCTGACGCGCAACTGGGGGTCGCGGTGGCGGCGGATCGACCAGATGACGAGCGCCAGCAGCACGACCGCAGCCAGGGACAGGCCGATCCAGAAAGTTGCGCTCATCGGTAGTGGGCTCCTCGCGCCGCCGCAAGCCGAGGCGCAAGCACAGCTTACCGGTGCGCAGCGCGCGGCGTTGTCGGCGGCCGGCCCGTGGCCAAGCCCGACAGGAGCGCGCCGGTTATTTCGCGAACAGCGAGTCCATGTCGGCGAACGCCTTGATCTCGATGGCGTTGCCGGACGGATCGAGGAAGAACATCGTCGACTGCTCGCCCACCTCGCCCTTGAAGCGGGTGTAGGGCTCGATCACGAACTTCGTGCCGGCGGCCTTGAGGCGGTCGGCGAGCTGGTTCCACTGCGGGATCGACAACACGGCGCCGAAGTGGCGCACCGGCACGTCGTGGTCGTCGACCTTGCTCGACTGGCGATGGCCACATTCCCCGGGGGCGAGGTGCGCCACGATCTGGTGGCCGTAGAAGTTGAAGTCGATCCATTCCGCCGAGCTGCGTCCTTCCGGGCACCCCAGCAACTCGCCGTAGAAGCGGCGGGCGGCGGCGAGGTCGTGCACGGGAAAGGCCAGGTGGAACGGGGGCATGGCGGCGGCGGCAGGCAGCAAGGCGGACATCGGACTGGGGGAGGGGTACAGCAGGCGGGGCGGCGGGCCGCCCCGGGCGAAGCGCGGATTATCGCTGCGTCCGGCAGTCGCCGCAGCGGGCGCGGCCGGCGCAGAAGGTGCCTGCGTAGGGAATTTTCTGCCTGTCGCGCTTGACAATTCTCAACGGCATTCCGGCGGTCTTTTCTAGCATTGGCGCATGTCCTTCCTGCTCATCAATCTCGTGGTGCTGGCCGTGGTCGCCGCGGCGGGCGTGCTGGCCTATGCGCAGATGCAGCAGTGGTCCGAAGCCGAGGAGGCGATCGTGCCGGCGCCCGGTATCGATTACGCCGCGTTGCAGGCGCACTGGCGCGGGCTGGCCCCGGCGCGGGACTGGGAGAGCCTGCGGGCCCAGGTGCGGCGCTGGCACGAAGCGGCTGCCTCCAGCGCGGGCCCGGACCGTTGCGAGGAGGTGGCGCGCAACCTCAACCAGGCCGTGTTCCGCTTCGCCGTCCCGGGCGAGCCGCTCGCGCTGGGCCGCACGCCGGTCGACGGCGGTGCCGACCGGCAGGCCGCGGCGTACTGCCCCGCACGCGTGCGCGGCCGCACCCGCCCCTGAAAGCAGCGGCCCCGGCCGCTTGACGCAGCGCATTGGCAGCGGCGCACGCCGGCCTAGCATCGGAACATGAGTTCGCCATCGTTCCGGCGCGGCGTGCGGGTCGCGCTCGCCGTGCTGGGCAGCACCTTCGTGCTTGCCATATCCGCCGCCGACGTTCCGTGGCCCGGTTCGGCGCCGCCGGCGGCGACGGTGCCGGTGCCGAGCCGCGGGGCGCTGCTGTACGACACCCACTGCATCGAGTGCCACACGGCCCAGGTGCACTGGCGCGACCGCCAGCAGGCGCGCGACTGGGCCACGTTGAAGGCCGAGGTCTACCGCTGGCAGGCGGCCGCGCGCCTCGCCTGGACCGACGCCGAGGTGGATGCCGTCACCGGCTTCCTGAACGACACGATCTACCACTTCACGGCGCCGCGGGAGCAGGCGCGCCGCGCGCCGCCGGCCGGGGCGAGGTAGCGGCGGCCCCACGGCCGCTGCGCCGGCGGACAATCGCCGGTTCGTGCCATCGCTTCCGCCGCCAATGAACACCTTGCTCGTCCAGCTCACCGACCTGCACATCCGCGAGCCGGGGCGCCTTGCCTACGGCCGCCTGGACACGGCGCCTTACCTGCGGCGCGCAGTCGCCTCGGTCTTGCGCCTGAAGCAGCGGCCCGACGCCGTCGTCATCACCGGCGACCTGAGCGACTTCGGCCGCCCCGCGGAGTACGGCCACCTGGCCGAACTGCTCGCGCCGCTGACCATGCCGGTGTACCTCATGCCCGGCAACCACGACGACCGCGACCAGTTGCGGCGCAGCTTCCCGGGCCACGCCTACCTGGGGGAAAGCGGTTTCGTGCAGTACTCGGTGCAGGTGGGCGGCCTGCGGCTGGTCGCGCTCGACACCGTGGAGCACGGGCAGAGCCACGGCGCGCTGTGCGACTCGCGCCTGGACTGGCTGGACCGCGAACTCGCGCAGCACGCGCACCAGCCGGTGATCGTGGCCATGCACCATCCGCCGTTCGAGACGCTGATCGGCCACATGGACAAGATCGGCCTGCGCGACGGGGCCGCGGACCTCGAAGCCATTGTCGTGCGCCACCCCAACGTCGAGCGCGTGCTCTGCGGGCACCTGCACCGGTCGATCGACGTTCGCTTCGGCGGCACCATCGCGTCGACGGCGCCCGCCCCGGCCCACCAGGTGGCGCTGGACCTGCATCCGGATGCGCCGGCGGGCTGGATGCTCGAGCCGCCCGGCTTTCGCCTGTGCGCGCTCGACGGCGCCGGCCGCGTCGTGAGCCACCTCGCGGCTGCGGGCGAATTCGAAGGGCCTTATCCGTTCCACGACGGCGGCGCGGTGATCGACTGAAAACGGCCCCCGCAGCGGGGGACGTATATTCGCCGGGTGCCATCCAGCCGACCGCTCCCATTCCTGCGCATCGTTGCCGACGATCTTTCGGGCGCCGCGGATTGCGCCGCCTCCTTCGCCGATGCCCGGCGGCCGATTCCGGTCCACCTGCATGGGCTGCCGCAAGGCCCGTGCTGGGCGCTGGACACCGACACCCGGGCCATGGACGAAACGTCGGCCGTGGCGGAGACGCGCCGCCTGTTCGGGCAACTCGCCGCCGGCGCGGCGCCGCAACTGGTCTACAAGAAGATCGATTCGACCTTGCGCGGGCATGTCGGAGCCGAACTGGCCGCGGCGCTGGCGGCCGCGCCGCAGTTCGCCGCCGCGCTGGTGGCGCCGGCCTTTCCGCAACAGGGACGCACGCTCGACGGCGGCAAGGTGGTGGTGCATGGCCGCCCGGGCTCCGACCTCGTGGCGCTGCTCGAGGCCGCGGGGCTGAAGACGGCCTTGCTGCGTCCGGCTGCGACCGGCGAGCTCCTCCCGTCGATTGCCGCCGCGCTGGCTTCGGGCGCGCGGGCGATCGTGATGGACGCCGCGAGCGACGGTGAACTGGCGCTGGTCGCCGACGCCTTGCTGCAACCGTCGGCGCCGCGCCTGCTCGCCGCCGGATCGGCCGGACTGGCGCGGGCGCTGGCCGCCCAGGACGCGCGCGAACCGGCCGTGGACACGCCAGCCCCCGGGGCCGTGATGACCGTGGTCGGCAGCTTCTCTCCGGCGTCGGCGGCTCAGGCCGCGCAGGTGGAGCAGGGCGGCGACGCGCTCGTGCTGCGCCTGACGGCGGCGCAATGGACCGGCGAGCGGCACGCGGCGCTGCGCGAGGACGCTGTGGCCGCCGCCCGTGCGGCCCTCCTGCAAGGCCGGCACGTGCTGTTCGCCGTTGCCGGCGAGGTCGTCCAGCCGTTCACGCGTTCGCTGGTGCAGGGCATCGCCGCCGCCACCGCGCCGCTGGTGCCGCAGACGACGGCCTGCGTGCTGACCGGCGGTGACACGGCCCGCGCGATGTTCGACGTGCTCGGCATCGCCTGCCTTCAGGTCACCGGCGAGCTCGAACCCGGCATCTCCGCAGGCCTCGCGGCGTCGCAGGTGAGCCGCCGTTTCATCCTCAAGGCCGGCGGCTTCGGCGATGCGCTGGCCCTGCAGCGCGTCATCCGCCGCTTCGGCGCCAACCCGGGCGCACGCGCGCCCTCGTGAAGAAAGAAATCGAGATGGAGCTTCCCATCGTCCTCATCACCATGGGCGATCCCACCGGCGTCGGGCCGGAGGTCATCGTCAAGAGCGTCGACCAGCCGGCGGTCCGCGCCCGGTTGCGGCCCATCGTGGTCGGCGACACGCGCCGCCTGCAGGAAGCCGCGGCGATCGCCGGCGTGCGGCTGGCCGTGCACACCATCGCCGAACCCGAACAAGCCAGGTTCGATCCGGGCACCATCGACTGCCTGGACCTTGGCGTGGTGCCGCCCGGACTGCCGTTCGGCCAGCTCTCGCCGGCCGGCGGCGAGGCGGCCTACCGCTGCATCGAGCGGGCGGTGCGGATCGCGCAGAGCGGCTTTTCCAGCGCGATCTGCACGGCGCCGCTGAACAAGGAGGCGCTGCACGCGGCGGGGCACCGCTATCCCGGCCACACCGAAATGCTCGCCCACCTCACGGGGACGCCCGAAGTGTCGATGCTGCTCGTGGCGCCGGGGCTGCGGGTGATCCATGTCACGACGCACATCGGCCTGCTGGACGCGGTGGCGAAGATCGAGCCGGGGCTGGTCGAGCGCACCATCCGGCGCGGCCACGAACTGCTGGTGCGCGCCGGCATGGCCAGGCCGCGCATCGCCGTGTGCGGCATCAATCCGCACGCCGGCGAAAGCGGCTTGTTCGGCCACGGCGAGGAGGACGCGAAGATCGCCCCGGCGGTGGCCGCCTGCGTGGCCGACGGCCTGGCCGTGCAAGGGCCGCTGCCGGCCGACACGCTGTTCTTCCGCGCGCGGCGCGGCGACTTCGACCTCGTGGTCGCGATGTACCACGACCAGGGACACGGGCCGGTGAAGGTGCTCGGCCTGGAAGCCGGCGTCAACGTCACAGTCGGGCTGCCGTTCGTCCGGACCTCGGTCGACCACGGCACCGCGTTCGACATCGCCGGCACCGGCCGGGCTGATCCCGGCAGCATGGTGGCGGCGCTGGAGCTGGCGGCGGAGTTCGCGCCGCGTCCGTGATCTAGGGAAGCTCTGAATAAATCGCGTCGCGCGCGCTCGAGGCAAGAACGGGATGATTTGTCCGCCAACGTTTCGCAGCCGGTGCTGGACGCACCGGCTGTGGAACTTGGTGGGCAAAGCGCCCGTTGTTGCCCGAGCCCTCCGGGACGGCGCTTTTCCGGGCGCGCGCGCCCAAGGGCGCGCTTCGCATTGGCCGTCAAGGACGCTGCAACCGCCATGGCGGTTGCAGAGGCCGCGTTGCCAGACCAGGCAAGCCGTCCAGGCTTGCCTTGGGGCTGGCGCCTTGCATCTCATCCCGGAAAAGCACCGTCGCGCACGGCGGGATTTGTTCAGAGCTTCCCTAGTGGGGCTGCTTGACCCAGGTGAACACCCGCACCGGCGGCACGTTCACCATCTCCCACTGCTTGTCCGGCTCGCCCAGGTACGGCGTGACGAACCCGGCGACATGGGCGCGCACCTGGTAGGCCACGAACCGGCCACCCGGCCGCAGCACCCGCGCGACCGCGGCCGCGATGCGGTCCGAGACCTCCGGCGGCATGGTCGAGAACGGAATGCCCGAGACGATCGCATCGGGCGCCGGCAGGTGGTGCGCGGCCAGGCAGTCGGCGATCCGCTCGGCGCTGCCGAGCTCCAGCAGCAGCCGCGGATCGGGCAGGCTGGCCCTCAGGTGCTGGTGGAAGTCGGGGTCGAGCTCGATCGCCAGCAGGCGCGCGGGGCCCGGCATGGCCTGCAGCAAGGCGGCGGTGGTGCCTCCGGTGCCGGGGCCGAGTTCGACGACGGTGCGGGCTTCCCTGATGCCGGCCTGGCGCACCAGGCGCTGTTCCAGCCAGCGCGAGCTCGGCACGACCGAGCCCACCTGGGCCGGATTGCGCACGAAACCGCGCAGGAACTCGAAGCTGTCGCGCAGCTGGCCGATGGCGAGGTTGCCGTTGGGCAGCGTTCCCTGGCCGATCGGCCGTCCTGCTCGTGGTTCGTTCATCGTGAGACGTCTGTTGTGGTTCTGGTGACGGCCTCGGGCGGCCACGGGGCCGGCCGGCGGCCCGGACTGCGCGTATTCTGGAGTTGGCGGCTCCTTGCCGGCTGTCGGACAGTTTCGCCTGTGTTGCGCCCGTTGTCGACAGGCCGCCCGGCGCGTCGACGCCGGCCGGAAGCGGCCCGTGACGGCCGCGCGGCGGTCTGGCCGCCGTCCTACACGGCCGTGGCCGGTGCGGCTCTAGGCTCGCGGCCATGACTCCGGCCGTCCGGCGCGCCGCCGACATCGCTGCTGCGCAGTGGCTGCGCGCGCGGGAGGCCGCCCGGCGGCACCCGGTGCGGGCCGCGCTCGTCCTGCCTGGATTGCTGCTGCTGTACCTGCTGGTGCTGGTTCCCCTGACGCCGGGCACGGATGACCTGCGCAAGGCCAAGTCGGAGGTGCCGACCCGGGTGCTCTCCGCCGACGGCGTGGAGCTCGCCGCCTTCAAGCGGCTGAACCGGGAATGGGTGACGCTGGACCGGATCTCGCCCCACGTGGTGAACGCGCTCATCGCGACCGAGGACCACCGCTTCTACCAGCACCACGGCATCGACCTGCGGCGCACCGCCGGCGCGGCGCTGAGCACGCTCTCCGGACGGCGGCAAGGCGGGTCGACGATCACGCAGCAGCTGGCGCGCAACCTCTATCCGGACGAGATCGGCCGCGCGCCGTCGCTGCACCGCAAGGCCAAGGAGGCGATCACCGCCCTGAAGATCGAGGCGGTCTATACCAAGAACGAGATCCTGGAGACCTATCTCAACACGGTGCCGTTCCTGTACAACGCGTTCGGCATCGAGATGGCCGCGCGGACCTATTTCGACAAGCCGGCGCGCCAGCTCGACGTGCTGGAGGCGGCGACGCTGATCGGGATGCTCAAGGGCACCAGCTACTACAACCCGGTCCTGAATCCCGAGCGGGCCCTCGGCCGGCGCAACATCGTGCTGGCCCAGATGGCCAGGCACGGCAAGCTCGGCGGCGCGAAACTGGAGGCGCTGCAGAAGCGGGCGCTGCGCCTCGATTTCGAGCGCCAGGTGGAGCCGCCCGGCCCGGCGCCGCACGTGGCGCAACTGATCCGGCAGTGGCTGATCGGCTGGGCCGACCGCAACGGCTACAACATGTACGCCGATGGGCTGGTGGTGCGCACCACCATCCACTCGAAGATGCAGCGGATCGCCACCCAGGCGGTTGCGCGTCACGCGGCGCAGTTGCAGGCGCTCGCCAACGGCAGTCGAAAGCGCGGCCAGGAGATGCCGGAACTGCAGGCGGGCTTCCTGGCGCTCGACCCGCGCGACGGCCACGTGCGCGCCTGGGTCGGCAGCCGGGATTTCGAGCGCGAACAGTTCGACCATGTTTCGCAGGCGCGCCGCCAGCCCGGCTCCACGTTCAAGCCCTTCGTCTATGGCGCGGCGTTCGTGCAGGGCTTTCCGGCATCGCACACGTTCGTCGACCAGCCCGTGAGCTTCGCTTCGGGCGACGAGGTCTGGACGCCGCGCGACGTGGCGCCGCCCAGCTACGAGCCGATGACGCTGCGCGACGGGCTGGTGCATTCGAGGAACTCGATCACCGCGCAGCTGATGGACAAGGTCGGCCCGTCCAGGGTGGCGCAGCTGGCCCGGGCGATGGGCGTGCGGCAGAGCAAGCTGGAGCTCGTGCCGTCGCTGGCCCTGGGCACCAGCCCGGTCACGCTGCGCGAGATGGTGGCGGCCTACGGCACCATCGCCAACGGCGGCAGCTACATCGAGCCGATCCTCGTGCTGCGGGTGGAAGACCGCACCGGCCGCACGCTGGAGGGATTCGTCGCGCAGCAGCCTGAGCCCGCGCTGCCGCGCGCCAGCGCCTTGACGCTGGTGAACGTGATGCGCGGCGTCATCGACGAAGGGACGGCCACGGCGATCCGCAGCCGCTGGGGCATCCAGGCCGACGTCGCCGGCAAGACCGGCACGACGCAGGACAACAGCGACGGCTGGTTCATCCTCATGCATCCGCAGCTGGTGGCGGGCGCGTGGGTCGGCTTCAACGACAACCGGGTCACCATGGGGTCATGGGGGCAGGGCGCGCGCAGCGCGCTGCCGATCGTGGGCGAGGTCGTCCAGCAGTCGCTGCGGCTGCGCTGGATCGACCCGAAGGTGGAGTTCGACATCCCGCGGCCGCGGCCGAGGGCGCCGCCCGAGCCGGCGCGGGTGCACGACCCCGTGCGCGACTTCGTCAACGACCTCTTCCGGGGCATCCTGCGGCAGTTCCAGTGACGCCGCCTTGGATGGCACCGCCTGCCACGGGGCCTGCCGGGTGCGAGGCACCCCCGGTCGCCGGCCTTGCCCACCAACGTGGAGCGCGCCGCCGGCCGGTGCCAACCAACGTGGCGTGCATCGTGACAAACCCAGCCGCCGCTCCCACAATCCCGACATGACCCGGCACATCGGCATCGTCGCGTGTTCCGCCGAAGGGGCGGCATTGTGCTATCGCACCATCTGCACGGAGGGCGAGCAGTTCCTCGGACGGCACGCGCATCCCGAGGTGACGATGCACACGCATTCGCTCGCGTCGTACATGGAGCGGATCTACGCCGGCGACTGGCCGGGCGTCGGTGAACTGATGTTGTCGTCGGCCCGCAAGCTCGCCGCGGTCGGGGCCGATTTCCTCATCTGCCCGGACAACACGATCCACCAGGCCTTGCCGCTGATCGAGGCGAAGTCGCCGCTGCCGTGGCTGCACATCGCGCGGGTGGTGGCGCAGCAGGCGGCACAGCGGGGCTTCAAGCGGCTGGCGCTGACGGGAACGCGCTGGCTGGTGGAGAGCGAGGTCTATCCGCAGGCGCTGCAGGCGCTCGGGATCGCCTGCGTCCGGCCCACGCCGGCCGAGCGCGAGGAGATCAACCGCATCATCATGGACGAGCTCGTCTGCGGGGTGTTCCGGCCGCAGTCGGTGGCGTACTTCCAGCAGCTGCTGGCCCGCATGAGGGACCCGGAAGGCTGCGACGCGGCGGTCCTGGGTTGCACCGAGATCCCGCTCATCGTGAACGACGCCAACTCGCCGCTGCCGACGCTCGATTCGACGCGGCTGCTGGCGCGCGCCGCGCTGCAGCGGGCGGTGCAGGGCGGCGATTGAGCGGGCGGGCGCCGCGCGGCAGCGCGGGCCTGCCGCGTTCTGAGGGAAAATCGGACGTTTCCGCAGTCTGCCGCCTTGCGGCGCCGCCTCCATGCCTTTGCCTCCCCCGCAGCCCCGCACCCATCTCCATACGCGCCAGGTCGTCTACCGCGGCTACCACCGCGAGGACGGGTTGTGGGACATCGAAGCGGAACTCACCGACACGAAGACCTACGCGCTCGAACGCACCGAGCGCGGCAAGATGCCGCCCGGCACGCCGGTGCATGGCATGGCGATCCGCGCCACCGTGGACGACCACCTGAAGATCCAGGCCATCGCCACCTCGATGGACCACACCCCGTTCGACGAGTGCCAGCAGGGCCACGATCCGATGCAGAGGATGGTCGGCGCCACGATGGGGCCCGGCTGGCGCCAGGCGATCGAGCGCGCGCTTGGCAACAGCAAGGGCTGCACGCACCTGCGCGAACTGCTGTTCAACATGGCGACGGCGGCCTACCAGACGATCCCCGGCTACCGCCACCACCTGCGGCGCCAAGCCGGACTGCCCGAGCCGCAGCTCGAGAAGCCGCCCTACCACGTCGGCCGCTGCATCGCGTGGGACGTCGACGGCGCCGTGGTGCAGCGGCACTATCCGCAGTTCGCGGGCTGGCAGCCGCTCAGGCGCAAGGCCTGAAGTCCACGCGGCCGATGTCGCGTCGGCGCCAGCGGCGCGCGCGCGGCCGCCACTACACTGCCGCGATTTGCCCGAGGAGACACGGATGATCCAGCTGCATGGTTTCGCGGTTTCGAACTACTACAACAAGGTCAAGCTGGCACTGCTCGAGAAGAACGTGCCCTTCACCGAGGTGCACCAGGGCACGCGCAGCACCGACGAGGCGGTGCTTGCCGCGTCGCCGCTGGCCAAGATCCCGTACGTCACCACCGACCAGGGCAGCCTGTGCGAGAGCCAGGCGATCCTGGAATGGCTGGAGGATGCCTATCCGCAGCCGCCGCTGATGCCGGCCGATCCGTTCGCGGCGGCCAAGGTGCGCGAGCTCACCACCTTCATCGACTGGCACCTGGAGATGACGGCGCGGCAGCTGTACGGGTCGGTGTTCTTCGGCGCGCCGCCGCTGTCCGACGGCAACAAGGCGCGCATCCGCCAGGAGCTCGAGAAGAACATCGCCGCCTTCAGGCGCCTGGCGAAGTTCTCGCCGTACGTGGCGGGCGAGCAGTTCACCCAGGCCGATTGCAGCGCGTTCAACAACCTGCCGCTGGTCGGCATGGCGACCAAGGGCGCCTATGGCGAAGACCTGCTGCTGGCCGGCGGCGTCGATTACAAGCCCTACGTCAAGCTGGTGTCCGAACGCGCTGCGGCGCAGAAGGTGGCGGCCGACCGCAAGGCGGCACAGGCCAAGGCCTGAGCGGCCGGGCCGGCAGCGTGCCTTCGAAGCGACAACACGGGCCGCGTGCGCGGCGTGCGGCGCCGCGCGCGCTTGCCTTGCCCACGGAGCCGCTGCTATCTTCGGCGTACTGCGCCGCCGCGAATGACCAGAACGCTTCGCCACACCCACTACGACACCTTGCAGGTGGAACGGGGCGCCTCCGGCGAAGGCGTGCGCGCAGCGTACCGCCGCCTCGCGCAGAAGTTCCATCCCGACAAGCATCCCGGCCGCGGCGCCGCGGCCGTCGTGATGGCGGAGATCAACCAGGCCTACGAGGTGCTGTCGGATCCCGTCCAGCGCAGTGCCTACGACGACTGGCTCGCGGCGCAGGAGGCTCCGGCGGTGTCGGCACCCAGGTTCACGCCGGATCGCTTCGGCTGGGGCGCCTGGCTGGTCTTCGCGACGACCTCGCTGGCCGTGCTCACCGTCGGCTACGTCGTGCTCGCGACCTGGACGCCGGCCACGCCAGCGCCGCCGGCCATGAAGCGTGCCGCGGCGCCGTCCGCAACCGATCTGCCGGGCGGCGTTTTCGCCGTGCCGGCCGTGCACCAGTCCCTCCCGCGTCCGGCGGCGGGATCCCATTGAGCCGGGCCGGCCGCGACAGCGCCGGCGGCTCCCACCTGGAGTTCGCGTGAATCATCCCCGCAAGGTCGCCATCGTCACCGGCTCGGGCACCGGCGTCGGCGCCGCCACCGCCTTGTCGCTCGCCCGGCGCGGCTGGGACATCGTGATCAACTATTCGCGCAGCGAGTCGGAAGCGCGCGCGTCCGATGCCGCCTGCCGTGCCGCCGGCGCCGACACGCGGCTGGTGCGCGGCGACGTGGCGCAGGACGCCGACTGCCGCGCCATCGCCCAGGCGGCCGTGGACGCCTGGCAGCGCATCGACGCGCTCGTCAACAACGCCGGCGTGTCGGTCTTCGGCAAGGACGCCGCGTGGGAGGCGCTCGATGCCCAGGCCTTCCAGCGCGTGCTCGCCGTCAACACGGTCGGCCCGTTCCAGATGGTGCGGGCCTGCCTGCCGCATTTGAAGGCCGCGCGCGGCGCCATCGTCAACGTGTCCTCGGTGGCCGGCTCGCTGGGCATCGGGTCTTCGGTGCCTTACATCGCCTCGAAGGGCGCCCTCAACGCGATGACCCTGCACCTGGCGCGCAGCCTCGCCCCCGAGATCCGCGTCAACGCGGTCTGCCCGGCCCTGATCACGTCGCGCTGGTTCGTCGATGCGCTGGGCGAGGCCGGTTACGAGCAACTCAAGGCGCGCGCCGAGGCCGGTGCGCCGCTGCACCGCGCGTCGACGCCCGAGGACGTGGCGGAGGCCGTCACGTGGCTGGTCGATGGCGCCCGCACGGTCACCGGCGAGCTGATCCAGCTCGACGCCGGGCTGCACCTGGGCGGGCCGGCTCCGCTAGCGCCTGCGCGATAGCAAACTGTTGTCTTTCGCAGTAAGCTGCAACCCTGAGACGAGGGGTGCGGTATGGCGGCGGACGAATGGCCTGGGGGGGCGGACGGCGGCAGGCAGCGCTGGCCGCCCGATGTCGAACGGTGCGCGGCCGCACTCGGCGAGCCGCAGCAGTGGTCCCAGGCGCTGCTCACCCTCCTGGGCCTGATGCGCCGCTCCGGCCTGCCGACCCTGCTGGCCTGGGGTCCCGAGCTGCGGCTGCTCTACAACGAACCGTTCGCGCCCGTCCTTGGCACCAGGCACCCCGACGCCTTCGGCGAACGCATGCAGGACGTCTGGGCGGACGCCTGGAGCACCATGGGACCGGCGGTCCAGCGCGCGCTGGCCGGCGAGGCCTGCACCCTCAAGGACGTGCCGGTGCCGGCGGGGCCCGGCAGCCGCGGCGCGCGGCGCTGGTTCACCCTCTCCTTCACGACCGCCTACGGCGACGACGGCCTGAGCGCGGGCGTGCTGGCGGTGGCCAGCGAGACCACCGAACACGTGGCGCTGGAGCGTCGCAATGCGTTTGAATTGCTGCTCGCGGACGAACTCGGCACCTTGACCACGGGCGCCGAGATCGCCCGCGAGGCCTGCCGCCTGCTGGGCGTGCACCTGGACGCAAGCCGCGTGTCCTACCTCGAGACCCGTGCCGGCGCCGGCACCGTGCTGGTGGTACAGGACTGGACGGCCGGGGAGCTGCCGTCGCAGGCCGGCCGCGAACTGGGCGTCGCCGATTTCGGCACGCGGGCGATGGCGCAGCTGCGAGCCGGCCGGGTGATCCGGGTCAACGACTTCGCCGACGAGCACCACCTGCACAACACGGCGTGGGACGGCGACATGGTCTTCGCCGAAACGCGCTCGCTGCTCGCCGTGCCGCTGTTTCGCGGCGGGCGGCTCGCCGCCGTGCTGCAGGTCGACGGCAGCAGCGCGCGCTCCTGGACGGACGACGAGGTGGCGATCGCGACCGAGCTGGCGCAGCGCACCTGGTCGGCGCTCGAGGCCGCCGCGGCGCAGGAGCGGCGGCTGCGGGCGGAGCGGGAACTGCACAGCGCCGCCGCGCGCCAGTCGTTCCAGCTCGAACTGGCCGACCTGCTGCGGCCGCTCACGCAGGCCGAACCGATCATCGCGGCGGCGAGCGCCCTGCTCGGGCGCCATCTCGGGCTGTCGCGCGTGCTCTATGCCGAGGTGGACGACGGCGAAGGCCTGTTTCGCGTGCGCAGCGACTGGACCGACGGGCAGGTGCCCAGCATCGCGCGCACGGCGCGGCGCAAGCTCGACGATTTCGGTCCCGCCATCATCGCGGCGCTGCGGCGCGGCGAGACCGTGGCCGTCGACGACGTGCAGCACGATCCGCGGACGGCGGCGTGCGCCGCGGCCTATGCACAGGTGCAGGTGCGGGGCCTCGTGCTGCTGCCGCTGCTGCAGGGCGGGCGGCTTGGCATCGTGCTGAACCTGCACCAGGCGCGGCCGCGTGCCTGGCGCGAGTCGGACCTGCAACGGGCGCGGGACATGGCGGCACGGACCTGGCTGGCGCTGGATGCGGCGCGCGCCCAGGCCGCGCTGCGGGCCGAGCGGGACCAGGGGCGCTACGTGCTGGACACCATCGGCGAGGGTTTCCTGCTGCTGGACCGGGCCTGCCGCATCGTGCAGATCAACGCCGAGGGACTACGTCTCGTGCAGCTTCGCGCCGAGGCCGCGATCGGCGCCATGGTCTGGGACGTCTGGCCCGACGTGCGCGACGGCGCGCTGGCGGGGCTGCACCAGCAGGTGGTGCGTACCGCGCAGGCGGCAGCCATGGAGTATCGCCGCGTGCAACCCGGGCAGCAGGACTCCTGGCTCGAAGTGCGTGCGCTGCCTGCGCTCAACGGCGGCGTGGCGGTGTTCTACCGCGACATCGGCAAGCGCAAGCGGGCCGAGGAGCAGCTCAAGGAGGCCGACCGCCGCAAGGACGAGTTCCTCGCGACGCTCGCGCACGAACTGCGCAATCCGCTGGCGCCGATCGCGACCGCCGCAAAGATGCTGGCGTTGGCCGGGCTGGAGCCGGCCGCCGCCCGCCGCGCGGGCGAGGTGATCGCCCGCCAGGCAGGGCACATCAGCCGGCTCGTCGACGAGTTGCTGGACATTTCGCGGATCAAGCGCGGCGTGGTGGCGCTGGAGCGCGAAGTGGTGGATCTCAGGGCCATCGTGCCGGATGCGGTCGAGCAGGTCCAGCCGCTGCTCGAGTCGTGCCGGCACCAGCTGGTGCTGGACATCCCGCCCGCGGCCGCGCCGGTGTTTGCGGACCGGCGGCGCCTGCTGCAGGTGCTGGCCAACCTGCTGACCAACGCGGGCCGCTACACGCCCGCGGGCGGGCGGATCACGCTGGCGCTGGCGGCCGACCCGGCGCAGGTCACCATCGCCGTGCGCGACAACGGCATTGGCATGACGCCGCAGCTGGCGGCCTCCGCCTTCGACTTGTTCGCGCAGGCCGAGCGCAGCAGCGACCGCAGCAATGGCGGGCTGGGCATCGGCCTGGCGCTGGTGCGGGGCATCGTCGAGCTGCACGGGGGCAGTGTCGTGGCACGCAGTGACGGCCCTGGACGGGGCAGCGAACTGGTCGTGCTGCTGCCACGGGCCGACCGGGCGTCCGTCGGCGACGCGGCCCTGCCGGCAGCGGCCAAGCCTTGAGCGGGACCGCTCGCCGGCTGTGCCAGCCCCGGCAATGTGTGGAAAGTTCCGCGCGTGCGCGCTCATCTGCCGATGCAATTGAAACAACGCTGAACTTCACTGTTGACGGCCGGTCCCTTGGTCTTTTGTCGGAAGAGGACTACATGACCAGCGCCAGCGTGAAATGGGCCGCGTACTCCGGGGCCGCCGGATTCGTCACCGTCGGGCTCGCGAGCTTGCTGCTCATCGGGCCGAAGGGCCCCTTGCACGGTCAGGTCAAGCTGCAGGAAGCGGGGTCGGTGGTTGCCACCAGCGCACCCCGCGGCGCGGCACGCCAGCGAGTGGCCGCCGCGGCGCCGCGCCCCGTGCACGCAGTGCCCGTTGCCGCGGGCACGGCGCCGGTCGCGAATGGCCATTACGACCAACTGCGCAGCCGCCTGCGCTGGGTGCAGACGCGCATCGGCGGCGACGAACTGCTGACGCCCGACCTGCACTCGCGGGTGCTGCTCGCCAAGTCCGCGGCCGAGCGCGCCGGCCTGGAAGAGGTCGGGCTGAGCTTCATGGACGTCTACGGCATCATCAGCGCGGAGACTTCGTGGGTGCCGCGGCTGGGCGCCAGCAAGGACGGGACGCCCAACCTCGGCATCGCCCAGTTCGAGCCCGCCACCGCGCGGCTGCTGGGGCTGCGCAATCCGGACGACCCGGTGGAGGCGATCCACGCCGCTGCGGTGCTCATGAAGGAGGCCGCCCAGTGGAGCGCGGACCGCCTCGACGGATTGAAGCTCGGCGCGGGCGAGCGCGCGACGAAGCTGCGCGAGGGCGTGTCGATCTACTACAACCTGTCCAGCAAGGGACGGGCCAGGTGGAACGTGCACAACACGCGCCAGTTGCCGCGCGAGACCCAGTTGCACATCCTCAACGCCCGCCTCGGCGCTGAAGAAGCCGCGCTGCACGAGGCGCAGATGCGCGCCGCTGCCTTCCGCCGCCGGCACGACGACGCCGTGCTCACCGCTGGCAACGCCGCCGCCGGCGGCTGACCGGTGCGCGTACAGTGCTGCCGGTCGAGCAGCATGAGGAAATTTCGATGGCGGGGATCAAGCCGAGGTCCGGCGGACTGGTGTATTCGACCGACGGGGGGCGCATGTGCCCGGTCTGCCGGCGGCCGCTGGCGCAGTGCGGTTGCCGCCGTGCGCCCGCGCGGCCGGCGGGCGACGGCGTGGTGCGCGTGTCGCGCGAGAGCAAGGGCCGCGGCGGCAAGACGGTGACCCTGGTGCGGGGCCTGGCACTCGACGATGCCGCGCTGGCCGTGCTGGGCCAGAAGCTCAAGGCCGCCTGCGGCTCGGGCGGCACGGTGAAGGACGGGGTGATCGAAGTGCAGGGCGAGCACCGCGAGCGGATCGTGCAACTGCTCCAGGCGCAGGGGTTGACGGCGAAGATCGCCGGCGGCTGACGGGGCACGAGCCGGTGCCCCTCGGCCGCGGCGGCTTCAGCGCTGCCGCGGCCGTACCGGGCGCAACGCCTGGGGCTGCGTCTGCAGGTACATCGGCCGGGTCGCGTCGGGGCTGCCGCTCTCGGCGGCGTGGCGCTTCAACTCGGCGTCGCGCACGGCGAACAGCTTGTCCAGGTCGTGCCGTACCGAATCCTTCGCATCCACCGATCCGGCCGGCGGGGTCGGGATCCGTACCGGGCCTTCGATGATGTCCCCCGCGGCGGTGGCGGCGGCGAGCGGTTGCCGCGCCTCGGTGCGGCGGTGTTCGGCCGTCCAGAAGCCGGCCTGCGGCATCGGCGGGCACGCCGCCTCGTCCGGCAGGGCGAACTGCCAGGAAATCCCCATCAGCCAGTCGGCGGCCAGCGGGTCGTAGCCCAGCAGCCGCACCACCAGGCTGTTCTGCAATGCCACGGCGTGAGTGAGCAGGCGCGGGTCCCAATGCTTGATCAGAAGGCGCCAGTGCATTCCGGCCTCGCGCCCCCTGGCCGTGGCAACGAGCATCTCGGCGCCGATCCAGGACGCGGGGATGCCGTGCCGCGTCAGGGTCTTGCGCAGCACCGTCCGCATCATGTCGCGCCGCATCGAGGCAAGTTCCGCTGCCGATGACCGCGGGTCGGCCGCCATGTCGGGCGAGAACTGCGAAAACATCCGGGAGGCCTGTGCCGCCCTGGGATCTTCACGTCCGAACAATTGCCTGAGAAAACTCATCGCGGCCTCCGTCTGCCCGAAGCCGCGGACGCGGCTGGATCTGAACCGTCGAGCATGGTAACAAATTGTTATATGCTTTGGGCGCCGGCTGTGGTTTCACCGCATCGCCACCGGGGGCAGGGTGGCAAGGCGGGACCGCCCTGCTCGGCAGGAGTACAACACGGCGGACGCCGACAACACGAAGAAGCAACCGGATGGAACCAGCGTCTTTGCCCCTCCGCCGCTGGTGGCAGCGGCTGGCGCGCTGCTGCGTGGCGGCGTGCCTGCTGCCCTTGCTGGCCGCGGCGGCCGGGCTCGCGCCGCCGGGCCTGGCGCCGAACGGCGTCCAGTACTGGCCGGACGCGACCGGCACCGCCGGCTTCGCGCAGGCGCGGGCCGAACTCGACCAGGGTCGCGGCCTGCGCGTCGATACGCACCGCGTGATGCCGCTGGGCCCACGGCGCGCCGTGTGGTACCGCCTCGACATGCAACCCGTTGCCCAGCCACGGCAGGTGGTGCTCACCTTGCCGATCGCCAGCATCGACCTGGTCGAGCTGTTCCGGCCGGACGGCAACGGCGGCTGGCAGGTGCAACGCGCCGGCGACGCCCTGCCGGTGGGCGAATGGCCCGTGCGCTACCTGCACCCGGCCTTCGCTTTGACACTGCGGCCCCAGGCCGAGCCGGTCGCCTACCTGCGCGTGCAGCACAGCCATCCCGTGAGCATCCAGTGGACGCTGCGGGACGCCGGCGCCTTCAACGAGGCCAACAAGCTCTGGCACCTTTTGCTGGGCGGGTATGTCGGCTTCCTGCTGCTGGTGGTGGTGCTCGCCGCGGCGCATGCGGTGCTGTGGCGCGACAGCATCCACCTGTACTACGGCGGGCACGTCATCCTGGTGGGGCTGGTGGTGCTGTCGCTGACCGGCCTGGCCGGCGAGTACCTGTGGCCGTGGAATGCCTGGTGGAACGACGTGGCGCCGGCGGTGCTGGCCGCGGCGGCGCTGGGCGGCATCGGCCTGTTCGTGCGCGAACTGGTAGCCGAGCGCGGCCGGCGCCTGCTGTCGTCGGTCCTGCTGCTGCTGGCGGCGGGCTGCTTCGTGGTGGCGGCCGCGTACCTGGCGTTCGGCCGCGAGCGGGTGTTCCTGGTGCACAACATCAATGCCGCCGTCAGCCTCACTGTCTTTGTTGCCGCCGCCGGCTGGTACGCGCTGCGCCATCCCAAGGTAGGCGGCTGGGTGTTCGCGGGACTGGCCGTGCTCGCCCTCGGCGCCGGCTTTCCGCTGCTGCGCAACCTGGGCCTGGAGCCGCCCGCGGCCGTCACGCCGTATGGGCTGCAGGTCGGTGCGGCATTGCAGATTCCACTGGTGCTGATCGGCCTGTACTTCCGCAGCCGCGAGCGCCGGGACAACCAGTTGCGCGTCCACGCCCTGGCCCGCACCGACCCGCTTACCGGCGTCGGCAGCCACCGGGTGCTGCTCGAGCGGCTGGAGCAACTGCTCGGACGGCACCGGCGCGATCCGCTCGCTGGCGCCGTGCTGCGCCTGCGCGTGAGCAACCTTGCGGCCATCGGTCACGATTACGGGCGCGAAGCCGCCGAAGCCGCGATGGTTCGCGCTGCCGAATGCGTGGTGCACGAAGCGCGGGAGGGCGACACCGTCGCCCGCGAGCAGGGCGGGGATCTCGTGCTGGTGCTCGAGGGGCGGAGCAGCCGCGACCAGGCCGCCGCGACCGGACGCAATATCATTGCCGGGGGGCTGAAGTTTTCAGGTCGCTTGCCGCCTGGTGTGACCCTGTCCTTGCACGTCGCGGGCCTGTGCGCTCCGTTCCCGCGGGGAAATGCGCAGTTGCTGCTGGGGGCGCTCGGGCAGATGCTCCAGGACATTGCCGCTGATCCGGGCGGCCGCGCCATGCGCATCGTGGATGGCAGCGACGGGGCGGACTCGGGCCACGGCGAAGTCGCCCGATGAGCTATCGTGCAGGCGGCTGCGGCGCCATTGCACACGAACAGGGAGGGGCAGTACATGGCCGGTGGTGAGAAGAAGGCAGTGCCACGGCCGGGCCCGGCAGCGGGCGAGCGGTACCTGCCCGGCGACCCGATCCCGGCCCCCGAGGCGGTCGAAGGTAACAGCGATTCGGTGTGGGACCTGTGGCACCGCACCCAGCAGGCCCAGGAGGCCGGTTATGCCGAGACGGCGCCGGCCCCGGTCATCCCGTCCGAGTCCTCGGACCCGTACGCGCCGACCGCGCCGGCGCGCCTGACCAGGCGCGAGGCCGAGCGGGTTCGGCCGCCGGCGCCCAAGCCGCCGACGATCAACGACGCCATGCTGGAGGTGCGCCGCAACAACCGGGTCTGCCCCAGCCCGGCCCGCTGGCAGCAGTTGTACGAGATGCTGCCCAATCGCACCGAATCGCGGCCGACACCGCCGCTGGTCGGGCCTTCCTGGCAAGCCACGCCTTCATTGTCCAAGCGCATGTGCCTGCGCGAGCACCTGGCCTGGGCCGAAACCCACGAATCGCTGCCGCAGGTGCTCGACTTCCTCAAGCAGTTGCCCGAGGAAGAGTGGCATCACATGGGCGACTAGCGTTTCCGCGCGCGAGCCCCCTACACGCCGAGTTCCGCCAGCCGCGGCCGCCAGAACGCCGGTCCGGGCAACTCGCCCGTCCCCGCGCCGGCGTTGTCCCGCATGTGCCGCGGCGACGACGTGCCGGGGATGACGCAGGTGACGGCGGGCTGCGACAGCACGAACTTGAGCAGCAGCTGGTTCCAGCTCTCGCAGCCGATGTCCGCGGCCCATCCCGGCAGCGCTTGCTGCCGCAGCCGCCCGAGGAGCCGTCCGCCGCCGAACGGAAGGTTCACCAGCACGGCGATGCCGCGTTCTGCCGCGAGCGGCAGCAGGCGCTGCTCCGCGGCCCGGTCGGTGATGGAGTAGTTGAACTGGACGAAGTCCAGGACCTCCGCGCTCATCACGGCCTCCAGCTCGGCGTGCGCGGCGTCCGTGTAATGCGTCACCCCCAGGTACGAGATGCGGCCCTGGCTTTTCCACTCGCGCAAGGTGGCGAGGTGGGTGCGCCAGTCCAGCAGGTTGTGGACCTGCATCAGGTCGATATGCGGCGTGCGCAGCAGCGCCATCGAACGTTCCATCTGCTCGATGCCGGCCTGGCGGCCGCTGGTCCAGACCTTCGTGGCGACGAATGTCTTGGCGCGCGAACCGCTGCGCTCCAGCAACTCGCCGGCCACCTGCTCCGAACTGCCGTACATCGGCGAGCTGTCGACGACGCTGCCGCCGGCGGCGAACAGCGCCGCGAGCACCTCACCGCGCTGCGGCAGTTCCGCTGGCTGGTTGCCGACGTCGAAACCGCGCCAGGTGCCCAGGCCGATGACCGGCAGCGGCGCGCCTGTGGAGGGAATGATGCGGGTGTGCATCCGCGCGACCATACTGGGCCGGGGCTGCACTGGCAAGCTGGGCGCTGAGCAAGTGCGGGCCCCGCCGGCCTCAGCGCCCCGGCGCGAAGGCAGTCACCTCGATCTCCACCTTGGCGTCGCGATAGAGCTTGGCCTCCACCGTGGAGCGGGCGGGCAGGCCGGCCGTGAAGTGCTTGCGGTATTCGTCGTTGAAGGCGGCGAAATCGTCGAGGTTGCCGAGCCACACGGTCGTCTTCACGACGTCGCCCATGCCCGAGCCGAGTTCCTGCAGCGTGGCGGCGATGCGTTCCAGAACGACGCGCGTCTGGACCGTGATGTCGCCCTCGACGATGCTGGCGTCGGCGTTCATCGCGAGCTGGCCGGAAAGGAACAGAAAGCCCCCGGCGCGCACCGCCTTGGAGAAGGGGACGGGCATGGGGGTGGGAATGCGTTCGATCTGGTTCATGTCATGGTCTCCTGGGGAGTGCGGGTGAGGACCTGGCCGTGGCGCGCGCCGGTGTGGACGCCGCCCTGCCAGGTGACCGCGCCGTTGACGATCACGCTGACGATGCCCTGGGCGGGCAAGGTCGGCGTTTCGTAGTTGGCGGCGTCGCGGACCCGGGTGGCGTCGAAGACGACGACGTCGGCGTGGTGGCCGACCTTCAGCGTGCCCCGGCCGGCGAGGCCGAAGTTGCGCGCGGTCAGGCCGGTCATCTTCCACACCGCCGTCTCCAGCGGAAACAGGCCCACGTCGCGGCTGTAGTGGCCGAGCACGCGCGCAAAGGTGCCCCACAGGCGAGGGTGCGGCTTGTCGCCGACCGGAATGCCGTCCGAGCCGATCATGGTTTCCTCGAACGCCATGATCCGCTGCACGTCGTCTTCGTCCATCATGAAGTAGATGGCGCTGCCGGGCTGGAGGCGGCGCGCCGCCTCGTCCTTCGCGACGCCCCATTGGCGGGCGATGTCGTCGAGGTCGCGGCCGGCGCATTCCGGGTGCGGCTCGCTGGAGGCGATCAGCACGCGGCCGTCCAGCATCCCGCGGTCGGTGCGGATCATCGTCGAGCCGGCGGTGTAGGGATAGCAGTCCAGGCCGATGCACTGGTGCTTCATCGCTTCGCGGATGAACGGCAGGGTCTGCGCCGACCGGCCGAAGTTCTGCGTGTTCTGCAGTTTGTGGTGCGACACCACGACCGGAATTTCCAGCGCCCGCCCGATGCGGAAGGTCTCGTCCAGCGACTCCAGCACGCGGTCGCCCTCGTCGCGCATGTGCGTGACGTAGAGCGCTTTGCGCGCCGTCAGCGGCCGTCCGACCTCGATGATCTCTTCGGTCGAGGCGGCGGTGGCCGGCGGGTAGAAGGTGCCCGTGGACATGCCGATCGCCCCGGCCTGCATGGCCTCCTCGACCAGCGCCCGCATGGCGGCGATCTCGGTGGCGTTGGCCGGCCGGTCGAGCGCGGCCATGGTCACGGCCCGCAAGGTGGTGTGCCCCACCATGGCCGCGACGTTGACGGAGGACGGCTGCGCGCGCAGTGCCTCCAGGTAGGCGGCGAAGGTCGTGAAGCGGCCGGTGGCCGGCGCCTCCAGCAGGCTCAGGGGCATCGGCAGGTCCATGCCTTCGCGCAGCGGCGCCGCGCTGATGCCGCAATTGCCGCCGACCACCGTGGTCACGCCCTGGGAGACCTTGAAGCTCATGTCGGCCCGGGACAGCACGGCCTGGTCGTCGTGCGTGTGCGCGTCGATGAAGCCGGGCGCGACGATGCAACCCTCGGCGGCCATCGTGGCGCGCGCCTGCAGGCCGGCGGTGTCCCCGATCGCCACGATGCGGCCGCCGTCGATCGCGACATCGGCATCGAAGCGCGGCGCCTTGGTCCCGTCGATCACGGTGCCGCCGCGGATGATGAGGTCGACCGTCTTCATGAGCGCTCCTTCAGCGGAAATGGCAGGCGACGAAGTGGCCTTCGCCTTCGCGCGGCGTCAGCGGCGGCTTGCTCTCCCTGCACACCGCCTGCGCCAGCGGGCAGCGCGTGTGGAAGCGGCAGCCGCTCGGCGGATTGGCGGGGCTCGGCGGATCGCCTTGCAGCAGGATCCGCTTGACCTTCTTGCGCGGGTTCGGCACCGGCACCGCCGACAGGAGGATCTCGGTGTAGGGGTGGCGCGGCGCCGAGAACAGCGTGTCGCGGTCGCCCACTTCGACGATGTGTCCAAGGTACATCACCGCGACCCGGTGGCTGATGTGCCGCACCACGGCCAGGTCGTGCGCCACGAACAGGTAGGCGATGCCGAATTCGTTCTGCAGGTCCATCAGCAGGTTGACGACCTGCGCCTGCACGGAGACGTCCAGCGCCGAGACCGGCTCGTCGCAGACGATCAGTTTCGGGTTGAGCGCCAGCGCGCGGGCAATCCCCAGGCGCTGGCGCTGCCCGCCGGAGAACTCGTGCGGATACTTGCTCGCGGCTTCGGCGCGCAGGCCCACCTTCGAGAACAGCCACTCGACCCGCTCGCGCCGCTCGGCGGCGCTGTGCACGCCGAAGTTGCGCAAGGGCTCGCCCACGGCTTCGCCGGCCGAAAGGCGCGGGTTGAGCGAGGCGTAGGGATCCTGGAAGATGATCTGCACGTGCCGGCGCTGCTGCCGCATCTGCTCCGCCGACAAGGTCAGCAGTTCGCCGCCGTCCAGCTTGACCGAGCCGGAGGTCGGCTGCACGAGGCGCAGCACCGACTTCGCGGTGGTGGTCTTGCCGCAGCCGGACTCGCCGACCAGCGAGAGGGTCTCGCCGCGCGCCACGTCGAAGGAGACGCCGTCGACGGCCTGGATGGGCGGCCGCGCCTTCGCGAGCCAGCGGCGCGGGGCGATGTAATGCTTGGTCAGCTGCCGCACCTGCAGCACCGGCGCGCTGTTGGTCACGGGCTCGATCATGCGAGCGCCTCCTCGGTGGCTGGCAGGCGGTTCTCTTCGACCGCGAAGCAGGCGACGACGTGGCCGTTGCCGTGCGTGGCGAGCGCCGGGGTCTCCGCGCGGCACCGTGCCTGCGCGTACGGGCAGCGCGCGGCGAACGCGCAGCCGCGCCCGAGCTCGTGCGGCGCCGGCACCATGCCGGGGATCTCCGCCAGGCGCTTGCTGTGCGTGTTCATCGCCGGCATCGACAGCATCAGGGCCCGGGTGTACGGATGCAGCGGCCGGTCGAACAGGTCGATGACGTCGGCTTCCTCCACCTTGCGGCCCGCGTACATCACGACCACGCGGTCACAGCTCTCGGCGACGACGCCGAGGTCGTGCGTGATCATCACCACGCCCATGCCCATCTCCTGCTGCAGTGCCTTCAGGAGGTCGAGGATCTGCGCCTGGATGGTCACGTCCAGCGCCGTCGTCGGCTCGTCGGCGATCAGCAGTTCGGGGTTGCAGGCCAGGGCCAGCGCGATCATCACGCGCTGGCGCATGCCGCCCGACAGCTGGTGCGGATACTCGGTGACGCGCCGTGCCGGTTCCGGGATCTGCACCACGCGCAGCATCTCCACGGCGCGCTCCATCGCCTGCCGTGGGGTGGCGCCCTGATGCAGTTGCACCGTTTCGGCGATCTGGCGGCCGACGGTGAGCACGGGGTTGAGCGAGGTCATCGGCTCCTGGAAGATCATCGAGATCCGGTTGCCGCGGATGTCGCGCATCTCGCGCTCGCTGAGTCTCAGCAGGTCGGTGCCGCGGTAGCGCACCTGGCCGCCGGCAAATCGGCCGGGCGGGCGCGGGATGAGACGCAGGATCGACAGCGCCGTGACGCTCTTGCCACAGCCGGATTCCCCGACGACGCCGAGCGTCTGCCCGGCGTTCACGGTGTAGCTGATGCCGTCGACCGAGCGCACGGTGCCGGACAGCGTGTCGAAGTAGGTGCGCAGGTTGTCCACTTCGAGCAGCGGCGCTTCCTGGCGGGGAGAGGCGGGTTGGGCCATGGTCATGGTCACAGCTGGCGCGCCAGGCGTGGGTCGAGCGCGTCGCGCAGGCCGTCGCCGAGCAGGTTGATCGCCAGCACGGTGAGCGCCAGCAGGATGCCGGGATACAGGATGATGTGGAAGGCCACGGCGACGTAGTTGCGGCCTTCGGCCATCATGTTGCCCCAGCTCGGGGTCTGCGCCGGCACGCCGACGCCCAGGAAGGAGAGGGCGGCTTCGATCAGCACGGCGGAGGCCGCCACGAACGTCGCCTGCACCACGAGCGGCGCCACCGTGTTGGGCAGCACATGCCGCCAGAGGATGGTCGGCAGCCGGGTGCCGACGGCGTGCGCCGCTTCCACGAACAGCTGCTCGCGCAAGGTGAGCGCCAGCGATCGCACCAGGCGCGCCACCCGCGGGATCTCGGGAATCGTGATCGCGACGATCACCGTCGTGAGGCTCGCCTGCGTCACCGCCATCAGCGCGATGGCCAGCAGGATGCCCGGGATGGCCATCAGGCCGTCCATCACCCGCATGATCGGGCCGTCGGACCAGCGCACGAAGCCGGCGGTGAGCCCGAGGAACACGCCGGCCATCGTGGCGAGCGCCGCCACCGACAGGCCGACGATCAGCGAAACGCGACCGCCCCACACGGCGCGGCTGAAGACGTCGCGGCCCAGGGCGTCGGTGCCGAAGTAGTGCTCGGCCGAAGGCGGCTGCATCCGCGCGATCGGATCGAGGTCCTGCGGATCGTGGGTGGCGATCCAGGGCGCCGCCAGCGAGATGACGACGACCAGGAGCAGCATCAGCCCGCCGATGATCAGCGTCGGGTGCTTGCGCGCCCAGCGCCAGCGCCGCAGCGGCGGCGCGCCCTCGTCGGGCAGCTGTTCCGGGATCGAAATGGTGGCGGACATGGATTTCAGTACTGGATGCGGGGATCGAACAGGCGGTAGCTCAGGTCGATCAGCAGGTTGATCAGGACGTACACGCCGGCCGAGATCAGCAGCACGCTCTGGATCACCGGATAGTCGTGGCGCTGCACGGAATCAATCACGAGCCGGCCGACGCCGGGGATCGCGAACACGGTCTCGGTCACCACCACGCCGCCGATCAGCAGCGCGATGCCGACGCCGACGGTGGTGGCGATGGGCACGGCGGCGTTGCGCAGGGCATGGCCGAGGACCGGCAGCACGCCCAGCCCCTTGGCCCAGGCCGTGCGGATGTAGTCCTCGTGCAGCACTTCGAGGACGGTGGCGCGCGTCATGCGCGTGATCAGGGCGATGTAGACCAGCGCCAGGTTCACGCAGGGCAGCACCAGGCTCTGCAGCCAGCGCCCCGGATCTTCGGCGAAGCGCACGTAGCCCTGCACCGGGAACCACTGCAGCTGGATCGCGAAGCCGTAGATCAGCAGGTAACCGACCAGGAACACGGGCAGCGAAAACGCCAGCACCGCGAACACCATGACGATCCGGTCGATCCAGGTGCCGGCGCGGTAGGCCGCCAGCGTTCCGAGCGGCACGGCGACCAGCAGCGTGATCAGCATCGTGAAGGCGGCGATCGACAAGGTCGGCTCGATCCGTTGTCCCAGCAGCTCGGTGACCGGCACGTGGGTAAAGATCGAGGTGCCGAGGTCGCCGGTGAGCAGCTTGCCCAGCCAGATCATGAACTGCTCCCAGAGCGGCCGGTCCAGGCCCAGCGCCACGCGCAGCTTGGCGATGTCCTCGCCGGTGGCCAGGTCGCCGGCGATCAGCGCCGCCGGGTCGCCGGGCGACAGGTGGATCAGCAGGAACACGATGACGGCCACCACCGCCATCACGGGCAGCGTCGAGAGCAGCCGGCGCAGGAAATAAGCCATGCGAGGAAACCTTACTTGTCCAGGACCCAGACGTTGGGAATGCCCGACCACAGCTTCTCGGCGCCCTTGAGCTCCTTGCGCGCCGCGGCGGCCGGCGTGTACTGGCCGAGCACGAGGTAAGGCGGGACTTCGAAGGCGCGCGCCTGGAACGCGTCGAGCGCCTGCTTGCGCTTCGCCGGCACCGTCTCGCGGATCCAGGCAGTGCGCAGTTCGTCGAGCCGCTTGTCGCACGGCCAGCCGGGCAGGGTGTTGCCGCAGGCGGCGCTGAGATAGGTGCTGACGATCGGGCTGTTGATGGCGAACTCGTTGGCGACGGTGGCGTAGGCGCTCCAGCCGCCGGCTTCCGGCGCGTCCTTCTTCGCGCGGCGGGCGCCGATCGAGGACCAGTCCATCGTGACGCCTTCAACGTTCAGGCCGATCTGGCGCATGGTCTGCAGCGTCATCAGCGACAGTGCGTTGAGGTACGGCACGTCGCTGGTCACGAGCAGCACCACCTTCTCGCCCTTGTAGCCGGATTCGGCGAGCATCTGCCTCCCCTTGGCGATGTCGGGCGTGCGGAACGGTTCGGCGCCGGCGAGCGTCTCGTTGGCGCTGCCGCAGATGAAGTAGGTGCCGCAGTAGGCCATGCGCATGTCCAGCGGATAGCCCATCGCCGCGTTGAACTTCGCCTGGTCGACGGCCTTGAGCACGGCCTGGCGCACCTTGGCGTTGTTGAACGGCGGGTGCAGCTGGTTCATCACCAGCTGCGCCTGCTGCGTGCCGGCCGACATCAGCTTCACGTTGGCGTCGGACCGCAGCGGCGTGATGTAGTCCGCCGGCACCTGTTCGATGAAGTCGACTTCCCCTTTCTTCAGCGCGGCGACGGCGCTGTTCGAATCGGGCAGGTAGAGCCACTCCACGCGGTCGAAGCGCGGCTTCTTGCTGCCGGCGAGGCCGCTCGGCGGCTCGCTGCGCGCGACGTAGTGGGGGTTCTTCACGAACACGGTCTTGCTGCCCGGCAGCCATTCGTCGCGCTTGAAGATGAACGGTCCCGAGCCCAGCACTTCGGAGATCGGCGCGTTCGTCGGCAGCTTGGCGAGGCGCGCCGGCAGCACCACCGGCGGAAAGCCCGATGGCTTGGCCAGGGCGTCGAGCACCATGCCGAACGGCTCCTTCAGGACCAGCTTGAAGGTCTTGTCGTCCACGACCGACCACTGGGCGCCGGCGGAGCGCATGGCCCCGCCGAAGGTGTCGCGCGAAGCCCAGCGCTCGATCGACGCCACGGCATCCGTGGAGGTCACCGCCGTGCCGTCGGAAAACTTGAGCCCTGGCCGCAGCGTGAAGGTCCAGGCGAGGCCGTCCTTGCTGGCCGTGTACTTGTCGACCATCTGCGGCTGCGGCTTGCCCTGGGCGTCCTGGGCGAACAAGGTGTCGTACACCATGTAGCCGAAGTTCCGCGAGATGTAGGCGGTGGTGAAGGTCGGGTCGAGGATCTTGACGTCGGCGTGGGCGACGAAGCGCAGCGTCTTGGCCTGGGCGTGGGTCACGGCCGGCAGCAGCGCAGCCAGCGCGAACGCGCCGGCCGCCGCGGCGCGGGCAAGAAGGGAGGGTTGCATGGAGGGTCCTGTCAGAGGGGGCGGGCGAGCGGCAGCAGCTCGGGCGTGGACACGTCGTCCAGCGGCCAGCGTGGCCGCCGGATCCTGGTGTAGGGCAGCGTCGGCGTGTGCGGCGTGGCCGCCCCGGGGGCGCCGACGTAGATCACCTGCGAGGCGATCTTCGAGAACGACGCGTGGAAATGCTGCGCCGACTTGACGACGATGAAGCGCCTGGCCGCAAGATCGCAGCCGAGCTGTGTGAAGACGTCCGTGCCGAGCGCCTGGTTGCGGATCGAGACCAGCACGATCTCGATGCCGTCCGCCTCGACCAGCGCGCAGTCGCCCATGTCGGTCGGTGCCCCGGCGAGCCCCGTCATGACCATGTCGGCCCGGAGCGACTTGACGGTGCAGTCGAGGTCCAGCGGCTGCCCCGAGAGGGGACCGATCTTGCCGCCGATGCGCAGCGCCAGTTTCGCGCCTTCGCCCGCCTCGAAGGCGATGCGCACGGCGATCGGGTCCCAGACCGGGCCGATCGCGCCGTTGGTGAGGCCGCGCTCGATCATGCGTCGCAGCACGAACGTCGAGTCGCCCGGGGCGCCGCTGCCGGGGTTGTCGGCGCGGTCGGCCAGCACCACCGGACCGGGGTCGGCCGCCACTGCCTCGTCGAGCGCCGCGTCGATCCCGGGATAGCGCACCGCAAGCCGCTCCCGCATCGCGATCATCTCCGTGGCGAGCCGCAGCGCGAGCGTCTCGGCCTGCTGCCGGTTGCCGTCGGTGTATACCAGCACCTTGCTGCCCATGTCGGGCACGTTGCCGTGGGCGAAGCCCTGGCCGATGGAGACCGTCAGCACGCCGTCCCTGCCTTCCAGCGACTGCACGCGGTCGATGAAGCTGCGGGCCGGTTCGCGCGTCGTGTGGATCGGGACCACCATGCGGCAGTCGACCAGCGCCGCGACCGGCCGGACCCGTCCGGCCGCCGCCGCCTCGCACAGGTTCACCAGTTCACGGGCGCGCTCCAGGACGTCGGTGTGCGGGTACTCCTTCATCGAGACCAGCACGTCCGCCTGTTCCACCATCCGCGGTGACAGGTGCATGTGCGGATCCAGCTCGGCGCCGACGACCACGCCGGGACCCACGATCTGGCGCACGCGGGCCAGCAGGTCGCCTTCGCAGTCTTCGTAGCCGTCGGCCACCATGGCGCCGTGCAGCCCGAGCAGCACCATGTCGACCGGCAGCGCCGCGCGCAGGTCCGCGAGCAGTTCGTCGCGCAGCTGCTCGTAGGCTTCGCGCGTCACCGTGCCGCTCGGCTGGGCCGAGGCCACCATGCCTTCGATCAGCGTCCAGCCGCGCTGCGGCGCCGCTTCGCGCAGGGCGTACAGCGGCCCCGCGAAAAGGTTCAGATCCTTCGGATGCCGCCCGGCGGGGAAGTAGCCGCGGTCCTTGAAGGACGCGAGCCCGGTCGGCATCGGGGCGAAGGTATTGGTTTCGGTCGCCAGCGACCCCGTGAACACGCGCATGGCCGGCTCAGCGGTCGAGCATCCACACGGTGGGCATGCCGTTCCACATCCTGTCCAGGCCCTTCAGGTCGGCCCGCGCGGCGAGGGCCGGCGAGTACTGGCCCGCATTGACGTAAGGCACGGCCTCGTAGGCGCGCTGCTGGAACGCGTCGAGCAGTTGCCGGCGCCTGGCGGGGTTGGTCTCCTTGAGCCACGCCGTGCGCAGTTCGTCGAGCTGCTTGTCGCAAGGCCAGCCGGGCAGGCTGGTGCCGCAGGGGGCGCCCAGGTAGGCGTTGGTGATCGGCGAGTCCACGTCGAACTGCCCGGCCACCGTCACGTAGACGTTCCAGCCGCCGGCCGACGGTGCCTCCTTCTTGGCGCGGCGGGCGCCGATCGAGGCCCAGTCCATGTTCTGCGCGTCGACGTTCATGCCGATGCTGCGCATCGCCTGCACCACCATCAGCCCCTCGGCGTTCAGGTAGGTCACGTCGCTGGGCACCAGCACCACGACCTTCTCGCCCTTGTAGCCGCTCTCGGCCAGCAATTGCTTCGCCCTGGCCAAGTCGGGCTTGCGGAAGGGCTCGGCCCCGGCCGCGGTCTCGTTCGGGCCGCCGCAGATGAAGTAGCTGGCGCAATAGGTGACCCGCATGTCCAGCGGGTAGCCCATGGCCGCCATGAACTTCTCCTGGCTGACGGCATGCGCCAGCGCCTGGCGCGCCTTCGGGTTGTTGAACGGCGCGTGCAGGTGGTTCATCACGATGAAACCCTGGTACGCGCCGGCGGCCTTCACTTTCAAGTTCGGGTCCTGGCGCAGCGGATTGATGTAGTCCGGCGGCAGCTGCTCGATGTAGTCGACCTCGCCCTTCTTCAGCGCCGCGGTGGCGCTGTTGGAGTCCGGCAGGTACAGCCATTCGACGCGGTCGAAGTTCGGCTTCTTGCTGCCGGCCAGGCCGCTCGGCGGCTCCGAGCGGGCGACGTAATTGGGGTTCTTCACGAACACCGCCTTGTTGCCCGGCACCCACTCGTCACGCTTGAAGATGAACGGCCCCGAGCCGAGCACTTCGGTCAGCGGCGAGGTCGTGGGCATCTTGGCCAGGCGCTCGGGCATGATCACCGGGGGAAAGCCGGACGGCTTCGCCAGGCCTTCGAGCACCATGCCGAACGGCTCCTTGAGCTTCAGCGTGAAGGTGCGGGCATCGACGGCGGCCCACTCCGCGCCGGCATTCCCCATGGCGCGGCCGATGCTGTCGCGGGCGCCCCAGCGCTGCAGCGACGCGACGGCGTCGGCGGACGTCACGGGCTTGCCGTCGGAGAACTTCAGGTTCGGACGCAGCGTGAAGGTCCAGGTGAGGCCGTCCTTCGAGGTCGTGTGCTTCTCCACCATCTGCGGCCTGGGCTGGCCCTTCGCATCCTGGGCGAACAGCGTGTCGTAGACCATGTAGCCGAAATTGCGGGAGATGTACGCCGTGGTGAACGACGGGTCGAGGATCTTGAGGTCCGCGTGGGCGACGATGCGCAAGGTCTTGGCCTGCGCCAGCGCCGGCGAGCCGCCGAGCAGGGCGCCGTAAGCGAGTGCCGCGGCGGCGGCGAGCGCAGTGAGGGAGCGACGGTGGATCATGGTGTCTCCTTGGGAACTGTGGATTCGGTTCAGGCGATGACGGGTGTGGGCACGACCGGGTCGAGCGGCCACTTCGGGCGCCGCACCTTGCGGTAAGGCAGCGTGGTCAGGTCGAGCGTCACGGCCCCGGGCGCCCCGGCATAGATCACGTGCTTCGCGACCTTCGAGAAGGAGGCGTAGAAGTGCTGCGACGACTTCACCACGATCATCTTCTTGGCGGCGAGGTCGACGCCCAGCTGGGTGAAGAGGTCGGTGCCCATCGCCTGGTTGCGCAAGGTGATGAGCACGATCTCGACGCCGTTGGCCTCGACCAGCGCGCAGTCGCCGAGCGGCATGGCGGTGCCCGCCAGGCCCGTCATCACCATGTCGCGGCGCAGCGCCCTGACGGTGCATTCGAGATCGAGCGGATCGCCCGACAGCGGGCTGATCTTGCCGCCGATGCGCAGCGGCAGTTTCGCGCCTTCGCCGGCCTCGAACGCGATGCGGACCGCGATCGGGTCCCACATCGGGCCTACGGCCACGCTGGTGATGCCCCGCTCGACGATGCGCCGCGTGATGAAGGTGGCGTCGCTCGCGGCGCCGCCGCCCGGATTGTCGGCGCCGTCGCTGATCACGACGGGACCGCCGGGGAACGCCAGCGCTTCGTCCAGTGTCTCGTCGATGGACGGGAAGCGTACGTTGAGGCCTTCGCGCATCGCGATCAGCTCGGTGGCGAGCTGCTTCGCCAGGGCCTGCGCCTGCCCGCGGTCGCCGTCGGTGTAGACCAGCACCTTGGTGCCCATCTCCGGCACGTCGCCCCAGGCGAACCCGTGCGCGACGGAAATGGACAGCACGCCGTCCTTGCCTTCCGGCGACTGGATCCGGTCCACGAAGCCGCGCGCCGGCTGACGCGAGGTGTGCATCGTCACGATCATCTGGCAGTCGGCGACGGCGGCGACCGGCTGCACCTTGCCTTGCACCTTGGCGGCGCACAGGTCCACCAGTTCCAGCGCGCGCTCGAGCACGTCGGTGTGCGGGTATTCCTTGAAGGCGATCAGCACGTCGGCGTGCCGCAGCATCTCCGGCGTCAGGTGGCTGTGCGGGTCGAGTTCGCCGCCGACGACCACCTTCGGGCCGACGATCTCGCGCACCCGCGCCAGCAGGTCGCCTTCGCAGTCGTCATAGCCGTCGGCGACCATCGCGCCGTGCAGGCCCAGCACCACCATGTCCACCGGCAGCGCCTGGCGCAGATCGGCCAGCAGTTCATCGCGCAATTGCTCGTAGGCGGCGCGGGTGGTGGTGCCGCTCGGCTGCGCACCGGCCACCATGCCCTCGACGAGGTCCCAGCCCTGCTCCTTGCCGCGCAGGCGGGCCGCCCACAGCGGCCCGGAGAAGAACGTCATCTGGTCCGGGTGCTGGCCGGCCTTGAAGTAGCCGCGGTCGCGGAACGACGCGAGGCCGGTCGGCATCGGGCCGAAGGTGTTGGTTTCGGTGGCGAGGGATCCGCTGAAGACGCGCATGGCAGGCTCGTGGTGAAGTGGGGACTCAGATCAGGCGGGCGGGCGACAGCATGGCCTCGGTGAGGCCGAAGGCCGCAATGCGCTGCGGCAAGGGCAGGCCGCGCGCGAGCGCGGCGCAGGCTTCGCCCATCGCCGGAGAAGTCTGGATGCCGTAGCCGCCTTGCGCCGCGATCCAGAAGAAACCGGGCGCCCGCGGATCGAAGCCGCCGACCAGGTCGCCGTCGGCCACGAACGAGCGCAGCCCGGCCCAGGTCCGGGTGGGACGCCGGATGGCGAGCGTCGTCATCTCCTCGATCCGGTGGATCGCTAGCGCGATGTCCAGCTCTTCGGGCTGAACATCCTGCGGGTCGACGGGGTCGGCGTTCGCGGGCGAGCCCAGCAGCATGCCCGCGTCGGGCTTGAAGTACCAGTCTTCGGTGACGCCGATCGCCATCGGCCAGTGCGTGATGTCGCAGTCTTCCGGCGGCGCGAAGATCATCGCGGAGCGGCGGCGCGGTTGCAGGCCGATCGGGGGCAGGCCGGCCAGCTTCGCCACTTCGTCGGCCCACGCGCCGGCCGCATTGACCACGACCGGGGCTTCGTAGACCTGGCCGCCGGCCTCGACCTGCCACATTCCGCCCTCGCGCCGCACGGCGCTCACCGGTGCGTCGGTTGCGACGCTCCCGCCGGCACGGCGCAAACCGCGCAGGTAGCCTTGGTGGATCGAATGCACGTCCATGTCGGAGGCGTCGGGCTCGAGCAGGCCGCCGGCGACCTTGTCGGGGCGAAAGGCGGGAATCAGGGCGCGCACTTCAGCGGCGGTGAGCCGGCGGGCGTTGCCAGCCACCGCGCTCAGCACGGCCCAGTGCTCTTCCAGCAGCGCCTCCTGGCCGGGCGCCGCCACCATCAGCGCGCCGCGTGGCGAGAGCAGGGGATAGTCGCTGAATCCGGCGGGAGGCTGCTCGAGGAAGGCCCGGCTGGCCATCGTGAGGGCACGCACCTGCGGGGTGCCGTAGCTTTCCATGAAGAGCGCGGCGGAGCGGCCCGTCGAGTGGTAGCCGGGCTGGGATTCGCGTTCCAGGACAACGACGCGGCCGTGCGGCGCCAGCCAGAACCCGGCGGATGCGCCGGCGATGCCGCCGCCGACAATGAGGAAGTCGGCCCGGCGGGCCGTGGTGAATGCCGTCATGGAGGGTCCTGGTGCCCCGGCATCGATGCCGGCGGGCCTTCAGCGCTTGCGCGAATGCGGCGCAGTGTAGCGACAAATTTGCGCATCCGCAAATTTCCTTGACGCTGCGCAGACGAAACGGTTAGTCTCGCCGCTGGAAATTTTGCGTTTCAGACAATTGTCGCAGCTCCGGCGCCGGCCCGGGACGGCGCGCGCAGCGAAGGAGAAGGCTTGGCCGCATCGACGAAGACCATCGCGCACCCGCCCACCGGCGGCACCATGCTGGACCGCGTCACGTTCGGCAAGCGGCTGCGGGCCGCGCGCAAGCACTATGGCTGGACGCTCGCGCACCTGGCCGAACTCTCCGGCATCTCCATCACGACGATCTCGCGCGCCGAGCGCGGCCAGCTGGCCCTCAGCTACGAGAAGTTCTCGGCGCTGGGGCGCGCGCTGCGCATGGACATGGGATCGATGTTCGCCGAAGCGGGCGTGCCCGCCACGCCCTTCGCCGGGCCGGTGCTCACGCGCGCGGGCAAGGGCGTCGTGTACCGCGGCGTCGCGTTCTCATACGAATTCCTTGGAACGTCGGCGCTGGGCAAGCAGATGAGCCCGATCCTGGGCACCGTGCATGCGCGCCGCGTCGAGGGTCCCGAGGATTTCGCGCGCCATCCGGGCGAAGAGTTCGTCTACGTGCTCTCCGGCAGCATCGACGTGCACTTCGAGCACGGCGAGGTGATGCAGCTGCGCCGCGGCGACTCGCTGTACTTCGACAGCCGCATTGGCCACGCGTACGTCAGCGTCAGCCGCGAACTCGCCAAGGTGATCGGGGTGATCACCAGCGAGAGCAACATGATGCGGGAGGCCCGCGAGGTCGAGGTGGGCGCGCCGGCGTCGCGGACCCGCCGCTCGAGGGCCGCTGGCGGCCGGTCGTGAGCGGGACCGCCGCCGGCGGTAAGCTCCCGGTCGTAAAGGAGACATCCATGCAATACCGCCGGCTCGGCAAGAGCAACCTGAAAGTATCCGCCCTGTGCCTGGGCACGATGATGTTCGCCGACCAGACCGACCGCGCCGAGGCGCAGGCGATCGTGGCCGACGCCCGCGAGCATGGCGTGAACTACATCGACACGGCCGACGTGTATTCGCTCGGCGCCGCCGAGACGATGGTCGGCGAGCTGCTCAAGGGGCAGCGCGAGGAATGGGTGCTGGCCACCAAGCTCGGCAATCCGATGTCCACGCGGATCAACGACCGCCACTTCTCGCGCACGTGGATGCTGCGGGCGCTCGACGCGAGCCTGCAGCGCCTGCAGACCGACCACGTCGACATCCTCTACCTGCACCGCGACGTCAACGGCATGGACCTCGAGGAGCCGCTGCGCGCGCTGCAGGCGATGCTGCAGGCCGGCAAGATCCGCTACTGGGGCGTGTCCAACTACCGCGGCTGGCGCATCGCGGAGATGATGCGCATCGCCGGCCAGATCGGGCTGCCGGCGCCCGTGGTCTGCCAGCCGTACTACAACCTGCTCAATCGCATGCCGGAGGTGGAAGTGCTGCCGGCCTGCGAGCACTACGGCATCGGCGTGACGCCGTACAGCCCGGTCGCGCGCGGCGTGCTGACCGGCAAGTACCCGCCGGGCCAGCCGCCGGCACAGGATTCGCGCGCCGGCCGCGGCGACAAGCGCATCGCCGAGACGGAGTTCCGCGAAGAGTCGCTGGTGATCGCGCAGAAGCTCCAGGCGCACGCGCAGGGCAAGGGCGTCACGCTGGCGCAGTTCGCGACCGCGTGGGTGCTGGCCCACCGCGCCGTGAGTTCGGTGATCGCCGGGCCGCGCACGCTACGGCAATGGCAGGACTACCTGCCGGCCCTGGACTGCAGCGTCACGCCCGAGGACGAGGAACTGGTGGATTCGTTCGTTCGGCCCGGACATCCCTCGACGCCGGGTTTCACCGATCCTTCCCATCCGCTGCATCCCCGTCGCTGACGGGAACGGTAATCAGCCGGCCGCCAGGTTCGCCTTGAAGAAGGCGAGCGTGCGGTCCCACGCGACCCTGGCCGCCGCCGCGTCGTAGCGCGGCGTGGTGTCGTTGTTGAAGCCGTGCTGCGTGCCGGGGTACTGGTGCATCTGGTACTTCACGCCGGCGCCCTTGAGCGCGGCCTCGTACGCCGGCCAGGCGGCATTGATGCGCTCGTCGACCGCCGCCAGGTGCACCAGCAGCGGCGCCTTCACCTTGGCGGCCTGTTCCGGCGCCGGCGAGTTGCCGTAGAAGGGCACCGCCGCATCGAGCTGCGGCAGGTCCGTCGCCAGCCGGTGCACGATGCCCCCGCCGTAGCAGAAGCCCACCGCCCCGAGCCTGCCGGCCGAATCCTGGCGCGCGTCGAGCCAGCCCGCCGCGGCGAGGAAGTCGGCGTAGGCCTTCGGCTGGTCGAGTGTGGCGAACGCCGCGCGCGCCTTGTCCTCGTCGCCGGGATAGCCGCCCAGCGGCGCCAGCGCGTCGGGCGCGAAGGCCATGAAGCCGTCGAGCGCCAGCCGCCGCGCGATGTCCTCGATGTGCGGGTTCAGCCCGCGGTTCTCGTGGATGACGAGCACGGCCGGCAGCTTCGTCGTTGCGGCGCTGGCCGGCCGCGCGAGGTAGCCCTTGGTCGTCGTGTTTCCGTTGGGTGACGGATAGCTCAACCATTCGGTCTTGATCCGGGAGTCGTCCCGCGCCACCTGCTGGCCGGCAGCGAAATTGGGGCTCAGCGCGGCGAGCAGGCCGGCCGCCGTGACGCCGGCCTTGGCGAACTTCCGCGCCTGCGAGAGGAAGCCGCGGCGGTCGAGGTCGCCATGCACGTAGGCGTCGAAGAGGATCAGCAGTTCCTGGTCGAAATCCTGGGCGGTGAGGCGAGGCGGCATCGTGGGCTCCCTGGAAAAAACGCGCAGCATACGCGCGGCGTGAATTTCCTGCCGGGCAGCGTGGAATGGCGGAGCGCCGCTCAGTGCCGCACGGTGGCGGGCTGCGGCAGCAGGCGGAAACCCAGCGCGCCGAGGACCAGCAGCACCGAAATCGCGAGCAGCACCGCGGTGTACGCGTCGGCCTGGGCGGCGCGCGCGACGCTCGCGACGACGCCGGTGAGCCACTGCACCAGCGCCACGCCCAGGAACATCGCCATTGTGAACACCGCCATGGCGCGGCCGGTCAGCGCCTCGGGATAGGCCGTGCGCACGTCGGCGTACTGCCACACGATGAATCCCGTGAGGAACCCGGTCGCCACCGCGATCGCCACGGCGGCCCAGGCGCCGGCCACCGCGAGCCAGGCAAAGAGCCCGGCAAGCACCAGGCTGAACGCCACGATGCGCCGGCGCCGCGCCCGCGGCGGCGCGTCGAAGCGGCCGAACACCGGCGGCCCCAGCAGGGAGGTGACCGACACCGCGAGCGCCACGTTCCCGCCTTGCAGCAGCGTGAAACCGTAGCGCTCGATCAGCAGCGGCCCCAGCCACAGCCCGCGCAAGGCGATGAACGAGGCATAGGTGACGGCGGCCAGCGCGACGATGCCGGCCGTGTGCGGCATCGCCAGCAGCGCAGCCGCCTCGCGCAGCGCCGGGACGACGGCCGGGCCGGCGTGGGCGCGCGGGGGCGCCGGTTCGCGCACCAGGGCGAAGATCACCAGCCATGCGAGCACGGAGCCCGCGGCGAGCACCAGAAAGCCGGTGCGCCACGAGCCGGTCTCGACGACCCAGGCGAGCGGCGTTCCGGTGACCAGCAGGCCGACGCCGCCCATGCCGAGGACCAGGCCCGAAACCGACGCGAACTGCGCCGCCGGAAAGCGGCGGGCGATGAAGACGGTGCACACCAGGAAAGCCGGGGCGCAGCCGATCCCGATCAGCGCCTGCCCGAACACGGCGAGCGCATAGGTGGGCGCGAACGCCGACAGCAGCGACCCCGCGATCGTCAGCGGAAAGGCGGCCAGCACGGTGCGGCGCACGCCGTGCAGGTCGATCCCGATCCCCATCAGCAGCTGCAGCGCGCCGAAGCTGAAATGGAACATCGCCGCGAACACGCCGAGCTGCTGCGCGGACAGTCCGAACTCCTGCTGCAGCTGGGTCGCCATCATCGCCGAGACCGTGCGATACGCCTGGCTCAGGGAAAAGCCGGTGGTGAGGGCCAGCAGCATGATCCACAGGCCGCGCACCGACGGTGCAGCGTCGCGGACCGCCGGCGCCTCCTGCGAGGGCTGCATATCCCGGCGTCAGGCGCCCGTGACGAGCGATGCGCGGACTTGCGCGGCGATCTCGTAGGAGCGCAGCCGCGCGCGATGGTCGAACATCTGGCAGGCGATCATCAGTTCGTCGGCGCCGGTGCGGTCGACGAAGGCCTGCAGCGCCGCTCGCACCGTGTCCGGGGCGCCGATGGCGGAGCAGGCCTGGACGCTGTCCAGGATGGCCCGCTCCGCCGGACCAGCCTGCTCGCGATAGCCCGGCCGCGGCGGCGGCAACCGGGCGGGCCGGCCGCTGCGCAGGTTCACGATCGCCTGCTGCGCCGAGGTCGCGAGCACCCGTGCTTCCTCGTCGCTGTCGGCGGCGAAGACGTTGAAGCCGAGCATCACGTGCGGCCGTTCCAGGTGCGGCGACGGCTTGAAGGTCTGCCGGTAGACCGCGATCGCTTCCATCATCTGCTGCGGGGCGAAATGCGACGCGAACGCATAAGGCAGGCCCAGCATCGCCGCCAGCTGCGCGCCGAACAGGCTGGAGCCCAGGATCCAGACCGGCACCTTCGTCCCGGTGCCCGGCACGGCGCGGATGCGCTGGCGCGGCTCGTCGGACAGCAGGTCCATCAGTTCCACGACGTCGCGCGGGAATTCGTCGGGATCGCTCATGAGATTGCGGCGCAGCGCACGCGCCGTCGCCTGGTCGGACCCCGGCGCGCGACCCAGCCCGAGGTCGATGCGTCCCGGATACAGCGACTCCAGCGTGCCGAACTGTTCGGCGATGACCAGTGGCGAGTGGTTGGGCAGCATGATGCCGCCGGCACCGACACGGATGGTGCGGGTGCCACCGGCCACATGGCCGATCAGCACCGACGTGGCCGCGCTGGCGATGCCCGGCATGCCGTGGTGCTCGGCCAGCCAGAAGCGGCGGTAGTCCCAGCGCTCGGCGTGCTGCGCGAGGTCGAGCGAGTTGCGGAACGACTGCGCGGCGTCGCCGTCTTCGGTGATCGGTGCGAGGTCGAGGACGGAGAGCGGAATCATGGTGGTGCAGGTTGGGGTCCCGGCGCCGCGGCAAGGCCCGCCCCCTCCGGTATGCTGGGTCGATGAGCATAGCCGTTCCGCGCCGGGTCCTGCCGGTGATCGTGCTGTCCCAGTTCGCCGGCACCTCGCTGTGGTTCGCCGTCAATGCCGTGATGCCCGACCTCGAGCGGGCCTGGCAATTGCCGGCCGGCGCCGTCGGGACCCTGACGTCCGCCGTGCAACTGGGCTTCGTTGCCGGCACGCTCGTCTTTGCCTTGCTGATGGTGGCGGACCGGTTCCGGCCGCAGCGGGTCTTCCTCGCGTGCGCGCTGGCCGGCGCGGCGCTCAACGCGCTCATGCTGGCGGTGGGCGGCGCCTTCGGACTGCTGGTGCTGCTGCGCTTCGCGGTGGGCTTCGCGCTGGCCGGCGTCTACCCCGTGGGCATGAAGATCGCGGCCAGCTGGTACCGCCAGCGGCTCGGCGCCGTGATGGGCATCCTGATCGGGGCGCTGGTGCTGGGCACGGCCTTGCCGCACGGCTTGCGCGCCCTCGCCGGAGCGGCGCCGGCCGGCGCGGCGGCGGACGGGCTCGCGCCGTGGCACCTGGTGATCGTCGGCGTGTCGCTGCTGGCCGCCACCGGCGGCCTGGCGACGGCCTGGCTGGTGCCGGACAGCCCCCAGGCCACGCGTGGCGCTCCCATCACGCCGCGTGCGCTGGCCCTCATCTGGTCCGACCGGCGCCTGCGCGCGTCGATCTTCGGCTACTTCGGGCACATGTGGGAGCTGTACGCCTTCTACGTCCTGGTGCCGCTGATCGTGGCCGGCCGCACGACCGGGCCGGCGGCCAGCGCCGTCGCCTTCTGGACCATCGCCGCGGGCGCCGCCGGCTGCGTCGCGGGCGGGCTGCTGGTGCGCCGCTTCGGCAGCGCCAGCGTCGCCAACTTCCAGCTGGGCACGAGCGCCGCCTGCTGCCTGGCCGCGCCCTTGCTGATGGCGGCTCCATGGCCGCTGTTCCTGGTCTGGCTGCTGGTATGGGGCACGACCGTGGCGGGCGACTCGCCCCAGTTTTCCACCTTGACGGCGCAGAACGCGCCACCGGCGGTCGTGGGCAGCGTGCTGACGTTCACCAACTGCATCGGCTTCGCCATTTCGGTCGTCAGCATCGAACTGTTCGTTCGCGCCGCGCAGGCCTGGCCGCTCGCGTACCTGCTGCCGGCCCTGGCGGCCGGCCCCGTGCTGGGCCTGTGGATGCTGCGCCCGCTGCTGCGCGGCCTGCCCGCGGCCGGGCCTAGCGCGGCGGCGCCGCCGGCCAGTCGCTGAAAGGGAAGGGCACGGCTTCGCTGCCGAAAGTCACGAAGTCCGCGATCTGCCCGAGATAACGCCCGATGCTGGCGCCCAGCGAGCGCAGGCGCTCGTTGGTGCCGTCGGTGGCCACCGCCAGCACCAGCTGCAGCACGGCGACGACGACCAGCACCCACACGGCGATCTGGAACGCCACGCACATCAGCAGCATCTGCAGGGCACGCAGCCAGAGGTTGCGCGGCTGTTCGCCGGGCAGGCGGTTCGCGTCGTCCATCGCCGCCGGACCTGCCGTCAGCGCACCACCAGCACCGGCACGGGCGAGTGCGCCACCACCTGCGCCGCGACGCTGCCCAGCATCAGCCGGCTGATGCCGGTGCGGCCGTGCGAGCCGACGACCACCAGGTCGGCCTGCTCCTGGCGGGCCATGTCGACGATGCCGCGCATCGCGGTGACGTCCTCCACCAGCCGCACTTCCAGCGGCACGGCCGGCTGTACCTTGTTGCACAGCTCGGAAACCCTGGCATGCGCCTGGGCAGCATGCTGCTGGGCCGCAGCCATGTACGCCTGGAAGCCCATCGGGTTGGTTTCCCCGACGCCCAGATAGGGATACGGATCGACGACGTAGAGCGCGGTGAGCCTGGCGCCGTGGCTGCGCGCGAGGTCGACGGCGAGTTCGGCGGCATGCTCGGAGGCGGCCGAGCCGTCGGTGCCGAGCAGGATGTGCTTGAACATGGTGTGCCCTTTGCTTGTGAGGAACGAGTCGATTGTGCAACTTCATCGTGGGTCGCGGATGAGCCGGGGCGGTTGACGTGCGTCAAGCGCGGGGCAGGTGCGCGCCCCTACATTGATCCGGCCACGCCTGCGCGCGTGCTTCGCCACCAACCAGCCAGCCGCCATGCACTCTGCCGCTCCCAGCCAGCACCCGGTCGACCCGCAGCCGCCGCTCGCCGGTTTCTCGCAATGCCACGTCGGCATCACGCGGCAACTCGAGGCCCTGGGAGGCTTGCCCGAGCTGGTGCACGCGGCGCAGCGGGCGCGCGAGGTCGCCGCGGCGACCGAGGCGCTGTTCCGGGATGCGGTGCTGCAGCATCACGCCGAGGAGGAGAAGGACCTCTTTGCGGCCGTGCTGCGCAGCGCGGCGCCGGGGGAGGAGCGCACGCTGGTCGAGACCATGGTGCAGCGCCTGACGGCCGAACATCGTGCCGTCGAGGCCCTGTGGCAGCGCCTGCGGCCGGCGGTGCACGTGGCGGCGCAGGGCCGTCCGGCCGAACTGGATGCCGTCCTCGTCGGGCAACTGGTGCATGGCTACCTGCAGCACGCAAGATTCGAGGAAGAGCAGTTCCTGCCCCTGGCCGCCGCCATCCTCGGGCGCGACGGCAACCACCTGGCGGCGCTGGCGCTGTCGCTGCACTTGCGGCACGTGCCGCAGCCGGTCGGCTACATCTGAAGGCCGGGCCGATCGGAACCTGCCGACCGGCAGGCGCGGCCTCTACCGACAGGGGACGTGGCGCGACGGCACTACGGTGGAGCATCAACTCGCTCCATCGCCATGCCCACGACGAATGACCGCTTCTTCCGCTCCGCCCTCTCACTTGCTGCGCTGCTGAGCCTGCCGGCGCTGCCCCTGCTGGCGCAGGGCCAATCCGCCGGCGTTCCGCCGCCGCCGCCGGCCCAGGCGTTGTCCGCGGCGCCCCAGTCCGCCCCGCCGCCGGCCGATGCCACGGCACAGATGGAGCAGCTCAACGCCGACCGTTCCACGCCCTTGCTCGGCCGCGGGGCGCGCGGCGCCGCGGTGGTGCGGGCCCAGGTGCTGCTGGATCGCGCGTGGTTTTCGCCAGGGGAGATCGACGGGCGCTTCGGCAGCAACATGGCCAAGGCCGTGGCCGCCTTCCAGCAGGCGCGCGGCCTGCCGGTCAGCGGCCGTGTCGATGCCGTGACGTGGAGCGCGCTGCAGGAGGGCCAGGCCCCGGCGTTCGCGACCTACGCACTGACCGAGCAGGACGTGGCCGGTCCGTACGCGAAGCTGCCCGACGATCCCATGGAGCAGGCGCGCCTGCCGGCGCTGGGCTACCAGTCGCTCGAGGAAGCGATGGGCGAGCGCTTTCACGCCAGCCCGAAGCTGCTGGCCGAGCTCAACCGCGGCCGCCCGCTGCAGGCCGGCGCGCTGATGGTCGTGCCCGACACCCTCAAGACGATGCCGCCCGCAGCCGCCGTCACGATGCTGCGCATCGACAAGTCCGAGCGGCTGCTGCACGTCATCGGCGAGGGCGACCGGGTGCTGGCGAGCTTTCCGGTCAGCATCGGCGGCGCCCAGGATCCGCTGCCGCTCGGCCGCCTCGCGATCACCAGCAAGGCGAAGAATCCGCAGTTCACTTACGACCCGGCCTTGCTGCGCACGGCCAAGCCGACGGACGTCAAGACGAAGTTGCAGCCGGGGCCGAACAACCCGGTGGGCCTCGTCTGGCTGGGGCTGAGCAAACCGCACTGGGGCATCCACGGAACCAGCGAACCGGGACAGATGTCTCGCGTGGAGACCAACGGCTGCGTGCGCCTGACCAACTGGGACGTGCTGCGGCTCGCGGACCTGGTCAAGCCGGGGGTGGCGGTGGAGGTGCAGGCTTGAGGCGCCGGTGGCCGGCGGCAGCCGCGGCGGCGCTCGTGCTGCTGGCAAGCGGATGCGGCCGCGAGCCGACACGCACCGTGGTGCTGAGCGGACAAGGAGGGGCCGAACAGGCTGCCCGTACCATGGGCGCGCCGGCGGCGCCGGCCCTTGCCACGGCGCCGGCTGCGCCGGCGAGTGCCTCCGCCAGCGCGCCACCGGCCGCCGCCCCGGCCGTGCCGCCCGTCGCCACCCTCGAGCCCGTGCCGGCTGCCCCCGCCGAGCCGCCGGGGTCGAGTCCGCGGGACGAACAGCCCAGCGGCCCGGCGCCAGCCACCGGCGCAGTGGCCGCGGACGCCGCTGCCTTGCTGGCGTCCCGGCCGCTGATCGTGCCGGTCGCGGGCGTCCCGCCATCGGCACTCACGGACATGTTCGACGACGCGCGCGGCGGACGGCGCCACGAGGCGATCGACATCCTCGCGCCGACCGGCACCAAGGTATTCGCGGTCGACGACGGAACGGTGGCGAAGCTGTTCACGAGCAAGCCGGGGGGCCTCACGGTGTACCAGTTCGACCCCCAGGGCCGGCTGGCCTATTACTACGCCCACCTCGACCGGTATGCGGAGGGCCTGAAGGAAGGCATGACCCTGCGGCGCGGCGACCTGGTCGGCTACGTCGGCACCAGCGGCAATGCCGGCAACACGCCGCACCTGCATTTCGCCGTGTTCCGGCTGGGGCCGGAGCGGCGCTGGTGGGAGGGCGACCCGGTCAACCCCTACCCCGCGCTGCGCCAGGCGCGGCCGGCCGGCTGACCAGCGGGTAGCGCCGCAGCAGCGCCAGGTACAACAGTGCGCCCGCCACCAGGGCGGCGGCGGCGATCGCGAGGCTGCGCTCGAACCCCTGGGCCGGCGTGGCACTGCGGGCGAGCACCGCCGCCGCCAGCAGCGGTCCGGCGATCTGCCCGGTGCCGTACAGCACCGTCAGCAGCCCCATCGCGCTGTGGGCGGTGGCGGGCCGAAGCCGCCGCACTTCCTGCATCGCGAAGAAGGTGATGGTGGTGAACGGCAGCCCCAGCAGCAGGCTGCCGACGCCGAATCCCGCTGCCGACGGCAGCCAGACGCCGACGGCGATTCCCAGCGCCTGGACCGCGTAGCAGCCGGCCAGCAGCGCGCGCATGTCGCGCGCCGCGCGCAGGCGCGTGACCAGCACGGCGCCGACGACCGCGCCGGCACCGAAGATGGGCCAGAACAGGTCCAGCCACGCCGAGCCGGGGATGGCCTCGCGTGCGATCACGGGCAGGAAGGTGGCCGTGATGATGTAGCCGAATCCGGCGAGACCGTAGGCAAGCGCCAGCAGCCACACCTCGGCCGCGCCCGCACCGGCCGAGGCAGCGCCCGTCCCGGCGGGCCGGGCCGGTGTCGCGCCCGGCCCGTCGCCGTCGGCCATGAACGCCGGCCACACCACTGCACTGAGCGCGGCACCGAGCAGGGCGAAGGCCACCCAGCCGAGGGCGGCCGACCGTTCCCATTGCACCAGCAGGCCGGCGGCCAGTCCGCTGGCCACGATGCCGGCTCCGGGGCCGGCGTAGATCAGCCCGCCGAGCGCCGGTTCGTTGCGGCGCGCGAGCTGCATCAGGCACCAGCCGGAGGTGAATACGAAGACCACCGCGCTCGCCACGCCGGCGGTGAAGCGCAGCGTGGGCCAGAGCGCCGGCAGCGGCAGTGCCATGCCGGCCGTTAGCAGGCAGGTGGCGGCCAGTCCCACGCGGACGACGGCCCCGCTGTGCCACGCCGGCCACCAGGGCGCGCGCGCCCGCAGCCACGGCCCGAGCGTGCAGAGCAGGGCGCCCAGCAGATAGCCGAGGTAGTTCGCGCTGGCCAGCCAGCTGGCCCCGGCCAGGTCCACCGTGCGCTCGGCGAGCATCATCGGCAGCAGCGGCGTGAAGGCGAACCGGCCGATGCCCATGGCGACCGCCAGCGACAGCATGCCGGCGACGGCGATGCGCAGGGCGGTGGGGGAGGCGGGCATGTATCGCAGTGCGGCGTCGGACCGGGAGTGGGGATCGTACTTGCCGCGGCGGATGAGCCCGACTAGGATGAAGTGGCTGTACGCCAGCCGCAAGAACCGCCGGGGAGGCCCCATGCCGCAGCTGATAGTGTCCGTGGAAGGCGTCGAGATCAGGCACGTGCCGCTGCGCAAGGACCGCACGACGCTCGGCCGCTTGCCGGACAACGACATCGTCTTCGAGAACATGGTGGTCAGCGGCCATCACTGCGCGTTCGACCTCAAGGGTGTCGCCGACGTTTTCGTCGAGGACCTGCACAGCACGAACGGCACCTACATCGACGGCAAGATGATCACCCGGCAGTTGCTGCACGACGGCGACGTCATCGCGATCGGCAAGTTCCGCATCCAGTACCAGGCGGCCGCCGCGCAGAACAGCGGCTTCGGCGCCACCATGTCCTGGCTCGCCGAGCCGCAGCGCTCGGCGCACGCGAGTTTCCAGGTCGTGAGCGGCTCGTCGGCGGGCCTGGAGATGCCGGTCGTCAAGGCCGTGACCACCTACGGCAGGCCGGGGGTGGCCGTAGTCGCGGTGTCGCACCGGCGCGACGGCTATTACGTGGCCTACCTCGAAGGCAGTTCGCAGCCGACGCTCAACGGCGCGCCGATCGGCGTCGACGCCGTCCAGCTCGTCGACAGCGACGTGCTCGAACTGGCCGGCACCCGGATGCTGTTCCGCCTGTCGGCATAAGCCCTGCCTTTCGCGCAGGGCGGCGCGCCCCTTGCATTCGCGGCCGGCAACCCCAGTTGCACCGCATGAATACTTCTCCCGTGTCAGTCAACAGGAACCTGGTCGTCCTCGCCCGGGTGCTGGACCGGCTGGAGCGCAGCGCACAGCCGGTCGATCCAGAGCAGTTCCGCTCGCTCGTCGGGCGGCTGGCCGCCGAACTCGAGGCCACGCCGCGCGATGCCGGGCTCGACTCGGTGCTGGAGACCTTCCCGGCGGCGGCGGAGCTCTACGAGAACCTGCACTACGCCCATGCGGGCCTGTGCCGGTCGGCGCTCGAACCGGCCCTGGCGGCCGAGCTGGCGGCGCGCGCAGCCATCGAGTCGGCCCGGCGCACGGCGTGACGGAGCGATGATGAGCGATCCGTTGCACGTGGTGTGCCCGCACTGCCACACGACCAACCGGGTCCGGCCCGGCGATCTGCCCAAGGGGCCGGACTGCGGCCAGTGCCACCGCGCACTGTTCACCGGCCACTCCGCGGCGCTGGACGAGGCGGCCTTCGAGCGGCACGTCGCGCGCAACGACATCCCCGTGCTGGTGGACTTCTGGGCACCATGGTGCGGCCCTTGCCGGCAGATGGCGCCGGCATTCGAGCAGGCGGCGGCGCAGCTCGAGCCGCGGGTGCGCCTGGCCAAGGTCAACACCGACGAGGCGCAGTCACTCGGCGCGCAGCACCAGATCCGCAGCATTCCCACCCTCGCGCTGTTCGTCGGCGGCCGCGAGGTCGCGCGCCAGCCTGGCGCGATGGGTGCGGCCGACATCGTCCGGTGGGTGCGGTCGCACCTGGGTACCGCCGCGTTCAGCTGAAACGCGCGAGCACCTCGTAACCGGCGCGCTCCGGCAGCGAGCGCACCAGGGCGAAGCCGGCGTCGGCCCGCCAGATGAACTTGGGGTGCGCCTTCGGCGGCGCCGCGCCGATGGCCCGGCGGGCCAGTGTCACGTGCGCCTTGTAGCGCCGGGATTCCACCGGCCTGTCCAGCCAGGCGAGCGCGGCGGCGAGCCGGCCGTGCAAGTCGAGGAGCGCGGGTGGCGTGGCATCTGGACGCACCACGGCAGTCCCCCCCGGCCACAGTTCGGCATGGCCGAAGGCGAGCTCGAACGGCTCGAACGGGACCCGTAATCCCGCCGTGAGGGCCGCAAGCTGTTCCACCGGGACAGTACCGAGGAAATGGAGCGTCAGGTGCAGCCGATCGGACGGCACCAGCGCCGCGCCGGGCGGCCAGGTCCAGGCGCGCTGCCACCCGGCCAGCGCCTCGCGAACGGCCCCGCCCGGCCATACCGCCAGAAACAACCGCCACGACGGCGCGGTCCGCGCATTCACCATCGAGCCATTGTGCGGGTTATCGTGCTCGACAGTTCGAGTTCCCTAGAATCCGCGCCACGATGACATACAAGGACCTGCCGGACGATGTCAGGCGCTTCATCCTGACCAGCGTGCCGTCGGTGCCCTATCTCGAGGCCATCCTGCTGCTGCGGGGCGAGCCGCGGGCCCCCTGGAACGCCGCCGCCGTGGCGCGGCGGCTGTATCTCGCCGAACCCGTGGCCGGACAGTTGCTGCAATCGCTGGCCAGTGCCGGCATCGCCCAACCGTACCCGGAATCGCCTGGCGCCTTCACGTACGGGCCTGCCACCCCCGAGCTCTCGGAGATGCTGGAGGCGGTCGCGAAGGCCTACGGCACCAACCTGGTCAAGGTGACCGACCTGATCCACTCCCGCGTCGACCGCCGGGCCCAGCAGTTTGCGGACGCGTTCCGCTGGAGAAAGGACTCCTGATGGCAGCGGTCATCTATTCGCTGTGCGCGTTCACGTGCCTGGTTGCCTTCGTGCTGCTGTTGCGCGGCTGGCGCGCCACGCGGCTGCGGCTGCTGTTCTGGAGCGCCCTGTGCTTCGCCGGCCTGAGCATCAACAACGTGCTGCTGGTGCTCGACAAGCTGGTGTTCCCCACGCAGGTCGACCTGTCCACGTGGCGCCTGGTCACGGCCCTCATCGCCGTGCTGCTGCTGCTGTTCGGCCTGGTCTGGGAAGAGGAGTGAAGCGATGAACCAGATGCTGTCGGGCGCGATCGCCGTCTCCTCGTTGCTGGCCGGTCTGTTCTTCCTGCGCTTCTGGCGCAGTTCGGGCGACCGCTTCTTCCTCTATTTCGCCCTGTCGTTCGCCCTCGAGGGGCTCAACCGCATCGCCCTCGGGCTGCTGGTCGATGCCAGCGAAAACAATCCGCTCTTCTACAGCGTGCGGGTGGTCGCCTACGGCCTGATCGTCGTCGCGATCTGGCAGAAGAACCGGCGCCGGCCCTGAGCGGCCCGGATCACAGCTTGGGAATGCGCAGGGTCTTGCTGATCATGAGACTGCCCGACAGCACGAACAGCAGCGCCAGCGGGTGGAACTCCCAGGGCCCGAGCTGCAGCGTGCCGCCCCACAGCGCATCGCCCAGGCGGTCCTGCCAGGCCGCCAGGGCGAGCACCCCGGTGAGCACGACGCTGGTCGGGATCGGCGTCCCCTCGAAATAGGCGACCTTGTCGGCACCGGCGGACAGCGATTCGGCGGTGACGTTGTAGCGCGCCAGCCGGCTGACACCGCAGCAGACGAAGTAGATCAGCGCCGCCGCGTCCCAGCCGCCCTGCATGCCGGCCGCGAAGCCGAGCGCCGCCGGCGCCACGCCGAACGAGATCACGTCGGAAAGCGAGTCGAGTTCGCGTCCCAGGGCCGAATGCTGGTGGCGGGCCCGCGCGATCCGTCCGTCCAGAACGTCGAAGGCGAAGGCCGCCGGCGCCAGCGCCGCGGCAGCCAGGAAGTGCGCGAGCTCACCGCTGGCCATGAACGCCATCGCGAGGAACACCGCGCCGACCCCGCAGGCAGCGTTGCCCAGGGTGAAGAAGTCCGCGAGGTGAAAGCCTCGCAGCATGGAGAAATGGCGGGGGGCGGCGTCGTGCATGAGTTCACCTTAGACGCGGCCATCGCCCCGTCCCGTCGGACCCTGGCCCCGTCGGGTGTCGGTGCGCGCCGACGCGCGGCGCGGCGGGATGGCCCTGCTGCGCCCAGGGGAAGCCGCCGGCGCGCACGATCCGCCAACGCGTGTCCGGCACGCCGCCTTGGACCAGGAGGAAACATGCGCGCCATCGAACCAACCATGAAGGTCCTTCGCTGCGGCATGGCGGTGGCGGCGGCTGCGCTGGTACTGCTGCTGGCGTCCTGCGGCGGCGGGTCGGACGAGCCCTTGTCCGGGCCACAGCAGCGCGCGGCGCTGCGCGCGCCGCAGGTCCCCGACGCCACGACCCTGATGGACTGGGCCGAAGGCGAATACGGCGTCTACTTCCCCGGCCACCAGGACAACCGCGCCTTCGACGTCTACGTGTACCGGGTGTACGACAACGGGAACTACGTCGGCGTCGCCGGCCAGGACGTGTACGTCTGGGGTCCGGTGTCCGGAAACAGCGCCGCGCCGGTGCGCGTTGGCGCGCTGGCGGACTTCGCGTGCCGGGTTTTCCCCGCCAGCTGCGCCCCGGCGGTGTCCGGCTTGCGGGGCCAGGCGCTCTATGCGGCGCCGCTGGGAAGCGCCGGTAATGCCTGCCGCGACTGCCACGGCGACCCGCCGGGCAACGGGATCGCCGCGATCCTCAACGCCGCCGGTCCACGGGACTCGCAGGGCGAACCGGGCATCATCCGGGCGAAGATCAACAGCTACTTCCTCATGCAGCAGTTCGCCGGCGTGAGCGACACCGACCTGGCCGACATCGCCGCCTACGTCAACGCCGTGCGTTGGGGCAAGCCGCTGCAATGAGGGCGGCCGGGCGCCCTGGCTGGCGGCGCTACCTCTGGCCGGCGGCCTATTCGGCGATCGGCCTGGTGCTGGCCTGGATCGCGGTGGCTTGCGGCGGCTGGTGGCGCGTGCGCGCCGGCGCGCTCGAATGCGGTGGCGGGCGGCTGGCGGCGCTGGCGGCCCGGCTGCCGCGGCGGTACGCTTTCAGCGCGATCACGCTGGGCCACGTGATCCTGGGCCTCGACGGCCCGACGCTCGATGCCGTACGCCGGCACGAGCAGGTCCATGTATGGCAGTACGAGCGCTGGGGCCTCCTGTTCGGGCCGGCCTACCTTGCCTCCAGCCTGCTGCAATGGCTGCGCGGACGCCGTCCGTACCTGGACAACCGCTTCGAGCGGGAAGCGCGCGGCGAGGCCGGACGCCGCATCGACGCGACCCGGGGTCGGGAGCCGGGGCGGCAGGGGAACAGGCCTTAGCATCGGGTCCATGGCGCCGCCGCGAAAGCGCGATCACTACCATGTCTACGTCGTCGAACTGGCCGACCAGGTGTGGAACTCGGCCCGCTTTCGCCAGGCGAATCCCGACTGGCAGCTCGGCAAGCCGTTCGTCTACGTCGGGATGACGGGACTCGATCCCGACCTGCGCTTCGACCGGCACAAGGCCGGCATCAAGGCCAATACCTTCGTGCGCGACCACGGGTTGCGGCTGCTGCCGCAGCTGTACGAGCGGCACAACCCGCTGCCGTACGAGGCGGCCCGTACGCTCGAAGTGGAGCTGGCGATCGCGCTGCGCCGCGCGGGTTACGGCGTCTGGCAGGCGTGAGCGGCCGCGAGCCTATTGCCGGATCTTGCCGGCACCGGTGACGATCGACAGCTCGACGAAGCGCGAGCCGGAGTGCATGCCGGGCTTGAAGCCGACGACGTAGCCGCCCAGGTTGTAGCTGTCCATCGCGTCGAGCGCCGCCGTGATGCCTTCGCGCGAAGGCTTGCCTTTCTGGCGCCGCACCGCTTCGACGATGACCTTGCCGGCGATGAAGCCCTCCATCATCGAATAGCTCACCGGCACCTCGAGCTTGGCGGTCTTGGCCACGAGGTCGATGAACTCCTTGGTGAGCCGGTTGGAGATCTTGTACGGGCTGGGTGTCACCTGGGCGATCGCGACGCCGTGCATCTGCTCCTCCGAAAGCCGCTTCAGGAGCTGCTCCACGTCGGCGCCGGAGTGGGCGAACAGCTGCGCCTTGCCCCCGTCCGCGCGATAGCCTTCGATGAAGGCCGCCGCGGCGGCGCCGGTGGACACCATGATGATCGCCTGCGGCTTGGCCTTGACCAGCGCCGCCACCGCGTCGTCGGCCTTGTTGCTGCCCACGGCGTAGCCGGCCTTCGCGACGATGGTGGCCTTGGCCTTGGCGGCGGCCTCGTCGGCCGCTGCGAGGAGCGCCGGGGCGCCCTTGTTTTCCTCGTAGAACAGGCCCAGCTGGGTGATGCCTATGGTCGCCAGGTGCTCGGTCAGCTTGTTGATCTCGTCGCGCAGCGTGGCGCGCACGCTGTAGAGGAGCGGGGACTCAGGCCGGATCTCGGCGACGCGGTAGCCGACCAGCGCGATCCTGTCCTGTTCCAGGATGCGCGAGGCCACGAGGTCATTGATGTTGCGGGTGCCGAAATAGCCGGCGAGCACCAGCGGCTTCTGCTCGGCGAGCAACTGCTTCGTTGCCGCCACGGTGTCCTCGGGCCGGCCGCCGTCGTCCTTGCGCACCAGCGCGAAGGTATTGCCGTTGACGCCGCCTGCCGCATTGGCAGCCTGGAAGGCGAGCTCCATGCCGACGGCATAGGCACGGCCCTGCGTGGCCTCGAGCCCGGTCATGGGCGCGACCTGGCCGACGACGATCTGCCCCGCATGGGCGACGCCCGTCGCGACCGCCCCGGCCAGCATCATGCCGGCGACCCACTTCAGTGCTTTCATCCTGCGCATCTCCAGTCGCGCTGTTATACCCGAAGCTGAGCCGTGGACCGGGCCCGCGCGGTCGCGGAACTGTGGAAAAGCAACGGGGGGCGGCGGTGTTTCGCGGATGTCGCGCCCATCTCGTGTCCAATACGCGCGTGGCCGCACCGCAATCCACCGCCGCCGACATCGAATCGCCTTACGCCTGGCTGCGGCTGGCGGTGTCGCTGGTGCTCATGACCATCGGCGGCTCCGGCATGTATTCAGTCACGGTGGTCCTGCCGCGGATCCAGTCCGATTTCGGCATAGCCCGCGCCGACGCGTCGCTGCCGTACACGCTGACGATGATCGGCTTCGGCTTGGGCGGCATCCTGATGGGACGGCTCGCCGACCGCTTCGGCGTGCTGGTGCCGGTCGCCATCGGCGCCCTGGGACTGGGCGGCGGGTTCATCGCGGCCGGGCTGGCACCGAACATCTGGCTGTTCGGCGCCGCGCAAGGGCTGATGATCGGCCTCGTCGGCACCTCGGCCACCTTCGCGCCGCTGGTTGCCGACACCGCCCAGTGGTTCGACCGCCGCAAGGGGATGGCCCTGGCCATCTGCATGAGCGGCAACTACGCCGCCGGCGCCGTGTGGCCGCCGGTGATGCAGTACTTCATCGACGCCGCCGGCTGGCGCCAGACCTACATCGGTATGGGCCTGTTCTGCCTGGCGGCCATCCTGCCGCTGGCATTCCTGCTGCGGCGCCGGCCGCCGCTGTATGCGGTGGCGCCGGTCGCGCCGGGCGCGGCCGGGCTCGCGCCGCCCGACGGCCTGCGGCCGATGGGGCTGCGGCCGATGACGGCGCTGCTGCTGCTGTCGATCGCCGGCGTGGCGTGCTGCGTCGCCATGTCGATGCCGCAGGTGCACATCGTCGCCTACTGCAGCGACCTCGGTATCGGCGCGGCCCGCGGCGCCGAGATGCTGTCGCTGATGCTCGGGCTGGGCGTGGTGAGCCGGCTCGCGTCCGGCTGGATCTCGGACCGCATCGGCGGCCTGCGCACCTTGCTGCTCGGGTCGGTGCTGCAGGGCACGGCGCTGCTGCTGTTCCTGCCGTTCCAGGGGCCGGTGTCCCTCTACGTCGTCGCGGGCCTCTTCGGGCTGTTCCAGGGCGGCATCGTGCCGGCCTACGCGCTCATCGTGCGCGAGCATTTCTCGCCGCGCGAGGCCGGGGCCCGGGTCGGCACCGTGCTGATGGCGACGCTGCTGGGCATGGCCCTGGGCGGCTGGCTGTCCGGCGCCGTGTTCGACTGGACCGGCTCTTACCGGGCCGCGTTCATCAACGGCATCGGCTGGAACCTGCTGAACCTCGCCATCGCGGGGTTCCTGCTGTACCGGGTCTCCTCGATGGCACGGGCGCGGCGGGCGGCAACGCTGCCGGTGCAGGTAACGTAACGAATTGTTATAGTGGGCCTGCCATGGCCCTTGTCGCCGCTCTGCGCCGCATCCTGGAATCGGCCGCCGCCGGGACCGGAGCGCCGGTGCCTCGCCGGGCGCGCAACTGGCTGCTGCTCATGGGCTGCGTGCTCGCGCTGGCGTCCGGCGCCGGCGCCGCGGCGGACGGCGAGTTGACCATTGGCGAGGCTCAGCGCTACCCGCTCTCGCGGTCCTTGACCTTCCTCGAGGATCCGTCGGGCGAACTCACGCTCGACGAGGTGCTGGAACCCGCGGTGCAGGCACGTTTCGGCGCGGTGCCGCAGCGCGGTGATGGGGTCAATTTCGGCTTCACGCGCTCGGCGATCTGGCTGCGTCTCGTGCTGCATGCCCCGCCGGAAACCCAGCCGGACTGGTTGCTGGAACTGGCGTACCCGCCGCTGGACAGCATCGAGCTGTACGCCCCCGACGGGCCGGGACTCGACCGCCAGGCAGGGGGCGACCTGCTGCCGTTCTCGGCGCGCGCGGTGCCGCATCGCAACCACGTGTTGCGCGTCACCCTGCGACCGGGCGGGTCCACGACCTTGTACCTGCGGCTGCGCTCGCAAGGCGCGGTGGTCGCCGCCGCCACGTTGTGGCGCCCGACGGCGCTATGGCAGCACGACCAGGCCGTCTATGGCGTGCTCGGTTCCTACTTCGGGCTGCTGGTCGGCTTGTTGCTCTACAACTTGCTGCTGTACCTCTCGGTGCGCGACAGCGGCTACCTGATCTACGCCGCGTTCGCCGCGGCGTTGGGCGCCGGGCAGGCGGCCCTGAGCGGAATGGGCGCCCAGTTCCTGTGGCCGCAGTGGACCTGGCTGAACAGCGTGCTCCCGGCGGCGGCGTTCTCCGCGGCCGCCATCCTGGGCGTTCAGTTCGCCCGGCATTTCCTCTCCAGCGCGGCGCGCCTGCCGCGCACGGACCGGTTCCTGAGGCTGCAAGTGGCGGGTTGGACCGCAGCGCTGGTCGCCGCCGTGACCTTGCCTTATACGGCGACGGCCTGGCTGGTGACGGTGATGGCGATGCTGAGCGTCGGCACCGGCGTCGTGGTGGGCGTCGTCAGCATCCGGCGGCAGTTTGCCGGGGCGCGCCTGTTCTTCACGGCGTGGGCGGTCCTCCTGGCCGGCGTGCTGACCCTGGCCCTGCACAACGCGGGCGTCCTGCCGTCCAACCTCTTCACGGCGAATGCGCTGCTGATCGGCTCGGCCTTCGAGATGGTCCTGCTGTCGTTCGCCCTCGCCGACCGCATCAATGTCGCCCGCCGCTTCAAGGAAATGGCGCAGGCCCGCATCGCCGCGGAGCATGCGCTGGTCGGTGCCCTGAGCCAGGCGCAGCAGCGCCTCACCAACACGCTGCACGAGCGCGAGGCCATGCTCAACAGCCTCGTCGAAGGCATCGTCCTCACCGTTCCCGGCCGCATCGAATGGGTGAACCGGCGCTTCGCGCAGATGCTCGGTTATCCGGCGGAAGCGCTGGTCGGACAGTCGCCGCAGCAACTGGACGCCGACCACGACGGCTGGGAAGACTTCCGGCTCGCGGCCCGGGCGGCCATTGCCGCCACCGGCTCGTGCCGAGCCGAACGCCGGCTGCGCCGTGCCAGCGGCGAACTGTTCTGGGTCGAGATGAGCGGGACCTGCCTGCGCGGGCGCGACGCGGACGCAAGCGTCGTCTGGAGCGTCCGGGAAATTCCCGGCCGGCAGGCGGCGCCCGGCGAACAGCGGCACCGCGCCGCCGGCGCGGGATCGACTTGATCGAGCGCAAGGCGGCCACCGCCGGGGCCGCAAGGCCGGGTAAATGCGGGTAGTTGGACATTTCGAGGCGCCCATACTGGCCGGCCCGATTCACTCGCCATTCACTCGCGAAGGAGCCGCCATCATGAGCCTGCAGACGAAGTACCTGCTCGACGAAAGCCGGATGCCGAAGTTCTGGTACAACATCCAGGCCGACCTGCCCGCCCCCGCGCCCGCGGTGCTGCATCCGGGCACGCTGCAGCCCGTAGGCCCGGACGACCTGGCGCCCCTGTTCCCGATGGAACTGATCGGCCAGGAGGTGAGCACGGAGCGCGAAATCGAGATCCCGCAGCCCGTGCGCGACGTGTACCGGGCCTGGCGTCCGGCGCCGCTGTACCGCGCCCACCGCCTGGAACGCGCGCTGGGCACGCCGGCGAAGATCTTCTACAAGTACGAAGGCGTGAGCCCGGCCGGCAGCCACAAGCCCAACACGGCCGTCGCGCAGGCCTTCTACAACCAGAAGGCCGGCGTGAAGCGCCTGGTGACCGAGACCGGCGCCGGCCAGTGGGGGACGGCGCTGTCCTATGCCGGCGCGCTGTTCGGGCTGCAGGTGGAAATCTTCCAGGTCCGCGTGTCCTACGACCAGAAGCCGTATCGCCGCGCCGTGATGGAAACCTATGGCGCGCGCTGCGTGGCGTCGCCTTCGCGCGAGACCGCCTTCGGCCGGTCGGTGCTGGAGAAGACGCCGGACCATCCGGGAAGCCTGGGAATCGCGATCTCCGAGGCCGTCGAACTGGCCGTGCAGCGCGAAGACACGAAGTACGCGCTGGGGTCGGTGCTCAATCACGTGCTGCTGCACCAGACCATCATCGGGCTGGAGGCCATGGAGCAGTTGCAGATGGCGGACGAATGGCCGGACGTGGTGGTGGGCTGCACCGGCGGCGGCTCCAATTTCGCCGGCATCGCGTTCCCATTCATCGGCCACGGCCTGCGCGGCGGCGCCAAGCCGCGCATCGTGGCGGTGGAGCCCGCCGCCTGTCCCTCGCTCACGCGCGGCAAGTACGCCTACGACTTCGGCGATACCGGCCGCATGACGCCGCTGACCAAGATGCACACCCTGGGCAGCCAGTTCACGCCGCCGGGCTTCCATGCCGGCGGGCTGCGCTACCACGGCATGGCGCCGCTGGTGTCCCACTGCAGGCAACTCGGCCTGCTCGAAGCAGTGGCCTACAACCAGGTCGAGTGCTTCGAGGCTGGCGTGCTGTTCGCGCGCAATGAAGGCATCGTGCCCGCGCCCGAGGCGAACCACGCCGTCAAGGGGGCCATCGTCGAGGCGCTGCGCTGCAAGCGGGAGGGCAGGGCCGAAACCATCCTGTTCAACCTGTGCGGCCACGGGCACTTCGACATGAGCGCCTACCAGAAGTACTTTGCCGGCGAACTGACCGACGAGCACTACGACGAGAAGGAACTCGCGATGGCCTTGGCCGGCCTCCCGAGCGTGCCCGCCTGAGGCACGGCCCGGCGGGATCCCGCCGCGCGGACAAGGCGGGCCCTGCTAACCGTAGGCGACCGAAGGGACGGTGATTTCCAGCAGGCGGTTCAGGCCGCCCGTGTCGATGCTCACGTTAGCGCGTTCGCGCACCTTGGGCTTGGCGCGGTAGGCCACGGACAGGCCGGCGAACTCCATCATCGGCAGGTCGTTCGCGCCGTCGCCGACCGCGATCACCTGTTCCGGCGAGCAGCCGATCTCCAGGCAGGCCTTGGCGACGGCATCGCGCTTGGCCTGGCCGTCGACCACCCGCCCGACGATGCGACCGGTCAGGGCGCCGTCCTCGATCTCCAGCTCGTTGGAGAACGCATAGTCCAGCCCCAGCCGCGGCTTGAGGCGGTCGGTAAAGTAGGTGAAGCCGCCTGAAACCAGCAGGATCTTCAAGCCGTCCCAGCGGGCGTAGGCCAGCAGTTCCAGCGCCCCGGGATTGAGGCGCAGGCGGTGTTCGTAGACGCGCTGCAGCACCGACGCCGGCGTGCCCGCGAGCAGGGCCAGGCGCCGCGCCAGGCTCTCCCTGTAGTCGGCGATCTCGCCGCGCATGGCGGCCTCGGTGATCGCGGCGACGGCCGGCCCCTTGCCCACGACGTCGGCGATCTCGTCGACGCATTCGATGTTGATCAGCGTCGAGTCCATGTCGAAGGCGATCAGGCGGAAGCGGGCCAGCGGCACCGGCGGCGTGAAGCCCTGGACGGTGAGGCCGGGCGCGAATTCGAATGCGGTCATGGGAGGTGCGGACAAGCTGCCATCTTACCGGCGCAGGGAGAGGGCATCGGACCAGGTGGCGAGCCACTGCGGCCGGAAGGCGACGAAGATGGCGGCGAGCATGCCGGTGACGAAGGCGTCGGCCCAGGCGGTGAGCCAGTGGGCGACGAGCGACAGGTTGGGGCCGACGCCAGGCAGTGCCTCGCCGCTCCACTGCCGCAGCACGCTGGCCGCGAACAGCGACAGCACCGAGCCCGCGAACGCGCGCCCCAGCACGTAGACGAACGGATGCGTGCCCAGCACGCGCCGCACGGCGGCGCCGATCGCGAGGCCAAGCGTGGCCGGCAGGACGCCGACCCAGGCCGCCATGGCGACGGCCTCGACCCAGCCGGCACCGGCGATCGCCGTGGCGATCACGGCGACGACGCACAACACGGGGATCGCGAGGGGCCAGCCCAGCATCAGCAGCACCAGGCAAGCGCCCGACCACTGCAATTGCAGCGGCATGGCGTGCAGCGAGGGCAGGGCCCAGAGCCAGGGCAGCACCACGAGGCTTGCCAGCAGCGGCGTCAGCAGCCGGCCTCCCGCAAGCAGCCGCCACGGCCGCAGCGCCAGGGCCAGCGCGAGCGCCAGCAGTACCACGGCCAGTTGCACGGCCAGCATGGCGGTCTCAGACGACCTCGGCCGCTTCGGTGCGCGGCTGGCCGAGCGAGCGCAGCACGTCCCGCACCATCTGCGCCCGCTCGCGCGGCTCGGCCAGCGCGCGCTCGATGCGCAGCTTTTCGTTACCGGCGAGCTTGATGTGGCGGTTCTTCTGCACCAGCTCGATGATGCGCAGCGGCTCGATCGGCGGATTGGCCTTGAAGGTGATGTGGATGACCCCGGGCGCCGCGTCGACCTTGACCACGCCGTACGGCCGCGCCATCACGCGCAGCCGGTGCACGTCGACAAGCGTCTGCGCCTGCGGCGGCGGCTTGCCGAAGCGATCGACGATCTCCTCGAGCAGGGCATCGATCTGGTCGGCGCTGCGCGCCGTCGCCAGCCGCTTGTAGAACGACAGGCGCAGGTGCACGTCGCCACAGTAGTCGTTCGGCAGCAGCGCCGGCGCGTGCAGGTTGATCTCGGTCGTGACCGACAGCGGCGCCAGCAGGTCCGGCTCCTTGCCCGCCTTCAGCGAGCGCACGGCTTCGGCCAGCATCTCGTTGTACAGCTGGAACCCGACCTCCAGCATGTTGCCGCTCTGGTTCTCGCCCAGCACCTCGCCGGCGCCGCGGATCTCCAGGTCGTGCATCGCGAGGTAGAAGCCCGAGCCGAGTTCCTCCATCTGCTGGATCGCGTCGAGCCGCTGCGCCGCCTGCTTGGTGAGGCTCTCCGTGTCCGGCACCAGCAGGTAGGCGTAGGCCTGGTGGTGGCTGCGGCCCACGCGGCCGCGCAACTGGTGCAACTGCGCGAGACCGAACTTGTCGGCCCGGCTCATGACGATCGTGTTCGCGGTCGGCACGTCGATGCCGGTCTCGATGATGGTGGAGCACAGCAGCACGTTGTGGCGCTGCGCCACGAAGTCGCGCATCACGCGCTCCAGCTCGCGCTCGGGCATCTGGCCGTGGGCGACGGCGATGCGCGCCTCCGGGAGCAGCGCCTGCAGTCGCTCGCGCCGGTTCTCGATGGTCTCCACCTCGTTGTGCAGGAAGTAGACCTGGCCGCCGCGCTTCAATTCGCGCAGCACCGCCTCGCGGATCACGCCGTTGCCCTCGTTGCGGACGAAGGTCTTGATCGCGAGGCGCCGCTGCGGCGCGGTGGCGATCACCGACAGGTCGCGCAGGCCCTCGAGCGCCATGCCCAGCGTGCGCGGGATCGGCGTGGCCGTGAGCGTCAGCACGTCGACCTCGGCGCGCATCGCCTTCATCGCTTCCTTGTGGCGCACGCCGAAGCGATGCTCCTCGTCGATGATGAGCAGACCGAGGTTCCTGAATTTCGTCGACTGGCTGAGAAGCTTGTGCGTGCCGACCACGATGTCGACGCTGCCGTCGGCCAGTCCCTTCAGCGTGGCGTTCACTTCCTTGGTCGACCGGAACCGGGACACCTCCGCCACCTTCACCGGCCACTTCGAGAACCGGTCCACCAGCGTCTGGTAATGCTGCTCGGCCAGCAGCGTGGTCGGCGCCAGGAACGCCACCTGCTTGCCGCCCGTGACGGCGATGAAGGCGGCCCGCAGCGCAACCTCGGTCTTGCCGAAGCCGACGTCGCCGCACACCAGCCGGTCCATCGGCTGCGGCGACACCATGTCCTGCATCACGGCGTGGATCGCGGCGTTCTGGTCGGCGGTTTCCTCGAAGCCGAACTCGTTGGCGAACGCCTCGTAGTCCTGCGCCGAGAAGCGGAACGCGTGCCCTTCGCGGGCGGCGCGCCGGGCGTAGATGTTCAGCAGTTCGGCCGCGGTGTCGCGCACCTGCTGCGCCGCCTTGCGCCTGGCCTTTTCCCACTGGCCGGAGCCCAGCTTGTGCAGCGGCGCTTCCTCGGCGGAGACGCCGGTGTAGCGGCTGATCAGGTGCAGCTGGCTCACCGGCACGTACAGGGTGGCCTTGTCGGCGTACTCGAGGTGCAGGAATTCCTGCACCAGCGGCTGGCCGTCATCGCCCACGCCCTGGCCGAGGTCGAGGTTGACCAGTCCCTGGTAGCGGCCGATGCCGTGCTGCGTGTGCACGACCGGGTCGCCGACGTTGAGCTCCGACAGGTCCTTGATCAGCGCCTCGACGTCGCTGACCTGTTCCTGCTTGCGCCGGCGGCGCATCGTCGGGCCCGCGGCGAACAGCTCGGTCTCGGTGACGAGGTCGATGCCGGTTTCGATCCAGGCGAAACCGGCGGCCAACGGCCCGGTGGCGATGCCCACGCGCTCGTCGCTGGCCTGGAACTCCGCCAGCGAGTCGAAGGCGGGTGGCGTGAGGTGGCTGGCGCGCAGGAAATCAAGCAGGCTTTCGCGGCGGCCATCGCTTTCGGCCAGCAGCAAGGCGCGGTGGCTGGTCGCCGCGAGGTGTTGCTTCAACCGCGCCAGCGGTTCGTCGGCGCCGCGGACCACCGCCAGTGGCGGCAGCGCCGCGAATTCGGCATACGCATCGGCCTCGGCGCTCTCGCCGCCGGCGGGCGGGCGGATCGCCAGTTGCGCGTGCTCGTTGGCCCGCCCGTAGAACTGCTCGACGCTCAGGAACAGCGCCTCCGGCGGCAGGGCCGGCCGGTCGGGGTCGCCTTGCACCAGGCGGTAGCGCTCGCGCGTGTCCTGCCAGAAACGCTGGAACACGCCTTCGGTCTCGCCGTGCAGCACCACCGTGGCGCGCTCGCCGAGGTAGTCGAACACGGTCGCCGTCTCGTCGAAGAACAGCGGCAGGTAGTACTCGATGCCGGCCGTGGCGACGCCGTTGCCGATGTCCTTGTAGATGCGGCTGCGGGTCGGATCGCCTTCGAGCAGCTCGCGCCAGCGGCTGCGAAAGCGTGCCCGCGCGTCGTCGTCCATCGGGAACTCGCGCCCCGGCAGCAGGCGAACCTCGGGCACCGGGTACAGGCTGCGCTGGCTGTCGGGATCGAAGGTGCGGATCGAGTCGATCTCGTCGTCGAACAGGTCGACGCGGTAGGGAACCGGCGAGCCCATCGGGAAGAGGTCGATCAGGCCGCCGCGCACCGCGTACTCGCCCGGACTCACCACCTGCGTGACGTGGCTGTAGCCAGCCAGCGTGAGCTGGGCCTTCAGCTTCGCTTCCTCGAGTTTCTGCTTGACCGCGAAATGGAAGGTGTAGCCGGCGAGGAACGCCGGCGGCGCCACGCGGTACAAGGCGGTGGTGGCGGGCACGACGACCACGTCGGCCTCGCCTTGCGAGATGCGCCACAACGTCGCCAGCCGTTCGCTGATCAGGTCCTGGTGCGGTGAGAAGGTGTCGTAGGGCAGCGTCTCCCAGTCCGGGAACAGCGCGCAGCGCAGCTGCGGCGCGAAGAAGGCGAGCTCTTCGAGCAGCCGCTGGGCGTCGGTCGCGTCGGCGGTGACGATGGCCGTGACACGGCCCTCCGCCTGCTCGCGTCCTGCCAGCCGCGCCAGCAGCAGCGCGTCGGCCGAGCCGGGCGGCCGCGGCAGGGTGAACCGGCGTCCGGCGTTGAGTTTCGGTAGATCCATCGGCAAGGCGGCGCGTGCGGCCGCGGCAAAAAAATACAAAACACCCCGCGCCTGATCAGGGCGGGGTGTGCCACGCGATTCTAGAATGGACCCATGGTCACGAGTGAAAGCAAACCGCAATCCCGCTGTTTCGCGCTGGTGCCATGTGCCGGCACGGGCAGCCGCGCCGGCACCAACGGCCCCAAGCAGTACGAGCGCATCGCCGGCCACCCCATGGTCTGGCACACGCTGGCCGCCTTCGGCGCGGTCCGCCGCATCTCCAGGACGCTGATCGTCGTCGCCCCCGGCGACGGTTTCTTCGAACGCAATCCGACCCCGGCGCTGGTCGTGCCGTGCGGCGGCCCGACCCGGGCCGCCAGCGTCATGAACGGCCTGTACGAACTCGGGCGCGCCGGTGCCACCGAGCGCGACTGGGTGCTGGTGCACGACGCCGCCCGCTGCCTGATCACGCCCGCGCTGATCGATGCCCTGATCGACGCCTGCATGGCCGACGAGGTCGGCGGACTGCTGGCGCACAAGGTCGTCGACACGCTGAAGCAGGAGGAGGGCGGCCGCTCGGTGGCCACCCTCGACCGCGAGCACAAATGGCTGGCGCAGACGCCGCAGATGTTCCGCCTCGGCGTGCTGCAGCAGGCGCTGGAGCGGGCCGGGCCGCACGTCACCGACGAGGCATCGGCGATCGAATCGCTGGGCCTGAAGCCGCTGCTGGTGCCCAACGGCACGCAGAACTTCAAGGTCACGTATCCCGGCGATTTCGCGCTGGCCGAAGCGGTGCTGAAGGCGCGGTTGCGGTGAGCGCCGGCCGCCGTCACGTCACGAGCCGGTGCCGGAGGCGACCGTGACGATGCGCATCGGCGAGGGCTGGGACGTGCACGCCCTGGTGCCGGGGCGACCGCTGGTGCTGGGCGGGGTGACGATCCCGTTCCACGCCGGGCTGCTCGGTCACTCCGACGCCGATGCGCTGGCGCATGCCATCACCGATGCGCTGTTCGGCGCCGCCGGGCTGGGCGACATCGGCCGCCACTTTCCGGACAGCGACGATCGCTTCCGCGGCGCCGACTCCATGGTGCTGCTTGCGGAAGCGGCGCGCCGGGTGCGTGCCGCCGGCTGGGAGATCGGCAACATCGACAGCACCGTCGTCGCGCAGGCCCCGCGCCTCGCGCCTCACGTCCAGGCGATGATCGAACGCATCGCGCAGGCGGCGCAGGTCGCGCCGCGCCAGGTCAACGTGAAGGCGAAGACCGCGGAGAAGCTGGGACCGGTCGGCGCGGGAATCGCGATCGAAGCCCGCGCGATCGTCCTGCTCACCAGGCCCGGCTAGAAGGTCGCCTCGGCCCGCGTCTCCGCCTCGGGCTCCGGCGTGGGCAGGCGGGCCCGCTGCAGCTTGATATGCGCCGCCAGGCCGCCGGACGCCGTGTTGGCCAGGGCGAAGATGCCGCCCATCCGCTGCACGGTCTTGTCGACGATCGCCAATCCGAGCCCGGCACCCGTCGCGGCCGTGCGCGCGGCATCGCCGCGGAAGAAGGGCTTGATCAGGTTGGGCAGCGCCTCCGGCGCGACGCCCATGCCGTGGTCGCGCACCTTCAGCAGCACCCATTCGTTGCGGGTCTTGGCGGAGATGTCCACCACGGCCATGCCGGTCTCCGGAGTCTTGCCGTAGCGGCGGGCGTTCTCCAGCAGGTTCGAGATCACGCGCGCGAGCTCGACCTCGTCGGCCATCACGTACAGGCCCTTGGCGATGTCGAGGTTGATCTTCATGTCGGTGTGGTCCTGCACCGCGTACAGGCAGGCCTCGATCACGTCGTTGAGCAGCACCGGCTTGAGCTCGGCGTGTTCCGGCCGGGCGTAATCGAGGAACTTGTCGATGATCGCGTCGAGCTGGTCGATGTCGGCGGCCATGTGCTCGCGGGCGTCCGGGTCGGCCACGCTCATCTCGGTCTCCAGGCGCAGCCGGGCGAGCGGCGTGCGCAAGTCGTGCGAGATGCCGGCCAGCATCACGGCCCGGTCCTGCTCGATCTTGGCCAGCTGCTGGGCCATGCGGTTGAAGCCGATGTTCACCTCGCGGATTTCGCTGGTGACGGCCTTCTCGTCCAGGCGGCTCGCATCGAAGTCGCCGTCGCGCACCCGGCTGGCGGCAAACGACAGCTGCTTGAGCGGCCGGTTGATCAGCCGCGCGATCAGGGCCGCGCCGGCCAGCGAGAGGCCGGCGGCCGTGATCAACCAGATCAGCCAGGTCCGGCCGCCGACGCTGGTGATGCGTGCGCGGTCCAGCAGCATCCAATAGCGATCGGCGTCGATGTGGAAACCGACCCACAGGCCGGGCTCCTTGTTGACGCTGGCGGCGACGATGGTGCCGGGGCCGAGCCGCGTGAGCAGCTCGTCCATGACCCGGCTGTCGAGCTCGCCTGGACTGAAGCTCGCGAACCGGTCGTTGGGCTCGCGCGGCAGGATGCGCACCCCTTCCTGGTCGGCCAGCGTCTTGATCAGCGAAACCCGCGCGATGGAATCCGAGTGCACCAGCGCGGCGCGGCTCAGGTTGACGAGGGAGGCGATCTGCTGGGCGGTCTGCACCGCCCGCGGCTCGAACTCAAGCGCCCGGAAGGTCTGCAGCCAGGCGACGATGCTGCCGATCAGCAGCAGCGACAACAGGAAGAAGGTGCGCCAGAACAGCGACAGCCCGACGCGCGGCGGCCGCATCTCCAGCGGCGCCGGCGCCGTTTCAAGCGGCGCCGGCCCGGTCGCGATCTCGTTCCGCTCGCCTCGGTCCACGTGCTGGTTCCCTGCTCATGTGTTTGCGCAGCCCCATTATTGCGGGACCGGCGCGCGGGGACGAATCAGCCCGCGCCGTCCGGCACGAAAACGTAGCCGACGCCCCACACGGTCTGGATGTAGCGGGGGGCGGCCGGGTCGACCTCGACCAGCTTGCGCAGGCGGGAAACCTGCACGTCCAGGCTGCGGTCGAACGGCTCGAACTCGCGGCCGCGCGCCAGCTGGGCCAGCTTCTCGCGGGACAGCGGCTGGCGTGGGTGCCGCACCAGCGCCTTGAGCATCGCGAATTCGCCGGTGGTCAGCGGCAGCTCCTCGCCGTTCTTGCGTAGCGTGCGCGCGCCCAGATCGAAGGCAAAGGGACCGAAGTTGACCACCTCGTTGTCGCTGGACGGCGCCCCCGGCGCCTCCTGGGCCGGACGCCGGCGCAGCACCGCGTGCACGCGCGCCAGCAGCTCGCGCGGGTTGAAGGGCTTGCCGAGGTAGTCGTCGGCGCCGACTTCCAGGCCGACGATCCGGTCCACGTCCTCGCCCTTGGCGGTCAGCATGATGATCGGAGTACGGTCGTTCGCCGCGCGCAGGCGGCGGCAGATGGACAGCCCGTCCTCGCCCGGCATCATCAGGTCGAGGACGATCAGGTCGGCGGTTTCCCGCAGCATCAGGCGGTTGAGGGCCTTGCCGTCTTCCGCGAGGATGACTTCGAAGCCCTCTTGGGTCAGGTACCGGCGGAGCAGGTCGCGGATCCGGGCGTCGTCGTCGACCACCAGGATCTTGTCGGTACGGGCGGCAGCTTGGGCCATGGTGCTCCTGAGGATTTGTAACAGAGGCGATTTTGAGGGGCTCAGCGCGGCACGTGCGGGGTTTCCCCCAGTCGCTGACATAGTGTTACAAATGTTGCGGCACGCGGCAAGCGGTCACCATGCCGCCGTCAACTTGCACGCCGCAACGACTGTCGAGCAGGTCTCCCTGCTGTGGGCGAGGCCGCCGCATGGCCCCGACCCTGCGGCCAGTGGCAGACTGGCGCGAGCTTCGAACCAGGATGAATCCCCATGACAAAGATCCGCTCCCTGTCCGCCGTGCGAATTTTGGCCACCGTTGCGCTGCTGGGTGCGGCGACGGTACTCCGGGCACAGGGATTGCCCTTGGCGCCGCCCCAGAACGTCCTGCAGCTGGCCGCCACCGGCACGGTGGAAGTGCAGCAGGACATCCTCAGCATCGCCGTCACCACCAGCCGGGAAGGCACGGACCCGGTCGTGCTGCAGGAGCAGCTGAAGAAAGCGCTCGACGCGGCCCTGGTGATCGCCAGGGCCGCGGCGCAGCCCGACCGGATGGAGGTGCGGACCGGCCAGTTCGGGCTGTGGCCCCGTCACCTGCAGGACGGCCGCATGAACGGTTGGCACGGTACGGCGGAACTGGTGCTGGAGGGGCGCGACTTCCCCCGCATCACCCAGGCCGCCGCCCGGATCCAGACGCTCACTGTTGCCCGGGTCGGGTACGACCTGAGCCGCGAGCAGCGCGCGAAGGTGGAGCGCGAGGCGCAGTCCCTGGCGATCGAACGCTTCAAGGGCAAGGCCGGCGACCTCGCCCGGGAATTCGGGTTCTCGACCTATGCGCTGCGCGAGGTGGCCGTGAACCTGAACGACCAGGGCTTCGCACCGCGCCGCAGCGCCATGGCCGCGGCCGTCTCGCGCGAGGCGGCCGGCATGCCGCTGCCGGTGGAGGCCGGGAAGACCGCCGTCACCGTGACGGTCTCGGGTTCCGTACAACTTCGCTAGCCGCCGTCCGACACTCCCGCCGGGGGTGGGTTGGCTAAGCTGGGCCGATGCTGGCCGAGCTCTCCCCGTCTGCCGCCGGCGTGCCGACTACCCCGGTGCGCCGGCCGCTGCACGTCGTCATCAACGCCGGTTCGGGCGAGCACGACGCGCAGCACACGCAGGCCGTCCTGGAAGAGGTTTTCCGGGCCGCGGGACACCCCGCGCAGTTCACGCGGCTTGGCGACCCGGCGGACCTGCCCGAGGCCTGCGAACGCGCCGCGGCGCAAGCGGCGGATGACGGGGGCGTGCTGGTCGCGGCCGGCGGCGACGGCACGATCAACATGGCGGCGGCGGCCGCGCTGCGGCATGGATGCGCGCTCGGCGTCATCCCGCAGGGAACGTTCAACTACCTCGCGCGCGACCACGGCATCCCGCTCGATGCGGAAGCGGCCGCCCGCGCGCTGGTACGGGGGCGGCCCCAGCCGGTGCAGGTGGGCCTCGTCAACGACCAGGTGTTCCTGGTGAATGCGAGCCTGGGCCTGTATCCGCAAGTGCTGCAGGACCGCGAAGCTTTCAAGGCACGGCTCGGCCGGCGCCGCTGGGTGGCGGCGCTGTCCGGGCTTGCCACGGTGTTCCGCTGGCACCGCCGGCTGCGGCTGGATATCGAACTCGATGGCGTGCGGACAGTGCTGACGACCACCACGCTCTTCGTCGGCAACAACCGGCTGCAGGTGGAGCAGGTCGGGCTGGAGGAGGAGGTGGCGCAGCGTACCGGCCGCGGCCGGCTGGCGGGCGTCGTCACGCGGCCCGCGGGGGCATGGACGATGTTGTGGCTGGCCCTGCGCGGCGCGCTGGGACGCCTCGGCGACGCCGACCAGGTCCGGACCTTTTCCTTCCACGAACTGCAGGTGAGGGTGCTCGGCGCCCGCCGGGTCAAGGTCGCGACCGACGGCGAGGTGCGGGTGATGGCGCCGCCGCTGCGCTTTGCCGCGGCGGCGCAGCGGCTGCAGCTGATGATGCCGGCGCCCGAGGACCGGGTGCCGCGCGAATGAGCGTCCTGCTGCACATTTCAGACACCCACTTCGGCACCGAGCAGCTTCCGGTCGTGGCGGCGCTCGAAGCGCTGGCGCGCGAGCGGCTGCCCGACGTGCTGGTGTTCAGCGGCGACATCACGCAGCGCGCCCAGCCGGCCGAGTTTGCCGCCGCCCGGCGGCTCTGCGACCGGCTGGGGATCCGCCGCATGCTGGCGCTGCCCGGCAACCACGACATTCCGCTGCTGGACCTGTTCGCGCGCGCGACGCGGCCGTACCACCGCTACCTGGCGCAGTTCGGGCCGCGCCTGGAATCCACGCTGGTCACCGACGACTTCTTCGTGGTGGGAGTGAACACCACGCGCGCCGCGCGGCACAAGAACGGCGAAGTCTCGGCCGACCAGGTGCGGCGCGTGGCCCGTGAACTGCAGGCCGCCCGCCCGCGGCAACTGCGCATCGTCGTGACACACCAGCCGGCCGCGGTCGTGCGAGCGGAGGATGAACACGATCGCCTGCGCGGCGCGGACGAGGCGCTCCAGGCGTGGTCGCGCGCCGGCGCCGACCTGGTGCTGGGCGGACACATCCACCTGCCTTACGTGCTGGACCTCGCCACGGCGTCGCCGCCGACGCCGCGGCCGATGTGGTGCGTGCAGGCCGGGACGGCCGTGTCCAGCCGCGTGCGCCATGGCACGTGCAACTCGGTCAACGTGATCCACTGGCGCGCGCCCGTCGCCGGCGAGGCGCGCCGCTGCGTCGTCGAACGCTGCGACTACCGCCCGGAGGCCGGCTGGTTCGAGACGGCGGAAACGAGGACGCTGGGGCTGGGGTGAGGGCGGGACGGGATGGGTTCGCGAGGCGCTTGTGCGAGGCGCTTGTCGCCGCCGCGGCGCATCGAGCGCCGCGCCAGCGAGCAGGTCCTGCGCGGGTCGATCCCCACGCAGGCGTGGGGCCCCTCGCCCAGCGCTGCGGACCTGCCCCTCGCCCTACCTCATTGGGCTGCCCACCCGCCATCCATGTTCCACGCCACGCCGCGAATGTTGTTGCCGGCGGCCGAGCAGAAGAAGACGGCCAGCTCGCCCAGCTCCTCGGGCGTAGTGAACTGCATCGACGGTTCCTTCTCGCCCAGGAGTTGCCGGGTCGCTTCCTCGTTGGAGCACTTGCCGGCGGCGGCGCGTGCATCCACCTGCTGCTGAACCAGCGGCGTCAGCACCCAGCCGGGGCAGATCGCGTTGCAGGTGACGCCCGTGGTGGCCGTCTCCAGCGCCGTCACCTTGGTCAGCCCGACCAGCCCGTGCTTGGCCGCGACATAGGCCGACTTCTGCACCGAGGCCACCAGGCCGTGGACCGAAGCGACGTTGATGATGCGGCCCCAGTTGGCCGCCTTCATCGCCGGCAGCGCCAGGCGGCTGGTGTGGAAGGCGCTCGACAGGTTGATGGCGATGATGTCGTTCCACTTCTGCGGCGGAAACTCGTCGACCGGCGCGACGTGCTGGATGCCGGCATTGTTGACCAGCACGTCCACCCGTCCGAACTTGCCGGCGGCGAACTTCATCATGGCTTCGATCTCGCCGGGGTCGGCCATGTTCGCGCCGTGGTAGGCGACCTCGGCGCCCAGCGCTCGGATCTGGGCCTGGGGACCGTCGACGTCGCCGAAACCGTTGAGGACGATGTTGGCCCCTTGCCTGGCCAGCGCCTTCGCGATGCCCAGGCCGATGCCGCTGGTCGAGCCAGTCACCAGGGCGGTCTTGCCGTTCAACATGATGGACTCCGTACTTGAATTAGGATCAGGACAGCCTGCGCCGTGCAGGCGAGAGTATCCGGTTTTCGTTTCCGCCATGCCTGACCCCAGCCTGAACTTCGTATCGTGCCCCGACGCCGAGGGGCGGCACCGCATGGGCTACTGGCAATGGGGCGATGCGCGGGCGCCGCACCTGGTGGCTTGCGTCCATGGACTGTCCCGCCAGGGCCGCGACTTCGACGTGCTCGCCCGGGCCTTGCTGCGTCGCGCCGCCGGGCCGCTGCGGATCGTCTGCCCCGACGTGGCGGGCCGCGGGCGCAGCGAGTGGCTGCGCAACCCCCTGGGCTACCAGGTGCCGCAGTACGTGGGCGACATGGTGGCGCTCCTGGCGCACCTGCATGCGCAGGCGCCCGTCGCGGCGCTCGACTGGGTCGGCACGAGCATGGGCGGCCTGATCGGCATGGGCGTCGCGGCCCAGGGCGCGGCGGCCCCGGTCCAGGGCGCTTCGCTGCTGCCGGCACCCGTGCGGCGGCTGGTGCTGAACGACGTGGGACCGCAGATCCAATGGGAGGCGCTGGCCCGGATCGGCACGTATCTCGGCCAGACCGGGCGCTTCGCGTCGTTCGAGGAAGCGGCGGACGCCATGTGGGCGATCTCGCGCAGCTTCGGTCCGCACGGCCGCGACGAGTGGCTGGCACTGTCGCGTCACATGGTGCGGCCGCTGCCCGACGGCGGCTTCACGCTGCACTACGACCCGGCCATCGCCGTGCCGTTTCGCACCCTGACGCCCGAAGCGGCGCTGCAGGGACAGGAGGCCCTGTGGCAGGCGTATGACCGGATCACGGCGCGGACCCTGCTGACCCGCGGCGCCGAGTCGGACCTGTTGCGGCGCGACACGGCGCTGGCCATGACGCAGCGCGGGCCGCGCGCCCGGCTGGTGGAGTTCGCCGGCGTCGGCCATGCGCCGAACTTCGTTGCCGTCGACCAGGTCGACGCGGTGGCGTCGTTCCTGCTGGAGCCCGAACCGCAATGAAGAGCGCGCTTGCCGAACACGCGGACGGGGCGCGGCCCGAACTGATCGCCGCCGCCGAGCAGGACCTGCCGCAGCAGGCGCATGCGCTGGCGCGCGCGCGGGCTTTCGCCGAGCCGTTCATCGCGGGCGAGACCCTCGACACGGGCGAGAACACGCTGGCGCACGCCGACGCGGTTGCCTCCATCCTCAAGGCCATGGGCGGCTCCGAGGCGATGCAGGCGGCCAGCTACCTGGTGTACGCGTGCCAGCACCTCAACAAGCCGCACGAGGTGATCGCCAAGGCCTTCGGCGAGAGTTACGCGACGCTGGCCGTGGAGACCACGAAGCTGGTGCGGATCCAGCAGCAGACGCGCGAAGCCGCCGACGGGGGGCAGCAGGTCGACGACCCGAAGGCGCAGACCGAGGTCGTGCGCAAGATGCTGCTGGGCTTCTCGCGCGACCTGCGCGTCATCATGCTGCGCCTGGCCTCCCGGCTGCAGACGCTGCGCTGGCATGCCGCCTGCAAGACGGCCGCGCCGCCGAGCGTGGCACGAGAGGCCCTCAACGTCTTCGCGCCGCTGGCCAACCGGCTCGGCATCTGGCAGGTGAAATGGGAGATGGAGGACCTCGCCTTCCGCTTCCTCGAGCCGGACACGTACAAGCGGGTCGCCCGCCTCCTCGACGAAAAGCGCGCCGAGCGCGAGGAGTACGTCGAGCAGCTGCGGGCGCGCCTGGAGCGCGAGTTGCGGGCGCAAGGCATCAAGGCCAGCGTGTTCGGGCGGCCCAAGCACATCTACAGCATCGTCAAGAAGATGCGGGGCAAGTCGCTCGGCTTCGACCAGGTGTTCGACATCAGGGCGCTGCGGGTGATCGTGCCTGAGATCAAGGACTGCTACGCCGCGCTCGCCTGGGTGCACGAGCGCTTCACGCCGGTGGAGGACGAATTCGACGACTACATCGCGCGGCCGAAGCCCAATGGCTACCAGTCGCTGCATACGGTCGTGCGCGAGGCGTCCGGCAAGGCCGTGGAGATCCAGATCCGGACCCAGGCGATGCACGAACACGCCGAGCACGGGGTCGCGGCCCATTGGGCGTACAAGGAAGCCGGCGCCAAGGGCTACGCGGGGGTGACGGCAAGCGGTGAATACGACGCCAAGATCGCGGTGCTGCGGCAGCTGCTCGCGTGGGAACGCGATCTCGCCGGCGGCGCGCCCGGGCTGTTCGAGGACCGCATCTACGTGCTGACCCCGGACGCGGCCGTCGTCGAACTGCCGCAAGGCGCCACGCCGGTGGACTTCGCCTACAGCGTGCACACGAACCTGGGCCACCGGTGCCGCGGCGCGCGGGTGGACGGGGCGATGGTGCCGCTCAACACGCCGCTGCAGAACGGGCAGACCGTCGCGATCGTCACGGTGAAGGAAGGCGGGCCGTCGCGCGACTGGCTCAATGCCGACCTCGGCTTCCTGGCCAGCAACCGCGCCAAGGCCAAGGTGCGCGCGTGGTTCAACGAGCAGCTGCGGCACGAGACGGTGGCGCGCGGTCGCGAGGCGGTCGAGAAGCTGCTGCAGCGCGAAGGCAGGACGGCGGTGCGGCTGGAGGAGCTGGCCTCGCAGCTCGGCTTCAAGTCGGCCGACGACCTGTTCGCCGTCGTCGGCAAGGACGAATATTCGCTGCGGCACATCGAGGCGCTGTTGCGCCCGGCGGAGGCGCCCGCGCCGCACGACGAGGTGCTGCTGAAGAAGGCGCGCCATTCGGAGCGCACGGGCAAGGGCGGCGTGCTCGTGGTCGGCATCGATTCGCTCATGACGCAGCTGGCGAAATGCTGCAAGCCGGCGCCCCCGGATGCGATCGGCGGCTTCGTGACGCGCGGCAAGGGCGTGAGCATCCATCGCCGCGACTGCAGCAACTTCCGCGAACTGGCCGCGCGCAGCGCCGAGCGGGTGATCGAGGTGGAATGGGGCACGGCGCCGGGCGAATCCGGCGCGGTGTATCCGGTGGACATCGCCGTCGAGGCGGCCGACCGCCAGGGGCTGCTGCGCGACATCTCCGAGGTCTTCGCCAAGGAGAAGATGAACGTGATCGGCGTGCAGACGCAGTCGGTGAAGGGCAGTGCCTGGATGACGTTCACGGTGGAGGTCGCCGACTCGGCGCGCCTCGCCAAGGTGCTGCATACCGTCGCCGACGTGCCAGGCGTGCACTGGGCGCGCCGGCGCTGACGCGATTTCGCAGACTCGCCGGCGAAGGGCGCCGCCGCTCTGCTACAATCGTAGGCTCGGACACACACAGGCGCGTAGCTCAGCTGGTTAGAGCACCACCTTGACATGGTGGGGGTCGTTGGTTCGAGTCCAATCGCGCCTACCATCTTCCCTGCGGAGGATGGATCGCCCGGCAACCAGGCCGGGCCCCGCCGCCAGGCCCTTCCGCCTTCAGGCCTCTCACCGCGGCTTCATCGAACCCCTGCGACTTCGCGCGCCGCCGTGTCGGCCCGCGCCCGCAGTACTTTGCGGACCAGGCGCGTGCTGCGGCACGCGCTGCAGTAATACAGCCGCCTTCCTGGAAAGAGCAGCCGCATCCACCAGGAGCGCTCGACGCGTTCCAGGTGCCCGGTACCGCACCCGCAGACCGTCAGTTTCATGGTCACCCTCTTTGTGACCGGATGTTACGCCTGCGGGTTGTCGTTGCGGCAGGGCCGCACCATTATTCTTCCGCCACTTTTCAGAGGAGAACCCGGATGACCTTTGTTGCGTACGACCCCGCCGTCCACGGATCCAATGCCCTCGTGTCGGCCATCTTTGCCGGCAGCGGCGGCGTGACGCTGGTGCCCGGGTCGACGGTCGTGAGCTACGGCACCGACCCGGACGGCGCGAGCAGCCTGTCCTTCTACGACGGATCGATCGCAAGCCTGAACATCGGCGCCGGCCTGCTGCTGACGTCCGGCGACTCGACCCCGCCGGCGACCAACGACGAAAGCGGGTACAGCGTTTCGCTCGAAGGCGACGCCGACGCCGACGCCCAGTTGCAGGCCACGGTGCATGCGGCATTCGAGGGCGCCGGCGAGGTCCGGGACGTGACGACGCTGCAGTTCCAGGTCCAGGTCACGGACCCGGCCGCCACCGGGCTGCGGTTCGACGTGGTCTTCGCCTCGGACGAGTACCCGGAGTTCCAGGAAAGCCCATTCGTGGACGTCGCCGGCGTGTACGTCAACGGCGTCAACTACGCGTTGTTCAACGGCAGCGCGGCCCAGCCGCTCAGCGTCGTCAAGGCCAACATCGACGCCGGCAACTTTCGCGACAACGATCCGTGGGACGAAAGCGCCAGCCAGAACCTGCCGATCGAGTACGACGGCGTGTCCATCCTGCTGCAGGTGACGGCGCCGCTGCAACAGGGCACGAACACGATCAAGATCGCGATCGGGGACACGGGCGACGAGATCCTGGACTCGGGCATCTTCGTGTCCGGCCTGCGGGCCGTGAATTACGCGGGTTACGGCCTGGCGCAGCAGGTGCCGGTGAGCGGCGGCACCGCCGTGACCGACACCGACGCCAACCAGGTGTACCAGGGCGACGGCCAGAACAACGTCGTCGCGCTGGTGAGCGGCCAGGACGTGGTCGACGGCGGTGCCGGCGTCGACAAGGTGACGTACACCTTCGGCACCAGCGGCGTTACCGGCTACAGCTGGGACGGCAACGTGCTGTCGCTGCACAACGGCGCCAACGCCAGCACGCTGGTGAACGTCGAGCGCGTGCAACTGGGCGATGGCTCGCTCTTCGCCCTCGACACCAGCGTGGGCGAGCACGCCTACAACGTGTACGCGCTGCTGAACGCGGCGTTCGGCACGCCCGACGTCGCCCGGCTGAGCGACTGGCTGGCGGATGCGGACAGGGCGGCTGCGGGCCAGGACCTGGGCGACCTGGCGCAGGCGATGATCAACGCTTATGCCGGCGGCGCGAGCAACGAGACGGTGGTGGCCTATCTGTTCCAGTCGATCGTGGGCCGCGCCGCGACGGCGCAGGAGGTGCAGGCATACACCGGCCTGATCGGCACCAGCTTCGAGACGGCCGGCGACCTGTTCGCGCATGCCGCGCTGCTGTCGCTCAACACGGACAAGATCGCCGGCATCGTCGGTTCGATCCTGCAACTCGATCCGGTCCATTACGTCTGAGTCCGGACCGTCGCCGGCGGCGGATCTCTTCCTCAGGGAAAACCTTGGCCTGGGCGGGAGGGGGCGCTCCTAGAATCTGTTGCACTGCAATAGATCGCGTCCGCTCCCGGCCGGCGCGAGGAGCCCCACCCAGTGCACAGCAAGAAAGCCAACGCGGCGCCGAAGCCGGCCCTGCGCGTCATCAAGAAGTATCCCAACCGCCGCCTGTACGACACCGACACGTCGAGCTACATCACGCTGTCGGAGGTCAAGCAGCTGGTGATGGACCAGGAGCCGTTCGTGGTCCGCGATGCCAAGAGCAACGAGGACCTCACGCGCAGCATCCTGCTGCAGATCATCCTGGAGGAGGAGGCGGGCGGCGCGCCGATGTTCAGCGAGGCGGCGCTGGCCAACCTGATCCGCTTCTACGGCCACGCGGCCCAGGGCTTCATGGGCAGCTACCTCGAGAAGAACGTGCAGGCGTTCACCGACATCCAGGCCAAGCTGGCCGAGCAGTCGAAGACGCTCACGCCCGAGATGTGGGCGCAGTTCATGAACATGCAGAACCCGCTGATGCAGGGGATGATGGGCAACTACGTCGAACAGTCCAAGCACATGTTCGAGCAGATGCAGGAGCAGATGGCCAGGCAGACCGAGCAGATGCTGGGCGCGTTCGGCATCAAGCGCTGAAATCGAAAGTCCACATCGGCGCCGGAGAAACCCCGTGTCGGGGACAATGGAGGGTTATGACGGAAGTACCCTCCAACCAGACCCGGACGCCCAAGGTCGGCTTCGTGAGCCTCGGCTGTCCCAAGGCGCTCACCGATTCCGAACTGATCCTCACCCAGCTGAGCGCCGAGGGCTACCAGACGGCCAAGACCTTCGACGGGGCGGACCTCGTCATCGTCAACACCTGCGGTTTCATCGACGACGCCGTGCGCGAGAGCCTGGACACCATCGGCGACGCGCTCGCCGAGAACGGAAAGGTGATCGTGACCGGCTGCCTCGGTGCGAGGACCGGCAGCGGCGGCGGCAACCTGGTGCAGCAGATGCATCCGTCGGTGCTGGCGGTGACCGGTCCGCACGCGACGCAGGAGGTGATGGACGCGGTCCATGCGAACCTGCCCAAGCCGCACGATCCGTTCGTCGACCTGGTTCCGGCCGCCGGCATCAAGCTCACGCCGCGCCACTACGCGTACCTCAAGATCAGCGAGGGCTGCAACCATCGCTGCACCTTCTGCATCATCCCCTCGATGCGCGGCGACCTCGTCAGCCGCCCGGTCGGCGACGTGCTGAAGGAGGCGCGCGCGCTGTTCGAGGGCGGCGTCAGGGAACTGCTGGTGATCAGCCAGGACACCTCGGCCTACGGCGTCGACGTGAAGTACCGCACCGGCTTCTTCGACGGCAAGCCGGTGAAGACGCGCATGCTGGAACTGGTGCAGGCATTGGGCGACCTGGCGGAGCCGTTCGGCGCCTGGGTGCGCCTGCACTACGTCTATCCGTACCCATCCGTGGACGAAGTGATCCCCCTGATGGCGAGCGGCCGCGTGCTGCCGTACCTCGACGTGCCGTTCCAGCACAGCCATCCCGACGTGCTGCGGCGGATGAAGCGGCCCGCCAGCGGCGAGCGCAACCTCGAGCGCATCCGGAAATGGCGCGAGGCCTGCCCGCAGCTCGTGATCCGCAGCACGTTCATCGCCGGTTTTCCCGGGGAAACCGAAGAAGAGTTCCAGCACCTGCTGGACTTCATGCGCGAAGCGCGCATCGACCGGGCCGGCTGCTTCGCCTACAGCCCGGTCGAGGGCGCCGCCGCGAACGACCTGCCGGGCATGTTGCCGCAGGCGCTGCGCGAGGAGCGGCGCGAGCGTTTCATGGCCGTCGCCGAGGAGGTATCGGTGGCCAGGCTGCGGGAACGGGTCGGCGCCACCATGCAGGTGCTGGTCGATTCGGCGCCGGCGCTTGGCCGCAAGGGCGGCGTCGGGCGCACGTATGCCGACGCGCCGGAAATCGACGGCACCGTCAAGCTCCTGCCGCCGCAAAAGCTCAGCAAGCAGCTGAAGGTCGGCGAGTTCACCCAGGCGCGCATCGTGGCCGCCGAGGGCCACGACCTCGTGGCGGTGCCGGTCTGACGGCACGGCTGCAAACGACGGAGCCGGCGTCAGCCGGCTTTGTTGCATCTTTCGCTCGCCCGATGCGCGGATGCGTGGCGCAGTGCCCAGGCACTGCTTTGCAGTTCACCAAAAGCGAAGTCCGCAGGGATTTCGCTTCCCGGCTCACCAAAAGACAAAGCCGGCTTGCGCCGGCTTTATCATCTGTCTTTTGGTGCCCAGGAAGGGACTCGAACCCCCACGATGTTACTCGCTAGTACCTGAAACTAGTGCGTCTACCAATTCCGCCACCTGGGCATTTCAGGAAAGAAGGGATTCTATATCAAAAACATTGGACACAGCAATACCGGGCTCCTGCTCGATGAGATCGAGGGCGTCATCCAGGGCCACCGGGACGGGCACGGATTCGTCGTGCGCGACGACGGCGAAGGCGACATCTACCTGCCGCCCAACGAAATGCGAGCGGTGCTGCACAAGGACCGCGTCAAGGCACGCATCGTGCGGCACGACCGGCGCGGCCGGGCCGAGGGCCGGGTGGTGGAAATCATCGAGCGCCCGCCGCATCCGATCATCGGCCGGCTGCTGCACGAAAGCGGCGTCTGGCTGGTCGCGCCCGAGGACAAGCGCTACGGCCAGGACGTCCTGATCCCCAAGGGCGCGACCGGGCTCGCCAAGCCCGGGCAGGTGGTCGTGGTCGAACTGACCGAGCCGCCCAGCCTGTACGGGCAGCCGGTCGGCCGCGTCAAGGAAGTCCTCGGCGAGATCGACGACCCCGGCATGGAGATCGAGATCGCCGTGCGCAAGTACGGCGTGCCGCACGAGTTCTCGGACGCGTGCCTGGCCCTCGCGCGCTCGTTGCCGGACAAGGTGCGCCCGCAGGACAAGGCGCACCGCGTCGACCTCACCGACGTGCCGCTGGTCACCATCGACGGCGAGGACGCGCGAGACTTCGACGACGCGGTGTATTGCGAGCCGGCGAAGGTCGGCCGCACCAAGGGCTGGCGCCTGCTGGTGGCGATCGCCGACGTCAGCAATTACGTGGAGACCGGGAGCGCGATCGACATCGACGCTTACGACCGCGCCACCAGCGTCTATTTCCCGCGGCGGGTGATCCCGATGCTGCCGGAGAAGCTGTCCAACGGCCTGTGCTCGCTGAACCCCGAAGTGGAGCGGCTGTGCATGGTGTGCGACATGCTGATCACGGGTACCGGCGAGATCTACGCCTACCAGTTCTATCCGGCCGTGATGTGGAGCCACGCGCGCTTCACGTATACCGAGGTCGCCGCCATCCTCGCGAACACGAACGGCCCCGAGGCCGTGCGGCGCAAGGAGCGAGTGCAGGACCTGCTGAACCTGCACGACGTGTACCGGGCGCTGCTGAAGGCGCGCATGCAGCGTGGCGCCGTCGACTTCGAGACGACCGAGACGCAGATCGTGTGCGACGAGAGCGGGCGCATCGAGCGCATCGTGCCGCGCACCCGCACCGACGCGCACCGGCTGATCGAGGAGGCGATGCTCGCCGCCAACGTGTGCAGCGCCGACTTCATCCAGGAGAGCAAGCACCCCGGCCTGTTCCGCGTGCACGAAGGCCCGACGCCGGAGAAGAAGGACATCCTGCGCAACTACCTCAAGGCGATCGGCGTCCCGCTCACGATCACCGAGGAGCCGCAGCCGGCCGAGTTCCAGCGCATCGCCGAGGCCACCCGGGACCGCCCTGACTCGCAGCAGATCCACACGATGCTGCTGCGATCCATGCAGCAGGCCATCTACACGCCGATCAACAGCGGGCACTTCGGCCTGGCGTACGACGCCTACACGCACTTCACCAGCCCGATCCGGCGCTACCCGGACCTGCTGGTGCACCGGGTGATCAAGGCGATCCTCGCCAGGCGCAAGTACGAGCTGCCTGCCTTGCCGACGCCCGGCGAAGCGCACGAGAAGCTGGCGCGCCGCCTCGCATCCAAGGTGCGGGCGCCGGCGCACAAGCTGAAGAAGCCGGCGCCACCGCCGAGCCGCGACGTCCAGGCCTGGGAGGCCGCCGGCCTGCACTGCAGCGCCAACGAGCGCCGCGCCGACGAAGCCAGCCGCGACGTCGAGGCCTGGCTCAAGTGCAAGTACATGCGCGAGCACCTGGGCGAGGAATACAGCGGCGTGGTGACGGCCGCCACCACCTTCGGCATCTTCGTCACGCTGGACCAGATGTATGTCGAGGGCCTGGTGCACATCACCGAGCTGGGCGGCGAATACTTCAAGTTCGACGAGGCCCGGCAGGAGCTGCGCGGCGAGCGCACCGGCATCCGCTACGCGATCGGTTCTCGGGTGCGCGTGCAGGTCAGCCGGGTCGACCTCGACGGCCGCAAGATCGACTTCCGCCTGGTGCGCGAAGGCGAGGAGCTGATCGCGCGCGCGATGAAGGAGAAGGGCGTCGCGCCGACCGGCGTGCCGACCAAGACCTCGACCAAGCGGGCGGCCAAGAAGGCGCTCGCGGAGCCGGCATCGTCGATCCATGGACTGCGTGCCGCGGTGAAGAAGGCGGCGAGCAAGGTGAAGAGCCGCAAGCCGCGGCGTTGATGGCGTGCTGCCGCCGAGCGGGAAGGGCGATCAGCCCTTCTCGTCGGGTGGCGGCGGCGGCGCCTGCTTCATCCAGAACACCCGGGGCGGCTTGTCCTGGGCGGCGTTAGCCGCTTCGAGCTGCTGCCGCAGCATCAGCGTGGAGGGGTGTTCCGGACCGAACACCTCCGCCGACTGGCGGATCAGCCTTTCGAGCGACTCGGCCAGGAGCCTGTCCACGTGCTCGTTCCCCTGCGCGCCGTCACTCGACGGCCACGGTCCCCATCATTCCGCCCGCCGCGTGTTCGAGGATGTGGCAGTGGAACATCCATTCGCCCGGGTTGTCGGCGACGAACGCGATGTCGACCGAACCGCGCGGCGCGACCATGACGGTGTCGCGCCATTCCCTGAATCGGGTGGGGCGGTCGTTGACGCGCAGCACGCGGAACGAGTGGCCGTGCAGGTGCATCGGGTGCTCGAACTCGGTCTCGTTGACCATCTTGAGCACGACGTGTTCGCCCTGGCGGAAGGTGAACATCGGCGTGTGCAGCATGGCGTGCTCGTGCTCGGCGACGTAATTCATGGTCCACGACAGGCCGCGCGACCGCATGATCTCGGGGATCTTCAGCGGCTTGCCGTCCACCATCCCGATCGCCGGCCGGCCCAGCAGGCCGCCTTCGAACACGAGGAAGTGCTCCACGGCCTTGACCGGATCCGGCTCGGGCAAGGCGTTGGCCTCGATGCGCAGCGGATCGCGCAGCGCGCGGCTGCGCACGGCCGGCTTGCGCTCGTACGCGATCGTCGCGATCTGGTAGCCGCGGTCGCGCCGGTCGATCACGGGATAGGTGTCGCCGGGAGCACCGTCGCAGTCGAGGACCAGGTCGGTGCGCATGCCGGGGCCGAGCAGCAACAGGCCTTGCGGCAGCGGGTGCGGCTCCACGGCCTGGCCGTCATGCGCGACGACCAGCGGCCGCTGGCCGCGGAAGTCGAGCAGGAAGATGCGCGCCGTCGCCGTGTTCACCAGGCGCAGCCGGATCCGCTCGCCGCTGCGCACGGCAAGCCGCCGGTCGCGTCCCGCCTGCCGGCCGTTGAGGGTGAAGACGTTGCCGAGCCGCCCGCCGCCACCGAGGTCCTGCAGGCGGCCGAAGTCGTCGACCTGCCGTCCCTTCGCATCGAGCTTGACGTCGCCGAGGGCCCACAGCACTTCGCGATCCACCGCGATCGGCTTGTCCTCGTCGACGATCAGCATGCCGTACATGCCGCGCGCCACCTGCTCGTAACTCATCTGGTGCGGGTGGTACCAGTACGTGCCCGCGTCCGGCACGCGGAACTCGTAGTTGAAGGTCTCGCCGACCGCGATCGGGTCCTGGGTCACCTGGGGCACACCGTCCATCGCGTTGGGCACGCGGATCCCGTGCCAGTGCACGGTGGTGCCCGCGTTGCGCGGCAGGGCGTTGGCGACGGCGATCTGCGCGACGTCTCCGCGGCGATAGCGCAGCACCGGGCCCGGCAGCGAACTGTTGAAACCCCAGACCTCGGTGGACTCGCCCGGCCGGATCGCCTGTGCAAAGGCGCTCGCCTTGAGGGACCTGACAGCCGCCGGTGCTGCCTGGGCCAGCGCCGCGGGCAGGGCGGCCAGGGAAAGGCCCGCACCGGATGCCTGCAGCAATTCGCGGCGCGACAGCCCCGGTTCGCGCCGTGGCGTTGCCGCCGGATGCGCATCGTTCATTCTGGACAACCCAGGGAAAAACCGCGTCCCGCGCGGCCGGGTCCGGCACGAGCGTCCCAGGACGCCGCATTTGTAGCCGCGGCCCGGCCGCCGCCACTTGCGTTTTCGCAAGAGGGGACGTTTCACCCGACGAGCTGTCCCAGGGCGGATACGCGGCCGGCGTGCGTGGTGTCTTCCCCGCGGCGAAACACGTATTGATTCAAAAAAATCGTCCTGATACATTTACTGTCGAGGAGAACAGCGATGCAGCAATGGGCGCGCGGTGTGTTCGCGGCCGTCTCGACGGCATTCCTGGTGGCTTGCGGCGGGGGCGGCCCGGCGGCGGATCCGCCGATCGCGGACGGTGCCGGCGCAAGCCAGGTCGCTGCGTTGCGCCAGGTACCCCAGCGGGCCGCACGCACGGTGGACGCGACGGCGCTGATGGACTGGGCCGAAGGGGTGTACCGCGACTACTTCCCCTCGCATGAACCGAATCAGGTGCTGGGCCCGTACGTCTATCGGGCTTACGCCAACGGGATCTACCTGGGCGTGGCGGACGGAGTCGTCTATGTGATGGGCTTGCTGAGCCCGGGTATCGACCGGGTCGGCACCATCGCCGACTTCGCCTGTTACGTCTACCCCGAGAACTGCCCGGTCATCTCCGGCGTGGCGGCCAAAGGCCTGCTCGCTGGAGCCACCGTCGGCGTCTACAACCTGAACGGCGACGGCACGCGCGGCGGCCTGCTGGCCAGCGCGGTCACCGCGGCGGATGGGCGCTTCTCGGTGACCTTGCCTGCGCCACCGGCCGGGCCGGTGCTCGTCGAGGCGAGCGGCGGCACCTACAGCAGCGCCTACAACGGTGCTGCCATCGCCTCGCAGACCACGGTCAGCGCGATGCTGGCGACGGTTTCGGCGGCAGGCGAGAGCGGCATTTCCGTGAACCCGCTCACCGACATGGCGGCTTCGCTCACGCGCACCTACCTCGCGCGCGGCGACGGATTGGCGCCCGCCGTTGAATTGGCGGAGAACTGGGTCGCCTGGCAGTACGGGCTGCGCTCCAGGCCCAGCCGGATCGTCCCGGTGTTCGATGTCGCCTCGGTCACGAGCAACCCCGAAGGCGTCCAGCTCGCCCTGGTGCTGGCGGCGCTGGACACGCTCGGCAGCCGCCTTTCCGCGGCCAACCCCGACGCGATCTTCGGCGCCCTTTCGGCCGATTTCTCCGATGCGGTGTTCGACGGCTGGACCATGAGCGGCCAGCCGGTCACCCTCAACGGCAGTGCACTGCCCGCCGGCGCCGGCAGCACCGAGTTCATGAAGGCCTTCGCGGTGAGCTTTTCCGGCACCAGCAGCGGCCTGCGCCCGGCGTACCTCGACGCCCATTTCAGCCGCGGCACCATCGTCGAGAACTACCAGGCCGAGATCATCCCGGTGTACGTGGCCCAGGAGGTCGCAGGCTACTTTCCGGCGCGGTACACGTCGCCTGTTCCCAATACCACCGCCCTGGACACTCGCGCGACCGGCTATACCTGCCCCGCCGGCGTCCCGATGACCTTCACCAACGGCGTCGGCTCGTGCGGTGCCTATTACTACTGCACCGGCGGTGCGACGCTCATCACCGTGAACGGCCGGGAAGCTTGTTCCGACGGGTCGATCGCGGTCTACCAGAGCGCCACCATCGCGCCGTACACCGCGCAGAGCATCGCGCCCTACACGGCCCAGACGATCGAGACCTACCAGGCGCAGACCGTCATCGCGCAGCCGGCGGCCGGGACCCCGGCCATCTTCCGCGCGAGCGCCGTGCATTTGTTGACGGCCGAGGAGCTCGCGGCCATGGCGGCCGCCGACCGGGCGGCCGGGGACGCCGCCGCGGCCCGCGTGTCGTCGCTGGGCCTGCCCACGCCCCTGCAGCTGGAGTGGATGCAGCGCATCAACGACGCCGTCATCGCGTCGGTGCGCTGGTAGCGGGGCGCCGGCGCCGGGCCGATACCTTGTCGGCGGTCAAGGCCGGCGGGGCCAATCCCACTTCACATCGCGCGGGATCGCGCGGATCATGTCCGGCATACGCCGGCGGCGACGTGATCGCCGGCGACGCAGGAGACACGACCGTGAACCACTTCCCGTTCGGCGACGAGCTCGCCCTGGCCCCGCCGCGCGTCGAGGTCCTGGCGCGGCCCGACGGCAGCCTGGTGCTGCGCAACCCGCTGCCTTTGCAGCCGTTCGCGCGCTGCGTCGGCGACTGGCTCGAGCACTGGGCCAGCGCCACGCCCGACGCACTGTTCCTCGCCGAGCGGGATGCCGAGGGCCGCTGGCGCAAGGTCGCCTACCGGCAGGCGCGCGAGCGGGTCGGCCGCATCGCGCAGGGCCTGCTGGACGCGCGCTTCGCGGCCGGCCGGCCGGTCGTGATCCTGTCGGACAACGCGATCGAGGCGGCCCTGCTGGGCCTGGCCGCGATGCACGTGGGCCGTCCGTTCTGCATGGTGTCGAGCGCCTATTGCCGGCTGACGAAGAACTATTCGAAGATCTCCGGCATCCTGGACATGCTGTCTCCGGCGCTGGTCTATGCGTCCGACGCGCGCGTGTACGGCCCGGCCGTGCAGGCGTGGGGCAGCAAGTCACCGGTGTACTTCGGCGCCAACGCCGCCGAGCACCCCGGGGCCGGCACGTTCGCGTCGCTGGAGGCCGCCAGCGAAACGACGGCGGTGATGGACGCGTTCGCGGCCATTCGTCCGGCCGGCCATGCCAAGTACCTGCTGACCAGCGGCTCCACGGGATTTCCGAAAGTCGTCATCAACACCCACCGCATGTTGTGCGCGAACCAGCAGCAGATCTCGCAGGTGTGGCCGTTTCTCACGCGGCACCCGCTGGTGCTGGTCGACTGGCTGCCCTGGAGCCACACGTTCGGCGGGAACCACAACTTCAACATGGTGCTGTCGCACGGCGGCGCCATGTACATCGACGAAGGGCGCCCGGCACCCGGCCTGATCGAGCACAGCGTTCGCAACCTGCGCGAGGTCGGGCCGAACTTCTACTTCAACGTGCCGCGCGGCTTCGACATGCTGCTGCCGTACCTGGAGCAGGACGAGGCCACGGCGCGCGACGTCTTCGCCAACCTGGAGGGCATCTTCTACGCCGCGGCCGCACTGCCGCAAAGCCTGTGGCAACGGCTGGAGGCCGTGGCAGCCAGGGTGCGGGAGCGCCCGGTCTGGTTCACTTCGGCGTGGGGCTCCACGGAAACCTCGCCGGGCATGACGGCGGTGCACTGGCGCATCGCGCAGGCGGGCTGCCTCGGGCTGCCGCTGCCGGGGGGCGAGCTCAAGCTCACGCCCAACGGCAACAAGCTGGAGATGCGGGTACGCGGCCCCAACATCTTCCCCGGCTACCTGAACCAGGACGATCTCACCCGCGCGGCGTTCGACGAAGAGGGCTTCTACCGCATCGGCGACGCCGGACAGCTGGTGGACCCGAAGGATCCGTCGCAGGGCGTCGCCTTCGACGGGCGCGTCGCCGAGGACTTCAAGCTCTCGACCGGAACCTGGGTGAGCGTCGGCACGTTGCGCCCACGCATCGTGTCGGCCATGGCCCCGCATGTCGCCGATGTCGTGATCACCGGGCACGACCGCGACGAGATGGGACTGCTGGTGTTTCCGACGCCGCAGGCGAGGGCGATTCCCGAGGCCGAACTGCATTCGCACCTGCTCGAGGCCATGCGCCGGCTCGCGGACGAAGGCGGCGGCTCGTCGCAGTTCCCGACGCGGGCGCTGGTGCAGGCGGAGTCGCCCAGCGCCGACGCCGGCGAGATCACCGACAAGGGTTACATCAACCAGCGCGCCGTGCTGGAGCACCGGGCGGCCGAAGTCGCGGCCTTGTACGGGCCCGCGCACGCTCGCGTGATCCGCCTCTGATCCCGCCGGCGGTCGACGGGCGCGCCGTCATCGCACCGCGGTCTGCTTGACGCCGGACTTCGCTTTCGGCTTAGGCCGGAAGCTGCCGTTGTCCAGCCAGTCCGGCCGGAACGGCGGCTGCGGGTGCGCGGCCGGCCGGTCCTGCAGCGCCTGCCAGCGCGCCACCTCATGCGGCGCGGCATCCCAGTAGCGGCCGTACAGCACGGGCCCGTACTGGTGCATGAACAGCGCGATGCGCGCGGCGTCGGCGTCGCCCTCGTTGGCGAGCGCGAAGAAGCGTCCGAACGCGTCGGAGAGGCGACCGGCACGGTACTGCTGCACCGCCTCGTCGAACGCGCGGCTGCGTGCCTGTGCCGGACCGGCGGCCGCGAGCGCCGCGACGGCCACCAGCGCGCACAGCGCGCGCAACAACCACCGCGGCGGCGCGTACCGCGGGCCCCCACGAACTTGTTGCGCAGGCATGGCAGCTTTCCCGATCCTTGCCGCAGGATGTCAGCTTTGCCGGCCGGCGCATTGACCTTCGTCATGCGCCGGCCGACGGCGGCACGCCCCGGCGCAGGACGTAGACTTCGTACATGAATCTCCCAGCCATCGAAGGCAGCCGGCGGAACGCGCTGCCCAGTGAAGACAGGCCCCAGGCGACCCGGCTGGACGACGTCCGCATCCGGCAGGTCCGCCCGCTCATTTCGCCCGCCTTGCTGCAGGACGACTATCCGGCGGACGCCGCGGTGCAGGGCTTCGTCGAGGCCAGCCGCGACCAGGTGGCCGCCATCGTCCACGGCCGCGACCCGCGCCTGCTGGTCGTCGTCGGTCCCTGCTCCATCCATGACGGGGAACAGGCGCTGGAATACGCGCGCCGCCTGCGCGCCCTGGCGCCGCAGCTGCAGGACGACCTGTTGCTCGTCATGCGCGTGTATTTCGAGAAGCCGCGCACCACCGTCGGCTGGAAGGGTTTCATCAACGACCCGCACCTGGACGGCAGCTTCCGCATGAACGAGGGCCTGCGCCTCGCGCGTTCGCTGCTGCTGTCGATCACGCGCCTCGGCCTCCCGGTGGGCACCGAGTTCCTCGACCTGCTGAGCCCGCAGTACGTCGCGGACCTGGTCAGCTGGGGCGCCATCGGCGCGCGCACCACCGAAAGCCCCAGCCACCGGCAACTGGCCTCGGGCCTGAGCTGCCCGATCGGCTTCAAGAACGGCACCGGCGGCGGCGTGCAGATGGCCGTGGACGCGCTCGTCGCGTGTCGCTCGCCGCACGCCTTCATGGGCATGACCAAGATGGGGCAGGCCGCGATCTTCGAGACCGACGGCAACGCCGATTGCCACGTCATCCTGCGCGGTGGCTCGCGCGGACCGAACTACCACGCTGCCGACATCGAGGCGGCGTCCGCCATGTTGCACAAGGCAGGCGTCTGCGAACGCGTGATGGTCGACTGCTCGCACGCCAACGCCGCGAAGAACTACCTGCGGCAGGTCGAAGTCGCCGGCGACCTCGCCCAGCAGATCGCCGCCGGCGAGCAGCGCATCCTCGGCCTGATGATCGAGAGCCACCTGAATCCCGGCAAGCAGGAGCTGCGCCCCGGCGTGCCGCTGCAATACGGCGTCTCCATCACCGATGGCTGCATCGGCTGGGAGCAGACCGAGACCGTGCTGCGCCAGCTGGCGCAGGCGGCGCGGCAGCGGCGCGAGCGCCGCTAGGGAAGCTCTGAACAAATCCCGCCGCGCGCGACGGCGCTTTTCCGGGATGAGATCCTAGGCGCCGGACCCAAGGCAAGCCTGGACGGCTTGCCTGGTCCGGCAACAACGGAGCTCGCCCGGAAAAGCGTCGTCCCGTAGGGCTCGGACGAAAACGGGCGCTTTGCCCACCAAGTTCCTGGCCGGTGCGTCCAGCACCGGCTGCGAAACGTTGGCGGGCAAATCATCCCGTTTTCGTCTCGAGCGCGCACGACGCGATTTATTCAGAGCTTCCCTAATGCGCCGCCACCGTCACCCGGATGCCGCGGATCTGCCCGGCCTGCCGTGACGCCGCCGGTCGCGGGTAGGTCGCGGCATCGAAGCGGTGCAGCAGTTCCGCTTCCTGGGCCTGGGCGAGCGCCACGTTGGCCGACTTCACGTGGCCGAAGCCGCGCATCTGCAGCGGCAGCGCGGCAATCTCGCAGGCGGTCTTCAGGCGCTCGCGCGTGAGCAACGGCAGCAGCGCTTCGATGCGGTCGCGATAGCGTCCGGCCAGTTCGCGCTCCATGCGGCGCTCCTCGGTGCGGCCGAAGACGTCGAACACCGTGCCGCGCAGCCGCCTGGCCCGCGCCAGCAGTTTCATCGCGGGCAGCATCCAGCCGCCCAGGCGGATCTTGCGCGGCGGCTGGCCACCGCGAACGCGCGAGAGGGCGGGCGGCGCCATGTAGAACTCCAGTTCGAATTCGCCTTCGAACTGCTCGCGCAGGGAACGGGTGAATTCGCCGTCGGTGTACAGGCGCGCCACCTCGTATTCGTCCTTGAAGGCCATCAGCTTGAGCAGGGCCTGCGCGACGGTGCGGGTCAATGGCAAGGATGGATCGGCGCCCAGCGAATCCTCGCGGCGGCGCACCTCGCCGACGAACCCGGCATAGCGTTTTGCGTAGCCCGCGTCCTGGTAGCCGGTGAGGTGGGCCACGCCGCGCGCGATCACCGCGTCGAGCGTGCCGTCCTCGCGCGCCGGTTCGGTGGGCGTGCCGCGCAGCAGCGCCACGACCGCCTGCGGCTCGCCCACGGTCAGCCGGCCGAGCGCCAGCGCCAGCTTGTTGTTCTCCACCGCGACGCCGTTCAGTTCGACGGCGCGCAGCAGCGCCTCCTGGCTCACCGGCACCAGGCCACGCTGCCAGGCAGCGCCCAGTGCCACGATGTTTGAGTAGATGGAGTCTCCCAGGAACGCCTCGGCCAGGGCCTGGGCATCCAGCGTTTCCACACGGTCGGCGCCGGCGGCAAAGCGCAGCTTCTCAAGCAGCTCCGGCGACTTCAGGCTGGCGTCCGGGTTGCGCAGGAGTTCGGCCACCGGCACTTCGTGCGTGTTGGCCAGGATGCGGGTGCGGCCGTGGCGCACCGTGGCGAGCGCGTCGGCCGACGCCCCCACCACCAGGTCGCACGCCAGCAGCGCGTCGGCCTGCTGGGTGTCGATGCGGACCTGGTTCAGGCGCGACGGCAGGTCGGCGAGGCGCACGAAACTCAGGACCGAGCCGCCTTTCTGGGCGAAGCCCATGAAGTCCAGCACGCTGGCGCTCTTGCCTTCCAGGTGCGCCGCCATGGCCAGGAGCGCGCCCACGGTCACCACGCCGGTCCCCCCGACGCCGGTCACCAGCAGGTCGTACGGACCCGTCCACGCATGCGGCGCCGGCAGCGGCAGGGCATTCACCTGCGACATGAAGACCTTGCTGCCGCTGGCGAGCGCGCCGGCGCGTTGTCGCGGCTTGCCGCCAACCACGCCGACGAAGCTGGGGCAGAAGCCCTTGGCGCACGAATAGTCCTTGTTGCAACTGCTCTGGTCGATCCGGCGCTTGCGGCCCAGCGGGGTCTCCAGCGGCTGCACCGCCACGCAGTTGCTCTGAACCGAGCAGTCGCCGCAGCCTTCGCAGACCCGGTCGTTGATGAACAGGCGCCGTGCCGGGTCGGCCAGCTCGCCTTTCTTGCGCCGCCGCCTCTTTTCCGCGGCGCAGGTCTGCTCGTAGATCAGCACCGTGACGCCGGGGATCTCGCGCAGGCGCCGCTGCACGGCATCGAGCCGGCCGCGGTCATGGAACTCGGTGCCGGCCGGGAAGCGGTCGCGCATGCGCTCGTACTTGGCGATGTCGTCGGACAGCACCACGACCTGCTTCACGCCCTCGGCCTCGACCTGACGTGCGATGCCGTCGACGCTGATGATGCCGTCCACCGGCTGGCCGCCGGTCATCGCGACCGCGTCGTTGAAGAGAATCTTGTAGGTCAGCGTCGCCTTGGCTGCCACGGCCTGGCGGATCGCGAGATAGCCCGAGTGGTAGTAGGTGCCGTCGCCGAGGTTCTGGAAGACATGCGGTACCTTGGTGAACATGGCGTGCGAGACCCAGTCCACGCCTTCGCCGCCCATCTGGATCAGGCCTTCGGTGTCGCGATCCATCCAGCTCGCCATGAAGTGGCATCCGATCCCGGCCTGCGCATGCGAGCCCTCCGGCACGCGGGTCGAGGTGTTGTGCGGACAGCCGGCGCAGAAGTAGGGCAGGCGCTTGACGCTGTCCGAGGCGTTGGACAGCAGTTCCGGCAGCGTGAAGTCGCGCACCAGGTGCCGCCGGTCCAGGTCGGGGAAATGGCCGGCCAGCCAGTTGGCCAGGATCTCGATCAGGCGGGAAGGCCGCAGTTCGCCCAGCGCGGAAATCAACGGGCGCCCGGCGCTGTCCTGCTTGCCGACGATCACCGGCCGCTGGGCGGCGTTGTAGAACATCGAGCGCAATTGCTCCTCGACGACCGGGCTTTTTTCCTCGACGACCAGGATCTCGGTCAACCCGCGTGCGAATTCGCGCATGCGCGTCGGCTCGATCGGATACGTGAGACCCAGCTTGTAGATGCGCACGCCGTGCTGCGCCAGCGTCTCGGGCGAGATGTCCAGCCGCCGCAGCACCTCCATCAGGTCGTAGTGCGCCTTGCCGGCGGTGACGATGCCGACGCTCGCGTGCGGACTCGCCACGATGTGCCGGTCGATGCTGTTGACGCGGGCGAAAGCGCGTACCGCGTCCAGCTTGGCGTGCAGGCGCTGCTCGATGGTGAGCGACGGCAGGTCGGGCCAGCGATAGTGCAGCCCGCCGGCCGGCGGCTGGTACCCGGTCACGCTGCGCACCGTTTCGCCGTCCTGCCAGGCGGCGACGCGGGCGTTGACCAGGTCCAGGTCGACGGTGGAACCGCTTTCGACGATTTCCGACAGCGCCGTGAAGCCGACCCAGTTGCCGGAAAAGCGCGAGAGCGCCCACCCGTACAGTCCGAACTCCAGGTACTCGGCGACGCTCGCCGGCGCGACGACGGGCGCGTGCCAGGACTGGAAGGCCTGGTCGCTCTGGTGCGGCATCGACGACGACACGCAGCCGTGGTCGTCGCCCGCCACCATCAGCACGCCGCCGTGCGGCGAAGCCCCGTAGGCGTTGCCGTGCTTCAGCGCGTCGCCGGCGCGGTCGACGCCGGGGCCCTTGCCGTACCACATGGCGAACACGCCGGCGCAGGTGCGCTCGGGGTCGGCCTCGACACGCTGGGTGCCGAGCACGGCGGTCGCGCCCAGTTCCTCGTTGATCGCCGGCAGGAACCGCACGCCGCTGGCATCGAGCTGCGCGCCGGCCTTCCACAGCGCCTGGTCCACCATCCCGAGCGGCGAGCCGCGGTAGCCGCTGACGAAGCCGCGCGTGTCCAGTCCCGCGGCGGCGTCGCGCTGGCGCTGCATCAGCATCAGGCGCACCAGCGCCTGCGTTCCGGTCAGAAAGATGGCGCCGCCGCTGGCGGCCAGGTTGTCGGTGAGGCGGTAGTCCCGCCGCACGAGCGACGGCGAATCGGTCATGGTTGTCTCGGCCATGCACTGCTCCGGCAGTTGTTGTGAAAGACGAGATTACGCAATTTCAGGGGGAACAGGATTCTTCTTTGCTGGTAATGCTAGGACGTAGCAGAATTTCATTCCCAGATTTGCCAGAACCACGAAATGAACAAGCTCGACCGCTACGACCGCCTGCTGCTCGGCGAACTGCAGCGCGATTCGCGCCAGACCGTCCAGCAGCTGGCCACGGCCGTTGGCCTGTCCAGCACGCCGTGCTGGAAGCGGGTCAAGGAGCTGGAGGCCAGCGGCGTGATCCGCCGCTACACGGCCCTTGTGGACCGCGAGAAGGTAGGCCTGTCCCTGTGCGTGCTGGCCGAGCTCAACCTCACGCGGCACAGCGAGGAAGACGTCCGCCAGTTCGAGCGCGCCGTCGCCGACTGCCCGCAGATCGTGAGCTGCTATGCCACCACCGGCCAGGCCGATTACGTGATCAAGGTGCTGGTGCCGGACATCAAGCAGTACGAGGCGTTCCTGCACGAGACCGCCTTCAAGCTGCCCGGTGTGACGCACGTGCGCTCGAGCGTGGTGCTCAAGGAAGTGAAGGCAGAAACCCGGGTGCCGGTGGAGGAACCGGCTTCGGAGGAGGCACCCGCCGTCCGCCGGTCCCGGCGCTGAAGCCGGAACTTCCCAGCTCCGCCGGTCCGAGCTGTTTGACCTGGATCAAGGTTTCCCGTACTCTATCGCCAACCGAACGGTCGGTAGAACGACTCCGACCCACCTGGAGCAGGGAGAAGACAGATGTACACGCAGGCCATGGACACCATGGGCAAGGAGGCGCCGGCGCGCACGCCGGTGCGCTCCGTCGAGGACGTGCAGCTGGAGGAGCGCTTCGAGGCGCGCATCGCCGAGGGCGAATTCATCGAGCCCAGGGACTGGATGCCGGAGCACTACCGCAAGACGCTGGTGCGTCAGATCAGCCAGCACGCGCATTCCGAGTACGTCGGCATGCTGCCGGAAGGAAACTGGATCACGCGCGCGCCGACCCTGAAGCGCAAGGCGATCCTGCTGGCGAAGGTGCAGGACGAGGGCGGCCACGGCCTGTACCTGTATTCGGCGGCGGAGACGCTGGGCACCTCGCGAGACCAGATGCTCGATGCACTGCATACCGGCAAGGCGAAATACAGTTCGATCTTCAACTACCCGACGCTGACCTGGGCCGACGTCGGCACCATCGGATGGCTGGTCGACGGTGCGGCGATCATGAACCAGGTGCCGATCTGCCGCTGCTCGTACGGGCCGTATGCGCGGGCGATGGTGCGCATCTGCCGCGAGGAGAGCTTCCACCAGCGCCAGGGCTTCGAGAGCCTGCTGGTCATGATGCAGCAGGGCACCGCTGCGCAGAAGGAGATGGTGCAGGACGCGGTGAACCGCTGGTGGTGGCCGTCGATCATGATGTTCGGCCCGCCCGACGACCAATCGCCCAATTCCGCGCAGTCGATGCGCTGGGGCATCAAGCGCATCTCCAACGACGAACTGCGCCAGAAGTTCATCGACGCGGCGGCGGAACAGGCCAAGGTGCTGGGCGTGACGCTGCCGGATCCCGACCTGAAGTGGAACGAGGAGCGGCAGCACTACGACTTCGGCCGGATCGACTGGGACGAGTTCTGGCGCGTGGTGAACGGCAACGGCCCGTGCAACCGGGAGCGGCTCGCCGCGCGCGTGAAGGCGTGGGACGAGGGCGCCTGGGTGCGCGAAGCGGCGCTGGCGCATGCGCGCAAGCAGTCGCGCGACGCGAAGGCCGCGTGATTGACGGTAGCCATCCGGTAACTGCATTCAAGAGGATCAGAGATGACCGACGTCAATAAGGAATGGCCGCTGTGGGAGGTGTTCGTCCGCAGCAAGTCCGGGCTCGACCACAAGCACTGCGGCAGCCTGCACGCCGCCGACGCGCAGATGGCGATCCAGGCCGCGCGCGACGTGTACACGCGCCGCCAGGAAGGCACCAGCGTGTGGGTGGTGCGGTCCGACCAGATCGTCGCCAGCGACCCCGGCGAGAAAGGCAGCTTCTTCGACCCGGCCGAAGACAAGGTCTACCGGCACCCGACCTTCTACAAGCTGCCGGCTTCGGTCGACCACATGTGAGGGCCGCGATGCAGGCATCGATCCGGATCGGCTCCAGCGCGGCGGTGCAGTACCTGCTGCGCATCGGCGACACCGCCTTGATCCAGGCGCAGCGGCTGGGAGAGTGGAGCGGCCATGCGCCGGCGCTGGAGGAAGACATCGCCCTGTCCAACATGGCGTTGGACCTGGTCGGCCAGGCGCGGGCCGTGCTGACGCGCGCCGGTGCGCTCGATGGCGCGGGCCACGACGAGGACCAGCTTGCCTTCCTGCGCGAGGAGCGTGACTACCGAAATGTGACGCTGGTGGAACTGCCGCGCGGCGATTTCGCGGTGACCAGCCTTCGCAACACGATGATGGCGACCTTCTTCAAGCTGCTGTGGGAGCGGCTGCGCGAGTCGACCGATGCGGAGCTGGCGGCGATCGCCGGCAAGGCGGTGAAGGAAGCGCGCTACCACCAGCAGCATGCCGCGGACTGGGTGGTGCGCCTCGGCGACGGCACCGAGGAGTCGCGGCGGCGCATGGAGCGCGCGCTCCAGGATCTCTGGCCCTATGTGACCGAGTTGTTCGCCGCCGACGCCGTGGACCGCGAAGCGGCCGCCCCGGGCCTGGGCCCCGCGTGGAGCGAACTGGAGCCGGCATGGCGAGAGGAGATCGACGCGATCCTGGCGGAAGCCTCATTGGCCGCGCCGGTTGCGACGCCGTTCCTCAGCACCGGCAAGCAAGGCGTGCACAGCGAACACCTGGGCTACGTGCTGGCCGAGATGCAGCACCTTCAGCGCGCCTATCCCGGAGGCGCGTGGTGACGGTCGCCGTGGCGCCGGCCACGCGTGTCGAGCGTGCCTGGCAGGTGCTCGACGGCGTGCTCGACCCCGAAGTGCCGGCGGTGTCCGTGTGCGAGCTGGGGATCGTGCGCGACGTCATCGACCATGGCGGCGAGATCGAGATCGTGCTGACGCCGACCTATTCCGGTTGCCCCGCGACCGAGATGATCGAGCAGAGCGTGCTGGAGGCGCTGCGGGCGCAAGGGCTGGGCCCGGCCCGCGCGACGCTGCGCCGCGCGCCGGCGTGGACCACCGACTGGATCACCGAGGAAGGCCGGCGCAAGTTGCTCGCATACGGCATCGTCCCGCCGGGTCCCGTCGCCACCGATGTCGGCGTTCCCGTGCGCTTCATGCCGCGCGGCGCGCGCGCGCCGCACCTGGCCTGCCCGCGTTGCGGCAGCGACGACACCGAGCGCGTGTCGCAGTTCGGCTCCACCGCCTGCAAGGCGCTGTACCGCTGCCGCGCCTGCCGCGAACCCTTCGAATACTTCAAGCCGATCTGATCGTCCACATGAGCGTCATCTTCCATCCGCTGCGCGTGCGCACCATCCAGCGCGACACCGAGGAGGCGGTCGTCGTTTCGTTCGAGGTGCCACCCGACCTGCAGCCGGTGTTCGGCTTCACGCAAGGCCAGTACCTCACGCTGCGCCGCGACATCGACGGCCAGGACCTGCGCCGCTCGTATTCGATCTGCGCCGGCGTCGACGAGGGCGAGCTGCGCGTGGGCGTGCGCAAGGTGCGCGGGGGCGTGTTCTCGAACTGGATCAACGAACACCTGAAGCCCGGCGACATCGTGAACGTGATGGCACCGCAAGGGCGCTTTTTCGTGCCCATCGAGCCGCAGGCGCAGCGCCATCACCTGGGCATCGCCGGTGGCAGCGGCATCACGCCGATCCTGTCGATCATGAAGACGGTGCTGGCGCGCGAGCCGGCGAGCCGCTTCACGCTGATCTACGGCAACCGGAGCCTCAAGTCGACCATGTTCAAGGAGGAGATCGAGGACCTGAAGGACCGCTACCTCACTCGCCTCGTCCTGCACCATGTCTTCTCGGACGAGCACACCGACTCGCCGATCAACATGGGCCTGATGGACAGGGCCAAGATCGGCGACTTCCTGCGCGTGCTGGTCCCGCCCGCCACGATCGACCACGCATATATCTGCGGACCGTTCCAGATGAACGATGAAGCCGAGGCGGCGCTGCTGGCCGCCGGCGTGCCGGAGGACCGCATCCACATCGAGCGCTTCGGCGTGCCGCAGCAGGCGGCCGGCGCCGTGGGCGCCGTCGTGCACGAGGCCAAGCCGGGCGACGCCGAGCGCTCGCGCGTCGTGATCGTGCGCGACGGCTTGCGGCGCGAGATCGACTTCTCGCGCGACCAGCCCAGCATCCTGGATGCGGCGTCGGCCGCGGGACTCGAGGTGCCGTTCTCCTGCACGTCCGGCGTCTGCGGCACCTGCCGCGCCAAGGTGCTGGAAGGCGACGTGCGCATGGAGCGCAACTTCGCCCTCGGCAAGCAGGAAGTGGCCGCCGGCTTCGTGCTCACCTGCCAGGCGCATCCGATGACCGAGCGCGTCGTGCTCTCGTTCGACGAGCGCTGACCCCGCGCCGCGCCATGGGAAGAGGACGGTCCGCCGGCTACGACGAGCAGCGCGAGATGATCCTCGCGCAGGCCGCGCAGTTGTTCGCACGCGGCGGTTACGCCGGCACCTCGATGAACCAGGTCGCCGAGGCCTGCGGGTTGTCCAAGGCCACGCTCTATCACTACTACCGCGACAAGTACGACCTGCTCGTCAGCATCGCCGACAGCCACGTCTCGCGGCTGCAGGCGATCGTCGGCGAGTCGCTGGGCGAGGATGCCCCGCCCGCCGTGCAGATGCGGACACTGATCCGTCGCCTGGTCGAGGAATATGCCGGCGCGCAACATGCGCACCGGGTGCTGACCGAGGACGTGAAGTTCCTCGAGCCGGGGGATCGCGACCGCATCCTGGGCAAGGAGCGCGAGGTGGTGAACGGTTTCGCGCAGGTGGTGGCCGCGCTGCGCCCGGACCTCAGGGAGCAGGCGCTCGGCAAGCCGCTCACCATGCTGCTGTTCGGCATGATCAACTGGCTCTTCACGTGGATGAAGCCGGACGGCCCGCTGGACCACGACGCCATGGCGCCGATCGTGGCCGACCTGTTCCTGGGCGGATTGGGCGCGGTGAAGGCGCCGGGCTGAGCGGCACCGGCAGCTTCTCGTCGCACCGCCGCGCCGTGCGGCCGGCGCAGTTCACGCCATCGGCGCGACGTCCTGCGCGGCGAACCCAACCAGCTTCACCATGGCCTGCGCCGTTGACCCGGCGGTGGTGAAAGTGTGGTCGCTGACGCCGGCGTAGGCGTTGCGCGCCAGGTCTTCGATCGCGTTGGCGCCGACGTTCAGGCGATAAGTCGTGCCGGGCAGCAGGTCGGCAGCCGGGTCGATCACCACGCTGGCATCCACGAAGCGCAGGCCGCTGTCGCCCGCGCCGAACGTCTGCACCACCTGTCCTACAGCCGTCTGCAAGGTGATCGTTCCGGAGCCTGCCTGCACCCCCTCGTCGAACGTGATGCCCAGGCTCCAGTCGGACGGAAGCGTGTTGCTGCCGGCGGCCGGGAAGAAGTCGATCGCCACCGGGGCCGTGGTGTCCCCGCCGCCTGGCGCTTCGCCGGCCGTGGTGAACGTGTGGTCGCTCACGCCCGCGTAGGCGTGGCCTTCCAGGTCCTGGATGGCGCCGGAGGCGACGATCAGCCGGTACGTGGTGCCGGGCACGAGATCGGCCGCCGGATCGACCACCACGCTCTTGTCGATGAAGCGCAGGCCGGGATCGCCCGCGCCGAACGTCTGCACCACCTGGCCGGCGACCGTCTGCAGCGTGATCGCTCCCGCGCCGCCCTGTACGATCTCGTCGAACGTGATCGCCAGGCTCCAGTCCGGCGGCAGCGTGTTGCTGTCGGCCGCCGGGAAGAAGTCGACGGCCACGGGGGCCCCCGTGTCCCCCCCGGCAGGCGGCTCGCCCGCCGTGGTGAAGCCGTAGTCGGCCACGCCGGCGTAGTCGTTGCCCGCGAGGTCCTCGATCGCGCCGGCGCCGACCAGCAGGCGATACGTGGTCCCCGCCAGCAGGTCGGCGGCTGGATCGATCACGACGCTGGAATCCACGAAGCGCAGCCCCGGATCGCCCGCGCCGAAGGTCTGCACTACCTGGCCCGCGTCGGTCTGCAGCGTGATCGTTCCCGAGCCCGCCTGCACGGTCTCGTTGAAGGTGATCGCCAGGCTCCAGCCGGGCGGCAGCGTGTTGCTGCCGGCGGCCGGGAAGAAATCGATCGCCACCGGCGCCGTCGCGTCCCCGGGTGGAGGAGGTGGCGGCGGGGCCGCGCCGCTCCATGTGACGGAGTCACCGGCCGCGCTGAAGTCCGCGGCGGCGAACGCTCCGGCCAGTTCGATCACCACGTCTGCGCCGGGCGTCGTGTTGGTGCCGATGAACAGCGTCGTCCTCGCGCCGGTGGTCGCGACCTGCACGCCGTTGGCGGCCACCGATGTGCCGTCGCCAGCGCTGACGCCGCCGGCGAATTGCGCCCCGGCCACCACGATGCGGTCGCCGGGCGCCGAGTCGGTGATCAGGTCGATGCCGCTGCCCCAGGCGGCGAAGGCAAAGGTGTCGTTGCCGCTGCCGCCGGTGAGCACGTCGGACGTGCCGGGGGTGCCGGCGAGCAGGTCGTTGCCGGCGCCACCCACAAGACCCACACGTTGCACTGCGGTCGACACCTGCAGCACGTTGTGTCCGGCGTCGCCGACCAGGGTCATCACCGGCTCCGGCATCAGGTCGGCATCGAAGCGCTGCAGGTACACGTCGGCGGTGCCGGTGTAGGCCTGCGTGCTTCCGCCGGTCCAGGTCGCCAGCGTGCTGCCGTTGGCCAGCGTGGCGACGTCGGGATAGCGCTGCTGGTCGGCCGCGCTGCCGCTGAGGACGGTCTCGACCCCCACGCGTTGTCCGGCGGCGTCCAGCCGCTGCCCGTAGACGTCGGACCAGGTCGATTGCCACGCCACCAGGTACCCGCCATCGGGCAGGGCGGTGGCGACCGGGAATGCGATATCGGGTGTGGCCGTGTCGACCTGGGTCGGGGACCCGAGGCCGGCCCCGGTGGCGTCGAACCGTTGCGCCTGCACGTGACCGGCCTCCAGCCACGTGAGCAGGAAGCCGCCCGCGGCATTCGCCACCACGTCGGGGCTGCTGCCGTTGCCGGTGAGGAGGGTCTCGCCGCCGATGCGGGCGCCAGTGGCGTCGAAGCGCTGCATGAAGACCTGCGAGCCGCTGCCATCGCTGGAGGCCCAGCTGACGACGTAGCTACCGTCCGCAAGCAGCGCCAACGCCGGATCGGTCTGCTGCGAAGCACCGGCCGGCGTCGCGGCCGTGCCCGACGTGTTCACCTGGACGGCAGCGCCCACCTTCGCCCCGGAGGCATCGAAGCGCTGCGCGAAGATGCCGGTGCCGCTGCCATCGGGCGCGCTCCAGGCCACCACGAAGCCGTTGCCGAGCGCAAGCACCTCCGGCGTCTGGTCGTTCACGGCGCCATGGCTGGCCACCGTCACGGCGGCCCCGACCTTCGCGCCGCCGGCGTCGTAGCGCTGCAGCAGGATGTCCGAGGACAGTCCGTTGCTCGCCTTCCACGTGACCACGAAGCCACCGTCGGCCAGGGCCGCGGCGGTCGGCCCCTGGTGCATGTTCGTCGCGGCGCTCACGAGCAGTTCGGGGCCGACCGGAGCCCCAGCCGCGTCGTAGCGTTGCGCAAACGACTGGAAGCTGCTGCCCCCGTACTTGCCGCTGCTGGTGACGTTGGTCTCCCAGGTCACGACGAAGCCGCCGTCGGCCAAGGGGGAGACGCGCGACCACTCCTGCACCGCCGGCAGCGTCGTGTTGACGCGCAGGTCGGCGACGGCGCCCCACTGCAGGTCGACGCTGCCGCTCGCGCCGCGCACTTGCTCGATCGACTGCAGGGTGTCCACCCCCTCGCCGGGCACCGTGAGGCGCAGCACGCGATCGGCCAGAAGTTCCCATCCGAGGCCGTCGAGGCTCGCTCCCACCATTGCGGTGTCGCGGCCGGGGCCGCCCAGCACCAGGTCATCGCCGTCGCCGCCTTGCAGGACGTCGTCCCCGGAGCCGGCGTCGAGCTGGTCGGCCCCGCTTCCCCCCTGCAGCGAGTCGTTGCCATCGTTGCCGGTCAGCAGCATGGGCGCGCTGCCGGAGAAGACGATCGTGTTGTCGCCGCCGTCGCCGGCCAGCGACGTGCCGCTGCTTTGCGCGACGCCGCTGCTGTCGATGCGGCGCGCCCAGACGCCGGTGCCGCTGCCATCAGGCCCCACCCACTGGACGACGGAACTGCTGTCGGCCAGCGCGGCCAGGCCCAGGTCGCCCACTCCGTGGGAGTCGGTCTGCTCATCCACCAGCGTCCTGGCGCCGCTCGGGTTCCCGGCCGCGTCGAAGCGTTGCAGGTACACACCCGGCACCTCGGTGGGGCCGCCGAACACGCCATGCGAAGCCCATGCGACGACGAAGCCGCCGTCGGGCGTGGCGGCGAGCTGCGGCGAGTTCGCGTAGGTGGTCGGCGAATTCACCGTGATCGGGGCCCCGGACGCAGCGCCCCCGCTGGTGAAGATCTGCGTGAACAGCTGGCCGTCGTTGCCGACCCACGCCAACGCCCAGCCGCCGCCGGCGAGTCCGGTCAGGATAGGCTGGGCACCGTAGCCCGCCAGTGTCGTCCCGCCTTGCGGCTGGCCGGACGCGTCGAAGCGCTGCTGCGCCACGCCGTTGCCGGCCCACCATGCGACCACGAAACCACCGCCGGCGAGCGCCGTCGTCACGGCATAGGTGGGCCCGTACTCGGCGGCGACCTGCACTTCGCCGCCGACCGGCGCGCCGGCAGCGTCGAAGCGCTGCATCCAGACCCCGTCGCCGGGCGGCGTCCCGCCGCCAGGGGGCGGGAGGCCGTTGGATTCCCAGACCACGACGAAGCCGCCATCCGCGAGCCCGCCCAGGCTGCGGCCTGTCTGGTACTGGGTGCCGGTGGTGGTGCTGTTGACGAGGATGTCGCCCCCGACCGGCGCGCCGCCGGCGTCGAAGCGCTGCGCGTGCACGTCGAACCACTGCGACGTGGGGTCGTTCTGCCAAGGCGCCGCCCTCGCAGCCCATGTGACGACATAGCCGCCGCCCTGCAGCGCGGCCACCCAGGAGCAGACGCGATCGGCCGCCGGCTGCACGCTCACGAGCGTCTCGCCGCCGAGCCTGGCGCCATTAGCGTCGAAGCGTTGCGTGTAGATGCCGGCGGCGCCGCTGCCGTCGCCGTCCGCATCGCTGGACCACGCGGCGACATAGCTGCCGTCCGCGAGCTTGGCCATCGATGCATAGCGCTGGACGCCGGCCGTCGTGCTGTTGATCGTGAACTCGGTGCCCGGCACCACCGTGCCATCCGTGAACTGCACGGCCTCGATGCTGTCCATCGTGTCAGCGCCTTGCGCGCTGGCGACGACCCACCGGTTCTGCGCATCCAGCGAAAACACCGCGCTGCTGCTCGGCGCCGCGATCTGCGCGGTGTCGCGTCCCTCCAGGCCGTGGAACACGTCGTCGCCGGCCGTGCCGGGAAGCCAGTCGTCGCCGGCCGTTCCGTGGATGTCGCTCATGCCGGTCCCCTGGCGAGCCGGCGGCAGTGCCAGGCGGCATGCCTGCAAGTGGAAGGGCGCGCAAGGTCGGCGTCGAGTGTCATCGCGGTCTGCTGGTGGGAGTTGCCTTCCTGGCAAGGTTGGGCTACCGCAGCGCAAGCGAACGTGTGCAAATGCATCACATGCGCGGCAGCGCAGACCACGCCGCCGGGGCGGCGCTCGCGCAGGAGCGCGCCCCGGCGCCAACAAACCTCACTGATTGTTGCGGCGCCTCAGCAGCAGGGCGGGGCAGCGCCGGGGCGAGGCCCCGCGATCACGCGAGCGAGCTGCAGGCCGCGGCAATGCGCTCGCAGGCCTGCCGCAGGTCGGCGTCCGATGCCGCATACGAGATGCGGAAGTAAGGCCCGAGCCCGAAGCAGCTGCCCGGTACCACCGCGACGTCGTGCGATTCCAGCAGGTAGCGGCAGAACGCCGAATCGCTGTCGATCACGGCGCCGGTGGCCGTGCGCCGTCCGATCAGCCCGGCGCAGCTGGCGAAGGTGTAGAACGCGCCCTCCGGACGGCGGCAGGAGATGCCTTCGATCGCGTTGAGTCGCTCCACGACAAAATCGCGGCGACGCTGGAAGACATCGCGCCATTGCGCGACCAGGTCCTGCGGGCCGTTCAGCGCCGCCACGGCCGCCGCCTGGCTGATCGAGCACGGATTGGAGGTGCTCTGGCTCTGCACGACGGCCATCGCGGCGATCAGCGCCTTGGGGCCGGCGCCGTAGCCGAGCCGCCAGCCGGTCATCGCGTAAGACTTCGACACGCCGTTGACGGTGAGGGTGCGCTCCTTCAGTTCCGGCTCGAGCTGCGCGGCCGTGACGAAAGCTGCGCCGTCGTACAGCAGGTGCTCGTAGATGTCGTCGCTCAAGAGCCAGACATGCGGGTGGCGCCTGAGCACGTCCAGGATCGGACGCAACTGCTGCTCGCCGTACGCGGCGCCGCTCGGATTGGACGGCGAGTTCAGCAGCAGCCACCGCGTGCGGGGCGTGATCGCCGCCTCGAGGTCCGGCGCCTGCAGGCGAAAGCCGTTGGCCTCGGTACAGGGCACAACCACCGGCTGGCCGCCGGCGATCACCACCATGTCGGCGTACGACGTCCAGTAAGGCGCCGCGAGGATCACCTCGTCGCCCGGGTCGAGCGTCGCCATGAAGGCGTTGTACATGACCTGCTTGGCGCCGGCGCCGGCCGTGATCTCGTCGAGAGCGTATTGGATGCCGTTCTCGCGCCGGAACTTCCCCTGGATCGCGACCTTCAGTTCGCCGGTGCCATCGAGCACGGTGTAGTGCGTCTGGCCGGTGCGGATGGCGCGGATCGCGGCTTCCTTGATGTGGTCGGGCGTTTCGAAATCGGGTTCCCCGGCACCCAATACGATCACCGGGCGGCCCTCGCGGCGGCGTTGCGCGGCCAGCGCGCCTATGCGCAGGATTTCGGAAACCTCGATCGCGGCGATGCGCCGGGCCCGCCCGAAGGTGTTCACCGCGCCGGTCACAGCGCTGCCGTGACGACGATCTCGACGCGCAGCTTGGCATCCGCCAGCCGCACCTCGCCGCAGCAGCGGGTCGGGGTCTGGCCAGGCTCGACCCAGGCGTCCCACACGGCGTTCATGCCTTCGTAGTCGTCCATCGAGCGCAGCCAGATCTGCGCCGTAAGCAGCCGCGACTTGTCGGTGCCGGCGGTGGCGAGCGTGCGGTCGATGTTGGCGAGCGCCTGGCGCGTCTGCTCGTCGATCGAAGCGGTCTTGTCGTCGGCGACGTGGCCGGCGAGGTACACCACCCCGCCATGCACGACGACGCGGCTGCGGCGGTGGTTCTGCTCGAAACGGGTGATCTCGGACATCCTCGAACTCTTTTCGTAGTCTGCGCACGAAGGTGCGGCGGAAGGTATGACGCGCGGCTCCAATGCGAGTGCGAAGCCCTAGGGATCATACTAGCCGCCTTCCCGCAGGTGAAGTCCTATAGTGGCCTGCGCCGTTCGCAGGCACGCTGGCGAACGCGCGACGAAACGCCAGAACCAGGACCGCCGATGACGTCACGCGCACTGCCGCAAAGAGACCAGCTCACCATCTGTTTCGCCCACCCCGCCTATCGCATGCAGGAGCGCTTCGCGCTTCGCAACACCGGGATCCGCTCCTTCGAGGTCCGCACCCTCGACGAGCTGAAGGCGCGCATCGGCGAGGCGCATGTCCTGTCCGTGTCCGGCTTCTGGCGCAACGAATTCGTCGAGCAGGCGCAGCAGCTCGCCTTCATCCAGTCGATCAGCGCGGGCACCGACCAGTACTCGCGCGAGATCCTCGGCGCCGCCGGCATCCGCGTCGCCAGTGCGCAAGGGGTCAACGAGCGGGCGGTGGCGGAGCACGCCATCGGCCTGGTTCTCGCCGTCGCGAGAAAGCTGCCGATGGCGTTCGCCAACCAGGCGGCCCACAAGTGGCGCGGCCTCATTTCGGAGATCGCGCAGCGCGAGGACGAGCTCGGCGGCAAGACGCTGGTGATCGTCGGCATGGGGCGCATCGGCTCGCGGCTGGCGCAGCTCGCCAAGGCGTTCGACATGCGCGTGATCGGCGTCAAGCGCGACCCGGCCAGGGGCGGCGGAGCGGCCGACCTCACCGTACCGCAGTCGCAGTTGCTGGAAGTGCTGCCGCAGGCGGACTTCGTCGCGCTGACCTGCCCGCTCAATCCCTCCACGCAGGACCTCATCGACGCCAAGGCGTTCGCGGCCATGAAGCCGACGGCGGTGCTGGTGAACGTCGCGCGCGGCAAGGTGGTGAACGAGCCGGCGCTGATCGAGGCCATGCGCTCCGGGGCGATCGCCGCCGCGGCGCTCGACTGCGTGTGGGACGAGCCGCTGCCGCCGGCGTCGCCGTTGTGGGACCTGCCCAACGTGTTCATCACGCCGCACAGTGCGGGCGAGACGCAGAAGTACGAGGACAACGTGATCGACCTGCTGCTGGAGAACCTGCAGCGGCTGGGGCGCGGGGAGACGCAGCTGAAGAACGGCTTCGTCTGACCGCCGCGGAAGAAGCACCGCTGCCGGCAGGCGGGTGCCGCCGGCGACATCAACGCACGGCGCCCACGCGCCAGGGAGAGACCGGATGAGAGTTCGCTTCACGTTGCTTTCTTCGTGCCGCTGGCTGGGCGCGGCGGCCCTGGCGATCGCGGCGGCAGCCCCCGCCATGGCCCAGGAGTACCCGGCCAAATCGATCCAGTTCGTCGTGCCCTATCCGCCGGGTGGCGCGTCCGACGTCGTGGCACGCACCATCGGACAGAAGCTGAGCGAGGCCTGGAAGCAGCCGGTCGTCATCGAGAACCGGCCCGGGGCCAACGGCATCATCGCCCTCAGCCATGTTGCCAAGTCGGCGCCCGACGGTTACACCCTCCTGATGGGGAACGTGGGGCCGAACGCGATCAATCCGAGCATCTACAAGCAGCCGTACGACACGGCCAAGGACTTCCAGCCGATCTCGCTGACCAACCTGGTGCCGCTGATGCTGGTTGTGAACGCCAACTCGGGCATCACTTCGGTGGAGGACCTGATCGCGAAGGCCAAGGCGAATCCGGGCAAGTTCTCGTACGGCACCGGCGGCACGGGCACCGCCGGCCACTTCGCCATGGAGCTGTTCATGATGAACGCCGGCATCAAGATGGAGCGCATCAGCTACAAGGGCGACGGGCTGGCGCTGCAGGACATGATCGGCGGCCACGTGCAGGCGATGTTCACGACCGGGCCTTCGGGGCTGCCGCACGTGCAGTCGGGCCGGCTGAAGGCGCTGGCCGTGGGAACGAAGAACCGCCTGCCGCACTTGCCGAACGTGCCCACCGTGGCCGAACTCGGCATGGCCGGATTCGAGGCGGTGTCCTGGGGCGGCGTGCTGGTGCCGGCCAATACGCCCAAGCCGGTCGTGCAGAAGCTCAACGCCGAAATCAACCGCGTCCTCAAGATGCCGGAGGTGCGCGAGGCGCTGGCCAGGACGGGCTCGGAGACCGTGGGCAATTCGCCCGAGGAGTTCGAGTCGTACATCGCCTTCGAAACCGGCAAGTGGGCCAAGGTGGCGAAGATCGCCAACATCAAGGGCGAATGAGGCGGGCCGGCGCAGCCGGCGCACGTTATTGACAACGGTCGCACGGCGGCCGGGAAGAACGAGGAGAGAGAGACATGACCATCACCACAACCGGCGGCCGCGCGGCGCTCGCCGCCTGCAAGGCGGCCGCGGCCATTGCCATCGGCCTCACGCTGGCCGCCGCGCCGCCGCAAGCGGCCGCCCAGAAGCGCAGCGCCACGCTCGTCTTCGCCCAGGAGGCGACGCCGCCCACGCTCGACCCGTACTTCTCCTCGTCGATCGCGACCCGCAACGTCGCCATGCACATCTTCGAGCAGCTGGTCACCCGCGGCGAGAGCAACCAGGTGATCCCGGAGCTGGCCGAAAGCTGGAAGGTGAGCGACGACGGCCTGACCTACACGTTCAAGATCCGCACCGGCGTGAAGTTCCACAACGGCAAGGAATTGACGTCGGCCGACGTGAAGGCCTCGTTCGAGCGCTACAAGCGCATGGCGCTGGCGCGCGTGAGCCTCGCGCCGGTGGCGACCATGACGGCACCGGACCGCAACACATTCGTGATCACGCTGACCAAGCCGCAGCCGATCTTCCTGGAGGAGCTGTCGGCGTTCGTCGTGCCGATCGCGATCCTGCCGGCCGAGCAGGCCGACCGCGAAGGCAACAAGATCGACCTGATCGGCACCGGGCCGATGCAGTTCGTCGAGTGGGTACCCGACAGCCACATCCGCCTGAAGCGTTTCGATGGCTACAAGCCGGACACCCGCTACAAGGGCAACGAAGGCTTCGGCGGCCAGAAGAACGTGTGGTTCGACACCGTGGACTTCAAGATCGTGAAGGAGCCGGGCGCGCGCGTTGCCGGCCTCGAGTCGGGGCAACTGCAGATCATCGAGGACCTGCCGCCGGAGTCGGCCAAGCGCCTGGCCGGCAACAAGAGCCTGGTGCTGTACGACCTGAAGAACTTCTGGCTGCACGGCGCCTGGGTCAACCACCATCGCCCGCCGACCAACGACCTGAAGGTGCGGCGCGCCATGCAGCTGGCGCTGGACATGGAGGAGATCATGGAGATCTCCACCGACGGCGCCTACGCGGTGCAACCGGGGCTGCAGTACCCGGGCAACCCGTACTACGTGACCGACGGCAAGGAGTTCTACAACGCGCGCGACCCGAAGAAGGCCGCCGCGCTGCTGAAGGAGTCCGGCTACAAGGGCGAGGAGCTGGTGATCATCACCAACTCCAGCTACCAGAGCATGTACAAGGCCGCGCAGATCGTCAGCGAGCAGCTCAAGGCCGTGGGCTTCAAGGTGCGCGTCGACGTCTTCGACTGGGCCACGGCGATGAAGCGCCGCGCCGACAAGGACGTGTGGAACCTGTGGTTCACCGGCCAGGGATCCGGCCCGTCGGTGGGACCGTTCTCCGCCATGAAGGACGTGGTCTCGCCGCAGAAGAACCAGGTAGTCGCCGATCCCGAGATCGACAAGCTGTATGCCGACCTGGTCTCCGGCACCACCGTGGACGCCCGCAAGGCGACCTTCGGCAAGTTCCAGTCGCGCGTCTACGAGCAGGTGCTGTTCCTCAAGTTCGGCGACCTGTATCGCAAGCAGGCGGCCCGCTCGAACATCAAGGGCTTCGCGCCGTATCGCATTCCGCGCCTGTGGAACGTCTGGGACGAAGGTGCGCGCTGACCGGCACCTGAGCCCTCGATGATCCAGTTCATCCTGCGGCGCCTGCTCGCCGCGGTGCCGGTGCTGCTGCTCGTCAGCCTGATCTCGGCTTCGATCATGCACCTGGTGCCCGGCGACGCGGCGACGGTGATCGCCGGGCAGAACGCCACCGACGCCGAGATCGCCCAGCTGCGCGAGCAGCTTGGCCTGAACCGGCCGTTCCCCGTCAAGCTGGCGCATTGGTACGCCGACCTGGCGCGGGGCGATCTCGGCAAGTCCATCCTGCTCAATCGGCCGGTCACCCAGGCGATCGCCGAGCGGGTGCCCGTGACGCTCGCACTCGCCGGCTTCGCGCTGCTGCTCACGGTGGCGATCGGCGTGCCGTGCGGGATCGTCGCCGCCATCCGCGCCAACACCTGGGTCGACCAGGCGGTGCTCACGCTGGCGCTGGTCGGCGTGTCGGTGCCGAACTTCTGGCTGAGCCTGATGCTGATCGTGCTGTTCGGCGTGATGCTGGATTGGCTTCCGGCCGGCGGCTACGTCCCCTTCGCCGACAACCCCGCGGAGTGGGTGCGGTCGCTGATCCTGCCGGGCATTTCGCTGGCCCTGCTGCAGATCGGGCTGCTGGCGCGGATCACGCGGGCGACGGTACTCGAGATCCTGCAGCAGGACTACATCCGCACCGCCCGCGCCAAGGGCTTGCCGCGCCTGATGGTCATCGGCAAGCACGTCCTCAAGAACGTGCTGGTGCCGGTCGTGACCGTGGTCGGCATCAGCTTCGGCCTGCTGCTGTCCGGCTCGGTCGTGATCGAGACGGTGTACTCGATCCCCGGGATGGGACGGCTGCTCGCCAATGCCATCTTCGGGCGCGACTATCCCCTGATCCAGGGCGGACTGCTGATCACGGCGGCGGTGCTGGTGCTGCTGAACCTCGTGGTCGACGTCCTCTATGCGGTGATCGATCCGCGCATCCAGTATGACCAGCGCTAGGCTCGACGTCGATCCAGGCCTCGTCGACCTGGCACCGGCGGCGGCCGACGAGCCCGCCGCGCCGCCGCCGCCGGCGCTGTGGCGCCGGCTCGTGCGCCACCGCCTGTTCATGACCGGGGCCGTGATCCTCGGCCTGATGCTGCTGATGGCGGTGTTCGCCGACCTGATCCAGATCCGCCCGCCCGAAAAGATGGCGGTGCGGTTCCGCTTCCGCACCCCCGCCTGGGAGTGGCCGCTGGGCACCGACAACTATGGGCGCGACATCTGGAGCCGCCTGGTGCACGGCGCGCGGCTGTCGCTCACCATCGGCGCCGCGGTGGCGCTGGTCACCGGCGTCGCAGGTACCTTGATCGGCGTGCTGGCGGGCTACTACAAGCGCCTGGACGGCGTGCTGATGCGCCTGATGGATGCGTTGATGGCGTTCCCGGCCATCCTGCTCGCCATCGCCATCGCCGCGGCGCTGGGGCCGTCCGCCGTCAACGCCGTGATCGCCCTGGCCATCGTCTACACGCCGCGGATGGCGCGCATCGCCCGTTCCACGGTGATGGTGGTGCGCGAGATGGACTACGTGAAGGCGGCGCAGGCCTGCGGCGCGCGCGACCGCTGGATCATCTGGCGCCACGTGCTTCCCAACAGCATGGCGCCGCTGCTGGTGCAGCTGACCTTCATCTTCGCGTACGCGATCCTGGCCGAGGCGATCCTGAGCTTCCTGGGCGTCGGACCGCCGCCGCCCACGCCGACGTGGGGGAACATGATCGCCGAGGGCAAGGACTACCTGCGCGAGGCCCCGCACATCTGCCTGTTCCCGGGACTCGCGGTCGCCTTCGTGTGCCTCGCGCTGAACCTCCTCGGCGACGGCCTGCGCGACGTGCTCGATCCACGACTGCGGGTGCAGCATGGCTGAGGAACTGCTGCGCGTGGAGAACCTGCGCATCGGGTTCGGACGGCCCGGCAGCGAGCACATCGCCGTGGACGGCGTGTCTTTCAGCGTCGACGCGGGCGAGGTGCTGGGCATCGTCGGCGAATCGGGATGCGGCAAGAGCATCACGGCGCTGTCGATCCTGGGACTGGTGCCCGATCCGCCCGGACGCATCACCGGCGGCCGCATCCGGCTGCGCGGCCGAGACCTCGTCGGGCTCGACGAAAGCGCGTTGAACGCGGTGCGCGGCAAGGAGATCTCGATGATCTTCCAGGAGCCGATGACGGCCCTGAATCCGCTGTTCACCGTCGGCGAGCAGATCGGCGAGACCTTGCGCGTGCACGAAGGCCTGTCGAAGGCGCAGGCGCGGGTGCGGGCGCTGGAGCTGGTGCGCAAGGTCGGCATCGGCAATCCGGAGCAGCGGCTCGATCAGTACCCGCACGAGCTGTCCGGAGGCATGCGCCAGCGGATCATGATCGCCATCGCGCTGGCGTGCGGGCCGAAAGTGCTGATCGCCGACGAACCGACCACCGCGCTGGACGTCACCATCCAGGCGCAGATCCTGGTGCTGCTGCGCCAGCTGCAGCGCGAGATGGGCATGGGCGTGATCCTGATCACGCACGACCTGGGCGTGGTGGCGCAGGTGGTCGATCGCGTCATCGTGATGTACGCCGGCCAGATCGTGGAGGAGGGCGCCGTCCATGCCGTGTTCGAGCGGCCGTCGCACCCGTACACCCGGCTGCTGCTGGAGAGCATTCCGGCGCTGGACGAGGAGCAGGAGCGGCTGCCGACGATCGCCGGGATGGTGCCTGCCCTGTCCAGCCTGCCGCAGGGCTGCCGCTTCCACCCGCGCTGCCCCAGCGCCCGCGCGGCCTGTCGGGAGCGGGCGCCGACGCCCGTCGAAATCGGCCCCGGCCACCGGGCCGCCTGCATCGCCTTGAACGGATATCGCCATGAAGCCTGAGCCGCTCCTGCAGGTGCGGGGCCTGGTCAAGCACTTTCCCATCCGCCGCGGTGCGCTGTTGCCGCGCACCGTCGGCGCCGTGCGCGCCGTCGACGGGCTGGACTTCGACATCGCGGCCGGCGAAACGCTGGGACTGGTCGGCGAAAGCGGTTGCGGCAAGACCACCACCGGCCGCCTCGTGCTGCGCCTGGTGGAGCCCACGGCGGGAACGATCGCTTTCGAAGGCGAGGATCTGACCAAGCTGTCGGTGGAGCAGATGCGCCCGCATCGCCAGCAGATGCAGATCATCTTCCAGGACCCGTACGCGTCGCTCGACCCGCGCATGACGGTCCACGACATCCTGGACGAGCCGATGCGGATCCACCGCGTCGGCGACCGCGCGGCGCGGCGGGACCGGGTGGCGCAACTGCTGCAGGTGGTGGGACTGCGCAAGGAGTACGCGCACCGCTACCCCCACGAATTTTCCGGCGGCCAGCGCCAGCGCATCGGCATCGCGCGCGCCCTGGCACTGAACCCGCGCTTCGTCGTCTGCGACGAGCCGGTGTCGGCGCTGGACGTGTCGATCCAGGCCCAGATCGTGAACCTGATGCGCGACCTGCAGCAGGAGTTCGGCCTGGCCTACCTGTTCGTCGCTCACGATCTCGCCGTGGTCAAGCACGTTGCCGACCGGGTCGCCGTGATGTACCTCGGCCGGATCGTGGAACTGGCCGACAAGCGCACGCTCTATGCCAGCCCGCAGCATCCGTACACCCAGGCGCTGCTGGCGGCGGTGCCGCGCGCGGCGCCCGGTGCCCGGCAGCCGCTGGCGCCGCTGGCCGGCGAGATCCCCAGTCCCAGCGCGCCGCCGCCCGGCTGCCATTTCCACACCCGTTGCCCGCATGCGCAGGACCGCTGCCGTGCGGAGCCGCCGGCGCTGCGCGAGACCGCGCCGGGCCACTTTTCCGCCTGCCACCTCATATGACCGAGACCGCTACCCCGAGACGCGCCAGCCGCATCACTTCCGAAGTGGATTTCGACCGCGACGGCAAGCAGGTCGGCTTCCTGCGCCTGCCGCATTCCGTGCATCGCTCCGCCTACGGCTGGATTCCGATCCCCGTCGCCTGCATCAGGAACGGCACCGGCCCGCGCGTGCTGCTGATGGCCGGCAACCACGGCGACGAATACGAAGGGCAGATCGCCTTCGCGAGACTGCTGCGCGAGCTGGAGGCGAAGGACGTGCGCGGCACGATCATCTTCCTGACCTCGGCGAACTATCCCGCCGCCAATGCCGGTACGCGCACGTCGCCGATCGACGACGGCAACCTCAACCGCTCGTTTCCGGGCGACCCCGACGGCGGCCCGACGGCGCAGATCGCCTGGTACATCGAGAACGTGCTGCTGCCGCAGGTCGACTACGTGCTGGACCTGCATTCGGGCGGCAGCTCGCTCATGTACGTGCCCAGCGCCAACTGCCAGCGCAGCGCGGATGCGCAGCGGATGGACCGGTCGCTGGCGCTGCTCAAGGCGTTCGCCGCGCCGATGTCGTACGTCACCGACGCGGCGCAGGGTGGCGACCAGACGCTGACAGCGGCGGCCCGGCGCCAGGGCGTGATCCACCTCGGCACCGAACTGGCCGGCGGCGGCACGTTGACGATCGCTGCGCTGCGTGCCGCGGAGCAAGGCGTGCGCCGCGTCCTGAAACTCATCGGGGCGCTGGCCGAATCCGTGCCGACGCAGCCGGCGCCGGAGACGCGGGTGCTGCAGGTGCGCGGCCCGACGTACTTCGTCTACGCACCCGATGCCGGCTTCTTCGAGCCGCTGGTGGAACTCGGCGACGAGGTCGCGGCCGGCCAGCGCGCCGGGCTGATCCATTTCCACGACACGCCATGGCGCGAGCCGAGCGTCGCCGTCTTCCAGCGCGGCGGCGTCGTCATGTGCAAGCGCATGCCGTGCCGCACCGAACGCGGCGACTGCCTGTTCCACCTCGGCGCGCCGTTCGAAGCCTGAGGCCATTCCCATGATCGATTTCCGCAGCGACAACACCGGGCGCGCCGCGCCGCAACTGATCGAGGCGCTGGCCGCCGCCAACGACGGCACGGCGCTCGGTTACGGCATGGATCCGCTCACCGCGCAACTGCAGGAGCGCTTCGCGCAGCTCTTCGAAACGCCGGTGCGGGTGTTCCCCGTGCCGACCGGTACCGCTGCCAATGCGCTGTCGCTGGCGGCCATCTGCCCGCCGTTCGGCGCCGTCTATTGCAGCGCCGACGCGCACATCAACACCTCCGAGTGCAACGCCACGGGATTCTTCTCCGGCGGGGCGAAGATGGTCCCGGTGACGAGCGAGTTCGGCAAGGTCGATCCGGCCGCGCTCGAAGCCGCGATCGCGGGCGCAGGCAAGGGCTTGGCGCACAAGAGCCAGCCGGCGGCGGTGAACCTGGTGCAGGCGACGGACCTGGGCGCCGTCTACGGCCTCGACGAAGTTGCCGCTGTCGCGAAGGTCGCCCATGCGCACGGCCTCAAGGTGCACATGGACGGCGCGCGGTTCGCCAATGCCGTGGCGCGGCTTGGCTGCACGCCGGCGCAGGCATCGTGGAAGTCTGGCGTCGACATCCTCTCGTTCGGCGTCACCAAGAACGGCGGACTGCTGGGCGACGCGATCGTCGTGTTCGCGCCCGACGCGGCGCAGCAGATCGGGTATCACCTGCGACGCGCCGGCCTGGTCTGGTCGAAGATGCGGTTCGCCTCGGCGCAGATCCTGGCCTACGTGCGGGACGACCTGTGGCTGGAACTCGCGCGCGGCGCGAACCAGGCGGCGGCGAGCATCGCGGTATTGGTGCGCACGCTGCCCGGCGTGACCCTGGTGGCGCCGGTGGAGGCCAACGAACTGTTCATCGAGATGGAGCCGGCGGCGCTCGATGCGCTGCAAGGCAGCGGCATCCTCTTCTATCGCCGCGGCCCGCGCCTGGGCCGCTTCGTGTGCCGCTGGGACACGAGCGCGGCCGACATCGACGCGCTGGCCGGCGCGATCGGTCGCTGCGCCAACCTGAAAGCCTGAGAGGACGATGCGATGAGCGCGACCAAGATCTGGACCCGGATCGACTACGAGAAGAACGGCAAGCAGGCCGGCTGGCTGCAGCTGCCGCACTCGGTCACCCGCTCCGCCTACGGCAACATCGCCATCCCGATCTGCGTGATCCGCAACGGCGCCGGCCCCACCGTGCTGTTGATGGCCGGCAACCATGGCGACGAGTACGAAGGGCAGATCGCCCTCACGCGACTCATCCGCGAACTCGATCCCGGCGAGCTCCAGGGCCGCGTGATCGTGATGCCCGCGGCCAACTACCCGGCGGCGATGGCCGGGGCGCGGGTGTCGCCGATCGACGACGGCAACCTCAACCGCTCGTTCCCTGGCGATCCCGACGGCACGCCGACCTACGCCATCGCGCACTACATCGACAGCGTGCTGTATCCGATGGCGGACCTGTTCCACGACATCCATTCGGGCGGCTCGTCGCTGCAGTACCTGCCGTTCGCCTCGATGCGCATGGGCGCCGACGCAAAGCTGAACGACCGCGCGCTCGCGGCGCTGCGTGCGTTCGGCGCGCCGATCGGGCTGGTGTGGGACTACAGCCCGGACCAGCGCCTGTCGCAGGTGGCGGCCATCAACCGCGGCCTGGTCGCACTCGGCGGCGAGTTCGGCGGCGGCGGCGCGGTGAGCGGGCGCGGCGTGCGCATCGTCGAGCGCGGCCTGCGCAACATCCTCGCCCACGCCGGCGTCATCGAGCGCAGCCGCGCGGTCGGCGACTTCGATGGTCCGACGCGCCTGATGCAGGTGAAGGGCCGCGACTACTACGTCTATGCGCCCGACGCCGGCCTGTTCGAGCCGGCCGTCGAACTCGGGGACAACGTGAAGGCCGGCGACCTGTGCGGCCAGGTGCACTTCGTCGACAACCCCGCGCGCCCGCCCGAGCCGTGCCACTTCGAGCGCGACGGCATGGTGATCTGCAAGCGGCATTACGGACGCGTCGAACGCGGCGATTGCGTCGTGCACCTGGCCACGGAATACCTCGGTTGACGCTCGCGGCGGCGCTGCTGCCGAGCTTGCCGGCTCGCGTTCCAAGCCTGCATGTCACGGTCGTGACGCACGCCGGGATTGTCCCTATCGACCATGCAGGAAAAAGCCGATTCACTCACGCTGTCGCAACCAGGCAGGAGACAACCCATGAAATTCCACGGAAGCAGGGTGGCTTCGACACCCCGCATCACCAGGTCCGCATTTCTGGTCAGCATGGCTTGCGCGGCCGCCGGCCTTGCCGCGCCCGCGGTGTTCGCGCAAGGCAAGCCGATCCGCATCGGCGTGCCGACCGCGATGCAGCTGCAGGTGGGGCGCGACACGCAGGACGCGGTGAAGATGGCGATCGACGATGTCAACGCCAGGGGCGGCGTGCTCGGACGCAAGCTCGAGATGGTGGTCGCCGACGAGACCGAGAATCCGGAAACCGGCATCAGCGCCATCAAGAAGCTCACCGCCGACGAGAAGGTGGACGTGCTGATCGGCGGCTACACCAGCGGCGTCACCCTGGCGCAGCTGCCGCACATCGCCTCGGCCAAGACCATCTACCTCGGCGTCGGTGCGGCGTCGCCGGCCATCACCGCGAAGGTGAAGCAGGACTACGACAACTACAAGTACGTGTTCCGCGTCGGCCCGCTCAATTCGGCCCACCAGGCGCGCCAGCTCACCGGCTTCATCTCCAACTTCGTCAAGGGTGAACTGGGCATCAGCAAGGTCGCCATCGTCGGCGAGAACGCCAAGTGGGTGCAGGACCTTGTGCCGTTGCTCAAGAAGGGCGCGACCGAGGCCGGCGCCGACGTGCGCGCGACCGAGTTCTTCGACGCCCAGACCTCCGACTTCTCGCCGCTGTTCTCCAAGGTCAAGGACTCCGGCGCCCAGTACATGGTGGTGGTGCTGTCGCACGCCTCCAGCGACATCTTCGCCAAGCAGTGGCACGACTCGCGCTTCCCGATGCCTTACGGCGGCATCGACGTCAAGAGCATGGACGGCGACTTCTGCCAGCGCATCGGCGGCAAGTCGGTGGGCGAGCTCGCGGCCAACTTCGCGGTGCGCGCGCCGCTGACGGCGCGCACGATCCCCTTCTTCGACGAATTCGCGAAGAAGACCAGCCGCTCGCCCGTGTACACAGCTTTCGGCGCCAACGACGCCGTGTACATGTACGCCGACGCCGTCAAGAAGGCCGGCAGCACCGACACCAATGCCGTGATCAAGGCGCTGGAGAAGGCCAGCTACGAAGGCATCACCGGCGTGATCGAGTTCGACGAGACGCACGACGTGAAGCCCGGCGCCGGCACGTTCAAGGGGCCTTCGCTGCTGCTGGCGCAATGGCGCGACGGCTGCAAGCGCGAAGTGATCTATCCCAAGGAGCGGCGCACCGCCGACTTCGTGTACCCCGCCTGGATCAAGAAGTAGGCGCGGGACATTCGTGTGACGTCCCCGCCGCGCGAGGCGGCGGGGAAACTTCAACGCCGGGGAAGCCTTGCTCGAGATCCTGATCATCGGCGCCGTCAGCAGCGCCATCTACGCCATGCTGGCCGTCGGGTTCACGCTGATCTTCGGCGTCGCCCGCATCCTGAACCTGGCGCACGGTTCGTTCTATGCGCTGGGGGCCTACGGGGCCTATCTCTTCACCTCGTTCAAGATCCCGCTGCTGCCGGCGGCGCTGCTGTCGATCGCGCTGGTCGCGGTGTTCGGCATCGTCGTGGAGCGCGTGCTGATCCGCCCGATGCGGCATTCGCAGCTCGCCGTGCTGATGATCACGCTGGCGGTGGCGCTGGTGGTCGAGCAGGCGCTGTTCCTCACCTTCGGCTCCGAGTACCGCAACGTGCCGGCGTTCGTTGACGCCAAGGTCACCCTGGGCGGCGTCGACGTGGCCGGTTCCCGGCTGCTCGCACTGGGCGTCGGCGCGGCGATCATCGGCGTGCTGTGGCTGTTCATCCAGCACACGCGGCTCGGCTCGGCGATCCTCGCCATCTCGCAGGATCCGCAGGCGGCGCAGTACATGGGCATTCCGAGCGACCGCGTGTTCGCCACCGTGATGGGGCTGTCGGCCGCGCTCGCCGCCACCGCGGGCATCCTGGCGGGGCCGTTCCTCACGGTACAGCCCACGATGTGGCTGCTGCCGATCGTCAAGGCCTTCGCCATCGTCGTGGTCGGCGGGCTGGGCTCGATCCCCGGCAGCATCCTGGCCGCCTTGATGCTCGGGTATGCCGAAACGATCGTCGCCTACGCGATCTCCACCTCGTGGACCGAGATCGTGTCGGTGCTCGCCACCCTGCTGATGCTGGTCGTGCGGCCGGCCGGCATTTTCGGCCGCCGCGCCGCTTTCTGACGCCGCGTCCATGTCGAGCAAATCAGTCGAACTCACCGCCATGGCGCCCGTCGCGCGCGAGTCCATGTTCAGCAAGCGCATCGACCTCGCGGGGGCCGCCGGCTTCGTCGCGCTGATGGCCGTGCTCCCGCTCGTCTTCGGCGGCAATTACCTGATCGGCGTGCTCACAGTGAGCGTGATCTACGGCATCTGGGCCGTCACCTGGGACTTCATGTCGGGGCTGACGGGCCGCGAAAACTTCGGCCACAGCCTGTTCATCGGGGTCGGCGCCTACACCGCGGGGTTCCTGAACACGACGTTCGGTTTCAACGGCTGGTGGAGCATCCCCGCCTCGATGGTGCTCGCCGCCGTGGCCGCCGTGCTGATCGGGCTGCCGACGCTGCGCCTGAAGGGTCCGTACTTCGCACTGGCGATGCTGTCCGGCGCCGTGATCATGCAGCGGCTGATGCTGATCTTCTGGGAGCAGACCGGCGGCGAGGAAGGCATCAACGGCCTGGAGCCGCTGATCCGCTCGCAGCTGGGTTTCTACTACTTCGCGCTGGCCACGCTGGTCGGCATCACGGCGCTGCTGCTGTGGATCGCGCGCTCCCACTGGGGAATGATCCTGCGCGCCATCCGCGGCGACGAGGCGACCTGCCAGGCGGCCGGCATCAACGTGACGTTCTACAAGATCGCATCGCTCGTGATCAGCGCCGCCTTCGCCGGCGCCGGCGGCGCCATGTACGCGCACTACCAGCTGCAGGTGAGCCCGCAGCTCTTCGCCGTGGTCACGTCGATCACCATCATCACCATGGTGTACGTGGGCGGCATGGCCAGCATCTACGGTCCGGTCGGCGGCGCCATCCTGCTGGTGCTGCTGACGGAGCTGCTGCGCGAGTTCGGCGAGTGGCGGCTGATGATCTACAGCGTCACCCTGATCCTGATCCTGTTCTTCCTGCCCAACGGGCTCGTCGCCCCGGTCTGGCGGCGGGTGCGGGCGGCCGTCGGAGGGCAGCAGTCATGAGCACGTTGCTGGACCTCGCCAACGTCAACAAGCACTTCGGCGGCCTGCACGCGGTGCGCAACGTCACGTTCTCGGTGCAGCGCGGCGAGGTCGTCGGCATCCTCGGGCCGAACGGGGCCGGCAAGACGACGCTCTACAACCTGCTCACCGGGTTCATCCGCCCGGATGCCGGCGCGCGGATCGTCTTCGACGGGCGCGACGTCGTGGGCATGCCGCCGCACCGGGTGGCCGCCCTCGGGATCTCGCGCACCTTCCAGCTGTGCCGGCCGTTCGTCGGCATGAGCGTGCTGGAAAACGTGATCGTGGGCGGCCTGGGAACGCACCGCCACGACGGCGCCGCGCTGGACGAGCGCGCCCGCTCGCTGCTGGGCCAGGTGGGGCTGGCGGGCAAGGAAGCGACACCGGTCGAAGTGCTGTCGTACGGCGACCAGCGGCGCCTGGAGATCGCGCGGGCGCTGGCCGCGCGGCCCAAGCTGCTGCTGCTGGACGAGCCGTTCGCAGGGCTCGGCAGCGGCGAGATCGCGGACCTGTCCGCGCTGATCCGGCAGGTGCATGCGGCCGAGGGCCTCACCGTGGTGCTGATCGAACACAAGCTGCGCGAGTTCATGCGGCTGGTCGACCGGGTGGTGGCGCTCGACTTCGGCGAGGTGATCGCGCAAGGCCTGCCGGAGGACATCGTGCGGCACCCGGCGGTGATCGAGGCCTACATCGGCCGCGACGTGCCCGAAACGGAGGCGGCCCATGCTGCTTGACATCGCCAAGCTCTCGGTCTCCTACGGCAAGGCGGTCGCGCTGGAAGACGTGACCATGCGCGTGGGCGAGGGCGAATTCGTCGCCGTGCTGGGGCCCAACGGTGCCGGCAAGAGCACCTTGCTCAAGGCGGTTTCGCGGGCCCAGCCCTCGGTGGGGCACCTGATGTTCCGCGGGGAGTCGCTGCACAAGTACGCCGCGCACGAAGTCGTGGGCAAGGGGATCTGCCATTGCCCGGAAGGGCGACGGCTGTTTCCCGAACTCACGGTGCTGAAGAACCTGATGCTGGGCGCGTACCTGCGGCGCGACAAGGACGGGATCGAGAAGGACCTGGACTTCGTCTACAGCCTGTTTCCGATCCTCAAGGAGCGCACGCACCAGATCGTCAGCACGCTCTCGGGCGGCCAGCAGCAGATGGTGGCCATCGGCCGGGCCCTGATGGGAAAGCCCTCGCTGCTGCTGCTGGACGAGCCTTCGGTCGGCATCGCGCATCGCCTCAAGATGGAAATTTTCGACGCCATCAAGCGCATCCAGCGCGGCGGCACGGCGATCCTGATGGCGGAGCAGGACGCGCAGTCGGCGCTGCGCATCGCCGACCGCGTCTACGTGCTCGAACACGGCCACATCGGGCGTGAAGGCACCAGCGCCGAGCTGGCTTCGGACGACTACATCCGGCAGGCGTACCTGGGCGTGGCCTAGGGAAGCTCTGAACAAATCCCGCCGCGCGCGACGGTGCTATCCCGTTTTCGTCTCGAGCGCGCACGACGCGATTTATTCAGAGCTTCCCTAACGCACGCTCTCCATGCTGTTGAGCAAGGCTGCCTCGGCGACGGCGTCGAGGGCGCCGGCCAGGATGGTCTGCCCGGACACCAGGCGCAGCGCGCCGATCGCGATCAGCGTTTCCAGCACCGAGCGCGTCATCGACCGGTACTTCCCCGCGCCGTCGGCGAACATGAACAGGAGCAGCTGCGGGCTGGCCCAGGCGAGGCGCCAACGGCTCCAGGCGCCGTCGATGAACAGGTCGGCCCATGCGCCTGCCTGCAGGTGCTCGATCGCCACCGGTGCGCGCGCGTCGCCGGGCTCGGCGCCGTGGTCGCCGGCGAGCGGCGCGTGTTGCGACACCGCCTCCCGATCCGCGGCGGGCACCGCTTCCATGAGACTGGACTCGAGGGCCTCCGTCGGCTCCAGCCAGAACTCGTGCTCGCGCTCGTCGTCCATCGGCGCGGCCGGGTGCGCCGCCGGGGGGGCGGCGGCCGCTTCGTCCGCGGCCTGCATGGCGAGCCGGTGCAGCGCGGCCAGCTCCCGCAGGAACTCGCGCGATTTCTCCTCCGGATACTCGATGCTGGCCAGGCCGCCGCGCAAAGCGGCGACCATGCCGGGCACGATCCTGGCGAGGCTGGGCCGGCTCTCGGCGGCCACCTGCCGCTGCGTGGTCCAGAGCAGGTCGTCCGCGACGGCGCCATAACCGCCGGGATCGTCGGAGCCGCTCGGGTCCGCCATCTGTGCCGCCGCCATCACCTGGGCCCAGGGGCCGGCCAGGAAGTGCCTGATGACCGCCGGCGCACCGCGCACGTCGGGGCGCTGGCGCAGGCGCTCGGCGATGCGGCGCGCGAGCAGGTTGCGGCGCTCGGCCTTGATCAGCGCCCGCGCCGCGTTCGCGCGTTCGCGGCGGCTGCGCTCCTCCTGCTGCGACCAGGCTGCCTCGAGCGAGTGGAGGGCGTATTCGAAAGGCTCCGCCGTCTCCATCGACATGGTCGCCAGGGCAGCGACCACCTGCTGCAGCGGCTCGAGGAAAGCGGCGAAGCCGGGCAGGTCCGCCGCCGGCCAGGCGAGGCTGCGTTCGGTCATCTCGGTGAGGAACTGCCGCGTGGGGTGGTGCGGGTCGCGGAAGAAGCGCGGATCGTTGGAGGCCAGTCGCAAGAGCGCCGGCTCGAGTTCGCGCAGCACCTGCCGCACCTGCGGCAGCAGCCGCCGGTCGCCGGCCATGGTGTCGACCATCAGCCGCACCACCTCCTGTCCGAGCGCCTGCGCCGGCGTGGTGACTTCCGAGGCCGCGTCGCCGGTCGAGCGCCGCTCGTGCAGGCGGTGCATGACCTCATCGAGCTGCCGCGTGTCCTGGAGCGCCTCGAGGGCCCAGGGGAGGGTCAGGCCGATCGTTTCCCCGGCGGCGGGCTCGGCCGCCGCGCCGGGCGAGCCGAAATCGGTAGGCGCCCATTGCGAGTGGCCCGAGCGCTCGCCCTCGCCGACCAGGAGGCGGCGCAAGTCCCTGAGGTTCAGCAAGGGGGCGAGCGCGGAGGGGCTGGGCGCTCGTGCGGGCGGTGCCGTCCGCAACGCGTACGCCGCGTCGGAGACGCCCTGCCGCCGCAACACGTCGGCGAGTTGCCGGTACACCGAAGCCAGTTCGGGGCCCAGCGCCTCGCTCAGGCGCGGTAGCCAGCGCACCAGCGCCCAGGCGGGCACTTCGCACTGCAGGCTCGCGCTGCGCAGCGCCTGGACCCAGGCCTCCGGCCGCAGCGGGTTGGCCGCCGCGCTGACGGTGGCACGGCCCTTGGCCGCCGATACCAGCGCGTTCAATGTCGCGAGTTCGGCCTCGACGGCGGACAGCACGGCCTGCTGGCCGCGCACGACCTCCACCGTTTCCTCGACCTGTTCCTCGCCCATCAGCTCGAGCGCCTCGAAGCTCAAGGGCTTGCTGCGCAGCGCCTCCTGGCGATCCAGAGCCGCGAATTCGCGATGCAGGCATCCCGGATAGGCATTGCGGAGGCACTCCCGGTACTGGGCCAGCAGGCGGCTGGCATCGATCAGCGCCCGGCGCTCGTCCGGGTCGACGGTTGCCGCCGCGCGCAGCAGGGCCTCGCCCGCCTTGCCGGCCACCCGCTGGGCCACGGACGCGCCGAACTCGGCCGCAGCCTGGAGGCAGGCGGAGTACTGGGGCGGCTGCGCTGATCCGCTTGAAACGGGTTGCATGATCGTGTAGCCAGATGTTACTTCCTTTGTGGCACATGCGTATGGGGCACGCACCTGGGAAAACACCCGGGTCTACGGAAGAGTTGACCCTAGCCGCCCGTGTACACGGCCTGCGGCTGTTCGCCAGCGAGGGCGGCGAGGAGATTGGTGGTTGCCAGTTCCGCCATCGCCAGCCGCGTCTCATGCGTGGCCGACCCGATATGCGGCAGGCAGGTGACCTTCGGATGGCGGCGCAGGGGCGACGACAGCGGGAGGGGCTCGGTCGCGAAAACGTCCAGGGCGGCCGCGCGCAAGGTGCCGTGGTCGAGGGCGTCGAGCAACGCCTGCTCCTGCACGATGGCGCCACGGGCGCCGTTGACGAAGATCGCGCCGGGCTTCATCAGGGAGAAGGCCCGCGCGTCGAGCAGGCCGCGGGTCTGCGCCGTCAGCGGCAAGGTGACGGCGACGATGTCGGACTGCCGCAGCACGTCGGCAAGCGCGACCTGCCGCGCGCGTGCGCCGAGCGCCGGCGCCTGCACCGGCGCATCGTTGTGATACAGCACCGGCATTCCGAAGCCGAGCGCGGCGCGCTGCGCCAGCGCCTGGCCGATGCGGCCGAAGCCGAGGATGCCCAGCGTCTTGCCGTGCACGTCCCAGCCGAACAGGTCTTCGCCGATGTTGGCGGTCCAGTGGCCGTCGCGAACGTGGTTGGACAGTTCCACCAGCCGCCGGCTGGCGGCCATGATCAGTGCGAACAAGGTGTCGGCGGTCGTCTGCGTCAGCACGCCCGGCGTGTGGCACAGCACGATGCCGCGGGCGCGCAGCGCCGCGACGTCGTAGTTGTCGACCCCGACCGAGATGCTGGAGATCACTTCCAGCCGCGGCGCGCGCGCGAGGAGCGGGCCGTCGATGCGGTAACTGGAGCCGATGAGCCCCTGCGCCCGGGGCAGCGCGGCCTCGAACGCGTCCTGCCGGCCCGCACGCGGATTCGCGACCGTGACGTCGTGCGCCGCCTGCAGCCGGGCCAGCTGCGCCGGCGGCAGTTCCCGAAAGACCAGGACCTGCTTGCGCGGCCCGCTCACAATCCGGCCGCCTGCAGTTGCGCGCGCGTCGGCAGGCCTTCGGTGTCGCCCAGCACCTGCACGGCGCGCGCGCCGATCCAGGCGCCGCGCCGGACCGCGTCCGGCACGCTGCGGCCTTCCAGCAGCGCGCTGATCACGCCGACCGCGAAGCCGTCGCCGGCGCCGACGGTGTCGATCACTTCCCTGACCGGGAACGCGGGCACGTGTCCGGTGCCGCCGGCGCCGTCGTAGTACGCGCCTTCGGGGCCCAGCTTCACCACGACCAGCTTCGCGCCGCGGGCGCGGTACCAGGCCGCGATCGCCTCGGGCGTCTGCTCCCCGGTCAGGAAGCGTCCCTCGTCGAGGCCGGGCAGCACCCAGTCGGCCTGCACCGCCAGGTGGTTGATCCAGTGCCGCATCAGTTCCGGCGTGGCCCAGAGGGTGGGGCGCAGGTTGGTGTCGAACGAGATCGTGCGGCCCGCGGCGCGCATCACCTCGAGCGTCCTGCAGGCCGCGGCGCGGCTGGTCTCCGAGATCGCGGGGAACACGCCGGTGGCGTGCAGGTGCCGCGCCGAACGCAGCCACGGCTCGTCGACGTCCCGCGAACCCATCTGGCTCGCCGCCGAGCCCTTGCGGTGGTATTCGACGGGCGGGTCGCTGCCGTCGGTGACGCGGCCCTTGAACTGGAATCCGGTGCGCGCGCCCGGGTCGCATTCGACGCGCGAGCAGTCGATGCCCTCGCGCTGCATTTCGGCCAGCAGGTAGCGGCCCATGGAGTCGGCGCCGAGCCGGCTGGCCCAGCCCACCTTCAGGCCCAGCCGGGCCAGGCCGATCGCGACGTTGGTCTCGGCGCCGGCCGTGCGCTTGTAGAAGCATTCGGCCTGCTCGATCGGGCCGGGCCGGTCGGCCACCAGCAGCATCATGGCCTCGCCGAAGGTGGCGACGTCGAAAGCGGGGGCGGGCGTGGTCATGCGTTGTCTCGGGACGACGCCGCGGCGACGGCGCGCAGGTGCTCGATCCCGGCGCGGGTGGCGGCCACCAGGTCGTCGCCCGCCAGAGGATATTCGATGGCCCACGGCACGTCGGCTGGCAGCGCGCGCAGCACGGCGCGCCACGGAGCGGCGGAGTCGGCGAGCGGTACCGCGACCCACTTGTGCGGCAACCGCTGCACGCCCTTGCAATGCACGTAGCGCACGCGTGCGGCCAGCGCCTGCGCCGCCTGCAGCGGGCACTCGCCGGTCCAGTGCCAGTTGCCCATGTCGAACGTCATCGGCAACGCCAGTCCGTGTGCCTCGCCGGCCACGAAGAACCGCTGCAGGGCAGCGAGCGTTCCCGCGGAAACGGTCTGGTCGTTCTCGATCAGCAGTTCGATGCCGGTGGCATCGAGCCGCTCCTGCAGCGCCGGCAGCGTCGCCGGTGATCGTGCATCGAAGCCGCCGATGGACATCTTCAGGCGCGGTGCGCCGAGCACGGTGGCCGCTTCGAGGGCGCGGTCCAGGGCGGGGCGGTCCAGGGTGCCGTCGGGGCGCCACAGTCCTTCCGGGCTCGAATAGACGACCTGCATGCTTGCACCGGCAACCGCTCGCGCGAGGCCGGGCAGCTCCGTGGCGGCGTCGACCAGCAATTCACCGCGCACCTCGACGCCGTCGGCGCCGGCGTCGTGCGCCAGGCGGGCGAACCAGAGCTGGCCGTGGCGGCGCACTTCGGCCGCGCCGTACGACGAGAGCGAAATCAGCACGCGGTGCATCAGTGTTTGCCGTGATGGGAACTGAGGATCTGCCCCAGGAACTGGCGCGTCTTCTCGTGGCGCGGGTGGCCGAAGAACTGCTCCGGCGGCGCCTGCTCCACGATCTGCCCGTCGGCCATGAAGATCACGCGGTCGGCGACGCTGCGCGCGAACCCCATCTCGTGCGTCACGCACAGCATGGTCATGCCGTCTTCCGCGAGGCCGATCATCGTGTCCAGCACTTCCTTGACCATTTCCGGGTCGAGGGCCGACGTCGGCTCGTCGAACAGCATGATCTTGGGCGTCATGCACAGCGCGCGCGCGATCGCCACGCGCTGCTGCTGTCCGCCGGACAGCTGGCTCGGGTACTTGTTCGCCTGCTCGGGGATGCGCACCCGGGTCAGGTACTTCATCGCGAGCGCCTCGGCCTCCTCCCTGGCGAGCCCGCGCGAGCGCATCGGCGCCAGCGTGCAGTTCTGCAGGATTGTGAGGTGCGGGAACAGGTTGAACTGCTGGAACACCATGCCGACCTCGCGCCGCACGGCGTCGGCATTGCGCTTCGCGGCCGTCAGGTCGATGCCGTCGACCACGATGCGGCCCTGCTGCACCGTCTCGAGCCGGTTGATGCAGCGGATCAGGGTCGACTTGCCGGAGCCCGAAGGCCCGCAGACCACGATCCGCTCGCCCGGCTGCACGTCCAGGTCGATGTCGGAGAGCACCTTGAACTTGCCGTACCACTTCTGCACGCCGGTCATGCGGATGATCGGCTCGCCCTGGGGCAGGAGGTGGGGCACGGAGGTTGCCGGTGCGCTCATGACGTCGTCCGCGCCGCTTACTGCATCTTCGGCAGTTCGGTCTCGAGCCATTTGACGTACAGCTTGTTGAGTTCGCCGTTCGCCGTGTTGCGTGCGACGAAGTCGTTCACCGTCTTGAGCAGCTCGTCCTGGCCTGGGCGCATGGCGACGGCCATCTCCTGCTGGCGCAGCACGAACTTCTGCTCGAAGGTGTTGGCGGGCACGCGCTTGGCGATCTGCGCCGCGACGGTGGTGGAGCAGCCGATCGCATCGACCTGGCCGGAGATCAGGGCCTGCATCGCCGACGCGTCGTCGTCGAAGCGGCGGATCTCCGTGCCTTGCGGGGCCATCTGCGTGACGGTGACGTCCTGCGTGCTGGCGCGCGCGACGCCGATGCGGAAACCCTTGAGGTCGGGCGCGCCCTTGATGGCGGCCTTCTTGCTGCCGTACATCACGATGGTCGCTGCCGAGTAGGGCTTGGAGAACGTCACCTGCTTGGCACGCTCGGGCGTGACGGCCAGCGACGCGACCAGCAGGTCGACCTTGTTGGTCAGCAGGAAGGGAATGCGGTTGGGGCCGGTCACCGGAACCAGGTTCAGCTTCAGGCCGAGGTCCCTGGCCAGCAGGCGGGCGACGTCGGCGTCGTAGCCGTCGGGCTGGTTCTGCGCGTTGGTGGTGCCGTAAGGCGGGAAGTCGACCAGCAGGCCGACGGTGAGCTCGCCTTTCTTCTTCAGTTCGGCCACGGTCTGCGCCGCGGCGAAAGGTGTGGCCACGGTGAGCAGCGCGCCGAGCCCAAGGGCGGCGATGGAACCGGCGAATGCGCGGCGTTGCAGGGACAAGGTCATGGGATTCTCCGTCGATGAAAGGGAAAGGCTCTGCTGGGGACCGTCGGTTCTTCCTCAGCGCGCGAGCGCCGCCGCCTGGCGGCGCTCCATCCGGGCGGCGAGCAGCGACAGCGGCCAGCACAGCACGAAATAGATCGCCGCGACCACGCTGAACACGAGCAGCGGCTGGAACGTGGCGTTGTTGATGATCTGGCCGGCGCGCGTCACTTCGGCAAAGCCGATGATCGCGGCCAGCGAAGTGCCCTTGATGACCTGCACCATGTAGCCGACGGTCGGCGGCAGGGCGATCTTGAAGGCCTGCGGCAGGATGATGTCCCGCATCTTCGCGACGTAGTGCAGGCCGAGCGCCTCGGCCGCTTCCCACTGGCCGGCCGGGATCGCCTGGATCGTCCCGCGCCAGATCTCGCCGAGGAAGGCGCTGGTGTTCAGGATGAGGGCGATGCCCGCGGCGAGCCACGGGTTGATGTCGAAGCCGAGGACCGGCGCGCCGAAGAAGATCAGGAACAGCTGCAGCAGCAGCGGCGTGCCCTGGAACACCTGCACGAAGCCCGATGCGATCGCGCGCAGCGCGGGACGATCGGAGGTGCGGGCCAGGGCGACGAGCAGCCCGCCGATGGCGCCGCCGACGAAGGCGATGAGCGACAGGGCGACGGTCCACTTCGCCGCTTCGGCGATGAACAGGAACTCCGGGAGACCGAAGGTGCGCATGGGTCTATCTCCGGTCCGGGTAGTCGAGCGCCCACCGGTAGATGGTCCGGAACAGTCCCGAAAACGCCAGCGCCAGCGCCAGGTAGATCGCCGCGACGACGATGTAGATCTCGAAGCTGCGGAAGGTCTGCGACTGCAGGTTCGCCGCCACCGACGTGAGGTCGTCGGCGGAGATCGCGGACACCACCGCGGAGCTGAGCATCAGCAGGATGAACTGGCTGGTGAGCGCGGGATAGATGGCCTTCAGGGCCGGCTTCAGGATCACGAAGCGGAAGACTTCGTGGTGCTTGAGGTTCAGCGCGAGGCCCGCCTCGATCTGGCCCTTGGGGATGGACTCGATGCCGGCGCGGATGATTTCGGTCGCGTAGGCGCCGAGGTTCACCACCATCGCGAACAGCGCCGCCGTATGCGCCGTCCAGCGCAGGCCCAGCGACGGCAGCGCGAAGAAGAAGAAGAACAGCTGCACCAGGAATGGCGTGTTGCGGATCACCTCGATGTAGGCGTTGACGAGCCAGCGCAGGGGTGCGGGGCCGGACGTCTTGCCCCACGCGCAGGCGATCGCGACCATCAGGCCGAGCACGGTGGCGGTGAGGGAGAGCTGGATCGTGGTCCATGTTCCCTGCAGCAGCAGCGGCCACGCGGCGAACACGTCCTCGAACTGGAATTGGTACTTCACGATGCTTGCGGAACCGGTCGAACTGAAACCGGTTTCTGGACCATTCTAAGAAACCGGTTTCAGCATTGTCTCAGTAGAAACCCTTATGTCACTTGACTCGCATCAGGACGCGACGATCCACGCAGCATGAGCCGTCCCGGGAGCAGGATCTGGCGCGGCGGCAGGTGCAGCCCGTTCAGCCGCTCGATCAGGCAGGTGGCGGCCAGCCGACCGAGATCGTCCGTCGGCTGCGCGATCGTCGTGAGGCCCGGGCCGAGCAGCGGCGCCCATTCGGTCTCGTCGAAGCCGATGAGCCCCAGGTCGGCGCCAAACCGCAGCCCGAGGCGGGCGGCGGCGGCGGCGACTCGCAGGCTGATCACGGCGTTGCCGGCCAGAACGGCGGACCTGGACTTGCGGCTGCGTCCGCAGCGCCGCAACGCATCGTCCAGTGCGTCGGGCGCGTCGGCGGTGCTCTCGAACGTGCGGCCGGCCACGCCCCGATGGTCTGCGACGAACGCGCGAAAAGCCGCTTCCCGCTCCAGGCGCGAGCTCACGCCGACGAGCGGTTCGGATACGAACAGCAGGTCGCGGAAGCCGGCCTCGATCAGGTGACCCGCGGCCAGTCGCACCGCGCCGGTGTTGTCGAGGGAAACGAAGTCCGTCTGCAGCTCGGGGTGGCGGCGATCGACGAGCACGACGGGCTTGCCGTGCCGCATCGCCTGCGCGATGGCGCCATGGTCGGCGCCCAGCGTGTTGAGGATCAGTCCCTCGACCTGGTAGGCCATCAGGGACTCGATGGCTTCGCGCTCGCGTTCCGCCTCGTTGCCAAGGTTGAACAGCACCAGGAGGTAGCCGGCGTCCTGGCACGCGCGCTCGGCGCCGCGCAGCACCGCCACGGAGTACGGGTTGGTGACGTCGGCGACCACCAGCCCGATGAGGCGCGAGCGACCGCGCTTGAGCGCCTGCGCCATCGGGCTCGGGATGTAGCCGAGGGCGTTGATGGCCCGCTCCACGCGCACGGCGATTTCCGGCGTGAGCAGCTCCTCGCGCCGGTTCAGGAAACGCGAGACGGTCGCCTTCGACACGCCGGCCTTGAGTGCCACGTCGGAGATGGTGGCGCGGGTCGGCGGCGGCGCGGCGCCGGGGCGGGGACGGTCGGAAGCGGGCACGGGTGGGCGGGAGTACTGAAACCAGTTTCAGGGCTGCAATCCTACCGCGGCGGGCGCGGGGGCGCAACGCGCCCGAAGCCGCGCCGGCGCTGCCCTGCTCTCATATGAATAGCACGGCGAAGCCACGCCGGCTGCGCCTGTTCGCTGCGCGAGGCACTCGGCGCATGCTCGCATGCGGGGGATCTTCCTGCCGCGATCAACCGCAAGGTTGACTGCGCCGCTCGCACACTGCGTGCGGGTTGGTTCTGGTTGACTTGTGTCAAGACCCTCCAGCCCGCGGGGAAGATACTCGGCGCACTGCTGATGGTTTACGCCCCTCTCGTGGAGCTGAAAGCGCGGCAGCGACGAGCAGATGCCAGCCTGACCGCGCCCCCGAGCTTGTCACGCCGGCCGAACATGGAGTCGACAACGTATGTCCCAGTTCGAGATCGTGAGCCGCGAGGACTTCTCGGAAGTCACTTACCTGCTGGAGGTGCGCCATCCGCAGATGGCGCGTGCGGCCAGGCCCGGTCAATTCGTGATCGTCATGCTCAACGAGCACGGCGAGCGCATCCCCCTCACCATCGCCGACTTCGACCGGCACCGCGGCACGATCACGCTGGTGATCCAGGCGGTGGGCAAGACGACGAAGCAGATGCAGCAGGAGTGCCGCGTCGGCACGTCGCTGTTCGGACTGGTCGGCCCGATGGGCATTCCGACGCACATCGGCAAGCCGAAGAAGGTGCTGTGCGTCGGCGGCGGGCTCGGCGTCGCGCCGGTGTTTCCGCAGGCGCGCGCGCTGAAGGAGGCCGGCGCCTACGTGATCGGCATCCTCGGCTTCCGCAGCAAGGACCTGATCTTCTGGGAAGACAAGTTCCGCGCCGCCTGCGATGAACTGATCCTGTGCACCAACGACGGCTCGGCCGGCATGAAGGGCCTGATCACCGACGGCATCGCCGTCGCGCTGGCCGGCCACGCCGACGTCGACGAGTGCGTGGCGATCGGCCCGCCGGTGATGATGAAGGCGTGCGCCGACGCGACCCGCGCGCGCAGGATCAAGACGATGGTCAGCGTCAACCCGATCATGGTCGACGGCACCGGCATGTGCGGCGGCTGCCGGGTCAAGGTCGGCGACGACGTCAAGTTCGCCTGCGTCGACGGGCCCGATTTCGACGGCCACCTGGTCGACTTCGACGACCTGATGACCCGGCTGCGCCGCTTCACGCCGGAGGAGAAGCGGGCCGAGCAGCGCTGGTCCGACAGCTGCCGGATGCCGCAGCCGCCTGCCATGCGCAAGGTCGGCGAGGACGGCCTGGAGCTGCCCGACCCCTCCGAGGAGGCGCTCGGTGGCTGAGCGGCTCCCCGCAGTTCCCGCGCCCGCGCGGTGCGAAGTGTCCCCGCGGCGCATCTTCCAATCACAGTAAAGAGGTCCCCCGGAATGGCCAAGAAGCGAACCATACGAACCATTCCGCAGGAGCGCACCCCGATGCGGGAACAGGATCCCGCCGTGCGGGCGAAGAACTTCGAGGAAGTGGCGTGCGGCTACAACCTCGAGGAAGCCCTGCGCGAATCGGAACGCTGCCTGCTGTGCCCGGACGAGCCCTGCATCTCCGGGTGTCCGGTCGGCATCAACATCCCCGGCTTCATCCAGAAGATCGGCGAGAAGAACCTGCGCGGCGCCTACGACATCCTGACCAGCACCAACCTGCTGCCCTCGATCTGCGGCCGCGTGTGCCCGCAGGAGAACCAGTGCGAAGGCGTGTGCACGGTGGGCGAGTCGCTGGAGGCGGTCGCCATCGGGCGGCTCGAGCGCTTCGTCGGCGACACGGCCATCAAGGAAGGCTGGAGCAACGTCCCGTACATCGAGCGCAACCGCTTCCGGGTCGGCATCGTCGGCTCGGGACCGGCGGGCATGGCCTGCGCCGCCGACATGGCCAAGGCCGGCTGCGACGTGACGGTGTACGAAGCGTTCCAGGAGCCGGGCGGCGTGCTGAAGTACGGCATCCCCGATTTCCGCCTGCCCAACCCCACGATCGACGCCGAGATCGACAAGCTGCGCCAGCTCGGCGTGCGCTTCGAGTGCAACACGCTGGTCGGGCGGCTGTTCACGATCGAGCAGATGATCGACGAGATGGGGTTCGACGCGGTGTTCGTCGGCGTGGGCGCCGGCTACCCGAGCGCGCTGAACATCCCGGGCGATTCGCTCAACGGGGTGCTGTCCGCCAACGAACTGCTCACACGCTGCAACCTGATGCGCGGCCGCGACTTCCCGAACTACGACACGCCGCTGCCGGTCGGCAAGCGGGTCGCCGTGGTCGGCGCCGGCAACACCGCGATGGACGCGATGCGCGTGTCGATGCGGCTCGGCGCCGACAAGGTCTATTGCATCTACCGGCGCTCGCGCAAGGAGGCGCCGGCGCGCCTGGAGGAAGTCCACCACGCCGAGCAGGAAGGCATCGAGTTCCACTGGCTCACCAATCCGGTCGCGGTGCTCGACGACGGCAAGGGCGGCGTGCGCGGCCTGCGCTGCGTGCGCATGGAGCTGGGCGAGCCCGACGAGTCGGGACGCCGCCGTCCGGTCGCGGTCGCCGGCAGCGAATTCGACTTCGAAACCGACCTCGTGGTGTATGCGATCGGCACCAATGCCAATCCGATCATGGGCCAGACGTCCGGGCTCAAGCTGAACAAGTGGGGCTACATCGCGACCGACGACAACCTGGCGACCTCGATCGCGGGCGTGTACGCCGGCGGCGACATCGTCACCGGCGCCGCGACGGTGATCCAGGCGATGGGCGCGGGCCGCAAGGCGGCGCGCAGCATGAAGGCCTTCCTGGGCATTCGCGATCCGGCCCTGGCCTACCACGAGGACGGCGCGAACACGTTCTTCGGCATCGACACCCGCGAGCGCAATTTCGCCCGGGTGCGGCTGATCTGAACACGGGACGGTGCGCGTGCCGCGCGATCACGAAGCTGACGGGAACACCATGGATGCAATGACGCTGCAGAAACCGGCCGCCAAGCCGGGCAAGAAGGCTCGCACGCCGGCCGGCAGGACGCCGACGCGGCTGACGGAACACATCATCGAGATCATCAGCGACTCGGGCGAGGGCGCGCAGAAATGCGGGCAGTCGCTCGGCTCGATCGCGGCGCAGATGGGCAACGGCATCTGGACCACGGAGATCATCCCGGCCGAGATCCGGCCGCCGGCCCGCAGCGTGGCCGGCGCCAGCGGCAACCGAATCCGGATCGGTTCGGAGCGCATCACCAACGGCGGCGACAAGACCGACCTGGTCGTCGCCTTCAACGAGCAGGTGCTCCTGGGCCGGGTGCGCGCGGGCGAGCTCAAGCCGGGCGCGATCATCCTGCTGGAGGGCATGTGGCGGTCGCACGCGGACGCCGCGATCGTCGCCTCGTATGCCGAGACCCACCAGCGGCTCGTCGCCGCCGGCTACCGGGTCCACGAGATCCCGATGGAGCAGGAGTGCAAGACCATCGTTTCGGATCCGAAGCGCGGCAAGAACATGTTCGCGCTCGGCATGCTGTGCCAGTTGTACAGCCTGGACCTGAAGCTTGCGACCGACCAGATCTTCCTCACCTTCGGCAAGAAGGACCAGTCGGTGATCGACACCAACGTCCGGCTGCTGGAGGCGGGCCACCGCTGGGCCGCCGAGAACCTGGACTTCTGCTACTCGATCCCGGCCACCCGGCCGCAGACGCCCCAGGTGGTCGTCAACGGCAACACGGCGCTGGCGCTGGGCACGCTCGCCTCGGGCATGGAGATCTGCGCCATGTACCCGATCACGCCGGCCACCTCGGCCTCGCACTACCTGGCGGACGTGTTCGAGAAAGTCGGCGGCGTGGTGCACCAGGCCGAGGACGAGATCGCGGCCTGCGCCTTCGCCATCGGCGCGTCGTATGCCGGCAAGTGCGCCATCACGATCACGTCGGGTCCGGGATATTCGCTCAAGCAGGAAGGGATCGGCCTGGCGGTGATGGGCGAGATCCCGCTGGTCGTCGTCAACGTGCAGCGCGGCGGACCGAGCACCGGGCAGCCGACCAAGGTGGAGCAGGGCGACATGCTCTCGGCCGTTTTCGGCAGCCACGGCGACGCGCCCAAGGTGGTGATGGCGCCCGCGACGATCGAGGAATGCTTCTACTCGATCATCACGGCACGCCGCATCGCCGAGACCTTCAACATGGTCGTCGTCGTGCTCACCGACGCGGGCCTGGCGACCTCGCAGCAGCCTTTCCCGCGGCCCGAGTTCAGCGAGGCGTGGCTGGCGCCGCCGATCGACCAGAGCCCGGTGCCGGCCGGCGCCAGGCCCTACGACTGGGATCCGGTGACGGGCCTGGCGCGCAGGTTCATCCCCGGCCAGCCGGGCGGCATGCACACGCTCACGGGACTGGCGCACGACCGCGACAGCCACGTCGCCTACGACGCGACGATCAACCAGGAAAGCATCCAGGCGCGCAGCCGCAAGCTGGCCGCGTTCCAGAAGACGCTGAAGGCGCCGCCGGTCTTCGGGCCGCGCCAGGGCGACCTGCTGGTCATCGGCTGGGGCAGCACCAAGGGCGCGATCGAGGAAGCGGTCGCCGGCATGCAGGCGCAGGGCCACAAGGTCTCTTCCATGCACATCGGGTTCGTGCAGCCGCTGCCGCCCGGCATCAAGGAAGCGATGAGCGGCTTCAAACGGGTGATGACGGTGGAAGGCAACTGGAGCGATCCGCCGGACGACAAGATCATCGACGAGACGAACCGCCGCTATTCGGCGCTGGCGATGCTGCTGCGCGCCCGCTACCTCGTCGACGTGGACTGCTGGAGCGAGGTCATGGGCCAGCCAATCAAGCCCGCGACCATCCGCGACGTGCTCCTGGCGAAACTCAAGACTCTGGACAAGGCAGCCTGACATGGACCTGATGAGCCCTACCGAATGCCTGCTGCAGCTGTGCGATGAGCACTTCGAGCTGGAGGACTACAAGGCCGGCGTGCCGCGCTGGTGCACCGGCTGCGGCGACAACGCCATCCTGGCGGCCGTGCAGCGGCTGTGCCGCGACGAGAGCCTGCGCCCGGAGAAGACGGTGTTCGTCTCCGGCATCGGCTGCTCGAGCCGCTTCCCGCACTACATGGCCACCTACGGCTTCCACGGCATCCACGGCCGTGCGCTGCCGGTGGCCGAGGGCGTCAAGATGTCCCGTCCCGACCTCACGGTGTTCGTCAACACCGGCGACGGCGACTGCTGCAGCATCGGCGCCGCGCACTGGATCCACGCGATCCGCTACAACATGAACCTCACGGTGTTCCTGCACGACAACCAGATCTACGGGTTGACGAAGAAGCAGGCATCGCCCACGTCGCCGATCGGCACCAAGAGCAACACGACGCCGCGCGGGAGCTATCTGGAGGCGCTGAATCCGCTCACGGTGACGCTGGGCGTGCAGAACGTCTCGTTCGTGGCGCAGGCGGTCGACTGGGCGCCCGACATGCTGTACGACATCGTGAAGGCGGCGTACCACCACCGTGGGCTGTCGTTCGTGCGCATCATCCAGCGCTGCCCCGAGTGGCTGCCCCAGGCGCTGGACCCGTGGATGAACGATCCCGCCAAGGTGCAGGTGCTGACCCACGCCGACGGTCTGCAGCCCAGCGCCGGGACGCTGAAGCTCTACAAGAACCAGGTGGCGCACGACCCCATCAACATCGACCGCGCCCGCGAGATCGCCAGCCAGCAGGACGTGATCCCGGTCGGCATCCTGTACCGCAATCCCGAGGTGCCTTGCTACGAGGACCTGCGCCGCTCGACCAAGCTGGTGACGCCGTCCTTCGTGCGCGCCGGCCTGAACGCCGAGCTCGACAAGTACACCGTCTGGCCCGAGAACGCCGCGCAATGACCGCAAGAGTGGACACCATGCAAGCCGATACCCAAGCCCAGGTTGCCTTTTTCCTGACCGGCAGGCGCCCCGGCGAATTCCTCGACGCCGTGGAGGGCCTGGACCTCCGGCCGGCGCTGTTCGCGGGCTACCGGGACCTGATCCCGCTGCGCTACGACTATCCGGTCGTGCTCGCGCCCAAGGGCGTCGAGTCGCTGTCGGGCCTCGTGGACCAGGCACTCGCCGCCGCGGCCAAGGGCGCCGACGCCGATCGCATCCGCCAGCACGGACTGCGCATCGAGCAGGAGATCCGCGCGGTGCTCGCCGGCGGTGCGACCGAGGGCACGCTGTCCATCGTCTGGGACCTGGCCGTCTCGCGCCTGACGCCCAAGCTCGACCCGGCGTTCGTCGACAGCGCCGGGCGGCTGCGCGCAGCCATCAAGGCCGATGGCGAACTCGCCGATTGCGACGGCCGCCTGCCGGCGCGCATGCTGCGCCACCTGTGGAGCGTCGCGCAGGAGGCGAAGGCGGCGCGGTTCCGCGAACGCATCGAACGCCTGGCGTTCAAGCTCGCCGACATCCTGCGCAGCGACTACGAGCGTTCGGCCCAGGGCCTGACGGCCGCGCGGCTGCAGGCCTCCGTCGGCGCCGCACACGGGAGCATGTTCGACTTCGAGGCGATGGCCGGTTTCCTGGGCAAGGTGCAGCCGAAGGAAGGCATGCCCGACGCCCGGCGGGCACGCATCACCGGGCTGCTCGACGTGCTGAAGAAGCAGCGCTTCGTCGCCACCGCGGGCGCGGCCGGCAAGCCGTACGAGTTCGCGTTCGACAGCTGCGCCGACGCGCTGAAAGCGTATCGCGAGCGGCTGCCGCGGCTGGTCGAACTGGCCAAGGCGCTGGTCGTTGCCGAGCTCGAGATCGAAGGGGAATACAACCCCGAGCGCCACGACGCGATGTTCGACGGCTACGGCGCCACCGGGCTGGACGCGCGGGAGCTCGCGCCGTTCCCCGACTACCTGGTCTGCGTGGGCGGCAAGCTGGGCGCGCAGGAGCACGGGCGCCTGATGGAGGCGCTGGCGTGCGGCTGGCCGATCAAGGTGCTGCTGCAGGTCGACGACCTGCACGAGGACGGCGCGGGCGAAGGCGGTTTCGCCGCCGGACTGCGCAGCAGCCAGATCGCCACGCAGGCGATGGGCCTGAACGACGTGTACGTGCTGCAGTCGGCCAGCTCCAACCTGTTCAAGTTCCGCGAGCGGGTGGCGCGCGGGCTCGCCTACCGCGGCCCGGCCCTGTTCAGCGTCTTCTCCGGCGCCGCCGCCCGGGACTCCGGCCTGCCGCCGTACCTGATGGCCGCCGCCGCGATGGAATCGCGCGCGTTCCCGGCGTTCTCGTACGATCCCGCGGCTGGCGCCGGCTGGGCCGACCGCTTCTGCCTGCAGGCCAACACCCAGGTGGAACAGGACTGGCCGGTGCAGGGCTTCGCCTACGAGGACGAGGAACACCAGCGTGTCGCGCAGGAGGTGCCGTTCACGCTCGTCGACTTCCTGGCGGGCGACCGCCGCTATGCCGGGCATCTGGCCCGCGTGCCGCGCGAACGCTGGAACGGCAGCATGATCCGGGTCGACGAGTCGCTGGCGCGCGAGGGCCGTGGCTTGCCGGACAAGATCCCGAGCGTGCTGATGGTGGACGCGGGGAACCGCCTGCAGAAGGTGATCGTCGACCAGAGCCTGATCCGCCAGGCGGACCGCTGCCGGCAGATGTGGCACAGCCTGCAGGAGCTCGGCGGCATCAACAACTCGCACGCGCAACGGCTGCTGGCCCGCGAGCAGAAGGCCTGGGAACAGCGCCTGCGCGAGCAGGTGCAGGGGCAGGCCGCCCAGTCCGCGCCGCCGGCCGCGCCTGCCGCGGCGACCCCGGCCGCCGCCGCCCCGGCAGCCGCCGCGGCACCGGTGGTGGAGGAGCCCGCCCGCAATCCGGACGAGGCCTACATCGAAACCGAGCGCTGCTCGACCTGCAACGAATGCACGCAGCTGAACGGCAAGATGTTCGCGTACAACGACAACCAGCAGGCCTACATCAAGGACATCAGCGCTGGCAGCTACGCGGACCTCGTGCAGGCAGCGGAGAACTGCCAGGTGTCCGTCATCCACCCCGGCAAGCCGCGCGACCCCAACGAGCCGGGCCTCGCCGAACTCCTGGAACGCGCGCAGCCGTTCCTGTGAGCAGCCGGATGCGCCTGACGCAGGCGCATCCGGTGTCCTCCACGTCACCGCTCGCCGGCGCCTCGGGCGCCGTCCGCGTTTCTGCGGCGACAATTCGGGCATGACGCTTCGCAGTACTTTCCTCCCTGGCACCGGTCATCGTTTCCCCAGGCGCCCCTGCATGGAGGCGAGCCGCTGATGGACCAGGTCGACAGCATCGTGATCGGGGCCGGTGCCGTCGGCCTTGCCGTGGGCCGGGCCCTGGCCGCCAGCGGCCGTGAAACCATCGTGGTCGAGGCCGAGCCGGCCATCGGCCAGGGCGTGAGTTCGCGCAACAGCGAGGTGATCCACGCCGGCCTCTACTACCCGACGGGTTCGCTCAAGGCGCGGCTGTGCGTGCGCGGCAAGGAGTTGCTCTATGCGCTGTGCGCCAGCCACGGCGTCGAGCACCGCCGCTGCGGCAAGCTGGTGGTCGCCACCACCGACGCCGAGGCGGCGGCGCTGCTCACCATCCAGGCCCGCGCGGACGCCAACGGCGTGCCGGTGCAATGGCTGGATGCCGGGCAGGCGAAGGCCCTCGAGCCGGCGCTGCACTGCGTCGCGGCGCTGCTGTCCCCGACCACCGGCATCGTCGACAGCCACGGCTTCATGCTGGCGCTGCAAGGCGATCTCGAACGCGCCGGCGGCATGGTCGCCCTCGGGTCGGCCGTCGATGCGGTCGTGCTGGGCAGCGGCGGCGCGCCCCACGTCGTGCGCATGGCAGACGGCAGCGAGGTCGCGGCGCGCGAAGTCGTGAACTCGGCTTCGCTGCATGCCTGCGCGCTGGCGCGGCGGTTCGACGGGCTCGACGCGCGGTTCATTCCGCAGGAGCACTTCGCCAAGGGCAATTACTACTCGCTGGGCGGCCGCGCGCCGTTCACGCACCTGATCTACCCGGCGCCGGCGGATGCCTGGCTCGGCGTGCACCTCACCCTGGACCTGGGCGGGCAGGCGAAGTTCGGGCCCGACCTGGAGTGGCTCCAGGCGCGCCGGCCGAAGGACATTGACTACACCGTCGATCCGCGGCGCGCCGACGGCTTCTACGCGGAGGTGCGCCGCTACTGGCCGGGCCTGCCCGACGGGGCGCTGCAGCCGAGCTACAGCGGCGTGCGGCCGAAGATCTACGGCCCCGGCGAGAAGGCGCCCGACTTCCGCGTCGACGGTCCGCCGTTGCACGGCGTCGGTGGCCTGGTGAACCTGTTCGGCATCGAATCGCCGGGCCTCACCAGTGCGCTTGCGATCGCTGAACACGTCACCTCGTTGCTCGAGGGAGCCACCACATGAAGACGATCTTCGCTGGCTTGCTGGCCGGCGCCGCAGCCGGCGCGCTGGCGCAGGTGCTGCCCCAGGTCACCGTCACCGCCACCCGCAGCGAAGCCTCACCGTTCGACGTGCCCGCGTCGGTCGACGTGATCGACGGCGAACGGCTGAGGGCCGCGGGCCGGCCCGAGATCAACCTCTCCGAAGGTCTTGGACCGGTGCCCGGGATCGTGGCCCGCGACCGCCAGAACTACGCCCAGGACCTGCAGCTGTCGATCCGCGGGTTCGGCGCCCGCTCGTCCTTCGGCGTGCGCGGCGTGCGGCTGTATGTCGACGGCATCCCGGCCACGATGCCGGACGGCCAGGGACAGCTCTCGCATTTCGACCTCGCGTCCGCGGGCCGGATCGAAGTGCTGCGCGGACCGTTCTCGGTTCTCTACGGCAACTCCTCGGGCGGCGTGCTGCAGGTCTTCACCGAGCCGGGCTCGGGGCGGCCGACCGTCACTCCCAGCCTCGCGGTGGGGAGCGAAGGGCTGGTGCGGCCGGGGGTGCGCGCGAGCGGCGCGGCCGGCGCGCTGCGCTATTCGCTCAGCGCCAACCGCTTCAGCACCGACGGCTGGCGCGAGCACAGCGCGGCCGAGCGCAACCTGGGCAATGCGCGGCTGGATCTCGACGCCGGCGAGGGCCGCGACTGGACGCTGGTGGCCAACACCGTGAAGCTGCGCGCCGACGATCCGCTGGGCCTGTCACGCTCGCAGTTCGAGTCCGATCCGCGCGGCGTCGATCCGGCGGCGCTGTCGTTCAACACCCGCAAGACCGTGCGTCAGGACCAGCTGGGAGCGATCCACGAGCACCGCCTCGGCGGCGGCCAGCAACTGCGCCTGATGGTGTACGCGGGCCAGCGCGACACGGCGCAGTTCCAGTCGATCCCGGTGGGGCCACAGGCCAACGCGTTGCATCCCGGGGGCGTGATCGACCTCGAGCGCCGCTATGCCGGCACGGATCTGCGCTGGACGGCGCAGTCGACGCTCGGTTCCGCGCCCCTCGAAGTGGTCGCCGGCCTTTCGTACGACCACCTGCAGGAGCAGCGGCGCGGCTGGCAGAACTTCGTGGGCGGCGTCATCGGCGTGCAGGGCGCCTTGCGCCGCGACGAGGAGAACCGTGTCTCCAATCTCGACCCGTACCTGCAGGCGGTGTGGAAGTTTCGCCCGCGCTGGAGCCTGACGGCCGGCGTGCGCCACAGCAGCGTGAGCTTCGAGTCGCAGGACCGTTACATCGCGGGCGTCAACCGCGACGACAGCGGCAACCTGCGCTATCGCGCCACGCTGCCGGTCGCCGGCCTCATGTACGCGTGGTCGCCGCAACTGAATGTGTACGGCGCCTGGGGCCGCGGCTTCGAGACGCCGACCTTCAACGAACTCGCCTACCGGCCCGACGGCAGCGCGGGGATGAACTTCGCGCTGCAGCCATCGCGCAGCCGCAACCTGGAGCTCGGGGTCAAGGGACGCACGGCGCTGGCCGGAGACTGGCGCAGCCAATGGACGGCGGCGTTGTTCCAGGTGGGAACGCGCGGCGAGATCGTCACCCGCACCAACAGCGGCGGGCGCAGCTCGTTCCAGAACGCGGGCACGACCCGGCGGCGCGGCGTCGAGCTCGCGTGGAGCGCGGCCACCGACGCCGGCTGGCAGGTGCAACTGGCGCAGACCTGGCTCGACGCGCAATACCGCGAGGCCTTCACGAGTTGCAGCGGCGTGCCTTGCACGCCGCTGGTGATTCCGGCGGGCAATCGCATCCCCGGCACGGCCCGCTCGATGTTGGCGCTCGAAGTGGCCTGGCAGCCGGCGCGGGGCTGGCGCGGCGGCGCGGAACTGCGCCGTTCCGGCGCCGTTCCCGTCAACGACGCCAACACGGACGCCGCGCCTTCGTACACCACGCTGGCCCTGCATGGCGGCTACGGCTTCAACGTGCGCGGCTGGGACCTCGCCGCCACGGCGCGCATCGACAACGTCTTCGACCGGCGGTACGCGGGCTCGGTGATCGTGAACGAAGGCAACGGCCGCTTCTTCGAGCCGGCGCCGGGGCGCGGCGGGGTGTTGAAGGTGGCGGGCAGTTACGCGTTCTGAGACTGCGACGCAGGGCGTGCCGCACGCCCTGGTGGCGCTCCGCCTTGGGTGGCGAGAATGCGCGGCGTGCCAGGCAAGATGGGAGACGCTTATCTGGTCTTGGTGCGCGGCATCGCCTTCAACGCGCTGGCAATCTCACCCACCAGCGCCGGACCGCGGTAGATGAGGCCGGTGTAGACCTGCACCAGGTCGGCGCCGGCGCGCATCTTGGCCACCGCGTCTGCGGCGCTCATGATCCCGCCGACGCCGATGATCGGGAAGCCGCTGCCGAGGGCCGCGCGCAGCTGCGCGATCACCCGGTTGCTCGACTCGAACACGGGGGCGCCGCTCAGGCCGCCCGTCTCCTGGGCGTGCGGCAGACCCTGCACGGCCTCCCGGCTGATGGTCGTGTTGGTCGCGATCACGCCGTCCATGCCGTGCCGCTGGAGCGTGGCGGCGATCACCCCCACCTGCGCTTCGTCGAGGTCCGGCGCGATCTTGACAAAGACCGGCACCTCGCGTCCGTGCTGCAGCGCGAGCCGCGAACGCCGCTGCGCGATCGCGCCCAGCAGCGCGTCGAGCGCCGCGTCGCTTTGCAGCGAGCGCAGGTTGCTGGTGTTGGGGCTGGAGATGTTGACCGTGACGTAGTCGGCGTGCGGGTACACGCCGTCCAGGCAGGCCAGGTAGTCGCTGGTGGCGTTCTCGATCGGCGTTGCCGCGTTCTTGCCGATGTTCAGGCCGAGGATGCGGCCGCGCTGCCGGAATGACGACCGCTTCACGTTGGCGACGAACGCGTCCAGGCCGTCGTTGTTGAAGCCGAGCCGGTTGATCAGCGCGCGGGCCTGTGGCAGCCGGAACAGCCGCGGCCTGGGGTTGCCTGGCTGCGGCCTGGGAGTCACCGTGCCGACTTCCACGAAACCGAAGCCCATCGCGCCCAGGCCGTCGATGCAGCGCGCGTTCTTGTCCAGGCCGGCGGCCAGCCCGACGCGGTTGGGAAAACGCAGGCCGGCGAGCGTGACCGGGTCCTCCACCAGGCCGTTGCGGTAGGCCCATTCGAGCGGCGTGCCTTGCGAGCGGGCGAGCGACTCCATGGTCAGCTCGTGGGCGCGCTCGGGGTCGAGCCGGAACAGCAGGGCGCGGGCGAGCGCGTAAGGCAGCAGCGACATGGATAATCAGGGGATCAACGAACCAGGGATTGTCGCGTGACGCAGGACGAACTCAAAGGGCTGGTGGGGCAGGCGGCATTGCAGTACGTGGTGCCCGGCGAAATCATCGGCGTGGGCACCGGATCGACCGTCAACAAGTTCATCGACGCCCTGGCGGCGATGAAGGACCGCATCGCTGGCGCCGTCTCGAGCTCCAACGCCTCGACGGCGCGCCTGGAGGCGCTGGGCGTCCGCGTCTTCGACGCGAACGAGGTCGGCGAGATCGGCGTCTACGTCGACGGGGCGGACGAGATCGACGGCAAGGGCTTCATGATCAAGGGGGGCGGCGCGGCACTCACGCGCGAGAAGATCGTCGCGGCGCAGAGCCGGCGCTTCGTGTGCATCGCCGACGAGAGCAAGCTGGTGCCGGTGCTGGGGCGCTATCCGGTGCCGGTGGAGGTGATCCCGATGGCGACGCAGCGCATCGTGCGCCAGTTCGCGGCGCTGGGCGGCACCGCCGCTGTCCGCCTGATCGACGGCGTCCCCCTCGTGACCGACAACGGGCAGCACATCCTGGACGTGGCGGGCCTGGAGATCACCGATCCCCTCGGCTTCGAGCGCGAGGTGAACCAGTGGCCGGGCGTCGTCACGGTTGGCGTGTTCGCGTTCCAGAAGGCGGCCGTGTGCCTGCTCGGCACCGCCGGCGGCGTCAGGACGCTCTCGTTCTGATCAGAACCGGATGCCGCCGTTGTACGGCGTGGTCGGCGGCAGCGGCGGCGGCGGCGCCGGCTGGGCGCTCGCGGTGGCCGGCTGCGGCGCCGAAGCCGGCTTGGCCGGCGTCACGGCGACCATCGGCGCGGCCGGCGTGCGCCGGAAGCCGGACGGCAATTGCGACGTTTGCGGATAGCCGGCGGCATCCAGGTACTGCGCCCATTCCTGCTCCGAATAGCCCCTGAGCTGCTGGCCGCCGATGGTGGCGACCGGCAGCGTGGGCGAGCCGGCCAGGCGCCGCAGCGCCTCGATGTCCTCGTTGCTGGTGACCGTCTTCTCGGTGAACGGGATGCCGCGCGTCGTCAGCATGGCGCGGGCGGACTGGCAGGGCGGGCATTCCGGTCCGGTGTAGAGGGTCACCGGATACGCCGCGGCGGCCTGGCGCAGCTCGAAGGGGAGGCTGGCCATGTCGCTGCCGGCCGTGCCGCCCGGCGGCGTGACCGGCGCGGAGCCCGCCTTCGCGGCCGCATCGGCTGGCGGGCGGTCCGAAAACGTCACCCGTCCGTCGGGCGTGACGATCCGGTAGATCTGTTGTGAGGACGCGTCAGGCGACCAGGCCGCGGCGGCCATGAACACCATGGCACCCAGGCCCAGGACAACGAGAGGCCGCGCAACGTACATCTGTGACTCCGTCCTTGTTCAGGCCATGCCCTGGTGCCGCAGCAAGGCGTCGAGCGTGGGCTCGCGCCCGCGGAATGCCTTGAAGGATTCGATCGCGGGCCGGCTGCCGCCCGCCTCGAGGATGGCCTGCCGGTATTTTCGCCCGGTTTCGCGACTTGGCAAGCCGTCGGAACCCATGGTTTCCTCGAAGGCGGCATACGCGTCGGCGCTGAGTACCTCGGCCCACTTGTAGCTGTAGTAGCCGGCCGCGTAGCCACCGGAGAAGATGTGACTGAAGGTGTGCGCGGTGCGGCTGAAGGGCGGCGGCTGCAGCACGGCGACCTCGGCCCGCACCTGTTGCAGCAGCGGCATGAAGTCCTGCGCCGGATCGTGCTGCGTGTGCAGCAACATGTCGAACAGGCCGAACTCGATCTGCCGCAAGGTCGCCAGCCCGCTCTGGAAGTTCTTGGCGGCGAGCATCTTGTCGAACAGCTCGCGCGGCAGGGGCGCGCCGGTGTCGACGTGGGCCGTCATGTGCCGCAGCACGCTCCATTCCCAGCAGAAGTTCTCCATGAACTGGCTGGGCAGTTCCACGGCGTCCCATTCCACGCCGCTGATGCCGGACACGTCGAGCTCGTCCACGTGCGTGAGCATGTGGTGCAGTCCGTGCCCGAACTCGTGGAAGAGGGTGATGACGTCGTCGTGCATCAGCAGCGGCGGCTTGCCGTCCACGCCTTCGGCGAAGTTGCACACCAGGTGCGCCACGGGCGTCTGCAGCGCGCCGGTGTCCGGCCGCAACCAGCGCGCGCGCACGTCGTCCATCCAGGCGCCGCCGCGCTTGCCGGTGCGGGCGGCCGCGTCGAGGTAGAACTGGCCGACCAGCCGGCCGTCGCGTTCGCCCGCACGCTCCGGGTGCGACCTCTCTATTCTGTAGAACTCCACAGTCGGGTTCCACGCCGGGGCGCTGTCGCGGCGGATCCCCACCTCGAACAGCGTCTCGACGATCTTGAACAGGCCGGCCAGCACCTTGGGTGCCGTGAAGTACTGCTTGACCTCCTGCTCGCTGAAGGCATAGCGCTCCTCCTTCAGCTTCTCACCGATGTACGACCAGTCCCAGGCCTGCGGATCCGCGATGCCGAGCCGGGCGGCGGCGAACGCCCGCATGTCCGCGACATCCTTCTCCGCATACGGCCGCGCGCGACGCGCCAGGTCGCGCAGGAACGTGACGACCTGCTGCGGCGAGTCCGCCATCTTCGGCACGACCGAGACCTCGCCGAAGTTGGCGTATCCCAGCAGGCGCGCTTCCTCCCGCCGCAGCGCCAGGATCTCGCGCATGAGGGCCGTGTTGTCGAACTTCGGATCGCCCTGGTCGCTCGCGCGCGTCACATACGCGCGGTACATGCGCTCGCGCAAGGCGCCGCTGTGGGCGAACTGCATCACCGGCAGGTAGCTCGGCATCTTGAGCGTGAGCTTGAAGCCTTCCCTGCCTTCCGCCTCCGCAGCCGCCCGAGCCGCCTGGACCACGTCCGGCGGCACCCCGTCCAGTTCGTCCGCGCGGGCGTAGTAGGCGAAGGCGTCGGTGGCGTCGAGGGCGTTCTCGCTGAATTTCTGGCTCAGCTCCGCCTGCCGCTCCTGAATTGCCGCGAAGCGCTCCTTGGCCTGGCCGGCGAGCTCGGCGCCGCCGAGCACGAAATTGCGGATCGCGTTCTTGTGCGCCTGGCGCTGCTCCGCCGTGAGGGTGGCGGGATCGATCGCCTTGTACTTCGCGAACAGGCGTTCGTCCGATCCCAGCCGGGTCCAGAAGTCGGTGACCTTGGGCAGCACTGCGTTGTAGGCGGCGCGCAGCTCCGGCGTGTCGGCCACGCCGTTGAGGTGGCTCACCACGCCCCAGGCGCGGCCGAGCCGCTCGGTCGCGGTCTCCAGCACCTTCGCGATGTCGGCCCAGCGGCTGGGGAAGCCGGCCGCGGTGACGGTGGCCAGTGCCTGGTCCGCCTGCGCGAGCAATTCGTCGACCGCCGGCGCCACGTGTTCGGGCCGGACTTCGTCGAAGCGGGGGAGGTCGGTGAAATCGAGGAGGGGATTGCTGCTGGTCATCCCGCTGATTTTGCGTCAGCGCGCGGCGACCCGCTGGAGCGCACAAGGGAAACCCAACAGCCGAACGCAGAAGCCACCAAAGTACACAGAAGCCGCAAGAAAAATCAAATTGAATTTTGGATTTCTTTTGCGGCTTCTGCGGAACCTCTGCGGCTTTCCGCGTCCGGCTGTTGACTCTTAGCGCGCCGCCCGCTCCGCCGCTTCCATCGTATTGACCAGCAGCATGGCGCGGGTCATCGGCCCGACGCCGCCGGGTACCGGCGTGATCCAGCCGGCGACCTCGCGCACGCCGGCGAAATCGACGTCGCCGCAGAGCTTGCCTTCGTCATTGCGGTTCATGCCGACGTCGATCACCACGGCGCCCGGCTTGACCATGTCCGCCGTCAGGACGTTGCGCTTGCCGACGGCCGCGACGACGACGTCGGCCTGCCGCGTGTGCGCGGCGAGGTCCGCAGTCGCGCTGTGGCAAACGGTCACGGTGGCGTTCTTCTGCAGCAGCAGCATGGCCATCGGCTTGCCGACGATGTTGCTGCGCCCGATGACCACCGCGTTCTTGCCGCGCAGGTCGTAGCCGATGGATTCGAGCATCTTCATGCAGCCGTACGGCGTGCACGGCACGAAGCCCGGCTGGCCGATCATCAGCGCGCCGGCGCTCGCCACGTGGAAGCCGTCGACGTCCTTGGCCGGCGAGATGGTCTCGATCACCTTCGCGGCGTTCATGTGCTTCGGCAGCGGCAGCTGCACCAGGATGCCGTGGATGGCCGGGTCGGCGTTGAGGGCGCGGATGCGATCGAGCAGCGCCGCTTCGGTCATGTCGGCCGGGTGGCGCTCCAGCACCGAGTGCAGGCCGGCTTCCTGGCTGTCCGTGACCTTGTGCTTCACGTACACCTGGCTGGCCGGGTCCTCGCCGACCAGGATCACCGCGAGGCCGGGCGTGACGCCCCGCGCCTTGAGCGCCTGCGCGCGCTGCGCGACTTCGGCACGGATGGATTTGGCAAGCGCGTTGCCGTCGATGAGTTGGGCTGTCATGGGAGATTCAATTCAACAGCCGAACGCAGAGGCCGCAAAAGTAACGCAGAGGCCGCAGAAGAATTCAATGATTTCTTTTCTGCGGCTTCTGCGCAACCTCTGCGGCCTTTGCGTACGGATGTCCGGTTCAGGATTTCGGCGCGTTCTGGCCCAGCGCGATCTTCAGCAGGTCGGCGACCGTGTTGGCGTTGAGCTTTTCCATGATGTTGGCGCGGTGCGCCTCCACCGTCTTGATGCTGATGCCCAGGTCATCGGCGATCTGCTTGTTCAGGCGGCCGGCGACGATGCGTTCGAGCACCTGCGCTTCGCGCGAGGTGAGCTTGGACAGCAGCGCGTCGCGGCTGGCGGCGCTCTGGTATTCGGCGAACGCGCCCTTGGCGTGTTCCAGCATCCGCTCGACCAGGCTGACCAGTTCGTCTTCCTTGAACGGCTTCTGGATGAAATCCATCGCGCCCTTCTTCATCGTGTTCACGGCCATCGGCACGTCGCCGTGCCCGGTGATGAACACGATCGGCAGGGGGGACTTGCGCTCCAGGAGGCGGTCCTGCAGTTCGAGCCCGGTCATGCCGCCCATGCGGATGTCGACGATCAGGCAGGCCACCTCGCGCGGGTCGTAGCGGGAGAGGAACGACTCCGCGGAGTCGAAGCAGCGCACGCGGTAGTCCTTGCCCTCGAGCAGCCACTGCAGCGAGTCGCGCACGGCCTCGTCGTCGTCGACGACGTACACGGTGCCCTTCTTCGGAATCAAACTCATTCGGTAACCTCCGCGCTACGCACCGGACCCTTGGGCCGGGCGCCCGTTCCCGGGTCACACCGCCACGCCGGCATTCTTGTTTTCCAAGGCATCTGGCGCGCCGGCCAGGGGAATCCAGAAGGAGAAACGGCAGCCGGCCACGTCGGTCCCATTGTAGATGTTCTCGGCCTGCATCCGCCCCTGGTGCGACTCCACGATGCTGCGGCACAGGTTCAGGCCGATGCCCATGCCTTCGGGCTTGGTGGTGAAGAACGCCTCGTACAGGCGCTCCATCACTTCCGGCGCGAGGCCCTGCCCCGAGTCGAGCACGGAGAACTCGATCACCGGCTGGCCGTCGATGTCCTTCGGGATCACGCGCAGTTCGACGCTGCGCCTGGAGGCGGGGCGGCGGGCGTGCTCGATCGACTCGGCCGCGTTGCGCAGGAGGTTCACCAGCACCTGCTCGATCAGGATCGGATCGACCATCAGCTTGGGCAGGCGCGCGGCGACGTAGTGCGACAGACGCACGTTGCGCCGGCGCAGTTCGATCTCGGCCAGTTCGACCGCCTCCGACACCAGGGTCGCCACGTCCGAGAGCGTTCGGTTCGGCTCGCTGCGCTTCACGAAGGAGCGGATGCGCTGGATGATCTGGCCGGCGCGCTGCGCCTGGCGCGCGGTCTTCTCCAGCGCCGCGAGCAGGTCCTCCTCGTTGATCTGCTGCTTCCTGATGCGCGACACCAGGCCGTTGCAGTAGTTGTTGATCGCGGTCAGCGGCTGGTTCAGTTCATGCGCGACCGACGACGCCATCTCGCCCATGGTGATCAGGCGGCTGGACGATTGCGCGCGCTCGGCCTGGGCGGCGGCTTGTTCCTCGGCATGGCGGCGCGGCGTGATGTCGGTGGCGATCACCATCTGCGCGAGCCGCCCGTCGACCCAGTTGAGGTAGCGCGAACGCACTTCCAGCCACTTGCCCAGCTCGGGCACGAAGATCTCCGCGTTCTCCGATCGCGCGGCGGTCAGCGTTCCGGTGGGCAGGCCGACGAAGGAGTCGACCGCGTCCAGCGACTCGTCCAGGCGCGGCTGCTCCGGCACACCGGCCTGCGCCACCATCTGCAGGTGGCCGGCCGTCTGGACCCCGAACCAGAGGCGGTACAACTTGTTGGCGAACAGCAGCTCCTCGCTGCCCAGCGGCGCCACCGACACCGAGGCGTCCAGTGCCTCCAGCACCGTGGTGAAGCGCTCGTAGGACGCGGAGAGCTGTTCGCGGATGCGGTTCGGCTCGGTGATGTCGGTCATCGACGTCATCCAGCCGGTCTGCTGGCCCTTGGCATCGATCAGCGGCGACAGGTACAGGCGGGCGTCGAACAGGCTGCCGTCCTTGCGCTTGACGCGCACCTGGAAGCCGCCGGCGACGGTGCGCCCGTGCAGCTCGTCGTCCAGCCGCGCCATCAGCTGCTCGCGGTCCTCGTCGGGCCAGTACGGAAAGGGCGGGGTGCGCCCAACCAGTTCGCCCTCGCTCCAGCCGGTCATCTGGCAGAAGGCGGCGTTGACGTAGGTGATGCGGCCCTGCATGTCCAGGGCCCGCATGCCGGTGAGCATGGAGTTCTCCATCGCCCGCCGGAAGTTGGTCTCGGCCACGAGGGCGCGCTGGGCCTGCATGCGGCGGCGCGTGTGGCGCCAGTTGCCGATCAGCATCCAGGCGGTCATCGCGCTCAAGGCGCCGACCAGCCAGAACAGGCCGCTTCCGATGACGCCCAGCGACGTGCGATAGGCCTGCGCGCGGATGATCAGGCCGTTGCCGACCGGGGAGACCGGCACCTCGTATTCGTTCGGCTGGGCCGCCCACGGCAGCAGCTGGCTCGGTCCCTTGCGCGGCGGCACCGAGTTCCCGGCGATGATCCGGTTCTTGCCGTCGAGGAGGGCCACGGCGTACTTGGCCGACACCTCTGCCGGCACCGCGTAGCGCAGGATGGCATCGATCGAGTACTCGCCGAGCACCACGCCGGCGAACTTGCCTTGCTGGTTGGACAGCGGGATGTGCAGCTGCAGCAGGCCGCTGCCGTCGGCGCCCGCGGCCGGCTGCGAGTAGACCGGCTGCTGCAGGTCGCGCGCGAGGGTGTAGATGCTCTCGGTTTCGCCGCCGCGCAACACGCCGCCGGCCGGGCGCAGCTGGCCCGCCGCCACGCTGGGCGCCGCATAGCTGGCGCGGATGCGGCGGCGGTCGTCGATCCAGGCGACCGCCTGCAGCTCCGGGTACTGGATCACCATCGCCTCGATGCGGCTGACGAACTCGTCGCGCTCCAGCTGCTGGTTGGAAATGTCGTGCGCCACGCGCATCAACTGTTCCTGCCGCTCCAGCAGCCGCAGCCGTACCCGCTGCTGCGCGTATTCGACGTCGCGCCGCACGGCTTCGTGCTCGCGGTCCATCTCCTCGAGCCGCAGGTACCAGAATGCGGAGACGATGGCGGCCAGGAACAGGAGCACCGCCGCGACCGGGGCCAGCATGGCGAAGCGGTCCTGGCGACCGGGGGTCTGGCTGCCCCACCAGCGGCGCCACCAGCCGGTGGGCGCGCCCGCGTCGTGCGGCGGCTCGTGGGCGGAAACGGGGTCTTGCATGAAGCTCAGAGTGTAGGGGCAGGGCAGCAGGCGGGATGGGGCGGAGACGCGGCTCGGTGTTCGACCATGACGGCGTGCATGCGTTCACCCCGGTCGAAACCACAATGTGAAATGTATAGGCACTATTTGAAAATGACGCAAACTGTGAGACACTCCCGCGCTCGCGGCAGCACCGTACTAAATTAGCGACACCCAGGAGACAGGTTTCCCTATGTCAGCACAGCCCGACAACCTCTTCGGCCCGGCGGCCAACGACTCGGATGCGCAGGAAACGCGCGAGTGGCTCGACGCCCTCGCCGCAGTCATCGAAGCGGGGGGCCGCGAGCGCGGCCACTTCCTGCTCGAACAGCTCCTGGACCAGGCGCGGCAGCATGGTGTCGACATGCCGTTCTCGGCCACCACGGCGTATGTCAACACGATCGATGCCGATGACGAGGAGCGTTGCCCCGGCAACCTCGAAATCGAGGAGCGGCTGCGTGCCTACATGCGCTGGAACGCGATGGCGATGGTGGTCAAGGCCAACCGCCTGCACCCGGAGGATGGCGGCGACCTCGGCGGCCACATCAGCTCGTTCGCTTCGGTGGCCACCATGTTCGGCGCCGGGTTCAACCATTTCTGGCACGGCGAGAGCGAGCAGCACGGCGGCGACTGCCTCTACATCCAGGGCCACAGCGCTCCCGGCATCTACGCTCGCGCCTTCATGGAAGGGCGGCTGACCGAGGAGCAGCTGCTCAACTTCCGGCAGGAGGTCGGCGGCAAGGGCCTGTCGAGCTATCCGCACCCGAAGCTGATGCCCGAGTTCTGGCAGTTCCCCACCGTCTCGATGGGCCTGGGCCCCCTGATGGCGATCTACCAGGCGCGGTTCCTCAAGTACCTGCACGCGCGCGGCATCGCGAATACCGAGAACCGCAAGGTGTGGGTGTTCTGCGGCGACGGCGAGATGGACGAGGTCGAGAGCCTGGGCGCGATCGGCGTGGCCGCGCGCGAGAAGCTGGACAACCTGATCTTCGTCGTGAACTGCAACCTGCAGCGGCTGGACGGCCCGGTGCGCGGCAACGGCAAGATCATCCAGGAGCTGGAAGGCACGTTCCGCGGCGCCGGCTGGAACGTGATCAAGCTGATCTGGGGCAGTTACTGGGACCCGCTGCTGGCCCGCGACAAGGACGGCATCCTGCGCCAGATCATGATGCAGACCCTGGACGGCGACTACCAGGCGATGAAGGCCAACGACGGCGCCTACGTGCGCAAGAACTTCTTCGGCCGCCATCCGAAGACGCTCGAGATGGTCGCCAACATGAGCGACGAGGACATCTGGCGCCTGCAGCGCGGCGGCCACGATCCGCAGAAGGTCTACGCGGCCTACCACCGCGCCGTGAACACGAAGGGCCAGCCGTCGGTGCTGCTGGTCAAGACCGTGAAGGGCTTCGGGATGGGGCGCGCGGGCGAGGGCAAGAACATCGCCCACCAGGCCAAGAAGATGAGCGACGAGGACATCAGGACCTTCCGCGACCGCTTCAACATCCCGATTCCCGACGACAAGCTCGCCGAAGTGCCGTTCTACCGGCCGGAGGAGCACACGCCGGAGATGAAGTACCTGCACGAGCGGCGCCAGTCGCTGGGCGGTTACCTGCCCAAGCGCCGCACCCGCGCCGACGAACACCTGAAGGTCCCGCCGCTGGAGGCGTTCAAGGCGGTGCTGGACCCGACGGCCGAGGGCCGCGAGATCAGCACCACGCAGGCCTACGTGCGCTTCCTCTCCACGCTGCTGCGCGACAAGGAGCTCGGCCCGCGCGCGGTGCCGATCCTGGTCGACGAGGCCCGCACCTTCGGCATGGAAGGGCTGTTCCGGCAAATCGGCATCTACAACCCGGAAGGGCAGAAGTACACGCCGCAGGACCGCGACCAGGTGTCCTACTACAAGGAAGACCAGCAGGGCCAGATCCTGCAGGAGGGCATCAACGAGGCCGGTGGCATGGCCAGCTGGATCGCGGCGGCCACGAGCTACAGCACCAGCAACCGCATCATGGTGCCGTTCTACATCTACTACTCGATGTTCGGCTTCCAGCGTTTCGGGGACCTCGCCTGGGCGGCGGGCGACATGCAGGCGCGGGGCTTCATCCTGGGCGGCACCTCCGGCCGCACCACGCTCAACGGCGAAGGCCTGCAGCACGAGGACGGGCACAGCCACGTGCTGGCGAGCACCATTCCCAACTGCATCAGCTACGACCCGACCTTCGCCCACGAAGTCGGCGTGATCCTGCACCACGGCCTCAAGAGCATGGTCGAGCGGCAGGACAACGTCTTCTACTATGTGACACTGCTCAACGAGAACTACGCGATGCCGGGCCTCAAGCCGGGCACCGAGGAGCAGATCATCAAGGGTATGTACCTGTGCAAGGAAGGGCCCAAGCTGAAGACCCGGGTCCAGCTGCTGGGCAGCGGCACCATCCTGCGCGAGTCGATCGCGGCGCAGCAACTGCTGGAGACGGACTGGGGCGTCGCCGCCGACGTCTGGAGCTGCCCCAGCTTCACCGAGCTGGCGCGCGACGGACAGGACGCCGAGCGCTGGAACCTGCTGCACCCGACGCAGGCGCCGCGGGTGCCGTTCGTGGCGCAGCAGCTCGAGGGCCATGCCGGTCCGGTGATCGCCTCCACCGACTACATCAAGTCGTATCCCGAGCAGATCCGTCCCTTCATCCCAGCCGGCCGCCGCTACAAGGTGCTGGGCACCGACGGCTTCGGCCGCAGCGACTTCCGCAGCCGGCTGCGCGAGCACTTCGAGGTGAACCGCCACTACATCGTGGTGGCCGCGCTCAAGGCCCTCAGCGAGCAAGGCACGGTGCCCGCGGCCAAGGTGGCCGAGGCGATCGCCAGGTACGGCATCGACAGCGACCGCGTCAATCCGCTGTACGCTTGACGCCCCAGGCCGGAGAAGAAGAAACATGGCATTGATCGAGGTGAAGGTCCCCGACATCGGGGACTTCAAGGACGTGGCCGTCATCGAGTTGCTGGTGCAGCCCGGCCAGACCGTCAAGGCGGAGCAGTCGCTGGTCACCGTGGAGTCGGACAAGGCGTCGATGGAGATTCCGTCGTCGCATGCCGGCGTGGTCAAGGAGCTGAAGGTGAAGCTCGGCGACAAGCTGTCCGAAGGGGCGGTGCTGGCCCTGGTGGAGAGCAGCGACGCCGCGAGCGCCCCGCCCCAGCCCGCGCCGCAGGCCGCTGCGCAGCGGGACGAGCGGGTGGCCGCAGCACCCCAGGCAGCTGCCCCGGCTCCCGCGCGAGCCGCGGGAGGCGCGGGGGAGAGCGGCCCGGTCGAAGTGCGGGTCCCGGACATCGGCGATTTCAAGAACGTCGCGGTGATCGAGCTGCTGGTCAAGGCCGGTGACACCGTGAAGCCGGAGCAGTCGCTGATCACCGTGGAATCCGACAAGGCCTCGATGGAGATTCCGTCGCCGGCCGCCGGCGTCGTGCGCGAACTGAAGGTGAAGCTGGGCGACAAGCTGAACGTCGGCGATCTCGTCGCCGTGCTCGAAGGCGCCGGCGCGGCCGCTGCGCCGAAGGCGCCGGCCTCTGCCGTGGCGCCGCCACCCGCGACGGCCCTGGCCGAGGCGGTGCCCGAATCCTCGCGTGCCGTGCCGCGCACCCTGCCCACGGCGGCGCTGCCGCCGCATGAGCCGGGCGCGCCGTCGGGCCCGCTGTCGCACGCATCGCCGTCGGTGCGCCGGTTCGCCCGCGAACTCGGCGTGCCGCTGGACCAGGTCAAGGGCAGCGGACCCAAGGGCCGCATCACGCAGGAGGACGTGCAGGCGTTCACCAAGGCCGTGATGAAGGGCGAAGTCAGCCTGAAGTCCGGCGCCGGGGCCAAGGCCACCGGCGGCGGCGAAGCTCTGGGCCTGCTGCCGTGGCCGCAGGTCGACTTCGAGAAGTTCGGCCCGGTCGAGCGCACCGACCTCGGCCGCATCCGCAGGATCGCCGCGGCCAACCTGCACCGCAACTGGGTGATGATCCCGCACGTCACCAACCACGACGACGCCGACATCACCGAGCTGGAGGCGTTCCGCGTCCAGCTGAACAAGGAAAACGAGAAGGCGGGCGTCAAGGTCACGATGCTCGCGTTCCTGATCAAGGCCTGCGTGGCGGCGCTGAAGAAGTTTCCCAACTTCAACGCGTCGCTCGACGGCGAGCAGCTGGTGCTCAAGCGCTACTGGCATATCGGTTTCGCCGCCGATACGCCCAACGGCCTGATGGTGCCGGTGCTCAAGGACGCGGACAGCAAGGGCATCCTGCAGATCAGCCAGGAACTCGCCGACCTGTCGGCCAAGGCGCGCGCCGGCAAGCTCGGCCCGGCGGAGATGACGGGCGCCACCTTCACCATCTCGTCATTGGGCGGCATCGGCGGGCGCTACTTCACGCCGATCATCAACGCGCCGGAAGTCGCGATCCTGGGCGTCTGCCGCAGCAGGACCGAACCGGTGTGGGACGGCCAGCAGTTCCAGCCCAGGCTCATGCTGCCGCTGTCGCTGTCCTGGGACCACCGCGTGATCGACGGGGCGTCCGCCGCTCGTTTCAATGCCTTCCTCGGCGCTATATTGACGGACTTCCGGCGCACGATGTTGTGAGCGCCGCAGGTCAGCAGGAACGCGCACGCGGAGCACTCTGAAAAAATGACAACTGTTGTAGTGGTGAAGAAAGCAGGGCAGATCGCGATCGCGGCCGACACCCTCGTGACCTTTGGCGACACGCGGCTCGCCAACCGCTATGAAGACAACACCAAGATCTTCAAGGTGGAGACCGACAGCGGCCCGAGCTACGTCGGCATGGCGGGCACCGTCGCGCACTTCCCGGTGCTGCGCAAGGCGATCGGCTCGATGCCGCGCGAGCTGCTGCGGCTGGGCAGCAAGGACGAGGTGTTCGACACCTTTACCAAGCTGCATCCCTACCTCAAGGACAACTTCTTCCTGCAGACCAAGGAGGAGGACAGCGATCCGTACGAGTCGAGCCAGTTCAGCGTCGTCATCGCCAACGGCACCGGCATCTACGGGCTGTACAGCTACCGCGAGGTGTTCGAGTTCAAGGAGTTCTGGGGCATCGGCTCGGGGCGCAGCTTCGCACTGGGCGCGATGCATGCCAGCTACGCCAGGGCCAAGACCGCGCGCGAGGTCGCCGAGGCCGGCATCGCCGCCGGCTGCGAATTCGACCGCAACTCCGCCGGTCCCGCCGACATCTTCACGCTCAAGATGAAAGAGGCCAAATGACGGCCATCGTGGAAGTCAAGGTCCCCGACATCGGCGACTTCAAGGAAGTGGCCGTCATCGAACTGCTGGTCAAGCCCGGCGACACGATCGCGGCGGAGCAGTCGCTGGTCACCGTGGAGTCGGACAAGGCGTCGATGGAGATCCCTTCGAGCCATGCCGGCGTGGTCAAGGAAATCAGGGTCAAGCTCGGTGACAAGGTGGCCGAGGGATCCGTGCTCGCGCTGGTGGAACCAGCGGCGAGCACGGCCCCTGCGGGCGCAATGGGCTCCCCCCCACCCTCACCCTCCCCCTCGAGGGGGAGGGAGGAAGCCGCCCCCTCCAAGGTGCGGGCGGACGCACCCCCTGCCGCAGCCGCGGCCTCGCACGCCGGCGGCGCCGACATCGAGTGCGACATGCTCGTGCTCGGCGCCGGGCCCGGCGGCTACTCCGCCGCGTTCCGCGCCGCCGACCTGGGCATGAACGTCGTGCTGGTGGAGCGCTACGCCACCCTCGGCGGGGTGTGCCTCAACGTCGGCTGCATTCCGTCGAAAGCCCTGTTGCACGTCGCCGCCGTGATGGACGAGGTCAGCCACTTCGAGGCGCTGGGCATCAGCTTCGGCAAGCCGGCCGTCGACCTGGCCAAGCTGCGCGCGCACAAGGAGAAGGTCGTCGGCAAGCTCACCGGCGGGCTGGCGGCGATGGCGAAGATGCGCAAGGTCACCGTCGTGCGCGGCGTCGGCGAGTTCGTCGATCCGCACCACCTGCAGGTGAGGGAAACCGGTGGCGCCGGGCGGGAGGCGAGCGGCAAGCAGCAGACCATCCGCTTCGCGCAGTGCATCGTCGCCGCCGGCTCGCAGGCGGTGCGGCTGCCGTTCATGCCGAAGGACCCGCGCGTCGTCGACTCCACCGGCGCGCTGGCGCTGGCGGCGGTGCCCAGGCGCATGCTGATCCTCGGCGGCGGGATCATCGGGCTCGAGATGGGAACGGTGTATTCCACGCTGGGCGCGCGGCTCGACGTGGTCGAGATGCTGGACGGCCTGATGCCGGGCGCCGACCGCGACCTGGTGCGCGTCTGGCAGAAGATGAACGCGCCGCGCTTCGACAACATCATGCTGAAGACGAAGACCGTGGCGGCCGAGGCGACGAAGGACGGGATCCTGGTGCGCTTCGAGGGCGAGCAGGCGCCGAAGGAGCCGCAGCTCTACGACCTCGTCCTGCAGGCGGTCGGCCGCGCGCCGAACGGCAAGCTGATCGGCGCGGAGAAGGCCGGGATCGCCGTCGGCGATCGCGGATTCATTCCGGTGGATACGCAGATGCGCACCAACGTGCCGCACATCTTCGCGATCGGCGACATCGTGGGCCAGCCGATGCTCGCGCACAAGGCGGTGCACGAAGGGCACGTCGCCGCCGAAGCGGCCGCCGGCCAGAAGTCGGCGTTCGATGCGCGCGTGATTCCGAGCGTGGCCTACACCGACCCGGAAATCGCCTGGGTGGGCCTCACCGAGGACCAGGCCAAGGCGCAGGGGATCGCCGTGACCAAGGGGCATTTCCCCTGGAGCGCCTCCGGGCGGGCCATCGCGAACAACCGGGACGAAGGCTTCACCAAGCTGCTGTTCGACGCGCAGTCGCACCGGATCGTCGGCGGCGGGATCGTCGGCACGCATGCCGGCGACATGATCGGCGAGATCGCGCTGGCGATCGAGATGGGCGCCGACGCGGTGGACATCGGCAAGACGATCCATCCGCACCCGACCCTCGGGGAGAGCATCGGGCTGGCCGCCGAGGCGGCGCACGGCACCTGCACCGACCTGCCGCCGCCGCGCAAGCGCTGAGATCCTTCGAAAGGGGTGAGCACCGGTCCGGCGCCGGCCGGACCGCGACGTTCAGTGCTGGCCCTGCGGAGGCTGGGCGGGCTGGCCGGCCAGCACGCGCCGCGCGCCGTCGAAGCGCCGCTTCCAGTACGACACGCCCATGTCCTCGACTCGCACCTGCGCGCCCGGCTTGGGCGAGTGGATGAACTTGCCGTCGCCGATGTAGATGCCCACGTGGCTGAAGGTGCGCTTGAGCGTGTTGAAGAACACCAGGTCGCCCGGCTGCAGGTCCTTCCGGTCGATCGATTCGGTCGCGGCGGCCTGCTCGTTGGCCCGGCGCGGCAGCACCAGGCCCACGGTCGACTGGTACATCGCCTGGACGAAGCCGCTGCAGTCGAAGCCGGTGTCCACCGAGCTGCCGCCGCGGCGATAGGGCACGCCCAGGAAGCCCATGGCCGTGACGACCAGGTCCGAGGCGCGGTCGGTGACGCTGTGGCTCATCTGGCCGAGCGTCGCCAGTACGCGGTTCTCGGCGAGGAACTGCCCCAGGTCGTCGTCCGCCGCCGTCTCGGGTGCCGCCTGGACCGCCGCGCCGGCGGCCAGCAGCAGGATGCAGAGCCATTGTTTCATTGCCGCGCGAGGATACCTCGCCACAGCCCAAGCGTGCAAGGCGGCAGTTCACGCAAGCCCTTGATTTTCCAAGGAGCGGGCCCACGGCGCTGCACGGTGGCGCGGGCTTGGCAACAATGGCGGTTGTCCATGTGGAGGTGACGATGAACTTCCTGCGCTTGCGGCTGGGCCGCATTGCCGGCGGCTGGGCGCTGGCCCTGGCCTCGCTCGCCGCCCCTGCCCAGGCACTGCGGCCGCAGACCGTCGCCGAAGGCCTGGAACATCCCTGGGCCGTCGCGTTCCTGCCGCAGGGCCGGTTCCTCGTCACCGAGCGGCCCGGACGCCTGCGCGTGGTGCGGCCGGACGGCGTCATCAGCCCCCCGCTGCAAGGGCTGCCCAAGGTGGCTGCCGGTGGCCAGGGCGGGCTGCTCGACGTGGTGCTCGACCGCGAATTCGCGCGCAACCGCCAGTTGTTCTTCTGCTTTTCCGAACCAGGCGAAGGCGGCAACAGCACCGCACTGGCCCGGGCCAGGCTGGCGGACGACGAGTCGCGGCTCCAGGACGTGCGGGTGATCTTCAGCCAGCGGCCCAAGGTGGCGAGCAGCCTGCACTTCGGCTGCCGGATCGTGGAAACGTCCGAGGGACACTTGTTCCTCACGCTGGGCGACCGCTTCCACCGGATGCAGGACGCGCAGGCGCTGGACAACCACCACGGCAAGGTGGTTCGCGTGACCAAGGACGGCGTGCCCGCTCCTGGCAATCCGTTCGCCGGCCACGCGGGTGCGCTGCCGGAAATCTGGAGCCTGGGCCATCGCAACGTCCAGGGCGCGGCGCTCGGACCGGGCGATCGGCTCTGGATCCACGAGCACGGTCCCCAGGGCGGCGACGAGGTCAACCTGCCGCAGGCCGGCCGCAACCACGGCTGGCCGGTGGTCACGTTCGGCGAGAACTACGGCGGCGGCAAGATCGGCGCCGGGATCACGCAGGCGGCGGGCATGGAGCCGCCGCTGCATTACTGGGTGCCCTCGATCGCGCCCTCGGGGATGGTTTTCCTCACCAGCGACCGTTACGGCGCTTCGATGAAGGGCAGCCTGTTCCTCGGCTCGCTCAAGTTCGGCTACCTGGCACGGCTGGAACTCGCCGAGGGGCGCGTCGTGCGCGAACACAAGCTGCTGACCGGCGTCGGCCGGGTGCGCGACGTGCGCCAGGGCCCCGATGGCCTGCTGTACCTGCTGACCGACAGCGCGCAAGGCAAGCTGGTGCGGGTCGTGCCGTGAGGCCGGGCGGCGCGCGGCCGGTCAGGGCTTGACCAGACCCTTGCGCACCGCGTACAGCGTCAGGCTGGCGATGTCGTTGAGCTGCAGCCGGTCCATGATGCGGGCGCGGTGCACGTCCACGGTCTTGGGGCTCAGCCCGAGCTCGAAGGCGATCTCCTTGGAGGCGCGCCCCTGGGCGATCAGCTTCAGGATCTCCACCTGCCGCGTCGTGAGTTCGTCGTCGGCCGTGGGCTCGGACGGCTGCAGCAGCCGCTGCGCGATCACCGGGCTGTAGTAGCTGCCGGTCGCCATCACGCTGCGCACGGCCTGCTCCAGCTCGAACGGCGGCGCGTCCTTCATCAGGTAGCCGCAGGCGCCGTTGGCGACGGCGCGCTTGACGAAATCCACCGTGTCGTACATCGACAGCACCAGCAGCTTGACCTGGGGATGGCGCTGGTGGATTTCGGCGATGGCCGTGATGCCGTCCATCCCGGGCATCGAGATGTCGGTCATCACCAGGTCGGGGGTGAGGCTGTCCACCAGCTGGATCAACTCGCTGCCGTCGCTCGCCTCGGCGATGACTTCGACGCCGTCCACCATGGACAGGAGGGACTTGATGCCGGATCGGACCAGTTCATGGTCGTCGGCCAGGACCACGCGCACGTGCTGCGGGGTGGGGCTCATTTTCATTGGGGTCACTACCTCGGAAGCGTTCAAAGGACGGCGCGGATCGCGACGCCACGGCCGGGCCGCGTGCGGATGTGGAGGCGGCCGCCGGCCAGTTCGGTGCGTTCGATCATGCCGTACAAGCCGACGTTGCGCTCGCTGGGGGCGCCACCCAGCAGGTCGCGCTTGTCGAAGCCGACGCCATCGTCGACGACCAGCAGCCCGATGCGCTCCTGCGGCAGGAAGCGCAGCCGCACGTGCACCGTCGCGGCATGCGAGTGGCGCACCACGTTGTTGAGGGCTTCCTGCGCCAGCCGCAAGGCGACCGAGGCCGTCTCGCCAAGGCTCTTCGGCTCCGTGCCGCGCGAGCTGAAGCGACAGGCGATGCCGGCCGCATCGGTGATGCGGTGCGCCGCCGACTGCGTCGCCGTCACCAGGCCCAGCAGGTCGAGCTGCGCCGGCCGCAGTGAAAACGACAGCGTTCGCACCTGCTTCACGGCCGTCTGCGCCATCTCCATGGCGGTCTCGCGGTGCCGCCCGGCCTCGCTTTCCCCGGGAGCGCGGTCGGCCGCGTGCAGGTGGATCACCATGCCGGTCAGCGTCTGCCCGAGCTCGTCGTGCAGTTCGCGCGAGATCAGGGAGCGTTCGCGCTCCTGGGCCACCACCAGCCGGGCCGACAGCTTCTTGAGCCGCCGGTAGGCGTCCTGCAGTTCATTGGTCAGGCGCTCCTGCTCGCGCACCCGTTCGCGCTCGGTCATCACCCGCTCGATCACCTGGGGCAGCGTGCCGAGCTTGTCCTTCGTGACGTAATCCTTGGCGCCGCAGCGCAGCACGTGGACGGCTGCTTCCTCGCCGATCGCCCGGGTCACCACCACCAGCGGGGTGCCGCAGTCCCGCGTCATGAGGATCTGCAGCGCCGCGTACGGCGAGAAACGCGGCAGGTTGAAGTCGCACAGGATGGCGTCGAAACCGCCCTCGTCGAGCGCGGCAACGAACGCGCCGGCCTCGTCGACCCGGTGCAGCCGGTACTCGCGCCGCGGGTCCGCCTGCTCCAGCGCGATGGCCATCAGCTCAACGTCGTCGGGGTTGTCCTCCACGCAGAGCAGTCTGATCGTGGCGGGTTCGGGCGGGCGTGACACGGGCACACTTTGGCTGATCGGGGCGGCCAGTGTAGCGTGGCGGGTTACACCCCCACTGGGAATGTTTCTTAAGGTAACTGCCGCCAGATGGGTTAGCGCCGCGACCGTGGCAGGTCGACCATCACCGGCTGGCCCGGCGCGGTGCAGCCCATGTCGCAGCACTTGCCGGCCTGCCGGTTGCGGGTGATCGGCCGTGCCGGGTCATCGGAGAGTCCGCGTTCCAGCAGCCGCTCGACCAGGTCCACCTTGGAACCGACGGGGTAGTTGCGCCAGATTTCCTGCTTCATGGCGGCCGGCGAGCCGCCGCCGTGCAGGCTGATCAGACTGTACCAGCCGCCCTGGTAGCCGGCCGTCAGGTCTTCCAGGAAACGGGCCGTCTGGATGCGCTGCTCGTACGGCACCGCCGGATTGGCGCGGAGCACGTCCGCCAGCCGGGCCGCGGTTTCGGGGTTGTGGTCCTCGTCCGGGCCCGGCAGGCTGACGATCAGCCCGCCGCTCACGTAGTGCGCGATGCGGTGCATGTCGTAGATCTGGGTGGCCAGCAGCAGCTTGCCGATGTTGACGAACACCGGATCGGGCACGAAGCTGCCGCTGTGCTCGTCGGCCCTGGCGTAGACGCTGCCGGCCACGCCGCAGGCGTAGAAGCCCTCGGTGATCTTGATCAGCTCGACCATCTGCTCGCGCAAATGGGTTTCCTTTCCCGGATCGAAGCCGTTCGCCTCGCACATCAGCGCCCCCGCGCCGATCAGCAGGTCGCCGAACCCGGCTCGCGCGGCGATGCAGGTGTGGCGGTGGTGGGTGGCGTAGCTGTAGGTGAGGTGGCCGCTGTGCTCCCAGTCGCCGGCGTAGAAGACGTTCTCCCACGGCACGAACACCCGGTCGAACATGCACACGGCGGTGGTTTGCCCGTACTTGCGCGAAAAGAGCGCCTCGCCGTGCTCCACCTTCTCGCCCGGCCGGCCGGCCGGGCGCGCCACGATGGTGAGGCCCGGCACGTCCACCGGCACGCTGCAGCAAACGGCGAAGTCGGCGTCCTCGGCGCCCATGTTGCGGCAGGGCATCACCAGCAACTCGTGCACGTAGGGCGCGCCGGTGACGATCGCCTTGGTGCCGGAGATCACGATGCCGCGGGCGTTGCGCTCGACGACGTGCACGTAGGTGTCGACATTCGCCTGTTGGTGCGGACGCAGGCTCCGATCCCCCTTGGCGTCGGTCATCGCCACGCCCAGCGTGAGGTCCTGGTCCTGCACCCGGTGCAGGAACTCGAGGAACTTCGCGGTGTTTTCCCTGGTGCCCTTCGCGTCGTCCAGGCGAGCGGCGACCTGGCCGATCGCATTGACCGCGTCGTGGGTGAGATAGCGCTGCGCGCAGCCGGTCTCCTGGCACAGCAGGCGGACCATCTCCAGCTTGTTGAGGAGATCCTGTGGCCCGGTGTCGATGTGGCTGAGGCGGTTGACCCGCTTGCCGCTGGTCTGCTGCACCGCCGTCATCAGCGTTTCGTACTCGGGCTTGAGCGCGTAGTCGTAGGTCAAGGCGATCGCGTTCACGCCCGGCCGCAACGATGGCTCGTCGGCCACGCTTTCGACGCGGTGCCCGTCGACGAACACTTTCGGGCGCAGGCGGCGCAGCGATTCGCGGTACTGCTCGCCGGACATCAGGGTGGGGGAAGCGGGGGCGTTCATGGCTGTCTCCACTGTATTTGCGGACAATTTGAACGCCGTTCAATTTTCCTGTCAATGTTCAGGCGAGGCGGCCGCCCCGCTATAGTGGGCCCATGGAAACCAGGCAACTACGCCAGCAGGCGCTGAGCGAAACGCGGCGCGCGCTGGTGCTCGACGCCGCCCGCGCCGTGTTCGAGGAGCACGGGCTGGAAGGCGCCAGCATGCGGGAGATCGCGCGGCGGGCCGGCTACACGCCGGGGGCGCTCTATTCCTACTTCGACAGCAAGGAGGCGATCTACGGCGCCCTGCTGGGCGAGTCGCTCGCCCGGCTGAACCGGGCCGTGCGCGATGCCGTCCCCGCCGACGGGCAGCCGGCTTCGCTGCTGCGGGCGAAGGCAACCGCGTGGTTCGGCTTCTATGCGGCCAATCCGCGCGAGCTGGACCTGGGCTTCTACCTGGTGCACGGGCTGGCGCCGCGCGGCCTGACGTCCGACCTGGACCAGCGGCTGAACGACCGCCTGTACGAGGCCCTGGCGCCGGCCGAGGAGGCGCTGCTGGCGATGGGACTCGATGCCGCGGGCGCGCGGCGCGAAAATACCGCCTTGTTCGCGCACGGGGTCGGCCTGTTGCTGCTGCAGCACACCGGGCGCATCCGCATGTTCAGGCAGGACGCGGCGGACCTGTTCTCACATTACCTGGCGGTGCTCGTCGCGCGCACCGCCGCCACCGGAGGCAAGAGCGATGCTGCTGGATCATGAGGAATGCCAACTGGTGCTGGTGGACTACCAGGCGCGGCTGATGCCGGCGATCCACGAGTCCGAAGCCGTGCTGCGCAACGCGATGCGGCTCGCGCAGCTGGCGCAATTGTTCGAGGTGCCGGCCTGGGGCACCGAGCAGAACCCGGCGCGCCTCGGGGAAAACCCGAGCGAGCTCAAGGCGCTGTGCCGCAAGACGCTCTCGAAAATGCACTTCGGCGCCTGCGCCGACGGCCTGGCCGAACTCCTGCGGCCGGCGCCGCGCCAGGGTGGCAACGCGCGCAGCCTGCCCAGGCACCTGCAGAAGGCCCCGGCGGCCGAGCGCGGCACCATCGTGCTGGCCGGCTGCGAGGCGCACGTCTGCCTGCTGCAGACGGCCCTGGAGCTGATCGAGGAGGAGTTCGACCTGTGGGTCGTGACCGACGCGTGCAGCTCGCGCACGGAGCGCAACCGCGACGCCGCCTATGACCGGCTCGCCGCCGCCGGCGCCGAACTGGTCACCACCGAGATGGTTGCCTTCGAGTGGCTGCGTACTGCGGAACACCCCATGTTCAAGCAGGTGCAGGCCCTGATCAAATAAGGCAGGGCGCCTGCCATCCACCGGGCCGTCCGGCGTGCGGCCCGCGGTGTCAGCTTCGGGCAAGCATGCTGGCCACAATGGGCGGCACGAGCGAGAGCCCCGAAGGAGACACGATGAGCCGTTACGCCGATTTCCATCGCCGGTCGCTGCAGGACAGGGATCGCTTCTGGGCCGAGCAGGCCGAGCTGATCGAGTGGCGGCAGCAGCCGCAGACCATCTGCGACCATTCGCGCCCGCCGTTCGCGCGCTGGTTCGTGGGCGGAACCACCAACCTCTGCCACAACGCCGTCGACCGGCACTTGCGCGACCGCCCCGACCAGCCGGCCCTGATCTACGTCTCGACGGAGACGGGCCAGGAGCGCACCTACAGCTTCCGCGAACTGCACCGCGAGGTGCAACGGACGGCGGCCGCGCTCAAGGACATGGGCGTGGTCAAGGGCGACCGGGTGCTGATCTACATGCCGATGATCGCGGAGGCGGCGTTCGCGATGCTGGCGTGCGCGCGCATCGGCGCCATCCATTCGGTCGTCTTCGGCGGCTTCGCGTCGGTCTCGCTGGCGTCGCGCATCGAGGACGCGACGCCCAAGGTCGTCATCAGCGCCGACGCCGGCTCGCGCGGCGGCAAGGTCGTCGCGTACAAGCCGCTGCTCGACGAGGCGATCCGCCTGTCCACCCACAAGCCGAAGGCGGTGCTGCTGGTGGACCGCGGGCTGGCGCCCATGGAAAAGGTGGCCGGGCGTGACCTCGACTGGGCCGCCACGTTGCGTCGCCACGACGGCGCGCATGTCGACTGCGAGTGGCTCCAGTCGACCGACATCAGCTACACCATCTACACCAGCGGCACCACCGGCCAGCCCAAGGGCGTGCAGCGGGACGTCGGCGGCTACGCCGTCGCGCTGGCCGCCAGCATGAAGCACATCTTCCTGGGCGAGCCGGGCGAGACCTACTTCTCCACCAGCGACATCGGCTGGGTGGTGGGCCACAGCTACATCGTGTACGGGCCGCTGCTGGCGGGGATGGCGACCATCATGTACGAAGGCCTGCCGATCCGGCCCGACGCCGGCATCTGGTGGAGCCTGGTCGAGAAGTACAAGGTGACGGCGATGTTCAGCGCGCCGACGGCGGTGCGCGTCCTGAAAAAGCAGGATCCGGCGTTCCTGAAGAAGTACGACCTGTCGACGCTGAAGGCGCTGTTCCTCGCCGGCGAGCCGCTGGACGAGCCGACGGCGCGCTGGATCAGCGAGGGGCTGGGGGTGCCGATCATCGACAACTACTGGCAGACCGAAAGCGGCTGGCCGATCCTCGCGCTGGCCAACGGCGTGGAGCGCCAGCGCAGCAAGTTCGGCAGCCCCGGACTGCCGATGTACGGCTACGACCTGAAGCTGGTGCACGAGAGCACCGGCGAGGAACTGACGCGTCCCAACGAAAAAGGCGTGGTCGTGATCGAGGGCCCGACGCCGCCCGGCTTCATGCAGACCGTGTGGGGCGACGACGCGCGCTACGTCAACACCTACTGGAAGACGATTCCCGGCCGGATGCTGTACAGCACTTTCGACTGGGGCATCCGCGACGAGGATGGCTATTACTTCATCCTGGGCCGCACCGACGACGTGATCAACGTGGCCGGCCACCGGCTTGGCACGCGCGAGATCGAGGAGAGCATCTCCAGCCATCCCAACGTCGCCGAGGTCGCGGTGGTGGGCGTGGCCGACCAGCTCAAGGGCCAGGTGGCGATGGCCTTCGTCGTGGCCCGGGACGCGAGCGGGCTGATCGAGGAGCGCGGGCGGCTGAAGCTCGAGGGCGAGATCATGAAGGTGGTGGACGAGCAGCTCGGCGCCGTGGCCCGGCCGGCGCGGGTGCGCTTCGTCAGCCTGCTGCCCAAGACCCGCAGCGGCAAGCTGCTGCGCCGGGCGATCCAGGCCGTCTGCGAAGGCCGCAATCCGGGGGACCTCACGACGATCGAGGATCCGGCGGCGCTGCAGCAGATCCGCGACCTCATGAGCGACTGATCGCGCGGTCCCTGCCACCGGGGCATGCCGGGTTTTCCCTGAAAGGCCCGGCATTCGGTGGCACAATCCCGGGTCGCAACAGGCCTTCCAGCCACCAAACGCATCCGCCATCCGGTCCAGCCGTGTCGCGGAAGGTTTCCCGAACCAGCCAAAGCCTCCCGCAGGGAGGCGGAAAGTCAGCGCAGCATGAGTGAATCCCGCTCCGTCTACACGGCCTACCAGGGCAATTCCTATCTCTTCGGCGGCAACGCGCCATACGTCGAGGAGATGTACGAGAGCTACCTCGCCAATCCCGGCAGCGTCCCCGACAACTGGCGCGACTATTTCGACGCGCTGCAGAACGTCCCGGCGGCCGACGGCAGCGAGGCCAAGGACGTCCCCCACCTGCCCGTGATCAACGCCTTCGCGGAACGGGCGAAGCAGGGCGGCACCCGGGTGGTCGGCGCCCGCGGCGCGGATTCGGAGATGGGCCGCAAGCGCACTGCCGTGCAGCAGCTGATCGCCGCCTACCGCAACGTCGGTGCGCGCTGGGCCGACCTGGACCCGCTCAAGCGCGCCGAGCGCGAGAAGATTCCCGAGCTGGACCCGGCCTTCTACGGCTTCTCCGATGCCGACCAGGAAGCGGTGTTCAACATCAGCAACACGTTCTTCGGCAAGGAAAGCATGCCGCTGCGCGAGCTGATCAACGCGCTGCGCGAGACCTACTGCGGCACGATCGGCGCCGAGTACATGTACCTGTCGGACCAGGTCAAGAAGCGCTGGTGGCAGCAGAAGCTGGAGTCGATCCGCGCCAAGCCCAACTTCTCGCCGGAGAAGAAGAAGCACATCCTCGACCGCGTCACGGCCGCCGAGGGGCTGGAGCGCTACCTGCACACCAAGTACGTTGGGCAGAAGCGTTTCTCGCTCGAGGGCGGCGAGAGCTTCATCGCCTCGATGGACGAGCTGATCCAGCAGGCCGGCGCCAAGGGCGTGCAGGAGATCGTGATCGGCATGGCGCATCGCGGCCGGCTGAACGTGCTGGTCAATTCGCTGGGCAAGATGCCGGCCGACCTCTTCGCCGAGTTCGACCACACCGCCAAGGAGGAACTGCCGTCCGGGGACGTCAAGTACCACCAGGGTTTCAGCTCGGACGTCGCCACGCCCGGCGGCCCGGTGCACCTGAGCCTGGCCTTCAACCCCTCGCACCTGGAGATCGTCAATCCGGTCATCGAAGGTTCGGTGCGGGCGCGCATGGACCGCCGAGGCGACAGCCAGGGCAAGCAGGTGCTGCCAGTGCAGGTGCATGGCGACGCCGCGTTCGCCGGGCAAGGGGTGGTGATGGAAACGCTGGCGCTGGCCGAAACCCGCGGCTACTTCACCGGCGGGACGGTGCACATCGTCATCAACAACCAGATCGGCTTCACCACCAGCGATCCGCGCGACGCCCGCTCGACGCTGTACTGCACCGACGTCGTCAAGATGATCGAGGCGCCGGTGCTGCACGTGAACGGCGACGATCCCGAGGCGGTGGTGCTGGCCACCCAGCTGGCGCTGGAATACCGGATGGAGTTCGCCAAGGACGTGGTCGTCGACATCGTCTGCTTCCGCAAGCTGGGCCACAACGAGCAGGACACGCCCGCGCTGACGCAGCCGCTGATGTACAAGAAGATCGGCGCGCACCCGGGAACGCGCAAGCTGTACGCCGACAAGCTGGCGGCCCAGGGCCTGGGCGAGCACCTGGGTGACGACATGGTCAAGGCGTACCGTGCCGCGATGGACGCCGGCAAGCACCCGGTCGACCCGGTCCTGACCAACTTCAAGAGCAAGTACGCCGTCGACTGGACGCCGTTCATCGGCCGCAAGTGGACCGACGCGGGCGACACCGCCGTCCCGATGGCCGAATGGAAGCGCCTGGCCGAGCGGATCACCACCGTGCCGGAGAACTTCACGCCGCACCCGCTGGTGCGCAAGGTGCTCGACGACCGTGCCGCCATGGGTCGCGGCGAGGTCAACGTGGACTGGGGCATGGGCGAGCACATGGCCTTCGCGTCGCTGGTGGCCAGCGGCTACCCGGTGCGCCTGTCGGGCGAGGACTGCGGCCGCGGCACCTTCACGCACCGCCACGCCGTGCTGCACGACCAGAACCGCGAGAAGTGGGACGTCGGCATCTACACGCCGCTGGAGAACGTCGCCGAGAACCAGGCGCCGTTCGTCGTGATCGACTCGATCCTGTCGGAAGAGGCGGTGCTCGGCTTCGAGTACGGGTATGCCTCGAACGACCCGAGCACGCTGGTGATCTGGGAGGCGCAATTCGGCGACTTCGCCAATGGCGCCCAGGTGGTCATCGACCAGTTCATCGCCTCGGGCGAAGTGAAGTGGGGCCGCGTCAACGGCCTCACGCTGATGCTGCCGCACGGCTACGAAGGCCAGGGCCCGGAGCACAGCTCGGCTCGCCTCGAGCGCTTCATGCAGCTGTCGGCCGACATGAACATGCAGGTCGTGCAACCCACCACCGCGAGCCAGATCTTCCACGTGCTGCGCCGGCAGATGCTGCGCCAGCTGCGCAAGCCCCTGATCATCATGACGCCGAAGTCGCTGCTGCGGAACAAGGATGCGACCTCGCCGCTCTCCGAGTTCACCCGGGGCGGCTTCCAGACCGTGATCCCGGACAGCCGCGAACTGAAGGCCGAGAAGGTCAGGCGCGTGATCGTCTGCTCGGGCAAGGTGTACTACGACCTGGCCAAGAAGCGGGAGGAAAAGGGTGCCGACGACGTCGCCATCCTGCGCGTGGAGCAGCTCTATCCGTTCCCGCACAAGGCGTTCGCCGCCGAGCTGCGCAAGTACCCCAACCTCGTCGACCTCGTGTGGTGCCAGGACGAGCCGCAGAACCAGGGCGCCTGGTTCTTCGTGCAGCACTACATCCACGAGAACATGGCGGAAGGCCAGAAGCTGGGCTATGCCGGCCGCAGCGCCTCAGCGTCGCCCGCCGTCGGCTACGCCCACCTGCACCAGGAGCAGCAGAAGGCGCTGGTGGAAGCGGCATTCGCGAAGCTGCGCGGCTTCGTCCTCACGAAGTAAGGGGCCGGGCGCCGGCGAGGCGCCGGCCGGCCTGCGCGCCGCCGGGACGGCCCGTTGCCGCCCGTCACGCGCTGAAATACAGAACACACAGGAATTGATATGGCGATCGTCGAAGTCAAAGTGCCGCAGCTGTCGGAATCCGTCACCGAAGCCACCTTGCTGCAGTGGAAGAAGAAACCGGGCGAGTCGGTCGCGATCGACGAGATCCTGATCGAGGTCGAGACCGACAAGGTCGTGCTCGAGGTCCCGGCGCCGGCTGCCGGCGTGCTGGCCGAGATCGTGCAGGCCGACGGCGCCACGGTCGCCGCCGAACAGGTGATCGCAAGAATCGACACCGAAGGCAAGGCGGCCGCCGCCGCACCGGCCGCACCGGCCGCTGCGTCGCCCGCCGCAGCCGCTCCGGCGCCGGCCCCGGGGACCGGCGGTGCGAAATCGGGGATCGCGATGCCCGCCGCCGCCAAGCTGATGGCCGACCACCAGATGGCCGCCGGCTCGGTGCCAGGCACCGGCCGTGACGGCCGCGTCACCAAGGGCGACGTCCTGGGCGCCATGGCCAGGCCGGCGGCGCCGGCCGCCGCACCGGTGGCGGCGCCCACCGCCGTGCTGCCGCAGGTGCATGCCGCGGTGTCGCAGGAGCACCTGGGCGAGCGCCCGGAGCAGCGCGTGCCGATGACGCGCCTGCGCGCCCGGGTCGCCGAGCGCCTGCTGCAGTCGCAGGCCAGCAACGCGATTCTCACGACGTTCAACGAAGTGAACATGGCGCCCGTGATGGAGATGCGCAAGCGCTTCCAGGAGAAGTTCGAGAAGGAGCACGGCGTCAAGCTCGGCTTCATGAGCTTCTTCGTGAAGGCCGCCGTGCACGCGCTCAAGAAGTACCCGGTGATCAACGCCTCGGTGGACGGCAACGACATCGTGTACCACGGCTATTTCGACATCGGCATCGCCGTCGGTTCGCCGCGCGGCCTGGTCGTGCCGATCCTGCGCAACGCCGACCAGATGAGCTTCGCGGACATCGAGAAGAAGATCGCCGAGTACGGCGCGAAGGCGCGCGACGGCAAGCTCTCGCTGGAGGAGCTCTCCGGCGGCACGTTCTCGATCTCCAACGGCGGCGTGTTCGGCTCGATGCTGTCGACCCCGATCATCAACCCGCCGCAGTCGGCGATCCTGGGCGTGCACGCCACGAAGGACCGCGCCGTGGTGGAAAACGGGCAGATCGTGGTGCGGCCGATGAACTACCTGGCGATGTCGTACGACCACCGCATCATCGACGGCCGCGAGGCCGTGCTGGGCCTGGTGGCGATGAAGGAAGCGCTGGAAGACCCGGCGCGGCTGCTGTTCGATCTGTGAAAACCATGAAAACATTCGACGTCATCGTCATCGGCGGCGGCCCCGGCGGCTACATCGCCGCCATCCGTGCGGCGCAACTGGGCTTCAACACCGCCTGCATCGACGAGTGGAAGAACGACAAGGGCGCACCCGCGTTGGGCGGCACCTGCACCAACGTCGGCTGCATTCCGTCCAAGGCGCTGCTGCAGTCCTCCGAGCACTACGAGCACGCCGGCAGGCACTTTGCCGAGCACGGCATCGAGGTCAAGGGGCTGGGCCTGAACCTCGGACAGCTGATCGCGCGCAAGGACAAGGTCGTCAAGCAGAACAACGACGGGATCGCATTCCTGTTCAAGAAGAACAAGGTGGCGTTCTTCCACGGCCGCGGCTCGTTCGCGGGGCAGGCGGAAGGCCTCTACCAGATCAAGGCGGGTGACGAGACCATCGCCGGCAAGCACGTGATCGTCGCGACCGGCTCCAATGCCCGCGCGCTGCCGGGCGCGCCGTTCGACGAAGAGTTCATCCTGTCCAACGACGGCGCCCTGAGGATCAAGGCGGTGCCGAAGAAGCTGGGGCTGATCGGCTCGGGCGTGATCGGCCTGGAGATGGGTTCCGTGTGGCGGCGCCTGGGCGCCGAGGTCACCGTGCTGGAGGCGTTGCCGACGTTCCTCGGCGCGGTCGACGAGCAGATCGCCAAGGAAGCGCGCAAGGCCTTCGACAAGCAGGGCCTGAAGATCGAACTGGGCGTGAAGGTGGGCGAGGTCACGACCGGCAAGAATGGCGTGGCCGTGGCGTGGACCGACGCCAAGGGCGAAGCCCGGACGCTGGAGGTCGACCGGCTGATCGTGTCGATCGGACGGGTGCCGAACACCAACGGGCTGAACCACGAAGCCGTCGGCCTGCAGCTGGACGAGCGCGGCGCCATCGTGGTCGACGACCAGTGCCGCACCAACCTTCCCAACGTCTGGGCGGTGGGCGACGTGGTGCGCGGCCCGATGCTCGCGCACAAGGCCGAGGAAGAAGGCGTGGCCGTCGCCGAGCGCATCGCCGGCCAGCATGGCCACGTCAATTTCAACACGATCCCCTGGGTGATCTACACCAGCCCCGAGATCGCCTGGGTCGGCCAGACCGAGCAGCAGCTCAAGGCTGCGGGCGTCGCCTACAAGGCCGGCACCTTCCCGTTCCTGGCCAACGGGCGCGCGCGGGCGCTGGGCGACACGACCGGCATGGTCAAGTTCCTGGCCGATGCCGCGACGGACGAGATACTGGGCGTGCACATCGTCGGGCCGATGGCCAGCGAGCTGATTTCGGAGGCCGTGGTGGCGATGGAGTTCCGTGCTTCGTCGGAGGACATCGCGCGCATCTGCCACGCGCACCCGTCGCTGTCGGAGGCGACGAAGGAAGCGGCGCTGGCGGTGGACAAGCGGACGCTGAACTTCTGAAGCAATACGGACGGGTGTCCGCTTTCTTGATTCATGAGCGTCAAGGACGTCTATGACCGCGAACTCGCCGAGCGCGGCTACCAGAGCGATCCGGCGCAACTGCGCGCCGTCGAAGCCCTGGACCGCTGCGCGCGCGAGTGGGCCGACTTCAAGGAGCGCCGCTCCAACGCCCTCAAGAAGCTGATCAACCGCCCGGCGATTCCGCGCGGCGTGTACCTGCATGGCGGCGTGGGACGCGGCAAGAGCTTCCTGATGGACTGCTTCTTCGGCGCGGTGCCGCTGAAGCGCAAGACGCGGCTGCACTTCCATGAATTCATGCGCGAGGTGCACCGGGAACTGGCCGACCTGCAAGGCACCGTGAATCCGCTGGACAAGCTCGGCGAACGGATCGCGAAGCGCTACCGGCTGATCTGCTTCGACGAGTTCCACGTCGCCGACATCACGGACGCGATGATCCTGCACCGGCTGCTCGACGCGCTGTTCGACAACGGCGTGGGCTTTGTCACCACGTCGAACTTCAAGCCCGACGACCTGTACCCGGGCGGCCTGCATCGCGACCGAATCCTGCCCGCGATCGATTTGCTCAAGGACAAGCTCGAGGTCCTGAACGTCGACAACGGCGTGGACTACCGGCGCCGGGCCATGGAGCACGTGAAGCTGTACCACACGCCGCTCGGCCCCGCGGCCGACGCCGAGATGGACGAGGCCTTCGGCCGGCTCGCGGCGACGCACGACGAAAGCCCGGTCCTGCACATCGAGGCGCGCGAGATCCGGGCGCGGCGCAAGGCGGGCGGCGTGATCTGGTTCGACTTCCGCACCTTGTGCGGGGGTCCACGCTCGCAGAACGACTACCTGGAGATCGCCACCCAGTTCCACACGCTGCTGCTGAGCGACGTGCCGTACATGCCGGTGCGCATGGCGTCGGAAGCACGCCGTTTCACGTGGCTGGTGGACGTGCTCTACGATCGCCGGGTGAAACTGATCATGTCCGCCCAGGTGCCGGCGCCCCAGCTGTACACCGAGGGCCCGTTGGCCCACGAGTTCCCGCGCACCGTTTCGCGGCTGCAGGAGATGCAGTCGGCGGAGTATCTGGCGCTGGACCACCGCACGGTCGACACCCGGCTGACATGAAGGCCGTGCTGCCCGCTCTCCTCGCCGCGGCCGCCGCCTGGCCGGCCGCGGCCGAGGCACCGGCGGCCGAGCGGGCCCGCATCGCGGCCGACCGCAGCCGCGTGGAGGCGCAGTACCAGGACCAGGAGCGGGCCTGCTGGGCCAGGTTCGGCGTCAACGACTGCCTGGCGGAAGCCCGCGCGAAGCGGCGCTCGGCACTGGCCGACCTGCGCCGCCAGGAAATCGCCCTGAACGACGCCGAGCGCAAGCAGCGCGCGGCCGAGCGGCTGCGCTCGATGGAGCAGAGCCAGGGCCAAGCCGCGCCGGGGTCCTCGCCGCCGAAGGTGCGCGATGGTGGCGAGCGCGATGCAAAGGCGGCGCAGCGGGCGGCCGAGCAGGCGGCCCGGCAGGCCGAGCATGCAAGGCGCACCAGGGGAAAGCGGCAGGCGGACAGCGCCGTGCAGGTCGACGAGGAACTGGCGCGCCGTGAAGCGCAGCGGGCGAGCCGCGCCGAGCGGGCGGCGGAAAACGTCCGGCGCCGCGAGACCCTGCAGCGCGAGGCAAGGGAGCGGCAGGAGGCGCTGCAGCGCCGGCTGGACGCGCGGCAGAAAGCGCCGGCGGCGCCGCTGCCGGTGCCTCCCTAGACGCCGGTGGCGACCGTCAATCGTCCAGCGGCTCGAGCTTCACCACCACGAGCGACAGGTTGTCGCCGCCGCCACGTCCGCGCATGCGTGCCTTGTCGATCAGGTACTCGGTGGCTTCGCGCGGCGCAAGCGACGCGAGCACCGACCCGAGCTCCTCGGTGTTGAAGTAGTGCCACACGCCATCGCTGCAGGCCATCAGCACGTCGCCCGGCTTGAGCTGCGGGATGAAATGCAGGTCGCACGGCGGGTCGTCGTCGGCGCCCAGGCAGCCCATGAGGATGTTGGACTGCGGGTGCACGTTGGCTTCTTCCTCCGTCAGCTGCCCGGCATCGACCAGCGTCTGCACGTAGGAGTGGTCCATGGTCCGCTTGACGAGCTGGCCGGCGTGGAAGTGGTAGATGCGCGAGTCGCCGGCATGCGCCCAGTGGCAGTCGCCGGCCGGGTTGATGATGAACGCGGCCAGCGTGCTGTGCGGTTCCTGCTCCGAGGAGATCGCCGTCAGCTTGATGACGATGTGCGCTTCGGACACCATCTGCTTGAGCAGCGCCTGGGCATCGTCGTGGTCGGGGGAATAGCGTTCGAACAGCTGCCGCGCCGTGAGCATCACCTGGTTGGACGCCTTGCGCCCGCCGCTGCGGCCGCCCATGCCGTCGGCAACGACGCCGAGCACGCAACCGGGGTAGCGCGGATGGCTGAGCAGGGCGATCTGGTCCTGCTGGTATTCGCGGTCGCCCTTGTGGATGCCGGTCGATGCGCTGAGTCGGTAACCCTTGGCCATGGTGGAACGAGGTGCTGCGAGCCTCGGGGCCACGCTTGCGCTCGATTATTGCTGCCGAAACACGTATTATTGAACGAACCCGACCGTGGCCCCGGCCACTGTGGCTTTCCGTGGACACGAACCTGCACTCCCCCGAGCGACACCTGATCGAGCTGCGCATGGAGCATGCCGATCTGCAGGCGTCGCTGCAGCGGCTGCGTGCCGCCGAGCCGCTGGATCAACTCGCCATCCGGCGGCTCGAAAAGCGCGGGCTGCAGCTGCGCGACCAGATCGCGCGGCTGGAACTCGTGCTCGATCCCAAAGAACCGGCCTGATGCCCGGCCAGCTGCTCGCCGGGCCCGTGCACGAGGCCTTCGCGCCCGGCGGCGTGTTGTCGCGCGCGGCGGAGCAGTTCCGGCCGCGGGCCGCGCAGACCGACATGGCCCTGGCCGTGGCCCGGACGATCGAGGATGGCGGCGCGCTGGTGGTGGAGGCCGGCACCGGCGTCGGCAAGACCTTCTCCTACCTGGTGCCTGCGCTGCTGAGCGGCGAACGCGTGCTGCTCTCGACGGCGACCAAGACCTTGCAGGACCAGCTGTTCGGACGCGACCTGCCGCGCCTCATCGAGGCGCTGGGCCTGCCGGTGCGCAAGGCGCTGCTCAAGGGGCGCGGCAGCTACCTGTGCCTGCAGCGCCTGGAACTCGCACGGCGCGACGCCACATTGCCTGACCGCAGCGCGATTCGCGCACTGGCCCGCATCGAGGAATGGTCCCAGTCCACCCGCACCGGCGACCTCGCGGAACTGCCTGGCCTGGACGAGCGCTCGCCGCTGATCCCGCTGGTGACTTCCACCCGCGAGAACTGCCTCGGCAGCCAGTGCCCCAAGTTCCGGCAGTGCCACGTGAACCTGGCGCGCCGCGAAGCGCTCGCGGCCGACGTGGTCGTGATCAACCACCACCTGTTCTTTGCCGACCTGGCGGTGCGCGAGTCGGGTATGGCCGAATTGCTGCCGACAGTGCGGGTGGCGATCTTCGACGAGGCGCACCAGCTCAACGAGACGGGCGTGCAGTTCCTCGGCCGCCAGCTCGGGACCGGGCAGGTGCTGGACTTCGCCCGCGACCTGCTGGCCGCCGGGCTGCAACTGGCGCGCGGCCTCGCCGACTGGCAGGGCGTCGCCGCGGCGGTGGAGCGCGCGGCGCGCGACCTGCGCCTGACCGTGGGCCGGCGCGCGGCCGGTGTCCGCCTGCGCTGGGCCGATGCGGCGCCGGACGGGGTCGACCCCGGCAACTGGCGCGATGGCCTGGAGCAGTTGCAACTCGCCTCCACGCAGGCGATGGAGGCGCTGGACACGGTCAGCGAGCTGGCGCCCGATTTCGTGCGGCTCTACGAGCGCGCGGCCGACATCGCCGAACGCGCCGAGCGCTTCGCCGGCGCCTGCGAGCCGGGCGCCGTGCGCTGGGTCGACGTCGGCGCGCAACTGCGGCTGGTCGAGTCCCCGCTGGACATCGCGCAGGCGGTGCAGGAGAAGCTCCTCAAGGCCGCGCCCGGGGAGGACGCGGGGTCAGCCGGCGAGACGCGTTCGCGGGCCTGGATCTTCACGTCGGCGACCCTGGGCGACGACGAGCGGCTGTCCTGGTTCACCGAGCCGTGCGGCCTCGAAGCGGCCGAGGTCCTGCGCGTGGGCAGTCCCTTCGACTACGCGGCGCAGGCCGCGGTGTACGTGCCGCGCGAGCTGGCGCGGCCGAACGACCCGGCGCACAGCGAGCAGGTGGCGTCGCTCGCCGCCGACGCCGCCGCGCGGCTCGGGGGGCGCACGATGGTGCTGACGACGACATTGCGGGCGCTGCGCACGATCGGCGAGGCGCTGCAGCGCCGCTTCGATGGCTCCGGCGAACTCGAGATCCTGGTGCAGGGGCAGTGGCCGAAGCGGCGGCTGATCGAGCGCTTCCGCGAGGGCAGCACGGCCGGGCGCCCGGGCTGCGTGCTGGTCGCTTCCGCCTCCTTCTGGGAGGGCGTCGACGTCCCGGGCGACGCCTTGCAGCTCGTGGTGATCGACAAGCTGCCATTCCCACCGCCGGGCGACCCCCTGGTGGAGGCGCGGGCGCAGCGCCTGCAGTCGCAGGGGCGCAGTCCCTTCAACGACTACTTCGTGCCGGAGGCGGCGGTCGCCCTGAAGCAGGGCGCGGGCCGGCTGATCCGGCGCGAATCGGACCGCGGCATGCTGGTGGTGTGCGACACCCGGCTGGCGACGATGGGGTATGGCCGGCGCCTGCTGGCGGCGTTGCCGCCGATGCGGCGTGTCGCGACGCGGGAGGAGTTCGCGGCGGTGCTGGAGGAGCTGGCGGCTACCAGATCCGCCACCACGGACCCTGCGCTGACCTGAAGCCGCGGGTGAGGTAGTCGCTGTTGGGATAGTTCGTGGCGAGCACGCGCTTGGCGTCGTCCCGCAGCTGCTCGAGGCCCAGCGCGTCGTACGACCGCACCAGGATGAACAGCGCTTCCTCGAGCGCCGGCACGCCCTGGTAGTCGGTCAGCGCGTTCTGCGCCCGGCTGATCGCCGCGACGTAGGCGCCGCGCTGGAAGTAGTAGCGGGCGACGTGCACCTCGTACTGCGCCAGCGAATTGACGATGTACGTCATGCGGGCCTTGGCATCGGGGGTGTAGCGCGAGTCCGGGAAACGCGCGACCAGTTCCTTGAACGCCTCGAACGACTCCTTGGCCGCCTTCTGGTCGCGCTCCGACAGGTCCTGGCGGGCGAGAAAGGAGAAAGGACCGAGTTCGTCGTTGAAGTTGACCAGCCCCTTGAGGTACAGCGCGTAGTCGAGCGCCGGGCTCGCCGGGTGCAGCTTCATGAAGCGGTCGAGCGCCGCGATCGCCTGCGCCTGGTCGCCGGCCTTGAAGTGCGCATAGGCCTTCTCCAGCTGGGCCTGCTGCGCCAGCGGGGTGCCGGCGGCGCGTCCTTCGAGCTTCTCGAACAGCGGGATGGCCTTGTCGTACGAGCCGGCCGCGACTTCGTCCCTGGCCTGCGCGTAGATCTTGTTGGGGCTCCAGGCGGCGGTCGCGTCATCGGGCGTCGAGGAACACGCCCCCAGCATCGCGGCGGCGAGTGCCAGGACGGGAACGGCCGATAATTTGGCACGCAGCATGGGTCGCAACTTTCTTGAAACAGGGCAAATTCATTCTATCAGCCGACCCTCTGGCGACTGACGCCGCGGCCGGCTTCGAGGACGCCGCCGACGCCGGGCCCGAAGCCGAATTCCGGCCCTTCGTGATCGCCCCCGGCCAGCACGGCGAGCGCCTCGACCGGGCCCTGGCCGTCCTGGTGCCGGAGTTCTCGCGCAGCTACCTGCAGCAGTTGATCGATGCCGGGGCCGTCACCATCGGCGGCGCCGCGGCGCGCCGGTCGTCGCAGCGCGTCAAGGCCGGTGACGAAGGGGTGGTCGAACTGCGGCCGACGCCGCAGAGCCAGGCGTTCCGGCCGGAGCGGATGGCGCTTTCGGTGGTGTTCGAGGACGAGCACCTGCTCGTGATCGACAAGCCGGCCGGGCTGGTGGTGCATCCGGCCCCCGGCAACTGGAGCGGCACCTTGCTCAATGGCCTGCTGGCGCGCGACGCCGGCGCCGCGCTGCTGCCGCGCGCCGGCATCGTCCACCGCCTCGACAAGGACACTTCGGGCCTGATGGTGGTGGCGCGCACCCGGGCCACGATGGACGCCCTGGTGGGCCTGATCGGCGCGCGCGAGGTGACGCGCCAGTACGTCGCGCTGGCGCACCGTCCGTGGAGCGGCCCCGGGATCCGCCACGTCGAGGCGCCGATCGGACGCGACCCGCGCAACCGGCTGCGCATGGCGGTGGTCGAAGGCGGCAAGCCGGCGGCGACGACCTTCGAGCGCCTGCAGGCCTGCGACCGCGGCTGCTGGGTCCGCGCCACGCTCCACACCGGCCGCACCCACCAGATCCGCGTCCACATGGCGCACATCGGTCACCCGCTGGTGGCGGACGAGGTCTACGGCGGCGCGCCGGCCGCCGGCCTGCAACGCCAGGCGTTGCACGCGTTCCGGCTGGCGTTCCGGCACCCCGCGACCGGGGCCGCGCTGGAGTTCGAGGCGCCGCTGCCGGCGGACCTCGCCGCCGCGCTCGCGCTCTGGGGCCTGCGTTACAATGGGCGCGAATGGCTCACGAGCCACGCCCCTTAGCCTCGGGGGCCACCGCCACCAGCCGCTGGTTGTTGCGCGGCCCCGCCAGAAAAAACCGCCCCTGTTCAGCCCTGAGACGCGCCACCGGCGCGCCTCTTCCCGGAACGGCACGACATGAATACGACGGATGCCAGGCGCGTCCTCGAAACCGCCCTGATCTGCGCGCAGCAACCGCTCCCGGTGCGGGAGTTGCGCGTGCTCTTCAACGACGAACTCGGCGCCGACACCATCAAGAGCCTGCTCGGGGACCTGCAGCAGGAGTGGGCGCAGCGCGGGGTCGAACTGGTGCAGGTGGCCAGCGGCTGGCGCTTCCAGAGCCGGCCCGCGATGCGCGAATACCTGGACCGGCTGCATCCGGAAAAGCCGCCCCGCTATACCCGGGCCGTGCTCGAGACGCTGGCGATCATCGCCTACCGGCAGCCGGTCACGCGCGGCGACATGGAGGAAATCCGCGGCGTCACGATCAACGCGCTGATCCTCAAGCAGCTCGAGGATCGCGGGTGGATCGAGGTGATCGGCCACCGCGAGGCGCCGGGCCGCCCGGCGCTGTTCGCCACCACGCGCCAGTTCCTCGACGACCTCGGACTCGCGTCCCTCGACCAGCTGCCGGTCCTGGAAACGCCGGCGCAGCAAGCCGGAATCCTTTCTTCGCTCGGCCCGGCCGGCGACGACAACCAGCCGAGCCTGGACATCGAAACACCTGCCGAGCCCGTGGTCGCGGACGCGGTTGCCGCCACGGATGAACGCGCCGACGACGACCAGGCGCAAGCTGTCGAGACCTGAAGCATGAACGAATCTGAACCCGGCGCAGCGCCCGCACCCCTCGCCGACGAGGCCGCCAACAAGGACGACCTCGCGGTGCCGGCGGCGCCGGCCACGGGGGGCGAAGTGTCCGTCGCCGCGTCCAACGACGGCGACGAGGCGCCACCGGCGCGCGTCGCCGGCGAACGCGACGAGCAGCCGCGGGATGAAGCCGGGGGCGTCGGCGAGGAGGGCAGCGACGACGACGACGATGACGAAGACGAGGGTGGCAACCGGCGCCGCCGCAAGCGGGTCGCCGAACCGGCGGCCGCGCCGATCCGGTTCGCCGACGTCGTCTCGGGCCAGTTCGACGCCCAGGCCGAGAGCGAGGAGGCGGGCGCCGCCAAGCGGGTGCTGGCGCCGCAGGCCGAAACGCCCAAGCTGCACAAGGTGCTCGCACAGGCGGGCCTGGGTTCGCGGCTTGAGATGGAACAGCTGATCATGGAAGGGCGGATCTCGGTCAACAACGAGCCGGCCCACATCGGACAGCGCATCCAGTACGGCGACCAGATCAAGGTCAACGGCAAGCCGATCCGGTTCCGCATCGCCCCGCCGCCGGCGCGCGTCATCGCGTACCACAAGCCGGTGGGCGAAGTGGTGACCACCGACGACCCGCAGAACCGGCCGACCGTGTTCCGCAAGCTGCCGAAGCTGCAGCAGGGCAAGTGGCAGTCGGTGGGCCGGCTGGACCTCAATACCGAGGGGCTCCTGCTGTTCACGAGCTCCGGCGAACTGGCCAACAAGCTGATGCACCCCCGCTTCGGTCTCGAGCGCGAATACGCCGTGCGAGTGCTGGGCGCCCTCAGCAACGAGGAAAAGCAGCGGCTGCTCGATGGCATCGAACTCGAGGACGGGCGGGCGCAGTTCGGCTCGATCGAGGAGGGCGGTGGCGAGGGTGCCAACACCTGGTACCGCGTGACGATTTCGGAAGGACGCAACCGCGAGGTGAGGCGCCTGTTCGAGGCCCTGGGCCATGCCGTCAGCCGCCTGATCCGCATCCGCTACGGCGCCATGATGCTGCCGCGCGGACTCAAGCGCGGCGCCTGGATGGAACTCGACGAGCGCGACATCCAGGCGTTGATGCGGGCCGCGGGCGACAACTCCGGCGGCCGCCCGGCGCCGCGTGGCGATGGCGCATCCGAGGGCGAAGGCGGCGGGCGCAACCGACGGCGCGGCCGCGGCGGCAACCGGGCGGGCGGCCCCGAAGGTGCGCCGCGCAACCAGGGCCAGCCCGGCCAGCGCGGCAACAACGCCGGTGGCGGCCAGCAGCGCCGCAAGGAGCGCGGCGACCGCGGCGACCGGCCCGGTGGCGCGCAACCCGACCCGATGAAAACCTCCTTCGGCTACATCGGCGCGGACAGCTTCACACGGCAACGGCAGGGGCAGGGCGCCAGCCAGGGCCAGCGCCGCCGAGGAGGAGGCGGCGGTGGCGGCGGCGGCGGCGGCGGGCAGCGCCGCGGCGGCGGCCGCGGACGCTGAGGGCCCGTCCACCCGGCCCCTCGCGGCCTGGAGCCGGCAACCCGAGGCGCCGGTGCGGCGGCTCCGATCCGCTCGCCCGGTTAAAATCAATGGCTTTGCCGAACTTCTGCGGCCCCGCGTGCTCCCACAGCGGGGCCGTTGCACACTTTTCACACCAACCTAGCTCAGGAACATCCAGATGGCTCTCGAACGCACCCTCTCCATCATCAAGCCCGACGCCGTGGCCAAGAACGTCATCGGCCAGATCTACGCGCGCTTCGAAGCCGCCGGCCTGAAGGTCGCCGCCGCCCGCATGGCCCACCTGTCGCGCCGCGAAGCCGAGCAGTTCTACGCCGTCCACAAGGAGCGTCCCTTCTTCAAGGACCTGGTCGAGTTCATGATCTCCGGCCCGGTGATGATCCAGGTGCTCGAGGGCGAAAACGCCATCGCGAAGAACCGCGAGCTGATGGGCGCGACCGACCCCAAGAAGGCCGACAAGGGAACGATCCGCGCCGACTTCGCCGACAGCATCGATGCCAATGCCGTGCATGGCTCCGACGCCCCCGAAACCGCCAAGGTGGAAGTGAGCTTCTTCTTCCCCGGCATGAACGTCTATTCCCGCTGAGCATGTGCCTTGAACGCCCCGCCACCGCCGGCCGCCCCCCGGGCGCTCGCCGGCCTGCGCGGGGCGGGCAGGGGACGTGCCGCGCGGGCACCGCCGCCCGATGAACACCAACCTGCTCGATCTCGACCTCGACGGCCTGGCCGCCTTCTGCGAAGGGCTGGGCGAGAAGCGCTTCCGCGCCACCCAGCTGTTTCGCTGGATCCACCAGCGCGGCGCCCGCGACTTCGCGCAGATGAGCGACCTGGCGAAATCCCTGCGCGAGAAGCTCGCCGTCCACGCCCGCATCGAGGGACTGTCCGTCATCTCCAGCCACGAGTCCGCCGACGGCACCATCAAGTGGCTGTTCGACGTCGGCGGCGGCAACGCGGTCGAAGCCGTGTTCATCCCCGAGGACGACCGCGGCACCTTGTGCATCTCCTCGCAGGCGGGCTGCGCCGTCGGCTGCCGCTTCTGCTCCACCGGCCACCAGGGCTTCGCGCGCAACCTCACCACCGGCGAGATCGTCGGCCAGCTGTGGTTCGCGGAGCACTTCCTGCGCGGCCACCTGAAGACCGGCGAGCGCGTCATCTCCAACGTCGTGATGATGGGGATGGGCGAGCCGCTGCAGAACTATTCGGCCCTGGTGCCGGCGCTGCGGGTGATGCTGGACGATCATGGCTACGGGCTGTCGCGCCGCCGCGTGACGGTGTCCACCTCTGGCATGGTGCGCAACATCGACAAACTGGGCGAGGAATGCCCGGTGGCGCTGGCCGTGTCGCTGCACGCGCCGAACAACGAGCTGCGCGACCACCTGGTGCCGCTGAACCGCAAGCACTGCCTGGAGGACCTGCTCGACGCGTGCAACCGCTACCTGGAACACGCGCCGCGCGACTTCATCACCTTCGAGTACTGCATGCTCGATGGCGTCAACGACCAGCCGGAGCACGCTCGCCAGCTGATCGACCTGGTGAAGCACCACGGCGGCACCGGTGTCCCCTGCAAGTTCAACCTGATTCCGTTTAATCCATTTCCTGAATCCGGCCTGACGCGTTCGCCCCACAAACAGGTGGTCGCGTTCGCGAAATTGCTGAGCGATGCTGGTATCGTCACGACTGTGCGGAAGACCAGAGGGGACGACATCGCCGCGGCCTGCGGACAGCTGGCGGGCGACGTCCAGGACCGCACCCGTGTGGGCGAGCGCATCGCCCGGCAACGCACGATCATGCTCAAGCCGGTGCCGGCCGCCATGGCAGTGCGCGACGAGGAGTGAACATGGCAAGGTCCGTCGCCACGACGTGGAACGCGCGGCGCAGCCCGCACTGGGCGGTGCTGGCCGGCGCGCTGCTGCTGGCGCTGGCCGGATGCGCTTCCCAGCCCGCCGACCTGGCGGCCAGCCGCGATCCCCTCACCGAATCGGACGAGCCCGAGTCGCGCAAGCGCGCGCGCATCCGGATGGAGCTCGCCGTGGGCTACTTCGACCAGGGCAAGACCGACATCGCGCTCGACGAGCTGAAGCAGGTGATCGCGGCCGATCCCGCCTTCCCCGACGCCTACAACCTGCGCGGGCTGATCTACATGCGGCTGAACGACCAGCGCCAGGCCGAGGAGAGCTTCCGGCGCGCCGTCGCGCTGAACCCGCGCGATTCCAACGTGCAGCACAACTATGGCTGGCTCCTGTGCCAGCAGGCCCGCTACGACGAGGCGCAGCGCGCCTTCGACGTCGCCATGGCCAATCCGGTGTACGGCGGCCGCGCCAAGACGCTGCTGACCCAGGGCCTGTGCCAGGCGCGGGCCGGGCGCACGGCGCAGGCCGAGCAGAGCCTGGCGCGGGCCTACGAACTGGACGCCGGCAATCCGGTCACCGGATACAACCTGGCGCAGCTGCTGTACCGGCGGGGCGAGTTCCAGCGCGCGCAGTTCTACATCCGCCGCCTGAACAACACCGAGCTGGCGAACGCCGAGACGCTGTGGCTCGGCGTGAAGGTGGAGCGCCGGATGAACGACCAGGTGGCCATGCGCCAGCTCGGCGAGCAGCTGAAGAAGCGCTTCGGCCAGTCGCGGGAGGCGATCGCGTACGAGCGGGGAGCCTTCGATGATTGAGGTGGGCGCACCGGAAGCGCGCGGCACGGATCCGGCGGCCGCCGCCGCGCAGGCGCAGACGGCCGGCGCAATGCTGCGCAACGCGCGCGAGGCGGCGGGGCTGCACGTCGCCGCGCTGGCCGTGGCGATGAAGGTGCCGGTGGCCAAGCTCGATGCGCTGGAGAACGACCGCCACGACCTGCTGCCCGACGCGGTGTTCGCCCGGGCGCTGGCCGCGAGCGTCTGCCGCACGCTCAAGATCGACGCCGCGCCGGTGCTGGCACGGCTGCCGCAGACCGGCAAGCCGCGGCTGGTGCAGGATACCGACGGCCTCAACGCGCCGTTCCGCAGCCCGCGCGACACGGTGTCCTCGCACTGGAAGGACCAGCTCACCCGGCCGGTGGCGCTGATCGTGGGCGCGCTGCTGGTCGGCGCGCTGGTCGTGCTGCTGTTGCCACGGCACCCGGACGAGGGTGCCCCGGTCGCCGGCACTTCCTCGACCGAGGCTGCGGCCACGGCGTCCCCGACGGCGCCGGCAGCCGGCCGCGAAACCGCGGCGCCGGCTCCGGCTGCGGTCACGGCGCCGGCGGAGGTCATGACGGCCTCCGTGGCCATGGCCCCGCCCGCGGCCGCGGCTGCGCCGCCCGCTCCCGCCGTACCCGCGGCCAGTGCCGCGGCTTCGACCGCCGCCGCCGCTGCTTCGGCCCCGGCCGCGCCGGTGGCCACCGGGGTGATCGTGTTCCGCGCCAGCGCGCAGTCGTGGATCGAGGTGCGCGACGCCAAGGGCGCCGTCCCGGTGCGCAAGCTGCTCTCGACCGGCGAGACCGCCGGCGCGTCCGGCGCCATGCCGCTGCAGGTGACCGTCGGCAACGCCGGCGCGACCGAGGTGCAGGTGCGGGGCAAGCCGTTCGACCTGCGCGCGATCACCCGCGACAACGTTGCCCGATTCGAGGTGAAATGACCGATTCCTGCCTGCCAGTGGCGCCGGCGGCGCCACTCCCCCGCCGTTCGCGCCAAGCGCGCGTCCAATGGGGCGACCGCGTCGTCACCGTGGGCGGTGACGCGCCGGTGCGCGTGCAGTCGATGACCAACACCGACACCCAGGACGCCATCGCCACGGCGATCCAGGTCAAGGAGCTGGCCGTCGCGGGCTCCGAAATGGTGCGCATCACGGTCAACACGCCCGAGGCCGCGGCGCAGGTGCCGTACATCCGCGAGCAGCTCGACCGGATGGGGATCGACGTGCCTTTGGTCGGCGATTTCCACTACAACGGGCACCGCCTGCTCACCGACTTCCCCGAGTGCGCGCAGGCGCTGTCCAAGTACCGCATCAATCCCGGCAACGTCGGCAAGGGCGACAAGCACGACCGCCAGTTCGCCCAGATGATTGAGGCCGCGGTCCGCTGGAACAAGGTGGTGCGCATCGGCGTCAACTGGGGCAGCCTCGACCAGGACCTGCTCGCCCGCCTGATGGACGAGAACAGCCGGCGTGGCGAGCCGTGGGAAGCCAGGTCGGTGATGTACGAGGCGCTCGTGAGCTCCGCCATCGACTCGGCGCGGCGCGCGCAGGAACTCGGGCTGCCGGGCCACCAGATCATCCTCTCGTGCAAGGTGAGCGGGGTGCAGGACCTCGTCGCCGTCTACCGGGAACTGGCGCGCCGCTGCGACCACCCGCTGCACCTGGGCCTGACCGAGGCCGGGATGGGCACCAAGGGCACGGTGGCCTCCAGCGTCGCGCTGGGCATCCTCCTGCAGGAGGGCATCGGCGACACGATCCGGGTGTCGCTGACGCCGCAGCCGGGCGAGTCGCGCACGCAGGAGGTGGTGATCGCCTCCGAGATCCTGCAGGCGCTGGGCCTGCGCCACTTCGTGCCGAGCGTCACGGCCTGCCCCGGCTGCGGACGCACCACCAGCACCACCTTCCAGGAACTGGCCAAGCAGATCGACGACTACCTGCGGGCGCAGATGCCGGTCTGGCGTTCGAGGCATCCGGGCGTGGAGAACCTGCGCGTGGCGGTGATGGGCTGCATCGTCAACGGCCCCGGCGAGAGCAAGCATGCCGACATCGGCATCAGCCTGCCGGGCACCGGGGAGGCCCCGGCCGCTCCCGTGTTCATCGACGGCGAAAAGGCGCTGACCCTGCGCGGCGACAACATCGCCGCCGAGTTCCACGAGATCGTGGAGAAGTACGTGCAAGAAAAATACAGGAGCTAGGCGCCGGGGCTGGCGCCGAGGGAAAGCCAACCGCGCCCACGGTTCCCCTGGCCCCTGCCCCGAGGCCTCAGGCCCCAGACCCTATGAACTCGAAAATCAACGCCGTCAAAGGCATGAACGACATCCTGCCGCCGGAATCGGCGCGCTGGGAATGGCTGGAGGACAAGGTCCGCGAACTGATGGCGCGCCATGCGTACCGCATGGTCCGCACGCCGATCGTCGAGCCGACGGCGCTCTTCGTGCGCGGCACCGGCGAGACCACGGACATCGTCGAGAAGGAGATGTACTCCTTCGAGGACCGGCTCAACGGCGAACAGCTGACGCTGCGGCCTGAGAATACGCCCGGCGTCGTGCGGGCGGCGATCGAGCACAACCTGACCTACGACGGCGGCAAGCGGCTGTACTACATGGGCCAGATGTTCCGCCACGAGCGGCCGCAGCGCGGGCGCTATCGCCAGTTCTACCAGCTCGGCGCCGAAGTGCTGGGCTTTCCGGGGCCGGAGGTCGACGCCGAGCTGATGGTGCTCGCGCACCAGTTGCTGGCCGACCTGGGCCTCGCCAACGTCCGGGTCGAGCTGAACAGTCTGGGCGTGCCCGCCGAGCGGCGGGCCCACCGCGAGGCGCTTGTGGCGTACTTCGAGCGGCACGCCGCCCTGCTGGACGCGGACGCCCAGCGGCGCCTGCACACCAATCCGCTGCGCATCCTCGACACCAAGAATCCCGCGATGCAGGAAATGGTGCAGGCCGCGCCGCAATTGCTGGACTACCTGGGCGAGGCATCGCTCAAGCACCTGCACACGGTGCAGAAGCTGCTCGATGCCTGCGGCGTGCCGTGGACGGTCAACGCCCGGCTGGTGCGCGGGCTGGACTACTACAGCCACACGGTCTTCGAATTCATCACCGACGAACTGGGTGCCCAGGGCACGCTGTGCGGCGGCGGACGCTATGACGGCCTGTTCGAGATCCTGGGCGGCAAGCCGACGCCGGCCGTCGGCTGGGGCATGGGGATCGAACGCGTCCTGGAACTGCTGGTGCTGCAACTGGGCGAATTCGGCGCCCCTGCGCCCGATGCGTACGCGATCGTTCCGGCGGCGGAAGCGCTCCCGCTCGCCATGCCGGCCCTGCAGGCCCTGCGCGCCGAGGGCGTCAAGGTGCAGATGCACGCCGGGTCGGGCGAAGGCATGGGCAGCATGAAGTCGCAGTTCAAGAAAGCCGACGGCAGCGGCGCCCGGTATGCGCTGGTGTTCGGGCCCGACGAACTGGCGATCGGCATGGTCACGGTGAAGGCCCTGCGCGACGGGACCGGGGCCCAGGTACAGCGCCCGCTGGGGGGCTGCGCCGATTGGGCGGACACGCTCAAGGCGTAGCCCGCGGGGCGGGCCCTCATACAATCCAAGGCTCCCCACAGAACTCAACCATGGCAAAACAACTCGATCTCGAAGAACAGGAACAGCTTGACGAGCTCAAGCACTTCTGGCGGGAATACGGCAACCTGATCACCTGGGCACTGATCGCGGTGTTCGGCGCGATCGCCGCCTGGAACGGCTGGCAATACTGGCAGAACAGCCAGGCCGCGCAGGCCTCCGCCATGTACGACGAGATCGAGCGTGCGGTGCAGGCCGGGGACACGGACCGCCTGGAGCGTGCGTTTTCCGACCTGAAGGAGCGCTTTGGCCGCACCACCTACGCGCAGCAGGCCGGCCTGCTCGCAGCCACCACGCTGCAGGCCAAGGGCAAGGCCGACGCGGCCAAGGCCACGCTGGCCTGGGTCGCCGAGAAGTCGCCCGACGAGGGCTACCAGGCCCTGGCGCGCTTGCGGCTGGCCGGCGTGATGCTGGAGGCGAAGGCGTACGACGATGCCCTCAAGCAGCTCGCCGGTAATTTCCCCCCGGAGTTCGCGCCGCTGGCCGCCGACCGGCGCGGCGACGTCCTGAGCCTGCAGGGCAAGAAGGCCGAGGCCAGGGCCGAATACGAGAAGGCCTACAAGGCGTTCGACGAGCGCAGCGATTACCGCCGGCTGATCGAGGTCAAGCTCGGCGCGCTGGGCGTCGACGCGAAACAGCTTGCGGCGCCGGGCACCGCGGCGGGAGCCAAGTCGTGACGCGCCGCGCGCTGCGCGCCGCCTGCTCCGCGATCGCCGCCGCCGCCCTCCTGGCCGGCTGTTCGGCCATGCCGTCCTTCCTCGGCCTGGGCGGGGCCGAAAAGCCGAAGCCGGCGGAGCTGGCGCCCAACGTGGCGCTGATCGCGGTGCGCCCCGCCTGGACGGCCCGGGTCGGTGAAGTCTCCGCACCGATGTCGGTGAGCGTGAACGGGAACACGATCGCCATCGCCAGCGTGGACGGCACGGTGGCCGCCATCGACGCGGCGAGCGGCCGCGACCTGTGGCGCGGCAGTGCCGGCGGCCCGATCGCGGCCGGTGTCGGCAGCGACGGCACGACCGCCGCGGTGGTCACCCGCGCCAACGAACTGGTCGCGCTGGCCGGCGGCAAGCCGGTGTGGCGCGAGCAACTGCCCGCCGTCTCCTATACGGCCCCGTTCGTCGCCGGCGGGCGCGTGTTCGTCCTGACCGCCGACCGCTCGGTGAGCGCGTTCGATGCGCGCAACGGGCGCCGGCTGTGGACGCAGCAGCGTCCCGGCGAACCCCTCGTGTTGCGCCACGGCGGCGTGATGCTGGCCGTGGGCGACACGCTGGTGGTGGGCCTGTCGGGCCGGCTGGCGGGGCTGGACCCCTTGACCGGCCGGGTCCGCTGGGAGGCGCCGATCGCGGTCCCGCGCGGCGTGAACGATGTCGAGCGGCTGGTCGACCTGGTGGGCAGCGCGAGCCGCGTCGGCGACTCGGTCTGCGCGCGGGCGTTCCAGGCCGCGGTCGGTTGCGTGAACGCCGCCCGCGGCGCCGTCGCCTGGACCAAGCCGGCCAGCGGCGCCGAGGGCCTGCACGGCGACGAGCGGCTGGTGTTCGGCACCGAAGCCGACGGCAAGGTCGTTGCCTGGAAGCGCGAGAACGGCGACCGCGCCTGGGTCAGCGAGCTGCTGCGCCACCGCGGCCTCACCGCACCGCTGTCGCTGGGCCGCTCGGTCGTGGTCGGTGACAGCACCGGCCTCGTGCACCTGCTCTCGCGCGAGGACGGCAGCCCGCTCAACCGGCTCGCCACCGACGGCTCGCCGATCATGGCCGCGCCGGTCGTCGCCGGCAACACGCTGGTCGTGCTGACGCGCAACGGCGGCCTCTACGGGTTCATCCCCGAGTGATGAAACCCGTGATGGCCCTGGTGGGCCGCCCCAACGTCGGGAAGTCCACCCTCTTCAACCGGCTCACCAAGTCGCGTGATGCGATCGTGGCCGACTTCGCGGGGCTCACGCGCGACCGCCACTACGGCAACGCGCGCCAGGGGCGGCACGAGTTCATCGTCATCGACACCGGCGGCTTCGAGCCGACGGCCGAGAGCGGCATCTACATGGAGATGGCCAAGCAGACGCGCCAGGCCGTCGCCGAAGCCGATGTGGTGATCTTCGTGCTGGACGCCCGCGGCGGCCTCTCCGCGCAGGACCACGACATCGCGAGCTACCTGCGCAAGCTGGGCAAGCCCACGATCCTGGCCGCCAACAAGGCGGAAGGCATGACCGAAGGGGTCCAGCTCACGGAGTTCTACGAGCTGGGCCTGGGCGAGGTGCACGCGATCTCCGCCGCCCACGGGCAGGGCATCCGCAGCCTGGTCGACCTGGCGCTCGCCACCCTCAACCTGCCCGAGGAAGAAGAGGAAGAGCAGGCGGTGGACACCGGCGTCATCAAGCTCGCGGTCGCGGGCCGCCCCAACGTCGGCAAGTCCACGCTGATCAACACCTGGCTGGGCGAGGAGCGGCTGGTGGCCTTCGACCTGCCTGGCACCACGCGCGACGCCATCTCGGTGCCGTTCGAGCGGGCCGGCCAGAAGTTCGAGCTGATCGACACCGCCGGCCTGCGCCGCAAGGGCCGCGTGTTCGAGGCGATCGAGAAGTTCTCGGTCGTCAAGACGCTGCAGGCGATCGAATCGGCCAACGTCGTGCTGCTGCTGCTGGACGCCACCCAGGGCGTGACCGACCAGGATGCCCACATCGCCGGCTACATCCTGGAAAGCGGCCGGGCCGTCGTGCTGGCCGTCAACAAGTGGGACGCGGTGGACGAGTACCAACGCGAGCAGCTGCAGCGGCAGATCGAGACCAGGCTCGCCTTCCTCAAGTTCGCGCCCATGCATTTCATCTCGGCGATCAGGCGGCAGGGACTCGGGCCGGTGTGGCAGTCGATCGCGCAGGCGCACCGCTCGGCCATGATCAAGATGCCGACGCCGGTGCTCACCCGGCTGTTGCTGGAAGCCGTGCAGTTCCAGCAGCCCAAGCGTTCCGGCATGTTCCGGCCGAAGCTGCGCTACGCGCACCAGGGCGGCATGAACCCACCGGTGATCGTGGTCCACGGCAACTCGCTCGAGCACGTGACCGAAGCGTACAAGCGGTTCCTGGAAGGCCGGTTCCGCAAGGAGTTCAACCTGATCGGAACGCCCTTGCGCATCGAGATGAAGACCTCGAAGAACCCCTACGCCGAAAAAGAAAATAGCTGAGGCTCTTGTACTCGCGCAAGGCGCCGCCAAATAGTGGGGACTGAACACTTCCGGCCGCACGCGCCCAGCGTTGCGCTGTGGTAAGGTGCAGTTTCCAACAACATTTCCGGCCGCGGAACACGGAGAATATCGTGAGCAACAAAGGGCAGCTTCTACAAGACCCATTCCTGAATACCTTGCGCCGCGAGCATGTGCCGGTGTCGATCTACCTCGTCAACGGCATCAAGCTGCAGGGGCAGATCGAGTCCTTCGACCAGTACGTCGTCCTGTTGCGCAACACGGTGACGCAGATGGTCTACAAGCACGCGATTTCCACCATCGTGCCGGGCCGCGCCGTGAACTTCTCCACCGCGGAAGGCACGGAAGCCGGCACCACCTGAAGGCCCCGACGCCAAGGGGGGCCGGTCGACCGCCTGACACCGAACCCCGACCCACCCGCACTTGAGTTTTCCTGAACAGCCAAATAGTCCCGCCACCCCCACCATCCTGGTCGGGGTGGACCTCGGGCTGCCTCACTTCGACGCCGAACTGGAAGAGCTGGGCCTGCTGTCGCAGACGGCCGGGCTGGCGCCGGTGGCGCGCGTGGTCTGCAGGCGCAAGGCGCCCGACGCGGCGCTGTTCATCGGCAAGGGCAAGGCCGACGAGATCAAGCAGCTGGCCGACGAGATGGGCGCGGCCGAGGTCCTGTTCGACCAGGCCCTGAGCCCGGCGCAGCAGCGCAACCTCGAGCGCCATCTGGACCGGCCGGTGAACGACCGCACCTTGCTGATCCTGGAGATCTTCGCCCAGCGCGCCCGCAGCCACGAAGGCAAGCTGCAGGTCGAACTGGCGCGGCTGCAGTACGTCAGCACGCGGCTGGTGCGGCGCTGGTCGCACCTGGAGCGGCAGGCCGGCGGCGCCGGCGTGCGCGGCGGCCCCGGCGAAAAGCAGATCGAGCTGGACCGCCGGATGATCTCGGAAGCGATCAAGCGCACCCGCGAGCGGCTGGTGAAGGTCAAGCGCCAGCGCCAGACGCAGCGGCGCCGCCGCGAGCGGCAGGGCGCCTTCAACATCTCGCTGGTCGGCTACACCAACGCCGGCAAGTCGACGCTGTTCAACGCGCTCGTCAAGGCCGGCGCGTACGCGGCCAACCAGCTGTTCGCCACCCTCGACACCACGACGCGCCAGCTGTATCTGGGCGAAGCGGGCCGGTCGGTGTCGCTGTCGGACACGGTCGGCTTCATCCGCGACCTGCCGCACGGCCTGATCGACGCGTTCCAGGCCACGTTGCAGGAGGCCGCCGACGCGGACCTGCTGCTGCACGTGGTGGACGCCGCCAACCCGAACCACCCGGAGCAGATCGCCCAGGTGCAGCAGGTGCTGCACGAGATCGGGGCGGGCGACGTGCCGCAGCTGCTGGTCTTCAACAAGATCGACCTGCTCGAGCCGAGCAAGCAGCCGCGCCGCGAGGTCGACCAGTTCCAGCTCGAAGGCGTGCAGGTGCCCCGGGTCTTCGTCAGCGGGTTCACGGGCGCGGGCCTCACCGCCCTGCGCGCCGAGCTGGCCCGGGAAGTGGGCGAGCGCAGCCCGCCGGCGGCGCAGGAAGACCCGAACCCCAAGGTTCACGACAGCCACGCCTGATTGGGCACAATGCGGTTGTTACAAAGAAGAGATCCACGCGCATGAACCTCCCACTTCGCAACCTGTCCTGGGCCGGGCTGAAGGGCCGCTTCTGGGGCATGTTCAACCTGAACGACCCGCGATGGGGGCGCGGCGAGGACGGCAAGCAGCCCGAGAACAACCGGCCCGACAAGCCAGAGGGCGGGGGCCGTGGGCCCAACCAGGGCCCGCCCGACCTCGATGAACTGTGGCGCGACTTCAACCGGCGCCTGGGCGGCCTGTTCGGCGGCCGCCGGCGCGGCGGCGGGGACGGCGGCGGCTTCGGCGGCGGCAATTTCCAGCCCGACATGAAGAGCGCCGGCATCGGCGCCGGCCTGGTCGCCGCCATCGTCGTGCTGATCTGGCTGGGCACCGGCTTCTTCATCGTGCAGGAAGGCCAGCAGGCCGTGATCACGCAGTTCGGGCGCTACAAGTCCACCGTCGGCGCCGGTTTCAACTGGCGGCTGCCGTACCCGATCCAGCGCCACGAGCTGGTGTTCGTCACGCAGATCCGCTCGGTGGATGTCGGCCGCGACGTCGTGATCAAGGCCACCGGCCTGCGCGACTCGGCGATGCTGACCGAGGACGAGAACATCGTCGAGATCCGGTTCGCCGTGCAGTACCGGCTGAAGGACGCCCGGGCCTGGCTGTTCGTGAGCAAGAACCCGGCCGAGGCCGTGGTGCAGGCCGCCGAGACGGCGGTGCGCGAGGTGGTCGGCAAGATGCGCATGGACTCGGCCCTGGCCGAGGAGCGCGACCAGATCGGTCCGCGCGTGCGCCAGCTGATGCAGGAGATCCTCGACCGCTACGGCATCGGCGTAGACGTGGTCGCGATCAACCTCCAGCAAAGCGGCGTGCGCCCGCCCGAACAGGTGCAGGCCGCGTTCGACGACGTGCTCAAGGCCGGCCAGGAGCGCGAGCGCGCCAAGAACGAGGCGCAGGCGTATGCCAACGACGTGATCCCGCGGGCGGTCGGCTCGGCCTCGCGCCTGACGCAGGAAGCCGAGGGCTACAAGGCGCGGATCGTGGCCCAGGCGCAGGGCGATGCGCAGCGCTTCAAGTCGGTGCTGACCGAGTACCAGCGCGCGCCTCAGGTCACGCGCGACCGCATGTACCTGGACACGATGCAGCAGATCTACAGCAGCGTCACCAAGGTCCTGGTGGACTCGCGGCAGGGCGGCAACATGCTGTTCATGCCGCTCGACCGGATCCTGCAGCAGGTGGCGCAGGGCGGCGCGGCGACCGTCGTGCCGCCGCCGGAACCCGGCGCTGCGCCGGGCTCGGCGCCCGCGGCGCCGGCGTCGGGCATGACCGACTCCCGCACGCGAGACGGCGGCCGCAGCCGCGAGCGCGAGACGCGCTGAGCGAAGGACAGGACAATGAACAGAATCGGATTCATGGTGACCTCGGCGCTGGTGGCGCTTGCGCTGCTCAGCTCCATGCTGTTCGTGGTGGACCAACGGCAGTTCGGCGTGGTGTTCGCGCTCGGCCAGATCAAGGAAGTGATCACCGAGCCCGGGCTCAACTTCAAGCTGCCGCCGCCGTTCCAGAACGTCTCGTACATCGACAAGCGGCTGCTGACGCTGGAGAGCCCCGATACCGAGCCGATGCTGACGCTGGAGAAGCAGCGCGTGGTGATCGACTGGTACGTGCGCTGGCGCATCATCGATCCGTCGCAGTACATCCGCAACGTCGGCCTGGACGAGGCCGCCGGCGCGAACCAGCTGAGCCGGGTGGTGCGCAACGCGTTCCAGGAAGAGGTCAACCGCCGCACGGTGCGCGAACTGCTGTCGGCCAAGCGCGAGCAGGTGATGAACGACGTCCAGCGCGAGGTACTCGAGGTGGTCAAGGGGGCCAAGCCCTGGGGCATCGACGTGATCGACGTGCGCATCAACCGCGTCGACTATGTCGAGGCGATCACCGAATCGGTCTACCGCCGGATGGAAGCCGAGCGCAAGCGCGTCGCCAACGAGCTGCGCTCGACCGGCGCGGCCGAGGGCGAGAAGATCCGCGCCGACGCCGACCGCCAGCGCGAGGTGACCATCGCCAATGCCTACCGCGACGCGCAGAAGATCAAGGGCGAGGGCGACGCCCAGGCGGCGGCCGTCTACGGCGAGGCCTTCGGCCGCGACCCGCAGTTCGCGCAGTTCTACCGCAGCCTCGAGGCCTACAAGGCGACCTTCAACAAGAAGGGCGACGTGATGGTGCTGGACCCGGCAGGCACCGAATTCTTCAAGGCGTTCCGCGGCAGCGGCGCCGCCGGCCAGGCACCGGCGAAGAAATAGGCCTTGGACGGCGATACCTTCTGGGTCGCGCTGGGGCTCGTCCTGGTGCTGGAGGGGCTGTTCCCCTTCGTCTCGCCCGGCGGGTGGCGCCGCACCTTCCTGCGGCTGCTGCAGTTGCAGGACGGGCAGCTGCGCTTCTTCGGCCTGTGCAGCATCCTCGGCGGGCTGTTGACGCTGTGGCTGTTCGGGTGAGGCCGGCGTCAGGCGCGCCCGCCGCCGCGAAGTCCCGAACGCAGCGGGCCGCGCCCCGCTCAGCCGGAGGCCGCACTGCCGGCCGGTAAAATAGCCGTTTTCACAGCGCCCCTCCACATGTCCGCCTGGGTCCTGCCGGATCACATTGCCGATGTTCTGCCCGCCGAGGCCCGGCTGATCGAAGAACTGCGCCGCGAACTGCTCGACACGGCTTCCGGCTACGGCTACGAGCTGGTGATGCCGCCGCTGCTGGAGCACCTCGAGTCGCTGCTCACCGGCACCGGCGAGGCGCTGCGCCTGCAGACGTTCAAGGTGGTCGACCAGCTCTCCGGGCGCACCATGGGCCTGCGTGCCGACAGCACGCCGCAGGTCGCCCGCATCGACGCCCACCTGCTCAATCGCCAGGGCGTGGCCCGCCTGTGCTACTGCGGTCCCGTGCTGCACACGCGGCCCGACCGGCCCCACGCCACGCGCGAGCCGCTGCAGTTCGGCGCCGAGATCTACGGCCACGCCGGCCTGGAAGCCGACCTCGAAGCCCTGCTGCTCGCGCTCGACTGCCTCAAGGCGGTGCAGGTGCGCGACCTCACCGTGGACATGGCCGACACGCGCATCGTGCGCGCCCTGCTGGCCGGACTCTCGCTCTCCGACGACGCGGTGGCGCGGGTGCACGCCGCGCTGGCGGTGAAGGACGCAGGCGAACTGGCACGCCTCGCGAAGGAATTCCCCGCCGCGGTCCGCGAGGCGCTGCTCGCGCTCGTGTCGCTCTACGGCGACGAGCAGGTGCTGGACGAGGCGCAGGGCCGCCTGCCCGACCTGCCGGGCCTGCGCGAGGCGCTGGCCAACCTGCGGTGGCTCGCCGGCCACCTGCAGGGCGCGAAGGTCAGCTTCGACCTCGCCGACCTGCGCGGGTACGCGTATTACACGGGACCGCGTTTCGCGATCTACGCGTCCGGCGCCAGCGATTCGCTGGTGCGCGGCGGCCGCTACGACGAGGTGGGCGCCGTGTTCGGTCGCAACCGCCCGGCCGTCGGTTTCAGCCTGGACGTGAAGGAACTCGTGCCCGTGGCGGCGCGGCGGCCGCTGCGCGGCGCCATCCGGGCGCCGTGGGCCGACAACGGCAATGGCGGCGCGCTGCGGGCGGCCATCGCCGCGCTGCGCAGCCGCGGCGAGACCGTGGTGTGCGCGATGCCGGGCCACGAGAGCGAAGCCGACGAGTTCCTCTGCGACCGCGAACTTGCGCGTGCCGGCGACCAGTGGGTCGTGAAGGCCATCTGAAGTATGTTCACCCCCACGCTTGCCGCTGCGCGTCTGCGCTGCCCCCCGAGGGGGCCGTCAGTCGCCTTGGGGCGGCCCGGCGGCGACTGAATCCGAATTTTTCTCCCGAAAGCATGCGATGACGAAGACAAAGGGCCGCAACGTGGTCGTGGTCGGCACCCAGTGGGGCGACGAAGGCAAGGGCAAGCTGGTCGACTGGCTGACCGAGATGGCGCAGGGGGTCGTGCGCTTCCAGGGGGGCCACAACGCCGGCCACACGCTCGTGATCAACGGCGTCAAGACCGCGCTGCACCTGATCCCCAGCGGCATCATGCGCCCGGGCGTCAAGTGCTACATCGGCAACGGCGTGGTGCTGTCGATGACCAAGCTGCTGGAGGAAATCGAGGGCCTCGAGAAGGCGGGGGTCGAGGTGCGCTCGCGCCTGCGCATCAGCGAGGCCTGCCCGCTGATCCTGCCGTTCCACGCCGCCATCGACGTCGCGCGCGAGTCGCTGCGCGAGCAGGGCGGCAGCGAGAAGATCGGCACCACGGGCCGCGGCATCGGCCCGGCCTACGAGGACAAGATCGCCCGCCGCGCGTTGCGCGTGCAGGACCTGAAGCACCCCGAGCGCTTCGCCGAGAAGCTCAGGACGCTGCTGGAACTGCACAACTTCGTCCTGACGAAGTTCCTGAACGCGCCCGCCGTCGAATTCCAGCCGGTGTTCGACGAGTGCATGCGCCAGGCCGCGATCATCCGGCCGATGATGGCCGACGTCTCGCGCGAGCTGAACGAGGCGCACGTCCACGGCGACAACCTGCTGTTCGAAGGCGCGCAAGGCACGCTGCTGGACGTCGACCACGGCACCTACCCGTATGTCACCTCCAGCAACTGCGTCGCCGGCAACGCGGCGGCCGGCGCCGGGATCGGCCCGGGCATGCTGCACTACATCCTGGGCATCACCAAGGCGTATTGCACGCGGGTCGGGGGCGGGCCGTTCCCGACCGAGCTCGAATGGGAAAAGCCCGGCACGCCGGGCTGGCACATGTCCACCGTCGGCGCCGAAAAGGGCGTCACCACCGGGCGCAGCCGCCGCTGCGGCTGGTTCGACGCGGCGCTGCTCAAGCGCAGCGCGCAGGTCAACGGCCTCTCGGGGCTGTGCATCACCAAGCTCGACGTCCTCGACGGGCTGAAGGAGCTGCAGCTGTGCACCGGCTACGAGCTGGACGGCCAGCACACCGACATCCTGCCGATGGGCGCCGACGAGATCGCCCGCTGCAAGCCGGTGTACGAAACCATGGCCGGCTGGACCGAAAGCACGGTGGGCGTCACCGCCTACGACAAGCTCCCGGTGAACGCGCGTCTGTACCTGCAGCGCATCGAGCAGGTGACGGGCGTGCCGATCCACCTGATCTCGACCGGCCCCGACCGCGAGCAGACCATCCTGATGCGCCACCCGTACCTGGCGTGATTCCCTTGCCGCCCCGGCGCCGGCGCGAGCGGCGGCGGGGCGCGCCACTCGAAACCTGGAGACCTCCGAATGTTGACGGAAGACGGCAAGCACCTGTACGTGAGCTACGACGAGTACCACAACCTGATCGAGAAGCTCGCGATCAAGGTGTACCAGTCGGGCTGGCAGTTCGACACCATCCTGTGCCTGGCGCGCGGCGGCATGCGCCCCGGCGACATGCTCTCCCGCATCTTCGACAAGCCGCTGGCGATCATGTCGACCAGCTCGTACCGTGCCGACGCCGGAACGGTGCAGGGGCACCTGGACATCGCGCGCTACATCACGACGCCCAAGGGCGAGATCGCCGGCCGCGTCCTGCTGGTCGACGACCTGGCGGACTCGGGCCACACGCTGCACGCCGTCGTCGACCTGCTGCGCAACAACTATCCGCCGATCACCGAACTGCGCACGGCGGTGGTCTGGACGAAGGGAATGTCGAAGTTCACAGCCGACTATTCGGTGGAATTCCTGCCGACGAATCCCTGGATCCACCAGCCGTTCGAGGTCTACGACAGCATGGGGCCGGAGAAGCTGCTGGCGAAATGGAGTCACTGAAAAAGTCGCGCACGACTTTTTCCAGTGGCCTGATCAGTGTGAAGAGGACCGGCGAAGCCGGATCCTCTCCACAAGAGGGACCGCCCTGCACGCTGTTCCGTGCGGTCCACGTGCCGCTGCGCGGTGGGCCCTCACCCCAACCCTCTCCCGCCGGCGCGAGAGGGTTGGGGTGAGGGTGGGGCGGCCCGGTACCATTGCGTGCATGAGCTCCCCCATCACCGACCTCATCCACCATCCTTACGCCCCTCCCGCCGGCTTTGCCGCGCCGCAGCCCGGCGTGTTCAAGGCCTCGACGGTCATCTTTCCCAATGTCGCCGCGATGCGCGCGCGGGACTGGAAGCAGAAGGGCGGCTACACCTACGGCCTGCACGGCACGCCGACCACCTTCCTCCTCGAAGAGCGGATCGCCGCGCTGGAAGGCGGCAAGCACTGCCTGCTCGTTCCCAGCGGGCTGGCCGCGATCGCCAACGTTTCGCTTTCGCTGCTGGGCGCCGGCGACGAGGTCCTGGTCCCGGACAATGCCTACGGTCCCAACAAGGCGCTGGCCGAAGGCGAGTTGCAGCAGTGGGGCATCACGCACCAGTTCTATGACCCGATGGATCCGGCGGATCTGCAGTCGCGCCTGGGCCCGCGCACGAAGCTGGTCTGGCTGGAGGCTCCCGGCTCGGTGACGATGGAGTTCCCCCCGCTGGCGCGGCAGGCCGCCATCTGCCGCGAACGCGGCGTCACCACGGCGCTGGACAGCACCTGGAGTTCGGGCCTGGCCTACAACGGTTTCGACCTGGGCGGCCCCATGGGCAGCGGCGCCGACATCGTCGTGCACGCCCTCACGAAATATCCCAGCGGCGGCGGCGACGTCCTCATGGGCGCGGTGGTCACGCGCGACGACGCCTTGCACCTGAAGCTCAAGCTCACGCACATGCGGCTGGGACTGGGTGTCGGCGCCAACGACGCCGAGGCGATCCTGCGTTCGCTGCCGAGCCTGGCGCTGCGCTATCACGCGCAGGACCAGGCGGCGCGCCGCCTGGCCGCCTGGCTGCGGCAGCGGCCCGAGGTGGCGCGGGTGCTGCACCCCGCGTTCGAAGGCTCGCCCGGCCACGCGCACTGGCAGGCCACGTGCGGCGCGGATGGCGCGGCGGCGGGGCTGTTCTCGGTCACCTTCCACGAGCGCTACTCGCCGCGGCAGGTGGACGCCTTCTGCGACGCGCTGGAACTCTTCAAGCTGGGCTACTCCTGGGGCGGGCCGGTAAGCCTGGTGGTGCCGTACGACCTGGCCACCATGCGCTCGGCCAGGTTCGGCGGCACCCTGTGCCGCGGGATGCTGGTGCGCTTCTCGGTCGGGCTCGAGGCGGTGAGCGACCTCCAGCTTGACCTGGAACACGCGCTCGCGGCCCTGGGATGACCCTGGGTGCCGGCGGCCGCTGATATCGCGTACATTGGGCCTATCACTGGATAGGAGCGGAACACCTGTGGCTACACCCAATTACGGTTACGAGAAACGGCAGAAGGAACTTGCCAAGAAGCGCAAGAAGGAGGAAAAGCTCAAGGAGAAGGCCGCCCGCAAGTCGGCGCCGGGCGACGCCAATGCCGCTCCCGACGAATCGGGGCTGGAACCGCAGCCGCCCGCCCTGCCGCCGGAGCGGTGATCCTCAGGCCGTGCGCGCCAGTTGCGCGGCGACCTCTTCCATCGCCGCGACCGAGCGGTCCCTTGGCGCGATCACCGGCGCCGCCTCGTAGCGGCTGAAATTGCGGCGGATCGACGCCGCGTAGCCCGGGTCGTAATGCTTGAACAGCAGTTCACGCACCACGTTCTCGATCCGTCCGGCCGCGACCTCGTCCTGCCATTCCTGCACCACGGCCTTGCCCCGCAACTCGGCGAGCGCGGCCAGCCGCTGGCGGAAGAGGTCTGGATCGCGAACGAAGAAGTCGTACTCCTCCAGCAGCAGTCCGACGCGTTCGTCGTCGGCGAGCTCCAGCCGCAGGCATTCGCTGGCCCGCATGCGCTCGATCAGCGCCTCGGGCACGGCCACGTTGCCCACCTTGCGGCTCTCGCTCTCCACGAACACGGGGCGGCCCGGATCGAATCGCCGCAACCTGTCCCACACCAGCGTGTCGAACGCCTTCTGGGTCGGCTGCGGCTGCCCGGGAATCAGGCCCAGCACCGAGCTGCGGTGACTGGCCAGCCCCTCGAGGTCGAGCACCTGCGCGCCGGCACGTTCCAGCGCGTGCAGCAGGCGCGTCTTGCCGGCACCGGTCGGCCCGCAGACGACCCGGTACTGCAGCCGCTGCGCCAGCGCCGGCAGGGCCGCCAGCACGCTGCCGCGGAACGCCTTGTAGCCGCCTTCGACGACGCTGACGCTGAAGCCGATCTGCCCCAGGACCAGGGCGAGCGAGCCGCTGCGCTTGCCGCCGCGCCAGCAGTAGACGAGCGGCTGCCAGTCCTTGCCCTTGTCCAGCACCTCGCGTTCGATGTGCCGGGCGATGTTGGCGGCGACCAGGGCAGCGCCGCGCTTGCGCGCCTCGAACGGGCTGACCTGCTTGTAGATGGTGCCAACCTCGTGCCGCTCCGCGTTGTCCAGGGACGGCCAGTTCACGGCGCCCGGCAGGTGGTCTTCCGCGTATTCGGCCTCGCTGCGGGCATCGAGGATCGCGTCGAACCGCTCCAGCCGCTCGATCGCCTCCGCGGCGCTGATCGTGTGCACGCTCACGGCTTGGGCTTCCGCGCCGGCTGCACGGCGGCGACCAGCTTCTTCAGTTCCGGCCAGACGTTCTCCAGCATCCGGCGCTGGGCGCGTTCGTTGGGGTGGATGCGGTCCTGCTGGAACCAGTGCAACGGGTCAGGCGCATCGGCCACGCCCTTCAGCAGGAAGGGGACGAGTGCTGCCTGCTGCGCCTTCGCCACCTGCTGGTAGAGGGAGGCGAAGCGCGTCGCATAGTCGGCGCCGTAGTTCGGCGGCATCTGCATGCCGACCAGCAAGACCCGGGCGCCCGACTCGCGCGCGGCCTTCGCCATCGCCTCCAGGTTGCGCTGCGTCATCTCCAGCGGCAGGCCCCGCAGCGCGTCGTTGCCTCCGAGTTCGAGGACCACCACGGCCGGCTGGTGCTGACTCAGCAGCGCCGGCAGGCGCGAGCGGCCGCCCGAAGTCGTGTCGCCGCTGATGCTGGCATTGACCACGCGCGCCGGGAGGCCCTCGGCCGCCAGCTTCAATTCCAGCAGGGCGACCCACCCAGTGCCCCGTCTCAGGCCATACTCGGCGCTCAGGGAATCTCCCAGCACCAGGACGGCCGGCGCCGGCGCGGCCATGGCTGGCAGGCCGGCCGCGCCGGCGAGGAAGGCCGCGATAAAGTGACGGCGGCCCCACGATCTCAACAACATGTCTGATCCAATCATCTCCGTCGAGCATGTCTTCAAGTCGGTCACCGACTCGACGGGCACCCTCGACATTCTGCGCGATATCGATTTCACCCTGGCGCGCCGGGAAACGGCGGCCATCGTGGGCGCGTCCGGCTCGGGCAAGAGCACGCTGCTGTCGATCATCGCGGGGCTCGACACGCCCACCCGCGGCACGGTGCGGCTGGACGGCGAGGACCTCTTTTCGATCGGCGAGGATGCCCGTGCCGCGCTGCGCGCGCGCAAGGTGGGTTTCGTGTTCCAGAGTTTCCAGCTGCTGGCGAACCTGACGGCGCTGGAGAACGTGATGCTGCCGCTGGAGCTGGCCGGCCAGCGCGAGTCGCGGCGGCTGGCCACCGAGATGCTGCGCCGCGTGGGGCTGGGGGAGCGCCTCGGACACTATCCGCGCGTGCTCTCCGGCGGCGAGCAGCAGCGGGTGGCGCTGGCGCGGGCCTTCGTGGTCGAGCCGGCCGTGCTGCTCGCCGACGAGCCGACCGGCAGCCTCGATTTCGCGACCGGCGAGACCGTCATGGAGCTGATGTTCGCGCTCAACCGCGAGCACGGCACCACGCTGCTGCTGGTGACGCACGACACCGCGATCGCCACCCGCTGCGAGCGGCGCATCACGATCGAGGCCGGGCGCATCGCGGATCCGGCGGCGCTGGCCGGATAATCGGCCGCATGTCCGCCCCCAAGGTCCTGTTCGGCTTCCACGCCGTCGGCGTGCGCCTGAAGACCGCGCCGCAATCCATCGTCGAGATCTACTACGAGCCGACGCGCCGCGACGCCCGGATGCGCCAGTTCCTGGAACGGGCGCGCGAGGCCGGCGCGCGGCTCATCGAGGCCGACGGCCTGCGCCTGGCCAAGCTGGCCGGCAGCCACGGCCACCAGGGCGTGGCCGCGCGGGTGACGGCCCTCGCGACGGCGCACTCGCTCGACGACCTCCTGGACGGCGTGCAAGGGCCGCCATTGCTGCTGGTGCTCGACGGCGTGACCGACCCGCACAACCTCGGCGCCTGCCTGCGCGTGGCCGACGGCGCCGGCGCGCATGCCGTGATCGCGCCCAAGGACCACGCGGTGGGCATCAATGCCACGGTGGCCAAGGTGGCGAGCGGCGCGGCCGAGACGGTGCCGTATTTCATGGTCACCAACCTGGCGCGCACGCTGGGCGAGCTCAAGGAGCGCAACATCTGGTGCGTGGGCGCCAGCGACGACGCGCCGCGCACCATCTACCAGGCCGATTTCAAGGGGCCGCTGGCATTGGTGCTGGGCGCCGAGGGCGCCGGCATGCGCCAGCTCACGCGCAAGACCTGCGACGAGCTCGTCGCGATCCCGATGCGCGGCGGCGTGGAGAGCCTGAACGTTTCCGTGGCCAGCGGCGTCTGCCTGTACGAGGCGCTGCGGCAGCGGTCATGAGCGCCGCACGGCCGCCCGAAGGCGCGAAGGCCCCCTCTGGGGGCAGCGACCCACGTAGTGCGACGCGCGGGGGAGTCATGATGGCGGAGCAGGTCCGCGAGTGGGTGCGCGCCGCGCGGCATGTCGTCGTGCTGACCGGCGCCGGCATGAGCGCGGAGTCGGGCGTGCCGACGTTCCGCGACTCGCAGACCGGCCTGTGGGCGAAGTTCGATCCGCAGCAGCTGGCCACCGAGGACGCCTTCCGCGCGAATCCGGCGATGGTGTGGGACTGGTATGCGCACCGCCGCGAGGCGATCGCCAAGGTGCAGCCCAACGCGGGGCATCGCGCACTGGCCGGTTTCGCGCAACGCCACCCCGGGCGGCTGACGCTCGTCACGCAGAACGTCGACGGTCTGCACCAGCGGGCCGGCAGCGAAGGCGTGCTGGCGCTGCACGGCAACATCGCGCAGGACCGGTGGCTGGACACTCCCCGCAATTGCTGCAACGCCGACGCCGCGGCGGCCGGCAGTCCTCCGTATTGCGATCGCTGCGGCAACATGCGCCGGCCGGCGGTCGTCTGGTTCGGCGAGATGCTGCCGGTCGACGTGCTGGAGGCCGCCGAAGCCGCCGCCCGCCGGAGCGACCTGATGCTGGTGGTCGGCACTTCCGGCATGGTGCATCCCGCCGCGGGCCTGCCGCGCCTCACTCAGGGTCGCGTGGTGGTGATCAACCCCGGCGATACCGTGCTCGACGCCGCCGCCGAAGTGGTGCTGCGCGGTACCGCCGCCACGCTGCTGCCGAAACTCCTGGAGGATTGAATGCTTTCTCCCTTTCCTGCCCGTGTCCTGGCCGTCGCAGCGGCCGCAACCTTGCTGCTTGGCGCCTGCACGCAGGAGCAGCAGAACAAGCTGGGGCGCGGCATCCAGAACTGGACCGGCACCAACGGCGTGATCGAGGTCTATGCCGGCGAGAAGCTGGTGCGCCGCTGGCTGCAGGTCGACAAGGTCAGCACGGCGATGGGCACCAGCGACAATGCGCCGCGGGCCTATCGTTTCGGGTACGGCGTCCTCGACGAGAACCTGAATTTCACGGTGGATCCCGGCGAGAAGAAGGTCTACTTCGAGGTGAGCGACTACAGCACCTACGTCTTCTTCGAGAACCCGCGCTGAGGTCGCCGAGGCGCTTGCCGGGCGCGTGACGCGCGGTCAGCCCGGGGCCGGCCGGTGGGTTCCCTCCGGGGCGGTGCAGCCCAGGTGGATCTCCAGCGTGCTCACCCCCGTCTCGATGCGTCCGCCCATGCCTTCGATGCGGCGCCGCGCGGACTCCAGGCGCGGATCGGCTGTGGGCAGGCGGCAGTGGCCGGCGGCGGTGGTCGAGAAGCGCAGCGTCACCTCCTGCCCGTCGGACCGGGTGGCCACCACGAGCGCACGGTCCGCACCGGGCTCCTGCTCGCAGGCCTCCTCGAGCGCCTGCAACAGCCCCATCAGGACCTCCGTCAGGTGGTCCGGGACACCCTGGCAGGCGGGGAGCCGCTCCCCGAGCCGCAACTCGATGGGCGTGCCGCCGAAGCGCTTGTCGAACGCGAGGAAGCCGCACACCGCCCGGACCAGCTGGTTGATGTCCAGCGCTTCCGGCGTTTCCCGGCCGGCCGTCGCGAAATCGGTGATCCGGCGCGTCATGTCGGCGATGCGTGCGGTCTGCTCCACGATCATCTTCGGCGAGGCGGCGTCGAAGTCGCCGGCTTCCCGCCACTGCGCGATGTCCTGTGCCAGCCCGGAGATGATCGCCAGCGGATTGCCGACCTCGTGCGAGACGTTCGCGGCCATGGCGGCCATGGTCGCCATCTTGTCCTTGTGCCACTGCTGCTCGCGCAACGCCGCCTGTTCCCGCGCGCGTGCCTGCTCGTCGATGATGCGCTGGCCGTTGCGCACGAAGAACAGCAGTGCGCCGTAGATGAACACCAGCAGCGCGGCGATGGTCAGCAGCAGCTTCGTTGCATTGGCCGCCACCGTGCCCTGGTTGCGTTCCGCCGCTTCCTCCAGCCGCACCTGGTTGCGCGCGGTGGCCTCCTGGATGCGCGACGACGCGCCGTCGATCTGCCGCAGCAGCGGCGTCACGTCGGAATAGATCTCGAACACGCCGCTGACCACGCCCCCGGGCCCGGGGACGGGGACATAACTCTGGAGCAGGTCGCGGTTCTCGACCTCGCCCTCGAACGCGCTGAAGCGGTTGCGGTGAACCAGTTCGCTGGCCGGGGTGCCGGTGGCCGCGGACTGCCAGCCCGCGTTGCCGGCCTTGTCCTCCCCGACCTGGACCGACTCCGACGAATACACCGTCAGCCCGCGCAAGTCGTAAACCTTGACCTTGAACACCGTCGTCCCGCGCATCAGGGCGCGCGCGGCAGCGTCCGCGGCCGCGAAGCCCGGCAGGGCGATGATCCGTGCGCCGATGTCCCGGAGGCACGCCTGCTGGGCCTGCGCGGCCGCCGGCATGCCGCCCGCGCCCAGCCGGCGGCACTCGTCGAGTGGCATCGACCGGGCCTGGTCCACCAGCGGGGCGATGCGCGACGACCACAGCGCATTGGCGAATACGTGCGTCAGGGCGATGTGGCTGCCCTCGTGCACCGCCACCAGGTTGCCGCGGGCGGTGTCCCTCTGCTCGCGCAGCAGCTGCGCCTGCACCTCGGCAAAGAAGGCGCTCTGCTCGCGCTGCACCGACGCGAAGAACTGCTGCTCGCCCCGCTCGAGGAAGTACAGCGCGACGCCGAGGACGACGAAGGCGACGAGGCTGGTGGCGGTGAAGTAGCGCGTGAGCTGGAACGGCGCCGGCGGCGGCGACGGATCCCCGGGCCGCGTGTTCATGCGGCCTGCCATCCCAGGAACGGGCAGGCGCCGTGGCGGCACCGGGCGGTCATCACGCGGCGAGTCTACTGAACAACGCGGCGCCGGCCCTTTGCGCCATGTCAACGCCGTGACAGGGCCCCGGCCGCGTCAGCCCAGGCCGATGATGTTGCCATCGTCGTCGACGTCCATCCGGGAAGCTTGCGAGACGCGCGGCAGGCCCGGCATCAGGAGCACGGTCCCGGCCAGGACCACGATGAAGCCTGCGCCCGCCGCGAGGAAGGCGTCGGAGACCGTCAGCGTCCAGCCGGACGGCACGTTGCGCAGCGCCGGATTGTCCGAGAGCGACGACGGCGTCTTGGCCATGCACACCGGCAGGTGGCCGAACCCGGCCGCCGCGAACATGGCCAGCTTCCTGCGCGCGGCGGATTCGAAGTGGATTCCGTCCGCGCCGTAGATTTCCCGGGCCACCAGGCCGATCTTCTGTTCGAGCGTGAGCTCGCGGTCGTACAGCGGCCGCACCTGGCCGAGGTCCACGCCGTCGGCGGCCGCCATCACCTGGTCGGCCAGTTCCAGCGCGCCCGCCCCGCCTTGTTCGAAGACGTCGATGGCGGCGCAGGCGACGCCGCGGTCGCGGCAGAAGGAGCCGATGGTCCTCAGCTCCTCTTCCCTGTCCCCGGGAAAGCGGTTGATCGCCACGATCACCGGCACGTTGAACTTGCGCAGGTTCTCGATGTGCCTGGCCAGGTGCGGCAGGCCGCGCCGCAGCGCGGCCGGATTCGCGCCGGCGGCGTCCGCCGGCGAGGAGCCCTGGTGCACCAGGGCGCGCACCGTGGCGATCAGCACGGCGCAGGCGGGCCGGATGCCGCACGCCGGCATCACCAGGTCGAAGTACTTCTCGGCCCCGAGGTCGGCGCCGAAGCCCGCCTCGTTGACCACGTAGTCGGCCAGGTTCAGCGCGATCTTCTGCGAGATCACGCTGCTCGTGCCGTGGGCGATGTTGGCGAACGGCCCGGCGTGCACGAATGCCGGCGTGTGTTCCGTCGTCTGCACCAGGTTGGGCATCACGGCTTCGTTGAGAAGGACCAGCAAACCGCCGGTGGCGCCGATGTCCCCGGCGCGCACGATTCCGCCGTCGACGTTCAGGCCGATCACGATGTCGTTCAGGCGCCGGCGCAGGTCCTGGCGCGAGCTGGCCAGCGCCAGGATCGCCATCAGCTCCGAGGCCGCGGTGATCACGAAGCGGCTCTCGCGCGGCACGCCGTTGGCCTTGCCGCCCAGGCCGACCACGATGTGGCGCAGCGCCCGGTCGTTCATGTCGATGGTGCGCGGCCACCAGATGTTGTCCACGTCGATGCGCAGGGCGTTGCCGTGGTGGATGTGCGAGTCGATCGCGGCCGCCAGCAGGTTGTGCGCGGACGTGACGGCGTGGATGTCGCCGTTGAAGTGGAGGTTGATCTGCTCGCTCGGCAGCACCCTGGAGCGGCCGCCGCCCGTGGCGCCGCCCTTCACGCCGAACACCGGGCCCAGCGAAGGCTCGCGCAGCGTGACGATCGACTTGCGCCCGCGTCGGGTGATGGCCTGCGCCAGCCCGATGGAAACGACGGTCTTGCCTTCGCCGTGCGACGTCGGCGTGATCGCGGTCACCAGGACCAGCTTGCCTCGCGGGGGTTGCGGCGGGGCTTCGAGCAGCGCGAGGCTCAGCTTGGCGGTGTACTTGCCGTAGTAGTTCAGGTGGTCTTCCGTGATTCCCAGGGAGTCGGCGATCTCCTTGACGGGCAGCATCCTCTCGGTCATGGACGGATCGTAGGCAGTGGATCCACGGTCGGGTTTGATCTGACGCAGCACGGGCGCGCCAGACGAGCGACCCGGTCGGTACGGTGCTGTCGCCGGCAGGACCACAATGTGCGGATGGGCCCCGCCTGCAAGCGCCGCCCGCCGCCCATGTCCACGCCGCTCGCCTACCGATTGCTTGCCGACGCCGTCCTCGCGCTGCATGTCGCCATCGTGGTCTTCGTGGCGGGTGGCCTCGTGGCGGTGCTGGCGGGCAACTGGCGCGGCTGGGGCTGGGTCGATCGCCTCTGGTTCCGGGCGAGCCACCTGGCCGCCATCGGGATCGTTGTCGCCGAGGCCTGGGCCGGTGCCGTCTGCCCGCTGACGACGCTGGAAACCTGGCTGCGGGTGCAGGCTGGTGGCGGCGGCTACGGCGACAGCTTCATCGGGCACTGGCTGCAGCGATTGCTGTACTACGACGCGCCGCCGTGGGTCTTCGTCGCCGCCTACACGGCGTTCGGCGTCGCGGTGCTCGCCGCCTGGTGGCTGTTTCCGCCGCGCCGCGCCGGCGACCGGCGGCACGAGGCGGCGCCTTGATGCGGATGCTCCTGACGCTCCTGCTGCTCGCGGTCGCGCTGTACGCCGCCGCCTGTGGCGCCGTCCTGCTGCTGCAGCGGTCGATGATCTACTACCCGCAGCCGGCGGCGGGGCGTCCCCCGGAGCGGCTGCAGCTGGCCGTCGACGGCGCACAGGTGGTGGTCTCGGTGCAGCCGCGCCCCGGCGCCGGAGCGGTGCTGTATTTCGGCGGCAACGCGGAGGACGTCTCGCTGAGCCTGCCCGAACTGGCCGCCGCCTTCCCGCGACGCGCCGTGTACGCGGTGCATTACCGCGGCTACGGCGGCAGCACCGGCGCGCCGTCGGAGCGGGCGCTGCACGCCGACGCGCTGGCCCTGTTCGACCACGTGCGCGCGAGCCATCCGGAAGTGCTGGCGGTGGGCCGCAGCCTCGGCAGCGGACTGGCCGTGCGGCTGGCGTCGCAGCGCCCCGTGTCGCGCCTGGTGCTGGTGACGCCGTTCGACAGCCTGCCGTCGCTGGCCGCGCCGCTGTTTCCGTGGCTGCCGGTGCGCTGGCTGCTGCTGGACCGGTACGACTCTGCAGGGCTGGCGCCGCGGATCGCGGCGCCGACGCTGATCCTGGCCGCCGAACGCGACGAGGTGGTGCCGCGCGAGAACACCGAGCGCCTGCTGCGCGAGTTCACGCCCGGCACGGCGAAGATGGTCGTGATCCCCGCGAGCGGCCACAACACGATCTCCGCGAGTCCGGCCTATAGTGCGGCCCTGCGGGCGCTCTGAAGCCGCGCCCGCGCACCAAGGAGACAAGATGCTGTCGATGGAAACGATGGACAGGCACATCGCCCCGCTGTTCCCCGGGCTGATCGGCGTGAAGCTGGTCGAAATGACGCCCGAGCGCGTGGTGGCGCACCTGGCGGTGCGGCCTGACCTGTGCACCGCGGGAGGGATCATGCACGGTGGCGCCTACATGGCGTTCGCCGACACGCTGGGCGCGATCGGCACCGTGGTGAACATGGAGCGCGGCAAGCGCACGACGACGACCGATTCCAGCACCAAGTTCATCGGCGGCGCGAAGTCGGGCACGACCGTCGTCGGCGAATCGATCCCGCTGCACCGCGGCCGCACGACGCAGGTCTGGCAGACCTCGATCAGGACCATGGAAGGCAAGTTGTGCGCGGTGGTCACGCAGACCCAGCTGATCCTGGAGGCGCCGGCCTCACACCAGCCCGAACCACCCCAGCAACGCGCCGGCGCCCAGTAGCCACAGCAGGTGTACCTTGGTGCGCCACACGATCACCGTGGCGGCGGCCGCCACCAGCCACACCGGCCAGTTGTCCAGGCGATAGCCGTTGCCGGTCGCCAGGATCCAGCCGGTGGCCACCAGCAGCGCGATCACGATCGGGGTCATGCCTTGCTTGAACGCGCGCACGTCGCGCCGGTTGCGGTTCTCGTGGCCCCAGCGCGTGGCGAAGTAGGTGAGGGCGGTGCTGGGCAGCATGATCCCGCCCAGGCACAGCGCCATCCCCAGCATGGCCGGGCCGATGCCGCCGGCATTGAGGCCGACGTTCCAGCCCATGAGGGCCACGAACAGCACGTTGGGCCCGGGCGCGGACTGGGCGATGGCGATCGAGGCGCCGAACTGCGCGTCGGTCAGCCACCCGCGCTCGTCGACCAGGTAGCGGTGCATGTCGGGCGCGGCGCTGACGGCGCCGCCGACAGTGAGCAGCGATAGTGCGAGGTAGTGGACGAACAGGCTGAGCCAGTCGCCGAAGTCCATGGCGATGCTCATGCCGCGTGTTCCGGCAGCTTGCGGTACGTCAGCACGCAGGCGAGGCCCCCGACGCCGAACAGCATGTACACCAGTGGCAGGCGCGCCAGTGCGATCCCGGCGAAGCAGGCGAGGGCGAGCGCCACCGACAGCGGCACGCCGAGCGGATGCCGGCGCAGCGCCGGAGCCAGCTTCAGCCCCGTGGCGGTGATCAGCCCCGCGGCGACGGCGCCCATGCCGCGCAGGGCGCCGGCCACCTGCGGGTTGCCGGCGAAGCGGGTGTAGACGAGAGCCAGGCACAGCACGACGATGAGCGGGCACACCAGCATCCCGGCGACGCCGGCCAGCGCGCCGCGCCAGCCGAAGTAGCGGCTGCCGATCATCAGCGACAGGTTCACGACGTTGGGTCCGGGCAGGGTCTGGGCCACCGCCCAGTCCTCCACGAACTCCTCGCGCGTGAGCCAGCGCTTCTTCTCGACGAGTTCGCGCTGGACGACGGCCAGCACGCCGCCGAAGCCCTGCAGGGCGAGGATCGTGAAGGAGAGGAACAGGTCGGTCAGCGACTGCGGCTGCGGGCGCTTCTCGGAGAGCGCTTCGGGCGGGGACATCATCGCGCGATTATCGCGGCCGCGGCGGCCCCGCGCGGGTCGCGACCCACAGGGCCAGCGCGATCACCGCCAGGGCGCCGATCGCGGCCGCGGGCAGGCGCTCGCCGAGCACGGCCCAGCCGAGGAAGGCGGCCGTCACCGGATTGAGCGCCAGGAACACGGTGACGCGGGTGGGCGACTCGTGCTTCAACGCGTACAGCCACCAGAAGTAACCGACGCCGCTGGAGACGCCGATGAACGCCACGGCTGCCCATGCGGGCGCGCTGATGCCCGCGAGCCGCTGCGGCCATTGCTCGGTAGTCGCCAGCAGCGCCAGGAAGACGACCGAGGCCAGCATCGCAAAGGCCGACACCGGCACCGTCGGATAGCGCCGCAGGAAAGGCCGGTACAGCACGCTGCAGGCGGCGCCGGTCAGGGCGGCAGCGGCGACCGCCAGTTCGCCCCACCAGTGGTTGGCGCCACTGGCGGCGGTGCCGAGCTTTGGCCCGAGCGCGAGCGCCACGCCGGCGATCGACAGCAGCACGCCGACAAGCAGTTGCCAGGTGATGCGTTCCCGACCGAGCGCCGCCGCCAGCAGCAGCGTGAGCAGCGGGAACAGGCTGAAGATCAGGGCCGCCTGGGCAGCGCCCACGTGCTGCAGCCCGAAATTGAGGAGCGCGATCAGGATGCCGAACTGGCCGATGCCCAGCGCCGCCATCGCGAGCAGGTCGCGCCACCGGCTGCCGGCCACCGGCGCGAGCGACGGCGACCCGAGGGTGCGGATCGCCTCGCGCCAGGCGAACGGCAGCAGGCAGACAAAGCCGATCGCGTAGCGCAGCATCGCCAGCGTGAGCGGCGGCACCTCGGCGACGGCAAACCGCGAGGCAACGATCGCGGCGCCCACCTGCACGCCCGTGGCCGCGGCCGCGACCAACGGCCAGTTGACGCGCCGTGGCGCGCTCAGAGCCTGCGCTCCCACACTTCGCTGACCAGCTTGCGGCCGAACGCCGCGTAGGGTTCACGCTTGACGATCTCGAAGCCGCGCGAGCGGTAGATCGCCCGCGCCGGCAGCAGGATGCTCTGGGTCCACAACATCATCTTGCGGTAGCCGGCGGCGCGTGCGAAGGCGATGCACTCGTCGGTCAGCCGCGCGCCCAAGCCGCGCCCACGGGCGGCGGGGGCCAGGATCAGCAGACGAAGCTGGGCCACCGTGGCCGAGCGGCGCACCACGAAGACGGAGCCGGCGCGCTCGCCGTCGACTTCGGCGATCCAGCCTTTCTCCCGGGCCGGGTCGAAGTTCTTCAGGTAACGGGCGGCGACCTCGGCCACGAGGGCCTCGAACTCGGCGTTGAAGCGGTATTCGCGCGCATAGAGCTCGCCGTGCTGCTGCACGACCCATCCCAGGTCGCCCGGGCGCGGGTCGCGCAGGAGAACCGTCGGCGCCGCAGCGGCCCGATCGGGCTCGAGCACCCGCTGCATGTTCTGCATGGCCGCCAGCAGTTCCTCCCGCCGTACCGGCGCAAGCGCGGCGAGCAGCCCCGCCGCTTCGCTGCGCGAGCGCTGCTGCAAGGGAGCGAAGGCGCGCCGGCCGGCGGCGGTGAGGCGCAGCAGCGTCTGGCGGCGGTCGGTGGGGCAGGGGTCGCGCCTCACCCAGCCGCGGGCCCCGAACCGGCCCAGGATCCGGCTCAGGTAGCCGGCGTCCAGGCCCAGATCGCGGCGCAGCTCGCCGGCCGTCGGCGATTGGCGGTGCGCCAGCTCGTAGAGCACGCGCACTTCGGTGAGCGACAGGTCGCCGCCGAGATACGGGTCGAGCACGCCGACGCGGCGGGTGTAGAAGCGGTTGAACGCGCGGACGGCCTCCACCTGCGCCGCCGGCACGCCCGTTGAGGTGCGTGACATCTTGACATCGTCAGCCAGATGGTTGACGCAGTCAAGCAGCACGGCGGCCCGCGGGCGCGGCGGACCGATCAGCGCGGCAGGAACTCGATCTGGTGGCGCCGGCCGATCTGCGGCACCTTCGCCATGTCGGGCGGGCCTTTCACCTCGCGGTCCACCTCGCGGAAGAACGACTCGGCGTGCGCCGGCGCGTCGAACACCAGCAGGCGGGCCGGCTCGCCCTGCGTCGCGCCGTGGAAGCCGTGCAAGGTACCGCCGGGCGCGTAGATGAAGTCGCCCACGCCGAACACCTGCTCGTCGCCGTCGAGGCAGAAACGCACTTCGCCGCTGACGACGTAATACGCCTCATCCCACGGGTGCAGGTGCGGCGGCGGCCCCGCGCCTTCGGGCAGGGCGACCTCCATCAGCGACCAGGCGCGGTCGGTGCGTTCCGCCGAACACAGGAACTTGACGCCCGCGCCCATCACGCTCAGGCTTTCGCCCTCGCCGCTCTTCACCACAGTCAGTTGTCTCGCCATGGGATCCTCCCGTCGAAGATGTCATACACTATGACATCAAGGCAGATGCGCTGCAATATGCGACCCGAGGGAAATCGTGACCGACCGTAGCGCCGACGACGCAACGCTGAAGGACCGCCAGCTGGCGCTGACGCGCGAGCTCATCCTGGATGCCGCCATCGATCTGCTGGAGCACGGTGCTGTGCAGGAACTGACGATGCGCTCGGTGTCGCGGCGCGCCAATCTCGCGGAGCGCACCATCTTTCGCCATTTCGCTTCCCGCGACGACCTGCTGGATGCCTTGGCGGCGGAGGTGTCCACCCGTCTGGAGCTGCCGGCGCTCCCCGCCAGCGCCTGCGAGCTGCCGGCAGTACCGCGGGCGTTGTACCGCGCCTTCGAGGCGCGCGCGAACCTGACGAGGGCGGCTTTGCACTCGGAGCTGTTCGACCGGATCCGCCAGACGACCGCCAGCGCGCGCTGGCGCGCGGTGCAGGCGCTGGTTGACGCCCACGCGCCGCACCGCAGCGAGCGCGACCGCAGGCTCGCCGCGGCCAACATCCGCTTCCTGCTGGCGGCTACAAGCTGGCACTACTACCGCTTCTATTTCGGCTTCAGCCTGACCGACAGCATCGCCGCCGCGGAACTCCTGATCCGGCAGACGGTGGACGGCCTGGAGCGGGCGCCGCCTGCCGGCGCTACACCGTCATCCCGCCCGAGACCTCGATCACCGCACCGTTGACGTAGCTCGCCTCGTCGCTGGCGAGGAAACAGTACACGTTGGCGATCTCCTGCGCCGTGCCCAGCCGCTGCAGCGGGACGCGCCGGCGCAGGTCCTCCAGCACCTTCTCGGGGACGGTGTCCATCATGCCGGTCGTGATGAAGCCGGGAGCGACCGCGTTGACGCGCACGCCCTTGGGGCCCAGCTCGCGGCTCCACGTCTTGGTGAACCCGAGCACCCCGAACTTCGCGGCCGCGTAATTGGTCTGGCCGAAGTTCCCGTACAGGCCGACCACCGAACTGGCGTTGAGGATCACGCCGCCGCCCTGGGCCACCATGATGTCGGCGACGGCCTGCGATGTGTGGAACACGCCGCGCAGGTTGACGTCGATCACGCGGTCGAACTGTTCCAGCGTCATCTTCTGCAGGCGGGCGTCCTGGGTGATGCCGGCGTTGTTCACCAGCACGTCGATGCGGCCGAACCGCTCCTTCACGCGCCGCGTCGCGGCATCCACCATCTCGCGCTGGGTGACGTCGACGACCCAGCCCTCGGCCCGTGCGCCGAGCTCCCGGCATTGCCTCACTGCAGCGTCGATCGCTTCCTGCTTCACGTCCCAGATGGCGAGCAGCGCGCCTTCGCGGGCGAACTTGAGCGCCGTCGCCAGCCCGATTCCCTGGGCGGCGCCGGTGACGATGCAGACCTTGTCCTGCAGGCGGGTGGATGGCATTACGATGCTCCGCATTGGCACTGAAGAGCTGAAGTTACCATGAGCACGACGCCGCGCCTCGAGCCTTTCGTCAAGGGATTGGCATTTCCGGAGGCTCCGCGCTGGCACGCCGGCGCGCTGTGGCTGTCGGACTTCTACCAGTGCGTTGTCCTGCGCGTGACACCGGATGGCGCCGTGGAGACAGTGGCCGAGGTTCCGGCGCAGCCGTCCGGCCTCGGCTGGCTGCCCGATGGCCGGCTGCTCGTCGTCTCCATGAACGACCGCCGGCTGCTGCGACAGGACGGCCGGGAGCTGGTCGAGGCGGCCGACCTCTCCGGGCTGGCGGCCTGGCCGTGCAACGACATGCTCGTGGACGGGATGGGCCGGGCCTACATCGGCAATTTCGGCTTCGATCTGCACGCGCGGGCGCCGTTCGCGGCCACGTCGCTGCTCCTGGTGACGCCCGACGGCCGGGTCCAGGTGGCCGCGGACGACCTGCACTTCCCCAACGGCACGGTGCTGACGCCCGACGGGCGCACGCTCATCGTCGCGGAAAGCTACGGCCAGCGGCTCACGGCATTCGACGTTGCGCCGGACGGAACCCTCGGGCGGCGGCGGGTCTGGGCCCAGCTGGAGGGAAAAGGCGTCGGGCCGGACGGCATCTGCCTGGACGCGCAAGGCGCGGTCTGGCTGGCGTCGCCAGTCAGCCGCGAGGTGCTGCGGGTGAAGGAGGGCGGCGAGGTGGTGGAGCGGATTCCGACCGACGGGCAGGCGATCGCCTGCATGTTGGGCGGCCCCGACCGCCGCACGCTGTTCGTGCTCACCGGACGGGTGCTGGTGACGCCGCAGCAGTCACTCGCCGAGCGCAGCGGCGCGATCTGGCACGCGCGGGTGCCGGTGCCCGGGGCCGGCCTGCCTTGAGGCGCCGGCGTCAGCCGGCGAATGGGTGCCAGTCGTCCTCGGGCTGCGCCATCCGGTCGGCGATGATGCGGCGCACCTCGGGGTGGTCGGCCAGCGTCCGGTGGCCGGCCGCGGGCACCATGATCGACTGCGACAGCGGTGAATCGGGTTCCACGCACATCTGCCAGGGCACCGCGCGGTCGCTCATGCTGTAGATGGACGTGCAGGGGACGGGCGGCCGTTCGCGCAGTTGCTGCTGCAGGTCGGGCGGCAGCCGGCCGGTTTCGTCCTGCAGCGGGCGCAGCATCGCGCACTCGCCGGCCGCGGCGTTGAACGGCGTTCCCAGCGTGATCACCTGCCGCACCAGCGGCGCGGTGCGCTTGGCCAGTTCGCGGGCATAGATGCCGGAAAAACCCCAGCCGATCAGCGTCACGATGCTGCGTTCGGCCTCGAAGATGTCGATCACCAGCTCTTCCAGGCGGCGCAGGCGGTTGCGCAGGGAGCCCGAGCGCGGACCGGTGTCCTCGCCGTAGCCCCAGTCGTGGGTGCGGAAGCCGGCGGCATCCAGCGCGGCGCGCAGCCGGGCCGTGCTTTCCGGCCCGGCGCCGAACATCGGGAACACGAGCGCTGCCTGCCCTTCACCAAGGCTGGCGCCGGATTCGTGCAGCGCCCGCGGCACGGGGTGCCAGCCCTGCCACTGCTGCAGCAGCGCACCGGGGATCGGCGGCCGTGAGGGAACCCATGGGGAACCGCGTTCCATGCTTTTCCGTTCGCAAGAGCCGTAAGAAAGTGGCTGATGCTAGGAGCCCGCCTGACGGGCGCCGCATAGGACGACGCCCCGGCGGGCCGTAGGACGGCGATGACAGCGGCCGCTAGAGCAGACGCTTGAGTGCCTTGACCACCGAGGAGGCTTTGGCGCCGAAGGGCGGCCGCAGCATGGCGGTGCGGGCCAGCCGCGACTGCTCGAACACCGGCTTTTCCTTGGAGAACAGGCGAAAGCCCCATTCGCCGTGGTAGGCGCCGATGCCACTGTCGCCGACGCCCCCGAAGGGCAGGTTCTCCTGGGCAATGTGCAGCAGCACATCGTTGATCGTGACCCCGCCCGAGATCGTGGCGCGCAGCACCTGTTCCGCCCGCGAGCGCTCGCGTCCGAACCAGTACAGGGCCAGGGGCCGCGGCCGCTCGTTGACGAAGGCCAGCGCCTGCGCGGCCGTGTCGTAAGGCACCACCGGCAGGAGCGGCCCGAAGATCTCTTCGCGCATCACGGCCATTGCGCTGTCGACCTGCAGCAGCAGGTGCGGGCGCATGCGGCGCGCGGCCGGCTCCTGCGGCTCGCCGCCGGGATTGACCTCGATGACGCGCGCGCCGGCGGCGCGGGCATCGTCGATGAGCGTCTGCAGCCGCGCATGGTGGCGCCCGTTGACGATGCTGGTGTAGTCCGGGTTGCGCTCGAGCGTCGGATACAGCTCGCCGACTGCCTGCGCGTACGCGTCGGCGAATGCCTGCTGCTTGCCCGCCGGCACCAGCACGTAGTCCGGCGCGATGCAGGTCTGGCCCGCGTTGAACAGCTTGCCGGCGGCGATCTTGTGCGCGCTGTCGGCGAGGTCGGCGCTGTCGTCGACGATGGCGGGCGACTTGCCGCCCAGTTCCAGCGTCACCGGGGTCAGGTTGGCCGCCGCGGCCAGGGCCACCTGGCGCCCGACGGCGGTGGACCCGGTGAAGAAGAGGTGGTCGAAGGGCAGGCGAACGAAGGCCTTGCCCAGTTCGGCATCGCCGGTGAGCACCGTGCATTCGTCGGGCCTGAACGCGGCACCGACCAGTTCCGCGAGCAACTGCGACAGCCGCGGCGTGATTTCACTGGGCTTGATCATCACCCGGTTGCCGGCGGCCAGCGCCGCGACCGCCGGCGCCAGCGCCAGTTGCAGCGGATAGTTCCAGGGGCTGACGACGCCGACGACGCCCAGCGGCTGCGGGAGGATCCAGCTGCGGCCCGGCAGCGAATGGAACGAGGTGCCTACCCGCCGCTTCTTCATCCACCCGGCCAGGTGCCGGCGCGTGTGCGAGATGCCGGCCAGCACGAAGAACGTCTCCGCGATCATGGTTTCGTGCCGCGAACGGTTGCCGAAGTCGGCGCAGATGGCGCTGGCGAACCGCTGTTCGTTCTCCTCGACCAGCCGCTTGATCCGCTCCAGCCGGTCGCGGCGCGTCGCCGCGTCGGGAAAGCTGTCGGCCGCGAACGCGCGGCGCTGCGCCTGGAAGCGTGCCTGCAGGTCGGCGTCCGGCGCCGGGCTCGCGATGTGCGTCATCCGCTGGGCAGCGACGTCCATGGGCGTTCCTGGTTCAGTACACCGGCTGGTGCGAGCGGATCGCATCGACCACCTTGCCGGTCAGCACGAACCCGGGGCCGTAGCGCTGGGCGAGCTCGCCCGACCGCTCGGAGAAGCGGTCCATCCCCATGCCGTAGATGAACTGCAGCACGCCGCCGGTCCACGCCGGAAACCCGATGCCGAAAATCGAGCCCACGTTCGCGTCGTGCACGCTGGTCAGCACCCGCTCGGACAGGCAGCGGGCGGCCTCGATGGCCTGCCGATAGAGCAGGCGGTCCTGCAGGTCGCGCAGGTCCCACTGCGTGCCGGGCTTCTCGAACAGCTTCTTCAGCTCGGGCCACAGGTACTTCGCCGCGCCCTCTTCGGTGGGGTATTCGTAGAAGCCGGCGCCGGCGGCCCGGCCGTTGCGGTCGAACTCCTTGACCATCCGCTCCACCACCAGCTCGCCCGGCGATGCGATGTACGTGCCGCCCTCGGCCCGATAGTCGGCGCGGGTCTGGTCGAGCACGTGGACGGACAGCGACAACGCCGTTTCGTCCAGCACGGCCAGCGGGCCGACCGGCATGCCGGCCATGATGCCGGCGTGCTCCACCACGGGCGCCGGGATGCCTTCGCCGATCATCGCCGCCCCTTCCATCACGAAGGAGCCGAACACGCGCGAGGTGAAGAAGCCGCGCGAATCGTTGACGACGATCGGGATCTTGCCGATGGCCTGCACGTAGTCGAAAGCGCGGGCCACCGTCTCGTCGCTGGTCTGTTCGCCGCGGATGATCTCGACCAGCTTCATCTTGTCGACCGGGCTGAAGAAGTGGATGCCGACGAACCGCTCCGGCGCGCTGCTCGCCCTGGCCAGGCCGCTGATCGGCAGGGTCGACGTGTTGCTGGCGAAGATCCCGCCGGCCGCGAGCATCGGCTCGGCCTCCTGCGTCACGCGCGCCTTCAGCTCGCGGTTCTCGAAGACGGCCTCGATGATGAGGTCGCACCCCTGCAGCGCCTGCACCGAGTCGGTGGGCGTGATGCGCGCGAGCAGTTCCTCCTGCTCCTGCGTGCTCATGCGGCCCTTGCGCATCCGGGGTTCGGTGAGCCGGCGCGTGCAGTCGCGGCCGGCCTCCGCCTTTTCCATCGACACGTCGCGCAGCACCGTGGCCACGCCCTGGCCCGCCTGCACGCACGCGATGCCGCTGCCCATCATGCCGGCGCCAAGGATGCCGACCTTCCGCGGCCGCCAGCGCGGTGGGCCCTTCGGCCGCGACTGTCCCGACTTGACGGCGTTCAGGTCGAAGAAGAACGTGTTGATCATGTTCTTCGCTACCGGACCGACCAGCAGCCGGGCGAGATAGCGCGACTCGATGCGCAAGGCCGTGTCGAAGTCGACCTGGGCGCCTTCCACCATCGCCGCGAGCGCGCATTCCGGCGCCGGGTACAGGCCGCGCGTCTTGCGCTTGAGCACCGCGGGGGCGACCGCCAGCAGCCCCGCGACCTTGGAGCTGCCAGGGGTGCCGCCCGGCATGCGGTAGTTCTTGTCGTCCCAGGGGTGCCGGGCCGGCGCTTCGCCGCTCGCGTGCTTCTCGATCCAGGCCAGGGCCTGGGCCCGCATCGCCGCCGCGTCACGGGCGAGTTCGTGGATGAGCCCGCTCTGCAGCGCCTCGTGCGGGTCGAACAGCCTGCTCTCCAGGATGTAGGGCTGCGCGCCCATGAGTCCGAGCAGCCGGGTCATCTTGGTGATCCCGCCGCCGCCCGGGATCAGGCCCAGCGTCACTTCGGGCATGCCGAACCGGATCTGCGGATCGTCCACCGCGATGCGGTAGTGCCCCACCAGCGCGACCTCCCAGCCGCCGCCCAGCGCGGACCCGTTGAGGCAGCTCACCACCGGCTTGCCGAGCGTCTCGAGCGTGCGGAAATGGCCTTTCATCGCCTCGATCTCGCGGAACGCCCGCGGCCCGTCTTGCGGCCGCATCCGCATGACGGCTTTCAGGTCCGCCCCGGCGAAAAAGGTGCTCTTGGCCGACGCGAGCAGGATGCCGCGAATCGCCGCCTGGTCGGCCACGACCTGCGCCGTCGCCTCGGCCAGGTCGGCCTGCCACTGTTCGCTCATCGTGTTCACCGGCGAAGCCGGGTCGTCGAACGTGATCGTCGCGACGCCGTCGCGCAGTTCGTACTTGATGGTGTTCATGGCGGGCTCACATCCGTTCCACGATGGTCGCGATCCCCATGCCGCCGCCTACGCACAGGGTCGCCAGCCCGAAACGCAGCCGGCGGCGGTGCAATTCGTCGACCAGCGTGTTGAGAATCATGGTGCCGGTCGCCCCCAGCGGATGCCCCATCGCGATGGCGCCCCCGTTGACGTTCACCTTCTCGTGCGGTACCTCCATCTCGTGCATGAACTTGAGCGGGACCGCGGCGAAAGCCTCGTTGACCTCGAACAGGTCGATCTGCGCGATCGTCATGCCGGCCTTGGCGAGCGCCTTGCGGGTGGCCGGCATCGGCCCGGTCAGCATGATCGTCGGATCGGCGCCGGACAGGGCTGCCGCGACGATGCGCGCGCGCGGCTTGAAGCCGTGCACGCGACCCGCCTGCTCGCTGCCGATCAGGACCGCGGCCGCGCCGTCGACGATGCCGGACGAGTTGCCCGCGTGGTGCACGTGGTGGATGCGCTCGACCTGCGGGTAACGGCTGATCGCCACGTCGTCGAACCCCATGGCGCCGAGCTGCTCGAAGGCCGGTTTCAATGCCGCCAGGCCGGCCAGCGTCGTGTGCGGCTTGATGAACTCGTCCTCGTCCAGCAGCGTCTGGTCCAGGAAGTCCCTGACCGGCACGATCGAGCCCGCGAAGAAGCCGCCTTCGCGGGCCCGCGCCGCGCGCCGCTGGCTCTCCAGCGCGAAGGCGTCGACGTCCTCGCGGCTGAAGCCCTCCAGCGTGGCGATCAGGTCGGCGCCTATGCCTTGCGGCACGAACGCGGTGGCCGAGTTGGTCTCGGGGTCCTGCGCCCAGGCGCCGCCGTCGGAGCCGATCGGCACGCGGCTCATGCTCTCCACGCCGCCGGCGACCACCAGGTCCTCCCATCCCGAGCGGACCTTCTGCGCCGCCATGTTGACGGCCTCCAGCCCCGAAGCGCAGAAGCGATTGAGCTGCACGCCGGCACAGCGCCAGTCCCAGCCGGCCTTGAGCGCCGCCACCTTCGCGATGACGGAGCCCTGTTCGCCGACGGGAGAGACCACGCCCATGACGACGTCGTCGACCTGGGACGTGTCGAAGTCGTTGCGCCGCTGCAGTTCGGCCAGCACGCCGGCCAGCAGGTTGACCGGCTTCACTTCGTAGAGAGCGCCGTCCCGCTTGCCCTTGCCCCGCGGGGTGCGGATGGCGTCGTACACATAGGCTTCGGTCGTCATCATCGTCTCCTCCTCCGTTCACGCTCGTGCCGCGGGCAGGACCGGGTGGAAGCGCGGGCCGGGATGCCTCGTGCAGTATATTCATCCGCGCGACCCGCAGCGCTGTCATTGGGGCGACAGCGTCCGCCTGCGGCCCCGCCCTGCCGCTCGCGCTCCGCATGCGAAAGGACTCCGATGATCGAACGCACCTTGTTCAGCGCGGACCACGACGCCTTCCGCGACAGCTTCCGCCGTTTCATGGAGCGCGAGATCGCCCCGCACCACGAGGCCTGGGAGGAGCAGGGATTCGTCGACCGCGCCGTGTGGAACAAGGCCGGCGCGAACGGTTTCCTGTGCATGACCATGCCCGGGCAGTACGGGGGCGCCGGCGCCGACAAGCTGTATTCGGTGGTGCAGATGGAGGAACTCGCGCGCGGCGGCTACAGCGGGATCGGTTTCGGTCTTCACAGCGAGATCGTTGCGCCTTACATCCTGCACTACGGCACGCAGGCGCAGAAGCAGCGCTGGCTGCCGCGGCTGGCCAGCGGCGAGCTGGTCGGGGCGATCGCGATGAGCGAACCGGCCGCCGGCAGCGACCTGCAGGGCATCAAGGCGACGGCCCTGCGCCAGCCGGACGGCGGTTACCTGCTCCATGGCAGCAAGACCTTCATCACCAACGGCTGGCACGCCGACCTCGTGATCGTCGTCGCCAAGACCGATCCGCAGGCCGGCGCGAAGGGCACCAGCCTGCTGCTGGTCGAGCGTGGCATGAAAGGGTTCGAATACGGCAAGCGACTGAAGAAGCTGGGCCTGAAGGCGCAGGACACCGCCGAGCTGTTCTTCGACAACGTGCGCCTGCCCGCGGAGAACCTGCTGGGCGGCGAGTCCTTCGAGAACAAGGGCTTCATCTGCCTCATGGAGCAGCTGCCCTGGGAGCGGCTGCAGATCGCCGTCACCGCGGTCGCGGTCGCGGCCGCGCAAGCGGCGATCGACTCCACGGTGCGGTACGTGAAGGACCGCCAGGTGTTCGGCCAGCCGGTGGCCGCATTCCAGAACACGCGCTACACGCTGGCCGAGTTGCAGACGCAGGTGCAGGTGGCGCGCGTCTTCGTCGACAAGTGCGTGGAACTGGTCGCCGCCGACCGGCTCGACACGGCCACGGCCAGCATGGCGAAATACTGGACCACCGACCTGCAGTGCCGCGTCATGGACGAATGCCTGCAGCTGCATGGCGGCTACGGCTACATGTGGGAATATCCGATCGCTCGCGCCTACGCCGATGCGCGGGTGCAGCGCATCTATGGCGGCACCAACGAGATCATGAAGGAGGTGATCTCGCGGGCGATGGGTCTGGGCGGGCGCTGAGGGCGCCGCAACGCTTTCGAGGGAGACGACGATGCTCTACACCGGCAGCTGCCATTGCGGCCGCATCAAATTCGAAGTCGAGGGCGAGGTCGACAGCGGCCTGGCCTGCAACTGCTCCATGTGCTCGCGCAAGGGCTCGCTGCTGTGGTTCGTCCCGCGCGACAAGCTGCGCCTGCTCACCGACGAAGCGGACGCGGCCACCTACCTCTTCAACAAGCACGTGATCAGGCACCGCTTCTGTCCCACCTGCGGCATCCACCCCTATGGCGAGGGACCGGGGCCCGGCGGCGTGCAGATGGCCGCGGTCAACCTGCGCACGCTCGAGGATTTTGACCTCGACCGCGTGCCGGTGAAGCATTTCGACGGCCGGTCGCTGTAGCGGCCTGCGCGGCCTTCACCGCTCGCGCGGCACCGTGCGCTGCGGGTGGCGCCGCGCGGTGGGGAAGGGCGTCTTCGGACGCGTGTAGTGGTCGTAGATCTTCTTGGCGAGGCCGGACGAGACGGCCAGCCACAGCAGTTTGCGAAGCATGGGAATTCTCCTGAGCGTCTGGAATCAACCATAACGGCCCCGCCCCGGCCGGCGTGGCAGCGCATTGCGCATGAGGACGTCGGCGCGGCGCCGACGCGTATTCTCCGATCCTGAAGGACTCCCATGCTGCGTGCACTGAAAAACCTCCTCGACACCGTGCTTGCGCCGCCGGCGGAGCGCTCGGAAGCCGAGCAGTCGCATTTCCTGCGGCTTGCCACGGCCGTGCTGCTGGTGGAAGTGATGCGGGCTGACCCGGCGCTGGGCGTCGCGGAGCGCCGCGCGGTGGTGGCGGGGCTGCGCGCGAAGTTCGCGCTGTCGGACCAGGAGATCGGCGAACTGGTGGCGCTGGCGGAGGAGACCGCCCGCAGCGCCAACGACTTCCACCAGTTCACGTCGGCGCTCAACGAAGGCTTCGGCCAGGAGCAGAAGATCCGCATCGTCGAGAACATGTGGCGGGTGGCATTCGCCGACGGCCACCTCGACGCGCACGAGAACCACGTGATCTCGAAAGTGGCGGGACTGCTGCACGTGACCCATGGCGAATACATCGCCGCCAAGATGCGCGCCCGCGAGGGCTGAGGAGTGCGGACCGGGCAGGTCGGCGTCCGACCCGGCAACCGCAGCGCGTGAATATTCACTGCCGGTCTGGTCCTACCGGCGGCGGACCCCTGTGCCGACGGTCGAGCGACGCCACGCTGCATACAGTGGAGCGGTCTGGAATGCAGAAAGGGCAAGGACGCGACCATGGACGGGACCTCGCGGTCAGGCGAGTGGCACGACGGCAGCGAGGCGAAAGACCTCGGCCGCGACGTGCGCGCCATGGCGCCCGCGAGCGGCGAGGGGTCGCAGGCCGCGCTGGAAATGTGGAAGCGGCGCGAGCGCGCCCGCGCCCTCCTCAATGCGCGCGAGCCACGCCGGTTCCGCTCCGACACGCGCTCGCGGCGCGACGGCGACCGGCCCGGCTGAGCGCGTCGCGGATGCGGCGGCGGGCCTTGCGCCCCTTCGATCGTGCGCCGATGTGACGGTGATCACCCGCCTTACGGTTGGGTACTACTGATGCGCATGTATCAAACCGTGCCTTGCGGCGGTGTGGCATTCTTGCTGTGCTTCCACTCCGCTGCAGGTCCATGAATCTCGTCGTCGCATCCCGCCACAACGACCGCCATGTCCGTTTCGACGTGGAGGGACGCTGGGCGAACGGTGATGCCTTGAAGCTGGCCTACATGGTCAAGGCGGCCGTGGCCCGGATGCGCAACGACCAGGTGCTGATCGACTTGCGGCGCGTGGACGCGGCGCCCGGCGCGGACGGCAAGTTCCTGATCTGCGACCGCCTGCGCCGCGCGCTCGCGCCCACGATCCGCGTGGGACTGGTCGCCCCCGCGGAACTCGTCGACGAGGCGGGCCTGAACGGCCTGCCGCAGTGCGCCGACATCGCGCTGTTCGAAGCGGAGCCGGAGGCGGTGCGCTGGCTCGGCCGCCGGCAGGGGCGCGGTGCCACGCCGAAAGAAAAAGTCCCCCGGTTGTGACGCCGAGGGACCGAAGAGCCGGGGGAAGAAACTTGAAGAAAACCCGGCCACTTCGTTGGAGTGCGCCAGTGCCCTTTTGTTCCGCGCGCGGGCGCGTCGCGTCGTGCTTTTTTCCAGCTCAGGAACTTCACGGCCCACGCCGCGCTCCCTTGCAGGCGGGCGCGCGAAACGCAGCCGACGCAGCACCTGCGTCCTCGAACAACGGTGCTGCGCGCGAGGCGCGTGAATATGTCACGAGACGGTCGCACTGCACTGTTTCATTGCCCATGAGCGTAGCCGGACATCGCGTGAGTCTGTAGGATTGCGCTGACAAAAAGACAGCCCGGCACATCGCCGGCCGGGCGTGCAGTGAAGCCATTGCAGCGGCGATCCCGGTCGGGCATTCCCCGACTTCCGAAAACACCACGGATGCGTTGCCAGGACGTGTCCACCACGTGCGAGTCACCAAGGACTGTATGTCTGATCTGTCGGCCAGCCCGCAACCCGCCCCCGAGTCCCCGGCGCAGGAGCCCTCGCGCAGTCCGTGGCTGCTGGCGAAGAAATCCGCCGCCCGCGTGCAGGACTGGTTCACGATCCAGCCGATGTGGATCAAGGTCATGGTCGTCGCCGTGGCGCTGCTGATCCCGGCGCTGGGCGTCTACTCGGCCGCCCTGCAGCAGAAGCAGGCGGCCGTCGCGGCGGAACTGAAGGCGATGAACGTCGCCGCCGCGCCCGCCGCCATCGACGCCAGGCTGCCGGTGGTCTTCGGCACGGGTTCCGTCCTGGGCTTCCTGGAGAGCAACCCCGTCGAGCGCATCACGGTGGTGTACAAGCCGCTGCTGTGGAACCTGTCGGAGCGCTTCGTGCTGATCGAGTCGCAGGGCAAGCAGTACGCCTACTACCCGAGCGACATGGAAACCAAGATCTTCGCCGACAAGGCGGTGACGGCCGCGTGGGGCGCGAAGCTCAATTTCGTGCCGCGCGCCGATCTCGATCCCGCCAGCCTGCAGGTGCTGGAGCGCCTCGACGAGCGCTTCGCCGGCGCGCGGCCGCAGTCCGAGAAGGACGGCTGGAAGGCCGGCGTCAGCGGCGTGCTGTCGGCCGCCCTCACCGTGGGCCTGCTCGGTTTTCTCGCGTTCCAGCTCAAGGGCCAGTTCAAGTCGCTCAAGTTCCTCGAGCCGGGCCAGGTGCAGGGCAGCATCGACGACCTGGTCGGCATGGACGACATCAAGGGCGAGGTCGCGCAGATCAAGGACCAGTACCAGCGCCGCGCCGAGTACGCCGAATACGGCATCAGCAAGCCGTTCAACGTGATGTTCAGCGGGCCGGCCGGCACCGGCAAGACCAAGCTCGCCAGTTACCTGGCCAAGGAACTGGGCCTGCCGATCCTGTTTCACTCGGCCGCCAACCTGGAGACGGGCTACGTGGCCGGCGGCGCCAATACGCTGGGCCGGATCGCCGCGATGGCCAAGCGCCGCAAGCGCTGCATCGTGTTCCTGGACGAGGCGCAGGACCTGTTCATGAAGCGCGGCGGCCACCGCAAGTTCGACGACGACACGCAGAACTCGCTGCTGGCGATCCTGGACGGCGTGCGCAGCCGCAACGAAGCCGAGATCATCTGGATCGTGGCGAGCAACTTCAACAGCGAGTCCATGCAGATGGACGAGGCCATGCTGCGCCGCTTCCAGATGAAGGTGGACTTCCGCCTGCCCAACAAGGAAGAGCGGCTGGCGATCGTGAAGCACTACCTGTCGCAGCGCGCGGGCAAGGTGCTGCCCGACCTGGACCTGCGCCACTTCGTGGAGGTGACCGAGGGCCGCAGCCCGGCCGACCTCGAGACCATCGTCAACCAGGCCGGCATCACGGCGGTGCAGGCGGGCGACCTGATCGGCGCCGACACGCTGATGCAGGCCGCCGAGCGCGTGATGGTCGGCAACGTGAACTCCAACACGACGAAGGAGCGCGAGCGCGATCGCCGCATCATCGCCATCCACGAGTGGGGCCACTTCCTGGTCGACTTCGAGCGCGAACGCAGGCAGGCCGACGGCGACTGGGAAAAGATCCTGGCCGACATGAAGACGATCAAGATCTCGCTCAAGGCCAATCCGCGCAACAACGCGCTAGGCTTCGTGTTCCACAAGCAGGGCACGAACCTGCTCAAGACCAAGGGCGACATCGAGCACGACGTGCGCGTGCTGCTCGGCGGGATGGCGAACGAGGAACTGTTCTTCGGCGAGGAAGGCACCACCAACGGCGCGCACAACGACATCACGCGTGTCACGAAGCTGCTGCACCACGCCGTGGCGGAGATGGGCATGTACCGGAAGACGCGACTGAATTTCGGCGCGCTGTCGAACGACGGCCACGGCGGCGGTCGCCACCTCGACGAGGAGACCCGCGGCATCATGGAAGCGCAGAGCGAACGCCTCTATGGCGAGACCAAGGCGCTGCTCTCGCGGCTGAAGCCGCTGACCGAGCACCTGGCCGGCAAGCTGATGGACAAGGGCGAGATGGACCTGAAGGAAGCCCTGTTCGAGATCCGCAGCTTCGAGGCGGCCTGCCACGAGTTCAGCAGCCGCGCCGGGCTGGCGAGCGTCTGAGGCCAGCCGCCGCGCGCACGGCCCGGGCGGCGTAGGCCGCGCCGAGCCGCTCGCTCATCTGTCGTCCTACAAAGGCGCTGCCGCATGCGGTACGCGCCTTTCCTGTCTTTTCCGTCGTGGCCGGCGGCCCAGCCCGCCTACTCTGGCCGCACCGAGAAGGAGGTCCGCATGTCCGAAGACAACACGAGGCAAGGCGACGACGAACTGGTCATCAACCTCGACCACGACTGGGAACGGAGCAACTGGAGCCGCTGGCTGAACTGCAGCGAGCCGGAGCTGTTGCACGCGGTGGAGTCGGTCGGCGCCGACCCCGACAACGTGCGGCGCTTCCTGCGCCAGGCGCGCTGAGCGCCCGGCCTACTTCGCCGCGGGCCTGGCGCGGGAGGCGGCGCCTTGCGGACTGCCGCCGGCGCCGTTGGGCGGCACGCCCAGCCGCTTGGCCACCGACTGCTCCAGCGCCCGCACCTTCGGCTCGATCGTGCCGCGCGTTTCGGCGACCAGCTTGTCGGCCAGCGCCTTCTGCATGTCGTCGCCCATGCGCTGGAACCGGGTGTAGACCGGCGACTCGACGATTGCCACCAGCTGCTTCAGTTCCTCTTCGCTGAACTTCTCTTCGAGCAGGGCGCCGACGCTGGCCGGCGCGATCTTGACGGCCCGCGCCTGCGCCAGAGGCACGGCCTCCGCGAGGTACTTCTGGACGTCGGCCTGGATTTCCTTGGCGACCGCTTCCTGCTTGTCCTTGGCGACGCGCGCCGGCAGCGCGCTGGCGGCATTGCCCATCAACTCGATCGCGGGCTGTTCGACCAGGCTGCGGGCGATGTTTTCGATTCCCGCCTGCTGCTGTTTGAGGATGCGGGCGACCAGGTCCTTCTTGGCAGGGCTGGCGGGGCTGGCGGGCGCCTGGGCGTGGGCGGCGAAAGCCGCGCCGAGCACGATGGCCATGAGTGATTTCTTGAGCATGACCGATCTTACCTGCCGTGGCGCGAGGACCCCGGCCGCCGCGTCTCAGTCGTGCGTGAGGCTCTTGTCGGTGAACAGGTAGTCGCGCAGCTCGTGATCGAAGGACGCGTCCTTGCGCCGGATCCACTCCAGGATCATCGCGGCATGCTCCTTCTCCTCGTCGCGGTTGTGTTCGAGGATGGCGCGCAGCACCGGGTCGGTGCAGGCGTCGACGCGCTGGTTGTACCAGTCGACCGCCTCCAGTTCTTCCATCAGGGAAGTGATGGCGCGGTGCATGTCGCGCGTTTCCGCGCGCAATTCGTTGACCGGCTCGTGGTAGCCCTCGTTGGCCATCTTGATCCTTTCGTGCGCGGCAGCGCCATGCGGGAAACGGGCGCGCCGGCGATCGGACCAAGTATAGGCGCGCCCCACGGCGAGCGGCCGCGCCTGCCCGGGGGGCGCTCAGCGGCCGGCGCCTGCCGGGCCGCGGCCTGCCTCGGCGGCGATCCGCTCCAGGTCGAGCGACTGGATCGCGCCCACGGCCGCCTCCCAGCGCCCTTCGGCGCAGAGGCCCGAGATGCCGGCATCCTCGTAGGCGGCGAGCGCCGCCTCGATGCAGGCCCGGCGCACCGCGTCCATGAGTTCGTGGTCGGTCATGGCCCGATTGTGGCCGGACCGGCCGTCCTCAGTGGCGTCGTGGATTGTTGGGCCGGGCGTCGTCGCGATTGCGCACTCCGTCGCCGTCACGATCGCGGTCGAAGCGATTCGGGATGCCGTCGCGGTCGAGGTCGCGCTCGCCGCGGGGGCGGCGATGATGCCCGCCGTGGTCGTAGATGTATGTCGGCGCGGTCTGCACCGTGTAGGGAACCGTGTTGCCGTAATAGACGGAGCCGCTGGAATAGTACGGACTCGTCGGGTAGACGGCGCCGCCGCTGTAGTACGGATCGCCACCGTAGGCGACGCATCCGGACAGGCCGGCGACGGCGAGGAGGGGGACCAGCAGCTTCATGAGGTACTCCTTGCGGGCCCGGGGCCCTTGGCTCATTTCACCCCCGCCGCGTAAGCCCCGGGTGTCCCCGGGGTAGCGCAAGGGTGTCTGCTGGTGACGGGGTGTTTCCTCGTCAGCCGCCCTGGTGCGCGCGCTTGCCAGGGTTCTTCTTGCTGCGTGTGGCGACCCCGCGCTCCAGGCTGATCCGCTGGCCCCCGCCGCTGCGCGGCGGCGTGTAGCCCTCCATCGCCTTCGGCGCCGGTGCTCGCTTGCGGTCGGCTTCGGTCACGATCTTGTTGCCCATGGATGCTCCCTCGAAAAAAAACGGAACCGCGATTGCGCCACAGCGCGGCCACCGTTGCCGGGCGGCGGACCTGAGTCCCGGCGCGGCGTGGGGATTCACGGGCAGGCGACGAGGCCGCAGAGACCGCTGCACACGCCACCGGGACCGACCAGCAACGGGCCCATCTGGTTGAGCCTGCGTCCCTCGCTGTCCCAGCACCCGGCAGGATCGCAGGCGGTGATGGCGGTCGGCCGCGGCACGGAAAGTGGCGGCGGCGGCGGCGCAGGTGCCGGCGGCAGCTCCGACGGCTGGCGCCGGGTGGCGATGGTGGGCTGCACCACCTGCGGCTGCCCGGCTGCGCCGGGACGCCGGCGGGCGCCGTCGTCGCTCGCGCCCAGGCAAGCCTGTGCCGCCCGGTGCCGTGCCTGCTCCAGGCGCCCGCCGGCCGCGGGGCGCTGCGCCAGCGCCGCCTCCAGTTCGGCCCGCGCCACCGCGCATGGCGCGGACCGCAGTGGGTCCGCAGCACCGCGCTGCGCGAGGGCAGGCGCCGGTCCGAAGAGGAGGAGGGCGCTCAGCGCGGCAACGGGTCTCATGGATGTTGGAGGCGGCGCGGCGGCACAGGTTCTCGCGGCTTCGTCCGACACCGGGCGTCGCGGCCGCGGCCTACGCTGGTCATCAGGAGGCCCTGGACCCATCCAGCCGTTTCGTGGCTTCCAACGACGGAGGGCCGCCATGGCTTCGCGCAAAGACACAGCTCCCAGCCGAGGAGTGGCCGGGGAACGCAGCGATACCGATTCGATTCCGGCGCCGAGCGACATCGGCGACAACAGCGCCAGCGAGCTGATCGAGGCGCCGCTCAAGCCCGGCCACGATCCACTCGACGCGCACGACTTCGGCGATGGTGGTGGCGGGGGTGGGGGCGAGGCGTTCCGCCGCACGCCGCGGCCCGCGCCACGGTAGCGGGACAGGACACCAGCTTCACGACGGCTGGCCGGCGTCCTGGTCCTTGATGAAGCCGGGCGCGTTGATGTCCTGCCCGGGCTTGGCCTCGCCGGACTCCGGCGTGCCGTTGCGCTCGCGGCTCGAGCCGCCGCGCTCGCGTCGCTCGTGCCCGGCGGGGCCCTGCCGCTGCTGGCCGGGACTGCGCTGCGGCTCGGCCATCGGGGTGTCGTCGCCAATCACATCGGCATTGGCCGCTACGGTGGTGAATCGGATCATGGTCGTCCTTGGGACCCGGCGCGCCGCCGGGGGCGGCAAAGTCGCCGGTCGTTTCGTCCCACTATGCGCCGGGGCCACGACGGTCCCTGTAGGACGCGGCCCCGGCACGAGTGTCCCGCCCCCGCGCGAGCGGCAGGCGCGGCGGGCTTGCGCGATGATCGGTCCATGAAGATCGCCACCTTCAACGTCAACGGAATCAAGACGCGCCTGCCCAACCTGCTGGAGTGGCTGCAGCGCGAACAACCCGACGTCGCCTGCCTGCAGGAGCTCAAGGCGCTCGACGGGGCGTTTCCCCAGGTGGCGCTGCGCGAGGCGGGCTACGGGTCCCTCTGGAAGGGCCAGCGCTCCTGGAACGGGGTGGCGATCCTGGCCCGTGGCCTGCAACCGGTGGAGATCCGGCGCGAGCTGCCCGGCGAGCCCGGCGACGAACATGCGCGCTATCTGGAGGCGGCGGTGGACGGCGTCGTGGTCGCCTGCCTGTACCTGCCCAACGGCAACCCGCAGCCGGGACCCAAGTTCGACTACAAGCTGGCGTGGTTCGAGCGGTTGATCGCGCATGCGCGCGGCCTGCTCGGGTCGGAGCATCCTGTCGTGATCGCGGGCGACTTCAACGTGGTGCCGACCGACTTCGACATCTACAACCCGCGATCGTGGCGCAAGGACGCGCTGTTGCAGCCGCAGACCCGCGACTGCTGGCGCCGCCTGCTGGAGCAGGGATGGGTCGACGCCATCCGCCACCAGCATCCCGGCGAGGCGATCTTCACTTTCTGGGACTACTTCCGCCAGCATTGGCAACGCGACGCGGGGCTGCGCATCGACCACCTGCTGCTCAACGCGCGGCTCGCGCCGGCGCTCGTCGCGAGCGGCGTCGACCGGTGGGTGCGCGGGCAGGATCGCGCCAGCGACCATGCGCCGGCCTGGGTGGAGCTGGACCTGGAGCGGATCGCGGCGCCGGCGCCCGCGCCGGCCGCCACTCGTCGCCGGCGCTGAGCGCGGCCCGCCTGTCGGCGGCCGCCTACGCGCGCCGGACGCAACGCCCGACCCTGGCTGAGCGCGACGGGCACCACACTGGGGTGTGCCCGCGCTGCGCCGCCGGGCCTTCGACCACAGGAGGGTTCACATGGCGAAGATCTTCAGCACGTTTGTCGACCACGCCGCCGCCGAGCGGGCGGTGGACCAGCTGCTCCATGCCGGCTTCGCGGCGCCGGACGTGTACATCGATCCCGCCTCGCAGCGCAATGTGCCCGGAGCGGGCGATCGGGCGCACGATGGCGACACCCAGGGCCAGGAAGGCCATGGCGTGCTGCAATCGATCGGCCACGCCGTCGCGAGCGTCGTCGGCATGGACACGCCCGACGCGCAGGCGCAGCCGTACCTGGAAGGCCACCGCCACGGCGGCACCATCGTCGTAGTGGACGCCATCGGCGATGCCGAGGCCGCGCAGGCCGAGCAGCTGCTGCGGGCCGCCGGCGGAATGGACGTCCACCGCGCCGGCCGGCGCCCGCCGCCCTGGGGGCGCGGGGGCACCCCGTCGGCGCAGGACGAAGACGATGCCAGGAACGCGGAGGCGGAGCGCCGCCGCACGGTGGAGCGCGCGCTGGCTGCCGACCAGGCGAACAGCGAACGGGCATGGGATCCCGACGCGCCGCCGGCCGCCGCCAGCGACCGCCCCGATCGGGCGTCCAGATAGCGTGGCGATGGACCCGCGTGGCGCCGCCGCGCAGCGACAAGGGCTCGCGGTGGATTCCTACAGCGACCGCCGGACGCTGTCCTTAGCCTCTCGCGCATTGCTTCGAACGGCGAGAAACGAAATGCGCTTCCACTTCGTCATGCTGCTGATCGTGGTCCTCGTCTCGCTGAGCATGCACAGCATGGCGAGCGCCGCAGCGCAACCGGCAGGCGCCGGTCTCCGCGCCGGCATCGAAGCGGACGCGATGACGCCCCGGCATTGACTGCCGGCGAACCGCACGGAAAAGGGACGCCGCGGCGTCCCTTTTTCCTGGCGTGCGCGCAGTGTCAGCGGTTGCGGTCGCTGCCCTGGCTGCCCTGGCTACCCTGGTTGCCCTGGTTCCAGCTCTCTTCGTCGTCGTCCAGGCTCGACTGCCGGCCCTGTTCGCCGCGGCTTGCCTGTCCACGGTCCTGCTGCTGGTTGCCCATGGAGCCGCCGCGCTGGTCCTGCTGCGAGCCCTGGTTGCCCTGCTGCGATCCCCGGTTGGCCTGGCCACGATCCTGCTGGTTCTGCTGCTGGCTCGAACCCTGGTTCGAGCGCGAGCCCTGCTCCTGCTGCTGGCCGCGTTGGCCGCCCTGGTCGTTGCCCTGGTTTTGCGCCATCGATGTCTCTCCTGAAGTTGAACACTGGCGTGGCCGGATCGCCAGCCACCGGAACCACTCTAGGGATCCGGCTGTGGCGCGCTGTCGGACAAGGGTGCGAACGGCCTGTAGGACCGCTTCTCTGCCGTTTACGGCTCGTGCGTCAATGCTGCGGCACGAAACAGTTCACCCATGCGCGTGGGCGGCGTGCAGCTGCGCGTCCAGCAGCGCGATGAACTTGTCGTTGAACTGCGGGAGGTCCGCCGGCTTGCGGCTCGACACCCAGTTGCGGTCCACCACCACCGGTTCATCGCGCCAGTGGCCGCCGGCATTCACAATGTCGGCCTGCAGCGTCGGCCAGCTCGTCAGGGTGCGGCCGCGCACCATACCGGCCGAGACCAGGAGCCATGGTCCGTGGCAGATGACCGCCAGCGGCTTGTCCTGCTGGTCCATCGCGCGCACGAACTGCTGCGCGTGCTGGCTGGCGCGGATCATGTCGGCATTGCGCACGCCCCCAGGGACGAGCACGCCGTCGAAGGCCTCCGGCCGCGCTTCTTCCAGCGTGAGGTCGACGTCGAAGTGGTCGCCCGGGCGGTCGTGGTGGAATCCCTGGATGCGGCCGCGGCTCACCGCCAGGAGGCGGGTGGTGACGCCGAGCTCGTCGAGCGCCCGGCGCGGCTCGACCAGTTCGGACTGCTCGAACCCGTTGCCGGCCACGATGGCGACCGCCAGGCCCGACAGGCGTTGGGAAGGTGCTGTCTTGTCCATGATCAGCCAAGCGTAGGCCGGGGCGGGGTGGCTGGCTGTCGGATGGCGACGCGTTGCGCGTAGGAGTTTGCGTGTGCCCCGAGCGGCACGCCGGCGGCGCGGACCGCGCGCCTCACCGGCTGGCGCTGGCGTAGAGGTCGGTGGACAGGTACTTGAGGCCCGAGTCGCACGCCAGCGTGGCCACGGTGCGACCCGGTCCCAGCTGCCGGGCCAGGCGCAGGGCAGCGAAGACGTTGGCGCCGGTCGAGGTGCCGGCGAACAGCGCTTCGTCGCGCGCCAGCCGCCGCGCCATCTCCTTGGCCTGCGCCGTGGACACCTGCACGATCTCGTCGGCGATGGCGGCCGTCCACATCGGCGGCACGAAGCCGGGCCCGACGCCTTCGATCTTGTGGGCGCCGGCCGCGCCGCCGGAGAGCACTGCCGATTCGGCAGGCTCGACGGCGGCGATGCGGATCTGCGGGTCGAGCTCGCGCAACACGGCGGCGACCCCCTTGATGCATTGCGCGGTGCCGACCGACTGCACGAACGCGTCGATGCGCCGCCCCGACTGCTCCCACAGCTCCCGCGCCAGCGGCGCGTAGCCGGCGGCTGCCTGGGGATTGTTGAACTGGTCGGCATAGAACGTGCCGGGCGCCGCCGCCAGTTCGCCCGCCTTGTCAATCATGCGCTGGATCAGCTCCTTCGTGGTGCGGCCGCCTTCGCTCGGAATCTCGACCACCGTCGCGCCGAGCGCCCGCATGTGGTCGCGTTTCTCGCGGCTGAACGCGTCCGACGTCACCAGGGTGGCCGGATAGCCCAGCGCGGCGCAGACGAACGCCAGCGACGTGCCGGTGCTGCCGCCGGTGTACTCCACGAGCGTGCCACCGCGGGCGAGCCGCCCAGCGGCCGCGGCGCCTTGCACAACGGCCAGCGCCATGCGGTCCTTCATGCTGCCGGTCGGGTTGTGGCTCTCCAGCTTGACCAGCACGCGGGCGCAGCCGCCGGGGACGAGCTGGCGCAGTTCGATGACGGGCGTGTTCCCGACGGATGCGAGGGTGGTGGGTCCGGATGCCATGGTGCGGGCGGTGTCGCGGGCCGATGGAGCTCGGCCGAGGCCCGGAGGATAGCGCCTGGCGCGGCTCGCTGTGCCGCAGCGGCGGCGGCCGGGTGCATCAGCGCTCGCGCACCGCCAGGGCGAATGCGACGGCGAAGGCGAAGGCGAGCAGCAGCCCCCATTTCAGCGATGCGGCCAGCGCCGCGGCCGTGTACGCCCAGGGAACGCCGAACCGCGGCACTTCGGTGAGCCACAGATGCAGGGCGTTCTCGGTCGAGTCGAACGCGGCTGCCAGCGGCAGGGCCCACTTCGCCCAGCAGCGCAATGCCGGCTGGCCGGCGAACAGCGCCGTGCGGGTGGCCAGCAGCCAGCCGAAGGCGCCGTAGCAGGCGAGCAGGGCGAAATCAGCCGGGAAGTGCGAGCGGTACCGCGCCAGGTGCTCCGCAGGCCAGAGATGGACGACCTGCCCGAACACGCGCGGCGAGAACGCCAGTTGCAGGGTGAGCACGCCCGGCTCGAGCGGCGCGAGGTAGAGCGCGATGCCGGCGAAGAGCGCTGCGGCCAGGCCGCCGGTGGCCCGGACGAGGAATACCGCCTTCATGCACGCGCCGTCCGGTGCGCCACGGGCGCGGTCCGGCCGACGGCGACGACCGCGACCACGAGCGCGGCGACCATCCAGGTCACGATGTCGCCCGGCTCGCCGAGCAGCAGCGCCGCGGCGAGGATCGTGAGGAACGGCTGAAGCAGCTGTGTCTGTCCCACCCGGGCGATGCCGCCCAGCGCCAGCCCGCGGTACCAGGGAATGAACGCCAGGAACTGGCTGATCACCATGACGTACCCGAAACCGGCCCAGGACTCGACGGGCAGGCGGATGGTCGAAGGCGCGGCCAGCAGCACGGGCACGAGCAGCACCGGCGCGCTGAGGACGAGCGCCCACGAGATCACCTGCAGTCCGCCCAGCGTCCGGGAGAGCCGGGCGCCTTCCGCGTAGCCGATGGCGGCGCTGATCACCGCGCCCACCAGCGCCGCGTCGGCCAGCGCCGGCGCGCCGCGCGACTGGGTGAGCGAGTAGCCGGCGACGAGCGCCGAGCCGACCACGGCGCAGACCCAGAAACGGGCCGATGGACGTTCGCCGGAGAACAGGGCGGCGGTCGCGGCGGTGGCCAGCGGAAGGATGCCGAGCACCACGCCGCCGTGCGAGGCATCGACATGCCGCATCGCCCAGGCCGACAGCAGCGGAAAGCCGACCACGACGCCGGCGGCGACGACGGCCAGCGACCTGAGCTGCTGGCGCGAAGGCAGGGGTTGCCGCGTCGCGAGCAGGAAGACGCCCGCCAGGAGCGCCGCACCCACGGCGCGGCCGAGCCCGACGAAGACCGGATCGAGCGCCCGCACCGCCACCCGCGTCGCGGGCAAGGTCACGGCGAACGCCACCACGGCCAGCAGGCCGAGCAGGTAGCCGAGGTTTTCGTCGCGGGCGGTCACTGGCAGTCGCAGGAGGAGGGCCGATCATAGACAGGGGCAGCCGGCCGCGACGTGACGCGGGTCTTGTCGTCAGCCCGCAGGGCTCAACCTGCCCGGCGCTGTTCCACCGCCAGGCGCACGGCGAGTCCGGCGAGCACGCAACCCATGACGTACTGCTGGATGGCGAGCCAACGCGGGTGGCGCCCGAACCAGCGGGCCAGGGCGCCGGCCGACAGCACGATGGTCAGGTTGAAGCCGAAGCTGATGGCCAGCTGCGTGAGCCCGAGCACGATGCTCTGCCCGAACACCGATCCGTGGTCGGGCGAGACGAACTGCGGAAAGATCGACAGGTAGAAGACGGCGATCTTCGGATTGAGCAGGTTGGTGACGAATCCCATCACGAACAACCTGCCGGGCGGGTCCCGCGGCAGCTCGCGCGCCTCGAACGGAGAGCGGCCGCCGGGCCTGAGCGCCTGCCAGGCGAGGTACAGCAGATAGGCCGCGCCGGCCCACCTGAGCACGTCGTACGCAAGCGGCACCGCCATGAACAACGCCGTCAGGCCCAGCGCGGTCGCGAAGATGTGGACGAAGAAGGCGGTGATGACGCCGAACAGCGAAATCACCCCGGCGCGCCGCCCCTGGCACAGCGACCGGGACAGCAGGTAGATCATGTTCGGCCCCGGCGACAGCGTGATCAGCAGTGCCGCGCCGACGAACAGCAGCCACTCGTGCAAAGGGACCATGGCGTTCGCGACTGTGGTTCTTGCGGGAAGGGCAGGGCACCCGGCTCAGCGCCGCGCGGGACCGTCCGCCTGGAATGCCTCGTGGAAGGTGACGGTGCCTCGCGGGACACGGCCGTCGAACGACAGCGCGAAGAACACTTCCGGTGGAACTCCCTCGTAGACGAGGCCGGGGACGTTCCCGAACCCGAACCGCCGGTAGTACCCGGGATGTCCCACGAGACAGCAGCCGCGGGCCTGCAAGGCCTGGAGCCGCGACAGTCCCTCCCGGATCAGCGCCTGCCCGATGCCGCGGCGCTGGTAGTGCGGGAGGACCGAGACCGGTCCGAGTCCGTACCAGCGCGTGGTGCCGTCTGAGAGCGTCACCGGCGAGAAGGCGACATGCCCCACCACGCAGCCGTCGAGTTCGGCGACCAGCGACACGGTCAGCGCCTTCGCCGCGCGCAGCGCCCGGACGATGAACTGCTCGGTGTGGCTGCTGACCGGCAGCGCCTCGAACGCCGCGACGGTGACGTCGTCGATGGCGTGCTCGTCGGCGCGCGTTTCGTCGCGGATGATGGCGGCGTCCATGGGAGGCTCATTTTCGCCGGATCGGGGCCGTAGCCAATTCGGCCGCTATGGTTCCCCCTAATGGCCCGGACGGAGGTCCCCGTTAGATTGCAAGTTGTCGGACAACTTCGCACCACAACAAGGAGACTCGCATGGTCACCCGTTCCCGCCGTTCACTGCTTGCCGCCGCGGCCGCCGCATTGGCGCTCGGCGCCGCCGCGCTGCCGGCTGCCGCCCAGAACTACCCAACGCGCCCGATCACGCTGATCGTGCCGTGGGGCGCCGGCGGCGGCACCGACGCCACCGCCCGGATCATCGGCAGCCTGATGGAAAAGGACCTGGGGCAACCGGTCAACGTCGTCAACCGCACCGGCGGCAGCGGGGTGGTGGGTCATGCGGCCATCGCCTCGGCGCCGCCGGACGGCTACACGATCGGCCTGGCCACGGTGGAAATCGGCATGATGCACTGGCAGGGCCTGACCCAGTTGTCGGGCGCGTCGTACACGCCGATCGGCCTGGTCAATGCCGATCCGGCGGGCATCCAGGTGCGCGCCGACGCGCCGTACAAGACCGTGAACGACCTGCTGGCCGCGATCAAGGCCAATCCGGGCAAGTTCAAGGCGTCCGGCACGGGGCAGGGCGGCATCTGGCACCTGGCGCTGGCCGGCATGTTGCGCGACCTCAAGATGGATCCGGCGTCGGTGCCCTGGGTGCCGAGCAACGGCGCCGCGCCCGGGCTGCAGGACATGGTGGCCGGCGGCATCGAGATCGCTCCCGTCTCCCTGCCCGAAGCGCGCTCGCTGATCGACGCGGGCAAGGTCAAGAGCCTGGCGATCATGAACGACAAGCCGTCGGCGCTGTACCCGAACGTACCGACGCTCAAGTCGGCGACCGGCAGCGACTGGACGATGGCCGCATGGCGCGGCATCGTCGCGCCCAAGGGCCTGCCCAACGACATCCGCGACAAGCTGGCCGCCTCGGTGAAGAAGATCGCGGCCAGCAAGGAGTACAACGAGTTCATGGCCAGCCGCGGCTATGGCGTGATCTACGCGCCGCCCGAGGAGTTCGGCAAGTACATGGCCAAGTCGGATGCCGAGATGGGCGTCACGATGAAGGCCGTCGGCCTGGTCAAGTAGACCGGCCGGCGTGAAACTCAACGACGCGATCTTCGGGCTGGCGCTGCTGGCCCTGGGCGTGGCCGTGCTGTTCGGGGTGCAGGGCTTCCCGAAGATCCCCGGGCAGCCGGTCGGCCCGGCGCTGTTTCCCGGACTGATTGCGGCGGGCCTGTGCATCGCCGGCGTGCTGCTGGTGGTGCAGGGCCTGCGGCGGCAGGCCGGCCAGCCATGGCTGGCCTGGGACAACTGGGTGCGGTCGCCCCGGCACGGCGCCGCGCTCGCCGTGCTGCTCGGGTCGGTGCTGTTCTACATCGCCGCGGCGGACCTGCTGGGCTTCCTGCCGACGGCTGCGCTGATCCTGCTGCTGCTGTTCGGCGTGCTGCGCGTGCCGGTACCCCGGGCGGTCCTGCTCGCCGCGGTGGTGTCGCTCGCGATCCACTTCGCCTTCTACAAACTGCTGCGCGTGCCCTTGCCATGGGGCGTGCTGGCGCCTTATGCCTGGTGACGGCGCACCGCGCGCGCTGAAGGAATCCGCTGCATGCTGACTGCCGTGACCCAGGCGTTCGCGATGGTGTTCGAGCCGTACACCATCATGGTGATGATCGGCGCCTCGCTGTTCGGCCTGTTCGTGGGCTCGGTGCCGGGCCTCACCGCCACGATGGCGACGGCGCTGCTGGTGCCGGTCACCTTCTTCATGCCGCCGATCCCGGCCATCGCCGCGATGGTCACGGCCACGGCGATGGCGATCTTTGCCGGTGACATTCCCGGTTGCCTGCTGCGTATTCCGGGCACGCCGGCCTCGGCTGCGTACACCGACGAGGCCTACGCGATGACGCGCAAGGGCCAGGCCGAGAAGGCGCTCGGCGCGGGACTGGTGTTCTCCGCGATCGGCGGCCTGTTCGGTACGGTGGTCCTGATCGTCGCCGCGCCGGCGCTGGCCAGCTTCGCGCTGAACTTCAGCTCGTTCGAGTACTTCTGGCTGGTCCTGCTGGGCCTGACCTGCGCCGTGTTCATCACGTCGGGCAACCCGCTGAAGGGCATCGTCACGCTGCTGCTCGGGCTGCTGGTCGCGTGCGTGGGACTGGGCAACCCGGCGGGCTTCCCCCGCTTCACGTTCGGCAACAACGAGTTGATGGGCGGCATCGGCATGATCCCGATGATGATCGGCATGTTCGCCATCTCGGAGATCATCCGCTACGTGGTCGACACCAGCCCGCCGCCCGACCTGGTGGTGGAGAAGGTGGGGAACGTGCTCAGGGGACAGTGGCGACTGGCCCGCCAGTACCCGCTTCAGATCCTGCGCGGCAGCACGCTCGGCACCGCGGTCGGCGCGCTGCCAGGTGCCGGGGCCGACATGGCCGCCTGGATCTCGTACGCGATGAGCAAGAAGTTCTCGAAGGAGCCGCACAAGTTCGGCACCGGGCACGTCGAGGGCATCGTCGAATCGGGCGCCGCCAACAACAGCTCGCTGGCGGGTGCCTGGATTCCGGCGCTGGTGTTCGGCATCCCGGGCGACTCGATCACGGCGATCGTGATCGGTGTGCTGTACATGAAGAACATGAATCCGGGGCCGACGCTCTTCACCACCAACCCCCAGAACATCTATGCGGTGTTCATGCTGTTCATCATCGCCAACCTCATCATGATCCCGCTGGGCATCCTGTGCATCAAGGTGGCCAAGCGCATCCTGCTCGTGCCGCGCAACGTGCTGATGCCGACGATCCTGCTGTTCTGCATCGTCGGCACGTTCGCGATCAACAACACGCCGTTCGACGTCGGCGTGATGCTGGCGGCGGGGGTCGTGGCCTACCTGCTGGAGGCCAACGGGTTCCCGATCGCGCCGGCGATCCTGGGGGTGGTGCTGGGCGGGATGCTGGAGGAGAACTTCATCACCTCGATGATCAAGTCCAACGGCGACCTGGGCGCGTTCTTCTCGCGCCCGATCGCGATGGGGCTGGCGGCGGTCACGATGCTGGTGTGGTTCGCGCCGGTGCTGCTGCGCCGCTTGCGGGCGGCGCGGTCGCGGCCCGTGCCGACCTGAACCGCTGAATGCGGCGTCCGGCGGCCCGCATTACAAGTCCGCTGGTGGCGGAAGCGGCACCGAGAGCTTGCCTGCCCACGCCTCGAGCGCCGGCATGATCGACGGATAGAGCGCCACACCCTGCGCGCGCTGCTGCGCGGCGAGCTGCAGGCCATGCTCGCCCGGCGTGCGCACCGGCGTACCCGCGTTCGCGGGACGCGAGGCGCGGCAGCGCTGCGTCACGGCGCCGGTCTGCCGCGTGAAGGCATCGATGCCCGCGAAGGCGCGCGGATCGATGATCTGCATGAACACGGTGGCGCCCCAGCCCTCGCGCGGATCGGCGCGGCCATGGCCGGCCAGGCCGCCCGTGAGCGCCTCGACCAGCAGCGTCAGGCCGTAGCCCTTGTGCCCGGAATCCATGCCACCGAGCGGCAGGATGGTGCCCTTGGGCTCGTCGAACAGCACGGCCGGATCGTCGCTCGGACGGCCACGACCATCGATCACCCAGGGCGCCGGCAGGCGCCGGCCCTCCTGGTGCAGCCGGTTGGTGAGGCCGTTGGTCGTCGCCGAGGTCGAGATGTCGACGACCACCGGCAGGCCAGGCGTCGGGATGCCGGCCGAGATGGGGTTCGGGGTGAACACCGGATCGAGACCGCCGAACGGAGCGACGCTGGCGACGTTGGGATCCGAGCAGGCCAGCAGCATCAGGAGCCCCTGGCGCGTCGCGCGCTCGTGGTAGGCGGCGAGGCACGCGATGTGATGGCTGCGGCGGATCACCACGGTGCCGGTGCCGCAGCGCTTCGCGCGTTCGGTTGCCGCGTCCATCGCCCGCAGCACCAGCCAGGGTCCTGGCAGCCGGCGGCCGTCCCACGTCAGCGCAGCGGGCGCGTCCGCGACGACCTCGGGCTCGCCTTCGCGCGTCATGGAACCGGACTCCAGCTCCGCCAGGTAGGGCGCGAGCAAGGCCAGGCCATGCGTGCTGTGCCCCATGAGGTCGGCCTCGACGAGGATGCCGGCGACGGCTTGCGCCTTGTCGTGCGACAGGCCTGCCGCCTGCAGCAGCTGCGTGGCGAATGCGGTGAGGTCGTCTGCGTGCCAGGTGGGTGAGCTCATGCGGCACTGTAGCGTCGGTCGCGGCGCCGCGCCCCGGCGGTTCCACCGATTGCAGCCGGCGTCCTACATCGCCGCCGGGACGGCGGCGCTACCTTGGGATCAGGACCAAGGAGCCTTCCAGATGAGCAACACCAGCATCGGCCGGGGCCCGGCCCACGGCAGCAACGAGAACCACGCCAGCGATCCCACCCACACCACCCTGGGCGAGGAAGCGTCGCAGGAGGATGCGCCGAGCGGCAGCGAGTCGCTCACGGGCGCCGACATGCCCGCCGGCGTTCCCGGCGGCCAGCCGAAGCCTGGCATCCGCAAGGGCCCGCAGTCGTATCCGGACGGCCCCAACGTGGAGGCGAGCCCGTGGGAACTGGACGCGGCCAAGGGAAAACCGCCCAGGGACAAGGCCTGAGCCCGCACCGACGGTGCAGGCGCGTCGGCGCCGTCCTACGGGCGGCGTGCGTGTGCCTGCCCACAATCGGCAGTTCCCCCGACACTCAAGGACCAGGCCGATGAACCGTCATACCTTCCTGCGCGCCGCCTGCGCCGCCGGCGCCCTGTCGCTCGCCGTCGCGGGCTGCGGCCAGTTGCGCCCCTCGCAGCGGGTCGACATCTACGAGGCGACGCTCACCGGGGCCGAGGAAGTCCCGGCCGTCGCCACGCCGGCCAGGGGCATGGCCGAAGTCCACCTGGACACGATGCGCAACCTGGTCACCTGGAAGGTCACGTTCAGCGGGCTCTCGGGCCCGCCGACCGGCGCCCACATCCACGGGCCGGCCGCGGCGGGGCAGAACGCGCCGGTCGTGGTGCCCTTCACCGGGCCGCTCGGCCTGGACATCCGCGGCCAGGCGTCACTCACCCCGCAGCAGGTCGCCGATCTCGCGGCCGGCCGCTGGTACGTCAACATCCACTCGGCGGCCCACCCGGCCGGCGAGATCCGCGGCCAGCTGCGCCTGCGCGGCCGGTGAGTCACCCGCCGCCCCCGCGCTCGGGCGCCAGACTGGTTGCGGGAGACCTTGCCTGGTGACTGGAAACTCCGCCGCTTCGGATCGACGCTGGCCCGTGCTGATCGCGGGCGGCGGCCCCGTCGGCCTCGCGTTCGCGGCGCTGCTGGCGCGACATGGCGTGCGCAGCCGGGTGGTCGAAGCCGACGAGGGTTATTGCACCGGCAGCCGGGCCATCTGCATCTCGCGCCGCTCCCAGGAAATCCTGGCGTGGGCCGGTGCGCAGCAGGCGCTGGTCCGCACCGGCCTGCCGTGGACCGGCGGGCGCAGCTTCTGGCGCGACACCGAGGTGCTGCAGTTCCGGATGCCCAGCGAGCCGACGCAGCGCTTCGCCCCGATGATCAACATCCAGCAGTACCACGTGGAGCGGTTCGTGCACGAGGCGCTGCAGCACGCGCCGCAGCTTGCGACGGTGAGCTGGGCGAGCCGGGTGAGCGCGGTGCGGCCGCGCACGGACGGCGTGGAAGTCGACATCGAGGGGCCGCACGGCAGCGAAACCGCGCTGTCGGACTGGCTCGTCGCCTGCGACGGCGGCCGCAGCACGGTGCGCGAGCAGCTGGGGCTGCAGCTGGAAGGCACGCAGTACGAAGGCCGCTACGTGATCGTCGACCTCGTGCAGAAGACGAAGCGGCCGGTGGAGCGGCTCGCGTGGTTCGACCCGCCGTCCAATCCGGGATCGACCATCCTGATGCACCGCCAGCCCGGCGACGTGTGGCGCATCGACTACCAGATCCGCGACGACGAGGATGCCGCCGAGGCCGTGAAGCCGGAGAACGTGCTGCCGCGCGTGAGCAGCCATCTGGCAATGATCGGCGAGGACGAACCGTGGGAGCCGCTGTGGATCTCGATCTACAACGCCAAGTGCCTCACGCTGCGCGACTACCGGCACGGGCGCGTGTTCTTCGCCGGCGACGCCGCGCACCTGGTGCCGATCTTCGGCGTGCGCGGCCTCAATTCGGGTCTGGACGACGCGGGCAACCTCGCGTGGAAGCTGGCCCGGGTCATCGAGGGTAGCGCGCCCGATGCGCTGCTGGACAGCTATTCGGCCGAGCGCGTGCCGGCCACGCACGAGAACATCGCCTACGGCGCGAAGAGCACCGAGTTCATGGCGCCGCCGAATTTCGCCTTTCGGCTGATGCGCGAGGCCGTGCTGCGGCTGGCGGTGTCGGATCCGTCCGTTCGCTCGCTGATCAATCCGCGGCAGACGGCGCCGGCCGCCTACGCCGCCTCCCCGCTCAACATTCCCCAGCAAGGCGAATGGACCAGCGCCCTGGCGGCACCGGGCATGCCGGCGCCCGAGGCGCTGCTTTCCGCGCCGCACGGCGACATGCACCTGACGCAGTGCTTCGGCAAGGAATTCGTGTGCCTGGTGTTCGGCGACGGGCCCCTGCCCGAGGCGGTGGCCGAGCTCACCGGGCACGGCCTGGCCGTGCTGGACATCCCGCCCGAGGCCGATCGCCTCGGCCAGGCGCGCGAACGATACGGCCTGCCCGCGGGCCCGGCGCAGGGCCTGGTGCTGGTGCGCCCGGATGGCTACGTGATGGGTCGCTGGCGCGGCCTCGACCCGGCGGCGCTGCTGGCCGCAATGAACGAGAAGGAACTTGCCTGATGACCGACCAGGACCTCGACCGCAGTTACACCACCTTGTGCCAGTCGCTGGCCGCCGTCGGCGAAGAGCGGGCCCAACTGTTCCTGTCGATGCTGTGCCTGGCGCTGATGGCCCGCCATGAACGCGCGGACGACGTGCTGCCGCTCATCGCGAACGTCCAGGCGCAGTGCGCCGCGGAAGCGCAGTGACCGGGCGGCGGAAGACGCAGCCGGAGTACCCATGACGGCGGCTGGAAACGGGCTGCCCGCCTAGAATGGCAGGTTCCCCCGAAGACCCCCGATGAACGCCCCCGTCGACGTTTCCTTTTTCGCGCGCGCCGCCAGGCCGATCACCAGTTACCGCAAGTACTGGGCGGCCCGCTTCGGCGCGGCCCCGTTCCTGCCGATGAGCCGCGCCGAGATGGACAAGCTCGGCTGGGACAGCTGCGACATCGTCATCGTCACCGGCGACGCGTACGTGGACCATCCGAGCTTCGGCATGGCCGTGATCGGGCGCGTGCTCGAAGCGCAGGGATTTCGCGTCGGCATCATCGCGCAGCCGGACTGGCAGAGCGCCGAGCCGTTCAAGGCGCTGGGCAAGCCGAACCTCTTCTTCGGCGTCACGGCGGGGAACATGGATTCGATGATCAACCGGTACACCGCCGACCGCAAGATCCGCAGCGACGACGCCTACACGCCCGGCGACGTGGCCGGCCAGCGGCCGGACCGCGCCGGCATCGTGTACAGCCAGCGTTGCCGCGAAGCCTACAAGGACGTGCCGATCGTCCTCGGCGGCATCGAGGGCAGCCTGCGCCGCATCGCGCACTACGACTACTGGTCGGACAAGGTGCGGCGCTCGATCCTGGTCGACTCGAAGTGCGACCTGCTGCTGTACGGCAACGCGGAGCGCGCGATCGTCGACATCGCGCATCGCCTGGCGGCCAGGGAGCCGGTGGAGCGGATCACGGACATCCGCGGCACCGCGTTCATCCAGCGCCAGAGCCCGGAAGGCTGGTTCGAGATCGATTCGACGACGGTGGACCAGCCCGGCCGCGTGGAAGACCACGTCAACCCCTACCAGACGACGTCGGAGCAGGCGGCGGGGCAGGGAACGACGTGCGCGAAGGAGGACGGCTCTTCTTCACTCCCTCCCCCTCCGGGGGAGGGCGGGGGTGGGGGCAACGAGCGGCCGCTCATCTTCATGCCCAATCCCAATCTGACGGCGGGCAGCCCCCACCCCAACCCTCCCCCAGCGGGGGAGGGAGCAACAGTCAAGAGCGTCCAGACCGACGCTGCTCCAGCAGCGGAGGGAGAACGGAAGCGACCCCCGCCCCGTGACCGCACCGTCATCCGCATGCCGTCGTACGAGCAGGTCAAGGCCGACCCGGTGCTGTATGCGCACGCCAACCGCGTGCTGCACCTGGAGACCAACCCCGGCAACGCGCGGGCGCTGGTGCAGGCGCACGGCGACCGCGACGTGTGGCTCAATCCGCCGCCCATTCCACTGACCACCGCGGAGATGGACCACGTGTTCGGCCTGCCGTATGCGCGCAGCCCGCACCCGCGGTATGCCGACGAGCAGGGCGGCCACTACGGCGCCACGAAGATCCCCGCGTGGGAAATGATCCGCTTCTCGGTGAACATCATGCGCGGCTGCTTCGGCGGCTGCACCTTCTGCTCGATCACCGAGCACGAGGGCCGCATCATCCAGAGCCGCAGCGAGGACTCGGTGATCCGCGAGATCGAGGAGATGCGCGACAAGGTTGCCGGATTCACCGGTGTCGTTTCCGACCTGGGCGGACCGACGGCCAACATGTACCGCCTGGGCTGCCGCAGCCCCGAGATCGAGGCCGCCTGCCGCAAGCCCAGTTGCGTCTATCCGGGCATCTGCCAGAACCTCAAGACCGACCACGGGCCGCTGATCAGGATCTACCGCCGGGCGCGGCAGCTCAAGGGCATCAAGAAGATCCTGATCGGATCGGGCCTGCGCTACGACCTCGCGGTGCAGTCGCCCGAGTACGTGAAGGAACTGGTTCAGCACCACGTCGGCGGCTATCTCAAGATCGCGCCCGAGCACACCGAGCAGGGGCCGCTGTCCAAGATGATGAAGCCGGGCATCGGCAACTACGACAGGTTCAAGGTGCTGTTCGACAAGTACAGCGCCGAGGCCGGCAAGAAGCAGTACCTGGTCCCGTACTTCATCGCCGCGCATCCGGGCACGACCGACGGGGACATGATGAACCTCGCGCTGTGGCTCAAGAAGAACGGCTTCCGCGCCGACCAGGTGCAGGCGTTCTACCCGAGCCCGATGGCGAGCGCGACGGCGATGTACCACACCGGCAAGAACCCGCTGCGCAAGGTCGGACGCGAGAGCGAAGGCGTCGACATCGTCCGCGGCGAGCGCCGGCGGCGGCTGCACAAGGCCTTCCTGCGCTACCACGACGCCAACAACTGGCCGCTGCTGCGCGAGGCTCTGAAGGCGATGGGCCGCGCGGACCTGATCGGCAGCGGCAAGCACCAGCTGGTGCCGGCCTTCCAGCCGGTCACCGGCGGCTGCTACGAGAGCGCGCGCAGGAAGAATTCGACGCCGGCCAAACCGGCCACGCCGGCCAAGGGCCGGCTGCTGACGCAGCACACCGGGCTGCCGCCGCGCCCCACCGGGGCCGCCAAGCCCCCGCGGGCGCGCTGACGGCCGGCGCATCGCGCCTCAAGCGGCGGAGGTCTCCTGCCGCCGCCCGGCCATCTTCGCCAGCAGCGCTTCCACCGCCGGCAGCTCCGCCGGCTTGGTCAGGTGATGGTCGAACCCGGCGCTCCTGGAGCGCGCGCGGTCGTCCTGCGCGCCCCAGCCGGTGAGGGCGACCAGCATGGTGTCGCGGTTGCGCGGATCGCGGCGCAGCTCGCGCGCCACCTCGTAGCCGTCCTTGCCGGGCATGCCGATGTCGAGGAACACGATTTCCGGCCGGAACTCGGCGGCCTGCGCGATCGCCGAGTCCCCGTCGTGGGCGACGCGGATATCGTGGCCGTCCAGTTCCAGCAGCGCCGCCAGGCTCTCGGCGGCGTCCACGTTGTCGTCCACCACCAACACGCGGAACACCGGCGCGGCCTCGGCCGCGGCGGAAGCGGCCGGCACCTGCGGCAGCGGCGCCGCCGCCCCGGCGCCGACCGGCAGGCGCACCGTGAACGTGCTGCCCCGGCCGACGCCGGCGCTGTGCGCGGTGACGCTGCCGCCATGCAGTTCCACCAGCCGGCGCACCAGCGCCAGCCCGATGCCCAGCCCGCCTTGCGAGCGTTCGCGGTGCCGGCCGACCTGGGTGAACATCTCGAACACCTGCGGCAGCGCCTCGGCGGCGATGCCGATGCCGGTGTCGGTCACCGAGATCACCACCTCCTCGCCGTCGCGGCGCGCCGCGAGCTCGATGCGCCCGCCGTCGGGGGTGTACTTGGCGGCATTGTTCAGCAGGTTGCTGACCACCTGCGCCAGTCGCGTCCCGTCGGCCACCAGCTGCAGGCCCGGCTCGGCGATGTTCACGTCGAGCTGGTGGCCGGCCGCGTTCAGCAGCGGCATGCTGCTTTCCACGGCGCTGCCCAGGATGGCGTCGAGCGCCGTCCGCTCCTTCTTCAGTTCGACCTTGCCGCTGGAGATGCGCGCGATGTCCAGCAGGTCGTCGACCAGCCGCACCAGGTGCCGCAACTGCCGCTCCATCATGTTGCGTGCCCGCTCCTTGGCCTCCGCATCGCCGTCGGCGATGCGCAGCAGTTGCAGTCCGTTGGAGATCGGCGCCAGCGGGTTGCGCAGCTCGTGCGCCAGCGTGGCCAGGAACTCGGTCTTGCGCCGGTCGCTTTCCGCCAGTTCCGCCGCCAGCCGCCGCAGGCTTTCCTCCGAGCGGCGCCGTTCCGTGATGTCGGTGAACAGCAGCGCCACCTTGCCAGTGGCCCGGTCGGTGCACGTGGCGTAGACGTCGAACCAGCGGCCGAGGGCGCGGGCCTCGTTTTCGAACCGCACGGGCTCGCCCGTGCGCGCGACGCGGCCGTAGATCTCGAACCAGTGGGCCTCATGCTCGGGAGCGATCTCCCGCATCGTCCGGCCGACGGCGCCGACCATGCCGGTGTGCTTCTCGAAGGCGGGATTGACCTGCAGGAAGCGATAGTCGACCGGGCGGCCGTCCGGGGCGTAGAGCATCTGGATGACGCAGAACCCTTCGTCCAGCGACTCCATCAATGCGCGGTAGCGCTCCTCGCTGCGGCGCAGTTCGTCCTCGGCGTGCTTGCGGTCCGTGATGTCCACGGCCGTACCGAGCACGCGCGCCGGCGTCGCATCCTGGGCCGGCTGCAGGATGCCGGTGAGCTCGATCCAGCGCAGCGACCGGTCGCTGCGGCGGAAGAACCGGCCTTCGAAGCGCAGGCGCTCGCCGGTCCGCGCGGTCCGCAGCAGCGCGGCGCGGCAGGCGTCGGCGTCGTCGGCATGGGCGAGTTCCGTCAGGCGGTCGCCGAGGCGGCCCGGCTCCAGGCTGCCGCGCGCCGCGCCGGTGAGGCCGAAGATCTCGAACAGGCGCTCGTTCTCCCAGGTGAGCTGGTCGCTGCCGAGGTCCCACACCCAGACGCCCAGGCCCGCGGCTTCGGTCGCGAGCCGCACCCGCTGCTCGCTTTCGCGCAGGCGCTCGCGGCTTTCGCGGATCAGCTCCGCAGCGGCTTCGGCTTCCTCGCGGCGGGTCTGTTCCGTGATGGCCGCCTCGCGGGCCTGTTCGGCCTCGCGCTGCGCCGAGACGTCGTGCATCGACACCACCGCGCCGAGCTTGTGCCCGGCCTCGTCGTAAAGCGGCTGCCCGCTGGCGAGCAGGTGCCGCGCCTTGCCGCCCGGCGGGGCGATCACCAGTTCCACGTTGCGCACCACCTCGCCGCCCAGCGCCCGGTGCAGTGGCACTTCCTCCGGCCGCAGCGGCGTGACGCCGTCGGGGCCGTACAGGTCGTACTGCTGCGACCAGTTGCTGGCGCCGACCGGCTCGAAGTCCATCGCGTGGAACTCGCGCGTCGCGCGGTTGAACAGGGTCAGCCGGCCGTCCGGCCCGCATGCCACGATGCCGTCCTCGACGGCCTCCAGCACGGCGGACAGAAACGCACGGTCCTGCACCGCCTTGCGCTCGGCCGCCTGCAGTTCCTGCCGGCTGCGGTGCAGCTCGACGAAGAACGCGAGCTTGGCCTTGAGGACGGGCGCCACGATGGGCTTGGTGAGGAAGTCCACTGCGCCGATCGCATAGGCCTCCTCCACCGAGAGGTCGGAGGCGTCGGCCGTGATGAAGATGATGGGCGTGCGGCGCGAGCGGCGCTGCGCGCGGATCAGGCGGGCGGTTTCGAAGCCGTCCATGCCCGGCATGCGGACGTCGAGCAGCACCGCGGCGTAATCGGCGTCGCGCAGGCGCCGCAGCGCTTCCTGGCCGGACCCGGCACGCACCAGCGGCTCGCCCAGTGTCTGGAGCACGGCTTCGAGGGCCAGCAGGTTGGCCGGGGCGTCGTCGACCAGGAGAATGGGAGCTGGGGGGCGCAAGTTCACCCTGCGAAGCTACACCAAAAACGAGGGCCGCGGCGCCGCGGCGCGGGGCCTCGCCCCGAGCGGGCGCACATAATCGTCCCGATGCAAGAGCCGACACGGATGAGCATGCACGAACGCGCGGCACGACGCGTGATCCTGGCGCATGCGATCGAGGCCGGCGACGGCCAGGGCCGGCTCCTCGGCCAGGGCGAGCGCGACCAGATCGACGCGCAGGCGCGCGAGGCCGCCCTGCCCGGTGGCGCGACCGAGCCGGTGATCGCGCCCGAACGCTTCCTCGACCTGCGGGCCCAGCGCGTCGTCGCGGCCGTCGAGGCGCGTCATCCGGCGGTAGCCGCGCTGCAGGACCCGGGTTCGTGGCACGGCTGGTTGACGATCGGGCTGCCGCTGGCGGCGGTGGCCATGGGCGTGCTGACGGACGTCGTCGCCAATCCGCACCGCGTCGACCTCGTGTCGCTGCCGCTGCTGGCGATCGTCGGCTGGAACCTGGCCGCGTACCTGGCGCTGCTCCTGGGCTGGGCGCTCGGGCGCCGCCGTCCACGGGCCGGCGCGAAGGCGCGCCGCCGCCGCGCCGAGGGCCTGCTGCACTGGCGCCGCGGGGGCGCGCGCGCCGGCGTGGAGGTGGCGGCATTCTTCCACCTGCGCTGGCAGCGCGCGAGCCAGGCCTTGTCCGTCGTCCGGGTGAAGAAGGTGCTGCACCTCGCTGCCGCGGGCTGGGCGGTGGGGGTCGGGCTGTCGCTGCTGGCGCGCGGGCTGGTGGTCGAGTACCGCGTCGGCTGGGAAAGCACCTTCCTCGAGGCCGGCCAGGTGCACGCGATCCTGAGCCTGCTGCGCGTGCCGGCGCTCCTGCTGTTTCCGTTCGAGCCCTTTTCGGTGCAGGAGGTGGCGTCGCTGCGATTCAGCGCCGGTGGCGGCGCCCTGGGCGGCGCGCGCTGGGTCCTCATGTACGTGGCGCTGCTGGCCGTGGTGGTGGTGCTGCCGCGGATGCTGCTCGCGGCCTGGTGCCACTGGCGTGAGCGCGTGCTGGCCCGGCGCGTGCCGATCGAGGTCGACGATCCGTATTACCGGCGCGTGCTGTCGCTGCTGAGCGCCGCGCGCGTGCACCTGGGCCTGGTGACGCACCGCGCCACCGATAGCGAGGCGCTGCTGCGGGTGCTGGCGCAGGAGCCGGCGGCCGGCGACACGCTGATCCGCACGCCCCAGGGCGACGTGCTGCAGCTGCTCGACCTGTCCGGCCGGCAACCGCCGCGGCAGGACGGGGCCGGCGGGTGGCTGTCGGGGCTGCGGCGCCGGGTGCTCGCGCGAGAGGAAGCGGCGGGCGACGCGGATACCGCACTGTCGCTCGCGCGCCGCGAGAACGACGTGGTGCTGCACGTGGTGCGCGAGCCGGCGGACGTCGCAGCGGGGGCGCCGCTGCTGCAGTGGCTCGGCAAGCCGGTGCTGGTCCTGGTCGACCCGCCGGGCGGCGAGGCCGCGGCCCGGCCCGGTGCCGCCGTCGCCAGCGCCGACCTGGCGCGCGGCCAGCCGCTGGTGGCCGGCGTCCTCTCGTTCGGTGAATTCGGCCGCTGCTGGGTCCAGGAGCGCGTGCTGCTGGACGCGGTCGGCCGCTGCCTGTCCGACGAGGACCGGCCCGGCTTCGAGCGGATCGTCGTCGCCTGGCAACAGCGCAACGAGCTGCGCCTGCATCGCGCGATGACCGCCGTCGCGGAGCACCTCCTGTTCGCTGCGCGGCAGGCGCAGGAGGTGCCGGCCGGCGCGTTGTCGATCAAGAGCCTGCTGCCCGCGGAGCGGCAGGCGCAGGCCGGCGCGCGGCAGGCCGCGATGGACGAAGTCGTGCAGCGGCTCGACGTGTCGGCCGGCCAGATGTTCACGCGGGTGCGGGAACTGCACGGGCTGGAGGTGACCGACGCGGTGACGCTGCAGCACCGGCTGCAGGAGAAGTTCGTCGTGCAGCACGCGGTGGAAGGGCGGCAGGCCGGGATGGCGGGCGCGGCCACCGGCGCGGCGATGGGCGCGTCGGTCGACCTGCTCGTGGGCGGGCTCACGCTGGGCGCGGCCGCGGCGCTGGGCGCGCTGGTCGGCGGCGGCGCGGGCTACCTTGCCGCGGCCTGGAAGAATCGCGCCACGCCGGGCGGCGCGACGCACGTTCAACTGAGCGACGAGATGCTGCACGCGCTCGCCGAGGCGGCGCTGCTGCGCTATCTCGCGGTGGTGCATCACGACCGCGGCATGGGAGAGTTGCCGGCGTCGTGGCCGGCCGACGTCGTGGCCGGGGTGGAGGTCCATCGCGACCGCCTGGCGCCGTTCTGGGCCGCGGCGCGCACTCAGGCGGAGCCGGCGCGGCTCGCCAGCGCTCTCGCGCGCGAACTCGAGGCGATTGCGCGCGAGCTGCTGCAGAAGATCCATCCGGGCGCGCTCTGATACCGCGTGCCGGCCCCCCGGAAAGCCGGATCGCGTCAGGCGTTTCCTACGCACGTCGGCGCCGTCCTACGCCGTGGCAAATAAAGTGCCTGGCGCCGCTGCTTCTGGCGTGCGAGGCCGTGCCGCGCTTCTAGAATCGATCCCCGCGAGCGGGCGCCCGGTGTCCATCCCACCTGCGCCCGCATTGTTTTGAACGACAGGAAAGGGTCGGCCGTAATGAAGAGGGAACAGGAAGCGTTGCTCGCGATCGTGTCCGAGGAGGAGTCCGGCATTCTCGACGAATGGATCAAGGAGAGCGGAGTCCCCGAGTCGCGCCGCCGCGCCGTCACGGACGAAGCCACGCAGTTGCTGCGCGCATTCCGCGCCGGCCTGCGCGCCGGGGCCGACCCGGCCGTCCTGCGCGACGAGCGATGGGCCGACCTCACGCATTCGCTGCAGGCACTTTCGAGCTCGCGCGCCGCGCAGGGCCAGAAGGCCGGCGATACCAGCCGTTTCGTGCTGGCCTTCAAGCGCCCGCTGCTGGCGCTGGCACAGAAGCGGCTGGCTGCCGACCCCGCGCTGCTGATGGACACCGTCTGGGCGATCTCGGCGCTGGTCGACCAGATGGCGCAGTTGACGGTGACCACCTACCAGGAAACCCGCGAAGCCGTGATCACGCGCCAGCAGGAGGAACTGCTGGAGCTGTCGACGCCGGTGATCAAGCTGTGGACCGGCGTGCTGGCGGTGCCGATGATCGGCACGCTGGACAGCAGCCGCACCCAGATGGTCATGGAGGCCCTGCTGCAGAAGATCGTCGAGACCGAGTCCGGACTCGCCATCATCGACATCACCGGCGTGCCGACGGTGGACACGCTGGTCGCGCAGCACCTGCTCAAGACCGTGAGCGCGATCCGCCTGATGGGCGCCGACTGCATCATCAGCGGCATCCGGCCGCAGATCGCGCAGACCATCGTGCACCTGGGCATCGACCTGCAGGGGATCATGACCAAGGCCACGCTGGCCGACGCGCTCGCCCTCGCGCTGGAGCGCACCGGCTGGCGCATCGTGGCGCAGGCGGCCTGAGCGTGGACCGCATCCCGATTCTCCGCATGGGCCAGACGCTGCTGGTCACCATCCAGGTCGACATGCTGGACCAGATGGCGCTGGCGCTGCAGGACGACCTGGCCAACAAGATCGCGCAGACCGCGGCCCACGGCGTCGTCATCGACATCTCCGCGCTCGAGATCGTCGACTCGTTCGTCGGCCGCATGCTGGCCAGCATCTCGGGCATCGCGCGCGTGCTCGACGCGGTGACCGTCGTCGTCGGCATGCGGCCGGCCGTGGCGATCACGCTGGTCGAACTGGGGCTGTCGCTGGAAGGCGTGAAGACGGCCCTGAACGTCGAGCGTGGCATGGAGATGCTGGCGCACTCCCGCAAGGGAGCGTCCCGTGCCGCATGAACCCGGTGGTACCCGGCCGATCCGGTCGGAGCAGGACGTGGTCGCCTGCCGCCAGCTGGTGCGCACGCTCACGCAGGAGCTGAAGTTCTCGCTGGTGGACCAGACCAAGATGGTGACGGCCGCCAGCGAGCTGTCGCGCAACACGCTGGTGCACGGCGGCGGCGGCCAGGTCAGGTGGGAGACCATCCAGCAGGGACCGCGCATGGGCCTGCGGCTGCATTTCGAGGACCAGGGGCCGGGCATCGCCGACGTGAAGCAGGCGCTGGTCGACGGGTGGACGTCCAACAAGGGCATGGGCCTGGGCCTGCCCGGCAGCAAGCGGCTGGTGCACGAGTTCGAGATCGAATCGGCGCCGGGCGCCGGCACCCGAGTGAGCGTCACCCGGTGGAAATGATCGCGGGCTGGGTCCACGTCGCGTTTCCGGTCGACGATGCGAGCCGCATCGGCGAGGCGCGGCGCCATGCCGCGGCGCAGGCCAGGGACCTGGGCTGGGACGAGGTGGACGCGGGCCGGCTGGCCCTGGTCGTCACCGAACTCGGCTCCAACCTGCTGCGCCACGCCAACAAGGGCCGCCTGCTGGTGGCCGCCCGGCCGCAGTCGGGCGAGATCGAGGTGCTCGCCATCGACAAGGGGCCCGGCATCTCGAACGTCGCGCAGTGCCTGGGGGATGGATTTTCCACCGGCAGCACGCCGGGCACCGGCCTTGGCGCCGTGCGGCGGCTGGCGGACGTCTTCGACATCCACTCGTCGGTGCCGCAAGGCACGGTGGTCCTCGCGCGGCTGGCGCGGCAGCGCCTGCTGCCGGCGCGTGGCCGCGGCCTGGAGCTCGGTGCGGTGGCGGTGTGCGCGCCGGGCGAGATTGTCTGCGGCGACGGCTGGACCGCCAGCCTGGACGGCGGCCGTGCGGCCGTGCTGCTGGCCGACGGCCTCGGGCACGGGCCCGAGGCGGCGGCCGCGGCGCAGGCTGCGGTCGACGTGTTTGCGCGCGATCCGCACGGCGACCTGCGGGCAACGCTGGAAGAAGCGCACCGCGAACTGCGAAGCACCCGCGGCGCGGCCGTCACGGCGCTGCAGGCCGACGGCGCCGACGGCAGCATCCGGTCCGCCGGCGCCGGCAACATCACGGTGCGCATCGTCGCCGGCGACCACGACCGGACGCTGCTGTCGCAACACGGCACCATCGGCGTCCAGATGCGGCGGCTGCAGGAGGTGCGTGCCGACTGGCCGCCGCATGCCGCGATCGTGCTGTACAGCGACGGCGTCGAAGGGCGCTGGGCGCCGCAACTCATTCACCCCTTGCTCGCCCATGACCCCGCGCTGATCGCGGCGGTGCTGGTGCGGGATCATTTCCGGGGCCGCGACGACGCGACGGTGGTCGTGCTGCGGCGCAAAGGCTGACGATGACCCAGCAGGACGTGCCCGGCCCGGCAGGGGCCGAGGACCTCGAGGCGGCCCGGCGCGAGCTCGACGCGCTGCGCGCGGAGCTCGAGGAGACCAACCGCGGCGTGGTCGCGCTGTATGGCGAGCTGGACGCCCAGGCCGAGCGCCTGCGCGAAGCCACCGAGCTCAAGAGCCGGTTCCTCGCCTACATGAGCCATGAATTCCGCACGCCGATCAACGCGATCCGCAGCATTGCCCGCCTGCTCACCGACCGCCTCGACGGCCCGTTGACGCCGGAGCAGGAGCGGCAGGTGGTCTTCATCCAGGACACGGCCACCGAGTTCGCGGCGATGGTGGACGACCTGCTGGACCTGGCACGGGTGGAGGCGGGCCGCGTCGACATCTCGCCGGCGTGGTTCGAGATGGTGGACCTGTTCACCGCGCTGCGCGGCATGTTCAAGCCGATCCTCACCAACCCCGACGTGGTGCTGGTGTTCGAGGAGCCGCAGGACATCCCGAAGCTCTACACCGACCACCAGAAGCTGTCGCAGATCCTGCGCAACTACATTTCCAACGCGCTCAAGTTCACCCAGCACGGCGAGGTGCGCGTCTGCGCGTACCGCGCCGACGGCGACATGGTGACTTTCGCCGTTGCCGACACCGGGATCGGGATCGCGCCGGAGCATCATGGCGCGGTGTTCCACGATTTCGCGCAGCTGGACTCGCCGATCCAGAAGCGCCTGCGCGGCACGGGCCTCGGCCTGTCCCTGAGCAAGCGGCTGGCGCAGCTGCTGGGCGGCAGCGTCGGCCTCGAGAGCGAACTGGGCAAGGGGTCCACGTTCACCGTGACCATCCCGGTGCAGCTCAAGCCTGCCGAAGCGAAGGAGGCGTGAGATGGAATCTTCGAGCGATGTGATCAACACCACCATCGACCGCGGCGCGCACACCTTGCTGGTGGTCGACGACAACCCCGCCACCCGTTATTCCACGGCACGCGTGCTGCGCGCCGCCGGCTTCAGGACGGCCGAGGCGGGCACCGGCGGGGAGGCGCTGGAGATGGCGCGCAGCGGCGTGTCCGCCGTGGTCCTGGACGTGGACCTGCCGGACATCAACGGCTTCGACGTGTGCCGCAAGCTGCGCTCGCAGCCGGAAACCGCCTTGCTGCCGGTGGTGCACCTGTCGGCCATCTATGCGAAGAGCGAGGACCGGGTCGCCGGCTTCAACGCCGGCGCCGACGCATACCTGATCCACCCCGCCGAGCCGGCGGTGCTGGTGGCCACGTTGCAGGCGCTGATCCGGGCCCGGATGGCCGAGGACGGCCTGCGCCGCAGCGAGACGCGCTTTCGCGCGATCTACAGCGAGGCCCAGAGCGGCGTGTGCCTGCTTGATGCGCAAGGGCGGTTCGCCGACGTCAATCCCGCCATGGAGCGCCTGCTCGGACGTCCGGGCGGGGGGTTGCTCGGTCACGCCGTCAGCGATTTCGCCCCGCCCGAGTGGGTCGAGTTCGTCGCCCGGCACACCAGCGAAAGCGCCGACGCCGGGCAGCCCTGGAGCGGCGAGTTTGCGCTGCTCGACGCCGCCGGCGGCCGGGTCCACCTGGAGTGGCGCATCTCGCACCACGTGGAGCCGGGACTGCGCATCGGGATCGCCCTCGACATTTCCGGCCGCGCGCAACTGGAGCAGCAGCGGCGCGAGATGCTGGAGCGGGAGCAGGCCGCGCGTTCGCTCGCCGAGCGCCACAGCCGCACCAAGGACGACTTCATCGCGGTGCTGTCGCACGAGCTGCGCACGCCGCTCAACTCGATCGTCGGCTGGGTGCACATCCTCAAGCGGCGCGGCGGCACGCCCGAGCTGCTGAAGGGGCTCGATGCGATCGACCGCAGCGTGAAGACGCAGGCGCGCATCATCTCGGACATCCTGGACGTTTCGCGCATCAACTCGGGCAAGCTGCGGCTGGAGCAGGAGTGGGCCGACCCGGGCGAACTGGTGAGCGCCTCGGTCACGTCGCTGCGCGATTCGCTCGGGGAAAGGAAGCTGGCGGTCCACCTGGACGTCGGTCCGGACCTCGGCCGCGCCTGGATCGACCCGGCCCGCTTCCAGCAGATCTTCTGGAACCTGCTGACCAACGCCATCAAGTTCTCGTCCCGGGGCGGCGTGATCGACGTGTCGCTGCACGCGAGCGGCGGCCGGCTGCGCCTGGTGGTCCAGGACTTCGGGCAGGGGATCCATCCCGAGTTCATGGACCAACTGTTCGACCGCTTCACGCAAGGGGATTCGCCCGGCAACCGCTACCACGGCGGGCTCGGGCTCGGGCTGTCGATCGTGAAGCACCTCGTGGAACTGCACGGCGGCTCGGTGGCCGTGGAAAGCGCCGGCGTCGGCCAGGGCACGACGATGCGGGTGGAACTGCCGATGGCACCGGCCCAGGCGCCGGCCGCCGCGGTGGCCGTCTCCGCGGGGCAGGCGCCGGAACTGGCGGACAAGGTGCTGCAAGGGGTCGACGTGCTGGTCGTGGAAGACGACGAGGACGCCTGCGAGATGCTGCGCATGATCCTCAGCGACCGCGGCGCGCGGGTGCGCTGCGCGCATGATTTCGAGGGAGCGATGCGCCTGCTGCGCGACTGCTGGCCCGACGTGCTGGTGAGCGACATCGGCCTGCCCGGCCGCGACGGCTACGAGCTGATGCGCCTGGTGCGCCAGGAGACGCCCGCCGGCCGGCAACGGCTGCCCGCGATCGCGCTGACGGCCTTCACCCGCGCCGAGGACGAGGCGAGCGCGTTCCAGGCTGGTTTCGATACGCACCTGACCAAGCCGCTCAAGCCGCACGAGCTCATCGGTGCGGTGGCGCGCATGTGGCGCACGGACTCGGAAGCGGGCCGGCGGCCGGCCTGATCGCCGCGCGAGATCGTCGATGACCTTGCCATCGCGAGGGGCTTCACGCCGTTCTGCGCATGTCTTGACGCGGATCATGCGCCCGGATTGCCGACGCGGATATGGTTGGGTGCTTGACCGCCATGACATCCACGAACTCCACCGCCGCGCCGGAACTGGTGTGTCCCGCCGGCAGCCTCCCCGCGCTGCGGGCGGCCGTCGACAACGGCGCCAACTGCGTGTACCTCGGCCTGCGCGACGCGACCAACGCACGCAACTTCGCCGGCCTCAACTTCGACGAGAACGCGATCGCCACCGGCATCCGCTACGCGCACGAGCACGGCTGCAAGGTGTTCATGGCGCTCAACACCTACCCGCAGGCGGCCAACCCCGCGATGTGGCGTGCCGGCCTCGACAAGGCGGTGGACCTCGGCGTGGACGCCGTCATCCTGGCCGATCCGGGGTTGATGCAGTACGCCGCGAAGACCCATCCGAAGCTGCGCCTGCACCTCTCCGTGCAAGGCTCGGCGACCAACTACGACGCGATCAATTTCTACCGGGAGCAGTTCGGCATCGTGCGTGCGGTGCTGCCGCGCGTGCTGTCGCTGCAGCAGGTGGAGCAGCTGATCGAGAAGACGCCGGTCGAATGCGAGGTGTTCGGCTTCGGCAGCCTGTGCGTGATGGTCGAAGGCCGCTGCCAGCTGTCGTCCTACGTCACCGGCGAGTCGCCCAACACGCATGGCGTGTGCTCGCCGGCCAAGGCCGTGCGCTGGCAGGAGACGCCCACCGGCCTCGAGTCGCGCCTGAACGGCGTGCTGATCGACCGCTACGCGCACGGCGAGAACGCCGGCTACCCGACGCTGTGCAAGGGCCGCTTCGACGTCGGCCAGGAACAGAGTTACTACGCGGTGGAAGAGCCCACCAGCCTCAACACCCTGGAACTGCTGCCCCAGCTGTTCAAGATCGGCGTGAAGGCGATCAAGATCGAGGGCCGCCAGCGCAGCCCCGCGTACGTGGCGCAGGTGACGCGGGTGTGGCGCGAGGCGATCGACAGCTGCCGCGCGAACGCGCACCGCTACGCGCCCAAGCGCGCGTGGATGGCGAGCCTGGACCAGGTGGCCGAAGGCCAGCAGCACACGCTGGGCGCCTATCACCGGCCCTGGAAGTAGGGGCCACGACATGATGAAGCTTTCCCTCGGCCCACTGCAGTACTACTGGCCGCGCAACACGGTGTTCCGCTTCTACGAGGCGATCGGCGCGACGCCGGTCGACATCGTCTACCTCGGCGAGACGGTCTGTTCGCGCCGCCACGAATTGCGCCTGGCCGACTGGCTGGAGATCGCCCGCAAGCTCGCCGAAGCCGGCAAGGAGGTCGTGCTCTCGACGCAGGTGCTGCTGGAATCGGGCAGCGACGTGGCCACCATGCACAAGGTCGCCGGCAACGGCGAGTTCCTGGTCGAGGCCAACGACATGGGAGCGGTGCAGCGCCTCGCCGGCAAGGCGCCCTTCGTGGCCGGGCCGCACCTGAACATCTACAACCAGCCGACGCTGCAGTGGCTGGCCGGGCTGGGCGCCAGCCGCTGGGTCATCCCGCTCGAGATGAAGCGCGACGACCTGGCGCTGCTGCAGCGCGAGCGGCCGGATGGCCTGCAGACCGAAGTCTTCTCGTACGGCCGCATGCCGCTCGCGTTCTCCGCGCGCTGCTTCACGGCGCGCCACCACGACCTGCCCAAGGACGACTGCCGCTTCAGCTGCATGGAAGATCCCGACGGCCTGATGCTCAGGACGCGCGAGGGCGAGCAGTTCCTGGTGCTCAACGGCATCCAGACGCAGTCCGCGCGCGTCTACAACCTGGTCGACCAGCTCGCGGCCATGGACGAGATCGGCGTCGACGTGGTGCGGCTGAGCCCGCAGTCGATCGACACGCAGGACGTGATCGCCGTCTTCGACGCGGCGCGGCGCCGCGCCATCGCCCCGGCCGAAGCCGTGCGCAGGCTGGAGGCGTTGATGCCCGCCGCCGGCTGCAACGGGTACTGGCACGGACGCGCCGGACTGGAGCAGGGCGCGCCGGCGTAGGGCATGGACCACGGTGAGCGGTTCAACAGCATCAGTCACCTGATCGGCGCGGCGCTGGCCCTGGCCGGCGGATCGGCGCTGGTGGTGCTCGCGGCGCGGATCGGCGATCCGTGGAAGATCGTCAGCTTCAGCATCTACGCGGCGATGCTGTTCGCCCTGTACGTCTTTTCGACGCTGTATCACGGCACCCGCGGACGGGCCAAGGCGGTGCTGCGCAAGTTCGACCATTGCAGCATCTACCTGCTGATCGCGGGCAGCTACACGCCGTTCGCACTGGTGTCCCTGCGCGGCGCGTGGGGCTGGTCGCTGCTGGGGACGGTCTGGGGGCTGGCGATCGTCGGCGTGGTGCAGGAACTGTGGCTCGCGCGCGGGGCGCGCATGCTGTCGATGGCGATCTATCTCGTCATGGGCTGGCTGGCGCTGGTCGCCGCCTGGCCGCTGTGGATCGCCCTCCAGCCCGAGGGCTTTGCCTGGCTGCTCGCCGGCGGTGCCTTGTACACGGCCGGAATCGTCTTCTACGTGCGCGACCGCACGGTGCGCCACGGGCACGGCATCTGGCACCTGTTCGTGATGGGCGGCAGCACCTGCCATTTCCTCACGGTGCTGCTGCACGTGGCCTGAAGGTGCGAAACTGCAGGAAAGAACCATGGAAACATCGACCTCCCACCTCGTCCCGCCGCCGCTGGGGGCGCTGCTCGGGCGCCTGCCCGCCTATCCCGGCTCCGTGATGCTGGTGGCGGCGCTCAACGTCGGCCTGGCCGACCAGTTGCCGGAGGACGTTCGCCAGATCCTCGCCGGCAAGAAGCTGCGGATCCACGTGCGCGACGCCCAGCTGACCTTCGACTTCACGTGGTCGGGCAGCGGCTTCGCGCCGCGCAGCGCCGGTGGGCCGGTGGACCTCACCATCGGCGCCAGCGCCTATGACTTCCTGCAACTGGCGCAGCGGCGCGAAGACCCGGACACGCTGTTCTTCAGCCGGCGCCTGTCGATGGAAGGCGATACCGAGCTGGGGCTGGTCGTGAAGAACACGCTCGATGCGCTGGAGATGCCGGTGCTCGAATGGCATCGCTGGGCCCCGCATCGCGTCCTGGCGCGGCTCGCACCGCACTGGCGCGGGCCCGGCATCGGGCCGCGCCGCCCGGGCGAAAGCCGCCCGGAATGAGCGGCGCGGCGGCCGCGCGGCGGCGCATCGTCCTGGCCATCTCCGGGGCCACCGGCGCGGTGTACGGCGCGCGGCTGCTGCAGGTGCTGCAAGGCAGCCCGGGCATCGAGACCCACCTGGTCGTCTCCGATGCCGGCTGGCGCAACCTGGAGATCGAACAAGGGCTGGCGCGCGAGGCCATCGAGGCGTTCGCCCACCATGTGCACGACGTGCGCAACATCGGGGCCGCCATCGCGAGCGGCTCGTTCCACTGCGACGGCATGGTGGTCGCGCCGTGTTCGATGCGCACGCTGGCGGCGGTCGCGCACGGGCTGGGGGACAACCTGATCACGCGCGCGGCCGATGTCATGCTCAAGGAGCGGCGACGGCTGGTGCTGATGGTGCGCGAGACGCCGCTGAACCTGGCGCACCTGCGCAACATGGTGGCGGTGACCGAGATGGGCGCGATCGTCGCGCCGCCGCTGCCGGCTTTCTACCTGCGGCCGCAGAGCGTGCAGGACGTGATCGACGCCAGCGTGGCGCGGGTGCTGGACCTGCTGGACGTGCCGCACCAGTTGTCGGGCCGCTGGTCGGTCGCGGCCGGCGAGGATTGAATGGGATATCGCGACCTGCGCGACTTCATCGCGCAACTGGAAGAGGCCGGCGAACTGCGGCGCATCGCCGAGCCCGTGTCGCCGCACCTGGAGATGACGGCGATCGCCGACCCGGTGCTGCGCGCCGGCGGCCCGGCGCTGCTGTTCGAGCACGCGACCGGCCACGACATGCCGGTGCTGGCCAACCTGTTCGGCACCACGCAGCGCGTCGCGCGCGCCATGGGCGTGGCCGACGTGCGCGAGCTGCGGGCCTTCGGCGAAGTGCTGGCGTCGCTGAAGGAACCGGAAGCGCCCAAGGGCCTGAAGGACGCGATGGGCCTGGGCAGCCACCTGCTCAGGACACTGTGGAACATGGCGCCGCGCGAAGTGCGTTCGCCGGCGTGCCAGGAGATCGTCCGGGAAGGCAATGAAGTCGACCTGGCGCGCCTGCCGGTGCAGTACTGCTGGCCCGGTGACGCCGCGCCGCTGATCACGTGGGGCCTGGTCATCACGCGCGGGCCGAACAAGCCGCGCCAGAACCTGGGTATCTACCGCCAGCAGGTGATCGCGCGCGACAAGGTGATCATGCGCTGGCTGGCGCACCGCGGCGGCGCGCTCGATTTCCGCGAGCACTGCATCGCCAATCCGGGCCAGCCGTATCCGGTGGCCGTGGCGATCGGCGCCGACCCGGCGACGCTGCTGGGAGCGGTGACGCCGGTGCCCGATGCGCTGTCCGAATACCAGTTCGCAGGCCTCCTGCGCGGCAGCAAGACCGAAGTCGCGTCGGCCCTGGGCAGCGGCCTGAGCGTGCCGGCCGGCGCGGAGATCGTGCTGGAGGGGCACATCCAGCCGGACCCAGGCCACCCGAGCGGCTTCGAGCACGCGCTGGAAGGCCCGTTCGGCGACCACACGGGCTATTACAACGAGCAGGCGTCGTTCCCCGTGTTCACGATCGACCGCATCACGATGCGGCGCGACGCCATCTACCACTCCACCTACACCGGCAAGCCGCCCGACGAGCCGGCGGTGCTGGGCATGGCGCTCAACGAGGTGTTCGTGCCGTTGCTGCAGCGGCAGTTCCCGGAGATCCTCGACTTCTACCTGCCACCCGAGGGCTGCAGCTACCGGATGGCGCTGGTGCGCATCCGCAAGGCCTACCCCGGGCATGCGCGGCGCGTCATGATGGGGGTGTGGAGCCACCTGCGGCAGTTCATGTACACCAAGTTCATCGTCGTGGTCGACGAGGACGTGGACGTGCGCGACTGGCGCGAGGTGATCTGGGCGATGACGACGCGGATGGACCCGGCGCGCGACACCATGCTGGTGGAGCACACGCCGATCGACTACCTGGACTTCGCGTCGCCGGTGAGCGGCCTGGGCAGCAAGATGGGGATGGACGCGACCAGCAAGTGGCCGGGCGAGACCCAGCGCGAGTGGGGCCGGACGATCACGATGGACGCGGACGTGACGAAGCGGGTGGAGGGCATTCTCGCGTCACTGGGGCTCTGACGGCGCACGCTGGACAGCCGAACGCAGAAGCCGCGGAAGTTTCGCAAAAGCCGCGAAAGAACAGCCTGAAAATTGATGCGTCGGTCCGCGGCGTATGCGCAATGGCTGCAGGTCACCGCGCCGAAACATCAATATCTTTTTGCGGTTTCTGCGCAGCCTTTGCGGCTTCTGCGTTCGGATGTCCGCCTTCAAGCGGCCGCAGTCGCGCCGGCTGAAGGCAGGAAGGCATCCGAGAAGCACGCGTCCTCGCCCAGCCCGTGCGCCAGGAACGCCGGCACGGCCGTCTCCACCATCTTCAGCGACCCGCACACGTACACCTCGAAGCCGGTGAGGTCGCCATGGTCGGCCAGCATCGCCTCGTGCACGAGGCCGGTGCGGCCGGTCCATCCGTCTTCCGGCTGTGGCTCGGACAGCACCGGGATCACCTCGAAGTTGGGGTGCTCGCGCTGCCACTGCTGCGCCGCTTCGAGCAGGTACAGGTCGGCTCGCCGGCGAACGCCCCAGTACAGGCGCATCGGCCGCTGCACGCCGCGGTGGAACGCGTCCTCCAGGATGCTCTTGACGGGCGCGAAGCCCGTGGCGCCCGCGATGAACAGGATCGGCTTGCTGCTGTCCTGCAGGCTGAAGCTGCCAAGCGGTCCCTCGAAGCGCAAGGTGTCGCCGACCTGCATCGCGTCGAACACGTGGCCGGTGAAGCGGCCGCCCGGAATCCGGCGCACGTGCAGTTCGATGTGGTCGCGCTGGTGCGGCGGGTTGGCGAACGAGAAGGCGCGCCGCTGGCCGTCCTCCAGCACGATGTTGATGTACTGGCCCGCCGTGAATTCCGGCGGCGCGCCATCGGGCGCGACCAGCACCCGCATCACGTCGGCGGCCAGCAGTTCGAGCGCTGCCACCCGTCCGGTGCGCAGTTCGAGCGCGCCGGCCGGCGCCGCGACCAGGCCCTCGACTTCGATCACGACGTCCTCGGCCGGGACCGCGCAGCACATGAGCGCCTTGCCCTGCGCCTTGAGCGCGTCCGGCAGCGCGCTGCGCTGGTACGGCAGGTGCTCCACCCGCCCGTGTTCCACGCTGCACAGGCACTTGCCGCAGCCGCCGTTGCGGCACTCGTAAGGGAGCGCGAGGCCCTGCCGCAGGCCGCCTTCGAGCAAGGTCTCGCCTTCGCGCAGGTGCAGCTGGGTGGCCGCGCCGGCGGCACCGTGCACGACCACCAGCCGCTCGCGGCGCGCGCCGCGGCGGAACCTGGGTGGCAGCCACGGGAGGAGGACCAGCAGCGCGGTGCCGCCGAGCGCGAGCGCCCAGACCTGTCCCATCGGCCACGCGTTGATCAGCGGGAAGAGCGCGAGGTAGAACCAGTCGAGCTGGACGCTCGTCACGGCGCTGCCCAGGTCGGCGGCGCCGCCCTGGCTGCCGACCGGCTGCGCCAGCGACAGCGCCAGCAGCGTCGCCAGCAGGCTCCACACGATAGCCCGCGGCGGCGTGGTCCGGGCCTTGGGCACGCGCTGCACGTGCACCCACATCAGCAGCAGCACCAGCAGCGGCAGGCCGATATGGACGAACGACAGCAGGGAGAAGAAGCGGTCCCCCACGCTGCCGGCGTAGATGAAGTTGCGCATCAGCGTGCCGCCGAAGCTCGGTAGCCAGTCGAGCCACTCGAAGCTGCCGACGATGACGAACTGCGCCAGGCGGTCCCAGGGCAGCATGTAGCCGTTGATGCCGGAGGCGTAGACCATCCAGATCAGGATGACGCCGGTGAACCAGGAGAACCAGCGGAAACCGCGGTAATGGCCGAAGGCGAAGTGGCGCAGCAGGTGGACCAGCATCGTGACTACCATCGCGTCCGAGGCATAGCGATGCACGCTGCGCAGGATGCCGCCGGCGAACCACTGGCCGTGCGTCAGCGCCTCCACCGAGGCGTACGCCTCCGCGACCCCGGTTTCGAAGAACGCGTAGAGGTACAGCCCGCTCGCCCCCACCACCCAGAACAGGAAGAAGCTCATGGCCCCCAGGTGGTACAGCGGATTGAGGCGGTCGCCGAAGGCGCGGTTGAACACCGCTTCGGCCTGCATGAACGCCCATTGCAGCAGGGCCTGCAGCTGCTTCATCGGGTGGCGGCCTCCGGCATCCTGGCGCCGACCGCCGGACGGCGCATGGCGCGCAGCACGACCACCACGAACAGCAGCCCGCCGACGATGGCGATCGCGCCGCCCAGTCCCATCAGGCCCATGCCGGCGATTTCAGCCGGCGTGCGCAGTACCTGCTCGGCGCCCGCGACCTTGCGCTGCACGCCGTAGCCGCCGGACCATACCAGGCCGGTGATGTGCATCAACTGCCCGGCGGCGTACAACCAGGGCTGGCTGGTGGCCAGGCGCCCTTGCGGCGCCTGGTAGCCCAGCGCCGGCAGCAGCTTGTAGACCAGGCCCATCAGCGCCAGGGTCACGCCGACGATGCAGCCGTGGTAGTGCGCCGGGATGCGCACGTTGCTGCCGTTGATGAAGATCCCGATCACGCCGCCCGCCGCGAACAGCACCACCGAAGACAGCAGGGCCGCGCGCAGCGGCCGCGCGACGGCATCGGCTCGCGGCGCCGAAGCCAGCGCGACGACGACGGCGAGGGCCACCGGCAGGATCGCCACGCCGCCACCCAGGCGCATGGCCCAGGTCAGCAGCGAGCGGTGTTCCACCGACGCGATGTCGTGGGCGACGTAGGCCCAGGGCGTGACGAACACGCTGGCCATCGCCAGCCCGAACATCAGCACCGTGACGCGGGGGGTGAGCGGGATGCGGCCGCCGCAGTCATTCGCCAGCCACAGCCAGGCGGCCAGCATCAGCAGCGTCCACGTGAACTGCAGCACGTGGCCGCCGCCCCAGAACAGGATCTCGTAGTAGGCCTTGCCGCCGAGGTCGCCCGGCAGCACCGCGTACGACCAGCCGAAGGCCAGCAATGCGACCGCGGTGGAAACGGCCGCGGCGTTGAGGCCGAAGCGCAGCGCCCCGCGGCCGTCGAACTGCAGGCCCAGCCGCGGCGCGTTCAACAGGCTGACCAGCACCAGGACGCCCACGCCGGCCGCGAACAGTACCAGGCCGCCCATGAACAGCGGGCTGGTCAGCACCGGGATGTAGTTGGCCATGATGGCCTCGCCGGTGGAAAGGAAGGGTGACAGGGCCATGCCGCCCGCACCGGCGCCGGCCAGCGCGAGCGCCGACCACTGCCAGCCCAGCCGGGCGCGCGAGCCGTTCAGGCTCCACAACATGCCGGCCAGCGCCATGAACCAGACCAGTACCGACAGGTCGACGTGCACCACCAGCGAAACGTGGAACAGGTCGGCCACGGGCAGCAGCGTGTTGATGCCCGGCGTGCGCGAGAGCACCAGCAGGACCGAGAACAGGCCGGAGCCGATCAGCGCGGCCAGGCCGAGCCAGAGCCAGCCGCGGGCCAGCGCCAGGCGCTCGTCGCGCGGCACGGCCACGCTGTAGTCGGCGCCGGCCAGCACGGCCGGCAACGGCAGGCGGGCGTCCGGGGTGAAGGCAGATGCGGGCAATGCGCTCATGACAGCGTGATACCTCCCTTTTCCGCGTCGAAGTCGATGACCAGCACCTGGGCCGGCTTCAGCGTCACCGTCGCTTCGCGCGTGTGGTTGAAATCGGCACCGGCCTTGTCGCGCAGCCGCACCGCGATCCGGTGCTGCCCGGCCGGCACCTGCAGCCGGTGATAGACCGAGGACGGGCCGTCGCGCGACAGCCCCGAAGGAACGGCTTCGTGCCGGTACACGGTGGCGCCGTCCAGGACGACCTCGATCGCCACCGGCGCGCGTTCGCGCTGGCACTTCATCGGGGTGCGCATGTTGGGTGCCAGCTTCGCCAGCTCCTCGGCGGTATGGGGCCGGCATTCGGCGACCCGTTGCCCGTGGTGGATGAAGCTCACCTTGACCTGGGCCTGGCCGGGGGCCAGCGGGCGGTAGCTCGGCCAGGTGGAGAAGACGCCGATCACCAGCGCAAAGAGTCCATACAGCAGGACCTGGCCGGCCCAGGTCATCGCGCGGGTCATGCGGGCACCTCCGTTGCAATCCGTGGCGCAGCGGCGCCACGCAGCGCCTGGAGCGCCGCGTGCAGCCGGTCTTCGTCGCCGGCGTCGGCCCAGGCGGTGGCCCAGCGTGTGCGGTCGACGGCGCGGCGCAGGTGCGGCTCGCGCGCGCCGTCGAGCCGCTCGTGCGTCCAGCGCTGGCCGAGGCGGAACTCGCAGGCGCCGGGACGGCAGCCGGCGACGAGGACGCTGCCGGCGCCGGCGCGCAACGCGTACTCGACGAACGCCGGCGGCAGCATCCCGGTGCAAGGCAGGCTCAACGCCAGCACGCCCGGCCCCGCCACTGCGTCGACGCGGGCACCGCAGTCGCAGCCGAAGACGACCGTCGGCTGCTCGCCGCGCAGCGCGGCCAATCCTGCAGCCAGCCGCCGGCGCAGCGCATCGATCGGCCACTGCGGCATGTCGATGCCCGTCACCAGCGCGGCGGCGCCGCGGAACGGCGTCGAGGACGGGCACGAGCCGACGCAGATGCCGCAGCTGGCGCACAGGTCGGGGTCGACGACCGCCAGTTGCGACCGGCCGTTGGGGTGCGGCGCCATCGTGATGGCCGCGTACGGGCAGTCCTCGACACAGCGGCGGCAGCCGTTGCAGTGCGCCGGATCGACGACCGCGACCTGGGCGCGGGCGCGCCGGTGCAGCCAGGGGAGGGCGAACAGGCCTCCGATCGCCAGCGCGACGGCGGCCCACACGGCGCCGTCGGAAGTCGCCTCGGCCAGCGGATGGATGAACAGCAGGAACCAGTCCAGGGACAGCGACTCGGGCACCAGCCGCAGGTCGGCCGGTCCCTGGCTGCGCACCGGCCAGGCGAGCGCGAGCGCCAGCAGCACGCCGACGCTGCCCAGCGCCAGCGCCCGCGGCGGAAACACGGCGGCGCGGCTGATGCGCTGGACGTGGAACCAGAGGCCGAACACCAGCAGCAGCGGCACGCCCAGGTGCACGAACACGAACAGCGAGAAGAGCCGGTCGCTGACGGCGCCGCCCAGGAAGTTGCGCGCCAGGGGCGAGGCGAGGAATGGCAGGGCGTCCAGCCACTCCGCCGTCGCGATGGCGGAGAACTGGCCAAGGCGGTCCCAGTTCAGCCAGAAGCCACCGATGCCGCAGACGAACGCGAGCGGGATCAGCGGCACGCCGGTGAGCCACGAGAAGCGGCGAAAGCCGTGGAAGCGGCCGAACAGCCACTCGCGCGCCAGGTGCGCCAGCGTGAGGACGACGAAGGCGTCGGCCGCGTAGCGGTGCAGCCCGCGCAGGATGCTTCCGGGGCCGAACCGGGCCCGGGAGAACTCGTCGATGGAGCGGTACGCGCCTTGCGCCGAGGTATCGAGCATGGCGTACAGCACGATGCCCGTTCCGGCCAGCAGCCACAGCATGAGAAAGGCCAGCGCGCCAAGGTGCTTCAGGGGATTCACCGCGGCGCCGAAGGCGCCGTCGAACACATGTTCCAGGTGTCGCCAGCCTGCGGCGGGTGTCCGGGAAATAGGGGGCGCACAGGACATCGAAGCGTCAGGCAGCCACGTGATTGCGCCGTGCCCGCCGGCGCGTGCGCCACTCGTTGAGCATGTAGAGGGCCAGGGCGATGATGAAGGTCAGGCCCCCGGCGGCTTCCAGCGCCAGGGCGTAGTCGACGCGGTAGGTACCGGTTTCCGGGTCGTACACGGTGCAAAGCAGCCGCACCTGGTCGATCAGGTCGGCCAGTGGCGTCGAGGGTGACAACGGGACGCCGACCAGCAGGTCCTTCATCGGCTCGCCCAGCGCGTCGGCGGGCACCTTGTCGCCGTACACCTGGCGCACGATGCGGCCCTGCGCGTCGACCAGCGAGACCTGCAGGACGTGCTCGAAGCCGGCCGGCGTGGCCTCGTAGCGGAAGCCGAACTCGCGCGTGAGCTGGTCGACCGCCGCCGGCGGCGGGCTGAGGAAGTCCCAGTTCGGCCGGCTGATGCGGTGCTGGGCGGCAAATGCCTTCATCGCCTGGGGCGAATCGGCGGGCTGGTTGAAGCCGATGCTGATCACGTTGAACTGGTTGTCTCCGAAGCGCCCTTGCAGCGCGCGCACCGTTTCGTCGAGCGACCGGGTCGTGGTGGGGCACACCTGGAAGCAGCCGGTGTAGATGAAGCTCACCAGCAGCGGCTTGCCGCGGTAGGACGACAGGCGCACCGGCCGGCTTTCGCGGTCCAGCAGGGTGTGGTCGCCGATGGTGCGTCCCAGCGCCGCCTGGCTGGCGGCGATCGCGGTCTTCTGGTCGAGCGCCGGAGCAGGCGGCGACTCCTGCCCGAGCAGCACCGCCGGGAGCAGCGCCAGCGCTGCCCCGAGTGCGATGGCCGCCAGTCGCCGCAACCCGCCGCTGTTCATCGTGGTCGCCGTTTCGTCAGCGCAGCAGGCCGTCGATGGTGGCCGCGACCAGCAGCGCGCTCAGCTGCACCAGTGACGCGAAGAAGGAACCCATCGCCGTGGCCCGTGCCGGCGCGCGGGCGAGCAGCCAGGACTTGCGCAGGAAGTGTGCGCCGCCGCCGGCGGCGCCGATGGCGTACACCGGCCCCGCGCCGAACGCCAGCGGCAGCAGCGACGCCGCGACCAGCGCCACCGTGCTGTAGAACACGATCCGGGCGGCGCGCTGCGCACCGACCACCACCGGCAGCATCGGCACGCCCGCCGCCTCGTAGTCGGCCGAGTTGGCGATCGCGAGGCTCCAGAAATGGGGCGGCGTCCACAGGAACAGCACCAGCGCCAGCAGCAGGGGCAGCGGGCCCAGCGCGGGGTCCGCCGCCGCGCCGCCGGCCAGCACGGCGAAGCTGCCGGCCAGGCCGCCGATCACGATGTTCCAGGCGCTGCGGCGCTTGAGCCATACCGTGTAGACCACGGCGTAGAAGAACGCGCCCAGGAAGACGTACACCGCCGCCGCCGCGTTCAGCGTGAACCAGGCCGCCGCGACGGCGCCGGCGAGCAGCGCCGCGATCAGCGCGAGCCACGCCGGGTGGTGCGGCAGCGCGCCGGTCACGAACGCGCGGCGCCGGGTGCGCGCCATCAGCCGGTCGCTCTCGTGCTCCACGTACTGGTTGAAGGCGCCGGCGGCCGCGGAGGCCACCAGTACCGACAGCGCCAGCACCAGCACCTGTCCAGGGCCGAGCGCCGCACCCGGCGTCACCGCCAGGCCGACCAGCGCCGTCACCATGATCAGCACGCCGATGCGCAGCTTGAACAGCGAGAGCACGTCCCGCGCCACCTGGGCGGTGCGGTGCCCGCCGCGCACGATTGTGGTCGTGTTCATGGCCAACCCTTCCTCAGCTGAGGCCCCAGAGCTGGCCGAGGTACTTCCAGTTGATGAAGTAGTACAGCACGAAGGCCACCAGGAACAGCATCGCCAGCACGAAGGTGCCCGGTGCGGCGAAACCGGCGGAGCCGTAGGTCTGGGCCGCCGCGCTGGGCGCAGTGCGCGGGATCGGCGTGAAGGTCGGGCTGACCTTGCCTTGCTCCAGCTTCTTGCCCCACAGGATCGAGCCGACGGTGATCCAGATGTACAGGCCGCCGCCGGCGATCGCGGCGACGCCGGCGATGCCGACCAGCCCCATCATCAGGTAGGCGGCGCCGGGCCACTCGTACCCCAGGGCCGCGCCGGAAAGCGCCATGTCCCAGTGGCGGCGCGACACGCCCAGCGTCCCCGCGCCCATCATCACCAGGCAGAAGAAGTACATCGACAGGCCGAACAGGTAGGGCTGGATCTTCGCCAGGCCGGGCACGATCATCTCGCGCTTGAACAGCACCGGGATCAGGAAGTACGTCAGCGCCATGAACGACAGCGTCGTGCCCACCACCACCGTGGCGTGGAAGTGGCCCGGGACGTAGATCGTGTTGTGGATCAGCATGTTCAGCTGTTCGGTGCCCATCATCACGCCCGAGATGCCGCCCAGGAAGCCGAAGCCGATGATCGAGATGAACACGCCGGAGAACACCGGGTTGCCCCAGGGCGCCTTGCGCAGCCACTCGAACAGGCCCTTGTTGTAGCCCTTCTGGCGCTGCGCGACCTCGATCGCGCCGGGAATCGTGAGGCCGTGGATCATCGAAGCCAGCACCGCGAAGTACATGAAGTAGCTGGTGTTGACGATCTTCCAGCCCGTCGACATGCCGGGGTCGGCCAGCAGGTGGTGCGCGCTCGCCAGTTGCAGGAACAGGATGTAGAGCAGGAAGGCGCCGCGGCTGACGCGCTCGGACATCGGCTTGGCGCCGAAGGCGATGGCGGCGACGGCATACCAGATCGAGATGTGCGCGGCGACGTTGATCTGCTGCGACGAGTGGCCGAAGGCCCACCAGATGGTGCGGTAGATCAGCGGATCGACGTTCTGGATCCAGCCGATCGACATCAGGAACGTGGGGATCAGGATGATCGCGCCGGAGGCGATGGTGAACACCGCGATGATGGCGGCGGTGATGGCGCCGAAAGTCACCAGGGGCACCGAGCCTTCGTAGGTCTTGTCGCGCCTGGCGATCACGAGCGTGCCGAAGAACACGAAGCAGCCGATCAGCGCGCCCACGGCGAACAGGATCAGGCCCAGGTAGAACCAGGGCGAGGCCATCATCGGCACGTACGAGGTCATCATCACGCTGGAGCCGCCCTGGAACACGGCGACGTTGTTCATCACGGCGCCTACCAGCATCAGCGCGAATGCGAGCCAGGCGAATTTCGGCGTGGCGAGCCGGCAGCGCAGCAGCGTCGAGGAGCAGAAGTACAGGACGGCGATCTCGAAGAAGATGATCCAGAAGATCAGCATGTCGATGCCGTGTGCCGTGAGCACCATGTAGAAGGTGTCGGCGGCCAGCCAGTGCACGGCGGGCCAGCGCGTCAGCACCACGCCGATGGCCAGGATGCCGCCGACCAGGAGCGCCACGACGGCGATCACGGCGTTGGCGATCATCAGGCGCTCGGCCTGCAACTCGAACTGGAGGCCGGACCGGGGGCAGGTGCGGTAGGTGGTCCCCGGAAACGACGGGGTCGCGGGGAGCGGAAGTGTCGCGGACATGTTGTTCTGCCCCTTACTTGACGTAGATGCGGCCGATCATCGAGTGATGATTGATGCCGCAGTATTCGTTGCAGACGATCGAGAACGTGCCGGACTGGTTCGGAGTCACCTTGATCACGTGCTCGTAGCCGGGCACCACCTGGATGTTGATGTTCTGCGGCTGCAGCGAGAAGCCGTGGTTGTAGTCCATGGCCGTCAGGTGCAGCTTGTAGGTCTTGTCCTTTTCCAGCTCGAGGATCGGCCACCAGCTCCACAGGCGGGCCACCAGGTAGACGTCGCTGCCGGGCGGCGGCGCGACCACCGGAACCTTCTGGTCGGTCTCCGTGCGCACGGTGTACTTGTCGACCACCGCCTGGGCCTTGGCCGAGAACTTCTCCGGCGTGGTCTTGTAGGTCTCCGTCGACAGGTTCTGCTTCCCGTAGGCGTGCCAGTAGATCATCATGAAGAACATCACCATGCACCACACGAAGGCGATGGCGATCCAGGTGCCCTCGACCCGGTCGAGGGGGTGTTTCCACCACAGCCGTTCCGCGGGCGGGAGAATGGCGCTCATGGGTCGCTCCTTACTTCGCCAGGGGAATGGTGAGGATGTCGACCACGCCCCACAGCGTGTAGACGACCATGGGGATCAGCACTCCGAGGAAGAGCAGCAGGAACGGGTTGTCCAGAAGCTGCTGTATCAACGGCACGTCGCCGGTTTCCGTGTCTTCGCTGCTCATCTCGTCTCCTCTTGGTGGGTTGCGGGTGAGCGGATGCTGGCGGCACGTTTCTGACGCGTATTTGATCTAGCGCAAAGGTGCCATCGCAAGGCACCTTCACTGCGGGCAAACCCTGAGGGAGCGCCGTCTAGCATGGACGCCATGGACACACCCGGCCGACGCATGACCCTGCTGCGAACGATGGCAATCGCCTGCGCCGTGCTGGTCCTGGCGATCACCAGCCTGAGCGCCTTCATCCGCCTGTCGCGCGCCGGGCTCGGCTGCGAGCCCTGGCCGCAGTGCCAGGCACAGGTGCTGCTCGAAGCGAAGCAGGGCGCCGTGACGGCCCCGGGCGGGGCCGTCGCGGCCGCGCGCATCGCCCACCGCATCACGGCCGTGGGGGCGCTGCTGCTGGTGGTCGCGATGCTGATGACGGCCTACGCGTCGTCGCCGCCGCTCGCGCGGCAGGGCCGGCTCGTCGTCGCCTTGCTCGGCCTGGCCGTCTTCCTGGCCGTGCTCGGCCGCATGACCGCGGATTCGCGGCTGCCGGCCGTGGTGCTGGGCAACCTGCTGGCCGGCCTCGCGATGTTCGCCGTCAGCTGGCGGCTCGTGGCCGCCACGCGGCCGGCCGGCGGTGCGACGCCGCCGGACACGGCATGGGTGCGGCTGGCGCTGGCGCTGCTGGCCGTGCAGATCATGCTCGGCGGACTGGTGAGTGCCGCCCACGCGGGTTCCAGTTGTCCGGGGCTGGCCGGCTGCGACCTCGGCGCGGCGTCCTGGCAGGCGTTCAACCCGTGGCACGAGCCCGACCCCGGCGCCGCTGCCGGCGCCGGCGCGCTGCTGCACATGGCGCACCGCGCGGCGGGGATCCTGACGGCCATCGTGGTGGGGACCGTCGGTTTCGCGGCCTGGCGGCGCGGCCACCGCGCCGGTGCGCTCGCAGTGGGCCTCGTCGTGCTGGAACTTGCCGCCGGCGCCGCACTGGTCGCCCGGTCGACGCCGCTGGCGCTCGCGCTCGCGCACAACGTCCTCGCGGCGCTGCTCCTGGCCGCGGTCGCGAGCCTCCTGCCGGACCGGCGCCCGCCGCACGGCGGTTGAAGCGGGCGGCGTAGCCGCCTTGCGTGTGGGGAATTGACATCCCTCACGCCAGGCTCAGGCACAGGCGCCCGAAGCTTGATCCACGTCAAATTTGGCGGCCGGGGTGCTGACTACATTAGGTGCATCTGAAATGCACCTTTAACCGCCTTCCAACAGGAGCCCCCATGAACCAGACCGCGACCGCCACCACGCTCGACGTGCGCGTGCTCCCCTGCGAGCAGCGCCGCGAACTGATCTTTTCGACCTTCGACGGCCTCGCCGCCGGCGGGTCGATGGAAATCGTCAACGACCACGACATCAAGCCGCTGCAAGGCGTCTTCGAGAACCTGGTGCCGGGCAAGTTCTCCTGGGAATACCTGCAGAAAGGCCCCGACCTCTGGCGCGTCGCGATCACCAAGATCGGCGCGGCCCGCACCGGCGGCCAGTGCTGCGGCTCCTGCGGCGGCGACGGCCACTGACCCGAATCCACACCATCTTCTTTTGAGCAACAGGAACAAGCGATGAATTCGACGAAACGGCTCTGGCGCTGGCTGGGCCTCATTTTCGTGCTCTCGTTCGCCGCGCTGGGGTATCTCGGCTGGCAGATCTATCTCGAGAAGCCGCCGATCCCGGCGGCGGTCGTCACCACGAACGGTGACGTGCTCTTCACCGGCGAGCAGGTCGAGCGCGGCCAGCAGGCCTGGCGCTCCGCCGGCGGCCAGCAGCTGGGCACCGTGTGGGGCCACGGCAGCTACGTCGCGCCCGACTGGTCGGCCGACTGGCTGCACCGCGAAGCCGTTGCGCTGCAACGGATCCTGGCCAGGCAGAAAGCCAAGGGTGAACTGGGCACCGCCGACCAGGCCGGCGTGGACGCCGTGATGCGCGAGCAGATGCGCACCAACACCTATGACCAGGCCACCGGCAAGGTCACGGTGTCGCCCGAGCGCGCCCAGGCCATCCGGGAAGTCGCCGGCCACTACGACGCGCTGTTCGGCAACGACCAGTCGCTCGTCAAGCTGCGCGAACAGTACGCGATGCAGGAAGGCGCGCTGCCCGACGCGAAGGACCGCCAGGCGCTGACGGCCTTCTTCTTCTGGAGCTCGTGGGCCGCGTCCACCGACCGCCCGGGCGAGACCAACCTCTCGTACACCAGCAACTGGCCGCACGAGCCGCTGGTGGGCAACACGCTGACCGGCTCCGCCGCCATCTGGTCGATGGTCTCGATCATCCTGCTGCTGGCCGGCATCGCCGCGATGCTGTGGTTCCATGGCGGCCAGCGCCACGAGGAAGAGCCCGCCGTGCCCAAGCAGGATCCGCTGGTGACTGCCAAGGCCACGCCTTCCATGAAGGCCACCCGCAAGTACTTCTTCGCCGTCGTCGGCCTGATCCTGCTGCAGATCGCCATGGGCGTCGTGACGGCCCACTACGCGGTCGAGGGCGATGCGTTCTTCGGCATCCCGCTGGCCGAACTGCTGCCGTACGTCGTCAGCCGCACCGTGCACACCCAGGTCGGCATCTTCTGGATCGCCACCGCCTGGCTGGCCACGGGCCTCTACATCGCGCCGCTGCTCTCGGGCAAGGAACCGAAGTTCCAGAAGCTGGGCGTCGACGTCCTGTTCTGGGCGCTGATCGCGATCGTCGTGGGCTCCACCGCCACCGGCTGGCTCGGCACGCTGCAGCGCAGCGGCGCGGACTTCAGCTTCTGGCTGGGCAACCAGGGCCTCGAATTCACGTCGATGGGCCGCGTCTGGCAGATCCTGCTGTTCGTCGGCCTGCTGTTCTGGGCCTTCCTGCTCGGCCGCGCCCTGTGGCCCGCGCTGATGAAGCCGTCCGAGTCGCGCGGCCTGATCGCGATGGTGTTCCTGTCGGCGACCTGCATCGGCGGCTTCTACGCCACGTCCCTGACCTGGGGCCAGACGACGCACTACTCGATGGTCGAATACTGGCGCTGGTGGCTGGTCCACCTGTGGGTGGAAGGCTTCTTCGAAGTGTTCGCCACCGCCGTCATCGCGCTGATCTTCAGCCGCATCGGCCTGGTGCGCGGCGAGAGCGCCAACCGCGCCATCGTCGCCGAGACCATCGTGTTCCTGTTCGGCGGCATCCTGGGCACGCTGCACCACCTGTACTTCACCGGCACGCCGACCTCGGTGATCGCCGTCGGCGCCGTCTTCTCCGCGCTCGAAGTGGTGCCGCTGACGCTGATCGGCCTGGAGGCGTTGCAGACGTGGCGCCGTGCCGGCAGCGCGCCCTGGCTGCAGGCCTACAAGTGGCCGATCCTGTGCTTCGTCGCGGTGGGCTTCTGGAACACCGTCGGCGCCGGCCTGCTCGGCTTCGCCATCAACCCGCCGGCTGCGCTGTACTACGTGCAGGGCCTGAACATGACGGCCGCCCACGGCCACGCCGCCCTGTTCGGTGTCTACGGCATGCTGGGCATCGGCCTGATGCTGTTCTGCCTGCGCGGCCTGTATGCCCGCAACCTGCATGCCGACCGGCTGCTCGCGCCTGCCTTCTGGGGCCTCAACATCGGCCTGGCGATGATGGTGTTCATGTCGCTGCTGCCGGCCGGCATCTACCAGGCCGCCGCCGCGATCGACAAGGGCCTGTGGTACGCCCGCTCGCCGGAGATCATCCACTCCGGCGTGATGGAAGCGCTGGTGTGGCTGCGCGTGCCGGGCGACCTGGTGTTCGCCGGCGGCGCCGCGGTGCTCGCGATCTACGCGCTGCGGCTGCTGCGCCGCCCGGACGGCGAACGCGGGTCGGACCTCGCGGTTCCCGCCGGAGCCAAGTCCTGATGACGTGACGGGCCGGCGCCAGCCGGCCCATTTCATTTCCGTTAGACAATCGAACCAAGGAGAGCGTGATGAGTAGTTGTTCCATTCCCGTGGTCAACGGCGTACATCCCTTCGACGCGCGCGGGGTCGCCAAGCGTTTCCGCCATGCCGCCATCTTCGGCGCGCTGCAGAGCCTGCACCAGGGCGAGACCATGCGCTTCGGCAACGACCACGATCCGCTGCCGCTGCTGGCCCAGCTGCAGCAGCATTTCGGCGACGCCATCGGCATCGAATACGTGCGCCGCGAACCCGGCGAGATCGTGATCGACTTCAAGGTGCTCGCGTAACTTCGACCTGAACCAACCGGGGCTGCCGCCATGAAGCTCACTTCCTTTACCGACTACAGCCTGCGCGTGCTGATCTACCTGGCGGCGCAGCCGAAGCGCCGCGCCACGATCGCCGCGATCGCGACCAGCTTCGAGGTGTCCGAGAACCACCTGACCAAGGTGGTCCATTTCCTCGGGAAGGCCGGCTGGCTGGCGAACGTCCGCGGCAAGGGCGGCGGGCTGGAACTGGCGATGCCGCCGGAGCTGATCAAGGTGGGCCAGGTCGTGCGCGGCACCGAGGGCGGCTCGGTGCCGGCCGAGTGCTTCGGCTCCACCGGCGGCCAGTGCTGCATCGCCGGCATCTGCCGGCTGAGCGACGTGCTCGCCGAGGCGGTGGCCGCCTTCTACGACACCCTGGACCGGTACACACTGGCGGACCTGGTGCACAACCGCAAGGAACTGGCCGCCATCATGTTCATCGACGAGCAACCCGCGCCGGCCCCGAGGAAAGCCGCATGAAGACACTGGACGACTTCGCTTCGCAGGACGGCCCCGAGCAGGAGCCGTATCCGTACGCGGGACCGGAAGAACTGCGCGATCCGATCCGCCAGGCGCTCACGCGCGTGGTGGACCCGGAGGTAGCGATGAGCATCGTCGACGTCGGGCTGGTCTACGGCGTCGACGTCGGCGACGACAAGGTTCACGTGAAGGTCACGATGACGTCGGCCGCCTGTCCGGTCACCGACGTGATCCTCGACGACATCGAGCGCGAGCTGGACAAGGTGGCCCCGGCGCACATGGTCGTGCAGCTCGAACTGGTGTGGGATCCGCCGTGGACCATGGATCGCATGAGCGACCGGGCCCGCCGGTTCATGGGCTGGTGATGGCCCGCGCCAGCCTGCGGCCACGGCGGCAGCACCCCGCCCCGGCGGCCGCGGTGGCCCGCACAGTGTTCATTGCACTCGTGGCGGCGTCGCTGCTCGGCGGCATCTCGGGCGGGCTGCTGCGCTACGGTGTCGTGGTGCCGGGGGCTGCCGAATCGGCGTGGCTGGGCCACGCGGGGCTGTCCCATGCGGCGCTGATGATCTGTACCTTCCTCGGGACGGTGATCGGCCTCGAGCGCGCGGTCGCCGTCAAGCTCACGGCGGCGTTCGCCGCGCCATTCGCTTCGGCGATCGGCGGCCTGTGCCTGCTGGCGGGGTTGCCGCAGGCGGCTGCCTGGCTGCTGGTGCTGGCGAGCGCGGTCTTCGGCTGGGTCAACGTCGTCGTCGTGCGCCGCCAGTCCGCGCCGCACACGCAATTGCTGCTGGCGTCGGCCGGCACCTGGCTCGCCGGCAACCTGCTGTTCGCGGCCGGGGAGGGCACTGCCGCGGTGCTCCCGTGGTGGTTCGCCTTCCTCGTCATGACCATTGCCGCCGAGCGGCTGGAGATGACCCGCCTGATGCGGCGGCGGCCGGCCGCGCCGTGGCTGCTGCTGGCCATCCTGTCGGCGATGGTGGCGGGCGCCGCGTGGTCGTGGCCGTCGCCGCGCTGGGGCGGCGTGCTGTACGGGCTCTCCTTGCTGCTGCTCGCGTGGTGGCTCGTCACCTACGACATCGCCCGGCGCACCGTGTTCGCGCAGGGCCTGAGCCGCTACATGGCGGTGTGCCTGCTGGGCGGGTACGTCTGGCTCGGCGTCGCCGGTTTCGCGTGGGCCGCCACGGCGCTGGGGCTGCCCTGGCGCGACGCCGCGCTGCACGCGCTGGGCCTGGGGTTCATCTTCAGCATGATGATGGGCCACGCACCGGTGATCCTCCCGGCCATCGCCCGCATCAAGCTGCGGTTCGGCTGGGCGTTCTACCTGCCGCTGGCGGCGCTGCACCTGTCGTTGGCGGTGCGCCTCGGTTGGGGCGCGCTCGAAGCCGCGCTGCGGGCCACCGGGGCGGCGTGGAACGCCGCCAGCATCCTGTTGTTTGCCGCCACCATCGTCGGCGCCGCCGTCGCCTGGCGGCTCGGAGAAGGCGCCGCGAGCGCCGCGGAGAATCCCTGACATGGCCGTACTGATGCAAATGGAAGAACCCTCGAAGCAGGCGCCCGCCGGATTCGCGCTGTGGGCGCTCGGCTTTCGTCCGTTCTATCTCCTGGCCAGCGGGTTTGCCGCGCTGTCGATCCTGTTCTGGGGACTGCAGTTCACCGGATGGCTGGGCCGGCCCTACCTGCCGGCGCCGATCTGGCATGCGCACGAGATGATCTTCGGCTTCGCGCTCGCCGTCATCGTCGGCTTCCTCTTCACGGCGGGCCGCAACTGGTCGGGCCTGCCAACGCCCACCGGCTGGCGCCTCGCGGCGCTGGCCGCGCTGTGGGTCGCCGGCCGCGTGCTGGTGCTGACGCCGTTCGGCTGGGCCGCGGCCGTGGTGAACGCGGCCTTCCCGCTGGCGGCCGCCATCGCGATCGCGCTTCCCTTCGTCAAGTCGCGCAATCAGCGCAACTACTTCTTCATCGCTCTGCTGATGCTGATGTCCGTCGTCGTCCTGGGCATCCACCTGGAGCAGCTCGGGGTCCTGCGCTTTCCCGGCTGGGCCGGCATCCAGGTCGCGCTCGACGTCATCCTGTTCATCATGGCCGTGATGGGGGGCCGGGTGATTCCGATGTTCACCAACAACGGCGTGCCCGGCGCGGCCGCGACGCGCAAGCCGCTGGTGGAGAAGGCGGCGCTCGGTGCGACGCTGCTGCTGCTGGCGGCCGACGTGCTGCAGGCCGGGGGCTGGGTCCTGGCGCTGGTCGCGATCGTGGCCGCGGCCGCCCACCTGGTCCGCTGGGCGCTGTGGGATCCGCTCAAGACGCTGCGTACGCCGATCGTGTGGGTGCTGCAGGTCGCCTACCTGTGGATCCCGGTGCACCTCGGGCTGCGAGCCGCAGCCGCCCTCGGCTGGCTCGCGCCGTCGGCGGCGACGCACGCGCTCACCGTGGGGGCCATCGGCGGCCTGATCATCGGCATGATCACCCGCACCGCGCGCGGCCACACCGGGCGCCCGCTGCAGGCGGACCGCTACGAAACGGCCTGCTACCTCATGGTGCTGCTGGCGGCTCTGGTGCGCGTGTTCGTGCCATTGTTCGCGCCGGCCCTGCTGCTGCAGGCCGTGGTATGGTCCGCGGTCCTCTGGTCGGCCGCGTTCGGGCTGTACTTCGTGCGCTACTGGCCGGTGCTCACCCGCCCCCGCCTCGACGGCCGGCCAGGCTGAGCCGTTTCGGTCCGCCACGGTGGCCGCGCGGCCACCGGCCGGCTGCTCTGATCTGGCGCAACGAACCGCGGCATTCGGCCGCCACAATTCGCACGAAACCACGATGCTCGGCTTCCTTCCTCCCTTCCTGCGCGGCTGCCTGGCCCTGCTCCTGCTGGTGCTGAACACGCTGTTCTGGTGCGTCCTGCTGTTCGCCGCGGCGCTGGCCAAGCTCGTCCTGCCGTTCCGTGCGGTGCGGGTGCGCATCGACCCGCTGCTCAACCGCATCGCCAGCCTGTGGATCGCCTGCAACAGCGGCTGGATGCGCCTGACCCAGCGCACCGCGTGGGACGTGCAGGGCCTCGACCAGCTGCGCTACGAAGGCTGGTACCTCGTCAACTGCAACCACCAGTCATGGGTGGACATCTTCGTGCTCCAGCACGTGCTGAACGGCCGCATCCCGCTGCTGAAGTTCTTCCTGAAGCAGGAACTGATCTGGGTTCCCGTGATCGGCGTCGCGTGGTGGGCGCTGGACTTCCCCTTCATGCAGCGGCACGGCAAGGCCGAACTGCGGCGGCGCCCCGAGCTGCGCTCGCAGGATGCCGAAGCTACCCGCCGCGCGTGCGCGAAGTTCTCGCTGGTGCCCACCAGCGTGATGAACTTCGCCGAAGGCACGCGCTTCACGGCCGCCAAGCACAGCGCCCAGGAATCGCCGTACCGGCACCTGCTCAAGCCGAAGGCCGGCGCCCTCGCGCTGGCGCTCAACGCCATGGGCGAACGGTTCAAGTCGCTGGTCGACGCGACGATCGTCTATCCGGGCGGCGCGCCCACCTTCTGGCAGTTCCTGTGCGGACGCTCGCCGCGCATCGTCGTGCGGTTGCGCGAGGTTCCGATTCCGGCCGCCTTCTGCACCGGCGACTACGCGGGCGACAAGGCCTTCCGAGTCTCGTTCCAGCAGTGGCTGGCGCAGCTGTGGGAGGAGAAGGACCGCCAGATCGGCGACCTGCTGGGCGATGGCGACGAGGCGTCCACCGGCACGTCCGGGCGGCCCGCCGCCAGCGCCGCGGGCGCGCTCGCGGCGCTGGCACTGCTGTGCGGCCTGCTGGCACCGCCCGATGCCCAGGCGGTGCAGTCGCTGGGCGCGAGCGCATTGCGGGACAGGCATGCGGCGCTGGGGCCGCAGCTGCGCGACAACCAGTTCCAGGGCCCGCTGTACCTGGAGTCGGTGGAGACCTCGCGCAGCAGCCAGGGCGACATCTATGCGGTCGTCGACCATCCGTTCGCCAGGGTGAGCGGGGCGCTCGCGAACCCGGCCCACTGGTGCGACATCCTGATCCTGCACCTGAACGTCAAGTACTGCCGCGGCACGCCGGGCGAGCAGTCGCGGCTCGAAGTGCGGATCGGGCGCAAGCACGACCAGCCGCTCGCCTCGGCCACGCCGCTGGCCTTTGCGTGGCGCGCGGGCGTGCCCGCGGCGGGCTACCTCGACGTCGGGCTCGACGCCCCGACCGGCCCCTTCGGTACGAAGGACTACCGCATCCTGGTCGAGGCCGTCGGCCTGGACGCTGGCCGCACCTTCATCCACATGGGCTACTCGTTCGGCTACGGTGCGCTCGGGCAGATGGCGATGTCCTCGTACCTGGCGACGATCGGCCGCGACAAGGTCGGCTTCACGCGCGACACGGGGGGCGCGCCGGCCGACGGCCCGCGCTTCGTGGGCGGCACGCGCGGCCTGGCCGAGCGCAACACGATGCGCTACTACCTCGCGATCGACGCCTACCTCGACAGCCTGGCCGCCCCGGTGCCCGAGCAGGTCGAGCGGCGCTTCGCCTACTGGTTCGACGCGACCGAGAAATACCCGGCGCAACTGCGCGAGGTGGATCGCGCGAGCTACCTCGCCATGAAGCGCAAGGAGTACCGGCGGCAGCAGGGCGCGCTGGCCGAGTGAACCCTGCGGTTGAGCGGCGTGCGACGCGCTCTTGACTCACGTCAACGGAATTTCACGGTCCCCGCCTAGAAATGAGCTGTGTGGAGCGGATCCACGCGCCTTTCTTCACCACCTGGGGGTTTCGTATGAACAGGATCATCCTTGCAGCGGGCCTCGCCCTCGCGCAGCTCTTTGCCGTGAATGCCATGGCCCAGTCGAAGGGCGAGGCCGATCCGGCGCAGTCGAAAGCCATTCCCTCCAAGCCGGCGACGGCCCAGGAGAAGGCCGCGGCCAAGGCCACCCGCAAGGCCGAAGGCATGAAGGCGGCCAAGGCCGACAAGCCATCCGCCGAGGATCCCGACAACGTGACCAAGGGCAAGGCCAAGGTCGCGACGAAGGAGCAGCGGGCCGACGCCGCGAAGGCCCGGAAGGCCAGCGCCCAGTCTTCGCTCAAGAAGGGCGAGATCAGCTCCGGCGAAAAGTAGGGCTACGGCCTTTGCCACAAGAGCGGGCCCGCGGGCCCGCTTTTTTTTTCTGGTGCGCGCTGCCGGGCCGACCGGCCCGGCGCATCCGGCCGCGCCTCGGCGGGCACTGTGACACAATGGCCGCGCCGCGCTGCAGCGGAGCCACCACCATGGTCCTGGACCCTATCCGCACTGTCTTCTGGGAGTCGTTCCGGCACCTCTTTCCCGCCCATGCGAAGGCGGTGCAGACCAGCACCGGCGCCATGATCATCACGTGGAGCATCAAGGGCGATCCCGAGGCGACGTTTCCCTACGCGACGCCGATCACCGTCCGCTTCGAGGAAGAACTCACCCGCGCGATGGAAGTGAGCCCGCCCGAGCAGCGGATCGCTCTGGCCCAGCGGCAGGAGGCCGTGCTGCGCGCCGGCATGGTCGGCTACGACCCGTTCGCGGCCGTGCCCAAGGCGCGGGTGATCGTGCTCGGCTGACCGGCGCTCGCCTGCCCGCGTCCGGCGCGGCGCCCCGGTCGGCCGTGCTACGCTGGCTCCATGCGCCGCCGGCACCTGCTCACCGCGCTCCCCGCGTTGGCCGCGGGCCCCCCGGCGCGGCCCGCCGGCGGGCCGCGGCCGCTGCTGCGGCGCATTCCCTCGTCGGGTGAAGAAATCCCGGCCGTCGGACTTGGCACCTGGATCACGTTCAACGTCGGCAACGACCCGCCGGCGCGGGCCCGCTGCGCGCAGGTGATGCGGCAGTTCTTCGCCGCCGGCGGCCGCCTGATCGACTCGTCGCCGATGTATGGCTCGGCGCAAGGCGTGATTGGCGAGGGGCTGCAGGGCGCGGGCGCCGGGGCGGGCGTGTTCGCCGCCGACAAGGTGTGGACTTCGTCGAACGGCGCGGCGCAGATCGAGGCCTCGCGGCGGCTGTGGCGCGTACCGCGCTTCGACCTGCTGCAGGTCCACAACCTGCTCGCGTGGGAGGAGCAGCTGCCGCTGCTGCAGCGGATGAAGGCCGAGGGCCGGGTGCGGTACGTCGGCATCACGACGTCCGAAGGGCGGCGCCACCGCGAGGTGGAACAGATCATGCGCAGCCAGCGCATCGATTTCGTCCAGTTCACGTACAACCTGCTGGACCGCGAGGTGGAGCAGCGGCTGCTGCCGCTGGCGCAGGACCGCGGCATCGCGGTGCTGGCCAACCGGCCGTTCCGCGAAGGCGACCTGCTGCGCCAGCTCCAGCGCCATCCGCTGCCGCCATGGGCGCGAGAGATCGGGGCCGCCACGTGGGCGCAGCTGGCGCTGAAATTCATCGTCTCGCATCCGGCGGTCACCTGCGCGATCCCGGCGACGAGCCGCGCCGACCATGTGCGGGAGAACCTGGCCGCCGCGGCCGGGCCGCTGCCGGATGCGGCGCTGCGACAGCGCATGGCGGCGCACGCGGAGCGGCTCTGAACATGTTTGCGTGGTCGTCGTATGGCCCGCGCGACTTCCTGATGTTCGCGCCACGCACGTATTGGCGCCTGGTCGAGATCTACAACCAGGACCTGTGGCCGTGGCAACCGGCCGTCCTCGCGGCGGGCGTGGCGCTCGCGTGGCACGCCGCGCGGCGCGGGGCCGGGGCTCGGCGCATAACCTGCGCAGCGCTGGCGCTCGCGTGGCTGTGGGTCGCATGGGGCTTCCACTGGGAGCGCTTCGCGACGATCAACTGGGGCGCGCGTCATCTCGCCGCAGCCGGCGTGCTGCAGGCGGTGTTGCTGCTGGCGGCGGCGCTGCGCGCGCCGGACGCACCGCTCGCGATCGGGGTGCGCGGCATGCACCGTGCCGGCGTGGCGCTCGCGCTCGGCGCCACGATCGCGTACCCGCTGGCGACCGCGGCCGCCGGCGCTTCGTGGCGGCGTGCAGAGCTCGCCGGCCTGATGCCTGAAGCGACGGCCCTCGTGACGCTGGGCCTCGTCGTCGCCACCCGGCCGCGCCGCTGGCCGTGGCTCGTCGTGCTGCCGCTGCTCACGCTGCTGCTCGGCGCCGCAACGCTGTGGTTGCTCGCCACCCGCTGAGCGGATGGACTGCCGCGCCGCTGGATCACGCCCCACAGGGCTTGCGGTCCCGTTCCTACAGCCGGGTACCAGACGCCCGCCCACAATGACTTCATCGTGATGCGGTGAGCCGGCCAGTGCGCTGCGGCCGCATCGGATGCCAACCGATTCAAGGAGCAAACCATGTTGAAGACCACTCTTGCCGCCGCGCTCGTCACCGTTGGCGCGCTGGGCCTGACCGGCTGCGACGTCGAGAAGACGCAGGAAGGAAACGTTTCCGTTCCGAAGTACGAAGTCGAGAAGAAGGCCTCGGGCGACGTGACGCTGCCCAAGTACGACGTGACGACGCCCGACGTGAAGGTCGGCAGCGCCGAGACCACGATCAATGTGCCGAAGGTCACGACCGAAGAGAAGAAGATCGAGGTGCCGACGGTGCAGGTGACGCCGGCCCCCGACAAGGACGACAACAAGAAGACGCAGTAACGAACGGCGCGCAGGCTCGTCCTGCGCTCGCCACCGCCTGAAGGGCGCGCAGCGAAGGTGTCACGGCACCTTGGCTGCGCGCCCTTCTCATGTGGGCGGCGCCTCGGGGTCCTCGCTCCGCGCGGGGCGGGCTGGTACAGTGCCCGCATGCACGGCTGGCAGGTCACCTTCTTCACCCACCAGAGCGCGCGCCACCGGGGCAGGCCGATGGGCGAGTGGCTCGTCCAGCTCGCGCGCGAGCTGGGATTGCGCGGCGCCACGCTGGTGCCGGCGGAAGAGGGATTCGGCCACAACGGGCGGCTGCACGCGGCGCGCTTTTTCGAACTCGCCGAGCAGCCGATGGAGGTCGTGATGGCGCTGTCGGAGGAAGAGAGCCAGCGTCTGTTCGAGCGCCTGCAAGCCGAGGACGTGCACCTGTTCTACGTGAAGGCGCCGGTGGAGTTCGGCACCCTGGGGGAAGCGTCCGCCTGATCGGCGCGGCGGCGCGAACGGGCACGCGCAGCAACAACGACGGAGAAATGCCAATGCAGGCCTATGGAATCGCCGCGGTGGGCGCGGGCGCGATGTTCGGTGCGTGGCTGCGCTGGTGGCTCGCGCTGCGGCTCAATGCGCTGCTGCCGGTCCTCCCGTTCGGCACGCTCGCGGCCAACCTGCTGGGCGGCTTCCTGGTCGGCGTCGCCGTCGCGTTGTTTCACCGCCATCCCAGCCTGCCGCCCGAGGCGAGGCTGTTCGTGGTCACCGGATTCCTCGGCGCCCTCACCACGTTTTCCACCTTCTCGGCGGAGGTCGTCGCCATGCTGCAGCGGGGCGACCATGCGTGGGCGGCGGCGACGGCGGTCGCGCACCTGTTCGGATCGCTTCTCATGACCGCGCTGGGCCTGGCGGTGGTGCCGCTGCTGGCGCGCAGCGCCGGCTGAACTTGCAGCGGCGCGGCACGGATACGTGTCGGCGCAGGGCGCGGCGCGTGCTGTTTGTCAACGATGCCCCTCGGCCGCGGTCAGGTGCGGCGCGTTCGCGCGCGCTCGGAAATATTTTTTTTCAGCCGCCGGATATCCACTTGTTCTGTGGATAACCCTGTTGGCTTTCCCGGGACGGATGCCGCGGGCCCAGCGCCCGCGCGGCGCCCGACGCATTGACCGGCAAAGCAGCAGGTGTGCGCACGGAGTTGCGATCAGGCAACAGCACCATGCCGCGAGCTCAGTCGCGGCTGCTGTCATCGACAGGGGTGCGTGTCTTCTGGCGATCGAGCTCGATGCTCCTGAGGTTCGCGAGCGCGCTCTCGGCGCCTTCGCCCGAGCGCCGCTGGCGCGGCGGCCGGTCCCCGCGCCGGTCATGGTCGGAGCGGTCCTTGGAGGGTTTGCGGTCGGTGGGAGCGGCTTTCACGGCGCCAGTGTGCGGCAGCGGCCGGCCGGCTCGCTGTAGGCGGGTGGAGCATCGGCCGGTAGGGATTGCCCTGCGCCGATGCTGCACCTGGGCCGAATGGCGGGCGAAGAGCGCGGGCGTGCCTCAGCGGCCGGGCGCCGCGCCGCCGCCGGCGGGCGTGCCCGGCGCGCCGGCGCCGCCACCGCCGCTGGCCGGCGCGCTGCCGCTGGCCGGAGCCGTTGTCGTGCCCTTGGTGCCGGATTCGGTCGTGGTGCCTGGCCCGGCGGTGGTGCCGGAGCCCGGCGCGCCCATGCTGGTCGAGCCGCCGCTCGTGGACGCGCGCGTGTCGGCCGTGGACTGGCAGCCCGCGGCCAGCGCGGCGGCGAAGGTCAGGCCGAGCAGGCCGGCGGAGCGGATGAAGTCGAATGCCATGGATGTTCCTCGTTCAAGCGCGGAAGTGCGCCAGCAGGCGAGGGCAATGCGCGTTCCCGGCGACGCGGGGCCAGCTCACGGTTCCTGCAGCCAGCGGATCGCTTCGGTCACCGTCGTGAAGACGCGCAACTGCAATCCTTGCCGCACGGCCACCTTCTCGCTGGTGCGCGTGATCTTGTCGGGCGGCACCACGGTGGCCAGCTTTTCCAGGTGCTGCAGGTGGCGCGCCACTTCCTCGCCGATGCGGAAATGGTCGGTGAACTTCAGCGTGGCGGAGATGCCGAGCTGGTCCACCAGCATGCGGCGATCGCCCAGCCGGCACGACTCCTCGCCCGCTTGCCCGATCAGGTGCACGAAATCGTCGATGGTCGCCGGGCCGCTGAGCTTCACCGATGTGAACTCGGGCAGGCGGTGGATGCTGGCTTCGAGCGAGGGCAATCTCAGCACGTGGGGCATGGGCCCGGATCTTAAGGCGATCCGGCGGGAGCGCCTTGTCGGGCCAGGCTGAACTGCACCAGGTACTCCACCAGCGCGTCCATGTCGAACGACTTGTCGAACACGGCGTCCGCGCCGGCTTCGCGCGCGTACTGGCGCACCGGGTCGCGTGTGTAGTTGCTCAGGACCACCGCCTTCTGGTCGGGGCGCCGCGTGCGGCAATGCCTCAACACATCGAAGCCGTGCCCCTGGCCGAGGAACAGGTCGACCAGCGCGAGGTCCCAGCCGTCGGGGTGTGCGCTGAGCCATTCGCTGGCCTGCGGCTCGGTGCCGGCCACTTTCACGACGCGGGCGCCGGGGATCGCCTGGAGGGTGCGCGTGACCTGCTCGCACACCAGCGGGTTGTCTTCGACCAGGATGACTTTCATGCTGTTGTTGTCCGGTCCCACCGGCATGGCGGGCCGCATTCCCGATCATCGGCTGAGTGGCGGCCCCCTCCTGTAGGAAGGGGGCTCATCGCTCCGTGCGAGCGGGGCCGTCGGGGCGCTGCGCGGCGCGTGGAGCCTAAGCCGCGCCGGCGCCGAACTCGCCCTGCAGCTGCGCGGCGCGCTGTTCGTCGAAGCGGCCGGGGTCCTGCACCGCCGACAAGGCGTTGTGCACCTTGTGCACGCCGGGCAGGTGGGTCAGCTGCGATAGCAGGCGGTCCTGCTCGCTGGCCAGCACGTGGCCCGAAACGCGGACGATGCCGCCGTCGACGCTTACCCGGATCGCATCGGGATGGCTCACGAGCCGGCCGATGCAGCCCTGGACCTGTTCGCGCAGGCGGGATTGACTGAGCACCTGCCCGCGCGCCTGGCGCCGCGCCACCGCCGAATCGAACCAGTACATGGCGGCGGCGCCGGCGGCGAACGAAGCGGCGACATTGAGGATCGGATGCATGGGTTCAGGCTGCCTTCTTGCGGGGCTTCGGTTTCACGGTGGTGGTCGAACGCGCGGTGCTCTTGGTCGCGGCCGCCCGCTTGCGCGGCGCCTCGTGCTCCTCGTCGTTCGCGGCCTTGCGGCGCAAGCCGGCGGCTTTCGCCTTCGGCGCCTCCGCATCCGCGTCTTCTGCCGTCCGGCCGGCAGCGCCGCCGCGCAGGCTGCGCCGCAGCAGCTCGGTGAGGTCGATGATGTCGGCGCTTTCCCTGACTTCCTCGCCCGGCAGCGGCTTCGTGATGTGCCCGCCTTCGCCGGCCTTCACCTTCGCCTCGATCACCTGTTCCAGCTTCTCGCGGAATTCGTCGTGGAAGGCGTCCGGCTTCCATTCGTCCTGCAGCTCGTTGACCAGCTGTTCGGCCATCTTCAGTTCGCGCTCGGTGATGCTCGTCTCCTTCTGGTCGGGCAGGGGCAGGCCCGCGGTGTCGCGCACTTCGTCGGACCAGCGCAGCAGCTCCAGCACCAGGCCGTCGCCGGCTGGAACCAGCGCGGCGAGGTGCTGGCGGGTGGAGATCACCACCCGCGCGAGCCCCACCTTGCCGGTGCGGCGCAGCGTCTCCAGCAGCAGCAGGTACGGCTTCTGTCCCTTGGCCGCAGGCGCCACGTAGTACGGCTTGTTGAAATAGGTGGTCGGGATGCGGCTGCCGTCGACGAAGGCCTCGATGTCGATCGTCTGCGTCGACTTGGGCAGGGCCGCCTTGATCTCGTCGGGCTCGAGGACCACGAACTGGTCCTTTTCGTATTCGAAGCCCTTGACCACTTCCTCCTTCTGCATCGCCTCGCCGGTGGTCTTGTTCACCTGCCGGTTGCCGACGGCGCTCATCGACTTCTTGTCGAGCAGGTGGAACTTCATCCGGCTCTCGGCCGTGGCCGAGTGCAGCGTGACGGGAATGTGGACCAGCCCGAAGCTGATCGCCCCTTTCCACAGGGTGCGGGTGCTGGAAGGTGCCATGCCGCAACCCTATCCCATCGGTGGACGGATGCTGTAGGACGCGGCAGCAAGCCGCTGTGCGGCGCCGCTGTGGGCGCGCGGCGCCGCGGGCCGGACCGCCCACGGCCGGCCGGAGACGGTTGACCCCGGCCGTCGCCGTTGGCCGATACCGGCCGAACGAGGCCCGCCGCAGACTCGGGGCCAACAGGAGTTCACCATGTCCGCGCCGTACCAGCCAGAGGAGTTCGTCATGTTGCCGCGGGCCACGCACGATTTCATCCTGCAGGCGCTGCGCGACGCGTCCGTGGCACTGAGCCGCACCCACCGGTTGCGCGCCACGTCGCACATCCTGCTGGCGGACGGCATCCGGCTCACCCGCGACAATTCTTTCGAGATCGACCACCTCGACCAGGTGCTGCTGATGAACCTGGTCGAGAAGCTCCTCGCGCGCGCCGGCCAGCCGCCGGGCCCGCTGCCGGTCGCGGCGATCAATCGATCAGCTTGTTCTTGAGGGCGTAGTAGGTGAGGTCGCTGTTGGAGGTCAGGCCCATCTTCTCCATCAGGCGGGTGCGGTAGGTACTGACGGTCTTGACGCTCAGCGACAGCGCGTTCGCGATCTCGCCGGCCGTTTCGCCCTTGGCGAGCTTGAGGAACACCTGGAATTCGCGCTCCGACAGCAGGTCGTGCGCGGCGCTGCCGTCCTTGCGGTCCAGTTGCTGGGCGATGAGCTCGGCCACCGACGGGGAAATGTAGCGCCGGCCCAGCGCGATGGTCCGGATCGCGTTGACGATCTCCATCGGCTCGCATTCCTTGTTGAGGTAGCCGCTGGCGCCCTGCTTGATCAGGTTGACGGCGTACTGCTCCTCCGGATAGCCGGACAGGATCAGGATGCCGACGTCGGGCGCCTTGGCCCGGATCATCGCGAGCGCGTCGATGCCGCTCTGGCCCGGCATCGACAGGTCCATGATGATCACGTCCATCTCGGTCGTGCGCACGAGGTCGATCGCTTCACGACCGGTCGAGGCTTCGCCGACCACGCGCATGTCGACCATTTCGGAGAGGAATTGCTTCAGGCCGGCGCGGACGATGGCGTGGTCGTCCACGATGCCGATCTTGATGATGGAACTGTTCATGGTGCGACGGCAAAGGAGTGGCTCATCAGCGTCGAAGTGTGCACGCCAAATTCGCGGCGCGGGGGCCGCCGCGGCCGCGGCACCGCAAGTCCCGGCGTTGTCCTACAGGATGCGCGGACGGCGGGCCTTCATTCGAGCGTGTGCAGCGGAATGTCGTTCTCGGCCGCGAGCCGGTCGAGTTCGGCGCGACTGCGCGCGCTCATGAACGCGGCGATGGCCTGGTGCGTCGCCGGCGCGAACATCGCGCGCATGTCGGCGGCCTGCACGCCGGCTGCGGCGCAGAGCGCGGCCGCGAAGTGGGGCTCCAGCGCCGCCACGGCGACGCGCCCGTCGCGGCAGGCATAGATGCGGTAGCCGGCATGCGCGCCACCGACGGCGCCTTGCGGCTGCGTCAGTCCCCATTGGCGCGGCAGCCCGAGGTAGCCGGCCGCGTCGGCGAGCGCGACTTCGAGGTACCGGCCCGCCGGATGCGTTTCGCCCGTGCCCGCGTAACGCTCGGCCTGCTGCAGCGCCGCCTGCAGCACGGCCTCGGTCGCCATCAGCGAGCCGCCCATGTCCGCGTACAAGGTGGGCGGCAGGTCCAGCCCCGTGACGAGGTCGTTCGCCGCGAGGTAGGTGAGGTCGTGGCCCGGTTCCTCGGCCGCGGCGCCCGGCCCGCCGACGATCGCCACCTGCGACAGCTCCGGATAGCGTGTGTGCAGCTGCTGCCAGCCGAGGCCCAGCTTCGCCAGGGCGGATGGACGGAAGGACGTGAGCAGCACGTTGGCCTTGGCGAGTTCGGCGTGCAGGAGTTCCTGGCCGGTCCCGGTCTTGAGATCGGCGCTGCGCACGGTGACGCCCTCGTGCAATTGCCTGTAGGCGGCCGGGTTGTAGCTGCCCATCGGGTCGCCCGAGGGCGGCTCCAGCTTCACGCAGGTCGCGCCCATGCGCCGGCATCGCATCAGCGCGGCCGGGCCCGGGAGGTTGAGCGCGAGGCTGAGGATGCGGGTGCCGGCGAGCGGGTGGAAGGACGTGGCCATGGCTGCAGCTGCGGAGTTTGCGCAAGACTAGCAGGCAATCCGGGTGCGGCGGACGCCAAGGCGACGGCCGTTGGCGCGGCGAGGCCGGCGGCCCGGCCGGCCCGCACACGGCTACCATAGCGGCTGAGATCAGTTACACAGGCCGGCAATGAACATGGATGGCGAAGTCTCGGCGCACTACAGCCGGGGCGACCTGCTCGCCCGCTTGCGCGCGGCACTGGCGGATGACGGCGCCGATCCGGACCGGCCGACGCCGGACGCGCTGGCGCCGTACGACCACTTCCACGGCCGCGGGCTGGAGGCCACGCTGGAGACGGCGCGGCTGATGCCGGCGCGCGCCAACGACCGCATCCTCGACATCGGCAGCGGCCTGGGCGGCCCGGCGCGCTATGTCGCCAACCGCTTCCGCTGCCATGTGACGGGCATCGATCTGACACCCGAGTTCTGCGAAGTGGCACGTCACCTCACCGCGTTGCTGAAACTGGAGGATCGCACCACGTTCGAGGTCGGGGATGCGCTGGCGATGCCGTTCGCGGCCGCCAGCTTCGACGGCGCCTATTCGATGAACACGTCCATGAACATCGCCGACAAGGCCGCCATGTACCGCGAGATCGACCGCGTGCTCAAGCCGGTCGGCTGGCTCGTGCTGTCGGAGGTGGCGAAGGGGGAGGGCGGCGAGATCGACTACCCGACGGCCTGGGCCGACAGCCCCCGCACCAGCTTTCTCAGCACCCCCGAGGAGACGCGGGCGCTGCTCGTGGCCGCCGGCTTCGAGGTGGTGCGCTTTCGCAGCACCCTGGAGCAGACGCGCGCCTTCGGCGACCGCTCGCGTGCGATGGCCAAGCGCGGCGAGAAACCGCCGCACCGGGCCGTGATGCTGATCCACGGGGACAAGGCGAAGGCTTCGATGGCCAACACCATCCGCGGTTTCGCCGACGGGCGGATGGTCCCGATCGAGGTCCTGTGCCGCAAGGCGGGCGGCGCTCAGAGCGGCAGCCCGACGTAGTTCTCGGCCAGCGCGGCGGAGGCCGCCTTCGAGTGCACCAGGTAGTCCAGTTCGGACTCCTGGATCCTGTGGTCGAAGCCGCTCGTGCCGGGAAACCGGTGCGTCGCCATCGTGAACCACCAGGAGAACCGCTCCGCCTTCCAGACGCGTCGCAGGGCGCGCGCCGAATAGTGGTCCAGGCCGGCGCTGCTGCGCTCGCCGTAGTGCTCCGCCAGGGCCGACGCCAGGTACTTCACGTCGGAGGCCGCGAGGTTCAGCCCCTTGGCGCCCGTGGGCGGCACGATGTGGGCCGCGTCGCCGGCCAGGAACAGCCGCCCGAAGCGCATCGGCTCGGCGACGAAGCTGCGCAGCGGGGCGATGCTTTTTTCGAGGGCCGGGCCGGTCACCAGCCGCTCCCGGGCCTGCGGATCGAGTCGCAGCCGCAGTTCGGCCCAGAAGGCATCGTCCGACCACTGCTCCACCTTCGAGTCGGGCGGCACCTGCACGTAGTAGCGGCTGCGGCTCGGGCTGCGCATCGAGCACAGCGCGAAGCCGCGCTCGCTGTGGGCGTAGATCAGTTCGTGGCACACCGGCGGCACGTCGGCGAGCAGCCCCAGCCAGCCCGAGGGGTAGACCTTCTCGAACTCGTGGATGGCGTTTGCGGGAACGCTGGCCCGGCTCACGCCGTGATAGCCGTCGCACCCGGCGATGAAGTCGCAGTCGATCACGTGTTCCTGCCCGCCGTGGCGGTACCGCACCTGCGGCGTGCTGCCGTCGAAGCCGTGCAAGGTGACGGTGTCGCCAGCGTCGTAGACGGTCGGCAGGCCGGCCTGGGCGCGAGCGGCCATCAGGTCGCGGGTGACTTCGGTCTGGCCATACACCGTCACCGTGCGGCCGCCGGTCAGCCCAGGGAAGTCGATGCGGTGTCGCGCGCCCTGGAACAGCAGTTCGATCCCCTGGTGCACGAGGCCCTCGGCGTGCATGCGCGTGCCCACGCCGCACTCGTCCATGAGATCGACGGTGACCTGCTCCAGCACGCCGGCGCGGATGCGGCCCAGGACGTGGGCGGCGCTCTGGCGCTCGACGATCACGGTGGCGATGCCGGCCCGGTGCAGCAACTGGCCGAGCAGCAGCCCGGCGGGGCCGGCGCCAACGATGGCGACCTGGGTTCGCATGGATCTCCTTGCCGGCGCGCGCCGGTGCCGGCCGCGGCCATTCTCCCCCTGGGCCGCCGTGAACGAAAGAAAGCGGTCCCACTACCAGCTATGCCGCCGCGGCATTGGCGGCGGAGGCCGGAGCCTGGCACGGGGTCCCGGGGTGTCATATATCGGATCGGCATGAGCAAACAACAATCTATTGGTTTGAGTTTTAAGGGATCCTTTTCAGAATCCTGTCCATGAAGCTCTCCATCAAGACCGTCCTGGCCACTGCGGCGCTCGCCGCCGGCAGCCTCGCCAGCGCCCAGCAGACCCTCCTGAACGTTTCCTACGACGTCGCGCGCGAGTTCTACAAGGACTACAACCAGGCCTTCGTGGCGCACTACAAGAAGACGACCGGCAAGGACGTCCGGATCGACCAGGCCCATGGCGGCTCCAGTGCGCAGGCCCGCGCCGTCGCGGACGGCCTGGACGCCGACGTGGTGACCATGAACACCACGACCGACGTCGAGTTCCTGGCGGGCAAGGGCGTGGTCGCCGCCGATTGGGCCAAGCGCTTTCCCGACAACGCGGCGCCGACCATCTCGACCATGCTGTTCCTCGTGCGCAACGGCAACCCGAAGGGCATCAAGGACTGGGACGACCTGGTCAAGCCGGGCGTGAAGGTGATCGTCGTCAACCCCAAGACCGGCGGCAACGGGCGCTATGCCTACCTGGCGGCGCTGGGCTACATGAAGAAGAAGGGCGCGACCGACGCACAGGCCCAGGAGTTCCTGGGCAAGCTGTATGCCAACGTGCCGGTGCTGGCGCGGGGCGGCCGCGACGCCACTTCGGCCTTCCTGCAGCGCAACACCGGCGACGTGCTGGTCACCTTCGAGTCCGAGGTGGAGTCGGTCAACCGCGAGTTCGGCGCGAACAAGGTCGACGTCGTCTACCCGTCGATCAGCATCGTGGCGGAGAACCCGGTCGCTGTCGTCGAGCGCACCGTCGCCAAGAAGGGGACCGGCGATCTGGCGAAGGCCTACCTGCAGTTCCTCTACTCGGACCAGGGCCAGGAGATCGCCGCGAAGCATTCGATCCGCCCGCGTTCGCCGGCGGTGCTGAAGAAGTACGCCGACACGTTCAAGCCGATCAAGCTGTTCACGGTGCAGGAGCTGTTCGGCTCGCTGTCCGAAGCGCAGAAGGTGCACTTCAACGATGGCGGCCTGTTCGACAAGATCTACACGGTGAAGTGACGCGATGAGTGCCGCCGCCATCGGGGTGCCGCTGCGCGCGCCGGCCGCCGTGTCCCGCGGCGGAAGCCGCAAGGTGCTCCCCGGCTTCAACCTGACGCTGGGCTACACGCTGCTGTACCTGAGCCTGATCGTGCTGATCCCGCTCTCGGCGCTGGTCTTCAAGACCTTCGAGATGAGCTGGGACCAGTTCTGGACCGCCGTCAGCTCGCCGCGCGTGCTCGCGTCCTACCGGCTCACGTTCGGCGCGTCGTTCGCGGCGGCCCTGGTCAACGTCGTCTTCGGCCTGCTGCTGGCCTGGGTGCTGGTGCGCTACAGCTTTCCGGGCAAGAAGATCGTCGACGCCATGGTCGACCTGCCGTTCGCGCTGCCAACGGCCGTCGCCGGCATCTCGCTGACGGCACTGCTCGCCGGCAACGGCTGGATCGGCCGGTTCCTCGCGCCGCTGGGCATCGAACTCGCCTTCAACCCCAGCGGCGTCGTCATCGCGCTGATCTTCATCGGGCTGCCCTTCGTGGTGCGCACGGTGCAGCCGGTGCTGGAGGACACGGAGAAGGAACTCGAGGAGGCGGCGATGTGCCTGGGCGCGACGCGCTGGCAGACCTTCGCCAGGGTGATCTTCCCCGCGATCGCGCCGGCGCTGCTGACCGGCTTCGCGATGGCGTTCGCGCGCGCGATCGGCGAGTACGGATCGGTGATCTTCATCGCCGGCAACATGCCGATGGTGTCCGAGATCACGCCGCTGATCATCATCGGCAAGCTGGAACAGTACGACTACCTCGGCGCGACCGCGGTCGCAGTCGTGATGCTCGTGATTTCGTTCGTGCTGCTGCTGGTGATCAACGCGCTGCAGGGCTGGCAGCGCCGGAGAGCTGCATGAATTCACCTCTTCACAGGCGCGTGGTCACCACCGAGAGCGCCTGGGTGCGCTGGACCCTGACCGGGGTCGCGCTGGCGTTCGTGCTGCTGTTCCTGGTGCTGCCGCTCGCGGCGGTGTTCACCGAGGCCTTGCGCAAGGGGTTCGGAGCGTATCTCGACGGGTTGCGCGAGCCCGACGCCTGGGCCGCGATCCGGCTGACCCTGATCACGGCCGCGATCGCCGTGCCCCTGAACCTGGTGTTCGGGGTCGCGGCGGCCTGGTGCATCGCCAAGTACGAATTCCGCGGCAAGGCATTCCTCACAACCCTGGTCGACCTCCCGTTCTCCGTGTCGCCGGTGGTCGCCGGGCTGGTCTACGTGCTGATGTTCGGCGCCCAAGGCTGGTTCGGGCCCTGGCTGGAGGCGCACGGCATCAAGATCGTCTTCGCCGTGCCGGGCATCGTCCTGGCCACCGTGTTCGTGACCTTCCCGTTCATCGCCCGCGAGCTGATCCCGCTGATGCAGTCGCAGGGCAACGACGAGGAGCAGGCGGCCATCGTGCTCGGGGCGAACGGCTGGCAGACCTTCCGGTACGTGACGCTGCCCAACATCAAGTGGGGCCTGATCTACGGCGTGATCCTGTGCAACGCGCGGGCCATGGGCGAGTTCGGCGCCGTCTCGGTGGTGTCGGGCCACATCCGCGGGCAGACCAACACCATGCCGCTGCACGTGGAGATCCTCTACAACGAGTACCAGTCGGTGGCGGCTTTCGCCGTCGCCTCGCTGCTGGCCCTGCTGGCCCTCGTGACGCTGGCGATCAAGTCGGTCGTCGAGTGGAAACACGAGCGCGAGCTGGCCGCCGCGGCCGCGTTGTCGCCCGAGCGGCCCGTCGCCATCCCCGTGCTGGCCGTCGCCCCCAGCCCCTAACCCGTAGTCCCGCACCATGAGCATCGAAATCCGCAACGTCAGCAAGCAATTCGGCGACTTCCACGCGCTGCGCGACGTGTCGCTCGACATCGCCTCGGGCGAACTGCTCGCGCTCCTCGGTCCGTCCGGCTGCGGCAAGACAACGCTGCTGCGCATCATCGCCGGCCTGGAGACGGCCGACGCGGGAAGCATCCTGTTCGCCGGCGAGGACACCACCGACGTGCACGTGCGCGACCGCCAGGTCGGCTTCGTGTTCCAGCACTACGCGCTGTTCCGCCACATGACAGTGTTCGAAAACGTGGCGTTCGGGCTGCGCGTGAAGCCGCGTGGCCAGCGCCCCAGCGAAACGCAGATCAGGAAGAAGGTCCACGACCTGCTGAAACTGGTGCAGCTGGACTGGCTGGCCGACCGCTTCCCGTCCCAGCTGTCAGGCGGCCAGCGCCAGCGCATCGCGCTGGCCCGCGCACTGGCCGTCGAGCCGAAAGTGCTGCTGCTCGACGAGCCGTTCGGCGCGCTGGACGCGAAGGTCCGCAAGGAACTGCGCCGCTGGCTGCGCCAGCTGCACGACGAACTGCACGTCACCAGCATCTTCGTCACGCACGACCAGGAGGAGGCGCTGGAAGTCGCCGACCGGGTGGTGCTGATGAACGCCGGCAACGTCGAGCAGGTCGGCTCGCCGCAGGAGGTATGGGACCATCCCGCCAGCCCGTTTGTCTACGGGTTCCTCGGCGACGTGAACCTGTTCCACGGGCGCGCGCACGAAGGGCAGGTCCACCTGCAAGGGCTGCGGCTGGCGGCGCCCGAGCACGCCGACGCGCGCAACGCCAGGGCCCGCGCCTATGTCAGGCCGCACGACCTGGACGTGCAGCGGGCCGGCCCCACCCCGTCGGCCGACGGCCTGCTGGCGCAGCTGACCCGCGCCGTCGTGGTGGGCCCGATCGCCCGGCTGGAACTTATTTCCCGCGACGGCCACCAAGATGGCGGGGAGAATCCGGATTCCATCATCGAAGCGCAGATTCCCGCGCAACAATTCAGGGAGATGGGGTTCCGGGAGGGCGAGACGCTGCTGGTGACGCCGCGGCATGCTCGCGTGTTTGTCGAGGCAGCCGCCTGAGGCGCTCGCCTCAGGAGGATCGATCTTGTTGTTGAAGTGGTTTGAGACGGCCCCGCGCCGGGTTCTCGCGCTCGTGGCCGTGGCCTGCGCGGGCATGATCGGCTTCGGCCTGTACCTGCAGCACGTGGTGGGGCTGGTGCCTTGCCCGATGTGCATCGTGCAGCGCTACGCCATCGTCCTGGTGGGCCTGACCGCCGGCCTGACGGCCATCTCGCGCAGCCGGCCGGTGTGGCTGGCCGGCAGCTTCCTGGTCCTGCTGTTCGCCGGCTTCGGCGCCTTCGTCGGGGCCCGCCAGACCTGGCTGCAGTGGTACCCGCCGCAGTTTTCCTCGTGCGGGCGCGACTTCTACGGGATGATCGAGGCGTTTCCGCTGCAGCGCGTGATCCCGATGATCTTCAAGGGCAGCGGCGACTGCAGCAAGGTCGACTGGACGTTCCTGGGCGCCTCGCTGGCAAACTGGAACCTGATCTTCTCGACCGCCTTCGCGCTCGTCGCATTGACGCTGATCGCGAAGCAGTGGCGGCGGCGTGGCCGGGCGGCGTACGCGTAGTCTTGAACATCCATACGCAGAGCCGCAAAAGTTTCGCAGAAGCCGCGAAAGGAACCGAAAGATGAATTGAGGGACGGTGCAAGTCCTTCAAGTGAATCTTTTTTGCGGCTTTTGCGTAGCCTTTGCGGCTTCTGCGTCCGGCTGTCCGCTCCCGCTTCGTCTTTTTCAGCGAGCGTCCACGGCCTCCAGGATCCGCCCGAACAGCGCATCCGCGTAGGCGGAATCCAGCCAGCGCACGATGGCGACCATGCGGCGTTCCGGCTCGATCCAGGTGAACGAGCTGCCGGCGCCGATCGCGAAGTAGCTCGACGCCGGCACGCTGGGGAACACCTTCCGCTCGTGATTCAGCCAGACCAGGTAGCCGTAGTACGGCGCGAGTTCGCACGGCGTGCGCATGCGCTGCATCCACTCGCGTGACAGCACCTGCCGGCCGCCGGCGGCGCCGTCGTTCAACATCAGCTGTCCCACCAGCGCCTGGTCCTGCGCGCTGATCGACATGCCGCCGCCCCAATGCGTGCCGCCGGGCACGGATTGCACCCGCTGGCCGGCGACCGTCACCCACGCGTTGTCGTAGCCCACCCACCGCCAGTTCTCGGTCGCCCCGATCGGCCGCATGATCGCCTCGCGGAACACGTCGGGCAGCGGTCGCTGGAACAGGTGCAGCAGCGCCAGCGACAGCTGGTTGATCCGGACGTCGTTGTATTCCCAGTAGGTGCCCGGCTGCTGCAGCGGGCGCAACTGGCCCTTCACGCCGCCGGTCGGCTTGCCGAAGGTGACGGTGCGGTAGTGGTCCGCCTGGTCGCTGTACCCGAACACCTCGCCGCTCCACTCGCTGGTCTGCGTCAGCAGGTGGTGCCAGGTCACCAGTGCATTGTTGCCTTCGTCGAAGCCGATGCCGCGCACGCGCCTGCCCACCGGCTCGTGGACGTCCGGCAGGAGGCCGCGGTCGTGCGCCAGGCCCGCCAGCAGCGCGAGGTAGGTCTTGGCGACGCTGAAGGTGAGATCGGCCCGTTTCGGCTCGCCCCACGAAGCCACGGTGGTGCCGTCGACGACGATCGTGCCCGAGGCCGGGCCGCGGTCGTGCACCGGCCCCAGCAGCCGGTTCCACGGCGGCGGGTCCTGCAGGTGGACGCCCCAGTTGCCGGTGACCTCCCGATCCCACGTGCTCTCGTGATCGATCGCGAACTGCACCGCGTCCTGCATGGTCTGGCTTGGCATCGCATGGCTCCTGTTGATCTCGTTGAAATTGCCGCCGCGCATCGCGCACCTCCCGCGCGCCTGGCGCAGCGGGCGAGCATCTCATGGCGCGGCACGGCGCATTGTCGCCTGCAGGTCTGCGCGGGGCCGCGGCCCGTTAGGGAAAGTCTGCAAAGGCAGGAGCTCGCCTTTTCTGTATCGTGTGCGGTTGCATCGAAGCGATGCGGCGGCGCCCGCCGTTTGGGCCCGTCATCACGAACGAGGAGAGCCAGATGAGCGCGAGCGGTCGGGGTTTGACGCGGCGGTGCCGCAACACGATGGGTGCAGTGGCGGCGGGCCTGCTGGCGGTGGGGCTGCTCGCGGCGCCGCCGGCCTTCGCCGGCAAGAAAACTGACACCCTGCAGATGGCGTACGACCAGGCACCCGAAAGCGTCGACCCGTATTTCAACAACGTTCGCATCGGCGTGATCATCGCCGCCAACGTGTGGGACACGCTCCTGTACCGCGACCCGGTCACGCACGAATACAAGGGACAGCTGGCCAGGAGCTGGAAGCAGATCGACGACCGCACGCTCGAATTCGAACTGCGCCAGGGCGTCAAGTTCCACAACGGCGAGGAGTTCGACGCCGACTCCGTCGTCTATACGCTGAACTTCGTCGCCGACCCCGCCAACAAGGCCGTGACGCAGCAGAACGTGCAGTGGATCGAGAAGGTCGAGAAGCTCGACAGGTTCAAGGTGCGGGTGATCAGCAAGAAGCCGTTCCCCGCCGCCAAGGACTACCTCGCCACCACGCTGGCGATCCACCCGGCGAAGTACTACAAGGAAGCGGGCCCGAAAGGCATGAACGCCAAGCCGGTCGGCTCGGGACCGTACAAGGTGGTGGACCATGTCCCCGGCAAGTCGATCACGCTGGAGAAGTTCGCCGACTACTTCAAGGACTCGCCGCGCACCCAGCCGAAGATCGGCAAGGTCCGCATCCGCTTCATCCCCGACCGCCAGACCCAGATGGCGGAGGTGCTTTCGGGCGGCGAGGACTTCATCATGCACGTGCCGAAGGACCAGGCCGAGAAGCTGCAGACCGTGCCGCACCTGCAGGTCGTGAGCGGCAACACGATGCGCATCGTGTTCATCCAGATGAACAGCCAGGACGGCGGGCCCGCGCCGCAGCTGAAGGACCCGCGGGTGCGCAAGGCGATCGCCCACGCGATCGACCGCCAGGCGATCATCAAGAACATCGTCGGCGGCGGCGCCGAAATCATCAATACGATCTGCACGCCGTCGCAGGTGGGTTGCACCCAGGAGGGCGCCACGGTCTACAAGTACGACCCGGCGCTGTCGAAGAAGCTGCTGGCGGAAGCCGGCTACCCGAACGGCTTCGAGCTGGACATCCACGCCTACCGCGAGCGCAACCAGACCGAGGCGATCATCAACTACCTGCAGGCGGTCGGCATCAAGGCCAAGCTGAACTTCCTGCAATACGCCGCGATGCGCGACCAGGTGCGGGCCAACAAGACCGCGCTGGTGCACCAGACCTGGGGCTCGAACCTGGTGAACGACGTGTCGGCATCCACGCCGGTCTACTACGGCTTCGGCGCGGACGACGTCACGCGCAACGCGCAGGTCAAGGAACTGCTGGACAAGGGCGACCAGACCGTGGATCCGAAGGCGCGCAACGAGGTGTACAAGAAGGCGCTTGGGATCATTTCCGAGAACGCCTACTCGGTGCCGCTGTGGTCGCTGCCGGTGTACTACGTCGCCAGCAGGGAAGTGGCGTTCAAGCCGTATTCCGACGAGCTGCTGCGCTTCTGGGAGATGGGCTGGAAGTGAGCGACGCCGGCCCCGCGCTGGCCGCCCGCGCGGCCTGATCCGCCATGCTGTTCTACATCGTCAAGCGCCTCGGGCTGGCGCTGCTGGTCGCCCTCACGGTGTCCTTCCTCGCCTACATGCTGGTGTTCCTCTCCGGGGACCCGGCACTGGCGCTGGCGGGCGAGGGCGCCCGGCAGGCCGACATCGAGATGGTCCGCAAGACCTATGGCCTGGACCGGCCGATCCCGGTGCAGTACGCCGATTGGCTTGGCAAGCTGGTGCGCGGCAACCTCGGCATGTCGGTCTACTTCAAGACCGAGGTCGGTCCGCTCGTGCTGGACAAGCTCGGCACCACGCTGTGGCTCGGCCTGGCCGCGCTGGGGGTCGCACTCGTGATCTCCGTCCCGCTGGGCGTGCTGGCGGCGATCTACAAGAACAGCTGGATCGACCGCCTGTGCCTTGGCGTCGCCGTGCTGGGCCAGGCCCTGCCGAACTTCTTCTTCGCGCTGCTGCTGATGATGCTGTTCTCGATCACCTGGCGCCTGCTGCCGGTGTCGGGCAGCGGCACCTGGCAGCACTTCGTCATGCCCGCGCTGGCGCTGGGCTATTACGCCGCGCCGGCGTTCATGCGCCTGATCCGGGCCGGCATGATCGAGGTGCTGGGCGCCGACTACATCCGCACCGCGCGGGCCAAGGGCCTGCCGCCGGCCACCGTCGTCTTCAAGCACGCCCTGCGCAACGCGATCGTGCCCGTGGTGGCGCTGGCGGCCGTGCAGCTCGGCTTCCTGCTCGGCGGCTCGGTGGTGATCGAGACCATCTTCGCGCTCGACGGCCTGGGCTACCTCGCCTACCAGAGCATCACCTACAAGGACTTCCCGGTGATGCAGATCATCGTGCTGCTGCTGTCGGTGATCTACGTGCTGCTCACGCTGGCGGCCGACGTCGCCAACGCCTGGCTCGACCCCCGCATCCGCGTCGCCTGAAATATGCGCCCCCACGCTCGTCACTGCGTGTACTCGCTGCCCCCCGAGGGGGCCTCAGCCTCCTTGAGGCGGCTCGGCGGAGGCTGACATGTCCGCACAACTTCCCGCCGTCGCCGTCCTGCCCGAACTCGAGGCCGTGCCCGCACCGCCGGCCGCCTGGCGCCAGCTTCTCTCGAACAAGGCGCTCGTCGTCGGCGGCGGGATCCTGCTGCTGATGATCGTGCTCGCCGTGCTGGCGCCGGTGTTTGCGCCGTACGACCCGTACGTGCAGGACCTCGCCAACCGCACCGTGCCGCCGGTCTGGTACGACCAGGGGGCATGGCTGCATCCGCTGGGCACCGACCAGCTCGGGCGAGACTATCTCTCGCGCCTGATCTACGGCGCCCGCATCTCGCTGCTGATCGGCCTGAGCGTGGCATTGATCTCCGGGCTCATCGGCACGACCATGGGCATGCTGGCAGGGTACTTTGGCGGCAAGACCGACATGGTCGTGTCGTTCCTGGTCACCACGCGGCTGTCGATGCCGGTGATCCTGGTCGCCCTGGCCACCGTGGCGCTGGTCGGCGGCTCGCTGTGGGTCGTGATCCTGGTGCTGGGGCTGTTGAAGTGGGACCGCTTCGCCGTCGTGATGCGCAGCGCCACCCAGCAGGTGCGGTCGCTGGAATACGTGGCGGCCGCGCAGTCGGCGGGCGCGTCCACCACTCGCATCGTGCTGACCGAGGTGCTCCCCAACGTGCTGCCGCACCTGATCGTCATCGCCACGCTGGAAGCCGCGAGCGCGATCCTGCTGGAGGCGTCGCTGTCCTTCCTGGGACTGGGCGTCCAGCCGCCGCTGCCGTCGTGGGGCCTGATGATCTCGGAGGCCAAGGCCTACATGTTCTTCTCGTTCTGGCTGATCGCCATTCCGGGCACGGCGCTGGCGCTGCTGATCTTCGCGATCAACCTGGCCGGGGACGGCCTGCACCAGGTCTTCATCCCGCGCGAGAGGACCTGACCGTGGCCGCCGAAACAGTGCTCGAAGTACAGGGTCTTCACGTCGACATTCCCACGCCGGCCGGCGTGCTGCACCCGGTGCGCGACGTGTCGTTCCAGGTGCGCCGCGGCGAAACGCTGTGCCTGGTCGGCGAGTCCGGGTGCGGCAAGTCCATGACGTCGCTGGCCCTGATGGACCTGTTGCCGCGGGCGGCGACGCGCCGCGCCACCACCTTGCGCTTCCTCGGCGAGGACCTGGCCCAGGCCAGCCGCAAGCGCATCAACGCGCTGCGCGGCGACCGCATGGCGATGATCTTCCAGGAGCCGATGACGGCGCTCAATCCCGCGTACACCATCGGCGAGCAACTGGTCGAGCACTACCGGCACCACCGCGGAGCCGGCCCCGCCGACGCACGAACGCGCGCCGTCGAACTGCTGGAGAAGGTCGGCATTGCCTCGGCGGCCAAGCGCCTCGGACAGTATCCGCACCAGCTCTCCGGCGGCCTGCGCCAGCGGGTGATGATCGCCATGGCGCTGATGTGCGGACCCGAGCTGCTGATCGCCGACGAGCCCAGCACCGCGCTGGACGTGACGATCCAGGCGCAGATCCTGCGGCTGCTGGCCGACCTGCAGAAGGAGCTGGGCATCGCCATGGTGCTGATCACGCACGACCTCGGCGTGGTCGCGCGCATCGCCGACCGCGTGGCCGTGATGTACGCGGGCGAGGTCGTGGAGGAGGGGCCTGCCACCGAGATCTTCGCGACGCCGCGACACCCGTACACGGTGGGGCTGCTCAGCTGCATTCCCGTGCCCGGACGCACGCCGCCGGGCGGCAAGCTGGGCACAATTCCCGGCGTGGTTCCGTCACTGGTGGGCGACTTGCAGGGCTGCTCGTTCCGCGACCGCTGCGCCCACGCGCAGCCGGGCTGTTCGCGCACCATCCCGCTGCGCGAGTCGCCGGCGGGGCAGCAATGGCGCTGCGTGCTGGCGCCTGAGGCGGAGGCGGCATGAGCTCCCTGATCCAGGCCCGAGGGCTGCACCGCACGTTTTCCGTGAACGCCGGCGTGTTCCGCCCGCGCCAGCTGCTGCATGCCGTCAACGGCGTCGACGTCAGCGTCGAGCGTGGCGGCGTGCTGGGCATCGTCGGCGAATCCGGCTGCGGCAAGTCGACGCTGGCGCGAATGCTGCTCGGACTGACGCCCCCCAGCGCCGGCAGCATCTTCCTGGCCGGCGAGGATGTCGCGGGAATGGACCGGCGCGCCCTGGCGCGGCGCGTGCAACCGGTCTTCCAGGACCCGTATTCGTCGCTGAACCCGCGCCGCACCGTCGCCTCGATCGTCGCGTTCCCGCTCGACGTGCACCGCGTGGGCACCAAGGCGCAGCGGCGCCGGCAGGCCATCGAGATGCTGGAGCGCGTCGGGTTGCCGGCGCGCTATGCCGATCTCACGCCGGGCCAGCTCTCCGGCGGCCAGCGGCAGCGTGTCGGCATCGCCCGCGCGCTCGTGATGAAGCCGGAGATCGTGGTCTGCGACGAGCCGACGTCCGCGCTCGACGTCTCGGTGCAGGCGCAGATCCTGAACCTGCTGCTGGACCTGCGCCAGGAGTTCAACCTCACGTACGTCTTCATCAGCCACAACCTGGCCGTCGTCGAGCACATCGCGACGCAGGTCGCGGTGATGTACCTGGGACGCGTGGTCGAATTGGCGGACACCCGGACGCTGTTTCGCGACCCGCAGCATCCCTACACGAAGGCCTTGCTCGCCTCGGTGCTCACGCCCGACACCAGCCTCGGGATTCCGGAGACGGGCCTGGGACTGTCGTTCCCCGATCCGCTCCATCCCCCGGCCGGCTGCCCGTTCCATCCGCGCTGTCCGCAGCGCTTCGCCGGCTGCGACCAGGTGCGGCCGGAACTGCTGGACACCGGCGCCGGCCGGGTTGCCTGCCACCTGTATTCCAACGCCACCAGACAATGAACACTGCCACCAACAGCCGGGACGCCGCCGTCGCCCACGCCCAGCGGGGCTTCGATGCCGGCGAGTTCCGGGCCACGATCGCGCGCCGCGTCGGGATCCCCACGGAGAGCCAGAACCCCGAGCGCGGCCCGGTGCTGCGGCAGTACCTGGAAGCGGAGATGCGGCCGGCCTTCGAGGCGATGGGCTTCACCTGCCGCGTCCTGGAGCAGGCCAAGGCCAAGGCGCCGTTTCTCTTCGCCGAGCGCATCGAGTCGCCAGCCGCCACCACGGTGCTGGGATACGGCCACGGCGACGTGATCCGGGGCCTGGACCGCGAGTGGCACGAGGGCCTCTCGCCCTGGACGCTCACGGACCGCGACGGCCGCTGGTACGGCCGCGGCATCGCCGACAACAAGGGCCAGCACAGCGTCAACATGGAGGCGATGCGCAGTGTGCTGGCCACGCGCGGCAAGCTCGGCTTCAACGCGAAATACCTGATCGAGATGGGCGAGGAGACCGGATCGGAAGGCCTTCGCGAGCTGTGCACCGAACACCGCGACCTGCTGCGCGCGGATCTCCTGATCGCCTCCGACGGCCCCCGCCTCGCGACGGAGCGCCCCACGGTATTCCTCGGTTCGCGCGGCAGCATCAACTTCGACCTGAGCATCGAGGCGCGCGCCGGCGGCCACCACTCCGGCAACTGGGGCGGCCTCATTTCCAACCCGGGGCTGCAGCTGGCCCATGCGATCGCCTCCATCGCGTCGCCCACCGGCCAGATCCGCATCCCGGAGTGGGTGCCCAGCGAACTGCCCGCCTCGGTGCGCCGGGTGCTGGCCGACTGCGAGGTCGACGGCGGCGCCGACGGCCCGGCGGTCGAACCCGGCTGGGGCGAGCCGGGCCTGTCACCGGCCGAGCGCGTCTTCGGCTGGTGCAGCTTCGAGGTGCTGGCGTACAAGACCGGCAATCCCGACACGCCCGTCAACGCGATTCCGCCGCGCGCCTGGGCGCGTTGCCAGTTGCGGTTCGTGGTCGGCATCGACCCGGCGCAGATCCTGCCCGCGCTGCGCCGGCACCTGGACCGCCACGGCTTCCCCATGGTGAAGATCGCCACCACGCGCGAGACGATGTTCACCGCCACGCGCATCGACCCGGACGACGAATGGGTGCAATGGGCGGTGGCTTCGATGGCGCGCACCACCGGCAAGAAGCCCGCGATCCTGCCCAACCTGGGCGGCTCGCTGCCCAACGACATCTTCACCGACGTGCTGGGCCTGCGCACGATCTGGGTGCCGCATTCCTATGCCGGCTGCTCTCAGCATGCCCCCAACGAGCACCTGCCGCCGCAGCTCCTGCGCGAAGCGCTTGGGGTCATGGCGGGGCTGTACTGGGATCTCGGGTCGGGGGACACGCCAGCGCGGGGCTGAGGCTGGCGACGGGCCGAAATTGGCCGGCTGCGCGTAGCCGTGGTTTGCGTCACCTGGCCGCGGTCCTCCCTGGCTGGCATGGCCGGCCGTGCCACCTTGAGTGGCAGGGCCGGCGACCGGGGGTATCGTTCTCCGCTCTTCTCGCGGGCGACCGCCCGGGCACGAATGACCATCGCGTCACCACCGCCGGAGCGCACCTGCGTACGGGCAACCGCCAATGGGTCGCTGCGCCCGACACCCCCGATCACCGGCCTTGGCGGCGCGTCGTGCCGATCCTCGAGGAAGCCACGTGCTCAAGGAAGTTTGCTGGCGCGCGACGGATGCACTGCGGAATGAATCAGTTTGGGGGCGCGGCAGGACGCCACGATGAGGCCGGAGTCCGAGGTACCCCCGGTCGCCGGCCGATGCCACCCACATTCGAGCATAGAACCCGGCCCACGGCACTCACTTCCGCGAGCGGCTGACTGCCACCAAAAACTACACCCCCGACGGATACGTCTCCGGCGGCTCCTCGGTCGCCCAGACCTGGCCCTTGTCGAGCGGCTCGAGGGCCGTGGTCTCGTCGATGTGGATCAAGGCGTCGAACTGGTCGGCCAGGCGCGTCTCGAAGTAGTGGCTGTGGCGCTCGGTCTCGGGCCGGTAGATGACGCCGATGGCGCGTTGCAGCCGGCTCGGCGCCGCGAGCCGGCGCAGTTCCTCGTCGTCGCGCAGGCGCAGCAGGAAGCGTTCGGTGCCCACCTGGTGCAGCACGTCTTCCCAGCTGCCCGGCAAGCCGTCGCGTACCCGCTTGCGCTGGGGCGGCTCGTCCCACTCGGACGCCGCGGTGACCCAGCCGCGGTGGGTGCTGAAGCCGACCAGCACCGCGTCGGCGCCATACCGGTCGCGCACCAGCTGGCCGACGTTCCATTCGCCGCTGTCGCCCATTTCGGTGGCGCTGGCGTCGCCGAGGTGCGAATTGTGGGCCCACACCGCGAAGCGGGGCGCCGTGCCCAGCCCGGTCAGGTGCCGGTCCAGCGCCTGCAAGGTCTCCACCATGTGGCTGTCGCGCAGGTTCCAGGACGAGACGCGGCCGCGGAACATGGTGCGGTAGTACTCCTCGGCGTTGCGAACGAGCCGGGCGTTCTGCTGGGCGAAGAAGGCTTCGTCGCGTTCGAGCCCGCGCGTGGTCTGCATGGCCAGCGCCACCTTGTTCAGCTCGCGCATTTGCTGCACGGCCTCATCCTCGCAACTGGGGGTCAGGCCGTAACTGGCACCGTAGCCATAGGCCTGGCTGTCCTCGCGGGCGTGGTCGAAGCAGGCATAGCGGGCCCGCGCGCGCCGCGCTGCGTCCGGATCGGTGCTGTCCAGGTAGGCCAGCACCGCCTGCATCGAGCTGAACAGGCTGTACAGGTCGATGCCGTAGAAGCCGACCTGGGCATGGCTGCCCCGTGCCGCGTTGTAGTCGCGCAGCCACTCCACGAAGTCGCGCACTTCGGTGTTTCGCCACATCCAGGCTGGAAAGCGCCGGAAGCCCGAGAGCGCGCCCTCGGCGTCGCCATCGTCGGACAGGCCGCGCACGTACCGGTTCACGCGCCAGGCGTCCGGCCAGTCCGCCTCCGCGGCGATCGCGGTGAAGCCTTGCTCGGCGATCAGCCGCTTGGTGATGCGGATGCGCTCGCGGTAGAACTCGTGGGTGCCATGCGAGGCTTCGCCGAGCAGCGCGAAACGGGCGCTGCCGACCACCTGCCGCAGCGCATCATGCTCGTCGTTGTCGCCGGCCAGCGGCACCAGGCCGCGCCGCAATCCGTCCAGCAGTTGCTCGTCCGCGCGCGCCGGGTCCTTGCGAAAGAGGGTCATCGATTCCCCCGGCCGTCAATGCAACGCGGCCGCCTGCTGGCGGCGCGCTTCGTCCAGCAGTTCGTGCACCTCCTGGTCAGTCGCCTGCGGGAAGTCGCGATACCACAGCCCGACTGCGCGGAAAAGGTCCGGCATGGCAGGACATACCAGGTCGTCGGCCTCCTGGCGCAGGGACCGGCAGGTCTCCGGCGCCCCGACCGGCACCGCGATCGCCAGGTGGGCCGGGCGCTGGCGGCGGATCGCCGTCACCGCCGCCCGCATCGTCGATCCGGTCGCCAGGCCGTCGTCGACCACGATCACGGTGCGGCCGCGCACGTCGATGGCCGGCCGGTCGCCGCGGTACAGCCGCTCCCGCCGCGCCAGTTCGGCCTCCTCGCGCTCGAGCACGCGCGCGACGGCGTCCGGCGGGGCGTCCATGCCCGGCAGCGGGCTCATCACGCGCACGCCGCCGCTGGCGATGGCGCCCATCGCGTATTCCTCGTGGCCGGGATGGCCGAGCTTGCGGACGATGAAGACGTCCAGCGGCGCTTCCAGCGCGTGGGCGACCTCGAAGCCGACGGCGACGCCGCCGCGCGGCAAGGCCAGCACCAGCAGCCCGTTGCGTCCGCGGTAGTGCCCCAGCGCCTGCGCCAGCACGAGGCCGGCCTCGCGCCGGTCGCGATACGGCAGGCGGATGTCGCTCATGCCGACTGCTCCACCCTGGCCATGTGTTCGCTGAACCAGGCGGCGGCGAGTTCCGCTACCTGCTCGAGCGTTCCCGGCTCCTCGAACAGGTGGGTCGCGCCGGGCACCACGGCCAGCCGCTTTTCGCACTGCATGCGCGCCAACGCCTCGCGGTTCAGGTCCAGGACGGTGCCATCGGCGCCGCCGACGATCAGCAGCGTGGGCGCTGTGACGGCGGCCAGTGCCGCCGGGCCGGCGAGGTCGGGCCGGCCGCCGCGCGAAACCAGGGCCCGGATGCGGTGGCCGAGCCGCGCCGCCGCGATCAGCGCCGCCGCGCTGCCGGTGCTGGCGCCGAAGTAGCCGACCGGCAGGTCGCGCAGCTCCGGCTGGGCCTGCACCCAGGCCGTCGCGTCCTGCATGCGGCCGGTGAGCAGGGGAATGTCGAAGCGGTGCTCGCGCGTGTGCACGTCCACCTGCTCCTCCTGGGCCGTGAGCAGGTCGAACAGCAGGGTGGCGATCGCCGCGCGCTGCAGGTGCGAGGCTACTTGCCGGTTGCGCGCGCTGTGGCGTCCGCTGCCGCTGCCGTGGGCGAACAGCACCAGCCCGGTGGCGCCGGCGGGCACGCAGAGGTCGCCATACAGCCAGGCTGCGCCGGCGGGAATGCGGACTTCGCGGGTGGCGGGAGTGTTGCTCATCATGGTCACCGTGCCTCCAAGCTAGGCGCTCGCGCCCGCCGTGGCTGTCGGATCATGTCCATTCCCGTGTAGGAATGAGTCCCGGCGCGGGGCGCGCCGCCGGAGTGGCTCTGACAGTAGGCGCCGGCCGGGTCCCTGCCTTGACGCCGGTCAAGCCGCCATGCGCGCGTCGAGTGCCGGCCCGAGGGCCTCAGGCCAGCTTCTTGACGAACACCAGGCTCTTGCGGTCCCAGTTGTACTTGCGCTTGCGCGCCTCGGGCAGCCAGTCGGGATCGACCTGCACGAAGCCGCGCTTGAGGAACCAGTGCATGGTGCGCGTCGTGAGCACGAAGATGCTCTCCAGGCCCATCGCGCGGGCCCGCTGCTCGACGCGCTTGAGGACCTTCTCGCCGTCGCCCTGGCCCTGCACCTGCGGCGACACCGTGAGCGCCGCCATCTCGCCCGTCTTCGCCTCCGGGTACGGATACAGCGCCGCGCAGGCGAAGATCACGCCGTCGTGTTCGATGATGCTGTAGTTGGCGATGTCGCGCTCGATCTCGGTGCGGCTGCGCGTGACCAGCGTCCCGTCCTTCTCGAACGGCTCGATCAGCTGCAGGATGCCGCCCACGTCGTCGGAAGTCGCCTCGCGCAGGTTCTCCAGCTTCTCGTCGACCACCATGGTGCCGATGCCGTCGTGCACGTAGATCTCCAGCAGCAGCGAGCCGTCGGTCGCGAACGGCACGATGTGGCTGCGCTCCACGCCCGCCTTGCATGCCTTGACGCAATGCTGCAGGTAGAACGCGGTGTCGGTCGGATGCTGCGCTCCGGGCAGGCGGGCCAGCAGTTCCTCGGCGGCCGCCAGCGGCAGTTCGGTGTCGATCGGGTTGTCGTCGCCTTCGGGTTCGTCGGGCCGCACCCGCACGCCCGGGATCTCCGCCAGGAAGATCAGCTTGTCGGCCTGCAGGGCGATGGCGACGCTGGTCGCCACTTCCTCCATCGTCAGGTTGAACGCTTCCCCGGTCGGCGAGAAGCCGAAGGGCGACAGCAGCACCATCGCGCCGAAGTCGAGCGCGCGAGCGATGCCGGCGACGTCCACCTTGCGCACCATGCCAGAGTGCTGGAAGTCCACGCCGTCCAGGACGCCGATGGGGCGCGCGGTGATGAAGTTGCCCGAGATGATCCGGACGGTGGAACCGGCCATCGGGGTGTTGGGCAGGCCCTGGCTGAAGGCGGCCTCGATCTCGTAGCGCAGCTGGCCGGCGGCCTCCTGCGCGCTGTCGAGGGTCACTTCGTCGGTGATGCGCATGCCGTGCGAGAACCGCGAGGCGTGGCCCTTGGCCTTGAGCTGCTCGTTGACCTGCGGCCGGAAACCGTGCACCAGCACGATCCTGACGCCCATGCTCTGGATCAGGGCGAGGTCCTGCGCGATGTGCTGCAGCTTCCCGGCGGCAATCGCCTCGCCCGCGACGCCGACCACGAAGGTCTTGCCCCGGTGCATGTGGATGTAGGGCGCCACCGACCGGAACCAGGGCACGAAAGTGAAGTGGAAGACCGTGGACATTCGGCGGCGGCAGGCGGGCGTGAGGGCGAGCGCAAAGTGTAAGGGATCGCCCAGGCGGGCGATTGCGTCGCGGCCCGCGGACGGGTATGGTCGCCGCATGCATCCGCTGGCCATCGGCTTCTGGGGAGCCTTCTTCGGCGCCGTCGGTCTGATGCTGCTCGGTGCGGCCGCCGCGTTCGCGCAGGCGCACCGCCGCGTCGCCCTCTCCGCGGCGCTCGCCGCGGTCGTTTCGGCGCTGTTCGTCGTCACCTGCCTGGGCTGGCTGCCGATCGACCACCCGGTCGCCGAAGCCAGGCTCGCAGCCCACGTCGGCATCTTCACGGCCCTGGTGCTCTGGGTGATGCTGATGCTCGACCTGGGCCTGCTGCGCGAGCGCCGCGCGCGGCGGCGGCTCCTGCTGCTCGCCGGCATGGCGGCGCTCGCGGCAGCCAGCGTCGTCTGGTGGCTGACGCCGCGCGATGGCGTGATCTACGGCACCTTCCTGGCATTTGCCGCCGGCCTCGGCGCGTTGCCGGTCGCGGTGGTCACCGCGAGGCACGGCGACCGCATCGCGTGGTTCGGCGTGCTGGCGATTGCCTCGATGCTGCTTGGACTGGTGGGCTGCATCTGGATCGTGCTCGACCGCCACGCCGTCCCTTGGCAGACCCATGCCTCCGCCGCGCTGGCGGGCATCGCGTACGTGATCTCGGTCGGCGTGATGCTGTGGCAGCGCTACTCGTTCCTGATCGAGCTGCGCGAGGCACAGGCCCAGGGGCCGCGCTACGACCCCATCACCCGCATGCAGTCGAACGCGGCCACCGGGCACATGCTGGCGCAGGCGTTCGGGCGGCAGCAGCAGGCGCGGCCGGTGGTGCTGATCGCGGTGAGCATCGGCAACCTGTACGCCCTGGAGAACCTGCACGGACGCGCCGCGCTCAATCACGCCCTGTTCATCTGCGCCAGCCGGTTGCGCCGGTGCGTGCCGGCGGGCATCGACATGAGCCGCCTGTTCGACGACGGCTTCCTGCTGGTCTCGCGCAATGCGCGGGACCTCGAGCGCTTCTACCGCCTCGGGCACCTGCTGGCCAGGCGGCTCTCGCGGCCCCTCCATCTCGCGACCGCCGGCGCCGGCGATCCCGGCCCGCAGGAGCCGTCGCCCTGGGTCGCGCAGGTGGGCGTCGGCGTGCTCGCGACCATCGCGCTCGCCAATCCGGCCGCCGTGGTGGGCAAGGTGCGCGACATGTCGCGCACGGCGTGGACCTTTCCGAGCCGGGTGGCCTGGCATGACCAGTCCTCGGGACGGATCACGGAAGTGCCGGACCTGGACACGGCCTGAGGGGGCGCCGGCAACACCCGCCGCGTCCTTGTTGCCATGGCGAGGCTTGCGGGGTAAGGTCGGCCCATGCATGTGCTGGCGGTGGGCTTCTGGGGGGCGTTCTTCGGCACGGTGGCACTGATGCTCGCCGGCGGCCTCGTCGCCTACGCCCAGTCGCACCGCAGCGTCGCGCTGGCCGCCGGGATGACGGGCGTGCTCTCCACCGTGTTCGTCGCCAGCTACCTGCGCCTGCTGCCGCTCGCGGACCCGGCGCGCGAGGCGCGGATCATGGCCGCAGCCGCCATCGTCAGCGCCAGCCTGCTGCGGCTGATGCTGCTGCTCGACCTGCGGCTGTTGCGCGAGCGCCGGCGCCGCAGCCGCATCCTCGCGGCGGCCGCGGCGATCGCGGCGGGGGGCGTCGTCGCCACCTGGTTCGTCGGTCCGTTCGAAGCGCTGGTGATCGGCACCACGGTCACCCTCGCACTCAGCGCGGACGTGCTGGTGCGGGCGCTGCGCAGCGCGCTGGAGGGCGACCGGCAGGCGTGGCTCGCCGTGTTCGCCCTCGTGTGCATGCTGATCGCGATCGCCGGCCTGAGCTGGATCGCCTTTGCCGGGACCAGCGTCGCCTGGCCGGTGCATGCGGCCAGCGCGGTGGCCGCCATGTGCTACCTGTGCGGGATCGGGGCCATGGTCTGGTCGCGCTATTCGTACCTGCTGGAACTGCGCGAGGTGCTGGCGCAGGGGCCGCGCTACGACCCGATCACCCGCATGCCCTCCAACGCGGCGATCGTGCAGCTGGTGGCGCAGAAGTTCCAGCGCCAGCAGCACCAGGGGGCGTCGCGGCCGGTGGTGCTGATGGCGATCTCGGTCGGGAACTTCTATGCCCTGGAGAACCTGCACGGGCGCGCGTCGCTGAACCACGCGCTGTTCGTCTGCGCCAGCCGGCTGCGCCGCTGCGTGCCGGCCGACGTCGCGATGGGGCGCCTGTTCGAAGACTGTTTTCTGCTCGTCTCGCGCAACGCGCGTGACCTCGACGGGCTGGTGCGCCTGGGCCGCACCGTCGCCGAGCGCCTCTCGCGGCCGGTCACGCTGCGCACGGCGGCCGGCGACGATGGCTCCGAGGAAGGCCAGGCCGAGTGGGCGGCGCAGGTCGGCGTCGGCCTGCTGGCCACGACCGGACACGCCCAGCCGGCGGTCGCGCTGGCAACCGTGCGCGACATGTCGCGCACCGCCTGGAGCTTCGCCAGCCGTGTCGCGTGGTACGACCAGGCATCCGAGCGGATCGCGGAGGTGCCGGCGGTGGACTCCCAGCGATGAGGCTCGACGTCGCCACCGGTGCGGCCCGCCCGCCGTGGACGGCCGGCCCGCGCGCCGCCATGATGCAGCTGTGAACACGGCGACGATCAGCTTCTTCTGGGGCGCCTTCTTCGGGACGGTGACCCTGATGCTCGCGGGCGCGCTGGCCGCGTTCGCGCAGTCGCACCACCGGGTCGCGCTCGCGGCCGCCCTCTCCGCGCTCGTCTCGGGCCTGTTCGTCGTGGGCTACCTCGGCTGGCTGCCCATCGCCGACCCCGACCACGAGGCGCGCCTGCTTGCGCACATCGGCATCTTCAGTGCGACGATGCTGGGCCTCATGCTGCTGGGCGAGCTCGGGCTGCTGCGCGAACGCGACAGCCGCCGCCGGGTGTTCGCGGCGATGCTGGCGACGGCCGCCGCCGCGGTCGCCGCCAGCTGGATGGTGGCGCCGAGGCAGGCGCTGGTCTTGAGTTCGGTCATGGCGATCACGGTTGCGGTCACCGGATTGCTGATCGGCATCCGCAGCGCCCAGCGCGGCGACCGGCTGGCCTGGCTCGCGGTCTTCTCGGTCGCCAGCATGCTGGTGTCGCTGGGCGGCGTGGTCTGGATCGCGCTGGACCGCCGCGGCGTCCCGTGGCCGGTGCACGCGGCCAGCGCCGTCGCCGGCATGGCCTACCTCACCGCCATCGGGGCGATGCTGTGGCAGCGCTACTCCTACCTGATCGAATTGCGCGAGGTGCGCTCCCAGGGGCCGCGCTACGACCCGATCACGCGCATGCAGTCGAGTGCGGCCACGGGCCACATGGTGACCCAGGCCTTCCAGCACCAGGCGCACCACCCGACCCGGCCGGTGCTGCTCATTGCCGTTTCGATCGGCAATCTCTACGCGCTGGAGAACCTGCATGGCCGCGCCGCGCTGAACCATGCGCTGTTCGTCTGCGCGAGCCGGCTGCGCCGCTGCGCGCCGGGGGACATGGAGGTCGGGCGGCTGTTCGACGACGGGTTCCTGCTCGTTTCGCGCGACGCGCGCGAGCTGGAACGGCTGGTGAAACTGGGCCGGCTGCTGGCCCGGCGGCTGTCCCAGCCGCTCACGCTGGCCATCAGCGACGGCAGTCCGCAGGCCCAGGAGCGCCGCACGGAGTGGGTGGCCCAGATCGGCGTCGGGGTGCTCGCCACCACCGTCCATGCCCAGCCGACCGTGGCGATCGGCAAGGTCCGCGACATGTCGCGCACCGCGTGGAGCTTCGCCAGCCGCGTTGCCTGGCACGACCAGGCGTCCGACATGATCGCCGAGCTGCCGGCCTCCGACACGCGCTGAGGCCGCGCGGCGGGGCGCCAGCGCCGATAATCACGGGCTTTGCCCCGGTTTCGCCCCTTGCTGCGCATCACCTTTCCCGAATCCCTGCCGGTTTCCGCGCGCCGCGAGGAGATCGCGGCCGCCATTGCCGCCAACCAGGTCGTCATCGTCTGCGGCGAGACCGGGTCCGGCAAGACGACCCAGCTGCCCAAGATCGCGCTGCAGCTCGGTCGCGGGACGCTCAACGCGCCGCCGGGGCAGGGGCGCCTGATCGGCCATACGCAGCCGCGCCGCATTGCCGCGTCGAGCGTGGCGCGCCGCATCGCCGAGGAACTCGGGACGCCGCTGGGCGAGGTCGTGGGCTACAAGGTGCGCTTCCAGGACCGGCTGGCGCGGGGTGCGTCGGTGAAGCTGATGACCGACGGCATCCTGCTTGCGGAGACGCAGACCGATCCGCTGCTGAAGGCCTACGACACCATCATCATCGACGAGGCGCACGAGCGCAGCCTCAACATCGACTTCCTGCTCGGCTACCTGCGCCAGATCCTGCCGCGGCGGCCGGACCTGAAGGTGATCGTGACCTCGGCCACCATCGACGCCGAGCGCTTCGCTCGCCACTTCGCGTCGGCTCGCCCGGCGCCGGGCCGCCCCAAGCCGGGCGACGCCCCCTCGGGGGGCAGCGACGGGCCGCAGGCCGGAGCGTGGGGGGATCAGTTGCTGCCGGCACCGGTCATTTACGTCTCCGGCCGGATGTACCCGGTGGAGCAGCGCTGGCGGCCCTTCGAGGAGACGCGGGACTTCGGCCTGAACGAGGCGATCGCCGCTGCCGTCGACGAACTGTGGCAAGGGGGACCGTCGGGCTTCGGCGACATCCTGGTCTTCCTCCCCGGCGAGCGCGAGATCCGCGAGGCGGCGGACCACCTGCGCAAGCACCTGGCGCATCGCCCCGTCACGCGGCAGGCCGAGGTGGTGCCCTTGTTCGCGCGCCTGTCGCAGCCCGAGCAGGACCGCATCTTCGAGGCGCACAGCGGCCCGCGCATCGTGCTGGCCACCAACGTCGCCGAGACCTCGCTGACGGTGCCCGGCATCCGCTACGTGATCGACACCGGCACCGCGCGCGTCAAGCGCTACAGTTTTCGCAGCAAGGTGGAGCAGTTGCTGGTCGAGCCGGTGAGCCAGGCGGCCGCCAACCAGCGCGCCGGACGCTGCGGCCGGGTGGCCAACGGCATCTGCATCCGCCTGTACGACGAGCAGGACTACGCCAAGCGGCCGGCGTTCACCGATCCCGAGATCCTGCGCTCCTCGCTCGCCGGGGTGATCCTGCGCATGAAGGCGCTGCGCCTTGGTGCAGTGGAAGACTTCCCCTTCCTCGAGGCGCCGGCTCGGCGCGCCATCACCGACGGCTATCTCCTGCTCAACGAGCTGGGCGCGGTCGACGACGACAACGAGCTGACGCCGGTCGGCAACGAGCTGGCGAAGCTGCCGCTCGATCCGCGGGTGGGCCGCATGATCCTGGAAGCCCGCGAGCGCGGCGCGCTGCAGGAGGTGCTGGTGATCGCCTCGGCGCTGTCGGTGCAGGACGTGCGCGACCGGCCCATGGACCTGCAGGCGCAGGCCGACCAGCAGCACGCCAAGTTCGACGACGAGAAGAGCGAGTTCTCGGGCTACCTGCGGCTGTGGGAGTGGCTGGAGGTGTCGCGGGGCGGACGGGTGACTCCCTCCCCCTCTCGGAGGGGGAGGGCCGGGGAGGGGGAGCGACATGACCCACCTGTGGTGGGGGCCGAAGGCCCCCACCACAAGCTCTCCAACCGCCAGTACGAGCAGCTGCTGCGCCAGAACTTCGTCAACGTGCGCCGCGTGCGCGAATGGCGCGACATCCACAGCCAGTTGCACACGGTGGTGAACGAACACAAGTGGCCGCTGAACAGCCGGCCCGCCAGCTACGAGCAACTCCACAAGGCGATGCTCGCGGGCCTGCTGGGGAACGTCGGGTGGAAGCCGGACGAGGAGGACGTCTACCTCGGTGCGCGCGGCATCAAGTTTCACCGCCACCCGGGCGCACACCTGAAGCGCCGCCCCGGCCGGTGGGTCGTGTGCGCCGAGCTGGTGGAGACCACGCGGCTGTTCGGCCGGGGCATCGCGACGATCGAGCCCGGGTGGATCGAGGAGGTCGCGGGCCACTTGCTGAAGAAGCAGCTGCTCGACCCGCACTGGGAGAAGAAGGCCGCCGAAGTGATCGCGCTCGAACGCGCGACGCTGTACGGCCTGGTGATCTACAGCGGCCGCCGGGTGCCGTTCGCACGGGTGGACGTGCAAGGCGCCCGCGAGATCTTCATCCGCGAGGGGCTGGTCGCCGGCCAGTGGGAGACCAGCCTTGCGTTCCTCGCCGCGAACGAGAAGCTGGTGAAGCAGGTCGAGGAGCTCGAACACAAGTCGCGCCGGCAGGACGTGCTGGTGGACGAGGAGCTGATCTACGCCTTCTACGACAAGCTGATCCCGCGCGATGTGTTCGGCGGCGCCACGTTCGACCGCTGGTACCGGCAGGCGAGCCGGGCCGACCCGGGGCTGCTGAAGCTCACGCGCGACGAACTGATGCGGCACGAGGCCGCGGGCATCACGACCGAGTCGTTCCCGCGCACGGTCCGCCTGGGCGGCGTCGACTGCACGGCCGGCTACCTGCATGAGCCGGGCGATGCGCGCGACGGCCTCACGGTGACGGTACCCCTGTTCGTGCTGAACCAGGTCAGCGAGGACCGTGCCGAATGGCTGGTTCCGGGCATGTTGAAGGACAAGATCCAGGCGCTACTCAAGAGCCTGCCGCAACGGCCGCGATCGCGCCTGGTGCCACTGCCGGAATCGGCGACGCGCCTGGCCGGCACGCTCACGGCGCCCGAGGCGTGGGCCCGTGGCTCGCTCACCGACGCCGTGCTGAAGATCGTGCGCGACGAGACCAGCCTCGACGTCAAGCGCGCGGACTTCAAGCTGGACATGCTGCCCGCGCACCTGTTCATGAACTTCCGGGTGGTCGACGAGCATGGCCGCCAGCTGGGCATGGGACGCAACCTCGCCGCGCTGAAGGCGGAGCTCGGCAAGCAGGCGCGGGGCGCGTTCCAGGCGCTGGCCGACATGAAGGGCGTGCCGGCGGCAACCGCGCCGCCTGCTGCGGCGCCATCGGGTGCCGCGCCGGGCACGGGCAGGGTGCCGGCTCCCGTCCAGGCGACGGCGGCGGGCGCCGCCGACCAGCGCTGCACGGCCTGGACCTTCGGCGAGCTGCCCGAGCTGATGGAGATCCGCAAGGGCGGCACCCGGCTGATCGGCTTCCCGGCGCTGATCGACCAGGGCGACGCGGTGACGATCGAGGTGTTCGACGAACCCGAGGTGGCGGCGGCGAAGCATCGGGCCGGGCTGCGGCGCCTGTTCGCGCTGCAGATTCGCGACGCGCTGAAGTATCTCGAGAAGAACATTCCCGACCTGCAGAAGATGGCCGTCGCCTACATGGCGCTCGGCACGCAGGAAGAGCTGCGCGACCAGGTCATCGAGGTGGCGCTGGACCGCGCGTTCATGCTCGATCCGCTGCCCGCCAACGAGGCCGACTTCAAGCGGCGCGTGGACGAGGGGCGCGGCCGGCTCACGCTGATCGCCAACGAGGTGGCTCGCCTCGCAGCGACGATCCTGGCCGAATACGCCGCGGCCCTGCGCAAGATCAAGGACACGAAGAACCAGCCCGAGGCGACGGCGGACGCGACGCAGCAACTGCAGCGGCTGGTGCCCAGGCGCTTCCTCGCGCTCACGCCCTGGGCGCAGTTGCAGCATTTCCCCCGGTACCTGAAGGCCGTCACGCTGCGCCTGGACAAGCTGCGCGCCGATCCGGCGCGCGACGCCGCCCGCCTGGCGGAGCTCAAGCCGCAGGAGCAGCGCTACTGGCGGCTGGTCGCCGAGCGCAAGGGCGCGGCCGACCCGCGCCTGCAGGAGTTTCGCTGGCTGCTGGAGGAGTTGCGGGTGAGCTTCTTCGCTCAGGAACTGCGCACGCCGCAACCCGTGAGCCTCAAGCGGCTGGACAAGCTGTGGCATCAGCTGAATAGCTGATCCCAAAGCTTTCAGCGCAGGGTCACATTTGCCCGACGGGCCTGTGAGCCGGAACTGCAAACGCGGTCTCAGCTCAATAGCTGACTGCCCGGCGGCCCAGCCCGGCCGTAGGTCCGCACACTTTCGTGCTCGGTACAAAGCCGTTTGACAGCCGAAGGGGCGCTGATCTACCGTCTGCGCCCTATGGACAGGCGCAACTTCATCGGATCCTGCACGGCCGGCGCGGCGTGCATTTCGGCGGCCGCCGCGATGCCGGCGTTCGGGGCGGACGCACGACCCCGAACGTATGCACGGGCGGTGCTGGTGGACGAACGAGGAGACCGGCTCAAGGCTTCGGGGCTGCAGCCGCTCACCAACTACGTCTTCCACTATCCCTACGTGGCCACGCCGGTGTTCCTGCTGGACTTGCAGCGCCCCGCCTTGCCGCAATCGCTCACCACCCAGGCACGCGACACCTACGCCTGGCCTGGCGGCGTGGGCCGCCGCCGCAGCCTGGTGGCGTTCTCGGCCATCTGCGCGCACCAGCTGGTCTACCCGACACCGCAAGTGAGCTTCATCAGTTTCCGCCGCACCCGCGCCACGCGCGGCCTGCAGGACGGCCTGATCCACTGTTGCGCCGAACACAGCCAGTACGACCCGGCGCGCGGCGCGCAGGTGCTGTCCGGGCCGGCGACGCAGCCGCTGTGCGCGGTGCTGCTGGAGCACGATCCGAAGGACGACAGCCTCACCGCCTACGGCACGCTGGGCGGCGAGCTGTTCGACGACTTCTTCCGCAAGTACGAGATGAAGCTGAGCCTGGACGTCGGCGCGAAGGCAAGGAACCCCGTTGCGGATCGCACGACGGTGCAGCTGCTCGACACCTTCTGCCGCAATCCGATCCAGTGCTGACGGTTCGTGCCTAGAGCTTCGCCAGCCGGTCCAGCGCCGTGTTCAACGTCTCTTCCTTCTTGGCGAAGCAGAAGCGCACCACGCGCTGGTCGAAGCCGTTGCCGTAGAACGCCGACAGCGGGATCGCCGCCACCCCGATCTCGGTCGTGAGCCACTTGCAGAAATCGTCCTCGGCCAGGTCGCTCACGCCAGAAATGTCCACGCACTGGAAGAAGCTGCCTTCGCTCGGCAGGATCTCGAACCTGGTGCGCTTCAGGCCCTCGCGGAACAGGTCGCGCTTGCGCTGGTAAAAAGCCGGCAGCGTGAGATAGCGCTGCGGGTCGCCCATGTAGGTCGCGAGGCCGTGCTGGACCGGCGTGTTGACGGTGAACACGTTGAACTGGTGCACCTTGCGGAATTCGGCCGTCAGCGGCGCCGGCGCGGCGACGTAACCGACCTTCCACCCGGTGACGTGGTAGGTCTTGCCGAAGCTCGAGACGATGAACGCCCGCGCGGCCAGGCCCGGGAAGCGCGCGGCGCTCTGGTGCTCCTGGCCGTCGTACACCATGTGCTCGTAGACCTCATCGCTGATCAGCAGCACGTCGGTCGGCGCGAGCAGGTCCTGCAACCTCAGCATGTCCTCGCGCGACCAGATGGTGGCGCTCGGGTTGTGCGGGCTGTTGATCAGCATCGCGCGCGTGCGGCCGGTGATGGCGGCGGCGATCCTGTCGAAGTCGGGGCGGAACGTGTGCGGCACCAGCGGCACGCGGACCACGGTGCCGCCGGCCAGCTCGATGTTCGGCACGTAGCTGTCGTAGCACGGTTCCAGCACGATCACCTCGTCGCCCGGGCGCACCACGGCCAGGATGGCGGTGATGATGGCCTGTGTCGCGCCCGCGGTGATGGTGACTTCGCTGCCGGCGTCGTAGCGCCGGCCGTGGCTGGCGGCGATCTTGCCGGCCACCGCCTCGCGCAACGGCGCGATCCCGGCCATCGGCGGGTACTGGTTGAGCCCCTTGCGCATGGCGTCGCAGACGGCGTTCACCAGCAGCGGGTCGCAGTCGAAGTCCGGAAAGCCCTGGCCGAGGTTGACGGCGTCCTTCTCGGTGGCGAGGGCCGACATGACGGTGAAGATCGTCGTTCCCATGTCGGGGAACTTGCTCTGGACGGGCGGGGTGTGGGCGGGAACTTGGGTCATGGTGAAGCAGGAGTCGGCGGGCCGGTGCCGGCCCGGTCGGGTTCAGAGTTCGTAGTCGCTCTCGTGGCCGGCCATGGCCTTGGCGATCAGGTTGCGGTCGAGGCGGTCGGACAGCAGTTCGGCGAACTTGTAGACGAAGTTGCGCAGATAGGCGCTGCGCTTGAACGCGACGCGCGCGACGTTCTGTCCGAACAGGTGGCCCAGCGGTCGCACCGCGAGGTCGGGGTGGCTGCCTTCCTCGCGCACGGCCATCTCGGCCACGATGCCCAGGCCCAGGCCCAGGCCGACGTAGGTCTTGATCACGTCGGAATCGATCGCCTCCAGCGCGATGCGCGGTTGCAGCTTGCGCTGGGCGAAGGCGGCGTCGATGCGGGTGCGGCCGGTGAAGGCCGGGTGGTAGGTGACCAGCGGCTCGGCGGCCAGGTCTTCCAGGCTGATCCGCTCCTTGCGGACCAGGGGATGCGAAAGCGGCAGCACCAGCATGTGCTGCCATTCGTAGCAGGGCAGGGTGACCAGTTCCCGCTGATCGGGCAGCGCCTCGGTCGCGATGCCGATCTCGGCGACTTCGTCGATCACCATGCGCGCCACCTGCTCGGGCGAGCCCTGGTGCAGGCTGATGTTCACCTTGGGATAGGCCTCCCGCAGTTTCGCGACCGGAACCGGCAGGACGTAGCGAGCCTGCGTGTGGGTGGTCGCGATCGAGAGGGTTCCGCTGTCCTGGGCGCTGAACTGCTCGCCGATGCGCTTGAGGTTGCCCACCTCCCGCATGATCAGCTCGATGCTGCGCAGCACGTGCTGGCCGGGCTCGGTAATCCGCTTCAGCCGCTTGCCGTGGCGGGCGAAGATCTCCACGCCCAGTTCCTCTTCCAGTTCGATGATCGCCTTGGAGACGCCCGGCTGGGAGGTGTGCAGGGCCTTGGCGGCTTCGGTGAGGTTGAGGTTGCGGCGCGCGGCTTCCTGGACGAACCGGAACTGATGCAGATTCATGCCGGATAGCTTCTAAGAGAGGCGATCATTATGCCTTGCCGAGCCGCCGGATCCGCCGGCGTTGCGCGCTCGATGGGCATCAGCGGATTGCGCGTTCAGGACCCGCTATTCCGCCGCGATGCGGGCGAGCAGGTCCAGCAGGCGCGGGTCCTCGCCCACGGAGGGCTGGAGCGTGAACGCCACCTCCGGATGCTCGGCGCGGACCTGGTCCAGCAGGCGCGGAAGGTCGGCGCGGGCGTGCTTGCCGGTGCCGAGGAACATGGGCACCAGCGTGACTTCACGCACGCCGAGTTGCGCGAGATCGGCAGCCGCGGCCGGCACGTCGGGTTGCTGCAGTTCGAGATAGGCGCAGCGGGTGGCGACTTTCGGCTGCGACGCGGCGAGCCGCGCCGCCACCGCCTCGATGGGCGCGCGCCAGAGCGGATCGCGCGATCCGTGGCCGACGAGGATGACGCCCTTGGCCATGGTCGTCACCGCCGCAGCACCAGCCAGCCGAACGCGCCGAGCGACAACATCGTGTAGATCAGCCCGGGCGCGGCCGCGGTGATCCAGGGCTGCCAGTTGCGCAGGTTGCCGATGTAGCCGAACACGTTGTTCAACAGGAAGAAGCTGATGCCGATCAGCACCCCGCCGAACACGTACCCGGTGATCCCGCGCGTGCGGAAGTGCAGGTAGGCGAAGGGCAGGGCCAGCACCACCATCACCATGCAGCTGAGCGGGTAGAACACCTTGCGCCAGAACTCGATCTCGTAGCGCTGCGAGGTCTGCTGGTTGGCCTCGAGGTGCCGGATGTACTGGAACAGGTCGATGGTGCTCATGCGATCGGGCTTGAGCAGCGCCACGGACACCATCTCGGGGCTGATCTCGGTGGGCCAGCGCAGTTCCGGCACCATGCGCCGCTCCACCCGCACCAGGGTGCTGCCCCGCCGCGGGAACTCGGTGCGCTCGGCCTGGCGCAGCAGCCACGCGCCGTCCGGCGCGAACTGCGCGTTGGCGGCCTGGGTCACCGAAACGATGTAGCCGCGCGCGTCGGATTCGAAGATGCGCACGCCCTTCATGTCGCCCTCGGGCGTGAGGGCGCCGACGTTGACGCTGTACGTGCGCTCCGGCTGCCGCTCCTTCAGCCAGGCGCCGGTCCAGCCGATGCTGATGCGGCCCTCCAGCCGCGCCTTCAGCAACTGGGCGGTGCGGTCCGCCACCGGCGCCAGGTAGTCGCCGGCGGCGAACGTGAGCAGGGTGAAGATCACGCCCAGGGCGAGCAGCGTGCGCATCGCGCGCCAGGGGCCCAGCCCGCTGGTACGCAGGATGGTGTACTCGGAACTCTGCGCCAGCCGCGCCATGACGAAGATCGTGCCGATCAGCACGGCAATCGGCAGCAGCTCGTACAGGTGGGCCGGGATCATCAGCGTCACGTACGCCAGCGCCTGTGTCAGCCGGTACTGGTCCGTGCCGCGGCTGACGTTGGGCAGTTCGTCGACGAAGTCGAAGAAGAAGAACAGGGCCAGGAAGCCGATGGCGACGAACACCACCGCGGCGAGCACTTCGCGGTAGATCAGGCGGCGAATGGTCCTCACGAGGCCGCTTCCCCGGGCCGGCGGCGCCGCAGCAGGTGCCGCAGCGTCCAGTTGTTGTGCTGCTTGGCCAGCCACGCGATCGCGCCCGCGAGCACGCCCCCGTGCAGCAGCAGCAGGGCGGCGCCGAACCCCAGCTGCCCATTGCCGACCCAGCTCTGGCCCAGGTTCAGGAGGTTGAAGTACACCACGAATGCGAACAGGGCGAAGATCAGGTTGCCGCTGCGGCCCGCCCGCGGGTTCACGCTCGACACTGCGACGGCGATCACGGTGAAGTTCAGCGCTGCAAGTGCCAGCCCGACGCGCCACGCCAGTTCGCCCAGGTTCTGCGGCGTCGGCTCGCGCACGAGGTCCAGGGTGGAACGGGTCTTGGGCGGCGGCGCGTCGCGCGCCGCGAGTTCGCCCGGACCGATCCGGTTGGCCAGTTCCTCGAATTCGCTCACCTTCATCTCGCCGGTCTTGTCGATCTCCAGGCGCTGCCCGTTGGACAGGACGACGAACTGGCCTTCGCCGCGGGTGACGATCTGGCCGCTGCGCGCCGAGGTCACCGTCTCCTTGCCCTGCTCGCGGGTGGAAATGAAGATGTTGCGGCCCGACCGGTCGTCCGGCGTGTCCTTGTCCAGGAAGAAGACGCGGTTGCCGCTGGCCGACTCCTGGAACTGCCCCGGTGCCACGCGCTCGATGTCGCCGCGCTTGCCGTACCGCTCGCGCAGCTCGCGTGTCTGCTGGTTGGCCCAGGGCCAGACCACCAGGGCGAGCGCCGCGACGACGAGCAGCATCGGCCAGGCAAAGCGCAGCAGCGGGCGCACGAAGGCGAACAGGCCCTGGCCGGCGGCGAACCAGATCACCATCTCGCTGTCACGGTACATGCGCGAGAGGGTGCCGACGACCGAGATGAACAGGCACAGCGCCAGGATCGGCGGCAGGTAGCCGAGCACCGTGTACCCCATGACCATCATGATGTCCTGGGGGTTCACGCTGCCGCGGCTGGCCAGGCTCAGCGTGCGCACCAGGGTCATGGTCATGACGATGGTGACCAGCACCACCAGCGTGGCGCCGAAACTGCGGGCCAGCTCCTTGCGCAGCGACGAATGGAATAACATCGACCGGATCGGTACAAAAACAATCCGGGGGATTATGGACTTCGAACTCAAGACACTGAGCCTGGACCGGGCGGCCGCCGAGAAATGCGACGCGCTGATCCTGCTGGTGGGGGAATCGTTCAAGCCGGGCAAGGACCCGCTCTCGCGCCTCGCGGCGGACGCGCTGAAGTCGCGCGACCTCGACCCCAAGCCGGGCAAGCTGCTGCATGCCTACCGGTCCCCCGGGATCGCCGCCACGCGGCTCGTCCTGGCCGGCGCCGGCGACGGCTCGGGCAAGCGGGTGCATGCCGCCGTGCAGGCGGCGGTCGGCGCGCTGCGATCGAGCACCGTCAAGCGCCTGGTGATCTGCGTGGCCCCCGATGCCGGCGAAGCGGCCGTGCGCGCCGCCGTGACGGCCACGGCCGAGAGCAGTTATGTCTACGTGGCCACCAAGTCCAAGCCCGAGGGCCGGGAACTGCAGCGCGTGACGATCGCCGTCGCCGACGCGGCCGCGCACCAGCCGGCCTTCAAGGCGGCCCGCGCCGCGGCCGAGGGCATCGAGTTCGCGCGCGAGCTGGGCAACCTGCCGCCCAACTTCGCCACGCCGACGCGGCTGGGCGAGGAGGCGCAGAAGCTGGCCAGGGCCCACAAGTTCCAGTGCGAGGTGCTGGGTCCCAGGGAGATCGGCAAGGCCAAGATGGGTTCGTTCCTGGCGGTGGCGCAAGGTTCCGAGCAGCCGCCGCGCTTCATCGTGCTGCGCTACCAGGGCGCGGCGGCAAGCGAGCCGCCGGTGGTCCTGGTCGGCAAGGGGATCACGTTCGACAGCGGCGGCATCTCGATCAAGCCGTCGGCCGACATGGACGAGATGAAGTTCGACATGGGCGGCGCGGCCAGCGTGCTGGGCACCTTCCGCGCGCTCGGCGAACTGAAGCCGGCGATCAACGTCGTCGGCCTGGTCCCGAGTTGCGAGAACATGCCCGATGGCCGCTCGGTGAAGCCGGGCGACATCGTCACCAGCATGAGCGGCCAGACGATCGAGATCCTCAACACCGACGCCGAAGGCCGCCTGATCCTGTGCGACGCCTTGACCTACGCGGAGCGCTTCAAGCCGCAGGCCGTGGTCGACATCGCGACGCTGACCGGCGCCTGCGTGGTGGCGCTCGGCGGCGTGCGCAGCGGCATGTTCGCGAGCGAGGACGGCCTGGCCGCCGAACTGCTGGCCGCCGGCGACGCGGCGCTCGATCCGTGCTGGCGCATGCCGCTGGACGATGAATACGCGGAAGGCCTCAAGAGCAATTTCGCGGATGCGGCCAACGTCGGCGGGCGCGCCGGCGGCGCCGTGACCGCGGCCAAGTTCCTGCAGCGGTTTGCCGGCGCCTACCCGTGGGCCCACCTGGACATCGCCGGCACGGCGTGGAAAGGCGGGCCGGCCAAGGGTTCCACCGGCCGCCCGGTCGGCCTGCTCCTGCAGTTCCTGCTGGGCCGGCAGCAGGCCGCGGGCAAGGGAACGAAGCAGGCCGCGAAACAGGCCGCGAAACAGGCCGCGAAAGGGCGCCGCGCGAAAGCGTAGGCCCTGCCCCTGGCCCCTACACCCCGGACGAGTGACCGAAGTCGCCTTCCACTTCAACACGCCCGACAAGGTCGGCTATGCCTGCCGGCTGCTGCGCAAGGCGGTCGGGGCGGGCGCCGCGGTGGTGGTGACGGGCGAGCCCGGGCTGCTCGACGAGCTCGACGCCACCTTGTGGACCTTCTCGGCGCTCGATTTCGTACCGCACTGCCGCGATGGCGCGGCGCCGGCACGGGTTGTCGCCGTGTCCCCGGTGGTGCTGACCGGCACGCCGCGGGCCGCGCCACACCACCAGGTGCTGGTGAACCTCGGCGAGACCGTGCCCGAGGGGTTCGAGACCTTCGAGCGACTGATCGAAGTGGTCACCGGCGACGAAGGCGACCGGCAGTCCGCGCGGCAGCGCTGGAAGCACTACGCGGCGCGCGGGTACGACATCAGGCGCCACGACCGGGCGCAGGAGCCGCAGTGACCGGCCGGCGCCCACCGCGCTACGTGCCGACGCTGACGGAGGTGGTTCCGCCGCCGGCGTCGCCCGCGAGCGATCCGGGCGGTGGGGGGGAGGCCGCCGCCATGGCGCAGGAGGAGGTCGTCCGGCGGGTCCTTCAGCGCGTGGATGCGATGCTGGAGCGCCGCCTGCGCGAACGGGTCGCGGCCGTCGTGATGGAGCAGACCCAGGCGCTTGCCCCGCTGCTGCAGGCCGAGATCGAAGCGTCGGTGCGGCAGGCGGTGGCCGAGGCGTTCGAGCAGGAATTCGGGCGCCGCCCGGGCGGCAACTGACCGGGCTGGGCGCCGAGCCGCCGCGCCAGCCGCCGGCTGCTTTCTGCGCTGGCGCAACGATGTGCGCTGCTGCCGGCCGCGGACGGCTCGTCCTAGCTGTTTCCCTCTGGTTGCGGTCCGCGAATTGCGCTATGTTCGCGCCCGTTGAGCACATTACCAATTTCTCAACTTTTCAGAAACTCTGGAGGTTTCCCATGCAGATGAAGATGAAGGTGACGGTGGCGGCGGCGATTGCGGCCGTGGCGGGAATTGCCGCCGCGCAGGACATGGTCGTGAAGATCGGCCATGTGGCGCCGATGTCCGGCCCGCAGGCGCACTACGGCAAGGACAACGAAAATGGCGCCCGCCTGGCCATCGAGGACCTGAACGCCAAGGGCGTGACGATCGGCGGCAAGAAGGTGAAGTTCGAGCTGCAGGCCGAGGACGACGCCGCCGACCCGAAGCAGGGAACCGCCGTGGCGCAGAAGCTGTGCGACGCGAAGGTCGCCGGCGTCGTGGGGCACCTGAACTCCGGGACGACCATCCCGGCCGCCAAGATCTACAACGACTGCGGCATCCCGCACGTCACCGGCGCCGCGACGAACCCCAACCTGACCAAGCCCGGCTACAAGACCACGTTCCGGATCATCGCCAACGACAACGCGCTGGGCGCCGGCCTGGCCTTCCACGCCGCCGACAAGCTGAAGCTGAAGAAGGTCGCCGTCATCGACGACCGCACCGCGTACGGGCAGGGCGTGGCCGACATCTTCAAGAAGACCGCCCAGTCCAAGGGCATGCAAGTCGTCGACTCGCAGTTCACCAACGACAAGGCGACCGACTTCATGGCGATCCTCACGGCCATCAAGTCCAAGAGTCCCGACGCGATCTTCTTCGGCGGCATGGACACGCAGGGCGGCCCGATGCTGCGCCAGATGGAGCAGCTCGGCCTCACGAACGCCAAGTTCTTCGGCGGCGACGGCATCTGCACCCAGAAGATCATCGAACTGGCCGCCGGCGCCAAGTCGCTCGCCAACGTGGTCTGCGCCGAAGGCGGCGCGTCGCTGAACAAGATGCCCGGCGGCGCGGCCTGGAAGGAGCGCTACGACAAGAAGTTCCCGGGCCAGTTCCAGGTGTACAGCCCGTACACCTACGACGCCACCATGCTGCTGGCGGACGCGATGGTGCGCGCCAAGTCGATCGATCCGAAGGTGTACATCCCGCACCTGCAGAAGTCGAACTACAAGGGCGTGACGGCCACCATCCAGTTCGAAACCAACGGCGAACTGAAGAACCCGGCCATGACGCTCTATACGTACAAGGACGGCAAGAAAGTCGCGCTGGACTGAGCCGCCGGCTCCCCCGGGAAGAAGCCGCCGCGAGGCGGCTTTTTTCATGGTGCGCCCCGTCGCTTCTACTCGGGGCAATCCGTGTGCCGCACGTCTGCGGTCCGCGACATGACCTGTAGTGCATTGGCGGCTCTTTCTGTAGGAGCACTCCTACGGGCCGCACCCTGCCTCGGTTTGCAGGGAGGGCATTGCCGAGCACGGTTGTCGCTGCGCGCGGAAGACAGTAATCTCGCCCGATTTATTGCCGTGCCGGCTGGTGCCCGATCGTGCTCCGGCGGCGTGTTGCTCAGTAGGGGGACAGCATGGAAGTAGTGGCGAAATTGCCTTCGGTTGATCAACGCGACAGCGAGCTGCGGCAGGTGCTCCGGGCCCTCGGCGCCTTCCGGCGCGGGGAGAGCGGCGTGACGCTGCCGACCGAATGGGACGGCGTGTACGGCAAGATCGCGGGCGAATTCAACGAACTGAGCGCCCAGACGACGCGCACCTCGCAGAAGCTGAGGGGGCTGGATGCCACCGTGCGCACCAACGGGAAGACCAAGCGGATCGGCGACGAGAAGCTCACCGGCTTCTGGCAAAGCGACGTCGCCTGCGTGAACGCAATCCTGGACGAGGTCGACCTGCTGTCCGAGCACACGCGCACCGTGCTGGCCGCGTTGAGCGACCTCAAGAAGGGCAACCGGGCCGCGCAGCTGCCGCAGGACTGGACCGGCGTCTTCGGCAAGGTGGCCGATGCGTTCAACGACGTCGTGGCGGAAAACCTTCGCATGTCGCATGAACTGGCGCGGCTGTCCAAGGTCGTCGGCAAGGAAGGCAAGCTCAGGGAGCGGGCTTCGGTGCCCAACTCGAGCGGGTTCTGGCGCGATTCCGCCGACTCGATCAACTCGCTGATCGGCGACCTGGTCCACCCGACTTCGGAAGTGGCGCGCGTGATCGGTGCCGTGGCCCAGGGCGACCTGTCCAAGAGCATGGCGCTCGAAGCCGACGGCCGTCCTCTGGAAGGCGAATTCCTGCGCACCGCCATGATCATCAACAAGATGGTGCAGCAGCTGGGGACCTTCTCGGCCGAAGTGACCCGGGTGGCGCGGGAGGTCGGCACCGAAGGCAAGCTGGGCGGCCAGGCCGACGTGCAGGGCGTGGCCGGCACCTGGAAGGACCTCACGGACTCGGTGAACTTCATGGCGTCGAACCTGACGGCGCAGGTGCGGAACATCGCCGAAGTGACGACGGCCGTGGCGGCCGGCGACCTGTCCAAGAAGATCACGGTGGACGTGAAGGGCGAGATCCTGGAGCTGAAGAACACCATCAACACCATGGTGGACCAGCTGCGGTCGTTCGCTTCGGAAGTGACCCGGGTGGCCCGGGAAGTGGGTACCGAAGGCAAGCTCGGCGGCCGGGCCGACGTGCAAGGCGTGGCCGGGACCTGGAAGGACCTCACCGACTCGGTGAACTCGATGGGCTCGAACCTCACGGCCCAGGTGCGCAACATCGCCGAAGTGACCAAGGCGGTGGCCACCGGCGACCTGTCCAAGAAGATCACGGTGGACGTGAAGGGCGAGATCCTGGAGCTGAAGAACACCATCAACAGCATGGTGGACCAGCTGCGATCGTTCGCCTCGGAAGTGACGCGGGTGGCCCGGGAAGTGGGTACCGAAGGCAAGCTGGGCGGCCAGGCCGAGGTGCAGGGCGTGGCCGGCACCTGGAAGGATCTGACCGACTCCGTGAACTCGATGGGCTCGAACCTGACGGCCCAGGTGCGGAACATCGCGGAAGTGACGACGGCCGTGGCGGCCGGCGACCTGTCCAAGAAGATCACGGTGGACGTGAAGGGCGAGATCCTGGAGCTGAAGAACACCATCAACACCATGGTGGACCAGCTGCGATCGTTCGCCTCGGAAGTGACCCGGGTGGCGCGGGAAGTGGGTACCGAGGGCAAGCTGGGCGGCCAGGCCGACGTGCAGGGCGTTGCCGGCACCTGGAAGGACCTGACCGACTCGGTGAACTTCATGGCCGGCAACCTGACCTCTCAGGTGCGCAACATCGCCGACGTGACGACCGCCGTGGCGGCCGGCGACCTGTCCAAGAAGATCACGGTGGACGTGAAGGGCGAGATCCTGGAGCTGAAGAACACCATCAACACCATGGTGGACCAGCTCTCCTCGTTCGCTTCGGAAGTGACGCGGGTGGCGCGAGAAGTGGGCACCGAAGGCAAGCTGGGCGGCCAGGCCGACGTGCAAGGCGTGGCCGGCACCTGGAAGGACCTGACCGACTCGGTGAACTCGATGGGCTCGAACCTCACGGCCCAGGTGCGGAACATCGCGGAAGTGACGAAGGCCGTGGCGGCCGGCGACCTGTCCAAGAAGATCACGGTGGACGTGAAGGGCGAGATCCAGGAGCTGAAGAACACCATCAACACCATGGTGGACCAGCTGCGATCGTTCGCCTCGGAAGTGACGCGGGTGGCGCGGGAAGTGGGTACCGAAGGCAAGCTGGGCGGCCAGGCCGACGTGCAGGGCGTCGCCGGCACCTGGAAGGACCTCACGGACAACGTGAACTCCATGGCCGGCAACCTGACAGCCCAGGTCCGCAACATCGCCGACGTGACCAAGGCAGTGGCCACGGGCGACCTGTCCAAGAAGATCACGGTGGACGTGAAGGGCGAGATCCTGGAGCTGAAGAACACCATCAACACCATGGTGGACCAGCTGCGGTCGTTCGCCTCGGAAGTGACCCGGGTGGCCCGGGAAGTGGGTACCGAGGGCAAGCTGGGCGGCCAGGCCGACGTGCAGGGCGTGGCCGGCACCTGGAAGGACCTCACGGACAACGTGAACTTCATGGCCGGCAACCTGACGTCCCAGGTGCGCAACATCGCCGACGTGACCAAGGCGGTGGCGGCCGGCGACCTGTCCAAGAAGATCACGGTGGACGTGAAGGGCGAAATCCTGGAGCTGAAGAACACCATCAACACCATGGTGGACCAGCTCTCGTCGTTCGCCTCGGAAGTGACGCGGGTGGCGCGGGAAGTGGGTACCGAAGGGAAACTGGGCGGCCAGGCAGACGTGCAGGGCGTCGCGGGCACCTGGAAGGACCTGACCGACAACGTGAACTTCATGGCCGGCAACCTCACTTCGCAGGTGCGCGGCATCGCCAAGGTGGTGACCGCGGTGGCCAACGGCGACCTCGACCAGAAGCTGACCGTGGAGGCCAAGGGCGAGATCGCCGCGCTGGCCGACACCATCAACTCGATGACGGACACGCTGGCCACGTTCGCCGACCAGGTGACGACCGTGGCCCGCGAGGTGGGCGTGGAAGGCAAGCTGGGCGGCCAGGCGAAGGTGCCGGGCGCCGCGGGAACCTGGAAGGGCCTGACCGAGAACGTGAACCAGCTGGCGGCGAACCTGACGACGCAGGTGCGGGCCATTGCCGAGGTGGCGACCGCCGTGACGCAGGGCGACCTGACCCGGTCGATCACGGTGGAGGCGCTGGGCGAGGTGGCGGCGCTGAAGGACACCATCAACGAGATGATCCGCAACCTCAAGGACACCACGCAGCTGAACACGGAGCAGGACTGGCTCAAGACCAACCTGGCCAAGTTCTCGCGGATGCTGCAGGGCCAGAAGGATCTGGTGGCGGTGGGTCACCTGATCCTGTCCGAGCTGGCGCCGGTGGTGGGCGCGCAGCAGGCCGAGTTCTACGTGCTGCGGTACACCCACGAGCAGCCCAAGCTGCGCCTGATGGCCAGCTACGCGTCTGACGGCCACGGTTCGTACGGCAAGGAGCTGGAGCTCGGCCAGGGCCTGGTCGGCCAGTGCGCGTACGACAAGAAGAAGATCCTGCTGACGTCGTCGATCCCGGAAACGCTGAAGATCGCCTCGGGCCTCACCGAGGTGCAGCCGCTGAACGTGCTGGTGCTGCCGATCATCTTCGAGGGCCAGGTCCGCGGGGTCGTGGAACTGGCCTCGGTCGAACGCTTCAACCCGACCCACCAGGCCTTCCTGGACCAGCTCACCGAATCGATCGGCATCGTGATCAACACGATCGAGGCCAACATGCGGACCGAGGACCTGCTGACCCAGTCGCAGTCGCTGGCGCAGGAACTCCAGAGCCGGCAGCAGGAACTGCAGCAGACCAACGAGGAGCTGCAGGAGAAGGCACGGTTGCTGGTGCACCAGAACCACGAGGTGGAGCGCAAGAACCAGGAAGTGGAGCAGGCGCGGCAGGCACTGGAAGACAAGGCCAAGCAGCTGGCGCTGACCTCCAAGTACAAGTCCGAGTTCCTGGCCAACATGTCGCACGAGCTGCGCACGCCGCTGAACTCGCTGCTGATCCTGTCGGACCAGCTGTCGAAGAACCCGGACGGGAACCTCACGGCCAAGCAGGTCGAATTCGCCAAGACGATCCACTCGTCCGGCAACGACCTGCTGATGCTGATCAACGACATCCTGGACCTGTCCAAGATCGAATCCGGCACCGTGGTGGTCGACGTCAACGACCTGCGCCTGTCCGACCTGCAGCTGTACGTGGAACGCACGTTCCGCCACGTCGCCGAGGCCAAGAGCGTGGACTTCATGATCCACACCGGCATGAACCTGCCGACCTCGATGGTCACCGACGTCAAGCGCCTGCAGCAGATCCTGAAGAACCTGCTGTCGAACGCCTTCAAGTTCACGCACCAGGGCCACGTCACGCTGGCCATCGAGGAAGTGTTCAGCGGCTGGTCACCGGACAACGAGGACCTCAATCGCGCGCAGCAGGTGCTGGCATTCGCCGTGTCGGACACCGGCATCGGCATCTCGGGCGACAAGCAGCAGATCATCTTCGAGGCGTTCCAGCAGGCCGACGGCTCCACCAGCCGCAAGTACGGCGGGACCGGCCTGGGGCTGGCCATCAGCCGGGAACTCTCGAAGCTGCTGGGCGGCGAGATCCGGCTCGCCAGCGCGCCGGGACAGGGCAGCACCTTCACGCTGTACCTGCCGCTCGTCTACTCGGGCACGCGGGCGGCGCGCCGCGTGGCGCAGTCGCCGGAGTCGCGCGCCGACTACACGCTGCCGGGCCTGCCCGGCATGAAGCGCACGCCCCGGTCCGAGCCGGAGGTGGTGGACGCGACCCCGGCGGCGCCCGAGGACAGCGGCGCCGTGCTCAACGAGGCCAACGACGACCGCGACACGATCCAGCAAGGCGACATGGTCCTGCTGATCGTCGAGAACGACCTGGCGTTCGCCCGCTTCCTGCTCGACGCGGCACGGGCCAAGGGCTTCAAGGGCCTGGTCACCTCGATGGGCGCCGGCGCGCTGACGCTCGCTTCCCAGTACAAGCCGTCGGCCGTCACGCTGGACATGTACCTGCCGGACATGGAAGGCTGGCGCGTCCTGGACCGCATCAAGCACGACCTCGGCGTGCGCCACATGCCGGTGTGCGTGATTTCCACCGACGACTCGAAGGAGCGCGCGTTCCGCTCGGGGGCGATGGCCTTCGTCGAGAAGCCGATCCAGTCCAAGGAAGTGCTGGACGCGATGCTCGACAAGCTGCAGTCCTACCTGGCCCGCTCCGAGAAACGGGTGCTGGTGGCCTTGCGCGACACCGCTGCGCGGCGCGAGCTGCTGGCGCAGCTGGAGGACGAGCAGATCCGGCCGACCGTCGTCAAGAGCGGCGAGAAACTGGTGGAAGCGCTGGAGGACGACAGCTTCGATTGCGTGGTGGTGGAGGACGGCTTCCCGGGCATCGACCCGCACGAGTGCCATGGGCTGCTGGCCGCGCAGGCCGACCTGGGCCCGCTGCCGCTGGTGGTGTACCGCGGCGGCGGCAAGGATGCGGGCAAGGTGGCGTGGCACTCCGACGACGCCATCACGGTGCGCGAAGCGCACACCGTGCCGAAGTTGTTCGACAACGCGCTGCTGGCGCTGCATGCCAGCCTGGCCCGGCTGCCGGAAGCCAAGCGCGCGCTGATCAACAACGTGCACGAGTCGACCAAGCCGCTGGCCGGCAAGCGCGTGCTGATCGTGGACGACGACATGCGCAACATCTTCGCGCTGGCCACGGTGCTGGAAGAGCACGGGATGGACATCGTGTGGGCCGACAACGGCCGCGATGCGATCAGCCGGGTGGCCTCCGATCCGCAGATCGAGGTCGTGCTGATGGACATCATGATGCCCGAGATGGACGGCATGGCCACCATGAAGGAGATCCGCAAGCTGCCGGCCGGCAAGGACCTTCCGATGATCGCCGTGACGGCCAAGGCCATGAAGGGCGACCGCGAGAAGTGCATCGAGGCGGGCGCCTGGGACTACCTGTCGAAACCGGTCAACACGCAGGACCTGCTGGCCGTCCTGCGCGCGTGGCTGCACCAGTGAGCCCCCGGTTGGAATCGAACGCCGCCCCGCCGCCGGAACAGGAGCAGGTCAACATCCTGGTGGTGGACGACCTGCCCGAAAAGCATGTCGTCTTCCGGACCATCCTGGACGAGCTGGGGCAGAACATCGTCAGTGCCCGCTCGGGCAAGGAGGCGCTGGCCTACATCCTCGAGATGGAGTTCGCGGTCATCCTGCTCGACGTCAACATGCCGGACATCGACGGCCTGGAGACGGCGGGGCTGATCCGGCAGTACAAGAAGTCCGCGCAGACGCCGATCGTGTTCATCACGGCCTACGTCGACGAGGTGCAGGCCAAGCGCGGCTATGCGCTGGGTGCGGTCGACTACATCCCGTCGCCGGTGGTGCCGGAGGTGCTGCGCTCGAAGATCCGCGTCTTCGTCGAGCTGTTCCGGATGAACCGGCAGCTGCAGGTGCAGGCCGCCGCGCGGGAGGCGCTGGCGCGGTCCGAAGCGGCGCGTGCCGCCGCCGAGGAAGCCATCCACCGCGCCGACTACCTGGCCGAGGCGAGCCAGCTGCTCGCGCGCTCGCTCGACCTCGACGACACGATCCGGGCCCTGTTCGAGGTGGCGGTGCCCATGCTGGGGGATCGCGCCGTGCTGGCGCTCGCCAATCCCGATGGCAGCCTGGCGCGAATCGAAACCCATCCGGCGCCGCCCGATGCCAGCGACCCGCTTCCGGAGGGGTTGCGCGCGGCATTGGCGCGCGTCATGGAGTCGCGCCAGTTCGAACTGCGGCGCGATGGCCGCCAGGCGATGGCGTTCTGCCCCCTGCTGGGCGGCGACCGCTCGCGCGGCGCCGTGGTGCTGGTGGCGGACGCAGACAGGATGGATGCGCCACGGCTCGCGCTCGCCAAGGAAGTGGTGAGCCGCGCCTCGATCGCGATGGAGAACGCCCGCCTGTACTTCGCCGTGCAGGAGGCCGACCGTCGCAAGAACGAGTTCCTGGCGATGCTGGCGCACGAGTTGCGCAATCCGCTGGCGCCGATCCGCAATGCCGTGCACATCATGCAGGGCGGGGACGTGACGCAGCTGACCATGAACTGGGCGCGCGACGTCATCGGCCGCCAGGCGGACCACATGGCGCGGCTGATCGACGACCTGCTCGACGTGTCGCGGATCGTGCAGGGCAAGGTCGTGGTCAAGCCGGAGCGGCTGACGCTGCGCGAACTGGTCGACCGGGCCGTGGAAGGCAGTTCGCCGCGGGTGGCCGGCCGTGACCAGTTGCTGTCGGTGCAGCTGCCACCCGAGGAGATCGAGCTCGACGGCGATGCGGTGCGGCTGGCGCAGGTGCTGGCCAACCTGATCAACAACGCGTCGAAATTCTCCGGGCCCAACACCCGGATCGCCCTCACAGCGACCTATTTCGCCGGCGAGCTGAAGATCTCCGTGCGCGACGAGGGCTCCGGCATCGAGCCGGCCTTCCTGCCCCACATCTTCGACCTGTTCGCCCAGGGCGACCAGTCGCTGGACCGGTCCCAGGGCGGCCTGGGCATCGGCCTCACGCTGGTCAAGCACCTGGTGGAGCTCCATGGCGGGCGCGTCGCTGCCCACAGCGACGGGCCCGGGACCGGCACCGAGGTCGAGGTCTACCTCCCGGCCCGCCCGGCGCCGGCCGCCGAGGCGGTCACGGTGGCGACGGACGGCCGCGAAAGCATTTCGCGCGGCAAGGCGCCCGGCCGGATCCTGGTCGTCGACGACCTGGCGGCGTCGGCCGAGACGCTGATGACGCTGCTGGAGATGGAAGGCTTCGAGGTCAAGGTGGCCAACGAAGGCATGAGTGCGCTGCAGATCGCCGAGCAGTTCCGGCCCGACGTCGTGCTGCTGGACATCGGCTTGCCGGGCATGAACGGCTTCGAGGTCGCGCACCGCCTGCGCCTGCAGCCGGGGTCGCGCGATGCGCTGCTGATCGCGCTCACCGGCTACGGCGAGGCGGAGAGCCGCTCCCGTTCGGCCAAGGCGGGGTTCGATTTCCACATGGTCAAGCCAGCGGACGTCAACCTGCTGCTGTCCATGCTCGCCAACCCGCAGCAGGCGCGGCGTGCCAGCGCGAAAGTGGCGTGACGCGGCCGGAAAGCGGGCGGCCCGCTGCTACAATGGCGGGCTTCGCAGGAGAGGTGGATGAGCGGTTTAAGTCGCACGCCTGGAAAGCGTGTGAGGGTTCATAGCCCTCCGCGGGTTCGAATCCCGCCCTCTCCGCCAGGACACTAGGAAACACGGGCCTTTGCGGCCTGTTTCTCTTATGTACCCAACAAAAAATCCACCTTTAATTTAGCGCCTGAGCGGCGGTCGCTGCTCGACGCGCTGTTGCAATATCCACTGATGCGCCATCTCTGGAAGGTCTGGAAAGCAAAATACTGGGGCCTGTCGATGCGGACGGACCTAGAGGACCTGAGCTTTTGGGAGGAAGGCGGCCGGCTCGACTACCCCCGCTGGCGTCGGGCACTGCGCAAAGTTAGAACCTGGGGCGCGGCGCATCCGTACGCGGCCAGCATGTGGCTGATCACGCTCCTGGGCACACTGGCCAGCATCATGGCGGCTTTGCGATAAACAGCAGGCGCCGGTTGTGGAGCTGGCGCCACTATCTCCCGCGGCGATCGACGTCGGCACGAGGCCCTGGCGCTGCCCGGCGGACACGTGGCCGGCAAGAGGCCCCGGCGGTGCCGCTCTGGTGGCCGCCTGCGGCGATCGACGTCAGCACGGGCTCTCGCGCTGCTGCCGGCGCACCGTGCCCAGCACGCGGCGCTGGCGGCACGGCCGGCGCACGCGGCTCTGGTGGCCGCCCGCTGCGATCGACGCCAGCACGCGGCTCTGGTGGTGCTGCCGGGCGATCGACGTCGGCACGAGGCGCTGGCGGTGCACGCCGTGGTCGGCATGAGGTGCTGCCGGTGCTGCCGGCCGGCGCACGATGCGGTCGGCATGAGACTGGTGGTGAGAGAGGAGCCGGTGGTGCTGCCGCGCTGATCGACGTCAGTACGAGGACCTGGTGGTGCTGCCGGCGCGCACGCCGTGGTTGGCACGAGGCGGCGCTGCAGCGATCGGCGTCAGCACGAGGCTCTGGTGGCCGCCCCGCGGCGCATGCCGTGGCCGGCATGAGTGCCTGGCGGTGCTGCCGCCCGCAAGCCGTGGCCAGCACGACGCGGTGCTGCGGCGATTGACGTCAGCACGAGGCCCTGGCGGTGCCGCCGACGCGCACGCCGTGGCCAGCACGAGGCGGCGCTGCAGTGATCGGCGTCAGCACGAAGCTCTGGCGGCCCGCCCGCGGCGCACGCGCGTGGCCAGCACGAGGAGCTGGTGCCGGCGCACGCCATGGCTGGCACGAGGCCCTGGCGGTGCTGCCGTCGCCCGGCGCCGCGGCCTCGCAACGCCGCGGCGCGAGGCGCGCAGGCTACGCGGTCTTTTCGCCGGGCGCCCCCGCTCCCGGCCCATCCGCTTCGCCTGGCACGAAGCGAATCCCAGACTCCGCGCCATGGGTCTTCGCTGGCCTCACGGTGATTGCGCGCAGCGCCTTGGCTGCCGCCTTCCCGATCTTCTTGCGCGCCTCATCGGCCTTGTCGCCCTCGAGGACCTCTCGCTTGATGACTTCCGCGGTAAGAACGTCGCGGATCTGGTCCGTGTCGATCTTCACGTCCGGCGACACGCGGCGCAGTTCGCGGCGGATCACGTCGAGCACTGGTTCACTCAGCAGCAGCGCGCCCACGAAGAAGCGCGACAAAGCTTGGCGCTGAGTGTGGTAGTCGTTCAGGACCGACTTCTGCCAACCCTCTTTGCAGAGGAGGAACAGCAACTCCAGATCCGCCTCCGACCTGGGGTTGATCGTGGTGAAGTCGATATTCACCACGAGCTCCTGCTCGATGGGCTTCAAGAATGCAATGTGATAGACGCGCCACGACACGCCATTGGTGAGCAGGACCCAGTCGACGCCTTGGTTCGCGGCATAGTCAACTGCCTGCTTCACGTGGGCCTCTTTCAGATCGAGCCCGATGGCCTTGACCTCGATCAGCGTCTGCAACACGCCCTCGATCTTGACGGCCAAGTCGCAGAAGGTTCCCCGGATGGCGAACTCTGAAGTGACCTCCGCGTACTTGTCGTACCCGAACAGCTCCGCGAGCATGTCCTTGACGATCGTCACGGTGTCCGCTTCGCCGACGTCGCGCGCCCGCGCGGCGTTGACGATAGGCTGGTAACGCTTGACGGCGGCCACGAGCCGCTCTGCGACCTTCTTCGGGATTGCCATGTCGGTCTCCTGCAGGGACCTCGGAATTAAGGGCGCTCGGGTGGCACGTGTCAATCGGCAAAGACGAGCCCGCTGCCGCGCAGGCGACAGCCGACGGGGCGCCGGTAGGACGGGGCGGCGCCGCAGTGATCGGCCCGCACGAGGCTCTGGCGGTGCCGCCGGCGGTCGACGTCAGCACGGAGCTGGTGCCGGAGGCGCGCACGCCGTGGCTGGCATGAGGCGGCGCTGCAGTGATCGGCGTCAGCTCGAAGCGCCCCGTCACCGCGCCGCCTCTCGGGCGGCGGCAGGGCCATCGCGCGCGAAGCGGCGTGCCCCTCGGCTGACGCCGATGCGAGCGGCGAGCTGCAGTGGCAGGGACAGGGGCAGCGCCCAAGGCTGGCCACCATCGGCGCCGGCAGCGATCGGCAAGGCCATCGCGTGCCGTGCACCCAGTCGACGGGAGGACCACTGCGCGAGCAACCGTCACTGATGCCAACCTCGAGCCGCGCGGGGGCAGCACGATCAACCAGGGCGGCCGGCGTGCGTGTGCGCAGCCCTGGGCGGGGTGTGACACGGTCATCCGCTCGCGCGAGCGCAGGGCACCAAACGGCAGGGCCATCGCGCGCGAAGCGGCGTGCACAGGCCGGCGCCGATGCGAGCGGCGCGCGGCAGTTGCAGGGCTGCGCCGAAGGCTGGCCCACCATGAGCGCCCGTCGCGCGCCGGCCTCGAGGGCAGCGCAGGGCCGGACGATGGAAACGATCAGCCGCAGGGAGGCGCGCGCAGGGCGCTAAGCAACCGCGCTCGGCTCAATGCACTTGCTGCTGATGGTGCCCACCCCGCCCGGCAGCAAGCACAGCCCAGCGCGCCACGTGGTTGACGCCCAGCCCCAGGCGGCGTAACTCGAACCCGTTCGGCGCCACGCCGATACGCGAGCGCAAGAACGTCCCGAGTGGGTACGCGCCTTCGATGCCCAGCTCCTCGAGCGTGGTCAAGAGTCTCCGCGCTTCGACGTTGTCGCACGAGCGCGCGTGCTGAATGAGCCCGGCACAAGTCCACTCGCCTTCGCCCATGAGCGCCCAAACGTCTTGCAGCAGCGCGAAGAACCCAGTCGATGGCCGAGCGGCCGGCGTACCCTCGACCGCTCGCCGCAGCGCGCGCACCTCGATCAGCAGCGCCTGAAGAAGAAGCTCACTCGTCATATGCGGCCCCGCGACCCGTCACACCTGGTCCAGTTTGCGCTGCACTTCCGCCGCCTCTTCGGCCGCCGCCTTGATGCGGTCCATGAAGTACCAGAGATCGTCGTTGCGGTAGGTGCCGTCCGGCTTGTCCGGCGCCCACTCGGCGGCCGGGCCCACCAGCGCCTCGAACATCTTGCCGCGAATTTCGTAGGTCTCGAACTGCTGCGGGATGATGAACGCGCCGGCATCGTCCACGCGGCCGACATCCACGCGAACGTATCCGGGCTCGCGCGGCGACGCCGGAACCTCCTGCAAAGCGCGGATCTCGAGGCGAAGGGTTTGGGCTGGGACGCTGATGATGCGAGGCATGTGTTGCTCCTTAGAAAAAATTACCGCGGCCAGGCGGCGATGTCGTACGTGGTGCCGTCAATGACCATGGCGAGCCAGATATTGGCCGTTGAAGTGCCGGGCTTGTTGGCGCTCGAAAACGTGGCGGTGGCAGCCCCGGATGCCGATCCACCGCTGAACGTGTACGTGTGTCCGGAGTTGCTGATCTGAACTGCACTGGCGGCAGTCCCGCCCGCGGGCAGGTAGACGCCAGTGTGGTTGTGGGTCGCCGCAGCAAATGCAGTTGCAACGTTGCCGTCGAAATATTTCGCGTTGAGGTTCCCTACGACCGTCGTGTTGTCCGTGTACATCGGACCGCTGACGCTCAACCCATAAGCACCGCCGGATCCATACGCGAGAACACCCGCGCCGCTCGCCGCCACTGCAACGCCCTCCACGCCGTAGCCACTGCCGCCAGTGGTGGACCCAAACACGCCGTCGCCTCCGGCGCTCGCGTAACCGCCCAACGCGATACCGCCAGAACCTCGTGCGGCGCTGGTGCCAGCTTCAACGCCGCCAGCCGTAGCGCGCAGCGTGTTCACCCTAAGTGCTTGGTACACAGAGCCGTCGAAGTTCGAGCCATTGATGATCGCAGAGCCTGTGACGGCGAGGTTCCCGCTTAGCGTGGCGTTGCCGGTGCTGCCGTCGATCGTGAACGTCGAGGTGCCACTGCTGTTCTTGCCAGTGAGTCCGCCCGCCCCGATGAAAACACCGCCCACACCGCTGCTGCTCTTGAACAGGTTGGCGTTGCTCATCACGATGCTGGTGCCGCTGCTCGCGAGGATCGAAGACGTCACGTCGGCATAGTCCGCAGGCCTGCCGCCGCTGTCCGTCACCTTGTTCCACGCCAGCGCCGCGATCTGCGCGCTGCTCGCCTGCCCGGCCGTCGCACTCACCGGCCCGACATACGCGCCGGCCGTGCCGCTCGTGTTGACGCACCGCGCCCAGAAGTACCGCGCGCCATCGGTGGGGAGTAGCCCGAGCTGGTCATAGCTGCTGGCCAGCCCCCAGGTGATCCGGCTCGCGGCGCCGAGCACGTTCGTCGTGCCCATCCAGAGCTCGACGTAGGCGAGATCGTCTTCGGCCGGTAGCGTGCCGCTCACCCTGATGCCGCCGATGATGGCCGTGGCCGACAACCCCGTCACGGACCCCGGCGTCGCCGTGATGCCGGCCACAGCGCTCACCGGCCCGACGAAGTCGCCCAAGTTGCCGCTGGTGTCGACGCAGCGCACCCAGAAGTATTTCGTGCCATCGCTCGCCGCCAGCCCGAGCTGGTCGTAGCTGCTGGCCAGCCCCCAGGTGATGCGGCTCGCGTTCGCGATGTTGCTGTCCGGTCCCATCCAGACCTCGGCATACGCCAGATCCGGGTCGCTCGGCAGGATGCCGCTGATCCTGATGCCGTGCTCGATGCCGGTCGCCGCGAGGCTGGTCACGTCGCCCGGCGCGTCACTCTTCCCCGCCACCTGGTGTGTGATCTGCAGCGACCAGTCCGACACCGCGATGCTGTTCCTGGTGCGCAGCTGGCAGTAGCCGACGTCACCTTCCTTCGCGCCCAGCAGGTAGACGTAGGTCTCGGCCGCCGGCACGCTGACGGTGTGCCAGCCCGCCTCGGTGGCCAGCCGGTAGCGCACCTCCACCTGGCCGCCGAACAGCAGGCTCTGGTCCGTGATCGCGTCCCACGCCACCTTGACGCGCGGCACGATGGTGCCGTCCCCCTGGCGCAGCAGATCCGCCGTGCCGCTGGTGACGGCGATGTTGGCCGGCGGATCGATGTCCCAGGGGCTGGGCAAGTTGGTGTTCGCGGCGTAGCCCTGCGGATCGAACGCGGCGTCGAGCTGGTAGATCGCCGCGGCGGTTTCCTTCAGCGTGAGCTGGATGCTGCCGTCGTGCGTCCAGGTGTAGCCCAGCACGATGAATTCCTTGGCGCTCCACCCGTAGCGGGCCAGCGTCAAGGCGACTGTGTCGAAGAGCTCGATGGGGTAGGCGCGCAGCTTGAATGGCAGCGTCACGCGCAGGCTGTCGCGGTCGTCCCGGATGATGATGCCGGCAACGTGCAGCGCCTGCGGCGAGTAGGTCACCGCCGGCATGTCCACTTCCTGCGCCAGCCAGGCGCCGTCGCGCGCGATCAGCGCGGCCGGCGCCAGTGGCGTCAGCGCCACCTGCTTGTACCCCTGCGCGCCGTCCCAGATGCGCGGCGTGATGACGTTGACCTTGTCGGCCCGCGCCTTGTGGGCGCCGATCACGATGGGGCTCTGCTGCTCGCTGCCGTCCGAGCCGCGCCGCACCACCGCCAGGTCGGCCTCGGTGAGCGTCATCACGGACGCGGTGTGCACGCCGGCCCGCAGGTAGAACTGGCCGCCGGCGTACGCCCACATGCCGCCCATGGCCTGGCAGAGGTCGTCGAGCGCGTCCTTGGCCGGCGCGCCGTAGGGGAGGACATAGCCGGCCGTGAACAGCTCGCGGGTGTCGGTGACGCCGCTGACGACGTAGCCGGTGGAGATGTCGCAGGCGTTCGCCGCCGCTGCGATGCGGGCATCCTCCGCGGCCGTGATGCTGGTGCGCTTGCCGAAGCTGGGGTGCGTCAGCAGATGCCGCACCATCAACGCCGGGTTCTCGCTGAAGGCGGTGCTGGCGTCGCGCGGGTCGTACAGCTTGGCGCCGCGGATCAGCGCCGACACGGACGGCAGGCCGGACGGGAATGCGGTCTCGTCGTAATCGAACTCGCACACCAGGTAGGCCACGCCCCGGGCCCGGTGGTCGGCCGTCCAGTCACCGGGGAACAGCGCCTGCAGGTCGGCGTCGGCCGTCTGGTCTGCCGTGCCCAGGTAGATGCGAACCTGGGCCTTGCTGACCTGGTCCTCGTACTGGTAGGTGATCGAGCCGTCGCCGGTGTACGGGGTGCTGCCGTCCGTGGTGATCGTGGCCGTGGTGCCGACGACGGACACCTGCAGCTGCGTGGTCACCGCGTCCTGCCCGGTGCCGGTGGTGTAGGTGGCCGAGATCGTGTCGGCGACCGGCGTGTGGCCCAGCGTGACGGTGGGCCCGGCGGCGAACGGCTCGATGGCCGTGCCCTTGCGGGTGAGCATGTACGGCTCGCTGGTGACGTTGCCGGAGCCGTCCAGCGTCACGGCCTGGTCGTTGAAGTAGACCGTCTCGACGCCGTCGATCTCATGGCCGGCCAGCGCGATGGCCAGGCAGAACTTTTCCTTGGTGGCCCCGGTCGACGCCCGGGCGAACACCGTGCCGGCCTTGCGCACGCGGCCCATGACCAGGTCGCGCTGGCCGATGGTGGTCACCACGTTGTGCATGCGGTCCACCTGGCTGGCGTTGTAGGCCTCGCGCTGCTTGCGCTGGGCCTTGCGGGCCTGCGACTGGGACATCGCGGCGCTGCCCAGGAGCATGCCGCCCGCCCAGATCGTTGCGGCGTAGTCGACCAGAAACGCGCCGATGGCGTAGGCGAGCGAGGACACGGCGACCTTGGCCGTGAGCGCGTAGCCGATGGCGGAGATGAATACGGGCATTACCCTACCCTCCAGGCCGCCTTCGCGAAGCCCATACCGCAAGCCACCATGCCGCCGGCGCCCGGGCCCAGCAGGCTGGTGCCGTTGCACACGCCCACGGCGGGATGGTTGCCCATGTCGAGCAGCACGATGTCGCCCACATTTGCCATGAGTGGCGGCACGCGCTCGCCAAGCTGTGAATCCACCAACGCCGCCAGCCCGCCACGTTCACGCAGGATCCGGCCGGCTTGCCGCTCGTCGCTGTAGGTGCCGCGCAGGCCAGCCGCCATGTCGTATCCGGTGACGGCCATGACAGCGTCGGCGCTGAAGAGAAAGCAGTCGTTCACGCCCCAGGCGAACGGCATGTCTTGCCGCTCGCGGGCGAACTCCGCCAGGCGCAGTTGCCAATCGTGCAGGCGTTTCATCGCAGGAACCACTCCCGCGAAGGCCAGATGATTTGCTTGTCGGACTGATCGTTCACGAACTGGAACGCCAGGTCGCCTGGGTAGAACACCTGCTGATCCGCGTGGGTGTAGGTCACGGGCACGCCGCGCAGGAGGTCGACGGCGGTGCTCTCGGCGGTGGCCGCAACAGAGCAGGTTTCGCCGTCCTCCTGGATGGTCAGGGTGTCGCCCAGCCCGGACCAGACGACGTCGGCGTCGATGACGGCGTAAGTGGTCGGGTCCAGCAGCGCGACGTAGATCGTGACCGGCGTGCCCTGCCACTCATCGGCGCCGTCCAGCGCCAGCGAAACGTCGGAGGCGGCTACACCACTGATCTCGAAGGAAAGGCCCTTGATCTCGCCGGGCGAGTTGTCGACTTGGCTGATGCTGCCCAGCCCGCCGGCGGCGTAGGTAGTACCGCCCCAGGTCAGGGCGAGGTTGCCGCTGTTGCGCGCGATGGTGCCGCTGGCAAATTCCATCTTGACGAGCAGCGCCATGGGCACCAGCCCGCCGGCGAGCGCGTTGGTCACGTCAGAGGTGAGGGTCTTCATGCTGCCCTCCGCATCGTCTGGCCACGCACAGGCAAGGCGCTGCGCGCCTCTGCGGAGGTGAGGGGCAAGCCCCCCAAGTCAACACGCGTCGAAGTCATGACAATCCTTGAGATTGAAAGCAAGTCCAATAAAGAGGTGGCACCGTGCCCGCTGCCCCGGCGCAGCGGTCCCGAGGTGCCTCGCCTTGCGGCCGGGCAAAAAAGGTGGCACCGTGCCCGCCGCCCCCGCAGCGGTCCCGAGGTGCCTCGCCTTGCGGCCGGGATTTGCATACATCAGCGTGTCGGCGGCGGGAGCGTCACCGATCCCGCGCCGAGCCAGAACAGCACGGCGCCGACAGCGACCCATGCCAGCGGGACGTAGACGAGCGCCAGGCCGTAGCCGATCATGGCCAGCCCGCCGAAGGCGAGCAGGTCCCGCAGGTCGACCAGGCGTGCGAGGAGTGTGAGCTTCGCCCTCATCAGCGCTTCGCCTTGAGCGTCACGTAGCGCGCTTGGAGCGTGAGGTGCTCGTGCTCGGCGGCCGGATCGGGCGACCGGCGCGCGGACTCGTCGCGCGCCTGGCCGCTTCCCACTCGGCCAGATTGCGCAGGCCCTTGCGTTTCAGGTGCTGACGGAAGGCCGCAACATCCTCGATGTCTCGTTGGCCGCGGTGGGGATTCTTGGCGTATTCAGTAGCCATGGTGCGTTCTCAGTTGGGTGGTGGTGTGGGTCGAGTCAGGCGGCGTTCAGCCAGCCCTCTTTGGCGGCCCTCTTGGCGGGCTTCACAGCAGGGACCTGCTGCGGTGCGGGCGGGATCCACTTCCGCACGTGCTCGGGCAGCTCCGCGGCCTCGATAAACCCGTAACGCGCCGCCTCGAGCAGGAACTGCGAAATGGTGCTGTTCGGCTCCGTGAGGTTGAAGCCCCGAAGGGGCATCGGGCGCAGGTGGCCGCCGAGTACTCCGTTCTGTGCCAGCCGGTCCCGCAGTTCCCACTCAGTGCGGACGTGGTCGGCCAGGCCGATGGCGGCCAGGGCCACGGCCCGCACGTGCGCCTGATGAGTCGGCAGCAGATCGGCGCAGATCGCCAGGCTCACCTCGGCGCGCAGGCCTTCGACCACTTGCTTCTGCAGGCCAACGGCCTCGCGCAGGACAGCAATGCGGTGCGTCACCTCGCCGAGGCTGCGCGCGACCTCATCGCGCTTGGCGATGCCGGCCGCGGCGGACTCCGAGAGCAGCGCATTCGCTTCGGCGCGAATTGCATTGCGCGTGTCCGATCCCGTGTTGCCCATCTGCTGCTGGATCTCCTGCCGCTGCCTTTCGGCCTCGCGCAGCTGCAGCTGCAGCTCGGTGTACCGATTCCAGGCGGCCGAGTAACGCGGGTCGCGCTCCAGGCGAGTGTCGACGGTGGTGGCTTGGTTCATGGTGGCTCTCTCTTTCGAGGTTGATGCCGCAGTGCGGCGGATGTGCGAAGCCGCCGGCCATGGCGACTCCGCGGGAACACTGGATAAGGCTCGCCGCGCCGGGTCGGAGTGAGTCGCAGAAGTTGACCCCCCCCCTCCGAAACTCGCGCGCGCAAAAAAATGACTAGGGGCTCGGTTTCCGGTGTGGGGTCCCAAGGAATTGACCCACCCCTCCCCCTGGGCTTCTTCACGTGGAACATGCGAGGCCACTCGCTGAGCCGCGGCGCTCGTCATGTGGCGGCGACCTCTTGCCGACGAAGGGCCTCGCGAACTCGGTCGGTGTACTGGGCGAAGCTTTCGCCGCCGTGCGCTGGCCATGCCGCCTGGTCCCACTTGCCGAGCCCGAGCTCGACTCCCTTCGCCTCGATGCTGGTCCGCCCGGCGTCCCATGCCTTCGTGGCTGCGTCGGGCAGCCGCGCAATCGCCTCCGCCTCCCGCAGCTGCTGGCGCAGCACGCCGATGGCGTAAGGGACGCCCTTGGCGACGCCTGCCGCGATGCGAGCCGCGCCCGCGAACTGCTCAACGGCCACGCCTTTCTGCAGGAGCGCAATCACGCTCGGGTTGCCGACCACCGCATCCTGCAGGCCGGCCTCCCGCATTGCCTTCACGGCTTGCGCATCAACACACACAACGGCGTCGTGCGCTGGCAGTGTGTGTGGTTCTTGGAGTCTGGAGTCTGGAGTCTGGAGAGCATTACATTTGCCATGCTCCGCTGATGCGGTCGCATCCTCCGGAACATGCGACCGCATCGAGGAGGATGCTTCCGACGCGTGCGCAGGCAACGCTTTCTTGTCGCCGCCGTGCCACCGCGCATTTGCGCTCGACCGAGCCTTGCTCTGCTTGGAATGGAAGCGCGCAATCTCCGCGTCGCAGCGCGTCTGGTGCCAGCCGTCCTCGCGCTTTTCAAAGAACTCTTGCAGCACGGTCTGGACGGCCTCGCGCTCTTCGCGCGTCCTTGCTCCGACCAGCCGCTGAACCTCCTTCAGCTCGAGCGGTAGCGCCGCCTCCGTCTTGTACACCTTGCGGATCAGGCGGCCGAGGGCCGCGTCCTCGACGAAAGACAGGTGCGCCGTTGCCTCCGAGTAGTCGCCGATGTGAAACTCGAAGTAGTTCACGCGGCTACCCTCCATGGGCCGGACCGCGCCTGGTGCAGCACGGAGTGCCCGTTTCGCGCCCGCGCGAAGGTGGGCGCGCGCACCCGCCCGGCGGCGTCGATAGTGGCCATTGAGCCCCTCTCTTTCGGGATTGGTGCCGCGGTGCGGCGGATGTGCGAAGCCGGCAGAGGCGGCCCCGCGTGAACTCTGGACGCGGCGCGCAGAGCCGGCGCACGCTGAGGCGCTGATCGCTTCCATCAACATCGAGGCGCCGAGAATCGCGAAGCCGGCGGCGTGCTCGCGCAGCGCGTTCGCGAACAGCTCCGGACCGCTCCCGCGTTCGCATGTGGAGTCGTCCGGTGCGCGGCGCTGGACGTCCTGCAGCCAGGCGTGAACGTCGGCGGGATGCCAGCGGCCGTCCGCGATCGGGGCAGGGAACGCGCCCGCCGTGACGAGCGCGGCCAGCGTGCCCGGCGCGAGCTTGCACCTGCGAAGAACCTCTCGCTTCGGGATCAGGGTAGTGGCCTTGCGGCTCACCCCGACCTCCGCAACAGCGCAGCGCGCGGCCGCTGCACCCACTCCGCCATCTGCGCAAGGGAGGAGGGCGCTCCCGCTTCGCCTTGCTGCCTCCTGCCTTCAACCCCCCCGGGGTAGTTTTTCTTTTCCATAAAACTCAAGCTAGGGGCTCGGTTTCCGGACGCCGGCGTGAAGGATCTGACCCACCCCCGCCCCCCGGGATGCCTCCCGCGGAACATCGCCCCCGGCCCTTGAGCACGCTGCTGCGTCACTGCGAACCTTCAGCGCGGATGGCCGGCGGCGGAGGAGGCGGCGCCCGCCTGCGCATCCCTGAATGCCGCGAGCGAGGCGATCTTCCACACGGTGGTGCGCGGCCCCAGCTTGATCGGAGGGGGAAAGTCGGCGCGCTCTTTGGCCCAGCGCCACAGGGTTGATTCGCCGATACCAAGGAACTGCGCAGCCTGGCGCGGCCTCACCGAGTTCGTTTCTTGAGTATTCATGCTGCGTCCCATGCTGCCCCGCGACAAGCGGTATGGGGCCAATTGGACGCAAGCTCAGCGATTTACGCCATTACGCTATTCACGAAAGTCTGTGCGACTGCGTAATGCATTGGCGCTGGCGCGGGCGCGGTCGATCGCATCGCGAACGGGGCGCGCCCCAGTTTGCAGGCCGAAGTGCGCGCCGAGCCGCTGCATGAACGCGACGAACCAACCGTCCTGGCTTATCGGCGGCAGCGTGCCGAAGCGGCGCCAGTACGCCTGCACCACAAGTCGTGTGAGCTCCGCTGCCGTCAGCGCATCGGGCTTCGACCTGGTGTCAGCGGGAATCGACTCAACGGCGTCGCGGGTAGCCGCTTCGAGCACCTCAACCCAATCCCAAGTGCGGGACAGCAGCCCCGTCGGATGAATCGTGTGCGCCTCGATCCCCTCGACGGCGTCACCGCCCAGCCGTTGCATCGCCTTCAGCAGATCTCCGGCCGCGACGACGACTGCCTCGACCTGCTCACGCTCGTGCGCGAACGTCAGGCGGCGCCGACCCTCCATGACAACTTGCGCGATCCTCCCGCAGGCAGCGAGGAAATCGTCAGCTTCCTGCGGGGTGTGCCGCTGCCGCTCCAGGATCACGGGAAGCAGCTGCAGGCGCAGGGAAGCCGGCAGGAACTCGGGATCCTCCCACCCGCCAGCGTCACCGAGAAAGGCCGGCTTCCGCAGCGGCAGCGCCCGTCGGCCGAGGGCCTTCGCCCCGGCTGGTTTCTTGGCCGGCGTCATTGGATCCTGCGGAGGTGCCGCACGTTCTGGTCCGGATCGCGCAACTGGTGGAGCGGAAAGACGTAGGCCCTGTCGCCCGGCGCTTTTGCGAGGTACCCGTGGAAGTACGTCACCCGCTTACCGTGCTGGTCCATGTACTCGCCGCACGAGGTGGTGACCCTCCTCAACCGATATTCGTCGACGATCTCCACCAACTGGAGGTGATAGTCCTCGCCGGGCGCCCAGATTGCCGCGGCGTCACCGACCTTGAAGCGGGCCGGACTGGGCGGTGCTGCCGTCAGCATCGCATCCCGCCCCGGATCAGGGAGCGTTTGCGACTCATGGAACCGCCGCAGCTCCCCCGTGATCTGCCTCACGAGGGCCGTGTACGCGGCGCGATTGCCGCGCGGGCCGTCTGACGTAAACCTTTGCTCTCTGGCATCCTCGAGGATCTCCTCCGCGAACTCGACGCAGACGCCCCTGTGCACGAAAGCGCCGCCAGGCATGACCTTGTCGGCTCGCTCGCTCCACATTTCCTCAAACACATTTCGCCTGCGGTAATCACGCTCGATGGTGGGCGTGATCAAGATGGTGACTTCGTCGTCAGCTTCAGTCGGGTTGCGCTGTTGTTCAGCCATGGCCGAACTCCGCGATGAAGCTCTCTTGCAGGGCGCCCCCAATCGCTTGGGCGAGCTCTCGGGAGGCCTGTACGGTGTCAGTGCAGGCCGCCAAGTAGTCGTCCTGCGACGCGGGGGCCATCTGGGTAAACGCCTCGCGGCCGGGGCCGAACGTCATCAGGAGAAAGGCCTCGAGCTGGTTGAGCTTCGTGATCAGCTCTCGATGAGCCTCGCAGGCCTGGGCTATGCTTGTGGTAGCCATGATGTGCGGTTCCTTTCAGGGTTGCACGTTGTGGTCAGAGGGGGATCGCGTGTGCCGCACGCCTTCCCCCTCGCTTTGCCGCTGCGCCGCGCGGCCCGGTTGCCTGGTGCCTCAGGCGGCGTGTTTTCTCCCCTTGATCGGAACGACCGCTGCGCCCTTCGTGTGCGGCGCGGCGCAGAACCGCGCCCAGTCGTTCATCATCCGGCGGCGCTTGTCCATCAGCTCGCCGCGACGGTATGCCGCTTCAACCTTGTCGCCGATCGCGTGCGCGAGGGCCATCTCGGCCACGTCGCGCGGGTGGTTTGTGAACTCGGACGCCCAGTCGCGGAACGTCGAGCGAAACCCGTGCGGGACCGCATCCACCTTCATGCGGCGCATCACGGCCGTGAGGGTCATATCGCTCAGGGTCTTGCCAGTCGGCGATGGGAAAACGAGTTCCGAGCCTTCGATGCGGGGCAGGGCGCGCAGCAACTTGAGCGCGGCCGGCGACAGGGGCACGCGGTGCTCCTTGCCGGCCTTCATGCGCTCGCCTGGAATGGTCCAGACGCCGTCCTCGAGGTCGAGCTCTGGCCAGGTCGCGCCGCGCACCTCACCGGAGCGGGCGGCCGTCAGGATCGCGAATTCCAGTGCGCGGGCGCCCATGCCGTTCTGCTCGCGCAGCGCCGCCATGAATCCCGGAAGCTCCTTCACATCGAGCGCGGCGTGATGCTCCACCTTGGCGACCTTCGTCGGTGCCGGCAGGAGCTTGTCGAGGTGCCCACGCCAGCGCGCCGGGTTCTCGCCGCTACGATAGCCGCGGACGGTGGCCCAGTTCAACACGGATTCAATGCGGCCGCGCACGCGCGAGGCGGTCTCCGTCTTCGTGGTCCAGATCGGCTCCAGTATTTTGAGCACATGCGCCAGGGTGACGTCGCGCACCAGCAGTTTCCCGACGACGGGGTTCGCGTACAGCTCAAGGGTGTTGCTCCACTGCTGACGGTGCTTGTCGTTGCGCCACTCGGCCGACTTCGCGTCGACGTAGCTGATGACGCATTCGGCGAAGGTCTTCGCAGCGGCCGCGGTGGCACGCAGGGCGCTGCGCGCTTCCTTGCGCTCCTCGATCGGGTCTATTCCGGCGTCGATCTTGGTGCGCGCCGCCCGTGCCTTGTCGCGCGCGGTGGCCAGCGTCACATCAGGGAAGCCGCCGAGCCCCATGTCCCGCCGGCGACCGGCGAAGGTGAACCGCAACACCCACGTTCGCGCGCCACTATCCGTTACCTGCAAGTGCAGCCCCGAGACGCCGCCCACGGCGTGCAATCCGGGCGTCTTGAGGCGGCCGACCTGCAGCGCCGACAGTTCAGGAGCCTTGCGAGGCATGTAGTCTCCTCGTTGGTACTTCGGTATCTGGAATTTTCTCCGCCATGTCTTGGTATCCAACGTGATACCCAACAATCTAGCGTAGATTGTGCGAGAGTGCAAGAGAGGATGCGAGAGGGATTATCGGCGCCGCTCCTCTGGAAATCAGCGCGCGCGAGAGTTTGCAAGACTTCCTGAAGTTCTATTCCGGCAGACGCCCTCTCCGCCAAAACAGAAAGCCCGCCATCGGCGGGCTTTGTGTTTTGGTGAACAGGCGGGATGCAGAACCCGCGCCGCGGGTTCGCTCGGCACGGCCGCGGGACGGCCGTGACGGACGGCGCAGCCGGGCCCAGCGGGCCGCCGAGGCGGTGAGCCGCCGCAGCGCAATCCCGCCCTCTCCGGCCCGCCATCGGCGGGCTTTGTGTTTTGGTGAACAGGCGGGATGCAGAACCCGCGCCGCGGGTTCGCTCGGCACGGCCGCGGGACGGCCGTGACGGACGGCGCAGCCGGGCCCAGCGGGCCGCCAAGTCGGTGAGCCGCCGCAGCGCAACCCCGGCCGCTCCGCCAGAACCGGTTGCCGTGTCTCGGCCCATGGCATCGATAACGGGCGGCCGTGGACCGTGCGGCGCTCGCGACGGCAGGTTGACGAAACGCAACAATCAGATCGCCGACGTGGACGCGCGATAAAAGTCGAGGCAGAGTTCGGCACCGACAAGCTCAGCCATTGGGTGTGTCGCAGATCCACATGCCATCGCCAGCCACCTCCAGCAGCACCAGCGTTGTTCGCCTCTCTTCCGATTCCCAGATTGATGCCCTGCTGGCGCAGGTGAAGTGGGGCGGCGCCGTCGGCACCGGCGCAAGCCTCACCTTCAGTTTTCCGTGGACGACCAACTCGTCTGCGTTATTTTCCGGCTACGACGGCGCGACATATTCCTCGCTTGGTGAAAACACGGCGGCGTACCGCTTTGGATTGAATGCCACCCAGCCCGCCGCGGCCACGGGCGCCTTGCGGGCATGGGCCAACGTGGCCAACATCAGCTTCTCCGAGGTCACGGACACCAGCAGCAGCGTGGGAGACATCCGCTTCGGCTGGACCTCGGCGACGGAGAGCACCAGCACCGGCAACGAGCCCTGGGGCTGGGCCTACTATCCCAACGCGTACTGGCCGAGCGGCGGAGACATCTGGATCAGCACGCTGTCCTCCGGCGCCAGCGCCTCGTCGTGGGCGGTCGGCTCGTACAACTACATGTCGCTGATCCACGAGATCGGCCATGCGATCGGACTGAAGCACACCTTCGAAGACAGCCCGACGCTAGCGGCGTCGCTGGACACGCGCCAGTACTCCGTCATGTCCTACACCGACGCGGCGCACAGCCTCTTCGTGGACCTGACTCAAAACGCGAACGGCTCGGTCTCGTGGCGGTCCTATAACGTGCAGCCCGAAACGCCGATGGTGCTGGACATCGCGGCGATGCAATACATCTACGGCCCCAATCTGGGCCACAGGACCGGGGACGACGTCTACACCTTCGATCCGGCGACGCCGTTCCTGAAGACCATCTGGGACGCGGGCGGCAACGACACGATCTCGGTGGCGAATTTCTCCCGGGGCTCCACGATCGACCTGCGGCCGGGTCACTATTCCAGCATCGCCATCCTCTCGGACTCGACGGCAGGGTACAACTGGACGACGCCCCCGCCAACGCCCACTTACGACGGGACGGACAACCTCGGCATCGCTTACAACGCCATGATCGAGAACGCCGTCGGCGGCGCCGGCAGCGACGTCCTGCGAGGGAACGACGTGGCCAACCACCTGGATGGCGGCGCTGGCAACGACGTCCTCTACGGCGGGGCCGGTAACGATTTCTTCGACTGGGACGCCACGAAGCGCGGCGGCACAGACGTCTTCTATGGCGGAACGGGGGACGACCAGTTCGTGCTCACGCCGGGGGATCAGGTGATCGAGTACGCCGACGAGGGCGCCGACACCGTCTACGTGAGCATGTCGTACACGCTCGGCGACAACCTGGAGAACCTCTTCCTGCTGGGTTCCGCGGGCCTGGCGCTCACCGGCAATGTGCTGGACAACCTGATCAAGGGTGGTGCCGGAAACGACACGATCAGCGGTGGGGCCGGCAATGACGTTGCCGTCTACGACCGGCCGAGTTCCGAGTACGTGATCGTCGTCACCTCCAGCAGCAGCACCCTCTCGTCGACCGCCAGCGGCAACGATGTGCTCTACGGTGTCGAGTTCGCGCAATTCTCCGACAAGCGCGTCGCGCTGATCGACACCGTCGCGCCCACGCTTGTTGCGCTCAACCCGGCGGACGAATCCACGCGCGTTGCGATTGGTACGAACGTGGTGTTGACGTTCAGCGAGGCGATCCAGCGCGGCACGGGCAGCATTGTCCTGAAGACTGCTGCCGGCACGGTGGTCGCCACCTATGACGCTGCCAGCAGTGCCAACGTGAGCATCTCAGGTAGTACGCTGACGATCAACCCCAGCGCCGATCTGTCGTACAGCACAAGCTACAAGGTCGAATTCGCCAGTGGCTCGATCAAGGACCTGGCCGGCAACAGCTACTCGGGCACCGCCGACTACAACTTCACGACGGCGGCACCGCCCGATCTGATTGCGCCCGCAGCGATCACGTTCAGCCCCGCCGACGCGGCAACCGGCGTGACGGTTGAGAGCAACGTGGTGGTCACCTTCAGCGAGCCGATCCAGCGCGGCACGGGCAGCATCATCCTGAAGACGGCAGCTGGCGTCACGGTGGAGACGTACAACGCGGCGACCAGCGCCAACCTGAGCATCTCGGGCAGCACCCTGACGATCAGTCCGGGCGCCGACCTGAGCTACGGCACCGGTTACAAGGTGGAGTTCGCTGCCGGCACGATCAAGGACCCGGCGGGCAACAGCTATGCGGGCACCACAAGCTATGACTTCGCCACGATAGCGGGCTTGAAAATCATCGGCACGCAAGCGGCCGACACTCTCAGTGGGGGAGCGGGGGTCGATCAAATATTTGGCCAATCCGGGGACGACGTGCTGAGCGGACTGGGGGCCGAGGACCACCTGGATGGCGGCGCCGGCACCGACACGGCGGCTTACCTCGGACAGCGCGACCAGTACAGCCTCGGCGCCATCCTGACCGGCGGCTCCGCTGGCTTTCAAGTGATCGGCTGGCCGACCCGAGAAGGCACGGACACCCTGGTCAACATCGAACGGCTGCGATTCACAGACACCAAAGTGGCGCTGGATCTCGATGGCAATGCAGGTACGGTAGCCAGGATTCTGGGGGCTGTCTTTGGCGCGCCCATGCTCCAGAACCAGGCATTCGTAGGGATCGGCCTGAGCCTCGCGGACACTGGCTTGTCCTCCGAGCAGTTGATGCAGCTGGCGCTTGATGTCAGGCTGGGGCAGGGCGTCCGAAGTGCGCAGGTGGTGGAACTGCTCTACACCAACATCGTTGGCGTGGCACCCGATGCGGACACCATGGCAAGTTTCGTCCAGCTGATCGAGGGAGGCACCTTCACCAACGCAGGCTTGGGCGTCTACGCGGCCGAGACCGACTACAACGCCGAACACATTGGCCTGGCAGGTCTGGCGCAGACCGGGATTGCGTACTTGTAAGGCAGATGGCGCCTGACGGGCGGGAGCCATGCCACCTGGCTGATCCTGGTGAGCAAGAGGGCCGTCGACGATGTCGACATCGCGCGGCACGCAACACGAGAGGCGACGGGCGGATCTACGAAGCCGTTGACGCGGCCGTGGCCCGCTCCGGCCGAACACGAAGGCGCGCGGCAGTGGCCCTTGCTGTTTCTGGCTCTGGGCGGGACGCCGGAGCCGGGCAGCCGCTTCAGTACCCGATGCTCAGCGCCGGAACGTCCACGTGCACGACCGGCTTGCCCAGCGCCGCGCTGGCCGCACGGGCGAATTCGCCGGCCCAGCCGGCATCCGTGAACTTCGACGGCCCGGCGGCCTGCGCCACCACGACTACCTTGTCGGCCGTGAGCACCTTGCCGGTCGGGCGCAACGGCTCGCAGCCCATCTCGGTGAATTGCCGGTCCAGCCAGGCCCGAGCCGCCTCGGCGCTCATGGGCTCGGCCTTCTCGAGGTCCATCCGCAGCGGGGCGGTGTCCTTGAACGTGACGGTCACTTCACTCCTCATGGCAGCTCCTGTTGCCTCGGCCGGCGGCCGATGCCCGGATTATGGCTGGCGCGCGGAGCCGGTTTCGTCAGAGCCGGCAGGAGCGGCCGCAAGGCAAGGCCACGTGAGCACCTGCCGCTGACGGCATGCTGACGTGCGTCAAACAATGCCGGGAGCCCTCGGCTTCAAATAGCCGGCAGACATGGACGAGATGGCCCAGTTCTTTCTCCTGTTCGAGGAGTGGGAAGTCGCCGATCACGCGGCGGCCCGGGCGGAGTGCTGCCTGGGCCGGACGCTGGACGCCTTCTGCGACGGCCGCGGCCCGGCGCCCAGCGTCGTCAGCGTCCAGGAGGCCAGGCGCCTGCGCCTGGCCGCCGTCGATCGGCTGCGCGCCCTGCGGGCGCTGGCCGAGCGGGCGCGCAGGAACGCCCGGGTGCTCTGACTCTTCTGTAGGACAACATCCATTCTTTCGGCTGAGCCAACACAGCCAAGCTGTGCAGCAGTAAAGTCTGCCGAACGTCCAGCGCTTGTGCTGGGTTGTCAACGGGAGAAGAGCATGATCGAGACCACGAACGAAACCCCACGGCCGCGTGCGAAGCGCGGTTTTGCCGTCATGGACCCGACCCGCGTGCGCGAGATCGCGAGCATGGGTGGCCGTACGGCCCATGCGAACGGCCGGGCCCATGAATTCACGTCCGAGGAGGCGCGAGCCGCCGGCAAGAAGCGCCACCAGCGCCGCGTCGAGGCCACGCCCACGGCCACCTGAGCCCGACCGCGGCGCGCCCGCAGCGCGTACCGCCCCGAGAAGACGGCGCCCACCCAGGGCGCCGTTTTCATTCCGGTCCAGCCAACAGTGGTGACCGGCAGTCCGGCCCACGGACGGTGTCGCTTGAGTGACACCGCTCCCCGCGCCGGCCCTGGGCGCCTGATCTTCCCGTCGAGCTTTCCACTCCGGCACCACCGCACGGTCCGCGCCGCGTGCTCCCGCGTACATTCCTCGATGGCGCAAGGACGGGGCTGCTTCTTTGCATACACTTCGCGCCTCGATTCACGATTTTGGCCGCAGCAGTGAAAGGCCCGCCATGAGATTCCGCTTTCCGATCGTCATCATCGACGAGGACTACCGCTCGGAGAATACGTCCGGCCTGGGCATCCGTGCCCTGGCGCAGGCGATCGAAAGCGAAGGCTTCGAAGTGCTGGGCGTCACCAGCTACGGCGACCTGTCGCAGTTCGCGCAGCAGCAGAGCCGCGCCAGCGCCTTCATCCTGTCGATCGACGACGAGGAGTTCACGCCCGGCCCCGACCTGGACCCCGCCGTGCTGAACCTGCGCCAGTTCATCGAGCAGGTGCGCCGCAAGAACGCCGACGTGCCGATCTACCTGTACGGCGAGACCAAGACGTCGCGCCACATCCCGAACGACATCCTGCGCGAGCTGCACGGGTTCATCCACATGTTCGAGGACACGCCGGAGTTCGTCGCGCGCCACATCATCCGGGAAGCGAAGAGCTACCTCGAGGGCGTGCAGCCGCCGTTCTTCAAGGCGCTGCTCGATTACGCCGAGGACGGCTCGTACTCGTGGCACTGCCCGGGCCACTCGGGCGGCGTGGCGTTCCTCAAGAGCCCGGTCGGACAGATGTTCCACCAGTTCTTCGGCGAGAACATGCTGCGCGCCGACGTCTGCAACGCGGTGGACGAACTGGGGCAGCTGCTCGATCACACCGGGCCGGTGGCGGCCAGCGAGCGCAACGCGGCGCGCATCTTCAACGCCGACCACTGCTTCTTCGTCACCAACGGCACCAGCACGTCCAACAAGATCGTGTGGCACCACACGGTGGCGCCGGGCGACGTGGTGGTCGTGGACCGCAACTGCCACAAGTCGATCCTGCACGCGATCATCATGACCGGCGCGATCCCCGTGTTCATGAAGCCGACGCGCAACCACTTCGGCATCATCGGGCCGATCCCGCAGAGCGAGTTCGAGCCGGCCGCGATCAAGGCCAAGATCAAGGCAAATCCGCTGCTGCAGGGCGTGGACCCGGAATCGGTCCAGCCGCGCGTGATGACGCTGACGCAGTCGACCTACGACGGCGTTCTCTACAACACCGAGACGATCAAGAAGATGCTCGACGGCTACGTCGACACGCTGCACTTCGACGAGGCCTGGCTGCCGCACGCGGCGTTCCATCCGTTCTACGGCACCTACCATGCGATGGGCAAGAAGCGCACCAAGCCGCGCGACTCGCTGGTCTTCTCCACGCAGTCGACGCACAAGCTGCTGGCCGGCATCAGCCAGGCGAGCCACGTGCTGGTGCAGGACTCGCAGAACCGCAAGCTCGACCGGCACCTGTTCAACGAGTCGTTCCTGATGCACACGTCGACCAGTCCGCAGTACGCGATCATCGCCAGCTGCGACGTGGCGGCGGCGATGATGGAGCCGCCGGGCGGCACCGCCCTGGTGGAGGAGTCGATCGTCGAGGCGCTCGACTTCCGCCGGGCCATGCGCAAGGTGGAGGGCGAGTACGGCAAGGACTGGTGGTTCAAGGTCTGGGGGCCGGACAAGCTGGTGGAGGAGGGCATCGGGCGCGCCGACGACTGGATCATCAAGGGCGAGGCCCGCACGGCGAAATGGCATGGCTTCGGCAGCCTGGCCGAGGGATTCAACATGCTGGACCCGATCAAGGCCACGATCGTGACGCCCGGCCTCGACCTGAACGGCAAGTTCGCCAAGACCGGCATTCCCGCGTCGATCGTCACCCGGTTCCTGGCCGAGCACGGGATCATCGTGGAGAAGACCGGCCTCTACAGCTTCTTCATCCTGTTCACGATCGGGATCACCAAGGGCCGCTGGAACACGCTGCTGTCGGCGCTGCAGCAGTTCAAGGACGACTTCGCCAAGAACCAGCCGATGTGGCGCATCCTGCCCGAGTTCTGCCAGCAGTTCCCGCGCTACGAGCGGATGGGCCTGGCCGACCTGTGCCAGCACGTCCACGAGCTGTACGCCAGGTACGACATCGCCCGCCTGACCACCGACATGTACCTGAGCGAGCTGACGCCGGCGATGAAGCCGAGCGACGCCTTCGCCTACATTGCCCACCGCAAGACGGTGCGCGTTCCGATCGATGACCTGGAAGGGCGGATCACCACCTCGCTGGTGACGCCGTACCCGCCCGGCATCCCGCTGCTGATCCCGGGCGAGGTCTTCAACAAGAAGATCGTCGACTACCTGAAGTTCTCGCGGGAGTTCAACGCGCAGTGCCCCGGGTTCGAGACCGACATCCACGGCCTGGTCGAGGAGGTGGGGGCCGACGGCCAGATCCGCTATTTCGCCGACTGCGTCCCGCTCTGACGCCGGCGGCGCCTCCCGTTCGTCGCGCAACCGCGCAGTCCGTCGCCCCTGCCGGCAATCCGTCGCAAGGCACGAGCGCCCGCTGAGGCGCCTGCCTACAGTCCTCCTCGCCGGCCGACCTGGCCGTCCAGGAGGACCCATGAACCGCTTCGAAAGCCCCGCCTTCCACCAGCCCGGCGGCCGCTGGCCGGCCGCCGCCATGCGCGGACTGCTCGGCGTCGCCGCGCTGGCTTTCACCGCCGGACTGTGGGTGGCGGTCGGCACCCAGGCCGGCCAGTTCGGCGAGCACGATGCGCGGGAGCACGTCACCCTGCCGCCGGTCGTGGTCGCCGGCGGGCGCCTGCCGCCCGAGGCAATGACTGCCACGCTGGGCGCCGGACCGGCCGCCGTGGACTGCGGTCAGAACGCTTTCCCGCTTGACGCGCGAAGCCTGAATCGCGTTAACCTCGGCCGATGACGAAGAGCTGGGGAAGTTCCGGCCGCAGCCGCGGCGCCATCCTCGACTGGCTGGTGCGCGTCAACGCGCAGGTGTCGCAATGGGCCGCCTCGATGTCGTGGTGGCGCCTGATCCTGCTGTTCGTCGTGATCCTCGTCGCCGGCTCGATCATCGGCGAGACGCTTGGCCTCAAGCACGAGCGGGTGCGCGAAGTCAGGTCCGGCCGCGACACGGTGATTTCCATCGGCGGCAAGGACGGCATCCGCATCACCAAGACGCCCCGGGGAGCGAAGGACGCGGTGCCGGCGCCGCCGCTGCCACCGCGGGTCGGGGCGCCGCCCGAGGCCCCGGGCGGCGGCGACGAGGCCGCCGCCCAGACCCAGGAGAAGGCCGCCGAACAGGCGATCGAGGACGCCGCGCAGAGCGTCGAGAAGGCCCTGTCGAAGGCGCTGGGGGACGAGGAGGTCGTCGTGCGGCGCCAGGTGGTCACCTTCCGCGGCATCGTCGGCGACCTCGGCGCCGCCGCGATGGTGATCCTCTTCGCGTATCTCGTCGCCTCCAAGATCATCGTGAAGAAGGTGGCGCAGGCCGACGCCAAGGTGCGCACGGCGCAGGACACGGCGGAACGCGAGACCATGGAGCGGCAGCTCGCGCAGGCCCGGCTGCAGGTGCTGCAGGCGCAGGTGGAGCCGCATTTCCTGTTCAATACCCTGGCCACGGTGGACTACCTGATCGAGACCGATCCGCCGCGCGCCAGCAAGATGCAGAAGGCGCTGATCACCTACCTGCGCGGCGCGCTGCCGCAGATGCGCCAGCAGTCGTCCACCCTGGGCCGCGAACTGCGGCTGGTGACCTCGTACCTCGACCTGATCAAGATGCGCATCGAGGAGCGGCTGGAGGTGGAAATCGCCGTGCCCGAGGCGCTGCGGTCGGCGGAGTTCCCCCCCATGATGCTGCAGACGCTCGTGGAGAACGCCATCAAGCACGGCATCGAGCCCAAGCCGGACGGCGGCAAGGTGCGCGTGGCGGCCTCGCTGCAGAACGGCCAGATCGCGGTGGAGGTGAGCGACACCGGCGTGGGCCTGCCGGACGGCGAGTTGCTGGACGGGCCGACTTCCGGCACCGGCGTCGGCCTGCAGAACATCCGCGACCGCCTGGCCATGCTCTATCCCGGCCGCAGCACGCTGATGCTGCACTCAGGCGCGGCGGGCGGCACGCTGGTGCGCATCACGCTGCCGCATCGGGTGGCGACGGAACCCGCGGCACAGGGGATGCCGCCGGAGGGCAAGCTCGCATGAAGCCGGCGACGGGACCGCTGCGCGCGCTGGTGGCCGACGACGAGCGGTTGCTGCGCGAGCAGCTCAAGACGCGCCTGGCCGGCGTGTGGCCCGGCCTCGAGGTGATTGCCGAGGCGCGCGACGGCCAGGAGGCACTGGACAAGGCACAGGAGCTGCGCCCGGACGTCGTCTTTCTCGACATCCGGATGCCGGGCATGACCGGCCTCGAGGCGGCGCGAGAGATCGTGGCGCTGCCGGGCTGGGCCGGGGAGATCGTGTTCGTCACCGCCTACGACGAATATGCGATCGCCGCCTTCGAGCAGGGGGCGCTCGACTACCTGCTCAAGCCCGTGGAGCCGCAGCGCCTGGCGCAGACGGCGCTGCGGGTGCACGCGCGACTGCAGGGCAAGCGCGCGGCGGCGCTGCCCGACGATGCAGCGCTGGACGCCCTGCTGGCCAAGCTGGCACGCATCGGGCAGGGCATAGCCCGCGGTGGCGCGCTGGACGAGCCGCTGCGCTGGATCCAGTGCTCGGTCGGGTCGACGACCCGCCTGATCGACGTGAAGGACGTCCTGTTCTTCCGCTCGGACGAGAAGTACACGCGGGTGCAGACGCGACAGCTCGAAGCCTTCATCCGCACGCCGATCCGCGAACTGGTGCCGCGCCTGGACGGCCAGCAGTTCTGGCAGATCCACCGCTCCACGCTGGTGAACCTGGCAGCGATTTCGAGGGTGACGCGCGACGAAACCGGGCGCCAGCGTGTGCACATCGAAGGCCACCCCGAGGTGCTCGAGGTGAGCCGCAGCTTCGCCCACCTGTTTCGCAGCGCGTGACGGCCGGCCGCGAATACCGCGACCCGCTGCTTACTCGACGACCGCCACGGCGTTGTGGCTGAAGCCGCCGTCGACGTAGGTGATCTCGGAGGTCATGCCGGCCGACAGGTCGCTGAACAGGAACGCGGCGACGTTGCCGACGTCCTCGATCGTCACGTTGCGCCGCAGGGGCGAACCGTTGGCGGCGATCGCCAGCAGCTTGGTGAAGTCCTTGATGCCGCTGGCCGCCAGCGTGCGGATCGGGCCGGCGCTGATGCCGTTGACGCGGATGCTGCGGCCGTCGGGCAGCTTGCCGACCGCCTCGGCCAGGTAGCGCACCGACGCTTCCAGGCTCGCCTTGGCCAGCCCCATCGTGTTGTAGTTCGGGATCGCGCGGACCGCCCCCAGGTACGACATCGTCAGCAGCGCCGAGCGGTCGTTCAGGTAGGGCAGCGCCGCCTTCGCCAGCGCCGGGAAGCTGTACGCGCTGATGTCGTGGGCGATGCGGAAGTTCTCCCGCGACAGGCCGTCGAGGAAACTGCCGCTGATGGCCTCGCGCGGCGCATACCCGATGCTGTGCAGGAACCCGTCGAACTTCGGCCACCGCGCCGACAGGTCGCGAAACAGGTTCTCGATCTGCGCGTCGTCGCCGACGTCGCAGTCGAAGATCAGGTTCGACCCGAAGTCGGCGGCCAGCTCCGTGATGCGGTCCCTGAAGCGCTCGCCGACGTAGCTGAATGCCAGTTCAGCCCCCTGGTCGTGGCAGGCCTTGGCGACGCCATACGCGATCGAACGGTTCGACAGAACGCCGGTGATCAACAATTTCTTGCCGGAGAGGAATCCCATAGGCCTCGTTGGTTGCATATTTCTGTGCAGAATTGTCGCATGCGACTTTGGTTCCTGGTCCTGATGTGGTTTGCGGCCCCCCTTGCCTGGGCCGCGCCGGGGTACGCGGTGTGGGGCACCTTCAAGTACCCGCCAGGCTTCACCCACTTCGACTACGTGAATCCCCAGGCCCCCAAGGGCGGCGAACTGCGGCTGGTGGCCGGCTCGCGCATCTCCACGTTCGACAAGTACAACCCGTTCACGCTCAAGGGGACGGCCCCCTCGTTCCTGGGCGACCTGCTGTTCGAGGGGCTGCTCACCGGGTCGATGGATGAAATCGGGGTTGCCTACGGGCTGCTTGCGCACGACGTGGAGGTGGCGCCGGACCTCCTGTCGGTCACGTTCCGGCTGCGTCCGGAGGCCCGCTTCCACAACGGCGACCCGGTGCTGGCCGCCGACGTCAAGCACAGTTACGAGACGCTGGTTTCCAAGTACGCGGCGCCCGGCTACGCGACCCTGCTGGTCAACGTCGAGGGCTGCGACGTGCTGGACGAGCGCACGGTGCGCTTCCGGTTCAGGAAGCCGGACCGGCAGTCGCCGCTGGTGGTCGGCGGCCTGCCGGTCTTCAGCCGCAAGTGGGGCGGCGGCAAGCCGTTCGACCAGGTGGTGACCGACGTGCCGATTGCCACCGGCCCGTACCGGATCGGCCAGGTGCGCTTCGGCAAGGACATCACGTACGCCCGCGACCCGAATTACTGGGGGCGCGACCTGCCGGTGCGCCGCGGCATGAACAACTTCGACCGGATCACCGTCAAGATCTACCGCGACAACACGGCCCAGCTGGAGGCGCTGAAGGCCGGCGAGTTCGACCTGATGCTGTTCTTCTCGGCCGGCGACTGGACGCGCCGCCTCAACGGGCCGCGGATCGACAAGGGGGACCTCGTCAAGAGTCCCTTCCGGCACCGCCAGCCGGACGGCTTCCAGAGCTATGTCCTGAACAGCCGGCTCGAGAAGTTCCAGGACCGCCGCGTGCGGATGGCCCTGGAACTCGCGATGGACTACGAGTGGATGAACCGGCAGCTGTTTCGCAACAGCTACAAGCGCGTGAAGGGCATCTTCGGCAACACCGACTGCGAAGCGAACGGCCTGCCGTCGCCCGAGGAGGTGGCGCTGCTGGAGCCGTTCCGCCACAAGCTGCCGGCCGACGTGTTCGGGCCCATGGCCCTGCCGCCGCGCACCGACCCGCCGAACTCTCTGCGCGCCAACCTGTTGAAGGCGCGGGCACTGCTGAACGAGGCCGGCTGGCAGATGCGCGACGGCGCGCTGCGCAACGCCAAAGGCGAGGCGCTGACAGTGGAGTACATGGATTCGACCGAGGGCCGCGCACTGACAACGACCGTGGCATGGAGGCGTGCGCTGGAGAAACTGGGCATCGAGTTGCGCTATCGCACCGTCGACTTCGCGCTGTACCAGGAACGGCTCGACACGTTCCAGTTCGAGATGGTGAGCATCGCCTTTCCCGGGACCCATTTCCCCGGAGCCGAGTACGCGGACCTGTTCGGCAGCAAGGCGGCCGACACCAACGGCTCCGGCAATTACGCCGGCGTGAAGAGTCCGGCGGTCGACGCGCTGATCGCCGGCATCACGGGCGCGGAGAACCGCGGCGAATTCCTGGCCGCCTGCCGGGCCCTGGACCGCGTGCTCGCCCACGGCCACTACATGGTGCCGGCCTGGACCACCAGCGAGCAGCGCGTCGCGTACAGTCGCTGGAAACTCGAGCGGCCGGCCGTCGTGCCGCCCCACCCGCCGGAGGGCGTCGCCTACATGGACTGGCCGATGACCACCTGGTGGGCACGGAACCCGCCGATCACTTCCAAGTGACCGAATGACCGCGTACATCGTCAAGCGAATCCTGCTGATGCTGCCGACCCTGTTCGGCGTGCTGCTGCTCACCTTCGTGGTGACCCAGTTCGTCCCCGGCGGGCCGGTGGAGCAGTACATCGCCGAAGCGCGCCGCGGCGCCGCAGCCGCCGGCGACGCGGGCGGCTACCGGGGAGGGCAGGGGGTCGATCCGAAGAAGATCGAGCAGATCAAGGCCCTGTACGGCTTCGACAAGCCGCCGGCCGAGCGTTTCTGGCAGATGCTCAAGCAGTTCGCGCAGTTCGACCTGGGACGCAGCTTCTTCCAGAACAAGGACGTGTGGCAGTTGATCAAGGAGAAGCTGCCGGTGTCCATCAGCCTCGGGCTGTGGACCTTCTTCATCAGCTACCTGATCGCCGTACCGCTCGGGGTCGCCAAAGCCGTGCGCGCTGGCTCGCGCTTCGACCTGGTCACCACGCTCATCGTCCTGGTCGGCTACGCCATTCCGGGTTTCGTGCTCGGGGTGGCCCTGCTGGTGGTCTTCGGCGGCCAGCTGCAGTGGTTCCCGCTGCGCGGCCTCACGTCGAGCAACTGGGAAGAGCTCGGTTGGGGGGCGCGCATCGTCGATTACCTGTGGCACATCGCCATGCCGGTGACCGCCATGGTGGTCGGCAGCTTCGCCGTCACGACGATGCTGACCAAGAACTCCTTCCTCGAGGAGATCCGCAAGCAGTACGTGCTGACGGCGCGCGCCAAGGGGCTGTCCGAGCGGCGCGTGCTGTGGAAGCACGTCTTCCGCAACGCGCTGATCCCGATCGTCACCGGCTTCCCGGCGGCGTTCATCGGCGCCTTTTTCACCGGCGCGCTGCTGATCGAAACGCTGTTCTCGCTGGACGGCCTGGGCCTCCTCAGCTACGAGAGCGTGATCCGGCGCGACTATCCCGTGGTCATGGGCACGCTGTACTTCTTCACCCTCATCGGGTTGTTCACCAAACTCATCAGCGATCTGAGCTATGTCTGGGTCGATCCCCGTGTCAAGTTCGATTGACCCGCAGCCGGCCGCGGCGCCGCCCCGCGAGTACCGCTCCGAGAGCCCGGGCGCGCGCGCCTGGCGGCGCTTCCGGCGCAACCGGCTGGGATTCTGGAGCCTCGTGATCTTCAGTGCGATGGTGGTCCTCAGCCTCTTCGCCGAGGTGCTGTCGAACGACCGGCCGCTGGTGGTGCGCTACAACGGCTCGTATTATTTCCCGCTGGTCAACGACTACCCGGAGACGGTGTTCGGCGGCGACTTCGGCACGCCGGCGGACTACCTCGACCCGTTCATCAAGGACAAGCTGACGCAGGGCGAGAACTGGGCGATCTATCCGCCCAACCCGTATGGCGCCAGGACCTTGAACTACTTCGCGAAGGAGCCCAACCCCTCGGGGCCGAATGCCGAGAACCTGCTGGGGACCGACGAGCGCGGCCGCGACCTGTTCGCGCAACTGGTGTACGGCTTCCGCGTCAGCGTGCTGTTCGGCCTGGCACTGACCGTCGTGGGCGTGCTGCTCGGCGTGCTGACGGGCGCAATCCAGGGGTACTTCGGGGGCAAGACCGACCTGGCCTTCCAGCGCTTCATCGAAATCTGGGGCTCGATGCCCGAGCTGTACCTGCTGATCATCTTCAGCGCGGTGTTCGCCCCGAGCGTCGCGCTGCTGCTGATCCTGCTGTCGCTGTTCGGCTGGATGGGACTGTCCGATTACGTGCGCGCCGAGTTCCTGCGCAACCGGCAGATGGACTACGTGCGGGCCGCGCGGGCCCTGGGCGTCGGCAACGGCCGGATCATGTGGAAGCACATCCTGCCCAACAGCATGACGCCAGTGGTGACCTTCCTGCCGTTTCGGATGAGCGCGGCGATCCTGGCGCTGACGTCGCTGGACTTCCTCGGGCTGGGCGTGCCGCCCGGCACGCCGTCGCTCGGCGAATTGCTCAGCCAGGGGAAGACCAACCTCGACGCGTGGTGGATCTCCATGTCCACGTTCGCCGTGCTGGTCGTCACGCTGCTGCTGCTGACCTTCATGGGCGACGCCTTGCGCGATGCGCTGGATCCGAGAAAGGCCGATACGTGATGTCCGCGCAACTGCTCCAGGTGCAGGGCCTGCGCGTCGCCTTCGGCGGCAAGGAAGTGGTGCGCGGCGTCGACTTCACCATCGCGCCGGGCGAGAAGCTGGCACTGGTGGGAGAGTCGGGCTCCGGCAAGACCGTCACCGCGCTGAGCTTGCTGGGACTGGTGCAGAACGCCGAGCTGACGGGCTCGGCGCGCTTCGCGCCGGAACCCGGTGGCGCCGCACGCGACCTGCTGGCGTTGCCGGAACGCGAGCTGCTCGCCGTGCGCGGCCGCGAGATCGCCATGATCTTCCAGGAACCGATGACGGCGTTGAACCCGCTCTACACGGTAGGCGACCAGATCGCGGAGGTGCTTCAGCTCAAGGAGGGCCTGAATGCCAGGCAGGCCTGGCAAGGCGCCGTCGCCGCGCTGGCTTCCTGCGGCATCCCGGATCCGGAGCGGCGTGCCGCCGCCTACCCGCACCAGCTCTCAGGCGGCCAGCGCCAGCGGGCCATGATCGCGATGGCGCTGTCCGGGCGGCCGCGGCTGCTGCTCGCCGACGAGCCGACCACGGCGCTGGACGTGACCTTGCGCGGCCAGATCCTGGACCTGCTGACCGACGTGCAGCAGCGAAACGGCATGGCGATCCTGCTGATCACGCACGACCTCAACCTGGTGCGCAAGTTCGCGGACCGGGTCGCGGTCATGGAAAACGGCCACCTGGTCGAACAGGGGACCGTGGCGCAGGTGTTCTCCGACCCGCAGCACCCGTACACCCGCAAGCTGATCGACAGCCGCCCCGAGCGCGATGTCGCGGAGGCGCCGTCCACCGGGCAGGCGCCGGTGATGCGCGCCAGCGGCCTGCAGGTCGCTTATCCGGTCCACCTGCCGGGAGTGCGCGGCTGGTTCCGCAAGGGCCGGTTCGTGGCCGTGCGCGATGCGGCGTTTTCGATCGATCCCGGCCGCACGCTGGGCGTCGTCGGGGAGTCCGGATCGGGGAAGTCCACCCTGGCGCTGGCGGCGCTCGGGTTGTTGCCGCACAGTGGCGATCTCGACGTCGTGGGCACGCGCTGGGGGCCTGATGCGACGAAGAACAAGGCGATCCGCCGCGTCGTCCAGGTCGTCTTCCAGGACCCGTTCTCCTCGCTGTCCCCACGCATGACCGTGGAGGAGATCGTGGGCGAGGGCCTGCTGGTGCACGAGCCGGCACTGCCGCAACCAGCGCGCCGCGAGCGGGTGGTCCAGGCCCTGGCGGAGGTCGGCCTGGCCGAGGAACAGTTCCCGGGCCTGCTGCAGCGCTACCCGCACGAGTTCTCGGGCGGCCAGCGGCAGCGGCTGGCCATCGCCCGCGCGCTGATCGTCGGGCCGCAGCTGCTGGTGCTGGACGAGCCGACCAGCGCGCTGGACGTCACGATCCAGAAGCAGGTCCTGCGGCTGCTGCAGCGGCTGCAGCGCGAGAAAGGGCTGAGCTACCTGCTGATCACCCATGACGTCGACGTGATCCGGGCGATGGCGCACGACGTGGTCGTGATGAAGGACGGCGACATCCTGGAGGCCGGGCCGGTGCGCGAAGTGCTGGACGCCCCCCGCCAGGAGTACACGCGGGTGCTGGTGGCCGCGGCTGCCTGAGGCGTGCCATGGCCGACGCACCGCCCGTCGTCATTCCCGAGTCGGAGGTGGAAGTCACCGCCGTCAGGGCCCAGGGCGCGGGCGGCCAGAACGTCAACAAGGTCTCCAGCGCGATCCACCTGCGCTTCGACATCCGCAAGTCGTCGCTGCCGCCGGACCACAAGGAGCGCCTCCTGGCCTTGTCGGACCGGCGGATCACCCGGGACGGCGTGCTGGTCATCAAGGCCCAGTCGCACCGCACCCAGGAGCTGAACCGGGCCGAGGCGTGGGGGCGCCTGCACGAGCTGGTGGGGAGCGTGGCGCGGCCGCCGCGCCAGCGCCGTCCCACCAAGCCGACGGCGGCCTCCAGGCGGCGCCGGCTGGAGGAAAAGAGCCTGCGCTCGCAGGTGAAGCTGCTGCGCCAGCCGGTCTCCGGGTAGCCCCGGCCGCGCGCCCCTGGCCATGGGCCGTCGGGCCCCGCGGCCATGCGCGTTTGACGCGCCTGCGGCCGTTGCACCCCCGTGAGTTCAAGGGTACAATACTTGCTTCACGACCAAACGGGCGGGTACTCACCGCCCGTTTTTTTTGGGCTGCCCTTCGAGAGCGCTGAGGGCGGGCATTGTCTTGGTCGGGCATGAATTTTCGACTGGAGCGCAACAGGCCTTGGCATTGCAGGACATCGTGGCACAGACCGTGACCGGGCTCGGTTACGACCTGGTGGAGATCGAACGCTCCGCCGGAGGGCTGTTGCGCGTCACGATCGACCTGCCGTGGCATCCCGGGGCCGGGCAGTTCGTCACCGTCGAGGACTGCGAGAAGGTGACGCGCCAGCTGCAGTTCGCCCTGGAAGTCGATGGCGTCGACTACAAGCGGCTGGAAGTGTCGTCGCCGGGCATCGATCGGCCGTTGCGCCATGAGCAGGATTTCGAGCGTTTTGCCGGCGAGATGGTGGACATCACGCTGAAGGCGCCGATGGGCGCGGCCGCCGGGGGACAGGTGGCGGCCAACCGCAAGAAGTTCCGCGGCCGCCTGGAGCGTGCCGAAGGCGGCGGCTGGCAGATCGTGTGGAGCGACGAGCCGGCAGCCAAGCCGGGCCAGAGGGTCAGCCGCAAGAAGGCGCCGGCGCCGCTGCAGGCGCTGGGCTTTTCGCTGGACGAGTTGAAGGAGGCGCGACTGGCGCCGATTGTGGATTTCAAGGGCCGGAAGACCGGCGGGGCGGCGCCATCGCAAGCCGGTGCGCCCTCAAATGATCAGGTAGGAGAGCCGTAATGAACCGCGAACTGTTGATGCTGGTGGAAGCGATCTCGCGTGAGAAGAACGTCGAGCGCGACGTGGTGTTTGGCGCGGTGGAATCGGCGTTGGCGCAGGCCACGAAGAAGCTGTACGAGGGCGACGTCGACATCCGCGTCGCGATCGACCGCGACACGGGTGCCTACGAGACGTTCCGCCGCTGGCACGTGGTGCCCGACGACGCCGGCCTGCAGCTGCCTGACCAGGAGATCCTGCTGTTCGAGGCGCGCGAGCAGATCCCCGACATCGACGTCGACGACTACATCGAGGAATCGGTGGAGTCGGTGCCCATCGGGCGCATCGGCGCGATGGCCGCCAAGCAGGTGATCCTGCAGAAGATCCGCGACGCCGAGCGCGAGATGCTGCTGAACGACTTCATGTCGCGCGGCGACAAGATCTTCGTTGGCACCGTCAAGCGCATGGACAAGGGCGACATCATCGTCGAGAGCGGCCGCGTGGAAGGGCGCCTCCGCCGCGGCGAGATGATCCCCAAGGAGAACCTGCGCAACGGCGACCGGGTGCGTGCCATGATCATGGAGGTCGACCTGACGCTGCGCGGCGCGCCGATCATCCTGTCGCGCGCGGCCCCCGAGTTCATGATCGAGCTGTTCCGCCAGGAAGTGCCCGAGATCGAGCAGGGCCTGCTGGAGATCAAGAGCTGCGCCCGCGATCCCGGTTCGCGCGCCAAGATCGCCGTGCTGTCGCACGACAAGCGCGTCGACCCGATCGGCACCTGCGTCGGCGTGCGCGGCACCCGCGTCAACGCCGTCACCAACGAGCTGGCCGGCGAGCGCGTCGACATCGTGCTGTGGAGCGAGGATCCGGCGCAGTTCGTCATCGGCGCCCTGGCGCCGGCCAACGTGTCCTCGATCGTCGTCGACGAGGAGAAGCACGCGATGGACGTGGTGGTGGACGAGGAGAACCTCGCCATCGCGATCGGCCGGGGCGGGCAGAACGTGCGGCTCGCCAGCGACCTGACCGGCTGGAAGATCAACATCATGGACGCCAACGAATCGGCCCAGAAGCAGGCCGAGGAGACGGACACGATCCGCAAGCTGTTCATGGAGAAGCTGGACGTCGACCAGGAGATCGCCGACATCCTGTTCGCCGAGGGCTTCACCAGCCTGGAGGAAGTGGCGTATGTGCCGATCCAGGAAATGCTGGAGATCGAGGCGTTCGACGAGGACACCGTGAACGAGCTGCGTTCGCGCGCCAAGGATGCCCTGCTGACGATGGAGATCCAGCGCGAGGAAAGCGTCGAGGAAGTGTCGCAGGACCTGCGCGACCTCGAGGGGCTGTCCCCCCAGCTGATCGCCAAGCTGGCCGACGCCGGCGTCCACACCCGCGACGACCTGGCCGACCTGGCCGTCGACGAACTCACCGATATCACCGGCCAGTCCGCGGACGAGGCCAAGGCCCTGATCATGAAGGCGCGCGAGCACTGGTTCAACACCACGGCCACCGCCGCCAGCGAGTGATGGAAGGCACCAGAACACATGTCCAGTACCACCGTCGCCGAGTTTGCCAGCGAACTCAAGAAATCGACCGAGACGCTGCTCGAGCAGCTTCGCAGCGCTGGCGTTGCGAAGAGCTCGGCCAATGACGCGCTGAGCGAGTCCGACAAGCAGAAGCTGCTCGGCTACCTGCAGGCGAGCCACGGCACCGCCACGTCGGAACGCCGCAAGATCACGCTGGTGAAGAAGTCCACCAGCGAGATCAAGCAGGCCGACTCGACCGGCAAGGCACGCACCATCCAGGTGGAAGTGCGCAAGAAGCGCACCTTCGTCAAGCGCGACGAGGGCGGCGACACCGCCGTCATCGAGGCGCCGGAGGCCGAAGCGCAGGCGCCCCAGCCGCCGCGGCACGACGAGGCCGACCTGGTCCGCCGCGAGGAAGAGGCGCGCCGCCAGGCCGAGCTGATCCGCCGCCAGGAAGAAGACCTGGTCGCCAAGCGCGCCGAGCGCGAGGAGAAGGAGCGCCGCGAACGCGAGGCCGAGGAACGCGCGGCCGCGCACATCGCGGCCCTCGAGGCCAAGAAGGCCGAACAGCACGCCGAGAAGGAGCAGGCCGCGCAGGAAGCTGCCGCGGCGGCGGCCGCGCGCCAGAAGGCCCAGGAAGAAGCCCGGGCCAAGGCGGAGGCCGAGTCCCAGGCCAGGGCGGCCGAGGAAGCCGCCCGGGCCAACGATCTGGCCGAGCGCCGTCGCAAGGCCGAAGCCGAGGCCGCGGCCATCCGCTCCATGATGTCCACGCCGAAGAAGGTGCTGGTGGCCAAGAAGCCGGAAGAGCTCAAGCCGGTGGCCAAGGCCGCCGATGCCAAGCCGGGAGCCAAGGGCACCTTGCACAAGCCGGCGGTCGGCACCGGCACGGGCCGGCCCGCGACGGGCGCGCCTGCGCCGGCGGGCCCGGGCGCGGGCAAGGAAGTGAAGTCGGCCAAGCTGTCGTCGAGCTGGGCCGGCGATCCGGCCAAGAAGAAGGCCATCCCGACCCGCGGCGACACGTCCGGCGGCGTCGGCCGCAACGCCTGGCGCGGCGGGCCGCGTGGCCGCCGCGGCAACGACCGCGACCATCGCGACGACCATGTGTCCGCCGCGCCGGTCGAACAGCGCGTCATCGAAGTGCACGTGCCGGAGACGATCACCGTCGCCGAGCTGGCGCACAAGATGTCGGTGAAGGCGTCCGAGGTGATCAAGCACCTGATGAAGCTGGGACAGATGGTCACCATCAACCAGCCGCTGGACCAGGATACGGCCATGATCGTGGTCGAGGAAATGGGCCACAAGGCCGTCACGGCCGCACTGGACGATCCGGAGGCATTCACGGAAGCAGACGTCGGCGCCGCCGAAGGCGAAGCGCTGCCGCGCGCGCCGGTCGTGACCGTGATGGGCCACGTCGACCACGGCAAGACCTCGCTGCTGGACTACATCCGCCGCGCCAAGGTGGCTGCGGGCGAGGCCGGCGGCATCACCCAGCACATCGGCGCGTACCACGTCGAGACGCCGCGCGGCGTGATCTCGTTCCTGGACACCCCGGGCCACGAGGCGTTCACCGCCATGCGGGCGCGCGGCGCGCAGGCCACCGACATCGTGATCCTGGTGGTCGCGGCCGACGACGGCGTCATGCCGCAGACCCGCGAAGCCATCAAGCACGCGAAGGCGGCGGGCGTCCCGATCGTGGTGGCGATCAACAAGATCGACAAGCCCGACGCCAACGCCGACCGCGTCAAGCAGGAGCTGGTGGTGGAGGAGGTGGTGCCGGAGGAGTACGGCGGCGAGTCGCCGTTCGTGCCGGTGTCCGCCAAGACCGGGGAAGGCATCGACACGCTGCTGGAGCAGGTACTGCTGCAGGCCGAAGTGCTGGAACTGAAGGCGCCGGTCGACGCGATGGCCAAGGGCCTCGTCATCGAAGCGCAGCTGGACAAGGGCCGCGGCCCGGTGGCCACGGTGCTGGTGCAGTCCGGCACGCTCAAGACCGGCGACGTGGTGCTGGCCGGCCAGACCTATGGCCGGGTGCGCGCCATGCTGGACGAGAACGGCAAGTCGATCAAGTCGGCCGGCCCGTCGATCCCGGTGGAGATCCAGGGCCTGACCGAGGTGCCGCAGGCCGGCGACGAGTTCATGGTGCTGTCCGACGAGCGGCGGGCCCGCGAGATCGCGACCTACCGCGCCGGCAAGTTCCGCAACACCAAGCTGGCCAAGCAGCAGGCCGCCAAGCTGGAGAACATGTTCTCCGAGATGACGGCGGGCGAAGTCAAGACGCTGCCGATCATCGTGAAGGCGGACGTGCAGGGCTCGCAGGAAGCGCTGGCCCAGTCGCTGCTGAAGCTGTCGACCGACGAGGTGAAGGTGCAGATGGTCTACGCGGCCGTCGGCGGCATCAGCGAATCGGACGTCAACCTGGCGATCGCGGCCAAGGCCGTCATCATCGGCTTCAACACGCGGGCCGACGCCGGCGCGCGCAAGCTGGCCGAGAACAACGGCATCGACATCCGCTACTACAACATCATCTACGACGCCGTCGACGAACTGAAGGCGGCGATGTCCGGGATGCTGGCGCCGGAGAAGCGCGAGGAAGTCATCGGCACGGCGGAGATCCGCACCGTGTTCGTGGCCTCGAAGATCGGCACGGTGGCAGGCTGCATGGTCACCAGCGGCATGGTCAACCGCAACGCCCACTTCCGCCTGCTGCGCGACAATGTGGTGGTCTACACCGGCGAACTCGAGTCGCTCAAGCGGCTCAAGGACGACGTGCGCGAAGTCAAGGAAGGCTTCGAGTGCGGTATCAAGCTCAAGAACTACAACGACATCCATGAGGGTGACCAGCTGGAGTTCTTCGAGATCAAGGAAATCGCACGGACGCTGTAAACAGCCGAACGCAGAAGCCGCAAAAACATCGCAGAAGCCGCAGAATTGTTTTCTGAAGTCTTCTGCGGTTTTTGCGCAACTTCTGCGGCTTCTGCTTCCTTGCCCCCGCATTCCCAATGCCAAAGAAATCAGCCACCCCCAACCGCGCCTTCAAGGTTGCCGATCAGATCCAGCGCGATCTGACGGAGCTGATCGCGCGCGAGCTGAAGGACCCGCGGGTCGGCATGGTCACCATCCAGGCCGTCGAGGTCACGCCCGACTACGCCCACGCCAAGGTGTTCTTCAGCGTGCTGGTGGGCGATCCCCAGGAGTGCCAGGACGCCCTCAACCAGGCCGCCGGCTTCCTGCGCAACGGCCTGTTCAAGCGCCTGCACATCCACACGGTGCCGACGCTGCACTTCCAGTTCGACCGCACCACCGAGCGTGCCGCCGACATGAACGCCTTGATCGCCAAGGCGGTTTCCTCGCGCGCCAAGGAGGAGTAGCCGTGAACGCGCCGCGCACCAGGGTGCAGAGGCGCCCTGTGCACGGGGTGCTCCTGCTCGACAAGCCGCTGGGCCTTTCCAGCAACCAGGCCTTGCAGAAGTGCAAGTGGCTCCTGCGCGCCGAGAAGGCGGGCCATACCGGCACGCTCGATCCGCTGGCCAGCGGCGTGCTGCCGCTTTGTTTCGGGGCCGCCACCAAGTTCAGCCAGCTGCAACTGGACGCCGACAAGACGTACGAGGCCACGGTGCGGCTGGGGGTGAAGACCAGCACCGGCGACGCCGAGGGCCAGGTCGTCGCCGAACGCGACGTGCCCGCCATCACGCCGGAACTGCTTGCCGGCGTGGCGCGGCAGTTCACCGGGCCGCTGCGCCAGGTGCCGCCGATGCACAGCGCGCTGAAGAAGGACGGCAAGGCGCTGTACGAGTACGCCCGCGCCGGCGAGGAGGTCGAGCGCGAAGCGCGCGACGTCGTGATCCACTCACTGGCGCTGAGCGCCATCGACGCTCGGACGCTGCGCCTGGCCGCGACAGTGAGCAAGGGCACTTACATCCGCACCCTCGGCGAGGACATCGGCGAGGCGCTGGGCTGCGGCGGTCATCTCACCGCCTTGCGCCGCACGGCCACTGGCCAGTTCGACGTGTCGCAGTGCGTCACGCTGGACACGTTGGAGGCGATGCCGGAGCCCGAGCGCCTGGCGCGCCTGCTGCCGACCGAGGCCCTGCTGCCGGCCCACGATCCAGTCACCCTGCGCGGCGACGAAGCCGCGCGCTTCCTGAGCGGCCTGCGGCGGCGCGGCGCCTGGCCCGACGCAGGGCAGGTCGCCGTGTTCGGCGATGCACCGCGCTCGCTCCTCGGCACCGCCCACGTCAAGGCCGGGGAACTGATCCCCTCGCGCCTGCTGAGCCCCATCGAAATCCAGCAAATCCTCGGCCAGACCGAGCTGCCAACCCCATGACCCAGATCCGAAACATCGCCATCATCGCCCACGTCGACCACGGCAAGACCACCATGGTCGACCAGTTGCTGCGCCAGTCCGGCACGTTCGCCGAACACGAGAAGGTGGTCGACACCGTGATGGACAACAACGCCATCGAGCGCGAGCGCGGCATCACCATCCTGGCCAAGAACTGCGCCGTGAGCTGGAAAGGCACGCACATCAACATCGTCGACACCCCCGGCCACGCCGACTTCGGCGGCGAGGTGGAACGTGCGCTGTCGATGGTCGACGGCGTGCTGCTGCTGATCGATGCGCAGGAAGGCCCGATGCCGCAGACCCGCTTCGTCACCAAGAAGGCGCTGGCGCTGGGCCTGCGGCCGATCGTCGTGGTGAACAAGGTCGACAAGCCGGGCGCCAACCCGGACAAGGTCGTGAACGCCGCGTTCGACCTGTTCGACAAGCTCGGCGCGAGTGACGACCAGCTCGATTTCCCGGTCGTGTACGCGTCCGGCATCAACGGCTGGTCGTCGCTGGAAGAGGGCGAGGCCGGCGCGCAGTGGGGCGCGGACATGTCGGCCCTGTTCGACACCATCCTCAAGCACGTCCCGCAGCACGAGGGCGACCCCGCCGCGCCGCTGCAGCTGCAGATCTCGGCGCTGGACTACTCCAGCTTCGTCGGCCGCATCGGCGTCGGCCGCATCAACCAGGGCACGCTGCGCCCGGCGATGGACGTGCTCGTGATGGAGGGCCCGGACGGCAAGTCGGTGAAGGGCCGCGTCAACCAGGTGCTCACCTTCGAGGGCCTCACCCGGGTGCAGGTCAAGGAAGCCGGGCCCGGCGACATCGTGCTGATCAACGGCATCGAGGAGATCGGCATCGGCGTCACCGTCACCGACCCGGCCAATCCGGCGCCGCTGCCGATGCTGAAGGTGGACGAGCCGACGCTCACCATGAACTTCTGCGTCAACACCAGCCCGCTGGCGGGCCGCGAAGGCAAGTACGTCACCAGCCGCCAGATCTGGGACCGGCTGCAGAAGGAATTGCAGTCCAACGTGGCGCTGCGCGTGAAGGAGACCGACGAGGAAGGTGTCTTCGAGGTGATGGGCCGCGGCGAACTGCACCTCACGATCCTGGTGGAGAACATGCGCCGCGAAGGCTACGAGCTCGCGGTGTCCAAGCCGCGCGTGGTGTTCCGCGACGTGGACGGCGTGCGCAGCGAACCGATCGAGCTGGTGACCGCCGACATCGAGGAGCAGCACCAGGGCGGCGTGATGCAGGCGCTGGGCGAGCGCAAGGGCGAACTGGTCAACATGGAGCCGGACGGCCGCGGCCGTGTGCGCCTGGAGTACCGCATCCCGGCGCGCGGCCTGATCGGTTTCTCCAACGAGTTCCTGAACCTGACGCGCGGCTCCGGGCTGATCTCGAACATCTTCGACGGCTACGAGCCGTACAAGGGCGAGATCGCCAGCCGGAAGAACGGCGTGCTGATCTCGATGGACGACGGCGAGATCTTCACCTACGCGCTGGGCAAGCTGGACGACCGCGGCCGCATGTTCGTCAAGCCCAACGACCCGGTGTACGAAGGGATGATCGTCGGCATGCACAACCGCGACAACGACCTGGTGGTCAACGCGACCCGCACCAAGCAGCTGACGAACTTCCGCGTCTCCGGCAAGGAAGACGCGATCAAGGTCACGCCGCCGATCGAGGTGACGCTGGAGTACGGCGTCGAGTTCATCGAGGATGACGAGCTGGTGGAGATCACGCCGAAATCGATCCGGCTGCGCAAGCGCTTCCTGAAGGAGCACGAGCGCAAGCGGGCCTTGCGCGAAGCGGCTTGAGCACTCGGAAAAGTCGCATGCGACTTTTTCGAGTGGCCTGATATGTGTAACGAGGACCGGCAAAGCCGGATTCTCGTCACATGAGGGACCACGCTGCATGTCATTCCGCGCGGTCCTGGCGCCGCTAGCGGATAACATCCGTCATCCCCGCGGAGGCGGGGATCCAGGGCTTCCGAAGAAGCGACAAGCACAACGATCTCCGTGAAACTCACGCACACCAAAGCCGTGTTCGTCATGATCGGCGTGACCATGATGTGGTCCATCGCCGGCGTGGTGACGCGGCACCTGGAGCAGGCGCGCAGCTTCGAGGTGACCTTCTGGCGCAGTTTCTTCACCGTGCTGTCGCTGCTGGTCATCCTGCCTTTCTTCCAGGGCCGGGACGTGTTCTCGAAAATCAGGCACGGCGGCTGGGCGCTGTGGCTGTCCGGCCTGTGCTGGAGCGTCATGTTCACGGCCTTCATGGTCGCACTCACGCTCACCAGCGTCGCCAACACCCTGGTCACGATGGCGCTCGGGCCGTTCCTGACGGCGCTCATCGCGCGGGTGGCCATCGGCCACCGGATCGCGCCGCGTACCTGGGCGGCGATCGCCATCGCGGGCGTGGGGATCGCGTACATGTACGGCGTGCAGATCGAGGCCGGCCGGTTCGTCGGCACCATGGTGGCGCTGTGCGTCCCGATCGCTGGCGGCATCAACTGGACGATCACGCAGCGCGCCAACGCGCAGGGGCAGGGCGTCGACCTGGTCCCCGCGGTGCTGGTGGGCGGTGCGATTTCCATGCTGCTGACGCTGCCCCTGGCCGTGCCGTTCCAGGCTTCGAGCCACGACATCGGCCTGCTGGCCCTGCTGGGCGTGGTGCAACTGGCGATTCCCTGCTCCCTGGCGGTGGTCTGCGCCCGCGTGCTGAAGGCCCCGGAGATGTCCCTGCTGGCGCTGCTGGAGGTGATCTTCGGGATCCTGCTGGCGTGGATCGGCGCCGGCGAGGTGCCGCGCCCCACGGTGCTCACCGGCGGCGCGCTGGTGATCGGGGCATTGGTCATGAACGAACTGGTTGGATGGAGGCAGAGGGCATGAGCGATGTGGCGACCGAACTGCGCGGCAGCGCGGGCCTGATCACGCTGAACCGGCCGAAGGCGCTGAACGCCTTGTCGCTGGACATGATCCGCGACCTGACGGCCGCGCTGCTCGCCTGGCGCGACGACGCGCGCGTCGAGCGGGTGGCGATCCGCGGCATGGGCCGGGAAGGCCCGTTCGGCGCCTTCTGCGCCGGCGGCGACATCCGTTTCTTCCACCAGGCGGCGCTGGCGGGCGACCCGCGCCTGGAGGACTTCTTCACCGAGGAATACACGCTCAACCACCTGGTCCACGGCTACCCGAAGCCGTATGTCGTCTTCATGGACGGCATCGTCATGGGCGGAGGCATGGGAATCTCGGCCCATGGAGGCGACACCAGCCTGCGGATCGCGACCGAGCGCACGAAGATGGCGATGCCCGAGACCAACATCGGACTCTTTCCCGACGTCGGCGGCGGCTGGTTCCTGGCACGCTGTCCGGGCCGGCTCGGCGAGTACCTGGCGCTGACCGGGCATCTGATCGGCGGTCCCGATGCACAGGCGGCGGGCCTGGCCGACGGCGTGCTGCCGTCCGCCGAGCTGCCCGCGCTGTGGGACAGCCTGGGCGACCACGACGGCTTCGAGCAGCTGCGCGAGCGCCTGCAGCGGCCGCCGGCGCCTGCGGGCGACCTCGCCGATCACCGCGCGCAGATCGACCGCTTCTTCGCGTTGCCGACCGTCGCCGGCATCGTTGCGGCCCTCGAAGCGGATGGCTCCGCCTGGGCCGCGCAGACGGCCGCCTTGCTGCGCCAGCGCTCGCCCCTGATGCTGCACGTCACGCTGGAGCACGTGCGCCGCGCGCGCCACATGACGCTGGCCGACGACCTGCGCATGGAACGCGGCCTGGTGCGCAACTGCTTCCGGCTGCGGCCCGGCGCCGCGGGCGAAACCGTCGAAGGCATCCGGGCGCTGGCCGTCGACAAGGATCACGCGCCCCGCTGGAACCCGGCCCGCATCGAAGACGTCGAACCAGCCGCCGTTGCCGCGTTCTTCGAAAGTCCATGGCCGCGCCATGCGCACCCGTTGCGCGGGCTGGCCTGAGCGCCGGCCAGACTACCAGCAGACCGGCTCAGGCAGCGTCGGCACCGCGGCAGGCGGCTGCAGGACATTCAACGGTGGCGTGACTTCATGGCCCGCTCGACTTCGCGCTTGCCCTCGCGGTCCTTGATGGTGTCGCGCTTGTCGTGTTCGGCCTTGCCCTTGGCGAGAGCGATCTCGCATTTCACCTTCCCCGCCTTCCAGTGCAGGTTCAGCGGCACCAGGGTGTAGCCTTTCTGTTCGACCTTGCCGATCAGGCGGCGGATCTCGTCCTTGTGCATCAGCAGCTTCTTCGTGCGCACGGCATCGGGGTTGACGTGGGTGGAAGCCGTCTTCAGCGGATTGATCTGGCAGCCGATGACGTACAGCTCGCCGTCCTTGATCACGACGTAGCCGTCGGTCAGCTGCACCTTGCCTTCGCGCAGCGCCTTCACTTCCCAGCCTTGCAGCACCATGCCGGCCTCGAACTTTTCCTCGAAGAAGTAGTTGTAGGCGGCCTTCTTGTTGTCGGCGATGCGGCTGGAGGGTTCGGGTTTCTTGGCCATGGACTGACGTGGGGGCGCCCGGCGCTATCTACAATGGCCCGCGGGCCCCGCATTCTCTATGAAAACAGTCCACAAATCCGTCCTCATCTGGTACAGCCCGGAGGAAATGTTCCAGCTGGTCACCGACGTGGAGCGCTATCCCGAGTTCCTGCCGTGGTGCAACAAGGGCATCGCCGTGGAGGAATGGGACACGGGGATGCTGGCCGAGATCGGGATCTCGTTCATGGGCATCCACCAGACCTGGCGCACCCGCAACGAGCACGTCCCCGGCCGCGAGGTCAGGCTGCACCTGGAGGAGGGGCCGTTCTCCCGCCTCGAAGGCAAATGGACCTTCACGCCGCTCGGCACGGGCGAGCAGCGCGCCTGCAAGGTCGAACTCGAACTGCACTACGGATTCGAGAATTCCACGCTGGGCCGCCTCGTGAGCCCGGTGTTCGACAAGATCGCCGGCACGATGGTCGACGCGTTCGTGAAGCGCGCCGAGCAGGTCTACGGCTGACGGGCACCCATGCGGGTGACGGTGCTGTACTCGCCGGCAGCGCGCGAGGTTCTGGAATGGGAAGTCGGCGTGGAGCCGGGCGCCACCGTGGCGCAGGCGATCGAACGCAGCGGGATGGCACTGGCGCGCCCCGGGCTCGACTGGCACCGCGCCAGCGTCGGTGTCTGGGGACGCAAGTCGGGGCTGGATACGGTCCTGCGCGAGGGTGATCGCGTCGAGATCTACCGGCCGCTGCAGGTCGATCCCAAGCTGGCGCGGCGCGAGCGTTTCGCGCGTCAGGGCGCGCGCGCGGCCGGACTGTTCGCGAAAACGCAGGTGCGCGGGCCGCGCCGGTAGGGCGGGGCCAACCGCCGGTCAGCCCCCGCCGGGCTTGCAGTCGCGGGCGATCAGGGCCTCGAGGCGCTTGACTTCGGCGGCACGCTGGGCGTCGTCGAGCACTTCGCGCTCGCCCTTGTCGTTCATTCGGGTGATCCGCACGCCGGAATCGAAGGAAGCCTTCGAGCGCTTGGCGCGCGTGCAGTTGTCGGCGCGCAGCCTTGCCGTCTCTTCTTCCTGCGCTTTCCTCTTCTCTTCCTCGGCGGCTTCGGCCTGCTTCTTTTTCTCCAGCAGGTCCTTGTCCTTGCCGATCGGCTTCGCCGCGCTGGCGCCGACCCGCAAGGGCACGGCCGCCCGCGATGCCGGCTGCGCCGGGGCGGCCGCCGCGTCGGCCTGCGGTCTGGCCTTGGCGCCGGGTTGCGCCAGGATCCTGGCGGCCGGCGTGTCCGGCGGCGGCGGCTGGTCGCTGAAAACCGTTTGCCCGTTCCTGTCGATCCAGCGCCACTGGGCCTGGCACACGGCCGGAACCGCAAGGGCAAGGGCGAGCACGAGCGGGCGGGAGACATTCATTGCTCCAGTGTAGCTCTGCCTTGGGCGCCCGCGCCATGCGTGGTTGCCGCAGTGGCATCCATTCGCAACGTGGTGCCGCGCGCCGGGGCGCGCGAGCCCCGCGGAGGGCGCGGGTACAATCCCTCTTTTGGAGCTTTCACCAGATGCAGAGCCCCCGCGCCGCTGTCCAGCGTCGTCCAGTGCCCGGTCCCCGGACCCCCTCATCCCCCCAGCGTTTCCAAGGAAACTGAGCATGCGACTGCTCGGAAAAGCACTCACTTTCGACGATGTGTTGCTGGTGCCGGCCTTTTCGCCGGTGCTGCCCAAGGACACGTCGCTCGCCACGCGGCTGTCGCGCAACATCAGCCTCAACCTGCCACTGGTGTCGGCGGCGATGGACACCGTCACCGAGGCCCGGCTGGCGATCGCGATCGCCCAGGAAGGCGGCATCGGCATCGTCCACAAGAATCTCACCGCGAAGCAGCAGGCGGCGGAAGTGGCCCGCGTCAAGCGCTACGAGTCGGGCGTGCTGCGCGACCCGGTCATCATCACGCCGGCCCACACGGTGCGCGAAGTCCTGGCGATGCAGGAGCAACTGGGGATATCCGGCTTCCCGGTACTGGACGCGGGCAAGGTCGTCGGCATCGTGACCGGGCGCGACCTGCGATTCGAGACACGGTTCGACGTCCCCGTGAGCCAGATCATGACGCCGCGCGACAAGCTGATCACCGTGCGCGAAGGCACCACGCCCGCCGAGGCCAAGGCCCTGCTGAACAAGTACAAGCTCGAGCGGCTGCTGGTGATCAACGACGACTTCGAGCTCAAGGGCCTGATCACCGTCAAGGACATCACCAAGCAGACCAGCTTCCCCAACGCGGCGCGGGATCCTTCCGGGCGCTTGCGCGTCGGCGCGGCCGTCGGCGTGGGAGAGGGGACCGAGGAGCGGGTCGAGGCGCTGGTGAAGGCCGGCGTGGACGTCATCGTGGTCGACACCGCCCACGGCCACAGCAAGGGCGTCATCGAGCGCGTGCGCTGGGTCAAGCAGAACTACCCCCAGGTGGACGTGGTCGGCGGCAACATCGCCACCGGGGCCGCGGCGCGCGCGCTGGCGGAGGTCGGTGCCGACGCCGTGAAGGTGGGCATCGGACCAGGCTCGATCTGCACCACCCGGATCGTGGCCGGGGTCGGCGTGCCGCAGATCACCGCCATCGACAACGTGGCCACCGCCCTGCGCGGCAGCGGCGTGCCCCTGATCGCCGACGGCGGCATCCGGTACTCGGGCGACATCGCCAAGGCGCTCGCGGCCGGTGCCAGCACCGTCATGATGGGCAGCATGTTCGCCGGCACCGAGGAAGCGCCCGGCGAGATCGTGCTGTACCAGGGCCGCAGCTACAAGAGCTATCGCGGCATGGGATCGATCGGCGCCATGCAGCAGGGCAGCGCCGACCGCTACTTCCAGGAGGCGACCACCGGCAATCCCAACGCCGACAAGCTCGTGCCCGAAGGCATCGAGGGCCGCGTGCCTTACAAGGGATCGATGGTTTCGATCGTCTTCCAGATGGGCGGCGGCGTGCGTGCGGCGATGGGCTACTGCGGCTGCGCCACGGTCGATGAGCTGCACGAACGCGCCGAGTTCGTGCAGATCACGGCCGCCGGGATGCGCGAGAGCCACGTCCACGACGTGCAGATCACCAAGGAAGCCCCCAATTACCGTGCGGAGTGACGCCAGCTTGGCCCACCAGAAGATCCTCATTCTCGATTTCGGCTCCCAGGTCACCCAGCTGATCGCGCGTCGCGTGCGCGAGGCCCATGTGTTCTGCGAGGTTCATCCCTGCGACGTGGGCGACGACTGGGTGCGCCAGTACGCCGCCGACGGCACGCTGAAGGGCGTCATCCTCTCGGGCAGCCATGCGAGCGTCTACGAGGAAACCACGGACAAGGCGCCGCAGGCCGTGTTCGAGCTCGGCGTGCCGGTGCTCGGCATCTGCTACGGCATGCAGACGATGGCGCACCAGCTGGGCGGCAAGGTCGAGGGCGGCCACCTGCGCGAATTCGGCTTCGCCAGCGTGCGCGCCCGCGGGCACACCCGCCTGCTGGCGGACATCGCCGACTTCACCACGCCTGAAGGCCACGGCATGCTCAACGTCTGGATGAGCCATGGCGACAAGGTGACCGAGCTGCCGGCAGGCTTTCGCCTGATGGCCTCGACCGAGAGCTGTCCGATCGCGGGCATGGCCGACGACGACCGGCGCTTCTATGGCGTGCAGTTCCACCCCGAGGTGACCCACACCCAGCAGGGCCGTGCCATCCTGGAGCGGTTCGTCCTGGAGATCTGCGGGGCCCGGCCGGACTGGATCATGCGCGACCACATCGCGGAAGCCGTCGCGGCGATCCGGCGCCAGGTCGGCGACGAGGAGGTGATCCTCGGGCTGTCAGGGGGCGTCGATTCGTCGGTTGCCGCGGCGCTGATCCACCGCGCGATCGGCGACCAGCTGACCTGCGTCTTCGTCGACCACGGGCTGCTGCGCCTGAACGAAGGCGACATGGTCATGGACATGTTCGCAGGCAAGCTGCACGCGAAGGTGATCCGCGTCGACGCGAGCGAGGCCTTCCTCGGCCAACTGGCTGGCGTCGGCGATCCCGAGGCCAAGCGCAAGATCATTGGGCGCGAATTCGTCGAGGTGTTCAAGGCCGAGGCGGCGCGCCTGAAGGCGGGGCTCGATGGCGCCCACCAGGGCGCGAAGTGGCTGGCCCAGGGCACGATCTACCCGGACGTCATCGAATCGGGCGGTGCCAAGAGCAAGAAGGCGGTCTCGATCAAGAGCCACCACAACGTCGGCGGACTGCCCGAGCAACTGGGACTCAAGCTGCTCGAGCCGCTGCGCGACCTGTTCAAGGACGAGGTGCGCGAACTCGGCGTGGCCCTGGGGTTGCCGCCGGAGATGGTGTACCGCCATCCGTTCCCCGGGCCGGGCCTGGGCGTGCGGATCCTGGGCGAGGTGAAGAAGGAATACGCGGACCTGCTGCGGCGCGCGGATGCCATCTTCATCGAGGAACTGCGCAACTTCATCGACCCCGCCACCGGCAAGAGCTGGTATGACCTCACCAGCCAGGCCTTTGCCGTGTTCCTGCCGGTCAAGAGCGTCGGCGTGATGGGCGACGGCCGCACCTACGACTACGTCGTGGCGCTGCGGGCGGTGCAGACCAGCGACTTCATGACGGCGGACTGGGCGGAACTGCCGTACGCGCTGCTCAAGAAGGTCTCGGGGCGCATCATCAACGAGGTGCGCGGCATCAACCGGGTCACCTACGACGTGAGCAGCAAGCCGCCGGCCACGATCGAGTGGGAGTGAGGCGCCCGCCGGCGGTCACTCCTTCTGCCCGCCCAGCGGGCTCGGCCTTGACCGCAGGCCCTGCGGCAGCATCGCCCGGAACATGTCGCTGACCGGATCCAGCAGCTCGCGGGCTCCGGCTTCGCCGTGGCGGCTCGCCAGCACCGCCATCAGGTCGCCGCGCAGGTACCACAGGGCGAGCACGTCGACGGCATAGCGGATGCGCCGTTCGACGAGCACGACCTGGCGGTCGTCCATCCCCTCGATCAGGGCCAGCATCGCGACCCGGATGTCGTCGATCCCGAGGTCCAGGAGCGTGGTTTCGTCTTCCGGGTGAGGGTGGCCGCCGAAGAGGGCATGGATGCTCTTGAGGTTGGGCTTGAACCAGCGCATGGTTGTCTCTTTCCTGGATCAGATCGGTTGCTGATCGATCGTTCGCTCGCGACGGCCTTCTGTGCCCGCGATGTCGACGATCTCGGTGATGGGGAGGCCGGCGAGGTCGCGCCACTGGTCGGCCACGGCATCGGGCGCGGCAAGGCGCTCGATGGTGGAAAAGACGGCGGGCACGAACACGTCGTGCCCCTGCTGGTCGCGCCGGTGGACGCCCCACTTCAGCCGCTGCCGCTCCTGCGGTGCCAGTCTGGCCAGCACGTTCTTGGTGGCCCAGATGGCGCCACCGCGGGCAAAGCCGGAAATGCCTGTGGCGCGGGCGAGCGTCTCCCCGTACATCGTGAATTCCGCTCCCGCGCCGGACTGCAGCGTCCCGACCCACTGCTGCCCTTCGTCGACGCCAGTGTCCATGCACAGCTCGGTGGTCCAGCCCTTGCGCAACTGCCATTCCTTGCTCAGCCGGCGCATCGCCTCGCGCATTTCATGGGCGGCGAGCAGGGCATTCCAGGCATGGCTGCCGTCGCGCTGGCGCAGGAAGTAGCAGGCCAGGCCGTCGCGGGGATGCTTGCCCTGGGTGCCACGGTGCCGCCGCACGATCGGGTCCGCGGCCAGCCAGATCTGGTTGATCAGCTCGAAATACTCTTCGGCCGGCAGGGCCGACCAGATGCGCGGCGCGTGCTGCAGGTCCATCACCACCACCGCCACGTCGCTGAGCACCGGCAGGCGCCTGCGACGCGGATCCCCGACCACGACCTCCCGCGCTTCGAGCAGCGACGCGAGCTCGTCGGCCGCCGGCCCGCGCGGCACGTGCGCGAACAGGATGCCCTCGCGGAATCGGATCGCGTAGACGCACGCGCTGGCGCCGGACCCCAGATGCGAAACGAAGCCGGCGGCGGGCGCCGTCGCATCCCGCGCCAGGCGATCGAGCTCCGCGTGCTGCTCCGCCGGCAGGTCATGTGCAAGCCGGTCCACCGTCGCCCCGTGCTGCAGCGCGACGGCGAGGTGGAACCGGAGGATCTCGTCACGCGACGGCGTGGCCGGGGCGCGCAGCAGGTGCTTGAGCACGTTCTCGCCGCCAGGCGTGGGGCCCAGCACCTGCGCACTGGCGGCGTTGAACCACAGGACGCCGAAGTCCGCCCCCACGAGATAGGCCGGGTGGGCGATTTCGTCGATCGACAGGCGAGGCATGTCCCGGCGCGGGGGCGCCAGCGCTGCGCTGTCGCGCAAGGCCGTTGCGCGGCTGTCCGCCGCCGGCCGGGTCTCGGGCAACGGCAGGGGCAGGGCGGCGCCGAAGTGCGCCGCGATCCGGCTCATGCTCCAGCCCTCGTGCTTCAGGCGCTGGATTTCGGCGATGCGCTGAGCGGTCTCCTCGGGGAAGTAGCCGATCCGCGGCGCCGCCCCGTCCTGCGGCTCCGGCGGCAGCACCTCGGGGCGCGGGACGATCCCGAGGGCGATGTAGTTGTTGAGCGTCGCCCGCGAGATGCCCGTCTTTTCCAGGAGCTCTTTGCTGTTCAACAAGGAAAGAACCTCGAATCTGTCCAATACAGATACGCAATGTAGTTGTACTGTCAAGCTTTGTCCACGGTGTTGATTTGTACCGTGAACTAATTGGCGAAAAAGCAACGACAGCCTCTGAATCAGAGCGACCGCATGGAGGTTCAGGGATTCGGAGCGCCCAGGGCGCACTGTCTAAGTGTCTAGACAGTCTTTGTTAACTTAGACAGTTACATAGACAGACTGCCTCGTCTAATTGGACAGTGTGACGCGATCGGAGTCGACCTCGGGGTCCGGTGCGCGACCCGGCTCGAGAAAGGTCGAGCTGCGCTCATAATGGACACGCTCCTGCGGCCGATGGCGCGGCCATCCGGGCCGGGAGCACGTCCAGGCGTTGCCATGGCCGGCTTCGGCGGCGGGCGGCGGGATAAAGGAATGAGCTCGAGTACGACGGTCGTTTTTGCGGACCTGGCGGGCAGCACCGGCCTCTACGAGGCGCTGGGCAATGCCCGTGCGGCCGAAGCCATCACCCAGCTCACGCAGTGGGTCGGCCGGGTGTGCGAGTCGCATGGCGGCCGGGTGGTCAAGATGCTCGGCGACGGCGTGCTGTGCGTGTTCCCCGAGGGCCGGAGGGCGCTGGCGGCCGTTCTCGAACTGCAGCGGTCGCACCAGGACCGCACCGCCGACTGGCCCGCCGAGGCGCCGATGCGCCTGCAGATAGGGATCGCCGCGGGCGAGGTGATCGAGGTCGACGGCGACTGCTACGGCGATGCCGTCAACGTGGCGTCGCGCCTGTCCGACCTGTCGGGGCCGGACCAGATCTGGGCGACCAGGACGGTGGTGTCACAGCTGCGTTCCACGGACCGCGAACTGCGCTATCGCAGCCTGGGCAACTTCCCGCTGCGCGGGCGGCAGCAGCCTACCGAGATCTTCCAGGTCGACTGGGAAGACGAAGACGCGAGCGGCCGCCTGACGCGGCCGGCATTGCTGTCGGGGCGGGCCGCACCGCGGCCGCCCAGCGGCGGCGGCGTCAGGCTGGCCTGGTTCGACCAGCAGCGGCGGTTCCGGATCGCGGACCTGCCGCTGCACGTGGGCCGCTCGGCCGAGGCGGAGTTTCCGGTCGACGACCAGCGGGTCTCGCGCCTGCATGCGCGGATCGAATGGCGCAACGGCAGCCTGATGCTGACGGACATCAGCAGTTACGGCACCTGGGTACGCTTTGCCGGCGGCGACGCGGAACTGGCGCTGCGGCGGCAGGACTGCATCCTCATCGGCTCGGGGGAGATCGCGCTCGGGGCGCCGTTCGACGACTTCAGCGTGCCGGTGGTGTCCTTCGAGGTCCTGACTGCCGGCCAGTAGCACAATCGCCGCATGTACCTGCCACCGCAGTTCCAGTCCGATGACCCACGGATCGCCGCCGACCTGATGCGCGAGCATCCGTTGGCCAGCCTCATTTCCGTCGACGCCGACGGCCTGCCGTTCGTGACGCACCTCCCCCTGCACCTGGAGCAGCGCGAGGGACGACTCTGGCTGCTCGGCCACTGCGCCAAGCCCAATCCGCACTGGCGCTACCTGCAGGAGCGGCCGACGGCGCTGGTCACGTTCCTGGGGCCGCACGCGTACCTGTCGCCGTCGGTGTACCCGGACGTCGCGCGCGTGCCGAGCTGGAACTACCTGGCCGTCCATTGCACGGTCCGGGCCGTCCTGGTCGACGATCCGGCGGCCAAGGATGCGCTGCTGAAGAAACTGATCTCCGATCACGAGCCCGCTTACGCGGCGCAGTGGCGCGGCCTGGGCGAGGACTTCGCCCGCAAGATGCTGGCCGGCGTCGTCGGCTTCGAACTGGAAGTACTCCAGTTCCAGTGCAAATTGAAGGTCAACCAGCACCGGCCGGAGTCGCACGGCGCCTTGCGGGCGCGCTATGCCGCGGGCAGCGAGCGCGAACGCGAACTGGCGCGCTGGATGGAACGGCTGGGACTGGGAGGATAGGCCGATGCGTGGAATCTTCAGTGTGGTGGGACTGCTGCTGGTGGTCGCCGTCGTGGCGCTGCTGGCCAGGAAGCAGCTGACGTCGGTCGCCGCACCGCCGGCCAGCGCCGGGTCGTCCGAAGCTGCGGCGGTCGCGCCGGCCGGCACGCCCCGGCAGCAGGTGCAGCAGTTCCAGCAGGCGGTGCAGGAAAGCATGCAGGCTCCGCGTCCGGAGCCCGACACCAAGTGAGCGATGCCCGCTTCATGGGCCTGGCCCTGGAGCAGGCCCGGCTCGCGTGCGCGGCCGGCGAAGTGCCCGTGGGAGCCGTCGTGGTGCACGACGGCGAAGTGGTCGGCACCGGGCGCAACGCACCGGTGGGCAGTGCCGACCCGACTGCGCATGCCGAGATCGTGGCGTTGCGCGACGCGGCCCAGACCCTGGGCAATTACCGGCTGGAGGGCTGCGACCTGTACGTCACGCTGGAGCCCTGCGCCATGTGCAGCGGGGCCATGCTGCACGCCCGGCTGCGGCGGGTCGTCTATGGCGCTGCCGACCCGAAGACCGGCGCGGCCGGCTCGGTCGTCGACCTGTTCGCGCAGCGGCGGTTGAACCATCACACGCAGGTCGTTCCCGGCGTCCTGGCGGAGGAATGCGGCAGCCTGCTCGGCGAATTCTTTCGTGGCCGCCGCCTCCAGGCGCGCGCCGTCGCCCAGCCGCTGCGCGAGGACGCGCTGCGCACCCCGGACGAGCGCTTCGCCACGCTGCCAGGCTATCCCTGGCAGCCCCGCTACCTGGCCGACCTGCCGTCGCTGGCCGGCCTGCGGCTGCACTACCTCGACGAAGGGCCGCCCGGTGCGCCGCGGACCTGGCTGTGCCTGCACGGAAATCCCAGCTGGAGCTACCTGTACCGGAAGATGATTCCGCTGTTCCTCGCCGCCGGGGACCGGGTGGTCGCGCCCGACCTGATCGGGTTCGGCCGCAGCGACAAGCCCAAGCGCGAGGCGGCGCACGGTTTCCGTTGGCACCGCGAGGTGCTGCTGGAGCTGGTCGAGCGGCTGGACCTGCGCGAGGTGGTCCTGGTGGTGCAGGACTGGGGCGGGCTGCTGGGGCTGACGCTGCCCATGGCCGACGAACATCGCTATGCCGGGCTGCTGGTGATGAACACGATGCTGGGCACCGGCGACCAGCCGCTTGGCGCAGGCTTTCTCGCCTGGCGCGAGATGTGCGCGAGGAACCCCGACTTCAGCGTGGGCCGGCTGTTCGCCCGCGGCGACCCGGGCCTGAGCGCGGGCGAGTGCGCCGCTTACGATGCGCCGTTTCCCGATCGCGGCCATCGCGCGGCGCTGCGCGCCTTCCCGGTGATGGTGCCGGATCATCCCGACGCCGACGGCGCCGCCGTGTCGCGCCAGGCACGCGACTTCTGGACTCACCGCTGGAGCGGCCAGACCATGATGGCCGTCGGCGCGCAGGATCCGGTGCTCGGACCGCGCGTGATGCAGGGCCTGCGAGCAGCGATCCGCGGCTGCCCGCAACCCATCGTCCTGGAACAGGCGGGGCATTTCGTGCCGGAGCACGGTGCGCCGGTCGCGCAAGTGGCGGTGGGATACTTCCGCCGGTGAAGAAACACATCTACATCTTTTCCCCCTCCAGCGCGATCCGCGACCGGTCCGTGGTCCGCCGCGGCGTCGCGAGGCTCAAGGCCTTGGGGCACGAGGTCGAACTGGACGAAGCGGTGTTCGCGAGGCACATGCGTTTTGCCGGCGACGACGAGACCCGGCTCGCGGCCATAGCCCGGGCCGCCGCGAGCGGCGCCGACGTCGCGCTGATCACCCGCGGCGGCTACGGCCTGACGCGCCTGCTGCCGGCCATCCGGTACAAGGCGGTGGCCAAGGCCGTGGAACGAGGGACGAGGTTCGTCGGGTTGAGCGACTTCACCGCGTTCCAGTCAGCCGTGCTCGCCGAGACCGGCGCCGTCACGTGGTCGGGCCCGGCCCTTGGCGAGGACTTCGGTGTCGAGGGCGAGCCCGACGAGATCATGCAGGCGTGCTTCGAGGACCTGGTGAGCGGGCAGGGCGAGGGGACCGGCTGGCAGTTGCCCAAGGCGGAGGCTGCGGCCGCGCCGCTGCAGGTGAAGGGAACGCTGTGGGGCGGCAATCTCTCGGTGCTCGCGAGCATGGTGGGGACGCCCTGGCTGCCGCCGGTGAAAGGCGGGATCCTGTTCCTGGAAGACGTGCACGAACACCCGTATCGCGTCGAGCGGATGCTGACGCAGCTGCTGCATGCGGGCATCCTCGGACGGCAGAAGGCCGTGCTGCTGGGGCACTTCACGAATTACAAGCCGGTGCCGCACGACCGCGGGTTCCGGCTCGAGACGGTCGTCGACTGGCTGCGCCGCCAGATCAAGGCGCCGGTGTTCACGGGCTTGCCGTTCGGCCACGTGCCCACCAAGGTGGCCCTGCCGGTCGGCGCGAAAGTGGACCTGGCCGTCGAGGGCCGCGATGCGTTCGTGCTCTGGGGACACCGCCACTAGGGCGGCAGGAAGGGCGCGGCCGTTCAGCCGACCAGGGGGCTCGGGCGGGAGTGCAGGCTGCCGGGAACCAGGCCCTTGAACATCTCGGTCACGCCGGCGAGTTGCTCGCGGGCGGTGCGCTCACCGTGCATGGCCGCCAGTGCGCCCATCAGGTCGCCGCGCAGGTACCACAGCGCCTGGATGTCGGCCGCATAGCGCAAGCGCCGCGTGAGGGCCGGGAATTTCTTGAGGCCCGCCTCGCCGAGCAGGGCCAGCATGGTTTCGCGCACGTCCTCGACACCGTTCTCCATCGCCGAATCGGACGGTGGCACCGAAGCGCCGAGCAGCCCGTAGATGCTGCTTCTGAGATTCGGTTTGAGCCAACGCATGGTGTGGGGGGACTTACGGACAACATTCCAAAGGTAGTCCCGGCGCCGCGCCGTGGCTCGTACATATTTCACGAAAGCCGCAGTCCCGAGCCGACCCGATGTAACAAACCGTGAAGATGCGGGGTCGCGGGGCCCCGCATCCGGACAAACCCTTACTCCGCGCCGGCCGGGACAACTTTCCGGGCCGTCGGTGCCGCTGCCTGTGCGGCGCGCCGGTCGCGCCGGATCTCCCACTGCTTGACGAGGGCGTACAGCGCCGGAATGACCGCGAGGGTGAGCACCGTCGAGGAAATCATGCCGCCGACCATCGGCGCCGCGATGCGGCTCATGACTTCCGAGCCGGTCCCGCTGCCCCACATGATTGGCAGCAGGCCGGCCATGATGGCCACCACGGTCATCATCTTGGGACGCACGCGCTCCACGGCGCCCTCCATCACGGCGCCGTAGAGGTCGGCCACGCCGGCCGCCCGCCGCTCGAGATGGCACCGTTCCTTCGCTTCCCGCCATGCCTGGTCCAGGTAGATCAGCATCACGACGCCGGTCTCCGCCGCCACGCCCGCCAGCGCGATGAAACCGACCGCCACGGCCACCGACAGGTTGTAGCCGAGCCACCACATCAGCCAGATCCCGCCGATGAGCGCGAACGGCACCGACAGCATGACGATGACCGTCTCCGCGATCCGCCGGAAGTTGAGGTACAGCAGCAGGAAGATCGTCAGCAGGGTGACGGGAATCACGATCTTCATCTTCCCGATCGCGCGCTCCATGTACTCGAACTGGCCGCTCCAGGTGATGTAGTAGCCGGGCGGGAACTTGACCTGGTCGACGACCGCCTGGCGGGCGGCCTTGACGTAGGAGCCGATGTCGCGGTCGCGGATGTCGACGAAGATGTACGCCGAGAGCAGTGCGTTCTCGGTCCGGATGCCGGGCGTGCCGCGCACGATCTTCACGCGGGCCAGCTGCCCGAGCGGGATGTGGGCGCCGCCCATGGTGGGCACCAGCACCTCGCGCTCGATCTGCGCCGGGTTGCTGCGCAGTTCGCGCGGATAGCGCACCGTGACGCCGAACCGCTCGCGCCCTTCCACGGTGGTGGTGACCATCTCGCCGCCGAGCGCGGTGCCGATCACCTCCTGCAGTTCCCCGACCGACAGGCCGTAGCGGGCGAGTTGCTCCCGGTCGGGTTCGATGTCGAAGTAGCTGCCGCCGGTGATGCGCTCGGCGAAGGCCGACGTGGTGCCGGGAACGGCCTTGACCACGCCTTCGATCTCCTTGGCCAGCCGCTCCATCTCGGCCAGGTCCTTGCCGAAGACCTTGATGCCGATGGGCGTGCGGATGCCGGTGGACAGCATGTCGGTGCGGGCCTTGATCGGCATGGTCCAGGCATTCGAGATGCCAGGGAACTGCAGCGCCTGGTCCATCTCGCCGATGAGCTTGTCCATCGTCATTCCGGGCCGCCACTGGTCGCGCGGCTTCAGGTTGATCACGGTCTCGAACATCTCCACCGGCGCCGGGTCGGTGGCGGTGTTGGCCCGTCCCGCCTTGCCGAAGACCGATTCGACCTCGGGGAAGCTCCTGATGATCTTGTCCTGGGTCTGCATCACCTCGGCCGCCTTGGTGATCGACATGCCAGGCAGCGAGGCCGGCATGTACAGCAGCGTGCCCTCGTCGAGGGTCGGCATGAACTCGGTGCCGAGCTTGGACGCCGGATAGATCGACGCGGCCATGGCGACCACCGCCAGCGCGATCGTCAGTTTCTTCCAGCGCATGACCCACGCGATGATCGGCCGGTAGGTCCAGATCAGGAACCGGTTCACCGGGTTCTTCGCCTCGGGCATGACGCGGCCGCGGATGAACAGCATCATCAGCACCGGCACCAGCGTGACGGACAGCAGCGCGGCGCCCGCCATCGAAAAGGTCTTGGTGTACGCGAGCGGGGAGAAGAGGCGCCCCTCCTGCGACTCCAGCGTGAACACCGGCAGGAACGAGACGGTGATGATCAGCAGCGAGAAGAAGAGGGCAGGACCCACCTCCTTGCACGCGGCGATCATGGCGTCGGCCCGCTCCTTGAGCGAGTGGCTTGGCGGCAGCCGCTCCAGGTGCTTGTGCGCGTTCTCGATCATCACGATCGCCGCGTCCACCATGGCCCCGATGGCGATGGCGATGCCTCCGAGGCTCATGATGTTCGAGTTCATCCCCAGCAGCCGCATGGCGATGAAGGCGATCAGGACACCAACCGGGAGCATCAGGATGGCCACCAGCGCCGAGCGGACGTGCATCAGGAAGACCACGCAGACCGCCGCGACGATCAGGCTCTCCTCGATGAGGGTCCGGGTGAGGGTGTCGATCGCGCGCTTGATCAGCTCCGACCGGTCGTACACCGCCTGGATCGTCACGCCTTCGGGCAACCCGCCGGAGATCTCGGCGACCTTGGCCTTGAGGTTCCCGATCACCTCGAGCGCGTTCTGGCCATACCGCGCCATCGCGATGCCCGAGACCACTTCGCCTTCGCCGTTCAGCTCGGTGAGACCGCGCCGCTCGTCCGGGGCCAGCTCGACGCGGGCCACGTCCCGGATCAGCACCGGCGTGCCGCCCTCGCTCTTGACGACCAGCAGCTCGATGTCGCTGCGGCCCCGCAGGTAGCCCTTGCCCCGGACCATGTACTCGGTTTCGGCCATCTCCACGACCCGGCCGCCGACGTCGCGGTTGGAGTCGCGAATCACCTGCGCAACTTTCATGAGCGAAATGCCGTAACTGCGCAGCTTCACCGGATCCACGGTCACCTGGTAGGTCTGCACGAAGCCGCCGACCGAGGCCACCTCGGCCACCCCGTGCGCCTTCGTCAGCTGGTAGCGCACGTACCAGTCCTGGATCGCCCGCAGCTCGGCCAGCGTCCTGTCCTTGGCCAGCAGCACGTACTGGTAGACCCAGCCCACGCCGGTGGCATCCGGGCCCAGGGTCGGCGTCACGCCCTTGGGCAGCCGCCCCGACGCGAAATTCAGGTACTCCAGCACGCGGGTGCGAGCCCAGTAGATGTCGGTGCCGTCTTCGAAGATGACGTAGACGAAGGAGGCGCCGAAGAAGGAGAAGCCGCGCACGACCTTGGACTTGGGCACCGCGAGCATCGCCGTCGTCAGCGGATAGGTCACCTGGTCTTCGACCACCTGAGGTGCCTGGCCGGGGTACTCGGTGTAGACGATCACCTGGACGTCCGACAGGTCGGGCAGGGCGTCCAGGGGCGTCCTCGCGACGGCGACGACGCCGGCGATCACGATGAACAGCGTGGCCAGCAGAACCAGGAACGGGTTCCGGCCCGACCACTCGATGATTTTGGTCAGCATGTTCGCCTTCGCTTTACTGGGCGGGACGGCTCTTCGCGGCCGCGGGCGCGATCGAGGTGACGACCCATTCGCCCGGCTGGCGCTCGACGAATTCGAACGACACCGACGTGCCCGGCCTGAGGTCCTTCAGCAGCGACGGGTTGGCCGCCTTGAATTCCATGGTCATCGCGGGCCACTTCAGCGACGCGATGGCACCATGGTTCAGGCTGACCGTGCCGCTCCTGAGGTCGACGCTGTCCACCGAGCCTTCACCCCGGTGGCCAACGGGGCCCTGGGCGGAAGGTGCCGGGGACGCCACGGCCGGCGCGGCGCTCGCCAGTCCGCCGATGGCGGCCTTCAGGTTGCTTTCGGCATCGATCAGGAAGTTGGCGGCGACCACCACGCGCTCGCCTTCCTTCACGCCTTTGCGTACTTCGACGTAGTTCTCGCTGCGCGCGCCGAGCTTGATTTCTCGCGGCTCGAACCGGCCTTCGCCGGCCTGCACCAGCACGATCTGCCGCGTCCCGCTGTCGATGACGGCCGAATCCGGGACCGCGATCACCGGGGTCTTGCCGCCGACCTGCACTTCCACCTGGGTGAACATCGCCGGCTTGAGCAGGTGGCCGGGATTCGCCAGTTCGACCCGCACCGGCACCGTCCGCGTGTCCGCCTTCATCGTCGGATAGACGTAGGTGATGCGGCCGCGGAACGTCCTGTCCGGATAGGCGTTGATCTGGACCGTGGCCTGCGACCCGTTTCGCACCAGGCCGATGTCCTGCTCGAACACGTCGGCGATCACCCAGACCGAGGACAGGTCCGTGACCTGGTACAGCATCTCCCCGGGCATGAAGCGCATGCCTTGCACGGCCTTCTTTTCGGTGACGATGCCCGACACCGGCGAGCGGAACGTCACCGTGCGCCGCGCTTCGCCGGTCTTGACCAGCGCGGCCACCTGCTCGGCGGACAGGTCCCAGTTGCGCAGCCGCGCCAGGCTGGACTCGGCCAGCTGCTTCATGCCTGACTGCGCCTCGCTGGCGGCCGAGGCCATGGCCTGCACGCCTTGCGCGGCGATGGCGTACTCGCGTTGCGCGGACACCAGTTCGGGGCTGTAGACCTCGAACAGCGGCTGTCCCTTGGCCACCGGCTGGCCGGTGACGTTGACGTGCAGCCGCTCGACATAGCCTTCGAACTTCGGCGAAATGACGTGGATGCGGCGTTCGTCGGGCTCGACCCGGCCGGCCGCCCGTACGGTGCGGCCCAGCGCGCGCAGGGTGGCGGCCTCGGTGCGCACGCCCAGCTTCTGGATCTTCTCGGTGCTGATGCGAATCTGGCCGGCCGCGCCCGCGTTGCCGGCACCCTCGTCCTCACCCTCGTAGACCGGGATGTAGTCCATCCCCATCTGGTCCTTCTTCGGCGTTGGGGAGGTGTCCGGCAGGCCCATCGGGTTGCGGTAATAGAGGACCTTGCGCGCCTTCGGCGGCACGGCGGCCGCGGCACTGCCGGCCGGGGCCGTCGCCGCCACCGTGCCCGCGCTCCCGCCATGCTTCTGGCCACCCAGCCAGTACCCGCCGGCGCCGGCGGCGCCCAGGACCACGAGGGTCACGATCACATTGCTTGCTTTCACAGCGGTTCTCCGACGATTCGTTCGATTTCAGCCAGGCGCACCCGCGCGTCGGCCTGTGCCTTCAGTTGCTCCTGGCGAGCCTTCCTGATCTGCCGCTGGGCTTCGAGGAGCGCGGTGAAGTCCAGCCGTCCGTTCTCGTAGGCGGCGATGGCCGAGCGCAGGCTCAGGTCGCTCTGTGGCAGGGTCTGGTTGCTGGCGAGCGCCTCGCTCTGGCGGGCGGCGTCGAGCATGGCCACGGTTTCGCCCAGTTCGCCGACCAGCTGGTTGACCAGGTTCTGCGAGCGGGCACGTGCCGCGGCGACCATCGCTTCCGCCTCGGCCTCCTGCGCGCGGCGGGTGCCTTGCTGCAGCGGGATGTTCACCTCCAGCATGACGCCCCAGCTGGTGATCCGCGATCCCATCTGGGTCGGTTGCAGGCCGACGGAAAAATCCGGGTAGCGGTTGCGGCGGGTGAGCTCCCGGCTCTTCTCGGCGCTCGCCAGGCGCGCGTCTTCGGCCATCAGCTGTGGGTTGGCGGCGCGCACGCGCTCGGCCAGCGCGCCGGCATCGAGTGCGCCGGGCGGCGGCAGCGGCCGCAGCGCCAGGGGCTCGGCCAGCGGCGCATCTGCCGCGCGCGCGAGCAGGGCGTTCAGGCGCGCGCGCTGCTGCCGCTTTTCGCTTTCCAGCATGATCAGCTCGGCCCGCATGGTGGTCTGTTCGAGCTGGGCGCGGATCGCATCCTGCTGGACGACCAGGCCGCCCGCGTAACGCGCCTGGGCGATCTGCTCGACCCGCTTCATCAGGTCGAGGATCTCGCGCGTCAGGCGCTCGTTGCCCGCGGCCAGGTAGTAGCGGGCATACGCGGCCTGGATGCGCATCGACAGTTCGGTCCACGCGGCGGCGGTGCGGGCCTGTGCCTGCCGGACGTCGGCGGTCGCGATGTCGCGCCGCAGGTCGCGCTTGCCCCACCAGGGCAGCATCTGCATCAGGGTGTACCGGGTCTCGCCCACCTTGTTGGGCAGCAGGTTGAACCCGGCATCGTTGCCGTAGTTGTTCACGTTCATGAGCTCGACGCGCAGCAGCGGGTCGGGCAGGGCGGCGGCGGGCTCGACCCGCCTGGCGGCCGCCTCGGCCTCGGCGCGCATCAGGGCGAGCTCGGGGTTCTGCGTGCGGGCGTGGTCGAGGAGGCCTTGAACGTCGGCGCCGAGCTCGGCGGCCGCGGCCGACAAGGTGCCGACGCCGATCAGGGCCGCCGCCAACAGGCCGCGGGCCTGCCGGCGGGCTGCCGGCGGGAACGGCCGGCCAGAGAAAGTCTTTTTCATCGTCTTTCCAGAAACAAACGGGGCGGTTTGCTGCTGGCATGCGGACGCGGGGGCACGCGTCGCAAACCAGCGCGTGGCGCAGCCGCACGACGGTGCGGCCTGCTGCAACGCTGTCTGGCTACAAGGCGAGTCGCAGGTAAGCGATCGGGATCGGGATCGCCGTGCGCGAAGCCGGCTCGGTGCGCGGGAGCGGTGCCCGCCTGGTGTCGGCTTGCCACTGCGGTGGCGTCGCCAATGGCGTCGCTGCCAGCCAGAAGCCCGTCAAGGGCGAGGACTGCTGCTTGTCGGCCTGGGCCGGAGCCACCGGCTCGTCGCACAGGCGTTCGCACGGCGGCTGCTCATCGTGGCCCTCGTGACCCGACAGCGCCCCTGCGGCAGCCGCACCGTGCGCGGCATGGTCCCGTGCCGCCTCGACCGCGGCCGCGTGGGCCGCATGCCGCAGCCCGGACGCGACCACGCACGCATTGACCACGCCGCTGGCGAGGCCGAAGAGCCACAGCAGCAGCACGCAGGCTGCAAAGCGGCGGAGTCGGGCCCGGGTCGGCATGGTCAGGAACTTCAGCGGGAGATCGAAGGGATGTGGAGAGGATACGTTCCAGCGCCAGGCTTCGGTTGACTTTCATCAACGCGTTTTTGCTCCGAGGCCAAGGAGGCACGACTTCGCTCGCCGCCGCGGCGGGGTTTTATTTATTGATTTGAACGAACAGTCAATCTCAACTTTTCATTTGTTCGAAACAATGTCTCCCCCTATTCTGGCTCCCTCAACGGCAGCGCCGCAGGGACACACACAGGAGGCGCCCGCTGCCGACCTGGAGCCGGTATGAAGAAGGGATTTTCGTGACAGCCTGGGCCATAGGAATCGACATTGGCGGCACGTTCACCGACGTGGTGGCGCTGGATTACGCCGCCGGCCGGCTGCACAGCCTCAAGGTGCTGACGACCCACGGCGATCCGGCGGAGGGAGTCGCCCATGGGTTGGAGCGGCTGATCCAGCAGTGCGGCATCCTGCCGCGCGAGGTGCGCCGCGTGGTGCACGCAACGACGCTCTTCACCAATGCACTGATCGAACGCCGCGGCGCCTGCACCGGACTGCTGGTGAACCAGGGGTTCAAGGACGTGATCGAGATCGGCCACGAGCGCAAGTACGACCTCTACGACCTGGCCCTGGAACGGGCACCGGCGCTGGTCCCGCGGAACCTGCGTGGCGAGATCGCCGGCCGCCTGGACGCACGCGGCGAGGAACTCGAGCCGGTCGCGCGCGAGGACGTGCGCGCGGCCGTCGCCGCGCTGGTGGAACGGGGCGTGGAGTCGCTGGCCGTCTGTCTCTTGCATTCATACACCTGCGGGCGGCACGAACGCCAGGTGGCCGACTGGATCCGCGCCGATTACCCGGCGCTGGAGATCACGTTGTCGTGCGAAGTGGCACCGGTGATTCGCGAGTTCGAGCGGATCTCCACCACCTCGGCGAACGCCTACATCAAGCCGCTTGCCAACCGCTATCTCAGCGCGCTGGAAGCGCGGCTGGCTGCCCTGGGCCTGCAGAGCGGCGTCCTGATGATGCTTTCCAACGGCGGCCTGTGCCATATCTCGGAGGCGCGGCGCACGCCGATCGAACTGCTCGAATCGGGCCCTGCGGCCGGCGCCATCTCGGCTGCGCACTACGGCCTGCGCGACGACAATGCCGACCTGCTGGCGTTCGACATGGGCGGCACGACGGCCAAGCTGAGCCTCATCGAGGAGGGGCAGCCCGCGATCGCGTTCGGCTTCGAGGCTGCGCGCCGCAAGCGCTTTGCCGAGGGCAGCGGCCTGCCGATCCGCATCACGACCGTCGACCTGATCGAGATCGGCGCCGGCGGCGGCAGCATCGCCCATCAGGACCAGCTGGGGTTGCTCAAGGTGGGCCCCCGCAGCGCCGGTTCCGAGCCGGGTCCCGCGTGCTACGGGCTTGGCGGGCGCGAGCCGACGGTGACCGATGCCAACCTGGTGCTCGGCTACCTCAACCCGGGTTACTTCGCCGGCGGCACCATGTCGATCGACGTCGGCAAGGCCAGTGAAGCGATCGGCGGCATCGCCCGACCGCTCGGCCGGGAGATCGTCGACGTGGCCTGGGGCATGCACGACATCGTCGCGGAAAACATGGCCGGCGCCGCGCGGGTGCACGTGGCCGAGCGCGGGCGCGATCCGCGCGACTTCGTCCTGCTGTGCACCGGCGGCGGCGGCCCGGTCCATTCGTATTACGTGGCGCAGAAGATCGGCGTGAAGACCATCGTGTGCCCGCCGGCCGCGGGGGTGGCGTCCGCCTACGGGCTGCTGGTGGCCCCGGCGCGGGCCGACCGGTCGCGCACCATGAGCTTCCGCCCGGCTGCCGATTCGCTGGAGACGCTGGAGCAGGCGTTCTCAGAACTCGAACGCGAGGCACGCGGATCCCTGGAGCAACTGGAGGAGACCTTCGGTCCCATCGTCCTCGCACGCCAGGCGGACGGCCGTTTCGTCGGCCAGGGGTTCAACCTTTCGGTGCGGCTGCCGGACGGGCCGTATGCCGGCGCGAGGGCCGCGTCCGGGCCGGACGTTCGCGCGGCGCTGGCGAGCGCGTTCGAATCGGTCTACCGGGAGAAGTTCGGGCGCACGCCGCCCGACGTGCCGGTGGAACTGGTGAACCTGCGGGTGGCCGGGGAAGCGCCGCCGCGCCGGCAGTTCGTCGCGCAAGCCCTGCCGGCCGGGGCGCAGGCAAGGCCGAAGGAAGTCCGCCGCGTGTATTTCCGGGAGGCGGAGGACTTCCTGCCGACGCCGGTATACGAGCGCTCGGCGGTTGGCGCCGGCTTCGCGCAAGCGGGGCCGCTGCTGATCGAGGACCCGGGTTCCACCCTGGTCGTCGGACCGAAGGGGCACGTGAGGCAACTGGCCAGCGGCAATTTGGTGATCGAGATCGAGGACTGACATGAGCAGCACCCCCCAAGACGGCGCGCGCCTGGCCGCCGATCCCATCTTCCTGGAAGTGTTCTGGACGCGCGTGCGTTCCATCGCCGACGAGGCCGCCAAGCTGATCGTGCGCACCTCGTTCTCGACGCTGTCGACCGAGGCGAACGACTTCGCCGTGGTGGTCACCGACACGGCCGGCCGCGCCCTCGCCGAAAACAGCGGCAGCATCCCGTCCTTCATCGGCACCCTGCCGCGCACCGTGCGGCACGCACTGGCGCAGATCGGCGCCGACCGGATGCGACCGGGCGACGTGTTCATCACCAACAACCCCTGGATCGGCACTGGCCATCTCAACGACATCTGCCTCGTCAAGCCGGTCTTCGCGGGCGCGCGCCTGGTCGGATTCGCGGCGACGGCGGCCCATGTCCCCGACATCGGCGGCAAGATCCGCTCGGTCGATGCGCGCGAGCTGTTCGAGGAGGGCTTCCACATCCCGCTGATGTACCTGCTGCGCGAGGGCCGCGCCGACGAAACGCTGCTGTCGCTGATCCGCACCAACGTTCGCACCCCGGAGCAGACCGTGGGCGACATCTGGTCGCAGGTGGGGGCGGTGGAACTCATCGCCAGCCGGCTCGGCGACGTGCTGCGCGAGTACGCCCTTGACGGCATCGATCACCTGGCGCATGCCTTGTTCGAGCGCGGCGAGCGCGCGATGCGGCAGGCGATCGACCGGCTGCCGGACGGCGTGTACCACTACGAAATGCAGACCGACGGCTTCGAGGAGCGCTTCCGGTTCGCCGTGGCCGTGACGATCCGCGGCAGCGAGATCGAGTGCGACTTTGCCGGCACCTCGCCGCAGCAGCCGCGCGCCATCAACTGTGTGATGGCCTACACGTACGCGATGACCTCGTACGCGATCAAGTGCCTGCTGCTGCCGGACCTGCCGAACAACGACGGCCTGTTCCGTCCGATCCGCGTCGTCGCGCCCGAAGGCACGATCGTCAATCCGACGCAGCCGGCGCCGGTCGGCGGGCGCGCCTGCACCGGCCACTACGTGCCCGTGGTGATCTTCGGCGCGCTGCAGTCGGTGCTGCCGGACCGCGTGATGGCCGGGGCCGGCTCGCCGCTGTGGATCGCCAACCTGAGCGGCATGCGGGCGGATGGCAAGCCATTCACCACGGTGCTGTTCTACAACGGCGGCATGGGCGCGACCGCGGGCAAGGATGGCTCCTCGGCGATGTCCTGGCCCAGCAACATTTCCCCGACCCCCGTCGAAGTGGCCGAGCGCGACTCGCCGTTGTTCTTCCGCTTCAAGCGGCTTCGCCCCGGCTCCGGCGGCCGAGGCCGCTTGCGCGGCGGGCTGGGCGAGGAAATCTGCTTCGTGAGCCGCCACACCGGCCCGCTGTCGATCGTCTTCCTGACCGAGCGCCTGCGGGTTCCCGCCCCGGGCCTGGCGGGCGGCGAGGCGGGTGCCTGCGGCGAGGTGCTGATCAACGGCGTCGCCATCGACAGCCGGCGGCCGCAGGTGCTGGCCGCCGGCGACGAGGTGATCCTGCGCACGCCCGGCGGCGGCGGCTACGGCCCCGCGGCGCAACGCTCGGAATCCCTGCGTGAACAGGATCGGGTGCAGGGCTACATTGGCTGACCAGATGTCGAGTGGGCGAGGGAAGACGGCAATCCCTCGCTGCGCTCTGTTCGTTCACCGTCGCAGTTGATTGAGGAGACAGGCATGAGGAAAACGGGTTGGATGCTGGCGGCGCCGGCCGTGATGATGATGGCCGTCGGCGTCGCGAGCGCGCAGACGGCCGACACTGCCGCGGATTTCCCGCAGAAGCCGATCAAGATCGTGGTGCCGTACCCGCCGGGCGGCTCGACCGACGTGCTCGGGCGGATGATGGCGCAGAAGATTTCCGCCAGGCTGGGCCAGCCGGTCGTGGTGGAGAACCGCGCTGGCGCGAGCGGCAATCTGGGCGCCCATTACGCGGCCAAGTCGCCGCCGGACGGTTACACGCTGTTCCTCGGCACCTCCACGGCACTGGCCGTGAATCCGCACCTGTACCCGAACCTCACCTACGACCCGCAAAAGGACTTCGCGCCGCTGATCCTGGCGACGACGCTGCCCAGCCTGGTGGTGGTCAACAGCTCGGTCCCGGTGAAGACGTTGAAGGAACTCAACGAATACGCCAAGGCCAAGGACGGCGCCCTGAACTACGCTTCGTCCGGCAACGGCACGCCGGCGCATCTGGGCGCGGAGATGTACAAGAAGATGGCCGGCATCAAGATGACGCATGTGCCGTACAAGGGCGGGGCGCCGGCGTTGACCGACCTCGCCGGCGGCCAGACTTCGGTGATGTTCGCGATCCTGCCGGAGTCCTGGCCCCTGGTGAAGGACGGGCGGCTGCGCGCCCTGGCGATCACCACGCCGCAGCGTTCGCCGCTGATGCCGGAACTGCCCACCGTGGCGGAAGCCGCCGTGCCGGGCTACGAGCTGGTCGGCTGGTACGGCTTCCTGGCGCCTGCCGGTACGCCGAAACCGGTCGTCGCCAAGCTGAACAAGGCATTGGACGAGGCGCTGCAGGACAAGGAGGTGCGCGCCAAGCTGACCACGATGGGCTTCGAGGTCACAGGCGGCGCGCCCGAGCGCCTGGGCGACCTGATGCGCTCCGAGTCGAGGAAGTGGGGCCAGGTCGTCCGCGAAGGCAACATCAAGGTCGACTGACCACAAGCGCGGTGCCGCCACGGCGGCGCCGCGCCGTCACTCGCGAGTGAGGGCAACACCCGGCGGCAACGGCGTGCTGTGGAACGTCTCCAGCAGGATGTCCATGATCCGGCGGGCGCTCGGGGAAAGCGAGCGCAGCCGACGGGTGATCAGGCAGATCTTGCGTGTGAGCACTGGGCCGGTGAGTTCGCGGAACCTGAGCTGCGGGAAGTCCTCGGCGCGCGCCGCGAGCGCCGGCACGATCGAGTAACGGTCGCCCAGGCCCAGCACCGGGTAGAGCGAGGTGGTGCTCGACACCTCGTCGTGGGGCGCCGCGAACAATGGCGAGAACGACGCATTGGCCGCCAGGAAGCTGCCGATGCCGGTGTCCGCGCTGAACGCGACGTAGTCCTGCGGCGGCAGGTCCGCCCAGCGCAGCGGCGTTGCCGACTGCCCCAGGCGGTATTGCGGCATGCACAGCACCCCGTAGCGGTCCTCGATGAGCGGCGTGTAGTCGAGGTCGGGGTATCCCTTGTGCCGGCTGGTGATGGCGAAATCCAGGTCGCCATTGAGCAGCATGCGCTCCACCTGCTCCGATCCCGCGTCGCGCAGCGAGATCGTGACGTTGGGGTAGGACTCGCGAAAGACCGGGATCGCCCGCGTGAGGAACTGGTAGATGATGGACGCGGCGGCCGCGATGCGGATGTGACCTTGCTGGCTTTGCGCGAGGGCCTTCAGGTCGCCGATGGCCGCGTCGAATTCCTTGATGATCTTCTCGGCCTCGGCGTGGAAGCGGCGCGCGTCCTCGGTCATGACCACGCGGCGCGTCGTGCGGTCGAACAGCTTCAGGCCGATCGCCTCCTCGAACTGCTGGATCGTCGCGGTGAGCGATGACTGCGTGAGGAACATGCGGTTGGAGGCCACGGTGAACGACCCGGAATCGGCGACCGCCAGGAAGCAGCGCAGGTGGCGGATCGTGACGGTCCTGTCCATGGATTTCCTCCGAAAGCGACGCGCCGATCTTATCGCTTGATGCGAATAATCGACCCTATTTATTTGTTTGTGCAGGCCGCAACCGCTCCCTACACTGTCGAGTCGCCACTTCGACGAGCGCCGCGTCGGCGCCGGGTGCACACCACTTTTTGAGGTTCTTCTATGAAGGTCTGGAAGCAAGCCATCTCCACCGCTGTCGCGTGCCTGACGGTCGTCGGCGGCAGCGTTGCCCATGCGCAGGACGACTATCCGAACAAGCCCGTGCGCATCGTCGTGCCGTTCGCGCCCGGCGGCTCCACCGACGTGGTCGCGCGGATCCTCGCCGAGAAGCTGGCGATCGAGCTGAAGCAGCCCTTCGTGGTCGACAACAAGGCCGGCGCCGGCGGCAACATCGGCGCCGACTCCGTGGCGAAGGCGCCCGCGGACGGCTACACGCTGCTGATGGGAACGACCGGCGTCCTGGCCATCAATTCCTACCTGTACAAGAACATGAGCTACGACGCGGCGAAGGACTTCGCGCCGGTCAGCTACACCTCGCTCATCACCAACATCCTGGTGGTCAACCAGCAGCAGCCGTACAAGAACGTCGGTGAGTTGCTGGCGGCCGCCAAGTCCAAGCCCGGCATCCTGAGTTTCGCCTCGTCCGGTGCCGGCAGTTCCACCCACCTCTCCGGCGAACTGTTCAAGGTGCTGTCGGGTGCCGACATCATGCACGTTCCGTACAAGGGCAGTTCGCAGGCCCTGACCGACGTGGTCTCGGGCCAGGTGACCATGCTGTTCGACAACGCGCCTTCCTCGATGGGCTTCATCCAGGGCGGCAAGCTGCGCGCCCTGGCGGTGACGAGCACGAAGCGGATGCCGGGCCTGCCCGACGTGCCGACCGTGGACGAAGCCGGCGTCAAGGGCTACGAGTCGCTCTCCTGGAGCGGCATCGTCGCTCCGGCCGCCACGCCCAAGCCGGTCATCGCCAAGCTCAACGCCGCCATCGACCGGGTCCTCAAGATGGACGATGTGAAGAAGAAGTTCGCCGGCCTCGGCGTCGAGCCGGTGGGCGGCGCGCCGGAGGTGTTCTCGAAGCACATCCGGACCGAGAGCGACAAGTGGGGCAAGGTCGTCAAGGCCGCCAACATCACGCTGAACTGAACCGACGCGGCCCGCAACGGGCCGCTCGCCTGATGAAGGGGAGTCGTTCGGTGCAACGGCCAGGAAAGACAATTGCCGAAAAGCTGCTGTCGCGGGCGTCCGGCGCCGACCTGCGCGCCGGTGACCTCGCCATCTGCATGCCGGGGATGGCGATGGGCACCGACGGCTCCATTCCGATGGCGCTCGACTACCTGCGGCAGATGCAGCCCGATGACGCTGCCTTGCCGCCGCCCGCCCAACCCGGGCAGGTGGTCTTCGCCCTCGACCATTACGGCGCCACGTCAGGCGCGCGTTCGCTGGCCCTGCAGGACCGCGCCCGCGCGTATGCCCGCGAGCACGGTGTGCGGGTGTTCGAGGTGGAAGAGGGCATCGGCCACCAGCTGATGATCGAACGCGGGCTGGTCCGGCCCGGCGCCCTGGTGGTCGGCGCGGATTCCCATGCCGTCTCGTACGGCGCGCTGAACGCCTTCGGCACCGGCATCGGATCTTCCGATTTTGCCGGGGTGCTGCAGTGCGGCCAGGTCTGGCTGAAAGTGCCCGCTACGCTGAGGATCATGCTCCACGGCCGTCTCGCACCCGGTGTCTCGGCCAAGGATGTCGCGCTGGCCCTGGCGCGCCGCATCGGCGCCGACGGGGCGAGCTACATGGCGCTGGAGTTCGCCGGACCCGGGGTGGCCGCGCTCGACATGGACGACCGCATCGTGCTGGCCAACATGTCGGTGGAGATGGGCGCGAAGGCGGGCCTGTTTCCGTTCGACGAGTGCACCGCGGCGTACCTGGCGGCGCGTGACGCCGGCACGGGGGAACCGATGGCTGCCGACTCCGACGCCGACTACGCCGGCGTCGTCGACCTCGATCTGGCCGCCGTGGTCCCGCAGGTGGCGCTGCCGCACCGCGTCGACCAGGTGGTGGATCTGACCGCGGCGCCCGAAACCCGGGTGGACATGGTCTACCTCGGGACCTGCACGGGCGGCCGCACCAAGGACTTCCGGGAGGCACTCGAAGTGTTGCGCGAGGGCGGCGGCGTCGCGGCCGGCGTGCGGCTGGTCGTGACGCCGGCGTCCGACACCGTGCGCGACCAACTCGCGGCAACCGGCCTCCTCGCCGAGTTCGAGGCGCTGGGCGCGCAGATCCAACCACCGGGCTGCGGTTCGTGCTGCGGCACCTGCGGGACCATTCCCGCGGCGGGAACGAACGTGGTGTCCACCGCCAACCGCAATTTCAAGGGGCGCATGGGCAACCGCGAAGCGCAGATCTTCCTCGCGTCGCCGCGCGCCTGCGCCAGCGCCGCCGTGCACGGCCGCCTCGTGGATCCCAGGAGGCGATGATGAGCACATTGGTGCTGGCCGGCCGCGCGCGGGTTCTCGGCGACGACGTCAACACGGACTACCTGATTTCCTCCTCCCGCAAGAAGGAGAGCCTGGATCCGCAGGTGCTGCGGCGGTACCTGCTGGAAGACGTCGATCCGGGTTTTGCCGCGAGCGTCGTCGAGGGCGACATCCTGGTCGCCGGCAGCAACTTCGGCTGCGGCTCGGCGATGGAGGTGGCCGTGACCGTGGTGCTCGGCGCGGGAATTCGCGCCGTCATCGCGAAGAGTTTCTCGCGAACGTACTGGCGCAATGCGATCAACAACGGCCTGCTGGCGATCGTTGCCGACACGAGCGGCATCGTCGAAGGCCAGCGTCTGGAACTCCACCTCGCCGGCGCGCAACCGCAACTGCGGGTGACGGGCGAGCCTGCCCGCAGCGTGCTGTGCGACCCGCTGCCGCCATTCATGCTGGCCATGCGCGAAGCGGGTGGCCTGGTTCCCTACCTGCGCCGGCATCGCACGCTGGCGTGATCACCTGACTTTCGAAAGACCCTGCCATGAGCCTGATTGCCGCCCGCCTGAACCGCATCAAACCCTCGCCGAGTTCCATGGCGGGCCAGCGTGCCCGCGAGCTGCGCGCCGCCGGCCGCGACATCGTGGGCCTCACGTCGGGCGAGCCCGACTTCGACACGCCGCCGAACGTCTGCGAGGCGGTCGTGCGGGCGATGGCGGCATCGAAGACGAAGTACACCGATGTCGGCGGCACCCCGGAGCTCAAGGCCGCGATCGCCGCCAAGTTCAGGCGCGACAACGGCCTGGACTACGGCAGCGGCGAGATCATCGTCGGCACCGGCGGCAAGCAGGTCATCTTCAATGCCTTCATGTGCACGCTGGAGGCGGGCGACGAGGTGATCGTGCCGGCGCCGTACTGGGTGTCCTATCCCGACATCGCGCTGCTGGCCGACGGCAAGCCGGTGATCGTCACCTGCCGCCCCGAGGACGGATTCAAGTTGCGCCCGCAGGACCTGGAGCGCGCCATCACGCCGCGCACGCGCTGGCTGGTGCTGAACGCCCCCAACAATCCCAGCGGCGCCACCTACACCCGGGACGAGCTGCGCGGGCTGGCCGACGTGCTGCTGCGCCACCCGCAGGTATGGGTGATGAGCGACGACATGTACGAGCACATCCTGTACGACGGCCGCGAATTTGCGACGATCGCGCAGGTGGAGCCGGCGCTGAAGGAGCGCACGCTGACGATCAACGGGGTGTCCAAGGCGTACGCGATGACTGGCTGGCGCATCGGCTACGGCGGGGCCCCCGCAGCGCTGGTCAAGGCGATGACCAAGCTGCAGTCGCAGAGCACGTCCAACCCGAGCTCGATCAGCCAGGCTGCGGCGCAGGAAGCCCTGAACGGGCCGCAGGATTTCATCGCCGAGCGCACGCGCATCTTCCAGGAGCGCCGGGACAAGGTGGTCGCGGAACTCAACCGGATCCCCGGCGTCAGCTGTCACCTGCCGGAAGGCGCCTTCTACGTCTATCCCTCCTGCGCCGGCGTGATCGGCAGGAAGACGCCCGACGGGCAGGTGATCGGCACCGACAACGAGTTCGTGCTGTACCTGCTCGAAGCCCAGAACCTCGCGCTGCTGCAAGGCGAGGCGTACGGGGCTTCGCCCTTTTTCCGGATCTCGTTCGCCACCTCGATGGAGCGGCTGGACGAGGGGCTGCGGCGCCTGCGGCTCGCCTGCGAAGCGCTCGGCTAAGGGCGGAATTCGAGCGCTTCGCGCTCGCGCGTGAACAGCACCAGGTCCCGCGTCGTCTTGCAGACCCAGGTTTGCTGCGCGTTCGGCGCGGCCAGGGTCAGGTTCACCGCGCTGAACACCACTTCGCAGGCGGCAAACTCCCGGCGCGCCGACTCGTAGCGCAGGGCCGCGATCGAGAGCCGCGCATCCCCCCGCACGCGGTGGGCGAGGCGATGGCACGCCGTGTAGTCCTGCGGGTCGCGCCAGAGGTGGCGGCGCGACGCCCACGGCGGCATGGTCAGGTCGAGTTCCCGGCCGGCGAAGCGGGCCTGCAAGAACGTGTACTCCGTCACCAGCTGTTCCTGCACCAGGCCGTCCGAATCGAGCAGGAAGCGCCAGCGCCAATACGCCAGCTCCGCAGCCACGGTGCGGGGCTCGTCGGCGCCGTACCAGGCGCCGGACTCATGGGGCCACCGGAACCTGGAAGGCCAGGGCGCGGCGTAGCGGAACGGCGTCGCCAGCAGGTAGTGCAGGCCGCGCGACTCCCGCGGTAGCGGCGGCTTGCTGGATTCGAGGAGCTGTTCCAGCAGTTCCAGGTCCTGCAGGCTGTCCACCAGGCGCATCGTGGCCACCCGGTGCTGCGCCTCGACACCGCGCCAGAGCTCGCGCCCGGCGTGCGCCGCCGTGCCGAACCAGTCCTCGCCCCAGGGCGGCGATCCGGTCATGACAACGCGCGGGCGCCGTCCAGGTAGGCGACGATTCGCGCCAGGCCTTCGGCCGTGGCAATCGCCTCGCGCGGCGCCGCATTGAAGGCACGGTTGTAGGAGTCCATCCACAGGCGGCGATGCCGGTCGCTGTTTCCCACCAGGGCGTCGAGCGACCGGTAGACCCGGATCACCAGTGCGGCGAGTTCGGCAGGCTTGCTGCCGACGTCCAGCTGCCTCGTGCCCGAGGCCATGCGCGACACGGTGGACTCGCTCAGGCCCACGGCGCGGGCCAGGGCGGCATTCGTCAACCCCAGCGCGGCGGCGGACCGCAGCATCGCCTTGGTCAGCACCGCAGCGGCGGCCTGGGGGTGGGGTGGCGAGAGCGTCGGGCTTTCCACGGCTTTTTAGGCTTGCTGTGGAAAGAATAGACCGAAATTGTTTCTTGCGCAAGCGCCGCGAAGGGTAAAGGCTGCAGTCCAGAGCGCGGGTAGCGGCCGAGGCGCCACCGCACGCCTGGTCCCCCGCGGACGCTATGAAGGTTGATAGCTAGCGCGTCATCTGCGACCAGGCGCAGACTGCATCCATGCGCGGTTCAATGAATCAGTCCCAATGCGACGGCGCGGGCCACTCCCTGCAGGCGGGACGCCACCCCGAGCTTGCGCAATGCATTCTTGACGTGGAACTCGATCGTCGGCTTGGACAGGCCGAGGATGTCGCCGATCACCTCGGAGCCCTTGCCGCGGGCCACGTACTGCATGATTTCGCTCTCGCGCGGGGTCAGCTTCGGACGTTCCTCCGCGAGCAGGGCGGGAATGACCAGCTTGGAAGTCGCGACGTGCGCACAGCTCGCCAGCACGTTGCCGCCGGCAAGCAACAGTTCGGTCTCGCGGCGGTCGATGTCGACCCGCCGGTCGCGCGCGAGGCTGATCATGCTCTTGACGCGCGCGCTTTCGTGGACCGGAACGCTGATCCCGGAATTGAGTCCGAACCGGCGCGCTTCCTCCATGACTTCGTAGGAGCGCTCGGAATAGATGTCGGGAGACCACACGATCGGCGTGCTGTGTGTCTGGCAGTGCACGACCGTCGGATCCCTGAAGACGAAATTGCGCTCCGCGTACAACTGCTGGTACTCGTCGGGCCAGCCGCTCATGACATGCTGGATCGGCTCCATCGTGGGCAGCTGGATCTGCACGCCCACCAGGACGCGCTCGAAGCCCAGGCTCACGGCCGCCTTCTGGACGCGGCGGAACAGCTCGTCGCCGTCGGGCGCCTCGACGATTGATGCGATCAGTGTCAGCGAAGCAGCGTCACGCACGTGTCACCACCTGAGCGCCTGCGCTCCGAAAGGGTCCCCGAACCATGAGCCCACCGGCCTGTCCTCACGCAGCGTACCTTCCGCAGATGTATTCACGTGATTATTACTGCCGCGTTCCACAGCGCAAGGTCGCCGAACTGCGGCTGCAACATTCCGCCACCATCGCGGAGGCTTCGGTGCTCAACGAGGTGAGACACCTCCGTCTGCCGGGACGCGTGGCGGGGATCACGGAATGGCAGGGCGTGGAGCAGGGGTATCCCATCTCCCTCGGCTGGGACTGGATGGAACTGCAGGACGGCGACATCCGTCCCGTGATGGTGATTCCGCCGCGCACCAACATCCGGCTGATCGATGCCAAGGGGTATGACGTCCCGGAAGCGTCGGCCGCGCCGTTCCTGTGGGCGCTGATCGCCAGCCTGCCATGGCCGGGGTTCGTGTCGCGCATGATCCTGGATGAAAAGCCACTGCCTCGCCGCGCCTAGCTTCGTCCGTCCGCCGCCCCGGGTGCTCGACCCTATCAAGGTTGATAGCTGGGCAGGCAGTGTCGTGCCGGGTCCAATTCCCGCAAGGACCCGACTTGGACGTTGCCATGAATCATATTGTCGCCACCCACCAGCTCAGGGAAATGTCCGACAGCGCTCGGATCGGGATGTTCAGGCTGCGCTACGACACGTTCTTCACCCGCCTGCGGTGGGACGTGCAGACGCACGACGGGCTCGAGACCGACGATTTCGACGGCATCGACAGCGCCCGCTACATCGTCGCGCAGTCGGCGCAGGAGGAGGTGGATGCCTGCTGGCGGCTGCTGCCGACGCTCGGCCCCAACATGCTGCGCGACGTCTTCCCGGAACTGCTGCACGGCCTGCCGGCGCCCGCCGCCGGCGACGTCTGGGAGCTGAGCCGTTTCGCGATCGACTCCGGCCGGGTGAGCGGGGCGGACAACGCGGGCAACCACCAGATCGGCTTCGGCCAGCTGTCGGTCGCGCTCATGACGGAAGCGGCGCGGTTCGCGCAAGAGAACGGCATTGCCAGGTACGTCACCGTCACCACCGCGGCCATCGAGCGGATGATGAAAGGGCTTGGACTGCACATCCACCGTCTGGGCGCGCCGGTGCGCATCGGCTCCGTCCTCACCGTGGCGTGTTTCATCGAAGTCGACGAGATCACCCTGAAAGCCATCGGAATGTAGCCGGATGACTGCCCGCGCCGCTGCCGCCATCGCGCGGCCGACCTTCCAGTCGCTCATGCGGTGGGCCGGAGAACAGTTGCACGCCTCCCGCGTGCCGGACGTCGGCGCCGACGCATCGCGCGCGAAACCCTCGCGGCATCGGGATGACGGTACGTTGCCGCCGGTCCGCGACGGGTCGGGACCGCAGCGCCTGTCGCTGTACCACCGGCCGGGCTCGGTCGCCCTGCTGGACGACGCCCCCGACTATCTGGAGATGCTGGTCGCGTCCCTGCCGCGGCACTGGAACCTCGAGCCGTTCCTCAGCCCCCAGTCCTTCGTGAACTACCTGCAGCAGGAGCCGCCGCGCTGGGAGGCGGATTTCTGGAACCAGCAGAAGATCGTCGAGGCGTGGCACCGCGGGAGCCCGCTGGTGCCGCAGATCCTCGAGTACTGGGCCACCACGCCGGAGCGTTTTTCGCTGACCAAGGTTTGCGTCGTCGACCAGTTGATGCCCGGAATGACCGGCCTGCAGGCGCTCGACGAACTGGTGGACTGGCCCGGGCACCGGATCCTGCTGACAGGCGCCTTCGACGAAGGCCTGGCCACGCAGGCCTTCAATCGCGGCCTCATCGACCAGTTCATCGCCAAGCAGACGGACAGGCTCGCCGGCCACCTGGCCGCCACGATCCAGATGCTCATGGCTCGCCCCAATGCGCGCTTCCACCAGATCTGGGCCGCGACGCTGACGCCGCGCCAGTCGGCGATCCTGCGCGATCCGCGGGTCGCGGACGACCTCGCGCGGTTCGCGGCCAGCACCTTCGTGGAGTGGTTCGTCATCGGCGATCCATTCGGCATTCTCGGCATCAGCGAGACCGGGGTGCCGACCTGGCTGCAGCTCGAGCCGACCTCCGGGCTGGCCGAACTCGCCGAGTGGGCCGCCGACCGGGGGGTTGGCGCCGAAGACGTCCGGCACATCCAGGCCGGGCGCTGCGTGTACGACCGCGACCTGGGCCTGGCAATGGCGGACGCGAAGCCGCTTTCGGTCACGCCGGCCTTTGCCATCGGCGACGCAGGCACGCTCTGGGCCGCGATTCACCGGATCGACGCGGCAATCGCCGCGCCGGCCGCGCTCAGTTATCGCGAGTGGCTGGCCGGCAAGGTGCGCCGGCGCTCCAGCCGCAAGAGCATCTGGGCTTGACGGCCCAGGGCGGGGCGGGTGCGCCAAGTGTCTGATTGGCTGGAGCGTTCAACCTCTGGTTGGCTCGTGATAATTGCTAGTTGACATAATATACATCGTATCAAGTAGAACTACGGATTCTGGACCCCGGGCGTGAGCCCCAGCCGTCAAAGCTGCTGCACGCCGAACTGATGCGAGAACGCCGCCGGCGCCCGGCGGTGCCGTCTTGCCACATGAGATTTCGGCTTCAAGCCGTTGTCACCATTTGCCTTTTGGCTGCGCGCGCCGCACGGTTTCGGCGATCAGCTCGGCGGCGTCGGCGCGGTTGACGCGGTGGGCAAAGTCGATGGCGCTCAGCCCCAGCTGGTTCTTCAGGCGCGGGTCCGCGCCGGCCGCCAGCAGGAGCTTGACCGCATCGATCGACCCATACTGTGCCGCCATCATGAGCGGTGTCGTTCCGTTGGGCGATTCCGCGTCGATATACGCATGGTGCTCCAGGAGCAACTCCATGACCGCCAAGTGGCCGCCGGTCGCGGCGTAATGCAGCGGGGTCCAGCCGGTCTTGTTGACGTCCGCGCCGCGCCCGATCAGCTGGCGGGCCAGTTCAAGGTGTCCCTTGAGCGCCGCCATCATGAGCGGACTCTCGTCGTCGCGGGTCCGGATCTCGACATTCGTTTTCGGCCACTCGATCAACGCGGCGGCCACCTTGGGCGACGGCTCGCGCATCGCCAGGTACAGGCCGCTCAGCCCCTTGGGATCGAGTGTGTCCGGATCGAAACCGCGCGCCAGCAGCGTGCGCACGGCGTTCGCGTCGTCGCGCTTGACGGCCACGAAGAAATCGTCATACGACCCGGCAAAACTGACGGAAAACGCCAACGTGACAATGAGATAAACGATTTTCTTGATGTGATCTGTCATGTTGCTCGCAGCCCGAACAGGCGTTCGAAATTGGCGCTGGTATGGCGGGCAATGGCCGCGACGTCCATGCCGCGCAGCTGCGCCAGTTGCTGCGCTACGAACGGCACGTAGGCGGGCGTGTTGATCTTGCCGCGGTACGGCACCGGCGCGAGGTAGGGGCTGTCGGTTTCGATCAGCAAGCGGTCCAGCGGCACGAAGGCGGCGACGTCGCGCAGTTCCTGCGCGCTCTTGAAGGTCAGGATGCCGGAAAACGAGATCGAATACCCGAGGTCGAGGGCCGCCCGCGCCACCTCGGCGGTTTCAGTAAAGCAGTGGAACACGCCGCCGGCACAACCGGGGCCGCCGTCCTCGCCCTCCTCCTTCAGGATCGCAATGGTGTCCGCCGAAGAAGCCCTCGTGTGGATGACCAGCGGCTTGCGTACCTGGCGCGCCGCGCGGATGTGGGTGCGGAAGCGCTCGCGCTGCCACTCCAGGTCCGCCACCGAGCGGCCGCCCTTGCGCTCGTCCATCTGGTAGTAGTCGAGGCCGGTCTCGCCGATCGCCACCACCTTCGGCAGCGAAGACAGGCCGACCAGGTCCTGCACGCTCGGCTCGGTGAGTCCCTCGGTGTCCGGGTGGACGCCGACCGTCGCCCAGAAGTTGTCGTACGCCAGCGCCAGGGCGTGGACCGACTCGAACTCCTCGATCGTGGTGCAGATGCACAGGGCGCGGTCGACCTGGGCCTGCGCCATGGCCTGCCGGATCTCGGGCAGCCGCGGCAGCAGTTCAGGGAAGGTGAGGTGGCAATGCGAATCGACGAACATGGGACGCGACGGCGCGCCGCCCGTGCACGAGGCCGGACAGGCGGATCAGATGGTTTGGGTGGGCCGCTCGGAAGCGAGGAGCGTGCCCAGGATCTGCTCGATCTTGATCTTGAGCACGCGCGACTTCTCGTCGGCCGGGAAACGTACGCCGACGCCTTGCGTGCGGTTGGCGGCGGCCCGCGCCGGCGTCACCCACGCCACCTTGCCGGCGACCGGATAGCGCTGGGGGTCCTCGGGCAGCGACAGCAGCACGTACACGTCGTCGCCCAGCTTGTACTCCTTGGTCGTCGGGATGAACACGCCGCCGTCCGCGAACATGGGAATGTACGCGGCATACAGCGCCGCCTTCTCCTTGATGGCGAGCTGGATGACGCTGGGACGCGGGCTGTGGTGTGCAGTGCTCATGGCGAAGGCTCAGGCCTCGAGTGTAGGGCCCGGCGGGCCCGGCTCACAAGCGCTTCCAGCATCAGCCCCGCGTTGAACGGGTGCTCGGCGGTCCGTGCCGTGCGCAGCAGCTCGCGCGACCAGTCGCCCAGCGCGGCCAGCGCAGCCTCCGGCGGCAGGTCCGCCGGCTCGAAGAAGCGCGGCGGCGCGCCGGCGGCCCGCGCCATCAGGTCGTGGCAGAGCTTCTGCAGCGCGTCGACGGCCCGCGCCGGTGCCCAGTCCGCCAGCACGCCGGCCTCGCCTGCGGCCAGGGCCTTGGGCAGTTGCGACCAGGAACGCCGGTCCAGCCCGGCCTGGGCGAGCAGCAGCGCCTCCTGCGGCCGGCCGCCCGCGGCGCGCAGGAGCACGGGCACGTCGGCAGCATCCAGGCCTTGTCCAGCCAGCCAGCGGCCGGCTTCGTCCGGGGTTGGCCAGGCCATCGCGTGCCCGAGGCAGCGGCTGCGGATGGTCGGGAGCAGCTGGTGCGCCGCCTCCGTGGCCAGCGCGAAGCGCACGTCGCCGGGCGGCTCCTCCAGCGTCTTGAGCAAGGCATTGGCCGACGCGACGTTCATCCGCTGCGCCGGGTAGACGAGGACCACCTTGCCGCGCCCTCGCCCGCTGGTGCGCTGGGCGAATTCGACCGAGTCCCGCACCGATTCGATCCTGATGTCCTTGCTGGGCTTGCGCTTCTTGTCGTCGATGTCGGCCTGGGCCTTCTCGTCGAGGGGCCAGCCCAGCTCCAGCATCACCGTTTCCGGCATCAGCACGAACAGGTCGGTATGGGCATGCACTTCGATCGCGTGGCAGCTCTGGCACTGGCCGCAGGCGCCGTCCGCCCCAGGGGCGTCGCACAGCCAGGCGCGCGCGAGCGCGAGCGCCAGCTCGTACTGGCCGAGCCCGGAAGGGCCATGCAGCAGCCAGGCGTGGCCCCGCTGGGCCAGCAGCCGGCGCACCTGGCCGGCGATCCAGGGTGCGACGCCGCTCACTGCAGCCACCCTCGCCCGCGCAGCGCCTGCAGCAGGTCGTGCCAGACCGCCTCGCGGGCCTGGTCGGCGCGGATCCGGGCAAAGCGGCCGCGATCCGCCTCCAGGCGCGCCGCATATCCCGCGGCCACCCGACGGAAGAATTCGACCGGCTGCGCCTCGAACTTGTCGGGCACGCGCGCGCCCGCCAGCCGCTGCGCCGCGATCTCGGGAGCGAGGTCGAACCACAACGTCAGGTCGGGCTGCCGCAGGCCACCGGGGAGCGCCGGGACCGCCTGCGCCCACCGCTCGAGTTGCGCCAGGACCTCCAGGTCGAAACCGCGGCCATGGCCCTGGTAGGCGAACGTCGCGTCAGTGAAGCGGTCGCACAGCACGACCTCGCCCCGCGCCAGCGCCGGCTCGATCACCTGCAGCAGGTGGTCGCGGCGGGCCGCGAACATCAGGAGGGCTTCGGTGAGCGCGTCCATCGGCTCGTGCAGGGCCAGGGCGCGCAAGCGCTCCGCGAGCGGCGTGCCGCCGGGCTCGCGGGTGAGGGTCACGACGCGGCCGGCGCGCCGGAATTCCTCCGCCAGCGCCTCGATGTGGCTCGACTTGCCGGCGCCGTCGATGCCTTCGAACGTGATGAACAGGCCCCGTGTCACTGCGCGTGTTTCCTTCATTGCCCGCGCTGGTACTTGTTCACCGCGCGGTTGTGCTCGTCCAGGCTGCTGCTGAACTGGCTGGTGCCGTCGCCGCGCGCGACGAAGTAGAGCGCCTTGCTCGGCGGCGGCTGCACGGCCGCGAGCAGCGAATCCTTGCCCGGCATCGCGATCGGCGTCGGCGGCAGGCCGGTGCGGGTATAGGTGTTCCACGGCGTGTCGGCCTGCAGGTCCTTCTTTCGCAGGTTGCCATCGAACGACGCACCCATGCCGTAGATCACCGTGGGATCGGTCTGCAGCGGCATCCCGGTGCGCAGCCGGTTGTTGAAGACCGCCGAGATCAGCGGCCGGTCGGCCGGCTTGCCGGTCTCCTTCTCGACGATGCTGGCCAGGATCAGCGCCTCGTCGGGCGTCTTCACCGCCGCCTGCGGCGAGCGCTGCTCCCAGGCCTGGGCGAGCCGCCGGTCCATGGCGCGCATCGCGCGGCGCAGCACCGCGACGTCGGTCGATCCCCTGGCATAGGTGTAGGTGTCGGGAAAGAACCGGCCTTCCGGATGGACGCCGGGCCGCCCGAGCAAGGCCATCACGGCGGCGTCGGACAGGTCCCTGGTCTCCGGCTTGACTTCGGCCTTCTGCAGCGCCGCGCGGAACTGGCGGAAGGTCCAGCCTTCCACGAGCGTCAGCGCACGCAGCGTCTCCTCGCCGCGGGCCAGCTTGTCCAGCAGGCTGCGCGGGGTGACGCCGCGTTCGAGCTCGTAGCTGCCCGCCTTGATGTCGCGCCCCTGCCCCGACAAGCGGAACCATGCGAACAGCAGTTGCGGGTCGACGTCGACGCCGGCGTCCGCCACCGACTGCGCCACAGCGCGCGGCAACGTGCCCGGTTCGATCGAGAGTTCCACCGTGGGCGCCGGCAGCCGCAGCGGCTGATGCAGCCACCACAGGGCCCAGCCGCCGGCGCCGAGCGCCAGCAGGGCGGCCAGCATGAAGACCAACGTCACCAATCGCCGCACTGCCGCCCTTCGTCCGTCGTGTGAATCCGGGGGACATGATAATTCACCTCCTGGAAGCGGACGGCGCGGCCGCCGCCCACCCGGAGAACCCATGACCCACGTGCTGAATGGTGTATCGCCCCTGCCCCACCTGGGCGTCCTGCGAGTCGACGGCGAGGATGCCGCGCGTTTCCTGCAGGGCCAGCTGACGCAGGACTTCGCGCTGCTGCGCCCTGACGAGGCGCGGCTGGCCGCCTACTGCACGCCGAAGGGCCGGATGCAGGCCAGCTTCATCGGCTTCAAGCTGGCCGAGGACGCCGTCGTGCTCGTCATGAGCCGCGACATCCTGGAAGCCACCCGCAAGCGCCTGTCGATGTTCGTGCTGCGGGCCAAGGCGAAGTTGACGGATGCGACCGCCCAATTCGCGCTCTGCGGCCTGGCCGGCGAATCCGCCCTGGCCGCGGCCCCGGCGGGGACGCCCTGGAGCCGCGTCGCCTGCGGCGCGGCCACCGTGGTTCGGCTCTACCCGGCGGACGGCCAGCCGCGCTGCCTGTGGGTGGCACCGGCCGGCGAGGCGCCGCCGCCCGGCCCCGCGCTGGACCCGGCCGTGTGGCAGTGGGGCGAGGTGCGCAGCGGCGTCGCCACGGTCACGGCGCCACTGGTCGAGGCGTTGGTGCCGCAGATGCTCAATTACGAATCGGTCGGCGGCGTGAACTTCAAGAAGGGCTGCTACCCTGGGCAGGAGGTAGTGGCCCGCAGCCAGTTTCGCGGCACGCTCAAGCGCCGCGGCTACCTGGCGCACGCGGCGGAAACCCTGCAGGCCGGCCAGGAAGTGTTCCACGAATCCGACCCGCAGCAGCCGTGCGGCCTGGTGGCCCAGGCGGCGCCCGCGCCCGGCGGTGGCTGGGACGCGATCGTCTCGCTGCAGATCACGGCCACCGAGGGGGGCCGGCTCGGCGTGGGCAGCGCCGCCGGCATTCCGTTGACCGTGACGGCCGCGCCTTATCCCTTGCTCGCCGACGTCTGAGGAGCCCGGCCGGCGATGCCCAGCTTCCCGGCATAAGCGGCCGGAATGCGCGCGGCCAGCGCGTCGCGTTCGGCGCCCGTCGTCAGTGCGAGCGCCTGCCGGTAGGCGGACAGCGCCTGTTCCTCGTCGCGCAGGCCCTGGTCGTACATGGTGGCCAGCTGGAGGTAGCCTTCGGCCCGTGTCGCCGGCCAGCCGACCATCCGCAGCCGCATCGCCTCGCGCGCCAGGTCCCAGTCGCCGGCCCGCCACGCCAGCACGAACGTCGCGTTCGCCATGTCGTAGTCGTACAGCCGGTCGCGGATCGCCGTCCGGCCGAGTTCCAGCGCGCGCTCCGTCTGGCCGCCGCGCGCGAGCAGGATCACCTCCAGCGACCGGACGGCGGGCGCCCGCGGCTGGATTGCCTTTGCCCGCTCGAGGTAGGCCATGGCACGCGGGCCGTCGCCCATGTTGGAGTGCCCGCGCGCCACGTTGGTGAGGATGGCCACGACGTTCGGCCGTGACGTGAGCACGCTCTCCCAGATCCAGGTCGCGTTCTTCCAGTCGCCCCAGCGCGCCAGTTCGTCGGCGACCATCGGTGTGATCTTGCGGTAGTGCGGGTTGATCGCGATGCCTTCCCGGAGCAGCTGCAGCATCTCGCCTTTCGCCGGGTTCCAGCGCGGGTCGCCCGGATTGCCCGACGCCGAGATCGACAGCGCGAGTCGCGTCGCCCGCACGATCTTGTGTTCCGCCTCCGCAGCCTGCCACGTGATGTAGGCGGTCAGCCCCAGCGCGGCCACCACCGCCGCGGCGGCGGCCCGGGACCATCCGCCGCGCCATGGCAGGCGGCTCGTCGCCCAGCCGCCGGCGAGCCCGAGCCGTGCATCGGACGCCGCCAAGGCGGCCAGGCAGATCGCGAACAGCGCGCCTGTCGTCGCCATTCGCCAGGGGAATCCCACGTTGCTCACGATCAGGAGCGCCAGCAGGCTGCACAGAAGGATGGCCCGCCAGGGGGCTTCCGCCTGGGTCTCGGCGCCGGCCGCCTTCAGCGTGCGCCAGGCGCTGGCCAGGAGCCAGGCGGCCAGCGCGAGCAGGACGAGCCAGCCGGCGAGGCCGTATTCGGCCAGCAGTTGCAGGTACTCGTTGTGCGCGTAGTAGTCGGTTTCGAGCTGGGCGCCCTCCTCCTGGTACAGGGGGATCTGGTTCTCCCAGGCCCCGGCGCCGACACCGGCCAGCGGATTGGCCGCGATCACCCGCAGCGTGGCCCGCCACATCACCTGGCGCAGGCCCAGCGACGGATCGGAGGGCGAGATCGACGCCGTGCGCTTGAAGCCGCGCTCCAGGGCCGTCGAACCGCGCTGCTCCTCGACGATCTTCGGATTGCCGGTGGGGATCACGCCCATCGCAAGCACGCCGCCAACCAGGGTGGCGACCACCAGCGCCTGCATGCCGCGGCTCCAGCCGGCGAATGCGAACTGCCGCCGGTAGCGCCACGCCAGCCAGGGCAGCAGCACCAGCAGTTGCAGCCACAGCGCGGCCAGCGCCGCCCGGGTACCGGTCATGAGGATCGCCACGATCACCAGTGCGCTGCTCGCCGCGACCACCACCGCGCCGGCGCTGGAACGGGCGCGGGCCAGCAGCACGGCGGCGAACGGCAGCGTGCACGCCGCGAACTCCGCGAAGAAGTTGCGGTTGACGAAGGTCGATGCAGGGTGCGGTCCCTGCGGAAACAGGCGCAGGTCGACCCAGAACTGCAGCGCGGCCCACAGCGAGGCCACGACGGCCCCGGCGTGGATGCCCGCAGCCAGGAGGGGCAGGCTGCCGCGCGACAGCGTGTTCAGGCCGAGCCACAGCAGCACGCCGAACACGAACCAGCGGATTGCCTCGACGGCGGCCAGGTAGGTGTGCGACCAGGCCATGCTGCCCAGCGCGTGGGCAAGCAGGAGCAGCGGCAACCACAGGACCGCATGCCAGCGCAGCGCGGGGCGCTCCGGTGCGATGCGGGAGAAGAACAGCAGGGCGGCGCCCAGCGTGGCGGCGGCCACGATGATCGACTTGAGCGTGTCCTGCAGCATCTCCTCGCGCGGGACGCCAAGCGCGGGTGCGAGGAACATCATCAGCGCCAGCACCGGGACGATCGTGCGGCTGCCCGCCTCCGGGGGCAGCGCCGGCGCTGCGCCGGCGCCGGCCATCCGGCTGTCGGCCGCCACCACCGCGTCGCGCGGCTGGGCCGCGGCCGGTGCGCTCTTCCTGCGGCGGCCCATCAGGCAGGCACCAGCGCGCGCGCCATCTCGATGTGGGGAATGCCGGCCTCCTGGAATTCCCTGCCGCGCGGTTCGAACCCCAGTCCCAGGTAGAACGCGGCGGCGCTGCGCTGCGCGTGCAGCACGGCTTCGCGATCGCCGCGGGCGGCTGCGGCCGCCAGCAATGCTTCGAGCACCTGCCGTCCGACGCCGGAGCCGCGCAATGCCCGGTCGACCGCCATGCGGCCGATGCGCGCCACGCCGGGCGACTGCTGCAACAGGCGGCCCGTGGCCACCGCCTGGCCCAGCCGGTTGAAGGCCACCGCATGGATCGCCGTGTGGTCCGCTTCGTCCCACTCCAGTTCGGCCGGGATGCGCTGCTCCTGCACGAACACCTCGGTGCGGATGCGCTGCGCGTCGGCGCCCAGTTCGGCCCAGGTGCCGGTGCGCAATCGCACCACGGGCTCGCCCGATTCATAGCCGGAAAGCAGGTCGCGCAAGGCCGGCGGCACCGGCCTGGAGGTCTGCGTCGCCGGATCGGCGAACACGTAGACCAGCTCGCACGTGATCAGCAGTTCGTCGCCGCGGAAGATCGCGCCGGTGAACAGGATCGAGGAGTTGCCGATGCGGCCGCAGCGCAGCGCCACGTCCAGCCGGTCGTCCATGCGGGCCGACGCATGGAACTCCACCGTCGCCTTCTTGACGTACAGGTCGCCGCCCAGCAGCTGCATCGCCCCCTCGTACGGCATGGCGAGCGCGCGCCAGTAATCGGCGACGGCGGTGTCGAAGTACATCAGGTAGTGCGCGTTGAACACGATCTTCTGCATGTCCACTTCGGCCCAGCGCACCCGCAGGCGGTGAAAGAAACGGAAGTCCTGGCGGTTCATGGGTCGGGGGTCTCGAGGGCTCGTGCAATGGCGCGGGCGGCGTCGGCGTGCGCTTGCCGCGCCTCGCGCACCGCCCGTCCCATCTTGATGAATTCGTGGGTGACGCCGCGGTAGATCTCCAGGTCCACCGTGACGCCGGACGCCCGGAGTTTATCCGCGTAGGCGAGCCCGTCGTCCACGACCGGGTCGTACTCCGCCAGGCCGATCCACGCCGGCGCGACGCCTTCGAGCTCGTCGGCCAGCAGCGGCGCGAAACGCCAGTCGGTGCGCTGCTTAAGGGGGATGTACTGGTCGAAGAACCAGTCGATGTGGTCCTGGTCCAGCACCAGGCCGCGGCCATGGCGTTCGTGCGACGGCGCCTCGCGCGCGGGCGCCGTGCCGGGATAGAACAGTACCTGCAGCGCGAGCGGCAGGCCGGCGTCGCGGGCCATGATCGCGCACACGGCCGCCAGGGTGCCGCCGGCGCTGTCGCCGCCGACCGCCAGCCGGCGCCCGTCAAGCCCCACCTCGCCCGCATGCCGCGCCAGCCACCAGGTCGCGTCCCAGGCGTCGTGCACGGCCGCCGGAAACGGGTGCTCGGGCGCGAGCCGGTAATCGACGGAGACGACCGCGCAGCCGCTCAGCCGGCTGAGCTCGCGGCAGACCACGTCGTGCGTTGCGATGCTGCCGACCGTGTAGCCGCCGCCATGGAAGTACAGCAGCACCGGCAAGGGGGCGCCGGCAGGCGCATACAGGCGAGCCGGCAGCGCGCCGCCATCGCGTGCGGGAATGGTGAAGTCCTCGACGCGAGCGAGGCGCGCCTTCGGCAGTTCCAGCACGTTCGCGCCGCGCTCGTAGGCCGCCCTCGCCTCCCCCGCGGTCAGCGAATGGATGGGCGGGTAGGTGGCGCGGGCCATGCCTTGCAGCACGGAGCGCATGGCCGGCGTCAGGTGGACGTGCTGCGGCAGGAACATGGCGCGTGTCCGCTGTGGGACAGCGGGCAGGACAAATGCGGATTCATCGGGCACGGCGGGGCCGCTACAGTCGGGAGCTTCGATGCTACCGCGGGGAATGCCATGGCCTTCATGAACTACGTCACCCAGATCCAGCTCGACTTCGGCGCCGTGAAGCTGCTGCCGCAGGAATGCGAGCGGGTCGGGATCAAGCGGCCGCTGATCGTCACCGACAGCGGCGTGCGTGCGGCCGGCGTGCTGCAGAAGGCGCTGGACGCGATGCCCGGCCTGAAGGTGGCCGTGTTCGACCAGGTTCCGTCCAACCCGACGGAAGCCGCCGTGCGCGCGGCCGTCGAGGTCTACCGGGCCAACGAGTGCGACGGCCTGATCGCCGTCGGCGGCGGCTCGCCGATCGACTGCGCCAAAGGGGTCGCCATCGCCGCCACGCACGAGGGCCCGCTCACCCGTTACGCCACCATCGAGGGCGGTTCAACCCGCATCACCGAAAAGGTGGCGCCCGTGATCGCGGTGCCCACGACCAGCGGCACCGGCAGCGAGGTGGCGCGCGGCGCGATCATCATCGTCGACGACCACCGCAAGCTCGGCTTCCACAGCTGGCACCTGGTGCCCAGGGCCGCGATCTGCGACCCGGAACTGACGCTGGGGCTGCCGCCGCGGCTCACCGCGGCCACCGGCATGGACGCGATCGCGCACTGCATGGAGACCTTCATGTCGGCGGCCGTGAATCCGCCGGCCGACGGCATCGCGCTGGACGGGCTGGAACGCGGCTGGGCCAGTATCGAGCGCGCGACGAAGAATGGACAGGACCGCGAGGCGCGGTTCAACCTGATGAGCGCGTCGATCGAAGGCTCGCTCGCCTTCCAGAAGGGCCTCGGCTGCGTGCATTCCCTCAGCCACAGCCTGGGCGGGGTCGATCCGCGCCAGCACCACGGCACCTTGAACGCCGTGTTCCTGCCGGCCGTGATCCGGTTCAACGCCTCGGCCGAGTCGATGCGCAAGGAGCGGCGCCTGGAGCGCATGGCCCACGCCATGGGACTGAAGTCGGCCAACGACGTGGCGGACGCCGTGAAGGACATGAATGCCCGGCTGGGCCTGCCCTCGGGCCTGGCCGAGATGGGCGTGCAGCGCGAGTGGTTCGCCCGCGTCATCGCGGGCGCCATGGCGGACCACTGCCACAAGACCAACCCGCGGCTGGCCACCGAGCAGGACTACGAGGAAATGCTCGCCGCGTCGATGTGAACTGCGGGCGCGGGCGCCTGTCGCCGCGCCAGCCGACGCGCGCCCCAGCGCCGCACCGGCTGCTCGAACCAGCGCTCGCTCGCGGCGGCTGCGGCGCAGCTGGCCGCGAGCACGCCGACCAGCACCGCCGCGTGAGTGGCCCGGCCCGCCGCGGCGAGCTCTCCGCCCGACAGCGCCGGCCACACCAGCCAGGCGAAGCCGAAGAAGAACAGCGGATGCAGCAGGTAGCAGCCGTAGGTGATGTCGCCCAGCCAGCGGGCCGCCGCCGCGACAGCGCCGGCGAGCCTCACGTGGCCGCTGGCGTAGACCGTGGCAAAGCACGCCGCGAACAGCACGGCGCCGCGCAGGCCGAGCAGTTCGTCGCCGGCCGAGTGCGGATTCAGGGCCACCAGCAGCCCCGTCGCGCCGAGCCAGCTGGCCGCGCCGGCCCATGCCGGCCAGCGCAGGTCGCGCGCCCGACGCGCCGCGCCGATGACGCAGCCGCCGAAGAAGTACGCGCCGAACGCCGGCACCTGGTGATAGGCCACCGTGTTCGCCGCGTAACCGGCGCCCGAACCGGCGGTGCGGTAGATCCAGGCCCACTGCAATGCCGTCAGTGCGGCCAGCGCCGCCATCCACCAGGGCCACCGAGCAAGCACCAGCAAGGCCAGCGGAACGGCGAGGTAGAACACGAACTCGATGCCCAGCGACCAGCCGCCGATGGCCAGCGCCGAGACGGCGGGGTCGAACAGGCCGAACGCGAACGAGAGGTTGAGGGCCAGCCGCTGCGCCGCATCGGGCAGCAGCCGTCCGTCGCGGAAGGCCAGCAGCGCGAGGAAAGCGACGCAGGCGACGAGATACAGCGGCGCGAGCCGCAGCCAGCGGGTCGCCAGGAAGCGCCAGATGGACTGCGGCCCGTCCAGCCGGCCGAGGTAGTTGTAGGCGAGGCTGGCGCCCGAGAGCACGAAGAACAGGTACACGCCGTAGCTGCCGAGCGTATGCAGTGCCGCGATGTCCTGCCAGTACAGCAGGTGGTACATGGCGACGCCGAGCGCGCACAGGCCGCGGAGCACGTCCCATCCGAGCACCCGTTCGGTGACGGCCGGCGTCACAGCGGCTCCACCCGCGCCGGGTCCGGTCGTTCCAGCCATTCGGCGAACTCGTCGGCCAGCTGCCGGCTGGCGGTCGCGGCGGCGGTCCAGGCCTCGATGCGCGCCTGCAGGTCGGTGCCGTAGCGCGCGAAGTCCGTGCGGTCCGGCAACTTGCCGTTCGGCAATCGGCGCACCCAGTCGCCGTCCGGCGCCAGGACCACCGTGTTGTCCAGGAACCGGGTCGCTCCGTGCCGCCAGCGCAGGCCCTTGTCCAGCCACCCCGGGACGATCGCCTTCTGGAAGTGCGGATACAGCACGATGCCCTGCCCGCCCGGGGCGTGGTAGTCCAGGTGCAGGTGGTAGTCGGTGATGCCGCCATCCCAGTACGCGCCACGCGGCGCCCCCTCGATGTCGTGGACGGCGCGCAGCACGAACGGGATCGAGCAGCTTGCCTGCAGCGCGGCGCCGAAGTTGCGCGGAGTCAGCGGCACTTGCCGCGTGCGGTAGTCGGAAATCGCGAACGGCAGCGGCGCGGCGCCGTCGCCTTCCGGGCACGAGAACACCACCCGTTCCAGCCAGGCGCCCAGCGCCTTGCGATGCACGACGTTCGACAGGAACGCGCCGGCGTACCCCAGCGGTGTCGCCAGGCGATGCTCGCGTCCCAGCACGTGCAGCCCGCGCGAGGTGACGATGTGCAGCCGGAAGCGCGGATGCGTCAGCACCTCGACCACGCGCTCGGCGTAGAACGCCCGCAGGCTGGCGCCGAAACGCTCGCTGACGTGGTCGGCGGTCGGTGTCCTGCGGCCGGGAGGCAGTTCGTAGTCCTGCGCGATGTAGTCGCGCTCCAGCCGCTGCAGCGACCCGACCGGATCCGCGAGGCACGCCGCCGCCATGCGCCACGCGCCGATCGAAGCGCCGACCAGGTGAACGCGCTGGCCGGCCCGGGGCAGCCACTCGCCGAAGACGAACCGGTCCAGTGGTCCCAGGATCAGGCCCTTGGGACCGCCGGCGGCGCCCGGAATGACGGTGATGTCCTGCGGCTGCAGGCCGTTGGCGGCGATGTGGCGGCGAGCGCCCGGCCCGGCGTAGATGCGCAGGGCTGTCATGCCCTCATTTTCGCAGGCTCTGCAGCTTGGCGAAGGCACCCGCCATGGCGGTCGCGCCCGCCGGCTCGTCGCGCCGCGGCGGGCGCTGTCCGCGCGACGCTCCCTCGAACCGGTTCTGGCCGGCCTTCGCGTTGCGGCCCGGCCCCTCGCCCAGTTTCATCGTGAGGCTGATGCGCTTGCGGGCGACGTCCACCTCCAGCACCTTCACCTTGACGATGTCGCCGGTCTTCACGACTTCGCGCGCGTCGTTGACGAACTTGTGCGACAGCTGGCTGACGTGCACCAGCCCGTCCTGGTGCACGCCCAGGTCGACGAAGGCGCCGAAAGCGGCGACGTTGCTCACGGTGCCTTCCAGCTCCATGCCTTCACGCAGGTCCGCGATGTCTTCCACGCCGTCGTTGAAGCGTGCCACCTTGAAGTCGGGGCGCGGGTCGCGGCCGGGCTTTTCCAGCTCGCCCAGGATGTCCTTGACGGTAATGACGCCGAACTGCTCGTTGGCGAACAGCTCGGGGCGCAGCGTCTTGAGCATCTCGGCGCGGCCCATCAGCTCGGCCACGGGCTTGCCGGTGGTCGCGATCATCCTTTCGACGACCGGGTAGGTCTCGGGATGGACGCCGGTCATGTCCAGCGGGTTGTCGCCGCCGCGAATGCGCAGGAACCCGGCGCTCTGCTCGAAGGTCTTGGCGCCCAGGCCGCTGACTTCCAGCAACTGCCGGCGACTGCGGAATGCGCCGTGCGCCTCGCGCCACCGCACCACCGCCTTGGCGACGCCGGCGGACAGGCCGGAAACGCGCGACAGCAGCGGCACGCTGGCCGTGTTGAGGTCGACGCCGACCGAGTTCACGCAGTCCTCCACCACGGCATCGAGGGTGCGTGCCAGCTCGCCCTGGTTCACGTCGTGCTGGTACTGGCCGACGCCGATCGACTTGGGATCGATCTTCACCAGTTCGGCCAGCGGATCCTGCAGCCGCCGCGCGATGCTGGCGGCGCCGCGCAGGCTCACGTCGACGTCCGGCATCTCCTCCGAGGCGAACGCGCTGGCGGAATAGACCGAGGCGCCGGCTTCGCTGACCACGATGCGCTGCATGCCGTCGACACGTTTCATCAGGTCGGCCGCCAGCTTGTCGGTCTCGCGGCTGGCGGTGCCGTTGCCGATCGCGATCAGGTTGACGCCATGCTTGCGGCACAGCTGTTCCAGCTGGTGCAGCGAGCCGTCCCAGTCGCGGCGCGGCTCGTGCGGATAGACGGTGGCCGTGGCGACCAGCTTGCCGGTGGCGTCGACCACCGCCACCTTGACGCCGGTGCGGATGCCTGGATCCAGGCCCATCACCACGCGCGGACCAGCCGGAGCCGCGAGCAGCAGGTCGCGCAGGTTGTCGGCGAACACCTTGATCGCCACCTTCTCGGCTTCCTCGCGCAGGCGCGTGAACAGGTCACGTTCGGTCGAGAGCGACAGCTTCACGCGCCAGGTCCACGCGACGCACTTGCGCAGCAGGTCGTCGGCGGCGCGGCCCTGGTGGCTCCAGCGCAGGTGCAACGCGATCCTGCCTTCGGCGATGGACGGCTGGCCCGGCTCAGGCTGCACCCGCAGCACCAGCTTGGCGTCGAGGATGTCCTGTTGCCGGCCGCGAAAGACCGCCAGCGCCCGGTGCGACGGCACCCGCGACATCGGCTCCGAGTAATCGAAGTAGTCGCGGAACTTTGCCACGTCGGCGTTGTTTTCGTCCTTGCCCGCCATCAGCCGCGACTGCAGCAGCCCTTCGGTCCAGAGCCACTCGCGCAGTTGCTGCACCAGCGCCGGATCCTCGGCCCAGCGCTCGGACAGGATGTCGCGCACCCCGTCGAGCACCGCCGCCACCGTGGTGAAGTCCTCCCCGCCCTCGCCTTTCTCGGCCTTCACGTAGGCCGCGGCCGCCGCAGCGGGTTCGAGTGTCGGATCGGCGAACAGCTGGTCGGCCAGCGGCTCCAGGCCCGCCTCGCGCGCGATCTGGCCCTTGGTGCGGCGCTTCGGCTTGTACGGCAGGTACAGGTCCTCGACTTCCTGCTTGGTCGCGGCGCCCTCGATCGCGAAGCGCAGCTCGGGCGTGAGCTTGCCCTGCTCGTCGATGCTTTTCAGGACCGCCGTCCGACGGTCCTCGAGTTCGCGCAGATAGGCCAGCCGCGCCTCCAGCTCGCGCAACTGGATGTCGTCCAGCCCGCCCGTGGCCTCCTTGCGGTAACGGGCGACGAACGGCACGGTGGCACCGCCATCGAGCAGGTCGACGGCGGCCTGCACCTGCTGCTCGCGGACCCGGATTTCGGCGGCGATCTGCCGGATGATTTTCTGCATGCTGTCGATGGCAAAGCTGAACAAGAGGCGCGGAAGTTTGCCACAGCACTCGGACACCGATACGGCATCTCCTCCGACAGCAGCGCGGCCTTGACGGTTCGCAGAATCACGGCTAGTCACAAGGAGAAACTGCCATGCGCGCCCGATTGCTGTTCATCGTTCTCGCCGGCGTCGTCGTTGCCGGCCTCGCGGCCCTCAACTGGGGCGAGGTGACGCGGACCTCGCGCCTGAACTTCGGCCTGGTCCTCACCGACGCGCCGCTGGCCGGCATCCTGCTGGCGATCCTGGCCGCCACGCTGGTCGTGTTCCTGGTCAGCAGCGCCATCCAGGAGTCGCGCAACCTGATCGCGTGGAACCGCCACTCGAAGGAACTGCAAGCCCAGCGGGACCTCGCCGACAAGGCCGAGGCATCCCGCTTCACCGACCTGCGCCAACACATCGACGCCACCTTGCGCGAGAGCCGCCAGCGCGACGCGCTCGCCGGCGGCGAATTCGAGAAGTCGATGCTGCAGAGCCACCGCGACCTGCGCGCGCAGCTCGACGCGATGAACCGCACGCTGCTGGCCCGGCTGGCCGAGCTCGAATCCCGTGTCGACCACCGCACGACGGTCGTCGAGCCGGCCCCGGTTCGCGACCGGGCGCTTGGTGAGGTGCGTCCCGGCGACGTGCAGCCCGCGGACGTGCAGCGCAACCGGATGAACGTCTGAGTCCTGGTTGCCGCTACTCGAACAGGCCCGGTTCGGCCCCGAACCGGGCCTTCTCCATTTCGAGCAGGCGCAGCTTGGTGACCACGCCGCCCTCGGCCGAGAAACCGCCGGCCCCCGACCGGGCCGCGAGTACACGATGGCACGGCACGATGGGCGCGAAGGGGTTGTGGCCCAGCGCCTGGCCCACCGCACGCGCGGCGCCCGGCTCGCCGATGGCCGCTGCGACTTCGCCGTAGGTCAGGGTGCGACCCGGCGCGATGGCACGCGTCACCTCGTAGACGCGCTGCTGGAACGGCGCGATGCCGCCCAGGTCCAGCGGCACGTCCAGCATGGGATCCGGCTCGCCTTCGAGCGAGCGCCGCATGCGGCTGACGATCGCTGTCACCTCGGGCGGCGGCGGCGCCTCGGCTGTATGGGGAAAGCGCCGCCGCATGCGAGCCCGAGTGCGGGCCTCGTCGCCTTCCGGCAACTGCACGCCGGCGACCAGTCCTTCGCGCCATGCGATCCCGCATGGGCCGATCGCCGTGGCGAAGACGCAGAAGCCGTCCATGCCGCTCAGGCGCCCTCGGCCTTGCGCAGCACGTAACCGATGCGCGGAAAGTGCACGTGCACGGTGCCCGCGCGCGGGTCCTCGCGCCGCAGCGAATAGTGCGTGCGGGTGGCGGCCATCAGCAGGCCCTGCGTGGCTTCGGCGCCGAACGACTCGGCGGTGACGGTCACCTGCGTGCCCAGCGGGATGCCGTGGTCGTCCTGGAACGCGCTGTCGACAAGGAGATTGCTGCCCGGCGGCATCGGCTGCGCGTCGGCCGCCACGCGCACCGCATCGGCGGCCTCCAGGCTGTCGAGGGCGCCCGGACCGATGGCCATGCCTTCGAGGCGGTCCATCCATTCGGCGACGGCCGGGGTGGCGTTCAGGATGTCGGCCAGCGGGCTCACCTGGGTGCGGGTGAACCAGAGCGGGTGGTAGGCGGCGAAATCGGCCACGCACGGCTGGGCCCCGAACAGGAACTCGTGCTCCTCCACCATGTGCGCGATGCGCCGCAGGTAGGAGCGGTATGCGGACGTCGCGTCGCCCGGGCGCAGCCGCACCATGTTGCTGCTCATCGCCTTGCGGTCCTCGCCGAACGCCTTTGCCACTTCGGGCGGCGCCTTGGCGAAGAGATGCGCGGCACCGCGCGGCTGCAGGCTGTAGGCCATGGAAGCCCAGAACAGCGTGCTGTCGGCCCACTGGGCGAACACCCGCGCGACCCCGCGCAGCGCCGGCGGATAGAGCATCGGCTCGGGCTGCACGTGTTCCAGCACGTCGCAGATGAGGGCCGTGTCGCAGTAGATGTCCGCGCCGACCTGCAGCACCGGCGTGCGCCGGTAGCCGCCGGTCATGGCCACCAGGTCCGGCTTCGGCATCACCGCCGGGATGGTCACCGACCGCCAGGCCAGCCGCTTGAAGCCGAGGGCCAGGCGGATCTTCTCCGCGAACGGTGACATGGGATAGTGATGCAGGATGAGCTCGGTCATGGCGGTGCGTGGCGATGGGTCAGCGCGGCATGGCGCGGTCAATGATGGCATCGAAGTCGGCGCCGGACGGCAATGTCCCGAAAACCTGGCCCCAATCCCCGGCGATGCGCGAGGCGCAGAAGGCGTCGAAGACGGCGCCAGGCGCGCTCTGGTACAGCAGGGCGGCTTGCACCGCCAGCGCGACCTCCTGGGCCAGCCGCCGCGCCTCGCGCTCCGTGGCCATCTGCTCCATGCGGGCCGGCAAGGCGGCGGCCATGCGGTCCAGCGCCGGGTGCGCGCCATTCGCCGGTGCGAGTTCCCGCGCGATCGCCGCGCCGGCGTCGGCCTGTCGCGTGGCGCGCAGCAGGTCCAGCGCCATGATGTTGCCGGCGCCCTCCCAGATCGAATTGACGGGCATCTCGCGATAGATGCGCGCCATCACGCCTTCGCCGTCTTCCTCGACGTAGCCGTTGCCGCCGAGGCATTCCATGGCTTCCTGTCCGAAGTGGCTGCCGCGCTTGCACACCCAGAATTTCGCGATCGGGGTCAGCACGCGCGCGATGACACGCTCCTGCTCGTCGCCCGCCCGGTCGAATGCCCGAGCCACCCGCAGCGCCAGCGCCGTCGCCGCCTCGCTCTCCAGCGCCAGGTCGGCCAGCACGTTGCGCATGGCCGGCTGCTCGATCAGGCGCTTGCCGAAGGCCTCGCGCTGCGCCGTGTGGTCTAGCGCGATCGACAGTGCCTGCCGCATCAGGCCGCTGGTGCCCAGGGCGCAGTCCATGCGCGTCATCGTGCCCATTTCGAGGATCTGCGGCACGCCGCGCCCGGGCTCGCCGACGAGCCAGCCGATGGCCCCGTGGAACTCCACTTCCGAACTGGCGTTGGCCTTGTTTCCCAGCTTGTCTTTCAGGCGCAGGATGTGCAAGGCGTTGCGCGTGCCGTCGGGAAGGATGCGTGGCAGGAAGAAGCAGCTCAGCCCGGCGGGGGCACGGGCCAGGACCAGGAAGGCATCGCACATCGGCGCCGAGAGGAACCACTTGTGGCCGGTGATGCGAAAGCGCGGCCCCCAGTTGTCCTCGCCATCGGGCACGGCGTCGGTGGTGTTGCTGCGCACGTCGGAGCCGCCCTGCTTCTCGGTCATGCCCATGCCCATGGTGAACGCGCCCTTGTCGCGCCAGGGCTTGAGCGCCGGGTCGTAGCCGCGGCTGGCCAGGCCCGGCCCCCAGTCGGCATGGACGGCCTCGTTGCGGCGCAGGGCCGGCGTCACCGCGTAGCTCATCGAGATCGGGCACAGGATCGACGGCTCGAGTTCGGTGAACAGCATGAAGCCCGCGGCGCGCAGCACGTGCGGCGACGGGCCCTGCTGCGTCCAGGGAGTGCCGTGCAGCCCGGCGTTGGTGGCTGCGGCCATCAGTGCGTGGTAGCTCGGATGGAACTCGACCTCGTCGATGCGGTGGCCGTAGCGGTCGTGCGTGCGCAATTGCGGCGTATGCACGTTGGCAAGCCGCGCGTGCACCTGCATCTCCCGCGTGCCGAGCAAGGCACCGAGGGCGCAGAGCTCGCCCGTGTCCAGCTGCGGCGCGTTGAGCTTCAGCGCCGCCTGCAGCGGGCGGTTGTTCTCGAACAGGTTGTAGTCCGCCAGCGGCCGCGGCTGGTTGAACACTTCATGCGTAGCCACGGACATGGGGCCTCCAGGGCGCGAAGCCGAACGGCCAGGTGCGTCGGCTTCGCGCGGACCGGCGCCCTGGAGTCGGCCCGTCCCGACAGGCAGCCGGGGCAGGCGCGGCAAACCGATAGTGTCGCATCGCCGGATGCCGGGCTGTAACTGCCGTGCGGCAGTTCGCAGCGGCGCCCCGGCTCAGACTAGCTTGACCAGCTGTTTGCCGAAGTTGCGCCCCTTCAGCAGGCCCAGGAACGCCTCCGGCGCGGACTCGATGCCCTGGGCGACGGATTCGCGCGGCCGCAGCTTGCCGGCCGCGACGAGCCCGGCCAGTTCCTGCAGCGCCTGCGGCCACACTTCCATGTGCTCGCTGACGATGAAGCCTTCCACGGTGAGGCGGCTCCTCAGGATGATCTGCGGATAGGTCATCGGCACCGGCTTGCCGTTGTAGCCGGCGATCATCCCGCATACGGCGATGCGGCCGAAGTCGTTCATGCGCAGCATCACCGCGTCCATGACCATCCCGCCCACGTTCTCGAAGTAGCCGTGCACGCCGTCGGGGCAGGCCTCCCGCAGCGCCTTGCTCAGCGACCCGGCATCGGCGTGCTGCTTGTAGTCGATGCAGGCATCGAAGCCGAGGTCCCTCACGACGTAGTCGCACTTCTCGGCCCCGCCGGCGATTCCGACCGCGCGGCAGCCTCGCGCCCTGGCCAGCACCCCAAAGGCACTGCCCACGGCCCCCGCCGCCGCGCTGACCACCAGCGTCTGCCCCGCCTTGGGCTTCAGGATTCCGTTCAGCCCGTACCATGCGGTAACGCCAGGCATGCCCACGGCGCCCAGGTAGTACGACAGCGGGACCTGGGACGTGTCCACCTTGCGCAGCGCGCCGGGCTGGGCCGCGTCGACCACGCTGTATTCCTGCCAGCCGCCCATGCCGACCACCTTGTCGCCGGGCTTGAAGCCGGCCGCGCGGCTCTCGACCACCTCGCCCACCGTGCCGCCCTGCATCACCTGTCCGAGCGGCTGTGGCTTGGCGTAGCTCTTCGCGTCGTCCATGCGCCCGCGCATGTACGGGTCGAGACTGAGGTAGTGGTGCCGCACCAGCACCTGGCCGTCCTGCAGCGGCGGCGTCTCGCCGGTGACCAGCTTGAAGTTGGACGCGCTCGCCTCGCCCTGCGGGCGGCTGTCGAGGAGGAACTGTCGATTCTGTGGCATGGGTGGCTCCCTTCGGATCAATCGGTGGAGATGACGCCCTGGCCGCCCGCGCCGGCGGCGCCGGGCTGCTGGCGCCTGACGTACTTGAAGGTGCCGGTGCTGTGCGCGCAGGCCCGGCCCTCGCTGTCGTGGATCGTGGCTTCGGTGAACGCCATCGAGGCCGTGCGGTGCATCAGCCGGCCGCGGCCGGTGAGCACGCCGCGGCACGGCTGCATGAAGGTGGTCTTCATCTCGATCGTGACCACGCCCATATCCTGCTGGATGCTGCGCGCCGCGGTCGCCATGGTCACGTCCAGGAGGGTCATCAAGGCGCCGCCGTGGACCACGTGGAACGAGTTGTCGTGTTCCGGCTTCGGCGCGTAGCGGATCTCGGAATGCCCGCCCTCGAACAGCGTGAGCTCGAAGCCCAGGTGCTGCACGAACGGAATGTCGACGCCAAACTGCATGGTGTTCCTCTTCTTGACTGCGCGGCCGTTCAGCCGCCGGTGACGACGCTCACGCCGCCGTCCACCGCCAGCCACTGGCCGGTGATGTGCTTGCCCGCGTCGGAGGCAAACAGCAGCGTGACGCCCTTCAGATCCTCGTCGTCGCCCAGGCGGCGCAGCGGCGAATGCGCGGCAAGCTGATCCTCGCCCAGCCGGTCGAGGGTCGCCTGCGTCATCTTGCTCGGGAAGAAGCCCGGGCACACGGCGTTGACGGTGATGTTGTACTGCCCCCATTCGCACCCGAGGGCGCGGGTGAAATTGATCACAGCCCCCTTGGACGTGTTGTAGGCCAGCGTCTTGAGCTCGGGCGGATTGCCACCCAGGCCGGCGATGGAGGCGATATTGATGATCCGGCCGTATTTACGCGGGATCATGCTGCGCTTGCCGATCTGCTGCGACAGGATGAAATAGCCGCGCACGTTCAGGTTCATCAGCTTGTCCCAGGCCTCGACCGGATGGTCCTCGGCCGGGGCGCCCCAGGCCGCGCCGGCGTTGTTGACGAGGATGTCGACGTCGCCCATGCGCTGCAGCGTCTCGTCCGCCAGCCGCCGGATGTCCTCCTCCTTGCCGCAGTCGGCGGCGATCCAGCGGGCGTCGATGCCGGCGGCCTGCAGCTGCGCCGCAGCCTCCTCCAGGTCGCCGGCCTTGCGTGACGTCAGCATGATGCGCGCGCCGGCCTCGCCGAGGGCGTGGGCCATCTGCAGGCCGAGCCCCCGCGAGCCCCCCGTGACGAGGGCGGTCCTGCCCTTGAGGTCGAACAGCTGGGATACGGTGCGGGTCATGGTGGTCTCCTGGATGCAGCGGCTGATTGTGCCGTTCGGGGCGAGTCCGCGCCTGTCGCGGCAGCGATATCGCTCAGTCACCGGGCTCGAGCCGGGAACGCACCCAGATCAGCGCGGTGCCGGCGGCCGCGAGCACCGCGCCGGCCACGATCAGCGTCCAGGCGGAGGGCGCGTGTGCCGAGCGGGTCGCCAGGCCGAGCACGATCGCCAGCAGGCCCGCATACAGCAGGATCCACGCCAGCCGCTCGACCCGGGCGATCGTGCGGCGCGAGGCGATCAGAAGGCGGCCTCCGGCATCTGCGCGCAGGTCGGGTCGCGGCTGGCGGCCACCTGCAGCCAGGCGCCGATCTTCGGCAGCTCGTAGCGGTAGAAATAGCGCGCCGCATACAGCCGGCCTTGCGAGGCCGGATCGTCCTGGCCCGCCACGAGCACCGCGGCCGCAACGTCCAGCCACAGCCAGGCGACCACCGCGTGGCCGAAGGCCTGCATGTATGGCACCGCGTTGGCGAGGGCCTCGCCCGGGTTGGCCGTCGACCAGGCAGCTCGCGTCGCCGCCTGCACCTGTTGCAGCGCCTCACCGAGCGCGTGTGCCTGTTCGGCGAGGGACGGATGGTGTTGCGCCCTGGCGATCGTGGCCTGCATGCGCTGCGCCAGCAGGTCAAGGCCCTTGCCGCCTTCCATCAGCACCTTGCGCCCCAGCAGGTCGGCGGCCTGGATCCCGTGCGTGCCCTCGTGGATCATGTTCAGCCGGTTGTCGCGCCAGTACTGTTCCACCGGGAAATCGCGCGTGTAGCCGTAGCCGCCGTGGACCTGGATCGCGAGCGAATTGGCTTCCAGGCACCACTCGCTCGGCCAGCTCTTGGCGATCGGCGTGAGCACTTCCAGCAGCAGCCGCGCGTCGTCCGCCTCCTGCGCGTTGCCGGTGTGCTGCTCGTCGACCAGCCGCGCACAGTACAGCTCCAGCGCCAGTCCGCCTTCGCACAGCGACTTCTGCGCCAGGAGCATTCGCTTGACGTCGGCGTGCTCGATGATCCGCACCTGCGGCTGCGACGGGTCCTTCCCGGCGGGACCCACCGGGCGCCCTTGTGGCCGGTTTCGCGCGTAGTCGAGCGAAGCTTCGTATCCGGCCATGCCCAGCATCACCGCGGCCGTGCCGACACCGATTCGTGCCTCGTTCATCATGTGGAACATGCAGTGCAGGCCTTCGTGCGGCCGGCCCACGAGGTAGCCGATCGCACCGGCACCGCCGCGCACCGGGTAGCGGCCTTCGCCGAAGTTCAGAAGCGTGTTGGTCGTGCCGCGCCAGCCGAGCTTGTGGTTCAGGCCCGCGAGGGCAACGTCATTCCTGGCTCCGAGCGTGACTGTCACAGGCACGCTCCCGTTCTCACCCTCTCCCCCCGGGAGAGGGCCGGGGTGAGGGCTTTCCACCTCCACCAGCCACTTCGGCACGATGAACAGCGAGATGCCTTTCGTCCCCGGGATCAACCTGCCGTCGGGGCCCGGAATCTTGGCGAGCACCAGGTGGACGATGTTCTCGGCCAGCTCGTGCTCGCCCGCCGAGATCCACATCTTGTTGCCGGTCAGTCGGTAGCGGGGACCGAGCGCGTCGGACTCGAAGTCGTCGCCGTCCGGGACGGCCCGGGTCGCGACGTCGGACAGCGACGAGCCCGCCTGCGGCTCCGACAGCGCCATCGTCCCCGACCAGCGCCCGGAGAATTCGTTGAGCGCGAAGACCTTGCGCTGCAGCTCGGTGCCGTGTTCGAGCAGCAGGTTGGCGTTGCCCACGGTCAACATGCCCGAGCCGATGCTGACCGAGGCCATCGCGAAGAAGCTGTTTGCCGCCGCCTCGACGGTGTACGGCAGTTGCATGCCGCCGATGTCGTAGTCCTGCGCCGCGCTGAGCATGCCGGAGGCGGCGTAGGCATCGTGCGCCTCATGCGTCGCCTTGGGCAGGATCACCTTCTCGCCGTCGAAGCGTGGCTCCTCGATGTCCACCGTGCGGTTGAACGGCGCGTACTTCTCGCGGGCGATGCGCTCGCAGGTGTCGAGCACCGCGTCGAAGGTCTCGCGCGAGTGGTCGGCAAAGTGCGGCCGGCCGGACAGCTGCTCGACGTGCAGCCAGTCGTAGAGGAGGAATTCGAGGGTGGGACGGTATGGCATGTCGTTCGAATGGAACATCCGAACGCAGAAGCCGCAAAGGAAGCGCAGAAGCCGCAAAGAAATCAAGAAGAAGTTTGGCCTTCTCCCTGATCGTTCTGCGGCTTCTGCGAAGCTTTTGCGGCTTCTGCGTCCGGCTGTCCGTTTTCCTTAGAGAACCTCGAACACGCCAGCGGCCCCCATCCCCCCGCCGATGCACATGGTCACCAGCACGCGCTTGGCGCCGCGGCGCTTGCCTTCGATCAGCGCATGCCCGGTCAGCCGCTGGCCCGACACGCCGTACGGGTGGCCCAGCGCGATGGCGCCGCCGTTGACGTTCAGGCGATCGTTCGGGATGCCCAGCTTGTCGCGGCAGTAGATCACCTGCACCGCGAACGCCTCGTTCAGCTCCCACAGGTCGATGTCCTGCACCGACAGGCCCAGTTTCTTCAGCACCTTCGGCACCGCGAAGACCGGCCCGATGCCCATCTCGTCGGGCTCGCAGCCGGCCACGGCGAAACCCAGGAAGCGGCCCAGCGGCTTCAGGTTGTTGCGGCTTGCGTACTGCTCGCTCACCACCACGCAGGCGCCGGCGCCGTCGGAGAACTGGCTGGCGTTGCCGGCCGCGATCGAGCCGCCCGGCAGGGCCGGCTTGATGCCCGAGATGCCTTCCCTGGTCGTGCCTTCGCGCGTGCCTTCGTCGCGGCTGACGGTGACTTCCTTGCTGCGCAGGCCCATCACCGGGTCGGCGACGCCCGCCGTGACGGTGATCGGCGCGATTTCGTCGTCGAACTTGCCGGCGTTCTGCGCCGCGCAGGCCTTCTGCTGGCTGGCGGCGCCGTATTCGTCCATGACCTCGCGGCCGATGTTGTAGCGCTTGGCGACCTGCTCGGCCGTCTGCAGCATCGTCCAGTAGATCTCCGGCTTGATCTCCATGAGCGCCGGGTCGCGCAACATGTGCATGTTCATCTCCTGCTGCACGCAGGAGATGCTCTCGACGCCGCCGGCGACGAACACCTCGCCCTCGCCGGCGATGACGCGCTGCGAAGCCAGCGCGATCGTCTGCAGGCCCGACGAGCAGAAGCGGTTGACGGTCATGCCCGAGACGGTGACGGGCAAGCCGGCGCGCAGCGCGGCCTGGCGCGCGATGTTCATGCCGGTGGCGCCCTCGGGGTTCGCGCAACCCATGATCACGTCCTCCACCTGCGCGGCATCGATGCCGGCGCGCTGGATCGCGTGCTTGACGGCATGGCCGCCGAGCGTGGCGCCGTGCGTCATGTTGAAGGCGCCCTTCCAGCTCTTGGCCAGGGGCGTGCGGGCGGTGGAGACGATGAGTGCGTTGGTCATGGCTGGACCCCTTTCGAATTCGTGTCAGGTGGTCTGGTTGAAGGTCTTGCCTTCGGCGGCGAGGCGCGCCAGCACCGGCGCCGGCTCCCAGAACTTCTGGTCGTCGCGCGGGTTCTTCTGGAACCGCTTCATCGCCTGCACCACGTTGAACAGGCCCACCTGGTCCGCGTACAGCATGGGGCCGCCGCGGTGGATCGGGAATCCGTAGCCGGTGAGGTACACCATGTCGATGTCGCTCGCCTTGGACGCGATGCCGTCCTCGAGGATGCGGGCGCCTTCGTTCACGAGCGAATACACCAGCCGCTGCACGATCTCGTCGTCCGAGATCCTGCGCGGGGTGATGCCCAGTTCCTTGCGATGGTCCTCGATCATCTTGTTGACGACGTCGGACGGGATCGCGTCGCGCTTGCCGGCCTGGTAGTCGTACCAGCCGGCGCCGGTCTTCTGTCCGAAGCGGCCCAGCTCGCACAGCTTGTCCGCGGTGCGGCTGTACTTCATGTCGGGATGCTCGACGGCGCGACGCTTGCGGATGGCCCAGCCGATGTCGTTGCCGGCCAGGTCACCCATGCGGAACGGGCCCATGGCGAAGCCGAAACGCTCGATCGCGCGGTCCACCTGCGCCGGCAGCGCGCCCTCGTCCAGCAGGAAGCCGGCCTGGCGGCTGTACTGCTCGATCATGCGGTTGCCGATGAAGCCGTCGCAGACGCCGGAGACCACCGCCGTCTTCTTGATCTTCTTGGCCAGCGTCATCACCGTGGCCAGTACGTCCTTGGCCGTCTTCTCGCCGCGGATCACCTCGAGCAGCTTCATCACGTTGGCCGGGCTGAAGAAGTGCATCCCGATCACGTCCTGCGGGCGCTTCGTGAACGCCGCGATCTTGTTGACGTCCAGCGTCGACGTGTTGGACGCCAGGATCGCGCCGGGCTTCATCACCGCGTCGAGCTGCTCGAACACCTTCTGCTTGACGCCCATTTCCTCGAACACGGCCTCGATCACCAGGTCGGCGTCCTTGAGGGCGCCGTAGTCCAGCGTCGTGTTCAGCAGGCTCATCCGCTGCTCGTACTTGTCGGCCTTGAGCTTGCCCTTCTTGACCTGGGCTTCGTAGTTCTTGCGGATGGTCGCGACGCCGCGGTCCAGCGCTTCCTGCTTCATCTCGAGGATGGTCACGGGAATGCCGGCGTTCAGGAAGTTCATCGAGATGCCGCCGCCCATGGTGCCGGCGCCGATGACGGCGACCGACCTGATCTCACGCTGCGGCGTGTCGGCAGGCACGTCGGGGATCTTGGAGGCGGCGCGCTCGGAAAAGAAGATGTGGCGCAGCGCCCGGCTCTCCGGGCTGATCAGGAGGGACGCGAACAGCTCGCGCTCGCGCGCCAGCCCGTCGTCGAACCGCCCTTGAGTGGCCGCTTCCACCGCGTCCACGCACTTGGCCGGTGCGGGCAGGTTCTTCGCCATGCCCTTGACCATGTTGCGCGCGAACTGGAAGTACGCATCGCCCAGCGGGTGCTTGCACGGGAGGTCGCGCACCTTCGGCAGCGGGCGCGCATCGGCCACAGAGCGGGCGAAGGCGATCGCCTCCTCCAGCAGCGACTCGGGCGACTTCGCCATGCGGTCGAACAGCTTCTGGCCCGGCAGCTGGGCCAGCATTTCACTCTTGACGGGCTCGCCGCTGACGATCATGTTCAGCGCTGTCTCCACGCCCAGCACCCGCGGCAGCCGCTGCGTACCGCCCGCGCCCGGAAGGATGCCGAGCTTCACTTCGGGCAGCGCGATGTTGGCACCCGGCGCGGCGATGCGGTAGTTGCAGCCCAGCGCGAGTTCCAGGCCGCCGCCCATGGCGATCGAGTGGACCGCGGCGACCACCGGCTTGTCGCAGGCTTCCAGGGCCAGGATCACTGAGTGCAGGTTCGGCTCGGCCATGGCGGCCGGCTTGCCGAACTCGTTGATGTCGGCGCCGCCGGAGAATGCCTTGCCGGCGCCGGTGATCACGATGGCCTTGACGGACGCATCGGCCCCGGCCTGCTCCAGTCCCCTGGTGATCCCGGCGCGGGTGGCGTGCCCCAGCCCGTTGACGGGCGGATTGTTGATCGTGACCACGGCCACGTCGCCGTGCACCTTGTATTCAGCCGTCATGCTGGTGTGCTCCTGAAAGAAAAGAACGACCGCCAAGATCGTTCGACGCGGCGCTGGTGCGCTCGTTGCGAAACGATTGTAGGGACGTCCGCGGTCGCCGCAACGCCGTTTGTCCCGGCAGAGACAAGCTGAGCCGCCGCGCCCGCGGCGGCCTGTTCAGACCTCCAGCCACTCCTTGCGGATGTACGCGTCCGCGCGCAGGGTCTGCGGCGTGCCCTGGAACACGATGCTGCCGTGTCCCATGACCAGCGTGCGGTCCGAGATCGCCAGTGCGATCGTCAGCTTCTGCTCGATCAGCAGCACGGAGATGCCGCGCTGCTTGAGCCGCTGCAGGTACTCGGCGACGAGTTCGACGATCTTGGGCGCGAGTCCCTCGGTCGGCTCGTCGATGATGATCAGGTCGGGGTCGCCCATCAGCGTGCGGCACAGCGTGAGCATCTGCTGCTCGCCGCCGGACAGCACGCCGGCGTCGGTGTGCTGGCGTTCCTTCAGCCGCGGGAACATGTCGTACATGTCGTCGAAGCTCCAGCGTCCCTGCCGCTTCGCGCTCTTCTGCCCCAGCATCAGGTTCTGGTGCACCGTCAGCTTCGGAAAGATGTCGCGGTTTTCCGGAACGTAGCCCAGGCCCAGGTGGGCGATCTGGTAGGGCTTGAGCCCCATCGTGTGGCGACCTTTCCAGTCGACGACGCCGGTGCACTCGACCATGCCCATGATCGCCTTGGCGGTGGTGGAGCGGCCCGATCCGTTGCGGCCCAGCAGCGCCACGATCTCCCCCTCGCCGACCTCGAAGTGCACGCCGTGCAGCACGTGGCTCTTGCCGTAGAAGGCATGCAGGTTCTCGACCTTCAGCATCGTGTTCATGGCCGTGCCACCTGCGCGTCGGCGACGTGCGAGCCGAGGTAGGCTTCCTGCACGCGCTGGTTGGACCGCACCGCCTCCGGCCGGTCGAAGGCGATCACCTCGCCGTACACCACGACGGCGATCTTGTCGGCCAGCCCGAACACCACCCCCATGTCGTGCTCCACCGTCAGCAGCGTCTTGCCCACCGTCACTTCCTTGATCAGCTCGATGAAGCGCCGGGTCTCGCTCTTGCTCATGCCGGCGGTCGGCTCGTCCAGCAGGATCACGCCCGCGCCGCCGGCAATGGTGATGCCGATCTCCAGCGCACGCTGCTCGGCGTACGTGAGGTTCATGGCCAGCACGTCCCGCTTCTTGTCCAGCTTGATCATCTCCAGCAATTGCTCGGCGCGCTCGTTGGCGTCGTCGAGGTCGGCCAGGAACTTCAGGAAGGTGTAGCGGTAGCCGAGGCTCCACAGCACGCCGCACCGCAGGTTCTCGAACACGCTGAGCTTCGGAAAGATGTTGGTGATCTGGAAGCTGCGCGACAGTCCCAGCCGGTTGATCTCGAAGGGCCGCTTGCCGTCGATGCGCTGGCCATTGAGCAGGACCTCGCCGCTGGTGGGCGCAAACCGGCCGCTGATGAGGTTGAACAGCGTGGACTTGCCGGCGCCGTTGGGTCCGATCACGGCGACCCGCTCGCCGGCGTTCACCGCCAGGCTGGCGCCGCGGATGATCTCGGTCTTGCCGAAGCTCTTGCGCAGGTCGCGCAACTCCAGCGCGTACGGCGGCGCCGAGCCGCCCCTGGCTCCGGCAGGCTCCGCGAGGCCGGCGCCCGTCGGCGTGATGCCGGATGCAACCGCGCTCATAGCGCCTCCTTGCGAATGCCGTTGGCGCTCCAGCGCCGCGCGGCGGAGGCGATGCCGTACTCCGCTGGTCGATCCCCGCAAGCGGGGCCCCTCGCCCTACGCTTCATACGGCCTCCCTGCGCTTGATTTCCTTCTCGATGAACTCCTGGATCTCGCCCCAATGGCGCACGAAGTGGCGGCGCGCCACCTCGAACAGGCCGAGGGCGGTGAGCATCACGAAGGCCGATCCGAACCAGCTGTTCAGGCCATGCGCGTTCAGGTGCAGGCCGAGGAACTCCAGTTCCGGGCCGAGCGCCGCGTTCAGCTTCAGGTGGTACACCATCTCGATCATCGCCGCAGCGCCAAGCAGCACGACCAGCGCGGTGCACGCCAGGGCGAGATAGCTCACCCACAGCTCGCGCAGGCGTCCGAACGACGCGATGCGCAGGTTCATCATGATCAGGCTGGCGATGCCGCCGGGCGCATACATCACCATGAACAGGAACACCAGGCCCATGTACAGCAGCCACGCCTTGGTGAGCTCCGACAGCAGCACGAAGGCGATCACCATCAGGATGCCGCCGATGATGGGCCCGAAGAAGAACGTGGCGCCGCCGAGGAACGTGAACAGCAGGTAGGCACCCGAGCGCGGGCCGCTCACCACCTCGGAGGTGACGATCTCGAAATTCAGCGCGGCCAGTCCGCCCGACACGCCGGCGAAGAACGCCGCGATGATGAACGCGATGTAGCGCACCATCTGCGTGTCGTAGCCGACGAACTCGACTCGCTCGGGGTTGTCTCGCACCGCGTTGAGCATCCGGCCGAGCGGCGTGCGCGTGAACGCGAACATCAGCGCCGTGCAGATGAACGTGTAGATGGCGATCAGGTAGTACAGCTGGATCTGCGGCCCGAACGTGAGGCCCAGCGCATCCGCGATGCCGCCGGCCTTGGCGCCGGTCACCCGGTTACCGGAGACGCCGCCTTCGCCGCCGAAGAACTCCGGAAACATCAGCGACATCGCCCACACCAGCTCGCCGATGCCCAGCGTGATCATGGCGAACGGGGTGGCCGCCTTCTTGGTCGTCACCCACCCCAGGAGCACGGCGAAAAACGCGCCCGACAGCCCGCCCACGATCGGAATGAGGCTCACGGGCACCGGCAGGCTGCCCTTGCTCACCAGGTTCAAGGTGTGGATCGCGAGGAAGGACCCCAGGCCCGAGTAGACGGCGTGGCCGAAACTGAGCATCCCGCCCTGCCCCAGCAGCATGTTGTAGGACAGGCACACGATGATCGCGATGCCCATCTGGCTGAGCATGGTGTGCGACAGGCTGCTGGTGAACAGCATCGGCGCGACGCCGAGGACCACCGCGAACAGCCCCCAGATGATCCAGCGGCCGACGTTGTAGGGTCTGAACTGGTAGTAGTCCTTGCTGGACCGGGAGTCCGGCACCCGCGAGGACCGCGCGCCGGGAAGCGCCATCGGAATGCCGGTGCGCCGGTTCTCCCGCTCCGCTTCGGAATTGGCTTCAAGGTTCGACAGCGTCGTCATCTCATCCCTCCCGCGTGCCGAGGAGGCCCTTGGGCCGGAAGATGAGGATCAGCACCAGGAACAGGTAGGGCAGGATCGGCGCGATCTGGCTGATCTTGAGCTTCCACACCGGGTAGCCGAAGGTCTGCGGGCCGATCTCCAGGCCGATGCTGGTCGCGGCACCGATCAGCGAGCTGTCGATGCCGACCGCGAAGGTCTGGATGATCCCGATCAGCAGCGAAGCGACGAACGCGCCCGACAGCGATCCCATGCCGCCGACCACGACCACGACGAAGATCACCGAGCCGACGGTGGCCGCCATGCCGGGCTCGGTGACGAAGGCGTTGCCCCCGATGACCCCGGCCAGGCCGGCCAGCGCCGCGCCGCCGCCGAACACCAGCATGAACACGCGCGGGACGTTGTGGCCCAGCACCTCCACGGTCTCGGGGTGCGTCAGCGCGGCCTGGATCACGAGTCCGATCCGCGTGCGCGTGAGCAGCAGCCAGATGGCGACCAGCATCAGGATCGCCACCAGCATCATGAAGCCGCGGTAGGCGGGGAACTGCGTCCCGTAGATCGTGAACAGCGGACCGCTGAGCGCCGGCGGCACCCGATAGTCGACCGAACTGGTGCCCCAGATCAGCTGGACGACCTCCAGGATGATGAACGACAGGCCGAAGGTAATGAGCAGCTCGGCGACGTGGCCGAACTTGTGGACGCGGCGCAGCGCGTACCGCTCGAACACGGCGCCGAGTGCCGCCACCAGCAGCGGCGCGACGAACAGCGCCGGCCAGTAGCCGACAACCTGCGTCGTGGAGTACGCGAAATACGCGCCGAGCATGTAGAAGCTGGCATGCGCGAAGTTCAGCACGCCCATCATGCTGAAGATCAGCGTCAGCCCCGAACTGAGCATGAACAGCAGGAGCCCGTAGCTCAGGCCGTTCAGCAGCGAGATGGTGAAGAACTCCATTGAATATCCATGGATGCTGGAAGGCAGCCCGTGGCCCTCAGGCGCGGCTGCACAAGGGCGGCCCCGGCCGCCGCCGGGGCCCGGATGCGACAACGCCGGGTTGGCTGCGAGGCTTCACCCGGCGTCGCGGCATGGACGGCGCGTTCAGCCCGGCCGCTTCATCTGGCAGCTGGTGGGCGTGCTGGAAACGTACGGATCCATCTGCTTGATCGGCACGAAGGTGTAGCCGGTCTTCTCGACGCTGTACTCGCCCTGCTTGGCCTTCTGCCACTTCGTGATGAACATGCTCTGCTGCAGTTGGTGGTCCGAGGCACGCATCTGCACGTCACCGGCGAAGCTCTTGAACGACAGACCTTCCATCGCCTTGGCCACCTTCACCGGGTCGGTCGAGCCGGCCTTGACCATGGCGTTCGCCAGCAGGTTGATGCCGTTCAGCGTCGCGTAGGTGTAGTAGTCGTCGTTGAACTTCTTGAGGAACTCCTGGCCCATCTGGCCGAGTTCGCCGGGGTGGTTCGCATGGCCGTAGGCCACCACGTACACCTCGCTGTCGCCGCCGGCGGCCAGGGCCGTGGGCGTTCCGGTCACGCCGGCATAGTACGTATACATCGGCAGCTTCAGGCCGGCATCGTTCAGCGCCTTCACGAGCAGCGTGAGGTCGGTGCCCCAGTTGCCCGTGACGATGGTGTCGGCGCCGGACTGCTTGATCTTGGCCACGTAGGGCGAGAAGTCCTTGACCTGGCCGATCGGGTGCAGGTCCTCGCCGACGACCTGCACGTCGGGCCGCTTGCGCTTGATGCCTTCCTTGAAATAGCTCGCGACCTGGTGGCCGTGCGAGTAGTTCTGGTTGATCAGGAAGACCTTCTTGACCTTGGGCTGGTCCTTCATGAAGGTCGTGAGCGCCTCCATCTTCATGGAGGTATCGGCGTCCAGGCGGAAGTGCCAGTAGTTGCACTTGTCGTTGGTCAGCGCCGGATCCACCGCCGCGTAATTGAGGTAGACGACTTCCTTGCCCGGGTTGCGGTCGTTGTGCTTGGCCACCGCGTCCATGATGGCGGTGGCGGCGCCGGAGCCGTTGCCTTGCGTGATGTATCGGAAGCCCTGGTCGATCGCCGCCTTGACGGTGTTGAGGCTTTCCTGCGGCGAGCCCTTGTTGTCGAAGCCGACGACCTCGAACTTCACGCCCGCCGGGTTCTTGTCGCCGGACAGGCGCTCGGCGATGTACTGCCAGCTCTTCAGCTGGTTCTGGCCGACGTTGGCAAACGGGCCCGAGAGCGGGTCCATGAACGCGATGCGCACCGTCTGGCCCTTCACGGCGCTGGCCGCTGCGGGGGCCGCCGGCTTGGCGGCCGGCTTGGCGGGCGCTTGCGCGAACAGCGGACCGGCGCAGAACAGCAGGCTGCCGAGCGCAACCGAGGTCAGTGCGAATTTCATCTACGTTTCTCCTGGAAATCGACAGCGGCAGCGTACATTTGTTGTGGTGCGCGCCGCGCTAGGGAATGCCCTAGACGGAATCGCCCGCGCGACCGGCGGGCCTTGCCCGTTCTGCAGTGCAAACCAGTCCCCGGCTCACGCCGTCGGCAGCCGGTAGTCCTTCAGCATCTCGCGCAGCCGCGTCTTGAGCATCTTGCCGGTGGCGCCGAGCGGGATGGCTTCGACGAAGACCACGTCATCGGGGATCTGCCACTTGGCGATCCTGCCCTCGTAGAACTTCAGGAGTTCCTCGCGGGTGACCTCGGCGCCCGGCTTCTTCACCACCGCGACGATCGGCCGCTCGTCCCACTTGGGATGCGGCATGCCGACGCAGGCGGCCATCGCGACGGCCGGATGGGCGACGGCGATGTTCTCGACGTCGATGGAACTGATCCACTCGCCGCCGGACTTGATCACATCCTTGCTGCGGTCCGTGATCTGCATGTAGCCGTCGCCATCGATGGTCGCGACGTCGCCGGTGGGGAACCAGCCGTCCACCAGCGGATCGCCGCCTTCGCCCTTGAAGTACTCGCGCACCGTCCACGGGCCCTTCACGTAGAGGTTGCCGTAGGTCTTGCCGTCCCAGGGCAGTTCCTTTCCGTCGTCGCCGACGATCTTCATGTCGACGCCGAAGAAGGTCCGCCCCTGCTTGAGCCGGATCTTCATCTGCTCTTCTTCGGGCATGTCCAGGTGCTTGTTCTTCAGTGTGCACAAGGTGCCCAGCGGGCTCATCTCGGTCATGCCCCAGGCATGCAGCACCTCGACGCCGTACTCGTCGCGGAAGGCGTGGATCATGGCCGGCGGGCAGGCGGAGCCGCCGATCACGGTGCGCTTCAAGGTCGAGAAGCGCAGTTTGTTGGGCTTCAGGTGCCCCAGCAGCATCTGCCAGACGGTCGGCACGCCGGCCGCGTAATTGACCTTCTCCGCCTCGACCAGCTCGTAGATCGACTTGCCGTCCATCGCCGGACCCGGGAAGACCAGCTTGGCGCCGACCAGCGCGGCGGAATACGGAATGCCCCAGGCATTGACGTGGAACATCGGCACCACCGGCAGCACCGAGTCGCGCGCCGACAGGCACATGACGTCGGGGAGCGCCGCCGCGTAGGCGTGCAGGATCGTCGAGCGATGGCTGTACAGCGCGGCCTTCGGATTGCCGGTGGTACCGCTCGTGTAGCACATGCTGGAGGCCGAGTTCTCGTCGAAGCTCGGCCACTCGTAGGTGGTGGGCTGGCCCGCGATCCACGCTTCGTAGCTCACCAGGTTGGGCACGCCGGTGTCGGCCGGCAGCTTGTCGGCGTCGCACAGCGCAACGTATTGCCGGATGCCCGGGCAGCGCGCGTGGATGGCCTGCACCAGCGGCAGGAAGGTCATGTCGAAGCACAGCACCTGGTCTTCGGCATGGTTGGCAATCCAGGCGATCTGGTCCGGGTGCAGACGCGGGTTGATCGTGTGCAGGACGCGGCCCGATCCGCTGACGCCGAAATAGAGCTCCAGGTGGCGGTAGCCATTCCAGGCGAGCGTGGCGACCCGATCGGAGAACAGGAGGTTCATGGCGTCCAGCGCGTGCGCCACCTGGCGCGCGCGAGTCGCGACGCCACGCCAGTTGTAGCGGTGGATGTCGCCCTCGACGCGGCGCGAGACGATTTCGGCGTCGCCATGGTGGCGGTCCGCGAAGTCGATCAGCGACGAGATCAGCAGGGGTTGGCTCTGCATCAAGCCCAGCATGGAAGCTCCTTGGGTTGGGTTCGTGGTCCAAAACCCTGATCGTAGTATTGCCGTGCTGGATTGGATACCCGGACTTTCACGCGCGCGACAGCGGCATCCCCGGAAACGGCGCGCCGGCCGCCCCGCTTTTGCCCCGCCGCGCACGGGAAATCCCCCCGCGCGGGACAATGCCGAAGGAGACCGGGTTGCCCGGGTCCAACTCAGCTGCTTGCCATGACCTACCCCATCCAGAAAACCGATTCCCAGTGGCGCGAGCTGCTGGCGCAACAAGGCGCCGAACCCGGTGCCTTCGAAGTGACCCGGCGCGCCGCGACCGAACGCCCGTTCACGGGCAAGTACGAACAGGTGTGGGCCGACGGCAGCTACCACTGCGTCTGCTGCGGCGCCAAGCTGTTCGACTCGGGCACCAAGTTCGACGCCGGCTGCGGCTGGCCCAGCTTCTCGCAGGCGGTGCCCGGCGCGATCCGCGAGATCACCGACCGCAGCCACGGCATGGTCCGCACCGAGACCGTGTGCGCCCAATGCGGCGCCCACCTGGGCCACGTCTTCCCCGACGGCCCGGCGCCGACCGGACTGCGCTACTGCATGAACTCCGCGTCCCTCCAGTTCGCGCCCGCCAAGGACGGGGAATAATCCAGGCCACATGAAACTGCTGATCGATTTCTTCCCCATCATCCTGTTCTTCGCGGCCTTCAAGCTGTGGGGCATCTACGCGGCGACGGCCGTCGCCATCGTCGCAACCATCGCGCAGATCCTCTGGCTGCGCCACAGCCATGGCAAGGTCGAACCGATGCAGTGGGTCAGCCTGGGGGTGATCGTCCTCTTCGGCGGCGCGACCATCGCGTTGCAGAACGAGACCTTCATCAAGTGGAAGCCCACGGTGCTGTACTGGCTGATGGGCGGCACGCTCGCGGCGGGCCAGCTGTTCTTCCGCAAGAACCTGCTCAAGACGCTCATGGGCTCGCAGCTCGACCTGCCGGAGCCGGCCTGGCGCGTCACGAACTGGAGCTGGATCGTGTTCTTCGCCGTCATGGGCGTGCTGAACCTGTGGGTGGCCTACACGTTCGACACCGACACCTGGGTCAACTTCAAGCTGTTCGGCGGCATGGGACTGATGGTCGTCTTCGTCATCGGACAGGCCCTGTACCTGGGCCGGTACATGAAGGCCGACGAGGCGAGCGGGCCATGAGCGGCACCGGCATCACGGCGGACGCGATGCGCGCGCGCCTCGAGGAACTCCTGGCGCCGACCTGGCTCGAAGTCATCGACGAAAGCATGGCGCACATGGGCCACGCCGGCTCGGACGGAACCGGCTCGGGGACGCACTTCAGGGTGCGGATCGCCGCGCCGGCGTTCGACGGCCTGTCGCGGGTGGCGCGGCATCGCCTTGTGTATGATGCGCTGCGAACTTTCGTGGACCGGGGCGTGCACGCCCTGGCGATCGAAACCCTCTGATTTTTTCCGCTCCGTTTCCTCGAGAGATCCCCCATGAAGCGATATGTCCTGCCGGCGGTGTCGGCCCTCGTCCTCAGCCTGGCCCTGCCCGTGTTCGCGCAGAACGTGGCGATCGTCAACGGCAAGCCCGTGCCCAAGGCCCGCGTCGACGCGCTGGCGGCCCAGCTTGCCAAGTCCGGCCGGCCGGTGGGCGCCGAGATGGAAGGCCAGCTGAAGGAGGAAGTGATCGCGCGCGAAGTGTTCATGCAGGAAGCGCAGAAGCGCGGGCTGGACGCCAGCGACGACTTCAAGACCCAGATGGAACTGGCGCGCCAGACCCTCCTGATCCGCGAACTGTTCGCCGACCAGCAGAAGAAGAACCCGGTCTCCGACGCCGAAGTGCAGGCCGAGTACGACAAGTTCGTGTCGGCCAACGGCGGCAAGGAATACCGCGCCCGCCACATCCTGGTAGAGAAGGAAGCCGACGCGAAGGCGATCATCGCCTCGCTGAAGAAGGGCGGCAAGTTCGAGGACATCGCCAAGAAGCAGTCGAAGGATCCCGGCTCCGGCGCCAACGGCGGCGATCTCGACTGGGCCAACGCGGCGAGCTACGTTCCCGAGTTCTCGCAGGCGCTGATCAAGCTGAACAAGGGCCAGACCACCGACGCGCCGGTCAAGAGCCAGTTCGGCTGGCACGTGATCCGCCTCGACGACGTGCGCCAGGCGCAGCTGCCGAAGCTGGAGGACGTCAAGCCGCAGATCGCCGAGCAGCTGCAGCGCCAGAAGCTGGCCAAGTTCCAGGAAGACCTGCGCGGCAAGGCCAAGGTCGAGTGACGCGGGCGGCCGGAGGCAGCAGCGAAAAAGGCGGCTCGCGGGCCGCCTTTTTTTCGTCCGGAAGGATCAGGCCGCCTGCGCTTCGAGCTCCTGCTGTCGCTCCTTCATCCTCGCGCCCAGCTCGTCGAGATCGAGCTCTTCGGCCGCGCGCGCCTTCGGGAACAGCAGGTCGCGCTCCTCCTTGACGTGGTTTTCCACGGCCCGGGCGAGCTCGCTCACGAGGTCGTCCATGGCGGCGTCGGCTTCCGAGAGGCCTTCGATCTGCGCGATCAGTTCCCTGGCCTGCTGGTGCTCGGCCTGCGCCTCGTCCAGCAGTTCGGGAACGTCGACGACGTCGCGCAGCGCCGGATAGAAGATCTCCTCCTCGATCTGCGCGTGCACTGTGAGTTCGCGGCAGATCTTGCGGGCCAGCGCCGGCCGCTGGTCGGCCGGACGGCTGCGGCCTTTGCCGGGGGCGCCCGCGCCGGTGGCCGCCCCGGCAAAGGCCAGCCGGGCGTATTCGACGAAGAGGTGCTTGGTGGCGATGTGGTCGGCGTCGAGCAGTTCGCAGGCGTCGTGTTGGACAAGTGTTGGCATGTGAAGTCCTGGCTGTGCGGGTGGAGGGTCAGACCAGTGGCGGGTCCATCTGGCGGCCGAAATGGCGGTGCATGGCCAGGGCCTGCACGAACGCTTCGCCCGCCTGGCCGCCGGTACCATCCTCGGCGACGATCAGGCCGGTGCCACCCTGCGCCTGGCTCTTGTCCAGCGACAGCGGCAGGCCGGCCTGCGACAGCAGCATGCGCGAGGCGCCGAACACCAGGATCGGCTTGCAGTGGCGGAACTGGTCGCGGATGAACTCCGCGGTGTGGCCGTCCTGCGCCAGCGCCGCCACGGCTTCGTCGCCGTCGGGCAGCACCAGGCCGTCGAACAGGAATCCGGGCTCGTTCTCGAGCGAGGCATCGGCGTCGATCAGGTCGCCGCTGGCGCTGGGCATCGGCCCGATCCGGGGCCCGACCAGGCGGCCGACGGCGCCTTGCGCCGCCAGCGTCGCCTGCAGTTCCAGGATCGCATCGGCCTGGACGCCGGGCGCCACCAGCAGGGCGACCTTGCGGCCCTTGATCGACCCGTCGCCCGGCCGCGCCATGAGCGACAGCGCCGGCGATTTCGCCACCTCGGGCGGCGCCGGCTGCTCGAGCGCCCGCGGCATGGGCGGTGGCAGCTCCACCATCCCCAGCCCGTCGGCCACCTTCTTGGCCAGTTCCTCCGAAGCGTTGCGCAACGAGGCGACCATGCGTTCCCGGATCGCCGGGACCGTGACCTTGCTCAGCTCGAAGCGGAAGGCCTCGGCGATGTGGCATTGCTCGACCGGCGTCTGGCTTTCGTAGAACAGCGTCGCCTGCGTGTAGTGGTCGGCGAACTTCTCGGGCTTGGCCCGCACCTTCCCCTGCTCCTCCTTCGCCTGGATGCGCGCCGGCACCGAGACGAAGCCCTGCGCGGCGCCGGCCTGGAACGGGCAGCCGCCGGCGAGCGAGTTCGGCTCGTAGTTCACCCGGCCGCGGTGGATCGCCTGCCGGTGGAAGCCGTCGCGCTGGTTGTTGTGCACGGGCACGACCGGGGCGTTGATCGGGATCTCGTGGAAATTGGGTCCGCCCAGGCGCGTGATCTGCGTGTCGACGTAGGAATGGATGCGGCCCGCCAGCAGCGGATCGTTGGAGAAATCGATTCCCGGAATCACCTGTGCCGTGCAGAACGCGACCTGCTCGGTCTCGGCGAAGAAGTTGTCGGGGTTGCGGTTCAGGACCATGCGGCCCACCGGCCGGATCGGCACCAGCTCCTCCGGCACGATCTTGGTCGCGTCGAGGATGTCGAAGCTGAACTGGTCGGCCTGCTCCTCGGTGAAGACCTGCACGCCCAGCTCGTACTCGGGATAGTTGCCGGATTCGATGCGCTCCCACAGGTCGCGGCGGTGGAAGTCGGGGTCCGCGCCCGAGATCTTGACGGCTTCGTCCCAAACCAGCGAATGCGTGCCGGCAACCGGGCTCCAGTGGAACTTGACGAACACCGACTCGCCCGCGTCGTTGACGAAGCGAAAGGTGTGCACGCCGAAGCCCTGCATGGTGGCGAAGCTGCGCGGGATCGCGCGGTCGGACATCACCCACATCAACATGTGCGTCGACTCGGGCATCAGCGACACGAAGTCCCAGAACGTGTCATGGGCGCTGGCCGCCTGCGGCATCTGGTGGTGCGGCTCGGGCTTGACGGCGTGCACCAGGTCGGGAAACTTCATCGCGTCCTGGATGAAGAAGACCGGCATGTTGTTGCCCACCAGGTCCCAGTTGCCCTCGTCGGTGTAGAACTTCACGGCGAAGCCGCGCACGTCGCGCGCCGTGTCCTTGGAGCCGCGCTCGCCCTGCACGGTGGAAAAGCGCACGAACACCGGCGTCACCTTCCCGGCCTCCTGGAACGGCGCCGCCCTGGTCAGGTCGGTGAGCGGCTCGTAGCATTCGAAGAAGCCGTGCGCGCCGGAACCGCGCGCGTGCACGATGCGCTCGGGGATGCGCTCGTGGTCGAAATGCGTGATCTTCTCGCGCAGGATGAAGTCTTCCAGCAGCGCCGGCCCGCGCACGCCGTACTTGAGAGAGTTCTGGTTGTCCGCGATGCGCACGCCCTGGTTGGTGGTGAGCATCTGTCCCGTCGAGTCCACCCGGACGCGGTCCAGGGGCTCGATGGTCGAGTTGACACCCTCGGGCGCGACGCTGCCGGTCTTGCCCGAGCCGTTCTCCTCGGACAGCGTGCTGGCGCCGGGGAGGCGCGAGTCGGGGTCGACGGTCGCGCCGGGCTGCGGCGCGACCCCGCTGGCAAAGCCGTGCTCGAATGGCTTCGTGGGGTTGTGCGGCATGGCGGCGGCGAGGGCCTGCACCTGCGCCATTCGCTCGGCCGGCGCATCGCCGCCGGCCGGGACTGCGCGGCCGGGGCCGCTGTCGGTATTGCGTGCCGCCGACTTGGCGGCGGCTTTCTTCGCCGGCGTTTTTGCTGCCGGCGGCTTGGGGGATTTGGGCATGATCTTCCTGATCACAGCGGCAAGATGGCCGACCCTCACCCTAAGTGGCCGCTCCGGCCGAGCACGTAGGACGGTATTGATGATCCCGGCCTTCCGGCAAGTGTGGGAGGCCGTTCCTGATTCAGGTCAACTCGCGGCCCGCCGCACGAGTGCCAGCGCGCCGATGAGCACGGGCTGGTGCAGCATGTACCAGGTCAGGCTCCAGCGGCCCAGCCAGGACAGCGGCGCGGCGGCGCGCGGCAACCGGACCTCGACCCAGGCCCGGCGGCGAGCCAGCAGCCATTGGCCGCTCGCCATGCCCCACCACATCACGCCCAGCCAGGGCACGAGCGGCACATAGTCCTCCGTCACCGGCTTGCGGCCGACGAGGCCGAGCCAGTTCCAGGCGGGGGCGTCGAGGAACGCCAGCCCGGGCCACTGCGCGTGCGCCGCTTCGGCGATGGGCTTGGCCAGGATCGCGAGCGCTCCCGCCAGCCACAGCCAGCGGCCCCAGCCGGCGGTGACGCGGACGATGACCAGCATCGCCGCGATGCCGTGCAGCACGCCGAAGTAGATGAAGCTGCGCGGGAACATGAACCAGGAACCGGCCGTGACCAGCAAGGCGCAGCCGGCGACCTGGGCCCAGCGTTTCCAGAACCGGGGCCAGCCCTGCCGCTGCTCCCAGGCGACGGCCTGCCCCAGGCCGGCGCAGAACAGGAACAGGCTGACGATCGCGGTGCGCTGCCAGGTCCAGAACGGATCGCGGTAGAAGTCCTCGCGCAGCCAGCCGAACCAGTTCAGGTCGAAGCAGAAGTGGTACGCCGTCATCCACACGATGGCGGCGCCGCGCAGGGAGTCGATGGCGTCGAAGCGCTGGCGTGGCATCGGCCCGAGTGTAGGGCGCCGGCGAGGCGCAGGCTCAACCACGCGGGCCGCCCCAGGATTCCCCTAGTGACCTGGCTGGTGGGCGGCGGTTCAATCCCCTGCCAGACAAGGAACAACTTCGGGAGAGAACCATGCGAAAGAGCGCGCGAACTGCTTTCTGGGTGGCTGCCGGCGCGATCGGCCTGGCCGGATGCGCGGCGATGCAGTCGGGTCCGCAAGGGATGTCGTTCTTCGTGACCAGCGGCGGACCCGGCAAGGGCGGCGACCTGGGTGGCCTGGAGGGCGCCGACCGGCACTGCCAGACCCTGGCACAGGCCGCCGGAGCGGGCCATCGCACATGGCGCGCCTACCTGAGCACGCAGGCCCCCAGCCTGAACAATCCAGGCTTCGTGAATGCGCGCGACCGGATCGGCACCGGACCGTGGCACAACGCGAAAGGCGTGGTGATCGCCCGCAGCGTGGAAGACCTCCACTCGGCCGCCAACAACGTCAACAAGGAGACGGCGCTCGATGAGCGAGGGCGGCCGGTCAACGGACGCACCGAAACGCCGAACAAGCACGACATCCTCACCGGCTCGCGCCCGGACGGAACCGCGTTTCCGGGAGCGCCGTTCCCGGACATGACCTGCGGGAACTGGACGAAGGGCACCGCCGATGGCGCGGCGATGACCGGCCATCACGACCGCGCCGGCCCCATCAACAACGCGTGGGCCGTGTCGTGGAATTCCGCTCATCCGACCCTCGGTTGCAGCCAGGAGCGAGTGCGCCCGACCGGCGGCGACGGGCTGTTCTACTGCTTCGCCGCAAAGTAGGGGATCGGGCGGCAGCACGGCGGCACTGATCCGCCCCGGCGCGCGGTCACCAGCTGCCTGGTGGCCAATCGTTCGTTCTAGGTCTTGAGCTTGCGCCCGAGGTGCGCTTCCACGCGGGCGATCTTGCTGAGCAGGCGCGATTCGGGGCCGGCCCGCCAGTCCATCTTCAGGTTCATGCCGATGCGCGGGCACTCCGCCTGCAGGGTCTTGAAGCAGGCGGTGACGACGGCCATCACCTCGTCCCACTCGCCTTCGAGAATCGTGCCCATCGGCGTCAGCTGGTACGGCACGCCGCTCTTGTCGATCACGTCCAGGACGCGGGCCACCTGCGCACTCAGGCTCTCGCCCTGACCGGTGGGCGACATCGCGAATTCAAGCAGGACCATCTGTGTCTCCTAAGCCGGTGTGATGGTACCCGCCGGGCGCCACGCGAAAGAGCCGCGGTAGGCATGCCAGCTGGCGTGCCCCAGCCACGGGCCGACCACCAGCAGCCCGGCGGCCCACGGCAGCAGCATCGCGCCGAGCACCAGGGCCACGATCAGCGCCCCCCAGACCACCATGGGGCCGGTGCGCAACGCCACCACCTGCATGCTGGCGAGGCCCGCAGTGATGGCGTCCGTGTCGCGGTCCAGGATCATCGGGAGCGCCACGACGCAGGTGGAGAACACGAGCGCGGCAAAAACCCAGCCGACCAGCAGGTAGACACCGATGAACTGCCAGTTCTTCGGGTTGAACACGGCCTGCACGACGCTGGCCGTGGTCGGCATCCCGGTGTTGAAGAAGACGGCGAACACCACCAGCGACGCGCGGCCCCACAGCAATTCGAGCAGCAGCAGCACCAGCACCAGCATGCCCATGCTGCCGAGGTGTCCCTCCCAGCACGTCAGCGAAGCGCCCAGGCTCTGCGGCAGCCCCTGCTCGCGCCGGCGGCTCACCTCGTACAGACCGAGCGCGAGGAACGGGCCGACCAGGAAACAGCCGGACACGAAAGAGATCGTGTATTCCGGCTTGTTGCGGAATACCGCCTGCAGCGTCACGGCCATCAGCCAGAAGCACACGCCATAGAACAGCGCGATGCCGGGCGCCGCGCGCAGGTCCCCCCAGCCGCCGCGCAGCCAGCGCAGCGGGTCCGTGAGGCGCACCGGCAGCAGTTGGCGCACCTCGGCAGGTCTTGGGGTGGCCTCGGGTGCGGCCGGCTCGACGGGAACGGTCATGCGCGGCATTGAAACCGGCGGCCGGCAGGGCCGTATCGGGACCAACCCGCAGCCGGTCGGGCTTCCGGCGGGCCGGTCACGCTCCGCCCGCGGCGTCGCTAGAATGTCCGGCTCCCGCGCCGGGCATTCCGCGCCCTCCTCCCCCATGTCACTCCTGAACCACCAGCTCGAGCTGCTCGCGCCGGCCCGTGACGCCGACATCGGCATCGCGGCAATCGACCACGGCGCCGACGCCGTCTACATCGGCGGACCCGCCTTCGGCGCGCGGGCTTCCGCCGGCAACGACGTGCGGGACATCGAGCGGCTCGCGCGGCATGCGCACCGCTTCGGCGCGCGCATCTTCGTCACGCACAACACCATCCTGAGGGACGACGAGCTGGAGCCGGCGCGCCGCATGGCCTGGGACGTGTACCGCGCGGGCGCCGACGTGCTGATCATCCAGGACATGGGCCTGCTGGAGCTCGACCTGCCGCCGATCCAGCTGCACGCCAGCACCCAGACCGACATCCGCACCCCCGAGAAGGCGCGCTTCCTGCAGGACGTCGGCTTCTCCCAGATCGTGCTGGCGCGCGAGCTCACGCTGGAGCAGATCCGGGAGATCCACGGGCGCCTCGACGCCGACCGCTGCAAGCTGGAATTCTTCGTGCACGGCGCGCTGTGCGTCGCCTACAGCGGCCAGTGCTACATCAGCCACGCGCACACCGGCCGCAGCGCCAACCGCGGCGACTGCTCGCAGGCCTGCCGGCTGCCGTACCACGTGGTCGACGCGCAGGGCCGCTTCGTGGCCCACGACAAGCACGTGCTGTCGATGAAGGACAACAACCAGGGCGCCAACCTGGCCGCGCTGGTGGACGCCGGCGTCCGCAGCTTCAAGATCGAGGGCCGCTACAAGGACATGGGCTACGTGAAGAACATCACCGCCCACTACCGCAAGCTGCTCGACGAGCTGATCGAATCGCGCGAGGGATCCGGTTTTCCCCTGGCGCGCGCGTCCAGCGGCCGCACGACGTTCAGCTTCGCGCCGGATCCCAACCAGAACTTCAATCGCGAGTTCACCGACTATTTCGTCAACGGCCGGCAGGACGACATCGGCGCCTTCGACTCGCCCAAGAACCCGGGCCAGGCCATCGGCTGGGTGACCAGGGTCGGCAGCGACTGGATCGAGCTGGAGCTCGACGATCCCCAGGCCGTACTGCACAACGGCGACGGCCTGTGCTACTTCGACCTGCAGAAGGAACTGGTCGGCGTCGCCATCAACCGCGCTGAATTGCTCCCTCTCCCCGCTGGGGGGAGCGGAGCGAGGGGGGCTGGGGCGAGGGGCGCTGGCGCACGCTGGCGCGTCTTCCCCAAGGACTCCATCGCCGGCATGCGCGACCTGCGCCAGGGCACGCGGATCAACCGCAACCGCGACATGGACTGGGTGCGCACCCTGGAGAAGAAGTCGAGCGAGCGACGCATCGCCGTGTGGGCGCGGCTTGCCGACACCCCTGACGGCGTTCGCCTGAGCCTGACGGACGAGGACGGATTTGCCGGCGAGGCAGCGGCCGCCTGCGAGAAGTTGCCGTCGCGCGACCCGGCTCGCGGCAAGGCCGCACTGCGCGATCACCTGGCGCGGTTCGGCGCCACCATCTTCGAGCCGCTGGACATCGCGATCGACCTGGCGCAGCCCTGGTTCATTCCGGCTTCACTGATCAACCAGCTTCGTCGGGGCGCCGTGGAGGCGCTCGAAGCGGCGCGCGCCGGCGGCTATCGCCGTCCCGCGCGGACCGAGCCGGTCACGCCGCCGGTGCCGTACCCGGAAGACACCCTCTCCTACCTCGCCAACGTTTTCAACCAGAAGGCCCGCGACTTCTACGCGAAGCACGGGGTCAAGGTGATCGATGCGGCCTACGAAAGCCACGAGGAAGAAGGCGAAGTCAGCCTGATGATCACCAAGCACTGCGTGCGCTGGTCGATGAGCCTGTGTCCCAAGCAGGCCAAGGGCGTGGTCGGCGTCAAGGGCACGATCAAGGCCGAGCCGCTGCAATTGATCAACGGCAGTGAAAAGCTCACGCTGCGCTTCGACTGCAAGCCGTGCGAGATGCACGTCGTCGGCAGGATGAAGAAGTCGGTGCTGCAGCAGCGCGCCCGGGAGATGGCCGAGGTGCCGATGCAGTTCTATCGGACGCGGCCGGCTCGGTCGACCGCCTGACGTTCATTGCACGACCTCGCGCCGCGGGAGGCGCTGCCCGGCGTGGCCTCATGGCGCGCGGGGCCTCTCTCGATGCGGGCAAGCTGACGACCCCGGGGAACGACCCTGGCGAAGCCCTACCCCACCCACCGGCGCGCATTGCGCCAGATCTGCATCCACGGGCTGAAGTCGCTCTTGTCGCCGCTGGTCCAGGACATCTGGATGTTGCGGAACACGCGCTCCGGGTGCGGCATCATGGCCGTGAAGCGGCCGTCCGCGGTGGTCACGGCCGTGAGGCCGCCCCGGCTGCCGTTGGGATTGAGCGGATAGGCTTCGGTCGGCTGGCCGCGGTGGTCGACGAAGCGCATGGCGGCAATCGCCTGCGACTGGTCGCCGCGGTTGGCGAAGTTCGCATAGCCTTCACCGTGCGCGACGGCGATCGGCAGCCGGGCGCCGGCCATGCCGGCGAAGAACAGGCTCGGTGAGTCCAGCACTTCCACCTGCGACAGGCGCGCCTCGTAGCGTTCGCTGCGGTTGGTGGTGAAGCGCGGCCAGGCCTGCGCGCCCGGCACGATGTCGGCCAGTTCGGCAAGCATCTGGCAGCCGTTGCACACGCCCAGCGCGAAACTGTCCTGGCGCGCGAAGAACGCCTTGAACTGGTCCGCCAGTTCCGGGTGGAAGGTGATGCTGCGGGCCCAGCCGATGCCCGCGCCCAGGGTGTCGCCGTAACTGAAACCGCCGCAGGCGACGAAGCCCTTGAAGTCCGCCAGGCTCGCACGGCCCGACAGCAGGTCGGTCATGTGCACGTCGTAGGCTTCGAAACCGGCCTCGCTGAAGCAGTACGCCATCTCCACGTGGGAGTTGACGCCCTGCTCGCGCAGGATGGCGACCATGGGGCGGGAGAGGTTGAGGGCGGGCGCACTGCCCCCGCCCCAGCCCTCCCCCAGCGGGGGAGGGAGAACGACGTGCAGGCCAGGATCCGCCGGATCGCCGGCGGCCGCATGCTCCTGGTCGGCGCAGGCGGGGTTGTCGCGCTCGCGGCAGATCTTCCAGCTCACGCTGTCCCACACCTGGTGCAGGTCCGCCAGCTTCGCGGAAAACACCGCCCTGGTGTCGCGCCAGACCTGGACCTCGCCCTTGCCGACCGCTATCGCCGACGACAGGGGCCGGGTGCTGCCGACGAAGTGGCTGTGCTTGGACAGTCCGTACTGGCGCAGCACCTGCATGACCTCGTTGCGCACGTCGGTCGGCACCTGCAGCACCACGCCGAGCTCCTCGTTGAACAGCGCCTGCAGCGTCAGCTCCTCGCGGCGCGCGCCGATCTGCGACGCCCAGTTCTTGGCGTCGCCGTATTCGGCGCGGCTGTCGGTGATGCCGTCGCCTTCGGTGACGAGCAGGTCCACGTTCAGCGCGACGCCGACCTGGCCGGCGAAGGCCATTTCGCAGGCCGCGGCGAACAGGCCGCCATCGCTGCGGTCGTGATAGGCCAGGATGCGGCCTTGCGCCCGCAGCGCGTTCACCGCGTCGACCAGCCGCACCAGGTCCTGCGGCTCGTCGAGGTCCGGCACCTCGTCACCGGCCTGGTCGAGCACCTGCGCCAGGACGCTGCCGCCCATGCGCCGCTTGCCCTGCCCCAGGTCGACCAGCACCAAAGTCGTCTCCCGCGTGGCGTCCAGCTGCGGCGTCAAGGTGCCGCGCACGTCGTCGATGGTTGCGAAGGCGCTGACGATCAGGCTCACTGGCGACGTGACCTTGTGGTGCTGCCCGCCTTCGCTCCATTGCGTGCGCATGGACAGGCTGTCCTTGCCGACCGGAATCGACACACCCAGCCACGGGCACAGTTCCATGCCGACGGTGCGCACCGTCTCGTACAGCGAGGCGTCCTCGCCCGGTTCGCCGCACGCGGCCATCCAGTTGGCGGAGAGCTTCACGCGCTTGAGGTCGATCGGTGCGGCCAGCAGGTTGGTGATCGCCTCGGCCACGGCCATCCGGCCGGACGCGGGCGCGCTCACCGTCGCCAGCGGGGTGCGCTCGCCCATGCTCATGGCCTCGCCGGCGAAGCCGCGGAAGTCGGCCAGCGTCACGGCGCAGTCGGCCACCGGCACCTGCCAGGGCCCGACCATCTGGTCGCGGTGCGTGAGCCCGCCCACCGTGCGGTCGCCGATGGTCACGAGGAAGCGCTTGGAGGCAACGGTCGGGTGGCCGAGGACCTTGATGGCGGCGTCCTGCAGGCTGACGCCCGTGAGGTCGACCGGCGCGAACTCGCGCCGCACGGTCTTGACGTCGCGGTGCATCTTGGGCGGCTTGCCGAGCAGGACGTTCATGGGCATGTCGACGGCCAGACTGCCCCCATCCCGGCCTTCCCCCAGCGGGGGAAGGTGATCTTCACTCCCTCCCCCTTTGGGGGAGGGTTGGGGTGGGGGCACCGGAAGATCCACATCCCCCACCACCAGTTGCCGCTCTTGCGTCGCCACGCCGACGACCGCGAACGGGCAGCGCTCGCGCTCGCAGAAGGCCTGGAACTGCGGCAGCGACTCCGGGGCGATCGCCAGCACGTAGCGCTCCTGGCTCTCGTTGCACCAGATCTCCTTGGGCGCCAGGCCAGACTCCTCCAGCGGCACCCGCCGCAGGTCGAAGCGCGCGCCGCGGCCGGCGTCGTTGGTCAGTTCGGGGAAGGCGTTGGACAGGCCGCCCGCGCCCACGTCGTGGATCGCCAGGATCGGATTGGCCTCGCCCTGGGTCCAGCAGTGGTTGATGACCTCCTGCGCCCGGCGCTCGATCTCGGGGTTGCCGCGCTGCACCGAGTCGAAATCGAGCTCGGCGGCGTTGGCGCCGGTGGCCATCGAACTGGCGGCGCCGCCGCCCATGCCGATGCGCATGCCGGGCCCGCCCAGTTGCACCAGCAGCGTGCCGGCCGGGAACTCGATCTTGCGCGTCTGGTCAGCCGCGATGCTGCCGAGGCCGCCCGCGATCATGATCGGCTTGTGGTAGCCGCGGGCCTCGGTGCGTTGCTCGCCTTCTCCCGCCAGTCGGTAGTTCACGGTCTGCTCGTACTCGCGGAAATAGCCCAGCAGGTTGGGCCGCCCGAACTCGTTGTTGAAGGCGGCGCCCCCCAGCGGGCCCTCGATCATGATCTGCAGCGCACTGGCGATGTGGGCGGGGCGGCCCAGCTCGCTGCCCCACAGCTTCGAAACGGTGAAGCCGGTCAGGCCCGCCTTGGGCTTCGAGCCGCGGCCGGTCGCGCCTTCGTCGCGGATTTCGCCGCCGGCTCCGGTGGAGGCGCCCGGAAACGGCGAGATCGCCGTAGGGTGGTTGTGCGTCTCCACCTTCATCAGCACGTGCTGCAGCGCGTCCTCGCGGTCGTAGCGCCAGGATGCGCCCGACCGCGCGGTGAAGCGCTCCACCGTGGTGCCTTCCATGATCGAGGCGTTGTCCGAATAGGCCACGACCGTGTGCTGCGGGCTCGCCTGGTGCGTGTGCCGGATCATCCCGAACAGGCTGCGTTCCTGCGCCACGCCGTCGATGGTGAACTGCGCATTGAAGATCTTGTGCCGGCAATGCTCGCTGTTCGCCTGGGCGAACATCATCAGCTCCACGTCGGTGGGGTTGCGCCCCAGCCCCTTGAACGCGTCGACCAGGTAGTCGATCTCGTCGTCCGCGAGCGCCAGGCCAAAGCGCGTGTTCGCGGCCTCCAGCGCCGCGCGGCCGCCGCCCAGCACGTCCACGTGCTCCATGGCCGCCGGCGCCAGCTCGGTGAAGAGGCCGTGCGCCGCCGCGCGGTCGGCCATCACGCTCTCGGTCATCCGGTCGTGCAGCAGGGCCGCGATCGCCTCCAGCCCGGCGGCCCCGGGAGCCGGCGCTGCGCCGAGCAGCCCCGGCTTGAGCGTCAGGTGATATTCGGTGATGCGTTCGATCCGCCGCACCGCCAGCCCGCAGTTGTGGGCGATGTCCGTGGCCTTCGAAGCCCAGGGCGAGACGGTACCGAACCGCGGCGTGACCACCAGCACGACGGAGCCCGCCGGCGAGCGCCAGGGCTCGCCATAGGTCAGCAGTGCCGCCAGCCGCGCCTGCTCCGCCGCCGCCAGCGGATGGTCGGCGGCCGCCAGGTGGACGTGCCGCGCGGCCAGCCCGGTGATCCTGGAGTGGACGGCCTGCAGGCGCGGGAGCAGTTGCTGGACACGGAAATCGCTGAGGGCGTTGCCGCCCTCGAACGCGGTGATGTGCAGGGTCACTGGGCTTACCTGTGTGATCGGGGGGGACGCTCGGCGGCGGCCGCTGACTGGGACCGCCGCGCCAAGCCCGCCATTTTACCCGCACGCCTTTGCACGCTCTGGAATAATCGCCGCGATGAGCATCACTTACAAGGACGCGGCGGGGATCGAGGGCATGCGGGTGGCCGGGCGCCTCGCCGCCGAGGTGCTGGACTACCTCACGCCGCACATCAAGCCGGGCATCACCACCAGGGAGATCGACCGCCTGGCCGCCGAATGCATGAAGCAGCAGGGCAGCGTCTCGGCCACCCTGGGCTACCAGCCGGCGGGCTACCCGCCTTATCCCGCATCGCTGTGCACTTCCGTCAACCACGTTGTCTGCCACGGCATTCCCAACGACAAGCCGCTCAAGAAGGGCGACATCGTGAACGTCGACGTCACCGTGATCAAGGACGGCTGGTTCGGCGACACCAGCCGCATGTTCATGGTCGGCGAGGTCTCGATCGCGGCCAGGCGGCTGGTCAACGTCACCTTCGAGGCGATGTGGCACGGCATCATGCGGGTCAAGCCGGGCATCCACCTGGGCGACATCGGCTACGCCATCCAGAAGTTCGCCGAAGGCCACGGCTTTTCCGTCGTGCGCGAGTTCTGCGGGCACGGCATCGGCCGCAACTTCCACGAGGAGCCGCAGGTGCTCCACTACGGCAAGCCCGGCACGCTCGACGAGCTCAAGCCGGGGATGACCTTCACCATCGAGCCCATGATCAACGCGGGCCGGCGCGACGTGAAGGAGTTCGGCAACGACGGGTGGACCATCGTCACCAAGGACCATTCGCTCTCGGCGCAGTGGGAGCACACGGTCCTGGTCACGGAAACCGGCTACGAGGTGATGACGCTGTCGCCGGGCTGTCCCCCGCCGCCGCCGTTCGTCAACGCATGAGCACGGGCGCCGGCGCGCTCCACGCCTGAACGGGCAGCTTTCCATGGCGCAGACCCCGCTCGCCATCCCGCTCGACATCCACGCCGACATGAGGGCCCTGCGGGAAGCGCATCGCGCCCGCAAGGCCCAGCTGCTGGCGTCGCTGGAGGCACTGGGCAGCTCCGCGCGCGGCATCCGGCGGCTGCTGCAGGGCCTGGCCCAGGCCACCGACGAGACCTTGCGCACCGTGTGCCGGATGTCCGGGGTGCCTGGCGATTGCGCCTTGCTGGCCGTCGGCGGCTATGGCCGCGGGGAGCTGTTCCCGCACTCCGACGTCGACGTGGTGATGCTGCTGCCCGACCACATGCCGCCCGACCAGGAGCCGCAGCTCAAGCGGCAGATCGAGGCGTTCATCACCAATTGCTGGGACGCCGGACTCGAGATCGGCTCGAGCGTGCGCACGGTGGCCGAATGCGTGGCCCAGGCGGAGAGCGACGTCACGGTGCGCACTTCGCTGCTGGAGTCGCGCCTCGTGTCGGGCAACACCGCGCTGTACGCGCAGTTCGGCAAGCGCTTCCGCGCCAGCCTCGATCCGCGTGCGTTCATGATCGCCAAGACGCTGGAGATGCGCCAGCGCCACACCAAGTTCGAGAACACGCCATACGCGCTGGAGCCGAACTGCAAGGAGTCGCCGGGCGGCCTGCGCGACCTGCAGGTGATCCTGTGGATCGCCAAGGCCACGGGTCTCGCCCGCAGCTGGGACGAACTGGCCCGCAAGGGGCTGGCCACCGCCTTCGAAGTGCGCCAGATCAAGCGCAACGAGGCGCTGCTCGGCCTGATCCGCGCCCGGCTGCACGTGATCGCCGGGCGCCGGGAAGACCGGCTGGTGTTCGACCTGCAGACGGCCGTGGCCGAATCGTTCGGCTATCGGACGCAGACCACCGATGGGCGCATCGTCGCCCGCGCCAGCGAGGCGCTGATGAAGCGCTACTACTGGGCCGCCAAGGCGGTGTCGCAGCTGAACCAGATCCTGCTGCTCAACATCGAGGAGCGGCTCAACCCGCCGGCGCAGCCGCCCGAGCCGATCAACGAGCGCTTTTCGCACCAGGCCGGGATGATCGAGGTGGCGAGCGACGATCTCTACCTGCGCGAGCCGCACGCGATCCTGGAGACCTTCCTGGTGCACCAGACGACCGTCGGCGCCAAGGGCTTGTCGGCGCGCACCTTGCGTGCCCTGTACAACGCGCGGCAGGTGATGGATGCGAAATTTCGCAACGATCCCGTCAACCACGCCACCTTCCGCCAGATGCTGCTCGAGCCGCAGGGCATCACCCATGCGCTGCGGCTCATGAACCAGACCTCGGTGCTGGGGCGCTACCTGTGGGTGTTCCGGCGCATCGTCGGCCAGATGCAGCACGACCTGTTCCACGTCTACACCGTGGACCAGCACATCCTGATGGTGCTGCGCAACGTGCGGCGCTTCTTCATCGCCGAGCACGCCCACGAATACCCGTTCTGCTCGCAGCTGGCCGCCGGCTGGGACAAGCCGTACATCCTGTACGTGGCCGCGCTGTTCCACGACATCGCCAAGGGCCGCGGCGGTGACCATTCGTCCAAGGGCGCGCGCGACGTGCGCGCGTTCTGCCGCGACCACGGCTTCGTGGGCGAGGACGCGAAACTGATCGAATTCCTGGTGCGCGAGCACCTCACCATGAGCCGGGTGGCGCAGAAGGAAGACCTCAGCGACCCCGCCGTCATCACCGCCTTCGCCAGGCGCGTGGGCAACGAGCGGGCGCTGACGGCGCTGTACCTGCTGACGGTGGCCGACATCCGGGGCACCGGGCCGAAGGTCTGGAACGCCTGGAAAGGCAAGCTGCTGGAGGACCTCTACCGGCTGACGCTGCGCACGCTGGGGGGGCGCGCACCGGACCCGCACGCCGAGATCGAGGCCCGCAAGCGCGAGGCGCTGGTGCAACTGGGCCTGTATGCGCTGCCGTTCCAGGCCCACCAGAAACTGTGGGACACCCTCGACGTGGGCTATTTCATGCGCCACGACGCGGGCGACATCGTGTGGCACACCCGGCATCTCTCGCGCTATGTCGGCACCGGCAAGCCGATCGTGCGGGCGCGGCTGTCGCCGGTCGGGGAAGGACTGCAGGTGCTGGCGTACACGCCCGACCAGCCCGACCTGTTCGCGCGCATCTGCGGCTATTTCGAGCATGCCGGCTTTTCCATCCTGGACGCCAAGATCCACACGGCCACCAACGGCTACGCGCTGGACACGTTCCAGGTGGTGAGTTCCATGCTGCCGGAACACAACCGCGAGCTGCTGAACATCGTCGAATCGGAGCTGCAGCACACGATCGAGCGGGCGGGGCCCTTGCCGGCCCCGAGCCGCGGCCGCGTGTCGCGCCGCGTCAAGAGCTTCCCGATCCCGCCGCGGGTGCAGCTCGCCCCCGACGAAAAGGCCCAGCGCTGGCTGCTGTCGGTGTCGGCCAGCGACCGCGTCGGCCTGCTCTACTCGATCGCCCGGGTGCTGGCTCGCCACCACCTGAACCTGCAACTGGCCAAGGTGTCCACGCTGGGCGAGCGGGTGGAGGACACCTTCCTGATCGACGGACCGGAACTGCAGGAGAACCGGCGCCAGATCGAGATCGAGACCGAGCTGCTGCAGGCGCTGGCGGCGTGAACCGCAGCGCCCGGGGGAAGGCCGGCGCGGTTTCCCGACCGGCAATGACATTTCTCAAGGGCGGCGCACCCTGCCCGGCTATCCTTGCCGGCATTCTCTACAGGAGTTTTCTCCATGCTGAAAAGAACGCTGGCCGCCTGCCTGCTGGCCGCCGCCCCCCTGGTCTGGGCCCAGAACGTGGTCGTCGGCGAAATCCTCGAGGTCCAGAACGTCGAGGGCTACAGCTACCTGCGGCTCAAGACCGGCCAGGGCGACACCTGGGCCGCCGTCCCGACCGCCAAGGTGAAGAAGGGTGACAAGGTCACGATCGCCGAGCCGATGGTGATGAACAACTTCGAGAGCAAGGCCCTCAAGCGCAAGTTCGACAAGGTGGTGTTCGGCACGCTCGCCAGCGACAAGGCGGTCGCCGCCGCCGCGGCGGCGCAGCCGGCCGTGCCTCCCCACGCGCTGCCGAAGGGCCCCGAGACCCCCGACGCCAAGGTGCCGAAGGCGTCCGGCCCCGATGCCCGCACCGTCGGCGAGATCATGGCCAAGCCCGACGCGCTCAAGGAGAAAGCCGTCGTCGTGCGCGGCAAGATCGTCAAGATCAACTCGGGCATCCGCGGCGTGAACTGGGTGCACCTGCGCGACGGGTCGGGCTCCGCCGCCAGCGGCACCAACGACCTGATCGTGACCACGAAGGAAGAACTGAAGGTCGGCGACATCGTCACCATGAAGGGCGTCGTGCGCACCGACAAGGACTTCGGCGCCGGCTACGTCTACAAGGTGCTGGTCGAGGAAGGCAAGTCGCAGAAGTAGGCGTCGTCCCGAGCCCGAAGGGACGGCGCTTTTCCGGGCGCGCGCGCCCTTCAGGGCGCGCTTTCCGTTGGTCTGGCGCCTGGCATCTCATCCCGGAAAAGCACCGTCGCGCACGGCGGGATTTGCTCAGAGCTTCCCTAGTCGTCCTGGCCCGGGTCGAGCTCCGGGAACAGGACGTCGGTGAAGCCGAACCGGCTGAAGTCGCGCATTCGCATCGGATAGAGCTTGCCCAGGAGGTGGTCGCACTCGTGCTGCACCACCCGGGCATGGAAGCCTTCCACTTCGCGCTCGATCGCGTCGCCGTACTGGTCGAAGCCGGAGTAGCGGATGCGCGAAAAGCGCGGCACCACGCCGCGCAGCCCCGGCACCGACAGGCAGCCCTCCCAGCCCTCCTCCTCCTCGTCGCCCAGGGGCGTGATCACCGGATTGAGCAGAACAGTTCGCGGCACCAGCGGCGCTTCCGGGTAGCGCGGATTCGGCGCGTCGGTGCCGAAGATCACCAATTGCAGGTCGACCCCAATCTGCGGCGCGGCCAGCCCCGCGCCATTGGCCGCCCGCATCGTGTCGAGCATGTCGGTGACGAGCCGGTGGATCTCGTCGCTGTCGAATCGGGTGACGGGTTGGGCGACGCGCAGCAGCCGCGGATCGCCCATCTTCAGGATTTCGCGCACGGTCATGCAGCGAGCATAGCGTCACGGCAGAATCGCACCGATGCCCGCGCCGCCGAACTCTTCCGCCCTGACCGATGAACCTCAGCTGTCGCGCCCAGTCCGGTGGCTGCTGAAGGGCGTGGCCGCCGCCAGCCTGGTACTGGCGGTGATCGGGATCTTCCTGCCGATCATGCCGACCGTGCCGTTCGTGCTGCTGGCGGCGTGGGCGGCCACGAAAAGCTCGCCGCGGCTGTCGCACTGGCTCGAGAACCACCCGCGCATGGGACCGCCGATCCGCGAATGGCGCCAGGGTGGCGTCGTCAGCCGCGGCGCGAAATGGTGGGCCACCACCATGATGAGCACGGGCGCGCTGTTCATGATGGCGGTTGTGCGCCCGCTGTGGATTCCCCTCGGCGTGTGCGCCATCATGCTGGCCGTCGGGATCTGGCTCTGGCTGCGGCCGGAGGCCCCGCCGCAGCCGCCTTCAACCGGAAAGTAGCGCCCGTAACCCATCCTCGTCGAGCACGGCGACGCCCAGTTCGCGCGCCTTGTCGAGCTTGCTGCCCGCTTCGGCGCCGGCGATCACGTAGTCGGTCTTCTTGCTGACCGAGCCCGCGACCTTGGCGCCGGCCGCTTCCAGCAGGTCCTTCGCTTCGTCGCGGCTGAGGCTGGGCAAGGTGCCGGTCAGCACGATGGTCTTGCCGGCCAGGGGCTTCGGGGCGCGGGCCGCCGGCTCGCCCTCCTCCCACGTGACGCCGCAGGCGCGCAACTGCTCCACCACCTCGCGGTTGTGCGGCTGCTGGAAGAAGGTGTGGATGCTCTCGGCGACGACCGGCCCGACGTCCGGGACCTCGAGCAGGTGCTCGACGCTCGCATCCATGATCGAGTCGAGCCGGCCGAAGTGGCGCGCCAGGTCCTTGGCCGTCGCTTCGCCGACGTGCCGGATGCCCAGGCCGTAGAGAAAGCGCGGCAAGGTGGTCCGCTTGGACTGTTCCAGGGCCGCGAGCACGTTGCGAGCCGACTTGTCGGCCATGCGCTCCAGGCTCGCGATGGCATTCAGGCCCAGCCGGTACAGGTCGGCCAGCGTCCGGATCACGTTGCCTTCGACCATCTGGTCCACCAGCTTCTCGCCCAGCCCCTCGATGTCCATCGCCCGGCGCTGGGCGAAGTGCAGGATGGCGTGCTTGCGCTGGGCGGCGCAGAACAGGCCCCCGGTGCAGCGGTAATCCGCTTCGCCTTCCTCGCGCACCGCCTCCGCCCCGCAGACCGGACAGTGGCGCGGCATGGTGAATTGCGGCGGCTGGCCGTGCCGCTTGTCCGGGACCACGGCCACGACCTCCGGAATCACGTCGCCGGCGCGGCGCACGATCACCGTGTCGCCGATGCGCACGTCCTTGCGCCTGGCCTCGTCCTCGTTGTGGAGGGTCGCGTTGGTCACCGTGACCCCGCCGACGAACACCGGCGCGAGCTTGGCGACCGGGGTGAGCTTGCCCGTGCGTCCCACGTAGACGTCGATCGCCTCGACCGTCGTCAGCATCTCCTGGGCGGGGAACTTGTGGGCCACGGCCCAGCGCGGCTCGCGCGTCACGAACCCCAGGCGACGCTGCAGTGCCAGGCTGTTGACCTTGTAGACCACGCCATCGATGTCGAACGGCAGCTGGTCGCGTTCGCGCCCGATCGCCTGGTGGTAGGCCACCAGCGCCTCCGGCCCGGCGGCGAGCTGCGTCCGTTCGCTGACCGGAAGGCCCCAGGCCCGCAGCGCCTGCAGCACCTCGAAATGCGTTTCGAAGCGCGGCCCGCCTTCCTCGGGGGGCGTGATTTCGCCCCAGCCGTAGGCGAAGAAACTGAGCGGCCGCTGGCGGGCGATGCCGGGATCGAGCTGGCGCACCGCGCCGGCCGCGGCGTTGCGCGGATTGACGAAAGTCTTCTCGCCCTTGGCGCCCCTGGCGATCTTCTCGCGCTGCAGTTCGTTCAGGCGCTCGAAATCGTCGCGGCGCATGTAGACCTCGCCGCGGACTTCGAGGATGGGAGGGACTGGCGGTGCCCCCTCCCCAGCCCTTCCCCAGCGGGGGAGGGAGTCTTTCTTGGTCCCCTCCCCCTCTGGGGGAGGGCCTCCGGGGTCCTCGAGAAAAGCGCTTGCGCTTTTCTCGGGGTGGAGGTGTGGGTGGGGCCGCCCCTCCAATCGCAACGGAATCTGCCCGATCGTGCGGATGTTCTGCGTGACGTCCTCGCCGATCTCGCCATCGCCCCGCGTGGCCGCCTGCACCAGCACGCCGTGCTCGTAGCGCAGGCTGATCGCCAGGCCGTCGAACTTCAGTTCGGCGACGTACTCGACCGGCAGGTCGCCTTCCGCCAGCCCCAGTTCGCGCCGCACGCGGGCGTCGAAGCTGCGCGCGCCGCTGGCCTCGATGTCAGTCTCGGTGCGGATCGACAGCATGGCGACCTTGTGCCGCACCTTGGCGAATCCCTCCAGCACCTTGCCGCCCACGCGCTGCGTCGGCGAATCGGGTGCGAGCAGCTCGGGATGCTGCGCCTCCAGCACCTGCAGTTCGCGAAACAGCCGGTCGTACTCCGCGTCCGGGATCTCCGGCTGGTCCAGCACGTAGTACCGGTGGGCGTGATGGTGCAGCAGCTCGCGCAGGGCATCCACCCGCTCCCGGATCGTCGCGTCCACCGCCATGTCAGGAGAACAGGCGCCGCGCCAGCGGCGAGCCGGCCGCCAGGTCGCGCGAGTCCAGCGTGTCGTAGAGCTGCTCCAGGTCGGCGCCGATGACGTCCAGGGCCTGCGGCTGGATCGGCTGGCCGTTGTCGTCGGTGACCACCCCGTCCATCGCCGCGGCCAGGGCGTCCGCCGTCTCGCGCATGCGGGCGAATGGCTGCTCGCGCCGGTCTACCTGCGGCACGTCCAGGCTCAGGCTCAACTGGCGCAGCGCCGCCTGCTCCGGATCGTCCGCCAGCGCCGCCTGCGTGTCGAACGACAGGCCCAGCAGCGGCGGCGCTCCTGGGGTGGCCGACGGCAGCACCATGCGGCCGGGCAGCGCGCCGGCCACGAAGCCCAGGCGGGCGGCGTGCTGCTGCACGTACCCAGGGCTCCACGCGGCCTGGCGCGCGCGCAGGGTGAAGGACAGCTGGGCGTCGTGGCCGCTGGCGAACTGGTCCAGTTCGCGCGCCCGCGCCACCTCGTCCAGCATCTCCGGGACGTCCGGAGTGCCGTTGACGGCATCCGCGAAGGCCTGCACCTTCATGACGAACTCCGAATACTCGATCTCGTTGAGCGCGCCGACCCGGTTGGCCAGTTGCACGCCGGCCTGGAACGAGCCATAGCGCTGCCCCGGATGCGGCGTCTCCCACTGCTGCGAATGCGCGTTCAGGCCCTCGATCGCGAACGGCTTGCTGCCCGCACGCCGCGTCGGCGGCATGGCGGCCAGCGCCGCTTCGCCGGAGACCGGCGCTTCCAGGGCGATCGGGGCCAGGACGTCGATCAGCGCATCCAGCCCCGGCTTCCGCTCCGGCAGCGGCAGCGGCGGCGCGACGTCGAACACCGGTTCCTGCCGCTCGGCGTCCAGCGCGGGCCCCAGGCGCGGCTCGACCGGCACCGGCGGTGGCGCGGCCGCCTGGGCCCGGCGCGGCGTGTGGCGGCGCGAGGTCCAGGTGTTCCAGGCGGCCAGGGCCGCCAGCACCATGGCGCCCAGCAGGATCAGGCCCAGCGTGAAGCTGCTCAACGCGCCGGCCCCCGTCATGCGGCCTCGACCATGGAGACCGCCGATTCCATGTCCACGGCGACGATCCGCGAGACGCCCTGCTCCTGCATGGTCACGCCGATCAACTGCTCGGCCATCTCCATCGCGATCTTGTTGTGGCTGATGAAGAGGAACTGCGTGCCGCGGCTCATGCTGGTCACCAGCTTGGCATAGCGTTCGGTATTGGCGTCGTCCAGCGGGGCATCCACCTCGTCGAGGAGGCAGAACGGTGCCGGATTGAGCTGGAAGATCGCGAACACCAGGGCGATCGCCGTCAGTGCCTTCTCCCCGCCAGAGAGCAGGTGGATGGTCTGGTTCTTCTTGCCGGGCGGCTGCGCCATCACCTGCACGCCCGAATCCAGGATCTCGTCGCCGGTCATCACCAGCTTCGCGTTGCCGCCGCCGAACAGCTCGGGGAACATCTTGCCGAAGTGCTCGTTGACGGTGTTGAACGTGCCGGCCAGCAGCTCGCGCGTTTCGCCGTCGATCTTGCGGATCGCGTCTTCCAGCGTCGTGATGGCCTCGTTGAGATCCTGCGACTGCGCGTCCAGGAACTGCTTGCGCTCGCGCGCGGTGGTGAGCTCCTCCAGCGCCGCCAGGTTCACCGCGCCGAGGGCCGCGATCTCGCGGTGCAGCCGGTCGATGTCGCCCTGCATGCCGGCCAGCCGCACGTTGCCGGCCTCGATCGATTTCGCCACCGCCTCCAGATCCGCGCTGGCATCGGCCAGCAGCTGCGAGTACTGCTCGAAGCCCAGGCGCGCGGCCTGCTCCTTCAGCTGGAAGTCGGTGATCCGCTGGCGCAGCGGGTCGAGTTCGCGCTCCAGCTGCAGCCGGCGTTCGTCGCTGGCGCGCAGCTTGGCCGTGAGGTCGTCGTACTCGCTGCGCTTGGCGCCCAGCGCCTGTTCGCGTTCGAGCTTCAGTGCCAGGGCGCTTTGCAGCCCGGCCTGGGCGGCAGCGTCGGTCAGGCGCGAGAGCTCCTCGCGGCCGCGCTGCTCCTCGGCGGCAATGCTCTGCGCCTGCTGCTCCGCCGTTTCGATCGCGCGCCGCAGCTCGGCCAGCCGGGCCTGCACCGAGCGCTGGGCGAACTGCGCCTCCTGCGCCTGTCGCTCCAGGCTGCGATGTTGCTCGCGGCTCTCGCTCACCTTGCGCTCGGCCTCCATCACGCGCTCGTCCAGCTGGGCATGGCGTTCCTGGCTGTCGGCCAGCTGCATGTCCAGCTCCTCGAAGCGCGCCTCGGCCGTCACGCGGCGCTCCTGCAAGTCCTCGAGCTGGGCGTCGACCTCGGCGAGATCGGCGTCGATCTGTTCGCTGCGGACCCGGGTCTGCTCGGCCAGCTGCGTCAGGCGCAGCGTCTCCACCTGCAGTTCATGGGCCCGGCTGCGGGTCTCGGCCGCCTCCCGCCGCGCCAGCACCAGCCGCTGCGAAGCGTCGCTGTACGCCGCCTCGGCGCGTACCAGGGCCGTGCGGGCTTCCTCGGCGATCAGCGCCTGTGCCCGCAACTGCTTTTCCAGGTTCTCGATTTCCTGCTGTCGCGCCAGCAGCCCGGCCTGCTCGGAGTCCTGCGCGTAGAAGCTGACGCTGTGCGCGCTCACCGCGTGGCCGCTCTGGACGTAGATCACCTCACCGACCTGCAGCTGGCTGCGCGCCGCCAGCGCCTCCTCCAGGCTGCGGGCGGTGTAGCAGCCGTGCAACCAGTCCGCCAGCAGCGCCTGCTGGCCGGCGTCGTTGAGCCGAAGCAGTTGCGCCAGCCGCGGCAGCGCGGCCTGGCCTTCGGGGGCCGCCGCCGGCGGCGGACTGTAGAAGGCGAGCCGCGCCGGCGGCGCGTCCGCGGCGAAGGCCCGCACCATGTCCAGGCGCGAGACCTCCAGCGAATTCATGCGCTCGCGCAAGGCGGCTTCCAGCGCGCCTTCCCATCCCTGCTGGATGTGGATGCGCGTCCACAGCGCCTGCAGGTGGTCGAGCCCGTGTTTCGCCAGCCAGGGCTTGAGCTTGCCGTCGATCCGAACCTTCTCCTGCAGCGCCTTCAGGGCCTCCATGCGCGCGGAAAGATCGGCCTGCTTGTGGCTCTCGCTGTTGACGCCCTGCTGCTTCGCGCGCCGGTCCTCGTCGAGCTGCGGTACCTGCTCCTGCAGTTCGTGCAGGCGCCCGTCGGCGGTCTCGGCAGTCTCCTGCGCCGCGGCGAACTGGCCTTGCAACTGGTGCAGCCGCTCCTGGTCGGGCGCGGCCAGCGCGTTGCGGTCGAGCGCGAGCCGTTCGCGCCGCTGCGCGAGCTGCCGCGTCTGCTCCTCGATGTTGCGCTGGTCAGCGGCCAGCACCTGGATCTGCTGCTGCACCTGCGCCACCTGCGCGCGCTGCTCGTTGGCGCGCGCCTGCGCCTGGCGCAGCGCGTCCTCCAGGTCGGGCAGTTGCAGGCCCTGCTCCTCGACCTGCGCGGCCAGCAGCGCGGCCCGTTCCTCCGCGTGCTCGCCCTGAGCACCGAGCGCCTCGGTCTCGGCCGCTGCCTCGTCCCGGCGCGCGGCCCACTGGGCGGTCTGCTGCGTCAGTTGCGCCAGCCGCTGCTCGACCCGCTGCCGGCCTTCGACCACGAAGCGGATCTCCGCTTCCAGCCGTCCGACCTCGGCGCTGGCTTCGTACAGCTGGCCCTGCGCCTGGTTCACCTGGTCGCCGGCGGCATAGTGCGCCTGGCGGATGGTCTCCAGCTCGCTCTCGATGCGGCGCAGGTCGGCCACGCGCGACTCGAGGTCGTTGGCGGCCTTGTCGGCATCCGCCTTGACCTTGCCCTGGTCGGCTTCGCTTTCGGCGCGCTTGAGGAACCACAGCTGCTGCTGCTTGAGGGTGGCCTCCGCCTGCAGCGCGTTGTACTGCTGCGCGACCTCGGCCTGCTTCTCCAGCTTCTCCAGGTTGGCGTTGAGCTCGCGCAGGATGTCCTCCACCCGGGTGAGGTTCTCCCGCGTGTCGGACAGGCGATTCTCGGTTTCGCGCCGCCGCTCCTTGTACTTGGAAACGCCCGCCGCCTCTTCCAGGAACAGGCGCAGCTCCTCGGGCTTGGATTCGATGATGCGGCTGATCGTGCCCTGGCCGATGATGGCGTAGGCGCGCGGGCCCAGCCCGGTGCCCAGGAACACGTCCTGCACGTCGCGCCGGCGCACCGGCTGGTTGTTGATGTAGTAGCTGGAGGTCCCGTCGCGCGTCAGCACCCGCTTGACAGCGATCTCGGCGAACTGGCTCCACTGGCCGCCGGCGCGGTGGTCGGCGTTGTCGAACACCAGTTCGACCGACGAGCGGGAGGCCGGCTTGCGGGTGGTCGTGCCGTTGAAGATCACGTCCTGCATCGACTCGCCGCGCAGCTCGCTGGCCTTGCTCTCGCCGAGCACCCAGCGCACGGCGTCCATGATGTTGGACTTGCCGCAACCGTTGGGGCCCACGACTCCCACGAGCTGGCCCGGCAGCATGAAATTGGTGGGTTCCGCGAACGACTTGAACCCGGACAACTTGATGGAAGTAAGACGCACGGCCTGCTCGAAAGACGCTGACGGGAAGGGGCGCCGGCTGAGCCGCCGGCAGTGGCCCGCATGATACAGGCGGCGCCCGAGCGCCCCGCGGCGGCGCCGCTTGCAACCAAGCGTAAGCCCGGCCAGCGCGGCGGCCCGGGTTCTGGCACAAGTGGCCCCATGGCAGGCCGCATCCGAATCGGCGTCTCCGGCTGGCGCTACACGCCCTGGCGCGGGAACTTCTATCCGGCCAGGCTGGCGCAGGCGCGCGAGCTGGAATTCGCGGCCCGCGCGTTCAACTCGATCGAGCTCAATGGCTCGTTCTATTCGCTGCAACGGCCCTCGAGCTATGCCTCGTGGGCGCGCGAGACGCCGCCGAGCTTCATCTTCGCCGTCAAGGGCGGCCGCTACATCACGCACATGCTCAAGCTGCGCAACGCGCGCACAGCGCTGGCGAACTTCTTCGCCTCGGGCCTGCTGGAGCTCGGCGACAAGCTGGGACCCATCCTGTGGCAGTTCCCGCCGCGGATGAAGTTCAACCCGGGGCTGTTCGAGGAGTTGTTCGACCTGCTGCCGCGGACGGCCACGCAGGCCGCGCTGCTGGCGCGCGGCCACGACGAGCGGATGCGCGAGCGGGTGGCGCTGCAGGTGCGGTTCGAACAGCCGCTGCGCCACGCGGTGGAAGTGCGGCACGACAGCTTCGTCGACCCCGCGTTCATCGCCATGCTTCGCCGCCACGGCGTCGCCTGGGTGGTGGCCGACACGCCCAATCCCTGGCCGCTGTTCGAGGACATCACGGCCGATTTCGTCTACGTCCGGCTGCACGGCTCGACCGAGCTGTACAACAGCCGCTATACGGGCGAGGAGCTGGACCGCTGGGCGCGTTTCATGCGCTCCTGGGCCAACGGCCGCCAGCCGCGGGACGCGCGGCTGATCTCCGCGGAGGCGCCCCCGGCGTGCGCCTCGCGAGACGTCTACTGCTATTTCGACAACACCGACAAGCTGCACGCACCGGACAACGCGCGCGAGTTGATGGATCGCCTCGGCGTGCGCTGGAACCCCGCAGCCTGAGCGGCGGCGTCAGCGCCGCCGTCCGGGCAAATCGCGCGCCGCGGCGTCCACGGCGTCGGCCAGCACCTGCCACTGTTCCAGGTGCATGACGGCGAGCCGGTCCAGGTAGTGGCGCCCCTTGGCGAGCAGGTGCACTTCGACCTGCCGGCGGTCCTGCCGGCCCGGCCGCCGGCGCACCAGCCCGGCCTCCTCGCAGCGCGTGACCAGCGCCACGACGCCGTGCGGCTTGGCCTGCAGCCGTTCCGCGAGCTCGCCGACGGTCGCCCACTCGCGCTCCGGCATCCCGGCGATGTGCACCATCAGCTGGTACTGCAGGGACGTGATGCCCGCGTCGTGCGCGGCGTCCTCGGAAAAACGCAGGAAGCGCCGCAGCGCGTAGCGGAACTGGGAAAGCGCCGTCAGCTGCTGCTTCGTCGGCGCGGTCTGGGCAGGCGCCGCCGGGTGGGGCTTGGCCTGCGCTGTCTGGAAGGCGTGCATCTGTGGTTCGCGCCCCACTCTGGCGTGGGGGCCGTCGCGGTCGAATGTATCAAAGAAAACGGGCTGCCGACGACGAAAGGCCTCGGTGTATCTCCTCATGACATGACATAAACAATGTCATATCGTGATGCTTTTGCACCTGGGCGCGCACGTTTCCCGTGCGCTTTTTTTTCGAGGATCCCCACTTGTTTCGCATAGCCATCCGCAGCCAGAAGAACTTCGCTTCCGGTCTGCTCTACATCGCCGTCGGCCTGGCCTTCGCCGTCGGCGCCACCAGTTACCGGATGGGCGACGCCGCCCGCATGGGCCCGGGCTACTTCCCCTTCGCGCTGGGCCTGCTGCTGGCCTGCATCGGGGCCATCGTGCTGGCCGGCTCGCTGCGCCCGCATGCGCCACCCGAGCACCTGCCGCGATTCCACTTCAAGACGCTGGCGTGGATCCTGGGCTCGGTCGTGCTCTTCGGGCTGCTCCTGGTTCCGCTGGGGCTGGTCGGCTCCCTGATCGTGCTGGTGTTCGTCTCCAGCATGGCCAGCCACGAATTCGGCTGGAAGGGGGCGCTGGTGAACGCCTTCGTGCTGTTGGCGATCTGCGCCGGCGCCTTCGTGTACGGCCTGGGCCTGCAGTTGCCGATGTGGCCGGCGTTCATGGGTTGAGGAGGACGCTGCCATGGAACTGCTTGACAACCTCGCGCTGGGCTTCCAGACCGCGCTCACCTTCCAGAACCTCGCCTACGCCTTCCTCGGGTGCCTGCTGGGGACCTTGATCGGCGTGCTGCCGGGCCTGGGCCCGTCGGCCACGATCGCGATGCTGCTGCCCGTGACCTACGCGCTGCCGCCGGTCTCCGCGCTGATCATGCTCTCGGGCATCTACTACGGATCCCAGTACGGCGGCTCGACCACGGCAATCCTGGTCAACCTGCCCGGTGAGTCGTCGTCGGTCGTCACCGCGATCGACGGCTACCAGATGGCGCGCAAGGGCCGCGCCGGCGTGGCGCTCGCCACCGCCGGGATTTCCTCGTTCGCCGCCGGCTGCTTCGCCACCCTGGTGCTGGCGGGATTCGCGGCCCCGATGGCGGAACTGGCCTTCAAGTTCGGCCCCGCCGAATACTTCTCGCTCATGGTGCTGGGTCTCGTGGGCGCCGTCGTGCTGGCCTCGGGGTCGCTGATCAAGGCCGTGGGCGCGATCGTCCTGGGCCTGCTGCTGGGCCTGGTGGGCACCGACGTCAACTCCGGCGTGGCGCGCTACTCGTTCAGCGTGCCGGAGCTCACGGACGGTCTGAACTTCGTCGCGCTGGCCATGGGCCTGTTCGGCTTTGCCGAAATCGCGTCGAACCTGGAACAGGGCGAGCACCGCGAGACCTTCACCAACAAGGTGACCAACCTGTTCCCGACGAAGGAAGACTTCAGGCGCATGATCCCCGCCGCGGCACGCGGCACGGCGCTCGGCACGCTGCTGGGCATGCTGCCCGGCGGCGGCGCCACGCTGTCGGCGTTCGCGTCGTACACGGTCGAGAAGAAGATGTCCCGGCGGCCGGAGGAGTTCGGCCACGGCGCGATCGAAGGCGTGGCCGGCCCGGAAGCCGCCAACAACGCCGGCGCCCAGACCTCGTTCGTGCCGCTGCTGACGCTGGGCATCCCGTCCAACGTGGTGATGGCCCTGATGGTCGGCGCGATGACGATCCACAACATCCAGCCCGGACCGCAGGTGATGACCAGCAACCCGGACCTGTTCTGGGGCCTGATCGTCTCGATGTGGATCGGCAACGCCATGCTGATCATCCTGAACCTGCCGCTGATCGGCCTGTGGGTGAAGCTGCTGAAGGTGCCCTACCGTTACCTGTACCCGGCGATCCTGGTGTTCTGCTCGATCGGCGTGTACTCGATCAACAACAACGTCTTCGACGTGTTCCAGGCGGCCGCGTTCGGCCTGATCGGCTACATCTTCGTCAAGCTCTCGGTGGAGCCGGCGCCGCTGCTCCTCGGCTTCGTCCTGGGGCCGATGATGGAGGAGAACCTGCGCCGGGCGATGCTGCTGTCGCGCGGCGATTTCTCCACCTTCTTCACGCGTGGCCTGTCGCTCGGGCTGCTGATCGCCGCGGTGTTGCTGGTGGTGCTGGTGGCCCTGCCGGCGGTGTCCAAGACGCGGGAAATCGCGTTCCAGGACGAGTGAAGCGGCGGGTCGCGGCGGCGGTGCCGCGGCCCACTGATAATCGGGGGATGAATCCCCTGTTGTCCCGCCTGCAGCCCTACCCGTTCGAGCGGCTGCGGCAGCTCTTCGCCGACGTCCAGCCCAATGCGGCCTATCGCCCGATCAGCCTGGGCATCGGCGAGCCGACACACCCGACCCCCGCCTTCATCAAGGAAGCATTGACCGCTTCGCTGGCCGGCCTGGCCAGCTATCCGGCCACCACCGGTGTGCCGGCGCTGCGCGAGGCCTGTGCCGGCTGGCTGGAGCGCCGCTACGGCATCGCCGCCGACCCGGCCACCCAGCTGCTGCCGGTCAACGGCTCGCGCGAAGCGCTGTTTTCCTTCGCCCAGACCGTCATCGATCCGACGCGCGACCCGGTCGTGGTCTGCCCCGACCCCTTCTACCAGATCTACGAGGGCGCTGCCCTGCTCGCCGGGGCGCGGCCTTACTACGTGGCAACCGACCCGCAGCGCAACTTCGCCGTCGACTGGGACAGCGTGCCGGACGATGTCTGGGCCCGCACCCAGCTGCTGTTCGTCTGTTCGCCCGGCAACCCGACGGGTGCCGTGATGCCGCTGGACGAGTGGCGCCGCCTGTTCGAGCTGTCCGACCGGCATGGTTTCGTGATCGCCTCCGACGAGTGCTACAGCGAGATCTATTTTTCGGGCCAGGCGCCGCTGGGCGGCCTGGAGGCGGCGGCGCGGCTCGGCCGGACCGACTTCCGCAACCTCGTGATGTTCACCAGCCTGTCCAAGCGCAGCAACGTGCCGGGCATGCGCAGCGGCTTCGTCGCGGGCGACGCCGCGCTGTTGAAGCAGTTCCTGCTGTATCGCACCTACCACGGCAGCGCCATGAGCCCCGTGGTGCAGCAGGCCAGCATCGCCGCCTGGAACGACGAGCAGCACGTGGTCGCCAACCGCGCCCAGTACCAGGAAAAGTTCGGGCAGGTGCTGCCCTTGCTGCAGCCGGTGCTGGACGTGCGGCTGCCCGACGCCGGCTTCTACCTGTGGGCCGGCGTCGGCGGCAGCGACACGGCTTTCGCCCGCGACCTGCTCGCTCAATACAATGTCACGGTGTTGCCGGGCAGCTACCTCGCCCGCGACGCCAGCCGCGCCGGCGCGCCGTACAACCCCGGCAGCGGCCGCGTGCGCATGGCGCTCGTCGCCGAAACCGCCGAATGTGTGGAAGCCGCACGACGCATCGTCCAGTTCGTCCAGTCAAGAGCCAGGTAACTTCATGAGCCAGCAGCTGCAAAGCATCATCGACGCCGCGTGGGAGGACCGCGCCAACATTTCCCCCAAGGCCGCCCCGAAGGAAGTGGCGCAAGCCGTGGAGCACGTGATCGGGGAGCTGAACGCCGGCCGCCTGCGCGTGGCCACCCGCCAGGCCGTCGGCCAGTGGACCGTGCACCAGTGGATCAAGAAGGCCGTGCTGCTGTCGTTCCGGCTGCGCGACAACGAGCTGACCCGCGCCGGCGACCTCGGCTTCTACGACAAGGTGCCGACCAAGTTCGCCGACGTGAGCGCCGAGGAGATGGCGGCCAGCGGCGTGCGGGTGGTGCCGCCGGCCGTGGCGCGCCGCGGCAGTTTCATCGCGAAGAACGCGATCCTGATGCCCAGCTACGTGAACATCGGCGCCTATGTCGACGAAGGCACCATGGTCGACACCTGGGCCACCGTCGGCTCGTGCGCCCAGGTCGGCAAGAACGTGCACCTGTCCGGCGGCGTCGGACTGGGCGGCGTGCTCGAGCCCCTGCAGGCCAACCCGACGATCATCGAGGACAACTGCTTCATCGGCGCCCGCTCGGAAGTGGTCGAAGGGGTGATCGTCGAGGAGAACTCGGTGATCTCCATGGGCGTGTACATCGGCCAGAGCACCAAGATCTACGACCGCGCCACCGGCACGGTCTCGTACGGCCGGATCCCCGCCGGCTCGGTGGTGGTGTCGGGCAACCTTCCCAGCGCCGACGGCAAGTACAGCCTCTATTGCGCGGTGATCGTCAAGCGCGTGGATGCGCAGACCCGGGCGAAGACGAGCCTGAACGATCTGCTGCGGGATTGACCGTTTTTGAATACCGGACGCAGAAGCCGCAAAGGTGACGCAGAAGCCGCAGAAGGGACCTGAAGAATGAATGACCTTTGCGGCTTCTGCGAGTTATTGCGGCTTCGGCGTCCGGCTGTCCGCATTCATAAGACGAGGAGCGCCACATGAGCGGCACGATGGAGCGCATCCTGCGCCTGATGAGCGAGAAGAAGGCCTCGGACGTGTATCTCTCCGCACACGCGCCGGCGCTCATCAAGATCAACGGGCAGTGCCTGCCGATCAACAACCAGCTGCTGCCGGCGGACGCGCCGCGGGCGCTGATGGCCGAAGTGCTGCCGGCCGAGCGCATGAAGGAACTGGAAGCCACCGGCGAGCTGAACATGGCCCACGCGATCGAAGGCGTCGGCAACTTCCGCTTCTCTGCCATGCGCCAGCGCGGCACCTATGCCGCCGTGATCCGCTACATCACGACCGACATCCCGCCGCTCGCCTCGCTGTCGGTACCGTTGATCCTGGGCGACCTGATCATGGAAAAGCGCGGCCTGCTGCTGATGGTCGGCGCCACCGGCTGCGGCAAGAGCACGACGCTGGCGGCGATGATGGACCATCGCAACGAGCGCGTCTCCGGGCACATCCTCACCATCGAGGATCCGGTCGAATTCCTGTTCAGGAACAAGAAATCGGTGGTCAACCAGCGGGAGGTCGGGAGCGACACCGCCTCGATGCAGACGGCCTTGAAGAACGCGTTGCGCCAGGCGCCGGACGTGATCCTGATCGGCGAGATCCGCGACCGCGAAACCATGTCGGCGGCGATCGCGTACGCCCAGTCGGGCCACCTGTGCCTGGCGACCATGCACGCCAACAACAGCTACCAGGCGCTGAACCGGATCCTGAGCTTCTACCCCGTGGAGGTCCGCCCGACGATGCTCGGCGACCTGGCAGCCGCGCTCAAGGCCATCGTGTCGCAGCGGCTGCTGCGCACTGTGCATGGCAGCCGGACGCCGGCGGTGGAAGTCATGCTCAACACCAAGCTGGTGGCCGAGCTGATCGAAAAAGGCGACTTCTCCGGCGTCAAGGAAGCCATGGAGAAGTCGATGGCCGAAGGCTCGCAGACCTTCGAGCAGGACATCGCCCGCCTGATCATGGACGGCTTCATCGACAAGAAGGAGGGCCTGGCCTACGCCGACTCGCCCACCAACCTGCAATGGCGGCTGCAGAACGACTTCCGCGGCAAGGAGCAGGAGCAGGTCGAGGAAGGCGCTTCGGCCGAAGACCTCGACGACGAGCCGTCCTTCACCGAAATCACGCTCGACGTGAAGCACTGATGTCGCGCACGCTGCACCTGGCCGAACAGCTCATCTCCCGCCGCTCCGTCACCCCCGAAGACGCCCAGTGCCAGGAGATCCTGGCCCAGCGCCTGCAGTCGCTGGGCTTCGAGTGCGAGCCGCTGCCCAGTGGACCGGCCGAGTTCCGCGTGAGCAACCTGTGGGCCCGCCGTCCAGGACGCCTGCACGGCCAGGCGGCCGGCCGCACCATCGTCTTCGCGGGCCACACGGACGTCGTCCCGACCGGCCCGCTGGACCAGTGGACGAGCGATCCGTTCACGCCGACCCACCGCGACGGCAAGCTGTACGGACGCGGCGCGGCCGACATGAAGACGTCGATCGCTTCGTTCGTGGTCGCGATCGAGGAATTCCTCGCCGCCGATCCGGACCCGGCCCTGTCCATCGCGCTGCTGGTCACCAGCGACGAGGAAGGACCGGCGGTCGACGGCACCGTGGTGGTCTGCGAACAGCTCGCGGCGCGCGGGGAGCGCCTGGACTTCTGCATCGTCGGCGAGCCCACCTCGGTCGAGCGGGTCGGCGACATGATCAAGAACGGCCGCCGCGGCAGCATGAGCGGCAAGCTGGTGGTGGAAGGCGTGCAGGGCCATATCGCCTATCCGCAACTCGCTCGCAACCCGATCCACCAGGCTTTGCCGGCCCTGGCGGAACTGGCGGCCGTCGAATGGGACCGCGGCAACGAGTTCTTTCCGCCGACCAGCTTCCAGATCAGCAACGTCCATGGCGGCACCGGCGCGACCAACGTCATCCCGGGATCGGTCGTGATCGACTTCAATTTCCGCTACAGCACGGAGTCCACGCCCGACGGCCTCCAGCAGCGGGTCGAGGAAGTGCTGAACCGGCACGGACTGGACTACGAGCTCGACTGGACCGTGGGCGGGCTGCCGTTCCTCACCCGTCCCGGCGAGCTGGTGACGGCGGTGCAGGAGGCCATCCGCGCGGAGACCGGGCTGGAGACCGAGCTGTCCACCACCGGCGGCACCAGCGACGGCCGCTTCATCTCGCGCATCTGCCCGCAGGTGATCGAGCTGGGCCCGGTGAACGCGACGATCCACAAGATCGACGAGCACGTCCGCGTCGCCGACATCGAGCCGCTGAAGAACATCTACCGGCGGGTGCTGAAGAACCTCGAAGCGGCAGTCGCGACGGGGATCGGACAGCCGAACGCAGTGGCCGCAGAAGCTGCGCAAAAGCCGCAAGAGGACGCCTGAAAGTCTTTGCTGTTTTTTTGCGGCTTCTGCGTCACCTTTGCGGCTTCTGCGTCCGGTATTCAATTCCATGACCCTCATCGAACTCGTCAACCACAGCGCCGCCCGGCTGGAAGAAGCCGGCGTCGCCTTCGGCCACGGCACCACCAACGCCTTCGACGAGGCGGCCTGGCTCGTGCTGTGGGCGCTCGGGCTGCCGCTCGACGACCTCGACGGCGTCGCCGACATGGCGCTGTCGCCGCAGCAGTGCGCCACCGTCGAAGAGCTGGTCGCCGAGCGCATCCGCACCCGCAAGCCGGCGGCGTATCTCACCCGCGAGGCCTGGCTCCAAGGCGTGCCGTTCTACGTGGACGAGCGGGCCATCGTGCCGCGCAGCTTCATCGCCGAGCTGCTCGCCGGCGGCGACCTCGATCCGTGGTTCGACGGCAGCGGCCGCATCCTGGACCTGTGCACCGGCAACGGCAGCCTGGCCGTGCTCGCGGCGATGGCTTATCCCGACGCCGCGGTTGCCGGCGCCGAACTCTCGCCCGATGCGCTGGCGGTCGCGCGCATCAACGTCGACCGGCACGGATTGCAGGACCGCATCGAACTGGTCGAATCGGACGGGCTGCAAGCCGTGTCCGGCGCCTTCGACCTGATCCTGTGCAATCCGCCGTACGTCAACGCCGCGAGCATGGCGCAACTGCCCGCCGAATACCGGGCCGAGCCGCAGCTGGCGCTGGCGGGCGGCGCCGACGGCATGGACTTCGTGCGGCGGCTGCTGCACGAGGCCCCGGCGCACATGAATCCGGGGGCCGCGCTGGTGCTGGAGATCGGCAACGAGCGGCCGCACTTCGAGGACGCCTTCCCGCAACTCGCGGCCGTGTGGCTGGAGACCAGCGCCGGCGACGACCAGGTGCTGCTCCTGACGCGGGAAGCCCTGGCCGGCGGGGAGCGCCCGTGATCCTCCTGCGCAACGTCACCCTGCGCCGCGGCGCCAAGGTGCTCCTCGACCAGGTCTCGGTCACGATCAATCCCGGCGAGAAAGTCGGGTTGGTGGGGCGCAATGGGGCCGGCAAGTCGTCGCTGTTCCGGCTGATCGACGGCCAGCTGCACGAGGACGCCGGCGAATTCACGATGCCGGCGCAATGGCGCCTGAGCCAGGTGGCCCAGGACATGCCGGAGACCGACGAGCCGGCCACGGACTTCGTGCTGGGCAGCGACACCCGGCTCATGGAGCTGCGCAACGCGCTGGCACGGGCCGAGGCGCAGGCGCACGCGAGCGGCGACCATGCGGCCGCCGGCATGGAGATCGCCCATCTGCATTCGGACCTGGCCGATGCCGGCGAGCACGACGCCGTGCCGCGCGCCCAGTCGCTGATCCTGGGCCTGGGCTTCAAGCCGGCCGACCTGGACCAGCCCGTGAGCAGCTTCTCCGGCGGCTGGCGCATGCGCCTGCAGCTGGCGCGGGCGCTCATGTGCCCGTCGGACCTGCTGCTGCTGGACGAGCCCACCAACCACCTGGACCTGGATGCGCTGGTGTGGCTGGAGGCATGGCTCAAGCGCTACCAGGGCACGCTGATCGTGATCAGCCACGACCGCGAGTTCCTCGACGCCGTGACCGACGTCACCGTGCACATCGAGCGCCAGCAGCTCACGCGCTACGGCGGCAACTACAGCGCGTTCGAGACGCTGCGGGCACAGCAGCTGGAGCTGCAGCAGGCCGCGTATTCGAAGCAGAAGGAAAAGATCGCGCACCTGCAGAAGTTCATCGACCGCTTCAAGGCCAAGGCCAGCAAGGCAAAGCAGGCGCAAAGCCGGGTCAAGGCGCTGGAGCGGATGGAGAAGATCGCCCCGGTGCTGGCCGAGGCCGAATTCACCTTCGAGTTCAAGGAGCCCGCCAACCTGCCCAACCCGATGCTGGCGATCCGCGACGGCGAGTTCGGGTATGTGGTCGACGGCGAACGGAAGTTGATCGTCGGCGGCGTCGACAAGTCCGTGCTCGCCGGCGAGCGCATCGGCATCCTCGGTGCCAACGGCCAGGGCAAGTCCACGCTGGTCAAGACGATCGCGCGGGCCATTCCGGCGCTCGGCGGGACCGTCACCGAAGGCAAGGGCCTCAACATCGGCTACTTCGCGCAGCAGGAACTCGACGTGCTGCGGCCGCAGGACACGCCGCTGGAGCACATGACGCGGCTGGCGCGCGAACTCGGCCCCAACTCGGGGGAGTCGGGACGCGAGCAGGACCTGCGCAACTTCCTGGGCACCTTCAACTTCAGCGGCGACATGGTGGCGCAGGCCGTCGGCACGATGAGCGGCGGCGAGAAGGCGCGGCTGGTGCTGGCGATGATCGTCTGGCAGCGCCCCAACCTGCTGCTGCTGGACGAGCCGACCAACCACCTGGACCTGGCCACGCGCGAGGCGCTGGCCATGGCCCTCAACGAATTCGAAGGCACGGTGATGCTGGTGAGCCATGACCGGGCCCTGCTGCGCGCCGTGTGCGACGAGTTCTGGCTGGTCGGGCGCGGCCGCGTGCAGCCGTTCGACGGCGACCTGGACGACTACCAGCGCTACCTGCTGGAGGAGTCGAGGCGCCTGCGGGAAGAGGCGCGCCAGGAAGCGAGGGACGGCGCGCGCACGCCGGCCGCCACGGCGCCACCCGTGCCGGCCCCTTCCGCGCCGGAGCGCTCGCCGCAGGAGCAGCGGCGCCTGGACGCCCAGCAGCGCCAGCAGCTCGCGCAGCGCACCAGGCCGCTCAAGCGCGAACTGGAACAGGTGGACCAGAGGATGGCGCAGCTCGATGGAGCCAAGGCGGAACTCGAAGCGCGACTGGCCGCCCCGCTGCCACCGGCCGAGATCGCGGACGCGGGCAAGCGGCTGAAATCCATCCACGACGAAGTTGCCGTGCTGGAAGAGCGCTGGCTGGACCTGTCGAGCCGTATCGAGGCCATCGAAGCGGCGCGCGAAGACGCTTGATCCGTGGCCGCCTGCGCCCCATCATGTCCGCCATGACCAGCGCGCTCCAACTCGCGCGAGGCAATCCGGTCCTGGAAGGGGCCGTGCGCCGCGCCCGCAAGCTCCTCAATCGCCGGGCCCTGCTCGGCGCGGCGGCCAGCGCCGTGCCCGTCCCGGGGGTGGACTGGGCCGTCGACGCCGCCCTGCTCTCGCGCCTGGTTCCCGCCATCAACGCCGAGTTCGGCCTCACGCCCCAGCAGATCGACCGGCTGCCGGCGCACAAGCGCGACGACGTGCAGAAGGCCGTGGCGGTGGTCGGCTCCATGCTGGTCGGCAAGTTCATCACCCGCGACCTCGTCGTCCGCATGGCGCAGGCCGCCGGCAAGCGCATCGCGGCGAAGCAGGCCGCCAGGTACGTCCCGATCGCGGGGCAGGCGGTGTCGGCGCTCATGGGCTACACGGCGCTGCGCTATCTGGGCGAGGAACACATCAAGGACTGCGTGCGGGTGGTGCTCGACGCCAGGCTGGCGCTGCCGGCGCCCGCCGCTGCTTCGACCACCGACCGCCTGCCGGAATGACGGCATGAGGTCCGCGCCAGGGTCACGGGCAGACGCGCCAACCGGCTGGTGGGTCGCCGGCGCCCTGCTGCTCGCCCTGGCGGCGCTGCTCGCCTGGACTGCATGGCAGAACCAGGCGCTGCGTGGCAGGGTCGCGGGCCTGGAGCGGGAAAATCGCGCGCTGGCGCAGGCCCTCGCGGCGCGTGCCGCCGCGGCGCCGACACCCGGCTCGGCCGGTGCGCTCGCGGCCGTTGCGGGCCGGCCGCCGCCTGCCGCTGCCGCGCCGGCCGCCGCTGCCCCCTTCGCGCCCCATGCCAGCCTTCCCGCCTCGTCGCCGGCGCGCGCAGGCCCGCTGGAGGAAGCCTTGCAGGGCCTGCGCGCGCCCGTCCCCAGCCCTGGCGCCAGCCCGTTCGGCCACCGCTGAGGTGTGCCTTCCGGCGGGGGGCGTTGCAACCTTGATCAGGCTCAAGGACATGCCCGGCCGTTGGAGCCACCGTCCGGACACAACAACCTGGAGAACTCACATGTCCGATGGTCCGTCCCGGCAGCCCGGTTTCGCCCGCGCGTGGCGCCACCTGCTTCTTGGCCTGCTGATGCTGCTGCCGATGCTGTCCATGGCGCAAAGCTACGTGGGAAAGGTTTGCGCGGTCAACACGCTGACGACGCGCGACCAGGGCCCGGTTACCCCCGTGGTCTTCGTCATGGAGTTCGACGTCACGAATCTCGGCGGCACCACCTACTCGGTGGCCGGCGGCCTCCTCGCCCCGCCCGACGAGCCGGTGGTGGCGACCGGACACGCGACGCTGGTCGGAAACGAGCTTTACTTCAACCTGATCGTGACGCAGGCCCATGCGGACGGCTGGGTGGATACCGGCATCAACCGCACGCGCCTGAACCTGTCGACCCTGACCGGCACGTTCTACGAGATCGGACACGACTACAACACGGGCACCAGGACGTATGACCAGAACCGGTACAGCGCGGGCACCGTGGCGCTGTCGCTGGGGGCCTGCCAGCGCTGAGCGCGGCGCCCTTTCGGGACATCCCGCGCGGCCCGGGCGGGGCCGCCGCCCGCAGCCGCGGCGACTTGTCAACACCCCTGCGGCAGCCCTGTTGTGAATTGACCGCAGCGCGCCCGCCGGCCGCGGCGCCGGCGGGGGGGCGGCCGTAGAATCGCGCGCTCGTCTTCCTGACCGACGGCGGCCGTGCCGCCGTCATCACCCACCGCTCGATGTTCAAAAGCGCGTCCTACTACCGAATCGATCCGGGCTTCGTCCTCCCCTCCCTCGACGCCCTCGAAGAAGCCCTGCAGTCCGCCCGCTTCCTGCCTTGCGGCGCCACCCAGACCGACTCCGCCGGGTGGGTGCCGCCCCGCGGCAGGAAGAGCGTGGCGCTCGCCGAGATGGTCGGCGGCCACCTGATCCTGAGGTTGTGCACCGAGCGGCGCGCCTTGCCCGCCTCCGCGGTCAAGGCGGCGCTCGAGGAGCGCATCGAGAAGTACCGGCAGGAAACCGGCAACGAGCGCGTCGGCGCCAAGCTGAAGAAGGAATTCAAGGAAGAAATCGTCTTCGAGCTGCTGCCGCGCGCGTTCACCAAGCGATCGAGCACCTTGCTCTGGCTGGATCCGGCCAACCGGTTCCTGGTCGTCGACAGCGGCAGCCTCTCCGGGGCCGACAAGATCGTGACGGCGCTGGTCGAGGCCTTGAGCAAGGTCGGCGGCGCCCCCTTCGCGGTCAAGCCGGTGCGCACGAACAGTTCGGCCGCGGCGTCGATGTCGCACTGGCTGTCCACGCGCGAGGCGCCGGTGGGATTCACCGTCGACCGCGACTGCGAGCTGAAGACGCCCGACGACCAGAAGTCCACGGTGCGCTATTCGCGCCATACGCTGGAGATCGACGAGGTGCCGCAGCACATCGCCGCCGGGAAGGTGCCGACCCAGCTGGCGCTGACCTGGAGCGACCGCGTGTCGTTCGTCCTGAGCGAGTCGGCGCAGCTGCGCAAGCTCAAGCTGCTGGACGTCGTGATGGACGGCGTGCAGCAAGGCGGCAAGGACGACGACGGCTTCGACACCGATGTGGCGATCCTCACCGGCGAACTCACCGGATTGCTGCCCGACCTGCTCGACGCGCTGGGCGGCGAGATGGAGGACGGCCCGGCCGCGCCCGCCGCCGTGGCCGAGCCCGAGGCCGAACTGGCGCCGTTCTGAAGGTGGTCCGGGCCCCGCGGGCGCGCGTTTCTTGATCGCCCTCAAATTAATTTGCAACAGCGCCGCTGGATAAGGCTGTGGATAAGCATGGGCTTGCCCGTGCACAACAAACCCGCGTGGCGCCGCAACGGAGCACGGGCGCGCGGCGCGCGGGCGTCTGAAGCTTCATCCAGTCGGTTGTGACAGGCGCGACGCGGCGCCGGCCGGGTCCCTTGTCCGCCCCCGGCGCGCGGCCTACAGTCTCGCAGCCGCAAATCGCGACGGCGACGAATCTCCGAGGAGGTGGCTTCGCGCGCTATGCCCCAGACCCTGCACACCAAACTGTCCGAATGGCGCGACGCCGAACGCAAGGCGTGCGCCGCGGAACGCTCGCTCACGCACCTGCTCTTCGAACGGCTCGAGGAGCCGCCGCCGACCGAGGGCCTGGCCGCCGAAGCCAGGCTCCTGCGCGAACAGGCCAACGAGAAACTGCGCGCCGCGATCGCGGCGCTGCGGCCGAAGCGCTAGCGGCTGGAAACCTGCCGTGACGCCGGGACACCCCGGGCAGTGAGGGCCGTCACACGCTTCGGTACGCCCGAACGTGCGTCTATTCCGCGGTCGCCGGGTCGATCACGGCCCGCACGGTGGAGATGCGCGTGACCGGGAAGCCTCCGCGCTCGGCGTGCTGGCGGACCGCGTCTTCGTTGTCGGCGATGTAGACGCAGAAGATCTTGTCGTCGGTCACGTAGCTCTGCTGCCACGTCACCCGAGGCGCCATGTCGCGCAGCACGTCGCACGACTTCTGGGCGACCCCGCGCAGGTCGGATGGCGACAGCTTGCCGGCATCGGGCAGATCGCGTTCGATCACGTATTTGGGCATTTCATGTCTCCTTGCACGGGTTCAGGGGGGGTGGAGTATGGTTGCGGCGCGCGTAACAGCCAAGCGACCGGGAGCGTTGCCGTGCAACCGGCGTAACCAGACGGCTTCGGCCGGCGCTCCGCCGGCTCAGCGCAGCAGTCGCAGCCAGGAGTCGTACTCGATAGCGCCGGCCTCCCCGGGCGCGCGGTCGCCGTCCCGCGGCCGCAGGGAGCGCAGCATCGCAGCAAGCGCGTGCTCGATCAGCTCGATCGTCTCGAGCGATACCGGATGAGGACAGGCCCCGCCATCCTCGTGCTCGACCACGTTGTTCGTCTCGCAATGAACGGCCATCTGCTTCTCCTGATGCGCCTGCCGGCGCGCTGGTTGATCGGAGTGGCGACGCAGGCGCCGCGGCACCCGCTGGAGACAAGCATGGCGGCGTGCCGTTCCTGAAACGTTCCTGGACTCCGAGCCCGGATGCCGGGCCGAGTGACCGCTGCGAACCCGCGGTCGGGTTTCGCAGCGGGTCGCCCGGCTTCGATCGAGGCAGGTGAGACTACTTCGTCGACCTCGCCGCCGCGCAGGAGGCCCGGCGACAGCAATGCCGCTATCAGCCTTGCGGGCTCTGCGCCATCTGCCCGCAGTATTTCTGCAGTTCCTGCGGCAGGTCCGCCGGGCACTCGCCGCAGGAGCGGTTTCCCGGCACCGCGTAATCGATGAACCTGGGATAAGGCAGGTTCAGCGAGCCCATGATCTGCCGGAACTCCTCGAGCGTCCTGCCGCCGCCCAGGCGCGGGTTGCGGGCCCTCTCCTGTGCGATCGAGGACACGTGGCGTCCGGCATAGTCGTGCGCCGGATAGACGAGCGTCTCGCCGGGCAGGCTGAACAGCTTGCCAGTCACGGAGCGATACAGCGTGTCCGCGTCGCCGTTCTGGAAATCGGTGCGGCCGCAGCCGTCGATCAGCAGCGCATCGCCCGTGAAGACGCGCTCGCCAGCGACGAACGCGAAGTGGCCGTCGGTGTGGCCCGGCGTGTGCAAGCCCCGCACGCCGATCGAGCCGACCTCCAGCGGCGGCCCTTCCTCGATGCCGACGTCAACGCAATCCAGCCGGTCGATGGCCGGTGCGGCGATCCGGCTGCCGGTGCGCTGCTTCAACTCCCGCGCGGAGGTGATGTGGTCCGCGTGGATGTGCGTGTCCAGCGTGTACGCCAGCCGCAGCCCCAGCTCCTGGAGCACCCGCAGGTCGCGGTCGATCGAGTTCACCACCGGGTCGATCAGCACGGCCTGCCCCGTCTCCGGACAGCCGAGCAGATAGGTGTAGGTGCTGGAGACCGGCTCGAAGAGTTGCTTGAAGATCATGCGTGCGCTCCTGCGCTGACTGGCGGTTTATGCACTGCCGCCGGCAGGCCGCCTGTCGGACGGCGCCGCACGATACTGTCGAGGGTATTCGTGACCGCGCGCGGACGCCGCCGGCAGGCGGCGCGACGCGGCCCGAACGTCACTGCGCCGCCGGCGCCGCCTCCGCGAACGTGACCGTCGGCACCAGGTCGCATTCGGCGTTCAGCGAGTTGGTCACGAGGCAGGTGCGCTTGGCCTTGTCCAGCACGGTGCGGGCCAGCGTTTCGCGCTCGGGCGAGGAGATCGACAGACGGGGCTTGACCGTGAACCGCACGAAACGCGACACGCCTTCCACCCGGTCCAGGACGCCTTCGACGTCGACGTCCAGGCTGCTCCACTCCAGTTTCGATGCCCTGGCGACGGCGCGGAACGACAGGATGTAGCAGTCGGCGACGGACGCGACCAGCAGCGACTCGGGCGACCAGTAGCCTGGCGGGCCGTCGAATTCCGGCGGCGCGCTCGTCTCGAGGTCGGGCGCGTCCTGCGTCGTCACGCGGACACTGCCGCTGGCGCTGCCCTGGGCCTGGACGTGGTAGCGATGGGGGAAGGGATGCATGGTATTCCGCCGGGAAGTTCAGGGATAAGCCGAAGCTTATAGAAGGCAAGCTGTCGGGCTTTTGATCAAAGCCAAGCTTCGGCTCATTCATAAGCGACGATCCATGTCGACCGACTGAACCGCCGCCGTTCAGGCGCGGATATACGCCCAGCCCTCGCGCTGCACCGCGCGCTGGCGGTCGGCGCATGCAGCAGGATGCGTTCCCTCGTCTCGTCCGTCACTGGGTACTCGGGGGGTCAGGCATTCGTGGCCAGGCGGGATGCGACGTCCTTCAGTGCGGACTGCAGCATCTCCTCCACGCTCGGGTGGTAGTACGGCATCTCGAGCAGGCTGGACGCGGATTCGCGCCGCTGGATGGCCCACGCGAGCAGATGCGCGAGGTGCTCGCCGTGGGTCGCGATCAGGCTGGCGCCCACCAGCGTCCCGCTGCCGGGCTCCGCGTAGACGCGCACGAGGCTGTCCGTCGCGCCCAGGATGCGAGAGCGGCCATTGCCGGAGCCTTCCGCCGTGCCCACGACCGCGCCCGCCGGCAGCCGGTCGAACGGCAGGCCGACGGTCGCCACGTCGGGATCGCTGAATACGATCGAGAGCGGCACCCGGCGCGGCGCGACCTCGGGTGAGCGCCCGTCAAGGAGCGCCAGCGCGCCCTGGGCGGCGATCACCCCTTCGTCCGCCGCCTCGTGCATCAGCGGCCGGTCGGGCTGCACGTCGCCGGCCAGGATCACGCTGGTGCCGCCAGCCCGCAGCGTGACGGCGTCGACCTGCGGCCGGCCCTTGCCATCCAGTGCCACGCCGGCCTGGGCCAGGTCGAGGCGCTCGACGTTGGGCCGGCGGCCAATGGCGGCCAGCACCATCTCGACCGTCTCGCTCTGCCCGCCGGCCGATACGCGTACGCCATCGGGAACGGCCTGCGCTTCCATGGCATGGCCCAGCCACATCGGCACTTCGCGGCCAAAGCGCTGCAGCGCCCGCTCGCGCACCGCCGGATCGACGATGCCGGCCACGGTGTCGAGCAGGTCGCCGGCCACGACGCGCACGCCCAAGCGCGACAACGCGAGGCCCATCTCCAACCCGATCGCGCCCAGGCCGACGATGCCCACGCTGCGTGGCAGGCGCTCCAGTTCGAACAGGCTATCGGTGGTCAGGAGGCGTTCACCCAGGGCCGCCAATGCCGGCGGCACGACGGGCCGGGACCCGGTCGCGACGACGAAGGCGCGGGCGCGCACGCGCTGGCCGTCGACGTCGATCTCGTCCGGCCCGACGAATCGCGCCGTCCCCATCAGCAGGCGCTCGCCGGCGGCCGCGCGCGTGCGCTGGGCCGCGCCTTGCGCCAGCGCGTCGCGAGTGGCGCGGGCGCGCGCCCAGAGCGCGTCGGCGGAGGTGCCCGCCACCGGCGCGCCGCCGGCGAGCTTCCGCAGCAGCGACCAGTCGTGCGCCGCATGCAGCACGGCCTTGGACGGCATGCAGCCGACCCGCGCACAGGTGGTGCCCAGCGGCCCATGGTCGATCCACAGCGCGGCGCGGCCGGCGCGGGTGATCTCGCGAAAGGCGGTGCTGCCGGCGGTGCCGGCGCCGATGACCACGATGTCGGTGGTGAGGACGTTCACAGTGTTCTCCGAAGCTCAGCGCGGGCCCAGGATCTGCGCCATGGCCGACGGTGGCGCGCCGGTGCGGGTCTGCACCGCGCCCTTCGCGTCGCGCCAGGCGAATGCCGGCGTGGCCTGCAGCCGCAGGCCGGCCATCAGCTTTTCGTTCGCGTCCAACTGCGCCTGGACCTTGGGCGGAATGCTGGCCAGCGGCTTGAGCCCGGCGTCGTCCAGCGGCCGCGGCCGGCCGGCGCCCAGCACCTTTGCATTCTCGGCCACGTGGCCGCGTTCATAGGTCGCCAATGCATCCGCGGGATCCTTGCTGGCCAGCAGGGCGGCCGCCTTGCCGGCGCTGGTGGGCGTGAGGATGCCCACCATGATGTGGCGCAGCTGCACCTTGCCGCTGTCGACCCAGGGCCGCGCGTCGGCCCAGAACTTGTTGCAGTACGGGCAGTTCGGATCGGTGAACACGTACACGGTGCGGGGCGCGTCGGCCTTGCCGTCGGCGATCCAGTGACTGCGCTCGAGCTGCTGCCACAGCCCCGCGGTCATCGGCGCTTGCACCGCCTTCGCCAGCGGCGCCTCGGTGACGTCATGGCCTTGCGCGTCGAGCAAGGTGCCCACGATGACGTGCTTGCCGTCGGGCGTGGCGTAGAACGCCAGCGGTTGCTGGCCCGCATAGCCGGCCCACGCCGTCAGGCCGCCGGGCGCGGGGAAGGTGCCGACGATGGTGACGCCTTGCGACTGCAGCGCACGCAGCGGCGGCGGAGGCTCGGGCGCGGCGGCCGGCGCGGCGAGCGGAACGAGCGCCAGGGCCGCGAAGGCAATGGCGCGAGGGGCCGGCAGTTGCGTGCCGCGAGCGGGGGATCGGGAAAAGTTCATCAGCGGATTTCGGATTGAGTGGAAAGTGCGTCCAGGCGCTGGCCCAGGGAGGCATGCGACAGCTCGCCGATGCGCGTGTCCACCAGGCGGCCGCGGGCGTCGTAGAAGAGCGTCGTCGGAAGGGCCCGATGGCCCAGCTCGATGCCGGCACGCCCGTGCACGTCGAGCAGCACGTTGCGCAGCGGCAGATCCTGCGCGGCCAGGAACGAGCGGACGCGATCGGCCGCCTCGCCCTGGTTCAGGAAAACGAAATTGACGTCCGGCCGCTGCGCCTGCGCCTCGCGCAACACCGGCATTTCGCGGCGGCACGGCGGGCACCAGGTGGCCCAGAGGTTGACGACCGTCGGCTTGCCATGGAAGCTGGCAAGCGTCACCTCCGGGCCTTCGAGCGATGGCACCGCGAGCGGCGGTAACTGGCCGCCCTCCCGGGGCATCATCGAGAGGGACAGCGCACCCAGCAGCCACACGGCGCCGGCCGTGCCCAGCGCCGCGGCCAGGGGCTTGCGCCAGCTTGCGCGGCGCACGGCCGCCACCACCGCATACGCGGCGGCCACGGCCACGCCGGCGAGCGGCGACCAGCCACCGTCCCGGATGTCGAGCATCGTGAGCGGGTCCTGCAGGTAGCCGTCGCGGAACTGCACCACGAATGCGACGCGGGCGGCGATGAGGCCGGCCAGCAGGATCCGAAACAGCAGCGGCTCGATGTCGACGCCGCCGGCCCGCCCCGCCAGCCGGCCAGCCCAGGAGCCCAGCAGGCCGCCCGCGATCGCCAGCAGCAGCCCGTAGGTGAACGTCAGCGGCCCGAGTGCCAGGGTGCCATTCATGACTGCGCTCCGGCCGGCTGGCGCGCCAGCAGCTCGCTGGCCGGGAATTCGCCCACCAGCCGCTGCGCGCGGCGCTCGCGGCCCTGGGCGTCGAACAGCATCACCGTGGGCGGCCCCATCACCTGGTGCTCGCGCATGAGGGCGCGCTGGGCCGCATCGCTGGCGGTGACGTCCGCGCGTAGCAGCACCACGCCGCCGAGCGCCTCGCGCACCCGCGGATCGCCGAACACCTCCCGCTCGATGGTCTTGCACGAGGTGCACCACTCGGCGGAGAACTCCACCAGCGCCGGCTGCCCCGCCGCGCTGGCCGCGTCCAGGCGTGCCTTGAGCACTCGCGGGTCGCTGATGGTCTCGAAGATGGCGGCGGCCTCTTCGGCCTGCACCGGCGCCACCGCCGGCCCGCGCACCAGCAGGCCCAGCGGACGCAGCGGATCGGCCCCGCCCGCCGCTGCGCCCACGACCATCGCGCCGCCCCACAGTCCCAGCAGCATGGCGGCGCTGCGCAGCGCGAGGCGCCCGCCGGTGGCGCCATTTGCCGCCGGTTGCCACAGCGCCATCGCGAGCGTGCCCAGCCAGGCGCCCCACAGCAGCAGCGTCGCCGGCGGCGGCAGGACCCGCGACGCCAGCCACACTGCCATGACCAGGAGCACGAAGCCGAAGCCGGCCTTCACCCGATCCATCCACGCCCCGGGCCGGGGCAGGAACCGGGCGCCCAGTGTGCCGATCACGAGCAGCGGCACCCCCATCCCGAGCCCCATGGCCAGCAGCAGCACTCCGCCTTGGACCACGTTGCCGCTCTGCGCGATGTACAGGAGCGTGCCGGCCAGCGGCGCGGTCATGCAAGGGCTCACGAGCAGCGCGGACAACGTCCCCATGCCGGCGGCCCCGGCGATGCTGCCGCCCTGCGGGGCGGCACGCGCCAGGCGATCGCGCACGGCTGCCGGCAGCTGCAGTTCGTAGAAGCCGAACATCGACAGCGCCAGCGCGACGAACACGCCGGCGAAAGCGAGGATGGCCCACTGGTTCTGCAAGAGGGCCTGCAACCCCGCGCCGGCGAGCGCCGCGGCCACGCCGAGGCCGGCATACACCAGCGCCATGGGCACCACGAAGGCGAGCGTCAGCACGAACGCGCGTCGGGGGCCGGCGCGGCTGCCCGCGACCATGCTGGAAACGATGGGCACCATCGGCAGCACGCACGGCGTGAACGTCATGGCGATCCCGAGCAGGAAGAACACGGGGACGGTCCACCAGAGCGTGCGTTCGCCCAGCAACCGGGTGATGCCGCTGTCGCTCCAGAGCGACGCCGCTGGCGATGCCGCGACAGGAGCGACCGGTGCGCCGGCGCTGGACGGGCCCGCGCCGGCGAGCGTCATGCCGGCCAGCGAAACGGTCTGCTGCTGCGGCGGATAGCACAGGCCTTCGTCCGCACAGCCTTGCCATCCGACCTGGAGCGCCGAGGCGCTTGCGGCGTCGACGGCGACGCTCACGCGGTCGTGGTAGACCTCGACCTCACCGAAATTGGGGTCGTTCTTGCGTTCGCCGGGCGGAGTCACCAGCTTTCCTACAATTTCTCCTCCGGCCGCCGCGACGGTCAGCCGATCGCGATACAGGTAGTAGCCGGGCGCGATGGTCCACTCGAGGCGCACTTCGCCGGCCACGCTGCCCGGTGCCACCGTGAGCTGGAAAGCCTGTTCCGGTTCGAGGAACGTCGGCTCGGCGCGGGCCGCGCCCGCCGCTACCGCCAGCCAGGCGGCCAGGAGCAGCCAGCTGCACGCGTGCAGGAACTCTTGGATGCGAGAGCGATTCTTCATGTGATGCCGTTTCCGTTTGCCCCAGTGTGAACGGCACCGATTAAGCAGGTGTTAAGGACGCGCCCCGCCCCGGGGCGCGGCCGTTGTGGTGGGAGCCCTTTCTTGCATGTTCTGTTGATCGAAGACGATGCGCTGGTCGCCAGCGGCGTGGCGGCGGGCCTGCGCCTGCACGGATTCACGGTGGACCACGTGGACTCGGCGCGCCTGGCCGATGCCGCGATCGCAGCGTCGCACTTCGACGTCGCGGTGCTGGACCTGGGCCTGCCCGATGAAGACGGCATGAACCTGCTGCAGCGCTGGCGCGCCCGCGGCGTGCAGATGCCGCTGCTCATTCTCACGGCCCGCGATGCGCTCGCCCACCGCGTCGCCGGCTTGCGCGGCGGCGCGGACGATTACCTGCTCAAGCCGTTCGAGCTCGACGAACTGGTCGCCCGCCTGCATGCGCTGCTGCGCCGCAGCGCCGGCCGCAGCGTCGACCGCATCGAGCACGGCGCACTCAGCTTCGAACCCGCGACGGGGGACGTGCGGCTGCGAGGCCAGGCCGTGGAACTGGCGCGCCGCGAGAAGACGCTGTTGCACACGCTGTTGCAGCATCCGCGCCAGATCCTCAGCACCGACCAGTTGCGCGATCGCCTGTACGGGCTGGGCCAGGACGTGGAGAGCAACGCCGTGAACGTGCACATCCACCACCTGCGGCGCAAGCTCGGGCCCGGCATCGTCGAAACCGTCCGCGGCCTCGGCTACCGCCTGGGAGACGCGACATGAACAGCCTGCGCCTGCGGCTGCTCGTCATCATCGGCGGCTCGCTGCTGGTCCTGTGGTCGCTGGTCGCCGCCTGGATGCTGGCGGACCTGCGCAGCGAACTGCGCACGGCGCTCGACGACCGCCTGGCGGCTTCGGCGCGCATGGTCGCGGGCCTGGTGGCGCAGTTGCCGCCCTCCCCCGTTCCGGGCGGCACGCCGGCGCCCGCGCTAACGGACGTGATCGGCCGCGACGGACTGGCCTGCGAAGTGAGCCTGCTGCGCGGCGAGGTGAGGATGCAGCCCCTCGCCCGCACCGCCAGCAGCCCGGGGCTGGACGACCTGCCGGCCGGCTACAGCACGCGCATCCTCGGCGGCAAGGCCTGGCGCACCTACGTGCTGCAGGACGGGCCGATCCGGGTGGCGACCGCCGACCGCATCGACGTGCGCGAAACGCTGTTGCGCGACGTCGCGCTGACGGCGGGCGTTCCGTTCGCCGTGGCGCTCGCCGGCAGCCTGGCGATGCTGTGGTTCGGCATCGGCGGCGGACTCGCACCGCTCGAACGCATGCGCAAGCTGCTGGAGCGTCGTCGCGCGGATGACGATGCGCCGCTGCCGGCCATGCTCGTCCCGAAGGAGCTGGCGCCGCTGGTCGGCACCATCAGCCACCTGCTGGAGCGGGTGCGCGCCGCGATCACGCGCGAGCGCCGCTTCACGGACGACGCGGCCCACGAGCTGCGTACGCCGCTCACGGCCATCAAGACGCACCTGCAGGTGTTGCGGCTCGCGAGCGCAGGCCGACCACTGGCCGCCGGTGCGAAGGAGGCTCTGGGCCACGCGGACGATGGCGTGGCGCGCATGCACAGGACGCTGGAACAGTTGCTCCTCCTGGCGAGGCTGGAAAGCGACGAGGGCCTCGAGCCCGGCACGAACTGCCGCGCGGCCGACGCCGTGCGCGAGGCGATCCAGGACGCCGAGGCGGCCCTCGGCCGGCCAGGACAGGTGCTGGTGGAGGGCTCGCTGGACGGCGTCGCCGTGGTTGCGCCGTGCGGGTTGCTGGCGTCCGCGCTGCGCAACCTGCTGGACAACGCGATGCGATCGGCGCCGGCGACGCCGGTCACGTTGCGAGCGGAACGGCGCGGCGACCATCGGGTGAGCTTCGCGGTACTCGACCGCGGCCCCGGCCTCACCGAGGCCGAGTGCGCTCAGGCCGTGCAGCGGTTCTGGCGGTGCGGCAAGGCGGGTTCAGGCAGCGGACTCGGCCTCTCCATCGTCAGCAGCATCGCCGAGCGCTGCGGCGGCGAGTTGACCTTGCGGCCGCGTATGGGCGGCGGGCTGAGTGCTGAGCTGACGCTGGGCGTGGCGGCGGCGAAGTGACCTGCGCCCCGACCAAGGAAAAGGGCCGGTTGCCGCGCGAGCAACCGGCCCTTGCCGGGAAAACTGGTAGGACGTACAAGATTCGAACTTGTGACCAACGGATTAAAAGTCCGCTGCTCTACCAACTGAGCTAACGTCCCGCACCAGGCGCCTCGCGGCGCCTTGCATTCTCCGCCGCAGTGCGTTGGCGCTGCAGCAAAGCCGTCGATTATAGCGCCATCTTTGGCGCTCTCGCGATGCGATCGAGGATCCAGCCGGCCGCGCACTGGCCGAACGTGGCGGTGACGGCCACGACCGAGCCGTAGCCATGACAGTTCAGCGACCCGTCGCCGTCGATCGCGCACGACGCGTCCGGCGGCGCGACGGCTTCGCGGCTGAACACGCACGGCACGCCGATCGCACGACCCTCCTTTGGCGCGCCGTGGAACTTGCGCAGGCGGTAGCGCACCTGCGCGAGCAGCGGATCGTGCGTCGTGCGCGCGAGGTCGTCGACGTCCACCAGGTGGGCCAGGCGCTTGCCGCCGGCGGCCCCGGCGCTCACGAACAGCGTGCCGGTGGCGCGGGCCCACGCGGCCATCGCCACCTTGGCCTTCACTTCGTCGCACGCGTCGATGACGGCAGTGACGCCATCGGGCAGCAACCGCGGCCAGTTGTCCGGCTCGACGAACTCCTCGATGCCATGCACGCGGCAGCCGGGATGGATCTGGGCGATCCGCTCGGCCATGGCCTGCACCTTGGCCTGGCCCAGCGTGCGGTCCAGCGCGTGGATCTGCCGGTTCACGTTGGAGACGGCGATGTGGTCCAGGTCGATGAGGGTCAGCTGGCCGACCCCGCTGCGCGCCAGCGCTTCCGCGGCCCAGGAGCCGACGCCGCCGATGCCGACGACCGCGACGTGCGCGGCGCGGATCGCCGCCGCGCCGGGCACGCCATAGAGCCGCTCGAGGCCGCCGAAGCGGCGCTGCAGGTCGGCGGCTTCGTCGAGATGGGTCATGCGCAATGCAACGGGGACATGGCCGATTCTAGGCAGAGAGCCCGAAGGCCCTCACCCCAGCCCGCTCCCCGAAAAAGAGGGCCAACAGCCGGCGCGCCGCTCAGCGCAGCCGCGCCAGCCGCTCGCGCGCAGCCACCGCCGCCTCGGACTGCGGATAGGCCTTGACGAGTTCGTCCAGCGTGCGGCGGGCGCCGGCGGTGTCCTTCAGCTCGATCTGGCAGTTGGCGATCGACAGCACCGCCTCGGGTGCGCGCGGATGCGCCGGTGCCGCCGCCAGCAACGCGCGGAAATTTCCGATGGCGCCGCGGTAGTCGCGGTTCGCGTATTGCGAGTTACCCAGCCAGAACAGCGCCGTCGGCCGGAACCCGCTTTGCGGATAGCGCTGGATGAACTGCGCGAATGCGGTCTGGGCGGCGGGGAAATCGCCCTTGCGGAACGTGGCCAGGGCGGCTTCGAACTCGCGGGCCTCGGCCGGGTCGGCGATGAACTCGCGCCCGTCGACCTGCACCTGCGACGGCTCGATCTTGCGCAGCCGCTCCTCGACGCCTTGCGCCAGGTCCTTCTGCCGCCGCTGCATCTCCGAGATGTCGCGCAGCAACTGTTCGTTCTGCCCGTTCAGCCGCGCGATCTCGCCGCGCAGCGACTCGATCTGGGTCTGCAGCTCCAGCAGGCTGCGGCGCAGCTGGCCGTTGGCGTCCTCGTTCGCACGTCGCGCGTCCTCGGCCTGGCGCTCGGACGCGAGGCGCTGCGCCTCCACCTTCTGGCGCAGGTCGATGATGGCGCGGCGGGCCTCATCGTCCTCGAACAGGGCGGCCGAAGCGAGCGGCGCGGCGCCGAGCCATGCCGCCGCCAGGGCGCCGGCTGCGATGGCGCGCCAGGCACGGATGCGGTGCGCTCCCATCAGCGGTAGACGATCTCGACGCGGCGGTTCTTCGCCCACGCCGATTCGTCGCTGCCCGGCACTGCCGGTTTTTCCTTGCCGAAGCTCACCGCTTCCATCTGGCTGTCGGCGACCCCCAGCAGGCCCAGCGCGCGGCGCACGGCCTCGGCGCGGCGCTGCCCCAGCGCGAGGTTGTACTCGCGGCCGCCGCGCTCGTCGGTGTGGCCCTCGAGCGCGACCCGGCGCGTGCCGTTGGCCTTCAGGAAGCGCGCGTGCGCATCGATGAGCGCCTGGAATTCGGGCTTGATCACGTAGCTGTCGTAGTCGAAGTAGACGAGACGGGCCACGTTCACCGGACCTGCTGCGGTCGAAGCGGCCGAGTCCGCCGCGACCGGGGCCACGCGGCTTTCGGTCGCTGGCGCCGCACCGCCGGGCTGGGCCGGCACCGCGCTCGCGCTCTTGTCTTCGACTGGCACGTCGTCGAGCTTGACGCCGGAGGAGCAGCCCGCCATGAAGACGGCGACGAGCAGGCCCAGGAACACGCGTTTCATCATCCAAATACCTCCTGAAAAATCGTTCATTTCTGGAACGGACCCCAGTCCGGTTCGCGCAAGTCGCCACCTTGCCCGGCCAGCCGGGCCTTGATCTTGCCGTCCAGGGTGGTCGTCATCAGCGCTTCGCGCCCATTTTGCCGCGTCGCGTAGACGATCAGGCGGCTGTTCGGCGCGAAACTGGGACTCTCGTCGGCCGTGGTGTCGGTGATCGAGTGCACCGCGCCGCCGCTCAGCTCCATCACCTGCAGCTTGAAAGCGCCACCGACGCGCGAGATGTAGGCCAGCCAGCGGCCGTCCGGGCTCACCGTGGGCGAGATGTTGTACGAGCCGTTGAAGGTCACGCGCTCGGGCGCGCCGCCGCCGGCCGGCATGCGGTAGATCTGCGGCGCACCGCCGCGGTCGCTCACGAAATAGATCGTGCGGCCGTCCGACGAATAGACCGGCTCGGTGTCGATGCCGCTCGACTGGGTGAGCCGCCGTGGATCGCCGCCGGTGGCGTCGATGGTGTAGAGCTGCGAGCCGGCGTCCCGGCTCAGCGTCACGGCCAGGGTGCGGCCGTCGGGCGACCAGGCCGGCGCGCTGTTGGAGCCGCGGAAGTTGGCGACCAGGCGGCGGCGCCCGCTCGCGACCTCGTGCACGTACACGACCGGCTTGCGGGCCTCGAAGGACACGTAGGCCAGTTGCGCGCCGTTGCGCGACCAGGCCGGCGAGATGATGGGCGCGCCGCTGGCCAGCGCCGATTGCGCGTTCTCGCCGTCGGCATCCGCCACCCACAGGTTGTAGCGCTCGCCGGCCTTGGTGACGTAGGCGATGCGGGTGGAGAACACGCCTTTTTCGCCGGTCAGCTTCTCGTAGATGAAGTCGGCGATGCGGTGCGCCGCGAGCCGCAGGTCGCCGGCCGTGACGGCATAACTCTGGCCGCCCATGTCCTGCCCGCGCACCACGTCCCACAGCCGGAAGCGCACGTCCCAGCGGCCGTCCGCCAGCCGGTTGACGCTGCCGGACGCCAGCGAATCGGCGCCCTTCTGCCGCCACGGCGTGAGGTCGGGCAGGCTGGTCTCGTCCAGCGCCGCTGCGGCGGCGTCGATGGCGCGGAACTGCCCGCTGCGCTCCAGGTCGGCCTGCACGATCGCGGCGAGCTTCTGCGGCGCCGCGGCCTCGCCGCGGAACGGGGCGATCGCGATCGGCAGCTGCGTCAGGCCGACCCCGGTGACCTCGACCCGGAACTGGGCGAGCGCGGGCAGCGCCGGCAAGGCGCCCAGCAGGCCCACCATCTGGCGTCGCCGCCACAGCGCAGGGATGTTCATGCTAGTCGGTTGCTCCATCGTTTCATTTGTTCAAATCCATTATGCGCGCGCTGCCCGGCGCGAGCTCCGCCAGGCCCGCGGCGGCCCGCACCAGGCCCTGTTGCAGACGCTGTACGACGCGTTCGCGGTTGCCGGCCTCGCCGGCGCGGCTGTTCTCGCGGTGCCACAGGTGGAACACCTCGGTCGCCAGGTACCCGTTCTTGCGGCGCAATCCGTGGCGATGCAGCCGCAGCACGAGGTCGGCGTCCTCGTGGCCCCAGCCGCTGAAGGTTTCGTCGAAGCCGTTCACCGCCTCGAGGTCACGATACCAGACCCCGAAATTGCAGCTGCGGATGCCTTTCCAGGCAAACCCGGTTTGTACACGGCCGGGCGCTGCTGTCCAGCAAAGAAGATGCGTCAGTTTGTTAACGTCGCCGCGCCAGCGCAACCGCAGCCACTGCGCGGAAGAGAGCCGCGCCAGGTCGGTGCGGCCAGCGATCGCGTCGGCCGTGAGGCCCTCGCTTAGGAGCACGCGGCTGCCGTTGACGAAGTGGCCGGCTTGCGCCAGCCGGGCATGCTGGACCGCGAAGTGCGGCGTCGGCACGCAGTCCCCGTCCATGAACACGATGTAGTCTGCGCCCGCGTGCGCCGCGCCGAGGTTGCGGGCCCGCGCCGCGGTGAAGCCCACGTCGGGATGCCACACGTGCCGCACCGGACAGGCGAACGGCGGCAGGCCCTGGCGCACGGCCTCGACGTGTTCGGCGCGCGAGCCGTCGTCGGCGATCACGACCACGTCGCCGCGCCCGCACTGCGGTGCCAGCGCGCGCAGCACCGCGAGCAGCGCGTCGGAGCGGTTGTAGGTGAGGACGACGAAGGCCCTCCTCATGCCTTGGCGGGCGCCTCCGGCTCGCGCTGCAGCAGCCACAGCTTGACGTAGCGGTAGTAGGTGCCTTCCGCGTTGGAGACGGCGAGCATGAAGCCCCAGCGGCCGTCCAGGAAGCCGAGCCGCAGCACGTAGGTGCGGAAGAACGCCCACAGGCCGTGGGCGACGGCGCGCCCCAGCGAGCCCTTGCGGCCCGCGGTGGTCATGTCGCGGGCGCTGGCGCTGGAATAGCGATTGAGTTTCTCCAGCACCGACTCCATCGAGCGGAAGCTGTAGTGGACGATCGGATGGCGCAGCGTGCCGGTGGCGCCGTGCACCTCGAGGTGCGCGTGCAGGTAGTGCTCGGTGAAGCGCCCCTTGCCTCGCCGCGCCAGCCGCCAGGTGTAGTCAGGGGTCCAGCCGGCGTGGCGGATGAACCGGCCGCAGTACATGGAGGAGCGCGGCACCCGGAAGCCGTCCACGTCCGCACGTTCGATGGCGGCGCGGATCTCCGCGGCCAGCTGGGGCGTGATGCGTTCGTCGGCGTCCAGCGAGAAGAACCAGTCGCCGGTGGCGAGGTCGATGCCGCGGTTGTTCTGCGGCCCGTAGCCGGGCCAGTCGGTGGCCACGACGCGGGCGCCCTCGGCCCGGGCCAGGTCGGGCGTCGCGTCGCTGCTGCCCGAGTCGAGCACGATCACCTCGTCGGCAAAGCGGGCCGAGCGCACGCAGTCGGCGATGTTGATGGCCTCGTTCTTGGCGACGATGATGATGCTCAGGGTGGGCATTGGAGGCGCGCCGTGGCGCGGCCGTCACCGGCCCGCACGGCATAATCCCTCGTTTGTCGATCGGGCCATTATTGCACCCCACCTGCTGGCGTCCCGGGCGACCGCCGGCCACTCGCCGGCACTGCAACGCATGATCCGCATCGACACCTCCCTCCTGCGCTGGCTCGCGCCCTACTTCGCGAGCACCCGCCGTTTCTGGGCGATCGCGGCGCTGGCGACGGTGGTTTCGTCGGCGCTCGAGCCGCTGGTGCCGGCGCTGCTCAAGCCGCTGCTGGACGAAGGTTTCCGCGGGGACGGCTTTCCGCTGTGGCTGGTGCCGGGCAGCCTGCTGCTGCTGTTTGCGGTGCGCGGGCTGGCCGGTTTCATCGCCGACCTCGCGCTGGCGCGCATCACGCAGGACGGCCTGCTGCGGCTGCGCAACGACATGTTCGCGCGGGTGCTCGACGCGCGCCTGTCGCTCTTTCGCGAGCAGAACGCCACGGCGCTGTCCAACACCGTGGTGTTCGAGGTGCAGAACGGCGCCACGCTGCTGGTGAACGCCGTGATGGGCCTGGTCAAGGACGCGGTGGCGCTGGTCGCCCTGCTCGCCTACCTGCTGTACCTGAACTGGCAGCTCACGCTGATCGTGTTCCTGATCGTGCCGGCCGTGGGCTGGCTGATGCGAACCGTGTCGCGGCGGCTCTATCGCATCGCCCGCACCACGCAGACCGCCACCAACGACCTCGCCTACGTCGTCGAGGAGAACGTGCTGGCCGCGCGCGTGGTGCGCCTGCACGGCGCCCAGGAGGCGCAGTCGGGCCGCTTCGCCGGCCTGAGCGCCGCGCTACGCCGGCTGGCGATGAAGACGGCCGTCGCCTCGGCCTCGATCACCCCGCTCACCCACATGATGGCCGCCGCGGCGCTGTCGGCGGTAATCTCCATCGCGCTCTGGCAGAGCCGTGACGGCATCACGGTGGGCACGTTCGCGGCCTTCATCACGGCGATGCTGATGCTGATCGCGCCGATCAAGCGGCTGTCGGAAGTCGCCAGCCCGATCTCGCGCGGCCTGGCGGCGGTGCAGCGGGCCCGCGACCTGATCGAGCTGAGCCCGGCCGAAACCGGCGGCGACTACGCGCCGCAGCGGGCCCTGGGCCGCATCACGCTGGAAGGCGTCGGCGTGCGCTACCGCGACGACGGCGAGCCGGCACTCGACGGCGTGACGCTGGCGATCGAGCCGGGGCAGGTGGTGGCGCTGGTGGGGCCTTCGGGGTCGGGCAAGACGACGCTGGCCAACCTGCTGCCGCGGTTCGTGCAGCCCACCGGCGGCCGGGTCTGCCTGGACGGCCACGACGTCGGCGAGTGGCGGCTCGACGTGCTGCGCCGCCAGTTCGCGCTGGTGAGCCAGGACGTCGTGATGTTCAACGACACCCTGGCCGCCAACGTGTCGCTGGGCGGGATGCCGGACGCACAGCGCCTGCGCGAGTGCGTCGCCGCCGCCAATCTCGAGGACGTGGTGGCGGCGCTGCCCGAGGGCCTCGACACGGTGGTCGGCCACAACGCGGTGGCCCTGTCGGGCGGCCAGCGCCAGCGCCTCGCGATCGCCCGCGCCTTGTACAAGGACGCGCCGGTGCTGATCCTCGACGAGGCGACCTCGGCACTCGACACGGCCTCGGAGCGCCAGGTCCAGGAAGCGCTGCAGCGGCTGATGGCCGGGCGCACCACGCTGATCATCGCGCACCGGCTCTCGACGATCGAACATGCCGACCGCGTGCTGGTCCTGGACCGCGGCCGGATCGTCGAGAGCGGCAGCCATGGCGAGCTGCTGGCGGCCGGCGGCCTCTATGCGCGGCTGCACGCGCTGCAATTCGGAGGCGCATGACGGCGCCGGTACCCGTAGCCCCGGCCGTCACGCGCGGCCGGCCCCAGGTGTGGGACTGGTGCCTCACGGCGACGCTGGCGCTGCTCGGCTTCTTCCTGCCGTTCTCGTCGGCCGGGGTCGCGATCGCCGAGTTCCTGCTGCTGCTGCTGGTCCTGGCTCGACCGCGTGCCCTGGCCGACCGCGAGGCCTGGCGCGACCCGGTGATGGCGATCGGACTCGCGCTGCTCGCCTGGATCGCGATACACACGCTCGTCGCGAGCGGCACCGGGCGCGACAGCGTGCGCGCCATCAACCAGTACCAGGAACTGCTGCTGGCGCCGGTGCTCGCGGCACTGCTGCTGCGCGCCCGCGACCGGCAGGTCTTCCTGCGGGCCTTCGTCGCGGGCTGCGTGTTCCTGGCCCTCGTCTACTGGAGCGTCACGTTCGAGCCTGCCATGCGGCACGTCGTGGGCGAGCGGCGCATCTCCGCCGGCTTCGCGCTGGCCGTGTGCGCCTTCCTGCTGGTGCTGCGGGCGCGCGGCCATCCAGGCGCCTGGTGGCTGCGCGGGCTGGCTGCGTTCCTGACGCTCACGGTGCTGTTCGCGCTCGATTCGCGCACCGGCTACATCCTGGTGCTGGTGCTGGCGGCCAGCGCGGCCTGGCTGCATGCGCCGCGCGGCTGGCGCTGGATGGCCGTGCTGGCCGGGCCGTTGATCGTGCTCGTGCTGGCGTTCAGTTCGGACTCCATGGAGGAGCGCGTCAGCGAAACGCTGGCCGGCTGGCAGCCGGCCGCCGCCACCGGGGGCTTCACGTCAACCACCATCCGCATCGAGCTGATCCGGATTTCCTCGGACCTTGTCCGACGGCACTGGCTCGCAGGCGTGGGATACGCCAACTACGACACGGCGCACGAACGGGCGGCCCGCGAGCGCTATCCCGGTCTCACGCCGCAGGAGGCCGAGCGCCGTGCGCTGTGGATGCGCAGCAGCAACCCGCACAACGAGTACGTGATGCAGCTGGCCGGCGGCGGCGTCGTGGCGCTGGCGCTGTTCCTCGGCTGGCTCGGCGCCATCCTGCGGCGCGCCGCGACCGCGGGACGGCCCGTGGGCGCCGTGCTGGCCGGCCTCGCCGCCGCCTTCGCCATCGGCAGCCTGTTCAACTCGCTCCTGCTCGATTTCATCGAAGGACACCTGTTCGCCGCGCTGCTGGCGCTGCTGGTGGCGGAGTCGCGCGACCTCGCCCGGCGCGACGAGAACATGCGCCGCGTGGTGATCATCGTGACGCGCCAGATCGGCGACGTCCTGCTCACCACGCCACTGCTGCGGGCAGCGCGCGACCGCTGGCCGCGGGCGCGCATCGACGTGCTGGCGTTCGCCGGAACGGCCGGCATGTTGCACGGCAACCCGGACCTGGACCGGCTGCTGGAGTATCCGGCGCGCCTGGGCTGGACCGGCTTCCGGTCCCTGGTCCGCCGGCTGTGGCGCCGGTACGACCTGGCGCTGGTCGCCGACCCGGGCGACCGCGCCCACCTCCTGGGCTGGATCGCCGCCCCGCGGCGCAGCGGGGTGATTCCCGCGCACGGCGCCAGCAACTGGGTCAAGCGTCTGGCGCTCGAGCATGTGGTGGTTTCCGCCGGCGACCTGGGCAGCGTGCACGTCACCGCGGAACGGCAGGCGCTGATGGCGCCATGGGCGGCAGGTGCGATGGCACCGGCGCAGGTGGTGCCGCCGCCGCCCGGGGAGCTGCCGCCGCCGCTGCGCGAGCTGGTCCGGCCCGGCGCCGTGGTCGTGCACGCGCCTTCGATGTGGCCGTACAAGCAGTGGCCGGTCGCGCACTTCGAGCGCCTCGTTGCGGCGCTGCTGGCGCAGGGCAGACAGGTGGTGCTGACCGGCAGCGGCGGCGGGCGAGACCAGGAATGCATCGCACCGCTGCGCGCGCTGGGCCAGCCGCCGCAGCTGCTCGACGCCTCGGGACAGCTGGACTTCAACCAGCTGGCGGCGCTGCTGCGCGAGGCGGCCCTCTACATCGGTCCGGACACCTCGGTGTCCCACCTCGCGGCGGCCACCGGCGCGCCGGTGATCGCCATCTTCGGGCCGACCAACCCGCTGCGCTGGGCGCCGTGGCCGGCGAAAGCTGGGGCGCAGGAGCTGTTCGCACGCTCGGCGGCCGCGCAGCAGGCAGGCAACGTGACGGTCCTGCAAGGCACCCAGCCGTGCGTGCCTTGCGGCCGTGCCGGCTGCGAGGACCACCGCCAAAGCCGCAGCGACTGCCTGCAGTCGATCAGCCCGGAGCAGGTGCTGGCGCAGGCGGAGCTGCTGCTGGACGGCAGCCGAGCAGCGACACCGGGCCCTGACCACTAGTGCCCTGTCCCACAAATATCTGTACTCTCGTTCGGATGGATGCGGGGATGATCGGTGGTTGGCCAGAGCGGGTCCAGACTGGACGTCTGGACCCGCTTTGGACGGCCGCCGAGCGCCCCGCAGGCGCCGAACCCTCCGGGCTGGCTCGTAGCGGGCCGCATGCCGCGTTACGGTCACCGGCCAATACGTCAAGTATTGGCCGGCGCCCGCGCCTTGCCGGCGGCCCGCTACGAACCAGCGAGAGCACAGATATTTGTGGGACAGGACACTAGCCCCTGCTGTTGTAGCGCCGCGGCGCTACAACAGCACGATGTCGTACTGCTCCTGGCCCATCGCGGCCTCGGACTGCAGCGAGATCGGCTTGCCGATGAAGTCCGACAGCCCGGCCAGGTGCTGGCTCTCCTCGTCCAGCAGCAGCTCGATCACCTGCGGCGCGGCGACGATGCGGTACTCGCGCGGGTTGAACTGCCGCGCCTCGCGCAGGATCTCGCGCAGGATGTCGTAGGCCACGCTGCGCGCGGTCTTCACGGTGCCCTTGCCCTGGCAGGCAGCGCACGGCTCGCAGAGCATGTGCGCCAGCGACTCCCGCGTGCGCTTGCGCGTCATCTCCACCAGGCCGAGCTGCGAAAAGCCGCCGGCCATCGTCTTCACGCGATCCCGGCCCAGTTGCTTGCGGAACTCCGCCAGCACGGCCTGCCGGTGGTCCTCGCGGCCCATGTCGATGAAGTCGACGATGATGATGCCGCCCAGGTTGCGCAGCCGCAGCTGCCGCGCGATCGCGTGGGCAGCCTCCAGGTTGGTCTTGAAGATGGTGTCGTCGAAGTTGCGGGCGCCGACGAAGCCGCCGGTGTTGACGTCCACCGTGGTCAGCGCCTCGGTCTGGTCGACGATCAGGTAGCCGCCCGACTTGAGCTCGACGCGCCGGCCGAGGGCCTTCTGGATCTCGTCGTCGATGGCGTACAGGTCGAAGATCGGCCGCTCGCCCTTGTACAGCTGCAGCCGCTCCGCGGCCGCCGGCATGAACTCCTGGCCGAAGGCGCGCAGCTGGCTGAACTGCTCGCGCGAATCGATGCGGATGGTCTGCGTCTCGTCGCTGACCAGGTCGCGCAGCACGCGCTGCAGCAGGCTCAGGTCCTGGTGCAGCAGCGACATCGGCGGCAGCCGCAGCGCCGCCTCCCGGATGCGGGCCCAGGTCTTGCGCAGGTAGGCGATGTCCTCGGACAGCTCGGCATCCGTGGCGTCCTCGCCGTTGGTGCGCAGGATGAAGCCCCCGCCCTCGGGACCCGCCAGCGCCTGCAGCCGGGCGCGCAGCTCGTCGCGCTGTTCGGGCGGAATCTTCTGCGACACGCCCACGTGGTCGTCCTGGGGCAGGAACACCAGCAGCCGCCCGGCGATGCTGATCTGCGTCGACAGGCGGGCGCCCTTGGTGCCGATCGGATCCTTGATCACCTGCACCATCAGCGGCTGGCCTTCGAACACCTGCTTCTCGATCGGCACCTGCGGCTGGCTGCTGCGCAGGAACGGCGCCTCGCCGTCCGGCTGGCGATGCCAGACGTCGGCCACGTGCAGGAACGCGGCGCGCTCCAGTCCGATGTCGATGAAGGCCGATTGCATGCCCGGCAGCACGCGCGCCACCTTGCCCAGATAGACGTTGCCGACCAGCCCCCGCTCCAGCGTGCGCTCCACGTGCAGCTCCTGCACGGCGCCGTTTTCGATGATCGCGACCCGCGTTTCCTGGGGCGACCAGTTGATCAGGATGTCCTGCTGCATTCTTGGTATGTTGGGTGGCGACGGCCGGGACAGGATACCTCAGTCATTCGAGCCGCCCGCGTTGCAGCCTGCGTCGATAGAATCCGCCAGTCCCTGTTTCCGAATCGCGATGACTACTGCGCCCGCCCTGCCCTCATGCATTCAAGGCGGGGGCGACATGGGGGCGCGCATCCGCGCCTTCGCCTGGTCATCCCATCCGTTGGGCCCACCCGCCGGATGGCCGGCGACCTTGCAGATGGCGATCAGCCTGTGCCTGAACTCCAGCTTCCCCACCTGCGTGTACTGGGGTCCGGAGTGCTGGCTGCTCTACAACGACGCCTGGGCGCCGGTTCCCGCCGACAAGCACCCGGGCGCCCTCGGCCGTCCGGCGCGCGAGGTCTGGACCGACATCTGGCACGTGATCGAGCCGCAGTTCGCGCAGGTGCTGACGACCGGCGAGGGCCTGGCGCTGTGGGAGCAGATGCTCCCGATGGAGCGCGGGGGGCGCGTGCGCGAGACCTGGTGGAACTACAGCCTGACCCCCATCCGCGCCCCGGACAACACGGTGGCGGGCATCTTCAACCAGGGCCATGAGATCACCGAACTGGTCCGCGGCCGGGGCAGGCGCCTCGCGGAGATCGACCGCTGGCGCGACCTGTTCCGGCAAGCCCCCGCCGCGATCGCCCTGCTGCGCGGACCGGAGCACGTCTTCGAGATCGCGAACGACGCGTACCTGAGCCTGATCGGCCAGCGCGAGCCGGTGGGCCGCCGGGTGCGCGACGTGGTTCCGGAGGCGGAGGAGCAAGGCTTCCTGGCGCTCCTGGATGGCGTCTACCGCAGCGGCGAGCCCTACGTCGCGCGCGGCGCGGCCGTACAGCTGCAGCGCCAGCCGGACGCGGCGCCGGAACAGTTCGTGCTCGATTTCGTCTACCAGCCGGTGCGCAATGCCGCGGGCGAAGTGGACGGCATCTTCGTGCAGGTCACGGACGTCACGGACCGCTCGCGGGCCGAGGCGGCGCTGCGCGTCACCAACTGGCAGCTCGGCGAGGAGCGGGCCCGGCTGGCGGCGACCGTGGAGGCGGAGCAGCGCGCGCAGCAGGCGCTGCGGCGCTTCACCGGGACGCTGGAAGCGCAGGTGCGCAGCCGCACGGCCGAACTCAGCCGGGCGCTGGAGGCGCAGAGCGCGGTGGCCGACCGCCTGCGGGCGACGTTCCAGACCGAGCTGATCTACCAGGGCTTCATGGACACGTCAGGCGTCCTGCTGGATGCGAACAAGGCGGCGCTGGCGGGCATCCGGGCGCAGCTGCACGAGGTCGCCGGCAAGCCGCTGTGGGACACGCCCTGGTTCGCGGCCACCCCGGGCGCCGGCGACGCCATGCGTGCCGCCGTGAAGGCCGCCGTCGCCGGGCAGACCGTGCGGCGAGAGGTGGAACTGCAGTTGCCGATCGGACCGCGCCGCTTCGATTTCACGATCCGGCCGGTGTTCAATGCCAGGGGCGAGCTGGTCGGCCTGGTTCCCGAGGGCGTGGACATCACGGACACGCGCCCCTAGACGCGCAGCCCGAACGCCCGCAGCAGGCCCGCCGCCTCGAACAGCGGCAGTCCCATGATGCCGGAGTAGCTCCCGCTGATGTGCGAGATGAACGCGCCGGCGCGGCCCTGGATGGCGTAGGCGCCGGCCTTGCCCATCGGCTCGCCGCTGGCGACGTAGTCGCGGATCTGCGCCGGCGTCCAGCGGGCGAACGTGACGCGGGAGTCGCTCAGCGCGGTGCGCCGCGCGCGGCCCGACTGCACCGCCACGGCCGTCAGCACGCGGTGGGTGGTGCCGGCCAGCTCGCGCAGCATGCGGGCCGCATCAGCCGCGTCCGCCGGCTTGCCGTAGATCGTGCGGCCGCGTGCGACGGTGGTGTCGGAACACAGCACCGGCGCCGGCGGCAGGCCGCGGCGCTTCAGCCGCTCCATCGCGGCATCGAGCTTGAGGCCGGTCACGCGCTGGACGTAGCGCGCCGGCGCCTCCCCCGGCAGGACGGCCTCGAGGCCCTCCGCGTCCTCGTGCGCATCGGGCAGGAGCAGTTCATGGGCGACGCCCAGCTGCTCCAGCAACTGGCGCCGGCGCGGGCTCTGGGAGGCAAGGTAGACGAATGGGGTGTTCTTGTCGTTCATGCAAGACTCAACAGCGTCCGGCTGTCTGGCTGCCCGGATCACTCCCGATGGTACGGATGGTTCGCGTTGACCGACCATGCGCGATAGAGCTGTTCCACCAGCAGCACCCGCACCATCGCGTGCGGCAACGTCAGGTCGGACAGCCGGATGCGCTCGTGCGCCGCCTGCCTGAACCCGGGCTCCAGGCCGTCGGGGCCGCCGATCACCAGCGCCACGTCGCCGCCCTGCATCTGCCATGCCTTCAGCCGCGCGGCCAGCGCCATGGTGGTCAGCGCCGTGCCGCGCTCGTCCAGCGCGACCACGTGGGTGCCCCTGGGGATGGCGGCCTCGATGCGCTGGCGTTCGGCGGCCAGCAGCGCCGCCAGGGCCTTGCCGGCGCGCGGCTCGGTCTTGACGGCCTTGAGCTCGACGCGCAGCTCGGGCGGGAAGCGCTTGGCGTAGTCGTCCCACGCAGCCTGGGCCCAGTCCGGCACCCGCTGCCCGACGGCGACCACCGACAGCTTCATCCCTTCCTGGCTGGACTCTTCTTCGCCGGTGCGCGCCTGGCCGCCGTCTTCGCGGCCGTGCCGGACCGCCCGGCGGGTGCCTTCTTCGCGGGCGCCCTGGCCGCGCCACGCGCTTGCGTGCTCGTTGCCGTCTTCTTCGCAGTTGCCTTGCCTGCTGCCGGCGCCGCGGACCTGCTCGCGGTCTTTGCCGGTGTCTTCTTCGCTGCCGTCCTGGCGGCGCTCCTGGCGGGCGCCTTGCCGGCCGCCTTCTTCGCGGGGGCCGGTTCCGGCTCCGACGCCATGGCCGGCTTGGGTGCGCCGAACTTCAGCCGCACCGGCTTGTCGCCCCAGATCTCTTCGAGGTGGTAGTACTGCCGGATCGCCGGCTGCATGATGTGCGCCACGGCGGCACCGCAGTCGACGATGATCCACTCGCCGTTGTCCTCGCCCTCGATGCGCGGCTTGGGAAAGCCCGCCTCGCGCACCGCGTCACGGACGCTGGAAGCCAGCGCCTTGGTCTGGCGGTTGGAGGTCCCTGAGGCGACGATCACGCGCTCGAACAGCGGCGAGAGGTGCTCGGTGTTGAAGACCTGGATGTCCTGCGCCTTGACGTCCTCGAGGCCATCGACGATGGCCCGCTGGAGTTTCTGGGTGTCTTTTTTCGCGGCGGCGTTCTGGCTCATCAGGGCTGTTGGTAAAGGTGATGTCGGTCAATATAACTTGCAACGCCCGGCGCCACCAAATCGGCGATCGGGCGGCCGCTGCCGACGAGCGACCGGATGGCGGTGGCGCTGGCCGCCATCGCGGGCAGCGCGAGCGGCTGAAATCGCGCCTGCGGCGGCAGCGCGGCGCGCGTTTCGCCGGGCGTGGCGGCGCGTCCGGCGACGACGATCACCGCCAGTGCGACGACCGTCTCCCAGTCGTGCCAGCGGGTCAGTGCGGCCGCCTGGTCCTCCCCCATGACGAGGAACAGTTGCACGCCGGGCTGCTCGGCCAGCAGCTCGCGCAAGGTGTCGACGGTGTACGTGGGTCCGGCGCGGCGCAGTTCGCGGTCGTCGACCACGACCCGCGGCAGGTCCGCGAACGCCAGGCGCGCCATCGCCAGCCGGTGTCCGGCCGGGCTCAGCGTCCGGCTCTTGTGCCAGGCGTCGCCGGTCGGCAGGATGCGCAGTTCGTCGAGGGCCAGCTGGTCCACGGCGGCGCGGGCCAGCGCGGCATGGGCGACGTGAGGCGGATCGAACGCCCCGCCGAACACGCCCACGCGCCGCCCCATCAGATCCAGTCCTTGCGCACCAGGAACCTGGTCAGGAGCTGCGCCTCGGGCGATCCAGGCTCGTCCTCGCGCCGGTACGACCAGCTCGCGAGTGGCGGCATCGACATCAGGATCGACTCGGTGCGCCCGCCCGACTGCAGGCCGAAGTGGGTGCCGCGATCCCAGACCAGGTTGAACTCGACGTAGCGGCCGCGCCGGTACAGCTGGAACTCGCGCTCGCGCTCGCCGTACGGCAGGTCCCGGCGGCGCTGCAGGATGGGCAGGTAGGCCGGCACGAACGCATCGCCCACGGCCCGCACCAGCGCGAAGCTGTCGGCCGGCCCGCCTTCGGCGTAGTCGTCGAAGAAGATGCCGCCGATGCCGCGCGGCTCGCCGCGGTGCTTGTTGAAGAAATACTCGTCGCACCAGGCCTTGAAGCGCGGGTACCTGTCGGCGCCGAAGGGCGCCAGCGCGTCCCGGCATACGGTGTGGAAATGCACCGCGTCCTCTTCGAAACCGTAGTACGGCGTCAGGTCCATGCCGCCGCCGAACCAGTACACCGGCTCGGCGTCCTTCGGCATGGCGGCCAGCATCCGCACGTTCATGTGCACCGTGGGCGCATACGGGTTGCGCGGGTGGAACACCAGCGACACGCCCATGGCCTCGAACGAGGCGCCGGCCAGGTCGGGCCGGTGCTGGGTCGCCGAAGGCGGCAGGCGCGGCCCGGTCACGTGCGAGAAGCCGCAGCCGGCGCGCTCGAACACCTTGCCACCTTCCAGGATCATGCTGACGCCCTCGCCCTGCAGCGGCTCGTCGCTGCCCTTGCGCCAGGCATCGGCCATGAACGCCTTGCCGTCGACCTGCGCGAACGCCGTGGTGATGCGCTGCTGCAGCCCCTGCAGGTACGCCCGCACCTGGGCCGTCTGTTGCGTCATGGATTGCCTCGCCCGCGCGCCGGCTGCACGGCCCGGTGGCCGATGTCGCGCCGGTACTGTGCGCCGTCGAACTGGATGCCTCGCACGGCCTCGTAGGCCCGCTGCTGCGCGGCCTTGACGCTGTCGGCCAGCGCCGTGACGCACAACACGCGGCCGCCGGACGTCAGGATGGCGCCGTCCTGCCGCACCGTGCCCGCGTGGAAGACCATCGCGTCGTCGGTGGGCTTCGGCAGGCCGGAAATGGCGTCGCCCTTGCGCGGCTGCAACGGATAGCCGGCGGCGGCCATCACGACGCCGAGCGCGACCCGCCGGTCCCACTGCAGGTCCACCTGGTCCAGCGTGCCGGCCGTGGCGGCCATCATCACGTCGAAGAAGTCGCTGCGCAGCCGCATCATGATCGGCTGGGTTTCCGGGTCGCCCATGCGGCAGTTGAATTCGAGCGTCTTCGGCCGGCCCTCGGCGTCGATCATCAGCCCCGCGTACAGGAAGCCGGTATAGGGAATGCCGTCGCTCTCCATGCCCTTGACGGTCGGCAGGATGACGTCGCGCATGGCACGCGCATGCACCTGCGGCGTCACCACGGGCGCCGGCGAATACGCGCCCATGCCGCCGGTATTGGGGCCCTGGTCGGCGTCGAGCAGCCGCTTGTGGTCCTGGGAGCTCGCCAGCGGCACGACGTTGCGGCCGTCGCACAGCACGATGAAGCTCGCCTCCTCGCCCTGCAGGAACTCCTCGATGACGACCCGGGCGCCGCCCGCGTTGTGGCTGACGCCCAGCTGGTCGTCCAGCAGCATGAAGTCGATGGCCTCGTGCGCCTCGGCCGCCGTCATCGCGACGACGACGCCCTTGCCGGCGGCCAGCCCGTCGGCCTTGACCACGATCGGCGCGCCGCGCCGGTCGACGTACGCGTGCGCCGCGGCCGGATCGGTGAAGGCTTCGTATTCCGCCGTCGGGATGCCGTGGCGTTTCATGAACGCCTTGGAAAAGGCCTTGGAGCTTTCCAGCTGCGCCGCCGCCCGGGTGGGGCCGAACACGCGCAGTCCGTGGGCGCGGAAGTCGTCGACCACGCCGGCCGCCAGCGGCGCCTCCGGCCCGACCACGGTCAGCGCGATCTTCTCCTGCAGCGCCCATTGCCGCAGTTGCGCAATGTCGGTGACCGGCACGTTCACCAGCCGGGAATCCAGCGCGGTGCCGCCGTTGCCCGGGGCGACGTAGACCGCCTGCACCTTCGGTGACTGCGCCAGCTTCCAGGCCAGCGCGTGCTCGCGGCCGCCGCCGCCGATGACGAGGACTTTCATCGGGCTCGCGTCAGAGCGACGCGTTGTGGTAGACCTCCTGGACGTCGTCCAGGTCTTCCAGGACGTCCAGCAGCTTCTGCATCCGTGCCGCGTCGTCGCCCTCGAGGTCGATGGTGTTCTCCGGCCGCATGGTCACCTCGGCCACTTCGGCCTTGAGCCCCGCCTGCTCCAGCGCATCCTTCACCGCCTCGAACGCAGCCGGATCGGTGATGACCTCGATGGCGCCGTCCTCGTCGGCGATCACGTCCTCGGCGCCGGCTTCCAGCGCCACTTCCATCACCTTGTCCTCGCTGGTGCCGGGCGCCAGGATCAGCTGGCCGACGTTGCGGAACTGGAACGCCACGGAACCGGCCGTGCCCATGCTGCCGCCGTACTTGCTGAAGGCATGCCGCACCTCGGCCACCGTGCGCACCTTGTTGTCGGTCATCGTGTCCAGCATGATCGCCGCACCGCCGATGCCGTAGCCCTCGTAGCGGATTTCCTCGTACTGCACGCCCTCGAGGTTGCCGGTCGCCTTGTCGATGTTGCGCTTGATGGTGTCGGCCGGCATGTTGGCCGCCTTGGCCTTGTCCACGGCAAGCCGCAGGCGCGGATTGGCGCTCAGGTCGCCGCCGCCCTGGCGCGCCGCCACCATGATTTCACGGATGACGCGGGTCCACACCTTCCCGCGTTTTTCGTCCTGGCGGCCCTTGCGGTGCTGGATGTTCGCCCATTTACTGTGTCCGGCCACTGGGAATCCTTGGTTCGTTTCACTCGCTGCGGGGCCGGCAACCGCCGCCCCCGCCGGCAATACCACTTATATTGCGCTGTCACCAATTCTACTTTTGACGCCATGGCCGAACCTCTGCTGATCGCCCGCAACGCCGTCACCGAGTGCCGCCTGCTGCCGCAGATGGCCAACCGCCATGGCCTCGTCACCGGGGCCACGGGCACCGGCAAGACCGTCACCCTGCAGGCCCTCGCCGAAGGCCTGTCGAAGCTGGGCGTGCCGGTGTTCCTGTCGGACGTCAAGGGCGACCTCACCGGCATCAGCCAGGCCGGCGACACCGCCGCCAAGCTCGGCAAGGTGCTCACCGAGCGCGGCCTGCCCCTGCCCGAGCCGTTCGCCTGTCCCACCATGCTGTGGGACGTGTTCGGCGAACAAGGGCACCCGGTGCGCGCCACCGTCTCCGACATGGGGCCGCTGCTGCTCGGACGCATGCTGGGCCTGAACGAAACCCAGTCCGGCGTCCTCAACCTGGTCTTCAAGATCGCCGACGACAATGGCCTGCTGCTCCTGGACCTGAAGGACCTGCGGGCCATGCTGCGCCACGTGGGCGACAACGCGGCGCAGTTCCGCACCCAGTACGGCAACATCAGCGCCGCCAGCGTCGGCATCATCCAGCGCGGGCTGCTGCAGATCGAGAGCCAGGGCGGCGACAGGTTCTTCGGCGAGCCCATGCTGGACATCGCCGACTTCCTGCAGACCGACGAGAAAGGCCACGGCTTCGTCAACGTCCTGGCCGCCGACAGGCTGCTGCAGTCGCCGCGCCTGTACGCCACCTTCCTGCTGTGGCTGTTGTCGGAACTGTTCGAACAGCTGCCCGAGATCGGCGACCCCGAGCAGCCCAAGCTGGTCTTCTTCTTCGACGAGGCGCACCTGCTGTTCGACGAGGCGCCCAAGGTGCTGGTGGAGCGGATCGAACTGGTGGTGCGCCTGGTGCGGTCCAAGGGCGTGGGCGTGTTCTTCGTCACCCAGAACCCGCTGGACGTCCCCGACAGCGTGCTGGCGCAACTGGGCAACCGGGTGCAGCACGCGCTGCGCGCCTACACGCCGCGCGACCAGAAGGCGGTGCGCGCGACGGCGCAGACCATGCGCGAGAACCCCTCGCTCGACATCGAAACGGCCATCACGGAACTGGCCATCGGCGAAGCGCTCGTGAGCTTCCTGGACGCGAAGGGCCGGCCCAGCGTCACCGAGCGCGCCTACGTGCTGCCGCCGGGGAGCCGCCTCGGCCCCATCACCCCGGCCGAGCGGCAGGCGCTCCTCGACGGTTCGCTGGTCGCCGGCGTCTATGAGAAGGTCGTCGACCGCGTTTCCGCGCACGAGGAACTGGCGCAGCGCACGGCCGGGGCGCTCGGCGCCGCGCCGGCGCCGGGCCAGGCCGCGGACGCGCCCACGGCGGAAGCACCGGCCGAGGGCGGCGGCCTGATGGGCGAGCTGGGCAAGATGGTGTTCGGCTCCACCGGGCCGCGCGGCGGCCGGCGCGAGGGCCTTGCCGAAAGCATGGCCAAGTCCGCGGTACGCAGCATCGGCAGCGCCGTCGGGCGCGAGATCATCCGCGGCGTCCTGGGCGGGATCATCGGCGGCCGGCGCCGCTGAGGTTCCTCAGCGGCTCACCAGCGCAGCAGGCGGGGCCCGAGCACTGCGCCGGCGGCCGTCGGGACGGCGATGCCGGCGACGTACCACACGGCCAGGAACGGCGCCGCCAGTTCCGGGCAGTGGAAGGCATAGATGGCCGCGCCGGCGGCCCCCGCCACCAGGCCCGCGCAGGCCCCGGCCAGCGCCGGACGCGTCGGCGCGAGGCTGGACAGCGCGGCGAACATCGACCCGAAGACCGGCAGCGAAATCACCGCGATGCTGGCGCTGCAGGTGCGCCAGGTCTGGCCCAGCACGAGCGCCGGACGTCGTTCCTCCGGGGCCAGAACCAGCGTCACCGCGGCCAGCGCCCACAAGGCGAGCAGCGGCCCGGCGATCCCGATCCAGGCGGACCCCGGCTTCACCCCCGGACGCGCGAGGCGTTGCAGCGTGACCAGCGCGGCTGCGGACAACACCGCCGGCAACAGCAGCTTCACCCAGAACATCGGCAACGCGACGACCTGGTCCAGGTCGTCGCGCACGCCATAGCCGAGCAGCGCCATCACGACGCCCGCCAGCGGCAGGCCGGCCGCCAGCGCCAGCGCCAGCCGGCGGCTCGCGGCGTGGCGCCGCACGGGAACCGCGTCGGCGGCCAGCAGGCCGATCAGGTCCTCGGTTCTCATGCGGCGGCTCCCACGAGTTTGGCCAATGCCTTCAGGCCCCGGTGGATCCCGACCTTCACCGCTGATTCCGACAGCCCGGTGATCCGTGCCGTCTCGGCCACCGAGAGTCCCTGCAGCTTGACGCAGCGGATCGGCGCGCGCTGCTTCTCCGGCAGAGTGTCCAGCAGCCCATCGAGGTCGCGGCGGGCGTCGCTCGCCTCGGTCTCGCTCGCGGCGAACAGCGCCGTCTCGTCGTCGAGCGGGTCGTGCAGGCTCTCGCGAGCCGACTTGGCGCGCAGCACGTCGATCAGCTTGTGCCGGGCGATCGCGTGGGCCCACGCCGTGAGCGGCTGGTCGGGCTGGTAGGTGTGGCGAACGTTATGCATCGCGAGCAGGCACTCCTGGACGACGTCTTCCACTTCATCTGGCCGCCATGGCCGAACCTCTGCTGATCGCCCGCAACGCCCGAAGACCGGCAGCGAAATCACCGCGATGCTGGCGCTGCAGGTGCGCCAGGTCTGGCCCAGCACGAGCGCCGGACGTCGTTCCTCCGGGGCCAGAACCAGCGTCACCGCGGCCAGCGCCCACAAGGCGAGCAGCGGCCCGGCGATCCCGATCCAGGCGGACCCCGGCTTCACCCCCGGACGCGCGAGGCGTTGCAGCGTGACCAGCGCGGCTGCGGACAACACCGCCGGCAACAGCAGCTTCACCCAGAACATCGGCAACGCGACGACCTGGTCCAGGTCGTCGCGCACGCCATAGCCGAGCAGCGCCATCACGACGCCCGCCAGCGGCAGGCCGGCCGCCAGCGCCAGCGCCAGCCGGCGGCTCGCGGCGTGGCGCCGCACGGGAACCGCGTCGGCGGCCAGCAGGCCGATCAGGTCCTCGGTTCTCATGCGGCGGCTCCCACGAGTTTGGCCAATGCCTTCAGGCCCCGGTGGATCCCGACCTTCACCGCTGATTCCGACAGCCCGGTGATCCGTGCCGTCTCGGCCACCGAGAGTCCCTGCAGCTTGACGCAGCGGATCGGCGCGCGCTGCTTCTCCGGCAGAGTGTCCAGCAGCCCATCGAGGTCGCGGCGGGCGTCGCTCGCCTCGGTCTCGCTCGCGGCGAACAGCGCCGTCTCGTCGTCGAGCGGGTCGTGCAGGCTCTCGCGAGCCGACTTGGCGCGCAGCACGTCGATCAGCTTGTGCCGGGCGATCGCGTGGGCCCACGCCGTGAGCGGCTGGTCGGGCTGGTAGGTGTGGCGAACGTTATGCATCGCGAGCAGGCACTCCTGGACGACGTCTTCCACTTCATCTGGCCAGCCGTACAGGCGCCGCGCCAGAAACGCGCGCAGGTGGGCGCCGAGCCTGACCAGGAAGGCGTGGTAGGCCGCGGCATCGCCGTCCAGCCCGCGCAAAAACAGCGCGCGCAACTGTGCTTCGACATCACTGGCTGGCCTGCTCGTCATCGGGCTTCCCTTGCCTGTTCGGTGCGCCAGGCATTCCGGTTACAGGAGGCCGGAAAAATAAATACGCGGCTCCTGGCCGGCGCCGCGTAACCGGCGGATCCCGCGGGCCGAACTGGAAAGCACGGCGCCGCCGGCGCCGTCACGCCTTCCTCAACCGACCGGAGTCCACGCATGAACACCTCCTCTTTCGCGCTCACCGCCTTTGCCCTCGCCCTGGCCAGCGGCGCCGCCATGGCCCAGAAGGACGCCAAGCCGATGGGCGACAAGATGGCCGCCATGGAGAAATGCTACGGCGTTTCGCTGGCCGGCCAGAACGATTGCAAGGCCGGCGCCGGCACCACCTGCGCCGGCAGCTCGAAGGCCGACTACCAAGGCAACGCCTTCAAGAACGTTCCCGCCGGCACCTGCACCACGATCAAGACGCCCAAGGGCATGGGTTCGCTCACCCCCAAGGTCTGAAAAACCGTGACCCAACCGCTGTCGGCCGGGCTGGGACTGAAATTCGAGCATGCCGGGGCCGCCCTCGCCTGCCGGTTGCCCGGCCTCTGGTTCGAAGTGCATGCCGAGAACGGCATGGTGCCCGGTGGGCCGAGGTTGCGCTGGCTTGAGGCGATCCGTGCCGCGCATCCGCTGTCGCTGCACGGCGTGGCGCTGTCGCTGGCGGGCGCCGAGCCGCTGGACGCCGCGCACCTGGGGCGGCTGGCGGCGCTGGTGCGCCACCTGGAGCCCGAGCTGGTGTCCGAGCACCTGGCCTGGTCGGGTTGGGGCGGACGCTCCTTCCCGGACCTGCTGCCCTTCCCGCGCACGACCGGGGCGTTGCGACACATCGCGTCGCGCATTGCGCACACCCAGTCGGTCCTCGGCCGGCGCATCGCCATCGAAAATCCGTCGCACTACCTGCGCATGGACCACGACTGGGACGAGATCGATTTCCTGGCCGAGCTGTCCACCCGGACCGGGTGCGGGCTGCTGCTGGACGTCAACAACGTCCACGTTTCGGCGCACAACCTCGGATTCGATGCGGCCGCCTGGCTCGACCGCGTTCCGGGCGACGCGGTCATGGAAATCCACCTCGCGGGCCACAGCAGCGACCCGGCGCTCGGCGCCGCGCTGCTGGTCGACTCGCACGACGCGCCGGTGGCCCCGCCGGTGTGGGCGCTCTACCGCCGGCTGCTCGCCCGCATCGGCCCGCGTCCCACGCTGATCGAGCGCGACGCGAACATCCCGCCATTCGAGGACCTGCTGGCCGAGCGTGCGGTGGCTGCCGACGCCTTGCAGCCAGCGGACCAGCCATTGGCGGTGGCGCCATGACCGCCCCGGACTTTCACCGCGCCTTCTCGCAGGCGCTGTTCGCAGGGCCGCACGAGGCGCCAGGACCGCTGGCGGCGCTCACGGCACAGCCGGGATTCGCCGTCCACCGGAACACGGTCATGAAAGGCTGCGTCGACGCACTGGAAGCGAACTTCCCGACGGTGGTGCGGCTGGTCGGCCGCGACTGGTTCCGCGCGGCCGCGGCGATCCACGCGACGGCCGAGCCGCCACGGGATGCTCGCCTGCTGTTCTACGGCGAGGGCTTTGCCGCCTTCCTGGAAACGTTCGGGCCGGCGCGGGAACTGCCTTACCTGCCGGGGGTCGCCAGGCTGGATCGCGCCTGGATCGAGGCCCACGCCGCGCCGGACGCGCCCGTCGACCTCGCCTGGTTCGCCGGACTTGCCCCCGGCGCCCTGGCCGCCGCCGGCGTCGCACCGCATCCCGCGGCGCGCTGGCACTGGTTTGCCGACCAGCCGGTGTTCACCATCTGGCAGCGCAACCGTGTCGGCAGCGAAGACGACGGTGAGATCGCCTGGCGCGGCGAAGGCGCCTTGTTCACGCGGCCCGCCGCCGGCGTCACATGGCGCGAGGCGAGCCAGGCGGAGTGCGTCTTCCTCGACGCCTGCACCGACGGGGTGGCGCTGGCGCAAGCCGCCGCAGCGGCGCTGCGGGTGGAGCCCGGCACCGACCTTGCGCAGCTGCTGGCGGGGCTGTTGCGAGCCGGCGCGCTCGTCCGCGCATCGACAGCCAACCACGGAGACAGGCCATGAGAACCTTCTCGCACACCGGCGGCACGCCCGCCGCGGCCGGGTTGCACACACGCTGGAATGCCGGCAGCGCCCTGCTGCAGCGCCTGATCACCCACGACCTGCTGGCCGCCGCCAGCCGCCTCGCCATCGCCGCGATCTTCTTCCTCTCGGGCCGCACGAAGGTCGAGGGCTGGTTCAGCGTCACCCCGGGCGCCTACGAACTGTTCCGCACCGAGTACCGGTTGCCGTTCCTCGCGCCCGAGGTGGCGGCCCAACTCGCGGCCGGCGCCGAGCATCTGTTCCCGCTGCTGCTGGTGCTGGGCCTGTTCACCCGGCCTGCCGCGCTGGCGCTGCTGGGCATGACGCTGGTGATCCAGCTCTTCGTCTACCCGGATGCCTGGCCGACCCATCTGTCGTGGGCGGCGCTGCTGCTGTACCTCGCCGGCCGAGGCGCCGGCCGACTGTCGCTCGACCGGATGCTGGGTCTCGCCTGACGCGCACCGGCCGCGCCTGCGCCGCGGGGGGCGCGATGCTACATTGCCCTCTTTGAGGGCTCGCCATGTCCGTCGAAGCACCAGCGCCCCGCCACATCCGCCTCACCTCGCATGCCGGCGGCTACGGCGCGCTGCCCATCCAGTGGGGCGCGGCGACGCCGGCCGAGCGCGGCCCGGTCGTCGGCACCACCACCCAGCGCAGCCACCGCAACGTCATCGGGACGCACAGCGGTTCGTACAGCGTGTACCGGGCCCTGGCCGTGGCGGCCGGGGCCTTGTCGCGGCAACACAAGGCGGATCTCACCAACACGGCGCCCACCGACGAGATCGGCCCGTATCCGCAATGGAGCGATCCCGGCAGGATCGTCAGCCTCGACCCCTGGGGCGCGGTCGTGTCGCAGGCGTTCGCCGCCGAGCTGGCGGCCGGCTACGACATCCGACCGACCATCGCCGTGACGAAGGCGCACGTTGTGCTGCCGGAAGTGATCGATGCCCTGCAGAAGGGCCGGCTGCGCGCCGACGGCCGCATCCTCACGGAAGGTGGCGCCGCCATGGTGACGAAGGCCGCGATCGAGCCGGTGTGGTGGCTGCCCGGCGTCGCGGACCGCTTCGGCTGCACCGAGGCCGACCTGCGCCGGGTGCTGTTCGAGGAAACCGGCGGCATGTATCCCGAGCTGGTGACGCGCAGCGACCTCGAGGTGTTCCTGCCGCCCATCGGCGGCCAGACCGTCTACATCTTCGGCAACCCGCGCGACCTGGCGAACCCCGACGTCGAGCTCACGGCCCGCGTGCACGACGAGTGCAACGGCTCCGACGTGTTCGGCTCCGACATCTGCACCTGCCGGCCATACCTCACCCATGCCATCGAGGAATGCATCCAGGGCGCGCAGCGCGGCGGCGTCGGGCTGGTGTCCTACTCGCGCAAGGAGGGCCGGGCCCTGGGCGAGGTCACCAAGTTCCTGGTCTACAACGCGCGCAAGCGGCAGGCTGGCGGCGACACCGCCGACCAGTATTTCGCGCGCACCGAGTGCGTCGCCGGCGTGCAGGACATGCGCTTCCAGGAGTTGATGCCGGACGTGCTGCACTGGCTGGGCGTGCGCAGGATCCACCGGCTGGTGTCGATGAGCAACATGAAGTACGACGCCATCGCCGGCTCCGGCATCGAGATCGGCCGCCGGGTCAACATCCCAGACGAGCTGATCCCGGCGGATGCCCGTGTCGAGATGAACGCCAAGATGGCGGCGGGCTATTTCAGCCCTGGCCCGGCGCCGGACGCGAGCGAACTGAAGAACACCAGGGGCCGGAGGCTGGAACCATGAGCAGCACCCATCTCGGATCGCCGCACGCGCAGGCCGAGGAAGCCGCGGACCTGCTGCGCACCACGCACGCCATCCGCGAGCGCGCCGGGCAGTTGCTGGCCCGGGCGCGCGGCGGCGGGTCGCGCTGGTTCGAGGTCGATGACGGCGCCATCGACGGCGCGGCCGGGGAGGTCGTTGCCGCCATGCGGCAGCGCTATCCGAAACTGCACGTGCCGCTGCACAGCCGCTGGCGCCACTTCGAGGCGGGCGGCGTGGACCGCAAGGCGGAGCTGGACCGCCGGCTGGCGCACCTGCCGCCGGTGAGCCGCGCGCATGCCTTGATCGACCTGACGGTCGTCAGCGTGCTGCTCGACGCCGGCGCCGGCCCCGACTGGAAGTACACCGACGCGGCCAGCGGCCGCAGCTACACCCGCTCCGAAGGCCTCGCCGTCGCCAGCTACCACGCCTTCACCAGCGGGCTGTTCTCCAGCGACAAGGAGCACCCGATGCGGGTGGACTCCACCGGGTTGCGGTCGCTGGTGCGCGACCACCTGGCCGGAGCGTTCCAGGTGACCCAGGCCAACCCGATGCCAGGCTTCGACGACCGCGTGATCCTGTTGCGGCGGCTGGGCGAAGTGATGCAGGAAGAGCCTGAGGTCTTCGGCGAGGAAGGCCGGCCCAGCGGCCTCTTCGACATGTTGATCGCGCCGGCCGGCGCGGCCGTGCCGCCCACCGCCGCGGTCGCGGCCCACGACATCCTGTCGCAGGTGCTGTCCAGCCTGGCGCCGATCTGGCCGGCGGCCAACACCATCGCCGGCGTGCCGCTGGGCGACTGCTGGCGCCACCCGGCGGTGCGCGGCGAGGGGCTGTCGGACGGCTGGATGCCGTTGCACAAGCTGTCGCAATGGCTCACCTATTCGCTGGTCGAACCGTTCGAGTGGGCCGGCGTGCGCGTCCACCACCTGGACGCGCTCACGGCGCTGGCCGAGTACCGCAACGGCGGGCTGATGCTGGACAGCGGGCTGCTGCGCCTGCGCGACGCGGCCGCCGCGCAGGAATTGTGGCAGCCGGGCGACGAGATCGTCGTCGAGTGGCGGGCCTTGACCGTTGCCCTGATGGACGAAGTGGCCGATGCGGTGCGCCGGCAGCTGAAGATGACGCCCGGGCAGCTGCCGCTGGCCTGCGTGCTGGAGGGCGGCAGCTGGGCCGCCGGGCGCGAGCTGGCGCAGCAGCGGCGCGGGGGCCTCGCGCCGCTGCGGGTGGCGAGCGACGGCACGCTGTTCTAATGGAGGCAGGCCGGGCGAGTGCCGGCCGACAAACACGGAAAAGGAAGAATGAGCAACGTTCACGTGATCGACCATCCGCTGGTGCAGCACAAGCTGACCCTCATGCGCAAGAAGGAGGCCAGCACCAACAGCTTCCGCCGCCTGCTCAACGAGCTGGCGATGCTGATGGCCTACGAGGTGACGCGCGACATGGCGATGCAGGAGGTGCAGATCGAGACGCCCCTGGAGACCATGACCGCCAAGGTGATCGACGGCAAGAAGCTGGTCTTCGTCTCGATCCTGCGCGCCGGCACCGGCATCCTGGACGGCATGTTGAGCGTCGTGCCGGGGGCGCGCGTCGGCCACATCGGCCTGTACCGCGACCCGAAGACGCTGACGGCCGTGGAGTACTACTTCAAGATGCCGCAGAACATGCACGACCGGGACGTGGTCGTGGTCGACCCCATGCTCGCCACCGGCAATTCGGCGATCGCCGCCGTCGAGCGCCTGAAGGAGCTGCAGCCCAAGTCGATCAAGTTCGTCTGCCTGCTCACCTGCCCCGAAGGCGTGGCGGCGCTGCAGCAGGCGCATCCGGACGTGCCGATCTACACGGCCGCCATCGACCGCCAGCTCGACGAGCACGGCTACATCCTGCCCGGCCTGGGCGACGCCGGCGACCGGATCTTCGGCACCAAGTAGCGCGCTCTCCGGATGCTCTTGTCGAATGCCATGCCGCGCTGGGCGGCTGCGGCGCTGCTCGCATGCGCCGCGTGCGTCCATGCCGCGCCGTTCACCCCCGCCAGCGACAGCGAGGTCGTCGAGCGCCTCCCGGGCGCCGGCGATCCCCTGCTGCGCCGCGTCGAGTCGCTGCGCAGGCAGCTCGCGGCGCGACCCGACGATGCCGGGCTGCGACTGGAGATCGGGAGGCGCTACTTCCAGCTGGCGATGGCGCAGGGCGACCCCCGCTACGTCGGCTACGCCGCCGCCGTCATCGCGCCGCTGGCGGCCACGGGATCGGACAACGCCGCCTACTGGCTGCTGCACGGGCAGATCCGGCAATACGGCCACGACTTCGCCGGCGCGCTCAAGAGCCTGGAAAAGGCAAGCGAGCTCGACCTGCAATCCGCCGAGCCGATCGCCTGGCGCGCGGCCATCCACATGGTGCAGGCCCAGTACGACCAGGCGCTTTCGGAGTGCACGAAACTGGTGCCGCTGGCGCATCCGCTGCATGCGCACGGGTGCACCGCCTACGTGCAGGCGAGCACGGGCAGCCTGGCGCCCGCCTACGACGCGCTCAAGCGGGCGCTGGCCGCGGGCAGCGACGTCGCGCCCGAACTGGCGCTGTGGATCCGCACCCGGCTCGCGGAGATGGCCATCCGCCTTGGCCGCAACGACGACGCCGACCACCATTTCAACGAAGCGCTGAAGCTGGGCGTGGTCGACCAGTTCCTGCTGGGCGCCTACGCCGACTTCCTCCTGGACCAGCGGCGGGCCGGCGAGGTGCTGACCTTGCTGGCCGGCTGGGAGCGCTCGGACATCCTGCTGCTGCGACTGGCGCTGGCCGGGCGTGCCGCCAACGATGCGCGCGCCGCCGGCTGGGCGCGCCAGCTGCGCGAGCGCTTCGCGGCGGCCAGCCAGCGCGGCGACCGGCTGCACGAGCAGGAGGCCGCGCGCTTCGAACTCGACGTGGAAGGTCGTCCCGGGCCGGCGCTGGCGCTCGCCTCGCGCAACTACCAGCTGCAGAAGGAGCCGCGCGACGCGCAAGTCCTGATGCGCGCCGCGCTGGCGGCCGGCCAGCCGCAAGCGGCGAAGCCGGCGCTCGACTGGCTGCAGTCCAGCGGCTACGAGGACCCCGTGCTGGCCGCGCTGGCGCAGCAACTGGCGTCCAGGGGGGCGGCCCGATGAAGCGCTGGCTCCTGCTGCTGGTGGCCCTCCTGCTGCCGCTGGCCGCGCTGGCGCACAAGCCGAGCGACAGCTACCTGACGCTGCGCGCCAGCGCAGGCGGCGGCGAGATCGCCGTGCGCTGGGACATCGCGCTGCGCGACCTCGATTACGTGCTGGAACTCGACCGCGACGGCGACGGCGCCCTGACCTGGGGCGAGGTGCGCCAGCGCGCCGACGACATCACCGGTTACGCCACCAGCCGGCTCGAGCTGCGCGCCGGCAACGCAACCTGCGAGTGGAGCACGGCCGGGCCGCTGATGCTGGAGCGGCATAGCGACGGCACCTATGCCGTGCTGGCCCTGAGGGCCGATTGCGCCGGCCTCGCCGCAGGGCTGCGCGCGCGCTACTCGCTGCTGTTCGACGTCGATCCCTCGCACCGTGGCCTGGTCCAGTGGATCGCGCCCGGCAACCCCTCGCAAGCGCTCATCTTCGGCGCCGAGTCGGCGCAGCAGGCGCTGCCGATGCAGCCGCCCGGCCCCTGGCAGACGCTCAAGCAGTACGTCGCCGACGGCGTGTGGCACATCTGGATCGGCTACGACCACATCCTGTTCCTGCTCGCGCTGCTGCTGCCTTCGGTGCTGGTGGTGCGGCGCCACGGCCAGTGGGAATCGGCGCCCGGCTTGCGGGGGGCGGCCGGCGACGTGTTCAAGGTGGTGACCGCATTCACCGTGGCGCACTCGATCACCCTCAGCCTCGCGGCGCTGGAAGTCGTCAGCCTGCCGTCGCGGCTGGTCGAATCGGCCATCGCCGCGTCCGTCGTGCTGGCGGCGCTGAACAACCTGCGCCCGACCGCGGCCTCGCGGCGCTGGATCGCGGCGTTCGTCTTCGGGCTGATCCACGGTTTCGGCTTTGCCTCGGTGCTGGCCGACCTCGGGCTGCCGCGCGACGCGCTGGTACTGGCGCTGGTCGGCTTCAACGTCGGGGTGGAGCTGGGCCAGCTGGCGATCGTGGCGGTGTTCCTGCCGGTCGCCTTCGCGCTGCGCCACACGCTGTTCTACCGGTTCGGCGTGGTCAAGATCGGCTCGATCCTGGTGGCGCTGCTCGCGGCCTGGTGGTTCGTGCAGCGGGCGTTCGACCTCTGAGCTTGCCTCACCGGAGAAGACAACATGCTCGACCTCCTCGTCGCCAACTGCGCCCTGCCCGACGGCCGCACCGGGATGTCGGTCGCGGTCCAGGACGGGCTGATCACCGAAGTCGCCGCGCACCTGCGGGCGCCGGCCCACGAGACCGTGGACGCCGGCGGCTGCCTGCTGTCGCCGCCGTTCTGCGATCCGCACTTCCACATGGATTCGGTGCTCACGTACGGCAAGCCGCGCGTCAACGAAAGCGGCACGCTGCTGGAAGGCATCGCCCTCTGGGGGGAACTCAAGCCACGGCTCGCGGCCGACGAGATCATCGAGCGCGCCCTCGCCTACTGCGACTGGGCCGTCGCGCGCGGCCTGCTCGCCATCCGCAGCCATGTCGACACCAGCGATCCGGGCCTCCTGGCCGTTCACGCGCTGCTCGAAGTGCAGCGGCGAGTCGCGCCCTACATCGAGCTGCAACTGGTCGCGTTTCCGCAGGACGGCGTGCTGCGCAGCAAAGGCGGCGTCGGAAACCTCGAACGCGCGTTGGACCTGGGTGTCGAGGTCGTCGGCGGCATCCCGCACTTCGAGCGCACCATGAGCGAGGGCGCGGCGAGCGTGAAGCTGCTGTGCGAGATCGCCGCGCAACGCGGCAAGCTGGTGGACATGCACTGCGACGAGACCGACGACCCGCTGTCGCGGCACATCGAGACGCTGGCGTTCGAGGCGCAGCGGCTGGGACTGCAGGGCCGCGTCACCGGCTCGCACTGCACTTCCATGCACGGCATGGACAACTACTACGCGTCCAAGCTGATCCCGTTGATCGCCGAGAGCGGCGTGAGCGTTGTCGCCAATCCGCTGATCAACATCACGCTGCAGGGCCGGCACGACAGCTACCCGAAGCGCCGCGGCATGACCCGCGTGCCCGAGCTGATGGCCGCGGGGGTCACCGTCGCCTTCGGCCACGACTGCGTGCTGGATCCCTGGTACGGAATGGGCTCCGGCGACATGCTGGAGGTGGCCCACATGGGCCTGCACGTGGCGCAGATGACGAGCCAGGCCGGCATGCGCGCCTGCTTCGATGCGGTGACCACGAACGCGGCCAGGGTGATGCACCTGGAAGGCTATGGCCTGGAGCCCGGTTGCGAGGCGAGCTTCGTGCTGCTGCAGGCGCGGGACGCGGTAGAGGCGATCAGGCTGCGGGCGAACCGGCTGCGGGTGTGGCGAAAGGGAAGACTGCTGGCGCGGACGCCGGAAGCGGTGACGGCGCTGCAGCTCGACGGAAGGCCCGCTTCGGTGCGCTTCGGGTGAGGTCCGGGGGCGTCGGCGCCTACCCGGCCTGCGGGCCGGGCGGCTGCCCGCTGCCCGCGTCGCGTGCCTGCTGCAGTTGCAGCGACAGCGCCTTCACCCGGTCGGCGGCGGCGCGCCAGCGGCCGTAGGCCTGCACCCGCTCGTCGGGCGGCAGCGCCGGCACGGCCACCCGGCGCCACAGCACGCGCTCCTCGGAGAGCGCCTCCTGGTAGGCGGCACGCAGTGGTTCGGCGGAAGGAGACGTTTCATTCATGGCGTGCGGCGGGGGACGGCACCGACCCTTGTAGCAGTTCCAGCGTCCGGCGCCGAATGTCCCCCTGTCAGTTCTGACAGGAGCGGTGTCACCTGGACGGCTGCAGCCGGTCCAGGCTGCGCCAGAATGGCTCCATGGACGAGATCGAGGCGATCGAACGGGCGACGCTGGCGGCGGTGCCGCCGCAGCGGCTGGTGCAGTGGGAGCAATGGCTGCTCGCCTTCGACGACGGCACGGTGGGCCGCTGCCACAGCGCGGTGCCGCTGCGGCACGAGGCGCCGGCACCCGGCCTGCTCGCGCAGATCGAGCACCGCTATGCCGATGCGGGCCGGCCGGCCGTCCTGCGGGTGCCGGAAGCGGCCGCGTTCGACACCTTGCGGGGGGAACTGCGGGCGCGGGGCTACCGGCGCGAGAAACCGACGCTGGTGCAGGTTGCGCGGGTGGATGGGTTGACCGGACTGGCCGGCAGCGGCGGCCACGTTGAGCTCACCGAGACGCCGAGCGCCGACTGGGAGCAGGTGTTCCTCGGCGAAGGTTTCGATCCCGTGGACGGCGCGAGCCGCCTGGCCATCCTGCGGCGCGGGCGCGATTCGGTGTTCGCCAGCGTGCAGGAACACGGCCGCACGGTGGCCGTCGGCTCGGCGTGCTTCAGCCAAGGCTGGTGCGGCGTGCACGGCATGCGCACGCTGCCGGCGCAGCGCGGCCGCGGCCTCGCCTCAGCGGTGCTCGCGGCACTGGGCCGGGCGGCCTACGAACGCGCCGTCGAGCGCTGCTTCCTGCAGGTTCAGCAGGACAACGCGGTCGCGTGCTCCCTGTACGCAGCGCGGGGCTTCGCGACTGCCTGGGGCTACGCGTACTGGACGAAGGCCTAGCCGGCCTCAGCGGCAGATTCCGCGAGCGAGTTCCTGCGTCAGCACGGCCGCCGGCAGCTCCCGGCACCCGCCGGTGTCCTGGCCGGCCCACAAGGGCGAGAAATCGCTGCTGCCGCGGCTTTCCGCCGCAGCGCGCAAGGCGCCCATGCGTGCCGCTGCCAACGGGAACGGCGGCGCCGCCGGGCTGATCGGTCCCAGCTCGCGGATGACCCGGTTGACGATGCCGCGCGCCGGCCGGCCGGTGAACACGTTGGTCACGGCCGTCACCCGCGCTCCAGGAGACTTCAGCGCCTGCCGGTGCAGGGCTGTCGTCGTCGCTTCCGGGCACAGCAGGTAGGCCGTGCCGACTTGCACCCCCGCCGCCCCCAGCTCCAGCGCGGCCGCGACGCCTTCCGCATCGGCAATGCCGCCGGCGGCGATCACCGGCGTCTTCACTGCCCGCACCAGTTGCCGCACCAGGGCCAAGGTGCCGACCTGCCCCGCGAGGTCTTCCGACAGGAACATGCCGCGATGGCCGCCCGCCTCCAGGCCCTGGGCGATGATCGCGTCGACGCCGCGCTCCTCGAGCCACAGCGCTTCGTCCAGGGTGGTGGCCGAGGACACGACCTTGGCGCCCCAGCCGCGCACTCGCTCGAGCAGGTCGGCGGCTGGCAGGCCGAAATGGAAGCTCACGACCGGCGGCCGGAATTGCGCCAGCAGGTCCGCGGCAGCGGCGTCGAACGGCACGCGCGCCGGACCGCCTGCCACCTCCGCATCGAGCCCCAGCTCCGCGAAATACGGGGCCAGCTCGTCGCGCCAGGCCGAGTCGCGGGCGGCGCTCGCCTGCGGCGGCGCGTGGCAGAAGAAGTTGACGTTGAACGGCCGGTCGGTCTGGGAGCGGATCGCCGCGAGTTCCTTGCGCAGCGCGTCGGCGCCCAGCATCGCGCACGGCAGCGACCCCAGCCCGCCGGCATTGGAAACCGCCACCGCCAGCGCGCTGCCCTGCACGCCCGCCATGGGCGCCTGGACGATGGGCAGATCGATGCCGAAAAGCTGTTGCAAGGTCATGGCTGGGTTCCGCAGAAACCGTGATCGTGGTCGAAGTGCCCGCCGCTGTAAACACGCTGCACGCACAGTGCGGTCATGCCGCCCCGCAGCACTTCTTGTATTTCTTTCCGCTGCCGCAGGGACAGGGATCGTTGCGGCCGGGCTCGGGCGCCTTGCGGATCGTCTCGACCGGCGTGCCCACGCTCTTCCACAGCAGGCGCAGGTCGTATACGGCCCAGATCGCCGCGCCGAAATCGTCCAGCCGCTGCTCGCTGACGCTGGGCGGGCCGCTCTCGTCGACCATCGACACCGTCGGCGGATCGCGGTCCTCGCCCGCCACCCGCACGATCGCCGACAGGGCGTCGTCCAGTATCCTGGCCGCCTCCTCGTTGCGCGGCGGCGCCCAGTCGTCGGGCCAGGTCTCGACGGCGTACATGTACCCCAGCGCCCAGATCTGGCCGTAGGCCGGCAGGTTCGCCATGTCGGTGTCGCCCCGCTCCGCCTCGGGCAGGGAGAGCACCGCGCCGCGCGTGTCCAGCACTTCGGGCTGGTAGGTGCGCTCGTCGTCGAGCCGTTCCACCGGCGCGTCGAGCGCCGCGGCCACCTCGGTCCAGCGCCGCTTCCAGCGCCAGACGAACTCCATGTGCGCCATCGGATTGAAGTCCTCGCCCAGCAGCACGGGCCAGTACTCCTCGGGCGGAACCGGCCGGGGGGCACAGACCAGGGCCGCGAGAAAGCCTTCGCAGAACTCCCACTGCGGCGTTTCGGGGTCGACTTCGCGCAGCGCGTCCAGTTCGGCGTCCTGCGCGTCGAAGTCGTCGGGGCCCAGCGGCTGCGGCCCGGGCGCGGCGGGCGCGGGCGGCGGTGATGTCGGAGCGTTCATGGACCGCGGATTGTGCCTCCACCGGCAACCCATCCATGGCTTGCCTCCGCCGGCAGCGAGACGGTGCGGCTACCATCGGACGTTGTTCCAGCCAAGCAGGAGACTTCCCCAATGAAAAACGCCTGGCCGCTGCTGGCCGCGATCGCCCTGGGCGGCTGCGCCGCGCCGGGGACCATGGAGGTGATGGGCACCCGGCCGTCCTATCTCCCGGCGACGACCGAGTCGGTGCCGAACGCGGCGGCCCTGCAGCGCCGCATGTGGGTCCCTGGACTCGACGCCGACTACGTGCCCCAGGGCCTCACCAGCGCCGGACCGCACCTGTTCGTCAGCAGCTACAAGCCGACGCCGGACCTCAAGGCGAACACCGGTCCCTGCCGCGTGTTCCGCATCGAGATCGCCACCGGCAAGCCGGCCGGCCATTTCGACATTCCGCCCGGCACCTGCACCCATGCCGGCGGCCTCGGTCACGCCGGTGGCGGCAAGCTGTTCCTGGCGGATACCCGGGCGGTGTTCCTGATCGACGTGGACCGGGCGCTGGCCACGGGCACGTCTGCCGGCGCGTCGAAGATGGTGAAGATCACGGGCGAGCTGCGCGGCTCCTATGCCGCCTTCGACGGCACGCATGCCTGGATCGGAACCTGGACCAAGGACCAGGCGAAGGCGCGGATGTTCCGGCTGGACCCGCGCCTCTTCGACGAACACGACGGGCAGACGGTCGATCACGCCCGGGCGCTCGAATCGATCCCGGTGCCGCTGGAGGCGCAGGGCGCCACGTTCGACAAGGCCGGCAACCTGTGGGTCTCCGCCAGCAACAGCCGCTGGGGTCGCCTGTACCGCCTGGATCGGCAGGGCGCCGTGAAGGCGCAGTACGAGCTGCCCGCCGGGCTGGAGGACCTCACCATCGACGATGCTGGACGGCTGTGGGGCCTGTCGGAGTCGGGCACGCGCAAGTACCTCGCATGGGACACGAAGTTCCCTTACCTGTTCCAGATCGACGTGGCGCGACTGAAGTGACGCTCGCCGCGGCCGCGAAGATCGAGGACGTCAGGCAGCGGCTGCGCGCCGCCGGGGCCGGTGCGGCCCACGAAGCGCGCGTGCTGCGGTTGTGGGCACAGGCCCTGCCGCAGGACAGCGGACGGCGGCGCCTGGAGGACTTCATGCCGCGGTCGCTGCGCTCCGCGCTGCCGGACATCGAGGCGCAGCTGGAGGGGCTGGCCCGGCTGCAGTCCGCGCATCCGGCCGCCGACGGTTCCGAGCGCCTGCTCGTGGCGCTGCCCGACGGCCAGACCGTCGAGAGCGTGCTGCTGCCACGCGAGGGCTTGTGCATCTCATCGCAAGTCGGCTGCGCCGTGGGCTGCGTGTTCTGCATGACCGGACGCGACGGCCTCGTGCGCCAGCTGGGCAGCGCGGAGATGGTGGCGCAGGTCGCCCTGGCACGCCGCCGCCGCACGGTGAAGAAGGTCGTGTTCATGGGGATGGGCGAACCGGCCCACAACCTCGACAACGTGCTGGAGGCGATCGAGCTGCTCGGCACCGCCGGCGGCATAGCCCACAAGAACCTGGTGTTCTCCACCGTGGGCGACCCGCGCGTGTTCGAGCGGCTGCCCCAGGGCCGCGTCAAGCCGGCGCTGGCCCTGTCGCTGCACACGACGAGGCCGCAGCTGCGAGAGCGGCTGCTGCCGCGCGCGCCGCGCATGACGCCGCAGGAGCTGGTCGGCGCGGGCGAGCGCTATGCCCGCGCCAGCGGCTACCCGATCCAGTACCAGTGGACGCTGCTGGAGGGCGTCAACGACGGGCCGGACGAACTCGACGGGATCGTGCAGTTGCTGGCCGGCAAGTACGGCGTGCTGAACATGATCCCGTTCAACGCCGTCGACGGGCTGGACTTCCAGCGGCCCTCGTGGGAGCGGGCCGCCGCCATCGCGCGAACCCTGCACCGGCGCGGCGTGCTGACCAAGCTGCGGCAGTCGGCCGGCCAGGACGTGGAAGGCGGCTGCGGCCAGTTGCGGGCGCGGGCGGCGCGACAGCAGGCCGGTCAGGCCGAAGTCAGGGTGGCGCTGCGCCGCAACGCCACCAGCCGCGCGAGCAGTTCCTCGGGATAGTCCACCTGCACCCGCGCCGCGCCGCCATGGACGGTGCCCTCGTTGCCGTCGAGCGTGAGCAGGTCGCCTTCATGCAGCGTGGCCCCGCCGACGGTGATGCTGCGGGCGGCCTCGTCGATCGCCAGTTCGGCACAGCCGACCAGGCAGACCTTGCCCATCTGGCGCGCGACCACGGCGGCGTGCGAGGTCCGTGCGCCGCGCTGCGTGAGCAGGCCGGTGGCCAGTTCGAGTGCCGCGATATCGCTGGTTTCGGCGTCCCGGCGCACCAGGACCACGGGCACGCCGGCGGCGTTGCGTGCGGCCGCCCGGGCGTGATCGAGCGCGATCTCGCCCACCGCGACGCCGCTGCTCGCCGTCGCCGCTCGGGCCAGCGGAACGAGCGGTTCGCCACCCTCGGCCACGATGCGCCGCTGGCCGAGCGCTTCGCGGTCCAGCCCGTGCGTGCGCTGCAGCGCCAGCGCGGCGTCGATCCCGCCTTCGTCCAGCAGGTCCAGCGCGATGCGCGCCGCCGCGCGCCGGGTGCGCTTGCCGGAGCGGCTTTGCAGCAGGTACAGGCGCCCTTCCTGCACCGTGAACTCGAAGTCCTGCATGTCGCCGAACGCGTGCTCCAGTTCCTGCGCCGCGTCTGCCAGCGCCTGCCAGACCTGCGGCAGCACGCTGGCCAGTTCCTCGTGACCGTTGGCGCTGCGGCGGCCCGACACGACGTCCTCGCCCTGGGCGTCGAACAGGAAGTCCACCCACAGCCCCGGCGCGCCGGTGGCCGGATCGCGCGTGAAGCCGACGCCGGCGCCGGACTGGCCGCCGGCGTTGCCGAACACCATGGACTGCACCGTCACCGCCGTGCCCGGCGTGTCGGCGATGCCGTTGAGGTGCCGGTACTCGCGCGCCTTCGGGGCGTGCCACGAGCCGAGCACGGCGGCGATCGCGCCGCCCAGCTGCTCGGCCGGATCCTGCGGGAAGGGCCGCCCGGCCCGCTCGGCGTAGAGCCGCAGGAAGCAGTGCGTGATCGCGCGCAGCTCGGCGAAGTCGGGTTCGCCCCCGGCGCGGCCGCCCGCCACGTCGCCGGCGGCGGAATCGAACGCCTGTGGCGGGATGCCGGCGACGGTTTCGCCGTAGCCGGCCACGAGGCGGCGGTAGGCGTCCCACACCAGGCGCGGGTTGCCCGTGCGGCGCAGGAGCCCGCCGAGGGTGGCGTCGCACAGGCCGATGTTCAGCAGCGTGTCCATCATCCCCGGCATCGAGACGGCCGCGCCCGATCGCACCGACAGCAGCAGCGGCCGGCGGGGGTCGCCGAGCCGCTGGCCGGTGGCCTGTTCGAGGGCGTGCAGCCCCGCCGTCCACAGGTAGCGGCCAGCCGCGGGCGGCCCCTTCCCGGCGGCGGCGCCGTAGCGCGTGCCAATGACGAACGCCGGCGGCACCGGCAGCGACAGCTGCGCCATGCGCAGGAGGTTCCAGGCCTTGTTGCCCATGGTCTGCGCCGACGGCACGCCGCAGGTCGCGCCAGGCCCCTTGCAACCGATCAGGTAGACCTCGGGCGGAAGATCGAAGGCCGGCGTGCTCATCCCCGCACTCCCGCCTTGTCGAAGGCCAGGTCGCGCAGGGCATAGGCCGCGGCGAGCTGGCGATCGGACGTCAGTTCCAGCACGCAGGCCAGATCGTTCGCGAGCATCAGCGACGGCGCGTCGCGCACGGCGCCGATGATCACGCGCCTGGCGTCCCGCAGCAGCGAATCGCACTGCCGCTCGGCCTGCAGCACGCGCCAGGTGGCGCGCAGGAACGCGTCGTTGTCCATCGCTTCGCTGGTGGCGCTGAGCGTGCGCGCGATGGCCAGCGCCTTGACCTGGTCCTGCGTGGCTTGCAGCACGGTGGCCGCGAGCCGCGCGAGCAGCTTGCGCACGTTGTCGTTCCAGCCGTTCACGTGCTGTTCGGCGGTGAGGCTGATGAGAAAGGCCGCTTCCTCCAGCGCATCGGCGACGTCGTCGGACTGCTCCATCATGCGGGCGACCGGCCGCCAGCGAGGTTGGCGCTCCGCCTTCTCCCGCGCCTGCATCACCAGGTGGTCGGCCCTGCGCTCCCACGCCTTGGCGCGCGTGGCCAGCTCGCGCGACGCCTTGCCGGAGCGTTCGGCCCCGTGCGCCAGCCCGTCGCTCACCGCCTGCGCCAGCGAGTGGCAGTACGCGGCATGCTCGGCCAGCAGGTCGAACTCGCTGGTGCGCTGGCGCACGTGCTGCGGCAGCAGCATCCGCGTCTCGTCCGCCACCAGCGCGGCCGGCTGGCCGCGCCGCAGCGCGTCGCACGCCAGCTGCATCACCGCGAGCAGGAAAGCGTGGGCGTCGGCGTTGCCGATCACCTCGTCGAGGCGGTCGCCGATCTGGAACGCGCCTTCGCCGGCCGCCTGCATGGCGGCGAACACCAGGCGCTCGCCGCCCGCCTGCAGCCAGGCGCGGTGCCCGATGTCGAGCCTGGCGGCCTCGGCCAGCACGGCGATCGCCTCGTCCTTGCCGACGAACGCCTGCAGCCGCTTGCGCGCCCGGTTCCAGTCGATCAGGAACACGATGCGCGAGCCTATGCCTTCCAGCGCCGCCTCCAGCGCCGCCTCGTCGGCGCAATCGAACTGCGCGGTGCCGACGCTGTAGGCAGCGCCCTGGTTCAGCGCCGCGTCGGTGCGCGATTGCACCTGCGACCACTTCGCGCCGAAGGGCACCAGCAGCGACTGGAAGAACTCGAAGCGGATGCGGTGCAGGTCGGAATAGGTGAGCGTGATGGTGCGGTCGGCCACCTGCAGCACCAGCACGTGGGCGTCGTTGGTGCCGATGTCGTTCTGCAGCAGCAGCCGTTCGCCGTCGCGCGTGGCCGCAGTGTCCAGCCCCGGATGGTCGAACTTCAGCGCCGCCGTGCGGTTCAACCCGCGCATGAAGGCGGCCACGCGCGTGCGGTCCTGCGGCTGCAGGTCCCAGACGTTGGCGCCGTCTATCACTTCGCTGGCCAGTTCGCCGGCCAGCTTGTTGATCTGCTTGTGCAGGTCCATCACCAGCAGGTGCACGCTGTCGCCGTCGCCGCGCCGCCCGCGGGTGAGCGCGTCGACGTGGCGGGCGCTCAGCCGATCCGCCGGCAGCGCGCGCAGCCAGTCGAGCCAGTGCTTGACCCGGGCCGCGTCGGCGCTGTCGCCCGCGGTTTCGACCACGGGCCTCGCCATCGTGCCCAGGTCTTCCTCCAGGCCCCTGACCAGCCGCGGCATGTCCGGCAGCAGCAGGTCGTCGTCGACCTTGCGCGCGGCGGCGGCAACGTCGTGCAGCCAGGCGCCGTCCAGGCCGGCGGCAGCGAATTCCCTGGCGAGGTCGGGCACTTCGCCGGCCGGATGGGCCGCGTGCGCGGACGCGGTCTGGAAGACCGTCAGGTAGCCCTTGAGCCGGTCGTTCGCCGCCAGGGCGGCCTTGACCCAGGCCGGCAGCATCAGCCGGTGTTCGCCGAGGGAGGAAACCGCTTGTGTCTTGCGCATACGCCGCGGGGTCGCTGGCCCCGTCGGCAACAATGGTTGGGCCAGGCCGGCGGCGCATTGATGTGGCGCAAGCTCAGCAGCCGATGCGGGCCGGTGGCGGCCCCCGCCCTGCCCGCGCGAGGGTCAGGCGTGCGGAAGCTCCAGCAGCTTCACCAGAGCCCACAGGACCCGGTTGGCGGGCGTGGGAATCCCGTGCGCGGCGCCGCGGCGGACCACCAGACCGTTCAGGTGGTCGATCTCCGTCGGCTTGCCGCGCGCGAGATCCTGTGCCGTCGAGGACGACTGCGTCGGCATGGTGGCGACGAGGCGGCGCACGGCTTCGTGCATGTCGCCGGGAAGCTGCACGCCCTCGGCCCGGGCGACGGCAAGACACTCGTCGACCACGTCGGCCATCACCTCGGGAATGCCCGGGCTCGCCACGTTGTCGCCATAGGGCCGCTGGGCGATGGCCGAGACCGCGTTGTAGGCGCAATTGATGATCAGCTTGGCCCACAGCGCGCCGCGCACGTTGGCCGAGACCTCCGTCGGCACGCCGGCGGCGGCAAGGGCCTGCGCCACGGCGGCGCTGCGGTCGGACGGCTCGATCACCAGTTCGCCGCGGCCATGGTGCTTCACGTGGCCGGGGCCGGCCATCTCGGTGGCGACGTAGACGACGGCGGCGGCCACCTGCCGCGGCGGCAGCACGGTGCGCAGGCGCTCGGCGTTGTCCACGCCGTTCTGCAGGCACAGCACCAGCGCGTCGGGGCCGAGGAACGGCCTCAACTCGTCGCCGGCGGTTTCGGTGCCGGTCGACTTGACGCAAAAGAGCACCACGTCCGCGCCCTGCACGGCCGCGGGGTCGGCGCTGGCGGCGACGCGCACGCGCTCGTCGAAGGTCCTGGTCTCCATGCGCAGGCCGTCGCGGCGAATCGCTTCCACATGCCCGGGCCGGGCGATCAGCGTCACGTCGTGGCCGGCGCGCGCCAGCAGTCCGCCGAAGTAGCAGCCGACGGCGCCGGCGCCCATCACGGCGACCTTGAAGGTATTCGTCATGGCGCCGGATTCTAGAGTCCGGCTGCTGCCGGGCTCACGCGATAATCGCGGCCGCAATGCATCTCCCCACCGCCCACTCGCAGCGGCCCGGCTCCACCGCGACCGCCGCATGACCGCCTGGCAGGTCGTCGCCTTCCTCGCCTGCGTGGCGGTCGCCACCAGCGCCCAGCGCATGACCGGCTTCGCGCTGGCCCTCATCCTCCTGGGCCTCACCAGCCTGCTGGAACTGGCGCCGCTGCCCGACGTCGCCAACGTCGCCATGGTGCTGTCTCTCGCTAACGCGATCATCGTGCTGCGCACCGCCCACCGTTCGGTGGACTGGTCGGTGCTGCGCGCCACGGCGTGGGGCACGGTGCCCGGCGTGGCACTGGGCGTGGCGCTGCTGGGATGGCTGGATGCCGGGCTCGTCGTGGCGCTGCGGCTGTTGCTCGGGCTGGTGATCATCGCCTGCGCCCTGGTCGTCCTGATGCGCACGAAGCTGCTGCCGCAGCGCTCGTCCAACGCCTCGTTCGGCGGGTTCGGGCTGCTGTCGGGGCTGCTCGGCGGCCTGTTCTCGGCGTCCGGGCCGCCGCTGGTCTACCAGTACTACCGGCAGCCGATGGCGCTGCCCGCGCTGCGCGACACGTTGACCGGCGCACTGGCCGTCAGCTCGCTCCTGCGCCTGGTCATGGTCGTGCCGACCGGCCAGTTCAGCGCACGTTCGATGATGTTGTGCGCCTTCGCGCTGCCGCTCACGACGGCGATCACCTGGTGGTTCCAGCGCCACCCCCCCGGGTGGTCGCGGGCCGCCGTGCTCAAGCTGGTGTGCGCGCTGCTGCTGGTGACCGGCACCGGCCTGGTCGTGCCGGCGGCGCAGGCGCTGCTCGCCCGCTTCGCGGCCTGATGGCGCGGCAGAATCCCGCCATGAGTTACTGGCTGATGAAGTCCGAGCCCGACGAATGTTCCGTCGACGACGCGCTGGCGGCGCCCCGCGCGACCGTGCCCTGGACCGGCGTGCGCAACTACCAGGTCCGCAACTTCATGCGCGATGCGATGCGGGTCGGCGACGGCGTCCTGTTCTACCACTCCAGCTGCGCCGAACCGGGGATCGCCGGCATCGCTCGGGTGGCGTCCGCCGCCCGGCCCGATCCCACCCAGTTCGACCCGCGTTCGCCGTACCACGATCCCGCCGCGAAGCCGCAGGCGCCGCGCTGGCTGCTGGTCGACGTGCAGGTGCTGCGCAAGGTGCCGCTCATCACGCTCCCGGTGCTGCGCGCCAACCCCGAACTCGCCGACCTGCTGGTGCTGAGGAAGGGCAACCGGCTCTCGATCACGCCGGTGGAGCCGCGGCACTGGGACGCGATCCTGAAGATGGCCGGCGGCTGACCGCTACCCTTCGCCCGCGGAGGCGGCTGCGGCCCCCGGCGCGGGTCCGGGCACCGGCGCATCGCGCCAGTGGGCGCGCAGCTCGGCGGCCTCGGCTTCGATGAATTCGACGAACGCGTCACCGGGCCGCAGCCGGTGCATCTCGATGTAGTGGCGCAGGCAGTCGCTCCACGACCAGCCGCGATACACCAGCTCGCGGACGCTGGCTGGCTGGCCGCAGAGGCGGCAGAAGGTGCGGTCGCGGTGGTACAGCTTGCCGCTGTGGTGCACCCGGGCTTCCACCAGGTCCAGGTGCGCGAGGAACGCCACGGCATCCGGCTCATCCCAGCCATCCGCTTTCGGATAGCCGGCCTCGTAGACGCGCAGCGGGTAGAAGCCTTCACGCTGGTGGCGGCTGACCACCACGGCGGAAAAACGTCGACCTCCGAAACTTCTCGCGTGCATTACGGAAGAGTACAGCAGAAGGATAAGAAAAAAGCCGCCCGAAGGCGGCTCGTGCATGACCAATATCAACCCCGCGCGCGGGGTGCGGCCTACTGGTTGTCGCTGGAGATCTCTTCCGGCTCCGGCTTGGCGCGGCCTTCCTTCTTCGGCAGCGGCTGGATGTCCAGCAGGACCTCGGACTGCTCCGCGCCCTTCTCGTCGGTCTTGACGTCGATGTCCACCGTCAGGCGGCCACCTTCGGTCAGCCGGCCGAACAGCAGCTCGTCGGCGAGGGCCCGGCGGATGGTGTCCTGGATCAGGCGCTGCATCGGCCGCGCGCCCATCAGCGGATCGAAGCCCTTCTTGGCCAGGTGCTTGCGCAGCTTGTCGGTGAAGGTGACTTCCACCTTCTTCTCGGCCAGCTGCTGCTCCAGGACCAGCAGGAACTTGTCGACCACGCGCAGGATGACCTGCTCGTCCAGCGACTTGAAGCTCACGATCGCGTCGAGGCGGTTGCGGAACTCCGGCGTGAACAGGCGCTTGATGTCGGCCATCTCGTCACCGGCTTCGTGCACGTTGGTGAAGCCCATCACGGCCTTGTTCAGCGACTCGGCGCCCGCGTTGGTCGTCATGATGATGATGACGTTGCGGAAGTCCGCCTTGCGGCCGTTGTTGTCCGTCAGCGTGCCGTGGTCCATCACCTGCAGCAGCACGTTGAAGATGTCCGGGTGCGCCTTCTCGATCTCGTCGAGCAGCAGCACCGCGTGCGGCTTCTTGCTGATCGCCTCGGTGAGCAGGCCGCCCTGGTCGAAGCCGACGTAGCCCGGAGGCGCGCCGATCAGGCGGCTCACGGCATGGCGCTCCATGTACTCGGACATGTCGAAGCGGATCAGCTCGATGCCCATGATGTAGGCGAGCTGCTTGGCCGCTTCGGTCTTGCCGACGCCGGTGGGGCCGGAGAACAGGAACGAGCCGATCGGCTTGTCGCCCTTGCCCAGGCCCGAGCGCGCCATCTTCACGGCGCCCGCCAGCACTTCCAGCGCCTTGTCCTGCCCGAACACCACGCTCTTGAGGTCACGCTCCAGGTTCTGCAGCTTGCCGCGGTCGTCGTTGGACACGTTGGCCGGCGGAATGCGCGCGATCTTGGCCACGATCTCCTCGACCTCGGTCCTGGAAATCGTCTTCTTGCGCTTGTTCACCGGCAGGATGCGCTGCGCGGCGCCCGCCTCGTCGATGACGTCGATGGCCTTGTCCGGCAGGTGCCGGTCGTTGATGTACTTGGCCGAGAGTTCGGCGGCCGCCTGCAGCGCGTTGGCCGCGTACTTGACGCTGTGGTGCTCCTCGAAGCGCGACTTCAGGCCCTTGAGGATCTCGATCGTCTCCTGCACGCTCGGCTCCACCACGTCCACCTTCTGGAAACGCCGCGACAGGGCCGCGTCCTTCTCGAAGATGCCGCGGTACTCGGTGAACGTCGTCGCGCCGATGCACTTCAGCGTCCCGGACGACAGCGCCGGCTTGAGCAGGTTGGAGGCGTCCAGCGTTCCGCCCGACGCCGCGCCGGCGCCGATCAGCGTATGGATCTCGTCGATGAACAGGATCGCGTTGGGCTTGTCCTTCAGCGACTTGAGCACGCCCTTGAGGCGCTGTTCGAAGTCGCCGCGGTACTTGGTGCCGGCCAGCAGCGCGCCCATGTCGAGCGAGTACACGTTCGACTCGGCGAGGATCTCCGGCACCTCCTTCTGGACGATGCGCCAGGCCAGGCCTTCCGCGATCGCGGTCTTGCCCACGCCGGCCTCGCCGACCAGCAGCGGGTTGTTCTTGCGCCGGCGGCACAGGATCTGGATGACGCGCTCGACCTCGTACTCGCGACCGATCAGCGGGTCGATCTTGCCGTCCTTGGCGGCCTGGTTCAGGTTCTGCGTGAACTGCTCCAGCGGCGAGGCCTTCTCGTTCTTCTCGCCGCCTTCCTCGCTCTCGCTGGCGCCCGGCTCGCCGCCCTTGGCCGGCTCCGGCGGATCGCTCTTCTTGATGCCGTGGGCAATGAAGTTCACGACGTCCAGCCGCGTGACGCCCTGCTGGTGCAGGTAATAGACGGCGTGCGAATCCTTCTCGCCGAAGATGGCGACCAGCACGTTGGCGCCGGTCACTTCCTTCTTGCCGTTGCCGGTGGACTGCACGTGCATGATCGCGCGCTGGATGACGCGCTGGAAGCCCAGGGTCGGCTGGGTGTCCACGTCGTCGGTGCCGGCGACCTGCGGGGTGTTGTCCTTGATGAAATTGGAAAGCGACTTGCGCAGATCGTCGATATTGGCCGAGCATGCGCGCAGCACTTCCGCCGCGCTGGGATTGTCCAGCAGGGCAAGCAGCAGATGCTCCACCGTGATGAATTCGTGGCGCTGCTGCCGTGCCTCCACGAACGCCATGTGGAGGCTGACTTCCAGTTCCTGGGCAATCATGTGATTTCCTTTTGCCTTCCTGAGTACTACTTTAAATCGGTTCGACCCGGCTTTACTCGACCGGTTCACTCACGCACTGCAGGGGATGCCCTGCTTGACGAGCGGCTTCCTGGACCTGCTCGACCTTGGTCGCGGCGACGTCGCGCGAGTACACGCCGCAGATACCTTTTCCGTCCAGGTGGATCTTCAGCATGATCTGGGTGGCCGTCTCGCGGTCCTTGTTGAAGAACTCCTGGATCACGACGACGACGAACTCCATCGGCGTGTAGTCATCGTTGAGCATGACCACCTGGTACATCTGCGGCGGTTTCGTCTTCTGCGTCTTGCGTTCGACCACCACCGACCCGCCATCATCCTCCTTCGGCCTGGTCCGGGGCGCGACTGGGGCGGGAACGGGGGGTTTGCTGGCCATGAAAATCATTCTATCGAGGGGGGTTCCGCGCTGCAGCCTTCCGGTGACTTGGTGCCGCAGACGTCACATTCAAGCGACAGGCCGCCCGCCGGTGCCATCTATTTTCGTTTCTTCGTGCCAGCGGATTTCAGCTTCGCGACCGGCGGTCCCGGCCTTGCCGCACCCCATATCACAGCCGAAAACTTTAGTATGTGAAAAGATTGACACAAAGCCCATGAACCTCGACACTTGGTGCGGTCAAGAGGGAAAACAAGGGGCCGAGGCATGGCGACCGGTACAGTCAAGTGGTTCAACGACGCAAAGGGCTTCGGCTTCATCGAGCCCGACGGCGGCGGAGCGGATGTCTTCGCGCATTTTTCCGCGATCGCGATGGAAGGTTTCAAGACCCTCAAGCAGGGCTCGCGCGTGACTTTCGACATCACCGAAGGACCGAAGGGCCAGCTGGCCCAGAACATCCACACGACCGACGTGGTCGCATCGCCGCCGCCGCAGCCGATCGCCACGCAGCCGACGCCCGACCGGCCGGCACGCCACTCCAAGGTGCGGGCACCGCAGTTCCATGCCTCCGGGCATGACTCGGCGACCAAGTAGACCGGCCGCCTCCAGGAGCCAAGCCGCCATCGGGCGGCTTTTGTGCGCCCGCCGACGCCACGCGGCGCGGCATCAGGCCCGCGCTGCCCGGTCGAAACGCCGCAAGACGTGGGCCGTCATGCCCTTGGCCAGTTCCTCCTCCCCGAAGAAGACCGTCCCGACCCGGTCGCGGCGCAGCAGGGCCGACTCGTCCTCGTTGTGCGTGCGCACCACGACCTCGATGCCGGGATTGAGCTGGCGGGCCGTCTCGGCCATCTTGCGCACGCCCAGGGTGTCGGGCGTGGCGATGACGAGCATGGCCGCATCGGCGATGTGCGCCTGGATCAGCACCGCCGCGTCCGCGGCGTCGCCGGAAACGGCCGCCACTCCTTGCCCGCGCAGGTCTTCCACCAGTTCGCGGTTGCGCTCGGCGACGACGTAGGGAATGTCGCGCTCGCGCAGCGCCTGCGTGATGCGCCGGCCGACACGGCCGTAGCCGACCAGCACCACCTGACCCTCGAGGTACTTGCGCTCGGTGCTCGTTGGCAGTTCCGCGAACGGGTCGTCGCGGCTTTCCAGCTGGCGGGCCAGCGCGGAACGCCGCAGCACCCAGTCGCTGAAGGGCCGGATGGCCCGGAACACCAGCGGATTGAGCGCGATCGAGATCAGCGCGCCCGCCAGCACGAGGCTCATGCCCTCCTGCGGCAGCAGGCCCAGCGACAGCCCCATGCCGGCGAGGATGAACGAGAACTCGCCGATCTGGCCCAGGCTCGCGGCCACCGTCAGCGCGGTGTTCAGCGGATAGCGGAACGCGAGCACCAGGCCGGCCGCCGCGATCGACTTGCCGACGATGATGATGGCGACCACGGCCACCACCCTCAGCGGCTGCTCCATCAGCACCATCGGGTCGAACAGCATGCCCACGGACACGAAGAACAGGACCGCAAACGCGTCGCGCAGCGGCAGCGACTCGCCCGCGGCGCGGTGGCTGAACTCCGACTCGCGCATCACCATGCCGGCAAAGAACGCGCCCAGCGCGAACGACACGCCGAACAGCGCTGAGGCGCCATACGCAATGCTGATGGCGGCGGCAACCACCGAAAGCGTGAACAGCTCGCGCGAACCGGTGCGCGACACGTGCCACAGCAGCCAGGGCAGCACCCGGCGTCCGGCGATCAGCATGATGGCGACGAAAGCCGACACCTGCAGCAGCGTCTGCGCGACCGTCTGCCACAGCGGCTCGGCGCCGGCGGCCGGAGCCGTCCTGCCGCCGAGCACGCCGGCCAGCGGCGGCAGCAGCACCAGCACGATCACCGTCGCCAGGTCTTCCACCACCAGCCAGCCCACGGCGATGCGGCCATTCATGGTGTCCAGGACGCGCCGCGCCTCCAGGGCCTTGAGCAGCACCACGGTGCTGGCGCACGAGAGCGAAAGGCCAAAGACGAGGCCGGCGCCGGCCGGCCACCCCCAGCTCCAGGCCGCGCCCATGCCCAGAAGCGTCGCGATGCCCATCTGGACCACGGCGCCGGGCACGGCAATCCGCTTGACGGCCAGCAGGTCGTCCAGCGAAAAGTGCAGGCCGACTCCAAACATGAGCAGCATCACGCCGATCTCCGCCAGCTGCGACGCGATCCCCACATCCGCCACGAACCCCGGCGTCGCCGGCCCGATGGCGATGCCCGCGAGCAGGTAGCCCACGAGCGCCGGGATCCGGACGCGCTCGGCAAGAAAGCCGAAAACGAGGGCGAGCCCGAAGCCCGCGGCCAGGGTGGTGATCAGTGAAACGTTGTGGTGCATCAGGCGTCGTGTTGCGATCGTCGGGACGGGGGATCACCGCATCTTAGGGGCGCGCCGCTGCGGCGTGGCCGTACGGCCGCGCGCAGCAAAAAGCCGCCCGGAGGCGGCTCTTGTCTTTCCGCGGGCCGGTGCGGCCCGGCCAGATCACATGTTGTCGATCATCACCTGGCCGAAGCCGGAGCAGCTCACCTGCGTCGCGCCGTCCATCAGGCGGGCGAAATCGTAGGTCACCTTCTTGCTCATGATCGACTTCTCCATCGAGCTGATGATCAGGTCGGCCGCCTCGATCCAGCCCATGTGGCGCAGCATCATCTCGGCCGACAGGATTTCGGAACCCGGGTTCACGTAGTCCTTCCCTGCGTACTTGGGCGCCGTGCCGTGGGTGGCTTCGAACATCGCGACCGTGTCGCTCAGGTTCGCGCCGGGCGCGATGCCGATGCCGCCGACCTGCGCGGCCAGCGCGTCGGAGATGTAGTCACCGTTGAGGTTCAGCGTGGCGATCACGCTGTACTCGGCCGGGCGCAGCAGGATCTGCTGCAGGAAGGCGTCGGCGATGACGTCCTTGACGATGATCTCGTTGCCGGTCTTCGGGTTCTTGAACTTGCACCACGGACCGCCGTCGATCTCCACCGCGCCGAACTCCTTCTGCGCCAGCTCGTAGCCCCAGTCCCGGAAGCCGCCTTCCGTGAACTTCATGATGTTGCCCTTGTGGACCAGCGTCACGCTGGGCTTGTCGTTGTCGATCGCGTACTGGATCGCCTTGCGCACCAGCCGGGTCGTGCCTTCCTTCGAGACCGGCTTGATGCCGATGCTGGAAGTCTCCGGGAAGCGGATCTTCTTGACCCCCATCTCGTCGATCAGGAACTTGATGACCTTCTTCGCCTTGTCGGTCTGGGCTTCCCACTCGATGCCGGCGTAGATGTCCTCGGAGTTCTCGCGGAAGATGACCATGTTGGTCTTCTCCGGCGCCTTCACCGGCGACGGCACGCCGCGGAAGTACTGGATGGGCCGCAGGCAGACGTACAGGTCGAGCTCCTGGCGCAGCGCGACGTTGAGCGAGCGGATGCCGCCGCCGACCGGCGTCGTCAGCGGGCCCTTGATCGACACCACGTATTCACGCGCGGCCCGCAGCGTTTCCTCGGGCAGCCAGACGTCCGGGCCGTAGATCTTGGTCGACTTCTCGCCGGCGTAGATCTCCATCCAGTGGATCTTGCGCTTGCCGCCGTAGGCCTTGGCCACCGCCGCGTCCACCACCTTCAGCATCACCGGCGTGATGTCGTAGCCGGTGCCGTCCCCTTCGATGTAGGGAATGATCGGCTGGGCGGGGACATTGAGGGACATGTCCTTGTTGACGGTGATCTTCTCGCCCTGGGCGGGGACCTTGATGTGCTGGTACATGGGGAAAACTTCTCCGGAAGAGTGAGGAAGTGGGTTCGGCCGCTGGCAAAACCATGGAATTCTAGCGTTGAACATCGCACGCCTCGGTGGCCGCCGCCCCGCGCCACGGGTCGGTTGTTGATACGCGTCAAGCCGGGCCCGCTGCGGCGCCCGTGTCAACCATTCACCGCCGCGCTCCGTTACTCGTGGGCCTTCCGCTTTCCTGGAGGGACTCTCCCCACCACCCCCATCCCGAAAGGATTCCAGCCATGAACAAGCTCCTCGCCGCCCTGGTCGCCACGCTCTTCGCCGCCACCACTGCCTTCGCGCAGGCGCCGGCGCCGGCCGCCGCCGCCTCGGCCCCCGCCGCCAAGAGCGAGAAGAAGGTCGAAAAGAAGGCCAAGGCCAAGACCAAGAAGTCGGCAAAGAAGGCCGTGAAGAAGACCGAAGAGAAGAAGGCCTGACCCCGCACCGCCTCCCAACCAATGCCCGCGCGAGCGGGCATTTTTTTTCTGGCCGCCACAATAGCCGCATGAAGATTCGCCACGTCCTGCTTTCCCTCGCCTGTGCCGCCGCCCTGCTGCCGGCGGCCGCCCAGGAACCGCAGATGAACCTGCCGCGCGTCAAGCTCGCCGCCGGCATGCACCAGATCGACGCCCAGGTGGCGGGCACCCCGGACCAGCGCATGATCGGCCTCATGTTCCGCAAGGAGATGCCGCAGCACGAAGGCATGCTGTTCGTGTTCGAGCAGCCGTCCCAGCAATGCTTCTGGATGCGCAACACCTTCCTGCCGCTCACGGCCGCCTTCGTCGCGGACGACGGCACGATCGTGAACCTCGCCGACATGAAGCCGCAGACCGAGGACTCGCACTGCTCGGCGAAGCCGGTGCGCTACGTGCTGGAGATGAACCAGGGGTGGTTCGCGAAGAAAGGCATCAAGGCCGGCGCCAAGCTGAGCGGGCCGCCGTTCAAGAACCAATAAAGGACAAGGGCCGCGCAGCGGCCCTTTTTTCATCCTTGGCCAAAGGCGTCCCCGGCCGTCTTTTCCATTGAGCGCCTTACCCGCCGAAATTCTTCTGCGCGAACTCCCAGTTCGCCAGCTTGTCCAGGAAGGTCTCCACGAACTTCTGGCGCAGGTTGCGGTAATCGATGTAGTACGCGTGCTCCCACACGTCCACCGTCAGCACCGCCTTGTCCGCGGTGGTCAGCGGCGTGCCGGCGGCGCCCGTGTTGACGATGTCGACGCTTCCGTCCGGCTTCTTCACCAGCCAGGTCCAGCCCGAGCCGAAGTTGCCGACGGCCGATTTCACGAACGCTTCGCGGAAGGCCGCGTAGCTGCCCCACTTCGCGCTGATCGCCTGCGCCAGCGCGCCGGTCGGTTCGCCGCCGCCATTGGGCTTCATGCAGTTCCAGAAGAAGGTGTGGTTCCACACCTGGGCCGAGTTGTTGTAGATGCCGCCGGAGGACTTCTTGATGATCTCCTCGAGCGTCATGTTCTCGAACTCGGTGCCCTTCTGCAGGTTGTTGAGGTTCACCACGTACGCGTTGTGGTGCTTGCCGTGGTGGAACTCCAGCGTCTCCTTGGAGTAGTGCGGCGCCAGGGCGTCGATGGCGTACGGCAGCGGGGGCAGGGTGTGTTCCATGGTGTTCCTCTCTTGGATATGTTGGTCTGCGTCGGCGATTCTATGAAGGATTGCACGGTCGCGTCACCGTGACGGGAATGTCTCCGTCCGCGACGCTCGCGACCAGCGGCTGTCCGGCATGCACCCGGGCCACGCTCGTCACCGGCTTGCCGGACGCGTCCGCGAGCAGCGCGTAGCCGCGTTGCAGGACCAGGCGCGGGTCCAGCAGGTCGAGCCGCAGGCGGGCGCGCTCGAGCGCGTCGGCGCCACGCCGCAACCGCTCGCGCGCCACGCCCTGCAGGTCGACGTCCAGCGCCATGAAGCGGCGCGTGTCGGCCTCCAGCCGCCGGTGCACCGCGAACCGCAGCCGATGCGCGGCACGCCCGAGACGCGCCTGCTGCGCCGCCATCCGCGCCAGCGGCCGCCCCAGCCGCGATGCCGCCTGGTCGAGCCGCTCACCGGAAAGGTCCAGCCGGCGGGCCACGGCCCGGTCCAGCCGCTCCTGGACCGCGGCCAGCCCTTCCAGCCAGGTCTCGCGCGCCTGCGCAGCCAGTTCGGCGGCCGCCGTCGGCGTGGGTGCGCGCAGGTCGGCGCAGAAGTCGGCAATCGTGAAGTCGGTCTCGTGGCCGACGCCGCAGATCAGGGGCACCGGGCTGGCGACGATCGCGCGCGCGAGGCGCTCGTCGTTGAAGGCCCATAGGTCCTCGATCGAGCCGCCCCCGCGCACCAGCAGGATCACGTCGATCGTGCCGGCCTGCGCCAGCCGGTACAGCGCCTGCAGCGCCTGCACCAGTTCGCCGGGAGCCTGCGCGCCTTGCACCGCCGCCGGCGCCAGCACCACCGGCACGTGGCAGGCCCGCCGGCGCAGCGCCGTCACGACGTCGTGCAGCGCCGCGGCGCCCGGCGACGTGACGATCCCGATCCCGCGCGGCAGCACCGGCACCGGGCGCTTGCGCCCAGGCTCGAACAGGCCCTCGGCTTCCAGCCGGGCCTTCAGCCGCAGGAACTGCTCGTACAAGGCGCCCTGCCCTGCCGGCCGCATGCTCTCGACGATCAGCTGCAGGTCGCCGCGCGGCTCGTAGACGCCCAGCCGGCCGAGCACTTCCACGCTGTCGCCCTCGCGTGGCCGGAACTCCAGCAACTGGGCGGCCCGCCGGAACATGGCGCAGCGGATCTGTCCCTGCTGGTCCTTCAACGAGAAGTAGCAATGACCGCTGGATGCGGCCGTGAAGGCCGAAATCTCGCCGCGGACGGCGACCGGGTTGAATCTCGCCTCCAGGCTGTCAGCAATGGCGCGGCACAGCGCCCCGACCTGCCAGATTCGCGGCGTGGTTGCTGGGCGCGAGGGCTCAGCCATGAGGCGCGGCGCCGCTTTCCAGGGGGCTCGGGCCGGAAAAGAGTCCACAAGAGGTCATCTTTACGGTCACGTCCGCTGCCCTTCACGGCGAAACCGCATTCCGTCGTGCAAGTACTTGATTTTGCTGGATGTTTTCATGCTCAATCGGTGATCGTTCTGATCAGCTGCAGGTTTGGCGCGCCTCGGCGGACCTTGCGGCCAGGCTTCTGCACAAAGTTATCCACAACTTCTGTGGGCGGCTTCCTACAGTTGAGCGCTTTTTCCTACAGGCGGCGCGGTACACGATAATCGCCGCTGCCGAGCACTTCCAGCGCGTGGAGACCGCCCCTTGTTTTCGATCATACAAGCCGCAGGCTGGCCGATCTGGCCGTTGATTGCCTGTTCCATCCTGGCCCTGGCGCTCGTGATCGAGCGCTTCCTCAGCCTGAAGGTGGCGAAGGTCGCGCCGCCGCGGCTGCTGGACGAGGCCATCGCGGCGTCGCGGCGGGCGGTGCCGGGTCCCGACGTGGTGACCCAGCTGGAGCAGAACTCGGCTTTGGGCGAGGTGCTGGCCAGCGGACTGCGGGCGCTCAACTCCGACCCGCGGTGCACCGAGCTCGACCTGCGCGCCCACGTCGAAAACACCGGTCGCGCGGTGGCGCACCGCCTGGAGCGCTACCTGAGCGCGCTGGCGACCATCGCATCGGCGGCGCCGCTGCTGGGGCTGCTGGGAACCGTGATCGGCATGATCGAGATCTTCGGCTCGCAGGCCCCGGGCACCGCGGGCGTGCCGGGGGGAAATCCGGCGCAGCTGGCGCACGGCATCTCGGTGGCCCTCTACAACACCGCCTTCGGACTGATCGTGGCGATCCCGTCCCTGATCTTCTGGCGCTACTTCCGGGTGCGGGTGGATGAATACCTGCTCACCCTCGAGCTGTCGGCCGAACGCTTCGTGCGCCACCTGATCGCGCTGCGCCAGTCATGAACTTCCGCCCGCGGCCCAAGGAAGAACCGGAGATCAACCTGATCCCGTTCATCGACGTGCTGCTCGTGATCCTGATCTTCCTGATGCTGACGACGACGTACAGCAAGTTCACCGAGCTGCAGCTGACGCTGCCGGTGGCGGACGCGCAGGCGCAGCGCGACTACCCGAAGGAAGTGATCGTCGCCGTCAGCAGCGACGGGCGCTATTCGGTGCAGGGCACCGCGCTGGGGGCGCGCAGCGTGGACGCCATCGCGCAGGCGCTCGCCGAGGCGGCCAAGGCCGGCAAGGACAGCGTGGTCATCATCACCGCCGACGCGGCGGCCCCCCACCAGTCCGTCATCAACGTGATGGAGGCGGCGCGGCGCTCCGGGCTGTCGCAGATCACCTTCGCCACGCAGTCCTCGGCGCAGGCCGGAAAGCGCTGACATGGCCGGCGCGTTGCAGCGCGCCTGGCTGCAGCGCGGGCCGCTCGCGTTGCTGCTGTGGCCCGTCTCGCTCGTATTCGGCGCGCTCGCCGCCGCGCGGCACCTGGCCTATCGCAGCGGGCTCCTGCGCAGCGAAGCCGTCGCGGTTCCGGTCGTCGTGGTCGGCAACGTGGTCGCCGGCGGGGCGGGCAAGACGCCGGTCGTGATCGCCCTCGTGCGCCACCTGCAGGCGCGCGGGCTCCAGCCGGGCGTGATCTCGCGCGGCCACGGGCGCCGGGGCCGCGATTGCCGCGAGGTCCACCCTGACGCCGATCCGGCCGAGACTGGCGACGAGCCGCTGCTGATCGCGCGCAGCACCCGCGCCCCGGTCTTCGTCGCGCCTTCGCGCATCGAAGCGGCGCGGGCGCTGCTGGCGGCGCATCCGGGCTGCCGTGTCATTGTCAGCGACGACGGCTTGCAGCACGCGCGCCTGCGCCGTGACGTCGAGATCTGCGTCTTCGACGACCGCGGCCCGGGCAACGGCTGGCTGCTGCCGGCCGGTCCGCTGCGGGAACCCTGGCCGCGCCCCGTCGACATGGTCGTGCGAACGGCCGGCGCCGCGGTGCCCGGGTTCGAGGTCCAGCGCCAGCTGGCGCCGGCGGCGCGCCGCAGCGACGGCGCCGAGCTGCCGCTGGCCGCCCTCGCCGGCCGTCCGCTCACCGCGCTGGCCGGCGTCGGCCGGCCCGAGGCGTTCTTCGCGATGCTGCGCTCGCGCGGCCTGCAGCTCGACCGCTGCCTGGCCCTGCCGGACCACGCCGCCCTGGACACGCTGCCGGCGGGCCTCGAGCGGCGCGAACTCGTGTGCACCGAGAAGGACGCCGTCAAGCTGTGGCGGCTGCGGCCGGACGCCTGGGCCGTGCCGCTGCTGGTCGAACTGGAGCCGGCGTTCTGGCCGGCGTTCGACCGCCTGCTGGACGCAAAGCTATCATTCCCCCATGGATCCGAAACTTCTTGAGCTGCTGGTGTGCCCGGTCACCAAGGGCCACCTGGACTACGACCGCGAGCGGCAGGAACTGGTGTCGCGCAGCGCGCGCCTGGCCTACCCGATCCGCGACGGCATTCCGGTCATGCTCGAGGAAGAAGCGCGCACCCTCGGCGACGAGGAGCTGGAGCGGCTGCCCAAACGCACACCGCTCGCCTGATGCGGTTCTGCGTCCTCATTCCGGCGCGGCTGGCGTCGACGCGGCTGCCCGGCAAGCCGCTGGCGGACATCGCCGGCCTGCCCATGGTCGTGCGCGTCGCGCGCCGAGCCGCGGAGTCGGCGGCCGAGCGGGTCGTGGTAGCGGCCGACAGCAATTCCATCGTCGACGCCTGCCGCGCCCACGGCGTCGAGGCCGTGCTGACGCGCTCCGACCATCCCACCGGCAGCGACCGCCTGGCGCAGGCCTGCGAGCTGCTGCGCCTCGCGGACGACGAAATCGTCGTCAACGTCCAGGGCGACGAGCCGCTGATCGATCCGGCGCTGGTCGATGCGGTGGCGCGGCTGCTCGAGCTGCGGTCCGAGGCGAGCATCAGCACAGCGGCGCATCCGATCACCGACGTCGCGGACTTCGCGAGCCCCAACGTGGTGAAGGTGGTGGTCGACGCGCAGGGCCTGGCCATGTACTTCAGCCGCGCGCCCATCCCGTGGTGGCGCGACGGATTCGCCAACGGCGTCCGGGCGCTGCCGCCCTCCCCCGCGTTGCGCCACGTCGGCATCTACGCCTACCGCGCGCGCTTCGTGCGGGCCTTCCCCCATCTCACGCCGGCGGCCATCGAGGTCACGGAGGCGCTGGAGCAATTGCGCGCCATGTGGCACGGGCACCGCATCGCCGTCCACGTCGCTGTGCGCGCGCCGGGTCCGGGCGTCGACACGCCGCAGGACCTGGAGCGAGTGCGGGCCCTGTTCGAGCAGCACGGCCGGTAAGGCGCGCGAGGCCCCGTGCTATCCTGTGCGCGATGCGCAGGGGGGCTGGCGCTCGCCGGCCCACGTGCCGAGAAAAAAAGCGAAGCAAACCTCAGAGGACACCATGAGACTCATCTTGCTGGGTGCGCCCGGCGCCGGCAAAGGCACGCAGGCCACCTTCATCTGCCAGAAGTACGGCATCCCCCAGATTTCCACCGGCGACATGCTGCGCGCCGCCGTCAAGGCCGGCACGCCGCTGGGGCTGGCCGCCAAGAAGGTCATGGATTCGGGCGCCCTGGTGAGCGACGACATCATCATCGGCCTCGTGCGCGAGCGGATCGCGCAGCCCGATTGCGCCCGCGGCTTCCTCTTCGACGGCTTCCCGCGCACGATTCCGCAGGCCGAGGCCATGCGCAACGCCGGCGTGCAGCTCGATTACGTGCTGGAGATCGACGTGCCCCCGTCGGCGATCATCGAGCGCATGAGCGGCCGCCGCTCGCATCCGGCCTCGGGCCGCACCTACCACGTCAAGTTCAACCCGCCGAAAACGCCGGGCGTCGACGACGTGACCGGCGAGCCGCTGGTGCAGCGCGAGGACGACAAGGAAGAAACCGTGATCAAGCGGCTGCAGGTCTACGCCGACCAGACCCGGCCGCTGGTGGACTACTACTCGGCCTGGGCCAAGAGCGATCCAGCCAACGCGCCCAGGTACCGCGCGATCAGCGGCACCGGCACGGTGGAGGAAATCACGGCGCGGGTCATGGAGGCGCTCGCCTCCTGACGGGCGCTTCGGCCGGGCTTCAGGCCAGCAGTTCGAGCAGCAGCGCGATCCTGGCCTTGACCGGCGACAGCCCGCCCGCGTGCGGCAGCCGGTCGTGCGGCGTGTCCTGCACCCGCCCTTGCGCGCAACGGCTCGCGCGCACCACCTTCACGCCACTCGCCTGTGCCCGCACCAGCGCGGCTTCCAGGTCGGCATGGACCGAACCGTTGCCGGTCGCGGCCACCACCAGGCCGTGGACGCCTTGCGCGGCGAGCGCGTCGACCAAGGTGCCATCGGCGCCCGCGTGGCTCATGACGATCTCGACCCGCGGCCACCTGGCGGCGCCGAGCACGCGCTCCAGCGAGCCGGCCGGCGCCGCGCCGGCGGGCCAGGGACGCACCAGCCGCACCGCACGCTCCTCCACGTAGCCGAGCGGACCGGCATCGCCGGACGTGAAGGCGTCCAGGCGGTACGTGTGCTGCTTGGCGACGTCCTGCGCCGCGTGCACGGCGCCGGCGCAGACGGCGACGACGCCGCAGGCGCCGGGCGTGAGCGCCACCGCGACCGCGTCGACCAGATTCTGCGGCCCGTCGGGCGCGATGGCGGTGGCCGGCCGCATGGCGCAGGTGACGGCCACCGGCTTCGCCGGTGCCAGCACCGACTGCAGGAAGAACGCGGTCTCCTCCAGCGTGTCGGTGCCATGGCCGATGACGATGCCGGCCACGTCCGGGCGCGCGAGCAGTTCGCTGCAGCGGCGGGCGAGCGCGCGCCAGACCGCGAAGCTCATGTCCTTGCTGTCGATCCGGGCGATCTCCTCGGATTCCAGTGGCAGGCCGCGCAGCGCCGGGACGGACGCCAGGACGGCCGCGATCGGCAGCTCGCCCGCCCGGTAGCCGAGGTTGTCCGCCGGATCGGCGGCCGTCCCGGCCAAGGTGCCACCGGTGCCGAGAACGACGATTTTTCGCTGAGTCACTTGCACACTTTCGAAAACTGTTCAAAAATACAGGTACTGGATATCAACCCAGTGGAGGCTCGCATGCTCGACACGCCAAAGCTCACCGCCCGCCAGCAGCAGATTCTGGACCTCATTCAGAGCGCCATCGCGCGCACCGGCGCGCCGCCGACCCGTGCCGAAATCGCCGCGGAACTGGGGTTCAAGTCCGCCAACGCGGCCGAGGAGCACCTGCAGGCCCTCGCCCGCAAGGGCGTGATCGAGCTGGTGAGCGGCACCTCGCGCGGCATCCGGCTGCGCGGCGATGCGCTGCGCTCCATCAACGAGTCGCGCAACCGCCAGTTCTCGCTGCCGCTGCAGAACCTCGCGCAGCTCGCCCTGCCGCTGATCGGGCGGGTGGCGGCCGGCTCCCCGATCCTGGCGCAGGAACACGTGGACCAGACCTATTACGTCGAGAGCAGCCTGTTCCAGCGCCGCCCCGACTACCTGCTGAAGGTGCGCGGGATGTCGATGCGCGACGCCGGCATCATGGACGGCGACCTGCTCGCCGTGCAGGCCACCAGGGAAGCCAAGAACGGCCAGATCATCGTGGCGCGGCTGGGCGACGACGTCACCGTCAAGCGCTTCCGCCGCAACAAGCACCTGATCGAACTGCACGCCGAGAACCCCGACTACCCGACCATCATCGTCGAGCCCGGCGAGCCGTTCGAGATCGAGGGCCTCGCCGTCGGCCTGATCCGCAACACCATGCTCATGTAGCAGCCAACACGCGCCGCGCAGGTGGCGGGCGTATGGCCTCGGGCCATCACCCTGCGCGGCCGCTGTCCTCGTCGAATCTCGCCTGTGTCAAACCTCTGAAATCCAAGGAGATTCGCATGGGAACCCCTCTTTTCGCCGCCGCCGTCCTGTTTGCGCCCCTGCAGCGGCTCGCCCGCTGGATGGTCCGGCCTGCCGCCCCCGCTCCCGTCCGCTGCCAGGCGCCAGCCGCGCACGTGGTTCGCACGAGGCCGGCCGTGCACCGGGCTGCGCCCGGCCACGCGCCGCGAACGGCGCGCCTGCGCGTGGTGCGGGTGTTCGAAGGGCCGCAGGCGGCCGCAGGCGCCGGCCGGATGGTGATCTCCGGCCGCATGGCCGATGTGTGCGCCGAGCTCGAACGCCTGGCCGCGCTGGAGACGGCCGCCGGTTGAAAAGTGGCCGGCGGGCGGCGCCGGCGCCCGGCGCTCAGGAGGCGGTGCCGCCCAGCAGATAGTCCGACTTGCCCAATTCCACGCCGTTGTGGCGCAGGATCGCGTAGGCCATCGTGATATGGAAGAAGAAGTTCGGCAGCGCCCACTGCTTCAGGTAGGCCTCGGCCTTCATGGTGCGGGTCTTGTCGCGGCCGGCCGGGAACGTGATCTCCTTGTCCTCCGTGCCATCGAGGGCGCTTGCCGGGACCGTCGCGAGGTAATCCAGCGTCTTGCGGATGCGCTGCTGCAGCTCGGGGAAGCTCGCCTCGTTGTCCTCGAAGCGCGGCGCCTCCACGCCGGAGATCCGCGCGACGCCGTTCTTGGCCGCATCGCAGGCGATCAGGATCTGCCGCGTGAACGGCAGCATGTCTGGCGCCAGCCGGTACTGCAGCAGCACCGTGGGGTCGAACTTCTTCGCCTCCGCATGGGCCGCCGCCCTGGACAGGATATGCGCCAGGTTGCCGAGCATGGACTGGAACACCGGCAGGCTCGCGGCGGACATCGACATCGTCATGGAGAACTCCTCTGGTAACCGAACGAAAGCGCGGATCGTAGCCGCGCCGCGCCGCGCGCGCCGCCCGTGCCCCGGGAAACGTGCACCGCCAAGGCACAATCAAGGGCATGAACATCGTGATCCTCGACGATTACCAGGATGCGGTGCGCAAGCTCAAGTGCGCCGCCAAGCTCGAAGCGTATCCGGCCAAGGTCTACACCAACACCGTCAAGGGCATCGGCCAGCTGTCGGTGCGGCTGCGCGACGCCGACGTCATCGTCCTGATCCGTGAACGCACCCACATCACGCGCCAGCTCCTCGAAAAACTGCCGCGCCTGCGGCTGATCGCCCAGACCGGCCGGGTCGGCGCCCATGTCGACGTGCAGGCCTGCACCGAGCGCGGCATCGCGGTGGCCGAAGGCGTCGGCTCGCCGGTGGCGGCCGCGGAGCTGACGTGGGCCCTGATCATGGCGGCCATGCGGCGGCTGCCCCAGTACATCAGCACGCTCAAGCACGGCGGCTGGCAGCAGTCGGGGATGAAGTCCGCGTCGATGCCGCCGAACTTCGGGCTGGGCATGGTGCTGCGCGGCCGCACGCTGGGCGTGTGGGGCTACGGCAAGATCGGCCAGCTGGTGGCCGGATACGGCAAGGCGTTCGGCATGCAGGTGCTGGTGTGGGGCAGCCAGTCGTCGCGCGAGAAGGCGCTGGCCGACGGCATGCAGGTGGTGAACGGCCCCGAAGACCTGTTCGTCGACAGCGACGTGCTGTCGCTGCACCTGCGCCTGTCGGACGAGACCACCGGCATCGTCCGGCTGGAGGACCTGAGCCGCATGAAGCCGACGTCGCTGCTGGTCAACACGTCGCGTGCCGAGCTGATCGAGCACGACGCGCTGATCGCGGCGCTGAACCGCGGCCGCCCCGGCATGGCGGCGGTCGACGTCTTCGAGAGCGAGCCGATCCTGCAGGGCCACGCGCTGCTGCGGCTGGAGAACTGCATCTGCACGCCGCACATCGGCTACGTGGAACTGGACAACTACGAGATGTATTTCGGCGCCGCGTTCGACAACGTGGTGAATTTCCTCAAGGGCACGCCGACCAACATCGTGAATCCCGCGGCGCTGCAGGTGCGGCGCTAGGCCGTTCCCCGTCTCGGCCGCGACACGCGCGGGCGCTGCGGCAGGGCTGACACGGATGCGGCGCGGCCCGTACCGGTGCGACACTGGCGCTCCCGTCTTCCGCCCGCATCGACTTGCCGCTCGCCCCCACGACCTCCTCGGAGACCGCCCGGCCGCCCCCGCTGCCGCCGGTGCTGTGGGCCCTGCTCTTCGGCAACTTCGTGATCGCCACCGGCGTGATGATCGTGGGTGGCGTGCTGAGCGAGATCGCCGTGGGCCTGCGCATTCCGGTGCCGACCGCGGGCCAGCTGATCGCGGCCGGCGCGCTCCTCATGTGCGTCAGCGCGCCGCTGCTGGCGGCGGTGGTCGCCGGGTGGGACCGCCGGCGCCTGCTGGCGCTGTCGCTGGTCTGGTACGGCGTGCTGCACCTGGCTTGCAGCCTGGCGCCGAGCTTCGCGGCGCTGCTGCCCTTGCGCGTGCTGGCGATGATCGCGCCCGCCGTCTTCACGCCGCAAGCCGCGGCCTGCATCGGGCTGCTGGTGCCGGCCGAGCAGCGCGGGCGCGGGATCACCTTCGTCTTTCTCGGCTGGTCGATCGCCTCGGTGCTCGGGATGCCGCTGGGCGCGTTCGTCGGCGGTACCTTCGGCTGGGCGAGCGCGTTCGTCCTGGTCGGCGTTTTGAGCCTGGCCGGCGCAGCCTGGGTCTGGCGCGCCATGCCCGACGGCGTCAGGCCACCCGCGCTCTCGCGCGCCGCCTGGTCGGCGACGCTCGGCTCGGCGCCGCTGATGATGTCCGTGGGCGTCACCGTCCTGTATGCGGCCGGCCAGTTCGTGCTGTCCTCGTACCTGGCCCCGTACTTCCGGCAGAAGCTCGGCGTCACCGCGGGCGAGCTGGGCCTGATCCTGGCCTGGTTCGGCGCCTTCGGCTTTCTCGGCAACATGCTGATGTCGCGGCACGTCGACCGCATCGGCGCCGACCGCGCCGTGCTGCTCGGCATCGCTTCGATGGCGGTGAGCTTCGCCGTTTGGCCATTGGGCACCAGCATCGTGCTGGCCGCCATCGTCATCGTTCCCTGGGCGCTGGGCTGCTTCGCGACCAATTCGGCCCAGCAGGCGCGGCTGGTCGGCATCGCGCCCGGACTCGCCGCCGGCTCCATCGCCCTCAACAGCTCCGCGATGTACGCCGGCCAGGCGATGGGTGCGGCCGGCGGCGGCTGGCTGATCGTGAACACCGGGAACATGGACACGCTGCACTGGGTCGGCTTCGCCACCTTGCTGCTGGCGGCCGCTGGCAGCGCGTGGGCATCGCGGCTGCAGGAGGCCAGCGCGCGGGCAGGGACGGCGGCTCCGGGATAATCCGCGCATGAGTCTTCCCTTCGACACCGTGGGCGTCGCCGGCGCCGGGGCCATGGGCCGCGGCATTGCCCAGATGTGCGTGCAGGCCGGCAGCACCGTGAAGCTGTACGACACGCAGGCGGCCGCCGCGAGCCGTGCGCGCGACGAGATCTGCAGCCAGTGGGACCGCATGGTCGACAAGGGCCGCCTGGACGCAGCAGCAGCGGCCGCGAACAAGGAGCGACTGCAGCTGGTCGACGGGCTGGCCGGCTTTGCCGGCTGCGGCCTCGTGATCGAGGCCATCGTCGAGCGGCTCGACGTCAAGAAGACGTTCTTCGCCGAGGTGGAGCGCATCGTCCAGCCGCAGGCCGTGCTGGCCACCAATACCTCGTCGCTGTCGGTGACGGCGATTGCCGCCGGACTGCAGCGGCCGCAGCAGGTTGCGGGCTACCACTTCTTCAACCCGGTGCCGCTGATGAAGGTGGTGGAGGTCGTGGCCGGCCTCAAGACCGATCCGGCCGTCGCCGACGCCCTCATGCGCTACACGCGGGCGATGGGGCACACGCCGGTCCGGGCGCAGGACACGCCGGGCTTCATCGTCAACCACGCCGGCCGGGCCTACGGCACCGAGGCGCTGCGGATCGTGGGCGAAGGGGTCGCCGATTTCGCGACCGTGGACCGCATCCTGAAGGACCAGGTCGGCTTCAAGCTGGGCCCGTTCGAGCTGCTGGACCTCACCGGGCTGGACGTCTCGCATCCGGTGATGGAGTCGATCTACCACCAGTACTTCGAGGAGCCGCGCTACCGCCCCAGCGTCATCGCGGCCCAGCGCGCCGCCGGCGGCGTCATCGGGCGCAAGGCGGGCGAAGGGTTCTACCGCTACGTGGATGGCAAGGCGCAGGTGCCGGCGGAGGCGCCGGTGCCCACCGTGGCCGAACTGCCGCCGGTGTGGGTCTCGACGCGCGCGGCGCGCCGCTCCGAGCTGTACCAGCTGCTCAAGGACCTCGGCGCGAAGATCGAGACCGGCCAGTCGCCTTCGCTGCAGGCGCTGACCCTGGTCGCCCCGCTCGGCTTCGACGTGACGACGGTGGCCGTGGTGGAACGGCTGGACCCGGCGCGGACCATCGGCATCGACATGCTGGTGGAGGACAGTGCGACGAAACGCCGCGTGCTCGCCACCAATCCGGCCACCCGCAGCGACATGCGCGATGCGGCGCACGCACTGTTCGCGCGCGACGGCAAGGCGGTGAGCGTGATCCGCGATTCGGGCGGCTTCGTGACGCAGCGCGTGGTCGCGGCGATCGTGAACATCGCCGCCGACATCTGCCAGCAGCGCATCTGCAGCCCGAAGGACCTGGAGACGGCCGTGACGCTGGGGCTCGGTTACCCGCTCGGCCCGCTGGCGATGGGCGACCGCTGGGGCCCGGCCAACGTGCTGGAAGTACTGTTCAACCTGCAGACCGTCTACGGCGACCCGCGTTACCGTCCCAGCCCGTGGCTGCGCCGGCGCGGCGCGATCGGCCTGTCGCTGCTGCACGAGGAATCCTGAACCCCAACGAGAGGACGAGGCCGGCCCGAGCCGCCTCGTGACGCCGCCATGCCCGCAGAACTCAAGAGCACGACCCACGGCCGCACCATGGTGCTGACCCTGAGCAACCCGGAACACCGCAACGCGATGGGCCCGGAGGTCTACGCCGCCGGCGTGGAAGCCCTCAACGCGGCCGACCGCAGCGCCGAAGTGCGCAGTGTCGTGATCACCGGCGAAGGGCCATGGTTTTCGGCCGGCGGCAACCTGCAGCGGCTGCTGGCCAACCGGCAGCGCCCGCCCGAGGTGCAGGCCCAGAGCATCGAGGCGATGCACAGCTGGGTCGAGGCGATCCGCACCTTTCCCAAGCCGGTGATTGCCGCGGTCGAGGGCGCCGCCGCCGGCGCCGGCTTCTCGCTCGCGCTCGCCTGCGACCTCATCGTGGCGGCCGAGGACGCGGTGTTCGCGATGGCGTACAGCAGCGTGGGACTGTCGCCGGACGGCGGCGCCACCTGGAGCCTCGCGCACGCCGTGCCGCGGCAACTGGCAACCGAACTGCTGATGGCCGGAGAGCGCCTGCCGGCCCGGCGCCTGCACGAGCTGGGCGTCGTGAACCGCGTGGTGCCGCACGGCGGTGCGCTCGCGGCTGCCCTGGAGATCGCCGGCAAGCTCAACGAGCGAGCGCCCAACGTGCTGGCCAGCATCAAGGAACTCATCAACGATGCGCCGGCGGCCACGCTGACGCGCCAGCTCGCGAGCGAACGCGACCAGTTCGTGCGCAACCTGCACCACCCCAACGGCGGCATCGGCATCGAAGCCTTCCTCGCCAGGCAGCCGCCGCGCTACGAGTAGCACGCCCCCCGGGGCCAACCCGATTGAGCACGGCCGTCGCTCACGCGACAATGGCGGCGCGCGCAGTCACTGAAACGACAGATCATGGATGACCCGATTCTTACCATCGACGAACGCGAGGCGATCAACTCCGGTCGCTGGTTTTCGTCACTGTCCCCTTCCCTGCGCCACGACATCCTCCGATGTGCCTACGTCAAACGTTACAAGGACGGCGACCTGATCGCCGCCCGCGGCGATCCGCCGGAGGAGTGGATCGCCTGCGCCAGGGGCGCGGTGCGCGTGAGCTCGACGTCGATCACCGGCAAGCAGGTGACGCTCACGTATGTGGAGCCGGGCATCTGGTTCGGCGACGTGGCGATCTTCGACGGGGACCGGCGCACGCACGATGCGTATGCCCATGGCGACACCACCATGTTGTGCGTGGCGCGCGGCGACCTGCGCAAGATCCTCGGCCAGCACGTGGAACTGTACGAAGCGCTGTTGCGGCTGCACGCGCGGCGCATCCGCCAATTGTTCGGCCTGGTGGAGGACCTCAACACCTTGCCGCTGCGCTCGCGGCTGGCCAAGCAGCTGACTCACCTGGTCCGCAGCTACGGCGTGCCGTCACTGCAGGACGGCCAGGAAGTGCGCATCGGCCTGCAGCTGGCGCAGGAAGAACTGGCCCAGCTGCTGGGCGCGTCGCGGCAGCGCGTCAACCAGGAACTCAAGGCGATGGAGCGGGACAACGTGATCCGCATCGAGCCGGGTGGGCTGGTGGTGCGCAACCGCGAAGCACTGATGCGCATCATCGAGACCGACAACTGACCGCGGCATGAGCAGTTCCTTCGACCACTTCGTGGGTACCAAACCGGTGGCCGGGGCCCATGCCTTCGACACGGCCGCCCTCGCCGGCTGGCTGTCGCGTCACCTGGAAGGCTTCGCCGGGCCGCTGTCGGTCGAGATGTTCAAGGGCGGCCAGTCCAACCCGACCTACAAGCTGGTGACGCCGCAGCGTCACTACGTCATGCGCGCCAAGCCCGGGCCGGTCGCGAAGCTGCTGCCGTCTGCGCATGCCATCGAGCGCGAATTCGCGGTGATGAGCGGCCTCGCCGGCACCGGCGTGCCGGTCCCGCGCATGTACTGCCTGTGCGACGACGAGGCCGTCATCGGCCGCGCCTTCTACGTCATGGAGTACATGGACGGCCGAGTGCTGTGGGACCAGGCGCTGCCCGGCATGACGGCGACCCAGCGCGGCGAGATCTACGACGAGATGAACCGCGTCATCGCGGCGCTGCACACCGTCAGGTTCGCCGAGCGCGGGCTTGCGAACTACGGCAAGCCGGGCAACTACCTGGAGCGCCAGATCGGCCGCTGGAGCCGCCAGTACCAGGCCTCCATCACCGATCCGATCCCGGAGATGGACCGCCTGATCGAGTGGCTCCCGGTGCACATCCCGCCGGCCGCGCGCGACGACAGCCTCGTGTCGGTCGTGCATGGCGACTATCGCCTCGACAACCTGATGTTCCATGCCACCGAGCCGCGCATCATCGCCGTGCTGGACTGGGAACTCTCTACGCTGGGCCATCCGCTGGCGGACTTCAGCTACCACTGCATGTCGTGGAACATCCCGCACGGATCGTTCCGCGGCATCGGCGGCCTGGACCTGGGGGCGCTGGGCATCCCGGCCCAGGACGAGTACATCCGCCGCTACTGCGAGCGCACCGGCCTCACGACGGTGGCGGCGCTCAAGGCCGACTGGAACTTCTACATGGCCTACAACATGTTCCGCATCGCCGCGATCCTGCAGGGGATCGCCAGGCGCGTGGTGGACGGTACCGCCGCCAGCGCCGATGCGGTCAGCTCGGGCGCCAGCGCGCGGCCGATGGCCGAACTGGCCTGGCAATTCGCGCAACGCGCCTGACCTCTTTCGTTGACACCAAGGACAAGCAATGGAATTCGAGTACTCCGCCAAGACCCGCGAACTTCAGGCCAGGCTGCTGAAGTTCATGGACGACCACATCTACCCGAACGAGCCGGTGGTCGCCCAGCAGCTGCAGGCGAATACCGAAGCCGGCAAGCGCTGGACGCCGATCCCGGTCATCGAGGAACTCAAGCGCAAGGCGCGGCCGGCCGGCCTGTGGAACCTGTTCCTGCCGGTCGACAGCGCGAAGCACTCCGGCTACGAAGGCGCAGGCCTCACCAACCTCGAGTACGCGCCGCTGGCCGAGATCATGGGCCGCGTGCCATGGGCCAGCGAGGTCTTCAACTGCTCGGCCCCCGACACCGGCAACATGGAGACGATCGCCCGCTACGGTTCCGATGAGATCAAGGCGCGCTGGCTCAAGCCCCTGCTCGAAGGCGAGATCCGCTCGGCCTTCGCCATGACCGAGCCTGAAGTGGCCTCGTCGGACGCCACCAACATCTGCACCAGCATCAAGCGCGACGGCGACCATTACGTGATCAATGGCCACAAGTGGTGGACCTCGGGCGCGGCCGATCCGCGCTGCGCCGTCTTCATCACCATGGGCAAGACGGACCCGGACGCGCCCAAGCACTCGCAGCAGAGCATGATCATCGTTCCCGCCGACACGCCCGGCCTGCGCATCGTGCGCCCGCTGACGGTGTTCGGCTACGACGACGCGCCGCACGGCCACGCCGAGATGTACTTCGAGAACGTGCGCGTGCCGGCCGACAACATCCTGCTCGGCGAAGGCCGCGGCTTCGAGATCGCGCAGGGCCGCCTCGGCCCCGGACGCATCCACCACTGCATGCGCCTGATCGGCGTGGCCGAGCGCGCGCTGGAGCTGATGTGCCGCCGTTCGCTGTCGCGCGTCGCGTTCGGCAAGCCGGTCGCGCTGCAGGGCGTGACGCAGGAGCGCATCGCCGAAGCCCGCTGCAAGATCGACATGGCGCGCCTGCTGACGCTGCGCGCCGCGTGGCTGATGGACACGGCGGGCAACAAGGTCGCCAAGACCGACATCGCCATGATCAAGGTGGTGGCGCCGAACATGGCCTGCCAGGTGATCGACTGGGCGATGCAGGCCCACGGCGGCGGCGGCGTCAGCGGCGACTTTCCGCTGGCCAACGCCTACGCCCACGCCCGCACGCTGCGTTTCGCCGACGGCCCGGACGAGGTGCACCGCGCCGCCATCGCGAAGTGGGAGCTGGGCAAGTACGGGATGCCGGCGCGCTGAGGGGCGCGGCCGACGGGCCGCAATCGCCGCGGCCTATTCGAGCGCGACGTCGACCGGCGTGCGCAGCGCGGACTCGCAGGCGCTGGTGAAGACCAGCGCGGCGTGCTGCAGCGTGGGCAGGTTCGCCGGCCGGTATTCCATCCGCAGGTAGGCGCGGCCGCGCAGCAGCAGCAGCGTGAACGGCACTTGCGACGACGGGCCGGGCGCCGGCCAGTCCAGCAATTGCCGCGCGAGCGCCGCGTTGACCCACGCCAGCGCCGTTTCGCGCCGTTCGGCCACGACCGCGTAACGGTCCCAGAAGGCGGCCGGCGGCCCTTCCCAGGCGAACTCGTCGAACATCGCGAGCCAGCGCACTTCCTGCGGGAGGCTGCCGTCGATCCCGGTCCGCACCTGGTCGGTCGACTGTTCGAAGGCCTTGCTTTCCAGGGCTTCCTTGAGCGAACGGTTCATCACCATCGCGGCCACGTCTTCCGGCAGCGCGAGATCGGCCCGGGCCCGCAGTTCCTCGCCCACTACGTAGTCGCGCGTGGGCTTGCCGCGTTCCAGGCGCCAGCGCCGGCCCAACACCTCGCCTTCCAGCCTGGCGCCGCCGGCGCCATCGGCCGCGAACGACATCCCGTGCGTAGACGCCCACTCCGACACCGGCGCGTCGGCCGCCTCGGATGCGCGCGCGCGGGCCGCGCGGGCCGCCGCCGACGGCGCGGTCCTGGCCAAGGCCTTCCTGATCCGGTCGAACATGGCGTCCTCCGTGCCTGGCAAAAGTGGCATTATTGATTCAAACAACGACGAGGACACCATCCGATGATCGACGTCTTTTCCTGGCCCACGCCCAACGGACACAAGGTCCACATCATGCTGGAGGAATGCGGGCTCGCGTACCGCGCGATCCCCGTCAACATCGGCGCCGGCGACCAGTTCAGGCCGGAGTTCCTGGCAATCAGCCCCAACAACAAGATCCCGGCGATCACCGATCCCGACGGACCCGGCGGCCGGCCGATCTCGCTGTTCGAATCAGGTGCCATCCTGGTCTATCTCGCGGGCAAGACCGGCCGCTTCCTGCCGGCCGGCGACCGCGAGAAGTACGAGGTGCTGCAATGGCTGATGTTCCAGATGGGCGGGGTCGGGCCGATGCTGGGGCAGGCGCACCACTTCCGGATCTATGCACCGGAGAAGATCGAATACGCGATCAACCGCTACACCAACGAGGCGAAACGGCTGTACGGCGTGATCGACAAGCGCCTGTCGCAAAGCCCGTGGCTGGGCGGGCGCGAGTACTCGATCGCCGACATCGCCACCTTCCCCTGGCTGCGCAGCTGGGAGAACCAGGGCATCGTGCTGGCGGACTATCCGCACCTGAAGGCCTGGTTCGAGCGGATCGCCGAGCGCCCCGCCGTGCAGCGCGGGGTCAAGGTGATGGCCGAACTGCGCAAGCCGATCCGCGACGAGAAGGAAAAGGAGATCCTGTTCGGCAAGGCGCAGTACGAGCGCCGCTGAGGATCAGCCCTGGGTGGCCAGCGCGTCGCGCAGCACCCGCTTCATCAGCTTGCCGTTCGCGTTGCGCGGCAGCGGCGTGTCCGACCAGGTGAACGTCTCCGGCACCTTGTAGTCCGCGAGCTGCGCGGCGCAATGCGCGCGCAGCGCGCCCTCGTCCGGCGCCACGCCTGGAGCGTGCAGCACCGCGTGCACCCGCTCGCCGAGCACCGGGCACGGGCGGGCGATCACCGCCGCCTCCAGCACGCCGGGCCACGACATCAGCACGTTCTCGACTTCGATCGAGAAGATCTTGTAGCCGCCGCGGTTGATCATGTCCTTCTTGCGGTCGCCCACGTGGACATAGCCGCCCGCGTCGATCCAGCCGAGGTCGCCCGAGTGCCAGTAGCCGGCCGTGAACGACGCCGCGGTGGCCTGCGGGTTGTCCCAGTAACCGGGCACGACCATCGGCCCGGCGATCCACAGCTCCCCCGTTTCGCCGCGCGGGAGCTCGACGCCCTGCTCGTCCATGACCAGCACGTCGGCCGCGGGCAGGACGACGCCGACACTGGCCAGATGGGCCGCGGTGTCGCCCATCGGCATCATGGTGGTGGGCGACGTGGTCTCGGTCGCGCCGTAGGCGTTCAGCAGCGTCAGGCCCGGCACGCGACGCGCGATCTCCTCGATGCTGGCGAGCGGCATCGGCGCGCCGCCGTAGCCGCCGATGCGCCACTGCGGCAGCCGCGCGTCGGCGAACGCAGGATGGCGCAGGCACAGGTTGTACATGGCCGGCACCATCAACGTGTGGGTGATCCGCTCGCGCTGGAGCAGCGCGATGAAGCTCTCGGCCTTGAACTCCGCAACGACGACGGTGGCGCCGCCCGCTCGCCACATGCTCGCGATGACGGCGATCAGCCCCGTCACGTGGCTGGCCGGCACGGCCAGGGCCGAGCGATCGGCAGCCCCCAGCTTCATGCACGCCTCGAAATGCATCGCCGAATGCACGATGTTCAGGTGCGTGAGCATCGCGCCTTTGGGGTTGCCGGTCGTGCCGGACGTGTAGAGGATCACCGCGACGTCGGTCTCGGCGCCCTGGTGCGGCGGACTGACCTCGTCGGCCGCGCCCGGGAGCTCGTCCCATGCCAGCCAGCCGGCAGTGGGCACGGCTCCGATGCTGACCCGCAGCCTCAGCGCCGGCGCTTCGGCGGCCTCGGGCACGCGATCGGCCAGCGCCGCGTCGGCGACGATTCCTGCCGCGCCGCATTGGCGCGCGATGTGCGCGAGCCCCGGCCGCTGCTCCCTGGTGCCGACCGGGACGGCGATCGCGCCCAGGCGCTGCAGCGCCAGCAGCGTGAACAGGAACTCGGCGCGGTTGCCGATGAACATGACGACGCGGTCGCCGGCCCCGATGCCGCGGGCGGACAGTCCCACGGCCAGCCGCGCTGCCACGCCCTCGCACTGCGCATAGGTCCAGCGCCGGTCGCCGCAGACGACGGCTTCGGCATCGGGCGCCCTCGCCGCGGAGGCCTCGAACATGGCGTGGAAGCTGGGCGGCCGGCCAGCGAAGCAGCGCACGATGCGGTCACCGAACAGCGCTTCGCGCCGCATCGTCGGTACCGGGTATTCCTGCCAGTGGTTCATCGGCGGCTCCTGCGGAAACAGGACACTACGCCGGCGCGCGCTCGACGTTGGCGCCGCGCTCGATCACGAACTCGGCGTCCACCAGCTTGCGCGAGTGATTCAGGTCGCTCTGCGCGATCAGCACCGACACGTCGCTGCCCTTGAGGGCCGCGATGACCTCGGCCAGGCGCCGCGAGAGCGCCGGCGCGACGCCCTCGAACGGCTCGTCCAGCAGCAGCAGCCGCGTGCCGGCCGCCATGGCGCGTGCCAGCGCCACCATCTTCTGCTGGCCACCCGACAGCAGCAAGGCGCGGCGCGAACGCATGTCGGCCAGTTCCGGCAGCACCTGGTAGACCAGCGCGAGCCGTTCCGACTCGCGCAGCTTCCTGTTCACCCAGACCGGCACCAGGATGTTCTCTTCCACCGTGAGCTCCGGCACCAGGCCGCGGTCCTCGGGCATGAAGCCGATGCCCAGGGCCGCGCGCGCATGGCTGGGCAGGCTGCCGAGGTCCTGGCCGTCGAAGGTGATGCGTCCCTGGCTCGCCGGCAGGTGACCCATGATGGTGCGCAGCAACGTGGTCTTGCCCGCCCCGTTGCGGCCGACCAGCCCGGTCATCGAGCCGCTCTGGACCGACAGCGACAGGCCGCGCAGCACGGCGACCGACTGGATCGCCACGTGCAGGCCTTCAACCTTGAGCATCGGCCACCTCCTCGCGCAGCAGCTCGCCGGTGACGTAGCGGCGCACGTCGTCGGCCCGCAGGGCGGCCGCGGGCACGTCGTCGGCGATCACCCGGCCGCTGTAGAAGGCGATCACCCGGCTGGCGTGCCGTTCCACGATGTCCATGTCGTGCTCGACGAACACCACCGTGGTGCCGCGCTCCTGGCCCAGCACGCCCATGATCGTGTCCATCATCGGAAACTTTTCCTCGGCCGAGACGCCGCTGGTGGGCTCGTCGAGCAGCAGCAGCTTGGGCTGGCCGGTCAGGGCCATCGCGATGTCGAGCAGCTTTCGCACGCCGCCGGGCAGTTCGGCAACGCGGCGCTGCTGGTGTTCGAGCAGGCCGAAGCGATCGAGCAGCCCGCGGGCGCGGTCAATCGCCGCGGGCCGGCGCGCCCGCTGCCAGAAGCTGAGCCGCCGGTCGTGGCAGGCATTGGCGACCAGCATGTTGTCCAGCGCCGTCAGGTCGCCATAGAGCTGCGGGATCTGGAACGAGCGGGCCACGCCGAGCTGGCTGATGGCGCGAGGATGCAGCGCCGCGATGTCGGTGCCGTCCAGCACGATGCGGCCCGTGTCCGGCTTGACGTAGCCGGTGATCATGTTGACGAAGGTGGTCTTGCCGGCGCCGTTGCTGCCGATCAGGCTGACCCGTTCCCCCGGCTCGACCCGGATGTTGATGTCCGAGGCGGCTACCACCGCGCCGAAGCGCCGGCCCACGCCCTGGGCGTCGAGGATCGGCGTCATCGCGTGCGCTCCCTGGTCCACAGCGAGCCGATGCCCCCGGGCAGGAAGCGGATCACGAACAGCAGGAACAGGCCCAGCGCCAGCTGCCAGGTGTTGGGAAAGTAGGAGCTCGAGAACGAGCGAACCACTTCCAGCACCGTGCTGGCCACGAACACGGCGGCGATGCTGTGCCAGCCGGCCAGGATGGCGACGAACACGAACTCGCCCGAGGTGGTCCAGTAGCTGAAGTTCGGGTCGATGTGGCCCAGCGCCAGCACCGCCAGCGCGCCGCCCACGCCGCCGCTGAATGCCGCCAGCACGAAGTTGATCGCCATCGCCTGCCGGACCGAGCCGCCGAGGTACTCGACCCGCAGCTCGTTCTCGCGCACGGCCAGCGTGATCAGCCCGCGCGTGCTGTCGAAATAGACGCGAGCCAGCAGCGCCATCACGGTGGCGAGCAGCACCGTCAGCACGTAGATGATGTAGCCGACCCGCGCGTCCGGCAGCGCCTGGCCGAACAGCGTCGGGCGGCCGATGTTGAAGCCGTCGGAGCCGCCCAGCACGTCCAGCTTCATCAGCAGGCCATACGTCACCATCGACAGTGCCAGCGTCAGCATCGCGAAGAAGATGCCGCGGTAGCGCGACAGCAGCGGCGCGAAGGGCGCGGCGACCAGCGTCGCGAGCACGCCGCCCGACACCGCGAGCACCAGCGCGTCCGTCACGCCGAGCTTGTTGAAGGCCAGCGCGGCCGTGTAGCCGCCCACCGCGAACACCATGCCCTGGCCGAACGGCACCACCCCGCCGCGCATCAGCACCACGATGCCCAGCGACACCAGGCCGTTGGCGGCGGCCATGGTGATCAGGAAGGTGAGCCACTTGGGCATGAACAGCCCGCCCACTGACAGCGCGACAGCGCAGGCGGCGCCCAGCGCCAGCACGCGGCCGACCGAGGGACCGCGGGCCGCGGCGGCGACTGGCAGCGACGATGCCGGGACTGCGGACATGCTCAGATCTTCCGCGCCTGGGTGCGCTGGAACAGGCCCTCGGGCCTGAACATCAGCACGATGGCCATCACGATGTAGATGGAAAACAGCTCGGCCACCGGCGCCGTGTGCACCGCCAGCGAACGGGCCAGGCCCACGATGAGGGCACCGACGGCGGCGCCTGGAATGCTGCCGAGGCCGCCGATGATCACCACCGCGAACGAGACGATGATCACGCCGACCGATACGCCCGGCTGCACCGAGATCATCGGGGCGGTGAAGGCGCCGCCGATCGCGGCCAGGAAGATGCCGATCGAGAATGCCAGCATGTACACGCGCGACACGTTGACGCCCATGCTGGAAGCCACCTCGGCGCTGTGGATCACGGCCAGCACGATCTTGCCCTGGCGGGTGCGGTTCAGCCCCCACCACACCAGCAAGCCGACGGCGACGGCCAGGCCCACCAGCACGAAGTCGTAGCCGACGTAGGTCTGCTGGCCCAGGTGCACGTTGCCGAACAGGCCGTAGGGCTCGGAGACGTAGTACGGATTGGCGCCCCAGACCAGCTTGGTGACGTCTTCCATGATCAGGAACATGGCGTAGGTCACCAGCACCAGCAGCACCTCGTCGCGCCCATAGAAGAACCGCAGCAGCGCCCGCTCGGTGAGCGGCGCCACCACGGCGGCGACGGCCACCGCGGCCAGCAGCATGGCCACGATCGAAAAGGCCGGCGCCCATTTCATCGCCGCCGCCCAGCCGACGAAGCTGGCGGCGGCGTACGCGCCCAGCGCGTAGAAGCTGCCGTGGGCGATGTTGAGGATCTTGAGGACGCCGAAGACCAGCGTCAGGCCCAGGGACACGATGAACAGCCAGGACGCATAGGTCAGGCCGTCGACGAGGATGGTGATCAGCTCGTTGATAAGGGGCTCCCTTGGGGTGCTTCGTCAGCTTCGGCGCCGCCCTGGCGGGCGCAGCGGCGCCCGGCCCCGCCTGGCGGCGCCGCTCTCGCAGCGATCAGGGGCAGCCCTTCGCTCCCGGGAAGCCGGCCTTGATCCACTCTTCCGACTTCATGTTCGGCGGCGGATTCACGCAGTCGGCCGGGAACCGCACGATGTCGTCCAGCATGACCATCTTCCTGGCCGCGTCGTACCTGGTCTTGCCGATGGCCGTGTCCTGCACCGCCTGGTGGCCGTTGCCCAGGGCCATGCGGATGCGCCCGGCCGGCGAGTCCCACTCCGACCCGCGCAGCGCCGCGGCGAGCTGCTCCGGCGTCGGCTTCTTGCCGCCGTTGGCGGCCATCGCCTTTTCGACGGCCAGCTTCAGGCCCAGCAGCGACTGCACCATGCGATACGGTGCCTGCACCGGATAGACGTTGTAGGCCTTGCTGTAGAGGTCCCACCACCAGTCGTTGAGCGGCGACTTCGGCGACATCAGTCCGTAGGCGCCGCGCGCACCGAGGATGGTGCCGTCGGGCATCTTGTCGCCCAGTCCCGGCAGCACGTGGTCGCCGGCGGACAGCACGACCTGGGTGCGCTTGAACAGGCCGCGCGGGCCGGCCTGCAGGATGAAGGCCTGCAGGTCGCCGCCCCACAGGCTGCTGTGGGTGACGTCGGCGCCCTTGGACATCAGCGCCGAGATCTCGGTGCCGTACTGGCCGGCGCCGAACTTGGGCAGCAGGTCCTCGCCGGCCCTGGCGCCCGGGAACAGCTTTTCCATCGACCCCATGAAGTCCTTGCGCGAATCCTGGCCCCAGGCGTAGTCCTGGTTGATCATGTTGAAGGACGCGGCCTTCACGTTCTTGGCCTTGAGGTAGCGCGCCAGCGCCACGTTGTCCATGGCGGCGTGCGAGGCGGTGCGGAACACGTAGTTGAGCTTGTTGTCCTCGAAGATCCGCGGCGTGCCGCAGTCGTACAGGACCAGGAACTTCTTCATCTCCTCGGCCACCGGCGCGACCGCCAGGCAGTCGCCCGAGCCCACGTAGCCGACCACCGCGTCGACCTTGTCGCGGTCGTACAGGTTGCGCAGTTCCTGCACCTGCTTGGTGGCGCCGCCGTTCTCGTCGACATAGATCGGCTCGATCTTCATGCCGCCGAAGCCGACCTTGTTGTATGGCGCCGGCGCGCTGCCCTTGTTGAAGGCGTCGATCACCACCTTGGCGCCGTTGACGGCCGGAATGCCGAAGCTCTCGGCCGCCTGGCCCGAGAGAAAACTGACGATGCCGACCTTGAACGTTTCCTGCGCCTGGGCCGCGCCGGCCACGCACAGCGCGGCGGCCGCCGCCAGCGCCGTTCGGCTGCGCACCGACTGCCAGGCCGAAGAGAAACGGGGGGATCGTGCTGCCATGTCTTGTCTCCTGTGCGCCGCGAGGCGCGGTATCGAGCCGCGAACAGCCGGGTTGGCATGCGATCTTGTTCGTTCGGGCGCCGGCTTGGAATGCGCGGAAACCCGGGGCGGGCTCGTCCCTTGCGCGACAGTGCTTGCCGTACTGCGGACTGCCGCTCGCCGAGTTGCGGCGCGCGACCGACTCAGGCGTACGCGAGGCCGGCCTGGGCCAGGCCCGTGAACTGGATGTTGGCCAGGTTGTACGCCGTCTCGGACGCCAGCACGCCCAGGCTGGCGGCGGTGGCCGCGCCTGACTGCAGCATCGACAGGTAGGGTGCCGCCTCGGCAGCGGTCGGTGCATGGCCGATCACGTTCGTATAGAGCAGGTCGACCACGGCCTCGTGGCTGGCCGCGCCCGATCCCAGCCGGACATCGATCGCGAACTGCACCAGCTGCGACGCGCTCAGGCCCAGGTCGGCGTAGCTCAATCCGATGGCCACGTACAGCGGGTCCTTCACGGCATCCTTGCCGAATACCGCTCCCAGGGTCCGGGCGACCGTCCCGGCGTTGGCAGCCAGGTCGAGCGCCAGGCCGGCGTCGCCGAAGCGGATCCGCTCCACGCCGCCGAGGGTGTCGGCTCCCTGCGAGCCCGAGCGGTCAGTGACCGTGAAGCCGCTCGCGCTCGCCGCGACCGTGAATCCGGCGCGAGCGCCGGAGTACGCGGCGATGTCGATCCCGCCGCCGCCGTCCAGCCTGTCGTTGCCGCCGCCGCCCTGCAATCGATTGGCCGCGTCGTTGCCGACCAGGTGGTCATCGCCGGCGCCGCCGATCGCGTTCTCGATCACGGCGCCGTAGGCGATGGCGAGGTTGTTGGTTCCGTCGTAGGTCGCTGCCGGCGGAGGCGACGACCAGTTGAAGCCGGCGCCAGAGTCCGAAGGAATCGAGATGCTCGAAAAGCTGCCAGCGCGCAGGTCGATCACGCTGCCGCGCGTGAAGTTGTCGATGGAGATCGTGTCGCTGCCGCCGGCGTCCCAGAGCGTGCGCATGAACGGCACCGACGGATCGAACGTGTAGACGTCGTCGCCGGTGCGGTACGACATGTTGGCGCCATAGAGGTATTGCGCCGCGGCGATGTCCAGCAGCATCGGCGTGTCGGGCTGCACGTGGAACGAGTCCCAGCGGATCGAGTTCCCTCGTGCGTCACCCGCACGAACAGGCTGTTCGGCCCTTCCGTATAGGACATCACCGAGTACTGCGTGCTGTCCAAAGCCGCGGGAAGCCTGCTGGCATCCTCGAACGGATGCTTCAGGCCGACGGCATGGCCGATCTCGTGCAGCAGGCTGCTGAAGTTGCCCGAGCCGGCCGCCCAACCCTGGTCCGCATCGGTGCCGGACCCCAAGGTGCTGATCCACACATCGCCAGCGGCCGGCCACCAGGCGTTCGGATAGGTCGCCCATCCCCACACCCCGGCGCCGATGCCGCCGTCGGACGAAGCGGAAGTCCAGGCAAAGCGGACGTCACCCACGTTGGTGGCGGTGTCGGCCACCTCCTGGAACGTCAGGTTGGCGACCGCCGACCACTGCGCGAGCGCGCCGCGCGCGCCCGCCTGCTGCTCCAGGTTCAGGCCGTAGCGCGTGGCGGCCGTGTTCTCGCCCAGGTCGGAATACGGCGCGCCGTTGTAGCCGGCGAACGTCGCCGCAGCGCCGTTGATCCACGGGAAGCTGTAAGTCAGCGCCGCGCCCGTGCTTGCCGGCCCCGCGTCCCACTTCACTCCCGCCAGGAGGGCATTGACGTTCGGGTCCAGGGATGCCGGGACGTTCTGGTAGGTGGCGCTGGACGTAGTCGGAGACGGCATGTGAAAGGGTGAGGTGCGGGGGCCGGCGGCGCCGGCGCGAAGTGCGCAGCTTACCGCCGAGCCGGCGCGCCGGTCCATGCGAGTGGCATCGGTGCAACGTCCTCCAGGCGTCAGCGCGCCGAGTCCAGCACCGGCAGTTCGGCGATCGAATCCGACCCCTGGTCCAGCCAGGCGACGCGGCTGTCGAAGCTCCACGCGGTGCGCGACATGTCCCGCACCTTGGAGACCATGGCCGACGGCTGCGAGCGGGCGCTGGTGGCCAGCAGCCCCACCCCGACCTGCGCGGCCCATTCCGTCCCCTCGTCGCCGGGCGCTTCGGCGGAAGGCGTGGTGTGCAGCGTCACGGGCCGGGTCAGTTGCTTCGCGAGCCGCCGCCCGAGCTGCATCAGCCGCTCGGCGTCGCGGGCGTTGCGCGACACTAGGAGGAAGGCGTCGTCGGCCAGGCGGCCCATGTCCATGTCGGCCGGCGCGCAGCGGCGCAGCCGGCTGGCGCACACGAACAGGGCGTGGTTCAGCGCCGCGCGGCCGTGCAGGTTCTCGAGCGCATACAGGTTGCCGATCGAGACGGCGATGAGCACGACCGGACGATCCGGTTCGCGATGCCGCCCGAACGCCTGCACGGCCATCTGCGCGACGGCGTGGCTGGAGCGCATGCGCGTGATCGGGTCGTAGCGTGGCCCCTGGGCCAGCACTTCGCGCATCTCGATCAGGAAGGAATATCGCAGCCACAGCATCGCGCCGACGGCCGTGAGGAAGCCGATCCCGGCCACCGCGCTGATGGCGTGCACCGGCCAGGGCACGCCGGCGCGGTCAAGGGCGATCAGCGTCGCGCCGGCGACCAGGGTCAGGGCGAACACGAGCGACGAGGCCGCGATCCACGCCACGTCGTCGCCGCGCAAGGCGCTGCGGACGCTGACGACCAGGGAGACCAGGGCGACGCCGGCGGCGATCAGGCTGGCGAGCGTCACGGCCTGGCGCGGACTCACCAGCCAGCTCAGCGAAACGGCGGCTGCCGTCACCAGCGCCGTGGCACGCAGGACGATGGCGCGGGTGGCGCGCTCGCGCAGCAAGCCCAGGTCGACCAGCAGCAGCAGGCCCAGCATGATCGCGGTGACGATGCCGGCCACCGAGACGAGCCGCAGCTGCTCGAACCGGTCGCTGCCCGGCAGCCACCCCAGATAGCTCACGACGAACAGCGCCGTCAGCAGCGCCGTCACTACCGACTGCAGCGCGACCCGGTGATGCGACTGCGCGAACACGGCAAGCCCGCCCACGACCAGCAGCACGACGGCCGCGAAGAAGCCGCCCCACACGAAACTGATCGCATCCAGCTGCATGGCCGCACCTTACCGGCGCAACTCAAGCGTGGCAATGGAAACGGACATGAGGCGGCTCGGAGGTGATGCGCGGCGACATCGAGGAGCTCGCTTGCCGCCTTGTTGATCGCTACGTATACTTTACGGCTCATTGAAGCCCGGTTATCGCATACCTTTTTCTACCGTTCAACATGGAACAGCGGCCCACGCCGCCCACGCCGCCCACGCCGCCCACTGCTGTGCGGCCTCGCATGGGTGGCGGCCACGATGGCGGCCTGGGTACTGGTGGTCGCAGCGAGCGGCTTGGCCGGTGCCGCTTCGCATCCGTCGTATTGGCGGCGGGTGACGACGTTCGGTGCCGTTGTTGGACTCGCCGCCTTTCTCAACGGTTTCGCGCTGGGCCCAGAGCGATCGCTAAGACAGCTGGACGAAGAAGCGCCGTTCCGTTGGCGCAACGTTCTTGTCGCCATGGTGATCGTGCTGCTTGGCAGATACCTCCTCAGGATGATGGACTAGATCGACTGCACAAGTGCGTTCAACATGCGAGGAGACGAGAGATGGTTCATCCACCCACACCACCGTCGCTGGCTTCACGTATCGTCTGCGCTTTTGCGTGCGCCGGCACGATTGCCCTTCTCGCTGCGGTCGCGCCCATCGCATCTGTGCTGGCCGGCGCGGATCTATCGCCACAGACGCTTCGCCGGTTGTTCACCGTCACCGGCTTCTTTTGCCTGCTTGCCGCAGGTGCGGGATTCTGGCTCGGTCCCTCGCGGGTCCTCCATCATCTCGAAAATGAGTCGCAGGGCAGACTGTGGGTAAGCATTCTCATGGCCCTCGGCGTGACGGCCCTGGTTCGGCTCCTTTGGCGATTCGCCGGCTGACCACTGGTAAAGGCTAGCCACCTGAAGTGCCGAAGTGGCGATACGTACTCACCGTATCGGCGGAGTTCACCAGCAGATCGCCTTAGCAGTGCTATGCGCGTTCGAACGGCGGCACTCGGTGCTCAACCAGGTTTCGAACTGCGTGTCTCGACGCTCTCCGTATAGACGCGGCGAACGATGTACCCGTCCTTGCGCAGCAGGGCCAGCAAGCCCGAGCTTCCCCCGAGGTGACCCGCGCCAACAACATACAGGGGTCGGAAGAACAGGCGCGCGTGCTGTCGAATCCGTTCGATCCAAAGCTGATTTCTTGGCGTGACGGTACAAGCCAGCAAAAGGGACGAAAGGCGATGTTTACCCATGATCGAAACGACCTCATCCGGCTGGCCCCTGGCGACTGCGCGTGGAAGCTCCTCAACCATGTGCGAGCGGAACGCTTGGTCCGACCATGCCGTAAGGGAAAGGTCCAGCAACTCCTCAGTCCTTCCCTCGCTATCGCACTGGTCCCAGATCCGGTCCAGGCCGGCGAGCGTGTCTAGGGAAAGCGTCGGCTTAGTGCGGGCCTCAAGCGCTATGAGTCCGGCCCAGCCGGGCGACCCAGCGGCAAGCTGCATCCGCTGACTATCCCGCCACCCAAGGTATTTTTGCCGAGCAACACCTTCAATGTGCGCGCCAACCCACGGGGGACTCAGACGGTCGACCTTTCTCAAATCCAGTGCAATTCCGCCCTGCCCCTTGGGGCCAGTTTCAACGACTATTCTTTGCCACAGCTGCGGTCGGATTCGTCGACTGATCAACCGACCCTGGCGGTCAATGCCTGTAAAGCGACCGACATCGGCGGGCCGCACTTCAAAGCCAATCGCGTCGCTTTCGCGCAAACGGTAGATAAGCCCATCCGGAAGCTTGGTGACTCCCAGCGGGTTGTGATGCAGTTCGCCTATGAGCGATATGCGGACCAACCCTTTCCTCGCCTCCCATACAGGAATGTGTAATGGCTCTGGTGCCTGCGCCTTGGACTGGGCCTGACCTTCCCCGGCCGCCAGACAAGCCCAGGCAGCCAGGGAACAAAAGACCTTTCGCGCTAGCAAGCTCACGGGGCGTAAATGTCTGAGATCATCCCGTTGGGACTAGTCGATGCCGAGTCCATTACGTATCCTCCAACGATAGAGTACGTGATTCCAGCAGCGACGCCCGACGGTCCGCCGAAGACCAGTGCGCTGTTCACCGTGACGTCTATGACGGCGGTGATGGTGTTCGAGTAGTCTGCGGGTCCCGACCCCGTGCCGAAGCCAGAGTCTGCCGTCCACCCGTAATCCGCGCCGCTATCCCAGGCCCCGCCGCCTCCTGCTGAGCTGCCGTCGTCAACGATGTAAAGGCCGCCCCCGACGGCCAGCAGTTCCTGTGCCGACAGGTCGCGGAACGTTTGTGTAGAGTGCGTTTGAACGTCGGTTCTCATTTCAGTCTCCTAGGTTGGTGCCCTTGCGGGCGGGTGGCCGAAGCGAAGCTTCGCTCCGGATGCTTCATGTCCCTGTGGTGTCATTCGCCGTGCTCGGGTACAGACGCCGGCCCACATCGCCGCTCCTGTGCCCGCCTGCCGGACGCGAGCCGGCGACGCATTCGCCCAGATCGATCACCCGGTTGCATGAACGAACGGTCTCGGGACGATGCGCGACGATGATTCGCGTGAGGCCGAGGCGCGCAACACACGCCGATATCTCGCGCTCCAGCGCGGCGTCCAGGTGGCTGGTCGCCTCGTCCAGGAACAGGACTCGCGGCCGCTTGTAGAGAGCCCGTGCGAGCAAGACCCGTTGCACCTGCCCGCCGGAAAGAGCGTTGCCCATGTCCCCGACCAGCGTGTGATACCCCATCGGCATCTTCAGGATCGTGTCGTGGATGCAAGCAGCCTTGGCGCATGCCGCGAGCCTCGTGTGGTCCGGAACCGCGTCGAAGAAGGTGATGTTGTCGGCAAGGGAGCCAGCGAACAGCCGATCCGACTGCATGACGGTGCCGACCAGCTCGCGATAACGCCGCAATCCGAGGCGTGCCAATGGGATACCGCCGATCAACACTTCCCCTTCCTCGGGTTCGAGGAGGCCGAGCATGAGCTTGATCAGGGTCGTCTTGCCGCACCCGGACGGGCCCGCCAGGGCGACCGAGTCACCGCTGTCAATGGTCAGACTGAGCCCGTCGATGATCCAGGGTTCACCTTCCGAATACCGGAAGCGAACGTTGCGAAGCTCGATACTTGCCTCGATCTGCTGGTCGCCGGCCATTTCGAAGGACTGGTCCGCTTCCGGCGGGGTCAACACGATGTCGGACAGGCGTTCCGTGTGGATCCGCAGCATCGCAAATTCGATCGCACGGTCGATCAGGCTGCAAACCCGCGTCGTGAACTGGTCCTTGTACGAAACGAATGCCACCAGCATGCCTACGGTGAGTGCGCCACCCAGGACGGAACGGCTTCCGAGCCATAGCACGAACGCACCTTCGGCGGCGACCAGCAGACCATTCACCGCCTGGAAGGCCAGCGTAAGTCGCTGCACTGCCACGCCAGTGTTCGCGACGTCGACGGAGAGCTTCACGTACCGCGCCTTGCGGTCTGGCTGACGGTTGAACAGCTTGATGGTCTCGATGCCATGAATCGTTTCCATCAGTCTTGTCTGCAGCTTCGCCATCCGGACGATCTGTCCTTCGGAGACGCTGCGCAGGGCCTCGTAACGCAGGGTTCGAAGCAGTGCGTACAGCATCACTGCCACGACGACGATGGCTGCCAGCGCGACGTCATAGAGGAACATCATTGCGAGGGTCGCAGTGGCCAGCAGGCCGTCGAGCACGGCGCTCACGAAGCCGGTGGTGACCGTCTGCTGGATGACCGAGGTTGCGCCGAACCTCGAAAGCACGTCGCCCATGTGCCGCTTCTCGAAATACGAGACCGGCAACCGCAGCAGATGGTCCATGGTATTCGCGCTCCACTGCAGGTTGAGCGTGGTGCTGAGGTGCACGATGACCCACGATCGAACGGCACCGACGGCCACTCGAACGACTCCAAGCAGGAGGAGCGCGAGGGCAATCACCGTCAGCAGATCGCCGTCTCCCGACACGAGCGCGTCGTCGATGATCCATTGCGTGAGCCAGGGCCCGGCGAGCGTGAACGCTTCGAGCACGAGGGCGAGCATCAGGATCTGGAGGAGCGAGCGCTTGAGCCCATGGATCTTCCCGATGGTGGCGCGCAACGACAGGCGCGGTTTCAGCCTGCGTTTCCTGAACGGGAGTGACGGCGCCAGTTCGAATGCAACCCCGGTGAATCCCTTCGAAACGTCTTCAAGCGTCAGTCGCCGCGGTCCAACCGCCGGATCATGAATGTGAACGTGACGCGGAGTGACCCGCTTCAGCACGACGAAATGGTTGAACTCCCAATGAAGGATGGCTGGTGTCGCGAGGTCCTTGAGCCGATCGAGCTCCACGCGCAGCGCACGGCACGCAAGATCGACGCGCCCGGCGGCCTCCACGAGTTGCGCCGCGTTCATGCCCCGCAGCGACAGCGAGAACTTCCGGCGAAGGTCGGAGAGGTCGGTGTGGTGGCCGAAGAATCCCAGCACCATCGCAAGGCAGGCCAAGCCGCACTCGGCAGCTTCGGTCTGCAGGATGCTTGGAAGCACCCTGCCCCATCCAAACTCGAGACGGTCCGTGACCAGCATCACAACCGCCCGGAGACGCTGAAGAGCGGCTCCATGATCCACTCGATGAGTGAACGCCGGCCGAGCCAGATATCGGCGTTGACTTGCATGCCTGACCGAAGGGGTTCTTGTTGGCCGTACGCCGTCACGTAGTCATGTTCGGGCATGACGACCACGACGTAATACGGCTCCGGCAATGGAGCGGGCCACGGCAGTTCCTGCGCAGAAATGGCGGTCCGCGACACCCTGACCACTCGCCCCTGGTGACTTCCGAACTTCTGGTACGGGAATGCCTGGTACTGCAATCTCGCGACATTGCCGCCCCTGACGAATGCGATCGCGCGACTCGGCACGTACAGTTCCGCCTGCAGCCGCGCCGTCGCCGGTATGAGGCTCATCAGCGGCTGCACCGGCGCGGCCTGCTTTCCCAAGGTAGCCTGGATCGCCGTGACCGTGCCATCCTGCGGCGCCAGGATCAACTCCTCCCGACGTGCCTCGTTTTCGAAGGAGCTTGCGGCGATTTCCGAGGCCAGTCGCTCGAGAGCGGCCATGGCGCTTCGAGCCTTGAGTGGCAGGTTCTTCAGCTCGGAGGCCACGCTTGCCGCCTCGCGCTCGGCGGCGTTGCGCGACCGCTGCAGATCGTGCAGACGGCTTTCCTGGTCGAGCAGCTCGGCGCGCTTGTCCTGCACCGCCAGTTCGGAGACATACTTGTCCTCCAGCAACCGCGCGCTTCGCTCCAGCGACAGGAAAGAAAGTTTCACGCGCTGTTCCTGCGTCTGGATCGCGCTCGCCGCGCGGCGCAGGTCATCCTGCAGTCGGTCGAGTCGATCCTTCGCGGCCCGCGCCTGCTCGTCGTACATCTGCTGCGTCTTCGCGATTTCTTCATGGATGCTGTTGCGGCGCACCTCCAGCTGCGTCGCGATCGCGACCTGTGTGTCGCCGCGCGACGTGGTCCGCTCCGTGGAAACGGTCGCAAGAACTTCTCCGCGACGGACGGCTTGCCCGTCCTGCACGTGCAGAGCCGTGACGGTTCCTGCTTGCCGGCTGAAGACTTTGACGAGCCCCTGGTCTGGCGCCAGATAGCCCGATACCCTGGCCTTCTTCGTGTACTCGCCCCACACCAGAAACGAGATGCCGATGGCCGCGCATCCGACGAAGAACCAGGTCAACAGCGCGAACGAGAGAGGCCGGGCAAGGACGATCTCGCCCAGCCACGTGTCGCGCTGGTGTTCCAGTGCCTCGCTGCGGAAGAGTGGGAGCACGGTCACGTCGGCCCTCGCCATTCGAGCCAACCGACACGCCTGACCTGGGATAGCGCCATCATGGCCTCCCATGTATGAGTTCTATAGAACTAATTCTTGCGCGAAAACATAGTTCCTTGGTACGCTTCTTTATGTGGGGGTAAACGATCTTGCAACGGCCTGAAGGCAGTGGTAACCGGTTTCGTCACCGGCATCGCTCCGACGGACGTCGCTTCGCCCGGGAGCAGTTCGACTGGGAGAGATCGCCAGCCAGTGCGCGACGCGACGGAAGGCGCGGCGAGGGCCGGGTGTCCTGCGAATCATCGCTTGCTGTCGACGCTCAGGAGCACGAACACCGGACGAGGTGCAGGGGTGCGTGACCTGGCCTGCCCGGAGGGAATCGAACCCCCGACCCACAGCTTAGAAGGCTGTTGCTCTATCCAACTGAGCTACGGGCAGAAACGCGAATTATCGCTGGCCGCGCGCAAGGGACGGCGCCGCGCGGCGGGCGCCGGCGCAAAGAAAAAGCCCCTGGATGACCAGAGGCCTCGTTGGTCGGAGCGATAGGATTCGAACCTACGACCCTCTGGTCCCAAACCAGATGCGCTACCAGACTGCGCTACGCTCCGAAGCCGCCATTCTACCGGCGGGGCCGCATCAGAGCTTCACGTACTCGTATTCCACCGGATTGGCGTTGATGCCGCGGTCCGGCGGCGCGATCCACGCGGCCATCTTTCCGGGTTCCACGACCCGCTGCATCAGGCTCTTGACGTAGGCGCGATCGGCCTCGCTGGGCAGCCATTCGTCCTTGCGCGCGTCGAACTCGGCCTGGCCGACCGGCTGGCCTTCCGGCGTCGTCGCGATGCCGGCCCAGGCCCCCACGTTGCGGCGGAACCGGGTGGACGGCAGCTTCAGTTCGAAATTGACCCCGGCGCGCTTGATCGCCATGTTCCAGCGCGTGACGCCGACGTTGCAGTCCTTCACGTATTCCAGCCGGGTGATCTCGTTCATGCCGTTGCGCGTCGAGATCGTCTCGTTCTTCAGCCCGCCGCGGCCGTCGGGCACCTGGATCGTCATCTCGGAGTCGGCTTCGACGTGGTCGGCGAACTTGGCCTCGTCGGGGCGGCCCTTGATGCCGTTGCTGAAGTAATTGGCGGCGTTCGAGGACGCTTCCGAGCCGAACAGGTCCAGCGAGCTCGTGAACCAGAAGTTCAGGAAGCGCTGGATCGTCGGCAGGTCGACCACGCCGGCGCGGCGCAGCGCCGTCACGTCGTCGGTGTCCAGTTCCTTCATCACTTCCAGCGTGCGCTTGATGACGCGGCCCACGCCGGTTTCGCCGACGAACATGTGGTGCGCTTCCTCCGTCAGCATGAAGCGCGTGGTGCGCGCCAGCGGATCGAACGCCGATTCCGCCAGCGACTTGAGCTGGAACTTGCCGTCGCGGTCGGTGAAGTACGTGAACATGTAGAACGACAGCCAGTTGTCCATCGGCTCGTTGAACGTGCCCAGGATGCGCGGCTTGTCCGGGTCGCCGCTGTGGCGCTCCAGCAGTTCCTCGGCTTCCTCGCGGCCGTCGCGGCCAAAGTACGCGTGCAGCAGGTACACCATCGCCCACAGGTGGCGGCCCTCCTCCACGTTCACCTGGAACAGGTTGCGCAGATCGTAGAGCGACGGCGCCGTGTGCCCCAGCAGCCGCTGCTGCTCCACCGACGCCGGCTCGGTGTCGCCCTGCGTCACGATCAGGCGCCGGAAGGTGGAGCGGAACTCGCCGGGCACGTCCTGCCACACGTCCTGGCCCATGAAGTCGCCGAAACCGATCTTGCGGCCCTCTTCCCTGTCGGCGAGGAAGATGCCCCAGCGGTAGTCGGGCATGGAGGTGTAGCCGTAGCTGGCCCAGCCCTGGGCGTCGACGCCGACGGCGGTGCGCAAGTACACCTCCTTGGCGTTGAAATCGCTGGGCCCCATCTCGTCCCACCATTTCAGGAAGGCCGGCTGCCAGTGCTCCAGCGCGCGCTGCAGCTGGCGGTTGTCGCCGAGGTTGACGTTGTTGGGAATCAGTGCCTGCAGGTCGATGGTGCTCATGGTGTCCTTGGTGTCTCTCTCGTGTTCATCTAAACAGGACTCCCGTACGCAGAAGCCGCAGAAGTTGCGCAGAAGCCGCGGAAGGACTCCAGGTTTCAAACCTGAATCCGGTTTCCTTTTGCGGCTCTGCGTACCCTTCGGGTCCTCTGCGTCCGGATGTCCGCTCCCTAGATCCGCTTCCAGTCGAACTTCGCCTTCTTGCCGGTGCCGAACAGCTTGAGGGCGCCGTCCTCGCCGACCGCGTTGGGCCGGATGAAGATCCAGTTCTGCCAGGCCGACAGGCGCCCGAACACGCGGGTGGCCATGGTTTCCCTGCCGGGGAAGCGCAGCGACGCTTCCATGCCGGTCAGGGCGTCGGGCGACAGCGAGGCGCGCTCCTCCAGCATGATCCGGATCTCGTCGTCCCAGTCGATGTCGTCGGGCGTCAGCGTCACCAGGCCGAGGGCGAGCGCCTGGTCGGCGCGCAGCGCGCTGCCTTGCACCGCACGCAACTGGTCGATGACCTGGTGGTCCTCGTTGAAGCGGGTCTGCAGCCGGGTCAGGTCGTTCACTTCCGGATAGCGGCCAAAGTTCGCGGCGGACAGCGTCAGCGCCGGCGCCACGTCGGGCGAATCCGGCAGGTCCAGCATGTAGATCCGGTCGCAGGCCAGCGCCAGTTCGTAGAAGGTGCCGGCAAAGCACGAGCCCTGGTCGACCAGCGCGATCAGCGAGCGGCTGGTGACGTCCAGGCGGGCGAGCGTGCGGCGCAGGGCGCCAGTGGTCTCACGCACCGGCCAGTGGTCCTTCAACTGCTCCAGCACGGCGTCGGCCTGCAGCACCAGCTGCGCGTCGCCGCGGGTCCGGATCACCCAGGTGCCGATCTCCAGCTCGTTGGTGCGCAGGTTCAGGATCAGGTCGTCCAGTTCGCGCGCGAGCTGCAACGGCCACCAGCGCGCGCCCGCAGCGACGATCGCGTCGGGACTGGCTTCGATGGGCGCGGCCGGCGCGTTCACGGTGATGTTCGCGATGCGGCGCGCACGGTCGATCTGCGCATCCACCGTGCCGTAGTGGTACCCGGAGTCGTCGATCGTGGCGGCGAGCGGCGGCAGTTCGACGCCCTCCACCGCGCCCGCCCGCGTCGACTGGCGGCGCAGCGCCTCGATCTCGGCGTCCACCAGTTCGCCGAACTTCTGCGGCTTGGCGTGGGCGTCGATCAGTTTCCAGTCGCGCGCGCGGTCGGCGCGCACGCCTTCGCTGGTGGTGCAGAAGATGTCGGCCAGGTCGCGCCGAACCTTGCGCTTGTCGGTCACGCGCGTCAGGCCGCCGGTGCCGGGCAGCACGCCAAGCAGCGGCACTTCGGGCAGGCTCACCGTGGAGGAACGGTCGTCGACCATCACGATGCGGTCGCAGGCCAGCGCCAGCTCGTAGCCGCCGCCGGCGCAGGCGCCGGTCACGGCCGCCAGCGACTTCAGGCCGTCGTGCAGCGACGAATCCTCCAGGCCGTTGCGCGTCTCGTTGGTGAACTTGCAGAAGTTCACCTTCCAGGCGTGGGTCGAGAGGCCCAGCATGTAGATGTTGGCGCCGGAGCACCAGATCTTTTCCTTGGCGCTTTCGAACACCACCACCTTGACGGCCGGGTGCTCGAAGCGGATGCGGTTGATCGCGTCGTGCAGCTCGATGTCCACGCCCAGGTCGTAGCTGTTCAACTTGAGCTTGTAGCCCGGCTTGATGCCGCCGTCCTCGTCGATGTCGAGCTTGAGCCGCGCGACGTCGCCCTCCACGGCCAGCGTCCAGTGCCGGTACTTCGACGGGTGGGTCGCGAAGCTCACGAGCTCGCGGTCGCCCTGCTTGAACAGCAGCGGCTCGGTCATGGCATTCATGGGGTCCTCTCCTGGGTGGGGACCGCGGGCACGGCGCGCTCGAGGTCCTTGAGTGATTGCTTGACGCTGCGCGCGGCGGTGTCGACCACCGCGTCGGCGCGCGCATACAGCGCTTCGCGGCTGGCGAGGATGCGTCGGATGTCCTCCATCGCCTCGCCCATCGCGCCGTGGCCGGGTTCCGCGTTGCCATGGAACGGCCGCATGTCGCCCTGGGCGACGACGCGGCTCATGTGCTCCTCCGGGTTGGCCTTGAGCCAGACGCAATAGAAGCGGCTTTGCAGCAGGTCGAAGGTCTCGCGCTCGCTCACGATGCTGCCGCCGGTCGTCATGACCACGCCGTCGGCATGCTGCTCGGCGATGTGCAGCAGCGCACGGCGCTCGTAACGGCGGTAGCCGGCCTGCCCGTGAAGCAGCAGGATCTCGTTCATGCTGGTGCCGGCCTCGCGCTCGATCTGGCGGTCCAGTTCGACGAAGGGTACGCCGCGCTCGGCCGCCAGTTGCGACCCGAGCGTGGACTTGCCCGCGCCGCGCAGCCCGATCAGGGCGATCCGGCGCTCGCGGCCCAGCGTGTCGCCGAGCCCGAAGTGGCCCGACAGCAGCGCGTACGCCTGCTCCAGCTGGCCGTCGTCGAGCCGGGCGGCGAGGTCGTGCAGCCTGGCCAGCGCGGGACGCGGCGCGTCCTGCAGCAGCTCCAGCACCGTGATGTTGAGTGCGCGCGCCGCGGCTTCCAGCGAGTTGATCGAGACGTTGCCCTTGCCGCCTTCGACGTCGGCCAGGAAACGCTCGGACAGGCCCGAATCGGCGGCCAGCTGCTTGCGTGTCATGCCCCGCCGCGCCCGCCACGCCCGCACGCGGATCCCCAGCTCGGCCATCGTGGCGCGGGCGTCGTGGTCGGTGTCTGTCGTCATGGCGGAGTTATTTGAAGGAAGTTTGCGCTAGATCAAAATGGCAGTATACTTCCTTAAATCGCAGTGTCAAGCACTTTATTGCATACGGAGAACCTGATGAAATTGATCATCCTTGTCGGCACCATGACCAGCACGGCCGACTATGTTGCCCAGGCGATCCAGATGGATTGCGGCGACCTGGCGGACGAGATCGAGGTGCGGCTCATGGATGGGCTGGATATCACGGTGTTCGACGAAGATGCGCTATATCTCATCTGCACTTCCACTTACGGCTCGGGCGATGTGCCAGACAACGCCCGGCAGCTGTACGACTCGCTTGACAGCAATCCCAAGTTCCTGGGCCACGTGCGCTACGGCGTCATCGCCCTGGGCGACCGCACCTACCTCAATACCTTCGCGTTCGGCGGCAAGAAGTTCGACGAGCGCCTGCAGGGCCTGGGCGCCCAGCGCATCGGCGAAGTCTGGTGCCACGATGCCAGCGCCGGTACGATGCCCGAAGAGCTGGGCACCGCGTGGTGCCGCCAGTGGCTGGCACAGGCGCTGGCCACCGCCTCCGACACCGCCTGAGCGGGCCACGCACCCCTTCGGGGCCTGAGTGGCGGCGCAGGACCCGGCAGCAAGAACACAGGAGACAGACATGCACCTCAGCCGCGCCGACCACACCAGCAGCCCGCCGCTGGTCGAGATTCCCCGTGACTACAACGCCGCCCACGACCTGATCGCGCGCAACGCGGCGCGCAGCGGCAAGGTGGCCTTCGTCGATGCCGCGAGCGGCGCGACGCTGACCTACGGCCACCTTGCGGACCAGGCGCACCGCTTCGCCAACACGCTGCGCTCGCGCGGTTTCGCGCCGGAAACGCGCGTCATGATCGCGATGCACGACACGCTGGAATGGCCCGTCGTGTTCCTCGGGTGCATCCTGGCCGGCGTGGTGCCGGTGGCGGCCAACACGCTGCTCACCACGAAGGACTTCGACTTCATGCTGCGCGATTCGCGCGCGCGGGCCCTCTTCGTGTCCAGGGCCCTGCTGCCGACGATCGAGCCGCTGGTCGGGACCATCTCGTCGCTGGAGACGGTGGTGGTCGCCGGCGAGAGCGGCGACAAGTCGGTCGCCGGATGGATCGCCGCCGGCGCGGCCACTCCCGCCGTGGCATCGACCTGCTCCGACGAAGCCTGCTTCTGGCTCTACTCCAGCGGTTCGACCGGCGCGCCCAAGGGCACGGTGCACCTGCACAGCCACCTGATCCAGACCGCCGAACTCTATGGCCGCGCGGTCCTCGGCATCCGCGAGAACGACGTGGTGTTTTCCGCGGCCAAGCTGTTCTTCGCCTACGGACTGGGCAACGGCCTCACCTTTCCGATGAGCGTCGGCGCGACGGCCGTCCTGCTGCCGGCGCGGCCCACGCCCGCCGACGTGTTCGGCGTGCTCAGGAAGTTCCAGCCCACGATCTTCTACGGTGTCCCGACGCTGTTCGCCGCGCTGGTCGCCGACCCCGCGCGGCCCAAGCGCGAGGAGCTGAACCTGCGCGTGTGCACGAGCGCCGGCGAAGCGCTGCCGGCGGAGATCGGCAAGCGCTGGACCGCGCAATACGGCTGCGAGATCCTGGACGGCATCGGCTCGACCGAGATGCTGCACATCTTCCTGTCGAACCGGGCCGGCGAGGTGCGCTACGGCACGACCGGCAAGGCCGTTCCGGGATACGAGCTGCGCATCATCGGCGACGACGGGCGCGAATGCGGGCCCGGCGAGATCGGCGAACTGCAGATCTGCGGACCGAGCGCGGCCATCATGTACTGGAACAACCGGGCCAAGACCAAGGCCACCTTCGCCGGCGAGTGGACACGCAGCGGCGACAAGTACACGCGCGACGACGACGGCTACTACACGTACGGCGGCCGCAGCGACGACATGCTCAAGGTCGGCGGCATCTACGTCTCGCCGTTCGAGGTGGAGGCCTGCCTGATGACGCACGCGGCCGTGCTGGAAGCGGCGGTGATCGGCGCCGCCGACACCGACGAACTGGTCAAGCCCAAGGCCTACGTCGTGCTCAAGCCGGGCCAGGCCGCCAGCGCCGAGGACCTGCAGATGCACGTCAAGAGCCAGCTCGCGCCCTACAAGTACCCGCGCTGGATCCAGTTCGTCCCCGAGCTGCCCAAGACCGCCACCGGCAAGATCCAGCGCTTCAAGCTGCGCAGCGCGGCCGGCGAGGGCCGGGCGCGGGACTGAAGCCGCTCGCGAGCGGCGCCGCGCGCCGAGCGCCCATGCGGGAAACCCATGGTGCTCGCCGCCCGCGGCCGCCCCCACAATCAGCGTGTACAAAAAAGGAGACTCCATGACCACCCGTCGCCTCGTCCTCTCCCGCAGCGCCGCGATCGTCGGCGCCGCTTCCACCGGCTTGCTGCTGCCGCAGATCGTGCGCGCGCAGTCGAACCGGATCCGCGTCGGCTTCATGCTGCCGTATACCGGCACGTACGCGGCGCTCGGGGTCGCGATCGAGAACGGCGTGCGCATGGCGATCAGCGAGAAGGGCGGCAAGCTGGGCGGCCGCGAGATCGAATGGTTCAAGGTCGACGACGAGTCCGAGCCGGCCAAGGGCGTCGAGAACGCCAACCGCCTGGTGCAGCGCGACAAGGTCGACGTCCTGATCGGGACCGTGCACTCGGGCGTGCAGATGGGCATCCAGCGCGTGGCGCGCGAGTCCGGCGTGCTGAGCATCATTCCCAACGCCGGCGCGCACGCGGCCACGCGCGCCCTGTGCGCGCCCAACGTGTTCCGCACCTCGTTCACCAACAGCCAGCCGACGCTGGCCCTGGGCAAGCCGATGGTCGACAAGGGCATCAAGCGCGCGGTGTGGATCACGCACAAGTACGCCGCCGGCGACGAGGCGTTCGAGGGCTTCCGCGACAGCTTCACCAAGGCGGGCGGCACGGTGGTCAAGGAACTGGGCCTGCCCTTCCCGCAGGTCGAGTTCCAGGCGCTGCTGACCGAGATCGCATCGATCAAGCCCGATGCGGTGGCCTGCTTCTTCGCCGGCGGCGCGGCCGCGAAGTTCATGCGCGACTACGCCGCCGCCGGCCTGAAGGACCGCATCCCGCTGTGGGGATCGGGCTTCCTGACCGAAGGCGTCATCGACGCCGCCGGCGCCGCCGCCGACGGCGTGATGACGACGCTGCACTACAGCGACTCGCTGGACACGCCGCGCAACAAGCAGTTCCGCACCGCCTATGCCACCAACTTCAAGCTGCAGCCCGACGTGTACGCGGTGCAGGGCTACGACGCCGGCCAGCTGCTGGTGCAGGGCATCGCCGCCGTCAAGGGCGACATCGGCGCCAAGCAGGCGTTGTACAAGGCACTGGAATCCACGGTCATCGACAGCCCGCGCGGCAAGTGGACGATGAGCAAGGCGCACAACCCGGTGCAGGACATCTACCTGCGCCGCGTCGAGAACAAGGAAAACAAGGTGATCGGCGTCGCCGCCAAGGCCCTCGCCGATTCGGGCGCCGGCTGCAAGATGGGCGCCTGAAGGCCGGGGCGTCCGCCCCGGCCGAGGGACTAGGGGCCAGGGATGAGGGACTAGGGCGAGCACTCCGTCGTCCCCTAGCCCCTAGCCCTGGCCCCTAGCCCCTTTTTCCACACATGGATCTCGCCAACTTTCTCATCCAGCTTCTCAACAGCGTGCAGTACGGCCTGCTGTTGTTCATGCTGGCCGCCGGCCTCACGCTGATCTTCGGCATCATGGGCGTGGTCAACCTCGCCCACGGCAGCTTCTACATGCTCGGCGCCTACCTGGCGTGGTCGCTCGCGGCCATGACCGGCAGTTTCGCCCTGGCCCTGGTCGGCGGCACCGTGATCGCGGTGCTGTTCGGGCTGCTGCTCGAACGGGTGCTGTTCCGGCACTTCTATCACCGCGACCACCTGGACCAGGTGCTGCTCACGTTCGGGCTGATCTACATCTTCGAGGAGTCGCGCTCCATCCTGTGGGGCGACGATGTGCACGGCGTGAAGGTGCCCGAGCTGCTGTCGGCGTCGGTGCCGCTGACCGAAACCATGTCCTATCCGGTCTACCGCCTGTTCATCTCAGGCGTGTGCGTTGCGCTGGCGCTCGGGCTGTACCTGCTCATCTCGCGCACGCGCCTGGGCATGAAGATCCGCGCCGGCGCCTTCAACCGCGACATGACCGAGGCGCTGGGCGTCAACATCAAGCTGATCCACGCCGTGGTGTTCGCGATCGGCGTCGCCCTCGCCACCGTGGCCGGGATGATCGCCTCGCCCATTTCCAGCGTGTACCCGAACATGGGCTCGCAGGTACTGATCATGTGCTTCGTCGTCGTGGTGATCGGCGGCATCGGGTCGGTGCGCGGGGCCATGATCTCGGCGTTGCTGGTCGGACTGGTCGACACCTTCGGCAAGGTGCTGCTGCCGCAGGTGGCCGGCATGCTGGTGTACATGCTGATGGCCGCCGTCCTGCTCTGGAAACCCGAGGGGCTGTTCAAGCAATGAGCGCGGCCAAGGCAAACCTCGAGGCGCTGCCGCGCACGCTGCAGGCCGTGCTCGCCCTCGCCTTCCTGGCGCTGGCGCTCTTTCCGGCGATCGGCACCGACTTCTACGTGCAGTCGGTGGCGCGGATGATGATCCTGGCGATCTTCGCCATGAGCCTGGACCTGTTGCTGGGCGTGACCGGTCTGGTGTCGCTGGGGCACGCCGCGTTCTTCGGGCTGGCCGGCTACGCGCTGGCCTTCCTCACGCCGGCCGGCGAACCGGCGAGCCTGTGGTGGACGCTGCCGGCGGCCGTCGCGGCGTCGGCGCTGGCGGCCCTGGTGATCGGCTTCTTCGTCGTGCGCACCCACGGCATCTACTTCATCATGGTGACGATGGCGTTCGCCCAGATGGTGTACTACGTCTTCTTCGACAACAAGGCGCTGGGCGGCTCGGACGGGATCTACGTCAACTTCAAGCCGGACGCGGGCTTCTTCGACCTGGACAACAAGCTCGTCTTCTACTACTTCACGCTGGCCATGCTGCTGCTGGTGTACGCGTTCCTGCGGCGGCTGCTGTGGAGCCCGTTCGGACGCGTGCTCGCGGGCATCCGCGTCAACGAGCACCGGATGCGGGCCATGGGCTACGGCACCTTCGGCTACAAGCTCGCGGCCTTCACCCTGGCCGGGGGGCTGGCCGGCCTGGCCGGTTATCTCTTCGCGGCGCAGGGCGGCTACGTCAATCCCGAGCTGATGGGATTCCACACCAGCGCGCACGCGATCATGATGGTGATCCTCGGCGGCATGGGCAACTTCGCCGGCGCGATCGTGGGCGCCTTCGCATTCGAGTACCTGCTGCACTGGTTCAAGGATCTGCCGACGGTGGGTGCCTTCAACCTCGGCAAGCACTGGCAGCTGTGGATGGGACTGTTCATCGTGCTCGTGGTGGTGTTCGCCCGCGGCGGCCTGCTCGGGGCCATCGAGCGGCTGTCGCGGCGCAAGGAGCGTCCGGCCGCCGCCGCCGAAGAGGAGCGCGCCGCATGAACGAAGTGCTGCTGGCGGCACGCAACATCACCAAGCGCTTCGGCGGGCTGTCGGCCGTGAGCGACGTGTCGCTGGACCTGTGGCAGGGCGCGATCCACGCCGTGATCGGTCCCAATGGCGCCGGCAAGTCGACGCTCACCCACCTGCTGTCCGGCGACCTCGCGCCCACGACCGGCACCGTCACGCTGGCCGGCCAGGACGTCACTGGCTGGCGTCCCGAGCGCATTTCGCGCGCCGGGCTGGGGCGCAGCTACCAGAAGACCAACATCTTCCTGCCGTTCACCGTGTGGGAGAACGTGCGGCTCGCGGCGCAGTCGCGGCACCAGCGCGCCGCGCGCTGGCTCAGCCGCGCCGGCGCCTTCGCCGACACGAACGAGCGCGCGGCACGCGCGCTGGAACTCGCCGCCTTGCAGCACCGGCGCGACGCGGTGGCCGGCACCATGAGCCATGGCGAGCAGCGCCAGCTCGAGATCGCGATGAGCCTGGCCACCGCCCCGCGGGTGCTGCTGCTGGACGAGCCACTTGCCGGCATGGGCACGTCGGAGGCCGAGCGCATGGTGGAACTGCTGCTGCGGCTGAAGGCGGAGCACGCCATGATGCTGGTGGAGCACGACATGGATGCGGTGTTCGCCCTCGCCGACCGGCTCACCGTGATGCTGAACGGCCAGGTGATCGCCAGCGGCGAACCGGCGCAGGTGCGCGCCGATCCCACGGTGCAGACCGCGTACCTCGGGGAGGAGCACTGATGTCCGACCTGCTGATCGACGCCGGCGGGCTGCACACCTACTACGGCGCCAGCCACATCCTGCGCGGCGTCGACTTCACGGTCGCGCGCGGTGAGACCATCGGGCTCATGGGCCGCAACGGCATGGGCAAGACGACGCTGCTCAAGACGCTGATGGGACTGGTGCCGCCACGGGCCGGCAGCGTGCGCGTCATCGGGCGCGACATGACGGGCCGGCCGCCGTACGAGATCGCGCAGCTGGGCGTCGCCTACGTGCCCGAAGGGCGCGGGATCTTCGGCAACCTGAGCGTGGTCGAGAACCTCAAGATGGCGGCGCGCCCGGGCCGGCGCGGCAGCCGCGCCGACGACTGGACCTACGAGCGGGTGCTGGAGACCTTCCCGCGGCTGAAGGAGCGCCTGGGACACGGCGGCCAGCAACTGTCGGGCGGGGAGCAGCAGATGCTCACGATCGGCCGCGCGCTGATGACCAATCCCGACGTCCTGATCCTGGACGAAGCGACGGAAGGCCTCGCGCCGCTGATCGCGCGCGAGATCTGGCGCATCTGCGAGCTGATCCGCGCGAGCGGCATCTCCAGCGTCATCGTCGACAAGAACTGGAAGCACCTGACGCAGATCACCGACCGCAACGTCATCCTGGTCAAGGGCCAGGTGGTGTTCGCCGGCACGTCGGACGAACTGCGCGCACAGCCGCGCCTGCTGGAGCAGCACCTGGGCGTGTGAGAGCGGTCTGCGGCCAGGGCCCGGGCCCGGCCGCCGCTCGCGCGGCCTGGGCGCGGGCCCATGCCGGCTAGTGCCCTGTCCCACAAATATCTGTACTCTCGTTCGGATGGATGCGGGGATGATCGGTGGTTGGCCAGAGCGGGTCCAGACTGGACGTCTGGACCCGCTCTGGACGGCCGCCGAGCGCCCCGCAGGCGCCGAACCCTTCGGGCTGGCTCGTAGCGGGCCGCATGCCGCGTTACGGTCACCGGCCCAATACGTCAAGTATTGGCCGGCGCCCGCGCCTTGCCTGCGGCCCGCTACGAACCAGCGAGAGCACAGATATTTGTGGGACAGGACACTAGGGCCTGTCCGCGCGCAGCGACACGCTCTTCACGCCGAACTTCTTCGTCGCGCCCTGCGCATTGGCGGAGAGGAAGCGGTACTGCTCGTTCACCTGCTCGGCCGCAATGCGCAGACCCGCCGACTCGATCGCGTCCTCGTACCGGGCGAGCTGCCACGCGCCGCCGATGCACGCGGCCCACAAGGTCGTGTTGCAGGTGATGGTGTCCGGCAGCGCGGCATCGGTCACGATGTCGGCGATCGCCATCTTGCCGCCGGGCCGCAGCAGACGCGCCACTTCCCGGAACACCTGCGGCTTGTCGACCGCGAGGTTGATCACGCCGTTGCTGATCACGACGTCGAAGCTGCCCGACTCGAACGGCGCCGCGTCGATGTAGCCCTTGACGTACGTGATGTTGCGCACGCCGTGCCGCTGGCGCAGCATCTCGGCCTTGGCCCGTTGCGAATCGGTCATGTCCAGTCCGATCACCGTTCCCGAGGGGCCGACCAGCAGGCTCGCGACGAACGTGTCCATCCCGGAGCCGCTGCCGAGGTCGAGGACGCGCGCGCCCTCGACGTCGTCGAGCAGATGGAAGTAGTAGCCGACGCCGGCAAAGGAGTCGATCGATTCGGCCGGGACCCGGTCGAGGTCCGCAGCGCGGTAACCGAGGCGCGACGCGAGGCCGCGTCCCATCTCGAAGTGGAAGTCGCCGTGGGGGTTTTCGGCGACGTCGCGGTACATGGCCTGCACCTTGCCTTCCAGCTCGGCGCGGTCGACCTGCGCGCTCATGGCTGGCCTGCCCGTCAGAAGCTGAGCGTCGCCGCGCCGCGCAGCAGCCGCTCGTGGATGACGCTGGAGCCGGCGATCGTGACCCCTTCGACGAAATCCGCCTGTTCGTAGCCGCGCGACTTGACGCAGGGCGTGCAGGCGTAGAGCGCGCCGCCGCGCGCGACGAAGTCCCGCACCAGCGTGGCCAGCGGCTCGAGCGGCTGGACGTGCGTGGTGTCGCTCGCTTTCCTGCGCACCACGTCGACGCCGGCGCTGGTCAGGAACACGGCAACGCCCAGCCCGGCCGTGATGCCGCCGTTGGCGATGGTGAAGCCAACCGATGAAAGTTCGTGGTCGATGCCGTGCGTGATCACCACGACGAGTTCGTTTCGCTGTTCAGCCATGTCGGTCTCCTGTGGAATGGGACGACGGGGCTTGCGAAACCCGTGCCACCCCGCGCCTCGCCCGTGTCCCCGGTGGAGCGCGGGGCGCGGCCTGGGCCGCCGCGCGCGCGGGCATGTCCGACGCGACATGCCCCATGTCCTGAAGGACATGAAGCCCATGAGACCTGCAGGGCCGGCGATGCCGCCGCGCGGCCGCTGCTAGACTGCCTTTCCATTCTGAAGGACGTCGTCGTGGACACCGACCGTGAGTTGCAGTTCGGTCCGGGCATGCGCGTGCAGCGCCTCGTCGAAGCGGCGTTCCTGGTGCTCGCGCTCTTCACGCGCGATGCCGGCTTCGCGCTGGTGACGTTCGCCCTCACGTCGTTGCAGGCCATCTCGCCGCGCTGGGCCGTCGTGGCGCTGGTCGTGGCACGCCTCGTGCGTTTCGACGGCCGGCACCGCGTCGGCGACCTCTATTTCGACCTGCGCGGCAGCCGCGGCGCCTGCGCGATCTCGGTGCTCGCACAGGCGCTCGGCCTGGCGCTGATCCTCGCGGGGTACCCGTTGGCCGGATTCCTGTTGCTGACAGTGCCGACGGCATCGTTCCTGATCGCCCCGACCCTGGGCTTCTGCGCCGGGTGCTGGTTCTATGTCCTGGGGCGCGATTGGCTCGCGCGTCGCGGCTTGAGGAGAACGTTCGATGGCCACACTGACATCTGCGTCGACGCCCCGCAGCGCGCCCGGGATCAACGGCAACTGCCTCTTGCGCCGTAACGTTGAAACCCAGCCTTACGGCCGGTGCAGCGTCTGCACGCTCGAATTGAAGGACTGTCACGCCTGGCAGTCCAACGGCATGAGCTTCGCGCTCTCGGTGCTGGCGCTTTCGCTGGTACTGCTGCCGCCCGGGTGGCCCCAGCAGCTCGTGGCGCTCGCCCTGCTCGCGCTGATCGTCTGGCAAGGGATGGTCAACCACCGGCGCACCGACGACTTGATCTACGGGCAGCACAGGCTGCTCGCGTTGACGCAGGAGCTGCGCGGCAAGCAGTTGCTGATCCAGGAGCAGAACGAGCGGCTGGCGGAGCAGGTTGACGCGCGCACCGCCGAGCTGCGCGACGCCAACCTGCGGCTGGCGGCGGCCAACCTCGAGTTGCTGGAACTGGACCGGCTGCGCTGTGCGGTGCTGTCGAACGGTCGCACGAGCTGCGGACTCCGCTGACCGGCATCCTGGGCTCCGCACAGAACCTGCGCGACGGCATCGCCGGCGGCCTGACCGCCGCACAGGGCGACTACGTGCGGATGATCGAGCGCGACAGCGAGCGCCTGATCCGGGTCGCCAACGAATTGCTCGAATAGGGTCGCCTGCAGGCAGGGCGCATCCAGTTGCAGCGTGCGCCGGTGGCCGTGCGCACCTTGGTCGACGAGGTCCTCATGGCGGCCGGCCCGGTCGCACAGCGCAAGGGCGTGCGTCTCGAGCAGACGGCAGCGGACCAACCCTTGGGGGCCGACGCGGATGCCGACAAGCTCAAGCAGATCCTCATCAACCTCGTCGACAACGCCGTGAAATTCAGCCTTCCCGGCACCTGCGTCAGAGTGTCCGCCCGGGCCGGCGCCGCCGGCGTGACGATCGCGGTGGAGGACGAGGGACCCGGAATCGCGCCCGAGGACCTGCCGCATGTGTTCGAGCGATTCTGGCGGGGCCAGGCGGCCGATGGGGTGCCGGGCAGCGGCCTCGGCTTGGCGATCGCGAAGAACCTGGCACGGCTGCATGGCGGGGACCTCGGCGTCCAGCCGCGTCAGGGATGCGGGACGACGTTCACGCTCACCCTGCCTGCGGCAGGCGCTGCGCCATGAGCCGCATCGTCGTCGCCGACGACGATCCCGGCATCGGCCGCGTGCTCCGCGACCGCCTCAGCGACTGCGGACACGAGGTCGAGCACGTCGTCGATGGCGTCGAGGCCCTGCGCGTGGCGGACGGGGCCGACCTCCTGCTGCTGGACCTGGAGATGCCGCGCATGGACGGCTTCGCCGTTCTCGACAGCCTGCAGGGCCTGGCCGCAGCGCCGGTGGTGGTTGTGGTCACTGCCTACGGCGACATGTCCAAGGCGGTACGCGCAATGCGCGCCGGCGCGTACGACTTCATCGCCAAGCCGTTCGACGCCGCGACCATCCAGCTCGTGGTGCGCCGCGCGCTCGAGACGCGCGGACTGAAGCGACAGGTGCACAGCCTGCGGCAGGAGCTGGGTCGCAAGCACCTGTGGATCCGCGGCGCCGACCCCGCGATGGCTCGAGTCGCCGAAACCGTGGAGCGCATCGCGCCGAGCAACGCCACGGTGCTGCTGCTGGGGGAGACCGGCACGGGCAAGGAAGTGGTGGCCCGTGCGATTCACCTGCACGGGCTGCGGCGGGACCAACCCTTCGTCGCCGTCAACTGCGCGCTGCTGGCGGGGGACCTGCTGGAAAGCGAGCTGTTCGGGCACGAGAAAGGCGCATTCACCGGCGCCGACCGCGCCCGCGCCGGGCGGGTGGAAACCGCACGCGGCGGCACGCTGTTCCTCGACGAGGTCGGCGAGCTGCCGCAGGGGGTTCAGGCCAAGCTGCTGCGCCTGCTGCAGGAGCGCGAATACGAGCGCCTGGGCAGCGACCGCGTCCAGCACGCCGACGTCCGGGTGATCGCGGCGACGCACCGGGACCTGCCGGCCGCCATCCGCGCCGGCAGCTTCCGCGAAGACCTGTACTACCGGCTCAAGGTGATCACGATCCGGATCCCGGCCATGCGGGAGCGGCCGGGCGACGTGTTGCCCCTGGCCGAGTGGCTGCTGGCGCGCCACGCGGCGGACTCGGGTCGGCCGCCGCCGACGTTGTCCCAGGAGGTGCGCGAGGCGCTCGCGCACTACGCATGGCCCGGCAACGTCCGCGAGCTTTCGAACGTGATGGAACGCTGCGCGCTGCTGGCGGGCGACCCGGTCGCGTTGTGCGACCTGCCGGAGGAACTGGTCGACGGCGCCACGTACACGCAGGCCGCGGCCGTCACGCGCACGGAGGACCTGTTCCTGCTCCCGTACAGCGACGCGGTCACGGCGGCGCGGCGCCTCATCGTGCAGCGTGCGCTCGAACAGGCCGGCGGCCACCAGACTCGCGCGGCCGAGCGCCTGCGGGTCACACAGCCTTACCTGTCGCGCCTGGTGAAGCAGCTGGGAATTCGTCGCGACCCGGCGCCGTGAGGCGCGGCACGCCATCGGGGCGTCGTGTCCGTCCCGTCGCTGCCGCGTACGCATGACTTGGCGCCAGCCCCGACACTTCATGTCATCCATACCGGCCTACAGCCGCTGTCGGTGGGGCCGGCACAGGGCTGTCGGCACGTCGTCGTTTCGCATGTAGGCGCCGGCCTACGCTGCTTTGTCTGCGCTTCCTGCAAGAGCCTGAAACACGGCGTCACAGAATGGCGCGCTCACACGACGCACGCCAAGAATGACAATGACACAGAGCATCCCGGCGACCTGGTCCGGCAACGGGAGCGTTGCGGCCGCCAGCCACCACCACCGCCAGTTCGAGGTGATGGGAGCCCACTTGGTGCAGGGCGGGGTCCGCTTCATGGTGTGGGCGCCGAATGCCCGTGCCGTCGGCGTCATCGGGTCCTTCAACGGCTGGCACTGCCAGATGCTCGTGCCCCTCGGCGACGGCAGCGGACGCTGGGCCGGCGTGGTCGGCGAGGCGCGTCCCGGCGACTGCTACAAGTACCGCATCCAGGGCACCGACGGCCAGTGGTTCGACAAGGCCGACCCGTACGCGTTCTACGCCGAGCATCCGCCCGGGACGGCCTCGCGCATCTGGCAGCTCGGCCATCAGTGGGGGGACCGCGAATGGATGGCCCGCCGCGGCCAGTTCCAGGGGCACGACGCGCCGATGTCGGTGTACGAGGTGCATCTCGGCTCCTGGCAGCGCGAGGAGGATGGCCGCTTCCTCAATTACCGCGACCTCGGCGTGCGGCTCGCCGCGCACTGCACGAACATGGGGTTCACGCACGTCGAACTGATGCCCGTGACCGAGCATCCGTTCTACGGCTCCTGGGGCTACCAGACCACCGGCTACTTCGCGCCGACGGCGCGCTTCGGCACGCCGCAGGACCTGATGGTGCTCGTCGACACGCTGCACCAGCACGGCATCGGCGTCATCCTCGACTGGGTGCCCTCGCACTTTCCGTCGGATCCGCACGCGCTGGCGCGCTTCGACGGCACCGAGCTGTACGAGCACGCCGATCCGCGCAAGGGCTTCCACCCCGAGTGGAACAGCCTGATCTTCAACTACGGCCGCTACGAGGTCCGCGATTTCCTGATCAGCAACGCGCTGTTCTGGTTCGAGCACTACCACGTCGACGCGCTGCGGGTGGACGCCGTCGCGTCGATGCTGTACCTGGACTATGCGCGGCAACCGGGCGAATGGATCCCCAATCCCTACGGCGGCAACCAGAACCTCGAGGCCGTGCACTTCATGCAGGACCTCAACAGCGCCGTCTACGCGCATTTCCCCGACGTCCACATGATCGCGGAGGAATCGACGGCGTGGCCGGGCGTTTCGCGCCCGGTGCACCACGGCGGGCTCGGCTTCGGCATGAAGTGGAACATGGGCTGGATGAACGACACGCTGCGCTACATGGCGCGGCCCCATTTCTTCCGCCGCTGGCACTACGACGACATCCGCTTTTCCGCGGTGTACGCGTTCAACGAGAACTTCGTGCTGCCGCTGTCGCACGACGAGGTGGTCTACGGCAAGGGCAGCCTGCTGGACAAGCAGCCCGGCGACGAGTGGCAACGGTTCGCCGGGCTGCGCGCGCTGTACGGCTACATGTGGGCGCACCCGGGCAAGAAGCTGCTGTTCATGGGCGGCGAGTTCGCCCAGGGACGCGAGTGGCACCACGAGCGCTGCCTGGACTGGCACCTGTGGGCCCGGCCCCAGCATGCGGGCGTGGCGCGCTGGATCGCCGACCTCAATGCCGCGCTGCGCCGGGTGCCGGCGCTGCACGTAAACGATTTCGACGGCCGGGGCTTCGGCTGGTTGCCCGTGGAGACCGGGGAACCCACCGTCCTGGCATTTGTGCGCCGCGCGGGGCCCCAGGACGCCCTGGCCATTGCGGTGTGCAACCTGACGCCGCAGCCGTATCGGTCGATGCGCCTGGGCGTGCCGCACGCCGGCGACTGGCATGAGCTGCTCAACAGCGACGCCGCGTGCTATGGCGGCAGCGGCTGGGGAAACCTGGGCCGCGCGCACGCCACCGAACAGCCGTTCGCGGACCAGCCCGCGTCGCTGTCCCTGACCCTGCCGCCGCTGGCCATGCTGCTGCTGACCGACCGGCCTTTCGACCTGACCACCCCTTCCCCTGGAGTACACCATGCGCGCCCATAAGAATGTCCTGGCTTTCGTCATGGCTGGCGGCGAAGGTTCGCGCCTGCACCCGCTCACGGCCGACCGCTGCAAGCCCGCCGTCCCGTTCAACGGCAAGCACCGCATCGTCGACTTCGTGCTGTCCAACCTGGTCAACTCGGAGATCTATTCGGTCTACCTGCTGGTGCAGTACAAGTCGCAGTCGCTGATCGAGCACGTGCGCCAGTCGTGGACGATGACGCGCTTCATCCCGCAGCACTTCATCACAGTCGTGCCGCCGCAGATGCGCCACGGCCGCGAATGGTTCCAGGGCACGGCCGACGCCGTCGCGCAGAACATCCACCTGATCGAGAGCTTCCGCCCCGACATCGTGGCGGTGTTCGGCGCCGACCACATCTACCGCATGGACGTGCGCCAGATGATCGACTTCCACGTTCGCAGCGACGCGCAGGCGAGCGTCGCGACGCTGCCGGTCAGGCTGGACCAGTGCGACCAGTTCGGCATCGTCGAGGTCGACGACCGCCACCGCATCGTGGAGTTCAAGGAAAAGCCCAGGGCCACGCGGCCGATGCCGGGCAGCCGCACCCACGCCCTCGCCTCCATGGGCAACTACATCTTCAACGCCGACGTGCTGCTCAAGGTGCTGCGCCGGATGCGCGACAGCGGCGACAGCGACTTCGGCAAGCACATCCTGCCGTCGATGGTCAACACGCACAAGCTGGTCGCGTACGACTTCGACACCAACATCATTCCCGGCACCGAGCCGTACGAGGAGCAGGGCTACTGGCGCGACGTCGGCACCATCGACGCGTACTACGAGGCCCATTTCGACACGCTGGGCGCGGCACCGAAGTTCCGCCTGACCAACCGGCAGTGGCCGATCTACGCCAGTTCCGAGCCGGCCGAGTCCGCGCAGATCGAGAACGGCATCATCAACCGCTCCGTGGTCGGCTCCGGCAGCGTGATCGACGGCGCGTCGCTCGACCACGCCATGCTGCGCCGCTCGGTGCACGTGGAGCGGTCCGCGCGGCTCGAGCATTGCATCGTGATGGAACGCTCGCGCATCGGCCGCGGCGCGCAGGTGCGGCGGGCTATCATCGACCAGGACAACGACGTGCCCCCCATGGAACGGATCGGCTTCGACCTCGAGCAGGACCGCAAGCGCTTCCACGTGAGCGAAGGCGGGATCGTGGTGGTGCCGGCCGGCTACTTCCCGCCGCGCGCGCACGGCTCGTCGTTCATCCCGCGCGAGTTCGACAGCGGCGCCGAAACCGTGCACCAGCGGCAGGAGGCCCTTGCATGACGGCGAAGGCCGTCGACCAGCACCTTCCTGCCCGGCGTCAGTCTGCCCACGATCCCGGCCCGCCGCAAAGTTGCGACCCGGGACGGCCCTGGCCGCTCGGGGCCACCTTGCGCGATGGCGGCGTGAACTTCGCCGTCTACTCGAGCATCGCCGACCAGGTGGTCGTCTGCCTGTTCGACTCCACCGGCACGCGCGAGGTGCGGCAGGTCGCCCTGCCCTGCCGCACCGACGGCGTCTGGCACGGCTTCGTGCCGGGGCTGCGCGCGGGCTGCCGTTACGGCCTGCGCGTGCACGGACCCTACGATCCCAGCCGCGGCCTGCGCTGCAACCCGCACAAGCTGCTGCTCGATCCGTACGCCAGGGCGATCGACCGCCCCTTGCGCGGCGCCGCCTGGCAGTACGCGTACAAGCTCGGCAGCGCGGAGCGCGACCTGCGCATGGACACCGTCAACAACGCCGCCGGCGCCGGCAAGTGCCTGGTGGTGGACCCGGCCTTCGACTGGGAAGGCGACGAGCGTCCGCGCATCCCGATGGAGGACACCGTCTGCTACGAGATGCACGTGCGCGGCTTCACGATGCAGATGCCCGAGGTGCCGAGCGGGCTGCGCGGCACGTTCTCGGGCCTGGCCACGCAGCCGGTCATCGACCACCTCAAGGGCCTGGGCGTGACTTCGGTCGAGCTGCTGCCGGTGCAGGCGTTCAACGACGAACGCCGGCTGATCGACATGGGCCTGGGCAACTACTGGGGCTACAACACGGTCGGCTTCTTCGCGCCGGAGCCGCGCTATTGCGCCGGCAACGACTTCAACGACTTCCGGCGCATGGTCAAGGCCCTGCACAAGGCGGGGCTCGAGGTGATCCTGGACGTGGTCTACAACCACACCTGCGAAGGCAACAACCTGGGGCCCACACTCTGCTTCAAGGGCATCGACAACCCGTCGTACTACCGCCTGACCGAGAACCGGCACCACTACCTCGACTTCACCGGCACCGGCAACACCGTCGATGCCAGCCACCCGGCCACGCTGCGCCTGATCATGGACAGCCTGCGCTACTGGGTCGAGGAGATGCACGTCGACGGCTTCCGGTTCGACCTCGCGCCGGCCATCAGCCGCAACGGGGCCGGCGCCTATGAGCAGCGCTCGCCGTTCCTGAGCGCGGTGGCGCAGGACCCGGTGCTGCGCCAGGTCAAGCTGATCGCCGAGCCCTGGGACATCGGCGACGGCGGCTACCAGGTCGGCGGATTCCCCGTGGGCTGGTCAGAGTGGAACGGCCGCTACCGCGACACCATGCGCGACTACTGGCGCGGCGTCGACGGCAGCCTGCCCGAGTTCGCGGCGCGCCTGTGCGGGTCGGCCGACATCTACGGCCCGGCCGGCCGCCGCCCCAGCGCCGGCGTCAACATGATCACCGTCCACGACGGCTTCACGCTGCACGACCTCGTGAGCTACAACGACAAGCACAACGAGGAGAACGAGGAGGAGAACCGCGACGGCGAGAGCCACAACCGCAGCTGGAACTGCGGCGCAGAGGGCCCGACCGACGACCCCGAAGTGCTGGCGCTGCGCGAGCGCCAGAAGCGCAACTTCATCGCCACCTTGTTCGTCTCGCGCGGCGTGCCGCTGCTGCTGGCCGGCGACGAGATGAGCCGCACCCAGGGCGGCAACAACAACGCCTACTGCCAGGACAACCCCGTCAGCTGGCTCGACTGGAGCGAAGAGCGGCGCAGCGATCCGCTGCTGGCCTTCACGCAGGCGATGCTGCGCCTGCGGGCCGAGCTGCCGGTGCTGTGCCACAACGAGTGGCTGAGCGGCGAAGAGGACGAAAACGGGCACCGCGACGTGTCCTGGTTCAGCGTCTGGGGCCTGCCGATGACGCAGGAGGAATGGGACAACCCCGCGGTGCGCTGCGTGGGCGCGTTGCTGGACGGTCGCGTGGCCGCGGCCCGACCGGGCCTGAGCGTGCTGCTGCTGTTCAACGCGACGCCGGAGCCGGTCGTGTTCACGCTGCCGGGCAGGAACGTGGCGCCCGGCGAATGGACGGTGCGGGTCGACACGGCCCGCGGCTACTTCGAGGCCGAGGCGGGCGAGCAGGTCGCGGCCGGCAGCAAGTTCACGCTGGAGTCGCGCGCCATGGCACTGCTGACGCAGGTGCCGAGCGACCCCGAGCCGGAGCCCGAGCCCGAGGCCGAGCCCGACGAAGAGGATACCGAGACGCCGCAGCAGGAAGGGCCCGCGAATGCGAAGCCGGCATGACATGCCGTTCGGCGCGTCGCTCGCGCCTGGCGGCGGAGTGAACTTCCGCCTGTGGGGACCGGCCGCGCGGCAGGTGGACCTCGCGCTGGACGCCGGTGTCGGCGCCCCGCCCCGCCTCGTGCCCGCCGCCTGCGACGCGCAGGGCTGGTGGGAGTGCCACGTGCCCGAGGCCACGGCCGGCACGCTCTACCAGTGGCGCATCGACGGCGACCTGCTGGTGCCCGACCCGGCCTCGCGGCAGAACCCGCTGGGCCCGCTGCAACCGAGTTGCGTCGTCGACCCGCTGCAGTTCGAGTGGGACGCCGACTGGACCGGCCGGCCCTGGTCCGAGGTGGTCCTGTACGAGCTGCACGTCGGCGCCTTCACGCCGGAAGGCACCTTCGCCGCCGCCGGCGAGCGGCTGGAGGAGCTCGCCAGCCTGGGCATCACCGCGCTCGAGGTGATGCCGGTGGCCGGCTTCCCGGGGCGCTTCGGCTGGGGCTACGACGGCGTGCTGCCGTTCGCGCCGCACGCGGCCTACGGCACGCCCGACGAACTCAAGCACTTCATCCAGGCGGCCCACCGGCTGGGAATGATGGTGTTCCTCGACGTCGTCTACAACCACTTCGGCCCCGCCGGCAACTACCTCGGGAAGTACGCGCCGCAGTTCTTCTCCGAAACGCACGCCAGCCCGTGGGGCGCGGCGATCAACTTCGACGGTCCCGGCAGCCGCGCCGTGCGCGACTTCTTCGTGCACAACGCGCTGTACTGGGTGCAGGAGTACCGCATCGACGGGCTGCGGCTCGACGCCGTGCATGCCATCGTCGATGCGAGCCGGCCCGACATCCTGCAGGAGATCTCGCAGGCCGTGCGCACCGCCGCGCGCGGCCGGCACGTGCACCTGGTCCTGGAGAACGAGAACAACCACCACGAGCGCCTGTCGGCGCAGCCGCGGCCGGGCTGCTACGACGGCCAGTGGAACGACGACTTCCACCATGCGCTGCACGCCGTGCTCACCGGCGAGACGCAGGGCTATTACCACGACTATGGCCACGAGCCGCTGAACCTGCTGGCCCGCGCCATGACCCACGGCATGTTGTTCGAGCCGTCGGAGCGCAAGCCGGGCGGCGCGCGCCGCGAACGGCGCGAGGCGCCGCCGCAGCCGCTGGGCACCATGGTCAATTTCGCGAACAACCACGACCAGACCGGCAACCGGGCCCTGGGCGAGCGCCTGGGGCAGCTTGCGCCGCCGGGTGCCGGCCCGCTGGCCCTGCTGCTGTCGCTGCTCACGCCCGCCACGCCCATGCTGTTCTTCGGCGACGAGTTCGGCGCCGACACGCCCTTCCGCTACTTCGCGGACTGGGAAGGCGACCTGCGCGACGCCGTGCGGAAAGGCCGGCAACGCGAGTTCGGGCACATGGCGCGCGCCGCCGACGGCTCGCCGGTGGAACTGCCCGATCCATGCGACGCCGCGACCTTCGAAGCCAGCCGCCCCGACCCCGCGCACCGGCGCACGCCGGAGGGACAGCGCGCGCTGGCGCTGGTGCAGTCCGCGCTGGCCATGCGGCGCCAGCACATCGCACCGCGCCAGTCCCTGCTGCTCGCCGGCCACCACACCGCGCGACGCGTGGGCGACAGCGGCTTGCGTGTTTGCTGGCGCTACAGCGACGGGCAGCTCATGGTGCTGGAGGTGAACCTCGGCGCGCAGCCCTTGCACGTGGCGGCCACCGCGCCGGCGCTGGCCGGGGAGCGCGAGCTGCTGCGGCACGCGTGGCCGGAAGGCACGGCGCCGGACATCTGGCCGGCCTGGGCCGGGCGCTGGGTCATGGGTGCGCCGGCCGTATGACGCAGGAGCCGCCCAGCGTTTCGCCACAAGTGGCGCAGCTCGCGCAGCGATGCGGCGTCGCGCTGCACTACGAGAGCTTCTGGCACGAGGAGGTCACCGTCCCCGAGCCGGTGCTGCGCCAGGCGCTGGCCGCCATGGGAGTGGACCCCGACGCAAGCGAGCCGCCGCCGGCGCGCGCGGCGCTGCCGCCGATCGCCGTCGCCACGCAAGGCCGAACCGGGGAGTTGCGCTGGCCGGCTCGCGACGGGCGCACGGTGGCCTGGACGCTGGCGCGCGACGAAACACCCGACACCGTCCTGCACCGCGGCATCGCCGTGCGCCAGGGTGAGCACCACGTGCTCGCCTTGCCCGCCGGGCTCGAGATGGGCTACTGGCGCCTCGTCGCCGACGGCGACGAGCCGGGCTACTGCCTGCTGGCGGTCGCCCCCGAGCGGTGCTGGGTGCCGGCGGCGCTGCAGGAAGGCGAGCGCTGGTGGGGCTGCACCGTGCAGCTCTACGCGCTGCGGTCCGGCCGCAACTGGGGCATCGGCGATTTCGGCGACCTGCGGCGGCTGATCGAGGCGAGCGCGCGCCACGGCGCCTCGTTCATCGGCCTCAGCCCGCTGCACGCGCTGTTCCCGCACCGGCCCGCTTCGGCCAGCCCGTACAGCCCGTCCAGCCGGCACGCGCTGAACCCCATGTACCTCGACGTGCAGTCGCTGGTCGACCTGAGCGGTTGCCGCCCGGCCCTGGAGCTGGTGCACTCCGAATCGTTCCAGGCCCGCTTGCGGGCCTTGCGCGAGCCGGAACTGGTGGACTATCCGGCCGTCGCCGCCGCCAAGGAGGAAGTGCTGCGGCTGCTGTGGCAGCACTTCGAGCAGCACGACCTCGCCGGCAACACTTCGCGCGGCGAGCATTTCCGCAGCTTCCTGGCGCAGCGCCAGGAGACCTTGGGGCGGCACGCGCTGTTCGAGGCGCTGCAGGAGCACCTGCACGCCGCCGACCCCGACGTGTGGGGCTGGCCGGCGTGGCCGCTCGAGTACCGCGACCCGCGTTCGGCCGCGGCGCGCGCCTTCGCGCGCGACAACGCCTCGGCCGTGCAGTACCGCTTCTGGCTGCAGTGGCTCTGCGAGCTGCAACTGGAGTCGGCGCAGCGCTATGCCCGCAGCCGCGGCATGGGGCTGGGCCTGTACTGCGACCTGGCGGTCGGCGCCAACGAGGGTGGTGCGGAAACCTGGGAGCAGCCCGACCTGTACGCCCGCGGCATGCATGCGGGCGCCCCGCCGGACGCGCTGAACGTGCTTGGCCAGGACTGGGGCCTGCCGCCGATGAACCCGATGGCGCTGGAGGCGGCGCGCTGCCGCCCGTTCATCGAGATCCTGCGCGCCAACATGCGCCACGCCGGCGCGCTGCGGCTGGACCACGTGATGAGCCTGATGCGGCTGTTCTGGACCGGCGCGCAGGGCGGCACGTACGTGCGCTATCCGTTGGACACCTTGCTGTCCATCCTCGCGCTGGAGAGCCACCGCAGCCAGTGCCTGATCATTGGCGAGGACCTGGGCAACGTGGCGCCCCAGATGCGCGAGGCGATGCACGAGCGGGCGCTGGTCTCCTATCGGCCGCTGCTGTTCGAGCGCACGCCCGAAGGCGGCTACAAGCCGCCGGCGCAGTGGCCGGCGCAGGCGATGGCGGTGGTCAGCACGCACGACCTGCCGACCCTGCGCGGCTTCTGGCTGGGCGAGGACATCGAGATCGCTACCCGGCTGGAGCTCTATCCGGACGAGGCCGCGGGCGAGGAGCAGGTGCTCGCGCGGGCGCAGGACCGGGCGCGGCTGCTGCTGGCGCTGCAGCACGAATCGCTGCTGCCGGCCGGTGGGACGGTGCACCCCACGTCGCTCCCGGATGCCTCGCCGCCTTTCGTGGAGGCCGTGTACGCGTACCTCGCCCGCACGCCGTGCTGGCTGGTCGGCGTGCAACTGGAGGACGTGTCGGGCCAGCTGGTGCAGGTGAACGTGCCAGGCACCACCGAGGACCGGTTCCCCAACTGGCGCCGCAAGCTCTCGCTGGCGGTGGACGAACTCGCCGGCGACGCCCGCTTCGCTTCGGTGGCCGCGGTGCTGCGGGCCGAGCGCAGCGGGCCGGCGCCGGCGGACGACGCCTCGTCCGATCTGCCGTCGCTGGAGAGCGCGGACGTTCCAGGCTGCACCTACCGCGTCCAGTTCCACCAGGGCTGCACCTTCGAGCAGGTCACGCGGGCGGTGCCGTACCTGAATGCACTGGGGATCAGCCACCTGTACAGCGCGCCCTACCTGCGCGCGCGCCCGGGCAGCACCCACGGCTACGACATCGTCGACCACACGGCGCTCAACCCCGAGGTCGGCGACCAGGAAAGCCACCAGCGCCTGTGCGACGCGCTGCGGCGGCACGGCATGCGGCAGATGCTGGACGTGGTGCCGAACCACATGGGGGTGCTCGAGGCCGACAACGCCTGGTGGCTCGACGTGCTGGAGCACGGGCCGGCGTCCGACCACGCGATGACCTTCGACATCGAGTGGCAACCCGCCGCCGCCGACATGGCCGGCCGAGTGCTGCTGCCGGTGCTCGGCGACCACTACGGCCGGGTGCTGGAGGCCGGCGAGATCCAGCTGAAGTTCGAGCCGGCGGCCGGCGAGTTCTCCCTGCACTACTACGGCCATCGCTTTCCGCTCGATCCGGCGCACTACCGCGACGTGTTCGAGGTGTTGCCGCCGCCCCCGCCGCGCGACGAGCAGGAGGCGGACAGCCACGCGGTGGTCGCCTCGCTGATCGACGCCTTCGCCAGGCTGCCGCCGCGCGATGTCCAGGACGAAACGCAGCGCCGGGCGCGGGTGCGCGACACCGCGATCCACAAGAAGAACCTGGGACGCCTGGCGCAACAGCACGGCTGGCTGGCCGGCTGGATCCGCGACTGCCTCAAGCACTTGAACGGCCAGCCCGGCGAGGCGGCGAGCTTCGATCCGCTGGACCGGCTGATCGCGCGCCAGGCGTACCGGCTGGCCGACTGGCGAGCCGCCAGCGACGACGTCAATTACCGCCGCTTCTTCGACGTGAACACGCTGGCCGCCTTGCGCATGGAGCAGGCTTCGGTGTTCGAGGCCACCCACCGGCTGCTGCTGCGCTGGCTGCAGGGCGGCCAGCTGGCGGCGCTGCGCATCGACCACCCGGACGGGCTGAGCAATCCGCAACAGTATTTCGAGCGGCTGCAGACGCACTACGCGCGCGGCGCCGCCGTCGCCGGCCACGAGCCGCGAGCCTTGTACCTCGTGGTCGAGAAGATCCTCGCCGAGCACGAAGCGCTGCCCGCCGAGTGGCCGGTCCACGGCGATACCGGCTACCGCTTCGGCGCGCTGGTGAACGGCCTGTTCGTCGACGGCGCGCGCGAGGAAGCGGTGGACCGCCTGGCACGCGGCTTCACGGGCCGCACCGAAAGCTTCGACGAGACCGCCTACGAGTGCCGCAAGCTGATCATCGGCACCTCGCTCACGAGCGAGCTGGGCTGGCTCACCGAGGCTCTGCACCGCATCAGCCGCGCCAACCGCCGCACCTGCGACTTCACCCGCACCCGGCTGCGGCTCGCGCTCACCGAAGTGGCCGCGGCCTTCCCGGTCTACCGCACTTACCTGCGGGCCGATGCCGCGCCGGGCGCCAGCGACCGGCAACACGTCGCCTGGGCCGTCGCGGCCGCGCGGCGCCGGCTGGGCGAGGCCGAGGCCGGCGTCCTGGAGCACCTGCGCGACGTGCTGCTGGGCGAAGGCGAAGCCGCACTGGCGGAGCCGGCGCAGCGCGCGCGCTTCATCGCCCGCTGGCAGCAGTTCACCTCGCCGGTGATGGCCAAGTCGGTCGAGGACACCGCGTTCTACCGCTTCCTGCGGCTGGCCTCGCTCAACGAAGTGGGCGGCGATCCGCGCCGCTTCGGCGTCTCGCCGGCGGCCTTCCACGCGGCCAACCAGGCACGCGTGCGCTTCCGGCCGCACGCCTTGCTCGCCACGTCCACGCACGACAGCAAGCGCGGCGAAGACCTGCGAGCGCGCATCAACGTGCTGGCCGAGGATCCGGCGCTGTGGCAGGAGAGCGTGGAGCGCATCGCCGGCCTGGCCGAACGCTTCCTGACGCAGGCCGGCGACGGACCGGCGCCGAGCCGCAACGACATCTGGCTGGCGTTCCAGACGCTGGCGGGCCTGTGGCCGACCACGCCGCCAGACGACGCGGCGCGCGACGAACTGCGCCAGCGCGTGCAGGCGTACATGCTCAAGGCCGCCCGCGAGGCCAAGCTGCGTACCAACTGGACCTGCCCCGACACCGCCTACGAGGAAGCGCTGGCCGGGTACATCGATGCCCTGCTGCGCCCCGGCCAGCCGAACCCCTTCGCCGACGAACTGGACCGCGTCGCCGCACGCATCGCGCCGTTCGGCTTCCGCAACAGCCTGGCGCAGGTGGCGCTCAAGCTCACCGCGCCGGGTGTACCCGACCTGTACCAGGGCTGCGAGCAGTGGAACTTCAGCCTGGTCGATCCCGACAACCGGCGGCCGGTGGACTTCGAACGGCTCGCCGTCGACCTGGAAGCCTTGCGCTCGCTCTACGCCGGAGGCTGGCCCAGCCCGGCCGACTGGCGCCAGCTGCAGGCGCACATCGGCGGCGGCCGGCTCAAGCACCTCGTGACCTGGAGGCTGCTCCAACTGCGGCGCGCCTGGCCGGCGCTGTTTCGCGACGGCGCGTACCTGCCGCTGGCCGTGTCCGGCGCCGCCGCCGACCATGCGGTCGCCTACGCGCGCCAGCGCGAGGACCAGTCCGTGCTGGTGGTCGCCGCCCGGCTGTCGTATACCTTGTGTGGCGGCGACGCCAGCCGCTGGGGCCCGCGGGTGTGGGACGACACGACGCTGCGCCTGGACGAGCAGCAGGCACTGCCGGCGGGAACGGGCCGCTGGCGCGACTGGCTCACCGGGCGCGAGTTCGACGCCGACTCCGGGGCGCTGCCGCTGGCCCGCCTGTTCCCCGACGCGCACGCCCTGCCGTTCGCCGTGCTGGTTCCCGCGCAAGGAGGTCCCGCCGCATGAAGATCCTGTTCGCCACGCCCGAGTGCGCGCCGTACGTCAAGACCGGCGGCCTCGGCGACGTCAGCGCCGCGCTGCCGGCCACGCTGGCCCGGATGGGCCACGACGTGCGCCTGCTGATGCCGGCCTACACCGGCATGCGGGTCAGCGGCGAAGTGCTGGACACCATCGAGCTGCCGCCCGAGGGTCCGTGGCCGGCGGCGCAGTTGCTGCCGGTGAAGACCGCCAACGGCGTGACGCTGCTGCTGCTCGCCTGCCCGCCGCTGTACCAGCGCAACGGCGGGCCGTACGTCGATTCGCAAGGGCGCGACCACCACGACAACGCGGTGCGCTTCGGTTACCTGAGCCGCGTGGCGGCCGCGCTGGGCACCGCCGCCAGTCCGTGCCGCGACTGGCGCGCGGACGTGGTCCACGCCAACGACTGGCCCTGCGGGCTGGCCCCGCTGTACCTGGCGCAGGCCCGGCCGGCGGAGCCGACGGCCGCCAGCGTGATGACCATCCACAACATCGCGTTCCAGGGCATGTTCCCGATGTACACGGCCGACCTGCTCGGCGTGCCGCACCAGTGGCGCGGCATGGACGGCGTGGAATTCTGGGGCCATGTCTCGATGCTGAAGGCCGGCCTGCAGTTCGCCGACGCGATCACCACGGTGAGCCCGACCTATGCCCGAGAGATCCAGACCGAGGCCTTCGGCGTCGGGCTGCACGGCGTGCTGCAGGCACGCGCCGGCCGGCTGACCGGCATCCTCAACGGCATCGACACCGATGTCTGGAATCCCGCCGGCGATGACCTGATTCCGGCGCAGTTCACGGCGCAGGACCTCAAGGGCAAGGCGCTGGACAAGGCGGCGCTGCAACAGCGCTGCGGCCTCGCCGTGAACCCCAAGGCGATGCTGTTCGGCGTGGTGAGCCGCCTGACCGCGCAAAAAGGGATCGACCTCGTACTGCGCCATCTGGAGCCGCTGCTGGCGCAAGGCGGCCAGCTCGCGGTGCTGGGCCAGGGTGAGCCGGCGCTGCACGACGCGCTGCAGTCGGCCGCCCAGGCGAACCCCGGCGCGATCGCCGCGACCTTCGGCTACGACGAGAGCCTGGCCCACCTGATCGAGGCCGGCGCCGACTGCTTCCTGATGCCTTCGCGCTTCGAGCCCTGCGGGCTGAACCAGATGTACAGCCAGGCGTACGGCACGCCGCCGCTCGTCTCGCCCACCGGCGGGCTGGTGGACTCGGTCGTCGATGCGACCGCCGACCCGGCGCGCGGCACCGGGTTCGTGATGGCCACCTCCGACGCCGCGGGGTTCCTGGAGGCGCTGCAACGGGCCATGCAGGCCTGGCGCCAGCCGGCGTTGTGGCGCCGCATCCAGGCGAACGGGATGGCGCGCGACTTCGGCTGGGAGCAAAGCGCGGCGCACTACGTCAGGGTGTACGAGCAGGCGTGCGAGCGCGCCGAAGCCGCTTAGATCCGGCCCTGCCGCTGGGCTCCCGCGTCCGGCCGCAACCGGCGTAACCTTTTCCGTCCGTCCGACCCGTCGCGCTTGCAGCGCCCGCAGAACCGTGGCGACAGAACAGTCCAAAACGCGGCTGTTGCACGCCGCTACACCTCGGCGAACTGGGGCGACGGATGCTTGCCGACCGTCACCTTGCAGGAGCAGACATGGCATTCGTGGCAGGTTCGGCCTTCGTGGTCGACAAGAGCGCCCCACCCGAGTGGGACCCGTACCCGAGCCTCACCGATCTCCGCGTGACACCTGGCGGCGGGTTCCAGGTGGTCTGGGACAGCTCGCGCGAGACGGGACACCACGAAACGTCGTACCGCATCTTTGATCCGGCGGGGCAGCCGCTCACCGAGGAAATCTCGGACGGCAGCTACTACGGTGGCAGCCCTGCCGCCCACCTGCAACAGAGCATCGCGCTCGACGACGGCACGATCCTGAAGGTCGAACGTGCGTACAACACCACCGCGCCGGGCGGCTGGCTGGTGCTCCAGCGGTATCAGGACAGCGGCTTGCCACTTGGCGAACCGATCTTCACCACCAACACCTTCAGCGGCTGGGGCCGTGCCGGCCTGGCGCAGCTCCCGAACCGGGACGTCGTGTTCGTGGCCTCGGCGGGCACCAAGGCCGGGGAGTACTACCTCTTCTCCTGGGTGCTGGACAACACTTCACCCGATCTGTACGCACCAATGCTCACCGGCATCGCGGGCGCCGACGGCGCCGCCGAGGTTCCGGTCGACGGAACCATTGTCGCCACGTTCGATGAGCTCATCGCGCTGGCGCCATCGGCGCGCATCGAGCTGAAGACGGCCAGCGGACAGCTGGTCGACGCCTTCGACGTCTCCGACGGCGCCGACCTGAGCGCCTGGGTCGCCTCGCTGACGATCAGGCCATCGGCGAGCCTCGACCCCGGAACCGGCTACGTGCTCGAATTCGCCGCCGGCAGCGTGCTGGACCCCAGTGGGAACGCTTTTGCGGGAGGCGCCTTTCATTTCACGACGGCAGGCGAGACGCCTGCGCCCGGCGACACGGCGGCGCCGACGGCCATCGACTTCTTCCCGGCGGCCGGCAGCCACATGCTGCCGCCCGACTGGAGCCTGGGCATCACCTTCAGCGAGACCGTGCAGGCCGGCTCCGGAACGATCACATTGCAGACGGCCGCCGGGGAGGTGGTGCAGACGTTCGGCGCCGGCGATCCCGGCCTGCATTTCCTGGGCGCGAGCGTCGTCATCGATCCGGCCGCCGACCTGCAGCCGGGCACCACCTATCGGCTCACCGTGAGCCCAGGCGCGATCGAGGACCTGTCCGGCAATGCCTACGCCGGCGTGAGCGACTACAGCTTCACCACCGCGGGAGAGCCCCCTCCCACCGGAGACGCCACGGCCCCCGTCGCCGTCGACTTCTTTCCGGCGGCCGGCAGCAACATGCTGCCCCCGGACTGGAGCCTGGGCATCACCTTCAGCGAAGCGGTGCAGGCCGGCCCGGGAATCATCACGCTGCAGACCGGCGCCGGCGAGGTGGTGCAGACCTTCGCCACCGCCAGTGACCCCGGCATCCGGTTCATCGGTTCGGCCGTCGTCATCGACCCGGAGGCCGACCTGCTGCCGGGCACGGCGTACCAGCTGGTCGTCGGCGCCGACGCCGTGGTGGACCTCGTCGGCAATGCCTACGCGGGCGTGAGCGGCTACAGCTTCACCACCGCCGGTTGACGCTTCCCAGCGTCCCCAGCCGCTCGCCCCAGGCCCTCCTCGGTCACGTTCTCGCCGAGAAAGTCGAGGAACCTTCGCACCGCCGGCACCAGGCCCCGGCGCGACGGAAACACCGCGTGCATGACCCACGGCGCCGGCTCCCAGCCGGGCAACACCAGTTCCAGGCGTCCGTCCTGCAGCTCGGCGCCGCACATGTAGTCAGGCAGCACGCACATGCCGGTGCCTTGCAGCACGGCGCACTTCAGCGTCAACAGGTCGTCGGCGGTGTACACGGGACGGTGCTGCAGTTCGTGCTCGCGCCGGTCCGGCCCGACCAGCCGCCAGGCGGCGCGGCCGTCGACGGCCGACATCGCCACCGTCGACAGCCGCTGCAGGTCGTCGAATGTGCGGGGCCGCCCCTGCCGCTCCAGTTGCGCGGGACTCGCCACCAGCAGGCTGTGGCTCATGCCGAGCTTCTTGACCACCAAGCTGCCGCTGTCGTCCACGCCGGGGCGCACCCGCAGCGCCACGTCCACGCCTTCCTGCACCAGGTCGACCACCCGGTTGCTGACCTGCATTTCGATGCGCACCTGCGGATGGAGCGCGAGGAACCGAGGCACGAGCGGTGCGATCGTCGATTGCGCCAGCGTCACCGGGCAGGCGACGCGGATGGTGCCGCGCGGCTCGCTTTGCGCGATGGCGACCGTCTCTTCCGCGGCCTCGGCCTGCTCGCGCACGGCGACGCAATGCCGGTGGTAGCGTTCCCCGGCCTCGGTCAGAGAGAGCCTGCGGGTGGTGCGCTGCAGCAGCCGCACGCCCAGCCGCCCTTCCAGCGCCGCGATCCGGCGCGACAGCTTCGACTTGGGCAGTCCGAGCGAGCGGCCGGCAGCCGCGAAACTGCCGCGGTCCACCACCTCGGCAAAGAAGAGCATGTCGTTGAGGTCCTGCATGGTCATCGTTCCATTGACAGGACAATCTATTCCAGTTTCATGGGCTTATCAATGATTGCATTCATCCGCACAATCATTGCCTGACACCAAACACCGGGAGCCTCCATGAAACTGCTTCACATCGATTCCAGCGTCCTTGCCGCCAACTCCGTTTCGCGCCAGCTGACGGCGCGGCTGGTCGAGCAATGGCAAGCCGCCCATCCTGGCACCGTGGTCGAGTACCTCGACCTCGCCCAGGAGTCGCCGTCGCACCTGTCCATGGAGTCGCTCGGCTTCCGGGTGGGCCCGGACGCCGAGGGCCTGACGCCGGCGCAGCGCCGCGAGAACGCGATCTCGGAACAACTCGTCAGCCAGTTCCTCGCCGCCGACGTGGTGGTGGTGGGGGCACCGATGTACAACTTCTCGATCCCCAGCCAGCTCAAGGCCTGGATCGACCGGATCGCGCAGGTTGGCCGCACCTTCAAGTACACCGAGCAGGGCCCGCAGGGCCTCGCGGGCGGCAAGACGGTGATCGTCGCATCCAGCCGCGGCGGCTTCTACGCTGGCAATGCCGCGGCGGCCGCGATGGACCACCAGGAGAGCTACCTGAAGACGATCTTCGGCTTCTTCGGCATCACCGACGTGCGCTTCGTGCGCGCCGAAGGCGTCGCGCTGGGCGAAGCGGCCAAGCAGCAGGCGCTGGATGCCGCCATCGTCACCATCGACGCCCTCGCCGCGGAAGAAGAGCGCTCGCCGGTCGCGGCCTGAGCCGCGCCGCCGGCATCGCTGGCGGAACCCAAAGTCCTCACGCGGGGGCGGCCTGCCTCGGGCCGCCCCCGTGTTTGTTGATACAGTCGGCGGCGAAGCTCGTACTCTCAAAGGCATCGCCATGGCTCGCACCGTCAACTGCATCAAACTCGGCCGGGAGGCCGAAGGACTCGATTTCCCGCCTTATCCCGGCGAGCTCGGCAAGCGCATCTACGAAAGCGTCAGCAAGGAAGCCTGGGCCGGCTGGCTCAAGCACCAGACCATGCTGGTCAACGAGAACCGCCTGAACCTGGCCGACCAGCGCGCCCGCCAGTACCTGGCGCGCCAGATGGAAAACCACTTCTTCGGCGCCGGCGCCGACCAGGCGGCCGGCTACGTGCCGCCCAAGGAGTAAAGCCCCTGCCCACAGGCCCGGCTCGCGCCACGCCAGCCGGTTCAGCACCATGGGTGAACCCGTCGAGTGGCTGCCGGACGGAACGCCGCGCAGCCCTCGCTTCCACGACATCTACCGCTCCAGCACCGGCGGGCTCGAGCAGGCACGCCACGTGTTCCTGGCCGGCTGCGGCCTGCCCCGGGCCTGGGCCGGGCAGCCCCGCTGGCGCATCCTCGAAACCGGCTTCGGCCTGGGCCTGAACTTCCTGGCCGCTTGGCGCGCCTGGCTGGACGACCCGGCGCGCCCGCGGCTGCTGCACTACTTCTCGGTGGAAGCCTGGCCCGTGGCCGCGGCCGACGTGCTGCGCGCGGCGGCAGTGCATCCCGAACTGCTGCCGCTGGCACAGGCGCTGGCGGCGCAATGGATCGGGCTGGTGCCTGGCGTGCATCGCCTCTCGTTGGAGGAAGGCCGGGTGCTGCTGACGCTGGCGGTGCGCGACGTCAGGGAGGCGCTGCACGACCCCTCGTTCGCCGCCGACTCGGTATTCCTCGACGGCTTCGATCCGCAGCGCAATCCGGCGATGTGGGAGGCGCACACGCTCAAGGCCGTGGCGCGCCATTGCCGGCGCGGCACCACGCTGGCCACATGGACCGTCGCCGGCGAGGTGCGGCGCGAACTGGCCCAGTGCGGCTTCGCCGTCGACAAGGCCGAGGGGCTGGCGCCCAAGCGCCACTGCCTGCGGGCCGTCTTCGAACCGGCGTGGGAGACCCGGCGCCAGCCGCCGGACCGCACCACCGCGCCGGGCCACTGCGTCGTCGTCGGCGCAGGACTGGCCGGGGCCGCGGCGGCCGCCAGCCTGGCGCGGCGCGGCTGGCAGGTCACCGTGCTGGACCAGGCGAGCACGCCGGCGGCGGGCGCTTCCGCCCTGCCGGCGGGGTTGCTGGCGCCGCATCACTCGAGCGACGACTCGCTGCTGTCCCGCCTCTCGCGCAGCGGCGTCCGGATCACGCTGCAGTACGCGCGCGAGTTCCTGCCGGAAGGCGACGACTGGCGCTTCAGCGGCGTGCTGGAGCACCGGCCGGGCACCGCCTGGCGCCCGCTCGAGGGTGCCGGCGAGGCGGCGCGCGCCTGGACCCGTGAGGCCGACGCGGCGTGCAAGGCGCAGGCCGGCCTCGGACCGGACGAACCCGCTTCCTGGCATGAGCTCGCCGCCTGGATCCGGCCGGCGGCGCTGGTGCGCGCCTGGTTGGGCGAACAGCGCGTGAGCTGGCGCGGCGGCGCCAGCGTGGCGCGGCTGGCGCGGCACGACGATGCGTGGCAGTTGTTCGATCGCCACGGCGCGCTCCTGGCCGAGGCCGAGCTCCTCGTGCTGGCGGCGGCGCATGGCACGTCGGCGTTGTTGGGCGGCCGATTGCCGCTGCACCCGGTGCGCGGGCAGGTGTCCTGGGCCTTCCACCGGCCCGGCATGACCTTGCCGCCCTTCCCCGTCAACGGCCATGGCCACTTCATCCCGCAGGCGACGGTGGAAGGCGCCACCGCGTGGCTGTGCGGTTCCACCTACGAACGGGGGGATGCCGACCGCTCGCCGCGCGACGCCGATCACGAGGCGAACCTGGCCAAGCTCGGTGCCTTGCTGCCGCAGATCGCCGCGCAACTGGCGCCCACGTTTCGCGACGGCTCGGTGCAGGCCTGGACCGGCGTACGCTGCGCATCGGCGGACCGCCGCCCTTGCGTCGGGGAGATCGAGCCCGGCCTGTGGGTCAGCACCGCGATGGGCTCGCGCGGCCTCACCTTCGCGGCGCTGTGCGGCGAACTGCTGGCGGCGCGCCTGCACGGCGAACCGCTGCCGCTGGAGCCTCGGCTCGCGGCGGCGCTCGATAGCGCGCGCGGCAGCTGAACGTCAGGAAGTCGGCTCGTGCACCGGCACGCCCATCGCCGGCGGCGCGCCGGCCGTCGCGAGGACCTCTTGCAGCGCACCGTGCAGGATGACCGGATCCACCGGCGTGTCGATGAACGCGGCGGCGCCTCCGAAGCGCGCACGCAGGCGATCGCGCAGCGAACCGCCGCTCCTGGCCACGATCACGGCCGGCCGCTGCAGGGCACCGGAGCGCAGGCGCTTGAGCACCGACCAGGCATCGACCTGCGGCAGCTGGTGTTCGACGATGGCCAGGCAGTACGGCAGCCGGCTCGCCATGGCCAGCGCCTGCGGACCGGTCTCCACTTCGTCCACCATCGCGAGCCCCGCCAGGGCGAGGCGCGCCCGCAGGTAGAGGCGCTGCTCGCGGTCGGGACTGGCGACCAGGGCCCGAAGCGGCTGCGGCACCGGCTCGGGCGGCTGGGTGTCCATGGCGTCGGTGCCGGGACCGAGGTCGAAATCGAGGGCCTCGGCGCTGCCGAAGAACGCGTCCATGCCGTGCAGCACCTCGGGCCAGGCGATCGGGCGCTGCACGACGCGCCACGCGTGGGGCGGCGCATGCGGGCCGACCCACACCACCTTGGCCGTCGCCGCGCCCCCGGGCCGGGATTCGGCCGCGGCTTCGGCGCTCTCGCCGTCGACCAGCAGCAGGCGCGGCGCCTCGGGCGCGCCCCACACCCACAGGCTGTACATGATCTCGCGCTCTTCGGAAAGGCGGAACACGGTGTTGAGCGCGTGGCGCTCCGCCGCGGAAAAACCGACGACCTTGACGAACACGCGTTGTGCCATGGTGGATGTGCCGCTGGGTGGCGCGGCCATTATCAGCCGATGTGGCGCGAATCCAAAACCGCGTTTTGGGGTGCTTGCGATGGCGCAAGCCGCGCCCGCCCTGGCGCATAAGCTTATTCGCATAAGAAGCGAACGAAAAAGTAGTTCGCGCGGATAAAGGCGCCCCATAGAGTCACCTCGTGCACGGCGCCGGCTCCGCGAAGAGGCAGCGCCGCCGCCTCTTGCGAGCCAACACATGTACCAATACACCGAGTTCGACCGGCAGTTCGTCAGGCAACGGGCCGCCCAATACCGCGACCAGCTGGAGCGCAACCTGGCCGGCCAGCTGGGCGACGACGAGTTCCGGCCGCTGCGCCTGCAGAACGGCTGGTACATCCAGCGTTACGCGCCTATGCTGCGCATCGCAGTGCCATACGGCGAGATCGCCAGCCGCCAGCTGCGCGTGCTGGCGAAGATTGCCCGCGAATACGACCAGCCCAGCGCGGCCCTGTTCGGCCAGGCGCAGGCGACGCAGGATGCGCTCGGCGCGGTGCCGGTGCCCGGCGGCGGCGAGGTCCGTTCGCGCCTCAAGTCGGGGTACGGCCACATCACCACCCGCCTGAACGTGCAGTTCAACTGGATCCCGCTGGCACGCAGCGCCGACGTGATGGACCTGCTGGCCAGCGTCGACATGCACGGCATCCAGACCAGCGGCAACACCATCCGCAACATCGCGACTGACGCCCGCGCCGGCATCGCCGTCGACGAGATTGCCGACCCGCGCCCGTTCTGCGAAATCCTGCGCCAGTGGAGCACGCTGCATCCGGAGTTCGTCTTCCTGCCGCGCAAGTTCAAGATCTCGGTGAACGGCGCGAAGGAAGACCGCGCCGCCATCGGCTGGTACGACGTCGGCCTGCAATTGCTGCGCGACGACGCCGGCGAACTCGGCTTCAAGGTGCTGGTGGGCGGCGGCATGGGCCGCACGCCGATCATCGGCACGGTCGTGCGCGAGTTCCTGCCGTGGCAGCAGGTGCTGAACTACCTGGAAGCGGTGATCCGCGTCTACAACCGGTACGGCCGGCGCGACAACGCCTGGAAGGCGCGCATCAAGATCCTGGTGAAGGCCGAAGGCCAGCGCTACATGGACCAGGTGGAAGAGGAATTCCGCCAGATCGTCGAGACCGACGGCGGCGCCCACACCATCACGCAGGCCGAGTTCGACCGCGTGGCAGTGAACTTCGCGCCGCCGGTGCTCGCGCGGCGCGAGTTCAAGGGCGAGGACGCGATCCTGCGCACGGCCGCGCAGGCCGATCCGGAGTACGCACGCTGGCTGGCCCGCAACGTCAAGCCGCACCGCGACCCGCAGCTGCGCGCCGTCACGCTGTCGTTCAAGCGCATCGGGCAGGCGCCCGGCGACGCGACAGGCGACCAGCTGGAGCTCGCCGCCGACCTGGCCGACCGCTTTTCCGCCGGCGAGGCTCGCACCACCCACGAACAGAACCTGCTGCTGCCCTGGGTGCATGCCGACGACCTGCCCGCGTTGTGGCAGGCCGCTCGCAAGGCGGGCCTGGCGCGGCCCAACATCGGCCTGCTCACCGACATGATCGCCTGCCCCGGCGGCGACTTCTGCTCGCTGGCCAACGCCCGCTCGCTGCCGATCGCCGAGGCGATCATGCAGCGCTACCAGGACCTCGACGAGATCCACGACATCGGCGAGATCGACCTGCACATGAGCGGCTGCATCAACTCGTGCGGCCACCACCACAGCGGCCACATCGGCATCCTGGGCGTCGACAAGGACGGCCAGGAGTGGTACCAGGTCACGCTCGGCGGCGCCGACGGCTCCGACCTGTCCGGACCGGCCCAGCCGGGCAAGGTGGTCGGCCCGTCGTTCTCCGCGGCGGAAGTTCCGGAGGTGATCGAGGCCGTGCTCGAGACCTACCGCGAGCTGCGCCGCAGCGTGGACGGCAGGCAGGAGACCTTCCTGGCGACGCTGCGCCGCGTCGGCCTGGAGCCCTTCAAGGCGGCGGCGAACGCCGCCCGCAACCCCGAACAGCAGGTGGCCTGATGAAGATGCAACTGGAGATCATCCACGGGGACGCGCAGGCGTCGGACGAATCGGTGCAGGTGCTGACGATAGACAACGCCGCCGACCCGCTCACGTGCGAGCTGGAGGGCGTGCAGCGCGTCGAGCTGCACTTCCCGAAGTTCACCGACGGGCGCGCCTTCAGCCAGGCGCTGCTGCTGCGGCGCCGGCGCGGTTTCACGGGCGACATCCGCGCCACCGGCGACGTGCTCATCGACCAGCTGGTGCAGATGCAGCGCAGCGGGTTCTCCAGCGCGGTGCTGCGGGCCGACCAGGACGTGGCACATGCGCGACGCCAGTTCGACCGCTATGCCGCCTTCTACCAGGGCGACGTGCTGGATCCGCAGCCGCTGTTCGCGAGGTTCGTCTGATGGGCGCGGTGGAACTCAACGCGCGCCCCTCGCCGGACTTCGCGGCCAAGCTGCTGGAAACCAGCACGCTCCTGCGCCGGGCGGCCTCCGAGTTCGCTCCCGTCACCCAGGCGTCGAGCCTGGGCGCCGAGGACGTCGTGATCACGCACATGATCAACGTGCAGCAATTGCACGTCCCCGTGTTCGTCCTCGACACCGGCATGTTGCATCCGCAGACGCTGGAACTGCTCGAGCGCACGCGCGCCGCCTCGCGCGCGCCGGTGACGGTCTACCGGCCGGCGCAGGAGGCAGTGGTGCAGTTCGTCGCGCGCGAAGGCGGCGACGCGATGTACCGCAGCATCGAGCTGCGCAAGGCCTGCTGCGGCATCCGCAAGATGGAGCCGCTGGCCCGCGCGCTGGAAGGCCAGCGCGCCTGGATCACCGGGTTACGGCGCGAGCAGTCGGGCGCCCGCGCCGAAGTGCCGCTGCTGGACGCGAGCGACGCGACGCGCGTCAAGTTCAATCCGCTGGCCCGCTGGACCTGGGGCGACGTGTGGCACTACATCGCCCTGCATGGCGTCGACTACAACCCGCTGCACGACCAGTTCTATCCCAGCATCGGCTGCGCGCCGTGCACCCGCGCCATCGCGGCGGGAGAGGACTTCCGCGCGGGCCGCTGGTGGTGGGAAAGCAGCGACACGACGAAGGAGTGCGGCTTGCACGTCAAGCCGCAGGCGGGCGCCAGCTCGCCAGTCGCTGCTTCGGCGCAAGCTAACTTCGCCGAAGGCGAAGTTAAGGCTTCGCAAGAAGCCGGCCGGAGCCAAGAGGAGCAGGCCAAGGAATGCGGCCTCCATGTGAAGAAGGATGAGGTGACCGCATGAACGCCCGCGTCGAACCCGAGCTGCTCGCCCACCTGAGCAACCGCCACCTGGACGCGCTGGAGGAGGAGGCGATCTTCGTGCTGCGCGAAGTGGCGGCCGCCTTCGAGCGTCCCGCCCTGCTGTTTTCCGGTGGCAAGGACTCGCTGGTGCTCCTGAAATGCGCGGAAAAAGCCTTCGGCGCCGGTCGCATCCCGTACCCGCTGCTGATGATCGACACCGGGCACAACTTCAGCGAAGTCACCGATTTCCGCGACGCCCGGGCCCGCGAACTGGGCGCCGAGCTGATCGTGCGCAGCGTCGAGGACTCGATGAAGCGCGGCACGGTGCGCCTGGCCCATCCCGGCGAGTCGCGCAACGCGCACCAGTCGGTGACGCTGCTGGAGGCGATCGAGGAATTCCGCTTCGACGCGCTGATCGGCGGCGCCCGCCGCGACGAGGAGAAGGCCCGCGCCAAGGAGCGCATCTTCTCGCACCGCGATGGCTTCGGGCAGTGGCAGCCGAAGGACCAGCGGCCGGAACTGTGGACGCTGTTCAACACCAGGCTGCAGCCGGGCGAGCATTTCCGCGTGTTCCCGATCTCGAACTGGACCGAGCTGGACGTGTGGCAGTACATCCAGCGCGAAGAGATCGCGCTGCCGTCGATCTACTACGCGCACCGGCGCGACGTGGTGGAGCGCCGCGGCCTGCTGGTGCCGGTGACGCCGCTCACGCCGCCGCGCGACGGCGAGCAGGTCGTCACCCGCACCGTGCGCTTCCGCACCGTGGGCGACATCACCTGCACCTGCCCGGTGCCGAGCGAAGCGGCCAGCGCCGCCGACGTGGTGCTGGAGACGCTGGCGGTGGACGTGAGCGAGCGCGGCGCCACCCGCATGGACGACAAGACCTCCGACGCATCGATGGAAAAACGCAAGAAGGACGGGTACTTCTGATGATCGCCAGCGAACCGACGACGGAGGTGGTGCTGCCCGGCTCGCGCCGCCGTGGCGAAGCCCCAGGCAGCGGCGACCACGCCGCCGCCCTGCGCTTCATCACCTGCGGCAGCGTGGACGACGGCAAGAGCACGCTGATCGGCCGGCTGCTGGTGGACAGCAAGGCCGTGCTGCAGGACCAGCTGGCCGGCGTGCAGCGGTCCGGCGCGACCGACCTGGCGCTGCTGACCGACGGCCTGTCGGCCGAGCGCGAGCAAGGCATCACCATCGACGTGGCCTGGCGCTACTTCGCGACGCCCGCGCGCAAGTTCATCATCGGCGACGCGCCCGGCCACGAGCAGTACACCCGCAACATGGTGACGGCCGCCTCCAGCGCCGATGCCGCCGTGGTGCTGGTGGACGCGACCAAGTTGCAGTGGCCCAACCCCGGGCTGGACCTGCTGCCGCAGACCCGCCGCCATGCGCTGCTGGCCAACCTGCTGCGCGTGCCTTCCATCGTCTTCGCGATCAACAAGCTGGACGCGGTGGAGGACGCCACCGTCGCCTTCAACAACATCCGGGGTGCGCTGGCGCGCTTCGCCGCGTCGGCCGGCATCACGGTGCGGGGCACGCTGCCGATCTCCGCGCTGCACGGCCACAACGTGGTGCAGCCGCATCCAGGCTGGTGCCATTACGAAGGCCCTTCCCTGCTGCAATTGCTGGAGCAGCTCGACGTGGCGGCCCCCGACCACCAAGCGCCTGCGGCCGTGCCGGTGCAATGGGTGGAGAAGTTCTCGTCCTCGGCCGACACCAGCCAGGGCCGCCGCATCTTCTGGGGTCGCGTCGCCTCCGGCACCCTGCAGCCGGGCCAGACGGTCACGGTGCTTCCGGGGGGCCGCAGCGCCGTCGTCGCGCAGGTGCTCGATCACGTCCGCCGGCCGCATGCCGTGGCCGCCGGACACAGCGCCGGCATCGTGCTCGATCGGGAAGTGGACGTCTCCCGCGGCGACTGGCTATTGGCGCCCGGCGCGGCCGAGCCGTCGCGGGAAATCTCCGCCACGGTGGCCTGGCTCGACGACCAGCCGCTGGTGGCCGGCCGCGTGTACTGGGCGCTGCATGGCCACCGCTGGGTCAAGGCGCGGGTGCAGCGGATCGTGCACCGGCTGGACATCAACACCCTGGCCGAGGCGCCGGCGACCGAACTGGAGCCCAACGCCATCGGCCACGTCGACCTGGTGCTGCAGGAGCCGCTGGCCGTGCTGCCGTACGAGCAGTCACGCGTGCTGGGTTCGCTGGTGCTGGTGGATACGGCCAGCCACCGGACGGCCGGCGCCGCCCTGGTGCGCCGCGCCTGACGAAAAGCAAGAAATCGCCCGCCGTTTGGCCCAGCCAGCGCATGGCTACCCGGCCGGGCTGCGCCTCGCCGCGTAAAATCGAGGGTTTCCCCCAGGCAACACAAGAGACCATGACCCACGTCGTCACCGAATCCTGTATCCGCTGCAAGTACACCGACTGCGTCGACGTGTGCCCGGTCGACTGCTTCCGGGAAGGACCCAACATGCTGGTCATCGACCCGGACGAGTGCATCGACTGCGCTGTCTGCATCCCCGAATGCCCGGTGAACGCGATCTTCGCCGAGGAGGACGTGCCGGCCAACCAGGTGCAGTTCACCAAGCTCAACGCCGAGCTGTCGCATGCGCCGGGCTGGAAGAGCATCACCAAGCGCAAGCCGGCCCTCGAGGACGCCGAGGAATGGAAGGACAAGACGGACAAGCTCAAGGAGCTGGTCCGCTGATAACCCTGCCACCCGCCGGCCATGGGCCGCCGCGGAGAATGGCCGTGAACGCTATAGTCGTATGGAACCACAACTGAACCAAGAAGTGATCAAGACCGCTGCCGCCCACGACGGACCCATTGAAACGGATGCAGTCATCGTTGGCGCCGGGCCGGTCGGGCTCTTCCAGGTGTTCGAGCTCGGGCTGCTGGAGATCAAGGCCCATGTGATCGACTCGCTGGGCTATCCCGGCGGGCAGTGCGTGGAGCTCTATCCCGACAAGCCGATCTACGACATCCCCGCCGTGCCGGTGTGCACGGGCCAGGAACTGACCGACAACCTGCTCAAGCAGATCGAGCCTTTCGGCGCCACCTTCCACTTCGGCCAGGAAGTGACCGAGGTCCGGCCGCAGGACGACGGCCGCTTCTACGTCGAGACCTCCAGGGGCACGCGCTTCCTCACGCGCACCATCTTCATCGCGGCCGGCGTTGGCGCCTTCCAGCCCCGCACCCTGAAGGTCGACGGGCTGGAGAAGTTCGAAGGCTCGCAGGTCTTCTACCGCGTCAAGAATCCGGCCGACTTCGCGGGGAAGAACCTCGTCATCGTCGGCGGCGGCGACTCCGCCCTGGACTGGACGCTGCAGTTCGCGCAGGAAGGCCCCAACCGCGCCGAGAGCGTGATCCTGCTGCACCGCCGCGACGGCTTCAAGGCCGCGCCGGCCTCGGTCGCCAAGATGCACGAGCTGTGCGACGCGCACGAAATGCAGTTCAGCGTCGGCCAGGTCACCGGCTACGAAGAGAAGGACGGCAAGCTCACCGGCGTCAAGGTCACCGGCAGCGACGGCGTCACGCGCCTGATGCCGCTGGACGTGCTGCTGGTGTTCTTCGGCCTGTCTCCCAAGCTCGGCCCGATCGCCCAGTGGGGCCTGGACATCGAGCGCAAGCAGCTCAAGGTGGACACCGAGAAGTTCTCCACCAACGTGCCCGGTATCTTTGCCGTGGGCGACATCAACACCTACCCCGGCAAGAAGAAGCTGATCCTGTCGGGCTTCCACGAGTGCGCCCTGGCCGCCTTCGCCGCCGCGCCCTTCATCTTCCCGGAAAAGAAGATCCACCTGCAGTACACGACCACCAGCCCCAAGCTGCACAAGGTGCTGGGGGTCGAGACGCCGGTGTTCGACTGAGGCAGACGCGAGGGCGGCGCGAAGCGCGACAAGAATTGCATCGCGATCGCCGCCACTGCCGAGAAGGCCGAAAAAGTTCGCTATAATGCGAGGCTCCGGTGAACGACACCGGAACCGACATTCCTCGATAGCTCAGTCGGTAGAGCGCCGGACTGTTAATCCGTAGGTCCCTGGTTCGAGCCCAGGTCGAGGAGCCAGACATGGCTAGAGATGGGCACCCGAGCGGTGCCCATTTTCTTTTCTGCCGCTGCATCGACGACTGCAGCCTTCTTGTCCCGTCACCACCCGCCTTTCTCGAAGCAGATTCGGGATGGGCCCCCGAGCGGCCCCCGCCCGCCCGGCGCCTGACTGGACAGTAAAGGCGCTCAGGAGGAAGATTCACCGTTTTGTATCTGTAGCCCCGTGTTATCGAACTGGGGGGCTAGGAGGACGAATGGCACTCAAGGTCAAACGCGCCGTGGATCCCGCGGTAGCAAAGAAGCTGGAAGCGCGTCGGCTCGCAGTGCGGACCATAACCGAAAAGAACGCCAAGAACGCTCTATCGGGAGCCGAGCTCAGGCGCCTTGAGGATTACCTACGCTCCCCAGTCAGCGTCGGCTTCTGGCGCCTCACCGTCAAACGCCGGTTTGACGGCAAATTGCTCTCGTACTTGGCACCTTTCTACGGGGTGACGACCGATATCGAAGAGGCGATTCGCGGCGAGGCCGATGGCGAGAGCCCAGCTGAACTGAAAAAGATCTCGACCTGCATGAAGGCGATCACTGCGGGCACGCTTTACCATCAACATGGCGCAGCTGACGAGCAGGCCTTACTGAACCATGGGCATACAGGTAAAGAGCCCTTTGATCCGGAGCAGGTGGCTCAACAGTTTCCAGAGACAGTCGAACTATTCCGTGATCGCATCTACTTTCCTGACTATCTTGCCAACGTGACCGCTGAACGGCCATATCGCCTGAAGAGCGGTTATGTGCTGATCCATGGCCCTTGGAACTCGGACCACGTTACGTTCGTTTCTGACAAACAGGAACCGCTTACGGATCTCGGCGCATTCCTGTCATCAGCCGAACTTGGCGATTGCGAAGTCGAAAAGATCTTCTCTCCAGAAGATGAGCTTTTTGCGCCGTATTTCCTGTTCCTACAAATCACGTTCGACGATTTGATCAAAGACGCCAGAATCAAAAGCGGGCTCAAGATCGCTTTCGACTATTTCGTGAAAAACGACTTCACGCATTGCATCAGCTCACTCGGATTGCTGGCCGAGGATTACCTCACCCAGGTTTACGAGTACTACTTCAGAATGCCGGGCGGCAAGGGAAGCACGTTGGGTCAACTGTACGAGCAAATACACTCGAAGCTGAGAGAACTGACGCAGCCACCTTCTCCGAAGCTTGGGGATGCAGATGCTGTCTACAAGGCGATCAGCACTCTGAAAACCCTTCGCGAAGCTGCTGACAATGCTTATTCATCGCATCTGGAATCAGTTCTGCGCGATGTCATCTCTTTGGTCAAGGCCGACCGAAAATGCTACACGTCCAAGATTGATGGAATCTCGAAGCCTGGCCGGAAATCGTCACTCTTTCCACCGATGCTCAATGACGACCTGCTCGAGCTTATACGGTACAGGAACGCGGCATCACACAAGTCGAGAGTTCCTCTTGGCAGCTTCGAAGCTCTTCGGACTTTGTACTGCTTGACCACCTTCGTGCTGTGGTGGCACGACGCGAGATCACAGACGGACTGGTCACTTAACCGGGAGGAGATCTTGAACCTGACGATTGCCAAAGCTTCTACTACTTGAGCGCTAGGGCCTCGGTCCCATTCTCAGTTTCGTTCAGGTCGAGGAGCCAGAAAAAGCAAGGGGTTGCGAGCGATCGCAACCCCTTTTTCTTGCCTCTTGGACATGTCCGATCGAAGAGCGCCCCTGTCCCGAAACTCTTCAAGGCGCTTCTCGGCCGACATCAGGCTGTCCGCCGCTGTGCTGTGTCGATAGGTCAGCTCGTCTTGCTCGCAGCCTCGTGTAGCGCTGGCGCCGCCGGACCAAGCATCCGCACTTCCCGCTGTGGTGCGGCGATCCCGATGTTTCGCTGGCGAAAAGTATCAAGAATCGTCTTGTTGATTTCCCGGATCGCCGTTTCGTAGTCAGGCACCTCGACCCATGGTGCAACACTGACTGTGACGTGGGACTCTGCAAGCTGCGTAACCCCGAACGCCGGAGCCGGCGCCCGGAGGACGCGTGGGTGGCCGTGCAGGATGTCCGAGAGCAAAGCCAGGGCGGTATCCAGGTCGGCGCTGTATGCGACCCCTACCTTGATATCGAGCCGACGGATCCGGCCGTAGTTGTGGAGAATCTCTCCGACAATCTTGCGGTTGGGGATCACGACCTTCGACAGATCTGCATGCCCCAGGGTCGTGCTGAAAAGGCTGATGTCCAGGACCTCGCCTTCCTCGTGTGCGATTGAAATGTAGTCGCCGACATGAAACGGCCGGGTGAACATGATCGTCAGTCCGGCCGCGACATTGCCGAGGATCCCCTGCATCGCCAGCGCGATCCCTGCTCCCGCGATGCCCATGCCGGCCACCATTGGCAAAAGCTCGATGCCGAGGTTCTGCAACCCGACGACCACGAACAGCGCCAGCACCACAAGCCGAAGCATGCGGACCAGGAGAATCCGCACCGGCGCCTCGAGCTTCGATCGCACCAGCAGGCGATCCAGCATTCTGCCCGCCCAACCGCCGACGAAGTAGCCGATGACGATGATGACGATCGCCGTGAACAGCTTCGGGCCGAACCGGACCGCCATGTCAAGCGCAGACGCCTTTACCTGATCGAGCGACTGCAAGGACTTGTCCATGGTGATTTGTTTGCTCGCTGTGCGCCAAGGAACCGGAAGCACAATACCACGTGCCCGACCACGTCAGCGCGGGTCACGAGCGCCTCGAGTCACGGCAACGCGCTCGAGCGCGCAAAGGCACTGGGTCGTGCTGCGCGAAGGCCTTGGTCGGTTGCAGTGTCGAACCGCTGCCCCACTCAAGCAAGGCGCCCTACTGCACCTGCAAACTGCTGCACGATGTCGGCGAGGATTTGTGACGACAGGAATTCGACCACTGGGTCTGCATCCGGGTCGGAACTCATTACGCTGAGCACTCCCCGCGCCTCGTTCAGAAGTACATGAAACTGTTCGACAGTCAGTACGGATGGCGCGGGCAGCCCGAGCAATGTAAAGAATTCGCCGTGGCTTTCGCCGAGCGTGACAAGACCAGACATGAAAAATGAGGCGCTCATCTTCACTCCGCGGCCGGCGATTGCGTCCGTTGAAGCCGGGCATCTTGTCACCCACGGCGCTCATCAATAACAACGGCTGAGGAGCCACGGCCACGGGCCTTGACTCAGGTCAAATTCTTCCTGCCGTAGCGCAGCGAGGAATCGCCTCACCCCCAAAGCAGTTGCCGTCGCCCCAGGCCAGGTTGCAGGCCGCCACATGGGCGGAAGGGGGTTGCTGCGTCGAATGCTGAACCGAATGTCGGCACCGCAGCGAAAGATGTTGGACAGCGCCCTCGCAGCAGAAACCCACGCAGCCGCGCAGATCATCGATCGAAGGAGCGCAGCTCGCCGACGCCCTCAGCGCTGCTTCACCTTGATCACGAAACTCTCCTTGATCTCCTCCATCACGACGTAGCTGTTCGACTGCGCCGGCACCGGAATCTTCTTCAGCATGGAGCCGAGCAGCTGCCGGTATTCGGCCATGCCCGACAGCCGCGCCTTGACGAGGTAGTCGAAGGTGCCGGACACGAGATGGCACTCGAGCACTTCGGGCATGTGCTCCAGCTCGTCGCGGACCTTCTTGAAGACGGGCTCGGATTTCTGCGTGAGGGTGATCTCCACGAAGACGAGCAGCGTCCTGCCCGCCGCTGCCGGATCGATCCTGGCGTGGTACCCGGTGATGACGCCGAGCCGCTCCAGCCGCTTCACCCGCTGCGAACACGGCGAGGTGGACAGCCCCACCTTGTCGCCCAGCTCGGTCATCGTGAGCCGCCCCTGGTGCTGCAGGAGGTCGAGGATGCGCAGGTCGATCGAGTCGAGTTCAGAGGTTTGCTGCATGGTGGAGGTTTCCAGCGGGTTCGACAGCAGGAATTCTCGGCTCATGGCGTTATTACGGCAACAGTTGCCGCTATGCCTGGGTAGAGTTCCAGCAGTTGCTCGAACTTTTGGGAAGAACACGTGAAAGTCATCGTCCTGGGCGCCGGCGTCATCGGAATCACCACCGCCTACTACCTCGCCCGCTCCGGCGCGCAGGTCACCGTCATCGATCGGCATGACGGCCCGGCGCAGGACGCCAGCTTCGCCAACGCGGGACAGGTGTCGCCCGGGTACTCCACTCCCTGGGGCGCCCCCGGCATTCCGCTGAAAGCCCTGAAGTGGATGTTCCAGCGCCACGCGCCGCTGGCCATGCGTCCGGACGGAACCCTGTTCCAGCTGCGGTGGCTGGCCGCCATGCTGAAGAACTGCTCGCCGTCGCGGTATGCGCAGAACAAGGAGCGCATGTTGCGGCTCGCCAGCTACAGCCGCTCCTGCCTGCAGCATCTTCGCGCGGAGACAGGGATCCAGTACGAGGCCCGCGCGTCGGGGACGCTTCAATTGTTCCGCTCGCCCAGGCAGCTCGAACAGGCCGAGCGCGACATCCGCGTGTTGCGCCAGTTCGGGATCGGCTTCGAGCTGCTGGACGAGGCAGGGGTGAAGCGGGCGGAGCCCGCCCTCGCCCGGTCGCGCCAGCAGATCGCCGGCGGGCTTCGGCTGCCGGCCGACGAGACGGGAGACTGCTTCCTGTTCACGACGGCGCTGGCGAAGATCGCCGAGGGGCTCGGCGTGGAGTTCCGCTTCGGCGTTTCGGCCGATGCGTTCACCTTCGATCACGCTAACCGGATCACCGGCGTGCAGCTGGACACCCCCGAGCGCGAAGTGCTGAAGGCCGATCGCTACGTCCTCGCGCTCGGCAGCTACTCGCGCACCCTCCTCGCTCCCACCGGCATCGACATCCCCGTGTACCCGGTGAAAGGCTATTCGCTGACGATCCCGATCGTGGACGAATCGCTCGCGCCGGTGTCCACGGTGCTGGACGAAACGTACAAGATCGCGCTGACGCGCTTCGACCAGCGCATCCGCGTCGGCGGCATGGCGGAACTGTCAGGCTTCGACCAGACCCTGCTGCCGCGCCGCCGGGCGACGCTCGAGATGGTCACGCAGCAGTTGTTCCCCGGTGGCGATCTGGCACGCGCCGAATTCTGGACCGGGCTGCGTCCGATGACACCGGACAGCACGCCCATCGTGGGCCGCACGCGGCATGGCAACCTGTTCCTGAACACCGGGCACGGCACGCTCGGCTGGACGATGGCCTGCGGCTCGGGTCGAATGCTCGCCGACGTCGTCACGGGACGTTCGCCGGAAATCTCCACCGAGGGCCTGTCCGTGGACCGCTACGGCGCGGTCCCCGGGGCGGCGGGTCATGATCGCGCCGGCCAGTTCGCGTGACGGGTCGGGCAAAGCGGCAGCGGCCTGCTAGTCCAGCGCGTTGGTCTTGTAGTAGCCGAAGGTGCGCACGCGGGCGGTGTTCGCGTCGACGAACACGCCGATCTTGCGCCACTGGTCGACGGCCGTGAACTCGAAGCGCCAATAACCGCCGGCCTGGTCCGGCTGGTAGTAGCGCACGCGTCCGGGGCATTGGAGCAGGTCCTCCACCTGGGTCAGGGTCATGCCGGGCTGGATCGCATCGAACCTGGCGTCCGTCAGGTGCGCGGCCAGGCACGCGAACGACCACGCGGATTGGACCGAAAGCACCTCGAAGGAATCCAGGATCACGGACACCGGGCCGCAGATCTCGTCGCCGACGACGACGTTCTGGATCTCCAGCCAGTGCGGGAAGCCGTCGTAGTCCTGCTTGTACTGCACCGGCCAGTCGAGAAACGCGTTGCCGTAGCCGCTTTGCCCGTAGCTCACGCGCTTGCAGCCACCGAACCAGGCCAGGCGCATCGCACCGATGCGGACCTTCACGTTGCGATAGCCACCGTCCGGCCCCACCCGCAGCGAGCGCATGTTCAACACGCTGCCGTCCCAGGTGGGGAAGATTTCGCGGTGTGCATCCTGTGCATGCGCCGCAGCAGCAGCGAACAGGAGGCTCGACCCTAGAGCCGCAAGGGTGTACTTCATTTTCATTCTTCTGCGTGGTCTCCCAGGCGCCAACTCGGCCCTGAAGTGATCTCATCCGTAGATCTTCGCACGACTGCAGCGCATCAACTTCATCCGATCCCCTACTCGTCGTGCCCCATAGGTGGTCGCCCGCGTCGCGCGTGCGCACAATGGCGCGGTCAAGCCAGCCGTCCACACCGCTGCACCGCGTCGATGAAAGGGATCCCCATGCCCAGCGCCCGCGTCGAATTTACCGGCAGCCTCGGCCACCCGCTGGCCGGCCGCCTGGACACCCCCGACGGCACGCCGCGGGCCTGGGCCGTGTTCGCCCACTGCTTCACCTGTTCCAAGGACAGCAAGGCCGCGGCGTACATCGCGCGCGCCCTGGCCGAGGCCGGCTTCGGCGTGCTGCGCTTCGACTTCACCGGGCTGGGCGGCAGCGGCGGCGATTTCGGCAACACGCATTTCAGCTCGAACGTCGACGACCTCGTGGCAGCGGCCGACTGGCTGCGCGCCACGCATGGCGAGCCGGCTCTGCTGGTGGGTCACTCGCTCGGCGGCGCGGCCGTCCTCGCCGCCGCGCACCGGATCGCCGATGCGCGTGCGGTCGCGACCCTGGGAGCGCCTTTCGATCCGGCGCACGTGACGCGGCACCTCGGCAAGGACCTGGCCGTGATCGAGGCGCAAGGCGAGGCCCGCGTGACGCTGGGCGGGCGCGAGTTCCCGGTGCGGCGCGAGTTCGTCGAGGACGTGACGGGCCAGCCGCAGGCCGAGCGCATCCGCTCGTTGCGCCGCCCGTTGCTGGTGCTGCATGCGCCCGGCGACACGGTGGTCGACGTCGACAACGCGCGCCGCATCTTCGAGCAGGCGCTGCATCCCAAGTCCTTCGTCTCGCTGGACGGTGCCGACCACCTCCTCGCCAACGCGGCCGATGCGCGGTTTGCCGCCGGCGTCATCGCTGCCTGGGCCGGCCGCTATCTGCCGGAGCAATCGGCGTCCGCGCCCGCCGCGCACGAAGCGCTTCCCGGAGGCACGGTGCGCGTCAGCGAGCGCGGCACCGGCGCCTTCGCGGTGAGCATCCAGGCCGGCCGCCACACCCTGGTCGGCGACGAGCCGGTCGCCGCCGGCGGGGACGACCTCGGCCCGAGTCCCTACGAGCTGCTGCTGGCAGCGCTGGGCGAATGCACCGTGATGACCTTGCGCATGTACGCGCGGCGCAAGCAGTGGCCGCTGGAAAACACGCGCGTGACGCTGACCCACGACAAGATCCACGCGGCCGACTGCGAGGACTGCGAGACGAAGGACGGCAAGCTGGACCGGATCGAGCGCGCGATCGAACTGGTGGGGCCACTGGACGACGCACAGCGTGCCCGCCTGATGGAGATCGCCGACATGTGTCCCGTGCACCGCACCTTGCATTCCGAGGTGAAAGTGGTCACGCGGGCGGCATGAGCTTATGAGGAGAAAGTCGTTTGCCGGCAGCATCCCCGCGGGGACAATCCGCGACTCGGTTGTCCTGGGAGGTCAAAGCCATGAAGAAGATTCTCGTATTCGCACTGTCGCTGGCCGCTGCCGGCCTGTCGTTCGCGGCGCAGCCGCTGCTCACGCCCGCTGAGCTGAAGCCGCTGCTGGGCAACCCCTCGGTGCGCGTGATCGACATCCGCGATCCCAAGTCGTACGCCGGCCAGCACATTCCCGGCGCGGTCAACGCGCCTTACGGCAAATGGCGTGGCCCCGCCACCAATCCGGGAGAACTGCCGGAGTTGCCGAAGCTGACGGCACTGGTGCAATCGCTGGGCCTCACGCCCGCCACCCACGCCGTCGTCGTGTCGAGCGGCGCGGACTCCACGGATTTCGGCGCATCGGCGCGCGTGTACTGGACGCTCAAGGTGCTGGGCCTGAAGGAGCTGTCGATCCTCAACGGCGGCGTCAAGGGCTGGGCCCAGGCCGGCCTTCCGCAGGACAACGCGGCTGTGACCGTCGCCGCCAGCACCTATGCGCCGCAGCTGGACGCGAGCCTGATCGCCAGCCGCGAGCAGGTGGCGCAGAAGGCGGCCAATGACTCGGCGGTCCTGGTCGACGCCCGCCCGGCCGACTTCTTCCTGGGCGAGACGCGGCATCAGGCGGCCAAGCTGCCCGGCACGCTGGAAGGCGCGGTGAACGTGGAGCACAGCCGCTTCTTCAACGGCAACAGCGCCGTGTTCGTGCCCGAGAAGGCACGCCAGGCGTCCAGCTCGATCGATGCGACGAAGGAGGCGGTGGCCTTCTGCAACACCGGTCACTGGGCCGCCACCGACTGGTTCGCGCTGTCCGAGATCGCCGGCCACAAGAACGTGAAACTGTATCCCGGCTCCATGGTCGACTGGACCCAGGACGCCAAGGGACTGCCGATGTCCAACGTGCCGGGCCGCGCGAAGCAACTGCTGATCGACGCCAGGCTCTGGTCCGAGCGAACCTTCTGATCGAAACGATGAAGCGCCTTCCCCTGGCGGCCGCACTGGCCGCCTTTTTCATTCTGCTGGTCTGGAGCGTCTCGGTGCGCCAGGCCGTCCTGTTCCTGGTCGGCCTGGGCCTGGGCGCCGCGCTCGCCGGCGCGCGCTTCGGCTTCACGACCGGCTGGCGGCAACTGGTGGAGCAGCGCGACCCGCGCGGCGTCTTCGGCCAGTTGCTGTTGCTGGCCCTGGCTGCCGCCCTGGCGATGCCGCTGCTGGGTGCGTTTCCGGAACTGCATGCCGCGCTCGGCCCGCCAAGCATCAGCCTGCTGGTGGGCGCGTTTGTGTTCGGGCTGTGCATGCAGATCGCCGACGGCTGCGGCTCCGGCACGCTGTATAAGGCCGGCCTCGGCGTGCCGCTGAACATGGGCATCCTGCCCTTGTTCGCGCTGGGCAGCTTCCTGGGTTCGGTCCACATCGACAAGTGGCTGGCGCTCGGACAGATCAAGCCGGTGGGACTGGTCGACGCCTGGGGCACGGGCGGGGCACTGTCTGCGACCCTGTTGGCGCTCGCCGCCGTCGGCGTGGCCGTGCGCCTGTGGGTCGGCCCGGGCAAGCCGCTGTGGGACCGGCGCTGGGTCTGGGGCGCCGTGGTGCTGGCGGGGCTGGCGACGCTGAACCTGGTGATCGCCGGCCAGCCCTGGGGCGTGGTCTACGGCTTCGGCCTGTGGGCTGCCAAGGGCGTGCAATCGCTGGGCCTGTTCGATGCCGCCGGCAATGCCTTCTGGAGCCAGGCCGGCAACGCGCAACGGCTGGGCCAGTCGGTGCTGCTGGACGTCACGTCCATCACCAACATCGGCCTGCTGGGCGGCGCGCTGTGGGTATCGGCGCGCAAGCCGGCCGACGCCAAGCCGCTGAACGCAACGCAATGGGCCATCGGCCTCGCCGCCGGCTTCGTCATGGGCTACAGCTCGCGACTGGCCTTCGGCTGCAACGTGGGCGCGATGTTCAGCGGCATCTCCACCGGCAGCCTGCACGGCTGGATCTGGGTGCCCATGGCCTTTGCCGGCACCTTGATCGGGCTGCGTGTGCGGCGGCGGTTCGCGTTCTGACCGGCCAGGAGGACATCAACATGAATGCCAACGTGACCTCGCTCCTGCGCTGGGCGTTCTGGACGCTGCTGGTGCTGTTCCTGGCCTGGGACTTCACCCGCTCGCCGGCCATCGACCTGCGCCAGGAACCGCCGCTGATCGCGGCCGGCTCCGGGCAGGTGGTGAGCGGCGGACACTGCTCGGCGGCCGGCGAATAAGCCCGGGCGCGCGGGCCGGTGTCAGGCAGGCCCCCGATGGGGCCAGCCTTCGCCAGCCCGGCGACTGACGGCGTTTCCCGCCCGTCCCGTCAGAGCGACAGCACCCACTTGATGAAGTTGCCCGTCGCGCCCTTGTCCTTGAGCGCCTTGTGCTCCTCTTCCGAGCCGTCGTCGAACTTCACCTTCGGGCTGGTGGTCAGGAACTGCTCCAGCTTCTGCTGCGCGTCGGCCTTGCCCTTGTACTTCGCGGCCACCTTCTGGTAGGCGGGCCCCTTCTTGGACTTGTCGACGGAGTGGCACTTGGTGCAGCCCTCCTTCTTCAGCATCGCCTGGACCGCGTCGGCGTCCTGCGCCGAGGCGGGCAGCGCCAGGAACGCGCCGGTGAGCAGCAGCGTGGCAATCGACATCGTCTTCATGGACATCTCCGTTGGTGACGAGACGACTCTAGCTGCCGCAACCTGAATGAAGCCTGAACGGCGCGCGCAACGCTGGTCAGTAGCGGTAGTCCTTCGGCTTCTTGTCCTTCGGGAAGTCCTTGTCCTTGGCGGCGAAGTCCGGGCGCGGCTGGTGAGTGAAGAACTCGGCGACGTCCACCGCGTCCTGGTCGGTCAGGCTGCCCTGGCCCAGCGGGAACTTGCCATGCACGCCGAACGGCATATTGGCCTTCACGAAGTCCGCGGCCTTGTAGGTGCGGGCCATGCCGGCGCCGATGTTGAAGGAGGCGTCGCCCCAGAGGGCCGGAAACACCGGTGTGCCGTCGGCCTTCTTCAGGCCTTCGCCATTGGCGCCGTGGCACACCGCGCACTGCGCGTCGTACACCTTCCTGCCGTTGTCCACGTTGGCCACCAGCGAGCCGTCCACCTTGCCGATGCCGCGGCCGGGCACCTTGTCGCCCATCTTGTGGTCGTTCTTCATCCAGTCGTAGTAGGCGACCATCGCCTTCATGTCCGCCGACTCCTTGGGCAGCGGCTTGCCGTTCATGGAGCGCAGGAAGCAGCCGTTGATCCGCTCCTCGAGCGTGATCACCCGTCCGGCGCGCGCGCCGTAGCTCGGGAACATGGCCGAGACGCCGACGAAGGGCGATCCCCCGGCCACCGTCCCGGCGTTGGTATGGCAGCTGCCGCAATTGAGGTCGTTGCCGACGTTGGCCGGCACCAGCTTCTTCGTTTCCAGGTGCAGACGCATGCCGCGCACGAGCTGGTCGGCGTTGGCGGCGGCCAGCATGTCGGCGAGCTTGGGCGCGGCAAAGCTGGCCGGCTTGAGCGGCTTGAGCCCGAGCTCCTCGCGCATCTCCTCGACCATGGCGGCGCGCACGGGGGCGGCCTTGTTGCCCCAGCTGCTGCGGACGAAGGTGAGGATCTCGGCGATCTCCTCGTTCGACAGCTCGGCGAAGCCGGGCATGGTGAAGCCGCGCGGGTGCGCCGCCGTCTGGGGTGTCTTCCAGCCAGTGAGCGTGACGTGCAGCAGCGTCTCGGGATTGGCCGAGGCGATGGTCGGGTTGCCCGCGAGCGGCGGGAAGATGTCCTTCACGCCCTCGCCGCCCTGGCGGTGGCAGGTGACGCAATACTGGGCATAGCCGAGGCCACCGCGCGTCGCGAACAGGGAGGCCGGCGGCTGGCCGTCGGGCGCCTTGGGCGCCGCCTGCATCGCCAGTTCACCCTTGCCGGGCGGCAGCGACTTCAGGTACGTGGCGATCGCGGTCAGGTCCGCATCCGTGAAGTGCTGGGTGCTGTGGCTGATGACCTCCGCCATGTTGCCCGAGACCGTGGCAAAACGGTTCTGTCCCGTCCTGAGCACCTGCACCGTGTCTTCGACGGTCCAGAGGTTGCGCAGGCTGAGCGCTCGCCAGTTCTCGACCTTCTCGCCGGCCAGGTAGTGGTCGCCGTTGCTGGCGCGGTCACTCATCGCCTTCTCCTGGAAGGCGATGCCGCGCGGAGTGTGGCAGGAGCCGCAATGGCCCAGGCCCTGCACCAGGTAGGCCCCGCGATTGGTCACCGCGTCCCTCGCCGGATCCGGGGTGAAGCGTTCCTCGTCCAGGAACGCCCAGTTCCAGAGCGCCAGGCCCCAGCGCATGCTGAACGGCCATGTCAGCTCCGCCGGCTGGTTCGGCTGACTGACCGCGGCCACCCCCTTCATCATGTACGCGAACAACGCGCGCATGTCGTCCTCCGTCATCCTGGCGTAGGAGGGATACGGCATCGCGGGGTACAGGTTGTGCCCGTCGGCCGCGATGCCGCGCCGCATCGCGCGATCGAACTGCTCGAAGCTGTAGCCGCCGATGCCGGTCCGCGCATCGGGCGTGATGTTGGTGGAATACAGCGTGCCGAAGGGGGTCTCGAGCGCGAGGCCGCCGGCCATGGGCTGGCCCCCGGGTGCCGTGTGGCAGGCTACGCAGTCGCCCAGGCGGGCGATGTATCCGCCGCGCTGGACGAGGTCCGTGCCGGGCGCGGCGTCGACCGGCGTCGATGCAAGGGGCGCGGGTGCGCTGGGCTGCGCGACGACGGCCACGGCTGCCAGCAGCGCGAGGGAAGCGCCGGCCGCCACGGTGAGCAGGTGTTTTCGGAAACGCATCATGGTCTTTCTCCAACGCATCGCCTCGGGCGGCGACGCCAGCTTTGGTGCGTTCGAGAATACGAACCGGGGGTGCTCGCCACAATCGACGAAAAGCGCGACTGCGCTACGAACAATTCCCTATCAGCCGCCTCCCCCGGGTTGATCTGGAGCAATGCACGCCGGCCGGAACTGGGGAAGTCCGGTGCCGGCGGCGGGAAGCGGCGCCGGGCCCGCGCGCTAGACTTGCTCCTCGAGCGGCGGGTTAAGGAAGCTCTGAATAAATCGCGTCGCGCGCGCTCGAGGCAAGAACGGGATGATTTGTGCGCCAACGTTTCGCAGCCGGTGCTGGACGCACCGGCAAGGAACTTGGTGCGCAAAGCGCCCGTTGTTGCCCGAGCCCGTAGGGACGGCGCTTTTCCGGGCGACCTGCGGCGTTGCCAGACCAGGCAAGCCGTCCAGGCTTGCCTTGGGTCTGGCGCCTGGCATCTCATCCCGGAAAAGCACCGTCGCGCACGGCGGGATTTGTTCAGAGCTTCCTCAACCAGACGAGCGCGAGGCGTGAGTGAAGGACCATGATGAACAGTGCGACTGACGCACCGGCCGACTGGCAGGAAGAGATTTTCGGGATCCTCAAGCGCGGCGGCGTCCGGCAGGTGGCGTATGTGCCGGACGCCGGGCACTCCCATGTGATCCGGCGCGTGCACGCCGACCCGGGGATGCGCGGCATCGTGCTGACGACGGAAGAGGAAGGCGTCGCGACGGTGTGCGGCGCCTGGCTGGGCGGCGAGCGCGCCGTGCTGCTGATGCAAAGCAGCGGCGTCGGCAATTGCATCAACATGCTGTCGCTGGTCGAGAACTGCCGCTTTCCCTTCCTGTGCCTGGTGACGATGCGCGGCGAGTGGGCCGAATTCAATCCCTGGCAAGTGCCAATGAGCAAGGCCACCCAGCCGACGCTGGAAGCCATGGGCGTGCGGGTGTTGCGGGCGAGCCGATCGGAAGACGTGGCGGCGACCGTCGGCGCCGCGTTCGACGCCGTCTTCCATGCCGGCGAATCCGTCGCGGTGCTGTTGTCGCAGTGCCTGATCGGGCGCAAGGAATGGGAGCGCAGCCAATGAACCAGCCCCGCGATGATCGGATCGACCGCCGTGCCTTCGTGCAGGGCCTGCTTCGCGCCTGCCCGGAGGCGCTGGTGATCAGCGGGCTCGGTTCCCCCTCATACGACTTGTTCGCCGCTGGCGACCGGCCGGAGAACTTCTATCTGTGGGGCGCGATGGGCGGTGCCGCGGCAATGGGACTGGGCCTCGCGCTGGCGCAACCGGCGCGCCGAGTGGTCGTGCTGACCGGGGACGGCGAGCAACTCATGGGCCTGGGTACGCTCGCCACCATCGCCGCACAGCAACCCGCCAACCTCAGCATCGTGGTGCTGGACAACGGTCACTTCGGCGAAACCGGGATGCAGCGCAGCCACACCAGCCTGGGCACGAGCCTGGCGACCGTGGCCAGGGGCTGCGGATTCGGCGAGATCATGGAGATCCGCGACCTGAACGCGCTGCCGGCGCTGGCGGCCCAGGTTCGGCAGCGCAAGGCCTGCCTGCTGGCGCAGGTGTTCGTTCGCGCCGAGGCGCTGGCGCGCGCCCTGCCCCCGCGCGATGGCGTTCACCTGAAGAACCGGTTCCGGGCGGCACTCGGACTGGAAACGTTCTAGCGGCGTCCCGAATCCCGCGCCGCCGCCCTATCCAACCACCGGCACCACGTACGGCCCTTCCGGGATGACCGCGATGTCGGGGTCATCGGCGCGTGCCAGCGCGTCCGCGATCGCGCCCTCGACCGAATCGATCATCTCCACGCCGGTCAGGGCGCGGTCGTCGCCCTGCAGTCCGGTCGTGTACAGCTGCACGCGCGCGACCCGCATGGACTTCAGTTGCATCTCGGTCTGCCACTCGTCGACGTCGGCGAAGTTCTTGGCCAGCAGCGAACGCAGGAACGCGTCCGGGCCCAACGCCAGCAGGCGCTGCTGCGCGTCGCGGAACTCGGCGGATCCCATGCCTTCGCAGCATTCCGAAACGACGATCAGCGTTCCGCCGGGCTTGACGATGTCCAGCGGCGTCACCATGCCCTTCACGGTCTGGTAATACGTCTTGTCGAGCGGATGCCCGGCCGACGACGTGAGCACGGTGGAGAACTTGCGCCCGATCGCCACCCTCGCGCTATCGGCGACGAAGGCCACCGCAGCCAGATGGCTCTCGATGACCTCGCCGAAATTGGCGTAGATCAGGTGCCGGTCCTCGTCGATGATCGTGTTGATCGCGTAGACCTCGCCGAGCATGCGCACGATCTCCAGTTGCTCCTCGTGCAGCGGATTGCCGGCCAGGTTGCACTGGATGGCCGCCGGGTCCTCCATGAAGCGCGCGCTGTGGAAGGTGCGGATCGTGTCCTCGTGCGCCACGCCGGGCGCGATCACCTTGCGGCCGCCGGAATAGCCGGCCATGAAGTGCGGCTCGACCAGGCCGGTTGCGATGCGCAGGTCGGCTTCGACGAAGCGGCGATCCAGTTTCACCGGCGTGCGGCGGCGCGACGTGAAGCCGAGATCGACGTGCGCCCCTGCATCGCGCGCGTAGTGGTTCTCCACGCGCACGGTGGACAACACCCACGGGTCGCCGACCACCTCCGCCAGTTCGTCGCCGAGGTTGGGGCGGTGCAGTCCGGTGGCGACGAGCACGGTGATGCGTTCGCGCGCCATCCCCGCGGCCAGCATCCGCTCGATCAGCGGGCGCAGGAACAGGTGGTTGGGCACCGGGCGCGTCACGTCGCAGATCAGGATGCAGGCGCTCTGGCGCCCGCGCACCAGCTCGTCGAACGGCCGCGCGCCGACCGGCTCGGCCAGGGCACGTTCGATCGCGGCCCGCGGGTCGGCATGCCGTGGCAGCGGCCGCTTGGCGATCACTGTCGGTCGGGCGCCGGGCGGCAGATCGATCTTCATGCCCTCGCGCCCGTAGAGCATCTGCACCTGATTCGTCCGTGTGTTCCCGTTGACCATGGCCTTGCCTCGTTCCTGTCGTCAGCAGCCATTCTCGCCGAGCGTGGCCGCCGAACCGTCTAGACTCCCATGACGATTTTCAGAGGTCCCGATGAGCTTGTTCGACCATCTTGCGCACGACGCGGGGCCCCCGCAGTGAGCGCCTCCACGACCGCTCTGCCCGCGCGCGGCCATGTGCACCTGGATGCGGTGGGCGGCGCCGCCGGCGACATGTTCGTGGCCGCCATGCTGGACGCCTTGCCGCAGCTGTGCCAGCGGGTCTTCGAAGACCTGGCGGCCGTGCTGCCGGACCGCATCGGGCGGCCGGAACTGACCGAAGGCCTCAGCGGCGCATTGGCGGTGCGCCGCTTCGGGCTGGCAGGGGCCAGCCCCACGGCGCCTGCCCACCACCACCATCACCACGGGCACGGGCACGACCACGGCCACCATCACGACCACGACCACGACCATCCCGAACCCGCCGGCAGCGAGAGCCGGCACGCGCATGGAACCCGCTTCGTGGACCTTGCGGCGCGCATCGAGGCGGCGCCGCTGCACGCCGGCACCGTTGCCCAGGCCGTGGCCATCCTGCGCCGGCTGGCGCAGGCGGAGAGCCGCATGCACCGGGTGCCGGTCGACGAGGTGCACTTCCATGAAGTCGGCGACTGGGACTCGCTGCTGGACGTGGTCGCGGCCGGCAGCATCGCCGCCGCGCTCGCCGGCTGGACCTGGAGCGTGTCGACGCTGCCGCGCGGGGCGGGGCTGGTGCGCACCCGCCACGGACTCTTGCCGGTGCCCGCGCCTGCGACGACTGAACTCCTGACCGGCTTTTCCTGGCGGGACGACGGCCTGCCGGGCGAACGCGTCACGCCCACCGGCGCCGCCGTACTGGCGCATCTGGTCGCCAACCCCTCGCTGCGGCCGCCGGACGGCCTGCGCCTGATCGCCGGCGGCATGGGCGCCGGCACCCGCGAGCTGGAAGGCATGCCGAACGTGCTGCGCGCACTGGTGTACGCCATCGACGACCAGGCCGGCGTGGACGACGAAGTGATGGTCCTGTCGTTCGACGTCGACGACATGACCGGCGAGGAGATCGGCGTGGCGGCCGACCGGCTGCGAAGTGCCACGGGCGTGCTGGATGTGAGCCTCGGCCTGCGGATCGGCAAGAAGGGGCGGCCGCTGCACGACTTCCGGCTGCTGGTGACACCGGAGCAACTGGAGGCCGTCAGCGAACTGTGCCTGGGCGAGACATCCACGATCGGGCTGCGCTGGCACCGCGTGCAGCGTCGGCGCCTGGCGCGCGAAGGCGATGCCGTGGCGGTGGGCGGCGCCACGTTGCGGCGCAAGCGCGTGCAGCGGCCCGGTGGCGAAACGACCGTCAAGGTGGAAAGCGACGACCTCGCCGGCACCGAAACCCTGGCGGCACGGCGCCGCCTGCAATCGCGCGCCGAAGATGAAGACCGGGAGTCGTCGTGAGTCCGACGCAGTCGCTCGAATCCCTGCTGTGGGTGCTGCGTCCGCACCCGGCGCTCGCCGTGGCCGTCAGCGGCGGTGTCGACAGCATGGTGCTGGCCTACCTGGCCCATCGTTTCAGCACTGCCGACGTCGTCGCGGTACATGCGGTCTCCCCGGCGGTGCCGGCCGCGGCCACCGAGCGGGTGCGGCGCCATGCAACACGCCACGGCTGGACGCTGCGCCTGATCGACGCCGGCGAAATGGCTGACCCCGACTATCTGCGCAATCCGGTGGACCGCTGTTTCCATTGCAAGAAGAACCTGTACGACAGCATGGGCGCCGTCGCGGGCGTGCCCACGGCCTCGGGCACCAACCTGGACGACCTGAGCGACTTCCGGCCCGGCCTGGAGGCGGCGCGCCAGCGTGGCGTGATCCATCCCTACGTGGAAGCCGGCTTGCGCAAGGCCGACATCTATGCGTTGGCGCAGGCCCACGGCCTGGATGACCTCGCCGCCCTGCCCGCGCAGCCGTGCCTGGCCAGCCGGATCGAGACCGGCATCGTGGTCGACGAGGACGCGCTGCGCTTCGTCGAGCAGGCCGAGTTGGGACTGGCGCAGTTGCTGCCCGGCCAGAGCGCACTGCGTTGCCGCATCACGGCCGCGGGGGTGGTGCTGGAGTGCGACAGCGTGCCGGCCGGCGCCGCCCGGCAGGCGCTCGAAGCGTGGGCGGAAAGCTTCTGCGCGCAGGCCGGCCGGCGCTTCGCGGGCGTGCGGCCGTACCGGCGCGGCGCGGCATTCCTGCGGGTGGAGGCATGACCGACTTCATCCTGGATTGGGAGCGCCTGCAGCGCACCGGCATCGCGGAGGCGGTGCTGTGCGACGGCAAGAGCGCGGCGCAGATCGAAGCGATCCTGCGCCACGCGGGCGAGCGTCCCCTGCTGCTGACGCGGTTGGAGACGGCGCTGTTCCACGCCCTGCCCGCCGAAAGCCGCGCTGGGCTCGACCACGATCCGCTGTCGCGCACCGCATTCCACGGCGCGGTGCCGCCGCCGGCGCTGGATGGCGTCTGCGTGGTCTGCGCCGGCACGTCCGACCTGCCGGTGGCGCGCGAAGCGGTGCGCAGCCTGGCGTTCGCCGGCTACCGCGCGCCGCTGGTCGCCGACGTCGGCGTGGCGGGCCTCTGGCGGCTGATGCAGCGCATCGACGAGATCCGCAGCCACCGGGTCGTGATCGCGGTGGCCGGTATGGAAGGCGCGTTGTTCAGCGTGCTGGCCGGCCTGGTGGCGGCACCGCTGATCGCGACGCCGACCTCGGTCGGCTATGGCGTGGCCGCCGGGGGCCGGGCGGCCCTCAGCAGCGCGCTCGCCTCGTGCGCCGCCGGGTTGACCTGCGTGAACATCGACAACGGCTACGGTGCCGCCTGCGCCGCGCTGCGCATCCTGCGTTCGATGGAGGGCAGGGCTGCGTAGGCGCGGCCCGCCGGGCCGGGCATCGGCAACGGAGCACCGCTGGGCGGCCCTCCGCGAAGCGGTCCGCTTGTCAGCGTGACCCGCCGGCCATGCGCAGGATGTCGTCCAGCGCGTTGCCGTCCCCGTTCGCGTCGAGCATGGCGCCGAGTCCGCCCCATGGCCCCGCGGCGCCGGCACCGCCCGCGCCCGCAGTACCCGTACTCCGTCCGCCGAACAGGCCGCCCAGGCTGCCGGCCAGGCCGCCGAGCCCGGGACCCGATCCTGCGGTCTCGAGCGGCTGCCCGCCGCCGGCCTGCCTGGCCATGTAACCGGTGACCAGCATCGCCAGCAGCGGCAGCATCTTGCGCAGCAGGCCGGAGTCGAGCCCCGATCGCGAAGCCGCGCTGTCGGCCACGGTGCGGCTCACGTCCTTGGAGCCGAAGATCTGCCCGAGGACGGCGTTGCCCTGGCTGGGGTCCGTCGGCTGCGGGCTCAGCACCTGGTCGAGCAGGCTGCCGCCGCCAAGTTGTCCGAGCAGGCCGCCCAGGCCCTCCAGCCCCGCCGGCTGGGCCTGCGCCTGCTTCTTCATGCCGCCCATGATCGCCGGCAACAACGCCTCGGCGCCCGAGGCCGCCTGCGCTTCGCTGATGCCGAGGTCCCGCGCGACCGATTGCAGGCCGCCGGCCTGGGCCAGCAGGTCAGTGAGGTTCATGGTCGTTTGGCGTCGACGCCCGGCTTGTCCGGATTCTTCCTGAAAATCCCATATCGCTTCTCCTGTGGATGCGCCCTGCCCGACCGCACGTTCCGCGGGATCGTTTGATGCCCGCCGGGCGGCGCTGTCCGATGGTACGCACGAACGCAGGGCGCCGCGCGACAAACAGGGCAAGGGAATGCGGAAAGTACGTAACAGGATCCGACGGCGGCAAGCTACCAGCCCAACGTGAATCGCAACGCCAGCATGGTCCCGGTCCCGCAGACGATCGTGCCGAACAGGCTGGGCCGCCAGGCATAGAAGGCCAGGCCTGACAGGGCGCCGAAGATGCGGGCGTCGCGCCAGGTGTCGACCAGGTGGCCTTGCGTCATGACCAGTTCCGGGGCGACGACGGCGGCGAGCGCGGCAATCGGCGCATAGCGCAGCCCTTCGCGCAGCCACGCCGGCATCGGCAGGTCCTGTTTCGGCAGCACGAAGAACGCGCGGCAGGCCAGCGTGATCAAGGCCATGCCGATCGTGGTGAGGAAGACTTCGAGCGAGCTCAAGCCTTGGCTCCCGCGCGTTCGGCCAGCACGGCCACGGCCACGGCGGCCGCGATGGCGACGATGATGTTCAGCTTCAGCGGCAGTGCGTAGGCCGCCACCGCCGCGCAGGCTGCGACCACGGCCGCCATCGAGCTCACGGGGCTGCGCAATTGCGTGCAGGTCAGCGCGAGCAGCGCCATCGTTCCGGCGAAGCCGAGGCCCCAGGACGCCGGGATGCCGTGGCCCGCGACGATGCCGGTGATGATCGAGACCTGCCACGCCCCGAAGGTCACCAGCGCGCTGCCGAGGAAGTAGTCCTCCTGCTGCTCGCCCGGACGCGGCTCGCTGAAACGGCGCGCGAACAACACGAAATTGGTGTCGCCCATCAGGAAGCTGAGCGCGATGCGGCGCCGCCGCGGCAGGTGCGCGAAGTAAGGGCGGTAGTGGAAACTGAACGCCATGAACCGCAGGCTGACGCACAAGGTGGTGGCCCACACCACCCACATCGGCGCATCGGCCGCGATCAGCGGCAATGAGGCGATCTGGGCGGAGCCGGCGTAGACGATGACGGACATCAGGATGGCGAGCGGCACGCCCATCTCGCTCTTGGCCATCGCGACGCCGGCGACCAGCCCCCACGCGACGACGCCGATGGCCATCGGCAGTGCCTCGACGGCCCCTTCGCGGAACATGGGCCGGCGCACCAGCGCCAGCGCCTGGGCATGCAACGAACGAACGGAAATCCTCAGCGACACACTTCCCCCTCAGGGGCGGGATTGTCTCGCATGGGGAAGGGACGCCGCGTGCCGGGCCGCCGTGCCGGGGCCCCGGCCTTGCAGGTCGTAACCCGTTCGTCCTACCAGCCGCGGCGCGCCGGACTTCACGCCGGCGTTGCGCCATCGCCACCACGCGGCCCCGGATCAGCCGCGTCTCATACCACTACCCGTAGTGGCTCGCAAGTACTTGCGCCCCCACATATAGTGGCTATGATGCGCTGGCGTCGGACGAGCCCGACCAGACGACAACACATCAAACGCGCGGCCCGGTGTTCCACTGCCCGGCCCGCGAGCGTCAGCAAAAGCCCGTCAGCAAGGCGCCGCAAGAAAGGAAAGAACGAAGTGAAACGCGACGACACCCTCACCCTCCTCGACCCCCAGCCGATCACCCGCGACGTCCTGGCCGAGAAGTACCTGAAGCCCGGGGAAACGGCGGTCGACGAACTGTTCACGCGCGTGGCCACGGCGCTCGCGTCGGTGGAGGAAGAGAGCAAGCGCGCGGAATGGGAGGCGAAATTCCTCGCCAACATGCGCAACGGCGCGATCGGCGCCGGCCGCATCATGAGCGCCGCCGGCACGGCGCTGCAGGCCACGCTCATCAACTGCTTCGTGCAGCCGGTCGGCGACTGCATCCAGGGCGTCGACGCGGACGGCTATCCGGGCATCTACGAGGCCCTGCGCGAGGCGGCCGAGACCATGCGCCGCGGCGGCGGCGTCGGCTACGACTTCTCGCGGATCCGCCCGCGCGGCGCCGAGGTGAAGGCCACGGCGTCCATCGCCTCCGGGCCGTGCAGCTACATCAACGTGTTCGACCACTCCTGCTCCACCGTGGAAAGCGCGGGATCGCGGCGCGGCGCGCAGATGGGCGTGCTGCGCATCGACCACCCCGACGTGATGGAGTTCATCACCGCCAAGCGCACGCCGGGCCGCTGGAACAACTTCAACGTGTCGGTTGCGGTCACCGAGGAGTTCATGCAGGCGCTCGAAGCCGGCGGCCAGTGGGACCTCGTGCACAAGGCGCAGCCGGGTGCCGCGCTGCTGGCACAGGGTGCGCGCCAGCGCGCCGACGGCCTGTGGGTGTATCGCACGGTCGCCGCCGCGGAGCTGTGGGACACGGTGATGAAGTCAGCCTACGACTTCGCCGAGCCCGGCATCCTGTTCCCCGGCACGATCAACCGCGACAACAACCTGCGCTACTGCGAGACGATCGCCGCCACCAATCCGTGCGGCGAGCAGCCGCTGCCCCCGTACGGCTGCTGCGACCTGGGGCCCATCATCCTCACGCGCTTCGTCAAGCACCCGTTCGGCTTCTCGGGCGAACCCCAGTTCGATTTCGAGGCGTTCCAGGCTTCGGTGGCCACCCAGGTGCGGGCGCTCGACAACGTGCTGGACCTCACGTTCTGGCCGCTGCCGCAGCAGAAGGCCGAGTCCGCCTCCAAGCGCCGCATCGGCGTCGGCTTCACCGGCATGGGCGACACGCTGGTGATGCTGCGCCTGCGCTACGACCAGGAGGACGGCCGCGCCATGGCCGCGAAGATCGCCCGCTGCATGCGCGACGCCGCCTACGCGGCCTCGGTCGAGCTGGCGAAGGAAAAAGGACCGTTCCCCGCCTTCAAGGCCGACGGCTACCTGGCCGAAGGCACGTTCGCCAGCCGCCTCGACGAGCCGCTGAAGGCGGCGATCCGCGAGCACGGCATCCGCAACAGCCACCTGCTGTCGATCGCACCGACGGGCACGGTGAGCCTGGCGTTCGCCGACAACGCCTCGAACGGGATCGAGCCGGCGTTCTCCTGGACCTACAGCCGCCGCAAGCGCGAATCCGACGGCAGCAAGAGCGAATACGCGGTGGAGGACCACGCCTACCGTACGTTCCGCGCGCTGGGCGGCGACCCCGCCAAGCTGCCGCCGTACTTCGTGTCGGCCCTGGAGATGAGCGCGTCCGCGCACATCGCCATGATGGAAGCGGTGCAGCCGTTCGTGGACACCTCGATCAGCAAGACGGTGAACATCCCGGCCGACTATCCGTACGAGGACTTCAAGAGCCTGTACCGCGAGGCGTGGCAGGCCGGCCTCAAGGGCCTGGCCACCTACCGGCCCAACGCGATCCTCGGCTCGGTGCTCCACACGGAAGCGCCGGCGGCCGCCAGCGCTTCCGTGCCGGCCGCGGTCATCGATCCCATGTACGACGTGATCGCCAAGCGGCCCAAGGGCGGCCTGCCGGCGGTGGCCGAGAAGATCGAGTACTGGACCCAGGAAGGCAAGCAGAACCTGTACCTGGTGGTCTCGTTCCTGCCGCTGCCCGACGGCCGCGAGCGCGCCATCGAGTTCTTCATGCCGGTGGGCCAGAGCGGCGAGTCGCAGCAGTGGGTGACCTCCAGCATGCGCCTGCTCTCGCTGGCGGCGCGCGGCGGCTTCCTGAACCGGGCGCTGGCCGACATGCGCAAGGTCGCGTGGGACCGCGGACCGGTGCGCCTGGGCATGTACACCAAGGCGGACGGCACCCAGGTGCCGATGTGGCACGACTCGGAAGCGGCGGCGCTCGCCTACGCCTTGCAGAAGATGATCGCCAGCCGTGCCGGCGACCAGCAGGCCGACGCCGCGCTCGCCGAGCAGACGCCCGCCGAAGTTGCCAGCAACACGGTCGCGCCCATGACCGGGCGCAAGTGCCCCGAGTGCGGCGCCTATGCGACCATCCGCAAGGACGGCTGCGACTACTGCACCCATTGCGGCCACGTGGGGTCGTGCGGTTGAGCGCTGGTTGCGGCCGCTGCGCTGCATAAGCGGGCCGGCTCAGGCGTGGGCGCTGTCCTGCACAGTTCGCAGGCACGCTCCGGCAGGGCATCGGCCCGCAGTGCTTCAGCATGGTGGTTTCGCAACCAGTGACACCACCATGTACCTGCCTGACCAGACCACCCGCATCGACAGCACCGGCCTGCGCTACCAGTCCAAGCAGCCGGGCTCCCTGTTCGGCCCGACGGTGGGGACCATGAGCTGCTTCGTCTGCGGCGCGCACCGCTCGCGCAGCTTCCTGCGACCGTTCAAGCTGGCCGCCTCGACGCACTACCGCTGTCGCGCCGGTTGCGGACAGTGACGCCCCGCTGAGCAACGCTGCAGGCGGATTCCGACGCGCGGGCGCGCCGCGCACCGGCAGCGCATGGCGCGCGGCTTTCTAGAGTGGGACGCATTCATTGCCCTGCCCGCTGCCGCCGTGCCCAAGGCGGCCCGGGGCGAGGCGCCAATCCCCCGCCACAGGAAGACCGACCATGGAGCGGCACTTGCTCGACCTCCCCGCAGCGCAGCCAACCAAAGCCCCTGACATGTTCGACCACGACACCGTGGCCGCGGCCCGGTCGCTGCTCGACGACGACTACAGCCCGGCCACTCAGGAGGGGTACATCAGCAGCGGCGACGTCACGCGCCAGGTGGAGCCCGACGTATGGGAGGCGATGCGCGCAATGCGCGCGACCTAGCGGAGTGGCGCGGACGTGGCGCGGACTGGCGCGTCAGTGCCAGACGCCGACGTGGCGCAGGCCCGCGGAAAGCAGCAGGATGCCGAACAGGTAGGCGTAGCGGCTGGAACCCGCATAGCGCTGCTGGCGAAGGCCGAGCCACGCGGCCAGAAAGCTCGCTGCCAGGAGCAGCTTGACCTCGAGCGTCATTTCATCCACGACAGTCTCCTCTCTGAGTGCGCCCAGTCTGGTTCAGGCACGGTCGAGGTCCTGTTCGCAGTTGTAAGAAAGCATGAGCAAGCGTAGTCGCTCACAACTGCCAGTAAACGAAGCGTGGTTTTCGCGCGCCACGTGTGGTTCGCGTGCGACGAACGAACGTTCCGCGCCGGGTCAGCTCGCCGTACCGCGAAGGAACGCCGCGAGCAACTCGTTGACCTCGTCCGCTCGCTCCTGCTGCACCCAGTGGCCGGCGCCCTCGACAAGATGCACGCCGGTCATCCGCGGGCAGGCCTCGCCGACCATCCGCTCCAGCGCCCCCGGCGACTGGTGCGTGCCCCAGTCCCGGGCGCCCGAGACGAACATCGCGGGCACGTCGATCGTGCGGCCCGAAAAAGCGCGCAGCTCGCCGAGGTACCTCGGGTCGGTGCCGACGCGATAGCCCTGCAGGCCGCCCTGGAAGCCGGTGCGGCCGTATTCGTCGGCGAAGACGGCCATCTCCTCTTCGGTCATCCAGGTGCAGCGGGCGATCTGGTCGGCTGAAGGCATCTGCGGCGCCACCGTCTGCGCCATGTCGCGGCCGAGGTCCATGACGTAGTAGGTGGGCAGCTTCGCCATCTCGGTGGCGTCCCATGAACCCAGCGGGAACGGTTCGTTGGCGGGCCAGTCGCCACTCTTGACATGGAAGTACGCGCGCAGGAAATCCTGCACGCCTTGCGGGCAGTGCCACATGTCGGCGTTGGCTTCGCGCGTCGAGTAATACCAGCGGTAGTGCTGGCGCGGGCGCGGCAAGGCGGCCAGCGCGTCCGGCAGCCCGGTCAGCGGCAAGGCGGCCTTGGCCGGCTGGTCGGCGGTGCCTTTCGGCAGGTCGGGTGCGCCCGGGAACGCCGCGCTCATGAGGACCACGGAGCGGAACACGTCCGGCCGCAACAGCGCGCACCAGGCAGCCACCGGCGAGCCGTAGTCATGGCCGATCACGGCGGCCACGCTGTCGTGGCCGAGCGCGTTCACCAGGCCCAGCGTGTCGCTCACCCGGTTGATCAGCGTGTACGGCAGCAGGTCATCGTCGTACGCGACGTCGGTTCCGCTGCTGCGGCCGTAGCCCCGCTGGTCCGGCGCCACGACATGGAAGCCCGCTGCGGCGAGGAACGGCAGCTGCCTGCGCCAGCTGAAGGCCAGCTCCGGAAAGCCATGCAGCAGCAGGACGCAGGGCCGGCCCGGCTGCTCGAAACCCGCTTCGAGCACGTGCATCGTGCAGCCGTTGTTGGTGTCGACCAGGCGCGAGCGCACGCCGGCGGGCAGCACGCTGCGGCCATACAGGACATCGGCATTCATCGGACGGCTCCCCCTGCGCCGCGACGCGGCGTCGATCGCCGGTCGTCATGCGACGCCGGCATCTTACGCGTCGCCTCAGCGCCCGAAGATCCCGCGCAGGATCGTCCCGGGATTCACCTGCACGCCGGGAAACACCTGCACGCCCTGCTCCTGCTGCTGCTCCTGTTGCCCCGCGGCGGTGGCCGGCGGCGGCTCCTCGCCGCGCTGCTGCGACGGCGCGCGCCGCGCGCTGCCGTCGCCCTGCCCCTGCGCCTGGCCCAGCATCGCCATGGTGTGCGCCTTGACGCGCACCCGCACGGCCCACTCGGGCTCCCACACGGCCTTGGGGTCGGCCGGGCGCGGCGGATGCGCGAAGTTGCTTTCGCCGCCGTACGCCATCATCCGCAGCATCGGCGTGGCTTCCTCGCGGGCGCCGGCGGCCGGGGCGAAGATTCCCTTGGGCACGGCGCAGCGCGTCACGTCCGGGCGCAGCAGGACGCGCTCCCTGGTCCACTGCTCGATCGTGCGATTGGGCAGGTAGTCGAACAGGCCCATGCCGGTGTCCGGCGTCTCCGCGCTGGACCACATCACCATGTCGTTGCCGGTGCTGCTCATCGCGTGCAGGTAGTAGGCCCTGGCATGCGGCACCGGCGACCAGCTCAGCGTCATGCTGTCCTGCACCGTCCCCTGCGTCTGCAGCTGGATCGGCTGCATCACGTTCTGCGCGTCGGCCAGCGTGAACTTCATCGAGGCGGGTACTCCCTCGCCGCGCACCTGGTGCTCGCCGACCAGCGAGCCGTCGCGCGGCAGCACCACCGTGTTGCGCTCGTTCGGGTACAGCACGTGCGACGGGCCGATCTTCGCGCCTCGATCGGGCGCATGACGGCCGGCAAACGCCATGCCGAAGTCCGCCGGATTGCCGCGCGCCAGGTCGATCACGCGCGGCTGCCCTGGCCGCACCGTCTCGCCGCAGCCCCAGTAGATCAGGATCCGTCCCTTGGGGCGCTCGACGTCCTGCGGCACTTCGCCCGGCTCGCGTTCCCCGCGCGGCACCGCTTCGCGCCTGACCGGCAGCAGCGGCAGGCTCTCGCCCATGCGCATGCCGGGCGGAATCGCCTGCGCCGCTTCGGCGCCGGGTCGCAGGCTGTTGTGGAAGGCGATGTCGATCACCCGCGGCGGCATCACGTTCATGCCGCGGGCCATGCCGTACGAGTTCGGCGCGCCGCCGCGCGATCCTCCGCCCATCATCCCCGCCAGTGCGCCGCCCATGCCCCCGGGCATGTCCATCTCGGGCATGCCCGCCATGGTGCCGGTGGACAGGTCCAGCCAGAGCTGGGCCTTGGGCGGCTTGACGGCCTGGGCGTGCAGGCCCGCGGCGAACCCGCAGGCCATCAGGAACGTCAGCGCGCCGCGGCGCGGGGCAAGGTCGATGTGCATGGTGGGGATGGAGTGATGAGCCATCCCGAATCCTAGGCACCCGGCGCCCGATATGCAACGCGGCCCGCCGGCCCCGCGCTTCACCCGATTCCGAACAGCTTCTTCAGGCCGCCACCGAGGCGTCCGAGGACGGAGGCGCTGCCCTGCGAGTGTGCCTGTGGCTTCAGCCGCATCGCCTCTTCCTGCACGGCCTTGACCAGCCGATCCTCGGTGCCGGCCGGCGCCGCCTGCACGGCATGGCGCCGCCCCATGCCGGGCGTCCTGCGCAATTCCCGGTGCTTGTGCACCGCCGACGCCAGCATGATCTTCAGGAAGGCCGGCTTCACCGGCTTGGGGATGAACCGGTAGACCTGGCCCTGGTTGATCAGCTTGATGACTGCATCCACATCGCTGTCGGATGCGAGCACCACCGACACGATCTCCGGATGCCGCTGCTTGAGCACCTTGAGCAAGGGCGTGGTGTCCATCCGGCCGACGCGCGTGTCGCTCACCACCACCGACACGCTCTCCGAACCGAGCAGGGCGACGGCCTCGGCCATGGAACTGGCGTGGGTGATGCGCGCTCGCGGCGATGCCGACTGCTTGACGAAGCCGGCCAGTTCGGGATCCTCGTCGAGCACCAGGATGGAGTCGAGGGTGTCGTCGATGGAGTCGGGCGCCGGCTGCGCCGGGGGAGGCGCCGGCACCGGTTGCGTCCTGGCGATGGCGGCCGCCTCGGCCACCGTGGTGCTCAGCTCCTCGTTCGACCAGGGCTTGTTGACGAAGCGGAACACCTCGCCCTCGTTGATCGAACGCAGGATGGCCTGCATGTCCGAGTAGCCGGTGAGCAGGATGCGCATCGCACGCGGGGACAGCTTGCAGGCCTCGCGCAGGAACTCCGACCCGATCATGCCGGGCATGCGCTGGTCGGAGACGATCACGTCGAAGTCGTGCTTGCGCAGCATCTCCAGCGCCGCATGGCCGTCCGGCGCGGTCATCACGTCGAAATCCTTGTGCAGCATCCAGTGCAGCGAGCGCAGGATGTTCGGCTCGTCGTCCACGCAGAGGACCGATCCCTTCTTGACTCTCATGGCGTTTGGTCCTCGGCGGTCAGGCGGCAGCCGGCTCGGGCAGCACGACGGGCAGGAAGACGCTGAACGTCGTTCCTTCTCCCTGCCGGGTGCTGAACTTGATCTCGCCGCCGTGCTCGTCCACGATGCTCTTCACGATCGGCAGGCCCAGGCCGGTGCCTTCGCCCGCCGGCTTGGTCGTGAAGTAGGTCTCGAAGATGCGCGGCTGCACTTCGGCCGGGATGCCGCTGCCGGTGTCGCTGACGTCGATGCGCACCCGCCCGCCTTCGACGAAGCTGCGCACCGTCACCGTTCCATCGCCGGGGATGGCCTGCGCCGCGTTGTTGATCAGGTTCAGGAACACCTGGTTCAGTTGCGACGGGTTGCACTCCACGAGCGGCAGTTCACCGTACTCCTCGACCACCTTGACCCGGTTGGGGATCGCGCTGCGGGCGATGTACGCCACCGTGTGCAGGCCCTTGTTGAGGTCGAACTGGGCGATCTTGGCGCGGTCCAGCCGCGTGAAGTCGCGCAGGTTCTCCACCAGTTCGTGCATCTGGTCGATGCCCTGCAGCGTGTCGCCCAGCATCTGCGCCAGCTCGCCGACGTCGTCGACCCCGTCCTCGGCGATCCGCGCCAGCTTGTCGCGGGTGGCCGCGATGTTCACCGTGACGGTATCGCCCTGGACCTTGCCGGCCGCGCGCGCGAACGCCTGGGCCACCTTCAGGGGCAGCTCGTATCCCTTCAGGGCCTCCTGCACCATGCTGATGTTGCTGCGCGAGAACGCCAGGGGCGTGTTCAGCTGGTGGGCCACGCCGGCCACCATCTGGCCGAGCGAAGCCATCTTCTCGGACTGCGCCAGCTGCTGGTGGTCCTGCTCGCGCTGCCGGGCCTGCTCGACGATGATGCCGTCGGCGCGGCGCACGATGGCGAACAGCGCCACGAACAGCAGCGCCAGCAACCCGCCCACGATGGCCATCGCCTGCAGCGACATGCCTTCCACCGCATCCAGGTTGGTGGCCGCGACCTGCTCCATCTTCGCCTCGTTGGCACGCGCCGCGGCGGCGATCTTGGCCGAGGTCTCCTTGACCTGCGCCAGCATCGGCGTCATGTCGGAATAGACTTCGAACACGCCGACGACGTCGTCGGTCCCGAACGCACGCACCGGCAGGTAGCTCGAAAGCAGGTCGCGGTTCTCGACCACGCCCTCGAAGGCATTGAACTTGTTGCGGCGCGACAGGTCGCTCTTCACGGTTCCCTTCATCGCGCCCTGCCAGCCGCCGTTGGCGCTCTTGTCCTCGCCGATCTGGGCGTGTTCGGACGAATAGGCGGTGATCCCGCGCCGGTCGAACACCTTGATCTTGAAGACGGTGGTCCGCTTCATGGTGTCGAACACCTTCGCGTCCAGCGTCCTGAACTCGGGCAGCGCCTGGATCTTCGCGCCGACTTCGGCAAAACAGGCTTTCTTCTGGACCGGAGCCGCCATCCGGCCGTCCGGGCCGGCCACGTCGGCAATGGCGCGGCAGTGATCCACGGGAAACTGCGCGACCTTGGCGACGAAGGGTCCGAAGTCCTTTTCCCACAGCGTGTTGGCGAACACGCGGGTCAGCGTGATGTTGCCGCCTTCGTGGGTGGCGACCAGGTCGCGCAGCGAGCCCTCTTCCTGCTGCTTCGCGAACGCCGACTGCACCTGCTTGATGAAGCCGATCTCCTCGCGCTGCATGTCGCCGATGAAGGACGCCTGCTGGCGTTCGAAGTACGCCAGCGCGATCGCGACGGCCGCGAACATGCCCACGCTCGCCAGCGTGAAATAGCGAACCAGGCGGAAACGCATGACCCTTTTCTCCAGAAGCTGCCGGTCGGGCCTCGCGCCGGCACGCAACGTGCGGACGGGCCCGGGCCTGCGACGCAAGGGCTGTGCCTGCCCTGTTCGCCCCGAATCGCTTCTGGAGTTACGCAAAACATCCCGTAACAGGGAAAGGGCGGACCTCCTTTCCTGTTTCCGGGAAGCGTGGCCCGGGGGCGACGCGCCGCGTTCAGCGCTTGCCGCTCGCCGCGGTCGGCACCACCCCCGTGACGGAGGCCGCTTCCGCGACCTTGGCCGCCGGCGCCGGGCCGCGCCGCAGCGCCGCCAGTTCGCCCTGGCGCGCGTAGTCGAGCGCCTCGCCGAGCACCCGGGCCGCTTCCTGCGGCGCGTGGAAGCCCATCGAGTTCTCGGCCGCGATGAAGTCCAGCCGCCATTGGGCCTTGCGCTGGAGCTCCAGGGCAGTCGCCAGTTGCTGGTCGGTCGCCCCGTCCTTCTTCGCCGCGACCACCGCATCCATCAGCGCGGTGATCGCCGCGCCGCCGCGCTGCATCAGCTCGAAGTTGCGGGTCTGGATCAGGTCGACGCGGGCCTTGATCTCATCCTCGGAGAGCTTGTGGCAACCCTGGCACGCGCGGCTGATGTTCAACAGCGGGCTGCGCACCCAGTGGTCGGACACCTTGGTGGCGCCGTCGCGGGCATACGGCATGTGGCAGTCGGCGCAGGCGACGCCGCTGCGGGCGTGCACGCCCTGGCTCCACAGCTCGAACTCGGGGTGTTGCGCCTTCAGGATGGGCGCGCCGGTTTCGGCGTGCTTGTAGTCGAGGAAGCGGCCGCCATCGGGCATTCTGGTTTCGTTCCAGAACACCTCGATCTGGTCGACGTTCAGGCCCTTGCCCCAGGGCGCGGTGAGCGGCATCGCCGACGAGCAGTAGTACTCGATGTGGCACTGCGCGCACACGAAGGTGCGCATCTCGCCGCGCGTCGCCTCCACGTTCGGGTCGTACGCCACCTTCCTGCCGGCCGCCCGCCAGCGCTCGATCGACGGCGCGAACGGCGTCGGCGTCTCCGAGGCCGCCAGCTTCTGGATCCCGACCAGGAACGCGGGCCGGGTGACGATCAGCTGCATGGTCTTCGGATCGTGGCAGTCGGGGCAGGACACCGGCTGGCCGTGCCCCATGTCGTGCAGCTTCTTGTTGAGGTCCTTGTACGCGATCTTGTAGGTCTGCTCGAAGCCCTTCATCGCGTCGCCGCCGCCCAGCTCGCGGTACAGCGGCATGATGGACGCGTGGCAATGCAGGCAGGAGCCGGTCTGCGGCTTGGTCTGCCGCTGCGTGTTCTCCTGGTCCTGCAGCATGAACGCGTGCCCGCGCCGGTCGCGGTAGTCGATCGAGAACGCATAGCCGAGGAACATGCGCTTGAGCCACGGATCCTTGTCGATCTTCTGCTGCGGCAGCGCCTCGCTGCCGCCGTGGCCGCCGAACCGGGTGCGGGTGGCCTGCGCCGTGAGCTTGTAGGCGTCGTACTGCTTCGGCCAGTTGACGCCCCACTTCGCCGGGTCGGTGGTGTCGCGCGTCACCTCCACCAGGCGCGTGGTCGTGACCTTTGCCTCCTGCTTGCGCTCGAAGATGTTCACGAGCAACGCCGTGAGCGCCACGGCCACCACCGCCGCGACGGCCAGCGCCGACAGCAGGATGGTGGCCGAGACGCCACGTTGCGTGACAGCAAACCAGGGGAATCGGGCTTTCATGGCAACCTCCGGAATCAGGTACGCGGCCCGCCGAGCCCGGCGCGCTCGCCGTGACCCGCGGACTGGTGGCAGTGCACGCAGCTGGCTTCCTCCGCCGGCCCGCGGGCCATGACGGCGTCCTGCACCAGCTGGCGGTGGCAGGCCAGGCAGTTCTCCTGCACGATGTCGCTGTTGAACGGCTTGATGGCGATCGGCTCGGCGAAGTTCTGCAGGGTGTAGGCCTTGGAGTGGTTCCAGCCGTTGACGGCCTTGGCCACGTATTTCGCGATGAACCCGCGCGGCAGGTGGCAGTCGTTGCACACGGCGACGTGGTGGTGGCCCGCCTTCTGCCACGAGTCGTACTGCGCCTGCATGATGTGGCAGTTGGCGCAGACCTTCGGCTCCGAGCTCATGTACGAAAGTCCCTCGGCGTACACCAGCGTGTAGCCGCCGATGCCGGCCGCGACGCCGACCAGCACGGCCACTGCCAGCAGCAGCCCCGTGCTGCCCGACAACCCGCGCCTTCGCACCGCTTCTGCCGTGACCACGTGCGCTCCTTGGCGCCTGCCCGGCGGTCGGCGACCGGCGGCACAGGCGGGAAACCCCCTCCTTGTTAGGCCACCACCGGGGCACTTTCCTTGACTCGGATCAATGGACGGACCAAGGTCGGGCAGCGCGTCCAATCCTGTCGTCCCGCGAGTTCGCGCCTGCTCGAGCGCAGCTTTCGGTGCATGCGGATGCATCCATCGGTATCATCGTTTCATGAGTGCCACAGCGCGCGCTGCCGCAGCCGAAATCGACGTCACGCGAGCTTCCAGCGCGACCTTGTGGTCGCTGCGCCTGCTGCTCGTGCTGTGCGTCGCCATCCCGGCCGTCGTCTTCGCCCTCTTCGCCGCTTACCGCTGGCATGCCGCGCACCAGAACGCCACCCAGCACGTGGACCGGCTCGTCGGCATCGCGCACGAACACGCGCTGAAGGTGCTCGACAACAACGAAACGCTGCTCGGACGCGTGGTGGACCTGGTGGGCACCGAGGACGACGCCACCGTCCGCGCCGCCGAGGCCGTCCTGCACGAGCGACTGGGCGCGATGGCCGCCGACAAGGAACAGATCCAGTCGATCTGGGTCTGGGGCGCCGACGGACGCCCGCTGGCGGGCAACCGTTTCCATCCGCTGCCGGCGGACCTCGACGTGTCCGACCGCGAGTTCTTCCGCTGGCACCGCGACAACAAGGGCGGCCTGTACTTCACCGAACCGCTCGTGGGCAAGGCCACCAGGGAGCCGTTCTTCGACATGAGCGTGGGGCGCTACCGGGCCGACGGTTCGTTTGGCGGGCTGGTCTCGGTGGGACTCTACCCCGCGTACTTCCGGCGCTTCCACGCCAACCTCGTGAACGGCGAGCCGGGCGCGCTGGTCGCCATGTTCCGCGAGGACGGCGCCGTGTATTCGCGCATGCCCGGCGACGGCGCACCGGCGCGCATTTCGACCGATGGCGCCCTGATGCAGCGGGTGCTGGCAAGCGGGGGCGTGGGCGCCGTCATCGCCGAGTCGCCGATCGACGGCCGCACCCGGATCCTCAGCCATCGCAAGGTCGGCAAGTATCCGATGTACGTGGCGGTGGGGATCGACGTCGCGGCGGTACGCGCCGGATGGCTGAAGGAGATGGCGGTGCTGGCGGCGTTGGGAGTGCTGCCGATGTCGGGGCTGTTGCTTGCCGCCGTGATCGCCGCGCGCCGCACGCGCCAGGCGTTCGACGCGGCGCAGCGGCTGCAGGCGGAAACGGCGGCCCGCCAGCGTGCCGAGCAGGCGCTGTTCCAGTCCAAGAAGCTCGAGGCCGTGGGCCGGCTGGCGGGCGGCGTGGCCCACGACTTCAACAACGCGCTGATGGTGGTGAGCGGCAACCTGTTCATCCTGCGCCGGCTCCTGGGCGAACAGCATGCGCGATACACCGACGCGATCAACCGCGGCGTGGACTCGGCCAGCAAGCTCACCAAGCAGCTGCTCGCGTTCTCGCGCCAGAACGCGCTGGCGCCGGAGATCCTGCGGCTGCAGGACCGCCTGCCGGCGATGGAGCCGCTGCTCGCGCCGGTGCTGGGCAGCGCGACCGAGCTCTCCGTGCAGGTGGCGCCCGACGTGCCGCCGGTCACGGCCGACCCGGCGGAGCTGGAACTGACGCTCGTCAACCTCGCGCTCAACGCACGCGACGCGATCGAAGGCGCCGGCCACCTGTGGATGCGCGCGTACACGATCGCGCAGCGCGCGGAGACGGGGCGCCAGGGCCGCTGGGTCGTGATCGAAGTGCGCGACGACGGCGCCGGCATCGAGCCGAACGTGCTCGAGCATGTTTTCGACCCGTTCTTCACGACCAAGCAGCTCGGGCAAGGCACGGGCCTCGGGCTGAGCCAGGTGTACGCCTTCTGCCAGCACGGCGGCGGCTGGGCCGAGGCCGAGAGCACCCGCGGCCAGGGAACGACCATCCGCCTGTTTCTCGCGCCGGCCGCGCCGCCGGCCGCGGAACAGGCGCCGGCGGCGGCGACCACGGACGGCACCGTGGCCGCGCGCGTGCTGCTGGTGGAGGACAACCCGTCGATCGCGGCCGTGCTGGAGGAGACCCTGGAGTCGGTCGGCTGCAGCGTGGCCTGCCAGGAGAGCGCCGACGACGCGGCCGCGTGGCTGGACGTGAACAGCCCGCCCGACCTCGTGCTGACCGACATCGTCATGCCGGGCCACCGCGACGGGTTGGACCTGGCGCGCCACGTGCGCCAGCGGTATCCGCGCCTGCCGGTGATCGTCATGACGGGCTACTCCGACCGGATGGAAGAACTCGCGACGCTGGAAGTCGTCGTCCTGGCCAAGCCGTTCGCCCCGAGTGCGCTGCTGGCCGCGATCGCCAGCCTCGGCATCGGCACTTCCGTCACCTGAACGGCTGCCGGCGCCGCAACGGGGCGGCAGAATATCGCCCACCCGATCGACACACACCGGAGACCCCATGACCTTGCCGGGAGCGCCCCGTCCCGCCGCCACCATCGTCGTCGTGCGCGACGCGCCCGCCGGGCTGGAAGTCCTGCTGCTGCGCCGCGCCGAAAAGGGCGACCACAACAGCGGCGCGTGGGTCTTCCCCGGCGGCCTGCTCGACGCCGGCGACCGGCGCTGCCATGGCGCCTGCACCGGCCTCGACGATGCAAGGGCGAGCGTCCTGCTCGGCCTGGCCGAAGGCGGGCTCGACTACTACGTCGCGGCGATCCGCGAGTCGTTCGAGGAAGCCGGCATCCTGTTCGCCGTCGACGAGCGCGGCCAGCCGATCGACACGCTGGTGGACAGCGGCACGCCGCTGGCCGCGCTGCGCGAGCCCCTGCACCGGGGCGACGTGGCTTTCGCCGGTGTCTGCCACGACTTCGGGCTGCGGCTGGCGACCGACCAGTTGTTCTACATCGCGCACTGGGTCACTCCGCCCGGCCGCGCCAAGCGCTTCGACACGCGCTTCTTCCTGGCGGTGCTGCCGCAGGGACAGACCTCGTCCCACGACGCGCTGGAAACGGTCGACCACGTGTGGCTGAGGCCGCAGGAGGCCTTGTCCAGCGAGAACTCGCGCCGGCTCATGACGCCCACCCGCTCGGTCATCGCCACCATCGGGCGCTTCGAAAGCACGCAGGCGCTGCTGGCGTGGGCGCGCTCGCCGCGCGAGGTGGTGACGGTGGCCCCGCGGCTGGGGCGCGACGGCGGCGGCGTGCGTCCGGTGCAGCCGCACGAGCCGGCCTGGGCCGAACTCGGCTTCGTCGATCCGCACGGCCAGGGCACCGCCTGGTGCGAGTTGCGGCCGGGCGAGCCGGCGCGCCTGGCGCCGGGCGTCCTGCGCATCGCCGCGCCCCAGGGCGCCAACAGCTACCTGGTCGGCACGGGCGACGGCTGGGCCGTGATCGATCCGGGGCCGGCGGACGCGAGCCACCTCGCGGCGCTGGCGGCCGCTGCACCCGGTGGCATCCGCGCCATCCTGTGCACCGCCGCGGCACCGTCGGCCGGCGCGCAGGCACTGCATGAGCGCACCGGTGCGCCGGTGCAGCGCCCGGCCGCCGGCGACAGCATCGCCGTCGCCGGTGGCCACACGCTGCGCGTGCTCGCTCCGGCCGGCGCCGCGGACCACCGCGTGTTCCTGCTGGTGGAGCACAAGATCCTCTTTGCCGGCGACATCGCCGAGGCAGACGCCCTGCCGTCGGCGCATCCCGGCGTCGAATGGCTCGCGCCCGCCGCGGGGTTCCTGCGCCCGGCACCAGGCGCGGCCACCACCACGGCGCCGTAAGATCGCCGTTCGCGCGCGGTGGCCGCGCCAGTCCACCATCCACCCGGAGACAATTGAATGGCTCAGATTGCATTTCTCGGCACCGGCCTGCTGGGCGGCGCATTCGCGGAAGCGGCAGCGACCCGCGGCGACTCGGTCAAGGCATGGAACCGAACACCCGACAAGGCGCAGGCGCTGGCCCGGTTCGGGGTGCAGCCGGCCGCCACGCCGGCCGACGCGGTGCGCGGCGCGGCCCGCGTTCACCTGGTGCTCAAGGACGATGCGGTGGTGGAGGAAGTGATCGCGGCCGCCCGCGCGGCGCTGTCGCCGGACGCCGTGATCGTCGACCACACCACGACCCTGCCGGCGCTGACGGTGCAGCGCGCGCAGCGGCTGGCCGGCGAAGGGATCAAGTACCTGCACTGCCCGGTGTTCATGGGACCGCCCGCCGCCCGCAAGGCGCTCGGCTCGATGCTCGCCTGCGGCCCGCGCGCGCTGTTCGAGAGCGTCCAGGGCGAACTCGCGAAGATGACCGGCAAGATCGAGTACCTGGGCGAGCGCACCGACCTGGCCGCGGTGCACAAGCTGTTCGGCAACGCCATGATCGTCGGCGTGTCGGCCGTCATGGCCGACATCCTCACGATCGCGCAGGCCAGCAACGTTCCCGGCGAGGACGCCGTCAGGCTGCTCGGGCTGCTAGACCTCAACGCCATGGTCGCCGGACGCGGCGCCAACATGGCCAAGGGCAATTTCACGCCGACCTTCGAGCTGTCGATGGCCCGCAAGGACGTGCGCCTGATGCTGGAAGCCTGCGGCGATCGGCCGCTCGCCGCCCTGCCCGGCATTGCGGCGCGGATGGACCAGCTGATCGCCGCCGGCCACGGCGCCAGGGATCCGGCGGTGCTTGCGATCGACGCGGTACAGCGGCCCTGAGCGGCGCGCGCGGCGCCGGCCTCAGTGCGCGAGCGCTGCCTCGATCTCCGCGAAGCTGTCGGCCGCGTCCGGCAGGGCCAGGGCGGTGCCGACCTGGCGCGCGATCTGCGACAGCGAAAACAGGCCGCGCACCTCGAGGCCGCCGCGACCGTCGGCCTGCGTCACCAGCGCATGGTGGCGCCGGTGCTGCTGCAGGCTGGCCACGACGTTGCCGACGCGCGCCCCGCGCACCTGTTCGAGCTCGAAAGCGTCGAGTCGCTGGGCCGGCGTCATCACGTCCGCCACGACGATCTCCGAATGGCGCAGACCGCGCTCCTGCGCGAGCGTGACCGGCCGCTCGCCCATCAAGTCGGTGGCGGTGACGATGCCGACCAGCACCTCCTCGTCGCCCAGCACGAGCAGCATGCGCACGCCCCGCCGCATCATGAAGCGGTCGGCGTCGTCGATCCTGGTGGCCGGTGACACGACGGCGGCGGCGACGCGCGTGAGGTCGGTCATCACGTCCAGCGCCGGCGAATCCATCGTCGTGACGGGCTGGTCCTGCTGGAGACGGCACACACGCACCGGTCCGCGCAGGACGCTGCGACTGGCCAGGGCTGGATAGCTGTTCATCTTGACCTCCCGGTTGGCCATCGCAACGTACACCCGGCCACCTGAAGGGAACCTGAGCGGAGCGAAAGCCCCCACTGGCTTCGCACGCGGGTGTATAGAAACGCCAGCCGCCGCAAGGCTCGCCCAAGCCATTGACGGCAAAGGGAATTCGGTCGCCGGGGCGGCCGCCGGTGCATACGGAAAATATACTTCGAGGGCCCCGGCGACGTCCGGGCCATCGTTGCAAGTCATTGATTTGACTAGAAAAAACGCCTTCCTCCGATCGTGGCACAGCTGATGCTTGGTTCAAGCCGAGACGATTCTTCACACCCAGGAGTTGCGACGATGAAAGTGATTTCCCTGCTGGCCGGCGCGGCTGCCGCGCTCGCGTTTTCGGTCCCCGCGATGGCCGCCGACGACGCCGCGGCCGCCAAGGCAATGAAGGACAGCGGCTGCACCAAGTGCCACGCGACGGACAAGGCCAAGAAGGGGCCGGCCTACCAGAAGATCGCGGCCAAGTACAAGGGCAAGGCCGACGCCGAAGCCAAGCTCGCCGAATTCGTCACCAAGAGCCCGAAGGTCAAGATGGACGACGGCAGCGAGGAAGAGCACAAGGCCCTCAAGGACGCCGGCCAGGCGAAGAACCTGGTCCAGTGGATCCTGGCGCAGTAGCGCCCGGAGACGCGCCGGACGGGGGTGTCCCTCCTTCCGCCCGGCACGCCAGGCCCGCCACCCTGACTGCGGCGGGCCTTTTTCTTTGGTGCGCGCGCCCCGCGCGAGCTGTGCCATAGTCGCGCGCATGCTCCAACGTTGGACCTCCCCGGCGCAGCGGCGCTGGGCTTTCTGGCTGTGCATGGCGTCCGTGCTCGCGCTGTGCCTGATGCCGCCCGCGCAGCACCTGCCTTCCACCGGGTGGGACAAGGCGAACCACGCGCTCGGTTTCGCGGTGCTGGCCGTGCTGGGCCTGGCTGCGTATCCGGCGCGCACCGCCCGGGTGCTGGCGGGACTGCTGGCGTTCGGCGCGCTGATCGAGGTGCTGCAGTCGCTGACCGGCTATCGCACCGCGGAATGGCTGGACCTGCTCGCCGACGGTGCCGGCCTCGCCGCCGGCTGGCCGCTCGCGCGGTGGTCCGGTGTCCACCGCCCGGCCGCGGCGGGCTGACCCCCCAAGAAAAAACCCCTGCAGACTTGCGGCTGCAGGGGCTGGAAACAGCGGGTCCTTGGAATCCCCCGCCGAGGAGACAAGACCAAGGATGCCTCAACGGGGCGGTTGCGCGGTTGAGAAATCGCAACCGCGGGCCTGCGAACCGCGCTCGCTAGCATGTGTGTTTGTTCACGGCGGTGTGCGAAGCAGGAACATGTAATCCTTGCTTACTCGTTGCGGCCACGCGTTGCCTGAAACGCGTCCGCAGAATCGACCGCATGCCAGACGACGAGTTGACGGCCCTCGTGCGAGCCATCGCGTGGGAACTGATCCAGCTGGGCTACGTGCCCACGGAGCGGCCCGGCTTTGTCCAGCGCGGCGATCGCGAACCGGTGCGCATCGTCGCCACCGAGACCTGGCAGGCGATGCAGCAGATCCTGCAAGGTGCGCAGCCGTAACCGCTGCGCTGTCGGCCTCCCGGATCAGTCGAGCTGGATCTTCAGGTCGCGGATCAGTCCGCCCCAGGATTTCGCCTCGCTTTCGGCGCGCTTCTGTATGCCCTCGGGCGTGCCGGGAATGGGGAACAGGAACGCATCGACCAGCTTCTGCTTCATCACCGGGTCGGACAGGAAGTTGTTGACCGACGCCGCCAGCTTCTGCGTGACCTTGGGATCCATCTTCGCCGGCGCGACCAGCGCGTACCAGCCCGGCAGCGCGGGGATATTCGGCGCCAGTTCCTTCAGCGTCGGCAGGTTCGGCATCTGCGGGGAGCGCGTCTCGCCCGACTGCGCCAGCGCCACCACCTTGCCGGCCTTCACCTGCGGCAGCCCGGTCGCGGTGACCACGGTCATGACGTCGGTCTCGCCGGACACGACGGCCATCAGCGCGGGGCCGGAGCTCTTGTACGGGATGTGGCGCAGCTTCATGCCCGAACGCAGCGCGATCATCTCGGTATAGAGGTGCGTGGAGTTGCCGGTGCCGGCACTCGCGTAGGTGACGCCGTCCGGGTCGGCCTTGGCCTTCTTCACCAGGTCGTCCCAGCTCTTGATGCCGCTCTTGGTACTGGCCACCAGCACGAAGCTGGCGTCGGCCACCGGCGCGACGAACGTGAAGTCCTTCAGCGGGTCGTACGGAACGTTCTTGTAGAGGAACTGGTTGAAGCTCACCAGCGACACGCTCGTGAGCAGCAGCGTGTAGCCGTCGGCCGGCTCCTTCTGCACCAGTTGCGAGGCGATGATGCCGTTGGCGCCCGGCTTGTTGTCGACGACCACCGACTGCTTCAGGTCCCTGGTCATGAAGTCGGCCATCATGCGGCCGACGGCGTCGGCGCCCGAACCGGGCGCCTGCGGAATCACCAGCCGGATCGGGCGGCTGGGGTAGTCCTGCGCCGCGGCGACGCCGGCGGCGAACGTGAGGCCGAGGCCGATGGAAGCGAGAAGCAGGCGACGCGTGGAGCGCATGGAAAGTGTCCGATGAGTGGAGAAACGCAAGTGGCACAATGCCGCCGACAGTTTAAGGGGAGACGCTTCGCTTCCCACTGCGTGCAATACCGGATGTACACATGGCAGACCGCGACGACGCCGGCAGCGCCTGGCGCATTTCTCCCACCGCATACCTGCAGCGCCGCCCTGCGACTTTCGACGTACCGGCCCCGCGTTCGTGCTACGTGACGATGCGCGACGGCGTCCGGCTCGCCGTCGACGTGTACCTGCCTGCGGCGAAGTCCGGCGAAGCGGCGCCCGGGCGTTTCCCGACCATCGTGATCCTCACGCCGTATTACCGCCGCTTCAAGGTGACCGGCCCCGGCGTTGATCCCAGCCCGAACGCGGCGAAATACCGCGACTTCTTCGTGCCGCGCGGCTACGCGATGGTGGTGGTCGACGTGCGCGGCTGCGGCGCCAGCTTCGGCACGCGAGACTCGTTCCGCTCGCCGCGGGAGCGCGAGGACCACGGCGAGATCGCCGACTGGATCGTCGCGCAGCCATGGTCCGACGGCGTCATCGGCTCCACCGGCATCTCCTACCTGGGCGCGGCCGCCTGCTTCCTTGCCAGCACCGGCCATCCGGCGGTGAAGGCCATCGCGCCACTCTTCGCGGTGCACGACACGTACGCCGATCACGTGTTCCCGGGCGGGATCATGTGCACCACGATCACCGAGAACTACGACGACCTGGTGCGCGCGCTGGACCTGGACCAGCGCGACCGGCTGGCGCCCTACCCTTATTTCAACGACGCGCGCTTCGCCGGCCCGCAACCGGTCGACGAGGACGCGGACGGGTCGCAGCTGGCCGCGGCCATCGAGGAGCATCGCGACAGCTTCCGCCTGCGCGACCTGGCGCCAGAACTCGCGTACCGTGAAGAGGCCGCGTCGCACGACCCCGAGCTGCACAGCGGCGCGTGCAGCCCCTACTGGTACCTCGCCAAGGTGCCGGGCAAGGTCAACATCTATTCGATCTCCGGCTGGTACGACGGCAGCGCCTTCGTCAACGGCTCGATCGCGCGCTTCCTGAGCAACCCCGGCGCCGACAACCGCCTGCTGGTGGGACCCTGGGACCACGGCGCCCGGACCAACGGCTCGCCCTGGCGCGCCGCGCCCGAGTCCGAATTCCCGCTGCTGGCCGAGGTGCTGCGCTTCTTCGACGAGCACCTGGCCGGCATGGACACGGGCATCCGCGACGAGGCGCCGGTGCACTTCCACACCGTGCGCGAGGAGAAGTGGCAGGCCGCGCCGGCATGGCCGCCGCACGCCGCGAATTCGCGCCTGTTCCTGGACGTGCAGGGCCGGCTGTCGCCGGCCGCGCCGGCTTCGAAGTCCACCGCCGAATACAAGGTGAAGTTCACCACCGGCACCGGACGGCAGACCCGCTACGAACGGCTCGGCGCGCTGGCCGTGATCGACTACTACGGCGACTGGAACGGACGCGAGGACCGCCTGCTGACCTTCACCAGCGCACCGTTCGAGCAAGGCGCGGAGCTCACCGGCTACGCCACGGTGCAGCTGCATCTCTCCACGTCGGAGCACGACGCCAGCGTCTTCGTCTACCTGTCCGAGGTGGATGCGAGCGGCAGGTCGTGGTTCATCACCGAAGGCCAGTTGCGGCTGCTGCACCGCGAGACCGCGCAATGCCCACCCGGCTATCGCACCACGTGGCCGTACCGCACCTTCTATCGGGAGGACGCCGACCTGATGGAGCCGGGCGTGCCGGAGCAGGCGCGGTTCGCGCTGCTGCCGGTCTCGTGGCGCCTGCAGCCGGGCAGCCGGCTGCGCCTGGCGCTCGCCGGCACGGACTGCGATCACTTCGCGCAGGTGCCGCACGGGCGGCCGCCGCTGCTGAAGTTCACGCTGGGCGGGGCGGAGGCTTCTTTCATCGATTTGCCGATCAAGGGTTGAAGGGGACGGCTGGATGCGGACAGCCGAACACGTACGGATGTCCGCTCCCGTTTTTGACGGCGGTACGATCCACCCAGCTTGATACGGAGTACACGATGCAGCTGGGAATGATCGGACTGGGACGGATGGGCGCGGCCATGGCGCGGCGGCTCGCCAACAACGGGCACGAGTGCATCGTGCACGACGCGGCGCCGGGCGCCGTTGGCGCCATGCGCCAGGACGGCTTTGCCGGCGCGGAGTCGCTGCCGGATTTCGTGGCGATGCTGGCACGGCCCCGCGTCGTCTGGGTGATGGTGCCGGCCGCCGTGGTCGACCCGGTGCTGGCGCAGCTCGCGCCGCTGCTCGAGCCCGGCGACATCGTCATCGACGGCGGCAACTCCTACTACCGCGACGACATCCGCCGCGCCCAGGAACTCGGCGCCAGGGGGCTGCACTACCTCGACGTCGGCACCAGCGGCGGCGTGGCCGGGCTGGAGCGCGGCTATTGCCTGATGATCGGCGGCGAGCCGCAGACCGTGCGGCACCTGGAGCAGGTGTTCCGCGCGCTCGCGCCCGGCGTCGCGGCGGCGCCGCGCACGCCAGGCCGGGACGGCGCGCCGGCCAGCGTGGAAGAAGGCTGGCTGCACTGCGGCCCGCACGGCGCCGGCCACTTCGTCAAGATGATCCACAACGGGATCGAGTACGCCTTGATGGCCGCTTATGCGGAAGGCTTCAACATCCTGCGGCACGCCAACATCGGCAAGGCAGCGGCCGGCGCCGCCGACGCGGAAACGACGCCGCTGCGCGAGCCGCAGGCGTACCAGTACGACATGAACCTGCCCGACATCGCCGAAGTGTGGCGGCGCGGCAGCGTGATTCCGTCGTGGCTGCTGGACCTCACCGCGCAGGCCCTGTTGCAGAACCCGGACCTCCAGGGCTACAGCGGCCGGGTGTCGGATTCGGGCGAAGGCCGCTGGACCATCCTGGCGGCGGTGGAGGAAGGCGTGCCGGCGCAGGTGCTGACGGCGTCGCTGTACGACCGGTTCAGCTCACGCGGCAATGCGACGTTCGCGAACCAGATCCTGTCGGCGATGCGCAAGGGCTTCGGTGGCCACGTGGAGAAGCCGGCGGGGTAGGTGCCACGCCTGGAAAACCCGACAGCCGGACGGCTGTCGGGGTCGCAAGTGGAGCATCAGGATTCCTGGTCCTGCCGAGCCTTCAGCTTCGCCACTTCCGAGCACAGCGCCTCGACCTGTGACAGCAGGCTCTCCTCCATGATCCTTGCCCGCTCCAGGATCTTGCCGGCGGCGTTGCTCGACGTGTTGGCGCTGGTGCGGATAACCTCGAAACCCTCGATCTGCTTGCGCATCCGCGCGATCGCGTTGTCCACCACCTGGAAGCTGGCCGCGTCCTGCTTGTCGTGGGTCGCGGCCCGCACCGACATGGCCGTCGCCACCATCAAGGCCGCCTTCAGCCACACGTCGGTGCCGGGATCGTCGGCATGCCAGCGCACCACGATGTCGTGCCCGTAGCGGCTGAACACCGGGATGCCGGCCTGGGCCGTCTTGTCCGAGTGCACGAACACGCACACGCCGGCGCCCCGGTTGCGCCGGGCCACGTCCGCTTCCTCCAGCGTCGCCGCCAGGTCGTAGGACGCGCTCTCCTTCGCCTCGATCACGATCTTCGCGTTCGCCGCCGCCTTCTCGGGGCCGATCGTCACCACGAAGTCGCCCACCTTCTTGTTCGGGATCAGGCCGGTGCTGGTGCCGCAGTCGCGCACCACGTCGCCCGCCGCCTCGCAGATGGCGCGCAGCTGGTCGCCCACGCTCACCTCGAATTCCAGGCCGTGGCGCGTGCTCCTGGCGGCCTCCTCGCGCCGCGCCTGCAACTGCCCGATCGCCACGTTGAGCGACTCCGACAGCCGGTTGGCCATCGCGACCTGCTCCTTGTGGTTGTCCTCCAGCATCTTCTGCAGGCGGCTCAGGGCCGACGACTCGTTGTCCAGGCTCAGCTCGCTGGTCAGGCTGCGCTGCGCCGTCTCCACCCGCTGCACCAGGCGGCTCAGGGCGGAATCCGGCCGGTCGAGGCTGAACTCCGAGACCACGTCGGCCATGTTCTTCGACAGCGCCGTGTTCAGGTTGCCGTGCTTGGCCTCCAGCTCGCCCAGGAACCGTGTGAGCGCGCCGCCCTTGTTGTCGAGGGAGAACTGCTGCAGGATCGCGGCGTTCTGCGACTGGATCACCCCGTCCAGCGTGCGCTGCATGGTCTGCACCAGCTGGTTCTCGCCGCTCGGGTCCAGCACCTTCAGCAACTGGCTGTTCTCGCCGATGAACTGCTCGAACACCTTGGCCAGGTTCTGCTCCGCCGACTGCACCTGCAGCTTCATGACGTTGGCGAGGTCGCCGTCGGCATGCACCAGGCGCTCGACGCGCTCGACGAAGGTGCCCTGCTTCGGATCGAAGTAGTGCGACAGCGAGCCGGCGACGCGCTCCTCGAACACCTTGCGCCAGCCGTTCAGGCGCTCGCCCAGCTGCTCCATCAGGTGCTCACCTTCCTTGCGCACCATCTCGCCGTCGACCACGCCACGCGCCGCGCGCAGGGACAGCACGCCGATCTTGAGCGCGGTGAGCAGGAAGTCGGTGCGGGGACGCCCTTCGGCGTATTCGCTCGCCGCGAGGATCACCTCGGGGTCCGAGATGACCAGGTTGACGTAGAACGGGTCGTGGCGGCCGCCGGCTTCGGCGCCCATGCGCGAATCGGTCGTCTGGATGGAAAGGATGATGTCGTCGCTCATGGTGTCTCCGCGTGACCCGATTCTCGCGGAAGAACGGAGCGATCGAGGTCAGAAATTCAGCAGGTTGCTCCGCACGTGCAGCAGGTGCTCGATGGCCAGCGCCTTCGCCCGCGGCAGGTCGCGCTCCTTGATCGCCTGGACCAGGGCGCGGTGGTCGGCCTGGTACTGCAGGCGACGCTCCGGCGTGAGGCTGCGCCGCTTCATCAGGCCCCACTCGGGCTGGTTGCGCACCTGGTTCATCAGCTGGAACACGCTGGAGACGAAGGTGTTGCGCGCCGACCGGGCGATCGCCTCGTGCAACATGGCGTCCCAGTGCTCGAAGTCCTCGAACGTGAGGGCCGCCTCCGACCTGGCGCAGCACAGATCCATGCGGTCGAAGTCGGCGGCGCTCGCGTTGCCGACCACCATCTCGATGATCGCCGGCTCCAGCGCGAGGCGGGCCTCCATCAGTTCCGCGGGGCTGGTCTGGCGCACCGGGTCCTCGCCCGCCATGCCCTTGAGCACGGACGCGGCGTGCTCCGTGACGTAAGTGCCGCTGCCCACCGTCTGGCTGATGACCTGCAGGTCCTTCATCTGCTGCAGGACCTTGCGCACCGTGGTCCGGCTGACGCTGAACTGCTCGCTCAGGTCGCGCTCGGTCGGCAGCCGGTCGCCGGCGCGCCATTGGCCGGACTGCAGGCGCTCGATGATGAAGCCGCGGATGGCGGAGGCGGGATTCACGGGATGGGCGGGTCCGAAAGAAGTAGACCAAATGGTACCAATTGCCTGGCACCGCCGCAAGGCCGGTATTCCCTCGTAGTTTCCACACCTTGACCGGTTGGCCGTCGGGCCGATAATGGCCAGATTGGTCCGGATTGGTCGGAAGCCAGACCAAGTTTTCGCAGCTCCCAGGAGAATCCTTTGCGCATCGCAACTTACACCCACGGCGGCAAACGCCAGGTCGGCATGGTGTCCGCCGACGGCCAGCAGGTCACCGCTTTCAAGATCTCGCCCGATGCGGCGCAGCGCGGCGCCCTGCCCCTGATCGAGGCCTTCGCCAAGGGCGATGCCCTGCCGGCGCTGGAAACGACCCCGGTGGCCGTGTCCGCCGTGAAGCTCGAGGCGCCGATCCCCCTGCCCCGCCGCAACATCTGGTGCGTGGGCCGCAACTACCACGCCCACGCCAAGGAACTGGCGACGTCCGTCTTCAAGGACAACGCCGCCAACGTGATGGAGTGGCCGATCGTCTTCACCAAGGTGCCCGAATGCGTCGTCGGCCCCACCGACGACGTGGTGCTGCCCGGAGCGCAGATCTCCGAGCAGATCGACTACGAGGCCGAACTGGCCGTCGTCATCGGCAAGGGCGGCAAGAACATCGCCAGGGCCAGCTGGCGCGACCATGTGTTCGGCTACACGATCGTCAACGACGTGACGGCGCGCGACGTGCAGATGCGCCACCAACAGTGGGACATGGGCAAGTCGTTCGACACCTTCTGCCCGATGGGCCCGTGGATCGTCACCGGCGACGAGCTGGACGGCACGAAGACGCGCGTGCGCTGCTGGGTCAACGGCGAGCAGCGCCAGGATGGTCCCACCGAGAACATGATCTTCGACATCCCGACGCTGATCGAGACCGTCTCCCGCGGCATCACGCTGTATCCGGGCGACGTCATCGCCACCGGCACGCCCGCCGGCGTCGGGATGGGCCTCAAGCCGCCGCGCTACATCAAGAGCGGCGACGTGATCCGCATCGAGATCGACGGCATCGGCCGCATCGAGAACAAGTTCGTCTGACAAGACGGCACCACGCAACCCCACCCGAGGAAGACAAGACCATGAGCATCGTTCGTCCCGTATTCAAGCTACTGGCCACGGCGGCCGTCGCCCTGACCGCCGCCGGCGCCTTCGCGCAGGCCGGCGACTACCCGAACAAGGCCGTCAAGATCGTCGTCCCGTTCGCCGCCGGCGGCCCGGCCGACAACTACGCGCGCTTCATCGCGCAGCGCCTGTCCACCGCGCTGAACCAGCCGTTCGTGGTGGACGACAAGCCGGGCGGCGGCTCCATCATCGGCACCGACATCGTCGCCAAGGCGGCGCCGGACGGCTACACGCTGCTGATGATGTCCAACACCCACACGGTGAACGAGACGCTGATTCCCAACAAGCCGTTCAAGCTGATGGACGACTTCGTGGGCATCGCGCCGGTGAACTACTCGGACCTGATGCTGGTGGTGCATCCCTCGGTGCCGGCCAAGAGCGTGGCCGAACTGGTGGCGCTGGCCAAGGCCAAACCGGGCTCGCTGAACTACGCCTCGTCCGGCCCCGGCACCCCGTACCACATGGCCGGTGAGCTGTTCAAGCACCTGGCCGGCATCAACGTCACCCACGTGCCGTACAAGGGCAGCTCCGGCGCGCGCACCGACGTGGTCGGCGGGCAGGTGCACATGATGTTCGACGCCGTCACGACCATGTCGCAGATGGCCAAGGAAGGCAAGGTCCGCGCGCTGGCCACCAGCGGCCAGGCCCGCAACGCCATCACGCCCGAACTGCCGACGGTGTCCGAAGCAGGGGTGCCGAAGTACGAATCGACCATCTGGCTCGGCCTGATGGCCCCCAAGGGGACGCCGCCCGCCATCATCGAGAAGCTCAATGCCGAGATCCGCAAGATCGTGGCGCAACCGGACGTGAAGGCCACCTGGGCCAAGCAGGGCGCGGTGCCGATGTCGATGACGGTGGCCGAGTACGACAAGTACCTGCGTGCCGACATCGCCAAGTGGGCGCCGCTGGTGAAGGCTTCCGGCATCAAGGTGGACTGAAGCGTTGGCCACCACGGCGATCCAGTTCACGCTCAACGGGCAGGCGACGTCGCTCGAGGTCGATCCCGACCGGACGCTGCTCGACGTCCTGCGCAACACGTTGGGCCTGAAGGCCTCGCGCCTGGGGTGCGGCCTGGGCCAGTGCGGCGCCTGCACCGTGATCCTCGGTGATCATGCGGTCACCTCCTGCGACACGCCCATGTGGTCGGTGGCCGGCAAGAGCGTCACCACGCTCGAAGGGCTGGGCACGCGCGACGCGCCGCATCCGCTGCAGGCCGCGTTCATCGAGGAGCAGGCGCTGCAGTGCGGCTATTGCACCAGCGGCATGTTGATGCGCGCGGCCGCCCTGCTCCAGCGCGATCCGCAGCCGGCGGAGTCCGACATCAAGGCCGCGCTGGAGGGCAACCTGTGCCGCTGCGGCGTGCAGAACCGCGTCGTGCGCGCCGTGCAGAAGGCCTGCGCATGACGCTGCCACCCGTTCCCGAGAACCTGAAGAAACACCCGCGCCTGGGCCAGTGGCTGGACGTGGGCCAAGATGGCCGCATCCGCGCGTATTCCGGCAAGGTCGACATCGGCCAGGGCATTTCGCATGCGCTGCGGCTGGTCGTCGCCGAGGAGCTGCAACTGGCGCCAGAGCAGGTCCACATGGTCAAGCCGACCACCGTCGCCAGCCCCGACGAGGCCGTGACCTCCGGCAGTCTCTCGATCCAGCATTCAGGCGCCTCGCTGCGCTACGCCGCCGCCCACCTGCGCGAGGCGTGCCGCGCCCGCTACGCGCGCAAGATCGGCGTCGCCCCGCAGGCGGTGGCGCTGGAGAACGGCACGTTCTTCGTCGAAGGCAAGTGCCCGGCCGTGTATTCGGGTTTGGTCGATGCGGACATGCTGGCCGCCACCGTGGATCCGCAGCACCTCCAAGCTCGTGGCGGCAGGCCGTCGGCACTGGGCGCACTGGGCCGCACCGACATCGAGCTGAAGGTGTTCGGCGAATTCGAATACATCCAGGACCTTGAACTGCCCGGCATGTGCCATGGCGCGGTGTTCCGGCCCAAGGCGCTGCAGGCGCAGGTGGACGAGGCCGCCTGGGCCACCCTGCAGCCGCAGCTGGCGGCGATCGAGGGTGTGATCGAGGTGGTACGTGACGGGATGCTGGTGGGCGTGCTTGCGGAAGCCGAGCACGTGCTGGCGCAGGCGGGCAAGAAAGTTGAAAAGGCCAACCTCTGGTCTCCTGCTCCCTCCGCGGCAGGGTCAGGGTGGGGGCATCTTTCGCAGCCCCGCCAGATCGCCGGCTGGCTCAGGGCGCAGGCGCTCGACACCACGGTGATCCTGGACCAGCAGCCATCCGGCCCGCCCGCCCGCGCCGCGCGCGTGTTCCGCGCCGACTACGGCCGCGCCTGGCTGCAGCACGGATCGATCGGCCTGTGCTGCGCCATCGCGCAATGGAACGGGACGCAGCTGCAGGTGTGGAGCCACACCCAGGGAATCTTCAATTTGCGCCGCGACCTGGCGCTGGCCTTCGGCGTGCCGGCCGACGCCGTGACGGTGTGTCATGCGGACGGTGCCGGCTGCTACGGCCACAACGGCGCGGACGACGTGGCCTTCGACGCGGCGTGGCTCGCCCGCCATGCCGGCGCGCGCCCGCTGCGCCTGCAGTGGACCCGCCAGCAGGAGATGGCCAACTCGCCGCTGGCGCCCGCCATGACCGTGGGAGTCGAGGCGGCGGTCGACGACGGCGGCAACCTGGTGTCGTGGAAGCAGGAGGTCTGGAGCCAGGGCCACGGCACCCGTCCCGGGCGCGGCAAGACGCCGGCGCTCCTGGGCGCCTGGCAGACGGCGCAGCCCGCGCCGGTCACGCTGGCCGTCAACCAGCCCCCCAACACCGGCGGCGGCTCCGACCGCAACTCGGTGCCGCCGTACGCGATTGCGCGCGTGGAGGTGCTCAATCACCGCGTGCTGGCGATGCCGCTGCGCGTGTCCGCGATGCGGGCATTGGGCGCGCACGTGAACGTGCTGGCCGCCGAATCGACGATGGACGAGATCGCCCGCAGCCTGGGCCGCGACCCGCTGGAATACCGGCTGGCGCATCTGCAGGACGAGCGCGCGAAAGCCGTGCTGCGCGAAGCGGCGCGGCTGGCGGACTGGCCCACGCGGCCGGAAGGCGAGGAAGGCTTCGGGCGCGGCATCGGCTTCGCCCGCTACAAGAACACCGGCGCGTGGTGCGCCGTGGTCGCCGACCTCGTGATGGAAGAAGAAGTGAGGCTGAAGAAGCTGTACATCGCAGCCGACCTCGGACTGGTGGTACATCCCGACGGCGCGCGCAACCAGATCGAAGGCGGCGCAGTGCAGGCGGCGAGCTGGACCTTGCGCGAAGCTTCGGACGTGGCTCCGGACGGCATCCGGTCCGACGACTGGGAGTCCTACCCGATCTTCAGCTTCGCCGACGTGCCCGAGGTGGAAGTCTCGCTGATCGACCGCCCGGACATGCCGTCGCTGGGCGCCGGCGAATGCAGCGCCGGACCGACGGCGGCGGCCATCGCCAACGCCGTCCACGACGCGCTGGGCGTGCGCATGCGCTTCATGCCGTTCACGGCCGACGCGCTGATGGACGCGGCGCAGAACGATTGAACAGAAGGAAACGACGATGAGCGTGGTGAACGTGTTGAGCGGCGGCGCCGCCGCGGCAGTGGTCAAGGGCGTGCAGGCGCGGTTCGAGCAGGAAACCGGCGCGCGGGTGAACGGCACGTTCAGCGCCGTCGGCCAGATGCGCGACCAGCTGCTGGCCGGCACGCCGTGCGACCTGGTGATCCTGACGAAGCCGCTGGTGGCGAAGCTGATCGAGTCCGGCCACGTGGTCGCCGGTTCGGCGAAGTCGCTGGGGCTGGTCAGGACCGGCGTCGCCGTGCCGGCAGGCGCGAGCCGGCCGAAGATCGGCAACCGCGAGGAGCTGGCGGCGGCGTTCCGCGCGGCGAGCGAGATCTACCATCCCGACCCCGAGAAGGCCACGGCGGGCATCCATTTCATGAACGTGCTGAAGGCGCTGGGGCTGGACCAGGAGCTGCAGGCCGCGTTGCGCCCGTACCCGAACGGCGCCACCGCCATGGCGGAGATGGCGAAGTCGAAGTCGCCCCATGTCATCGGCTGCACCCAGGAGACCGAAATCAATTACACGGAGGGCGTCGACCTCGTGGGCTCGCTGCCGAAGGAGTTCGAGCTGGCGACCGATTACACGCTGGGCGTCTGCACCAGGGCGCAGCATCCGGAGCTGGCGGGCAAGCTCGCCGCGATGGTCGCCGGCGCCGCCAGCGAGGCGATCCGCCGGCAAGGCGGCTTCGAATTCTGAGCCGCTGCCGCTCCCGCGCCTGCAACCGGACGGGGTGAGTCGCGCGTCAACCGGCCCGTGGCGCCTGCGGCGCCCGTGCCTGCTGCCTTTGCCACAGGAGCGCCGCAACGATCAGGGCCAGCGTCAGCGCCTGCCAGGCGAGCCCCTGCGCCGTGGCGTGGATTCCCAGCAGCGGCAATTCGACGAAGCCGACGGCCGTCGCCTTCACGACGCCCGCCTCCTGCAGCGCCGCGACGCCATGGCCGACGAACACGAACGCCATGGCGACCAGCAGCGCCGACATCACCACAAAGAAGGGGCCGACCGGCAGCCGCACGCTGTACTTCAGGATCGCCCAGCCGAGCACCGCCAGCAGCACGGCCGCCACGGCGATGCCACCCGTGAACGCACCGCGCCCGTCCGTGCCGACCTGGGCCCACAGCGCCTGGTAGAACAGGATGATCTCGAACAGCTCGCGGTAGACGGCCAGGAAGGACACGCCGGCCATGGCCCACAGCGTGCGCTTGCCGAGCGCCGCCGTGACCTGGTGCTGGATGAAGGCCTGCCAGGCCTGGGCATTCGACTTGCCGTGCAACCAGTAGCCGACGTACAGCAGCATCGCAGCGGCCAGCAACGCCGCGACGCCCTCGGTCAGTTCGCGGTTGGCGCCCGAGATCTGCACGACATGCGTCGCCACCAGCCAGGTCGCGCCGCCCAGCGCCATCGCCGCGATCCAGCCGGCGTGGATGTATGGCAGCGCATCGCGCCGCCCGGTCTTGATGACGAACGCGACGATGGCCGCCAGCACCAGGATCGCCTCCAGCCCTTCGCGCAGCAGGATCAGCAGCGCGCTGGCGAAGGCGCCCGACGGCGACAGCGAGCCGGCGCCCAGCTTCTCCTGCGCCCGATCCAGCATCGCCTTCAGGCGCTGGACATGCTCGGCCACCGCATCCACGGGCCGGCCCTGGTCCAGCAGCGTGCGCAGCGCCATCATCTCGCGCTCGATGTCCGTGCGCAGCGGGCCATCGACGTTGTCCAGGCTGGCCTCGACCAGTTCGAAGCCTTCCAGGTAGGCGGTTATCGCCGCCTGGCGTGCGCCGGCGGCGTCGCCCCGCCGCCACGCAGCCACGGTCTCATCGAGCTTGCTGCGCGTGAGTTCCAGCGGTGCCGGGCCGGCTGACTGCAGCACCTGCGGATTCGCCGTCAGCCAGGCCCGCACCGCGTCCAGGTCGGCGCTCTTTCCCGCCACTTCGCCAGGCGCGGCCGTGACCATCGCCCGCAGGCTGCCCAGTTCGGGCTTGCCCACCCCCTGGCCCCACAGCGCCTCGCCGCGGCCCAGCACCTGCGGTTGCGCCCGCATGGCGCTGACGAAGAACGCCAGCGCCCAGCGGTCCGCGTCGCTCAGTTCGGCGAATGCCCGCATCGGCGTGCCGCCGACGCCCAGCGTGATGGTGTTGTACAGGCCGTAGATGCTGCGCACGTTCATGCGCGCCTGGTCGTGGAAATCGCTGGGCGCGGGCTCCATGCCTTTCGCGGCAGGACCGTCACCGTGTCCCTGTGCGCCGTGGCAGGCCGCGCATTGCGCGGCGAACAGCGATGCGGCTCGCTGCAGGTCGGGCGCCTGGCGCGGTGCCACGACCAGGCCATAGACGCGGATCACGTCCGATCGCACGCCGTTCGCCAGCGCGGCCACTTCCGCGCCGGGGGCCTTGGCCTCGATGCGCTGCAACAGCGTCCTTGCCTGGCCGACGACCGCCGCCTGCCCCGGTGCCGGCAACTGCTGCAGCAATTCGATGGCACGCCCGGCGAACTCGCGCTGCTCCCGGTACTCGGCCTCGTCCACCACCTTGCCGTCCTGGACGAACTCGGGGTAGTCGACGGCCACGTAGTCGAGCAGGTGGACGACGGTCTGGGCCTGCTCGACCGGCGAGGCGGCGACCGCGACGGCCGCGAACGCGAGGCCGGCGGCGAGCCAGCGAAGCCATGGAAGGCAAACGGCTGGCCGGCGGTGGGAAAGGGTGCTCATCAGTTGTCCGACTCCGTGGCAAGGGCATTGGCCCCGTGGTGCGTTACATATCAAATAATAACTATTCTCATTTAAAACGCAAGCACCGAAGAAACCCGATGAACCTGACCAGCTCCATCCCACCCCTCGCCTTTCGTCCCACCGTCCTCGCCATCGCCACCCTGTGCGCCGCCAGCGCCGCCGCCGCCCAGCAAGCGAGCTTGCTCGAGCAGGTCGTCGTGCGCGGCGACGCGCAGCGCAGCTTCAGCTCGCGCGACGTCCAGGTCGGCGCATTCCGCGACCAGGATCCGCTGGACGTGCCGCTCACCAACAACGTCGTCACGCGCGAGGTGCTGGACGCCCAGGGGGCGCGCACCGTCTACGGCGCCTTGCGCAACACGGCGGGGGTCACTCGCTCGCAGCTGAGCGGGTCCACTTACGACAACATCTCGATTCGCGGCATCCTGGTGGAGAACCGCGGCAACTACCGCCTGAACGGCACGCTGCCGATCGTCAACCTGATCGACATCCCGCTGGAGAACAAGGACCGGGTCGAAGTGCTCAAGGGCGCCTCGTCGATGTATTACGGGCTGGTGCCGCCCAGCGGCATCGTCAATTTCGTCACCAAGCGCGCCGGCCTGGCGCCCGTGACCAGCATCGAATCGTCGGTCAACAACCACGGCGCGGTCGACGTTCATGCCGACGTGGGCCGGCGCTTTGCGCAGGGCCGCATGGGCCTGCGCGTGAACGCCGTGGCCGGCAAGGAGGACATCGGGATAGACCGCTTCGACGGCGACCGCGGGCTGCTCTCGCTGGCCTACGACTGGCGAGTCAGTCCCGCCTTCACGCTGAAGGCCGACCTGGAGCACTACCGCAAGGACGTCAGCGAACAGGCGGCGATCGCCAATCCACCGGCCGTCGCCGGGGTGCTCAGGCTGCCGCCGATCCCCGGCAACCGGCGCAATCTCGCCGGCCAGTGGCAGCGCTACGACGCAAAGGCCAGCAACGCGCTGCTGCGCGGCGACTTCGCGATCAACGACAACTGGATGGTGACGCTGGAGACGGGCCGAGCCGAGACCGAGCGCGACCGGCGCTACTCGCAATTCCAGAACTACGATCTGGCCACCGGTGACGGCCAGTTGCGGATCTTCTTCGCCAACGGCCAGCGCTACACCAACACGAACCATCGGGTCGAGAGCCTGGGACGGTTTGCGGCACTGGGCGTGCAGCACGAGTTGACGGTGGGTTACACCTACAACCAGCGCGAGGCGTATTCGGGCGACAGCGCCCCCGTCGCGAACGTCGCGCAGAACCTGTACCACCCGGTCGCGCCGGCGCCGATCACGCCCGCCGCCTTCTCCCGCGGCAGCGACTCCGCCATCCGCGACAAAGGGCTCTACATGGTCGACCGCCTGCTGATCGGCGCGAAGTGGCAGGTGCTCGCGGGGCTGCGCGCCGCCGACTACTCCAACACCAGTGCGACTTCGAGCTACAGCGCCAGCAAGACCTCGCCCAATGTCTCGGTGCTGTTCAAGCCCGATCCCACCACCAGCCTCTACGCCAGCTACCTCGAAGGCCTGGAAGAAACTGGCACGGCGCCGGCCAACCGCGCCAACAACGGCGAAATTCTCCCGCCGGCCGTCAACAAGCAGAAAGAGATCGGTATCAAGACCCGCGCGCTCGGTCCTTACCTTGCGCAGCTGGCGCTGTTCCAGATCGACCGGCCGCAGACCACGGTGGACGCCGGCAATCGCTTCATCCTGGGCGGCAAGAGCCGCTATCGCGGGCTGGAAGGCTCGGTGAGCGGCGAGATCGGGCGCGACTGGAGCGTGATCGCCTCCATGCTGCTGCTGGATGCCAGGATCGCGTCGGTCGGCGCGGCCAACGCCGGCGAGCTGGGCAAGATCCCGGAGAACACGCCGCGCCGCACGGCCAGCCTGTTCGCCGAATACCGCCTGCCGCAGGTGCCGGGGCTGGCACTGTCCGCCGGCGCGTTCCACGTCGGCAAGCGCGCGGTGAACAATCTCAACCAGGCCTTCGTCGGCAGTTACACCACCTTGTCGCTGGGCGCACGCTACGTCGCGAAGCTGGCCGGCCGGCCGGTCACGCTGCAGGCCAGCCTCGACAACGCCGCCGACCGCGACTACTGGGCAACGGCCGGCAACGGCCTGCTCGGCGCCAGCCTGCCGCGCACGCTGCGCGTCGGCATGAAGGTCGACCTCTGATGCACGCGGCCGCGCGGCGCTGGTGGCTGCGCCTGCATCGCTGGCTGGGCCTCGGCCTGGGGCTGGCCCTGGCCGTGGTGGCCTTCACCGGCGCGTCGATGATCGTGCTGGAGCCGCTGGACCAGCGGCTGCACCGCGAGCTGTTCGCCGCCGCGACGCCGGACGCACCGCCGGCGTCGCTGGACGCGATGCGCCTGGCGGTGGTGCAGCGCCACGGCGCGCAAGCCAGCTTCACCATGCGCCCGCCCCGGGCGCCCGGCGACACGTTCTGGGTCCGCGTCAACGGACCCTGGCACGGCACGGTCTATGTCGACCCCTCTACCGCGAGCATCCTGGGCCACCGCGGCGAGCGCGAAGGCGTGTTCAACTTCCTGTTCGAGCTGCACAGCACCTTGCTGCTCGGCGACGCCGGCAAGCCGCTGTTGGCGGTGATCGCCCTGTCCTACCTGTTCCTGCTGGCGACGGGCCTGGTGCTCTGGTGGCCCAGGAACTGGCGGCAGGCGTGGCGCATGCGGTTCGACGGTGGCGCGACCCGTTCGCTGTTCGACCTGCACCGCGTGGCTGGTTCGCTGCTGGGCATCGTCATCGCGGTGTCGGTCGCCAGCGGTGCCTACATGGCGTGGAAGCCGCTGTCACGCCTGGTCACCGCGATCTCGGGCGATGCCCCAGCCAAGCCACCGGTCGTCACGTCCGTGCCCGGCGCCGCCGCCTCGCTGCAGGCCATGGCACGCACCGCACAGGCGCTCTTCCCGCAAGCGGCCATCGGCTACGTCCAGTTCACGCCACAGCCGTCCAAGCCGGTGCGCTTTCGCTTGAAGCTGCCGGATGATCCGCACCCGAACGGCCTCACGTCCGTCTGGTTCCACCCGGTCACCGGTGCCGTGCTCGCGCTCCACCGCTGGGACGAACTCGACGCCGGCACCAAGGGCAATTCATACATGTACCCGCTGCACACCGGCGAGCTGGGCGGCGTTGCGCACGAGGTGCTGAACGCCGTCTGCGGCTTCGCGCTCTTCGGGCTGGGCCTCACCGGCACCTGGTTGTGGTGGCGACGCCGGCGCACGAGGGGCCCCGCCCCGGCGCAGCGCGCCGGATCGGCGTGGCGGCGCCATCCCTTCTGACCCGCGACGGCGCCGCTACAGATCGACCTGCAGCGTCGCCAGCACGCCGCGTCCCGGCTGCGGCATCCGCCCCTGGCTGTAATCGACCCCGCGGAAGTAGTAGTCGCGATCCAGCAGGTTGTTGATCCCGAGGCCCGCCTTCATCCGGGTTCCCTTCCACGCGAACGCGTAGCCCACCTGCGCATTCCAGACCACGTAGGACGGGATGCGGCCCACGGAGCCGGTCGCATTCTCGGTCGACGTGTTGGCTCCATCGCTGTACATGTCGCTCTGGTAATGGCCGTTCAGGTTCCAGGTCCAGCCATCGCTGCGCCAGGTCGCCTGCACGCCGAGCTGGCGGCGCGGCGCGTACGGCAACTCCTTGCCCGCGAAGGCGCCCGACTGCTGCTCGGTGTCAACAAGGGTATACGCGGCACCGACCTCGAGTCCGCGCACCGCCTGCGGCCGCCATTTCGCCTCCAGCTCGGCGCCCTGGTGCCGTGCCTGGCCCAGGTTGCGGAAGCCGACGGTGGCATTGACGAATTCCAGCTTGTTGTCGAACTGGAAGCGGAACGCCGTGGCGGCGAAGTCCAGTTGCGGCGTGGCGGCCCAGCGCAAGCCGGCCTCGTAATTCTTCGCGCGCTCCGCCGCCAGGTCGCCGCCGAAGGTGATCTGCGTGAACTGCACCGGACGCAGCGACCGGTGCGCATTGGCGAAGAGGAACAGCGCGTCCGTTGCCTGCCAGCCGATGTCCAGCCCGGGCAACCAGTCTTTCGTCGTGTCGTTGGTCCGGGTGCCTGCCGCGTTGTTGCGATAGGCGAGCCGCACGTCTTCATGGCGCACGCCCGGCGTGATCTTCAGCCGCCCGTCCAGCAGCGAGATCGTGTCGCTGAGGTAGGCGGCGTAGGCGTCGTTCTCGAAGCGCCAGTCGCGCGGCACGGCGTAGGCGCCGGTGGCCAGGTTGGTGGCGTCGACCTTGTAGTCCACCTCTTCGCGCATGTAGCGCAAGCCTGCCATCAGCTTCTGCCTGACCGGCCCGGAGAGATCCAGGCTCACGCTGGGCTCGGTGCCGTAGACGCGAAACTGGCGCGGCGACGATTGCCGCAGGGTCGAGGCTGCATCGGCGCTGGCGGCGTTGCCGAAGGCGAAGATCCGCTCGCTGCGATGGCCGAAATTCTTCCACTGCACCTGCGCGCCGCCGGCCAGCTTGTGGGTGACCGTCAGGTGGGCGCGCGTCGTGTCGCCGTCGAAGCGGTCCAGTGGCCGGGTCGACTGCTCGCGGTCCTGGGCGTAGGCGCGCGGCGTGAGGGCGCCGGGCAGTTCGTTGCGCGTCGTGTAATGCTGGACACCGGCCTTCAGGTCGGTGCGGTCGGTCGGAAACCATTCGGCGTCGAGCGACAGGTTGCGCACCGAGGTCTTCGAATGCGCGCGTTCGCCCTCCCCCTCGATCGCATTGGCCTGCACCTGGAGCCCGAGGCTTTCGCCGACGAAGCCGCCCAGCCGTGCGTAGCTGTCGGTCAGCACGCGTCCCGACCTGGCCACCGATACGCTCTCCTTCGCGGTGAAGGTGCGCTCGTTCGGGATCCGCTTGGTCACGAAGTTGATCACCCCGCCGACGTTGTTCGGGCCGTAGTGCACCGCCACGCCGCCGCGGGCGACGTCGACCGCCTGCACGGCCTGCAGCGTCAGCGGAAAGAGCGACGCGCCGGTCTGCCCGTACGGCGCCAGCGTCAGGGGAATGCCGTCCTGCAGCAGCAGGACCTGCTCGCTGCGCAAGGGATTGAGGCCGCGCACCCCGATGTTGGGCAGGATGCCGGTGCCGCTTTCGTCGGCGATGGCGAGGCCCGGCACCTGCCGCAAGGCGTCCTCGAGGGTGCGGCTGCCGCTGTCGGCGAGCTCGTTCTCGGTCAGGACGGTGCGGGCCCCTGGGTGCTTGCGAGCCACGGCCGGGGTCGGCGGGCCGAGCCAGTCTGACGTGACCACCACGGGCGGCAGCGTGGCGGCACCGGCGGCAGTCTGGGCGGTGGCCGCGCCGCTGCCGAGCAGCGTAGCGATGGCCAGCAGGACCGGGGAGCGGCGGAGCCGGCGAGGAGTTTCTTCATTCATGAGGGCAATCCTGTGTTGTTGAGCTTGTTCATTCGCATGCTTGTAAATGCGAATGATTCGCATTATAGTGAGCCAACTTTTCCGCACGCAAGCGCCACCTAGAGGGAACAGATGAGCACCAATCGCGCGTCACGTCACGATTCCAGCCTCCTCGCCGCCGCCGACGTCGGCAGCATCAGCTGTTCGGCCGAAGGCGTGATCACCGTCGCCGTGGGCTACGTCAGCCTGCGACTGGAGGGGCCGGCCTTCCGCGAACTCCATGCCTTGATCACGGCCGCCAAGCAGCGCCTGGACCTGGAGCCGGCCGCCGGTTCAGCGCTCGCCCGTCCCGCGCTGCCGGGCCTGCACTAGGGCGGGCCCACATGTGCACCAGCGAATCCACGCCGCCGAACATCCTGGTGCGGCCCGGCACTGGCGGCCTGGCGCCGGCCGCGCGGTTGCCGGCGCCCGCTGCGGCGCTGCCCACGACGGGCGCCGGCTCGCGGCGTCGCCGCCTCTGGGACCTGGACGGCCACGCGCACTGCCCCGTGCTCGGCGTGTGCCTTCCGCTGCCGGTGCTGCGCAAGCTCGCCCGGAAGGTGCTGGGGCAGCAAGCACCCGCCGACGATTACGAACTGCATTGCACCGCCGTGGCCGAGTGCAAGCAGCGCAGCGCGCTCGGCGCAGCCGTGCAGCGCGAACTGGATGCGCGCTACCAGCAGGCCGTGCGGCAGTCGGCACTGGCCAAGACCGACGAGGCGCTGGCGGCCTGGTGGCAGCAGGCGCTCGAGCGGCATGACATCGCCGGGCCGCTCTGGGCCACCCTCACCCATCCCCGCTGCACGCCGCAGCTCGCTAAGCAGGTGGAGGGCGACGTCCACATGCTGCAGCACCAGGTGGGCATGGCCACGCGGGTCGACCTGCTGCGGTTCGACGCGCTGGTGAAGGAAAACGCCGCTCTCGTGCGCGAGCTCGCGGCGGCCAATCAGCGCAGCATCCGCCAGGAGCAGGAGCAAACGCGACTTGGCCAGCTGCAGCAAGCTGAGATGGCAAGGCTGCGCACGCAGCTGATCGGCCATGAATCGACCGCCGCGCGATTGCGGCACGAGCTGAGCCGGCTCGAAGCCGCCGCCCGCGACCTGCCCGCGCGACTGGCGCTGGCCCGTGAACGCGACGAGCTGCGCCAGCGCCAGAATGAACTGCAGCAGATCGTGCTCCAGGCCCGGTCGGAAGCAAACCGGCAGCGCCGGAGGGCCGAGGAAGCCGAAGCGATGCAGCAGTGCATTGCGCCGAAGCCGCAGCGCGCCGACGCGGACCAGCTGCCGGCACTGGCCGAGCGCGCGATCCTTTGCGTGGGCGGCCGCCCGGCGAGCGTGCCGGCCTATCGCCAACTGGTCGAGCGAACCGGCGGCCGCTTCCTGCATCACGACGGCGGCGTCGAGGACAACGCCTCCAGGCTCGACACGACCTTGTCGGCCGCGGACCTCGTGATCTGCCAGACCGGCTGCATCAGCCACAGCGCCTACTGGCGGGTGAAGGACCATTGCAAGCGCACCGGCAAGCGCTGCATCTTCGTCGTGAACCCGAGCACCGCCGGACTGGCGCGAGCGCTGCAGGCATTCGCTCCAGCCGCCGAGCCGGGCGGGGACCGTCCTGCAACGACGCCGGTCAGCTGACCTCGCTCATCTGCGACTGCAGATAGCGCTGCGACCCCACCTTGCCGAGACCGTGAGCTCGTTCCTGAGCTGGGTCTGCAGAAGCTGGATGACCTGTGGATCGTCTTGCATTGGTGCCCCCTCGGAGCACGGCTGGCGATTGTGTCATGCCGACGATCAAGGCGTGGTCGACGGAATGCAGGTAAGGTCCACTCATGAAGATCGGTGAGCTTGCCGCGGCATCGGACACCGCCGTCGAAACCGTCCGCTATTACGAGCGCGAGGGACTCCTGCCCGCGCCGGCGCGCACTGACTCGAACTACCGCTCCTACGACGGCGACCACCTGGCCCGATTGCAGTTCATCCGGTACTGCCGCGGCCTGGACATGTCGCTCGACGAGATCCGGGTGCTCCTGCGCCTGAAGGACTCGCCGCACGAGAACTGCGCGGACGTGAACGCGGTACTGGACGAGCACATCGGCCACGTGAGCCGGCGCATCCGCGAATTGCGTGCGCTCGAGAAGGAACTCGGGGAACTGCGCGCCCAGTGCCAGGAGGCGCGGGAAGCGCAGGACTGCGGCATCCTCGAACGGCTGGCACGAGCCTCGAACACACCGAAGAAGGCTCCCGCCAGCCCTCACCTCAAGGACGTCCATCGAGCGGCTTGACCCTGGAGCGGCTTCAGGGTTTCCAATGGCGGGACCAAGAGGAAACCACCGATGTCCGCCACCTGCAGTTGCCAGTCCGGCTGTTCCAGCGCCCCCGCCGACCCGCGCTTTCGCAAGGCGCTGTGGGTCGCCCTGGTCCTCAACGCCTTGATGTTCCTGGTCGAGCTGGGGGCCTCCTGGGCGTCAGGATCGGTTTCGCTGATGGCCGACTCGGTCGACTTCTTCGGCGATGCCGCCAACTACGCCATCTCGCTGGCGGTGCTCGCCATGGCGGCTTCGGTGCGGTCGAAAGCGGCCATCGTCAAGGCGGCCACCATGGGTGCGTTCGGCGTCTTCGTCCTCGCCAAGGCGCTCTACAACCTGCAGGCCGGCGTCGCGCCGGAGCCGATCACCATGGGCGCGGTGGGACTGGCCGCGCTCGCCGTCAACGCGGGGGTCGCCCTGATGCTGTTCCGCTTCCGCTCGGGCGACGCCAACATGCGCTCGGTCTGGATCTGCTCGCGCAACGACGCCCTCGGCAACGTCGCCGTCATGCTGGCCGCGGCCGGCGTGTTCGGCACCGGCAGCGCCTGGCCCGACCTGGCAGTCGCCGGCGTGATGGGCGTGCTGGCGATTGCCGGCGCAAGCACCGTGCTGAGCCATGCCCGCCGGGAGCTGGGTGGAGGTGCGGCACACGCTCGCTGAACGTCCCGGCCGGGATGGTGCCGTCACCGGCGGCGCGCTTCAGTCAATCGGCGGCTGCGGCAGCGGCTCGCCCGCCCCGGTGCGCTCCAGGATCAGGCCGTAGTGCTCCGGCCGGCGGTGCTTGCCGAAATTGAAGATGTTCTGGCGGTACAGCTCGCCCAGGCGCAGGTCGGCATTGGCGGTGATCACCTCGTCGTCCTCGCTCAGCGTCCGCGCCACGATCTCGCCGGTCGGAGCGACGATGACCGAACTGCCGAACATGTGGAAGCCGTCCTCGCTGCCGCACTTGGCCGCCGCCGCCACCCACATGCCGTTCATGTGGGCGTTGCCTTGCAGCGCCAGCAGGTGCGTGGTCGTGCGCAGGTGCGTCGGCTCGTCCCAGTTGATGTTGTACGACGGCGTGTTGTAGCCCAGCACCACCAGCTCGGCGCCCTGGAGTGCCATCACGCGGTAGGTCTCCGGCCAGCGCCGGTCGTTGCAGATGCACATGCCCAGCCGCGCGCCCATGGTGTCCCACACGCCGAAGCCGCGGTCGCCCACCTGGAAGTACTTCTTCTCCAGGTGCTGGAACGGCACGCCTTCCTTGCGCTCGGCGTGGCCCGGCAGGTGGATCTTGCGGTATTTGCCGACGATGGTGCCGGACGGATCGACCAGGATCGCCGTGTTGAATGGCCGGCCGTCGCGCGTCAACTCCGCGTACCCCAGGTGGAAGCCGATCTCCAGCCTTCTCGCCTCGTCGAACAGCGGCTGGACGACCGGGTTGGGCATCGCGGTCTCGAAGAACCTGGCTTGCGCCTCCTGCTCGTCCATCCAGTAACGCGGGAAGAAGGTGGTGAGTGCGAGCTCGGGGAACACCACGAGCCGGGCCCCGCGCCCCTTGGCCTCGCGCATCATCTGCAGCAGGCGTTTGACCACCGATTCGCGCGAGTCGCGCAGGTGCACGGGCCCCAGCTGGGCCACGGCCAGGGCGATCGTTCGTTTCTCGTTCAAGCTTGTCTCTCCATTGGTGTGTGGCAGCGCCGGATCGCCGTCCGGGCCAGCGCATCGATCGAATCTGTCAGGACGGCGCCGAACTCGCCGCGGCTGGCGTGGGGCACCGCCAACGGCAGTTCGGTGCAGCCGAGCACCACCGCCCGGGCGCCGCGTGCGACCAGCCGCCTTATGCAGGCAGCCGCCGGCGCGAACCCCCGTTCGGCGTCGTTCGCCTTGACGGCGTCGATCGCTTCCGCGCACAGCCGCACCTCCTCGGGTTCGGTCGGCAGCACCGGGAAGCCATGCCGCCGCAGCGGCTCGCCGTAGAGGTCCAGCTGCAGCGTCGCGGCGGTACCCATCAGGCCGACGCGGCAGCCGGCGACGCCGAGGCGCTCCAGGTCGTCGCGGACCGACTCGACGATGTGCAGCACGGGCAGGCTGGTGGCGGCCGCGAGCTGGTCGTACCAGAGATGGGCGGTGTTGCAGGGGATCGCGATGAGGGTCGCGCCGGCGCGTTCCAGCAGGCGCAAGCCGGCGACCATCGCCGGCAGCGGATCCTCACCCTGCCCGAGCCGGGCCGAGGAGCGGTCCGGCACGCGCGGATCGTTGCACAGGACGAGCGGGATGTGGTCCTGGTCGCGCGCCGCCGGCGTGAGGGCCACCATTCGGCTCGCGAAGGTCGCGCCCGCCATCGGCCCCATTCCGCCCAGTACCCCCAGCACCTGCACGTTCTTGACTTCGTTCATTCATTCGCCGCGACAGCGGCATCGGTAACGCGGCCGTGGCGATCATACCCACCGCCGAGCGGCGGCCACCGTTGCGGCCCCGAGCCGTGAACGTGCCGGCCGCCAGTGCCGCGCCTCCCTACGGATTCCGGCTGTATGCCCATTGAGTAATTTCCTTAAACCATCCCAGGCACACAAACGATGCGCCGTCTGGTACCAAACGTAATTTCTGCTTCACGATTGATCGACCGGATACGCCTTCGCAAGCTCGGCACGTGAGGGCTTTCCCCAACAACGTCGAGGCGCTCGAATTCAGCCGTTTCCCTCGACCAGCAGTGGCTCAGCCATACACGGCAACGCGCGCCCCTGCGGAGGCTGATCTCCATTGCTTCGTGAACAAAAACACGCGTACGGTTCCGACCCACGGAGTGTTGTAGGCCAACTCTCCTTACACCTGTAGGACGTGCCGCGCGCTTTTGTCGGACGCGTCCTACTAGACTCGACCTCGTTCGCGGTTCGGAGGCCTGAAAGAGTTCTGGCGCCGGTCGGCGAAAGGCCGGTGCCGCGACGCTCCGGGGTCGTTGCGAAGGTGCACGAGGCGCTTGCCACACGCCAACGCTCTCACCACGTTTTTACAAGTAGTTGAGAAATGCAAAGACGCTTTTTCCTCCTGTCCAGCTCTGCGGCCGCAGCCCTCGCACTCACCGGTTGCGGAGGCGGCGCGGACGAAGAGTCGCTTGCCGCCCTCGGCGGAGAGGATGCAGGCCCGCTGCGCGGCCGCAAGAAGCCGGCGCCCGCGCCCGCACCCGCGCCCGCACCCGCACCCGCACCCGCGCCTGCACCGGCGCCCGTGACCGAGCCCGCGCCGGCCCCGACGACCGACCCTGCCACCCTCGCCATCGCCTACCCGTTCGGCGCGCGACTGGCCGCCTACAAGGCCGGCATCAAGCCGACCCAGAGCGCCTCCAGCATGGACACGCTGCTGAAGAACCACTACGACGCCTGGAAGGCGCACGCGATCGTGCCGGCCACCTCCATCGTGGCCGGCGGCTATGCCGTGCAGTTCTCCAACACCACCTACATGACGGTGTCCGAGGGCATGGGCTACGGCATGCTGCTGGCCGTGCTGTTCGCCGGCCACGACCCCAAGGCGCGCGAGCTGTTCGACGGCCTGCTGGCCGTGGTGCGCGCCCGCCCGGCCTTTGCCATCGTGCCGTTCGACCCCAACGGCAAGTGGCTGATGGACTGGCGCCTCAACGCCAACGGCAGTTCCGCCGGCGAGGGCTGGAACGCGGTGGACGGCGACCTGGACATCGCCATGGCGCTGCTGATGGCCGACCGCCAGTGGGGCTCGGCGGGCACCTGGAACTACCTGCAGGAAGCAAGGAACACCATCGCGGCCATCAAGAGCTGGAACATGTGGACCGACGGCACCCTCAAGGGCCTGCGCAACCCGGAGAACAACCGCACCTCCGACTACATGATCGGCCACTTCCGCGCCTTCAAGGCCGCCACCGGCGACACCTTGTGGGACAAGGCGGTGGACCGCGCGTACTGGCTGCTCGATCGCATGCAGACCGTGTACTCGCCCGGGGTGGGCCTGATGCCCGACTTCGTGATCAACACCAACACGGCCACGCCCTCCCCGTCCACCGGCTACATCGGCGACGGCAACGACAAGGAAGGCTACTTCTGGTGGAACGCGTGCCGCAATCCGTGGCGCTTCGCGTCGGACTACCTGCTGTCGGGTGACGCGCGCTTCCAGCTGGTGACCAGCCGCATGATCGACTTCTTCAAGGCCAGCTCGGGCGGCGATCCGCTCAGGATCGGCACCGGCTACGACCTGGCCGGCAAGATGCTCACCGGTGGCAACAGCCCGGCCTACCACGGCCCGATCTGCGCCGGCGCCTGCGTCGACGCGCGCTTCCAGGGCTTCCTGGACACGATGTGGAACTGGAACGCCAGCCACATGACCACCGGCTACTACGACGGGGAAATCCAGCTGCTGTCGATGGTGGTCGCCTCGGGCAACTGGTGGACCCCGGGCGCGCCGGCCGGCGGCACGCCCACGCCGACCGAGACGACGACGCAGCCGACGACCACCGAGCCGGCCCCCACCACCAGCGGCACCAACTTGGTGGCCAACGGCGACTTCGCCAGCGCGATGAACGGCTGGCAGAACTGGGGTAATGCGGTGGTGGCTGGCGGCGCGCTGAACGTCGGCACCGCCGCCGGCGGCTGCGGCCAGAACATCTTGGGCAAGGCCACGGCCGGCGCGAAGTACCAGTTGACGGCGACGGCCAACGTCACGGCGGTGGCCGAAGGCGTGTTCGTTGGGGTGAAGGTGCTGGACAGCGCCGGCGGCGTGCTGCTGGACCAGGTCAAGGTCGTCAGCTCGCTGACGCCGCAGTCCGTCGCCATCGCCTTCACCGCCCCGCAAGGCGCGGCCGGCTTCCAGGTCTACGTCTGGAAGAACCAGAACGCGGCGATCGGCGTGGTGGACAACATGTCCCTCACGGCCGTCGCCGCCTGACCTGCCTATGCGAAAACGGGGCGTCGCGCTCGGCGCGATGCCCCGCAATCCCGGATGCCGCGTTCCTTACCCGACGGCGACCAGGCTCAGTTTCTGCACCAGCGCCAGGGCCCCGTTCGCGTTCTTCCAGACGAACACGAAGCCGCTGGTAGCGCCCTGCGGTGCGGTGAAGCCGACCGAGCCGCTGGCGGGCGTCAGCGAGTTCAGGAGATGCATCTGATCCAGCACCACGCCGCCCCAGCTGTTCATCAACTTCACGCCCACGAAGACCCCTTCGGACGGAGCCGTGAGATGGCCGGTGATGCCGACCTGGTACTTGCGACCGGCCGTGATCTTGCCGGCGATGTTCTGCGCGACGCCGCCGGCGCCGGTGCCGACGTTCATCACGCCACCCGACACCCACGAGTTGCCCCAGTTCTCCCAGTTGCCCATGCCGCTGGCGAAGTTGCCGTTGACCAGCAGTTCGGAGCCGCCCGTGGCCGGGGCGGTCGGCGCCGGCTGGCCCGTCGTGCCGCCGCTGCCGGCAGGCGCCAGCGACAGGTTGTCGACCACGCCGACCGCACCGCCGGCGTTCTTCCACACGAACACGTAGCCGCTGGTCGCGCCTTGGGGCGCGGTGAAGGAGATCGACACGCCGGTGGGCGATTGCGAATCCACCTTCTGCAACTGGTCTACCAGCACGCCGCCCCACTGGTCCATCAGCTTGACGCCGACATACACGCCATCTCCGGCGCCGGTGACGTTGGCGGTGCCCGTGAGCTGGTACTTGGTGCCCGCGGCGAGCTTGCCGCCCACGTGCTGCGCCGCGCCGCCGGCGCCGGCGCCCACGTTGAGCGCGCCGGCGGCGACCCAGGCGTTGCCCCAGTTCTCCCAGTTGGCCATGCCGGAGGCGAAGTCGCCGTTGGCGAGCACGTTGCCGCCGGCCGGTGCCGGCGCCGGTTGCTGCGGCGCCGTCTGCTGCTGGCCATCGGTCACCGTCCCGCCGCCGCTGCCGAACGAGCCGGCCGGCGTCCACCAGTTGCCCGAGGCCACCACCATCGACAGCAGCTGGATCTCGCTGTCGTAGTAGCCGGTCGTCAGGTGGGTGGCGTTCCAGTTCCACATCGCGTCGAGGAACCCCTGGAAGCGGGCGTCGGTGCAGGCACCGGCGCAGATCGGGCCATGGTAGGCGCCGCTGTTGCCGCCGGTCAGCAGCCGGCCGTCCAGCGCATAGCCGGTGCCGATGCGCATCGGGTCACCGCCGGAGGTACGCTGGAAGAAATCGATCATCCGGCCCGTGACCTGCTGGAGGCGCCAGTCGCCCGACAGCACGTAGTCGGACGCGAAGCGCCACGGATTGCGGCACGCGTTCCACCAGAAGAACCCTTCCTTGTCGTTGCCGTCGCCGATGTAGCCGGTCGACGGAGTCGGCCAGCCGCTGTCGGCGTTCATCACGAAGTCGGGCATCAGGCCGACGCCGGCCGAGAACGAGTTCTGCAGGTGGTTGGTCAGCCAGTAGGCGCGGTCCACGGCCTTGTCCCACAGGCCGTCGCCGGTCGCGGCCTTGAAGGCGCGGAAGTGGCCGGTCATGTAGTCCGACGTGCGGTTGTGGCTGCGGTTGGCCAGGCCCTCCATCGTGCCGTCGGCCTTGACGTTCCAGGACTTGATGGCCTCGATGGTGTTCTTGCCCTCCTGCAGGTAGTTCCAGCCGCTGGACGAACCCCACTGCTTGTCGGCCATCAGCAGCGCCAGCGCGATGTCGAGATCGCCGTCCAGCGCGTTCCAGCCCTGGCCCATCGACGAACCGTTGGAGGCGAGCTTCCAGTCCATCAGATACTTGCCGCCCGGGTTGTGCGGCGTCACCGCCCACGCCGGCCGGGCGCGCACGACGGCGAGCAGGCCATCGAAGATGCTGCGGGCGTTCGGATCGTGGCCCGCGAACAGCACGGTGAGCAGCATGCCGTAGCCCATGGCTTCGGAAACCGTGAGGGTGTTCCACTGCGATGACTGCACGGCATAGCCGCCCGGCGCGATCCAGCCGACCGGCACCACCCGCGCCGCCTTCCAGGCGTCGTACTGGCGGCGCAGCAGGTCGTCCATGGTCCATGCGCTCTGCGACGGCAGGATGCCGGCCGAGTACCCGGTGAGGCGGGCGCCGAAGGGGTAGCGCACGCTGGACGTCGGCGTTGCCGTGCTGTCCTGCTTGGCCGCGCGGCTGGGCGCGCGGACCGCGGTGTCGCCGGTCGCGGCAGCCGTCACGGCGCCGCCGGCGGAAGGGTCGGTCGCCACCGGCCCCGTACTGCGCAAGGCGCCGGTCTCGGTGAGGCTGGCGTCGAGTTGCCCGTCGGCGCCACCGCCGCCGCCGCAGGCCGTGAGGCCAGCCGTGGCGATCGAAGCGGAGCCGGACAGGAGGAAGTTGCGTCTCTTCATTTCAAAGCTTGTAAGTGAGTTCGCTGGACGATGGCACCGGCGGCTGCACCCTGAGCGAGGGGAGCTCTGCCGGAGCGGCGAAATGGTCCGCCGGATCGCGGACCTGGGCGGCCAAGCTCGGGCTCAGCCAACGAGGGGCGACTGTAGTAGGAGATCGCCGACAAACCGCGGAACCCGGCGCCTACAGATGTAAGGAAACTTCGCGTCGAAACGCCCCGAGCCGCGTGTCATTTTTCACGGCACGCGTCTTGCGGGCGTCGTCCGGCGGATACCCCGCGGAGTGGCTTGAAATCCCCAGGAGCCCAAGCATGTCAACGGATGAGCGCCTCGGGATTACCCTGACCGAGCTCGGCAGGAATGCCTCAAGCAGGGGGCGCTGCCGGCTGCGGCCAGCTCAAGCGACGATGCAGAACTTACGTTTTTCCACGGCACGTCGCCAGTGGGCGCGGGAGAGTGTGAGGCTTTGTTGCGGCGCGAGCCGCGCGATCAGGACAGCAGCCGGCGCCTGATTTCCGCCGCGTCGAGCACCTCCAGCGGCAGCGCGCCGCCACCCGGTATCCGGACCTGCGTGGCATTGAGCAGCATGGCCACCATCACGTACGTGCCCGACAGGACCGTCAGATCGATGACGGCCTGCTCGCCCATGGCCGTGACCGTCTCCCGCCACAAGGCGTCGGGCACGCGGTGATTCAGCGTGAGCTGCACGCAATAGTCGTACACCAGCCGCTCATCCTGGCGCATGGCCACCGGACGGCGGCAGGCGCGCAGGTCGGCCATCACGGCGTCGGCCAATCCCGCCTTTCGGGCAATGGTCTCGTGCGCCCACCACTCGTACTGCGCATTGGCGATGCGGGCCTGGATCAGGATGGCGAACTCGTTCAGGCGCTTGTCGACCGAGGTCTTGAAGCGCAGGTAGTCGAGCAGGTCGAAGGCGCGCCGCGCCATGTCGGGACTGCGCAGCAGCGCGTTGTACGGGCCGCCGAGGGCGGCGCTGGAGACCTTGAGGATGTCGTCGGCGAGCGGCCGCACGGCTGGCGGCAGTTCGTCGTAGGCAAGTTGGGCGAGGCGTTCGGACATCGGCCGATTCTGTATGGCGGCAGCGGCCCGCCGATGAGTGCATACCCCAGGGCTCGCGCGGCGAGCTCATGAGCGCGCGTCCGACGCCAAGCCGGCTTTCACCGTGCCCCGAGCGCCAGCTTGAGCGTCACTTCCTTGCCGGCACTGGCTTCCACCTGCTCGGGCGCCCCGGCGACCGCCCGGGCGGGGTCGACGCCGCCCTCCTTCAAGGCGGCCAGCACGGCGTCCGCGCGATGCGTGCCCAGTTGCGCCAGTGCGCCCGGGGCCAGCGGCTGCTCGCGGTTCAAGCGCCCGATCAGTTTGCCGTAGAACGCGCTCGCGTCGGCCACCTGCGGCTCGCCCTGGATCATCTTGCCGACGCGCTGCAGCAGGGGCAGCCTGTCCTGGGCCGCCGGCGCCTTGGCCGCGCCGGCGCTCGCCGCAGGCACGGGCGCAGGGGCCACCGCTTCGGCCGCCTTCTTCTCACGGTCGAGGTCCGCCTCGCCGAAGCGGGCCGCGTACAGCTCGCGCACGGCGCTGCGCATGGACCGGCTGCCCAGGTCCACCGGTCCCGGCTCCTCGCCAGGCTGCAGCTTGACGCCGGCGCGGCGCGCGATCTCCATGCGAACGGCCCGTGCGCGCATCGCGGCGCCGTCCGCGGCTTCACTGTAGTGGCCCGGCACCGAGAGCCTGAGCTGCGGACGCCTGGCCAGCAGTTGCGCGATCTGCTTCAACTTCTCGCGCTCGGGCGGCAGCAGCCTGTCGCTGCCGGGGTCGAAGGCGATGCCTTCCAGCTTCTCGCCACTGATGCCCAGCAGCGCGCCGATGGCGCGGAACGGCGCCGTGACGATCTTCGTCAGCACGGTGCCGATGGCCTTCCAGATCAGCGCCCCGTAGCTGAACTGCGGATCGTCGAGGTTGCCGGACACCGGCAGGCCCAGGTCGATGCGCCCGTCGCTGTCCTTCAGCAGGGCGATCGCCAGTTCCAGCGGCAACTTCAGCGCGTCCGGGCTGTCCACGCGCTCGCCGAGCGTCAGCTTGTCGATGACGATCTGGTTCTCGCCCGCCAATTGCCGGCCGCGCACCTTGTATTGCAGGTCCAGCGAGATCTTGCCCTCGGCGATGCGGTAGCCGGCGAACTTCATCGCATAGGGCGAAGTCGGCACCATGTCCACGTTCCTGAACACGACGTTGACGTCGGTGTTGTCGGCCGGCGCGAACGGATTGAGTTCGCCGCGCACGCGGGCCAGGCCGAATTCGTCGACCCGTCCGTCCAGTTCGACCTGGCTGCGCGACTGGCGGTTCGAAGACAGGCCATTGACGACCCCGTTCAGCTCGTAGATCTTGGCGGCGAACTGCGGCCGCAGGCTCAGGTCGGTGAAGTCCAGCTTTGCGTCCTGCACGCGCACCCGCCGCACCCGTACCGGGAACGGGTCCTCGTCGCCGCGAGCCGCCGTGGCCGCCGCCGGCGCGGGCTGCGCCGCCGGCCGCACCAGCAGGCGCGCGGCATTCAGGCTGCGGTCGTCCTCGATGATCAGCTTGGCGTTGGGCGCCACCACGCGCAACTCGGGGATGTCCAGCCGGTTCGGGTTGAGGCTGGCGGTGAAGCTGTCGGCCCGCACGTCCTGCCATGACGCGAACGCGTCGCCATCGACTTCGTTCAGCGCGAGGCCGGCCACGTTGAGCCCGCCCGCGTAACGCAGGCTCGCAGCCCCGTTCTTGCCGGTGGCGCCGGTGATGCGCCCTTGCGCCGACACGTTGCCACCGGCGATCTTCAGCTTGAGGTGCTGCGCCAGCAAGGGCTGCAGCGGGGCCAGCGCCAATTGCCTGACCCGCACCGCCGCCTGCAGCGCCCCGGTGCCCGGCACCACGCTGCCCTGCGCCGAGAGCTGCCCGCCTTCGCGCAGGCTCAGGCTGGCGTCGAACTTCACCGGCTGCTTCAGGTCGGTGCCGGCGCCGGCGAGCTTGACGGCCAGGTCATTCACCCGCACTTTCACGCCGGAGGCCTGGTCGTGCACGTCGGCGCTGAACTTCGCCAGATCCACGCTCGTGGCCATCGCGCTCCACGGCGGGCCGGAGTCCGCGACCGGCGGCGCCGCGGGGGCCGAGGCGAACTTCGGCAAGAGCTCCAGCAGGTCGAGCTCACCCTTCGCATTGCGGGTCAATTGCAGCTGGCCGCCTTGGACGTGGACGCGGCCGAGCATCGCGCGGCGAGCCGCGAGATCGAGCGTTCCGTCGCTGAACCCCGCTTGCGCCAGCCTGATCGGCGTCTGCTTGCCGCTGGCAAACACCAGGTCGTGCGCCGAGAACGCCATGTCCGCGAGCTTCACCTGCAGGTCGGCGCCCCTCTGTTGCGCCGTTGCCTGCAACTGAAGCCGCAGCCGGCCCGCGTCCAGCCGCGCCGGCGGACTGACGGTCTCGTCCACGGCCGCCAGCGCCAGGTCATCCAGCAGCACCTGGTTCACCGCCAGTTTCCAGTCGTCGACGGCGACCTCGCGCTGGGCGGGGGCAGCCGCGGCCCGGCCCGCCGCAGCAACCATCAGCCTGGCAAGATCCAGTTCGCCCCTGGCGTCGCGCCGCACGGCGAGCCGGCCGCCTTCGGCCCGCACCCCGGCCACGGTGGCCTCGCGCCGCGCGAGATCGGCGTCGACGCCCTCGACCTGCAGGCGCGTCAGGGCGGCGAACGCATCGCTGGCGCCTTCGCGCGCCAGCGCCAGGTCGCCCAGGGCGAGCTTGGCGCCGGCCAGGGCCGCTTCGAACCTGCCGTCGGCGTACGAGAACCGATACGGCAGCGTGGCCGACAGCTTTCCCGCGGCGATCCGCGCCGTCGTGTACGACCGGAGGTACACCGAAACTTCCGGCAGCGAGACGTTCTCCAGCGTCAGCTCGCCGCTGCCGCGGATCGGATCGACCGTGGCGGTTCCCTTCCAGTGCACCTTGCCGCCGCGCGCCGACTGTGCGCTGAAGGTATGCGTGTCGGCCTCGCCCGGCAGCGTGCTGAAGTCGGTCAGCGTGAAGGCGATCGGCTCGAAGACGTTGTCGTAGCCGGCACGCCGGTCGTGCATCTCCACCTTGCCCTGCTCCAGCGCGAAGTGGTCGATGACCAGGCGCGGCAGGCCCGTCTCCTTCTCGTCGCGCGGCTGCCGGTTGATCGTGTCCAGCAGGTCGGCCAGGTTGAACCGCCCCTCGGGCGAGATCACCAGGTTGGCCCTGGGCGCCGTGAGCCGGATGGCGGCAAAGCTCCACGCGCGCTGCACCAGCGAGCGCCACTGGAATTCGACATCCAGCGCATCGAGCCGCAGCAGCGGGGCGCCATCCGCCTCGGCCAGCCGCAGGTCGCGCGCCGCCAGCCGCAAGGTGAAGGGGTTGAATTCGACCTCGGCCACCGAAGCCTGGCGCGCCAGCTGCGACTGCGCGATCTTCGGCAACTGATCCTTGACGAGGAAAGGCACCAGCCAGAAACCCGCCGCGGCGTAAAGGGCGACGAGGCCCAATGCGCCCGCCACCCATCGCCTCCACCGGAACTTGAACGACCGCATGTCCTTGCCTTTGGCTGTCCAGCGACGCTGGGCAACTTCAAGAATAGCGCGCCGGGGGATCTTGCAGAAGCCCTGCAGGTTCGCACCGCATGTCCTCACGCGCCCCATCGGGAGCTGATTGACTGCCGTCAAGGAAAGCGACCCCGCGCACCCTATACATCCGTTGGTGGCACCGCAGCAACCGGTAGCCGAAGGTTCGCCGGCCAGTCTCGCGGGACTGCCAACCAGGGAGAAATCACCATGCTGTTCGTCACGAAACCGCTGAGCACAAGCACTCCTGGCGTCGCGGAAGACGCGCGCCGGGCCACGGCCCAGGCGCTGGAGAAGGCCGGTGAACTGGCCGCCGATACCGGCCGCAAGGTGCGCGCCGGCCTCGAGGACGCAAGCGCCACGGCGCAATACCAGCTGGACCGCTACGGCCGGCTGAGCCGGCGTTTCGTCGCGGACCGCCCGCTGGCATCGGCGCTGATCGCGGCCGCCGCCGGCGCCGCGGTCGTGGCGGTGGCGCTCGCGCTGCTGCGCAAGCGGCACGATCGGTACTGAAAACGCAAGCACGCCGGTGCACGAGGAATCCCCCATGAACCACGCGCGAACACTCGCATTCGCCCTGCTGGCCGGCGCGACGATGGTCGGCACCGGCTGCGCCGTCATCCGCGGGCAGGAAACCGTCGGCGCCTATGTCGACGACGCGACCATCACGGCGCAGGTCAAGACCAAGCTGGTCGAAGACAAGACCGTCGACGCCGGCGCGGTGAAGGTCGAGACCCTCAATGGCACCGTGTCGCTGTCCGGCTTCGCGAAATCCAGCGCCGAAAAGGCGCAGGCCGAATACCTCGCGCGCAGCACGAAGGGCGTGCAGCAGGTGCTCAACGGGTTGGCCGTGCGGCCCTGAGCCTCGCGCCGAGACGGCTGCCGGCTCACGGCCCGCCGCAGCAAGCCGACTTCCCGGCCTCTTGCACGGGCGGGCACGGCACCGTGCCGTAAGAGCAGTACACGCAGCAGTCCCCGGCCTTCGGCCGCAGCAGTGCATGGCATTGCTTGCATTCGTAGAACCACTGGCACGCATCGGTGGGCATGGTTTCGGTTCTGGCATGCCCGCACTGCGGGCAGGTGAGCACGGATTCGAGAATCACCGGAGTCATTGCCCCACCTCCACCTCCGCCCCCAGGTCGCCGGCGATCAGCCTGAACTGCTCCAGCGCCGCCTGCAGGTCCTCCACGATTTCCTGGGCGATCACGTCCGGGGCGGGCAGGTTGTCGCTGTCCGCGAGTGACTCGTCCTTGAGCCAGAAGATGTCGAGGCTCGCCTTGTCGCGCGCGATCAACTCGTCATACGTGTAGGCGCGCCAGCGGCCTTCCGGCGTCTCGGGGCTCCAGGTCGCCTTGCGCTTGTTGCGGTTGGCGACGTTGTAGAGATCGACGAATTCGTCCAGGTCCTCCCGCTTCAGGGGATTGGTCTTGAGGGTGAAGTGCTTGTTGGTCCGCAGATCGTAGATCCACAGCTTCTTCGTCCACGGCGTCTGGCTGGCCGGCTTCTTGTCGAAGAACAGCACGTTGGCCTTGACGCCCTGCGCGTAGAACAGGCCCGTGGGCAGTCGCAACAGCGTGTGCACCTCGCACTCGTGGAGCAGTTTGCGGCGGATGGTCTCCCCCGCCCCGCCCTCGAACAGCACGTTATCCGGCAGCACCACCGCCGCGCGCCCGGGAATGTTCAACAGCGTCTTGATGTGCTGGACGAAATTGAGCTGCTTGTTGCTCGTCGTCGCCCAGAAATCGTCGCGCTCGATGATGTCCTTCTCGGTGCTGGTGCGCCCGTCCTCTCCCACGATGACCGTGCTGCTCTTCTTGCCGAACGGGGGATTGGCCAGCACGACTTCAAACCGCTTGCCGGGGTCGGCTGCCAGCGCGTCTCCGACGATCACCGGCACCGACTTCTCCGACCCGATGCCATGCAGCATCAGGTTCATGGCGCACACGCGTGCCGTGGCCTGGACCAGCTCGTAGCCCGTGAAGGCCTTCTCCTTCAGGTGCTGCTTCTCGGGGCGGGTCAGGTTGGGGTTGTGGTGAGCGATGTAGTTGTACGCGGTGAACAGGAAGCCGCCCGTGCCGCACGCCGGGTCGCAGATCGCCTCGCCAGGCCTGGGCGCGATGCAATCGACCATCGCCTGGATCAGCGCACGCGGCGTGAAGTACTGCCCGGCGCCGCTCTTGGTGTCCTGCGCGTTCTTCTCCAGCAGGCCCTCGTAAGCGTCGCCTTTCACGTCCACGCCCAGGATGGTCCAGGTCTCGGCGTCGATCAGGTCGGCGATCACCCGGCGCAGCTTCGCCGGGTCCTGGAACTTGTTCTGGGCCTTGCCGAAGATCAGGCCAAGGGTCCCCTTCTGTTTCCCGAGCTCTTCGAGAACGTGCCGGTAATGATCGAACAGCGGGTCTCCGTCCTCCTTCAACAATGTCGGCCATGAATAGGCAGCGGGAACGATGCTCATCTGCCTGTGAGGAGGCTTGGTGCGCTCGTCGGCCATCTTGAGGAACAGCAGGTACGTGAGCTGCTCCACGTAGTCGCCGTAGCTCATGCCGTCGTCGCGCAACACGTTGCAGTAATTCCAGAGCTTCTGGACGAGGGTAGATGCGTTCATGTGTGTGGTGGGTCCAGGGCGGTGACCTTCGCAGCCACCTTCCCGCATGCGGCTATCAGGTCCGTGACCAGGCGCTCGGTGACGTCGAGCAGGCCCTCGTACTCGCCGAGATTCCGCACCTCGTGGCACTTCGCGAGAACGCGCCAGACTTCCGGGCCGAGCTCCAGGGTATGAGGCAAGAGCTGGAACACGATGTACCGGTTGCTCGAGCGGTACCCATGCCAGCGCAGTGCGGCGAGGCAGAGCGCGTGGGCGGCGTTGTACGCAAGGTCGAACTGGCTTGCCAGTGCCAGTCCTTCATGCTGCGCGTCAGACAGCTTGGCAAGGCCCATGTCGCGCAGTCCGGCAAACTCCTTGGCGTCCGGCGGCTCGGCCCGCAGCGGCTTGCCGGGGCCGCACAGGTTCTCAAACGCGGAGGTCATCTTCACTTCCGAACAGCCACACCTTGGGCTGCGAGACCACGCGAGTGACGAACCCTCCGTCAGCCTTCAGGCGCGCGGCAAGTTCCTGGGGCGTGTAGATCACCGGGTTGATCTCGCGACCGAGCCCCTGCTCCACCGGCTGCAGCGCCAGGATCACGTCGGGAAACCCCAGCGTGTCGCTGATGATCATCAGGTCGATGTCGCTCGCGGCGTGGTCCGTCCGCTTTGCCACCGAGCCGAAGACAAAGGCGGCCACGATCCGGTCCCGCAACGGCGCCAGCGCCGCGCGCAGCGGCTCTGCGATGCCGATCGTCTTGCGGGCGATGCCGCACAGTTCCTCGTAGATGGGGGCAGCCGGATTGGCCTGGTAGTGCTTCTGGTTGCCGACGGTGCGCACCGTGACCAGCCCGCTTTGCTCCAGCCGCGCGAGTTCGCGCTGAACGGAGCCCGAGCCCGCGCGAGCCAGCGCAATCAGTTCCGTCGCATAGAAGCTGCGGTCCGGCTGGCCGAACAGCAGGCCGAGCACGCGCTGCTGCGTGCCGCCGAACAGCGCGGAGGCGAGGCTAGCAGTGGGCGGCGGAGGTGCGCCGCGGCGGCTGGTACCCATTTTGGGCATTTTAATACCCAATCTGGGTATGTTCATGCCCAAATCAGGCATGGGCGCCTGAGAAAGCCTTGGCGAGGATGGCTTGTCGGAGGCCCTGCGCACGCCTCAGGTTGGCGTCAACCTCGGCTTCGACTTCGCGGACGATGGAGAGACGGCGGTCGACTTCGGCGACGATGCGCTGCTGCTCGGGAACCGGAGGCAGCGCGAATTCCACATTCGATAGCCTACCCAAACTGAGATGAGCAATATTCGTCGTGATGTTGCTCTCTTTGGCGAAACGTCCAGAGTGCATGTAGTGTCGAAAGACGATCAGCGCAAACTCTGGCACGACGCAGGTATGCGCCTGAAATCGGATAAGTGTATTTGTGAAGCATGCACCCGGAAGTTCGCCGCGATAGATTGCAGGCCGGCCCAGGAACTCAGGACTCTGTCCCTCATTCAGCAATATGTCGCCGGGTTGGAGGGCAAATCTCGAAACATCCGCGTGTGAGAAGTTCATCTCCATCACGTCGGACAAATCGATACGATCCTCAAAAACATTCTGGACACGCAAGTAGGGTCGCATGTCTGGGCCGGCGTGGTATTTCGGCGACCGCTGTCGTCCCAATTGCAGTCTGCCTATGTCCCCGACACGGGTCCATGTCCAGCCCGCTGGCAAGTCAAACCCAGCATCGGCAAATGTTGAGCACTCGAAGGACTGGGCATCACCGAGCAAACGGCCCTGAGCGCCCTCTCGAAGGACTGATGTCTTGTATCGCTTGAGGTTCGACTTCACTCGGTGGAGGTTGGCGACGGCTTCGTCGAGGCGGGAGAACTGCTTGTCGATTTCGGCGACGACTAGGCGCTGGTCTGCCAAAGACAGCAGGGGCACGGGGACATCAAGCATGGTCCCCTGACTGACTGTGTTTTGGCCGGCACTCGAAACCATGTTGAGCTCGACATAGCGCCGAACGGCCTCCGTTTGGAAGTAGTGCGCCAAGTACAGCGAATCCACAACATCCTGGCGCGGGCGAAAGCGAATAAAGTGATCGCAGTAAGCCCATTTGCGTGTGGATCGAAATGGGATCACGCGTCCGACGAGGCTCTTACTGCCATTGACGCGGATGCACACAAGGTCGCCTGGGCGCAATGTGTATTTACGAACCTCCTTGCTCGTCAGAAGTATGTCCCGCGGTGCCGTTTCGTCGATTGCGCCGCTTGAGATATCTGCAAGTCGAAGCACTGCGGTCGCTTCTCCTTCATCGCCACTGCGCTTGGAAAGCCCGTTTTGAGACTCTGTCAACAAGTCACGCAGTAAGACGCGCTGAATCTCAGTCACGCCGCCAACTCCCGATTCAACTCCTCAATCACCCTCGGCAACTCCCTGCCAAAGAGCTGATGCACCTTGCCCAAGCCGCCCTCGGTGTTGAACGGCGCATATTCGAAGTCTTCGATCTCGATGCCGAGGTTCGCGGCAATGTGGTCGCGGATCATTTCCAGCCAGTGTTGTTGTTCGTGCGTGAAGGGCTTGCCCTGCTGCGCCAGCCACGCCTTGAAGTTCGCCAGGACGCGCTCGGGGTACGGCACCAGCTCATTTTCCTGGTGCATCGCAAAGCGCACCAGACTCACCAGGTCCGTGAGGATGCGGCGCGCGCTGGCCCCCTTCACCTTGCTCCTGTCCAGCGCTGCGTAAGCCTGCCATAGCGCGCCCTCGTCCATCAGGTGCGGCGGCGCGTGCAGTGTATCGGCCAGCTGCTTGATGTCCTCGAACTTCAGTGGCGCGCGAGTCGGGCGGCTGTAGAGGATCTGCAGCGCGGTGATCTCGTCCTTGTGCTGCGCGATGAACTGCTCGAAGGTCTGCACCAGTTCCTTCGCCCGGTCCGAGCCCTCGGCGAAGGTGGCGCTGATCAAGGTGTCCTTGGTGACGATGTCGATCACCTGGTCGGCCTTCTGGCGCAGTTGCAGGATGAGGGTCCGCAACTGCGGGTCGCTGAAGGGGCGCACGGCTTGGCGCAGCCGGGTGCCTCCCTCTCCCGTCCCCGCGAGAGCAGGAGTGTCCTCGTCGGCGTTGAGCGCTTCGACTATGCCCTTGGCGAGATCGCGCAGGCTGTGGCCGCCGCTTGTCGCGATCACCTTGGCCTTGTCTTCGTCGCTGCTGTCGCGGTCCAGCCGCGCCAGGCGCGCTGCCACGCTGGACAGCACCTCGTCTTCGACGTTGCCCAGCGCCACGGCCTGCAGCAGCTTGTCCAGCGGCACGGCCTTCCGCTGGTCCATCGGCCGGCTGTCGGTCTTGTCTCGCTCGCACACGCCCACGGCGTCGACGATCACGAAGTGGTCCTTCACCACGTGTTCGCCGGGGTTCACCTGCTGCAGGTCCGTGGCGTTGCAGATGCGCACGCCCCGGCCCTTCATCTGCTCGAAGAAGCTGCGGCTCTTCACGCTGCGCATGAAGACGACGATCTCCACCGGCTTGATGTCGGTGCCGGTGGCGATCATGTCCACCGTGACGGCGATGCGCGGATAGTAGGCGGTGCGGAAATCCTTGATCAGTTGCTCGGGGCTGGTGCCGGTTGTGCGATAGGTGATCTTCTGCGCGAATTCGTTGCCACGGCCGAACTCCTCCCGCAGGATCTCCACGATCTTCTCGGCGTGGTTGTCGTCCTTGGCGAACACCAGGGTCTTGGGCAACTCCTCGCGCTGCGGGAACAGGTCCACGTTCCACTGGTCACGCAAGGTGCGAACCACGGTGCGGATCTGGTCCGGCGTCTGGACCGATCGATCGAGTTCCGAAGGGTCGTATTCGAAGTCCTCGTCCAGTTGCCAGGCCGTCTTCCTGCGGGTGGCCTTGTCCAGCGTTTCCAGCCAGTAACCCTTCTCCACCTTGGCGCCGGCCTCGGTCACCTCGGTCTTGATGCGGTACACGTCGTAGTTGACGTTCACGCCGTCGGCGACCGCCTGCGCATGGCCATACTCCATCACCAGGTTCTGGTTGAAGAATCCGAAAGTCTGCTTGTTGGGCGTGGCCGTCAGGCCGATCAGGTAGGCGTCGAAGTACTCGAGCACCTGTCGCCACAGGTTGTAGATGCTGCGATGCGCTTCGTCCGTCACCACGATGTCGAAGGTCTCGATCGGGATGGCGGCGTTGTAGCCGATCGGCTCCGGCTCCTTGAACAGGTTCTCGAGCCCTTCGGTCGATTCCTCGTCGGCCTCCGACGGCAGGTCGCGCCCCTTGAGCATGCTGAACATGCGCTGGATGGTGCAGATCACCACGCGGGCGCTCTTGTCCAGCTGGTTGTTCTGCAGGTGCTGGACGATGTATTCCTCGCCGAACTTGAAGTTGTTGTACGGCGAAGCGTACTGGTCGAACTCCTTCTTGGTCTGGCGCGCGAGGTTGCCCCGGTCCACCAGAAACAGCACACGGCGCGCGCCGGCGAACTTGATCAGGCGGTAGATGAAGCTGATGGCGGTGAACGTCTTCCCGCTGCCCGTGGCCATCTGGATCAGCGCCTTGGGCTTGTTCGCGGTGAGGCTCTTTTCCAGGTTCCGGATCGCCTGGATCTGGGCCGGCCAGAGCTGGAAACTGGCGCCGCCGGCGCCCCACGCCGTCGCGAGCTGGGGCATGTTGCGCATGCGGTGCAGAAACGTCCGCGCTTCGTCGTTGGCGGCCGGCTGGCCCGGAGCTGCGGACAGATAGACCAGCCAATCCGCCAGCAGCTCCGGACGGAAAAAGGCGAAGACGTTGCGGGCGCGCGGCTGCGGGTCCAGTCCGTTGGTGAAGTGCGTTTCGACGCCCGTCGATTCGAACAGGAAAGGCAGTGGCCGGTGCCACGCAGGGAGGCCGGCGGGAAGCCCCTGGGCGTAGCGTCCGGATTGCGTCTCTACGCCGGTCAGTGTGGCGCCCTGCTTCTTCGCCTCGATCACCCCGCAGGCCTTGCCGTTGACATACAGGAGGTAGTCGGCGCAACCGAATCCGGTGTTGAGCGGAAACTCGCGGATCGCGACCCCTTTCGCGGCGTGAATGTCGACGTCGGCCATGCCGCAGACGTGCCAGCCCGCCTGCGCGAGCAGCCTGTCGATGTCGACCCGCGCTTTCGCTTCCGGCGTCATGCTCATCCTTTGAGCGGCATTCTAGAGGGTGGTGCCTGGTGCGTGAGCCTGGGGAAACCTGCGTCGGGCCGTCGGCTACCACCGTCGCTCGGAGGCGGACGCCGCGAGCAGGCGCGGAAGCAGGCCGGAATGCCGCTGCAGCCTGGCCTCCATGGCCGAAACGAGCACGTCCGTCGGGGCAGCAAGCGTTGCGCGGTTCTTCGACCGGGTCACCGCGGTGTACAGAAGTTCGCGCACGGCGGCGCGTCCCGGTTGCTTCGGCAACGACAGGAGCACGGCGTCGAACTCCGAACCCTGCGCCTTGTGCACTGTCGTTGCGAAGGCCGTCTCGTGCGGCGGCATGCGCGGGATCGGCACCGCTCGCACGCCCTTCTCTGTGTCCGGGAACAGCACTGCGAGTTCGCCTGCTGCCGGCAACGCAATGCCGATGTCGCCGTTGAACAGCTTCAGCACGTAGTCGTTGCGCAGGACCATCACCGGGCGGCCCGCATACCAGGGGGAGCGCGCGTCCTGCGGCGCCGGTGGCAGCGCGGGCGAAAGAAGCTGCGCCGCGCGCCGCGTGACCTGCTCGTTCGCCCAGCGGCTGCCGCTGGTGCCATCGCGCACTGCGCACAGGACGCGGAACGCGTTGAACGCGCGGAAGATCGCGGCGACATCGCCTGGATCGCGCCCGACCGTCTCGAAGTAAGCGGCGTAGCCAGCGAGGATGGCGTCGAGCACGTCGTCGCCCTGGTCGGTGGCCAGCCAGCGGATCGACGTGTCATCGGCAGGTGCGGACGCCACGGGACCGGCCAGGGCGGCGCTCGGCGGCTCTATTTCCGGGAACAGCGAAAGCGAGGCCGTGTCCTCTTTGCGCTTCTTCGCGCCGTTGGACTTGGTCGCGCCCGGAACGGCGGCGGCCGGCGCGTGAACAGCGGCCACGGGCCGCGGGGCGCGGCTCTCGCGCAACAGTGCCATCGCCTCCTCGGCCCTCCCCTCGTTGATGCACCTGGCCAGCCGTCCGATCCCGGACGCGGCCGGGAACCGGTAGTTCTTCGTCAGCCACACGGCGGCGTCGTGCAGCGGGCTGGGCTGTGCCGGCGCGGGCGGTGCGACGCGGTCAGCGGCGTAGCCGCACAGGCCGGCGACGTCGAGGCGGCACTGGTCGGTCAGCGTGGGATCGGCGCTCAGCTCGGCGAACACGGCGCCGGCTTCGACGGCGGCGAGCTGGTCCTTGTCGCCGAGCAGGATGATGCGGGCCGACGCCGGCACGGCCTCGAGCAGCCTGGTCGCGAGCGCCAGGTCCAGCATCGACGCTTCGTCGATGATCAGCGTGTCGTACGGAAGCGGATTGCCGGCGTCGTGCACGAAAGTGCCCTGCCCGGGATTGGCGCCCAGGAGCCGGTGGATGGTGAACGACTCGGCCGGGAGCTGGTCGCGCAGCGCACGGGGAAGATGGTCGGCGCGGCCGCGGATCGCTTCGGTCATGCGGGCGGCGGCCTTGCCCGTGGGTGCGGCCAGCGCGATGCGGCCGCCGGGCTCCTGCGCGAGGAGGCAGGCGAGCAGGTTCACCACCGTCGTGGTCTTGCCGGTGCCGGGGCCGCCGCTGATGATCGTGAGCGTGTTGCGCAACGCCAGGGCCGCCGCGATCTTCTGCCAGTCGACTTCGTCTTCTTCCTGTGGCGCGAAGAGCGTGTTCAGCAGCTCGCGGGCTGGCGGGGTCACGGTACGCGGCGGCGTCCTTGCCGCCTGCATGATGCGGCGCGCCAGCCGCATTTCGTAGTCGAAGTAGCGGTGGAGATACAGGCGGCCGTCTTCGTCCAGGATCAGCGGACAGGCGCCGGGCGAGCCGTGGGTGCCGACGACGCGGGTGGAGAGGAGGGATTGGCGGAGGTCCTCGGGAGGGTGCTGCCCCCACCCCTGCCCTCCCCCGGAGGGGGAGGGAGAAAGATCCGACAGCATCAGGCAGACATGGCCGTTGCCGGTTGCGAGGCTGGTCTGGTGCGCGGCGTGACGCAAGAGCGCGAAGTCTGCTTCGGTCGGCGGGCGGGGTGCCGGGCCGGCGCCGTGCGACACGGGGTCCGGCAGGACGCCTTGCCCTCCCGCCGAGCCGTCTGCCTGCCATCGCCGCGCCCAACGCTCCACGTGCTGCGCGAAGCCTTCGGCCAGGCGTTCGGCACCCGGGTCGTCGCGCTCGTACGCGCTGCCCGGCTCGGGTTGCATGCTCTCGCCGGGGCCGCTCACGCCGATGCCCCTTCCCTGTGTCCCAGCAAGGCATCCAGCGCCTCGATCGCTTCGCGCTCCGGCCGGTCGAAGAACACGCCGCCGGCGGAGCCGTCGCCTTGCGTCCACCCGGGCCGCACGCCTCGAACGAAGAGGTACTGCGCGCCGCCGAAATGACGCTCGTAGTCGTAGCCGCGCAGGCGCTGCTTGAGGTAGCGGTGCAGCGCCACGGTGTACAGCAGGTACTGCAGGTGGTAACCCTGTTCGTCCATGGCACGGCGCAGGTTGGCACCGTGGTAGTCGGCCGCGCGCCAGCCAAGGTGGTTCGACTTCCAGTCCAGCAGGTGCCAGCGTCCATGGTGCTCGTAGACCAGGTCGATGAAGCCGCGCAGGTAGCCGTCGAGGCGGCCGAATGCGAAGCCGCTCACCGGATAGCCGTGGCGGCGCAGCGTGGCGGCCAGCGCCTGCGACTCGAGGCCGGCGGATGGCAGGCTGAACTCCAGTTCCACGAGGCGGCGAGCGCGCGCCACGTCGGCCAGGCGATGGCCGGCGGGAAGCTTCGTCGCCGTGACGTCGGCGAGCATCTGCAGCACCATCGCTTGCCAGGCCGCACTCTCGGCCGCGCCGGCTTGCGGGGGCCGGATGCGCAGCGCGTGGGCGACGGCGGCGGGCCAATCCTGCGGATCGCCGAAGTCGACGCGCTCGAAGACGGCGTGCAGCGATTCGCCGGCGCGGGCGCCGCGGGGAAAGTGGAGGATGTCCGGCGCGCCCTCACCTCCTCTCTCTCCCGAAAGCGGAAGAGGTCGCGCGTCCTGCACGCGCACATCGTGGTCCGCCGCGGCTTCGCTCTTCGCGCCATGGGCCAGGCCGCTGTAACTGCCGATCCACCAGCCCGGCGGAATGCGCCCTGGCGGCGGGCGGGCGGCCAGCGAGTCGGCCGCGGGCCGCGGGATCTCCACCGGCACCGGCTGCGCCCCGGGGAGCACCTCGATGGCGATGTGCGGCGACTTCCCGGCGAGCGTGCTCCACGCATCGACGATGCGCTCGGCCGGCGTCTTCCTGTCGCGCCAGGCCTCGGGCGGGATGCCGTCGCCGGCCGCCAGCCAGTTCAGCGGGTTGCCGCTGCATTCGGCGGTGGACGGGCGCCCGAAGGCGGCCACCGAATACGAGCCCACCACCAGGTAACAGCGGTGCACCGCGCGGGTCAGCGCCACGTAGATCAGGCGCAGGCGCTCGGCGTCCGCCTCCATCTTCATGCGCCGCTTCACCTCGGTGTCGTCGCCCACGTCGCGGTAGTCGATCACGGGCCGGCCGGCATCGTCGTGGTAATCGCGCGGGATCGCCGCCCCGCGGCCGCCGCCTGGGCTGCCGTCCCACAGGAACGGACAGAACACGATCGGATACTCCAGGCCCTTGGAGCGGTGGATGGTGAATATCTGCACCAGGTTGCGGTCGGACTCCAGGCGCACCTGCGTGGCCTCGCCGCCCTCGTGCTCGCGCCGCTGCCGCTGCAGCCAGCGCAACAGGGCCTCGGCGCCCGGATGGTCCCGTGCCGCCTCGTTCAGGCATTCCGCCAGGTGCCTCAGGTTGGTGAGGCGCCGCTCGCCGTCGCCGCGGCGCAGCATGCGCGCGGCGACGCCCTCGGCCGCGAACAGCTGCCGCAGCATCCGCGCGATGCCGTGGTGCAGCCAGGTGTCCCGGTACCCGGCGAACTGGCCCATGCGCCGCAGGACGGCCTGCTCATCGCTTGACAGCCCATCGATCTCGGGGGCGGTGCAGCCAAGCAGCTCGGTGGCGAGCGCGGCGCGCAGCAGCGGCTCGCGCCCCGGTTCGAGCACGGCGACGAGGATGCGCTCGAGCTCCTGCGCATCGGCGCTTTCGAAGACGCTGGTCTGCGCCAGCTCCACGCTGCCGACGCCCAGCCACTTCAGTTCGGCACGGACCAGGCTGCCTTCGGCACGACTGCGCACGAGCACGGCGATGTCGCGCGACTCCAGCGGCCGGTCGCCATACCGGATTTCGCCGCGCCGGGCGGCCGCGAGCAGGCGCGCGATCTCGCCCGCGGTCGCCCGCGCGGCCCTGGCCCTGGCATCCGTCTTGTCGATCGGCCCGTCCTCGTCCTGGTCGGGCGGCAGCCGCCACAGCTGCAGCGCGGCGCGCGCCTCGGTGCCGTCGACCAGCGGCGTGCGCGGTTTCGCTCCGGCGCGCACCGAGTGGTAATCCAGGCCGTCCAGCATGAACGCCCGCTCATTCGCCTCGAACAGCGCGTTCAGGCCATCGAGCAGGGCCGGCGTGGAGCGCTGGTTCTCGGCCAGCGTGTACTGGGCCCCGGCGCGGCTGCGTGCCTGCAGGTAGGTGTGCAGGTCGGCATTGCGGAAACTGTAGATCGCCTGCTTCGGGTCTCCGACCAGGAACAGCGGCCCGTCCGCCGCCCCGTACACGGCGTCGAAGATCGCGAACTGCAGCGGATCGGTGTCCTGGAACTCGTCGATCAGCGCCGCGGGAAAGCGCTCCCTCAGCGTCACGGCCAGGCCGGCGCCGCGCCCGTCGTGCAGCCGCTCGTGCAGGTTGAAGAGCATGTCGTCGAACGCGACGACGCGGCGCTCGCGCTTGCGGGCGCGCAATGCGACCGGCCCTTCTTCGGCGACCTTGCGCCACAGGACCATCCGCGCGCGTTCGAGCCGCTCGCGCAGCGCGCTCCATTCATCCAGCAGCGCTTGCGCCGCCGCGAAGAAGTCGTGCTCGCCGCAGGGCGCGTGTTTCGCCTTTGGCTTCAGGCAACCCGGCGTGAACAGGACCAGCTTCTCGCCGACGGGCGGGCGGTCGTTGGCATCGCCGGAGGCCAGCACCTCATCCCACTGCTCCACCGCCGCGGCCACGCTGGTCTCCTTGTAGCGGTTGCCGTTCAGCCGCGGCAACGCCTCGGTGACGCAGGCAATCACCTTCTCGCGGCCGGTACGCCAGATGGCGCGGGCGTTGGCATGCGCCGCGCGCAAAGCCGTGCCGTCGATGCGCGGCATGCCGTCGCCGCTGCCGTCGGGCCAGATCACCCGGGACAGCGGTTTGCCGCAATGGCGCTGGAGGAGCTCGGCGAATCTGGCCGGGGATTCCTTGCACTCCAGCAGGTAGGCGGCGAGTTCCGGCGGGACGGCGCCGCCGGCCACTTCCCGCCGCCAGAAATCGTTGGCCACCTCCTGCCGCAGTTCGCCGTCGTCCTCGATCATCTCCTGTGCCAGCGGCAGGCCAGCCGCGAAGGGCGTGTCGTCGAGGGCGCGCTTGCAGAAGCCGTGGATCGTGAAGATGGCGGCCTCGTCGAAGTTGCGGGCGGCGCGGGTGAGCAGCCTGGCCAGCGCCTCGTCCTCGAAGCCCTTGTCGCGCAAGGCGGCCAGCAGGCCGGCGACGAACGGATCGGCCGATTCGGGACCGCGCCCTTCGAGGCGGGCCAGCACCTGCGTGATGCGCTCGCGCACGCGTTCCCGCAATTCCGCGGTCGCGGCGTTGGTGAAGGTGACCACGAGGATCTCCTGGACCTCCAGGCCGCGTTCGACCAGCAGCCGCAGGTACAGGCCGCAGATGTTCCACGTCTTGCCGGTGCCGGCCGAGGCCTCGATGAGGCGCACCCCCTGCAGCGGGCACCGGAACACGTCCAGGGCTTCGGGACGGCGCCCGCTCATGCCTGCTCCCCGCAGGACACGTGCGGCAGCCAGTCGCCCGGGATGTGCCCGAACACCGTGGCGGCGCTTTCCCGGAACTCGCCGTCCAGCGGTTCGGCCACGCCCCGCAGCGCCAGCCGGTATGCCGCATGGTCGCGCTCGCCGCCGAACTCCGAGTTGCCCCCGGTCCACTTCTGGCGCGCGGCACGCTCGCCCTCCTGCAACAACGCCCACGCGCTCTTGGGGAAGAAGTGCAGGGGGCGCGCCAGGCCTGCGCGATACAGCGCGACCAGCCGGGCAAGATGCTCCCTGGCTTCGGCCGCGCCGAGGGCCGAATAGGTGCGCGTGCCAAGCCGGGTGACGCTGCGGGTGACCGGCTCGCCGTCGGGATGCGGCTGCGCGCACAGCGCGAGATGGTGGACCCATGCCGCGAGCACGTCGTTGGGACGCTCGTCGTCGTAGCGCCAGCGGACGGCGCCGGCGGGACGCAGGTCGGCGAAGGCGCCCTGGATGGCCCAGGGCTCGCCCGCGACCGCCAGCTCGATGCTGGCCTGGTGCGGCGGCAAGACGTCGCCGGCGCTCGCCCGGCGCACGGCCTGGGCGAAGCGCCCGAGGCGGGCGAGTTCGCGTTCCATCTCCGCCCTGCCGATCACGCCGCCCGGCAGTTCGGTGCCAGCCTGCGCGAGGCGGCGCGCCGTGGCCAGGTCCGTCCCTTCCAGCAGCAGGGGCAGCAGGCGTTGCGCGAGTTGCGACCGCGACGGCACGTCCGGCAGGAACGGCTCGTCGTCGTCGAGCGGCGCCTCGTCCCATCCCAGGTCGAGGTTCAGGCGGCGCCTGAGGAGGTACTGGCTGGGATTGCGAAAGAACTCCACCAGCCGGGCGATCGGCACCGTGCGCCATTCGGGACCGGGCTCGGCAAGAGGTTCGGTGAAGAAGCAGGCGGCATCAGGCGCGGCGGCTTCCTCTTCGTCCGCCTCGCCTCCGGCTTCGCCTGGCGGCCCGGATCCCGGCCCCGGGCCGGCACGAGGTGCTCGTCCGCCCGCGTCCGGTGTCGCCGTCAGCGCCTCCCGCAGCGCCTGCGCGAGGTCCGCGTCGAAGCTGCGCACGCGCTCGTCGGCCGCCGAGAATGCATCCGGCGAGAACGGCTGCAGCGGATGCGCGACGACCAGGTGCTCGCGCGCCGCTTTCAGGGCGGCCTCGGAGTCGCCCGAAGCCGCGATCGCCGGCACCAGCACGTCCAGCAGTTCGGCGATCAGCACCGAAGGCGGCAGCGGCGCGTTGTCATGGATGCTGCGGCCGGCATAGCTGAGATAAAGGCTGCGCCGCGCGGCGAGCACCAGGTCGAGGAACAGCGTGCGCTGGTCGGTGCGGCGCTGCCGGTCGCCCAGGCGCGGCGCCCGCGCCATCAGGTCGAACTCGGGCGGACGGTCGGCCGTGGGGAAGGCGCGGTCGTTCAGGCCGATGGCGCAGATCACCTTGAACGGCACGTTGCGCAGGCTCGCCATGCCGGCGAAGGTGACGCGGCCGGTCGGCACCCCACCCCGCGCCGGATCCTCGAACGCACTCTCCAGCGCGGCGCGGATCACCGACGACGGAACCGGCTCGTCGAGGCCTCCGCGCAGCATCGCATCGCCGAGCTGGTCCAGCGTCGCATGGAGTTCCAGCAGGTCTTCGATCTCGCCGTGCGCCCCGGAGATGAACTGGTCGGCCGCGGCGTGCAGCCAGCTCACCCAGTCGCCGCCGGTGCGCGCGCGGGCCATCGCGCCGCGCAGGTCCTGCAGCGCCTGCACGAAGCGCCAGAAGGCACCGAGCGCCACCGCGGACGAGCCTTCGGCGCCTCCGGACGGCTGCAGGCCGCCGAACGGCTCCTGCACGTGGCCGGGCAGCGCGTAGCCGAGATAGAGGCGCTCCAGCCCGTCGGCCAGGGTGTGCGCCGCCTGCGCGGGCAGGTCGAGCCCGGCGACATGGTCCTGGTCCAGTCCCCAGTGAATCCCCGATTCGCGAATCCAGTCGTGCACCTGCAGCAGCCCTTCGTCGTCGAAGCCGAAACGGCGCGCCACCACCGGTTGCTGCAGCAGGCCGAAGACGGCGGTCGCCGTGCAGCGCGAGGCGGCCAGGGCCAGCAGCTGCAGCAGGGCACGGACCGGTGCGTTGACGGTGCTGCGGCCCAGGCCCGTGATCGCGTACGCAATCCTGCGCTGCGGCGGCATCGTGCCGAACACGGCCTCGATCAGCGGTGCGGCACCCGGCAGGTCGGGCGTCACGACGAGGATGTCCGACGGCTCCAGCGAGTCATCGGCGGCGAACAGGCCCAGCAGGTGGTCGTGCAGCACTTCGAGCTCGCGCGTGAGCGAGTGGCAGACGTGCACTTCGATGCTCCGGTCGCCGCCGGCGAGGTCGATCGACGCCGGCTCGAGCTCCTGCAGGTCCAGGATCGAGTCCTGCAGGCGGGCGAGCAGGCTCGCGGACCCGGCGCGCTGGTACTCCTCGGCGCCCTGCGCGCCCTCGCCTTCGCCGATGCCGGTGAGCAGCGCCAGCGACGACTGGGTCTGCTTGCCCCAGGACGCGAGCAGCCGGTGGCCGACGTCGAAGGCCTGCGCCTGTCCGGCCGCGTCCAGCTGGCTGAGCTGTTTCAGGTCGACGAGGTCGAACCAGTATTCGCGGCAGGGATTGAGCGCGTAGACATGCACGTCCATCGACCGCCCCAGCGCCTGCAGCGCCTGCAGGTGCAACGGCGGCATGGCGGAGAGGCCGAAGACGTGGACGGCGGGGGGCAGGCCGGCTTCGCGCGCACGCGTCGCGCCGCCACGTTCGAGCTCGCGCACCAGGAGCGCCAGCGGGTTGTCGGCCTGCAGTTCGAGTTCACGCGCGATGCGCCGCCAGAGGGCGGCTTGCCAGGCTTCGTCAGCCGCTGCCGTGTCCCCTCCCCGGCCCGCCCCCGGCCCGGGAGGGAGTGAAGACAAGCCATCCCTCTGTCTCGGATTTTGTTCCCTCTCCCGTCCGGGGTGAGGGCCAGGGTGAGGGGCACTGGCACCTTGCCACTTCGCCAGCCAGTCCGGCCGGTATGTCACGTACTGCTCCAGCAGCGCCGCGGTCTTCACCGCCAGCTCGTAGCGCATCACGTGGTCGGCCCCGGCAGTGGCCAGGTACCCACCGAGCCTTGGATGAGCGTCGACGAACGCGGCATCGCCGAACGCCGCATACACCCGCCACGCGAGCGCCGCCGGGTCGAAGGGCGATTCGGCCGCCACCCCTTGAACCACCCGCGCCACCTGCCGCCAGAGCCAGCGCGCCAGATACACGAATTCGACGTTGGCGCAGATGCCGTGCGCATCGGCCATGGCCAGGGTGAGGTGCCGCTGCATGGCGGCACTTGGCACCACCACCTGGTCGCTCGCGAACACGTCATCGCGGGTCCCGCCGAGCTGGTCCAGCAGGCGCCGGGCCAGAGTCTCGTAGCGGTTGGAGGAGTGGACGTACAGCATGAATCGTCGAGGTGGGCCATGCTACCAGCGCGGCCCGCGCGCGACCCTGGCCCGCCCGGGCCGTCGGCCGGCCAAAATACGCCCATGAACCTGCCCTGGCTCGACGCGGGCGAGCCGTTCCCCGACGTCTCGACCGCCTGGGACGAGACGCAGCCCGCCCCGGGGCTGCTGGCGGCCGGCGGTGCCCTGGACATCGACAGCCTGCACCGCGCCTACAGTTCGGGCATCTTCCCGTGGTTCAGCCACGGGCAGCCGATCCTGTGGTGGAGCACCGATCCGCGCATGGTGCTGTTCACGGGCGAGTTCAACCTGCACCGCTCGCTGCGCAAGACGCTGCAGAAGTTCGTGACCGACCCGCGCTGCGAAGTGCGCATCGACAGCGCCTTCGATGAGGTGATCCGCGGCTGCGCCGGCAGCGAGCGGCCGGGCCAGTCCGGCACCTGGATCGTGCCGCGCATGGTCAAGGCGTACGAGGCGTTCCATCGCGCCGGGTACGCGCACAGCGTCGAGACCTGGGTCGACGGCCGGCTCGAGGCGGGCCTGTACTGCGTGGGCGTCGGCCGCGCCGTCTTCGGCGAGTCGATGTTCACCCGGGTGCCCGACGGCTCGAAGATCGCGCTGGCCGGGCTGGTCGCGTTCTGCCGGGCCCATGGCATCGCGCTGATCGACTGCCAGCAGAACACGTCGCACCTGGCGTCCCTGGGCGCGCGCGAGATTCCGCGCGCCGACTTCGTCGCCCACGTAGCGCGTAACACGCAGCAGCCCGCCCCGCCCTGGCGGTTCGAGCCCGTATACTGGAATCACCTCCTGCCGCCGAAAACGACAGCGTGACACACCTCAAGGACCTGCCGCTCCAGACCCTGCAGTTCTACGCGACGGCGCCCTACCCGTGCAGTTATCTCCCGGGCAAGCAGGCACGCTCGCAGGTGGCGACGCCGAGCCACCTGATCCACAACGACGCGTACTCGGACCTCGTGACCGGCGGCTTTCGCCGCAGCGGGATGTTCACGTACCGGCCTTATTGCGACGGCTGCCGCGCCTGCGTGCCGCTGCGCGTGCTGGCGGAGCAGTTTCGTCCCGACCGCAGCCAGCGCCGCGCCTGGAGCCGGCACCAGAACCTGCAGGCGCGGGTGCTGAAACTGTGCTTCGTGCCGGAGCACTACCACCTGTACCTGCGCTACCAGACCGGGCGCCATGCGGGCGGCGGCATGGACCACGACAGCATCGACCAATACACGCAGTTCCTGCTGCAAAGCCGCGTCAACTCGCGGCTGGTGGAGTTCCGCGAACCGTCGCCGGACGGCGGCAGCGGCGCGCTGCGCATGGTTTCGATCCTGGACGTTCTCAACGACGGCCTGTCGGCGGTCTACACCTTCTACGAGCCCGACTCCGCGTCGAGCTACGGCACCTACAGCGTTCTGTGGCAGATCGAGCAGGCCAGGCGGCTGCACCTGCCCCATGTGTACCTGGGGTACTGGATCGGGCAAAGCCCGAAGATGAACTACAAGGCGCGCTTCGCGCCCAATGAAGTGTTGCTCGACGGCCACTGGCGCCCCGGAAGCGAGCTGCAATCAGGCTGACCCTTGATCCCGCGCTGGCCGGGTCGCATTTCATAAGATAAAATCTTGGCACCTCGTTCCTGAGATTGCCATGAGAAAGTCGGAGCCCGGGGCCCACGCGACCCCCACCATCCAGGTGATCGAACGCATGTTCGCCCTGATCGACGTGCTGGCCTCCCGCGAAGAAGCGGTTTCGCTCAAGGAGATCAGCGAGAAGACGGGGCTGCACCCGTCCACCACCCACCGCATCCTCAACGACCTGGCCAGCGGCCGGTTCGTCGACCGTCCCGAGGCCGGCAGCTACCGCCTGGGCATGCGCCTGCTGGAACTGGGCAACCTGGTCAAGCAGCGGCTGAACGTGCGCGACGCGGCACTGGGCCCCATGCGCGAGCTGCACAAGCTGATCCAGCAGCCGGTGAACCTCTCCATGCGCCAGGGCGACGAGATCGTGTACATCGAGCGCGCGTACAGCGAGCGCTCGGGCATGCAGGTCGTGCGGGCCATCGGCGGCCGCGCGCCGCTGCACCTGACGTCCACCGGCAAGCTGTTCCTGGCGGCCGATGAGCCTCAGCGCGTGCGCGCCTACGCTGCGCGCACCGGCCTGCCCGGGCACACCAAGAACAGCATCACGCAGCTGCCGGTGCTCGAGCGCGAACTGTCCAGGGCGCGCCAGTACGGCATTGCCCGCGACAACGAGGAGCTGGAGCTGGGCGTGCGCTGCATGGCCGCCGGCATCTACGACGACCAGAACAAGCTGGTGGCCGGCCTGTCGATCTCGGCGCCGGCCGACCGGCTCGACGAAGGATGGCTCACCAAGCTGCAGGCGACCGCGGCGGAGATCTCCGACGCGCTGGGCCACAAGCCGGCGCCGCAGCGGGCGGCGGCGTAGCGACGCCCTGGACGCAAGAAAGCCGGCGCGGGGCCGGCTTTTCTGCTGGAGCGCAGCGGTTTACCCGTTCGTCGCCTTCAGCGGATTCGACAGCGCCGGATTGCTCTCCACCCAGCGGCGCACGCGCTCGGCATCGCCGATGCGGCTCAGCTTCCCGGCGGAATCCAGGAACACCATGATCAGCTTGCGGCCGGCGATCTTGGCCTGCATCACCAGGCACTGGCCGGCCTCGGAGATGTAGCCGGTCTTCTGCAAGCCGATGTTCCAGTCGGGGTTCTTCACCAGCCGGTTCGTCGTGCGGTACTGCAGGGTCTGCTTGCCCACGGCGACCTGGTGTTCGGGCGACGTGCTCAGCTCGCGCAGCAGCGGGTCGTCGTAGGCGGCCTTCACCAGCGTCGCCAGGTCCTGCGCGCTCGACTGGTTCTTGCTCGACAATCCGGTGGGCTCGACATAGCGGGTGTCGTTCATGCCCAGCATCCTGGCCTTGGCGTTCATCAACGACACGAACGCCGCCAGCCCACCCGGGTAGGTGCGGCCGAGGGCGTTCGCCGCCCGGTTCTCGCTGGCCATCAACGCCAGGTGCATCAGTTCGCCGCGGGTCAGCGTGGCGCCGACGCGCAGCCGTGAGCCGGTGAACTTCTCGGTGTCCACGTCTTCCTGCGTGATGGTGATCATCTCGTCCATCGGCAGCCTGGCTTCACTGACCAGCAGACCGGTCATCAGCTTGGTGATGGACGCGATCGGCAGGACGGCCGAATCGTTCTTGGAGATCAGCACCTCCTGGGTGTCCTGGTCGATCACGAGGGCGACGCTGGATTTCAGGTCGAGATCGTCCTGCACCGCGTGCAGCCCCGCCAGCTGGCCGTAGGACAGACGGGCCGGCGCGACGCGGACCACCGAGCGCGCCTTCGCCGTGTAGCTGCGGGCGACGCGCTTCTTGGAAACAGAGGACTTCTTGGCGCTGACCGTCTTGGCCTTGCGCGTGCCGGCGTCAGCCGCCGTGGGCGCGAACCCCGCCAGCAGGACTGCGACGGCCATCGAATGGAGCAGGAAGGCCCAGGGCTTTCGCTTCGCGGGTGCTGTGAGGTGCATCGATAAAACTCCTGAAACGCTGCAATCCGGCAGGAAGTTTACGAGATCTGAAAAAGTTACGCAAGATCAATGACTTGTGTAACTTTCCTCAGGCGGCACAGCAATTATATGAAGCGACCTACCCCTGGGCGGCCACGCGATCGGCCTTACTTTGTAACTTGTTGAGTGCGGCGAGGTAGGCCTTGGCCGATGCCACGATGATGTCCGGGTCTGCGCCGACCCCGTTCACCACCCGGCCGGAGTTCTGCAGCCGAACCGTCACTTCGCCTTGACTTTCGGTCGATCCGCTGATGGCGTTGACCGAATAGAGCACCATTTCGGCGCCACTCCTGACGATGGCTTCGATCGCCTTGAGCGAGGCGTCGACCGGACCATTGCCGTCCGACTCGCCTTTCACTTCCTTACCACCGCACGTGAACACAAGCACGGCATGCGGCCGTTCGCCGGTTTCGCTATGTTGCGCGAGCGACACGAAGCCGTAGTGTTCATGCTCGTGCGTGACGGCCTCGTCCGCCACCAGCGCCAGGATGTCCTCGTCGAAGATCTCGCTCTTGCGGTCGGCCAGTTCCTTGAACTTCGCGAAGGCGGCATTGACGTCGGCCTCGCTGTCAAGCGCCACGCCGAGGTCCTGCAAACGCTGCTTGAAGGCGTTGCGGCCCGACAGCTTGCCCAGCACGATCTTGTTGGCGCTCCAGCCGACGTCCTCGGCCCGCATGATCTCGTAGGTGTCGCGGGCCTTGAGCACGCCGTCCTGGTGGATGCCGCTCGCATGGGCGAACGCGTTCGCGCCGACCACTGCCTTGTTGGGCTGGACGACGAAGCCGGTCGTCTGGCTCACCATCCGGCTGGCCGCGACGATGTGCTTCGTGTCGATGCCGACCTCCAGCCCGAAGTGGTCGCGGCGCGTCTTGACGGCCATCACCACCTCTTCCAGCGAGCAGTTGCCGGCGCGCTCGCCCAGGCCGTTGATGGTGCACTCCACCTGGCGCGCGCCGCCGAGCTTGACGCCGGCCAGCGAGTTGGCCACCGCCATCCCGAGGTCGTTGTGGCAGTGGACCGACCAGATCGCCTTGTCGGAGTTGGGCACGCGCTCGCGCAACGAGCGGATGAAGTTGCCGTACAGCTCGGGCACGGCGTAGCCGACGGTGTCAGGCACGTTGATCGTGGTCGCCCCTTCGGCGATGACGGTCTCCAGCACCCGGCACAGGAAGTCCGGGTCGCTGCGGTAGCCGTCCTCCGGGGAGAACTCGACGTCGGCGCAGAGGTTGCGCGCGAACCGCACCGACTGCTTCGCCTGCTCCAGCACCTGCTCGGGCGTCATGCGCAGCTTCTTTTCCATGTGCAGCGGCGACGTCGCGATGAACGTGTGGATGCGGGCGCGGGCCGCGCCCTGCAGCGCCTCGGCAGCGCGCGAGATGTCGCGGTCGTTGGCCCGTGCCAGCGAACAGACGGTGGAATCCTTGATCGCGTTGGCGATCGTGTGCACCGCCTCGAAGTCGCCGTTGGAACTGGCGGCGAAGCCGGCCTCGATCACGTCGACCTTCAGCCGCTCGAGCTGGCGCGCGATGCGCAGCTTCTCGTCCCTGGTCATCGAGGCGCCCGGCGACTGCTCGCCATCGCGCAAGGTGGTGTCGAAGATGATCAGCTTGTCTGCCATGTGACTGTCCCTCATTTCGCAGTAACGCCGGCGGGCTGCTCCGACGCGCGCTGCCCCGGCTGCGCCCGCTGCACGCCGGAAACGATGGCCTTGAGCGACGCCGACACGATGTTGGAGTCGATGCCGACGCCGAACAGCGTGCGTTCGCCGACCCGCAGCTCGAGATAGGCGACGGCCTGGGCGTTGGCTCCGGCGCCGATGGAGTGCTCATGGTAGTCGAGCACCCGGATCGGCGTGTCGCAGGCCTGCCCGAGCGCCTGCACGAAGGCGTCGATCGGGCCGTTGCCGGCGCCTTGCAGCGCCAGCTTCCTGCCGGCCACCTGGACCTCGGCGGCAAGGCGCACGGCGCCCCCGGCCGCCTCCTCCACCTGGTGCTGCGGCGCCGGAGTGCTGCGCGCGCCGTACTCGCGCTCGAACAGGGCAAACAGGTCCTGCGCCGTGAGCTCCTTGCCGGTGGCGTCCATCACGCCCTGCACCACCTGGCTGAACTCGATCTGCAGGCGCCGCGGCAGCTCCAGCCCGTACTCGCTTTCCAGCAGGTACGAGATGCCGCCCTTGCCGGACTGGCTGTTGACGCGGATCACGGCCTCGTAGCTGCGGCCCAGGTCCTTGGGGTCCAGCGGCAGGTACGGCATTTCCCAGGCGGCGCCGGCCTGGCGGGCGGCGAACGCCTTCTTGATCGCGTCCTGGTGCGAGCCGGAGAAGGACGTATAGACCAGATCGCCGGCATACGGATGGCGCGGATGCACCGGAATCTGCGTGCAGTGCTCCACCGTGCGGCGGACCTCGTCGATGTCGGAGAAATCCAGGCCCGGGTCCACGCCTTGCGAATAGAGGTTCAGCGCCACGTTGACCAGGTCGACGTTGCCGGTGCGCTCGCCGCCGCCGAAGAGGCAGCCTTCCAGGCGGTCGGCGCCGGCCATCAGCGCGAACTCGCCGGCGGCCGTGCCGGTCCCGCGATCGTTGTGCGGGTGCACCGACAGCACGATGGCGTCGCGCCGCGCCAGGTTCCGGTGCATCCACTCGATCATGTCGGCGAAGATGTTCGGCGTGGAGTGCTCTACTGTCGACGGGAGGTTGACGATGCACTTGCGCGCGGGCGTCGGTTGCCAGACCTCGGTGACGGCGTCAACCACCCGCTTGGAGAACGCCAGCTCGGTGCTGGAGAACATCTCGGGCGAGTACTCGAAGATCCACTCGGTGCCCGGATAGTCGGCGGCGATGTCGCGGAACAGGCGCGCCTGGCTGGAGGCCAGTTCGACGATGCCGTCCTCGTCGAGGCCCAGCACCACCTTGCGCATCACCGGCGCCGTGGCGTTGTACAGGTGCACGATCACCCGTCGGGCGCCCTGCATTGCCTCGAAGGTGCGGCGGATCAGGGGCTCGCGCGCCTGCGTCAGCACCTGGATGGTGACGTCGTCGGGCACGAGCCCGTCGTCGATCAGCTTGCGCACGAAGTCGTATTCGGTCTGCGACGCCGAGGGGAAGCCGACCTCGATCTCCTTGAAGCCGATGTCCACCAGCGTCCTGAACAGCCGCAGCTTGCGGGCTACGTCCATCGGCTCGATCAGGGCCTGGTTGCCGTCACGCAGGTCGACGCTGCACCACACCGGGGGCCGGGCCAGCACGGCGTCGGGCCAGGTGCGATCGGCAAGGCGTACCGGGGCGAAGGCGCGGTACTTGCTGGCAGGGTTCTTCAACATGGGTCGCTCTCTTGCAGTTTCGGGTGAACCAGCAGCCCCAAAAGCAAACGGCCCGCTGCTGGTGCAAACGGGCCGTTGAACTGGTGTACGCGTGCGCTACCGTCTCCGCCCGTGGGTGGATAGCAGTAGGGCCAGCGAAATCAGGGACATGCGGCGCACTGTAGCACAACGGCGGGTCGGGGGTTTCCCTCGCCTACTTGTGCAGCCCGCGCTCGTCGGGCTCGTCGGTGGACGTGCTGATGACGCTCGTGTGCTGGCCCTTGGCCTTGCGCCACGCGTAGACGCCGTAGCCGCTCAGGCTGTACACCACGAACACGGCAAACAGGACGATCGGCGGGTGGATGTTGATCACGGCGATCACCAGCGCGATCAGGACGATGGCGGCGAACGGCACGCTGCGCTTCATGTGCAGGTCCTTGAAGCTGTAGAACGGCACATTCGTGACCATCGTGAGCCCCGCGTACAGCGCCACCGCGAACATCACCCACGACAGCTCGGCGCCGGGCCACTCCAGGTCGTTCATCACCCAGATCAGCCCCGTCACCAGCGCCGCGGCGGCCGGCGACGGCAGACCCTGGAAGTAGCGCTTGTCGACGACCGCGGTGTTCACGTTGAAGCGCGCCAGCCGCAGCGCGGCGCACGCGCAATACACGAACGCCGCCACCCAGCCCCAGCGGCCGAGGCCCTTGAGCGCCCACTCGTAGGCGATCAGCGCCGGCGCGGCGCCGAACGACACCATGTCCGACAGCGAATCCATCTGCTCGCCGAACGCGCTCTGGGTGTTGGTCATGCGCGCGACGCGGCCGTCGAGGCTGTCGAGGATCATCGCGGCGAACACGCCGATCGCAGCCAGGTCGAAGCGCAGGTTCATCGCCATCACGATCGCGTAGAAGCCGCCGAACAGCGCCGCCAGCGTGAACAGGTTGGGCAGGATGTAGATCCCCTTGCGCCGCTTGCGCACCACGATGCCTTCGGACGTGACGGACGGACCGTGCTGGGGATCGATGCCAGGTTGCATCCCGGCAGTGTAAGAGCAAAGACAAAGGCCGCCCAGGGGCGGCCTTCGAGGGGTCCGGGCGCGTCGCGCGCTGCGACGCGGCCTTCAGTTGCGGCTCTTGTCGACCAGCTTGTTCGCCTTGATCCAGGGCATCATGGCGCGCAGCTGCTCGCCCACGACCTCGATCTGGTGTTCAGCCATCAGGCGGCGGCGCGATTGCAGCGTCGGGGCGCCGGCGCGGTTTTCCAGGATGAAACTCTTGGCGTATTCACCGGTCTGGATGTCGCGCAGCACCTGCTTCATGACCTTCTTGCTCTCCTCGTTCACGATGCGCGGGCCCGTGACGTATTCGCCGTACTCGGCGTTGTTCGAGATCGAGTAGTTCATGTTGGCGATGCCGCCTTCGTAGATCAGGTCGACGATCAGCTTGAGCTCGTGCAGGCACTCGAAGTACGCCATCTCCGGCGCATACCCGGCTTCGACCAGCGTCTCGAAACCGGCCTTGATCAGTTCCACGGTGCCGCCGCACAGCACGGCCTGCTCGCCGAACAGGTCGGTCTCGGTCTCCTCGCGGAAGTTGGTCTCGATGATGCCGGCCTTGCCGCCGCCGTTGGCCATCGCGTACGACAGCGCCAGGTCGCGGCCCTTGCCGCTCCTGTCCTGGTGCACCGCCACCAGGTGCGGCACGCCGCCGCCCTGCGCGTACGTGCTGCGCACCGTGTGGCCCGGCGCCTTCGGCGCGACCATCCACACGTCGAGGTCGGCGCGCGGCACGACCTGGCCGTAGTGCACGTTGAAGCCGTGCGCGAACGCGAGCGACGCGCCCTGCCGGATGTTCGGCTCGACGTCCTTGCGGTACACCTCGGCGATCTGCTCGTCGGGCAGCAGGATCATCACGACGTCGGCGGACTTCACGGCCTCGCCCACTTCGGCGACCTTCAGGCCAGCCTTCTCGACCTTCGGCCAGGACGCGCCGCCGCGCCGCAGGCCGACGATGACCTTGACGCCGCTGTCGTTCAGGTTCTGCGCATGGGCGTGGCCTTGCGAGCCGTAGCCGATGATCGCGACCGTCTTGCCCTTGATCAGGCTCAGGTCGCAGTCCTTGTCGTAATAAACCTTCATGGTTTTCTCTCCGGGTTGAATTGAAACTCCGTTCGTCCTGAGCCTGTCGAAGGGCTCAAGCAAACCCTGGCGCACCAGGGCTTCGACAAGCTCAGCCCGAACGGAGGGAGGCTGAGCCGCTTTCCTTATCGCCTACACCCGCAGGATGCGCTCGCCGCGGCCGATCCCGCTGGCGCCGGTGCGCACCGTCTCCAGGATGGCGCTGCGGTCGATCGCCTCCAGGAACGCGTCGTTCTTGCTCTGGTTGCCGGTGAGCTCGATGGTGTAGCTCTTCTCCGTGACGTCGATGATGCGGCCGCGGAAGATGTCGGCCATGCGCTTCATCTCCTCGCGCTCCTTGCCGACGGCCCGCACCTTCACCATCATGAGCTCGCGCTCGGTATAGGCGCCCTCGGTGAGGTCGACCACCTTCACGACCTCGATCAGGCGGTTCAGGTGCTTGGTGATCTGCTCGATGACGTCGTCCGACCCCGTGGTCTGGATCGTCATGCGCGAGAGCGAGGCGTCCTCGGTCGGCGCGACGGTGAGCGACTCGATGTTGTAGCCGCGGGCGGAGAAGAGTCCGACGACGCGGGAGAGCGCACCGGGCTCGTTCTCCAGCAGGACGGCGATGATGTGTTTCATGGGTGATTCCTCTTTTCGGTGCCCTCCCCGCCCGGCGGTAACCGGGCGGCTCGGCAGCCAATAGATTCGTCTTCAGTTGGAATTCGGACTTCCGGACGCAGAGGCCGCAGAAGTACGTAGAGCCCGCAAAGGAAAACCTCTGTTCGGCCGTTGGGTTTAGAGGTCCTCCGACCCCAGCAGCATTTCGGTGATGCCCTTCCCGGCCTTCACCATCGGGAACACGTTCTCGGTCGGGTCGGTGCGGAAATCCATGAACACCGTCCGGTCCTTCAGCTTGCGGGCTTCCCGCAGCGCCGGCTCGACGTCGCGGGCATGCTCGATCAGCATGCCCACGTGGCCATAGGCCTCGGCGAGCTTCACGAAATTCGGCAGCGCGTCCATGTAGCTGTGGCTGTAGCGGCCCTCGTAATCGAGCTCCTGCCACTGCCGCACCATGCCCAGGTAGCGGTTGTTCAGCGAAACGATCTTGATCGGCGTGTTGTACTGCAGGCAGGTCGACAGCTCCTGGATGCACATCTGCACCGAGCCTTCGCCGGTGATCGCGTACACCTCGGCATCCGGCTTGGCGAGCTTGATGCCCATCGCGTACGGGATGCCGACGCCCATGGTGCCCAGGCCGCCGGAGTTGATCCAGCGGCGCGGCTCCTGGAACTTGTAGTACTGCGCCGCCCACATCTGGTGCTGGCCGACGTCCGACGTGATGTAGGCCTCGACGTCGCGGGTCTGGTTCCACAGGGTCTCGATCACGTGCTGCGGCTTGATCACGTCCTTGTTGCCACGGTCGTAGCGCAGGCAGTCGCGCCGGCGCCAGCCCTCGATCGTGTCCCACCAGGCGCCGAGCGCCTGCGCGTCGGGCCGGGCGCCGCCTTCCCTGATCATCGCGATCAGCTCGGCCAGCACTTCCTTCACGTCGCCCACGATCGGGATGTCGACGCGCACCCGCTTGGAGATGCTCGAGGGATCGACGTCGATGTGGATGATCTTGCGCTCGTTCTGGGCGAAGTGCTTGGGGTTGCCGATGACGCGATCGTCGAACCGCGCGCCGACGGCCAGCAGCACGTCGCAGTTCTGCATCGCGTTGTTGGCCTCGAGCGTGCCATGCATCCCGAGCATGCCGAGAAACTTGGGGTCGGTGCCCGGATAGGCGCCCAGCCCCATGAGCGTGTTGGTGATCGGGTAGCCGAGCAGGTCGACCAGTTCGCGCAGTTCCGCCGACGCGTTGGACAGGACCACGCCGCCGCCGGTGTAGATGTACGGCCGCCGGGCCGCCAGCAGCAATTGCAGCGCCTTGCGGATCTGGCCGCCGTGGCCCTTGCGCACCGGGTTGTACGACCGCATCTCCACCTTCTCGGGCTGGGCGACGTAGGTGGTGCGGTTGAACGAGACGTCCTTGGGGATGTCGACCACCACGGGGCCGGGTCGGCCGCTGCGCGCGATGTGGAAGGCGCGGCGCATCACGGCGGCCAGGTCCTTGACGTCCTTGACCAGGAAGTTGTGCTTGACGATCGGGCGCGTGATGCCCACCGCATCGCACTCCTGGAAGGCGTCCAGCCCGATGGCCGCCGTCGGCACCTGGCCGGTGATGATCACCATCGGGATGCTGTCCATGTAGGCGGTGGCGATGCCGGTGACGGCATTGGTCACCCCGGGCCCTGACGTGACGAGCGCGACGCCGACGTCGCCGGTGGCGCGGGCGTAGCCGTCGGCGGCATGGACGGCGGCCTGCTCGTGGCGCACCAGCACGTGCTGGATGGTTTCCTGCTTGTACAGGGCGTCGTAGATGTGCAGGACGGCGCCGCCGGGGTAGCCCCAGATGTACCTGACGTTCTCGGCCTGCAGGGTCTTGACGAGGATTTCGGCGCCGCGCAGTTCGGGCGTCCGGTCGCCGGCCGCGGCGGCGGACTTGAGTTCGGCCTTGGAGATTTCCATGATCAACCTTTGTGAATTTCTCTGACGAAAAACCTTGGGTGCCCCTGCAGCGCGCTCTCGTGAAGCCGCCTCGGGACTTTGAACCTCGGACCATGGACGGATGCTTCACCGCCGGATCCGGGCTCGTTTGCCTTTTGATGTGCAGGCGGCATTATCGCACTGCAACACGACCGTCCCGCAAGGGATTGCCCCTGCAATGCCATAATTTCGCGCTGCCGGCCGTCCGGCCCAGCCACCGCAGCCGCCCGGCGGCCTCCCCCAGTCCCAGGTCCGACTCCTTGGCCACCGAACAAGAACTGTCCGACTTTCTCAAGAGCGTCGAGAAACGCGCTTTCAAGCGCTCGATCTACCACGTTCGCGACGAGGAAGCGGCGCTCGACATCGTGCAGGAGGCGATGATGAAGCTGGCCGAGCACTATGGAGACAAGCCGACCGGCGAGCTGCCGATGCTGTTCCAGCGGATCCTGTCGAACTGCACGCTGGACTGGTTCCGCCGCCAGAAGACCCGCAACGCCCTGTTCTCGAACATGAGCGACTTCGAGTCGGCCTCGGATGACGGAGAATTCGACCTGCTGGAGTCGTTCGCGTTCGGCGAGGGCACGCAGCAGGCTGAGAGCGCCGAGGACGCGACCCGGCGGGCGCAGATCCTGCGGGAGATCGAGTTCCACGTCCAGGAGCTTCCCGCGCGTCAACGGGAAGCCTTTCTGATGCGTTACTGGGAGGACATGGACGTGGCCGAAACGGCGGCTGCCATGGGCTGCTCCGAAGGCAGTGTCAAGACCCACTGCTCGCGGGCGGTTGCGGCCCTCGGCAAGGCGCTGAGGGCAAAGGGCATACAACCATGACGAAGATCGAATCCACAGTGCCCGGCCAGCTCCACGAGCAGTTCGGGCGCGCAGTCGGCAGACGCTTGTCGGCCGGGACTGCCGAGCTCCCATACCACGTGACCGAACGGCTGCGCGCCGCGCGGATGCAGGCCCTGGCCAGCCGCAAGGCCGAGGCTGCCGCGCCCCAGGTCGTGCCCAACGGCCATGCCGCCGCACTGTCGCTCGGCAAGCGCGGCTTCGGCTTCTGGCAGCAGGTCGGCAGCGTGCTGCCGCTGGTGGTGCTGGTCGGTGGCCTGGTCCTCATCAACAATTTCATGAACGACCGGCGCGCCAGCGAAGTCGCCGAAGTGGACGCCGCGCTGCTCACCGATGACCTGCCCCCGTCCGCCTACGCCGACCCGGGCTTCGTCCAGTTCCTCAAGTCCGGCCGCTGACGCAGTGCCGATGCGACCTCCCGCAGTCCGAGGCTTCACTTCGCCGTGGCGCGCCGCCATGGCAGCCCTGGCACTGGCCGCCGGCGCGGCCTTTGCCGAAACGCCAGCACCTCCGCCGGTGCTGGCGCCGGCGCCGGCCCTCGCCACCCCCGTGCAGCCAGCGGCGTCCCAGCCAGCCCGCGCTGCTTCCAAGCCGGCCAGCGCGCGAGCCACCCGCCGGGTCACCGCGCCGCTGTGGACCGAGCTGAGCCCGGCCGAGAGGCAGTCGCTCGCACCCCTGGCCGGCACCTGGAACACGCTCAGTCCCGCCCAGAAACGCAAGTGGCAGGCCCTGGCCCCCACCTTCCCGACCCTGTCCGCCGACGAGCAGGCGAAGTTGCACAGTCGCATGACGGAATGGGCGGCGCTCACGCCGCAGCAGCGCACCCGCGCGCGGTTGAATTTCGGGACCACGAAGGAGTTGTCCGCCGACGAGAAGCGGGCCAAGTGGGAGGCCTACCAGGCCTTGTCGCCGGAAGAAAAGCGCAAGCTGGCGGCGTCGGCCGCCAAACCCCCGGTGACGGCGGCCGCCATCAAGCCGGTGCCCCAGGACAAGCTGGCCAAAGTGCCCAAGCCCCGGTCGCCGGCCTCGCGTCCTGCCGCGGCGGGGGGGCCGCGCGCCGCGGCGTCCGCCCCTGCCGCCGGCGCGAGCGCGGTGATGCCGCCGGCGGCCGCCCCGGCCACGCCCGCGTCGGTCCCCGGCCGGGCCGGCTGATCCGCCGATGGCATCGAAACGCGCCGTGGGCGCGGCCCCGGCCCCGTCGCACGTCGCATCGTCACTCGTTGCTCCACCGCTGGCGCGCCGCATGGCGTGCTGGGCCTACGAAGGCGTGCTGCTGTTTGCCGTGGTATTCGTGGCCGGCTGGCTCTTCAGCGCCCTGGGGCAGGTCCGCGACGCCATGGACGCGCGCCGCCCGCTGCTGCAGGCCTTCCTGTTCGTCGTCTTCGCGATCTACTTCGCCTGGTTCTGGAGCAGGGGCCAGACGCTGGCGATGAAGACGTGGAAAATCCGTGTCGTCGATGCCTCCGGCCGGCGCCTGAGCCAGGCGCGCGCGCTCCTGCGCTACCTTTGCAGCTGGTCGTGGTTCCTGCCGCCGCTGGCCGTGCTGGCGTTCGTACCCGTGACGCCGCTGCACGCCACACTGGTGGCCGGCGGCTGGGTGGTGTTCTGGGCCTTGCTGAGCCGGCTGCATCCGCAGCGCCAGTTCTGGCACGACGCACTCGCGGGCACGCGGCTGGTGCCCGAAGGCACCTGAGGCCGCGCGCGTGGGAGACAATCGATCCATGCCGCAGATCGACCTGGCATCGCCCGCCGAGCAGCAGAAGAGGCGCTCCGGACTCAGCCGCCTGTGGCACGCCACCGGCTTCTCGCTGGCCGGCCTGCGGGCCGGCTGGCAAGAGGCGGCCTTCCGCAGCGAGGCGGTGGCCGCGGTCGTGCTGGTGCCGCTCGCCTTCTGGCTGGGCCGCACCTGGGTGGAAGTCGCCCTGCTGGCCGGCTCGGTCGTGCTGCTGATGATCGTCGAACTGCTCAACACCGCCATCGAGACGGCCGTCGACCGCGTGGGCCCGGAGTGGCACGCGCTGTCCAAGCGCGCCAAGGACATGGGCAGCGCCGCCGTGCTGCTCACGGTGCTGCTCGCCGGCGCGATCTGGGCCGCGGCGCTCCACCAGAGGTTTCTTGCATGACCCCCAGTTTCTCCCTGTGCGTCTACTGCGGCTCGCGCCTGGGCGCCGTGCCGGACTTCATCGAACTCGCGCAGCAGGTCGGCCGCTGGATCGGCGCGCACAAGGGCCAGCTGGTGTACGGCGGCGGCAACAACGGGCTGATGGGGGTGGTGGCCGACGCGACCTTGGAAGCCGGCGGGCGGGTGGTCGGCATCATCCCGCACGCGCTGGTGGACCGCGAGTTCGCCAAGCTCGATTGCACCGAGCTGCACGTCGTGGACAACATGCACGATCGCAAGCGCATGATGGCCGAGCGCGCCGACGCCTTCCTCGCCCTGCCGGGCGGCATCGGCACCCTGGAGGAGCTGTTCGAGGTGTGGACCTGGCGCCAGCTGGGCTACCACGACAAGCCGGTCGGCATCCTCAACGCCCAGGGGTACTACGACCCGCTGCTGGCCTTCCTCGCGGCCAGCGTGCGGCACGGCTACATGAACGACTGGCAGATGGACCTGGTTCGCGTAGGCAGCGAAGCCGGCCAGTTGCTGGGCGAGCTGGCGCAGGCGGCGACGACGCGGACCGGGGCGGTCGACCTGTCGGAAATCTGACGGCCGGGCCGTCGCTCAGATCGCCGACTCGTCGGTCTCGCCGGTGCGGATGCGCACGACGCGCTCGATGCTGGTGATGAAGATCTTGCCGTCGCCGATCTTGCCGGTGCGCGCGGCCTTCACGATCGCGTCCACGCAGCGTTCCACGTCGTCGTCCTTGACCACCACCTCCACCTTCACCTTGGGCAGGAAGTCGACCACGTATTCGGCCCCGCGATAGAGCTCGGTGTGGCCTTTCTGGCGGCCGAAGCCCTTCACCTCGGTGACGGTGAGGCCGGTCACGCCGCATTCGGCCAGTGCCTCGCGCACCTCCTCCAGCTTGAACGGCTTGACGACGGCGGTGATCTGTTTCATGTGGAATCCAGTGGTAATCGGGCGAGGAACTTGCCGATCATAGGATAGCGCCATTGCCCGCATGGCGCAGCCGACGCGCTTGACCGGTTGAGGATGGAGCTGAAGATCCGTCCCGCAGGGTTTCAGAGACGGAACTTGCCGGTGATCGGATAGCGCCAGTCCTTGCCGAAGCTGCGGTGCGTCACCCGGATCCCGACCGGCGCCTGCCGCCGCTTGTATTCGTTGATGCGGATCAGCCGCGCCACGCGCTCGACCACGGCGCGTTCGAAGCCGGCCGCGATGATCTCCTCGACCCCCTGGTCGTTCTCCATGTACCGCTCGAGGATCGCGTCCAGGATCTCGTAGGGCGGCAGGCTGTCCTGGTCGACCTGGTCCGGCCGCAGCTCGGCGCTCGGCGGGCGCGTGATGATCCGCTCCGGAATCGGGCTGATGCCGGTGCCGTACGGGTCGTGGATGTTGCGCCACCTGGCCAGGCGGAACACCGTCGTCTTCAGCAGGTCCTTGATCACGGCAAACCCGCCCGCCATGTCGCCGTACAGCGTGCAGTAGCCGGTCGCCATCTCGCTCTTGTTGCCGGTGGTCAGCACGATGCTGCCGAACTTGTTGGACAGCGCCATCAGCAGCACGCCGCGGATGCGGGCCTGGATGTTCTCCTCGGTCGTGTCCTCTGGCAGCCCCTTGAACTCGCCGGCGAGCGAGGCGCGGAAGGCGTCGAATTCGGGCACGATCGAGATCTCGTCGTAGCGCACGCCCAGGCGCGCCGCCATGTCGCGCGCATCGATCGACGAGATGTCGGCGGTGTACGGCGACGGCATCATGACTGCCCGCACCTTGTCGCGGCCCAGCGCGTCGACGGCGATCGCCAGCACGAGCGCCGAGTCGATGCCGCCGGACAGGCCCAGCAGCACGCCGGGAAAGCCGTTCTTGCCGATGTAGTCGCGCACCCCCATGACCAGCGCGTCCCACAGGTCGGCTTCGGGCGAGCGTTCGTGCGCGATCGGACCGCCCAGTTCGAGCGGGCCCGGGGCGGCCGGCCGCGCCGCCTGCAGGGTGAAGATGGTCTCCTGGAACGCCGGCGCGCGCGCCACCAGCGTGCCGGCGGCGTCCACGGCGAACGAGGCGCCGTCGAACACGATCTCGTCCTGGCCCCCGACCGAATGGGCATAGATCACGGGCAGCCCCACGGCCTGCGCGCGCTCGGCCATGCGCGCCACGCGCTCGCCGCCCTTGCCGATGTGGAAGGGCGAGGCGTTGATGACGGCCAGCAGTTCGGCGCCGGTCTCCTTCGCCAGCAGCGCGGGCTCCTCGAACCACGCGTCCTCGCAGATCAACAGGCCGACGTTGACGTCTTCGACCTGGAACACGCAGGTACCCTGCCCCGGCGTGAAGTAGCGGCGCTCGTCGAAGACCTGGTAATTGGGCAGTTCGCGCTTGGCGTAGGTCTCCAGCACGCGGCCTTCGCTCACCACGCTCGCCGCGTTGAAGCGGCGCTGCACCTGCACCGACTTCGACCGGATGTCGCCGCCCATCGGGTGGCCCACCACCACGTGCAGGCCCTTCAACCCCGCCAGCTCGCGGGCCACCTGTTTCACGGCATCATCGCAGGCCGCGACGAACGCGGGCCGCAGCAGCAGGTCCTCGGCCGGATAGCCGCAGATCGACTGCTCCGGCGTCAGCACCAGCCGCGCCCCCTGGAGGTAGGCGGTCTTCGCGGCGGCAACGATCTTCTGGGCGTTGCCGGCCGTGTCGCCGACCAGGAAGTTGAGCTGGGCGATGGAGATCTTGAGAGCCATGGGCAGTCAGTGAAGAACAACCCGGACGATTATGTCAGCAAGGTCGTCGGCGCAGCGTCGCAGGTCGACCCGGCCGAATGGAATGCGCTGCTGGCTCTGCAGGCCCACCCGACGCCTTTCCTGCGGCACGAATACCTGGCCGCGCTCGAGGCCAGCGGCAGCGCCACCGCCGGCACCGGCTGGACGCCGAAGTTCTTCACCCTCACGCGCGGCGGCGAATTGCACGCCGCGTGTGCCTTGTACCTGAAGGACCACTCGTACGGCGAGTACGTATTCGACTGGGCCTGGGCGAACGCGTACCAGGAGCACGGGCTCGACTACTACCCGAAGGGCCTGGTCGCCGTGCCGTTCACGCCCGTGCCGGGCACGCGCCTGCTGGCCCGCGACGCGGCCGCGCGACTGGCCCTGCTCGAAACGCTGCTGACTTGGTGCCGGCGGGAGAAGCTCTCCTCGCTGCACCTGCTGTTCGGCGCCGGCGAGGACGTGGCGGCGTGCGAGGAAGCGGGGCTCATGTTGCGCCATACGGTCCAGTTCCACTGGCACAACGGCGGGAGCGAATCCGTGGATGCCGGCGGCCGCTACGCCAGCTTCGACACTTTCCTCGCCAGCCTGGCGCACGACAAACGCAAGAAGATCCGGCAGGAGCGGCGCAAGGTGGCCGACGCCGGCGTGACGTTCCGATCCAGCACCGGTGCCGGCATCGCCGCCGCCGACTGGGATTTCTTCTATCGCTGCTACGAACGCACCTACCTCGAGCACGGCAACGCGCCGTACCTCACGCGCGACTTCTTCCGCCGCATGGCGGCAACGCTGCCGCAGCACTGGCTGCTGTTCGTCGCCGAGCGCGGCGACCGGCCGATCGCAGCCAGCCTGGTGGCGCTGAACGAGCCGCCGCGCCAGCCCCGGGCTCCAGGCGCCGGGCGCGTGGCATACGGACGGTACTGGGGGGCGCTGGAACGCGTCGACTGCCTGCATTTCGAGGCCTGCTACTACCAGCCGCTGCAGTGGTGCATCGCCCATGGCTGGGACCGCTTCGAAGGCGGCGCCCAGGGTGAGCACAAGATGGCGCGGGCATTGATGCCGGCGAAGACGACCAGCGCCCATTGGCTGGCCCACCCGGCCTTCGCCGATGCGGTCGAACGCTTCCTGGCCCGCGAAGGCCGGGGAATCGAGCACTACCTCGACCGCCTGGAGCGGCGCAGCCCGTTCCGGCACGCCGGATGACTCCTGGAATGCCACTTTCCCGCGGCCCGGCCGCGTGAAGGTGCAGCGTGGCCGCGGAAGCGGCGGCAAGGAGTCAGGAGACTTGCCACCCCTTCCGCGGGCGCTGCACGGGGTCAGCAGCCGGCCGTCTTGCGGAACGACTTGCTGGCGTTCTGGCCGTCCTTGTTCTGGAACCGCGCACGGATCTCGTCGCCCTCGACGATGCGCTTGTCCTTGAACTTGTCGAGGGTCAGCTCGTCGGTGACGTTCAGCTGCACCTCGCCGCCGGACTTGCTGTCCTTGAGCGTCGCCACCGCGGACTGGCCGTCGGCCGACAGCACGATCTTCGTCACCGGGCCGACGACGGTGACGTCCTGCGCCGCCGCCCCCTGCCACGCGAATGCCGCTGCTGCCAGCACCGCGATCCGCAGTGCGGCTGGCAATGTCTTGCTCATGATTCCACCCTTCAGAACTTCACTTCGAACGTGCCGTAGATGTCGTAGGCCTTCTTCAGCGGCGCGAGGGCGCTGAACTGGCCGTTCATGTCGGAGATCGCGACCGGGGCGCCGACCCAGTTGTTGCTGCCCGTGTACTTGAAGTCGTAGTACACGAAGCCGAGCTTGAAGAACGCCTTCGAGGCAAAGGACGAGATCGGCTTGCTGTCCAGCTCCTGGATCAGGTAGGTCTCGTACACGTTGCCGCGCGTGCCGGCCTTGGCCGTCAGGATGTCGTCGGCGGCCGGCGCGAACGTGATCCAGTTCTTCGAGCCGCGGTTGAACTCCAGGCCCACCTTCGTGCGCGACGGCAGGTCGTAGCGCATTCCGACCGCGATGGCGTTGCCGCGCTTGCGGGAAGGCGCCTCGGGCGACAGGAAGCCGCCGGTGAGCAGGCCCTGGAAGCCGAACTGGGCCGACACGTTCTGGTTCGGGCGCGTGACGCTCAGCGCCACGTCGCCGAAGATGTTCAGGTTGCCCGGACCGACGTTCTTGATGGTGCTCATCGCGCCGATGCCGAACCAGTCGATGTCCCCGAGGTCCGCGCGCGGCGCGGTGTCGCCGAAGTAGGTCCCCTTCATCTTCGGCGCGTCGAAGATGTGGAAACCGCGGTTCCACTGGGCCCAGACCCGCAGCTTGTCGGTGTCGATCGGCACCAGGGAGATGCCGAGCATGTCGGTGTCGGAGATCGAGTTCGCCGGCGTGTTCCGGAAGCCGCTCTCGAAGCCTCGGCCGTAGCAGATCTTGCCGTAGGCGCCGGGCAGCCCGTCGATGTCGGGCGCATAGCCGAGCGTCATGCCGTCGAAGGCGTAATCCACCAGCAGCGACGGCGTGCCGCCGTTGCCCGGACGCGGCTCGTTGAGCTTGAGGTTGCTCGGGGCGCCGTTGGTGGAGGGCCGGCGGCCGACGGAGAACCACAGGTCACGTCCGCCGATGTTGCTCCAGGTGCCGTAGGCGCGGTCCACCGCCACCTCGCCGCTGGAAGGCACGTGGCCCAGCGTGCCGTCGAAGACGCCCACGCGGTCGGCGAAGAACGGCGCCGCGCCGCCGTTGGTGGCTGCGGCGTCGTCCTGCGCGCCGAAGGTCTTGTACATCGCGAGCCGGGTCGTGACGCTGACGTCCTGCGTCGCCTTCGCGTGCAGGTCCAGGCGCAGCCGGTTGGTGTACAAGGTGTCGTTCTTCGGTTTGTACGCCGGCACCGGAACGGCAAAGGCGCCGATCCCCTGCGCCATCCCCGCGTTCTGCGGCGTGCCGAGGAATCCCAGTGCCTGGTCGTACGTGCGAACGCCGTTCATCCCCTGCGCGAAGGCCATCAGGCCCGACAGGGCGCCGGCCGTGCTCATGCCGCCGGCCTGCGGCGCCCCGAAGAAGCTGGAGATGCCGCTGGGATTGCCGAAGAAGTCGCCCTGCAGCAGGTTCTGTGCGTTCGCGAACGTCGCGCCGACGTCGGTGAACGGGCGCGTCTCGCCGCGCAGGTGGTCGATGCGGAAGCGGTAGTCGCCGCCGATCGTCAGCCACCGGTCGAGCGACCGCTCCTGGGCCCGCTGGACCACCGCCTTGGTGTCGGCCGCGGTCCTGGCCGCCTTGTCCTCGGTGGCGCGGACCTGCGCCTTGAGCTGCTCGATCTCGCGCGACAGCGCATCGATCCTCTTCAGCACGTCTTCGTCGGCGGCCAGGGCGCCCATCGGCGCGAGCACCACCGCCACCGCCGCCATGACGCGGGACAGCTTTCTCCTGCTCATCGATCATTCTCCTTGTGGGACACGGGCTCCTCCGGGAGCGCCGGCCCTCGCACGGCGTTCCCCCTCCTCCTGTTGCTGTGTGGCGCACGCCGTCGTCGCGGGTGCGCTTCTTCGCTCGTTGCGTGCCTCAGTCGGGCTCGACGCCGGGCACGTGCTGCATGCGGCCGTTCTTGTTGTCGTGGCAGGCGTCGCATGGCAATGCCTTCGACTTCGGCGCCACCATGTGCGTGATCGGCCACATGCTGTACGTCTCGATGAAGCCGACCTGGCCCGAGAACGGCTGGTTGACCGCCTTCATGCCGGTGGCCACCGCCTTCTTCCAGTCGAGGTTCTTCCAGTACGCCGTGTCGTCGTTGCCGGCCAGATGCGTGATCGCCAGCGTCTGGTTCACCGGGTCCCAGGCCTGCTTGGCGCGGAACACCTTGACCGGCCAGATCTTGGACTTGCCGTCCTTGGGCGAGCCTTCGAACCAGTTGATCGCCACCGGGCCCTGCCCCGGCTGGATGCGTTCGCCCGGGGTCTGGTGACGCACCGTGCCGTTGAACCATGCATACGCCGGCACCACGTTCTCCTGGAGCACGAAGTCGCCCTTGATGGAGTTGTAGACCTCGTAGCCATTGGCGTCGCGCTTGACGAACGGCTTGCCGGAGGCGTCCCTCTTGCCCGCGGTCGACCAGTCCCAGGCCATCTTGGTCGGCACGCCGCCGCGCGCGAAGCTCGGGATGTGACAGGTCTGGCAGGCCATGAACTTGTTGTGGCGGTCGATGTCCTTGTCCTTGTGGAACGCCTTGGTGTTGTGGCAGGACTCGCACGTGAAGGTGACGTTCATCGGGCCGTAGCGGCTGCCGGGCACGTCGTGGTTGAGGGTGCGGTGGCAGGTGGTGCAGTTGAAGTTCAGGCCCTTGGCGTCCATGTGGACGTCGACGGCCGCTTCCGGCGCTTCCAGGGAGGAGTCGATGTCGCCATGCTTCACGCCGTCGCCGCCGCCGCCGTAGAAGTGGCAGGCCCCGCAGCTCGCACGGCTGGTGCGGCCGACGTTCTGCGCCACGCCCTTCAGGTCGATGCCCTTGACGAACTTGCCGGAGCCCGGCGGCATCTCGACATCCTTGGCGTAGACGTTGCCGAACAGGCCCGACGGCTTCTTGTAGCGTCCGGTCCGGTCATGGCACACCAGGCAGTCGACGTTCTCCTCCGAATTGAAGTTGAACGAGGCGTCCTTCAGCCCGTAACCCACATGGCAGGAGGCGCAGCCCGACATGTTGGTCGCCGTGGAGGTGCAGAAGTTGTTGACGACGTTGCGCTTGCCCAGCACCTGCCCGGCGGGGTTCACGTACTCCCATTTCCAGTGCTGCGTCTTGTGGATCTGCTTGGAGGCATTCTTGTGGCAGGTGAGGCAGGCCTTGGTGACTTCCGGCCCGGACTGGAAGTCCTGCTGCAGAACCTTGAAGCGGGAATGGAGGCTGGGCGGCTTGGCCGCCTTGGCGGGTTCGGCGGCCTGGATGGCGCCCGAAGCAAATACGGCGGCCAGGAAGCAGGCTGCCAGATACCGGAACGACATGAGCGATCCCCTTTCACAGCAAAATTAGGCGGAGATCGCCGTGAAACTTTGATCCAGATCAGTTATATGTCGATGTAGTTATGGAGTTTTCGAATAATCCCACCATAGTTGGTCGGGTGGAGGCGGCATGAAGAACCTCGATGAAGACGCGCTGGCGCTGGTCGCGCGCTATTTCGGTGCGCTGTCCGTGCCGATGCGCCTGAAGATCCTGAGCCAGTTGCGGGAGGGCGAACGCAACGTCGGCGAAATCACCGCCGCGACCGGGTGCACCCAGGCCAACGTTTCCAAGCATCTGGCGGTGCTGGCCCAGAACGGCCTGGTGGCCAAGACCCAGCGCGGCACCAGCGCGTACTACCGGTTTGCCGACGAGAGCGTCTACCGCCTGTGCGAACTGGTCTGCGACCAGCTCGACCGGCGCTTCGCCGAAGAAGCGGAACGCCACCGCGGCTTCGGCGAGGCCGCCCGCGCGGCGGTGGGCCGGGCGATCACCGGGTGACGGTTCAGCTGCCCGGCGGGCCGACGAACAGCTGGTAGAACCAGACCGCGAAGCCGTAGGCGCTGACGATCGCCACCGCCAGGACGGGCGCCATCACGAAGGTGAGGAAGAACCAGGTGCGGAACTCCTCCTTCCTGCGCCGGCGCTGCGTGGCCTCCTCGTCGACCACCGCGGGCGCCGGATCGGCGGGCGCCGGGCGGCCGTCGGCCGCAGTGTCGATGACTCGTCGGTTCATTGGATCCCCGCCATGTTCGGCAAGCGATGGGCGATGCCCTTGTGGCAGTCGATGCAGGTCTTGGCGCCGGTGTCGAGCGCCGTGGAGTGCGCGTAGGACGCGCGCTGGCTCTGGCGCGTGAAGTCCATCGAATCGTAGTTGTGGCAGTTGCGGCACTCGAGCGAGTCGTTCGCCCGCAGCCGCGCCCATTCGCGCTGCGCGAGTTCGAGCCGCTTGTCGAGGAACTTCTCGCGGGTGTTGATGGTCCCGAACACCTTGCCCCACACCTCCTTGGACGCCTGCATCTTGCGCGCCATCTTGTCGGTCCAGTCGTGCGGCACGTGGCAATCGGAGCATTTCGCGCGCACGCCGGATCGATTGGTGAAATGGATGGTCGGCTGCAGTTCCACGTAGACGTTGTCGCGCATCTCGTGGCAGCCGGTGCAGAACTGCTCGGTGTTGGTCGCTTCCAGTGCCGTGTTGAAGGCGCCCCAGAAGATGACCCCGCCGATGAAGCCGCCGATCGTGAGGAAGCCCAGGCTGTAGTGGACGCTCGGGCGCTTGAGGGTGCGCCAGTAGCGGCGCATCAGGTCTCTCATGGCCCGCCTACTTGCCGCGCCCCTGGGCCTTGGCCTTCGCCGCATCGGCGCGCATGCGCCGCACCACCGCGTCGACGTCCTCGAACGTGCTGGCCACCCGCGGCTGCACGTCCATCTGCACCACGTGGCAGGTGTCGCAGAAATAGCGGCGCGGGTCCACGTCGGCGAGGAACACGCCGGCACGATTGGTGTAGTGCGTGATGCTGATCGGCGTCGCCTGGCTCTCGCCGGCGCCCACGCGCGAATGGCACATCATGCATTTGTTGGCGAAGCGGTCGATCTGGTAGTTGTCGATCGAGTGCGGAATGGTGGGCGGCTGCATGGCGTAGGAGCGCACCCGCTTCAGGTCCTTGTTCTCCGCCCCGGTGAGCGGCGGCGGACGGGCGCTGTCGGAGAACGCCGTGTCGCCGCGGAAGGGGTCCTTGTGCACGGTGGGCGGCTGCTGGGCGAGCACCAGGCCTGTCCACAGGGCCAGCAGGCAGATCAGGAGCCGGCGCATGTCAGGCCACCTTCACGACCTTGCAGCCGCACTTCTTGAAGTCGGTCTGCAGCGAGATGGGATCGGTGGCGTCCAGCGTCAGCTTGTTGATCAACTGGCTGGAATCGAACCAGGGCACGAACACGACGCCCCGCGGCGGCCGGTTGCGCCCGCGGGTCTCGACCCGGGTGCGCATGCTGCCGCGGCGCGAGACGAGCTCGACCTCCGAGCCGCGCCGCACACCAAGCGCACGGGCGTCCTCGGGGTGCAGGAAGACCACGGCGTTGGGGAAGGCGCGGTGCAGTTCGGGCACCCGCCGCGTCATCGATCCGGAATGCCAGTGCTCCAGGACCCGCCCCGTCACCAGCCACAGCGGGTACTCCTTGTCGGGCACCTCCGCAGGCGGCTCGTACGGGAAGCCGAAGATGATCGCCTTGCCGTCGGGATGGCCGTAGAACTGGTAGCCCGCCCCCTTCTTCACGTAGGGGTCCGTGCCTTCCCTGTAGCGCCAGAGCGTTTCCTTGCCGTTCACCACCGGCCAGCGCAGTCCGCGAACCTTGTGGTACTCCTCGAAGGGGGCGAGGTCGTGGCCATGGCCGCGGCCGAACTTCGCGTATTCCTCGAACAGCCCTTTCTGCACGTAGAAGCCGAAGTGCTTCGCCTCGATGTTGCTGTAGCTGGCGTCGGTCTGCGACAGCGGAAACTGGTCCACCTGGCCGTTGCGGAACAGCACCTCGTACATGGTCTTGCCGCGGTATTCCGGCTTCCTGTCCAGCAGCTCCTTCGGCCAGACCTCCTCCATCCTGAAGCGCTTGGAGAACTCCATCAGTTGCCACAGGTCCGAGCGGGCCTGCCCCGGCGGCTCGACCAGCTGGCGCCAGAAATGGGTGCGCCGCTCCGCATTGCCGAACGCACCCTCCTTTTCCACCCACATCGCCGTAGGCAGGATCAGGTCGGCGGCGGCCGTGCTCACCGTGGGATAGACATCCGAGACGACGATGAAGTTGGCCGGGTTGCGGAAACCCGGATAGCCCTCCTGATTGAGGTTGGCCGCCGCCTGGAGGTTGTTGTTGGCCTGCTGCCAGTAGCAGTTCATCTTGCCGTCCTTGAGCATGCGGCTCTGCAGGACGGCGTGGTAGCCCGGCTTGTCGGGGATGGTTCCGGGCGGCAGCTTCCAAACCTCCTCCACCGCCTGCCGGTGCTTCGGGTTCATCACCACCATGTCGGCCGGGAGCCGGTGCGAGAAGGTGCCCACCTCGCGCGCCGTGCCGCAGGCCGACGGCTGGCCCGTCAGCGAGAACGGGCTGTTGCCCGGCGTGGAAATCTTGCCGGTGAGCAGGTGGATGTTGTAGACGAGATGGTTGGCCCAGACACCGCGCGTGTGCTGGTTGAACCCCATCGTCCAGAACGACATCACCTTGACCTTCGGATCGGCGTAGAGCTGCGCCAGCTTCTCCAGCTTGTCGCGCGGCACGCCCGACAGCTTAGAAACGTAGTCGGCGTCATACCTGGAGACGGCCCTGGCGAACTCGTCGAAGTTGCTCGGCTTGCTGCCGCCCGCGTCGGCCGCGTTCCTCGCCGCCTTCTGCAGCTCGTGCTCCGGCCGCAGGCCGTACCCGATTTCCGTGTTGCCCATCCTGAAGTTGACGTGCTTCGAGACGAACTCGCGGTCGTAGGCCTTCTTCGCGATGATGTAGTTCGCGATGTAGTTCAGGATTGCGATGTCGGTCTGCGGCGTGAAGATGACCGGCAGGTCGGCCAGCTCGAAGCTGCGGTGCTCGTACGTCGAAAGCACGGCGACGTTCACGTGCGGCGCGCTCAGCTTGCGGCCGGAGACGCGCTGCCACAGCACGGGGTGCATCTCGGCCATGTTGGAGCCCCACAGCACGAAGGCGTCGGCCTGCTCGATGTCGTCGTAGCAGCCCATCGGCTCGTCCATGCCGAAGGTGCGCATGAAGGCCACCGCCGCCGACGCCATGCAGTGGCGCGCGTTCGGGTCGAGGTTGTTGGAGCGGAAGCCGGCCTTCATCAGCTTGACGGCCGCGTAACCTTCCCAGATCGTCCACTGGCCGGAGCCGAACATGCCGACCGCGGAGGGCCCCTTCTCCTTCAGCGCCTGCTTCCACTTCTGCGCCATCACGTCGAAAGCCTGGTCCCAGCTGACCGGCGTGAACTCGCCGTTCTTGTCGTACTGGCCGTCCTTCATCCGCAGCAGCGGCGTCGTCAGGCGGTCCTCGCCGTACATGATCTTCGACAGGAAATAGCCCTTGACGCAGTTCACGCCGCGGTTGACTTCGGCCTGCGGGTCGCCGTGCGTGGCCACCACCTTGCCCGCCTTCACCGCGACGTTCACCCCGCAGCCGACGCCGCAGAAGCGGCACGGCGCCTTCGACCAGCGCAGCTCGCTCGATGCACTGTCCATGATCACGTTCTGGGCGGCTGCCGGCAGGGTGACCCCGCCGGCGGCGGCGGCCAGCGCGGCCGCCGAGTCCCTCATGAAGTCACGGCGTGTCTTGGGCAAGGTCATGCGAAAGTACCTCGTCGGCCGCCGACAGCGGCTCGCTGTGTTCGGACACGAGCACGGCCGACATGACGCCGCTCATGTGCTGCAGTTGCGTGAGCTGGTCCAGGATGTAGGCGCCGTCCTCGGACTCGATGGTGACCACCAGCTTGCCGTCCCCGGACTCGGCGTGGACGAAGGCGCCCGCCACCTGGGCGACCCGCTGCCCGACGGATCGCTGGAATCCGGGCAGCGTTTGCACGAGGACGCCGGCGACATGGAAGACGCCGGCCGGCGGATCGGGCGGTGCGGTCATGAACGCGCGAGTCTAGTGGATCGCGCGTTCCCGTGGGATCAGTGTTTCAGGCGGCGGCGGCGGCGACACACTGGCTCATCCGCGCGGCGCGACGCCCGTCGCGCCGACCGCCCGCCGCGGGGCTCAGGCGGCCTCGGGATGCTGGAGCCGGTAGTTCGCGATGCCGTCGGCGACTTCCTTGCGCGCCGACTCCGGGCCTTCCCAGCCGAGGATCTTGACCCATTTGCCGGGCTCGAGGTCCTTGTAATGCTCGAAGAAATGGGCGATGGTCTTCAGCCGCAGCGGGTTCAGGTCCTCGGGCTTTTGCCACTGGCTGTACAGCCCCAGGATCTTCTGGGTGGGCACGGCCAGCACCTTGCCGTCGACGCCCGCCTCGTCCTCCATCTTGAGGATGCCCAGGGGCCGGCAGGTAACCACCACGCCCGGGATCAGCGGCACCGGCGTGATCACCAGCACGTCGACCGGGTCGCCGTCCCCGCTCAGCGTCTTGGGCACGTACCCGTAGTTGGTCGGATAGTGCATCGCCGTGCTCATGAAGCGGTCGACGAAGATCGCGCCCGTCTCCTTGTCGACCTCGTACTTGATCGGGTCCGCATTCATCGGGATCTCGATGATCACGTTGAAGGCATCGGGGGCGTGCTTGCCGGGGGTGACTTGGTCGAGGGACATCGCGTGGCCTGAAAAAAAGAAAACGCCCTGCGGGCGTGGGGAAGCCGGTACAGCCGGCTCAGTGATAACCCTGATTTTAATCAGCGAAGCCACGCTTGGGCTCGGGCACGCGAAATCCGTCACAGGTTTGCCCTTATATTTCGACGGTTGGCCAATCGTCTCCGCCCCGCCTACAGGGGGCTTCACGAGGAAGCAACGCAGCGGAGGCACCCCGCTTGCGGGGCGCCTCGAAGCACGTTACTCGAAACAACGTAGGAGAAAACAATGACAGGCAATTCGGCGCTCATCCTGGCGCTGGTCTGCGGCTTCGCGGCCGTGGCGTACGGTTTCTGGGCGCGAGGCTGGATCCTCTCGCAGGATGCCGGCAATCCCCGCATGCAGGAAATCGCGGCGGCCATCCAGGCCGGCGCGGCCGCCTACCTGGCCCGGCAATACAAGACGATCACGGTCGTCGGCGTGGTGCTCGCGATCCTCATCGGCATCTTCCTCGACGTCACGACGGCCATCGGCTTCATCATCGGCGCCGTCCTGTCCGGCGCCTGCGGCTTCATCGGCATGAACGTGTCGGTGCGAGCCAACGTGCGCACCGCGCAGGCGGCCACCCGCGGCATCGGCCCGGCGCTGGACGTCGCCTTCCGGGGCGGCGCCATCACCGGCATGCTGGTCGTGGGCCTGGGCCTCCTGGGCGTCACCGCCTTCTACTGGTTCCTGGCCGGCAACGGCGTGCTGACGCCCGACCGCAAGCTCGCGACCCTGCTCAACCCGCTGATCGGCTTCGCCTTCGGCTCCTCGCTGATCTCGATCTTCGCGCGGCTGGGCGGCGGCATCTTCACCAAGGGCGCCGACGTGGGCGCCGACCTGGTGGGCAAGGTGGAAGCGGGCATTCCGGAAGACGATCCGCGCAATCCGGCGGTGATCGCCGACAACGTGGGGGACAACGTCGGCGACTGCGCCGGCATGGCCGCCGACCTGTTCGAGACCTACGCCGTGACGCTGATCGCCACCATGGTGCTGGGCGCCCTGCTGGTGACGGCCGCTCCGACCAACGCGGTGCTGTATCCGCTGGCCCTGGGCGGCGTGTCGATCATCGCCTCGATCATCGGCACCTTCTTCGTCAAGGCCTCGCCCGGCATGAAGAACGTCATGCCGGCCCTGTACAAGGGCCTGGCCATCGCCGGCGTGCTGTCGCTGATCGCCTTCTACGGCGTCACCGTCTGGCTCATGCCCGACAACTCGATCACCGCGACCGGCACGCAGATCCGCCTGTTCGGTGCCTGCGCCGTCGGCCTGATCCTCACTGGCATGCTGGTCTGGATCACCGAGTTCTACACCGGCACCCAGTACTCGCCGGTGCGCCACATCGCCGAGGCGTCCACCACCGGCCATGGCACCAACATCATCGCCGGCCTGGGCGTGTCGATGCGCTCCACCGCCTGGCCCGTACTGTTCGTCTGCATCGCGATCGTGGTCGCCTACCAGCTGGCCGGCCTCTACGGCATCGCCGTCGCGGCCACGTCGATGCTGAGCATGGCCGGCATCGTGGTGGCGCTGGACGCCTACGGCCCGATCACCGACAACGCCGGCGGCATCGCCGAGATGTCGGACCTGCCGCCCAGCGTGCGCGACATCACCGACCCGCTGGACGCCGTCGGCAACACGACCAAGGCCGTCACCAAGGGCTACGCCATCGGCTCGGCCGGCCTGGCGGCCCTCGTGCTGTTCGCGGATTACACCCACAAGCTGGAAACGTACGGCCGCAGCATCAGCTTCGACCTGTCGGACCCGATGGTCATCGTCGGCCTGTTCATCGGCGGCCTGATCCCCTACCTGTTCGGCGCCATGGCGATGGAGGCCGTCGGCCGCGCCGCCGGCTCCGTGGTGGTCGAGGTGCGGCGTCAGTTCCGCGAGATCAAGGGCATCATGGAAGGCACGGCCAAGCCGCAGTACGACGTGGCCGTCGACATGCTGACCAAGGCCGCGATCAAGGAAATGATGATCCCCTCGCTGCTGCCGGTGGTGGTGCCGATCCTGGTCGGCCTGCTGCTCGGCCCGAAGGCGCTGGGCGGCCTGCTGATGGGGACGATCGTGACCGGCCTGTTCGTCGCCATCTCCATGTGCACCGGCGGCGGTGCCTGGGACAACGCCAAGAAGTACATCGAGGACGGCAACCACGGCGGCAAGGGCTCGGAAGCGCACAAGGCCGCTGTCACCGGCGACACCGTGGGCGATCCCTACAAGGACACCGCCGGGCCGGCCGTGAACCCGCTGATCAAGATCATCAACATCGTGGCGCTCCTGATCGTGCCGCTGGTGGTGAAGTTCCATGCCGGCGACGTTCCCCCGACCCGTGCCGAAGCACCGGCCGCCGTGACGGCGCCGGCCGTTGCCTCCACGGTGCCCGGCGCGCCCGCAGCCCCCGCCAAGTAAGTCGCGCGCAGCGCAGGCAGGGCCCGCCCAGGTGGCGGGCCTTTTTCTTTGCGGCGGCAGCCGGCGTGCGCGACGGCCGGCGTGCGCGGGGACCGGCAAGGCGGGACAATGGCGCCCCTGCGAACCGTTCTTCACACTCCATGACCGACCTTGTCGTCCGCCGCCTGCTCGTCGACATGGAGGCACCGATGCCGCGCCACTGGTGCGCCGGCGACGCGTTCCGCACGGCCCTCTTCAACGCCATGTCGATGAGCTTTCCGGTCGGCGAGCAGTTTTTCATCGACGCCGTGCGCGCCGGCGTCAGGGCGCTGCCGCCCGACCGGCAGGAGCGCTTGCACGCCGAGGTGCAGGGATTCATCGGCCAGGAGGCCACCCACCGCCGCCTGCATGGCCTGTACAACGGCCACCTGGAGCGGCACGGTCTCGTCAACGAGTGGGCGCCGCGCTCGCTCGAGCGGCAGCGACTGCTCGAAGGCCAGGATGTCCGGCACCTGCTGGCGGTCACCGCCGCCTTCGAACACTTCACGGCCATCCTCGCCGACTGGCTGCTGCGCAACCCCGACCTGCTGGGCCGCGAGGATCCACGCCTCGTGACGCTGTGGCTGTGGCACAGCGCCGAGGAGTCGGAGCACAAGTCCACCGCGTTCGACCTGTACCAGGCGCTCGGCGGCAACCACGATTGGCGGATCACCTGGTTCCGGCGCATCACGGCCACGTTCCTGGTCGACCTGGGGCGCCAGACGCTGAACAACCTGCGGCGCGACGGGACGCTGTGGCGCTGGAGCACGTGGTGCAGCGCCGCGACCTTCCTGTTCGGCCGGCGCGGCCTCGTGCGCACCACCTGGCGGCCCTGGCGCGAGTACTTCCGCCGCGACTTCCATCCGCGCCAGCAGGACAGCGGGCCAGCGCAGCGCTGGCTGGCCGACCACCGGAACCTGTATACGCCGGTCGGCGCCGGGGCGTAGCAGGCGCGCGCGGCGGGCGCACTGCCGCGCTTGTCGCACAATGGCGGCATGCAACTCCACTACATCGCGAACGCCGGCCAGCCCTCGTCCTCTGGCCGCACCATTCCGGTCATCGATCCGTCCGACGGCCAGGCTTTCGACGAACTGCAGCGCGGCACGGCCGAAGACATAGCCGCGGCCGTAGCCGCCGCCCGCCAGTGCTACGAGCGGGTGTGGACCAAGTTGAGCGGCGCCGAACGCGGCCGGCTCCTCATGCGGCTGTCGAACAAGGTCGCCGAGCACGCCGACGAGCTCGCCGCGCTGGAGCAGCGCGACTGCGGCAAGCCGACGAAACAGGCCAGGGCCGACGCCCTCGCGCTGGTGCGCTATTTCGAGTTCTACGCCGGCGCCTGCGACAAGCTGCACGGCGACACGATTCCGTACCAGGAGGGCTACAGCGTCTTCACCTGGCGCGAGCCGCACGGGGTGACGGGCCACGTCATTCCCTGGAATTACCCGATGCAGATCTTCGGGCGCAGCGTGGGCGGCGCCCTGGCAGCGGGCAACGTCTGCGTGGTCAAGCCGTCCGAGGACGCCTGCCTGTCGCTGATCCGGGTGGCGCAGCTGGCGGCCGAAGTCGGGTTCCCGGCCGGCGCCATCAACATCGTCACGGGCTACGGCCATGAAGTAGGCGACGCGCTGGCGCGCCATCCCGGCATCGATCACATCAGCTTCACCGGCAGCCCGCGCGTGGGCACGCTGATCCAGCAGGTCGCGGCCGAGCGGCACTGCCCGGTCACGCTGGAGCTGGGCGGCAAGAGCCCGCAGATCGTGTTCGCCGACGCCGACCTCGACGCCGCGCTGCCGGTGCTGATCAACGCGATCGTGCAGAACGCCGGCCAGACCTGTTCCGCCGGCTCGCGCGTGCTGATCGACCAGGCCATCTACGAACCGCTGCTGGAGCGGCTCGGCCAGGCCTTCGAGAACCTGCGCGTCGGGCCGGCCGCGATGGACCTCGACGTCGGCCCGCTCATCCGCGCCAGCCAGCAGCAGCGCGTCTGGGACTTCCTGTCGGACGCGCACGTCGCCGGCATCGGCACCGTGGCCCAGGGCCAGGTGGTGGACGAGGCGCCGGAGACCGGCTACTACCAGGCGCCGACGCTGCTGCGCGACGTTCCGGTGCAGCACCGGCTGGCGCAGGAAGAGGTCTTCGGTCCGGTGCTCGCCGCCATGAGCTTCAAGGACGAGGACGAGGCCGTGGCTCTGGCCAATGCGACGCACTTCGGCCTGGTGGCGGGCATCTGGACACGTGACGGCGGGCGGCAGCTGCGCATGGCCAGGCGCGTGAAGAGCGGCCAGGTGTTCATCAACAACTACGGCGCCGGCGGCGGCGTCGAGCTGCCGTTCGGCGGGGTGAAGTCCTCCGGCTACGGCCGCGAGAAGGGCTTCGAGGCACTGTACGGTTTCACCACCCTCAAGACGGTGGCGATCCGCCACGGGTAGCGACCGTACGAGCAACCTGCACGGCGGCGCCGCGGGCGGCCGCCGTGCCGCCCGGCAGGGTGAAGCGGAACACGGCGCCCTGGCCGGGCGCGCCGTCGGCCCAGATGCGGCCACCGTGGCGCGTCACCACCTTGTGCACGATGCTCAGCCCGATCCCCGTGCCCTCGAATTCCTCGCGGCTGTGCAGGCGCTGGAACGGCGCGAAGAGCTTGTCCGCGTACTGCATGGCGAAGCCCGCCCCGTTGTCGCGCACGCAGAACACGGCCTGCCCGTTTTCCCCCTCCTCGCGACCGAAGGCGATCTCCGGCCGCGGCACGTGCGCGGTGAATTTCCAGGCATTGTCCAGGAGATTTTCCAGCGCGATGCGCAGCAGCCGCTGGTCGGCCAGGGCATGCAGGCCCGGCTCGATGGCGACGCGCACCGGCCGCGGGCGGGCGTGGCGCAGCGCGTCCGCCACCTCCTGGACCATCGCGCTGAGGTCGCACTCCTGGAGGTGCATCCCTTGCTCGGACAGCCGCGCCAGGCGCAGCAGGTCCTCGATCAGCCGCTCCATGCGCGCGCCGGAAGCCACGGCACGTTCCAGCAGCGATCGCGATCCGTCCGCCAGCTGCGGTGCGCCGTCGCGCAGGACCTTGCCGACGAATCCCGTGATGGCCGCCAGCGGTGCCCGCAGGTCGTGCGACACCGACTGGGCGAAGGTCTGCAGGTCCTCGTTGGCGCGCTGCAATTCCTCGGTGCGCGCCTGCAGCCGGCCGAGGAGCTGGCGCCGCTCGCTCTCGTCGCGGGCGACGCAGTACAGCTCGCCTTGCGCGCGCGACCAGGCGACGGACCAGACCATGTGCGCCACCGACCCGTCCTTGCGCAGGGCGTGGCTCTCCAGCAGTTGCGGGGAGGCGCCGTCGAGGATGCGCCGGAACCCGGCCAGCGCCTTGCCGCGATCGGCGGGCGGCAGGAAGTCGAGGGCCGACCGGCCCTCGAGCTCGCGCGGCTCGTAGCCGAGCAGCGGCACCGAAGCCTTGCTCACCCGCACGAAGTGCAGCCTGGCGTCGAGCACGCAGATCACGTCCAGCGAACGGTCGAAGATGCGCGCGAGCCCTTCGGCGAGTTGCCGCTGGACGCTCTCGGCCGCCCGCAGCCGCGCGGTGGCCCGGTGCAAGGTGAGCGCCCAGCCGAGCGACAGCGCGAGGAGCGCCGCCCCCGTCGCCACGGCCCACTTGAACCACCACGGGAGCGCCGCTGGGCGCCCGAAGCTGGTCCAGCGCTGCAGTGAACGGAAGTAGACCGAGTCCGGGTCGGCCTTGTACGCCTGCAGACGCCGGTCGATGGCAGCCAGCACGGCGCGATCGCGGCCCCTGGGCGCGGCAAAGAAGAGCCGGGACGGCGAAAAGATGATCGCGGTGTCTTCCAGCCCCGCCCCCGCCGCGTGCTGGTTGCCATGGAAGGCGTTGGTCACCAGGGCGTCCGCCATGCCCTCCTGCACGGCGCGCAACGCCCCGCGATAGTCCGTGAACGGCACCAGTTCCGGCCGCACGCCGAAACTGGCGGCCGTCTGCACCAGGAAGCTCTGCTGCACCGAGCCGTCGAGCACCGCGACCCGCTTGCCCGCCAGGTCCAGGATGTTGCGGATGCCGCTGCCGGGCCGCGCGTAGACCTGGCTCCAGCTGTGCAGGACCGGTTCGGCGTGAAACGCCATGACGGCCTGGCGCGCCGGGGTCATGGCGACGTCCGTCATGAGATCGAGTTCGCCGCGTTGCAACCGCCCCAGCCCCTCGCTGAACGTGCCGGGGACGTATTCGATCGTCCAGCCCTCCTCGCGCGCGATCGCCTCGAGCACGTCGACGAAGATGCCCTGGGCGCCCCTGGCTCCCACGGTGTCGACCTTGGGCGGGTTCTGGTACACGCCGACCCGCAGCGCCTGCTGCGCCCAGGCCGCGGTGCCGCATTGCAGGGCCAGGAGCAGCACCAGCGCGGCGGCCACCAGGCCCGGCCTTGGCCCCGCGGCGGGAGTTCTCATCGAAAGCAGGCGGATGCGATGTTGCAAGGCCTCGATTCTCGCCGGGCGGCGGCCTGGCTCTGTCCGCCCGCGTACGGCTCGGATTGCCGGACGCCATCCCGCTCGCGCGTCGGCGCCTCGCAATGGTGAGCTGGTTCACCCCCGGATCCGCGCGGAGCGGACCACCGCCTCGGCCATGGGGAGCAGCCGGGGGAAGAACGCCAGCTTCGGTGCGGCGAAGGTGGCGGCGTACAGCTCGCCGCGGTGCTCGGCGGCCCAGCCGACTCCCTGCAACACCAGGTCGTCGGCGCGGCGGGCCAGCGTGAACTCGAAGCGCACGCCAGCCTGCCCGGCAAAGGGTGCCGGCTCCATGCGGGTGACCTGCACCACGCCTTCATTGGCGTAGAGCTGCTCGAACAGGTTCACCAGCCGGTGCGGCCGCAGGCCGGCCGTGAACGTCGGATAGCGCGGGTCCTTCTCGCCCGGCGCCCGGAACAGCACGGTCGGCCTGGCCACCAGCGACTCGCCGGGGCGCAGGCCGGCCCACAGGCGCAGGTGATCGAGCGGAATGCCCTCCTGGGTCCACATGTCGTAGCGGCCCCGTTCCCATGGATCGGTGACCTTGTTCCAGGCGTGGGGCAGCGTGACCGCGAGCTTGCCGCCGACGATCTGCTCGCCATCGACCTTGGCGATCGTGGTGCAGGCAGCCAGCACGAGTGCGAGCAAGACTGCCGCCAGCCGCCTCATGGCCTGAGCTCCGCCAGCGACGCTTTCACGATGCCGGCATCCGGTGCGTCGGGCGCCAGCGCGAGGTAGCGCTCGAAGGCCTGGGCCGCGGCGGCGGTATCGGCGCGCTGCTGTTGCACGAGGCCCAGCGCGCGGAACGTCTCCGCCGGCGGGTCGTGGGCGGCCGCCGACCGGGACAGATCGTCGAGCGCCAGCGGCAGGTCGCTGGCTTCGCCGCGCAGCCGGTACACCTCGCCGCGCGCGAACAGCAGCTGCGCATCGGCCGGCGCGCGGCCGAGCAGGCGATCGAAGAGGACCAGGCTTTCCTCGTACTGGCCGCGCCTGATTTCGTCCTGCAGCCAGCCGAAGCGCAGCGGCGCCACCACGCGCTGGAACTCGGGCGAACCGGTGCTGCCGCCGCCCCCGCCTTCGGCCGCCATCTGCAGCAGCACGTCGCGCCGGTTGCCGGCGGGCGGATGAGTGGCGAACAGGGCGCTGCGCGAGCCGACGTCCTCGCCGCCGGTCACCTTCAGCTCGCCCAGCAGGTTGTCCCAGACCCGGGGCGCTTCGGTGCCGTCGTAGCCGGCCCGCTGCAGCAGGCGCATGCCGAGCCGGTCCGCCCGCTCCTCGTGCTCGCGCGAGAAGGCGAACATGCTGGCCAGGATGCCGATGCGGCCCACGGCGCCGGCCAGGCCGCCGACCAGCCCCACCAGCTGGGCGAGCACGGCCTTGTCCCTGGCGTCGCGCAGCTGCTCCAGCTGGTGCCGCTCGAGGTAGTGGCCCAGCTCGTGGCCGATGATCGCCGCCAGCTGCGCCTCGTTTTCCACCCGCAGCAGCAGCCCGCTCCACACCTGCATCATGCCGTTCGGCGCCATGCTGGCGTTGAAGAACGGCGTGCGCATCACGTGGATGCGGATGTCCGGGCAGTGGCCGTCGCTGAGGCGGCACGTGAGGTCTGCCAGGTATTTCGCGAGGGCCGGATCGCGGATCGCCAGCGGGCTGCGCCGCAGCCGCGCCTCTTCGCGGTCCATGAGGCTCCACAGGCCTCCTTCGTCCGTCTCCACCGCGGGGCGGCTGAAGCGGCCCGGAATCTGGAACGGTTTCGCCGGCCGCGCCTCCTGCGCCGGCGACGGCAGGCCGGCGGCCAGCGCGCCCAGGCCGAGGCAATGGCGGCAGGCGGTGCGCAGGAAGCCGCGGCGCGGCGCTTCTGGCCTGGTCATGGCACGGCGGGGAAGCGTTGGAGCAAGGTGTCGACGGTTTCCTGCGCACCCGCCGGCTCGCGCAGGTCGCCCGACATCCGGTCGAGGTCGTTGAACCAGACGATCCGGCCGGTGCGCAGGTCCACGAGCGAGGCATAGCCGATCTGGGTCCCACCGAAGCTGACGGCGCCCAGGAGAGCCATCGCGAACATGGCCGCCTTGCGCTCGCTGCTCGCGTAGCTGTCGCGGATCCAGGTAAAGAGGGCGTAGTCGGCGCCGGTCCTTGCCTGCAAGGGGCGCACCGCATCGCCGAGGGACCAGTCCAGCCGGTCGTTCTTGGTGGGCAATTTCCTGCCGTTGCGGCTGTGGTGCATGAAGACCGCTTCGGCCACCGCCCGGTGCAACGCGTGCAGTTCGGCGAACTCGTCGAGTTGCGCCTCGCCCAGCTCGATGACCTTGGCGCCCAGCTGCCCGCGACGCGCCGCGAGCGCGGCCTTGAAGTTCTGCTGGGCCGCGTCGGTCCAGTCGGCGCGGGGCTCCTCCACGCCGCCCGCGCTGATGGAGAACAGCTCCATCTCGGCCGGCACGATCACGAGGGCGGAATCGGGGGTGCGGGTGTCGAAGCCGGGCGCCAGCCGCCGCGTGTCGGCCTCCTGCGCGCCGGCACCGGCCGTGAACAGGATGGCGGCCAGGACCAGGGTACTTCGCAACAACTTCGGCATGAACTGCAGCCTCTGGCGCCATTCTGAGGCGGCCGGCCCGGCCGCGAAACCGGCAAAACCCGCATCGGGATCGGCAACAATCGATTGCATGAGCAATGCGACGGGGCCAACGTGTGCGTCAGGCCGGCGAGGACGCCGCCGGCTGCGCCTGCCGGGGCTGCCGGGCGGGGTCACGCCATGCCCGTGGGGCTTCTGTGGGCACGCGGGGCCGGGTGCCGCGCGGCCGGTCAGAATAGGCCATGGCTGAACGAGTGATTCCCCTGGTCGACCAGCGCTTCGCCGCGCTGGCCGCCGGCGTGCCGGAGCGCGCCATCCCGGCCACCGGCCTGCTCCTCGACCAGCTGCGGCGGCCGTTGCGGGACCTGCGCATCAGCGTCACCGACCGCTGCAACTTCCGCTGCAACTACTGCATGCCCAAGGAAGTGTTCGACAAGGACCATGCGTTCCTGCCCCATTCGGCCCTGCTCACCTTCGAGGAAATCACCCGCGTGGCGCGGCAGTTCGTCGCCCACGGCGTGCGCAAGATCCGCCTGACCGGCGGCGAGCCGCTGCTGCGCAAGAACATCGAGGCGCTGGTCGAGCAGCTCGCTCGACTGCGCACCGTGGACGGACAGCCGCTCGACCTGACCCTTACCACCAACGGCTCGCTGCTCGCGCGCAAGGCCAGGGCGCTGAAGGCCGCCGGCCTGCAGCGGGTCACCGTGAGCCTGGACGCGCTGGACGATGCGATCTTCCGGCGCATGAACGACGTCGACTTCCCCGTCGCCGACGTGCTCAATGGCATCGCCGCCGCGCAGGACGCCGGCCTCGGGCCGGTGAAGATCAACATGGTGGTCAAGCGCGGCACCAACGACCACGAGATCCTCCCGATGGCGCGCCACTTCAAGGGCACGGGCCTCGTGCTGCGCTTCATCGAGTTCATGGACGTCGGCGCCACGAATCGGTGGCGGATGGACGAGGTGGCGCCTTCCGCCGAAGTGGTGGAACGCATCCACCGCGAACTGCCGCTGGTGCAGCTCGATCCCAGCGCGCCCGGAGAGACCGCCGAGCGCTGGGGCTATGCCGACGGGGCGGGCGAAATCGGCGTCATCAGCAGCGTGACGCAGGCGTTCTGCGGCGACTGCAACCGCGCGCGGCTCTCGACCGAGGGGCAGCTGTACCTGTGCCTGTTCGCCAGCCGCGGCCACGACCTGCGGCCACTGGTGCGCGGCGATGCCGCGCGCGGCATCGCACCGGCCAGCGACGCGGAACTGGCTTCGGCCATCGCGCAGATCTGGCACGGGCGCGCCGACCGCTATTCGCAATTGCGCGCCTCGATGGCGCCCGACGAGGACCACGGCGAGCGCCGCGTCGAGATGAGCTACATCGGAGGTTGAGGGCTTGACCATTCCTGCCAGTGACATCACCGGCCTGATCCTGGCCGGCGGACGCGGCTCGCGCATGGGCGGCGCCGACAAGGGTCTGCAGAACTTCAACGGCATGCCGCTCGCGCTGCACACGATGCTGCGGCTGCAGCCCCAGGTCGGCGAGCTGATGATCAATGCCAATCGCAACCTCGCGGCCTACGAATCGTTCGGGGTGCCGGTCTGGCCCGACGTGCTGCCGGACTTTGCGGGACCGCTGGCGGGCTTCCTCACCGGGCTGGAGCGCTGCGAGACGCCGTGGCTGGTGACGGTGCCGTGCGACACGCCGCTGTTCCCGCCGGACCTCGTCGCGCGGCTGTCCGCGGCGGCGCAGGAGCAGGATGCGGAGATCGCAATGGCATCCGGCCGCGAGGAAGACGGCGAGTTGCACACCCAGCCGGTGTTCTGCCTCCTGCGCGTCGAATTGCTGGAAAGCCTGGTGCGCTTCACGCACGACGGCGGCCGCAAGGTCGACGCCTGGACGGCGCGCCACCGCACGGCGATCGTGCCGTTCGACGCGGCCGGCGACGACCCGCTCGCGTTCGGCAATGTCAACACGCTCGCGCAACTGCACCAGCTGGAACGCCGATGAGAAGCATCGCCGAGATCGCGGCCCGGCTCGAAGGCTATGACCCGCAGGCGCTGAGCGCCACGCAGGTCGGCGAATTCCTCGCCCAGCTCGTCGAGCCGGTGCGCGAGACGCAGCAGGTCGGGATCTTCGACGCGCTCGACCGGGTGCTCGCGCGCGACATCGTTTCCCCGATCAGCGTCCCGCCGCACGACAACTCGGCGATGGACGGGTATGCCTTCGACGGCGCGCAACTGACGGCGGACGCTCCGCTTTCGCTGGAGGTGGTCGGCACCGCGCTGGCCGGCGCCGCCTGGCGCGGCAGCGTCGGCCCCGGGCAGTGCGTGAAGATCATGACCGGCGCCATCATGCCGGCGGGCCTGGACACCGTGGTGCCGCAGGAGTTCACGCGGGCGGACGGCGGGCGCGTCGTCATTCCGCCCGGCCTGCTGCGTCCGGGGGACAACCGGCGCCTGGCGGGCGAGGACCTGCGCGCCGGGGAGCCGGCGCTGCGCGCCGGTCACCGCCTCGGGCCGGCGGCCTGCGGGCTGGTCGCGAGCCTGGGCATTGCCGACGTGACCGTGGTGCGCCCGCCGCGGGTCGCGTTCTTCTCCACCGGCGACGAGATCCTGAGCCTGGGCGAGGCACCGCGGGAAGGCGCGGTGTACGACAGCAACCGCTACACCGTGTTCGGCATGCTGAAGCGCCTGGGCTGCGAGGTCATCGACCTGGGCGTAGTGCGCGATCGGCCGGAACTGCTGGAGGCGGCGTTCCGCGATGCGGCAGCGCGGGCGGACGCCATCATCACCAGCGGCGGCGTGAGCGTCGGCGAAGCGGACTTCACCAAGGCGATGATGGGCAAGCTCGGCGACGTGGCGTTCTGGAAGATCGCGATGCGCCCCGGACGGCCGATGGCGGTGGGGCGCATCGGCCGGTCCGTCCTGTTCGGCCTGCCGGGCAACCCGGTGGCCGTGATGGTGACGTTCCTGGCGTTCGTGCGCCCCGCCCTGCTGCGCCTGATGGGCGCCGGTGCCGCGCCGCCGCCGCTGCTCAAGGCGCGCAGCCAGGAAGCGATGCGCAAGAAGCCCGGCCGCACCGAATACCAGCGCGGCCTGGTCACCACGGCGCCCGACGGCTCGCTGCAGGTGCGCACCACGGGCAACCAGGGCTCCGGCGTGCTCAGCTCCATGGTGCAGGCCAACGGCCTGATCGTGCTGCACCACGGGCAGGGCAGTGTCGCCCCCGGCGACGAAGTCGACGTGATGATGTTCGAGGGCGCGCTCTAGCGCCCTGCCCGGGACGCTAGGCTAGCGCATCGGCCCCGCGCGGCTCATCTCCCGCACCTGCAGCATCCCGCCGCCCCAGAAGCCGGCCGCGCGGACCGTGTCGCCAGGCCGTGGCAGGCCCATCATGGACCCGAAGCTGACGACGAGCGTTTCGCCGCTCGCCAGCAGCAGGACGACGTTGCGCGTGCCGGCATCCACGCTCTGCACGGTGCCGGTGACGTCGAGCATGGCCTGGTCGGGCAACGACGAGGGCACGACGACGCGATCTGCCATGAGCCCCTCCCCTGCGGCACTGCCGGCCACCTCGACATAACGCCCGGCGGACATCATGCCCGCGGTGGCGCCGGCGAACTGCGCCCGCGTCGCGTCGACGCGCTGGCCACGCACGACGAACACGCCGGGGGCGATCACCTCGGTGACCGATCCGTGCAACTCCATGGCCCGCCCGCCCGCAGGCATCGGCTCCACGCTGCTGGCCGTCAAGTGCCCCGTCGCCGGATCGAGCAGGCCTTCGACCGTGACGTAAGTGGCGGCCGCCAGTGCCGCCTGCGCGGCCGCGACGCCGACCTGCGCCAGGTCGACGCGCACGCCTTGCACCATCAACGCGCCGGGTAGCAACTGCGCCGCGCCGCTGACCCGCATCCGGTCGGCGGCGAAACGCGGCAGGCCGAGGCGTTGCAGCGCCGTGGGGCTCCAGCGCGCGGGCACCGCGCCAGCAGCCGCGGGCCAGGGCACGACGACGGTCACGGCCATCCCGGCGGCCAGCGGCCCCTGCCGAGCCAGGTCGGCGATCCGGGCGGTCTCGAGCGGCACGCCCGCCAGGCTCCAGCCGCCGCCATCGGGGCGCAGGTGGCCCGTGATGCGCGCGGGCAGTGCTGCATGCTGGATGCGCTCGATGCGGGTCGCCTGGACCAGGTCGCGGCCGGGGTCGGCCGGATCCGGTTGCAGCACGCCATAGACCTGGACCGGATCGAGCGCCGCGAGCTGGTCCAGACCCGACAAGCCGCCGAAGACGGTGACCGGCCCGGCGCCGGGATCGGCGTTGACGGCAACCGCCTGCCCCCAGACCGTGAACCGGTTGCCCGCAACGTGCGCGGCCGGCCCTACCAGTTGCGACTCCAGCCGCACCCGCGTAGGCGTGCCGAGCGCATCCACATGAAGATAGGCGTACTGTCCCAGGTGGAGGTCGGACAAGGCCAGCGTCTCGGTGCGCAGGAGGTCGGCCTGGCGCTCGAGCACCGCCTGGCTGTCGTCGTGGCGCCTGCCGTCCACGAAGATGCTGCCCAGCCCGGTCACGACGCCGGCCACGATGCCTGTGCCGCCGGTGCCGACGCCGGGGATCAGGACGAACAGCTCGCCGCCGCCGCAACCGGCCAGCGACAGCGCGGCCGCGCCGGCGACGAAGGAGCGGCGCCGGACTCCGCCGGGAAGGAGCCGTTGTGCCTGGGGATGCGGGATCATGATTGCGCCTCGTCGCCCGCGACCGGGCCATCGTGGAAGTAGGCGCCGAGCCGCACCAGCCGGTCGCCCCGGCCGCCGTCCTGCGCATGCAGGCGGGTGGCCTCGGTCAGGAATGCATTCAGCATGGCGGCCCACAGCTCGCGCGACAGCGCCGCCAGCCGCTGCGCCGATGGTGCCGTCAGTCCGCCGGCGTAGACCGCCTGTTCCAGCTGCGCCGGCGCATGCCCTCGCAGGTTGCCCGCCGCGGTCGCGAGGTGGGCCGTCAGGTTGTCGACAAACAACTCGATCAGCGCTTCCCAGTCCTGGCGCGGCACGAAACCGGTCCGCACCAGTGCCACCATCTCCGCGTCGCCATCGGCCTCGAGCCGCGCGAGGCCGAGCCTGATCAGCTCATTGAGTACCGACAGCGGATGCACGTCCTGGTTGACGCTGCGCGCCAGTGCTTCGAACGAAGGCATGGCGCCGGCACGGGGCAGCGGCCGCACCGATCCGTCGGCCGCCCGCAGGGCCGGATCGCTGATCCAGCGGGCGAACACCTCCGCCGGGATGCTGCGCCTGACCGGCCTGGCGCTGCGCACCGGCTGCCGCCGCCACGCCTTGATCTCCTTGCGCTGGACTCCCGAGCGCAGGCTCACGGCCGAATCCGTGTCCTTCTCCCCACTCGCGGCGATCTGGGCCAGCGCCTGTTCGATGAACACCGGCTTGAGCTGCGCGAGGAAGCCCTGGTAGCCGATGCCCTCGTCGATCAGCAGCCGCACGAGCGGCACCGACACGCGCCGGACGGCTTCCGCGACGCGTGCCTGCCGCTCAAGCGCTTCCATCGATGGCCGCCGCGCCGCCTCAGAGGGTGGGAGCCACCGCCTGGGTGGCGTCGAGCACGCCCACCAGGTCGACGAGCTGGCCCGTGCCGCTGGCCACTTCGGTGTAGCGGCCGTCGCCGTTGCCGTCGCGGAACACCTCCCAGGAGGTCGCGCCATTCGCGAAGGTGGCGGTCTCCACCACCAGCTCGCCCTGCCGCGCCCAGGCCACGCCGTCAGGGATCGTCGTCTCCGACAGCCGCACCCACTCATATCCGTTGGGCAGGATCTGCGTGACGCCGGTGACGACGCCGCCGGTGGCCGTCACCTCCAGCGCCTCGCGGCCGGACAGGCCGAAGAGGTTGACGTGGGGCGCCGTGGTGAGGACCCGTGCCGTGCTCACGGCCTGGTAGAAGCCATCGGCATCGACGTCGCTGTAGCGCACCTGGGAGAAGCCTCCGGCGAGCGCGCGAGTCGCCAGCACGTCCGTGCCGGCCAGGCCGTAGTCGACGCCGGCGGAGACCGGCAGCTGGATCGTCGTGCCCCAGGGCAGCGTGACGGCCGCGCCCGTGACTTCGCCGGCAGCGACGGAGAAACTGAACACGTCCCCAAGGCCGGCCGCCAGCCGCGCGGTGGCGCCGTCCAGCCCGTACGTGACCCCGAAGCCGTCGCAGACCTGTTGTGCCTGCCCGGCCATTCTGAGGGAGAGGCCGCCGCCATTGAACATCCCGCCGCCGTAACCCATGCCAGGGGCAACGCCGCCGCCCATCCCGCCGCCTACGCCGTACCCCATGCCGGCGGCCCCGCCGCCCTGCCCGAACTGCATCCGACCCATAGAGCTCTCCACTCGGCGGTGCGCTCCTGGCGACCGCCCAAGCCTGCACCACGACGGTGCACGTCACGCCGCCGAAGTCCAGCGGCATGAATGTGAAAATATCCCATTTCTTTCGGACTGCAAGGAGCGGAGCGCCCGCGCCGCCGCCCAAGTCGCGTGAAATTGATCCAGATCAGAGGTGGGGAGCCCGGGCCGTCCGCTTCAGGCGAAGCGCAGCACCGCGATCGGCGGGAGGTCGCGCGAGAGGCACTCCCAGCGCTCGCCACCGCTCGTGCTGACCCACAGCCCACCGGTCGTGGATCCGATCGCCAGCGTCTCGCCGTCGTCGCTGACGGCGAGCGCGTGGCGGTAGACGAGGTGGTAGGCATCGCGCTGCGGCAGGCCGCCGCCATGCGCGGCGAAGCTGGCGCCACCGTCACGCGTCTGCGTCACCACCATGCAGCCTTCCGGCGCCATGCGCTGCGCGTCCGAGTGCGCCGGCACGAACCAGGCGCGCTGCGGGTCATGCGGATGCGCGCCGACCGCGAAGCCGAACCCGCTCGGCGCCGGCGAGGCGACGGGCACCCAGCGCATGCCGCCGTCGGTCGAGCGGAAGATGCCGCCATGGTGCTGGCACCACAGCACGTCGGGCTGGGTGCGGCACTGGTCGATCCGGTGCACATCCTGGATGTTCGGATCCTCGCGCCGCTCGGGCGGCATGAAGTCGGCGACCATGCCCGAGGAGGTGTTGGTCCACGTCGCGCCACGGTCGCGCGTCTGCCACACGCCGCCGCAGGAGATCGCGACCGTGACGTGCGCAGGGTCGCGCGGATCGACCAGGATCGAGTGAATGCCCGGATGGTCGTAGCCGCCGCCGAACCATTCGCTCCGCTCCGGACGGTCCCACAGGCTCTCGACCAGCTGCCAGCTCGCCCCGGCGTCGTCCGACGTGAACAGTCCCGCCGGCAGGCAGCCCGCCCACAGGCGGCCGTCGGCGGCGGCTTCCAGCGCCCAGACCTGGTCGACGGTCCACGGCATGGGATCGTCCTTCCACGGACCTTCGGCCGGCTTGGGCGGGAAGGCCGGCGCGGCGACTTCCTTCCAGCTCGCGCCCGCATCGACGCTCTTCCACAGCTTGACGCCGAAGTGCCCGAGGCGCAGCGCCGCGTAAGCGTTGCCGTCCGCCCGCAGCACCACCTGCGACACCGGCTCGCCGGGAAAATGCGGGCGCCCGAGCTGCCAGCCGCCCCCCTGTTGGCGGACCGGGATGAGGCCCTTGCGCGTGCCTGCCCACAGCGTGAGTGCTCCTGCTGCCATCGCTATCCTCCGGTGAGCGCCTGGATGACCATGACCTTGTCGCCCGGCGCCAGCGAAACGTCGAGCCGCGCACGGTCGGCGATCATGCGCGCGTTGACGAACACCGCCACGTGCTTGCGCACGCAGCCCTGTTCGTCCAGCACGTAGCCCTTCAGCGCGGGCGCGGCCGTGAACGCGCCGGCCAGCGCCTCGCGCAGGGTCGCGCCGTCCACCCGCTGCGGCGGGCACGGCACGTGGCGCTGCAGCGCGGGCGCGAATTCCACCGTGGGCATGGCGGCATTCTGGCGCGCCCGCTTGACCTTGCTGGCGAGCGGGCTTCCCGACCCCGTTGCGGTGCGGACGCCGCGGCCGGCGACCAGTTGCCGCGCGTCACTTCGCGATCAGGTCGTGGCCGTGCGGCGGCAGCACTTCGTCGGCCGTCTTCGCCTTGTTGGCGCCGGGCACCTTGTTGCGTGAGAACAGCAGATACATGGTCGGCACCACGAACACCGTGAGCACCGTGCCCAGCGACATGCCGCCGACGATCACCCAGCCGATCTGGATGCGGCTCTCCGCCCCCGCGCCGGTCGACAGCGCCAGCGGCACCGCGCCCAGCACCATCGCACCGGTGGTCATCAGGATCGGGCGCAACCGCTGCGAGGCGGCCTTCACCACCGCGTCCACCTTGTCGAGGCCCTGCTGGCGCAACTGGTTCGCGAATTCGACGATCAGGATCCCGTGCTTGGTGATCAGGCCCACCAGCGTGATCAACCCGATCTGCGAATACACGTTGAGCGACCCGCCGGACCACTTCAGCGCCAGCAGCGCGCCGATCATCGACAGCGGCACCGACAGCATGATCACCAGCGGGTCGACGAAGCTCTCGAACTGCGCCGCCAGCACCAGGAAAATGAACAGCAAGGCCAGCGCGAACACGATGGCCAGCGCGCCCTGCGAGTTGCGGAACTCGCGCGACGTGCCGTTGAGCTCCGTCGTGTACCCGGTCTTGAGCACCTTCGCCGCCGTCGCGTCCATGAACTTGAGCGCCTCGCCCAGGGAATAGTCGGGCGCGAGGTTGGCGGTGATGGAAACGCTGCGCCGCTGGCCGAAGTGGTTCAGCTCGCGCGGGCTGACGCTCTCGCGCGCCTTCACCAGCGCCGACAGCGGGATCATGGTGTCGCCCCGGCCCCGAACGTTGATGCCGTCGATGTCCTCCGGCGTGGAGCGGCCGCTGGGCCGGGTCTGGACGATGACGTCGTACTGCTCGGCGTCGCGCTTGTAGCGGGTGACCTGCCGCCCGCCCAGCATCGTCTCCAGGGCCTTGGCGACTACTTCCACGCTCACGCCCATGTCGGCGGCCTTGGCGCGATCGACCTCGATCCGCAGTTCCGGCTTGTTCAGGCGCAGGTCGACGTCGGGCGACACGATCCCGGGGTTCTTCGCGATCTCGTCGAGGAACTGCCGCGTCACCCGGTTCAGGTTTTCGTAGCTGTCTGAGGTCTGGATGACGAAGTTCAGCGGCCGCTCGCGGAAGCCCTGGCCCAGCGAAGGCGGCGTGATCGGAAACGCATTGACGCCGGGCAGGTTGTTGAACTTCGGCGCCATCTCGCGCGCGAGTTCCAGCGTGGTCCGCTCGCGTTTTTCCCAGTCGACGGTGCGATAGACGACGCTCGCCTGCGACACCGTCGGATTGCCGACGTTGCCGAAGATGCGGTCGAATTCCGGGTACGCCTGCCCCAGCTTCTCGAGCGCCTGCGCGTACCGGTCGGTGTATTCCAGCGTCGAGCCGTCCGGCGCATTCACGGTGGCCAGGATCGTGCCGCGGTCCTCCAGCGGCGCCAGTTCCTGCTTCATCGTCGGCCACACCATGCTGATGCCCAGCGCGCTGAGCAGCATCACGCCGACCACCAGCCAGCGCGCCTGCAGCACGGCCCGCAACATGCCGCCGCCGCCGGCCGCGGGGCCGGGCTGCCAGCGGGCCAGGAGCACCCAGCGCAGCGCGCGGCCGTAGCGGTCCTGGAGGCGGGTGAGGAGCCGCTCCATGCCTCGGTCGAACCAGTTCGGCTTCGGGTTGTGGCGCAGCAGCTTGGTGCACAGCATCGGCGTGAGCGTCAGCGCGACGAAGCCCGAAACGCACACGGCGCCGGCCAGCGCCAGGGCAAACTCCACGAACAGCCGGCCGGTGCGCCCCGGCGTGAACGCGAGCGGCGCATACACGGCCACCAGGGTGAGCGTCATCGTCACCACGGCGAAGCCGATCTCGCGGGCACCGCGGATGCCGGCCGAGAAGGGGTCCATTCCCTCCTCGATGTGGCGGAAGATGTTTTCCAGCATCACGATCGCATCGTCCACGACGAGGCCGATGGCAAGCACCAGCGCCAGCAGCGTCAAGGTGTTGATCGTGAAGCCGAACAGCGCCATCAGGGCGAACGTGCCGATCAGGCTGACCGGGATCGTGATGAACGGGATGATCGACGCGCGCACGGTGCGCAGGAAGACGAAGATCACCAGCGCCACCAGCAGGATGGCCTCGGCGATGGTCTTGTAGACGTTCTTGACCGAGCGGTCGATGAACAGCGAGTTGTCGTTCGCGATCTCGATGTTGACGTCCGCCGGCAGGTCCTGCTTGAGCTTGGGGATGATCTCGCGCACGCCGTCGGCCAGGGTCAGCGGATTCGCGGTCGCCTGCCGGATCACCCCCGCCGAGATCGCCTGGCGGCCGTTCAGCCGCACCGCGCTGCGCTCGTCGGCGGCGCCCTCCTCGACCTGTGCCACGTCGCGGATCTTGACCGGGAAGCCGTTGACGTTCCTGATCACGATCTCGGAGAACTGGGCCGGCCGCACGAGGTCGGTCTGCGACGTCACGCTGAACTCGCGCTGCTGCGACTCGATGCGGCCCGCCGGCAACTCCAGGTTGCTGCGCCGGATGGCGTCCTCGACGTCCTGCGTCGTGAGCCGGTAGCCGGCGAGCCGGGCCGGATCGAGCCACACCCGCATCGCGTACTTGCGCTCGCCGTAGATGCGCACGTCGGCCACGCCCGTGACGGTCTGCAGCCGCGACTTGACGATGCGGTTGACCAGGTCGTTGATCTGCAGCCGCGTCAGCGTGTCGCTGGTGAAGGCGAGCCACACTACCGGGAAGGCGTCCGCCTCCACCTTGGCGATGACGGGCTCGTCGATGGCCTGCGGCAACTTGTTGCGCACGCGCGAGGTGCGGTCCCGCACTTCGGCGGCCGCCGCGTCGGCGTCCTTCTCGAGGCGGAAACGCACCGAGATCTGGCTCTGCTCGGCCCGGCTGATCGAGGTGAGCACGTCCACCGCGTCGATGCCCGCGATCGAGTCCTCCAGCGGCTTGGTCACCTGGGTCTCGATGACCTCGGCCGACGCGCCCGGGTAGCGGACGCTCACGGTGACGACCGGCTCGTCGATCTTCGGGTACTCGCGCACCGCCAGGCGCGTGAAGCTCACGGCGCCGATCAGGAGCACCAGCAGGGACAGCACGGTCGCAAAGACCGGCCGCCGGATCGAGATCTCGGGCAGTTGCATGGGACTTCTCCGGCCCGTGCGCTAGCGCGCGCTGTTGCCGCCGCGCGCGCGTTCGGCCGCCTGGGCCGTCGTCGCGCCGCAGGGATTGGGACCGCCGGCGCGCGCCGGGGCGGCCAGGCGTTCGGGGAGCGCGGCAGCAGCCGTCGCTCCTGCTGCCGCACCGGACGGGGCGCCGCCCATCGCCGCACCGTTGGGCGACGGACCGCCGCCATCGGGGGCCGCACCGGCCTGCGGCGCCGCCGCGCCGGACCGACCCAGATCGAGCACGCGCACCGGCATGCCATCCTTCTGCACGCGCTGCTGGCCGGCCGTCACCACCACGTCGCCCGCCTCCAGGCCCTCGACGATTTCCACCCGCCCCGGGCGCCGGATCCCGACCTTCACCGGCACCCGCTGCGCGATCTTCGTGTCGCGGTCCGGGCCGTCGACCAGCTTGATCACGAACTGGCGGCCGGCCTGCGGCACCACCGCTTCCTCGGGGATCACGCGCGCCTGCTCGCGCTCGCCGAAGACGGCGGTGACCCGCGCGAACATGCCGGGCCGCAGCAGCAGCCGCCGGTTGTCGATGCAGCCGCGCACGCCGACGGAACGGCCGTTCGCGTCAACCAGGGGGTCGATCGCCTGCACCACCGCCGTGAAGCGCTGCCCCGGCAGCGCGTCGAGGTCCACCAGCGCGGACTGGCCCTTGCGCAGCTTGCCCTGCAGCCGCTCGGGCAGGCGGAAGTCGACGTACATCGCGTCGATGTCCTCGATGTTGACAATGTCGGTGCCGTCCTTCAGGTAGTCGCCCACGCTGGTGTTGCGGATGCCGGCGATGCCGTCGAACGGGGCGGTGATGCGCAGCCGCGCGGCCGTCGCGCGCGCCAGCGCCAGCTTGGCCTGCGCCACCTGCAGGTTGGCCGCGCTCTCGTCGACCGAGCGGCGGCTGATGAAGTTCTGCGCCACCAGCTCCTGGTTGCGCTTGTGGTTGGCCTCGGCGATCGAGAGCTCCGCCTGCGCCTGCTGCACCTGCGCGAGCGGCAACTGGTCGTCCAGCTGCACCAGCAGCTGGCCGCGCCGCACCCGGTCGCCGTCGCGGAAATTGAGCTGCGTGACGCGCCCGCTGACCTCCGGCCGCAGCACCACGCTCTGGCGCGACCGCAGGCTGCCGACGGCCTGGGCCTCGTCGGCGAGCGTCATCAGCTCAACGCGGGCCACTTCCACCGCCGGCAGGCGGGCGGCACCCGCGGCGGCCGGCGCGGCCGCGCCCGTCCCCTGGGCCACGGGTTTCGCCGGCTGGCGCTGGTACCACCAGGCCGCGCCCGAGGCGGCGGCAATGCCGACGACGGCGACGACGCTGTAGATTGCTTTCGATGCCATGAGAACCGGGAGTCCGTCCTGAAGGTCATGCCGGGGACCGCCCCCAGGTCAACGCATCAATGTATCAGCAGGCGCGGGGCCCTGCATTCGCAACGGCCCTAGGCCCGCGCGTCGCGACAGCCGCCCGCGGCGCTTTTACCGCCGCTTTACACGGGCGCCGCGCGCCGGCCGAGCGCCACCTCGACGCCGCGGTTGGCGAGTTCGTCCGCCCGCTCGTTGCCGGGGTCGCCGTTGTGGCCGCGCACCCAGCGCCATTCGATCGCATGGCCGCTGCCGTTCACGAGCTGGTCCAGTTCCTGCCACAGCTCCTGGTTCTTGACCGGCTGCTTGCTGGCCGTGCGCCAGCCCTTGGCCTTCCAGCCCGGAAGCCACTCCGTCATTCCCTTGAGCACGTACTGGCTGTCGACGTGCAGCGTGACGGCGCAGGGCCGCTTGAGCGCCTCGAGCGCGCGGATCACTGCCATCAGTTCCATGCGGTTGTTGGTCGTGAGCGGCTCGCCGCCGTACAACTCCTTCTCGGTGGGGCCTGACTTCAGCAGCACGCCCCAGCCACCGGGCCCCGGATTGCCCTTGCAGGCGCCGTCGGTATAGATATGCACACCCGTCACAAATGCTCTTCCTGGTATTCCTGGTACGCGGGCTCCCGGTTGGCCACCGCCACCGCCGTGGCCCGCTTCCTCGATTTCTTCCACGGCAGCCCGATCAGCTTCATCCCGCGCACCCGCTTCACCGCCACGAGGAAGTACACGGCGCCGAAGATCGGCCACCAGCGCTCGCCGACGGCGTCGATCCAGTCCGATCGTTCCAGCCACTGGTCGGTCTTGAACGCCGGCCGATAGCAGCCGAAACTGCCCGACTCCACCTCGAAGCTCAGGAGCCGCAGCCAGTCGCGCAGCCGCCAGTAGCCGATGAAGTCCCCCGCGTCCGGCAGGAACAGCTCGCCGAAGCCGAGCCGCCGGTACAGGTGCGCGCGCCGCTGGCGCAGGCCCCACAGGCTCGCCGGATTCAGGCAGCAGATCACGACCTTGCCTTCCGGCACCAGCACGCGCTCGACTTCGCGCAGTGTCGCATGCGGATCGGTGTTGAGTTCGAGCGAATGCGGCAGCACCACGAGGTCGATGCTGTTCTCCTCGAACGGCAGGTTCGCGAAGTCGCAGTACATGGCGGGACGGACCGGATTGCCGTCGGCGGGCACCGCCTCGCGCAGCGCCAGCCAGCGATGCGGCATGCGGTTGGCGCGCAGCGCGTCGAGCTCCGGGAGCCCGAGCTGCAGCGCATGGAAGCCAAAAATGTCGCCGACGGCGCGGTCGAACTCCGCCCGCTCCCATGCCAGCAGGTAACGGCCGGGCGGCGTTTCAAACCACTGCCGCATTCCTATAATCTGCTCGCTCATGAAGCTGATACCGCTGCCGGCTTTCCAAGACAATTACCTGTGGTTGCTGCACGACGGGCGCCGGGCCCTCGTGGTGGACCCGGGCGACGCGCAGCCCGTACTCGCCTGCTTGCAGCGTGACCGACTGCAACTGGAAGCGATTCTAGTCACGCACCACCATCCGGACCACATCGGCGGCCTCGACGCACTGCGCGACGCCACCGGCGCCGCTGTGTACGGACCCGCCCGCGAACGCATCCCCGAGCCGCTCACGCGGGTCGCGCAAGGCGACGTGGTGCAAGCCCTCGGCCTCGCTTTCCAGGTGCTGGACGTGCCGGGGCACACTGCCGGCCACGTGGCGTATTACTGCCCCGAGGTCGATGGCCGTCCCTTGCTGTTCTGCGGCGACACCCTGTTCTCGGGCGGGTGCGGGCGCCTGTTCGAAGGTACGCCGGCCCAGATGCTGGCTTCGCTGGACAAGCTCGCCGCGTTGCCCGGCGCCACACAGGTGTGCTGTACGCACGAATACACGCTTTCGAACCTGAAGTTCGCACTGGCCGTGGAACCCGGCAATGCCGAACTGATCAATTACCAGCAGCGCTGCGAAGAACTGCGCGCCCGCGACCTGCCCACCCTGCCAACGTCGATCGGCAGGGAAAAGCAGATCAATCCGTTCCTGCGCACGCGCCTTCCGGGCGTGGTGCAGGGCGCCCGCGCGCACGATGCCGCCACACCGCCGGACGAAGTGGCTGTGTTTGCCACCCTCCGGAACTGGAAGAACCAATTCAAATGAAGCTGCTCCACGCTGCGGTCCTGTCCACCTCGCTCTGGCTCGCCGCCTGCGCCACGCCGCCCGCCCCCTCGTTCGAGACGCCCGCCGCCGCAGCCGCACCGGCGCCCCAGGCCAAGCCGGCTGCGTCCGCGGCCGCCGTCATCCCGACCGGCCCGCTGACGCCGATCGCGCCGGCGGACATTTCCTCGCAAGGCGTGACGCTGCTGCAGCCGCCGGCCGACCTGTGGGAGCGCATCCGGCGCGGCTTCGCGATGCCCGACCTGCAGAGCGACCTGGTGCGCCAGCACGAACAGTGGTACGCGACGCGGCCGGACTACATGCAGCGCATGACCGAGCGCTCAAGCAAGTACCTGTTCCACATCGTCGAGGAACTCGAGCGCCGCAACATGCCGACCGAACTGGCGCTGCTGCCCTTCATCGAGAGCGCGTTCAATCCGCAGGCCGTCTCCAGCGCGCGCGCCGCCGGCATGTGGCAGTTCATGCCGGCCACCGGCCGCGACTTCGAGCTGAAACAGAATGTGTTCCGCGACGACCGGCGCGACGTGCTCGCGTCGACCCGCGCGGCGCTCGACTACCTGACCAGACTGCACAACATGTTCGGCGACTGGCACCTGGCGCTCGCCGCGTACAACTGGGGCGAAGGCAGCGTCGGCCGCGCCATCGCGCGCAACCAGAAGACAGGCCTGGGCACGTCGTACACCGACCTCAGCATGCCGGCCGAGACGCGCAACTACGTGCCCAAGCTGCAGGCGGTGAAGAACATCATCGCCAATCCGGACAGCTTCCGCGCGGAACTGCCGGTGATCGGAAACCACCCATACTTCCAGACCGTCACGCTCACGCGCGACATGGACGTGGAACTGGTGGCGCGCCTTGCCGACGTCTCGGTGGAAGACTTCAAGGCGCTGAACCCTTCGATGAAGCGTCCGGTGATTCTGGCGAACGGGACGCCGCAGATCCTGCTGCCATGGGACAACGCCACCGTGTTCAGGCGCAACTTCGAAGCGCACGACGCCGGCCAGTTCGCGAGCTGGACCGCCTGGAGCGCGCCGTCGACCATGTCGGTCGCGGAGGCCGCCCGCCGCGTCGGCATGAGCGAAAGCGACCTGCGGTCCGTGAACACGATCCCGCCGCGCATGCTGATCAAGGCCGGCTCGGTGCTGATCGTGCCGCGCGGCGCCAAGATGAATCGCGACGTGGCGGACCACATCGCCGACAACGGGCAGCTGAACCTCGCCCCGGAGCAGGTCACGCGCCGCACGACGGTCAAGGCCGGCAAGCGCGACACCGTGCAGAGCATCGCCCGCCGCTACCGCCTGAACGCGGCCCAGGTTGCCGACTGGAACGATGTCGGGGCCTCGGCGGCGTTCAAGCCCGGGCAGCGGGTGGTCGTGTACCTCCCGGTGCGCTCGGCCGCGCGCGTGCCGGGCCGCATGGTCCACAAGGCCTCGACGGCCAAGGGCCGCAAGGGCAAGGCGGCGCCCCAGCGGCGCCCCGCCAGGTCCAAACGCGCCCGTTGAGCCGGCGCGGCGCGCCTTCCTACGGTCGCGCAGGAGCACTCCCACGGGAAATCGCTCCCGCCGCCGATCCTGTCGGGCTCCACGGCGGCGCAAAGTGGTCGCATCACTTCGAAAAGGAGTTCGACCATGTTCAAGAAGACCCTGCTCGGCGCCGTCGTGGCCGCCGGTTCGCTGATCAGCCTGGTGCCGACGGCGGCGAACGCACAGTACACCGCCATCGTCGCGACGACGGCCCCCCCGCCGCCCATCGCCGAGGCGGTGCCTGAGCCGCGCCGCGGCTACGTCTGGGCGCCCGGCCACTATGAGTGGCGCGGCAACCAGTACGTGTGGGTGCGCGGCCACTGGCTGGAGGACCGCGCCGGTTACGACTACCGCGAGCCGCGCTGGGTGCAGCGCGCCAACGGGGACTGGGTGCTGGTGGGCAATACCTGGGAAAGGCGCGGGCCGTACGGCGACCGTGACCGCGACGGCATCGCCAACCGCTACGACCGCGACAAGGACGGCGACGGGATTCCGAACGCCCGCGACGACCGCCCCAATCGCGACCAGTACGCCCGCGCCGACCGCCGTGCCCATCGCTTCGGCCCGTATGGCGACATCGACCGCGACGGCATCGCCAACCAGGACGACCGCGACCGGGACGGCGACGGCGTGCGCAATGGCCGCGACCGCTACCCGAACGATCCCGACCGCGACTGATCCCGCGCCCCCCTCGCGAAACAGCCCGGCGTGCCGGGCTTTTCTTCGCCTCAGAGTTTCTCGGTCTCGCCCTGGCGCGGCTGCCACTTCATCAGCCGCTTCTCGATGCGGCCGACCATGCCGTCCAGGCCCAGCGCGAACGCCGTCAGCACCGCGATTCCGGCGAAGACGGTGTTGACGTCGAATGTGCCCTCGGCCTGCAGGATCAGGTAGCCCACGCCGCGCGCCGACCCGAGGTACTCGCCGACCACGGCGCCGACGAAGGCCAGGCCAACCGAGGTGTGCAGGCTCGAGAACACCCAGCTGGTCGCGCTCGGCAGGTACACCGTGCGCAGCAGCTGCCTGCCGCTCGCGCCGAGCATCCGCGCGTTGGCCAGGACCACCGGGCTGACTTCCTTGACGCCCTGGTAGACGTTGAAGAACACGATGAAGAACACCAGCGTCACGGCCAGCGCCACCTTGCTCCAGATGCCCAGCCCGAACCACAGCGCGAAGATCGGCGCCAGGATCACGCGCGGCATCGAGTTGGCCGCCTTGATGTAGGGGTCGAGGATCGCGCTGGCCGTCGGCGCGAGCGCCAGCCACAGCCCGAACACCAGCCCCAGCAGCGTACCGATCACGAACGCGAGCAGGGTCTCCAGCAGCGTGACGCCCAGGTGCACGTAGACGTCCGCGCGACCCGGCAGGCCGTCCGGGAACAGCGCGTTGGGCGCCACCTCCCACGGCAGGAACCAGGACCAGATGCGACCCGCCACCTTGACCGGCTCGCCCAGGAAGAATGCGTACTGATCGTTGCGCGAGATCGCATGCCACAGCAGCATGAACACGACCAGCACGCCGAGCTGCCATGCGCGCAGGTTCCGCCCGGAAGGCCTGAATGCGGAGAACATCAGGCCGCCTTTTTCAGCTGCTGGGCGTAGCCCTTGAGGACTTCGTCGCGCAGCACCGCCCAGACCTGCGAATGCAGCTCGATAAAGCGAGGGTGCGCGCGCACCTCGGCGACGTCGCGCGGGCGCGGCAGGTCGATCTCGAATTCGCCGATCGGCCGGGTCGCCGGGCCCGCCGAGAGCACGACCACGCGGTCGCTCATCGCGATCGCCTCGTCGAGGTCGTGCGTGATGAACAGCACCGCCTTGCGTGCCCGTTGGCCCCCGCCGGCCGCCCAGAGCTCGAGGACCTCGTTTTCCATCAGCTGCCGCGTCTGCACGTCGAGCGCGCTGAACGGCTCGTCCATGAGGATGATGTCCGGATCGAGCGCCAGCACCTGCGCCAGTGCCGTGCGCTTGCGCATGCCGCCGGACAGCTGGTGCGGATAGCGGTCGCCGAACCCGGCCAACCCCACGCGCTCCAGCCAGGCCTGCGCCTGCGCGCGGGCCGCGTCGTCCGGCACGCCGCGGTATTGCAGGCCCACCATCACGTTGGCGATCGCGCTGCGCCAGGGCATCAGCGCATCGGACTGGAACATGTAGCCGGCGCGACGGTTGACTCCCGCGAGCGGCTGGCCGAACACCGTGACGGCACCCGCCGACGGCTGCAACAGGCCGGCAGCGATGTTGAGCAGCGTGGACTTGCCGCAGCCGGTGGGACCGACGACCGAGACGAACTCGCCCGCCCGGATGCGCAAGGTGGTGTCCGCGACGGCGTTGTACCGCTGTCCCGGCGCGTGCGCCGAGGTGAAGGTGACAGTGATGTCCTCGAGTTCGAGCGCGAAGTCGGACATGGTGTGTTGTTCCTGGCCACGCCGGGCCGGCCACGCGCGCGAACACGCGGGACTTCATGCGCACGGCCGCGGCCGGCGCGCCCGGGTCACGCCTTGAACTTCTCCTTCGCGCGGCGGGCGAACTCGTTGGTGTAGGTCTTGGCCAGGTTGATCTTCTCCGGCTTGATCGCCGGGTCGAAGCTGGCCAGCGCGCGCAGCGCCGTGCGCGCCCCTTCGTCGGGCAGGACGCCGTCGGTGGCGATGGCCTCGCGAACCTTGTTGAACGAGGCCAGGTACAGCGCGCGGTCCCCCAGGAGATATCCCTCGGGCACCGTCTTGATGATGTCGCTCGGGCCGGCCGTCTGCAGCCACTTCAGGCTGTGGACGATGGCATTGGCCAGGGCCTGGCAGGTGTTGGGGTTCTTCTGGACGAAATCAACGTGGGTGTAGAAGCACGCGGCCGGCATCGGGCCGCCGAAGACGTCCTGCGTCCCCTTGAGCGTGCGCGTGTCGCTGACGATCTTCACCTCGCCCTTCTGCTCGAGCATCGTCATCACGGGATCGGTGTTGCTCATCGCATCGATCTGGCCCGAGCGCAGCGCCGACAGGGCGCCGGCCGACGTGCCGACCCCGACGTAGCTCACCTCGTTGGCCTTGACGCCGGCGCGCGAAAGCAGCAGGTTCGCGACCATGTTGGTCGACGATCCGGGGGCGGACACGCCGATCTTCTTGCCGCGCAGGTCGGCCAGGGTCTTGTAGTTGGGCACGGTCTTGGTCGACACGCCCACCGAGATCTGCGGCGCCCGGCCCATCAGCACGATCGACTGGATGAACTGGTTCTTCGACTGCATGTTGATCGTGTGCTCGTAAGCACCGCTCACGACGTCGGCCGAGCCCCCGATGAGTGCCTGCAGCGCCTTCGCGCCGCCGGCGAAGTCGGAGATCTCCACGTCCAGGCCTTCGGCCTTGAAGTAGCCCAGCTGTTCCGCGATCGTCAGCGGCAGGTAGTAGAAAGCCGCCTTGCCGCCAACGGCGATGGCGACCTTGCTCTTTTCCGGCTTGCCCTGCGCGAGCACGCTCGGCGCGGCGACACCGGCCACCGCCAGCGCGGCGGCAGAGGCGAATGTTCTGCGGTTCAGGACGATGCGATTCATGATGTGGTGAGGCCCCGTTTTGGGATCGAGGGTACGGGGACGCCCCCGGCCACGCATCGGGAACATCCCCTGAGGGTTTTCACGTAAGGTGAAAGTGCAGGCCGCGCGGCCAGGCTCGCACGTCAGCGATAGCCGAGAAAAAGGATGGCGACGTTGGCGACCAGCGCGGCCGTCCAGACCGCGGAGCGCATCGCTGGCAGGCCCGCGACGTACATCGCGATGTAGATGATGCGCAGCGTGACGAACAGCACGGCGAGGATGTCCAGCGCGGTCTGGGGCGCGCCGAGCTGGTGCGCGATGATGACGGCGCCGATGAAGAACGGCAGCGCCTCGAAGCTGTTGGCCTGCGCCGCGTTGGCGCGGGCGTGCCAGTCGGTCTGGCGCGCGAGCCAGCCCCGAGGGTCGTTGTTGTCGTAACCGCCCTGGGAGCGCGGCTTGCCGAACCCGCCCGACTTCGCGAGCGTCGCGCAAACGTAAGGCAGCACTGCCGCCAGCAGCACGCACCAGTAGGCGATCGTGAAGCGAGCCATCTGCATCGTCATGTCCGGTCTTCCTTTCTGCGCCGCCTTCAGCGGCGATCCACCAGGGCGTGCGCGATGGTGCCGAGGTCGACGTACTCGAGCTCGCTGCCGGCGGGCACGCCGCGCGCCAGGCGCGTGACCTTGAGTCCGCGCGCCTTCAGCGCCTCGGCGATCACGTGCGCCGTGGCTTCGCCTTCGGCCGTGAAGTTGGTGGCGAGGATCACCTCCTGCACCACGCCGTCGGTGGCCCGGTCGAACAACTTGGAAAGCCCGATGTCCTTCGGCCCGATGCCGTCGAGCGGGCTGAGCTTGCCCATCAGCACGAAGTAGAGGCCCTTGAACGCGGCGGTGCGCTCGACCGCGGCCTGGTCGGCCGGAGTCTCCACCACGCACAGCTTGGAGCGGTCACGCTGCGGGTCGCGGCAGGTCGCGCAGACCTCGTCCTCCGTGAACGTGTGGCACAGGCTGCAATGCCGCACCTGGGTGGCGGCCTGCTGCAGCGCCTGCGCCAGCAACTGCGCGCCCTGGCGGTCGTGCTGGAGCAGGTGGAACGCCATGCGCGACGCCGACTTCACGCCCACGCCGGGCAGCCGGCGCAGCGCCTCGATCAGTGCGTTGAGTGCGTTGGCGTTCAAAAGGGGAATTTCATCCCGCCGGGCAGCCCCGGCATGCCGGCGGTGAGCTTGCCCAGCTTTTCCTGGGACGTTTCCTCCGCCTTGCGCACGGCGGCGTTGAAGGCGGCGGCCACGAGGTCCTCCAGCATGTCCTTGTCGTCCGCCAGCAGGCTGGGGTCGATCGCGACCCGCTTGACGTCGTGCTTGCAGGTCATGGTGACCTTCACCAGGCCGGCGCCGGACTCGCCCGTCACTTCGATGTGCGCCAGCTCCTCCTGCGCCTTCTTCAGGTTGTCCTGCATGGCCTGGGCCTGCTTCATCAGGCCGGCGAGTTGTCCCTTGTTGAACATGATCGATCCTTGTGTTTGCGGCCGCGCCTGCGGCGCGACCCTGGGTTTAGTGTGAGACCGGCTTGATGCTGCCCGGCACGATTCTCGCGCCGAAGTCGCGCATCATCGCCTGCACGAACGGGTCGTTGCAGATGACTTCCTCCGCGGCGCGCTGCCTGAGCGCCTGCGCCGCCGCGGTCCGCCGGGCCGGGCTGTCCGTCACCGGCCCCACCTCGACGCTGATGTTCACCGCATGGCCGGCACCGTGCAGCGCCTGCCGCAGCCGCTCGCGGCTGCCGGGCTGGTTCAGGGACTCGCGCTCGACCCGCAGCATCCAGTGGCCCTCGTCCCGCGCGACCAGCTGCGACTGCAGCGCCAGTTCGCGCACGAGGGCCGTCACCGCCTCGCGCGCCACCAGGTCGGCGACGGTGGCCTGCCAGAAGTCGCCGTCCTCCGTGGGCACCACGTGCGACACCGCGACCGCCGCGTCGCGCGGCGACTCGGGCGCCACGTGCACGGGAACACCGACCACTTCGCCGGCCGGCTGGGCGTCCGCAGGCGGTGCTGCCGCCGGCCGCGGCGGCAGCCGCTCGGCGCGCGACTCGACCACCGGCAGCACGCGCCCGGGGGGCGCCGTGCCGCGAATCGATTCGGGGGCGCGGGTGGACGCCGCCGCGGGCTGCTCGCGCACAGGCGGCGCCGCCACGGCCGCCACGTCATTCAGAGTTTTTTTTTCCGCCGCGCCCGCCACGGCGCCGGTGCGCGGCGCCTGGAACGCGAGCAGGCGCAGCAGCACCATCGTCAGGGCGGAGTATTCGTCGGGGGCCAGACCCAGTTCGGCACGCCCGTGCAGGCACAGGCCGTACAGCAGCTGCGTCTCGTCGGCGGGCATGAGGCTCGCCAGCCGCGCGATCGCGGCCGCATCGGAATCGCCGGCGGCGGCCGCCTCCGGCACCGCCTGGATCACCGCCATCCGCTGCAGCACCGAGCACATTTCCTCGAGGGTGGCCGCCGCATTCAGGGCGTGCGTGCGCAAGGTGTCGGCGATCTCGACCACCCCGCGGCCGTCGCCGCGCGCCAGCGCCTCGATCAGGCGCAGGACATGCCCGAGGTCGGCGCTGCCCAGCATCTGGCGGACGGCGGATTCCTCCAGCGCGCCGTCGCCGAATGCGATCGCCTGGTCGGTCAGCGACAGCGCGTCGCGCATCGAGCCGCGCGCGGCACGCGCGAGCAGGCGCAGCGCCGGCTCGCTCGCCGGCACGCCCTCGGCGCGCAGCACCTGCACCAGGTGTTCCTGCACCGTCTCCGGCGCCATCGGCCGCAGGTTGAACTGCAGGCACCGGGACAGCACCGTGACCGGCACCTTCTGGGGGTCGGTCGTGGCCAGCACGAACTTGAGGTATTCCGGGGGCTCCTCCAGCGTCTTGAGCATCGCGTTGAACGCATGCCCGGTGAGCATGTGCACCTCGTCGATCATGAACACCTTGAAGCGGCCCTGTACCGGCTTGTACACCGCCTGCTCCAGCAGCGCCTGCACCTCGTCGACGCCGCGATTGGAAGCGGCGTCGAGTTCCACGTAGTCGACGAAGCGGCCCGAGTCGATGTCGCGGCACGCCTCGCACACGCCGCACGGCGTGGCCGTGATGCCGCCCTGCCCGTCCGGTCCCTGGCAATTGAGGGATTTCGCCAGGATGCGCGAGACGGTCGTCTTGCCGACGCCGCGGGTGCCGGTGAACAGGTACGCGTGGTGCAGCCGCTGCTGCGTCAGCGCGTTGCCGAGCGCGCGCACCACGTGCTCCTGGCCGACCATTTCAGCGAAGGTCTTCGGCCGGTACTTGCGGGCGAGCACGAGGTAGGACATCCGCGCGATTCTACGAGGTGGGGCTTTTTCACCCGCGCCCGACGACGGCGCTCGCGCCCCACTACAATGGCGTCTGGCGGGCCTCCCCGCATGGTGAAGCAGCCAACCGGGTCAGGTGGGGAACCAAGCAGCCCTAACTGTGGAGCCAGTGCCGGGGGTAAGGCTCGTCAACCCTCTTCGATGGATCCGTTCGGAGTAGAGGACTTGGCGCAAGCGCCCTCGATTCCAACGCGATTCGTGTCACCTGCCCTGTCACCTCGGGTGCGCATCGGGGTAACCGATGGCATCCGTACCGGGTCTTTTCCGCCGCGTCGCCACCTGCTACCTGAAGGTGGTCCTGCCGATCGATCACCCCGCCCGGAAGTCCCTGTTCGTGGCAGCCGCGTCGCCCGCGGGTTTACCCTGCGGGGCAATTCCCCGAAGTCTGATTGACGTCAATTCGTCGCCCCCGCACGGACCTCGGCCCGTACTACTGTCTCGCTCGTCAGCCGTTGCCGCATGGCTGACCGCGAAGAGAAACGGGCTTGTGGGCATGGCAAGCCCGATCCCGCCAGCGGCTTGAGGCGGGCCATGAAAGGCTCACACCAGGAGATTGCGATGAAGAAACGATTTCTCGTAACGGGCCCGGGGCTGAAAATGAGCTGCACGACGCTGGTCGCGCTGACGGTCTTCGCAGGACTGGTTGGATGCACTGCACCCCCAACCAGCCCTCTTTCAACCAGCCCGGTCGCCGGACCCGATGGTGCTTTCACGATAACGCGCAAGGGCGAAAGCTACTACGCCCAGCCATCCCAGTTGACGGCAATGGCAACTCAGGACGCCCAGGCTCATTGCCTGAAGATGGGGAAGAAATTCAAGGAAATCCGGTCCAGGGAACTTCCTACGAGAGCGGGTTACGTGCCCCAGAGCGAACTCCTCTATCGGTGCGACTGACGGGTACAGGCGTCATGACAAGACTTCACGTGATTGGAACAGCGCTCGCGACGGCAGTCTGGGTTGCGGGTTGTGCCACCTCCGGACCAATGTCGGCTGAACCCGTTGCCAGAGCTGACGGGACGTTCACATTGACGCGTCAAGGTCACACGCAAATGACGCACGTGACGGCAACGGCGGCGAAGGATGCCGAAGCTCATTGCCTCAAGATGGGCAAGAAGTTCAGGGCGCTTCGTACCAAGGAAGACATCACGAGGGGCAGTCCCACAAGCGAAGTACTCTTCGCTTGCGACTGAAGGCAGAGCAGACCGCTGCTCAGGTTGCGCACCGCACCGCCGCAGCACTGTCCCGGCGAGTTCGTCCGCGCTCCGCGCGGCATCGAAACGAGCAGCCCGCCGCGCAATGTCGCGCCCGCTGACCTCCAGGCTCGGCCGCGTCCGACAAACTTCCCCAAGCTGTGCGCTGAAACTTGGTTTCATCGCGTCGGGAGGTGTGCCATGGAGGTACTTGCTGGGTGCAGAGTGCAGTCGCCGGACCTCGCGGCGCCGTGGCCGGCCTTGGGGGCGGCGCTGCTCGGACTGTGGATCGCCACCGGTGCGTCGGCGCAGGAGGTGCCGGCGGTGCCGACCGACCTTGTCGACGCCGCACCGGCCGGCGCGCGCGGCCGCATCGAAATGGCCGCCACGTCCCTGCCCCTCTTCGAGAACCTGGACGGTGCATCGCACTCGTCGCGCCTGGACATGATCTGGCTGCCGCCGCGGCGGCCCAACCTGGGCCTGGCGCTCGGGCTCACCAGCAAGGAGGGCGCCGGCCTGCGGCTTCCCGGCAGCGGCGCCGCGCCGGCCGTCGATCTCGGCCTGCACTGGCGCTACACGCTCGACACCCAGTACCGCATCGACGTCACGGCATGGCGGCGGATGACGCCGCCGGATGCGGCGATGCTCGCTCATGAGCGGCAGGCAGCCTACGGTGCGCGATTCGAGATGCAGATCAAGTCATTGCCCAGCCGGCGGCTGGTCGCCGACCGCGGCTTCCTCGGCCTGCAGCTGGAAAGCGGCGCCCGCATCACGGTGAAGCGCCGCCACGGCGGCCCGATGTTCTACTACCGCGCCAAGTTCTGACTCGGGCGCAGGAACTCGAGCGCGCCGAGCCCCGCCACGCGGCCGCTGGCCAGGCACGCCGTCAGCAGGTAGCCGCCGGTCGGCGCTTCCCAGTCCAGCATTTCGCCAGCGCAGAAGACGCCCGGCAGCGCGCGCAGCATCAGCCGCCCGTCGAGCGACTCCAGCCGCACGCCACCGGCCGTGCTGATCGCCTCGTCGATGGGACGCGCGGCGGCGACGACCAGCGGCACCGCCTTGATGGCCAACGCCAGCCGAACCGGATCGTGCAGCGCGTCGCGCGGCAGCACCTCGTGCAGCAACGCAAGCTTGATGCCCTCCAGCCCAAGCCGGCTCTTGAGATGGCTCGCGAGCGACCGCGAGCCGCGCGGATGCGCCACCTCGCGCAGGACGTGCTCGCGGCTGCGGCCGGGCAGCAGGTCGATCTCGAACCGCGCGCTGCCGCGCAGGCGGATCTCGTCGCGCAGGATGGCCGATGCCGCATAGATCAGGCTGCCTTCCACGCCGGTCGCGGTCGCGACGAATTCGCCCAGGCGATGGAAGTCGCCGGCGGTGATCGCCACCGACTTGAAGGGCTGGCCGGCAAAGCGCGAGCAGAAATAGGCGGACCAGCCGCCACGCACGTCGAAGCCGCAGTTGGCCGGCAGCAGTTCGGCGATCGCCACGCCGCGCTGCGCCAGCAGCGGTACCCAGGCGCCGTCCGATCCGAGGCGGCTCCAGCTCGCCCCGCCGAGTGCCAGCACGACCGCGCCGGCCGATGCGACCTGCTCGCCGGCCGGCGTGTGCAGGCGCAATCCGCCCGCCTCCGTCCAGCCGGCGAAGCGATGCCGCATGTGGAACTGCACGCCCTGCGCCCGCAGCCGGTGCAGCCAGGCCCGCAGCAGCGGCGCGGCCTTCATCTCCTGCGGAAAGACGCGCCCGGACGTGCCGACGAAGGTGGCTATGCCGAGCCCTTGCGCCCATTCGCGCACGGCCTGCGGCCCGAAGGCCTGCAGCCAGCGCGCCACGGCCTCGCGGCGCTCGCCGTAGCGCGAGACGAACGACTCGAAGTCCTCCGAGTGCGTGAGGTTCAGCCCGCCCCGCCCGGCCAGCAGGAACTTGCGCCCGGCGGAAGGCATGCCGTCGTAGACATGCACGGTCTGGCCCGCCGCGGACAGCACTTCGGCCGCCATCAGGCCGGCGGGGCCCGCGCCGATGATTGCGAAGGTCATGCGGGCACCTTTCGAACGCGGGGCAGGAGACGGCTCTGTCGATAACGCAGGGGAAGCGGGCATGGGAGGCTGGATTGTCCCCGTTCCAGCGCGCGGCCTCCGCGTTTCTGTCACAATTTTCGGCAACACCGCCGCGCGGTGCCGCCAACAGCAGACCAAAGGAACACACATGGCCAGCGACCTGATCAAGCACGTTACCGACGCGAGCTTCGAAGCCGACGTCATCAAATCCGGCAAGCCGGTGCTGGTGGACTACTGGGCCGAATGGTGCGGCCCGTGCAAGATGATCGCGCCGATCCTGGACGAAGTCTCGGCCGCGTACCAGGACAAGCTGCAGATCGCCAAGATGAACGTCGACGAGAACCAGCAGGTCCCGGCGAAGTACGGCATCCGCGGCATCCCGACGCTGATGCTGTTCAAGGACGGACAGCTCGCCGCGACCAAGGTCGGCGCCATGAGCAAGGCGCAGCTCACGGCCTTCATCGACCAGCAACTGGGCTGATGCCGTCGGCCCGCGCCGCCGGGCCACAGCGCGGCTTTTTCCTGTCATAATCCCTTCGTTCGCTGATCCGCCGGCTCCCGGCGGCACAGTCCGAAATTCCCGGTGCGGGGCACTCGTCCCGCAGCAAACCTCCCCCAGTCCGACCACAAGAGCTCCGCAAGGGGTCTACCTCCGCAGGGTTTCAGCCATGCATCTCAACGAACTCAAGGCACTCCACGTGTCGGAAGTCCTCAGGCAAGCCGAGGAGCTTGAAATCGAGAACACCGGCCGGATGCGCAAGCAGGAGCTGATGTTCGCGATCATCAAGAAGCGCGCCCGCGCCGGCGAGCAGGTCTTCGCGGACGGCGTGCTGGAGATCCTGCCCGACGGCTTCGGCTTCCTGCGCAGCCCCGACACGAGCTACACGGCCAGCACCGACGACATCTACATCTCGCCCAGCCAGGTGCGCCGCTTCAACCTGCACACCGGCGACATGATCGAAGGCGAAGTGCGCACGCCCAAGGACGGCGAGCGCTACTTCGCGCTGACGAAGCTGGACAAGGTGAACGGGGGGCCGCCGGAGCAGAACAAGCACAAGGTGATGTTCGAGAACCTCACCCCGCTGTTCCCGAAGGAGCAGATGAAGCTCGAACGCGACGGCTTCAAGGGCGAGGAGAACATCACCGGCCGCATCATCGACATCATCGCGCCGATCGGCAAGGGCCAGCGCGCGCTGCTGGTCGCCCCGCCCAAGAGCGGCAAGACCGTGATGATGCAGCACATGGCCCACGCCATCGCTGCCAACTACCCCGACAGCTACATGATGGTGCTGCTGGTGGACGAGCGGCCCGAGGAAGTGACCGAGATGCAGCGCTCGGTCAAGGGCGAGGTGATCGCCTCCACCTTCGATGAGCCCGCGGCCCGCCACGTGCACGTGGCCGAGATGGTGATCGAGCGCGCCAAGCGCCTCGTGGAGCTGAAGAAGGACGTGGTGATCCTGCTGGATTCGATCACCCGCCTGGCCCGCGCCTACAACAACGTCGTTCCCTCTTCCGGCAAGGTGCTCACGGGCGGCGTCGACGCCAACGCCCTGCAGCGTCCCAAGCGCTTCCTGGGCGCCGCGCGCAACGTCGAGGAAGGCGGTTCGCTGACCATCATCGCCACGGCGCTGATCGACACCGGCAGCCGGATGGACGAAGTGATCTTCGAGGAATTCAAGGGCACCGGCAACAGTGAAATCCACCTGGACCGGCGCCTGTACGAGAAGCGCGTGTTCCCGTCGATCCAGCTCAATCGGTCCGGCACGCGCCGCGAGGAACTGCTGCTGGCCCCCGAGATCCTGCAGAAGACCCGCATCCTGCGCCAGTTCATGTACAACATGGACGAGATCGAGGCGATGGAGATGGTCCTGAAGTCGATGAAGGCCACGAAGACCAACGTGGAGTTCTTCGACATGATGCGCCGGGGCGGTTGACTGGGAGCTGCCGCCGGCTTCCGGATATAATTGAGGGCTCTCCGGAAAGTACGCCAGATGTCCTGGCGCGGCTGCCGCACCTGAAGGAACACCATGAAAGAAGGCATCCACCCCAACTACCGCGAAGTGCTCTTCGTGGACCTGTCCAACGGCTTCAAGTTCGTCACGCGTTCCTGCGTGCAGACGCGCGAAACCGGCAAGACCGACGACGGCCGGGAACTGCCGCTCTACAAGCTCGACACCTCGAGCGAATCGCACCCGTTCTACACGGGCACCCAGAAGTCCGTCACGGACATGGGCGGCCGGGTGGACAAGTTCCTGAAGAAGTTCGGCAACAAGGCCGCGGCCAAGTAAGCCTGCCGATCCCGGGACTCCAGACGCGCCTTTCGGGGCGCGTTTTGTTTTTTCGGCGCCATCCCCGCCGGCTTTCGCTCGCGCGCAGTGCCGGGCCCGGCCGCCTGTGCCAAACTCCCGCCCTCCAGGACAAGGGAGACGGGCACGATGCGCATCGCGATCATGGGTTCCGGCGGGCTGGGCGGCTTCTTCGGCGCCAGGCTGGTCCGGGGGGGCGCGGCCGACGTCCACTTCATCGCGCGCGGGCAGCACCTCGAGGCGATGCGCCGGAACGGCCTGCGCATCGAGGGACCCGAGCCGCTGCACGTCACCGGGCTCAACGTCACTGCCGATCCGCGCGAGATCGACGGCGCCGACGTCGTGATGCTGTGCGTCAAGCTGTGGGACACCGAAGCGGCGATCGACCAGATCCGGCCGCTGGTCGGTCCGCAGACCACCGTGATCTCGTTCCAGAACGGCGTCCTGAAGGACCAGTACCTGCGATCCGCGTTTCCGGCGCAGCAGTTGATGGGTGGCGTCGGCTATGTCGCGACGACCATCGCCGCCCCGGGCGTGATCGCCCAGACCGGCCCCATGCAACGGCTGCTGTTCGGCGAGTTCGACGGCTCGCGCTCTGCGCGCGGCGAGGCCCTGCTGGCCGCATGCCTTGCCGGCGGGATCAAGGCCGAACTGTCCACCGCGATCCTGCGCGAGATCTGGCAGAAGTACGTATTCCTGGTCGGCCTGTCCGGCACGACCACCACCATCCGCAAACCCATCGGGCCGATCCGCTCCGATCCGCAGACCCGCGCCTTCCTGCTCGACGTGATGCGCGAAGTGGTGGCCGTCGGACGCGCCCATGGCGTGGCCCTGCCCGAGGACTATGCGCAGGTACGGCTGCAGCTGGCGGACGACGTCTCGCCCGACATGACCTCGTCGATGCATCACGACCTGCAGCGCGGCAACCGGCTCGAGGTGCGCTGGCTCGCAGGCGGCGTGGTGGAACTCGGCGCGGCCAAGGGCGTTCCGACGCCGCTCAACCGGGCGATCGCCGACATCCTGGCCCTGCACGCGGAGGGAGGCACGCCATGATGCAGCGCTCGTCCGCCGTCGACGGCGGCTGGCCGATCCCTGATCGTCCGGCGACGGGCCTCGGGGGGGATTCCGCGGCGGTGGAGAAGTACCGCATCCGGTGAACCCGCGCGCCCACGCCTCGACCGGTCGCGCCGCGGCTTTGTGACAAACTCATCCGCTTGAACCAGCCGATCCCTGCCATCGTTGCCCAGGACGCCGTGCGCCGGCTGCCACGCGCCGCCCTCCTGCTCTTCTGCGTCGCCTATGTGGTGCCGGGCTTCATCGGGCGCGACCCGTGGAAGAACGCCGACATTGCCGCGTTCGGCCACATGCTCGAGCTCGCCCGCGGTGGCGCGTCCTGGCTGGCGCCGACGCTCGCCGGCCAGGCGCCCGAGTTCGACGCGCTGCTGCCGTACTGGCTGGGCGCCTGGGCCATTCGATTCGCACCCGCCTGGATCGCGCCCGACTTCGCCGTCCGGCTGCCGTTTGCCTTGCTGCTGGCCCTCGCCCTCGCCGCCACCTGGTACGGCGTGTACTGGCTCGCGCGCAGTCCGCAAGCGCAGCCGGTGCCATTCGCCTTCGGCGGCGAGGCGAGTCCGCCGGACTACGCCCGGGCGCTCGCCGACGGCGGGCTGCTGGCCCTGATCGCATCGCTGGGGCTTGCGCAGCTGTCGCACGAAACCACACCCGCGCTGGCCCAACTGGCGTTCACCGCCCTGTCATTCCTCGGCATGGCTGCACTGCCCTGGCGGCGATGGGTAGCGGCGGTGTGCCTGTTCGTCGGCCTCGCCGGCCTGGCCCTCAGCGGCGCCGCCGGCATGGCCGTCCTGTTCGCGGCGGGCGGGCTGGGTCTGGTGGCGCTGGAGCGCGACCGCGATCGCGATCGGGGCGTGGGACGCCTGCCGCAGGCGGTGCTGCTCGCTGCCGCCCTGGCGCTGGCGGCCGCGCTCGCCACCGGGCTGGACCTGTGGCGGTGGCGGATCGGCGCAGGACGCGACTGGCAGTCGCTCGCGCGGCTGCTGGTGTGGTTCACGTGGCCGGCCTGGCCGCTCGCGCTGTGGACGCTGTGGCGCTGGCGGCGCCAGTTGGCGAGCCGGCACGTCGCCCTGCCGCTGTGGTTTGCCGCGGTCGCGCTGGCTGCCACGCTGCTGACGCCGTCCTCCGACCGCTCGCTGCTGCTCGCGCTGCCGGCACTGGCCGCCCTGGGAGCCTTCGCGCTCCCGACCTTCAGCCGCAGCGCCAGCGCGCTGATCGACTGGTTCACGCTGCTCTTCTTCAGCGGGTGTGCGCTCGTGATCTGGGTGGTGTGGGTCGCCATGCAGACCGGTGTTCCGGCCAAGCCGGCCGCCAACGTGGCCAAGCTCGCTCCGGGGTTCGAGCCGAGCTTCGGCCTGCCGGCTTTCGCGGCGGCGCTCGCGGCGACCATCGCCTGGGCCTGGCTGGTGCGCTGGCGCACGCGGCGGCATCGCCTGGTGATCTGGAAGAGCGTGGTGCTGCCAGCCGGTGGCGCGGCGCTGTGCTGGCTGCTGCTGATGACGCTGTGGCTGCCGGTGCTCGATTACGCGCGCAGTTACCGCACGGTGGTTGCGGGGGTCATGCGGCACGTCGACCGGCCCGGCTGCGTTGCCGCGTTCGGCCTCAGCCGGGCGCAGGTCGCTGCGATGCGCTTCCACGGCGACCTGGAGGTCCGGCTCGCCAGTCCCGACGCCGCCTGTCCCTGGCTGCTCGTCGCGCTGCAGGCCGCGGCGGCCGCGCCGGTGGCGCTCGACATGCGCGGCTGGGAGTTGGCCGCCAGGGTGCGGCGGCCGGTGGATGCGGCCGAAGATCTGCTGCTGTACCGGAAGGCAGCCGGCCGGTGAGCGAACTCGGGACGATCGCCCGGCACGCGGGAACGCTGCTGGTGGGCCAGCTCGCGGTGATGGCGTTCGGGGTCGCCGATACCCTGGTTGCCGGACGCTACTCCGAGGAAGCCCTGGCCGCGCTGTCGGTCGGTTCGGCCGTGTACATCAGCGTGTTCGTCGCGATGATGGGCATGTTGCAGGCGTTGCTGCCGACCTGGGCGGAGCTGCACGGCGGCAGCCGGCACGCTGAGGTGGGGCGGTCGGTGCGGCAGGCCCTCTACCTCGCCGGCATGGGCATGGTGGCCGGCGGTACGGCGTTGCTGTTCCCTGGGCCGATCCTGCGGTGGACACAGGTGCCGCAGGCGCTGCAGCAGGACGTCGGCAACTACCTGGCCGTGCTCACGCTGGCCCTGCCGCCGGCCCTGCTGTTTCGCATGTTCAGTACGCTCAACCAGAGCCTGGGCAAGCCGCTGCTGGTCACGTGGCTGCAGGCGCTGTCGCTGGTCGTCAAGGTGCCGCTGACGATCTGGTTCGTCTTCGGCGGGCTCGGCCTGCCGGCGATGGGCGCCGTGGGCTGCGCCTGGGCGACGGTCGCCGTCAACTACCTCCTGCTGGCCAGCGCCATCTGGCTGCTGCGCATCAGTCCGATGTACCACCCGTACGCGATCTGGCGCCGGATCGAGCGGCCCGACTGGGCGGCGATCGGCCACTTCGCCCGGCTCGGCGTCCCCGGCGGCCTGGCGGTGCTGGTGGAGGTCACGTCGTTCACGCTGATGGCGCTGTTCATCGCCCGCCAGGGCGTGCTGGCCACGGCCGCCCACCAGGTGGCGGCGAACCTCGCCGCGGTCCTGTACATGACGCCCTTGTCGATCGCGATCGCCACCAGCGCTCGCGTGAGCTACTGGCTCGGCGCCGGGAACCCGAAACGCGCGCGCCTGGCGATCCGCACCGGCTTCAAGCTGGGCCTGGCCCTGGCGCTCGGCTCCAGCGCGGTCGTCGCGCTCGGCCGCTGGCAGATCGCCGGCCTCTACTCGGCCAACCCGGAAGTGGTGGCACTGGCGGCCGGGCTGCTCGCGTGGCTGGCCGCCTACCACCTCGGCGATGCCACCCAGGCACTGTGCGTGTTCGTGCTGCGCTGCTATCGGGTGGCCGTGGCGCCCCTGGTGGCCTATTGCGTGCTGCTGTGGGGCGTGGGCCTTGCGGGCGGCTATGTCCTCGCCTACCGTGGCGCCGGGCCGGTGGCGGCGCAACACGCCCCGTCGTCGTTCTGGGCCGCCAGTTCGCTGGCGCTGGCCCTCCTCGCCACGGTGCTGCCGCTGATCCTCTGGCGGGCGGTGCGCGGCTGGCGGCCTGCGCGCTGAAAGCGCGGCGGCAAACGGCGGCCCGTTTGCTATGCTGAAACGACGATGCAGGACGGCGTTCTCCTGGCGGCCGTGGACCTCGGCTCGAACAGCTTCCGCCTCGAAATCGGGCGGCACGAGCATGCGCAGCTCCACCGCACCGACTATCTCAAGGAAACCGTGCGGCAGGGCGGCGGCCTGGACGAGGCGCGCAACCTCACGCCGGAGGCGATGCAGCTCGCGGCCGCCGGGCGGCCGCCGGGGATGATCACGCGCGACGGGCCTTGCATGGCTGCGCCAGCGCCTGTGCGCCGCGCGCGATGCGCAGCGGGCGCGGCGGGAGGGGCCTCGAGAACGCCGACGTCCTGGGCTTTGGCCAGCCCGAGTTGCACCGGCTCGGGCTGCTGGTGCTGGGGCACCGGAGCAAGCTGCGCGCGCTCGAGCCGGAGCCGGCCGATGCCGCGCTCGCGCGCCAGCTGCTGTGCCTGCGGCTGGCCTTGATCCTGTGCCACGCGCGGCGCAACGCCGACCTGCGCGGCGTGCGCCTGCGCCGCTGCGACCGCGGTTTCGCGCTCGCGCTGCAGGCCGGGTGGCTGCGCAGCTACCCGCAGTCGGCCCACCTGCTGCGCGAGGAAGCGGCGGCCTGGCAGAAGACAGCCTCGCCGCTGGCGCTCGTGTGACGCTCGCGCGGGCGCCGGAGAGTTTGACGCGAGTCAAACATGGGCTCGGGAAGCGCGGCGCCTAATCGGAGCGGTCGGGTTGCCGCGAGGGGAAGGCCATGTTCGAATCCGCCGAGATCGGCCATCGCATCGACAGGAAGGACTACAAGCAGCGCGAGCCGGAACTGCGCGCGGCGCTGCTCGACGCGCAATACGCGCTGCTGGCGCAGGCGAAGCGGCCGCTGGTGATCCTCGTCAACGGCGTGGACGGCGCCGGCAAGGGCGAAACCGTCAACCTGTTCAACGAGTGGATGGACCCGCGCCACATCCGCACCGAAGCCTTCGGCCCCTGGAGCGAGGACGAGCGGCAGCGGCCCGAGATGTTCCGCTTCTGGCAGGTGCTGCCGGCGAAGGGCCGCATCGGCATCCTGTTCGGCTCCTGGTACACGGATCCGATCCTCGCCCACGTCATGGGCCAGGAGAAGAAGGCCCGCTTCGGCCAGCGGCTCGAGGAGATCCGCCAGTTCGAGCGGATGCTGGTGGCCGAAGGCACAGTGCTGGTGAAGTTCTGGTTCCACCTGTCCAAGCCGGCCGCGCGCGACCGCTTCAGGATGCTGGAGCGCGATCCGAAGAACGCCTGGCGCGTGACGAAGGACGACTGGGAGCGCTTCAAGCACTACGACGAGTTCATCACCGTGTGCGAGCACGCGCTGCGCAAGACCAGCACCGGCGAGGCGCCGTGGCTCGTGGTCGAAGGTGCCGATCCCGCCTATCGCTCGCTCACCGCGGGCCAGCACCTCCTGCATGCCCTGCAGGCAGCCGTCGGCGAGGCACCGAAGGCGGACGCGGCGGCGGTGGCCGTTCCGCCGGCGGCAATCGACGGCAAGACACTGCTGGCGTCCTTCGACTACACGCGGGCCCTGCCGCGCAAGAAGTACGAGAACGAGCTCGAGTCGCTGCAGGCCCGGCTCGCCAACCTGAGCCGCGATCCGCGGCTGGCGCGGCATTCCCTGGTGGTCGTGTTCGAGGGCATGGACGCCGGCGGCAAGGGCAGCACCATCCGCCGGGTGACGCAGGCGCTGGACGCGCGCCATTACCGGGTCGTGCCGGTCGCCGCACCGACCGACGAGGAACGGGCGCAGCCATACCTGTGGCGCTTCTGGCGCCACGTGCCGCGACTGGGCCACACCGCCATCTTCGACCGGTCCTGGTACGGCCGGGTGCTGGTCGAGCGGGTCGAGAAGTTCTGCAGCGAGGCCGACTGGATGCGCGGCTACGATGAGATCAATTCGTTCGAGGAGCAGCTGGCGCGGGCCGGCGCCATCGTCGTGAAGTTCTGGATGGCGATCACGCCCGACGAGCAGCTGCGCCGGTTCGAGGAGCGCAAGGCCACGCCGCACAAGCACTTCAAGATCACCGACGAGGACTGGCGCAACCGCAAGAAATGGCCGCTCTACGAACGGGCGGTCGGCGACATGGTGGACCGCACGTCGAGCGACGTGGCGCCCTGGCACATCGTCGGCTCCGACGACAAGCTGTTCTCGCGCATCGAGGTGCTGCGCCACCTGTGCGAGCGGATCGAGGTGACGATCGGCAACGGAGCGCACCAGGGCCGCAAGTGAACCCGTCGCAGCTTGCCGGCGGCCGTCACCAGGAACTGTTCTGGATGCTGCTGGCTGCGGCGGCGGCAACGCTCGCCTTCCGCCTGGCGCGGCCCGCCGAACACCGGTCCCTGCGCGTAGCCTGGGTGCTGCTGGCCCTGGCCTTCGGCGCGCACGCGCTGGTGGCATTGGCGCCGGACGCGGCGCTCGGGCAGGCCGCTCGAGGTGCCGCGCTGATGCTGGGTGGACTGGCGGCGATCCAGGTGGCCGGCATGCTGGTCTTCCGCGGCCTGCTGCCGGCGGTGCACCTCGCCCTGCCCCGCATCGCCCAGGACCTCACCGTGACCGGGCTGTCCGTCGCCTGGTGCCTGCTGTGGCTGCGCCTGTCCGGCGTCGATCCCTCGCAGCTGTTCACCACCTCCGCGATCATCACGGCGGTCGTCGCATTCTCGATGCAGGACACGCTGGGCAACGTGCTGGGTGGCGTAGCGCTCCAGCTGGACAGCTCGCTGCGCGTGGGCGACTGGGTGCGGCTGGACGACATGAGCGGCCGCGTCGTCGACGTGCGCTGGCGCTACACGGCCATCGAGACGCGCAGCCGGGAACTGGTCATCGTCCCCAACAGCTGGCTGATGAAGAACCGCTTCGCGGTGATCCGCGCGAACGGCAACGTCCCGCTGGCATGGCGGCGCGCCATCCACTTCAACATCGACCCCCAGGCCGAGCCCGGGATGGTCACCGCGGCCCTGGAACACGCCGTGCTGGACGCGGACATCCCGCACGTCCTGATGAACCCCCGGCCGTCCGCGATTCTCGCGGAAGTGGGATCCGGCTATTGCCGCTACACGCTGCGCTACTGGCTGGGCGATCCTCAGTTCGACGATCCCACCGACTCCGCGGTGCGCATCCACGCGCTGGCGGCGCTGGAGCGCGCCGGCGTTGCCCAGGGGCTGCCGACCGAGGAGCGCCTGACGATCAAGGACAACGAGAACTGGCGTGCCGCGGCAGCGAGGCGCGAGTTCGACCGGCGGGTCGCCGCCATCCGCGGCACCGAGCTGTTCGCCCGCCTGCCGGCCGCCGAGCAGGAGGCGCTCGCCTCGCACCTGGTGCACGCGCCCTTCGCCGCCGGCGACCTGATGACGCGCCAGGGCGCGGTGGCGCACTGGCTGTACCTGATCATCCGCGGCGAGGCGAAGGTGCAGGTCGACGGCCCAGGCGGCACGGTGCAGGTCACGACGCTGCGCGACGGCGACGTCTTCGGCGAGATGGGCATGCTCACCGGCGAGCCCCGCCGTGCCACGGTGGTGGCGCTGACGCCGGTCGACTGCTACCGCCTCGACAAGGACGGCTTCGGCCAGGTGCTCCAGCAGCGTCCTGAAATCGCCCGCGAAGTGTCCGCCATCGCGGAGGCGCGCAACGCCTCGACCGCGCAGCGCCTCACGCAGGCCGGCGCGCCGCCGCCACCGCACGGCGACCTGCTGGCGCGGATCCTCCGCTTCTTTTCGATCGCGGGCTGAGGGCCGCGCTTCAGTCCGCGGCGCGGCCGCTCCAGAAGCGCGGCGCCTGCGCAACGCCCGCGAGCGCTTCGCTGCAACGGGCGACCGCCTGCGCGCGCCGGGCGGCCAGCCAGCCGACGGCGAACCAGGCGCGCGGGTCCGCCGGCAGTTGCGCCTCGAACAGCGACTGCGCCACCAGCAGGTCCTGCCGCTCACCCAGGGCGTCCTGCGCCGGTCGCAGGGCGCCAAGGTACCGCGCCACGGCCGCGGCCGGGAACAGCGTGCAGCAGAACTCCACGCCATAGCGCAGGCGCTTGAGGCGCTTGCGGACGCGGTGCTGGCCAGCCTCGTCCAGGTCGGCATACCGCACCGCGTCGCTCGCCACCTGCCGGTGCAGCCGTTGCAGCGTCGCGCGCACCGACCGGCGCAGTTCGCGCGGCCCGCCGGGCGTGTCCGCGGCCGCTGCCTCGCCATGGATGTAGGCCAGCAGTTCGAGCCAGAACCCGTTCGCCTCGCGCTCGCGCAGCAGCGCGCCGGGATCCTCGGCGGCGCCCGGCGCCGCCGGCAGGTCGCGAAACGGCGCCCCGGCGGCCACCAGCGCCGGCAGCAGGTGCTCCTGCAATGCGTCACGATCGCGGGTGCCGCCGAGACGCCGGAACAAGGCACTGGCCTGTGCCTGCCAGGCCGCCGACGCGGCCGGGGCCGCCTGGCCCGCCAGGACAGCGAAGTCGCGCAGCGCACAGCGCAGCCGCCGCAGCCCGATGCGGCACTGATGCAGGTGCTCGGGCGTGCCGGAACCTGCCGCCAGTTCGCTGGCGTTGGCCAGCACCTGCTCGAGGCAGTTGCCGAGCATTGCGCGCAGTGCCTGCTCGCCGCTCATGGCCGGGTGCAGGAATGGCCGCGTGGCCTTGACGGCGGCCACGGCGTCCAGGGAGCGCGCCAGCCGGTCGCCGCGCTCGGCCTTGCTGCGCGTGTCCAGCCACAGGTGATGCCGCGTCACCCACCTTGCGGCCTGTGCGGCCAGCGCCGACGGCGCGCCGCGCAGCAACTCGAACTCCACTTCCAGCACCGGTGCAACGCGGCCCGCGCCCTGCACTTCGCCTTCGTCGAATGCGATCTCGACCAGCGCACCGCCGGCGGTCCGCACTTCGCGCCGGGTCCGGCGGATGTCGGTGGCGAAGACCGCTGCCAGGTCCGCCGCGGCGCCGCGTTGCAGCACTTCGCGCAAGGCGGACGCTACAGGCGTTCCGTCGTGGCGCGCCAGGTCCAGCGCCGGCGGTCCGTCGCCCGCCGGAACGGGCACCTCGTGCTCGGCGCGCCGCATCACCCCGTCGCCACGCCCCTTGACGGTCTGCACCCAGTGGCCGCGTTCCTGGCGCAGGCGCAGCGCCAGGCCCGCCGCCGCCAGGCGCCGGTCCGGCGTGTCGAAGTACTGCGCCCGCAGCCGCTGCGCTTGCGACGACGCCGTGTTCACGGCGCGCCTCACGCCCGCGGCCCGCTCGGGCGGAACCTGGAACTTCAGCTCGATCTCCTGCATGGGCGTGCCCGATCCTGGCGGCGGCATCAGCGCCGGCTGACGCGGCTGGGACGCGACCGCAGTTTGACGCTGCCGGATCGGCCTCTACACTGGAGCAGCAACCCTCCACGGAGCCTGACATGCCCGCAGCGAAGAAGCCCGCTCCCGCCACCTCCCCACGCACGGCGCCAGTGCGCCGGGGCCGAGCCCCCAAGACGGCGGCGGCCCCCGTCATGCCGGTGCGACCCCCCGAGCCGGCTGGCGACAAGCCGCGCAAGGCCAAGGTGATGCGCGACAGCTTCCGCATTCCGGCGTCCGAATATGCCGTGTTGCAGGCGCTGAAGGAGCGGGCGGCACAGGCGGGCCGTCCGGCCAGGAAGAGCGAGGTGCTGCGCGCGGGCGTCAAGGCGCTTGCGGCCATGGGGGACAGCGCGTTCGTGACGGCGCTCGCGGCCATCCCGGCGGCCAGGGCCGCCCGGGCCGCGAAGCGCTGAGCGCCGGCGACGCTGCGTCGAAGCCACGGGCCGGATCACGGCTTCAGACCGTGTCCGGCGACTGCACGGCCATCACGACCGTGTGCAATTGCCCGTCGCGCTCGCGCGTGCGCAGCCACCAGACCGACCCCTTGCGCACGGAGCACTCGCTGCCCTTGACCTGCAGCAGGCGGGCCACGCATTCCCCGAGGGTCGGCTGGTGGCCGACCGCCAGCACGGCCTGCCGTGCACGCGGCCAGCGCACCAGCGCCAGCACCTGTTGCGGGCTGGTGCCGGGAGCGAGCTCCGCCGCGAACTCGAATGGGCGTCCCAGCGGCCGGACCGTCTGCTCGCAGCGGCGCGCCGGACTGCACAGGATGCGGGTGCCGGTGGGCAGGTGCCGGCCCAGCCACTCCGCCATCCGCCGCGCATGCTGCTCGCCTTCCGGCGTCAGGCAGCGGGCGAGGTCGTCGCCGCCGAGGCCGGGATCCTCGGCCTGCGCATGCCGCCACAGGAACAGGTCCATGGTCATGTGAAAGCTCCCTGTGATCGACGCGGCCGCAGCGGTTTGCAGCCGGCCCCCCGTCGAGGATAGATCGCGCGCCCAGCGCCGTCCTGCCTTTCGCGGGCAGTTTGCTTGGCGTCAACCTTTCAATTATCATTGAAACGTCATGAACGAACCGGCCGACGAACCCCTCGCCCTGCGCGCGCTGGCCGCTCTGGCCCAGGCACAGCGCCTGCGCGCCTTTCGCTCGCTCGTGGCCGCCGGGCCGGGCGGCCTCACGCCCGGCCTGCTCGCAACGCGACTGGGGCTCGCGCCCAGCGCTCTGTCGTTCCATCTCAAGGAACTCGCCGGCTCCGGCCTCGTCACCTGCGAGCCGCGCGGGCGGCACCTGGTCTATCGCGCCGACTACGGGCGCATGAACCAGCTGCTCGCGTACCTGATGCAGCACTGCTGCCAGTCACCTGCCTGCGAGCCGGACCACCCCGGTTCGTGCCGCACCTGCTGAAGGAGACCGCATGATGAACATGGCCGAGACGCTGAACCTGGGATGCCTGTGCAGCACGCTGCAGCGCGACCTGCTGCAGGCGCGGATGGATGCTCGCCTGCGCTCGCAGGCGCAGCAACTGGCCGCGACCCACCCGCACCTGTTCTCCGCGACGCCGGTGTTCATCAGCGCCGAGGACGAGGTCCGCATGCAGGCCGCCGTCGCGGTGCTGCACCGGACGGCGGCACTGCCCGGGTACCGCGATGCCGCGCTTGCGCGCGCGCCCGACATCGCCCGGCACGAGTTCGGCCCGCTGGGCGTCTTCATGGGATACGACTTCCACCTCACGGCGGCCGGACCGCGCCTCATCGAGATCAACACCAATGCCGGCGGCGCGCTGATCCACGCCACGGCCGCCAGCGCGCATCGCGCCTGCTGCTCGCCCGCCGATGCCCGCTTCGGCGTCGATCCCGGCCTGCGCGAATTCGACCGGGCCGTGGTCGGCATGTTCCTCGCGGAATGGTCGGCGCAACGGGGCACGCGGCCGCTGCGCACGATCGCCATCGTCGACGATGCGCCGCAGGACCAGTACCTCGCCCCCGAATTCACCCTCGCGCGCCAGCTCTTCGTCAGCCACGGCATCGCCGCCGTCGTCGCCGATCCGCGCGAACTGGCCTGGCGCGACGGCGCCTTGTGGCATCCCGCCTTGCCGCCGGACACGCCGGTGGACCTGGTCTACAACCGGCTGACCGACTTCGATCTGTCCCAGCCCGGCCACGAGGCGCTGCGGGCCGCCTACGAAGCCGGCGCGGCGGTGGTGACGCCCCATCCGCGCGCCCACGCCTTGCACGCCGACAAGCGCAACCTGGTGGCGCTGAGCGACGATGAGTCGCTCACCGCCTGGGGCTGCCCGACGCAGGATCGCGAGGTGCTGCACGCCGTCGTCCCCCACACGCAGCTGGTGACACCCGCCAATGCCGAGCGCCTGTGGAGCGAGCGACGGCACCTCTTCTTCAAGCCGACGGCCGGTTACGGATCGCGCGGCGCGTACCGCGGCGACAAGTTGACCCGGCGTGTCTGGAACGAGATCGCCGCCGGCGGCTTCGTCGCCCAGGCACTGGTCCCGCCCAGCGAGCGAATCGTCGACGTCGAAGGACAGGCGAAGCGCCTGAAGCTGGACGTGCGCGCCTATGCCTATGCGGGCCAGGTGCAACTGCTCGCCGCGCGAACGTACGCGGGACAGACGACCAACTTCCGCACCGCCGGCGGCGGCTTCTCGCCCGTCGTCGTCCTGCCGGCCGGCCGCTGGGCCGCCGCAGACTGCAGCGCCAGCCCTGCCTGCGCGGCGGCCGATGCCGTGGACGCCAGGGCCACGACGCCCTAGGGCGAACCTACACCGGCTCGAGGGGCGCGTGCGGCTGCGCCGGAACTTCCACGCGAATGCCTTCCCCCGGCTTCACCTCGCCCCCGGCGATCACGATGGCCATCACGCCGGCTTTGCGCACCAGCCGGCCCTGCGCGTCGCGTGCCAGCGTGGCCGCCATCAGCCCTGGCTGGAAGCGATCGAGCAGCACGCACGGATTGCGCAGACCGGTCACCTCCACGATCGCGGAGGGCCCGAGGTGCAGCCGCGCCCCGGCCGGCAGCGCCAGCAGGTCGATGCCGCGGGTAGTGACGTTCTCGCCCAGGTCGCCGGGCCACACCGGATGATCCGCTGCCATCAGCTCGTCGAAGAGCTCCGCGTGCAACAGGTGCACCTGACGCAGGTTGGGCTGGGTCGGGTCGCGTGCCGCCCGCGACCGATGGCGCACCGTGGCACCGGCATGGGCATCGCCTTCGACGCCGAGGCCTGGCACCAGGCGGATCGCGTCCTCGGCGAACTTGCTGAAGCTGTGGCTGGCGCTGCGGTGGACGGCGACGACGTGCGGGTCCGCCACCCTCAGCCGGCCTTCACCGCTTCGGCCAGCCGTTCGGCGGTCGTGCGCGCCACCGCCTCGTCGCGCGCCTCGACCATTACCCGCAGCAGCGGCTCGGTGCCGCTGGCGCGGATCAGCACGCGGCCATGGCCGTCCAGTTCCCGCTGCGCGCGCTCGGTCTCCGCCGCCAGCGAACGGTTCTTCTTCCAGTCCTGCCCGGCCTCCAGCCGCACGTTGATCAGCGTCTGCGGGAACAGCTGCACGCCTTCGAGCAGCTGCGACAGGCTGCGACGGCTGCGCACGACCGCCATCAGCACCTGCAACGCGCTGATCAGCCCGTCGCCCGTCGTGTGCTTGTCCAGGGCCAGCAGATGGCCCGACCCTTCGCCGCCCAGCAACCAGCCGCGCTGCTCCAGTTCCTCCAGCACGTAGCGGTCACCGACCTTGGCGCGCACGAAGTCGACGCCGCGCTCGCGCAGCGCCAGCTCCACCGCCATGTTCGTCATCAGCGTGCCGACGACGCCAGGCACCTGCTCGCCGCGAGCGAGCCGGTCGCAGGTCATCAGGTACAGCAATTCGTCGCCGTTGTAGAGGCGGCCGGCGGCGTCGACCAGCTGCAGGCGGTCGGCATCGCCGTCCAGCGCGACGCCGAAATCCGCCTTGTTCGCCTTCACCGCCGCAATCAGGGCCTGCGGATGGGTGGCTCCGACCTCGTCGTTGATGTTCAGTCCGTCCGGAGAGCAGCCGATGCAGACCACCTCGGCGCCGAGTTCGTGGAACACCTTCGGTGCGATGTGGTAGGCGGCGCCGTGCGCCCCGTCGACGACGATCGTCAGCCCCTTGAGGGTGAGCGGGCTCGCGAACGTGCTCTTGCAGAACTCGATGTAGCGGCCGGCGGCGTCGTCCAGCCGCCGCGCCTTGCCGAGGCCGGCCGAGCCGGCCCAGGACGGCGGCTCCTCGAGCGCCGCCTCCACCGCCAGCTCCCACTCGTCCGGCAGCTTCGTGCCCTGGCCGCTGAAGAACTTGATGCCGTTGTCGGGGAACGGGTTGTGGCTGGCGCTGATCACGACGCCCAGGCTTGCGCGCTGGGCGCGCGTGAGGTAAGCCACGCCGGGGGTGGGCAATGGGCCGAGCAGCACGACGTCGGCGCCCGCCGAGTTGAAACCCGACTCGAGCGCGCTCTCCAGCATGTAGCCGGAAATGCGCGTGTCCTTGCCGATCAGCACCGTGGGCCGCTGCTCGGTCCGTTTGAGCACGCGCCCCACTGCATGCGCGAGCCGCAGCACGAAGTCGGGGGTGATCGGGGGCTGGCCCACCGTGCCTCGAATGCCGTCGGTGCCGAAATACTTCCTGCTGGTCAATTCGCGTCCCTGCCTTTGGTCGATTCGTTCGATTTCACCGCGGACCACACTCGCAGCGCAGCAGCGGTTTCCCTCACATCATGCACGCGCACGACGTGCGCGCCGCGTTCGACGGCCAGCAGCGCCGCGGCGACGCTGGGTACCATGCGCTCGCCCACGGGCAGGCCGCTGACCGTGCCCAGCGACGACTTGCGCGACCACCCGACCAGCAGCGCATGGCCGTCTCGCAGCAGTTCGTCCTGCCGCGCCAGCAACGCGAAGTTCTGGTCCACGGTCTTGCCGAACCCGATCCCCGGATCCCACGCGATGCGGTCCGCGGTGACGCCCAGGGCGAGCAGCGCCTGCGTCTCGCGCCGGAGAAAGGCGGCCACCTGGGGCACTGAATCGCCCGCCATCGGCTCGCGCTGCATGGATGCCGGCTCGCCGTGCATGTGCATCAGGCAGACGCCGCACTGCGGGTGCGCCGCGACGGCCTGCGCCGCACCCGGCTGCCGCAGCGCCCAGATGTCGTTGACGATGTCGGCGCCGAGGTCCAGCGCGGCGCGCATGACCTCGGGCTTGTACGTGTCCACCGAGACCGGCACGCCGAGCCGCACCGCCTCGCGCACGACGGGCAGCACGCGAGCGAGTTCCTCGTCCAGCGGCACGGCCTCGGTGCCGGGCCGGGTCGACTCGCCGCCGATGTCCAGGATGTCCGCGCCGTCGCGCAGCAGGCGTTCGCAATGCGCCAGCGCCGCGGCGCTGGTGGCGTGCCGGCCGCCGTCGGAAAACGAGTCCGGCGTGACGTTGACGATGCCCATCACGTGCGGGCGCGAGAGGTCGATCCGGTACCGCGTGGTCTGCCAATGCATGAGCCCGATTGTCCGCGATCGGCCCATGCAAAAGGGGCCCGAAGGCCCCTCTCGTGCATGGTCCGAACGGATCAGGCGGTCGTCGGCGACGGGTCGGTCGCGACCGGCGCGCCGCCGGAGCCGTTGCCGGAAGACGGCGTACGCGGGGTCCAGTCCTTGGGCGGACGCGGATCCTTGCCGGCCATGATGTCGTCGATCTGCTCGGCGTCGATGGTTTCCCACTCGAGCAGCGCCTTCGCCATCGCATCCATCTTGTCCTTGTTGTCCTCGATCAGCCGCCGCGCAAGGTTGTACTGCTCGTCGATGATGCGGCGCACTTCCTCGTCGACCTTCTGCATCGTCTGCTCGCTCATGTTGGTGGTCTTGGTCACCGAGCGGCCCAGGAACACCTCGCCTTCGTTCTCGGCGTAGACCATCGGACCCAGCGCATCGGTCATGCCGTAGCGCATCACCATGTCGCGCGCCAGCTGCGTCGCGCGCTCGAAGTCGTTCGAGGCGCCGGTGGTCATCTGGTTCATGAACACCTCTTCCGCGATCCGGCCGCCGAACAGCATGCTGATCTGGTTGAGCATGTATTCCCGGTCGTAGCTGTAGCGGTCCTTTTCCGGCAGGCTCATCGTCACGCCGAGGGCCCGGCCGCGCGGAATGATGGTGACCTTGTGCACGGGGTCGCACTTGGGCAGCAGCTTGCCGATCAGGGCGTGGCCGGCCTCGTGGTAGGCGGTGTTGCGGCGCTCTTCCTCGGGCATCACCATCGACTTGCGCTCCGGCCCCATGATGATCTTGTCCTTGGCCTTCTCGAAGTCCTGCATCTCCACCACGCGCGCGTTGCGGCGGGCGGCCATCAGGGCGGCCTCGTTGCACAGGTTGGCTAGGTCGGCGCCGGACATGCCCGGCGTGCCGCGCGCGATGACGGCCGGATTCACGTCCTGGCCGATCGGGATCTTGCGCATGTGCACGTTCAGGATCTGCTCGCGGCCGCGGATGTCGGGCAGCGTCACGTAGACCTGGCGGTCGAAGCGGCCGGGGCGCAGCAGGGCGGCGTCCAGGATGTCCGGCCGGTTCGTCGCGGCTACCACGATCACGCCGAGGTTGGTCTCGAAGCCGTCCATCTCGACCAGCATCTGGTTCAAGGTCTGCTCGCGCTCGTCGTTGCCGCCGCCCAGGCCGGCGCCACGCTGGCGGCCCACCGCGTCGATTTCATCGATGAAGATGATGCAGGGGGCGTTCTTCTTGGCGTTCTCGAACATGTCGCGGACGCGGGCCGCGCCGACGCCGACGAACATCTCGACGAAGTCGGAGCCGGAGATCGAGAAGAAGGGCACCTTGGCTTCGCCGGCGATGCCCTTGGCCAGCAAGGTCTTGCCGGTGCCGGGCGGGCCGACCAGCAACAGGCCGCGCGGGATGCGGCCGCCCAGCTTCTGGAATTTCTGCGGGTCCTTCAGGAAGTCGACGACCTCCTTGACCTCTTCCTTGGCCTCGTCGCAGCCGGCGACGTCGGCAAAGGTGATCTGGTTGTTGTTCTCGTCGAGCATGCGCGCCTTGCTCTTGCCGAAGCTGAAGGCGCCGCCCTTGCCGCCGCCCTGCATCTGGCGCATGAAGTAGATCCAGACCCCGATGAGCAACAGCATCGGCCCCCAGCTGACCAGCAAGGTCATCAGGAGCGAGCCTTCCTCGCGCGGCTTGACGTCGAACTTGACTTCGTTGCTGATGAGGTCGCCGACCAGTCCGCGGTCCAGGTAGGTCGCGGTGGTGCGGATCTTCCGGTCATCAGTGGTGATCGCGATGATCTCGGTGCCACCCTGCCCCTCCTGGATCACGGCGTTCTTGATGCGCTTGCTGCGCACCTCTTCCAGGAAGTCCGAGTAGCCCATCACGCTGGCACCGGCCGCGCCGCGCGTGTCGAACTGCTTGAACACCGTAAACAGCACGAGCGCGATGACCAGCCATACCGCGATCTTGGAAAACCACTGATTGTTCAACTGCTTCTCCGGGGAATAGTCCAAGCCTAGTTGACGTCCATTCTAGGCGTTTCAAGACGTGGAATGATGTATTTTGGCTACCGTTGCCATAGGCCGGCGGCGCGAAGGGTTGTCAGCGGGGGGCCGCCCCGGTCTTCAGCCCGATGCCGACGAGAAAGGTCTCCGAGGATTTGTCCCGCGACGCCTTGGGTTTCAGAGGCTTGACGACGCGGAAAGTTTCCTTGAAGTGCTTCACCAGCTGGCTGTAGCCGCTCCCATGGAACAGCTTCACGACCAGCGCGCCTTCGGGCTTCATGTGGCGGACGGCGAAGTCGACGGCCAGTTCGACCAGGTGCGCGATCCGGGCGGCGTCGGCCGATTCGATGCCCGAGAGATTCGGCGCCATGTCGGAGACCACCAGGTCGGCCTTCTGGCCGGCCATCGCCTCCTCCAGCCGCACGACGACCTCCGGTTCGCGGAAATCGCCCTGCAGGAACAGCACGCCCTCGATCGGCTCCATGGGCAGGATGTCCAGCCCGATGATGCGGCCCTGCAGCGCCCCCGGCGCGGCGCCGCCCGGCGCGAGCTTGCGGCGCAGGTACTGGCTCCACGCGCCCGGCGCCGAGCCCAGGTCGACGACCGTGAAGCCGGGCTTGACCAGCCCCAGCGTCTCGTCGATTTCCTTGAGCTTGTAGGCGGCACGCGCCCGGTAGCCCTCTTTCTGCGCGAGCTTGACCCACGGGTCGTTGACGTGGTCGTTCAACCACGCCTTGTTGACCTTCTTGCTTTTCGTCCTGGTTTTCATGAATTCATCCGCGCTGGCCCGTGACGCCCGCTCGCGCCCGGGGCGGGACGCCGCGCGGCGGCGCGCGGGAGATAATAGTCCCCATGCCTGCTCTCCAATTGACCATCGCCGAACGCAAGGAACACCGCGCCGAGGCCCACCACCTCGACCCCGTGGTCATGATCGGCAACGAGGGCCTCACGCCCGCCGTCAAGAAGGAAGTCGACGCCGCGCTCAAGGCGCATGGCCTGATCAAGATCCGCGTCCACGGCGACGATCGCGAACTGCGTGACTCCATGTTCCGGACGCTGGCCGAGGAACTCGGCGCCGCCCCGATCCAGCATATCGGCAAATTGCTGGTGCTCTGGCGTCCGAAACCCCCCAAGGAGCGCGCCGAGGACGAGGACCGCATGCCCGGCCCGCGCGACTTCAAGGTGCTCAAGTACAGCAAGCGCGGGGGCCAGCGGCCGGAAGTGAAGACGCTGCGCGTGCTGGGCAACCAGCGGCTGACGCCGGGCGGGCAGGTGAAGCGGGCGAAGCCAAAGCAGAAGTCGGTGAAAAAGGGTCGTCTGGGTTAGCCGGCGCGGCGATGCGCTGCTAGTCGTGTTGCCGCGGCGCGGTGACCTTCCACAGCACGGCAGCCGCGCACAGCCACTGCACGACGTACATCGCCGCGCCCAGGCCATGCCACAGCCTGAGGTTCCCCCGGGCCATGATGCGTGGCGCCACGGCGAATTCGGACAGCAGCGCCAGCAGCAGGCCGGCCAGCACGAACAGGACCGCGCCGCCGCGCCAATCCATGCCGGAGCGGCCGTCTTCCGGGCGCGACGCGAACAGCAGCAGCACGCCACACGCGACGGCGACCCAGCCCTGGGCGGAGAACAGCCGGGCGGCCACGCTGCCCGCCAAGGCAGGCGTCGGCAGGCTCGCGAAGAGCGTCGGGACGGCGAGAAAACCGGTGACGGACAGGCTGCCCCACCACAGCGCCGCGGCAAACACCGCCACCCTCGCCTTCCATGCGGCCGACGGCGGGCGGGCTGGGTCGTTCACGGCCGGATCAGACGTAATGGACGGCGACGATCTCGTAGCGCTTCAGGCCGCCGGGCGCCTGGACCTCGGCGGTGTCGCCCTGTTCCTTGCCGATCAGCGCGCGCGCGATGGGGCTCGAGATGTTGATCAGGCCGTGCTTGAGGTCGGCCTCGTCCTCGCCGACGATCTGGTAGCGCACCGCGTCCCCGCTTTCCTCTTCCTCGAGTTCGACGGTCGCGCCGAAGACCACCCGGCCGCCGGCGTTGAGCTGGGACGGATCGATGACCTGCGCCGCCGCGAGCTTGCCTTCGATCTCCTTGATCCGGCCTTCGATGAAGCCCTGGCGATCCTTGGCCGCGTCGTACTCCGCGTTTTCGGACAGGTCGCCGTGCGAGCGAGCCTCCGAGATCGCGTTGATCACGGCCGGCCGGTCGACGGTCTTGAGCTTGTGCAGTTCGGCCTTGAGCTTCTCGGCACCGCGCTTGGTGAGTGGAATGGTCGCCATGGGGAAAGTATCGGTATGCAAAAGGAATACCGCCGGCCGTTGCCGACCGGCGGTATCTGGTAGGGACATTATGCCAAGAAGCGGCTGGCGTTCACCCCGGTCTTACCCCGGGGAAGCCGGCCGCATCAGGCCGCCAGCTGCGCGTGCAGCTCCTGCAGCGAGTACACGTCCAGGTTGTCCAGGTACTTCATGCCTTCCACCGCCGCTTCCGCGCCGGCGATGGTGGTGATGGTGTTCACGCGGGCCAGCAGCGACGACGTGCGGATGCTGCGCGAGTCGGTGATCGCGTTGCGGCGCTCCTCGACGGTGTTGATCACCATCGCGATCTCGTTGTTCTTGATCATGTCGACCACGTGCGGGCGGCCCTCGGTCACCTTGTTCACCGCCTCGCAGGGGATGCCCGCCGCGTTGATGGCGGCGGCGGTGCCCTTGGTGGCGGCGATCAGGAAGCCCTGCGCCGCCAGCTGGCGGGCGACTTCGACCGCGCGCGGCTTGTCGCTGTTCTTCACGGTGAGGAACACCTTGCGCACCGGGTCCGTGGGACGCGGCAGCTTGGTGCCGGCGCCGATCTGGCTCTTGATGAAGGCCTCGCCGAAGCTCTTGCCCACGCCCATCACCTCGCCCGTGGACTTCATCTCCGGACCGAGGATGGTGTCGACGCCCGGGAATTTGACGAACGGGAACACGGCTTCCTTGACGCTGAAGTACGGCGGCGTCGCTTCCCTGGAGATCCCTTGCGACTGCAGCGACTGGCCGACCATGCAGCGCGCCGCCACCTTGGCCAGCGGGATACCGGTGGCCTTGCTGACGAAGGGCACCGTGCGCGAGGCGCGCGGGTTGACTTCCAGCACGTAGATCACGTCCTTGCCGTCGACCTCCTGGATCGCGAACTGCACGTTCATCAGGCCGACCACGTTCAGCGCCTTCGCCATGGCGGCGGTCTGCCGCTTGAGCTCGTCGACGGTCGCCTTCGACAGCGAATACGGCGGCAGCGAACACGCCGAGTCGCCGCTGTGCACGCCGGCCTGCTCGATGTGCTCCATCACGCCGCCGATGAAGGTCCGCTCGCCGTCCGAGAGGCAGTCGACGTCGCATTCGATCGCGTCGTTGAGGAACCGGTCCAGCAGCACCGGCGAATCGTGCGACACCTTGACAGCCTCGCGCATGTAGCGCTCGAGGTCACGCTGCTCGTGCACGATTTCCATGGCACGGCCGCCCAGCACGTAGCTGGGGCGCACCACCAGCGGGTAGCCCAGTTTCGCGGCCTTCTCGAGGGCTTCGGGCTCGGTGCGCGCGGTCGCGTTCGGCGGCTGCAGGAGCTTGAGCTCGTGCAGCAGCTTCTGGAAGCGCTCGCGGTCTTCGGCCGCGTCGATCATGTCGGGGCTGGTGCCGATGATCGGCACGCCTTCGGCCTCCAGCCCCAGCGCGAGTTTCAGCGGCGTCTGGCCGCCGTACTGCACGATCACGCCGGCCGGCTTTTCCTTGTCGACGATCTCCAGCACGTCTTCCAGCGTCAGCGGCTCGAAGTACAGCCGGTCGCTGGTGTCGTAGTCGGTCGACACGGTCTCCGGGTTGCAGTTGACCATGATGGTCTCGTACCCGTCCTCACGCAGCGCCAGCGCCGCGTGCACGCAGCAGTAGTCGAACTCGATGCCCTGGCCGATGCGGTTCGGCCCGCCGCCCAGCACGATGATCTTCCTGCGGTCGGTCGGCTCGGCCTCGCATTCGGCGACGCCGCCCAAGGTGGGCGACTCGTAGGTCGAGTACATGTACGCGGTGTTCGTCGCGAACTCCGCCGCGCACGTGTCGACCCGCTTGTAGACGGGCCGCACGCCCAGTTCGCGACGCTTGTCGCGGATCACCTTGTCGGTGGTCTTCAACTGGCGCGCCAGCCGGCGGTCCGAGAAACCCTTCTTCTTGAGCATCAGGAGCGTCGCGGCGTCGACCTGGTCGAGGCTGGTCTTCTCGAGTTCCAGCTCGATCTTCACGATCTCCTCGATCTGCACCAGGAACCACTTGTCGATCTTCGTCAGCTCGTAGACCTCGTCCACGGTCATGCCCTGGGCGAAGGCGTCTCCGACGTACCAGATGCGCTCGGGGCCCGGCTCGCCCAGCTCCTCCTCCAGCACCTCGCGGTCCTGGGTCTTCTCGTTCATGCCGTCCACGCCGACCTCCAGCCCGCGCAGCGCCTTCTGGAACGACTCCTGGAAGGTGCGGCCCATGGCCATCACCTCGCCGACGGACTTCATCTGCGTGGTCAGGTGCGAATCGGCCTGCGGGAATTTCTCGAAGGCGAAGCGCGGCACCTTGGTCACGACGTAGTCGATGCTCGGCTCGAAACTGGCCGGCGTGGCGCCGCCGGTGATCTCGTTGCGCAGTTCGTCGAGCGTGTAGCCCACGGCCAGCTTGGCGGCGATCTTCGCGATCGGAAAGCCGGTGGCCTTCGAGGCGAGCGCCGAGGACCGCGACACCCGCGGGTTCATCTCGATGACGACCATGCGGCCGTCCTTCGGGTTGATCGAGAACTGGACGTTGGAGCCGCCGGTGTCCACACCGATCTCACGCAGCACCGCCAGCGAGGCGTTGCGCATGATCTGGTACTCCTTGTCGGTGAGCGTCTGCGCCGGCGCGACGGTGATCGAGTCGCCGGTGTGCACGCCCATCGGGTCCAGGTTCTCGATCGAGCAGACGATGATGCAGTTGTCCGCCTTGTCGCGGACCACTTCCATCTCGAACTCCTTCCAGCCGACCAGCGACTCCTCGATCAGCAGTTCGCTGGTGGGCGAGGCCTCCAGGCCCCGCTTGCAGATCACCTCGAATTCCTCGGCGTTGTAGGCGATGCCGCCGCCGGTGCCGCCCAGCGTGAAGCTGGGGCGGATCACCACCGGGAAGCCGAGCGTCTTCTGCACGCCCCAGGCTTCCTCCATGGAATGCGCGATGCCCGAGCGCGCCGACCCCAGGCCGATCCTGGTCATCGCGTCCTTGAACTTCAGCCGGTCCTCGGCCTTGTCGATGGCCTCCGGGGTCGCCCCGATCAGTTCGACCTGGTACTTGTCGAGGACGCCGTTGCGCCACAGGTCCAGCGCGCAGTTCAGCGCCGTCTGGCCGCCCATGGTCGGCAGGATCGCGTCGGGGCGCTCCTTGGCGATGATCTTCTCGACCGTCTGCCAGGTGATCGGCTCGATGTAGGTGACGTCGGCCGTCGCCGGGTCGGTCATGATCGTCGCCGGGTTGGAGTTGATCAGGATGACCTTGTAGCCCTCCTCGCGCAGCGCCTTGCAGGCCTGCACGCCGGAGTAGTCGAACTCGCACGCCTGGCCGATGATGATCGGACCGGCGCCGATGATGAGAATGCTCTTGATGTCGTTGCGCTTTGGCATCTGTCGTGAGGGGCTAGAGGCTAGAGACTAGAGGCTAGGAGGACAAACGCTCTTCCAGCCGGGTCTGGATCGAGCGAAGCATCTTTCCGACCTCGTCCGCTTCCTCAAGGAGCCCTTGGGTGGAGCTGTCAATGGTTGGATACAAGCGGTTCGCGAGCTGAACCAAGGTTTCAAGCTCGGCAAGCGATCCGCTCGCGATGGATAGGAATCGAAGGTAATCCCTTGTGGACTTCCTCTGGTGACCTTCAGCAATGTTGGCAGGGACGGACACGGCGGCTCGGCGGGTCTGCGAGACGAGACCATAGCGTTCTTCCGATGGAAGGGCGGCGCAGAACTCATAGACCATGGCAGCCAGCCCCATGGCGCGCTGCCAGACGATGAGATCCTTGTAGCTCTTGACTTCCACCCTAGCCCCTAGCCTCTAGCCTCTAGCCCCTCGCTTCATCGGCCATCAGGCCGATGAAGCGGTCGAAGAGATAGCCGATGTCATGGGGACCGGGCGACGCTTCAGGGTGGCCCTGGAAGCAGAACGCCGGCCGGTCGGTGCGCGCCAGGCCCTGCAGCGTGCCGTCGAACAGGCTCACGTGGGTCGGCCGCAGGTTCGGCGGCAGCGTCTTCTCGTCCACCGCGAAGCCGTGGTTCTGGCTGGTGATGCTGACGCGGCCGGTATCGAGATCCTTCACCGGATGGTTCGCGCCGTGGTGGCCGAACTTCATCTTGAAGGTCTTCGCGCCCGACGCCAGCGCCATGATCTGGTGTCCCAGGCAGATGCCGAACGTGGGATAGCCGGCCTCGATCAGCTCGCGCGACGCGTTGATCGCGTAGTCGCAGGGCTGCGGATCGCCCGGCCCGTTGGCAAGGAAGACACCGTCCGGGTTCATCTTCCTCACCTCGGCGGCCGGCGTCTGCGCCGGCACGACGGTGATGCGGCAGCCACGCTCGGCCAGCATGCGCAGGATGTTCTTCTTGACGCCGTAGTCGAAGGCCACGACGTGGAACTTCGCACGCTGCTGGTCGCCGTACCCGGTGCCCAGCCGCCACTCGGTCTGGGTCCAGGTGTAGGTGTCCCTGGTGGAAACGACCTTCGCGAGATCCAGGCCGGCCATGCTGGGGGCCTGCCTCGCCGCCGCGACGGCCTTCTCGACCACGGCCGGCGTGACGGCCTCGCCGGCGGCCAGGCCCACGATGCAGCCGTTCTGCGCGCCGTTCGTGCGCAGCAGCCGGGTGAGCTTGCGCGTGTCGATCTCGGCGATGCCGACGGTGCGCTCGCGCTGCAGGTACTGCGTCAGCGTCTGGCTGGCGCGGAAGTTGGAGGCGATGAGCGGCAGATCGCGAATGATCAGGCCCGCGGCGTGGACCTTGCTGGCTTCGACGTCCTCGTCGTTGACGCCGTAGTTGCCGATGTGCGGATACGTGAGCGTCACGATCTGCTGGCAGTAGCTCGGGTCGGTGAGGATTTCCTGATACCCGGTCATGGCCGTGTTGAACACGACCTCGCCGGTGGTGGAGCCGGCGGCTCCGATCGAAATGCCAGGAAAGACCGTGCCGTCTGCAAGCGCCAGGATGGCTGGCGGGAAGGTTCCCTGTCGAGACAAAAGCACTGGGTTCTCCGGATGGTGTCGGTACGCCCAGGGATCAAGCGCCGCGTGCCGGTGCCGGCAGCTGCTGTTGTCAGGGAATTGGCTTCGATGCGCTAGGCGTACGGGTTAGCGGGAAAGCCCTTGATTATAACCGGCGCGCGGGTATTCCCCAGGGGGCAACGGGCATTGTGCCGGGCCGTATCCGGCTCAGCCGGCCCGTGCGGCGGCGCTCGCGTGCAGGCAGATGGCGGCCGCGGCGGCGACATTGAGCGACTCTTCCCCACCCGGCTGGACGATGCGCACCGCCACGCCGGCGCGGGACGCGATGTCGTCGCCCAGGCCCTGCCCTTCGTGCCCCAGCGCCCAGGCGCAGGGCCACGGCAGCACCGCCTGGTGGAGCCATTCGCCCGCATGCGAACTCGTGGCGACGATCGGCACGCGCAGCGCGTCCAGCGCCGCGGTTTCCAGCCCTTCGACCAGGTGCAGGCCGAAGTGCGCCCCCATGCCGGCACGCAGCACTTTCGGGCTCCAGAGCGCGGCGGTGCCCTTCATGGCCAGCACCTGGGGAAAGCCGAAGGCGGCGGCGCAGCGCAGGATGGCGCCGACGTTGCCGGCGTCCTGCAGCCGGTCCAGGATCAGCGAAGGCGCCTCCGGCTGGAGTTGCACGGTGCCGGGCAGGTCCAGGACGAACCCCATCCGGCCCGGCGATTCCAGGCCGCTGAGCGAGGCGAACAGGGCGTCGGCCATGACCACGGTCCGGGTGCCGAGGTCCGGCCACTGGTGCCCCGCTTCCTCCCACAGCGACTGGGAGAAGACGGCCAGAGCGGGCACCACCCGCCGCGCCAGAGCGGCGCGGCAGAGATGGTCGCCCTCGAGCCAGACGCGGCCCTGCTTGCGGTACGCGGTGCTGTCCTGCGCCAGCCGGCGCAGGTCCTTCAGCAGGGCGTTGCCGGCCGAGGTGATGAACTGGGGACCGGTGGCCGTCACGCGGCGCGCAGGCTGATCACTTCGCCCTCGACCGTCGCAAAGGTCGCGGCCACGGGGCTGAAGAACTTGCGGTGATGCCGGCAGGCGCCGTGCAGCCGCAGCGCCTCCAGGTGCTCCGGCGTGCCGTACCCCTTGTGCGAGGCGAAGCCGTACTGCGGGAACTCCTCGTCGAGCGTCCTGCACAGCCGGTCGCGGTGCACCTTGGCCAGGATCGACGCCGCCGAGATCGCCTTGACCGTCGCGTCGCCGCCGACCACCGCTTCGGCCAGTACGTCGATCGTCGGCAGGCGATTGCCGTCCACCAGCACCTTGACCGGCTTCAGCCGCAGGCCCTCCACGGCGCGCTTCATCGCCAGCATCGTGGCGTGCAGGATGTTGAGCTCGTCGATCTCCTCGACGCTGGCCTGCGCGATCGAGCAGCACAGCGCCTTCTCGCAGATCTGGTCGAACAGCCGGTCGCGCTGCAGCGGCGTCAGCACCTTCGAGTCGTTCAACCCGCGGATGCGGCGCGCGTCGTCCAGGATCACGGCGGCGGCGACCACCGGACCGGCCAGAGGCCCCCGCCCCGCTTCGTCCACGCCGGCCATGAGGCCCACCGGGTCCCAGTCGAGGCGCCGCTGCGTGGGGCTGCGCCGGGCGCGCCGCGCGCCGCCGGCCGCCGGCTCAGGATTCGAGGAGATTTTGGATGGCATCGGTCGCCAGGGAAGCCGTATCGCGTTGCAGCAGGTGGTGCAGCGCGGTGAATCGCTGCTGCACGGCCGCCATTCTGTCAGGAGCCCGCAGCCATTCCAAGAGCGCCGCGGCCAGCGTGTCGGGATTCGCACGGTCCTGTACCAATTCGGGCACGACGAAGTCGCCGCACAGGATGTTGGGCAGGCCGATCCAGGGCTGCAGCTGCTGGCGGCGCATGATCTGGAACGTGAGCCAGTTCATGCGATAGGCAATGACCATCGGCCGCTTGTACAGCGCGGCTTCGAGCGTGGCCGTGCCGCTGGCGATCAAGGTCAGGTCGCACGCGGCGAGCACCTCGTGCGAGCGGCCCGTGACGATGGTGAGCCCTTCGCCGAGGCCGGCGGCGCGCGCGGCCTCCTCGATCGCCGGCCGCAGCGCCGGCATGGCGGGGACGATGCACCGGATGCCGGGCCGCGCCTGGCGCACGCGCGCGGCGGCCTCGAAGAACACGCGGGCGAGGTATCTCACCTCGGAGCCGCGGCTGCCCGGCAGGATGGCGAGCACCTCGCCCTCTTCGGGCAGACCCAGGGCACGGCGCGCCGCCCCGCGGTCGGGACTCATCGGGATCACGTTCGCCAGCGGATGGCCTACGTACGTCGCCGCGATCCCGTGTTGGGCCAGCAGCGCGGGCTCGAACGGGAACAGGCACAGCACGTGGTCCGCGCTGCGCCGGATGTGCTCGGTGCGGCCGGGCCGCCAGGCCCAGATGGACGGGCAGACGAAGTGGACCGTCTTGACGCCTTGCGCCTTCAGCCCGGCTTCGAGGTCGAGGTTGAAGTCGGGCGCGTCGACGCCGATGAAGACCTCCGGGCGCTCGCGCAGCAGGCGCTGCTGCAGCTGCTTCCGGATGCCGACGATCTCGCGGTAATGGCGCAGCACCTCGACGTACCCGCGCACCGCCAGCTTGTCGTGGGGCCACCAGGCCTCGAAGCCGCGGCGCGCCATGTCCGGGCCGCCGATGCCGCCGGCCCGCAGGTCCGGCCAGCGAGCCCGCATGCCGTCGAGCAGCAGCCCGGCCAGCAGGTCGCCGGACGCCTCGCCGGCGACCATCGCAAAACGAGGTGCCCCCACGGCTTCAGCGGACGATGCCGCGCTTGGGGTCGACGCCGCCAAGGAACGACAGCATCAGCGCCACGTCGGGCGCGGCCGCCGGCGCCTGCGCCGCGAGTTCGGCGATGCGCGCCTTCGCCTGCTCCAGCGTGAGCTGGTCGCGGTACAGCGCCTTGTGCATCGCCTTCACGGCGGCGATCCGCCCGGGGTCGAAGCCGCGCCGCCTCAGGCCCTCGAAATTCATGGAGCGCGCCTGCGCCGGCTGGCCCTGGCTCATGACGAACGGCGGCTGGTCGGCGAAGAGCAGCGAACACATCGCGGTCATGCCGTGGGCGCCGATCCGCACGAACTGATGCACGACGGTGAAGCCGCCGAGGATCACCCAGTCGCCCACCTCCACGTGCCCCGCCAGCTGCGAGTTGTTGGCGAAGATCGTGTTGTTGCCGACGATGCAGTCATGCGCCAGGTGTACGTAGGCCATCAGCCAGTTGTCGTTGCCCACGCGGGTGACGCCGCCGCCGCCGGGGGAGCCGATGTTGTACGTGGAGAACTCGCGGATCGTGTTGCGGTCGCCGATCACCAGTTCGCACGGCTCGCCGGCGTATTTCTTGTCCTGCGGCACGGCCCCGAGCGACGCGAACTGGAAGATGCGGTTGTCGCGGCCGATCGTCGTGTGGCCCTCGATCACGCAGTGCGGACCCACCGTGGTGCCGGCGGCGATCCGCACGTGCGGGCCGACGACCGTATAAGCCCCGATGGCCACGGAGCTGTCGATCTGCGCCTTCGGGTCGACGACCGCCGTCGGATGGATCAGCGCCACTGCCGCCAACCCCTCACGCGATGGTGCGCATCGTGCACATCAGCTCGGCCTCGCAGGCGAGTTCCTCGCCGACGCGGGCCTCGCCCTTGAACTTGAAGATGCCGGCCTTCATGCGCAGCAGCGACACGTCCATCACGAGCTGGTCGCCGGGCTCCACCGGACGCTTGAAGCGCGCGCCGTCGATGCCCGCGAAGTAGTACACCGACTTGTCGTCCGGCGTCACGCCCGCCGTCGCGAACGAGAGCAGCGCCGCGCTCTGCGCCATCGCTTCCAGCATCAGCACGCCGGGCATCACCGGCCGGTGCGGGAAATGGCCGGTGAAGAAGGGTTCGTTGATGGTCACGTTCTTGAGCGCGCGGATGCTCTTGCCGGGCTCGATCGCCAGCACCCGGTCGACCAGCAGGATCGGATACCGGTGCGGCAGTTGCTTGAGGATTGCGTGGATGTCCATCATGAATCGGTCTTCTTCTCCAGGGCCCTGACCCGCTCGCGCAACTGGTGCAACTGCTTGAGCGTCGCGGCGTTCTTCTCCCAGGTGGCATTGTCGTCGATGGGGAAGATGCCGCTGTAATGTCCCGGCTTCAGGATCGAACGGGCGACGAACGATCCGGCCGAGATGTGCACGCCGTCCGCGAGCTTCAGGTGGCCCAGGATCATCGCCGCGCCGCCGATGGTGCACTGCGCGCCGATGGTGGCGCTGCCGGCGATGCCGGCGCATCCGGCGATGGCCGTGTTGCGGCCGATGCGGCAGTTGTGCCCGACCTGGATCAGGTTGTCGAGCTTGGCGCCCTGCTCGATCACGGTGTCCTGCAGCGCGCCCCGATCGATGCAGGTGTTGGCGCCGATCTCCACGTCGTCCTCGATGCGCACCGCGCCGAGCTGCTCGATCTTCTCCCAGCGGCCGCCATCGGGGGCGAAGCCGAAGCCGTCGGCCCCGATCACGGCGCCCGGATGAACGATGCAGCGCGCGCCGATGACGCAGTCCTCGCCGACGGTGACGCGCGCCTTGAGCACCGTCCCCGCGCCGATGCGCGCGCCCCGCTCGACGACGCACAGTGCACCGATGCGTGCCGTCGGATCGATCACGGCGTCGGGATCGACCACGGCGCTCGGATGCACCGCCGGCTGCGGCCGGCCGCCGGCGCCGCGCTTCCACAACTGGGTGACGCGGGCGAAATACAGGTACGGCTGGTCGGCGACGATCGCGTCGCCGCGGGCCAGCGCCGCTTCGCGCAGATCGGGGCCGACGATCACGCACCCGGCGCGCGAGACGGCCAGCTGGGCGCGGTATCTCGCGCCGGTCGCGAAGGTCAGTTGAGTCGGTGTGGCCGATTCGAGCGGCGCGAGTCCGTCGATCACGCGCTCGCCGTCGCCGTGCAGATCGCCGCCCAGCGCTTCGACGATGGCGCGCAGGCTCAGTTGCACGCTCACTTCAAGGCGTTGAGCGCCTTGATCACCTTGTCGGTGATGTCGTGCTTCGGATTGATGTACACCGCTTCCTGCAGCACCACGTCGTACTTCTCCGACTCGGCCACCTGCCGCACGACGCGGTTGGCACGGTCGAGGACCTGCTGCAGCTCCTCGTTCTTGCGGGCGTTGAGATCTTCCTGGAACTCGCGGCGCTTGCGCTGGAAGTCGCGGTCCTGGTCGATCAGCTGCTTCTGCCGCTGCTGGCGCTGGCTCTCCGAGAGCGTCGGCGCTTCGCGCTCGAACTTGTCGGAGGCGCTCTTCAGCGAGGTGCCCAGGTCGTTGAGTTCCTTCTCGCGGCGGGCGAACTCCTGTTCCAGCTTGGCCTGGGCCGCCTTGGCCGTATTCGCCTCGCGGAAGATGCGGTCCGTGTTGACGAAACCCACCTTGAAATCCTGCGCCTGCGCACCGAACGCGGCGAGGCCCAGGAGCAGCACCATGCAGTGACGGGACAGGTACTTCATCAGAACGAGGTTCCAATCTGGAATTGCAATTTCTGGATTCTATCCCCCGCGAACTTGCGCACCGGGTAGGCGGCGGCCAGGCGCAGGGGACCGATCGGGGAGATCCAGGACAGGCCGAGGCCGGCCGAGGCGCGCAGGTCGCTGGGCCGGAACTTCTCGTTCTCGCCGAACACGTTGCCCACGTCCACGAACCCGAACAGCCGCAGCGACCGGTCGTTGCCCGCCCCCGGGAACGGCGTGATCACCTCCGCGTTCAGCGTCACCTTCTTCGGCCCGCCGATCGAGGCGCCGGTCACGTCGCGCGGGCCCAGCGTGCCCTGGTCGAAGCCGCGGACCGAGCCGAGGCCGCCCGAATAGAAATGCTTGAAGACCGGGAACGGCCGGCCGCCGAAGCCCTTGCCCCAGCCGATCTCGCCGTTGAAGGCGAGCGTGAACTTGTTGTTCAGCGGCAGGAACTGCTGGTACTGGTAGTTGCCGCGGGCATAGCGCGCGTCGCCGGCGACGCCGAGTTCACCCGCCACGCGCTGGTAGCGGCCGACCGTCGGCGCGATCGCGCTGTCGCGGCTGTCGCGTGCCCAGCCGATCGTCAGCGGGATGGCGGAACTGGTGTACCCGAAGCGCTCGGCGTACTGCAGGTAGTACGCCGGAATGTTGGTGCCCGGCTTGATCTGGGTCCGCTCGACGCTGCCGCCGAAGAACACCGTGTCGAGCTCGCTGAACGGCACCCCGAAGCGCAGGCCGGCCCCGGTCGTGACCAGCTGGTAGTTGCCGCCCATGTCCTCGTACGGCCGCGACGAGCGGTGGTACAGGTCGATCGTGCGCGAGATGCCGTCGGCGGTGAAGTACGGGTCCATCGAGTTGAACACGATGGTGCGGTTGTACTTGCTGGTATTGACCTCGATGCCGAGGTAGTGGCCCGAGCCGAACGCGTTCTCCTGGCGCAGCGAGAACGACAGGGCCAGCTTCTCGGCGCTGGAGAATCCGGCTCCCAGCTGCAGGCTGCCGGTCGGCTTTTCCACCACCGTGAGGTTCAGGTCCACCTGGTCGGGAGCGCCCGGCACCTCGCTGGTCTCGACGTTGACCTCCTTGAAGAACCCGAGCCGGTCGACCCGGTCGCGCGACAGCTTGATCTTGTCGGCGTCGTACCAGGACGACTCGAACTGGCGGAACTCGCGGCGGATCACTTCGTCGCGGGTGCGGTTGTTGCCCGCGATGTTGACGCGGCGCACGTAGGCGCGTCGGGACGGCTCGGCCAGCAGCGTGAACTCCACGCGGTTGTTGGTGCGGTCGATCTCCGGGCGGGCCTCGACGTTGGCGAACGCGTAGCCGAACTTGCCGAAGTAGTCGCCGAACGCCTTCGTGGTCTGCGCGACCTGGTCGGCGTTGTACGGCTCGCCGGGCTTGATCGTCACCAGCGACTTGAACTCCTCCTCCTTGCCGAGGTAGTTGCCTTCCAGCTTGACGCCGGAGACGACGTAGCGCTCGCCCTCGGTCACGTTCACCGTGATCGTGATGTCCTGCTTGTTGGGCGAGATCGCGACCTGGGTCGAGTCGATGCGGAACTCGAGGAAGCCGCGGCTGAGGTAGTACGAGCGCAGCGCCTCCAGGTCGGCATTGAGCTTGGTGCGCGAATAGCGGTCGGACTTCGTGTACCAGCTCAGGAACCCGCCGGTGTCGAGGTCGAACAGCCCCTTCAGCGTGGATTCGGGAAAGGCCTTGTTGCCGACGACGCGGATTTCCTTGATCTTCGCCGGCTCGCCTTCGGTCACCGTGAAGGTGAGGTTGACGCGGTTGCGCTCGATCGGCGTCACCGTGGTCACCACCTCGGCGCCGTAGAGGCTCTTGTTGATGTACTGGCGCTTGAGTTCCTGCTCGGCCCGGTCGGCCAGGCTCTGGTCGTACGGACGGCCCTCGGTGAGGCCGATCTCGCGCAGCGCCTTCTTCAGGGCGTCCTTGTCGAATTCCCTGGTGCCCGCGAAGTCGACGTCCGCCACCGTGGGACGCTCCTCCACGATGACGACGAGCACGTCGCCGTTGACCTCCACGCGCACGTCCTTGAACAGCCCGAGACCGAACAGCGCACGGATCGCCGCCGAGCCCTTCTCGTCGCTGTACTCGTCGCCGATGCGAAACGGCAGCGACGCGAAGACGGTGCCCGGCTCCACGCGCTGCAGGCCTTCGATGCGGATGTCGCGGACCGTGAACGGATCGACCGCCCAGGCGTTCGCCGCGAACGCGACGGCGACCAGGGCCGAGATCGACCGCACGCGAAAGCGCTTGATGTGTTTCTTCATTGAATCAGTCGGGCCGCCCGCCTGCAGGCCCGGCGAGGTCGGCCACCAAAGTGGTTAACCAAAGAGTCGGCTGACGTCGTTGAACAGCGCGATCGACATCATGACCAGCAGCACCGCGATTCCGCCTCGCTGCAGGCGTTCCATCCAGGCGTCTGAGACGCTCTTGCCCGTCACTGCCTCCCAAAGATAATACATCAGGTGCCCGCCATCCAGGACCGGCAGCGGCAGCAGATTCAGCACCCCCAGGCTCACGCTGATCAGGGCGAGGAACACGAGGTAGTGCGTGAGCCCGAGGCTCGCGGACTTGCCCGCGTAGTCGGCGATGGTGAGCGGACCGCTGAGGTTCTTCAGCGACGCCTGGCCGATCACCATGCGGCCCATCATCCGCAGCGACAGCACCGACACCTCCCACGTGCGCACGGCGCCCTTGACCAGGCCGTCGACCGGCCCGTGCCGCACCGTCACCAGCTGCGGCGGCGCGCCGACGTAGGCGCCGATGCGGCCGATCGCCTTGTCGCCGTCGCGCGCGGCGTCGGGCTGCACCGGCACATCCACGGTGCGGCCGTCGCGCTGCACGCGCCAGCCTTCGCGCGCGGGCTGGCCGGCCGCCGCGCTCGCACGAATCAGCTCGCGCAGTTGCTGGCCGTCGACGACGGTCGTGGCGCCGATCGCGAGCACCCGGTCGCCCTGCTGCAGGCCTGCGCGCGCCGCGGCGCCGCCGGGCATCACCTCGCCGATGACCGGCGCGGTCCACGGACCGAGGATGCCGATGCGGCGAAAGAGCTGGGCGTCGGCCTCGCGCGACGGCAGCGCGCCCATTGCCAGCACCGCCTCGCGCGCCCCGCGCTCCTCGGGACGCGTGAACTGCAGCCTGACGTCGCGCCCGTCGAGCGCGCCGCGGGTGAGCAGCCAGCGCAGTTCCTCGAACGAGCGCAGCGGGCGCAGCGGCTCGCCGTCGAAGCCGGCACGCTGCACCTGCTCGCCGCCACGCAAGCCGGCCTCCTGGGCCACCGAGCCGGCCACGGGGCTCGCCAGGACGGCCGTCGGCTCCTGCACGCCGTACCAGTTGACCGCGGCATACAGCAGCACGGCCAGCAGCAGGTTGGCCGCGGGGCCGGCCGCCACGATCGCGGCGCGAGAGCGCAGCGGCTGGGTGTTGAACGCGAGGTGGCGCTCGGCCGGATCGACCGGCGCCTCGCGCTCGTCCAGCATCTTGACGTAGCCGCCGAGCGGGAACGCGCCGATCACGAACTCCGTGTCCTGGCCCGGCCGCTGGCGCCGCGGTTTCCAGCGATACAGCACGTGGCCGAAGCCGACCGAAAACCGCAGCACCTTGACCCCGCGCGCCACCGCGACGCGATAGTGGCCGTACTCGTGCACGGCGATGAGCAGGCCGAGAGCCACGATGAACGCAACGATGGTGAGCATCTTCCGATTCCCTCAGGGCTGCAGCCGGCCCGCCGCCTGGCCGGCGGCGTGCCGCGCCATGCGGTCGAGCTCCAGCAGCTCGTCCAGCGACTGGGGGTTGGACGGCGTCACCGCCGACAAAGTTGCAAGGTTCACCGCATGGATCTGGTCGAACCGGATCTGCCCCTCCAGGAACGCGGCCACGGCGACCTCGTTGGCAGCATTGAGGACGGCCGTGGTGCCAGGCGCGGCCCGCAGGCTCTCCCATGCGAGGCGCAGCCCCGGAAAGCGCTCGCGATGGCCGCGGCTGTCCAGCGCCTCGAAGGTCATGTCCGCCAGCGTGTGGAAGTCGAGCGCGGCGGCCCCGGATTCGACCCGGTCCGGCCACGCGAGCCCGTAGGCGATCGGAACGCGCATGTCGGGGGTGCCCAGTTGCGCCACGACCGACGCGTCGCGGTATTGCACCATCGAATGGATCACGCTCTGCGGATGGATCACCACCTCGAGCCGCTCGGGTGCCAGCCCGAACAGGTAGCGGGCCTCGATCACCTCCAGCGCCTTGTTCATCATGGTCGCCGAGTCGACCGAGATCTTGCGGCCCATCACCCAGTTCGGATGGGCGCAGGCCTCTTGCGGCGTCACGTGGCGCAAGGTGGCCGGTTCGCGCGTGCGGAACGGCCCGCCCGAGGCGGTGAGGATGATCTTCTCGACCCGCGCATCCCAGGTGCGCGGGTCCTCCGGCAGCGACTGGAAGATCGCCGAATGCTCGCTGTCGATCGGCAGCAGCGTGGCGCCGCCTTCGTGCACGGCACGCATGAACAGGTCGCCGCCGACCACCAGCGCCTCCTTGTTGGCCAGCAGCAGCCGCTTGCCGGCGCGCGCGGCAGCCAGGCACGACGACAGGCCGGCGGCGCCGACGATCGCCGCCATGACGAGATCGACCCGCTCGTGGGACGCCACTTCGTCGAGCGCCGCCTGGCCCCACAGCACCTGCGTGCGCAGCCCGGCGGTCCGCAACCGGCCGGCGAGGTCGAGCGCGGCGGACTCGCCCGCCATCACCGCGAACGCCGGGGTGAAGCGCAGGCACTGCTGCAGCAGTTCTTCGACGCGCGTGGCGGCGCTGAGCGCGAAAACCTCGAAGCGGCCGGGATGGCGCGCGATCACGTCGAGCGTGCTGGCCCCGATCGAACCCGTGGCTCCCAGGACGGCGACGCGGTGCTTCACGAGACGGAGGCCGCCAGCATCATGGCGAGCGGCAAGGTCGGCAGCAAGGCGTCGACCCGGTCGAGGACGCCGCCGTGGCCGGGGAGCAGGCCGCTGGAGTCCTTCATGCCGGCGCTGCGCTTGACGAGCGACTCGACCAGGTCTCCCACGACGCTCATGGCGGCCAGGAAGATCGCGCCGAGCGCGAGCAGCCACCAGCCATGCGACGCGAGCCGGCTGTAGAGGCTCGGCACCCGCGCCTGCAGCGCGCCGTCGGCGGCGGCCCAGGCGATCGCCAGCACCACCACGCCGGCCATGCCGCCCCAGACGCCTTCCCAGCTCTTGCCCGGACTGATGGAAGGCGCCAGCTTGCCCTTGGTGAACTTCAGGCCGAAGGCGCGCCCGGCGAAATACGCGAAGATGTCGGCCACCCACACCAGCACCAGCAGCGACAGCAGGAAGTTGACGCCGATCACCTTGGCCTGGGCCACCGCCAGCCACGCGATCCACAGCGCCAGCACGCCCAGGGCCAGCCGCACGGGCCGCGGAATGTGCGGCCAGCCGGCCACGCCCGCGCGCAACAGCCAGGCGCCTGCCAGGACCCACAAGCCGCCCGCGACCGCCCACAGGAGCGGCAGGCGCTGCGCCAGCAGCCCGAGTTGCCACGAACCGGCGCACAGCACCACGCACACCGCCGCCGCGGCGAGCGAGCCGCCCTGCCCCAGGCCGTTGAGGCGGCCCCATTCCCAGGCGCCGGCGGCGATGAGCACCAGCGTCACCAGGACGAACGGGGTGGGTTCCGGCCAGAACAGGGCCGGCAGCAGGATCGCCAGCAGGACCAGGGCGGTGATGACGCGCTGCTTCAACATGCGCGCGGACCCGTCATGCGGCTTTGCGCGCCGCGGGCGCCGCCACCTGCTCGGAGGTCTTGCCGAACCGGCGCTCGCGCCCGGCATAGTCGGCCAGGGCGGCGTCCAGCTCGTCCGCGCCGAAGTCGGGCCACAGCTTGTCCGTGAAATGGAACTCGGCGTAGGCCGCCTGCCAGAGCAGGAAGTTGCTCAGGCGGTGCTCGCCACCGGTGCGGATGATCAGGTCGGGGTCCGGCACGTGCGCCAGCGACAGCGCGCCCGCCAGGCTGGCCTCGGTGATGGGCTGGCCGGTGGCGGCCAACCTCGCGGCCGCGTCGACGATGTCCCAGCGGCCGCCATAGTTGAAGCAGATGTTGAACACGAGCCGCGTGTTCGCGGCCGTCGACGCCTCGGCCTGGACGAGTCCGGCCTGCACCTTTTCCGACAGGCCGGAGCGGTCGCCGACGAACTTCACCCGGACGCCCTCGGCCTTGAGTTGCGGCACCTCGCGCGCAAGCGCCAGGCCCAGCAGCTCCATCAGGCTCGAGACCTCGTCGGCGGGCCGGTTCCAGTTCTCCGACGAGAAGGCGAACACCGTCAGCACCTTGATGCCGCGGTCGCCGCAATGCCGCACGCAGGCACGCAGCGCGTCCATGCCCTTCTTGTGCCCGGCGATGCGCGGCAGGTAGCGGCGGGTGGCCCAGCGGCCATTGCCGTCCATGACGATCGCTACGTGGTGAGGCAGGTTGTTCATCGATTGCGGTGCGGTGCGGCGCGGCCGCGGGAGGGTGGCGGACAGGCGCGAGCCCGGGCTCAGACCGCCATGATCTCCTGCTCCTTGGCGTGCACCAGCTGGTCGATCTCCGCCACGTGGCGGTCGGTGATCTTCTGGATCTCGCCCTCGGAGCGCTTGAGGTCGTCCTCGGAGGCGTGCTTGTCCTTGACCAGCCGCTTCACGTGCTCGTTCGCGTCGCGGCGCAGGTTGCGGATCGCGATCTTCGCGGCTTCGCCTTCGTGGCGGACCACCTTGGTCATTTCCTTGCGCCGCTCCTCGCTCATCGGCGGCATCGGCACGCGGATCAGTTCGCCCATGGAAGCCGGATTGAGGCCCAGGTCGCTGTCGCGAATGGCTTTCTCGATCTTCGGCGCCATGCTCTTCTCCCACGCCTGCACGCTCAGCGTCCGGTTGTCGAGCACGGAGACGTTCGCCACCTGGCTGATCGGCACGCTCGAGCCGTAGTAGTCCACGTGGACGGTATCGAGCAGCCCGGGGCTCGGGCGGCCGGTACGGATCTTGACCATGGTCTGCTTGAACGCGGCGATGGACTGGTCCATCTTGCCTTGCATGGTCTTGGTGATTTCGGGGATCGTTGTCATTGCTCTCTCCTCACAGCGATTCGTCAGGCGTGGACGAGCGTGCCCTCGTCCTGGCCCATCACCACGCGGCGCAGCGCGCCGTGCTTGACGATGGAAAAGACCTTGATCGGCAGCTTCTGGTCACGGCACAGCGCGAAGGCGGTGGCATCCATGATGCCGAGGTTGCGGGCCATGGCCTCGTCGAACGAGATCTTGGCGTAGCGGGTGGCCGAAGGGTCCTTCTGCGGATCGGCCGAATAGACGCCATCCACCTTGGTGGCCTTGAGCACCAGCTCGGCGCCGATCTCCGCGCCGCGCAGCGCCGCCGCGGTGTCGGTGGTGAAGAACGGGTTGCCGGTGCCGGCCGCGAAGATCACGACCTTGCCTTCCTCCAGGTACTGCAGCGCCTTGGGCCGCACATAGGGTTCGACCACCTGCTCGATCGCGATCGCGGACATCACGCGCGGGATCAGTCCCTGCTTGTTCATCGCGTCGGCCAGCGCCAGCGAATTCATCACCGTGGCCAGCATGCCCATGTAGTCGGCCGTCGCGCGGTCCATGCCGACCGAGCCGCCGGCGACGCCGCGGAAGATGTTGCCGCCGCCGATGACGATCGCCACCTGCACGCCCATCTTCACGACCTCGGCCACCTCTTCCACCATCCGCACGATGGTGGCGCGGTTGATGCCGAATGCATCGTCGCCCATCAGGGCCTCGCCAGACAGCTTCAGCAGGATTCGCTTGTGGGCTGGCTGGGCAACGGACATGAGGCGGGCTCCTTGTAAAACGGGTTGAGTGTACCGGCGTTGCCGCCTGCGATGGCGGGTCGTGCAAAGGGCGGCCCCACGGACCGCCCTTGGCCTGGTGAACGAACGGTCAGGCGCCGGCCTTGGCCGCCGCGACCTGCGCGGCCACTTCCGCCGCGAAGTCGTCGACCTTCTTCTGGATGCCTTCGCCCACCACGTACAGCGTGAACGCCTTCACGGTGGTGCCGGTGGCCTTGAGCATCTGCTCGACAGTCTGCTTGTCGTTCTTCACGAAGGGCTGGTTGAAGAGCGAGACTTCCTTGAGGAACTTCTGCACGCCGCCTTCCACCCGCTTGGCGACGATCTCGGGCGACTGGGCCGGCTTGCCCGCCGCTTCGGCCGCCTTGCGGTCTTCCTCGGCCTTGCCCATCGCGACCGCGCGTTCCTTCTCGATGAGGTCGGCCGGCACGTCGGCCGAGGTCAGCGCCACCGGCTTCATCGCGGCCACGTGCATGGCGACGTCCTTGGCAGCCACGTCGTCGCCCTCGTACTCGACGACCACGCCGATGCGCGTTCCGTGCAGGTAGGACGCGAGCTTGCTGCCGCCGGAGAAGCGCTTGAAGCGGCGGAAGCTCATGTTCTCGCCGATCTTGCCGATCAGGCCCTTGCGCACGTCTTCCAGCGTCGGGCCGAAGCCGTCCTGCGAATACGGCAGCGCGCCGAGCGCGGCCACGTCGGCGGGATCGTGCTTCGCGACCAGCTCGGCGGCGGCCTTGGCCATGGCCAGGAAGCCGTCGTTCTTGGTGACGAAGTCGGTCTCGCAGTTGGTCTCGAGCATCGCGCCGGTGGCGCCGTCGATGAAGGCCGTCACCACGCCTTCGGCGGTGATGCGGGCGGCGGCCTTGCCTGCCTTGTTGCCCAGCTTGACGCGCAGCAGTTCCTCGGCCTTCTCCATGTTGCCGTCGGCCTCCATCAGGGCCTTCTTGCACTCCATCATCGGCGCGTCGGTCTTGGCGCGCAGTTCGCCAACCATGCTTGCGGTGATTGCAGCCATTTCTTACCTCGTATCGTTCAGTTCAGGTTTCGGTAGCAAAAAGGGGCCCGAGAGCCCCTTCCTGCGGACTCGTGGACCGGGCTCAGGCGCCGGCGCCCTCGGACACCTCGACGAATTCGTCGGTGCCCTCGGACACGGCCTTCTGCACGTCGCTGGCGGCGTTCTGGCGGCCTTCCAGGATCGCGTCGGCGATGCCGCGGGCGTACAGCGCCACGGCCTTGGCCGAGTCGTCGTTGCCGGGGATCACGTAATCGATGCCCACCGGCGAGTGGTTCGAGTCGACCACGCCCACCAGCGGAATGCCCAGCTTCTTGGCTTCGGACACCGCGATCTTGTGGAAGCCCACGTCGATCACGAAGATGGCGTCGGGCAGGGTGTTCATGTCCTGGATGCCGCCGATGTCCTTCTCGAGCTTTTCCATCTCGCGGGCGAACATCAGCTGTTCTTTCTTGGACATGGCCTCCAGGCCGCTTTCCTGCTGGGCCTTCATGTCCTTCAGGCGCTTGATCGAGGTCTTGACGGTCTTGAAGTTGGTCAGCATGCCGCCCAGCCAGCGCTGGTCGACGTACGGGACGCCGGCGCGGCGGGCTTCGGCCGCCACGGTGTCGCGCGCCTGGCGCTTGGTGCCCACCATCAGGATGGTGCCGCGGTTGGCGGACAGCTGGCGCACGAACTTGGTCGCCTCCTGGAACAGCGGCAGCGTCTTTTCCAGGTTGATGATGTGGATCTTGTTGCGGTGGCCGAAGATGTACGGGGCCATCTTGGGGTTCCAGAAGCGCGTCTGGTGTCCGAAATGGACACCGGCTTCCAGCATTTCACGCATGGTGACTGGCATGGGTCTTTTCCTGAAGGTTGGGTCTAAAATCCAGCCCGCAAATTGCCGCTGCACGCAGCGGCAACACCTTGTGGGGCTGGATTCGCGATTGGTTTTGCCGGCGGATCGGCGCGAAATGCGCGTCTCGCCTGGAAGCAAAACCGAAGAATTATAGCACCGACGGAACCCCCCCAATGCGCCCCGACCTCATCGCCACCCGCGAGCGGCTGCTTGCCCGCCAGACCCAGGCCACGGCCGAGATGGCCGAGTCGATCCGCATCGCCCGGTCGGCGGCCGGCGCGCACACCTGGCTGCGCACCAGCTTCGACGAGGCGCAGGCCGCGGCGGACGACCCGGCGCTGGCGGCGCGCCCGCTGGCCGGGCTCGCCGTGTCCGTGAAGGACCTGTTCGACATCGCCGGCCAGCCGACCCCGGCCGGATCGCGCGTGCTGGCCGAGGCGCCCGCCGCCGCCAGCGACAGTGCGGCCGTCGCCAGGCTCAAGGCGGCCGGCGGCGTGGTGATGGGCCGCACCAACATGTCGGAGTTCGCGTTCTCCGGCGTCGGCACGAATCCGCATTACGGAACCCCGGGCAACCCGGCCGATCCGGCCACGCCGCGCATCCCCGGCGGCTCGTCGTCGGGCGCCGCCGTTTCGGTGGCGACCGGCGCCGCCTTCATCGGGCTGGGCTCCGACACCGGCGGCTCGATCCGCATCCCGGCCGCCCTGTGCGGCATCGTCGGGTTCAAGAACACGGCGCGGCTCACGCCGGCCGAAGGCGCCCTGCCCTTGTCCACGACGCTGGATACCGTCTCCGCGATGACCCGGTCGGTGCGCGACGCGATCCTTGCGCACGAGATCCTCTCCGGCCGCACCGTGGCGCGCAGCGCGCTGCCGTTGTCGGGCTACCGGCTCGCGGTCGCCCGCACGACCATGCTCGACGGGCTCGACGTCACCGTCGCCGCCGCGTTCGAACGCGCACTCGCCACCCTGCGCAGGGCCGGCGCCGCAATCGAGGAGATCGGCCTGGAGACGATCCGCGACCTCGGCTCGCTGCAGACCCTGGGCGGCTTCACCGCCGCCGAAAGCTACGCCTGGCACCGCGAACTGCTGGAGCGCCACGGCGACGGCTACGACCCGCGCGTTCGCTTCCGGATCGAGCGCGGCGCGGCGATGAAGGCCTGGGAATACCTGGACCTCTTCCGCGCCCGCCGCGAGTGGATCGCGCGCGTGGAGCAAGCGCTGCAGGGCTTCGACGCGGTGCTGTCGCCGACGGTGCCCATCGTCGCACCGCCGATCGCCGACGTGGCGCCTGCCAACGGGGCCGGGGCCGCGCAGGACGAGGCCCGCGACAAGGAGTTCTTCCGCGTCAACGCCCTGCTGCTGCGCAACACCAGCGTCGTCAACATGCTGGACGGCTGTGCGCTGTCGATCCCATGCCACGCGCGCGGCGAGCTGCCGGTGGGCCTCATGATCTGGCACGGCCCGCTGCGCGATGACACCGTGCTCAACATCGGCCTGCGCGCGCAGGACGTGCTCGCCGGCCGGTCGGGCGCCGCATGAGCGCGCGCCGCCGCGGGGAGCGGACGTCATGAGAGTCGCCGTCATCGGCGCCGGCATCGTCGGCGTCACCACGGCCTTCGAGCTGGCCGTCGACGGCCACGAGGTCACCGTCTTCGAGCGGCGCGCCGCCGTCGCCGAGGAGGCGAGCTTCGCCAACGCCGGCGTCGTCGCGCCCGGCTACGTCACGCCGTGGGCCTCGCCCGGCATGCCGGGCAAGGTTGCCGGCTACCTGCTGCGGCAGCACGCGCCGGTGCGGGTCACGCTGCCGTTGTCGCGCGCGCACCTGGCGTGGATGTGGCGCTGGTTCCGCGCCTGCGACCCCGCGACCTACACGGCCAACCGCGCCCGCATGCAGCGGCTGGCGTTCTACAGCCGCACGCGCCTGGCCGAGATTCGCGAGCACTTCCAGTTCGAGTACGACCACAGCGCCGGGTACATGGTGCTGCTGCGCGGCGAGAAGGACCGCAAGCTGGTGCAGCCGAGCCTGCAGGTGCTGCGCGACGCGGGGGTGGCTTTCAGGGAACTGGGCGCCGACGAGGCGCGCCAGGTCGAGCCGGCGCTCAGCCCGGACGCAAAGTTCGTGGGCGCCGTCCACCTGCCGGCCGACGAGGTCGGCAACTGCCGCCAGTTCGCGCTGCTGCTGAAGAACGAAGCGCAGCGCGCCGGCGTGAAGTTCGAGTTCAACCAGGCCGTCGACGCGCTCGATGCGGCGCAACCCGCCGCGCTGCGGGTCTGGGCGCTGGGTGCGACCGCGCCGCAGCAGCGCGTGTTCGACTCGGTGGTCGTGTGCGGCGGCGTCGATTCGGCCGCCCTGCTGCGGCCGCTGGGGCTGCGGGTGCCGATCGTTCCGGTCTACGGCTATTCGATCAGCGCGCCGCTGCGCGAACCGCTCAACGCGCCGATCAGCGCCTTGATGGACGAGCGCTACAAGGTGGCCATCGTCCGCCTGGGCAACCGGGTGCGGGTGGCGGGGAGCGCCGAAATCGGGGGCGACCCGGACCGCAAGCGCCGCGCCTCGATCGAGACCTTGTACAAGGTGCTGCACGACTGGTTTCCCGGCGCCGCGCAGCTCGCCAACACCGGCGCGGGCGTGCAGGAGTGGAAAGGCGCGCGCCCGATGATGCCCGACGGGCCGCCGCTGCTCGGCGCCAGCGGCATCCCCGGGGTGTGGCTCAACCTGGGCCATGGCTCCAGCGGCTGGGCGCTGGCCTGCGGCAGCGCCCGCGCCGTGGCCGATCTCATGGCGGGGCGCCCGCCGCAGGTCGACGTGGAAGGCCTGGGCGTCGAGCGACTGCGCTTGTAGGCGTCGCCGGCCGGGTGCCAGAATCCGGCTCATGGACCGCATCCGCCCGCACCGCGCCTGGCCCTTGTTCGACACGGCCGCCAGCCGCGCGATCGAGCGGGCCAGCGCCGGCCACCTGCCGCCGCATGCGCTGATGCAGCGCGCCGGACTCGCCGTCGCACGGCTGGCGCTGGCGCTCGCGCCCCACGCCAGGACGATCTGGCTGGCCTGCGGGCCCGGCAACAACGGCGGCGACGGCTTCGAGGCGGCGATGCACCTGCGCTCCTGGGGCAAGAATGCGATCGTCACCTGGTCGGGCGACGAAGGCCGGCTGCCGCAGGATGCGCGTGCCTCGCTGCAGCGCGCCCGTGCGGCCGACGTGCGCGTCGCGCCGCACCCACCCGCCGAGTGGGACCTCGCCGTCGACGCGATGCTTGGCCTGGGGGCGGCGCGGCCGCTCGAAGCCACGCTGGCGCAATGGGCGACCCTGATGGCGGCGGACGCGCGGCCGGTGCTGGCCGTGGACCTGCCTTCCGGACTCGATGCCGACACCGGCGGCGGCCACCCCGCGCGTGCGAGCCATACGCTGGCGCTGCTCACGCTCAAGCCGGGGCTGTTCACCGCCGGCGGCCGGGACGCCGCGGGCGAGATCTGGTTCGACGACCTGGGCATCGCCGAACCCGCGGCACGGCCGACGGCCTGGCTGGCCGGTGCGCCGCCGGAGGTGGTGCGGCTGCATGCCTCCCACAAGGGCAGTTATGGCGATGTCGCCGTGGTCGGCGGCGCCGCGGGCATGGGCGGCGCGGCGCTGCTGGCGGCGACGGCGGCGCTGCACGGGGGCGCCGGCCGCGTGTTCGCCTGCCTGCTGGATCCAGTTGCGGCCGGATTCGATTCCGCGGAGCCGGCGCTGATGCTGCGCCGCTGGGACTCCCTGGACCTGTCGGCCATGGCCGTCGCCTGCGGCTGCGGCGGCGGCGACGCCGTGCGCGCGGCGCTGCCGACGGTGCTGGCAACGGCTCGCGCGCTGGTGCTCGACGCCGACGCGCTCAACGCCATTGCCGCCGATACGCAGTTGGAGTCGCTGCTGAAGGCGAGAGCGCGGCGGGCGCGCCCGACCGTGCTCACCCCGCATCCGCTGGAAGCCGGCCGGCTGCTCGGATGCACGGCCGCCGAGGTGCAGGCGGACCGGCTGGGCGCCGGCCGCGAGCTGGTGCAGCGGCTCGGCTGCGTCGTGGTGCTGAAAGGTTCGGGGACGGTCATCGCCGGTCCCGGCCGGACACCGCTGCTCAATCCGACCGGCAACGCGCGCCTCGCCAGCGCCGGCACCGGCGACGTGCTGGCCGGGCTCGTGGCGTCGCATCTGGCGGCGATGCCGGACGGCTTCGACGCGGCCGCGGCCGCGGTCTACGAACACGGCCGGCTGGCCGACCACTGGCCGCGGCGTCAGGCCCTGACCGCTTCGGCGCTGGCACGGGCCGTGGCGCCGGAGCGCGGGTGGCCCGCCCCGCTCTGAAGCGATGTCAGCCGCGCCCGACGAAGGGCATCTTGGTCGCCATCACCGTGTGGAACAGCACGTTGGCCTGCAGCGGGAGGTTGGCCATGTACAGCACCGACTGGCCGACGATGTCCACGTCCATCAGCGGCTCGGGCGCGATCTCGCCGTTCGCCTGCGGCACGCCCCTGGCCATGCGGTTGGCCATGTCGGTGCCCGCGTTGCCGATGTCGATCTGGCCCACGGCGATGTCGTACTTGCGGCCATCGAGTGCGGCGGACTTGGTGAGGCCCGTCACCGCATGCTTGGTCGCGGTGTAGGCGATCGAGAACGGCCGCGGCGCATGCGCCGAGATCGAACCGTTGTTGATGATGCGGCCGCCCATCGGCGTCTGCGCCTTCATCGCCTTGAACGCCTGCTGGATGCAATAGAACATCCCGTTGAGGTTGGTGTCGACCACCTGCCGCCAATTGTCCAGCGGCAGTTCGTCGAGCGGCACCGCCGGCGCGCCGATGCCGGCGTTGTTGAACAGCAGGTCGACGCGGCCCCAGGCCTTGAGCGTCGCGGCGAACAGCGCCTCGACGGAGGCCGCGTCGGTGACATCCGTGGGCACCGCCAGCACGCGGTCGCCCGCATCCGCTTGCGCCACCACCTGCTCCAGCGCCTCGCGCCGCCGCCCCGCGATCGCCACCCGCCACCCGTCGCCCAGCAGCGCGAGCGCCGCGGCCTTGCCGATGCCCGCGTTGCCGCCGGTGACGACGGCGACGCGCGCCGCGGATTCCTTGCTTGCCATGAGAACTCCTTCCGAGTATTGCGGTGCGAATGCTACCCCGATGCGGGAACGCCACCCGGACTCCACTTCGCGAGCGCAAGCGCCGCCGCCGCGCCGCGGCGATGCTCGTTACATCCGTTCCCTGTGCTTACTGATCATTTTGCGCGCCGGCGCCGCCTCCGCGCGAACCCCTTCGGCGCCCTGTCCGCCACGTGGCGCAGCGCATGGGCACCGGACGGCACTCAATCGAACTAGGTAGTCAGCACGCGCGATTGCGGGGGGCGGGCCCGGACCCGAGACTGCCCTGGCAGCGTGGCCTGGCGCCAAGGGCACGCGGCAAGGCGGCTCGCCGCCGCTGCAGTCCCCGTCTTCAACCATCCGTCCGCAAGGAGTTCACATGATCACCCGTCACTTTCTGAAGACATTCGCCACGCTCCTGGTCGGCCTCGGCTGCGCCGCTTTCGGCGGCACCGCGGCGGCCCAGGGGACGCCTTCCGCCAAGGCGACCTTCGCCTACGGCATGCTCAAGACGCTGCCCGCGTGCTCCACCACCGATGCCGCGGGCTGCGGCGGGGTGGGCGACAGCGGCTGGCACTCGATCCTCAAGCAGCAGATCAAGCTGGCCAACCAGAAGGACCTGTTCATGAACGCGTCGCTGCAGTGCGGCATCGTCACCGACACGACCGTCAAGAGCCTGAACTCCACCTCCACGAGCTCCTACGACACCGCCGAAGCGCGCGGCACGGTGCGCGTGCGGGTGAAGATCACGACCCCGGACGGCTCGGTGGTGTATGCCCAGCCGAACAGCGGCGCCGAACTGGCGGCCGGTCCGGGCTCCGGTGAGGGCATCGTGTTCTGCGACCGCATCCAGCAGCTCAAGGCCAAGTTCTCGGGCCTGCAGTGCACGGCCAGCCTGACCACCGGCGTCGTCACCTGCACCACCCCGGAAGAGCTGCAGCTGATCCTGAAGACGCTCAACGCGGCGGCCTTCAACTACGTCGCTCCGAACCTGCAGTCCGGCGTCCACATCGTGGAGGTGCAAGCGCGCAACTCGGCCGCCACCGGGGCGACGGGCACCAACGGGTCGCTGGCGAGCGCCAACGCCTTCATCGGCATGGGCTCGGTCGCCGTCGAATCGGTCCGGATGATCAAGGGCAACGACGGCACCACGCTGGCGCTGGATTGACCCGCGCATCGGCACGTAAACCGGACGCCGTCGCACCGGCGGCGTCCTTCCGAGGAGTCGGAGATGCAAACGAGCCGGAACATTCTGTCGCGCGCGTGGACCCTGGCGGCCGTCGCCGCCGTCATGGGATGTGGTGGCGGCGGTGACGACGAAGGACGCCACGCCGTGCCCGGTGCGGCGCCGCCGGCGACCCAGGCCCGCGCCGCAGCGACCGCCGCCCTGCCGCGCCCCATCGACGATCGCGCACTCGCCCCCGCAGCGTCCTCCCCTGCCGGCGGCGGGCCAGCCGCGCACGGCGCCACCCTGCTCGACCCGCTGGTGGCGAACCGGGTCCAGGCCGAGCTCGACGCGGTGGAACGGGGCCTGCAGGTCGTGCCCGAGACGGATCCCAGCAAGTTCGAAGCGCTGGAGGTGATCCGTGACTTGCGCAGGGAGCTGGACAAGGACCGGCCGAACCGGCTGAAGGTGCGGGGGCTGCTGGGCGGGCTGGCCCAGGGGATCCCGTCACTGGAGGGCTGGAAAGGCGCAGGCAAGTTTCTGCCGCAACTCATTCCCCTCGTGTGATTGCGGGCCCACGGAGCAGCACCAGCACGCGCGCAGCCCGACAGCTCTTTTGAATGGGTGGACGCCATGGATACCAGCCGCTCGGCCCAAGACACCGACGCGGGAGCGCTCGAGGCCGCCGCAGCCGAGGAGCAGCGCCTCTGGCTCCTGATCGCCGATCCGCACACGCCCCCGACCGAGCGCGTGAAAGCGTATGCCGGCTGGCTGCGAATCACCGGCGTCCTGCGCGAGCTTGGCGCCGCTCCCGAATACCCGAAACGCCCGGGCAGTTCCGCATGAGGACGCCCGACAAGGCTCCGGCGCGCATCAGCGCCGCCCGCTGCAGGTGGCGGCGCCTGGCCGCCACCTGGAAAGCGCGGGACATTTGTCACCTGCCATTTGCGAGGCTTGCCCCTTGCCCGGGACACGGCCAGCGCATACGGTGGGGAGTACAAATGGGAGAAGCAATGAGAACTGCCAGCGCGCCGTGGTCCTCACTCGAACGGGCGGCCGAGGGGGTCGTCGCCCACGTCCCGGCGGCACGCCACGAAGATGCGCGAGCCGCCGAAGCCGGCGCCGCCGCCACGGCCGACGCTGCCGCCGCCCCGGCCGGCTGCGCGAGCGCGCCGCTCTGGCCCTGCTTCATGGCCGGCCAGATCGAGAAGCCAGTGCGCGTGATCGTGGTCGACGACGATGCACACATCCGGCGGGTGATCGCGCAGGAACTGATGTGCGATCGCCGGACCATCCTCGTTGCAGAGGCCCCGTCGCTGCGCGAGGGAAAGCGGGTGGTGCGCGAGCATGACTTCGACGTGCTCCTGGTGGACCTCAACCTCGGCGACGGACGGGGTTATGACCTCATCGCCTACGCCAAGGAGCTGCGCAGCAGCGTGGAGGCGGTGGTCGTGTCCGTGCTCGAAGCCGACGACGACGTGATGCGTGCCTTCGAACTCGGGGCCTCCGGTTTCCTCGTGAAGAACTCGTGGTTCGGCGGATTCGCCCAGGCCGTGCTGCAGGTCGCCAACGGCGGCGCCTCGATCACGCCCAGCCTGGCGCGGCGGATGCTGCTTCGATTCGACCGCGGAGGCGTGCTTCGGAACCTCACTTCCGGGGCACGGACCCGCGGGAGACTGAGCGAGCGCGAACGCGAGGTCCTGCGGATGATCTCCAGCGGCATGACGAGCGCGGAAATCGGAACGATGCTGGGCATCAGCCATCTCACCGTGAACACCCACGTGAGGAAGATCTACAGCAAGCTCCAGGTACGCAACCGCGCGCAGGCCGTCCGTTTCGCGACCGCGTCGGGGCTGCTCTGATGAGGGAGCTGCACCGAAGCGGGTACCTCCAGAATGACTTGGACCTGGTCGAAATGGCTGTTCGGCGCCGGCATCAGTCTCGTGGTGTGCCGCGCGTTGATCGAGCTGGTGTCGCGACTGGACCCGTGCATCCACGTCGGCACGGCGATCGGCCTCCTGATCGAATCCACGCTGCTGGCCTTGCTCGTGATGGGCTTTGCCACGCAGCTTGCGGGGGACCAGCGGGTGATGCGCGCGGAACGGGCGCGGATCGCCAGCGACCTTCACGACGGCCTGGGATTCCACCTCACCACCGCCCTCTCGCTGGCCGGCGAGGCGCGCAAGGCGAACTCCGAGCCGTGGCTGATCGTGGAACTCGCGCTGCTGGAGCTGCACTCGGTGATCCACTTCGCGCACTCCGGCGGCGAGTCGGTCGTGCAGTCGCTGGGCAGCCTGCGGTATCGGCTGCAGAAGGTGGTCGAGCGCGAGGGCGTCGACCTGGTGTGGCAAGTCCGCCACGACATTCCGGACGACGTCCTCGCCGGCGCGCCCGCCTATCACTTCATCAAGATCGTGCAGGAGGCGCTGAGCAACGTGCTGCAGCATGCGCGTGCGACGCGCCTGATCGTCCAGGTCGGCTCGCCTCCGCCGGGCAGGATGTTGACGCTGAGGATCGTCGACAACGGCCGCGGCATCACGCAGCGCGACCTGACCAGTCACGGCCGCGGGATGGACGGCATGTCCCGGCGCGCGCGGCTGCTCGGGGCCAAGCTGACGATCGCGCCCATGCCGGAAGGCGGCACCTGCGTCCACCTCTCGGTCCCATTGCCCTGCCGCGCGTGCGATCCATAGCCGGACGTCCGCGCCGAACCGGCCCGGTGCGCTTCTTCACCGAAGCAAGTGAAAAAGGGCCGACGCTTTCGCGTCGGCCCTTGTCTTCGGTGCGAATCTGGTGGGTGATACATGGATCGAACATGTGACCCCTGCCGTGTGAAGGCAGTGCTCTACCGCTGAGCTAATCACCCCTTGTTTTTCCGTTTCCGGAAAGCCCTGGATTATGCCACAGGTCGAGCGCGGTCCTGCCGCCAGAGCGTCTTGCCGCCGCTCGCCTTATCGAGCAGCTTCAGCACTTCCTCGTGCGCCGCCGTCTCCTGGTCGCTCGCGAGCAGCACCGGCAGCGTGAACTGGCGCAGGTCCACCCGCGTCGTGATCGCGCCGATGGCGTCGGCCGCATCGACGTCGATCAGCAGCGCCTCCTGGCCGCGCGTGAGGTTGATGTACACATCGGCGAGCAACTCGGCGTCGAGCAAGGCGCCGTGCAGCGTCCGGCTGGAGTTGTCGACGCCGAGGCGGTCGCACAGCGCGTCCAGGCTGTTGCGCTTGCCGGGATACATCTCCTTGGCCATCGCCAGCGTGTCGGTGATGCGACCGACGAAACTGGTGAACCCCGGCTTGCCGAGCAGGTCCAGTTCCTTGTCGAGGAACGCGACGTCGAAGGCGGCGTTGTGGATGATGATCTCGGCGCCGGCGAGGTACTCCACCAGTTCGTCGGCGATCGCGGCGAACTTGGGCTTGTCGCGCAGGAATTCGTTGCTGATGCCGTGGACCTTGAGCGCGTCCTCGTGGCTGTCGCGCTCGGGGTTCAGGTAGAAATGCCGGTTGTTGCCGGTCAGCTTGCGCGACACGAGCTCGACGCAGCCGATTTCGATGATACGGTCGCCGGCTTCGGCCGACAGGCCCGTGGTTTCGGTGTCGAGGACGATCTGGCGCATGGCTGGCGATTATGCTTGAGGGCTGCGATCCAACGGGAGCAAGACATGTTCGATCTGACGGGCAAGGTGGCGCTGGTCACCGGGGGCAATGGCGGCATCGGGCTGGGCATGGCGACGGGCCTCGCCGAAGCGGGCGCCACCGTGGTGCTGGCCGGGCGCAACGCCGTGAAATCGGGCGCGGCCGTCACCGCCTTGCGCGCGCGCGACAGGCTCGCCGATTCCATCGAGTGCGACGTCACCCGCGAGAGCGAGGTCGCGGCCCTGTTCCAGGAAGTCATGCTGCGCCACCTGCGGCTGGACATCCTCGTGAACAACGCCGGCACGACGGTGCGCAAGCCGCCGCACGAACTGGGCCTGGACGAATGGAACCGGGTGATGGACACCAACCTCACCAGCGCGTTCCTCTGCTGCCGGGCGGCGCACGCGCTCATGAAGGAAGGCGGCGGCGGCAAGATCATCAACATCGGCTCGATGCTGTCCATCTTCGGCGCGCCGTACGCGGCGGTGTACGGCGCCAGCAAGGGCGGCATCGTCCAGTTCACGAAATCGATCGCGACGGCGTGGGCCGCCGACAACATCCAGGCCAACGCGGTGCTGCCCGGATGGATCGACACCGAACTCACCCGCGGCGCGCGAGCGCAGGTGCCGGGTCTGAACGAGCGGGTGCTGGCCCGCACGCCGGCGGGGCGCTGGGGGGCGGCCTCCGACCTCGCGGGCATCGCCGTGTTCCTCGCGAGCAGCGCGTCCGACTTCATCACCGGCACCGCGATCCCGGTCGACGGCGGGTACTCGATCACCTGAGCGGCATGGCGGACGCGCTCGGCTGGTGGCTGGCGGCGATCACGGTCGCCGTCCTGCTCGCCTACCAGGTCCTGCTCGCGGCGGCGGGGCGGCGGCGGCCGCAGCGGCTGGCGCGCGCGGCCCATGCCACCTTGCGCGAACAATGGTTCGTCGCCGTCTCGGCGCAGAAGGGCTCGGAAGTGCTGGGCGTGCAGACCCTGCGCAACTCCCTCATGTCGGCGACCATGACCGCTTCGACGTCGGTGCTGGCCCTCATGGGGACGGTCACGCTCGCGGCGCCGTCGCTGGACGCGACCTTCAGGGGCACGGGTCTGCCGCAGTTCACGCCGCGGCTCGCGATGGAACTGGTCCTCATCGCGCTTCTGTTCGCCTCGCTGGTCGCTTCCGTGATGGCGGTGCGCTACTACCACCATGCCGGCTTCATCGTCGGCATGCCGGTTGAATCGCAGGCGCGGCGCGAGTGGTCGGAGGCGGGGGTTGCGTACCTCGGCAAGGCCGGCCGGCTCTATGGCTGGAGCCTGCGCTACCTGCTGCTGGTGGTCCCGGTCGTGGCCTTCATCCTGCACCCCGTGACGGGGCCGGTGGCGGCCGTGCTGGTCGCCGGCGTGCTGTACGGCTTCGACCGGTTTTCGCCGGCCGCGATCCGCTAACGCCGCGCGCCGGTCCGTCCGTCAGCCGGCCGACCGGCCCTTCTGGTACAGCGCGGCCGAACGGCGACCGGTGCGGCAGAACGCCAGCACCGGCTTCGGCAGGCTGTCCACCAGATCCGCCATCCGCCGCGCGTCGGCGTCGGAATGGCCGGACGGCGGCACCGGCAGGTGCCGGTAATGGAGGCCGGCCGCCCGCGCCGCGGCCTCGAGCTCGGCGCTGCGGGGCTGCGCGCGCCCGCCCTCGAAGTCGGGACGATTGTTGACGATGCTGCGATAGCCCGCTGCCGCGGCGGCGTGCATGTCGTCGGCGCCCAGTTGCGGCGTGATCGACAGTGCCTCGTCGACGCGCTCCACCGGAAGATGTACTGCATGAGTGTCCATGCCGCATGAGAGCACACGGCGGGCGGCCGCCGTGTCGGAAAGCGCCGGATCCGGTGTCGGCGCGATCAGGCAAACGGCATCAGCCGCGCTTTTCCTTCGCCAGGTTGATGGTGTAGCGCGGAATCTCCACCACCAGGTCCTGCTGGGCCACGATCGCCTGGCACGACAGCCGGGAGTCGGGCTCGAGGCCCCAGGCACGATCGAGCAGGTCTTCCTCGTTCTCGTCCATCTCGTTGAGGGACTTGAAGCCCTCGCGAACCACCACGTGGCAGGTGGTGCACGCGCAGCTCATGTCGCAGGCGTGCTCGATCTCGATGTCGTTGTCCAGCAGCGCCTCGCAGATCGAGGTGCCCGGCGTCACCTGCAACTCGGCGCCCTCGGGGCAGATTTCGGGGTGCGGCAGGACCTTGATCTTCGTCATAGCGTTTCCACGTTCTTGCCTGCCAGCGCCTGCTGGATGCTGTGATTCATGCGCGCGGCGGCGAAGCCTTCCGTGCCCTTGGCCAAGGCCCCGGTCGCCGCCTCGATCGCACCCGCGTCATGGCTCGACTGCGCGACCCGCCGCAACTGCTCCACGAGCTCGTCGATGTGCGCGCGCTCCTGCGCCCCCAGCAGCGTGCCGTCGGCGTCCAGCGCGCTGCGCGTCGCCAGCAGCATGCGGTCGGCCTCGACCCGCGCTTCGGCCAGGGCCCGCGCCTTCATGTCCTGTTCGGCCGTGGTGAAGCTCTCCTGGAGCATCCTGGCGATCTGTTCGTCCGACAGTCCATAGGACGGCTTGACGTCGATGCGCGCCTCGACGCCGCTGCCCTGCTCACGGGCGCTGACGTTCAGCAGGCCGTCGGCGTCCACGGTGAAGGTGACGCGGATGCGGGCCGCGCCGGCCGCCATGGCGGGAATGCCGCGCAGCTCGAAGCGTGCGAGGCTGCGGCAGTCCTGCACCAGGTCGCGCTCGCCCTGCACCACGTGCAGCGCCATCGCCGTCTGGCCGTCCTTGTAGGTCGTGAAGTCCTGCGCCTTGGCGGTCGGGATCGTCTCGTTGCGCGGCACGATCCGCTCGACCAGCCCGCCCATGGTCTCGATTCCCAGCGACAGCGGGATCACGTCGAGCAGCAGCAGGTCGCCCGCGGTGTTGTTGCCGGCGAGCTGGTTTGCCTGGACCGCGGCCCCCAGCGCCACCACCTCGTCGGGGTCCAGGTTGACGAGCGGTTCGGTGCCGAAGAACCCGGCCACGGCCCCGCGCACCTGCGGCATCCGGGTCGAGCCACCGACCATCACCACGCCCTTGACTTCATCGCGAGCCAGCTTCGCGTCGCGCAGCGCCTTGCGAACCGCGGCCATGGTGCGGGCAGTCAGGTCGGCCGTCACCGCTTCGAAGTCCTGCCGCGTCACGGGCACCTGGATCACGCGGCCTTCGAGTTCCACCCGCGCCACCGTGCGATCTGCCGCCGACAGCTGCTCCTTCGCCGTGCGCGCCGTCATCTTTACGGCCGCCTTGGCCGCCGGGCTGGCCGCCATGACCGCTGCCTTGCCGAGGATCCAGTCGGCGAGCGCACGGTCGTAGTCGTCGCCGCCGAGCGCCGAGTCGCCGCCGGTCGCGATCACCTCGAACACGCCGCGGGCCAGGCGCAGGATCGAGATGTCGAAGGTGCCGCCGCCGAGGTCGTAGACGGCGTAGATGCCCTCGCTCGCGTTGTCCAGTCCGTACGCGATCGCCGCCGCCGTCGGCTCGTTGATCAGCCGCAGCACGTTGATGCCGGCGAGCTTCGCCGCGTCCTTGGTAGCCTGCCGCTGGGCGTCGTCGAAATAGGCCGGCACCGTGATCACTGCGCCGTACAGGTCCGCATTGAAAGTGTCTTCGGCCCGGTAGCGCAGTGTCGCCAGGATTTCGGCGCTGATCTCCACCGGCGACTTGGTGCCGGCGCGCGTTTCCAGCGACACCATGCCGTGCGCGCCCCCTTCGGAGAAGCGGTGCGGCAGCTTCTCGCGATTGGCGATGTCGGCCAGGCCCCGGCCCATGAAACGCTTGACGGAAGCAACGGTGTTTTCGGGATCCTCGGCCTGGGCCGCGTGCGCGTCGTGCCCGATCTGCCGCCCGCCGCCCTGCAGGTAGCGCACCACCGAAGGCAGGAGCACCCGGCCCTGCCCGTCGGGCAGGCACTCGGCGACACCGTTGCGCACCGCCGCCACCAGGGAGTGCGTCGTGCCGAGGTCGATGCCGACGGCGATGCGCCGCTGGTGGGGATCGGGGGTCTGCCCGGGTTCGGAGATCTGCAGCAATGCCATGGGCCTGACTTTACCGTCCCAGTTGTTCAAAGCGGTCCTGCACGTCCTGGCCGAAGCGCTCGATGAACATGAGCGCTCTGACCTGCCCGGCGGCCGCGGCGGCGGCGTTGTCCCGATCGAGCAGCTGCTCGATGTCGCGCAGCACCTCCTGGCGCGACTGGCGCAACTGCACCTCCAGCCGCTCCAGCGCTTCCTCGTCCTGCGCTTCCTCCAGGGCTTCGCGCCATTCCATCTGCTCGATCAGGAATTTCGACGGCATGGCGGTGTTGTCCTGCGCGTTGATGGGCGCGCCGCGCAACTCGCACAGGTAGGCGGCGCGCTGCAACGGGTCCTTCAGGCGCTTGTAGGCCTCGTTGATGCGCACCGACCACTGCATCGCGACGCGCTGCGCCGCGGCGCCTTCGGCCGCGAACCGGTCCGGATGGGCCTGGCGCTGCAGTTCCTTCCATCTCGCGTCGATGGCGGCGCCGTCCTGCGCGAACCGCTCTGGCAGCCCGAACAGCTCGAAGTCGCTGGATTGCAGGTGAAGGTTCATGGTCGTCTGATGAAAAAGACCGCCGGCACCGGGGATGCGGGGGCGGTCTCTCGGGATCCGGGATGGGTCAGACGCGGAAGCTTTCCCCGCACCCGCAGCGGTCGCGCTCGTTGGGGTTGCTGAACTTGAATCCCTCGTTGAGCCCCTCGCGCACGAAGTCGAGCTGCGTGCCGTCGATGTACGCGAGGCTCTTGGGATCGATCAGCACCTTGACGCCGTGCTGCTCGAACACGATGTCCTCGGGGGCGAACTCGTCCACGTATTCGAGCTTGTACGACAGCCCGGAACAGCCGGTGGTCTTCACGCCCAGCCGCACGCCCACGCCCTTGCCCCGCTTCGCGAGATAGCGGGTGACGTGGCGAGCGGCGGCCTCGGTCAGGGTGATCGCCATTGCGCTTGTTTCCCCCGCCTAGTGCGTGTGCTTCTTCTTGTAGTCCTGGACGGCCGCCTTGATGGCGTCCTCGGCCAGGATCGAGCAGTGGATCTTCACCGGCGGCAGCGCCAGCTCTTCGGCGATCTCGCTGTTCTTCAGCGCGGCCGCCTGCTCGAGGGTCTTGCCCTTCACCCATTCGGTGACCAGCGAGCTCGACGCGATGGCCGAGCCGCAGCCGTAGGTCTTGAAGCGCGCGTCCTCGATGACGCCGGTCGCAGGGTTCACCTTGATCTGCAGCTTCATCACGTCGCCGCAGGCGGGCGCGCCCACCATGCCGGTGCCGACGCTGTCGTCGCCCTTGTCGAAGGAGCCGACGTTGCGCGGGTTCTCGTAGTGGTCGACGACTTTCTCGGAATAGGCCATTTCTCTCTCCTGTCTTGGTCAGGCGGACGCCGGTCCGCGTGCCTGGATGCCGGGTGACTCCGGAATCGCAGGGCCCGTGTTCTTCAGTGCGCGCTCCACTGGATGGTGGAGAGGTCGACGCCGTCCTGGTACATCTCCCACAGCGGACTCAGCTCGCGCAGCCGCGAGACGTTCTGCTTGATGGTGGCGACGGCGTAGTCGATTTCTTCCTCGGTCGTGAAGCGGCCGATCGTCATGCGCAGGCTGCTGTGCGCCAGCTCGTCGCTGCGGCCGAGCGCGCGCAGGACGTAGCTCGGCTCCAGCGAGGCCGAGGTGCAGGCCGAGCCGGACGAGACGGCCAGGCCCTTGATGCCCATGATCAGCGACTCGCCTTCGACGTAGTTGAAGCTGATGTTCAGGTTCTGGGCCACGCGTCGCTCGAGGCTGCCGTTGATGAACACCTGCTCGACGTCCTTCAGGCCGTCCAGCAGCCGCTGCTGGAGCACGCGCGCCTTCTCGTTGTCGCGCGCCATCTCGACCTTCGCGATGCGGAACGCCTCGCCCATGCCGACGATCTGGTGCGTGGGCAGCGTGCCCGAACGCATCCCGCGCTCGTGGCCGCCACCGTGCATCTGCGCCTCCAGCCGCACCCGCGGCTTGCGGCAGACGTACAGCGCCCCTATGCCTTTCGGGCCGTAGGTCTTGTGCGAGGCCAGGCTCATCAGGTCGACCGGCAGCTGCTTCACGTCGATGTCGACCTTGCCCGTCGCCTGCGCCGCATCCACGTGGAAGATGATGCCCTTCTCGCGGCACAGGGCGCCGAGCGCCGGGATGTCCTGGACCACGCCGATCTCGTTGTTCACGAACATCACGCTGGCCAGGATCGTGTCGGGCCGCAGCGCGGCCTTGAACGCATCGAAGTCGACCAGGCCGTCCTCCCGCACGTCGAGGTAGGTCACCTCGAAGCCCTGGCGCTCCAGTTCGCGCATCGGGTCCAGCACCGCCTTGTGCTCGGTCTTCACCGTGATCAGGTGCTTGCCGCGGCCCTTGTAGAAGTGCGCGGCGCCCTTGATGGCCAGGTTGTTGGACTCGGTCGCGCCGGACGTCCACACGATCTCTCGCGGGTCGGCGCCGATCAGGTCGGCCACCTGGCCGCGCGCCTTCTCGACCGCCTCCTCCGCTTCCCAGCCCCAGGCATGGCTGCGCGACGCCGGGTTGCCGAAGTGCTCGCGCAACCAGGGAATCATCGCGTCCACGACGCGCTGGTCCACCGGCGTCGTCGCGCCGTAATCCATGTAGATCGGGAAATGCGGGGTGGTATCCATGGTGACTTGGCGAGGGATGATGTCTTCAGCGGACCGGTCCGGCCTTGCGCATGCGCAAGCCGGAACCACTCGCTACGACTTGGCGAACGTGTTCCCCAGGGCGAACACCGAGTTCGGCGCGTTGACGCGGATCGGCTTGACCACGGGCTGGCTGGAGATCGCGCGCTTGACGGCCGGCTTGTCCTCGACCTGCACCCCCTTGGCGAGCTGCTCGTCGACCAGCTTCTGCAGGGTCACCGAGTCCAGGAACTCCACCATCCGCTGGTTCAGCGCGGCCCACAGTTCGTGGGTCATGCAGCGGCCGCCGTCGCCCTGGCAGTTTTCCTTGCCGCCGCATTGCGTCGCGTCCAGGGGCTCGTCCACCGACACGATGATGTCGGCCACGGTGATGTCGGCCGCCTTGCGCCCGAGGCTGTAGCCGCCGCCCGGACCGCGGGTCGACTCCACCAGTTCGTGGCGACGCAGCTTGCCGAACAGCTGTTCGAGGTAGGACAGCGAGATCTGCTGGCGCTGGCTGATCGCTGCCAGCGTGACGGGGCCGTTGTTCTGGCGCAGGGCCAGGTCGATCATCGCAGTGACCGCAAAGCGGCCTTTGGTTGTGAGACGCATCGCAAGCTCCTTCTGCTTGGGCCGTTCCTTCATTCGCCCCACGACGCCGCTGGCGCCCGGAGCCCGTCTCCGCCCTTTCGTCCGGCTTCCCCACCGGATTCCCGCCGCTCGTGCCAGCGAGTCCTTGGACTGTTCTTGAGTGTTTCGATCAAGTTTACCAGAAAACCCGCCGAGGCGCTCAGGTAATCGGGAAATAGATCGTCGGCTGCCGCCGAGGTTCCCGGCCCCAGGCGCGGCGGGCGCCGACGCCTCCTACGTCCGCTTCGCCGACGGCAGGACGACCACGTTGTCGTGCACGACCGCGCCGAACGCCTGCTGCTTCAGCACCGCCAGCCGGTCGCGGGTGGCGGCAGCCTTCTCGAACTCCAGGTTGCGGGCGTGCTCCAGCATCTGCTTTTCCAGCCGCTTGATCTCCTTGGCGATGTCCTTCTCGGACATGTCCTCCACCATCGCCCGCTGCAGTTCCTGCTTCTCCTTTTCCTTGCTGGCCTTCTCGCTGTAAACGCCGTCGATGAGGTCGCGCACCTGCTTGACGATGCTGCGCGGCGTGATGCCGTGCTCCTCGTTGTAGGCGATCTGTTTCGCCCGGCGACGCTCGGTCTCGCCGATGGCCTTCCTCATCGACTCGGTCATCTGGTCGGCATAGAGGATGGCCTTGCCGTTCAGGTTGCGGGCGGCCCGGCCGATGGTCTGGATCAGCGACCGCTCGGCCCGCAGGAAGCCTTCCTTGTCGGCGTCGAGGATGGCCACCAGCGAGACCTCGGGAATGTCCAGGCCCTCGCGCAGCAGGTTGATGCCGACCAGCACGTCGAAGGTGCCCAGCCGCAGGTCGCGCAGGATCTCGACCCGCTCCACCGTGTCGATGTCGCTGTGCAGGTAGCGCACCTTCACGCCGTTGTCGCCGAGGTAGTCGGTCAACTGCTCGGCCATGCGCTTGGTCAGCGTCGTGATCAGCACCCGCTCGTTCTTTTCGGTGCGCAGCCGGATCTCCTGCAGCACGTCGTCCACCTGGTGGGTCGCCGGGCGCACTTCCACCTCGGGGTCGACCAGCCCGGTGGGCCGCACGAGCTGCTCCACCACCTGCCCGGCATGCTCCTGCTCGTAGGCGGCGGGCGTCGCCGACACGAAGACCACCTGCCGCATGCGCGCCTCGAACTCCTCGAACTTGAGCGGCCGGTTGTCCAGCGCGGATGGCAGGCGGAACCCGTATTCGACCAGCGTCAGCTTGCGCGCCCGGTCACCGTTGTACATGGCGCCCAGCTGCCCGATCATCTGGTGGCTCTCGTCCAGGAACATCAGGGAGTCCTTGGGCAGGTAATCCGTGAGCGTGGACGGCGGCGCTCCCGGCGGCGCGCCGGACAGATGCCGGGTGTAGTTCTCGATGCCCTTGCAGTGACCGATCTCGCTGAGCATCTCCAGGTCGAAGCGGGTGCGCTGCTCCAGCCGCTGGGCCTCCACCAGCTTGCCGTCGGCGACCAGTTCCTTCAGCCGCTGGTCCAGCTCGATCTTGATCGACTCGACGGCCGACACCACCTTTTCGCGCGGGGTGACGTAGTGGCTCGACGGATAGACCGTGAAGCGCGGCACCTTCTGCCGGATGCGCCCGGTGAGCGGATCGAACAGCTGCAGCGATTCGATCTCGTCGTCGAACAGCTCGATGCGGATCGCCAGCTCGCTGTGTTCCGCCGGAAAGATGTCGATGGTGTCGCCGCGCACCCGGAACGTGCCGCGCGAGAAGTCCTGCTCGTTGCGCGTGTACTGCATCCGGATCAGTTGCGAAATGACGTCGCGCTGGCCGATCCTGTCGCCCACCCGCGTGATGAACCGCATCTGGGTGTAGTCCTCGGGGGCGCCGATGCCGTAGATGGCGCTCACCGTGGCGACGATCACGGTGTCCCGCCGCTCGAGGACGCTCTTGGTGGCCGACAGGCGCATCTGCTCGATGTGCTCGTTGATCGAGCTGTCCTTCTCGATGAACAGGTCGCGCTGCGGCACGTACGCTTCCGGCTGGTAGTAGTCGTAGTAGCTGACGAAGTACTCGACGGCGTTCTTCGGGAAGAACTCCCGGAACTCGGAATACAACTGCGCCGCCAGCGTCTTGTTCGGCGCGAAGACGATCGCCGGCCTGCCCAGCCGGGCGATCACGTTCGCCATGGTGAACGTCTTGCCGGAGCCGGTCACGCCCAGCAGGGTCTGGAACACCTCGCCGTCGCGCACGCCTTCGACCAGCTTTTCGATCGCCACCGGCTGGTCGCCGGCGGGCGGATACGGGAGGTACAACTCGAAGGGCGAGCCGGGGAACGTGACGAACTCGCCCCGCTTCTGCTCGGGAATGACTTCTGGAATCGCGGACATCTGTATTGAATGACCTGTATCAAGGCTCGCCGCCGCGGCGCGGGTGCCAGCGGTGCGGCCGCTAAAATCGAGGGTTGCCGGACAGGGTACCGCAAGCGCGCCCGCCGTGCCCACCACTCTTTCCAAGGATCCACATGTCTCTGTTCAACGCCGTCGAAATGGCCCCGCGCGACCCCATCCTGGGCCTCAACGAACAGTTCAATGCCGATTCGAACCCCGACAAGGTCAACCTGGGCGTCGGCGTGTACTACGACGACAACGGCAAGCTGCCCCTGCTGGAGTGCGTGAAGACCGCCGAGAAGCAGATGATGGAAGCGCCCAAGGCGCGCGGCTACCTGCCGATCGACGGCATCGCGGCGTACGACAGCGCCGTGAAGAACCTGGTATTTGGGGCCGGCAGCGACGCCGTCAAGTCCGGCCGCGTGGCCACGGTCCAGGCGCTGGGCGGCACCGGCGGACTGAAGGTCGGCGCCGACTTCCTGAAGCGGCTGAGCCCGAACGCCAAGGTGCTGATCAGCGACCCGAGCTGGGAGAACCACCGGGCGCTGTTCACGAACGCCGGCTTCGTCGTCGAGGCGTATCCCTATTACGACGCCGCCCGCCGCGGCATCAACTTCGACGGCATGCTCACGGCGCTGAACGCGGCGCCGGCCGGCACGATCGTCCTGCTGCACGCCTGCTGCCACAACCCGACCGGCTACGACCTGACGGCCGGCCAGTGGGACCAGGTGGTCGCCGTGACCAAGGCAAGGCAGCTGGTGCCGTTCCTGGACATGGCGTACCAGGGTTTCGGCGCCGGCATCGCCGAGGACGGCGCCGTCATCGGCAAGTTCGTGGCGTCGGGCCAGGATTTCTTCGTGTCCACCTCGTTCTCCAAGAGCTTCAGTCTCTACGGCGAGCGCGTCGGCGCGCTGTCGGTGCTGTGCTCGAACAAGGAAGAGGCCGACCGCGTGCTGTCGCAGCTGAAGATCGTCATCCGCACCAACTACAGCAACCCGCCGACCCACGGCGGCCAGGTGGTGGCCACCGTCCTCAACACGCCCGAACTGCGCGCCTTGTGGGAGAAGGAGCTCGCCGCCATGCGCGTGCGGATCAAGCAGATGCGCACCGCGATGGTGCAAAAGCTCAAGGCGGCCGGCGTGAAGCAGGACATGAGCTTCATCGAACAGCAGGTCGGCATGTTCAGCTATTCGGGCCTCACCAAGGACCAGATGGTGCGCCTGCGCAGCGAGTTCTCGGTCTACGGGACCGACACCGGGCGCATGTGCGTCGCCGCGCTCAACAGCAGGAACATCGACTACGTCTGCGCCTGCATCGCGAAGGTGGTCGGCTGAGCGGAGCTGGCCAGTCCGGCACGTAGGCCCAGCCGCACGGCGGTATCAGCGGGAATGCCGATGGCGCCGCCCGGTCGGGGTGCTATATTGCACCGCAACAAGAGAGGGCCGAGCCATGCTGTACCACATCTACGAAGCGCAGCGAAACGTCATGGAGCCGTTCGCGGATTTCGCGCAGGCGGCCTCCAAGCTGTACAGCAATCCACTCTCGCCATTCGGCCAGAACCCCTTCGCCCAGCGGGTGTCGGCGAGCTACGACCTCATGTACCGGCTCTGGAAGGACTACGAGAAGCCGGAGTTCGGCATCACGACGGTGGACGTCGACGGCACGCCCGTCGCCATCCATGAGCGCGTCGAGCTGGACAAGCCCTTCTGCGAACTGCGCCGGTTCAAGCGCTTCTCCGACGACCCGGCGACGCTCGCCAGGCTGAAACAGCAGCCGGCCGTGCTGATCGTCGCGCCGCTGTCGGGGCATTACGCGACGCTGCTGCGCGACACGGTGCGCACCATGCTGCAGGACCACAAGGTCTACATCACCGACTGGAAGAACGCCCGCCTGGTGCCGCTGGACCAGGGCGAGTTCCACCTGGACGACTATGTCGGCTACGTGCAGGAGTTCATCCGCCATCTGCAGGCCAGCTACGGCAACTGCCACGTGATCAGCGTCTGCCAGCCCACCGTGCCGGTGCTGGCGGCGGTGTCGCTGATGGCGTCGCGCGGCGAGGTGACGCCGCTGACGATGACCATGATGGGCGGCCCGATCGACGCGCGCAAGTCGCCGACGGCCGTCAACAACCTGGCCATGAACAAGAGCTACGAGTGGTTCGAGAACAACGTGATCTACCGCGTGCCGACCACTTTTCCCGGCGCCGGGCGGCGGGTCTACCCCGGCTTCCTGCAGCACACGGGCTTCGTCGCGATGAACCCGGACCGCCACCTGTCGAGCCATTACGACTACTTCCGCAACCTGATCCAGGGCGACGACGCGAGCACCGAGGCCCACCGCAAGTTCTACGACGAGTACAACGCGGTGCTGGACATGGACGCCGATTACTACCTGGACACGATCCGCGTCGTATTCCAGGAGTTCGCGCTGGTGAACGGCACCTGGGACGTGATCAACGACGAAGGCGAACTGGAGCGCGTGCGTCCCGAGGACATCAGGACGACGGCGCACTTCACGATCGAGGGCGAGCTCGACGACATTTCCGGATCGGGCCAGACCGAGGCCGCCCACGCCCTTTGCTGCAACGTGCCGAAGTCGCGCCAGAAGCACCTCGAGGTGAAGGGCGCCGGCCACTACGGCATCTTCAGCGGCCGCCGCTGGCGCGAGGTGGTGTACCCGCAGGTGCGCGACTTCATCCTGCAGTTCAATGAAGGCCCGTCGGTGCCGGTGCGCGGGCGCAACGGCGCGGCGGCCGACGCGGCGCCGGCCGCGAAGAAGGCACGCCGCGCCGCCGCCGCCTGAAGTGAGCCCGCAGGCCAGGCGGCTGCATGCCGCCCTGCCCCAGACCCAGTGCACCCGCTGCGGCTATCCGGATTGCGCCGGGTATGCCGAGGCGATCGCCGCCGGTGGGGCTGCGGTCAACCAGTGTCCGCCCGGCGGCGCCGAGGGCGTCGCGCGGCTGGCGGCGCTCACCGGGCAGCCGGTCCTGCCGCTGAATCCCGCGCACGGGAGCGAAGGGCCGCGCACCGTCGCCGTCATCGACGAGAACTGGTGCATCGGCTGCACCTTGTGCATCAAGGCCTGCCCGACCGACGCGATCCTCGGCAGCAACAAGCGGATGCACACCGTCATCGAGCGCTATTGCACCGGCTGCGAGTTGTGCGTGCCGGTCTGCCCCGTCGACTGCATCGCGCTCGAGAACGTCACGGGCGAGCGCACCGGCTGGCAGGCCTGGTCGCAGGCGCAGGCCGACGAGGCCTTGCGACGGTACGAAGCGCGCCTGGCCAGGCTGGCCCGCGAGGGCGAGGAACATGCGGCGCACCTCGAAGCGAAGGCCGAGGCGAAACTGGCGGACCTCCCGGCCCAGACGCACGGCGCCGAAGGCGGCGAACTCGATCGCAAGCGAGCGGTGATCGAAGCCGCCCTGGCGAAAGCCCGCTCGCGCCGGCCTCCGGGCCCCTAGCCTCCGGCCCCTACCCCAGCGCGTCGTTCACCTGCTCGCGAAACTCGGCAAGCCCCATGGCGTTGTCGATCTCGCGCGGCAACGCGTCGCGGGCGCTGAAGACCCCGAGCAGCTTGTCGCCGGGGCCCACCACCGGCAGGTGGCGAAAGCCCCGCTCCAGCATGATCAGCACCGCCTCCGCCACCGGCTTCTCGGGCGGCACGCACAAGGGGTTGGGCGTCATGATGTCGGCCAGGCGCGTCGCCTGCGGATCACGCGCCTTCGCCAGCACCCGCGTCATGAGATCGCGCTCGGTGACGATGCCCACCAGCGTGGCCGGCGGCTCCGTCACCAGCACGCTGGTGCAATTGCCGCCGGTCATGATGCAGGCGGCCTCGTAGACGCTCGCCTGCGGTCCGAGGCTCACCACGTGCTTCTGCGTCATCGACTGGAATACCGTGCGTTCGGCCATGGTGCAGCCTCCGTTCCGTGTGAGGCGCCGCTAGCGCAGCGACGCGTTGATCTGCTCCAGCGCCCCGGCGCCGGGACACAGCTGCGGGGCCTCCAGCAGGTTGAGCGGGGTTTCGCTCGTGTTCAGCGCGTTGTGCAGGTCGGTCGCCAGCGGGTCCACGTACAGCAAACCCGTGACGACCTCGCCGCGCGCCTGGTGCGTCTGCATGTAGTTCATCGCCGCGTTGCGGTCCGTCGGGTTGTAGTCCGAGTGGAGCTTGCGCAGGCGCAGCAGCGACCCGTCGTGCTGGCGCACTTCCACCAGTTCGCCGGGGGCGTACTCGGTCGTGATCTCGCTGCGCGGCGTGATGAAATCGATGCGGCTCACCGCATCGTTGTGCTGGCGGATGTAGTCGTAGCTCTTGGTGCTGCCGGCGTGGTTGTTGAAGGTCACGCAAGGGCTGATGACGTCGACGAACGCGGCGCCACCGTGCGACATGGCGCCCTTGATCAGCGGCACCAGCTGCGCCTTGTCGCCAGAGAAGCTGCGCGCGACGTAGGTGGCGCCCAGTTGCAGGGCCAGCGCCACCAGGTCCACCGGGCTGTCGCTGTTGACCACGCCCTTCTTGCTCTTCGAGCCGCGGTCGGCCGTGGCCGAGAACTGGCCCTTGGTCAGGCCGTACACGCCGTTGTTCTCGACGATGTAGGCCATGCACACGCCCCTCCGCATGGCGTTGGCGAACTGGCCCAGGCCGATCGACGCCGAGTCGCCGTCGCCGGAGACGCCCAGGTACAGCAGGTCGCGGTTGGCCAGGCTCGCGCCGGTCAGCACCGACGGCATGCGGCCGTGCACGGTGTTGAAGCCGTGCGACGCGCCCAGGAAATAGTCCGGCGTCTTCGAACTGCAACCGATCCCGGACAGCTTGGCCACCCGGTGCGGCTCGATGTCCAGCTCCCAGCAGGCCTCCACGATGGCCGCGGAGATCGAGTCGTGCCCGCAGCCGGCGCACAGCGTCGAGACGCGGCCTTCGTAGTCGCGGCGGGTGTAGCCGACCTTGTTGCGGGTCAGCGAGGGATGGTGCAATCGGGGTTTGGCGATGTAGGTCACACGAGCTCCTTGCGGCGCGGCTGGCCGGCGGCGGGGGCGTTGGTTTTCTCGACGTGCTGGCGGATGGCGCGCGTGATGAAGCGCGCCGTGATCGGCGTGCCGTCGTAGTGCAGCACCTTGACCAGCCGCGCCGGATCGATTTCCAGCTCGTTGACCAGCATCTGGCGCATCTGCGCGTCGCGGTTCTGCTCCACCACGAACACCTTGTCGTGCTCGGCGATGAAGCGGTCGACCGACTCGGGGAAGGGAAACGCCTGCAGGCGCATCGCATCGAGATGGACGCCTTCCTGCTCCAGCACGTCCAGCGCCTCCTGCATGGCGGGGCTGGTCGAGCCGTAGTAGATGACGCCCAGCGAGGCCTTCTTCGACGCCTGGCGCACGATCGGCTGCGGCACCAGGTCGGCGGCCGTCTTGAACTTGCGCAGCAGCCGCTCCATGTTGTACATGTAGTCCGGACCGCGCTCGGAGTAGCGGGCGTACGGGTCGCGCGTGGTGCCGCGGGTGAAGTAGGCGCCCTTGGTCGGGTGGGTGCCCGGCAGCGTGCGCCAGGGGATGCCGTCGCCGTCCACGTCCTTGTAGCGCCCGAAGTCCTTGCCGGCTTCCAGCTCCTCGGCCGTCATGACCTTGCCGCGATCGTAGCTGCGCCCTTCCTCCCACGCGAACGGCTTGCACAGCCGCTGGTTCATTCCGATGTCGAGGTCGGTCATCACGAACACCGGCGTCTGCAGGCGGTCCGCGAGGTCCAGCGCCGCGGCCGAGTGCGTGAAGCACTCGTGCGGATCCTCCGGCAGCAGCAGCACGTGCTTGGTGTCGCCGTGCGAGGCGTACGCGCAGGCGAGCAGGTCGGACTGCTGGGTGCGCGTGGGCATGCCGGTCGACGGCCCGCCGCGCTGCACGTCGATGATGGTCACCGGGATCTCGGCGAAGTACGCGAGGCCGATGAACTCCGTCATCAGCGAGATACCGGGTCCCGACGTGGCCGTGAAGGCGCGGGCGCCGTTCCAGCCGGCGCCGACGACCATGCCGATCGAAGCCAGTTCGTCCTCGGCCTGCACGATCGCGAAGTTGTTGCGGCCGGTCGCGGAGTCCACGCGGTACTTGTCGCAGTACTTCTGGAACGCCTCGGGCACCGACGACGAAGGCGTGATCGGGTACCAGGCAGCGACCGTGGCGCCACCGTAGACGCAGCCCAGCGCAGCCGCGCTGTTGCCGTCGACGAAGATGCGGTCGCCCACGTTGTCGCAGCGGCGCACCTTGATGCCCAGGGGCTGCAGGTGTTCGGTCGCGAACTCGCGGCCCAGTTGCAGGGCGCGGATGTTGGAGTCCAGCAGCCGCTCCTTGCCCTTGTACTGCTCGGCGAAGAGCTTCTCGAACACGCCGCCTTCCATCTCCAGCAGCACCGACAGCGCGCCGACGTAGATGATGTTCTTGAACAGCTGGCGCTGCCGCGGGTCCGAATACACGGCGTTGGTGATCTCGGTCAGCGGCATGCCGATGACGTGCAGGTCCTCGCGGAACTTCGACGGCGGCAAGGGCCGTGTGCTGTCGTAGAACAGGTAGCCGCCCGGATCCACCTCGGCGACGTCGGCATCCCAGGTCTGCGGGTTCATCGCCACCATCATGTCGACGCCGCCGCGACGGCCGGCGTAGCCCTTCTCGCACACCCGGGCCTCGTACCACGTGGGCAGACCCTGGATGTTGCTCGGGAAGATGTTGCGCGGGCTGACCGGCACGCCCATGCGCATCACCGCCTTGACGAACAGCTCGTTGGCGGAGGCCGACCCCGAGCCGTTGACGTTGGCGAACTTGATGACGAAATCGTTGACCGCTTCGATCCGTTTCATGCGGCCTCCCGTGCCGGCTCGCGCTGGTCCCGGCAGCCGGGTCCAGCCTTTGTCATGTTCAACAGGAACTTCTGCATGTCCCACGCCCCCGTGGGACAGCGCTCGGCGCAGAGCCCGCAGTGCAGGCACACGTCCTCGTCCTTCACCATCACCCGGCCGGTCTTGAGCCCGCCGGAGACGTACAGGGGCTGCGACTTGTTGAGGGCCGGCGCCTTCAGGCGCTGTCGCAGGTCGGCCTCCTCGCCGTTCACGGTGAACGTCAGGCTGTCCATCGGGCAGATGTCCACGCAGGCGTCGCACTCGATGCAGGCCGACTCGGTGAACACCGTCTGCACGTCGCAGTTGAGGCAGCGCGCGGCCTCCTTGACGGCGGTCGCCACGTCGAAGCCGAGCTCCACCTCGATCTTGATGCTGGCCAGCGCCTGTTCGGCCTTGGCCCACGGCACCTTGAACCGGTTGTCGGTCGAGGTGTCGTTGTCGTAGCTCCACTCGTGGATGCCCATCTTCTGGGACACGAGGTTCACCGTCGGGGGCGGCCGCACCGCCACGTCCTCGCCGTGCAGCAGCCGGTCGATCGAGACCGCGGCCTCGTGGCCATGCGCCACGGCGGTGATGATGTTCTTGGGACCGAAGGCCGCGTCGCCGCCGAAGAAGACGGTGGGAACCGTGGACTGCAGCGTGTCCTTGTTCAGGACCGGCAGGCCCCACTCGTCGAACGCGATGCCGCAGTCGCGCTCGATCCAGGGGAAGGAATTCTCCTGTCCGACGGCCACCAGCACATCGTCGCATTCGAAGAACGCGTCCGGCTGCCCGGTCGGCACCAGGCTGCGCCGCCCCTTCTCGTCGTAGACCGCCTTGACGATCTCGAACGTCATGCCCTTCAGCTTGCCGCCCTCGTGGACGAAGGCCTTCGGCACGTGGTAGTTGATGATCGGGATGCCTTCGTGCATCGCGTCTTCCTTCTCCCAGGGCGACGCCTTCATCTCCTCGAAGCCGCTGCGCACGATCACCTTGACGTCGCTGCCGCCGAGCCGGCGCGCCGACCGGCAGCAGTCCATGGCGGTATTGCCGCCGCCCAGGACGATCACGCGCTTGCCGATGGTCTTGACGTGCCCGAACGAGACTGACGCGAGCCAGTCGATGCCGATGTGGACGTGCAGCGCCGCCTCGGTACGGCCGGGGATCTGCAGGTCGCGCCCGCGCGGCGCGCCGCAGCCGACGAAGATCGCGTCGTAACCTTCGGCCATCAGCGCCTTCATCGATTCGATGCGCTGGTTGTTGCGGAAGTGCACGCCCATGTTGAGGACGTAGCCGGTCTCTTCGTCGAGCACGGCCTCGGGCAGGCGAAAGCGCGGGATCTGCGTGCGCATGAAGCCGCCGGCCTTGGGCTCGCCGTCGAAGACCGTGATGTCGTAGCCGAGCGGCGCCAGGTCACGCGCCACCGTGAGCGAGGCCGGGCCCGCCCCGACACACGCGATGCGCTTGCCGTTCTTCGGCGCCACCCTGGGCATGCGCCCGGCGACGTCTTCCTTCATGTCGGCGGCGACGCGCTTCAGGCGGCAGATCGCCACCGGCTCCGGATGCTCGCCGTTGTTCTCCTCCACCCGGCCGCGCCGGCACGCCGGCTCGCAAGGACGATCGCAGGTGCGCCCCAGCACGCCCGGAAAGACGTTCGACGTCCAGTTGATCATGTAGGCATCGCTGTAGCGACCCTGCGCGATCAGGCGGATGTATTCGGGGACCGGGGTGTGCGCGGGACAGGCCCACTGGCAATCGACGACTTTGTGGAAATACGCGGGATTGGCGATATCTGTTCGGTGCAAACTGACCTCCTAGCCGTGTCCACGCTGCCCGGGAGCCGGGCCTGGGTGTGCGCGGACAGTCTACGCGACACGTGCAGGACTGGACGCTCGGGGTCAACCCCAAGCGCAATGTGGGAGGTCAGTTCGTGTCGTGCAATGCCGCCTCCCATGGGCTGGCATTTGACCTTCGGCTGTCCATGGGCGCATTGACACTCATCAAGTGCCCCGGGCCCCTGCGCATCAGTTGCGCGAACCGCCTTGCGCGAGGGCGGTGAAAGCGCGGATCACCTCCGGCGGCGCCTGCACCAGTTCGATCAGCACGCCTTCGCCGCCGACCGGAAACTGCTCGTTGCCCCTGGGGTGCACGAAGCAGATGTCGAAGCCGGAGCCGCCGCGGCGGATGCCGCCCGGGGCGAAGCGCACGCCCTGGGCCTGCAGCCACGCCACGGCGCGCGGCAGGTCGTCGATCCAGAGGCCGACGTGGTTCAGCGGCGGCTGGTGCACGGCCGGCTTCGCGTCCGGGTCGAGCGGCTGCATCAGGTCGACCTCGACCCGCAGCGGCCCCTCGCCCATCTGGCAGATGTCCTCGTCGACGTTCTCGCGCGCACTCCTGTACGTGCCGGCGACTTCCAGGCCGAGCAGGTCGACCCACAGCGCGCGCAGCGCCTGCTTGTCCGGCCCGCCGACGGCGATCTGCTGGATCCCAAGCACCTTGAACGGACGGTCGGTCATGATGGTCCTCCTTGAACCGGCCGGGGCCTGGTGCCGGCCGTCGATGCCCATGATGCAGGCATGGTTGTCCGTCGTGCCTTCGCTTTCATGCGAACTCGATGATCGGCTGGTCGACGGCCAGGCTCTCGCCCCTGCCGGCCAGCACCTTGCCGACGACGCCGTCGGCCGCCGCGAACAGCACGTTCTCCATCTTCATCGCCTCGATGACGGCGAGCCGCTCCCCGGCCTGCACCTTCTGGCCCGGCTGCACCGCCACGTCCACCAGCAGCCCGGGCATCGGCGACAGCAGGAAGCGGCTCATGTCGGGCGGCGCCTTGTAGGGCATCAGCGCATGCAGTTCGGCGGCCCGCGGCCCGAGCACCATCGCGTCCACCCGGGCGCCGTTGTGCGCCACCCGGATCGCCAGCGGGTTCTGGCCGACGCCGCGCTCCACCTGCGCGGTGAACGGCTGCCCGTTGACGGTGCCGCGGAGGCGGTATCCGCCGAGGTGCCAGTTGCTGCAGATGTCGTAGCGGCGTCCGCCGATCGTGACCGCGCTGGAACCCGACGTGGCCTGGAAATCGTGGACCCGCGCCGGCAGGCGGCGGTGCTTGCCCTCGGCATCGAGCAGGACGACCACGAACTCCTCGCCGACCTCGACCTCGTGCCCCGGCATCTGGCCGCTGATGCCGGCCGCGCGCTGAAAGACCCTGCGTTGCACGTACGCCGCCAGCGCCGCGAGGAAGTCGGGGTCCTCGTGCGGCACGTCCTCGGCCCGGAAGCCGTGGGCGTAGTGCTCGCCGATGAAGCCCGTGTTGAAGTCGCCCGCCACGAAGCGCGGATGCGCCAGCAGGGCCGCCTGGAACGGAATGTTGCTGGAGATCCCGCGTATCACGAAGCCGTTGAGTGCCTCGCGCATCTTCGCGATCGCCTCGTGCCGGGTCGCCGCGTGGACGATGAGCTTGGCGATCATCGAGTCGTAGTACATCGGGATCTCCCCGCCGTCCTGCACGCCCGTGTCCACGCGCACGCCCATCAGGTGCTCCGTGTCGCCGGCCCACATCGTCTCCCTGGGCGGCTGGAACCGCACCAGCCGGCCCGTGCTGGGAAGGAAGTTGCGGAACGGGTCCTCGGCATTGATGCGGCACTCGATCGCCCAGCCGTCGCGCCGGACGTCGGCCTGCGCGATCGGCAGCTTCTCGCCGGCGGCGACCCGGATCATGAGTTCGACCAGGTCCAACCCGGTGATGCACTCGGTCACCGGGTGCTCCACCTGCAGGCGGGTGTTCATCTCGAGGAAATAGAAACTCTGGTCCTTGCCGACCACGAACTCCACGGTGCCCGCGCTCTCGTACCTGACGGCCCTGGCCAGCGCCACGGCCTGCTCGCCCATGGCCTTGCGCGTGGCATCGCTGATGAAGGGCGACGGCGCCTCCTCGATCACCTTCTGGTGGCGCCGCTGGATCGAGCACTCGCGCTCGTTCAGGTAGACCACGTTCCCGTGGCTGTCGCCGAGCACCTGGATCTCGATGTGGCGCGGCTCCTCGACGTACTTCTCGACGAAGACGCGGTCGTCGCCGAAGCTGTTGCGCGCCTCGTTGCGGCAGGAGGTGAAGCCGTCGAATGCTTCCCTGTCGTTGAAGGCGACGCGCAGTCCCTTGCCGCCGCCGCCGGCCGAGGCCTTGATCATCACCGGGTAGCCGATGCCCCTGGCGATCTCCACGGCGTGCTCGGCGGTCTCGATGGCATCGTTGTAGCCGGGGATGATGTTGACCCTCGCCTCCTGCGCCAGTTTCTTGGAGGCGATCTTGTCGCCCATGGCCGCGATGGAGTAGTGCTTGGGCCCGATGAAGACGATCCCCTCCTCCTCCACCCGGCGCGCGAAGCCTTCGTTCTCCGACAGGAAGCCGTAGCCGGGATGCACCGCCTGCGCCCCCGTGGACTTGCAGGCGGCGATGATCCGGTCGGCCTGCAGGTAGCTCTCGCGGCTGGGTGCGGCACCGATGTGGACGGCTTCGTCGGCCAGCTCGACGTGGCGCGCGTCGCGGTCGGCGTCCGAATAGACGGCGACGGTCTTGATGCCCATGCGGCGCGCCGTCTTGATGACGCGGCAGGCGATCTCACCGCGGTTGGCGATCAGTATCTTCTCGAACATTCAGGTCTCCTCAATCGCGGCAACAACATCCGAACGCAAAAGCCGCGAAAACTTCGCAGAAGCCGCAGAAGAAAACCCCAGAACGTTCTTCATTGTCCTTTTTGCGGCTTCTGCGTGACTTCTGCGGCTTCTGCGTACGGAGGTTCCGCATTGCTTCTTCACAGCGGGATGTTCCCGTGCTTGCGCCACGGGTTCTCCAGCTTCTTGTCCCGCAGCATCACCAGCGACCGGCAGATCCGCTTGCGCGTCTCGTGCGGCAGGATCACGTCGTCGATGAAACCGCGGGCCCCGGCCACGAACGGGTTCGCGAAGCGCGCCGCATACTCGGCCTCGCGCGCCTTCAGCTTGGCCGGGTCGGCCTTGTCCTCGCGGAAGATGATCTCCACCGCGCCCTTCGCCCCCATCACCGCGATCTCGGCGTTGGGCCACGCGAAGTTCACGTCGCCGCGCAGGTGCTTGGAGCTCATCACGTCGTAGGCGCCGCCGTAGGCCTTGCGCGTGATCACGGTGATCTTCGGCACGGTGCACTCGGCGTACGCGTACAGCAGCTTGGCGCCGTGCTTGATGATGCCGCCGTATTCCTGGCTGGTGCCAGGCATGAAGCCCGGCACATCAACGAACGTGATCACCGGAATGTTGAACGCGTCGCAGAAGCGCACGAAGCGGGCCGCCTTGATCGAGCTCCTGATGTCCAGGCACCCGGCCAGCACCAGCGGGTTGTTCGCCACGATGCCCACGGTCTGCCCTTCCATGCGCCCGAAGCCGACCACGATGTTCTTGGCGTATTCCGGCTGCAACTCGAAGAAATCGCCGTCGTCCACTGTCTTGACGATCAGCTCCTTCATGTCGTAGGGCTTGTTGGGGTTGTCGGGGACCAGCGTGTCCAGCGACCGGTCCATCCGGTCCGCGGGATCGTTGCTGGGCCGCTTGGGCGCCTTCTCGCGGTTGTTCAGCGGCAGGTAGTTGTACAGGCGCCGCAGCATCAGCAGCGCCTCGACGTCGTTGTCGAAGGCCAGGTCGGCCACGCCGCTGCGCGTGGTGTGGGTGACGGCCCCGCCCAGTTCCTCCGCCGTCACTTCCTCGTGGGTCACGGTCTTGACCACCTCGGGACCGGTCACGAACATGTACGAGCTGTCCTTGACCATGAAGATGAAGTCGGTCATGGCCGGCGAATACACGGCGCCGCCGGCGCAAGGCCCCATGATCATGCTGATCTGCGGGATGACGCCCGACGCCATCACGTTGCGCTGGAACACGTCGGCATAGCCGCCGAGCGAAGCGACGCCCTCCTGGATGCGGGCGCCGCCCGAGTCGTTCAGGCCGATCACCGGCGCGCCGACCTTCATCGCCTGATCCATCACCTTGCAGATCTTCTCGGCATGGGCCTCCGACAGCGCGCCGCCGAACACGGTGAAATCCTGGCTGAACACGAACACGAGGCGGCCGTTGATCATGCCGTAGCCGGTCACCACGCCGTCGCCGGGGACCTTGTTGCCCTCCATCCCGAAGTCGGTGCAGCGGTGTTCGACGAACATGTCCCATTCCTCGAACGTGCCCTCGTCCAGCAGCAGTTCCAGCCGCTCGCGGGCCGTCAGCTTGCCCTTGGAGTGCTGCGCATCGATGCGCCGCTGCCCGCCGCCCAGCCGCGCCGCGGCGCGCTTCCTTTCGAGTTGTTCGAGGATGTCATGCATGTCGTTGTTCTCCGATGTCTGGTGCCGGGGCGCCGCCCGCCGCTGGCGGCGCGGAGCCCTCGGTCGCGATGTTCTCCGGTCCGCCTGACGCCTGGCTTGCGCCGTCCTGCCACGCCTGGACCAACCGGCGCGCGGCGGTCGAGGCTGGCAGGCGGCCGCCACCCACGTCGGCCAGCATCTGCGGCAGCAGCTGCCGCACCCGCGGGTGCTGGCGGAAGTGGCGTTTCAGTCCCGCGTCGATGCGCTCCCACATCCAGCCCAGCGCCTGCTGCCGGCGGCGCTCTGCCCATCCGCCGTTGGCTTGCTGGATCTCGCGAAAGCGCGACACCGCGTCCCAGAACGGCGCAAGACCCTCGCCGCGCAAGGCGCTCAATTGCAGGACCTGCGCTTGCCAGACGGACTGGTCGTGCCGCGCGTGGCCCGGATGTCCGTGCTGGCCGAAGATGCGCAGCGCGCTGGTGATCTGAGCGCGGGCGCGGGTCGCGGCGTCGGCGTCGAGGTCGGCCTTGTTGATGACGACCAGGTCGGCCAGCTCCATCACGCCTTTCTTGATGGCCTGCAGGTCGTCGCCGGCGTTGGGCAGCTGGAGCAGCACGAACATGTCGGTCATCCCGGCGGCGGCCGTTTCGCTCTGGCCGACGCCGACGGTCTCGACGATCACGATGTCATAGCCGGCCGCTTCGCACACCAGCATCGCTTCGCGCGTCTTCTCGGCCACCCCGCCGAGCGTGCCGCCGGAAGGGCTGGGCCGGATGTAGGCCTGCTCGTGCACGGACAGCTTCTCCATGCGCGTCTTGTCACCCAGGATCGAGCCGCCCGAGACGCTGCTGGACGGATCGATCGTCAGCACCGCGACCCGGTGGCCGCGCTCGATCAGGAACAGGCCGAGCACCTCGATGAACGTGCTCTTGCCGACGCCCGGCACGCCGCTGATCGCGATGCGGAACGAGCGGCCGGTGTGGGGCAACAGCGCCGTGAGCATCTCGTCGCCCTGGGCGCGATGGTCGGCGCGGGTCGATTCCAGCAGCGTGATCGCCTTGGCGATGGCGCGGCGCTGGGCCGGGCCGCGCGCCGTCAGCACCTGCCCGGCGTGGTTCATGGCGGTGCCCACCGCGCCCTTTCGCCCGCGATCAGGTCGGCCAGGCGCTGCGCCCACAGCGGATACAGGGCGGCGCCGGGATGGAATCCGTCCGGCGCCAGCAGCGACGGGTCCGCAGCCCAGTGCAGGGAGCAGAAGCCCAGGCCCTCGTCCCCGGCCCAGCCGCGCAGCGCGGCGTCGAGCCCGGACGCGTACCGGCCCAGGTACCAGCGCAGCGGCTGCGGCATGGCTGTGAGCAGCTCCATCGGCGGCAGGCCGCAGACGACCGCCCAACGTGCTCCGGTGCGCTGCCGCACCTGCGTCCACAGGCGCGCCGTCTCGGCCACGAAGCCGCGCGCCGCCTGCTGGGAGGTGACGTCGTTGACGCCCAGCACCGTGACCACGACGTCGGCCGCGGCCACGTCGGAGCGCCCCACCAGCGCCTGCGCGCCGCGCGTGTCCAGCCCGGTTTCGGCCAGCAACTGCCACGCGACGGCGCCGTCGAGGCGCTGCGCGAGCACGTTCGCCAGGGGCAGCGCCAGCGCCTGCGACTGGTGCTGCAAGCCGACGCCGGCCGCGGAGGAATCGCCCACCAAGAGCAGCCGCAGCCGCGGTTCGCCGCCGCCCGCGACGCCGTGGCGCGGCCCGGCCGGCTCCGGCAGCCGCAGCGCCGTCCGCCGCACGGCGCGACCCTGGCGCAGGAGCACCGGGCCGAGTGCGAACTTGGCGGCCAGCAGCATCACGCGGCGAGCGACTGCTTGATCTGCTCCAGCACGTCCTTCGCGCTGGCGGGGATCGGCGTGCCGGGCCCGTAGATGCCCTTGACGCCGGCCTGGTAGAGGAAGTCGTAGTCCTGCTGCGGCACGACCCCGCCGACGAAGACGACGATGTCGCCGCCGCCCTGCTCCCGCAGCGCCGCGATGATCGCCGGCACCAGCGTCTTGTGGCCGGCGGCCAGCGTGCTGACGCCTACCGCGTGCACGTCGTTCTCGATCGCCTGGCGCGCGCACTCCTCGGGCGTCTGGAACAGCGGCCCGATGTCGACGTCGAAGCCGAGGTCCGCGAACGCCGTGGCGACGACCTTCGCGCCGCGGTCGTGACCGTCCTGGCCGAGCTTGGCGATCATCACCCGCGGCCGGCGCCCCTGGTCCTCGGCAAACGCCGCGATCTCGCCCTTGAGCTTCTCCCAGCCTTGCGCCGAGTCGTATGCAGCTGCGTACACGCCAGTCACCTTCTGCGTATCGGCGCGATGGCGCCCGAACACTTTCTCCAGGGCTTCCGAGACCTCGCCCACCGTGGCACGGAGACGCACGGCCTGCACCGTGAGCTCCAGCAGGTTCCCGGTCCCGTCGCGCGAGGCGGTCGTGAGCGCAGCCAGCGCCGCCTCCACCTTCGCTGCGTCGCGCGTGGCGCGGATCTCCTTCAGGCGGGCGATCTGCTGCTCCCGCACCTTGTGGTTGTCGACCTCGCGGATCACGAGCGGCTGCTCCTCGCCCAGCCGGTACCTGTTCACGCCGACGATGACGTCGCGGCCCGAGTCGATGCGCGCCTGCTTCTCGGCGGCCGCGGCCTCGATCTTGAGCTTGGCCCAGCCCGAGTCGACGGCGCGCGTCATGCCGCCCATCGCCTCGACTTCCTCGATGATCTTCCAGGCGGCGTCGGCCATGTCCTGGGTCAGCTTCTCCATCATGTAGCTGCCGGCCCAGGGGTCGATCACGTCGGTGATGTGCGTCTCTTCCTGGATGATCAGCTGGGTGTTGCGCGCGATCCGGGCACTGAATTCCGTCGGCAGCGCGATCGCCTCGTCGAACGAGTTGGTGTGCAGCGACTGCGTGCCGCCGAACACCGCCGCCATGGCCTCGATCGCCGTGCGCACGATGTTGTTGTACGGGTCCTGCTCCGTCAGCGACCAGCCGGAGGTCTGGCAGTGGGTGCGCAGCATCAGGCTCTTCGGGTTCTTCGCGCCGAAGCCGGACATGATGCGCCACCACAGCAGGCGTGCCGCGCGCATCTTCGCGACTTCCAGGTAGAAGTTCATGCCGATCGCCCAGAAGAAGGAGAGGCGGCCGGCGAAGGCGTCGACGTCCAGGCCCTTGGCGATCGCCGTCTTCACGTACTCCTTGCCGTCGGCCAGTGTGAAGGCGAGCTCGAGCGCCTGGTTGGCGCCCGCCTCCTGCATGTGGTAGCCGGAGATCGAGATCGAGTTGAACTTCGGCATGTGCCGCGCGGTGTACTCGATGATGTCGCCGACGATCCGCATCGAAGGCTCGGGCGGATAGATGTACGTATTGCGGACCATGAACTCCTTGAGGATGTCGTTCTGGATGGTCCCCGAAAGCTGCTCCTGCCCGACGCCCTGCTCCTCGGCCGCCACGATGTAGCCGGCCAGCACCGGCAGCACCGCGCCGTTCATCGTCATCGACACGCTGACCCTGTCGAGCGGAATGCCGTCGAACAGGATCTTCATGTCCTCCACGGAATCGATCGCCACGCCGGCCTTGCCGACGTCGCCGGTGACCCGCGGGTGGTCACTGTCGTAGCCGCGGTGCGTCGCGAGGTCGAAGGCCACCGACACGCCCTGCCCGCCGGCCGCCAGCCCCTGGCGGTAGAACGCGTTGGACTCCTGCGCCGTGGAGAAGCCGGCGTACTGGCGGATGGTCCACGGACGCGCCGCGTACATGGTCGCCTGCGGTCCGCGGACGTACGGCGGAAACCCGGGCAGCGTGTCGGCGTACGGCAGCCCGCGGAGGTCGGCGCCGGTATACAGCGGCTTGACCACGATCCCGTCGGGCGTGACCCAGTTCAGCGCCGCCAGATCGCCGCCGGGCGCGGACCTGGCGGCGGCCTGGGCCCAGGTTTCGAGGGTGACGGGCGGGATGGGCGGTTCGCTCTGGCTCATGGGTCGTTCCGGGCTCGGTGGGCGGTTGCGGCCATTGTGCGTCCGGCCGGCCGCCGCTGAAACGCACATCTTAGCGCATGTCATTCATAATTATTGATAAATCATCCTGGCAAGCCTAGAATCCGCCGCCATGGCACCTCTTTCGCTCGCGCCCCGTGCCCTCTACGAGGAAGTGGCGGAGCAGTTGCGCCAGCGCATCTTCCGCCGCGAACTGGAGCCGGGCGGCTGGATCGACGAGGTGAAGCTGGCGCAGCAGTACGGCATCAGCCGCACCCCGCTGCGCGAGGCGCTGAAGGTGCTGGCCGCCGAGGGCCTGGTCACGATGAAGGTGCGGCGCGGCGCGTACGTCACCGAGGTGTCGGAGGACGACCTGCGCGACGTCTATCACCTGCTCTCCCTGCTGGAGAGCGACGCCGCGGGCGTGGCCGCCGAGCGCATCAGCGACGACCAGCTGCGCGAGCTGCAGGACCTGCACCACGACATGGAAGCGGCGGCCGGCGACATCGAGCGCTTCCTGGCGCTCAACGAGCGCTTCCACATGCGGCTGCTGGAGATCGCGGGCAACCGCTGGCGCAACCAGATGGTGGCCGACCTGCGCAAGGTCATGAAGCTGAACCGGCACAACTCGCTGCTGAAGTCGGGCCGCGTGCAGGAGTCGATCCGCGAACATCGAGCCATCATGCGGGCGCTCGCGAGGCGCGACGCGCGCGCCACCACCGACAAGATGCAGCTGCACTTCCGGCACGGGCTCGAAGCAGCCGGCTGAGGCGCCGCACCGCGCAGGCGGGGCCTACGTGGTATCACTGATCGCGTTATCACCTACGCAACCTGTCAGCGAGCTTGCATGGGACCCGGGAAGCAGGCGTTTCCCAGGTTGACACTGCATTTGCCCGACTCATAGCATTGACCCGTTTCAAATCACAGACCACGGAGAGAAAAGAACATGCTCGGACTTCTGAAGCGCATCGGCGTGACGTGCGCGACCCTGGCATTCGCCACGGCCGCCTTCGCCCAGAACATCTCGATCGGCACCGGCGGCACCGGCGGCGTCTACTACCCCATGGGCGGCGGCCTCGCGGCCGTGCTGTCCAAGTACGTGCCCGGCATGCAGGCCACGGCCGAGGTCACCGGCGGCTCGGTCGACAACCTCAAGCTGATCGGTACCGAGAAGCCGTACATCGGCTTCACCATGGCCGACGCCGGCCTCGACGCCCTGAAGGGCCAGGACAAGTTCAAGGGCAACCAGGTGCCGCTGCGCACGCTGATGGTCCTCTACCCGAACCGCATGCACCTGGTGTCGGTCGAAGGCAAGGGCGTCAACAAGATCGGCGACCTCAAGGGCAAGCGCATCTCGACCGGTTCGCCCGGCAGCGCCACCGAGGTGATGGCCTTCCGCATCCTGGAGGCCGCCGGCATCGACAAGGACAAGGACGTCAAGCGGGAGCGCCTGGGCGTAGCCGAGTCGGTCAACGCGATGAAGGACAACAAGATCGACGCCTTCTTCTGGGTGGGCGGACTGCCGACGGCGGCCGTCACGGACCTGGCCAACACGCCCGGCACCAAGATCAAGATGATCGACCACTCGGAAGTCGTGGCCAAGATGAACCAGAAATACGGCAACCTGTACGTCGAGGACTCCATCCCGAAGAGCGTGTACAAGGGCATGGACGCCGACAACAAGCAGGCCACGGTGATGAACCTGCTGGTGACGCACCAGAAGATGGACGACAAGACCGCGTACAACATCGTCAAGGCGGTGTTCGACCACAAGCCGGACCTGGTCGCCGTGCACAAGGAAGCGGAGAACTTCAAGCTCGAGAACCAGAAGGCCGCCGCGTCGCCGATCCCGTTCCACCCCGGCGCCGTCAAGTACTTCGCCGAAAAAGGCATCAAGATCAACTGACCAGGGTGATTTCCAGCGCCCCGCCACCCCGGCGGGGTTTTTGTTTGAGCAGTCGAAACTTGCACGCCAGAACATGACCGGGAACCGCGAACACCCGCATATGACCGACCAGTCCGCCGCCGTGGCCAGCGAAGCCGCGGTCGTGAGCGAAGAGGCCCTGCACAAGGCCCAGGAGTTCATCGAGGAAGAAGAAGGCGCCGCCAACCGGCTGACCGGCTGGCTCGCCGCCCTGCTCTCGGTGCTGGCCGTCGGCGTGTCGATCTACCACCTGTACGCCGCCTACGGCATCGTTCCGGCCCAGGTGCTGCGGCCGATGCACGTGGCGCTGGTGCTGTTGCTGACGTTCCTGCTGTTCCCGGTGGCGAGGCGTTTCCGCCATCGCGTGATGTGGTGGGACTTCGTCGCCGCCGCGCTGGCGATCGCGTCCATCGCGTACATGATCCAGGGCGGCGACGACTTCATGGATCGCAACACGACGCCCGGCGGGTGGGACATCCTGTTCGGCGTGGCGTTGATCGCGCTGGTCATGGAGGCCATGCGGCGCACCAACGGCTGGATCATGCCGGCGGTGACGGGTGCCTTCATCCTGTACGCGCTGTTCGGCGCGTACCTGCCGGAGCCCTGGACCCACAAGGGTTACGAGGTGGGTCGCCTCGTCGGCCATCTCTACATGACGCTGGAGGGCATCTTCGGTGTCGCGGTGGATGTGTCGTCGTCCCTGATCATCCTGTTCACGATCTTCGGCGCGTTCCTGCAGTACTCGGGCGCCGGCAAGTTCTACATCGACTTCTCGTTCTCGGCCATGGGCGGCAAGTCGACCGGGGCCGGCCGCACGGTCGTGCTGGCGTCGTTCCTGCTCGGCGGCCCCTCCGGCTCCGGCGTCGCCACCACCGTCACGCTCGGCTCGGTGGCCTGGCCGATGCTGGCCAAGGTGGGCTACGAGCGCAACGCGGGCGGAGGGCTGCTTTCGGCCGCCGGCCTGGGCGCCATCATCTCGCCGCCGGTGCTGGGCGCCGCCGCGTTCCTGATCGCCGAGTTCCTCAAGATCTCGTACCTCGACGTGCTGCTCATGGCGGTGATCCCGACCATGCTGTTCTACTTCGCGCTGTTCCTCATGGTCGAGATCGACGCGCGCAAGTACGGCATGCACGAGGCCGTGTTCGAGAAGGTCGACACCGTCTGGCACCTGACCCGCCGCTACTGGTTCCACTTCCTGTCGCTGATCTCGATCGTGGCGTTCATGATGTGGGGCTTTTCGCCGGTGCTCTCCGTGTTCTGGGCCACCGTTGTATCCGCCGTCACCAGCTTGCTGCGGCCGGAAACTTCGCTCATTCCGTACGACGTGTTCCGCGGCCGCGGACCGATCCTGCGCCAGCTGTGGGGATCGGGTCTGGTCAAGGCGCTGGAGAACGGCACCATCGGCGTGCTGAACGTGGCCGCCACCTGCGCCGGGGCCGGCATCATCGTCGGCGTGGTCACCCTCACGGGCCTGGGGCTCAAGTTCAGCTCCATCGTGATCGACCTGGCCGGCGGGTCGCTGCTGCTCACCGCGGTCTACACCTCGCTGGTGGTGTGGATCGTCGGGCTGGCCGTGCCCGTGACGGCGTCGTACATCATCTGCGCCGTGATCGCGGCGCCGGCCCTGATCAAGCTCGGCGTGCCGGACTTCGCCGCCCACATGTTCATCTTCTATTACGCCGTGCTGTCCGAGGTGTCACCGCCCACGGCGCTGTCACCGTTCGCGGCGGCCGCGATCACCGGCGGCGATCCCTACAAGACGACGCTTCAGTGCTGGAAGTACACCGTGCCGGCCTTCCTGGTGCCGTTCATGTTCGTGCTCGACCCGAGCGGCCTGGGCCTGTTGCTGATGGGGTCGACCAAGGCGCTGGCCACGGCCAACTGGTGGATGATCGCGGAAGTGACCTTCACCGCCGCGGTCGGCGTCGCGGCCCTGGCGGCTGGCTTCCAGGGGTGGGCGTTCAAGAAGACCACGAGCGTGGAGCGCGTCATGTTCATCGTGGCCGGCTTCGCGCTGGTCTATCCCAGCGTCGTCAGCGACGTGCTGGGATTCGGGCTGGTGATCGCGGCGCTGGCGTTGCAGTTGTTCCGCACGCGGACGGTGCCGGCGGCCTGAGCCGGCAGCCTCAGGGCCGCCTGGCGACCCGGTCGAGCGCCGCGATCACCTCAGCGAGGCTGTGGCGGCTGACGAGGGCGAGCACGCCGCGCTCGGCGGCCTCGTCCGCCGGCAGCGCCTCCTGTCCGGCCTCGATCCGCCGCTCGCGGTAGACCAGACACTGCGCCTCGCACACGGTGACGCACAGGGGCTCGGCCAGCGGCGGTTCGTCCTCGCACATGTCGCACTTCAGGGGCAGGCCGGAATCGGGCTCGATGAAGAAATCGCGCGACGGACAGGCCGCGCGGCAGAAACTGCATTCGCTGTAGCGCTTGCCCTCGAGCCGGTAGAAGTGCCGGCCGTCGCACTCGGCGCGGGTGAGATTGCCCGCGCGCACCGGCACGTACTCGTCGTTGACCTCGTCGGTCACGACCCGGATGCGCGAACGCGCCGGATTGACGCTGCCGTAGCGCGGCCTGGCGTGGAACGCGGAACAGGCCATCTCGCAGGCCCGGCAGCCGGTGCATTTGCCGAGGTCGATCAGGATTTCCTTCACGACGCGGCCGGCTTCGGCGGCGCTCACGGCAGGATCCCCCGCCGTTCCAGATCGTCGGCGGTCCCGGCCATGTCGAGACCCTCCAGGGTGGCGCGGGTCGGAATCCCCTCGCTGTTCCAGCCCTTGAAGGCGTAGTAGCGGCCCAGCAGTTCCTGCTCGTAGGCCTCGTCGCGCACGGCCCAGTGGTCCTCGGGCGGACGTTCGTCCCTGCGGCGCAACCCTCGCCGCACGTTGATGGCGCGCACCAGGGTGCGGATGCGCTGGAACGTCTTCCACAACCGCTCCTTGTCGATCGCCATGCCGGTGGCCGCCGACAGCACCCGCGGGATGTTGTTCATGTGGTACGCCACGCCGCCGCCGAACTGGCCGCGAAACGACGACACGAAACCGCACAGGCCGGTGGCGTCGTCGATGTAGTGCATCGCCTCGTTCCAGTCGACGATCTCGCAGGTCGCGTCGTCGGAGATGTCGTCGCGCTTCTCCCACTCCAGGAAGTACTTCTTGAACTTTTCATGAGGCACGGCTTCCCACTTCGCTACGAAGGCCTCGCGCTGCTCGCGGGTCGGCAGCGGGTCCTGAGGGAAGGAGCCTTCGATCTGCGTGATGCTCATCTTCTCGCCCGTGGCGATCATCAGGAAATAAGCCGGATTCAATTTGCCCAGCTTGATCGGCAACTGCTCGAACTTCTTGGTGGTGTTGTGGTCGTAGGCCTGCGCGCCCTTCCCGATCCGCCGCGCTGCGTGCGACACGCCATCGGCCAGCACGTCCCCTATGCCTTCGCGGCGCACGATCTTTTCCAGCAGGTAGAAGAACCGGCCATGGCTGTCTTCAGGCATGCCGGGAAAATCCTGGTCGGCCAGGATGCCCGCCTCCAGCAGTTCCAGCGCGAAGGCGATCACCTGCGGCGTCGAATACGAGTCGACCCCGTATTCCTGCGCCATGCCCAGGATCTCGTAGGTGAAGTCCAGTTCCAGGAAGGCCGCCATGTGCCAGGTGTCCTTGCCGAAGCACTTGTAGCCGAAGCGCGGACGTCCCGGCCAGGCGATCACGTTGCGGCACTTCTTCGCGCAGTTGAAGCAGCCGGTCTGCCGGTCCAGGTGGTCGTACTTCCACCTGGTCCAGCGCTCCTGCAGCTCGGCACTCCAGAAATGCTTGCGCCGCGTCCGCGCGTTGCCCCAGGCGAAATGGTCGGGGTGGAAGCTGTCGTCCTCGTCCACTGCCATCCAGTCGCCGTTGCCGTCGCCGCCGCCGATCTTGCGGTGCAGCGCCTGGCTCAGCGCGAACAGCTCGGCGGGATGCGCGACGTTGAGGTCGCGCGTGCCGCGGACCGCGATTGCCTTCAGCCGCTTGTCGCCCATGATCACGCCGACACCGCGCGAGGCGCTCGCGTGGTTGTGGTCGATCGACGCCATGTAGACGCGGTTCTCGCCTGCCAGCCCGATCGCCGCCACCTGCACCGCCTGGTCTTTCAGTTCCGCTTTCAGCAGGTCCTGGGTTTCGGTAGTGCCCTTTCCGCGCAGGTGCGTGGCATCGCGGATCTCGACCCGGTCGTTGTGGATGAACAGGTAGACCAGATCGGGCGCCTTGCCGCGGATGATGATGCGGTCGTAGCCGGCGAACTTCAGCTCGGGCCCGAAGAAGCCGCCGAACAGCGAATGCGACATCAGGTTGGTCTGCGGCGAGAAGGTGTTCACCACCGTCCGGTTGGCGCTCGGGGCCGGCGTGCCGTTCAGCAGACCCGTGCTGAAGATCAGCAGATTGTCCGGGGAGAAGGGGTCGGTGTCGGGCGGCACCCGGTCGAACAGGATCCGTGCGGCGACACCCTGCCCGCCCAGGTACAGCTCGGTGTCCCGGATGTCGGTGGCGACCTTCTCGATGCAGCCGGTCGAGAGGTCCACCTCGAGATTGAATCCGGTCTCCGCATACCGCATCGCTTCTCTCCTCAGGCCAGCACCGGCAGGCAGAACGCGATGTCCCGCGCCAGACCGCACGCGCGGCACGTGCAGCGCGCCTTGAGCGTCTCGCACTTCAGTCCGCGCTCGAGGCAATGGGAGATGTCCAGCCCGCCCCGGCACTGCGGACAGGTACGCGGCGTGACCACGGTCACCTCGAGCTGCCGCACCCGATTGCCGTCGCGCGTGCGAAAGTCTCCATGCAGCACCAGCGCGTGCCGCTCGAAAGCGGCGATGCCGCATTGCTCCAGCTCGGCCAGGAGGTCGTCGAAGAACGCGACGGTCCGCTCCGACCGCGCAAGTGCCAGCTGCCGGCCGCTCTCGGTGAACATCGACCATGGCGCGGCGTGCGCGTACGTGAGCTCGCGACTGAGCGTTTGCGCGAGCGCGTCGACGAGCCCGCGCCCGCGCAGCGTCGCTTTCGTGAAGAATGCACCGACGCCGAGCGCGCCGAGCTTGTCGAGCCGGTCGGCGTCCTGCACGACGCGGCAGGGGCCGATGCACGGCAGACGGTCGTCATACAGCGCCCGCAGCGCCCCGGTGACGTCGTCGATCGCGCCGCGCTGCATGCCGTGCTCGTCCAGCAGCGCGGCCGCCAGCCGGGCGGCGTGCTCTTCCTCCGGCACCTCGTCCTGGTGGTATCCGCCCTCGTGGAACTTGCCGGCGTCGTGGAACAGCGCGATCAGCACCGGCAACCAGGGATCGACCCGTTCGCGCAGTGCCAGCGCATGAGCGATCGCTGCGGTGCGCTGCGTGTGTTCGAGGAGGAACGCGGAAGGCGCCTGTCCGGTGCGCTGGTTGTAGCGCGACTCGCCGTCGACGAGCGCGGCCTCGATGCGTGCATGCAATCCCGGCAAGCGCGACTCCAGCAGGTTGCGCACCTCGTCCATCGAAGCTCTCCTGTCTCCTCTCGATTTGCCTGCACTGCTTCGCGCTCGATTCTGTCACCGACATACCTGATCGGGGCGCTCAGGTACAGGGGCATTGCGCCGAAGTTTGATGGAGATCAGTTGACGCCGGACAGCCAAATACGCCTAATGGTACGGGATTACCGGTTTGCGGCGGAAACGATGCAGACCGGCCGCGAAGTCCCGTTGAACGAGCCGCCGCGCCGCGCTGCTGCACGAGAGCCGCGAGACGCACGGACCTGAGGAGACCAGGCAGATGCGGTATGCAGAAACAGGATTCAACCTGGAGATCGATCTGTCCCGCGGCAGCATCGACCGGGTGGAATCGGATCTCGAACACACGCGGCTGCACCTTGGCGGACTCGGCACGAGCGCCAGAATCCTGTGGGACCGGGTGCCCGCCGACACCGACGCCTTCTCCGAGGACAACCTGCTCATCTTCGCGACCGGGCTGTTGTGCGGCACCGCCGCCCCTGGCGCCAATCGCACCATCGTCTCGACCTTCTCGCCGCAGACGCAGCTGCTCGCCTATTCGATGATGGGCGGCTTCTGGGCGCCGGAGCTCAAGCACGCCGGTTTCGACAAGGTGATCATCCGCGGCAAGTCCCCCGAGCTGGTCTACCTCTGGATCCACAACGACGAGGTCGAGATCCGCGACGCCGCGCACCTGCGCGGCAAGGGCGCGATCGAGACCGCCGAATGCATCCGCCAGGAGCTCGGCGAACCGGAAGCGCAGGTGGCCGCCATCGGCATGGCCGGCGAGAACCGCGTGTTCTACGCGTCCATCGAGCAGGGCCGCTCCAGCGCCAGCCGCGGCGGGATCGGCGCCGTGATGGGCGACAAGGGGCTGAAGGCGATCGTCGTGCGTGGCACGCGGGACGTCAACATCGCCCGCCCGGCTGAGTTCATGGGACTGTGCGACGACGTGCTGAAGTACATCGCGTTCCGCGCCGAGCATCCCATCCCCGGCGTGCCCGCGATCCTGCAGGGGCTGGGCTCGCCGCAGGAGATGGCGATCCACGACGAAGAGTGGCACACCACCAGCTTCATGTGGGGCAACGCGCGCACCCGGCGCAAGGACTTCTGGACCCACGAGATCGAGGAGAAGTGGCGCCGCACGCAGGAGAGCGTGCGCACGCGCCTGATCAGCTGCTACAACTGCCCGATGAAGTGCGGCGCCACGATCTCGGTGCCGGGCCAGCCGACGTACATGATGAAGTGCTACTCGAAGCTGACCTACACAATGGCCGCCTATTCCGACCTGGAGTTCGGCTTCCGGATCGCGCAGCGCGCGACCGAGTACGGCGTGGACGGCTTCTCGACCCCGCAGGTGATGGCGTTCGCGCTGGAACTGCTGGAAGCCGGCATCCTCACGGATGCCGATTTCCCCGGCATGCCCGCCGACGTCGAAGGCCGCTTCTTCTGGCTGCTCGACCGCATCGTCCGGCGGGAAGGCATAGGCGACGTGCTCGCCGACGGGGTCTACTGGGCGGCGCGGCGCATCGGCAAGGGCGCCGAGAAGTTCGACCACAACACGATCAAGAAGCACGAGCAGCTGCCGCTGAAACTGGGGATGCTGAACCCCGTCTACTACCTCATGTACTCGACGGGCGAGAAAATCAACATCACGCAGATCGAGGGGCAGTTCCCGCAGGCGCCCTTCCCGACCATGGAGGAGCGAGAGGCCTTCGTGAAGGACTGGTTCCAGGTGCCGCATCCGAAGTTCAAGCAGTACCTGCTTGACTGGGAGCCGCGCGGCGAGCAGTCCAACCCGCTCTATCCCAGCATCGAGGCCAGCTGTGACATCGTGGACTGGCAGGAGAAGATGCACTACATCGACGACGCGCTGGGCATCTGCGCCGGCCTGTCGTCCTTCCCGCTGAAGCCGCCGTATCACATCCACAACTTCCCGAAGTTCGTCTCGGCCGGTACCGGCTTCGAGTTCGACGACGCGCAACTGTGGAAGGCCGCCACGCGCAATCGCACCTTGCTGCGCGCCATCAATGTGCGGCGCGGCATGCGGCGCGCCGACGACAAGCCGCCGGAAGACCACTGGAAGAAGCGCTTCCCGGACCTGGAGAAGAACCTGCTGGACGCGTATTACAAGCTCAAGGGCTGGAACAGCGACGGCATCCCGACGGCGGAATCGCTGCGCGAGCTGGATCTCGACTCCGTCGCCGAAGACCTGGAGCACCGGGGAATTCTCCATGGCTAAGATCAGGAAGACGATCAAGTCGATCACCATCGACGTCGACAAGTGCAACGGTTGCCGCGCCTGCGAGGTGATCTGCTCGCTGTTCCACGCGACGCCGCGCTACAGCAGCAACAACCCGGCGCGTTCGCGCATCCGCGTCGTGCGCGAGCCGCTGCGCGACATCTACCTGCCGGTCTATGCCGGCGAGTACACGCAGGCGGAATGCACCGGCCGCGACACCTACGTGATCGACGGCAAGAAGTACAACGAGTGCGACTTCTGCCGGGCGTCCTGCCCCTCGCGCGACCTGTTCAAGGAGCCCGACTCGGGCCTGCCGCTCAAGTGCGACATGTGCGAGGACACGCCGCCCCTGGCCAAGCCGAAGTGCGTCGAGTGGTGCGTCGCCGAGGCGCTGGTCTACGAGGAGCGCGAGGAAGAGGTCGACGAGCCTGAGCCCGCCCCCTCGGACGTCGAGATCGGACTGGGCGCGCTGATCGACAAGCACGGCCTGCAGCAGGTGCTCGAGTCGCTCGCCCGCGTCGGCAAGCCCTAGCCCTGACCGACCATGGAAACGGTCACCCCCTTCAAGGAGATCGTCGACGCCATCAAGGCGAGCGGCGGCGACGCGTTCAAGTATTGCTACCAGTGCGGCATGTGCGACACGGTCTGCCCGTGGAACCGCGTCGGCAGCTTCAGCATGCGCAAGCTGGTGCGCGAAGCCACGTTCGGCCTCACCGAGATCGAGAGCGAGGACATCTGGCGCTGCACCACCTGCGGCAAGTGCCCGCAGGTCTGCCCCCGCGGGGTCAGGCAGATCGAGTCCGGCATCGCGCTGCGGCGCATCGCCACCGAGTACGACGTCTTCCCGAAGGCCGTGGAGCCGATACGCACCATCGCGGCCAACCTGCGCGCCGAGGGCAACCCGTTCGGCGAGGATCGCGCGAAACGCACGAAGTGGGCGGACGGCCTCCAAGTGCCGCAGTTCGCCGAGGGCATGGAGTTCCTGTACTCGCCCGGCTGCTATCTTTCGTACGACCCGCGGGCGAAGAAGATCGCCCGCGCCACCGTCGAGATCCTCAACCGGGCCGGCGTCGAGTTCGGCATCCTGGGCCCGCAGGAAAGCTGCTGCGGCGAGAGCATCCGCAAGACTGGCGACGAGGCCTTGTTCAAGAGCCTGGCGCGGCAGAACATCGCTACCCTGGTGGACCGGGGCGTGAAGAAGATCCTCGTGTCCTCGCCGCACTGCTATCACACCTACACCCATGAATACCCGGAATTCATGGTGCACTTCGAGGTGGTCCACATCTCGCAATTGCTGAACCGCCTGCTGGCCGATGGCCGGCTGCAATTGAAGACGGAGTACGCGAAGACGGTCACCTGGCATGACCCCTGTTACCTCGGCCGCCACAACGGCGTCTACGACGAACCGCGCGAGGCACTGAAGAAGGTGCCGGGGCTGCAATTGAACGAGATGGCCGAGTCGCGCAAGGACAGCTTCTGCTGCGGCGGCGGCGGCGGCCGCATCTGGATGGAAACGCCCAAGGCCGAGCGCTTTTCCGACGTGCGGCTGGGCCAGGCGATCGGCGTGGGCGCGCAGGTGCTGATCACCGCCTGCCCCTACTGCATCACCAACTTCGAGGACAGCCGGCTGAACGTGAAGAACGGCGAGGCGATCGAGGTGAAGGACATCACCGAAGTCATCCGGGACGCCCTGTAGCCGACCATCAAGGAGCACGACGTGGCGCACACCCTGGAATACGCCCTGGACGATGCGCACGAAGCGCTGAGCCAGCGTTTCCTTCGCCCTGGCGACAATCTGCGCGGCGACGTGATGGTGGTCGGCGGCGGCATCAGCGGCATCCAGGCCGCGCTCGATCTCGCGACCGCCGGCTTCAAGGTCTACCTGGTGGAGAAGACGCCAACCATCGGCGGCAAGATGTCGCAGCTGGACAAGACCTTCCCCACCAACGACTGCTCGATGTGCATCGAATCGCCCAAGTTCATCGAGTGCGACCGCCACCCCAACATCGAGATCATGACCTATACCGAGGTCGCCGGCGTCGAAGGCACGCCCGGCAACTTCACGGTGACGCTGACGAAGAAGCCGCGCTATGTCGACGAGGACAAGTGCACCGGCTGCACGGTCTGCGTGGAGTATTGCCCGGTCAAGATCCCGGACCCGTTCAACCAGAACCTGTCGCTGAACAAGGCGGTGCACATCTACTTCTCGCAGGCCGTGCCGCTGGTCACGTACATCGACGAAACCTGCCTGTACCTGAAGGACAAGACCTGTTCGATCTGCACCGGCGTGTGCGAGAACGACGCCATCAACTTCAACCAGACGCCCCAGAAGGTCGAGGTGAAGGTCGGCGCGATCGTCCTGTCGCCCGGTTACGAGATCTTCGATCCGAAGATCCGGGGCGACTACGGCTACGGCACCTACGAGAACGTCGTCACCAGCATGGACTTCGAGCGCCTGCTGTGCGCCACCGGGCCGCACGAAGGCCACATCCTGCGGCCGTCGGACAAGCACCATCCGCAGAAGGTCGCCTGGATCCACTGCGTCGGCTCGCGCCAGGTGACGCCCGGCGGCAACAGCTATTGCTCGGCGGTGTGCTGCTCGTACACGCAGAAGCAGGTGATCCTCGCCAAGGACCACGTGCCCGACATGCAGGCGATGATCTTCCACAACGACATCCGGTCGTATGGCAAGGACTTCGAACGCTTCTACCAGCGGGCAGAGAAACTGCCCGGCGTGATGTTCGTCCGCAGCTACGTCTCGGTCTCGGGCGAAGACCCGGTGACCAGGAACGTGAAGATCCGCTACTCGACCACCGACGGCGGCGTGAAGGAAGAGGAATTCGAACTGGTGGTGCTGTCGGTCGGCCTGAATCCGCCGGCCGGCGCCAGCGAGCTGGCGCGGAAGTTCGGCGTCGAGCTGGGGCCGCAGGGCTTCTGCAAGACCAATCCCGTCAATCCGATCGAGACCACGCGGCCCGGCGTCTTCCTCAGCGGCGCTTTCCGCGGCCCGATGGACATTCCCGAGGCAGTGATGACGGCCAGCGCGGCCGGTGCGCTGTCCGGGCAGTTCCTGAAGGCGCGGCGCGGGCGGCTCAGCACGGCGCGCGTGTACCCGATCGAGCGCGACGTCAGCGGCGAGGAAGCCAAGATCGGCGTCTTCGTGTGTCGCTGCGGCGCCAACATCGGCCGGGTGGTGGACGTGCCCGGCGTGTGCGACTACGCCAAGACCCTGCCCAACGTGGTCCACGTCGAGGAGAGCCTGTTCGCCTGCGCCACCAACACGGCCAAGGCCATCGGCGACACGGTACGCGACAAGGGGCTGAACCGGGTGGTGATCGCGGCCTGCACGCCGCGCACCCATGAGCCGCTGTTCCGCGACACGCTGCGCGAGGCCGGCATCAACCAGTATTTCTTCGATATGGCCAACATCCGCGAGCATTGCTCCTGGGTGCACTCCAAGGAGCAGGCCGACGCGACGAAGAAGGCCAAGGACATCGTGCGCATGTCGGTGGCGCGCACTTCGCTGCTGGAGCCGCTCCAGGAGTTCTCGCTGCCGGTGAACAAGGCGGCGCTGGTGGTCGGCGGCGGCGTCGCCGGCATGACCAGTGCCCTGACGCTGGCCGAACAGGGCTTCCAGGCCTACCTGATCGAGAAGGCGTCGGACCTGGGCGGCATGGCTCGCCGCATCCATTACACGACCGATGGCCTGGACGTGCAGGCTTACCTGAACGACCTGAAGAAGAAGACCTACCGGCACCAGCTGATCCGCGTCATCACCGACGCGACGATCACCGAGGTATCAGGGTACGTCGGCAATTTCGTCACCAAGGTCAGGACGAAGGGCCGGATTGTCGAGCTCAAGCACGGCGCGGCCATCATCGCCACCGGCGCCGACGAGTACAAGCCCACCGAATACCTGTATGGCCAGGACGCGCGCGTGATGACCCAGCTGGAGCTGGAGGGAAAGATCGTCGCCGGCGACGAGCACGTCAAACAGGCGCGCAGCGTGGTGATGATCCAGTGCGTCGGGTGCCGGCAGGAAGACCGCAACTACTGCTCGCGCGTCTGCTGCAGCGGGGCGATGAAGAACGCGCTCAAGCTCAAGGCCGGCAACAAGGACATCGACATCCACGTGCTCTTCCGCGACATGCGGACCTACGGCTTCGCCGAGGACTCGTACCGCGCGGCGGCCGGCCAGGACGTCAAGTTCATCCGCTACGAGCCGCAGGACAAGCCGCGGGTGGAGGTCGACGGCGCCGGCTTCAAGGTGACGGTGCGCGATCCGATCCTGGACAAGCGGCTGGCGCTGGAAGCCGACACCATCGTGCTGGCGGCGGCGGTGATTCCTTCGGCTGGGGCCGAAGACACGGCGCGCCTGTTCAAGGTGCCGCTCAGTCCGGACGGCTTCTTCCAGGAGGCGCACGTCAAGCTTCGGCCGGTCGACTTCGCCGCCGAAGGCGTCTATCTCTGCGGCACAGCGCAATACCCCAAGCACCTGTCCGAGGTGATCGGCCAGGCCTACGGCGCCGCCGGCCGCGCGCTGACGCTGCTGACCCACGACACCGTCGTCGCCTCAGGCTCGGTCTGCGAGGTGAACGAGAACATGTGCGTCTCCTGCGGCGCCTGCATCACCTCCTGCAGCTACGGCGCGATCGAGTTCCACGCCACGCCGCGCGGCAAGAAGGCCGTGATCAACCCCGTGCTGTGCAAGGGCGACGGCCTGTGCAACGCCAAGTGTCCGACCGGCGCGGTGTTCCTGAAGCACTACACCGACGCCGAGGTGTTCGGACAGATCGAGGCCGCGCTGGCCGGCTGAGAGGAAGGAAGTCCATGGCGACCGCATCCGAGTTCAAGCCGACGATCGTCGGGTTCCTGTGCAACTGGTGCTGCTACGGCGGCGCCGACCTGGCCGGCGTCTCGCGCTTCCAGTACCCGCCCTACCTGCGGGTGATCCGCCTGATGTGCTCTGGCCGGGTCGACCTGCAGTTCATCTTCCGCACGTTCGCGAAGAAGGCGGACGGGGTGTTCATCGGCGGCTGCCACCTGAACGACTGCCACTACAACCCGGAAGGCAACTACGACGCGATGGGCAACACGCTGATGGCCAGGCGCATCCTGGAAAAGCTCGGCGTCAACCCGGAGCGGTTGCGGCTGGAGTGGGTGTCGGCCGGCGAAGGCACCCGCTTCGCCGAGATCATGAACGAGTTCTCGGCCAAGGTGAAAAGCCTGGGCCCGCTGGGCTCCTCGGAAAAGGTTCCGGTCGCCGAGCTGGCCTCGCGCCTGCAGGTCGCCGAGGAACTCGTCCCCTACATCAAACTGGTGGAACGCGAACGACTCCGCGTGCCGGTGCGCACCGAAGAAGGCTACAAGCAGTTCTTCGGCAGCGAGCGTTTCGAGCAGCTGTTCGACGAGCTGATCCTCGACAAGCTGGTGATGAGCCGGATCATGGGCCTGGTGCGCAGGCACCCGCTGCAGGCCCACGAGATCCCCGGCAACCTGGACCTGGACCCCGCGGAGGTGGCTCGCCACCTGCGACAGCTGACCGAGCGCGGACTGCTGAAGTTCGACCGCGGCCAGACGCTGGTGGCCGCCGTCTGATAGCCGCCCGCCCTCGAAACGCCAACGGAAATCGACCCATGGACAGCGCCCAGATCGACGCGATGCTCGAGAAGCACCGGGGCCAGCCCGGCGATCTCATCCACGTGCTGATGGAGATCCAGCACCAGAACCACTGGCTGCCGCGCGAAGTGCTGCAGCAGGTGGCCGATGCCCTCGAGATCCCCTTCAGCCGGGTGATCCGCATCGCCACGCTGTACAAGACCTTCAGCCTCACGCCCAAAGGCCGCAACGAGGTGCATGTCTGCAACGGCATCTCGTGCCACCTGCGGGGCGCGAAGAAGTTGATGGAGGCCGTGGAGCGAGTCACCGGCGTCAAGGCCGGCGAGACCGACGCCAACTGGCGCTTCAGCCTGGAGGCCGGCGCCTGCCTGGGCACGTGCAGCATCGGCCCGGAGATCGTCGTCAACGGCAGGCACCATGCCCGGATGACGCCGGCCAAGGTCGAGGAAGTACTCAAGGACTATCCGTAGGACGGCCCACATGACCAGGCTCCACTCCGCTGCCGAACTGGAACAGTTGCGCGCCAGCATCCTCGCGGCGCGCGACCCCGCCCGCCCTTCGATCGCCGTGTGCGCCGGCGCGGCCTGCCACGGGCTCGATTCGCAGCGCGTGGCGCAAGCCTTCCAGGCCGAGGTCGCCCGGTCCGACGAAGGCGCGGGTGTCGAAGTCCGCGTCACGGGTTGCCACGGCTACTGCGAGAAGGGACCGAACGTGGTGGTCGGCCCGCAGGAGATCTGCTACTTCGAGGTCAAACCCGCCGACGTGCCGGAGATCGTCGAGAGCGCGCGCAGCGGCCGGGTCGTCGAGCGCCTGGTCTACCGGCATCCGGTCACCGGCGAGAAGGCCGTGCACCTGAACGAAGTGCCGTTCTACAGGCACCAGACGCGCCTGCTGATCGGCGACAACACCCGCATCGACCCGATGCGAATCGACGATTACATCGCGGTGGGCGGCTATGCGGCGCTGGCCAAGGCCTTGTTCCGGATGAAGCCGGAACAGATCGTCGACGAGGTGAAGAAGGCCAACCTGCGCGGGCGCGGCGGCGGCGGCTTCCCGGCCGGCCAGAAATGGGAGACCGCGCGGAACGCACCGGGCGACGAACGCTACGTCATCGTCAACGGCCACGAGGGCGAACCGGGCGCGTTCATGGACCGGGCCCTGTTCACCGGCAACCCGCACAAGGTGCTGGAAGGGCTGATCATCGGCGCCGTGGCCATCGGATCGCACAAGGGTTTCATCTACACCCGGCACGATTCGCCGCAACTGATCGCGCACATCCGGCAGGCGCTGGCCCAGGCCGAGGAATACGGGTTGCTCGGCGACGACATTCTCGGCTCGGGCTTCGACTTCCACGTCGAGCTGCACTTCGACGTCGGGATCTTCGTCTCGGGCGAGTCTAGCGCCCTGATGCGGTCGATCGAGGGCATGCCGCCGGAACCCCGCCCCAAATACATCCGCACCTCGGTGGCGGGCATCTGGGACCGGCCGAGCAACCTCAACAACGTGGAGACCTGGGCCAACGTGCCGCAGATCATCGAGAAAGGCGCCGACTGGTACGCCTCCATCGGCACCGAAGGCAGCAAGGGCACCAAGCTCGTGTCGCTGTCCGGCAACGTGGTCGACAGCGGCGTGGTGGAAGTGCCCATGGGCACGCCGCTGCGCACCATCGTCCACGACATCGGCGGCGGCGTCGCCGGCGGCAAGCAGGCCAAGGCCGTGCATTTCGGCGGGCCGATGGGCGGTTCGATCCCGGCCAGCCTCATCGATGCGCCGCTGGACTTCGACGCCCTGGCCAAGCTGGGCGCGCCGATCGGCGCCGGCGGCCTGCTGGTGATGGACGAGGACACCGACATGGTGGAGGTGGCGCGCTACTTCCTCGAGTGGCTCACCCAGGAATCCTGCGGCAAGTGCGTGCCCTGCCGCGAAGGCATGTGGCAGACCATGAAAGTGCTGGAGAACATCGGCAAGGGCCGCGGCCGGAACGGCGACATCGCCCGCCTGGAAGACCTCAACGACGTCACCGGCGCCGCCTGCCTGTGCGCGCTGGGCAAGACGGCGGCCGACCCGCTCAAGAGCATGTTGCGCTACTTCAGGGACGAGTACGAGGCCAGGATCGCCCGCGGCGAGGGCAACAGCAACGCAGCAGCGGGGAGCGCAGCCAAATGAGCGACGTGGTCATGCAGATCGACGGCCGGGAAGTCACGGCCGGCAGCGACATGACGGTCCTGCAGGCGGCACGCGCCGCCGGGATCCACATCCCCACCCTGTGCCACCACGAGCAGCTGGAGCCGTTCGGCGGCTGCCGCATGTGCATGGTGGAAGTGGAGGCAAAGGGCCGCAAGAGCTACGTCGTGTCGTGCCTCTATCCGGTGGCCAAGGACCTGGTGGTGCGCACCCGCTCCGAGCGCGTGGACAAGATCCGCCGCGTGATCCTGGAGGAACTGCTGGCCCATGCGCCGAACTCGCCCGAGCTGGTCGAACTGGCGCGCGAGTACCAGGCCGACGCGAACCGCTTCGAGATGGACCCGTCGTTCTGCATCCTCTGCGGCCTGTGCGTGCGCTACTGCGCCGAGGTGAAGGCCAAGCACGCGGTCGATTTCATCGAACGCGGCGCGCAGCGCGAGATCAGCTTCATCCCGGAAATCGCGCAAAAGGAATGCTGGGATTGCCAGGAATGCTTCGCCCTGTGTCCAACGTCGTATGCGCAGGCGGCGTACTTCCTCACCGAGGCACTGGCGTTCCCTGGCCGACGCAAGCAGGGCGCGGTCGCCGGCTGACGGCCGGGGCGCTGTCGCTCAGTCCAGCCGCTTGTCGAAGGCCAGTCGCTGCGACTGTTCGAAGCTGACGTCGTAGAAGAAGCCGAGCAGATCGAAGTTCTCGCGGGCGACGACCGTTTCCACGCGGTCGACGCCCAGCGCCTTGACGTTGACGAAGAGCTGCGACAGCAACGCGTGCCCGACGCCGCGATGGACGTAGTCGGGATCCACGCCGATCGTGTCCAGCACCGCCACCGGCTCCACGCGGCCGGCGTCGCCAAAATCGGCGCGCGCCGTGATGAAGCCCACGGAGATCCCGTCCACCAGCGCCACCAGCGAGAGCCGGACGCTGGCGTCGCTCATCGCCTCTTCCAGCACCTCCCGGATGTAGGCGTCGCGGCGACGGCCCGTGATCCGGCCGTCGATGCGGATGATGTCCTCCAGGTCGGAGACCTCCAGCGCCCGCACGTCGACCTGGCTGCGCGCGAGCGCCTCGAAGTCGTTGGCGGCGGCTGCGCCGTAGTTCACTTCGCCGGTCGAAAAGCCGGTCGCGTGCTCGGGCGCCAGCGTCTTGTCGCCGTCATGGGCCGCGACGCGATTGCCCTGCATCGCGCAGTCCAGCACCATGGTCTGTGAGAGCTCGAAATCGGCGGCATCGAAGAACTGCACGATCGCGTGGTCACGCCAGGCCGCCGTCGTCCGGATCTGGGGCGCGCCCAGGCGCCTCGCCTCCGCTTCGAGCTTGCCCAGCAGCGCCGAGCCGATGCCGCGGCCCTGCTCCGCCGGCGCCACCGCCACCGCTTCCAGCAGCAGGGCGGGCTCGGCGCGGCCGAACTCGCCCACCTGCTTGCGCGCCTTGATGAATCCGACGAAGCGGCCGTCGCATTCCGCGGAGAACTGGACGTGCTTGTGGGTCTGGTCCAGCGCCGCCTTCAGGCGTCGCTGGAAATAGAGCCGCCGCGGATGGCCCACGACGGTGGCGTCGAGCGCGACGACCGCTTCCATGTCTTCCGCCCTGGTGCGGCGAAGCGAGATCCGGGCGTCCTGCTCGGTGCTGATGGCCATGGCAGTCTCCTTGCGGTCGCAACGCGACCGCACGAGTCTAGCTGTGGCGAGCGGCGCGCTTCTTGACGTGCCGCAACCGTCTGGCGCGACGCGGCGGGCGCCGTCAGAACGCGGCGATGCCGGTCTGCGCGCGCCCCAGGATCAGCGCATGCACGTCGTGCGTGCCTTCGTAGGTATTGACCGCCTCGAGGTTCACCAGGTGGCGCGCCACCCCGAACTCGTCGCTGATGCCGTTGCCGCCCAGCATGTCGCGCGCCAGCCGCGCGATGTCCAGCGCCTTGCCGCAGGAATTGCGCTTCATGATCGAGGTGATCTCCACCGCGGCCGTGCCTTCGTCCTTCATCCGGCCCAGGCGCAGGCAGCCCTGCAGGCCCAGCGTGATCTCGGTCTGCATGTCGACCAGCTTCTTCTGGATCAGCTGGTTGGCCGCCAGCGGCTTGCCGAATTGCACGCGGTCCAGGACGTACTGGCGCGCGGTGAACCAGCAGTCCTCGGCCGCGCCCAGCGCGCCCCAGGCGATGCCGTACCGCGCGCTGTTCAGGCAGGTGAACGGTCCCCTCAGGCCGCGCACGTCGGGGAAGGCGTTTTCTTCCGGGCAGAACACGCCGTCCATGACGATCTCGCCGGTGATCGAGGCGCGCAGGCCCACCTTGCCGTGGATGACCGGGGCCGTGAGCCCCTTCCAGCCCTTCTCCAGCACGAAGCCGCGGATCGCGCCTTCGTCGTCCTTGGCCCACACCACGAACACGTCCGCGATCGGGCTGTTGGTGATCCACATCTTGGTGCCGGTGAGCTGGTAGCCCCCGGCCACCTTTTTCGCCCGAGACAGCATGCTGCCCGGATCCGACCCGTGATTCGGCTCGGTGAGGCCGAAGCAACCGATCCACTCGCCGGTCGCGAGCTTCGGCAGGTATTTCCGCTTTGTCGCTTCGGTGCCGAATTCGTTGATCGGCACCATGACGAGCGACGACTGCACGCTCATCATCGAGCGATAGCCGGAGTCGATCCGCTCCACCTCGCGGGCGACCAGGCCGTAGCAGACATAGTTCAGGCCGGCGCCGCCATAGGTCTCGGGGATCATCGAACCCAGCAGGCCCAGCTCGCCCATCTCCAGGAAGATCGAGGGATCCGTCTGCTGGTTGCGGAAGGCCTCGACGACGCGCGGCGCCAGGCGCTCCTGGCAGTACGCGTGCGCCGCGTCGCGTACCGAACGCTCGTCGTCGGTGAGCTGCTGGTCGAGGAGCAGCGGATCGGCCCAATGGAAGGAAGGTTTGTTCGAAATGCTCACTTGAGGTCTCCCGGGGGATGCGGCAAGGCTGTGACAGCGTGCCTGCCTGCCTGAGGTGTGGTCGGCCGCCCTGCTCGGGCCCGTACGACCGGTGTCGCACTATAAAATTTCGCGGAGGCGGCCACAAGCGATTAATAAGCACGCCTTAGTGCGTTTCTGGAACTTCACCCATGCGCAGAAAAATTCCCACGACGGTCGCCCTCGCCGCCTTCGAATCGGCGGCGCGCCACCAGAGCTTCACCAAGGCGGCGCACGAACTTTCGGTGACCCAGAGCGCCGTCTGCCGCCAGATCGGCGTGCTCGAAGACCTCCTCGGGGTGAAGCTGTTCCGCCGCAGCAAGCGCGGCGTCACGCTGACCGAGGCCGGGGCCGGCTACGCGCGCAGCGTGCGCTCGCGGCTGGACGAAATGGAACGCGACACCCTCGAACTCATGGCCAACGGCGCGCAGGGCACCAGCCTCGACCTCGCGGTGGTGCCCACCTTCGCCACCAACTGGCTGCTGCCGCGCCTGGCGGGCTTCCGCCGCACGCACCCGCACATCGTGGTGAATCTCACGGCGAGCACCCGGCCCTTCCTGTTCGAGGACAGCGCGGTGGACGCGGCGATCTACGCCGGCGAGGCAAGCTGGCCCGGCACGCAGGGGCATTTCCTGATGCGCGAGAACCTGATCGCGGTGGCCAGCCCCGCACTCATCGCCCCGCGCAAGGCGCTCACCGCCTCCCAGGTGGCACGCCTGCCGTTGCTGCAACAGAGCACCCGCCCGCATGCCTGGCGCGACTGGTTCCAGTCCCAGGGGCTGGACGTGGAAAACGACCTCGCCGGCCCGCGCCTGGAACTGTTCTCCATGCTTGCGCGGGCCGCGATCCACGGCATGGGGGTGAGCCTGATACCGAAGTTCCTGGTGGAAAGTGAGCTCGAGACCGGCTCCCTGGTGCAGGTCGTGGACCACGACTACCTGAGCGATCGCTCCTACTACCTGATCCACCCGCAGCGCAAGGGGGGCGATCGCCAGGCGCTCGCGGCCTTCCGCGAGTGGATCGAGCTGGAGGCGCGGCAGTATCGCGAACCGATGGGCCTGGGGTGAGGAGCCTGGGCTCCCAGGCCCGATGCGCCCGCAATTGCGGCCGGGCTTGATCTGCGTCGAACTGGCGGCCGGGGCGCGGTGCTAGCGTAGCCTGTCCGTTCCCGCTGCGTCGACCTGCCGCGCGGCAGCATCGCGCGGCGAAGTTCGACAAGACGCTCTCGGCACGACCTCACGCAACCCAATCCAAGAAGGGATTCGCTATGGCAGATGTTCTGGCTCCGCTGGCGGGAAAGATCCTGGCCGTTCTGGTCGAACCCGGCTCGAAAGTCGAAGAAGACGATGAACTCATGATCATCGAGGCGCTGAAGATGGAAAACCACGTGTATGCCCCCAGCAGCGGCACGGTGAAGGAAATCAAGGTCAAGGTCGGCGACAGCGTCGAAGACGAGGCCCTGCTCCTCGTGCTCGAATGACCGCCGCCTGCAAAGAATCGAGGGAACGATGCATTTCGAACTCACCGAAGAACAGCGCCTGATCCAGGACACCGCGCGGCGCTTCGCCGCGGAGGAGATCGCACCGACCCTGGAGCAGGAAGAGGCCAGGCACGAATTCCGTCCCGACCGCGTCGCCAGGATGGGTGCGCTCGGCTTCTTCTCGTGCGCGCTCCCGGAGGAACTGGGTGGCAGCGGCATGGGCTACATGGAGTCGGTCCTCATGGCGGAGCAGATCGCCAGGATCTCGGCCTCCTGGCGGCTGCCGTTCAACATGCAGAACCTGGGGCCGGCGCTCACGGTGACAAAGTTCGGCACGGCGGCGCAGAAGAAGAAATACGTGCCCGGCTGGGTGGCCGGCACGCAGCTCGGCTTCTTCGCCATGACCGAGTCGAACACAGGCTCCGATGTCGCCAGCATGAAGACGCACGCGATCGACAAGGGCGATCACTGGGAAGTCCACGGCAGCAAGATGTGGATCTCGCAGGCCCACGTGGGTGATGCCGGCCTGCTCTACGCCTACACCGACCGGTCCAGGGGCAACAAGGGCATGACGGCGTTCATCATCGAGCCGAAGAACTGGAAGGGCTGTACCGCGCGCGCGATCGAGACCAAGCTCGGCCTGAAGTGCGCTCCCACCGGCGAATTCGCGTTCGACGGCATGAAGGTGCCCAAGGAAAACGTGCTGGGCGAGCCGGGCGACGGTTTTCGCATCTGCATGTGGCAGTTGAACCAGACGCGCATCGGCTGTGCGGCCGGCGCGCTCGGCGTCGCCGGCGGCGCGCTGGACATCGCCGTGAAGTACGCCAACGAGCGCACCCAGTTCGGCAAGCCGATCTCGCAGCACCAGATGATCCAGGCGCAGATCGCCGAAATGGCCGTCGAGCATCAGGCGGCGCAGATGCTTGTGTACAGGGCCGCCTGGCTCAAGGACAACGGCAAGCCGAACCAGTACGAAACGTCGGTCGCGAAGTACGCGGCATCCGAGGCAGCGGTGCACGCGGCCAACGAGTGCATGAAGATCTACGGCTCGTTCGGCTTCTCGACCGAGTATCCGGCGGAACGCTTCTACCGCGACGCCAAGTCGCTCCAGGTGGTGGAAGGCACGTCCAACATCCAGAAGATCATCATCTCGGGCATGGCCACCGGCGCGACGCCCAATCGGGAATAGGGACACCGGCCAACGCAGGGCAGGACGAGGGGCAGAGCCGGCACGCTTTGCCCTTTTTTTTCGGCAGCGCTCCATCCACTTCGAGGAAGCATCCGCATGAGACCGTATTTCGACAAAATGCCCGGCTTCGGCAAACCGCTGAAGGAAAACCGCATCGCCCGTACGCAGGAGAGCCGGGCGCAGCTGGAAGCGGTCGAGGGCGAGATCGCAGCCGCGAAGAAAGCGGTGGAGGAAGTCGGCATACCCACGGCCAGGATCAACGAGCGCGGCGGCCTCACGGTGTGGCAGCGGCTGGAATACCTGGTCGATCCGGGCACCTGGCAGCCGCTGCACAGCCTGTACAACCCCGAGGAGAACGAGGAAGGCACCACCAACGTGGTGGACGGCCTGGGCCAGATCGGTGGCAAGTGGGCCGTGATCATCGGCTTCGACAACAAGGTCCTTGCCGGCGCCTGGATCGCCGGACAGCCGGACAACATCCTGCGCGTGACCAACCTGGCCAAGCGGCTGCACATTCCGCTGGTGTGGCTGGTGAACTGCAGCGGCGTGAAGCTCCCCGACCAGGAGAAGTTCTATGCAGATCGCCGCGGTTCGGGCGCGCCCTTTTTCCGGCACGCCGAACTCGAGCAGGCGGGCATTCCAGTGCTCGCCGGCATCTACGGCACCAACCCGGCCGGCGGCGGTTACCAGGCGATCAGTCCCACGATCCTGATCGCACACAAGGACGCCAACATCGCCGTGGGTGGGGTCGGCATCGTGTCGGGCATGGCACCGCAAGGTGGATTCGACGTCGCCGGGCTGGAGCAGCTGATCGCAGTCACGCGCAACATGAAGGACAAGCCGCCCGGCAGCGTATCAACCCACTACGATTCGACCGGCTTCTTCACGCGCGTGTACGACGAGGAAAAGGGCGTGCTCGACGGCATCAAGGAATACATGCGCATGATTCCGGCCTATGACCCGAAGTTCTTCCGTGTAACCGAGCCCGCGGAACCGCAGCTTCCGGCCACGGACCTCTACCACCTGCTGCCGTTCAACCAGAAATCGGACTACTCGTTCGACGACATCCTGGCGCGGCTGGTCGACGGCAGCGAGCACATGGAATTCCGGCCCGGCTACGGGCCGGAGGTATACACCGGCCTGGTGAAAATGGACGGCATGCTGGTCGGCGCCATCGGAAACCGGCAGGGGCTGCTCCCCAAGGGGTACCCGGAGTACGCGGACTACCCCGGCATCGGCGGCAAGCTGTACCGCCAGGGCCTGATCAAGATGAACGAGTTCGTGACGCTCTGCGCGCGCGACCGTGTCCCGGTGATCTGGTTCCAGGACACGACCGGCATCGACGTGGGCGATGTCGCCGAAAAGGCGGAGCTGCTCGGGATCGGACAATCGCTCGTGTACTCGATCCAGCAGGCCGACGTGCCGATGATGCTGGTGGTACTCAGGAAGGGGAGCGCCGCGGCCCACTACATCATGGGCGGGCCGACGGCCAATCGCCAGAACGCCTTCACACTGGGGACCGCCGCCACCGAGATCTACGTCATGCACGGAGAAACCGCGGCGGTGGCCACCTACTCGCGCCGCGCGATCAAGGACAAGGATGCCGGCAAGCCGCTCGAGCCGCTGGCGCAGAAGATGAACGAAATGGCGCAGAGCTATCTGGATACTTCAAGGCCGGCGTACTGCGCCCGCCATGGTTTCGTCGACGAAATCGTGGATCTGAAAGCGCTGCGCGGCTACCTCAAGGCCTTCGCGGGGGCGGCGTACCAGAATCCGAAGTCGATCTGCCCGCGCCACCAGATGCTGCTGCCGCGGATCATCAAGGGCTAGTTATCCCTGAATGGTGCAACAAGGACCGGCAGAGCCGGATCCTTTTCGCAGAGGGGACGGCGCTGCACGATGCTCCGCGCTTTCCACGTGCCGCTGGCGGAAATTTTCGCGCGCTATTTCTGCAGCGTCGGGAAGACGGATTCGCACGAGGCCATCACGCGGCCGAACACCCGGTCACGTCCACGGTCAGCGCAGCAAGGTCACGTAGATTGCGGCGAGGATGGCCGACGAGATCACGCCGCAGATGCTCGCCCCCATCGCCCAAGGCAGGATCTGCACGAGTTTGTTGGCGTCGCGCGCTTCCTTCTGCGCCACCTTGGCGGTCGTCGGCACGCAGGACACCCCGGCGATGCCGATGACCGGGTTGAACGTGCGGCCGTTGGCCCAGTAGACGATATAGCCCCCGATGATCCCGCCGATACCGGAGATCAACAGCGCGAGCATGCCGAGAACGAGCAGCGTGAGCACCTTGGGGTTGAGGATGGTCCCCGCTTCGCACAGCACACCGAGCAGCAGCCCGAGGAAGAACGTGGCGCCGTACAACAGGGGGCCGCCGATGAAATCGATGAACTGGGTCACTCCGGACTCGCGGATGACGACGCCCAGGAAGAAGGACATGAACAGCGGCGCCGCCACCGGGAACAGCAGGCAGAGCAGAGTGGACGCAACGACGGCGAAGGTCATCTTCTCGGCCTTGCTGGCCTTCGGATTCTGTCGGGTGTCCATCTTGATTCCCCGAAGCTCCTTGGGTATCAGCAGCCTGATGACCATCGGATAGACGGCGTAGGTCAGGCTCAGGTAGAGATAGGCCACGATCGTGATCGGAACGAAGAGGTCCTTGGCGAGGATGAGGGAGGTGTAGAGCACCATCGGCCCGTCGGCACTGCCGATCATTGCGATCGCCGCCGCCTCCTTGTAGCTGAAGCCGACCGCGACCGCGATCGGAAACGTCAGCACCGTGCCCAGTTCGGCACAGATGGCGATGAACATGCTGCGGAAGGGCGCAATCAGCACGTATCCAACATCAGAGATCACCCCGATGCCCATGAACACCAGGCAGGCAATCAATCCGTTGCTGAACATGAACGTGTAGATCGGCTGCAGGAAATCGATCTGCAGGACGGTGAGGAGCTGGCCGGTTTCGCTCGTCATCGGATCGAGAAAAATCGTTCCGGTGGTGTCTTTCGAGAGATAGAGAACGCCCGCGTTGACGGCAGACATTCCGAACCCCATCGGAATCATGATCAGGGGCTCGAGCGTCCCCTTGGCGCCCAGGTACACGAACAGAATCCCCAGCGCGATGAGCACGATGCGGGCGATCGCGATGGTCGGACCCGCCGCCACCATCGTGGCCACACCCTGAAAAAGGTGGAGGACGTCGATTTCCGGCATGTCAGGCCTCCGGCGTTGGCTTCGCCGGCGATCCGGGCGCCACCGCGCTTCGGGAGCCATGAAAGCGAATGGCGCTGAAGGTCAGCTTGATCACCCAGGCCACGAGGAACGAAACCACCGCCGCCATGCCGTAGATGATGAACATCAGCTTGGTTGCGTCCCAGACATTTTCCATGTTGGATTCCCCGGGGTATGGCGCCGCGGTGGGCAAGCCAGCGCTACCGGAAATTGGTAACGTGTTGCCGGATTGTATGAAGGATGAGCTACCCGGGCAATACCGCCGTCACCTCGATTTCAACCTTGGCACGGTCCTCGATCAGGGCCCTCACCTCCACCGCCGTCATCGCCGCGTTGTAGGCGCCGATGATTTCGCGATACGCCTGGCCGACCTCCCTCGAAGCAGCCAGGTACTCCCGCTTGTCCGTGACGTACCAGGTCATCCGGACGATATCTTCAGGCTTTCCGCCTGCTTCCCTGAGGACCTCGGCAATGTTCTGAAGCGCTTGCCGCGCCTGGGCCCCGAAATCGTCGCTGTGGAACCTGCCTTCGGCGTCCCAGCCGATCATCCCGGCGATGAAGAGCATCTCGCCGCGTGCAACGACACCGTTCGCATAGCCTTTCGGGCGCGGCCAGCCTGGGGGCAGGATCACACGCATCAGGCGGCCCTCCCAGCGACGTCCTTCAGCAGTTCGCGCGCGATGATCAGTTGCTGCACCTCGCTGGCGCCTTCGTAGATGCGAAGCGACCGGATCTCGCGGTACAGCCGCTCGACCGGCTGCTCGCTCACCACGCCCAGCCCGCCGAAGATCTGCACTGCGGAATCGATGACCTGCTGGGCGCCTTCGGTCGCCGTGAGCTTGGCCATGGCCGCCTCGCGGGTGATCGTCCGGCCCTGGTCGCGCAGCCATGCCGCCCGGTACACCAGCAGCGCCGAGCTGTCGATGGTGGTCGCCATCTGCGCCAGCCTGGCCTGCGTCAGCTGGAAGTCGGCCAGGGTCTGGTTGAACATCCGGCGGGTGGTCGCCCGGTGCAGCGCCTCGTCGAGCGCGCGCCGGGCGAAGCCGAGCGCGGCGGCCGCGACCGAGGTGCGGAATACGTCCAGCGTTCGCATCGCCACCTTGAAGCCTTCGCCCGGCTCGCCGATGCGCTGCGACAGCGGCACGCGGCACCCGGTGAAGCGCAATTGCGCGAGCGGGTGCGGCGCGATCACATCGATGCGCCTGGCGATTTCCAGGCCCGGCGTGCCAGCCTCCACGATGAAGGCGGAGATGCCGCGCGAACCGGCCGCCTCGCCGGTCCGCGCGAACACCACGTAGAAGTCGGCGATGCCCCCGTTGGAGATCCAGGTCTTCTCGCCATCGATGACGGCCTCGCCGCCTTCGATGCGGGCGCTGCACTGCATCGCGCCGACGTCGGAGCCGGCCTCGGGCTCGGACAGGGCAAAAGCCGGGATCGCCTCGCCGCGGGCGACCTTGGAAAGGTAGCGGTCGCGCTGTGCGGGCGTGCCTTGCAGGCTGATCGCCCCCGAGCCCAGCCCCTGCATGCCGAAGGCGAAGTCGGCCAGGCCGCTGTGGCGCGCGAGCGTCTCGCGGATCAGGCAGATGGCGCGGGTGTCGACCTGGTCCCCGCTGCCGTGCGGCACGCCGGCGACGGCATGCTTGAGCCAACCGTCGGCACCCAGTGCGCGCACCAGCGAGCGGCACTGCGCATCGACGTCGGCGCCGTGGTGCTGCGGCACATGGTCCCTGGCCCACGCCTCCAGCTCGCGCGCGAGGCGCCGGTGCCGTTCCTCGAAAAAGGGCCACTCCAGGTAGCGGGTATCGCTCATCGTCATCTCCTCGATGTGTCGTCAGTTGCCCTCAAAGCGGGGCCTGGTCTTCGCCACGAACGCGTGGTAGGCACGCGAGAAGTCCTCCGTCATCATGCAGATCGCCTGCGCCTGGGCCTCGGCTTCCAGCGCCTGGTCCACCGTCATCGCCCATTCCTGGTGCAGCATGGTCTTGGTGATGCCGTTGGCGAAGGTGGGACCTTGCGCGAATTCGCGCGCCAGCGCCTGCGCCTCGTCCAGCAGGGCCTCCGGAGCGCAGAGCCGGTTGAAGAAGCCCCAGCGCTCGCCCTCCTCGCCGCCCAGCGCGCGGCCGGTGAAGAGCAGCTCGCTCGCCCTGCCCTGGCCGATGATGTGCGGCAGGATCGAGCAGGCACCCATGTCGCAGCCGGCCAGGCCGACGCGGTTGAAGAGGAAAGCCGTCTTGCTGCGGGCGGTGCCCAGCCGCACGTCCGAGGCCATGGCGACGATGGCCCCCGCGCCGGCGCAGACCCCGTCGATCGCGGCGACGATGGGTTGCGGGCAGGCGCGCATGGTCCTGACCAGGTCGCCCGTCATGCGGGTGAACATCAGCAGCTCGGGCGCCTTCAGCCGCACCAGCGGCCCGATGATCTCGTGCACGTCGCCGCCGGAGCAGAAGTTGCCACCGGCGCCCGTGACGACCACCGCCGTGACGTCATCGGCGTACTTCAGCTGCGCGAAGAGGTCGCGCAGTTCGGCGTAGGACTCGAAGGTCAGCGGGTTCTTGCGCTCGGGCCGGTTCAAGGTGACGGTCGCGACCTTCTCGCGCACCTCCCACAGGAAGTGGGTGGCGCGATAGCCCGCCAGCTGCCTGCGGTTGCCCGCGGCCAGCGCCGGGTCGAGCCGCTCGTTCGTTTCACTCATGGTGCTCTCCTCGTTCGTGATCAGACGCCTTCGGCCTGCCGGGCCTGCTCCAGCGGCGAGAGGCCGGCGGTCTGCGTCGCGGCCGCCTTCTCGCGCTCCAGGTTGCGTTCGAGCTGGGTCTTGGCCGAGCGGTATTGCCTGGGCCACGACAGGTCGTGGTAGCCGACCTTCGCCGCTTCCAGCAAGGTCCAGGCGGGGTTGGCCAGGTGCGGCCGCGCGATCGCGCACAGGTCGGCGCGGCCGGCGGCGATGATGCTGTTCACATGGTCCGCCTCGGAGATCGCCCCCACCGCGATCGTCGGGATGCCGGCCTCGTTGCGCACGCGGTCGGCAAACGGCGTCTGGTACATGCGGCCGTAGACCGGCTGCTGCTGCTTGCTCACCTGGCCCGACGAGCAGTCGATCATGTCGGCCCCGGCGACCTTGAACGCGCGCGCGATCTCCACCGCGTCGTCTGGCGTGATGCCGCCTTCGACCCAGTCGTGCGCGGAGATCCGCACCGACATCGGCAGGTGGTCCGGCCAGGCGGTGCGCATCGCGCGAAAGACTTCCAGCGGATAGCGCAGCCGGTTCGCCAGCGAGCCGCCGTAGTCGTCGGTGCGCTGGTTGGTCAACGGCGAGATGAAACTCGACAGGAGGTAGCCGTGGGCGCAGTGCAGCTCCAGCCAGTCGAAGCCGGCCTGCGCCGCCAGCCGCGTGCTGTGCACGAAGTCCTCGCGCACCCGGTCCATGTCGGCACGGTTCATCGCGCGCGACCAGTCGCTCACCCCGTCGACGTATTGCTGCGGGGAGGCCGAGACCAGCGGCCAGTTGCCGGATGGCAGCGGCTGGTCCTCGCCTTCCCACGGCACGCGGGTCGAGCCCTTGGCGCCGGCGTGCCCGAGCTGGATCGCGATCTTCGCGTCGGTGTTCGCATGCACGAAATCGACGATCCGTTTCCAGCCGTCCCGCTGCCCTTCGTTCCACAGCCCCGGGCAACCGGGGGTGATGCGGGCGTCCGGCGTCGGGCAGGTCATCTCCGCGACCACCATGCCCGCGCCGCCCATGGCACGCGCCCCGAGGTGCACCAGGTGGTAGTCCGCCGGCAGCCCGTCGACACAGGAGTACTGCGCCATCGGCGACACCACGACGCGGTTCTTCAATGTGACGCCGCGCAGGCGGAACGGCGTGAGCATGGGCGGCACCGTTTGCTGCGCCGGCCCGCGCTGCAGCCCCGCATGCTGCGCGATCCAGTCCTCGTACTGTTCGACATACTGCCTGTCGCGCAGCCGCAGGTTCTCGTGGCTGATGCGCTGGCTGCGGGTGAGCAGCGAGTACGCGAACTGCTCTGGGGGCAGCTGCACGTAGCGCGCCACGTTCTCGAACCATTCCGTCGAATTGCGGGCAGCGTTCTGGATGCGCAGGACCTCGACGCTGCGCACGGCCTCGTAGTCGGTGAGCGCCCGCGGCAGGTCGCCGGGGGAGCGGGCTATGCAGCGGGCCAGCTCGATCGCGTCTTCCAGCGCCAGCTTGGTGCCAGAGCCGATGGAAAAATGCGCCGTGTGCGCCGCGTCGCCCATGAGGACGACCGGCGCGCGCCCGTTGTGGTGGACCCAGGTGCGGCAGAGCACGCGCGGAAACCGGATCCACTGCGCGGATCCGCGCAGGTGCGCCGCGTTCGACATCAGCGGCTGCCCGTCCAGGTATTTCGCGAAAAGCCGTTCGCAGAAGGCGATGCCCTCCTCCTTGCTCATTTCATCCAGCCCCGCCTTGCGCCAGACGTCCTCGGGTGCCTCGACGATGAACGTGGACGTGTCGCCGTCGAACTGGTAGGCATGGGCCTGGAACCAGCCATGTTCGGTCTCCTCGAAGGCGAAGGTGAATGCCTCGAACCGCTTGTGCGTGCCGAGCCAGACGAACCGGCAGCGCCGCAGGTCGATGTCGGGCTGGAACGTGTCGGCGTACTTCGCGCGGATGCGGCTGTTCAGGCCGTCGCTGGCGATGACCAGGTCGGCTTCGGGAAAGGCAAGCTCGTCCTGGACATCGGTTTCGAACACCAGTTTCACGCCGAGGTCCTCGCAGCGCCGCTGCAGGATGTTCAGCAGGCGCTTGCGGCCGATGCCGCAGAAGCCGTGGCCGCCGGAGCGGATCCTGCGGCCGCGGATGTTGACTTCGATGTCATCCCAGTGGTTGAACGCGCCCAGGATCTCCCCGGCGGTCTGCGGATCGGCGGCCTGCAGGTTGCCCAGGGTCTGGTCCGAGAACACCACGCCCCAGCCGAAGGTGTCGTAAGGGCGGTTGCGCTCGACGACGGTGATCTCGTGCGCCGGATCCTGCTGCTTCATGAGCAGCGCGAAATACAGGCCGGCCGGCCCCCCGCCGATGCACACGATGTTCATGTCCGCTCCAGGTGGATGCTTCAAGTCTAAAGCATCGGCCGGGATGCCATCCCCTGGATATCCCTCAGGCGGTTGCCGGCGCTCCTTCGCGCGCGAGCGCCATGACCTCGGTCGCGGTCAGGGATTTCAGCCGGTGGTCGCTCCAGACCTGGCGCCAGCGGCGGGCGCCGGGCTGCCCGTGGCGCAGGCCCAGCATGTGGCGGGCGATCGAATGCCAGGGCGTGCCGTGGGCGGCGGCCTCCCGCATCATGTAGGCGACCAGTTGCTCCTCCACCGATTCGCGGGTGCGCGGCGCCTCGCCGGCCGCACCGAAGAAGCGGCTGTCCCATTCGGCCAGCCACCACGGGTCGTGGTAGGCCTGGCGCCCCACCATCACGCCGTCGAGCTCCTGCAGTTGTTCCTCGACCTGCCGGCTGGTCGTGATTCCGCCGTTGATCGCGATCGTCAGGTGCGGAAATTCCCGCTTGAGGCGGTGCACCAGCTCGTAGCGCAGCGGCGGCACCTCGCGGTTCTCCTTGGGCGACAGGCCCTTCAGCCACGCATTGCGGGCGTGGACGAGGAAGACGCTGCAACCGGCTTCGCTCACGGCGCCCACGAAGTCGCGCACGAACTCGTAGCGCTCCTCCCGGTCGATGCCGATGCGGTGCTTGACGGTGACCGGGATCCGCACCGCGTCGACCATCGCCTTGACGCAGTCGGCCACGAGCCGCGGCTCGGCCATCAGGCAGGCCCCGAACGAGCCACGCTGCACGCGTTCGCTGGGACAGCCGCAGTTGAGGTTGATCTCGTCGTAGCCCCACTGCTCGCCCAGGCGCGCGCTGCGGGCCAGGTCGGCCGGTTCGCTGCCGCCGAGCTGCAGCGCGACCGGATGCTCTTCGGGATTGAAGTCGAGGTGCCGCGGCACGTCGCCATGGATCAGCGCGCCGGTCGTCACCATCTCCGTGTACAGCAACGCGTGCCGGCTCAGCAGCCGGTGAAAGTAGCGGCAGTGCCGGTCGGTCCAGTCGAGCATCGGCGCGACGCTCAGGCGCCACGGCGACAAGGGAGCTCCAGATTCTTGGTTCATGGTCGGGATTCGGGCCGGCTCTGGCGCGGGCGGGCCCGAACACGCCGCCGGCCAGCCGCTGCGCGCGCTGCGGTGCGGATGCCCGAGTCTACGCGCCGGCCTGCACGTCCCGGCGCGTGCGCAGCAGCGCCGCGAGGCACAAGGCGGTGGGCAGGGCGAGCGCGGCAAAGCCCGCCCGGTAGCTGCCGAACAGCCCCGACAGCGCGCCGAACAGCGGCGGCCCCAGCACCACGCCCAGGAACGTGATCGACAAGGTGCCTCCGGTCGCCAGCCCGGCCTGTCCCGGGGGCGCCTGGCGTGCCACCTCGGCCAGGTACACGCCGTTCCAGCCGATCGCCGACGCGCCGAACAGCAGCAGGATGGCCAGCACGAGCAGGTCCGGCATGCCCGGCTCGAGCAACGCGGTGGCGGCGGACAAGACGACCATCAACGCCGCCAGCAGCGCCAGGGTGCGGCGCGCGCCCAGTCCCCGGTCGCTGACCCAGCCCCAGAACACCCGGCCGCCGATGCCGCCGAACTGCGATACCGACAGCGCGAGGCCGGCGGCGACCAGCCCGTACGACAGGGTGTCGGTGAGGTACGTGACCAGGTACGTCGTCAGCGACAGTTGCGCGATCGAGAACACGAACGAACATCCGGCCAGCAGGCGCAGGCCCGGATGCGAGAGCGCCAGGGAGATCGGGCGGCCCAGGTGGCCCAGCACCATGGGCCGCGCGGGGTCGCGGTCCGCGTCCAGCGCCGCCCGCAGCGGCTGCGCCACCGCGGCGCAGGCCAGGCACGCTGCCGCCACCGCCACCAGTGCGCCTTGCCAGCCCACCAGGTGCTGCAGTCCGGGCACGATGGCGCCGGCCAGCGCGCCGCCCAGCGGCACCCCCGTCTGCTTGATCGAGAACACCAGCGACATGCGCTCCGGCGGCGTGCTGAGCGCCAGCAGGTGCGAACTGGCGGGCGTGACCGGACCGTAGCCGACGCCGATCAGGAACGCGCCGGTGGCGATGGCGGCCGGCGTCCCGGCCATGCTCAGGACCAGGCCGGCGGCGCACAGGAGCAGGCCGGCCTGGCTCACCCGGATCGCGCCGAAGCGCGCGACGGCGGGCCCCGCCGCCAGGCTGGCCACGATCGCGCCCGAATAGACCACGGCCACGTAGATGCCGATGTAGACCGCCGAAATCCCGACGGCCTGCGCCACCGCCGGCGCCATGGCCGGCAATGTCAGCAGCGCCATGGCGACCATCGCCTGGATCGCCAGCGTGACGCCCAGGACGGACCAGGCGCCCTTCACGCGGACGGTCCGCGCCGCAAGGCCGCGGCTGCGCGGCCCGGTCGTGTCGCAAGCGGCAGGAGTGGGTTCGTCATGCCCGCCACTGTAGTGCGAAACCGCGGCCCCCCGCGCAGCGCCGCCCGCGGCTCGGCAGGCGCGCAACTGTCGACGTCGTCCGACAGCCGGCCAGCGGCGGTCGGGCCGTAATGCTCATTTGCGACGACAAGGAGCCGACATGAAGCACTTCGAACTCGAACCCGGCATGCTGACCCTGCGGGGCGTGTTCTATCCGACAGGCCACCTGTTCCTGATGTTCCCGACGGAGGCCGACGCGCGCGAGGCCGAACGTGCGCTGGAAGACAAGGGCCACAACGGCGAGCACATTTCGCTGCTGACGCCCGCGGACATCGAGAAGCTGGCGCAGGCGCCCGGCGGCGCGGAATCGCCCCTGCCTTCACCGGGCACCGAGCTCGAGACCGTCCGCCATTTCGCGGAACTCGGCCGCCAGGGCCATCACGCGCTGCTGATCCACGCGCCATCGCACGACGAAACCGAGCACATCATGCAGGTGCTCAAGGGGCATAGTGTCTCCTACGGCCAGAAATACCGCCACCTGGTGATCGAAGACCTGGTGACCTGAAGACGGATCACGGCCGGGGCCGCGATCCCGCCTCGGCCCGCAGAATCAGTTCATGTGCAATCCGCCGTTGACGGAGAACTCCGCCCCGGTGGAATAGCCGCTCTCCTCGGAGGCCAGCCACGCGATGATCGAGGCGATCTCGCTCGGCTCGCCCAGCCGCTTGACGGGAATCGTCGCCACGATCTTGTCGAGGACGTCCTGCCGGATCGACTTGACCATGTCGGTGCCGATGTAGCCGGGACTCACCGTGTTGACGGTCACGCCCTTGGTCGCCAGTTCCTGCGCCAGCGCCATGGTGAAGCCGTGCATGCCCGCCTTGGCCGCCGAGTAATTGGTCTGGCCGGCCTGGCCCTTCTCGCCGTTGACGGAGCTGATGTTGATGATCCGGCCCCACCCCTTCTCCACCATGTCGCCGACGACCTGCTTGGTCACGTTGAACATCGAATTCAGGTTGGTCTCGATCACGGCGTCCCAGTCTTCGCGCGTCATCTTCAGGAACATGCGGTCGCGCGTGATGCCGGCGTTGTTCACCAGCACGTCGATGGGCCCGTGTTCGGCCTTCGCCTTGCTGAAGGCCTCCACGGTGGAGTCCCAGCTGCCGACGTTGCCGACGGATGCGTGGAACGTATAGCCCTGGTCGCGCTGCTCGCCGACCCAGCGCGAGAAGTCGCGGGTCGGTCCGCAGCCGGCGATGACCTTGAAGCCCTCGCGATGCAGGCGTTGGCAGATGGCGGTGCCGATGCCGCCCATGCCACCCGTCACGTAGGCGATTTTCTGGCTCATCATGTTCTCCCTTGCGTTGAAGTTGCGAGCTTCGCACAGCCCGCCGACGGCAGGCGCTAAATCCCTGTGGCGCGCTCAGGCGCGCTCCAGTGCCATGGATACGCCCATGCCCCCGCCGATGCACAGCGCGGCGATGCCCTTCTTCGCCTCGCGGCGGCGCATCTCGTGCAGCAGCGTCACCAGCACCCGGCAGCCGGAGGCGCCGATCGGGTGGCCCAGCGCAATCGCGCCGCCGTTGACGTTTACCCGCACGCTGTCGATCCCGAGTTCCTTGTTGACCGCGCACGCTTGGGCTGCGAAGGCCTCGTTCAGTTCGAACAGGTCCACCTCGCCCGCCTGCCAGCCGGCACGGCCCAACACCTTGCGGGTGGCCGGCACCGGGCCCAGGCCCATCGTCGCGGGGTCGAGTCCGCTGGTGGCGAAGGCGCGGATCCGGGCCAGCGGCGTGCAGCCGAGTTCCGCCGCCTTGCGGGCACTCATCACCACCACGGCGGCGGCGCCGTCGTTGATGCCGGAGGCGTTGCCCGCCGTGACGGAGCCGGCCTTGTCGAACGCGGGCCGCAGGCCGGCCAGGGCCTCGGCGTTGGTCTTGCGGTTGATGTATTCGTCGCTGTCGAACACCACCGGATCGCCCTTCTTCTGCGGGATCGCGACGGGAACGATCTCGTCCTTGAACCGGCCGGCCTCCTGCGCCGCCGCTGCCTTCTGCTGGCTGGCCAGCGCCAGGGCGTCCTGCGCTTCACGGCTGATGCTGTGCAGGCGGGCGACGTTCTCCGCGGTGATGCCCATGTGGTACTGGTTGTACACGTCCCACAGCCCGTCGACGATCATGGTGTCGACCAGCTTCCAGTCGCCCATGCGCTGGCCGTCGCGCGAATTCGGCAGCACGTGCGGCGCCGCACTCATGTTCTCCTGGCCGCCGGCCACCACGATGTCGCTGTCGCCCCAGGCGATGGCCTGGGCCGCGAGCATCACCGCCTTCAGTCCCGAGCCGCAGACGGCGTTGATGGTCATTCCCGGCACCTCCTTCGGCAGCCCGGCCTTGAGCAGCGCCTGGCGCGCCGGGTTCTGGCCGGAGCCCGCGGCGAGCACCTGGCCCATGATCACCTCGCCCACCAGCGCGGGGGCGACCTTCGCGCGCGCGAGCGCCTCGCGGATCACGATCGATCCCAGTTCGGGCGCCGCCACCCGTGCCAGGGAACCGCCGAACTTGCCGACCGCGGTGCGGACGGCGGAAACGATGACGATGTCTTCCATTCCTCAATCTCCTTCGCTGAATGTCCTGCGCTCAGGCCCTGGCGCGCACGTAGCGGCCCGGAGCCGCCTCGATCGGCTTGTACCTGGCGTTGCCGTAGCGCTTCGGCGCCGCGACCTGCTTGCCGCCATGCCGCTCGAGCCATGCGGCCCAATCCGGCCACCAGCTGCCCGGGTGCTCCTTTGCCCCGGCCAGCCACTCTTCGTGCGTTTTCGGCAGCTTCTCGTTCGTCCAGTATGAACGCTTCTTCCTGGCCGGCGGGTTGATGACGCCGGCGATATGCCCGGACGCCCCCATCACGAACCGCTTCCTGCCCGGCAGGTGCCGGGTGGAGGCATAGGCGCCGGCGATCGGCACGATGTGGTCCTCGCGCGAGCCGTAGATGTACACGGGGATGTCGACCTGGCGCAGGTCGACCTTCTCGCCGCAGACGACGCACTGGCCGGGCTTGACCAGGTTGTTCTCGAGGTAGGTGTTGCGCAGGTACCAGGCGTACATCGGGCCCGGCAGGTTGGTCGAATCGCTGTTCCAGTACAGCAGGTCGAACGGCGGCGGCGTCTCCCCCTTGAGGTAGTTGCCGACGACGTAGTTCCACACCAGGTCGTTCGGCCGCAGGAAGCTGAAGGTGGATGCCAGCTCCTGCCCTTTGAGGATCCCGCCTTGCCCCAGCTGCATCTCGCGGAACCTGACGAACGCGTCGTCGATGAACACGTCGAGCACGCCGGTTTCGGAGAAATCGAGGAAGGCCGTCAGCAGCGTGGCCGACGCGACCGGCTGCTCGCCGCGTGCCGCCAGCACGGCCAGCGCGGTACCGAGAATGGTGCCGCCGACGCAGAAGCCGAGCGCGTTGATCTGCGGCGCGGCGGCGATCTCGCGCACCACCTCGATCGCCTTGAGCGCGCCGTCGCCGACGTAGTCGTCCCACGTCACGCCGGCCATGGCCGCGTCGGGATTGCGCCAGCTCACCAGGAAGGTGCGATGCCCTTGCTCCACGAGGTAGCGAACGAGCGAGTTCTCCGGCTGCAGGTCGAGGATGTAGAACTTGTTGATGCAGGGCGGCACCAGCAGGAACGGGCGCTCGTACACCTTGGCCGTCAGCGGCTTGTACTCGATCAGCTGGAACAGCTCGTTCTCGAACACCACCGCGCCTTCGGTGGTCGCGACGTTGTGCCCGACGTCGAAGACGCTTTCGTCGGTCATCGACACGTGGCCCTGCTGGATGTCCTTGAGCAGGTTCTGCACGCCCCTGGCGATGCTCTCGCCGCGCGTCTCGACGGCCTTGCGCTGCGCCTCGGCATTCAGCGCCATGAAGTTGCTCGGCGCGGCCGCCGCCATCCACTGCTCCACGGCGAAGCGCAGGCGCGCCTTGGTCTTTTCGTCGGCCTCCGCCGCTTCGGCCAGGCCCAGCAGGGCGCGCGCATTGAGCAGGTACAGCGCCGCTGAATAAGCGGCGACGGGATTCGCGCTCCACGCGTCCGACGCAAAACGCCTGTCGCCGGCGGCTGGATTGCTGGCCAGGCCCTGGTTCCACAGCTGCGCGGCCTCGCGCAGGTACGCGTCGCGCAACTCCTGCAGCTTGTCGGGCGCGAACCGGAGCGGCGCGGCGCCGGGGCCCGCGGCCGGCACGAACGACTGCAGCGCCTTCGTCCAGTTGGCACCGAGGTCTTGCTGGAACTGGCGGGCGGCTGCCGTCCAGTCTGCGTCAGAATTCATGCTCTTTCCCCGCGACCGTTGTTGCCCGCGCCGGGCAAGTATCCCATCAACGATGTTGCGCCGCAACACGACACAACGCTTCCCGGATGTACCTCGTCGTCATTGCCTGGCTGTACGTGGCCCTCATGATGGCCGTGGCCGAAGCCACGCACAGCGCCGGCACAGTGCTCGGTGCATTCTTCACCTTTGTACTCTATGGCGCCGTTCCCGTGGCGCTGGTGATCTACCTGGGCGGGCGGCCCGCGCGGCGCCGCGCCGCGAAAGCGCGGGAAGCGGCGCAGCTGGAGCAGCAGCGGGCCGCGTCAGCGGCGCCAGATGGCAGCGGCGAAGCGGCCGCTGAGGCCCCTGTCGCGCCGGTGCGAAAAGAACCGTGAAGGATCGGCGACGGTGCACCAGGCGGTGCCGCCGTCGTTGCCGTGGATGCGCTCGATGCCAAGCGCGCGCAGGCGCCGGCGCGCGAGCCCCGGCAGGTCGGCCAGCCACTTGCCGTTGCCGTACGGCATGAAGAGGGCGGCGCAACCGGGATCGGCTGCCTCGAACGCGGCCTTCACTTCGGCCCCGACCTCGAACGCCTGCGGGCCGATGCAGGGGCCGAGCCAGGCCAGGGTGTCGGCGGCGCCGGCGCCGCCGGCTGCCCACAGCGCGCGGCACGCGGCTTCGAGCACGCCCTCGCCGGCCGAGCCGGCCAGGCCGCGCCAGCCGGCGTGCGCCGCGGCCACTGCCTTGCCGTCAGCGGTCGCGAACAGCACCGGCAGGCAGTCGGCGACCATGATCGTGCAGGCGATGCCGGCCTCGGTCGCCACGCAGGCGTCGGCCTGCACGCCGTCGCGGGTCGCGGAGGACAAATGCGCCACCCCGCGGCCATGCACCTGCTGCAGGAACACCGGCCGCGCCTGCACCGCGGCGGCGAAGATGCGGCGGTTGGCGCTGACCGCTTCCGGGGCGTCGCCCACGTGGTCGCCGAGGTTCAGGCTCGCGTACGGTCCCGCGGACACGCCGCCTTCGCGCGTCGTGCACACGGCCTGCACGCCGGCGGGCAGCGGGCAGTCGGGAATGATCCAGCCGGCGGCGGGCTGCATCTTCAGCCCTCGGCGTCGGGACAGCTCGATGGCTGGGCGCGCTGGAAGGCCGGCAAGGCCATGCACGCGTCGAAGGCGGCCATCGTCCGCGGCAAGCCGTCGAAGTCGACGTCGAAGCGACGGCCGTTGAAGATCTGCGGCACCAGGCAGCAGTCGGCCAGCGTCGGCGTGTCGCCGAAGCAGTAGGTGCCGGCCGGCAGCTGCGCTAGTTCGCGCTCGAAGGCTTCCAGCCCGTCGCGGACCCAGTGCCGGTACCAGGCGTTCTTCGCCTCTTCCTCCACCTTCAGGTCGCGCACCAGGTACTTCAGGACGCGCAGGTTGTTGAGCGGATGGATTTCGCAGGCGATGAGTTGCGCCAGGGCGCGCACCCGGGCCCGCGCCAGCGGGTCGCGCGGCAACAGCGGCGGCTGGGGATGGGTTTCGTCGAGGTACTCGATGATCGCCATCGACTGCCCCAGGTGCTCGCCCGTGTCGAGCTGCAGCGCCGGCACCAGCAGCGACGGCGACATGGCGGCGTATTGCGGCTGCTTGTGCTCGCCCTTGACCAGGTGCACCGGCACGTAATCGTAGGCCAACCCCTTCAGCTCCAGCGCGATGCGCACGCGGAACGACGCGGACGAACGGAAGTAGTTGTACAGTTTCATGGCGCAAGCATAAAGGAAGCCCCGCACGAATCCACTCGCGCCGGCGGCTTCGCACCAACAACCGGAGACCACGCGATGCTGCATCCGCAAGCACGGGCACTGCTCGACCTGATGGTGGAAAAGGGCGTGCCGCCGACCCACACGCTCGCCCCGTCCGAGGCCCGCGCGATGTATCGCGAGCGGCGCTCCTTCACCCAGCCCAAGCCGCCGCATTGCCTCGTGCGGGAACTCACGATGCCCGGTCCCGCCGGGCCCATCGCGCTGCGGCTGTACCGGCCCGCAGGCAGCGCCCCGTCGGGCGTGCTGCCGGCACTGGTCTACTACCACGGCGGCGGCTGGGTGATCGGCGACCTCGACACCCACGACACGCTGTGCCGCGAACTCGCCAACGGCTCCGGTTGCGCGGTGGTGTCGGTCGACTATCGGCTGGCGCCGGAACACCGCTTCCCGGCCGCCGTCGACGATTCGATCGCTGCCCTGCGCTGGGTGCACGACAACGCCGCGCAGCTCCAGGTCGACCCGGCCCGCCTCGCGGTGGGCGGCGACAGCGCGGGCGGCAACCTGGCGGCCGTCGTCGCCATTGCCGCGCGCGAGGCCGGTGGACCGGCCCTCGCCTTCCAGCTGCTGATCTACCCGGCCACCGACCAGCGCCGCACCGCGCCATCGCACCGCACCAACGGCCAGGGCTACCTGCTCACGAGCGACAGCATCGCCTACTACCACGACCACTACATCGCCGATGCGGCGCAGGACCTCGACTGGCGCGCCTCGCCCCTGCTGCACGAGAACCTGGAGGGGCTGCCGCCGGCGTTCGTCCTCACGGCCGGCTACGACCCGCTGCGCGACGAGGGCCTGCAGTACGCGCAGCGCCTGACGGCCGCCGGCAACCGGGCCGCGCTAGTGTGCTTCGAACGGCAGATCCACGGCTTCGCGCCAATGGGCAAGTTCATCGACGAGGCCAACGTCGCCGTGCAGCTTTGCGCCGCCCAGTTGCGGCAGGCGCTGCGGCCCGGCGCTTAGACTTGCCGCTCCCGCGGGCCGCGAGTGACCGGCCCGAACTCACCAGCCAAGGACCGACATGATTCTCGAGATTGCCGATATCCGCATCCAGCCTGGCCAGCAGGCGGCCTTCGAGGCCGCGATCCAGCACGGCGTCGCCACGGTGGCCTCCAGGGCCCAGGGCATGCGCGGCTACAAGGTCAACCGCTGCATCGAATCGCCGGAGCGCTACGTCCTGCAGATCTTCTGGGACCGCCTGGAGGACCACACGGTCGGCTTCCGCGAGGGCCCGCTGTTCGCGCAGTGGCGCGCCATCGTCGGTCCGTTCTTCGCCGCGCCGCCGCTCGTGGAGCATTTCGAGCTGGTCGCGAAGTCCCAGCTCCCCGAGTAGGCAAGGGCCGCCCGGAGGCGGCCGTGTGCCGTGCGCGCGCGCCCGTCACCGGGCAGCGACGTTGGCGCGTTCGCCGAGGAAGATCTCGACCCGCCGGTTGCGCGCGCGCCCGGCCTCGGTGCCGTTGTCGGCGATCGGCTCGCGCTCGCCGCGCCCGGCGATCGCGATGCGGTTGGGGTCGACGCCGCGCGCCGCCAGGTAGTTCTTCGCCGACTGCGCCCGCTGCACCGACAGCGGATCGTTCACTGCGTCGGAGCCGGTGTTGTCGGTATGCCCGACGATGCGGACCTCGGTGTTCTGCTGGTTGGCCAGGCCGCTGGCAAACTGGTCCAGGATCGGCCTGAGGTTGGGCTTGATGTCCGCGCGCCCGGTGTCGAACGAGATGTCGCTGGGAATGTTCAGCTTGAGCTGGTTGTCGGGCGTCTGCGTGACCTGCACGCCCGAGCCCATGGTGGCCCGCTCCATCGCCAGCTTCTTTTCCTGCATGTGGCGCGACCACACGTAGCCGCCGGCGGCGCCCACCAGGCCGCCGATCGCCGCGCCGCGGGTGTCGCCGCCGATGGCCGCACCGGCCAGGGCGCCCACGCCGGCGCCAATCGCCGTGCTCTTGGCCGTCGGCGACATGTTGCCCATGTTCATGTCGGCGCAACCGGCCGTCACCAGCGCGGCGGCGGCAGCCAGGGCCAGCAACGGCCGGCTCGCGATGTGTTTCTTGTCCATTTCTCTTCCCTTTCGTAGCTTGCGCCTCTTATTCAAGGCCACAAGCGCGCAAACTTCCAATCGGCCGCGGCTGAATGACATGTAGGACAACGCTGCGGATCGCGCGCGGCTGCCGCTATGCTGTCGCTCTTCGCGTTCGATCCGGGAGCCCCAGTGGCACAGCGCCTGAACCTCATCGTTGCCGGCGGCGGCATCGGCGGCCTGGCCGCCGCGTACGTGCTCGGCCGCGACGGGCATGCCGTCACCGTGCTCGAGCAGTCGCCGGCCTTCGGGGAAATCGGCGCCGGCATCCAGCTCGGCCCCAACATCTTCCGCATGTTCGAGTACCTCGGCCTCACCGACGCAGTGCGCCGGGTGGCGTACTTCCCGCCAGGGATGGGCATGAACGACGTGCGCACCGGCGAGCCGGTGGTGCGGGTTGCGCTGGGCGACACCGCGCTGGCCGCCTATGGCTTTCCCTATGGCGTGATCTACCGCGCCGACCTGCACCAGGTCCTGCTGGATGCCTGCCGCGCCCTGCCCGACGTGGCGCTGCGCACGTCGAGCAAGGTCGAGTCATTCGCGCAGGACGCCGGCGCCGTGACCGCGCGGCTGGCCGGCGGCGAGGAAGTGCGTGCTGATGCGCTGGTCGGCGCGGACGGCCTGTGGAGCCGCATCCGGGAGGCGGTGGTCGGCGACGGCAGGCCGCGGGTGTCCGGCCACATCGCCTACCGCGCGGTGCTCAGGCGCGAGGAAGTACCGGCCCACCTGTGGCACGACGACGTGGTGCTGTGGGGCGGCGAGAAGACGCATCTGGTGCACTATCCGCTGCGGCGCGGCGAACTCTTCAATCTGGTCGCCGTGTTCCACAGCAACAAGTACGACGAAGGCTGGAACACCTTCGGCGACACCGCGGAGCTCCACGAGCGTTTCGCGCAGGCCGTGCCCCGGGTGCGCGAGCTGCTCGGCAAGATCGAGACCTGGAAGATGTGGGTGCTGTGCGACCGCGAGCCGGTCAGCCACTGGAGCGACCGGCGGGTCACCCTGCTCGGCGACGCGGCCCACCCGATGCTGCAATACCTGGCACAGGGCGCAGGTCAGGCGATCGAGGACGCGGTGGTGCTGGGCGCCGCGCTGCGCCACACGCGGGGCGACGTCGAGCAGGCGTTCCTGAAGTACCAGCAGGCGCGCTACCTCCGCACGGGCCGGGTCCAGCTCACGGCCCGCTTCTACGGCGACATCTACCATGCATCCGGCGTCGCCCGCGAACTGCGCAACCGGATGTTTCGCAGTGGACGCGAATCGGCGGGTTTCGCCGGGCTCAAATGGATGTACGACGGCATCGCGCCCGACCAGTTGTTCGACTGACACCATGCGAGACACATTGACGGAGCCGGCGCGGCGCACGCCGGTGCTTGGCGAGTACGAGGTGGTGGTCCTGGGCGGCGGGCCGGCGGGGATGGCCGCGGCCGTGGCCGCGGCTCGGGCGGGACGCTCGACGCTGCTGGTCGAGCGCTACGGCTTTCTCGGCGGCATGGGCACGGCGGCCGGCGTCACCAACTTCTGCGGCTTGCATGCCAACGTGCACGGCGACATCCGGCAGGTGGTGCACGGCGTCGCCGACGACCTGCTGCAGCGCATCGATGCCTTGGGCGGACTCAATGCGCCGCATGCGCTCTTCGGCAAGACCGTGGCGCAGGCTTACGACACCGCGGCCTACAAGATCGCGGCCGACGACCTGCTCGCGGACGCTGGGGTGCAGGTGCTGTTCCATGCGCTGGCGGCGGGGGCCGTGATGGACACCGCCAGCCGCGTGCAGGCGCTGCTGCTGGAGACGAAGTCGGGACGGCGCGCCGCACTGGGCCGCACGTTCATCGACTGCTCCGGCGACGGCGACCTCGCCGCGTGGGCCGGCGCGCGCTACGAGAAAGGCGACGGCGCCGGGCACATGCTGTATCCGTCGACGATGTTCCGCATCAACGGCGTCGACCCGCGGCGCGCCGGCAGGGCCTGGGAGGCGATCCCGCGGCTGATGGCGCAGGCCGAGGCCGAAGGCCGCTGGCGCTTCCCGCGCAAGGGCGCGATCGTGCGGCCGCAGAAGAGCGGCATCGAATGGCGGGTCAACCTGACGCAGCTCGCGAACGCGGACGGCGACGCGATGGACGGCACCGACGCGCTGGAACTCAGCGAGGCCGAGATCCTCGGGCGGCAGCAGATTGCCAGCGTGGCCGGCTTCCTCAAGGAAGTGCCGGGGTTCGAGGCTTCGTACATCGTCGACATCGCGCCGCAGGTCGGCATCCGTGAAACGCGTCGCGTGATGGGCCACTACCTGTTGACCGAACGCGACGTGCTGGACTGCGCCAGTTTCGACGACACGATCGGCGTCAACGGCTGGCCGCTGGAACTGCACCTCAAGGGCGACGTGGAGTTTCGCTGGCCGAAGATCCCCGAAAGCCGCGGGTTCAACCACCTGCCGTATCGCATGGTCGTGCCGCAGGGCCTCGACAACCTGTGGGTCGCGGGACGCTGCGCGTCCATGACGCACGAAGCCCAGTCGGCGGCGCGGGTGACCGGCGCCTGCTTCGTCATGGGACAGGCGGCCGGCACCGCGGCGGCCCTGGCGCTGGACGCGGGCTGCAGCGCGTCGCAGGTGGACGTCGCGGCCTTGCAGTCGCGCCTGGAGGCCGCGGGCGCATACCTCGGCCGCAACTGACAGGCACCCAAGGAGATCGCCATGAACGCACCCCATCCCGCCGCGCAGCTGCGCCAGCAGCTCTATCGCGACATGGAGCCGCTCCATCTCACCCCGCTGTGGGAAGTGCTGCATGCGCTGGTGCCGCGGCAGCCGGCCAGTCCGTGCGTGCCCGCCTTGTGGCGCTACGAAGAAGTGCGCCCGTTCCTGATGCGGGCCGGCGATGCCATCACCGCCGAAGAAGCCGTGCGCCGCGTACTGATCCTGGAGAACCCGGCCTTGCGCGGACAGTCCGCGGTGACGCAGTCGCTGTATGCCGGCCTGCAACTGATCCTCCCCGGCGAAGTGGCGCCCAGCCACCGCCACACGCAGAGCGCGCTGCGCTTCATCGTCGAAGGCGCCGGCGCCTACACCGCCGTGGACGGCGAGCGCACCACCATGCATCCGGGCGACTTCATCATCACGCCGAGCTGGACCTGGCACGACCACGGCCACGAAGGGAACGACCCGGTCGTGTGGCTCGATGGCCTGGACATTCCGATGGTCCGGTTCCTCGACGCCGGCTTCGCCGAAAACGACACGCGCCGCTCGCAGGTGGTGACGCGGGCCGAAGGCACCAGCCTCGCCCGCTGGGGCCACAACATGGCGCCCGTGCGCCACGAGAAGCCCTTCGGCGCCACCTCGCCGATCTTCAGCTACCCCTACGAGCGCAGTCGCCAGGCGCTGGAGCAGCTGGAACGCGACGCCGCCGTCGACGAGTGGGACGGGGTGAAGCTGCGCTACGTCAATCCGCAGACCGGCGGCTCGCCAATGCCGACCATGGCCACCTTCATGCAGAAGCTGCCGGCCGGTTTTGCCGGCAAGCCGTGGCGCCAGACCGACGGCGCGCTGTACAGCGTCGTCGAAGGTTCGGGCGAGGTCACGATCGAGTCGGCCGCCGGTGCGTGGCGCTTCGCGTTCGGCCCCCGCGACCATTTCGTCGTGCCGTCGTGGCACACTGCGCGGTTGAGCTCGCAGCCAGGCTGCGTGCTGTTCAGTTTTTCCGACCGCCCGGTGCACCAGGCACTGGGCCTCCACCACGAAGAAAGGTTGTCATGAGCTACGTCATCCCTGCGCCCGCGGTCGCTTCCGTGCCGGTGGCCGGCCGCCCCGAGCGGTTTCCGGTGCACCGCATCTACTGCGTCGGCCGCAACTACGCCGAGCACGCCAAGGAGATGGGTTTCACCGGCCGCGAGGCGCCCTTCTTCTTCCTGAAGCCCGCCGACGCGGTGCTGCCGGTGAACCAGGGCGAGACCGGGACGATGCCGTACCCGACGCTGACGAAGGACCTGCACCACGAGATCGAGCTGGTGGTCGCGATCGGCACCGGCGGCAAGAACATCAAGGCCGCCGACGCGCACAAGCACATCTGGGGGTATGCGGTCGGCCTGGACATGACCCGGCGCGACCTGCAGGGCGAGATGAAGAAGCAGGGCCGGCCCTGGTGCATCGGCAAGGGCTTCGAGAAGTCGGCGCCGATCGGCCCGATCACGCCGGCGGCGCAGGCCGGCGACGTCGCCAATGCCGAGATCTGGCTGCAGGTCAACGGCAAGGATCGCCAGCGCAGCACGGTGTCGCAACTGATCTGGAACATCGGCGAGGTGATCGAGCACGTGTCCGCCGCATGGGAACTGCAGCCCGGCGACCTGATCTTCACCGGCACCCCCGAAGGCGTGGCGGCGGTCGTGGCCGGCGACACGCTGGTCGGCGGCGTCAAGGGCGTGGGCGAGGTCTCGGTGCGCATCGCCGCGGCCTGAGCCCGGGCGGCCCGGGGCCGCACCGGGCTTATCGAATCGAGAACAAGAACTGACAGAGGGGAGACAGCCGAGTGCGCGTCCTGGAGACCCTGGCCAAGCTGTGCGCCATCCTGGCCGGCGTCCTGCTCACCGTCATCACGCTGATGATCTGCGTGAGCCTGATCGGCCGCAATACCGTGGGCTGGACGCTGGTGGGCGACTTCGAACTCACCGGCGTGGCGGCCGGCGCCGCGATCGCCATGTTCATGCCGTGGTGCCAGGTTCGCCGGGCCAACATCATCGTGGACTTCTTTACGGCGCGCGCCAGCGACCGAACCAACGCCGCGCTCGATCGGGTGGGCGCGCTGCTGCTCGGCACGGCGATGGCCCTGCTGGCGTGGCGCTCGACGCTCGGCGGACTCAATGCGTGGACCAACAACTCGGGCACCATGATGATGGGCTTTCCCGAGTGGGTCGTGTACGCCGCGATGGTGCCGCCGCTCGCGCTGACGGCGCTGATCGGCGTCGTGCAGGCTCTGCGCGGCTTCGGCCCGAGGCCGGGCGAATGAGCCCGATCGTCCTCACCCTGCTGATCTTCGGCATCATGCTGGTGCTGATGGCCGTGCGCGTGCCGATCGCGATCTCGATGTTCACGGCCGGCGCGGTCGGCTACGTGGCGCAGGCGGGCTGGCTGCCGCTCGCCAACTTCCTGAACACCCAGGCCTTCGCGCGCTTCGCGAGCTACGACCTGTCGGTCATCCCGCTGTTCATCCTGATGGGAAATTTCGCGACTCAGGGCGGCATCTCCAAGGCGCTGTTCGAAGTGGCGAGCTCGATCATGTCGCGCTTTCGCGGGGGCCTGGCGATGGCGGCCGTGATGGCCAGCGCGGCGTTCGGCGCCATCTGCGGCTCCTCGGTGGCCACGGCGGCCACCATCACCTCGGTGGCATTGCCGGAGATGAAGCGGCACGGCTATTCGGGCCGCCTCGCCACCGGCACGCTGGCCGCCGGCGGCACGCTGGGCATCCTCGTGCCGCCGTCGGTGCCGCTGGTGATCTACGCCATCCTGGCCGAGCAGAACATCGCCAAGCTGTTCGCGGCAGCCATGATTCCGGGCCTGATCGCCGTGGCCGGCTACATGATCGCGATCGCCATCTACGTCCGGGTGGTGCCCGGGCACGCGCCGGCGCACGACGACGCGCCGCGGCTCACAGGCCGCTCCGCGCTGGGCGTGCTGCCGATCGCGATCATCTTCACCATCGTGTTCGGCGGCATTTACGGCGGCCTGTTCACGCCGACGGAAGGCGCGGCCGTGGGCGCCGCCTCCACCTTCATCGCGGCCCTGCTGCGCGGCGAAATGACGTGGCGCAAGTTCAAGCACTGCTTCTATGCGACGGCCGAAGGCTCGGCGATGATCTTCATGATCTTCCTGGGCGCGGACCTGATGAACGCGGCCCTCGCGTTGACGCAGGTGCCCAACCAGCTGGCCGCGGTGGTGGGCGGCTGGGGCCTCTCACCGCTGATGGTGGTCGGCGCGATCCTGCTGTTCTACGTGGTGCTCGGCGCCGTGATGGACGAGCTGTCCATGATCCTGCTCACGATCCCGATCTTCTTCCCGCTCGTCATGGGACTGGACTTCGGCCTGCCGAAGGAATCGGTGGCCATCTGGTTCGGCATCATGGTGCTGATGACCGTGGGCTTCGGCCTGCTGGCCCCGCCCGTGGGCCTCAACGTATACATCGTCAACGGTATGGCGCGCGACGTGCCAATCGCGGAGAGCTACCGCGGCGTCATGCCGTTCCTGATCAGCGACGCGCTGCGCACCTTGCTGCTGCTGTTCTTCCCGGCGATCTCCCTCTGGCTGGTGAAGTACATCGGTTGAGGGAAAGCCCCGAGCGCGGCCCGCAGCGCGGTGCAGTACCTTAGGCGGCTTTCAGGGAGAACGAGAGAATGATCCAGCGCCGCACGCTCCTGCAATCCTCGGCCGCCGTCGCCCTGGGCGCCCCCGGGCTCGCCGCCCTGGCCCAGCAGTCGGTCACCCTGAAGTTCCACACCTTCATGCCGCCGCAGTCGAACGTGTGGCTGACCATGCACAAGGCGTGGATGGACAAGGTCGAGAAGGCGTCGAACGGCCGCATCAAGTTCGAGGCCTATCCCGCGATGCAACTGGGGGGCACCCCGGTGCAGCTGTACGACCAGGCCAAGGACGGCGTGGTCGACATCGTCTGGACGCTGCCCGGCAACACCGCCGGTCGCTTCCCGCGGATCGAGGTGTTCGAGCTGCCGTTCATGATGAACAACGCCGAGGCTACGTCGAAGGCCTATTGGGAATACGTGCAGACGATGGCGCCCGACGAGTTCAAGGACACGCAGGTGCTGGCGCTGCACGTGCACGGCCCGGGCATGTTCCACACCAAGGACAAGCTGGTGAAGACCGCCGCCGACCTGCGCGGCATGAAGCTGCGGGGCCCGACGCGCCAGATCACGAAGATGCTCGGCTACCTGGGCGCCACGCCGGTGGGCATGCCGCTGCCCGGCATCCCCGACGCGCTGTCCAAGGGCACCATCGACGGCTGCGTGATCCCGTGGGAGGTGGTGCCTTCGGTCAAGGTGCACGAGCTCACGAAGTTCCACAGCGAGTTCGATCCGGCCGGCGGCGCCTTGTACACGACGACTTTCGTGATGGCCATGAACAAGGCGAAGTACAACTCGCTCGCGCCCGACCTGAAGAAGGTGATCGACGCCAACTCGGGCCTCGCCACCTCCGCCTGGCTGGGCAAGGTTCAGCAGGGCAACGACCCGGCGGGCCGCAAGGCCGCCGAGGCCGTCAAGGACACCACCATCTACACCATTCCCGCGGCGGAAGCGCAGGAGTTCAAGCGCAAGGCGCGGCTGGTCGAAGTCGAGTGGGCCGAGGACATGAACAAGCGCGGCTTCGACGGCAAGAAGCTGCTGGAGGGCGCGCGCGCGTTGATCGACAAGCACGGCAAGGGCGGTGCCCCGGCAAGGAAGGCCTGATCCGCAAAGGTTCGTCGAAGGGGTCCGTCGGGCCCCTTTTTCTTCGTGGGCGGCCCGCCGGCTCGGCGCCCGGCGCCGTCGCTGCACCGGCGGTTTGAAATTACACTCGCACGATGCTGCGCAGCCCCATCAGACATTGCCGGAATTGCGGGGCGGCGGTGGTCTACCGCGTGCCCGACGACGGCGATACGCGCGAGCGGGCGGTCTGCCCGGCCTGCGACACCATCCATTACGAGAACCCCCTGAACGTGGTCGGCACCGTGCCGTACTGGGGCGACCGCGTGCTGCTGTGCAAGCGCAACATCGAGCCGCGCTGGGGCAAGTGGACCCTGCCGGCCGGCTTCATGGAACTGGGCGAGAGCACCGAGGAAGGCGCGGCGCGCGAGACCGTGGAAGAGGCGGGCGCGCATTTCGAGATGGAGGACCTGCTGTCCGTGCTGAGCGTGCCCCGCGTCGGGCAGGTGCACCTCTTCTACCGCGCCCGCCTGCTGAGCGACCGTTTCGATCCGGGCCACGAAACGATCGAGGCCCGGCTGTTCGCCGAAAGCGAGATTCCCTGGGACGAGATTGCCTTCCGCACCGTGCGCGAAACGCTGCTGGCCTACTTCGCCGACCGGCGCGCCGCCCGCTTCCGCGTGCACAACCTCGTGATCACCTGACCGCCGCGCACGCCTAGTTCCGCACGCGGCTTTCCTCGCGCAGCTTCGCGTCGGCGCGCCGCTGCACGCAGAGCGGATGGTTGCGCGCGGCGGGCTTGTCGCACTGCTCCGCCAGGCACAGTTCCCGGGAGATGAAGACCTTGTCGCGGCATGCGTCGGCCGGATTGCTGGCCGCGGGGCGCGCCGGAGGCGGCGCCGGCCGCGGCTGCTCACGCGCTTCCGGCGCCGTCGACGGAGCAGGCTCGGGGGTCGCCACCCGCGGCGTGTCGACCGGCGCCGGCGCGGCGGGTGCCGGCTTGGCGACCGGCCGGGGTCTGGCCGGCGGCGGCGGCTTCGACGCGGTCGCGGCGGGCCGGCGCCCCGGCTCGGCTGCCACGGGAAGAGCGGCGGAAGACGGCACTTGAGGCGCCACCGCCGACGCGGCGGAGGCGGCCGCGACCGGCGCGGATGCGGCCCCGGCCGCCGCGTCCGAGTTCTGCGCGCCGCCGCCGCGCAGGACCATCACCAGCGCCACCACGCCGCCGACGGCCAGCGCGGCGACACCGGCCAGCACCGCCGTCGCCGGCAGTCGTGACGCCGCGCCCGCATCGTTTTCGGGCGCCGCGGCGTCCTGGTGCGCGGGCGGTGCCGGCCGCAGCGGCACGGTCGTGGCGTCGCCGCCGGAGGGCCCCGGTGACGGCGCCACCGCGGGAACGCTCATGTCGACGGCCACGGCGCGCGGCTGCGGCACGGTCGGCATCGACTCCTGGGGCGCCCTGCGCGCGCCAGCGCCCGGCGCGAGCGGAATCGTCGAGAGGCCGTCGCTCGCCTCCGGAGACCGTTGCGGCGCGACCGCGCCAGCCGCCAGCTCCGGACGGGACGAAGCCGCCGCGCCGGCCTCGGCCGCCGTCATGCCGCTCAGCACGGTCTGGTCCGGCGCCGGATCGGTCCCGAGCTTGCGCAGGCGGCGCCGCGCCAGGTCGGCATAGATGCCGGACGGGAATTTCGCGAGGAACACCTCGAGGTCTTCCGGGTCGCTGGAGTCCTTGACGTCCTTCCAGTAGACCAGTTCCAGTTCCTGGGTCACGGTGCTGCCCATCGGCATCGTGCCGCCGGGACTCGTCACCAGGTAGATGCCGCCCTTGGCACTGCGCGCGGGGTTGGGCGGCGGCACGACCGTGGGATCGTCCGCCTGTCGCATCGCCGACCGCAGGGCGTTGGCGAACTCGCCGGCCGTCGCATAGCGCTGCTCCCGGTCCTTCGCCAGCGCCTTGGCCACGACCGCGTCGATGGCCGCCGGCAGCCGCGCGTTCACCGAACTCGGCGGCCGCGGCGCCTGGCCGACGATCTGCTGGATGATCGCGAACTCGTTGTCGCCGTCGAACGGCCGCTGGTCGGTCAGCAACTGGTACAGCAGCACGCCCGCGGAGAACAGGTCGGCGCGCGCGTCGATCTGCTGCCCCTGGACCTGCTCGGGCGCCATGTACTTGAGGGTGCCGACCATCGCGCCCTGGGTGCGCGTGGCGTCGCCCCCGTCCTGGATCCGCGCGACCCCGAAATCGGTCAGCTTCACGCGGCCGCTGGCCTCGATCAGCAGGTTCGCCGGCTTGATGTCGCGGTGCACGATCCCCTGCCGGTGCGCGTAATCGAGCGCCGACAGCAGGTCGTCGACCATGCGCAGCGACTGTTCCAGCGAATAGCGCTCGCCGCCATCGAGATGGTGCTTGAGGTCGTCGCCATGGATGTACTCCATGACCAGGAAGGCGACGTCGCCGTCGCGGTCCGAGTCGTAGACGCTGACGATGTTGGGATGCTGCAGCCGGGCGGCCGAGCGCGCCTCGGTGCGAAAACGCGACTCGTATTCGGTCGCGGCTTCCGGGGAGAGGTTCTCCACCTTGACGGTCTTGATCGCGACGCGCCGGTCGAGGTTGGGATCGCGGCCCTCGTACACGATCCCCATGGCGCCCTTTCCGAGAACGCGCACGATTTCGTAGCGGCCAAGCTTTCGAAGACTCACAACAGCAAACGCGCTCCAGGCTGGGGTGAACGCATTCTAGTGCGCTGTCGCCGCCGCGCCCCGCCCGATGGCGCTCAGCCCCTGACCGCGAACCGCACGGGCGGGCCGCTGCCGGGGCCGCGTTCGCAGCCCAGGGCGATCTCCCCGTGTCCCACCAGGTAGCACTCGGTGCGGCGCAGCACCAGCGGTTCGCGCTGCTCGCCGAAATAGACCCAGGAGCCGGAACTCGAGGTGTCGCTGAGGACGAACTGGCCGCCGCGCCACTCCACGGTGGCATGGACCCGCGACACGCGGGCGTCGTTGACCGCGAGCGACGCGGTGGTGGCCCGGCCCAGCGTCAGCTTCTCGCCGCGCGGCTCAAGGCGCAGCAGTTGTCCCGGCGCCGACAGCTCGAGCCAGCGCGTGCCGGCCTCGCTGAACATCGACGTCCCCAGCAGGGTGCGGTCGGAGTCGGCCTCTTCCTGCCAGTCGACCCGGAACACGTCGGTCGCCTCGGACTTCCCGCGCAGGTACATCGGGCCCAGGCTGCGCAGGCGCGCGCGCGCGGCCGCCGGCAGCGCATCGTGAACGCGCTGGGTCGCCAGGATCTGCTCGCCGCCGGCCAGGTCGGCGAGCCGTGCCGCGCTGTTGACAGCGTCGCCGTAGCAGTCGCCGCCGATCTCGACCACGTCGCCCGAATCGATGCCGATCTGCATCTGGACCGGGGCGCCGCCGGCCCCCGCGTGCACCGGTTGCTCGCGCAGGCGGCGCTGGATCGCGACGCACGCCGCGACCGCGTCGCCCTCGGCCGGAAAGACGACGAACAGCCCGTCCCCGAGCAGCTTCACCACGCGCCCGCGGTGCTGCTCGAAGGTCTTGCCGATGGTGGCCGTGAGCTGCGTGACGAAGCGGCCGGCGGTCTCGTCGCCGAGGCGCTCGAACAGGCCCGTGCTGCCGACAAGATCCGCGAAGACGACTGTCGCCATGATGTTCAGTGCAATGCTGTGGGAATGGAGTGCCCCTCGCGGCACATTCTCGCCGAGGGCGGCGGGCCGCGCAAAAGCAAACGGGCTCCCGCATCGCTGCGGGAACCCGTTGACGTTCGACTGGTCGGCGTGGCGGGATTCGAACTCGCGACCCCTTGCACCCCATGCAAGTGCGCTACCAGGCTGCGCTACACGCCGGACAAGCTGCAGATTATAGCGTGGCGCGAACGCGTGCCGCGCGGCGCACCCTCATCAATGCGTGGTCGAGAGCAGGTCGCGGATCTCGAACAGCTCACGGCGCACCAGCAGGAGCTGCTGCGACACGGCCTCGCGCTCCTCGGGCGGCAGGCTGTCCTCGAAGTCTGGAAAGGCGGAGTCCTCGACCTCGATCACCTCGACGCCTTCGAGCATCACCTCGCCGGCGCGGCGCTTGTCGCGCTCCACCTGCACCAGCTCCTGCAACTTGTTGCGCGCGCCGCTGATCGTGAACCCCTGGTCGTACAGGAGGTCACGGATGCGGCGGATCATCAGCACCTCGTGGTGCTGGTAGTAGCGCCGGTTGCCGCGCCGCTTCATCGGGCGCAGCTGCGTGAACTCCTGCTCCCAATAGCGGAGCACGTGCGGCTTGACGCCGCACAGGTCACTGACTTCGCCGATGGTGAAGTAGCGCTTGGCTGGGATGGCTGGAAGAGCTTTCTCCATTGAAAATCAACGTGATACGGGAGAAAGCTCCGAGGTTACTCTAAGGCGCGGCGGCGCGCAAAGCCTGTTACCCGCGCCTGGCCCGCAGTGTTGCGCGGGGTCAATTCCCTTCGCCGCCCTGGCTCTGGATCTGTTCCTTCAGCTTGTGGCTGGCATGGAATGTCACCACCCGCCGGGCCTGGATCGGGATCGCCTCGCCGGTGCGCGGATTGCGGCCCGGCCGCGGCGCCTTGGTGCGGATCTGGAAATTGCCGAATCCGGAGATCTTGACGTCCTTGCCTTCGACCAGGCTGTCCGCGATGAGGTCGAAGAACGCATCGATCATGTCCTTGGACTCGCGCTTGTTGAGGCCGATCTGCTCGAACAGCAACTCGGAGAGCTGGGCCTTCGTCAGGGCCGGCGTTTCCAGGCTTTCAACGGCGAAGTCCATGCTCTCCTCGTCCTGCGGTGTTCCGGCGAGCGCGTCCATTGTGATCAACCCCTCAATCGGCCGCCGAGCTGCGTGGCGATGCGATCGACCACGGTTGCGACGGCCGCCTCGATCTGCTCGTCCGTCAGTGTGGCTTCGCTGCTGGCGAGCGTCAAGCGCACGGCCATGCTTTTCTCGTTCGCGGCGATGCCGGCCACTGCCTGCTTCGGCTTGTACACGTCGAACAGGAAGGCGTCGCGCAGCAGCTGGCCGCCGGCGGAGCGCACGGCTTCGAGGACGGCATCGTGGGCCACGTGGTCGGCCACGATCACGGCGATGTCGCGCTCCGCCGGCTGGAAGCGCGGCACCGGCTGCGCGGCGGGCACCCGGCGCTGCGTCACCGCCTCCAGGTCCAGTTCGAACAGCACCGGGGCGTTGGCGAGCTCCCAGCGCTGCCGCCAGCGCGGGTGCAGTTCGCCGACGAAGCCGACCTCGCAGCCGTCGACCCACACGGACGCACAGCGCCCGGGGTGCAGGGCCGGATGGGCGGCAGGCTTGAACTGCGCCCGCACCGGCGCAAGCAGGCTCTCGACGTCGCCCTTGCCGTCGTAGAAATCGACGGGGCCCGCCTTGCGTGCCCACTGCAGGCCCTCCGCGTCACCGTAGGCCAGTCCGGCCACGCGCATCGGCTGGCGGATGCCGCGCACCGTCGTGTCGGTCGTCGCCACGGCCGCATCGCGCATGAAGACCCGGCCCAGCTCGAACAGGCGGACCCGCTCGGCCTTGCGGTCCAGATTGAACTTCAGGGCCTGCAGGAGCGAGCCGAACAGCGACGAGCGCATGACGCCCATCTGGCTGGCAATGGGGTTGAGCAGCTTGATCGGGTCGGAATTGCCGGCGAGATCGCGCTCCCAGCTCTCCTCGACGAAGCTGAAGTTGATCGTTTCCTGGTAACCGAGCCCGGCCAGCAGCCGGCGCACGGCGAAGCGGCTGCGCCGTCCCTCCGGCGGCAGCTTCGCCGTGATCGGCGCGAGCGGCGGTGTCGTCGGCAACTGCTCGTACCCGATGACCCGCGCCACCTCCTCGATCAGGTCTTCCTCGATCGTCAGGTCGAAGCGGTACGGCGGCGGCTTGACCGTGAGCGTTCCATCGGCGGCAGCGACCTCCAACCCCAGGCGGGTCAGGGCGTCGTTGCACTGCTGCGCCGTGAGCGGCATCCCGATCACCTTGGCCGCGCGGGCGACCCGCAGCGTCACCGGCTTGCGCTCCGGCAGCCGAAGCACCTGGTCGTCCATCGGTCCGGCCTCGCCGCCGCAGATCTCCAGGATCAGCCGCGTGATGTGCTCGATGTGTTCGACGGTCTGGCTGGGGTCGACGCCGCGTTCGAACCGATGGCCGGCGTCGGTCGAGAAGTTGTAGCGGCGCGAGCGGCCCTGGATCGCCTGGGGCCACCAGAAGGCGGCCTCGACGTAGACGTTCCTCGTCTCGTCGGACACGGCCGTGGCGTCGCCGCCCATGATGCCCGCGAGCGATTCGACCTGCCGGTCGTCGGCGATGACGCCGACCTGCTCGTCCACCGTCACCGTGTTGCCATTGAGCAACTTCAACTGCTCGCCGGGCGCGCCCCAGCGCACCTCGAGGCCGCCATGGATCTTGTCGTGGTCGAAGATGTGCGAGGGCCGGCCGAACTCGAACATGACGTAGTTCGAGATGTCCACCAGCGCGGTGACGCTGCGCTGGCCACAGCGCGCCAGCCGGTCCACCATCCACTGCGGCGTTTTCGCCCTGGTGTCGACGTTGCGCACCACCCGGCCCGAGAAGCGGCCGCAGAGGTCGGGTGCGTGGACCCTCACACGCAGCATCGCGTCGTGCGCCGGCCGCACCGGCGCGAACGCCGGCTCCTTCAGCGGCGCGCCGGTCAGGGCGGACAGCTCGCGGGCGACCCCGTACACGCTGAGCGCATGCGCGAGATTGGGCGTGAGCTTGAGCGTGAACAGCGCGTCGTCGAGCTTGAGCACCTCGCGCACGTCCGCGCCCACCGGCGCGTCCGCGGCCAGCTCCAGCAGGCCCGCGTGATCCTCGGAGAGCTGCAGCTCGCGTGCCGAGCACAGCATGCCCTGGCTCTCGACACCGCGCAGCTTGGACAGCTTGATCTGGAACGGCTTGCCGTCCTCGCCGCCCGGCAGCTCGGCGCCCACCAGCGCACACGGCACCTTGATGCCGGCACGCGCGTTCGGGGCGCCGCAGACGATGTTCAGCAGGGCGCCCTGCCCCGCGTCGACCTGGCACACGCGCAGCCGGTCGGCCTGGGGATGCGGCACCGCTTCCTTGATCTGGCCGACGACGATCTTCGTGAACGGCGGCGCGACCGGCCGCAGTTCCTCGACTTCGAGCCCGCCCATGGTGAGCGTGTCGGCGATCTGCTGGGTGGTCAGCGGCGGATTGCAGAACTCGCGCAGCCAGGACTCTGGGAATTGCATATCTGGATTCGGGTCGGGATCAGCGGAACTGCTTGAGAAAACGAACGTCGCCGTCGAAGAAGAGGCGCAGGTCGTTGACGCCGTAGCGCAGCATCGTCAGGCGGTCCGGTCCCATGCCGAACGCGAAGCCGATGAAGCGCTCTGGGTCCAGCCCCATGTTGCGCACGACTTCCGGGTGCACCTGGCCGGAGCCCGCCACCTCCAGCCAGCGCCCGGCCAGGGGGCCGTGCTGGAACTGGATGTCGATCTCCGCGCTGGGCTCGGTGAACGGGAAGAAACTGGGACGGAAGCGCAGCGCCAGGTCGTCGCTCTCGAAGAAGGTGCGGCAGAAGTCGGTGAAGACGACCTTCAGGTCCTTGAAGCTCACGTTCTCGCCGAGCCACAGCCCTTCGCACTGGTGGAACATGGGCGAGTGGGTGGCGTCGCTGTCGACGCGGTACGTGCGCCCCGGGGCGATCACGCGGATTTCCGGCATCGTGCCGCCGGCCTTCACCGCGTCCGCGTACTTCTTGATGTGCTGGTGCGCGTAGCGGACCTGCATCGGGCTGGTGTGCGGCCGCAGGTTGTACGGAATGCCGTCGTCGCCCTGGATGTCGACGTAGAAGGTGTCCTGCATCGAGCGCGCCGGGTGGTTGGGCGGATTGTTCAGCGACGTGAAGCTGTGCCAGTCGCTCTCGATCTCCGGGCCGTCGGCCACGTCGAAGCCCATGCTCGCAAAGATCCGCTCGATCCGCTCCATGGTCAGGCTCACCGGGTGCAGGCCGCCGGGCTCGCGCGCGCGCCCAGGCAGGCTGACGTCCAGCGCCTCGGCCTTCAGCTGCGCCTCCAGTTCGGCATCGGCGAGCTGCTGGCGCCGCTCGGTGAGGGCGGCCTCGATCGCCTGCTTGGCCACGTTGATCGCCGCGCCGCGCGCCTTCTTCTCTTCGACGGAGAGCGCGGCCAGGCCCTTCATCAGCTCCGTGATGCGGCCGGACTTGCCGACGAACTGCGCCTTCGCGTTCTCGAGGTCGGCGGGGGTGGCGGCGCGGGCGAAGGCTTCGCGCGCGCTGCCGACGATGGGATCGAACTCGTTCATGGTGGTCTTCGATGGAAAACAGGGGCTAGTGCCGTCAGCCCTAGCCCCTGTTCCTGTTCTGTCGTAGGCACCCCCGCAAACCGGGTGCGTGCCTCGCCTGAACCTCAAGCAGCCAGCTTGGCCTTCACCTGCTCCACGATGCCGGCAAAAGCGGCCTTGTCGTGCACGGCGATGTCGGCCAGCACCTTGCGGTCGATCTCGATGCCGGCCTTGCGGATGCCGTTGGCGAACTGGCTGTACGTCATCCCTAGTTCCCGGGCCGCCGCGTTGATACGGGCGATCCAGAGCTGGCGGAAGACGCGCTTCTTGGTGCGGCGGTCACGGTACGCATACTGGCCCGCCTTCATCACCGCTTCCTTGGCGATGCGGAAGACGTTGCCGCGGCGGCCGCGGAAGCCCTTGGCAAGGGCGAGCACCTTCTTGTGGCGGGCGCGGGCCGTTACTCCACGTTTGACGCGAGGCATATGAGTTCTCCTTCAGTTCGTCAGTGGGTCTACAGGCCGGCGAAGGGCAGCATCTGCGCCATGTGACCCATGTTGGTCTCATGGACGGCGACGGCCCCACGCAGGTGGCGCTTGTTCTTGGTGGACTTCTTCGTCAGGATGTGACGCTTGAAGGCCTGCGCGCGCTTGACGGTCCCACCGGGACGAACGCGGAAGCGCTTCTTGGCCCCGCTCTTGGTCTTCATCTTGGGCATTGCTGCTCCTTCTTTTCTTGTGCTCGTGAGGCGCCGCGAAGCATTCGCGTCTTGATGGCCCCGAGCCACTTGTGTGGCGGGTCTTTCGACCCTCCACCGGCGGCGGGGCGAGCCCCGCCTTCATCGCCGCCCCGGCGACCAGCCGTTGCAGCGTGATTCTTCGTCAGGCCGAGGCTTGCGAGGCCTCGGCGGCCGCCGGCCTGGGCGCCGGCTTCTTCTTGCCCGGCGCGATCATCATGATCATCTGCCGGCCTTCCAGTTTCGGAAACTGCTCCACCACGATCAGGTCGGCCAGCTCGTCGCGGATGCGGTTCAGCAAGGCCATCCCGATTTCCTGGTGCGTGATCTCGCGGCCCCGGAAGCGCAGCGTGATCTTGCACTTGTCGCCTTCGGCCAGGAAGCGCCGGATGTTGCGCATCTTGATGTTGTAGTCACCGTCGTCGGTGCCCGGCCTGAACTTGACTTCCTTGATCTCGATGACCGTCTGCTTGGCTTTCGCCTCCGCCGCCTTCTTCTGTTCCTGGTACTTGAACTTGCCGTAGTCCATCAGCCGGCACACCGGCGGATTGGCCGTGGCGGCAATCTCGACCAGATCGACGTCCAGCTCGCCCGCCATGCGCAAGGCCTCTTGCAGGCTGACGATGCCGAGCGGCTCGTTTTCGGGCCCCGAGAGGCGGACTTCCGGGGCCATGATTTCCCGGTTCAGGCGGTGTTTGCGTTCCTCGCGGTGGCGACGGTCGCGAAAATCAGTAGCGATGGTCCAAATCCTTCAATGACACTGCCGCCTTCCGGCGGCGACAACTGCCTGCACGCGCGCGCCGCGCAAGCCGCCGGAAATCCCGGCGCGACGGGCGCGGCCGCACCCGTCAATGCTTGCTGGCGATATCCGCCGCGATCCTCTGGGAGAAGGCTTCGAGGGACATCGCGCCGAGGTCCTGGTTGCCCCGTGCGCGCACTGCGACAGCACCAGCCGCCTTTTCCTTGTCGCCCACGACCAGGATGTAAGGCAGCTTCTGCAGCGAATGCTCGCGTATTTTATACGTAATTTTCTCGTTCCGCAGATCGAGCTCCACCCTAAGCCCTTGATTTTGCAGAGCTTTGGCAACATCCCGGGCGTAATCGGCCTGCGCGTCCGTGATATTGAGCACGGCCACCTGCTGTGGCGCGAGCCACACGGGCAGCGCCCCGGCGTGCTGCTCGATGAGGATGCCGATGAAGCGCTCCATGCTGCCGACGATCGCCCGGTGCAGCATGACCGGGCGGTGGCGGGCGCCGTCCTCGCCGACGTACTCGGCGTCCAGCCGCTCGGGCATGGAAAAGTCCACCTGGATCGTGCCGCACTGCCATTGCCTCCCGATCGCGTCCTTGAGCGTGTACTCGATCTTGGGGCCGTAGAACGCGCCTTCGCCGGGCGAGATCTCGAATTCGCAGCCCGACGCGCGAAGGCTCTCCATCAGCGCGTGCTCGGCCTTGTCCCAGCTCTCGTCCGAGCCGATGCGCTTCTCGGGCCGGGTCGCGATCTTGTAGATGATGTCGCTGAACCCGAAGTCGCGATAGACCTTCTGCAGCAGCGTCGTGTAGGTCGTGCACTCCGGCAGGATGTGCTCTTCCGTGCAGAAGATGTGGCCGTCGTCCTGGGTGAAGCCGCGCACGCGCATGATGCCGTGCAGGCCGCCCGTCGGCTCGTTGCGATGGCACTGGCCGAACTCGCCGTAGCGCAGCGGCAGGTCGCGGTAACTCTTGACGCCCTGCTTGAAGATCAGGATGTGCCCGGGACAGTTCATCGGCTTGAGCGCGTACTCGCGCTTTTCCGACTCTGTGACGAACATGTTCTCGCGGTACTTGTCCCAGTGGCCGGTCTTCTCCCACAGCGACTTGTCCAGCAGCTGCGGGCCCTTGACCTCCTGGTAGCCGTTCTCGCGGTAGACGCGGCGCATGTACTGCTCCACCTCCTGCCAGACCGTCCAGCCCTTCGGATGCCAGCACACCACGCCGGGCGCATGGTCGTCCATGTGGAACAGGTCCAGTTCGCGGCCCAGCCGTCGGTGGTCGCGCTTCTCCGCCTCCTCCAGCATCTTCAGGTATTGCTGCAGTTCCTCCTTCGAGGCCCAGGCCGTGCCGTAGACGCGCTGCAGCATCTCGTTGCGGTGGTCCCCGCGCCAGTACGCGCCGGCCACTTTCATCAGCTTGAAGTGCTTGAGCCGGCCGGTGCTCGGCACGTGCGGGCCGCGGCACAGGTCCTCGAAACCGCCCTCGCGGTACAGCGAGACGTCCTGGTCCGCCGGGATGCTCTCGATGATCTCGGCCTTGTAGTGCTCCCCCAGGCTCTTGAAGTGGCGCACCGCCTCGTCGCGGGGCAGCACGCGGCGCGTGACCGGCTCGTCCTTCGCCGCCAGCTCCGCCATCCGCTTCTCGATCGCGGCCAGGTCCTCCGGCGTGAAGGGCCGCTTGTACGCGAAGTCGTAGTAGAAGCCGTTTTCGATGACCGGGCCGATGGTGACCTGCGCCTCGGGAAACAGCTCCTTGACGGCGTAGGCCAGCAGGTGGGCCGTCGAGTGCCGGATGACCTCCACCCCTTCGGGGTCCTTGGCCGTGACGATGGCGACCGGCGCGTCGTGGTCGATCGGGTGGCTGGTGTCGACCACCTTGCCGTCGACCTTGCCGGCGAGCGCCGCCTTGGCGAGTCCGGGGCCGATGGAGGCGGCGACGTCGGCCACCGTGACCGGGCCGGGAAACTGGCGTTGCGAACCGTCGGGGAGCGTGACTTGGATCATGGTGCGAGATGAGGAGCGTGAGGCCAACGAAAAAGCGCGGGACGAGCCGCGCTTTTCGAAGGTGAAGTGCGAAAGACTTCGCTGCCCGCGCGCGACCGCCCGACCCTAGCGGGTGGTGAACCCTGTGGTGGACGTTCGCGGTGTCATAACCGGGGTGCCTTTCTCGCTCTTGTTGGCCGGGGAATGCCGCCATTCTACCCGTCCACGGTGGCGCTGCGGTCGCCGCCCCCGGCCGCGGACCGGGAGCGCGCCGCCGCGCCGCGCCGTGTTCAGGCCGCCTTGCGCTCGTCGAGGAATTGCGCGTCCTCGGTGGAACCCTTCAGGGCGGCCGTCGACGCCTGCGCTTCGATCGTCGTGGTCACGGCGTCGAAGTAGCCGGTCCCCACCTCGCGCTGGTGCTTCACGGCCGTGAAGCCCTTGCTGGCCGCGGCGAACTCGGCCTGCTGCAGTTCCACGAAGGCCGTCATGCCGTTGCGGGCGTAGCCGTGCGCCAGGTTGAACATGCCGTAGTTGAGGCTGTGGAAGCCGGCCAGCGTGATGAACTGGAACTTGTAGCCCATCGCCCCAAGCTCCTTCTGGAAGCGGGCGATGGTCGCGTCGTCCAGGTTCTTCTTCCAGTTGAACGACGGCGAGCAGTTGTAGGCCAGCAGCTTGCCGGGGAATTTCGCATGGATGGCGTCGGCGAACTGCTTGGCGAACGCCAGGTCCGGCGTGCCGGTCTCGCACCAGATCAGGTCGGCGTACTCGGCGTAGGCCAGGCCGCGGCTGATCGCCTGCTCGATGCCGTTGCGGCTGCGGTAGAAGCCCTCCACCGTGCGCTCGCCGGTGAAGAACTGCTGGTCGTTCTCGTCGACGTCGCTGGTCACCAGGTCGGCGGCCTCGGCGTCGGTGCGCGCCAGCAGGATCGTGGGCGTGCCCATCACGTCCGCGGCCAGGCGGGCGGCGACCAGCTTGGACACGGCTTCGCGGGTGGGCACCAGCACCTTGCCGCCCATGTGGCCGCACTTCTTGGCGGCGGCCAGCTGGTCCTCGAAGTGCACGCCGGCGGCGCCGGCTTCGATCATCGCCTTCATCAGCTCGAAGGCGTTCAGCACGCCGCCGAAGCCAGCCTCGGCGTCCGCCACGATCGGGGCGAAGTAGTCCACGTAGCCCTCGTCGCCGGGAGCCTTGCCTTCGGCCCACTGGATCTGGTCGGCGCGGGTGAAGGTCGCGTTGATCTTCTTCACCACTTTGGGCACCGAGTCCACGGAGTACAGCGACTGGTCGGGGTACATCTCGCCGTTGCTGTTGGCGTCGCCGGCGACCTGCCAGCCGGACAGGTAGATCGCCTTCAGGCCGGCCTTGACCTGCTGCATCGCCTGGTTGCCGGTCAGCGCGCCCAGCGTGTTGACGAACGGTTCGGTGTTGATCAGGCTCCACAACTTCTCGGCGCCGCGCCTGGCCAGCGTGTGTTCCACCTGCAGCGAGCCGCGCAGGCGCACGACGTCGGCGGCGCTGTAGCCGCGCTTGATGCCCTTCCAGCGGGGGTTCTCCGCCCAGTCCTGTTCGATCTGGGCGATCTGCTGTTCGCGGGTGAGATGGGTCCAAGAGGTCATGGCGTGTGCTCCAAGGTTGATTGAAAACTCGCGGCCGTACTGCGTTGCCTTGGATCTGACTTTAGGTCTTCTAGAAGACTTGCGGAGCATCTTGTGTCTTATACAAGAGATAATTTTTCTTTTTGTATATCAATGACTTGCGATCATGCTTTCTCGATGAGAAATTCCGTCTCTCATATCGAGAAATTTCGCTGCGGTGCAATACGCACTTTATTCATCATGTGAAATGTCGTTTTCGCCCCATGCGCAGGCACCCCCGCCGGTGGCACGCGGCGACGGCGCTCGCGCGCGCCGGGGACAAGCCCCCGGCCGGGCGGGCGATGCGCTCATGCGCGGTGGTGCATGATCGAGTCTTCGACTCACCACTCACACGTCCATGGGGCCGCAGCGCCTTCTTGCCTATGCCTGCCTCGCCCTGAGCATGTCGCTGGTGGGCAGCTACGTCGCGCTGTCGAAGACGCTGGTCGCCGCGTTTCCCGTGCTGCTGCTGGCGTGGCTGCGCTTCGGGATCGGCGGCGCAGCGATGTTGCACTGGCTGCGCCGGCCGGCGGACGAGCCGCCCATGACGCAGCGCACACGCCAGCTCCTGTTCCTCGAGTCGTTCCTCGGCAACTTCCTGTTCTCGATCTTCATGCTGTACGGCGTGAGCCTGACGAGCGCCGTGGCCGCCGGCGTCATCATGGCTTCGATTCCCGCCGCAGTGGCGCTCCTGAGCTGGGCCTTCCTGCGCGAGCGGATCGCGCCGCGGACCTGGGCCGCGGTCGGCTGCGCCGCCGGCGGCATCGCGCTGCTGGCGCCGAGCCGGTCCGCCACGGGACCCGCCGGCGGCGAGTGGCAGTGGCTCGGCAACCTGCTGGTGTTCGGCGCCGTGCTGTGCGAGGCCTCGTACGCCGTGATCGGCAAGAAGCTCACCGGCAGCCTCGGCCCGAAGCGCATCACCGCGATCATCAACCTGTGGGGGCTGGCGCTGGTCACGCCGCTGGGTCTCTGGGCGGCGCTGCGCTTCGATTTCGCGGGGGTGGCGCCCGGCATCTGGCTGCTGCTGCTGTTCTATGCGCTGGCGGCCAGCGTCTGGACCGTGTGGCTCTGGATGACGGGCCTCAAGGGTGTGCCTGCCGCGCAGGCCGGCGTGTTCACGGTGATGCTGCCGGTTTCGGCCGCGCTGGTCGGCGTGTTCGTGCTGGGCGAGCCGCTCGGCGGCACGCAGCTGCTCGCCTTCGTGCTGGCGCTCGCCGGCGTGCTGCTCGCGACGCTGCCGCCGGGCCGCGGCCTCTAGCGACCGCTCGCGGGCCGGTGCACGCCACGTGCGCCGCGACGCGGTGGGAAGGGCTTTTTCCCAGTGGCGGCGCGCGCTTGATCGCGCTTTCTCCTGCGCAGCGTGAGGAGCGCACGGCCCGCGCCATGCGCCTCCCGTGGCGCCGGGAGCGCGTGCGACGCACCGCGCAACGTCGCGATCGGGTCCGCGCCAGAGGGAAAACAGCCTGAAATGCGCGTGCAAAAAACGCACACGCCAGAGTGAAAAAAGCGATTTTTCGCTTGGAAACGCGTTTTTTCTCCAGTAGCATCCGCAGTGCCAGTGGGGAATGCAGGTTCCCATTGGTGATTAATCAACTTCTAGAAGGAAAATCATCATGGCAACTGCGAAAAAAGCCGCCGCGAAGAAGGCACCGGCGAAGAAGGCTGCCGCCAAGAAGGCGGCACCGGCCAAGAAGGCCGCGGCGAAGAAGGCCCCCGCGAAGAAGGCCGCCCCGGCGAAGAAGGCCGTCGCGAAGAAGGCGGCTCCGGCCAAGAAGGCAACTGCGAAGAAAGCCGCCCCGGCGAAGAAGCGCACCCCCAACGCGGCGTTCATGAAGCCCCTGACCCCCGACGCGTCGCTCGGCGCCGTCGTCGGTGCGGCGCCCCTGCCGCGCACGGAAATCGTCAGCAAGCTGTGGGCTTACATCAAGAAGAACAAGCTGCAAGACCAGAGCAACAAGCGCATGGTCAACGCCGACGACAAGCTGCGCGTGCTGTTCGGCAAGAACCAGGTCTCGATGTTCGAGATGGCCGGCCTCATCGGCAAGCACGTGAAGTGAGCTTCGCCTGAGACGGAAGAAGCCGGCGTCAGCCGGCTTTTTTCTTTGCGGGCAGCGCGCACGCCGCCCGACCGCCGTCATTTCTTCAGCGCGTTCTCGCGGATGGCGCTCAGCGTGCCCCGGGTCGAGATCACCTCCGGATCCAGCATCACCTCGATCAGCGTGCCTTCCGGGCGCTCCAGCGCGGCGAGCAGCGCCGGCTCGAACTCGGCGGTCGTCGTGATGCGCACCCCCGCATAGCCATACGCACGCGCCAGGCCCACGAAGTCGGGATTGGCCAGCGGCGTGCCGCTGATGCGCGCCGGATACTCGCGCTCCTGGTGCATTCGGATGGTGCCGTACATGCCGTTGTTCAGGAGCACGATGATGGACTTGCCGCCGTGCTGCACGGCCGTCGCGAGTTCCTGCCCGTTCATCAGGAAGTCGCCGTCGCCGGCCATCGTCAGCACCGGCCGCCCGGTCACGAGGCTGGCCGCGATGCCGGCCGGCACGCCATAGCCCATCGCGCCATTGGTGGGCGCCAGCTGCGTCCGGTGCCCCTTGGCGAGGCCGTGGTGCCTGAAGAAGCGGTGCATCCAGCTGGCGAAGTTGCCGGCGCCGTTGGTGAAGACCGCGTCCGCCGGCAGGTGCTTCTGGATCAGCGACACGATGGCCGGCATGTCGATGCTGCCGGGCAGCGCCTGCGGCACCAGGTTCGCGTCGTAGTCGGCGCGTGCGGCCTGCGCCCAGTCGCGCCAGGGCACCTGCGGCGGCGCCTCCAGCGCTTCGAGCGCCACGGCCGCCGCCCCCATCGATGCGTTGATCGCGAGGTCGGCGCTGTAGACGCGGTTCAGTTCCTCGGCGCCGCCGTGGATGTGCACCAGTTGCTGGGCCGGCCGCGGCACCTGCAGCAGCGTGTAGCCGCCGGTCGTCATTTCACCCAGCCGCGGGCCGACAGCGATCACCAGGTCGCTCTCCCTGATGCGCGCGGCCAGCTTCGGGTTGATGCCGATGCCCACGTCGCCGGCATACAGCGGGTGGTGGTTGTCGAAGATGTCCTGGAAGCGGAAGGCATTGCCCACCGGCAGCGACCACTTTTCCGCGAAACGCTGCAGCGCCTGCGCGGACTCGACGGTCCAACCGCCGCCGCCGGCGACCACGAACGGCTTGCGCGCCGCGAGCAGCAGGTCGCGCAACCGGGACAGCGACCCCGGATCGGGCCAGGCCTGCGAGGCTTCGACGCGCGGCAGCGGGCGCGCCCGGGTCGTCTTGGTGAGCATGTCTTCGGGCAGCACCACGACCACCGGACCCGGCCGGCCGTTCATCGCCGTGGCAAAGGCACGGGCGACGTACTCCGGAATGCGGTCGGGGTCGTCGATGCGCTCCACGCGCTTGGCCAGCCCCTTGGTGCTGGGGCCGAAGAAGCTGGTGTACTCGACTTCCTGGAACGCCTCGCGGTCGCGCTGGTCGCCGGCGACGTCGCCCACGAACAGCACCATCGGCGTCGAGTCCTGGAAAGCGGTGTGCACGCCGATCGAGGCGTTGGTGGCGCCCGGCCCGCGGGTGACGAAGCAGACGCCGGGACGGCCGGTGAGCTTGCCCTGGGCCTCCGCCATGAAGGCGGCGCCGCCCTCCTGCCGGTTGATCACGAAGCCGATCTTGTCGCGGTACGCGTGGAAGCCGTCCAGGACGGCGAGGTAACTCTCGCCGGGCACGCCGAAGACGCGCGGCACGCCTTGCGCGACCAGGCACTCCACCAGCAGGTGGCCGGCGAGCTGGCCCGGATCACGCGCCTCGGGGGCGCCGGAGGGGTTGCTGTTCGATGAAACCATGGCTTGACTTTATTAACTGTACGGTGAATTATGCGGCCATGCCAAGAGACGCTGTCCCGGCCGCCGAAGAGCGCCAGCGCGATGCCGACCGCTCGCAGAGCACGATCTTAGCGGCGGCCCGCGACGAGTTCGCGGAGCACGGCCTGGGCGGCGCGCGGATGGAGCGCATCGCCGAGCGCGCCGGCGTCAACAAACGGCTGATCTACTACTACTTCGAGGACAAGGACCGCCTGTTCCAGGCCGTGCTGGAACAGGCCTACCGGCACATCCGGGACGAGGAGCGGCAGCTGAACCTGCTGGCGCTCAGGCCCGTGGACGCGGTGCGGCGGCTCGTCGAGTTCACCTGGGACTACTACCTCGCCCATCCCGAGTTCCTGTCGCTGCTCAATAGCGAGAACCTGCAGGCCGCGCGGCACCTGGAGAACTCGCAGCGGGCGCGCGAGATGAACTCGCCGCTGATCGCCACGCTGGGCGAGATCCTCGAGCGCGGCCGCAAGGAAGGGAGCTTCCGCGGCGGCATCGACCCGCTGCAGCTGTACGTCTCGATCGCCGGGCTGGCCTACTTCTACCTGTCCAACCACTACACCCTGTCGGCGATCTTCGGCCGCGACCTCATGACGGCGAAGGCACGCAACGAGCGGCTCACGCACATCTGCGACGTGATCCTCGGGTATGTCCTGAGGAACTGAGGCGCGTCCACCCGCTTGCGGACTGCCATTTCCTGCCCCCATAATTCACCAATCAGTTAATTAGGAGACACATCGTGAACATCACCCGTCGCACGTTGGCAGCTTCCCTCGCGAGCCTGGCGCTGCTGTCGCCGCTCGCCGCGCAGGCGCAAGCCGGCTACCCGAACAAGCCCATCCGGGTGATCGTGCCCTTCGCCGCCGGCAGCACGACGGACATCATCGCCCGCGCCATCTCCGACAAGATGAGCCAGAGCATGGGCCAGCAGCTGGTGATCGAGAACCGGGGCGGCGCCAGCGGGACGATCGGCCAGGCCCTGGTGGCGCAAGCGGCGCCAGACGGCTACACGATCATGGTCCATTCGTCGTCGCACACGGTGAGCCCGTCCACCTTCGCGAAGCTGCCGTTCGACACCGAGCGCGACTTCGCCGGCGTCACGCCGATCTCGAGCACCCCCAACGTCCTGGTCATCTCGCCGGCCAGGAACATCCGGACGCTGAAGGACCTGCTGGCGGCGGCGCGGGCCAAGCCGGGCAGCATGAACTTCGCGTCGGCCGGCCAGGGCAGCGCCACCCACCTGAACGCGGAGAAGTTCAAGCTCGCGGCGAAGATCGAGGCCACCAACATCCCCTTCAAGGGTTCGGCGGAGGCCGTCACGGAAGTCATGGCCGGACGCGTCGACTACTACTTCTCGCCGATCGCGCCGGTCATCGGCCACATCCGCACCGGCCAGCTGCTGGCGCTGGCGGTGGACTCGCGCAAGCGCGCGAGCGCACTGCCCGACGTGCCGACCACGGCCGAAGCGGGCGTGCCAGGCTCGGAGTTCAACTTCTGGATCGGCATGATGGCTCCCGCCAGGACACCGCGCGAGATCGTCAACCGGCTGCACGACGAGGTGGTCAAGGCCCTGAACACGCCCGAAGTCAAGGAACGCTTCGCCGCCCTGGGCGCCGATGCCTGGACGCTCAAGCCGGAGCAGTTCGACGCCTACATCCGCGACGAGATCAAGTCCAACGCCGTGCTGGTCAAGGCCGCCGGCCTGGAAGTCCAGAAATGACGACGGGCGGCGGCGGCGCGCCGGCGGCGACCTGAAAGGACCGAGCTTCATGCCCACCCAACGACTTGGACTGATCATGCACGGCGTCACCGGACGCATGGGCATGAACCAGCACCTGATCCGCTCCATCGTGGCGATCCGCCAGCAGGGCGGCGTGACCCTGGCCAACGGCGACAAGGTGATGCCGGACCCGATCCTGATCGGCCGCAACGCCGAGAAGATCGAGGCCCTGGCCCGCGCCCACGGCATCGAGCGCTGGGGCACCAGCCTCGAACAGGCCCTGGCGAACCGCGAGGACACCGTGTTCTTCGACGCGGGGACCACCCAGATGCGCCCCACCCTCCTCGCGCAGGCCATCCGGGCCGGCAAGCACGTCTATTGCGAGAAGCCGATCGCGACCAACCTCAACGAGGCGGTGGAGATCGCCCGCCTCGCGCAAGGCTCCGGGCTCAAGCACGGCGCCGTGCAGGACAAGCTGTTCCTGCCGGGCCTGCGCAAGCTCGACATGCTGCGCCGCGCCGGCTTCTTCGGCCGCCTGCTGTCGCTGCGGCTCGAGTTCGGCTACTGGGTGTTCGAAGGCGACCTGCAGCCGATCCAGCGTCCGAGCTGGAACTACCGCGCCGAGGACGGCGGCGGAATCATCCTGGACATGATGTGCCACTGGCGCTACGTGCTGGACAACCTGTTCGGCGAGGTGAAGTCCATCTCGTGCCTGGGCGCGACGCACATCCCGCAGCGCTGGGACGAGGCCGGCCGGCCCTACCCCGCCACCGCCGACGATGCGGCCTACGCCACCGCGGAACTGGTGGGCCACGGCGGCGAGCCGGTCATCGCGCAGCTGAACATGTCGTGGGCGACGCGCGTGCGCCGCGACGACCTGGTCACCTTTCACGTCGACGGCACCCATGGTTCGGCCGTGGCCGGCCTGCAGGAGTGCCGCGCGCAGAGCCGCGTCACCACGCCCCGGCCGGTCTGGAACCCGGACGTGAAGCAGACGATGAACTTCTTCGACCAGTGGCAGGAAGTGCCCGACACCCAGGTGTACGACAACGGCTTCAAGATCCAGTGGGAGCACTTCATCCGCCACGTGGTGGACGACGAACACTACCGCTGGACGCTGCCCGAAGGCGCCAAGGGCGTGCAGCTGGTGGAAGCGGCGCTGCAAAGCTGGAAGGAGCGGCGCTGGATCGACGTGCCGCCGCTCGCGATCTGAGAACGGCCATGGCACTCGCACTGCACCTGCCGACGCCCGCCGGCGCCCTCGCCGCCTACCAGTTGCGTGGCACCAGTCCCGCCCGGCCGGTGGCGGCAATCAGGTTCGACCGCATCGCGTACTCCGCGGCGCACGTGGTGGCCGATCCGCTGGCCGCCGTCGATCCCTGGATCCAATGCGCCGTGGACTGGGACGCGACGATCGCGTACCGGCGGCACCTCTGGTCGCTGGGCCTGGGCGTCGCCGAGGCCATGGACACCGCCCAGCGTGGCATGGGGCTGGACTGGCCCACCTCGCTGGAGCTGATCCGCCGTTCGCTCGATGCGGCCAGGGACGTCCCCGGGGCACTGGTCGCCTGCGGCTGCGGCACCGACCACCTTTCGCCCGAGGCCGCGCATTCGCTCGACGACGTGATCCGCGCGTACGAGGAACAGATGGCCGCCATCGAGCGGCTCGGCGGCCGGCTGATCGTGATGGCCAGCCGCGCGCTGGCACGGGTCGCGAAGTCGCCCACCGACTACGAGAAGGTCTACCAACGCATCCTGTCGCAGGCCAGGCAGCCGGTCATCCTGCACTGGCTGGGCGACATGTTCGACCCGGCCCTGGCCGGCTACTGGGGCACCAAGGACATCGACGCCGCCATGGACACGGCGCTGGGCATCATCGCCGCGCACGCCGACAAGGTCGACGGCATCAAGATCTCGCTGCTGGACAAGGACAAGGAGATCGCGATGCGCCGGCGCCTGTCGCCGGGCGTACGGATGTACACCGGCGACGATTTCAACTACGCGGAGCTGATCGCCGGCGACGGCCATGGCACGGCGACCACGCATGGCCGCAGCGATGCGCTGCTGGGGATCTTCGACGCGATCGCGCCCGCGGCCAGCGCCGCGCTGGGCGAACTCGCGCAGGGGAACGTCGAGAAGTTCCACGCGATCCTGGGCCCCACGGTGCCGCTGTCGCGCCACATCTTTGCGGCCCCCACCCGCTTCTACAAGACGGGCGTGGTCTTCATGGCGTGGCTCAATGGCCACCAGCGCCACTTCACGATGGTCGGCGGCCAGCAGAGCGCGCGCTCCCTCGTGCACTTCGCCGAGCTGTTCCGGCTGGCCGACGCGGCCAACCTGCTGGAGCAGCCGGAGCTGGCCGTGCGTCGCATGAAGACGCTGCTGGCGCTGCACGGCGTCGACTGACACCGATGCGCGACTTCTCGCACGACCACCGCTGGCTCTCGATCAATACCGCGACAGTGCGCCGGTCGCATGGCGTCGACCTGCCGTTGCCGCGGATCATCGACGCATGCGCGCGGCGCGGGATCCGCGCGATCTCCCCTTGGCGCGACCAGGTCGCCGCGGCCGGCCTGGACACGGTGTCGAAGCTCGTGAAAGCGCATGAGCTGGAGCTGTCCGGCTACTGCCGCGGCGGCATGTTCCCCGCCGCCGATGCGCCGGGGCTTGCCGCGGCACGCGACGACAACCGGCGCGCGGTCGACGAAGCGTGCGAACTGCGCGCGGCCTGCCTGGTGCTGGTCGTCGGCGGCCTGCCGGGCGCGCTCGCCGGGCGGCCCGCGCACAAGGACATCGCCGGAGCGCGCGCGCAGGTGCGCGACGGAATCGCCGAACTGCTCGAGTACGCGCGGCCGCGCCGCATGCCGCTGGCGATCGAGCCGCTGCATCCGATGTATGCCGCCGACCGGGCCTGCGTCAACACGCTGGAGCAGGCCCTGGACCTGTGCGAGGAACTGGATCCGGCCCGCGACCCGGCGGGGCCGCCCGCGCTGGGCGTGGCGGTGGACGTCTACCACGTGTGGTGGGACCCGAAGCTGCAGGCCCAGATCGGTCGCGCCGGCCGGCGGCGGCTGCTGGCCTTTCACGTGTGCGACTGGCTCACGCCGACCACCGACCTGCTCAACGACCGCGGCATGATGGGCGACGGCGTGATCGACATCCCGCGCATCCGCGGCTGGGTCGAGGCGCAGGGCTATGCCGGCTACAGCGAAGTGGAGATCTTCTCCACCGGAAACTGGTGGCGCCGCGGCCACGACGAGGTGCTGGACACCTGCATCGCGCGTCACCGCAGCGCCGTGTGACGCCGGCCTCGGCCGGCACGAGGCTCAGCCGACGGCCTGGACCCGCTGCACCGTGTTCGTCGTGCGCACCGGGGCGGCGGCGGGGGTGGAAGCGCCGTACTCGATCTCGCCGGAGAGCTGGCCGCCCTCCTCGATCACCACCTTGCCGTAGCGCACGCGGCCGGTCACCTTGCCGGTGGCGTAGATCACGAGCTTCTGCCGCACCGTCAGCGTGCCGTCGAACGAGCCGCGGATCTCGGCGATGTCGATCTCGGCCGACCCCTTGAAGGAGCCGCGCTCGGAAATCTGGATCACGCGCGAGTCCATGGTGGCCTCCACCGAGCCTTCGACGACCAGCGTGTCGCAATCGGTGATCTCGACGCCCTTGAGCTTGATGTTGGGTCCGACGGTCAGCTTGCTCTCGCCTTCAGCGGTGGACACCGTGCTTGCGGCGGCGGGGGCCGGAGCCGCGGTGGCCGGCGTGGCGGCCGTGCTCGCGACCGTGCCAGTCGCTGCCGCGTTCGGGCCGGTCTGGCGCTGGGCGTAGGTGTCCGGCTCGCGCTTGTTGAAGAAGGGAGACTGCAGTGCCATGGTGAACTTCCTCTGAGTGGCGTTGAATGAGGTGCCGATGCTACGGACGAGATCCGCCGCGTTCCAGACCGGCGGCGCAAGATCGGTAACAAACGTCGTTGGCTCGTTGCGACGCCACCATCGGTGCGCGCGACTTATTCCGCGCGTTGCATCCGGCGGCCTTGCCGCGCGGGTGGCGGCGCGTCACCATGTGTGTTCGAGGATGGGACCGGAGGAGAAGCCGCATGGGCAAGAGCAGTCATCACCGCTCCAGGGTCGCGCGCATCGCGCTGGCATGGGTGCTCGCCTGCGGCAGTGCCGCCGCGGGACAGGCCGGATCCGACGCGGAAGCCATAGCCACCGGCGCCGGCAACCTGCTCGCGGTGCTGCGCGAGTCGGCGGGCGAGAACAAGCTGGACGAGGCACTGCGGCCGTATGGGCCGCTGCAGGCCACGACGCCGCAGGGGCGGCGAGTGGAGTTCGAGACCAGCTGGTACCAGTACCTGGGCGACATGCACATCCGGCTGGTGTTCGACGGCGAGCGCACCCTGCAAAGCGCTTCGCCCGACGACCTCGCCCGGCTGCAACTCACCCCCGACGAGGCGCTGCAACTGGCGGTCGCGAACCTGCGCCGGGTCTACGGCGAGCCGCACGTGCAGCCATGGAGCGGCGGCCTGATGCAGGTGAAGGCCGCCGCGCCGGAGTTGACCAGCAGCTACTTCCTCGACCGCGAGTTCTGGCAGGCGCTGCAGACCCGCCATCCGGACGGATTGGTGGTCGCCGTGCCGCGCCGCGGCGGCCTGGTGTACGCCAGCGCGCGCGATGCAGCCGCCGTCGAGAGCCTGCGCTTCAGCGCGGCCGCTCTCTACGCCGGCGGCCCCGGCGCGCGCCTCTCTTCGGCGCTGTACCTGTTCAAGGACGGCCGGTGGTCGGTCTTCCAGGCGCCGCAGCCGCCGGCCGACTGAAGCGGCCCGGAACGAGCGCATCGCCCCTGGTGGGCGATGCCCCGGTCAGTCCACCTTGGCGCCGGACAGCTTGACGGCGCGGCCCCACTTCTGGATCTCGGCAGCGACGAAAGCGTCGAACTGCGGCCCGGTGGTGGGCGCCGGCACCGAGCCGCGTTCGGTGATGAAGCGCACCATGGGCTCGCTGCTCAGGATGGCGTTCACCTCGCGCTGCAGGCGGGCGACGATGTCCGGGCTGGTGGCGCGCGGTGCCATGAGGCCGAGCCAGCCGACGGCCTCGAAGTTCTTCACGCCCGGGACGCCGGTTTCAGCGACGGTCGGCACGTCGGGCAGCAGCGTCGAGCGGGTGATCGAGGTGACCGCCAGCGGCACGGCCCTTTTCGACTGGATGTGCGGCAGGGCTGCAGTGACCGAGTCGACCATCAGCGGAACCTGGTTGCCGAGGAAATCGGCCTGGGCGGGCCCGCTGCCGCGGTAGGGGATGTGCGTCACGTACAGGCCGGCCATGGCCTTGAACAGCTCGCCCGAGAGGTGTTGCGTGCCGCCGATGCCGGCACTCGCGTAATTGAGTTCGCCCGGCTTCGCCCTGGCACGCGCGGCAAGTTCCTTCATGGAACGGATGCCGGCGTCGGGGTGGGCCAGGAACACCAGCGGCACCTTCGCGACCAGCGAGATCCCGACCAGGTCCTTCGTCGGATCGAAACTCACCTTCGGGTACAGCGTCTGGTTGACGGCCATCGCGCTGCCGGCCACCAGCAGCGTATAGCCGTCCGGCGCCGAGCGCACGACGAATTCGGAGCCGATGTTGCTGCCGGCACCGGCCTTGTTTTCGACGATCACCGGCTGGCCCAGGCGCTTGCCGAGTTGCTCGGCGAGCGCGCGCGCGAAGATGTCGGTCGCCTGTCCGGTCGGGAAGGGGACAATGAACTTGATCGGCTTGTCGGGCCACTCGGCGCGCGCCGGTTGCGAGAAGAGGGCCGCGCCGGCGAACAGGGCTGCGGCCAGCGCCGCCAGTCGGCGGCGCTGGAGCGGTTGCTTGGGAGAAGTCATCGGAGAAGGGAGAAATCGAATGAAGGGGATCGGCGAGCGACCGGCCGCTGGGGCCGCGCGACGCCAGGCGCAAGCATAGACGTTTCGCCGCGGCGCCCGCCGCCCCGGCCTGCCCCCTCCCGCGAGTCAGCGCCCCGGCGCCGGCAGCCGGCCGGCGACCGTGAACCGGCCGCCGCCTTGCGGGGTGACCACCAGCATTTCGGCGGGGGCGAGGTAGACGCCGGTGAGCGCCTGGATGGTCGACCCGTGCGAGACGAGCACGCGGTTGCCGCCGGCCGGCGGCTCCACCAGCGCCTTCATCTGCGCCACCTGTCGCCCTTGCGGATCGTCGCGGCCGAACAGGTTGCCCAGCGCCGGCGAGGTCTCCGGCGCGCGCCCGAACGCGATGCGAGCGGTGTCCACGCAACGGCACCAGGGGCTGGAGATCAGCCGCTCCACGGGCACCTGCCGCGCGCGCAGCGCGGCACCCGCCGCGGCAGCCTGCGCGCGCCCCGCTGCCGACAGGTTGCGCTGCGTGGCGCAATCGGCGAGCACCATCCCCTGCGGATCGCCGACGCCAGGATCGGTCTGGGCGTGGCGCATCAGGACGACCTGTCCGCCTCGCTGCAGGAGCGCCAGGAGCGCGGGGTCCGCGTGCACGCCGGACGCGAGTCCCAGCGCGAGGCCGGCGACGGCAACCAGGTCGCGGCGGCGCATGGGCGGCCTCAGAAACCCACGTTGTAGCGGCCGCCGCGGAAGCGCAGCACGGCGGCCTTGGGTCGGATTTCCTCGAGCACGATGCCGCCGCCGAGGTCGGCGCCCTCGTTCACCACCTGGCCGTTGACGATCAGCATGCGCTGGGCGCGGTTGGCCGAATACACGCCGCCGCTGATGGCCAGCCTGGGCGCGTCGGCCGGCAATCCGTTGCCGACCGGAGGCTCGCCTGCCGCCACGGGCGCGGCCGGGGCCGCAGCCGGGGCCGGTGCAACAGGGCGTGCGGCGACAGGCGGTGGCGGTGGCGCTGCAGCCGTGGCGGCGGGTGGCGCGGGTGGCGGCGCCGCCGTCGCACTGGCCGGCACGGCCGGCGCCACCGGGGCATTCACTGCCGCCGCAGCGCGCGCAGCATTCCCGGTGGGCGTCGTGGCGGCCCTGGGTGGGGCCGCGGCAACGACGGCGGGCGCGACCGGCGCTGGCGGCGGCAACACGGCGTCGGCCACGGGCTCGGGCGCCGCCGCCGTCGTGCCGCGCGGCGGGGGCGTGGCGCCCAACGGCGCCGGTGCCGCCGCCGGCACGGCGGCCGTGCGCGGCGGCTCGGCGTCACTGGCCACCTCGGGCGAGCGCTGCGGGTCCGAGCGTCCCTGCGATACGAACCAGCCGGCGACGGCCAGCACGGCGATCGCCGCCACCCCGGTGACCCAGAACCACGGCCGCCCGCCGATTCCCGGCTCCGGCACCGTGGGCAGCGGCGCCGGCTGGGCATGAATGCCACGTGCCGGATCGCGCTCGCGCTGCGCGTCGGCCTTCTTCAGTGCATCGAGGATGTAGGACATGGTCAGGATCCGGAGTGCAGTCGCGGCTCGTCGACCCCTGCCGCGCGATTGAGTTGCATGAAGGTCATCGGGCCCGGCTGGCCGTCGGCGGCGAGCCCCTGCGCCGTCTGGAACGTGCGCAACCGCGCCCGCAAAACGGCATCCAGCGTGACCGTGCCGGTGGGCGCCGGCGCCCCCGTGGCCTTTGCCAGGCCCGCGGCCATCCAGGCGACCGTTTCCGGGTGGTCGCTGCGCCCGCTGTAGCCGGGCGGCGAGCGCCACAGCGTCGCGAAGCCGCCTTGCCAGCGCTGCGCCAGCGCCGTCAGGGTCACCGTCTGCTCGGTGCCCCCGGCCTGCAGGGTCGCGCTATCGCGAGTGAGTCCCGTGAGCAGGGCATAGCGGGGCGAGCCCGTGGCAGCGTCGAGCGTCAGGATGCCGGGCCGCCCGAGTTCCCGGATCACGGGCAGGCTCAGGGTGCGGCTGAAGCACTGCACGCCCTCCTTGCGCAACACGTCGCACGGGTCGCCCTGCTGCGGCACCGGCAGCTTCCACACCTGCGCCAGTTCGCGCCACGCCTGGTCCGCCTCGTGCAGCAACGTGGGCTGGGGCGCGGACGCCGCCGGGGCGGGTGCGATCGCCGCCGGCGCCGCCAGGGACGCCGCCGCCGCCGGGGGCTCCGCCGGAGTTGCAGCGTTGGCAGGACCCGGCGCCTGGATCGCCACCGGCTGCAGCGTCGCCGGCTCCAGCCAGCGGCTGGCCGCCGCGTACAGGCCGGCGCCGGCCGCCACGCCGAGTCCAAGGACCACCGCCGCCCGCGGCCATCGCGCCACCGTTCGCGGCGCGTCGCCGAAGACTTCGGCGGCGGCCTTCTCCACCGTGCGACGGTCGGCAGCCGGCTGGCCGCCGGCAAAGGCGCCGAGCAGCGCCCGGTCGCACAGCAGGTTCACGCGCCGCGGCACGCCGCGCGCAAGTTCATGGATGCGCCGCAGCGCGCGGCGGTCGAACGGCAGCGGCCGCTGCAGGCCCGCCACCTCCAGCCGGTGCTGGATGTAATGGGCGGTCTCGGGCGCCGTCATCGCGTCGAGGTGGTAGCGCGCGATCACGCGCTGCGCCAGTTGCTCCAGTTCCGGGCGCGCCAGCATGCTGCGCAGTTCCGGCTGGCCGATCAGGATGATCTGCAGCAGCTTGCGCTCGCTGGTTTCCAGGTTCGTGAGCAGGCGCAGCTGCTCCAGCACCTCCGCCGAGAGGTTCTGCGCCTCGTCGATGATCAGCACGTTGTTGCGTCCGGCCGCGTGCTCGCGCAGCAGGAAGTCGTTGAGCGGATCGAGGTAGTCCTTGACGGTGGGGGCGTGGTCCGCCGGCGGCACGGCGATGTGGAACTCCTCGCAGACCGACTGCAGCAGCTCGATCACCGTGAGCTTCGGATTGAAGATGTAGGCGACGTTGCAGTCGGCGGGGACCTGCTCCAGGAACAGGCGGCACACCGTGGTCTTGCCGGTGCCGATCTCGCCGGACAGCAGGACGAACCCGCCGCCGGCGCCGAGGCCGTAAAGCAGGTGCGCCAGCGCCTCGCGGTGGCGCTCGCTCATGTACAGGTAGCGGGGATCGGGCGCGATCGAGAACGGCTCGTGCGCGAGTCCGAAATAGGCGGCGTACATGGCGCCAAGCATACCCGCCGGGCCGTGGCGCGCCGCCTACCCGCGGTGGCGTTGGCGGCGGGCGCAGGCAGCGCCCGCCCGCTGCCCCGGTCTACTCCAGCACCGGAGCGCCGCGGGAGGCCGGCTGCGCGCCGAACTCGTGCACCGCCATGCCGGCGATCATCGCCAGGGTGAACACGAGCGCCTCGGTGACGCCGGCGCCGGCGGCCACCACCGCGGGCCCGGGGCAGAACCCCGCCAGCCCCCAGCCGACACCGAACACCAGGGCGCCGATCAGCAGCCGCCGGTCGATCGGCGCGTTCCCCGGCAGGTGCATGGCCCCACCCAGGAAGGCGGTGGTGCGCCGGCGTGCCAGGGCAAACGCGAAGAACGCGACCGCGATCGCACCGCCCATCACGAAGGCCAGCGACGGGTCCCACGCGCCGGCGATGTCCAGGAAGCCGAGCACCTTGCCCGGATCGGTCATGCCTGAGAGGATCAGGCCCAGGCCGAACAGGAGGCCCACGAGGAATTCGACGAGACGGTTCACGGCGCCCCCTTCAGGCCAGCAGATGACGCACCGCGTACACGGTGGCGAAGCCGGCGCCCATGAACGCCGCCGTGGCGGCCAGGGAGCGTGGCGACAGCCGCGAGAGGCCGCAGACACCGTGGCCGCTGGTGCAGCCCGAACCGTATCGGGTGCCCCAGCCCACCAGGAGGCCGGCCACCATCAGCACCGTTCCGTCGGCATCGATCCGCACTGGCGGCAGCTCGGCGAAGAGCGCCCAGGCGGCCGGCGCGGCCAGCAAACCCGCGACGAAGGCGAGGCGCCAGCCGGCGTCGCCGCGGCGCGGAGCCAGCAGCCCGCCCAGGATGCCGCTGATGCCCAGCAGGCGGCCGCTCAACAGGATGAACAGCGCCGAAGCGGTGCCGATCAGCACGCCGCCGGCGAGCGACTGCCACGGCGTGAAGTCGTTCCAGGCCATGGTCATCGTCAGGTCCTCGCCACCGCTTCGCCGTGGCAGAACTGGGCGTGCAGCACCTGCATCACGGCCAGCGCCTGGCGGCTCGCGATGCGGTAGTAGACGTGCTTGCCTTCGCGCCGCGTGTCCACCAGCCGCGCCTCGCGCAGCACGCCAAGTTGCTGCGAGAGCGTCGGCTGGACGATGCCGAGCGCCTGTTCCAGCTGGCCGACGTTGCGCTCGCCCTGGGCCAGTTCGCACAGCACGAGCAGCCGGTCGGGATTGGCCATGGTCTTGAGCAGGGCGCAGGCCCCCGCGGCCGCCACGCCCAGTTCGTCGAGTTCCACCGCGCCGTCAATCATGTTCTTGCCTCCCTGACCTTGATGCGCCTCAAATCTCCAGCATATTCACAGATGTTTGAGGCATATATTATCTTTTCGATATTCCATTCCGGCGGGCGGGGCATCCGGGCGGCGGCCAAAGACAGCGCGCCCGCGCAGCAGGTGCGGCGCGGGCGCGGCAGGGACGGGGACAGCGGGTGGCGCGGGATGGCTCAGGTGATGCGACCGATCAGCCGTTCCATCTCGGCCATGATCGGCGCGAGCTTGGCCTGGGTCTTCGCATCCGCGCCCAGCCGCGCTTCGACCTCCTGCTGGACCAGGCACACGGTCAGGTGGACGTAGGTGCTGTCGAGCGCCTTGCGCACGGCCGAGAGCTGCTGGGCCACCTTCACGCAGGTCTCGCCTTCTTCGACCATGCGCTGGATGCCCCGCAACTGCCCCTCGGCCCGCTTCAGCCGGTTGACGATGTCGGAACGTGCTGCGGCGTTGTCCAGCGAGGCCATTGGTTGTTGCTCCAGTCGATCAGGCGGCGCGCAGCCGGGATGGCGGGGCGCGAAGTCCTGCATGATGCCAGCACTCGAGCGGGAAGTCGGGCGGGGCCTGTGCCGTTCAGCGCGCGCAGCTCGCCGCGCCCTCGGGCACGCCCAGCTTCTTCAGGAAGAAGGCGAGCGGGCACAGGTTCGTGAATCCGGACTGGAACAGGTTCGCGCCGACGAACGCCGTGAACGCCAGGGCCCATTTGCTCACGAACAAGGGGCTGCCTTCGACGCCGAGCGCCAGCGAAACGAGGACGAAGAGTCCGGCAAACACACGGATGAAACGGTCGACGGTCATGGAGATCTCCTGGGTTGGTTGATGGGAAAAGAGGTCAGGCGGCGGCCGGCGCCACCGGCGGATGGCGCCGCCGGTAGAGCGCGAAATAGAGCACCGGGATCACGACCAGCGTGAGCAGGGTCGACACCAGGATGCCGAAGATCAGCGACACGGCGAGGCCGTTGAAGATCGGGTCGTCGAGGATGAAGAAGGCACCGATCATCGCGGCGAGCCCGGTGAGCGCGATCGGCTGCGCCCGCACCGCGGCGGCGTCGACCACGGCGTCGGCGAGCGCCCGCCCCTGCGCCACCTGCAGCTCGATGAAGTCGACCAGCAGGATCGAATTGCGCACGATGATGCCGGCCAGCGCGATCATGCCGATCATGCTGGTGGCGGTGAACTGCGCGCCCAGCAGCGCATGTCCCGGCATCACGCCGATCAGCGTCAACGGGATCGGCGCCATGATCACCAGGGGGGTGAGGTAGCTGCGGAACTGGGCCACCACGAGCAGGTAGATCAGCACCAGCCCCACCGCGTAGGCCGCGCCCATGTCGCGGAAGGTCTCGTAGGTGATCTGCCATTCGCCATCCCACTTGATCGCGTAGTGGCGCCACGCGTCCGGCGGTTGCCGGATCCAGTACTCCTGCAGCTCGCCGGTCGCGGGCAGCGCCGCGGTGGCCAGCCGGTCGCGGATGGCGAACAGGCCGTACAGCGGCGAGTCGAGGCGGCCGGCCATGTCGCCGAACACGTAGCTCACCGGCAGCAGGTCCTTGGTGTAGAGCGGCTTGTCGATGACGTCGCGCTCGATGCTGACCAGTTCAGACAGCGGCACCACCTGGCCCGAGGCGGCGCGCACCGGCATCGCCAGCAGCGACTCCAGCCCGATCTGCGATTCGCGCGGCAATTGCAGCCGCACCGGCACGGGATGCTTGCTCTGGCCGTCGTGCAGGTAGGCGGCGTCGGCGCCGGAAAGGGCCCCGTGCACCGTCTGGGCGACGACGGCGACCGGGATCCCGAGCGATTCGGCCCGCTGCCGGCGCACCGTCAACCGGACGCGCCTGGCGTCCTCCTTCAGCGTCGTGTCGATCGCCACGATGTCCGCGGTGGCTGCGAACGCGCCCGCGATGCGGCCGGCGAGCGCCTGGCGACCTGCCTCGTCGGGGCCATACACCTCGGCCACCAGCGGGCTCATCACCGGCGGTCCCGGCGGCACCTCGACGACCTTGATCCGCGCCTTGTGCGTGCTCGCGATCTTCTCGAGCTCCGGCCGCAGCCGCTGCGCGATCGCATGGCTCTGCTCGTTGCGGTGCTTCTTGTCGACCAGGTTGACCTGCAGGTCGCCCTGCTCCGCGTCCGCCCGCAGGTAATACTGGCGCACCAGCCCATTGAACGTGATCGGGCTGGCGGTGCCTGCGTAGCCCTGCAGATCGCGGACCTCGGGTTGCCGTGCGAGGAAGGCGCCCAGGTCGTGCAGCGCGGCCGCCGTGTTTTCCAGCGGGGTTCCGGCCGGCATGTCGACCACGACCTGGAACTCGCTCTTGTTGTCGAAGGGCAGCATCTTGAGCACCACCCACTGCACCACGGCCAGCCCGGCCGACAGCACCAGCGCCGCGACGATGCCGCCCAGCAGCAGCCAGCGCTTGCGCGCGCTGGCCAGCAGCGGCCGCAGGATCGCGCCGAAGAAGCGCTGCAGCCGCGCGGCCAGTCCCTTGGCCTGCTCGCCGGCCGCGCCGTGGACGCGGTGCGGCTTCATCAGCTTGAGCGCCAGCCACGGCGTCACGGTGAACGCGATCGCGAGCGACAGCGCCATGCCCAGGCTCGAATTGATCGGGATCGGGCTCATGTAAGGGCCCATGAGCCCGCTGACGAAGGCCATCGGCAGCAACGCGGCGATCACCGTCAGGGTCGCCAGGATGGTGGGCCCGCCCACTTCGTCGACGGCGCCCGGAATGATCTCGCGCAACGACTTGTGCGGCTCCAGTTGCTGGTGGCGGTGGATGTTCTCCACGACCACGATGGCGTCATCCACCAGGATGCCGATCGAGAAGATCAGGGCGAACAGCGACACGCGGTTGAGCGTGAAACCCCAGGCCCATGAGGCGAACAAGGTGGCCGTCAGCGTCAGGATGACGGCGGCGCCGACGATCACCGCCTCGCGCCGGCCCAGCGCGAAGCCCACCAGCAGGATCACCGAGCCGGTGGCGAACGCCAGTTTCTGGATCAGCTTGTTGGCCTTCTCGGCCGCCGTCTCGCCGTAGTCACGGGTGATCGTGGCCTCGATGTTGGCGGGGATCACCGCGTTGCGCAGCGAGTCGATGCGTTCGCGGGCGCCCTGCGCCACGTCGACGGCGTTTTCGCCCGGCTTCTTGGTCACGGTGAGGGTCACAGCGGGAAACACCTGACCCGCGGCGGCGCTGTCCGCCGCTGCGCCCGCGGCCGTGCCCGGCGAAAACCAGACGTAGCGCTGCGGCAGTTGCGCGCCCGACTCCACCCGCGCCACTTCGCGCAGGTAGACCGGCCGGCCCTGGCTGACGCCGACGACCAGCGAGGCCACGTCCTCGGCGGAACGCAGGAACTCGCCGGTTTCCACCGCCAGCATCTGCGCGGCGTCGCCATCCACCACGCTGCCCGACGGCATGCGCAGGTTCGCGCCGGCCAGCGTGCGCTTGAGCCCCAGCACGTCGACGCCGCGTTCGCGCAGCCGCGCCGGGTCGAGCCAGACATGGACCGCGCGGCCGGGGCCGCCGGTGGTCTGCACCTCGCGCGCACCGGGCACCGTCTTCAGCTCCGCTTCGAGGGTGCGGGCCACCCGCTCCAGGTCGTTGGCGGCCAGCGCGTCGCGGCTCCACAGCGTCACCCCGAGCACCGGCACGTCGTCGATCCCCTTGGGCTTGACGATCGGCGTCAGCGCGCCCAGGTCCGCCGGCAGCCAGTCCTGGTTGGCCGCGAGCACGTCGTGCAGGCGCACCAGAGCCTCGGTACGCGGCACGCCGACCTTGAACTGCACCGTGAGCACGGCCATGCCGGGCCGCGCGACCGAATACGTGTGCTCGATGCCGGCGATCTGGGACAGCACCTGTTCCGCCGGCCGGGCCACCATGTTCTGCACGTCGGCGCTCGCCGCGCCCGGAAACGGGATCAGGACGTTGGCCATGGTCACGTTGATCTGGGGCTCTTCCTCGCGCGGCGTGACCAGGACGGCAAAGAGGCCCAGCAGCAGCGCCACGATGGCCAGCAGCGGCGTGATGGCATTGGCCTGGAACGCGGCAGCGATGCGGCCGGAGACACCCAGGCGCGCGGGCCCGTGGCCGGTGGCGGGAAGGTCGTCGTGCATGGTCACCTCAGCGCGCGGCGCGGGCGCCGGCCAGGCCGGCACGCACCGGATCGACGGCCACCTGGTCGTCCGGCCGCAGCCCCGCGACCACTTCCACGCCCGCGGCGCCATGGTCGGCACCCAGGCGCACCGCCTTCAGCACGAAGCCGCCTTGCGGCGCGGCCACGTAGACGGCCGTGAGTTCGCCGCGGCGCAGCACCGCCCCAGGAGGCACCAGCATGCGGACCGATTGGCTGCCGCTGAAACGAACCCGCACCTGCTGTCCGGGCGCGAGCTGGCCGGCGACCGCGCCGGGCAGTTCCAGCCGCCACTCCAGGGTCTGGGCGACCGAATCGGCCACCGGCAGGATTTCCCGCTGCACCGGCTTGATCCAGGCGCCGCCGCCGTTGCTGCCCGGCACCCGCACCTCGACGTCGGACGCGGCGCGCGCCGCCGCGCCGCGCGACATCGGCACATGCACCACGGCGCGCAGCGGCAGGGGCGCGTACAACGTAACGATCGGCTTGCCCGGCACGGCCAGGTCACCGGCCTGCGCCAGCGTCTCGCGCACCCAGCCGTCGTACGGTGCCGTGACCCGCGTGAAGCCCTGGGCCAGGGCCGACTGCCGCTGCCCCGCCACCGCCTGGTCGCGCGCCGCCTGCGCCGCCTTCAGCGACGCCTCGGCGGTGTCGAGCGCGGCGCGGCTGACGAACCCCTTTGTCTCCAGTTCGCGCGTGCGCCTGGCATGCGCCTGTGCGTTGCGCAGTTCGGCGTCCGCCTGCGCCACCTGCGCCTGGCTGCGCTGCAGGCCGGTCTGGCTTTCCCGGTCGTCGATGGTCGCCAGCAACTGGCCGGCGCGCACGCGGTCGCCGGCGGTGACGGCCAGCTGGACCACCCGGCCGCTGGCCTGCGCGGAGACCGTGCTCTGCTTGACCGGCTCGACGACGCCGTCGAACTCGAAGCCGACCGCCACCGCCTGGGCCGCGGCCTTGACCACGGCCACTTCCGGGCCGGCCGCGTCGGCCGCGGCGGCCAGCGCAAGCGCGGGAGCCAGGAACAGCCCGGCCAGCCACTGGCGCGTGCGGATGGGAAGCGAAGCGGAAATTGGCGTTGGCATGGATCGGGCCTTGATACTGGCAGGAGTATACATCAATACTCCCAGGGGTACCAAGACCCGACCGCTGCGGGGGGTTGCCGCCGGGCACCACAGCCCGACAGTGCGTCAGCTCACCGGCTGTACAAGGTCCCGCAGGCGCCGATCGCCGCGTCCATCATGGCGCGCACCACTGGCTGGACGCGGCGCGCGCGCGTTTCCTCGTAGCCATAGGGGGCCTGCTCGCTCATGTAGGTGCACTGGCACATCTCGAGCTGTACGACGTGGATGTCGCGCGCTGGGTCGCCGTAGTGCCGTGTAATGAAGCCCCCCTTGAACCGTCCGTTGAGCGCGTGCGTGAACCCGCTGTGCGCGGCTGCGGCCGCCTTCACGGCCGCGCCGATGGATGGATGCGCGGCGGCACCGTCCGCCGTGCCGATGTTCAGGTCCGGCAGGACGCCTTCGAACAGCCAGGGGATCACCGAACGGATGCTGTGCGCATCCCACAGCAGGACGTAGCCGTGCTCGGCCCGGATGCGCTCCAGTTCGCCCTGCAGGGCGTCGTGGTACGGCTGCCAGTAGTCACGGCGTCGGCGCTGCCGCTCGTCCGCCGCCGGAGCCTGCCCTTCGCGGTACAGCGGCGAGCCGTCGAAGAACCGGGTGGGACACAGCTCGGTGTTCGAGGCGCCGGGATACATGGGCGCATCGTCCGGGGGGCGGTTCAGGTCGATCACGTAGCGCGAGAAGCGTGGCTGGATCACGGAGGCGCCGAGCGCCGGCAGCCAGTCGTACAGGCGGTGCAGGTGCCAGTCGGCATCCTCCACGTCCAGGGCGCGCGGCACGTAGCGCTCGCGCAGTTCGGCCGGGATCTCCGTGCCGATGTGGGGCATGCTGACCATCAGGGGCGCGCTGCCGCGGTGCAGGGAAAAGCTCATCGATTCCTCGGGAAAGACGTCGTTCGACGCATGGACGGGCCCATGTGTCGGAGCACATCCTACAAAAACCTCAGACGCGGTCCGACCGCTGAGCTTGGCGCCGCGCTCCGAAAATCCTTGCGCCAGCGGGCAGTGTGAGCCGCACGCAACGAGGACACCAGCATGAGCGGTTCGGACAGCAGCAACGACGGCCTCGGCCGCGAGGAGCAGCCCTCGCGCGGCGAGGAGCAAGGCGGCGGCCACAGTGGCGAGGGCGCCGCCAGCGCCATGGCCCACATGATCTCGCAAGGGCAGCGCCAGCGCCGGCACCAACCCGAGGCCGACGACCACCCGGGGGGCCAGGCATCATGAGCCAGGACCCCTCGCGCGGCGGCGACGCCGGCACGGCCCCCGACCAGCAGCAACAGTCAGCACGGCGCACCGGCGCCGGGGCCGGCACGGCGATGGAAGCGATGCTGAAGAAGCGCCAGATGCAGACCCGGGACCCCGATCCCGATCCCGACGCGTCCGAGGCCTCCCACGTGGGCAAGACGCCGCCGAAGAAGTAGCGGACGGGCACCCTGCCATGAAGCGCAGCGCGGGGCTCCTGATGTTCCGCCGTCCCGGCGGCGCGCTCGAAGTGCTGCTGGCCCACCCCGGCGGGCCGTTCTGGCGGCACCGGGACGCGGGCGCGTGGACCATTCCGAAAGGTGAGTTCGCCGACCCGGAACGCGCCGTGGACGCGGCACGGCGCGAATTCACCGAGGAGACCGGATTCGCGGTCACGCCGCCCTTGCTGCCCCTCGGCCACGTCGTGCAGAAAAGCGGCAAGCGCGTCAGCGCATGGGCATTCGAGGGCGAGTGCGACCCGGCCCGGCTGCGCTGCAACGAGTTCGAGCTGGAATGGCCCCCTGGGTCCGGCCGCACGCAACGCCATCCCGAAATCGACCGGGTGGCCTGGTTCGGCACCGCCGAAGCGCGGCGCAGGCTCGTGCCGGCGCAATGCGTCTTCCTCGACCGGCTGGTGCGGACGCTCGAGCGCTGACGGGGCCCGGGTCCGCTGCCGCGGGAGGGCCGCCACGCTGCGGATGCCGTCCGCCCTGCGCCGGCAGCGCCGCCGGCGAGATCAGAGCGTGGCGAGCGCCGCCTCGGCCCGGGCGGGGGCGGTGCGGCTGAACGCGGTCGCCGCCCGCGTGCTCCGGCGGCCGAAGCTCGGGTCGTTGACGGCGGGTTGCATCTCGCGCCGGCGCAGCCGCACGAGGCGGTCCCAGGCGGCGCGGATCGCCGGCAGCGCCTGCTCGCGCGACAGGCGCGAGTCGCCCTTGATGCGCTCCCAGTTTGCCCACAGACAGCGCTGCGCGTCCTCGAATTCGCCGCCGTACTGGGCGCAGCCGGCGTACCCGACGCAGTACGCCGGGGCATAGTCCTCGTACTCGAAATCGTCCTGGTAGTAGCGCTCCTGCCAGAAGCTGCGCTGCCAGAAGGCGTCTTCGCGCTTCGCTTCCTCACGGCTGAGCGCGCCGGGGCGGTCGCAGGTGCTGTCTTGCTCGAGTTCTCGTGGTGCGGCGGCTTGCATGGGGCGGTCCTCTGATGCGATGCCGCATCCTCGTTCAGGAGCCGCGGGAGCCCTGTAGGACGCCGGATTTCGGCACCGTGGGAACCGCCGCCGATCCGCCTGCCGCCAACGTCCCGCGGCCGGGCAGGAGCGCGCCGCACGGCGGGCTGTCGCCTGCGCGGCTGGTCGCCAGGCGGCGCGGCGCCGATACTGGCGCCTTCGCGGAGATGCTCATGGACATACGAGGAAAAGTGGCCGTCGTCACCGGCGGCGCCAGCGGGATCGGCGCCGGGCTCGCGCGCCGCATGGCGGCCGAAGGCGCGCGCGGCGTCGTCGTCGCCGACGTCAACCTGGAGCGCGCGCAGGCCGTGGCGAGCGAAATTGGCGGGCTCGCCGTCGCGTGCGACGTGAGCCGCGAGGCCGACATCCGCCAGCTCGTGGCGGTGACGCGGGAGCGCTTCGGCCAGGTCGACATCTACCTTTCCAACGCCGGCATCCTCGGCCGCATGGGCGGCATCGAGCTGGAAGACGAGCTGTGGGACAAGATGTGGCAGGTGCACGGCATGGCCCACGTCTGGGCAGCGCGCGCCGTCGTGCCCGAGATGGTGGCGCGCGGCGAGGGCTACTTTCTGGTCACGGCTTCGGCGGCCGGCCTGCTGAACATCGTGGAGACCGCGCCGTACGGGGTGACCAAGCACGCCGCGCTGGCGTTTGCCGAATGGCTGCGGATCGCCTATGGCCGTCGCGGGGTGCGCGTCTCGTGCCTCTGCCCGCAGGCGGTGCGCACCGACATGGTCCCGGCCGATGGCGGCTCGGCCGGCATCAACGGCATCCTGTCGCCGGAGCAGGTGGCGGCCGAGGTGGTGGCGGTGATGCGCGACGAGAAGTTCCTGGTGCTGCCGCATCCGGAAGTGGCGAAGTACTTCCTTGCCAAGGCGCAGGACTACGACCGCTGGCTCGGCGGCATGCAGAAGCTGTACGCCCAGCACATGGCGAACGCGGCCTGACGTTCGCTACTTGCCGAACAGCCCGACCGCGCCCGTAACGATCAGGTAGATCGCGACGATGTAGTTGAGCAGGCGCGGCATCAGCAGGATCAGGATGCCGGCCACGAGTGCGGCGACGGGGCCGATCTGCGGAATGAAATTCATGCGGGGACTCCCTCGGGACGTGGAGCGCCTGCGGCGCAGGCGCGAACCCCAGTATGGGCCGGCGCGCGCCGGTTGTGGGCGCGCCACCGCGGGGCCACAATGGAACTCCCAGCAAGGACACGGCAGTGGCGCAGTTCTTCCGCAGCAGCAAGGTATGGGTGGTCGACTACACCTACGATGGCCATCCCCGGCGCTGGCTGAAGGCGCTGCCGCGGCACGCCGACGCCCGGGCCGACATTGCGGCGCACCTGGAAGACCTCTACGGTGGCCGCGCCCGCTTGTTGGCGGTGCGCGAGGCGACGCCCGAAGAGGAAACGCAGTACATCCGCGGCGACCTGCCGCGCAACGTCTTCTGCCCGACCGGCCGCGCCGCACCCGGACGCGGCGAGCGGTAGCCGCTACTCGCGCGTGCGCACGACGATGCGGCCGCGCACGGCGCCCGCCATGAGGCGTCCAGCGGCATCGATGGCGCCGGAGAGCGGGATCTCGGTGGTCATTGCGGCGAGCCGTGCCGGGTCGAGGTCCCGCGCGAGTCGGCTCCAGGCCAGTTCGCGCCACCCCATCGGCGCCATGACGCTGTCGACGCCCAGCAGCGCGACGCCGCGCAGGATGAACGGCATCACGGTGCCGGGCAGGTCGGCGCCCTGGGCCAGGCCGCAGGCGGCGACGGCACCGCCATAGCGGGTCTGCGCCAGCGCATTCACCAGCGTGTGGCTCCCCACCGAGTCGACGACCGCCGTCCAGCGCTCTTTCTGCAGCGGCTTGCCCGGGGCCGCCAGTTCGGCGCGGTCGATCACGGCGGCGGCGCCCAGCGACTTGAGGTAATCGGCCTCGCCCGCCTTGCCCGTGGCCGCCACCACCTTGTGACCGAGCGCGGACAGCAGTGCGACGGCGGTGGAACCGACGCCGCCGGTGGCGCCCGTCACCAGCACCTCGCCGCCATCGGGCCGCAGGCCGTGCCGCTCGAGCGCCAGCACGCACAGCATGGCCGTGTAGCCGGCGGTGCCGATCGCCATGGCCTCCCTGGCGCTGAAGCGCGACGGCCGGCGAATCAGCCAGTCGCCCTTGAGGCGGGCCCGCCCCGCAAGGCATCCCTTGTGGGTCTCTCCCACGCCGAAGCCGTTGAGCACCACCTGGTCGCCGGCCTTCCACTTCGGCGATGAGCTCTCGACGACGGTTCCGGAACCGTCGATGCCGGCCACCATGGGCCAGCTGCGCACGACGGGCGAGCGGTTGGTGATCGCCAGCGCGTCCTTGTAGTTGATCGTCGAGTAGGCGACGTCCACCGTGACGTCGCCTTCGGGCAGGAAGGTGTCGTCCACCTCCCGCACGCCGGCGCCGAACTCGGGGTTCTTCTCCAGCACAAGTGCGTTGAACATGCGTTTCCTTTCCGGCCGTCGCATCGAGGCGGCGCGACGCGCCCCGTCGGCCAGCGCCGCAGAGCGCTGGCCCAGCGATTCTGCACCCGCTACGGGCGCCCGGCCGTCCCCGAAGTCACGCCGGCGCCGCAAGAAGCGCTTGAGTTTGCTCAAGCGTCCATCGTCCCCGCCTCGCTAGGCTGTCGTCCATGACCCGCTTTCCCCGTTCAGCCCTCTCCGGCTTTCTGCTCGCTTCGTGCGTGCTCCTGGTCGGCGCCACCGGCAACGTAACCCAGGTGCAGCCCGGGGCGCTCCTGCCCGACATGGTGCTGAAGGACCAGCACGACCAGCGCCTGACCGTAGGCCGCGACACCAGGATCATCTTCGTCGCCGCGGAAATGGCTACCAGCCGGATGATGACCAAGGCGCTGGAGGCACTGCCGCCCGCGGCGCTGAAGGAGCGGCAGGCCGTCTACATCGCCGACATCAGCAGCATGCCCGAGCCGATCAGCACGATCGTCGCGATGCCGAAGATGCGCAGGCTCCCGTATCCGGTGGCCGTGGCCCGGCATTCGGGCGAGGTGGCGCACCTGCCGCGCAAGCCGGGCGCGGTCACCGTGGTCAGGACCGAAGGCGGCACGGTGCGCGCGGTGGACTTCGCGAACAGTCCGGAGGCGCTCGCCACCTATCTCAAGTAGGTCACGCGGACGGCGGCCGCGCCTCGACGTCGGTCACGTCCGCGCGCCCCGGACGGCGTTGCACGACCGAGTCCGCCCGCGGCGTGCGGCTGGCCTCGCGGCGGCGCATCATCTCGCCCGGCCCGCCGAAGCGATGCATGCGTGCCACGAACGGCGTCACGGGACGGCCGGTGAGTTTCGCCCAGCCGGCGCGCACGGCCCAGACGGCGAGCAGCACCACGAACACCACGACGGCGCTGGCGGCGACGACCAGGCCAGCCAGCACGAGAAAAACGCGAAGTAGAAGATTCATCCGGATCGGGAACGTGGCCCGTGCCACGGCAGGGAAAAGGCCGGAGCGCCTGCTCCGGCCATCGGGTCATTATCGGGCAGCGGCCAAGCCGTCTCCTCAGGCGGCGGCCTCGGCCAGCGGCTGGGCGTTGCCGAAATGGAAGACGCCGGGCTCGCGCACCGGGTCGACTTCGACCGGGATCCGGCTCTTCGGCGGGAAGCGCCCTTCGAGGATCAGCCGCGACAGCGGATTCTCGATGCGCTGCTGGATCGCCCGCTTGAGGGGCCGCGCCCCGAACACCGGATCGAAGCCGACCTTCGCCAGTTCCTCCAGCGCCGCCGGCGAGACCTCCAGCTTGAGGTCCATCTTCGCCAGCCGCTGCTCCAGCACCCGCAGCTGGATCTGTGCAATCCGCGCGATGTGCTCGGCGCCGAGGCCATGGAAGACCACCGTCTCGTCGATGCGGTTGAGGAACTCCGGCCGGAAGTGGTTCTTCAGCTCGTCCCACACCGCGTCCTTCACGTCCTCGTACGGCCGGCCCACCATGTTCTGGATCATGTGCGAGCCGATGTTGCTCGTCATCACGATCACCGTGTTCTTGAAGTCGACGGTGCGGCCCTGGCCGTCGGTCAGCCGTCCGTCGTCGAGCACCTGCAGCAGAACGTTGAAGACGTCGTGGTGCGCCTTCTCGACCTCGTCGAGCAGGATGACGCTGTACGGCTTGCGCCGCACGGCCTCGGTGAGGTAGCCGCCCTCCTCGTAGCCGACGTAGCCCGGCGGCGCGCCAATCAGCCGCGCCACCGAATGCTTCTCCATGAACTCGCTCATGTCGACGCGGATCAGGTGCTCCTCGCTGTCGAACAGGAAGTTCGCCAGCGCCTTGCACAGCTCGGTCTTGCCCACCCCGGTGGGGCCGAGGAACAGGAAGGAGCCGGTCGGGCGGTTCGGGTCCGCCAGGCCCGAGCGTGACCGGCGGATGGCATTGGCCACCGCGCTGATCGCCTCGTCCTGGCCGACCACGCGCTCATGCAGCCTGTCTTCCATCAGCAGCAGCTTCTCGCGCTCGCCCTGCATCAGCTTGGACACCGGGATGCCCGTGGCCCGCGCCACGACCTCGGCAATCTCCTCGGCGCCCACCTGAGTGCGCAGCAGCTGCGGCTTGCCGCTCTTGCCCTTGGCCGTCTCGGCTGCCTGCGCTTCCTTCAGCTGCTTTTCCAGTGTGGGCAGCTTGCCGTACTGCAGCTCAGCGACCTTGTTGAAGTCGCCCTTGCGCGTGAAATCGTCGATCTCGCGCCGCAGCTTGTCGATTTCCTCCTTGACCTGCGCGGAGCCCTGCGCGGTCGCCTTTTCGGACTTCCAGATCTCCTCGAGGTCGGCGATTTCCTTGCCCAGCCGCGCAACCTCCTCCTCGATCAGGGCGAAGCGCTTGCGCGAAGCCTCGTCCTTTTCCTTGCGCACGGCTTCCCGCTCGATCTGCAGCTGCACCAGGCGCCGGTCGAGACGGTCGATCGCCTCCGGCTTGGAGTCGATCTCGATCTTGATCTTGGAGGCCGCCTCGTCGATCAGGTCGATCGCCTTGTCCGGCAGGAAGCGGTCGGTGATGTAGCGGTGCGAGAGTTCGGCCGCGGCGACGATGGCCGGGTCGGTGATCTCGACGCCGTGATGCACCTCGTACTTCTCCTGCAGGCCGCGCAGGATGGCGATGGTGGCCTCCACCGTCGGCTCGCCGACCAGGATCTTCTGGAAGCGACGTTCCAGCGCGGCGTCCTTCTCGATGTACTTGCGGTACTCGTCGAGCGTGGTCGCGCCCACGCAATGCAGTTCGCCGCGCGCGAGCGCCGGCTTGAGCATGTTGCCGGCATCCATCGCGCCCTCGGCCTTGCCGGCGCCCACCATGGTGTGGAGCTCGTCGATGAAGACGATCGTCTGGCCCTGGTCCTTGGCCAGCTCGTTGAGCACGTTCTTGAGCCGCTCCTCGAATTCGCCGCGGTACTTGGCGCCGGCCAGCAGCGCCGCCATGTCGAGCGACAGCACGCGCTTGCCCTTCAGCGTCTCCGGCACTTCGCCGGCGATGATCCGCTGGGCCAGGCCTTCCACGATCGCGGTCTTGCCGACCCCGGGCTCGCCGATCAGCACCGGGTTGTTCTTGGTGCGGCGCTGCAGCACCTGGATCGCGCGGCGGATTTCCTCGTCGCGGCCGATCACGGGATCGAGCTTGCCCTGGCGAGCCCGCTCGGTCAGGTCCAGCGTGTATTTCTTCAGGGCTTCGCGCTGGCCTTCGGCCTCGGGCGTGTTCACGTTCTGGCCGCCGCGCACCGCGTCGACGGCGGCCTCGAGCGACTTGCGGGTGAGCCCGTTTTCGCGCGCGATCCGGCCGATGTCCTGCTTGGTTTCGGCAAGCGCCAGCAGGAACATCTCGCCGGCGATGAACTGGTCGCCACGCTTGAGCGCCTCCTTTTCGGCGCCCTGCAGCAGCGTCACGAGATCGCGGCCGACCTGCACCTGTTCCTGGCCCTGCACCTGCGGCAGCCGGTGCATGGCACCCTCCGCGCCCGCCAGCAGCCCGGGCACGTTCACGCCCGCGCGCTGCAGCAGCGCCGTCGGACCGTCCTCCTGGCGCAGCATCGCGACGAGCAGGTGCGCGGGCTCGATGTAGGCATGGTCGTTGGCGAGGGCCAGGCTCTGGCCCTCGGCCAGGGCCTCCTGGAATTTCGTCGTGAGTTTGTCCAGTCGCATGGGGAACCTCCGGTCACCTCCCCAGCTTAGGCTTGCCCACAGCTTTTCAAGGGCCAAAGGCCGGGCAGCAAAAGCCGGCCCAGCAACTAAAATTGCGCCATGCAGATCCACCAGCTGTCCGTCACGTACCTGGCCGAGCAGGACCGCATCCTGGTGCGGATCAAGACGGCGGGCGCCGAGGAGATCCGCATGTGGCTCACACGGCGCCTGATGCTGGGGCTGTGGCCGCTGCTGAGCAAACTGCTCACCAGCCACCTGCTCAAGCTGGAGGCCGCGGGCCGGTCCCTCGACAGCGCGGACGACAGCCTGAAGAAGATGCTGGCGGACTTTCGCAAGGAAGAGTTCCTGCGCCAGGCCGATTTCGACACGCCGTACCAGGAGGGCGATGCCGGTACGCCGCTGGGCGCGGAGCCGCTCCTGATCACCGACGTCGACGCCACCCCGCTGGCCGACGGCCGCTTGCGGCTGAGCTTCAACGAGCGGCTGCCGAACGTGGACGAGCCGCGCAGCTTCCAGATCGACCTGCAGCCGCCGCTGATGCAGGGCCTCATGCACCTGCTGGAGCAGTCGCTGGCCCGCGCCCAGTGGGCGGAGCCGTTCGGCTCGCACGTGCCGAGCGAGGCGAGCGGCGTGATGGACGACCACCAGACCCTGCGCCGGCCGCGCTACCTCAACTGAGCGCGCGGGGGCCAATCCTGCCTCAGGTGTTGCTGCCCTCGATGCCCCAGCGCGCGAGCGCCGTGTCGTCGCTCGCGCGGGCGTCGACCCAGCGGGCGCCTTTCGGCGTCTGCTCCTTCTTCCAGAACGGCGCCTGCGTCTTCAGATAGTCGATCAGGAATTCGCAGGCCTGGAAGCTCTCGCCACGGTGCGCGGACGTCACGGCGACGAGCACGATCTGGTCCAGCGGCTGCAGCAGACCGACGCGGTGGATGACGCGCGCCGCGTGGATGTCGAAGCGGCGATGCGCCTCGTCGATCATGGCCTCGATCGCCTTCTCGGTCATGCCCGGGTAGTGCTCGAGCTCCAGCGAACTCACGTCGTCGCCGTCGTTGCGGTCGCGCACGGTGCCGACGAACGCGCAGACGGCACCGACGCGGCGGTCGCCCGCGCGCAGCGCGGCGACCTCCTGCGCGACGTCGAAGTCGGCTGCCTGGATGCTCACGCGCGGCGCCACGGCTCAGCCCCCGGTCACGGGCGGAAAGAAAGCCACTTCGCAGCCGTCGCGCAGTGCCTGCGACTCTTCGCTCATCACCTGGTCCAGCGCCACCCGCACCGCCTTGCCGCGCGCCAGGCTCTGGCCATGGGCGCCGCCACGGGCGATCAGTTCGTCGCGCAGCGCCGCGAGCGTTTCCGCGGTCGTGGTCACGTCCTCGCTGCCCTGCCCCACCGCCTCGCGGATCGAGGCGAAATAGCGCACCCGGACCGTCTTCATCCGAGCAGCTCCGCCAGCGGCAGGAAGCGCACCGGATCGCCCTTGGCGATGGTGGCGCCAGCCGGGTTGTCGACCAGCCCGTCGGCCCACACCGCGGACGTCAGCACCCCCGAGCTCTGGTTCGCGAACAGCTCCACGGCCCCGGCCGCGTTGCGGCGCACCCGCAGGAACTCGCGGCGCTTGTCGGCCCGGGGCCAGTCGAACGCGGCGGGCACGGTCATCGCGCGCACGCCCGCTTCAGCCGCGCCCTGCAGCTTGAGCAGGAAAGGACGCACCAGCAGCAGGAAGGTGACGAAGCTCGAGACCGGATTGCCGGGCAGCCCCATGAAATGCGCCGAACGCACCCGGCCGTGGGCAAACGGCTTGCCCGGCTTGATCGCGATCTGCCACAGGTCGAGCGTGCCGAGCGACTGCACGGCCGGCTTCACGTGGTCCTCTTCCCCGACCGACACGCCGCCGCTGGTGAGGATCAGGTCGTGCTCGCCGGCCGCCAGGTCGAGGGCGCGCACGGTCGCCTCGCGCGCGTCGGGGACGATGCCGAAGTCGCTGACCTCGCAGCCGAGGCGGCGCAGCAGCGCCTGCAGGAAGAACCGGTTGGAGTTGTAGATGGCCCCCGGGCGCATCTGCTGCGGCGGCACGTCGCCCGGCATCACCAGTTCGTCGCCGGTGGAGAAGAGCGCCACCCGTGGCCGCCGCGCCACCGTCAGGCGATCCATGCCGATGCTCGCGGCCAGGCCCAGCGCTGCCGGATCGAGCCGGTGCCCGCGCGCGAGCACGACGGCGCCGCGCGTCACGTCCTCGCCGCTGCGGCGGATCCACTGGCCCGCCACCGGCGCGCGCAGGATCCGCACCGCGTCCTGGCCGGCGGCCTCGGCGTCCTCCTGCATCACGATCGCATCGGCGCCCTCGGGCACGGGTGCGCCGGTGAAGATGCGGGCCACGCTGCCGGGCGCCAGTGGCGCCGGCGCGCTGCCGGCGGGAATGCGCTGGGTCACCGGGAGCGTGACGCCTTCATCGGCAATCTCCCTGGCCCGCACGGCATAGCCGTCCATCGAGCTGTTGTCATGCGGCGGCACCTGCAGCTGCGACACCAGGTCCTGCGCCAGCACCCGCCCGTCGGCATCGAACGTGCGGACCTGCTCCATGCCGGCCAGCGGCTGCGCCTGCGCCAGCAGCTCGGCCAGGGCGTCATCGAGCGGACGCAGCGGCGCGCGGGTCATGAATACCTTTCGGGGTCGTAGTCGAAGCGGTCCTGATTGTCGACCAGCCACTGCGCCACGGCATCCGCGTCGTTCAAATCCAGCACCGGCCGCAGGGTACCTTGCGGCAGTTGCTCGGGCGAGTCGGTCGCGACGGCGACGATGAACGGATCCTCCGGGTACAGCGCCGGCTTGCCCGACGCCGCGCGCCAGACCTCGACCTTGAGCAGGTCGCTGTCCTTGAAGCCCTCCACCAGCACCCAGTCGGCGCCGGGGTACAACTCGGCCAGCGCCTGGTGCGCCGTCAGCTGCGCCTCGCGCTCGAATTCACGGACCAGGGCCAGCCGCCGGCTGGAGGCCACGACGACCTCGAACGCGCCGGCCTGGCGATGCCGCCAGCTGTCCTTGCCGGGATGGTCGATGTCGAACTCGTGGTGGGCGTGCTTGATCACCGACACCCGCAGCCCGAGCAGCTTGAGCGCGGGAATCAGGCGTTCGACCAGCGTCGTCTTGCCCGACCCGGAAAAGCCGGCGAAGGCGACGACCTTCATGGCTCGCAGTGCGAGGCGATGAAGTCCTTGACCGCCCGTGCCGACGCCGGCAGCAACGTGACGCGCCGCGGCAGGCCCTCGATGCCCTCGAAGCGCGCCGGCCGGTCGGGCTCGCGGCCCAGGGCCTCCACGATCGTCGCCGCGAACTTGATGGGCAATGCGGTTTCCAGCACGATCATCGTCTCGCCCGCACGCCGCCGCTCGCGCGCGACCTTCAGGCCGTCGGCGGTGTGGGTGTCGATCATCACGCCGAAGCGCTGCCAGGTGTCGCGGATGGTGGCCAGGCGGTCGGCATGCGTGCTGCGGCCGCTCGTGAAGCCGAAGCGCTCCCGTGCCTGCCGGAAGGCCGGATCCGCGCCGAGGTCGAACCGTCCCGTCCGCGCGAGCTGATCGCCGAACAACCCGCGCACCCTGGCGGCATCGCGTCCGAGCAGGTCGAACACGAAGCGCTCGAAGTTGCTGGCCTTGCTGATGTCCATCGACGGGCTGGAAGTCTCGTGCGTGTCGGCGCTGGCGCGGACACGGTACACGCCGGTTCGGAAGAATTCGTCGAGGACGTCGTTCTCGTTGGTCGCCAGCACCAGCTGGTCGACCGGCAAGCCCATCATCCGCGCGACGTGGCCGGCGCAGATGTTGCCGAAGTTGCCCGAAGGCACCGCGAAGCTCACCTTCGCGCCGGCGGGGGCGGACCGCGTCGCCTGGAAATAGCCGGCGAAGTAGTACACCACCTGCGCCAGCAGCCTGGCCCAGTTGATCGAGTTCACCGTGCCGATGCGGTACCGGCGCTTGAACTCGAGGTCGTTGGAGACTGCCTTCACGATGTCCTGGCAGTCGTCGAACACGCCTTCGATGGCCAGGTTGTGGATGTTGGCGTCCTGCAGGCTGAACATCTGCGCCTGCTGGAAGGGACTCATGCGGCCGTTCGGCGAGGTCATGAAGACGCGCACGCCCTGCTTGCCGCGCATCGCGTATTCGGCGGCGCTGCCGGTGTCGCCGGAAGTGGCGCCCAGGATGTTGAGCTCCTCGCCGCGGCGCGCCAGCTCGTACTCGAACAGGTTGCCCAGCAACTGCATCGCCATGTCCTTGAAGGCGAGCGTCGGGCCATTGGAGAGCGCCTCCAGGTAGACGCCTTCTTCCAGGGGCTTCAGCGGCACGATCGCCGCGGTGCCGAACACGCTTTCCGTGTAGGTCTTGCGGCACAGGGCCCGCAGGTCGCCTGCCGGAATGTCGTCGATGTAGAGCGACAGGATCTCGAAAGCGAGGTCGGCGTACGGCAGGTCGCGCCAGCGCACCAGGGTGGCGGCGTCGACCTGCGGATAGCGCTCCGGCAGGTACAGGCCGCCGTCGGGGGCCAGCCCTTCGAGCAGGATCTCGCAGAAGTGCTTGCGGTCCGGGTGGCCGCGCGTGGAGATGTACAGCATGGGAGTGGACCGGCTCATTGGCCGCACGGCCGTCCGAAGGTCAATGACGGCCCCCTCGGGGCTGAAGACTGCGGCTCCATGCGTGCCTGCGCACGCATGGACAGTCTGAAGAGGCACTGCGTCGCGCAGTGCCGCGGCCTGCAAGGTGCGGGAGCGAAGCGACCGTGGGGGTTCATTTACGCCAGCTCTTCCTTGCGGATGCGCACGATCGGCGCCAGCACTGTCGGCAGGCCCTGCATCTGGGCCAGCACCTCGTTCATGGTGCCTTCGCGCACGGTGTGGGTGAGGATGATCAGGTCGGTCTGCGGCACGCCGCGCTCGCCGTCGGTTTCGGCGCCGGCGCCGGCCGGGCGCTGCAGCATCGCGTCGATGCTGATGCCCGCCGCGGCCAGCAGGCCCGTGACCTTCGCCAGCACGCCCGCCTGGTCGGCCACCCGCAGCCGCAGGTAGTAGCTGGTGACCACCTCGCTCATGGGCAGCACCGGCGCATCGCTCATCTGGTCCGGCTGGAAAGCCAGGTGCGGCACGCGATGCGCCGCGTCGGCGGTATGCAGGCGCGTGATGTCCACCAGGTCCGCGATCACCGCGCTGGCCGTGGGCTCGCTGCCGGCGCCCTTGCCGTAATAGAGCGTGGTGCCCACCGCATCGCCCTGCACCATCACCGCGTTCATGGCGCCTTCCACGTTGGCGATCAGCCGCCTGGCCGGCACCAGCGACGGGTGCACGCGCAGCTCGATGCCCTTGAGGGCGCCGGTGGCGGGATCGAAGCTGCGCTTGGTGATGCCCAGCAGCTTGATCCGGTAGCCGAGCTGCTCCGCATAGCGGATGTCCTGCGCGCCCAGCTTCGTGATGCCTTCGACGTACGCCTTGTCGAACTGCACCGGAATGCCGAACGCGATCGCGGACATGATGGTGGCCTTGTGGGCCGCGTCGACGCCTTCGATGTCGAACGTCGGGTCGGCCTCGGCGTAGCCCAGCCGCTGCGCGTCCTTCAGCGCCACGTCGAAGTCCAGCCCCTTGTCCCGCATCTCGGACAGGATGAAGTTGGTGGTGCCGTTGATGATGCCGGCGATCCACTCGATGCTGTTGGCCGTGAGGCCCTCGCGCAGCGCCTTGATGATCGGGATGCCGCCGGCGACGGCCGCCTCGAAGTTCACCATCACGCCGCGGCGGTGCGCGGCCTCGAAGATCTCGGTGCCGTGCACGGCCAGCAGCGCCTTGTTGGCGGTGACGACGTGCTTCCCGGCGGCGATCGCCTCCATGACCAGGTCGCGTGCGATCCGGTAGCCGCCGATCAGCTCGATGACGATGTCGATGTCGGGGTTGGCGATCACGGCACGGGCGTCGTTGACCACCTGGACGCCCTCACCGACAACGGCCTGGGCGCGAGCGGTGTCGAGGTCCGCGACCATGGTGATCTCGATGCCGCGGCCGGCACGGCGGCGGATCTCTTCCTGGTTGCGCTGCAGGACGTGGAATACGCCGCTGCCGACGGTGCCGATGCCCAGCAGGCCTGCTTGGATGGGTTTCATGTGGAATGGCGCTTGCGATAACTTTCGAGGAACCGGGCGATCCGGCCGATGGCCTCGCGCAGGTCGTCCTCGTGCGGCAGGAACACGATGCGGAAATGGTCGGGCGTCGGCCAGTTGAACCCGGTGCCCTGCACCAGCATGACGCGGGTGTCCTGCAGCAGTTCGAGGAAGAACTGGCGGTCGTCGGCGATGGGATAGATCTTGGGGTCCAGCCGGGGGAACATGTACAGGGCGGCGCTGGGCCTGACGCAGGACACGCCCGGGATCGCGGTGATGAGGTCGTACGCCAGGTCGCGCTGGCGGCGCAGCCGGCCGCCCTCGCCCACCAGCTCGTTGATGCTCTGGTAGCCGCCGAGCGCGGTCTGGATCGCCCACTGCCCGGGCACGTTGGCGCACAGCCGCATGTTCGAGAGCATGTTGAGCCCCTCGATGTAGTCGGCGGCGGCCCGCTTGTCGCCCGAAACGACCATCCAGCCGGCGCGATAGCCGCACGAGCGGTAGCTCTTGGACAGCGAGTTGAACGTGAGGGTCAGCACGTCCTCGGACAGGCTGGCGATCGCCGTGTGGCGTGCGCCGTCGTAAAGCACCTTGTCGTAGACCTCGTCGGCGAGGAGCACCAGCCCGTGGTCGCGCGCGATCCGCACGATCCCGCGCAGGAGCTCGTCGGAATAGAGCGCCCCGGTGGGATTGTTCGGGTTGATCACGACGATGCCCTTGGTCGCGGACGTGATCTTGCGCCGGATGTCGTCGAGGTCGGGCATCCAGCCGTTGGCCTCGTCGCAGCGGTAATGCACCGGCGTGCCGCCCGACAGCGTCGCCGCCGCGGTCCACAGCGGGTAGTCGGGCATCGGCAACAGCAGTTCGTCCCCATTGTCCAGGAGCGCGTTGGTGGCCATCGCGATCAGCTCGCTGGCGCCGTTGCCCAGGTACACGTCGTCGAGGACCACGCCCTTGACGCCCTGCTGCTGCGAGTAGTGCATCACCGCCTTGCGCGCCGCGAAGATGCCCTTGCTGTCGGAGTAGCCTGCGGAGTTGGGCAGGTTGCGCGCCATGTCCTGCTGGATCTCCTCGGGCGCGTCGAAGCCGAACACGGCGAGGTTGCCGATGTTGAGCTTGATGACCTTGTGGCCCTCCTCCTCCATTTGCCGCGCCGCGTCCATGATCGGTCCGCGGATGTCGTACAGGACATTCGCGAGCTTGGCTGACTTCTGGATGGTTCTCAAAGCCCCTCCGGACCGTGGTTGCGCGGGTGAAAACCTATAATTTGACCACAGTTCGGCTGCGCCACCCGGAGCGCGGCAGGCAATCCCGGGGCCCCGATCCATGAAGCTGCAACCCGATCGCTCCGACGCCCAGACCATCAGCGGCTACGGCCCCGGCTGGGTCGGCGTGGGCAGCGAAAAGATCACGCACAACGTCATCATCTGCTCGCGCGGCGACCGCGTCGCGTGGGCCCGGGGCGGGTTCGACGATCTCGACGCGGCGCATTTCGAACAGCTCGCGCATCTCGAGGCCGAAGTGGTGATCTTCGGCAGCGGCTCGCGCATCCGGTTTCCGCGCGCCGCGTGGCTGCAGCCCCTGATGGCCCGGCGCATCGGTCTCGAGACGATGGACACGGCCGCGGCCTGCCGCACTTACAACATCCTGGCCCAGGAAGGGCGCGACGTCGCAGTGGCCCTCCTCCTGGAAGACCCTGCCTGAGCGGGCCCGCCGACAGAGGCGATTCGGGGTAAAATCACGGGTTGCAACGGGCCGAGCGCGGCGCCCGCAGTCGCATGCGACCAATCCTGCTACACGAGAAACAATCCCATGGCGATCGTTGTCAACAAACCAATCCCCGAATTTGAAGCAAACGCCACGGGCGGCATCAAGGTGACGAACACGTCGCACAACGGGCAGATCCTGGTGCTGTATTTCTACCCGAAGGACAACACCCCCGGTTGCACCACGGAAGCCATGCAGTTTCGCGACAAGTTCAAGGATTTCGTGAAGGCCGGCGCCACGGTGTTCGGCGTTTCGCGCGACAACATGAAGTCGCACGACGAATTCAAGGCCAAGCTGGAACTGCCGTTCGAACTGATCGCCGACACCGAAGAGAAGATGTGCCACATGTTCGGCGTGGTGAAGAACAAGATCATGTACGGCAAGAAGGTGAAGGGCATCGAGCGCAGCACCTTCCTGATCGGCGCCGACGGCGTCCTGAAGCAGGAGTGGCGCGGCCTGAAGGTGCCCGGCCACGTCGACGACGTGCTGAAGGCCGTGAAGCTGCTGAAGAAAGCCGCCTGACGTATTGTCACAACATGCAAGCCCTCTGGTTGCCGGCCATTGGGAGTTGTGCATAATGAATTCATGCCGTTGAACTGGACGCACAGCGTCTGTACAGCTGAGTCTGAAAAAGCCGCCCGGCGACCCCGGCGGCTTTTTTGCTTGTCGACCTCATCCGGGAACCTGCCGTTCTATGCCACTGCCCCCCGCTCCCACGAAGCGCGCCGCCCTGCTCCCACCGGAAGCGTACGACGCCCCGGCCCGGTCCTCGCACAAGGCTGCTCGAAAACTGGAGGCGGCACAGCAATCCAGCCCCATCCCTGAGAAGCCGCAGGCGGTCGACTTCGATCCGCGCCTGGGCGGCGGCGAGCCCCATCTCGAAGCCTATCGCGACAGCGTGGAGAGCTATCTCGAACGCGTGGCCGCGCCCACGCCGAAGAAGAAGGAAAAGGCCGGGGTCGAGCCGCAGCCGGCGGCCCGTGCGCCGCGCAAGGCCAAGGCGACCGGTCCCGCCAAGCTGTTCGTGCTGGACACCAACGTGCTGATGCACGATCCGATGAGCCTGTTCCGGTTCGACGAGCACGACATCTTCCTGCCGATGATCGTGCTGGAGGAACTGGACGGCCACAAGAAGGGCACGACCGAGGTCGCCCGCAACGCGCGCCAAGCAAGCCGCACGCTGGACGCCCTGGCCGGTGCGCAGGGCGCTGACATCAGCAAGGGCCTGAAGCTCAGCGCGACCGGCCACACCGAGTCCGGCGGGTGCCTGTTCTTCCAGACGCAGACACTGCAGAACCACTTGCCGGCGAGCCTGCCGCAGGGCAAGGCCGACAACCAGATCCTCGGCGTCGTCCAGGCGCTGCGCGAGCAGCACGCGCCGCGCGAGGTGGTGCTGGTGTCCAAGGACATCAACATGCGGGTCAAGGCGCGCGCCCTCGGGCTGGCGACCGACGACTATCGCAACGACAAGACGCTCGACGACCTGGAACTGCTCTATTCCGGCTCGCTGGCGCTGCCGCCGGACTTCTGGGCCAAGCACGGCAAGACGGTGGAGAGCTGGCAGAGCGGCCAGCACACGTTCTACCGCATCAGCGGGCCCATCGTGCCGAGCCTGTTGATCAACCAGTTCGTCTACTTCGAGTCGCCCGGCGAACCCAGCCTGTATGCCCGGGTGACGGAGATCCGCGGCAAGACGGCGGTGCTCAAGACCTTGAAGGACTACGGCCACCTGAAGAACTCGGTCTGGGGCGTCACCACCCGCAATCGCGAGCAGAACTTCGCGATGAACCTGCTGATGGACCCGGAGGTCGACTTCGTCACGCTGACCGGCACCGCCGGCACCGGCAAGACGCTGATGGCGCTGGCGTCCGGGCTGACCCAGGTGCTGGACGACCGCCGCTACACCGAGATCATCATGACCCGCGCCACGGTGAGCGTCGGCGAGGACATCGGCTTCCTGCCGGGCACCGAGGAAGAGAAGATGGGTCCCTGGATGGGCGCGCTCGACGACAACCTCGAAGTGCTCGGGAAGACCGACACCAGCGCCGGCGAGTGGGGCCGCGCCGCGACCAACGAGCTGATCCGCAGCCGCATCAAGATCAAGAGCATGAACTTCATGCGCGGCCGCACGTTCCTGAACAAGTACGTGATCATCGACGAGGCCCAGAACCTCACGCCCAAGCAGATGAAGACGCTGATCACCCGCGCCGGCCCCGGCACCAAGATGATCTGCATGGGCAACCTGGCCCAGATCGACACGCCGTACCTCACCGAAGGCTCGTCGGGCCTGACGTTCGCGGTCGACAAGTTCAAGGGCTGGCCGCACAGCGGCCACATCACGCTGGCGCGCGGCGAACGGTCGCGGCTGGCGGACTTCGCGAGCGAAGTGCTCTGACGAACGCAGGCGCGCCGCGGCGGCACGCCTGCCGCGGCCCCTGCGTCACCGCGGCGCGCTAGCGGATCCCGCGCCCGATCGGCAGCAGGCGCAGCACCTTGGCGAGGCCGTCGCGGCCGCTGGCGGCGCGGCCCACCAGCGCCGTCGCGACCAGGGTGCCCACGCCGCGAACGATAGCCGAACGGTGTCTGCTGGTGGCGCGCCACGCCAGCAGGCCGGCCCCCAGCACCAGCCAGTGTTCGCCCGGGAAACCCGGACGCGCGTCGTCCCTGGCCTTGAGGCGTCGCAGCGTGTCGGTGGTCTTGGTGATGGTCTCGTTCATGGTGGAAGCGTGCTCGGTGGTCATGCCCCCAGCATGCCGCGGGAAACGCGGCGCCGTGCGGGTGCGCACACGGCCGCTCAGGCCGGACGGGCGCGCGCCAGCATGTCAGCCGCCGCCGACGAACGGCCCGCTAGAAATCGGCGCCGCCGCCGGACGCCAGGCTCTCGAAGCGGGTCAGCTCCTTCATGAACGCGAGCTTCACCGTGCCGGTGGGGCCGTTGCGCTGCTTGCTGATGATGATCTCGGCGACGCCGGGCTCCTTGGAGTCCTTGTTGTAGTAGTCGTCGCGGTAGATGAACATGATCACGTCGGCGTCCTGCTCGATGGCGCCCGATTCGCGCAGGTCGCTCATCATCGGGCGCTTGTCGGTACGCGACTCCACGCCGCGCGAGAGCTGCGACAGCGCGATCACCGGGCACTGCAGCTCCTTGGCGAGCATCTTCAGTCCGCGCGAGATTTCGCCAACCGCCGTCGCGCGGTTCTCGTCGTTCATGCTCGTCGACACGCTCATGAGCTGCAGGTAGTCCACGACGATCAGCCCCAGCTTGCCGCATTGGCGCGCCAGCCGGCGCGCGTTGGCGCGCAGTTCGCTGGTCGTGAGGCCCGGCGTCTCGTCGATGTGCAGGGAGATGTTGCGCAGCTTCTCGATCGCTTCCGTCAGGCGCGGCCATTCGGCGTCGGTCAGCCGGCCGGTGCGCAAGTGCATCTGGTCGATCCGCCCGATCGAGCCCACGATCCGCACGGCGAGCTGGCTCGCCCCCATCTCCATCGAGAACACCGCCACCGGCAGCCCTTCGTTCAGGGCGACGTGCTCGGCAATGTTGATGGCGAACGCGGTCTTGCCCATCGACGGGCGGGCGGCCAGCACGATCATGTCGCCGGCCTGCATGCCCGACGTCATCCGGTCGAGGTCGTAGAAGCCGGTCGGCACCCCCGTGATGTCGTTCGGGTTGTCCGCCATTTCCTGGACGCGGTCCAGCAGCTGCACGACGAGGCTGTCCATGCCCTGGAAGCCCTGCTTCATCCGCGAGCCTTCCTCGCCGATGTTGAAGATCTTCTGCTCGGCCTCGTCCAGGATCTTGTCGACCGGCTTGCCCTGGGTGTTGAAGGCGGCCGTGGCGATCTCGTCGCTGGCACTCACCAGCTTGCGCAGGATCGAGCGTTCGCGCACGATTTCCGCGTAGCGGCGGATGTTGCTGGCGCTCGGAACGTACTGCGCCAGCGAGTTGAGGTACGCGAGCCCGCCCACCTCGTCCGCTTGCCCCTGGCTTTGCAGGTTCTCGAAGACGGTGATCACGTCGGCCGGCCGCGTGGCGTTGATCAGGCTGCCGATCGCGGCGTAGATGAGCCGGTGCTCGTAGCGATAGAAATCGCCGTCGGTCAGCAGGTCGCCGACCCGGTCCCATGCGCCGTTGTCCAGCAGCAGGCCGCCCAGCACGCTGGATTCGGCTTCCACCGAGTGCGGCGGAATCCGCAGCTGCGCGACCTGCCGGTCCCGCGGAAAATCGTCGTCGACGGGGGAGAGAACGGCTGACATCGTCATTCTTGAGATAAACCGGGATGCTACGCTGGCCGGCTGCCGCCGTCACTGGACAAGCATGTGGATAACCGGTGGGTTGCCAGTGCGTTGCGGCCGCGAGCTTGTGGATGGGCTGGCACGGCGCCCCGCGCGGCGCGGCAGCAGGTACAGTGCAGCGATGCCGTCCTTCCCGTCCCCCGCCCCCTTCCGGCGTCCCGGCCGGCCGCGCCGCTGATGCGCAACCTGCGGCTGCAGCTGCGCTTCTTGGTGCCGCTGGTCGTCATCCTGGCCGCGGCCGCGTACTTCGCGCTGCCGCTCATGGACCGGCTGACCTTGCGCTGGTTCGCCCGCGACCTGAACCTGCGCGGTTCCCTGGTCACCAATGCCCTGTCCGAGTCGATTGCCGACGCCCTTCCGGATCCCAAAGGGCGCAAGCTGCAGGCGCTGTTCAGCCGCGCCACCCAGGACGAGCGGCTGGTCGCGATCGGCCTGTGCTCGGCCGACGGGCGGTTGCTGCGTTCGAGCGCCGGCTTTCCAAAGGCGCTGACCTGCGCCGGCGCCCAGCAGACCGCCAGCCTGCCCGAGCCGCTGATGCGCATCGAAGGTGGCCCGGTGCACGTGGGCGTGCATCCGGTCAATGCCGAGGCCGGGACGATCGGGCAGCTGGTGCTGCTGCAGGACCTGAGCTTCATCGAGCGGCGCAGCCAGGACACCCGCCAGTACCTGGTCATCCTGATCGCCAGCATCGGGGTCCTGATCGCCCTGGTGACCATGATCGTTGCGCAGCTGAGCTGGCGCGGATGGATCTCGGGGACGCGGGCCCTGCTGCGCGGCGAAGGATTGATCCGCCCGCTGTCGGGGAGCGCGCCGGAACTCGAGCCGCTCGCGGCGGACCTCCGGGCCCGCCTGCGCGAGCTCGAAGACGAGTACCGCCGCTCGCAGGGTCCCGAGGCGGAGTGGAACCCGCAGCGGCTGCAGGCGCTGCTGCGAACGCAGCTGAGCGGCGACCAGGTCATCGTCGTGTCCAACCGCGAACCGTACATCCACGAGCTGCTGCACGGGGCGGTGGTGGTGCGGCGGCCGGCCAGCGGACTGGTCACCGCCGTCGAGCCGGTGATGCGGGCTTGCTCGGGTACCTGGATCGCCCACGGCAGCGGCAGCGCCGACCGCGACGTGGTGGACCGCAACGACCGAGTGGAACTGCCGCCCGGCCAACACGAGTACCTGCTGCGCCGGTTGTGGCTCACCCCGGAAGAGGAACAAGGCTATTACTTCGGGTTCGCCAACGAAGGCATGTGGCCGCTGTGCCACGTGGCGCACGTCCGCCCGGTGTTCCGCGAGTCCGACTGGCAGTACTACCGTGCCGTGAACCAGCGGTTCGCCGACGCCGTGGTGGCCGAAGCCCGCGAGGACGACCCCGTGGTGCTGGTGCAGGACTACCATTTCGCCCTGGTGCCGGCGATGGTCCGCGAGAAACTGCCGCGCGCCACCATCATCACCTTCTGGCACATCCCGTGGCCGAACCCCGAGTCGTTCGGCATCTGCCCGTGGCGGCGTGAGATCCTCCAGGGCATGCTGGGCAGCACCATCCTGGGCTTTCACACGCGTTTCCACTGCAAGAACTTCATCGAGACGGTGGACCGCTACCTCGAGGCGCGCATCGAGCACGAACACTCGACGATCCAGTTCCAGGGCGTCAGCACACTGGTGGAAAGCTACCCGATCTCGATCGAGTGGCCCACCGCCGCCGAGACCGCCCTCTGGCGGCCGGTGCCGGAGTGCCGGCGCCGGGTGCTCGACCGCCTCCATCTGCCGGCCGACCAGCGGCTGGCGGTGGGGATCGACCGCTTCGACTACACGAAGGGCATCCTCGAGCGGCTGCACGCGGTGGAGCGCATGCTGGAAAAATACCCGGAATGGCTCGGCCGCTTCACCCTGGTGCAGGTGGCCGCGCCCTCGCGCAGCGCGCTGGAGGAATACCGGGCCTTCCGCGACCGCATCACCGTGGTGACCGATCGCATCAACCAGCGCTTCGGCACCGGCGGGACGCTGCCGATCCTGCTGCTGGCGGAGCACCACGAGCATGACGCCGTCAACGAGTTGTACCGGGCCGCCGACGCGTGCCTCGTCACCAGCCTGCACGACGGCATGAACCTGGTGTGCAAGGAGTTCGTCGCGGCACGCGACGACGAGCGCGGCGTCCTGATCCTGAGCCGCTTTGCCGGCGCCGCGCGGGAACTGCCGGAGGCGCTCATCGTCAACCCGTACCACGTGGAAGACACGGCCGACGCCCTGCACCGGGCGCTCACGATGCCGGAGGCGGAACAGCGCGAGCGGATGGCCGCGCTGCGCACCACCGTGCGCGAATTCAACGTCTACCGCTGGGCCGGCCGCATGCTCGCGGACGCCGGCCGCTGGCGGCTGCGCGAACGCATCGCCGAGCGGGTGCAGCGCCACGCCGGGGAATAGCGGGAACCATCCCCCTCAAAACAAAGAGACCGCCAAGGCGGTCTCTTTTCCACAAGGACGAGGCTGCTTGCAGCCTCGTTTCGTGTTGGAGCGTAGCGGTTACCAGCGTAGCGGTTACCAGCGTAGCGGATCAGGCCGTCTCGCCGTAGACCGTCACGGTGATGTCGACCACCACGTCGGTGTGCAGCGCCACGCTGACGCCGCTGTCGCCGACATGCTTGATCGGACCCTGGGGCATGCGCACCTGGGCCTTGGCCACCGGGTAGCCGAGCTTCTTGAGTTCTTCGGCGATGTCGGAGTTGGTGACCGAGCCGAACAGGCGGCCGTCGACGCCGGCCTTCTGGGTCAGCTTGACGGTCGTGCCGGCCAGCTTCTCGCCCTGGGCCTTGGCTTCGTCGAGCTTGGCCTGGGCGGCCTTTTCGAGTTCGACGCGCTTGGCCTCGAATTCAGCCTTGTTGGCTTCGGTCGCGCGGCGGGCGCGGCCCGTCGGGATCAGGAAGTTGCGGGCGTAGCCGTCCTTGACCTTGACGATCTCACCGAGTCCGCCGAGGTTGACGACCTTGTCGAGCAGAATGACTTGCATGTGCGGTGCTCCTCAGATGCGGTGCTGGTCGCTGTACGGGACCAGGGCCAGGAAGCGCGCGCGCTTGATGGCGGTGTTGAGCTGGCGCTGGTAGATCGCGCGGGTGCCGGTCAGGCGCGCCGGGATGATCTTGCCGTTCTCGGCGATGAAATCGCGCAGGGTGTCGACGTCCTTGTAGTCGATTTCCTCGACGCCGGCGACCGTGAAGCGGCAGAAGCGCTTGCGCTTGAACAGCAGCGACTGCGTGTTGCGCTTCGGACGCTTGTCCTTGTTGAATTTCTTGAACGTGGCCATGTTGGACCTCTCAGGAATTGGGTGTTTGCTGGAACGACTGGATATGGAGCACGGGATGCTTGCCGTTGCGGGGCGTGGCGAGGAAGCCGGTAAACGTCCATCCGCTGCCGATGGCCTGCTGGCTCAGCGTCTCCGCGACGCTGCCCAGGGCCACCGCCCTGATCGCCGCCTTCACCTTGCGTTCGCGCCCCGCCTCGCTCAGGTCCGACTCGTGTTCGAGCCGGACATCGAGGGCCGGCATGCCGGCCGGCGTGTAGCGCAGTGGTGAAGCCTCGACGATCCAGGCGCTGAGGACGACCTGGTTCACTCGGGCGCCGGCCGTCAGGCCTGCTGGTACTCCGCCTGCTGCGCCTTGCGCGCTTCTTCGCGCTCGACGGTCTTCATCATGGCGGAAGAACCGGTCTCGGCCTTCTTCTTGACCACCGTCAGGTGGCGCAGAACGGCGTCGTTGAAACGGAACGCGTGCTCCAGCTCGCCCATCACGGCCTGGTCGGCTTCGATGTTGACGCACAGGTAGTGCGCCTTGGCCAGCTTGTTGATCTGGTAGGCCAGCTGGCGGCGGCCCCAGTCTTCGACGCGGTGCACTTTCCCGCCGCCGGCGGTGATCATGCCCTTGTAGCGCTCCAGCATGGCCGGAACCTGTTCGCTCTGGTCCGGGTGGATCAGCAAGACGATTTCATAATGACGCATGGCACTCCTTGAGGTTGAGGTGTCAGCCGCCCGCTGCGTCAAGAAGCGGTGCGGCAAGGAAAGCTCTCCATTATAGCCGCAAGGCGTTTTGCCCGCCTTGGGCGGGTTCGGTGGTGACTTGCCTCCCTCCTCCCCGGTCTCCGCGAGGCCTCGCCGGCTCAGGCCCGGCGCACCCAGCGGTGACGCGACGCGAGCTGCCGCACGTCGCGCCAGCCGGAACACTCCGCCGCCACCTGCGGCCAGATCCGCAGCAGCAGTTCGCACTCGGCCAGCGTGTCGGCGGCCGCTTGGTGGCGCGCCGCGCACCGGATCCCGAAATGGGCCAGCCACTCGTCGAGCGACCGGGCGCGGACGTGGGGGTGGGTGACGCCGCACAGCTGCTCGATGTCGAGCCATTGGTTGGGCAACTTCGTTCCGAGCGCCATCCGGACGTGCCGGCCGATCAGCATCTGGTCGAAGGCCGCATGGAAGGCGAGCAGCGGCGAGTGCCCCGCGAACCGGGCGAACGCCTCGAGCGCCTCGCGGGCGGGCACGCCCTCCTGCTGGCGCTGCACTCCGATGCCATGCAGCAGGATGTTGTCGCGCGTGCTCGGCTCGTCCTGCCGCAGGACCACCTCGAAACTGTCGCCGATCACCACCTCCAGCCGCCTGTCCTGCCAGTCGACGCGCAAGGCGATGGCGGCCACGGCGAGCAGCCGGTCGCGCGCCGCGTCCAGGCCGCTGGTCTCGACGTCGACCATCACCCAGCGCGCCTCATCCATGACCCGGCGGCGCCACCAGGGCCAGCCGGGCACGCTAGCGGTCATAGTCCAGCTGCAGCCGCTGCTGCAGCTGCCGCGCGAGACGGAAGGATTCCTTCAGGATGCGGCGGTCGATGTCGTTGAGGTCGGCCAGCCGCACACGGTTGGGCGCGTCGCCGGCATCGGCCCCTTCGAGCTGGTGGCGCAACCGCAGCATCTGCAGGAACTCGAAACCGCCGACCCAGGCCTCGTATTCGGCGCTGGCCAGGCCGATCCGGGCCCCCACGGACTCCAGCCGCTCCCGGGTGCCGGTCGCGGCGATCCCGTGCGCCAGGCTGTACAGCCGGGCCGCGTCCACGAAGATGGCCGCGCCCTGCAGCTTGAGGTCCACGGTGCCGCGTTCGTCGGTATCGATGCCGCCCAGCCAGTTCAGCGGCGTGCCGCGAGCCAGCGCGTTGAGGGCCATCTGCTTGAGGAACCGCGGCGTGCGGCGCGCCGACTCCAGAACTTCGTGGCGCAGCGCCTCAGCGAGCTCGAAATCGCCGGCGAGCGGCCGCAGGTCGAAATAGATGCTGGCGTTCAGCAGGTCCTGGGGCGCGCCGTGCTCGATCCAGTCGGAGAAGCGCCCGCCCCATTCCCGCAGCGTGAGGCAGCAGGCCGTCTCGCCGGCCATGATCCCGCCGCGGCACAGCGGGTAGCCGCAGTCCTCCAGGGCCAGGTTCACGTCGCGCCCGAACGCAAGGGCGGCGGCCCGCTGTGCCTGGCCGGCGTCGTTGCGCAGGATCAGCGCGTTGTCCTGGTCGGTGGCGACCGTCTGCTCGCCCCGGCCCTCCGAGCCGAGCGCCAGCCAGCACAGGTGCTCCAGCGAGATGCGGTGCTCGGCCGCCTTCAGTTCCACGAGGTGCTGCGTCAGCACGTCGTTGAGGTGGCTGATCAGCCCGGTGAGCTGCCGCGCCTGCACGCCCTGGCTCAGCAGGTTGCGGGCGAAACGGCGAATGTCCTGCGCCACCAGCCGCAGCGTCGGGACGTCGGCGGCGGTGCGGATCGACGTGCTCACCTGCTTCAGGGACAGCCGCTGCATCGCGAACAGGTCGCGCTCTGAGACCAGGCCCACCACCGCCCCGCCGCGCGTGACCGGCACGTGCCGGATGCCGTGGCGCGACATGAGCAGCGCGGCGTCCTGGGCGGTGTCCGACACGGCCAGCGTATGGACCGGCTGGACCATCACCTGCGAGATCGGCGTGTCCAGCGGCACCCGCGGCAGCGTGACGCGGCCGATCACATCGTGGCGCGTCAGGATGCCCTTGGCCTGGCCGGCAGCGCCGGTGACGATCATCGAGCCGACGCGCCGGCGCTGCATCTCGGACAACGCCTCGTGCAAGGACGTCTCGGGGCTGCAGGAGACGGGACCCCGCAGGCCGAGCTCCCCCAGCGGCGTTTCGAGGGACTGTTCCGCGAGCGTCTGCGACGCGTACGCCACCTGGACAGCGCGGCGCGACAGGTCCAGGAAGCGGGTGATCCGCCGATTGAGGAAATCCGCGAAGACCGGACTGCCGGCCGCCAGTTCGTTCATCGCCGCGCTGGGCAGCGCCAGCACGAAAGTGTCCGCGATCGCCTTGTAGGTTGCGGTGACCGCCCGGCGCGCCAGGGCCGCGCCCAGCGGGAACAGGTCGCCGGCCTCGTAGTGGAATGCGCCGCCCGACAGTTCGGCGAGCCCCTCCACGCCAGACACCGCCCCCTGTCGAATGAAGAAGATTTCCTGCACGTCGCCCGTCGCCGGTGCGATCAAGATCTCCCCTGGAGCGTAATAGCGCTGGTGCGAGCGGGTCAGGAAGAAGTCGACGGCTTCCGGGGCCATCTGCGCGAAGGGCGGGTGGCGCAACAGGTCCGGCCGCAGTGCCTCCAGCAGGCCGCCCGACGGCGACGGCTGGGCCGCGACGGGCGCCGGTGCCGGCTGGACCATCACGCAGCGCCTTTCCCGGCACGACCGGAAGGCCGCGCGCTCCGCACACGGTCGCTGCTCTTGCGCATGCGATGGATTATGGTGGATGGCCCCGGTCGCCGCGCAGGTGCCCGGGGCGACCTGGGAGGACTGTCATGAACGGCCGATTGTTCGAAAGCGTGAAGCGCAACGGGTTTCGCAAGTGGTACGAACGCCAGCTGTTGTCGAGCCATGCCCACATGGTGCTCGCCTTCCTCAGCATGATCGCGCTGGTGGGCAGCATGGAGGCACAGCGGCACGCCGAGGGGCTCACGCAGGCCGTCGACGTCCTGTTCGTCCTGGTCTGCGCGCTGATCGGAATCTGGGCGCTGCGGCGCTACCTGTTCCTGCTGATGCGCGCCGAGGAGACCGCCAACCAGGCCACATGCCCCGACTGCGGCGATTACGGGCGGTTCCGCCCGGTGTGCGAGCGGATCCAGGCGATGGACGTGTGCTGCCGCAAGTGCTCGCGGCAGTGGGTCATCACCACGCCGAAGTGACACGGCGCGGGTCGCGGAAGTGAAAAGGCCCCGACCGGAGCCGGGGCCCTTGGATTGCGCCGAGGCGTTCAGGAGGCGACGCGGGCGGCGGAACCGGTCAGGTGCGGGTAGCGCACGTGCTCGACCAGCTCCTGGGTCTTCTTGTCGGGCGCCGGGGTGACCAGGCTCACGAGGATGATCACCGCGAACCCGAGCGGTACGCCGAACACGCCGGCCGAGATCGGCTGGATGCCGAACCAGATGTTCTCGGCGATCGGCGAGGTGACGCCGAAAATGCTGCGCATCCAGGGCTGGGTCATCGCCATGTAGTAGAAGGTGATGCCCAGGCCGGCCACCATGCCCAGCGTGGCAGCGATGCCCGTCGCGCGCTTCCAGAAGATCCCCAGCACCAGTGCCGGGAAGAACGCTGCCGCGGCGAAGGAGAATGCCGCCGAGACCAGGAACAGGATGTCCGCCGGTTTCTGCGACGCCACCCCCGCCGCCGCGAGGGCGACCACCAGCAGCAGGATCTTCGACAACATGACCCGGCGTGCCGTCGGCGCGTTCGGATCGATCATCTTGTAGTACAGGTCGTGGCTCAGCGCGTTGGCGATCGTCAGCAGCAGGCCGTCGGCGGTCGACAGCGCCGCCGCGAGGCCGCCGGCAGCCACCAGGCCCGAGATGACGTACGGCAGTCCGCCGATGGCCGGCGTGGCCAGCACGACGATGTCGCCGCCGATCTTCATTTCACCGAGCTGCAGGATGCCGTCCTTGTTCACGTCGACGACCGAGAGCAGCGACGGATCCACCTTGTTCCAAGCCTCGATCCAGTATGGCAAGGCGTTGAATGAGCTTCCGACCACCGCGTTGAACATCTCGAACTTCACCAGGACGGCCAGCGCCGGCGCCGTGAAATACAGCAGGAAGATGAAGAACAGCGACCAGGTGACCGAGGCGCGCGCCTCCTTCACGCTGGGGGTGGTGTAGTAGCGCATCAGGATGTGCGGCAGCGCCGCCGTGCCAACCATCAGGCAGAAGATCAGGGCCAGGAAGTTGCGCCGCGACGTGTCGTAGGTCTCCTTCGCCTTGGCGTCGCCGTTGGGATCGCCGGCGAAGATCTGTGCGTGGCGCGGCATGCCCGCCAGCGGCTTGTCCCTCGCCTCCGCGGCCGCCTTGGCCGAGGTCCACCCCTTCACCGCGGCTGCTTCGTCCTTCGGCACGGCAGCCAGTTCCTTCTCGGCCGCTGCGACCTGTGCCACGGCTGCGTTGGAGGCCTTCAGGTCGGCGACCTTCTTCTCGGCGGCAGCGCGGTCGGCGGCGAGTGCGGCCTTCGGATCCTTCAGCTTGTCGGCCAGTCCCTTCGCCTGGTCGGCGAAGATCTTGCGCACTTCGAGCTCCTTCGGATCGTTGATCAGCTGGGCTTCCTTGGCCGTGACTTTCTCCAGCTGGTAGCCATAGACCGCCTGCGGAACCGGAACGCTGGTCTGCTTCACCGAGAGCCACACCACCGGGATCATGTAGGCGATGATCAGGATGATGTACTGGGCCACCTGGGTCCAGGTCACCGCCCGCATGCCGCCGAGGAACGAGCACACCAGGATGCCGCCCAGGCCCAGGAAAATGCCGATCTCGAACGCCACGCCGGTCAGGCGCGAGGTGATGATCCCGACGCCGTAGATCTGCGCCACCACGTAGGTGAACGAGCAGAGGATGGCCGCGACGATGCCGATGAAGCGCGGCAGGTTGCCGCCGTAGCGCTCGCCGAGGAAGTCGGGAATCGTGAATTGTCCGAACTTGCGCAGGTACGGCGCGAGGAACAGCGCCACCAGGCAGTAGCCGCCGGTCCATCCCATGATGAACGCGAGGCCGCTGTAGCCGGTGAGGTACAGCGTGCCGGCCATGCCGATGAACGATGCGGCCGACATCCAGTCGGCGCCGGTGGCCATGCCGTTGTACACGGCCGGCACGCGGCGTCCCGCGACGTAGTACTCGGCGGCATCCGTGGTGCGGCTCATGATGCCGATTCCGGCATACAGGCCGATGGTGGCGAGCAGGAAGATGAAGCCGATCCACTCGCGGTTCAGGCCCATCTGTTCCAGGATCGCCAGCACGATCACGAACGCGATGAAGCCGCCGGTGTAGAAGGCGTAGACCTTGTTGAGCTGCTTCTTGAACGCGCTGTTCGAAGCCGTGGAAACGTTCGGCTGCGGCCGATCGGGTGCGATGGTAGCCATGTGCTCAGTCCTCCTCGGCGACGCCGTATTCCTGGTCCAGCTTGTTCATGTAGCGCGCATAGAACCAGATGATCGCGACGTACACGACCAGTGCTCCCTGCGCGCCCATCCAGAAGCTGAACGGCCAGCCGAAGAAATTGAAGCTCAGGTCGCGGGCGAAATAGCCCACGACGAACGTCACGACGAACCAGATCGCCATCAGGATGCCGGTGATACGCAGATTTCTCTGCCAGTACTCCCGGTGCCTATCGCTCATCTCCATGGTGTTGTCTCCTAAATGTGGACGGATGTCCTCTTCTCGCGCCTTGCCACATGGCCCGCCCGCGGCTCGCGCCGCGGCCTGCAATCCGGGCCGTCCCCGGTCCGCCAGCTGCTCAGCCAGGCTGCTCGACGAGCAAGCCCGTCTCGCGTTCCAGCTGGGCGGCCACCTTGGGCTCGAACCGGTGGAGGTGCCGGATGATCCTGCGCGCCTCCTCCGGCTCGTGCCGGTCCACATGGACCCGCGCGAGCTGATACCAGCCGTACGGGCTCATGGGTTGCAATTGGGTGTTGCGCTTCAGCGCCGCCACGGCCTCGTCGAGGCGGCCGAGCCGGATCAGGACCAGCCCGAGTCCGTACCACGCGCGATCGAGCTTCGGGGCGAGCTCGGTCGCGCGCCGGAACGCGCCTTCGGCCCGCTGGAACTCACCGGCCTCCTCGAGCAGGAAGCCGTAGTTGAACCAGTGGCTGGCGGCTTGCGGGTATGCCTGCAGCAGTTGCTCCATCGCCTGCCGCGCGACCGCAGGCCCGCCGGTCTGCGCCAGCAGGTGCGCGCGGCTGGCCAGGGCATACTCGTCGCCGGGAAACTCGCGCAGCATCTGCTCGAACAGCGCCAGCGCGGCGGGCCGCCGCTCCAGCACCAGATGCGCCATGGCGCGCCACTTCAGCCCAAGGTAGCGCAGGCGCAGCATCACTTGCACAGGTGCACCCCGATGCGAACGCAGATGTCGATCTTGGTGATGGTCGCGACCACCCACACGAAAAACAGCAGCAGGAAGGCCACCAGCGGCAGGTGCCGGTCGAGCACTACCCGTGGTGACACCAGCCGGGCGCCGGCGATGAGCGGCTTCGTGACCACCTGGAACAGCTGGTAGAACAGGTTCTGTTCCCGCTTCGCGCCCGCGAGCAGTCCCAGCACCCATTGCCCGGCGATCGCCAGCAGGGCGATCTCGGCCAGCATCTTCAGGATCTCCACCAGCAGCAGCACGCGGTCTCCTCGCGGTTGTGTGAGTGGCGCGATGGTTCGCCGCGCTTGCTTACTGATCGCTTACAAAATCAGAGGCGGCGGGTGTTTGCCCGGCTAGGGAATGCCCGCCCCCGCGGCTTTCGCGACGGGCCCGCGCCCGCTGGGCTGGGCCGGCGCCGCCAGGCTGCCCGCGACGATCACGGCCACTCCGGCGGCGAAGCCGAACACGCCCGCCGCCACCGGCTGGATGCCGAACCACAATGAGGGCTCCGCCGCCAGACCCAAGGCGCTGCGCAGCGATGGTGCGTTGACGGCCATGTAGGCGACCGTGACGGCGCCCCCCGCCAGCATGCCGCCGACGGCGGCCGCGCCGGAGCAGCGGCGCCAGTAGATTCCCAGCACCATGGCCGGCACCAGTGTCGATGCCGCGAGCGAGAACGACGCCGCCACCAGCGGCAGGATGTCCGCCGGCTTCAGCGTCGCGACCATGGCCGCCAGCAGCGCCACGCCCAGCAGTGCGAACTTGGACAGGATCACGCGCTGCTCCTGGCTCATGCTCCGGCCGGCCTCGTGGCTGTAGATGTCGTGCACCAGGGCATTGCTGATCGTGAGCAGGAGTCCGTCCGCCGTCGACAGGGCCGCCGCCAGACCGCCGGCGGCCACCAGCCCGGACACCACGTAGGGCAGGCCCGCGATCTCCGGCGTCGCGAGCATCACCAGGTCGGCGCCGAGGCGGATCTCGCCCCATTGGAGGATGCCGTCGCCGTTGACGTCGTCCACCGAGATCAGCAGCGGATCGACGCGCGCCCACTGCGCGATCCAGGGCGGCAATGCGTCGAAATGGCTGCCCACCAGGTTGTTCATCACCTCGAACTTCACCATGACGGCCAGCGCCGCGATGCCCGTGTACACCAGCGCGATGAAGAACAGCGTCCAGGCGACCGAATTGCGCGCCCCCGCCACCGACGCGGTCGTGTAATAGCGCGTCAGCAGGTGCGGCAGTCCGGCCGTGCCTACCATCAGGCAGAACGCGAGCGCCAGGAAATTGAGTCGCGACGTGTCTAAGGCAGCCCGCTCCTGCGGGGTGCCTTGCGGATCGCCCGCGAAAGGCTGGCCGTGCGGCGGCAGTCCGCCCAGGGGCTTGGCCCGCTCAAGGCTGTCCTGCATCGCCTGCCGCCACTGCTCGCGGGCGGCTGCCGCGTCGCGGGGCAGCGCGGCGAGTTCGCGGTTGGCCTGCACCACGAGCGCGGAATCGGCGCCTTGCGCCTTGAGGCTGCGGACCCGCTCCCTGGCCACCGCACGTTCGCGCGCCAGGGACCCTTCGACGTCCTCGAGCCGCTCCTCGTAGTCGCGGGCGCGCTGGCGGAAGACGGCGGCGACCTCCCGCTCCGCCGGGTCGTCCTGCAGCGCCCGTTCGAGCTGCGCGATCTTCTGCAGCTGCGTGCCGTAGGCGAGCGGCGCGACCGGGTTGCCGAGCTGCTTGTAGGCCAGCCAGGAAACCGGCAGCAGGAACGCGAGCAGCAGGATGCAGTACTGCGCCACCTGCGTCCAGGTAATGGCCCGCATGCCGCCGAGGAAGGAACACAGCAGGACGCCGCCGAGGCCCAGCAGGATTCCGATCTCGAACTGCACGCCCGTCAGGCGCGAGGCGATCAGGCCGACGCCGTAGATCTGGGCCACCACGTACGTGAAGGAGCACAGCACCGCGGCGCAGGCGGCGATCACGCGCGGCCAGCGGCCGCCGAAGCGCAGGCTGAAATAGTCGGGGACGGTATACAGGTTCAGCCGCCGCAAGTGCGGCGCGACCAGCAGCGCCACCAGGCAGAAGCCGCCGGTCCAGCCCAGCACGTAGGCGAGTCCGCCGGGGTGGCCGGCGGCGCCGCCGAATCCCTGCATGTAGAGCCCGCCGGCCATGCTGATGAACGATGCGGCGCTCATCCAGTCGGCCGCCGCCGCCATGCCGTTGTACATCGCCGGAATCCGCCGCCCGGCGACGTAGTACTCCTGCGCCTTCGTCGTGCGGCCGGAGATGCCGATCACCGCATACAGCATGATCGACGTGAAGAGGAAGATGGGGCCGATCCAGAAACGGGACAGCCCCAGTTGTTCGGCCCAGGCCATGCCGGCGACGAAGGCGAGAATGCCGGCAAGGTACAGCGCCAGCCGGCGGTGCAAGCGCCGCTCGTAGGCGGCGTCGGCCGCGGTGTCAGCCATCGTGGCGGCGCCGCGGCCCGCGCTCACGCCTGTCGCCGCAGGCGCGCGGACCGGGACGCGCGGCCAGGGTCCGCCAGCATCGGGCATCGGAGCGCTGCGGTGCCTTCTCCATTGCGCGATGATGGCAGCCGCCGCCGGTCGCCGCCCTAGGTGTTTTGCCAGGGCGGGCCCCGGCGCGTCAGGCCTCGGCGAGCCGCTGCCAGGTCGCGATCACGCTGTCCGGATTCAGCGAGATCGAGGAGATGCCCTGGGCGGCCAGCCACAGGGCGAAGTCGGGATGGTCGCTCGGCCCCTGCCCGCAGATGCCCACGTACTTGCCCGCGGCCTTGCAGGCGCCGATGGCACGTTCGAGCAGCGCCTTGACCGCCGGGTCGCGCTCGTCGAAGTCCACCGCCAGCAGTTCCAGCCCAGAGTCGCGGTCCAGGCCCAGCGTCAGCTGGGTCAGGTCGTTGGAGCCGATCGAGAAGCCGTCGAAATGCTGCAGGAACTGCTCGGCGAGGACGGCGTTGCTGGGCACCTCGCACATCATGATGATCTTGAGCTCGTCGCTGCCGCGTTGCAGGCCATGCTGCGCCAGCAGCCCGATCACCCGTTCGGCCTGGCCGAGCGTCCGCACGAACGGCACCATCACCTGCACGTTGGTGAGGCCCATCTCGGTCCGGACGCGGCGCAACGCCTCGCACTCCATGGCGAACGCCTCGCGGAAATCGGCGCTGATGTAGCGCGCGGCACCGCGGAAACCCAGCATCGGGTTCTCTTCCTCGGGCTCGTAGCGCGAACCGCCGATCAGCTTGCGGTATTCGTTGGACTTGAAATCCGACAGCCGCACGATCACCGGCTTGGGCCAGAACGCGGCGGCAATGGTCGCCACCCCTTCCGCGACCTTGTCGACATAGAACGCGCGGGGCGATGCGTGGCCCCGCGCCACCGACTCCACCGCCGTCTTCAGGTCGGCATCCACGTTGGGGTACTCCAGGATCGCCTTGGGATGGACACCGATGTTGTTGTTGATGATGAATTCGAGGCGCGCCAGGCCCACTCCTTCGTTGGGCAGCTGCGCGAAGTCGAACGCGAGCTGCGGATTGCCGACGTTCATCATGATCTTGGTGGCGATGGGCGGCATCTCGCCGCGCTGCACCTCGGTGACTTCCGTCTCGAGCAGCCCGTCGTAGATGTAGCCGGTGTCGCCCTGGGCGCAGCTCACCGTCACCAGCGTGCCGTCCTTCAGGTGCGCGGTGGCGTCGCCGCAGCCGACGACCGCGGGGATCCCGAGTTCGCGCGCGATGATCGCCGCGTGGCAGGTGCGCCCGCCGCGGTTGGTGACGATGGCGCTGGCGCGCTTCATCACCGGCTCCCAGTTCGGATCGGTCATGTCGGTGACCAGCACATCGCCGGCCTGCACCTTGTCCATCTCGGCGATGCTGTGCACGAGCCGCACCGGACCGGTGCCGATCTTCTGGCCGATCGCGCGGCCCTCGGCCAGCACGGTCCCCTTGCTCTTGAGCTTGTAGCGGGTCTCGGCCTTGCCGCCTTGCTGGCTCTTCACCGTCTCGGGCCGCGCCTGGAGGATGTACAGCTGGCCGTCGCGGCCGTCCTTGCCCCATTCGATGTCCATCGGGCGGCCGTAGTGCCGCTCGATCACCAGCGCATACCGCGCCAGCTGCTCGACGTCGGCGTCGGTGAGCGAATAGCGGTTGCGCTGCTCCAGCGGCACGTCGACCGTTTTCACCAGCGGCTTGCCGGGCGCGCGCTCGCCGTCGTTGAACACCATCTGGACCAGCTTGGAGCCGAGGCTGCGGCGGATCACGGCCTTCTTGCCGGCCTGCAGCATCGGCTTGTGCACGTAGAACTCGTCGGGATTGACGGCGCCTTGCACCACGGTTTCGCCCAGGCCGTAACTGGACGTGATGAACACCACGTCGGGAAAGCCGGACTCCGTGTCCATCGTGAACATGACGCCGGCGGCCCCGAGATCGCTGCGCACCATGCGCTGCACGCCGGCGGAGAGCGCGACGTCGGAATGAGCGAACCCCTTGTGCACGCGATAACTGATCGCGCGGTCGTTGTAGAGGGACGCGAACACTTCCTTCGCCTTGTGCAGCACGGCGTCGATGCCGACGACGTTGAGGAACGTCTCCTGCTGGCCGGCGAAGGAAGCGTCGGGCAGGTCTTCGGCCGTGGCGGAGGACCGCACCGCGAAGCTCGCCCGCTCGTCGCCGGCACACAGCTTCGCGAAGGCCTCGCGGATCGCCTGCTCCAGGTCCGCCGGGAACGGCTGCGCCTCCACCCAGCCGCGGATCTCCGCGCCGGCGGCAGCGAGCGCGCGCACGTCCTCCATGTCGAGCGCGGCGAGCCGCGCGTTGATGCGCTGCGCGAGCCCGCCGTGCGCCAGGAACTGGCGGAAGGCATGGGCGGTGGTGGCGAAGCCGGTGGGCACCCGCACGCCGCCGGGCAGCTGGGAGATCATTTCGCCGAGGCTGGCGTTCTTGCCGCCGACCGCCTCGACGTCGCTCATTCTCAGGTTCTCAAACGGAACGACCAGGGCGGTCGGGCTGAAAAGTGCGGACATGGGAAAGCTCCAGAAGTTGAAACCGGGACGGCGGCGCAGCGGCGCGCTTTCGCATGGCACGGGGTGCGGCTTTGGTCTTGTTCGAATGGGCCGGGACGGTGCATGGCGAGTGAGGATAATCGGACGCATTGTAGGCCGGCACCGCCCGTCGTGGGGGTGCGGCCCGGCACCTGAAAGCCGCGACATGCAGCACACGCGAACGGTCTTCTTCATCTCGGACGGCACCGGCATCACCGCTGAAACGTTCGGCAACGCCATCCTCGCGCAGTTCGAGTTCAAGCCGCGCCACGTGCGCCTGCCGTTCGTCGACACCGTGGACAAGGCGCACCAGGTCGTGCGTCACGTCAACCACATCGCCGAGGTCGAGGGCCGCAAGCCGATCGTCTTCACGACGCTGGTCAACGTCGAAATCATGCAGGTGCTCGAGCAGGGCTGCAAAGGCATGCTGCTCGACATGTTCGGCACCTTCGTCGCGCCGCTCGAAGTCGAGCTGGGGATGAAGTCCAACCACCGCATCGGCCGCTTTTCCGACGTCAGCAAGAGCAAGGAATACCATGAGCGGATCGAGGCGATCAACTTCACCCTCGCCCACGACGACGGGCAGTCCACGCGCGACCTCCAGCGCGCCGACGTGATCCTGGTGGGCGTCAGCCGCAGCGGCAAGACCCCGACTTCGCTGTACCTGGCGATGCAGCACGGCCTGAAGGCCGCCAACTATCCGCTGATCCCCGAGGACTTCGAGCGGCAGCAACTGCCGGCCGCGCTGCAGCCGCACCGGCAGAAGATCTTCGGCCTGAGCATCCAGCCGGAGCGGCTCTCGGAGATCCGCCACGAGCGGCGGCCGAACTCGCGCTACGCATCGCTGGAGAACTGCCGCAGCGAGGTGGCCGACGCCGAAGCGATGATGCGGCGGGCCGGCATCCGGTGGCTCAGCACCACCACGAAGTCCATCGAAGAGATCGCCACCACCATCCTGCAGGAAATCCGGCCGGAGCGGCTGGAGTATTGAGGCACTGCCGTCCGGCCTCGCCGGTGGCACATGTCGGCTGGATAGTCTTTTCCAATTCACAAAATTGACTCAATGAATTGGATTAATTGACGGATCGCTCTTAGTCTCTCCCTGTCACCCGTTTCGACAACCTTAGACAAGAGAGGAAACCTGCATGTCCGTCATCAACACCCATATCAAGCCCTTCAGGAACATGGCCTTCAAGGAAGGCAAGTTCATCGAAGTCACGGATGAGGCCGTCAAGGGCAAGTGGTCGGTGTTCTTCTTCTATCCCGCCGACTTCACCTTCGTCTGCCCGACGGAGCTGGGCGACGTGGCCGACCGGTACGCCGAGTTCCAGAAGCTCGGCGTGGAGATCTACTCGGTGTCCACAGACACGCACTTCACCCACAAGGCGTGGCACGACAGCTCGGACACGATCCGCAAGATCAGGTACACGATGATCGGCGACCCGACCGGCACGCTGACCCGGAACTTCGATGTCATGCGCGAAGCCGAGGGCCTGGCCGACCGCGGCACTTTCATCGTCGATCCGCAGGGCGTCATCCAGGCCGTGGAAATCACCGCCGAGGGCATCGGCCGCAACGCCACCGACCTGCTGCGCAAGGTCAAGGCCGCCCAGTACGTGGCAGCCCACCCGGGTGAAGTCTGCCCCGCCAAGTGGGAAGAAGGCGCCGCCACGCTGAAGCCTTCGCTCGATCTGGTCGGGAAAATCTGATCACTTCAGCAAGTCGCAAGCGACTTGCTGAAGTGGCCCGGCCAGTGCGGCGAGGACCGGCGAAGCCGGATCCTCACCGCAGGTGAGACCGCGCTGCACGCTGTTCCGCGCGGTCTGGTGCCGCTAGCGGAAGAACAACGTCATGGCCTCGACGCGACCAGCGCCCGGGCCTTGCCATCCCAGAACTCGAAACGGAATCCCCATGCTCGACGCCAATCTGAAAGCCCAGCTCGCCGCCTACCTGGAACGCATGACGCAGCCGGTGGAACTCGTCGCCGCGCTGGACGAGAGTCCCGCTTCGGCCGACCTGCGGGCGCTGCTCCATGACGTGAGCGAAGCGTCGCCGCAGGTGCGCGTGATCGAAACCACGGGCGCCGGCAAGCGCACGCCTTCGTTCTCCGTGAACCGGCCCGGCCAGACGCACGGACCGCGCTTCGCCGGCCTGCCCCTCGGCCACGAGTTCACTTCGCTCGTGCTGGCACTGCTGCAGGTCGGTGGCTACCCGCCGAAGGTGGACGAAACCGTGCTGCGGCAGATCCGCGAACTGCAAGGCGACTTCGAGTTCGAGATCTACATCTCGCTCACCTGCCACAACTGCCCGGACGTGGTGCAGGCGCTCAACCTGATGGCGGTCCAGAACCCGCGCATCAAGACGACGATGATCGACGGTGCCCTGTTCCAGGACGAAGTCAGGGAGCGCGAGATCATGGCCGTGCCGACGGTCTTCCTCAACGGCACCCGCTTCGGCCAGGGACGCATGAGCCTGGAAGAGATCCTGGCGAAGATCGATACCGGCGGCGCCGCGCGCGAAGCCGAAAAGATCGCGGCCAAGGCGCCGTTCGACGTCCTGGTCGTCGGCGGCGGCCCGGCCGGCGCGGCGGCGGCCGTGTATGCGGCGCGCAAGGGCATCCGCACGGGCATCGCATCGGAACGCTTCGGCGGCCAGGTGCTGGATACGCTGGGCATCGAGAACTTCATCTCGGTCAAGGAGACCGAAGGGCCGAAGTTCGCGCTCGCCCTGGAGGAACACGTCCGCCACTACGACGTCGACGTCATGAACCTGCAGCGGGCCAAGGGACTGGTCCGCCACGGCGACCTGGTCGAAGTGCAGCTGGAAAGCGGCGCCTCGCTCAAGGCGCGCAGTGTCATCCTGAGCACGGGCGCCCGCTGGCGCACGATCAACGTGCCTGGCGAGCAGGAGTACCGCAACAAGGGCGTGGCCTACTGCCCGCACTGCGACGGTCCGCTGTTCAAGGGCAAGCGCGTGGCGGTCATCGGCGGCGGCAACTCCGGCGTGGAAGCGGCGATCGACCTGGCGGGCGTCGTGGAGCACGTCACCCTGATCGAATACGACACGCAGTTGCGCGCCGATGCGGTGCTGCAGCGCAAGCTGGCCAGCCTGCCGAACGTGACGACGATCGTGAACGCCAGGACCACCGAGATCACCGGCGACGGCAGCAGGGTCGACGGCCTGGTCTACGAGGACCGGGCCTCCGGCGAAAGCCATCGGGTGGAACTGGCCGGGGTGTTCGTGCAGATCGGCCTGGTGCCCAACACCGAATGGCTGCGCGGCACGGTCGAGTTGTCGCGGCACGGCGAAATCGTCGTCGATGCTCGCGGCGCCACCTCGGTGCCGGGCGTATTCGCCGCGGGCGATGCCACCACGGTGCCGTTCAAGCAGATCATCATCGCGGCCGGGGACGGCGCGAAGGCCGCGCTGGCGGCGTTCGACCACCTGATCCGCCAACCTGTGAATGCCGCGTAACGACGCCGCCGCGCTTCACGCGGGGAGCCGAATTCCGGGAGAATCGGCGGCTCACCCGCGGGAGAACGTATGCAAGGCGATCCACAAGTCATCCAGCACCTGCAGGCCCAGCTCAGGAACGAGCTGACCGCCACCAACCAGTACTTCCTGCACTACAGGATCCTCAAGCACTGGGGCTTCGACCATCTCGCCAAGAAGGAATACGAAGAGTCCATCGGCGAGATGAAGCACGCGGACCGGCTGATGGAGCGCATCCTGATGCTCGACGGGCTGCCCAACCTGCAGGACCTCGGCAAACTGCTGGTGGGCGAAAACGTGCCGGAAATCCTGGAATGCGACCTGCGGCTGGAACGCGCCGCGCAAGCGACCATCAAGGACGGCATCGCCCACTGCGAGGCGGTACGGGATTACGTGTCGCGCGAGATCCTGGCCGACATCCTCGAGGACACGGAAGAGCACGTCGACTTCCTGGAGACGCAGCTCGACCTGCTGGGCAAGGTGGGTTTGCAGAACTACCTGCAGTCGCAGATGGGGCACGCCAGCTGAACGCGGTGCGGCAGCGGATGCGCTGACCCACCGCCCCAGCATCCGCAGGAACCTTGGGGGCTTGACTTATGTCATTGCAAATGCGAGCCATTCGCATTCATAATGCATGACATCAGCCACCCAACCCAGCAGTACCTGCCATGATCGTCTGCGTTTGCCGCCGCGTCTCCGACCGGGACATCGCCCGCCACGCCCGCGCCGGCATGGATTTCAGCGACATCCAGTTCGAGCTGGGCGTGGCGACCCAGTGCGGCCAGTGCGAATGCAGTGCCCGCGAGATCGTCGATCAGTGCAGCGCCACCGCACCGGTGGCGGCCATCCGGCGCGATCCGGCCGGCTGCGGCGGTGATTGCGGCTGCGCCGGGGCGGCTGCGCGGGCCTGACCGCCGCCGTCCTGCTACAGCCCCAGCGCGGCGATGCCCGCGCGGGCGATCTGCGCATCTTCCGTCGACTTGACGCCGCTCACGCCCACGGCGCCCAGGCAAGTGCCGTCCTTCATGATCGGCACCCCGCCCTCCAGCAGGCCCCTGAGGTCGGGCGCGCTCAGGAACGAGACCCGTCCGCCGTTGATCATCTCTTCGTAAATCCGGCTCTCGCGCTGCCCGACGGCAGCCGTGTTGGCCTTGGCCGGCGCGATATGAGCGGAAATGGGGGCGGCGCCGTCCAGGCGCTGCAGCCACAGCAGGTGCCCGCCGTCGTCCACGATGGCGATGCTGACCGCCCATTTGTTCTTCACAGCTTCGGCCTCGGCGGCGGCGGCGATCGCCTTGACGTCGGCCAGTTCCAGGGAAGGTTTGTTCTTCATGCTGCGTTCTCCTGTCTTGCAGCCCGGGAGCATAGCCGCCGGGAAGCGCCTTATTGCCGGGCTTGCGGTCAACTCACCTTGAACCAACTCTGTGCCCTGCCCCTCAAATATCTGTGCTCTCGCTGGTTCGTATCGGGCTGCAGGCAAGGCGCGGGCGCCGGCCAATACTCGACGTATTGGCCGGTGACCGCAACGCGGCATGCAGCCCGATACGAGCCAGCCCGAAGGGTTCGGCGCCTGCGGGGCCCTCGGCGGCCGTCCGAAACGGGTCCAGACGTCCAGTCTGGACCCGCTCCGGCCAGCCACCGATGATCCCCGCATCCATCCGAACGAGAGTACAGATATTTGAGGGGCGGGGCACTAGAATGCGCCCATCTAATCGCCATCAGGCAAAAGGAGTACCACCCATGACTGACCAGGTCCGGACCATCGACTATGGCCGTGCGCTGCCGGCGGCCGAACAACGCAATCGCGTCCTGCGCAACACCTACTGGCTGCTCGCCCTGAGCCTGCTGCCCACGGTGCTGGGCGCCTGGCTGGGCGTGGCGACGGGCATGACCGCCGGCCTCGGCGGCGGGCTGGGCCTGATCGTCTTCCTCGGCGGCGCGTTCGGCTTCATGTTCGCCATCGAGAAAACCAAGAATTCCGCCGCCGGCGTTCCGGTGCTGCTGGCGTTCACCTTCTTCATGGGATTGATGCTGTCGCGGCTGATCGCGGTGATCCTGGGATCGCAGAACGGCGCGAGCATGATCATGACGGCGTTCGGCGGGACGGCCGGCGTGTTCCTGGTGATGGCGACGCTGTCCAGCGTGATCAAGCGCGACTTGTCCGGCATGGGCAAGTGGCTCTTCGCCGGCGCCCTCGTGATCATGGTCGGCGCCATCATCAACGTGTTTGTCGGCTCCAGCGTCGGCATGATGGTGATCAGCACGCTGGCGATCGGCGTGTTCAGCCTGTTCATGCTGTTCGACCTGAAGCGGATCGTCGACGGCGGCGAGACCAACTACATCTCCGCCACGCTGGCGCTGTACCTGGACATCTTCAACGTCTTCCAGAGCCTGCTGGTGCTGCTGGGCCTGTCCGACGGCGACTGAGACCTGCTCGGGAACGACGACGGGGCCTGCGGGCCCCGTTTTCATTTCAGTGGCCGTCCGCCGCGTCGAGATCGAAGACGGCGATGCTTTCCACGTGCGCCGTGTGCGGGAACATGTTGACCACGCCGGCTGCGGTGCAGCGGTAGCCGCCCTGGTGCACCAGGAGGCCGGCGTCGCGGGCCAGCGTCGCCGGATTGCAGCTCACGTAGACGATGCGGCGCGGCGGCCGCCACCCGCCGCGCGATCCGGGCTGCTGGTGCAGGTCCGCCACCGCCTTGGCCAGGGCAAACGCGCCTTCGCGCGGCGGGTCCACCAGCCAGCGGTCGGCCACGCCGTCGGCGGTGAGCTGCTCCGGCGTCATCAGGAACAGGTTGCGGGCCACGAAGCCGGTCGGCGCCAGCCGCTGCCTGCCACCGTTGTGCTCGTAGTTCTCGCGCGAGCGCGCGACCAGCGTCTCGCTGCCTTCGATGCCGAGCACCGAGCCGGCCCGCGTCGCGATCGGCAGCGTGAAGTTGCCCAGGCCGCAGAACCAGTCGATGACGCGCTCGTCCGGCTGCGCGTCCAGCAGGCGCACGGCGCGGGCCACCAGCACCTGGTTGATGTGGGGATTGACCTGCGTGAAGTCGGTCGGCCTGAACGGCATCGTGATCCCGAATTCGGGCAGCGAGTAGGTGAGCGGTGGCCCGTCCGTGTCCATGGGCCGCGCGGTCTCCGGGCCCTTGGGTTGCAGCCACCACTGAACGGGCGGATGCTCCCGCGCGAAGGCCCGCAGCTTGTCGAGATCGCCGCTGCCGAGCGGCTCCAGGTGCCGCAGCACCAGCGCCGTCACGTCGTCGCCGCAGGCCAGTTCGATCTGCGGGCAGGTCTCGATCGCGTCCATGGATCCGATCAGCGCGCGCAGCGGCAGCAGCAGCCGGCTGACGTGCGGCGGCACCACGTGGCACTCGCGGATGTCGGCCACGTAGCGGCTCTTGCGCTCGTGGAAGCCGACCAGCACCGTCTCCTTCTTGCGCACGTGGCGCACCGAGAAGCGGGCGCGCCAGCGGTAGCCCCAGGTCGGCCCCTCGATCGGCCGCAGCACCATCTCCGGCTTGACCTTGCCCAGGTGCCACAGGTTGTCCTCGAGCACCCGCTGCTTGATCGCGACCTGCGCCGACACCTGCAGATGCTGCATCTTGCAGCCGCCGCACGCGCCTTCGTGCAGCCCGAAATGCGGACAGCGCGGCCGCACGCGCTGCGCCGATTCGCGGTGGATCTCGGTAAGGGCGGCCTGCTCCCAGTTGTTCTTGCGGCGCCTGACCTGCGCCGACACCTGCTCGGACGGCAGCGCGCCGTCGATGAAGACCACCTTGCCGTCGGCGCGCCGCGCGACGCCCTGCGCATCGATGTCGAGGCCGTCGACCTGCAGCCATCCCTCGGGCAGGGCTGCCCTGTTCTCTACTTCGTCGCTCATCCCCGGATTGTCTCAGGCGGGCGAATCAGCCCCAGGCCTCGAGGTATTCCTGCCAGTGCGGCTCGGCCGGCGCCAGGCTGGCGAGCGTGCCCTTGACCATGGCGATCTCCTGCTCGTACTCGGCCTCGGTGAAGCCGCAGCGCATCTTCTGGAAGCGGCAGTACAGCAGGTAGGTGTTCATGACGTCCGTTTCGCAGTAGCGGCGGATCTCGTCGATCTTCCCGTCGCGAAAGGCACCGTACACCTGCGATCCGTCCATGCCGAGCTTGCCGGGGAAGCCGCACAGCTTGGCCATGGCATCCAGCGGCGCGTTGTTCTTCGGCTGGTACATCGCCAGCAGGTCCATCAGGTCCAGGTGCCGCATGTGGTAGCGGCCGATGTAGTTGTTGTACTTGAACTCGCGCGCTTCCGGTCCGCCCTCCTCCCCCATGCACCAGTAGCGGTCAGCGACCACGCCGTGGCGCAGGCCGCGGTAATGCAGCACCGGCAGGTCGAAGCCGCCTCCGTTCCAGCTCACCAGCTGCGGCAGGTGCTTGTCCACCGCCGAAAAGAAGTTCTGGATCACGCGGCCTTCGCTGGCGTTGTCGCGGTCGACGAACGAGTGCACGCGCAGGCCCTCGGCGTTGCGGAACACGCAGCTGATGACGAGCACGCGCTGCAGGTGCAGCGGCATGAAGTCGCTCTGGCCCTTCTCGCCGCGCTCCTGCAGCCACTGCGCATACACCTGCTCGTCGGAGAGCGCGGCGTCGGCGCCGCGCACCGCGCGCAGCCCCGCCACGTCGGGAATGGATTCGATGTCGAAGACGAGGACCGGCCAGCTCATGCGCCCACTGTAGCAGGCGCGCCGCCCCGGCAACGGCTAGAACAGCGCCTGCTTGCTGATGCCGTTGCGCACCATGTAGCGCTTCAACTTCACCAGCGCCTCGTTCTGGATCTGCCGCACGCGCTCGCGGGTGAGGCCCAGGCGGTCGCTCAGGACCTCCAGCGTCTCCGGCTCGCGGTCGTGCAGGCCGAAGCGGCCTTCCAGCACTTCGCGTTCGCGGCTGGAAAGCGCATCGATCCAGTTGTTCAGGAGCCGCTCGACCTCGTGGTTCTGGGTGACGCCGGTGGGGTCGAGCGTGAGTTCGTCGGCCATCGAATCGCCGAGCGTGTGCTCGTCGTCGGAGCGGTCCATCACCGCGTCGAGCGACTTGGGCGTCTCCGCCATGGCCAGCAGTTCCGCGACTTCCTGCACCTCCCGACCGAGCAGCGCGGCGACATCCTCGACGCGCACGCCCTCACCCTGGAAGCCGTTGCGCGCCGCCGCGAAGGCGGGATCGTTCTCCAGCGTGCGGCGCGCGCGCAGGACCTGCTGCAGTTCGCGCACCACGTGCACCGGCAGGCGGATCACGCGGCCCTGGTTCATCACCGCGCGCTCGACCGACTGCCGGATCCACCAGGTGGCATAGGTGGAGAAGCGGAAGCCCCGCTCCGGCTCGAACTTGTCGATCGCGTGCATCAGGCCGAGGTTGCCTTCCTCGATCAGGTCCGACAGCGGCACGCCGCGCCCGAGGTAGCCCTTCGCGATGCTGACGACCAGGCGCAGGTTGTGCTCGATCATCGACTGGCGGGCCTGGAAGTCGCCGGCGCGCGCGCGCGTGGCCGTCTCGAATTCCTGCTGCGGGGTGAACAGGTCGGTGCGCCGCACCTCGCGCAGGTACAGCGTCAGCGTATCGCTGGATTCGCCGGCCAGTTCGGCAGGCAGGGTGTCACGGGGAGGCTCTTCGACGGATTCGCCCGCCCCGGGGACACGGGCCGCGCGCACTTCCGTATGCTGCGCGGCACCGTCCTGGTTCGCTCCAGGAGCGGCGGTCTGGCGTCGGCCGTCGCGCTGTTTCACGCGGCCATTCTATCCGGCTTCAGCGAAAAGCCAGAGTACCCGAGCGACCTTCAGCGCTGCGGAAGGTAGCGGGCCGGATCGACGGGCTTGCCCTGGCGCCGGATCTCGAAGTGCAGCTTGACGCGATCGGAATCGCTGCTGCCCATCTCCGCGATCTTCTGCCCCTTGCGCACCGTCTGGTCTTCCTTCACCAGCAGCGTCTGGTTGTGCGCATACGCCGACAGGTAGGTGTTGTTGTGCTTCAGGATGATGAGGTTGCCGTAGCCGCGCAATCCGGCCCCGGCATACACGACGCGGCCGTCGGCCGTTGCGAGCACCGGATCGCCCGGCTTGCCGGCGATGTCCAGTCCCTTGTTGCGTTGCTCGTCGAACCCGCCGATCACGGCCGCGCCGGGCAGCGTAGGCCAGGACCACCCGATATCCTCCTCGCCCGGGGGCGCCGGCGTCGGAGTGATGGGCGGCACGCTCGCCACCACCGGGGCCGACGCCGCCCGCGGGGCGCTGGCGGCGGCGGCCGGTGCCGAGGCCGACGGCGCTGCCGCGGACGCCGGCGGCATCGGCGCGGCGCTGACGGCGGGCGGCGCCACGGGCCTGGCGACGGCGACTTCGCTGGCCGGCGGCGTCACCCTCAGCACCTGGCCGACTTCGATGACGTTCGGGTTCTCGATGTTGTTCCAGCGTGCAATGTCGCGCCAGTTCTGGCCGGCGTCGAGCGCGATGCGGATCAGCGTGTCGCCGGGTCGCACGACGTACTGGCCCGGCTTCACGGCCGCATCGGCGGGGGCGGCCGGCTTGGGTGACTCGGTGACGACGGCCGCGGGGGCTCGCCGCCCGGCGCTGCGATCCTCGACGGGCGCGGGGACACGCGTCTTCGACGCGCAGCCGGCCAGCAGGGCCAGCAGCAGCACGCCCGCCGTCAAGGTCCATCCGCGGTGGCGCCACCTCTGCATCGTGTGTTGTTCCTTCAAGCGATTCCCGATTTTAGGGGGACGAAATGCACGGCCTCGAGCACACTTTGTTGCAATCCGCGCGCGGTCTTCTCGATGACGACCAGCGCCTGCTGGCCGCCTGCCATCTGGGTCGGCGCGACGATGCGCCCGCCGACGGCGAGCTGGTCGCACCACGCCTGCGGCACCGCCTCGCCGCCGGCAGCGGCAATGATGCCGGCGTAGGGCGCGCCGCGCGCATAACCCGCCATGCCGTCGCCGAACAGCAGGTGCACGTTCGGCAGCCGGAACGGGCGCAGGTTGTCGCGCGCCTTGTCATGCAACTGCCGCAGGCGCTCGACGCTGTACACCTCGGCGGCGACCAGGCTCAGCACCGCCGCCTGGTAGCCGCAACCGGTGCCGATCTCCAGCACCCGGCCGAGCTTGCCACCGGTCGCCGGTCCCAGCAGCAGTTCGACCATGCGTGCCACGACGCTGGGCTTGGAAATGGTCTGCCCCAGCCCGATCGGCAGGCTCGTGTCCTCGTAAGCCTGGTTCGCCAGGGCCGTGTCGACGAAACGGTGGCGCTGCACGGCGCCGACGGCGGCCAGCACGCGCTGGTCGCGGATGCCCTGGGCGGCCAGGCGCTGCACCATGCGCGCGCGCACCGCCTGCGAGTCGAGGCCGACCCCATCTGGGGCCGGGGCGGCAGCAGCAGCGGCCGGCCGCGACCCCGCGGGCGCCGGCTTCGCGTCGAGCCGGACTGGAAAGGCGGGCCGCCGGTTCATCCCGCGCCGGTCCCGGCCGCGGGCAGCGGCGCGACCAGCCGCGACCAGCCGCGCAGCGCGTCGTGGTCGGTCAGGTCCACCTTCAGCGGGGTCACGGACACATGGCCCAGCGCCGTCGCGTGGAAGTCGGTGCCCTCGGCGTCGTCCTTCGCCGGGCCGGCGGCCCCGATCCAGTACATGGTCTCGCCGTGCGGGCTGGTCTGGGAGATCACCTTCTCCGCTGCATGCCGGCGACCGAGCCGGCAGACCTTGAACGACTTCAGCTCCTCGTACGGCAGGTTCGGAATGTTCACGTTCAGCAGCCAGGGCAGCGCCTCCGGCGGCGGACAGGCGAGCACCTGCTGCACCAGTTCGCGCGCCTTGCGCGCCGCGGCGTCGAGGTGCGACCAGCCTTTTTGCGTCTGCGAGAACGCGATGGCGGGAATGCCGAACAGATAGCCTTCCATCGCAGCGCCGACGGTACCCGAGTAGATCGTGTCGTCGCCCATGTTGGCACCGTTGTTGATGCCGCTCACGACGAGGTCCGGCGTGTAGCCGAGCAGCCCCGTGAGCGCCACGTGCACGCAGTCGGCCGGCGTCCCGTTGACATAGCGAAAGCCGTTGGCCGCGTCGTGCACGTACAGCGGCGAATGCAGCGTGAGCGCGTTCGACTTCGCGCTGTTGTTGTGCTCGGGCGCGACGACCTCGACATCGCCGAGGTCGCGGATGGCCTCGTACAGGGCCTCGATGCCGGGCGCGCGGTAGCCGTCGTCGTTGGAAAGCAGGATCTTCATGAAGGGGGCGCAAGCGCGAGCCGATTGTAGGGCGACAGTTCGCGGCGGCGGCGCCGCGCACGCTTATCATTCCCGACTTTCAGCGAAAGGACCCACCGATGCATGCCTGGCTGTGCGAGAACCCCGTCGGCGTCGAGGCGCTGCAGTGGAAGGAACTGCCGACGCCGCAGCCCAGGGCCGGTGAGGTGCTGGTCGAGATCAAGGCGGCGAGCCTGAACTTCCCCGACCTGCTGATCGTCCAGAACAAGTACCAGATCAAGCCGCCGCTGCCCTTCGTGCCGGGATCCGAGTACGCCGGCATCGTGGCCGCGCTGGGCCCCGATGTGAAGCATCTGAAGGTGGGACAGAACGTGGCGTGCCTCTCCGGCACCGGGGGCTTCGGCACCCACACGATCGCCCCGGCGGCGCTGTGCCTGCCATTGCCCGACGCTTTCCCCCACGCGGACGCCGCCGCATTCATCATGACGTATGCGACGTCGCACCACGCGCTGGTGGACCGGGGCCAGGTGAAGGCCGGCGAGACCGTGCTGGTGCTCGGTGCGGCCGGCGGTGTCGGCACGGCCGCCATCCAGATCGCCAAGGCGCTCGGCGCGCGGGTGATCGCCGCGGCGTCCTCCGACGACAAGTGCGAGCTGTGCCGCTCCATCGGGGCGGACGCCACCATCAACTACACCCGCGAAAAGCTGCGCGAGGCGGTCGCCGCGGCCACCGGCGGCCGTGGGCCGGACGTGGTGTACGACCCGGTGGGCGGCGATCTCGCCGAGCCGGCGCTGCGCTCGCTCGCCTGGCGCGGGCGCTACCTGGTGATCGGCTTCGCGTCCGGCACCATCCCGTCGCTCCCGTTGAATCTGCCCCTGCTGAAGGGAACGTCGATCGTCGGCGTGTTCTGGGGCAGCTTCTCGCGGCATGAGCCACAGGCAGCGGCCGCGGTGCTGGCGGAACTCGCGGGCTGGTACGGCCAGGGCAGGATCAAGCCGGTGATCGACCGGCTCATGCCGATGGCCGAGCTCAAGGCGGCGTACGAGTACATGGGCACCCGCGGCGTGAAGGGCAAGGTGGTGATGGTCAACTGAGGCCGCCGCGTCCCGCTATAATCGCCGTCTCTGCGGTGGCTGTAGCTCAGTTGGTAGAGTCCAGGATTGTGATTCCTGTCGTCGTGGGTTCGAGTCCCATCAGCCACCCCATCCGATCGATCGAAAGCCCGCCCTCCGGCGGGCTTTTCATTTGGCAAGGTCCGATCGGCCTTGTCTTTCGTCAACGCGGATGGCACCAGCACACCTATCGTTGTCGCAGACACGCTGCAAGCGCAGGACATCGATGCTGCCCCTTCCAGTCCGCAAGCTGCTGTTCGCGCTGAGCCTGTGCGGAACGACGGCATTGGCGTCCGCGCAGCTCCAGTGGTTCGAGGCCGGGCAACCGACCAACGAGGCCATGCACGCGGCACGGGTTCTCGCCGCGGCGGGGGAGCACGGACTGGATCCCGCCGACTACGCAGCTCCTGCGCTGCAATCGCGCCTTGCGGCCGCGGCGGATGGGCCGGCCGCGGGCGAGCTCGAACAGCGCGAACTGGGCGCGGCCCTCACGGCGGCCTTGCAGCGCTACCTCACCGACCTGCAACGGGGCCGGGTCGATCCGCGCCAGCTCCATGCGGGCTTCAACCTGCCACGACGGCCCGGCGTCGACACCCTGGGCCTTCTGGGCGACGCCCTCGCCGCCCGGCGGCTGCCGCAGGCCTTGCGCGAAGCCGAGCCGCAGTTGCCGATGTACGCCAACCTGCGGCACGCGCTGGCACGCTATCGCGGCCTCGAAGGCCACCCGGCCTGGGCCGCGCGCCTGCCACCGCTGCCCGCGCGCAAGCTGGTGGCGGGACAGGCCTGGGCCGGCCTGGCGGCGATGGCCCGGCGCCTCGAAGCCCTGGGCGACCTCGAACCGGGGCATGCCGCGCCTGAGCGCTTCGACGCGCGGCTGGTCGATGCGCTGCAGGCATTCCAGGAGCGCCACGGGCTCACCCCCGATGGTGTGCTGGGCGCCGCGACGCTGCGCGAGCTCGACGTCGTCCCGGCCGCACGCGTGCGGCAGATCGAGCTGGCCATGGAACGGCTGCGCTGGACGCCGCTCCTGCAGGCGCCGCGAATGATCGTGGTCAACATCCCCGAGTTCGTCCTGCGTGCGTACGAAGTCTCCGACCACCGCATCGACGTGCGCCTGACGATGAAGGTGATCGTGGGCAAGGCGCTGCGCACGCGCACGCCCTTGCTCGCCGAGGCCATGCGCTTCATCGAGTTCAGTCCCTACTGGAACGTGCCGCCCTCGATCGCGCGCGACGAGACCGTGCCGCGGCTGCGCCGCGATCCTGGCTATCTGCAACGCGAGGGACTGGAATTCGTCACCCCTTCCGGCCAGGTGGTGACCACGCTCGATCCGTCCTACCTGGAGGCGGTGCTGCGCGGCGATTGGCGCATTCGCCAACGCCCCGGGCCGCAGAACGCGCTCGGTGGCATCAAGTTCGTGTTCCCGAACAACGCCAACATCTACCTGCACGACACCCCCGCGCGGCGGCTGTTCGAGCGGGAGCGGCGCGACTTCAGCCACGGCTGCATCCGGCTGGAAGCGCCGGCGGCGCTCGCCCGGTTCGTGCTGCGGGACCAGCCGCCGTGGACCGGCGACCGCATCCGCGAGGCCATGGACGCCGGGGTCGCCAGCACCTTGCGGCTCGAACAACCGGTGCCGGTGCTGATCGCGTACAGCACCGTGGTGGCCAGGACCGGAACCGTGTATTTCTACCGCGACCTGTATGGCCACGACGCGGTCCTCGACCGCGCCTTGCGGCAACGTGCCGCCGGATTGCCCCCTCTGCACGGGCGGAAAGGCCCGGTTCCCTAGAATCCGGACGATGCCGACGCCAGCCCACCGTCCCGACCGCCGCCTGTTCCTGCATCGTTTCGCGCAGTTCGCCGCGCTGGGTGCTGCCGGATCCGCCGTGATGCCGGCCCTGGCCTCGCGCCCTGATGCGCGCACGCTCGCGTTCGACCACACCCATACCGGCGAACGGCTGAGCCTGGTCTACGCCGTCGGCGATCGTTATGTGGATGACGCCCTGGGTGCGCTCAACCATTTCATGCGCGACCACTACACCGGCGACGTCGGCGTGATGGACCCGCAACTGTTCGACCTGCTGCACCGGGTGAAGAACGAGCTCGGGACGGCCAATTCGTTCCAGGTCATTTCGGGCTACCGTTGCCCCCAGACCAACGCGACGCTGAAGGCCACCCGTGGCGGCGGCGTGGCCAAGCGCAGTCTGCACATGGACGGCAAGGCCATCGACGTCCGGCTCCCCGGCGTGCCGCTCGGCGACCTGCGCGACGCGGCCCTGTCCCTGCGCCAGGGCGGCGTCGGGTACTACCCGCGCGACCAGTTCGTCCACCTCGACACCGGGCGCGTGCGCCACTGGTAGGCGTGTCGCGCCGGCGCACGGGCGGCGCCGGGCAGCAGCACCCACGCGGGATGACACAGCGCCGCCGGGCTTGCGGCGGGCCGCGTTCGCCTTACTGCTTCGGCTCCGGCTCGTCGGCCGGCTTGGGTACGAGGATCTGCGCCTTGAAGCGGTCCTTCAGCATGTTGTAGTACGCCAGGTTCTCCGCCGTGGCCCAGGCCTGGGCGTACTCCTGCCGCTCCTGCTGCGCCATCTGCGGCGCCGGCGCGGGGCGAGGTATGACCTTGTTGACCTTCGCCACGACGTAGCCGTCGTTGCCGAGGTCGATGCCCGCCCATCCAGGCAGCGCCGCCGGGTCGACGCGCAGGACCGCCTCGATCACCGGCAGCGGCTGGTTGCGCGTCTCCACGCGCGAGAGCACCACGGGCGGAGGCAGGCTCGCGCTCGCCAGCGCCGCTTTCCACGCCGCCAGCCTGGCGGCGCCGTCCTTGCGCGCGAGCTCCGCGCTGCGAGCGGCCACCAGGCGCTCGCGCACCCGGTCCCTGACCTCGGCGAACGGCAAGGTGCGCGCCGGGGTGTGCTGCACGACGCGACCCGACGCCAGCGTGCTCGGCGCGACCTCCACCGCCTCGGTGTTGCGCTTCTTCTCGAGGTTGTCGGGCGCGAACAGCGCGCCGAGGAACTTGGGGTTCGCGAGCGGCCCGGTCGCGCCCGGCGCCGGCTGCCGCGTCACCGTGGCCGTGCGCACCTGCAGCTTCAGCTTGTCGGCGGCGGGCTTCAGGCTGTCGGATTGCTCGTAGACCGTGTTGGTGAACGTGTCGGCCGCTTCGGCGTACTTGCGCTGCGCGAGTTGCTTTGCGACCTCGGCCTCGAGTTCCGGTTTCATCTGCTCGAAGTTGCGCTGCTTGGGCACCTTGACGTCGGTCACCTTGACGATGTGGTATCCGAAGTCGGTTTCGACGATGCCACTGATCTCGCCCTTGCCAAGCGCGAAAGCCGCGTCCTCGAAGGGCTTGGTCATCGCGCCGCGGGCGAAGAAGTCGAGATCGCCGCCCTGGGCCGCGGACCCCGGATCCTGCGAGTGCTTCTTCGCGAGTTCGGCGAAGCTGTCCGGGGCCTTCTTCACCTGTGCCAGCAGCTCCTGGGCTTTCGCGCGCGCCTTCTGCTTCTCGGCATCGGGCGCGCCCTTCGGCACGGCGATCAGGATATGGCTGGCACGCCGCTCCTCCTGGCCGCCCAGCCGCGCGACGTTCTGCTCGTAATAGGTCTTGAGGTCCTGCTCGTTGACGGTGAGGCCCTTGCGCACCGACTCGACGTCCAGCACCACGTACTCGATCGCGGCCTGCTCGGGCGCCTGGAACAGCGCCTGGTTCTCCTTGTAGAACGCCTCGAGTTCCGCGTCCGCCGGTTTCACCTGGCTCGCGTAGTCGGCGGGGGAGAATCGGGCCAGTTGCACTTCGCGCTGCTGCAGGAAGGCATCCAGTGCCAGTTGCACCTGCGCCGGGGTGACCAGCGTCGTGCCGCCGACGCCGAGCAGCACCTGGTTGGCCGACAACTCGGCGCGCACGCCGGCCTCGAACATCTCCGGCGTCATGCCCTGCGCGCCGACCAGCTGCCGATAGCGCGCCATGTCGAGCTTGCCGTCGGGGCCGCGCAGCGCGGCGATCATCTCGTTGCGCTGCAGCTCGCGCGCGAGGCGCTGGTCGCTCGTGACCAGCTTGGACTGCGCCGCCGCGGCGGCGAGCACGCGGTCCCGGACCATGCGCTCCAGCGTGGCGTACTTCGCCGCCGGCGACTCGAGCATCTTCGAGTCGAGGTTCGGCAGCTGCTGGCGCAGCCGCTCCACCTCCTGCTTGTGCGCCGCGTCCCAGTCGCCCTGCAGGATCTCGCGGCCGTCGACCTTGGCGACGGCGTCGCCCTTCTCGCGGAAGCGGTTGTAGCCTTCCAGTCCGAACAGCACGAACGAAGGGAAGATCAGCAGGAACAGTATCAACTGCATGATCCGGGTGTGCTTGCGGACGAAATCAAACATGCTCAGACTCACAACGATGGGACACTTCGGCGGCTGCGCCGCCGGTCGGGCCGGGCTCCGCGTCCCGGATGCCGGACAAACAAAAGGCGAACAACTGTTCGCCTTTGCTGTTGGTGGGTGCTGACGGGATCGAACCGCCGACCTACGCCTTGTAAGGGCGCCGCTCTACCAGCTGAGCTAAGCACCCCGCATGACCGCTCAGTTCAGCGCATCCTTCAGCGCCTTGCCCGGACGGAACTTGGGAACCTTGGCAGCCTTGATTTTAATCGCTGCGCCGGTGCGGGGATTGCGACCGCTGCGCGCCGCCCGCTTGCCGACCGCGAAAGTGCCGAACCCCACCAGCGAAACCGAGCCGCCCTTCTTCAAGGTGATCTTGACGGCGCCGATCATCGACTCCAGGGCGCGCGTGGCCGCCGCCTTGGAGATGTCCGCATGCCTGGAGATGTGCTCTATCAGTTCGGTCTTGTTCACGGGGCCCCTCGCAGAGAGATTGAGTTGACAGGAAGTGTCTGTTCGGTTTTCTTGTTCTCGCCTCTCGCTGCCGACCGCATTGGAGGCGGCACTTGAGGCTTGGTCGCGGCGTCCAGCCACCGAACGATTAAAGCCACCGTGCCAGACGGTGTCAATACGAGGGGCGGCTTTACAACAGCGCGGACGCGGATTCTAGACGCTTTTGGCTTCTTTCCACCTCGATCCGCGCAAGGCACTTCATGTCGCAGCGCGTCAATTCTGCCGTCACGCGACGCGGCGCGCGCGTCGCGTTCCACCGTCCGGGAAAGCCGCCTCAGAGGGCCGCGGCGATCGCCTTCCCGAGGTCGGTGGTGCTGCCCTTGCCGCCGATGTCAGGCGTGCGCGGCGCGCCGCTCTTCGGATCGAGCACCTTCTCGATGGCGGCGAGCACCGCGTCGTGCGCCTGCTTATGGCCCAGGAACTCCAGCATCATCGCGCCGCACCAGATCTGGCCGATCGGGTTGGCGATGTTCTTGCCATAGATGTCCGGCGCGGACCCGTGCACCGGCTCGAACAGCGACGGGAACTTGCGGTCCGGGTTGAGGTTGGCGCTCGGCGCGATGCCGATCGTGCCCGTACACGCCGGCCCCAGGTCGCTCAGGATGTCGCCGAACAGGTTGCTCGCGACCACCACGTCGAAGAAGTCGGGCCGCTGCACGAAGTGCGCCGTCAGGATGTCGATGTGGAACTTGTCCAGCTTGACGCCGGGATACGACCTGGCCATCTCGGCGACCCGCTCGTCCCAGTACGGCATGGTGATCGCGATGCCGTTGGACTTGGTGGCGCTGGTCAGGTGCTTCTTCGGGCGCGACTGCGCGAGCTCGAACGCGAACTTCAGCACCCGGTCTACGCCGATGCGCGACATGACGGTTTCCTGCATCACGATCTCGCGCTCCGTGCCGGGATACATGCGCCCGCCGATGCTGGAGTACTCGCCCTCGGTGTTCTCGCGCACGATGTACATGTCGATCTCGCCCGGCTCGCGCTTGCTGCCGTCGCGACGCACGACGGGCGCGACGATGCCCGGCATCAGGCGCGCGGGGCGCAGGTTGACGTACTGGTCGAACTCGCGCCGGAACAGCAGCAGCGACTGCCACAGCGAGGTGTGGTCGGCGATCTTCTCGGGCCAGCCCACGGCGCCGAAGAAGATGGCGTCGTGGCCGCCGATCCGGTCCTTCCAGTCGTCGGGCAGGTACTTGCCGTGCTTCTCGCAGTACTCCCAGCTGGAAAAATCGAAGTGGTCGAACGCCAGGTCGATGCCGAATTTCGTCGCCGCCGCCTCCATGACGCGCACGCCCTCGGGCATCACTTCCTTGCCGATGCCGTCGCCGGCGATGACGGCGATGCGTTTCTTGCTCATTGCCTGCTACTCCTTGGAAAGATCGATGGCCGATTCTCGCGGCGGGCGGTGATGCCGGCAAGCAATAATCCGGCAACCCATTCTTTCCAGACGTGCAGCAATCGAATCTCCACCTGGACCGCGCGGACCTCGAACTGCTCCTGGCGATCCGGCGCCACGGCAGCCTCGCCAGCGCGGCGGACGCGGCCGGCGTCGTGCCTTCGGTGATCACCAAGCGGCTCGCCGCGCTGGAGGCTCGGCTCGGCCTCAAGCTGTTCCAGCGCACCACCCGCCGCGTCGTCGCCACGGCGGAAGGCGAGGTGCTCTGCACGCGGGCGGTCGGACTGCTGGCCGGGTTCGAGGCGATGGAAGCGGAACTGCAGGAGCGCCAGCAGGAACCGGCCGGGCGCATCCGGCTGGCGGCGACCTTCGGCTTCGGGCGCGCGTGGCTCGGACCGGCGCTCGCCGAGTTCCAGGCGCGCCATCCGCAAGTGGAGATCCAGCTGCAGCTGACGGAGCAGTTGCCCGACCTCGCCGTCGAGGGTTTCGATGGCGCGGTGTGGCTGTGGGCGGTGCGCGGCCCGCGCGCGAGCGAGTGGACCGGGCGCCGCCTGGCGCGCAACCAGCGGGTGCTGGCGGCCGCGCCGCAGTACCTCAGGCAGCATGGCACGCCGGCTTCGCTGGATGAACTCGCCGCGCACGACTGCCTGCTGGTGCGCGAGAACGAGGGGTTCGACGTGTGGCGCTTGCAGCGCGAGCGCGATCACACGGAAGTGCGGGTGCGCGTAGGCGGCGTGTTGTCCAGCAACTCGGGCGAGCTGGTGCGCGACTGGTGCCTTGCCGGCCGCGGCATCATGCTGCGCAGCCTGTGGGACATCGCCGGGGCGTTGGCGAGCGGCGAGCTGGTGCGGGTGCTGCCCGGCTATGCGATGGTGGACGCCGACATCCACTGGATCGCGCCGCACACGGCGTCCACGCCCAGGCGGATCCGGCTGCTGGTGGACTTCCTGGCGGAGCGCTTTCGCGGCGAGCCGTGGAAGCTCAAGCCCGCCGCACGACGAGGCTGACGCCCAGCGCCGTGAGGGCCATCCCGGACACCGTGGTCAACCCGATCGGCTCGCGGAACAACACCCAGGCCATGAGGGCCGTGCACGGCGGCACCAGGTACATCAGGCTGGTCACGGCCGTCGCCGCGCCGCGCTGGATCAGCAGGTACAGCAGCGAGCTGCCCCCCAGCGTGAGGCCCAGCACCGACCAGGCCAGGGCGCCCACCAGTTGCCCGTTCCAGCGCATGGCCTCGGTCTCCAGCAGCGCCAGCGGGATGGTGACGGCGAACGCCGCCACGAGTTGCACCAGGTTCGCCGCGCGGACGTCGCACGGTCCGAGGAACCGCTTCTGGTAGAGGGTGCCCGCGGTGATGCTGACCAGCGCGCCGAGCGCAAGCGCCAGATTCGGCCCGCTGATCTCGCCGACGCCGAGCTTGTCCCAGACCACGAGGGCCAGACCGGCGAACCCCAGCACGAGGCCCAGCCACTGGCGCGCTTCCACCGCGCCGCCGCGGCCGGCGATCCACACCGCCGTCAGCACCGGCTGCAGCCCCACCAGCAGCGCCGCCAGGCCGGCGCCCATGCCCAGCTTCACGGCCGCCCAGACCCCGCCGAGGTAGCCCGCGTGCATCAGGATGCCGGTGACGGCGAGGTGCGCGAGCTGGCGGCGGTCCGTGGGCAACTTCACGCGCGCCGCGACGGCCCAGACGATGAAGCAGGCGACCGACAGCGCGTACCGCGCGGCCAGGAACTTCATCGGCGGCGCGTGCGGCATGCCGTAGCGCGCGACGATGAATCCGGTGCTCCAGATCACGACGAACACCGCCGGCATCGCCCGCACCAGGGCGTCGTCGCGTGCGGCCACCTATTTCACCCGCTTGCGGATTTCCGGCAAGGCCTTCTGCAGGTAATAGACCATCGACCACACCGTCAGGATCGCGGAGATCCAGATCAGCCAGGTGCCCCACAGGCCGGTGTCGATGGCGCCGAACAGGCGGCCGTCGAACAGCAGGAATGGAATCGCGACCATCTGCACGGTGGTCTTCACCTTGCCCAGCATGTGGACCGCCACGCTCTTGGCGGCGCCGATCTGCGCCATCCATTCGCGCAGCGCGGAGATCGCGATCTCGCGGCCGATGATGATCAGCGCGACGAACACGTCGGCCCGCTTCAGGTGCACCAGCACCAGCAGCGACGCGCAGACGAGGAACTTGTCGGCCACCGGGTCGAGAAAGGCGCCGAAGGCGGAAGTCTGGTTCAGCCGCCGGGCGAGGTAGCCGTCGAGCCAGTCGGTCAGCGCGAACACGACGAACATCACCGTGGCGATGAGGTTCTGCAGCCGCGGCTCCAGCCCCACGTAGAAGACGCCCACGATCAGCGGGATCGCGACGATGCGGGTCCAGGTGAGGATCGTGGGAACCGTGAAGAACATGGGCCTCGATTCTGGCATGCCGCCGCCGGGAGCCGGGTCGCGACGCCGCAATTCAGTGCAGCGCCCGGTAGATGGCCTCCGCGAGATCCCGCGAAATTCCCTCCACGCTGGCGATGTCGTCGACGCCGGCGGCGGCCACGCCGCGCACGCCGCCGAACCGCTGCAGCAGGCGTGCACGCTTCTTCGCGCCGATGCCGGGAATCTCCTCGAGCTGGCTGCCACCCACGCGCACCCGCGCGCGGCGGGCGCGCATGCCGGTGATGGCGAAGCGGTGCGCCTCGTCGCGGATCTGCGCGACCAGCATCAGCGCCGCGGAATCGCGCCCGAGGAACACCTTGGCGCGGCCATCGGCGAACACCAGTTCCTCCAGGCCCACCTTGCGCCCTTCGCCCTTCTCCACGCCGACGATCACGGACAGGTCCAGCCCCAGCTCGGCGAAAACCTCGCGGGCCATGCTGACCTGGCCCTTGCCGCCGTCCACCAGCACCAGGTCCGGCAGGCGCCCCGCGCCGCCGCCGCTGCCCTTGGGCGGGGTCGCATCCGGCGCGTCGCGCCCGGCTTCCGCGAGCCGGCTGTAGCGGCGCAGCAGCACCTGGCGCATGGCGGCGTAGTCGTCGCCCGGCGTGATGCCTTCGATGTTGTAGCGCCGGTATTCCGAGTTCTGCATCTTGTGGTGATGGAACACGACGCAGGAGGCTTGCGTCGCTTCGCCGGCCGTGTGCGAGATGTCGAAGCACTCGATGCGGAACGTGTCGAGGTTGTCCGGCGCCAGGTCGAGCGCGTCCACCAGCGCCCGGGTGCGGGCCTGCTGCGAGCCCTCCTCGGCCAGCAGGCGCGCGAGCTGGATGTCCGCGTTCTGCTGCGCCATCTCCAGCCACAGGCGCCGCTGTTCGCGCGGCTGGTGCACGGCATTTACCCGCACGCCCGCCTGCGCGGACAGCGCCGCGATCAGTGCAGCGCTGACGGGCACGCTGGTGATCAGCGTCGAGGGCACGGGCACGCCGAGGTAATGCTGCGCGATGAAGGCTTCGAGCACGTGCACTTCCACCGGCTGTGCCGGTGCGGGCGATTCCACTTCCGTTTCCGCCGCCTCGTCGAAGTCCTGCACGGCCGCCGCGTCCTCCAGGTGGCTCGGGAAGTAGGCCCGGTCGCCCAGATGGCGGCCGCCCCGCACCATGGCCAGGTTCACGCAGGCCTTGCCGCCTTGCACCTTGACCGCGAGGATGTCCGTGTCCTTGTCGGAGATGGTCTCCACCGACTGCTGGTGCAGCACCTTCGACAGGGCCGCCATCTGGTTGCGCAGTTCCGCCGCCTGCTCGAACTGGAGGCGCTGCGCGTGCTGCATCATCCGCGCCTCCAGCGCGGCCAGCACCTGCTGGGTGTCGCCGCGCAGGAACGCCTCGGCGTTCTCCACGTCGTGCCGGTAGTCGTCGGCCGAGATCAGGTTGACGCAGGGCCCCGAGCAGCGCTTGATCTGGTACAGCAGGCAGGGCCGCGTGCGGTTGGCGAACACGGTGTCCTCGCAGGTGCGCAGCCGGAACACCTTCTGCAGCAGCTGGATCGATTCCTTGACCGCCCACGCGCTCGGGTACGGCCCGAAGTAGCGGTGCTTGCGGTCGACGGCGCCGCGGTAGTACGCCACCCGCGGAAAGGCGTCCGCGCCGGGGGGCTGCTCCTCCCCCAAACCGGCCTTCCGGGCGCCGGCGATCTTCAGGTACGGGTAGCTCTTGTCGTCCCGGAACAGGATGTTGTAGCGCGGGTTGAGCGTCTTGATCAGGTTGTTTTCGAGCAGCAGCGCCTCGGCCTCGGAGCGCACCACCGTCGTCTCGAGCCGCGCGATCCTGGAGATCATGTGGCCGATGCGCGTTCCACCGTGGTTCTTCTGGAAGTAGCTCGATACGCGCTTTTTCAGGTTGCGCGCCTTGCCGACGTAGAGCACGCCACCCTCCGCGTCGAAGTAGCGGTAGACGCCCGGCAGCGAGGGCAGCGCGGCCACCTGCGCGAGCAGCTGTTCGGAATGGACCTCTGACATACGCGCGTATTGTGGACAATCCGCGTGGATCGAGTCCGCCCCGCCATGCTCTGGGACATCTTCTGCAAGGTCATCGACAACCACGGCGACATCGGCGTGTGCTGGCGGCTGTCCGCGCAACTGGCGCGGACCGGCGAGCAGGTCCGGCTGTGGGTCGACGACGCCCGCGCCCTGACGTGGATGGCCCCGGCCGGGGAGCCCGGCGTCACGGTGCTGGCGTGGAGCGCGCAGGCGGCAGGCGAACCGGGGGATGTGGTGATCGAGGCATTCGGCTGCGACCCGGAGCCACAGTTCCAGGCGGCACTCGCGGCCGCTTCACGCCAGCGCCCGACGCAGCCGCCGTGGATCAATCTCGAATACCTCACCGCCGAGCGCTTCGCGCAGCGCAGCCACTTGCTGCCCTCACCCGTGCTGTCCGGGGCTGCGGCCGGCCTGACGAAGCATTTCTTCTACCCGGGATTCGTTGCGGGCACCGGCGGCCTGCTGCGCGAACCCGACCTCGCGCGACGCCAGGCGGGCTTCGACCGCGCCGGCTGGCTGCGGGGCCACGGGATCGCGGCCGACCCGGACCTGCGCGTGGTCAGCCTGTTCTGTTATGAACCGGCGGCCCTCGGCCATCTCCTGCGGCAACTGGCCGCCGGTCCGGGGCGCACCGCCTTGCTGGTGACTGCGGGGCGCGCGGCGGACGCGGTGCGGCGCTGCCTGGACGAGCGCGAACGGGCGCAGCCAGGGTGGCTCGCCGCATCGAAGCTGGCGGTGCACTGGCTGCCCCTGCTCTCGCAGGACGATTTCGACCACCTCCTGTGGTCTTGCGACCTCAACTTCGTGCGGGGCGAAGACTCGCTGGTCCGCGCGCTGTGGGCGGGCCGCGCCTTCGTCTGGCAGCTGTACCCGCAGGACGACGGCGCCCATCACGCCAAGCTGGCCGCCTTCCTCGACTGGCTGGAGGCGCCGCCCTCGTGGCGCGCGTTCCACGAGTTCTGGAACGGTGGCACGGCGCAGGCCACTCCGCTCGCCCTGCCGGACTGGGCCGCGGCAGCCCGGGCGGCCCGCGAGCGGCTGCTGGAGCAGGCGGACCTCGCCCGGCAATTGCGTGCGTTCGTGCAGGAGCGGCGCCGCGCCGGCTAGGGCCCGGCTTCCCCGCTAGGGCGCCGAGGCCCGGGCGTGCAGCGCCGCCGGCATGCGGCAACCGTCGAACAGGTCCAGGTCGCGCTCGTAGGCCGCGGTCTGCACGTCGAGGACGCCCAGCAGCGAGTGGAACAGGTTGTCGTGGGACGCCGGCTGCGCGGCGCGACGCCGCAGGCACGCCTCGTCGATGTCGTGGCTGCGGCGGAACGCCGGGGACAGCCACATCACCATCGGCACCCGCGTCTGCACGTCCGGCGCGATCGGGTACGGCACGCCGTGCAGGTACAGGCCGCCCTCGCCGAGCGACTCGCCGTGATCCGAGACATAGAGCATCGCCGTATCGTGGGTCGCCTGCGCGCGCTCGAGGAGGTCGACCAGGGCGCCGAGCACGTAGTCCGTGTACAGCAGCGAGTTGTCGTACGCATTGACGATTTCCTCGCGGGTGCAGCGGCGCAGGTCCTCGCTTTCGCAAGCCGGCGCGAAACGCCTGAACGCCGCCGGGTAGCGCTTGTAATACGCGGGGCCGTGGCTGCCGAGCTGGTGCAGCACGACGAACAGGTTTCCGCGTTCGTCGCGGGCGGCGCCCTCGAGCCCCTGGAGCAGGACCTCGTCGGGGCACTGGCCGCCGGCGCAGGACGCCGCCGCCGCGGCACCATTGAACTGCTGCTGCGCGAGGCCGCTGCACACCCCCTTGCAGCCGGACTGGTTGTCGCGCCATTGGACCTGGAAGCCGGCGCGCGCCAGCACGTGCAACAGCGACTCGTGGCCGAGAATCCGGCCCTCGTCATAGCGGCCGCGGCCCCATGGCGAGAACATGCAGGGCAGCGAGACCTCGGTCGACGTGCCGCAGGCGGTCACCTGGGGGAAGTTGATCACCGGACGCCGGGCGAGGTCGGGGTTGGTGGGACGCCCGTAGCCGTTGAGCGCGAAGTTCTGCGCCCGGGCCGTCTCGCCGACCACCAGCACGAACAGCGTGGGCCGGACGCGTTGCTGCCAGGCGGCATTGAATTTCGCGTCGGCGCCGACCGGCAGCCGCGGCCCACCGGGACCCTGGCCGCTTCCCCATGCGTTGCCGGCCAGCGCGGCCACCACGTTGCCGGGGTTCAACAGGTAGCGCACTTCCTTGTGATTGCGCATCAGGGACGCGAAATCGGCGAAGACCGGCACCAGGGCGCCGGCCGCCACGGCAGCGGCCGCCACCAGCCAGGCCAGCCGTAGGGCAACCGCCCGTCCCGGCGTGCGGCGCTTCAGTCGCGGCCACCAGACGAGCAGCGAGGGCAGCGCGCCCAGTCCCAGCAGGTAGAGCGCGAGCGGCCACCCGAGCAGTTCGCGGGCCTCGTGGAGGTCGGTGGCCAGGATGTTGCGCAGCATCGCGCGGTCGAAGTAGACGGCGTAGCGGTCGCTGTAGCAGGCGGCCGCGGCCGACGCCAGCAGCAGCACCGTGAGCAGCGGCTTGACGGTGTGGCGCGTGGCGACGGCGGCGCCGGCCAGCAGGTACAGTGCCGACAGCGCGACGAACAGCGCTGCCGAGAAGCCCCAGGTCGCAGGCTCGGCCCACGAGCGTTGCGCCAGGGCCGCCTGCCAGAAGCGGCCGTTGCCCGCCGCCAGCATGAACACGGCGCTGCACAGCACCAGCGTCTCCACGCTGATCTCGGGCCGCCACCGCAGGACGCCAGGTACCCGGCTCATGCCGCCGCTCCCGCCGGCGTACCGGCCTGCAGGCGAGTGGCGAGCGACGCCAGCACCACCGCGCTCGCCCAGCAGAGCCAGCCGGTCCACAAGGTGTGGCTCACGAAGTGGGCGCCGCGCAGCTGTTGCGCGCCGCCCAGCAGGAACCCGGCACCGAGCGACAGCCACAGGCACAGGCGGGCGGCGCGCGGGGAATGGTCGCGCAGGGCGAAGAAGCCGCCGATGAAGCCGAACCCGGCCGACGCATGCCCGGCCGGAAAGCAGTGGCCCCGCCCGCCGTCGCCCGCCGCCCAGATCCAGTGCGAGACATGGGACGCCGTCCCGCCGAAGTCGGCGAGATCCCACGGGCAGCTGGTCCGGCTGGCATGCTTGAGCGCATTGACCAGGAGCACGGCGATCACCAGCGAGGCGAGCCACTGCACTCGGGCGCCGCGGGGCACGTCGCGCAGGGGACCGGTCGGCCACCAGATGCCCAGTGCCAGCCAGCCGGCAACCGCGAAGGCCAGCAGCCGTGCTCCGTCGTGCAGCACGGCCGCGAGGAGCCAGTGGTCGCGCCAGGGAAAGCCCTGCGCGCCGCCGGCCAGCCGGGCCAGCGCCGGATCGAGGCCGCTGGCATCCCACAGCAGCACCGGGGCCAGCAGGGCGAGCGTGACGACGGCGCCGTGGCGGCGGCGCAGAGGGAAGTCGGCGGTGGTCATGGGCCGCGACTGTGGCGCGGCCACGCTTAAGAGAACCTGAACGGCAGCCCGGGCATCACTGGCGGGCTGAAGAAAAAACGTTAAAATGCAGGGCTTTGCGCGCTGGCGGCCAGGCCCTCTCGTGCGCACCCGCCGCGGCCCGGCCTCTGGGCGAGCGCGGCCTATCCCTCGCTTCAACCGCTATGAAAATCGCTCAAGAAATCCGCGCCGGCAACGTCATCATGCACGGAAAGGATCCGATGGTCGTGCTCAAGACCGAATACGCCCGCGGCGGGCGCAACGCCGCCACCGTGCGCATGAAGCTCAAGAGCCTCATCGCCAACTTCAATACCGAGGTGGTGTTCAAGGCGGACGACAAGATGGACCAGATCGTGCTGGACAAGAAGGAGTGCACCTACTCCTACTTCGCCGACCCGATGTACGTCTTCATGGACTCCGAATTCAACCAGTACGAGGTGGAAGCCGAGAACATGGGCGACGCCCTGAACTACCTCGAGGACGGCATGCCGGCCGAAGTGGTGTTCTACGAAGGCAAGGCCCTGTCGGTGGAACTGCCCACCAGCCTCGAGCGCGAGATCACCTGGACCGAGCCGGCCGTCAAGGGCGACACGTCGGGCAAGGTGCTCAAGCCGGCCAAGATCGCCACCGGCTTCGAGATCGGCGTGCCGATCTTCGTGGCGCAGGGCGACAAGGTCGAGATCGACACGCGCACCGGCGAATACCGCCGCCGCGTCTGAGGACGACACGCCGTCGCACCAGGGCTCCGCAAGGGGCCCTTTCTTTTGGGACACTGGCCGCATGGACTTCGACTTCAGCCTGATCGGCGTGCCGTTCGGCATGCGGCCGGGGCTGCGGCGCGTCGAGCCGGGGTCGTCCCAGCTGACACCGCTGGCCGCGCATGGCCAGCTGCACGCCGAGAAGGACGCGGTGTTTCGGGCCGGGGCGTCGCGCCACCAGGTCCGGGAGTTCGATCCGGCGCCGGCCTTGCAGGCGATCTCCAGCCATGCCGCTGGCGCCGGACTGCCCTTCGGCGCCCAGGATCCGCCCGAGCTGGCGTTCGAGGAGGACCTGGCTGTGCTCGACGGCGCCAGTGGCACCCTGCCCTGGCTATGCGTCTGCGTCCCCTCCCACTGGGCGCCTGAAGACAAGATCGGGCTCGATTTCGCCGCATTGCACGGCCCGGTCGCAGACAACGCGGCCCTGGTTGCCGCATCACGGCAACTGGTGAGCCTGGTGACTGACGGCAGTTCCTGGGAGCGGCATGTCTGGACGATCAGTGCGTCCGGACGCTACGACCAGCACCCGCGGCGACACCAACGCACGCCCTGGCCCAGCGCCGACGATCCGGAGTTCGCCGACCGGTGCTGGCTGCGCGCCGAGCGCCAGACCTTCTTCCCGGTGGGCCGGGGCACCCGGCAGGCGGTGTTCACGATCCGCGTGATGCTGCAACCGCTGCCGCAAGCGGTGGCGCAGCCGTGGCAGGCCCGGCGCCTGCACGATTCGCTCGCCTCGATGTCGGCCGCCGTCCTGGCGTACAAGAACCTCGGGCCCGCCCGCGAGCCGCTGCTGCGCTGGCTCGAGGCCCGTGCCTGAGCGCTCAGTAGATCCGCGACATCAGCACCAGCAGCACCAGCACGATCACGGCGGAGATCCCGAGGGCGGCCACGACCAGCGCCCGGCCGGCCGGCGCCGCGGCCCGGGCCCCGGCGGCTCGCACGCGCGCCGCAGCCGGTTGGTCCGGGTCGGTGATGGCAGGCGGCAGGCAGGCAAGGAGTTCCTCCGCCGCCTCGGCGGTGAACATGTGCAGCGCGATCCGCCGCAATTGCCCGGAGCCCCCCGGCTGCAGCCAGACGTCCACCCGCGGCCCCTTGCCGCTGGCGTGGACCACGTCCGCCAGCGCGATCTTGACGCGGTCGTCCTTCCAGCCGAAACCGCGGCGACGCCGCCCTGCCAGGCGCAGCAGGTCGGCGTGCACCCGCACTTCCAGTTCACCCTTGAACGCGGGCACCGCAACGCCACGCCGCGCCGTCTCCATGAGGATGCCGGTATAGGTTCCCAGGACCGGCGAGGTTCCTGCCGGGCCTGCGGACGCGTTTCGCCTCGCGGACGGGCGGGCCGACGGGCCGCCGACGAGTTCGCGCACCGTCAGCCGCGTGCCGTCCGCAGCGACGAGCAGGTGATCGCCGGTCAGCATGCGCTTGATCCGCATGCCGACGATCGTCTTGCGGTCGTATGGCCCCACCGTGCGGCCGTCGAGCAGAACGTGATAGTTCGGCTGGTCCACCTCGGTCCCCGGAATTCTTTGCGCCCAATCCTACCGGAGCGCCGTTGGAATGCCCCCAAAATCGGGGCCATGTCATCTCCACGCAACATCCATGATCGCCGGCTGGCGGACGCCTGGGCCACCTTGCAGGCCCATGCAGATTCCGGGCTGCCGCTGGATCCCGATGCCAGCCGGCTCGCCTTCGCCGACCCTGAGTTCCTGCTGCGGCGCGAGACGCGCGGCATCCGGTTCCAGCTCGAACTGCTCAAGCCCGACCTGGAACAGCAGGCCATGGGCATCGAGAACACCATCGTTGTGTTCGGCAGCGCGCGCTTTCGCAGCGAGGAGGAGTCCGCGGAACTGGTCGCCGCCGCCGAAGCGGCCGGCGACGAGGCGGTCATCCGGCGCGCACGGGCGCTGGCGCGCAACGCCCACTACTACGAGAAGGCCCGGGCCTTCGGCAAGCTGGTGGCGCACTACAGCGCCAGCAAGGACCCGGAAGACATGTTGTTCATCTGCACGGGGGGCGGCCCCGGCATCATGCAGGCGGCCAACCGCGGCGCCTACGAGGGCGACGGCATCAGCGTCGGACTGTCCATTGCGCTGCCGATGGAAGAGCACGCCAACCCCTACGTGACGCCGGCGCTGTCGTTCAAGTTCCACTACTTCGCGCTGCGCAAGATGCACTTCATGATGCGGGCGAAAGCCCTGGTGGCCTTCCCCGGCGGGTTCGGAACGCTCGACGAGCTGTTCGAGGTGATCACGCTGGTGCAGACCCGCAAGGCCAGGCAGGTGCCGATCGTGCTGTTCGGCTCCGACTACTGGAAGCGCCTGGTCAATTTCGACGTGCTGATCGAGGAAGGCGTGATCTCCCCGGCCGACCTGGACCTGTTCCAGTACGCGGACGATCCGGAGACCGCCTGGGAGATCATCCGCAGCTTCTACCGGCTCTAGTGCGCCGGCGGCGCATCCTTCAGGCGCAGGGCCAGCCGGATGCCGCCGGCGACGACGGCCCCCACGGTCCAGAACACACCGGCGATGCCGATCACGCTGCCGGCAACCCCGAAGAGCAGCGGCATCGTGACGCTCGACGCGTTGATGGCCATGACCCGCATCGCCACCGCCTCACCGTGCCGGTGCTCCGGCGTGATCTGGTGCAGCATGCTCATGATCATGGGCTGCACCGTGCCCAGGGACGCGCCCAGCAGCACGGAGCAGATCCCCATCGCCAGCGGGGCATGCAGGAGCGGATAGACCGCGAACAGCAGCGCCGTCGAGCCCATGGCGCCGGCGATGACGACCCACTCGCGCAACCGTGCGGCGACGATCGGCAGCAGCACCCGGATCAGGGCCGCGGCCACCGCGAAGGCGCCCAGGATCGTGCCGATGACCGATGCCGACAGCCCACGTTCATGGCCGAGGACAGGAACGACGAAGGTGTGGACGTCCCAGCACGAAGCCAGAAACCAGTTCACCAGCAGCAGCCGGCGGAACATGGGCTCGCCCAGCAGGTCCCAGGCGCGGCTCTTCCTCGCCCCGGCCGGCGCGACCACGGGCGGCAGCTCGGTCACGTCCCGGACCCAGAACCAGCAGACCAGCGGCAGGATGGCCAGTACCAGAAACGCGAGCCGATAGCCGCCGTGGTCGATCACCAGTCCGGCGGTGAACGGCCCCAGGAAATTGGACACCGCCGGACCGATCGCCAGCCAGGAGAAGACCTGCTTCATCTGCGTCGGCGTCTCGGCGGCGCGGCCCACGTGCCGCTGCAGCGCGATGGACGCGGCGCCGGTCGCGCCGCCGGTGAGCAGTGCGCTGGCGCAGAGCACCGGGAACACCGGGAATGCCACGGCGAGCCCGGCGCCCGCGGTCGCCGCCAGCACGCTGAAGCCCACCGGCCGGCGCAGGCCGTGCCGGTCGGCATAGCGCCCGGCCGGCAGGGCCAGGAAGACCTGGGTGAGGGCGAACAGCGCGAGCAGCACGCCCACCGCGGCCTCGCTGTGCCCTTCGCGCAGCGCCAGCAGCGGTGCGGCCATGCGGGTGCCGGCCATGCAGGCATGCAGGAACACATGGCCGGCGATCAGGCGCGCGAGCGCCGGGCTCAACCCGCCCATCACGGCAGCGGCACCGCCGGACCACCTTCGCCGTCGGCCTCGGCCGGCGGCAGCAGCGCGCCGGCCTGCGCTTCCGGCAAGGCCTCGACCACCTTCAGGGCGCGGCGCATCTGGTTGGTGCGGGTCTGCGCCGTGTCCAGCGTGTCGGCGGCCTTGCGCACCTGGTCGCGCACCTTTTCCACCCAGCCGCCGTAGCGCTCGAACTCGGTCTTCACCGCGCCCAGCACCTTCCAGACCTCGGAGGCCTGCTGCTCCAGGGCGAGCGTGCGAAAGCCCATGTGCAGGCTGTTGAGCATCGCCAGCAAGGTCGTGGGGCCGGCCAGCGTCACCCGCCAGTCGCGCTGCACGGCATCCATCAGCCCGGGCCGGCGCAGGACTTCGGCATAGAGGCTTTCGACCGGCACGAACAGGATCGCGAAGTCGGTGGTGTGCGGCGGGCACAGGTAGCTCTCGCAGATCGACTTCGCCTCGGCCCGGATGCGCGCTTCGAGCGCCCGCGCGGCCGCTTCCGCCGCCGGGCCGTCGGCCCGGTCCTGGGCGTCGAGCAGGCGCTCGTAGTCGTCGCGCGGGAACTTGGCGTCGACCGGCAGCCACACGGCGCTGCCGTCGCTGCTGCGCCCGGGCAGCCGGATCGCGAAGTCCACCCGCTGGTTGCTGCGCGGCTTCGTTTCCACCTGCCGCGCGTACTGGTCGGCGGTCAGCACCTGCTCCAGCAGCGCTTCGAGCTGCACTTCGCCGAACATGCCGCGCGATTTCACGTTGGTCAGCACCCGCTGCAGGTCGCCGACGCCTTGCGCCAGCACCTGCATCTCTCCCAGGCCCTTGTGGACCTGTTCCAGCCGCTCGGCCACGTGGCGGAAGCTCTCGCCCAGGCGCGCCGCGAGCGTCGCCTGCAGCTTCTCGTCCACGGTGTTGCGCATCTCGTCGAGCTTGGCCGCGTTGGACTGCTGCAGCAGCGCCAGCTGCGACTCCAGCGTGGTCCGCATCTCGCCGAGCCGGCGCGCGTTGGACTCGCCCAGCGTCTGCAGCTGGAGGGTCATCGTGTCGGCCAGCGTCTTCTGCAGCAGCGACAGCTGCTGCCCGAACGCGTCGATCTGGCTGTTCTGCGTGCGCGTCGTTTCGGCTCCCTGCCGCAACAGCGCGGCCTGGAAGGTCGCGATCGTCTGCGTCAGTTCGGTGCGGGCAGCGCGCGAGGACTCGCTGATCTCGCGCCGCAGTTCACGCTCGAGCCGCTCGCTCGCGGCGAGGAGCTCGACCCGCGCCGGGTCGCGCCGCAGCAGCAGCGCCAGCAGCAGCGCCAGGTTGGCGGCGCCCAGGCCGATGGCGAGCCACAGTTCGATCACCGCGCCCGGCCCAGCACCTCGGGGTTCAGCGGCGTCACCGGCTTGCCGTCGACCAGGAACCCGACGAGGTTGTCGGCGGCCAGCCTGGCCATCGCCAGACGCGTCGGGATCGTCGCGCTGGCGATGTGCGGCGTGAGAACCACGTTGGGCACTTCGAGCAGGGCCGGGTGCACCTTCGGCTCGCCCTCGAACACGTCGAGGCCGGCGGCGGCGATGCGCCGCTCGCGCAGCGCCTGGGCCAGGGCCGCGTCGTCGACGATGCCGCCGCGGGCGATGTTCACCAGGTTGGCCGTGGGCTTCATCAGCGCGAGCTCGGCGGCCCCGATCGCGTGGTGCGACTCGGCCGAATACGGCAGCACCAGCAGCAGGTGGTCGGCCGTGCGCAGCAGTTCTTCCTTGGAGACGTAGCGCGCCTTGCACTCGGCTTCCAGCGCCGGGGCGAGCCGCGACCGGTTGTGATAGATCACGTTCATGCCGAAGCCGTGGGCGCCGCGGCGCGCGATGCCCTGCCCGATGCGGCCCATGCCGAGGATCCCCAGCGTGCTGCCGTGCACCTCGGTGCCCGCGAACATGTCGTAGGTCCAGCGCTCCCACTTGCCGGCGCGCAGGTAATGCTCGCTCTCGGCCACCCGGCGCGCGGTCGCCATCAGCAACGCGAAGCCGAAATCGGCCGTCGTCTCCGTCAGCACGTCGGGCGTGTTGGTGCCGAGCACGCCGCGGGCCGTCATGGCGGCGAGGTCGAAGTTGTTGAAGCCCACCGCCATGTTGGCGCAGACCCGCAGTTCGGGCGCCTGCGCCAGCACCTCGGCGTCGATGCGCTCGCTGCCGGTGGTGAAGGCGCCGGCCTTGCCGCGCAGTCGCTGCGCGAGCTCCGCCTTGGTCCAGGGCGTGTCTTCCTGGTTCGCTTCGACTTCGAAATGCCGCTGCAGCAGGTCGATGATTTCCGGGAAGACGCGGCGCGCGACGAGGATGGTGGGCTTGCTCATGGGACTGGAGGCAGTGTTCGCGCCGGGCCACGCGCCCGGCCGCGGGATGTTGGGAGACGCCGATTATGCGGGGCTTGCCGTCGAGCCGCGGCCGCATTGCGCGCGTGTGCCCGCCATGTCGGCGATGAGCCTACGAAAGTGTTCACGCGCCTCCTACCGGCCGCGCCGGAGGGCCCTCCTACAGTGTTCGCATGCCGCCGGCCTTCGCCCGGGTGGCGATCGAACCCATGGAGTCCAGCATGAATCATGACCGCATCGAAGGCAACTGGAAGCAGATGAAGGGCAAGGTGAAGGAGCAGTGGGGCAAGCTCACCGACGACGACCTGGACGTCATCGCCGGGCGGCGCGACCAGCTCCTGGGCCGCATCCAGGAGCGGCATGGCCTGGCCAGGGACGAGGCGCAGCGGCAGGTCGACACCTTCGAGCGCCGCAACCCGGACTTCTTCTTCGAGAAATCCTGAGCGGGCCGCTGCCGGCGCCCCTCAGCGCAGCGTCTCGAGCACCGCCAGGAGCTTGCCCGGCAGCGGCACCGGCCGTCGTGTCTCGCGATCGACGTAGACGTGCACGAAGTGGCCGCGCGCGGCGGTGAGCGGCTGGCCCTGCCCGAACAACCCCACCTCGTAGCGGACGCTGGACGTGCCGATCGAAGCCACGCGCAGGCCGCCTTCGACGGTCTGCGGAAACTCCAGTGGGGCGAAGTAATTGCAGTGGGTCTCCACCACCAGTCCGATGGTCTGTCCCTGCTGCACGTCGAGCGCGCCCTGCTCGATCAGGCAGGCATTGACCACGGTGTCGAACCAGCTGTAGTAGACGACGTTGTTCACGTGGCCGTACGCATCGTTGTCCATCCAGCGCGTGGTGATCGTGCGGAATGCGCGGTAGTCGCCGCGCGCGGCGGGTTGCGGTTTCGCGGCAGGAGCGGGCGTCATGGGCGGAGATTCTGCCAGCGGCACCAGTACTCGCTGGCGATTGCGAAGGTGTTCACCTGGACCTGCACGGTGTCCTCGATCCGCACTCCGTAGCCGCCGGCCATGCACAGGGCCAAGGGCACGCGGCGCTGCCACGCCCAGTCGAAGACCAGGCGGTCGCGCGCCTGCAGTCCGCCGAAACTGAGCTCCAGCCGCCCGAGCCGGTCGCCCTCGTGCGGGTCGGCCCCGGCCAGGTAGATGACCAGCCCGGGCGCGAAGCGCCGTTCGAGCCGGGCCAGTGCCGACTCCAGCGCCTGCAGGTACTCGCCGTCACCGCAGCCGTCCGGCAGGTCGACGTCCAGATCGCCGGCCTGCTTGCGAAACGGGAAGTTGCGTGCGCCGTGCATCGACAGCGTGAAGACGGAGTCGTCACCCCGAAAGATGGCAGCCGTGCCGTTGCCCTGGTGCACGTCGAGGTCGATCACCACGACCCTCAGCGGCTCGCCGCCGCCGGGCCCGGGTGGAGCCGGCGCCCTGCCCCGTTCGGCCTGCATCAGCCGCGCTGCCACGGCAGCATCGTTGAAGACGCAGAAGCCGCTGCCCTTGTCGCTGGACGCGTGGTGCGTGCCGCCCGCGATGTTCGCGGCCACCCCTTCGCGCAGCGCCACGCGCGCGGCGGCGATCGTGGCGCCGACCGACCGCCTGGCGCGATCGACCATCGCTTCGCTCCACGGAAAGCCGATCTCGCGCATCGCCGGGGCCGCGATGGCGCCGGTGCAGATTGCCTGGATGTAAGCCGGCTGGTGTGCGAGTGCGAGTTCGCCGATCGAGGCCGGCTCGGCCTGCCTGAGCTGGATTCCCTCGACCTCGGCCGGGAGGCGGTCGCGCAGCAACTGGTACTTCGCCATCGGGAAGCGGTGCCCGGTCGGCAGTGGCAGCACGAACTGCGTTGCGTAGAAGACCTGCATGGACCCGGATTGTCGCAACCAGGGGCTTCTTCCAGCTCGACCGCAAAATATTTGCTGCACTGCACCAAAAAACCCTTGCAAACGTTCCGGACGTCCTTATAATTCGTTCATGCTGCACTGCACCATTACTGGCTCGGCCAAGGGTTCGGCGCAGGTTCCTGCCCCCTCATCCTCTGGAGAATCGTCATGCTGACCACCGAACAAGTCCTGGCCTCGCAAAAAGCCACCCTCGACACCCTCTTCGGCCTCACCGGCAAAGCCTTCGAAGGCGTGGAAAAGCTGGTCGAGCTGAACGTCACCGCCTCGAAGGCCGCGCTGGCCGAAGTCGCCGGTTCGACCCAGGCCCTGCTGGCCGTGAAGGACCCGCAGGAACTGCTGGCCCTGCAGACTGCCATGTTCCAGCCGCTGGCCGAGAAGACGGCCGCGTACAGCCGGCACGTCTACGACATCGCCACCGGCACCAGCGCCGAGTTCAGCCGCACGTTCGAGGAGCAGGCGGCGGAAGCCCAGCGCAAGTTCCTGGCCGTGGTCGACAGCGCTTCCAGGAACGCCCCCGCCGGCAGCGAGACGGCCGTGGCCGTGCTGAAGAGTGCGATCGCCGCAGGCACCAACGCGATGGAGAGCGTGCAGAAGGCCGTGAAGCAGGCGTCCGAAGTCGCCGAGGCGAACTTCAACGCCGTCGCCAACCAGGCCGTGAACGCCGCCAAGGGCGGTTCGGCCAAGAAGCGCACCTCTTGAAACCACTGGGGCCAGTCCCCAGGTACTGAGCATACGGAACTCGCGCCGCCGCCACGCGTCTATCAAGAGACTCTTGTGCGTGACTGAGCGGGAGTTCTTCAGGTTGTCTCCTCGGGTCCTTTCGACACCTCAACAGGTTCAGGGATCCTTCAACCCCGATCGAAAGATCGGGGTTTTTTTATGGTCGTCCCACGGGGCGAGGGAGCCCAGCGACGTCAGGGATGGACTCGTTGACCTGGATCAACAAGAAAGTAATGCGAATGATTCGCGTTTGGCATTATCATCTGAGCCATCCGCAACCTCCACGAGCATTCCGATGATCAACAAGACCACCACCATCGCCGCCGTCCTGCTGACCCTGGCCGCGGGCGCCAGCGCGCAGGAACAGGTGCTGAATCTGTACTCGGCGCGGCACTACTCCACCGACGAGGCGCTGTACGCCAACTTCACCAAGGCGACTGGCATCCGGATCAACCGGGTCGACGCCGACGACGCGGGGATCCTGGCCCGCCTGAAGGCCGAGGGCACCGCCTCCCCGGCGGACGTGATCCTCCTGGTCGACGCGGCGCGGCTCGTGAAAGGCGAACAGGACGGCCTGTTCAAGCCCGTGAAATCGAAGGTGCTCGACGACGCGATTCCCGCCCAGTACCGCTCGAAGTCGACGGCCGAAGGGACCTCGTGGTTCGGCTTCTCGACCCGCGCCCGCGTCGTCGTGTACGACAAGCAGAAGGTCCAGAGCGCGGACGTCGATACCTACGAAGAGCTGGCCGACCCGAAGAACAAGGGCAAGCTGTGCATCCGCTCCGGCTCGCATCCGTACAACCTGTCGCTGTTCGGCGCGGTGACCGAGCACCTGGGCGAGCAGAAGGCCGAGGCCTGGCTCAAGGGACTGGTCGCCAACATGGCGCGCGCGCCCAAGGGCGGCGACACCGACCAGATCAAGGCCGTGGGCGCCGGTGAATGCCAGGTCGCGGTGAGCAACAGCTATTACATCGCCCGCCTGCTGCGCTCTGACAAGGCGGAAGACAAGGCGCTGATGGAGCGCGTTGGCATCGTGTTCCCGAACCAGTCCTCCTGGGGCACGCACGTGAACATCGCCGGCGGGGCCGTCGCGAAGAACGCCAAGCACGAGGCGAACGCCGTGAAATTCCTGGAGTACCTCGCCAGTCCCGAAGCCCAGAACTACTTCGCCAACGGCAACAACGAGTGGCCCACCGCCAAGGGTGTGAAGGTGAACAACGCGGCGCTGCAGGCGCTGAGCGGCGGCGGCGACTTCAAGGCCGAGACCGTGCCGCTCGCCGCGGTGGGCGCCAACCAGGTGAAGGTGCAGCAGATGCTGGACCGCGTCGGCTTCAAGTAAGCCGACCCGCGGCAAGGCCCGGCCGGCGCGCGCCGACTCCCGCGACCGGCCGGCGCCGCGCCGATGAACGCCCAGGCCCGCCTCGAGCGGGCTTTTTGATGGGCCATAATTGACGTGAACGTCAACGTCACTCACCAGGAGCGGGATATGGAGATCAAGGGCAAGGTATTCATCGTCACGGGCGGCGCCTCCGGACTGGGCGAAGGAACGGCGCGCATGCTCGCCGCCGCCGGCGGCAAGGTCGTCATCGCCGACATGCAGGCGGAAAAAGGCGAAGCCGTGGCGAAGGACATCGGCGGCACGTTCGTGAAGTGCGACGTCAGCCAGGAAGCGGACGGCCAGGCCGTGGTCGCCAAGGCGGTGGCCATGGGCAAGCTGATGGGCCTGGTGAACTGCGCCGGCATCGCGCCCGCAGAGAAGACCGTGGGCAAGAACGGCGCGCATTCGCTGGCCGTCTACACCAAGACCATCACGGTCAACCTGATCGGCAGCTTCAACATGATCCGGCTGGCGGCCGAGGCCATGTGCAAGAACGAGCCGGAGCCGACAGGCGAGCGCGGCTGCCTGATCTCCACCGCTTCCGTCGCGGCTTACGACGGCCAGATCGGCCAGGCGGCGTACAGCGCCAGCAAGGGCGGCGTGGTCGGCATGACGCTGCCGATCGCGCGCGACCTGGCGCGCAACGGCATCCGCAACATGACGATCGCCCCCGGCATCTTCGGCACGCCCATGTTGTTCGGCATGCCCAAGGAAGTGCAGGATTCGCTCGCCGCCAGCGTCCCCTTCCCTTCCCGCCTGGGCACGCCCGAGGACTACGCGAAGCTGGCCAAGCACATCTTCGAGAACGACATGCTCAACGGGGAAGTGATCCGCCTCGACGGGGCGATCCGCCTCGCGCCGCGCTGAGTGCGGGCAGTCGGCAGCACCCTGCCTTGCGGCGGATGATTCGCGCGTGGGCCCTGCTCGCGGCGGTGCTGCTGCTGGGCGGCTGCGCCACGGCGCCGCCCGTTCCCGGACGCGCGCCGGATGCGCAGCCAGAAGCCGCGTCGAGATTCGAGGCCAAGCCCGGCTGGTCGACGCGGAAGTTCGCGGTGGCCGCGGCCAATCCGCTCGCGGCCGACGCCGGCTCGCGGATGCTGAAAGCGGGCGGCTCCGCGGTCGATGCCGCCATCGCGGTGCAGATGGTGCTGACGCTCGTGGAGCCGCAGTCCAGCGGCATCGGCGGCGGCGCGTTCCTGCTGCACCATGACGGCCACACCGTGGAGGCTTTCGACGGTCGCGAGACCGCGCCGGTCGGCGCCGACGAAAAGCTATTCCTCAACCGCGGTGGCAAGCCCTTGCCGTTCGACCATGCCGTCGTCGGCGGCCGTGCGGTCGGCGTGCCGGGTGTCGTGCGCATGCTGGAAATGGCGCACCGGCAGCACGGCAGGTTGCCGTGGGCCCGCCTCTTCGAACCCGCCATCGAGCTGGCCGAGCGGGGCTTCCCGATCAGCCCACGCCTGCACGCGCTGCTGGCGGCCGATCCGCACCTGAAGCGCGACCCCGCCGCACGAGCCTACTTCTACCAGTGGCACGGCGGCCCGCGCCCGGCCGGAACGACGTTGCGCAATCCGCAGCTGGCGGCCGTGCTGCGCCGCCTCGCCGCCGAAGGATCGAAGGCGCTGCACGAGGGCGACATCGCGCGGGCGATCGTCGCCAAGGTGCGCGAGCATCCGGCCAACCCCGGCCGCATGACGCTGGCCGACCTGGCCGGCTACCAGCCGAAGAAGCGCCCGCCCATCTGCCACGAGCACCGGGCCCGCGGCAGGGACTATCGAGTCTGCGGTTTCCCGCCCCCCGGTTCCGGGGCCATCGCCGTCGGCCAGATCCTCGGCATCCTGGACGCCGTGCGCGCCCAGGCACTGCCGCTCGACGAGGGACTGCCGGGCGCCGACTGGCTGCACCTGTACCTGGAGGCGTCGCGGCTGGCGTTCGCCGACCGGGCGCAGTACGTGGCTGACCCGGATTTCGTCGCACCGCCGGCCGGACGGTGGGAGAGCCTGCTCGAGCCGCAGTACCTGAGGCAGCGTGCGCAGCTGATCGGCAAGTCGAGCATGAAGGTGGCCAGGCCCGGCACGCCGGCCGGCGCGCACGCCCGGTTCGCGCCGTCTGCGCAGCAGCCGGAATACGGCACGTCCCACATCAGCATCGCCGATGCGCATGGCAACTCGCTGGCAATGACCACGACCATCGAGGCCCAGTTCGGCTCGCGCCTGATGGTGCATGGCTTCCTGTTGAACAACCAGCTGACTGATTTCAGCTTCGTCCCCGCCGACGCCGATGGCAGGCCGGTCGCCAACCGCGTGCAGCCGGGCAAGCGACCCCGCTCCTCGATGGCGCCCACGCTGGTGTTCGACAAGGCCAGCGGCGAACTGGTCCTGAGCGGTGGCAGCCCCGGCGGCGCGCTGATCGTCCATTACACCGCCAAGGCCCTGTACGGCGTCCTGCACTGGGGGCTCAACGCGCAGCGGGCGGCCGACCTGCCGAACTTCGGGTCGCTGAACGGCCCCAGCCTGCTGGAGGAACGCCGCTTTCCACGATCGACGGTCGACGCGCTGCGCGAGCGCGGCGCCGAGGTGCGCGAGCAGCCCATGACGAGCGGGCTGCACGTGATCCAGAAGAGGCCGGACGGCTATTTCGGCGGCGCCGACCCGCGACGCGAAGGCGTCGTCGTCGGCGACTGAGCAGGCGCGCGGGCGAACCGCGCCGCGCCTTCGGACCGTTCGATCCGTTCGTACTCGGAGATCACCTGCGCGCCCAGCAGCAGCAGCCCGGCCGCGATCTCCAGGGTCAGCAGCACGACGATCGCCGTCGTGAGCGAGCCGTACACCACGTTCACCTGCGACAAGGTGCCGAAGTACCACACGAGCACGTGGCGGGTCACTTCCCACAGCAGGGCCGCCGTGACCCCGCCGATGAGCGCGTGGCGCCACGACAGGCGTCCGACCGGCATCACCATGTAGACCGAGGTGAGTACGAAGATCTCGCCGGTCAGTCCGAGCAGGTACAGCAGCAGGCCGGACAGGCCCCTGAGCGACCATTCGCGACCCAGCAGGCGGAAGCTCTCCTGCCCCATGGCCTGGAGGCTGCCGGCGACCACGGTGACGATCAGCAGCCCGAAACCGAGGCACAGGATGTAGCAGTACGGCAGCAGCGCCGAGACCAGGAAATGGCGCCGCCGCACGACCACCCGGTGCAGGAAGATCACCGACATCGCCTTTTCCAGCACCGTGAAGGCGAGCGAGCTGAAGAACAGCATCGTCGCCAGGAGAACCCAGCCCAGCACGTCGCGGTGTTCCAGGAACGAAGCGAGCTCCTCGACGATCGCGCCGGACTGGCCCGGCATCAGCCATTCCAGGTAGATCGCGAGCGTCTCCAGCAACTCGCCCTGGTCGATGACGTGCGACAGCGCGATCACGCTGAGGATCAGGAGCGGCACCACGGACAGCAGCGCGTAGTACGCGACGGCACCCGCCAGCAGAAGGCCCTGGTTCGCGGCGAATCCCTTGAGCACCCGTCCCAGGAACTCGGCCGGGTGCGCCATGACATGGGCCGCAGCATCGGTGAGCATGGCCATCGCCCGAGTATGCGTCGACGCCGCGTGGCCCGGGTGCGGTCGGGGCCCAGTTCCGCACTGCAGCCCCCCGGATTTCCCTGACGCTGCGAAGAGCCGATCTGCCATAGATTCGGGCCTGACCCGCCGGCAGCGGCTCCGCCACCGCCGTCACATCCATGGAGACAACATGAACCAGAGCTCACAATTCAGCCGCCGCCGCTTCGTCCAGGCGGCCGCCGCATCGTCGGCGGCCATTGCCCTGCCGGGCTTCGCCCAGGGCGCCTACCCGGCCAAGCCGGTCAAGCTGATCTGCCCCTGGCCGGCGGGCGGCTCCACCGACGCCGTCATGCGTTCCATCGCCGAGAGCGCCGGCAAGGTGCTGGGCCAGCAGATGATCGTCGAGAACAAGGCCGGGGCGAGCGGCATGCTCGGCCCGAACGAGCTGGTGAAGGCCCAGCCGGACGGCTACACCTTGTCGCAACTGACCATCGGCGTGGCGCGGCTGCCGCACATGCAGAAGATGCAGTTCGACCCGCTCAAGGACTTCACCTACATCCTGTGCATGACCGGCTACACCTTCGGGCTGGTGGTGCGGGCCGACTCGCCGATCAAGACGGTGAAGGACTACGTCGACTATGCGAAGGCCAATCCCGGCAAGCTCACGTTCGGCTCGCCTGGCCAGGGCACCACTCCGCACCTGGCGGTCGAGGAATTCGCGTTCAAGGCCGGCATCAAGCTGCAGCACGTCCCGTTCAAGGGCGTGGCGGAAGGCATGCAGTCGCTGCTGGGCGGCCACGTGATGTCGCACAGCGACTCCACCGGTTGGGCTTCGCACGTGGACGCCGGGACGATGCGCCTGCTGGCCACCTACGGCGCCAAGCGCACCAAGCGCTGGCCCAACGTGCCGACGCTGCACGAACTCGGCTACCAGACGCTGGCCGATTCGCCGTTCGGCATCGGCGGGCCCAAGGGCATGGACCCGGCCGTCGTGAGGAAGCTGCACGACGCCTTCAAGAAGACGCTGGAGGATCCGGCGGTGCTCGCCACGTTCGAGAAGTACGACCAGAACGTGATCTACATGAACACCGAGGACTACACGAAGTACATCCGCGAGCAGTACGCCAAGGAAAAGGACATCATCGAGAAGCTGGGGCTGGCGCTGAAGACCTGAGCGTTACACGTCGATGGCGGAGGCCGAGCCGGCCTGCTTGCGCAGCTCGAACTTCTGGATCTTGCCGGTGGAGGTCTTCGGCAGCTCGCCGAAGACCACCGCCCGCGGCACCTTGAAGCCGGCCAGGTGCTTCTTGCAGTGCGCCACGATGTCCTGCGCGCTCACCTGGGCCCCGGCTTTCAGCTCGACGAAGGCACACGGCGTCTCGCCCCAGCGCGCGTCCGGCTTGGCGACCACCGCGGCGGCCAGCACCGCCGGGTGCCGGTACAGCACGTCCTCTACCTCGATCGACGAGATGTTCTCGCCGCCCGAGATGATGATGTCCTTGCTGCGGTCCTTGATCTTCATGTAGCCGTCGGGGTATTGCACCGCCAGGTCGCCGGTATGGAACCAGCCGCCGGCGAACGCCTCGCCGGTCGCCTTGGCATTCTTCAGGTAGCCCTTCATGACGATGTTGCCGCGGAACATGATCTCGCCCATGGTTTCGCCGTCCCAGGGCACCGGCTCCATGGTTTGCGGGTCGAGTACCCGCGCTCCCTGCTGCAGGTGGTAGCGCACGCCTTGCCGCGCGTTGAGCCGCGCCCGCTCGCCGATGTCGGCTTCGTTCCATTCGCCGTGCTTGGGGCACACCGTCGCCGGGCCGTAGACCTCGGTCAGGCCGTACACGTGCGTCAGGTCGAAGCCCAGGCGCTCCATGCCTTCGATCATCGATGCCGGCGGGGCGGCGCCCGCCACCATGGCCTTGACCCCCGTGGGCAGGCCGCGCTTGAGTTCCTCGCTCGCGTTGACCAGCAGGCCGTGCACGATCGGCGCGCCGCAGTAATGCGTGACGCCATGGGTCTTGATCGCCTCCACCATCGCCGCGGCCTCCACCTTGCGCAGGCACACGTTCACACCGGCGCGCGCCGCCAGCGTCCACGGGAAGCACCAGCCGTTGCAATGGAACATCGGCAAGGTCCACATGTAGACCGGGTGCTTGGGCATGTCCCACTCGAGGATGTTGGAAATCGCGTTCGTCGCCGCGCCACGGTGGTGGTAGACGACGCCCTTCGGATTGCCGGTGGTGCCGCTGGTGTAGTTCAGGGCGATCGCATCCCATTCGTCGTCGGGCATCCGCCAGCCGAACGAAGGATCGCCGCCAGCGACGAATTCGTCGTAGCGCACCGAACCGATGCGCTGCACCGGGCCCGTGTAGAGCTCGTCGTCGACGTCGATCACCAGCAAGGGGGTGCGCCGCTCGCGCAGTTCGAGCGCCTTGGCCATGGTGCCCGCGAACTCCGGATCCACGATCACCGCCTTGGCCTCGCCGTGGTCGAGCATGAAGGCGATGGCCGCGGGATCGAGCCTGGTGTTCAGCGCGTTGAGCACGGCACCGGCCATCGGGATGCCGAAGTGGGCCTCCACCATCGGCGGCGTGTTGGGCAGCATCACGGCCACCGTGTCGCCCTTGCCGATGCCATGGCGCGCCAACGCGCTCGCCAGCTGGCGGCAGCGGTCGTACAACTCGCCCCAGGTGCGGCGCAGGCCCCCGTGCACGACGGCCAGGCGGCGCGGATAGATCTCGGCGGTGCGCTCGATGAAGGAAAGCGGCGACAGCGGCGCGAAGTTCGCCGCGTTGCGCGGCAGGTCCTGGTCGAAGATGGACGGCATGGTGTTCTCCCGGGGATGCTGGTGGCCGACGGGCGGCGTGCCGCGGAGGTTACCTCGTTTGGCGCGCCGGCCGCCGACTGAGCAAGAATACGCACTCCGATGGCCATTCCCCAGTCGTTTCTCCAGGAGCTGCTCGCGCGCGCCGACGTGGTGGAAATCGTCGGGCGCTACGTGCCGCTCAAGAAAGGCGGCGCCAATTACATGGGGCTGTGCCCGTTCCACGGCGAGAAGAGCCCGTCCTTCTCGGTGAGCCCGACCAAGCAGTTCTTCCACTGCTTCGGCTGCGGCAAGAACGGCAACGCCATCGGCTTCCTGATGGAGCATGCCGGGATGAGCTTTCCGGAGGCCGTGAAGGACCTCGCGCAGCAGTACGGGATGCAGGTGCCCGACGACGACACCTCGCCGCAGGACCGGGCCCGGGCGGCGGAGCAGAAACAACGGCAGGCCACCTTGAACGAGGTGCTGGAAAAGGCCGGCGCGGCCTGGCGCAAGCACCTGAAGGCGTCGCCCCGGGCCGTCGAGTACCTCAAGGGTCGCGGCCTGTCCGGCGAGATCGCCCGCCAGTTCGGTCTCGGCTACGCGCCTGAAGGCTGGCGCACGCTGGCCAGCGTCTTCCCGCAGTACGACGATCCGCTGCTGGCCGAGAGCGGCCTGGTCATCGTCAACGAGGACGAGGACAAGCGCTACGACCGCTTCCGCGACCGGATCATGTTCCCGATCCGCAACGTCAAGGGCGAGTGCATCGGCTTTGGCGGGCGGGTGATCGGCGACGGGACGCCCAAGTACCTCAATTCCCCCGAAACACCGGTCTTCAGCAAGGGCCGCGAGCTCTATGGGCTGTTCGAAGCCCGAAACGCGCTGCGCGAGCACGGCTACGTCCTGGTCACCGAGGGCTACATGGACGTGGTGGCCCTGGCACAGCTGGGATTCCCCAACGCGGTGGCGACGTTGGGCACCGCGTGCACGCCCGATCACGTCCAGAAGCTGTTCCGCTTCACCGACGCCGTGGTGTTCAGCTTCGATGGCGACGAGGCGGGGCGCCGGGCCGCGCGCAAGGCGCTGGAAGTGGCCCTGCCCTTCGCGACCGACGTGCGCAGCGTGAAGTTCCTGTTCCTGCCCGCCGAACACGATCCGGACAGCTACATCCGCGAATTCGGACGCGAGGCCTTCTCCCGGTTCGTGGGCGAAGCCACGCCGCTGTCCCAGTTCCTGGTCCTGGCCGCCCGCGAGGGCTGCGACCTGGCCACGGCCGAGGGCCGCGCCCATCTTGCGGCCAACGCCAAGCCGCTGTGGACGCAGTTGCCGGAAGGCGCGTTGCGCCGCCAGCTGCTGGGCGAGATCGCCGACCTGGTGCAGATCGACCTGCGCGAGCTGGAAGGCCTGTGGACCGGCAAGCGCCCCGGGGCCGCACCTGCCCGAGGGCCGCGCTCCGGGCGCGACGGCCCGGGCGGCTGGCGCTCCGGCGGCGAGGCGCCGGCGCGCCGCCCCCGCAGCGGGGTGCGGCCGCCGCTGGAGGCCAGCGCCAGCAACATCGCGCGGATGCTCCTGGCCGATGCGCGGTTGTGGGAAGTGCTCAGCCACGCCGAGCACGACCTGCTGTGCGGGCTGGAAGGCGACTTCGGTGAACTTTTCCGCTGGCTCGACCACCAGGCCCACGAGCACGGGCCGCAGCCGCTGGCGGCGCTCTCGGTGGGAATGCAGGGCCAGCCGTTCGAGGCGGCTGCGCGGCGGGTGATCGAACTCGACAAGCTCCAGCCGTCGGGCCGGGTGGTGGAAGACCCCGGATTCACCACGGCCGACCTGCGGACGGCCCTGCTGAAACTGCAACTGGATGTCCTCGACCAGGAGCTCAAGCGGGTCCAGGCGCTGCCGCCCACCGATCCGGACAGGGCGATCCGGGAAGAACAACTCATCCGCCGCCAGTTTGCCCTGAAGAAGCAACAGGCTCTTGAAAAAGCCGGTTGAAGATATAATGTAGGGTTTGCTGGCGGCAAGAGCGACAGCAGCACCTCCGGACCCTGGCCAATGGCGGACATCAGCTCCCGACCGGCCGACCTTTCCGCAAGGACTGCACACCAAATGTTCGCCCTCCCATCTTGCCCGGGCAAAACAGCATGACGCGCGGCCTCCGCGCGTGCGTGCTCGTTCCACCCGCGCCGGGTCCGTGGCGCTTGATGTGTTCCTGAAGAGTCCCGAGGTATCGATTCATGCCCGCTTCAAAGTCCGCAAAGCTCCTCAAACCCGCCGCGAAACCCGCCGCCAAGAAAACGATCAAACGTCCCGCCCCCGCCAAACCGAAGCTGAAGGTCGTCAAGAGCGCCTCCAGGCCGGCCGGCGAGGCCCAGAAGTCCGCAACGAAAGTCAAGCCAGTGCCCGCCACCAAGTCACCTGCCAAGCCCTCCGAGAAAGCCGCCGCCAAGGACGAAGCCAAGAAGCCCGTGAAGGCCGCCGCCGAGGAAGTGGTCAAGAAAAAGCCCGGCCGGCCGCCGAAGGCGCAGGTCGCCGACGCGGGTGACGCCCCCAAGACCGGCGCCAAGCGCGGCCGCAAGCCCAAGGCCTCGACCGAGAGCAAGGCGGCCGACGACCTCGACCTGTCCGACATCGAGGAAGAGCTCGACGCCGAGCCGGTGGCGGAAGCCGCCACCACCGAGAAGGTCAAGCCGCTGCGCATGAAGATCAGCAAGGCCAAGGAACGGGCCTTGATGAAGGAATTCGGGCTGGACGAGGCGATCCTCACCGAAGAGGAAATGCTCAAGCGCCGTCAGCGCCTGAAGACGCTGATCAAGCTGGGCAAGACCCGCGGGTACCTGACGCACGCCGAGATCACCGACCACCTGCCCGAGAAGCTGGTGGACGCCGAGACGCTGGAAGTCGTCGTCTCCATGCTCAACGACATGGGCGTGGCGGTGTACGAGCAGACCCCCGATGCCGAGACCCTGCTGCTGACCAACACCGGCCCCACGGCGGCCACCGAGGAGGAAGCCGAAGAGGAAGCCGAGGCCGCCCTGTCCACCGTCGACAGCGAGTTCGGCCGCACCACGGACCCGGTGCGCATGTACATGCGCGAGATGGGCACCGTGGAACTGCTGACGCGCGAAGGCGAGATCGAGATCGCCAAGCGCATCGAAGGCGGCCTGCAGGCGATGATGGAGGCGATCTCCGCGTCGCCGGCGACGATCGCCGAGATCCTGCGCCTGGCCGGCGAGATCCGCGACGGCAAGATCGTCATCTCCACCGTCGTGGACGGCTTCTCCAATCCGAACGAGGCCGACGACTACGTGGCGGAGGAGGACTTCGACGAGTTCGATGCCGACGACGACGACGACGGCAACGGCGGCTCGAAGGCGCTGACCAAGAAGCTGGAAGAGCTCAAGACCCAGGCCCTCGAACGCTTCGCCCGCATCCAGGAGCTGTTCGAGAAGGTGCACAAGGTCTACGACAAGGAAGGCTACGGCACCCCGGCCTACGTGAAGGCCCAGCACCAGCTGTCCGAGGAGCTGATGACCATCCGCTTCACGGCCAAGACCATCGAGAAGCTGTGCGACATGGTGCGCAGCCAGGTCGACGACGTGCGCAAGAAGGAGCGCGAGCTGCGCCGCATCATCGTCGACAAGTGCGGCATGCCGCAGGAGATCTTCGTCAAGGACTTCCCGCCCAACCTGCTGAACCTGAAGTGGGTGGAGAAGCAGGCGACCGCCGGCAAGCCGTGGTCCACCGTGATGGCCCGCAACATCCCGCCGATCCAGGAACTGCAGCAGAAGCTGATGGACATCCAGTCGCGCGTCGTGGTGCCGCTCACGCAGCTGAAGGACATCAACAAGCGCATGAACGAGGGCGAGGCGTCGTCGCGCGAGGCGAAGAAGGAGATGATCGAGGCCAACCTGCGCCTCGTGATCTCGATCGCCAAGAAGTACACCAACCGCGGTCTGCAGTTCCTGGACCTGATCCAGGAAGGCAACATCGGCCTGATGAAGGCGGTGGACAAGTTCGAATATCGCCGCGGCTACAAGTTCTCGACCTACGCCACCTGGTGGATCCGCCAGGCGATCACCCGTTCGATCGCCGACCAGGCCCGCACGATCCGGATCCCGGTGCACATGATCGAGACCATCAACAAGATGAACCGCATCTCGCGCCAGCACCTGCAGGAGTTCGGCTTCGAGCCGGACGCCGGCATCCTGGCGGCCAAGATGGAGATCCCGGAGGACAAGATCCGCAAGATCATGAAGATCGCCAAGGAGCCGATCTCCATGGAAACGCCGATCGGCGACGACGACGATTCGCACCTGGGCGACTTCATCGAGGACCAGGCCAACACCGCGCCGATCGAGGCCGCGATGCAGGCCGGCCTGCGCGACGTGGTCAAGGACATCCTCGACTCGCTGACGCCGCGCGAAGCCAAGGTGCTGCGCATGCGCTTCGGCATCGAGATGAGCACCGACCACACGCTGGAGGAAGTCGGCAAGCAGTTCGACGTCACCCGCGAGCGGATCCGCCAGATCGAGGCCAAGGCGCTGCGCAAGCTGAAGCACCCCAGCCGGTCGGACAAGCTGCGGTCGTTCATCGACACGCTGTAAGTTATTCACTCGAAAAACACCGCGTGTTTTTCGAGTGATCTGATCAGATGACAAAGGCCGGAGTGAATCCGGCTTTTGTCATTGAGGGACCGCCCTGCGCGTTGCTCCGCGCGGTCCGGAATGCGAGCTCGCGAGCTCGCTCGCAAGACGGCGAAGGCGCGCAGCGAACCGCCCGCACGCGGCTTCAACGAGACGGATCTGCTCTCGGAGAGGCGGGGCATCGCTTCGCCGCGACAGGCGGTGTCCGGTGGGGCCGATTTTGTGCAGCGCCGGCGCCGAGCGGTCTTGCGGCCTTCGTCTCATGCTCGGCGCACTTTGCTTGAACGGAGCGCTCGCTTGCGAGCGCGCAGTGAGTTGTGCGCCGGTGCGAACCGCGGAACCATGAGGCCACGCCGGACACCGCCTGACGCGGTGTGAGGTACACGCGCAGTCTGACCTCCTACGCATGGCCCCGCACGCGGGCGGAGGGAGGAACGACTACCGCCCGGTGAACTTCGGCTTGCGCTTTTCCATGAACGCCTGCCGGCCTTCGACGTAGTCGGCACTGTTGAAGCAGCGGTCGACGACGTCCTGGCACAGCTTGGGGTCGCGCTGCGATTCGTCCTTCAGCGCCTGCTCTACCAGCGTCTTGATCGAGGCGACGGTGAGCGGTGCGTTGGCGGCGATCGAGGCCGCGTAGTCGCGCACGTACGACTCGAGCCAGTCGGCGGGCACGAGCCGGTTCACCAGCCCCATGGCCAGCGCCTCCTGGCCCGTGAACTGGCGCGCCGTGTAGAAGATCTCGCGGGCGAACGCCGGGCCGACGACGTCCACCAGCTTGCGCACGCCTTCCAGTTCGTAGCCCAGGCCAAGCTTGGCGGCCGGCACGGCGAAGCTGGAGCCCTCCGCCGCGATGCGCATGTCGCACGCCAGCGCGATCGACACGCCGCCGCCCACGCAATAGCCGCGGATCATCGCGATCGTCGGCTTGTTCACGTGCTTCAACGCCAGCGTGGCCTTCTGGCCGGTCTCGTTATACAGCCGGGTCGTCTCGGGCGACGAACGCTTCTCCTCGAACTCCGAGATATCGGCGCCCGAGACGAACGCCTTCCCGCCGGCGCCCTTGACCACGATCACGCGGATGTCCGGGTCGCCGGCATAGTCCTGCACGATCTCGAACAGGCCTTGCCACATCGACATCGACACGGCGTTGTGGCGCGCCGGGTTGTTGAAGGTGATCCAGCCGATCGCGCCGTCCTTCTCCGCGATCATCTTGTCCGTGAGCAACTTCATTCCTGCTCCGTCGTTGCCGGCGCCCCGGAACGCGCACTGTCGTAGACGACGCCGGCCGCGAACATCTCGCGCACGTCCCCGTCCGCATAGCCGATCTCGCGCAACACCTCCTCGGTGTGCTGGCCCAGCCACGGAGCGGGCTGCCGGATCTGGGTCAGCGCGCCGGTCGACTTGATCGGCAGGCCCAGGGTCTTCATCGGCCCGATCTTCGGATGGTCGATGTCGACCACCATGTGGCGCGCCTTGATGTGCGGGTCCTTCATGATCTGGTCGTAGCCGTAGACGGGCCCGCCGGGGACGCCCGCGGCATCCATCTTCTCCACCCAGTAGGCCGTCGGCTGCGTCGTCAGCACCTTCTCGAGTTCGACCTCCAGCGCGTCGGCATTCTTGACACGGATGTTGGGATCGTTGAAGCGCGGGTCTGCCAGCCATTCCGGCTTGTTGCAGACCTGCGTCGCGAAGGCTCGCCACAGCTTCTCGCTACCCGCCCCCACCGTGACGTAGCCGTCCTGCGACCGGTAGGCCTGGTACGGCGCGGAGCGGCGATGGCGCGTGCCGGTCGCCGTGGGCAGCTCGCCGCCGCCGAAGTACGCGCCGAACTCCCAGATGCTCCACGCCAGCCCCGCCTCGAGCAGCGACGTCTCCAGGTACTGGCCGCTGCCGTGGCGCAGGCGCCCGATGTACGCGCCGAGGATCCCGTACAGCGCCGTCACGCCGCTGGCGATGTCGTTCATGGCGATGCCGACCTTCGCCGGCCGCCCGCCCGGGTAGCCGGTCATCATCATGATGCCCGACATGCCTTGCGCGATGATGTCGAAGCCGCCCTTCCTGCCGTACGGGCCGGTCTGGCCGAAGCCCGACATCGACGCGTAGATCAGCCCCGGGTTGTGCTGCTTCATGCTGTCGTAGTCCAGTCCCAGCTTCTTCACGACGCCGGGACGGAAGTTCTCCATCATGATGTCGGCCTTCGCGGCCAGCTGCATGACGAGCGCCTTACCGCGCGGGTTCTTCATGTCGACGGCGATGCTGCGCTTGTTGCGGTTCAGCACTGCGAAGCAGTAGGACTCGCCGCCCACCTGCGGCTCGAACCGGCGCGACGTGTCGCCGTCGAAGCTCTCGACCTTGATGACCTCGGCGCCCATGTCGCCCAGCACCATGCTGCAGTAGGGACCGGCCATGACGTTGGTGAGGTCGAGGACCCTCACGCCTTCAAGAGGAAGTGGCATACGGATGGTGCTCAGCTGACGAGGGTGATCTGGGAGGTGTCGATTTCAGCATAGATGCGCTGGCCGACGTCGAAGACCTCGTTGGGCCGCGCCGTGACTCGGATCGGCTCGGCCGACTGCGGCACGGTGATGTGGTAGTCCCACGATTCGCCGAGGTAGGCGCGCCGCTGCACGCTGCCTTCCACGCAGCAGAACTGCGGCGAGGCCGCCGGCCGGTCGCGGCGCAGGTGGATGCTCTGCGGCCGGATCGAGACCTGCACTTCAGCGGGCAGGCTGGCGCCGGGCGCGAGCTCGCGCACGGGGATGCGAAAGCCCCCGAAATCGACATCGTCACCGCCGCTGCGCCCGGTGAGGAAATTGGTGCGGCCTATGAAGCCGGCGACGAACTTCGTCTTCGGCCGCCGATACAGCTCGAACGGCGCATCGATCTGCTCGATCCTGCCCTTGTTCATCACGGCGATGCGATCCGACGTGACCATGGCTTCGGCCTGATCGTGCGTCACGTAGACCATGGTCATCTTGAATTCGTCGTGCAGCCGCCGGATCTCGAAGCGCATCTCCTCGCGCAGGTTGGCGTCGAGGTTCGACAGCGGCTCGTCCAGCAACAGGATGGCCGGCTTGACCACCATGGAGCGCGCGAGTGCGACCCGCTGCTGCTGGCCGCCGCTCAACTCCGCGGGATAGCGGTCGCGCAACGGCCCGAGCTGCACGACGTCCAGCATCTGGCTGACACGGCGCTTCGCCTCGTCCGCCGAAATCCTGCGCAGCTTCAGGCCGTACGCGACGTTTTCCTCCACGGTCATGTTGGGCCAGATCGCGTAGCTCTGGAAGATCATCGACATCTGCCGCTTCTCCGGCGGCAGGCTCGATTGCGGCGACGAGATCACCTGGCCGTCCAGCTCGATCGTGCCTTCGGTCGGCGTCATGAAGCCGGCGATCATGCGCAGCGTCGTCGTCTTGCCGCAGCCGGACGAGCCGAGCAGCGATACGAGTTCCCCTTCGTGCAAGGTGAGATTCAGGTTGTCGACGGCGGTGTAGCTGCCGAACGACTTGGTGATGTTTCTGAGCACCAGCTTGCTCATGCGACTGTTCTCCTCAGCATGAAGTCCCGCCCCATGAGCCGGAAGCCGAGCAGGATCAGGGCGACGGTGATCACGACCAGCAGCAGCCCGATCGCCGCCAGCGATTCGAAGTTGCCTTCGTCGCTCTTGTCGAACAGCAGCACCGACAGCACCTGGGTGTTGATCGAATACAGGAAGATCGCGGTGCTCAGCTCGCGGGTGGCCGGGATGAACACCAGGATGAAGGCGCCGGCCAGGCTGCGTTTGAGCAGCGGCGCGACGACGTCGAAGATGGCGCGCCGGCGCGAGCCGCCGAGGATGCGCACCGCGTCCTCGAGTTCCGGGTTGATGCTGCGGATGGCCGAGCTCGCGTTGACGAAGGCGATCGGCAGGAAGCGCGTGGTGAAGGCCAGGATCAGGATCCAGGCCGTGCCGTACAGCAGCAGCGGCGGATTCGTGTAGGCGGCATAGAAGCCGATGGCCAGCACGATCCCGGGCACCACGAACGGCGCCATCGTGAGGAAACCCAGCACCGAGCCGACGTGCCGGTTCACCAGGTTGCGGTTCACGATGTACGCGATGCACAGCGCCAGCGCGATCGCGATCAGCGACGCCGCGCCGGCATACACAAAGGTGTGCCAGGTCGCCACCCGCGTGAGGTCATTGTCGAAGACCGTGCGGTAGATGTTGTCGAAGGTCAGGTTGTCGAGCGAGAAGCCCCGGCCCCAGGCCTTGGCGAACGCGGCCTGGCAGATCACCACCAACGGCATGAAGAACGACAGCGTGACCACGAACAGGCAGTAGGCCAGCACCAGCCACTTCCAGGGGCCGAGCGGCATCGGCCGGCGCTCGCCGCCCTTGCCGGTGAGCGCCACGTAGCCCTTGCGGCTGGTGATGCGGCGCTGCACCCAGAACAGCACGATCGTGATGATCAGCAGCGGCATCGCATACGCCGCGGCAACGCCGACCTTCGGCGGAAACTCGAAGAACTGCCACAGCTGCGTCGTGACGACATGGAAGCGCCCGGGCAGCGCCAGCAAGGCGGGCGAGCCGAACAGGGCAATCGCCTCCAGGAACACCAGGATGAACGCGCCGAGGATGGCCGGCATCACCAGCGGCATGGTGATCGTCAGCGTCGTACGCATGTTGCTCGCGCCGAGGATGTTCGCCGCGTCCTCCATCTCCGACGAGATGAGGTCCAGCGCCGACTTCGTGAGCACGAACACGTACGGGAAGCTGTAGCACGCCACGACCAGGATCAGCCCGGGCATCGAGTAGATGTTGAACGGGCCGCCATCGCTGCCGAACAACTCGACGAAAACCCGGTTCAACCAGCCGGCATTGGGGCCGGCCAGCAGGATCCAGCCCACCGCGCCGAGGTACGGCGGGATGATGAACGTGCCCAGGATCGAGATCCAGATCAGCGGCTTGAACGGCATGTCCGTGCGCGACAGCGCCCACGCCATGGGAAGGCCGAACAACAGGCACATCACGCCGGCGCCGAGTCCCAGCACCAGCGAGTTGCCGAGCGCCTCCAGGTGGCGCACCCGGCCGTACGCCGCCGCATAGTTGGCCAGGGTAAATGCGCCGGTCGCGTCCTGGAAGCTGACGACGAAGAGCCGCAGCAGCGGGTTGATCACCAGGAACGCCAGCACGACGATCGCCAGCATCCATACCCAGACTGACTTGTCCAGGTGTCTCCAGCGCTGGTCCAGGCCGGACAGCGCCCCTGCCTTGGGCAGGGCCCATTTCGCGTATGCCATGAAGGGTGGATCGCCCGTCAGACGCCGAACGTGTCGCGGAACTTCTCCTTCACCTCGGGGATGCCCTTGGTGATCTCCTCTTCGGTCGGCCGGGTCACCTTGATCTGCTCCAGCGGCTTGGCGCCCGGGGCGGGTGCGACACCTTTCACCACCGCCAGCGAATGAGCCTTGGTCTGGATCTCGCCGGCTTCCTTGCTCAGCAGGTACTCGACGTACAGCTTGCCGGCGTTGGGCGACGGTGCGTTCTTCGGGATGCCGCTGGGCGAGACCATCAGCAGCGCGCCGTCGGTCGGATAGACGACGGCCAGCGGGTTGCCCTTGTCCTTGCTCAGCAGCGTCGTCGCTTCCGGGCCCGCCGCGACCCAGCGTTCCTTGGAGTTGAGCATCGTCACGGTGTCATTGACCGAACGGCCGATCTGCGGCTGGTTCTTCTCCAGCTTGGTGAAGTAATCCCAGCCATAGAGTTTCTGCATCAGCACCACCCAGGTGCCCACGTAGCCGCTGAACGCGGGGTGGCCGATGGAGACCTTGCCTTTCCACCTGGCGTCCAGCAGGTCCGGCCAGTTCTTCGGGGCGTCCTTCTCGGCGACCAGGCTGCTGTTGTAGGTGATCAGCATCAGGGCCGCGGCGGTGACGTGGTAGAAGCCGTCCTTGTCGTTGTACGGCTTGAGGGAATCGACCATCTGCGCCAGGCTCTTGGGCTTGTACTCCATCAGCAGGCCCTTGCTCTTGAGCGCCGGATAGTGGCTCACGTCCGTGCTGCTGAAGACCGACGCGACCGGCGCGTTGGCCTGCACGTCCTGCTGGAACCGCTGGAACGCCACCTGCGCCGTCGTGCGCACGAAGTTGCACTTGAGGCCCGGGTACTTCTTCTCGAACCCGTTGCACAGGTTCTGCGCTTCCTCGGTGTTGTAGTGCGCCGTGTAGACGGTGACCGGCTTTTCCTTCTTGGCCGCCTCGTACAGCTCCTTTTCCCAGGGCGCCATCTGCGCCGCCGCCGGACCGGCAGCCAGGGCCACCGCGGCGGCCAGGCCGGCCAGGAACTTGTTTGCCACTCGACGATGCATGCTTGTCTCCTTGTTGATGACGACGCTTGTAGTACGCCGTCCCGACTGGCCCGGCGTCGCTGCAGCGCGGTGAAGCGGGTGCAGCGGGAGTCAGCCACTGTAGGAGGATCGCAGCGGAATCAAATAGGCAGTTTCCTCTAGGCCCGGGGCAACCGAAAGTAAACGCAGCGCGAGCGCTATCGGCCGCGAAAGACCGGCTTGCGCTTCTCGCCGAAGGCGCGTACGCCTTCGCGGTAGTCCTGGCTCGCGTTGCAGGCGTCCACCGCGGCGAGCGCGCGGGCCGAATCGCTCTCGGTGCCGAGGAAGGCGTTGACGGTGAGCTTCACGGCCTTGAGCGTCAGGGGCGCGTTCTCCGCGATCGCGCCGGCCAGGTGCCGCACGGCGTCGTCGAGATCGTCGGCGGCGACGGCCTGGCTCACGAATCCCATGCGCAAGGCGTCACCGGCGCCGAACACGCGGGCCGAGAAGAAGATGTCATAGGTGTTTTGCACGCCGATGAGCGAAACGAAACGGTTCACGCCTTCGGGCTTGTAGCCCAGGCCCAGCCGGCCGGCCGGCATGCGAAAGCGCGCGTCGAGCGAGCACAGCCGGATGTCGCAGGCGGCCGCGAGGCCCAGCCCGCCGCCCATGCAGATGCCGCGGATCTTGGCGATCACCGGCTTGCTGGCGCGCACCGGCGCCAGGTACGCGGCGTCGACGATGTCGCCGTAGCGCGCCTGCGCCTGCCGGTCGCCGCGCTCGCTCTCGAACTGCGAGATGTCCGCGCCCGAGACGAACGCCTGCTCGCCGTCGCCGGTCAGCACGATCGCGACGATCGCCGGATCGGCATCGAGCTCGGCGATGCGGGCCGGCAGGTCGCGCCACATGTCCATGGTCATCGCGTTGTGCTTCTCCAGGTTGGAGATGACGACGGTGCCGATGGCGCCGTCGCGTCGGATCAGGATTTCAGCCACTCATGCCTCCTTTGGATTCCGCATTGAACCAGATCGCCGTGCCGCCTGTGCGACTTGCGCCGCCGGCCCTGCGTCTTACCATGCGAGGGCGCGCCGCGCGCGCATGCCACTTTCGAGGAACCAGCCATGCAAGCCGCCGTTCTCCAGGAATTCGGTCCGTCGCTCAAGCTCCAGGACGTCGCCCGCCCGCAACCCGGCCCCGACGACGTCCTGGTCCAGGTCGAAGCCTGCGGAGTCTGCCACTCCGACCTGCACGTCGCCGAGGGCGACCAGCCGCCGCTGAAGGCAGTCACGAAGCCGCACCTGATCCCCGGCCACGAGGTCGTCGGCCGCGTGGTCGAGAAAGGCGCCAACGTGAGCCACCTGGCGCCCGGCGACCGCGTCGGTATCGCGTGGCTGCACGCCACCTGCGGCGAATGCGCTCCCTGCCGCGAAGGTCGCGAGAACCTGTGCCGCAAGGCCTTGATCACCGGCGTGATGGTCGATGGCGGCTACGCGGAATACATGGTCGCGCGGGCCTCGCATGCGCTGCGTGTGCCCGACAACCTCACACCCGAAGAGGCCGCCCCGCTCTTTTGCGCCGGACTGACCGTGTACCGGGCGCTGAAGAATGCCGACGTCGCGGCCGGGCAGAAGGTCGCGATCTTCGGCGTCGGCGGCCTGGGCCATCTGGCCGTCCAGATCGCCAAGGCCTGGGGTGCGGAAGTGATCGCGCTGGACCTGGAGCCGTCCAAGCTCGAACTGGCGCGTCGGTACGGCGCCGACCAGGTGCTGAACGCAGGCAGCGCCGACGACATCAAGGCCTTGCGCAAGCAGGGCGGCGTGCACGTCGCGGTGGTCACGTCCGCAGCGAAGGCCGCCTACGACACCGCCTTCAAGTGCCTGCGACCGGCCGGCATCCTGTCGGTGGTCGGCCTGCCGTCGGAGCCGCTCACCTTCCCGGCCCTGTCCCTGGTCGGCATCGAGGCGAAGGTGATCGGCTCGTCGGTCGGCACGCGCAACGACATGCGCGCGGTGCTGGAACTCGCCGCAGCGGGCAAATTGCGCTGCCTCACCGAAACCCAGCCGCTGTCCGAGGTCAACGCCGTGTTCGAGCGCATGCGGCGTGGGCAGATCAGCGGCCGGGTGGTGTTGAACTGCTGCGCCAGCCACGCATAGGCCGCGACACCGGCGCGGTCAGCTGCCGCTGCACCGCCATTCGTGGAAGGTCTCCGTGTCGACCTCACGGTTCGACTGCTCGCTGTAGCGGTCGCCGGCGACGGTGTTCTGGTTGATCAGCGCCTCCAGGCGCTGCATCAGGGCGGCTTGCAGTTTCACGCCGGCAGCGCCGAGGTTCTCTTGCAGGTGGTCGACGCGCGTGGTGCCGGGAATCGGGATGATGTGCGGCGCCTTGTGCAACAGCCACGCCAGTGCCAGTTGTGCCGGCGTGCATCCCGCCTCCCCAGCCAGGTCCCTGTACGCCGGCAGCAGCATGAGGTTTGCGGCGTAGTTCGCGGGGGCGAAGCGCGGCATGTGGCGCCGGATGTCCTTCGCGTCGAGCGCGGTCACGTCGTGCAGTGCATCGCAAAGAAAGCCGCGCGCGACCGGGCTGAACGCGACGAAGGTGGCGCCGAGTTCGCGGCAGGCGTCCAGCATCGCAATCTCCGGATTCCGGGTCCACAGCGAATACTCGTTCTGCACCGCGGCGATCGGGTGCACCGCATGGGCCCGGCGCAGCGTGGCGGCGGAGACCTCGGACAGGCCCAGCGCGCGCACCTTGCCGGCGCGCACCAGGTCCGCCATCGCACCGACGCTCTCCTCCACCGGAACCCTCTTGTCCCAGCGGTGCAGGTAATAGAGGTCGATCACGTCGGTCTGCAGGCGGCGCAGGCTGTCCTCGCAGTTGCGGCGGATCGATTCCGGCCGTCCGTCGATGACGCGCTTCATGCCCTCTTCCGTCTGCACGCCCGCCAGCCCGCCTTTGCTCGCCAGCGTGAACCGCCGGCGGTGCGGCTTGAGGACGCGGCCGACGAGTGTTTCGTTGGCCCCGAAGCCGTACAGCGCCGCCGTGTCGAAGAGCGTCACGCCGCCATCGAGCGCGGCGAGCAGCAGGCGCTCGCCCAGTTCGGCCGCCGGCGGCTGGCCATAGGCATGGCTCAGGCTCATGCACCCCAGCCCGATGGCACCGACCTGGAACGGCCCGACTTGTCGCTGCGGCATCGGCCTCAATCCTTCAACTGCTGTTCGAGCTGGTGCAACACCTCGTAGCAAGGCAGCACGTGCGCGACGCTGGCGTTGGGTTCGCGGCGCGCGCGGATCGCGGCGAAGAACTCGCGGTCCTGCAGCTCGATGCCGTTCATCGACACGTCGACTCCGGAGACGTCGATCTTTTCCTCCTTGCCGTTGTACAGGTCGTCGTATCGGGCGATGTAGGTCGCCGTGTCGCCGATGTAGCGGAAGAAGGTGCCGAGCGGGCCGTCGTTGTTGAACGACAGCGACAGCGTGCAGATCGCGCCGTTCGCCGCCTTGAGCTGGATGCTCATGTCCATGGCGATGCCCAGCGTCGGATGGATCGGTCCCTGGATGGCGTTGGCCTTCACGATTGGGCTGCCGCATTGGTACGCGAACAGGTCGACGGTGTGGGCAGCGTGATGCCACAGCAGGTGGTCGGTCCAGCTGCGCGGCTGGCCCAGCGCGTTCATGTTGGTGCGGCGGAAGAAGTAGGTCTGCACGTCCATCTGCTGGATGTGGAACTCGCCCGCGGCAATCTTCCGGTGCACGTACTGGTGGCTGGGATTGAAGCGGCGCGTGTGGCCGCACATCGCGACCAGCCCGGTCTGCTTCTGGATGGCGACGACGGCCTGCGCATCCGCGAGACTGTCGGCAAGCGGAATCTCCACCTGCACGTGCTTGCCCGCCCGCATGCACTGCATCGCCTGCAACGCGTGCATCTGGGTGGGCGTGCACAGGATGACGGCATCGACTTCCTTCAGCGCCAGGCTCTCGTCCAGGTCGGTCGTGACGTGGGAGATGCCGTACCTGTCGGCGACCTCCTTCGTCTTGCCGAATTCACGCCCCACCAGCGAGACCACCTCCACGCCGTCGATCAGCTTGATGCCGTCGAGGTGCTTGATGCCGAACGCGCCGGCACCCGCCAGCGCGACCTTGATCGTGTTGCTCATTGGTTCGATTCCTCGAGAATCAGGTGTCCAACGGCGGTGTTCGACGCAGGCACGTGATAAAAGCGGTGCCGCACCTTCGGCGGCGGCGCGCCAGCCAGGTCGCCCATCGCGCCGCGGGCGATCAACCACATCACCAGTTCGATGCCTTCGCTGCCGGCCTCGCGCACGTAGTCGATGTGCGGCATGGCCGCGAGACCCTCGGGGTCGGCGATCAGACGGTCGAGGAAGGCGTTGTCGAACTCCCGGTTGATCAGCCCGGCACGGGGTCCCTGCAACTGGTGGCTCATGCCGCCGGTGCCCCAGACCTGCACCTTCAGGTCGGCGTCGAAACTCTCGACCGCCTTGCGGATCGCCTTGCCGAGATTCAGGCAACGGCGCCCCGACGGCACCGGGTATTGCACGACGTTCACGGCGAACGGAATGACCGGACAAGGCCAGGCCGGCGGCTGGCCGCACATCAGCGACAGCGGCACCGTGAGCCCATGGTCGACGTCCATCCGGTTGACGATCGTGAGGTCGAAGTCCTGCTGGATCACGGACTGCGCGACGTGCGCCGCCAGTTCCGGGTGGCCGATCACCTCCGGCACCGGCCGCGGCCCCCAGCCCTCGTCCGCGGGCTTGAACTGGGCGGCGCAGCCGATGGCGAAGGTCGGGATCATCTCGAGGCTGAACGCCGTCGCGTGGTCGTTGTAGACCAGGAAGACGACGTCGGGCCGCTGCTCGCGGAGCCACTGTTTCGAGAACTCGTAGCCGGCAAAGACCTTCTGCCAGTACGGCTCGCCGGCCTTGCCGGTATCGAGGGCCGCGCCGATGGCGGGCACGTGCGAGGTGTAGACGCTGGCGGTGATGCGGGCCATCAGTTCTTCTCCGGCTTCTTCTCGCCGATCCGGCGGTTGCCCTCGATCGGGCGGCCGCCGGCAATCATCATGTCGCGGTACGCCTCCTCGCTCATGCCGGTCATGCTGCCGGCCATCTGCTGGAAGCTCTTGCCGTCGGTGGCGCCGATCTTGGCCAGGAAGTAGATGTTGCCGCCGAGCTGGATGCAGCGGTTCAGGTCGCGCGCCAGCACCGCCTGCTTCTGCTCCTCGGTCATCGGCCACTCGTCGAGGTAGGCGCGCTCGTTCGCCTTGAAGCGGACGCGGTTCTCCGCCTTCATCAGCGACATGCAGAACTGGTTGAGGTGGTAGCCCTTGCGCGACTGGTCGGCGTCGAAGATCGTCGTCCCCGGCACGTCGAGATAGGGTTTGTCCAGCGGCATGTCGATCACCTCGCCTCTTCCGGCCAGTACAGGCGCATCGGATTGTCCACCAGCAGCTTTCTCTGCAGTTCCGGCGAGACCGCGATGTGCGGAATGAAGTCCACCAGCAGGCCGTCGTCCGGCATGTGGTTCTTCAGGTTGGGATGCGGCCAGTCGGTGCCCCACAGCACGCGGTCGGGAAACGTCTCGACGATGCGGCGCGCGAACGGCACGACGTCGCGGTACGCGTTGCGTTCACCATGGAGCGCCGGCGGTCCGCTCACACTGAGGCGCTCCGGGCAGCTGACCTTGCTCCAGACGTTCGGATGGTCGCGCATGAACTTGACGAACAGCTCGAATTCCTCGCCGTCCACCGGCTTCGTCACGTCCGGCCGCCCCATGTGGTCGACCACCACCGTGGTGGGCAGCGCCGTGAAGAAGTCCCACAGCTCGGGCAGGTCGACGGCCTCGAAGTAGATCACCACGTGCCAGCCGAGCGGCGCGATCCGGCCGGCGATCTCCATCAGTTCGTCCTTGGGCGTGAAGTCGACCAGCCGCCTGACGAAATTGAAGCGGACGCCGCGCACGCCGGCTTCGTGCATGTCCCGCAGTTCCCGGTCGGTGATGCCGCGCCTCACGGTGACGACGCCGCGCGCCATGCCCCCGGAGTGTTGCAGGGCGTCCAGCAAGGCGCTGTTGTCGGCGCCGTGGCAGGTCGCCTGCACGACGACGTTGCGCGCGAAACCGAGGTGGTCGCGCAGCGCGAACAGCTGCTCGCGGCTGGCATCGCAGGGCGTGTACTTGCGCTCGGGCGCGAACGGGAACCGGTCGCCCGGACCGAACACGTGGCAGTGCGCGTCGACGCTGCCGGGCGGCACCTGGAACCGGGGCTTGCTCGGCCCCGGGTACCAGTCCAGCCAGCCCGGGGTCTTTTCGAACTTCGTGCCCATGGCAGGATCTCAGGCGGCGGAACCGCCGACCAGGCCGATGCGGGCCTTGAGATACGCATCCAGGCGCGGAAAGACGCGGCGCGCATTCAGCTCATAGATCTGCTCGCGGTCTTCCTCGGACAGCACCTTGCACGCCTCGATGTAGCGCTTCGTGTCGTCGTAATAGTGGCCGGTTTCCGGGTCGATGCCGCGCACCGCGCCGATCATCTCGGAGGCGAACAGCACGTTCTTCACCGGGATCACCGTGTTCAGCAGGTCGATGCCCGGCTGGTGATACACGCAGGTGTCGAAGAAGACGTTGTTCAGGAGGTGCTCGGTCAGCAGCGGCTTCTTTAGCTCCTGCGCCAGGCCGCGGAAACGCCCCCAGTGGTAGGGCACCGCACCGCCGCCGTGCGGAATCAGGAAGCGCAGCGTCGGAAAGTCCTTGAACAGGTCCGAGGTCAGGCACTGCATGAACGCCGTCGTGTCGGCGTTGAGGTAGTGCGCGCCGGTCGTGTGGAAGGCCGGGTTGCAACTGGTGCTGACGTGGATCATCGCCGGGATGTCGTACTCCACCATCTTCTCGTAGATCGGGTACCAGTGCCGGTCGGACAGCGGCGGCGAGGTCCAGTGCCCGCCCGATGGATCCGGGTTCAGGTTGATGCCGACACAGCCGTACTCACGGACGCATTTCTCCAGCTCCGGGATGCAGGTGGTCGGATCGACGCCGGGCGACTGCGGCAGCATCGCGACCGGCACGAAGTGGTCCGGGAACAGCCGGCTCACGCGGAAGCACAGCTCGTTGCAGATCGCCGCCCAGGTCGAGGAGACGTTGAAGTCGCCGATGTGATGCGCCATGAAGCTGGCGCGGGGCGAGAACAAGGTGACGTCGCTGCCTCGCTGGCGCATCAGCTTCAGCTGGTTGGTCTCGATCGACTCGCGCAGTTCGTCGTCGGAGATCTTCAGGTCGGCCGCGCGCGGCATGACGGCCGCGTCCTTGATGCCGGCGATCTGCTTGTTGCGCCAGTCCTCCAGCGCCTTGGGCGCCGTCGTGTAGTGGCCGTGGCAATCGATGATCAGCATGCGTTTCCTTTCAGGCGGGCTCCATGCCCTGGCGGCGCTTGGCGCTGTCCGCGTCGGGGCAAGCCATGAAGGCCAGCAGGCGGCGCGCCGCCTCGGCCCGGGACGAACCGGCGCACACCGCGCCGGAGAAAGTGGTGACGATCGCCACCGGGGGCGGCAACACGCCAGCCACGGCGATGCCTTCGAGGTGGATCAGTTCGCTCAGTTGCTGGAAGCCGAGGGCCGCCTCGCCGTTCGCCACCAGCGCCCCCACCGGAACGCCGGGCGGCGCCTGCACCAGCCGCGGCTGCAGTTCGGCGGCCAGTCCCCAGCGCTCGAACAGGCGCAGCAGCGCCGTGCCGCTCGGGCCGGTCGAATAGCCGATCGTCGCCGCGGCCTGCACTGCGCGGCGCAGTGCGTCCTCCGATCCGAGGTCGGGCACCGGGTCGCCGGCCCGCACCGCGACAGCGACGGGCGAGTGCACCAGGTCGACCTTGCTGCCGGCCAGTACGGCGCCCGCGGCGGCAAGCCGGTTGATGGCATCGGAGGCCAGCACCGCGACGTCGAAGTCCTCGCCGGCCTGCAGGCGGCGGGCGGCGTCGACGCCGCCCACGGATTCGACGTGCACGGCCTCGCCGGTCCGAGCTCGCCACGCGGCGGCGAGCTCGGCGAGCAGCTCGCGGGTCGCCATGGACGAGATGGCGCCGATGGCTTCACTCATGACGGGCTCGTTCGCGGACGGCGCGGCGTACGTCGGCTGGCTGGCTTGCGCATGCCGCGGATTGTGGCCCGCGCGGCGGCCTCGCAGAAGCGGCACGCGCCACTAGCAGCTATGCCCAGCCGGCATAATCGGCCGCAAGCTATTCCGCAATCCATGGACCTCAAGCAACTGGAGTATTTCGTCCGCGTCGCCGAGCTCGGCAGCTTCACCAAGGCAGCGGTAGCGCTCGACGTGGCGCAGCCGGCCCTGAGCCGGCAGGTGCGGCTGCTCGAAGTGGAATTGCGCCAGACCCTGCTGACGCGCAACGGCCGCGGCGCCATTCCAACCGAGTCCGGCAAGCTGTTGCTCGAGCATGGACGCGGCATCCTGCACCAGGTCGAGCGGGCGCGCGAGGAACTGGGGCGCGTGCGCGGCCGCCTCGCCGGCCGCGTCGCGGTGGGTCTGCCTCCCAGCGTCGCCAAGGTGCTGGCCCTGCCGCTGATCCGTGAGTTCCGCCAGCGGATGCCCGAGGCGACGCTCTCGATCAGCGAGAGTCTTTCCATCGGCATGCAGGAGGCCCTGGGCAACGGGCGCCTGGACATCGCCCTCCTCTACAACGCGCAACCTTCCCCCGGCATCGAGCTGACGCCGCTGCTGGAAGAACCGCTGTTCCTGGTCGAGCGCCGGACCGGTCGGACGCGCCCGAAGCCCATCGCGTTGCGCGAGGTCGCGAGCATCCCGCTGGTGATCCCGACCCGGCCGAATGCGATCCGGATGCTGGTGGAGTCCGAACTGGCCAACCTGGGCTGCCGCCCGCAGGTGGTGCTGGAAGTCGACGGGGTCTCCGCCATCCTCGACCTGGTCGCCGACGGCGCCGGCGCGGCCATCCTCTCGCGCCACGCGGTTGCGACCTCGCCGCAGCCGCAGACATTCGCCATGCGGCCGGTCGGCACCCCCGCCCTGCGCAGCAAGCTGGCGGTCGCCATGAGTTCGCAGCGGCCGGCCACACTCACGCAGCAGGCCATGCTGCGGCTGATCCAGGAACTGGCGCCACCGCTGATGGCGGCCTGAAGCACGTCGGGGCTCAGCGCTTGCGTCCGGCGAGCAGGCGATCGGCGTATGCCTGCCACGGCGCGTCCTTGGCCAGCCCTTCGAACAGCCGCGCGGCGGCCTGGTCGGCCACCCACTGCTGCCTGTCGGCGGTCGCTGACGCCATCAGCGGCTCGAAGCCGGCCTCGCGCACCGTGTTGGCGGCCTCGCGCATCTCTTCGGCCCGCCGCTTGCCGTGCTGCACGACGCGGCTGAAGAAATAGGCGCCCTGCCGCTGCCAATCGATGGAGGGAAACGTCTCGGCCAGCGTGGGCAACACATGCTCTTCGACGCCGTACGCCCTCGCCGTCGCGTAGCTCTCGATCACCAGCGCCTCGAGCCCCTTGATCATCACGCTGCGGCACATCTTGATGGCCGACGCGACGCCGATCCGCTCCGACACCGCCGTGGCGTCCATCCCCCATTGCCCGAGCTGCGCCGCCAGTCCGGGCGCGCCCGCCCCGCCGAGCAGCATCGGCACCTTGATACCGTGCGGCGGCACGGAAGTCATCACGCCGGCCTCGATATAGCGTCCGCCGGCGGCATCGATGACGGCCGCCGCCCTCTGCTTGGTGCCAGGCGACGCGGAGTTGAGGTCGAGGAACACCGTGCCCGCGCGCAGGAACGGCGCCGCCTCCTGGGCCACGGCGAACGTGCTGGACGCGGTGACGGCCGAGATGACCAGGTCGCAGGCGGCGCACAGCGCCTGCATGGAGGGCTGCACGACGATACCGGCTGCATGCGCATGCCCGGTTTCGGCTGCCCGCGCCGCCACCTGGGCGAATTTCAGGTCCCACGCACTGACCGCCGTCACGCCCGGCAGGGGCTTCAGGCCGGCGCCGAAGATCTTGCCAACCTCGCCGTAGCCGACCAGGCCGATGCTGCGGATGTTCATTCGACTGCTCCTCGTGTCGTGCTTGTCGCGCCCGTGGTCGCCGGATCCCGCGCCACACCGAGCAGGCGCTCCAGCAGTTCGGGCGCGGCCGCCAGTTCATGGGCCGGGCCGGCGTGCACCACCGTGCCGTGGTCCAGCACCAGGGCCTGGTGCGAGATCGCCAGGATCGCCCGCGGGTGCTGCTCCACGATGATCGCCGCCAGTCCTTCGCCGCGGGTGATGCGCGCAATCGCCTTCAGCAATTCCTCGGTGATGATTGGCGCCAGCCCCTCCAGGGGCTCGTCGAGCAGCAGCAGCCGCGGGTTGAGCACCAGGGCCCGCGCGATCGCCAGCATCTGCTGCTCGCCGCCCGACAGTTGCGTGCCGAGGTTGTTCCTGCGCTCGCCCAGCCGCGGGAACATGTCGTAGGCCTCGCGTGGCGTCCAGCGGCCGGGCCGCGCCACGGCCGTGAGATTCTCGTGCACCGTCAACGACTTGAAGATGTTGCGTTCCTGCGGCACCCAGCCGATACCCGCAGCGGCCCGCGCGTGCGCCGGCAGCTTGTTGAGTTCCACGCCGCCGAGCGTGATGGCGCCACTGTGGTGGCGCGTGGCGCCGGCCAGCGTGTCGATCAAGGTCGTCTTGCCGGTGCCGTTGCGACCCAGCAAGGCCATTGTCTCGCCGGCGGCCAGGGAAAGGGACACCTCGTCGATGACCACGGCCTCGCCGTAGCCGGCGCGCAGGCCCTCCACCTGCAACAGATCAGCCATGCACGCGCTCCGTGCCGAGGTACACCGCCCGCACCTCGGCGTTCCTTGCGATCTCGGCCGGCGTGCCTTCGGTCAGCACCGCCCCGTTCACCAGCACGGTCATGCGCGTGGCGAAGCTGAAGACCAGGTCCATGTCGTGCTCGATCAACAGCACCGAAACGTCGGCCGGCAGGCTGCCGACGGTGCGCAGCAACTCCTCGCGCTCGCCGGCCGGCACGCCGGCGACCGGCTCGTCGAGCAGCAGCACGCGCGGCTCGCAGGCCAGCGCGATGGCGATCTCCAGCAGCCGGCGCTTGCCGTAGGCCAGCACCTGCGTCGGCTCGTCGCGCACGGCGGTGAGGTGGAACTGCTCCAGCAGCATGTCGCAGCGCTCCGCGACGGCGCGATCCGCTCCCAGTGGCCGCCACCAGCGCGCGCCCAGGCCGCGGTGCTGCGCCACGGTCAGTGCGAGCGTTTCCAGCGGCGTCAGCCGGTCGAACAACTGGTTGACCTGGAACGTGCGCACCATGCCGCGCCGGGCGCGCTGGTGCGGCGCCAGTCCGGTGATGTCGCGGCCTTCGAGCGTGATGCGCCCCGCGGTCGGCTGCAACACGCCCGTCAACAGGTTGACCAGCGTCGTCTTGCCGGCGCCGTTGGGTCCGATCAGCGCATGGCGCGCGCCCTTGCGCAGGTCGAGGTCGACGTTGCCGGTGGCCGTGATCCCGCCGAAGCGCTTGACGAGGCCGCGCGTGCTGAGCACCACCTCGCCGCTCATGGCTTGCGCCCCCGCCGCCACCAGGTCCAGGGGCGCACCAGCCGGTCGCGACCCACCAGCACCAGCACCACCAGAAACAGGCCGAGCCAGAACGTCCAGTACTGCGGCGTCGCCGCCGAGAGAACGTCCTGCATCAGCTTGAACACGATGGCGCCTGCCACGCCGCCGTACAGCCAGCCCGTGCCGCCCACCACCAGCATCAGCATGACGTCGGCCGAGCGGTGGAAGTCGAACACGTCCAGCGACGCGAACCCGGTGGTCTGCGCCAGCAGCGCCCCGGCCGCGCCCGCGATTGCGGCGGCGACCGTATAGGAAAAGGCCAGCCGCGTGCCGACGGGGATCCCGATCGCCATGGCCCGCAGCCGGTTGTCGCGGATCGCCTGCAGGCTGGCGCCCAGCGGCGAGTTGACGAAGCGGCGCGCCAGGGCGAAGAAGATCAGGAGCACCGTGAGCGAATACCACGCGGCGGTGCGTCCGGAGAGGTCGAATTCGAAGCGCCCGAGCACCGGGCCCATCACCACGCCCTGCAGGCCGTCGGCGCCCCCCGTCAGCCAGTCGAGCTTGTTGGCCAGCTCCAGCAGGATCAGCCCAAAGCCCAGCGTCACCATCAGGCGCGTGAGGTCGCTGCCGCGCTGGATCGTGACCGAAGCCACCGCGCCCACCACGCCCGCCGCGGCGATGCCGACGGCCAGCCCCGTCAACGGGTCGGGCATGACGTGCTTGGCGAAGAGCGCCGCCGAATACGCGCCCATGCCGAGGAACGCGGCGTGGCCAAGCGACACGATGCCGGTGTACCCGAGCACGAGGTCGAGCGACAGCGCGAACAGCGCCACGATGGCGATCTCGTTGACGATCAGCGCATGCGACGGGAAGGCGAGCGGCGCGGCGAAGGCGCCCAGCCACAGCAGCGGCTCCCACGCGCGCCACCGGCGCCTGGCGAGCAGGGACGCCGAACCGTCGCTCATGCCTTGCTCCCGCGTGAGAACAGGCCTTGCGGACGCCAGATCAGGATCGCGATCATCAGGCTGTAGACGATGAAGGCGCCGAGCTTGGGGATGTAGTACTTGCCGGCGACGTCGGCGACGCCCAGCAGCAGCGCCGCCAGCAGCGGGCCGGTGATCGAGGACGTTCCGCCCACCGCCACGACGATGAGGAAATAGATCATGAACTTCAGCGGGAACGTGGGGTCGAGGCCGAGCACCTCGGCGCCCAGCGCGCCGCCCAGCCCGGCGAGCCCGGAGCCGAAGGCGAAGGTGGCGAGGAAGATCGCGTTGACGTTGATGCCCAGTCCCGCCGCCACGCGCTGGTCGTCCACCGCCGCCCGCAAGCGGCTGCCGAAGCAGGTGCGCGCCAGCACGTACTGCAGGCCCACGGTGAGGGCGGCGCAGACGGCGATGATGAACAGGCGGTAATGCCCCATGCCGAGGATCCAGTCGCCGGTGCCGATCTCGGTGCGGCCGCGCAGGAAGCCCGGCAGCTGGATGATCTGCTGCGTAGACCCCATGAACCAGTCGGCGGCGGCGACCGCCATGAACGTGAGGCCGATCGAGAACAGCACCTGGTCCAGGTGCGGCTTGCGGTACATGGGCCGGTAGAGCGTGCGCTCCAGCACCGCGCCGAGCAGTGCCGTGCCGGCGAAGGCGATCGGCAGGCACCAGAGGAACGGCACGCCCCAGCGCTGCATCAGCAGCACCGTGAGGTAGCCGCCCGCCATCGCGAACGCCCCGTGCGCGAGGTTGATGAAGTTCATCAGCCCCATGGTCACGGACAGCCCGACGGCCAGGATGAAGAGCAGCATCCCGTAGGCGATGCCGTCGAAGAGGATGGTGAGCATGAATGCCGGGGCCTGGCCTCCCGGCCTTACCTCGCCTTGCCCGGGTCCTTCACGTCCTTGATCACGTCGAACTCGACGTTCCAGAGCTGGCCGTCCTTCTTCTCCACCTTGCGGATGTAGACGTTGTGCACGACGTCGCGCGTCTGGGCGTCGATGAACATCGGGCCGCGCGGGCTCTCGAACACCTGTCCCTTCATCGCCGCCAGCAGCGCGTCGCCGCCGCCGGCACCCTTGGTCCTCTTTACCGCTTCGTAGATGACCCGCATGCCGTCGTAGCCGCCCACCGCCATGAAATTGGGCCGCAGGTTGCCGTTGGCCTTCATGAACGCGTCGACGAACTTGCGGTTGGCCGGCGAATCGTGCGCCGCCGAGTAGTGGTGCGACGTCACCACGCCCACCGCCACGTCACCCATGCCGTTGAGGATGTCGTCGTCCGTGACGTCGCCGGTGCCGATCAGGCGGATGCCGGCCTTGTCCAGCCCGCGCTCGGCGAACTGCTTCATCAGCGCGGCCCCCGCGCCCGAGGGAACGAACGTGAACACGGCGTCGGGTTTGGCGTCGCGCACTTTCTGCAGGAACGGTGCGAAGTCCGGATTGCGCAGCGGCACCCGCAGCGAGTCCACGACCTGCCCGCCGTTGAACTGGAAGCGCTCCTTGAAGAACTTCTCGGCATCGATGCCCGGGCCGTAGTCGGTGACCAGCGTCACCACCTTCCTGATGCCGTTCTTCGGCGCCCAGTCGGCGATCGCCACCGACACCTGGGGCAGCGTGAAGCTGCTGCGCACGATGTACGGCGATGCCTGCGTGATGCTGGAGGTGGCCGCCGCCATCACGACCAGAGGCGTCTTCGACTGGGTCGCGATCGGCGCCGTTGCCAGCGCGAGCGGCGTCAGCCCGAAACCCGCCAGCACGTTCACCTTGTCGTTGACGACCAGTTCCTGCGCGATGCGCTTGGTGACGTCCGGGGTGCCGGTATCGTCCTTGACGATCAGCTCGATCTTGCGGCCCGCTACTGTGTCGCCGTTCTGGGCCACGTACAGGCGCGCCGCGGCTTCCACCTGCTTGCCGGTGGACGCGAACGGCCCCGTCATCGGCAGGATGAGTCCGACCCGGAAGGTGCCGGACTGCGCCAGGCCCAGGCTGCTGGCCGCGAGCAGCACTGCGGCCAGGGCGGTTCGGATCATCGTTGGCTGGTGCATGGTGTCTCCTTGTCTCTTGTCTCTTGTCTCTTGTCTCGTTGTCTCGTCGCCGGGACGCAGCCGCGCGCGAACGTCGCGATTCTGGGCCCGCGCGCGCCATGGGCCAACCGGGCAAGCCCCACTACCAGCTATGCCGCAGCACTATAGCGGGCGGCCGGCTATCGCAGCGGCGCCGGGGCCGGTGTTCTAACATACCGGCTTCGCAGCACCGCCAGAGGAGACGCCATGCAACAGCTTCCCGCCCGCTACGACCATGTCGGCAGCTTCCTGCGACCCTTGTACCTGCTGGAGGCGCGCGCGCAGAAGGCCAGCGGCCAGATCGATGCGGCGCAACTGCGCGCCGTGGAGGACCGCGCGATCGCCGAGATCGTCAAGTTCCAGGAGGACGTGGGCCTCAAGAGCATCACCGACGGCGAGTTCCGCCGCACCTACTTCCACATCGATTTCCTGGAGCAGCTCGGTGGCGTGAAGACCGACATCCCGGTGACCATCCGCAAGCCCGACGGCACCGAGGAGCTGGCGCCTCCGGTGATGCGCGTGATCGACAAGGTGCGCCATGCGAAGGACATCCAGCGCGCCGACTTCGAATACCTCAAGAGCCGCGTCGGCCCCGGCCGCACGCCGAAGGTGACGATCCCCTCGCCCACCATGCTGCACTTTCGCGGCGGGCGCGCCGGCATCAGCCGCGAGGCCTACCCGGAGCTGGAGCCCGATTTCTACGACGACGTGGCGCGCGCCTATGGCGACGAGCTGCGTTCGCTGGCGGCGGCCGGCTGCACCTACGTGCAGATGGACGACACCAACCTCGCCTACCTCTGCGACGAGAAGATGCGCGAGGCGGCGCGCCAGCGCGGCGACGACCCCGACGAACTGCCGCACCGGTACGCGAAATTCATCAACAAGGTGGTCGCGCAAAAGCCCGAGGGAATGCTGCTGGCCATGCACCTGTGCCGCGGCAACTTCAAGAGCACCTTCGCGGCGCAGGGCAACTACGAGCCGGTGGCCGAGGCGCTGCTCAAGGAGATGAACCTCGACGCGTACTTCATGGAGTACGACGACGACCGCTCCGGCGACTTCCGGCCGCTGCGCTACCTGCCCAAGGGCAAGACCGTGGTGCTGGGGCTGGTGACGACGAAGTTCGGCGAACTCGAAAACAAGGACGTCCTCAAGCGCCGCATCGACGAAGCGTCGAAGTACGCGCCGCTCGAGCAGCTCGCGCTGTCGCCGCAGTGCGGCTTCTCGAGCACCGTGCACGGCAACAACATCGCCGTGGAAGCCCAGCGCCAGAAGCTCCGGCTGGTGATCGAGACCGCCCGGGAAGTCTGGGGCGATCGCTAGGCTGGCCGCACTCCGACGAACCTCTGAACACCGCTTCCGCCATGTCCTGCCTCACCCGACGCCACGCGCTTGGCACCGCCGGCGCCCTCGCCCTCCTCGCCACGGCCGGTGCCGCCGTGGCCGCGCCCCGGTTCCGGATGCAGTCGTGGCCGCTCAAGGCTCCCGAGCGGACCGGTATCCACGACGTGGCGCCGGCGCCGGATGGCGGCGTGTGGTTCACCGCGCAGGCGAGCGGCCACCTCGGATGGTTCGATCCGAAGAGCGGGCGCACCGAGCTGATCCCGCTGGCGCAGCGTTCGTCGCCGCATGGCGTGATCCAGGGTCCCGACAAGGCGGCCTGGATCACCGACGGCGCCCAGAACGCGATCGTGCGCGTGGGCTGGCCGGACCGCAAGGTCATGGCGTTCCCGCTGCCGGCGGGACTGCCGCACGTCAACCTCAACACGGCCGCCTTCGACAGGGACGGCGACCTGTGGTTCACCGGCCAGCTCGGCTACGTGGGCAAGCTCACCGTGAAGACCGGCCAGGTGCGGGCCGGCGTGGTGCCGCGCGGCCGTGGTCCATACGGCATCTGCGCCACGCCGGCCGGCGAGATCTGGTGGTGTTCGCTGGCCGGCTCGTACATCGCGCGCATCGACCGCCGCACCGGCGAGTCGGTGATGGTCGAGCCGCCGACCCGCGAGCAGGGTGCGCGCCGGATCTGGAGCGACAGCCAGGGGCGGCTGTGGGTCGCGGAATGGAACAGCGGGCAGCTCTCCATGCACGATCCGCAGGCCAGGAGCTGGAAGGCGTGGAAGCTGCCGGGCCAGTCGCCGCAGCCCTATGCCGTCTACGTCGACGAACGCGACCTGGTGTGGGTCAGCGACTTCGGCGGCAACGCGGTGTTCGCGTTCGATCCGCGCACCGAGAAGTTCGAACGCTTCGCCATGCCGCGCGCCAATGCCAATGTGCGCCAGATCCTTGGCCGCCCCGGCGAAGTCTGGCTGCCGGAAAGCGGCACCGAGCACATCACCGTGATCCGGACGGCGTAGCGACGGTGCTGCGCCACCGGCGGTGCTCGTGCGTGGGCCCGTGCGGCAAATCTTCGTAAGCGCTGTCACAACGCGGGGCGACGCTCTTGTGCAGTCGCAAGGTCTGCAGTGTCATGGCGTTCACTTTTCGGGAGTACACGCCATGGTCGCGCCGGTACGCTGCTTCGCCATTCTTCTGGCCGTCCTGGCTTCCGCGTGGAGCCCCGGCGCGAACGCGGACGGTGCCACCCATCCGTTCGCATCCTCGGTTCCGATTCCCGACCGTTACATCGTCGTGTTCCGCAGTACGGTCGCGAACCCCGCCGCCGAAGCCGCCAGCCTTGTGCGGGGTGCGGGACCCGGTGCGCAGCTGCATCATGTCTACGGGGTGGCAATCAGGGGGTTCGCCGCCACGCTGCCGGCGCAGGCACTCCAGGGGCTGCGGAACAACCCCCGCATCGAGTCCGTCGAACAGGACCAGACGGTCTCGCTGCAGGCCACGCAATTCGATGCCACCTGGGGACTCGATCGAATCGACCAGCATTACCTCGCACTCAGCAGCACGTACGTCTACGACCGCACCGGCGACGGCGTGACGGCGTTCATCATCGATACCGGCATCCGGGCGGACCACGTCGATATCACGGGGCGGGTGGGCAGCGGATTCGATTCGGTTGGTGACGGGCGCGGCACGGCCGACTGCAATGGTCACGGCACGCACGTGGCGGGCACGGTGGGCGGTTCGGCATGGGGCGTCGCGAAGTCGGTCGCGCTGGTCCCGGTCCGGGTGCTCAATTGCCGCGGGTCGGGCAGCTGGAGCGGCGTGATCGCGGGCGTGGACTGGGTCGCCGGCACCACGGTGCGCCCCGCCGTAGCCAACATGTCGCTTGGCGGCGGGAAGTCGGCTGCCGTGAACGCCGCCGTCGCGGGAGCGGTCGGCAAGGGAGTGACCATGGTCGTGGCGGCGGGCAACAGCACGGCGGATGCCTGCAGCTACTCGCCCGCCAGTGAACCCAGCGCGATCACCGTCGGCGCCACCACCCGCAACGATGCCGGCGCTTCCTACAGCAACTACGGCGCCTGCATCGACCTGTACGCGCCCGGCAGCAGCATCACCTCGGCGTGGCACACCAGCAGCACGGCCATCAACACGATCAGCGGCACCTCCATGGCGTCCCCGCACGTGGCCGGCGCCGCCGTCCTGGTGTCCGAGGCGAACTACGACGCGAACACCAGGAGCTACGCCTCGCCAGCCGCGATCGGTTCCTTCCTCACGACCAACGCGACCGCAGGCGTGCTGAGTGCGATCGGCGCCGGCTCGCCCAATCTGCTGCTCTACTCGCGCGGTTCCGGTGCGGCCGCCGAGCCCGGCACCACGACGGTCGGCATCGCCTCGGTGAACGGCTACGGCGCGAAGAGCGGCAAGAACTGGCGCGCCCGCGCCACCATCGCCGTAGGCAGCGGCACAGACAAGGCCACCCCCGTGGCCAACGTGACGGTCACCGGGTCCTTCGAGCCCGGCGGCAGCGCGAGCTGCGTCACCGACGGCAGCGGTCGCTGCACGGTGACGAGCAGCGCCATTTCCGCAGCGATCCCGCAGACGAACTTCACCGTCTCCAACCTCGCGGGGTCGCGCCTGTCGTTCGACGGCGCCACGGCCAGCATCGTGATCCTCAAGCCCTGAGCGCCACCGCGCCCCCCCTACTCGGCCGCTGCGTTGCCACCTTGACTCACGTCAAGGTAATCGACGGGCGGGCGACTATTGTTCAAGCGCCATTTGCGGGGCGCCGGACAGCACGGGCGACTCCGCCACAAGAGCTTCTTTCGCTCGACAGGAGACAACCATGATGAAGCAGTTGAAGCACTGGCAGGACACGGGCAATGCGGTCCTCGGTCTGTGGCTCGTGTTCTCGCCGCTTGTGCTCGGGTTCCAGACCGAGCTCGTCGACATGGGCAACACGGCGCTGGTGGGCCTGTTGCTGCTGGCGGCCGCCCTCGGCGGCATGTTCGTGCCGCGTGCCTGGGAAGACTGGACCGAAACCGCGCTGGGCTTGTGGCTTGCCGTGGCGCCGTGGGTGACCGGCTTCGCCACCACCATCGCGACGGTGAATGCCGTCATCGTCGGCCTGATCGTGCTGACGCTGGCGCTGTGGGCGCTGCAGGACTACGGGCTCGCGCCGCCCGAGAGCGCCGCGCACTGAAACACCGCGCCGGTCGCGCTTCGCGGTCCCCTATTCGGTCCAGGGAACGCCGCCGGCGAAGGTCTTGTAGCTGACGGCGGCGAGCCAGCCGCTGTCGACCGGCAGCGTGACGCCCGTGATGGCGCGGGCCGCATCCGAGCACAGGAAGAACACCGCCTCGGCGATGTCCTGTGGCGCCGGCAGGCGGTCCAGCGCATGCACCGCCATCATCTTCTTCTCGTCGCGCAGGCCGGCGTCCATCCGGGCGCGCAGCGGCGGCGTCATGACGTAGGTGGGCGCCACGCTGTTGACCCGGATGCCGTGCCGCCCGAGCTCCACGGCGAGCAACTGCGTCAGGCGCGAGACCGCGGCCTTGCCCGGGTTGTAGGCCGGCAGCGGCAGCGGCATGAAGCTGTTGATGGAGCTGACGGTGACGATCGCCCCCTCGCGGCGCTGGGTCATGCGCCGGCCGAAGCTGCGGCAGGCGTGCACGGTGCCGAGGTAGTTCACGCGCCAGACGCGCTCGTGGGCTTCCATGTCCATGTCCAGCACGGTCTCGGCGTTCGCGATGAGGCCGGCGGAGGTGAAGAGCACGCGCACCGGCGGGCCTTCCTGCTCGATCGCGTGGGCAACCCGCTCTACCGCGTCCGGGTCGCCGACGTCGCACGAATGGAAAGAGGCACCGCCTCCAAGTTCATTCGCCAGCGCCTCGCCCGCTTCGCGGTTCAGGTCGACGACCGCCACCCGCATCCCCGACAGCGCAAAACGCCGCGCCGTGGCCGCGCCGATGCCGCTCGCGCCGCCGGTGACGACAGCCGTTGCCTCGCTCATGTGGATCTCCTCTCAAGGCAGGCAGTATGCCGCAAGAGGCGCCGGCGTCGCGGTGGCCGGCCCGGCTCAGTGCAGCCGCGCGGGTTCGCGGGGCAGCGCGGCGAGCACGTGCCGGATCTCCTCCATGCCAACGGGCTTGACGAGATAGCTGAAAAAGCCCGGCGGTGATCCGCCCTCGTCGGCGTCCATCCCGCTCAGGGCGATCAAGGCCGGGCGCCGCGGCCCGAGCGCCTGCCCGATCCCGGTGGCCAGTTCGCGGCCTGTCATGTCGGGCAGGCACATGTCGATGAAGACGACGGACGGCGCCTCGGCCGTGGCTGCCGCGAGCGCCGATCGGCCGTCGTAGGCGACCAGCGCCTGGTAACCGTCCAGCCGCAGCAGTGTCGCGAGCGAGTCGGCGCAATCGACGTTGTCGTCCACGACCATCACCTTGGGCGCCCGCGGCGCCGCCACCTGGGCCGGGGCGGGCGCCTCGGGCCGCGCAATTGCGGGCCCGGCCAGCTCGGGCGCGCGCGGCAGCCGCACGCGGAACTGCGATCCGCGCCCGGGCCCCTCGCTGGAAGCCTCGATGGAGCCGCCATGCATCGCCACGAGCTTCCTGCACAGCGCGAGGCCGAGTCCGAGCCCGTTGCCGCGGCGCGCGCCGGGTTCGAGCTGGACGAAGGACTCGAAGATCGCCTGCAGCTGGGACGGCTCGATCCCGACCCCGGGGTCGGCGACGACGAAGGACACTTCCGTCGGCGAGGCCTCGACCCTGGTCTCGATCACCGCCCCTTCCGGGGAGAACTTGCACGCGTTGTGCAGCAGATTCCCGAGCACCTGTTCCATCCGGTGCGCGTCCACCTCCAGGCGGCCGGCGTCCTGCGGCATCGTGACCGAGATCCGCTGCCGCCGGCTGTCGGCGAAGGTCTGCGCGTCCGCGACGGCGGGCGCAACCACGGCGGCGACCTCGACCGTCTCCTTGATCAGCGCGAGTTTGCCCTGCTCGGCCCGCGCGGCGTCCATGAGGTCGCCGACGAGCCGCTTCATGTGCGCGGTCTGGCGCTCCAGGGCCTGCCACACGTCGTCCAGCGCATGCGGATCCAGCTTGCCCTGCCTGATCATTTCGGTTCCGGCCGACAGCATCGACAGCGGATTGCGCAGTTCGTGCGCCACCATCGCCATGAAATCCGACTTGCGGTGATCCGCCTCGGCCAGCCGGCGCACCCGATCCTGCATGCCCCGGTACGTGCACACGGCCACCTCGGTGACGCCGAGGAGCACGCCGGCGACGGCCAGGAACGATACGTGGGCGAGGACCTCGTGCAGGAGGCTCGCGTCGGCGGGACTGCGCGCCGCGAACAGCCCGGTGTTCGCCGCCAGGAACAGCGCCGCGGCGATCGCGCCCCCGCGCCACGAGGCCAGCCAGGCGGCGGCGACCACGGCCAGGTAGCCCGGCAGGAACTGATGCCGGTCACCAAGCCATGGATCGATCGCCCAGCGCCCCGCCAGCGCAAGCGCGGCGCACGCGGCGCCCACCCAAAGCTGCTGCGCGAGGCCTTCCACGCCACCGGCGAGACTCCCGGCGAGTCGCCGGAAATGGCGCCCGCTGCGCCCGAGAAACTCATGCATGCTGCCCTCGCCTTGACGTTCAACCTGGAGGACGCGCGCAGGCGGCGCCGCCATTGCCCGCAAAGATAGGCGCGCCGCCTGCGCACCGACTTGCCGGAAATCAAGCGGTCCCCCGCGCGGCGCGGGGCAGGTTGTCAGCGGATGTAGCTCGTCATCGAGCCGCGCCGCTCGCATGTGGCGGCCGCGGCGGTCATGACCGGCGCGGCGGCGCGGCGCCGTCCATCAGGCGTGATGCGGCGGCGGCGTGATTTCCCAGTGCTGCAGCACGCGGTCGTGGCCGTCGACGCTCTCCAGGCGCACCCTGAAGCCCCACAGGCGCGCGACGTGCTTGACCACCTCTTCCGCGCCGTTGTCCAGCGGGCGGTCGTTGTGCCGGATGTGGCGCAGCGTCAGCGAGCGGTCGCCGCGCAGGTTGACGTTCCATACCTGGATGTTCGGCTCGCGCATGCCCAGGTCGTACTGTTTCGACAGCGACTCGCGCACGCGGCGGTAACCCGAGTCGTCGTGGATCGCCGAGACCTCCAGTTCCTTGCGGCTCGCGTCGTCGACGATCGCGAACAGCCGCAGCTCGCGCATGAGGCGCGGCGACAAGTACTGGCCGATGAAGCTCTCGTCCTTGAAGTGCCGCATCGCGTAGTCCAGCGTCTTGTGCCAGTCGGAGCCCGCGATGTCCGGGAACCACTCGCGGTCCTCGTCGGTGGGGTGCTCGCACATGCGCCGCAGGTCGGTGAACATGTTGAATCCGAGCGCGTACGGATTGATGCCGCTGTAGCCGGGGTGCGTGACGGGCGGCTGGAACACGACGTTGGTGTGCGAGCTGAGTATCTCCATCATGTAGCCGTCGGTCAGCAGCCCCTGGTCGTACATGTCGTTCAGGATCGTGTAATGCCAGAACGTGGCCCAGCCCTCGTTCATCACCTGGGTCTGGCGCTGCGGATAGAAGTACTGGGCCACCTTGCGCACGATGCGCACGATCTCGCGCTGCCAGGGTTCCAGCAGCGGGGCGTTCTTCTCGATGAAGTACAGGATGTTCTCCTGCGGCTCCTCCGGGAACCGCCGGTGCTCCTTCTTCGACTGCTTGCCCGGCGTCTTGGGCAGCGTGCGCCAGAGATCGTTGATCTGCTGCTGCAGGTAGGCTTCGCGCTCCTTGCGCCGCATCTCCTCCTCCACCATGGAGATCTTCTGCGGCCGGCGGTAGCGGTCGACGCCGTAGTTCATCAGCGCGTGGCAGGCGTCCAGCACCTCCTCCACCGCGTCGATGCCGTGGCGCTCCTCGCACTCGCCGATGTACGACTTGGCGTACACCAGGTAGTCGATGATCGAGCTCGCGTCCGTCCACATGCGGAACAGGTAGTTGCCCTTGAAGAAGGAGTTGTGGCCGAAGCAGGCATGCGCCATCACCAGCGCCTGCATCGGCATCGTGTTCTCCTCCATCAGGTAGGCGATGCACGGGTCCGAATTGATGACGATTTCGTAGGCGAGGCCCATGTGGCCGCGGCGGTAGTTCTTCTCGCTGGAGATGAACTGCTTGCCGAACGACCAGTGCCGGTAGTTCACCGGCATGCCGACCGAGGCGTACGCGTCGAGCATCTGCTCGGCGGAGATCAGCTCCAGCTGCACCGGATAGGTGTCCAGGCCGAAGCGCTGCGCCGTGCGCCGGATCTCGTCGAAGTAGGTCTCGATCAGCTCGAAGGTCCAGTCGGAGGGACTGGGCAGGCGCTTGCCGACCTCTGGTTTGTCGTCCGTCAGGATCATGGCATCCCCACTCACGCGGTCGTCGTGCTCTTCTTGAACAGGTCGCGGAACACCGGGAAGATCTGCGCCGGCGTCACGATCTTCTGCATCGCGAAGTGCGGGTTGGCGTCGCGCACCCTGGTGTACTCCTCCCAGAGGTTCTGGTCCTCGTCCGCCACCTGAACGTAGGCATAGTAGCGGCACAGCGGGAGGAGCTTGTCCTCCAGCAGCTCGCGGCACTTGGAGGAGTCCTGCTGCCAGTTGTCGCCGTCCGAGGCCTGCGCGCCGTAGATGTTCCACTCGCTCCCCATGTACCGCTGGCGGACGATGTCGTTCATCAGCGTGAGCGCAGAGGACACCACCGTGCCGCCGCTCTCGGTCGCGTGGAAGAACTCGTCTTCCGACACCTCGGCGGCCTGCGTATGGTGGCGGATGAAGATCACGTCCGTCTGCTGGTAGTGGCGCGACAGGAACAGGTACAGCAGGATGAAGAAGCGCTTGGCGAGGTCCTTGCGCGCCTCGTCCATCGAGCCCGACACGTCCATCAGGCAGAACATCGCCGCCTTGCTCGTGGGCATGGGCTCGCGCACCCGGTTGCGGTACCGCAGGTCGAACGGGTCGAGGAACGGCACGCGCTTCAGGCGCTGCCTCAGCTCCTCGACTTCCGCCTTCACGGCCGCCAGCTCCGAAGGCGAAGTGCTGGCGTCCTGCTGCATCTGGCGCAGCACTTCCTCCAGGCGCCGCAGCTCGATGCGGGCGTCGCCGCCCATGGCGATGCGCCGGCCGAGCGCGACGCGCATGGAGCGCACCACGTGCAGGCTGGTCGGGTTCCCCTCCGAGACGAAGCCCGCGCGGCGGGTCTTCCATTCCGGGATGTCGGCCAGCAGTTGCGTGCGGATCAGGCGCGGCAGTGCCAGGTCGTCGAAGAAGTAGTTCATGAACTCTTCGCGCGTGATCCGGAAGACGAAGTCGTCCTCGCCCTGGCCGTCCGGCGAGGCGCCGCTGCCGCTGCCGCCGCCGCCACCGCCACCCTGCGGCCGCGGGATCCTGTCGCCGCGCACGTACTCCTGGTTGCCCGGGTGCACCATCTCGCGGGTGCCGCCGGGCGCGTGCTGGAAGACCGGCTCCGACACGTCCCGCCTGGGCAGCGTGATGTCCGTGCCTTCCTCGATGTTGTGGATGCTCCGGTCGCCAACGGCCTTGCGCACGGCCTCCCGGATCTGGTCCCGGTACCGCCTGAGGAAGCGCTCCCGGTTGCCGATCGATTTGTTCTTCCCGGACAGGCGCCGGTCGATCACCTGGTGGAGCATGGCCCGCTCCGGGCGCGCGTTGGATGACACTGCTGCAGCCTTCTCCGTGAACGGGCCGTCAGGAGCTCTTGCGCACGCGGAGGTACCACTCGCACAGCAGGCGGACCTGCCGGTGGGTATACCCCTTCTCGACCATCCGGTTCACGAAGTCCTCGTGCTTCTTCTGCTCGTCGGCGCTCGCCTTGGCGTTGAACGAGATCACCGGCAGCAGGTCCTCGGTGTTCGAGAACATCTTCTTCTCGATCACCGTGCGCAGCTTCTCGTAGCTGGTCCACACCGGGTTCTTGCCGGCATTGCTGGCCCGCGCCCGCAGGACGAAGTTGACGATCTCGTTGCGGAAGTCCTTGGGATTGGACAGCCCCGCCGGCTTCTCGATCTTCTCGAGCTCGGCGTTGAGCGCCGCCCGGTCGAAGATCTCGCCGGTGTCGGTGTCGCGGTATTCCTGGTCCTGGATCCAGAAGTCGGCGTACGTGACGTAGCGGTCGAAGATGTTCTGGCCGTATTCGGAGTACGACTCGAGGTAGGCGGTCTGGATCTCCTTGCCGATGAACTCCGCGTAGCGGGCCGACAGGTGTTCCTTGATGTACGCCAGGTATTTCTGCTCGATCTCCGGCGCGAACTGCTCGCGCTCGATCTGCTGCTCCAGCACGTACATGAGGTGCACCGGATTCGCGGCGATCTCGGTCGAATCGAAGTTGAAGACCTTGGAGATGATCTTGAACGCGAACCGGGTCGACACGCCGGTCATGCCTTCGTCGACGCCCGCGTAGTCGCGGTATTCCTGGTAGCTCTTCGCCTTCGGGTCCGTGTCCTTCAGGTTCTCGCCGTCATAGATCTGCATCTTGGAGAAGATGCTGGAATTCTCCGGCTCCTTCAGGCGCGTCAGCACCGCGAACTGGGCCATCATCTTGAGCGTGCCCGGCGCGCAGACGGCGTCCTTCAGCGACGAATTGCGCACCAGCTTCTCGTAGATCTTCACCTCCTCGGTCACGCGCAGGCAGTACGGCACCTTGACGATGTAGATGCGATCCAGGAAGGCCTCGTTGTTCTTGTTGTTCTTGAACGCCTTCCACTCGCTCTCGTTGGAGTGCGCCATCACGATGCCGTCGAAGGGGATCGCGCCGAAGCCTTCGGTGCCCTTGAAGTTGCCTTCCTGCGTCGCCGTCAGCAGCGGATGCAGCACCTTGATCGGGGCCTTGAACATCTCCACGAACTCGAGCAGCCCCTGGTTGGCCAGGCACAGGCCGCCGGAGTAGCTGTACGCGTCCGGATCGTCCTGGGCGAAGGTCTCGAGCTTGCGGATGTCGATCTTGCCCACCAGCGAGGAGATGTCCTGGTTGTTCTCGTCGCCTGGCTCGGTCTTGGCGATGCCGCACTGCTTCAGGATCGAGGGATAGCGCTTCACGACCCGGAACTTGCGGATGTCGCCGCCGAACTCCTCGAGCCGCTTGACGGCCCATGGCGACATGATCCGCTGCAGGTAGCGCGGCGCGATGCCGTACTGCTGCTCGAGCACGGGCGCGTCCTCGGCGTTGTTGAACAGGCCCAGCGGCGACTCGTTCACCGGCGAGCCCTTGATCGCATAGAACGGCACCTGTTCCATCAACTGCTTCAGGCGCTCGGCGATCGACGACTTGCCGCCGCCCACCGGTCCCAGCAAGTACAGGATCTGTTTCTTTTCTTCCAGTCCCTGGGCCGCATGCCGGAAGCAGGAGACGACCTGCTCGATGGGCTCTTCCATCCCGTAGAAATCCTTGAACGCCGGATAGATGCGGACCATCTTGTTGCCGAAGATGCGCGACAGGCGCGGATCGTGGCGGGTGTCGATCACTTCCGGCTCGCCGATCGCCGCGAGCATGCGCTCGGCGGCGGTCGCATACGCCATCTTGTCGCGCCGGCAGAGGTCGAGGTACTCCTCCAGCGACATCTCCTCCTCGCGCGTCTGCTCGTAGCGCGCCAGAAAATTTCGGACTACATCCATGAAACCCCCTTCCAGTCGGTGACAGCGGCTCGCGCGGTTGGAACTGCCCGTGCGAAAGTCACTGTACCCGACGACACGTTGTGTGAAACGTCACGAGTTGTAGGTCAAAACCGTCGTTCCGCGTAGGTGAGCGGTAGATCGCCTCGACGCCAGTGAAGTTTCTAGGGGAAAGCGCGCGTCGGCCTAGGGGAAATCGTGGGTGGACAGCGGGCGGGCCTTGTCGACAGACTGGCAGTCCGGCGGCTGCGCCGTCGTCAGCCGAGCGTGAAGAAGAAGGTGGCGCCTTCGCCTGCGACCGACTCGGCCCGGACCCCGCCGCCGTGCAGCAGCACCACCTTGCGCACGATCGCGAGCCCGATGCCGGTGCCCTCGAATTCGTCCTGGGTATGCAGGCGCTGGAACGGCTTGAACAGCTTGCCGGCCCAGGCCTCGTCGAATCCGGCACCGTTGTCGCGCACGAAATATGTTGCGGGCGACCCCTCCAGCCGGCCGACCTCGATGCGCGCGCACGCGACGCGCGAGGTGAACTTCCAGGCGTTGCCCACGAGGTTGTCGATCACGTGCGCCAGCAGCCGCGGATCGCCGCGGACGACCAGGCCGGGCGCGATCGCCACCTCCGCGCGGCGCTCCGGAGCGCCCTCGCGGCAAGCGGCGACGGCCGCGTGCGCGAGCGCCGACAGGTCGACCGGCTTGGCGCGCAGGCTGCCTTGCGAAAGGCTGGCCAGCGAAAGCAAACCGTCGGTGAGTTCGCGCATGTGGTGCACGCCGGCGACGATCCGCCGCAGGTAGTGCCGGCCGCGCTCGTCCAGGCCCGGGCCGGCCAGCCGCTGCAGGCAGTCGCCGAAACCCTCGATGGCGCCGAGCGGCGCGCGCAGGTCGTGCGCGATGGCATAGGAGAACGCCTCCAGCTCGCGGTTGGCGATCTCCAGTTGCGCAGTGCGTTCCTTCACCCGCGCTTCCAGCTGCGCGTTCAGCTGCAGCAACTGCTGCCGGCCCCGCACCCGCTCGGTGACGTCGCGCACGTACACGGCCACCCCTTCCGCGGACGGGTAGATCTTCAGCTGCACCCACAGGTCCAGCGGTTCGTAGAACTCCTCCGCCTGCACCACGGTGTTCTCTTCGAGCGCGCGCCGGTAGTGCGCGAGGATGCCGCCGGCGCCGGGCGCCGGAAACTCGTCGGTGATGCGCCGGCCCAGCAAATCCCCGCGCGGGCGCGCCATCAGGCGCTGCGCTTCCGGGTTCAGGTACGTGAATCGCCAGTCGCGATCGAGCGTGAAGAACCCGTCGGTGAGGCGCTCCAGCGTGTTGGTGAGCTGGCGTGCCTGGCGGCGGGTGTGCTCGGCCGCCAGGCGCCTCCCGGTGATGTCCTGGCACGCCCCGTGGAGGCGCAAGACCCGCCCGTCGCCGTCGCGCTCCGCCTCGCCGATCAGCCGGAACCAGCGGGTACGGCCGCCGGCCAGCGCGACCGGCGTCTCGACGTCGAATCCCTCGCCGACGGCGAGGCAGCGCTGCAAGGTGCTGCGGGCAAGCGGCCGGTGCCCCGGCGCGAAGAACGCGCTGGCCTGCTCGAGCGTCGGCGCGAAGCCGATGTCGACCTCGCACAGGCGGCACAGCTCGTCCGACCAGGTCATCCGCTCCTGCCCCGCAACGTAGGTCCAGGCGCCGAGCCGGCCCATTCGAGCCGCCATGTGCAACAGGCCTTGCGCTTCCCGCAAGTGCGTTTCCAGCGCCTTGGCCGCCGTGATGTCCCGCGTCGTGCCGCGGTAGCCGGTGAAGCGGTCGTGCTCGTCGAAGACCGGCTCACCGCTGATGGAGACGTACACCGGGGGCCGGCCGGGGCGAACCCGAACGCACTCCAGCTCGCGGAAGGCGCGGTGCGCCTGCACGTCCAGGCGGTGCGCGGCCCAGGTTCCGTCGACCGGCCGCAGCCCGGCGATGTCCCACCGGCACAAGCCGAGCGCCGCGGAGTCGGGCCGCCAGCGGCCTTCCTGCGGGTGGCCCTCGAAGGCGACGAACCGGAACTGGGCGTCCTGCTCCCAGTACCAGCTCGCCGACAGCAGCGTCAGGCTGCGAAACCGCGCTTCGCTCTCGCGCAGCGCCAGCTCCGCCCGCTTGCGCCCGCCGATGTCCTGCGCCTGGACGATGAAGTGCAGGGGCTCGCCGCCAGTGCGACGCACCAGGGCGCAGCTGAGGTCGACCCAGACGAGCTCGCCACGGCCGTGCCGGAGGCGTACCTCGCTGCGGAACGCCGACTGCGTTCCGGCGAGGCACAGCGCGCGCTCGCCCGCTTCGCCAGCTTCGTCGCCGGGATGCAGGAGCGCTGCGCCGCCGGCCAGGATCTCGTGCTCGCCGCGGCCGGCCAGCTCGCAGAACGCGCGATTCACGCGCAGCGGGCGCCCGTCCGGCGCCAGCAGCAGCATGCCGACCGGGGCATGGTTGAACGCGCTGGCGAAGTGGCGCGCGGCGCTGTCGCTGTCCAAGGGCGCCGCGGCGGGAGCATCGGTTTCGCGATCGGGGGAGGCGGCCGGCGAGCCGGGAAAGGACTGCATGGAACTGATGAGCAAGGCCGTGCGACTTTACGGCCGAGCTCGCCCCCCTGCCATGGCACTGCCTAGGGAATTTTCCTAACGGACGCACGAACGGACACGGTCCAAGCGGACCTTTCCGGCGCCGGCTCGCGGCCCGGCCGGTGGAGAATCCATCACCTCCCCATTGCCAAACCCCATGCCAGAGCAAGCCAGCGCCGATTCCTTGTCCGACCAGACGCGGGAGCTGGCTCCCGTCCTGCTGGACCACACGCGGGACGCCGTCGTCCTGCACGATGCCGACCAGCGGATCGCCTCGTGGAACCGTGGCGCCGAGCAGATGTTCGGCCATTCGAGACATGTTGCGATCGGGCGCCGGTTCGAGGACCTCATGGGGCCGACCGCGGCCCTGCCCGAAGATGCACACCGGCAACTCGCCGAGCGCGGCGAGTGGTCCGGCGTGCTCGAGTGCATCGACGCACAGGGCCAGGTCGTGACCGTGGAGCGCCGCTGCACGCTCCTGGACAGGGGCGGCGGCCAGGGCCGCCTGGTGCTCAGCGTCGACAGCGACATCACCGAGCAGCGGCGCGCCGAAAAGGAGATCGTGCTGCTCAACAACCTGCTGGAGCAGCGTATTCGCAGCCGCACGGCCCAATTGCAGGAGAGCAACGAGGACCTGCGCGGCCTGGCCTATTCGCTGGCGCACGACCTGCGCGCGCCGCTGTCGTCGGTGGACGTCTTCACCGCCCAGCTGGAGCACAGGCTTGCCGACCGCCTGGACGAGAAATCCCGCCACTACCTGCGGCGGGTGCGCGCCGGCGTGCGGCTGATGTCCGAACTGACCGAAGGCCTGCTCGCGCTCGCCAACCTCTCGAGCGCGCCCTTGTTGCACCACAGCGTGGACCTGTCCGCGCTGGCGCAATCGACCGTCGACCGGTTGCGCGAGCGGGACCCCGGGCGCCAGGTGACGGTGGTGATCGAGGAGACGCCGCGCGCGCGGGGCGACGTGCGCCTGCTCACGGACCTGATGGAGAACCTGCTGGGCAACGCCTGGAAATTCACCTCGGGCACGCCCGGCGCCCGGATCGAGTTCGGCGGCGAGCGCGGCCCGGGCGGCACCTGGCGCTATTGCGTGCGCGACAACGGCGCCGGGTTCGACCCGGCCTACGCCTACAAGCTGTTCAACCCCTTCCAGCGGCTGCACACCGCCGCCGAATTTGAAGGCACCGGCATCGGCCTGGCGATGGTGCGCAAGATCGTCTCGCGCCACCACGGCAGCATCTGGGCCGAGTCGCGGCCCGGCGGCGGCGCGGCGTTCCGGTTCACGCTCGGCGACCGCGGCGCCGCCCCGGCGGGGCCGACACCGGCCTGAAGAGATCGCAATCCAGCGGCGTGACTCAGAGCGCCGACACCTTCACCGCGCCGCTCGCGAAGAACGCGTCCAGGTTGGCCAGGGCCAGGTCCGCCATCGCCTTGCGGGTCTCGTGCGTGGCGCTGGACATGTGCGGCAGCAGCACGGTGTTGTCCAGTGTCAGCAGCGCCGGCGGCACGTTGGGCTCGTCGGCGTAGACGTCCAGCCCGGCGCCGCCCAGGCGGCCCTCGGCCAGCGCCGCCACCAGGGCTGTCTCATCGACGACGCTGCCGCGCGCGATGTTGACCAGGAACCCGCGCGGCCCCAGCGCGTTCAGGACGGCCGCCGACACCAGGTTGCGGCTTTCGTGGCCGCCGGCGGCCGCCACGACCAGGAAATCCGCCCAGCGCGCCAGTTCCTCGAGCGAGGCCTCGTAGCCATAAGGCACGTCGACGACCGGGCGGCGGTTGTGGTAGCGGATCTCCATGTCGAAGCCGGCGCAGCGCTTCGCGATCGCCCGGCCGATCCGGCCGAGGCCGACGATGCCCAGCCGCTTGCCGGTGACGCTGGTGCTGAGCGGAAACGCAGTGGTCTGCGTCCAGCCGCCGCGCCGCACGAAACGGTCGGCCTCGCTGCCGCGGCGCGCGACGTCCAGCAGCAGCAGCATCGCGGTGTCGGCGACGCAGTCGTTCAGCACCTGCGGCGTGTAGCCGACGGCGACGCCACGCTCGCGCGCCGCGGCCAGGTCGACCGCGTCGAGTCCGACGCCGACGATGGAGGCCACGCGCAGGTGCGGCAGCGCCGCCAGCATGGCGGCGTCGATGCCCAGGCGCGCCGACGCGATGTAGCCGGCGAACTCGCCGCCATGGACGGCCAGGAAAGCCTGGGGGTCCGCTTCGCGCCACAGCGCATGGACCTCGTAGCGCCCGGCCAGGTCCGCTTCGAGCGCCGGCAGCAGCCGGCCGTTCTGGAGCACTCGCTCTTTCATTTCTTGCCTTCGTGGACCGTGGTCGTCAGTGGATTTCCGGCTCGCCGCCCTGCGCCGCCTGCGCACGCTCGGTCTCCAGGAAGTCGAAGTCGCACCCGGTGTCCGCCTGTCCGATGTGCTTGAGGTACAGCACGCCGTAGCCGCGCGTGAACTTCGGCGCCGGGGCCTCCCACGCGGCGCGGCGGTGCGCGAGTTCCTCGTCGCTGACCAGCACGCGGATGCTGCGCGCGTCGACGTCGAGCTCGATGTGGTCGCCGTCACGCACCAGCGCCAGCGGCCCGCCCACGTGCGACTCGGGCGTGACGTGCAGCACGCAGGCGCCGTAGCTGGTGCCGCTCATGCGCGCGTCGCTGATGCGGACCATGTCGCGCACGCCTTCCTTCAGCAGCTTCTGCGGGATCGGCAACTGCCCCCACTCGGGCATGCCGGGCGCGCCTTGCGGGCCGGCGCTCTGCAGCACGATCACGCTGTCCTTCGTCACCGGCAGCGCCGGGTCGTCGATGCGCGCCGCCATGTCGTTGTAGTCCTTGAACACCACGGCTGGCCCCGTGTGCTTGCGCAGGTGCGGTTCCATGGCGGCCGGCTTGATCACGGCGCCGGCCGGCGCCAGGTTGCCGGTCAACACGGCCAGCCCGCCGCTGGCCAGCAGCGGGTTGGCGCGCGGCCGGATGACGTCGTCGTTCCAGACCTTGGCGCCTTCGACGTTGTCGCCCAGGCAGCGGCCGTTCACGGTCTTCTGCGTGAAATCGACCAGGTCGCCGAGCTGCGTGAGGAAGGCGCGCACGCCGCCGGCGTAGAAGAAGTCCTCCATCAGGTACTTCCCGCCCGGGCGGATGTTGGCGATGACCGGCGTCTTGCGTGCCAGCTCGTCGAAGCGGGCGAGGTCCAGCGCGATTCCGGCGCGCCGTGCCATCGCGATCAGGTGCACGATCGCGTTGGTCGAACCGCCCAGTCCCAGGACGGCCGTCACGGCGTTGTCGAAGGAGGCGGCGGTGAGGATGTCCGAGGGCTTGAGGTCCTCCCACACCATGTCGACGATGCGCTTGCCGGTCAGCGTCGCCATCTGCGCATGGCGCGAATCGGGCGCCGGGATCGATGCCGCCCCGGGCAGCGTCAGCCCCAGCACTTCCACCGCACTGGTCATGGTGCTGGCGGTACCCATCGTCATGCAGTGCCCCGGCGAGCGCGCGATGCCGTCCTCGACGTCCTGCCAGTCCTGCTCGGTGATGTTGCCCGCGCGCAGCTCGGCCCAGTATTTCCAGGTGTCCGAGCCCGAGCCCAGGTACTGGCCCTGGTAGTCGCCGCGCAGCATGGGCCCGGCCGGCATGAAGATCGCAGGCAGGTTCATCGAGATCGCGCCCATGACGAGCGCCGGCGTGGTCTTGTCGCAGCCGCCCATCAGCACGCAGCCGTCGGCCGGGTACGAGCGCAGCAGCTCCTCGCATTCCATCGCCAGCAGGTTGCGATAGAGCATCGTCGTCGGCTTCTGGAACGGCTCGGACAGGGAAATCGCCGGCATCTCCACCGGAAAGCCGCCCGCCTGCCAGATGCCGCGCTTGACCTCCTCCACCCGCTGCTTGAAGTGCGTGTGGCAGGGATTGATGTCGCTCCAGGTGTTGATGATCGCGATCACCGGCTTGCCGGCGTAGTCGCTGCGGTGGAATCCCATCTGCGCGGTGCGCGAGCGGTGGCCGAAGGAGCGCATGTCCTTCACGCCATACCAGCGGTGGGAGCGGAGTTCTTCTGGTTTCTTGCGTTGGGCAGTCATGGGGAGCGATGGTAGTGGACGCGCCAGCCCCCGGGAAAGTCCCAGTGCGAAAGGTTATGGCGCATAACCAACGCGCCGCCAATAATCCCTCCTCCGGCGGCCCGCCACCTGCGCCGCCACCACCCGCCCCCTGCGGCGCCGCCGCGGCGAAAGGTCGAGACCGGATGAACGCGCCGCGCTACCGCCCGCTCGAGTTTCCGATCACGCGGGTGGAACTGCGCGAAGGCCGCGCCGAGGTGCGCTACCTCGAGGCGCCGGTGCCGCTGCAGCCGCATGCCTGGCGCCTGACCGACCGGCTGCTGCACTGGGCCGAGGTGGCGCCCGCGCGCAGTTTCATCGCCCGGCGTGTCCGGCTTGCCGATGGCAGCACCGGCGACTGGCGGCACGTCTCTTACCAGGAAGCGCTGCACGGCGCCCGCTGCATCGCGCAGGCACTGCTCGACCGGGGCCTGTCCCCCGAGCGGCCGGTCGCGATCCTGAGCGGCAACGACCTGGAGCACGCCCTGCTCTCGCTCGGCTGCCTGTATGCCGGGATCCCTTTCTGCGCGATCTCGCCAGCGTATTCGCTGATCAGCCAGGACCACCAGAAGCTGAGGCATGCGCTGGCGACGCTCACGCCTGGCCTGGTGTTCGCCGCCGACGGCGCGGCCTACGCGAAGGCGATAGCCGGCGCGGTGGACCCCGGCGTCGAGATCGTGCTCGCCGGCGGGGCCGTGCCCGGCCGCCGGGCGACGCCGTTCGCCGCGCTGCTGGCAACCGTGCCCACGGCCGCCGTCGACGCCGCGATGCAGGCGACCGGGCCCGACACGATCGCCAAGTTCCTGTTCACGTCGGGGTCGACCCGGCTGCCCAAGGCGGTGATCAACACCCACCGCATGTGGTGCGCCAACCAGCAGCAGATGCTCCAGTCGATGCCGGTGCTCGCGGAGGTGCCGGTGCTCGTCGACTGGCTGCCGTGGAACCACACCTTCGGCGGGAACCACAACTTCGGCCTCGTCCTGTACAACGGCGGCACCCTCTACATCGACGACGGCAAGCCGGTGCCGCCGCTCGTGGGCGAGACGCTGCGCAACCTGCGCGAGATCGCGCCGACCGTGTACTTCAACGTGCCGACCGGCTTCGAGGCGATCGCGCAAGCCATGAAGACCGACGCGGCGCTGCGCCGCAACCTGCTCTCGCGGGTCCGCATGTTCTTCTACGCCGGCGCGGCCCTGGCCCAGCCGGTGTGGGATGCGCTGCACGAGGTCCAGGAGCGCGAGATCGGCGAGCGCATCGTGATGGGCACCGGCCTCGGGATGACCGAATCGGGTCCCTTCGCCATCTTCATCACCAATCCGCACGTCAAGGCCGGCTACCTCGGCGTGCCTGCCGCCGGGATGCAACTGAAGCTCGCCCCCGTGGACGGCAAGACCGAGGTGCGCTACCGCGGCCCCAACGTGACGCCCGGCTACTGGCGCGCGTCGGAAGCGACCGCCGCGGCCTTCGACGAGGAAGGGTTCTTCCGCAGCGGCGACGCGGTGCTGTGGATCGACGAGCGCGACCCGCACCAGGGGCTCAGGTTCGACGGCCGGATCGCCGAGGACTTCAAGCTGGCCACCGGCACGTTCGTCAGCGTCGGGCCGCTGCGCGCGAGGATCATCGCGGCCGGCGCGCCGCACGTGCAGGACGCCGTGATCACCGGGATGAACTGCAACGAGGTGGGCGCCCTGATCTTCCCCACCGCCGCCGTGCGGCAACTGGCCGGCCTGCCGGCCGACGCGCCGCTGCGGCATGCGCTGGAAAGCGCGCCGGTGCAGGCGCGCTTCCAGCAACTGGCCGACCAGCTCGCCGCGAGCGCGACCGGCAGCGCCAGCCGCATCGCGAGGCTGCACCTGATGCACGAGCCGCCGTCGATCGATCGCAGCGAGATCACCGACAAGGGTTCGATCAACCAGCGCGCCGTCCTGGAGCAGCGCGCCGCGCTGGTCGAAGCGGTGCACGCAGGCAACTTGCCATTCACCATCCAACCCCGAGGAGACAGCGCATGAAGATCGAAGGACAGGCAGCCCTGGTGACCGGCGGCGCGTCCGGCCTGGGCGAAGCGACCGCGCGCGAGCTGGCGCGGCTCGGCGCCAAGGTGGCCGTGCTCGACGTCAACATCGAGCAGGCGCAAGCCGTGGCGCGGGAGATCGCCGAGCAATACGGAAACGGCTGCGCCGTCGCGTGCCGCTGCGACATCACCGACACGGCCAGCCTCCAGGCCGCGCTGGACAAGGCGGCGACGGCGCACGGACCCGCCCGCATCCTGATGAACATCGCGGGCATAGGAACCGCCAAGCGGATCGTCGGCAAGGACGGCAACCCGGCACCGCTGGAGGACTTCGTGCGGGTGGTGAACATCAACCTCATCGGCACCTACAACGCCAGCCGCCTGTTCGCCGCCCAGTGCGCGAAACTCCCGCCGCTCGAGGACGGTGAGCGCGGCGTCATGATGTTCACGGCATCGGTGGCCGCGTTCGATGGCCAGGTGGGCCAGCAGGCCTACAGCGCCTCCAAGGGCGGGCTGGTCGGCATGACGCTGCCGATGGCGCGCGACCTGGCGCAGCACGGCATCCGCGTGTGCACGGTGGCGCCCGGCCTGTTCGCCACGCCGCTCATGAAGCAGTTGCCCGAAGCCGTGCAGCAGTCGCTCGCCGCGTCGATCCCGTTCCCGCCGCGCCTGGGTAAACCCGGTGAGTTCGCCCAGCTGGCATGCCATATCGTGACGAACACCCACCTCAATGGCGAGGTGATCCGCCTCGATGGCGCGCTGCGCATGGCGCCGCGCTGAAGCTTTCCGCACCGACCCTTGCAACAGGAGACAAGCCATGAGAGCACTACGCAAGACGCTGATCGCACTGGCCACCCTGGCGGCATCCGCCGCCGTCCTGGCCGACGTCAACATCGGAGTGAGCCTGTCGCTCACCGGCCCCGGATCGGGCCTTGGCATCCCGATGCAGAACTACTACAAGATCTTCCCGAAGGAAATCGCGGGCGAGAAGGTCAACCTGATCATCCTGGACGACGCGAGCGACCCCGGCAAGGGCGCGCAGAACGCCCGCCGCTTCGTCACCGACGACAAGGTCGACATGATCATCGGCTCGTGCCTGACCACCGTGGCCGCGGCGATGGTGGACATCGCGGCCGAATCGGGCACGGTGCAACTCGCCGCCTCGCCGGTGGGCGTGCCGCCGGGCAAGGACCAGTGGCTGTTCCGGCTGCCGCAGTCGAACACGGTGATGGCGCACGCGATGATCGGCCACATGAAGAAGCAGGGGGTAAAAACCGTCGGCTTCCTCGGCTACACCGACGCCTACGGCGAGCAGTGGCTCAAGGAGTTCACGCCCGAGGCCGAGAAGAACGGGATCAGGATCATCGCCGTGGAACGCTTCGCCCGGCCCGACACCAGTGTCACGCCGCAGGCGCTGAAGCTGGTGGCGGCCAACCCCGACGCCATGCTGATCGTCGCCTCCGGCAGCGGCGCCGCGATGCCGCACAAGGCGATCGTCGAGCGCAACTTCAAGGGCAAGATCTACCAGACCCATGCAGCGGCCACCAAGGACCTGATGCGCATCGGCGGCAAGGACGTCGAAGGTTCGTTCGTCGTTTCCGGCCCGGCGGTGATCGCCGAACAGCTGCCGGAGAGCCATCCGTCCAAGAAGCTCGCCATCGATTTCGTGCAGAAGTACGAGAAGGCGGTGGGCCCCGGCACGCGCAACCAGTTCGCCGGACACGCCTACGACTCGCAGGTCGTGCTGGAAAAGGTGCTGCCGATCGCGCTGAAGCAGGCCAAGCCCGGCACCAGGGAGTTCCGCGCCGCGATCCGGGATGCGATGGAAACCATGGGCCGCACCGTCTTCTCCCATGGCGTGATGAACTGGAGCAAGACCGACCACTGGGGCTTCACGAACGAGACCGGCGTCATGCTGAAGGTCTCGGGCGGCGACTTCAAGGTCGACTGACCACGCGCCCTGCGGACGGCCGCGCGCGCCCCCGGCGGCGCGGGCGCCGTCCTGCACCCAGCGACACCCCATGGACTCCTCGATCGCCGGCATCCTGCTGCTCGACGGCCTGACCAACGGCGCGATCTACGCGCTGCTGGGCCTGGCCACGGTGCTGGTGTTCGCCGTCACCCGCGTGATCTTCATTCCGCAAGGCGAGTTCGTCGCGTACGGCGCGCTGACGCTCGCGATCCTGCAGACCGGCAAGGTGCCGGGCACGGTGTGGCTGCTGCTGCTGCTCGCCGCCGTCGCGGCCCTGATGAACGCCGCCGGCGAATGGCAGCGTAGCCGCCGGCCGCTGGCGACGCTGCGTGCCGCGGGTCTCACGTTGTCCGTGCCGCTCGCCGTGGCGTTGCTGACCGCCTGGGCCGCGCCGCTGCGGCCGCCGATGCTGGTGCAGGCGCTCCTGAGCGTCGGCGTGGTCACGGCCTACGGCCCCCTCGTCTACCGCGTGGCCTACCAGTCGCTGGCCGGTGCCACGCCGCTGGTGCTGCTGATCGTGTCGGTCGGCGTGCACTTCGCCATGACCGGGCTGGGCCTGCTGTTCTTCGGCGCCGAGGGCTTCCGCAATCCCGCGTTCTGGGACCTTCGGCTGCCGCTGGGCCCCGTCACGCTGAGCGGCCAGGCCATCATCATCGCCGGCGCCTCGCTTGCCCTCATCGTGCTGCTGTGGCTGTTCTTCGAGCGCACCTTGAGCGGCAAGGCCCTGCGCGCGACGGCCGTGAACCGGCTCGGCGCCCGCCTCATGGGCATCTCGTCGGAAAGCGCGGGCAAGACGACCTTCGCGATGGCGGCGCTGATCGGCGCATTGTCGGGACTGCTGATCGGCCCCACCACCACCGTCTTCTACGACTCGGGGTTCCTGATCGGGCTCAAGGGCTTCGTCGCCGCGGTGATCGCCGGCCTCTCCAGTTACCCCGTCGCCCTGTTCGGCGCGCTGTTCGTCGGCGTCATCGAGTCCTTCGGGTCGTTCTGGGCCAGCGCGTTCAAGGAGGTGATCGTCTTCACGCTGATCCTGCCGGTGCTGCTGGTGCGCTCCATGACCAGCCACCACGAGGAGGAAGCTTGACCCTGCGCGCCGCGTTCCTCGCGTGGCGGCGCCGCGACGGCGCGGCCGTCGGCGCCGGGCTTTCGCGCCGCCGGCTGGGCCTCGCGGCCCTCGCGGCGATCCCGCTGGCCGCCATCCTGCCGTTGCCCGACTTCTGGATCACCCAGCTCAATTACATCGGCCTGTACAGCCTCACCTGCCTGGGGCTGGTGCTGCTGACCGGCATCGCGGGGCTCACCTCGTTCGGGCAGGCAGCCTTCGTCGGCATCGGCGCCTACACCACGGGCTGGCTCACCGTGAACCTCGGCTGGTCGCCCTGGCTCACGCTGCCGGTCGGCCTGGCGATCACGGCCGCCAGCGCGCTGGTGCTGGCGCTGGTCACCCTGCGCATGTCCGGCCACTACCTGCCGCTGGCCACGATCGCGTGGGGCCTGTCGCTGTACTACCTCATGGGCAACCTCGACGCGCTGGGCAAGTACGACGGCATCCTGGGCCTGAAGAGCCTCTCGCTGTTCGGGGCCGACCTGGGCCAGGGCCGCGGTTTCTTCCTGCTCACATGGTCCCTGGTGGCCGTGATGGCGGTGGCGCTGCTGCACCTGCTGGATTCGCGTGCCGGCCGCGCCATGCGCTCCCTCAAGAGCGGCGCCTTGATGGCCGAATCGGTCGGCATCAGTACCTTCCGCTACAAGGTCCTGATCTTCGTGATCGCGGCGCTGCTGGCCTGCCTCGCCGGCTGGCTGCTGGCGCACTTCCAGCGCACCGTCAACCCCACGGCGTTCGGCCTGAAGATGGGCATCGAGTACCTGTTCATGACGGTGGTCGGCGGCGTGGGCCATGTGTGGGGCGCGATCGCCGGCGCCGCGCTGACGCGGCTGCTGGAGGACCAGTTGCAGGTGCTGCTGCCGCGCCTGATCGGCACCAGCGGCAGTTACGAAGTCATCGTCTTCGGCATCGCGCTGGTGCTGATGCTGAAGTACCAGCCTGACGGCCTGTGGGACTTCGTCGAGCGGCGGCTGCCGCGCCCGCCGCGGCGCAACGATTGGGCGGACGCGGCGGCGCTGGCGGCGCAGCCGCGGCCGGCGGCGGGCGACCCGGTGCTCGAGGTCCACCAGCTGCGCAAGGAGTTCGGCGGCCTGGTCGCCGTCAACGATGTCGGCTTCCAGGTGCGCGCCGCCGAGATCGTCGGCCTCATCGGTCCCAACGGCGCCGGCAAGACCACCACCTTCCACATGATCAGCGGCGTGCTGCCGCACACCAGCGGCACGGTGCGCTTTCGCGGCCGGCCGATCGGCCACCTGCCGTCGCGGCAGATCGCGCGGCTGGGACTCGCGCGCACCTTCCAGCACGTCAAGATGATTCCCGACATGACGGTGCTGGAGAACGCGGCGTTGGGCGCCCACGCCCGCGGCGGCAAGGGCGTGCTCGCCGCGATGGCGCGGCTCGACCGCGCCGAGGAGCGAACGCTCTTTCGCGAAGCGCAGCGGCAACTGGAGCGCGTCGGCATGGGCTCGCACCTGCACGAACTCGCCGGCAACCTGGCGATGGGGCAGCAGCGGCTCCTGGAGATCGCGCGCGCGCTGTGCGCCGATCCGGCTCTGTTGCTGCTGGACGAGCCCGCGGCAGGCCTGCGCCACCAGGAGAAGCGGGCGCTCGCGCAGGTGCTGCGGCAGCTGCAGGCCGAGGGCATGACGATCCTGCTGGTGGAGCACGACATGGACCTGGTGATGGAAGTGTGCGACCGGCTGGTGGTGATGGAATTCGGGACGCTGCTGATGGAAGGCACGCCGCGCGAAGTGCGGCAAAGCCCCGCGGTGCGCGCCGCGTACCTCGGAACGGAGCACTGATGGCCACGCACCCTCTGCTCGACGTCGCCGACCTGCACGCGGGGTATGGCCGCGCCGAGGTGCTGCATGGCCTGCACCTGCAGGCGGCGGCCGGCAGCGTCGCCACCGTCATCGGGCCCAACGGCGCCGGCAAGTCGACCTTGCTCAACACGGTGATGGGCATCCTGCCGGCGCGCGGCCGGCTGCTGTTCGACGGCCAGGACATAGTCCACCTGTCGCTGGAGGAACGAGTGATGCTCGGCATCGCGCTGGTGCCTGAGCGGCGCGAGCTGTTCGGCACCATGCCGGTCGAGGACAACCTCGTGCTCGGCGCCTGGCCGCAGGTGCGGCTGGGCAACCGCCGCTGGCGCGACCGGCTCGCGGACGTGTACGCGATCTTTCCGCGTCTGCAGGAGCGCCGGATGCAGCTCGCCGGAACGCTCTCCGGCGGCGAGCGGCAGATGCTGGCCGTGGGACGCGCGCTGATGTCGCGGCCCCGCCTGCTGATGCTGGACGAGCCGAGCCTGGGCCTGGCACCGCTGGTCGTCCGCGACATCTTCCGCACGATCGTCGACTTGCGCCGCATCGGCGTGACGATCCTGCTGGTGGAGCAGAATGCGCGGGCCGCGCTCGAAGTGGCCGACGACGCCTATGTGCTCGAAATGGGCGAGATCGCGCTGCACGGTCCGGCGCGCGAGCTCGCGGGCGATGCGCGGGTAATCGACACCTACCTCGGCGCCAGCGCCGGGCACGAAGCATGAACGCGGCCCGCGAGCGCGCGGCGGAGCCCACGGCGGCCGTGGCCGTCGACGAGGTCGACGCGGCCTACCTGGAAAGCCTGATCGGCTACAACGCGCGCCGCGCCGCGCTGGCGATGATCGGGGCCTTCCTGCCCGGGATGGCGGCATTCGACCTGCGGCCGGTGGACTTCTCGGTGCTGTCGCTGGTGCTGCACAACCCGGGCATCACCTCGCGGCAACTGTGCGCCACCCTCGGCATCCTGCCGCCCAACCTGGTCGGCCTCGTCGGCACGCTGGAGCGGCGGGGGCTGGTCCTGCGCCAGCCGCACCCCACCGATCGCCGCGCGATGGGCCTGCACCTGACCGCGCCTGGCCGCGCGCTGATGCGCAAGGCCGAGCGCACCGCCGCCGGGATCGAAGCGGCCGTCGCGTCGCGGCTGAGCCCGGCCGAGGCCAGGACACTGATCAGGCTGTTGCGCAAGGTGTACCTGGATCGATGACCGCCGTCTGGTCGCGCCCGACGACTGCTATTGTTTGCATAGCATTCTGTGCTTACACTTGCCTGCAAGCCGGGCGGCAGCGGCCGGCGGGCGAGGAGAGGCATCCATGAATTCCAGGGAACACGCCGCGATCAACCAGCTCCTGGGGCTGCTGGAATCGCGCTACGCCATCCGGGTGCTGTGGGCCCTGCGCGACGGCCATGCCCAGACGTTCCGCCTGCTGCAGGACAGCGTGGGCGGCATCACGCCGAACACGCTCAACACCCGCATCAAGGAACTGCGCCAGGCGGGCTTCGTGAACCACGGCGACGATGGCTACGTGGTCACCCCCGCCGGCTCCGAATTGCTCAGGCGCATGTCGGAGCTGCCCGCGTTCGCGGCAAAATGGTCGGCGGTCCAGTCCAGAAAGAAGTCGCAACCTTCGTCGCGCGCTGCCTGACGCCCCATATTCCCGCCACTCCTCATGATTTCATCGCACCTGCGGCCGGAAACGGCCCTGCCTTCCGACCACCACGACGCCGTCCTCGTGGGCCGCATCCACGTCCCCGGGACCGGCCCGGTGCTGGTGCAGGTCCGCGCCGACGGCGTCCACGACCTGTCGCGGCTCGCGCCCACCTGCAGCGAGCTGCTCGAGTTGCCCGACCCCGCCGCGGCGGTGCGCGCGCACGACGGCCCCCGGATCGCCTCCGCCAGGGAGGTGCTCGCCAACAGCTCCTGCGACGCCCGCGTCGAGGACACGCCGTTCCTCCTCGCGCCGTGCGACCTGCAGGCGATCAAGGCCGCCGGCGTGACCTTCGTCGCGTCGATGCTGGAGCGCGTCATCGAGGAGCAGGCGCGCGGCGACGCGAGCAAGGCCGAATCGGTGCGGCAGGCCGTCATTGCCGTCATCGGCGACAACCTCGGTGCCGTCAAGCCCGGCTCGCCCGAAGCGGCGCGGCTGAAGGACATCCTCATCGCGCAAGGGATGTGGTCGCAGTACCTGGAGGTGGGCATCGGCCCCGACGCCGAGGTCTTCACCAAGTCGCAGCCGATGAGCGCCGTGGGCACCGGCTCCGAGGTCGGCATCCATCCGGGGAGCGAGTGGAACAACCCCGAGCCGGAGGTCGTGCTGGCGGTCAACAGCCGCGGCGAGGTCGTGGGTGCGGCGCTCGGCAACGACGTGAACCTGCGCGACTTCGAAGGCCGCAGCGCCCTGCTCCTGGGCAAGGCGAAGGACAACAACGCGAGCTGCGCCATCGGGCCGTTCATCCGGCTGTTCGACGCGAAGTTCGGCATCGGCGACGTGCGCGGCTGCGAGCTCTCGATGCGCGTGGAGGGCCCGGACGGCTTCGTCATGGACGGCGCCAGCTCGCTCGCGAAGATCAGCCGCGACCCGCTGGACCTGGTGGGCCAGGCGATCGGCGCGAACCACCAGTATCCGGACGGCTTCATGCTGTTCCTGGGCACCATGTTCGCGCCCACGCAGGACCGCCACGGCCCGGGCCAGGGGTTCACCCACGTCGTCGGCGACGTGGTCACGGTGGCCACGCCGCGCCTGGGTACACTCGCCAATCGCGTCAACACCAGCGACCGGGTGGCGCCGTGGACGTACGGCACCCGCTCGCTCATGCGGGACCTGGCGCGCCGCGGATTGCTGGGCTGACCTAGCCGGTCGCTGCCGGGCGGACGCGCTCCCGCCCTCTTTGCCATCAAGGACATCGCAATGATCACGACCCCTTCGGGCCTGCAATACGAAGACACCACGCCGGGCACCGGCGCCGAGGCCAGGCCCGGGCAGCACGTGCGCGTCCACTACACCGGCTGGCTCTACAACGGCGGCCAGCAGGGCGCCAAGTTCGACTCTAGCGTCGACCGCGGCGATCCGTTCTCCTTCTCCCTGGGCGCGGGCATGGTCATCAAGGGCTGGGACGAAGGCGTCGCCGGCATGAAGGTCGGCGGCAAGCGCACCTTGATCATCCCGCCGCAGCTTGGCTACGGCGCTCGCGGCGCCGGCGGCGTGATCCCCCCCAACGCCACCCTCAAGTTCGACGTCGAGCTGATCGGCGTCCAGTAATCCGCTAGCGGCACCGGCCGATCGGAGCAACGCGCAGATCGGCCACTCCTTGAGCGGGATCCGGCTCCGCCGGTCCCGCTCAACTGATCAGACCGCTCTGAAAACGCGGCACGCGTTTTCAGAGCGCCTGGAAGAGGTGCTGGTAGCTGCGGCTGACCGGCACGCGGTCGCTGCGGCCCTTCAGGAACAGCTCGCCGCTCTCGCCGTCGCCATGGACGAAATGGCTCACCCGCTCGAGGCACACGATGGCGCAGCGGTGCACCTGCACGAAGCGCCCGGGATCGAGCTCGCCGGCCAGTTCGCGGATGGTCTTGCGGATGAGCGCCTCGCCGCCCTCCCATACCACCAGCGTGTACTTGTTGTCCGACCTCAGGTAGATCACCTCGTCCACCGGGATCAGCCGCACGGTATTGCCCACGGACGCCTTGATCCATTGCAGCCGGGCCGGCGGCGTGATCCGCTCGCGCAGTTCGGCGGCGATGCGCTCGAGCGCCGCCTCGAAGGCCGGGCCGCCCCCGGCGGGCGGCTGCCGCAGCCGCGCCTGCAGACGGTCGACGGTTTCCGCCAGCCGGGCCTCGTCCAGCGGCTTGACCAGGTAGTCGATGGCGCGGTGCCGGAAGGCCTCGACCGCGTACTGGTCGTACGCGGTCACGAACACCACTTCGGCGCGCCCGCCGATCCGGCGCGCCACCTCGATGCCGTTCACGCCCGGCATCTGTACGTCCAGGAAGGCGACCCGCGGCCGGTGCTCCTCGAACAGCTGCAGCGCCTCCGGACCGTTGCGCGCGCTGGCAACGAGTCGCAGCTCCGGCCAGAGCCGGTCCAGCAACGCGGCCAGCCGCTGTCGCAGCAGCGGCTCGTCGTCGGCGATCAGCGCGCTCGCGATCACGCTGCGGCTCCCGCGCCGACCGGAACCCGGATGTCGGCTCGCACGCCGCCGGCCGCCTGCTCGCTCAATTCCACTCGCGCGGCCTCCCCGAAGAAAACCCGCAGCCGCGCCTTGAGGTTGGCGAGTCCCTGGCCTTCGGGCGCGTGCGGCGAGAGTCCCACGCCGGTGTCGGCGACCCACAGCCGGATCGTCTGCGCATCGGTTCGGCCGGCGCCGACCTCGATGCGGCCGCCGTCGCACGCCGGGTCGATGCCATGCCGCACGGCATTCTCCACGAGCGTCAGCAAGGCCATCGGGGGAAAGCGCAGGGCCCGCAGCTCCGCCGGGATGTCGACGGAAAACGCGAGCCGGTCGGGCATGCGCATGTGCATCACCTCGAGGTAGGCGCGCACCAGCCGCTCCTCGTCCGCGAGCGTGGCGTCCGGCTGCTGCAGCCGCGGCATGCAGGCCCGCAGGTACTCGATCAGGCTGCGAAACACGGGCACGGCCTGCGGCGAGCCGCTCTCCACGAGCTCCTGCACGTTGGCCAGCGTATTCAGCAGGAAGTGCGGCTGGATTTGCGCCGTGAGCAGCGCCAGCCGGGCGTCCGCCGCCTGCCGCTCCAGGGTTTCGCGCTCCAGGGCGAACTGCAGCGCCTGGGCCCGCGCGCGCTCCCCGCGCAAGGCCACCGCCGCGAACATCGTCCCGATGAGGGTCGCGACCACCGCGATCAGCACGTAGCCGATCACGTGGTGCCGTGAGGCCGCGAAGGCGGCGAAATCGCCCCTGAAGGTCACCAGCTGGACGATCAGCGGCGAGACGACGGCCGCGAGGGTCACGGCCGCGAACTGCGCCGCCCGGCGCGGGAGCCAGCGCTGGCGCCAGGCGCCGGCGGCGCTGAAGGCAAACAGCAGCATGAGGCCCACGAACAGGGTCTCGCCGAACAGCTCGTCGTAGCGGTTGAACGTCACCGGCTTGAGCACGGCCGCCACCACGATCGCGCCCAGCACGACCGCCAGCAGTTGCCGGCCCCGCGGCAGCGCCTTGCGGCGCGGCTCGGCCGGGGGGGTGACGGACGGGGGAGCCGTTGACATCGGCCGACGATAAGTGCCGGGCCACGGCACGGTCAAGCCGCCGGCAGGGCCCGTGCGACGGAGCCCCGCTTTGAATGGATGACCCGCCCCCGGCGCGGCGCGAAGCGGCACAATCCGGGGCCCGCTGCGCGTCGCCCGGCTTTCCGGCACGGACGCCTTGAAATAGGCGGCACCACCCCAAGCTGGTGCGCAGCGTGTGATTTCACCCAGAACCACCCATGCCCGAAAAGAACCAGACCGCCATGCCTGACAACGAGCGGATCGAGCCCACCATGGACCCCATCGGCGTGCCTGTGGACGCCAGCCCGGAAGAGCGGGAGGCTGCGCAGGCGGCCCACGAAGCGACCGGCCTGGCCGACCTGCAGGCGCAGTTCGCGGAGCTGCAGGCGCAGAACGCCCAGCTCGCCGAGCAGTACCTGAGAGCCCAGGCCGACGTCCAGAACACCCGCCGCCGTGCCGAGGAAGAGATGTCCAAGGCGCGCAAGTTCGCGATCGAGGGCTTCGCGGAGAGCCTGCTGGCCGTCGCCGACAGCCTGGAGGCCGGACTGTCGATCCAGGAGGCGACCCCCCAGCAGATCCGCGAAGGCGCCGAAGCGACCCTGCGCCAGCTCAAGTCGGTCCTGGAGCGCAACAAGGTGGTGGAAATCAATCCCCAGGCCGGGGCCAGGTTCGACCCGCACCAGCACCAGGCCATTTCGGTGGTCCCGGTTCCCACCGGTTCCGCACAGGAACCCAACACCATCGTCTCGGTACTGCAGAAGGGCTACCTGATCGCCGAACGCGTCCTGCGCCCGGCGCTGGTGACGGTGGCGGCGCCGCAGTGACCGCTTGAAACGCCACAGCTTATCCACATTTAACCAACAGATTTGAATAGGGCCCCGGCGGGCCGCGCGAAAGGAGCAGCAACATGGGAAGAATCATCGGCATCGACCTGGGGACCACCAACTCGTGCGTCGCGGTGATGGAGGGCAACACGCCCAAGGTCATCGAGAACAGTGAAGGCGCGCGCACCACGCCGTCGATCGTCGCGTACCAGGAGGACGGCGAGATCCTGGTCGGCGCCTCGGCCAAGCGCCAGGCCGTCACCAACGCCAAGAACACGATCTACGCCGTCAAGCGGCTGATCGGCCGCAAGTTCGAGGAAAAGGAAGTCCAGAAGGACATCCACCTCATGCCCTACCAGATCGTGCGCGCCGACAACGGCGACGCCTGGGTCGAGGTGCGCGGCAAGAAGCTCGCGGCGCAGCAGATCTCGGCGGAGATCCTGCGCAAGATGAAGAAGACGGCGGAGGACTACCTGGGCGAGCCGGTGACCGAAGCGGTGATCACCGTGCCGGCGTACTTCAACGACAGCCAGCGCCAGGCGACCAAGGATGCCGGCCGCATCGCCGGCCTGGACGTCAAGCGCATCATCAACGAGCCGACCGCGGCCGCGCTGGCCTTCGGCCTGGACAAGCAGGAAAAGGGCGACCGCAAGATCGCCGTGTACGACCTGGGCGGCGGCACGTTCGACATCTCGATCATCGAGATCGCCGACGTCGACGGCGAGAAGCAGTTCGAGGTGCTGTCCACCAACGGCGACACCTTCCTGGGCGGCGAGGACTTCGACCAGCGCATCATCGACTACATCATCGGCGAGTTCAGGAAGGACCAGGGCGTCGACCTGTCCAAGGACGTGCTCGCCCTGCAGCGCCTGAAGGAAGCCGCGGAGAAGGCCAAGATCGAGCTTTCCAGCAACTCCCAGACCGACGTGAACCTGCCGTACATCACGGCCGACGCGAGCGGTCCGAAGCACCTGAACATCAAGCTGACGCGCGCCAAGCTGGAAGCCCTGGTGGAGGAACTGGTCGAGCGCACCATCGCGCCGTGCCGCACCGCCATCAAGGACGCCGGCGTGTCGGTCTCGGACATCCACGACGTGATCCTGGTGGGCGGCCAGACCCGCATGCCCAAGGTGCAGGAGAAGGTCAAGGAGTTCTTCGGCAAGGAGCCGCGCAAGGACGTCAACCCGGACGAAGCCGTGGCCGTGGGCGCCGCGATCCAGGGCCAGGTGCTGGGCGGCGAGCGCAAGGACGTGCTGCTGCTGGACGTGACGCCGCTGTCGCTGGGCATCGAGACCCTGGGCGGCGTGATGACCAAGATGATCACGAAGAACACGACCATCCCGACCAAGTTCGCGCAGACCTTCTCGACGGCCGACGACAACCAGCCGGCGGTGACGATCAAGTGCTACCAGGGCGAGCGCGAGATGGCTTCCGGCAACAAGCTGCTGGGCGAATTCAACCTGGAGGGCATTCCCCCGGCGCCGCGCGGCCTGCCCCAGATCGAGGTCACCTTCGACATCGACGCCAACGGCATCCTGCACGTGAGCGCGAAGGACAAGGGCACGGGCAAGGAGAACAAGATCACCATCAAGGCGAACTCGGGGCTGTCGGAAGCCGAGATCCAGAAAATGGTGAAGGACGCCGAGCTGAACGCCGAAGAGGACAAGAAGAAGCTCGAGATCGTGCAGGCCAGGAACCAGGGCGAGGCGCTGGTGCACAGCGTGCGCAAGAGCCTGACCGAGTACGGCGACAAGCTCGATGGCGGCGAGAAGGACAAGATCGAGGCCGCCGTGAAGGACCTCGAATCCGTGCTCAAGGGCGAGGACAAGGCCGCGATCGAGGAAAAGTCGAACGCCCTCATGTCGGTCAGCCAGAAGCTCGGCGAGAAGATGTACGCCGACATGCAGGCGCAGCAGAGCGCGCAGGCGGCCGCCGGCGGCGGCCAGTCCGGCGGCACCGAAGCCGGCGCGGGTTCGCGGCCGGCCGACGAGAATGTCGTCGACGCCGAGGTGAAGGAAGTCAAGAAGTGACAATCGAGGCCGGCGGCCCCCGCCGCCGGCGCCAGTTCGCCGCGTTGGAACGTGACCGTTGCGGGAACGTCGACGCGGCGTTCTTGCTGTAGCGAACGAGAACATGGCCACCAAACGAGACTATTACGACGTCCTGGGCGTCCCGAAGAACGCGTCGGACGAGGAAATCAAGAAGGCCTATCGCAAGCTCGCGATGAAGTACCACCCTGACCGCAACCAGGGTGATGCGCACCAGGCCGCCGAGGCCAAGTTCAAGGAGGCCAAGGAGGCCTACGAGATGCTGTCGAACGCCGAGAAACGCTCGGCGTACGACCAGTTCGGCCATGCCGGCGTCGACCCCAACATGCGCGGCGGCCCCGGCCAGGAAGGTTTCGGCGGGTTCGCGGAGGCCTTCGGCGACATCTTCGGCGACATCTTCGGCCAGCAGCAGCGCGGCGGCCGGGGCGGGCGCCAGGTCTACCGCGGCAGCGACCTGTCGTACGCGATGGAGATCACCCTCGAGGAAGCGGCGCTGGGCAAGGAGGCCCAGATCCGCATCCCCTCGTGGGAGCAATGCGACACCTGCCACGGCAGCGGCGCCAAGCCAGGCACCCAGGCCAAGACCTGCGGCACCTGCAACGGCCAGGGCGTGGTCCAGATGCGCCAGGGCTTCTTTTCGGTGCAGCAGACCTGCCCGCACTGCCGCGGCACCGGCAAGATCATTCCGGAGCCGTGCACGACCTGCCACGGCCAGGGCCGCGTCAAGAAGCAGAAGACGCTGGAAGTGAAGATCCCGGCCGGCATCGACGACGGCATGCGCATCCGCAGCGCCGGCAACGGCGAGCCCGGCACCAACGGCGGCCCGCCGGGCGACCTGTACATCGAGATCCGGCTGAAGAAGCACGACATCTTCGAGCGCGACGGCGACGACCTGCACTGCGTGGTGCCGATCAGCTTCACCCGGGCCGCGCTCGGCGGCGAGATCGAGGTGCCGACGCTGGCCGGCAAGGCCGCGATCGACATTCCCGAAGGCACCCAGGCCGGCAAGCAGTTCCGCCTGCGCGGCAAGGGCATCAAGGGCGTGCGCTCGAGCTACCCCGGCGACCTGTATTGCCACATCGCCGTGGAAACGCCGGTCAAGCTCACGGAACACCAGCGCAAGCTGCTGAAGGAACTGGACGACTCGCTCAAGAAGGGCGGCGCCAAGCACTCCCCCACCGAGGAGTCCTGGGCGGACAAGCTCAAAGGGTTCTTCAGCGCCTGAGCGCTGAAGAACCGCAGCCCACGGCTGCGGCAGCGCGGGACGCGCTGACCCTTTGAGTTTGCAGCGAAGGCTAACAACTGCCGCGAAGCGGCTTGTTATGCCGGAGCTACAAGCTGAAAGGATTCTTCAGCGCCGGAGCGTTGAACCACCGCAGCCCGTGGTTTCGGCAGGGCCCCCCGCGCCGATTCCTGATGCCAAGCCCCTCACCGAAGGGCAGAATGCCGGTATGGGCCTCAAGCTCTTCCATGAAACCGGGTATTCCTCGATCCTGATGCCCGGCGAGACCCGCGTCGGTCTTCATCCCGGATGGCTGGTGCTCGCCGCGAGCCTGTGGACCGGCTTCGCCGCCAACGTGGCCCTGTGGCGCGCCATGGCCGGCACCGCGGGTGCGCTGGGCCCGGCCCTGGCGACCGGGCTCCTGGTGGCCGGCAGCACCGCCGCGCTGCTGAGCCTGCTGGGATGGCGCAAGACGCTCAAGCCGGCCGCAATCCTGGTCCTGCTCGCCGCCGGTCTCGTGGCGGCATCGATCTGGAGCAAGGCCCTGCCCGTCGACGCATCGCTGCTCTCGCAGAAACCTTCGTCCCTGGTCGTGCCGTCGTGGGCAAGCTTCCTGCGATGGCAGGTGCTGGCAGCCTTGGCGGGGCTGGGCCTGGTGCCGGCCATCTGGGTCTGGCGCGCCCACCTGCGCCGGCTGCCCGCCGGCCAGCAACTCGGCGTCAACGTGCTCGGCCTGTCGGCCGGGCTGGCGGCGGCCGCCGCCGGCGCCTACCTGCTCGGCGACGTCCCGCTCTAGAACAGGTGCGACTGCCCGGCCGGCGCCGCGGGCCGGAACAGGCTGGTGTCGAACTCGACCCGCTGCGTGTTGAAGCCCAGCTTGCGCACCGCGCGCCGGAAGCGCTGGCCGATCAGCTCGGCCCAGGGACCGCTGCCCTTCATGCGACTGGCGAAATCGCTGTCGTAGTCCCGGCCCCCGCGCATGTCGTGGATGCGCGCCATGATGCGGTCGGCCCGCTGCGGGTAGTGCAATTGCAGCCACTGCCGGAACAGCGGCGCCACCTCCCAGGGCAGCCGCAGCACGTGGTAGAACGCGCTGCGCGCGCCGGCGTCCCACGCCGCCTCCAGCACGCGCTCCATGTCGTCGGTGAGGAACGGGATCTGCGGCGCCAGGCTCACGCCGCACGGCACGCCGTGTTCCGCCAGCGTTCGCAGCAGGCGCAGGCGCCGGTGCGGCGCGGCGGCCCGCGGCTCGAGCCGCCGCGCCAGCTCCGCATCGAGCGTGGTGATGGTCACGTACACCGCCGCCAGCCGCTGCGCCGCCATCGGCGCGATCAGGTCGAGGTCGCGCTCGACGCCGCTCGACTTGGTGACCAGCGAGAACGGGTGCCGCGCCTCCTGCAGCACCTCGATCACGGCGCGCGTCAGCCGCAGTTCGCGCTCCACCGGCTGGTAGCAGTCGGTGGCGCTCCCGATGGCCACCAGATCCGGCCGGTACGACCTGCGGGCGAGTTCCCGCCGCAGCACCTGCGCGATGTTGCGCTTGGCGATGATCTTCGTCTCGAAGTCCAGCCCTGGCGAAAGGTTGAGATAGCTGTGGGTCGGCCGCGCGTAACAGTAGATGCAACCGTGTTCGCAGCCGCGATACGGATTGAGCGAGCGGTCAAAGCCCACGTCCGGCGACTCGTTGGTGGTGATCGCGCTGCGTGCGTCTTCCCAGATCACCTCGGTCGGCAACGGCTGGCCGGCGGCGCCCGCACCCTCGGCCACCGTGTCCCAGCCGTCGTCGAACGCCGCTCGCGAGTCGGCCTCGAACCGGTGCGGCAGGTGCGTCGCCGCGCCGCGTCCCTTGATCGCGTGCAGCGGGATGAGTACTTCTTCCACGGCGTCTCCCGTAATACTGTCTGCACATACAGTATCAGACTTCGACCCAGCCGTGGCGCGGCCGGGCGAAGGCCCCACGGCCGCCGGGGGCCGCCCATAATGGCAGGCCATCGCCGCCAAAGGAACGCCCCGTGGACACGCTGCTGCTCTCGCGCCTTCAGTTCGGGGCCAACATCAGCTTCCACATCCTGTTCCCCACGATCACGATCGCGCTGTGCTGGTTTCTCGTCTATTTCCGGTTGCGGCACGATGCGGCGCCGGACCGGGCGGCCGCCCAGGAGTGGGAAGAAGCGTATTACCTGTGGACCAAGGTCTTCGCGCTGAGCTTCGCGATCGGCGTGGTCTCGGGCATCACGATGAGTTTCCAGTTCGGCACCAACTGGCCGGGCTTCATGGAGCGCGCCGGCAACATCGCCGGGCCGCTGCTCGGCTACGAGGTGCTGACGGCTTTCTTCCTGGAGGCAACCTTCCTCGGCATCATGCTGTTCGGCCGCAACAAGGTGTCGCCGCGGATGCACCTGCTGGCCACCTTGATGGTCGCGGCCGGCACCACCTTGTCCGCGTTCTGGATCCTGAGCCTGAACTCGTGGATGCAGACGCCGCAGGGCCACGAGATGATCGACGGCAAGCTGCACGCGGCCAGCTGGCTCGAAGTGATCTTCAATCCCTCGTTTCCCTACCGGCTGGCCCACAAGCTGCTCGCGTCGACGCTCACCGCCTCGTTCCTGATCGCCGGCCTGTCGGCCTGGCAGCTGCTGCGCGGCACGGCGAACGGCGGCACGCACCGCGCCTTGCGCTCGGCGGTGGTGGCGGCAGCCCTCGCCATCCCGGTGCAGATCTTCGTCGGCGACCTGCACGGGCTGAACACCCTGGAGCACCAGCCGGCCAAGATCGCCGCCATCGAAGGCGTCTGGCACACCGAGAAAGGCGTCGCGCTGACGCTGTTCGGCTGGCCCAACGAACAGGAGCGGCGCACCGACTACGCAATCCAGGTCCCCAAGCTGGCCAGCCTGATCCTCGCGCACGACGCCGACGCCGAACTCAAGGGGCTGGACGAATTCCCGGACGCGCACCCACCGGTGGCGCCGGTGTTCTGGAGCTTCCGGGTGATGGTGGGCATGGGACTCCTCATGCTCGCGGTCTCCTGGTCCTGCGCCTGGACCCTGTGGCGCCGCGGGACGGCGGCCGGAGCGAGCCCGTTCGCGCACTGGCAGTTGCGGCTGCTCGCCGCCATGACCTTCTCGGGGTGGGTGGCTACGCTGGCCGGGTGGTGGGTGACCGAGATCGGCCGCCAGCCCTTCCTGGTCTACGGCATCCTGCGCACCGCCGACCTGGTGGCCGACCATCCACCGCAGATGGTGCTGGCGACGCTGGTGGCGTACCTGGCCGTGTACGCGTTCCTGCTCGTCGCGTACGTGCTGGTGCTGATGTACATGGCGGCGCATCCGGCGCAGGCCACGCCAGAGACACCGCAAAGCGCGAAGGCCGCGACGCCGGTCCGCGGGCCGGCCTGAGGAGCACACGATGACATTCACCTGGGCCGACACGCTGCCGCTGGTGTTCATGGCGGTGATGGGACTGGCGCTGCTGGCGTACGTGGTGCTGGACGGCTACGACCTGGGCGTCGGCGTGCTGCTGCCGTTCGCCACCGACGACGAGAAGGACCTGATGATCGCCAGCATCGGGCCGTTCTGGGACGCCAACGAGACCTGGCTGGTGCTGGGCATCGGCGTGCTGCTGGTGGCGTTCCCGCTGGCGCACGGCATCGTGCTGTCGGCGCTGTACCTGCCGGTGGCCGTGATGCTGATCGGGCTGATCCTGCGCGGGGTGTCCTTCGACTTCCGCGTCAAGGCGCGTGCCGCGCGCAAGGGGATGTGGAACGCGCTGTTCGCCGCCGGGTCGCTGATGGCGGCGGCCGCGCAGGGCTGGATGCTGGGGCGCTACCTCACCGGGTTCGTCCACGACGTGCGCTCCACCTTGTTCAGCGCCGGCATCGCGCTCACGCTGCCCACGGCCTACTCCATGCTCGGCGCCGGCTGGCTGATGATGAAGACGGGCGGCCCGCTGCGCGACAAGGCCAGCCGCTGGGCGCGCCGCGCGTTGTGGCCGATGGGCATCGCGCTGGTCGGCATCTCGCTGGCGACCCCCCTGCTCAGCCGGACGGTGTTCGACCGCTGGTTCGCCATGCCGCAGTTCATCGGGCTGCTGCCGATCCCGGTCGCCTGCGCCGTGGCGTTCTATGCGGCGTTCCACGTGACGCGGCGGCCGAACGTGATCGCGGCCGGTTATGGCTGGGTGGTGTTCGCGAGCACCGTGCTGATCTTCGTGCTCTCGTTCCTCGGCCTCGCCTACAGCCTCTATCCGTACATCGTGATCGACCGCCTGACGGTCTGGGAGGCGGCGGCCGCCACGAAGTCCCTGGTCTTCATCTTCGTCGGCGTAGCGATCACCGTGCCGGCGATCGTCGTCTACACGATCTACATGTACCGGGTGTTCTGGGGGCCGGCGGAGGCGCTGAGCTACGGCAAGACCTCAGCCGACTACTAGGCTCCGCCGCACAGCCGCTGGCGCGCCTGCTGGTACTCGCGCTTCAGGCGCTCGATGAAGGCCGCGGCGGTCGCGACCTCGGTCACGGCGCCTATGCCCTGGCCGCAGCCCCAGATGTCCTTCCAGGCCTTGCCCTTGCTGCCCTCGCCGCCCGCGAAGTTCATCTTGCTCGGATCGCTCTCGGGCAGATGGTCGGGGTCCAGTCCCGCGGCACGGATCGACGGCTTCAGGTAGTTGCCGTGCACGCCGGTGAACAGGTTCGTGTAGACGATGTCGTCCGAGTTGCAGTCGACGATCGCCTGCTTGTAGGCGTCGGACGCGCGTGCTTCCTGCGTGGCGATGAACGCCGAGCCGATGTACGCGAGGTCGGCGCCCATGGCCTGCGCCGCGAGCACCGCGCCGCCGTTGGCGATCGAGCCGCTCAGCACCAGCGGACCGTCGAACCACTGGCGGATCTCCTGCACCAGCGCAAACGGGCTCTTCACGCCGGCATGGCCGCCGGCCCCTGCCGCCACGGCGATCAGGCCGTCGGCGCCCTTTTCCACCGCCTTGCGGGCGAACATGTTGTTGATGATGTCGTGCAGCACGATCCCGCCATAGCCGTGGATCGCGTCGTTGACGTCGGTGCGGGCGCCCAGCGACGTGATGATCACCGGCACCTTGTACTTGACCACCATCTCCAGGTCGTGATCGAGCCGGTCGTTGCTCTTGTGCACGATCTGGTTGATCGCGAACGGCGCCGCCGGCCGGTCCGGGTGGGTGCGGTTCCACGCCGCCAGCGTTTCGGTGATCTCGTGCAGCCACTCGTCCAGCTGCGAGGCGGGACGCGCGTTGAGCGCCGGCATCGAGCCGACGATGCCGGCCTTGCACTGCTCGATCACCAGCTTGGGGTTGCTGATGATGAACAGCGGCGAGCCGATCACCGGCAGGGCGAGGCGTTGCAGGACTGGCGGCAGTGACATGGTGGCTCCGTCTGGTTTCGGTATTCGTTGCGCCTGAAAGCGGACAGCCCCGAATTTCAGTAAGCGTCCACGGGCAAAGCCGTCACGCTCTCCGCGCCTTCGACGATCGCGTCGCGGATCGCCGGGGCGCGACTCAGGATGTGGTCGGCATAGAAGCGCGCAGTCGCGATCTTCGAGCGCAGGAACTGCGGGTCTTCGCCGCCCGTGTCCGGCTGCGCCAGCAGCGCCTCCGCGACGATGACCGAGCGGGCCAGCTGCCAGCCGGCCATCAGGTTGCCCGCCAGCATCAGGTACGGCACCGATCCGGCGAACACCGCGTTGGGCGAAGCCCTGGTGTTGCCGGCGACGAAATCCACGACCTCCAGGAAGGCCTGGCGGGCGGCCGTCAGCCGCCTGAGCACCGCCTTCGCCTGCGGGCTCTCCGACTTCGCGAGCTGGCCCTCGGTGGCCGCGACCTGCGCGGCGATGCCCTTGGCCGTCTGCCCGCCGTCGCGCGCCGTCTTGCGTCCCACCAGGTCGTTGGCCTGGATCGCCGTCGTGCCTTCGTAGATGGTGAGGATGCGGGCGTCTCTGTAGTACTGCGCGGCGCCCGTCTCCTCGATGAAGCCCATCCCGCCGTGCACCTGCACGCCCAGCGACGCCACCTCGATGCTCATCTCGGTGCTGTAGCCCTTCACCAGCGGCACCATGAATTCGTAGAACGCCTGGTTCTGCCGCCGCACCTCGCCATCCGGATGGTGATGCGCCGCGTCGTAGGCCGCGGCCGCGACGCTGGCCAGCGCACGGCAGCCTTCGGTGTACGCGCGCATCGTCATCAGCATGCGCTTGACGTCCGGGTGATGGATGATGGGTGCGCTGGCGTTGATCGAGCCGTCCACCGGCCGCGACTGCACGCGTTCCTTCGCGTACGCGACCGCTTTCTGGTAGGCGCGTTCCGCGACGGCGATGCCTTGCACGCCGACCGCGTAGCGCGCGGCGTTCATCATGATGAACATGTACTCGAGGCCGCGGTTTTCCTGGCCGACCAGGTAGCCCACGGCCCCTCCAGCGTCGCCGAACTGCAGCACCGCGGTCGGCGACGCCTTGATACCGAGCTTGTGCTCGATGCTGACGCAGCGCACGTCGTTGCGCTGGCCCAGCGAGCCGTCCTTGTTCACCAGGAACTTCGGCACGACGAACAGGCTGATGCCTTTCACCCCTTCGGGCGCGCCGGTGACCCGCGCGAGCACGAGATGCACGATGTTGCGAGCCATGTCGTGCTCGCCGTAGGTGATGAAGATCTTGGTGCCGCTGATCCGGTAGGTGCCGTCCGGCTGCGGCTCGGCCTTGCTGCGCACCAGGGCCAGGTCCGAGCCCGCCTGCGGCTCGGTCAGGTTCATGGTGCCGGTCCACTCGCCGCTCACCAGCTTCTCGAGGTAGACCGCCTTCACGTCGTCGGAGGCTGCCGTGAGCAGCGCCTCGATGGCGCCGTCGGTCAGCAGCGGGCACAGCGCGAAGCTGAGGTTGGCGGAGTTGAGCATCTCCACGCATGCGGCGCCGACCGCCTTGGGCAGCCCCTGCCCGCCGAATTCCGCCGGATGCTGCAGTCCCTGCCAGCCGGCCTCCGCGAACTGCGCGTAGGCCTGCCTGAAACCCGGGCTGGTGGTGACCTCGCCGTCCCTCCAGGTCGACGGATTGCGATCGCCGTCGACGTTGAGCGGGGCGACCACGCCTTCGTTGAACTTCGCGCATTCCTCCAGCACGGCCTGCGCGGTGTCGAAGCCAGCCTCCTCGAAGCCCGGCAGCTTCGCGATCTCGTCGATGCCGGCGAGATGCCGCAGGTCGAACAACATGTCCTTGAGGGGGGCGGTGTAGCTCATTGCTGAACTCCAGGGGCTAGGGGCTAGGGGCTAGGGGCTAGGGGCTAGGGGCTAGGGGCTAGGGGCTAGGGGCTAGGGGCTAGGGAGCACCGGTGCACTCACAGACCGGCGCCTCCATGGCGAGGTGTCTTCGGAGACCGGGCTGTTCCCCTAGTCCCTAGTCCCTAGTCCCTAGCCCCTAGCCCCTAGTCCCTGCTGACCAAGGCGCTACAGCGCCTTGGTCAGCTCCGGCACCGCCGTGAACAGGTCCGCTTCCAGGCCGTAGTCGGCCACGGCGAAGATCGGCGCCTCGGCGTCCTTGTTGATCGCGACGATCACCTTGGAATCCTTCATGCCGGCCAGGTGCTGGATCGCGCCGGAGATGCCCGCGGCGATGTACAGCTGCGGCGCGACGATCTTGCCGGTCTGGCCGACCTGCCAGTCGTTGGGCGCATAGCCGGCGTCCACGGCGGCTCGGCTGGCGCCCAGGGCGGCGCCCAGCTTGTCCGCCAGCGGCGTCATGATCTCGTTGAACTTCTCGGCCGACCCGAGCGCGCGCCCGCCCGACACCACCACCTTGGCGGCGGTGAGTTCGGGGCGGTCGTTCTTGGCCAGTTCGTTGCCGAGGAAGCTCGACTTGCCGCTGGCCGGCGCGGCGGCGGCCTGCTCGATCGCGGCCGAGCCGCCGGTCGCGGCGGCGGCATCGAAGCCGGTCGTGCGCACGGTGATCACCTTGATCGCGTCCACGCTCTGCACCACCGCGATGGCGTTGCCGGCGTAGATCGGGCGCTCGAAGGTGTCGGCGGCATCGACGCGGGTGATGTCGGAAATCTGGCCGACGTCGAGCTTCGCCGCCACGCGCGGCGCGATGTTCTTGCCGCTGGCGGTGGCCGGGAAGAGGATGTGGCTGTAGTTGCCGGCGATCGCCAGCACCTGCGCCGCCATGTTCTCGGCGAGGCCGTGGGCGAGGTGCTCGCCTTCGGCATGGATCACCTTGGCGACGCCGGCGACCTGGCTGGCCGCCTTGGCGGCTTCACCGGCGTTGTGGCCCGCGACCAGCACGTGCACGTCGCCGCCGCACTGGGCGGCGGCCGTGACGGTGTTCAGCGTGGACGGCTTGAGGGTGGCGTTGTCGTGTTCTGCAATGACGAGAGAGGTCATGATGGAAAAGGGGCTAGGGTCTAGGGTCTAGGGTCTAGGGTCTAGGGATGGCCGCGGGGGTTGGCGCCTCGGGCAGCTACGGACTGGCTGTTTCCCCTAGTCCCTAGCCCCTAGGCCCTAGCCCCTGGCTGTTCAGATCACCTTCGCTTCGTTCTTCAGCTTCGCCACCAGCGTCGCCACGTCGGGCACCTTGATGCCGGCCGAGCGCTTGGGCGGCTCCGTGACCTTCAGCGTCTTCAGATGCGGCTTGATCTCCACGCCCAGGTCCGCCGGCTTCACGGTATCCAGCTGCTTCTTCTTGGCCTTCATGATGTTGGGCAGCGTCACGTAGCGCGGCTCGTTCAGGCGCAGGTCGGCCGTGATCACGGCCGGCAGCGTGAGCTCCACGGTTTCCATGCCGCCGTCGACCTCGCGCGTGACCTTGGCCTTGCCATCGGCCACTTCCACCTTCGATGCGAACGTCGCCTGCGGCAGGTCCGCCAGCGCCGCCAGCATCTGGCCGACCTGGTTGGCGTCGTCGTCGATCGCCTGCTTGCCCAGGATGACCAGGCCCGGCTGCTCCTTGTCGACGATCGCCTTCAGCAGCTTGGCGACCGACAGCGGCTGCAGTTCGTCCGCGCTTTCGACCAGGATGGCGCGGTCGGCGCCGATCGCCATGGCCGTGCGCAGCGTTTCCTGGCATTGCGCGACGCCGCAGGAGACGGCGATGACTTCCGTCGCGACACCCTTCTCCTTCAGGCGGACGGCTTCCTCGACGGCGATCTCGTCGAAGGGGTTCATGCTCATCTTCACGTTCGCGATGTCGACGCCCGTGTTGTCCGACTTGACCCGGACCTTCACGTTGTAGTCGACCACCCGCTTCACCGGGACCAGGACCTTCATGCTAGGGACTCCTCAGAGTTGCTGGATTGACGTGTACGTAACACGGGATTCTATGCGGCGCTGCACCACGGGCCGCCCGCGCAGGCGACAGGCGGACCGGCAAGAAAACCGCACGACCGTTCGTTTTTGATTCTATCGGGATGGGCCCCTCCGCGGGGGCGCTGCTGCCGCATGGGCGACTCGCCGATCGATCAGGCGGCACCCGCCGGCGCCGCCGCCGGGGCCCGCCGCACATGCACCACCCGCTGCGGATAAGGGATGTCGATCCCGGCGCCGCGCAGCGCCTGCAGCACGCGGATGTTCACGGCTGAACGCACGCCCAGTTCGCCCGCCTGCGGATCGGCGATCCAGAACAACAGCTTGAATTCCAGTCCGTCCGCGCCGAGGTTCGCCAGCCGCGCCGCCGGCGCCGGATCCGCCACGACCCGATCGACGCCGGCGGCGGCCTCGACCAGCAACCGCTCGACCTGCGCCACGTCGCTGTCGTAACCCACCGTGACGTCGGTGGTGATCAGCACCCGCGGATCGGCCAGCGACAGGTTCTCGATGCGCTCGGTGATCAGCTTTTCGTTGGGCACGATGGACTCCAGGCCCGACAGCGAGCGGATCAGCGTGTAGCGGGTCTTGATGTCGACGACGATGCCCTCGAAGCCGTCCACCCGCACGGTGTCGCCGATGCGCAGGCTTCGTTCGAACAGGATGACGAAGCCGCTGACGTAATTGGCCGCCAGCTTCTGCAGGCCGAAGCCGATGCCGACACCAAGCGCGCCGCCCAGCACCGAGAATGCGGTGAGGTCGACGCCCACCGCCGACAACGCGAACAGCAGGCCCACCAGCAGCAGCAGCGCGCGCACGGCGTTGGCGGCGACCTTGCGCAGCGACAGGTCGGTCACCGCCTCGCGCAGCACCTTGCGCTCCACCGCCGCCGAGATCCACAGGGCCACCACCAGCACGGCGCCGGCCGACAGCGTGGCGTTCACGATCGCCAGCAAGCTGATGCGCGATGTGCCGAAGGCCAGGTGGATCTCGTCCATCTCGCGCATCACGGCCGGCAACAGGCCCACGATCCAGAGCACGGCCGCGATCCACGCCAGCCAGGAGAACAGCCGCTCCACCAGGCGCGCCACGCCCGACTTGGGGAAGACGACGGTGAAGACCCGAGCGATGAAGCGGATGCCGGCCAACGACACCAGCACCGGCACCGCCATCCTCAGCAGCGGCACCGGATGGGCCGCTCGCAGCGCCAGCGAGGCGCTGTACGTGAAGACCAGCGCCAGCAACGCGAACAGCAGGCCGTCGACGGTGGCGCGGCCGAACCAGACCGACTCGGTCGAATGGCGGCGGCCGATCAGCCAGCTGAGCGCGAAGGCCAGCGCCAGGCAGCCGGCCAGCACCGCCGCTTCCACCGCCAGGGCGGGGTGCGCGAGGCGCTGCAGCAACTCGTCCAGCGGCGTCATCGGGCGCTCGCGCTGCCGCGGCTCACGCCTTCCATGCCGGCTCGCGCTTCTCGGTGAACGCGGTGAAGCCTTCCAGCGCGCATTCGTTCATCATGTTCACAGCCATGGTCTCGTTGGCCAGCTGGTAGGCCGCCTCAATCCCCAGCTCGCGCTGGCGGTAGAACAGCTCCTTGCCCATCGCCAGCGCCGCCCGCGGCTTGGCGAGGATGCTCGCGACCAGCTTCTCGATCTCGGCATCGAGCTGGTCGGCGGTCACCACCCGGTTGACGAGCCCGCGCTCCATGGCCTGCTGCGCGCTGATGAACTCGCCGGTCACCAGCATCTCCATCGCCTGCTTGGGCGGCACGTTGCGCAGCAGCGGCACGCTGGGCGTGGAGCAGAACAGGCCGTAGTTGATGCCGCTGACGGCGAACCTCGCCTCCTGCGCGGCCACCGCCAGGTCGCACTGCGCCACCAGCTGGCAGCCGGCCGCCGTGGCGAGGCCGTGCACGCGCGCGATCACGGGCACCGGCAGCTTCAGGATGGAGAGCATCACCCGGCTGCACTGCGCGAACAGCCGCTGGTAGTACGCCAGCGACGGCGCGGCGATCATCTCCTTGAGGTTGTGCCCCGGGCAGAACGCCTTGCCGGCCGCGGCGATCACCACGGCGCGCAGCGACTGGTCCTGCGCCAGCCGGTCCAGCGCCTGCTGCAGGGCGCCGAGCATTTCCTCGCTCAGCGCGTTGAAGTTCGCCGGCCGGTTCATGGTCAGCGTCACCACCCCGCGCGGGTCGCGGGTCTCGAGCACGGCAGCGTCGTCGGCCATGGCGTTCTCCTCGTTTCAGTTCACAGGTCGGCCAGCACGCGCAGGTGCGCCTCGACGCTGCGTCCCAGGGCGCTCAGGTTGTAGCCCCCTTCCAGCGACGAGACGATGCGGCCCTGCGCGTATTTCTGCGCGATTTCCTTGATGCGTCCGGTGATCCAGGCGTAGTCGGACTCGTTCAGGCGCAGCTGCCCCAGGTCGTCCTCGCGGTGCGCGTCGAAGCCGGCGCTGACGAACACCAGCTGCGGCTTGAACGCCTCCAGCCGCGGGATCCAGAGCATCTCGATCATCTCTCGGATGTCCATGCCCTTGGTATAGGCGGGGACCGGCAGGTTCAGCATGTTGTCGGCACGGCTCGCGTCGCCGGTAAAAGGATAGAACGGGTGCTGGAAGAAGCCCACCATCAGCACCCGCGGATCGCCGGCGAGGATGTCCTCGGTGCCGTTGCCGTGGTGCACGTCGAAATCGACCACCGCCACCCGCTTGACGCGATGGCGCTCCAGCGCGTACTTCGCGCCGATCGCGATGTTGTTGAAGAAGCAGAAGCCCATCGCCTTGTCGCGGCAGGCGTGGTGGCCGGGCGGCCGCACGGCGCAGAACGCGTTTTCCAGGTCGCCGGACATGACGGCGTCGGTCGCCGCCAGCACGGCACCGGCCGCGCGCAGCGCGGCGGTCCAGGTGTGCTCGTTCATGGCGGTGTCGGGATCGATCTGCGAGTACGGCGGGCCGCCGGCGGCGATCGACTCCTTCAACTCCTGCCGCAGCCCGCGCATCGCCGCCACGTGCAGCCGGGTGTGCGCCAGCTCGATGTCGCTCACGGGAGCCTCGGGCGCGAGCCGCCGGTCCAGGCCGATCCCGACGCCGGAGGCGAGCAGCCGGTCCTCGATCGCATCGAGCCGCTCCGGACATTCGGGATGGCCGGGACCCATCTCGTGGCGGCGGCAATCGGGATGCGTGAAATACCCGGTTTTGGTCACAGTGGCGCTCGACTCGGCGGAAATTCGGATAACGTCCGGGCCATGGATTCACTGAGGAAACTCCAGGCGCTGCTGGACCAGCTTAACACGGTCATCGTCGGCAAGCCGGCGCAGGTGCGCGACTGCGTCGCCTGCCTGCTCGCGGGCGGCCACCTGCTGATCGAGGACGTTCCCGGCGTCGGCAAGACGACGCTGGCCCACGCGCTGGCGCGCTCGTTCGGCCTGCAGTTCTCGCGGGTGCAGTTCACCGCCGACCTGATGCCCAGCGACCTGCTGGGCGTCTCGATCTACGAGCGCGCGACGGAATCCTTCGTCTTCCATCCCGGACCGGTGTTCGCCCAGGTGCTGCTGGCCGACGAGATCAACCGCGCCAGCCCCAAGACGCAGAGCGCGCTGCTCGAGGCGATGGAGGAAAAGCAGGTGACGGTGGAAGGCGCGACCCGCGTGCTGCCGACGCCCTTCTTCGTGATCGCCACCCAGAATCCGCACGACCAGCTGGGCACCTTCGCGCTGCCCGAGTCGCAGCTGGACCGGTTCCTGATGCGCATCTCGCTCGGCTACCCCGATCGCGCCGCCGAGCGCGAACTCCTGGACGGCGCCGACCGGCGCGGCATGGTCGACGCCATGCGCAGCATGCTGACGCCGGGGGACCTGCAATCCTTGCAGCAGAAAGTGCTGCAGGTGCATGCGGCCGAGCCGCTGATCACCTACGTGCAGGACCTGGTGGCGGCGACGCGCTCGGGCCGCTGGTTCCTGCAGGGCCTGTCGCCGCGCGCGGGCATCGCCGTGATGCGCGCGGCCAAGGCGCAGGCGCTGCTGGCCGGCCGCGACTACGTGGCGCCGGACGACGTGCAGGCGATCCTGCCGCAGACCATCTCGCACCGGCTGCTGCCGGTCGGCGACGCCGGCCGCGGCCCGATGGAACAGGTGCGGGCGATGGTGGAGACCGTGCCGCTGCCATGACGGGCGGCGGCACGGCACCGGCGGGGGCGGCGGACGCAAGCAGCGCACCGCGGGCGGCCGCCTTCCCGCGGCACCCCGTCGCGTTCGTGCGCGACCGCTTCCGGCGCTGGTGGCAGCAGCGGCTGCCGCTGGCGGACGCCACGCTGCTGACGCAGCGCAACGTGTACATCCTGCCCACCGCGCCCGGCTTCATGCTCGGGGCGACGCTGCTGGTGCTGCTGGTCGGAGCGATCAACTACCAGCTGAACCTCGGCTACCTGCTCACGTTCCTGCTGGCCGGCAGCGCGCTGGTGAGCATGCACCTTTCGCACGCGACCCTGCGCGGCCTGACGCTGAACCTCCTGCAGCCCGATCCGCAGTTCGCCGGCGCCAGCGCCTTGCTCTCGGTCGTGCTGACGAACACGCGCACCGCGCCGCGCCACGCGATCGGCGTGGCGGTGCTCGACGCGACCGGCGACGACCGGTGGGTGTGGACCGACGTGCCGGCGCAAGGCACCGCCGTCGTCCACGTCGCGTTCAGGCCGCGCACGCGCGGGGTACACCGGGTGCCGCCCCTCACCGCCGAGACGCGCTTTCCGCTCGGCATCTTTCGCGTCTGGACGGTCTGGCGGCCGGCCGCCCAGGTCCTGGTCTACCCGGCGCCGGAGCCGAACCCGCCGCCCCTGCCGCCGGGGGAACCGCGCGCCGGCGGCGCCGGTGTGACGCGGGCGCAGCAGACCGGCGACTTCGACGGCGTGCGTTCGTACCGGCGCGGCGACCCGCTGAAGCTGGTGGTCTGGAAAAAGGTGGCGAAAGCCGACGAACTGGTGAGCCGCGACTCGGAGCAGGCGCAACGCTACGAACTGTGGCTCGACCTCGCCAACGCCGGCGGCCGCGACGTCGAGCACCGGCTGTCGCGGCTGGCCGCCTGGGTGCTGCAGGCCGACCGCCTCGGCGCCGACTACGGATTGCGCCTCGGCGGCCGCGTCCTTGTGCCGGCCACGGGGCCCGTCCACCGGCGGGCGTGCCTGGAGGCGCTCGCGACATGGCAGTGACGGCGTTCCAGGATCGGGCGCCGGGCGTGCGGCAATGGCTGCAGGCGCTGCCGCGCGAGACGCGCGACACGCTGTTCCTGCTCGCGGTCATTGCCTGGGTGGTGCTGCCGCAGGTCGGCAACCTGCCATGGTGGTGCAGCGCGCTGGCCGGCGGAGTGCTGCTGTGGCGGGGCCGGCTCGCCGTCGCCGGACGGCCCCTGCCGCGCGCGCGCTGGGTACTCGGCCTGCTCATCGTCGCGGTCGCGGCGACGCTGGCGACGCACCGCACGCTGCTCGGACGCGACGCCGGGGTCACGCTGATCGTGGTGCTGCTGGCGCTCAAGACGCTGGAGCTGCGCGCGCGGCGCGACATCTTCGTCGTGTTCTTCCTGGGCTTCTTCACTATGCTCACGAACTTCTTCTTCTCGCAGTCGCTGCCGACGGCGCTGGCCATGCTGGTGGCGTTGCTGGGGCTGCTCACGGCGCTGGTCAACGCCCACCTTCCGGTCGGGCGGCCGCCGCTGGCGCAGGCCGCCCGCACGGCCGGCTGGATGGCCCTGCTCGGCGCACCGATCATGGCCGCGCTGTTCCTGCTGTTCCCGCGGCTCGCGCCGCTGTGGGGCATCCCGGGCGACGCGATGAGCGGCCGCAGCGGCCTGTCCGCCACGATGCAGGTCGGCAACATCGCGCAGCTGGTGCTGGACGAGAGCATCGCCATGCGCGTGCGGTTCGAAGGCCCGGTGCCGCAGCAGAGCGACCTGTATTTCCGCGGGCCGGTGCTCTCGGTCTTCGACGGGCGCGAATGGCGCGCGCTCGCGCCGCGCCGCGGCGCCTGGCGGGTGGACACCGGATCGCTGGCGCGGCTGCAGGTGCTGGGCGAGCCGGTGCGCTACGAGGCCACCCTGGAGCCGAACAACCGCCCCTGGCTGCTGGTGCTCGACGCGGTGGCGTCGAGCCCGGCGATCCCCGGCGTGGGCACCACGATGACCAGCGAACTGGTGTGGATGACCGACCGGCCGGTCACGGACCTGCTGCGGTTCCGCGCCGGGAGCCACACCGACTTCCGGCACGGCCCCGGCAGCATCGCCGCGGTGCTGCCGGAGTACCTGGAACTGCCGGCCGGGTTCAACCCGCGCACCCTCGCCCTGGCCGCGCAGTGGCGCAGCGAGCCGGCGCTGGCGCGCGGCGGTCCGCCGGCCTTCGTGCAGGCGGCCCTGGATCGCCTGCGCACGGGCAACTACCACTACACGCTCGATCCCGGCGTGTTCGGCGAGCACTCGGCCGACGAGTTCTGGTTCGACCGCCGCGAGGGCTTCTGCGAGCACATCGCCTCGTCCTTCGTGGTGCTGATGCGGGCGGCCGGGATTCCGGCGCGCATCGTCACCGGCTACCAGGGAGGCGAGCGCAACCCGGTCGACGGCTACTGGGTGGTGCGCCAGAGCGACGCCCATGCCTGGACCGAGGTCTGGCTGGCCGGTCGCGGCTGGGTCCGCGTCGACCCCACGGCCGCCGTCGCGCCGGCGCGTACCGGCCAGTTCCAGCGCCTGCGGCCGCGGCCGGGGCTGGTGGCCGGCGCGATCGGCGACGCGGCGCCGAACCTCGCCGCGAGCCTGCGCGCGTTCTGGGACGCGGTGAACAACGGCTGGAACCAGTGGGTGCTGAACTACACCCAGACCAAGCAGCTCGACCTGCTGAGGAACATCGGCTTCCGCTCGCCGAGCTGGGAAGACCTGGCGTTCCTGGTGCTGGGCCTCGTGGTCGCCGCGGCGCTGGCCGGCGCCGGCTGGACCGCCTGGGAGCGCAGCCAGCACGACCCCTGGCTGCGACTGCTGCGCCGGGTGCGCCGGCGGGTACGCCAACTGGGCCTGCCGGTGCCGGACCACGCGCCCCCGCGGGAAATCGCGACGCTTGTCACGGCGCGTTTCGGCGCCGCGGCCCGGCCGCTGGCAGACTGGCTCCTCGAGCTCGAAACGCAGCGGTACGCCCGCTCCCCCGCCGTCCGCCTGCCCGCGCTGCGGCGCCGCTTCAAGCGCATCCCCTGGCCTGCCTGATGTCCCCACTGCCCGTCATCGCCGCCCTGCTCCTGGCCGTCGCGCTCGCGCCGGCCTCCGCCGCCTCCCACTCCAAGCGCAAGCTCGTCGAGCGCAACAGCCAGCGCGGCGTGCCCTACGCCACGCACGAGGAGGCGATGCGCTGGGCCGACGAAGCCGCCGCACGGCGCGGTCTCGATCCGGGCTGGGTGCGGCAGGCCGTCGGCCGCGCCCAGTTCCTGCCGGTCGTCTCCAGGCTCATGCAGCCGGCGCCGCCCGGTACGGCCAAGAACTGGCGCGTCTACCGCAGCCGCTTCATCGACCCCGTGCGCATCGCGGCCGGCGTGCGCTTCTGGCGCGAGAACGACGCGCTGCTGCAGCGTGCCCACAGCGAGTACGGCGTGCCGCCCGAGATCGTCGTCGGCATCATCGGCGTGGAAACGATCTACGGCCAGCAGATGGGCACGTTCCGCGTGCTCGATGCGCTGGCCACCCTCTCGTTCAACTTTCCCGGGAGCCACCCCCGGGCCGCGGAACGCACCGCGTTCTTCCGCGGCGAGCTGGAGCAGTTCCTGGTGCTGCAGGCGCAGCGCGGCGCCGATCCGACCCAGCCGGTCGGCAGTTTTGCCGGCGCCATGGGCATGCCGCAGTTCATGCCCAGCAGCATCGCGCGCTGGGCGGTCGACTTCGACGGCGACGGCCGCATCGACCTCGCCCGCAGCGCGGCCGACGTGATCGGCTCGGTGGCGAACTACTTCAGGAGCTACGGCTGGCAGCCCGGCATGCCGACGCACTACCCGGTCCGCTTCGACCCCGACCGGCTGGACAAGGAGGCGCTGCTGGCGCCCGACATCCTCCCCACGTTCAGCGTTCCCAGCTTCCTCGCCAAGGGCGCCGTGCTGGAGGGCGCGGCCGTGCAGCACCAGGGCCCGCTGGCCCTGGTCGAGCTGCAGAACGGCGACGCCGAGCCGAGCTACGTCGCCGGCACCGAGAACTTCTACGTCATCACGCGCTACAACTGGTCGAGCTACTACGCGATGGCCGTGATCGAGCTGGGGCAGGAGGTCAGGCGGGCCATCGAGCCCCGAGAGAGCGCCGGGCCCGCGCCCTCCGACCCGCTGCCGACGCCGGCAGCGCCGGCGCTGCCGGAGACGCCGAGCACGACGGAGACGCCCGCGGCGCCGGACGCACCGCCTACAGGAAGCCGGTGAGCAGTTCGTCGAATAGGCTCGCCGGATCGTGCGTCATCAACGTGACCAGGGCCCGACCCGAGCCGACCGCCACCTCGGCGATCCGGCCGTCGTCCAGGAACGGCGGCGCGCCCGGATCCGACACCACCGACCCCAGCAGCGCCAGGAACTGCTGGACGACCGTCTCGTTCGTGTCGAACGCCTCCCAGTTCACCGCCACGAAGTCCGCGAGCTGCCGGGCCTCGACGGCGTCGATGGCATACGCGACGCGGATGATCGTGCCGTAGAACAGTGACTGGAGGTTCTCGGACGTGGCCGCCAGGTCGCCGAGCGTGGCGATGCCCAGCTCGCTCGTGGTGAACACGCCGTCCAGCCCGCCTTCGTAGCGGTTGGGATCGAACGCGGCCAGGTACGCCTGGCTGCCCGTCTGCGCGATCACCTGCTCACGCAGGCTGGCCGTTGCCAGCACCCCGCTGTCGAAGGGGTTCAGGCCGACGACGCTGCTGAAGTGCAGCACATCCCCGGTGAGCAGCGGCTCGGGATCGAGCATCTGCGCATTCATGCCGCGGAACGCGAAGAACTCCCGCACCTGCTGCGCGCTGTAGCCGCCGGCGATCTCGCCCAGCATCTCGTTGGTGATCCCGTACTGGCGGGCGGTGTCCAGCACCAGTTGCGGATGGTCGCGGTAATGCGTGAGAACGAAGTCACGTGCCTGCTGCATCGTGACGCCCAGGCTGGCCAGGTAGGTCGCTGTGGTCATGGAATCCTCCAACGGAAGCGGGAACGCCATGCCAAGTATGGTCGGCCGGGACGCCTGCGCCAGTCCCTCGCGCGTCGCCGTCTCCCGCGACTGCCACCTTGGCGACAGCGGCGGGGCTCAGGCCGGCGCCGGGATCAGGAAGTCGCGGCTGATGCGCGAACCCAGTTCGTTGACGCGATCGAGGAACTGGGTGAGGAACGCGTGCAGCCCCGTCGCCAGGATCTCCTCGATGCTGCCGTACTGCAGGTCGGCGCGCAGCTTGCCGGCGCGACGCTGGGTCTCGGCCGACTGGTCGTTCGCCACCACGGCGAGATTGCCGACCACCTCGTTCATGCTGGCGTGCAGCGAGCGCGGCATGTCGGCGCGCAGGATCAGCAGGTCGGCCACCCGTTCCGGCTTGATGACGTCGCGGTACACCTTGCGGTAGATCTCGAAGCCGGAAACGCTGCGCAGGATCGAGCTCCAGTGGTAGAAATCGTATTCCTGGTCCTTCTCGCTGGCGGTGCCGAAGAAGTCGCTGCGCACCGCGTGGAACTTCACGTCCAGCAGCCGCGCCGTGTTGTCGGCGCGCTCGAGGAAGGTGCCCAGGCGCAGGAAGTGCAGGGCCTCGTCCATCAGCATGGTGCCCACGGTGACGCCGCGCGACAGGTGCGAACGGAACTTGACCCATTCGAAGAACTGCCCCGGGTCGCGTTCGAACTCGCCCGCCGCGAGCATCCGGTTCACCTCGAGCCAGGTCTGGTTCTGGGTCTCCCACACCTCGGTGGTCAGCGAGCCGCGCACCGCCCGGGCGTTCTCGCGCGCCGCCCGCAGGCACGACAGGATCGACGAAGGATTGTTCTCGTCCTTCACCATGAACTCCAGCACGCTGCGGGGCGTCACCGCGCCGTGCCTGGCCTCGTACGCGGGCAGCAGTTCGCTGATCGAAAGCAGACCCTGCCAGCCGACCTGCGCCACCGCCGCCGACTGCGGCAGCAGCGACGTCTGGTAATTGACGTCGAGCATGCGGGCGGTGTTCTCTGCCCGCTCGGTATAGCGGGACAGCCAGAACAGGTGGTCGGCGGTGCGAGACAGCATAGGTCGGTTCAGATTTCCATGATCCACGTGTCCTTGGTGCCGCCACCCTGGGACGAATTCACCACCAGGGAGCCTTCCTTCAGCGCGACGCGCGTCAGTCCGCCGGGCACCATCTGGACCTCCTTGCCCGACAGCACGAACGGCCGCAGGTCGATGTGGCGCGGCGCGATGCCCTGCTCGACGAAGGTCGGACAGGTCGACAGCGACAGCGTCGGCTGGGCGATGTAGCCGGCCGGGTTGCGCTCCAGCGCGGCGCGGAAGTCCTCCAGCTCCTGCCGGCTCGCCGCCGGGCCGATCAGCATGCCGTAGCCGCCGGCGCCATGGACCTCCTTGACGACCAGCTCCTGCAGGTGCGCCAGCACGTACTTGAGATCCTCGGGATGCCGGCAGACGTAGGTCGGCACGTTCTTCAGGATCGGCTGCTCGCCCAGGTAGAAGCCGATCATGTCCGGCACGTAGGGATAGATCGACTTGTCGTCGGCGATGCCGGTGCCGATCGCATTGCAGATCGCGACGTTGCCCGCGCGGTACGCCTCGACCAGTCCCGCGCACCCGAGCGTCGACGCCGGACGGAACACCGAAGGATCGAGGAAGTCGTCGTCCACCCGCCGGTAGATCACGTCGACGCGGCGCGGGCCGCGCGTGGTGCGCATGTACACGAAGCGGTCCCTGACGAACAGGTCCTGCCCTTCGACCAGCTCCACGCCCATCTGCTGGGCCAGGAACGCATGTTCGAAATAGGCGCTGTTGTACATGCCCGGCGTCAGCACCACCACCGTCGGATCGGGCGCCCCGGGCTGCGCGGACGCGCGCAAGGTCTCCAGCAGCAGGTCCGGGTAATGCATCACCGGCGCGACCCGGTGCGAACTGAACAGGTCGGGGAACAGCCGCATCATCATCTTGCGGTCTTCCAGCATGTAGCTGACGCCGCTGGGCACGCGCAGGTTGTCCTCCAGCACGTAGTACTCGCCCTCACCGCGGTCGTTCGGCGCCCGCACGATGTCGACGCCGGCGATGTGCGAGTAGATCCCGTGCGGCACGTCCACGCCCATCATCTCGCGGCGGAACTGGCTGTTCTTCACGATCTGGTCGGCCGGCACGATGCCGGCGCGCAGGATCTCCTGGCCGTGGTAGATGTCGTGCAGGAACCGGTTCAGGGCCGTGACGCGCTGCACCAGCCCGCGCTCGAGCGTCTCCCATTCGTGCGCCGGAATGATGCGGGGAATCAGGTCGAACGGGATCAGCCGCTCGGTGCCGGCGCCGTCCTCGTCCTTCGCCCCGTACACGGCGAACGTGATGCCCACCCGCCGGAAGATCATCTCCGCTTCCTCGCGCCGCGCCCGCATCGTCTCCTGCGGCTGGCGCGCGAGCCATTGCGCGTACGCACGATAGTGCTCGCGCACGCCTTGCACCTGCGCCTGGCCCTGCCCGCCCTGCGACTGGCCCTGGACCTGGAACGAACCGGGCGAGTCGGCGAACATCTCGTCGAATTTCTGCATCAGGGATCTCCGGCCGACAGGATAGCCGCGAACGCGCGCGCGCGGGCTCAGGGCACCCGATGGAGCCAGTAGCGCGGGGCCTGGAGGCGGTGGCACCGCACCTCGCCGGGGAGGTCGGAACGCCAGTGCGCCGCGCCGCAGCGCGGCGAGTCCACCACCTGCACGCCGCGCTCGCGCAACCGCTCCAGCACCACCGGCGCCGGATGGCCGAACCGGTTGCGGTAGCCGGCCTGCAGCAGCGCGATGCGCGGCTGCACGGCGTCCAGGAACGCGGGCGTCGACGAGGTCCGGCTGCCATGGTGCGGCACCAGCAGCACGTCGGCCCGCAACGGAGCACCACCCCCGCCCACGCCCTCCGCGGCCAGCCGCGCTTCCTGTGCCTGCTCGATGTCGCCGGCCAGCAGCGCCGCCCGTTCGCCGTTGGCGACCCGCAGCACGCAGCTGAGCGCATTGGGCTTGCCCGGTGCGAGGTAGTCGGCCGGCCGCGGGTGCAGCACTTCGAACCGGACGCCGTCCCAGTCCCAGGACTGCCCGGCCGCGCATCGCGCCAAAGGCCGGATCGCCTGCAGTTCGTGATCGTCGGCGAGCGAGCCGAGGACCGCCGCTCCTTGCTGCTGCGCCAGCACGGCGCCGGCGCCACCGGTGTGGTCAGTGTCGCGGTGGCTCAGCACCAGCAACTGCACCCGCTCGCCGAAAGCGCGCAGGAGCGGCACCAGCACCCGATGGCCGGCGTCGCTTTCCGCGCTGTAGCGCGGGCCGCTGTCGTACACGAGGGTGTGGCCGGCCGTGCGCACGATCACGGCGTTGCCCTGCCCGATGTCGGCCGCGAGCAGCTCGAACTGCCCCGGCGCGGGGCGCGGCGTCTGCCAGAGCAGCACCGGCAGCAGCATGGGCAGCGCGAGCAGCCGTACCGGCCACGGCAGGCGCAGCACCAGCAGCAACCCGCCCGCGACGCCCAGCGCGCCGGCCCACAAGGGCGCGGCCGGCACGGCGACCGTCGCGAACGGAAAGGCGGCCAGCCATTGCAGGAACTGCTGCAGGAACTGCTGCAGGACCTGCACCGCGGCACCGGCCGGCGTCCACAGCGAGTTGGCGGCGGCGCCGGCGATGGCCAGCGGCGTCACCACCAGCGTAACCCACGGAATCGCGACCGCGTTGGCCAGCAGGCCGACCAGCGACGCCTGGCCGAACAACAGCAGGGTCAGCGGCGTCAACGCCAGCGTGACCACCCATTGCTCGCGCATCGCGGCCATGATCGCGCGCGCCAGCCGCGCGGCGGGCCCAGCTGGCGGTCGCGGCGCCAGGGCCGGCGGCTCGCTCGCAAACAGGACGCCCACCGCGACGAAACTGAGCCAGAAGCCGGGTTGCAGCAGCGCCCAGGGATCGGCCGTCACCACCACCGCCGCGGCCAGCAACCACACGACGGGCCACGGCCAGTGCCGGCCCGACAGGCGCAGCAGCGCGACCGTGGCGAGCATCAGCACCGTGCGCTGCGCAGGAACGCCCCAGCCGCTGAACAGGGCATAGGCCGCGGCCAGCGCCGCCCCGCCGGCGAGCGCCGCGTGTTGCGCCGGCCAGGCCAGGCAGGCGCGGATGCTGCGCCGCCACAGCGCGCCGGTCACCAGCGCCGCCAGCCACGCGAACATCGTGATGTGCAGCCCGGAAATGCTCATCAAGTGGGCCACGCCGGTTGCGCGGAAGATGTCCCAGTCGGCGCGCTCGATGGCGTTCTGGTCGCCGACCGCCAGCGCCGCGAGCACGCCGGCGATCGCGCGGTCGGGGACCTGGCGGAAGACGGCGTCGCGCACCTCCTGCCGCCAGCGCTCCACCGGATGGCGCCAGGTGGCCTCGAGGCGCTGCGGCGGCACATCGCGCGGACCGGCGCGCACCGATCCGGTCGCCTGCACGCCCTGTTCCCAGAGCCACAGTTCGTAGTCGAAGCCGTGCGGGTTGCTGTTGCCGTGCGGCGCCTTCACGCGCACGGCGAGCTGCCAGCGCTCGCCCGGACGCAGCGGGGCCGGCACGCGCTGCAGCTCGACCAGACCGGAGTCGCCCGGCGCGACGCCGCCATACCAGCCGAGCGACAGCAGCGGCACCAGGCGCACCGCCACGCCGCCCGTCGTCGCCGACTCCACCTCCAGCCGGAAGCGCAGCCCCGCCTCATGCTGCTGCGGCAGCGCCGCGACGATGCCGGTGACGACGAGGTCGCGCCCTTCCAGCGCCGGGTCCAGCCCCCGCGCGAGGAAGCGGTCGGCGCGCCAGCCGCAGGCGCCGAACCCGGCCAGCGCGAAGGCCAGCAGCGCCAGCACCGCTGCGCCGCGGCCGGGACGCCGCCACGCCGCGCCTGCCAGCACCGCCAGGCCCAGCACGCCAAGGCCCGCGTAGGCTGCCGCCGGCCAGAGTGCCGGCTGTTGCACCTGCAGCGCCGGACCCAGCACGGCGCCTGCCAGCGCGGGCGTGATCCAGCGGCTGGCGGCGGGGCCATGGCGGTCGGGCATGCCGCTTCTCAACGATCGACGGCCCGCCGGCGCCGACCGGGCAAGCCCGGCCGGCCGCTCAGGCCTGGTCGTCGATGGCGTCGGTGGAAGGCGGCGGCTCGGGCGGCGGCACGCGCCGCTTGATCAATGCCGTGAGGGCGCTGTCGGCGCCGCGGCCGGTGCCGGGCGAACGCCTGCCGTCCTCATCGTGCGGCGGCTCGACGCTATCCTTCTTGTCTGGCGTCGTCATCGCGCTCCGGCCACTGTGCGTTGCTGCCATGCAGGCGCTGGTGGCGGCGCTGGTGCTGCGACTTCATCTTCTCGAGGGCGCTCGCCGCGCCCATGCCCGCGTTGCCGAAGTCGCCGGCGGCGCCCTCGTCGCGGGGTTCCTCGGACCCGGTCTGGTCCTGCCTCACCTGCCCCATGCTTTGCTTCCCCTTTCCGGCTCTTTTGATCGCAGCGGGCAAAGCGCAGCCCGGGGCGACGGTGGCGAATCTATCAAGGATCGGCGGTCCGCCACGGGAAGAGGATGTAACGTTGCGCGCGCCTGCGCTCCTACAATCGCGTGACACAAGGAGGCGCCATGAGCGTGTACGACCAACTCGAAGAACTGGGCATCACCCTCCCGCCGGTGGCCGCGCCCGCCGCGGCCTACGTGCCCTTCGTCCAGACCGGCAACCTGGTCTATCTCTCCGGCCACATCGCGAAGAAGGACGGCAAACCCTGGGTCGGCCAGTTCGGCCGCACCATGACGACCGACGAAGGCAAGGCCGCTGCGCGTGCCGTCGCGATCGACCTCATGGGCACCTTGCACGCCGCGGTGGGCGACCTGAACAAGGTGAAACGCATCGTGAAGCTGATGAGCCTGGTCAATTCCACCGGCGACTTCACCGAGCAGCACCTGGTGACCAACGGCGCGAGCGAACTGCTCGGCCAGGTGTTCGGCGACAAGGGCCAGCACGCGCGCAGCGCCTTCGGCGTCGCGCAGATCCCGCTGGGCGCCTGCGTCGAGATCGAGCTGGTGGTCGAGGTGAGGTAAGCAGCGCGACTGGCACTGAAGCACCACCTCGAATGCCATCGGCCGGGCGGCCTGGGTGTCGGAGCAAACGCGCGCCACCTGGGTGGCATCGGCCGGCGACCGGGGGTGTCGTTCTCCGCTCCTCTCGCGGACGACCGCCCAGCCGCGCATGAACCATCACATCACCACCGCCCGCGCACGCCACCGGGCGGGCAACCGCGAATGGGTCGCTGCGCCCGACACCCCCAATCGCCGGCCTCGGCGGTGCGGCGTGGCGCTCCACCATGAAGGCGGCAGCCGGTGAGTCGCGGGTAGTTTCTTGCCACCACGGTGGAGCGTCCCCCGCTCGGTGAGCACCCAAGATGGACCACCGCCGACCCGGAGTCCGTCTATTCCACCCGCTCGATCGTCACCGGCTTGAAGCCCAGGTCCGCCGCCTTGCCCTTGCGGCCGCGGCCGGCCTTGGCGTTGTTCAGCGAGCGGATCTCCAGCGTCTCCTCGCGCTCCTTGCCGCCGCGCCCGAGGCCGGCGATGCGCACGCTGCGGGTGTAGGCTGCGGCGCCGGCAAGCGAGTCCTTGGCGTCCAGGTCGATCAGCATCAGGCCGCGCCCGCCGTTGGCCATCGCCTTCAGCTCGGCGATCTCGAAGGTGAGGATGCGGCCCAGCGTGGAGGCGCAAGCCACGTGCGTAGCGGGCGGTTGCGGCGGCACGTTGGCCGGCGACGGACGGCAGATCGTCTCGCCCTCGCCGACGCTGATGAAGGCCTTGCCGGCCTTCAGGCGCGACATCATGTTTTCCACCGTGGCGATGAAGCCGTAGCCGCCCGAGCTGGAAAGCAGCAGCCACGCCGACGGCGCGCCGGCGAAGTAGTGCAGCAGCTGCGTGCCGGCTTCCAGTTCGATCATCGTGGTGACCGGCTGGCCGTCGCCGCGCGCGCCCGGCAGCGTGGACACCGGCACCGTGTAGACGCGGCCGTTGCTGCCGAACGCAAGCAAGGTGTCCACGGTTCGGCACTCGAAGGTGCCGTACAGGCCGTCGCCGGCCTTGAACGCGAAGCCGGACGCATCGTGCCCGTGGCCCTGGCGCGAACGCACCCACCCTTTCTGGGAAACGATCACCGTCACCGGCTCGTCGAGCACGCGCACCTCCACGGTGGCTCGCTTTTCCGCCTGGATCAGCGTGCGGCGGGCGTCGGCGAACAGTTTCGCGTCCTGCTCGATCTCCCTGATCATCAGGCGCCGCAGCGCCGCCGGACTGCCCAGGATCTCCTCGAGCTTCTTGCGCTCCTCGTGCAGTTCCTTCAGCTCCTGCTCGATGCGGATCGCTTCCAGGCGCGCGAGCTGCCGCAGCCTGATCTCCAGGATGTCCTCGGCCTGCCGGTCGCTGAGCTTGAAGCGCGCGATCAATGCAGCCTTCGGCTCGTCGCTGTGGCGGATGATCGCGATCACCTCGTCGATGTTCAGCAGCACCAGCTGCCGGCCCTCGAGGATGTGGATGCGGTCGCTCACCTTGGCGAGCCGGTGCTTCGAGCGCCGCTCGATGGTGGCCTGGCGGAACTCGGTCCATTCCAGCAGCATCTGGCGCAGCGACTTCTGCACCGGCTTGCCGTCGAGGCCGATCGCCGTCAGGTTGATCGGCGCCGACGTCTCCAGGCTGGTGTGCGCCAGCAGCGTGGCGATCAGGTCGGACTGCTCGATCCTGCTGGTCCTGGGCTCGAACACGATGCGCACCGCCGCGTCCTTGCTCGACTCGTCGCGCACGGCGTCGAGCACCGCCAGCACCGTCTGTTTGAGCTGCAGCTGCTCCTGCAGCAGTGCCTTCTTGCCGGCCTTGACCTTGGGGTTGGTCAGCTCCTCGATCTCTTCCAGCACGCGCTGCGCGCTGACGCCCGGCGGCAACTCGGTGACCACCAACTGCCACTGGCCGCGCGCCAGCTCCTCGATCTTCCAGCGGGCGCGCACCTTGAGCGATCCGCGGCCGGTGCGGTATGCCTCGGCGATGTCGGCCGCGGCGCTGATGATCTGGCCGCCGCCCGGATAGTCCGGTCCCGGCAGCAACGTGAACAGCTCCGCGTCGTCAAGCTTCGGGTTGCGAATCAGGGCGACGCAGGCATCGGCGACTTCGCGCAGGTTGTGGCTGGGCACTTCCGTCGCCAGCCCGACGGCGATCCCGCTCGCGCCGTTGAGCAGCGCGAACGGCAGGCGCGCCGGCAGCTGCTGCGGCTCCTGCGTGCTGCCGTCGTAGTTGGGGACGAAATCGACGGTGCCCTCGTCGATCTCGTCGAGCAGCAGGCTGGTGATGCGGGCCAGGCGCGCCTCGGTGTAGCGCATCGCCGCGGCGCCGTCGCCGTCGCGGCTGCCGAAGTTGCCGTGGCCGTCGATCAGCGGATAGCGCTGCGAGAAGTCCTGGGCCATGCGCACCAGCGCGTCGTAGGCCGCCTGGTCACCGTGCGGATGGAAGCGGCCCAGCACGTCGCCGACCACGCGCGCGCTCTTGACGGGGCGCGCCCCGCCGGCGCCGGAAAATCCCAGGCCCATGCGCCACATGGAGTACAGGATGCGCCGCTGCACCGGCTTCTGGCCGTCCGCCACGTCGGGCAGGGCCCGGCCCTTGACGACGCTCAGCGCGTATTCGAGATAGGCCCGCTGGGCATACGAGCCCAGGCCGAGCTCGCCGTCGTCGCCGGCGTCGCCGCCGCCGAAGGAAATCAGTTCTTGTTCCATAGCTCCGTCGCAAAGGCCGGCGCGAGCCGGCCATCTCCCTCACTCCGAGACCGTCGCGCCCTCGTCCCTGGGCCCGGCCGCCAGCGGCACGCCCGGCGCCTCGCGGGCCGGCAGGTTGCCGCGGCCGCGCGCGCCGCCCACCGGCAATTCCATCCGCACCCGGCTCGGCGCCGGCCCCTCGCGCGCCGCCAGCTGCGGCGGCTTGAGCAGCCCGTACAACTGCAGCACGGTCTTCACGTAGTTCTGCGTTTCGCGGTAATTGGGGATGCGGTTGCCCGCGCGCTGCACCGCGCCTTCCCCGGCGTTGTACGCGGCCAGGGCCAGCTCCAGTTGCCCGGGGAACAGGTCCAGCAGGTGGCGCAGGTAACGCGCGCCGGTCCTGATGTTGACGCGCGGATCGGCGAGCTTCCTTGCCGTCGGCGTTTTGGCGTCCCCGGTGACGCCGTAGCGCTGCGCGGTGGCCGGCATCACCTGCATCAGGCCCACCGCGCCCTTGGGCGACACGGCGCCGGCGTCGAAGCCGGACTCGGTGGCGATCACGGCCTTCAGCAGCTCGTAGTCGATGCCGTGCGCCTTCGATGCCTCGCGCAGGTGGTGCTTGACCTGCTTGTAGGCCGGCGAGACGTCGAAGAACGCCAGCAGCTTGGATTGCGAGGTCGGCACCGCTACCGGCCGCGGCGTGGCAATGCCCTGAGTGGTGTCGAAGCTCTCGCCGCCCCGGAAGAACAGCTGGTAGCGCTCGTCGAGCCGCTCGGCCGCGAAATGGGCGACCCCCTTCTCGTCGACATAGCCCCAGACGTCCGCCCGCGCCGCCGGCAGCAGCGCCAGCGCCAGCAACAGCGCCGCGAGCGTGCGCCAGGCCGCCGTCATGCCGCGAGCTCCAGCGCCGCCGCGCGGCGCGCGTCGAACTCGGGCCGCAACATCGACATGACGGCCAGCGAGTCAAAACCGTCCGCCACCTTGACGGCGTCGCGCAGGACGCCTTCCTGGACGAAGCCCTCGGCGCGGTACAGCGCCGCCGCGCGGGTGTTGCGGCCCTTCACGTCGAGCCAGAGGCGATGGGCGCCAAGGTCGTCGAACGCGATCTTCTTGGCCAGGTGCAGCGCGGCGCGGCCGTAGCCCTGGCGTTTGGTCTGGATGACCATCCTCTTGAGTTCCAGCGACAGGTGGCGGCTGCGGCAGCCGACCAGGATCAGGAAGCCCACCGCATCGAGTTGGGGCCCGCCCTCGACGATGAAATGCCGGAAATCCGGAAAACGGATCGCCGCCTCGTGCTGGGTGCGCTCCCAGGGGGTGATGAACGGCAGGTTGGCGTCGTCCTGCTCCAGGGTCAGCACGAAGTCGAGGTCGCTCTGCATCGTCGGCCGCAGGCGCACCCGCACGGGCGGGCGGTCCAGGATCGTGTCGGCGGGGCAGGAACGGTTCATGGGTTGGAAGTCAGACGTCGATTTCGACGGCGTTGCCGTGCAGCTCCATCAGTTCGCGGCGCGCGGCGGCTTCGCCCTTGCCCATCAGCTTCGTGATGAGCTGCTGGGTCTGCAGGAAGTCCAGCTGGCCCAGCCGCACCGGCAGCAGCCGGCGGGTATCCGGATTGAGCGTCGTCTCCCACAATTGTTCCGCGCTCATCTCGCCCAGTCCCTTGAACCGGCTGATGCTCCAGGCGCCTTCGCGCACGCCTTCCTTGCGCAGCTTGTCCAGGATCGCCGTGAGCTCGCCTTCGTCCAGGGCGTAGCTCTTGGACGCCGGTTTCTTGCCACGGGCCGGCGCGTCCACGCGAAACAGCGGCGGGCGCGCCACGAAAACATGGCCGGCCTCGATCAGCTTCGGGAAGTGGCGGAAGAACAGCGTGAGCAGCAGCACCTGGATGTGCGAGCCGTCGACGTCGGCGTCCGACAGGATGCAGATCTTGCCGTACCTCAAGCCAGACAGGTCGGGACTGTCCTCGGGGCCGTGCGGATCCACGCCGATCGCCACGGCGATGTCGTGGATCTCGGTGTTGGCGAACAGGCGGTCGCGCTCGACCTCCCAGGTATTGAGCACCTTGCCGCGCAGCGGCAGCACGGCCTGGCATTCCTTGTCGCGGCCCATCTTTGCGCTGCCGCCGGCGGAGTCGCCTTCCACCAGGAACACCTCGTTGTGGCTCAGGTCACGGCTCTCGCAGTCGGTCAGCTTGCCGGGCAGCACGGCCACGCCCGACCCCTTGCGCTTTTCCACCTTCTGGCCGGCCTTCTGCCGGCTCTGGGCCGCCTTGATCGCGAGCTCCGCGAGCTTGCGGCCGTACTCCACATGCTGGTTCAACCACAGCTCCAGCGCCGGCCGCACGAAGCTGGACACCAGCCGCACCGCGTCCCGCGAGTTGAGGCGCTCCTTGATCTGGCCCTGGAACTGCGGATCGAGCACCTTGGCCGAAAGCACGTACGAGGCGCGGGCGAAGACGTCCTCCGGCAGCAGCTTGACGCCCTTGGGCAGCAGCGAATGCAGGTCGATGAAGCTCTTGACGGCGTTGAACAGGCCGTCGCGCAGCCCCGCCTCGTGGGTGCCGCCGTTGATGGTCGGGATCAGGTTGACGTAGCTCTCGCGCACCGGCTGGCCGTCCTCGGTGAACGCCACCGACCACTGGGCGCCCTCGCCTTCGGCGAAGCTGTCGTTGTTCTGGGCGAAGCCCTCGCCCTCGAACAGCGGGATCACCGGCTCGCCCGTCAGCGTCTGCAACAGGTAGTCGCGCAGGCCGCCCTTGTACTGCCAGGACTGGGTGTCGCGCGTCTTCTCGTTGGCCAGCGACACCGTGACGCCCGGCATCAGTACCGCCTTGCTGCGCAGCAGGTGGGCCAGTTCGGCCAGCGGCAGCTGGGTGGACTCGAAGTACTTCGGATCCGGCCACACGCGCACCGACGTGCCGGAACGCCGGTCGCCTTCCTGCGCCTTGCGCACCTGCAGCGGCTCGACCACGTCGCCGCCGGCAAAGACGATCCGTGCCACCTGGCCTTCGCGGTGGGTGGTCGCTTCCAGCCGCTTGGCCAGGGCATTGGTCACCGACACGCCGACGCCGTGCAGGCCGCCGGAGAAGCTGTACGCCCCGCCCGAACCCTTGTCGAACTTGCCGCCGGCGTGCAGCCGCGTGAACACCAGCTCGATCACCGGCGCCTTTTCTTCCGGGTGCAGGCCGAACGGGATGCCGCGACCATCGTCGTCGATGCTCACCGAACCGTCGGTGTGCAAGGTGACCTTGATCCGCTTGCCGTGGCCGGCCAGCGCCTCGTCGGCCGCGTTGTCCAGCACTTCCTGGATCACATGCAGCGTGTTGTCGGTGCGCGTGTACATGCCGGGGCGCTGCTTGACGGGCTCGAGGCCCTTGAGCACCCGGATGGAACCTTCGGAATAGTCGGGAGGGAGTTTGCTGGCCATGGGAGCCGGATTGTATGCCGCCGGCCGGAACTGGCTGTACGGACATACAGGTTCATGGCCAGGGCCGCCATGGGGCATCGCCGGGCGCGACAGCAACGGCACGGCGGCTTCGGTACAGTCGCCCGATGCCTCCCGCCGCCTCCCGCCATCTCCCGCTCGCGCAGGTCCTCGCCTGCGGCGCCGCCATCGTCACGCTGTCCATGGGCATCCGCCACGGCTTCGGCCTGTGGCTGCAGCCGATCACGCAGGCCCAGGACTGGAGCCGCGAGACCTTCTCGTTCGCCATGGCGATCCAGAACCTGGCCTGGGGCTTCTTCGGCATCTTCGGCGGCATGGCGGCGGACCGGTTCGGTCCGCTCCGGGTGCTGATCGGCGGTGCCCTCCTGTATGCAGCCGGCCTGCTGGGAATGGCCCTCGCCACCAGCGCGACACTCTTCGCCCTCACCTCTGGCATCCTGATCGGCGCGGCACTGGCCTGCACCACCTACCCCATCATCTACGGCGTGATCGGGCGCCAGATCGACCCGGCCCGGCGGTCCTGGGCGATGGGGGCCGCGGCCGCGGCCGGCTCCTTCGGCCAGTTCGTGATGCTTCCCGTCGAGGGCTTCCTGATCGGCGCCGTCGGCTGGCAGCAGTCGCTCCTGCTGCTCGGCGGCCTGGTGCTGCTGATCGCCCCCATCGCCTTCGGCCTGCGCGAGCCCGGCTTCCAGGGCGGCCATGCGCCGCAGCGCGAGCAGAGCATCCTGCACGCCGTGCGCGAAGCCTTCCGCAACCCGAGCTTCCAGCTGCTGACGGCGGGTTTCTTCGTCTGCGGGTTCCAGGTGGTCTTCATCGGCGTGCACATGCCCAGTTACCTCCGCGACCACGGCCTGCCGCCGCACGTCGCCAGCTACGCGCTGGCCCTGGTCGGTCTGTTCAACGTGTTCGGCACCTATATCGCCGGCTCGCTCGGGCAGAAGCTCGCCAAACGCAAGATCCTCGCCTTCATCTATCTGGCCCGCTCGGTCGCGATCGCGCTCTTCCTGTGGGCACCGCTCACGCCGTTGTCGGTGTACCTGTTCTCCGCGGTCATCGGGCTGCTGTGGTTGTCCACGGTGCCGCCCACCAACGCCATCGTGGCCCAGATCTTCGGCGTCGCGCACTTCTCCATGCTGGGCGGCTTCGTCTTCTTCAGCCACCAGATCGGCTCGTTCCTGGGCGTCTGGCTGGGCGGCCTGCTGTACGACCGCACCGGCAGCTACGACATCGTCTGGTACATCGCGATCGCGCTGGGGGTGTTCGCCGCGCTGGTGAACCTGCCGGTGCGCGAGTCCCCCATCGTGCGGCGCGTGCCGCAACCGGCCTGAAATGAGCCTTCGCGCGCGCAAGGTCCTCGCCTACGTGGCCGCCGTCGCGGTGCTGCTGGGGGTTTTCGCCCTCTACACGCGGCCCGAGCTGATGATCACCATCTCCGAGCAGGTCTGGGCGTGCTTCCAGTGAATGACGCTGCAATTCCTGCGCTGCGCTGCGAAATTGCATCGTGGCCGATCGGCAGGAAAGCTTGGGACGGCCCGGCGCTTTCCTGAGCATGAAGACAACGAGAGAAGAGATGCACGGCACCGAAACGCCATCCCCCTGGGTCCGGCGCTGGTCGCACCTGGTGCCGGCCGGCGCGCCGGTGCTCGACGTCGCCTGCGGCGGCGGCCGGCACCTGCGCTGGTTCGCCGGCCGCGGCCATCCCGTCACCGGCATCGACCGCGCGCCTGAGGCGATCGAGGCAGCCCGCACGTTCGGCGCGGCGCTGCAGGCCGACCTCGAGGACGGCAGCCCGTGGCCGCTTCCCGGCCGCACGTTCGGCGGCGTGATCGTCACCAATTACCTCTGGCGGCCGCTCTTCCCGCAGTTGCAGGACAGCGTCGCTCCCGGCGGCGCGTTGATCTACGAGACCTTCGCGCTCGGCAACGAAACCGTCGGGCGGCCGGCGCGCCCGGAGTTCCTGCTGGCCGCCGGCGAGCTGCTGCGCCTGGTCGACCGGCTGCGGGTCGTCGCCTACGAGGAGGGTTTCCTCGAAGATCCGCCGCGCTTCGTGCAGCGGATCGCCGCCGTGCGTCCGGTCGCGGGTGATGCGGCCCCGCGCTACCTGCTCAAATAGTCTCCACCTGCGCCGCCGCCGGCGCGGTGCCAGCGAAGCGGCTGGGTAGAATGCCTTTTTTCCCCCTCGAGTACCCGCACATGACACCGATTACAGGCAGCATCGTGGCATTGGTGACGCCGATGCACGACGACGGCAGCGTGGACTATCCGTCCCTGCGGAAGCTGGTCGACTGGCACATTGCCGAGGGCACCGACTGCATCGGCGTGGTGGGGACCACGGGCGAGTCGCCCACCGTCGACGTGCAGGAACACCACGAGATCATCCGCGTCGCGGTGGAGCAGGCCAGGGGCCGCGTGCCGATCATGGCCGGCTGCGGCGCCAACTCCACGGCCGAAGCCATCGAGCTGGCCAAGTACGCGAAGAAGACCGGCGCCGACTGCCAGCTGCAGGTCGTGCCCTACTACAACAAGCCGACGCAGGAAGGCCAGTACCGGCACTTCCGCGCGATCGCCGAAGCGGTCGACCTCCCGATGGTGCTGTACAACGTGCCGGGCCGCACCGTGGCCGACCTGCAGCACGACACCGTGCTGCGCCTGGCGCAGGTGCCCGGCATCATCGGCATCAAGGAAGCGACCGGCAACATCGAGCGCGCGCAGTGGCTGATCCGCGACGTGCCCGAGGGCTTCGCCGTCTACTCCGGCGACGATCCGACCGCCGTCGCCCTGATGCTGTGCGGCGGGCAAGGCAACGTCAGCGTCACCGCCAACGTCGCGCCGCGCCTGATGCACGAACTGTGCGTGGCGGCGGTGGCCGGCGACGCCAGGAAGGCGATGGAGATCCAGCGCCGGCTGCTGCCGGTGCACCGCCACCTGTTCGTGGAAGCCAATCCGATCCCGGTGAAGTGGGCGATGGCCCGCATGGGACTGTGCGGCGGCGCCCTGCGCCTGCCGATGACGCCGCTCGCGACGGCCAGCGAGCCGGTGGTCGAAGCCGCGCTGCGCGCCAGCGGCCTGCTGGCCTGAAGTTCAAGACAAATCCTGAGGGGATGAAGTGAAGCAATCTGCAAGACTCGCGCTGCTGGCGGCGTGCGCCGTGATGGCGCTCTCGGCCTGTTCCGTGCTGGAAGGCGAGAAGGTCGACTACAAGAGCGCCGGCAAGGGCGTGACCCTGGAGGTCCCGCCCGACCTGACCCAGCTCTCGCGCGACTCTCGCTACCAGGTGCCCGGCGGCACGGTGACGGCCAGCAGCTTCCAGGTCGGCCAGGCCGCTCCCGGCGTGCCGACCGCGGCCACGACGCTGGGCGACGTGCGCATCGAACGCGCCGGCACCCAGCGCTGGCTGGTGGTGAACCGCTCCGCCGACCAGCTGTGGGGACCGGTGCGTGACTTCTGGCTGGAAAGCGGCTTCCTGCTCACGCAGGACGAGGCGGCACTCGGCATCCTGGAGACCGACTGGGCCGAGAACCGCGCCAAGATCCCGCAGGACTTCATCCGCAACGCGCTGGGCAAGCTGATCGACTCGGTGTATTCGACCGCCGAGCGCGACAAGTTCCGCACCCGGCTCGAGCGCACGCCCAGCGGCGGCACCGAGATCTACATCAGCCATCGCGGGATGATCGAGGTGTACAGCAACACCCAGAAGGACCAGACGGTGTGGCAGCCGCGGCCGTCGGACCCGGAACTGGAAACCGAATTCCTGCGCCGGCTGATGGTCAGGCTCGGCGTGCCGCAGGAGCAGTCGAAGGCCCTGGTGGCGAGCGCGGCCAGGCCGAGCTCGCGCGTCGCCACGGTGGGCAACACCCCGGTGGTGCAGATCGACGAGGGATTCGATCGCGCCTGGCGCCGCGTCGGCCTGGCCCTGGACCGCACCGGCTTCACGGTGGAAGACCGCGACCGCGCCCAAGGCATGTACTTCGTTCGCTACGTCGAGCCGAGCGCCGACCGCAAGGAGCCGGGCTGGCTGGCGAAGCTGTTCGGCCGCGGCGACAAGGACGCCGCGCCGAACAAGTACCGCATCGCGCTCAAGAGCCAGGGCGAGTCGACGACGGTTTCGGTGCTGAACGCGAGCGGCGGGCCGGAGACCTCCGAGACGGCCAAGCGGATCGTGCAGGTCATCGCGGACGACTTGAAGTAAAGGTGAAGACACGGGTCCTGCTGCGCGGACCCGCGTCCTTGCACGGATGATCAGGTTCAAGAGCCTCGGCAGCGGCAGCACCGGCAATGCCACGGTGGTGCAGGCCAGCGGCGGCGGCCGCGCAACGCACCTGCTGATCGACTGCGGACTTGGCATCCGCCAGCTGGACAAGCGGCTCGCCATGGCCGGCATGCTCGCCGAGCAGATCGACGCGATCTTCATCACCCACGAGCATTCCGACCACGTCGGCTGCGCCCGCCAGTTGGCGCTGCGCGAGCGGATCCCGGTCTGGATGAGCCACGGCACCTGGTCGGCGATCGGCAAGCCGGACCTCGAGGGCCTGCTGCGGATCGCCTGCGACGAGGTCGACATCGAGATCGGCGGGCTGCAGGTGCTGCCCTTCACCGTGCCGCACGATGCGCGCGAGCCGCTGCAGCTCACGTGCGGCGATGGCCAGCGGCGCCTGGGCGTGGCGACCGACATGGGCCATGCCAGCAGCCACGTCCTGGAACAACTGGCAGGCTGCGACACCCTGCTCCTGGAGTGCAACCACGATCCCGAACTGCTCGCGGCCTCGGCCTATCCGCCCTTTCTCAAGCGCCGCGTGGCCGGCGCGTACGGGCACCTCGCCAACAGCGCTGCCGCGGCCATCGCCGCGGCCCTGCAGCCACGCGGCTTGAAGCAGGTGGTGGCCGCGCATCTGAGCGAGCAGAACAACCGTCCGGCGCTGGCGCGCGAGGCGCTGGCCGCCGCACTCGGTTGCGCGCCAGCCGACATCGGCGTGGCGGATGCGGGGACCGGCTGCGACTGGCTTACGGCCTGACTCACCCGCCGCGCGCCTTCGGGGTGCCACCAATGCAAAAAGCCGCCCGAGGGCGGCTTTTTCTTCGAACCGGAAGAACCGATTACTTGGTGCCGCTGGCGGCCGAGGCGGCCGGCGTGGCAGCGGCTGCAGCGGCTGCGGAAGCAGCAGCATCGGCAGCCGGGGCGGCGGCCGGAGCGCTGGCAGCGGCGTCGGCGGCCGGAGCGGCGGGGGCCGGAGCCGGAGCGGCGGCGGGAGCGGGAGCCGGAGCGGGCGCCGGCTCTTCCTTCTTGCCGCAGGCAGCCAGGGCAGCGGCGGCAATCAGGGTCGCCAGGACGAGCGATTTCTTCATTTCAAGGTTCCTTCTCTGGGACGAAGCAATTTTCGGAAATTGTCAGTTCGGCGGAATGGCCGGTGTTGACCCGAACGCAGGCATTCGAGCTCCTGCCGTTCAGCACGGGATTATAGGTCCGAAAGGCCCAATACCCGGCAAACCCTTAAGGGACTGCCCCTAGGGGATTCCACTCACAGTCCAAGAGTGTTGGATGGAAACGACGGCGAGCTCTGCCGCAGCCATTCCTGCAGGTCCTCGCGCAGCATCAGGCGGCGTTCCGGCTCGCCGCCGCAGTAGCCGTTGCAGCGGTCGAGGTCCAGCCGTTGCATGACCCAGCCGGGACTCCAGATGGCACTGGGCAACTCCAGCGGATCGGCGGCGCGGCAGGCCCTGGCATCGATGATGTGCGCCCAGGTGCCGCGCCAGCCGACGAAGCGGGCGTGCCGGCGCACCACCTCGTCCCAGCGGCGCGCCAGCAGGATGCAGTGCCGGCCGCTCGTCGACCACGCGTGCAGCGACTCGGCGACGGCCCGCTCGCCCAGCGGCCAGTCGGCGAAGTCGGGGTCGCTGAGGATGATTTCGCGCCAGCCTTCGCGGGCGGCGGCGGCCAGCGCATCGCGCACCAGTTGCTGGAAGGCGATGCGCCCCTCGAAGCGGCCGGACGGCAGCGGCTCGGGCGGAATGGCGTCGGGCGCGGTCATGGCGTTGCTTCCTCCAGCGGCTGCAGCCAGCCGGCTTCCTGCCAGGCCGCGAGCAATGCGCGCGCCGCGGCGCTCGCGCGCGCCACTTGCGCGGCCTGCAGCCGGCGGCCGTCGGCCAGGGCGCGCATCAGCGCCGCATCGCGGCCGCTGGCGCGGTAGCTCTCGCCGTTGATGAAGACGTGCGAGCGGTCGTACATCATCCGCGTGCGGCGATCGAGGACGACGCCCGCGTCCAGGTCGGCGGGGGCCGCGCCCTCGAACCACACCGTCGGCTTGGGCTCGCTCAGCGCCTCGCCCAACGCGCGCTCGACCGCACCGGGATCCTTCAGGGCTGCGGCGAGCGCCGCCTGCGCGAACGCCTGCAGCGCTTGGGGAATGGCCCCGGGCGCGGCGGTGGCGGCTTGCGCCGGGTCGCGGTAGATCCGCTCGCCGGCCGCCTCGGCCGCATCCTCGGACAGCCGCTGCAGCAGGTCGCGTGCGAGTTCGGCGCCCGCCGGCGAGCGGAAGCCGATCGAGTAGGTCTGGCACTCGCCCTCGGCGATGCCGTCATGCGCATAGCGCGGGGGCAGGTACAGCAGGTCGCCGGGCTCCAGGACGTATTCGGCCTCCGGCTCGAAGCTGGCGAGGATCTTCAGCGGCACGCCAGGCACGAGGCGGAGGTCGTCCTGCCGGCCGATGCGCCAGCGCCGCCGTCCCTGCGCCTGCAGCAGGAACACGTCGTAGCTGTCGAAATGCGGGCCGACACCGCCGCCGTCGGCCGCATAACTGATCATGAGGTCGTCAAGCCGTGCCTGCGGCACGAAGCGGAACCGCGACAGCAGTTCGTGCGCCGCTTCGTGGTGCAGGTCGACGCCTTGCACCAGCAGCGTCCAGTCGGGCCGCGCCAGGGGCGGCAAGGCGCGCCGGGCGAACGGCCCGCGCCGGAACTGCCATTGGCCGCCCGAGCGCGCCACCAGCCGCGACTCGACCTCCTCGCGCGCCGCGAGCGCGAACAGTTCGGCGCGCGAGAGCAGCGGCTCGAAGCCCGGCAGCGCGCCGCGCACCAGCAGCGGCTTCTTCTGCCAGTGCCGCTTCATGAACTGGGCCGGGGTGAGCCCCCCGAGCAAGGGCGTGGGTCGTGTGACGTCCATCGTGAACTGCGAGAATCATGGCATGGAAATCACACCGCAATGCGTCGTCGCGCTGACGTGGACCCTCGAGGACACGCTCGGCGAAGTGCTGGACGAACTGGCCGAGCCGGTGGAGTTCCTCGTCGGCGGGGACGACCTGCTCGCCCGCATCGAGGAAGCGCTGCAGGGCCACGGGGCCGGCGACCGCCTGGACCTGCACCTGGAGCCGGAGGAAGCCTTCGGCGACTACGACGAGGAACTGGTGTTCCTCGAGCCGCGCAGCCTGTTCCCGCAGGAGCTGGAAGAAGGCATGACCTTCGAGGGACTGCCCGCCGGCGCGAACGAACAGGCCCCGAAGGACCTGCTCTACACCGTGACCGAGATCTATCCCGAGCACGTCGTCGTGGACGGCAACCACCCGCTGGCCGGCATCGCGCTGCGCCTGCACCTGAAGGTGGAGCGCGTGCGCGAAGCGACCGAGGAGGAAGTCGGCCGGGGCTCGGCTGGCACCGGCTTCTTCAAGGTGCAGACCGGCGCGCCGGACGGCGGCCTGCTGCACTAGCAGGCCGCCCGCTTGCGCCCGTCAGGCGTGGTAGATCACGCCGTTTTCGATGCGCACCCGGTCACCCGGGCGCAGGTTGCCAGTGGCGGCCACATCGTAGGTGCGCACATAGCCCTGGTCCGTCTGGACTTCGATGCGGTACACCGGGTTGGTGCTCGCCACCGTGCCGCCGGGCGCCGTGTTCTGGGCGATGCGGTTGCCGGCGATGCCGCCGCCGATCGCGCCGAGCACCGTGGCGGCCGAGCGGCCCGAACCGCCGCCGATCTGGTTGCCCAGCAGGCCGCCGACGATGGCGCCGATGGCCGTGCCGGCGAGGTTGCGGCCCTGGTTGGACGAAGCGATCGGCTGCCCGCTGACCAGCGACACGTTGGTCACGCGGCCGTATTCGACGGCGGCGACCGGCGCGCTGCTGTACGTGCCGGACGGATACGTCACGGGCGCGGGCTGGCCATACAGGTCGGTCGTGCTGCAGCCGGCCATGGCCAGGGCCAGGGTGGCGGCTCCGGCGATCGGAAGCAATCTGGATTTCGTGTTCATGGTGGCTCTCCTTGTGATCAAGCTGGCGAACACCACGATTAAAGAGTCCTGCCGCTCCATCTGGGCCGCAGGCATTGCCGCAGATTGCTGTAGGACCGGGCCGGGGCTGGCGCCCCGTCTGATGCGGACGAGCTAGTGCTTGCCGGTCGAGCCGTAGCCACCCGCGCCGCGTTCGGTCGCGGGGAACTCGTCCACGACATTGAACTGGGCCTGGACCACGGGAACGATCACGAGTTGCGCCAGCCGCTCCATCGGCTGCAGCGTGAAGGCCGTGTCGCTGCGGTTCCACGCGCTCACCATGAGCTGGCCCTGGTAGTCGCTGTCGATGAGCCCGACCAGGTTGCCCAGGACGATGCCATGCTTGTGGCCCAGGCCGGAGCGCGGCAGGATCATCGCGGCGAAGCCGGGATCCTTGAGCCAGATCGCGATCCCGGTCGGCACCAGCCGCCAGGCGTTCGGCTCCAGCGTGAGCGGGCCTTCCAGGCAGGCCCGCAGGTCGAGGCCGGCGCTGCCCGGCGTGGCGTAGCCGGGAAGCTGGTCCGCCATCCGCGGATCGAGGATCTTGACGTCGATTTTCATTGGAGCGTGGGGGAAAAGGCTCAGCCGGCGATGCGCCGCGCGATTTCGGCGACGAGCTGGCGCGCCAGGACCGTCTTGGAGGCGCGCGGCAGTTCGCGCACGCCTTGCGCGTCGACCAGCAGCATCTGGTTGTCGTCGAGGCCGAAGGTCAGCGGGCCGATGTTGCCGACGATGAGCGGAATGCCCTTGCGCACGAGCTTGGCCCGTGCATGGGCGGCCAGGTCGTGGGTTTCGGCCGCGAAGCCGACGCAGAACAGCGCCCCGCTCCTGGCCCGCGCGCCCTGCGCCACCGTCTGCAGGATGTCGGGGTTCTCCGTGAAGGCGACGACCGGGGCGGCGCCCGAGGCGGGCTTCTTGATCTTCTGCTCGCTCTGGGCAGCGGGCCGCCAGTCCGCCACGGCCGCGGTGGCGACGAAGACGTCGGCGCGCGGCTCCTCGCCCAGCGTGGCCTGCAGCATCTCGCGGGCCGACTTCACGTCGATGCGGGTGACGCCACGCGGCGTCGGCAGGTGCACGGGACCGGCGACCAGCGTGACGTCGGCGCCGGCCTCGCGCGCCGCGCGCGCGAGCGCGAACCCCATCTTGCCGGAGGAGTGGTTGGTGATGCCGCGGATCGGATCGAGCGCCTCGAACGTGGGGCCGGCGGTCACCAGCACGCGCTTGCCCGCCAGCAGCTTGGGCTGGAAGAAGGCGACCACGTCCTCCAGGATCTGCTCGGGCTCCAGCATGCGGCCGTCGCCCGTCTCGCCGCAGGCCTGGAAGCCGCTGCCCACGCCCAGGATGTGCGCTCCGTCGGCCGCGAGCTGGGTCATGTTGCGCTGGGTCGCGGGGTGCGCCCACATCTCGCGGTTCATCGCCGGCGCGAGCAGCAGCGGCACCTGCGCCAGCGGCCGCGCCAGGCACATCAGGCTCAGGAGATCGTCGGCCCGGCCGTGCAACAGCCTGGCCATGAAGTCGGCGCTGCATGGGGCGACCAGGATCGCATCGGCTTCCCGCGACAGGTTGATGTGCGGCATGTTGTTGGGCTCGCGGCGGTCCCACTGCGAGGTGTAGACGGGCCGGTTCGACAGCGCCTGCATCGTGACGGGGGTGATGAACTGCTCGGCCGCCTCGGTCATCACCACCTGCACGGTCGCGCCGGCCTTGACCAGGGTGCGGCACAGCTCCGCGGCCTTGTAGCAGGCGATGCCGCCGGAGAGGCCCAGGACGATGTGTTTGCCGGCGAGCTCGGTCATGGCGGAAGTGTAAGGGGCCGGGGACGGGGGACCGGGAAGCAACCGGACCTCTCTCATCCCCTGGCCCCTCGCCCCTAAGCTCTAACCCCTGACCCCTATAATTTCGCTTTACCACCTCCGGGCGCCGCGGCTCCCGACCGACATGACCAAATTCGTCTTCGTCACCGGCGGTGTGGTGTCCTCCCTGGGGAAGGGAATCGCCTCAGCCTCCCTCGCCGCGATCCTCGAATCGCGCGGCCTCAAGGTCACCCTCATCAAGCTCGATCCGTACATCAACGTCGATCCGGGCACCATGTCCCCCTTCCAGCACGGCGAGGTGTTCGTCACCGACGACGGCGCCGAAACCGACCTCGACCTCGGCCACTACGAGCGCTTCGTGACCACCCGCATGGGCAAGGTCAACAACTTCACCACCGGCCGGATCTACCAGTCGGTGCTGGAGAAGGAGCGCCGCGGCGACTACCTCGGCAAGACGGTGCAGGTGATCCCGCACATCACCAACGAGATCCAGGAGTTCATCAAGCGCGGCGCCCACTTCGGCGAGCCGGGCGCGGCCGACGTGGCGATCGTCGAGATCGGCGGCACGGTGGGCGACATCGAGTCGCTGCCCTTCCTGGAGGCCGCGCGGCAGATGAGCCTGCGCATGGGCGCCAACAACACCGCGTTCGTGCACCTGACCTACGTGCCGTGGATCGCCGCGGCCGGCGAGCTCAAGACCAAGCCGACCCAGCACACGGTGCAGAAGCTGCGCGAGATCGGCATCTCGGCCGACGCGCTGCTGTGCCGCGCCGACCGCAAGATCCCCGACGAGGAGCGCGGCAAGATCTCGCTGTTCACCAACGTGCCCGAGTGGGGCGTGATCTCCATGTGGGACGTGAACACGATCTACAAGGTGCCGCGCATGCTGCACGAGCAGGGCCTCGATGGCCTTATCTGCGACAAGCTGCGCCTGAACACGCCGCCCGCGAACCTCAAGCGCTGGGACGACCTGGTGTACGAGACCGAGCATCCGCAAGGCGAGATCACGATCGCCATGGTCGGCAAGTACGTGGATCTCTCGGACAGCTACAAGTCGCTCAACGAGGCGATCAGGCACGCCGGGCTGCGCAACCACGTGCGCGTGAAGATCGATTACGTCGACTCGGAGACCATCACCCCGGAGACCGAGTCGCAACTGGCCAAGTACGACGCGATCCTGGTGCCGGGTGGCTTCGGCAAGCGCGGCATCGAGGGCAAGGTCGCCGCGGCCCGCTTCGCCCGCGAACACAAGGTGCCGTACCTCGGCATCTGCCTGGGCATGCAGGTCGCCACCATCGAGTACGCCCGCGACGTCGCCGGCCTGAAGGACGCCAACAGCACCGAGTTCGACCCCGCCACGCCGCATCCGGTGATCGCGCTGATCACCGAGTGGATGGAAGCCGACGGCACCATCAAGACCCGCACCGAGCAGTCCGACCTCGGCGGCACGATGCGCCTGGGCGCCCAGAGCTCCGACGTCGCCAAGGGCACGCTGGCCCACAAGATCTACGGCGACGTGGTGACCGAGCGGCATCGCCACCGCTACGAAGCCAACGTCAAGTACCTCGACCAGCTGCGGCAGGCCGGACTGGTGATCTCGGCGCTGACGCAGCGCGAGCACCTCACCGAGATCGTGGAACTGCCCCAGGACGTGCATCCGTGGTTCATGGGCGTGCAGTTCCACCCCGAGTTCAAGTCGACCCCCTGGGACGGCCACCCGCTGTTCAACAGCTTCGTGAAGGCGGCCGTCGACCACCAGCAGAGCACCGGCCGCCAGGCCGGCAAGCCGCTCAAGGCGGTGGCATGAAGCTGTGCGGTTTCGAGGTGATTGCCGCAGGGCTGGAGAGGGGCCCCGGCTTCGCCGGGGATCGGAACCCGGAGGCAATCGCCACGTCGTTCGAGGTGGGTGAATGAAACTGTGCAACTTCGACGTGGGCCTGGACCGGCCCTTCTTCCTGATCGCCGGTCCCTGCGTCGTCGAGTCGGAGCAGTTGCAGCTCGACGTCGCCGGGCAGTTGAAGGAAATCACCGGCAGCCTGGGCATCCCCTTCATCTTCAAGAGCAGCTACGACAAGGCCAACCGCTCGTCGGGCACCAGCTTTCGCGGCCCGGGCATGGCGCGCGGCCTGGAGATCCTGGGCAAGGTGAAGAAGGAACTGGGCGTGCCCGTCATCACGGACGTGCACACCGAGGCCGAGATCCCCGAGGTGGCGAAGGTGGTGGACGTGCTGCAGACGCCGGCCTTCCTGTGCCGCCAGACCGATTTCATCCGCGCCGTCGCGCAGTCGGGGCTGCCGGTCAACATCAAGAAGGGCCAGTTCCTCGCGCCGCACGACATGAAGAACGTGATCGACAAGGCCCGCGCGGCAGCGCGCGAGAACGGCCTGTCCGAGGACCGCTTCATGGCCTGCGAGCGCGGCGCGAGCTTCGGCTACAACAACCTGGTCTCCGACATGCGGTCGCTCGCGATCATGCGCGAGACCGGCGCGCCCGTGGTGTTCGACGCCACGCACTCCGTCCAGCTGCCGGGCGGCCAGGGCACCAGTTCGGGCGGGCAGCGCGAGATGGTGCCGGTGCTGGCGCGCGCGGCGGTGGCCGTCGGCGTGGCGGGCCTGTTCATGGAGACGCACCCGGACCCGGCCAAGGCGCTGTCGGACGGCCCGAACGCCGTGCCGCTCAAGCACATGCGGGCGCTGCTGGAAACGCTGGTCGCGCTCGACGCCGTGACCAAGAAGAACGGATTTCTGGAAAACAACTTCGAGGCCTGAGACATGCCCAGTGCTTACGTGATCGCCACCGTGGACGTCACCGACCCGGTGCAGTACGAGGAATACAAGAAGCTCTCCACCATCGCCATGAAGGCGGGCGGCGCCGAGGTGTGCATCCGCGGCGGCAAGGTGGAGGTGCTGGAAGGCGACTGGAACCCGGCGCGGTTCGTGATGCTGAAGTTCCCGTCGGTGGAAGCGGCCCACAAGTTCTACGACTCGCCGGAGTACCAGGCCGCGAAGAAGGCGCGCGAAGGCGCCGCCGACATGCGGATGCTGATCGTGGAGGGGGCGGCCTGACGGCCTCCCCTTCGGGGCCCATGTGCCCACCCCTCCCCAACCCCTCCCCTCGAGGGGAGGGGCTCAAGACAGAGTAGCTGCCAAGGAAACGGAAGAAACAACAAATGAGTGCCATCGTTGACATCGTCGGCCGCGAGATCCTCGACTCGCGCGGCAACCCCACCGTCGAATGCGACGTCCTGCTGGAATCCGGCACCATGGGCCGCGCGGCGGTGCCGTCGGGCGCGTCCACCGGTTCGCGCGAAGCGATCGAGCTGCGCGACGGCGACAAGGGCCGCTACCTCGGCAAGGGCGTGCTGCGCGCCGTGGAGCACATCAACACCGAGATCTCCGAATCGGTGCTGGGCCTGGACGCCTCCGAGCAGGCGTTCCTCGACAAGACGCTGATCGACCTCGACGGCAGCGACAACAAGAGCCGCCTCGGCGCCAACGCCACCCTGGCCGTCTCGATGGCCGTGGCCCGCGCCGCGGCCGAGGAATCGGGCCTGCCCCTGTACCGCTACTTCGGCGGCATGGGCGGCATGCAGCTGCCGGTGCCGATGATGAACGTGGTCAACGGCGGCGCCCATGCCAACAACAACCTCGACCTGCAGGAGCTGATGATCATCCCGGTGGGCGCGCCGACCTTCCGCGAGGCGCTGCGGTACGGCGCCGAGGTGTTCCACGCGCTGAAGAAGATCATCCACGACAAGGGCATGAGCGTGGCCGTCGGCGACGAAGGCGGCTTCGCCCCGAACGTCGAGAACCACGAAGCCGCGATCGGCCTGATCCTGCAGGCCATCGAGGCCGCCGGCTACCGCCCGGGCGAGCAGATCGCGCTGGGCCTGGACTGCGCGGCCAGCGAGTTCCACAAGGACGGCCGCTACAACCTCGAGGCGGAGGGCCTGGTGCTCGAAGCCGGCGAGTGGACCAACATCCTGTCCACGTGGGTCGACAAGTACCCGATCATCAGCATCGAGGACGCGATGGGCGAGAGCGACTGGGACGGCTGGAAGCTGCTCACCGAGCGCCTCGGCTCGCGCGTGCAGCTGGTCGGCGACGACCTGTTCGTCACCAACACGAAGATCCTGAAGGAGGGCATCGAGAAGCGCATCGCCAACTCGATCCTCATCAAGATCAACCAGATCGGCACGCTGACCGAGACCTTCGCCGCCATCGAGATGGCCAAGCGCGCCGGCTACACGGCCGTCATCAGCCACCGCTCTGGCGAGACCGAGGACTCAACGATCGCGGACATCGCGGTGGGCACCAACGCCGGCCAGATCAAGACCGGCTCGCTGAGCCGCAGCGACCGGATGGCCAAGTACAACCAGCTGCTGCGCATCGAGGAAGACCTCGGCGACGTCGCCAGCTACCCGGGCCGCGCGGCCTTCTACAACCTGCGCTAGCAGCTTGGCCAAACGGCTCGTTCCCCTGCTGCTGGTCGGGCTGCTGCTGCTGGTCCACGCGCAGCTGTGGTTCGGGCGCGGCAGCCTCGGCAAGGTGGCGGGCCTGCAGCGGGAACTGGAGGCGCAGAATGCGGCCAACGTCCAGGCGCAGCAGGCCAACGAGCGGCTCGCCTCCGAGGTGCGCGACCTGAAGGAAGGCCAGGAGATGATCGAGGAGCGCGCCCGCGCCGAGCTCGGCATGGTCAAGCCCAACGAGATCTACGTCCAGATCGCCAGGCCCGCCCCGGCTTCCGCCCCCAAGCCGTGAGGATCGCGCTCCTCGGCGCGGAGAGCACCGGCAAGACGACGCTCGCCACCCAGCTCGCAACCGCCCTGCGGCGCGACGGGCACCCGGCGGCGGTCGTGCCCGAGGTCCTGCGGGAGTGGTGCGAACGCGAGCGGCGCACGCCGCGACCCGAAGAACACTGGCCGATTGCGCGCGAGCAGGAGCGGCGCGTTGAAGCCGCTGCCGCGACGGCGCAGGTCGCGATTGCCGACACCACCGCCCTCATGGTCGCGGTCTGGGGCGGGCTGCTGTTCGACGACGATCCGCTGCTGCGCTTCGCGCTGGAGCGCCAGCGCGGCTACGACCTGACGCTGGTCATGGGACTGGACCTGCCGTGGGTGGCCGACGGCCTGCAGCGCGACGCGTCGGCTTCGCGCGAGCACACGGACCGGCTCGTGCGCGAGCTGCTCGCGCGCGCCGGCGTCGCGTACCGGGTGGTGTACGGCACCGGCGAGGACCGGCTGCGCAACGCGCTGGCGGCGCTGCCCCCTGGCCTGGCGCAGCGCCCTGCGCCGCCGGCGGGCGCCGCGCGCTGGCAGTGGCAATGCGGCAAGTGCAGCGACCCGGACTGCGAACACCGGCTGTTCACTTCGCTGGCGAGGCGTTGACCTCGATCAGTTCCGCCCGCACAGGGCCAGCGCCGCCTGCAGCAGTTCCACCGCCGCCGGCTGCGACAGCAGCGATTCCGGGCGGAACAGGAAGCACGCGAGGCGCCGCTCCTCGTGCACCAGGACCTGCGGCACGCGCTCTTCGTCGGTCGCCCACACCGACCAGCCTGGGCCGGGCTTGCGCGCGCCCAGTTGCCAGCGCAACGAACGCGCCGCGATGAACGTGCCGGCGCCGCCGGGTGCCGCCGCCGCCCGCGTGCAACGCACCAGGTGCCCGTGCTGCGGCTCGCTGCCATGCGCCGGATGCCCTTCGGCGTGCAGCAGGAGCACGGCGGCGTCCCCGATCGCGATCACGTGGCGCGGCGCTTCGATGCGCCGCGAGCCGGCCAGCACCGTGAGTGCGGCATCGTCGCGAAGGCCCAGGCCCAGGCCGGCGAGGCAGTCGGCCAGTGCGGCGGCGAACGCGTCCCCCTCGGCCACCAGCCGCACCGCGGACGGCAGCGCGTGCGATGTGCCCGCCGCCTCGCCCGCAGGAGCCGCCGCTTCGAGGCCGAAGGCGCGCCACAGCGAACGGGTCTTGAGCCGCGCCTCCTTTTCCTCGCGCGCCGGCGACGAGCCGGCCAGCAGGTCGCCGCCGGTGCGCACTTCGGCCACGCCATCCCGCACGGCGGCCGCCCGCAGGATCGTGCCGGCCAGCGCGTCGCCAGTGCCGTCCACCTGCACCACCATGCCGCCGTACCAGCCGCGCGGGCTCGATTCGAGTTCGGCGATGGCGGCCAGTGCCTGCGCGCGCGGCGTTCCGGTGACCATGACCGGCGCCGCCGTGCCCGCGATGGCGTCCCACGCGTCGCACCCGGGTCGCAGCCGTCCCGCGAGCCGGTCCACGGCATGCACCACCGTGGCCAGCGACATCACCCGGCGGCGATCGAGCAGGCGCAGCGTTCCGGCCTCGCACAACGGCGCCAGGTCGTTGCGCAAGGCGTCGCTGCAGACGGCGAGCGAGGCGGCATCCACCTCCTCGTCGATCAGCTCGCGCAGCGACTCGGCTTCGCCCACGGCGCCGGCGCCGCGCGCCACCGTGCCGCACACCGGCAGCGCTTCGACGCTGCGGCCCTTCACCACCAGTTGCAGGTCGGGCGAAGCTCCCAGCAGGCATTCGCCGCGGCCATCGTTGACGAAGAAGGTGACAGGCGCCGGATTGGCCTCGCGCAGGCGGCGGAACGCCTCCAGCGGCGGCATGACCACCCGCCGGCGCCAGGCCTGGCTCAGCGTCAGCGACACCAGCGGCCGCTCGTGGAGCAGCACGACGGCACGCTCCACCATGGCCGCATAGCCGCCGGGCGGCAGGTCGTCCCGCGGTTCCGCGGCCGGTGATGCGGATGGCTGCGGCGCTTCGTGCACCGCTTCGCCGGCCGTATCGGCGCCGGGCACGGCCAGGCTCACCGACTCCGAGGCGCCCGCAGCGTCGCGCCGCAGGAAGGTCCCAGCGAAGAACAGGAGGCCGAGGTGTTCGCCGGGCTCGCCGCCGGCAGCCAGCCGGTGCGCGGAAAACGGCAGCGCCCCGGCGAGGAGCGCGTCGCGCGACGGCTCGAAGCACGCCATGAAGCCGCGCACCAGGGCAAGCGGCCCGCAACCGGTGCCGCGCAATGGACCGGCGGCCCACGCCGCGAGTGCCGGCTGCCGCAGCAGCGCGCGTCCGAGGCCGTCCAGCGCCTGCACTTCGACGCCGTCGCCGAACAGGCGCAGCGCCAGCGCCGGGCGATGCAGCAGCGTCGCCTGCAGCGGATGCAGGCCGGCAACGCCGCCTTCGATGCCGAAATAGATGCCCGGGCGCGTACCCAGGCGGGACAGCGCGGCCTCGGCCTCGGCGGCGTCCGCGGCACGCCGGGTCGCCGCGAGCCGTATCCGCTGCGTCACTTGAGCTTGGCGCCCATCCGCTTGATGACCGGCGCCATGGTCTTGAGCTCCTTGGCCATGAAGCGCTGCAGGTCCTCGGGCGAGCCGCCGATCGGCTCCATGTACTGCGAGTTCATCTTCTGCTTGACGTCGGGCATGGCCAGGGCGGCGTTGATCTCCTGGTTCATGCGCTGCACGACCTCGGTGGGCGTGGCGGCCGGCGCCATGATGGCCATCCAGGCAACGTTCTCGACTTCGGGGAAGCCCGCCTCCTTCATGGTCGGGATGTCCGGCGTGAGCGAGCTGCGCTGCCCGGTCGACACCGCCAGCGGCCGCAGCTTGCCTGCCTTCACCTGCGGGACCACCGCCACGGCGGGCACGCACGTGAACTGCACGTCGCCCTGCAGCACCGCCAGCACCGCCAGCGGCGAGGAAGCGTACGGAATGTGCACGGCGAAGGTATCGGTCCTGGCCTTCAGCAGTTCGACGCCGAGCTGCGACAGGCTGCCGACGCCGATCGACGAGTAGTTGAACTTGCCCGGCTCGCGCTTCATCGTCGCCACCAGGTCGCGCAGCGAATTGATGCCGGAATCGGCGCGCACCGCGCAGATGTTGGCCTGGCCGCCGGCCAGCACCACCGGCCGCAGTTCCTTGAACGGGTCGTACGGCAGGTTCTCGTACAGCACGGTGTTGTAGACCAGCGGGCCGTTGGTGCTGATCAGGAACGTGTAGCCGTCGCCGGGCGCCTTCGCCACGGCGCTGGTGCCGTTGTTGCCGCCCGCGCCGGCCCGGTTCTCGACCACCACCGGCTGCCCGAGCCGGGCGCCGACCTTCTCGGCGATGATCCGCGCCGCCACGTCCGGGGAAGATCCCGCCCCGTACGGCACGACCAGCTTGATGGGCTTGCTCGGCCACGCCTGGGCGAACGCGCCGGAGGCGGCGGCACAGGACAGCAGCACGCCGATGGCGGCACGGCGGCCCAGCGAGGACCAGCGGGAGGTGGAAGTGCGGTTCATGGTCATGGTTGGATGGTTTCGGTGTCCTGGAACAACTGGGCCTCGGCGGCGACGAAGGCGCCGACCAGGGTGCGATAAGTCGACTCGACGATGTCCGGCAGCCCCGGAAAGGCGGGCGCATGCGGCGCCGCAAGCGCGCGCACGCGCTCGAAGACCTGCGCCTGGCGGGCCGGCGCCGCCACCTGGAAGGCGTCGCGCTTGAAGCGGGTCGCGTCGCGCACGCAGGCCGCGCGCTGCGCGAGCAGGTTCACGATCTGCTCGTCGAGCGAGTCGATGCGCTCGCGCAATTCACCCAGCGTGGAGGCGACCTCGACGTACGCCGGATCCTTGAATCGCCGCACTGGCGCACCCGCGACGGCGGGCTCGTGTGGACTGTTCATTTGTACCAATTATGTCGCGCCGGTGGAAAGCCGACGGCCAAACGAAACCGGCCCTGCGTACGGATGGCCGCGTCCGCGCCCGCTCCCGCATTCCGCGTTCACTGCATCGTCGGACTCACCGGCGGCTGGTCGCCCGGGGCGGTGAAGATGCGCGTCGCGTCCACCGCATCGAACCGGTACTGCTGGCCGCAGAAATCGCAACCCACGTCGATCTCGCCGTGGTCCTCGAGGATGCTCTGCGCCTCCTCCTGCCCCAGCGCCCGGATCATGTTGGCCACCCGCTCGCGGCTGCAGGTGCAGGCGAAGCGCGGCGTCTGGATGTCGAAGCGCAGCAGCTTCTCCTCCCAGAACAGCCGGCGCAACACGGTCTCCACGTCCAGCTCCAGCAGCTCTTCGCGCGTGAGGCTGGCGGCCAGCGTCGCGATGCGGTTGTAGTCCTCGTTGCGGCCGATCGCATCCTCGTTGGCCTGGCCCCGGAACGATGGCGCGCCCTCTTTCGTGCGCTGGCTGCCGCCATGCTGCTCGGCACCGGCGAGGTTGCCCTCGCCCGTGACCGGCAGGCGCTGGATCAGCAGCCCGGCCGCGACCTTGCCGTCGGCCGCCAGCACCAGGCGCGTGTCGAGCTGCTCCGACTGCAGCATGTAGTGCTCCAGCACGTCGCTCAGCCTGCCAAGCTTCTCGCCGCGGTCGCCGTGCAGCGGCACGACGCCCTGGTACGGCTGCTGGCCCGGGAAGCGGTCCTTGGGGTCCAGCGTGATCGCGCACCGTCCCTTGTTGGAGTGGTTCACCATGTCCGGCAGGCGGGCGTTCACGCCGACGTCGCCGACCACCTTGGCCGTGGCCCGCAGGCTCAGGTCGTGCTGCACTTCGGCCACGGCCACCTTGACGGGGCCGTCGCCGAAGATCTGCAGCACCAGCGCGCCGTTGAACTTGATGTTCGACTGCATCAGCACGCCGGCCGCCGCCATCTCGCCCAGCAGCTCGGCCACCGGCGGCGGCCAGGCGCCAGTCGCCGTATTGGCCTGCCGCCGCGCCAGCATGTCGGTCCAGGCGTCGGTCAGACGCACGATGCTGCCGCGCACCGGCAGGCCGTCGAACAGGAACTTGTGCAATTCGCTCAAGGCAGGCCCTCAGCCGATCTTGCGCAGGCCCCGGGCGAAGCGGTGCGCATTGGCGACGTAGTTGTGGGCACTGGTGACCAGGCCGTCGGCGCGCGCCGGATCGAGCGTGCGCACCACCTTGGCCGGGCTGCCGATGATCAGCGAGTTGTCCGGGAACTCCTTGCCTTCGGTGACGACGCTGCCGGCGCCGACGATGCAGCCGCGGCCGATCTTCGCACCGTTGAGCACCACCGCCTGGATGCCGATCAGCGAGCCGTCGCCCACCGTGCAGCCGTGCAGCATGGCCTGGTGGCCTACGGTGACGTTCTCGCCGATGGTGAGCGGCACGCCCTGGTCGGAATGCAGCACCGCCAGGTCCTGGATGTTGCTGTTGCGCCCGATGCGGATCGGGTCGTTGTCGCCGCGGACCACGACGCCGAACCAGACGCTCGCGTCGGGGCCGAGCTCGACGTTGCCGATCACCTGTGCGCTGTCGGCCACCCAGGCCCCCTGCCCCAGTTGCGGAGCCTTGCCGTCGAGTTCGTAGATCGCCATCGCTGCCTTCAGTGGAAATGGGGCATTGTAGGGAGGCGCCGGCGGCCGCGGGGCGCCCGCCGCGATCGCCACGTTACGATTCGCCGATGACCTTGCGCGAGCGTGCCCTGGAACTGCTGCTGCTCACCGATGCCGACCGCAAGGCACGGGAGACGCAGGCTCTGGCGCACTACCTCCCGATCGATGCGGCGGCGGTGATCGCCGAACCTGCCGGCGTGCCGGGCCACCCCGCCCGGCCGGTCCTGGTGCCGCACACCCAGCTGCGGCGCGGTTCCCTGGCCACGCGCGAGGGCCACGCCGCGCTGCTGCACGCGGTGGCGCATATCGAGTTCAACGCCATCAACCTGGCGCTGGACGCGATCTGGCGCTTTGCCGGCCTGCCCGACGACTACTACCGCGACTGGGCGCAGGTGGCGCGCGAGGAGGCGTACCACTTCCAGTTGATGCGCGACCACCTGGCGACGCTCGGCTTCGGCTACGGCGACTTTCCGGCGCACGACGCGCTGTGGCGAATGACGGAGCGCACCGCCGGCGACGTGGTGGCCCGCATGGCCCTGGTGCCCAGGACGCTGGAGGCGCGCGGCCTCGATGCATCGCCGCCGATGCAGGCGAAGCTGCGCGGCATGGGCGACACCCGCGGCGTGGCGATCCTGGAGATCATCCTGCGCGACGAGATCGGCCACGTGGCGATCGGCAACCGCTGGTACCGCTGGCTGTGCGAGCGCGCCGGGCTGGATCCGGTCGCGCACTACGCGGTGCTCACCGAGCGCCACGAGGCGCCGCGGCCGCAGCCGCCGTTCAACGTCGATGCGCGGCGGCAGGCCGGTTTCACCGCCGACGAGCTGGCCCGGCTGCGGGCTTGACTACCCAGGCTTTCCCCAATGACGGGCGGCGCGCGCGCCGCCTGTTTGAGCGCATACTGGGCCACGCCAGGTTGCCTGGAGGGGGTGGAATGGAACAACACGTGAAGACCAGGATCCGCGCCGACGGATTGCGGTACGAGTCCAAGGCCGGCGCACCCACCGGCTTTCCCGGCGCCCTCGGCGCCACCATGAGCTGCTTCCAGTGCGGCAAGCACGTGCCGCGCTCGACGCTGCGGCCGTTCCTGCTGGCCGGCTCGCGCCACTACCGCTGCCGCGACGGCTGCTGATCCCGGCCTGGCTCCGGGGCGCGATCAGCGGGCGCCGGCGCCCGCCGTCAGCGTCATCAGGATGTCGGCGTACCACGCGCTGTTCAGGCCAAGCACGTCGTCTTCCTGGGGGTCGCGCCCGGCCATGTCCAGCCGCGCCGAGTGCACGCCCAGCAGCGTCCACGGCATGGAGCCGCCGCTGGCCGACCGGGTCACCACCGGCGCGCCGCTCGAGCCCCTGTGCATGCGGGCGTCGGTCAGGAAATACCCCTCGCCCTGGAACCGCACGCCGAAGGCCGAGGCGACGATCGCGTGCCGCGCCACCGGCAGGTGGTGCAGCGTGTCGTAGAACCCCAGCGGAAAGCCGACCAGCAGCAAGGGCGTGCCGATCGGGACCGCGTCCAGCGCGGCCTGCAGGTGTTCCGGTCCGAAGGCATGCAGCACCGTGCCTTGCACTGCCGCCGGCTCGAGCTCGATCACGGCCACGTCGATCTCGCCGCCGGAGTCGGCGCCTTGCCGCCAGACGGCCTGCCCGAGGCGGTACAGCGGGATGCCCACCGTCACCGTGCGCGTCAGGTTCTGCGCGTCGACGTGCAGGACGATCTCGATGCGGTCCGGAAGGTGGGCGCCCGGCGCGTCCTGCAGCACGTGCCGGCTGGTCACCAGGTACAGGACACCGTCGCGCCGGAAGAAGAAGCCGGTGGCGGCGGTGAGGGCGCGCGCTCCCTCGAACGTGGAGATCCGCGTCGTGCTCAGCATGAGCGCTTCCGTCATCGGTTTCGATTCCCCGCTGGACCAGGACCGGACCAGTGTACGCGGCTAGTTGGCCTTGATGCCCGCCGCCTTGATGATGCGCGCGTTGTTGGCCGACTCGGCGGCGATCTGACGCGCGAAGTCGGCCGCGCTGCCGCCGGTGGGCACGTTGTCGCTGCCGACCAGCTTGCCGCGCACGTCCGGCTGCGCCAGCGCCTTGTTGATCTCGGCGTTGAGCCGGTCCAGCACCGGCTGCGGCACGCCGGCCGGCGCGAAGATGCCGAACACCGAGGTGAGGTTCGCGGCCGGATGGCCCAGCTCGCCCAGCGTCGGCACGTCGGGCAGCGCCTCCAGCCGCGCCGGCGCGCCCACGGCGAGCGCGCGCAGCTTGCCGGCCTTGACGTGCTGCATCAGCGCCGGACTCGTGTTCACCGACAGCAGTTCGAACTGGCCGCCCAGCGCATCGGTGATCTGCTGGCCGCCGCCCTTGTACGGCACGTGCGTGAACTGCACCTTCGCGCCGGACTGCAGGTGCTCCAGCATGATGTGGCCGAGCGACGCGCTGCCCGACGTCGCCCAGCGCACGCTGCCCGGCCTGGCGCGCGCGGCGGCGAGCAGCTCGCCGAAGTTCTTCGCGTCGCTGGCGCTGGTGCCCGCGAGCAGCACCGGTGAGTACATGACGCTCGCGACCGGCGCGATGTCCTTGGCCGGGTCGTACGGCAGCTTGCCCAGGTGCGGGCTCAGCACCAGCGGGCTGATGGCCGAAAAGCCCACGGTGTAGCCGTCGGGTGCGGCTTTCGCCACGGCATCGATGCCGATCGTGCCGCTGGCGCCGGCGCGGTTCTCGACGATGACGGGCTGGCCCAGCGGGCCCGTGAGCTTGTCGGCCAGAAGGCGCGCGACGGCGTCGCTGACGCCACCGGCCGGGTAGGCCACGATGATGCGGACCGGCTTGGCGGGCCAGGCAGTTTGCGCGGCGGCAGGAGCGGCCAGCGCGGCCAGGGACAAGGCGGCCAGCATGCCGCGGCGGGACAGGGTCGAAGGAAAGGTCATGGGTGGATTGAGGTGGCTCGGCGGGCGGCACCTGCGCAACGCGTGCCGTCCCGGCCACGATTATCTCAACCGCGCGGATGGTGCTGCGCGTGCAGCTGCTTCAGCCGTTCACGGGCGACGTGGGTGTAGATCGTCGTCGTCGAGATGTCGGCGTGGCCCAGCAGCATCTGCACCGCGCGCAGGTCGGCGCCGTGGTTCAGGAGGTGGGTGGCGAATGCGTGGCGCAGGGTGTGCGGCGACAGCGGCGCGGTGATGCCGGCGGTGCGGGCGTGCTTCTTCACGATCACCCAGAACATCGCCCGCGTCATGCCGTGGCCCCGGGCCGTGACGAACAGGTCCTCGGTCTGCTGCCCGGCGAGGATCGCCGGCCGCGCGTCCGCCAGATAGCGTTCGATCCAGTCGCGGGCGACCTGGCCGAACGGCACCAGCCGCTCCTTGCTGCCCTTGCCCAGCACCCGCAGCACCCCTTCGGCCATGCCGACGTTGAAAGTGCGCAGTGTCACCAGTTCGCTCACGCGCAGCCCGCTGGCGTACAGCACTTCCAGCATGGTGCGATCGCGCAGTCCGAGCGGCGTGTCGACCTCGGGGGCATCGAGCAGCGCCTCGACCTGGGCCTCGGTCAGCGTCCTGGGAACGCGCAGCGGCTGCTTCGCCGACTGCAGGCGCAAGGTCGGGTCGGCTTCCACCAGGCGCTCGCGCAGGGCCCAGCGGAAGTAGCGCTTCAGCACCGTCAGGCGGCGATTGGCCGTCGTGGCCTTCGTCTCGCCGTGGCGGGCCGCGAAATAGCCATTGAGGTCGGCTTCGCTGCTCGCCTCGAGCCGGCCGCCGCGCTGCGCAAGCCACGCCGCATAGAGCGCGAGGTCGCGCCGGTAGGCGGCCAGCGTGTTCTTCGCCAGCCCTTCTTCCAGCCACAGGGCGTCGATGAACGCGTCGATCGCGGCGTCGTGCGGGGGCGTGGCCGGCGTTTTCACAGCGCAGATTCTGCCGACAAAAAAGCCGCCCTCGCGGGGCGGCCTGTGGCAGCCTGGGCCGGCCGGCTCAATCGAGCTTCAGCTTGGACTTCTCCACCACGCTCTTGTAGACCGCGTATTCGGCCTTGATCTGGTCGGCGAACTGCTGCGGTGTGTTGCCGATGACCAGCGACCCCGTCTCCTCGATCCGCTTGCGCACCGCCGGGTCTTGCAGCACCTGCTTGACGGCGGTGTGGATCCTGTCGACCACTTCCCTGGGCAGGCCCTTGGGCCCCAGGATGCCGTAGTAGGCCATGCGATTCACCGGCTCGAGGCCCACTTCCTTGAACGTCGGCACGTTGGGCAGCGCGGCGACCCGCTGCGGCGCGGCCACGACGATGGGCACCAGCCGGTTGTCCCGGATGAACGGCAGCGCGGACGGCAGGTTGTCGAAGATCATCGGCACCTGGCCGGCCACGGTGTCGTTGAGCGCCGGGCCCGCGCCGCGGTACGGGATGTGGGCCACGAACGTGCCGGAGAGGCTCTTGAACAGCTCCATCTGCAGGTGGCCGATGCCGCCGGTGCCGGAGGACGAATAGGAGTACTTGCCGGGGGCGCGCTTGAGTTCGGCGATGAACGACTTGTAGTCCTTGGCCGGGAAGCCCGGATGCACCGCGATCACGTTGGGCGTCGCCGCGATGTTGATGATCGGCGTGAAGTCGGTGACCGGGTTGTACGGCACCTTGGGATTGATCGCCGGATTGGCCGCCGTCGTCGAGACGGTGGCAACCCCCAGCACGTAGCCGTCCGGTGCCGACCGCGCGGTCTCCTGCGCGCCGATGATGCCGCCGGCGCCGGCCTTGTTCTCCACCACCACCGGCTGGCCCAGGGCCTTGCCGAGCGGGTCGGCGATCACGCGGGCGATGATGTCGGTGGTGCCGCCGGGCGCGAACGGCACCTGGAGCCGGATCGGCTTGTTGGGATAGTTCTGTGCGAGCGCGGGCGCCGCGGCCATGAGCAGCGCGGCGGCGGACGACGCGAACCAGCTGGTCGCTTTCATCAATATTCCTCGGAGATGGGAAGGGGACAAACCCTGAATGGTACCCGGCAGGCCGCAGCGGAACTGCGGCACTCGGGTACCGGTGCGTGCAGCCGCTATCCTCGGGCCGGTGAATTTCGCCCAGCTCCTGTTCCCCGATTTCTCGCTGATCCTGGTCGGCTACCTGGTCTGCCGGTTCACCGCCCTCAATCGCACCGTCTGGGAACAGGCCGAGGTGCTGGTCTACTACTTCCTGTTCCCGGTGCTGCTGTTCCACTCGATCACGCGCAGCCCGCTGGACCTGGGCGAGGCCTCCAGCCTGATCGGCGCCGGCGTCATGCTGGGCCTCAGCGGCATCGCGATGGCCTATGCGTTGCCTTTCGTGCCGTGGCTGGGCCGGCACATCGACCGGCGGGAGCACGCGGGCGCGGCGCAGGTTGCCTTCCGCTTCAACTCCTTCATCGCCCTGGCGCTGGCCGAGCGCCTCGCCGGCGCGCGCGGCCAGCTCCTGATCGCGGTGCTGATCGGCTTTTGCGTGCCGCTGTTCAACCTGGGGGCCGTGTGGCCGATGGCGCGCCACTCGCGCACCGGGGTCGTGCGCGCGCTGGTGCGCAATCCGCTGATCATCGCCACCTTCGCCGGCCTCGCCGTGAACCTGATGGGGCTGCGCGTGCCCGAATGGCTGGTGCCGACGCTCACGCGCATCGGTGGGGCCTCGCTCGCCGTGGGCCTGCTCGCCGCCGGCGCGGGCATGCAGTTCGGCAAGATGACGCAGTCGCCGGCGCTCACCGCCGGCGTGCTGTCGATCAAGCACCTGCTGATGCCGCTGGTGGCATTGGCACTGGCGCGGCTGTGGCGGCTGGATGCCGCCCAGGCCGCCGTCCTGCTGGCGTTCTCGGCCACGCCGACGGCGTCGAGCGCCTATGTGCTCGCCGCGCGCATGGGATACAACGGCCCGTACGTCGCGGGGCTGGTAACGCTGTCGACGATCCTCGGGCTGGCCAGCCTGCCGTTCGCGCTGGGGGTGCTGGGCTGAACCTCGCCGTCACGACGTCGCCGTCAAGGCCGCTTCGGCCTGCACGGCGGACGGCGGCGCCGGGAGCGTGAAGAAAAAGCGTGCCCCGCGCCCGCGTTCGGACTCGCCCCACACCTTGCCGCCATGGCGCTGCACGATGCGCTGGACGATCGTCAGCCCCACCCCGGAGCCCTCGAACTCCGCCGTCGAATGCAGGCGCTGGAACGGCCGGAACAGCTTGCCGGCATAGGCGGGGTCGAATCCCGCGCCGTTGTCGGTGACGAGGTAGGTGTCCGCGCCGGCGCGCCGCAGGCTGATCGACGCCGTCGGTACGCGGGCCGTGAATTTCCAGGCGTTGCCCAGCAGGTTCTCCAGCACCACGGCGAGCATCGCCGGGTCGCCCGTCGCGGGCAGCGGCTCCTCGATCTCCACCGCCACCTGGCGTTGCGGCCAGCGCTGGCGCAGCGACTCGACCACCTGCCGAGCCAGCGGCGCCAGGTCCACTGCCTGGCGGGCCAGCGGCTCGCGCCCGGTGCGGGCAAAGGCCAGCAGGTCGAGGATCAGCCTGTCCATCTGGCCGGTGCCGGCGCGGATGCGCCCCAGGTAATGGACGGCCTGCGGCGGCAGCGCGGCACCGTGGCGTTCGACCAGCACGGCGCAGAAGCCGTCGATGATCTGCAGCGGGCCGCGCAGGTCGTGCGACACCGAGTAGGAGAAGGCCTCGAGTTCCTCGTTCGCGGCGGCCAGCTCCCGCGTGCGCTGGGCCACCTGGCGCTCCAGGGTCTCGTGCAGGCGCTCCCAGGCGGCCGCTGCCTCCACCCGACTGGTCACGTCGACCACGGCCACGGCGCGACCGGGGCGACCATTCCAGTCCTGCGACTGGCCTGACACCTCGACGTGGACCAGCCGGCCGTCCTTGCGGATATGGCGCGTGGTTACCGCGCCGGCGCCGCTGCGGCCCAGCGATGCCATCAGCTTGGGAACGTCCTCCGGCGGCCGGATATCGGCGATCGTCATCGCCAGGAACTCCGCACGCGTGTAGCCGTACTGCCGCACCGCAGCGTCGTTCACCTCCAGGAAGGCGAGGGTCTCCAGGTCGAACACCCACATCGGCTGCGGCGATGCCTCGAAATGGGTGCGATAGCGCTGTTCGCTGCGCTCCAGCGACAGCTTCTGCCGCTCGATCTGCGCCATGGCGGCGTCCCGCTGCGCCGACCGCGCCGCCAGCGCGGCCGCCAGGTCGGCGACGCCCCGTTCGATGCGCGCCAGCTCACGCACCGCCCCGTTGCCGGCCGGCGCCTCGGGCGGCGCTTCGTTGCGTTCCAGGGCGCCGACGAAGCGCACCAGCCGCTCCACCGGACGCGCGAGCAGCCGGTCGCCCAGCCGCCAGGCCAGCAGGCTCGCCGCGGCGGCGACCGCGAGCAGCACGGCCAGCTGCAGCCGCAGCCGCCACAGGGACGGCGCGAGCACGCCGGCGGCGGGCTCCCGCGCCAGCACGGCCAGCCCACCCTCTCCCTCCGCCCGAACCCAGCGCACCGCCTGGATCCACTCGCCCTGCGCATCCTCGTAGGCTGCACCCTCGCTCGCCAGGTCGTGGCCGATCGCCGCCAGCAGCGGACCGGGCAGCGGGTCGCCGGTCGCGAGCGCGGCCGGGCCGAGCGAGGCCAGCACTCGGCCCCTGCCGTCCGTCACCAGCTCGGTGACGTGCGCCGGCGCCGGACTGGACGCCAGCTGCTGCTGGAACATCGCGGCGTCCAGCACCGCGTACTGCTGGCCCCGGGGCCGCCCCTGGTCGTCGAACACCGGCAGGCTCATGGCGATGCTCGGCCGGGCCAGGATGCGGCTTTGCATGTACTCGCCGATGGTGAAGCGACCGCTGCGGGCGGCACCCACGTAGTACGCGCGGTCACCCACGTAAGTCGGGGTCTGGTCGGCCGCCGAGCGGCAGGCGATGTAGCCCTGCAGGTCCGCGAAAGCCAGGTGGCCGTAGGCGGGAAAGTGCTGATGGACCCGGCGCATGCGCGCGTTGCATTCGGGCCCGCTGTCGGCCGCGCCCGGCGCACCGTAGGCCAGCGCGGTGAGCATCTGGCGCACCCCGTGGACCAGTTGCTCCTGCGCCCTGGCGCGCAGCTGCACCTGGCTGCGCAGCTCCTGCTTCGCCTGGGCGATGGCGTGCCGCTGCTCCAGGCCCGAGGTGTGGATCACCAGGGCGAAGATCGGCGCCACGGCGACCAGCACCAGCAGGATCAGGATGGCGCGCACGCCGAAGGAACGTCGGATCATCGGTCAGCCCGGCGGGCCGGTAAACAAAAGTGGCAGCTTGCCAGCGCCCGGCCAGCCGGGCTTGAGATTTGTCAGCCGGCCGCGAGGGCCCAGGCCACGTGTTCCCGCACCAGCGCACTGGGATGGTGCGCGACGGCCCGCAGCGCCCCTCGCAGCGCGGAATCGTCCGCCTGCCGCAGCGCGTTGCCCGCCGCCACCGCCACGTTGCGCAGCCAGCGCTCGTGGCCGATGCGGCGGATCGGGCTGCCTTCGGTGCGCTGCAGGAACTGCTCCTGCGACCACCCGAGCAGCTGCGCGAGCGTCTGCCCCGACATCCCGGCTCGCTCATCGAAGTCCGGCAGGGGGCTGCGCTGCGCGAACTTGTTCCAAGGGCACGCGAGCTGGCAGTCGTCGCAGCCGTAGATGCGGTTGCCGATCGCCGGGCGCAGCTCTTCCGGAATCGATCCGTGGTGTTCGATCGTCAGGTACGAGATGCAGCGGCGGGCATCGAGCCGATGCGGCGCGACAATCGCCCCCGTCGGACACACGTCGATACAGGCGCTGCAGCTGCCGCAGTGCATGGCGACCGCAGCGCTCGGCGGCAGCGCCACGTCCACGTAGATCTCGCCCAGGAAGAACATCGAGCCGGCCTCGCGGCTGAGCACCAGCGTGTGCTTGCCGCGCCAGCCCTGGCCGCTGCGGGCGGCGAGCTCCGCCTCCAGCACCGGCGCCGAATCGGTGAACACCCGGTGGCCGAACGGGCCGACGCGCGCGGCGAGCCGCTCGCTGAGCTTGCCCAGGCGCGCGCGCAGCACCTTGTGGTAGTCGCGGCCCCGGGCATAGAGCGAGATCACGCCTTCGCCGGGGCGCTGCAGCCGCTCGAATTCGATCGCCTGCCAGTCCGGCGGCGTCGCGGCGGGCAGGTAGTCCATGCGCGCGGTGATCACGCTGACGGTGCCCGGCACGAGTTCGGCCGGGCGCGCGCGCTTCAGGCCATGGTGTTCCATGTAGGCCATCTCGCCGTGAAAACCGTTGGACAGCCACGCCAGCAGGCCGGGTTCCGCCGCAGAAAGGTCGACACCGGCAACGCCGATTTGGGAAAATCCGAGCTCACGGGCCCACGCCCGGATTTCCGCCACCAGTTCAGGACCTTCGATCTGACCACCGCTCAACGCCACGCGCCGATTGTAGGAAGCAGCCCCGCCGCGGGCGCGGGCGCGGCGGCAGCGCCCCTCGCACCAGCGGGGCCAGCGGCGCAGGTGACCTGGCTCGGCGAAGACGACACGCGGGCCTTTGCCGAAGGGCTCGCCCGCCGGCCGGCGCTGGCCGACGCCTTCATCGAGCTGCACGGCGAGCTGGGCGCCGGCAAGACGACGCTGGTGCGCCACCTGCTGCGCGCGCTCGGCGTGCCGGGCCGCATCAAGAGCCCGACCTACGCCGTGGTGGAGCCGCACGAGGTGCCCGGCCTGGCGATCTGGCACTTCGACTTCTACCGGTTCGCCGACCCGCGCGAATGGGAGGACGCCGGCTTTCGCGACCTGTTCGCCGCCCCGGGGCTGAAGATCGCCGAGTGGCCCGAACGAGCCGCCGCCTTCCTGCCGCGCGCCGACCTCGTCGTACGCATCGAGGTCCAGGCTGACGACTCGCGGCGCGTGACCCTGCTCGCACAGACCGACACCGGCCGGGCGCTGCTGCCATGAAGCGCCGCGACCTGATCGGGCAAGGTGCGCTGGTGCTGCTGCTGGGCCGGGCGCAGATCGCGCGCGGCGCCACGGTGGTCGGCGTGCGCGTGTGGCCCGCGCCCGAGTACTCGCGCCTCACGATCGAATCGGACGGTCAACTCACGTCGACCCAGGTGGTGACCGTGCAGCCGCCGCGGCTGGCCGTCGACATCCGGGGTCTGGACCTCACGCCGCAGTTCACGGAACTGGTCGGCAAGGTGCAGCCCGGCGATCCCTTCATCGCCCGCATCCAGGCCAGCCAGCACGCTCCCGGCGTCGTGCGGCTGCTGGTGGACCTGAAGCAGACCGCGGTACCGCAGGTGTTCACCTTGCCGCCGGTCGCGGCGTACCGCCACCGCCTGGTGGTGGACCTGCATCCGGTCAAGCCGGTCGATCCGCTGGAAGCCTTCATCGCCGAGCGGTTGAAGGACGCGGCCGCCGCGCCCGCACCCGCCCCCGCACCCGACCCCCTGGGCGACCTCATCGCGAAGCAGCTTGAGCGGCCAAGGGCGCCCGCGGTGATCAGCCGCGCCGAAGCGGCCGCCCGCAGCAAGACCGACCGCCTGATCATCGTCGCGCTCGACCCCGGCCACGGCGGCGAAGACCCGGGCGCCATCGGTCCCGCCGGAACGCGCGAGAAGGACGTCGTGCTGCGCATCGCGCACCGCCTGCGCGAACGCATCAACGGCAGCGTTGTCAACGGCAACCCGATGCGCGCCTACCTCACGCGCGACGCCGACTTCTTCGTGCCGCTGCACCAGCGCGTGCAGAAGGCCAGGCGGGTGCAGGCCGACCTGTTCGTGAGCATCCATGCCGACGCGTTCATGACGCCGACGGCGCGCGGCGCGAGCGTCTTCGCGCTGAGCCAGGTCGGCGCGTCGAGCACCACCGCCCGCTGGATCGCCAACAAGGAAAACCAGGCCGACCTGATTGGCGGCATCGACGTCAAGAGCCACGACCGGCTGGTCGCGCATGCCTTGCTGGACATGAGCACGACGGCGCAGATCAACGACAGCCTCAAGCTGGGCAGCGCGCTGCTGGGCGAGATCGGCAACGTCGGCCGGCTGCACAAGCGCCACGTCGAGCAGGCAGGCTTCGCCGTGCTGAAGGCGCCGGACATCCCCAGCGTGCTGGTCGAGACCGCGTTCATCAGCAACCCGGAGGAAGAGTCGCGCCTGGCCAGCGAGGCCTACCAGGAGCAGCTCTCCGACGCGATCATGCGGGGCATCAACCGCTACTTCGCGCAGAACCCGCCGCTGGCCCGCAGCCGGCCGCTGTAGCGTCAGTGCCTCGGCCATACCCGGTCGGCATCGTTTCCGTCTGCCCGGCAATCGCGCGGGGTGCCGACGGCCCCGGCCGCCGTTTTCCTACACCTCGGCCAAGGCCCGCTGCCTAGAGTGCAGCCACAGGCAACACAAGCGACGTGCATGCCGCGCGGCGCGCCTGGCAGTTCAACCATTCGAGGTGACCACATGAAGACCAAACTCGTCGCGGCCGCGTTCGCCGCTTCCCTCCTGGCCCTGACCGGCTGCGCCAACATGGACCGCCAGACCGCCGGTACCGTCGGCGGCGCCGTGGTCGGCGGCGTCGTCGGTGACGCCCTGACCGGCAGCACGCTGGGTACCGTGGGCGGCGCCGCCGCCGGTGCGTACCTGGGCCGCGAAGCCGCCAAGCGCTAAATCGGGTAAATCAGCGAGTTGAGCACCATCTCGCTGTCGTAGATGCACTGCCGGCTGGCCAGTCTCAGGCCGGCCGGCGTGCGGACGATTTCGTCCAGGTAGCGGCCGACGTTGTACACCTCGCTCGCGTCGCCCGGCCGGGTGCGGAACACGGCGTAATGGGTCCGGGCCCTCACCAGGCCCCCTTGTTCGCCCAGCACCTGCGCCGGGCTCACCACGTGCCGCGTGTAGTACGGTCCGTGGTAGATGGTCTGCGTGACGCCGTAGACCCGATCCTTCATCATCCCCTGGCTCTCCAGGTCGATCAGCGCCAGTGGCAGCCCGCGATCGAAATTCTCGCGCGCCTGCACCCTGTAGCGGCCGTCCTCGGTGAAGAAGCCCGGCCACTCGTCGAAGCGGCGCTCGTCGAGCGTGGCGGCATACGCCGCGTTGAGCTGGTCGATCTCCAGCTGCAGCAGCAGCCGGTCGCGCTGTTCCTCGGTCATTGCCCCATCACCTTGCGCCAGTAGGCATACATGCTGCGGATCAGGCTCTCGGTGACCATGTGCTCGGCGCCGCCGATGCCGGTGCCGCCCAGTTCGCACAAGGTGCTGCCGCCCTCGCCCCACTGCGCGAAGCCCTCCTGGCTGAACGCGATCACCTCGCCGTCGTCGGCGCTCACGAAGCCGGCCGGCCCGAACAGGTTGGCCTGCCGCAGCCGGCGCCGCGTCATCTCGGGCGCGTCGTCGGCAAACCCGAAATGCGTCCAGACGAAGTCGAACTCCCCCGTGCCGCGCGGCACGATGTGGCGGGTCGAGAGCGAGTTCACCTGCTGCTGGATGATCAGGCTGGGAAACAGCGTGATCATCGTGACCGAGGGCGTGATGCTGGTGCCCGGATCGGACGGATCGTCGACGGTCCACCAGGGCTCGGGCACCACGTCGAGCAGCCGCTTGTCGTGCAACTGCATGTCGGCCTTGAACGACGTCACGCCGCTCGTCACGGCGGCGTTCTGCCCGCCCTCGTTGCGGCGCGAGATCATCACCGCGTGCCGGCCATGCGCATCGGTCACCATTCGGCTCTTCTGGTCGGCGCGCCACAGCCCGAAGGTGACGAACCAGGTGTGCAGCAGCCCGGGGTGGTAGGGATCCTTGATGTTCTCCATCATCAGTTTCCAGTTGCCCGGAATGCGCTGGCGGTTGTAGCCCAGCAGCGTCAGCCCGCGCCCCTTGAAGATCCGGTCCAGCCACGGCATCACCTGCGGACCGAAGTACTCGGCCAGCGGCTCGGCCTCGGCGTTGAAGGTCGCGAACACCAGCCCATGCAGCACCTCGACGCGCAGCTTCGCGAGGCCATGGTCCTTCAGGTCGAAGCCGGGCGGCATGCCACCGTTGATGCAGTCGCCGTCCTTCACCCCGTCCTTGAACGGCAGCCCGGCGAGGTCGCCGTTGAGCTTGTACGTCCACTGGTGATAGGGACACACGAAGCTGCGCGCGTTGCCATGCGGCTGCTGGCAGAAGCGCACGCCGCGATGGGCGCAGCGGTTCTCGACCACCCGGATTCCGTGGTCCGTGTCGCGGTCCTTCGGCGCCACTCGGTCCCTCACGACGATCACCTGCCGCTCCCCGACCCACGTCAGCTTGTAATCGCCGACGTTCGGGATCTCGACCGCCAGCCCGACGTAGCACCAGTGGCGGCCGTAGAAGATCTTCTCCAGCTCCAGCCGGTACAGCTGCGGATCGGTGTAGGCCCAGAACGGCACGCGGCTGGAGCCGGCATCGGCCCAGCGGGCGAGGGACTGCGGGGCATTCATGCCGCGGATGATAGGGTGGCGCGGCCGCCCGCGCTTGCGGCCCGCGGCGGGCTCAGAACTGCGCGACCAGCGACACCCGCAGATGGCGGCCCGGCTGGGTATAGGCATCCGCCGCGGGCGCCGCCGCCGCCAGCCCCTGCACGTCCGACCACAGCCAGTACTTGCGGTTCGTCAGGTTGACGATGCTGGCCGTGAGCCGCAGGTCCTTGCGGATGCGCCACTGCCCCGACAGGTCGAGCGTGGTCACGGCCGGCACCGTGATCTGCGTGTTGGGCGCCTTCACCAGTGCCGCGCTGTCGATGTCTTCGGCTTTCTTGGCGGCCTGGTGCCGCAGGTCGAGCCGCAGGTCCCACGACGGCGTCCGGTAATCGACACCGGCCATCAGTTGCCACGGGTCCACCGAATTCAACGGCCGGCCGGTGGTGCGATTCACGCCGCGCGCGGTGCCGAAGGCGAACGGGATGCCGAGCCGGCCGGCGCCGACGGCGCCGGCTTCGATGCGCCCTTTCGCCTCGAAGCCGCGGATGCTGGCGCGCTCCACGTTGCGGGTCTGGAACAGCTTGGGGTCCGCGGCCGTGCCGGTGCCGGACACCAGCACCGTGTCGACGATCAGGTTGGAGAAGCGGCCGGTGAACAGCGCCAGGTCGACGCTGAACCGGGGCGAGCGCCCGCGCAGCCCGACTTCGAGCGTGCGGCTCTTCTCCGGCTGCAGGTCCGGATTGGGGATCACGACCACGTGTTCCGCCGCGTTTTCATAGTAGCCGTTGACCTGGTTGGCATTCGGGGCGCGGAAGCCGCCGGCCGCACTGCCGAAGACGCTCCAGGTGTCGCCAGCGCGGAACATCACGCCCAGCTTGGGCGACGCGGCGGAGCCGGACAGCGACCGCGCGAGCGTCTTCGCCGGCGGAAAGAACCCGGCCTGCGTCAGCGCCTCGAGCTCGAACCGGTCCAGCCGCAGGCCCGGCACCACCGTCCACGGCCCCGCCGTCCACTCGCCCTGCCCGTACAGGGCGGCGGTGGACTCCCTCGTGTCCGGAAAGCGCTTGAGGGGAAACACTTCCGGCGGCAGCGAATTGATGCCGGTGTACAGGTTGGTGATCCTCGAGCGCACGAACTCGGCACCGTACGTGAGCTGCAGCGACTGCTCGCCCGCCAGCGCCACCGACTTGCCGGCCTGCGCCGACGCGTGCCAGGTGCGCTCGTCGTAGCGCACGTCGCGTTCGCGGTCCGGCCGCGCGTTCAGGTCGCTGGTGCCGAACTGCCGCGACGACGCCTCCTGCACCCCGAGCACCGCGTCGATCCTGTCGGCCAGTCCAGTCTCCAGCGGAATGCGTGCGTCCCAGGTCAGTCGGCTGCGCTCCATCGTGCCCCAGGCGCGCTCGTCCATCACCGCGGCGGCCTGCTGCGCGGGGGTGCCCGAGAGCGGCAGTGCGGCACGGCTGGACAGCAGGTTGACCTCGGAGCGGCGGTCCACGTGCTCGCCGGTCAGCACGTGCTTCTGTCCGGTGCCGGGACGCAGGACCACCTTGGCGAGCAACGCACGGTCGCGGTCGTCCTGCGGGTTCGGGCGGGTGCGCCTGAGGTCGGGCGCGTCGTTGTCGCCGCGCGTGTCGAGCGCGTGGGCACGCCGCCCCGACGCCGAGATCAGCCATTCGGCCGTCTCGGACGCGCGCGTCGCGGCCGTCGCCGCCGCCCCGCGGCCGTCGTCGTCGCCGCTCCACGCCGCCGCCAACCGCCCGCCGATCCGCCTGGGGGCCTCCCCCGCCAGCAGGTCGGCCGGCTCCCAGGTGATGAAGTTCACCAGTCCGCCCATGCCGTCGGATCCGTAGAGGGCCGACGCGGCGCCGCGGACGACCTCGACCCGCTTGACGAGATCGAGTGAAAGATAGTCGCGTCCGAACGCATTGCCGCCGAAGACGTAGCTGCGCGGCATGCGCACGCCGTCCACCAGCATCAGGACCCGGTTGCCGCCCAGGCCGCGGATCGTGAAGCCGGCGTTGCCGTCGCGGCCGGTGTTGTTGGCCGGGCCGGTGAGCGCGAAACGCGCCGGCGCATGGCGCACCGAGACGTTCGGCAGGTCGCGCGCCGCGTCGCGGATGTCGTGGATCTGGCCGCGCTCGAGTTCCTGCGCATCCAGCACGTCCGCCGACACCGGCAGGTCGTCGCTGAACTGTTCCTGGCGCGAGGCGCTCACGATCACCGGCTTGAGCGTGGCCACCGGCGCCCGCGCGTTGTCGGCCGCGACGGCCGCCAGCGGCAGCAGCGCACAGGCGGCGACGGCGGCCGCCGGCGGTCGACGGAAGGACGGTGAGGCAACTACTGTTGAGGTCATGCGTGATTTGGCGACGGCTGGGATCCGGACTATCTTTGAAAACGCTGGCGGCATGGACCGAGTGAAAACACGACTTGCCCGTCCGTTCCTTGCGGCAGGTCAAGGACTCGCGTGACTGTTTTGCAGAAGATGCATCCGCTCAGTACTTTTCGACGGCACCGTCGCGGTCACGGATCCGGCCGCACAGAAAGGAAAGACTTCGATGAAGACGAGAACGATGGCCCGCGCCGGACTCGTGGCGATTTCCGCGCTGGCGCTGGCGGCGCTGGCGCAGGTGACGCCGCAAGCCCAGGAGAAGAAGGGCATCACGACGCCGGAGCTCAATTACCAGGCAGGCTCGTCGCCGCTCGGCAAGGAGCAGATGGTGCAGAGCACCAACCCGAAGGCACCGCCGATGACGATGGCGGAGTTCGGCGACGCCCGCAACATCTACTTCGAGCGCTGCGCCGGCTGCCACGGCGTGCTGCGCAAGGGCGCCACGGGCAAACCGCTGACGCCGGACATCACGCTCGGCAAGGGCACCGACTACCTGAAAGTCTTCATCGCCTACGGCTCGCCCGCGGGCATGCCCAACTGGCAGACCTCCGGCGAGTTCACCGAGAAGCAGGTCGACCTGATGGCGCGCTACATCCAGCACGAGCCGCCGATGCCGCCCGAATGGGGCCTGCCCGACATGAAGGGCACGTGGAAGGTGGTCGTCGCGCCGAAGGACCGCCCGAAGCGCAAGATGAACAACTACAACATCGACAACATCTTCTCGACGACGCTGCGCGACACCGGCGAGGTCGCCCTGATCGACGGCGACAGCAAGAAGATCATCAACATCGTCAAGACCGGCTACGCGGTGCACATCTCGCGCATGTCGGCGTCCGGGCGCTACCTGTTCGTGATCGGCCGCGACGGCAAGGTCAACATGATCGACCTGTGGATGCCCAAGCCGGACAACGTGGCCGAGATCCGCATCGGCCTCGAAGCGCGGTCGGTCGACACGTCCAAGTACAAGGGCAAGGAAGGCGACTACACCGACAAGCTGGCCATCGCCGGCGCCTACTGGCCGCCGCAGTTCGTCATCATGGACGGCGACACGCTGGAGCCGCTGAAGATCGTCTCCACCCGCGGCATGACGGTGGACACGCAGGAATACCACGCCGAGCCGCGCGTGGCCTCGATCGTGGCTTCGCATTACAAGCCCGAGTTCATCGTCAACGTCAAGGAGACCGGCAAGACCCTGCTGGTGGACTACACCAACCTGGCGTCGCTCAAGATCACCGAACTGGGTTCAGCGCGGTTCCTGCACGACGGCGGCTGGGACGCGAGCAAGCGCTACTTCATGGTGGCGGCCAACAACAGCAACAAGATCGGCATCATCGACGCCAAGGAGAGCAAGGTGCAATCGGTGGTCGAGGTCGGCAAGATCCCGCACCCGGGACGTGGCGCCAACTTCGTCCATCCGAAGTTCGGTCCGGTCTGGGCCACCGGCCACCTGGGCGACGAGACGATCTCGCTGATCGGCACCGACCCCGCCAAGCACAAGGCGCAGGCCTTCAAGGTGGTGCAGACGCTCAAGGGCCCCGGCGGCGGCGCGCTGTTCATCAAGAGCCACCCGAAGTCGAAGCACCTGTATTCGGACGCTCCGCTGAACCCGGATCCGAAGATCTCGCAGTCGGTGGTGGTGTACGACATCAACAACCTCGACAAGGGCTACACCGTGCTGCCGATCGCCGAATGGGCCGGGCTGCCAAACGACGGCGGCGCCAAGCGCGTGGTGCAGCCCGAATACAACAAGGCGGGTGACGAGGTCTGGTTCGCGGTCTGGTCGGCCAAGGACAAGGCCTCGGCCCTGGTCGTGGTCGACGACAAGACGCTCAAGCTCAAGACCGTGATCAAGGATCCGAAGCTGATCACGCCGACCGGCCACTTCAACGTGTACAACACGCAGAAGGACGTCTACTGAGCGGCCCGAGCTGAAAGAATGGGGGCTTCGGCCCCCTTTTCTTTGCCCCATGGGTCCCGACTGCCCCTGTCCCGAACGCCGGCGCCTGCTGCGCTTTGCCGCGGCGTGCGCCGCCGGCCTGCCGCGGGTCGCGCCGGCCGCCACCGCGCCGGGGGCAATGCTGCTGCTGGACGACGAGGGACGGCGACTGGCGCTGCTCGATGCGACGAGCCTCGCTGTCCTGCGCCGCTGGCCCGCGGACGGCGCCGTCCACGGCCAGCCGGCCTTTACGCCCGACGGTCTGCACGCGTTCGTCGCGCTGCGTGACGGTGCGATCGCGCGGCACGGCCTGGGCGCGGGGGCACAGGCGGCCCGTGCGCACGCCGGCGCCGACCCGCGCGGGCTGGCGCTCTCTGCCGACGGCGACTGGCTGCTGGCCGCGCACGGCGCCGACCTGACCCTGTTCGACCGCGACCTGCGGCCGGTGCGCCGCTACCCTGCCGCCAGCCTGGACGGCAAGCTGGCGTCGCGCGTGGCGGCCGTCTTCCACGCCGCTGCCCGCCGCAGCTTGGTCGTGGCCTTCGAGACGCTGACCGAGCTGTGGGAGATCTCGTACGACCGCGCCGCGCCGCCGATCTTCGACGGCCTCGTGCACGACTACCGCATGGGCGAGGCCATCGCCACCGGCGGCTTCCTCGGCGTGCGGCGCACCCCGCTGGAGGAGCCATTCACCGCACTGGCGCTCGATGCCAGCCACAGGCATGTGCTCGGTGCCGGCGCAAACGGCAGGCTCGACGTGCTCAACCTGGACGTGCGGCGCCGCATCGCGCGACTGCCCTTGGCCGCGGCCTCGCCCGAATTGCTGGCCGACTTCGTCCAGCAAGGAGCGCCGCGGCTGGCGGTCGCGGGCGCCGGCGGCACCATCCACGTCGCCGGCGCGGCGCCGTGGCGGCTGGCACGCACGGTGCGCTTCGAGCTTGGCGATCCGCTCTGGCTGCGCACCCATCCGGGCTCGGCGCACCTGTGGCTAGTCACGCAGGCGGGCGACGGCGCGCTGCTCACCTTGATCGACAAGGACACGCTGCAGGCCGCCGCAACCATCGCGATGCCCGGGCGGCTGCTGGGAACGGTCGCATTCGCCGGCGACGGCCGTGCCTGGATCGGCGTGCGGGACGGGGAAGACGCCGTGCTGGTGGTGGACGAGCGCCGGCGAGTGATCGCTGGACGGGTGCCGACCGGGGCGAATCCGGCCGTCTGGCGCGTCCCTTAGCCGCCGGCCTGCAGCTTCGCCGCCGCCTTGCCGCGTCCCTTCCACGCGCCCCACAGCACGATCAGGCCCGGGATCAGGATCATCGCCCAGATGATCTTGTCGAGGTTGGCCTTGACCCAGGGCACGCTGCCGAAGAAGTAGCCGGCGGTCACGATCCCGCCGACCCACAGCGCGCCGCCGAGCACGTCGTAGAAGGTGAACTTGCTGCGCGTCATTTCCGCCACGCCGGCCACGAACGGCGCGAAGGTGCGCAGGAACGGCATGAAGCGCGCCGCCACGATGGTGATGCCGCCGTACTTCTCGTAGAAGGCGTGGGCCTGGTTGAAGGCCTTGCGGTTGAAGTAGCGCGAATCTTCCCAGTGGAACACCTTGGGCCCGAAGTAGCGGCCGATCGTGTAATTGCTCTGGTTGCCCAGGATCGCCGCCGCCAGCAGCAGCGGCACCGTCAGCGAATAGTCCATCAGCCCGACGCCGCACATCGCGCCGACCACGAACAGCAGTGAGTCGCCGGGCAGGAACGGCATCACGACGACGCCGGTCTCGACGAAGATGATCAGGAACAGGAGCGCGTAGACCCAGGCACCGTAGGTCGCGACGAATGTTTCGAGATATTTGTCGACGTGCAGGATGAAGTCGACGAGAAAACCGAGCAATTCCATCGGCGCGATTATCCCTGCCGCCCAGCTTGCGTGGGGTAACCCATCTCTACAATCGGCGCGGTGAATGCCCCCCTCGCGCCGCCGCGCCGCCCCATCCGCGAACTGCCCGACGAGCTGATCAGCCAGATCGCCGCCGGCGAAGTGGTCGAGCGACCCGCGTCGGTGGTGCGCGAACTGGTCGACAACGCGCTGGATGCGGGGGCCGCGCAGGTCACCGTGCGGCTGCTGGCGGGCGGCGTGCGGCTGATCAGCGTCGAGGACGACGGCGCCGGCATCGAGCGCGAGCAATTGCCGCTGGCCTTGCGCCGCCATGCCACCAGCAAGATCGGCTCGCTGGCCGACCTGGAATCGGTGGGCACCATGGGCTTTCGCGGCGAGGCGCTGGCGGCGATCGCCTCGGTGTCCGAACTGAGCATCCTGTCGCGGCCGGCCGGCCAGTCCAGCGCCTTCCTGCTGCACGCGGGCAGCGGCGAACTGCGGCCGGCGGCACGGGCCACCGGCACGACGGTGGAAGTCAAGGAGCTGTTCTTCAGCACGCCGGCGCGGCGCAAGTTCCTCAAGACCGACGCCACCGAGCTGGCACACTGCATCGAAGCCGTGCGGCGCCATGCGCTGGCGCGGCCCGACGTCGGCTTCGCGATCTGGCACGAAGGCAAGCTGGTCGAACAGTGGCGGCCCGCGACGCGCGAGCAGCGCCTGGCCGACGTGCTGGGCCAGGAACTGCTGGAGCAGAGCGTCGCCGTGGAATACAGCGCCGGCCCGCTGCGGGTCTGGGGCCGCGCCGGCGTGCCGGATGCCGCCCGCTCGCGCGCCGACCAGCAGTTCGCCTACGTCAACGGCCGCTTCGTGCGCGACAAGGTGCTGTCGCACGCCGCCCGCAGCGCCTACGAGGACGTGCTGCACGGCCAGCGCCAGCCGGTCTATGCGATCTACCTGGAGATCGATCCGGCGCGGGTCGACGTCAACGTGCACCCGACCAAGATCGAGGTGCGCTTTCGCGACAGCCGCGAAGTGCACCAGGCGGTGCGCCACGCGCTGGAGAACGCGCTGGCGGCGCCGCGCGCCGCGGCGGCCGCGCCTGCCCAAGGCAGCGTCCTCGCCGGCGAGCCGCGGCTGCAGGAAGTCGCCTGGCCGTCCTCGTCCTGGACCCAGCCGGGAATGAGTTTCCGGCCGGCGCCGGTCGCCGCCGACTGGGCCCGCGACCTGAACGCGCTCTGGCAGCCCTCGGGCTCTCTCCCTCCTGGGCAGGCCCAACTCCCTCCCCCGCTGGGGGAGGGCTGGGGTGGGGGCAGACCTCCTCACCCGGGGGAGGGTTGGGGTGGGGGCAACTCCCCCGCCGCCCTTCCAGCTGGCGACTGGCCCCTCGGCCGCGCCATCGCCCAGCTCCAGGGCATCTACATCCTGGCCGAGAACCGCGAGGGCCTGGTGATCGTGGACATGCACGCCGCCCACGAACGGATCGTCTACGAGCGCCTGAAGCACCAGTTCGCCGACCAGCGAGGGGCGCTGGCGAGCCAGCCGCTGCTGATCCCGGCGACGTTTGCCGCCACGCCCCAGGAAATCGCCACGGCTGAAGGCAGCGGCGAGACGCTGGCGGCGCTCGGCCTGGAGATCACGCCCTTCAGTGCCCGGACGCTGGCGGTGCGAGCGGTGCCCGGCAGCCTGGCGCAGGGCGACGCCGTGGAACTGGCGCGGGCGGTGCTGGCCGAACTGGCGCAGCACGATGCCAGCACGGTGGTCCAGCGGGCCCGCGACGAACTGCTGGCCACCATGGCCTGCCATGGCGCCGTGCGCGCCAACCGGCAGCTGACGCTCGAGGAAATGAATGCGCTGCTGCGGCAGATGGAGGAGACCGAGCGCTCCGACCAGTGCAACCATGGGCGGCCGACCTGGCGCCAGATCAGCCTCAAGGACCTGGACAGTTTGTTCCTGCGCGGCCGCTGACCGCACCAGAAGCGGGCAACTCGCACCAAAACAGGGCAATTTAACGCCGGATGCGCCGGAATGGGCTGTTGCCGCACCAAGTTATTCCGGCATTGCAGGAAATGCATAGGACAATACGCTCCTTGCATAACTGTCCAGCAAAGGGTGATTTGATGAAGCACGCGAGTCTCGAGGCGTTCCTGCAATACGTGGCGGATCGCAGCCCCGGCCAGCCCGAATACCTCCAGGCGGTGACCGAGGTCTTCGAGAGCCTGTGGCCGTTCGTCCAGGCGAATCCGAAGTACGCCGAGAACGCGTTGCTGGAGCGCATCGTCGACCCCGAGCGCATCGTCATCTTCCGGGTGTCGTGGGTGAACGACAAGGGCGAGGTGCAGGTCAACCGCGGCTACCGCATCCAGCACAGCCAGGCGATCGGCCCGTACAAGGGCGGCCTGCGCTTCCATCCTTCGGTGAACCTCTCGGTGCTGAAGTTCCTGGCCTTCGAGCAGACCTTCAAGAACGCGCTGACCACGCTGCCGATGGGCGGCGCCAAGGGCGGCTCCGACTTCGACCCCAAGCACAAGAGCGACGCCGAGGTCATGCGCTTCTGCCAGGCCTTCGTGACCGAGCTGGTGCGCCACATCGGCGCCGACACCGACGTGCCGGCCGGCGACATCGGCGTGGGCGGCCGCGAGGTCGGCTACATGGCCGGCATGGCCAAGAAGCTCACCAACCGCGCCGACTGCCTGTTCACCGGCAAGGGCATCTCGTTCGGCGGCTCGCTGATCCGCCCGGAGGCCACCGGCTACGGCACGGTCTACTTTGCGCAGGAGATGCTGCAGACCCAGGGCAAGTCGATGGAAGGCATGCGCGTCTCCGTCTCCGGCTCGGGCAACGTGGCGCAGTACACCGTCGAGAAGGCGATGCAGTTCGGCGCCAAGGTGCTCACGGTTTCCGACTCCGACGGCACCGTCTACGACAAGGACGGCTTCACGCCCGAGAAGCTGGCTCAGCTCATGGAGATCAAGAACGTCCAGTACGGCCGCTGCGAGGAATACGCGAAAAAGGTCGGCGCCAAGTTCCTGCCCGGCGTACGGCCGTGGAACGTGCCGGTGGAAGTGGCCCTGCCCGGCGCCACCCAGAACGAGCTGGACGGCAAGGATGCCGCCATGCTGATCGAGAACGGCGTACTGTGCGTGGCCGAAGGCGCCAACATGCCGTCGACCCTGGAGGCCGTGCACCTGTTCGAGCGCTCCGGCGTGCTGTACGCGCCGGGCAAGGCGACCAACGCCGGCGGCGTGGCCGTGTCGGGCCTGGAAATGAGCCAGAACGCGGCTCGCCTGTCCTGGACCCGCGAGGAAGTCGACGGCCGGCTGCAGCAGATCATGCACGCCATCCACCGCTCGTGCGTGCAGTACGGCAAGCGCCGCGACGGCCACGTCAGCTACGTGAACGGCGCCAACATCGCCGGCTTCGTCAAGGTGGCCGACGCGATGCTGCACCAGGGCGTGATCTAAGCGCAGCCCCCCGCCCGGCCGGCCCACGGAAGCGCATCCGTGGCCGGCCTTTCCCTTTCTTGCGCTGGTATGCTCCGGGGCCTTTCCAGCCTCGCATGCAATTTCGCGCCCGCGTCCTTCGCCGCACGCTGCCCGCCCTGGTGGTGGTCGCGCTGCTGTTCGCGCAGGCGCTCGGACTGCTGCACGGCATCGCCCACGGGCCGATCGCCGGCGCCCAGGCGCAAGTCGCGGCGAACGCGGCCGACGATCGCGACGCCGCGTCGGACGTCTTCTCGCACGAAGCCGGCGAGCCCACCTGCCGGCTGTTCGACGCGCTGACCTGCGGCGGTGCGGTCCCGACCGAGGCCGGCCCCGCCCCCGCCTGTCCGGCCGCGCTCGAGCGCCCGCTGGCGCACCAGGCGCCGCTCGCCGCTCGCGCTGCGCAGTTTCAGGCCCGCGGCCCTCCCGTTCTTTCCTGAGCCTCTTCCCGTGCAACGGCTGCCTGCCCGCGGGCCGGCGGCTGCTCGTCTCGTCCCACTCAGGAAAGTCATGTCCACCAACTTCGTCCGCGCCGCCATCGGCGCCGCCGCGGTTGCCGCCTGCGGCGGCTCCGCCCTCGCCCAGTCCGCCCTGCCCCCGGTCACCATCACGGGCAACCCGCTTGGCGGCTCCGACCTCGTCGCGCCGGCCGCCCAGCTCTCGGGAACCGGCCTCACCGTCCGCTCGCAAAGCACGCTCGGCGAGACCCTGAACCAGCTCCCCGGCGTGAGCAGCACCTACTTCGGCCCCAATGCCAGCCGCCCCGTCATCCGCGGGCTGGACGGCGACCGCATCCGCATCCTCAGCAACGGCGGCACGGCCCTGGACGTGTCGAACCTGAGTTACGACCACGCAGTCGCCGCCGACCCGCTCGCCATGGAGCGGATCGAAGTGCTGCGCGGGCCGGCCGCGTTGCTGTACGGCGGCAACGCGATCGGCGGCGTCGTCAACGTCATCGACAACCGCATCCCGCGCCAGCCCGGCGAAGGCGTGCTCGGCAAGGCCGACCTCGGGTACGCCACGGGCGGCCGGGAGAAGAACGCGGCCGCGATGGTGGAAACCGGCAACAGCCGCCTTGGCCTGCACGTGGACGCCTTCCGCCGCCGGCACGGCGACGTGCGCGTGCCCGCCGCGCTGGGCTGCACCCAGGGCGGCGTCAACCGCGTCGAGGCGCGCATCTGCAACTCGGGCAGCGAAGCGGACGGCGGCGCCGTCGGCGGCTCGCTGTTCTTCGACCGCGGGTATCTCGGCGCCTCGGCAACCACCTATGACAGCAGCTACGGCGCCGTGGCCGAGGACGAGGTGACCATCGGCATGCGCAGCAACCGCTACTCGCTGGAAGGCGAGCTGCGTCCCGGCGGGCTGGTGCAATCGGTCAAGGCGCGGGCCGGCCACGCCGACTACCGGCACACCGAGTACGAGGCCGCCGAAGCGGGCACGGTGTTCCGCAACCGCGGCAACGACCTGCGGCTGGAGGCGCGCCACGCGAAACTCGGGTCGCTGGAAGGCGTGCTCGGCCTGCAGGTGGAGAGCGCGCGCTTCTCGGCCGACGGCACCGAGGCCTTCGCGCCGTACAGCCGGACCCGCCAGCGCGCCCTCTTCCTGTACGAGGAGCTGGCCACCGGCTGGGGCAAGTTCACCTTCGGCGGCCGCGCGGAACACGTGCAGGTGGCCTCGGAGGGCAGTCCGCTCGTGGCTCGTTTCGCCCCCGCCTCGCGCAGCTTCAACCCTGGCAGCGCGTCGGTGGGCGTGCTGTGGAACGTGGCGCCGCGCTGGCAGGTCACGGGCAACCTGGCGCACAGCCAGCGCGCGCCCAAGGACTACGAGCTGTATGCCGACGGCCCCCACGTGGCGACCGGCGCGTATGAAGTCGGCAGCGCCGACCTGGGCAAGGAGCGTTCGACGCACGCCGAGGCCGGCGTGCAATGGAAGGACGGGGCCAGCAGCCTGCGCGTCAACGCGTTCAGCAGCCGCTTCGCCAACTACATCGCGCTGCTGGGCACCGGCAGGCTGCGTGACGCCGACGGCGGCGGCGCCGGTGGTACGGGCGCCGCCGATTGCGGCGACGGCACCTCGCTGGAGTCGGGCTGCAGCGCCGAAGTGATGCCGGAGATGGCCTACCAGGGCGTGCGGGCCACATTCCGCGGGGTCGAGGCGAGCGGGACCATGCGCGCATGGGATGCCGCAGGCCACACCGTCGACGTCGAGCTGCGCGGCGACCTGGTGCGTGCCATGAACCGCAGCATCGGGCAGCCGTTGCCGCGCATCGCGCCGGTGCGCGTCGGAGCGACCGGGACCTGGAGCCGCGGCCCCTGGTCGGCTCGGCTCGGCTTCGACCACCATGCGGCGCAGTCGCGCGTTCCGGCCGGCGACCGGCCGACCGGCTCGTACACACTCTGGCAGGCGTCCGCGCAGTACCGCATGCAGCTGCAGCGGGCGAGCCTGCTCTGGTATGCGCGCCTGGACAACGCCACCGACCGGCTCGCCTACAGCGCGACGTCGATCCTCACGCAGTCGGCGCCGGGCCGCGTGCCGCTGCCGGGGCGCAGTCTCAAGGTTGGGCTGCAGGCCAGCTTCTGAATAATTGGAATCTGACCCCGATTGGCCGAACTTTTCCAAGCTCGGCCACTCCCTCCTGGTTCCATGAAACGCTGGTCCTTCCTCGCCGCCGCCGTCACCGCCGTCGCCTTGAGCGTCGGCTGCGCCACGCTCGAGGAGCGCGAGCGGGCGCTGATCTTCCAGCCGAGCGACCGCGCCTGGGGCGGTTCTGCCGCATTGGCGGAAGGCATGGACGACGTGTGGATCGAGTTCGAGTCGAAGGTCAGCGAGGCGCCGGCCAGGCTGCACGGACTCTGGCTGCCCGCCGACAAGCCGGTGGGCGCCCCGGTGCTGCTGTACCTGCACGGCGCGCGCTGGAACGTCGCCGGCTCGGCGCCGCGCATCCGCCGCATGCACGAACTGGGCTTCTCGGTGCTGGCCATCGACTACCGCGGCTTCGGCAAGAGCACGCCGGGGCTACCGTCGGAGGAGATGGCGTACGAGGACGCGCGGGCCGCCTGGGACTGGCTGGCCGCGAAATATCCCGAGCGCCAGCGCTACATCTTCGGCCACTCGCTGGGCGGCGCCATCGCCATCGACCTGGCGTCGCGCGTGGCCGACGAGCGCGGCACGATCGTCGAAGGCACGTTCACATCGATCCCCGACGTCGCCAGCACGATGAAGTGGGGCTGGCTGCCGATCGGGCCGCTGATCTCGCAGCGCTTCGAGGCCGTGCGCAAGGTGGCCAAGGTCGGCTCGCCGCTGCTGGTGGTGCACGGCGACCAGGACCGCCTGATCCAGAGCGAGCTGGGCCGCAAGCTGTACGAGGCGGCGCAGGGCCGCAAGCGCTTCCTGCTGGTGGAAGGCGGCTCGCACCACAGCACCATGGCGGTGGGCCTCGCGCGTTACCGCGAAGCGCTGGCGGAGTTCTTCCAGCTGCACTGACCGTGCGGCCTGCCGGGGCCCGCCGCGACCACTTTCCCAAGCTCGACAATGGGTCCATACTGATCCGGCGGCCCGCCGCCGCGTCACGAACCGGAGGGGAAACATGGTTGCACCGTCGGAGTCGGCCATCCTGGCCTGCGTGCGGTTCTTCGAGACCTTGACCAAGGATTCGGTCGAAGACATCCGGACCCTGGCATCGCCCAGGATGCGCTATCGCGATCCCTTGACGGACGCCCAGGGCATAGACGCCGTGGTCGCGTACCTGCACAAGTGGTTCCGCGACCTCGACGACATCGGGTTCCAGCGCGGCGATCGTGCCCAGTGCGGCAACGTCCTGCTGTCGCACTGGACCATGCAGTTTCGCGTGAGGAAGATGCCGCGCCGGCAATGGACGATCGAAGGCATGTCCAGGACCACCTTCGACGACGACGGCAAGGTGGTCGACCACGTCGATTACTGGGACACCGCGCCGATGCTGGAAGCCTTCCCCGTCCTCGGCCGCGCCGTCACGCTGATCAGGAAGCTGGCGGCGTAACTCGCCACGGGCCGGCCGGCCGGGGCATACTGCGCCCGCATCCGAGGACACACCGATGCTGGAACTGGCCACCCTCATCCCGCGGCACGCGCGCTTCCGCCCCGACGCGACGGCCGTCGTGTTCGGCGACGAACGCCTTACCTACGCCCAGTTCGGCGCCCGCGTCGCTCGCGCCGCCAACCTGCTGCGCTCGCTGGGCATCCGCAAGGGCGACAAGGTCGCGACGGTGCTCGGCAACTCGCGCGAAGCGCTGGAACTGGTCTGGGCGGTGCCCGCCATCGGCGCCGCGCTGGTGCCGCTGTCGCCGCTGCTGATGCCGTCGGGTCTCGCCAGCCTGCTGCGCGACTCCGACGCGAAATGCCTGGTCAGCCAGCGCTCGATGCTGCCGGCGCTCGACGCCATCCGCGCCGAACTCGCGCCGCTGCTGCCGGGACGCGTGCTGCTGATCGACGGCGAGACGCGCGAGTTCGGCGACTACGCGGCGCTCACGGCAGCACAGGACGAGACGTTCGTCCCGGAGTCGTGCGGGCCCGACGACCTGTTCAACATCATGTACACCAGCGGCACGACGGGCCTGCCCAAGGGCATCATGCACAGCCACTACGTGCGGTCCATGTACTGCCTGCTGATGGCCGCCGCGTACCGCATGACGCCCGAGTCGCGCACCTTGCACGCCGGCGCCATCGTCTTCAACGGCGCCTACGTGACGATGATGCCGAGCTTCTGGCTGGGCGGGACCTACGTGCTGCTGCCGCAGTTCGACGCCGAAGCGACCATCGCCGCCATCGAGCGCGAGCGCATCACGCACATCGTGCTGGTGCCGACGCAGATCATCGCCATCCTCTCGTCGCCGCAGTATCGGCCCGAGCGCCTGGCGTCGCTGGAGTGCATCCTGTCGCTGGGGGCGCCGCTGCTGCAGCAGCACAAGGACCGCCTCAACGCCGACCTGCCGCACCGTTTCTACGAGCTGTACGGCCTGACCGAGGGCTTCCTCACGATCCTCGACCGTGAAGACGCCGTGCGCAAGGCGGGCTCGGTCGGACGCCCGCCGCAGCATTTCGACATGCGTATCGTCGACCTCGACGGCCGCGACCTGCCGCCGCGCGAGATCGGCGAGATCGTCGGCCGCGGCCCGGTCCGGATGCAGGGCTACTACAAGCGGCCAGACCTCACCCAGCAGGCGGTGAAGGGCGGCTGGCTGTTCAGCGGCGACATGGGCTACGTCGACGAGGAAGGCTTCCTGTACCTGGTGGACCGCAAGAAGGACATGATCGATTCGGGCGGCATGAAGGTGTATCCGCGCGATGTCGAGGAAGTCGTCGCCCGCCACCCCGCGGTGCGCGAAGTGGCCGTCTTCGGCGTGCCGCACGAGAAATGGGGCGAGACGCCGGTGGCCGCCGTGGTCCTGCGCGAGCCGCGTTCCGCCAGCGCCGCCGAGTTGCGCGACTGGATCAACGAGCGCGTGGCCGCGCGCTACCAGCGCGTGTCGGAGGTGCTGGTGCTGCCCGACTTCCCGCGCAGCGCCGCCGGCAAGACCCTCAAGCGTGAACTGCGGGCGCCGTACTGGGCCGGACGCGAGCAGAAGATCTGACGCCGCTGGCGCCTGCGCCATGACGGAGGGCTCCTCGAGCATGCCGTTGCAGGCCCCAGCCCCGCGCGTCCTGCAATGGCTGTGTCTCCAGGCACGGACAGGCCGCAGCGGTCCGCGCTGACAGGACAACGCGGCGACTCTGCTGAAACTCATCGCCTTTGACCCACCTGTCGAGGCATCATGAGCCAAACCGCACAGTCGCTAGCCGACCTCGCTCCCACCCTGCTGTGGTCCGATCCCACCAGCGGAGAAAACTGGGTCGACGTCAACGACACCACGCTGTGGTTCAGGTTCAGCGAGTACGTGCAGGCGCAGGCGGCCGCCGGACCGGTCGTGCTCAAGACCGCCGGCGGCGCCGTGGTGGCGAGTTGGGACCAGATCGCGGCGGAACCGATGGCGCCCCAGTGGGCATCTCTCGCGTTGCCTGCGCCGCTCGCGCCCGACACGGCCTACCGCCTCGAGTTCCCGTCCGGGGCAGTCGTCGACTTCGCGCGCAATCCATCGGCGAGCATGGCGCTCGATTTCCGGACCGCCGTTCCGCTGCCTGACTCGGCGCCCTCCCTCTTCAGGCCCGCAGCTGCGAGCCAGGCGAACGCGCTGGCGGCCGGCGAACAGACGCAGCCGCAGATCGCGCAGTTGGCCGACGGCAGCTTCTTCGTGGCGTGGGCGTCGATCCCCACGGCGAGCGCTTCGACACTGGACGGAGAGATCCGCGGCCAGCGCTATGACGCGAACGGCGCGAAGATCGGTGGCGAGGTGTTGCTGGCGCAGGACGCCGTCGTGCCGCTCGTCGACGCCCTGGAGGGCGGCGGCTTCGTGCTCACGTGGGAGGGGCCGCGCATAGCTTCTGACGGCAGCACCACGATGTTCACGCAGCGTTTCGACGCCACCGGACAATCGCTCGGCGCACCGGTCGCACCGAACACCACCCAACACGTCAGCCTTCACCCGGCGAAGACGGTTGCGCTCGATGGCGGCGGCCATCTGGTGTCATGACACTGCGCGATGGCGGCGGCGCCCTCGCCACGACCAAACTCCTGGCCCAGCGGTTCGATGCGAACGGGGCCAAGGTGGGCGGCGAGATGAGCATCGGCTCTGGGTTGAGCGGCTGGGACGTCGCGGCAGTCGCCGGCGGCGGCTGGGCGTTGATGACCCACGGCATCGACGCCCGCTACGGCGGCCTCGACAAGTTCGAGACGACGCTGTTCGACGGCTCCGGGGCCGTGGTCACCAGCATTTCGAGCTACGCCCGCGGGTTCTATCCGGAACTCGCCACCCTCGCCAACGGCACGGTCCTGGCGAGCAACGGCTGGCAGTTCGAGGTGTTCGACGCATCGGGCACGCCGCTCGCGCCACCCGTCGACTTCGACCTGCCGGGGCTGACGCACGAGAACTTCACGCGGATCCTGGTCACGCCCCGGGGCGATGGCGGCTTTTTCGCGGCGTGGAAGGAGGTCGATGCAAGCAACGAGCCGACCGGCGTCATCCTTGCCCAGTCCTTCGATGCCGCCGGTCATCGCGTCGGCCCGCCGGTGCAGGTGCCCGGAACGATGCTCGCGGCAACCCCCGAGGGCGGCTTCCTGGCAGCCTTCGAAGTGACCAATGCTGGGACCGCCACGGACGTGCAGGTCCAGAAATTCGAGGCGGTGACGGCGCCGCCCCCCGGCTCCGACACGGTGGCGCCCGCCCCGATCGACTTCTTTCCCGCCTCGGGCAGCAACTCGCTGCCGCCGGACTGGAACCTCGCCATCACCTTCGACGAGGCGGTGCAGGCCGGCGCCGGGACGATCACGCTGCGCACGGCAGGCGGCCAGGTGGTGCAGACGTTCGATGTCGCCAGCGATCCCCGCATCCGGTTCAACGGGGCCAGCGTGATCATCGATCCGGCAGCCGACCTGCTGCCGGGCGCGCACTATCAGCTGGTCGTCGCCCCCGGTGCGATCACGGACCTGGCCGGGAACGCCTATGCGGGCGTGAGCGACTACGGGTTCATGACGGCGGGCCAACCCCCTGCCGGAGGCGACGCCGGCGCGCCCGTGGCGGTCGACTTCTTTCCCGCCGCCGGCAGCAACACGCTGCCACCCGACTGGAACCTGGCCATCACCTTCAACGAAGCAGTGCAGGCGGGCGCCGGCACGATCACGCTGCAGACGTCAGGCGGCCAGGTGGTGCAGACGTTCGATGTTGCCAGCGACCCCGGCATCCGCTTCGTGGACCGCAGCGTGGTGATCGATCCGGCGGCCGACCTGCTGCCCGGCACCACGTACCAGCTCGTCGTCAGCCCCGGCGCCATCCAGGATCTCGCCGGCAATGCCTATGCGGGCGTCAGCGACTACGGCTTCACCACGGCGGGCCAGCCGCCGGCCGGAGGAGACCCCGGCGCGCCCGTGGCGGTCGACTTCTTCCCCGCCGCCGGCAGCAATACGCTGCCGCCCGACTGGAGCCTGGCCATCACCTTCAACGAGGCGGTGCAGGCGGGCTCCGGCACGATCACGCTGCAGACGGCAGCCGGCCAGGTGGTGCAGACGTTCGCGACGGCCACCGATCCTGGCATCCGCTTCGACGGAGCCAGCGTGATCATCGACCCGGCGGCCGACCTGCAACCCGGAACGACGTACCAGTTGGTCGTCAGCGCGGATGCCGTGCGTGACCTCGCCGGCAACGCCTCCGCCGGGGTGAGCGGCCACAGCTTCTCCACCGCAGGATCCGCGCCGCCGCCGGGAGGCGATTCGACGGCCCCCGCCGCCATCGACTTCTTCCCCGCCGCAGGCAGCAACACGCTACCGCCCGACTGGAGCCTGGCCATCACCTTCGACGAGGACGTGCAGGCGGGCGCCGGGACGATCACGCTGCAGACCGCGGGCGGCCAAGTGGTGCAGACGTTCGCGACTGCCACGGATCCAGGCATCCGCTTCAACGGAGCCAGCGTGATCATCGACCCGACGGCCGATCTGCAACCCGGAACGACGTACCAGCTGGTCGTCAGTGCCGATGCGATCGAGGATCTTTCCGACAACGCCTTCGCCGGCGTGAGCGGACATGCGTTCACGACAGCCGGAACCTCCACCGGCCCTAACGAAGGGCCGATCCTGCTGGGTCGCTTCCCGGAGAGCAAGATCCCGGTGGACTGGAACATGAGCCTCACCTTCAACGAGGCAGTGAAAGCCGGCTCCGGCACGATCACGCTGGAGACCGCGGCCGGCGACGTGGTGGAGACGTTCGTGACCGCGACGCACCCCGGCATCCAGTTCAGCGGCCCCAACGTCATCATCAACCCGACGGCCGACCTGCAGGCGGGAACGACGTATCGGCTGGTAGTCAGCCCCGATGCGGTGGAGGACCTGTCCGGCCTCGCCTATTCGGGAGTCACCTTCTGGCCGTTCACCGCGACGGCCAGCCAGGACATCGTCGCTCCCACGGCCACCGGGTTTGTTCCGGCGCCCGGCAGCAACACGCTGCCGCCGGACTCCAACTTCACCATCACCTTCGACGAACCGGTGCAGGCGGGTTGGGGCACGATCACCTTGCTCACGGCACATGGCGATTGGGTGCAGGCATTTACCACGGCCACCGACGCGGGCATCCACTTCACCGGGTCGAGCCTGGTCATCGATCCGGCGAACAACCTGCAGCCTGGGACCGACTACAAGTTGCTGTTCGGACCCGGCGCGGTCGAGGATCTCGCCGGCAACGAGGCCGCCATCCAGGACTACTTCTTCACTACGGCACTCGTCGGGGTGCCACCGGCCTGAGCGGCGCGCACCTCCGTCATCCGTGTCCCGGCCGGCCGGGCCGCGGCGGTCTTCCTACAGCGCATGGCCGCGGCGTCCGACCGGCGCCGCCGAGCTGACGCCGTAATGTGGCCAGATGGCGAAGGAACGCAAGGGCCGCGCCGAGCCCGACAATGACGCTGCCGCGCCCGCGAGCAGCCCCGACCCGCGCGACTGCGTACGGGTGCGCGGCGCCCGCGAGCACAACCTGAAGGACGTAGCCGTCGACATCCCGCGCGGCGCGCTGGTGGTGTTCAGCGGAGTTTCGGGCTCGGGCAAGTCGTCGCTGGCCTTCGGCACCATCTACGCCGAGGCCCAGCGCCGCTACCTCGAATCGGTGTCGCCGTATGCGCGGCGGCTGATCGACCAGGCCGGCGTGCCCGACGTCGACTCCATCGAAGGCCTGCCGCCGGCCGTGGCGCTGCAGCAGGCGCGCGGCACGCCCAGCGTGCGCTCCTCGGTGGGCAGCGTCACCACCATCTCCAGCCTGCTGCGGATGTTGTACTCGCGGGCCGGCAGCTACCCGCCGCACCAGCCGATGCTGTACGCGGAGGACTTCTCGCCCAACACGCCGCAAGGCGCCTGCCCGCGCTGCCACGGCCAGGGCCGCATTTACGACGCAAACGAGGCGTCGATGGTGCCGGACCCCAGCCTCACCATCCGCGAGCGTGCCATCGCCGCCTGGCCGCCGGCGTGGCACGGGCAGAACCTGCGCGACATCCTGGTGACGCTGGGCTACGACGTCGACAAGCCGTGGCGCGACCTGCCGAAAAAGGATCGCGACTGGATCCTCTACACCGGCGAGACGCCCACGGTGCCGGTGTATGCCGGCTTCACCCCCAAGGAGACGCGGGCCGCGCTGCGCTCGAAGATGGAGCCCAGTTACATGGGCACCTTCACCAGCGCGCGCGACTACGTGCTGAACACCTTTGCCAACAGCCAGAGCGCGCTGATGAAGAAGCGCGTATCGCAGTACATCGTCAGCACGCCCTGCCCCGCGTGCCAGGGCAAGCGGCTCAAGCCCGAGGCGCTGTCGGTGCGCTTTGCCGGCCATGACATCGGCGAGCTGTCGCAGCTGCCGCTGGCCGACGTCGCCGAGCTGCTGCGCCCCGCGGCCGAAGGCCGGCTGCAGGACGATGCGGCCGACCGGGCGACGCTCAGTCGCGGCGAGGCGAAGCGCGCCGTCGCCGATCGCGTGGCGCACGGCGGCTCGGCGCATGCCGCCGCGCCCGACGTACGGCGCACGCCGAATCTCTCCGAAGAAAAGCGCATCGCCGCGCAGCGCCTCGCCCACGACGTGCTGGCGCGGCTGAAGACGCTGATCGACCTGGGCCTGGGCTACCTGTCGCTGGATCGCAGCACGCCGACGCTGTCGCCGGGCGAACTGCAGCGGCTGCGGCTGGCGACCGCGCTCGGCTCGCACCTGTTCGGCGTGATCTATGTGCTGGACGAACCCTCCGCCGGCCTGCACCCCGCCGACGGCGAGGCGCTGCTGGCCGCGCTGCAGCGACTGAAAGCTTCCGGCAACAGCGTGTTCCTGGTGGAACACGACGTCGCGATGATGCGGCGCGCCGACTGGCTGGTGGACGTGGGACCGGACGCCGGCGAGCGCGGCGGCCGCGTCCTCTACAGCGGCCCGCCCGAGGGACTGGCGCGGGTCGCGCAGTCGCACACGCGCCAGCACCTATTCGGCGAGGCGCACCTGCCCGAGCGCGCGCCGCGCGACCCGGCCGGCTGGCTGCGCCTGCAAGGCATCACGCGCAACAACCTGCAGGGGCTGGACGCCGCCTTTCCGCTGGGATGCTTCACGTCGGTGACGGGCGTGTCGGGATCGGGCAAGTCGAGCCTGGTGAGCCAGGCGCTGCTGGAACTGGTGGCGAAGCATCTGGGACAGCCCGCGCCGGACGCGGCCGAAGACGAAGCCGACCTGATCGAGGAACAGGTGCGCACCACCAGCGGCCGGTTGGCCGGCGACCTGCACGCCATCCGCCGGCTGGTGCAGGTGGACCAGAAGCCGATCGGCCGCACGCCGCGATCGAACCTGGCCACTTACACCGGCCTGTTCGACGCCGTGCGCAAGCTGTTTGCCGCGACGCCTGCCGCGCGCAAACGCCGCTACGACGCCGGCCGTTTCTCGTTCAACGTGCCCAAGGGCCGCTGCGCCACCTGCGAAGGCGAAGGCTTCGTGATGGTGGAGCTGCTCTTCATGCCCAGCGTCTACGCGCCCTGCCCCGACTGCCACGGCGCGCGCTACAACGCGCAGACGCTGGAGATTGAGTGGAACGGCAAGAGCATCGCCCAGGTGCTGGGCATGACCGTCAGCGAAGCGGCAGAGTTCTTCGCCGAGGAGCCCGCCGTGGCCCGCCCGCTGCAGGTGCTGCAGGACATCGGCCTGGGCTACCTGCGCCTGGGCCAGCCCGCCACGGAGCTTTCGGGCGGCGAGGCCCAGCGCATCAAGCTCGCCACCGAGCTGCAGCGCGCCCACCGCGGCGACACCTTGTACGTGCTGGACGAACCCACCACCGGCCTGCACCCTTCCGACGTCGACCGCCTGCTCGCGCAGTTGCAGCGGCTGGTCGACGAAGGCAACACCGTGATCGTCGTGGAGCACGAGATGCGCGTGGTCGCGCAAAGCGACTGGGTGGTCGATATCGGGCCGGGGGCGGGACGCGATGGCGGGAGGATCGTGGCGGAGGGACGGCCGGAGGCGGTGGCGAAGGCGAAGGGGAGTCGGACGGCGGGGTATTTGGCGGAGGCGATGGTGCGGTCGGCCCCGTGAGCGAGGGATACTCGAGGTGCTACGCATCTGTCGATCCCCACATAGTGCAGTTCTTCTAATGATCACTTGATGGGACCTGTGGGTCGTTCGGCGTCACCGTATTGCGGTCGGGCCATCCGGGTGTAGCATTCCGGGTATGCAACTCGCTACTGGTACTGTCATCGATGGAAAAGTGGTCCTCGAGGGCGCCAACTTGCCTGAGGGCACAGTCGTGACCGTGCTGGCTCGCGACGCGGAGGAGACCTTCGATCTTCCTCCGGAGCTCGAGACCGAACTGGCGGCTTCCATCGCCGAGGCTGACCGTGGCGAGACCGTGACGGCCGCAGAACTCTTCGAGCGGCTTCGCCGCATCGCCTGAGCTGAGCGTGCTCGCGGTCGAGGTCACTCCGCGAGCGCTCGCACAGATCGAACGTGCCGCGTTATGGTGGGCTGAGAATCGGCCTGCGGCTCCAGACGCGATTCGCGTGGACCTGGGGGAGGCGCTCGAAGTGCTCGCCCAGCAACCTGGCATCGGGGCGCGCTGCAGCGCGCGGCACTACCCCGACATCCGTCGGCTCTATCTCGCCCGCACCAGATATCACGTGTACTACCGCGTGACTGGCGGCACGCTGGTTGTTCTTGCGTTCTGGCACGCGAGTCGCGGCCACGGTCCTGCGCTCTGAGGCTGTGATGTCGAAGAGGTCAATCGACGAGCTCCACCTCGAGATCACCGAGCGCTCCAACTGGCAGCCCTTCTACGAAAACCGGGAGCGGGCCTGCCCCATCTTCGTGCTTGCGCCGGACGAAAACCTCGACGAGTGGGTTCGTGCGGGTGCTCTCGAAGGCCAGCGAGCGCTGGACATCGGCTGCGGCAACGCGCGCAACGCCATCTATCTTGCGAGGCAGGGGTTCGCGGTTGACGCCGTGGACCAATCGGCGTCGGCTGTCAAATGGGCACGTGAGGAAGTCGGCAAGGCTGGCGTGGCGGTCGCCGTTCACTGCACGTCGATATTCGATCGCGAACTCCGTGCCGGCACCTACGACTTCGCCTACGACAGTGGTTGCTTTCATCACATTCCCCCGCATCAGCGCACGAGGTACGTTCACCTCGTCTCGAGCGCATTGAAGCCTGGCGGCGCGTTCGGGCTGGTGTGCTTCACGCCCGAAGGCGGCAACAACTTCCCGGACGACGAGGTGTACGAGCGTGGCTCGCTCGGCTGGGGCCTCGGCTACGACGAGGAGCGCCTGCGCCACCTCTGGGGGGCGGAGTTCGACATCCTGGTGTTCCGCCGGATGCGGAACCAACCCGAGGGGGCCAAACTCTTCGGCAAGGACTTCCTCTGGACAATGCTCGCGCGGCGGAAGTGATCGCCGGAACCCGTCATGCATTTACTCCCCCTCCTCTGCCTGCCCCTCCTGCTCTCCGTCGCCGCGACTGCCCTGCACGCCCAAGACCAGCCGCGCCCCGCCTACTCGCTGCGCCAGGACACCCCCTCCACCGGCACCAACATCAAGCGCGACATCGTCACGGGCGGCATCGTTCCCTACGACAAGCGCTATGCCGAACTCACGCCCGAACAGCAGGCGGCCGTCAAGGCGCTGTACGAGCAGCTCGGGCCCGGCGACGAGCCGCCGTTTCCGGCCGGCGGACTGGCGCCGATCTTGAAGGCCGTCGCGGCCGCGCAGCAGAAGCTGCAGGTGACCGGCGGTCTGACGATGGCCGTGCAAGTCAATCCGCAAGGCGAGGCCACGTCGGTGGAGGTGCTGCGGTCGCCCGATCCGCGGATGGTGCAGTTCGTCGCGGCCGTGCTGATGCTCCAGAAGTACAAGCCGGCGCTGTGCAACGGCAGCCCCTGCACGATGCAGTTCCCGTTCCGCATGGAGTTCACCCGGCGGCGCTGACGGGCCGGGGCGCACAACAAGTGCGCCTGCGCCTTCGTCCATCCTGCCACGCACGGGGTTTCCGAAACGGCCGGTGACTGCCAGAATCGGCCGCAGATTGGGTCACCGCCCGGAGCGCGCCACGACCGCGATGCGCTTCCTGGCTGATCCAATCGTCGGGTTCGCTACTGCCGCGAACGTGATCTTGCCCAACCTGGTCTGGCGGTCGAGCAAAGAGGAAAGCGATGTCAACTCCGATACGGGTCAGCGAAACCGTCGAGGCCCATTACACCCGGCCCGATCTTGGCGGCGCCATCCTGGCTGCACTCGAGCAGGCCGGCAAGGATCTCGATCGCCTGACGCCCGAAGACCTGGCCCCGATCGACGAGTTTCACATTCGCGGCCGGGTGGCGACGCTCGAACTGGCGCGCGCTGCCAATCTCGACGCCACCAAGCACGTGCTCGACGTGGGCAGCGGGATCGGTGGCACCTCGCGCTGTCTTGCCCGGGAGTTCGGATGCCGCGTCACCGGGATCGACCTGACCGAAGAGTATTGCCGCGCCGCCGCGATGCTGTCCGACCGGACGGGGCTCGCTGCCCTCGTCGAATATCGCCAGGGAGACGCCACGAACCTGCCGTTTCCGGATGCTTCGTTCGACGTCGTCTGGACCGAGCATGTGGCGATGAACATCCCGGACAAGGCCAGGCTGTACGGCGAGATGCATCGGGTTCTCAAACCTGGCGGAACGCTCGCGATCCACGACATTCTTGCCGGGCCGTCCGGTCCCGTCGTGTTCCCCGTCCCCTGGGCGCGCACCGCGGAATCGAGCTTCCTGGCGACGCCGGAACAGTTGCGCGAACTGCTCGAGAGCGCCGGTTTCACCGTGGCAACTTGGTCCGACACCACGGATGTGGCGCGTGCGTGGTTCGTCAGGCTGGCGGAGAAGATCCGCAAGGACGGCCTGTCGCCGCTCGGCTTTCATGTGCTGCTCGGGTCCGACTTTTCGGCCATGGCACAGAACCAGCGGCGCAACCTGGAGGAGGGGCGGATCGCCCTCGCACAGGTGATCGCCACCAAGTGATCGATGCCAGCGGCGCGACGGCACATGAAGTACCCTGCGCCTTCGTCCATCCAGGGAGCTGCCCATGTTCTTGCCGCCGCCGGAGCCCACTGCCGCCGTGGAGCGCATCTACGAATCGAACCAGGCCGCCCAGGGGTTCGTCATGAACCTCACCTCGGCGTGGGCGTGGCGACCCGACATCTTCGACTCGTTTGCCGCGCTGCGCGGCCAGCTCACGTCGAGCTCGGGCCTGTCCAGGCGCGACCAGGCCGTGCTGGTGTGTGCGATGGCTTCGCAATTGCAGGATTCGTACTGCTCGCTGGCCTGGGGCAAGACGCTGGCCGCCGAAGCCGGCGCCACGGCGGCTGGAGCAGTGCTCAAAGCCGGTGACGACGCCGCGCTGACCGCCCGCGACCGCGCGCTGGCGGCCTGGGCGCGCAAGGTCGTCGCCGATCCGAACGGCACGACGCCTGCCGACGTCGCCATGCTGCGCAGCGCCGGACTCGACGATCGCGCGATCTTCGAAGCGACGGCTTTCGTGGCGTTCCGGCTCGCGTTCTCCACCGTCAACGACGCGCTGGGGGCGAATCCCGACTGGCAGCTGGTCGACACCGCGCCGGCCGAGGTTCGCTCGGCCGTCACGTACGGGCGGCGGCCGGGCGCGGCGCCGGCGGACACCCCACTGCCCTGACACGCGGCGTTGGCAGCCGACGAAACATAGCGTATTTGCTATACTCTCGTCCGTGAACTGGGAGATCCGGTACCACGACGAGAGACTCCAGGAGGCCGTACTCGCGCTTCCTGCCGGGCTCCTGGCGCGATATCTGCAGTTGACCGATCGCATGCTCGAGTACGGTCCCGACCTCGGAATGCCTCACACACGGGCGATGGGCTCCGGTCTGTTCGAGCTTCGATTGAAGTCACAGGAAGGTATTGGCCGGGTGTTCTACTGCACTCTGGTGGGCCGCCGGATCGTCATGCTCCATCAGTTCGTGAAGAAGACCAACAGGACGCCGCCGAAAGAACTTGCAGTGGCGCGCAAGCGGATGAAGGAGTGGAAGGATGCTGACGCATAAGCAGTTGCGTGCGAAGGCGCTTCGGGATAGCGAAGTGCAAGCCGAGTTCGAGAAAACCCGGGAAGAGTTCGCTCTCCTGGACGAGTTTCTGAAGGCGCGCACCCAGAAGGGTCTCACACAGGCGCAGGTCGCCGAGAAGATCGGGACGACCCAGTCGGCCGTGGCGCGGATGGAGTCCGGCCGCGGCAAGCATTCGCCATCCATTGCCACCCTTTCACGCTACGCAGAGGCGCTCGGCTGCAAGCTGGAGATCCGCCTGGTCCGCCAGCGGGGGCGTCGCGTGACCTGACGGGTCGAGGAGATGGCCGATGAGCGCGCCTGACATCACGCATCCATTCAAGGCGGCGTCTGCGCTGGCCCTCCTCCTCTACGTCGTCTTCCTTTGTGTACCGAACCGCGCGTGGGCCGATCGGTCGCTGGAGCAGGCGCTGGCCGCCAAGGACCCGAAAGCGGTGCAGCGGGTCATCAGGGAAGCCGCCACCGTCGAACCGCACCTGCTGATGCAGGCGGCGGTTCCATTGCTCGAGGGCGGCCAGCGCGACCAGGCCGTGTTCTGGTTCTACTCCGGCCAGTTGCGCGCACGGTATTGGCCGACGCTCCAGGGGCAGAACGCCCAGATCCTCACGATCCTTGTCATGACCCTCGGCGAGCAGGTCAACGCCGCGGCATTCCGCGATATCCCGGCGCTGGTGAAGACGCTCGACGCCGTCGTCGCCTGGGACGAGAAAACGTTCGCGCGATGGGCCGTGGCCATGAAGCTGGACCCAACCGACCCGACGATGCGCGAACGCCGCCGCAAGGCGATCGATGGGCTCGGACCTTTCAAGGCGCGATTGCTCGCCGAGCGCGAAGCGCTGGAGCAGCAGGCGCGCGAATACAAGAGCCCGGCGCAGATCGAGAAAGAACGCGAGGAAGCCGTCGCCCGCAATTACTCGCAGGCCCCCGTGGAGGTCGATGTGGCCGGAACCCGGTTCAGGGTCCCGGCGCACTACATCTCCCCGCAAGGCGAGGTGGCCAGGTCCGAGCAGCGGTTGCCGAGCATCGGATTCTGGGTCTTCCTGCCCGACTTCGGCGGCTACACCCGCGACAACTGGCGGCAACCACTTGGCGACCCCGCCGCCATCCTCATCCGGGTCGCCGCGGAAACGCGCGCCCGCCCCGAAGACGAGGTGGAGCGTTTCCTGGCCGAAGGCGGCGCCGACACCGAGCGGGTCGGCGACCGCGAGGCGACGGTCTACGATTACCGCAAGACGCAAGCTCGCCTGCCGGTCAACGTGGTCTCGCGCCACCATGTCTTCAAGGCGGTCAAGGCCGGCGGCGGTCCGTACTACGCCGTGTGCGACGCGGAGCGGGGCATCAGCGAGGAGGGTGCGCGCTGCGAAATGTTTTTCGGCGATGCCCAGCGCGGCCTGCGCGTCTCCGCGTTGTTTCGGCGTATCCACCTGGTCCGCATGGCGGAGATCGAGGAACGCCTGAGCGCGATGCTCGAGTCGTGGATCGTCAAGTGAGGAAGACTATCGGGCGCGGTCGCACCTCGCGCAGCCGAACCCCGGTTCGGCCTGGCACCGCCGGCCGCTGCCGTCACACCCACAACCGGTACAGCCAGAACGACTCGTCTTCGGCGTAGCGCCTTGCGAATTCCGCGGGCGCGAAGCCGGTGATCCGCTTGGTGGCACGCACCAGGTGTGCCTGGTCGGCGAAACCCTCTTCCTGGGCGAGTCCCGCCCAGTCGAAGGGCGCACCGGCCTCGTAGCGTTGACGCGCTGCGAAGAACAGGCCTTCGGTCCTGACCAGGGCGGTCCATTCACGCAGCGAGCGGCCGCTCATCGCCTTGATCCGGCGCTCCACCTGGCGCGGGCTGTGCGTGCGGCGCCACTGCATCGCCTGCCATGCCAGGTGTTGGAGCCAGTGGCGTCCGATCCGGCGCAGCGATGCCAGCGGCGCCTGAGCCGGCCGCAACGCTTGCCAGCGGGGGGCGAGGTGCCGCTCCAGTGCGCGCAGGCTCGCCGCGTCGTCCGGCGCCGAACGCAGCGCATCCAGCAGCGGCCTCCACGAAGAATCGAGCGCCTCGCGGGCCGGCACGAACCGGTCCTGCAGCAGGCGCGCGTCCAACCCGAACAGGGCCTGGGCCACGTCCACGGTCAGGATGACGATGACGCCGCGTCCGGGGCCGGGCGCCCAAGTCACGGTGGGCGCGGACTGGCTTCCGGAAACCATCACGTGCGAGTCGAACGGGCGCCACGACTTGCCTCCGCCCGTGGGCTCCACCAGCCCGACGTCGAAGCCCTGAAAGCAGCTGAGGCACATCAGCGGCGAGGCCGGAAAGTGGGTCAAGCGCTGCGCGTCGTCCAGCGGCGTGCCGCGGATGTCCCGGCAGACCACGGCGACCACGGCACCTTGCAGGCCGGTGGTCGGCAGGTGCAGCCGTTCATGGTGCCCGCCCTGCGCACGCGGCGCCCGTGCGAAAGGGGCGGGGCAAGCCGGCCGTGACGGGAGCGAGACACTTGGCATCTCCGCGAGCATACCGTCGGCGCAGCGCCGGCCATGTCGTTTGCGTTCAAGACAGAAAGCCCGGCCGGGAGAACACTGCAGGCGAAGACCGATTCAACTTGTCCCCTCAAGGCTGGCCCATGAGAGTGCTGATTTCTGCAGCCGGCAGTCACGGCGACGTGCTTCCCTTCGTTGCGCTGGGCCGTGAATTCGCCGCGCGAGGCCACGAGGTCATCCTCTATGCCAACCCCTTCTTCCGCCGTTGCGCGGCGGACGCGTCGATCGCCTTCGTTCCCATCAGCACGGAAGACGCCTACCGGACGCTCTTCCGGGAAACGGTCGAGCGCCATCCCAGGAAAGCCTTCAAGCGGGTGGCCAGCGAACTGGCCGACATCGCCCCGGGTTACTACCACGCGATGAAGGCGGATGTCGTGCCCGGCGAAACCATCACGGTCGGCGGCTCCCTGCTGTTCGCGCCGCGGTTGCTGCGGGAGACCGACGGCATCCCTTGCGCGACGGTCCATCTGGCGCCTGCGGTGTTCCGGTCGAACGCGAGTCCGGCCCGGCTGGTGCCCCACTGGATCGATGCCCGCACCCCGCCGCCCGTGAAGCGGCTCGCGTGGTGGATGCTCGATACGTTCTTCTACGACCCGAACTTCACGCGGCCGTGCAACAGGTTGCGCGCCGAGCTTGGCTTGCCCCCTGTCGAGCGAATGTTCGCTTCCTGGATTCACGCAGCCGATTGCGTCGTCGGCATGTTTCCGGACTGGTTCGCGCAGCCCCAGGACGACTGGCCCTCGCATGCGGTCCTTGCCGGCTTTCCACTGCATGACCGCGGCGAGCGCCTTGCGCTGCCGCAGGACCTTCGCGAATTCATCGAGGCAGGCCCGCCTCCCGTGGGCTTTTCGGCGGGGACGGCCACGGCAACCGCCCACGGCTTCTTCGAAGCGTCCGCCAGGGCCTGCAAGGAAGCCGGGCTGAGGGGGGTTCTCCTGTCGCACTTCCCCGAGCAGATCTCCGCGTCGCTGCCCTCGAACGTCATTCACGTGAACTACGCGCCGTTCGGCGAACTGCTGCCCAGGCTGGCCGCCTTCGTTCATCACGGCGGCATTGGCTCCACCAGCCAGGCTTTCAGGGCGGGCGTGCCCCAGCTCATCCGGCCCGTGGCCTATGACCAGTTCGACAACGCCAGCCGGGCGGTGCGTCTCGGCGTCGCCAAGGAGCTGTTGCCCAAGCAGTACACCGCGCGAGCCGTGGCCGGTGCACTGAAGGATCTGGTCTCCGACAGCACGACCCGTCGGCGCTGCCAGGAAGTGGCGACACGCCTTGCCGCTTGCAATGCACCCGCCGTCGCGTGCGAGTCGATCCTGGATCGGCTCTGGGGGTCCGGCGCTCCGGCCGCCGGACGTCATCACCCCGCTGTCATGCAGGTTTCATGAGCCGGGCCTACAGTCCGGAGGCCCGCAGCCTCGCGGGTGCCAAACACCAATCCCCATGAACATCCGTCTTCTCATCGGCGCCACGGCGCTGGCGTTGCTGCAGGCTTGCGGCGGCGGTGGCAACGGCTACGCCACGCTCGGCGGCGTGCCTCCCCTGGTCATCGGCCACCGCGGCGCCTCGGGCGAGCGGCCCGAACACACGCTGGAGTCGTACGCACTGGCCATCGCGCAGGGCGCGGACTACATCGAACCCGACCTGGTGCTCACCCGCGACGGCGTGATGATCGCGCGGCACGAGCCGATGATCGACGGCACCACCGATGTGGCGCAGAAGTTCCCCGCCAGCCGGAAGACCACCAAGATGGTGGACGGCGTGTCGACCACGGCGTACTTCGCCAGCGACTTCACGCTGGCCGAGATCAAGACGCTGCGCGCCGTGCAGTCCAACGCCGCGCGCTCCAAGGCATTCGACGGGCAGTTCGGCATTCCAACACTGGACGAGGTGATTGCCCTGGCCAGGGCCGAAAGCGCGCGCACCGGCCGCACCGTTGGCATCTACCCCGAGATCAAGCACTCCACCTTCCACGCCACCGTGGTCGGTTTCGGCGCGAACGTGTTCGAGGACAAGCTGGTCGCCGCGCTGCATGGCGCCTACGGCAACACCCGCTCGGCGCCGGTGTTCATCCAGTCGTTCGAGGTCGCCAACCTGCAGTACCTCAACACCAGGACCGACATCAAGCTGGTGCAGCTGGTGGACGCCGACGACGTCAACGATGACGGCAGCATGTCGCTGGTGGCGCCGTACCGCCAGCCCTACGACTTCGTCGTCAAGGGCGACCCGCGCACCTTCGCCGACCTGCTCACCGCCAGTGGCCTGGACTTCGTGAAGACCTACGCCGACGCCGTGGGCCCCTGGAAGCCGTACCTGGTGCGGACGGTGAACGACCGGGTGGAGCGCACCGGCAACACCACGCTCACCATCAACGACCGCCGCGTCGAGGGCAGCACCGGCGTGGTGGAAGCGGCGCACGCCAGGGGCCTGCTGGTGCATACCTGGACCTTCCGCAACGATGCCAGCGGCTACGGTTTCGCCGACCCGCAGAAGGAGATGGAGTACTACATGCGGCTGGGCGTGGACGGCGTGTTCACCGACTTCCCGGCGACCGGAGTCGCCGCGCGCAACGCGCTGTAAGCGTCGGGGCTGGCGCGCCGGTGCCGGGCCGACTCACAGCACGAAGTTGCTCGTGAGAAAGCTGCCTTCGACGTAGGTCCCGCTGCCGGGCAGGTAGACGCCGGTGAGCTTGATCGCGCCGAGGTCGTGCACCTCCAGGCTCGTCACCGTGGGATCGGCGTCGTTGCTGACGTAGTAGACGTCGTCGAAGTTGTCGTTCGACTCGAACAGGAGCACCAGCGCCTTGCTGTTGGCGGCGAGGGACAGCGGGTTGCCGGCGCCGAACAACCGGTCGGCGACGAAGCCGCGGAACATGCTGGCGTCGACGTTCTTCACCAGCACCACCTTGTTGGAGACGTCGGCGGCGCCCGTCGCACTGCTGGCGAAAGCCGCCACGCCCTGCACCTGCGGCACCGGCAGCGTGCCGGCCACGCCGTTCAGCCCGAAGGCGCGCAGGTCCAGCACGTCGGCCGCCGGGCCCTGGCCGGGCGTGAAGTCGTAGATCGTGTCGGTGCTGCGATCCGGCAACGCCAGCACCACGGTGTCGCTGCCGCCCAGGGTCAGGCTGAGCAGTTCGTCGTTCGCGGTCGCGCGCAGCGTGTCGTCGCCGGCGGTGCCCGCGAGGCTCACCGGCGGAAGATCGATGACGACCTTGCGCAACACGCCGTTGCTGTCGGTGGCCATCAAGGTGAGGCTGGTGAGGCCCGGCGTCAGCGTGGCGCCGCTGCCGGTGGCGATGCGGACGGCCGATGCATAGCCTGCCGGATCGCCCGCCTGGCCCATGGTGACCACCTGCGCGCGCTCCCCGAACATGCCGAGCGAGGAGGCGTAATTCCCGAGGTTCTGCAGGTCGCCGACGTCGAGCGCCTGCGGCAGCTGCACTTCCACTGCCGACTGGGACGACAGATAGCCGATCGACGTGCCGCGCATCACCACCGACGCGGCGGGGGCCGTCGGGACGAGACGGCCCGCGTCCAGGCCCTGCTGGAAGAAGAACTGCATCACGTCGTGGCCTGTCACGCCGCCATAGATCTCGGCCAGCATCTCGGAGTCCACGCCGTACTGGACCGCCACGTCGTAGATGTACGCCGGACGGTACATGTTGTCCATGATAAAGGCGCGCGCGTCGGCAACGGTGAGGTTGTACTGCGCGAGATGGGATGCGGCAGACATGGGCAGGCTCCCGGACAAAGGCAAGCAGACAGTGCTCGTCCATCAAAAATAGGACTCCGACCCCGGCCGGCCCTGATATGCGTCAACAAATGAAGCCGCAGCTCGCCGGCAGGCGGGTCGCGCCCTCCCGCGCCTGGCCCGGTGCCATCGCCCCGGCCCGGCGCCGCCCCTTCTGCTAACCTACTGCGCGCATGCCCGCCGCGCCGCAGACCGTATCCGCCGATCGCACTCCCGCCATGACGCCGGCCGTCGTCGTGGTCGTGCTTTCGCTGCTGCTGGGCATCCAGCCGATCACCACCGACCTGTACCTGCCGTCGCTGCCGGCGCTCACCGAGAGCTTCGGCGCGTCGGTGTCGCAGGCTCAGCTCACGCTCATCACCTTGCTGCTGGCGTTCGGCACGTCGCAGCTCGTGTGGGGGCCGCTGTCGGACCGGTTCGGGCGGCGACCGGTGCTGCTGACCGGCCTGGCCGCCTACACGCTGGCGTCGATCGGGTGCGCGCTGGCGCCGTCGATGGAGCTGCTGATCGCGTGGCGCACGGTGCAGGGTGCGGCGATGGGCGCCGCGGTCATGGGCGCACGGGCCATCATCCGCGACCTCTACTCGCCCGAGATCGGGGCCCGCGTGATGGCCAACGCGATGGGCGGGCTGGGCGTGATCGCGTGCCTGTCGCCGCCGATCGGGGGGCTGATCGGCGAGGCGTTCGGCTGGCGCTGGGTCCTCGGCGGCCTCGCGCTGTTCGGCGCCACCGCTGTGACGCTGGTCGCGCTGCGCTTCCGGGAGTCGGCGCCCCGGCGCAATCCGCGCGCGCTGGAGCCGCGCACGCTGGTCACCACCTGGTGGGCGATCGTGCGCAACCCCACGTTCCTGGCCTACACGGCGCTGGCGACCTGCACGTACGCGGGCCTGTTCACCTTCCTGGCCTCGTCTTCCTTCGTCTTCATCAAGGTGCTGGGCCTCACACGCATCGAATACGGCGTGCTGGTGTTCTCGATGTCGTTCACGTACCTGGTCGGCACGCGGGTGTGCCGGCGGCTGCTGCCGCGCTACGGGGTCAGGCGCTCGGTCGCCATCGCCGGCGGCCTGTCGGTGGCGGGCGGCACCGTGCTGGGCCTGGCGGCGCTGGCCGGCGTGCGCCAGCCGCTGCTGATGATCCTGCCGTACTACCTCTTCATCCTGGCGCACGGCATCCACCAGCCGTGCGCGCAGAGCGGCGCCGTGGGCCCCTTCCCGCAGGCCGCGGGCGCCGCTTCGGCACTGAACGGCTTCATCAGCATGGTGGTCGCCTTCGGCGTCGGCATCTGGGTCGGTCAGCGGCTGGACGGCAGCGTCTTCGCGCTGACCAACGGCGTGTGGTTCTGGAGCGTCTGCCTCGCCGTGGTGGCCTGGACGCTGGTGCAGCGGCATGGCGAGCCCCGGCGGGCGTGAGCGCGCGCGGGCCGTGGCGCTCGCCGGCCCCACCGCGTCGGGCAAGACCGCCGCGGCGCTGGCGATCGCGCGCGAACACGGCGCGGAGATCATCTCGGTGGACTCGGCACTGGTCTACCGCGGCATGGACATCGGGACCGCCAAGCCGTCGGTCGACGAGCTCGCCGCCGTGCCGCACCACCTGGTCGACATCCGCGACCCGTCGCAGGCTTACAGCGCGGCGGAGTTCGCCGCCGACGCGCAGCGGCTGATCGGCGAAATCAACGCCCGCGGCCGGCTGGCACTCCTCGTGGGCGGCACCATGCTGTACTTCAAGGCCTGGTACGAAGGGCTGGACGCGATGCCGCCGGCCGACCCGGCGATCCGCGCGGAGATCGAGGCGGAAGCGTCGAGCCTCGGCTGGCCGGCCATGCACGCCCAACTGGCGCAGGTCGATGCCGCGACGGCGGCTCGGCTGGCCCCCGCCGATTCGCAGCGCATCCAGCGCGCGCTGGAGGTGTATCGCGCCACGGGACGGGCCCTTTCCAGCTTTCACGGCCAGCGTTCGGCGGGCGCCGTCAACGACACGCCGCTGTTCTCGCTGGAGCCGCGGGAGCGCTCCTGGCTGCACGAGCGCATCGCGCGGCGCTTCGATGCGATGCTGGCCGCCGGCTTCCTCGGCGAGGTACAGGCGCTGCGCGAACGCGGCGACCTGGCGCCCGGGCTGCCGAGCATGCGCTGCGTCGGCTACCGGCAGGCGTGGGAACTGCTCGACGAGCACGAGGCCGCGGGCGACGTTCACCCCTTCCCGATGCACCTGCTGCGCGAGCGCGGCGTCGCCGCCACGCGGCAGCTCGCCAAGCGTCAGCTCACGTGGCTGCGCAGCATGCCGCAGCGGCGCGTGGTCGAATGCGACGCGCCCGATGCGATGCAGCAGCTGCTTCGCGCGGTGCGGGAGGCGCTCGCATGACGGTAACGGTCAGCGTGCGCGACCTGGCGAAGCGCTACGGCGACGTGGCGGTGTTCGAACACGTGTCGCTCGACGTGGCTCCCGGCGAATTCGTCGCCATCGTGGGCGAATCGGGCGTCGGCAAGTCGACGCTGCTCAATTGCATGGCCGGCCTGGACACCTGGGACGCCGGCACCGTGTTGCTGGCCGGGCAGGACCTGTCGACATTGACCGACGACCAGCGCGCGCTGCTGCGGCGCAAGGAGGTCGGCTTCGTGTTCCAGGCGTTCCACGTGCTGCCGCACCTGGACGTGGCGCAGAACGTCACCGTGCCGCTGATGCTGCAGGGCGAGCGCGACGACGCGCGGGTGGAGCAGATGCTCGATGCGGTGGGCCTGCACGGGCTGGGGCCGCGGCTGCCGCAGCAGTTGTCCGGCGGGCAGCTGCAGCGCGTCGCCATCGCCAGGGCGCTGGTGCATCGCCCCAGCCTGCTGCTGGCCGACGAGCCGACCGGCAATCTCGACCCGACGACCGCCGCCAAGGTGATGGACGTGCTGATCGCACAGACCCGCGAACGCGGCGCGGCGCTGGTGCTGGTGACGCATTCGGCGGCCGCGGCGCAGAGGGCGGACCGGGTGCTGCACCTCACGAGCGAAGGGATCGGCGCCGCGGCCTGACGCCGGGCGCAAAGGCAGAAGGCCCTTGGCGCCCGCGCGCCAAGGGCCTTCGAACTTTCAGCCGCTCAGACCTTGTGGCAGGCCGCGCCGCAGGCGTTGCTGTACGGGATCGGCATCGCCGCGCCCGGGGCCACGCCCTTGAAGCCGACGTTCTCCTTGCGCGGCACGTCGTACAGGTGCGACGTGATGTCGTTCGCCCAGTAGTTCTTGCCGTCCCTGGCCACCAGCCCCTTGCCGCCGGAGCCGGTCTGCATGGTCTTGGTGTTGTGGCAGCTGGCGCAGGTGATCGCCGCCACGTCCACCGTGCACTTGGCCTTTTCCGCCACGTGCTGCTTCAGGTCGGCGGCCTTCTTGTGGCAGCTGTTGCAGGCCTCCACCGACTTGACGTCCTTCTTCAGCTGGTGCGCGAACTTGGCGCCGCCGTGCAGGTCATGGCAGTCGGCGCAGGACACGAGTTGCGCGCCGTTGCGGTACTTGGGCGACTTGATGAAGTCGGTGTACTGCTGGTGGTGGGCCTTGGAATGCACGCCGTCCGCCCAGTAGTCGTTCTTGCCGGCGTCCTCGCGCGTCGTGTAGTCCTTCAGGTACACGTTGCGGGCGGTGCCCGGCAGGATCATCTTGTTGTCCTTGTTGACCGGCTGGTCGTTGTTCAGGTTGCCCTGCGGCCGGCTGTGGCACTGGCCGCAGATCATGTCGGCCCGCTCCGCCGCCAGTTTCTTCGGGTTGACGATGGTGGCCGGCATGTCGATCTCGTCGGCCTTGTCGTGCACGGAGCCCGGGCCGTGGCAGGTTTCGCAACCCATGTTCAACTCGTTGGGCCGGCCGTCGCCGTCGATGTCCAGCTCGCCGTTCTTGTCGTTGGCGGAACCGGCCTTGTAGTTGCCGGCCGCGGTCTTGGTCAGCGTGTAGCCGTTGTAGTGGCAGGACGCGCATTCCTTGTCGAAGGACTTGGCCACCGGCGGATCGACCAGCTTCTTCGCCTGCTCGTTGTAGAACCAGTCGCCGTGGTAGTCGCGCCACTCCTTGCGGCCGCGGTCGGCATAGGCGTCGCTGCCGTTCTGGTTGAACTGGACGAACGGAAACACGTTCTCGCCGACACGCACCAGGTAGCGCTGCTTGTACACGCCGCCGCCGTAGGTCATTTCGACCGGGTACACGCGCGGCTTGTCGGCCGGGTCCCGCAGGTTCTCTGTCCGGAACTTGAGCTTGCCGTCCGAGTCCTTGTAGAACGTCGCGGTGAAGCTGGCGCTGCCCGCATCGGCCGGCGCCTTGGTGCTGATGTGGTACTTGTCGAAGCCGCGCTTGCCGTCATAGCCATGGAACCAGAACTTGGTGCCGGCCAGCAGCTTGTTCAGGCCCTTGTTGAACTCCGGGAAGCGCGAGTAGTCCTGCAGCTTGCTCGCCTTGCCGATCACGGCGATGCCCAGGCGGTGCAAGGTGCCGGTGAAGTGCTGCTGGTCTTCGTGGCAGGAGATGCAGCGCGAACTGCCGATGTACGTGGCGCCCGCCGGCACGTTGCCCGATACCTTGATCTTGAGCGGACCCTGGCCGAGTTCGGTGGTCGTCAGCGCCTTGCGCGCCTTGTCGCCGCCGGGCAGGTACCTGGCATTGGCCGGCTCGACGTACACGAAGTACTTGCCGCCGGCCACCTTGGCGAAGCTGAACTCGCCCTTGGCGTTGGTCTTCGCCTTCAGGTAGCGGTCCCGGTTGGCCGCCAGGTTGTCTTCCAGCGGTTCGTCGTTCTTCGCGTCCTTCCTGACCTCGATCGGCGTCTTGGCCATCGCCGCCACGTCCGCAGCCGGAATCAGCCACACCGTGGCATCGGCGACCTTCCTGAAGGTCTCGGCGCTTCCGTCCTCGACCACCCCGGTGACCGCGGCATCCGGCAACTGGCCGGTCAGCGTGCAGCCGAACAGCGCCAATGCCGATGACAGCGCCAGAGCGCCGCCGACAAGCAACTTCCTCATGGTGTACCCCTCAACGTTGTAGACCCCGACCGCCGCCTCGGAAGGAGCGCGCACGGCGGGCGGCGATGCCGCGCCGGCTGGAGCGCTCCCGCTTCCGGTCGTCGATCGCTGCGGCGGCACGATTCCAGGTACTGCGAGGGAGGAGCCACCGTCGCGACGTATTTGGCGCCGATGCGGCGCGTGCGTATTGATCCGGATCATCCGTATCGCATCTCTATATCGAAATTCGACAATACCCGATGGCGATGCTGCGGAATGCGCCGCCGCCGTCTGGCACACTTGATCCTTCAGAACGTCGGACGACAAGGCGAACGTGACGGACAAGGACCTCTACGGCGGGTTGATCCGGTTGCACATCCTGCACCACGCCAACCACGGCCCCGTGTTCGGCCTCGGCATCACCGAGGAGCTGCGCCACCACGGCTACTCGATCAGCGCGGGAACGCTGTATCCGATGCTGCACGGGCTGGAGAAGAAGGGTTACCTCAGCTCGCGGCAGGAGCGCGAGGGCCGCCGCGTGCGCCGCCTCTACGAAATCACGCGCAAGGGACGCACGCAGCTCGTCGATGCCAGGAAGAAGGTGCGCGAGCTGTTCGGCGAGCTGATCGAAGGGGAGTGACCGCGCCGCGCCGCCGGCAGCGGGACGCCGGTCAGGTGCCGCTCGCCTTGCGCAGCAACGCCAGCGCCGTCTCCAGCGCATCGATCGGCCACTGCCCCGGCGCCGACGCCTGCTGGCCGACGGCGAACGACAACGCGGAGCCGAACAGGCCGCCCGCCAGGCGGGTCACGGCGCCCGCGCCGCCCATGGACATGGAGACCACCGGAATCGGCAACGTGCGGCTGGCGTGCAGGGTCGCGGCGAGCAGTGTCAGCACGTCTTCCATGTCGCGCGGCATGACGGCAACCTTGGCGACGTCGGCGCCGAGTTGCTCGGCCAGCGCGAATTTCTCCTGCAGCTCGCCGAGCGGCGGCGTGCCCTTGAAATCGTGGAACGAGAGCACCAGCTGGACGCCGGCGGCGCGCGAGCGCTCGCGCATCTCGCACACTTCGTCGGGCGTGTTGCCCATCTCGTAGTCGACGAACGCCACGTGCCCGCTCGCGCACACGGCGCCGCACAGCGAGATCACCTGAGGCTCGAGGAGCGCGATCGGCTCGCCGCCCTCGCGGCTGGAGCGGCGCGTGAAGAGCAGCGGAATGCCGCCGGCGGCCGCCTTGATGCTGCCGGCCAGGCGAACCACCTCGGCCGTGTCGGCGATGCCGTCGTAGAAGTCGACGCGCCACTCCAGCAGGTCGGGCCGCTTCGCCGCCACGCTCGCGGCCTCGGCCAGCAGCTGCTCGCGCGTGCGGCCGACCAGCGGCGCGCAGATCGCGGGCATCCGGCCGCCGCCCAGGGGCTGGCCGGCGAGGTTGATCGCCTTCGGCTGCACGATCAGCCCGCGGCCAGTTGCGCGAAGCGCGCCAGGTCGACGTTGCCGCCGCTGATGACGATGCCGACGCGCTTGCCCTTCAGGTCGAGTCCGGCGTGGCACGCCGCGGCAAATGCGAGGCACCCGGTCGGCTCGGCAATGATCTTCATGCGCTCGGCGAAGAAGCGCATCGCCTCCACTAGCTGCGAATCGGTCGCAGTCAGCACGTCGTCGACGTCGCGCCGGATGATGCCGAAGGTGTACTGGCCCAGGTGCTGCGTCTGCGCGCCGTCGGCGATGGTCTTGGGTGTCTCGATGTGGACGATCTCGCCCTTGCGCATCGACTGCTGGCCGTCGTTCCCGGCTTCCGGCTCGACGCCATAGACCCTGGCCGCCGGCGCCAGCGCGCGTACGGCCAGTGCGGTACCGCCCAGCAGGCCGCCGCCGCCGAGCGGCGTGAGCACCACGTCCAGTGCGCCGGTTTCCTCCAGCAGTTCCTTGGCGGCGGTGCCCTGCCCGGCGATCACGTCCGGGTGGTCGTACGGCGGGATCACCGTGAGGCCGCGCCGGTCGGCCAGGTCCCGGGCAAGCGCCTCGCGGTCCTGCGTGTAGCGGTCGTACAGCACCACTTCGCCACCGTAGCCGCGGGTGGCGTCGACCTTGGCCTGCGGTGCGTCCTGGGGCATGAGGATGGTGGCCGGGATGCCGAGCAGCTTCGCCGACAGCGCGACGGCCTGGGCGTGGTTGCCGGAGGAGAAGGTCATCACGCCGGCGCGGCGCTGCGCGGCGTCGAACTTCGACAGCGCGTTGAACGCCCCCCGGAACTTGAAGGCGCCCATGCGCTGGAAGTTCTCGCACTTGAAGAACAGCTGCGCGCCGAGCAGGCGGTCCGCCGTCGCGGACCGCAACACCGGCGTGCGGTGGGCCGTGCCTTGCAGGCGGGTGGCCGCCGCCAGGACGTCGTCGTAGGTGGGAAGCTGGAGCATGGACGCAAGCTTAGCGCAGTCGCGGGCGCAACTTCTCGCGCGGCGGCCGGACGGTCGGCGGGGTTCGCCGCCGCAGTGCCGACGTTCTCCTACAAGGCCAGTCGCGGCCGCTCGCGATGATGCGTCGTTCCCAACCAAGGAGAAACCATGGCAACCCGTGCCGCGAAAGACGCCTGCGACCTGCTCGATGCCGACCATCGCGCCGTCAAGAAGATGTTCAAGGAATACGAGGAGCTGACCGGATCGCGCGCCCGCAGCGCCGCGCAGAAAAAGATGGACCTGGCGCACCAGATCTGCCACGAGCTCACCGTGCACGCCCAGGTCGAGGAGGAGATCTTCTATCCGGCGCTGCGCGAAGTGATGAAGGACACCGACCTGCTGAACGAGGCCGAGGTGGAGCACGCCAGCGTGAAGGACCTGATCACCCAGATCCAGGAGATGCCCGAAGCCGACGAGATGTTCGACGCGCGCGTGAAGGTGCTCGGCGAGTACGTCGACCACCACGTGAAGGAAGAGAAGAACGAGATCTTCCCGAAGGCGCGCGCCGCCCGCAAGCTGGACCTGGTCGCGATGCGCGAGCAGCTGGAGACGCGCAAGGCCGAGCTGATGGGCGAGATGGAAGAGATGGCCTGATCCTCGAAGCGGACAGCCGGACCACGGCTGCCCGCACTGGGGTACGCGTTGGCACAATGGGCGCATGCTCGCCCTGCTCCGCACCTTCTCATGGCAGGAGCTGCGGCGCCACCCATGGCGCAACGCCGCCGCGGTGCTCGCGGTCATGCTGGGCGTGGCCCTCGCGTTCTCGGTCCACCTGATCAACGCCTCGGCGCTCAGCGAGTTCTCCTCCGCCGTGCGCTCCGCCGGCGGCCAGCCCGACCTGCAGTTGCGCGCCGTCCAGGGCACCTTGGACGAAGCCCTTTACGCCACGGTCGCGCGCCATGACCAGGTAAGCGTCGCCAGCCCGGTGCTGGAGCTCGCGACGCTGGCTCTCGCGGCGACGGGCGAACGCAAGCAGCTACGCGTGGTCGGCATCGACGCCCTGCTCGTCGCGACCGTTGCCCCCGACCTGATGCCGGTGCCGGCCACGGGGGCCGACCGGCTGGCGATCCTGGCGCCCGAAACCGTCTTCCTCAACCCTTCGGCCCGGGCCCTGCTCGGCGCGGCCGTGCCCGGAACGGTGCGGCTGCAGGCCGGGCTGCAGCTGCGCGAAGCCAGGGTCGCCGGCACCGTCGCCGCGGCCGGGTCGCCGCTGGCCGTGATGGACATCGCCGCGGCCCAGGACTTCTTCGGGCGCCAGGGACATCTCTCGCGCATCGACGTCAAGCTGCGGCCGGGCGCCGACCGCGCGGCGTTCCTGCAGTCGCTGCAATTGCCCGCCGGTGTGGTCGACACCGAACCGCGCGAGGACACGCAAAGGGTCAACAACCTGTCGCGCGCCTACCGGGTCAATCTGGCCGTGCTGGCGCTGGTCGCCCTGTTCACCGGCGCCTTCCTGGTGTATTCGGTGCTGTCGCTCAGCGTCGCGCGGCGCGCGCAGCAGTTCGCGCTGCTGGGGGTGCTGGGACTCACCGCGCCGCAGCGCCGCCACCTGGTGGTGATCGAGTCGGTGCTGCTGGGCGTCGTCGGCAGCGCGCTGGGCGTGGCGCTGGGCACGGCGCTGGCCGCGGTCGCGCTGCGCGTGCTGGGCGGCGACCTGGGCGGCGGCTACTTCACCGGCGTTGCACCGCGATTGCAGTGGAGCGGCTGGGCGGCCGCACTGTACGGCGTGCTGGGCGCCGTCGCCGCCGCGGCCGGCGGCTGGATGCCGGCGCGGCAGGCGCAGCAACTGCCGCTCGCACAGACGCTCAAGGGCCTGGGCTCGGGCGGGGCCCGCCAGCGCGACCGGCGCGCGCTGGGCCTTGCGCTGATGGCGGCCGCCGTCGCGCTGGCCCTGCTGCCGCCGGTCCGTGGCATTCCGTTGGGCGCCTACGTGTCGGTCGGGCTGCTGCTGGTCGGCGGGATCACGGCCCTGCCCTGGGCCGTGGAACTGCTCTACGACCGGCTGGCGCCGGCGCTGCGCGGCCGCCTGCTGCCGCTGCTGGCCGTCGAGCGGGCGCGGCGCGTGCGCGAGAGCGCCGCCGTGGCGGTGAGCGGCGTCGTCGCGGCCCTGAGCCTGGCCGTCGCGCTGACGGTGATGGTGGCGAGCTTCCGGGATTCGGTCGCGCGCTGGCTCGACGTCGTGCTGCCGGCCGACCTCTACGTGCGAACCGCGATCTCCGGCGCCGCGGCGGAGACGGCCTGGTTCTCGCCGGAGTTCGTGCAGGCCGCGGCCGGAGCGGAAGGCGTGCGTCGCGTCGCCGCCACCCGCACGCGCTCGCTGCTGCTGGACCCGTCGCTGCCCAACGTGACACTGCTGGCGCGCGACGTGGAGCGTGGCGGCGATGCCGCGCCGCTGGTCGGTGACCTGCATCCAGCACCCGCCGGCCAGGTGCCTGTCTACGTGAGCGAAGCCATGGTCGACCTGTACCGGGCCCGGCCCGGCGCGCCCTTCGAGCCGCTGGCCCAGGCGTTTCCGGCGGGCAGCGCGGCCCCGGTGTTCTTCGTCGCCGGCGTCTGGCGCGACTACGTGCGCCAGAGCGGCGCGATCCTGATGGACAGACGCGACTACCAGCGCCTGACCGGCGACGCCCGCGCCAACGACCTGCAACTGTGGCTGGCGCCCGGCGCGGACGCTGCGCACGTGCAGCAGCGATTGCGCGGCCTGGCGCAGCGAGAATCAGGCAGCGCCGGCGGCCTGGACTTCGCGTCGGCCAGCGAGCTGCGCGCGATCTCGCTGCGCATCTTCGACCGCAGCTTCGCCGTCACCTACTGGCTGCAGGCGGTGGCCATCGGCATCGGCCTGTTCGGCGTGGCGGCGAGCTTCAGCGCGCAGGTGCTGGCGCGGCGCAAGGAGTTCGGCCTGCTGGCGCACCTGGGACTGACCCGGCGCCAGATCCTCGGCGTGGTGGCCGGCGAAGGCGCCGCCTGGACCCTGATCGGCTCCGCCGCCGGGCTGGGACTCGGCCTCGCCGTGGCGGTGGTGCTGGTGCACGTGGTCAACCCGCAGAGCTTCCACTGGACCATGGACCTGATGCTGCCGTGGGCGCGGCTGATCGCGCTGTGCGCGGCCGTCGTGGCCGCGGGGACGGTGACGGCGTGGCTGGCTGGCCGCGCGGCCGCCAGCCGCGACGCGGTGCTGGCGGTGAAGGAGGACTGGTGATGCGGCGGCGCCCGCTCCTCGTGGGCCTCCCTGCCATGGCGATGCTTTGGCGCGCGTACGCCCTGCCGCCGGCGTCGCTGCAGTTCCCGCGCGACTTTGGCGCGCACCCGGATTTCCGCACCGAATGGTGGTACGTGACCGGCCACGCCCGCGCGGGCGAGCGCGAGTTCGGCTTCCAGGTGACATTCTTCCGCACCCGCGTGGCTGCCGCACAGGAGATGAAGTCGCGCTTCGCCGCGAAGCAGCTGGTGTTCGCGCACGCGGCGCTTACCGACGTGCAGGGTCGCAAGCTGTGGCACGACCAGCGCATCGCGCGCGCCGGCTTCGACATCGCGAAGGCCGCCACCGGCGACACCGACGTGCGGCTGCGCGACTGGGCTCTGGTGCGGCGCCCCGAGGGCTACCGGGCGCAGCTTGCGGCGGCCGACTTCGCGCTCGACCTGCGCTTCGCGGCGACGCAGCCAGTGCTGCTGCAAGGCGAGCAAGGGCTGTCGCGCAAAGGCCCGGAGCGCAAGCAGGCCAGCTACTACTACAGCGAGCCGCAGCTCGCGGCGGCGGGCGCGGTCACGCTCAAGGGACAGCGATTCGAATGCTCTGGCAGGGCCTGGCTCGACCACGAATGGAGCGAGGAACTGCTGCATCCGCAGGCCGTCGGCTGGGACTGGATCGGCATGAACCTGGATGACGGCAGCGCGCTGACGGCCTTCAGGCTGCGGCGCGCGGACGGCTCGACGCTGTGGGCCGGCGGGTCGTTGCGCTCGCGCGGCGGCGGGTTGCAGGCGTTCGGCCCGCAGGACGTCGTGTTCACGCCGGGGCGGCGCTGGACCAGCCCCCTTTCGCAGGCCAGTTATCCGGTGGAGTGGGACGTCCGCACGCCGGCCGGCGCCTTCAAGGTGAAGGCCGTGATCGACCAGCAGGAGCTCGACAGCCGCGCGTCCACCGGCGCGATCTACTGGGAAGGCCTGAGCGAACTGCTGGACGAGAGTGGAAGGCGCATCAGCCGCGGCTATCTGGAGCTGACCGGCTACGCGCAGCGATTGCGGCTCTCCTGATTCCGCGCTCGCCCCTGGCGGCGCCGATCACGAGATCCGCGCCGGCCGTCCGGTGCTCGTCCTACAGGGCCCGTCCGTTGCCGGCGGTATGGTCGCCGTACCATGCCAGCCGCCGCCCGTTCCCGAACGCCGACGCTGAAGATCACGCATGGCGAGCGCGTGATCGACCCGGCCTCCGGTCTCACAAAGCTAGACCTCGCGCGCTACTACGCGGAGGTGGCTCCGTGGATCCTGCCGCACCTGGAGGACCGCCCGGCCTACGTGCGGCGCGCGCCGGAGGGACTTGGCGGCACGGTGTTCTTCCAGGAGCATCCGGAGAACACCGGCCTGCGCGGCACCGATCCGGCCTTGTGGCCTGGCCACGAACCCGCGTTCGCCTTCGACTCGCCCGGCGACCTGGTCGCGGCGGCGCAGCTCGGGGTGGTGGAAATCCACACGTGGAATTCGACGGCGGGGGCGATCCTGCTGCCGGACCGCATGATCTTCGACCTCGATCCCGGCGACGGCGTCCCGTGGGGCCTGTTGCGCGAAGCCGCCTTGCTGGTGCGCGCGCTGCTGGACGAACTGGGCCTGGCGAGCTGGCTCAAGACCACCGGCGGCAAGGGCCTGCACGTCGCGGTGCCGTTGCGCCCGGAGGAGGACTATCCGGCCACCAACGCGTTCTCGCGCGCCGTCGTGCAGCACATGGCGCGCACCATCCCCCGGCGCTTCGTCGCGAAATCGGGGGCCCGCAACCGGGTCGGCCGCATCTTCATCGACTTCCTGCGCAACGGGCAGTCGCAGTCGACGTGCGAGGCGCTGTCGGCGCGGGCGCGTCCCGGCCTCGGCGTGGCGATGCCGGTCGGCTGGGACGAGTTGCCGCAACTCACCGGCAGCGCGCACTGGACGATCGCGACCGCCGTCGAACACCTGCGCCGGCAACGCGCCGATCCGTGGGCCGGGTACTGGACGTCGCGGCAGCGGCTGCGCCCGGCGATGCAAACGCTGGGCGTGCGGCCGGGCGTTTGAGATCGAGCCGAGCGCAGGGTGCCGGCTCGTGCCGCCGCGCCGCCTAGGGCGCCGCCACCTGGCCCAGCGCGACCTGGTCCACGTACGCGAAGCCGCCGCCCGCGTTCTTCCACACGTACACCAGCGCGCGCGTCGCATTCGCTGGCGCCACCAGCTCGAGTTGCGCCGCGGCGTACGCGGTCGAACCGAATGCCGCGCTCTGTTCCAGCAACCTCGTGCCGGCGTCGTCGGTGAATCTCACGCCCAGGTAACCGGTCTCCCCGGCGGTGCTCACCTTCGCCAGACCGCTCAAGCGGTACGTCCCTCCGGCGACGATGCCGCCGACGTCCTGGCCGAAGCCACCAGCGCCGGTGCCGACCTGGGCTGCGGCGGCGCCCTCGGCGGCTTGGCCCGAGGTGGCGGCATTGCCCCAGTCGACCCAGCCGGACAGCGCGCTCTCGAACCCTCCGTTCGTCACCAGGTTGGCCGCAGGCGGCGGGGCGGGCGGCGCCGACCCGTCCGCGGTCTCGAGCACGAAGTCGTCGACGTAGGCGAACCCGCTGCCCGCGTCCTTCCAGACGTAGACGACGGCCCTGACCGCGTTGGCCGGCGCCACGATGGAGAAGCTGGCCGTGCCGTAGGCGGTGCTGCCGACCGGCACGAAGTTGCGCGCGATCACGGCATGCGACTGGTCGAGGATGTTGATGCCGACGTACACGGTGTCGGAAGGGGCGCTCACCATCGCCTTGGCCGTCAGCCGGTAGGTCGCGCCGGCGACGATACCGACGTCGTGTCCCGCGCCGCCCGCCGCGGTACCGACGCGCAGCGCCCAGGTCCCCGAGCTCCCCTGGCCGGAGGCCAGGGCGGTGTTGCCCCAGTCGACCCAGCCCTGCATCCCGCTTTCGAAGCCACCGTTGGCGAGCAGGTTGCCTGACGGGGGAGGTGCAGCGCCGGCCGGACCGAACACCACGTCATCGATGTAGCCGTAGCCGGCGCCCGCGTTCTTCCACACCCAGACGTCGGCGGAGGTCGAACTCCCTCCGGCGGCAAAGTCGACGCTGACGACAACGTAGCTGGTACTCGTCACCGGGCCGGAGCGCGTTCCCCCGTTGAAACCGCCCGACGAGTTCAGCATGTTGATGCCGGCGAACACGGTTTCCGAGGGGTCGCTGACCTTGAGCCGGGCAGTGAGGCGGTAGGTGGTTCCTGGCACCAGGCCGGACACCCTGAACGCGGCGCCGCCGGCGCCGGTCCCCACCTGCATCGCATTGGAGCCGGACGTTCCCTGCCCCGCGACGACCTGCGCGTTGCCCCAGTTGGACCAGCCCGTCATGCCGCTCTCGAATTCACCGTTGGAGATCATGTTGCCGGACGGTGGAGGAGGAGGCGGCGGCGGGGGCGGCGGCGTCGTGCCGTCGACGGGCCCGAACACGACATCGTCGATGTAGCCATAGCCGGTGCCTTCGTTCTTCCACACCCACACGTCCGCCGACGTCGCTGTCTCGGTCGCGGCAATTTCGGCGCTGATGGTCACGTATCCGGTGCTGCGCACCGGCCCGGGCCGCGGGCCGAAGCTGCCCGACCCGGTCAGCATGTTGATGCTGGCGAACACTGCTTCCGAGGGGTCGCTCACCTTGAGCCGGGCGGTGAGGCGGTAGGTGGTTCCGGGAACCAGGCCGGTCACCCGCAGGGCGGCGCCGCCGGCGCCGGTGCCCACCCGCAGCGCGTGGGAGCCGGACGTCCCCGCCCCGGCCACCACCTGCGCATTGCCCCAGTTCGACCAGCGCGCCATGCCGGCCTCGAAGTCCTCGGCCGCGCTGTCGGTCGACCCGGCGGCGAGCGCGCCGGCGCGCGGTAGCGCCAGGCGTTGGCCCCTCGCTGGCTGCGGCAACTCCATGGCCTGGGCCTGGGAAGCTCGCGCCGGCGCGACGGCCGCGTTCGCGTCCGCGGGTGCCACCGTGTCGCCGCCGCCGCAGCCCGCGAGCGCCAGCGCCACGGCGACGGGACCGGCGGCCCACCTGAGCAGGAGCGCGAAGTTCTCACGCATGGAGGTGGCGTTCACGCGGGCACGGCTCATCTGGTGGACCCCTTCCGCGAAAAATGAATCGCGGCGAGCCATGATGTGGTGGCCGGTAATGCGCCGTGGGGCATCCCAGCGAACTGTTTCAGTTTTCAGAACCGCTTACGAGTCGGACTGCGCGGGCGGGGAAGTACCGCGACTGCCGCGCACCTTGGCGGAAAAACGATCACGCTACCGCGCCTTGCGTGCCCCCGGCCTTGATGCTGCCGTCGGGTCGCGTGTAGGTCCCGATCAGCATTCCGCTCGCCACGCCGCGTTCCTGGATCGCGCGCATGACCTCCTCGCGTCCCGGCGTTCCACGGAAGGGCTCGCCCGCCCCGAGCGCAAAGAGCTGGAACGCATAGCGGTGTTCGCCGTGTCCCGGCGGCGGATCGGCGTCTTGCACGATCAACACCAGGCTCGCGGCGTTGCCGGGGACGCCCTGCCATTGCAGCGGCGGCGAGACCCCTCCCCCGCCGTGTAGCGCGCCGGGATCGGCGCGTGGTCGGCGAACGCGAGGCTGGACAGTTGCAGCATGCCTTGCCAGACCCGCAGCCCGCTGCGGTTGAAGGCGAGCTTGTCGAGGCCGGCGCGGCGGTCGCGCAGCACATGGCCCACGACGCCGGGCAGTTTTTCGAGCATGGCGTTTTCTGGCGGGCTGTTGTCGAGAAGCCTTCACTATCCGCGTCAGCCCGAGAGGCTTTCGTAGGACGGCGCCGCCTGCCGCAGGGGACGCTGTGCGCGCTGCTGCGTCGGGCCAGGTCAGCCGTCGCTACACTGCCCGCATGTCCTCCCTTGCCCCCGCGGACGCTGCCGCTTCGCCCGCTCCGGCCGTGGCGACGCCCCGCTCGCTGACGGGACTGCTGCCCTTCCTGCGGCCGTACCGCGGCCGGATCGCGCTGGCGGTGCTGTTCCTCGCGCTGGCCGCGGCGACCACCTTGATCTTTCCGCTGGCGCTGCGCGGGCTGATCGACGGCGGCCTGTCGGCCAGCGACAAAGGCACGCAGCTGGTGGGCCTGCGCTCGCATTTCCTCGAGCTGTTCGCCGTCGCCGTGGCGCTGGGCCTGTTCTCGGCCGCCCGCTTCTACATGGTGAGCTGGCTCGGCGAGCGCGTGACGGCGGACCTGCGCCTGGCCGTGTACTCGCACGTGCTGGAACAGAGCCCGGAGTTCTTCGAGACCACGCAGACCGGCGAAGTGCTGTCGCGCCTGACCACCGACACGACGCTGGTGCAGACGGTGGTCGGCTCGCAACTGAGCCTGGGGCTGCGCAACTTCGTGATGGGGCTGGGCGCGCTGGCGATGCTGGTGTGGACCAACCCCTACGTGATGACTCAGGTGCTGCTGATCATCGTGCTGGTGGTGTTGCCGACGATGTGGTTCGGCCGCCGGGTCCGCCGCCTCTCGCGTGCCAGCCAGGACCGGGTCGCCGACTCCAGCGCCATCGCCGCCGAAGTGCTCAATGCGATCCCGGTGGTGCAGAGCTACACCGCCGAGCCGCGCGAGGCCGCGCGGTTCCACGCGGCGACCGAGAGCGCCTTCCGCACCGGCGTGCGCCGCACGCGTGCCCGCGCCGCGCTGTTCGCCTTCATCATCATCGCCAACGCGGCGCTGCTGCTCTGGGGCCTGTACCAGGGCACGCAGGCGGTGCTGGCGGGCACCATGTCGGCCGGCCACCTCGGCGCGACGGTGGTCTACGTGATCATCCTGGCCGGTGCCGTGGCGGTGCTGGGCGAGGTGTACGGCGACCTGCTGCGCGCGGCCGGCGCCACCGAGCGCCTGATGGAACTGCTGGCGACCCGCTCGCCGGTGGCTTCGCCGGCGATTCCGGTGCCGGCACGCGCCGCGGCGGGCGGCAGCGCCGTCGCCTTCGAGCGCGTCACCTTCCACTATCCGTCGCGGCCGCTCACGGCGGCGCTGCACGACTTCAGCCTGGCCGCCGCGCCCGGGGAAACGGTGGCCCTGGTGGGACCGAGCGGCGCCGGCAAGAGCACGGTGTTCCAGGTGCTGCTGCGCTTCTACGATCCGCAGGAAGGCCGCGTGCTGCTCGATGGCGTGGCCACGCGCGACCTGAGCCTGCACGACCTGCGCTCGCGCATCGCGCTGGTGCCGCAGGAGCCGGTGATCTTCTCGGCGAGCGCGCTGGAGAACATCCGCTACGGCCGGCCGCAGGCCAGCGACGAAGAGGTGGTGGCGGCCGCCACGGCGGCGTTCGCGCACGACTTCATCAGCGCGCTGCCGGAACGCTACGACACCTTCCTGGGCGAGCGCGGTGTGCGCCTGTCGGGCGGGCAGCGCCAGCGCATCGCGATCGCGCGGGCGATCCTCAAGAACCCGCCGCTGCTGCTGCTGGACGAGGCCACCAGCGCGCTGGACGCCGAGAGCGAGCGCATGGTGCAGGCCGCACTGGAGTCGGCGATGCGCGATCGCACGACGCTGGTGATCGCGCACCGCCTCGCGACGGTGCAGCGCGCCGACCGCATCGTGGTGCTGGAGCACGGCCGGATCGTCGAGCAAGGCACGCACGAGACCCTGGTGGCCGCGAACGGCGTCTATGCCCGGCTGGCGGCGCTGCAGTTCATGGACTGACGCGCCGTGGGCGCGTCAGCCTGGGGCGAGGGCCCAGGGCCTGCCCCTCGTTACTGCAAAGGCTCCTTCAGCGCCTTCGGGATCGGCAGCGGCACCACCCCGATGCCCTCCTCCAGCAGCGCCTCGGTCTGCTGGGGCGTGGCCTGGCCGCGGATGCCGCGCTCCTCGCTCTCGCCATAGTGGATCCGGCGCGCCTCTTCCGCGAAGCGCTCGCCGACGTCCTCGGTGTTGGCCATCACGTGGCGCACCATCTTCAGCCACGCGGCCTGCAGCTTCGCGTCGGGCGCGGTCATCACTTCCTGTTTCGGCTTCGGGTGCGCGGCGCCCAGGTTCAGGCGCGGCGCGCTCAATTTCTTGGCGACCGCGGTGTCGCCGCACATGGGGCACTCCACCAGCCCGCGCGCGAGCTGCCCCTGGAAGTCTTCTTCCGAGGCGAACCAGCCTTCAAACTGGTGCTGGGCTGAGCACTGGAGGTCGAGCACCTTCATACAAGATGAATTATGTCCTCCAGTCGAGTTTCCAAGCCCCGGAAAGGACGTTCTGCAGCCACAGGCACCCGGCCAGCGTCTTGGCGTCGGTCACGATGCCGTCCCGGCACCACTCGACCAGCTGCTGCGGGGTGGCCGTGATCACCTCCAGGAACTCCTCGTCGTCGAGGCGCCTTTCCTGCAATTCCAGGCCCCGGGCGAACCACAGGTCGATGAACTCGGTGGAATACGAGATCACCGGGTGCAACTGCCCGGCGTGCGCCCACTCGCGGGCGGTGTAGCCGGTTTCCTCGAGCAGCTCGCGCTTGCCGCAGGCCAGCGGGTCCTCGCCGGGATCGAGCTTGCCGGCCGGGAATTCGACCATCACGCGCTGCATCGGCCAGCGGTACTGGCGCTCCAGCACCAGCCGGCCGTCATCCAGCAGCGGGATCATGCAGACGGCCCCGGGGTGCCTGACGTATTCGCGGGTGGCGGAACTGCCGTCCGGCAGGCGGACGGTGTCGCGGAACGCGTGCAGGAAATTGCCCTTGAGGATCTCCTGGCTGGCGATCTTCTGCTCGATCAGGTGGCTGTCTTCGGTCGTCTTGTTCACTTCGCGTTTCCCGTTGGAGGCAGTGGCGCCGGGCCGTGGAACACCGACTTTAGCCAACAATGCCGGCGCGGTGGAGCCGCCGGCGGCGCTCCCAGGACGGCAAAAAGCCGCCCGCAGGCGGCTTTTCGGCAGGCGGGGGCCCTTCAGCTGCCGAGCGTCTTGACGATCGCCTGCGCGCACAAGGTCATCAGCCCGCCCGGCAGGATGCCCAGGACCAGGACCAGCGCGCCATTGAGCGTCAGCACGACCCGCACTTCGGCCGTGGCCGAAACCGTGGTGGCCGTGATCGGTGCGTCGAAGTACATCACCTTGACGACCCGCAGGTAGTAGAACGCGCCGATCAGCGACATGATCACGGCGAACACGGCCAGCCAGATGTATGGCTCCTGGCCGGTGCCGATCAGCGCTTCCAGCACCGTCAGCTTGGCGTAGAAGCCGACCAGCGGCGGGATGCCGGCCAGCGAGAACAGGCACACGGCCATCACGCCGGCGTACAGCGGGCTGCGCTGGTTGAGGCCCGCCAGGTCGGCAATCTCCTCGCTCTCGAAACCTTCGCGCGCCAGCAGCAGGATCACGCCGAAGCTCGCCAGGGTGGTGAGCACGTAGGTGACGATGTAGAACATCGCAGCGCTGTAGGCCGTGGTCAGCGAAGCCGGCGAGGCCTTGCCGGCGACCACGCCGGACAGCAGGCCCAGCAGCACGAAGCCCATCTGCGCGATGGTCGAATAGGCCAGCATGCGCTTCAGGTTCGTCTGCGCGATGGCCGCCAGGTTGCCGATCAGCAACGAGCCGATCGCGAGGATGGCCAGCATCTGCTGCCAGTCGATCGCCAGCGGCAGCAGTCCTTCCACCAGCAGGCGGATCGCGATGGCGAAGGCGGCCAGTTCCGGCGCGCTGCCGATCATGATGGTCACGGCCGTCGGGGCGCCCTGGTAGACGTCGGGGATCCACATGTGGAACGGCGCCGCGCCCATCTTGAAGGCCAGCCCGGCGACGATGAACACCAGGCCGAACACCAGCACCTGGTGCTTCACCTGCCCGGAGCTGATCACCTTGAAGACGGTGGAGATTTCCAGCGAGCCGGTTGCGCCGTACAGCATCGACAGGCCATACAGCAGGAAGCCGCTGGCCATGGCGCCGAGCACGAAGTACTTCATCGCGGCCTCGGTCGACGCGGTGTGGTCGCGGCGCAGAGCCACCAGCGCGTAACTGGAGAGCGTGAGCAGTTCCAGGCCCAGGTAGATGATCAGGAAGTTGCTGCCCGAGATCATCACGAAGATGCCCAGCAGCGAGAACATGGCCAGCGTGAACAGCTCGCCGCCGCGCAACATGTCGCGGTCGGCCGCGTACGGCCGGCCGTACACCAGGCACACCATCATGGCGATGGTGGCGAAGCACTTGAGCCAGTTGCCCATCGGGTCGCTGACCACCATGTTCGAGAAGCCGTAGACCGTCGAGCCCTCGCCCGCCTGGTATGCCAGCATCACGGCGACGACGGCCAGCGTCGCCAGGGTGAGCACGTAGGTGAGGGTGCGCCGGGCGCTGGTCACGCCCAGGTCCACCATGGCGATCACGCACGCCATGACCAGCAGCACCACTTCGGGGTAGGCCGTCGTCCAGCTGAGTTTGTCAATCATTTGTTCTCTTCCTGCCCACGACTCACAGTTTGGAAGCGGCCACGTGCCTGAGGAAATCGGCCACCGTCACGTTCATGATGTCGGTGAAGGGTTTCGGGTAGACACCCATCGCCAGCACCGCGACCGCCAGCAGGCCCAGCATCAGGAATTCGCGGCCGTTGATGTCGGTGAGCTCGCGGACATGGTCGTTGGCCACCGGTCCCAGGTACACCCGCTTGAACATCCACAGCGTGAACGACGCGCCGAGGATCAGCGAGGTGGCGGCGGCCAGCCCCATCCAGAAGTTCACCCTCACGGCGCCCAGGATCACCATCCACTCGCCGACGAAGCCGGCCGTCGCCGGCAGGCCCGCGTTGGCCATGGCGAACAGCAGCGCGAACGCGGTGAAGTTGGGCATCGTGTTGACGACGCCGCCGTAACTGGCGATCTGGCGCGAATGCACGCGGTCGTACAGCACGCCGATGCACAGGAACATGGCAGCCGAGACGAAACCGTGGGCGATCATCTGCACGATGCCGCCGGCCACGCCGATGTCGTTGAAGATGAAGAAGCCGAGCGTCACGAAGCCCATGTGGGCCACCGACGAATACGCCACCAGCTTCTTCATGTCCTGCTGCACCATCGCGACCAGGCCCACGTAGACCACCGCGATCAGCGACAGGCCGATGATCAGCCAGGCCCACTCGTGGGCGGCGTCCGGCGCGATCGGCATGGAAAAGCGCAGGAAGCCGTAGGCGCCCAGCTTCAGCATGATGGCCGCCAGCACGGCGGAGCCGCCGGTCGGCGCCTCGACGTGCACGTCCGGCAGCCAGGTGTGGACCGGCCACATCGGCACCTTCACGGCGAAGGCGGCGAAGAACGCGAAGAACAGCAGCGTCTGCGCCGTGGACGACAGCGGCAGCCGGTGCCAGGTCGCGATGTCGAAGCTGCCACCGGACTGCACGTACAGGTAGATCAGCGCGACCAGCATCAGCAGCGAGCCGAGCAGCGTGTAGAGGAAGAACTTGAAGGCCGCGTAGATCTTGTTGGGGCCGCCCCACACGCCGATGATCAGGTACATCGGGATCAGGGTCGCCTCGAAGAACGTGTAGAACAGGATCCCGTCCAGCGCGCAGAACACGCCGATCATCAGGCCCGACAGGATCAGGAACGCGGCCATGTACTGGTTGACGCGCTCGGTGATCGACTCCCAGCTGGCGATCACGACCACCACCGTGATGAACGCCGTCAGCAGCACGAACCAGAAGGAGATGCCGTCGATGCCCAGGTGGTAGCTGACGTTGAAGCGCTCGATCCACGGCGCCTTCTCGACGAACTGCATCGCCGACGTTCCGACGTCGAAGCCGGGATACAGCGGCAGCGTTACCGCGAGCCCCGCCAGGGCCCCGATCAGCGCGATCCAGCGCACCATCCGGGCCTGGTCGTCCCGTCCGAAAGCCAGCAGCACAGCACCGAAGAAGATCGGTGTCCAGATGGCGAGGCTCAACAAACCCATTTTGTTCTTCCGTCTTTGCTTCGTTGGTCAGTCGGGGACAGCGCCGAAGATCCGTCCCGCAAATTCATCTGCTTTCAGCGGTTCAGCCAGACGAACCATGTCATCAGCACGAACACGCCGATGATCATCGCGAAGGCATAGTGGTAGATGTACCCGGTCTGCACCCAGCGCACGATGCCGGCGATCCAGCCGACGGCGCGCGCGCTGCCATTCACGAGGGCACCGTCGATGACGCCCTCGTCGCCGCCCTTCCACAGGCCGCGGCCCAGCAGGCGCGCGCCGCGGGCGATCACCTGCTCGTTGAACCAGTCCATGTAGTACTTGTTCTCGAGGACGGTGTAGACCGGCTGGAACATCCGCTTGATCGCGGCCGGCAGCGCGGGGTTGACCAGGTACATGTACCAGGCCGCCACCACGCCGGCCAGCGCCAGCCAGAACGGCGCCGTCGTGAAGCCGTGCAGGGCCATCTGCACCGGGCCATGGAACATCTGCGCCAGGCCGGCCATCGCGCCGTGCTTGGCCGGGTCGACGAAGATCGAATCCTTCAGCAGGTCGCCGAACAGCATCGGCTGGATCGTGAGGAAGCCGATCACCACCGAGGGCAGCGCCAGCAGCAGCAGCGGCACCGTCACGACCCAAGGGGTCTCGTGCGGCTCGTGGTGCTCGCCGTGGCCATGCGCGTCATGGCCGTGGCCGTGGTGCGCGTCGGGGTTCTGGTCAAAGCGCTCCTTGCCGTGGAACACCAGGAAGTACATGCGGAACGAATAGAAGGCCGTGATGAACACGCCGGCGACGACCGCGAAGTAGGCGAAGCTGTGTCCCGGCAGCTTGCTGAAGTGGACGGCCTCGATGATGCTGTCCTTGGAGTAGAAGCCGGAGAAGAACGGCGTGCCGATCAGCGCCAGCGAGCCGAGCAGCGAGGTGATCCAGGTGATCGGCATGTACTTGCGCACGTTGCCCATCCAGCGGATGTCCTGGTTGTGGTGCATGCCGATGATCACGGAGCCGGCGCCGAGGAACAGCAGCGCCTTGAAGAAAGCGTGCGTCATCAGGTGGAACACGGCGACAGAATAGGCCGACACGCCCAGGGCGACCGTCATGTAGCCGAGCTGCGACAGCGTGGAATACGCGACCACCCGCTTGATGTCGTTCTGGATGATGCCCAGGAAGCCCATGAACAGCGCGGTGATCGCGCCGATCGTCATCACGAACGACAGGGCCACGTCGGAGAGTTCGAACAGCGGCGACATGCGAGCCACCATGAAGATGCCCGCCGTCACCATGGTCGCGGCGTGGATCAGCGCCGAGATCGGCGTCGGGCCTTCCATCGAGTCGGGCAGCCACACGTGCAGCGGGAACTGCGCGCTCTTGCCCATCGCGCCGATGAACAGGCAGATGCAGATCACCGTGATCAGCATCCAGTCGGTGCCGTAGCCGAAGTTCAGCTTCGCCAGCTCGCCGGCCTTGGCGAAGGCCTCGTTGTAGCTGAGCGTGCCGGCGTAGGCGGCGATGAGGCCGATGCCCAGGATGAAGCCGAAGTCGCCGACCCGGTTGACCAGGAACGCCTTGAGGTTGGCGAACACGGCCGTCGGACGGGTGTACCAGAAACCGATCAGCAGGTACGACACCAGGCCGACCGCTTCCCAGCCGAAGAACAGCTGCAGGAAGTTGTTGCTCATGACCAGCATGAGCATCGAGAACGTGAACAGCGAGATGTAGGCGAAGAAGCGGTTGTAGCCGTCGTCTTCCTCCATGTAGCCGATGGTGTAGATGTGGACCATCAGCGACACGAAGGTCACCACGCACATCATCATCGCCGTCAGGCCGTCGACCAGGAAGCCGACCTCCATCTTCAGGCCGCCGACCACCATCCATTCGTAGATGGTCTGGTTGAAGCGGGCGCCGTCCACGGCGACGCTCTTGAGCGTCATGGCCGACAGCACGAAGGCGATGAACACGCCCAGGATGCACAAGGTGTGCGACAGGCGCCGCCCGATCCAGTTGCCGCCGAAGGTGGTGCCGAAGATGCCGGCCAGTGCCGCCCCGACCAGGGGGGCCAGCGGCACGGCGAGCAGCGTGGTTGCGTTGAGAGTCTGGCTCATGTTTCTTGCCCGTCAGCCCTTCAGCTCGTTCAGTGACTCGACCTGGATGTTGGACTTGTTGCGGAACAGCAGCACCAGGATGGCGAGGCCGATCGCGGACTCCGCCGCCGCCACCGTCAGGATGAAGAACACGAAGATCTGGCCGTGCATGTCGCCCAGGTAGTGCGAGAAGGCGACGAAGTTCATGTTCACCGCGAGCAGCATCAGCTCGATCGCCATCAGCAGCACGATCAGGTTGCGGCGGTTCAGGAAGATGCCGATCACGGACAGCGCGAACAGCATCGCGCCGAGCGAGAGGAAGTGGCCGAGGGTGATGGTCATGCCTTGGTCTCCGCGCGGGCCGCCGGCAGCGTGGGCGGCAGCTTGACGACTTCCAGCCGGTCGCGGGCGTGCACTCGCACCTGCTGCGAGGGGTCGGTGAACTTGCTGTCCTTGCGCTTGCGCAGCGTGAGCGCGATCGCCGCGATGATCGCCACCAGCAGGATGACGGCGGCGACTTCGAGCGCGTAGAGGTACTGGGTGTACAGCAGCTTGCCCAGTTCCTTGGTGTTGGAGACCTGGACGGCGGCCTGCGCGGCGGCAGGCACGGCCTTCGGCTCCTCGCCCATGCGGAAGCCGCCCATCAGCACGGCCGCCATTTCCAGCGCGATCAGCACGCCGACGGCCGCCGCCAGCGGGAAGTGCTTCCAGAAGCCGGACCGCAAGGCATCGACGTCCACGTCGAGCATCATCACCACGAACAGGAACAGCACCATCACGGCGCCGACGTACACCAGGACCAGCGTGATCGCCAGGAACTCGGCCCGCAGCAGCAGCCAGACCGCGGAGGCCTGGAAGAACGCCAGCACCAGGAACAGCGCGGCGTGGACCGGGTTGCGCGCCGTGATGACGCGGAAGGCCGCGAACAGCAGCAGCGCGGAGAACAGGTAGAAGAAGCCGGTTCGGATATCCATGATCGTTGCCTTGTTGTTCTGGTCCCGGCTACCGGTACCTGGCGTCCGCCGCCTTGCGCTCGGCGATCTCGGCCTCGTAGCGGTCGCCGACGGCCAGCAGCATCTCCTTGGTGAAGTACAGGTCGCCCTGCTTCTCGCCGTGGTACTCCAGGATGTGCGTCTCGACGATCGAGTCGACCGGGCAGCTTTCCTCGCAGAAGCCGCAGAAGATGCACTTTGTGAGGTCGATGTCGTAGCGGGTCGTGCGGCGGGTGCCGTCGGCGCGCTGGTCGGATTCGATGGTGATCGCCACCGCCGGGCATACGGCCTCGCACAGCTTGCAGGCGATGCAGCGCTCCTCGCCGTTCTCGTAGCGGCGCAGCGCGTGCAGGCCGCGGAAGCGCGGCGACAGCGGCGTCTTCTCCTCGGGGAACTGGATCGTGATCGCGCGCTTGAAGGCGTACTTGCCGGTGATCGCCATGCCCTTGAACAGCTCCGTGAGGGCGAAGCTGGCGAGGAAGTCCTTCAGCGAGAAGGGCAGGTGGCGCGGTGCGGTGGCTTGGTGCGTAGACATGGCGGGTACTTCTGCTTTGCTACTTCCAGATGTTGAAGGGGGTCTGCATCCAGAGTCCGACCACGACCAGCCAGACCAGCGTCACCGGGATGAAGATCTTCCAGCCCAGGCGCATGATCTGGTCGTAGCGGAAGCGCGGGAACGTGGCGCGGATCCACAGGAACATGGTGACCAGGACGAAGGTCTTGATGCCCAGCCAGATCCAGCCCGGGATGAAGGACAGGAACTCGAACGGGGGCAGCCAGCCGCCCAGGAACAGCGTGGCGGCGAGGATCGAGACCAGCCACATGTTGGCGTATTCGGCCAGGAAGAAGGTGCCGAAGCTCATGCCCGAGTACTCGATCATGTGGCCGGCGACGATCTCCGACTCGCCTTCCACCACGTCGAACGGCGCGCGGTTGGTTTCGGCCAGGCCCGACACGAAGTAGACGACGAAGATCGGCAGCAGGGGCAGCCAGTTCCAGGACAGGAAGTTGACGCCGTTGGACGCGCCGATGCCGCGCGCCTGGCTCATGACGATGTCGGTCATGTTCATGCTGCCGGACACCATCAGCACGACGACGAAGCAGAAGCCCATCGCGATCTCGTAGCTGACCATCTGGGCCGACGCGCGCATCGCGCCGAGGAACGCGTATTTCGAATTGGAGGACCAGCCGGCGATGATGACGCCGTAGACCTCGATCGAGGTGACGGCCATCAGCAGCAGCAGGCCGGCGTTGACGTTGGCCAGCGCCACCTCGGGACCGAACGGGATCACGACCCAGGCCAGCAGCGCCGGCGTGATGGTCATGATCGGGCCCAGGAAGAACAGGCCCTTGTTGGCCATCGTCGGGCGGATGATCTCCTTGGTCAGGAGCTTCACCGCGTCCGCCATCGGCTGCAGCAGGCCCATGGGACCGATGCGGTTGGGGCCGAGGCGGATCTGCGTGAAGCCGATCGCCTTGCGTTCCCACAAGGTCAGGTAGGCCACGGCGCCCATCAGCGGCGCGACGAGCACGACGATCTTGATCAGCGCCCACGTCACCGGCCAGCCCATGGTGGTCCACCACGGTGCGGCGATCAGGCCGTTCCCCAGGCCCCAGATCTGGTCGATCATGCTGGCGTCTCCTCACGAGCCATGGCCGCCCTGCGGCCGTCGGCGGTCAGTTGCAGCGAGGTCGCGCGGCGCACGATCCCGTCGAGCTGGTAGATGGCAGCGCTCGCCGGCTTGCCGGCGGCGGCGGCGACGTCGATGCCGGCGCCCGTCGCGTTCGAGAGCACCCCGCCTTGCACATGGGTCGCCCCCACGTCCTGCGGCCCGCGGGCGGCGGCCAGGACTTCCTGGGCGGACTCGAACTCGAACCCCGGCAGGCCCATGGTGTTGGCGATCACGCGCAGCACCTTCCAGGCCGGACGCGCCTCGCCCAGGGGCTTGACGACGGCATGGAAGCTCTGCACGCGGCCCTCGGCGTTGACGAAGGTGCCGGGAGTCTCGGTCCACGGCGCGATCGGCAGCAGCACGTCGGCGATGTCCATGTTGGCCTTGAACGGGCTCATGGAGATCACCATCTCGGCCTGGCCGAGGCCGGCCAGCGCCTTCTTGCCGTCCGCGGCGTCGAACTCGGGCTCGACGTTCAGCAGGATGGCGGCCTTCAGGCCGCCCGCCAGCATCTGGCCGGCGTTCAGGCCATCGCCGCCCGGCAGCGCCTTCACGAGCTGCGCGCCGACGGTGTTCGCGGCCTCCGTCAGGTAGCCGACGGTCGCGCCGGTCTGGGCGCCGATCCAGTTGGCCAGTGCCAGCAGGCCGGACGCGTTCGCGTGGTGCGCGGCCGCGTTGCCCAGCAGGATCGCCTTGCGCTCGCCGGACAGCAGCGATTGGGCGATGCGCTTCGCGGCGTCGCTGGCGCTGCCCTTCGCGGGAGCGGCACTGCCCTTGCTCTCGGCGACGGCGGCGGCCACGTCGGCCAGCGCCTGCGCCCAGCCGGAAGCGGGCGCGACGGTCGAGGACGCGATGGCCATCGCCCAGTCGTCGGCCTGGTCGTGGATGACGTGCACCGCGGCGCCCTTGCGCGTGGCGGCGCGCACCCGCATCGCGAACAGCGGATGGTCCTTGCGCAGGTTCGAGCCGACCACCAGCGCGGCCTGCAGGTTGGCGAGCGAGGCGATGGAGGTGCCGAGCCAGCGCACGCCCTCGGGCCTGGCGAACTGCGCGTTGCGCAGCCGGTAGTCGACGTTCTCGCTGCCCAGCCCGCGCACCAGGGCGCCGGCCAGGTACAGCTCCTCGACGGTGCTGTGCGGGCTCACCAGCGCGCCGATCGCCTTGGCACCGTGGTCGCCCTTGACGTGGCGCAGGCCGTTGGCGACGTACTCGAGCGCGGTCTGCCAGTCGACGCTCTTCCACTCGCCGCCATGCTTGATCATGGGCGTCGCCAGGCGCTCGGTGGAGTCGAGCGCCTCGTAGGAGAAGCGGTCGCGGTCGGCCAGCCAGCACTCGTTGACTTCCTCGTTCTCGAGGGGCAGCACGCGCATGACCTTGTTGTTCTTCACCTGCACGATCAGGTTCGCGCCGGTGGAATCATGGGGGCTCACCGACTTGCGCCGGGCCAGCTCCCAGGTGCGGGCCTGGTAGCGGAACGGCTTGGACAGCAGCGCGCCGACCGGGCACAGGTCGATCATGTTGCCCGACACCTCGGAGTCCACCGTGTCGCCGGACACCGTGGTGATCTCGGAGTGCTCGCCCCGGTGGATCATGCCCAGCTCCATCACGCCGGCCAGCTCCTGGCCGAAGCGCACGCAGCGGGTGCAGTGGATGCAGCGGCTCATCTCCTCCATGGAGATCAGCGGGCCCACGTCCTTGTGCAGCACGACGCGCTTTTCCTCCTCGTAGCGCGAGGCGGACGCGCCGTAGCCGACGGCGAGGTCCTGCAGCTGGCATTCGCCGCCCTGGTCGCAGATCGGGCAGTCGAGCGGATGGTTGATCAGCAGGAACTCCATCACCGACTGCTGCGCCTTGATGGCCTTGTCGCTCTTGGTGCGCACCACCATGCCGTTGGTCACCGGCGTGGCGCAGGCCGGCATCGGCTTGGGCGCCTTCTCCACCTCGACCAGGCACATGCGGCAGTTCGCCGCGATCGACAGTTTCTTGTGGTAGCAGAAGTGCGGAATGTACGTGCCGGCCTTGTCGGCCGCATGCATGATCATGCTGCCTTCGGGCACTTCGACCTTCTTGCCGTCGAGATCTAGTTCAATCATTGACGCGGTTCCCTTCGATCAGCCGCGGGCGCCGGCGGGTACCGGCTGCTTGCCATCCGACGTGGGCAGGTCCGGGCGCCGGATCCGCGCTTCGAACTCGTGCCGGAAGTGCTTCAGCATGGCGCGCACCGGCATCGCGGCGGCGTCGCCCAGCGCGCAGATCGTGCGGCCCTGGATGTTGTCGGCCACCGAGTCCAGCAGGTCCATGTCGCCGGGCTTGCCGTGGCCGTTGCAGATGCGGTCGACCACGCGCCACAGCCAGCCCGTGCCTTCGCGGCAGGGCGTGCACTGGCCGCACGACTCGTGCATGTAGAAGTAGGACAGGCGCCGCAGCGACTCGGGCATCGGCCGCGAGTCGTCCATCACGATCACCGCGCCCGAACCGAGCATGGAGCCGGCCTTGGCGATGGAGTCGTAGTCCATCGTGCACTGCATCATGATGTCGGCCGGCAGCACCGGGGCCGACGAGCCGCCCGGGATCACGGCCTTGAGCGTGCGGCCCTTGCGCACGCCGCCGGCGAGCTCGAGCAGCTTCGCGAACGGCGTGCCCATGGGCACTTCGTAGTTGCCGGGCAGCTCCACGTCGCCGGAAACCGAATAGATCTTGGTCCCGCCGTTGTTCGGCTTGCCCACCTCGAGGTAGGCCTGGGCGCCGTGGTTGATGATCCAGGGGACCGCGGCGAAGGTCTCGGTATTGTTGATGGTGGTCGGCTTGCCGTACAGGCCGAAGCTGGCCGGGAACGGCGGCTTGTAGCGCGGCTGGCCCTTCTTGCCTTCCACCGATTCGAGCAGCGCGGTTTCCTCGCCGCAGATGTAGGCGCCCCAGCCGTGCACGGCATGCAGCTGGAAGCTGAAGTCGCTGCCCAGGATCCGGTCGCCCAGCAGGCCGGCCGCCCTCGCCTCTTCCAGCGCTTCCTCGAAGCGGTGGTAGGTCTGCAGGATTTCGCCGTGGATGTAGTTGTAGCCGACGGTGATGCCCATCGCGTAGGCCGCGATGATCATCCCCTCGATGACGATGTGCGGATTGAACTGCAGGATGTCGCGGTCCTTGCAGGTGCCCGGCTCGCCTTCGTCCGAGTTGCACACCAGGTACTTCTGCCCGGCGTAGTTCTTCGGCATGAAGCTCCACTTCAGGCCGGTCGGGAAACCGGCGCCGCCGCGGCCGCGCAGCGCCGAGTCCTTCACCGTCTGGGTGACCGTCGCCGGATCGATGCGCTCGTTCAGGATCTTGCGCAGCGCGCCGTAGCCGCCGCGCTGTTCGTAGTCCTTCAGCCGCCAGTTGGTGCCGTTCAGGTCCTTGTAGATCTGCGGATCGATGTGGCGGCCGTGGAAGCAGGTCTGGACGCCGGTGGCCTGGAACTGGGCCAGCACTTGCTGCGCGTTCATGCCGGCTCCCCGCCCGAAGCCGTGCGCAGGCCTTCGATCAGCTGGTCGAGTTTGTCGTTGCTCATGAAGCTCACCATCGTGCCGTCGTTGACCAGCAGCACCGGCGAGTCGGCGCAGGCGCCGAGGCACTCCGACTGCTGCAGCGTGAACAGGCCGTCGGGGGTGGTCTCGCCCATCTTGATGCCCAGGCGCTGCTCCAGGTGGTGCAGCGCGCGCGCGCCGTCGCGCAGCTGGCACGGCAGGTTGGTGCACACGTTGAGCTTGTACTTGCCCACGGGCGCCTGGTTGTACATGTTGTAGAACGTCGTGACCTCGTGCACGGCGATCGTCGGCATGCCAAGGTAGTCGGCGATCTGCTCCTCGGTCTGCTGGCTGATCCAGCCACGCTCTTCCTGCATGATCCGCAGGCAGCCCATGACGGCGGACTGCCGCTGGTCGGCCGGGTACTTCGCGACCTCGCGGTCGAAACGCGCCCTGGTGGCGTCCGACAGCGCCGGCTCTTGTCTTGCTGGTTGGGAACTCATCGGTCAATCTCTCCGAACACGATGTCCATGGTGCCGATCACCGCCACGGCGTCGGCGATCATGTGGCCGCGCGCCATCTCGTCCATCGCCGACAGGTGCACAAACCCCGGCGGGCGGATCTTCATGCGATAGGGCTTGTTGGCGCCGTCGCTGACGAAGTAGATGCCGAACTCGCCCTTCGGGTGCTCGACGGCCGCGTAGGCCTCGCCCTCGGGCACGCGGAAGCCTTCCGAGAACAGCTTGAAGTGGTGGATCAGCTCCTCCATGTTGGACTTCATGGATTCGCGATCGGGCGGCGCCACCTTGTGGTTGTCGGTGATCACCGGGCCCGGGTTGGCCTTGAGCCAGTCCACGCACTGCTTGATGATGCGGTTGGACTCGCGCAGTTCGCGCACGCGGACCAGGTAGCGGTCGTAGCAGTCGCCGGTGTGGCCGATCGGGATGTCGAAGTCCATCCGGTCGTACACGTCGTACGGCTGCTTCTTGCGCAGGTCCCAGGCGAAGCCGGAGCCGCGCAGCATGGGGCCGGTGAAGCCCAGGTTCAGCGCGCGCTCGGGCGAGACGACGCCGATGCCCACCGTGCGCTGCTTCCAGATGCGGTTCTCGGTCAGCAGCGTCTCGTACTCGTCGACGTAGCCCGGGAAGCGCCGGCAGAAGTCGTCGATGAAGTCCAGCAGCGAGCCCTGGCGGTTCTCGTTGAGCTGGCGCACCGAGCGCTCGTTGCGCACCTTGCTCGTCTTGTACTGCGGCATGGAGTCCGGCAGGTCACGGTAGACGCCGCCCGGGCGGAAGTAGGCCGCGTGCATGCGCGCGCCCGACACCGCTTCGTACATGTCGAACAGGTCCTCCCGCTCGCGGAACGCGTAGATCAGGATGTTCATCGCGCCGCAGTCGAGCCCGTGCGCACCGAGCCACAGCAGGTGGTTCAGCAGGCGCGTGATCTCGGAGAACATGACGCGGATGTACTGCGCGCGGACCGGCACGTCGATGCCGAGCATCTTCTCGACGGCCAGGCAGTACGCGTGCTCGTTGGCCATCATCGACATGTAGTCGAGCCGGTCCATGTACGGCAGCGCCTGGATGTAGGTCTTGGTCTCGGCCAGCTTCTCGGTCGCGCGGTGCAGCAGGCCGATGTGCGGGTCGGCGCGCTGGATCACTTCGCCGTCGAGCTCCAGCACCAGGCGCAGCACGCCGTGCGCGGCCGGGTGCTGCGGACCGAAGTTGAGTGTGTAGTTCTTGATTTCTGCCATGGTCTGGAACCTATTGCAGGCCGCCGTACTTGTCTTCGCGGATCACGCGCGGGATGATCTCGCGCGGCTCGATCGTCACCGTCTGGTAGATCACACGCCGGCGCTCCGGGTCGTAGCGCATCTCGACATGGCCTTCGGTCGGGAAGTCCTTGCGGAAGGGATGTCCCACGAAGCCGTAGTCGGTGAGGATCCGGCGCAGGTCGGCATGGCCTTCGAAGACGATGCCGTACAGGTCGAAGGCCTCGCGCTCGAACCAGTTGGCCGAGTTCCACAGGCCGGTGACCGAATCCACCACGGGCACGTCGTCGTCGGCAGCGAACACCTTCAGGCGCACGCGCTGGTTGAGGCTCACCGACAGCAGGTGCGACACGACGCAGAACCGCGGCCCCTCGTAGCCGCCCATGCGGTATTCGCTGTAGTCGACGCCGCACAGGTCGACCAGCTGCTCGAACTGGCAGCCGGGCGATTCCTTCAGCAGGCGGGCGGCCGCCAGGTAGTCGGCGGGCGCCACCACCACGGTGACTTCACCCCATTTCAGGTCGATGCGTCTGGCCAGCGCGCCCAGCGTCGCGGCCACCGTGTCCTTGAGAGCTTGGGGATCGACGGCGTAGAGAGTCATGAGTGGATGCCTTTCAGGCCCGGGCGATGGTCTGTGTGCGCCGGATCTTCTGCTGCAGCTGGATGATTCCGTACAGCAGCGCCTCGGCCGTCGGCGGGCAGCCGGGCACGTAGACGTCGACCGGGACGATGCGATCGCAGCCGCGCACGACCGAGTAGCTGTAGTGGTAGTAGCCGCCGCCGTTGGCGCAGGTGCCCATCGAGATCACCCAGCGCGGCTCGGCCATCTGGTCGTACACCCGGCGCAGCGCGGGCGCCATCTTGTTGCACAGGGTGCCGGCGACGATCATCAGGTCGGACTGGCGCGGACTCGGGCGGAACAGCATGCCGAAGCGGTCGATGTCGTAGCGCGCCGCGCCGGCGTGCATCATCTCCACCGCGCAGCAGGCCAGGCCGAACGTCATCGGCCACAGCGAGCCGGTCTTGGCCCAGTTGATGACCGTGTCCACGGTCGTCGTGACCATGCCCTTTTCGAGAATGCCTTGGTTCGCCATGTCAATACTTCCTTGCGGGGCGCCGCCCCTGGAGCGTCACTCCCAGTCGAGCGCGCCTTTTTTCCACTCGTAGACGAAGCCGACCACCAGGATGGCCAGGAACACCATCACCGACCAGAAACCCACGGGCCCGATCTCGTTGAGCGCGACGGCCCACGGGAAGAGGAAGGCGATCTCGAGGTCGAACAGGATGAACAGGATGGCGACGAGGTAGTAGCGCACGTCGAACTTCATGCGCGCGTCCTCGAAGGGCTCGAAGCCGCACTCGTAGGCGGCGTTCTTGGCGGGGTCGGGCTTGTCGAAGCCGATCAGGGCGCTGAAGCCCCAGCCCATGGCGATGGGCATGATTCCCACGGCCATGCCAACGAGCAGAAACAGGAGGACAGGGAGATACTGTTCAAGATTCATCTTGAGTCTGAGTCCGCTCATTGACCTGCCGTCTCTGCCCGGCAGGGTTTCTCGTTGTTGGTGCCGTCGGCGAGACTCGAACTCGCACAGCTTTCGCCACTACCCCCTCAAGATAGCGTGTCTACCAATTTCACCACGACGGCGGTTTTTCTCATCGCAACGGGCCTGGGCTGACGCCTCTTTTCACCCGCTCGCGACAGGGTAGAGTTTACCCTGAAAAGACATCGTTTCGACTGTTGCTGAGTTGCGCCACATCAATCGCAACAGGGGATAACGATGGCAGTGCCGCGGCTGCGTGCGACGCTCCGCACGCAGCGCGGGCGCAGGCTCAGCGCGCCGGGATCTGCGCGGCGCCGGAAGCGCCTGCAGCCGGCGGCAGCGCGCTCGCCGCGCCAGCGGCAGGCGCGACGGTACCCGGAATCTGCGCGGCGGCCCCGGATGCGGCCGGCGCGGGCGCCGGTGCCGGTGCGGTGGTCGCGGCGCGGTCCAGCACGCTGCCGCCTTCGGGTGCGCGCAGGTTGCCGAAGTAGGCCAGCAGCAAGGTGGCCGCGAAGAACACGGCCGCGAGCACCGCGGTGGTGCGCGACAGGAAGTTGGCGCTGCCGCTCGCGCCGAACAGGCTGCCGGAGCTGCCGCTGCCGAAGGCCGCGCCCATGTCGGCGCCCTTGCCGTGCTGGATCAGGATCAGGCCGATCATGGCGAGGGCCGTCAGCATCTGCACGGCCAGGAGTGCGGTGAGGAGGTAATTCATTCTGGATGGGGCTCCGTGTCGTTGTCGTCGGCCGCGCGGTCAGCGCGCGGCTGCAATGATCTGCAGGAAGTCGGCGGCCTTCAGCGATGCGCCGCCGACCAGGCCGCCGTCGATGTCGGCACAGGCCAGCAGCGACGCGGCGTTGGCCGCGTTCATGCTGCCGCCGTACAGGATGTGGACGCGGTCGGCGTGCGGCGTGGCCGCCTTGAGCTGCGCTCGCAGCACCGCATGCACCTGCTGCGCCTGGTCGGGCGTGGCCGTGCGGCCGGTGCCGATCGCCCAGACCGGCTCGTAAGCGACCACGATCTCGCTGATGCAGTGGCCGTTGGCGTGGATCACCGCCGCCAGCTGGCGCTTGACGACCTCCTCGGTCCGGCCCGCCTCGCGCTCGGCCAGCGTCTCGCCCACGCAGACGATCGGCGTGATGCCGCAGGCCAGGGCCGCCTTGGCCTTGTCCGCGACCAGCGCGTCCGACTCGCCGTGGTACTGCCGCCGCTCCGAGTGGCCGACGATCGCGAAGCGGACGCCGAACTCGCGCAGCATGGCCGCCGAGACCTCGCCGGTGTAGGCGCCTTCGGCATGCTGCGAGACGTCCTGGGCACCGAGCTCCAGGGCGCAGCCGGCGCGCAGCATCTGCACCTGCGCGAGATACGGCGCCGGCACGCAGACGGCCACCTGGCAGGCGGCGTCGCCCAGGCCCTTGGCGATGGCGCGCACCAGCGCGTCGTTGGCCGCCAGGCTGCCGTTCATCTTCCAGTTGCCGGCGATGAGTTTCTTCTTGGTCATGTGCGCTCCCGTCAGTTCCAGGTGAGCACGATCTTGCCGATGTGCTGGTTGGACTCCATCAGGACATGCGCCTGGGCCGCGTCGGCGGCGGCGAACGTACCGTGGATCACCGGCTTGATCGCGCCGCTTTCGAGCAGCGGCCACACCTTCTCGCGCAGCTGCCGCGCGATCGCCGCCTTGAACGCCACCGGCCGGGGCCGCAGCGTCGAGCCGGTGATCGCGAGGCGCCGGCGCAGCACCAGCCCGGCGTTGAACTCGCTCTTGATCCCGCCTTGCACGGCGATGATCACGAGCCGGCCGTCCTCCGCCAGGCATTCGATTTCGCGTGCGACGTAGGCGCCGGCGACCATGTCGAGAATCACGTTGACGCCGGCGCCGCCGGTGAGCTTCTTCGCCTCTTCGGCGAAGTCCTGCGTCCGGTAGTTGATCGCCGCGTTCGCGCCCAGCTCGAGGCAGGCCTTGACCTTGGCGTCGCTGCCGGCGGTGGCGACCACGCGCGAGCCCAGCGCCCTGGCCATCTGGATGGCCGTGACGCCGATGCCGCTCGTGCCGCCTTGCACCAGCAGCGTTTCGCCCGGTTGCAGCTTCGCGCGGTCCCAGACGTTGCTCCACACGGTGAAGAACGTCTCGGGCAGCGAAGCCGCCTCGACGTCGGACAGTCCCTTGGGCACCGGCAGGCACTGCCCCACCGGCGCGTTGCACAGCGACGCGTAGCCGCCGCCGGCCACCAGCGCGCAGACGCGGTCGCCGGTCCTGAAGCCGGCCTGCGCCATGGCGGCGGCGTCGCCGCCCACGATCTCGCCCGCGACCTCGAGGCCGGGGATGTCGGAAGCGCCAGGCGGCACGGGATAGTTGCCGGTGCGCTGCAGCACGTCCGGCCGGTTGACGCCGCTGGCGGCAACCCGGATCAGGACTTCGCCGGCGGCGGGGACCGGGTCCGGACGCTCCGCCAGGCGCAGCGCCTCGGGAGCGCCGTAGGCGCTGATTTCAACGGCTTTCATGGTCTGCTCCGTCTGATGGCGGCGCCCCGCGTGGGGCGCCGCACCACAGGCTCATGGAAAACCTCAGACCTGGTCGTCGACCGGCGTCTGCGGCGGCTGCTGCGGCTCGCGCGGCTGCTGGTCGCGCGGCTGCTGAAAGTCACGCTGCTGCTGCGGTTCGCGCGGCTGGAAATCGCGCTGTTCGCGCTGTTCGCGCGGCTCACGCTGTTCGCGCGGCTCGCGGGCCTCGCGCGGTTCACGCGGCTCACGGCGCTCGCGGTAGTCGCCGCGGCCTTCGCCACGCGGGCCGCGGTCCTCGCGCGGGCCACGGTCTTCGCGCGGACGATCTTCCATGCCGGCCGGCCGGTCCAGCAGCGCCTTCATCGACAGCTTGACACGGCCCTTCTCGTCGGTCTCGAGCACCTTGACCCGCACGACCTGGCCTTCGCTCAGGTAGTCGCTCACCTTCTCGACCCGCTCGTGCGCGATCTGCGAGATGTGCAGCAGGCCGTCCTTGCCGGGCAGCAGGTTGACCAGCGCGCCGAAGTCCAGCAGCTTGGTGATCGGGCCTTCGTAGACCTTGCCGATTTCCACTTCCGCCGTGATCTCCGTGATGCGCTTCTTGGCGAATTCGGCCTTGTCGGCTTCGGTGGAGGCGATCGTGATCGTGCCGTCCTCGGCGATGTCGATGGTGCAGCCGGTCTCCTCGGTCAGCGCGCGGATGGTGGCGCCGCCCTTGCCGATCACGTCGCGGATCTTCTCCGGGTTGATCTTCATCGTGTACAGGCGCGGCGCGTAGTTGCTGACCTCGGTCTTGGCTTCGCCCAGGGCTTCCTGCATCTTGCCCAGGATGTGCATGCGCGCTTCCTTGGCCTGGGCCAGGGCGACCTGCATGATTTCCTTGGTGATGCCCTGGATCTTGATGTCCATCTGCAGGGCGGTGATGCCGTTGGTCGTGCCGGCCACCTTGAAGTCCATGTCGCCGAGGTGGTCCTCGTCGCCCAGGATGTCGGTCAGCACCGCGAAGCGGTTGCCTTCCTTGATCAGGCCCATGGCGATGCCCGCCACGTGCGCCTTCATCGGCACGCCGGCGTCCATCAGCGACAGGCAGCCGCCGCAGACCGAGGCCATCGACGAGGAGCCGTTCGACTCGGTGATCTCCGAGACCACGCGCATCGTGTACGGGAACTCGTCCTTGCTCGGCAGGCAGGCGATCAGCGCGCGCTTGGCGAGGCGGCCGTGGCCGATCTCGCGGCGCTTGGTCGAGCCCATGCGGCCCACTTCGCCGGTGGCGAAGGGAGGCATGTTGTAGTGGAACATGAAGCGGTCTTCGTACTCGCCCATCAGCGCGTCGATGCGCTGCGCGTCGCGCTCGGTGCCCAGCGTGGTGACCACCAGCGCCTGCGTTTCGCCGCGGGTGAACAGCGCCGAGCCGTGGGTGCGCGGCAGCGCGCCGGTGCGGATCTCGATCGGACGCACGGTGCGCGTGTCGCGGCCGTCGATGCGCGGCTCGCCGGCCAGGATCTGGCTGCGCACGATGCGCGCCTCGATGTCGAACAGCAGGCCCTCGACCTTGATCGCATCGAAGTCGCCGCCCTCTTCCTTCAGCGCCGCGAGCACCGAGGCGTTGGCTTCGCGCAGGGCCTGGGTGCGGGCCTGCTTGCTGCGGATCTGGTAGGCGGCGCGCAGCTTCTCTTCGGCCAGGGCGTTGACCTTCGCGATGAAGCCTTCGTCCTTGGCCGGCGGCTGCCAGTCCCACACCGGCTTGCCGGCGTCGCGCACCAGTTCATGGATGGCGTTGATCGCGATCTTCGCCTGCTCGTGGCCGAACACCACGCCGCCCAGCATCACTTCCTCGGACAGCTGCTGCGCCTCGGACTCGACCATCAGCACGGCGTTCTCGGTGCCGGCGACGATCAGGTCCAGGTCGGACATCTTGCGGGCCGTCTGGCCCGGATTCAGCACGTACTCGCCGTTGACGTAACCCACGCGCGCGGCCCCGATGGGGCCGGCGAACGGAATGCCGGACACGGCCAGGGCCGCGCTGGTGCCGATCATCGCGGCGATGTCCGCGTCGACCTCGGGGTTCAGCGACAGCGTGTGGATCACCACGTGCACTTCGTTGAAGAAGCCTTCGGGGAACAGCGGGCGGATCGGACGGTCGATCAGGCGCGAGGTGAGCGTCTCGTGTTCGCTCGGCTTGGCTTCGCGCTTGAAGAAGCTGCCGGGGATCTTGCCGGCGGCGTAGGTCTTCTCGATGTAGTCGACCGTGAGCGGGAAGAAGTCCTGCCCCGGCTTGGCGCTCTTGGACGCGGCCACCGTGGCGAGGATCACCGTGTCGTCGATGTTGACGATGACGGCGCCGCCGGCCTGGCGGGCGATCTCGCCCGTCTCCAGCGTGACGGTATGGGAGCCCCACTGGAACGTCTTGGTGACCTTGTTGAAGATGCTCATGGTTGTTTTCCTAGGGTGGCGGAGCCCGCGCTAGGGCGCGGTCCCGACCTGGGGCGCATGTGGCTGCGCCGGGAGCCCGGAACAGGCGGTGTCGAACACGATGCCATTCCAGAAGGAGCCAGGGGCCCCTTGTGGAATGACACAGCGCGTATTCGTCTTGCCGTCTCCGAAGGACAAAGCGCCTGAGCTAGCCGTCGACCAACTCAGGCGCCATGCAGTCGTTGCAGTTCCTGCTTACTTGCGCAGGCCCAGCTTGCCGATCAGCGCGGTGTAGCGCTCGGCATCCTTGTTCTTGAGGTACGCCAGCAGGCTCTTGCGGCGGTTCACCATGCGCAGCAGGCCGCGGCGGCCGTGGTGGTCCTTGGCGTGCGTCTTGAAGTGCGGGGTGAGCTCGTTGATGCGAGCCGTCAGCAGGGCGACCTGGACTTCGGGGCTGCCGGTGTCGTTGGCCGCGCGGGCGTTGGCCTTGACGATCTCGGCCTTGTCGGTGATGTTCATTGGTTTCCTTGGGGGTTTCCACTTGCGTTGGCGACTGGAACTGCCGCCAACGTGCGCTCTGCGGGATGCAGAACCATGGGATTATAGCCGGAAGCGGTCGCCAGCCGCCCGGGATGGGAACGCAACAGCCGAACGCAGAAGCCGCAGAGGGGAAAACAGCCAAAGCCGCAGAGAAAACCTCAGTGAAGTTTTTTGCGGCTTCTGCGCAACCTCTGCGGCTTCTGCGTCCGGCTGTCTGCCTGCGAATTCAGTTCTTCGCCAGCCACCCCTGAAGCCGCTCGACGCCCTGCCCCAGCCGTGAGACATCCCTGGACGCGAAGCACCAGCGCAGCCACCCCTGTGCCTCGGGCGAGAAGGCGTTGCCGGGCGCCAGGCCGAGCCCGGCTTCCCGCACCAGCCGCTTGGCGACGTCGAGCGAGTCGTCGAAGCCGTCCAGCCGGAAGAAGGCGTACATCCCGCCCCTGGCCGGCTCCACCAGCACCCGCGGCAGGCCCTGCAACATGGGCACCAGGGTGTCGCGGCAGGTCTTGAGGTGCGCCACCACGCGCGGGGTGACCTCGTCCGTGCGCTGCAGCGCCACCACCGCCGCGCGCTGGGTGAACGTGCTGGCGCAGGACGTGTTGAACTCCAGCAGCTTGCCCATGTGGTGGGTCAGTTCGGGCGGCATCACCAGCCAGCCCAACCGCCAGCCGGTCATCAGGAAGCTCTTGGAGAAGCTATGGGCCACGATCAGCCGGTCTTCGGGCGCCGCCACGTCCAGGAAGCTCGGCGCGCAGCGCGTCCCCTCCTCGTAGTACAGCCGCTCGTAGACTTCGTCGGCGAGGATCCAGGTCCCGGTCTTGCGGCAGTGGTCCAGGATCGCCTGCTGCTCGTCGCGGCTGAGGGTCCAGCCGGTCGGGTTGTTCGGGGCGTTCACCACCAGCAGGCGGGTGGCCGGCGTCACCGCCTCCAGCAGCGCCTGCAGGTCCAGCGTCCAGGCGCCGCCCCGCGGCCTCAGCGAAACGCGCCTGACGTCGGCGCCCATGATCTTCGGCTGCGCCACCAGGTTGGGCCAGACCGGGGTGACCACCACCACCCGGTCCCCGGCATCGACCACGGCCTGCACGGCCAGCATCAGCGCGCTCACGCCGCTGGAGGTGATGGCGATGCGGTCGGTGCCGACCCGCGGATGCAAGGTGCTCGTGTAGCCGGCCACGGCCTTGCGCAGTTCGGCCAAGCCCAGGTTGTGGGCGTAGAAGGTCTCGCCCTGGCGCAGGGATTCGATCGCCGCCTCGCGGATGAACCCGGGCGTGACCTCGTCGCTTTCGCCGAACCAGAAGGCCAGCACGTCGCTGCGCCCGAGGCCGGCATTGGCGACTTCGCGGATCTTGGATTCTTCGAGGTTCTGGATGGCCTGTCGCATGGGATGCTTTCACTCGGAACGGGTCATTTTGCAGCTGGCGGGCATTTCCGCCTGCGCCGGCTGGATGGTCTTGATGACGCGGAAGCCGTAGCCCGAGCCTTCCACGTCGAAACGGACGCCAGGCGTACCCTGCCGGTCCATCATGCCGACCATCAGCTGCTGCTGGAACTGGTGGTCGGCCGCCCGCATGGCGCCGCGCTGCCCGTGCAATTCCACCTTCGCCTGCTCCAGGGCGCGTGCCACCGGCGCCGCCTCGAGGCCGCCGGCCCGCTCGATCGCCTGGGCCAGCGCCTCCACCAGCAACTGCATGCGCATGTGCACGTAGTCGTCGGCCGGATCCGGATAGCGCTGGCGGAAGGCCTGGTAGAACGCGTCGCTCGCCGGGGTCCCGGCATTGGGCAGCCAGTCGGCCACGGCGATCACCTTGCCGACGCCGGCATCGCCCAGCGCGGCCGGCGCTCCCAGCGCGTTGCCGTAGAACGTGTAGAACTTGCCCTCGAAGCCGACCTCGCGCGCCGCCTTCACCAGCAGCGTCAGGTCGTTGCTGAAATTGCCCGTGATCACCGCCTGCGCACCGCTGGCCTTGATCTTGGTGGCATACGGCGCGAAATCCTTCACGCGGAGCATGGGGTGCAGCTCGTCGGCGACGATCCGCACGTCCGGCCGCAGTGCGCCGAGCTGGCGCCGCGCCTCGCGCGCCACCGCGTGCCCGAAGCTGTAGTCCTGCCCGATCAGGTAGACGGACTTGAGCGCCTGGTCCTCGCGCAGCACCGACATCAGCGCCGTCATCCGCATGTCGGCGTGCGCGTCGAAGCGGAAGTGCCAGAAGCTGCACTTCTCGTTGGTGAGGATCGGGTCGACGGCGGAGTAGTTCAGGAACAGCACGCGCCGGGTCGGCTCGCGCTCGTTGTGCTTGTTGACGGCATCGATCAGCGCCGCGGCGACGGCCGACGAATTGCCCTGCAGGATGAAGCGGGCGCCGTCGTCGATCGCCGAGCGCAGGGCCGACAGCGCCTCCTCGATCTGGCCCTTGCTGTCGTAGCGTTCCAGCTGCAGCCGGCGCGCACCCTCGGCCGTCTTCACCCCGCCGCGCCGGTTGACGCGCTCCACCGCCCACACCAGGTTGCGGAACACAGCCTCGCCGCCGTTCGCGTTGCCGCCCGACAGGCCCTCGATCATGGCCAGCTTCACCGGCCCTCGCGCGGGTTGCGCCATGGCGACGGCGGGGACAAATAGCGTTGCCGCCAGCGATTTCAAGAGCCGGCGTCTCACATCTTTCACTTCAGCATTTCCCTTGAAAAACCTGCCGCGGCTCGCAGATGGGAGCCATGCGGCGATCACGGTGGAGAGCCGCGCAGTGTATCGGAGCGGCGGCCGCGTCCGCCCGCTCCAACAAGGAGTTGATGATGTTTTTCGCCCCTGTCGTGCGCACCCGTTCCGCGCTGCCCTTCCGCTCGTTCGACCGCAACTTCGAGCGCTTCGTCAACGACGCGTTCTTCGGCAATGCCGCTCCCGGCTTCCAGGTGGAGCAGGACGAAAAGGCCTGGACCGTGACGCTGGACGTGCCCGGCGTCGCGAAGGAAGACCTCGCGATCACCATCGAAGGCGCCATCGTGCGCATCGAGACCCGCAAGGAAGCCAGGCGCCAGGTGAAGGCCGCCTACGAGCTGCCGCAGGACATCGACGCGGCAGCGAGCGGCGCGAAGCTGGAGAACGGCGTTCTGGCGCTGACGCTGGCCAAGCAGCAGCCGGTGAGCACCGCTCGCCAGATCGAGGTCAGGTAAACCTCGCAGCGGACAGGTTCCTAGATTTCCGCGAGCGGCCAGCGCGGCCTGACGTCGAAGGCGTACGACCGGCTGGCCGTTGCGAAGCCTGAAGCCAGGCGCATCGCCGCGGCCATCGCGATCATCGCGCCGTTGTCGGTGCAAAGCTGCAGCTCGGGATAGTGCACGCGCACGTTCCGCTTGCCGGCCGCCGCGCCCAGTTGCGCCCGCAGCGACCGGTTCGCGCCCACGCCGCCGGCCACCACCAGCCGTTGCAGTCCGGCGTGGTCCAGCGCGGCCATCGCTTTCTTCACCAGCACCTCCACGATCGCGGCCTGCGCAGACGCCGCGAGATCGGCCTTGCGCGCCTCGAGGTCCGCGCCGAGCTTCTTCGCCTGCGTCAGCACGGCGGTCTTCAGCCCCGCGAACGAAAAATCCAGGTCGCCGCTGTGCAGCAACGGCCGCGGCAGCTTGAACGCCGCCGGGTCGCCCTGCTCGGCCAGCCGCGCCAGCGCCGGCCCGCCCGGGTAGCCCAGCCCCATCAGCTTGGCCGACTTGTCGAACGCCTCGCCCGCGGCGTCGTCGATGGTCTCGCCCAGCAGTTCGTACCGCCCCACGCCTTCGACGCGCATCAGCTGCGTATGGCCACCGGACACCAGCAGCGCCACGAACGGGAACTCCGGCGGGTCGCTGCCGAGGAACGGCGACAGCAGGTGCCCTTCCAGGTGATGCACGCCCAGCACCGGCTTGTCGAGCGCCGCGCCCAGGGCGCAGGCGACGCCGGCACCCACCAGCAGCGCGCCGGCGAGGCCCGGCCCGCGCGTGAACGCCACCACGTCGACCGCCCGCAGGTCCACTTGCGCCTGCGCGAGCACGCTTTCGGTGAGTGGCAGCACGCGGCGGATGTGGTCCCGGCTGGCGAGCTCGGGCACTACGCCGCCGTAGGCCTGGTGCATCGCGATCTGGCTGTGCAGCGCGTCGGCCAGCAGCACCGGCACGCCGGTGGCGCGCGCCTGGACCAGCGCGACGCCCGTTTCATCGCAGGAGGACTCGATACCCAGGACCAGCATGGCTGGCAGTGTAGGTGAACGGCTGCGGCGCGCGGGACGCAGGGTCATCCTGGCGTGCTTCTTGCGCGGCGTGCCCGCATGACAGTTGGCCCGGCCCTCCGCATCCTCGTCGTCGCACCCGATTCGCCCGCGTCAGCCGATGCCCGGCCCGAGGCCGAGCGGCAGGCGGAGCGCTCGCGCCTGCTGCAAGGCAGCCTGCTGGAGAACGGCTGCACCATCGTGGCCGTGCTGCCGGCCGACGCCTTGCCGGGGGAACGCGTGGCCCAGCTGGACCCGGACCTGATCGTCGTCGATGCCGAGAGCGATGCGCGCGCTGCGCTGGAGCACGTCGTGCTCGCGACGCGGGACCGGCGACGACCGATCGTGCTGTTCACCGACGACGGGGACGTCACGCACGTGTCCGACGCGGTCGCCGCCGGCGTCTGCGGCTACGTGATCGCCGGACTCGCGCCGGGGCGCATCGGTGCGGTCCTGGCGGTGGCGATGGCCCGCTTCCGGCACGAGCAGCGGCTGCGGCGCGAACTCGCCGACGCGCAATCGGAGCTCGAGGAGCGCAAGGTGGTCGAGCGGGCCAAGGGCGTGCTGATGGAGCGGCAGCGCCTGGGCGAGGGCGAGGCCTACGCCAGGCTGCGCCGCGCCGCGATGGACAGGGGCCTCAGGCTGCGCGACGTGGCCCAGCGGATCCTGGACGTCGCCGACCTGTCGTGAGCTACGGTCGCCCGCGCGCACGCGAGGCCGAAGACGGTGCACGGTGCGCACCTGCGCACGCTTTGAGTGCACACGCGACGCTCTCGGCACCGACGCGCACGGCTCGCCTCCTTCCTTCGCGTTCCTCGCGGCCCTGCCTCCGGCTGTGCGCGCCCGGCGGGATCCTGGCACGCTCCCTGCATAAGGTCACGCGGCTCGCGCCAACGGCGGCGCGGATCCGAAGTGGACAACGGCGTCCATCCCTGCCCGGCACCCGGGTGGAGGGTGGACGCCGTTCTGGTTTTTCTGGTGCTTTCAGGACAGGAGCAGTGATGCAACGCACATTCGACAACACGGGCTGGTCGCGCCGGTCGGTCATCAGGGCCGCGGCGGCCGGCGCCGGGATCGCCGGCGGGCTGTGGCCGATCGCGGCGTCCGCGCAGGGCGGCGCGCTCGAGACCAGGACGGCCAGGCTCGGCTTCATTGCCCTGACCGACGCCGCGCCGCTGTTCGTTGCCGACGAGAAGGGGCTCTTCAGGAAGCACGGCATGACCGGCGTCGAGGTCCTCAAGCAGTCGTCCTGGGGGGCGACCCGCGACAACCTGGTGCTCGGCTCCAGGAGCGGTGGCATCGACGGCGCCCACATCCTGACGCCGATGCCCTACCTGATCACGACCGGGGCCGTGACGGCGAACAACGTGCCGGTGCCGATGGCGATCCTGGCGCGCCTGAACCTCGGCGGCCAGTGCATCTCGGTCGGCAACGAATACCGGGACCTGAAGGTGGGACTCGACACCCGCGAGTTCAGGAAGGCGCTCCTGGCGAAGGCGGCGAAGACCGGCAAGCCGGTCAATGCCGCGATGACCTTCCCCGGCGGCACGCACGACATGTGGCTGCGCTACTGGCTCGCCGCCGGCGGCATCGACCCGACCCGCGACATCTCCACCATCGTCGTGCCGCCAGCGCAGATGGTGGCGAACATGAAAGTGGGCAGCATGGACACGTTCTGCGTGTGCGAGCCGTGGAACCACCAGCTCATTCACCAGAAGATCGGCTACACGGCCAACACCACCAGCGAGATCTGGCAGAACCACCCGGAGAAAGCTTTCGCGATGCGCGCCGATTACGTCGCCGCCAATCCGAACTCGACCAAGGCGCTGCTGAAAGCCGTGATGGAAGCGCAGATGTACTGCGAGGACCCGAAGAATCGCGAGGAGGTGGCCGAGATCTGCTCGCGCCGGCGCTGGATCAACGCGCCGGTCGCCGACATCGTCGACCGCATGAAAGGCGACTTCGACTACGGCACCGGCCGCCTCGTCGCGAACAGTCCGCACCAGATGCGCTACTGGAAGGACTTCGCCAGCTATCCGTTCCGCAGCCACGACCTCTGGTTCCTCACCGAGAACATCCGATGGGGCTACCTGCCGCCGAACCTGGACACCAACGCGCTGATCGCCAAGGTCAACCGCGAGGACCTCTGGCGCGCCGCGGCGAAGGAACTGGGCGTCCCGTCGAAGGAGATCCCCGCGTCCACCTCGCGCGGCGTCGAGAAGTTCTTCGACGGCAAGGTCTTCGACCCCGCCAACCCGAAGGCGTACCTCGACAGCCTCTCCATCAAGTACCTGAAGTCCGCCTGACCACGCCATGAACCACGTCGAATCCATCGAGCCGCTGCGGCTCGCCAATCCGCCGCGCCACCGGGCCGCCCTCGCCGCCTGGATGGCGAACGCGGCACGCGGCTGCGCGGCGCACGTGCTGCCGCCGCTCGTCATCCTGGGCGTGCTGCTGCTGGTCTGGCAACTGCTCGGCTCGCGCCCGGGCGCGTCGCTGCCCAGTCCGACCCAGGTGATTGCCGACACCTGGGAACTGATCGCCAACCCGTTCCACGACCACGGTGGCAACGACGTGGGCATCGCCTGGCAATTGCTCGCGAGCCTCAAGCGCGTCGCCTACGGCTACTCGCTGGCGGTGGTCGCCGGGGTGTGCCTGGGCGTGCTGGTCGGGCAGTCCTCCTGGGCGCTGCGCGGGCTCGATCCGCTGTTCCAGGTGCTGCGCACGGTGCCGCCGCTGGCCTGGCTGCCGATCTCGCTGGCGGGCTTCCGCGATGGCCATCCCTCGGCCATCTTCGTGATCTTCATCACCTCGGTCTGGCCGATCATCATCAACACCTCGGTGGGCATCCGCAACATCCCGGACGACTATCGCAACGTCGCCCGGGTGATCCGGCTGAACGGCTTCGAGTACTTCGCGAAGGTCATGCTGCCGGCCGCCGCCCCGTCCATCTTCTCGGGGCTGCGCATCGGGGTCGGGCTCTCCTGGCTGGCCATCATCGCCGCCGAGATGCTGATCGGCGGCGTCGGCATCGGCTTCTTCATCTGGGACGCGTGGAACTCCTCGCGCATCAGCGACATCATCCTCGCGCTGGTCTGCGTGGGGCTGGTCGGCTTTGCGCTGGACCGCGTGGTGGCATCCATCGGCCGCAAGGTGACGCGCGGCACGTCCGCGAGCTGAGCACGCCATGGCCAACGCGTATCTTTCGATTTCGAGGGTCGACATGACCTTCAGCCGGGGCGGCGCCGTCAACCCGGTGCTCAAGGGCATCAACCTGGACGTCCCGCGCGGCGAGTTCATCTCCCTGATCGGCCATTCGGGCTGCGGCAAGTCGACGGTGCTCAACATCGTCGCCGGCCTGCTGCAGGCCACCTCGGGCGGCGTGATCCTGGACGGCAGGGAAGTGAACGCACCCGGACCCGACCGGGCGGTGGTGTTCCAGAACCACTCGCTGCTGCCATGGCTGACGGTGCGCGAGAACGTCGCACTGGCGGTGGACAAGATCTTCCGTGGCTCGCGCACCGCCGCCGAGCGCCGCGACTGGGTGCTGCACAACCTGGCCATGGTGAACATGTCGCATGCGCTCGACCGCCTGCCGTCGGAGATCTCCGGCGGCATGAAGCAGCGCGTCGGCATCGCCCGCGCACTGGCGATGGAGCCCAAGGTGCTGCTCCTGGACGAGCCGTTCGGCGCGCTGGACGCGCTGACCCGCGCCCGCCTCCAGGACGAGGTGATCCGCATCCAGGCCGGACTCGGCAACACCGTGCTGATGATCACGCACGACGTCGACGAGGCCGTGCTGCTGTCGGATCGCGTCGTCATGATGACCAACGGCCCGTCCGCGACCATCGGCCAGATCATGCAGGTCCCCCTCGCCCGTCCGCGCAACCGGATCGAGTTGGCCGAGGACCGGGTCTACAACCACTGCCGGCAGGAGATCCTCGCCTTCCTGTACGAGAAGCAGCGCAAGGTGGAGCCGATCGCACCCGGCCGGGCCGCAACCGCCGCCTGGCCCGGCAGGGCCCGTGCAGCCGCACCGGCAGCCGCATCCATGGGAGAGTGAAGTGAAACGATCGAAGCTGGTGATGGTGGGCAACGGGATGGCCGGCGTCCGCACCATCGAGGAACTGCTGAAGGTGGCGCCCGAGCTGTACGACATCGCGGTGTTCGGCGCGGAGCCGCACCCCAACTACAACCGGATCCTGCTGTCCCCGGTGCTGGCCGGCGAGCAGACGCTCGACGAGATCGTGCTCAACTCGTGGGACTGGTACCGGCAGAACGGCATCCGCCTGCATGCCGGCAGGAAGGTGGTCGACGTCGACCGGGTGCGCCGGGTCGTGCGCGCCGAAGACGGCACCGAGGAAGCGTACGACCGGCTGCTGCTCGCCACCGGCTCCAATCCCTTCATCCTGCCGGTCCCGGGCAGGGAACTGCAAGGCGTGATCGCGTATCGCGACATCGCGGACACCACCGCGATGATCGAAGCGGCGCGCAAGTACCGCAAGGCAGTCGTCATCGGCGGCGGCCTGCTCGGCCTCGAAGCGGCCAACGGCCTGATGAAGCGTGGCATGGACGTCACGGTGGTGCACGTGATGCCCTGGCTCATGGAGCGCCAGCTCGACGACGTCGCCGGGCGGCTCCTGCAGCAGTCGCTGCAGGAGCGCGGCCTCAAGTTCATGATCGGCTCCCAGACGCAGGAACTGGTCGGCGGCGACGACGGCCGGGTCAGGGCCATCCGCTTCAAGGACGGCAGCGAGGTCGACGCCGACCTGGTCGTGATGGCCGTCGGCATCCGCCCGAACACCGAGCTGGCCGGAAAGATGAGGCTGCACGTCGACCGCGGCATCGTCGTGCACGACACCATGCAGACGGTGACCGACGCCCGCGTCTACGCCGTGGGCGAGTGTGCCGCCCACCGCGGCGTCGCCTACGGCCTGGTGGCGCCGCTGTTCGAGCAGGCCAAGGTCGCGGCCAACCACCTGGCGCAGTTCGGCATCGGCCGCTACACGGGTTCGCTCACTTCCACCAAGCTCAAGGTGACCGGCGTCGACCTCTTCAGCGCCGGCCAGTTCATGGGCGGCGAAGGCACCGAGGAAATCGTGATGTCCGATCCCGGCGGCGGCGTCTACAAGAAGCTCGTGATCAAGGACGACAAGCTGGTCGGCGCCTGCCTGTACGGCGACACGGTCGACGGCAGCTGGTACTTCAAGCTCCTGCGCGAAGGGCGCAGCGTCGGCGGCATCCGCGACAAGCTGATGTTCGGCGAGTCCAGCCTGGGCGACGGCGGCCATCAAGGCCAGACCCGGGCCGCCGCCATGGCCGACGACGCCGAAGTGTGCGGCTGCAACGGCGTCACCAAGGGCACGATCTGCAAGGCCATCAAGGACAAGGGCCTGTTCACGATCGACGAAGTCCGCAAGCACACCAAGGCCAGCGCCTCCTGCGGCTCCTGCACCGGCCTGGTCGAACAGATCCTGATGTTCACCGCCGGCGGCGACTACTCGGCGGCGCCGAAGAAGAAGGCCTTGTGCGGCTGCACCGACCACAGCCACCAGGAGGTGCGCGACGCGATCCGCGAGCACCGGCTGCTGACGATCGCCGACGCCTTCCGTTTCATGGAATGGCGCACGCCGGACGGCTGCGCCACCTGCCGGCCGGCCGTCAATTACTACCTGCTCTCCACCTGGCCGAAGGAAGCGAAGGACGATCCGCAGAGCCGCTTCGTCAACGAGCGCAGCCACGCCAACATCCAGAAGGACGGCACGTACTCGGTGGTGCCGCGGATGTGGGGCGGCGAGACCACGGCGGACGAGCTGCGCCGCATCGCGGACGTCGTGGACAAATACCGCATCCCCACCGTCAAGGTCACCGGCGGGCAGCGCATCGACCTGCTGGGCGTGAAGAAGGAGGACCTCCCGGGCGTGTGGCGCGACATCGGCATGCCGTCGGGCCATGCCTACGCGAAGGCGCTGCGCACCGTGAAGACCTGCGTGGGCAGCGAATGGTGCCGCTTCGGCACGCAGGACTCCACCCGGATGGGCAAGGACCTCGAGCGCGCGCTGTGGCGGATGTACGCGCCGCACAAGGTCAAGCTGGCCGTCTCGGGTTGCCCGCGCAACTGCGCCGAGTCCGGCATCAAGGACGTCGGCGTGATCGGCGTCGATTCGGGGTGGGAAATCCACGTCGGCGGCAACGGCGGCATCAAGACCGAGGTCGCACAGTTCCTGTGCAAGGTCAGGACGTCAGCCGAGGTGCTGGAGTACGCCGGCGCCTTCCTCCAACTGTATCGCGAGGAGGGCTGGTACCTCGAGCGGACCGTGCACTACATCGAGCGCGTGGGGCTGGACCACGTGAAGCAGAAGGTGCTGGGCGACCACGAAGGTCGCAGGGCGCTGTGGGAACGGCTGCAGTTCAGCCTCGACGGCGAGCCCGATCCGTGGTTCGACTTCGATCGCGCGCGGGTCGACACGCGCCAGTTCGCCCGGATCGAGCCGCCGCGAGCGGCGCACGCAGGCGGTGCGCCGAAAGCGCCACGGGAAACCACGGAAGGCATTCGCAATGACTGAGTGGACGGTGATCTGCCGCGTCGACGACATTCCCGTGCTGGGGTCGCGGCGCGTTGCGCGCTCCAGCGGGCCGGACATCGCCGTGTTCCGCAACGACAGCGGCCAGGTTTTCGCCGTGCTGGACCGCTGCCCGCACAAGGGCGGCCCGCTGTCGCAAGGCATCGTGTTCGGCACCAGCGTCGCCTGCCCCTTGCACAACTGGACCATCGGGCTGCAGGACGGCTGCGCCAAGGCACCGGACGAAGGCTGCGTCCCGAAGTTCGCGTGCAAGGTCGAAGCCGGCACCGTGTTCCTCGATGCAGCGGAACTCGCGCACCACGCGGTCGACACGCCGGTGCCGTCGACCACGTGAAGGAAACCCGATCTACCTGCCCCTACTGTGGCGTGGGCTGCGGTGTGGTGATCGAGTCCGACGGCGACCGGATCACCGGCGTGCGCGGCGACCCCCGGCACCCGGCGAACTTCGGGCGACTGTGCACCAAGGGCTCGACGCTGCACCTGACCGCGACGGCGCCGGTGACGCGGCACGCCCGGCTGCTGCAACCGATGCGCCGCGAGCATCGCGGCGGGCGGCCGCAGCCCGTGACCTGGGACCAGGCGCTAGGCTTCGCCAGCGACACCTTCGCCCGGATCATCGGCGAGCACGGTCCCGACGCCGTCGGTTTCTACGTCTCCGGGCAGCTGCTCACCGAGGACTATTACGTCTTCAACAAGCTGGCCAAGGGGCTCGTCGGCACCAACAACATCGACAGCAACTCGCGCCTGTGCATGAGCAGTGCCGTGGCCGCGTACCAGCTGGCGCTCGGCGCCGACGCGCCGCCGGCGTGCTACGACGACGTCGACCAGGCGGATTGCATCTTCATCGCCGGCAGCAACACCGCCTGGGCGCATCCGGTGCTGTTCCGCCGCATCGAGGACGCGCGGACGGCCAATCCCCGGCTGAAGATCGTCTGCTGCGATCCGCGGCGCACCGAGACCGCCGCCGCGGCGGACCTGCACCTGGCGCTGCTGCCCGGCACCGACGTGATGCTGTTCAACGGCATGCTGCACGTGATGCTGTGGGAAGGCTGGGTGCGCCAGGACTTCATCGCCGCCCACACCACCGGCTTCGACGAACTGAAGGCGCAGGTCCGCGACTGCACGCCCGACGTGGTCGCGCAGGTCTGCGGCATCTCGAAGGAGGACCTGCTCACCGCCGCCCGGCTCTTTGCCACTTCGGCGGCGACGCTGAGCCTGTATTGCCAGGGCCTGAACCAGTCCACCAGCGGCACCGCCAAGAATGCCGCCCTGATCAACCTGCATCTCGCGAGCGGCCAGATCGGCAAGCCCGGCGCCGGCCCCTTCTCGTTGACGGGACAGCCCAACGCCATGGGCGGGCGCGAGGTCGGCGGCATGGCCAGCCTGCTGTCCGCGCACCGCAACCTGGCCAATGCGGAACATCGTGCCGAGGTGGCCGCGCTCTGGGGCCTGCCAGGCGTGCCGGACCGGCCGGGCAAGACGGCGGTGGAGATGTTCCAGGCTGCCGCCGACGGCGAGATCAAGGCGCTCTGGATCGCCTGCACGAATCCGGCGCAGTCGATGCCCGGCCAGGCGACCGTGCGACGGGCCCTGGAACGGGCGGAACTGGTCGTGGTGCAGGAAGCGTTCGCGACCACCGCCACCTGCGACCGGGCCGACCTGCTGCTGCCGGCGACGACCTGGGGCGAGAAGACCGGCACCGTCACCAACAGCGAGCGGCGCATCAGCCGCGTCCGGCCGGCCGTGCCGGCGCCGGGCCAGGCGCGCCACGACTGGGCTGTCGCCGTGGACTTCGCGCGGCGGCTGGAAGCCCGGCTGCGCCCCGGCCGCCCGACGCTGTTTCCCTATGACGCCGACGCGGGTTGCGCCGGCGCCGAGTCCATCTGGAACGAGCACCGGGCGTCGACCCGCGGCCGCGACCTCGACATCACGGGCATGAGCTACGCGCTCATCGAAAGCGCCCCGCAGCAGTGGCCCATGCCCGCCGCCGCATCGGCCGGGACCGCGCGCCTCTACCAGGACGGCCGGTTCGCCACCGGCGACGGCCGGGCGCGCTTCGTGGCGGTTGCCTGGCAGCCGGTCGCGGAGCCGCGCGAGGCCCGCTACCCCTTCTCGCTCACGACCGGGCGGCTGCGCGACCAGTGGCACGGCATGAGCCGCAGCGGCACCGTCGGCCGCCTGTTCGGCCATGTTCCCGAGCCGGCCGTCGAAATGCATCCGCAGGATCTCGCCCGGCGCGGGCTGCGCGAGGGCGACCTGGTGCACGTGACCAGCCGGCGCGGCTCGATCGTGCTGCCGGTGCAAGCCAGCGACGAGGTGGCGCCGAGCCAGGCCTTCCTGGCGATGCACTGGGGGCCGGAGTTCCTGGGCGGCCAGTCCGGCGCCGGACAGCCGCTCGCCGGCGTGAACGCGCTCACGACGGCCGCCTTCTGCCCGCAGTCGAAACAGCCGGAGCTCAAACATGCGGCCGTGAAGATCCTCAAGGCGGAACTGCCCTGGTCGCTGGTCGCCATGGCGTGGCTGCCCGAGGACGACTTCTGGGCGGCGCGCGCGGCCATGCGAGAGATCCTCGATCGGTTCCCGTTCGCGAGCTGCGTGCCGTTCGGCCGCGAGCGGTCGGGACTGCTGCTGAGGGCGGCCGCCCACGAGCCCTGTGGCGGCGACGTGCTGGCGCGCATCGAGGAACTGCTGCGGCTCGGCGGCGCCGAGGTGCTGCGCTATGCGGACGCGAAGCGCGGGCAACGGCGGGCGATGAAGCTGGACAGTGCCGGCCACGAGCGGCGGCTGCAAGGATTCCTGCTCGCCGGCGATACCCGTGCGCAAGCCTGGATCCGGCCGCTCCTGCTGCAGGAGTTGCCGGCCCAGGCATACGGGCGGCAGTTACTGCTCGCCGACGTGACGCCGCCGCGGCCGGTCGCGGAAACGGCGAAGCAGGTCTGTTCCTGCCTGGGCGTGGGCGACGTCGCCATCCGCCAGTTCGTGGCCGCGTGCGCCGGCAGCGCGAGCCAGCGCCTCGCCTCCGTCCAGTCGGCGTTGCAATGCGGCACCCGGTGCGGCTCCTGCGTGCCCGAGCTGAAACGGATCGTCGCCAGCCTGCCGCCGGCGACCCCGGCGTCGCCCTGAAACGCCCATGGGCATCAGCTCATAGCCGAAAGTCATGAAGCATCGCGCAGAATCCTCCCCATGGGCATCAGCCAGTACATCAAGCAGATCGGCCGCCGCAGCGGCGGCCGTCCGCTCACGCGCGAGCAGGCAGCCGACCTGTTCGGGCAGGTGCTCGATGGCGCGCCCAGCGATCTCGAGGTAGGCGCGTTCTGCCTCGCGATGCGGCTGAAGGGCGAAACGCCCGAAGAGCTGTGCGGCTTCCTCGACGCCACCCACGCCCGCCTGAATCTGGTCCCGGCCGGCGAGCGCCCGCTGGTGGTGCTGCCAAGCTACAACGGTGCGCGCCGGCTGCCGGTCCTGACCCCATTGCTCGCGCTGCTGCTGGCGCGGCGCGGCGCGGCCGTCCTGGTGCACGGAACGCCCACCGAATCGGGGCGCGTGTTCGCCGCATCGGTGCTGCGCGCCCTGGACCTCCACCCGCTGGAGCAGGTCCGGGCCGTCGCCCCCGGCGAAGCCGCGTACGTGCCGACGGCGCTTCTCAACCCGCGGCTCGCCTGGCTGCTGGAGGCGCGGCGGCTGATCGGGCTGCGCAATTCCAGCCACAGCGTCGTCAAGCTGATGAACCCCTGCGCAGGCGAGGCCGTGATCGTCAGCAGCTACACCCATGCCGAGTACGGCACGGCCATGGCCGAAGTCCTGGAGACGCTGGGCGCGTCGGCCCTGCTGCTGCGCGGCACGGAGGGCGAAGCCACCGCCGATGCGCGCCGGCTGCCGGCGATGGAGGGCTTCCGCCGGGGCCGGCGGGAAGTGCTGGAGGAACGCCAGTCGGGCTCGCTCACGACGCTGCCGGAACTTCCGCGCGACATCGATGCCGAATCAACGGCTGCCTATACACAGGACGTGCTGGCCGGTCGCAAGCCGGTGCCGGCGGCGATCGGCGCCCAGGTGGAACACATCTTGCGTCTGGCTTCCCCATGACCCATCCCGGAACAGTCACCCTGGTCGGCGCCGGCCCCGGCGATCCCGAACTGCTCACCGTCAAGGCGGTGAAGGCGATCCAGTCCGCCACCGTACTGCTGGTGGACGACCTCGTGAGCCCCGAGGTCGTCGCCCTCGCCGCGCCCGGCGCCCGCGTCATCCACGTCGGCAAGCGCGGCGGCTGCCGCAGCACGCCGCAGAGCTTCATCCACAAGCTGATGGTCACCGCGGCGCGCGAGGGCGAGCGGGTCGTGCGCCTCAAGGGCGGCGATCCGTTCATCTTCGGCCGCGGCGGCGAGGAGCTGGAAGCGCTGCACGAGGCCGGCGTCCAGGTGCGCGTCGTCAACGGCATCACGGCCGGCCTCGCCGCCGCCACGGCGCTGGGAGTGCCGCTCACGCACCGCGACCACGCGCACGGCGTGCTGTTCATCACCGGACACGGGCAGCACGGTGCGCCTGCCACCGACTGGCGCGCGCTGGCGGCCACCGCGCGCGAGGCGCGACTGACGCTCGTGATCTACATGGGCGTCAGCGGCGCGGCCACCATCCAGGACGAGCTGCTGACGGGGCTGCCGGCGGCCACCCCGGTCGCGGTGGTGCACCGCGTCAGCCTGCCCGGCGAGCGCCAGGTGGTGACGAAGCTCGGTGACCTGGCCGCGACCATCGAGCGCGACGCGCTCGCCAGCCCGTCGGTGATCGTGGTCGGCGACGTGATCGGCAGCGTGGCCGCGGCCGCGCAGGCGCTGCGCCTGCAGTTCGGCTGAGGTGGGCGCGGCGGGCCCTACACTCGCCGCCCATGCATTCCTTCGATGTCGTGATCGTCGGCGCCGGCGCCGCCGGCCTGTTCTGCGCCGGCGTCGCCGGCCAGCTCGGGCTGAACGTGCTGCTGGTGGACCACGGCGAGAAGGTCGCCGAAAAGATCCGCATCTCCGGCGGCGGCCGCTGCAACTTCACCAACCGCGACCTCGACCCGAGGGCCCCGCACCGGCACTACCTCGGCGAGAACCCGAACTTCTGCCGCTCGGCGCTGTCGCGCTACACCCCCTCGGATTTCGTCGCGCTGGTGCGCCGCCACGGCATCCCGTTCCACGAGAAGCACAAGGGCCAGTTGTTCGGCGACCGCTCGGCCGAAGACTTCATCCGGATGCTGCTGGACGAATGCGGCGCCGGCGGCGTGACCCACTGGCAGCCCTGCACCGTCCAGGAAGTGCATGGCGTCGAAGCGCCAGGCGGCGCCCGCTACGAGCTCGCCACTGAGCGCGGGCCGGTTCAGGGGCGCCATCTGGTGATCGCCACCGGCGGCCTCTCGATCCCGAAGATCGGCGCCACCGATTTCGGCTACCGGATCGCGCGCCAGTTCGGCCTGCGCATCGTGCCGCCGCGCCCCGCGCTGGTGCCGCTCACCTTTGCCAGCGCGGACTGGGCGCCTTACGCCCAGCTTGCGGGCCTGTCGCTGCCGGTGGCCATCGCCACCGGCGAGAAGAAGAGCCGGATGGAGTTCCACGAGGACCTGCTGTTCACCCACCGCGGGCTGAGCGGCCCCGCCGTGCTCCAGATCTCCAGTTACTGGCGCGAGGGCGAGCCGATCCGCATCGACCTGGCGCCGGGCGTGGACGTGGCGGCGCAACTGCGGCGGGCGAAAGCGAGCTCGCGCAAGCTGGTCGCCAACGAGCTGGCGGCCTGGTTGCCGTCGCGGTTGGCCGATGCGTGGGCAGCGCAGGACCCGGCATGGCAACGGCCCGTAGGCGAGGCGAGCGACAAGGCCCTGGCGACGCTGGCGGAGCGGCTCGCCCGCTGGAGCCTGGTGCCGGATGGCACCGAGGGCTATCGCAAGGCGGAGGTCACCGCCGGCGGCGTCGACACCCGGGGCCTCTCCTCCCAGACCATGGAGTCGAGCCAGCCCGGCCTCCATTTCATCGGCGAGGCGGTCGACGTCACCGGCTGGCTGGGCGGCTACAACTTCCAGTGGGCCTGGGCGAGCGCGTGGGCCTGCGCCCAGGGCATCGCCGCGGCCGCAGCCGGACGCTGAAGGCGAACGGTCGAGCTGGGGCCCGCCTGGCCCGCGCCATTCGGTGCCTCCCGGGACGCCGATGCCCCCGTGGCCGGCCCCGCCGAATCCCGGCGCCTTGCCGGCTGGCGGCAGAAGGCTATAATGTCGGGCTTTGCTGGCAAACCCCAATGGGCCTGATCACCATACATTGGGGAAATTCGCGGTTACGGCGCCCGGGCCCGATCTTCCCAGGCACCCTCTGGCCGCACACTTTGGAATTCAATCGCTGATGACGACGATCCGTGTAAAAGAAAACGAGCCCTTCGACGTGGCCCTGCGCCGCTTCAAGCGCACCATCGAGAAGCTGGGCCTCCTGACCGAACTGCGCGCCCGCGAGTTCTACGAGAAGCCCACGGCCGAGCGCAAGCGCAAGAAGGCAGCCGCCGTCAAGCGCCACTACAAGCGCGTGCGCAGCATGCAGCTGCCCAAGAAGCTGTACTGAGCTTCCCGCAGCACCGGCGGCCCGCGCCGCCGACGAGGATCACAAGCCCGCCTGAGGACGCTCGCGCGGGCTTTTTTCATTCATCGCACCGGAGAACGACATGAGCCTGAAGGAACGGATCACCGAAGACATGAAGGCGGCCATGCGCGCCCGCGAGGCGCAGCGCCTGGGCGCCATCCGCATGCTGACGGCCGCGATCAAGCAGAAGGAGGTCGACGAGCGCATCGAGCTGGACGACGCCGCCGTGGTCGGCATCGTCGACAAGCTCATCAAGCAGCGCAAGGACAGCATCGAGGCCTTCGAGAAGGCCGGCCGCCAGGACCTCGCGGACAACGAGGCGGCGGAGATCGCCGTGCTGCAGGCCTACCTGCCGGCGCGGCTGTCGCCGGAGGAAATCGCCGCGCAGGTGAAGGCGATCGTGGCCGAGGTCGGCGCCAAGGGGCCCGGCGACATGGGCAAGGTGATGGGCGCGGCCAAGGCGAAACTGGCTGGCAAGGCCGACATGGGCCAGGTGTCGGCGGCGGTGAAGGCGGCTTTGGCGGGCTGAGGAACGAGGAGGCCCTGCCTCGCGTCGGCTGCGGCTGCGGGGCATCGAGCCCCCCAGCCTCGGTCGTAAATTCGCGGGTCGATCCCCGCCTGCGGCGGGGCCCCTCGCCCTCGCGAATTTACGACCCGGCCACCTTCATCTTCCCGACCAGGATCGACCCCACGCTCTTCGCGCCGTAGTTGTAGACGTCAGAGCCCACGGCCTCGATGCCGGCGAACATGTCCTTCAGGTTGCCGGCGATCGTGATCTCCTCCACCGGGAACACGATCTCGCCGTTTTCCACCCAGAACCCGCTCGCACCGCGCGAATAGTCGCCGGTCACGTAGTTCACGCCCTGCCCCATCAGCTCGATCACGAACAGGCCGGTGCCCAGCTTGCGCAGCATCTCCACCAGCCCGTGGCCCGGCTCGGTGAGCCGCGACGTGAGCGACAGGTTGTGCGACCCGCCGGCGTTGCCGGTGGTCTTCATGCCCAGCTTGCGCGCGGAGTAGCTGCTCAGGAAATAGCCTTCCACGCGCCCGGCGTCGACGACCTTGCGCGCCTTGGTGCGCACGCCTTCCTCGTCGAACGGCGCACTGCCCTTGCCCCCGCGGACGTGCGGGTCCTCGGTCACGTCGATGTGGCCCGCGAAGACCTTCTTGCCCAGCGAGTCGACCAGGAAGCTGCTGCGCCGGTACAGCGCGCCACCGCTCACGGCCTGCACGAAGCCGCCCAGCAGCCCCGCGGCCAGCGGCGACTCGAACAGCACCGGGCACTCGCGGGTGCTGATCTTGCGCGAGTTCAGGCGCGCCAGCGCCCGTTCCGCCGCGTAGCGGCCGATGGCCTCCGGGCCGGCCAGGTCGCGCGCGTCCCGCATCGAGCTGTACCAGGCATCGCGCTGCATGTTGTCCCCGGTCCCGGCGATCGGCGCCACCGAAATCGAATGGCGCGAGCTCGCATACCCGCCGCGAAAGCCGCGCGTGTGCGAGCTGAAGAAGTGGCTCTGCTGCGCCGAAACCCCGGCGCCTTCGCTGTTGGTGATCCGGCGGTCGGTCGCGAACGCCGCCTTCTCGCAAGCCAGGGCGATCTTCGTCGCCTGCTCGCTGGTGACGTCCCAGGGATGGAACAGGTCGAGGTCGGGCTGCTCGCCGGGTTGCGCGATGTCGTCCGCGTCGGGCAGGCCGGCCACCGGATCCTCCGCCGTGAAGCGGGCGATGTCGTACGCCGCCTGCACCGTCTGCTCGATGGCCGCGCGCGAGAAGTCGGACGTGCTCGCGTTGCCGCGGCGCTGGCCCACGTAGATCGTGACCCCCAGCGACTTGTCGCGGTTGCGCTCGACGTTTTCCAGTTCGCCCTTGCGCACCGAGACGCTCAGGCCGCAGCCTTCGGAAGCCTCCGCTCCAGCGTCCGTCGCGCCGAGCTTCTTCGCGTGCGCGAGCGCGGTGTCGACCAGGTCCTCGAAAGCGGCACGGCTGTAGGCGAACACGGAGTCGGCGCGGGCGTCTGGTTTTGTCATGGCGCGGCTATGATACTTGCGCCGCGCAGCCGCCGCGGCGCACTTCCACTCCATGCCACGCAAACCGAAAAAAGGCTACTTCGTCCGCGGCCAGTTCATCGCCGAAGGCAGCGCCGAGGACATCGCCCTCAAGGCTGAGCTCAAGGGCGGCGACGAACCGAGCAGGACCGACCTCAAGCGCGAAAGCGCCGAGCTGCAGAAGCTCGGCGAATCGCTGCTCACGCTGCGCGCCGACCTGATGCAGCGCCTGCAATTGCCCGAGAAACTGCTGGAGGCCCTCGCCGACGCGAAGCGCATCACCAATTTCGAGGGCAAGCGCCGGCAGATGCAGTTCGTCGGCAAGCTCATGCGCGGGCTCGACGAGGACGCGCTGCAGGCAGTCCGCGACGCCCTGGACGAGCAGCGCCAGGGTTCCGCCAGCGAAGCGCTGGCGCTGCATCGCGCCGAACAGTGGCGCGACAGGCTCATCACGAACGACGAAGCGCTGCAGGAGTGGCTCGCGGCCCATCCCGAAACCGACACGCAGCAGCTGCGGGCGCTGATCCGCCAGGCGCGCAAGGACGCGCCCGCCGACCGGGACGCGGTGTCGAGGGGCCTGGCGCCGCGCCATGGCCGTGCCTACCGGGAGATCTTCCAGCTGGTGCGGCAACAGCTCGAACAGGAGGGCCCGCCGCCGGGCTTCGCGCCATCGCCATGACCACAGATCCATTCGACCCCGTCCGCATCGGCATCGTCTCGATCAGCGACCGCGCCTCCAGCGGCGTCTACGAGGACAAGGGGCTGCCCGCGCTCAAGGAGTGGCTGGGGCGCGCCCTGAAGAACCCGATCACGTTCGAGGCGCGGCTGATCCCCGACGAGCAGGCGGGCATCAGCGCGGCGCTGATCGAGCTGGTCGACGCCGGCTGCTCGCTGGTGCTGACCACCGGCGGCACCGGGCCGGCGCCGCGCGACGTGACGCCCGAAGCGACGCTGGCGGTGGCCGACAAGGTGATGCCGGGTTTCGGCGAGCAGATGCGGCAGATCAGCCTCAGGTTCGTGCCGACGGCGATCCTCTCACGCCAGTGCGCCGTGATCCGCGGCGAGAGCCTGATCATCAACCTCCCCGGCCAGCCGAAGTCGATCCAGGAGACGCTGGAGGGCTTGCGCGAGGCCGACGGCAAGGCGGGCGTGCCGGGCATCTTCGCCGCGGTGCCCTATTGCATCGACCTGATCGGGGGGCCGTACCTCGAGACGCACGACGAGGTGTGCAAGGCGTTCCGGCCGAAGTCGGCGGTGCGGCCAGCCCGCTGAAGAAGAGTCGACAGCCGAACCCGGCTTCCTGACGCCTACTTCCCCACCAGCTGCGTCAGCTTGTCCTTCTCGAAGCCTTCCTTCAGCGCAGCGTCCTCCGGCACGCACTCCGGCCCCTTGGCGTTCTCGGACAGCTTCTCGATCGCCTGCCACAACAGCGCGATCTGGTGCTCCTGCGACGACGCGTTGTCGATCAGGCCCTTCATCGCCTGCGACAGCGGATCGTCCTGCTCCGTCACCCCGTAGGCCGAGAACCCCATCCGGTTGGCGACTTCCTCGCGCCGCTTCAGGTCCTCCGCCTGGATGATGCGCGCCGGAATGCCCACCGCCGTCGCGCCGGCCGGCACCGGCTTGGTCACCACCGCGTTGGAGCCGATGCTGGCGTTGTCGCCCACGGTGAAGCCGCCCAGCACCTTCGCGCCGGCACCGACGACGACGTTGCGGCCCAGCGTCGGATGGCGCTTCGATCCCTTCGTGAGCGACGTGCCGCCCAGCGTGACGCCCTGGTAGATGGTGCAGCCCTCGCCGATCTCGGCGGTCTCGCCGATGACGACGCCCATGCCGTGGTCGATGAACACCTTGTCGGCTATGCGCGCGCCCGGATGGATCTCGATGCCGGTGAGCCAGCGCGACACGTGCGAGGTGAAGCGCCCCAGCCAGCGCAGGTCGCGCCGCCAGAACCAGTGCGCCACCCGGTGCAGCACCAGCGCGTGCAGCCCGGGGTAACACGTGATCACCTCCCACTTGCTGCGCGCGGCAGGGTCGCGGTCGAAGATGCACTGGATGTCGGAACGCAGGCGGCTGAACATGATGATGGGATCGCTGGTGCCCCAGTCTAGCGCCTCGCTGCGGCGCCGGCCTGCGACATCGCCTTGGCGACACCACGCAGTATGTGGATTTCCTCGACCGTGAGCTGCGCCCGGTTGAACAACTGGTTCAGGCGCGGCATCAGCTTCTTCGGGGCCGCCGGGTCGAGGAAGCCGATCGCCACCAGCGCCTGCTCCCAATGGGCCAGCATGCCGGCGACGGCCTGGCCGTCGGCCAGCACCGGCGGCTGCTCCGGTCCGCCCGGGACGGCGAAACCGCCGAGCGCGGTGCGCCACTCGTAGGCGATGACCTGGAGTGCCGCCGCCAGATTGAGCGAGCCGTAGCCCGGCGCCGTCGGGATGGTGAGCGCCGCATGGCAGCGATACACGTCCTCGTTGCTCATGCCGAAGCGCTCCGACCCGAACAGGAAGCCGACGGTGTGTTGCGAGGCCGCCAGCCCGGGAAAGTGCTCGCGCGGGGTGACGGTCGGCGGGCCGAAGTCGCGCGGCGTCATGGCGGTGGCGCACAGCCAGCTCACGCCCTCCAGCGCCTCGTCCAGGGTGGCGACGACGCGCGCGCGCTGCAGCACGTCGACGGCGCCGCTCGCGCGCTGCACCGTCTCCTCGCGCACCAGCACGTCGGGCCAGCGCGGCGCGACCAGCACGAGGTCGTCGAACCCCATCACCTTCATGGCGCGCGCGGCCGCGCCGACGTTGCCGGCGTGGCTGGTGTTGATCAGGATGAAGCGGGTGCGCATGGGGCCGATTGTCTCAGCCCCGTTGCGACTGTCACTCGTCGGCGAGGCGCACCAGGATGTAGCCGGGACCGAACTTCTCGCCGGCGGCGACCGCGATCTGTTCCACGACGCCCGGCGCCGGCGCGGCGACCACCAGGCCCTCATGGACCAGGGAGGCCTTCGCCAGCACCTGGCCGGCGTCCACGTGGTCGCCTTCATCGACCAGCCAGCTCTCCAGGAGAGCCTCGGCGTCGGGTTCTGCCGACTCCCACCGCTTCGGATCCAGAATGACGTCGACCATGGAGCCTCCTGTTTCGCTTCGATCGGGGCCATTGTTGTGTGGCCGGCCACGGGCCCGCATTGCGCCGGATCAATGAACCGGCGCGGCGCGCGCCCGGCCTCGGCGGCCAGGCGGGATCTTCGCCGACAGGGCCGGGTGGGGATTCATGGGACAATCCCTGCATCGTGCCCGCCGCATCGACGGCGGAGCCACCGCTCCTGATCAATGAAGGGGCCGCGCCTCGCGCGCCGTCCCGCCAACGCTCGAACAATCCATGGCCTCCTCCAACCTGCATCCCATGCTCAACGTGGCCGTCAAGGCCGCACGCGCCGCCGGCGCGATCATCAACCGGGCCGCCCTCGACGTCGAGGCGGTGCGGATCTCCCAGAAACAGGTGAACGACTTCGTGACCGAGGTCGACCACGCGAGCGAGGCCGCCGTCATCGAGACGCTGCTCGGCGCCTACCCGGACCACGCGATCTGGGCCGAGGAATCGGGCAAGACCCATGGCCGGCAGGGGTCGGACCATGTCTGGATCATCGACCCGCTGGACGGCACCACCAATTTCATCCACGGCTTTCCCGTGTACTGCGTCAGCATCGCGCTGGCCGTCAGGGGCAAGATCGAGCAGGCGGTGATCTACGACCCGACCCGCAACGACCTCTTCACGGCCACCAAGGGCCGCGGCGCGTACATGAACGAGCGCCGCATGCGGGTTTCCAAGCGCACCGACCTGCGCCAGTGCCTGGTCAGCACCGGATTTCCGTTCCGGCCCGGCGACAACTTCAACAACTACCTGCGCATGATGGCGGAGGTGATGCAGCGCACCGCGGGGCTGCGCCGGCCCGGCGCCGCGGCGCTCGACCTGGCCTACGTGGCCGCGGGCTTCGCCGACGGTTTCTTCGAGACCGGGCTGTCGCCGTGGGACACGGCCGCGGGCTCGCTGCTGGTGACCGAGGCCGGCGGCCTGATCGGCAACTTCACCGGCGAGTCGGACTTCATGGAACAGAAGGAATGCGTGGCCGGCAACCCGCGCATCTACGGCCAGCTGGTGCAGATCCTGGGCAAGTACAGCAAGTTCGCCAGTGCCGGCGAGAAGGCCGCCCTGCGGCAGTCGACGCCCAGCCTCGTGCCGCCGGACACGACGCCGAGCGCGAAGGTGGAAGCCGACGGCACCCGCATCAGCGACGCCACCGGCGATCCGGCGGAGTGACCGGCCGATGAGCGTGGAGCTACTGGCCGGGTTCTTCCAGGAAAGCCCCTGGGTCGCAACGGCCACCGTCGCGCTGCTCGCCGTCGCCGGCGCCCTGGTGGTGCATCGCATCGGGCAAGCCGTGCTGCTGCGCGCCGCTTCCCGGGTGCCGCTGCTGCACGCCGTGATCCGCTGCAGCACGTCGGCGGCGGCCGCCGCGCTGCCGCTCGCCGCGCTGCAGGTGGTCTGGACCGCGGCGCCGGACACGCTGCGGTGGATCGCGAACGTTCGCCACGTCAACGGACTGCTGCTGATCGGGGCGCTTACCTGGCTCGCGATCCGCGCGATCCGCGGCGTGGCGCTGGGCGTGCTCGCCCGCCATCCGGTGGAGGCCGAGGACAACCTGCACGCCCGCCGCATCCAGACCCAGGCCACGGTGCTGTCCCGCACGGCGATGGTGCTCGTCTTCATCGCCGGCGCGTCGATGGCGCTCATGACCTTCCCGGGCGCGCGGCAGCTCGGCGCCAGCCTGCTGGCCTCGGCCGGGGTGATCGGACTGGTGGCCGGCATCGCGGCCCGGCCGGTCTTCAGCAACCTGATCGCCGGCCTGCAGCTCGCGCTGGCGCAGCCGATCCGCCTCGACGACGTGCTGATCGTCAACGGCGAATGGGGCCGGGTCGAGGAGATTACCGGCACTTACGTGGTGCTCAAGATCTGGGACGAGCGGCGCCTGATCATCCCGCTGCAGTGGTTCATCGAGAACCCGTTCGAGAACTGGACCCGCAGCAGCTCGCAGATCCTGGGGACCGTGATGCTGTACCTGGACTACGCGACGCCGGTCGAATCGCTGCGGCAGGAAGCAGAGCGCGTCGTCAAGGCGGCTCCGGAGTGGGACCGCCGGGTCTTCGCGGTGCAGGTCACCGACACGACCGAGCGCGCGATGCAGGTGCGCATCCTGGTCTCCGCGGTCAATGCCGGCAAGGCGTTCGACCTGCGCTGCCGGGTGCGCGAGCAGATGCTGGCCTTCGTCGCCCGGGAGTACCCGCAATGCCTGCCCCAGGTGCGCAGCATCACGACCGAGCCGCCGGCGCATGCCGCGGCGGCCGGGAGCCTCGCGCCCGGATAAGGTGAAAGGGCTGCGCGCCGCGGCGCTCGGCTAAGCTATCACCCCGGCCGCGCCACCCAGGGCGGCCGCCTTGCAAGAGACGAACGACCTTGGCTTCCCCTTCCGTCGACGAAGGCGCCCGCGCGGCGCATACGCCGGTCATGGCGCAGTACCTCGCCATCAAGGCGGAACATCCCGGCACGCTCGTCTTCTACCGGATGGGCGACTTCTACGAGCTGTTCTACAGCGACGCCGAGAAGGCGGCCCGGCTGCTCGACATCACGCTGACCCGCCGCGGCAACTCCGGCGGCGAGCCGGTGATCATGGCGGGGGTGCCGTTCCATTCCGTGGAGAGCTACCTCGCGCGCCTGATCAAGCAAGGCGAATCCGTCGCCATCTGCGAGCAGGTCGGCGACGTCGGCGCCTCCAAGGGCCCGGTGGAACGCAAGGTGGTGCGCGTCGTCACGCCCGGCACGCTCACCGACAGCGCGCTCCTCAATGACAAGAGCGAGGCCATCCTGCTGGCGGTGCACCAGGGCACGCGCCACCGCCTCGGCCTCGCCTGGCTGAGCCTCACCCAGGGCGCGCTGCAGCTGGCCGAATGCGCCGGCGACGAACTGGAGACGTGGATCGCTCGGATCGCGCCGAGCGAGCTGCTGTTCAGCGCCGACGTCACTCCAACCTTCGAGCAGCGGCTCAAGGCGCTGCGCGGCGGCGCCGCGCTGTCGCTGACGCAGCGGCCGCAGTGGCAGTTCGACGCCGGCCTGGGACTGCGCAAGCTGCTGGAGCAGTTGAACAGTGCCACGCTCGCCGCCTGGGGCGCCGAGGAGCTGGTGCACGCGCAGACCGCCGCCGCCGCCCTGCTCACCTACGCCGAACACACGCAGGGCCGCGCGCTCTCGCACGTGCAGAGCCTGCAGGTGCAGCGAGACGACGATCTGATCGAGCTGCCGGTGACGACGCGCCGCAACCTGGAGCTGGTGCAGACGCTGCGCGGGGAGGACTCGCCCACGCTGTTCTCGTTGCTGGACACCTGCATGACCGGCATGGGCAGCCGCCTGCTGAAATGCTGGTTGCTGGAGCCACGGCGCGAGCGCACGCAGGCGTTGCAGCGGCTGGAGGCGATCGGCTTCCTGCGGGATGGCGCCTGGCAGCAGCTCCGCGCGGCACTCAAGGGATGCAGCGACGTCGAGCGCATCACGGCCCGCATCGCCCTGCGTCAGGTACGGCCGCGCGAACTGGTCGGATTGCGCCAGTCGCTGGAACGGTCGGCGCAGCTCGCGGACGCGGCGGCCGGGCCCGGCGCGCTGCTCGCGGAGATCCGCGCCAGCCTCGCGCCGCCGCCCGGCTGCGGCCAGGCGCTGGCCCGGGCGATCATGGAGGAACCGGCGGCGCTGGTACGCGACGGTGGGGTCATCGCCACCGGCTGCGACGCCGAGCTCGACGAACTGCGCGCGATCCAGGACAACTGCGACGGCTTCCTGCTGGACCTGGAGACGCGCGAGAAGGCGCGCACCGGCATCGCCAACCTACGCGTGCAGTTCAACAAGGTCCACGGCTTCTTCATCGAGGTGACGCAAGGCCAGCTGGACAAGGTGCCCGGCGACTACCGCCGCCGCCAGACGCTGAAGAACGCCGAGCGCTTCATCACGCCGGAGCTCAAGGCCTTCGAGGACAAGGCGCTCTCGGCGCAGGAGCGGGCGCTGGCGCGCGAGAAGTGGCTGTACGAACAGCTGCTCGACGAACTGCAGCAGTACGTGCCGGCCCTCACCCGCCTGGCCCGCGCCATCGCAGCCTTGGACGTGCTGTGCGCGCTGGCGGAGCGGTCGCTGACGCTGAACTGGGCCTGTCCGCAGTTCATGAAGGAGCCCGGCATCGAGATCACCCGGGGCCGCCACCCGGTGGTGGAAAGCCGGCTGGCGGAAACGACCGGCGGCAGCTTCATCGCCAACGACACCCGCCTCGGACCGAAGCAGCGCATGCAGATCATCACCGGCCCCAACATGGGCGGCAAGTCGACCTACATGCGCCAGGTGGCGCTGATCTGCCTGCTGGCCTCGATGGGTTCGTACGTGCCGGCGCAGGCCTGCCGGCTCGGACCGCTCGATGCGATCCACACCCGCATAGGCGCCGCCGACGACCTCGCCAACGCGCAGTCCACGTTCATGCTGGAGATGACCGAGGCGGCGCAGATCCTCCACGCCGCGACGCCAAACTCGCTGGTGCTCATGGACGAGATCGGGCGCGGGACCTCCACGTTCGACGGCCTGGCGCTCGCTTCCGGCATCGCGGCGCACCTGCACGACCGCACCAAGGCGTTCACGCTGTTCGCCACGCACTATTTCGAGCTGACCGAATTTCCGGCGAAGCATCACGGCGCCGTCAACATGCACGTGAGCGCGGCCGAGTCCGGCGCGGACATCGTGTTCCTGCACGAGATCCAGCCGGGGCCGGCCAGCCGCAGCTACGGCATCCAGGTGGCGCGGCTGGCGGGCATGCCGGCCGCCGTGGTGAACCACGCCCGCCAGGCGCTCGACGCGCTCGAAACCCAGCAGACGCTGAGCCGCGAGCAGGTAGACTTGTTCGCGCCACCCCCGGCGGCGGCCGCGCCGGCGCCGAGCGCGGCCGAGGCAGCGCTGGCGGCGCTGGACCCCGACGCGCTGAGTCCGCGGGAGGCGCTGGACGCGGTGTACCGCCTGAAGAAACTGCTCACGAAATGACCCCATGACCTACTGCGTCGGCATCAAGCTCAATGCGGGACTGGTGTTCCTCAGCGACTCGCGCACCAACGCGGGCGTGGACAACATCAGCACCTTCCGCAAGATGATCGTGTACGAGCGCGCGGGCGACCGCTGCATGGTGCTGCTGTCGGCCGGCAACCTGAGCATCGCCCAGTCGGTGCGCGAGATCCTGCAGGTCGAGCAGTTGCAGGAGCGGCCGGACGTGGAGCCGCTCACCATCTGGAACGCCAGGAGCATGTTCGACGCCGCGCGCGTGCTGGGCAACGCCGTGCGCCACGTCTACGACCGCGACGCCAAGGCCCTGGAGCACGCGGGCGTCGACTTCAACGTGTCCCTGGTGTTCGGCGGGCAGATCCGCGGCGAGGGCATGCGCCTGTTCCAGGTCTATTCGGCCGGCAACTTCATCGAGGCGACGCTCGAGACGCCGTACTTCCAGATCGGCGAGTCCAAGTACGGCAAGCCGGTGCTCGATCGGGTCATCACGCCGGACACGCCGCTGGACGAGGCGGCCAAGTGCGCCCTGGTGTCCATGGACTCGACGATGAAATCCAACCTGTCGGTCGGGCCGCCGCTGGACCTGGTGGTCTACGAGGCGAATCGCTTCGAGACCGACAAGATCGTCTGCATCGACATGCAGAACCCCTACTACCGCATGCTGCACAGCAGCTGGGGGCAGAAGCTGCGCGAGGTGTTCGACAGCCTCGAAGACCCGGTGTGGGACGACGCGCACACCGACGTCCCGCTGAAGGTGTCCGGCGGCCGCAGCAAGCCGCTCAAGAAGATCTCCAGGCCAGACGAGCGGCTGATTTGAACCGGCCACGCGCCGGCGCACGCGCGCAAGCGGCGGACTCAGCCGTGGCGCGGGCACAATGCGGGTCTGCGCCCCGCCGGCACGCCGCCATGGCCCCATGACACTGATCGTCTTCTCCCACGCCAACAGCTTTCCCGCCACCACGTACAACGTGCTGTTCAAGCACCTGCGCTCGCGCGGATTCCAGGTGCGCGCCATCGAGAAGTACGGCCACGACCCGGCCTACCCGGTCACCAACAACTGGACCCACCTCGTGCAGCAGCTGCACGATTTCGCGGCGCGCGAGACCGACAGGCATGGCGCGCCGGCGTTCCTGGTCGGCCACTCGCTCGGCGGCTTTCTCAGCCTGATGTGCGCGGCGCGGCATCCGAAGCTGGCCCGCGGCGTGCTGCTGCTGGATTCGCCGCTGCTGGGGGGCTGGAAGGCGACGGCGTTCGGCGCCATCAAGCGCACGCCCCTGGTCGGCTCCATTTCGCCGGGGCGGGTCAGCCGCCGCCGCAAGAATCGCTGGCCCGGCGTCGAGGCGGCCTTCGAGCATTTCCGCCACAAGAAGGCGTTCGCGCACTGGGACGAGCAGGTGCTGCGGGACTACGTCACCCACGGCACCGTGGCGGAAGGCGGCGAGCGCGTCCTGTCGTTCGACCGCGACGTGGAGACCATGATCTACAACACCCTGCCGGACAACTTCGACGGCATGCTGCGCCGCCACCCGCTGAAGTGCCCGGTGGCGTTCATCGGCGGGCTGCAGTCGGAGGAGAACCGGCAGGTGGGCCTGGCCATGACGCAGCAGGTCACCCGCGGCCGCATGGCGATGCTCGATGGCAGCCACCTGTACCCGATGGAAAAGCCGCTGGCCACGGCGGCGGCCATCGAGGCGGCGCTGCGTTCGCTGGAAGCTTGACCGGGCGCATTGACGAGCTGGGGTGCGCGGGCTAGGTTGGCGGTATTTCCTCGAAGGAGACCGCGATGGCCACCAATCCGTTTGGCTCCCTGACGCTGCGCGACCTCGGGGACGTGGGCCAGGTCAGGGCCTACGTGCTGTCCCTGTATGACCAGTCGATGGCCGCGCTCGTCGCCGCGTCCGCCTATGTGGACACCAGCGCCGCGATGGCCCTGGTCACCAGCTACCGCAACCAGACGATCGCCCTGTTCGACCAGCTGGCGATCGACCTGCCGTCGATCGCCACGGTCTACCCCCTGGACACGCCGCTGTCGTCCATCATGGACCAGGCCTATGGCAGCAGCCTGGGCGGTGCGGACATGTCGTCGTTCCTGGGCGGCTACACGTTGCCGGACTTTCCCGATCTCACGCCCGCGCCGACCCCGGCCCCGACGCCCGTGCCCACCCCCGCCCCCGAGCCGGTCACGCTGCCCGACGTGATGCCCACCGGGCCCGCGCCTTACTCGGGCGACGGCGTGCGGATCTACGGCGACACGCCGATGCTGCTGCGCGAAACCGATCCTTCCATCCCGCTCCAGGCCGCCTTCACGCGCGTCCCCGGCACCTTCGAATACGTCTCGCCGACGGCATCGCCGGAGAACCTCACCGTGGGCGGCTATCGCGCGGCGACCGAGGAGGGTTTCTGGGAGCTGATCGGCGACGCGGCCGAGATCACCTGGAAGGGGCTGCTGGGCGCCGGCGCCCAGATGCTCGGCTTCGGCGACTTCTACGCCAAGGCCGAGAACGTGCGCGAGATCGGCGACGCGCAGGAAAAGGTCGTCGAAGGCACGATCGGCGTCATGCGCGACGGCATGGAGGTCATCAACGGCCGCATGACGCTGGGCCAGTTCGAGTCGCGGTACGACGCGTTCAGCACCGGTACCCAGAGCACCTTCGACCAGATGCTGCAGAGCCAGCTCGCGGGCCAGGCGCCCGGCAACTGGGGCACCATCTTCGGCCAGCTGGTCGGCATCGGCCAGAAGGTCAGCGCGAAGATCAGCATCACCAACTCGTTCACGCTCAGCGTCAGCGGCGACACCACGCTGCAGGGCGGCAACGCCGGCAACTACTTCGTCGGCGGCGACCAGTTCAACACGATGTTCCTCGGCGGCGGCAACAGCCTGGCCGTCGGCGGCGACGGCGGCAACCGCATCCATTCCGGCACCGGCAACGACGTGATCGTCGGCGGCGCCTCGGTGGACACCGCCGTCTATGGCGCTGTCCGCGCGGCCTTCGACATCGCGCGCACCGGCAGCACCTTCACCGTCGCCGACCGGCAAGGCACGTTCGGCACCGACACGCTCGATCGCGTCGAACGGCTGGAATTCAGCGACGTCAAGCTGGCGTTCGACATGGACGGCAGCGCCGGCAACACGGCGCGGATGATAGGCGCGGCGCTGGGCACCGCGTCGCTCGTCCCGGCTTACGTCAAGGAAGGCCTGGCCCTGTTCGACGCCGGCTGGACCCCGACCCAGGTCGCCGCCCTCGTCGCCGGGCTGCCGCTGTTCCAGGCGCTCGCGGGCTCGAGCAGCAACAACGATTTCGTGCGCCTGGTCTACCGCAACGTCACCGGCGTCGCACCTTCGACCGCGGAGCTGAACCTGTACGCGGGCATGCTGGACAGCGGCACCGGCCGCGCCGACCTGCTGGCGATGGCGGCGGCGACGCCCCTCAATGGCGACCACGTGAACCTGGTGGGCCTCGCCGCCACGGGACTCGAATACCTCTGATCCGGCCGCCCGGGGGTCTGCCTGGCGGGCGCAGCACGGCACGAGCCGTGGCTGCGTCCTACACCTCGACACCGGCGGCGCCCACAGCCGCACCGTGCACCGCGCGGCACAGTGCGTCGCATGCCCTTCGCCACCACGTTCCGCCCGCCGTTCCAGGCGCCACCGCTGTCGCTGCTGGCCGTGGAGCCGCTGCGAGCGATGTTCGACGGCTTGGCCGCGCACTTCGCCTGCGAACGCGGCGCCACTGGCGACGGCCATCCGGTGATCGTCTATCCGGGCCTCGGCGCCGGGGGCGCGCAGACGGCGCTGCTGCGCCGCTACCTCAGGGACTGCGGCTTCGCCGTGCACGACTGGGAAGGCGGCATCAACACCGGGCCGGTGGGGCGGTTGCACGAATGGCTTGGCACGCTGCAAGACCACCTGGGCCGGGTGCACGAGGAGCACGGCCGCACGGTGAGCCTGGTGGGCTGGAGCCTGGGCGGGCTCTATGCGCGCGAACTGGCCAAGTGCCGACCCGCCGCCGTGCGGCAGGTGATCACCCTGGCGACGCCGTTCAACTCGCTGGGGCACGGCAACCACGCCAGCGGCCTGTTCCAGCTGCTGCACCCCGGCACTTCCCATCTGGGCCCGAAGATGCAGGAGCGGCTGCGCGAAGCGCCGCCGGTGCCGACGACGTCGATCTACAGCAAGAGCGACGGCATCGTGTCGTGGCGCGGCTGCGTGCAGAAGCGGACCAGGCGCTGCGAGAGCGTGGAGGTGTCGGCGAGCCACCTCGGCATCGTGTCGCACCCGCAGGTCCTGCGCATCGTCGCCGAGCGGCTGGCGCAGCCCGACGGCCAATGGCGTCCGCTGCGGCCCGCGCGGCGCCTTCCCTGATCAGGCGGACCAGTCGACCCAGCCGGTCATCGCCGTGAGCAGCACGATGATCCCGAAGGCGATGCGGTACCACGCGAACGGCGTGAAGCTGTGGGTGGAGATGTAGCGCAGCAGCCAGCGCACGCACAGCCAGGCGCTGAGGAACGAGAACAGCAGGCCCACGGCGAACATCGGCAGGTCGGCCAGCGAGAGCAGCGCCCGCTGCTTGTACAGGCTGTACGCGCCCGCGCCCACCAGCGTGGGAATCGCGAGGTAGAACGAGAAATCGGTCGCCGCCTTGCGCGACAGCCCGAGCAGCATGCCGCCGATGATGGTGGCGCCGCTGCGGCTGGTGCCGGGAATCATGGCGAAGCACTGCACCAGGCCGACCTTCAGCGCGTCCTTCCAGGTCATCGCGTCGACGTCGTGCACCCGCACCGATTCGCGCGGCCGCCGCTCGGCCCAGATGATCACGAAGGCGCCGAGGATGAACGTGCTGGCCACGACTTCCGGCGTGAAGAGGTGGGCCTGGATCGCCTTGCCGAACGCGAGGCCCAGCACGACCGCCGGCAGGAAGCCGATCAGCACGTTGAGCGCGAATCGCTGCGCGTGGCGCTGCGTGGGCAGCGCGACCAGCGTGTCGCGGATCTTCTGCCAGTAGACGATGATCACCGCGAGGATGGCGCCGGTCTGGATGGCGATGTCGAAGACCTTGGCCTTCTCGTCGTGGAAGCCGAGCAGGCTCCCCGCCAGGATGAGGTGGCCGGTGCTGGAAATGGGGAGGAACTCGGTCAGCCCCTCGACGATGCCCATGACGGCGGCCTTCACCAGCAACACGACATCCACGCGCTCTCCTTGAAAAGAGGCTGGATTATCGCTGGGCTTCACCATTCGCCAGGTGGCCCGACCGGGCCATGGCTCGTGCGGTGCGTAGGAGACTGCCCACGTCCGGATGCGCGCGGCCGGCCTTGGATCAGCCAGCCACAACGCTACCTTGTGGCCATGGGAGTGATTCCTCCCGCACCACAGGAGCCATCGAGATGAACAAGCACCAGGTCAAGGGCGTGACCAACCAGGTCACCGGCAAGATCAAGGAAGCCGTCGGCAAGGCGACCGACGACCAGTCGCTGCGCGCCAAGGGCGCCGCCCGCGACACCAAGGGCAAGCTGCAGGAAAAGGTCGGCGACGCGAAGGAAGCGCAGCGCGAGGCGCGGATCGAGCACGAGGCCGACCGCGGCCACCTCGACAAGCGCTGAGCGTCAGCCGGCGGGCTGGCCTTCCAGCGGGTAGCCTGCGCGCTTCCATGCCTGCATGCTGCCCGGCATGTTCGCGACCTCGGCCACGCCGGCGCGCTGCAGCACGCTGGTGCCGATCGAAGCGCGGTAGCCGCTGTCGCAGTAGACGACCACCGGCTTGCCGCGCGGCAATTCGCCGGCGCGCGCCGGCAGTTCGGGCAGATAGACATGCCGGGCGCCGGGCAGGTGGCCGCTCGCCCACTCGTGCGGCGCCCGCACGTCGACCAGCGTGAAGTCGCCGGGGCGATCGTGGACCTGCGCCGCCGTCACCTGCGCCGTCGCCACCACGTCATGCCCGGCGTTGTCCCATGCCGTCATGCCGCCCACCAGATAGCCGGCGAAGCGCGTGAACCCGGTGCGCAGGAAAAGCCGCAGCACCTCGTCGAGCGCGCCGTCGCTCTCCACCACCAGCAGCAGCGGCTGCGCCGGATCCAGCATCCACCCGGCCCAGATCGGAAGCTGCGCTGCCATGCCGATGTTGAGCGCGCCTTTCACATGGCCGCCGCCGAACGCCAGCATGTGGCGCGTGTCGACGACCACGGCGCCGCCCTCTTCCATGCGCCTGGCGAATTCCTCCGCCGGCAGCGGCGGCGCGACCGGCAACCCGTGCCGCACCGCCGGGCCGACCGTATTGGTTTCCTTCAGCCGCGGGTAGTAGGACGGTTTCGGCGGCAGGCCGTCCAGTGCGAACCGCCGGAACTGCTCCTCGCTGCGGCACTGCAGGTGCGGGTTGAAGCGGCGCTCGTAGCCGATGGTGCTCGAGAGCCGGTCGCCGATGGCCGCCCCGCAAGGCGAGCCATGGGCGTGCGTGGGATGGATGATCACGCCGTCGTCGAGCTTCAGGTAGAAGTCGTGGAGCGTGCGGTACTGCGCCGCCGTCAGCGCCTGGGCCCGGTCCGGCCCGAGGAGGTCAGTGCGTCCGGCGGCGTTGATCAGGAGGCTGCCGCCGGTGAACACCGCATACGGCGCCTGCTCGCGGCCCTCCTCGGCGACCAGGAACGCCATGTGCTCCGGCGTGTGGCCTGGCGTATGCCGGGCCGTCAGCACGGTGCTGCCGAAGGCGAGGCAGTCCCCGTCGCGCAGGGCCTCGTGCGCGTAGCCGTACGGCGCCGCGTCTTCCGCGCTGCTGCACAGGGTGGCGTTGCCGACGCGAGCCGCGAGCTCGTTGGCGCCGCTCAGGAAGTCCTCGTGCACATGGGTCTGCAGGATGTGCGTGATCGCGACCTTGTGCCGGCGCGCGAGTTGCAGGTAGACGTCGACGTCGGCCTGCGGGTCGATCACGGCGGCGGTGCCGGCCGAATCGTCGCCGATGAGATAGCTGAGGTCGCCGAGTCCTTCGGTGACGACGCGTTCGAAGACCAATGCCATGTCCGCTCCCTGACCGGTGTCGCGCCGGTATACCAGAGGGCGGACGCGCCCGGGGGCCGCTGTTGCAGACTGCGCTACTCGTAGCGCAGCGCCTGGATGGGCAGCAGCTTCGACGCGCGCCGGGCCGGGTAGAAGCCGAAGAAGACGCCGACGAAGGCCGAGAAGCCGGCGGCCAGCCCGATCGACGCGGCCGTCATGCTCACCTGCCAGCCGGCGAACTGCCCGACGGCCCAGGTGGCGATGCCGCCGATCACGACACCGATGGCGCCGCCGATCAGGCTCAGCGTCATCGCCTCGATCAGGAACTGCAGCAGGATGTCGCGGCCGCGTGCGCCCACGGCCATGCGCAGGCCGATCTCGCGGGTGCGCTCGGTGACGCTCACCAGCATGATGTTCATGATGCCGATGCCGCCGATCACGAGGCTGATGCCGGCCACCGCGGCCAGCAGCAAGGTCATGACGCGGCTGGATGCCTCCTGGGCCTGCAGGATCTCGGTGAGGTTGCGGATCGAGAACGGGTCCTCGGCGCCGGGCTGGACGCGCAGGCGCTGGCGCAGCAGTTCCTTGATGCCCTCTTCCGCTGCCTTCATGCTCTGGCCTTCCCGCACCTTCACGGCAATCGAGCCGACCCGCTTGAGCTTTCCGGCGGTGCCGCCCTGGATCCGGTTGCGGAAGGTGCTGATCGGCACGATGACCATGTCGTCCTGGTCCTGGCCCATCGAGTTCTGGCCCTTCTTCTCAAGCAGCCCGATCACGGTGACCGGCACCTTCTTGACGCGGATCACCTGGTCGAGCGGATCGGCGTCGCCGAAGAGCTGTTGCGCCACGGTCTGGCCGATGACCGCGACCTTCGCCGATCCCTGCAGCTCCGCGGCCTCGAACGGCCGGCCGTCGGCCAGCCGCCAGTCGCGTGCCTCGAGGAAGTCGTTGGTGGTGCCGGTGACCGAGGTGGCCCAATTGGTGTTGCCGGCCACGACCTGCGCGCCGGTGCGCAAGGTAGGCGCCGCCACCTGCACCTCGGCGATCTCGCGGGCGATGGCGATCGCGTCCTCCTCGGTCAGCATCTGCCCGGTCTGCGCCCCCAGCCGCACGCCGCCGGCCGTCATGCCGCCGGGCAGCACCAGCATGATGTTCGAGCCCAGCCCCTTCATCTGCTCCTGCACCCGCTCGGTCGCGCCGCGCCCGACGGCAATCATCGTGATCACGGCACCGACGCCGATGATGATGCCCAGCATGGTCAGCACGCTGCGCAGTTTGTTGGCGGCGAGCGCGCGCAGCGCCGAGCGGAAGGCGGCCAGCGCGGTCATGCAGCCCTGGGGTCAGATTCCAATTCTTTCCGCCGAACCGCCGACGCCCGGAAATTGGAATCTGACCCCGATTTGTCTTCGAGGATCCGCCCGTCGCGGAAGACGATCCTGCGCCGCGCCCACGCCGCGATGTCCGCCTCGTGGGTGACGATGATCACCGTGATGCCCTGGCCGTTGAGGTCAGCCAGCAGCCGCATGATGTCTTCCGACGTCTGCGAATCGAGCGCCCCCGTGGGCTCGTCGGCGAGGATCAGCTGCGGATCGTTCACCAGCGCGCGCGCGATCGCCACGCGCTGCTGCTGGCCGCCCGACAGCTCGCCCGGCGTGTGGTGGCAGCGCTCGCCCAGGCCCACCTTGCGCAGGGCCGCCACGGCCCGGTCGCGCCGCAGCGCCGCCTTCACGCCCGAATACACCATCGGCAGCTCCACGTTCTCCGCCGCGCTGGTGCGCGGCAGCAGGTTGAACTGCTGGAACACGAAGCCGATCCGGCGGTTGCGGATCGACGCGAGCTGGTTCGCGCTCATGCCCTCCACCGCCTCGCCCGCCAGCCGGTACGTGCCGCTGGTCGGCCGGTCGAGGCAACCGAGGATGTTCATCAGCGTCGACTTGCCGGAGCCCGACGCGCCCATGATCGCGACGAACTCGCCCTCCTCGATGTCGACCGACACGCCGCGCAGCGCGTGCACCGTCTGGTCGCCCATCTGGTAGGCCTTGGCGATGTCGCGCGCTTCGATGAGGGCCATCAGAACGGCATCCTGGGCCCGGCGGGGCGCGCGGCGGGGGCCGTGCCCGTGCCGCCCGCGCCGGTGACGACCAGCGCGCCTTCCTTCAGCACCGCCGCCTCGGGCGAGTTCGCCGGCACCACCAGTTCGGTGCTGGTGCCGTCGGTGATGCCCAGGCGCACGTTGTGGGCCCGCGGCTTGTTGTCCTCGCCCAGCAGGTGGATGCGCCCGCGCGTGACGGCCCGGCCCGCGCCCTCGGCCTGCAGCGCGGCATAGAGCGGCTTCTGCTCCGGCGTCAGGAGCGCGCCGATGCTGGCTCGCACTTCGGCGGAAATGCGCTCGCGCGCCTTGCTCCGCTCCTCGGCCGGGAGGTCGCGCAGCTGCATGAACTTCGGGCGCGCCTGGGCATAGATCGCATCGACCTGCTCCAGTTGCGCCGGCGTCAGCTTCAGTTCGGTCCGCAGGCGGGCGCGAAGCTCCTGCGCCGCGCCGCCGGGACCGCCGCCGGCCGGCTGCTGCTGCGTCGCCGCGGACTGGGCGTCGGGCGGCCCTTCGGCCGGCCTCGGACGCACAGCGTCGGCAGCGGACGCGGCGCCCGCGGCCGGCTCGACGCCCGCCAGCCGCACCCGCAGCGCCGCGTTCGGCACCTTCAGCACGCCTTCGCGCGAATCGGTGACCACCCGCACGTTGGCGGTCATGCCGGGCAGCAGCCGCCCGGCGGTGTTCGAGAAGCCGATCACGGCGACGTAGGTGACCACGTTGGCGACGTTCTGCGCCGCCTTGCGGACCTGGCGCACTTCGCCTTCGAAGGTCTGGCCCGGAAAGGCGTCCACCGTGAAGGTCGCGCGCTGGCCGGTGCGGATGCGCCCGACGTCGCTCTCGTCGATGCTCGCGTCGACCTGCATGTCGCGCAGGTTCTGCGCGATCACGAACAGCTCCGGCGCCTGCAGGCTCGCCGCGACGGTCTGCCCCCGCTCGATCGCGCGCTTGATCACGATGCCGTTGACCGGCGAGGTGATGCGGGTTCGCGCCAGGTCGACCCGCGCCTGCGCCAGCGCCGCCTGCCGCTGCTTGACGTTGGCCTGCGCGGTCTTGATCTGCGCCTCGGTCACCGCCTGCTGGGCCTGCGCCGACTTCAGCGCCTCCGCGGTGCTGTCGACCAGCGCCCGCGCCTTGTCCGCCTCGCTCTGCGCGATGAACTGCCGGTTCACCAGCATCGCCTTGCGCTCGTGGTCGCGCTTGGCCTCGGCCAGGTCGACCTGCACCCGCGACACCGCCGCCCGCGACGCCGCGGCGTTCGCCTGCGCCGTCAGCACCGCCGCCTGCGCGGCATCGACGTCCGCCTGCGACTGGCGCAGCCGGTACTCGAAGGTCTCAGGATCGATCAAGGCGATCAGCTGGCCCGCCTTCACCTCCGAGTTGAAGTCGGCGTGCAGCTCCTTGATCTGGCCCGAGACCTGCGTGCCGACCGACACCTGCGTCACCGGGTTCACCGCGCCGGAGGCCGAGACGGTCGCCTGCAGCGGCCCGCGCTCGATCTTCGCGGTGCGCCACGCCACCTCGGGGGTGCGCGCCTGGGTCCACCACCATGCGCCTCCTGCAGCGGCGGCCACGACGGCGCCGGCGGCCACCCACAGCTTCCAGGAGAGCTTGTTCATGTAAGTGATTGTAGTAAGCGACCCCCGCCGCGGCGGCTCTGTCGTGTGTCCCCCGTGTAAAGGCCGTGCATTTCGCGAAGCGTGCGCTGCGTTTCGCTCCAACGCCATGTCGATTCGTCCCGGCGCGGTGGCCTGCGTTCGACGTCCCCGGCACAGTGCGCCCATTGCCGCGGTACGCCACAGGAGACCCCATGCAACTCACGCCGTTGGTCCGCCTCGCCAAGGAGAAATCATGAACGCCTGCACCATGGAACCCGATCGAATCGAACGCCTCGCCCGTCGCAACGCCGCCATCCGCATGGGCTGGTACATCCACGCCGTGGTCTACATCACGGTCAACCTGTTCCTCGCGCTGCTCTCGGCGATGAGCGGGCGTCACTGGGCGGTGTTCCCGGCGTTCGGGTGGGGCATCGGCCTGGCCGTCCACGGCGCCGTGGTGTTCATGCTCACCGGCGGCGGCGGGCTGCTCGAACGCCTGGTCGCGCAGGAACGCCGCCGGCTCGCCGCGCGGCGCGATCCCTGGTAGCGCCGGCACCGGGCCAAACCTAGAATTGCCGCATGGCATCGACCCTGTCACCGGAAGAGATCGAACGGCTCGCCCAGCGGCGGGCCGGCGCGAAACTGGGCTGGTACACCCACGCCGTGGTCTACGTGCTGGTGAACCTGTTCATCTTCGCGATCTCCCGCTATGGCTTCGGCAGCCGCCCGTGGTCGGTCTATCCGCTGCTGGGATGGGGGCTGGGCCTGGTGCTGCACGGTGTCGCCGTGTTCGTCCTCGGTTCGGACGGCGGGCTGCGGGAGCGTCTGGTGCAGCAGGAGCGCGAGCGGTTGCAGCGCCAGCGCCAGAACCAGTGAAGATCGACTGGAACGCCAAGCTGCAGCACTTCCTGCAGGCGCTGGCTTTCTCGCTCGCGGTCGCGACGGTCCTGTACGGCCTGCAGCCCGAAAAACCGTACGCGCCGAACGTCGTCTATTCGGTGTGCATCGGCACCGTGATGTGGGCCGTCATCGACCTGGGGCGCCACCTGCTGCCGTCCAGCGCCGAGACCGGCTGGCCGCGGGGGCTGCGCGGCGTCGCCCTTGTGGCCGTCGCGATCCTGGCCGGCTTCCTGCTCGGCTCCGAGGCCGGCAGCCGCATCGAGGTCGCCCTGGGCTGGTCGCGCCTGGAAACCAGCGGCCTGAGGTCCCACCAGTGGCGCACGACGCTGCTGGTGAGCCTGGTGGCCGGCGTCGTCGCCAGCTTCTACTTCTACAGCATGAACCGCAGCGCGTACCTCGAACGCAAGATGGGCGAGGCGCGACGGCATGCCGACGAGGCGCGGCTGCGGCTGCTGGAGACGCAACTCGAGCCGCACATGCTGTTCAACACGCTGGCGAACCTGCGGGTGCTGATCGCCAGCGATCCCCGGCGGGCGCAAGGCATGCTGGACCACATGATCGACTACCTGCGCGCCACGCTCGATGCCTCGCGCAGCGCCACCCACCCGCTGCAGGCCGAATTCGACCGGCTGCGCGACTACCTCGAGCTGATGGCGATCCGCATGGGACCGCGCCTGCGCTACGAGTTGCTGCTGCCGCGCGACCTGGCGCATGTGCGCGTGCCGGCGCTGTTGCTGCAGCCGCTGGTGGAGAACAGCATCAAGCACGGGCTGGAGCCCAAGGTGGACGGCGGCCACGTCCTGGTCAGCGCCGCGCGGGACGGCGACCGGCTGGTCCTGCAGGTGCAGGACACCGGGCTGGGCGAAGCCGCGGCGGGCCACGGCACGGGCTTCGGCCTGGCACAGGTGCGCGATCGCCTCGCCGCCGTGTACGGCGAGCGGGGCCAGGTGGACTTCGACGCGGTCCCGGGCTCGGGCGCCACCGCCACCGTGCGGCTGCCCGTCCAGCCATGAACCGCCGCCCCACCGCGCTCATCGCCGAGGACGAACCGCTCCTGGCGCAATCGCTGCGGGACGAGCTGGCACGCGCCTGGCCCGGGCTGGACGTCGTGGCCGTGGTCGGCGACGGCGCTTCGGCGGTGGACCAGGCGCTGGCACTGCGGCCGGACGTGCTGTTCTTCGACGTCCGCATGCCGGTGCGCGACGGCCTGGAAGCGGCCGTGGACCTGGCCGACGAGTGGCCCGCCGGCGCCGCGTTTCCGGCGCTGGTGTTCGTCACGGCCTACGACCAGTACGCGGTGCAGGCCTTCGAGGCGCAGGCCGTCGACTATGTGCTCAAGCCCGTGCAGCCGGCGCGCCTGGGACGAACGGTGGCGCGGGTGCAGCAGGTGCTGGCGCGGCGGGGGCCGGCCGGCGCCGGCCTCGAGGCGACCTTCGCGCAGTTGCGCGCCCTCGTGGCCGCGGGCCCCGCGCGCCCGCAGGAAGCGCTCAAGGTGCTGCAGGTCAGCGTCGGCAACGCCATCCGCATGGTTCCACTCGAGGAGGTGCTGTACTTCGAGGCGGCAGACAAGTACGTGCGGGTGCTGACGGCCGGCCACGAGTACCTGCTGCGCACGCCGCTCAGGGAGTTGATCCCCAGGCTGGACCCGGACCAGTTCTGGCAGGTGCACCGCGGCACCGTCGTGAGGGCCCTGGCCATCGACAGCGTCGCCCGCGACGAGGCCGGCAAGATGCACATCGCGCTGCGCGGCCGTCCCGAGCGGCTGCCCGTCAGCCGCTTGTACGCCCACCTGTTCAAGGCCATGTGAAAGCAGGCGCCTCGTGATGCCATCCCCAAGGCGACCCCCGGCTCAGCCACTGTCGGCATGAGGGTTTCGCAGGGCGGCGCCTTGCGGCCTACAATGAAGACGTTCACCCCGTACGTCCTGGCATGAGAACCCTGAGTCCCGAAGACCTCGAGCGCCTCGCGCACAAGCGGGCCGGCGCCAAGCTCGGCTGGTATGTGCATGCCGCGGTCTACCTGGTGGTCAACCTTTTCCTCACCGGCCTGTCCTACTTCTTCGGCTACACCTGGACCGTGTACACGGTCCTGGGCTGGGGCCTGGGGCTGGCCCTGCACGGGATTGCCGTCTTCTTCCTGGGCGCCGGCTCCGGCGTGCGCGACCGGTTGCTGCGCCGGGAACGCGAGCGGCTCCGGCGCCAATTCGAGCGCTCCGAAGCCCGCTAGGGCCGCACCCGCCGCCGGCCGGCGGCGGCTTCATTTGCGGTTGCGGAAACCGTCCCACCATTCCCTGGCGGTCGCCTTGACCACCTCGACCGCCTGCGGGTCGCCGTGGAGCAACGCCTTCGCGTAGTGCTTCACCTGATCGCGGGTCACCCGCGGCGGCATGGGCGGCACGTTCGGGTCGGTGATCATCTGCAGCACCGTCGGCCGGTCCGACGCCAGCGCTTCCTCCCATGCCAGCGCCACCGACTGCGGACGGTCGACGCGCACGCCGCGCAGGCCCAGGAGCTTCGCGTACTCGGCCGCCGGAAACGCCGGCAGCGACTGGGAGCCTTCGAACTTCGGGTCCCCTTCCGTGCCGCGCTGTTCCCAGGCGACCATGTTCAGGTCGCCGTTGTCGAGCACCAGGATCACCAGCCGCGGATCGCTCCATCGCTTCCACAGGTGCGCCACCGTGACCAGGGCATTGATCCCGTTCATCTGCCACGCCCCGTCGCCGACCAGGGCGATCACCGGCCGCTGCGGATGCGCGAGCTTGGCGGCGATGGCGTACGGCATGGCGCAGCCCATGGTCGCGAGGCCGCCGGACAGGGATCCCATCATCCCGCGCCGCATCCTGAGGTTGCGCGCGTACCAGGCCGCGCAGGTGCCGGAGTCGCAGGCGATGATGGCGTCGTCGGGCAGCCGCGGCGAGAGTTCGCCGAACACCAGTTGCGGGTTGAGCGGCTGCGCCTCGTTGCGCTCGCGCTGCTCGACCACCTGCCACCAGCGCGCCACCTGCGCCTCGATCTCCTGGCGCCAGCTGCGGTCCTGCTTGCCCTGCAGGAGCGGCAGCAGCGCCTGCAGCGTGAGCCGGCTGTCGCCCACCAGGTTGATCTCGGTCGGGTAGCGCAGGCCCAGCCGGCGCCCATCGACGTCGATCTGCACCGCGCGGGCCTGCCCTTCCCTGGGCAGGAACTCCGAGTACGGGAAGCTGGTGCCGACCATCAGCAGCGTGTCGCAGCCCTCCATCAAGGCCACGCTCGCCTGCGTGCCGAGCAGCCCGATCGCTCCGGTGACGTACGGCAGGTCGTCGGGCAGCGCGCCCTTGCCCAGGAGCGCCTTGGCCACGCCCGCACCCAGGCGGTCGGCCACGGCCATCAGTTCGTCGCCGGCGTGCAGCGCCCCGGCGCCGGCCAGGATGGCCACCCGTTGGCCGCCATTGAGCACTTCGGCCGCCGCCTGCAGGCTGGCCAGGTCCGGCAGGCCGGGCTGGAAGGTGCGACCGATGCCGCTGTGCACGGTGCCGTGCTCGTGCGGCGGGGCCTCGACGGCGTCCATCCGCTGCAGGTCGCTCGGCAGGATGATGCAGGTGACGCTGCGCCGGTCCAGCGCGATCCGCACCGCGCGATCGACGAGGTGGCGCACCTGCCCCGGCACCGTGGCCATCTGCACGAAATCGGAGGCAACGTCCTTGAACAGGGCGGCGAGGTCCACCTCCTGCTGGTACTCGCCGCCGAGGGCGGCCCTGGCCTGCTGCCCGACGATCGCGACCACCGGCTGGTGATCCGCCTTGGCGTCGTACAGGCCGTTGAGGAGGTGGATCGCGCCCGGCCCCGAGGTGGCGATGCACACCCCGACCTCGCCGGTGAACTTGGCGTGGCCGACGGCCATCAGCGCCGCCAGTTCCTCGTGCCGGGCCTGCACGAACTCCACCTGCCCGCTCATCCGGTTGAGCGCGCCCATCACGCCGTTGATCCCGTCGCCGGGGTACCCGAACACGCGGCGCACGCCCCACGCGTGCAGCCGCTCCACCACCTGGTCGCTGACTGTCTTTGCCATCCGTCCAGGGTAGAACCGGCGCGGGCGGCCGCGGTCGGCGGGACGGAGATGCCGGCGTCAGCCGGGTCCGACGCGGCGCCTCCCGCAGACCCACCATGCCGTCCGGCGCCAGCGCGGCGCCGTCTGTCACCTGGTGTGGGCTTTGTCCTACAGCAGCCATCGGCAGGACGCGGTGTACTACAAGCCAATCACCCCGACTCCTCTGAGTCCCCTCCTCCTCCGGGGTGAGCTGGTCCGGCCCTCCGTCCCGCGACTGGCATGTTGCCCCCAGGCTAGCGCCTGGGGGCTCTTTTTTTGTCGTGTCGTTTTCCGCGCCGGCTGCGCCAAAAAAAAAGAGCCCCGACGCGCGCGCGCGGGGCTCAGGCCTGGAGAAAGCCCGGGACTTCAGTGCCGGCCGTAGCCGTGGCCGCCATGGCGGCGGTGTTCGTTGCGCCAGTGCTTGCGGTGGCCATGGCCCCAGCCGCGCTCGTAATAGACCGGTGCCGGAGCGTAGTACACCGGCGCCGGCCGCACGTAGACCGGGGCGGGTCGCACGTACACCGGCGCCGGCTCGTAATACACCGGGGCCGGTTGCACGTACACCGGCGGGTAGTAGACCGGCGGCGCGTTCGACACGCCGACGGCGACGCCCGGCGCCACGTTGGCGCCGATCGAGAAATACACGTTGTCGCGGGCCTGGGCGACGGTGGCCGTGCCGGCGGCGGCCAGCACCAGCGCGGCGGCGGCGAGCCTGGCGTAGAAGGAACTGCTCATGGTGATCTCCTGTTCTGCGGGACACCGCAGTGGCATCCCATGGGTTCATTAGACAAGCCGGTGCGTGACCGAATACACGCCGCACGGTCAAACCCGTTGCCAGACGTAAACCGCGTGATGGAAGTCACGCGGCCCGCTCGCCCCCTAAAATCGATCGGTTATGACCGTGCCCGCCGACAAAGAACTCCCCAAGCCAAGCAACTTCCTGCGCCAGGTGATCGAACGCGACCTGGAGCAAGGCACGTATGCGCAACGCCGCTGGGGTGGCTCGCCGGGCGACGCCGCCAATCACCTGGCCGGCGAGCCCGACCCGGCCCGGATCCGCACCCGCTTTCCGCCTGAGCCGAACGGCTACCTGCACGTCGGGCACGCCAAGAGCATCTGCCTGAACTTCGGGCTGGCGCGCGAGTACGGCGGCGTGTGCCACATGCGCTTCGACGACACCAACCCGGAGAAGGAAGACGTCGAGTACGTCAACTCCATCCTGGACGCGGTGCAGTGGCTTGGCTTTTCGTGGGACGCGAACGGCACCAGCCACCTGTATCACGCCAGCGACTACTTCGACTTCATGTACCGCGCCGCCGAGTACCTGATCGAGGCCGGGCTGGCCTATGTCGACGAGCAGAGCGCGGAGGAGATGCGCGTGAACCGGGGCGACTTCGGCAAGCCGGGCGTGGACAGCCCGTTCCGCAGCCGCTCGATCGACGAGAACCTGCAGCGCTTTCGCGACATGCGCGACGGCAAGCTGCCCGACGGCGCCGCCGTGCTGCGCGCGAAGATCGACATGGCCAGCCCCAACATCAACATGCGGGACCCGGCCCTCTATCGCATCCGCCGCGCCACTCACCACAACACCGGCGACAAGTGGTGCATCTACCCGATGTACACCTATGCGCACCCGATCGAGGACGCGCTGGAGAACATCACCCACAGCCTGTGCACGCTGGAGTTCGAGGACCAGCGGCCGTTCTACGACTGGCTGCTCGACGCGCTGGGCGAAGGCGGCCTGACCAACCAGCCGCATCCGCGCCAGTACGAATTCGCGCGGCTGAACCTCACGTACGTCATCACCAGCAAGCGCAAGTTGAAGCAACTGGTCGACGAGAAGCACGTGAGCGGCTGGGACGACCCGCGCATGCCCACCATCGTCGGCCTGCGCCGCCGCGGCTACACGCCCGAGAGCCTCCAGTTGTTCTGCGAGCGGATCGGCGTCACCAAGAGCGACAGCTGGATCGACTACTCCACGCTGGAACAGGCGCTGCGCGACGACCTCGACCCCAAGGCCGCCCGCGGCATGGCGGTGCTGGACCCGTTGAAGCTGGTGATCACGAACTGGGACGCGGTGATGGGCGCCGGTGCGCTGGACGACTGCTCCGCGCCGGTGCACCCGCACCAGCCCGAGCGCGGCCGCCGCGAATTCAAGTTCGGGCGCGAGCTGTGGATCGAACGCACCGACTACGAGGAAGTGCCGCCCAAGGGCTACAACCGCCTCTTTCCCGGCAACAAGGTCCGCCTGAAGTACGGGTACGTGATCGAGTGCAAGGGCGCGACCAAGGACGCGAACGGAAACGTCACCGAGGTGCAGGCCGAACTGATCCCCGACACCAAGAGCGGCACGCCGGGCAGCGACAAGGTCAAGGTCAAGGGCGTCATCACCTGGGTGGCCGCCGCCGACGGCGTGCCGGCCGAGGTGCGCATGTACGACCGGCTGTTCTCGGTGCCGCAGCCGGGTACCGGAGACAAGGACTTCCTCGAGGAGATCAATCCGGATTCGCTCAGGGTGGTGACGGCTTACGTCGAGCCCTCATTGGCCCATGCGAAAGGCGACGACCGCTTCCAGTTCGAGCGGCACGGGTACTTCGTGGCGGATCGGGTGGAGCACCGCGAGGGCAAACCCGTGTTCAACCGGGTGGCGGGGATGAAGGATAGTTGGGGGAAATAGTTCCGACACGGTGGGCGGCCATGACAAGCATCCACATTTTCCACAAGGGCACCAACGAGCGAGGCGATCTCTTTGCCAGGCTCATGTCTGACTTGTTTGTCGCCCTAGGCTATGGCGTTTCGCGGCTCAACATTCATAAGTCAGGTCGGGAAATTGATCTTTCTGCGCGCCACCGCTTGGAGCAGCGCAAGGCCATCGCCGAGTGCAAGGCCACGAACACGCCCGTGGGCGGCTCCGACCTTAACAAGTTTGTTGGAGCACTGGACGCGGAGAGTGACAAGTCTGCTTTGACGGAAGGCTATTTTATTTCGCTTTCTGGCTTTACAGAAACGGCTATAGAGCAAGAGCTAGGAAGGAAGAAGACGAAGCTTTGCCTCCTTACCGGAGAGCGAGTAGTGGATGAATTAGTTCAAGGAAGGATTCTGGTTTCGAAGGAGCGGGCCACAGAAATCGCTGGGCGCCTCTGCGGAACACAGCAACAGTTCGAACTTGACTTGAACTTGGAGCTCCTCGTTCACGAGCGAGGATTAGTGTGGGCCGTGTTCTATACACAGGGCAAGCAACGAACACATGTCGCACTGATACACGCGGACGGCACACCATTGGCAGCGGGTCTCGCAGCACAAATAATCGGTGCTTATGCGGAGTATACGGGCACTGACTCCGATGCTATTTGCCTGAATCGATCGCAGACCACCAAGTGTATAAGTAGTGAAGAACGCGCACACGCGCTGACGCTATACCAGCAGTATGTGGTGAACGAATGCGGGACAATCCAGCTCGACGGATTGCCAGCGGATAGCGACGTCGGTTCGCGAAGATTGATGCTTGAAGCGCTGTTCGTTCCGCTCCATCTTGATTTGCCGGATAAAGAGCGTACGCGCGTCGCGGCAGGAACCGCCTTGACCGAGTTTAGCCGGATTGCACTTCTTGCAGCTCCTGGCGGCGGTAAGTCAACCCTCCTGAAGCGGATCGCAGTTGCTTATGCAGATCCCACTCGACGCCTACAAATAGACGACCTGCTTCCTGACCGCAAGTGGCTCCCACTGTTCTTTCGTTGTCGCGAACTCCGAGGGTTAACGAGAAGTTCGTTCGCCGATCTCACGGAGGCGCTGTGCAACAGAGAGCCTGTTCGCCAAGCCGCAGAGGCATTCAAGAAAGAGATTGATGACGCTCTTACCGAAGGTAGAGTCCTTCTGCTGGTTGACGGGCTCGACGAAATCGGAGACCCCGGCGACCGGGCTTCGTTCGTATGCACACTGCGCACTGCCTTACTTGCGTACCCGGATACAGCAATAGTCGTTACCTCTCGAAGCGGGATTTCGTCACGTTGCCGCGCACTTGGCTCCGGTTTGCACCATCGCTACGCTTTCTCCGTTTAATGAGGAAGACATTCGGAGGCTGACAGTTGCTTGGCATGTTGAAGTGGTGGGATCGACGGACAAAGTGCGTGCTGACGCGGAAGCGCTTGCCGCAACCATCTCGCGCAACGATCGCATTCGCCGTCTAGCGAGCAACCCCCTCCTCTTAACTACACTCCTACTAGTTAAGAGGTGGGTCGGCTCATTGCCAACCCGGCGAGCGGTTCTTTACGGGAAGGCCGTCGAAGTGCTGCTCATGACGTGGAACACCGAAGGGCACGAACCCATTCGGGATGAAGAAGCGCTACCGCAACTCTGCTACGTCGCAGCGGCCATGATGCGATCGAAGGTTGAGCGTATTAGCCGACCTCATCTAGCCGCCTTTGTGCAAGATGCGCGCACCGCATTGCCTACAGAACTGGGGTATGTTCGGGGAACAGTTGCGGAATTCATTCATAGAGTGGAAGACCGTAGTAGCCTCTTGATGATGACGGGGCTCGATGTCGAAGATGGTCTACTCGTTGAGTTCTTTGAGTTTCGGCACCTGACGTTTCAAGAGTACCTTTGCGCACGCGGAATGGTGGAGGGGTGGCACCCCGATCGAAAAGAGACCGACACACTCGTGAGCGTCCTTGCGCCGTACTTCGAAGAGGAAAAATGGCGCGAGGTGATTCCGTTGGCAGCCGTGCTTGGTGGAAAGGCTACGGAGCCTCTGATCCAGGAACTGACCGCCGCGTGTCTGCAGGTGTCTGCCAGTGGACGAGCAGAGAACCCGAAGCCCTCATTACTGATAAATTCGCTCGGGCACAGCCTCGCTGACGAAGCCGCCGCACGCCCAGAGACCATCGGGTGTGCGATCCAGGCTTTGGTAGCTTGCGGGCTCGATCATCAGACGCGGTCGAACGTGCAGAGTTTCGTTCCGAGTCTGATGGCAGGGCGCTACGGCGGCGAAGTCATTAAGGAGGCAAGGCGAGCCGTTGCTGACGAAGGTAGCGATTTCACTAAAACGACGTACGCGCTGAAGGAGGCTTCCTGGCAAGTTGCGCTGCAAACGCATAACGGCGAGTTTATGGCAATCCTGGACGCAGCAATCTGTGAATTGGCCGTTGACGATCTCTATCGGGTAGGTGAGGGAGCTCTCCTCTTCGCACACTGCCTGGAGAGACTTCCACTGCGACTGCCACGAGCGATTGAACTCGACAGGATTGTCCCAGCATTACTTAGGCTGCTTTACTCCGATGTCAGCGCACAGCAATACATTGCTGGTTGGGCGCTGTGGGCGCTTGGGCGATGCGATATGTGGCTTCCTCCAACCGAGCCCGATGTATTTGGGCGAATTTTTTACTTATGCCGTCACGGATCGAACACAATTCTTCGCCAAGGACTTGCACACACTCTAGTGCAGCAAAAGTTGGCCTCTCGCGACACATACAACGCCTTTCATTCCATAGATCCGAATGAAATCTTGAAAGCACTGATCGGGCGTTATCAAGAGCTCGGATCGTACGAAAGGGCTGCCATGCTTATAGCAGCGTACTTCCGCCGTGCCATCGGTGACGAGGACATCATCCGGAAAACGCTGGAAGTTGAGCAACTGAAATCTGGTATCCCAGATCAGCAGCACACGCCAGTACAGGTTGATGTTCGGCTCGGCGAATTCCTTGCATTGCTGGGCTATCAAGCTCCGCCTGATGGAAAAAAGGCGAAGCGCGCGCGCACATATGCGAGACCGGACATCGGGTTGATCTCGGACCCGAACCAAGAAGAGCTGCTTTGACGAGGAGCCAAGCTTCTTGCGCAGCTCGGAAGCGGGGACGTAATCTCGGGGCCCTTCAATTAGCTCTAACATTCCGCGACGTAATCGCGCAACCCAGGCGGGTCGCTCGCCGCATTCGCGTTCCAGCTGAGGCGCGGCCAGCCGCCGCTTGCCAGAGGTACATGAGGCGCATACGTCGGATTGCGCTTCATGAATGAGGCGCAAATTGGCGGTTTACGCTTCAGAGAACGCCAACAGGGAGCCGCTTGGCGAACCGACAGGCCGCCCCGCCTCACTCGACCCTGATATTCCCGCCTTGATCAGGCGCGCCCACTTTTCCACGTCGGACTTCTGGAACGCCGCGAGTTCGGCGGGTGTCATGCCGCCCGGCTCGATGCCTTGTGCGACCAGCTTCGCCTTCGTGTCGGGGTCCTGAATCGACTTGATCAACTCGATCGAGAGCCGCTCCACCACAGGCTTGGGCACGCCGGCCGGCGCGAACGCGCCTGCCACGAGACGATGCCGAATCTCGGCAAGGTTTCGGCGATGGCCGGCACGTCGGGCCCCGCTCTTCTCCGACGTCACGCCCAGCGCGCGCAGTTTGCCGGCCTTGATGTGCGGCAGCGCCGGCGCCAGGTTCTCGAAGATGATGTCGGTGCCCTGCCCCGAAATCGGCACGGTCAGCGACTCGGCCCTGCTCTTGTACGGCACGTGCACCATCTTGCCGCCGGTCAACTGCTCGAAGAACACGCCCGACGGGTGCTGCGAGGTGCCGTTGCCGGACGACGCATAGTTGATCGTCCCCGGCTTGCTCTGACGGCGGCGATCACCTCTCCTGCACCGTCTTGTACAGACTGTCGGCGCGCACCACCAGGCCGATCATGGTGATCGGCTGGAAGTTCTTGATCGGGTCGTACGGCAGCTTCGCGTACAGGCTGCCGTTGATCGCATGGCAGCTGATCGTGCCGCCCTGGATCGTGTAGCCGTCCGGCGTGAAGAATCGGAGTCAGACTCCAATTCTGTGCGGCGGAACCAAGGCATACCTCGTCCCCCTCCCGGCCCCCGTCCTATCCACCAATCCCAACGCCGTCAACTGGCCGTCGATCTCGGGCACGCGGCTGCGCACGTTGAACCATTCGAGCAGGGCACCCATCTGCGCGGGCACCTTGGCCGACGGCGGCGCTTCGTAGTGCACGACGTCCGGTTTTCCGAGGCGCGGCCTGACGATCTGCATCGGCTCCTCGTCGGTGCACCAGCCGCCGGTGGGTGATGCCGGTCACGCCGCTCCGGCCGGCGGGAAACAGCGCCGCGTGCCAATCGAACAGGTCCTGCTCCGCCAGCGGTCCCTCCCAACGCGTGACCGCTGCCTGCAGGACGTCCAGCGTCGCTTCGGTACGCGCGTCGCGTGGAGTCGCGGGTGTCACTTTCCACCGTAATCAGGCCACTTCGTTTTCGGCGTAATCAGGCCAGGGGGCCGGGCCGACGGCAGCTGGCGTTTTCGGCGTAATCAAGCCAGCTGTTTTCGGCATATTCAGGCCAGCTCGG
>NZ_VTOX01000002.1 GCF_012184415.1 Ramlibacter lithotrophicus
CTGCGGTCTACAGGTTTGTAGCGGGGCATGGCATCGGCAGGGGCGGCGATGCCTGGTCAACGTTTAACTAGTCAGAAACGCTGACCGGCCGGCGAACCTCCGCGGGAGTTTTTGCACAGCCTCAACGTGAAGGTGACCGGCACATTGCGGCAAGGGGCCGCACGGTGCACGGCTTCCAACGGCGCCGTGCGGCCCCTTGCCGCAACGTGTCCGAGTCGACCGACCTGTTATGCCGCAAGGGCCTTCTCCAGATCGCTTGCGGCAAGGGCATACGCCGCTCGGCTGGCGGGCGAGAACCGCTGCAATGCCGCCTCCGGACTGGCCCGTTCCACGTCAGGAAATTGCACTTCAAACGGATTGGGACATCGGCCTGTGATCGGCCCCGAGTGGGTCCGGAACTGGTGCGCCGTGAGATCGGCGAAGTAATCTGCGACCTCCACCCAGAAGTGCGACGAGTTGTGCTCGCGGTCATAGCCATGAGCGACGTGAACGTTCGCGGCGCGATACTTCGCGGCAATAGCCAGAGCAAAGATAGCGCTTGCCGCCTCGCAGGAGTTCTGGGGGAAAGCCCGCAGAAACGGAAGATCACGGCGCGCGCCCTCTCGCTCCAAGAACGCCGCGGCAGCTTCAGCGGCGGCTTCGAGCATGGCGGGAGTCGGATTCATGCGGCATAACGTAAAAATGACCGGCACACGACGGCACGCCGCAGGCGTGGTAGTTGTGTGTCCGTGTCGATTGACATGTTAAGACTCGTCTCTCGGTGCGTTCCGTGAACTTGGCCAAAACGCTCTCAGCCACTTTGTCATCGTTGGCCAAATAGGCGACACCGACTACTGCAAGAGAGCCTACCGTTTCCGCAAACGACAGAACCTCCTGGATTTCGTCAGCGGAGTAGTTTGGTTCAATGGCTTCCTCTGTTACCCAGCGCTGAATATGCAGGCCGCCGGTATGCGTGTATGCGCACATCGCCTTCCAAGCATTCGCCTTTATCTTCGAGAGCACCTTCGCGGAGAAGGCGGGCGTTTGCTCCAATTGCTCAAGAAGCGTTCGCATTGGAGGCGGTTCGGCGCCCTGGGTGAAAGCTTCGACTTCATCGTCCGTCGCGCAGAGTGCCAGCCATTCGCCTCGGACATACGCTTCAAATTCGCACCTTACCAACGAGAGGCTAGACGCGAACAGCGAGTGATCGAGCAATACGACGATCGCGTGATGGTGGTCCTGCGCAATCGCCAGACAACTTGCTGCTGCTCGGACGCGAGAGTTTGCGGGCAGGTCGCACTCGTGGATCGAGCGACCAATCCAATTGAGGTAGTCCACTGCACCGCTGTCGAGTTTGAACGTGGTTGCCATGAGTCTTAACGTCGGAGTTGACCGGCACGCACCGGCATTGAGCCGCAGGACGTATGCTCCCGCGCACGGCCTGGGGCGCAATGCCGGTGCGTGTCCGTGTCGAACGACCTGTTAGCCAGCATTGAGCGCGGCCTTGAGTTCCTCGATCGACATCGGCGGATTCTCCTGATGCAACATGGCGTGGCAGTTCGGACAAACCGGCCGTAGGTCTGCGATGGGGTCGACCTCGTACTCACCATCCGTGAGTGCAAGCGGCTTCAGATGGTGCACGTGAATGAAGCCCTTTCCGAGCTGGCCGTATGTTTTCTCGAAGGAGAAGCTGCAAACGACGCAGACAGCCCCGTAGTGGGCGATACACGCCTTCCGCGCCTTAGAGTCTCGCTCGTACGCGTTGACTCGGACGTACTTCTTCGCGCCTTCAGCGTACTGCTGCCCGGGCGGTAGTTCATCGGGAAATGGACTCGGCCCCTTCGTCTTTATGAGGTTCAGCTTCTTCGAGTACGCGCCTAAGCGCTCGGCCGCGGTGTGCAGCTCTGTCGCGGAGAAGAGCGGTTTGAAGCGGTCCTGCAGGATGATGGCCTCGACAGTGAGCTCCGGATGCCCAGCCTCCAGCAAAGCGTCCAGGCCTTTGCGCTGCTGCTCGTTGCGTGGCAACAGCATCCGTTTGACCGTGGGTAGCCCTCCATTGCGCTTAACAGCTTGAAGAAAGCGGCGGCCCCAATAGCCTGCCCTCTTCCCAGCGTCGTAGTAGCCCTGCACCAGGGCATCCGTGAGTTGCTGTTCGAGTGCCACAGGGGTCTCCTTATGCTGGCTAACTTGATATAGCCCGCATCAGCGCGGGATAGCATGGGAACGCATTCACCTGGGAAGCTCCTTCGGGTGCAGCAAGTGCTTGACTTATAAGGCATTGTCGAATTCCCGCCCAGTCCCGGTGCTCACGAAAATGGCGAGGAACCCCGCGGCGGCGCGGGATTGCGTCGATGCGCGTGCGTCGGCGCCTGGGCTCGGCAGCCTCGCCGACCCTTGAAACGTGCCGGCCTGGGGAGCATACTGTACGCATATACAGCTTCGAAACTGGCGCACGAAGCCGCAATGGGGCGGCCCGTCCGCCGTTCCAGTCGATGCGTCTGCTCGGGCAACTGCGGGAGCGCCTGCGCTATCTGCACTACAGCCTGCGCACCGAACAGAGCTACGTGTACTGGGCGAAGTTCTTCGTCCACTTCCACGGCCTCAAGCATCCGCGCGATCTAGGCAAGCGCGACGTCGAGGCGTTCCTCACCATGCTGGCCACCGAGCGCAAGGTGTCCGTGTCCACGCACCGGCAGGCGCTGAGTGCACTGCTGTTCCTGTACAAGGAGGTGCTCGCGAGCGAACTGCCGTGGCTGCAGGAGATCGGCCGGCCAGTGCGCAAGCGCCGCATTCCCGCCGTGCTGAGCGCGCTGGAATGCCAGCGGCTGCTGTCGGTGATGGAAGGCGAAGCGGGACTGCTCGCGCGCCTGTTGTACGGCACCGGCATGCGCCTCGCCGAGGGCCTGTCACTGCGCGTCAAGGACGTCGACTTCGACCGCCGGGTGATCGTGGTGCGTGAAGGCAAAGGCGCGAAGGATCGTGCGGTGATGCTGCCGCGTGCGCTCGACCGGCCCTTGCGCGAGCAGTTGGCCCGCTCGCGCAGGCTGTGGGAAGCCGATCGCATCGCGCAGCTGCCCGGCGTGTTCCTGCCCGATGCACTGGCGGCGAAGTACCCGCGCGCCGGCGAGTCGTGGTCGTGGCACTGGGTGTTTCCGTCGCCGACGCTTGCCGTCGATCCGCGGACCGGCGTGCGGCGGCGCCACCACTTGTTCGAGGAGCGCCTGTCGCGGGCGCTGCGGCGTTCCGCTGCGCTCGCCGGGATCGACAAGCACGTGACGGCGCACACCCTGCGTCACAGCTTTGCCACGCACCTGCTGCAGGCGGGGACCGACATTCGCACGGTGCAGGAGTTGCTCGGTCACAGCGACGTGAGCACGACGATGATCTACACGCACGTGGTGAAGATCTCTGCGGGCGGGACGATGAGCCCGCTGGACGCGCTGGGCTGAACACGGCGTCCGCAGTGTGCGTTGCGTGGATTCCTTAGTGCGAGTACGAAAACGACTGTGCGCCCGGACGCAGACGCAACCCGTTACCTGATTCCAGTCAAGAAAAAGGATTAGGCAGTCACTCAGACTGCCACCAATGGATGCGCTATGCCCGCTTCCATTGACGTCGTACGCACAACTCGAGATCCGGGGAGCAACCATATGCAAAGCACTGACCCATGTTCCGTCACCTGAAGATCGGCACCAAACTCTTTCTGGCGTTCGGCGTCGTACTCGTCCTCATCGCGGTTCTCGCCGCCGTCACCCTCGACAGGATCGGGGTCGCGCGCGACGAGTCCGAAGAACTGATCAACATCGTCCTGAAGAAACAGGATCTTGCCGACGATGCGTCGGGCGCCCTCGCCCGGGGTGTCCAGCACTTCAAGAACTACATCCTGCGCGGTGGGGACTACAACAAGAGGTTCGAGGCGGACATGGCCGCCATCGAGAAGGCTGCCGCCGCCTACACGGCCCTCGGCTTCAACACGCCGCTCGAAACGGGGCAACTGAAGAAGATCGGCGAGGCGGTGACGGCGTATCGCGCCGCGATGACCAAGCTCGTCGACCTGCGGGCGAACGGCTTTGGCCCGGCCGAGATGGACAAGACCGTGAGTGGCGGCGACAAGCCCTTGGCGGATGCGATCGCGGCGCTGAAGGAAGCCAACCACAAGCTGGTCGCCGAGGCCGAAAGCCACGTCACGCACGCCCTGGCCACCGCGCGGGCTGTGGTGCTGTGGACCAGTGCCGTCATCCTGCTCGTTTCCATCGGCTTCGCATTGCTCATCACGCGCGCCATCACGCGCCCCCTCGCCGAGGCCGTTCGGATCGCCAAGACCGTCGCGGCAGGCGACCTCACCGTGCAGGTGCGGGCGACGAGCCGGGACGAGACCGGCGAGTTGCTCGGCGCCCTGAAGGAAATGACAGCGGCCCTGTCGGGCGTCGTGGGCCACGTGCGGCTGGGTACGGACGCGATCGCCACGGCCTCGGCACAGATCGCCTCCGGCAACCAGGATCTCTCGCAACGCACCGAGGAACAGGCGTCGAGCCTTGAAGAGACTGCCGCCTCGATCGAGGAAGTCACCGGCGCCGTCAGGCAGAGTGCCGACAACGCGCACCAGGCCAACCAGCTTGCCCAGAGCGCGTCCGAAGTGGCCAGCCGCGGCGGCGCCGTGGTCGGCGAAGTCGTGGAAACCATGGCCGGGATCAATGCGGCGTCCCGGAAGGTCGCCGACATCATCACGGTGATCGACGGGATCGCATTCCAGACCAACATCCTGGCGCTCAACGCCGCCGTCGAGGCCGCTCGCGCCGGCGATCAGGGGCGCGGCTTCGCGGTCGTGGCCGCGGAGGTGCGCAGCCTCGCCCAGCGCTCGGCGGCCGCAGCCAAGGAAATCAAGGGGCTGATCGACGATTCGGTCGGCAAGGTCGACTCGGGCACCGCGCTGGTCGCCCGCGCTGGCGAGACCATGCAGGAGGTGGTCGCGAGCATCAAGCGGGTCAGCGACCTCATCGGAGAGATCAGCGCGGCCAGCCAGGAGCAGGCCTCCGGCATAGGGCAGGTGAACCAGGCCGTCGCGCAGATGGAGCAGGTCACCCAGCAGAACGCCGCCCTGGTGGAGGAGGCGTCCGCGGCAGCGCAGTCGCTCAAGGAACAGTCGAACGCCCTCGTCGACGCCGTCAGCGCCTTCAAGCTGGGGACGGACTCCAGGGCCCGCGAGGTCATCGCGCAAGCCCAGGCCACGAGCCGGAGTGTCGCGGCAGGCGCGCCGTCGCTCCCGACCGGCGGCACGAAGGGGCCAGGCAGGAAACCGACCGTTGCCCAGTTGCCGCTGGCGTCCAGCCCGCCGCAGGACGACCAGGGCTGGAAGGAGTTCTGACCGGCGCCGCGCGTACCGGGCTCGGGAAAAACGCGGCGTCCGCTTCTCCACGAACGCCCGCACCGCCTCGTGGTGGTCCGGTTCCATGTGCGCGCTGGCCTGACCGGAAGCGGAGAGCTCCAGCAGCGTTTCCAGCGTCGCATGCTTGCTTTCGCGCTGCAGCCGCTTGGTCATGCGCAGCACGCTGGCGGGGTTGGCGCGGACAGGTGTCAGCCGACAAAGACCGGTCCGCTCAACCGGTCGCCGGGCTCGATCCCCCGCTCGCCGAACCACCCCCGCTTCATCTCCAGCACGAACCGCACCGGGGTCTCGCAGCTGCACGGCTCGGTGCTTTGCGGGTCCATTTCGGCCAGCTCGACGATGGTGCCGTCGTCGCGCACGAAGGCGATCGACAGCGCCAGCGGCGTGTCCTTCATCCAGAAGCTCTGGGGTTGCGGCTCGCCGTTCACGAACAACATGCCTTCGTTCTCGGCCAGCGACTGCCGGTGCATCAGGCCGAGCGCGCGCTCCTGCGCGCCGCGCGCGACGTAGGCGTCGATCTGGTGCTCGCCGGCGTGCAGCACCATGCGGGGCAGGTTCTTCATCGGATCGATTCTCGGCTGGCGCGCCGGCGCTTCGCGCCCGCCCTCGCCCACTGGTGCCGTAGGCCGCTGCCGACTTCAGGCCTCGGCCGCGCGGCCCAGGGCCGTCAGCGCGAGGTACTCCGCGCGCGTCTGCGGCGACACCGAGGCGACCAGCTGGTCGTACGAGGTCTTGTGGCGGGCCAGGGTGCGCGCCGACGCCACCATGCGCGAGCGGCAGAACCAGTGGCAGGTGTGCTGCATCAGCAGCAGTTCGGCGGAGATGGTGAAGGCGCGGTCGCGCGGCGACACCTCGGTGCCTTCCATCGCGCGCTCGATGCCGCGCGCGTGCAGCGCCAGCGCCTGCCGCATGTCGAAGGTGGCCGCCGGCGCGAAACGGGTCGCGAACGGCACGTAGAAAGGCAGCTTGCTCACGCGTGCCTGGGCCGCGTCGGTGCCCGCGAAGTCGGCCGCCATCCTGGCGAACTGGCTGCGCAGCGCACGCTCGCTTGCGCGCAGCAGGAGCCAGATCTGGTCGCGCCGCTGCGCGTCGTCCTCGCCCAGCGCGCGCAGGTAGCCCTGCGTCAGCGTTTCCATGTGCTTTTCGATCTGGTGGCGGGCCAGGTGGCGCCCGAGGAGCGCGATGCGACGGCCCTGCTCCTGCGATCGCATCGTCCAGAAGGCCGTCGCGGCCAGCGCGGCCGCGAAGAAGAGTTCCATTGCTGCCTGATTCGTGTGGCCCCGAGTGTAATCAGGGCGCATCGGCGACACTGTGCCCATGGCGACCTTCACGCTCGACTGGCTGGATTTCGACTACAGCGAAGACTCGCAGGGCCACGGCAGTTTCGACGCGATGGCCTCGGTCAACGCGGCCCAGTTGCCCGCGCTGCAGCAGGAGCTCGCGCGCGTGCTCGACTGGGCACACCGTGAATTCGCCGGCGTGCGCGCGCCGCTCGACGAGGGTGGCGACTGGGACTTCGAGCTGCAGGGGGTGCAGGAGGTGCCGGCGCCGCTGGACGTCCGCTGGGACGAAGGCGCCGGCCGCCTCGAGCTGAAGCCGGGCACGCCGGGCGCCCCGCGCATCACGCTGAGCCTGACGCTGACCGGCACGCCGGCTTTCTGCGACGCGTTCCGCGGCGCCTTCGCCGCGGCTACCTGAGCGCGCCTTCTCAGCGGCCGGCGACGACCGGCGCGCCGGTGGCGGCATCCACCCGGATGGTCGCGCCCGGCGCAGAGGCCAGCTGCACCCGGTGCTGCACGCCGGCGTGGACATAGGTCACGTCCCAGTACGCCGGCTGGGTGTTGACGACCTGCTGGCACTTCTGCACGTCGCGCTGTCCGGCCACGGCATTGCCGCCGCCCACCTGCGAGCCGATGGCGGCGCCGGCGATCGCGCCGCCGATGGTCGCCGCATCCTTGCCGCTGCCGCCGCCCACCTGGTGGCCCAGCAGGCCACCGACCACCCCGCCGATCACCGCGCCGCCGATGTTCGGCTGGCCGTAGGCCGGCTGCGCGACCTGCTCGCGCTCGATCCAGCAGCGCTGGCTGGGCGGGCCGACGACGGCCCGCGCCGACGTGACCGGCACGTCGTAGAAAGCCGGGCGCGCCGGCTGCACGTAGCGCGGCTGCTCCTGGTAGCGGTCGTCGTCGGCGCGGCGGTCGCGCTCGATGCGGCGCACCGATGACACGGCGTTGTTCAGGCCCATCTCGCGCAGCGACGGGTAGCTGCCCCGGCGCAGCACGACGCAGCGGCCCTCGAAGCGCGGGCCTTCGCAGACTTCCCAGCGGCCGCGCTCGACGACGGCGGACGAGGCGCGGTTGTTGAATCCGTAGCGCTCCAGGTTCCGGACCCGTTCTTCGGTCTGGAACGAGCGGCCCTGGAAGTCCTCGCGTCCATACAGGGTGATCTGGGCCGCTGCCTGCGTGGCCAGCGCGACGCCGCAGGCGGCCAGCACGGCTTGTAGTTTCCGGTTCATCGAGTTTCTCCTGAGTTTGCCGGCTGCGTGGTGCACGACAGCCGGTGTTCCTTCCAACGCCTGCATCGTCGCGCGCGAGGACCGCTGCGGGGTAAGCGGTGCGTGAAGAACTGTGAAGCTCGGCCGCAGAATGTTGCGGCCTCAGGCGCGCGCCACGCTCAGGCTTCGGCCGGCGCCAGCAGGGCCAGCAGCCGCTCCAGGTCGAGCGGCTTGGTGATGTGGTGGTCGAAGCCGGCGGCACGCGCGCGGGCCTGGTCCTGCGCCTGTCCCCAGCCGGTCAGGGCGATCAGCAGCATCCGCTGTCCCCAGTCGCTCGCGCGGATGCGCCTTGCGACTTCGTAGCCGGTCAGGCCCGGCATGCCGATGTCGAGCAGCGCCACGTCGGGCCGCACGCGCCCGGCCTGGGCCAGCGCTTCGCCGCCGTCGGCGGCCACGTGCACCTCGTGTCCGTGCATGGACAGCAGCGCCGCCAGGCTCTCCAGCCCGTCGGGGTTGTCGTCGGCGATGAGCACGCGGCGCGACGCGGCGCCCGCCGTCCGTGCCGCCACGGGCGCTTCCGCGGGCGCATCCTGCGCGGCCAGGCAGGGCAGCGACACGATGAACTCCGAACCGCGGCCGGCGCCCGCGCTGCGCACGGCGATGCTGCCGCCATGCAGTTCGACCAGCCCCCGGCTGAGCGCCAGGCCGATCCCCAGCCCGCCTTCGCTGCGCTCGATGGCCGGCGCCACCTGCGAGAACATCTCGAAGACCTGCGCCTGCGCCTCGGGCGCCAGGCCGATGCCGTCGTCGCGCACGGTGATCACCACCTGCGCGCCCTCGCGAGTGGCGGCCAGTTCGATGCTTCCGCCGTCGTTGGTGTACTTGGCGGCGTTGGACAGCAGGTTGGTGAGCACCTGCGCCAGCCGCAGCGGATCGGCCGACAGCTCCACCGGCTGCGGCGGCAGCGCGACGTCCAGGCGATGGTGCTTGCGGTCGACCAGCGGCTTGACGGTCTCGACGGCCGACGCGACGACGTCCTGCAGCTTCACCTGCTGCAGGCGCAGCTGCAGATGGCCGCGCGAGATGCGCGACACGTCCAGCAGGTCCTCCAGCAGCAGCGCCATGTGGCTCGACTGGCGCTCGATCACGTCCAGGGCCCAGGCGCGGCGGTCGGCTTCCACGCGCGGCGATTGCGCCAGCGCCACGGCCTGCCGGATCGGCGCGAGCGGGTTGCGCAGTTCATGGGCGAGCGTGGCCAGGAATTCGTCCTTGCGCTGGTCGGCGTCCTTCAGCGCCTGCACGGCGCGCACCTGCTCCGAGACGTCGTGCCCCTGCGCGAAGATGCCGATCACCGTGCCGGCGGCGTCGCGCACCGGCTGGTACACGAGATCGATGAACGAGTCGGTGACCGGTCCTCCGGCTTCCTTCTGCACCCGCAGCCGCATGCCACGGCCGACGAAGGGCTGGCCGGTGCGCCAGACGCCTTGCAGCAGTTCCTCGTAGCCCTGGTTGCGTGCCTCGGGCATCGCCTCGAAGACCGGCAAGCCCTCGACCTTGCGATGCCCGACCAGCTGGTAGTAGGCGTGGTTCACCATCTCGAACACGAACTCGGGCCCCCGCAGCAAGGCGATGAAGCCGGGCGCGTTGTCGAACCAGGTGCGCAGCGTCTGGGCCGCACCCTGCGCGTCCCGGATCAGGCGGTCGCGTTCGCGCTCGGCATTCACGCGCGCGGTCTCCTCGGAACAGGCGCAGAACAGTCCGGCGATGGCGCCGTCGTCGTCGTGGATGGCGCTGTACGACCAGGTGAAATACGTGTCCTCCGGGAACCCGTTGCGTTCCATCCGCAGCAGCACGCGATCGTTCCAGGTCGGGCGCCCTTCCCCCATCACCATGTCGACCTGCGGCCCGAGCACGTCCCAGATCTCGCTCCAGAACGCCCGCGCCGGCTGGGCGAACGCGCGCGGGTGGCGCCGCCCGAGGATCGGGATGTAGGCGTCGTTGTAGATGTTGACCAGCGTCGGTCCCCACCACACGAACATCGGGAAGCGCGAATTCAGGCAGATGCCGACGGCGATGCGCAGGCTCTGCGGCCATTGGTCGATCGGGCCGAGCGCGGTGGCGGCCCAGTCCGTCGCGCGGAACAGGCGCCCGATTTCGGTGTCGGGAATGCCGATGGAGCCCAGCTCGGGCGCCAGCAGACGCCCCGCGCGTGGACCGGTGCGATCGGCGACGGCCGAGCCCACGTCGGGGGAGGATGCTGCTGCTGGCAAAGTCCGCGGATTGTACGGGCGCGGTATTGCTCAGCTTGCCGCCGCCCGGGCGTCAGAGCGCCAGCGTCATGAACACGCTGTTGGGGTCTTCCTCGTAGTCGGCAAACGGGGCGCAGGCGGTGAAGCCGAAGCCGGCATAGAGCCGCTGCGCGGGCTCGAACGGCGCGTCGGACCCCGTCTCCAGGCTCAGCCGCGAGTAGCCGCGCCGGCGCGCTTCGGCCACGATGTGCGCCAGCATGGCGCGCGCCACGCCCTGGCGGCGATGGCCCGACGCCGTGCGCATCGACTTGATCTCGCCATGCGCCGGATCGAGTTCCTTCAGCGCGCCGCAGCCGAGCAGTTCCACACCCGACCAGGCGGTCCAGAAGGTGACGTCGGGCCGGCGCAGCGCCTCGATCGGCAGCGCGTGGACGCTCTCGGGCGGCGACAACTGCCGCATGTTCGCGAGGTGCTCGTCGAGCAGCGCCCGCACGCGCGGGCCGGAGAGATCGTCGGGGCGGATGTGCATGCGTCTGACGCGAGGTGATGCTCGTTCGTGCTGGAATGGGAGCGGATCATGAAGATTGCCACGTTCAACGTCAACGGGGTCAAGGGCCGGCTGCCGCGCCTGCTGGAATGGCTGGAGGAAACGCGCCCCGACATCGCCTGCCTGCAGGAGATCAAGACCGGCGACGCGACCTTTCCGGCCGCGGCCATCGAGGCCGCCGGCTACCACGCGGTCTGGCACGGCCAGCCTTCGCACCACGGCGTGGCGGTCCTCGCGCGCGGGGAGCGCCCGGTGGAAGTGCGGCGCGGCCTGCCGGGCGACGACGCCGACGGCCAGGCCCGCTACCTCGAGGCCGACGTGCACGGCCTGCGGGTCGCCTCCGTCTACCTGCCCAACGGCAATCCGCAGCCGGGCCCGAAGTTCGACTACAAGCTGGCCTGGTTCGAGCGCCTGGTCGGCCACGCGCAGGCGCTGCTGGAACGCGGGCGCCCGGTGCTGCTGGCCGGCGACTTCAACGTGGTGCCGACCAACGCCGACATCTACAACGCGTGGCTGTGGCGCTTCGACGCGGTGCTGCAGCCGGCGACGCGCGAGGCGTACGCCCGCCTGCTGGCGCAAGGCTGGGTCGACGCCACGCGCCACCGGCGCCCCGGCGAGCGGATCTACACCTTCTGGGTCAACGCCGACGCCTTCCGGCGCAACGCGGGCTTTCGCATGGATTTCCTGCTGCTGGATCCGGGGCTCGCCGCACGGCTGGTCGCTGATGGCGTGGACGCCGCTCATCGCGGCCGCGAGAAACCGAGCGATCACGCGCCGGTGTGGATCGAGCTGGCGCCATAAGAAAGGAAAGGTACGATCCCGCCTGCCATGACCACCACCCGCATTCCGGGCCGCCGCCTGCTGCACTCCCCCGGACCCACTCCTGTCCCCGACGAGGTGCTGCACGCGATGAGCGTGCAGCCGATGGACCTCGGCGACGCCCGCGTCGACGCCAACATCGCCGCCTGCGAGGACGGCCTGAGGCGCCTGTTCCGCACGCGCGAATCGGACATCTTCATGTACGCGGCCAACGGCCACGGGGTGTGGGAGGCCGTCATCGAGAACCTGCTCGCGCCCGGCGACAGCGTGCTGGTGCCGGCGACCGGCCACTTCAGCGAATCGTGGGCGCAACAGGCCGAAGGACTGGGCCGCCGGGTGGTGCGCACGCCGTGGCGCGAGGGCTGGCCAATCGATCCGGCGGCCGTGGAAGCCGCCCTGCGCGAGGACCAGGGCCATGCCGTCAAGGCGGTCTTCGCGGTGCACGCCGACACGGCGACCGGCATCACCAACGACCTGGCGGCGATCCGCCGCGCCATCGACGCCGCCGGCCATCCGGCGCTGCTGGTGGCCGACGTGGTGTCCACGCTGGCGGCCGCGCCGTTCGCCATGGACGACCTGCGCGTCGACGTGGCCGTCGGCGCCTCGCAGAAGGGACTGATGTGCCCGGCGGGCGTCGGCTTCATGGCCGTGAACGCCGCCGCCTTCGCCGCCGCGCAGCGCAACCCGGCGCCGCGCTTCTACTGGGACTGGGTGCGCCGCCGGCACGACCAGTCGTATCGCAAGTTCTGCGGCACGCCGCCGCAGAACCTGTTGCTGGGGCTGGAAGCGGCGCTCGGCCTGGTCTTCAGCGAAGGCGTCGAGGCCGTGTGGCAGCGTCATGCGCGGCTGGCCCGTGCCGTGCAGGCGGCCGTCGACGGCTGGCGCGCCGGCGGCGCCGTGGACTTCTTCGCGCGCGAGCCGGCCGCGCGGTCGACCTCGGTCACCACCATCACCGTCGCGCCGGGCATCGACGTCGAGCAGCTGCGCCGCGTCGCGCGCGAGCGCTTCCAGGTCGGCCTGGCCGGCGGGCTGGGGCCGCTGGCTGGACGCGCGTTCCGCATCGGCCACCTGGGCGACTGCAACGAGGCCGTGATCCTTGGCGCGATCGCGGGCGTGGAGGCGGCGTTGGTCGCGCTGGGCGTGCCGGTCGGCGAAGGCGGAACCCGGCGCGCCGTGATGAGCCTGGCCGACGGCTGACCCGGCGGCGCGCGTCGTCCGCTCTCCTACATCGTCATCGCCACCGCGCCGATACCGGCGCCGGCGCGGCGTGGCGATCATCGCTTCATGCTTACCGCCATCGAGGCCCATGAACAGGCGAATTCGGGCGACCACGTCATCGGCTGGAAGGTCGACCCCGACCAGCGGCGCACGCTGCTGCAGCGCCTGCCGCCGAAGTACTCGCGCGCGATCGCCGACCACGTGACCCTCAAGCCGCGCGTCGCCGCCGACGCGCCGCTGCCGCCGCCGTGCCGCGCCGAGATCGTGGGCCGCAGCGACGACCGGCGCGGCGTGGAGGCCCTGGTCGTGCGTGTCGACGGCAGCACTGACCGCCCCGGCGGCGGCACGTACCACATCACGTGGTCGCTCTCGCCCGGCCGCAAGGCCAGGGAGAGCAACGATGCGATCGCGCGGCACGGCTGGCAGGCGATCGAGCCGCCGATCCCGGTGCGACTCGAACCGGCGGTGTTCCCGTGAAGGCCCGCCAGCTCTATCTCGACTGCGACGGCGTCCTTGCCGACTTCGAGCACGGCGCGCGCGCGGTCCTGGGCATGTCCGCCGAGAGCTTCATGAAGCGCTACGGCCCGGGCAAGTTCTGGCAGCGGCTGGCCACTGCGCCCGACTTCTACGCGCGGCTGCCGCCGCTGCCCGGCGCGATGGATTTGTTCGAGGCCGTGCGGCATCTCGACCCGATCATCCTCACCGGCCTGCCGCGCGGCACCTGGGCGGCCGGCCAGAAGGTACGCTGGGCCGCGCAGCATTTCCCCGGCACGCGGATCATCACGTGCATGGCCGTCGACAAGCGCGACCACTGCCATCCCGGCGACGTGCTGGTGGACGACACGCTCAAGCACCGGCACCTGTGGGAGGCCGCCGGCGGCATCTTCGTGCACCACCGCAACGTGGCCGACACGCTGGAGGAACTGGCTCGCCATTTCCCGCTGGCCGAGGCGGCGGCGGGCCGCGGGGCCAGCGCCGGCGCCTGAGGCGCCGCACAATCGGGCGCATGGAAGACACACCCGACGAAGCGGCGGCCGTCGTGCGCTTCTGGCGCGACGCCGGGCCGGCGCGCTGGTTCCGCAAGGACGACGCCTTCGACGCGCAGTTCCGCGAGCGCTTCCTGGCGTTGCACGAACGCGCCGCCGCCGGCGAACTCGACGGCTGGGCTGCCGGCGCGGACGGCGCGCTGGCGCTCCTGATCCTGCTGGATCAGTTCCCGCGCAACGCCTTTCGCGGCGGCGCCCGCATGTACGCGACCGACGCACGGGCCCAGGGCATCGCCCGGGCGGCGCTCGCGAGAGGGCTCGACGAGCAGGTCCCGCTGGAACTGCGCAATTTCATGTACCTGCCGCTGATGCACGCCGAGAATGCAGCCGACCAGGAGCTCTCGGTGGCGAAGACGGCGGCGCTGGGCGGAGAGCCGTATCGCTTCGCCCTGCACCACCGGGACATCATCGGCCGCTTCGGGCGCTTTCCGCACCGCAACGGGCTGCTCGGCCGCGCCAGCACCGGGGAGGAACTGCGGTTCCTGGCGCAGGGCGGGTTCCAGGGATAGCGCCGCCGGCAGGCTCAGGAGATGTTTTCCCGCCGTTCGCGGCTCTGGCGCATGGCATCCACCGCGGAGTCGAGCGCCGCCAGCGCCGATGCGCACTGCTGCTGCAGCGAGCGTGCCCGGATCTTCAGCTCGGCGGCGGGTGGGCCGCCTTCCTCCACGGCGCGCGACTGGAGGCGGTGCTCCAGCTCCGACCATTCCCGGTACAGGACCTGCCACTCCCTGAGTTTGTCTTCGGCGTTCGTCATGTCGGCCTCGCATCCCTGCACAGAACCTTCTTGTCGAAGCCATTACGCATGGATCGACCCGCGGCGGCCAGGGACGCGTGTCCTGCATTTGTGACGAGGCGTTGCCGGGGCGGCCCCCGCGGACGAGCCACTTCCAAGGGAAAATTGCACGCTCGCCAGCCTGCATCGGTCATGGTCTGTTGCAGAGGTTACCGGCGCATCGCATGCCGGTGGCCGCGACAGCCGTCAGGCCAGGGGCGGCGGGCTCCACCCGGGGCGCTCGTCGCGCTCGCTGTCGACCACCAGCAGGTGCCGCCCCCGGAACGGCAGGACATGGCGCTGCGGCCGTGCACTGCCTTCGTCGAGCACGCCGTATTCGTCGAGGAACATGACGAGGCTGGCCGGCAGGAGGATGCAGTCTTCGGCGCAGGGGCGGCCCAGCTGCCGCGCGGCAGCGCCGTCCGCGCCGCGCACCCGCACCCGCAGGTCCCGGCGCGCGGAGCGGGCGTGGCCACGCGGCCAGCCGAAGTCGTAGACCCGCAGGTCGCTGCTGCGGCACGGGCGCGGGACGGCCGTAGGGCAGGCGCCGTCGGCGGCCACGACTTCCTCCAGCAGGCCGCGCACGGCGTCCACCGCGCTGGCGGGGTCGCGGCCGGTCGACACCGGCGAGGCGCCGACCAGTTCGTACGAGCCCGGCACCAGCCGCCAGAAGAGGAATGCCGCCTGCACATGGGGATTGCGGTCGACCACCAGCAGGTACTGAGGCGCGAGCAGTTCCTGCCGGCCGCTGAACAACTGAAGTTCGGAGACGCCGCCGTACACCCGCACTTCCTCGGGCGGCACGTCCAGCCGCTGGCGCACCTCGCGCCGGTACGCCTGCCTCAATTCATGCGGCGTATAGATCGCCGTCGCCAATGCCGGCAGCGGCAGGCAGGCCGCCGCGGCGGCGGACAGCAGCCCGCGCCGCGAGAGTGATGCCTGGGCATGGAGGGCCATGCCCCGCAAGGTAGGCACCTGCCCGCGGCGCGGTTTTGCGCCACGTCAATGATTGCGTCCACGGCGCCGCTGCCGGCCGCACGCTGCGGCATTCGTCAAGGCGGCGCGAAAGTCCGCGCGACTTCGGCCCGGACCCGGGGCGCGGTCCGCTACGATCGCGCAGGCAGAGCACCGATGGAACCCCGAGCACGCGACCGAATGCAGCAGCCGGCACGAGCAGCCATCGCGGCGCTGGCCATCGGCATCGCCTGCGTGCTCGGGAGCGCCGTGGCCCAGCCAGGCGGCGCTGCCGATGCCGAACCCCGGGCGGCCGACCTGTTCGGCGCCGCGCCCGAGCCGCCGACCGACGACGCGCCGGCACCGGTCCACGATCCCGCCAACCCGGATGCGCGGCGGCTGCAGCAGCCGCAGGAAGCCTTTTCCGCATTGCCTCCCGACAAGCGCGGCAAGCCCGATTGGTCGCAAGCGCTGAGGCTGGGCGCCATCGAGCCGCGTGCGGCGGTGGCCGGCGGGGGCGAGCCAGTGCAGGCGCTGGACCTGGACATCGTGATGAAGAACACCGCGCAGATGCCGTACGTGCGCTTCCCGCACGCGGCGCACGCGCCGTGGCTCACCTGCGGCAATTGCCACGACGGCCTGTTCGTGCCGAAGGCGGGCGCCAACGCGATGAACATGGCGCAGATCCTGCGCGGACAGGCGTGCGGCGTCTGCCACGCCACCGTCGCCTTCTCCGCGATGTACACGTGCGAGCGCTGCCACAGCGTGCCGCAGCCCGGTCAGAAACCCTGGTGGTAACCCGGGGCGCGAGCCGCGCCGCGGTTCAGCGCTTCAGGTCGGTCTTGCGCTCGATGATGCGGCCGACCAGGCCGTACTCGATCGCCTCCTCGGCGGACATCCAGCGGTCGCGCTCGATGTCGACCAGGACGCTGTCCAGGGGGCGGCCGGTCTCGCGCGAGATGATGCGCGCCACGCGCTCGCGGGCCTTGATGATCTCCTGGGCGTGGATGGCGATGTCGCTGGCCGGCCCGCCGGCGCCGCCGGATGGCTGGTGGATCAGGAAGCGCGTGTTGGGCAGCGCGAAGCGGCGCTCCCTGGGCACCGACAGGTACAGGTGCGTCGCGGCGCTGCCGACCCAGCCGGTGCCGATCATGTTCACCGGCGCCGAGATGAAGCGGATGATGTCGTGGATCGCATCGCCCGACTCGAGGTGGCCGCCGGGCGAGCTCACCAGCATGTCGATCGGCGCCGAGCTGTCGGCGTCGAGCGCGATCAGGCGGCGCGCGATGTCGCCGGCCGAGCGGTCGGTGATCTCGCCGAAGATCAGGACGGTGCGGGACTTGAATGCCTTTTCCTCGAGAAAGGCATTGCGCGGCTCGGCCGTGGCGGCGGCCGGGGTTTCGTCGTGCTCGGGACGTTCCATGGTGACTCCTTCTTGCATGCCGCGATCATGCACCAAGTGGGCGCCGGGCGATCCCGCAAAGGAAAACCCGAGAGCCACCTCAGAACCAGTCCGGTTCCAGCTGCTGGATGCTGCCGACGAAGCCGGCCATGCCGTCCGTGTTGAGCGACAGCGACGCCGCGTACGCCAGCAGGTCGCCCTGCGTCGCGAACTGGCGGCCGGGGCCGATCTGGTCGACATAGCTCTGCACCACCTCCCCGCTCGGCGCCTGGTGGACCAGTTGGGTGTAGACATGGGCGACCAGCGTGTGCGATGAAACGCCAGGCGCGTAGGCATCGATCATCTGCTGCGCGAGCGCGCCCATCGTCGGCGCTGCGTCGGCCGCCGCGGTCCAGCGGCTCAGCTCGCCGGCCCCGGGCACGTGGCCGAAACCCGCATGGAAGATCGCCGCGGCCTGCCAGGTTTCACCGGCGGGGCCCTGCGTGTCGAAGGCGAACAGGCCGTCGTTCAGGCGCACGCGCTCGACGTTCACCAGGGTCTGCGTGCCCAGCGCCGTGGTCACGGTGATGACCCCGTTGGCGAACGAATACGCCTGCACCCCGGCCATCGTCGTCTCGATGATCGCGGTATCGGTGCCGTCGCCGCCATCGATGGCGTCGTTGCCGCCCCGCCCGTTGAGCGTGTCGTTGCCGCCGCCGCCCGAGACGCGGTCGTCGCCGGTCGAGCCGACCAGGTTGTCGGGGCCGCCGGTCCCGACAACCTCAGGCGACGGCGCGGGGCCGTCGGGCGGGCCGCCGGTGGTGAAGTTGTACGTGGTCGTGCCGGCGTACGCGTTGCCGGCGAGGTCGCGCACCGCGCCGGCGGCGATCTCGACCGAATAGCCGGTGCTGTAGGCGAGCTTTTCGGTGGGGTCGATGGTGAGGATGTTGCCGCTGATCGTGACGTTGCCGCTGCTCGCCACGTCGTAGGCCTCGACGACGGCGCCGGCCGAGTTCTTCAGCAGGATGCTGCCGGCGCCCTTCTGCACGGTCTCGCCGAAGGTCAGCTGGATATTGGTGGTGATCGGCACCGACACCGCCTCGTCGGCCGGCGCGAACCCGACCACGCCGGGCGGGGCCGTGTCGCCGCCCGACGACGCGCTCGGCGCGAAGCGCTCCGCATACACGTCGCCGAGGTCCAGGCGGCCGTCGTCCCAGGCAAACACCGCGCCGCCGTTGGCCGTGGCCGTCACGCTGTAATGCGCATACAGAGCCTTGCCGCTGCCAATCAGCACCGCGTCGCCCAGCTTCGCGCCGCCGGCGTCGAAGCGCTGGGCAAAGAGCGTCTGCTGCTCGGTCGCGCCGTGCAGCCACGACACCACGAAGCCGCCGTCGCCCAGCGCCGTCACCTTGGAGTCGATCACGACGTCCGCGAACACCATGGTCTGCACCGGACCGGTGGCATGGCCGGCGCCGTCGAAGCGCTGCGCCGTGAGCTGGGTGCGCCCGTCCGGCAGCATGCCGCGCAGCGACACCACGAGCTCGCCGCTGCCGGCGAGCACCGCCGCCTCGACGCCTTGCACCAGGAACGACGCGCTGGACGAGGTGGCGACTTCGACCGGCCCGGAAACCGCGCTTCCCGCGGCGTCGAACCGCTGTGCGTAGACGTGGGCGATCGAGCCGCTGCCCGGCACGTACGCGGTGGACGCCGACCAGACCGCGACGAAACCGCCGTCGCTCGCGGCGGCGGTGCCGCCCGCGTGGATGTGCGTGCCTTCCCCGTACGGATTGCCGGGCGCCTCGTAGCCGAGGGCCTTGTTGCCGCCCACGGGCGCACCGCCTGCGGTGTACACCTGCACCGCGGGGCCCCAGCCCGCGCCGATGTCCGCCCACCATTCGACCAGGTAGCCGCCGCCGGCCAGTGCCGTGGCTTCCGCCGACGCCGCGTGGTGCAGGTTGGCCGCGGCGTTGGGCTGGAACTCGCCGCCCACCGCGTTGCCGGCGCCGTCGAAGCGGCGCGCGACATAGCTGGTGGGACCGGCCGGATCGGGCCGCGCGTCCCAGGTGGCGACGAAGCCGCCGTCGGCCAGCGCCGCCAGGTCGGGAACGCCGGCCGCCGGGCCGCTGCTCAGCACCAGTTCGCCGCCGACCTTGGCGCCGCCGGCGTCGAAGCGCTGCGCGCGCACGCCGGAGAAGTCGATGCCGTTCACGCTGCCCTCGACGAGCCACGCGATCACGTAGCCGCCCCCCGCCAGCGCGGCGACGGCCGGGGCCGTCTGCTGTCCCTCGCCGGTGACGCGGCTGTCGCCGGAGCCGACCCATGGGCTGTTGTCAATCGTTGCCATGTTCTCCCTTGCCTGTCCTGGATGGAGGCGCCGACGCGTCCGGCCGGCGCCGCGTGCCTGAGCCGCGATGATCGATGCGGCTCAGCCGCGAGCCCTGTAGGAAGGGTCCGTGCCGACTGTAGGAGCGGAGCCATTTCACCGGCGATAGCTCTTTCGGGCCATCACGGCAAAGGCCGAGCCTCCGATACTGCCGGACGAGCTTCCGCGCCACAGGTGTTCGCGGTGGCCACCGACGAGGAAACGCACAGATGCAGCGACGAGATTTCAACAAGACGGCCGCCGCGGCGGCCGTGGTCCTCACCGGTTGCGGTGGCGGCGGCGGCGGCGGCCCCACGGACGCGGCAGCGCCGGCGGCGCCGGACAGCGGTCCGGCCTCGCCCCCGGCCACGCAACCCGTGGCCGCGCCTCCCACGTCACAGGGCGCCCCGGTCGGCGCGTTCGTCATCGGCACCAACATCGCCAGCATGGAAGTGGCCGGCCCCGGCCTGCGCTTCGGCGGCAGCACGGTGCCCAACATCAACTTCACGGTGCCGCGGCGCGAGGACATCGCCTGGCTGGCCGCCAACGGCTACACCAAGACGCGCCTGCCGATCCGGTGGGAGATGCTGCAGCCCATGCTGTACGACACCAACGCCAACGCCGCCACGCGGGCCGCGCTCGGCGAGCCGGGCGCGTTCCATCCTGGCTACGAGAGCTACATCACCGGCGTGCTCGACGCGCACGCCGCGGCCGGCATCAAGTGCATGATCGACCTGCACAACTACTGCCGCTACCTGGACTTCGTGTACCAGCCGGACGGGTCGGTGCGCGGCCTGGTCAAGCCGCCGAACCCGCTGATCCACTCGTTCACCACCGACGCCACGCAGGTCCAGACCCGGATCATGGCGCTTGCGCCGGGGGCCACCCTGCGCATCGGGCACTTCATGGACATCTGGGCGCGGATCGCGCGCCGCTGGGCCGGCCATCCGGGCCTGGGCGGCTACGGCCTCATGAACGAGCCCTTCTACATGCCCAAGCCGGGCGAGACCGTCGAGGCCTTCGAGGGCTGGGACCAGGACCTCACCATCTGGCCCGCCTTCGCCAAGGCCGCCGTGGAGGCGATCCGCGGCATCGACCAGGCGACGCCGATCTATGTCACCGGCAACAACTGGGGCGGCGCCTGGACGCTGGGCACCGACAACCCCGGCTTCCCCATCGCGGCGCCCAACATCATCTACGACGTGCACGGCTACCTGGACGCGTTCAGCAACGGCAACGGGCTGGACTGGGACCTGGAAGCCGCACGCAACTTCACGTCGGGCATAGGCGCCGTGCCGGTGAACTACAACACCGGCGTCGACCGCCTCAAGTTCGCGGTGGACTTCGTGCAGAAGCACGGCGCCAGGCTGGCCCTGACCGAAACCGGCATGCCGCTCGACGACCCGCGCTGGCAGGAGGCGTACCAGCGCCTGATGAACTACGCGCGCCAGACCGGCACCGAGGTGTACAGCTGGGCCGGCGGCAGCCACTGGTACTACCGCAACCGGGGCATCAACCACGTTCCCGGCTGGCACCAGAACAAGACGCTGGAGCCGCCGATGTCCGGGCCGATGAAGGCCGCGGCCGGCGTGGCCAAGGCGACCATCTTCGACGATGGGGCCGGCTGGGCGCCCGGTGGCGGTTCGGTCACGATCACCGTCCACGCGCGCGGCTACCTCGCCAGCCCGGTGACGATCAACGTGGCTTCCAGCAACGGCGGCTCGCTGTCCAAGGCGACGCTCACGCTGGCCGCCGGTGCCAACAGCGAGGACTCGTACACGTTCACGCCGGCGCCCAACAGGGTCGCGACGCTCACCTACTCCAGCGCATCGGCGCCCAACCTGCCGCCGCCGCGCAAGGTGTTCTCGCTGGCCGATCCGGCGGCCTACGCCGCCACCAGCCTGCCCGACGCGGCGCTGGCGATCCTGGCGAAGTACGCGGCGTGCAAGTGGGAGCTGGCCGACGGCCACACCGACTACCTGCAGGGCGTGCCGGCGAGCGCGGGCCAGGCGGTGCGGGCGATCTCGGATTCGGGCTACGGTTCTTCCGTCGGCAACGCGATGGAGATGATCAACTGGACCAACACCGAGGGCGGCGCCGCGATGGGCACCATGACGCCGCCGGTGATGCGCGTCACCAACGGCCGCAAGAACTCGGACCACAGCCACTGGGACTGCCACGGCTTCTGGTGCCGCAAGCCGTGGGCCGTGCCCGGCCTGCAGCCGAACCCGCGCAACCGCATCCCGTACCACATCGACGATCCGCACTTCGTGATCGCGGCCGTGAGCGTGCCCGGCGCGGGCAACACCGGCATCGTGTTCCAGGCCTCCAGCGCGGACGGGGCGTTCTCCACCGAGATCGCGTTCGACGCCAGCCGGCCGCAAGGCAAGTGGCTCGATTCGATGGGCAATCCGGTGACGCTGACCGGCGGCGCGGCGCTGGCGCCGAACGTGCCGGCCGTGGTCACGATCACCTCCGCACCGGGAGCGCAGCAGCTGCGCGTCAACGGCGCGGTGCAAGGCACCGGCGCGGCGAGCTTCGCCCATTCGGAGTTCGGCAACGACCAGCTGCTGCTCGGCTGGGGCTTCACCAGCAGCTATCCGCGCCAGGGCTTCGGCGGGAACATCTATTCCTGCATCACCGGCAAGGGCGCACCGAGCGCCGCGGAACTGGCGGTGCTGGAGCGCTACCTGGCTTCCACGGCGGGGCTGTAAGGCGGATCGTTCAGATCACCGTCCGCGGATCGGTGATCGTCCCGGTCAGCGCGCTCGCCGCCACCGTCGCCGGCGAGCCCAGGTACACCAGCGCGTCGCGATGCCCCATGCGCCCCAGGAAATTGCGGCTCGAGGACGAGATGCACACCTCCTCTTCGGCCAGCACGCCCTGGTGCATGCCCGCGCATGCGCCGCAGCCGGGGGTCGTCACGGTCGCCCCGGCGTCGATCAGCACCTGCAGCACGCCCGACTGCAGCGCCTGCGAATAGACGTTGCGCGACGCCGGCGTGACGACCATGCGCACGCCGCCGGCGATGCGCCTGCCTTTGAGGATGGCGGCCGCGGCGGCGAGGTCCTCCAGCCGGCCGTTGGTGCAGGTACCCAGGAAAGCCTGGTTGATGCGCACGCCGGCGAACTCCGTTGCCGGATGCACGTTGTCGACCTTGCTCGGCGCCGACACCAGCGGCACCACCGCGGCGAGGTCGAAGCGATGCCGCGCTGCGTAGCTCGCGTCCGCGTCCGGCTGCGGCATCTCGCCGGCCTCGATGCCCAGCTTCACGAAGTGCTCGCGCGTGACGGCGTCGCCCGGCACGACGGCGAACTTCGCGCCCATCTCGATGCCCATGTTGCACAAGGTCATGCGCTCGGGAATCGCGAGCCGCGCGACGCCGGCGCCGTGGTATTCGATGGACTGGTAGATCGCACCGCGCGCGGTGAGCCGGCCCAGGATCGTCAGCACGAGATCCTTGGCGCTGGTGCCGGGCGGCAGCGCGCCGTCGAGGTCGATGCGGATGCTCTCCGGCACCCGGAACCACAGATTGCCGTGCGCCCACAGGTAGGCCATCTCCGCGCCGCCGATGCCGCAACCCAGCGCGCCGACGGCCCCGATGGTGATCGTGTGCGAGTCCATGTTGGCCAGCAGCTGGCCGGGCAGCACCATCCCGCTCTCGACGGCGATCTGGTGCGAGATGCCTGCGCCGACGTCGAACAGCCGCTCGCGCGGCAGCCCGAAGCGCTCGAACAGCTGGCGCCCCACCCGCTGCACGTGCGCATGCAAGGGGGTGTCGGCCGGCGCGTAGTGGTCGTAGAAGAGCGCGATGCGCTCCGGCCGCGCCAGCTTGTCGACGCCGTAGCGGCGGAAGTTCTGGTCGATCAGGCCGATCCCGTCGTCGAGCGCGAACGTCCAGTCCGGACCGATCTCCACCATCTCGCCGGCGCGCACCGGGTGGCCGGCGAGGCGGCCCATCACCTTCTCCGCCAGGGTCGCTTTCATGCTTCGACCCCGCGCCGGCCCGTCTTCGCCGCCCACAATCCGCCCGCCGTGAGGATCTCCAGCACCTCCGGGGGCAGCGGCGTGAAGCGATGCGGCGCGCCGGCCACCACCGCCTCGCCGCTGCGCAGGTCGGCCTGCACCCGGTCGCCGTCGCGGATGGTGGCGGCCAGCGCCTCGTTCATCACCACCGCCAGGCCGTTGTTGACGGCGTTGCGGAAGAAGATGCGCGAGAACGACTTCGCGACCACCAGCCTCACGCCGGCGCCGATCATGGCCGTGACGGCGTGCTCGCGCGACGAGCCGCAGCCGAAGTTCCAGCCGCCGACGACCAGGCCGCCGGCCATCACCTGCTGGCGCACGCCCTCGCCGAGCGTCTCGAACAGGTGCTTCGCCTGGTCTTCGGGCCGCAGCACCGCGAGCCACCGCCCCGGAAAGATCGTGTCCGTATCCACGTCGTCGCCCAGCACGGTGGCGACGCCCTCGACCCGGGCGGCGTTCATTCCTCGAAGCCCTCGAAGCTGGCGTACTGCGACAGCGGCGCGCGCTCGGTCACCAGCCGGTTGACCACCGCCTCCTCGTCGGCATGGCCCAGCGCCATGCCGCAGATGACGACCTGGTTGTCCGGAATGCCCAGCAGCGGCCGGATCAGCGTGTGGAAGTCGGCGAAGGCGGCCTGCGCGCAGGTGTCCAGGCCGCGCCCGCGCGCCGCGGTCGCCAGCGCGCCGATGAAGATGCCCAGGTCGAGCCAGCTGCCGATCTCCAGGTCCTCCTCCAGCGTGAACATCATGCCGATCGGCGCGCCGAAGAATTCGTAGTTCTGCCGGCGCTGGCGCTCGGTGGCCTCGAAGTCGCCCTTCGGGATGCCGAGCAGGCCGTACATGTCCCAGCCGATCTTGCGCCGCCGGCCGAGGTACGGCTCGCGCCATTGCTGCGGGTAGTAGTTCCATTCCCGCTGGTACTGCTCGCGCGGACCGCGGTCGATCGCCTCCAGGATGGTGCGGGTGATCTGCCGGCGCTTCGCGCCGGAGAAGACGTGGACCTTCCACGGCTGGATGTTGCTGCCGCTCGGACTGCGGCTGGCCAGTTGCAGCAGTTGCTCCACCTCGCGGCGCGCCACCGGCGTGGGCAGGAAGGCGCGCACCGAGCGGCGGGTGCGCAGGGCTTCGTCGGCGGTCAGGCGCACCTCGGTGCGGTCCGCGCCGCTTCGCATGACGCTGTTCACGTCTGGTCTCTCCTTTGACTCTCGTCGGGCAGGGCCCGGCGCAGCACGCCGCCGATCACCACCATCTCGGGAATGCGGCGGCTGAACCGCTCGATGGCCGACTGCAACTGGCGCGCCTGCTCGCCGGCCGGGGCATCGACATCGGGCGGCGGCACCAGCCCGCGCGCCACCGCGGCGGCGGCGGCGTCCACCTGCCGCTGCAGGCGCGCGGCGGCGGCGTCGATCGCATCGAAGGCCGGCGGGACGACGACGGCGGCATAACCCAGGAAGGCCGGCCAGTGCGCCAGGTGCCGGTACAGGCTCGGCCACAGCGGCGACGGCGCCGCGCTGCGCCCGCGATCGGTGAGCAGCAGCGCCAGCTCTCGCACCGTCGGCGACATGGCCGCCGGATCGATCATCGGCGGCAATGCGGGCTGTGCCGGCGGCGGCTCCCAGTCGAGCCACATGGCTTCATCCGCCGCCGCGCCGGCCCGGCCCGCGAGGTGCAGCGACAGGCAGCGCACCGCCATGATGTTGACCGGATTGGCGCGGTTGTATGCGTCCAGCACGACGGCGATCTGCCGCTCGTCGGCCAGCGTGAGGCCCGCCGCGCGCAGGGCGGCTGCGGGAATCGCTGGCTGGTGCGGGATCACGGCGTCCTGCGCCAGCGCCCATGCCTTGCGCTGCAGCTCGCCGGCGCGCAGGGCCGGTTCCAGCAGCCGCCAGCTCCACTCCAGCACACCGGGCATGGTGGCCAGGTGGCGGTAGATCAACGCGACCATCGGCACGCCGGACCAGCGCCGGATCTCCGCATAGATGCGGCGCAGTTCCCCGGTGGCGCGGGACTCGGGCAGCTCCTCGAGCAGCCCGGCCGCCGTCGCGGTTTCAGGCATCGGCTTCCTCGACCAGCAGCTGCACGTCCTCGGGAACCTGTCCCAGGAACAGCCGCTTGACGTTCTCGTTGCGGGCCAGTTCGGCGGCCTCGCCCGAGTACACCACCTGCCCCAGGTGCATCACGTAGCCGCGGTCGGACACCGAGAGCGCTCGCGACGCCTTCTGCTCCACCATGATCACCGTGAGGCCGTCGTCGCGCAGCGCCTTCAGTTTCTCGAACACGATGTCGACGAACTTGGGCGAAAGACCCAGCGACGGCTCGTCCAGGATGATGGTGCGCGGGCTCGCCATCAGGGCGCGGGCGATGGCCAGCATCTGCTGCTCGCCGCCGCTCATGGTTCCCGCCAGTTGCGACATGCGCTGGGCCAGGATCGGAAAGACCTGCGTCACGCGCTGCAGCGCGGTGTCGATCCGGCCCCGGTCGCCCTTGAGGATGTGCGCGCCGATCTCGAGGTTGTCGCGCACGGTCATCTCGGGCACCACCACGCGGCCCTGCGGCACGTAGCCGATGCCGCGGTAGACGCGCTGCCAGGCGTGCTCGCGGGTGATGTCGACGCCGTTGGCCAGCACCGACCCCTTCCAGCACGGCAGCAGGCCGGCGGCGGCCTTGATCACCGTCGACTTGCCGGCGCCGTTGGAGCCGATGATCGTGGTGATCAGCCGCGCCGGAAAGCGCATCGACGCGTTCCTGACGACGGCCACGTCGCCGTAGCCCGTCGTCAGGTCGCGCACCTCCAGCGGAAAAACTTCTTCGGTCATGCGCAAGGTCCTGCTGCAGCGCGTGTCACTTGGCGTCCGATCCCGGCATCGGGACCTTGGCTTCGGCGGACTTCAGCTCCTCCGGCCAGATGATCTCGCGCTTGCCGTTCTGCACCTGCACCAGCAGGCCGCGGATGCCGATCTGCATGCCGGTCTTCGGCTCGACCTCGTGCTTGCCCATCACGGTGTCCAGCTTCATCGTGGTCAGCGTCTCGCGCAGCTTCTCCTGGTCGATCGAGCCGGCCTTCATCACCGCTTCGCCCAGCACGTAGACGGCGTTGTAGCCGAACGACGAGTAGTAGCCGGGCTCGTAGTTGTATCTGGCCTTGAAGTTCTTCACGAACTCGGCGTTGCCGGAGGTCTTGAGCGAGGGCTCGTACAGCGACATGCCGATCGCGCCCTCACCGTCCTTGCCGGTGGCCTTGACGAAGTCCTCCTGGGCCACGCCGTTGTGCACGAAGATCTTGGGCGTGTAGTTGGAGGCGCGGAACTGCCGCATCATCTCGATCGCCTCGTTCGGATAGCCGACCGAGACCCACAGCTCCGGCTTGCTCTGGCGCGCGCGCGCGATCTGCGACGAGAAGTCGACGTTGCCGGACGGGAAGTACTCGTCCATCACCATGTTCACGCCGTTCCTCTGCGCCTGGCCCTTGACGACCTTCTCCATGTCGCGCGCCGCGGCATAGTCGCGCGACACGAACGCCATCGACTTGACGTTGTACTTCTTCATCAGCGGCTCGATCCCGTCCACGTAGGCCGAGATGCGGGCCGCGGTCTGGAAGATGTACTTGAAGCCGCGCTGCTGGATCGACTCGGAGGCGCCGCCGCCGTTGATCATGATCCGCTTGTGCTTCTCGGCGACCGCGGTGGCGGTGGCCGCCTGGGCCGAGCCGATCGTGGACACCAGCAGGTCGACCTTGTCGCTGGTGATCAGGCGCTCGTACAGTCGCGCCGAGGTGGCGGCGTCCGACCGGTCGTCGTAGACCACGAACTCGACCTTCTTGCCCAGCAGCCCGCCGGCGGCATTGGTCTGGTCGCGCCACAGCTCGACGCCGCGCCAGTAGTGCTTGGCCGAGTCGGCGAGGTTGCCGGTCTCGGACAGCGCGATGCCGATGCGGATCGTGTTCTGGGCCTGGGCCGGGGCGGCCACGGCGGCGGCGGCCACTGCGATGGAAGCGAGCACGAATTTCATGGTTGTCTCCTTGATGGATGGGCCTCGCGGCCCGGTTGCTCTCGAAAAAACTTGCGGCGTCCTCAGGCCGGATGCGGGTTGCGCGGGTGGGCACGGCCCTGTTCGAGCAGTTCGGTCCGGGTGCCGACGTGGGCCGCGTGGCTGCGCGCCTCGATGCCGAGCATGGCCGCGATCTCGCGCGACGCCGCCACGGCCTCGCCCGGGTCGACGCCGGTGCGCACGCCCATCGCCTCGAACATGCCGACCAGGTCCTCGGTCGGCAGGTTGCCCACGGACGCGACGCTGGTCGGCATCGCGATGCCGCCGCCGATGCCGCAGATCGAGCCCTCGATGAAGCTTGCGCCCGCGTCGACGGCTGCCAGCACGTTGGCCGTGCCCCAGCCCGAGAGGTTGTGCACGTGGTAGCCGAATTCGCAGTCGGGCAGCTCCTGCGCCGCTCGCCGGAACAGCGCGCCGACCTGCGCCGGGTCTTCCATGCCCATCGAGCCGGCGAGATAGAAGCGCCGGATGCCGCCTTCGCGCAGCTGGCGCAGCACGGCCATCGTCTTGTCCTGGGGGATGGGCCCCTCGTAGGCGCACCACATGGCGACGCCGATCGCCATCACGAAGCCGATGCCCGCCCTGTCGGCGGTGCGGAAGCACTCGATGCCCTGCTCGATGGCCTGCGGCAGCGACATGTTCTGGTTCTTGCGCAGATAGGTTTCGCTGACGGTGATCAGCCCCAGCAGTTCGTCGAGCTTCGAGCCCAGCGCCCGCTCGGTGCCGCGCACGTTCGGCACCAGGGCGCGGTAGACGGTGCCCGGGCGGCGCTCGATCCGCGCGCAGACCTCCTCGGCGTCCTTGAGGTTGGGGATCACCGTGTTGCGCGCGAAGCCGGTGACCTCGATGACCGGAAAGCCGGCGCGCGACAGGCGGTCGATCATCGCGATCTTGGTGTCGGTGTCCACCCACTTGTCCAGGCTCTGCAGGCCGTCGCGCGGCCCCACTTCGCTGATCGTGATCTGGTCTGGCAGGTTCAGCACGGGCTCTCCAGTTCAGAAATAGGCGTCGAGGACCTTGGGGTCGTTGCGCACCGACTCCGGCGCGCCGCTGGCGATCACGTTGCCCTCGGCCAGCACGTAGACCAGGTCGCATTCCTGCAGCACGATCCGCATCTCATGGTCGATGAAGAACACCGTGAGGCCCCTGGCGCACAGCGCCTTCAGGTGCTCGACGATGCGGTTCTGCAGCCGCGGGTTGATGCCGGCGAACGGCTCGTCCAGGAGCATGATCGATGGCTTGAGCATCAGCGCGCGCGCCATCTCCACCAGCTTGCGCTGGCCGTATGACAGCTCGGAGCCCCACTTGTCGGCGATCGCGGTGATCTCGAGGAACTCCAGCAGTTCGCGCGCCCGCTTCACCGCCGCCCGGTCGTCCATGCCGTGCGCCACCGCCACCAGGTTCTCCATCACCGTCATCTCGGCGAACAGCCGGCTGATCTGGAAGGTGCGGCCCACGCCGCGCCGGCAGATGTCGGCCGCCGAGGAGCCGGTGACTTCCTGGCCCTCGATGTACACGCGGCCGCTGTTGGGCGTCAGCGTGCCGGCGATGATGTTGAACAGCGTGGACTTGCCGGAACCGTTGGGGCCGATCACGCCGGTGATCGAGCCGCGCTTCACGGCCAGGCTCGCCTCGTTCAGCGCGATCCTTCCGTCGAAGCGCTTGGAGACCTTCTCGGTCACCAGGATGTCGTCGGCGTTCATGCTTGCGCCCTCTTCACTTCCTCGCGCACGGCCGGCGCCGGCGCCGCTTGCGCGCCGTCCTCGCGTGCCAGTTGGCGGAACATGCTGCGGCCGGCCGGCAGCCAGCCCTTCTTCATTGCCAGGTTGACGATGCCGCGCGGCATGTACAGCACCGCCAGCAGGATCAGCACGCCGACGATCGCCAGGTAGTACTCGGGAAAGCGGGCCCACAGCAGTTCGTTGACCACCGACAGCACGACGGCGCCGACCAGCGGCCCCAGCACAGTGCCCATGCCGCCCAGCAGCACGATGGCGATCGTCGTCAGCTCCATCACGGGCGAGAACGCCGTCGGCGGGTCGATGAAGCCCAGGTACACCGCGTACAGCGCGCCCACGGCCGCCGGCGCGATGGCGGACACCACGAAGGTGCCGATCTTCAGCCGCGTCGTGCGCACGCCCAGCGCGTCGGCCGCCTGTTCGTCCTCGCGGATCGCCAGCAGCTTGAGCCCCAGCCGCGAGTTGTCCAGGCGCCAGGTGCCCAGCATGACCAGCATCGCCACGCCGACCAGGGCGAAGTACACCGGCTTGAGGTCGCTGAGCGGCACCAGGTACAGGCCGGTGCCGCCTTGCGTCACGGAATCGAATCCGAGCACGAACGATTCCAGGACCCGGGTGAGCCCGAACATGCCGATCGCGAAGTACGGGCCCTTGAGCCGCAGCATGGCCGCGCCCAGCGGAATCGCCAGCGCGATGCCGGCCAGCGCCGCCAGCGGCACGGCGAAGTACCACGCCATGCCGCCCTTGATCAGCAAGGCGCCGGTATAGCCGCCCAGGCCGAAGAAGCAGACCTGGCCGAAGTGGGTGTAGCCGGCGTAGCCGCCGATCAGGTTCCAGGAGTAGCCCAGGATCGTGAACACCAGCAGCTGGATGGTGAAGGACAGCGCGTATTCGCTGCCCAGGTAGGGCACCGCCAGCGCCGCGGCACCCAGGAGAAGGAAGACGGCGACGGGTTTCATGTGCGCGCCCCCACGCCCAGCAGGCCGCGCGGGCGCACCAGCAGCACCACGAGCATCAACAGGAACAGCAGCGCCGAGCCGATCACGGCACCGGTCAGGTAGCCGCCCATCACCTCGATGATGCCCAGCAGCAGCGCCGCGGCAATGGCGCCGGGATAACTGCCCATGCCGCCGACGATGATCACGGCGAAGGCCTTGATCAGGAAGCGAACGCCCAGCTGCGGGTCGGACGCGAACGTCGGGGCCATCAGCACGCCGGCCAGTCCGGCCATCGCGGCGCCGAGCGCGAAGGTGGCGTTGCGCACCTGCTCGATCGAGATGCCGGAGATCTCGGCCAGCTCGGGCGCCTGCGACACCGAGCGCACGGCGCGCCCGAAGCGGGTCTTCTCCAGCACCCACCAGACCGCCAGGCTCACGCCCAGCGCGACGGCGAAAGCCACCAGGCGAGACACCGAGATGTTCACGCCCAGCAGGTTCACCGAGCCGCCCAGCACGCCCGGCAGGCCGCGGTAGCCGCCGCCCCAGGTGAGGATGGCGGCGTTCACGAGGATCGTGGACAACGCATACGTCGCCAGCAGCGTCATGATCATCGGCGCGTTGGCCAGCCGCTGCAGCACCAGCCGGTGCATCAGCAGGCCGACGCCGGCGGTGAGCATCGGCACCAGGATCACCGCCGCCCAGAACGGGAAGGCGTAGCCGGCGACCAGCGAGACGGTGCTCAGCGCCCCGATCGCCATCAGTTCGCCATGCGCGAAGTTGATGACGCGCATGACGCCGAAGATGAGGTTCAGGCCGCACGCCATGAGCGCGTACAGGCCGCCGAGGAGCAGGCCCCCGACCAGGAGCTCCGTGATGGGCATCAGTCGTTCCTTCCCTGGTGGATCAGATCACGCCTTCGGCGGCGAGCCGGCGCAGGTCGTCGTCGGTGAGTCCCAGCAGGCCCTTGAACACCTCGTCGTTGTGCTCGCCCAGCTTCGGGCCGAGCCACTTCACGCTGCCGGGGGTGTCCGACAGCCGCGGCACGAGGTTGGGAATCGGCAGCTCACCGACCCGCTCGTCCTGCATCTTCAGGATGTTGCCGCGCGCCTGGTACTGCAGGTCCTCGAAGATCTCGTCGATCGAGTAGATCGGCCCGCACGGCACCTGGTTCTCCTCGCAGATGCGCAGCAGCTCGGCCCGGTCGTGCTTCGACGTCCATTCGCCCACGTGCCGGTCCACCTGTTCGCGGTCGCGCTCGCGGTTGGCGAGCGTGCCCCAGCTTTCGGGCTGCGCCAGTTCCGGCTGGCCCATCGCCACGGCCAGCCGCGCGTAGATCTTGTCGTTGGTGCAGGCGATCGCGATCCAGCGTCCGTCCCTGGTCGGATAGTGGCTGTGCGGCACCACGTTGACGGTACCCGGGCCCATGCGCTGGCGCACCAGCCCCTTGTACGCGTAGGCCGGCGCGATCTCGTCGAGGATGCGGAAGATCGGCTCGTACAGGCCGATGTCGATCATCTGGCCGCGCCCGGTGCGATGCCGCGCCTGCAGCGCCAGCAGCGTGCCCAGCGCGCCGTAGAGGCCCGCCATGTAATCGGGGATCGTCGCCGAGCCGGGCGTGACCGGCGGGCGGTCCGGAAAGCCGGCCAGGAACGACAGGCCGCCGAAGGCATTGGCGATGCGCCCGAACCCCGGGCGGTCGCGGTAGGGGCCGGTCTGTCCATAGCCGGAGATGCGCACCATGATCAGGCGCGGGTTGATCTCCTTGAGCGTGTCCCAGCCGAGGCCCCACTTCTCCAGCGTGCCGGGCTGGAAGTTCTCCACGAAGACGTCGGCCTTGGCGACCAGCTGCTTCATCAGCCGCGCGCCCTCGGCGGTGCGCATGTCCAGGGTGATGGACTTCTTGTTGCGGCACTCCGACAGCCACGGCAGCGAATCGCCGTTCTTCGTGATGGTGCCGAAGCGGCGCAGCGCGTCGCCGATTTCCGGCAGTTCCACCTTCCACACCTCGGCGCCGAACTCGGCGAGCTGGGTGGAGCAGAACGGGCCGGCAAGGAAGCTCGACACGTCGATGATCTTGATGTCGTCGAGCGGCTGGAGGGCAAGGTCTTGCAGCATGAAGGTTCCGGTTGGAGGGATCTGGGGGCCGCGCGCTCAGCGCTGCGCCGCGGCGATGGCGTCCGCCCGCGCGATGAGGCGCTGCGCGCGGTACACGATGGGGTAGTCGACGAACTGGCCGTCGACCTGGATGGCCGCCAGGCCGTCGCGCTCGGCCTGCGCGAAGGCGTCGAGGACTTTCCTGGCGTGCGCCAGTTCGGCGTCGGTGGGGCGAAAGCAGTCGTTCACCACCGGCACCTGGTCCGGATGGATGCACAGCTTGCCCTGGAAGCCCAGGTCCTTGGCCCGCTGCACCGAATGCTGGAAGCCTTCGGGATCCTTCAGCGACACCCACACGGTGTCCAGCGGCGGCTCCAGGCCGGCGGCGCGCGACTCGACGACGAAGGCGGTGCGATACGGCAACAGTTCGGTCTCGTCGCGCGACCAGGTGATGCCCACGTCCAGCGTGAAGTCGCCGGCGCCGAACGACAGACGTTTGGTGCGGCGCGCCGCGCGGGCGATGGCCGCGAGGTTGGAGAACCCGGCGGCCGTCTCGATGATCGGGATCAGGTCGATGCCGCCTTCGGGCAGGCCGCGCTCGCGCTCCAGCGCCGCGAGCAGCCATTCGGCGGTCTGCAGGTCGCCGGCGCTCTCGATCTTGGGCACGATGATGCCGTCGACGCCCGCCGTCACGACGGCCACGAAGTCGCCGTGGCTCCACTGGGTGCCCAGCGAGTTGACGCGCACGTAGCCCAGGCAACGCCGGTCGCGGCGCAGCGCCGCCACCACCATGCCGCGGGTGGCGGTCTTCTCGGCGTTCGCGACGGCGTCCTCGAGATCGAGGATCACGGCGTCGGCGCCCAGCGTGAGGCATTTCTCGACCCGGCGTGCATGGTTGCCCGGGGCGAACAGGAAGCTGCGAAAGACCGGCATGGAACTCCTATCGGTTGGCCGTGGCGCGGCTGGCGCCCAGGGCTATGCCTTGTGATTCGACTTCGGCCGGCGTGAAGCCCAGCAGGTCCACCAGCACTTCGCGGTTGTGCTCGCCCAAGCGCGGACCGGTATGCCGGATGGCGCCGGGCGTGCGCGAGAGCTTGCCCACGACGTTCTGCATGCGCAGCGGCCCGCCCAGCTCCTCGTCGTGCAGCGCCACGATGTTTTCGCGGGCGCGCACGTGCTCGTCGTTGATCACGTCCTCGACGTTGTTGACGGGCGAGATCGCCGCCTCCAGTTCGACGAAGCGGTGCATCAGCTGGTCGCGGTCGAAGCGGCCGATGGCCTCCTGCAGCGCCGCGTCGAGCGCGTCGACGTTCTTCAGGCGCGCGCGGTTGTCGGCGAAGCGCGGGTCCTTCGGCAGGTCGGGGATTTCCAGCGCCTGGCAGATGCGCTCGAAGATCGACTGCGCGCTGCCGCCCACCGAGATGAACTTGCCGTCGCGGGTGCGGTAGATGTTGCGCGGCGCCGTGAACGGCAGGCGCGAGCCGGCGCGCTCCTGGATGATGCCCAGCTGGTCGTAGTTCACCACCTGCGGGCCCAGCAGCGTGAGCAGCGTTTCGTACAGGGCCAGGTCGATCACCTGGCCCCGGCCGCTGCGGCGCTTCTCGTGCAGCGCGATCGAGGCGAGGTAGGCGGCCATCAGGCCGGTGGTGGAATCGGCGAGACCGAATCCGGGCAGCAGCGGCGGGCCCTGCGGCTCGCCCGAGATGTACACATAGCCGGCATATGCCTCGGCGATCGTGCCGAAGCCGGGGCGCCGGCTGTTGGGGCCGGTCTGGCCGAAGCCCGTCACGCGCAGCACGATCAAGCCGGGGTTGATTTCCATCAGCACCTCGGGCGCGAGGCCCCACTTTTCCAGCGTGCCGGTGCGGTAGTTCTCCACCAGGATGTCGGCCTTGGCAACGAGGCGCTTGACGACGTCGACGCCGAACGGCGTGCGCAGGTCCGCCGTGACCGACTTCTTGCCGCGGTTGACGGCCTTGTAGTACAGCCCGACGCCGTTCCTGACCTCGCCCCAGCGCCGTACCTCGTCGCCCGCGCCGGGGCGCTCGACCTTGATGACGTCGGCGCCGAAGTCGGCCAGGAACATCGACGCCAGCGGCGCGGCGAGGAAGTTCGAGATGTCGACGACGGTCGTGCCGGCCAGCGCCATCGCGCTGCCCATGCCTTCGCGCTCGCCCGGGGGGGAAGCTGCCACGCTTGTCTCCATGTGGGCACCTGGTGCGGGACGGACCGCCCGTTGGGGCTTGTCCGCATTCGCCTCGCGCCGGCGCTTTTTTAAAATGTGCGTATGTACGTACAATATGAGCGACCGCGCGGATCGATAACCCGGGATTACCCCGAGCGAGCGCGGCAGCGAGGGCCCTGCCGATGAGTCCCACAGGTCGCGCCGCACCCCAGCCCGGCAGCAGCGCTGCCGCCGAATCGCGGTTCGCGCCGCCGTCGCCGGCGGCGGGCCGCCTCGACACGGCGCGGCTGCCGCTGTACCTGGCGCTGGCGCGGACGCTGATGCAGGACATCGACAAGGGCCGCTACGCCGTCGGCAGCGCGCTGCCCCCCGAAGACGTGCTGGCACGCCATCACGGCGTGAGCCGGCACACGGTGCGCCAGGCGCTGCGCGAACTCAAGGACGAAGGGGTCATCTGGGCCCGCGCCGGCATCGGCACCATCGTGCGGGCGCGGCCGGAGGCGCCGCGCTTCTTCAGCGGCATCAAGACCGTGTGGGACCTGCTGCAGTTCGTCGAGGCGACCGAGATGCACGTGGTGAAGCGCCGCGAAGTGGTGGCCGATGCGGCGCTCGCGGAGCTGCTGCACTGCCCCGCCGGCCAGGCCTGGTACGAGATCACGATCCTGCGCAAGCTGCCGCAGGAAAAAGTGCCGCTCAGCTACCTGCAGGTCTACCTGCGTCCCGAGTTCGTGGACGCCGTCGGCCCGGAGAAGATCTTCACGCGCCCCATCTACTCGATGGTCGAGGAGCGCTGCGGCGTGCGCATCGTCGAGGTGCGTCAGGAAATCACGGCCGCCAACCTCGAAGCCGGCATGGCGCGCGCGCTGAAGGCGAAGGAGGGCCTCGCGGCGATGCGCATCACCCGCTATTACCTCGACCGCGACGGCGCCGTGATCGAGGTCGGCGTCGGCTACTACCCGAGCGGCCGCTACACCCAGCGCTCGCGCTTCCGCGCCCAGAGCGCCGACGGCGCCGGAGCCGGCCATGGCTGAACCGAGGCTGCGCCGCTCGATGCTGATGACCCCGGGCAATCGCCCGGACCGCCTGCGCAAGGCCGCGGGCTACGGCGCCGATTGCCTGGTGTTCGACCTCGAGGACAGCGTGCCGCCGCCCGCCAAGCCGGCCGCGCGCGACACGGTCGCGCAGGCCGTGCGCGAACTGCGAGGCCGCCGCGCGGAGCTGTGCGTCCGGATCAATTCGCTGGCGTCGGGGTTCGGTGCCGACGACCTCGCCGGGCTGCCGCTGGACCTCGTCGACTCCATCATGGTGCCAAAGGTGGAGTCGGCCGAGGGCCTGCTGCAGGTGCAGAGCGTGCTGGAGGCATTGGACTGCGACCGCGGCCGCGTACGGCCGCTCGAACTCGTGGTGATGCTGGAGACGCCGCGCGGCATCCTGCAGGCGCTGGCGATCGCGCAGGCGTGCGGCCGCACGACGGCGCTGTTCTTCGGCTCCGGCGACTACACCGCGGCCACCGGCGCGGCGATCAGCCCGACCACCTTGCTCTTTCCGCGCTCGACGGTCGCCGCGGCCGCCGGCGCCGTCGGCATCCAGGCGATCGACGCGGCGTACTTCGCCGACGTGCGCGACGCGCCCGCGACGCGGGCCGATGCGCAGGACGCGCGCGAACTCGGCTTCGCCGGCAAGGTGGTATTCCACCCGGCGCAGGTGGCCGTCGCCAACGAAGTGTTCTCGCCCACCGCCGCCGAAGTGGAGCGGGCCCAGCGCCTCGTCGCCGGCTACCGCCAGGCGCTGGCCGAGGGCCACGGCACGGCCTTGGCCGACGGGGTCTTCGTCGCGATCGACCTCGTGATTCCGGCCGAGCGGCTGCTGCGGCGCGCGGCGCTCGTGCGTGAGCGCGACGGTGCCTCCTCCTATCCAACCTGACCCCGAAGTCCATGACGCATCACCAACGCCCTTCCCGCCTGCAGCGCTGCGAACTCGCGGTGCCGGCCACCAGCCCGCGCTTCTTCGCCAAGGCCGCCGCCGGCGCCGCCGACTCGCTGTTTCTCGACCTCGAGGATGCCGTGGCCCCCAGCCACAAGGACCAGGCGCGCGCGCAGGCCATCGAGGCGCTCCAAGCCGTTGACTGGGGCGCCAAGACGGTCGCCGTCCGCGTCAACGGGCTCGACACGCCGTGGGCGCTGAAGGACATCGTCGACATCGCCCGCCAGTGCCCGCGCCTGGACCTGATCCTGCTGCCCAAGACCGGCTGCGGGGCCGACGTGCACTTCGTCGACCAGCTGCTGACGCTGGTGGAGCGCGAGACCGGCCGCGGCAAGCGCATCGGCATCGAAGTGCTGATCGAAAGCGCGAAAGGCGTCGCCAACGTCGAGGAGATCGCGCAGGCTTCGGACCGGCTGGAAGCGATGATCTTCGGCGTGGGCGACTACACGGTGGACATGCGCACCCACGACCGGGTGTTCGGCCGGCCCAGCGAGCGCTATGCGGTCCTGACCGATGCCGACGCGCAAGGCGTGCGCCAGCGCCACTGGAACGACCAATGGCATTTCGCGATGGCGCGCATCGCCACCGCCTGCCGCGCGTGGGGGCTGCGTCCGATCGACGGGCCGTTCACCGATTTCGGCGACGCCGACGGCTACCGCGCCTGCGCCCAGCGCGCCAAGGCCCTGGGCTTCGAAGGCAAGTGGGCGATCCATCCGTCGCAGATCGAACTGGCCAACGAGGTCTTTTCGCCTTCGGCCGAGGAACTCGAGTGGGCGGCCCGCACGACCGAACTGCTCGCGCAGACCACGCGCGACGGCCAGGGCGCCGTCGGCGCCAAGGGCGTGCTGATCGACATGGCTCACCAGAAGCTGGCCGACTCGATCGTGCAGCGGCAGGCGCTGATCGAGCGGCAGCCGCGCTGACGGCTCCGAAGACGGGCACCCGGACGCAGAAGCCGCAAAAGTCTCGCAGAAGCCGCAAAAGATTCAGGAAAGCAGGATCGCCAATCTGCTTTTCTTCTGCGGCTTCTGCGTCATCTTTGCGGCTTCTGCGTTCGGGTGTTGGGGTTCCTCGCGATCCCCCGCAGCGGCGCCAGCAGGTGCTTCAACCCGTTGTGGTCGATCTCGTGCATCAGCGCCAGCAGCCGGCCCACTTCGCCCGGCGGAAATCCTTCGCGCGCGAACCAGTTCAGGTAGTTGCCGGGCAGGTCGGCGATCAGCGTCCCCTTGTACTTGCCGTATGGCATCTCGACTTGCACCAGGCGCTGCAGCGGATCCGTCATGCGCCGATTGTCGGCGAGCGCTGGCCGCCCCCGCCGTCCAGGGTGCGCCCGCGCCGGTTCTGCGGCATCATCGGACCACAGGAGCAGTCGCCAGCGGCTCGCCAGACGGCCGTGCGGCCCAGGCCCGGCGGAGGTGCGATGACCGTGAGGAAGACTTGCCTCAAGTGCGGCCACACGGCCAGCGTGGTGCTATACGGCCTGGCGACCTGTCCGCGCTGCGGGGCCCTGTACGCCAAGACCGACGAAGCGCAGGCGGCGGCGCAGGCGGCCGCCCGACGGGCCGGCCGCAGGAAAGTGGCGTTGCTGGAACTGGCTGCCGTGGCCGTCGTGGCGGCGGCGGGGGCCGCCTGGCTCGCCCGGGCGTACGTCGAAAGGCAGGAACTTCGCGCGGCGGTGGACGACATCGTGCGCTGGGGCGCCGTGATGGCCGACGCCGACGCGGCGGCCGCGGCGCGCGCTGCGCTGGGCGAAGCGCGCATCCGTGCGGAGCGGCTGAAATACCGGGTCACGATCACTGCTTCGCCCCGCGGCACCGGCGCGGCCACCATCGAAGTGACCAACGGGTCCGCCGTGACGCTGCCGTACCTCACGCTGGAGACGCGCCGTTACCTGAACGGCGCCCTGGTCGGCTCGACGCAGGCGCCCATCGTCATCACGGGCGGCATCCAGCCGGGACAGACGCGCCAGTTCGTCTACGCACCGGCCGGGGACATGCGCGCCACGGCCTGGTCGGTCGCCCTCGCCCCCGCCGCGCAGGACGGCGGCGCGCAGCCAGGACTGGCCGAACTGCGCGGCGCGACGGGCGCCGAGCAGCTCGCGGCGAACTGCCAGGCCGCCGACCTGGCTGCGGCCGAGGCAGCGCTGCAGCGGGTCGGCACCTTCGATCCGTCCGGCCGCGACCTGCAGCTGAAGGAAGCGGCCGAGCCGCTCGCGCGGTCCCGCGGCGAGGCGTTCGTGCGCGCGGTGGCCGCCATCGGCGCGTGCCGCAACGCGCTGCTGACGGCGCTGACGGTGCGGCGCCACGACGGCGGGGAGTTCGCCGTCTTCGCCAGCGAGGACGGCTGGGTCAGGCTGTACTGACGAGGGAGCGGCACGACGGCCGAGCTACGCCTGGCAGGACATGTTGCGTCCGGTCAAGGCCGGCGCGGTCCGCGCGCCTATGGTTCCTGCATAGCCGCGAGGAGCCACACCATGCCAGAAGGTCCGCTGCAGGTCGGAGCGCCAGATCCCGAACGCGAGACTTCGCCGATCCTCGACGAGGACGAGATGGAAGACATCGAGCCGGCGGGCCCGGGTGGCTCCTGCCAGTTCAACGGCGTGGTCTTCCGCCTCGGCGACTACGTGCTGAGCGGCAGCGAGCTGCTGCGCTGCGAGACCCCGGGCGTCTGGGTGCGCGAAGGCGAGCTGCGCACCGACCGCCTCGGCCGTTCCTGAGCGCGGCCACGCGGGGGAGCGCCGGCGCGGAACCGGATGTAACCATCGTTGCCGCGCCCTTGCACCGCCGCCCGGGGAACCCATGTGTGATGGTCCCGGCCGCGGCGGCCGCAAGGAGGCCCCATGTTCAAACGTCTGACACTGCTGTGGTCGGTGGTTCGCGGCGATGCACGGCAGCTCTGGTTCGCGCTGCGGCATCCGGCGGCGCCAGGCTGGCTCAAGGTCGGCACGGCCCTGATCGCGCTGTACCTGCTGTCGCCGGTGGACATCGTGCCGGACTGGCTGCCGGTGATCGGCGTCCTCGACGACCTGGTGCTGGTGCCGCTGGCGATCCGCTGGCTGCTGCGGCGACTGCCGCCGGACGTCGCCGAAGCGGCCGCCCGGCGGCGCGGCTGAGGCCGGCGGGCGCGGCCGCCCGGCTCCTGCTGTAATACGGTCCTTCGAATCCCCGGAGGCCGCCCGATGGAGCACCTCGAAACGCGCCGCCACGAGCTGCGCAACCGCCGCATCCTCATGGTCGACGGCAACCTGACGCAGAACGCCCAGACGACCGAGGCCGGCGCGAGCGCCCGTGTCTACGAAGGCGGCTACTGGGGCTTCGCCGCCAGCAACGGAACCGGCGCCGCCGACATCGACCGGCTCACCGGGGAGGCCGCTCGCCATGCCGCGGCCATGGGCCGGTTCGGTCCACGCGCCGCGCGGCCGCTGCCCGGCGGCTCGTACCGGGGCGAACACGTCTTCGCGGGCCGGCCGGCCCTCGGCCAGCGCGAGTGCGTGGACCGCCTGGCGGCGCTGCACGCGTGGTGCCGCGAGCACTACCCGGACCTGACGTCGACCAGGTTCCTGCTGTCCGACGAGCACCACACCAAGCGACTCGCCACCAGCAACGGCAGCGACGTCCTGAACAGCATTCAGCGCGCCCTGCTCTACGTGACGTTCACGGCCCAGGGCGACGACGGCGCGCCGGTGGAACTGAGCGAGCACATCTCCGGCAAGGGCAGCCTCGCCGACCTGCAGCTCACGCCGCAGGCGCTGGCGCCCGTGCTCGACGACCTGTACCGCCACGTGCGCGCCAAGTGCAGCGCCGTCGCGGCGCGGGGCGGCCTGCACACCGTGGTGCTGGCGCCGCGGCTGGCCGGGATGCTGGCGCACGAGGCGATGGGGCACCCCTGCGAAGCCGACCTGGTGCTGGGCGGCGCCGTCACCCGCAGCCTGGTCGGCCAGCGCGTGGCGAGCGACCTGGTCACCATGGTCGACGTCGCGCACACCTTCCAGGGCCGGGAAACGATGATCCCCGTCTATGCCGACGACGAAGGCACGCCGGCGCGCGACGCGGTGCTGATCGACAAGGGCGTCCTCGCCGGGTTCATGAGCAGCCGCGAGACGGCGGCGCGCCTGGGGATCGAGGCCACCGGCAACGCCCGCGCCTACGGCCCCGGCGACGAACCGCTGGTGCGCATGCGCAACACGGCCATCCTGCCCGGCGACGCGAAGCTGGACGACATGATCGCGGGCGTGGAGGACGGCTACTTCCTGATGAAGACCTCCAACGGCCAGGCCGACTCGACGACCGAATTCATGTTCGGCATCAACCTGGCCTACGAGATCCGGGGCGGCCGGCTGGGCCGGGCGATCCGCAACACCACCCTCTCCGGCTCGGCGATCAAGGTCCTGCAGACGGCGGACGCCGTGTCCGACGACATGTACTGGAGCTGCTCGGGCTACTGCGGCAAGAAGCAGCCGATGGTGGTGTCCATGGGCGGGCCGGCCCTGCGCGTGCGGGCGCACCTGGGGGGCGAATGATGCATACGGCCACCGACCTGAACGAGCTGGCGCACCAGGCGCTCGCGCTGATGCGGGGCGCCGGCTTCGACGACGCGCAGGTGACCGCGAGCCACACCGGGCTGCACGAACTGAACGTCAACCACAACGAGCCCAGCCTGCTGCGCAGCGGCGACACCCGCAAGCTCGTGCTGCTGGGCATCGTCGACGGCCGCATGGCGAGCACGGAGGTCGCCGACCTGAGTCCCGAAGCGCTGCGCGAGCGCATCGCCGGCCTGTTCGACGATGCGCAGGCGGCGCCGCAGGACGACGCCAACGCGGTGTCGAGCGCGCAGCACGCCCGCATCGTCAAGGGGCCGCAGCAGCCGGACCTGGACGTGCTGGCCGGCAAGATGCGGGAACTGCTCGAATTCCGCGCGCGGGAGACCCCGCGCATGATGGTCGACGAGGCGGACGCCAAGCACACCCTGGTGCGCTCGCACACGCTCACCACGCGCGGCAGCGACCTGGCCGCGAGCGTGGGGAGCTACGGCATGGGCGTGTTCGGCACGGCGCGCGAGGGCAGCCGGTCGAGCTCCTTCAACTACACCTTCGGCAGTGCGGACGAGCTGGACGGCGCGCACGCTGCCGACTGGTTCGGCATCGGGCAGATGCTGCGCGACACCGAGCAGCAGATCGAGACCGAGCCGGTGGGCGCGCGCTTCGTGGGCGACGTCGTGCTGGCCCCCAACGCCGTGGAGTCGCTCCTGGAGTGGCTGCTGGGCCAACTGGCCGACACACAGCTGATTGCCGGCAGTTCGCTCTATCGCGACAGCGTCGGCCAGCCGGTCGGCTCGCCGCTGCTCGGCCTGCGCAGCCGCTTCGAAGCGGCCGGCTGCGCCCCGCTGTCGGCCGATGCGCACCTGGCCGCGCCCGTGGAACTGGTGTGCGGCGGCGTGCTGCGCTCGCTCACGCCCAGCCTGTACGGCAGCCGCAAGACCGGCCTGGCGCACGTGCCCTTGGGGCAAGGCTGGGAACTGGCCGCCGGGGAAACCTCCCTCGCGTCGCTGGTGGCAGGCGTCGAGCGCGGCGCCATCGTCGGCCGGCTCTCGATGGGCATGCCGGCGGCCAACGGCGACTTCTCCGGCGTGATCAAGAACAGCTTCGCGATTGCCGGCGGCGCGCGCGGGCCGGCGCTGGCGGAGACGATGATCTCCGGCAACATGGCGCGGATGCTGCGCGACATCACAGGCGCCAGCCGCGAACGCCAGGACCACGGCGCCCTGCTGCTGCCCTGGCTGCGGATCGCCAACCTGCACTTCTCCTGACCGGGCCGCCGGCGGCGGTTCAGGGCGGCGCCGCCCCGTCACGCCCGGCAAGAAGCAGCAGCTCGCGCAGGCGCTCGACGACGTCGCCGAACGCCGCCGGCTTTCGCACGACGGCCATCGCCCCGGCGGCGAGGCACGCCATCCGCTCCTGCTCCGTGGCGGCGGCCGAAACGACCGCAACCAGCGCCTGCGGCTGCAGCGCCCGCAGCCGCGTGACCACTTCCAGGCCCGGCATGCGCGGCATGTGCAGGTCGACCAGCCACAGCGTGGCCGCCGGCGCGCCGGCGGCGAGCGTGGCGAGCGCGGCTTCGCCGTCGGCGAACTGGCGCACCGGCCCGTCGTGGCAGGCGCGCGCGGCAAGCGCCAGCAGTTCGCGCCAGGCGTCGTCGTCGTCCACGACGGCGATTTGGATGGGGGGGCGGCTCATCGGCGCGGCGTCATCCGGCCAGCAGGAAGGCCAGCGCGAAGGCCCCGCCCAGGGCCGCACCCGACCCGGCCAGCGCCAGCAGGCGCCGCCGGCGGCCGGTCGGCCGGGGCACCGCCTGCTGCGCCGCGGGAGCCGTCGCGCAGCCGTACCGCCGCACCGGGATCGGCAGGTCCGCCGTGCGCGAGTCCAGGGTTTCGTAGTCGTCGAGGACAGCGTCGCAGGCGGCGCACCGCCCGCTCGCCCGACGGGTCAGCCCGCCGCAGATGCGACAGCCGCCCATCGTTGCCGCCGCGACGGCGCCATCGTTCCAGAATTCATAGCGGACAGCAGCGTACCCGCTGCCGCCTGCCGCTGTCAACGGGAGAAACCGCCGGCGCTCGCGGCCTACCCGGCGCGGCGCGCCACGAGCGCCAGCAGACCCTTCAGCCCGTACAGCACGACCAGCGTGCCGGCGAGGTCGCCGATGAACATGGCGGCGAAACCGCGCATCAGGTCGGGCTCGCCGCGCCAGGCGAACCACAGGTGGTGGAACAAGGGACTGGCCACCGAATACGCCAGGCTCAGCACCAGCAGGCGGCCGGGCGTGAGGTTGGCCAGCGAGGCTTGCAGGCCGTACAGGTGGCGGGCGGCGCGATAGACCAGGTACGGCGCGAGGGTGGCGAGAATGCCCCCCATGAAGGCGCGGTCGAAGTTGCCCGGGAAGAAGACCAGGAAGCTGACGCCCCAGGAGACGGCGAGGAGCCCGACGGCGCCCGCCTCGGCGAACAGGAGCGTGCACAGCAGGCGCATGCCGGCCGGCAGGTACACCCAGTTGATGCCGGGGGCGAACTCCAGCGACCTGAACAGCAGCTCATTGAGCGCCAGCATGCCGGCGAAGAGCACAATCGTGGCCAGCACCTGCAGCAGCTGATGTCGGAGGATCGCCCAGGTCATGCGGCCCGCGTTAGGATCGTTCTGTTTGTTGGAGCACGGCGAAAGTCATGCTTTCTACCACAAGAGAATTCATGAAGGATAACTGTTGAAAAAGAGCTCGCGATCGGCGGACGTGTACCTGCGCTTCCTGCAGCTGTCGGAGGCGATCCGGGGCTTGCCGTCCCTGCCGCCGCTCGATCCGCTGGAGGAGCGCATCCTGGCCTGGGTCGCCCGCGCGGCCCGGGAGGGAGAGCGCCTGTGCGTGCGCGACATGATGGCCAGGCACGAGCTGGGCGCGCCGGCGACGATCCACTCGCGGCTGAAGTCGATGCGCACCAAGGGCTGGATCGCGCTGGCCGACACCGAGGACGCGCGGCGCAAGCAGATCGAGCTGACGCCCGGCGCCCTGCGCCACTTCGACCGCCTCGCGCGCTGCATGCTGCGGGCGACGAGGGCCTGACGCCGGATCAGGAGACCGCGGACGCCGGCAGCCGCCGCTCCGAAGGCAGCAGCAGCACCGCGCACGACGTGCACAGCGCGATGACGGCCATCGCGGTGAGCAGCGTGCCGAATCCGCTCGCCTTGACGACCGGCCCCAGCAGCCACACCGCCAGCGAGCTCACCCCGAGCGAGATGGTGAAGCGCATGCCGGCGACGCTCGAGCGGATGCGGTCGTCGACGTATCGGGCGATCATCGAGTCCGAGAACGGGATCGCGCCGAAGATGAAGACCATCGCCATGAGCAGCAGCAGATAGAACACCCAGCCTTGCGCCGAGGCAGCCAGGAACAGGATCGGCACCTGGGCCAGCGTGACGCCCAGGTACAGCGGCTTGAGCGCGAACCGGTCGATCAGCCAGCCCACCACCACCTGCGCGACGGAGGCCAGGGCATACACGGCGGCCAGCAGCGCGCCGACCAGGGCCGGCTCCTCCACGATGCCGCGCAGGCGCTCGCCCAGCAGCTGCGGATTGCCGTTCGTGGTGAAGTTGAACAACATGCTGCCGGTGATCGACGCCGCCGTCATCACGGCCAGCACCCGTGCCAGCAGCGCCGGCGTCAGGCGCACCGGCGCCGTGCCGCTCTTGCGCCGTGCCGGCGGCTCGGCCTCGCGCGGCACCATCCGCATGAAGACGAAGCCCAGGACGATGCAGGCGAGCCCGGGCACGGCGAACGCGGCACGCCAGCCCAGCCGGTCGGTCAGCAGCCCGGTGAGCAGGGCTGCGACCGCGATGCCGAGGTTGCCGACCAGCCCGTTCAGGCCGATGGTGGCGCCGGGACGCTGCGCCCGCTGCAGCAGCATGGGAATGCCCACCGGGTGGTAGATCGCCGAGAAGGCGCCCACCAGAGTCAGCGCGCCGGCGAGCTCCCACGGCGTGCGCGTGACGGCGCACAGCAGGGCCGCGCCGCCCATCCCGAAGAAGAACAGCACCATCATCGAGCGCCGGCCCCACACGTCGCCAAGCCGCCCCGCCGGCAGCGCTCCGAGTCCGTACAGGACGAACGCGCCGGTGCCGTACGGCATCAGGTCCTCCCAGCGGGCGAGGCCGAAATCCGCCGCGATCGCGGCGACGGCGGCCGCGAAGATCAGCAGGAACATGTGGTCCACCGCGTGGGCGATGTTCAGGAGCACGGTGGCGGCTTTGGATGTCATCGGTGCGTGGTGGAGTGGCGCGGCGCGGATCGGCCGGCCAGCCACGGAGCATAACGGCGCGCGCTCGTTGCGCGCGCCCTGTGGCGAATCGCCAACGAGACCCTGCATTGCGCACGCATGGCTTCGCACGCGGCCGGGCTTGCGGCGCATCGCGATGCTATCCTGCGCCGCGCCGACAAGGCCGGTACGCGTCGGCACACAACAGCAGGGGAGCCGCGCATGGCGAACAGCCAGTATTTTTCGCTTCTGAACCATTACGTCGCGCTGCCCGGCTACCGGCCGCAGGCGGTCTTCTCGCCGGTCACGGCGGACCTGAACCGCGACGGCCACCAGGACCTGCTGGTCTTCGGCGCCTCTTATCCGTGGGGCGCCTACACGCAACCCACCCCGCAGGCCGGCGCGGTGCTGTTCGGCGACGGTCGCGGCGGCTTCGTCGCGGCGCCCGAGTCGACCTTCCCGACCGCATCGCTGCTCACGGTGCACCCGCGCAAGATCGTGGTTGAAGACTTCAACGGCGACGGCCGCCCGGACGTCTTCGTCGCCTCGCACGGCTGGGACACCCACCCCTTCCCGGGAGAGCAGAACCGGCTGTACCTGTCGCAGGGCGAGACCTGGGTCGATGCCACGGCCCGGCTGCCGGTGCTCCAGGACTTCACGCACACCGCGGCAGCGGGGGACATCGACGGCGACGGCGACGTCGACCTGTTCGTCGGGAACGGCTACGCCGGCCAGAACCACATCCTGTCGTACCTGCTGGTCAACGACGGCACGGGCCATTTCGCCGTCGACCGCGGCGCCATTCCAGCCACCAGCGGCAGCGTGCTCGACTTCGACACCGCGCACCATTTCCCCGGCGCGACGCTCGCGGACCTGGACGGCGACCGCCTGCCCGACCTGATCGTCACCGCCGACGCCAGCGCGTCCTACGACACGCTGCGCGAGAGCGTGGTGCTGTGAAACCAGGGCGGCCGCTTCGTCGAGTCCGCCATGACCTCGCTGCCGGCGACCGCGCTGCTGCCGAACCAGATCGTGCTGGACGCGCGCCCCGCCGACCTGAACGGGGACGGCCTGCAGGACCTTCTGGTGACGGGCACGCAAGGGCAGCCGTTCTACGACGGCTGGTACGTGCAGGTGCTGCTCAACCAGGGCAACCGCCAGTTCTCCGACGCGACCGCGCAACTGATGGCCCCCGCCGACGCGATGGGCGGCACGCCCGGCACCAGCGCGGGCGCGCCATGGGGCATGTGGATCAAGCCGCTGGATTTCAACCGCGACGGGTTCACCGATTTCACCGTCGAATACAACGGCGGCCAGATCACTGCGACCACGCCGCTGGTCTGGCTCAACGACGGCACGGGCCATTTCAGCACCTTGAATGCCGGCGATCTCGGGGCGGGGGGCGAACTCTGGCGCATCGGTGGCAACCACTGGACCGAGATGGCACAAGGGCCTGGCATCGTCACGATGCAGAGCTACGACGGCAGCGGCGGCCTGATCGTCACCGGCATCATGCCGGCCACCGCCTTCCCGCTCACGCCCGACTCGGGCCTGGCGCGCACCGGCTCGGCCGCGGCCGACCGCCTGCGCGGCGGCGACGGCGCCGACACGCTGGCCGGCCAGGGCGGCACCGACACCGCGGTGTACTTCGGCAATCGCTCGGACTTCACCATCAGCCGCGCGGCGTCCGGCGACGTCACGGTGCAGCGCACCACGGCGCCCACCGACATCGACACGCTGCGCCAGGTGGAACGCCTCGAATTCCGCGACGGCAATCTGGCGCTGGACCTCGACGGCGCGGCCGGCCAGGTGGCGCGGATCCTGGGCGCGGTGTTCGGCCCCGCGGCCGTCGGGAACCGCGAATATGCGGGGATCGGCCTGTCACTCGCCGACCAGGGCGCGAGCGGGCTGGACCTCATGCAGCTCGCGCTGCAGGTGCGGCTGGGCGCGCCCAGCAACGAGGCGGTGGTACGGCTGCTGTACGAGAACGTGGTCGGCTCGCCGCCGCCGGACGGCGACCTGCAGCACTTCAAGTCGCTCCTGGACCACGGCACCTACTCGCAGGCCGGGCTCGGCCTGATGGCAGCCGGCACGCAGTACCTGGCCGACCGGATCGACCTCGTGGAGCTGGTCGCGCAGGGCCTGCCTTACCAGCCTGCCGCCTGATCAGGCGCGCCCGCGGCGCAGCCACTCGCGCTGCGCCCGCAGCACCTCGGACGCGCCCACGCCCGCCAGCGATGCGTACAGCGCGGGCGCGGTGGCTCCTTCGGTGTTGAACAGCAGCACGCGCGACGCTGCGTCCAGGCGCGCCTGCTGGCGCTGCGCCGGATCGCGCGCCAGCGCCAGCAGCCCGGCGAGGCCAGCGGCTCCGGACTCGCCGGCGACGACCGGCACGTCACCGGCGCTGCCTTGCGCCAGCACGCGCATCGCGTGCGTCGCCTCGTCGTCGGCCACGGTCTGGAAGAAGTCGACGGCCGGCTGCAGGAAGCGCCACGCCAGCGGCGACGCCTCGCCGCACGCGAGGCCTGCCATCACCGAGTCGACGGACCCGCTGGCCCGCGCCGGCGCGCCGCTGCGGCAGCTTTGCATCAGGCAGTCGGCCTGCCGCGGCTCCACCACGACGAAGACCGGCCGCGCCGCGCCGAAGCGCTCCCAGACGTAGCTGGCCACGCCCGCCGCCAGGCCGCCGACCCCGCCTTGCAGCAAGAGATGCGTGTACGGGCATGGCGCGGCCGGTCCGAGATCCTCCAGCACTTCGTCCGCCAGCACGGCATAGCCTTGCATGACGTCCCGTGGAATCTCCTCGTAGCCTTCGTACGACGTGTCCGAGACCACCTGCCAGCCATTGGCCACCGCCAGCCGCGCCGCCTCGTGCACCGAATCGTCGTAGTTGCCGGCGATGCGCACGATCCGCGCGCCCAGCGCCGCGATCGGCTGCTCGCGCTCGGCGCTCACCTGCGCGTGCAGCACGATCACGCAACGGCAACCGATGCTGCGGGCCGCCGCCGCCAGCGCGCGGCCGTGGTTCCCGTCGGTGGCGCTGACCACGACCAGGTCGCCCAGCGCGCCCGCATGGCGCCCCGCCAGCAGGTCCTCGTCGGTCCACTTCGGCGAGCGCCGCTGGATCAGCCGCAGCAGCGCGACCGGCGCGCCAAGCACCTTGAAGCTGGCGAGCGGCGAACGGGCCGATTCGTCCTTGATGCCGATCCCGGCGATGCCGAGGTCGCGCGCCAGTTGCGGCAGCGGCCACACGGGCGTGGGGCCCGGCGCGAGCAGGTCCCAGGACGCCAGGCTGCGGCGGCTGGCCCGCGCCTGCGCGACGTTCATCACCTGGAGCAGGTCGGGCGGATACGGCACGCGGCCGGCGTGGGGATTGGCAAGAAGCATGTGGCGCGAGGCGAGGAACGATCGCGCGATTATCCCGGCCGCGGCGCGGGCGCAGCGCCCCTCAGGGAGGCGCGGCTCCCGCCGCCGGATGCAGCGCGCTGTGCTCGGCGCCTGGCACGGAGTAGCCGCGCGCGGCATACGGGAAGCCTTCCAGCTCGCTGGTCTCCGGCCGCATCTGGTAGTAGGAACGGATCTCGCGGATGAGGCCATCCTCGAACGCGAACCACTCGGCGCCCCGCGTCGCCACCCGCTGCGCGCCGCCGGTCGGACGCCAGAACATCGTCCACTCGATGACGGCCTGCGCCTCGCCGGCGCAGATGCGGTCCACCACCCAGCGTGCTTCGATCATGCCTTGCACCTTGCGCCAGTAGCGCGCCAGGTGCTGCGCCCCACGGACCGGCGCCGATCCCTGGTTCGGGGCGAGGAAGAAGTGCTCGACTTCCGGATGCAGCGTCGCCGCGGTCAGGGCCACGTCGCCGGCGCTGCAGCCGTCGTAATAGCGCCGGACCAGCTCCAGCCAGCGTGCGCCGGCCGTGTCGTGACTGTCTGGACCCATGTCGGTTCCCTCCGCAGGCTCAGTCGAGCTTGACCCCGGCATCCTTGACCAGCTTGACCCAGAACTTCGCGTCCTGCTCCAGGAAGGCCACGAACTGCTCCGGCGACCTCGAGACGTCGACCGCCGTTCCCTCCCGCGCCAGTGCGGCCTTGATGGCCGGCTGCTCCATCGTCGCGGCCGCGGCGTCGAAGACCTTCTTCACGATGGCTGGCGGCGTGGCGGCGGGCACGAACAGGCCGTACCAGAAGTCGATGGCGTAGTCGGGCAGGCCAGCCTCCGCCATGCCGGGCAGCCCCGGGAACATCGACGAGCTCTCGCGCGCGCTGACCGCCAATCCCTTCAGCCGTCCCTGCTGGATCATCGGCAGCACCGAAGGCGGCGTTCCGAACGTGACATGGGTGTCGCCCGCCACCACCGACTGGATCGCCGGCGCGCCGCCGCGGAACGGCACCAGCGTCATCCGGGTACCGGTGACCTGCGAGAACAGCGCGGCCCCGAGGTGCGGCGCGCTGCCGTTGCCCGCCGTGGCGCAATTGACCTCGCCCGGCGCCTGCTTCAGCTTCGCGACGAGGTCCTGGATCGAGTTGATGCCGCTGGCCGGGTTGGCGGCGATCACCAGCGGGGAACTGGTCACCTTCGCCACCGGGGCCAGGTCGCGCAGCGTGTACGGCAGTTTCGGATTGAGCGCCGGATTGACGAGGATGCTGCCCGGGCTCGCGAGCAGCAGGCTGTAGCCGTCGGGCGCCGCCTTCGCCACCAGGTCGGTGGCGATGCTCGCGCCCGCGCCCGGCCGGTTCTCGACGACGACGGTCTGTCCCAGGTTCTTGCCCAGCGTGTCGCTGATGGCGCGCGCCACGTAATCGGCCGCGCCGCCCGGCGTGAAGCCGACCACCAGCCGGATCGGCCTGGCGCCCGGCCAGGGGGTGGCTTGCGCGAACGCGCGGCCACCGAGTCCGGCCAGGGCAAGCGCCCCCGCGAAGTCCCGTCTCTTCATGGCTGGTCTCCCGATGTGTGTGACAGCACGCGAAGCCTTCGCTGGCGGCGCCGGACCGCTCCATCGCGTGTCCGGTGCCCAGCGAGCGGCAGAGGGTACAGGCAAGCGCCGCGCAGCGTCAATCGGGAGCTTCGGCAGCGGGACGCCCAGCCGGTCGGCTCAGGCGCGGATGATGCTGCGCGCAATAGAACCACTCGGCCCCCGGCTCGGCCCGCTCGTCCGGAAACACGATGTAGCCGTCGAACGGCGCGAGCACCTCGCGGCCGTCGTGCCGCGTCGCGACGAGCTGGCCGGCGCGTACCGGATCGAAGCTCTGCCACGGCCGCGCGAATGCGTCGCCGGCATGTTCGCGATCCACCACCTCGCGCAGCCGCAGCCCTTCAATCGCCTGCGCCGGCGGGGGCGCCGGTGCGTCGACCAGCCGCAGGTGCGCCAGCACGTTCAGCACGGCGCGCCACGCCACCTCGGGCGCCTGCGGATCCTCATGCTGGCCGCATTCCAGCGTGAGCGCGCAACCGCCCGCCGAGCGCATGAATTCCGTGGTGCCCACGCCGTAGCCGGCACGCCCGCCGCGCCGCCGCGCGCCGGCTGCGTAGGTGTCCAGCCAGCCGTCCATCGCCCGCGCCACGCCCAGGCGCAGCGCCAGCGCTTCTTCCAGCGCCGCCTGCGTGAACGGCTGCAGCGTGCCGGTGTTGTCCTGCGGACCGACCATCACGAAAGGCGGCCCGCCCGAGCGGAACGAATGCAGGTCGAGCAGCACGTCGTGCCGGGCGAGCAGCGGACACAGCTCGTTGGCGATTCGATCCTCGTTGTCGGCCGGCGCCGCCGTGGGGGCCAGCAGCCGGTTGAGGTTGCGGTCGCCACCGCGCGTGCCGCGCTCGTAGGCCAGCCGGTTGGTGACGGGCACCAGGGTCAGCCGGCCGCGCACGATGCGCTGCCGCCCGGCCGCCAGCTCGGCCAGCAACCGCTCGATGGCGCGGGTGCCGCAGGTCTCGTTGCCATGCACCGCGCCGAGGACGACCAACCGGGGACCCGGCGCGCCGCCCTCGAACGCGGTTGCCTCGATCAGACTCATTTCACTCGTTCCCTTCACCGACTGGATCGTCATTCAACCACGCATTGCGCGGCAGTTTGTTCATCGCAACGCCACTGCCGGCGTGCCCTCCTGCTCGAGCGCAGCGCCGCTCGCGCACACCCGCGCCATGCGTGCCTCGGCCCGCCGCCAAAACGGGAGTTTCGATCCGCGCGGTCGCGCGGATTCAGGAATAGGCGCTTCCCCGTCATGGACATGCGAACCGGCCGCTGCCGGGCTGCCCCAGCCGTGGCACGCTCCATTGTCCGATGGAAACCAGGGCCCCTGGCAACGGTCGGACGCCGATGCAGGAGCCGCGCAGTGACCAGTCGATCGAGCACGCCCCCGACCATCAGGATCGTGCTGGCCGAGGACCAGGCGATGGTCCGGTCGGCGATCCGGGCCCTGGTCGAAACGGTCGGCGGCGCCGAGGTCGTCGGCGAGGCGAAGGACGGTCGCGAGCTGATCGAACTGGTCGACCGCCTGGCACCCGACCTGGTGATGACCGATGTCTCCATGCCCGGCATGGACGGCATCACCGCGATCACGGAAATCAAGGCGCGCCATCCCGGCATGCACGTGCTGATGCTTTCCATGCACAACACGGCCGACGTCATCCGCCGGGCCGTCGCTTGCGGCGCGTCGGGTTACGTGATGAAGGACGCGCCCGCGTTCGAGCTGGAACACGCCGTGCACACGATGATGCGCAACGGCAGCTACTTCAGCCCGTCGATCACGGCGCTGCTGCTGCAGCCGGCGGAGCCGTCCGCGGACCAGGAGCTCACCCCGCGCCAGGTCGAGATCGTCAAGCTCATGGTGCGCGGCCGGTCGGCCGCCGAAGTCGCGGGCGAACTGGGGCTGAGTCCGAAGACGGTGGCCGTGCACCGCACCCGGATCATGGAGCGGCTCGGACTGCGCGACATGGCCAGCCTGACCCTCTACGCCGTACGCAAGGGGCTGGTGAAACCCTAGCGGCTCCGCGCGCCCGTCGCCCCGGCGCCGCCGAGCGTGAACAGGAACGCGGCGCCCTGCCCTGGCGCCGCCTCGGCCCAGATGCGCCCGCCGTGCAGGGTCACGATGCGGTGCACCGTCGCCAGTCCGACGCCGAAGCCCTCGAATTCATCGTTGCGGTGCAGCCGCTCGAACGCCTTGAACAGCCGCCCGGCATGGGCCATGTCGAAGCCGGCGCCGTTGTCGGCGATGCGGTACACCGTCTCGGCACCGGATCGCGACGCCGAAAAAGTGATGCAGGCCTGCGGCTGCCGGCCGGTGAACTTCCACGCGTTGCCCAGCAGGTTGACCAGGGCCACCCGCAGCAGCCGCTCGTCACCCTCGGCCCACGCCTGCTGCGGGCTGTTGAAATCCACCCGCCGCTGCGGCTGGCCGTCGCGCAGCGCCTCGATGGCCTCCCGTGCCACGACGGCGAGGTTCACCCGCCCGCGATCGATCACCGCGCGCTCGATGTTGGCCAGGTACAGGATGTCGTCGACGATGCGCATCATCCGCGCCGATTCCTGCTTGATCACGCCGACGCAGAGCCGGCCCTTGTCGGGGAGCGCGTCGGCAAACTGTCCCTCGAGCATCGAGCTGAAGGTCCGGATGGTGCCGAGGGGCGAACGCAGGTCGTGCGAGACGGTATGGCAGAAGGAGCGCAACTGCGTGTTGGCGTCTTCCAGTTCGACCGCGCGGCCGGCGAGCTGCAGGTTCAGCGAGTGGACTTCCTCCTGCCGGCGCCGCAGTTCCTCGTTGGCGTGGAGGGCCTCGTCGTAGGACGAGAACAGCAGGTCCAGGATCTGCTCGCGCTCGGCGGTGATCAGGTGCCGCTTGCCGCTCAGGCTGATCTCGATGCCGAGCTGCACCCGGTTGTGCGATCGCAGCATGCGATTGGCCAGCAGGTATTCGATCCGCGCCAGCAGCGACTGGGGCTCGAACGGCTTGCGGATGAAATTGTCGGCGCCGCACTCGAGCGCGGCGACGATGTCGTCGATCTCACGCAGCGACGTGACGATCATCACCGGGACGTCCCTCAGGCGCTCGTCGGCCTTCACGGCGCGGCACAGCTCGTAGCCATCCATGTCCGGCATGACGACGTCGGTGATCACCAGCACCGGCTTCTCGCGGCGGCCGGCCTCCAGCGCCTCCAGGCCGTTGCCGACCACCGTCACGCGATAGCCGGCGTCCAGGAGCGTCTCGCGCAGGATCGCGGCCTGGGTGGGACTGTCCTCCGCAACCAGGACGTGCAGTCCCTGCGTGTGCTGTCCATCCGTCTTCATCGATACTCCTTTCACCTGGCCACCAGCGCGGGCAACGCCGCGGCCATTTCCTCCGGCGACATGACGTAGGTCGCCCCTCCGCAGCGGATGGCTTCGCCGGGCATCCCGTGGATGACCGAGGACGCGCGATCCTGCGCGATCGTCAGGGCGCCGCCGTCCCTCAACAGCTTCAACTCCGCCGCGCCGTCGCGGCCCATCCCGGTCAGCAGGATGGCCACGGAGCGGCCCGCGCAATGCACCGCCACCGACGCGAACAGGCACGACACCGCGGGCCGGTGCCCGTTGACGGGCGCGCCGGCATCGAACTCCAGCCGGCCGCCGGCGGCCAGCCGCATGTGCACGCCGTCCGGTGCGATGTAGGCCCGCCCGCCCGCGAGCTGCGCACCCGGGCGCGCGACCTCGGTCGGGATCGCGCACGCGGCCGTCAGCCAGGAAGCGAGGCCATCGACGAAGCCGTCGGCGATGTGCTGCACGATCAGGATCGGCACCGGGAACGACGCCGGCAACGTGGCCAGCACGCGCTTCAGGGCCACCGGTCCGCCGGTCGACGCGCCGATCGCGACGAGCTGGACGCTGCCCGGTTTCGCCGGCGCGGCGACGGCCGGCGCGGGCAGTTGCAGCGGCGCCGGCGCCGTCCGCGGCCGCGACCGCGGCCGGGCCGGCGGCGCAGGCAGCGGCGGCACCGGTGGCCGCCGCCAGCGGCGCACGACCTTCACTTCGGCCATCAGGCGCACGCTTTGCCGCAACGCGGCGAGCTCCTGCGCGCACGCTTCGCCTTCCGGCGCGGACGGCTCGCGCAGCACGGCGATGGCGCCGGCCTCGAGGAGCGCGAAAGCCCGCTGTTGCACGGCTTCGGGGCGGTCGGCGGCGACCACGACAATCGGCAGCGGGCAGCCGCTCATGATCTCGCCGACCCAGCCGACCGCCTGAGCGGCCGCACCGGCGACCCCCAGCAGGATCACGTCGGGTCGCAGGCGCGCTGCCATTTCCGTCGCCTGCTGCGCGCTGCCGGCGGCTCCCACCACGGCGAGCGCGGGCTCGCCATGCAGCAGGCGCTCGAGCCGGGCGCGCCGCGCGGCGGTGGTGTCGAGGAGGAGCACGCGCACGAGGCTGGCCGGCATGTCAGGTCAGCTCCGCGATCGCCTGGAGCAGGTTGCCCTGGTCGAAGCTGCTCTTGGCGATGTACGCGCTGGCGCCGGCTTCGGCGCCCCGCTCCCGGTCCTCGCGCGACGCGAGCGAGGTGACGAGAATCACCGGCAAGCCGGCCAGTGCCGCGTCGGCGCGGATCGCGCGGGTGAGGCCGATCCCGTCGAGGTTCGGCATCTCGATGTCCGAGACGACCGCGTCGAAGCGGCCCGCGCGCAGCCTGGCCAGCGCCTGCACGCCGTCCGCGGCCAGTTCCACTTCGTAGCCCGCCAGTTCCAGGACGTTCTTGAGCAGCGTGCGCGAAGTGATCGAGTCCTCGGCCAGCAGGATCGTCCTGGGCGCGCGCCGCTCCGCCGCCGCCAGCACCATCGGCGCCGCCCCCGGCTGGCCGTCGGCGGTCGCCAGCCGCACGAGCTCCGCCGCGTTGAGGATCGGCAGCGTGAGGCCGCTCGCCGCCAGCGCCGCGCCGGACACGATCGGCGACTTCGTCAGGCCCCGCCCGACCGGCTTGCTGAGGACCTCCTGTTCGCTGCACACCTGGTCCACCGCGACCGCCGTGAAACGCTCGCCCGAGCGCAGCACGAGGCAGCTGATCGTGCCGGCGCCCACGACTGGCGCGCCGGTGCTTCCGAGCAGGGCCGACAGGCTGACCACCGGCACGCGCCGGTCGCCGATGGGCGCCGTCAACCTGGTGCCCACCGGTCCCAGTTCACCGGGGCGGAAGCGCACGCACCGGTCGACCTGTACCGTGGGCACGAGATACGACTGGCCCGACGCGCGCACTTCGACGGCGCGCAAGGTGGCGAGCGAGAGCGGCAGGTCCATGGTGAAGGCAGTGCCCCGCCCCGCCGCCGAGTCCACGGCCACCGTGCCGCCGAGCCGCTCCACCGTGTCGCGCACGATGGCGAGGCCTTCGCCGCGTCCGGCCACGTGCGTCAACTGCTCCGCCGTCGAGACCCCGCTGCCGAACACCAGCTCCAGCAGGTCGCCGCGCTGCGGCTGCGCCGGCACCGCCATGCCGGCATCGCGCGCCGCCTGCGCCAGCCGGGCCGTCTCGATGCCGCCGCCGTCGTCGGCGACGGTGACGACCACCCGCCCACCGCTGCGCGGTGCCAGCGTGACGGTGAGCTGTCCCTTCGGCGGCTTGCCGTGGCGGGCGCGCACATCCGCCGGCTCGATCCCGTGGGCGATCGCGTTGCGCAGCAGGTGCACCAGCGGCTCGCGCAGCTCCTGCAGCAGGCGGCGGTCCAGCTGGACGTGGTCGCCCTCCATGCGCAGCTGCACGTCCCTGGCTTGGCTGCGCGCCAGCTCCCGCACGGTGGCGACCAGGAACGGCATCAGGGAAGCCGCCGGCAGCAGCAGCGCTTTCTTGACGTTCGCGAGCAGCGCGGCTACGGCGACTTCGAGTTCGCGCCGGTCGCGTTCGGCCGCAGCCGCCACGGCACGCAGCTGCCGGCCGTGGTCGGCCAGCGCGGCGGCCTGGGCCCCCGGCGCCGCGCCAGCCGCCGCCTGCAGCGTGGCGAGCGACGTTCTCGCGCCCGCAGCCGACTGCGTCCGCCGGTCGATGCCCAGTTTCACCGCGACGAGTTCCTCCACGTCGTGCAGCAGCCGTTCGAGGTGCTCCGCGGCGATACGTACGGTCTCCGGCGCGGCGCGCTCGGCGCCCGCCGGCTGGGCGGGTTCGGGCCGGGCCAGGGGCGCGGCGGCGGCGGCGGGCGGCGCTGCGCGCACGCCGGACTCAGCCCCCGAAGTGCGGCCAGCGGCCCCGAACTGTTCCAGCCGCGGCAGCAGCGCCGCCAGTTCGCCGGCGGCGGCGGCATCGGGTGCGCGCGCGACGTGGCGCTGGATGGCGCCGGCGGCGTCGTAGAGCACATCGCCGAGGGCGCGGGACCATTCCAGCCGTCCGCGCTGCAGGGCCACGAGCAGGGTTTCCATCGCGTGGCACATCGTCTCCACGTCGCGCCGGCCCACCGCCCGGGTCGCGCCCTTGAGGCTGTGCGTCGCGCGAAACAGCAGCTGCACGGATCGGGCCGCGTCGCCGCCGGCCGCCCCGCCCTCCAGCTCCAGCAGGCAGGCCTGCATGCGCTGGACGTGTTCGGCCGCCTCCGCCGCGAAGATCTCGGAGAGCTTGCGTTCGAAGGACGCGCCGGTACCGGTCATCGCGGCATCAGGTCTGGTACCGGGCCACCAGGGACTTCAGGCGCAGCCCGAGATCCTGCAGGCCCTGGGCCGCCGCCTCGGTCTGGCGGCTCGCCGCCACGTTCTGCGCGCTCGCCTGGCTGATGTTGTGCATCGCGTACGCCACCTGGTCCATGCCGGCCGCCTGCTGCTGCGCCGAGGCGGCAATCTGCGCGGCGGCGTGGGCCGACTCAGTGATGCTGGCCGCCATGGAGCGGATCGACTGCGCCGCCGCCGCCGAGAGCTCGCTGCCCACGCGCACGGCCTTGCCGGCCTGCTCGGTCGTCATCACGGCGCTGCTGGTGGCCTTCTGGATTTCGCCGAGCAAGGCACGGACCTGCACCGTGGCCTGCTTGGACTGCTCCGACAGGCTGCGGATCTCCTGCGCGACGACCCGGAAGCCGGCGCCCTCCTCGCCGGCGCGGGCCGCCTCGATCGCGGCGTTGACCGACAGCACGTTCGACTGGTCCGCCAGGTCGTTCACCGTGGAGATGATCTCGCCGATGGCCACGCCCTGGTCGGCGAGCCGCAGGATGCTCCGGGCCACGGAGTCCATCTGCTGCTGGATCTGCTCCATCGCGTCGATCGACCGGTCCATGGACTGCAGGCCGGTGGCGGAACTCTCCGCGGCGCGCTCGGCCGCCTCTCGCACCTCGGCCGCCTTGTCCGATGTGACTTTCGCGGTCTGCTTGACTTCCTCGGCCGTCGCCGAAGTCTCGGCCACCGCCGACGCGCTTTGCGCCGAGCCGGACGCAACCTGCGCCGTCGACGCCGAGATCTCGCTGGCCGACGAGGCCAGCACCGACACGCCGTCGCCGAGCTCCCGCATCATCTCGCGCAGGCGGCCGATCATCTCCGCGAACGTGCGGCTCAGCACGCCGGCCTCGTCGCGGCGCTCGCTGGGCGCCAGCTCCACCCCCAGGTCGCCGGCGGCGAGCTTCTGCGCCGCGTCCGAGAGCACCTGCAGCGGCGCCGCCAGCACCCGCGCGAGCAGCAGCGTCAGGCCCAGCGCCACCGCCATCGCCAGCGCCGCCAGCCCCACCAGCCAGCGCACCGCCTGCACCGCATCCTGCTCGGAGGCCGACACCGATGCCGCGGCGCTGCGCACCGAGTGCTGCACCAGCTCGTCGGCGAGCCCGGCGAGACGTCGGTCGCGCTCGAGCTGGACGCCGTGGTAGAGCTCGCGCGCCTCGGCGGCGGCGCCCCTCGCCAGAAGCGGCAGGATCTGCATCTCGCGCACCTGGATCGAGGCGGCCTGCACCGTCTCGAACTCGCGCAGCAGGTCGCGCTTGGCGTCGATGCTGCCGCGCCGTTCGGCCACGCGTCGCAGGTCGACTTCGATCTCGCGGTGGTCTGCCCGGATGCGCTCGCGCACGCGCTCCACCTCCGCCGGATTGGTCGACAGCATCAGTTGCGCGACGCTGGCGCGGACCGAGTAGTTCGCAGCCCGGATGTCCTTGAGGTCGGTGACGTTCGCCATCTCCACCGAGAGCAGCATGCGCTGCGAATCGCGCATTGCCTGGAGCGCGTCGTAGGCGAACGCCACCGTCGCCGCGGCCAGGACCAGCATGATGCCGAAGGCGGAAAAGAGCTTGTTGCGCGTCGAGAGATTCAGGTAGCGTTCCATGGGGTGGCTCTGTTGTGGATTCTTGCGGTCGTGACGGCCGGATCAGTGCGCCGGCGACAAGGCCAGCAGCTGCCGCGGGTCCAGGACGAGTCGGGCGTCCGGCGTGATGCCCGCGACGAGTTCGCTGCGGCCTTCGGACAGGGACGCCGCCCGGCGCGCGGCGTCGGCCAGCGCAATCGCGCGCACGCCGTGGACCTCGCCGGCGGGCACCGCGAACGCGGCCCGCTCGGCGCCGAGAACGACGAAGTGGCGCGGCGGCGCGGCCGTGGCCGGCAGGCCCAGGACCAGCGCGAGATCGAGCACCGGCAGCATCCTGCCGTGCAGGCCGACGATCCCGGTCACGAATGGCTGCGGCAGCGGCAGCGGCGCGAACGGCCGGTACAGGCGCACCTCGCGCACGCACGCCAGTTCGACGGCAACGGACTGCTCCGCCACGGCAAATTCCAGCACCTGCGCGAGGTCGTCCCGGGGTGCCGGGGCGCGGCGCGCCAGCACCGCCGCACGCTGCCGCAGGATGGCGGCGGCCTGCGCCGCGTCGCGGGGAGCATGGCGCAACTCCATCAGGCGCTGCCGGTGAAGGTGCCGATGACCCGTGCGAGGTCGCGCGCCGTCATGCCCCCGCTGCCGGGGACGACGTTGCCGGGCGGCCAGGCCGACAACCGGGCGAGCGCCGCCGCGAAGTGGCGGCGGCTGGCGGCCGGCCGGCCTTGCCGCGCGGCGATGCTGCCCAGCCCGAAATGGGCGAGCACATGGTCCGGCGCCAGGTACAAGGTGCGCTGCAAGGCTGCGGCCGCTTCGTCGTCGGCGCCCCGCTCGGACAGGATGCACGCCAGCAGGTACGGCTGTTCCGGGTCGAGCTTGTCCTGCTGCATCGCCAGGCGGCACGCCGTCTCGCGCTCTGGTCCCGCTCCCGCTTCCGGCCCGCCGGTCGCGGGCGCCGCGGCTGGCGGCACCTGCGCCGCCGCTGCGCGCTGAGGCGCGAGCCGCGTCGCGGGCACCTCGGACGTCGCTCGCTCCCCCCTGGGCCGCGCCTTGCCCGCCGCGGGGGGCACTGCGCACGAGGGCAGGGCCGGCGCGGCCGCGTGCCGCAGCGCGACCAGGCCGCGCGAGATCGTCACCGTCATCCCCGCTACGCCGCCCGCCGGAATCTCCACCGGGTTGGTCACCAGCCAGCCGCCGCCCGCGACGGCGTCGCACAGCCGGCGCAGCACGGCAGGACGCCGGTGCGGCGCAAAGTACATCAGCACGTTGCGGCAGACGACCAGGTCCATCGATCCGGCACAAGCCGGAACGCCACCGGACGCGACGAGGTTGAACGGCTCGAAGCGGACCAGGCGCCGGATGTCCGCGTGCACCTCGTGCCGCCCGCCGGGGCGCGGCAGCAGGTACGGGGCGGCCGACTCGGGCACGCCGCCGCGCAAGGACCATGGGCCGTAGCTGCCGGCACGCGCGCGCTCCAGCGCCGCGGCGCTGAGGTCCGTGCCGAGGATCGAGACGTTCCACTCGCGCCACTCCGGCAGGAGGCTCGCGACCAGCATCGCCAGCGAATAAGGCTCCTCGCCGGTCGCGCATCCCGCACTCCACAACCGCAGCTGGCGCGTCGTGCCGCGCCGCGACTCGATCAGCGGCACGAGCACGTTCTCGGCCAGTTGCGCGAAGAGCGGTGGATCCCGGAAGAAATAGGTTTCGCGGATGCCCAGGCAATCCGCCAGGACCTCGCGGCCGTCCGCATCGGGGCTGCCGTGCAGCAGCCACTGCGCGCACGCGCGCGCGTCGGGCAGGCCGAGGCGCGCCGCCGCGGCGCCGAGCCCGCGCTGCAGGTCGCGCCACTGCGCCGCCGGGAAGTGCAGGCCGATTTCGCCCTCGATCCAGCGGCTGGCGGCGTCCCACACGCCGCGCTCGGTCGCATCAAGCATGTTGCTGCAGGAGGATGGCGCGCTCCAGCGCGAGGAGCCGCCCGAGGTCGTGGACGATCAGCATGCCGTCCCCGGTCCTGGCGACGCCTCGCATGCCGCCGGCCTGCAGCGAGAACGACGGCACCGCCTCGGCCGCTTCCGCCTCGGCGACGCCGAACACTTCGTCGGCCAGGAAAGCAAGGCGGGTGGGAGGCTTCGTCAGGACCATGCGGTCCGCAGGGTCCATGGCGCGGGGCGGCAACCCGAGCAAGGCGCGCATGTCGTAGACGCGCACCGGCTCGCCCGCGACGTCGACGATGCCCAGCACGCAGCGCGGGGCGCCGGCCACCGGCACGACGGCGACGGCCCGCAGGACCCGGTCGATGTCCTGCAACGGAAATGCGACGCGCACCTCGCCGAATCCGATCTGGATGAAACACGCGTCATGCATCCGATTGCCCGTCACTGCCTTGGGCCTCCCATTTTTTTGTGGCGGCGATGGTAGCGCGCCAAAACCCATCGCGTCGTCGGCTATGCCGCGCTCGACGCGCGCGACCGCGCAAACGAGCACCAAACGTGCAATTCGTCACGCCGGCGGCGATGAATTTGAACAAATTGGTTCGCGGGCGCGCGGCAGAAACCTTGCCGGGGACAGGGAAAGAAGGCACCGCGTGACGGCGTGCGTTCGCGGTCACGGCGGCGCGGGTTAAAGAATTGTCCTAACGGCCCGAAGGCAGGAGTCCTAACCCGGCGCGGCCCCGCGATGGTCTGATCAATGCCAAGGCACGAACCACCGAACGGCGTGCAAGGAGATTGGTCACCATGAGTCATGTCCTGTCCCGCCATGCCGGCGCACACCACGAAGGCGGACGCGCCGCCGGTCGCCGCGCGGGCTGGTCGTCGCTGCGCCGGATCGGCGCCTGGCTCGGCCTGTCGTCCAGGGCCGCGGCCCCGCACGCCGAGTCGCAGCGCCTGACGGCGATCGACGCCTGCGCCGCCTTCCGCAAGGGCGACGAGTTTCTCCAGCGCTGCCGCGAAGATCGTGTTCCGGTCACGGTGCTGGTCTTCGAACTGCACGACCTGCCCGAGCTCGAATGCGTGTTCGGCGCAGGCGCCGCACGCCAGGCGATCGTCCAGGCGACGGCGAAGCTCCAGCGCATCGCCGGCACGCAAGGGATGGTGCTGCGAACCGACCCGACACTGTTCACCCTGCTGCTGCCCGACACCGACAAGGACGACGCGCTCGACATGCTGCGTGGCGCATTCGGCGAGTCGTGCGCTCTCGAACTCGAAGCAGGCGACGAGGACCTGGTACTGGTCCCCGAGTTCGCACTCCGTATCCTCTCGACCGAGGCGCCGCCGCTGGTCGACGTGCAACACGGCCTGTGCTGCGACATCCAGCAGGCGCGGGCGAGGGAACAGCAGCGGCGGGAGTACCTGCAGCGCGAACGCGAGTCGCATTCACGGCCGATGCCGCTGCCGCGCACGGCGCAGGGACGCCCCGAGCGGGAGTCGCCCCGCGCGGTGCACCCCGAGCAGTATCCGCGCATCCCGATGACCATGCCGGTGCCGCTGGGCCGGAGATAGCGGACACGCCGGGCGGCGCCGCCCTGGCGCGCAGGACATCGCCTTGGCGATACTCGGCCCATGCCTGACTTCATCCTCGCGCCGGCCGACGCGGTCGATCCGGCCGACCTGCACGCGGCCTTCGTCGCCGCCTTCGCCGATTACCTGCTGGGACCGTTCGAGGTGGCGCTCGCCCAGTGGCCGGCGTTCCTGGCGCGGCAATGCGTGCACCTGCCGGCCAGCCGCGTCGCGCTGGCCGGCAGCATCGTCCAGGCCTTCGCGCTGACAGCGCCGCGTCCCGACCAGCACTGCTGGCGGCTCGGGACCATGGGCGCCGTGCCGGCGGCACGCGGGACGGGCGCGGCGCAGGCGCTGCTGGACGACTTCGCCCGGCGGGCCAGCGCCGCCGGCCAGTTGCATGCGGAGCTGGAATGCTTCGCGCAGAACGAGCGCGGCGTGCGGCTCTATCGCAGCCGCGGCTTCGAAACCATGCACGAACTCCACGGCTATCGCGGAACGGCCGGCGGCAACGCGGCCGCGGACGACGCGATCGAAGCGGTGCCGCTGGAGGACGCCTTCGCCTGGCTCGAACGCGCCGGCCGCGAGTGCGGCGGCCTGCCGCTGCAGGTCACGCCGCCTTCGCTGCGCGCATTGCCGGTCGCGCTGCAGGCATGGCGCCACGGCCGGGCGCAGGTGATCGCGAGCGACGGCGCCGGCCGGCTCACCGTCCACAGCCTGGTCGACCTCGAGCCGACGCAGGCTTCGGCCGAGCGCCTGGTGGCGCACCTGGCCGGCCGGTCCGGCGATGGCGCGGTGTTCGTTCCGCAGTTGCAGCGCGAAGATCTCGGCGGCCGCGCGCTGGAGCGCTGCGGGCTGCAGCGACTGCCGTTGCATCAGTTGCTGATGCGCAAACTGCTGTAGCTCACGGCGCGCCGAGCGCCCATTCCGCCGCGGTGACGGCGTGGATCGCCGTCGTGTCGAACAGCGGCACCGGCGAATCCTGCTGCGTGACCAGCATGGAGATCTCGGTGCAGCCGAGGATCACGCCTTGCGCGCCGCGAGCCACGAGGTCAGCGATCACCCGCCGGTACCCCGCGCGCGAACGATCGAGCACCTCGCCGCGGCACAGTTCGTCGTAGATCACGCGATGCACCAGTTCGCGGTCGTCCGGCGGCGGCACCAGCACCTGCAGCCCGTGCCGCTCGCGCAGCCGCCCGGTATAGAAGTCCTGCTCCATCGTGAACCGCGTGCCGAGCAGGCCGACCGTCGCCAGCCGCGCCGTGGCAATGGCCGCGGCCGTCGGATCGGCGATGTGCAGGAGCGGGATGGCGACCGCGGCCTCGATCGCCGGCGCCACCTTGTGCATGGTGTTCGTGCACACGACCACGCAGTCGGCCCCCGCGGTCTCGAGCGCCCGCGCCGCCCGCGCGAGCAGGGCGCCTGCCGCCTCCCACTCCCCGGCGTGCTGCAACTGCTCGATCTCGTGGAAGTCAACGCTGTACAGGACCAGCCTGGCCGAATGCAGCCCGCCCAGCCGCTGCTTGACGGTCTCGTTGATCTGCCGGTAGTAGGGAACCGTGGATTCCCAGCTCATGCCGCCGATGAGGCCGATGGTCTTCAAGCCGACTCCTGCGCAAGGACGCGTTTCGCGGATGCCGCGACTATAGACCGGCATCCGCGGCGCCCCGCCACGGCCGCGCATGGTCTGGAAAACCATGCTCTCGCGGCCGCGCCGCGCCGCTTATAGTGCCTCGTGACCTCGCGGTCATCGAACGCTCCGGCGCAGGATTGGCATGGCGCCGGACCACCAACAAGAGGACGACACCATGAGACTTCTTCGCTTCGCCCGATTCGCCGGCCTGGCGCTTTCGATTGCCTGCGCCGGGGCCATGGCCCAGGGCACCGCCGGCGGCGCCTGGCCCGCCAAGCCCATCAAGTGGATCGTGCCGTACCCGCCGGGCGGCATCACCGACAACGCCACCCGAATGGTGCTGCAGAAGGTGCAGGAGCAGACCGGCTGGACCATCGTCGTGGAGAACAAGCCGGGCGCCAATTCGCTGCTGGGGGCCGATCTGGCCGCCAAGTCCGCGCCCGATGGCTCCACCTTCCTGACGGTCATCGCCGCCCATGCTTCCAACGCAACGCTGTACGCGGGCCGCATGCCGTTCGATCCGGTCAGGAGCTTCTCGCCGGTGTCGCTGGTGGGCGTGGCGCCGCTGATCATGACCGCCACGAACAACCTGCCGGCCAGGGACGTCAAGGAACTGATCGCCTATGCCAAGGCCAATCCGGGCAAGGTCTCGTTCGGCTCGTCCGGCGTCGGCGCCGCCGCGCACCTCACGACCGAGCTGTTCAAGCAGACGGCCGGCGTCGACATGGTCCACGTTCCGTACAAGGGCACGGCGCCCGCCCTGCAGGATCTGATCGGCGGCAACCTGCAGATCCTGGTGGACACGCCCAGCTCGCTGATGCCGCACGTCAAGGCCGGCAAGATCAAGTCGCTGGGCATGTTCTCGGCCAAGCGCCTGCCGGGCGTGCCCGAGGTGCCGACCCTGCCCGAGGCCGGCGGGCCGCCGCTGCTGGCGTCGACCTGGGTGATGTTCCTGGCGCCGGCCGGGGTGCCCGCCGACATCGTCAACCGGATGTCGGCCGAGGTCGGCAAGGCCGTCGCCTCGCCCGACATCACCAGGCGCTTCGAGTCGCTGGGCATCGAGCCGGTGGGCAACTCGCCGCAGCAGGCCGTCAAGTTCCTCGACGACGAGATCGCGAAGTGGCGCCAGGTGATCACCGCCGCCGGCGTAAAGGCCGAATGACCGCCTGAGGCGCGCGCCCGCGGCGGCCGCTCGCCCTTCGGGGCGGGCGGCCGTCTTGCGTTGGCGCCGGCGACGGCGCAGCGGATAGACTGGGCCCAACAAGGAGATGTCGATGGCCTTGTCCACCCGCTGCCTGCATGCGCTGCTGGCCGTCCTGCTGTCGGCCGGGGCCGTCCCCCCGGCATCGGCCCAGGAATACCCGAGCCGCCCCGTTCGCCTCATCGTGCCCTTTCCGGCGGGCGGGCCCGTGGACGCCCACGCCCGCGCCGTGCAGCGCGCGCTCGCGGCCGACCTGGGCCAGCCGGTCCTCGTCGAGAACCGGGGCGGCGCCAGCGGCACCCGGGGCGCGGCGCTGGTGGCGAGGGCGCCGGCCGACGGGTACACCCTGCTCGTCGGCAACGCGACGACGCTCGCGATGACGCCGGGTATGCGCTCGAGCATGCCGTATCACCCGGTCGAGGACTTCACGCCAGTCATCCAGACGGTGATGGTCGATTACGTGCTGGTGGTCAGCCCTGGCGTGCCGGTGCGCAGTGTCGGCGAGCTGATCTCGCACGCGAGGGCGAGACCCGGCGCCCTGTCCTACGGATCGGCCGGCATCGGCAGCGCGCAGCACCTGGCCGCGGAACTGTTCCAGGCACAGACCGGCATCACGATGGCGCATGTGCCGTACAAGGGCGCCGGCGCGCTGGCGAGCGACCTCGTCGCCGGCCACGTCCACGTGGCGTTTGCCGACCAGGCGACCATGATGCCGCAGGTCAGGGCCGGCAGGCTGCGCGTCCTGGCCGTGGGCGGCGCCCGCCGCTCGCCCGCCTACCCGGACCTGCCCACCGTCGCCGAAGCGGGCAAGCTGCCGGGTTACGAAGCGGCGGCATGGCAAGGCATCGTCGGACCGGCCGGCCTGCCCTCGCCCATCGTCAAGCGGCTCAACGACGCGTTCCGGCGGGTGCAGGCCGACCCGCAGGTGCGCCAGCGGCTGCAAGCCGCCGGCCTCACCCCGGTAGGCGGCAGTCCGGACGAGTTCGGCACCTACATCCGCAGCGAGATCGCCAAGTGGACGAAGGTGGCGCGGGACATCGGGGCGACGGTCGACTGAACCGTCCTTGCCCGCCGCGCCGGCCTCACTTGCCCGCCTGGCGCTTCACCGCATACCGCTCCTCGACCTCGATGAACTTGCGGTGCTCGAACAGTTCCCACAGCGCACGGTGGTCCAGCATGCGGTCGGCGAACGCGCGCGTCGACCCGGACTCGCGCAGCTCGGTGAACAGCAACTGGCCCATGTGGCCGAACAGGCGGGTGATGGAGTTCGGGTAGATCGCCAGCCCGAACCCGATCTCCTGCAGCTCGCCGGCCGGCAGCAGCGGGGTGCGCCCGCCTTCGACCTGGTTGGCCAGCGTCGGCACGCGGACCTCGCCGGTGACCCGCCGCATCTCTTCGACGGACTCCGGCGACTCGACGAAGATGACGTCGGCGCCCGCCTCGGCATAGGCATGGGCGCGATCCAGCGCCGCGTCGAGCCCGTCCATGGTGCGGGCGTCGGTGCGGGCGATGATCATCAGGTCGGAGGCGACGCGGGCATCGACGGCCGCCTTGACCCGGCCCACCATCTCCTCGCGCGAGACCAGCTTGCGGCCCAGCTCGTGGCCGCAGCGCTTGGGCCAGTCCTGGTCCTCGATCTGGATCGCGGCGATGCCGGCCCGCTCCATCTCGCGCACCGTGCGGATCACGTTGAGCGGCCCGCCGTAGCCGGTGTCGGCGTCGGCGATGACCGGCAACGTGGTGACGTCGGCAATGCGCCTGGCCTGGTCCAGGATCTCGGCGAACGAGAGCAGCGCCACGTCCGGCGCGCCGAGCCGGCTGATGGACACGCCCGAGCCGGTCATGTACACGGCGGAAAAGCCGCAGCACTCCGCGAGCCGCGCCGTCAGGCAGTCGAACACGCCCGGCGCCATCAGCAGGCGGCCGGGCTGCACCGCACCGCGCAGCTTGCCGGTGCGCGAGCCGCCGGCGCCGAGCGACAGCGGGAAGTCGTCGCCCTTCATGCGGCACCCGCGGTCGATTTGGCCGTCCTGATGGCCGCGAGCACCTCGCCGGCGGTGTGGGTCGGATAGCGCGCCTTGAAGAAGCGCAGCGATCCGTCGTGCAGCTCCGCGTTCGGCGAAGCCACGCAGTCGGACACGACGACGGTGTAGTAATCGTGATACGACGCGGCGCGCACGGTCGACTCCACGCAGCCTTCGGTCGTGGTGCCCAGCAGCACCACGCTCTGGATGCCTTGCGTGCGCAGCACGTGGTCCAGGTTGGTGCCGATGAAGCCGTCGGGACGGAACTTCTCGACCACCCAGTCGCCGTCGCGCACCTTCAGTCCGTCGACGAACTCCCAGCCCCAGGTACCGGGAATGGTGTAGTCGGGCGCCTTGCCGTCGCGGGTCTTGAAGCGCAGCCACGCCGGCGAATCCATGCGCCCGTCCGGCAGCGACGCCTGGCGCAGGAAAACGGTGCGCATGCCAAGTTCCTGCGCCTGCGCGACGAAGGACACCATCCTGTCCACCGCCGGCTGCATGCGGGCGACGTCCTTGCCGTAGCGGGCGAAATGGCCCTTGGGCATGCAGAAGTCGTTCTGGATGTCGATGACGAGAAGTGCCGTCCAGCGCGGGTCGACGAGTTCCGGCAGCGTGTCGAGGACCTGCCGGTTGAGGATTGTCTTCATGCGATCGTGCTCGTGATGGTCACCTGGCGGCGGTGCCGCGCGCCTTGGCGGCCAGTTTCTCGTACAGGCCGAGTTCCTCGTCGATCACCCTGGCATAGCTCTCGGGCGTGCCGCCCTTGATCGGGGTCAGCCCCGCGTTGCCGAGCTGCTCTTCGTAGGCCTTGGAGGCCACCAGCTTGTCGAGCGACTTCGAGAGCTTCGCGACGATGTCGTCGGGCGTCTTGGCCGGCATCACCAGCCCCACCCACGCATCGAAGCGGAAGTCCTTCATCCCGGACTCGGCGAAGGTCGGCACGTCGGGCAGCATGGCGTCGCGCTGCGGCGTCGCCACGGCCAGCGCCTTGACCTTGCCGGCCTTGATGTGGGGCAGCACCGAACCGAGCGTGGCGAACGACAGGTCCACGTGGCCGGCGATCAGGTCGGTCATGGCCGGCGCGGCGCCCTTGTACGGGACCGGCACGATCTCGCTCTTCGTCAGCTGGTTGTACAGGACCGTGGCCAGCATGGGCGACGAGCCGGGCGCGGCGGAACTGTACTTGCCCGGGTTCTTGCGCACCTCGGCGGCGAACTCCTTGAAATTCGAGGCCGGGAAGGTGTTGCGCACGACCAGCACCGTCGGCGTGATCGCGACCATCTTGACCGGCTTCAGGTCCTTGCGGCTGTCGACCTTGAGGTCGTCGGTCATGTACGGGTTGATGGTCAGGTTGATGCCGGTGACCAGCGCCGTGTAGCCGTCGGGCGCCGCCTTGGCCGCCTCGGCGGTGCCGATGTTGCCGGCGGCGCCGGCCTTGTTGTCGACGAGGAAGGTCTGGCCGAGGTCGGTGCTGAGGTGTTTCGCCACCAGTCGGGCCACGATGTCGGTGGGGCCGCCGGGGGCGAAGCCGACGACGACGCGCACCGGCTTGTTCGGGTAGTCCGCTTGCGCGGCCACCGGCAGCGCCGCGGCCAGGGCCAGGGCGCCGGCCAGCGCGGCGGCAACGCGCCGGCGGCGCAGTGGTTGAACATGCAACATGGTTTTCTCCTTGAGGGTGGCGGCGCGTGTCGTGCCGCGCCGGTGTGGGACTAGTGTCCTGTCCCACAAATATCTGTGCTCTCGCTGGTTCGTAGCGGGCCGCAGGCAAGGCGCGGGCGCCGGCCAATACTTGACGTATTGGCCGGTGACCGTAACGCGGCATGCGGCCCGCTACGAGCCAGCCCGGAGGGTTCGGCGCCTGCGGGGCGCTCGGCGGCCGTCCAAAGCGTGTCCAGACGTCCAGTCTGGACCCGCTCTGGCCAACCACCGATCATCCCCGCATCCATCCGAACGAGAGTACAGATATTTGTGGGACAGGGCACTAGATGTCCTCGACGGACACCGGAAACAGGTCGGCCGCGTCGTCGGCCGGCATGACGTGATAGAGCGCGTAGCGGTAGGCGGCGCCGGCGGCGAGTTCGGGCGGCGTGAACGGGAAGGCGATGTTGCCGCCCGTGGACAGCCGGCCCGGGAAGCCCGAATGCAGCAGGAACTGCTTGAAGGTCTTCGCAGCCGCCATCGCCAGCGCCGCGCTGTCGGCGATCACCTCCACGACGATGCCGACCTCGCGCGGCTGCGTCGCCGGCTCGTCGCGCCCGAGCGCCACCACGCCGTCGAGCCCATACAGCCGCGGATGGATCTGGTAGTTGCCGGACACCAGGCCGCGGGTGGTCTTCTCCACGTCGACCATCAGCGTGCGCAGGCGGGCGATCACCTTCGGATCGACGGTCGCCGCGACCAGCACCGCACGATGCCCCACCGGTGCGCTGCCCTCGACCTTGATCGTGCAGCGGGCGGCCTCCTGCCAGGTGGCGCCGGTGACGCGCGTGCGGCGCTCGTCGAGCGCGGTGTACTTCGCGTCACCGACGTTCAAGGTGCCGTCCGGCTCGGTGAAGGTCAGCGGATCGGCCTGCTCGTACAGGCTGTGCGCGGCCACGGAAAGCGGCGTGGCGCGGCGCTCGGGGTTCATGCTCTCGAGGTCGAAGCCTTCGGCATCGAGCGTCGCCAGCATCGCGTCGCGGCCGCCGGGCTCGCAGCAGATCGACGTGCATTCGACGATCTTGGCCATGTGCATCACGCTGCCCATGTCGAAGCCCAGTGCCTGCGGAATGGCCGCGAAGATCGCCGTGTCGCAGGCGCGGCCGGCGATGATGACGTCGGGGTCCAGCTCGAACGCACGCTGGAACGGCGCGATGCCCATCTGGCCAACGATGTGGGTGCAGCTCTCGATGTCGGCGCGCGTCACCGGCAGCGAGCCGCCCAGCGCCGTGAGCTCGCTCGCCTCCAGCGCCTTGGCGACGCGCGCGGCCGGGATGTCGGCGCGGATCGAAGCCATGCGGAAGTGCATCCCCTCCTCGCGCGCGATCGCACGGATCATTTCCAGCGTCGCGTCCAGGTGCGGGGCCGCGCCCGATGTGCCCGCCGTGCCCAGGATCAGCGGCACGTCCAGCGAGCGCGCCGCCTTCAGCACCAGGGCCAGGTCCTTGCGCGTGACGGCGGGGCTGGTCGCCATGGCGCCGGAGCCCAGATAGGCCGGCCCCGGGTCGACCGAGCCCATGTCGCAGCCGATGAAGTCGGGCCGGCGGGCGAGGCCCGCCTGCAGCGCCTGCTCCGGGATGCCGTAGCCGAGTTGCCCCGAGGCGGAGAGGATGCGCAACGCCGACGGGCGGCGCGCGAGCAGTTTGCGGACGGCGTTCATACCTGCACCGCCAGCAAAGGCAGATGTTGTTGTGCGCCGTAGACGTCGCGGTCGCCAGGCGAGCCGGAGACGACGGCGCGCGGCATGGCGATCTTGATCGCCAGCGCCGCGGCGTAATGCGTCACCTTGATCTCCCCGGCCGGCCGGTCGAACACCGCGGCCAGCGCCGCCGGCGTGAGTCCCGCCGACTGTGCGGCCTGCGAATAGGCGGCCTCGGACGGGAACATGAGGTCGAAGGAGATCGTCAGCGGACCGGCGTTCTTGCTGCGGATGACCGAAGCCATCTCGACGAGGCGGGGCATGGTGGGAGTGTTCCTGCTGCTGGAGAAATGGGCCCGGCGCCGCGGCACCGGGCGGCGGCGCTCGTCAGATCTGCTGGACCCCGACGCTGCGGATCACGTCGCCCCAGACCTTGATCTCGCGCTCGATGTGGGCGCGGAACTGGTCCGGCGTGGTCGCGACGCTCACCGCCGCCTGGTCGGAGAACGTCTTCTGGATGTCTGGCATCTTCGAGATCTCGACGATGGCTGCGTTGAGCTTCTGGATGATCGCGGGATCGGTCTTCGCCGGCGCGAACAGGCCGTTCCATGAGGTGATCTCGAAATCCGGCAGGCCGGCTTCGGCCAGCGTCGGCACCTCGGGCAGCAGGGCCAGCCGCTTCGATGCGGCGACGCCCAGCACCCGCAGATGGCCGGCCTGGATGCTCGGGATGGCCGACAGCGCGGTGACGAAGCCGACCTGGGTGACGCCGGCGATCTGTTCCTGCAACGCTGGGCCGGCCCCCTTGTACGCGACGTGGACCATGTCGATCCCGGCGCGTTGCTTGAGCATCTCGCCGGCCAGGTGCGGCGTGGTGCCGACGCCCGACGAGGCGTAGTTCAGGGAGCCCGGCTTGGCCTTGGCCAGCGCGATCAGTTCCTTCACCGTCTTGGCCGGCACTGAAGGGTGGACGACCAGCACCGCGGGCGCCGTGGAGAGCATCGAGATCGGCGCGAAGTCCTTGACGAAGTCGTAGCGCAGGTCCTTGTAGAGGGACATGTTCACGGCGTTGGAGATCGTCCCGAGGAACAGCGTGTAGCCGTCCGCCGGCGCGCGCGCCGCCAGTTCGGCGCCGATGTTGGAACCGCCGCCGGGCTTGTTGTCGACGATGAACGACTGCCCGAACTTCTGGTTCAGCTTCGCGCAGATGGCTCGGGCGGTGAGGTCGGTCGAGCCGCCCGGGCCGAACGCCACGACCACCTTGACCGGGCGGTTCGGGTAGCTGGCGGCTGCGTTCTGGGCGAAGGCCGGGAGTGCCGACATCGCGCCGGCGGCGAGGCCGGACTTCAACAGGGTTCTGCGGTCCATTTCAATGTCTCCTTCTGGCGATGAATCGTCCGTCGCGACGGATCGTGCTTGCTCTCTGGGTCAATAGATGTCGAACATGGCCTGGATCTGCGCCGGGTCGGACGTCTGCGCGAGCGCCAGGCCCAGCAGGATGCGGGCCTTCTGCGGCGTGAGGTTGTCCGCCCGCAGGAAGCCGAGGTCGCGGACCTTGGCCGGGCCGAAGACGCGGCCGGAGCCACCCCGCGACGACAGCACCACCACCACGCCCTGGTCGACGGCCTTCTTCATCGCGGCCGATTCCTGCGGCGACAGCAGCCCGGGCACGTAGGCCGCGCCGACGATGCCTTTCGCGCCGGCTTCGACGAAGGCGCGCACCGCCGTGCCGTCGCTGTCGGCATGGGAGTAGGCGATGTCGACGCGCGGAAACGCGGCGAGTTCGCGGATGTCGAACGGCGTGTCGGGCGCGCAGCGGCGCAGCGGCCGGCGGTAGAACGCCACCCGGTCGCCGTCGGCATGGCCCAGCGCCCCGAAGTCCGCGGTGCGGAAGGTCTGCAGCCGGCCGGTGGACGTCTTCGTCACGTCGCGCGCCGCGTTGATCTCGTCGTTGAGGCACACCAGCACGCCCATGCCGCGCGCGTCGGGGCTCGCCGCCACCCGCACGGCGTTGTACATGTTGAGCGCGGCGTCGGTGGACACCGCGCTGGCCGGGCGCTGGGCGCCGGTGACCACCACCGGGATGTCGGTCTTGAGCGTGAGGTTGAGCGCGTACGCCGTCTCCTCGATCGTGGCCGTCCCGTGCAGGATGGCCACGCCGGCCAGATCCGGGTGCTGGCGCACCAGGTCCTCGATGGTCAGCACCAGTTTGCGCCACTGCTCGAAGCCCAGGGCGGTGGAAGGCAGCCGGTCGAAGTTGACCGGGATCACCTCGGCCACCGTCCTGGCATGCGGGAACTTCTCCAGCATCTGCTCGGCGGACAGGCGGTTGCCGCTGGTGGTGTACTCGTACATGTCGAGCTCGCCGACATGGCTGATCGAGGTGATGGTGCCGCCCGTGCTGATCAGGGCGACTTTCGGCTTGGCGCTCAAGGCTGGTGCTCCGGTGGTTGGCAGGGGGCGGCGCGGCGAGGCTTCACGCCTTCTTCGGATAACGGGTGCGTACCTGGTCGAGCACGTAGTCCAGCGTCTCGACGTCGCAGAACTTCATGTCCAGGTCGAACATGTTGGCCTTGTGGGCCTGCGGGCTGCGGTCGCCGCAGGCCTCGTCCACCAGGATGGTGCGCAGGTTGTGCGAGAACGCGTCGGTGGCGCCGGCGCGCACGCAGCCGGACGTCGAGATGCCGCACACCACCAGCGTGTCGACCTTGTCGTAGCGCAGGAAGGCTTCCAGCGGCGTGAGGAAGAAGCACGAGGGCTTGTTCTTCAGGATGATGCGGTCCACCGGCCGCGGCGCGTAGGCTTCCGGCCACTCGTCGGCGCGGGGGTCGCGGCAGTACTGGAAGTCGTCCGGCCTGGCCAGCTTGTAGTTCCACGCCCCGCGATAGGTCGGGTGGCTGCGGTCGTCGCGCCGGCTGTAGTAGATCGGCAGGTCCAGTTCGCGGAACAGGTTCGTCAGCTTGACGATCGAGTCGGTGACGCTGGTCATGTCGCGCCCGCACATCGAATAGCTCGGATCCACGAACATGTGCGTCGTGTCGATGTTCAGCAGCGCGACGCGCTCGCCGAAGCCGATGCGCTGGGCGAAGCCGCCCTTGCGGTAGGTTTCCAGTTCCTCGTCCGGCACGTAGCCGCGCCACTTTTCGAGCTTGTCCATCGTTGTCTCCTGTTCAAGGTGTGGTGGTGATCGGTTCCGGGGCGCCGGCGGGCGCGAGCCCCAGTTCGCGCAGGACCTGCGCGGTGTGCTCGCCCGGCTGCGGCAGGTCCAGGCGCACGCCCAGGCGCCGCTCGCCGAACTGCACCGGCAGCCCCGGCACGCTCGTCGCGCGGCCATCCTGCAGCGTGATCGGCAGCAGGCCCTCGCCGGCGTTCAGGTGCGCGTCGTCGTACAGGTCCGGCGGCTCGACGATGCGCGCGAACGGCAAACCCGCCTTCTCGCACAACGCCTCGAGCTCGCCGATCGGGTGACGGGCGATCAGGCGCGCGACCAGCGGGATCAGGCGGTCGCGGGCCTGCGAGCGCAGGTTGTTGGTGCGGTAGGCCGGGTCCAGCAGTTCCGGCTCGCCCAGCGCCGTGGTGAAGATCTCCCACTGGCGTTCGGTCACGACGCCGATGAAGATGCCCACCCCGTCGGACGACTGGAAGGTGTCGTAGACGCCCCAGGCGCGCTTGCCGGCCGACATCGGCACCGGCCGCTGGCCCGACACCGCGTACTGCAGCATGTGGGTCGACACCAGCCAGGCGGCGTTCTCGAACAGGCCGCTGCGCACCTGCTGGCCGAGCCCGGTGAGGTCGCGCTCGCGCAGCGCCGCCATCACCGCGAGCGCGCCGAACAGGCCGCCCATCATGTCGTTGACCGGCGCACCGGCGCGCAGGGGCCGGCCGACCGGCCCGGTCATGAAGGCCAGGCCGCTCATCATCTGGGCCACTTCGTCGAGCGCCGTGCGGCTCTCGTACGGCCCGGCCAGGAAGCCCTTGAGCGAGCAGTACACCAGCCCCGGATTGGCGTCCTTGAGCGTTTCGTAATCGAGGCCCTTCGCCGCCAGCGCGCCGGGGCGGAAGTTCTCGATGAACACGTCGGCGCTGGCGGCGAGCGCGTGCGCGGCTTCGCGGCCCTGCTCCGTGTCCAGGTCCAGGATCACGCTGCGCTTGTTGCGGTTGCACGCCGCGAAGAAGCCCGCGCCGGTGCTCGTGAGATAGCGGGTGTGGTCGCCGCGATGCGCCTCGTCCTTGCCGGGCGGCTCGATCTTGATGACGTCGGCACCGAGGTCGGCCAGCACGAGGCCGCAGGTCGGCCCCATCACCATGTGGGTCACCTCGATGACGCGAATGCCTTGCAGGGGCAGCGTCTTTCCGGGTTCGTTCGCAGCGACCGTCATGCGGTCTCCGGATTCGCGCCACAGGCGGCCTGGCCTGCGGCCGAGGCGGGAGCCGGCCGCGCCGGATTCGCATACGCGAAGCCCTTGTGCACGCCGGCGTCCGGCACGTGGCCGTACAGCGCCTCGCCGGGCAGCGCTTCGCGCAGGATCGCGCGGGCGGCGAACAGGGCGTCGAGGTCGACGCCGGTGTCCACGCCCATGGCTTCGAGCAGGTACACCAGGTCTTCCGTCACGATGTTGCCGGTCGCGCCCGGCGCATAGGGGCAGCCGCCGATGCCGGCCTGCGAAGCATCGAAGGTGGTGACGCCGGCGTCGAGCGCAGCCACGACGTTGGCCAGGCCCTGGCCCCGTGTGTTGTGCAGATGCGCGCCGCCGGCCTTGGGTCCGAGTTCCGCGACGAGCCGCTTGAACATTCGCCTGACCTGCGCCGGATTGGCGAAGCCGACCGAGTCCGACAACCCCACCGAATCCACGCCTGCCTCAGCCAGCCGCACGGCCATCTCGATCACCCAGTCCTCCGAGACCGGTCCTTCGCGCGTGCAGCCGAAGGCCGACGAGATCCCGGCCTCCACTTCCAGCCGCTTCCCGCCATCGAGGCCGTCGCGCCAGCGGCAGATGTCCGCGACGGCGGCGATCGACTCCTCGCACGTCATCCGCACGTTGGCCATGTTGTGCAGCTGCGAGGCGGCCACCGGCACGGTGATCTTGTGGGCGCCGGCGGCGGCGGCGCGTTGCGCGCCTTTCAGATTGGGAACCAGCGCCAGCACCGTGAGGCCGGGAATGTTCACCGCTTCACGCACGACGGCTTCGGCGTCCGCCATCTGCGGCAACAGCTTCGGATGGACGAAGGAACCGACCTCGATCTCGCGCAGTCCGGCCGCGGCCAGTGCGCGGATCCAGCGGTGCTTCGCTTCGGTGGGCATCGTGCGCCGGATGCTCTGGAGACCGTCGCGCGGACCCACTTCGCTGACCAAGACCTGCATCGAAACTCCTGGGATGCCCCGCCCGGCTTGCACCGTCGTGGCATTAGTGTTTTATCTAATAGACTGTTATTCTTTTAAATAGAATACTTGCGAGCCATCGAGATGTCATCCGCGTTTTCCCTTGGCGCTTGATCCAGGGCGCAGCGCGAAGGCAGACCAATCACTTACTCTCCCGACCGCATGGCCCGCTACCCCACCCGCCCGCCCCTCAATTCCTCCGCCGACGGCGGTGGCGTGGCGGCCGTCGACCGCGCGCTGATGCTGCTCGCCGCCTTCCAGGACGGCGACCGTTCGCTGTCGCTGCAGGAGCTCGCCGAGCGCACCGCCCTCGTCAAGAGCACCGTGCTGCGCCTGCTGGTGTCGCTGCAGCATTTCGGGCTGGTGCAGAAACTCGACGACAACCGCTACGCACTGGGGTCGGGCATCGCGCGGCTGCATCGGGTCTACACCGCCTCGTTCGGCCTGGAAACGGTGGTGCCGCCGGTGCTGCGCACCCTGGTGGAAACGACGCGCGAGAGCGCCTCCTTCCACGTGCGCCAGGGCGACAAGCGGCTGGTGCTGTTCCGCGTCCATTCCTCGCAGGCGCTGTCGGACCACAGCAACGCGGGCGACCTCTTCCCGCTGGACCGCGGCACGGGCGGCCATGTGATCATGGCGTTCTCGGGCGCGCGGGGAAACCTGTTCGACAGGATCCGGCGCGACAAGGTGATCTCGCTATCGGGCGACCGCGTGCCGGAACTGGCCGGGGTGTCGGCGCCGGTGTTCGATGCGTCCAACAACCTGGTCGGCGCGATCACGCTGACCATGCCGACCATGCGCTATCGCCAGGAACACGTCGCCACCGTGCGCGCGGCGGCGGCCGAGGTCACGCGCCGGCTCGGCGGCTCCTTCGAGCGGGCCGGCGCGCCGGCGGACGCTGCCGTCGACTGACGCCGCGCTACGCCGGCGCCAGCCCCAACTCGCGAGCCCGCGCGGCGAGGCCGCGCGCAAACGCCTCGTAGCCCTGCGCGTTGGCGTGGATCGCGTCCGAGCGCAGCGCCGGATCGCCCAGCACTTTCGCCCAGCCGCCCTCGTGCAGCGGCACCCCCAGCTCGGTGGCCAGCTCCTCGTACATCGGATGGTCCGACAGCGATCGCGCGACGGCCGCCAACATGCTCAGCTCCGGAATGGCCACCAGGAGCACCTGCGCGCCGCTGGCCGCCGCGTCGCGGCAGATGCGGCGGATGTTGTCACGCGTCTCGGCCGGCGGCAGCCGGCGCAGGAAATCGTTGCCGCCGATGCCGACGATCACCAGTCGCGGCGAATGCTCCTGCAGCAGCGCCGGCAGGCGCGCCAGCGCAGCGGCCGACGTGTCGCCCGGCACGCCGGCGTTCACCACCTGCCAGCCGGTGAGGCCGGCGAGCACCGCCGGATAACTGGTCTCGGGCGTCGCGCCGATGCCCCAGGTGAGCGAGTCGCCCAGGGCCAGCACCACGGCGCCGGCCGGAAGGCCCTCCATCTTTCGCCGGCGCCCGCAGGCCGCGAGCGCCAGCCCGCCGGCGACGGCCAGGAGCAGGCGGCGGCGGGACGGCATGACGCGGATTGTCGCGCGCGGCGCGGCGGCGCCGTTCCCGGCAGAGCAATGAAGATTTATCATCAGGTCATGCAAGCAGGCCCCCGCGACATCGCGCAAATCCGGCTGGACAACGCGTTGGCCCTCTTCGACGAGTTCGTTCGCCATACCGTCAAGGACCCCGATGCGGCGACGCTGCGCGGACTGGAGCGACGCTTCGCGGAACGGCTGCAGATCCAGCCGAGCTACTGGAGCCAGATCAAGAGCCGCTCGCGCCAGATCGGCGAGCGGCTGGCGCGGCAGTTCGAGCAATTGAGCCGCAAGCCGCCGGGATGGATGGACGTCGCGCACGACGCTGCGCCCGCCGCAGCGCAGCGGTCCGCGGCGGCGCCGGCGGCAGCCGAAAGCCCTCTGCCGCAGGACGACGACGAGCGCTTCATCGTCGGCCTGGTGCTCACCTACTACCGGCGTCATCCCCAGCGTGCCCGCACCCGCCTCCTCGAACTGCTCGGCGAGGTGCTGATGCCCACCGCCGCCGCTACGCCGGCACCTGCGCCCGGCGCACCGGCGGCCGCGCGCGCGGGCACGAGCCCACCGGTGGACCCGCACACCTTGTGGCAGCAGTCGCAGGCGGGCGTCGCACCGCTGAAGCGCAAGAAGTAGAACGCGTCGCATCGTCGCATCGTCGCATCGTCGCGATCACGCGACACGCGCACGCGGGCGTGAAAAAAATCGCTTGCTTCGAGATAATCGAATCTTTATCATTTGCGCAAGCCGGCGCGAAGCGTCGGCGACGCCATCCGATCAACCCCAGCCGCTTTCAATGACCGTCTTCGCCCTCTCGACCCTGCTGAACGTCCGCACCGCACGCGCGGCCGGAAAGCCGTCGGCGTCGAACAGCGACAGCCGTGCACTGCGAGCACACCACCCCCGGGGCGGCGCACCCCCAGCCTGATCGACGCAGGCGGTGCGAGCGGCCCGGTGGCTTTGCCCCCGGGCCGCTTTGCTTTTCCCGGCCCCTGAAAGGAGAAACGCTTCATGGAAACGACGAAGTCTTTGAGCTGGGCCGCCGCGCATGCGGGACGTCCGCCCGGCGCCGCGCTGCTGCACCTGCTGGCAGCCATGCTGCGGGCGGCCAGCGACGCGGTGGACCGGCTGGCCCTGCGGCTGGAAGCGGCGCGCAGCGCGGTGGCGCCGGAAGCACGGGTGGTGGAGTTCCATCCGATCTACCGCGATGCGGGCGCGCCCGAAGGCGCGCTGTACGTGGACGGCAAGCTGGTCGGCGTGATCACGGGTGTTACGCGCCTGTGACGTGCCAGCCGCGCCCGGGCCCTCATCCATGCGTGGGCCCCGCGTGCCCTGCGGGCCCGGCTGAGCCGGGAACCTTGCAGGGCCCGCCGCGCGCGCCTGTGGCCGGCGGGCAACGACGCTCCTGCGATTGCGGACTATGCTGAACGTGAAGCGGCCGAATCCACGGCCGCCAGGGAGCGGTCGATGAACATCTTGAAGCTGATCCACGTGGTGATCGCACAGGCGTTCTATCGCTGGGCCCTGAGCGAGATGAATCCGCTGCACCCCGACCTGCCGAAGATCGTCCTGCGCCAGCAGGAACTTGCCGACGAGGCCAGGCGCCTGCTCGCCTGAGCCTTCTCAGGCGAGAGCGAACCCTTCTCCGCACTGCCGCACCACGCCCTGCCCTACCAGTTCATCCAGGTGCATGCGGATGGAATTGCGCTCGGCGCAGGGCACGAAAGGCACGCTGTAGCCAGGCGGATAGAGCAGGCGCCGCTGCACCAGTTCGTCCAGCGTGTGCGGCCGCTCGCGCAGGTACGCGACCAGCTTGTCGCTGCGCTCGTCGATCTTCGCCGCGAACCGCGCCAGGTCGGCTTCGAATTGCGCCCGGCCGGTCAGCACCGCGCGATGGTGCGAGGTGATCCACACTTTCGCATCGAGGTGCGCGACCTCGCGCAGGCTCTGCCGGAACAGGGCCAGGCTCGACGTCGCGTCGCCGTAGTACGGCCCGAAGCCGGTCAGGTCGATGTCGCCGATGAACGCGACGCCCTCGCTCTCCACCACCAGCGCGCAGTGCCCGGCGGTGTGCCCCGGCAGATGGTGGGCGCGGATGCGCCCGCCGCCACCCAGTTCCCACACGGCACCATGGGCGTACCCGGTGGCGTCCGGCCGCGGCCGGTAATGGAAGTCGCGCTCGATCATCTGCCGGACCGCCGCGAGCACGTCGTCGGGATAGCCATAGTGCCGCGCCAGTCCAGCCCAGCACTGCACGGCGGCGAGGTCCGCGTCGTGCGCCTGCACCCGGGCGCGCGGCACGCGGTGCAATCCGGCGAGGTGGTCCTCGTGGACGTGGCCGAGGAGGACGAGGTCGACGCCGTCGAAGTCAGGGCCGATCCGGTTGGCGACCAGCGGCGTGTCGAACGCGACGCGCAGGTCGCGGCCGTGCACGATCACCTGGTTGCCGTCCGGGTACTTGCCCGACTTGTCGCCGAGGTGGACAGCCACCGGCCCGAAGCGCAGCAGACCGTCCACGTTCACTCCGGCCGTGGCGCGGTCCGACGCATCACCGCGCCCCGGATTCGTCGACCACCGGATTCGCCAGGATGCCGATGCCCTCGATCTCGACCTCGATACGGTCGCCGGCCTTCATGAACACCGGCGGCTTGCGGGCGTGGCCGACGCCGGAGGGCGTGCCCATCGCGATCACGTCACCCGGCTCCAGGGTCATCGCCTCGGTCAGCAGGCACAGCGCCTCGACCACCGGCGACAGCATCAGCGAGGTGTCCGAACTCTGCATCACCTGCCCGTTCAGCCGCGACTGGATCTTCAGGCCCGCCGCGCCCGAAGGCAGTTCGGCGGCCGGCACCGCCCACGGCCCCAGCGCGCCGGTGCCGTCGAAGTTCTTGCCGATGGTCCACTGGGCCGTGCGCCGCTGGTAGTCGCGAATGCTGCCGTCGTTGAAGCAGCTGTAGCCGGCCACGGCCTGCAGCGCGTCCTGTGGCGTGAGGTGACGCGCGCGCCGGCCGACGATCACCGCCAGCTCGGCTTCGAAATCGAACTTGTCGGACACCCGCGGCCGGACCATGGGCGCGCCGTGCGCCACCAGCGACGTGGCGCCGCGCATGAAGAAGCTGGGGTACTCGGGCTTCGCATGGCCGCCTTCGGCGGCGTGGTCGGCATAGTTCAGGCCCAGGCACACGACCTTGCCGGGCGCCGGCACGACCGGCAAGAGCCTGGCCCGGGCCAGCGCCACGGTGCGGCCCTCGGACCTGGCTTGCTGCACAGCCTGCGCCACGCGGTCCCGCGGCTGCACGAGCCAGGCGGCCAGGTCCTGTGCCGCGAGCGCCGGCAGGACGACCAACCGGTCGTCCTCGACGCAGCCGACGGCGGCGCGGCCGTCGTGTTCGAACGTTGCAAATTTCATGGGTGCTCCTCGAGCTGCCGACTATAAGCCGGCCACCGGAGCACCCACCGCGCGGCTCAGGGCTTGCGCCCGAGGATCTCCCCGATGCTGGCGCGCGGCTCGGCCAGCGGATCGGGCTCCTCGCCCCCCGGCGGCATCTCGCGCGGGCTGCTGCGCTCGGCGCCGTCGCTGGCCTTCGGCGACTGCGGCATCCCGACGCTGGCCCCGCCGCCGGTGAGGCTGTGCGTGCCGATCGGCGCGGCGCGGCCGCGCTCGCGCGCGGCGGGCTCGTCCGCCGGATGCCAGGGCTGCGCATCGCGCGCGCTGTCCTGGGGCGCGCCCGGTGCGGGTCGATCGCGTTCGTGGTTCTCCTTCATCGCTGCACCTCTTTCCTGCTCGCGGCGTAGCGCCGCCGCCGGATTCTTCCGGCCGCGGCGCGCCGGCGCCTGTCGGATGGGGCCGCCCCTGCGTGTCAGGAGGCGGAGCGGGGCAGCTCGACGCGGAACGTCGTGCCTTCGGCGGCCGAGGAGACGACGTCGATGCGGCCCCCATGGGCCTCGACGATCTTGCTCACGATGTAGAGGCCCAGGCCGATGTTGCGCGCGCCGCCGCCTTGCTGGCCGCCGCCCTGGCGCAGCGGCTCGAAGATCGAGGCGTGCAGCTCGGGCGGGATCGGATCGCCGAAGTTGTGCACGCTCAGCACCGCGCCCGCGGCTCCGGCCCTGATGTCCACCGTCACCTCGGTGTCCGGCCGGCCGTAGACCAGCGCGTTGCTGACCAGGTTGAACACCACCTGTGCCACGCGGTCGGCGTCCCAGCGTCCGGCGCCGTCGCCGCTGGCCTGGACGCGGACGCGGCGCGCCGGATTCAACGCCTCCAGTTCCTCCACCGCCTTCGTCACGATCGCCATCAGGTCGCCCGGCGCCGGCCGGATGCGGATGCCCGAGCCGAGCCGCGCCTGCGTGAAATCGAGCAGGTCCCGGATCAGGGCGAGCGACATGCGGCAGGCTTCCTCGATCCGCTCCACGCTCCGCGCGAGCGGGGGCGGCAGCCCGCTGCGCTGCAACAGCTGCGTGTTGAGCAGGATGACGTTGACCGGATTGCGCAGGTCGTGCGACACGATGCCGACCAGCATCTCCCCGAACTGCACCTGCCGTGCCATCAGCGCCTGCTGCTCCTCCGCGCCCTGGCGCGCCGCACGCTCGCTCGCCAGCAGCGATTCGGCGAGCTCGCGCTGCCGGCGCTCGGCGCGCGCCGACTGCTCGGTGGCCCGGCGCGCCTCCAGCAGCGAGCGCACCAGCAGGAACAGCAGGACGCTGATGACCAGCCCGCCGGTCGCGGTGGCCAGCGTCTGGGCGGCGTCGCCCTGCCGCGGCGGCGCCACCGCGAACTGCAGCGTCCAGGTCTGGCCATGCAGCGCCAGGGTGCGCTCGGCCGTCACGGCGTGGCCGCGCCCGCCGGTTGCCTCGTAGAGGAGCAGGTCCGGCTGCGCCGCGGGGCCCGCGTAGACGCGCTGCAGCGTGGCCCTGCCGCTGGTCCCGCCCCGGCCGCCGCGAAAGAAGTCCGGAGCGCGAAAGGGCGCGTACACGAAGGCATGCAACCGCCGGCGGCGCTCCTCGACGGTCTGCGGCTGGGCCCCGGGGCCGTAGTGCGGCACGTACAGGAGGAACCCGGCGGCCTTGGCCTCGTCGATCTCCTGTTTCAGGATCACGCGGCCGGTCAGCGCGGCCGTCCCGGTGTCGCGTGCCCGCGCCATGGCGTCGGCCCGCACCGGCTCCGAGTACATGTCGTAGCCCAGCGCGGCCATGTTGCGCGCGTCCAGCGGCTCCAGGTACAGGATGCCGAACGTCCACTCGCGCTCGCCCGGCGGGAACAGCCGGAAATTGGGCTCGACGTCGCGCCGTGCGGCCGCCTCGAACTCGACCGTGCGGCCGGTCGCGACGCGCGGGCTGTAGCCGATCCCCTGGATGCCGGGATAGTGCCGCGTCACCTGGATGCCCGCGATGAAGTCGCGGAAGGACCGCGCGGACAGCGCCTGGCCTTGCGCGCCGACGAAGGCCCGGGTCGCATGCAGCAGGGCCAGGTAGGCGCCCAGGCGGGACTCCACCTCGGCCGCCTGGTCCTCGATCGCGATCTGGGTGGCGGTCGCGTGCCGCGCCTGCATGAGCTGGTGGACGCGCGCCGTTGCCGCGAGGGTCGCGGCCAGCGCCACCGCCAGCACCGCCCAGGGCCACAGGCCCAGACGCGTCCAGTCACGCCCGCCTGGCGGCGGGCGCGTGACAGCGTCGTCATCCGGGGAACTCGCGGGGCCCGCCATGGTGGAAAGGGCACATGCTAACCCGCAGCCCGCACCCTTGCGGGGCGGCACGGCACGGCCGCGGGTCACTTCCCGGCGGCTTCGCGCTCCTTGAGAATGGCTTCCTTGTCTTCGGGCAGGAAGGAGATGCCGCCGCACCGGGTGTTGTGGGCGACCACGGCCTGGTTCAGCGCGTCGAGGCTGGCGCGGAACGACGCGTCCTTGGCCTTGGCCTCCGCCACCTTCGCGTTGTACGCGCGCACGCGCCGCTCGAAGCGGTCGGTGCGGTTGGGCTCGCGCTCCAGGCGCTCCTGCTCCGCCTTCAGCTCATCGGCCTCGGCCCGCACGGCCGCGAACTCCTCGCCGTTGCGGCGGTTCTGCGCCTCCACCGCCTGGCGCTGGGCGGCGAGTTCGCTCTCGCGGTTCATGCAGGCGCGCAGTTCGTCACGGGTAACGGCCTTGCCGCCGGAGGACTGGGCCTGGGCGCCCTGGAGCATGGCGGCCGCGAGCAGCAGGCCCGAAACGGCGGCGAATGGGATGGATTTCATGGAGGAATGGCGGGTACGGCCCGGATGGCAGGGGACGCATCGTGCGTCGGGCCCGCCATGGTAAAGCCTCCCGCCCGCCTCCCGAGGCGGCCCGGCCGGGACTCAGTCGCGCGGGCGCCGCGCGATGCGCGACTGCCGGCGCTGCGCGGGGTCGAGCAAGGCGATCACGGCCATGAAGGAGAGGACGCCGGCAAGGAGAGCGATGTAGTACATGGGGGGAGGCTTGCGCCGTAGTTCGATCCCAGTGTCGCCGCGCGCGGACGCCGGCATGTTGACTTTCAGCAAGCGCCCCCGGCGGTGCCGACAGGAAAGCGTCAGCGTCCGGCGGCGCGCCGCCGGCGCGCCGCCGGCTCGTCCCCGACGTGGACGATGCGGCCGATGCTGACGTGCTCGGCCGAGTCGGCGGGCGTGTCGATCACCATGCGCGAGCGCTGCGGCGACATCGCCATCACCACGTATTCGACCGGAGCGCCCTGCTGGTCGTGGACCACGCGATCGACCATCAGCAGCGCGGCGCCGACGGCAACGTCGAGCCGCTGCGCCTGCAGCGGGTCGGCCAGCCCGGCGCCGATCTCCTGCAGCACCCGGCCGAAGCGCACGCCGCGGTCGGCGAGCAGTTCGTTCAGCGAGCGCCGGCCCAGGTCGGCCCGCGTCATTCCCTGCGACCAGCGGCGCGGCACCCACGCCGTCAGCAGCACCACCGGCACGGCCTGGCGCAGCCGCAGCCGCACGGAGCGCTGCACCACCTCGCCCGCGGGGATGCCGAGCCGGGCCGCGACCCATTGCGGCGCCGCGACGTTGGCGAACTCCAGCACCTTGAGCGTCGTGGCGGCGGAGAGCTGGCGCACGTCGTCCACATAGCCGGCGCCGCCGCCGCGCCGCTCCTGCACCCGCTCGGTGACGTAGGTGCCGCGGCCCTGCACGCGCTCGAGCAGGCCGTCGGCGACGAGGTCCGCCACCGCGCGCCGCAGCGTGATCCGCGAAACGCCGAACTGCTGGCACAGCTGCGGCTCGGGCGGCAGCTGCTCATGCGGTGCGAACCCGCCGCCGGTCAGGCGATCGCGCAGCACCAGGTACACCTGGCGGTGCAGCGAGGTGCCGGAGCGGGTCAGGCCGGCCGGGATCTGGAACATCTGGTTGCGCAGGTCGGGGTTCACGCGATTGACACGATTATCGTCATACTTCTAAGATGATGTCATCTTATTTCTATGACGACCGGCCGCGTGGCCGGCCGCAACCCCAGGAGACGACATGACCCGACCCAGCCGCCGCGAGGCGCTCAAGACCCTGTCCGCGCTCGCCGCCGGCGCCACGCTGCCGTTCGCCGCGCGCGCCCAGGCCTTCCCCGCCAAACCCATCAAGATCATCGTGCCGCATGCCGCGGGCGGCAACTCGGATGCGTTCGGCCGCATCCTGGCGCAGAAGATGTCCGAGCGCATCGGCCAGCAGGTGGTGGTGGAGAACAAGCCGGGCGCCGGCGGCACCCTGGCCTCCGGCTTCGTCGCCAAGGCGCCGGCGGACGGCTACACGCTGCTCGTCGCCGACAACGGCACCCATGCGATCGCGCCGACGCTGTACGGCAAGAGCCTGCAGTACGACGTGTTCAAGGACTTCACGCCGGTCACGCTGGCGGCCACCTTCCCCACCGTGATCATGATGCATCCTTCGGTGCCGGCGAAGACGCCCAAGGAGTTCGTCGCCCTCGTCAAGAGCCAGCCCGGCAAGTTCACGTACTCGTCGGCGGGCACCGGCAACGGCTCGCACCTGACGCTGGAACTGTTCCGCACGGCCGCCGGCGGACTCGACATGGTCCACGTGCCGTACAAGGGCGGCGCCCCGGCCGTGCAGGCGGTGCTGGCCGGCGAAGTGCAGCTCACGGCGGTGAGCGTGAACACCGCGCTGCCGCACATCCAGTCGGGCAAGGTGCGCGCGCTGGGCCTGGCGTCGACCAAGCGCTCGCCGGCGCTGCCCGACGTGCCCACGTTCGCGGAGCACGGCATTCCGTTCGAGGGCGACAGCTGGCTGGCGATCGTCGGCCCGGCCGGCATCCCGGCCGACATCGCCGCGAAGCTCAACGCCGAGATCGCGGCCGTGCTGCGCCTGCCCGAAGTGACTGAGCGGCTCGCCAAGAGCGGCCTCGAAGTGATGGCGTCCTCGCCCGCCGACCTCACCAAGGTCCTGCAGCGCGACGTGCCCAAGTGGGGCAAGGCCGTCAAGGATTCCGGCGCCGTCGTCAGCTGAACATCGGAGTGCATATGTCCAACAAGATTTCCCCGTCCCCGTCCGGCACCTTGCGCGCGATCCTCGAGCGCGGCGAGTTCGTCGTCGCTCCCGGCGTCTTCGAGATGCTCGGCGCGAAGATCGCCGACCGCATGGACTTCCCGGCGCTGTACATGACCGGCTACGGCGTGTCGACCTCGCACCTGGGTCAGCCCGACGCCGGCATCGCCGGCTTCACCGACATGCAGGGTCGCGCCCGCACCATCGCCCATGGCGTGAGCAAGCCGCTGATCGCCGATGCCGATACCGGTTTCGGCGGCCTCATCAACATCCGCCACACGGTGCGCGGCTACGAGGAAGCCGGCGTGCAGGCGATCCAGCTCGAAGACCAGGAGTCGCCGAAGAAATGCGGCCACACACCCAACCGCCGCGTGGTGGCGCTGCCCGATGCCGTGCGCCGGATCGAGGTCGCGGTCGATTCGCGCCGCAGCCGCGACTTCCTGATCGTGGCGCGCACCGATGCGCGCACCGGCCTCGGCCTGGATGAAGCCATCAAGCGCGGCAAGGCGTTCGCCAAGGCCGGCGCCGACATCATCTTCGTGGAGTCGCCTGAGAGCGAGGACGAATTCCAGCGCATCGGCCAGGAGCTGGCCGGTTGCGGCGCCTGGCTGATCGCGAACATGGTGCCCACCGGCCGCTCGCCGGAGATCTCCGCCGCCCGCCTGAAGGAGCTGGGTTTCGCGCTGGCGATCTGGCCCGGCGTGCTGATGCAGTCGGCCTGCGCCGCGATGGAAAACGCGCTTGCCTACCTCGCCGCGAACGGCACGACCGCCGGCAGCCCGGTGCCCTCCTACGACATGAAGAAGCTGCACGAGCTGGTGGGCTTCGAGGACGTGTGGGCCTTCGAGAAGCGCTGGGCCCAATGAGCGCTCGAACGCTGTTCGACAAGGTCTGGGACGAGCACGTCGTAGACACGCTTGCCCCCGGCATCGACCTGCTGCACATCGACCGCCACCTGCTGCACGACATGCACGGCGGCGACGCGATCGCCCAGGTGCGGCGGCGCGGGCTCGAGGTTCGCAACCCGGAACTGAACTTCGCGACGCCCGACCATGTCATCGAGACCCAGCCCGGCCGCACCGGCGGCATGGCGCCCTGGGCCGACAAGCTGGTGCAGGAGCTGCGCGACCAGACCGGCCGCGCCGGCATCCGCCTCTACGACGTCGGCCAGGACGGCAACGGCATCGTCCACGTGATCGGCCCGGAGATGGGGATCTCACTGCCTGGCCTGACCATCGTCTGCGGCGACAGCCACACCTGTACCCATGGCGCGCTGGGCGCGGTCGCGTTCGGCATCGGTTCGACCGAAATCCAGCACGTGCTCGCCACGCAGACGCTGCCGCAGCGGCGGCCGAAGACCATGCGCGCCGAGTTCACCGGACGGCTGCCGGCGGGCGTGGGCGCCAAGGACATGATCCTGGCGCTGATCGGGCGCATCGGCACTGCCGGCGGCACCGGCCATGCGCTGGAATACACCGGCGAGGCCGTGCGCGCGCTCGACATGGAAGGGCGCCTCACGATGTCGAACCTGGCGATCGAATGCGGCGCCAAGGTCGGCATGATCGCGCCGGACGAGACCACTTTCGCCTGGCTTGAAGGACGGCCGCATGCCCCGAAGGGCGACCGCTGGCACGAGGCCGTGGCCCACTGGCGCACGCTCGCCAGCGACCCGGGCGCCAGCTACGACGCGCAGGTCACGATCGACTGCAGCGCGCTGGCCCCGCACGTCACCTGGGGCACCAGCCCGGAGCAGGTGGTGCGCGTCGACGGCGCCATTCCCGACCCGGCCAGCGCACCCGATGCGGTCCACCGCAAGGCGTGGACCGAGGCGCTCGAATACATGGGCTTGCGCGGCGGCCAGCCGATCGCCGGCACCCGCATCGACCGCGTGTTCATCGGCTCGTGCACCAATTCGCGCCTGCCGGACCTGAGGCGCGCGGCGAAGATCGTGCAAGGCCGGCGCGTCGCCGGCCACGTCGAGGCCTGGGTGGTGCCCGGCTCCGAGCGCGTGAAGCGGGCGGCCGAGGCCGAAGGGCTGCATGAGGTGTTCCTGGCCGCCGGCCTGCAGTGGCGCGAGCCCGGCTGCTCGCTATGCGTCGGCGCCAACGGCGAACTGGTCGCCTCCGGCCAGCGCTGCGTGTCCACTTCCAACCGCAATTTCGTCGGGCGGCAGGGCCCGGGGGCCCGGACCCATCTCGCCAGCCCGGAGATGGCCGCCGCGGCGGCGATCGCCGGTGCCATCGTCGACGTCAGGAACTGGTGACATGCAGAAATTCGAAGTCCTGCGCGCGGTCGCCGCGCCCTTCCCCTTCGCCAACGTCGACACCGACCGCATCATCCGCATCGAGCGCTGCGCCCGCACGCCGCGCGAGGAGATGGGGCTGTGGGCGTTCGAGATGGAACGCTTCCACCCGGACGGCAGCGAGCGCGATACCTTCGTGCTGAACCGCCCGCCGTTCCGCGGCGCCGGCATCCTGGTGGCGGACGAGAACTTCGGCTGCGGCAGCTCCCGCGAGATGGCCGTGTGGGCCGTCGCCGGCATGGGGATCCGCTGCGTCATCGCGCCGTCCTTCGGCGAGATCTTCTTCGGCAACTGCTTCCAGAACGGCGTGCTCCCGATCCGGCTGCCGGCCGCCGTGGTCGCCCAGTTCCACGCGAAGCTCGCCGAGGCGACGCCCGAGACGCCGGACCGCGCGACCCTCACCGTGGACCTGCGCCAGCAGGTGATCGCCACGCCCTGGGGCGAGACGGTGCGCTTCGAGGTCGAGCCGCTGCGCCGCGAGGCGCTGCTCGAGGGGCTGGACCCGATCGGCGTGACGCTCAAACGCGCCGCCGCCATAGCTGCCTTCCAGGCCCACCAGCGTACCGAGCGTCCCTGGGTGTGGCAGGCATGAACGCCCCCACATCCCCCGGAGCGCGCTTTCGCGTGGCGCTGCGCGACGAGCGGCCGCTGCAGATCGTCGGCGCGATCAACGCCAACCACGCGCTGCTGGCGCAGCGTGCCGGCTACCGGGCGATCTACCTGTCCGGTGGCGGCGTGTCGGCGGGATCGCTGGGCCTGCCCGACCTGGGCATCATCGGCCTGGAAGACGTGCTGGTGGACGTGCGCCGCATCACGCACGTGTGCGACCTGCCGCTGCTGGTGGACGTCGACATCGGCTTCGGCCCGAGCGCCTTCAACATCGCCCGCACGGTGAAAAGCCTGATCCAGGCGGGCGCCGCCGCCTGCCACATCGAGGACCAGGCCGGCGCCAAGCGCTGCGGCCACCGGCCCGGCAAGGACATCGTGTCGGTGCAGGAGATGGCCGACCGCGTGAAGGCGGCCGTGGACGCGCGCACCGACCGCGACTTCTTCATCATCGCCCGGACCGACGCGATCGCCGTGGACGGCGTCGAGGCCGCCATCGACCGGGCTCGCGCGTGCCTCGAAGCGGGCGCCGACGCGGTGTTCGCGGAGGCCGCGCACGACCTCGCGACCTACCGCCGCTTCGCCGACGCGGTGGGCGCTCCCCTGCTCGCCAACATCACCGAGTTCGGCCAGACGCCGCTGTTCGCGCTGGATGAACTGCGCGAGGCCGGCGTCGCCATGGCGCTGTATCCGCTGTCGGCGTTCCGCGCCATGAACAAGGCCGCCGAGGCCGTCTACTCGGCGATCCGCCGCGACGGGCACCAGCGCAGCGTGCTGGACCTCATGCAGACCCGCGAAGAGCTGTACGAGCGCATCGGCTATCACCGGTTCGAGCAGCGCCTGGACGACCTGTTCGGCGGCCGCCGATAGGCCGCTCGCCTCGCGCGGCCTCGGAATCCTCCTAGCGGGCTTCGGCCCGCGGGAGGGTTCACGTTCAGGCCGAATCCGAGGGAAGGATTGGGCGGCGGCCGATGTTCGGCGCCGCCCGAGGCTGCGACAGTCACGTCATGACAGCAGCCAACCCCGTGAGAGTGTTCATCGCCGAGGATTCGGCCCTGATCCGCGACCGCGTCGCGGCCCTCCTCTGTGCCGAGGACATGGACGTCGTCGGCCATGCGCAGACGCCGCGCGACTCCATCGCCGGCATCCTGGCCGTGCAGCCAGACGTCGTCGTGCTGGACGTCCAGCTGGAGGGAGGCTCCGGCCTGGAAGTGCTGCGCACCGTGCGCGGAACCGAGCCCGGCATCGCCTTCGTCGTGTTCAGCAACAACGCCGCCCCGGCCTACCGCAAGCGCTATCTGGGCGAGGGCGCCGAGCGCTTCCTGGACAAGACCGCCGAGTTCGACCAGCTCGTCGATGCGGTGGAGCACGCCTCCCACCGCCCCCATTGAAACGAAACCACCGAGAACGACGATGACCACCGCCGCCGCCGACGCCCCCGTCCAGACCATCCGCTTCACGGCCAGAGCCGCCGTCGCGGGCGTGCAAGCCCCCGTCGCCGCCGGGAAGACGCAATGCTCCACCTGCCACCTGCGCGAGCTGTGCCTGCCCTGCGGCATGAACGACGTCGACCTCACCCGGCTGGACAACCTGGGCTTCACGCGCCGCAAGATCAAGGCCGGCGAGACGCTGTACCGCGAGGGCGACAGGTTCACGCACCTGTACGCGGTGCGCTTCGGCACGCTCCGGTCGAGCCTGATCCTGTCGGACGGGCGCGAGCAGGTCAGCGGCTTCCACATCGCCGGCGAGCTGGTGGGCCTGGACGGCGTGGCGCAGGGCCGCCATGCCAGCGCCACCATGGCGCTGGAGGACACCGAGGTCTGCGCCATCTCGTACACGGCGCTGGCCGACCTGGCGATCAGCACCGCCGGCATGCAGCACATCGTCAGCCGCATGATGAGCCGCGAGATCCTGCGCGAGCACAGCCTGATGATGCTGCTCGGGAGCATGAACGCCGAGGAGCGGCTGGCCGCGTTCCTGCTGAACCTGTCGCAGCGCTACGCCGCGCGCGGCTATTCGGACCGCGAGTTCCACCTGCGCATGAGCCGCGCGGAGATCGGCAGCTACCTGGGCATGAAGCTCGAGACGGTGAGCCGCGCCTTCTCCGCCTTCCAGCAGCAAGGCCTGCTGGAAGTCGACAAGCGCCACGTGCGGATCACGGACCTCGAGGAATTCAGGCGCCGTTTCGACGTGCGGGTGCACTGAAACCCCGGGCGCGACCAGGCATTGGGGAACCACCCCTTCCCGCCCGGCCTCCGTTCGCAGTAATCTGGGATCGACCGGGTCGTCTTTGCAAGTTTCTTCAGCCCGGTGTTTTCGCCCCTGCGGCCCGCCGCAGGGGCTTTTTCATGGAGCCCGGGCCGCCGTGTAGGACAAGACCGCGTTCTGCGGTTGGCGCGGTGGCCGCAGCCCCCGCGCTTGACATCCCGCAACGGTGCGGCACCGCCGGTTCGGTACCTTCGAGGCATTCAGGACAGCAGGATCACGCAGGATGAGCGGCTTCCCACTTCTTTTCGGCCGATGGCAACAGGCGGAGCTCGCGGCGTTGCGCGCCGAACGCCGCCTGTCGCGCCAGCTCGACGCCTATTGCGAAGGCTGGGGCCAGGCCCCCAGCGTGCCGGAGATCACGGCGGCGCAGCGCCTGCGGACGCAGGCCCGCGACCAGTTGCGCGCACTGCAGGCAGAACTGGCGAGCCAGCGCGACGGCGCCCGCGTGCTGTGAGCTTCAGCGGTAGAACGCCTCGACCTTGCCCTTCAGCTTGAGCAGCAGCGGCTGGCCCTTGCGATCCAGCGTCTTGCCGGCCGGCACCTTCACCCACCCCTCGCTGATGCAGTACTCCTCCACGTCGTGGCGCTCGTTGCCGTTGAGCCGGATGCCGATCTCGTGCTCGAACACGGCGGCGACGTGATGCGGGCTGCGCGGATCGACGCAGAGTCGGTCGGGTAGCGGCGGGCGATGGGTTTCTTCGTTCATGGCCCGCTATTCTGCCGCGCCGCCGGCGCATCGCGCCGGGACGAAATTGGAATCTGACCCCAATTTTTGAGAATGAACTCCCGCGAACTGCCACTCCTGCACCTGGATCCGGACCTCGTCGCGATCGACAAGCCGGCCGGGCTGCTGGTGCATCCCAGCGCGCTCGACGCCCACGAGGATCGCAACGCGCTGCACCTGCTGCGCGACCAGCTCGGCGAGCGGCTGTGGCCGCTGCACCGCCTGGACAAGGGGACCAGCGGAGTGCTGCTGTTCGGGCGCAACGTGGAAGCCGCCCGGCGCTGGGGCAGCGCGTTCGAGCAGGGGCTGGTGCGCAAGCGCTACCTGGCGCTGGTGCGCGGCTGGCCGCCGGACGCCGGCGAGATCGACCAGCCGCTGGCGCGCGATCCCGAACTGCCCTCGAGCGGCCAGCCGCACCTGGCCGCCGTGACCCGCTACCGCCGGCTGGCTTGCTTCGAGTGGCCGTTCGGCGACGGCCGCCACCCGACCAGCCGCTATGCGCTGGTCGAGGCCGAGCCGCTCACGGGCCGGCGCCACCAGATCCGGCGGCACTTCAAGCACATCGCGCATCCGCTGGTGGGAGATGCCACGCATGGCAAGGGTGCGCACAACCGGGCAGTGGCACGGTGGCTGGGCGTGCAGCGGCTGTGGCTGCATGCGTCGTGGGTGGAGTTGCCGCAGGACGGCCCGCCGCTGCGCATCGATGCGCCACCCGGGCCGGAGTGGAACCCATTGCTGCAGCACGCGCGCTGACGCCGGCGCTGTCAGGGGGCGTCCGGGTCGGGGCTGGCCGTCTGGTTGTGCAAGGGATCCTGGGCCGGCCGCAGCACCCCCAGCAGGTCGGAGGTCGTGCGCAAGATGAGCTGGGCGCCCGCCTCCCGCAGTTCGTCCTCGGTGCCGAAGCCGCACAGCACGCCGATGGTCTGGGCGCCGGCGGCGCGGCCGGTGCGGATGTCCATCGTGGTGTCGCCGATCATCAGGCACTCGTGCGGCGCCACCCCCATGGCCTTCGCCGCATAGAGCAGCGGGTCGGGATAGGGCTTCATGCGCGGCGTCGTCTGCGACCCGACCACGGCCGCGAAATGGTGCCTGACCTGGTAGTGCTCCAGGAAGCGCTCGATCCGCGGCACGGTGCCGGTCGAGATGGTGCACATCGGAAAGTCCGCGGCCAGCTCGGCGATCATCTCCTGCACGCCGGGCACCATGTCGTGCGGCACCTCGTCGATGGCCTCGACGTTGCGGGTGTGCGCCGGGTCCGTGCCGCGTCGCCGCACCTGGCGCACGCGCGAGCGCAGCCGGTGGAACGGCACGTCCAGGCCCAGCCGGTCGAGCATCGAGTACGCCGCCTGCACCGGAGTCTCGGCGCCCATCACGACCTGCCGCGCCACCCGTTCCGCGCGGCGCCCGCTCACGAGCGGCACGCGGTCGAGCACGGCGGCGATCTGCGCGACCAGGTGGTCGTCGGTGTCGGCGATGGTGCCGTCGACGTCGAAGCACAGGGCCCGCACGCGCGAGAGATCCACGGTCATGGCAGCAGCATACGCGGGGCGCGGCGGCTCGTGTGCAACAGGAATATGGAAGGGGGAGCGGACAGCCGGACGCGTCCGGCTGTGGGGCTTGGCTCTCCTGCCGCCGAGCCACACGAGCGCGCGCCGATCGGCGATGCTTCACGGATGTCCGAATGGATCATCGACCTCATCCAGCGCGGCGGTTACGCGACCATCGCCATCCTCATGGCGCTCGAGAACGTGTTTCCGCCGATCCCCTCCGAACTGGTACTGCCCTTCGCCGGCTACGTCGCCGCCACCGGCAAGCTCAGCCCCATCGGCGTGTGGCTGGCGGCGGCCGGCGGCTCGCTGCTGGGCGTGCTGCCCTGGTACTGGGCCGGCCGCCGCCTGGGCCACGGCGGGCTGCGCGACTTCGCTTCGCGCCACGGACGGCTGCTGACGCTGTGTCCGAAGGACGTCGACCGCGCGCAGGACTTCTTCCGCCGCCACGGCGCCTCGTCGGTGGGTTTCGGCCGGCTGGTGCCCGGCGTGCGCAGCGTGATCTCGATGCCGGCCGGCGTCGGCCAGATGCCGCTCCCACGCTTCCTGCTGTGGTCCGCGGTCGGCACGCTGGTGTGGAGCGGCGTGCTGCTGGCGCTGGGCTACTTCCTGCAGTCGCGCTACGAGCAGATCAAGGACGCGATCGAATGGGTCACGCGCGGCGTGGTCGGCACCATGGTGGCCCTGTACCTCTGGCGCGTGGTGCGCTTCCAGAAAGACTGAACCGCCGCTTCCTGCGCGGCGAATCAGCCGCCGTCCGACACGCCGTGCCGGGGCGGCGTGCTGACATCGGGGCGGAAGGAATACCCATGCCCACCTGGAAGATCGCATTGCGCGAGGGCGCCATCGCCGGCACCGTCGCCACCTTGTCGTCGACGGCGCTGCTCGCCGCGATCGGCCGCCGCGAAAGCGGCAGCGCCGTGGCGCCGGTCAACGCCGTGAGCCACTGGCTGTGGGGCGACGAGTCGCTCCACGCCGATCGCGCCGACCTGCGCCACACGCTCACCGGTTTCGCGACGCATCACCTGGCCGCCGTGTTCTGGGCGTCGCTGTATTCGCTGCTGCATGGGCATCGGGGCGAAGCCAAGACGCCGATGCAGGCCGTGGCGGGCGGCATCGCGACCAGCGCGGTGGCGTATGCGGTCGACTACCACGTCGTCCCCCGGCGCCTCACGCCCGGCTGGGAACACCGCATGGCGCCGCGTTCGCTGGCGGCGACCTACGGCTCGCTGGCCGTAGGCTTCGCGCTCGGCGCACTGCTGCTGGGGGCGCTGGACCGGCGCGCCGGCGTCTGACCGCGCCGCCGCCGCGGATGGAACTCAGAAGGCAGCCGTCTCGAGCGGCTGGACGCTTCCGGTGAACCCCGCGAGGCCTTGGGTGTTCAGCGGGCGCGTGGCCGCGTAGGCGAAGAGGTCGCCGTGGGTCGCGAACGCCAGGCCGGCGCCTACCTGGTCGACGAAGCTCCGCACGACCTCCGCCGCCGGTGGGGTCCCGACGATCTGCAGGTAGAGATAGGTCACCAGTTCGGTCGACGACACGCCAGGCGCGTAATGGTCGAGCATCGCCTGCGCCAGGTCGGCCATGTTCACCGAGCGATCGGCCTGCGCCGTCCAGCGGCTGAGGTCGGCAATGCCGGGAATCGTGCCGAAGCCGGCGTGCAGCAACGCGGCGGCCTGCCAGCAGTGCCCGTCCGGCTCGCCCGTGTCGAACGCGAAAAGGCCATCGGCGAGTTGCACGCGTTCGATGCCCACCAGCGTGATCGTGCCGATGGTGGTGGTGGTGGTGAGCACGCCACCGGCCATGGAATGCGACAGCACGCCGGCGCGCGGGATCTCAAGGATGGCGGTGTCGGTGCCGGCGCCGCCATCGAGCATGTCGTCGCCGCCCTTGCCGTTGAGGCGGTCGTCGCCGCCGCCGCCCGAGAGCGCGTCGTTCCCGCTGGTGCCGTCCAGCGCGTCGGCGTCGCCGGTGCCGGCGCGGATCACGGGCGGCGGCTGCGCATCGCTCCAGCGGATCTCGTTGCCGCTCGCGCTGAAGTCGCTTGCCGCGAAGGCGCCGGTGAGCCGGACCACGACGTCGGCCCCCGCCGTAGCGTCGGTGCCGATGGACAAGGTGGTGAGCGGACCCGTGGTGTTCACCTGAACCTGGTTCGCCACCAACGACCCGCCGTCGCCCGAGGTCACCGCGCCGCCGAAGTTCGCGCCCGCGACCGTGATGCGGTCGCCGCGCGCCCAGTCGAGGATGAAGTCCTCGCCGTTGCCGGATGCGGCGAACTCGAAGACATCGTTGCCGCTGCCCCCGGCCAGCACGTCCCAGGTGGCCGGCGCGCCGGCGAGCGTGTCGTTGCCGCCGCCTGCGTCGAGCTTGACGGGTTCGGCGGCCGACGCCCGCAGCACGTTGTCTTCGGCTCCGCCCGTGAGCAGCAGCCAGGTCGCGGGTTCGCCGCTGGCGCCGACACGCTGGACGTACACATCGCTCGCGGAGAACGCAGCGCTCGCGCCGGTCCACGTGGTCACGTAACCGCCGTCAGCCAGGCCGGCAACGTCCGGCAGGGACTGCGGCCCGGCAGTGCCGGCGTTCACCCTCGTCTCGCCGCCGACCGGCGCGCCGGCCGCGTCGTAGCGCTGCGCGAATACCTCGGTCCGCGTGAGGTAGGACGGGTCGCTGCCGCTGCCATGCCAGGTCACGACGTAGCCGCCGTCGGCAAGCGCGGCCAGCGCCGGGACGTAAACGCCCGCCGACCGTCCGTCGACGATCTGCTCCGGCCCGCCCGCCGTGCCCGCGGTGTCGAAGCGCTGCGCGTGGATGTGGCCGCCATTGCCGTCGCCGTCCTCCCAAACCGCGACCACGCTGCCGTCGGCCAGCGTCACGAGGTCCGGTTTCGCCGAATTCGGGCTCACCAGCGTCTCGGCGCCGGAGCGGGCGCCGCCGCCGTCGAATCGCTGCAGGTACACCTGCTTGCCGCCGGCGGGCGCAGCGGTCCAGGCCACCCAATAGCCGCCGTCCGGCAGCGCTGCCAGCGCGAGCTCCGATCCGGTGCCGCCGCCGACGGCCGGGGCTGCGGTGTTGACGCGCGTTTCACCGCCGACGGGCGAGCCGGCCGCGTCGTACCGCTGCGCGAAAACGCCGGTGCCGCCACCGTCCGGGCTGGTCCACACGACCACGTAGCCGCCGTCGGCCAGGCCCTGGATCTCCGGCGTGCGCTGGTCCAGCTCCGTGGTCGTGTTGATGCGGGTTTCGGCGCCGACGCGCCCGCCGCCGGCGTCGAACCGCTGGACATAGATGCCGCTCCCGTGGCCGTCTTGTCCGACCCGTCCGGTGTCCTCGACGTCGTACACCTGCCCCTTGTAGCTGGCGAACGGCCCGCTGGACTGCCAGGCCACGACCCAGCCGCCGTCGCTCAGGGCCGCGACGGAGGCCCACTGCTGGCGCGCCGTCGTGTACGTATTGACCATGGTTTCGCCACCGACTGCCGTGCCCATGGCATCGAAGCGCTGTGCGAACAGGTCGACATACGAGTCGTAAGCGACCGACGCGGACTCCCAGACGACGACGAAGCCGCCGTCGGCCAGCGGCGCGATGCGCGACCAGCCCTGCGCCCACTCCGTCGTCGTGTTCACCACGGCATCGCCCAGGCCGCCCGTCTGCACGGTCACCGAGCCGTCCGCGGCCCGCACCTGTTCGATCGAATGCAAGGTGTCGGCGACGCCATCCGCGCCGGTCACATGGAGAACGCGATCGGGCGTCAGCTCCCAGGCCAGCGAGTTGAGGGCTGCATCGGTGACCGCCGTGTCGATGCCGGCGCCGCCGTCGATCACGTCCGCGCCGCTGCCGCCATGCAGCACGTCGTCGCCGCCGGCGCCGGCGAGCTCGATCGGCCGGCTGCCCGCGAACCGGATGGTGTTGTCCTGGTCGTCGCCCGCCAGGGACGTGCCGCTGCTCACCGGCGTTCCGCTGGCGTCGAAGCGCATCGCGTACACGCCGTGCCCGTCGCCGTCCTGCCCTTCGGTGGACCATGAGACGACGAAGCCGCCGTCGTCCAGCGCCACCAACGACGTGGAACCCCTCGACGCGGGCACCGAGGTGTCGACCAGCACCGGACCGCCCGCGGGCATTCCGGCGGCGTCGAACCGCTGCGCATGCGTCTCCTGCAGCCCGTTCCACAAGCCCGATTGCCACGTCACGACGAAGCCGCCGTCGGCGAACACCGCGACGTGCGGTGTGTTCGGGAGCGCGTCGCCAGCCGCATTCACCCGCACCGCGCTGCCCGTGGCCGCGCCGGCATCGCCGAACCGCTGGACATAGGCCTCGCCGCCCCGGGCGACGGCGGCGACGAAGCCACCATCGGGATGTGCCGCGAGGTCGACTTCCGGCGACGGATAGCCGCCCGGCTGAGCGCCGGTGGCGATCTGCGACAGGGCGCCGACGGGCGTGCCGGCCGCGTCGTAGCGCTGGCAATAGACGACCATGTACGTCGAGGCCGCGTCGTAGGTGGTCCAGCTGAGGAGATGTCCGCCATCAACCAGGCCGATCGCCCGCGGCTGCTCGAAGGCATGCTCCCACTGTGTCTGCGCCAGCACCTCCCCACCCACCTTGGCGCCCGCAGCGTCGAACCGCTGGGTGTAGAGGTTGCCGTACGGAACGCTCTGGACCCAGATGCCGGTGCCCGGTTGCTCCTGGGTCGACGGATAGGCGACCGAGTGCCACACCGCGAGGAAGCCGCCATCGCCCAGGGCGACAACCGACGGGTGCGTCTGCTCGCCGGACACGGTGCCGTTGACCACCATCGGTTCGCCGACGGGGGCTCCCGTCGGGTCGACCCGGCGAGCGTAGACGTCCGACAGGTTGGCCCTGGTCTCTTCCCAGCTCGAGCCCTCGAAGCCGGTACTCCAGGTCGCCACGTACCCGCCGCCCGCCAGCGCCGTCACGGCGACGCTGAACACGGCGGACGGCTCGCCGGTGCTGAGCAGGGTCTGCGTTCCGATCGGTGCGCCGGTCACGCCGTCGTAGCGCTGGCTCCAGACGGAGTGGCCGCCGTATGTGGTGTACCCGCCGGCCGAGGTCGCGGTGTAGGCGGTCCAGGCCACCACATAGGAGCCGTCGCTCAGCTTGACCGGCCGCGGCCAGTGCTGCTCACCCGCCGTGGTCGTGTTGACGCGGAACTCCGCTCCCGGCGTGATGGTCCCGTCGCCGAACTGAACCGCCTCGACGCCGTCCAGCGTGTCGGCCCCCTGCGGGCTGGCGATCACCCAGCGGTTCTGCCCGTCCAGGCCGAACGTCGCGTCGCTGGCCCGCGCCGCGATCTGTGCCGTGTCACGCCCGGTTCCGCCGCGAAACAGGTCGCCCGCACTCGTGCCCACCAGAACGTCGTCGCCGCCCGTGCCGTGGATCTCGCCCATCTTGTTGCCCTTCTCGAGCGTCGTCAGGCCCGGCCCGCCTGCTGCCCGCACCGACTTCGTGCACAGGACCGGCCAACCATCATGGAGTGCGGTGCCGCAGGATATGGTCGCGCCGCTGTAAAGACTGCTACGGATTCCAGGACGCACCGGGCGAGCTAGGATGGGGTCTTCCCCAAGGAAGGCATGACCACATGGACGACGAGATCGAAGCGCTGAGGCAGGAGGTGCAGCACCTGATCGCGATGAACACCGCGTCGTTGGTCGCGATCACGTCGCTGGTGGCGACGCATCCGGACCCGCGGCAGCTCCAGCTGCACCTGGTCTCCGCGCTGGAAGCGGTGCTGGGATCGGAGCGGCTGGCCCGCTGGACCGGCGAGCAGAAGCGCATCGTGCGGCAGGTGGTGGAGACCTTCCAGCATGTCCAGCCGGCAGCGGCGATCGACCCGCTCGCCACCGCCATGGGCGCCCGCGATCCGCGCAAGCCGGGGCGCTGACCGGCAACCGCGCGGATTCCGGGGTGTTGCTGCCCGAAGCTGTTACGCTTCCACGCCCGGCACTCGCAGCCTCTTCCGGACCGTCCACCAGCGACCATGGCATCCCGCTTCCGCCACCCGGCCGCCTCGCTCGTGCTGGCGTTTTCGCTTGCCATCTTCGCCGGCACCCTCCTGCTCTGCCTGCCGGCGGCCCGCGCCGACGGCGCCGGCGCGCCCTTCATGGTGGCCCTGTTCACGGCGACGTCCGCCGTGTGCGTCACCGGCCTCGCGGTGGTGGATACCGGCACCTACTGGTCCGGCTTCGGCCAGGGCGTGATCCTCGCGCTCTTCCAGCTCGGCGGATTCGGAATGATGACGTCCGCCACCTTGCTGGGACTGCTGGTGAACCGTCAGCTGCGGCTGCGCTCGCGGCTGCTGCTGCAGGCGGAAACCCATTCCATCGGGCTGGGCGACGTGAAATCGGTGGCCAGGCTCGTTCTGACCGTGACGGTCGGCGTGGAACTGTCGGTGACCGCGGTGCTCGCCGCGCGGCTGGCCTGGCGCTACGACCTCGAATGGAGCGATGCGCTCTGGCACGGCTTCTTCCACGCGGTCTCGGCCTTCAACAACGCCGGCTTTTCCACCTGGGGCGACAGCGTCTCGCGGTTTGTCGCCGATGCGGTGGTGCTGGGGCCGCTGATGGTCGCCATCATCGTGGGCGGCGTCGGGTTCCCCGTGCTGCACGAGCTGTGGCAAAGGCGCCACCGCTCCCGGCCGCTGTCGATCCATGCCGCGCTGACCCTGTGGGGCAGCCTGGCGCTCATCCTTGGCGGAGCGGGCCTGCTCCTGCTGATGGAGCACTCGAATCCGGGCACCCTGCGCGCCCTCGACTGGCCGGCGCGCCTGCTGGCGGCGCTCTTCACGTCCGTCTCGGCCCGCACGGCGGGTTTCAACGCCGTCGACATCGGCCAGCTCACCGTCGAGTCGCTGAACCTGCACTATCTGCTGATGTTCATCGGGGGTGGCAGCGCCGGTACGGCGGGCGGCGTGAAGGTGACCACGTTCTTCGTGCTGCTGCTCATCGTGTGGAGCGAGGTGCGCGGCTATCCCGACGTGGAGTTCAGGAGCCGCCGGATCTCCGCGCCGGCCCAGCGCCAGGCGCTCACGATCCTCGTGTTGAGTGCCGGAGCCATCGTGGTCGGCACCCTGCTGATCGTTCCCATGACGCGGCTGCCCTACGAGAAAGTGCTCTTCGAGGTGATTTCCGCCTTTGCCACGGTCGGCCTTTCCACCGGCATCACCGCGGAGCTGCCCCCCGCCGGACAGCTCGTGCTGGTCGTGCTCATGTTCGCCGGCCGGGTGGGCGTCGTCACGCTGGCAGCAGCGATTGCCCTGAATACGGCGCGCAGGGCCTACCGCTTTCCAGAGGAGAAGCCAATTGTTGGGTGACAGGAAATCAGACAGCGTGGTCGTCGTGGGACTGGGACGCTTCGGGTCGGGCGTTGCCTCGTCCCTCAGCGAACTGGGTCACGACGTGCTGGCGATCGACAGCAGCGCCGAAGTCGTGCAGGCGCAGAGCGGGAAGCTTGCCCACGTGGTCCAGGCCGACGCCACGGACATCGACAGCTTGAAGCAACTCGGGGCCGGGGATTTCAGGCACGCCGTGGTCGGCATCGGGCAGAACCTGGAGGCGAGCGTCCTCACGATCCTGAACATGAGCCAGATGGGCATCAAGGACATCTGGGCGAAGGCGAACAACCAGCAGCACGGACGCATCGCCGAACGCGTGGGGGCGCACCACGTCGTCTACCCGGAGTTCGAGATGGGCGAGCGGGTCGCGCACCTCGTGACCGGGAAGATGATCGACTTCATCGAGTTCGAGGACGGTTTCGCGATCGCCAAGACCAGGACCCCGCGCGAGGCGCAGGGCAAGACCTTGTCGGAGTCCGCGGTCCGTTCCAGGCACGGCGTGACCGTGGTCGGGATCAAGCGGCGGCACCAGGATTTCATCTACGCGCAGGCGCACACGATGGTCGAGCCGGGTGACTTCCTGATCGTCGCCGGGCCGACGAGTGCCATCGAACGCTTCGCGGCGCGGATGTCGTGAGCCGCGCCGGCCGGCCTAGGGCTCCGCCGGCTCCGTAGCCGCCATCAGCGGCAGGACGATGGTGAAGGTCGAGCCCTCGCCCGGCGCGCTGCGCAGCTCGATGCGCCCGCCGTGGGCGCGCACGATCTGGCGCGCGATGAACAGGCCCAGGCCGAGCCCGGGCGCCTGCTTCGCCCCTTCGGCGCGCTCGAACTGCTCGAAGATCCGCGCGTGGTGCTCCTGGGCGATGCCCATGCCGTGGTCGGTCACCGCCAGCACGGCGCGGTCGCCGTCCTGCGCCAGCCGCACCTGCACCGGCTTGCCGCCGCCATAACGGAACGCATTGGTCAGCAGGTTGGAGAGCACCTGTTCGATGCGGAACTCGTCGCATTGCACCGGCAGCTGCGGCGGCGCCTGGAGCGTGAGCGGCGCGCCGCTGGCGCTCGCCTGTTCGCCGAAGGCGTCGACGACGCGGGCCACGAGGGCGGCCAGATCGCACGGCGCCGGCACCACCGCCAGCCGGCCGGTGCGCAGGCGCGACACGTCCAGCATGTCGTCGATCAGCCGGATCATGCTGCGGATCTGCCGCTCGTCGCGCTCGACGATCTTGCGCAGCGCCGCCGCGTCGAAGCGCCCGGCTTCCAGCGCCTTGCGCCGCAGCTGCGCCTGCAGGTACAGCGTGTTGAGCGGCGTGCGCAGCTCGTGCGACACCATCGACATGAAGTCGTCGCGCATGCGCACCGCGCGCTCGAGTTGCGCGTGCGCCTCCTGCAGCGCGACCCGCTGGCGGCACAGCTCGACGAACACGGTGACCTTGCTGCGCACCGTGTGCGGATCCAGCGGCTTGTGCAGGAAGTCGACGGCGCCGGTTTCATAGCCGCGGAAGGCGTAGTTCAGCTCGCGGCCGGCCGCGCTGACCAGGATGATCGGGATGCGGCGCGTGCGCTCGGTGCTGCGCATGGTCTCGGCCACCTCGAACCCGCTCATGCCCGGCATCTGCACGTCCAGGATCGCCAGCCCGAACTCGTGGTCCAGCATCAGCGACAGCGCCTCCTCGCCCGAGCGGGCGCAGAACACCTCGCGTCCGGCGCCCCGCACCAGCGCCTCCAGGGCGACCAGGTTCTCCGGCACGTCGTCCACCAGCAGCAGCTTGACCGCGGCCTGGCCCTCGCTCATCGTTGCCCTCCCAGCCGCTGCAGCAATGCGTGCAGCTGCGCCAGCGGCAGCACCAGTTGCGGGTCGGCCTGCGCCACCGCCGCATCCGGCATCACCGGATGCCGCGCCTCCTGCGGCGACTGCACGGCCGCCAGCCCGCCGGCCTGGCGGATGCGCGCGAGGCCGCGCGCCCCGTCGGCGCTGGCGCCCGTGAGCAGGATGCCGCACAGCCGGGCGCCCCAGGCGTCGGCGCAGGACTCCATCAGGACGTCGATCGACGGCCGCGAGAAGAGCACCGGCGGCTCGCAGCTGAGCGAGAAGCTGCGGTCCGGCTCGACCAGCAGGTGGTAGCCGCCGGGCGCGAACGACACCCCGCGCGGGACCGGCGCGTGCGCAGCGGCCTCCTGCACGGGCAGCGCCAGGCGCGGCGCGAACACTTCGGCGAGGCGGCTCTCGTGGTGCTCGGGCAGGTGCAGCACCACCAGGATCGGCAGCGGATACGCCGCCGGCAGACCCTCGAGCAGCGCGAACAGCGCCTCGATGCCGCCGGCCGACGCCCCGACCACCACGGCGTCGGCATCCCAGGCGAAGTCGGCGGGCAGTCGGTCGTTCATGCGATCTCCTGCACCTTGCGGTAGACGCGCTCCGGCCTGGCGACCGGCTCGAAACGCTGCGCGTAGGCGGAAAAATCCAGGCTCTCCTTGGTGCCCAGGCCGAGGAAGCCGCGGTTGGCCAGCGACTCGTGGAAGAGCCCGAGGGCCCGGTCCTGCAGCTGGCGGTTGAAGTAGATCAGCACGTTGCGGCACGAAACGAAGTGGGTTTCGGCAAAGACATTGTCGGTCGCGAGGCTGTGGTCGGCAAAGGTGATGCTGTCGCGCAAGCGCTTGTCCAGCAGGGCGCCGCCATAGGCGGCCGTGTAGTAGTCGGCGAAGCTGCGCTGCCCGCCGCCCTCCTGGTAGTTGCGGGTGAAGCCGCGCAGCTGTTCGAGCGGATAGATGCCTTGCCGCGCCTTCTCCAGCGAAGCATGGTTGATGTCGGTGGCGTAGACGATGGCGCGCTCGAGCAGGCCCTGCTCGTGCAGGAGGATCGCGATCGAATAGGCCTCCTCGCCAGTGCTGCAACCGGCGATCCACACCTTGACCGAAGGATAGGTCTGCAGCACCGGCAGCACGTGGCGGCGCAAGGCCAGGAAATAGCGCGGGTCGCGGAACATCTCGCTGACCGGCACGGTGAGGTGCTGCAGCAGCTCGTCCAGCGCCCCCGGCTCGTGCAGCACCCGCTCCTGCAGCGCCGAGAGCGTGCGCGCGCCCATCTGCTGGCGCGCATGCAGCAGCCGGCGCTTGAGCGAGGCCTGCGAATAGTCGCGAAAGTCGTGGCCGAAGCGCTGGTACACCGCTTCCACCAGCAGCCGCATCTCGATCGCCTCGACGCTGTCCGCGGCCATGTCAGATGCGCTCGAGTTTCGGCATCCAGACCCGCATCAGCGAGAACAGGCGCTCCAGCTCGATCGGCTTGGCCAGGTAGTCGTTGGCGCCGGCCGCCAGGCACTTCTGCTGGTCCTCCTTCATCGCCTTGGCGGTGACGGCGATGATCGGCAGCCGCTGCCGGCGCGGCTGCCGCCTGATCTCGCGCATGGCGGTGAAGCCGTCCATCACCGGCATCATCAGGTCCATCAGCACTAGGTCCACGTCCTCGTCGCCGCCCAGCCGGTCGAGCGCCTCCTGGCCGTTTCGCGCCACGATCACCTCTGCGCCCTTCTGCTCCAGGGCGCTGGTCAGCGCGAAGATGTTGCGCACGTCGTCGTCCACCACCAGGATGCGCCGGCCCTCGAACGCCTTGTCGCGCGTGCGCGCCGTGCGCAGCATGCGCTGCCGCTCGCTCGAGAGCTTGCCTTCCACCTGGTGCAGGAACAGCGTCACCTCGTCGAGCAGCCGCTCCGGCGAGCGAGCGCCCTTGATGATGATCGATCGCGAATAGCGCAGCAGCTCGGCCTCCTCCTCGCGCGTCAGGTTGCGCCCGGTGTAGACGATCACCGGCGGGAACGAGCGGCTCTCGCCCGACGCCATGCGCCGCAGCAGCTCCTGCCCCGTCATGTCCGGCAGCGCCAGGTCGGTGATCATGCAGTCGAACACCCCGCCGCGCAGCGCGTCCAGCGCCTGCGCCCCTTCGCTGACGGCCGTGATCTGGACGTCGTCGTCGCCGATCAGCTCGGCCACGCTCTCCTGCAGGCGGCGGTCGTCCTCCACCAGCAGCACCCGCTTGACCTTCTGGCTCAGCTTTTCCTCGAGGTGCTCGAAGACGTGGCGCAGTTCCTCCAGGCTGGCCGGCTTGCGGGCGTAGCCGATCGCGCCCATCTGCAATGCCGTCTCGGCCAGGTCCTCCACCGACACCACGTGCACCGGGATGTGCCGGGTGCGGGGGTCGTCCTTCAGCCGCTGCAGCACCGTGAGCCCGCTGTCACCGGGCAGCCTCATGTCCAGCAGCACGGCGTCGGGCGTGAAGCGCGACGCCAGTTCGCAGCCCTCGCCGGCCTGGTGCGCGACCAGGCAGCGGTAGCCGCGTTCGCGGGCCAGGTCGAACAGGATCTGCGCGAAGGCCACGTCGTCCTCCACCACCAGCACCGTGCGGCGGCCCACCGGGTCTTCGGCGCGCTGGTCCGGGAACGGCGGCGGCGCCGGGTGGTGGCTGACCGGCCCCGGCCGCTCGGGACGCGGGAGTGGCGTGGGCGCCGGCGATTGCTGCGGTGCCGGCGTCGCATCGGCGGCCGGGCGCTGCGCCCCCGGCGCGAACTGAAGCGGCAGCACCAGCCTGAAGGTGCTCCCCTGCCCGGGGCGGCTCGAGACACTGATCTCGCCGCTCAGCAGCCGCGCCAGGTCGCGCGAGATGGACAGGCCCAGGCCGGTGCCGCCATGGCGGCGGCTGGTGGTACCGTCGGCCTGCCGGAAAGCTTCGAAGATCGCCTCCTGCTGCGCGGGAGCGATGCCGATGCCGCTGTCGCGCACCTCGAACGCCAGCGAGGACGGCGCCTGGCGCGCGACGTGCAGCGCCACGCTGCCGCGGTCGGTGAACTTGATCGCGTTCGACAGCAGGTTCTTCAGGATCTGCTCCAGCCGCTGCGGGTCGGTCTCGATGGACACGGGCGCATCGGCCGCGACCAGCACCTCCAGGCGCAAGCCCTTGCCCGCCGCGAGCGGTTCGAACATGGCCCGCAAGCCTTCGGCCAGCGGCGCCAGGGGCGTGGCCTCCGGCCGCACCTCCAGCTTGCCGGCTTCCACCTTGGCAATGTCGAGGATGTCGTTGATCAGGGCCAGCAGGTCGTTGCCGGCCGCCTGGATGGACTGCGCGAACTTCACCTGCTCCGGGTTCAGGTTGCCCTGCGCGTTGTCGGCCAGCAGCTTCGCCAGGATCAGCGAGCTGTTCAGCGGCGTGCGCAGCTCGTGCGACATGTTGGCCAGGAACTCGGACTTGTAGCGGCTGGCGCGCTCCAGCTCGGCGGCGCGCTGTTCGAGCTGCGCCTGCGCCTGCTGCAGCGCGTCGCGCTGCTCCTCCACCCGCTCGGCGAAGGACGACAGCTGCACGTTGGTCTGCTCCAGCTCCGCCTGCTGGCTCTCCAGGTTGGCCTGCGACTCCTTCAGCGCGCGCGACTGCTCCTCGAGCTCCTCGTTGGCGACGCGCAGCTCCTCCTGCTGGGTCTGCAGCTCCTCGTTGAGGGCTTGCGTCTGCTCCAGCAGGTCCTGTTGCCGCTGCCGGAAGCGCGCCGCCTCGATCGAGCCCCCGACCAGGTTGGCCAGCCGCTCCATCAGCTCGGGGTCCCGATCGGTGAGCGGCCGCATCAGGCCCACTTCGATGACGCCGTTGACGCGGCCCTCGTGGACACTGGGCGTGATCAGGACCGCCGCCGGCGGCCCGTCGGCGATCGCGGTGCTGATCCGCAGGAACTGCGCCGGCACCGGCTCCAGGCGCATCGGCCGCCCGCTGGCCGCGACTTCGGCGACCAGGTTCTCGCCGGGCGCGAGCTGCTCCTTCTGCGCCGCCTGGTCCGTGGCCAGCCCGTAGCTCGCGATGCGCCGCGACCGGCCGTCCTCGTCGACCACGTACACGGCGCCCACCGAGCTGCCGAGGTACCCGGCCAGGAAGTCGAGCGACTTGCGGCCGACGGCCTGCAGGTCGTTGCGGCCGGCCAGCACCTGCCCCAGCTGGTTCTGGCCGTCGCGCAGCCAGGCCTGCGCCTGCAGGTAAGCCGTGTGTTCGCCCTGCTGCCGCAACGCCGCGCCGTAGCGGTCCGACAAGGCCAGCAGGTCGCGCCGCCCGAAGAAGGCCAGCAGGCCCTTGAGTCCCAGCAGGACCACCACGTACAACACCGTGAGGACCACGCTCGTCGTGGCGGCGCGCGCGTTGCGCTCCTGCAGCAACTGGCGCTCGGCCTGCATGATGCCGTCGAACTCGGCCCGGATCGCGTCGGTCAGCCGCTTGCCCTCGCCGGCGGCCAGCCGCTGCGTGGCGGCCGGGGTGTTGTCGGCACGGCGCAAGGCCAGCATCTCCTGCGCGAACTTCTGCCATTGGGCGTGCAGCGTCTGCACGCGCTGCAGGCGCTGGCGGCTCGCCTCGTCTTCCAGCAGGTTGCGCAGCGCTTCCAGTTCCGCGCCGAAGCGCGGCATCGCCACGTCGAAGGTGTCCAGGAAGCGCCGGTCGCCGGTCAGCACGTAGCCGCGCATCCCGTTCTCGCTCTCGGCGGTGAGCCGCCCGAGTTCCGAGGTCTGCGACACGGCGCGCTGCACGTCTTCCACGGCTCGCAGGTTGCCCAGGAGATAGACGACCAGCACGACGAAGAGAATCGCGCTGAGCACCCCGGTGCCCAGCGGCACCGTCACGTTGCGGCGCAGGATGCGTTCGAACTGTCGCTGGTCGGCCTGGTGGGCGGGCATGGCTTGCGGCGTGATGGCAAACCGACGAGTTTGCAGCAAAGCCGTCGTCCACCACGCCTTGGGGCGGCACCGGGCTATTGTCGCGTTGGACGCGTGCCACGGCGGCACTGGGGCGGGGCCGGCCGCACGCTCGGCGCGTCGTGGCCGGCGATGGCGATGCCCGGCGCGCGCGGACTGCGGCGAGGCCGGCAAGGCTGCTACCCTGCCGCCATGCACGCGAGGCACTTCGGGCAGTTGATCCTTCTGTCGGCGCTGTGGGGCGCCTCGTTCCCCTTCATCCGCATCGCCAGCCCGGCCTTCGGTCCCTGGGGCCTGGCCGGGCTGCGCTGCGCCCTCGCCGCCGCAGTCCTCGCGGCCATCATGCGGACCGTCGGCGAGCAGTGGCCGCCGCGCGCGGCCTGGCCGCGCCTGGCCCTGCTGAGCCTGCTGACCATCGCCCTCCCCTTCGTGCTGTTCAACGCCGCCGGCCTGGTGCTGCCGGCCGGCTACTCGGCCATCCTCAATGCGACGGTGCCGCTGTTCAGCATGCTGGGGGCCGCGGCGATGTCAGAAGAGCGGCTCACCGCCCGCCGGCTGGCGGGCTGCCTCCTCGGCTTCATCGGCGTGGCGCTGCTGGTGCGACTGGGGCCGGTCGACGCCGGAACCGGCGTCGTGCTGGCCGCGCTTGCCTGCACGGCCGCATCGGCCTGCTACGGCGTGGGCGCGATCCTGATGAAGCGCGCCATGCTGACGCACCAGCCGCTGGCCGCATCCGCCGCGGCGCACGTGGCCGCCACCGCCATCCTGCTGGTCCCCCTGGGCCTGAGCGTCCCGGCCATGCGCCCCACGGCCGAGGCCGTGCTGGCCGTGGCCGTGCTGGGCACTGTCACGTCGGGCCTGATGTACTGGGTCAGCATGCGGCTGCTGCGCGAGATCCCTGCCACCGCCGCCACCTCGTCGGCGTTGATGATTCCGTTGTTCGGCGTCACCTGGGGCGGCCTGTTCCTGCGCGAGCCCGTGACCCTGGGCATGTTGCCCGGTGCGCTGCTGGTGCTGGCGGCCACGGCGCTGATCACCGGATTCAATCCGCTGCGCCGCCGCCGCGGCCGGGCGGGCTGACCGCGGCGGCCGGGCGCCCCCCGGGCTGTTCTCCGGCGCCGCGCAGCGGTCGCGCCTGCGGTCACCAACAGTGGTCGACGACTTCCCCTGGCGCGGCCGTCCTACAGGCGACGGGTGGCGGGCGCCGCACGATGGCTTCGTGCTACCGCGTTGGTGCACCCAGCCCCCGCTCCTTCCGGAGGATTCAAATGAGGTTTGCTCTTCTTTGCGCCGCGGCCCTGGTGGCCGCTCCCGTCCTGGCCGACGAGGTCATCGCCAGCAACGGCCCCGACTCCGTCCGCCTGTCCGACACCCGGTGCACCAGCGAAAAGGTGCTTGAGCAGGCCACGCCTCCGGTTCGCGAAAAGCTGCGGGCCGCCGTCGCGACGATCTCGGGCCAGTCGTTCACGGCCTGCTGGACCGTCGAAGGCAACATGGCCCACCTCGTCTACGAAGACGGCGACCAGGGCCTGGTTCCGCTGACCGAATTCCGCAAGGTGGGGTGAGCGGCACCGCGCTGCCGGGGTCCGCTCCGGCCAGGGACCTGGCCCCCGCCGCATCGCCGTCCGGCCCGGCGCCGCGCGCCGCCGAGCTGAAGCTGGTGGCGCCGGGCGGAGACGTCCCGGCGCGGCCGGCATCCGACGACGCCACGAGGCGCCGGATCGTCGCAAGCGCGCTGCGGCTCGCGCGAGCGCCCGGCGGCTGGGACGCAGTCCACGTGCACGCCGTCGCCCGCGAGGCCGGCGCGACGATGGAGGAGGTGCACCGGCAGTTCCCCGACAAGGACTCGATCGCCGAAGGCTTCTTCGACATGGCGGACGCCGCGATGACGGCCGCCGCGCGCGACGAACGCTGGCCGCTCCTGCCGTTGCGGGAGCGCCTGTTCACGAGCTTGATGGCGTGGCTCGACGCGCTGGCGCCGCACCGCCGCGTCGTCGCGGACATGCTGGGCTACAAACTGCACCCCGAGCACGTCCACCTGCAGGTGCGCGGCGTGGCGCGCATCAGCCGCACGGTGCAGTGGTGGCGCGAAGTGGCGCTGTCGCCCGCGACCGGCTGGCGGCGCGAACTCGAGGAAGCGGTGCTGACCAGCATCTACCTCGCGACGTTCGCGCGCTGGATGATGGACGCTTCGCCCGGCGCCGACGGCACGAGGCGCCAGCTGCGGCGTGCGCTGGCGCTGGCGGAGCGCGGCGGCGGCCTGCTCGGGTACTCGCGGTAGCAGTGGCGCAGCGCTCGCCGAATGACGCGCTATTTCGCCGTGATCGTGTATTCCCCCGTCGGCTTCCACTTGATCGTGGCATCGACGAACACTGTCTTGAGCGCGGGCAGCGCTGACTTCACGACGTCATGGGCCTCGCCGCTGCGCCCGCCGGCGCCGCAGAAGAACACGATCGGCTTGTCGCGCGGGAGCTGGTCGAGTTTCTTGTCGAGCGTTCCCACCGGGATGTTCACCGCGCCCTTGAAGGTGCCGGCGGCGAATTCCTGCGGATCGCGCACATCGATCAGGTGCACCGACTGCGGCGCCTCGCGCAGGATCTGCTCGAACGAAGGCACGGCGATGCTGCCCGGCTCCTTGCCGGCGACGATCGCGGGCGCCGCTGCAACCGGCGCGGCCGCCACCGGCGCCGCCGCAGCCCCGCCGCTGGCGCCGTACGCCTTGTTCCAGCCGGGCCAGCCGTCCGGGACCACCTTGACGTTGGAGTAGCCGAGCTTCACGGCCTTCTCGGCCGAGTCGTTGCTCAGCTTGCACTCCAGCCCGTCGCAGTAGAAGTACAGGGCCGCCGCCTTGTCGGCGGGGAGCAGTTGCGCGGCCAGCTTGTCGAACTGGCTGTCCGGCAGGCTGATCGCCCCCGGAATGTGGCCCTTGTCGTACTTGCGCTCCTTCGGGCGCGCATCGACCAGCGTCAGCGGCTCCTTCGCGTCCATCACCTTCTTCAGCTGCGGGATGCTCACGGCCACCAGGTTGCCCGCCTGGGCCCACTCGGGAAAGCCGCCGACGTGCACCCGCACGTTGGTGTACCCGAGCTGCTCCGCCTTGCGGGCCGAGTTGTGGCTTAGCATGCATTCGGGCCCGTCGCAATAGAAGATCACGAGCTGCGACCTGTCCTGCGGCAGCAGCTTGCCGGCGAGCTGGTCGAACTGCGAATCGGGGATGTTGACGGCGGTCGGGATGTGCCCGATGTCGTACTTGCGTGCGGCGGGCCGGGCATCGACGATGGTCACGTCGGTCCGCTTCGGCAGCACGGCGTACTGCTTCACGGTCGCGAGGTCCACCTGCTTGCCGTAGTAGCCGGCCTTGGCGGGCGCCGTCTGCGCCGTCTGCGCCGTCGCGACACCGATGCCGTCCGCACTGCCCGTGAACAGCGGCGGGCACGACAGCATGGTGGCAATCACCGCGGCGAGCGCGGTCCTGGCATGGGCCTTCATCTTTGACCTCCTTGTCGATATGGCCTGGGGAAATGGCGGTCGCGGCGGCGCCGCACGGTGGTGCGGCGGGGCGGACACGGGAAAGACGGCACGGCAGCGGGACGACGATCGTGTGGGGTCATGCAGCCGCTGGGTGGTGGTCGAATGGCCGCGCGCAGGCAGCGCAGCCTGAGGATCGCGACAGCTGATGCATCAGCCGTGCCACCCGTCCGCGAGGCGGCACTTCTCGTTGCGAATCAATGGCTTGCGGGCAAAGCCGCGCCAGGCGCGCCGCCGCGGAGCGGCCGCGAAGTACATTTTTTTCAGGCGCCGGCGCCGCCGCCGGATGCAAAACCGTTCGGCGGCAACGACTTGGCACATATAAGCGCGCCAGGATTTCTATACACCCCCCTGTATGGCGGGGGCGTACGGAAAAAACCCCGCCGCGGCGGGGTCGAAGGCTCGGGTGGCGGTCGCCCGATCAGAGCGACTGGTGCGTCCCGTCGCAGAACTGGCCGGTGGCGCTCTGCTTGCAGCCGCAGAAGTACACCGTCCTGCTTTCCTCCGCGGTGTACCTGGTGGGCGTGAACGGCGTGCCCTGGTGGCTGCCGTCGCAGAACGGTTGCGCGGCGCTGCGGCCGCAGCTGCACCAGTAATAGTCCTTGCCGGCTTCCACGTCGGCGGCGAACGGCGACCTGGCTGCGATGATGGCTTTTGCTGTGCTCATGGGAATCCTTGCTGTCGTGAAGAGAATGGGTGCGACCGGCAGCGTCGGCGCGTGGCGCTCTCTGCGGAGCGTGACTCCCTGAAAGCGCAGCGGTCAGTAGCCGCCCGCGTCCTGGGCCGCCTTGACGGCCAGGCCGATGGTTGCCGCCACCGGGATGGCGGTGAGCACGGCGGCGGTGGCCCAGGCCGCCACCTGGTTGTCCGGGGCCCTGGCCCCGCGCAGCAGCGACCAGAGCGGATCGGCCGCGAGCGCGGCGGCAAGCAGCGCCACGTAACCGAGCGAGAACCCGGCGTACAGATGCGCGTTGGCCAGCAGCACGCCCAGCATCAGGACGGCGAAGCCGGCGGCGGCTGGCGGGAACGGCACGCGCCGGCGCGGTACGTTGAAGGCGAGGCAGGCCGCAAGCGCCGAGGCCAGGCCGCCGCTCAACTGCCCGATGGACTGGCTGGAGTCGAGCATCAGCGCGAGCCCGGCCCCGCCGGCCACCACGGCCAGCAGCAGCGGCGGCGTCGGCCGCCGGGCGGCCGCGTGCGCCTTCACGCTCCAGGCGGCGGCGATCAGCAGGCCAGTCGCCACCGCGGCCAGCGCCGCCTTGGTCGCGCCGAGGCTGCCCAGGGCCGGCCAGACGACGAGCGCCGCGGCGGCCAGCGAGACCGCCGCGCGGGCAAGGCGACGCGCGGCGGCCGTGCGGACGTTCTCCACGGCGACGGCAGCGGCGGCGCCCGCCACCACCATCAGCGGCAGCCAGTCGAGCGCCACCCTGGGCAGGAGCGACCACTGCGCATGCAATGTCGCGAAATAGGAGGCGAGGAACCCCGCCGCCACCGCCGCCACCACGGCGGCCGGCGCGCCCGGTCGCACGCGGCCGGCGACCAGCAGCGCCAGCGCGACGGCGAACGGCAGCAGCGCGCTCTGCAGGACCAGGGGCAGGACGAAAGACAGGTCGGGCATCGGAGTTCCTCGAAAACGGCAAGGCCGGCCCGCACGGGCCGGCGCGGCATCACTGCTTGATGGCTTCGATGTTGATGCGCAGGTCCACCTCGTCGGTGGCCGCGCCCGGCACGCCGTAGCCCATGCCGAAATCGGTGCGCTTGATGGTGGCGGTGGCGACGTAGCCGACGCGCTGTTCGCCCTTCATGCCCTTGCCGGTGCCGACGTGGCGCAGGCGGAAGGTCACCGGCTTGGTGACGCCGTGCAGGTTCAGGTTGCCGGCCACGCTGCCTTCGCCGGCGGCATTCAGCGTCACGGCCGTGGAGGCGAAGCTCATGGTCGGGAACTGCACGGCATTGAAGAAGTCGGGGCTCTTCAGGTGCTTGTCCAGGCCTTCGTGCTTGGTGTCGATGCTGTCGGTCCTGACGTCGACCTTGATGCGGCTCTTCTCCGGCGCCGCGTCGACCACGAGGTCGCCGCTGATGTCGTTGAAGCGGGCCATGAAGCGGCTGACGCCGCCGAGGTGGCCGACCTCGAAGTACGCGACGGAATGGGCCGCGTCGATCTTGTAGGTACCGGCCGGCGCCGGCGCGGCGGCGAAGGTGGAGGCGCACAGCGCGAGTCCTGCCGCGGCGATCGCGAGCGACATGGAACGGCGGGTGGTGGAGATGGACATGGATGGATCCGTCGGTTGGGTGGTTGAACTGCTGCTCGGGCGAGCCGCGCAACGGCTGGGCTCCGGCACGAGTCGCGAATTCTATTGCCGCGCCAACCGACACGACCGCCGCATTCTGGAATGCACTGTTCCCACTTCCGCAACAATTGGCGCCTTCGGCCGACCCGCGTGACGGCTCGCGCCCGACGCTTCCTTGCACCACGTCAATACGGGCCGGGCGCGGCCGCTCTATAAGCCGGGTCCCGCCATTTCTTGTCAGGTACCCGTTTCCCGATGGAATCTCCCGTTCTCCTTGCGCCGCGCCCCGCCCCGGCCGCCATCCCCGGCCACCGCGTGGAACTGCAATTGCTCACGACGCTGAAGTGCAACCTCAAGTGCAGCTACTGCTCCCTGGGCGTCGGCGACGTGCTGGGCTCGCAGACGCAGGTCGCCTACGGCATCGACCAGCTCGCCGCCTTCACCGACACCCACCTCGCGGGCAAGGAGGTGTACGTCACTTTCTACGGCGGCGAGCCGACGCTGAACCGGCCCATGATGGCGGAGGTCATGCAGCGCTTCCCGCACTGGCGCTTCCAGCTGCAGACCAACGGCACGCTGATCGACGACCTGCCGCCGGCGATCCTGCAGCGGCTGTCCAACGTGCTGGTCTCCATCGACGGCGGCCAGGCGATCACCGACGGCTACCGCGGCCGCGGCATCTACCGGCAGGTGCTGAAGAACCTGGCGCAGGTGCGCGGGGCCATCGGCGGGAGCGTCACGGCGCGCGTCACCTGGGGCAACCCGGCAACGACGTTCGAGGAACTCGACGCCCTGGTGGCGGACGACTCCCCCTTCGACTACCTGTACTGGCAGTTCGTCGCCGACGAACAGTATGGCGGCGACGCGGTGGCCCGGCGCGAGGACGTGCTGCGCCGGCTGGTCGAGCGTTTCTTCGCCCGCACCGACGCGCTCTATCCGTTGATTCCCATCATGGGCATCGTGCGCAACAAGCTGCTGCCGGGGCGCGCGCAGGAGCTCTACGGCGGCCGCACGCAGTGCCGGGCGTCGTCGCACCTGCTCAACGTCATGCCCGACGGCCGGATCTTTCCCTGCCCCGACCTGCTGTACGAACCGGGCATGGTGATGGGCAACATCCAGGGCAACTGGCTGCACGCCAGCCCGCTGCAGCAGGCGCCCGCCATGCCGTGCGGCGGCTGCGAGGCGCTCTCCTGGTGCCGGGGCAACTGCATGAAGAACCTGCACCTGGCCTACGTCAAGGGCGACCGGCGCTACCGCGAGAACGTGGCCGACCCGATCTGCGGGCTGCTGCGCTTCCTCGGGCGCGAGATCGACCGCCATGACCCGCAGGCGTGGTTCGCCCGGCTGCCGCTGCCGGTGCGGCGCCAGCTCACCGACTGCGAGGTCTACGAGTACGTGGAGATCATGCCCTGAGAAGGGCCGCCGCAGCCCGTCCCGGGCGGCGGCGGCGGCGGCACGGGCGCGCTGGCTCAGCCGGTGATGATCAGCTGGTTGTCGACAGACTTGACGCCGTCGATCGAACGGGCCAGGTCCTCGGCCTTCTTGCGCAATGCGAAGGTCTTGACTTCGCCCTTGAGCCGCACGTTGCCCTGCGTGGTGTCGACGTTGATCTTCAGCGCGCTCAGTTGCGGATCGGCCGCCAGCGCCGCCTTCAGCTTGGTGCCGATGGTGACGTCGTCGACGGCCTGCCCCACGCTGCGCTGGGGCGCGCCGCTGCCGCCCATCATCGCGCCGCAGCCGGCCAGTCCCACGGCCACCATCGACGCGACCAGCAATTTCTTCATCATGTCCTGCTCCTTGGGTTGTTGAGGTGTCGCCGTTTGTATCCGACGGCGCCGACGGCGGGCGCGGGCGCGCCGCGCATCGCGCTGTAGGACGCGGACGATGAGTTGCCCGCGGGCGCCGCCGCGCTGCCGGCGACGGTCCGTGGCGGCCCGGCCGCTGCGCTGCATAGAATCGGCCGTTTCGCGCCGCCGGTGTCCCCATGCCGCGCGTCCGCGCATCGCATGTCCCTCTATCGCCTGATCGGTCACTTCCTGCGACGCCACTGGACGGCCTACGTGCTGGCCGGCCTGATGCTGCTCGGCATCGCCCTGCTGATCGTCTGGATCCCGCGCCAGATCGGGCGGCTGGTCGACGGCCTGGTGGCCAGCCGGCTGGCGGGCGCCGACCTGCTGCAGGAGCTGGCCTGGCTCGCCGGCGCCGGCGTCGTCGTGTACTTCCTGCGCGCCGGCTGGCGCCTGAAGCTGTTCGCGGCCGCCTACCGGCTGGGCGTGGAACTGCGCGAGCGGCTGTACGGCCGGCTCACGCTGCAAGGGGCGAGCTTCTACCAGGACCGGCGCACGGGCAACCTGATGGCGCTGGCCACCAACGACATCGACGCGGTGGAGATGGCCGCCGGCGAGGCGATGCTCGCCGGCTTCGACGGCACGCTGACGCTGGTGCTGGTCGTGGCGATGATGTCGCTGGGCGTCGACGCGCGGCTGGCGGCCTGCGCGCTGCTGCCCTTCCCCTTGATGGCGCTGGCCTTCTGGTGGATCTCGCGCCACGTGCACGAGGCATCGCGGCTGGCCCTGGACCGCTTCGGCGCGCTCAACGACCACGTCCAGGAAACGCTTGCCGGGGTGCGAACGGTACGGGCGCTCGGGCTGCAGGCGCGCAGCGAGGCGCAGTTCTCGTCGCTCGCGGCCGGGGCGGCCGAGGCGAGCCTGAGCGCGCAGCAATGGGAGGCGGCGTACGAGCCGGCCGTCGGCTTCACGCTCAGCGCCGCCACCGTGCTCACGCTGGGGGTCGGCGGCTGGCTGGTGTGGCACGACCAGCTCACCGTGGGCCAGCTCACCAGCTTCAGCCTGTACCTGGGGCAGCTGATCTGGCCGATGTTCGCCGCCGGCTGGGTGCTTTCGCTGGTGCAGCGCGGCAAGGCCGCCTGGGCGCGGTTGCAGCCAGTCCTCGACGCGCCCCTGAGCGTAGACGACCACGGCACGGTGGCCCAGGTCACGCCCGGCCCGCTGGCCGTGCAAGGCGTGCGCTTCCACTATCCGGGCCAGGCACGGGCGGCGCTGGACGGCGTGTCGCTGCAACTGGCGCCTGGCCGCACGCTGGGCCTGGTCGGCCCGACCGGCGCCGGCAAGTCGACGCTCCTGCGGCTGCTGCTGCGGCACCACGCGCCGGAAGCCGGGCAGCTGCAGTGGAACGGCATCCAGCTCGCCGACTACACGCTGGATGCGTTGCGCGGCGCCATCGCCTGGGTGCCGCAGGAAGCGTTCCTGTTCTCGGCCTCGGTGGCCGAGAACATCGCCCTCGCCCGCCCCGACGCGACCCGCGTCCAGGTGGAACAGGCGGCGCGGCTGGCCGCCGTGCACGAGGACATCCAGCGCCTGCCGCGCGGCTACGACACGCCCGTCGGCGAGCGCGGCGTGACCCTGTCGGGCGGGCAGCGCCAGCGCGTGGCGATCGCCCGCGCCCTGCTGGCCGACGCGCCGCTGCTGCTGCTGGACGACGCGCTGTCGGCGGTGGACACCGACACCGAGGCGCGCATCCTGGCGCACCTGCGCGCGGCGCGGATCGGCCGCACCGTGGTCATCGTGACCCACCGCCTGAGCGCCGTCGCCGACGCCGACGAGATCATCGTGCTGCGCGACGGGCACCCCGTCGAGCAAGGCAGCCACGGGCAGCTGCTGGCGGACAACGGCTGGTACGCGCGTCAGTGGCGCTATCAGCAACTGGAGGCCAGCCTTGACGCCAGCTGAATCCATCGCCGCCGGCACGCTGCCCGGCGCCCCCGAGGGCCGCAGCCGGCTCGTCGGCGACGCCGCCGCGCTCCTGCTGCGCGCCGCGGCGCCGGAGCGGCACCACGTCCTGCGGGCCGCGGCGTGGCTCCTGCTGACCGCCGGCCTGGAGGCGCTGGGACCGCTGATCGGCAAATGGCTGATCGACCGCTACCTGCTGCCGCGCGATGCGCAGCTGGGCGCCATCGCCGGTCTGCTGCTGGGCGCGCTGGTCGCCGGCTTCGCCGCGAGCTGGCTGCGCTATGGCCAGCTGGTGCGGCTCGCCGGCGTGGCGATGCGGTCGGTGCAGCGCGTGCGCGAGGAGGTGTACCGGCACGTGCTGCGGCTGCCGATGTCCTTCTTCGACCGCGCCATCACCGGCCAGCTGGTCAGCCGCGTCACCAACGACACCGAGGCGGTGAAGACGCTCTACGTGCAGGTGCTGTTTGTCATCCTGGACAGCCTGCTGGTGCTGGTCGGCACCACCGCCGCCATGCTGTGGCTGGACTGGCGGCTGATGCTGATCGTGGCGACCCTCGTGCCGGTGGCGGTGCTGGTCGTGATCGTCTACCAGCGCCTGTCGGCGCCGGCGGTGAGCCGCACCCGCGAACTGCGCAGCGAGCTGAACGCGCAGGTGGCCGAGAGCATCGCCGGGATGCAGGTGCTGCAGGCGAGCAACGCGACCGCGCGCTTTCGCGACCGCTTCGCCGCCGTCAACGGCAGCCATTACCGCTCGCGGCGGCGCGAACTGCGCGCCAACGCCTGGCTGCTGCGGCCGCTGCTGGACCTGCTGAACGTCGTGCTGATGGCGGCGGTGATCGGCGTCTTCGGCCTGCGCGGGCACGGCGGGGTGCTCGGCCCGCTGGAAGTGGGCATCCTGTACGCCTTCGTGAACTACATCTCGCGCGTGACCGAGCCGCTGACCCAGATCACGATGCAGTTCTCGCAGCTGCAGCAGGCGATGGTCGGCGCGGCGCGGGTGCAGGTGCTGCTCAAGGAAGCCGAGTCGCCGCCGGCGGCCGACCGCGGCCGCGTGACGCAAGGCGCCATCGCGATCGAGCACCTGGACTTCGCCTACCTGCCGGGACGCCCGGTGCTGCACGGCCTGGACCTGCAGTTCGCGCCCGGCAGCTTTCACGGCATCGTCGGCCACACGGGCAGCGGCAAGAGCACCTTGCTCGCACTGCTGCTGCGCTTCTACCCGGCGCCCCACGGCGCGATCCGCATCGACGGCACGCCGGTGGAGGCGATCGCCGAGGACCACTTCCGCGATCGCGTCGGCGTCGTGCCGCAGGAGCCGTTCCTGCTGGCGGCCACGGCGCGCGAGAACATCGCCATGGGCCGGCCGCTGACCGACGCGCAGGTCGAGGCCGCGGCGCGCGCGGCCCATGTGCACGAGTTCATCGCCCGCCTCGAGCAGGGCTACGACACGCCGCTGGGCGAAGGCGGTGCGCGGCTGTCGGTGGGCCAGAAACAGCTGGTCGCGATCGCCCGCGCCCTGGCCGGCGAGCCGCGCATCCTGTTCCTCGACGAAGCCACCTCGCACATCGATTCCGAAACCGAGCAGGTGGTGCAGCGCGCGCTGGCCGGGCTGCGCGGCAAGGTCACCATCGTGGCGATCGCGCACCGCCTGTCCACCGTGCGCGACGCCGACCGCATCGTCGTGCTCAACCACGGGCGCATCGCGGAGCTGGGCACCCACGGCGAGCTGATGGCGATCGCCGACGGCCTGTACCAGCGCCTGTACCTGCTGCAGCAGCTGGAGGAGGCCGATCAGCAGGAGACGGGCGACAGCGGTCCGCAAGCGAGCGGCTCGCACTGATCGCCGGCCGGCGCGCAAGGCACCAGCGGCAGCCGGACGATGAACGTGGAACCCTGGCCGGCACCCCGGCTTTCGGCGCGCACGCTGCCGCCGTGCAGTTGCGCGAAGCGGCGCGCCACCGCCAGGCCCACGCCGAGCCCGCGCGGCGACAGCTGCCGGCTGCCGCCGCCCTGCTCGAACAGCTCGAAGATCCGCTCCAGGTCGTGCGCTTCGATCCCGGCTCCATCGTCGGCGATGCGCACTTCCGCCATGCCGCCGTCGCGGCCGGCGCACACGGCCACCCGCCCCCCGGGCGCGGCGAACTTGGCCGCATTGGTCAGGAGATTCATGAACACCTGTCCCAGCCGCAACTCGTCGCCGGACACCGTCAGCGGCGCCGCCGGCAGCGCGACCGCCAGTTCCACGGCGCGCTCGTCGAAGGCGCTGCGGCAGGCCTGGATCGATTGGGTCAGCAGCTCCTGCAGCTCCAGCGGGTGGCGCTCCAGCGCCGACCGGCCGCGGCTGGCCTGGCCGTAGTCGGCCAGGTCCTCCACCAGGTGGGCCATGGCCCTGAGCTGCCGCCGGGCCAGCGCCACGGCGAGCGCCCGGGCGGACGCGTCGTCGCTGCCCGCCAGGACTTCCAGCGCATTGCCCAGGGGGGCGATGCCGTTGCGCAGTTCGTGCGCGACCGTCGCCAGCAGCGCGTCCCGCCGCCGCTGATGCCGCCCGGCCGGTGCGCTCGCGCCTGCTGACTCGTGCGTCTGCATGTCATCCTTCCCTGATTGCGCTTGTAGGATGACACCCACGCGGGCGGGTCCTCTGTGCGCCCGCGCACCCAACGACGTCTCAGTGTGTCCCCGATGCAACCCACTGTAAGAACGGCTCGTTTTTTGCGCTGAGCCGGGCCCTACTCAGGGGATGTCGAGCCACGCGAAGAGGGCGTCATGCGCACATCGCCACCAGGAACCCGGGAACCGGCGGACCTGCACGCCGTCGATATCGACCGGAACCGGCTGCTGGCCCTGGTGCCGCCCCAGTCCCGGCGCGCCTGGATGCCGTTCTGCGAGCTGGTGTCGCTGCCGCTCGGCCAGGCGCTGTTCGACCCCGGCGACAGCGTGCGCTTCGTGTACTTTCCGCTGACGGCGACCGTGGCCCTGCTCCAGCTGCTGCGCACCGGCGACTGCGTGCAGGTGGCGATGGTCGGCAGCGAGGGGCTGGTCGGAACCGGCGCGTTCATGGGCGGCGGGCCGATGACGATGCGCGCGGTGGTGCAGAACGCCGGCACCGCCCTGCGCATCGACGCCGCCGCGGTCAAGGAAGAGTTCGAACGCGGCGGCGAGACGATGCGCCTCCTTCTGCGGTACGCGCAGGCGCTGATGTTCCAGGTATCGCAGACGGCGGTCTGCAACCGCCACCACACGCCGCAGCAGCAGCTGTGCCGATGGCTGATGCTCAGCCTGGACCGGGCGACGGGCGACGAAATCGCCACCACCCACGAGCTGGTCGGGACGATGCTGGGCGTGCGGCGCGAGACCGTGAGCGACGCCATCGGGCGCCTGCAGGCGCAGGGGCTCGTGCGTTCGGGCCGGGGCCGCATCAAGGTGCTGGACCGCGCCCGCCTCGAACTCGGCGCGTGCGAGTGCTACCGCATGGTGCGGCGCGAGTACGACTCGCTGCTGGCGCCACGGCCCGACTCCACTTCCCGAGCCGCTGCGGGTGCCCGCCAGCCGGGCGCCAGCCGTTGATCTTCGTCAAGCGCGCCGCCGCGCGCCGGCCGCTCAATGGCAGTCAGCGTGGAGGACCTCGCCATGAACGATTCCGCACAGCTCGTCGCCCAGTGGGCCAGCTTCGACGAAGCGGCCTTTGCCGCAGCGCGGCGGCTGGAGCGGGCGCTGGACGCGTGGAGCGACGCGGCGGGCGAGCCGCCCACGCCCGCCGACGTGCATTCAGCCAGGCGGCTGCGCTTCGTCGCCAACCACCGGCTGCGCTGGATCCTGTTCCAGACCCGGCGCGCACAAGAGCGGCTGCGGCTGATCTGAGCCGCTACAGTCGCAGCGCGCGCAGCTCGGGCATCCCGTCGCGGGCGTGGTGGCCGAGGTCGCCGGCCTCCACCAGCCGGTGCACCGCCTCGATGTCGCGCGACAGGCTGCGGTCCTGCATCATCGCCGGCGAGACGGCCCGCACCAGGCGCAGCACTTCCTCCAGCACCGGCGCGCTCGCGAGCGGCCGCAGGAATTCGATGCCCTGCGCCGCGGCCAGCAGCTCGATCGCGACGATGCGGCCGGTGTTGCGCAACATCGGTTGCAGGCGGCGCGCGGCGAAGGTGGCCATGCTGACGTGGTCCTCCTGGTTGGCCGAGGTCGGCAGGCTGTCGACGCTGGCCGGGTGCGCCAGCGACTTGTTCTCCGAGGCCAGCGCCGCCGCCGTCACGTGGACGATCATGAATCCGGAATTGAGCCCCGGTTCGGCCGCCAGGAACGGCGGCAGCCGCGACACGGCGGTGTCGACCAGCATCGCGACGCGGCGCTCGGCGATGGCGCCGATCTCCGCGATGGCGACCGCCAGCGCATCGGCCGCCTGCGCCACCGGCTCGGCGTGGAAATTGCCGCCCGAGACGATCTCGCCGCGGTCGGCGAACACCAGCGGGTTGTCGGTGACGGCGTTGGCCTCGCGCAGCAGCACCTGCGCGGCATGCCGCATCTGCTCGAGGCAGGCGCCCATCACCTGCGGCTGGCAGCGCAGGCAGTACGGGTCCTGCACCCGGTCGTCGTTCTTCAGGTGCGACTTGCGGATGCCGCTGCCGGCCAGCAGCGCGAGGTAGGCCTGCGCGCACTGCACCTGTCCCGGCTGGCCCCGCACCGCGTGGATGCGGGGATCGAACGGGCCGTCGCTGCCGCGCGCGGCGTCGAGCGTGAGCGCGCCGGCGATCACGGCGGCCTCGAACAGCCGCTCGGCGCCGAACAAGGCGTCCAGCGCCAGTGCGGTGGAGGCCTGGGTGCCGTTGATCAGCGCCAGGCCCTCCTTCGGCTCGAGTTGCAGCGGCCTGATGCCGGCGCGCTCCAGCGCCTGCGCGGCCGGCATGCGCCGCCCGCCGTGGCAGACCTCGCCCTCGCCGATCAGCGGCAGGCACAGGTGGGCCAGCGGCGCGAGGTCGCCCGACGCGCCGACCGATCCCTGCGCCGGCACCACCGGCAGCACGTCGCGGTTGGCAAGCGCCAGCAGCGCATCGACCACTTCCTCGCGCACGCCGGAGTAGCCCCGCGCCAGGCTGGCCGCCTTGAGCAGCAGCATGAGCCGGACGACCCGGTCGGGCATCGCCTCGCCGACACCCACCGCGTGCGAGCGCAGCAGGTTGAGTTGCAGCCGCTGCAGGTCGGGCGCGGGAATGCGGGTGCCGGCCAGCTTGCCGAAGCCGGTGTTGATGCCATAGACCGGCGCGTCGCCGGCGGCGGCCCGCCGCACCACCTCGGCGCTGGCGCGCAGGCCGGGGCGGCAGGCGGGGTCCAGCCGCACCTGGCGCGACTGGCTGCCGGCCAACCGGCGCAAGGCGGCCAGGTCGAGGGCGCCGGGAACGAGCAGTTCGGTGGTGGTCATGGCAGGAGCGGCTGGGCCGTGCATCAGTGGTTTACCGGGCCGGCACGGACCAGAGTTCCGTCATGGCGGCCAGGTAGTCTGCATCGATCTGCGCCGAGCGCCCGGGGACGAGCCGGCCGGCCACCCGCACCTGAGCGAAGGACGCCCCGGGGCTGGAGAACACCGCCGCGTCCAGCAGGTTGTCCGGCGGCACCCCGAGCAGCGCGGGCGACTGCGCGTCGAGCACGAGGAAGTCCGCGCGCTGGCCGACCGCGAGACCGCCGAGCCGGCAGCCGCTGGCCGCCGACCCGCCGGCGATCGCCGCGCCGAACAGCGCGGCGGCCGAACTGGCGCGGCGCGCTGCCTGCGCGGCGACGTTGCGCCGGCGCAGCGTGAACCGCTGGGAATATTCGAGCAGGCGCAGCTCCTCGGGCCAGCCGCGCGTCACGTGGCTGTCGGAGCCGACGGACCAGGCGCCGCCGGCCGCCGCATGGCCGGGCAGGTCGAACACGCCGTCGCCGAGGTTGGCCTCCGTGCTCGGGCAGATCACGATGCTGGCGCCGCGCTCGCTCACTCCCTGCAGTTCCGCCGGTACGGTGTGCGTGGCGTGGACCAGGTTCCAGCGGGCATCGACGGCGACGTGATCCAGCAACCACTCGATCGGCCGCTGCCCGGTCTGCGCGAGGCAGTCCTGCACTTCCTGCGTCTGTTCCGCCACGTGGATGTGCACCGGCAGGCCGCCCGCGGCGGCAAAGGCGGCAGCTTCGCGGATCGGATCGAGTCCCGCCGCGCGCAGCGAGTGGATGGCGACGCCGACGTTCACATTGGCGTCGCCGCGCACTTCGCGTTGCACCTCCTGCACCAGGCGCGCGATGCCCTCGGGCGTCGAAGCGAAGCGCCGCTGGTCCTCGCGCAGGCCGGTCGCGCCGAACCCCGAACGCATGTACAGCGTCGGCAGCAGCGTCAGGCCGATGCCGGTGCGCTGCGCCGCCCGCACCAGCGCCATCGACATCTCCAGCGGGTCGGCGGCCGGGCCGCCGGCCGGCGCGTTGTGCAGGTAGTGGAACTCGCAGACCTGGGTGTAGCCGCCGGCCAGCAGCTCGGCGTAGAGGAACGCGGCGATGCGCTCCAGCTGGCGCGGCGTCACCCGCAGCGCCGCCGAATACATGCGGTCGCGCCAGCTCCAGAAGTCGTCGCCGGCCGGACCGGCCTGTTCGGCCTGGCCGGCGATCGCGCGCTGGAACGCATGGCTGTGCGCGTCGACGACGCCGGGCAGCACCGGTCCGTCCAGCACGACGGCGCCGGCGCGGTCGGTGGCGGGCGCGTCCGGCACGACCGATGCCCATGACCCGCCCTCGTCGACCGTCAGCAGCACGTCGCGGGCCCAGGCAGCGTCGACCCACGCCCGCGGCGCGAAGAAGCGCTGTGCCGTGCTCATCGCGGCTCTCCCTCGAACACGGTGCGGATGCAGGGATTGGCGCCAATGGCGTAGGCCAGTTGCGCCGGCTGCTGCACGTCCCACAGCACGAAGTCGGCGCGCAGGCCGGCGGCCAGCACGCCCCGGTCGGACAGGCCCAGCGCCCGCGCGGCGTGGCGCGTCACGCCAGCCAGCGCCTCCTCGGGCGTGAGCCGGAACAGGGTGCAGGCCATGTTGAGCATCAGCAGCAGCGAAGTGCAGGGAGACGAGCCCGGGTTGCAGTCGGTCGACACGGCGATGCCGACACCGTGGCGGCGCAACAGCTCCACCGGCGGCAGCCTGGTCTCGCGCAGGAAATAGAAGGCGCCCGGCAGCAGCACGGCCACCGTCCCGGCGGTGGCCATCGCGGCGGCGCCCGCCTCGGACAGCCACTCCAGGTGATCGCAGCTCAGGGCGCCGTGCCGTGCGGCCAGCTGCGCGCCGCCGCTGTCGCTCAACTGCTCCGCATGCAGCTTGACCGGGAGCCCGAGTTGTCGCGCCGCCTCGAAGACGCGCTCCACCTGCGCGGTGCTGAAGGCGATGCGCTCGCAGAAGGCGTCGACCGCGTCGACCAGCCCTTCGGCGTTCAATGCGGGGAGCATGCGCAGCACCTCGTCCACGTAGGCGTCGGGGGCGCCGGCGAACTCCGGCGGCAGCGCGTGCGCGCCGAGGAAGGTGGTGCGCACGTCGACCCGGTGAACCTGTCCGAGGTCTCTCGCCACTTGCAGCGTCTTGCGCTCGTGCTCCAGCGCCAGCCCGTAACCGGACTTGACCTCCAGCGTCGTCACGCCCTCGGCCAGCAGCGCGCGCAGCCGCGGCGCGCTCTGCGCCGCCAGCTCCTGCGCGCCGGCGCGCCGCGTGGCCTGCACCGTCGAGGCGATGCCGCCGCCGCGGCGCGCGATCTCCTCGTAGGTGGCGCCCTGCAGACGCAGTTCGAACTCCTGCGCGCGGTCGCCTCCGTAGACCAGGTGGGTGTGGCAATCGATGAGGCCCGGCGTGACGAGCGCGCCTTGCGCGTCATGCACCTCGCTGCAGCCGGCACGCAGCGCGGCGGGGAGGTCGCTTTCGGCGCCGACCCAGTGCAGCATGGCGCCATCGACCACCAGCGCCGCGTCCTCGACCAGCCCGTACGGCTGCGGGGCCGCGCCCTGCATGGTGGCGGCGCGGCAGTTGCGCCACAGCTTCATGCCCATGGCTCGATCTCCATGGCCAGGGCCGACGCCGACGTGACAGCCACTTCCGCGCCGGCCGGCAGCGATGCCCAGGCCAGGGTGTGCGGCGCGACCTCGACGGATTCGCCTTCGTGACGCAGCTGCGCCGGCTCGCCGACGGCGTACACGGCGACCACCTTGGCCCGCGCGGCCATCAGGTGCCGCACGCCATTGACGCGCGCCATTCGTGCCGAGGCCAGCTCGCGCCGCACCATCAGGTTGAGGTCCCGCGTGGGGCCGTGCAGCAGTTCGCAGTCCACCGCCTCCTCACCGTCGAAGGACAGCGGTGCGCTGGCGAGCGTCAACCGGTGCTCGGCGCCCGCGCGCTTCAGGATCACGCCGGCACCGCCGAGCACGGCGAACCAGCGCTGCACGCCGGGAAAGCTCGAGAACGGGCCGTCGGCGGCCACCTCGGCCACCGAGATGCGCCAGGTCCAGTCCGCGCCGCCCGGTTGCGCGGCGAGTTCGCGCGTCACGCCGCCGCCGTTGCGCCACGGCGCCGGCGCCGCGCCGTCGAGTGATGTCAGGTGCCAGGTCATAGCTGGAAGGTTCCGTTGAAACTGTAGCGGGCGCCTGGGTACACCAGGCGGGCGAAGCTCGCGACGTGCGGGCCGCTCACGGTGCCGCGTGTCATCACGAGCACCGGGTCGCCGCGCTTGATGGCCAGCGCCCTGGCCTCGGCCGCGCCGGCCAGCCCGGCTTCGATCGAGTAGCTGGCCTGGGTGAGCGGCGCGTGCTCCAGCAGGTAGCTCGTCGGCGTGGTCGCGTTGAAGTTCACCCCGAGGTAGTCGGGCGCCGCGGCCGGGTTGACGTAGCGGTCCTCCAGCTGGATCGGCACGCCGTCGGCCAGGTGCAGCAGTACCGAATGGAACAGGCGCGCGCCCGCCCGCAGCTTGAAGACCTGTGCCTGCCCGGCGTCCGCCCTGGTGCTTTCCACGGCAAGGACGCGCGTGGCGTGGTGATGGCCGCGCTCGGTGATTTCCTCGTGGATGTCGCGCAGCGCCAGCGTGGTCGAGATGCGGTGCAGCTGCGCCACCACGGTGCCGGAGCCCTGCACCCGGGTCACCACGCCCTCCACGGCGAGTTCCTTCATGGCGCGGTTGACGGTCATGCGGCTGAGCCCGAACTGCTGCTGCAGCGCCGCCTCGCTGGGCACCGCGGCGCCGGGCCGCCAGGCGCCGCTGCCGATCTGCTGCTTGACGAATGCCTTGACCTGTTCGTAGGCCGGCAACCGGGTCGTGGTCATGTCGTGGTCATTGCCGTGGGGGTCAGGGTTTTCCCTGAGTCGCCGATGTTGTATAGACAACTAGACTCGCCTTGTATATACAACTCACTATACAGGCAAATCCGCCAAGCGTCACCACGGGAGTCCACCATGCCTGATATCAGCACCACGCCATTCGCCGGCAGCGCCGCCCGCCCCGTCAGCGCGCCGCGCGGGCCGTCCCTGTCCTGCGCCAACTGGCAGATCGAGGCGGCCTTCCGGATGATCCAGAACAACCTGGACCCGGGCGTCGCCGAGAACCCCGATGCGCTGGTGGTGTACGGCGGCATCGGCAAGGCCGCGCGCAACTGGCCCTGCTTCGACGCGATCCTCGACAGCCTGCGCAAGCTCAAGGCCGACGAGACGCTGCTGGTGCAGTCGGGCAAGCCGGTGGGCGTGTTCCGCACCCACGAGGGCGCGCCGCGCGTGCTGATCGCCAACTCCAACCTGGTGCCGAAGTGGGCCACCTGGGAGCACTTCAATGAGCTCGACCAGAAGGGCCTGATGATGTACGGCCAGATGACGGCCGGCAGCTGGATCTACATCGGCTCGCAGGGCATCGTCCAGGGCACGTACGAGACCTTCGCCGAAGCCGGCCGCCAGCACTACCAGGGCAGCCTGGCCGGCCGCTGGGTGCTGACGGCCGGGCTGGGCGGCATGGGCGGCGCGCAGCCGCTGGCCGCCAGCTTCGCCGGCGCCTGCTCGCTGAACATCGAGTGCGACCAGACCCGCATCGATTTCCGGTTGCGCACGAAGTACCTCGACAAGCAGGCCAGGGACCTGGACGAGGCGCTGGCGCTGATCAGGGAACACACCGGCCGCAGGGAAGCGGTGTCGATCGGCCTGTGCGCGAACGCCGCCGACGTGGTGCCCCAGCTGGCCGCGCTGGCCAAGGGCGGCGGCATCCGCCCCGACATCGTCACCGACCAGACGTCGGCCCACGACCTGGTCAACGGCTACCTGCCCAGCGGCTGGACCATCGAGCAGTGGCGCGCGGCGCAGCGCGATCCGTCGCAGCACGCCCGGCTGAAGCAGGCCGCCGGCGAGTCGTGCGCGCGCCACGTGCAGGCCATGCTGGCGTTCCACGCGATGGGCGTTCCCACCGTCGACTACGGCAACAACCTGCGCCAGGTGGCCAAGGACTTCGGCGTCGGCAACGCGTTCGACTATCCGGGCTTCGTGCCTGCGTACGTGCGGCCGCTGTTCTGCCGCGGCGTCGGCCCGTTCCGCTGGGTGGCGCTGAGCGGCGACCCGGAGGACATCCGCAAGACCGACGCCAGGATGAAGGAGCTGTTCCCGGACAACGCCGGCCTGCACCGCTGGCTGGACATGGCGGGCGACCGCATCGCCTTCCAGGGGCTGCCGGCGCGGATCTGCTGGATCGGGCTGGGCGAGCGGCACCTGGCCGGGCTGGCCTTCAACGAGATGGTGCGCACCGGCGAACTCAAGGCCCCGATCGTGATCGGTCGCGACCACCTGGACAGCGGCTCCGTCGCCTCGCCCAACCGCGAGACCGAGGCAATGAAGGATGGCAGCGACGCCGTCAGCGACTGGCCGCTGCTCAACGCGCTGCTCAATACCGCCAGCGGCGCGACCTGGGTCAGCTTCCACCATGGCGGCGGCGTCGGCATGGGCTACTCGCAGCATGCCGGCGTCGTGATCGTCTGCGACGGCACGCCCGAGGCGGCGCAGCGGCTCGAGCGCGTCCTTTGGAACGACCCCGCCACCGGCGTCATGCGGCATGCCGACGCGGGCTACGAGATCGCGCAGGAATGCGCCCGCGAGCACGGCCTGAAGCTGCCGATGCAAGGCCTGTGAACCTGATCCCTCGCAACCCTGGCTGGCCGGAGTTGGACGCGTCGCAGCTCGCGTGAGTAGCTGCTTGTTGAACCCTTGACAGGAAGACCATGAAGACACGACTCACCACGACGGCCATCGCCACCTTGCTGTGCCTGGCCGGCGCCGCCCACGCCGACGTGAAGATCGGCCTGAACGTGCCGCTGACGGGCTTCGCGGCCGCCGACGGCAAGTCGGCGCTGGAAGGCGCCAAGCTCGCCGTGGCCCAGGCCAACGCGGCCGGCGGCATCAAGGGCGAGAAGATCGAGCTGGTGGTGTACGACGACCAGGCCTCGCCCAAGGAAGCCGCGCCCATCGCCACCAAGCTGGTGGAGAAGGACAAGGTCGTGGTGGCGGTGTCCGGTTCGTACTCGGCTTCGACCCGCGCCGCCGCGCCGGTGTTCCAGGCCGCCAAGGTGCCGTACGTCGTCGCCTACTCGATCCACCCCGACGTCACCGCGACCGGCGACTACATGTTCCGCGCCTCGACCATGGGCGAGGTGCAGGGCCGCGCCGGCGCGAAGCTGGTCGGCGAGGTGCTGAAGAAGAAGAAGGTCGCCCTCGTCACGCTGAAGAACGACTTCGGCCAGGCGCTGGCCGCCGGCTTCAAGGAAGGCGCGCCGAAGTTCGGCATCCAGATCACCGGCGAGTACGAGTACGGCATGTCGGACCGCCAGTTCGGCCCGCTGATTTCCAGGCTGAAGGCCGACAACCCGGAGGCGATCTACGCCTCGGGCTATTTCTTCACCGCCGGTCCGCTGGTCAGCCAGCTGCGCGCCGCCGGCGTCACGGCCCCGGTGATCGGCCAGGAAGGCTACGACTCCGAGAAGTTCATCGAGATCGCCGGCGCCGCCGCCGAAGGGGTGTACGTCACCACCTCGCTGGACCGCGACTCCGCTTCGCCGGTGACCAAGGCCTACCTCGCCGACTTCAAGAAGACGGTGGGCAGCGGTTCGGACATGGTGGCCGCGTCCACGTACAGCGCCACCGCGATCGCCATCGAGGCGATGAAGAAGGCCGGCACCGCCAACCGCGAGGCGATCCGCGATGCGATCGCCGGCGGCACGTTCGAGACGCCCGTGGGCAAGCTGACGTTCAACGACCTGCACGAGGTCAACAAGGACGTGCAGGTGCAGATCGTCAAGGACAAGGCGTTCCGCCGCTTCGCCGTGGTGTCGGATCCGGTCTTCCTGGCCGCGCCGACCAAGGCCAGCCTGAAGAAGTAACCGGCCGCAGACGCGCCGCGACCGGGCCGAGGGAGTCCCCGTGCTGATTGTCGAACTGATCGCCCAGGGACTGGTCCAGGGCAGCATCTACGCGCTGATCGCGCTGGGGCTGACCCTGGTCTATGGCCTGCTGCGCATATTGCACGTCGCCCACGCGGCCCTGTTCACGCTGGGCGGCTACATGGGCGTGCTGCTCACCAACCAGACCGGCAGCCTCGGCCTGGCCATGGTGGCCGCAATGCTGGTCGCAGGCATCGCCGGCGTGCTGATGTACCGCTTCTGCTACGAGCCGATCCTGCACCAGCCGCCGTTCGTGCCGCTGATCGCCTCGATCGGCCTGTTCATCGCGTCGGAGGAGATCTATCGCCTGGTCTTCGGCGCCTATGGCCTGTCGTATGCCGATCCGCCGCTGCAGGGACAGGTGGCCATCGGCGCGCTGCGCTTCAAGCAGGCCGAACTGCTGGTGATGGTGGGCGGCGCGCTCGCGATCGGCGTGCTGGCGCTGCTGCAAAGCCGCACGCGCCTGGGCATCGCCTGCCAGGCCACGGTCACCGACCCGCAGATGGCCGAATCGTTCGGCATCGACCTCAAGACGGTGCGCTACGTGAACTTCTTCGTCGGCTCGGCGCTGGCCGGCGCGGCCGGCGTGATGGTGGCGCTGCTGAACAACCTGGTCGAGCCGACCATGGGCAGCGTGCCCTCGTACAAGGCGCTGGCGATCATCGTGCTGGGCGGCCTGGGCTCGGTGCCCGGCACCTTGCTGGCGGCGCTGACGCTGGGCATCGTGGAGTCGTTCGGGACGATCTACCTCGGCAAGCTCCTGGACCGCAACGCGATCGCCTTCGCGTTCCTGATCCTGGTGCTGATGGTGCGCCCGCAGGGCCTCTTCGCGAAAAGGTAGGGCATGGAATACGAGATTTCGCTGGCGACGGCGGTGGGGATCAGCGTGCTGTTCGCCCTGTCGCTGAACCTCATCACCGGTTTCTGCGGCCAGATCAGCCTGGGCCATGCCGCCTTCTTCGGCATCGGCGCCTACACCTGCGCGCTGCTGGCCAAGGCCGGCGTGCCGTTCTTCGCCACCCTGCCCGCCGCAATGGCGCTGCCGGCCCTGTTCGGACTGGTCGTCGGCCTGGCCAGCCTGCGGGTGCGCGCCGACTTCCTGGCCATCACCACCATGGGGATCGGCTTCCTGTTCGTCGGCGTGGTCCGCCAGCAGGACGCGCTGGGCGGCGAGATGGGCATTTCGGCGATTCCCGACAGCGGCCTGTCCAAGCTGGCCTTCATGCTGTTGACTGTGGCGCTGTGCGTGCTGACGGCGCTGCTGAGCCAGTACATCCGGCGCAGCTGGATGGGCCAGGTCTTCAACGCCATCGCCGAGGACGAGGACACGACCCGCGTGATGGGCATCGACGTGCCCCGCTTCAAGCTGGCGGCGTTCGCCATCGGCACCGCCCTGGCCGGGCTGGCCGGCGCGCTCTACGCCAGCAACCTGAAATTCATCAGCCCCGACAGCTTCGGCTTCGTCGAATCGATGACGGTGCTGTCGATGGTCGTCATCGGCGGCATCGGGTCGGTGCCCGGCGTCACCGTGGCGGCCATCGTGCTGGCGCTGCTGCCTTCGATGTTCACATTCGTCGGCGAGTACAAGCTGCTGGTCTACGGCGGCCTGCTGTTCCTCATGATGCGGTTCTCGCCCGACGGCGTGACCGGCGCGCTGCGGCGGCTGATGGCGCGGCGGAGGGCCTGACATGGAGCCCCTCCTCTCCGCGCGCAACGTCACCGTCCGCTTCGGCGGCGTGACGGCGATCGACGACGTTTCGTTCGAAGTGATGCCGGGCGAACTGCTGGGCCTGATCGGCCCCAACGGCGCCGGCAAGACCACCATGATGCGCGCCATCGTCGGCATCCACCGCCCGCAGAAGGGTAGCGTCAGCCTCGGCGAGCGGCGGCTCGACTCGCTGTCGATCGACGCACGCATCCGCGCCGGGCTCGCCCTGTCGCAGCAACTGGTGAAGCCCTTCCGCGAGATCGACGTGCGCGACAACGTGGCGCTAGCCGCCGGCGCGGCGAAGACCCGGACCCCCCTGCAGGCGCTCGTCCACGTGGACCGCCGGGCCGAGCGCCAGGTCGCGCTCGAGGCGCTGGAGCGCGTCGGCATCGCCAGGCTCGCCGCGCAGAGCCCGCGCACCCAGCCGCTGGGCGTCCTCAAGCGCCTGGAGATGGCGCGGGCGCTGGCCCTGAAGCCCCGGCTGCTGTTGCTGGACGAACCGCTGGCGGGCCTGAACTCGAAGGAAGCGAGCGAGCTCGCGCAGACCATCGCCGACGTCAACCGGCAAGGCATGACCATCATCCTGATCGAGCACAACCTCGGCGAGGTGATGCGGATCTGCCAGCGCCTCGTTGTGCTGGACAACGGCCGCAAGATCGCCGACGGTCCACCGCAGGCGACCATGAACGATGCGGCGGTGCGCGCCGCCTACCTGGGGGGAGACGCCGATGCTGCAGCTTGAAGGCCTGGGCTGCGGCTACGGCATGTTCCAGGCCGTGGAGGACCTGTCGCTGGAACTCCAGCCCGGCCGGATCACCGGCCTGATCGGCGCCAACGGCGCCGGCAAGTCGTCCACGCTGATGTGCATCGCCGGGCACGTGGCGATGACGGCGGGGCAGCTTCGCTTCGAAGGACAGGACATCGGCCAGCTGGGCCCGCGCGAGCGCGTGAAACGGGGCATCGCGATTTCACCGGAGGGCCGGCGCCTGTTCAAGGACCTGAGCGTCGAGGACAACCTGAAGGTCGGCGGCCTCATCCATCCGACGTCCTGCTATGCGCAGGACCGCGACAAGGTGCTTGGCCTGTTCCCGCGCCTGGGCGAGCGGCTGCACTCGCTGGCCGGCAACCTGTCAGGCGGCGAGCAGCAGATGCTGGCGATCGGCCGCGCGCTGATGGCGCGCCCGAAGCTGCTGATGATCGACGAGATCTCGCTGGGCCTGATGCCCAAGGTGATCGACCTGTGCTACCGCGCCCTGGAGCAACTGCGCCGCGACGGCCTGGCCGTGCTGGTGGTTGAACAGAACACCGACCGCCTGCTGCGCGTTGCCGACGACCTGTGCGTGCTGGAGTCGGGGCGCACCGTGTGGAAAGGCAAGGCGGCGGACGCGCGCGCCGACGCCACGCTCACGGCCCGCTACCTGGGCCTGCACTAGAAACGGTGGGGGGCGGCGCCCGGGCTCAGGCGATCGCCTTGCCGAGCAACGCGTTCGCCTGCGCCCTGAGCATGACGGCTCGGCGGCGCTCGTCGTCGCTCGGCGCCGCTGCGCCGCTGTTCGCGGCGGCCTTCATCTTCTGCACCACCTGCCGCTCGGCGCGCAGCGCCTGGGCGTCGGCGACGCGCCAGTCGTCCAGCCCGCCGCCGGATGGGGGAACTCGAAGTTGCGTTCTCATTGCGGGCCCATCGTGGCGCGGCGCGCGGTCGCCCGACTTGAGGTGAGTCAAGCGCGACGCGCCTGCGGATCGCGCCGCGCGGCATTCTTGCGCCAGCGCACGGGCACGCGTTGCGCGCGCCGCATGCCTGATTTGCGTCAAGGAAACCGCCCCGTCTTGTCCTGTACTTCGGGCGCGATGATTTCGTTCTTCGTGCTGTTCGAGGAGTGGGACTGCGCCGCGGCGGCAGCCGCGCGCGCCGGGGCGCGGCTGTGCCGGCAGCTGGATGCCTATTGCGCCGGGACCGGTCCGGCGCCGCCGGCCCACGAGATTGCCGAGAGCAGGCGCCTCACCGAGGAGGCCAACCGGCGGCTGGCGGCCTTGCGCTCGCTCCTGCACGAGCAGCGCGAACAGGTCGCGCTGATCTGAAGGCGTTGCCGGTCAGCGCGGCGGCTGCGCCGGAGCGGGAGTCCGGACGCACGACCAGCCCCAGGCCGAGAACGAACGCACCATCGTGCCCCCCTGCCGCTCGCAATCCCGGGCGACCGCCACCGCATGGGCCAGGGCGCCGAGGATCACTGCAGTGAAGACGGCGGTCGCCGTCCAGAGCCAGAACCGGTCGCTCATGATCGCTCCTTGCCCGCGCCGGGGCGGGGTGCCGCGCATCGAACCGTCCTTATCGCACCGGCGACAGCGGCAAGGTTTGTCCTGGCGCAAATCGGTGCCAGTGCGTCGCCGGCCAGCTCGACGGGGTGCCGCTGCAGCCATTCGTCGCGGGGCAGCGAAGCCGGACACCCGAACGCAGCCGCAGAGGTTCTCTTGCGGCTTCCGCGGGCGTTCGGCTGCCGGGTCTGGCCTTGGCCGCTGGCCTCCTACGCGCACCCGCTGGCCTTTCCGACAGCGCCGCACCGCGCGGCGCGGTCTGATCCGTGTTCTTTCCTCAAGGAGCACCGATATGAAAATGGCAGCCTTCCTGGCGGCGGCGGCACTGGCCTGCGGTTCGGCCATGGCGGCAGACAGCGCCACCGAGCACGGGCAGCGGGCGAGCAGCGAACATCCCGCCAAGGCCTCCAGCGGCGGCGTCGTCGACAAGACCAAGCGCGCCTTCAGCCGCATGGGCGACAAGATCCGCCACACGGGCGAGCGCCTGGGCCAGAAGCTGGGCACCGACAAGGATTCGCGCCACGACACCCGCGCCATGGGCGCGAGCGGCTCGGACCGGGCGCAGGACCAGACCCAGGCCCAGGACCAGGGCCGCCGCCAGCGCATGGACGACGCCTACGCCAACTGGCGCGACAAGCAGCAGCAGGAACGACGCTGACCGCTCGTCACGAACGCCGGCGACGGCTCAGCCGGCCGGCGCCTGCATGGCCAGCCGCACTTCGGCCGCGTCGATGGAACGGGCCGCCCCGAAGCCGGCCACCTGGCGCGCGCCGGCAGGCTCGATCGCGACGAAGCGGAAATCGCCCAGTTCCGTCATGAACGCGGCTTCGGGAAAGCGCTCGACGTAGGCCTGGCGGCATGCGCGCCATTCGTCGCCGCCCGGGGCGGGTACCCGTGCCTGCCCGTCGAAGGTGACGCGCGGCAGCGCATGCACCGGCTCGCCGGGGCCCGCGGGCTGCATCACGAGCAGCGACACGCTCGGCCTGGCCTGCAGGTTGCGGGTGTGCGCCGCCAGGTCGCTCACGTGGATGACGAACGCGCCGAGTCCGCGTTCCACCGCGAAAGGAACCATGGACACGAGCGGGGCGCCGTCGTCGCCGATGGTGCCCAGCGCGGCGACCCGCTGTGCCACCAGCAGTTGCTGCAATTGCCGGGTCAGCCTCGGGACATGAGCCATCGCGCAGCTACAGCTTGAGGCGCAGGTGCTTCGCCAAGTAGGCCATCGCGTCGGGGCTGTCCCACTCCCTGGCGCCGAAATGCTTGGCCACGACCTTGCCTTCCGCGTCCACCAGCAGCGTGAGCGGCAGCCGCTCGGCGCCGAGCATGTGCTCCAGGCGCAGCTTGCTGTCGATGAAGTTCGGGAACGCGATGTCGAAGGTCCGCACGAAGGATTCCGCGCGGTCCCGGTAGTCGTCGGTCGAGATGCCGATCACCTGGACCTGCTGCCCCGCGCGCTTCGCCAGCCGCTGCAGCGAAGGCATCTCGGCCTGGCACGGTCCGCACCAGCTCGCCCACACGTTGATGATCAGCGGCTTGCCGCGGAAGTCGGACAGCAGCCGCGACGGGCCGAGGATGCCTTGCATGGGCGCCTGGCGCAGGACCTGGCCCACTTCCACTTCCCCCGGGGTCTTGGCCGCGGCGCCCGTGGCCGCCAGCAGCAATGCGAGAACAACGGCTTTCATGCGGCGAATCTACCAGCCGGCTGCGCGGCCGGTCCGAGGCGGAAGCCCTTGAGCGGCAGCCGCAGCGACACGGCGGTCGCCACCATCAGGAGCAGCCCGGAGGCGCCGAAGGCAATCCAGTGGGTGCCGAACCGGTCGTAGGCCCAGCCGCCCAGCCACGAGCTGATCATGGCGCCGACCTGGTGGCCGAAATAGGCCCAGCCGTAGAGGATGCCGACCAGCCGCACGCCGTAGACGTCGGCCAGGATCGCCGACGACAGCGCGATGCTGCCAGCCCACACCAGCCCGCCGATCACCGCCGCAATGTACAGCTCCCAGTGGGTGCCGACCAGCAGCAAGGCGAAGAAGCCGAGGCCGCGCACGAAATAGATGGCCGCCAGGATGTTGCGCCGGGGCAGCCGGTCGGACATGCGGCCGAGCACCAGCGTGCCGAAGATCGCCGCCACGCCGATCAGCCCCACGCCGTAGGAGCTGGTCATCGCATCGAACCCGTGGTCCATCAGCATCGGCACGCCATGGGTGCCCAGCAGGTTCATGCTGAAGCCGCAGGCGAACAGGCCCACGCAGATCTTGATGAAGGGCATGGTGCGCACGGCCTCGCGCAGGGACAGCGACTCGCGCATCGCCTCGGCCTGGGCCGGACCGCTCGCGGTCATCTGGTCGGGCAGCCAGTCGGCGTGGGCCGGCGCGTCCTCGCGGATCACGAACAGGGCCAGCGGCACGGTGATGGCGGTGAAGACGGCGGCGAACCCCAGCAGCGTGTTCTGCCAGCCGAACGCCTGGATCGAGGAACTCAGCAGCGGCGTCATGATGGCGATCCCCGACATCGAGCCGGTGGACAGGAAGAACAGCGCCATGCCGCGCCGGCGCGAGAACCAGCGGCTGATCACCGGCGTGAGCGCCACCGGGCCCAGGAAGGCCAGCGCGAACGACAGCAGCACGCCGAACGACAGCAGGAAGCCGAGCGGGCTGCGGGCGTTGACGGTCCAGATGATGGCCGCCACCACCAGCGCGTTGCCGGCGAGCAGGACGAAGCGGGTGCCATGCCGCGCCACCAGGTGCGCGGCCAGCGGCATCCCGATGCCGTAGCACAACATGCCGATGGCGACGATGCCCGCCAGCAGGCTGCGGCTGAAGCCCAGGTCCGCGGCGATCGGCAGGAAGAACGGCCCGATCCCCATGCGCATGCCCACCGTGAGCAGCGTGAGCAGGCTGGCCGCGGCCACGATGTTCCACCCGAAATACCAGCCGCCGCTGCGTTGTCCAGTCACTTCAACTTCCTTTGCTCTTGGCTCTCGAGCTTACCCGGGCGGACGGCGCCGGTGCCACTCGGTGGCGTTCTCGTAGGCCCAGCCGATGCGCAACGCCATGGCTTCGTCGTACCCGCGGCACACGATCTGCAGCGACGTCGGCAGCCCCCCTTCGCCCTGGCCGTTGGGCAGCGCCAGCGCGCACAGGTCCAGGAAGTTGCCGAACCGCGTGAAATGCGCCGGCGCCTTGCCCTGGTCGACGTCCTCCAGCGGCAAGGCGGTCGTCATGGTGGTCGGTGTCAGCAGCGCATCGATGCCTTCCATGGCAGAGCCGAACGCCAGCTTCATCGCCTCGCGCTGCTGCAATGCCTCGATGTAGGCGCGGGCCGTCACGGCGCGGCCGGCGGCGATGCGCGGCCGCACGTGAGGGTCGAGCGGCGCGCGCTCGTCGTCGATCAGCTCGTGCAGGATCGTGTAGCTCTCGGCCGCCATGATCAGCAGGTTCGCCGCCGCGACGTCGGCGAAGTTGAACGGGAGTTTTACGGCGACGACCTCGGCGCCCAGCGCCTCCAGTTCGGCCAGCGACCGGTCGTAGGCGGCCAGCACTTCTTTCGAGGCGTACTCGCGCTCGCCTTCGGGCATGCGGGCCAGCCGCAGTCCGCGCACGCCGAGGCGCAGCGTCGGCATCGGATCGGTGAACGGCAGGCGCAAGGTGCGCGGATCGAGCGGGTCCGGCCCTTGCATCGCCAGGTACAGCAGCGCCGCGTCCTCGACACAGCGGGCCATGGGGCCGGGGGTGTCCAGCGTCGGACTCAGCGGCAGCACGCCATGGGTGCTGATGCGGCCGATGGTGGTCTTGAGGCCCGTGATGCCGCACCAGGAGGCCGGCAGCCGCACCGAGCCGCCGGTGTCGCTGCCGACCGCCCAGGGCGCCAGCCCCGCAGCCACCGCGACGCCCGAGCCGCTGCTGGAGCCGCCGGGGGTGCGCCGGCGATCCGGATCCCAGGGGTTCCACGGCGTGCCGAGGACGGAGTTGGTGCCCCAGCCGCCCATGGCGAACTCGACGGTGTGGGTCTTGCCGAGGACGATCATGCCTTGGGCGATCAGCCGCCGCGCCAGCGTCGCCGTACGGGTGGCCCGGCGCTCGCGCCACGCCCGGCAACCGCCCGTGACCACACGCCCTTCCAGCTCGATCAGGTCCTTCAGCGCCACCGGCACCCCATGCAGCGGACCGACGGCATGGCCGGAACGGATCGCGGCCTCGGCCGCCTGCGCGGCGAGGCGGGCCTCGTCGCCGTAGACGTCGACAAAGGCGCCGAGCTTGCCGTCCTGCGCCGCGATTCGGTCCAGGAACGCCTCGGTGGCCTCCACCGGGGAGACGCGCCGCGTCGCCAGGTCGGCGGACAGCTGGTGGACGGGCAGGAACGCGAGTTCGGTTGCTGGCATGAGGCCTCCGGGGTGGTGGTGAATCGCCCCGGCAGCCGGCGCCCCGGGACCGGCCGAATGTACCCGAGCCCCGCCGTGCGAACGGTCACCCTCGCGCCGCGCCGGGAAGGCGCGCCAACCTTGAGATTCATCAAAGATGCATCGCGTTGGCACCTTTACGCACCTAGGGTAACTACCTACATTGGAGGCATCAGCTCAAGAGGCTGCCGCCCCGCGGGGGCACCCCGCGATATCTCCAGGAAGTACCAAAAGTGTTCTCCAAAGTCTTCGCCCCGATCCCCCTCGCCATCGTCGTCCTGCTCTCGGCCGGTCCCCTGACGATCGCCTCCATCGGCGCCACCGCAGTCACCTCGGCGGCCGCCGTCGCCGCGCCGGCCAAGGCCGCCAAGACCAAGGGCGTGGTCCACCAGATCGCGCTGAAGACCGGCATGGCCGACGGCAAGATGGTCTACCTCGACGCCAAGGGCCAGGTCAACCCGGTGCTGCGTGCCAAGGTCGGCGACACCATCGAGCTGACGCTGGCCAGCGGCGAAGGCGCCGAGCACGACATCGTCATTCCCGATTTCAAGGTGCAATCCAAGCCCTTCAGCGCCGCCAGCGGCCCGACGACGGTTCGCTTCACCGTCACCCAGTCCGGCAGCTTCACCTACTACTGCTCGATTCCGGGCCACCGCCAGATCGGCATGGAAGGCGTGCTGGAAGTGACCGGCCCGGCCGACGCCTCCGCGGCCGCACCGAAGGGATCGAACACCGCCGTGCTGGGCTCCGCGGCAGCGCCCGCCGTCAAGCCGATCGCCGCCGTGGCGACGGACGCCGTCAGCATCGCCATGGATCCCACGGCCGTGCCCAAGCCGCTCGGCCAGCGCGCGCCCCAGCTGGTCAAGTACAGCATCGAGACGGTGGAACTGGCCGGCAAGCTCGACGACGGCACCACGTTTACCTACTGGACGTTCGACAAGAAAGTGCCCGGCCCGATGCTGCGCGTGAAGAAAGGCGACACCATCGAGCTGACGCTGACCAACGCCAGGAGCAGCAAGATGATCCACTCGATCGACCTGCATGCGGTCACCGGCGGCCACGGCGGCGGCGAGCACACCCAGGTCGCCCCCGGCGAGTCGAAGACGGTGCGCTTCAAGGCGATGAACGCCGGCCTGTACGTCTACCACTGCGCCACGCCCGACGTGCCGCACCACATCTCCGCCGGCATGTACGGCCTGATCCTGGTCGAGCCGCCGGAAGGCCTGCCCAAGGTGGACCGCGAGTTCTACGTGATGCAGGGCGACCTGTACACGTCGCACAAGAAGGGCACCAAGGGCCACCAGGCCTACGACACCGACAAGGCGAGCGACGAGCTGCCCACCTACTACACCTTCAACGGGTCGGTCGGCGCGCTGACCAAGGAGTTCAGGATGCAGGCGAAGGTCGGCGAGACGGTGCGCGTGTACTTCGGCGTCGGCGGCCCCAACAAGTCGTCGGCCTTCCACGCCATCGGCGAGATCTTCGGCAAGGTCTACAGCGAAGGCTCGATCTCCAGCGTGCGGCGCGACGTCCAGACGACGACGGTGGCCCCCGGCGGCGCGACGATCGTCGACTTCAAGGTCGACTATCCCGGCAAGTACCTGCTGGTCGACCACGCCCTGTCGCGCGTCGCCAAGGGACTGGCGGCGTCGCTCGAAGTGACCGGCCCGGCCGACAGCGCCGTGTACCAGCCGCTCAGCGGCGGGGCCCACGCCGACCACTGACCGTCAACCGGAGGCGCTGTGCCTCCCCACCTCACGGGGCGCCGCGGCGCCCCGTTCTTCTTGCGAGTCCCAACCCCAACAGCCGGACGCAAAAGCCGCGAAAGTTACGCAGAAAGCGCAAAAAAGACATGGGTGTGGTGGTGCGCGGCACCTTGGAGCCATGTGCGAGCACGCGGCCTGCCGACGCCACCACTGCCGGGGCTTCGTTTCCTCTTCTTCCTTGAATTCTTCTGCGGCTTCTGCGTAACCTTTGCGGCTTTTGCGTTCGGCTGTTGCGTTTAACTTCAGAAGTTCAGCCCCAGCCACTGCTGCACCTGTTCGTGCAGGTTGCCTTCGAAGTCGGCCGGCGTGCCGTCGGCCGTGATCTTGCCCAGGCTCAGCACGCAGATGCGGTCGGACATGCGCACCACCCGCCGCACGTTGTGGTCGATCAACAGGATGCCCATCTGCGCCTTGGCGAACCGCTCGATCCAGACGAACACTTCTTCCGAGACGCGAGGCGACAGGCCGATGCTCGGCTCGTCGATGAGGCACAGGCGGGGCTGCTGCAGCCAGGCCTTCGCGAATTCCACCTGCTTCTGCTGGCCGCCCGACAGGCTGCCCGCCTGGTCCGTCCGCTTCTCGTGCAGCGCCGGGAACAGCTCGAACACCTCCTGCAGTCGCGTGCGCATGTCGCTCGCGAACCGTTTCGGCCGCCCGAGCAGCGGCAGCAGCAGGTTGTCCTGCACCGACAGGTAGGGAAACAGGCTGGACTCCTGCGGGATGCAGCAGATGCCCAGGTCGATCAGCCGGTGCGGCGCCACGCCCGAAATGTCCTGGCCGTCGAAGTGCACGGTGCCGGACTTGGGCGGCAGGAACCCGCAGATGGTCTTGACCAGCGTCGACTTGCCGGCGCCGTTGAGACCGATGAGGCCGGTGATGCGGCCGGCGTCCACGCGCAGGTCGATGTCGCGCAGCACGTCGATGTCCTGGGCATACCCGGCCGTCACCCGGCGCATCTCCATCAAGGGCGCGGCGCTCACGAATGGACCTCCAGGCTGGGCGGCTCGCCCTCCCCGTGCTGGCTCTCGCCCAGATAGGCCTCGATCACGGCGTGGTTCTTCAGCACGGCGTGGATGTCGCCGGCGGCGATCACACGCCCCGCGTTCATGCACACGGCACGCTGGCACAGGTCCACGACGATCGGCATGTCGTGGCTCACCAGCAGGAACGTGAAGCCCTGCGCGTGGCGCGTACGTATGAATTTCGCCATCACTTCACGCATCACCGGATGCACCGCGGCGAACGGCTCGTCCAGCATGGCGATCAGCGGCGGCTCGATGAAGCACATGCCGAACTCAAGCAGCTTGCGCTGGCCACCCGAGAGCTGGCCCGCGTCGAGATACTGGACCGGGCCGAGGGTCAGTTCCTCGACCAGGGCCTGCGCGCGCTTCGTGGACTCCGCTTCCGACAGGCCGCGCGCCATGCCCGCGGTCAGCAGGTTGTCGAACGCCGACATGCGGGCGAAGACGCGCGTCATCTGGAACATGCGCAGCACGCCGCGCTGCGCCAGCCGGTCCGGCGGCAGGCCGGTGATGTCCTCGCCGCGCATGCGCACCCGGCCGGCGTGCGGCGCCAGGAAGCCCGAGAGCATGTTCAGCACCGTCGTCTTGCCCGAGCCGTTGGGGCCGATCAGGCCCAGGATCTCGCCCTCGCGCAGGTCGAAGCTCACGTCGTCGACGGCGGCCACCCCGCCAAAGCGCCGCAGCAGTCCCTCGATCGTCAGCAGGCTCATGTCTTGCGCCCCTGCAGCCGCGCGGCGATGAAGCCCCACAGCCCCGCCGGCACGTAGCGGGCGAAGAGGATCACGAGCAGCGCGAACACGATGATCTGGATGTCGCCGAATTCGCGCAGCCACTCCGAGCCGAGGTAGACCAGGATCGCGCCCAGGATGGCGCCGGACAGCGAGCTCATGCCGCCGATCACCACCATCGACAGCACCAGGCCGGTCTGCTGCAACAGGCCCAGTTCGGGGCTGACCAGTTGGCTGAAGGTGCCGTAGAGGGAGCCGGCCAGGCCGCAGATCGCGCACGACACGCAGAACGCGATCATCTTGGTGCGCACGACGTCGATCCCGCGGCTCTCGGCGCCGACCGGGTCGTCGCGCACCGCCATCATGAAGCGGCCCAGGCGCCCCTTGAGCAGCCAGTACAGCCCCAGCAGCACGGCCACCAGCGTCGCCAGGAACACGTAGTAGTAGCCGACCCGGCTCTGCATCAGCGTGGCCACGTGCATGCCCTGGTCGCCGCGCGTGAACTCGTGCGAGTTGCCGATCACCACCCGGGCGATCTCGGCGAATGCCAGGGTCGTGAGGGAGAGGTACGGGCCGCTCAGATTGAGCACCAGCTTGCCGAGCACCAGCCCGAACAGCGCCGCGACCACGATCGCGGCCGGGATGCCCAGCGCCAGCGGCACCTTCCAGTAGAAGTCCAGCAGCGCCGTGGTGTAGCCGCCGATCATCGCGAACGCCGCCGGCGCCAGCGAGAACTGGCCGGTGTAGCCGGCCAGCAGGTTCCAGGCAAGCGCCAGGATGGCGAAGTACACGCTGACCAGGATGATGCCCAGCGCGTAAGGCCCGGTGACGAACAGCGGCACCAGCGCGATCAGGCCGCAGATCGCCAGCGCCGCGCGCATGTCGAAGCGCAGCCGGTGCTGCCAGAGGTTGGCCGTGGGCTTCATACCGTGCGCCCCTTCTCGCCGAAGAGGCCTTGCGGCCGCAGCAGCAGCACCAGCACCAGGATGATCAGCCCGAACGCGTCGCGGTAGTCGTAGGAGATGTACACGGAGAAGAACGCCTCGCTGACGCCGAGGATCAGCGCGGCCAGCATCGCGCCCCACATCGAGCCCATGCCGCCCAGCACCACGATCACGTACGACTTGACAGCGGGGAACGCGCCGATATCCGGCGAGGGATTGATCAGCGGCGCCAGCAGCGCCCCCGACAGCGCCGCCAGCATGCCCGAGATGATGAAGATCAGGCTGGTCGTGCGGGTCGCGTCGATGCCGGCGAGCGACGCGCCGAGCCGGTTCTGCGCCACCGCCTGGATCTGCTTGCCCCACACCGAGCGCTTGATGAACAGCGCCAGCGCGACCATCACCAGCACCGCCACGACCGCGGCGATCGCCTTCTGGCCGGTCAGCATGATCGGGCCCAGCGCGAAGCGGCTCACGTCGATCAGCGGCTCTCCGCGGAAGGAATACGGGCCGACCGCCTTGTCGACCAGGTTGATCAGCAGCAGCGACAGCCCGAAGGTCACCACCACCGCGTATTCGTCCTTCATGAAACCCCAGCTCGCGTATCCGGCGTAGAGCGGCCGCATCAGGAGTCGCTCGACGGCCCAGCCGAGCAGCGCGCCGGCGAGCGCGGCGCCGGGCAGCGCGATCCACGGCGACACGCCGAGCTTGAGCGACACCAGCACGTAGGTGTACGCGCCGATCATGAAGAACTCGCCGTGGGCGAAGTTCACGATCTTCAGCACCCCGAAGATCATGGCCAGCCCCACGGCCATCAGCGCGTAGAAGCAGCCGTAGATCAGGCCGTTGGCCAGCAGGTCGAGCGCGAGCATCGGCAATCAGTGCACAAAAAATCCGGCACCACGAGCTGCGATGCCGGATGGAGACAGGAGCGTCAAGAAGACTGGACCGCTTATTTCGCCGGGCGGACGATCCTGGCCGCGTCGAACTTCTGCCCCGGCGCCTGGATCAGCACGGTCTGGCCGACCGGCTGCTTGATGGCGGTGAGCTCGTAGTTGACGTACGGAATGTCCAGCCACTGCTGGAAGCTGTAACCGGGCTTGGTCGAGAAATTGCCGATGCCGCGCAGGCTGTCGAACTTCATGGTGCGCATCGCCTGCGCCAGCTTCTCCGGGTCCGTGCTCTTGGCGGCCTTGATGCCCTCGACCACCAGGTGCAGCGAATCCGCCGCCTGCAGCACCAGCCGGTTGATGTCGCCGCCGGTGCGCTTCTTGTATTCGGCCGCGATGTCCTTGGCCAGCTGCGTCTGCGGCATCTGCGGGTGGTACAGGGCGAACGACAGCAGGTACCGGCCGCCCTCCTTCACGTTCTGCCAGAAGTCGGGATAGTCGGCCAGGCCGCCGCCGTCGTACATGAGGGTCTTCGGGCTCGGCGCCACGCCCTGTTCGTACATCTGGTTCATCACGAGGTAGGCCGCGGGCGGCAGCATCGTCAGCACGACCACGTCGGGGGGGTTCGCGCGCAGCGGCAGGATGGCGGCGGTGAAGTCCTTGCTGGCACGGTCCAGCGTCTCGTACTTGTATTCGACGTTCGGCGCCTTCTGCTTGAGCAGTTCGCCGGTGAGCTTGGCCTGGCCGATGCCGTAGTCCGTGTTCTCCGCGAAGGCCACCACGCGCTTGACCTTCATCGTCGCCAGCGTCTCTGCCATCGACGACGACACCAGCGTGTTGTACGGCGACGTGTTGAACACTTCCGGATAGCCGCGCTTGCGCACGTCGTCCGACCAACAGTTGGTGTTGACGTACGGCGTCTTGTAGCGGTGCGCGACCTCGATCTCCGCCAGGCACACCGAGCTCTGGTGGCCGCCCGCCAGCGCCACGACCTTGTTGCTGGTGATCAGCTTCTCGGTGGCGGCGCGCCCTTTTTCCGGGATGCCCTGGTTGTCCTCGTACAGGACCTGGATCTGCCGCCCGAGCACGCCGCCCTTCGCGTTGATCATGTCCTTGAGGATTTCCATGCCGTCCTTGACCTGCGTGCCTTGCACCACGGACCCGGGGGGTGACTGGGTGATGCTGGCCCCGATCAGGATCGGGTCGGCGGCCAGCGCCGGCAGCGCGAGGAGCGCGGAACCGAGCAGGCCCAGGGAACGAACGCGCGTCGAGGTCATCGAGGTCTCCTTTGGTGTAGCGGCGCGAACAGCCGCCGCGCTTGGTCGGGCGGAATGTACGCCCCGGCTGCGCCGCCGGCTCGCGGGGAAACCCCCAAGCACGCGTTCATTCCTGTCGCCAGGCTGACAGATGGCGGGGGCATTGGAACTTTGCCATTCGCCCCGGCCCGCTGCGTATGATCCGGGCTCGATCCCCGACACCTGCGAAGTTGCCATGACCAAGCCCTTGCCCAGCCTTCTGTCCGCCGCCCTGCTCGCCGCCGCGGGCTTCGCCGGCTTCGCCGGCGCCGCCGACGCGCCCGCCAAGGAAGCGGCCACCGAAACCCTGCCCAGCGGCGTCGTCGTCAAGCACACCCGCACCGGCAGCGGCGCCAGTCCCGCCGCCAGCGACACGGTGCGTGTCCACTACCGCGGCCGCCTGGACAACGGCACCGAATTCGACAGCTCGCACAAGCGCGGCATGCCCGCCACCTTTCCGCTGAACGGCGTCATCCGGTGCTGGACCGAAGGCGTGCAGAAGATGAAGGTGGGCGGCGCGGCGACATTGACCTGCCCCCCGGCAACAGCCTACGGCTCGCGCGGCGCGGGCGGGGTGGTGCCGCCCAACGCCAGGCTGACGTTCGACGTGGAACTGCTCGCGATCGAGAAGTAGGAGCGCCTGGCTGCGGCTTCAGGGCCGCAACATGTGGAAGTTCAGCAGGCGGGTGGCGATCAGCGTCTCCACCAGGAAGCACAGCAGCGCCGCGAGGAAGCAGAACACCCCCGCCAGGAAGCCGGTCACGGCGTAGCGGTTGATCTGCATCGCCGCGGTCTCGCCGAGAAACAGCAGGATGATGGTCGCGCCGATCATGAAGGCGCACGTCGTCAGCAGCGCGATGCAGGCGTTCGTCAGCCGGCCTCGGGTGCGCAGCTCCGACAGCTCCGCGTGCGCGCGGCGCAGGAACTCCGCGTCGGTGGACTCGCGCGCGCGGTCCTCCACCAGCCGCGCCCGGTCGATGATGCGGGCCAGCCGCCCGGCCACCGCGCCGATCATTCCCGACACGGCCGTGAGCAGGAACACGGGCGCCACGGCGAGCTGGATCCCGTGGGTGACGGTGCTGGCATCGAAGGCGAGGGGCATGGCGGGAAAGCAACGTCGCTCAGTGACGGAGTGCACGGACACGCGTGATTATCGCCACCGGCCGGGCCGCCTGCGCATCGGCTCGACATAATCGGCCGGCTGTCACGCAGCGCAGGACCAACTCAAACATCCCGGAGGCCTTCATGTCGACATCGAGCTACCTCGCCAACTTCGGCGTCACGATCGGGCAGGCGCGCGAGTATGTTCTCGCCCACCTGAACGACCCGCACGCCATCGTCGCCACCGCCCGCCAGTACGGGATCACGAACGACATGCTGGGCGAGATCGCCGGTGGCTACAGCGCCGCCGAGGTGCGCGGCTATCTCGCCGGCTTCGGCATCGACGCCACGCCGCTGGAGGCGGAGTCGCTGTTCCCCCCGGACATGCTGGCGTTCTCGGAAGTGATGGCGCTCAATGCCGCGACTGGCGCGCTTTCGACCGCATCGCTGCGCGCCCAGGTGATCGCCCACACCGGCGAATCCGCCTACAACGCGGCCTTCGATCCGAACCACTACGCCGGCGGCCTGGACGGCATCTTCTCGGCGGCGGACCTCGGCGTCTCGAGCCTGGGTGACCTGCCGGCGACGGCCGCGACCCTGGAGTCGCTGTTCTACGGCACCATCATCCGGCTGGCCGGCACGCTGGACATGCAGGAAGCGATGGAAGTCGCCCAGTTCGTGCAAGAGAAGGGCGCGGCGCTCGAAAACGAAGATCCCGCGGTGCTGCAGGAGTTCATGGCGCTGATGCACGGCATCGTGGCCGACCCGGGCAACCCGCCGGCTCTGGGCGAAGACCAGATCGCGCAGGCGGCCGTCGCCTCCGCCGTCGCGCTGGTGGCCGTCGCCTCGCAGCACGACCAGAGCCTGTTCGCCGAACTGCTCACCGGCTTCTCGTTCTGAAGCCGCCGCGGGGCGGCCATGAGCTTATGCGGATAAGCAAGTGGTGCCCCCGGATCGACCGGTTCACCATCGGGCAGGCCTTCGGCAACTGGGAGAAGGCGAACCGGGCCCATTTCGCCGACGGCGCGAGCTTCGACCAGATCTTTCGCAAATGAGCGGCTGCGATCCGGCGAACCTGACCCGGATCAAGGAAATGCGGCCGGGGCCGCCTAGAACTCATCCGTCGACGGCGCGCGGCACCCGCTCTTGCGCCGCCCGAGTTGCCCAGGGTCCGCCATGGCACGCCCGCGCGCGCTTCACGTCCTCGCCTTCCTGCTGCCGCTGGCAGCGGCCCCTGTGCTGGCCAGCGAGGCCGCGTCCCGCTTCCACTGCCAGGTGACCGGCACCGAGACGCTGGCCGGACTGGCGCCCGACGGCGGCACCGCGGAACTGAGCCGCTTCACGTGCCGCGTCAAGGGCGGGCCGCTCGACGGGTTCGTGGCCACCGGCACCAACCTCTGGGGCGGCCGGCTGCGCGACGGACTGCTGCTCGGCTCGCTGGTCGTCGCGCGCAAGGCGCACTCCATCGTCGTCTACGAAGTGCAGGAAGTCACCCGCCGCGCCCGCCCGCCCGGGGCCGACGCCCGTTCCTGGGAAGGGCAAGGCACGGGGGTCTACAAACTGGCGACGGGTGTGGCCGCGCACCTGGCGGGCAAATCGTTCCACTCGATCGCCCGCTCCGCCGGCCCGGGTGCCTTCACGATCGAGACCGTCGTGGAAGACGACTGATCAGTCGCGGATCTCGAACACGGCCTCCACTTCCACCGCGACGCCGCGCGGCAGCGAACCGGCGCCCACGGCCGTGCGGGCATGCCTGCCGGCGTCGCCGAACACGGCGACGAAGAAGTCGGAAGCGCCGTTGACCACCTTCGGGTGCTCGGTGAACTGCGGCACGGCGTTGACGAAGCCGCCCACGCGCACGCAGCGCACCACCCGGTCGAGATCGCCGCCGAGCGCCTGCGCCACCTGGGCCAGCACGTTGATCGCGCACAGGCGGGCCGCGCTCTGCCCCTCCTCGACGGTCAGGGTCGCACCGAGCTGGCCGAGGAACTGCGCCTTGCCGTCCTGCACCGGCACCTGGCCGGCGATGAACAGGAGATTGCCCGCACGCACGGCTGGCACGTAGTTGGCGGCGGGCGTGGGCGCCACGGGGAGGGTCACGCCCAGTTCGGCCAGCCTGGCCTGGATCTTCGAAGTCATGGCTCGTCTTTCCTCGTGTGGGACAGGATTCAGATCATCTCGAGCGGCGTGGCGCGCGACGGCGGCGCAAAGAGCGCATCGAGTTCCGCCAGCGCGGCCGCGTCCAGCGGCTGCGCCAGGGCACCGAGATTCTCCGCGAGGCGCTGCGCGCTCGAAGTCTTGGGAATGGCGACGACGTCGTCCCTGGCCAGCAGCCACGCCAGCCCGGCCTGCGCCGGCGTCATGCCGTGCCGCCCGGCGAATGCCGCCAGGCCGCGATGCCGTACCAGCCGCCCCTGCTCGATCGGTGAATACGCCATGGTCGGAATGCCGCGCTCGCGCTGCCACGGCAGCAGGTCCCATTCGATGCCGCGGCGGGTGAGGTTGTAGAGGACCTGGTTCGTCTGCACCCCGGGGCCGCCGGGCAGCGACCACAGTTCCCGCATCGCCGCCGGATCGAGGTTGCTCACGCCCCAGTGGCGGATCAGGCCGTCCCGCTGCAGGCGCTCGAACGCGCCCACCGTCTCGGCCAGCGGGACGCTGCCGCCCCAGTGCAGCAGGTAGAGGTCGAGCCGGTCGGTCCCGAGGCGTTTCAGGCTGGCCGTGCAGGCTGCGCGCATTCCCGCCACGGAGGCGTTGTGCGGGTAGACCTTGCTCACCAGGAACACTTCGTCGCGCCGCCCGGCGATCGCCTGGCCTACCAGCGTTTCGGTGCGGCCCTCGCCGTACATCTCGGCCGTGTCGATGAGCGACAGGCCGTGGTCGAGCCCGGCGCGCAGGCTGGCGATCTCCTGCGCCTTGAGCGCCGCATCCTCGCCCATCATCCAGGTGCCCTGCCCCAGGGCCGGCACCGTCTCGCCGCACGGCAGGCGGACGGTCTTGATCGTGGTCGTCATCGCGTCATTGGAGCAGTGAAAGCGGACATCCATACGCAGAAGCCGCAGAGGTTTCGCAGAAGCCGCAAAAGAATTCAAAAAGATTCTTTGTCTTTTTTGCGGCTTCTGCGTTTCCTTTGCGGCTTCTGCGTCCGGCTGTTGGGTGTTCTACGCCTCCGCTCAGCGCAGCATCGAAGACATCGCCGACAGGCAATTGATCATCCGCACGCCAGCCTCGATCGACGGGGCCTCGAAGCCCACCTCGTCGCCCGCCATCCGGCGCAGCGCAGGCCACTGGCAGAAGAGGTCGGCCAGCGCCGGGCCCTGGGTCTCGATGCGCACCTGCAGCGGCGCCGCGACCCGCAACGCAACCGGTAGCGGCCGGCGCAGCGCCTCGCTCACGCCGGCACGGATCGCGGCCCGCGACTCTTCCGGCGACAGGCTGACGCCGCTGGTATGGCCGGTGGCACGCTTGGTCTGGACGAACACGGCTTGCGGAAACAGCGGCCGGTGCTCCTCGATGAACGCGTCGTCGCCGCTGCCCATCACGACCGGCACGCCGTACTCGCCGGCCAGCGCGCCGTAGATGGCGGCTTCGCCCACCTCGGCGTCGTTGAACAGCACGCGCCGGAACGCGAAGCTGTTGATCGTGTGCGCCAGGATGCCGCGGCCCTGGGCCCGCGAGTGGTAACCGACCAGGCACACGGCCGCGACGCCTTGCTCGACGCCGGCCATCATGCCGAGATAGCGCGGCTTGCCGAGGACGAACTGCGCTCGCGCGTCGAGCTGTTCCGCGGCCATGTTGCGGAAGTCGCCGTGCGAGTCGTTGACCAGCACCTCGGTGGCGCCGCCGTCGAAGGCGCCGGCGATCGCCGCGTTGGCCTCGTGCGTCATCAGCACGCGGGCCCGTTCGTATTCCGGGTTGCCGGCGCGCACCTGCTGGTGGTGCACGACGCCGGCGACGCCTTCGATGTCGGTGGAGATCAGGATCTTCATGGTGAGGTCCGGGCCGGCGGCTGCGACAGCGAACGCCAGCTGGCAAGCAGGTCGGCAAGGCACTCGCGACGATGGCCGTCGCGGCCGGTGACGGGCCGCGCATGCCACAGCGCGTTCACGATCGCCTGCTCGCAGGCGTCGGCGGCGGCCTGGAACAGCGGGTCGAGCACGCCGTCATGCAACATCGCGATCGCCGGCATCGGCCGCTCGATCAGGTGCGGCACGGTGTACGCGGTGGAGAACGCCAGCGCGATGTCGCCGCTGCCATGGCCGAAGACGGAACCGGTGCGGGCCAGGCCGGCGCCGGCGCGCAGCGCCAGCCGGCGCAGCTGGCGGGCGTCCAGCGGCGCGTCGGTGGCCAGCAGCAGGATGATCGAACCCTGCTCGGGGACGCCATCGCCCTCATCGCGAGCCCCGCGAGCCCCCCTCCCAGCCTCCCCCCAGCGGGGGGAGGAGCCGGCCAGGTGCCGGCCCACCGGATGTCCGGCGATGGTGAGCTGCGGCAGCTTGCCGAAGTTGGCCAGCACCAGCGCCCCCAGCGTGTGCCCGCCGCCGGCGACGCGGCGCGACGCCGACCCGATGCCGCCCTTCAGCTCGAAGGACGACATGCCGCGGCCGGCGCCGACGGCGCCTTGCTCGAAATCCGCGCCGGCGGCGGCCCAGGCCTCCAGGTAGTGCTCATCGCCCAGCGCCATGCGCTGGATGTCGTTGAGAAAACCGTCGTTGCACTCGAAGACCAGCGGATTGACGGTGGGCAGGCTGCGTCCACTCTCGGGATTGGCGCCTATGCATTGCCGGATCTGCGCCATCGCCATCGCCGGCACAGAGAACGTGTTGGTCAGGGCGATCGGCGTTTCCAGCACGCCCAGTTCGTCGACCTGCACCAGTCCCACGCTCTTGCCGAAACCGTTGAGGACGACGGCCGCCGCCGGCACCTTGTCGCGGTACGGATCGCCGGCATGCGGCCGCACGACGGTGACGCCGGTCTGCACCGCGCCGTGCGCCAGCGTGTGGTGGCCCACCGTGACTCCGTGCACGTCGCTGATCGCGTTGCGCGGACCCGCCGCGAGCGTGCCGATGTGCGGGACGGCGAAATGCATGACTTCAGGTCCGGTCGATCTTCGGGTCCAGCGCGTCGCGCATGCCGTCGCCCAGCAGGTTGAACGCCAGCACCGTGAAGAAGATCGCCAGGCTGGGGAACAGTGCCACGTGCGGCGCGTTGACCATGTCGGCACGCGCCTCGTTGAGCATCGCGCCCCACTCCGGCGTCGGCGGCTGCGCGCCCATGCCGAGGAAGGACAGGCTGGCCGCGGTGATGATCGAGGTGCCCAGCCGCATCGTGAAGTACACGACGATCGCCGAGATGCTGCCGGGCAGGATGTGCCGCATCACGATCGTCCAGTCGTTGGCGCCGACGCTGCGCACCGCCTCGACGTAGGTCATCTGCTTGAGGACCAGCGTGTTGCCGCGCACCAGCCGCGCGAACGCCGGCACGCTGAACACCGACACGGCCACCACCACGTTGACCATGCTGCTGCCCAGGATCGCGACGACACCCAGCGCGAGCAGGATGCCGGGGAAGGCGAACAGCACGTCGGAGATCCGCATCACGATGCGGTCCCACCAGCCGCCGTAGTAGCCGGCGAGCAGGCCCAGGCCGGCGCCGACCAGGCCGCCCAGGGCCACCGAGAAGAAGCCGGCCGCCAGCGACAGGCGCGCGCCCGAAAGGATGCGGCTGAAGATGTCGCGGCCCAGGGGGTCGACGCCCATCCAGTGCTGCCACGACGGCCCGTCGTTGATGCGGTCGTAGTCGAAGAAGTTCTCGGCGTCGTACGGCGCGATCCACGGCGCGAGGATTGCCACGGCGACCAGCAGCAGCACGAATGCCAGCGCCACCAGCGCCACGTGCTGCTTGCGGAACTTGCGCCAGAACTCGCTCCACGGCGTGCGCACGCGAGCGCTCGTCGGGACCTCAGCACCGGCACTGGCGTCTTCGGCGGGGACCGGCTGGGTCGAAGGTGCGTTCATCGGTAGCGGATGGTCGGGTTGATGTAGCCGTACAGCAGGTCCACGATCAGGTTGATCAGGATGAACTCCAGCGAGAACAGCAGCACCAGGGTCTGAATCACGGGGTAGTCGCGCATGGTGACGGCGTCCACCAGCAGGCGGCCGAGCCCCGGCCAGTTGAAGACGGTCTCCACCACGATCGAGCCGCCCAGCAGGAAGCCGAACTGCAGGCCCATCATGGTGACGACCGGAATGAGTGCATTGCGCAGGCAATGCTTGAAGATCACGACGCGCTCCTCCAGGCCCTTGGCCCGGGCCGTGCGCACGAAGTCCTCCTGGATCACTTCCACGAATGAGGCGCGGGTGAAGCGGGCCATGACGGCGGCGACGCCGGCGCCCAGCGTGATCGAAGGCAAGATGTAGTGGCGCCAGCTGTCGGCGCCCACCGTGGGAAGCCAGCCCAGCTGCACGGAGAAGATCTCCATGAGCAGCATGCCCAGCGCGAAGGCAGGAAAGGAGATGCCCGAGACGGCCAGCGTCATGCCGAACCGGTCGGGCCACTCGTTGCGGAACACGGCGGAGACGATGCCGATCGCCATGCCGAAGACCACCGACCAGACCATGCTGGCGAGGGTCAGCCAGAGCGTCGGCAGGAAGCGCTCGGCGATCTCGGTCGAGACCGCGCGCTTGCTGCGCAGCGACGTCCCGAAGTCGCCTTGCAGCATCCTGGTGAAGAAGCTGGCGAACTGCTCGGGCAGCGGCTTGTCCAGGCCCAGGTCCTTGCGGACCAGTTCCACGGTCTGCTGGTCGGCGTCGGGGCCGGCCGCCAGCCGCGCCGGGTCCCCCGGCAGCATGTGCACGAACAGGAACACCAGCACCGCGACGATCAGCAGCGTCGGCAGCAAACCGAGCAGGCGCTTGAGGAAATAACTGGCCATCGCGGGCGGGTTCCCTGTCTTTGCCTGTCCTGATTACTTCAGGTCGACGTCGTCGAAGTTGAACGAAGCATCGGGCATCACGTGGAAGCCGGTCAGCTTCTTGCTGCTGGCCGACAGCAGCTGCTCGGTCACCAGGAAGGCCCACGGGGCGTCGTTCCAGATCTGCTTCTGCGCTTCGGTGTAGAGGCGCGTCTTCTCCTTCGGATCGGTCGTGTTCAGCGCCTTGGCGATGTTCTGGTCCACCACGTCGTTCTTGTAGTAGGCCGTGTTGAACATCTTGGGCGGATGCGACTCGGACGCCAGCAGCGGGCGCATGGCCCAGTCGGCCTCGCCGGTGGAGGACGACCAGCCGACGTAGTACAGCCGCACCGGCGCGGTGGCGGCGTCCTGCGCGCTTTCGACCTTCTCGACGCGCTGGCCGGCTTCCAGCGCCTGCACCGAGGCCTTGATGCCGACCTGCGCCAGCTGCTGCTGCAGGAACTGGATCACCTTCTGCGCCGTGGTGTGGTTGTAGGCCGACCACAGTTGCGTCTCGAAGCCATTCGGATAGCCGGCCTCCTTCAGCAGCGCCCTGGCCTTGGCCGGGTCATGCGGCCACGGGCCGAGCTTGACCGCGTATTCCACGCCCTTGGGCAGCACGCCTTCGGCCGGGATCGCATAGCCGGAGAAGGCCACCTTGGCCAGGGCCTGCTTGTTGATCGCGTAGTTGATCGCCTGGCGCACCTTCGGGTTGTCGAACGGCTTCTGCAGCGTGTTCATCGACATGTAGCGGTGCACGATCGACGGCGCGGCCACCAGCGCGATGTCCTGCTTGGTCTTCAGGATCTCGGCCTGCTCGTACGGCACCGGGAAGGTGAAGTGGGCCTCGCCGGTCTGCATCATCGCGCTGCGCGAGTTGTTGTCGACCACCGGGCGGAAGGTGATGGTGTCGACCTTCGGGAAGCCCTTCTTCCAGTAGCCGTCGAACTTCGCGACCTTCAGGTAGTCGCTCTGCTTCCACTCGACGAACTTGAACGGACCGGTGCCGACCGGGTTCTGGGCGATCGCCTTGCCGTGCTTCTCCAGCGCGGCGGGCGAGATGATCACGCCGGAGGGATGCGCCAGCGAGTTGATGAAGGGCGAGAACGACTCCTTCAGCGTGAACTTCACGGTGTACGGGTCCACCACCTCGGTCTTGGCGATGTTCTTGTACAGGTTGTAGCGCTTGAGCTTGTTGTCGGGGTTGGTCACGCGGTCGAAGGTGGCCTTCACCGCCTGCGCATTGAAATCGGTGCCGTCGTGGAACTTGATGTCCTTCTTCAGCTTCATCGTGTAGACGAGGCCGTCCTTGCTCACCGTGTGGCTCTCGGCCAGCACCGGCTTCATCTTCATGTCCTTGTCGAAACCGTACAGCCCCTGGTAGAAGGACTTGACGACGGCCTGCGACAGCGTGTCGTTGGCGTCGTACGGATCCATCGTGGTGAAGGTCGAGGCGACCGCCGCCACGACGTCCTTGGCCGCGAAGGCCGGCGCCGCGAACGTGGCCGACAGCGCGAGCGCTGCCGCCAGGGGTGCGAGGGAATGTTTCATGGGTTGCTCCTCTGTGAAAAAACTGCGTTCAGAAGGCGCCGCCCACCGGATGGCGGGCGACGAAATGGCCGGGCGCGACCTCCACCAGCGGCCGCACCACGGGCTCGTCGCCCACGGCGCGGATCGGGCTGGGAATCTCGCCTTCCAGCAGCTCGCGGCGCAGGTGCCGGCGGGCCGGATCGGCCACCGGCACGGCCGCCATCAGCCGCTTCGTATAGGCGTGCTGCGGGTTCTCGAAGATCGCGCGGCGCGGGCCGATCTCGACGATCTGCCCCAGGTACATGACGGCGACACGGTGGCTGATGCGCTCGACCACCGCCATGTCGTGCGAGATGAACAGGAAGGCGATGCCGAGTTCGCGCTGCAGGTCCAGCATCAGGTTGACGATCTGCGCCTGGATCGACACGTCCAGCGCCGACACCGACTCGTCGGCGATCACGACCTTGGGGTTGAGGGCCAGGGCGCGCGCGATGGCGATGCGCTGGCGCTGGCCGCCGGAGAACTCGTGCGGGTAGCGCTGCGCGTATTCGCGCGGCAGGCCGACCTTCTGCAGGAGCCAGTCGACGCGATCCTGCGCTTCCTTGCCCTTCGCGATCCTGTGCACCAGCAGCGGCTCCATGATGGTGAAGCCGACGGTCACGCGCGGATCGAGCGAGGAGAACGGGTCCTGGAAGATGAACTGGATGTTGCGGCGCAGGGCCTGCAGCTGCGTGTTCGGCAGGTCGCGGACGTTGCGGCCGCCGAACTCGATGGCGCCGCCCTGGCTGTCCACCAGCCGCAACAGCGAGCGACCGGTGGTCGACTTGCCGCAGCCGGATTCGCCGACCAGCGCCAGCGTCTCGCCGGGCAGCAGCTCGAAGCTCACCTTCTCCACCGCATGCACCCGGCGCTTGACCCGCCCCAGGATGCCGCTGGGCACGTCGAAGCGCGTCACGAGGTCGTGCACCCGCAGCACCGGCGCGCTGCCGGCTGGCACGGTGTCCTGCGGCGTGGTGTCGGGCGGGCCGCTGTCGGCGTCGGTGCGCAGCAGCTCGAACTTGCGCGGCAGGTCGGTGCCCTGCATCGATCCCAGCCGCGGCACCGCCGACAGCAGGGCGCGGGTGTAGCGCTCGCGAGGCTGGGCGAAGATGGTTTCGGAGGTACCCTCCTCCACCTTGTTGCCGCCGTACATCACCAGCACGCGGTCGGCCACTTCGGCCACCACGCCCATGTCGTGGGTGATGAACACCACCCCCATCTGCATCTCGTCCTGCAGCGCGCGGATCAATTGCAGGATCTGGGCCTGGATCGTCACGTCCAGCGCCGTGGTCGGCTCGTCGGCGATCAGCAGCGACGGACGGCACGACAGCGCCATGGCGATCATGACGCGCTGGCGCATCCCGCCCGACAACTGGTGCGGGAAGCGGTCCAGGACGTTGCGCGCCTCCGGGATGCGCACCAGCTCCAGCATGCGCAGGGCCTCGGCACGGGCCTCGCCGGCACTCTTGCCCTGGTGCACGCGGATCGATTCGGCGATCTGGTCGCCGGCCGTGAACACCGGGTTCAGCGACGTCATCGGCTCCTGGAAGATCATCGCGATGTCGGCGCCGCGGATGCCGCGCATGGTCGACGAGTCGGCCCGCGCCAGGTCCAGCACCTCGCCCTTGCGCCGGCGGAACGCCATGCGGCCGTTCACGATCCGTCCGCCGCCGTGCTCCACCAGCCGCATCAGCGCCAGCGAGGTCACCGACTTGCCGGAGCCCGACTCGCCGACGATCGCCAGCGTCTCGCCCCGGTCGACGTGGAACGACAGGTTGCGCACCGCGTCCACGGTGCGCTCGGACGTGGTGAAGCGCACCGACAGGTCGCTCACCTGCACCACGCGCTGCGCGGGCAGTTCCAGTGCCGCCGGCGCCGGCATGTCGATCAAGGTGCTGCTCATCGTGCTCGTACGCTCACCGGAAGATGGCCGTCTGCAGCGGTTCGCCCACGCGGGCCCAGCCGCGGTACATGCCTTCGGTGTTGAACGGCATGCTGAAGTTGCCGTGGCGGTCGACGGCGATCAGGCCGCCGCGCCCGCCGATCGGCGGCAGGGTCTCCATCACCACCGCCTGGGCCGCCGCCTCGAGCGACGCGCCGCCGTAGGCCATGCGCGCGCAGACGTCGTAGGCCGCCGCGGCGCGGATGAACATCTCGCCGGTGCCGGTGCAGGAGATGGCCGCGGTGCGGTTGTCGGCGTAGGTGCCGGCCCCGATCACCGGGCAGTCGCCGACGCGGCCCGGCTGCTTGTTGGTCATGCCGCCGGTGGACGTGGCGGCGGCGAGGTTGCCTTGCGCGTCCAGTGCCACGGCGCCCACGGTACCGAACTTGCGCGATTCGTCCAGCGGCGGCACGGCGGCCGGCTGGCGAAAAGTCAGCGACGCGCCGTCATGGTCGAGCATCGCCTTGTCAGCCGCCAGGGCGCGGCGCAACTGCTCGCGCCGTGCCTCGGTCGAGAAATAATCGGGCGTCACCAGTTCCAGGCCAAGCCGCTGCGCCAGCGCTTCGGCGCCTGCGCCGACCAGCAGCACGTGCTCGGTGTGTTCCATCACGGCGCGGGCCGCGCGCGCCGGGCGCTTGATGCGCGTGACGCAACCCACCGCGCCGGCCTTGAGCGTGGCGCCGTCCATCACGGCGGCGTCGAGTTCGTGCGTCTCGTCGTGCGTGAACACCGCGCCATGGCCGGCGTTGAACAACGGGCAGTCTTCCAGCAGGTCGACCGCCAGCGACACGGCGTCGAGCGCGCTGCCGCCCCTGGCGAGCAGCTCCTGCGCCGGGCCGAGCACGGCACGCAGCGCGGCGTGGTACGCCTCCTGCTGCTGCGCGGGGCTGCCGTCGCGGCTCATGGTGCCGGCGCCGCCGTGGACGACGACGAGGGGACGGGCGGGGGACGAACTCACTGCTGGACCTTGGATGATGTTGTGGGACGGCGCCGGCGCCGCGGGGCCGGTGCGGCGTCGGGGGCACGGGCGTCATCGCGGTGCAGCCAGGGCAGCACCGACTCGGCGAGCCGCGCCGCCGCCTTGACCGAGCCCTTGACGCGGTGCGCGACGGCGCTGGCCAGCGCCTCGATCAGGGCCAGCACGGTGGCCTCGGAGTTGGCGAAGTAGTGGCTGTCGGTCTGCGCGTACAGGGCCACGCTGCCGATCGGCGCCAGCGGCGAGGTGACGCGATCCGTGAGCACCAGCACCGGCACGCCCGCCTCGCGGGCGCGCTGCGCCAGCTGCACCGTGTCGGCCAGGTAGCGCGGAAAGGCGATCGCGATCACCAGGTCCGCCGGCCGCGCGCGGCTCAGCATCTTGGCGGCAAACGAGGCGCTCTCCACCGTCGCCAGCAATTGCACGTTGTCGCGGTACGGATCGAGGCTGCGCTGCAGCAGTCCGCCGAGCCAGCTGCTGCTGCCGAAGCCGATGATGTAGATGCGCTCGGCCTTCAGGATCGCCTCGACCGCCTGCTCGCAGCTGTGGCGGTCCAGCGACTGCCGGGTGAACTCGATGTTGCGCTGGATGTCGGCGAGCGCGCTGGCGAACACGTCGGCGACGCTGGCCGAGCGTTCCAGCTTGCTGCGCAGCTTCTCCACCGGCGCGAGCGTGGTCTCGAACCCCAGCACCAGCGCCGCGCGGAACTGCGCGTAGCCCTCGAACTCCAGCGCCCGCGCGAAGCGGTTGGCCGTGGCCACCGACACGCCCACCGTCGCGGCGAGCTCGTCGATCGGCATGGTCGCCGCCTGCAGCGGATGCGCGAGCACCCAGTCCGCCATCTGGCGGTGGGATCGCGTCAGGCTGGGCAGCACGCGCGCGATGCGCTGCGCCATCGAGGGATTGCCGGGGGGCGCCGCCATCAGCGTGGCGCTCCCGGGCGCGTGAGCGAGGTGAACATATATTTACAAGCCGGTCGATCATAACGAAATTTTTAGTCATTCCATCCGCGCGGCACGGCTTCTTGCGCCGCGTCACGGCCGCGGCCGGCCCCGTCGCGCTGTCGCCCCCCGCCTACAACAGCTTGCTCCTTTGCCGCAACCGCCGCCCGGCGGTGCGCCACTAGAGTTGCCGCTGGCCTCCGGTGGCCCGAGGGACGTCGTCGATGGGCAAAGCCACACGAACAGGAGCACGAACAATCCGCCTCAGCCTCGTCCTGGTCCTGGCGACGGCGCTGGCGGCCGCGTGGTGGTATCTGGAGCAGGAGCCCGCGCCCATCGCGACCCCGCCCGCCGCCCCTGGCGTGGCCACCGCGCCGGCCGGGCCGGCCGCCCCGCCGCCCGTGAGCGGGCCCGAAGCGCTGCCGGCCGAAGTGGCCGAGGCCGCGCCGACCACGGAATCCGACCCGCCGCAAGCGCGCAACGGCGTCTCGTGGGGGCGCATGGCCGGGCTGCACACCACCCGCGACGAGCTGCGGCTGCGCGCCAGCGCGGCCTACGTGGTCGAGCCCCGCACCGGCAAGGTCCTGGTGCGCAAGAACGACGAAACGGTGCTGCCGATCGCCTCGCTCACCAAGCTGATGACGGCCCTGGTCGTGCTCGATGCGAAGCTGCCGCTGCACGAGGAGATCACGATCACCGAACAAGACGTGGACACCGAGCGCAACAGCCGGTCGCGCCTGCGCGTCGGCACGACCTTGCCGCGCGCCGAGGCGCTGCGCCTGGCGCTGATGTCCAGCGAGAACCGTGCGGCGCATGCCCTGGGCCGCGCCTATCCCGGTGGCCTGGACGCCTTCGTCGCGGCGATGAACCGCAAGGCGCGGGTGCTCGGCATGGTCCGCACGACCTTCGTCGACCCCACCGGCTTGTCCAACCGCAACCAGTCGACGGCCCACGACGTCGCGCTGCTGGCCACCGCCGCGTCGCGCCAGCCGCTGGTGCGCGAGTACTCGACCACGCCGCAGCACCTGGTGCTGCTGGGCAAGCGCACGCTCCGGTTCAACAACTCCAACCGGCTGGTCAAGAGCCCGTACTGGGACATCAACCTGCAGAAGACCGGCTACATCGTGGAGGCCGGGCAATGCCTCGCCATGAACGCGACGGTGGCCGGCCGCGACCTGGTCCTGGTGCTGCTGGATTCGGCCGACAAGCGCAGCCGGCTGGAGGACGCCGAGCGCATCCGGCAGTTCGCGGGCGGCGAGGCCCCGCCGCCGGTGCGGAAGGTGGCGCGCCAGGGCAAGGACCAGCAGCAAGCGAAGGGAGCCGCAAAGGGGCAGCGCCAGGCGAAGGCCGGCGGCAAGCAGCGCGTCGCGCAGGGCCAGCGCAGCCGCGGCGACAACCGCGTGCAGCGGACGTTCCCGTCGAAACAGGCGGCGGGGCGGAAGAAGGACGGGGACGGCTGAGAAACCCACAGCCGGCCGCTGTCCGCTCCTCCTGCCTCAGCGCCGCCTGAAGCTCGCCGCCTGCACCAGCAACGCGCAGGCCAGCGCAACGAGGAACCCCGGCGCGAGGCCCAGGCGCGGCACGGCCAGCGCCACCAGCAGGCAGAACGTCGCGAAGGCATAGAAGCCCGGCACCATGCCGCTCAGCAGCCGGATGGTGCCGGCAACGCCCCACGTCAGGTGCGAGAACACGGCGAACACCAGCGCCATCACGGGGAACACGCTGAACAGGCCGCTCGCCGCCGGTCCGAGCCGGCTCGCGAACATCGTCACGGCCACCGTCAGCACGGCGCCCGCCACCATGCGGGCCGGCAGTTCCAGCGGCGATGGCTGGCCGCGCGGCGGCACGAACGCCTCGCGTCCGGGAAAGGCACGCGGCGCGGCCAGCAGCCCGGCGATCGTCACGGCCAGCGCCGCCCACAGCGGCATGGGGAACGCGACCAGCAACCATCCCACCGCGCCGAAGGCCAGCATGCCGGAGGCGACGCAGGCCCACCATGGCCAGCGCAGCGCGGCCCACGAATAGCCGGCGCTGAACGCGAGGTTGGCGAGGATCGCCAGCAGCGCGGCCTGCGCCGCCTGCGCGGCGAAGGCCGGCCCCTGCTCCACCCCGATCATCAGCAGCAGCGGCCCGGCCACGACGGGGAAGCCGGCCAGCCAGCCGGCCACCGCCGGCCCCCAGCGGCGGCCGGCCAGCGTGATCAGCGCGATCAGCGTGGGAACGAGCAGGAGCTTGAGCAGCAGCATGGCAGCGCCGTGGCGCGCAGCCGCCGGCGAGAGGACGGCAGGCAGATCAGCGCTGGCCGATCTTCACGTCGCCGAAGATCGGCGCGTGGCCGGCCGGCAGCGCCCGCAGCAACTGCTTCGGCACCGCCACCGTGCCGCCGAGTTCGGCGGCCGCCCGCCACGGCCAGCGCGGATCGTGCAGGAAGCCGCGCGCGAGCGCGACCACGTCGGCCTGGCCTTGCGCGACGATCTGTTCGGCCTGCGCCGGGTCGGTGATCAGGCCGACCGTCACCACGGGGATGTCCACTTCGCGCTTCACCTGCGCCGCCAGGTGTACCTGGTAGCCCGGGCCGAGCGGAATCTTCTGCTGGTACGACACGCCGCCGGACGAGATGTCCAGGAACGCGCAGCCGCGCGCCTGCAGCCGCTTGCCGATCTCGATCGTCTGGGCGACGTCCCAGCCGCCTTCGACCCAATCGGTGGCCGACAGGCGCACGCCGACGGCGATGCGGGGGCCGGCGGCCCGGGCCACCGCGTCGAACACCTGCAGCGGCAGCCGCAGGCGGTTGTCCAGCGAGCCGCCGTACGCGTCGTCGCGCGCGTTTGCCAGCGGCGACATGAACTGGTGCAGGAGGTAGCCGTGCGCCATGTGCAGCTCGATGGCGTCGAAACCCAGGTCACGCGCGCGGCCGGCCGCCTCCGCGAACGAATCGACCACGTCGGCGATGTCGCGCACCGTCATCGCGCGCGGCGGCGCCTCCTCGGGCCGCTGCGCCAGCGCCGAGGGCGCGAGGGGCTCCCAGCCGCCCTGCGCCGGCGGGATCAGCGCGCCCCCTTCCCACGGCGCCCGGCTGGAGGCCTTGCGGCCGGCGTGCGACAACTGCAGCGCCAGCGGAATGGAAGACACCGAACGCACCGCCTGCACGACGCGATGCAGCGCGGCCTCGTGACCGTCGCTGTACAGCCCCAGGCAGCCGGGCGTGATGCGCCCCTCGGGCCGCACCGCCGTCGCTTCCACGCACAGCAGGCCCGCGCCGGAGATGGCCAGGCCGCCCAGGTGGATCAGGTGCCAGTCCACCGGCAGTCCGTCGACGGCGGTGTACTGGCACATCGGCGAAACCATGATCCGGTTCGGCAGCGTGAGCGGCCCCAGGCGGACCGGCGTGAACAGGGCGGGGGTGGTGGGCATGGCGGTGTGGGTTGGTCAGCGTGGCTTCAGGACGGATTCCATCGCCAGTCCGAGCGAAAGGACCCGCCGGTCGCTCATGGCGGGTCCGGCGACCATCAATCCTACCGGCGCGGAGCCGGGGTCCTGACACGGCAGCGACAGCGCGGCGCCGTCCAGGAAGTTGACCAGCGTCGGATTGCGCAGGATCAGGCCGTTGACGCGGAAATACGCGTCGTCGGACTCCACCAGTTCCGCCACCGTCGGCGCCACGACCGGCACCGTCGGCAGCACCAGCGCGTCGAATCCCTCGATCGCGCGCCCGACTTCGGCCGTCCAGGCGGCGCGCGCCTGCTGGACGTCCAGGTAGTCGGCCGCGGAGATCTCCTTGCCGCGCAGGATGCGCGAAACCACCCGCGGGTCGTACCTGGCGGCCGCCCTGTCGATCAGGTCGCGGTGCCACCACCACGCTTCGGCGGCCGTGAGGCCGCCCTTGGCGTTGATCGTCGCCAGCCGCGCGAACGCCGGCAGTTCCAGCTCCTGCACGATCGCTCCGGACGCCGAAAGGCGTGCCAGCGCCGCGCGGAACGAGCGGGCCACATGGTCGTCCATGCCGTCGAGGGCCACCGTCAGCGGCACCGCCAGCCGCAGGCCGCGCAGCGGCGCGGGCGCCGGCGCCAGGTCCTGGCCGGAGAGGATCGCGTCGAGCTGCGCGCAGCAGGCGACGCTGGCCGCGATCGGGCCGATCGAATCGAGGCTCGCCGACAGCGGCAATGCCCCTTGCAGCGGGACGCGGCGCGCGGTGGGCTTGAAGCCGACGAGGCCGCACAAGGCCGCGGGTATGCGCACCGAGCCGCCGGTGTCGGAGCCGATGCCGGCCACGGCCATGCCGTCGGTGACGGACACCGCGGCGCCCGAGGACGAACCACCCGGAATGCGGCCGCCGGCGCGGTCCCAGGCATTGAGCGGCGTGCCGTAGTGCGGGTTGATGCCCAGCCCGGAGAAGGCGAACTCGGTCATGTTCGTCTTGCCCACGATCACGGCGCCCGCGGCGCGCAGGCGCTGGACCACGGGCGCGTCGGCGGTCGCGGCCGGCTCGCCCTCGCGCGCGACCGACCCCGCCAGCGTCGTCTCGCCGGCGACGTCGAACAGGTCCTTGATCGAAACCGGCAGGCCGTCGAGCGGCGACCGCGCGAGACCGGCGGCACGCAATTCGTCGGACGCCCGTGCCGCTACGCGCGCCTGTTCGTCGTACAGGCGGGTGAAGGCGCGCGCGCCCTCGCCGCCCGGCGCCTGGATGCGCTCGAACGCGCCCTCGATGAGGGCGGCGGAAGAAGTGCGGCCCGCGCGCAGGTCGGCGGCCAGCCCGGCGATGGTGGGCAAGGTGCTCATGGCGCGGCGCCTCAGGCGACTTCCGGCAGCACGTCCACCGTGTAGGCGTGGCGCAGGCTGCGGCCGCTGCGCGGATCGAACAGCTCCATCTCGAACGAGGTCGACGGCCGGATGCCGCCGATCGCGCCGACGGTGCCGCAGCTCATGGCGCAGCGCTCCGGCAGCGGGCGCCCGTTGGTGTAGCCGTTGATCAGCTCCACGGGCAGGCGCAGCGCGCTCAAGGCGCCTTCCTGGTAGACGACCTGCTGCCCGTCCTCGACGATGCGCGAGCGGATCACCAGCTCGTCCCAGTGGCCGGCGACGTCGGCGAAGCGCCAGGCCGTGGTGCCGACCGGCTTGGCGCACAGCTGCTTGGACAGCGCCACGCTGTGCGATTCGAGCTTGCGGTCGGTATGGTCGGAGGTCAGGCTGACGTACAGCTCGCCGCCGGCGGTGAACACGAAGGTCTCTACCTCGCCGGAGGAATGCGGGCCCACGGCCTGGATGCGCGGGCTCTGCGTGAGCTGGTTCTCGGCCACGCGGTAGTACAGCGGCACCGCGCTCGGACGCGGGACGCCGATCGCGGCCAGTTCCTCGATATGGTGGTCGATGGCGGCGCGGTCGCGGCCGGCCCAGCCGGCGATGACGAAGGTGTCGATGTCGACCTGCAGCTGGCTCGTGCGGCCGGCGGCCTCGACGGTGAAGGCGAGTTTCATGCGAAGTCCCTGAAGAAGATTCGGAGCGAAGGAATGGCGGCGCTCAGCCGAACACGCGCGGCAGCCACAGCGCCAGGTCGGGGAAGGCGGCGAGCAGCGCGATGATCGCGAACAGCGCGCCGACGAAGGGCAGCGCGCCGACGATCACCGCGTTCATCGAGCCGCTCTTGCGCAGGCTGTGCACGACGAACAGGTTCAGGCCGACCGGCGGCGTGATCAGCGCCGTCTCGACCAGCACGATGATGACGATCCCCAGCCAGATCGGGTCGTAGCCGAGCTGGGTCATGATCGGCGCCACCAGCGGGATGGTGACGATCATCATCGACAGCGTCTCCATGAAGCAGCCGAGGATGACGTAGAAGATCACCAGCACCAGCAGCATCCAGCCGGGCGACAGGCCCAGGCCCACGATCTTCTGGGTCATGGCGTCGGTCAGGCCGATGGCCGACATGATGAAGTTCAGGAAGCTCGCCGCGATGACGATCAGCATGATCATCGCCGTCGACTTCATGGTTCCCTCGACCGCGTCGCGCAGCATCGCGAACGTCAGCTTGCGAAAGAACGCGGCCAGGATGATGGCGCCCAGCACGCCCAGCGCGGCGGCTTCGGTCGGCGTCGCGAGGCCCGCGTAGATCGAGCCGACCACCATCAGGAAGATCCCGAGCGGCGGCAGCAGGTGCTGCAGGCCGGCGATGCGCTCGCCCCAGCTCGCCTTGATGCGATGGCCGCCCCATTCGGGCTTGACGGTGCAGGCCACGCCGACCACCACCATGAACAGCAGCGCCAGCAGGAAGCCCGGGATGATGCCCGCCAGGTACAGCTTGGGGACGGAGGAGTTGGTGAGCACGCCGTAGATCACGAGGTTGATCGACGGCGGGATCAGGATGCCCAGCGTGCCGCCGGCGGCGATGCTGCCGAGGAACAGCGACTCGTTGTAGCGGTAGCGCTTGATCTGCGGGATGGCGACGGTGCCGACGGTCGCGGCCGTCGCCACGCTGGAACCCGAGGTCGCGGCGAACAGCGTGGAAGCGCCGATGTTGGCGTGCATCAGCCCGCCCGGCAGCCAGGACAGCCACTGCGCCATCGCGCCGTACATGCGTTCGGCGAAGCCGGCGCGCAGCAGGATCTCGCCGAGCAGGATGAACAGCGGGATGGCGACCAGCAGGAACTCGTTGCCGGTGCTCCAGGCCAGCTCGCCCATCGCGCGGCTGAGCGGCAGCATCGAAAACAGGGGGTCGAGCGCCAGGCCCAGCACGCCGAGGGCGGCGCCCACGGGCAGGCTCAGGCCGATCAGGACCAGCAGCAGGATGATGGCGGTGGCGATCATCGCGCTTCCCCCCGCACCATGCGCTCGCCGGCGACCGCCTCTTCCTCGGCCTCCTCCTTGGCCGAGCGCACGCCGCACAGCTCCTTCATGGCGGCCGCGTCACCCGTCACCAGCGCGATGGATGCCGGGACCAGCAGCAGCGCGAGGACCACGCAGGTCCAGGCGAGTCCCAGCACCCACAGCCCTTGCGGCAGCCACAAGGGCGTCGCCAGCGGGGTATTGGCGGTCGCGCTGCGTTCCCACGACGTCTGCGCGACGCCCGACGCGTGCCAGGTCATCGCGCCGATGAACACCCCCAGCGCCACCAGCGACAGCCAGTCGAGCAGCGCCGCCAGCCGCGGCGGCAGGTGCTGGTACAGCACGTCGACGCGGACGTTGCCGCGCTGCAGCAGCACGTAGGCGAAGGCCCAGGTGGTGCTGATCGCGAAGACATAGCCGGACAGCTCGTCGGAGCCGCCGACGGTGAAGCCGAAGAACTTGCGGGCGACGACGTCGAAGGAGATGAGGAAGACGCAGGCGAGCGTCAGCGCGCCGCCGGACCAGACGGCGATCCGCGACAGCAGTTCGAGCCGGTCCAGCAGCTTGCCGAACGGCACGGGCCGGTTGATGGTGGACATGGGAAGACGAGTTGGAATGGAGCGGACCGGCGCCGGTCGCGCGAGGCGGGCGCCGGGCGCCGCCGCCCGGCGCCCAGGCGCCTTACTTCTTGGCAGTGAGGCCGACGATCTTGCCGATGTGCGCGTTGAAGTCGCTCACGCATTGTGCCGAGCAGCGGGCGGCCCACTTCGGCAGCACCGTCTCCTGCATCACCTTCTTGAGCAGGGCGCGGTCGGCATCGGTCGACTTGACCAGGACCATCTTGCCCTTGACCGGCTGCTTGCACGCGGCCGCGCCGGTGTTGCAGTCGTAGCCTTCCTGCGTCTGCGACGCGGCGCCGTCCCACATGTTGTTGATCATCGACCTGATGTTCGACTGCAGGAACGCCTGCACCTTCGGGTCGAGCTTGTCCCAGGCCTTCTGATTGACGGCGTGGATCTGCGGGTTCCAGTTGATCGGCAGCTCCAGCAGGTGCGTGGAGACCTCGTACCACTTGGCGTGGTAGCCCGAGAGCGAGCCGGTGATGGCGCAGTCGACCACCTTGTTCTGCATCGCCGGCACCACTTCGCCGAACGCCATCGTGACGCTGGAGCCGCCCATCGCGTCGACGAACTCGGCCTGCGTGCGGCTGCTGGTGCGGACCTTCTTGCCCTTGATGTCGGCCAGGCCCTTCATCGGCGCGTTGCAGAACAGCACCTGCGCCGGATACGGCGACAGGCCCAGCAGCTTGATGCCGGAGCCGGCGCCGTAGAACTTGGCGTACACCGGCGTGAACGCGTCGACCACCGCGCGCGCGGTCTTGGCGTCGGGCACCAGGCCGGCCAGGTCCACCGCCTCGTTGATCGGGTTGTCGCTGGCGAAGTACGACAGCGTCGCGGTACCGAACTCGATCACGCCCTGGGACATCAGGCGCAGCACTTCGGGCCCCTTCAGGCCCATCTCGTTGAAGCCCTTGATCTCGGCGGTGACCTGCCCGTTCGACAGCTTGGGCACCACCTGGGTCCAGAACGGCTTCTCGAAGTCGTTGTACGCGGTGAGGTTGCTCAGGCCGCCGACCACCTTCAGGTGCGTCTTGGGCAGCGTGGCCTGGGCGTTGGCCAGCGTGGCGGCCGCGGCGGCGACGATGGCGGTGGCGAGGAGGATGCGTTTTTTCATGACGAGTGGTTCCTGGGACACGAGACCGGGACCGCGCGCGGCGCCGCGACGGGGCGGCGCGCAGCGCGCGGGACTGGCTCCCGGGCCATGCGGAACCGGGTGCCGGGCTTCCTTGTGCCGTGAAATTTCACAACACGGCCAAGATCATATCAAGGTCATGCCAGGAGGCAAATCAGGTACTATCCCGATACCCGCACCTTACGCCCCATGGACCGCCCACGCCCGAAACTCCGCCGCCCGCGCGCGCCCGCCGCCGGCCGCGCACGGCAGGCGGCGCCCTCGCAGAACGAGCAGGCCTACCAGTTGCTGAAGGACGCGCTCACCACCCTGGCCTACAAGCCGGGGGAGTACCTGAACACGGCCAGCCTGATGGACGAACTGGCGCTGGGCCGCACGCCGATCAACCACGCGCTGCACCGGCTCGCCAACGAAGGGCTGGTGCAGATCATTCCGCGCAAGGGCGTGATGGTGTCGCCGCTGTCGATCAACGACGCGATGGAACTGATCCAGGTGCGCCTGGCCAACGAAGTGCTGTGCGCCCGGCTCGCCGCCGGCCGGATCACCGGCGCGGAAGTCGAGCGGATCGCCGCCGTGGCACGGGAGTTCGATGCGGCGGTGGCCCGCCGGCACCTCACCGAGGTGATGAACCTCGACCGCGACTTCCACGAGCAGGTCGCCGCGGCTGCCCACAACCGCATGCTCGCCGAGATCCTCAAGGTGCTGCACGCCCGCTCGCAGCGCTTCTGGGCAATCTCGCTGGCCGACGAACGCCACCTCGCCGAAGTGCAGGCGGAGCACACGGCGATCATCGACGCGCTGGGTCGCAACGACGCCGAAGCGGCCGTCGCCGCCGTGCAGGAACACGTGCTGTCGTTCCAGCGCGCGCTGCTGCAGACCCGCTGACAAGAAGAACTCCCTCCCCCACTGGGGGAGGGTGGGGGTGGGGGCACCCCGCCCAGACGCCTCAGCGCAGCCGCAATCCGTACGCGCTCTTCAGGCCCTCGAGGTCCGTGATGCGCAGGTGGCGCCCGCTCACTTCGAGGAAGCCGCGCTTCTGGAACGAGGAGAACGTGCGGCTGATCGTCTCGAGCTTGACGCCGAGGAAGCTCGCGATGTCGCCACGGCTCATGCGCAGATGGAACTCGCGGGGCGAGTAGCCGCGCGATGCATGGCGCTCCGACAGGTTCAACAGGAACGCCGCCAGCCGGTCGCCGGCATCGGTGAGCCCCAGCACCACCATGATGCTGTGGTCGCGCTCCATCTCCTGGCCCATGAGGTGGCGCACCAGGTCCTTGGCGCCGGGCGTGGCGACCGTCGCCGCCACCAGCCGCTCGTAGGGAATGAGGCAGACCTCGCCGTCTTCCAGCGCGGTGGCCGTGAGGCGGTGCGTGCCGTGCGCCAGGCCTTCCAGCCCCATCACCTCGCCGGCCATGTGGAAGCCCGTCACCTGCTCGCGCCCGTCCGATCGCAGCATCGCGGTCTTGCAGGTCCCGCTGCGCACCGCGTAAATGAAGCGGAACGGATCGCCCTCGGCGAAGATCGACTGGCCGGCCGCGACCCGCCGCGTGGTGAGCAACAGGGAGTCGAGCGGCTGCAGGTCGTCCTCGCTCAGACCGCCGGGCAGGCACAGCGTGCTGACCCGGCACGTGGCGCAGCGGCGGGTGGCCGGCGTCGCGCAGCGGGAGGTCTCTTCGTGGAGCAGGTGCACCGTCCTGTCCAGGGTGACGGCAGTGGTCATGGGAAATCTCGATGGCCACCGGCCACGGTTGCAGGCGGCACGGACGGCGTTGGGGGGATGAACTCGACTCTACGGGCGTGCCGCGCCGGCGACAAGCGAGACACCAGCTCGCGTGCGGTCTCTCGCGCGCCCGGGGCGGCGGCGGTGTCGCGCTTCATGCCGGCAGCAGCCGCTCGCGCAGCCCGGGCATGATCCACAGCCCGCCGTCGCTGCCGGCAACCAGCGCCTGCACGCCGGGCGTAGCGCGAATCAGCTCGCGGCCCCCGGCGGTGCCCAGCACCATCGCGGCCGCGCCGAGTCCGTTCACCGACGCGAGGTCGCTGCCGACCAGGGTCACGCCGCGCGGACCGCGCGCCGGGTAGCCGGTCTTCGGATCGAGCAGGTGGTGATAGCGCCGCCCGTCGCGCAGGAAGAAGCGTTCGTAGTCGCCCGACGAGGCGACGAACCCGTCGCGCACGTCGAGCGCGCCCAGCAGCCGGGCGGGCCGGCGCGGGTCGCGGATGCCGACGCGCCAGGGCCGCTGCGCCGCGCCGCTCGCCGCGACCACGTCGCCGCCGCCGTTGACCAGCGCCTGTTCGATGCCATGGTCCTTCAGGACCTGCAGGCCGGCCGCGAGGATCGGCAGCTTGGCGATGCCGCCGGGATCGATGCGCATCCCGCGCCGCTGCAGGTACGCGGTGCCGGCGTCCTGGTCCAGCACCAGCTGGCGCCAGTCGACGTCGCGCAGGTGCGCTGCAATGTAGCCGGGCTCGGGCATGCGCGGATCGCGCGCATCGAAGTGCCAGCGCCCCACCGAGCCGATGGTCACGTCGAACGCGCCGCCGCTGCGCTGCGACATGCGTCGCGCCATCAGCAACACGTCCATCAGCTCGGGTTCGATCGTCACCGGCTGCACGCCGGCCGCGAGGTTGATCGCGGCGATGCGGCTGGCCGGCTCGTAGTGGCTCATCATGGCCACCAGCGCCCCCATTCGCCCGTAGGCGGCGGCGATCGCCGCGTCGAGCTGCCGCGGGTCGTCGCCCCGCACGGCCACGTCGACGCGCGTGCCCATCATCGGCCGCGACGCGCGCCGGCGCACCGGCTTGCCGCGCACGCGGGCCGCCGCAGGCCACGCCGCGAGGGCGGCGCCCAGGCCGGCGGCCAGCGCCAGCCGGCGCCGCGAGCCGTCGACGGGCGCGCGCGTGCGATCGTTCACGGGAGCAGCAGCCAAGGTCAGCGCGACTGGTCGACCATGTAATTGACGGCCGACTTCACTTCGTCGTCGGAGAGCGACGAGGCGCCGCCGCGCGGGGGCATCTGGCCCTTGGCGCCAGTGAAGCCTTCGATCGCATGCTTGTACAGCACGTCGTTGCCCTGGGCGATGCGCGGGCCCCAGTCGGCCTTGTCGCCCGGCTTCGGCGCACCCGCGACACCGGCGGCGTGGCACAGCGCGCAGGTCTTGTTGTAGACCGACTTGCCGGCGCTGTTGTCGGCGGTCGCGGGCGCGGCGGCCGGCGCCGGTGCGGCGGCAGGCGCGGCGGGAGCGGCCGGTGCGGCGGGTTCCTGCTTGCCGCAGGCCGCGAGCAGGGCGGCGGCACCGATGGCGATGGTGAGTGCGAGGTGTTTCATCATGACGTGATGTAAATGGCGGTGGCGAATTCTAGGCGTGCGCGGCGCGGGAAAAATCGCGCCGGTCGCGTTCACGCTTGACTTAACGCAAGTCATCTTCAAGAAGGTGCACGGATGATCCACCTTTCAAAAAACAGGGGGTCGTCGCGTCGCCCGCGACCGGTCCCTTCCATGCGTTTGTTCGTCGACCACCACAAGGAAGTGACATGAGAGAAGGGGCCATCAAGCCTGAGGATTCGCAACCCGAGATGCCGCGTCGCCGGTTTCTCAACTCGGCGGCGATCGCCGGCCTGGCCGGTGTCGGCCTCGCCGCGTGCTCGGACAAGCCGGCCAGCGCGCCGGCCGCCAAGGCATCGGCGCCAGCCTCGCACGGGAATCCCGGCGAAGACGGCGGTTCGGTGCACCTGAAGCCGGGCGAGCTCGATACCTATTACGGCCTCTGGAGCGGCGGCCACACCGGCGACATGCGCGTGCTGGGCCTGCCCTCGGGCCGCGAGATCACCCGCATCCCCTGCTTCGTGCCGGACGCGCTGGTGGGCTGGGGCATCACCAACGAGTCCAGGCAGGTCATGGGGACCAATCCCGACGGCAGCCTGAAGTACACCGTGGCGGACACGCACCACACCCACGCCTCGTACAAGGACGGCAACTACGACGGCCGCTACGCCTGGATCAACGACAAGATCAACAGCCGCCTGGCGCGCATCCGCCTGGACTACTTCGTCTGCGACAAGATCACCGAGCTGCCCAACGTGCAGGGCTTCCACGGCATCTTCCCCGACAAGCGCGACCCGGTCGATCCCGCGATCAACTACACCACCCGCGTGTTCTGCGGCGCCGAGTTCCAGATTCCGCTGGTGCCCGGCAACGCCGAACTGGAGAAGGCGGACAAGTACCGCTCGCTCTTCACCTGCGTCGACGCGGAGTCGATGGAAGTGCGCTGGCAGGTGCTGATCGACGGCAACTGCGACCTCACCGCCACGTCCTACGACGGCAAGCTGGCCGCCACCAACCAGTACAACGTCGAGAACGGCGTCAAGTACGAGGACATGATGTCGGCCGAGCGCGACGCCTGCCTGTTCTTCAACGTGGCGCGGATCGAGGCCGCCGTGAAGGCCGGCAAGTTCAAGACGATCGGCAGCTCCAAGGTGCCGGTGGTGGACGGCACGCGCGAGGCCAACAAGGACCCGGCCACCGCGTTGACCGCCTACGTCAGCGTTCCCAAGAACCCGCACGGCGTCAACGCCAGTCCGGACGGCAAGTACTTCATCTGCGCCGGCAAGCTGTCGCCGACCTGCACCGTGATCGAGCTGGCCAAGGTGCTCGCCTGGTTCGACGGCAAGCTCGAGAAGATCGACCAGGCGATCGTCGCCGAGGTGGAGGTGGGCCTGGGCCCGCTGCACACCGCCTTCGACGGCCGCGGCAACGCCTACACCACGCTGTTCCTGGACAGCGCGCTGGTCAAGTGGAACGTCGAGGCCGCGATCAAGTTCCACGCCGGCGACAAGAACGCCAGGTACGTGGTCGACCGCCTCGACCTGCAGTACCAGCCTGGCCACGTCAACGCATCGCAGTCCGAGACCGTGGCGGCCGACGGCAAGTGGCTGGCGGTGGGCTGCAAGTTCTCCAAGGACCGCTTCCTGCCGGCCGGGCCGCTGCATCCGGAGAACGAGCAGCTGATCGACATCTCCGGCGAGAAGATGGTGCTGGTCGCCGACCACCCGGTGCGCGGCGAGCCGCACGACTTCATCATCTTCAAGCGCGAGCTGCTCAAGCCCAAGCAGGTCTACAGCCTCGACGAGTTCCCGAACGCCGTGAAGGACCCGAAGGAAAGCGGCGTCGTTCGCAACGGCCGCAAGGTCACGGTGAAGATGACCTCGCTGGCGCCGGCCTTCAGCCTGCGCGAGTTCAAGGTGAAGAAGGGCGACGAGGTCACGCTGATCCTCACCAACCTGGACAAGGTGCAGGACCTGACGCACGGCTTCGCGATCCCGAAGTACAACGTCAACTTCATCGTCAATCCGCAGGAGACCAAGTCGGTCACCTTCATCGCCGACAAACCCGGCGTGTTCTGGGCCTACTGCACCCACTTCTGCCATGCGCTGCACCTCGAGATGCGCAGCCGCATGATCGTCGAAGCCTGACGCTGCCAGCCTCCCCCGCGCGCCGCGGCGCGCGGGGGCCCAGCCCCCCCGATGAATTTCCTGTCGTTCCTCCTGCGCGTGTGCGTGGCGGCCGCCGCATTGTCCGGCCTGCACGCCGCCTGGGCCACCGCTTACGAAGCCGAGCTGCCAGCCGAGATCCATGGCGCGAAGCGGCTGTGCGACTACGCGCCCTGCGCCGAGGTGTTCCCCGGCGCGACGTCGTTTTCCGAGCGCAAGGGCCAGCCGCCGTACGTCGAAGCCTTTGCCGACGTCCAGGGCCAGCGCAAGCTGCTCGGGTACGTGATGCTCTCGACCGACATCACCGACACGCCCGCCTATTCCGGCAAGCCCGTGGTCACGCTGATCGGCATGGACCTGAAGGGCCGGTTCGTGGGCGTCAAGGTCCTCAAGCACTCCGAGCCGATCCTGCTGCTGGGCATCCCCGAGACCGCCCTCACGAAATTCAACGACCAGTACCTTGGCAAGTTCGTCGGCGACAAGCTCGAGGTCGGCCCGTCGCGCCCCGACGAGGGCGTCGTCGGCATCGACGCGATCTCCGGCGCCACCGTCACGGTGATCGCGCAGAACCAGGTCATGACCATGTCCGGCGCTGCCGTCGCGCGCCAGACCGGCATCCTCGCGCCCACGGTGCGCGCGCAGGCGAAGTTCGCCGAAACGAAACGCACGCTCGACTGGGCCTCCCTGGCCGACGAAGGCGCGGTGCAGCGCCTGGCGGTACAGCCGGCGCAGGTCGGCCTCGAAGGGCGCGGCGCGCCCTTCATCGAGCTGTGGTTCGGCTACCTGAACCATCCCGACATCGGCCGCGCGCTGCTCGGCGCGGCCGGCTGGTCAAGCCTGATGTCGCGGCTCAAGCCGGGTGAGCACGCCATCTTCATCATCCGCACCGAAGGCACCGAATCGTTCAAGGGCTCCGGCTTCGTGCGCGGCGGCATCTACGACCGGGTGCAGCTGCGCCAGGGCATGGACAGCTTTACCTTCCGCGACCTCGACTACCTCAACCTCTACGGACTGGAAGCCGCCGGCGCGCCGCGCTTCACCGAGTCGGCGATCTTCATCGTCCGCTCGCCCTCGTTTTCCGCGGCCTATCCCTGGAAACTGAGCTTCCTGGGCAACCGCGTCGACCGCGCCACCGGCGCCCGCAGCTTTGCCAGTTTCGACGCGCCGTACTGGCTGCCGGACTGGGCGCTGCAAGGCGGCCGGCCCGAGATCGACGAACCCGACGCGGCCTGGGTCAAGGTCTGGAAGTCGCGCGCCGTCGAGATCGCGCTGTTCGCCGGACTGCTGGTCGCCGTCGCCGTGGTGTACGCGCTGCGCGACCAGCTCACGCGCCGCGCGACGCGCAGGAACAAGTGGCCGGTCAACGCCTTCAAGTACAGCGCCTGGGTGATCAGCATCGCCTTCGTCGGCTTCCACCTGATGGCGCAGCCCTCGATCACGCAGGTGCTGACCTGGTTCCACGCCCTGCTGTTCCAGTGGACCTGGGAGCTGTTCCTGAGCGATCCCTTCGTCTTCCTGTTCTGGATCTTCATCATCCTCACCGTGTTCGTGTGGGGCCGGGGCCTGTTCTGCGGCTGGCTGTGCCCGTTCGGCTCGCTGTCCGAGCTGCTGTACAAGGTCGGCGGCGCGATCGGCCTGCGCCGCTTCCAGCGCGCGCTGCCGCGGGCCTGGCACGACCGGCTCAAGTGGGTGAAGTACGGCGTGTTCCTCGGCCTGCTGGGCGTCTCGATGTTCTCGATGGGCCGGGCCGAGATGCTGGCGGAGGTCGAGCCGTTCAAGACCACCTTCCTGGTCGGCTGGTTCGAACGCTCGTGGCCGTACACCTTGTTCGTCGCGACCATCCTGGGTGTGTCGATCTTCGTCGAGCGGCCCTACTGCAAGTACCTCTGTCCGCTCGGCGCGTCGCTGGCGATGCCGTCGACCTTCCGCTGGTTCGGGCTGCGCCGCAAGCAGGAATGCAGCACCTGCAAGGCCTGCGCCACCGGTTGCGGGGCGCAGGCCATCGACGCCGACGGCCGCATCGACCACCGCGAGTGCCTGCACTGCCTGGACTGCATGGTGCTGTACACCGACAGCCACGCCTGCCCGCCGCTGGCCAGGGAGCGCAAGCACCGGGAGCGCGACGGCCTGCCGCTGACGCGCATAGGCCGCGACGGCTATTTCATTCCCATCCACCCGGTCAAGCCCGACTGAAGTAGCACCATGGTCGACCCCCGAATGCCCACCGATCCGGCGCAGCCGTCGTATGCCGCCGGCCAGCCCGGCGTCTGCGGCTGGCTGTGCGCCGAGCTCTGGGACCACGTCTGGCCCTGGCGCCGCGGCGCGCCGATCCCGCACCGCGCCTGGCGCGTGCTCAGCATCGCGCTGGCCATCGCCGTGACGACCGCCTGGGTGCTGGCCGGCATGGGCGAGCTGCGCGCCGCGGCGATCATCGCCTGGTGGTTCGCCTGGAGCGTCTACGAGGTGCTGATCCGGCTGAACGCCAAGCGCTACGTCAAGGACGGACCGTGGTGGGGCCGCCGCTACCGCGTCGCGACGATCATGGACATGGTCTGCTACGTCCTGTTCAAGAACCTCCTGATCGGCGCGACGCTGTTCCTCGCGCTGAAGTCGCTGGGCCTGCTGGTGGTGACCGCATGAACCTCCTGGCGCGCCGCCTCGCCCGCCTGCTGCCGCGGCTGGCGGCGCTCGCGTGCGCGGCGCCGCTGGCGCTGGCCGCGGCCACATGGACGGTGCAGCCGGGGCAGGCGATCCAGCCGGCGATCGACCGCGCGGCGGCCGGCGACGTGGTGGAGGTGCAGCGCGGCCAGTATCCCGGCAACCTGGTCATCGCCAAGCCGCTCACCTTGCGCGGCATCGGCCGCCCGACGATCAGCGGCGGGCTGCAGGGGGACACGATCCGCGTCACGGCGCCGGACGTCACCATCGAAGGGCTGATCGTGCGCGACTCCGGCGACAGCCTGCTGCAGCAGAACGCGGGCATCTATCTCTCGCCCGGCTCGCACCGCGCCGTGGTGCGCCGCACCGACCTGGTCTACAACCTGTTCGGGCTGTGGATCGAGAAGGCCGACGACGTGCGCATCGAGCACAACCTGATCGTCGGCAAGCGGGACTACGGCTCTTCCCAGCGCGGCAACGGGGTGCAGCTGTACAACACCAAGGGCGCCCGCATCGTCGGCAACCGCATCAGCTTCGTGCGCGACGCCTTGTACGTGGACGTGTCGCACGACGCGGTGTTCCGCGGCAACCGCCTGCACCACAGCCGCTACGGCACGCACTACATGAACTCCTACCGCAACCTGTGGGAGGACAACGACAGCTACTCCAACCGCGGCGGGCTGGCGCTGATGGAAGTGCGCGACCAGGTGATCCGCAACAACCGGGCCTGGGGCAACACCGACCACGGCATCATGCTGCGGACGCTGCAGGACTCGGTGATCGAGAACAACGTGGTCGCCGGCAACGCGCGCGGCTTCTTCATCTACGACGTCGAATACGCGAAGCTCACCGGCAACCTGGTGGTGGGCAACCAGGTCGGCGTGCACCTGTCGGCCGGCTCGACCCGCAACCAGGTCGAGCGCAACGACTTCATCGCCAATCGCGAACAGGTGCGCTACGTCGGCGCGCGCGACGAGGCCTGGGGCGGCACGGTGGGCAACCACTGGGGCAATTACCTCGGCTGGGATCGCGACGGCGACGGCCGCGGCGACGTTCCCTACGAAGCCAACGACATCGTCGACCGCCTGACCTGGCGGCACCCGATGGTCAGGCTGCTGCTCGCGAGCCCCGCCGTGCAGGCGCTGCGCCTGGTGAGCCAGCAGTTCCCGGTGCTGCGCGCCCCGAGCGTCGTCGACACGAAGCCGCGCATGACGCCGACTCACCCGAACTGGAAGGACTGGAATGCAAGGCAGCACTGACACGGCGGCACCGGCGGTCAGCCTGCGCGGCGTGAGCAAGCGCTATGGCGCGGTGCGCGCCGTCGACGGCGTCGACCTGGAGATCCCGCGCGGCGAGGTGTTCGGCCTGATAGGCCACAACGGCGCCGGCAAGAGCACGCTGTTCAAGATGATGCTGGGGCTGGTCACGCCGAGCGCGGGCGACATCCGCATCCAGGGATCGGCCGTCGGGGGCCGCGACTTCCGCAGCGCGCGCCGCGGCATCGGTTACCTGCCCGAGAACGTGGTGCTGTACGACAACCTCAGCGGCCTGGAGACGCTGCGTTTCATGGCCCGCCTGAAAGGTGCGCATCGCAACGACTGCGAAGCGGCGCTGGAGCGGGTCGGCCTCACGGAGTCCGCAAGCCGGGCCGTGCGCGAATACAGCAAGGGCATGCGACAGCGCCTCGGCTTCGCGCAGGCCCTGCTCGGGCGGCCGCAAGTGCTGTTCCTCGACGAGCCCACCACCGGCCTGGACCCGGAGGCGATCCGCGCCTTCTACGCCACGCTGCGCGGCCTGCAGTCCGAGGGTGTGACCATGGTCATCACCTCGCACATCCTCGCCGAGTTGCAGGAGCGCGTCGACCGCCTCGCCATCATGGCCGCGGGCAAGGTGCAGGCACTGGGCAGCGTGCAGCAACTGCGCGAGCGCATGGCGCTGCCGCTGCTGCTGGAAGTGCGCGCCAGCGAATCGGGCGCGGCCGCCGTGCGCGACGCGCTGGCCTCACTGCCGGTAAGCGAGGCGCAATGGCAAGGCACGCACCTGCAGGCCCGCTGCGCGCGCGAGGCCAAGATGCCGGTGCTGGCCGCGCTGCTGGCGCTGGGCGCCGCGGTGCTCGATCTCAAGGTCCACGAGCCATCGCTCGAGGACGTGTTCTTCGGCTGCGCCGATTGAGGACAAGCCATGGAACTGCAACCGATCCTCACCATCGCCTTCAAGGAACTGCGCGACCGCCTGCGCAACCGCTGGGTGCTCGCCGTCGCTTTGGTCTTCACCGTCTTCGCGCTCGTCATCGCCTATTTCGGCGGCGCGCAGCAAGGCGCCGTGGGCCTGCGCTCGATCGAGGCCACCATCGCCAGCCTGGTCAGCCTGGTGATCTACCTGATCCCCCTGATCGCGCTGCTGCTGGGTTTCGACGCCGTGGTCGGCGAGCGCGAGCGCGGCTCGCTGGACCTGCTGCTGGCGCTGCCGGTCACCCGGCTCGAAGTGCTCATGGGCAAGTACCTCGGGCTGGCGGCGGCGCTCACCTTGTCGACGCTCGCCGGCTTCGGGCTGGTCGCGCTGCTGCTGGCGGGGCAGATCGGCATGGCGGGGCTGGAGCCTTTTCTCGGCTTCATGTTCAGCTCGGTGCTGCTGGGCCTGGCTTTCCTGAGCCTGGCGGTGATGCTTTCCGTCCTGGCGCGCGACCGCACGCGCGCTTCCGGCCTGGCCATCGCGCTGTGGTTTTTCTTCGTGCTGGTGTTCGACCTGCTGCTGCTGGGCCTGCTGGTGGCCGGCGGCGGCGAGGCGGCCGGCCACTGGTTTCCTTACCTGCTGCTGTTCAACCCGGCGGACGTGTTCCGCATCCTCAACATCTTTTCCCTGGACGACATGCGCAGCCTGTACGGCCTGACCAGCATCGTCCCCGGCGCCCTGGCCAAGCCCTGGCTGATGGCGCTGGTGATGCTGGCCTGGATCGCCGCGCCGCTGGGGATCGCCACCTGGAGATTCCGCCCATGACACCGACCCGCCGCCACCTGCTGCTCGCCGCCTGCGCCGCGCCCCTGGCCGGCCTGCTGGGTTGCACCGAGGCCGGATCGGCCACCGTGCTGGCCCCGGTCGAGATCGACCCGGCCACCACCTGCGACCTCGACGGGATGCTGCTGGCCGACTATCCCGGGCCCAAGGCGCAGATCCATTACGTCGGCTCGGCGCCGCCGGTGTTCTGCTGCGACACCAGGGAAATGTTCGCGACGCTGCTGGCGCCCGAGCAGGTCAAGCCGGTGCGCGCCGTGTTCGTGCAGGACATGGCCAAGGCCGACTGGGAGCAGCCGCGCGGCCACTGGTTCGATGCCAGGGCCGGGTTCTACGTGGGCGGCAGCAAGCGCCGCGGCTCGATGGGCCCGACCTATGCCAGTTTCGCCGTGGAGGCCGACGCGCGAACCTTCGCCGCGCAGTACGGCGGGAAGGTGCTGCGCTTCGCGGAAGTGCGCGTGGACATGGCCGACCTGACCGGCGGCACGACGCAGGACGCGAAGATGTAGCGGCTGCGGCGGCGCCCCGCGCCGGAGGCGAAAGACGTATGCTCGTCCGGTGACCTCCCAAGCCTCTTCCGCCACTTCCCCCGCCGCGCCGCCGCCCCCGGTGGTGCTCTTCATCACCGGCCCCGCCGCCTGCGGCAAGAGCACGCTGGCGCGCGAATGGGTGCGCCACCGCCTCCAGCGCGGCGATCCTTGGACCCTCATCGACAAGGACCTCGTGGGCGGCCAGCACGGGCCGCGCATCCTGGAGCTGATGGGCGCCGATCCGAACGACCGCGACAGCCCGCTGTTCAAGCAGGAAGTGCGCGACCTCGATTACCGCGCCACGCTGCAACTGGCCGACGAGCAACTCCGGCTCGGCGGCTCCGTCGCATTGCCGGGGCCATGGACGCGCGAACTGGTGGCCGGCCTGCTGGAACAGCCCGAGCAGCTGGGCCTGCCCGCCGTGCCCTCCGTGGTCGTGTGGATGTCGCTGTCCGACGCCGAGCGGCGGCGGCGGGTCGAGCAGCGCGGCAATCCGCTGGACCGATGGAAGCTGAAACACTGGGCGGCCTACGCCAAGGGCAGCCGCGATGGCGCGCCGCCAGAATGCAAGGGCCCGGCGCCGGTCGTGCTGCCGGCCGAGCAGCCCCTCGCCGAGCAGCTTGCCACGATCGAGGCGCTCGTGGCGCGCAAGCGCGCCGGCTAACGCACGAACATGGCCACGTCGCCGGTGCGCAATGCGTTCTGGATCCGCCGCACCAGGGCCAGCACCCGCGGCCATCCTTTTTCGGAACCGCCGTTCGCGAGGTAGAAACTCCTGGACCTCGCATACCGGTCCGGAGCGCAGTCGCCACCGGTGGCGCAGACGACGCTCAACTCGTCGTCGGGCGCGCAAGGCAGATCGGGCTGGCAGAACGCGATCTCGAGCGCGAGGGCGATCTCCAGGAACTTCGGGTCATCGCCCTGGTACACCTTGCGGTCGAAGAAGTACCCGCCCCGCCCGCGCGTGCGCGGGTCCGACTGGGCCACGCGGTCCCACAGACGGCGCTCCGTCCATAGCACGGGATCGTCGAGCTGGATGAGCCTCCTGACGGCCGACCGCAACGCGGCGTGGCGGCCTGCCCTGGACGCATCGACCAGCTCGCGTTCGGCAGACAGCAAGGGGTCCTCGAGGAGGTCCGGCCTGCTCTTGAGATCGGCCAGGATGGCGCCCGCTTCGCCGGGAGCGAAGCCCGCACACCGGCGCGGCAGGTTCTGCATCATCTCGACCCGCCACGCGGGCAGCGGACCGCTCGCGCGGATCTCCGGCTCGACGGCCGCCTGGCCGTAGCGCGTGATGACCGCCCAGTCGCGGCCGCACATGTTCGCCACGTAGCGGGCGTAGAAATAGCCGCCCTCCGCCGGGCGGGTGAGCGCGCTCGTCGTGAACGCCTTCAGGTCGTCGGACCTTGCCAGTTCGTGCAACAGACGCGCGGAAGGCCGGACGGGCTGTGCCGCCGGGGCGGCGTCGGCCGCCACGGCGGCGGAAAGAAGCGCTCCGGCGACGAGCGCAAGTCGCACGAGTTCCATGCCACACGATAGCAGGAGGCCAGCAGCGCCCCCTGCCGCGTACCACCGTGCCGGTTACATGGGCTTGGGCATCGGCTTGGGGTCGTTGGGCGTCGGCTCCGGCTGCACGGGCGGCACCGGCTGGGGCTGGTTCGGTTGTTCGGGAAGATGGTTGGCCATGCTGCATGGTCGGCCGCGGGCGGCCGACGGCCCGCCGGCACGGCGCGACGGCGCGTGTAGGACGCAGCGCAGAGATTCGCGCGTGTGCGGCGGCCGTCAATCGCCGCCCGGCACCTCGACGACCAGCGTCGCGAAGCGGCTCTCCCAGGTGTCGCGGCGAGTGGCCGACAGGCGCAGGTCGGTGCCCCGCAACAGCCATTGCCCCGCGAACGGCAGGCGGTGCTGCAGCCGGCCTCGCGCATCGGTGGTGCGCCAGATGCCCACCGGACTGCGGTCGGAGACCAGTTCCACCGGAAATCCCGCCAGCGGCTGGCCGTCGCGAAGCACCTGGAACGCCAGCGCTTCGCCGGCGCGGACCGGCTCGCCGCCGAGCAGCACGATCTCGAGGTCCAGCCCGACCGGTTGCCGGGCCGCTGCCAGAGCCGCGGCTGGCGCCGGCCCGCCGGCCAGCTCGATGCGCGCGAACTTGCGATAGCGCTCCTGCCAGCGCACGCCGCGCTCGTGCATCCGCGCCCAGGCCGTACGCACCGGCTGCGGCGCACGGATCTCGTCGAAATACACCTGCACCAGCCGCGGCTCCAGTTCGATGTCCAGCGCGCCGAGTTCCACCCAGCACGCGAGCGCTGCCTGCCCGCCGGCCGCGGCCACCTCCATTTCGAGCGAGCGTTCATCGTGGCGCCGCGCCGCCAGCGCCATGGTCCCGCGGCCGTCGCTGCAGCCGGCCCGCGCGACGTTGTCCAGCGCCGGGGCCACCTCCTGGACGGGAAAGCGGTTGCCGGTGGCCAGTTCGAGCGTCGCGCGCGCCGCGCCCGCGGCCGGGCGCTCCACGGCCAGCCAGCTGTCGTGGCTCCACGCCGGCGCGGCGCACCCCAAAAGCAGCGCCAGGAGCGCAGCGCGCGCGGCATGCATCGTCAAAGCTCCACCGGCTCGTCGGTTTCGCTGGTGCCCAGCACCGCGTCGCCGACTCGGATCGGCTCCGCGCCGTCGTCGCGCGTCGCGGCCAGTTGCCGCACGAACGCCACGGCGCCCGCCGCGCTGGCCTGCGCCGATGCCGGCACCTCGCTGGTCGCCGCCGGCGTGTCGACCACGGCTGGGGGGGCGTCCCCGCCGCCACCGCCGCACGCCGAGAGCAGCGCCGCACCCGCCGCGCCGGCGAGCAGCGCGCGCCAGGAACGGTTCGTCATGAAGACTGCGTGCGCGTTCATTTGGACCCCGGCAGCGGCGTGTTGAGGTACGGAAAGCCGGGCAGCAGCGGCACCACGGCCTGGTCGACCGCGTCGTGCACGTCCAGCGAAGCGGCACCGGCCGGCACGCTGGAAGGCTTGCAGGCCGACGTGACGCCGGGCACGCCCGGGATGGAGTTCAACTTGAGCGCGTCGTTGTCGCCATTGGCCACGCACAGGCCCCCCAGCATCGCCACCAGCGCGATGTCGACCACGTCGTCCTTGGGCCGCCGGCCGTTCGGAAAGCCCGCGAAGTCGCTGCCGGCCGGCGCGCTCTTCAGGCTGCCGACGATGGCGAGCCGGTTCTGGCTGGCGAACGGCACCGGCGCGATGGCCGTGTTCAGCCGCAGCATCTCCGACGGCGTGACCGTGGCCGGCTTGTTGACGCCGGTGATGCCCGTGAGGAACACCGTTGCCAGGTCGGTGCGCGGCAGGTTGGTCGGCGCCAAACCGGCCGCGTTGCCCGCCAGCACCAGCCCCAGCAGCGGCGGCAGCGTGGGATGGGTGACGTAGTCGAGGAACTGCGCATCGCCCCTGGGCTTGGCCGCGTTGAAGCGGTCCTTGTCCTTCAGCCCGATCACCACTTCGTTGACCAGCGGCTGGCCCAGGCGCGACACCTGGACCCAGGGTCCGCCCGGCTTCTCGCTGGCCTGCAGGCCGGCGGCCGGCGCTCCCGAGAGCAGCCGCGCCTGGCGCAGGCTGGCCGTTGTCCAGCCGCCGATCACCGGTTCGCTGCCGGCGGTGAGGCAGTCCTTGTGCACCTCCAGCGCGATCGAGGTGACGTTCTTGTTCTGGATCGAGTTGGCCGCGGCGGCATTGATGTTGGCCGGGTTCGTGATCACCGACAACGGCGCGTTGACCAGGTCGAAGATCGGGCCGAGGTTGACGGCGAAGCCCTCCTGCCGCTGCCCGACGAACACGCGGCCCATGTCCTTGCCGGCCCCGCAGCCGGGGATCTTCACCTCGTGGACGTGCCTGGCCGCATACGCCGCATAGGCTGCCGCGTCGCCCAGCGTCTTGACGCCGATGTAGTCCACCGGTTTCTCGAACGCGGTCGCCCCGCCCGTCTTCGTCACCGCCGACGCCGTTCCCTTGCGCCGGTCGCCGCGCACCATGTTGACGGTGTAGCTCTCGGTGACGTTGAGGTTGGCGTCGGCGACGCCCGCGACCGGGCCGGCCTGGATCAGCGGGATCGCGACGTTCTTGCCGCCCACCGGCAGCGAGATGTCATTGAGCCTGTTGTTGAAGCGGAACTGGAACGTGAGGTCCTCAGCCGCGTCGCCGTTGTTGTCGATGTGGATCTCGTACAGCGCGTTGGGATCGAGCTGGAAGTAGTTGGGCCCGCCGTACGGATCCTGCAGCGGCTGGTAGTTGGCGATCAGCGTCACGTAGTCGCCGCGCCCGCCGCTGCCGTTGGGCGCCACGCCCTCGTAGCTGCGGAACATGTAGAAGTCGGTGGCGTCGACCTTGGGGCTGGTCGTGATGAAAGGCGCTTCGCGGTGGCTGGCGGCAAGGCCGAGGCCCGCGGCCCCGGCCGCGGCCAGCGCGACGAGCGTCATCCGGGCCAGCTTGTTTCTCTTGGTTCGCATGGTGTCTCCTGTCGAAGGGTGGACCGGACGCGCCGCCCCGGCGACCCGCGCCGGGGACGGTGCACTCGCGGTGGGATTGGTTGGGAAAAAGGCAGGCTGGGGTCAGTCCGGAGTGCCCCAACCGGCGTGCGCGCCCGCGGGACGGTCGGTCATGGGGCCGCCGCTGCCGCCCATCGAGCGCAGCGAGTGCTGCATCGGCTGGCCGGCCATGCCGTGCGGCATGGGTGCCTCCGGATTCGCGTTGGGACGGCCGTCGACCATGGTGCTGGCCTCGCCCGCGCGCAGCGGGATCGTGCTGGTGGCGGTGTTCCACTGGGCCGTTACGGGCCGCTGAGCCATGGCGGCCGAATCGGTGACGCCGATGAACCCGGTGCCGCCGTTGGAGATCCGCGGCAGGTCGGCGGCACGCACGTGCGTGCCGGCTTGCGCGGCTGCGGCGCCGCAAGCCAGGGCGGCGCACAGGATCAGGTTGGGAAAGCGCTTCATGTTCAGACCTTTCGGGTTGGAGGTGGTCTGAATACGCGCGCCCGGCGCGATCGGATGTGGCTGCGGCTTGCCCACGCCAGCGGCAGGGACTTCGTCAGAGCGCCGTCTGCAGCAGCGCGCCCTTGGACACCACCGGGCCGGTCGGGCCGCTGCCGGCGGGTGCCCCGCCGCGCGGCTCCAGGCTGATCGCCAGCGCCGGCACTTCGCGCACCTGCTGCTCGGTGAGGCTCAGCCGCAGCACCTGCTCGTCACCGAGCACGCCGAGCGAGCGCGGCGCCGCGCCCGGCGGCAAGGCCCACAGCTGCAGCGAGCGATCGGGCCCCGCCTGCACCCCGCCAACCCGCTTCAGGGTCAGCGTGTTGTGCTTCGGATCGAAGGTCGCCAGCATCGCCGGCGCCTGCCGGTCGTCGGCAAGCACGGCCACGTACTGCACCTGCGGCGCCGCCTGCAACTGGGCCGTCAGCGCGTCGCGCTGGCGGCTCGCCTCGGCCAGTGCCGCCTCCTGCCGCTGCAGGTTCGCGGCGAGCTGGCCGCCGACGACGGCGACGACCACCGCCACCATGGCGCCCGCCAGCGCGGCGCCGCGCCACAGCGACACGAGCCGCCGCAACCGCTCCAGCACCGCCGGCTGCTCGCCGGCCGGCCGCGGCGCCTCCTGCGCCGGCAGCAGGTTCTCGATGCGCTTCCACACGTTGGCGTCAGGCTCCTGCGCCGGGGCGAGTTCGGTCATGCTGGCGAACCGCTCCTGCCAGATGAGGGCCTGCGCCCGCACCGCGGGGCTCTGGCGGGCGATCGCTTCGAAGCGCCGCCGCGCGCCCCCGCGCAAGGTGCCGAGCGCGTAGGCGGCGGCAAGCCGGTCGATCAGTTCGGGAGAACGCGTCAGGTTCATGCGGCGCTCCTACGCGTACCCACCCAGGCAACCGCGCAACTGTTCCAGCGCGCGCCGCACCCAGGTCTTGACGGTCCCCAGCGGCAGGCGCAGCCGTGCCGCCAGCTCGCTGTGGCTCAGGTCGCGGAAATACGCGAGGCTCACCAGTTCGCGCTGCCTGGCCTCGAGCTTGCGCAGGCATTCGTGCACCGCCCACGCCTGCTCGCTGGCCTGGGCGGTGTCCATGGGGTCGGCCGAATCGCCGGCCACCGTCTCGGCGACCACGCCGTCGAGCTCGACGCCGGCATCGGCGCGCTCGCTGGCACGGCGGCGCAGCAGGTCCAGCGCGCGGCTGCGGGCGATCAGGCCCAGCCAGGCCATCGGCGGGCTGAGCGAACTGCTGTAGTCGCCGGCGACGCGCCAGATGCCCAGGAAGGTCTCCTGCAGCACGTCCTCGGCCCACTCGCGGTTGCCCACCACCCGCAACGCGACGCCGTACAACCGGCCTCCGACCAGGTCGTACAACTGCCGCAGCGCCGCTTCGGCATCGCCAGGGCGCCGGCCGGCGTCCTGGCGCGCCGCCACGCGGGCGAGCAGTGCCATCACCTGTCTGTCGTCGAAATCGCCGGTCATCGTCCAATTCCGGTTGAGTTGTCCTGCTGGTACGCAGCGCGGAGGGAATCGGATTCTGGCCGAGCCGGGCCGTTTGCGCGGGGCCGCCGATTCTTTTTTCGCGGCCGGGGCTTCCGCAGCCCGGGCAGAATCGCCCGATGCCCCCTGCCGCCAACCCCCTCCTTGCCGACTGGACCGCCCCTTACGGCCTGCCGCCTTTTCGCGAGGTCCGTCCGGAACACTTCGAACCCGCCTTCGAGCAGGCGATGCGCGAGCAGCTCGCCGAGATCGACGCCATCGCGAACCAGCCCGAGCCGCCCACCTTCCACAACACCGTCCAGGCGTTCGACCGCTGCGGCCGGATGTACACGCGCATCGACCTGCTGTTCCACAACCTCGCCGCCAGCGAGACCAGCTCCGCCCTGCAGGCGGTGCAGCGCGAGCTGGCGCCGCGCCTGGCGGCGCACGAGAACGCGATCTCCATGCACGAAGGGCTGTTCGCCCGGATCGCCGCGCTGCATGCGCGGCGCCACGAACTGGACCTTGACGACGAGGACCTGCAGCTCCTCGATCGCATCCACTTCGACTTCGTGCTGGCGGGGGCCACGCTGACCGGGCAGGCGCGCGAGCGGCAGGGCCGCATCACGGAGGAACTGGCGCAACTCACGACCCGCTTCGCGCAGAACCTGCTCGCGGAAGAAGCCGGATGGGTGCTGCCATTGCAAGGTGAAACCGACCTGGCCGGCCTGCCCGAGCCGGTGCGGGCGGCAGCGCGCAATGCCGCGGCGGAGCGCGGGCTGCCCGCCGGCGCCCATGTGGTCACGTTGTCGCCGTCGCTGGCCGAGCCCTTCCTCACCTTCTCGACGCGGCGCGACCTGCGCGAGAAAGTCTGGCGCGGCCGCGTCGAGCGCGGCGCCCATGCGGGAGAGCACGACAACCGGCCCGTGGCGGCGCGCGTCGTCGCGTTGCGCCAGGAGCTGGCCGCGCTGCACGGGTACGCCAGTTACGCGGATTACGCACTCGCCGACCGCATGGCCCAGGACACCGGCGCCGTGCTGGAGCTGCTGGAAAAAGCCTGGGAGCCGGCCAAGGCCAGGGCGGCGCAGGACCGCGAGCGTCTCACCGCGATGGCGCGGCAGCTTGGCGAGCCCACGCCGATCGCGGCCTGGGACTGGCGGTATCTCGCCGAAAAGGTGCGGCAGCAGGACTTCGACCTCGACGACGCCGAGCTCAAGCCCTATTTCTCGCTGGACAACATGATCGCCGCCATGTTCGACGTGGCCGGCCGCCTGTTCGGCCTCAGCTTCGTGGAACGGCCCGGCGCGCCCCTTTACCACCCCGACGTGCGGTTGTGGGAGGTGCACGACCGGACGGGCAAACTGCTCGGCGTCTTCCTCGGCGACAACTTCGCGCGGCCGACCAAGCGCAGCGGCGCGTGGATGAACGTCTACCGCAGCCAGTCGGAGATCGACGGCGGCACGTTGCCGATCGTGGCCAACAACAACAACTTCGCCAAGGCCGACCCGACGCTGCTGTCGTTCGAGGACGTGCGCACGCTGTTCCACGAGTTCGGCCACGGCCTGCACGGGTTGCTGTCGCAGGTGCGGCACGAGCGCCTGTCGGGCACCCGCGTGCTGCGCGACTTCGTCGAGCTGCCGTCGCAGCTGTTCGAGAACTGGGCATTGGAGCCGCAGGTGCTGGAGCGGCACGCCCGCCACTGGCGCACCGGCGAGCCGATTCCGCATGCGCTGCTGGAAAAGCTGTTGCGGGCGCGCCAGTTCGACCAGGCCTGGGCGACGATCCAGTACACCGGGCCGGCGCTCATCGACATGGCCTTGCACAGCCTGCCGGCCGGCACGCCGGTGGACGTCGGCGAATTCGAGGCGCAGCAACAGCGCGCGCTCGGGGTGCCGGAGGACATCGGGCAGCGGCACCACCTCACCCACTTCCAGCACCTGTTCGCCGGCGGCTACGCGGCCGGCTATTACGTGTACATGTGGGCCGAGGTGCTGGAGGCGGACGCTTTCGACGCCTTCACCGAAGCCGGCGACCCGTTCCACGGCGACACCGCCGAGCGCCTGCACCGCCACATCTACAGCACCGGCGGCAAGCACCAGCCGGCGCAGGCGTACCGCGCGTTCCGCGGCCGCGACCCGCAGGTGGATTCGATGCTGAGAAAGCGCGGGCTGCTGCCGTAACCCGCGCCCGAGCCCGGATCACCGCGACCGGGCCACCTCGCTCAGGAACGCTGCCACGGACAGCAGCCGCTGGTCGTCGCCGTAGGCGCCGATTGCCTGCACGCCCAGCGGCAGTCCCTGCGGGCCGCGGGTGACCGGGAACGACACGCACGGCAGGTGCAGCAGCGACCACAGCGCGCCGAAGCGCGGCGAACCGGAGTCGGCCAGGCCGGCGTCTGCTTCGCCTTCGGCCGGCGGATACAGCAGCGCGTCGACGTCCTGGAACAGCGCCTGGATGGTGATGCGCGCCTGCGCCGCGCGCCGGCGCATCGCCAGGTAGTCGGCCGGCGTGATCCCGATGCCGCCCGCCAGGCGCTGCTTCAGCCGCTCGCTGAACTGGCCGGCATCGTGCTGGCGCTCGTGCGCCAGCGACTGCCGCGCCTCGAAGGCAAACAGCCGGATCTGCATCTCGACCAGGTCCTCGATCTCCGCCGGCAGCGTGACGCGCCTGACGGTGGCGCCTTGTCGCTGCGCGTCAGCAGCCAGTTGCTCGACGGCGCGCGCCATCTCCGGCCTGGCATGTTCCCACTGGCGCGACTGGCACACGGCCAGCCGCGGGCGGACGTCGTCCTGGGCCACCAGCTTGGTGCCGTGCACCCCAAACGCGAAGAACGCCGCGTCGGCCACCGTGCGCGTGAGCAGGCCGATGGTGTCCTGCATCGGGCTGAGCAGCTTCAGGCCGGCGGCGCCGATGAAGCCGAAGGTCGGCTTGTAGCCGACCACGCCGCAGTAGGAGGCCGGGCGGACGATGGAGCCGGTGGTCTGGGTGCCGTAGGCCACCGGCACCATGAAGTCGGCGACGGCCGCCGCCGAACCGCTGGACGAGCCGCCCGGTGTGCGGCCCAGGTTCAGCGGGTTGCGCGTCGTGCTCGGTGTCTGCGTGGCGAACTCGCTGGTCGCGACCTTGCCCAGCACCACGGCGCCCTGCTCGCGCGCCTGCGCCACGCAGCCGGCGTCCAGCCGCGGCCTGTGGCCGGCGTAGATCGGGGAGCCATAGGCGGTGGGATAGTCCACCGTCTCGATCACGTCCTTCACGGCGAACGGGATGCCGCGCAGCACGCCGCCGGTGGCCGCGTCCGCCGTCCTGGCGTGGCGCAGCGCGAGCTCGCGATCGAAGGCCGTGAAGGCCAGCACGTCGGCGTTGCGCGCCTCGATGCGCGCCAGGCAGGCGTCCACCAGCGCCTCGCTCGTCAGCGTGCCCGCATCGATGGCGCGGGCAGCCTCCAGCGCGCCAAGCTGATTGGCGTTCTTCATGTTCGATCTTCCCGGAGTTACTGCAGCGAGATGCCGGCCTCGGCGATGATCTTCGCCCACCGATCGTGCTCCTTCCTGACGAAGGCGGCGAACTCCTCCGGCGTTCCGCCAACCGGCTCGGCGCCCTGCGCCAGCAGTTTCTCCTTGACCTTCGGGTCCTTGAGCATCGCCACCACTTCCTTGTTCAGCCGGTCGATGATCGGCTTGGGCACGGCGGCCGGCGCGAAGAAGCCGAACCAGCCTTCGACTTCGTAGCCCGGCACGCCGGCTTCGGCGATGGTGGGCACGTCCGGCAGCAGCGGCGTGCGGCGCGGCGACGTGACGCCCAGCGCCGTCAGCTTGCCAGCCTTGATGTGCTGGAGGCACAGCGGCAGGTTGCAGAACATTGCGTTGATGCGGCCGGCCATCACCTCGGTCACCGGGGCGCTGCCGCCCTTGAACGGGATGTGCAGGATGTCCGGAGTCTTCGTCATCACCTTGAACAGCTCGCCCGCCAAGTGCATGCTGCCGCCGGCGCCGCTGGACGCGTAGCTGTACTTGTCCGTGCGCGCGGCCTGGACGAAGTCCTTGACGCTGCGGGCCTTCACCGACGGGCCGACCACCAGCACGTTGGGCACGGCGGCGATGTTCGTGATCGGCGCGAAGTCGCGCAGCGGGTTGAAGCGCAGGTTCTTGTGCAGGCTCGGGTTGATGGCGTTGGTACTGGCGGCGCCCATCAGCAGCGTGTAGCCGTCCGGCGTCGCCCCGGCCACGTAGGCGGCGCCGATGTTGCCGTCGGCGCCGGCCTTGTTCTCGATGACGACGGGCTGGCCCATGGATTCCGACAGGTGCTGGCCGACGATGCGCGCCAGCTGGTCGGTGACGCTGCCGGCGCCGAACGGCACGACGATCGTGATCGGCCGGCTCGGCCAGGGCGCGGACTGGGCCAGCGCGGGATCGGCGGCGGCCAGCAGGCAGACGGCGGCGCCGAGGACCAGGCGGCGGATGGATTGCAGTTTCATGGTGTCTCCAGGTGCACGGCCGGACGGCCGGATCGCGACGCCGCAGTGTAGGAATTGGCGATTGAGAGGTCCAATATAAAATTCACGCCTCATTCAGTCGCCATTTGTATCAATGCCGCTGCTCTCCCGCCCCCTGCGCGCTTTCGTCACGGTGGCTGAAGACCTGCACTTCGGCCGCGCCGCCAAGCGCCTGCACATCACCCAGCCGCCACTCAGCCAGTTGATCCGCCAGTTCGAGCACGAACTGGGCGCCACGCTGTTCACGCGCACCACCCGCAACGTGCAGCTCACGCCCGCGGGCAAGGCGATGCTGGAACGCGCCCGCCGGCTGACCGCGGAAGCCGACGCCGCCCTGGTGGCGGTGCAGCGGGTAGCCCGCGGCGAGGCCGGCAGCCTGACGCTGGGCTTCACCCACAGCACCGTGTACGGCGTGCTGCCGCGGACGCTTGGCGCCTGGCGCTCGCGCTACCCGGGCGTCACGCTGGACCTGAAGCAGCTGACGTCGGACCTGCTGCTCGAGGGCGTGCGCTCCGGTCGCATCGACGTGGCGCTGGCCCGGGTGTCGCCGGAGATGGCCGACCCCGACCTGCAGGTCGCGCTGATCGCGCGCGAGCCGATGCTGCTGGTGATGCCCGCCGGCCACGAGCTCGCCGCGCTCGACGCCGTGCCGGTGCGGTCCTTGCACGGGCTGCCCTTCCTGCATTACGCGCCTCAGGGTTCGCGCTACTTCCACGAGCTGGTCGAAGGGATCTTCGCGGCCGCGGCGGTGCGCCCGACGATCACCCACATGAGCATCCTGCCGACCCTGCTGGCGCTGGTGGAAGCCGGCATGGGGCTGGCCCTGGCGCCGGCGGCGGCAGTGCCGAAGCACGGTGGCCCACTGGTGTCGCGGCCGCTGGCGGGCGCGGGGGCGACGGCGCTCGCCACCTTGTGCTGCGTGTCCCGACGCGACAACGGCAATCCGGCGCTGGCCGGCTTCATGCAGGTGCTGCACGACCAGCCGGCGGCCGCGGCGGTGCCGGCGACGCAGGCATCGGCCCGCCGCCGCGCTCGCCGGCCGGCCTGATTGCCGCGCCGCTGACGCTGGTCAAGCGCGCGCCGCGCCACGCACGGCCTAATGGGGCCTTTGCGATGAAACAGTCCGCCGCCCGCCTCCGCCATCCAGCGACCGTCGATGCAGCGGGGAGCGAGGCCGCCTGGCCCTTCGTCTTCGCGGCATGGCTCGTCGCCACGGCGGCGACGCTCGGCGCGCTGTTCCTCAGCGAAGTCGTGGAGGTGGCGCCGTGCGCCCTGTGCTGGTACCAGCGCGCCTTCATGTTCCCGCTGGTGCTGGTGCTGGCCACCGGACTCTTTCCGCTCGATCGCCGGGTCGTGCGCTACGCCGCGCCGCTGGTGGCGGCCGGCTGGCTCGTGGCGCTGTACCACCTGCTGCTGACCAAGGGCGTCATCCCCGCCGGCCTGTCCCCTTGCACCCAGGGCGTTCCGTGCTCCGAGGACAAGGTGGCGTGGTTCGGATTCGTCACCATCCCGCTGCTCTCGCTGCTTTCCTTCACCGCGATCGGAGCGGCCCTCGCCGCCGCCCGCACCAGGTTCAGACCATGAAACGCAACCACATCTTCATCGCCGCCCTCGTCCTGCTGGCCGTCCTGTTCGCCGGCGGTGCGCAGTGGTATCGCAGCCAGCAGGCGCAGGAAGCCGCGGCCACGGCCGAGAAGAACCGGCAGTCGCTGGTGCGGCCGCATTCGCCCGCGCTCGGCCGTCCGGACGCGAGGGTGCACATCGTCGAATTCTTCGACCCCGCGTGCGAGACCTGCGCCGCCTTCTATCCGCGGGTCAAGCAGCTCATGGCCGCCCACCGCGACGACATCCGGCTGACGGTCCGCTATGCGCCGTTCCACCAGGGCTCGGACGAAGTCGTGAAGGCGCTGGAGGCGAGCCGCCGCCAGGGCCGGTACTGGCAGGCGTTCGAGGCCCTGGTCGCCGCACAGCCGACGTGGGTGCAGCACCACCAGGCGCGCCCGGAACTGATCTGGCCGGTGCTGGCCCGTGCCGGAGTCGACACGATGCAGCTGAGGGCCGACATGCAGGCGCCCGAGATCGCGGCGATCGTGGCGCAGGACCTTGCCGACGCGAGGATGCTCAACGTCAGGAAGACGCCGGACTTCTTCGTCAACGGCCGACCCCTGCCGTCGTTCGGCTGGGACCAGTTGCAGACGCTGGTCGACGAGGAACTGGCCGCGACCGCGAAGTAGGTTCCGGGCACTGGGCGGCGCGCCGCATCGTACGCCGCGCGCCTCACCTGGCCGCGCGATCGGGCGTCTGGCGCCACCACGCGTGCAGCGCTTCAAAGCTGCCGCCGAAGACCCGCTGCTTCAGTTCCTCGTAGACGACCGAGCACGACATGACCGAGGCGCGATCGAGCGTCCCGTCGCTGGCCGCGCGCTCGCAGTCGAGGTAGCGCCGTTTCAGCGCCTGCGAGTCCAGGCCGTCGATTTGTCGCGCCGGCGGCGCCTTCCCGGCCGCCGCCGCGGATCCCGCAAGCAGCGCGTCGCTCTCGCCGGCGGTGGCGGTCCCTGCAATGACCACGGCCGCGATCATCGCCATCAGCACGGCGGCAGCGAATCGGACGTTGGGCGTGGGTTTGCGGGCCATGTTCGCTCCTCGCGAGTCGTGTCGCAATGATGGTCGCGGCCCGCCGGTTCGCCGTCCCCCATTTGGGCGATACGCCACCGCGCCGGCGCGCCGGTCCGGTTCCGGCCGGCCCGGAGTCCGGAGTCAGTGCGCGAGCCGCAGCGTCGCCACGCCGGCAACGATCAGCGCCAGGCCGAGCAGGCGTCCCAGCGTCGCCGGATCGCCGTAGAACAGCACGCCCACCAGGAAGGTGCCGGCCGCGCCGATGCCGGTCCACACCGCATACGAGGTGCCGATCGGGATCTCGCGCTGCGCGAGCCACAGGAACAGGCCGCTCGCGCCGATGAAGAGGACGGCCAGGACGACGCCGAGGACGCGGGTTTCGCCCTGCTGCGCCAGCTTGAGGCCGACGGGCCAGCCGATCTCGAACAGCCCGGCAATGATCAGGTAGACCCAGGACAAAGCGACGACTCCTTGAACGATGAAGTCACCGACGCTAAGGCATGGCGGGCTCTTCGTGCAAGCGCGGCGCTGCCGGTGGGACCGGCCGGCAGCCGCGGCGCGTCAATCGGGTTTGGCGACGACCGGGACGTCGCCAGTCCCGTCCGGCCTGGCGCGCTGGCCCGGGCCGAAGAAGTAACCGTAGAGCATGCGGCCCAGCTTGAACGAGAACAGGCCGACGATCACGCCGCCGATGACATCGTTGACGGCGAACTTGAATGGCAGGTCGAGGTCGCCGACGCGCTGGATCAGCAGCAGGAAGATGGTGCCGGTGACGATCCCCGCCACCAGCAGCCGGCCCGCATGCGCCCGCTTCGCGCCGGGCGAGTCCTGCTGCGCGTTGGTGAGGGAGAAGGCGGCGAGCAGCGCGGCGCCCAGCCATGCACCGATCAGGAGCATCAGCAGCGACGCCGAGACCTGCGCCGACAGCTGGCGCGAGAGCTTGTGTAGTTGCGCGTCGGCGCCGCTGTATTCGATCTCCACCGTCATCGCGGTCTTGCGGTCGGTCCACATGAAGAGCGCCGGCCAGCTCGACGGAGAAAACAGCAGGCGCCAGCTCGTCGCATCGTGGTGCCGCAGCAGGTGCGACTGGCCGACCGGCACCTGCGCCGGCAGCAGGTTGCAGTCCTGTTCGGTGCGCACGCCACCCGACTCGTCGACGGTGGGACACCGCATCGGCACGCAGACGCCTTTCTCGGTGCCGCCGCGCGCCCTCACGAAATCGGGCGAGTAGCAGACCCGCGCGGCCCGGACCTGGATCGGCTGCGACGTCTCGTTGACCAGTTCGGCGTCGACGACGTAGTCCTCCAGCAGGCCGATCTTCTCCGGCTGGAACGACACCTTCACCGACGGGGCCAGCCGGGTCGGCACCGTGGCCGCCGGCGGGGCCGCGGCCGCGGGCTGAGCGCGCGCCTGGGCGCAGCCGAGGGAGATGCAGACGAACAGGATGCCGGCGAGTGTGTTCATGGCTTGCTCCTGCAGGACGGCGGCACGCGTTCCACACGCTGGGCAAAGACCGTGCGCGCGTCGGCCTTCAGCGGAAATTCCTTCAGCCACCGGTGGGCGAACTCGTAGAACGCGGCCACCGAGTCGCGGCATTCGTCCCGCACGCAGTCCTGCTCCTTCCACGGACGCCCGCCCTGCCGGCTGTAGTCCGAACACGCGCGCAAGCGGTCCTCCCAGCGGGTGACCACCTTGTCGTTGACGTACTGCGGCGGCAGCAGCACGAAATACGAAAACATCTCCGGATACTCGTTCGCCTGCACAAAGCTGCGCTGGAGGAACTCGACCGCGCGGTGCAGGCGGGCCGACTGGCCGCTGGCCGTCGCGAAGTCCACGTAGGCGGTCCAGGCATCGACGGCGCGCTTCGCATAGACGTTGTCCGGCGATGCCTGCCACCTGTTCGCCTCCGCCAGGTGGATGTCGGCGGCCTCCCACAGCGCCGTCTCCTTCAGGCTCGTGGCTTTCGCATCGGCGCTGTCGCCCGGGACGGCGTCGAGTGCCTGCTGGAATCCGAGCCCCACGGCCCGGTCGGAGGCATCCGCCATCCGGTTGGCCGCCCGCAGCTGGCGCAGCGTCGCCAGCTCGCCCTGCAGGGCTTCGGCCTGTGCGGCGGCCGCGCAGGGCAGCAGGAGCGACGCGCCGAGCAGCAGCGCCGCGGTGGCCAAGGTCCGTCGAAAGATCATCATCGAATCTCCTCCATGCGCGGGTGCTGCGCCCGTGAGCGCTGCCAGGTCCTCCGCCGGGTGCCTGCCCCCACCCCAGCCCTCCCCCAGAGGGGGAGGGAGAAGATGCCCGCACCCCGGAGGGGGAGAAAGAGGCGCCCGGACCTCAGTAATCCAGCCACTCCAGCGGCGCCACCACGGCGCTGCCCTTGATGCGCTCGATCGTTTCCGTGAGCGCGGCGATGTTGTTGTCGAACGAGCCGTGGGTGGACTTGCACTGCCCGCCTTCGCGCGTCACCGTCACCTGGGGCCGGTCGACCAGCCGCAGCAGGTCCTTCGCGGCGCCCGGCCAGGCGGCCTGCCAGCGCTTCACCTCGGCCAGCTGGTCGCCGGCCCACTGGTCGGCGTCGCCGGCGTACTCGGACAGCAGCGCGCGGTGCATGCCCACCAGCGGCATCTTGCGCTCGTCGTCCAGCGCCCGCGACACCAGGTACAGCAGCGACTTGCCGTACGCGGGCAGCGCGGGCGACGGCAGGCCATCGGCCTTCTCGTTCCTGTCGTCCAGCACGTACAGCCACAGGTCCGACAGCTTGAGCACGCCCTTGGCGTGCGCCGCGCCGTAATGCTCGTTGGCGAACGCGCAGGAGCAGGCGGCGGCGTAGAGGGTGGACGACCTCACCGTCAAGCCGCCATTGCCGCCGCCATGCGAGCCGCTCGCCAGCTTGAGGAAGTGTCCCAGCAGGATGCTGCCGGCCGAATGCCCGACCAGGTGCAGCTCGAGCCGCTTGCTGGCCGCGGCCAGTTCCCGCTGCAATGCGAGCAGGTTCTTCAGCAGCAGGTCGAGGCCGTGGCCGGCGCCCACCGAGGCGGCGGCATTCTCCCGCATCTCGGTCCACAGTCCCTTGAACAGCTTGTTGGCCACCGCTTCCACGGCTCGGTCCTTCGCGTCGCCCAGCGCGTCGAGGATGCCCTTGCTGCGGGCCGCCTCCTCGCCCAGCCAGCGCTCGGCCCAGTCCTGCACCATGCTGCCTATGGTCTCGGCCGCGCCGGTCTTCCAGGTGAGGAAGACCGGATAGACGCCGTTCGCCTCGAAGCAGGGACCCAGCACCCGGATGCGCTGGATCGACGACTGCTCGTCGTTGAGGCCGCCGTGCGCATAGATCGCCAGCTTCAGCACGTTCTCGGGCCGGGCGGCGAACCACATCTGCGGCGCGTCGACGACGATCTGCTTGGCCAGTCCGGCTCGATCGCCCGGATCGCGCGTGAAGTCGGTCGCCACCAGCTCGCCGTTGTTGCCCGTGACGAGGCTGTGCTCGTACGCCGCTGCCGTGGACCAGGGTTCATAGTCCTTGTGCAGGTAGGCATGGTCCATCGGCCACGGGTCGTCGGGCGGATTGCCCGGCTGCCGGGTGGCGCGGTCCAGCGCCGTCAGCGACGTGCCGCTGGCCACCCGCCAGCGCGACGACATGATCGGCCGCCGCGTCGCGTCGGGCCCGTCGCGCACGATGGCCGGCACGCCCAGCGCGCAGGCCCACGCGTCGGTGGCGTTCACGATCCAGTCGTCGTACGGCAGCACGGCGAAGCCCGACGCGCCCCAGGTCGTGCCCCACGAGTTCTGCACCACGAAGCCGCGCTCGTTGTAGCCCACCAGGGCGAACGCATGGCCGCCGCGGCTGCCCGGGTCCTTCAGCGGGTCGATCTCCGGCAGGTCGTCGTGCTTGTTCGGTGCCGGGCGCTTCAGGCCGGCGAGCGCGTCCCAGCCGTCGTGCACCGACGCCGACACGTACACCGCGCCGATGTCGGAGATGGCGGCCTGCAGGTCGACGATGGACTCGCGGTCGACCCGGTAATAGACGCCCAGCGGGCGCTGTGCGGCATCCAGCTGCCACTTCTGCGACGGCCGCGCGAACACCGGCTTGCCGGACTTGTCGAGCTTGTACGGCCACACCTCGTTGCTGCAGACGCCGTGCTTGTGCCAGCCCTTGAGCGCGCCGCGGCAGCTCGAGCCTTCGTAGTCGGTGCCCGGCCACTCGTCGTAGCGCCGCGCCAGCTCGTACAGCATGCGCGGGCTGACGGGCAGGAATGGCGTGCCGGTCTGCTCCTGCACGTGGCGCACCCAGAACAGGTAGTTGGCGACGCAGGCCAGCCCGAAGCCGGTGCAGGCGCCTTCCAGCCCCTGGTCCAGCACCAGGCGCTCGGCCACGTAACTGGGGATGAACTGCTGCACCTGCGCGTCCGCCGGATAGCGCGGCGGCAGCGAGCGCAGGGGTGCGCGGTAAGGCAGGTCGCGCAGGTCCAGCCGGTCGGGCCGCGCATCGAAGACTCTTTGGGTCGCCATGGCTTGCTCCTTTCGCACGTGGATCACACCGCCGCCAGCTTCGCCACCAGCGCCGGGTCGGCCACGCCGGTCGGCGGCTGTCCGCTCGCCTGCTGGAAGCGCTGCACCCAGCGCGCGGTGCCGCTGCCGAAGATGCCGTCGGCGCGGATCTCGCACTGGTGGTCGGCCAGCGACAGGCCCAGTTGCAGCAGCCGCACGTCCAGCCCGCGGTTCAGCGGCGACTGCACCGCCAGCGGCCGGGTGCCGGGCTGCGGCCCGTCGTAGCACCCCGGCGGCACGCCGGACAACGTGGCCAGCGAGACCTCGCGGCCGCGCACCACCAGCGGCAGCTCCAGCCCCCAGTACCCCTGGTCCATCAGGCCGCGGAAGGCGTCCATGCGGTACACCGTCTTGCGCAGCAGCAGGTTCGAATGGCCGGCGAGCCAGTCGCGCCGCGTGTCGACGTAGCGCTCCAGCCACTCCTTCTCGCCAGACTCCCGCACGGTGCCGCCGCGGTCGGTGCGGTCGCGCATCGCGCCCCAGGAGCCGTGCACCCAGCTGTCGTAGACGATCGCCACGCCCAGTGGCAGGCGGATGCCGAGGCGGCCCGCGGCGCGCAGCGCGGGCTGCCAGTAGGCGTCGTCGAAGAAGCGGTCCTGCACGTCGCGCATCACCGGATCGTCGGCACAGGCGCGCAGCAGGTTGTGCAATTGCGGGTCGCGATCGAGCGCCTTGTCGCGCGCCTTGAGGCTGGCGCGCCAGTCGCGCAGCCGCGCGCCGAAGCGCGCGCCGGGCTGGTTGCAATAGCGGTCGATCAGCACCGCCAGGTTGCCCGAGCCGAGCGTGGTCTGCGAGCGCCCGTACGTCAGGTGCCCGGTGTCACCCGGCAACACGGTGACGGCGCCGTAGTCGCCCAGCACCTGGCCGGTCTCGAACAGGTTGACGATGGCCTTGGCGGCGTTGGCCTGCGTGGCCGTTGCCGGTGGCTCCTCGAAGGACTCGACCGCCAGCGCCGGAATGGCCGCATCGCGCACCGCCGTCGCCCCGGCTGCCGCGGCCGCGGCACGACGCCGGTAGCGGATGACGCACATGCCCGGCTGCGCCTTGTCCTCGGCGCAGGCGCCGACCACCTCGTAGCCGCGCAGCTGCAGGTCTTCCTTCCTGTCGTCGCAGTCCTCGCACAGGACGGTGAATGAAAGCTCGTTGCTCATGTCTTGGCTCCCGGCAGGTCACAGACGAATTTCTGGTGCAGGCGCATCAGCGCGGTGGCGTCCTGCTCGTTGGGATCGAGCAGGCCCATGTGTCCGGTGTAGGTGGCGCGCGCTGCCTGGGGCGAGGCCGCCGCCCGCAGGTCGGCGTAGGCCTGCCGGTCCTTGAAGAGGTCAATGGCCTCGGCGTGGCCAAAGACTTTCGGCAGCTGCGCATCGGGTACCCTGGCCACGCAGTACAGCGTGTTCAGCGCGAAGCGGCTCTGCCGGTGCTCCTCGTTGCGGTAGCGAAGCCGCGGGTCGACCGCCTCCTTGCGGAACTGCGCCTGCACTTCGGTGTTGTTGGCCAGCCGCTGCGCGGCGACTCCGGTGGCGAAGAACTGGCGGATCGACAGCCCGGAGTCGGCCGGGGTGCTCGCCTCCGAGGTGTTGTCCAGGCGCGCGAACACCGAGGGAAACCGGTGCACCACCTGCGCCGTGGTGCCGTCCTGCGTGATCGAGCTGGTGACGGTGCTGGTCACCGGGATCACGGAGATCTCCTTGCGCTTGAAGCCGAGCGTGAATGAATTCGCGCCGGCATCGCCGAAGCCCATGTTGACGCCAAGCACCGTCCCGGTGCCGAAGAACATCGCCTTGCGCTCGCCGGCGAAGTACTCGTGTTCCGGCGCCGGCTGCGCCGTGCCGCCGGCCGTCGCGTTGAGGGCCGCGTTGCCGGTGGCGTAGGTCTGCCTGACCTTGCGGTCGAACAGCCCGCCGTCGGTGTGGAAACTGCCCGCCACGGCCGGCACCGTGCCGGTGTCGTAGCGCGGGCCCAGATAGCCTTCGACGCGGTTGTAGCCGAAGGCCGCGCTGGCCGGCGCCGAATCGAGGTCGACGATGCTGAGCGAAGTGCGGGTGACGAAGACCGCGGAGTCCTGCGGGCCAGCGCAACCCGCGAAGGCCAGGACGAACGCCGGCCAGGCCATGCGACAGAAGTTCACGGCGATCTCCTCGGGGTGGACGGCGCGCTGCCGACGAGCGGCCAGCGCACGCAGGTGTTGTCGCGCACGTAGGCCAGGGTGGTGTCGCTGTAGCCGAGCGACAGGGCGGCGCCGACATCGGCCTGGGTGTACGAGAGGCCCAGCGCCTGGGCGCGCAGCGACGCCGCCGCGTGCGGCCCCTCGGCCGGCAAGGTGACGTGGACCAGCCCGACCAGGTGGCGCGCGCCGTCGGCGCCGACGTAGTTGTAGGCGCAGCCCGTGAGCAGACCCGGCAGCGCGACCGTGCTCGCAAGCAGCAGTGCTCCCAGGTTCACGGCGCGCCTCCTTTCGGGATGCGAGTGAGGGGTTCGTCCGCCGCCCGGCACGGATCGAAGAATCGGCCGGCGGCGGGGTACTGAATTCTGGTGAGCGCAGGCTGTCGCGTCTACGTCCGCGACCTGTCAACGTTGATAGGTACGGCCGCTGGGACTAACCCTGATGGCGGGCGGCGTGGACGCGACAAGAGTAGTGACTGCAATCCCGGAGCGCCGGGGCAAGGAGTTGCAGATGAGCAGAATCACGCCACTCGTGCTGGTCCTTCTCTGTTGGAGCGTCGCCCACCCCGCGGCGGCCGATCCCCTGCTGGCATCGATCGACATCCTGCTGCAGGAGCCGACCGAACTGGTGCGCGAATGGGAAGTGGCGCGCTACATCTCGATCGCGATCGTCACCGTGGTGGTGTTCCTCGGTGCGGCCGTCGCGGTCGTCCACTCGCTGCCGATGACGATCTCCAAGGTGGGCGCCGTCGTCCTGGGCAGTGCGGTGACGCTGCTCACGGGCCTGAACAACGCGTACTTCGACTTCGACCACCGGCAGTACAAGGCGATGGCCACGCAGGGCCGGTTGCTGCTGGCGGAGATCAAGGTGAAGATCAACGAGCTGAGCCAGTTCCCGCCGGACCAGCAGGACGCGCGCAAGGCCATCTTCGAGCAGATCCGCCGCCACAAGAACGAGATCCTGGCGCTGCCGATGGCGTTCCAGGAGCGCAGCGTGCGCACCGCCGGCGACGCCCGACCCGCCGGTCTCATCGCGACGGCCCATGCACAGGCGGGGCGGCCGGCGTGGATCACCAAGGTACCGGTGGACGACGAGCACCTGTACTTCCTGGGCGACGCGCAGGGCAGCGACTACTTCGGCGCGGTCAAGGCGTCGCGCGAGCATGCGTTGAAGCAGGCCCGCGAGTACCTGGCCGGCCGCCTCGCGGCGCCGCAGGCCGGCGGCGTGGACAGCGCCTCCGCCGCGAAATACCTGCTGGAGTCGGCCAAGGTCGAGAGCACCTATTCCTCGTACCACAGCAAGCAGCAGACGATCCGCGTCTACACGCTGCTGTCCGTGAGCAAGCGCCTCGCCGATTCGGACCTGCGCCTGTTCGGCGCAACCAATGCGCAGAAGGTGCTGCCGGTGCAGCAGCAGCAGTTGAAGGATGCGGTGCGGTCGCAGAGCGAGTACCTGAATCTGAAGCGGTAGCTCGCCGCCCTGCCCCGCTGCGGCCGCAAGGTGCAGACCAGAGGCTCGAATTCGCGCGTGACGGTCGCAAACCACGAGCACGCGTGACAGGGTTCCTTGTCGCCGCCCCTGCTCTTTGCTATACCTGCTGCACCAGGAGGTCCCATGAACAAGCACCTGATCAGCATGACCTTGGGGATGGCACTGGCCGTCGCCGGCGTGCAAGCGCAGAACACGACTCTTTCACCCAAGGCACAACTGGCGGCCGATACCAAGGCGGCCACCACGCGCTACGAGTCCGACAAGGCGTTGTGCGCCGACGAGACGTCGACCAAGGCGCGGCTCCAGTGCCGCCGCGACGCCAAGGCCGAGTACGACGCCGCCATCGCGGCGGCGAAGGCCAGGACGGCGGCCGCCACGGCGCCGTTGAACGGCGGCACCGCCGTCTCGGCCAGGGCTGCCACGCCGGCGTGCGCCGACTGCGGCACCGTTGCCGCCGTCGCCGTGAAGGAAGAGGCCGGCAAGGGCGGGCCCGTCGGCATGATCGCCGGCGGCGTCGGCGGCGCGCTGCTCGGACGCCAGATCGGCGGCGGCACCGGCAAGGACATTGCCACGATCGCGGGCGCCGCCGGCGGCGCCTACGCCGGCAAGAAGATCGAGGAGAAGATGACGTCCCACCAGGTGTGGACCGTGACCGTCGACTACCCCAACAACATCAAGCGCAGCTTCCAGTTCGACAAGGACCCCGGATTCAAGGTGGGCGATCCGGTCCGGAACTCGGGCAATTCCGTCGTCCGGCAATAGGTCGCAGGCGTCGCAGCCGCGCGGCGGCAGCCGGCGTCGACGGGCGGCGCAGCCCCGGCGGCCCCCGGGCCTCATGCGACCTCCCATGACGCACCACTTCGTCCGGCGCACCGGCGCTGCCATCCTGTCGCTGTCCGCCGCGGCGCTGCTGTCCGCATGCGGTGGCGGCGGAAGCGCTGTCGTCGAACTGCCGGCCCGGCGCGACTCGATCGCGGCCCTCCCCACCGTCATCTCGGCCGAAATGCTGCTGCAGTGGGCCGAGTCAGCCCATCCGCGGTATTTCCAGCCGCCGGGCCAGCCGACGCAGTCCGCCGCCACCTACTCGTTCCGCCACTATCCGTACACCGGCAACTTCCTGGCCGTGGCCGGCGAAGACGTGTTCCTGCTCGGCGCGTCCACCGGCTTCGCACCGCAGCGCGTCGGATCGCTCGCCGACTACCAGTGCGATGTCCTCCCGTCGGTCTGCTGGAGCGGCGCCGTGCCCCGCGCGATCCCGTACGTGCAAGGCGTCTACGGCGCAGCGTGGCCGAGCAAGGCCTATGTGATCCGCGACGCGCAGGCCTGGGCGGCGGCCTGGGCGGAGCGCCAGAACTTCGTGTGGCCGGAGCCGGCGCTCCCAGCGGTCGATTTCACGAGGTACGCCGTCGTGGGCGGCGGCGACGGCTGGGCGACGTGCAGCCAGATTGAGGTGAAGCTGATCCTGCGCGTTGGCACCGACTACCGCGTCTTCTGGGGCGACGTGGCGCGAGACCCGTTGCTGGCATGTCCGGCGGTGTTGTCGCCCCGACTCGCGTTCGTGCTCATGGAGCAGCCGGTCGGCAACGTGGAGTTCGTGCGCATCACGCCGACGCCCAGGCCGTGAGCGCGGCCTTCAATCCGGCGAGAATTCCCGCTCGAAGCGCCGCGCCTCCGCCTCCAGCTCGAACGTCACCAGCTGCCCGTGCTTGCCATCGGCCAGCCGGTACGCCGCGAACAGGCTGTACTTGCCCTTGAAGCGGAAGCTCGGCAGGTCGACCAGCGCGTACGGATGCGGCACGAACACCTCGTGCAGGAACACCGTGCGGTGCGCGTTGCGCGGCGACGGGAACAGCTTGTAGGTGCCGGTGTTGATCGCTGGTTCTGGCATTCGGTTCTCGGGGAAACGGCGGAGGCGTCGATTGTCGCCGCGGCCGGCGCGATCAGGCCGCGAGCATCTTCTTCAGCTCGCCGCTGTCGATGAGTGCCTGCAGCTCGCTCGCGCCGCCGACCAGCGTGCCCTTGACGAACACCATCGGGAACGTCGGCCAGCCGGTCCACATCTTCAGCGCGTTGCGCCGGCGCCAGTCGCTGAAGTAGTTGCCGTATTCGAGGTACTGGTGCGCCACGCCGGCCGCGGCAAGCGCCTTGCGCGCCTTCGTCGGAAACGGGTTCATCGCCATGCCGACGACGACCACGTCGTTGCGCTGCGCGGCGCCGCGCACCTCCTCCACGATCGACTGCTGGTGGCCGGCGACCTTGCCGCGGATCGCGGGATGGATGTGGGGTTCGTCGAGGATGGGGCGTGGCATGGGTGGGCTCCTGGGGGTACGGTAGCACGGCGGTCACGGGAACCGGGGAACCGAGACGGTTGCTGCGCCCTGGGGGCCGCCCGACCTACTCATCCCCCGCGCCCCTCATCTCCGCCTCCTTCACGCACTGCCAGAACCTCGCCTTGCGCGCGTGTGCCGCACGCACCGTCTCCACGAACGTGGCATGCGGCTCGAGTGGCCAGAGGTCTGGCTGCGCCGCCGCGATCGCCGCCAGCCGCATCCAGTATTGTGCGCCGTACGGGTAGGCCTTGGCATGGGCGCGCGCCAGCAAGTCGGTGAGCAACGCGCGGTATACCGCCGTGGCGCCTTTCATCAGCGAGCGCTCCTCCAAGGTGCGAGCCAGCTCCGGCAGCGTGTAGTAGGCGCCGCCGTCGAGCCGCTGGACGCCGCTGACCAGCGCCGCTTCGGCCGCTGCGTCCTCACGGATGTCCAGCAGCAGCAGGGCTGCGTCGGCCGGATCGGGATGCTCCAGCGCCAGTTTCCGCGCTTGGGCAACAGCCGCCGGCTGCTCAGGCACGGCCAGGTCCTCCAGCCAGTGGTGCAAATCGGTGACGGAGAGCGAGCGCTTGAAGATCTGCCGGCGGATGGACGCGGCCTCGCCCAGCCTGCCCAGCCGCTCCAAGGATTGCGCGAGCAGGCTCTGGCGTTCGCCCTCGTGTGGCCCCCACGAGCCCTGCAGCCAGTCGAGGGCGACTTCGGCGCGGCCGCAGTCCAGATAGGCGCGCGCGAATTCCGCTTTCTGCAACGGATTCGGCTCGGGCGAGTACATCTGCACGGCTCGTACCTGCACATCGGGGTCGCGCAGCGCCCGCGACAGCAGCGTGAGCGGCTCCGAAACCGTGAAGACTTCCACCGGCAGGCGAGAGTCCTGCCGGTCCCGTGCGGCGGCCAGCACGCCGCGCAGCTCTACTTCGAAGCGAGCCACCAGCTGGCGCATGGCCGCTTCGTCCAGCAGCAAGTTGGCATGCAGCAGCAGATCCTCCCGGGCGCCGTAGCCATCGTCCCTGGCCAGGCGCAGCAGGCGGTCGGGCCACTGGTCGGGCGGGGCCTCGCAGCGTGCCGCCGCCTTCAGCCACAGCACGCAACCCGCGCCCAGTGCCGCGCCGATCGCGCCGTTGGAATCGTCGGTCCGCTCCAGGAACAAACCATCCGATTGGATGAAGGCCTCCGCCAGCTCGAGGGCCGCGGCCGGGTCCTTCGGCAGCAGCTCTCGCTCGATCTGGGCCAGCCAGAGCTCCAGTTCGCGGCCGAAGGCGCCTGCTTCGGCATAGGGCACGAACGCCGTCGAGCGTCGCCACGCATTCAGGCGCTTGCGGAACGACGCAGCCAGGCGCGACGGCCGGTCGCCAGCCGCAGCCGCTCCAGACGGTGGCGCACGGCATCGTGCTCGTGCGACAGCTCGAGCAGCACGCCGGCCAGGGTCGGCACGTCCTGCGCCAGGAGGAAGACTTCCAGTTCATCGATGGACTTGCGGGCCATGGGCGGGATTGTGCAGTGCGGGCCGGACGGCGCGGCGAACCGCGCACGATCATCGCTTCACGAAACTGTTGCTCATAGTTGACAAATATGGTATTCAGACTATTATGAGAAACACATGCCTGCCACCGTCCCACCCCACGCGCCCATCCGCGACGAGCCCCTGGCCAGCCTGGGCGAGCGCCTGCGCGCCGCCCGCAAGCGCCAGCGCGTCACGACCGTCGCGGCCTCGGAGGCTGCGGGCATTTCGCGCGTGACCTTGCATCGCATCGAACGCGGGGAGCCGACTGTGGCAATCGGCGCCTGGATGGCCGCGGCAAGCGCCCTGGGGCTCGCGTTCGATCTGGTCGATGCGAACGCCGCAAGCCGGACGAGCCAGCTGCCGAAGCAGATTCGCCTTCGCGACTACCCGCAATTGAAGAAGCTCGCCTGGCAGTTGCATGGAGTCCATGAAATTCCGCCGCGCCAGGCGCTGGAACTGTACGAGCGCAATTGGCGCCATGTGGATCGCATCGCCCTTTCCGAGGACGAGGCGGCGCTGATCGATATGCTGTCGCGGGAGTTCGGTGGAGGGCGCCTGCTTGTTTGAACGTGCGCATCATCGCGACGTTGCGCTCGTGCTCCAGTCGCTCGACCCGCAAGCCTTGTCGCAACGACATTGCTACTTCGGCGGCGGCACGGCCATGGCGCTGCGATACGGCGAATACCGCGAGTCCGTGGACATCGACTTCATGGTTTCGGATCTTGCGGGCTACCGCGACCTTCGCCAACTGCTCGGCAACGCGCCCGGGATGCAGCCCATCGTGCGCGGCGGCCTCCAACTGGAACTCGCCCGCGAAGTCCGCGCGGACCAGTACGGCATCCGCACGCAGGTGCGCGCCGGTACGTCGACGATCAAGTTCGAGATCGTGTTCGAAGCGCGCATCGACTTGGCCGCGCCCGGCGACGAGGACCGCATCTGCGGCATCCAAGCGCTCGCGCCGATCGACCTCGCCGCCGAAAAGCTGCTGGCGAATGCAGACCGATGGCCGGACGATTCGGTGTACAGCCGCGACCTCATCGACCTGGCGATGATGCAAGGAGACCGACCGCTGCTGGAAGCATCCTGCGTGAAGGCGGAAGCTGCCTACGGCAACTCGATCCGGAGCTCGCTCGCGCGAGCGGTCGACGCGCTGCAATCCCGGCCGGGGCGGCTGGAAGAGTGCATGAGGGCGCTGAGCATCGGGCCGGTCACCAAGGCACAGCTGTGGCAGGCCATACGGGGGATGGCTCGGCGGCTGCTGGGTTGACTACCGTGGCGCGTTCCGCCGGCACCTACCGGCACCATTGCTGCTCGCAGGGCACGCCATCGTGGTTGCCGTCCATCTGCACGCCAGGGCAGTTCTTCAGGAAGAAGGTCGCCTCCGCGCAGGACGTCATCTGGGAGCAGTGGGTCCGGCCATCGCACGAGAAGCGCGCGGCCGGGGCACCCGTGAGCGGCAGATTGCGATCTACCGGAGCGCCGATAGCCGAAGCAGCACCCGGTCGGCTGCCGTATTGCTGGTACCCGTACCATCCGATCGCGCCGGCGATTGCGAGCGCAACGAGGCCGGCCATCACTCCTCCCGCCCGCTCCTCAGGTTTGCGTCGGCGCGCGGCATGCGCACGTTCGCGCTTCGCAGCATTGGCTGCGATCTCGGCGCGGCGGACATTCACGGCCTTCTTCTTGCCCTGCGCATTGAGGGCCACTTCGAACGTGATCGTTTCCTGAAGTTCGGGCCTGCGGCCTCTCGGGCAGTCGGAGATATGGACGAAGATGTCCTGCCCGCCATCGGTCGGTGCAATGAAGCCGAACCCTCGGTCGTCGTTCCAGCTCTTGACCTTTCCGGTGAATCGCATGGCTGGCATTGGCCGCCTACTGATACGCCCGCTGCACCTTGTCGAGCGACTTTTCCACCAAGTCCACGATGGGCGAGGTGCCCATCGCGCTCAAGCAGAGGCGGTGCGTCGCGCGGGTCATGCCGACGTAGAGCAGGCGGAGTTCCTCCACCCGCCGCGCCTGGGCGCAATCGAGCTCGTCCAGTCCTGCAACGAAAACGACCGGGAATTCGAGCCCCTTGCTGCTGTGGAGCGTCGTGAGCTTCACGGCCGGCGGACTAGGTGGCGCCCGTCGATCCGCGCTTGACGGCGAGCATGACACACCTGCCCGCTCGATCGCCGCGCGCATCGTGTCCAGGCTGCGGCGCGTGCGGGCCAGCACGGCAATATCGGCCGGCGACCGGCCCTGCGCGACGAGTTCGGCGATGGACTCGGCGACGTGCCTTGCCTCCTGTACGCCATTTTCGAACCGGTGCAAGGTCGGCACGGGCCCGCTGCGGCCAGCCGATTGCGGCACGATCAACGGCATGTCTTCCTCCGCCGTTGCACGGCCGTCGTTGAGGATGCCCTCCGCACATTCCATGGCGAGCGCCAGCACCTCGGTGGTATTGCGGTAATTGATCCTGAGGATTTCGGTGCGGCCCTTCGCCTCGATGCCCAGCCTGGCAAAGCTCATTTTCCGGCGCGACTTCTGATAGATCGATTGGGCATCGTCGTAGAGCACCAGCAGCGACCTGGTCGCCGGATCCACCATCTTGGCCGCGGCAGCGAGCCAGTCGTCAGCCAGATCGTGCGCCTCGTCGATCAGCACCGCTGCGTACTGGCCTTTCGGAATTCTTGACGAGGTGATGCCCTCGCATGCGATCCCCGCGAGCGCGTCGTATTCGTCCGAATGGAGCTGGCGGTGCGGGATGGGTGCGAGCTGATAGGTGCGGATCAGATCCATCGCCCAGGAGTGGAACGTGCTTACCTGCACGGCGGGGCCGACGCCCTTGAGCCTGAGCATCGTGTCGATCCGCGCGGCCAGCTCCCGGTTGAAGCAAAGCACCAGGATCGGCTTGTCGGGTCGCGCGATCGCCTGCAGCTGCACCGCGCGATACAGCAGGATCATCGTCTTGCCAGAGCCGGCCGGCCCATGAATGAGCCGATGCCCTTCGCCCAGGCCGCGGGCAACCGATTCCTGCTGCAAGTCCATCACCTGCAACACGTCCTGCACGATCAGGCGGGACGGGGTGCTCTCGAGCGCAAGACTCTGTTGAGAACCCATGCGAAGCTCGGGAAACAGCAGTCCACGCACGATGCTCATTTGCGGCAGCGTCAGAAGGCACTGCCACTGCACGTTGCACATGCCCCACAGCTTCTGCTGGAAGGCCATCGTTTCGACGGAGTCGGCCAGGTCGTCGGCCAGCATGACCTTCTGGGGCTCGAACACCTCGAAGAAACTCGCATCCCCCGCCACGTCGGCCGCCTTGATGTGGCTCAGGACGGCGCCCCAGCCCCATGGCATCAGCAGCTTGCCCTTGTGCGGGCCAGAGGCATGCAGCAGGTCCGGGTGGTGCTGGAGCTGGTGCACGAGATCGAGCATGTAGCCGCGAGCCTGCGATACGGGATGTTCGGCGTTGGCGGCGCCGTGCGAGGTGCGCAATTGCACCAGCATCGGGTTGGCCTGGACAATGGTCTGGCGCTTCCAGTCCTTCACTTCCAGGATCAGCAGCCCGCACTGCGGATGCAGGATCACGAAATCAGGCTCGCGGCCCGAACCCATGATGGCAATGTTGTGCCAGACGGCGTAATCGTCTTCCAGATGCCTGGCGAGCGCGTCGAGCACCCGCTTTTCGCCGGCATTGGCACGCTCGCGCACCCTCGTCTTGCCCTGCGGAAATACTGCCACGGCTACAGCCTCCAGTCGCGCGCAAGTCTAGCTGAGCAGCCGGACTGGCAAGTAAGGAAAGTGCCTCCCTGGAGCGTGCGAATTCGTTGCGGAGCAACGACCGAGCGCTTTCAGGCCGCAGCGGCACATGCGTGAATTAGCGACGACCGCACTGCGGATTACCACGGTCCGCTGACCATGGATAACTGTATATTGCCGATCGTCAGCCAACTACCGCTTTCGACCCTTTGCTGTCCTTCGACCAACGGCGCCGAATGACAGCAATGCAGCGATTGCGGTCGGTCGTCACAGCAGGCCGAACGCACACAAACGGCCATCAAGCGGTCGCAGCCTTGCTGCCGCGGCATGAGTGATGGTCGGCGATACGAAGTGAAGATGTAGTGACCAGGATCAGGTCACCAGCAAACGCTGTCTCGCGACTCAGCTTGTGTAGACCGAGATTCCTAGCAGCCTGTAAAGTCTCCAGGACCGCGCGCTTGTTCAGGCTGTGGCCCAGGATCACGTGCTTGATGGCCAACGTACGGGCGGATGGTCCGCTGCGCATCTTGGCCGCTGAGCGGCACCCCCTATGATGGGTTCAAGCTGGAGTCACGCTCACATGCCATCGCCCGAACTCACCGGCGGCGCCGGATTCACCTTTGAAGACGCTGTCGCGGGCTGCTACCTTGCGGCCCTCGTCAGCGGCACGACCGCGCCGGGCCTCGACGCTGGGGTGGTGCAGCGCGTGGCGCAGCAGCAGGGGGACGCCGGTGAGCCGCTGGATGACGTGATCGTCGATGCGGTCGCGTCCGCCGACCACACGACAATGCGGCTGTCGCTGCAGGTCAAGCGGTCGCTAACGGTGTCGGACGCGGCGAGCAACACTGACTTCCGGGAAGTGATCCAGCGCAGTTGGCGGACGCTGCAAAAGCCAGACTTTCGGGAGCATCTGGACCGGGTGGGCGCGGCCGTCGGCACGATGTCCGACGATGCCCACCGGCAGTTCACCACGGTGTGCGAATGGGCACGGGCATCCGAGTCGCCAGCCTCCTTCTTCCAGCGGTGCAGCGATGGCGGTGGTGCATCGCAGGCGCACCAGGCGGTCGTCCATGCAGTTCGCCACTGCGCGCTGGGAGACGCCGGGCCGCTGCAGGATGACGCCCTGCATCGGCTGTTGTCGCATTTGGTCCTCATCAAGTTCGACCTGATGCACGCGGGCTCGACCACCGCAGCCGCCGTGCTGGCCGGCCTGCAACGGGCATTGGCGCCCGCGCAGCACGCCCGCGCGCAGGACTTGTGGGACCACTTGCGGCAGATCGCGCGCGATGGCGCGGGCCGCAGGGAAGAGTTCAGCCGTGCGTCGTTGCTGCGGCGCTTGCCGGCCGGCTACCGCTTTGCCGGCGCGCCCGCGCTCGCCGCTGACCTGCAGGTGTTGCGCGAGAGCAGCCGCCACTGGCTGGCGCAGCAGGCCCACGACATCGGCGGCACCCACGTGGACCGGACCGACCTGCGCGCCGCGCTCGCAACGGAGATGGAGCGGCACCGGCTGACGCTGATCAAGGGCTTGCCGGGCACCGGCAAGACCGTGCTGCTGCGAGACCTGCTGGAGCGCTGCTCCGCCGACGGCACCACTCTGTTCTTGACGGCGAACCGGCTGTCCGGCCGCAGCTGGGGCGAGAACGCCGTCGCCATGGGTCTCTCGACGGTGGCCATCGAGCCGCTGCTGGTCGAGGTCGCGGCCACCGGCCAGGCGGTGCTGTTCATCGACGGCTTGGACCGCATCGCCCCCCAACAGCGCGCGGTCGTCACCGACCTCTTGGGCCAGATCCTGGGCAGTCCCGCCCTGGCGTCCTGGCGGATCGTCGCGACCGCACGGGACGCTGGCATTGAACCGCTGCGCAACTGGGTGCCCCCGGCGCTGATCGCGGATAGCGGCGTCGGCTACGTCGATGTCCAGGACTTGTCCGACGGTGAAGCCGCGGGCTTGGTCGCGCGCCTGCCCGCGCTGCGGCCGTTGTTGATCGGCGGCGACGACCGGGTGCGGGCCCTCGCGCGCCGGCCGTTCTTCGCATCGGTCCTGGCCCGCGGCCTCGCCGGCTACCCCGCGGGCTTCGCGCCGCGCTCCGAACTTGACCTGGTCCGGGCGTGGTGGGCGCGCGGCGGCTACGACGCGCCGGACATCCAGGTCCTGGCGCGGCAACAGGCCTTGATTGAACTCGCGCAGCGCAGCGCGCGCGAACTTGGCCGCGACGTGCGAATCCGAATGCTCTCTCCGGCGACGCAGGCCGTCTTGCCGTCGCTGCAGCAGGATGGGCTGGTGCAGCAGGTCCGAAGCGGCCTGACGGTGCAGTTCGCACACGACATCTTCTTCGAGTGGTCGCTCCTGCATCTGCTGCTCGACGAAGGTGAGCACTGGATCCGCGTCCTGACCGACGCCGGCGAGCCGCCCGCGCTGGCTCGCACGGTGGAACTGCTGTCGCAGGACACCTACGTCGATCCTGAAGCATGGGGGCGGCACTTGAAGGCGCTGGAAGCGCCCGCACTGCGGCCGCAATGGTTGAGGGCCTGGCTCATCGCCCCGGTATTCACGCCCGATTTCAGCGGTCATGCCGATGTATTGACGGCGACGCTCGCGGCCGACGATCACCGGCTGCTGGGGAAGCTGCTGGTGTGGATGCGTGCCGAGAAGACCACACCCAACCCCCTGGTGCTGTCCGGCCAGTTGGGCGGGGACTTGGCACCGGCCGAGCGCATCCGGATCGCCGACCTGCTCGGGTGGCCCTCGGACTTCGGCGCCTGGGAGCGCCTGCTCACCTGGGCGCTCGACCACATCGACGACATCCCCGACGCCTGCCTGCGCGAGCTGGTGGCGTTGTTCCAGACCTGGCAGGTCCCGCTGATGGACTTGCCGCACCCGCTGTCACGCCGGATCGTGGCGCAGTGCGCCACTTGGCTGCACGCGATCGAGGACGCCCACCAGTCGCCCCAGTGGCGGTCCGCGGACGACGCGGAGCCGGCTCAACTTGCGCCGCGGGTGCCGGGCGGCCTCGACTCGGAGCTGCGGGCTATAGTGCTGCGCGCGGCGCGTGCCTTCCCGGACGTGGTCCGCGCTTACCTGGTCAAGATCGAGCCAATCCAACGCCTGCAGGAATCCGCCTTCCGCGAGGTGATGGGCCACGCTGCGCTGCTGGCGCAGACGCACCCCGAGCTGCTGGCCCAAGTTGCCCGCCGGAGTTTCCTGAACGAGCTGCCGGACGATCAGCAGGCCCGGGAGCGGCGCGAGTCGAGGGAGCGCGCGTCCCGTATCGCCGCCCTCCGGGCCAAGCCGGAGGCGGAGCGCACCCGCAACGAACAACGCGCGCTGGACCTCCTGCCGATGTCGATCATGTCGGGCAGGTCTTTCTCGCACCACGACTGGGACCGGCTGTCGATCGGCGCCGACTTTCAGGGGTACTTTCCGGCGTCGCCGCTGCGTGAGCCCTTCCATGCGCTACTGGCGCACGCGCCGGTAGTCGGCCGGACGCTGGTGCGCGACCTCGCCAACCACGCGGTGTTGGCCTGGCGCCAGCTGCACCGGCACAGCGGCCGCGGCGGCACACCCCTGCCGCTGGTGTTGGAGTTCCCATGGGGCCGGCAGGAGTTCTGGGGCGCGCCTCAGCACTACACCTGGTCGCGCGGCCACGGAGGCCCCCACGCCCTGGAGTGCGCGATGATGGCCCTGGAGCAATCGGCCCTCCAGCAGTTGGCGGCGGGCCGCCCCGCAGGTGAGCTCTTGCGGGAGCTGGTGGAAGGCCACAGCAGTCTCGCCGTGCTGAGCATCGCGGTGCTCGTCGCGCTTCGGGCGCAGGAGGTGTCCGCGGTGAGCCTGCCGCTGGTGAGCAGCCACCGGCTCTGGCGCCTGGATCTGGACCGCAACCGGCAGGAGCGGCAGCTGCAGTCGGCCAACCTCATCGGCTTCACCAGCGACGATGCGCACCGCAAGGCCGTAATCGAAGCCGGTGGGATTCAGGAGCGGGGCCTGGACATCCGCTGGCTGGTGCAACTTTTCGCGCTGGGGCCGGACGAGGGGCTGCGTTCGGCGTGCCGGGCCGCGCTGGACCGTTTCCCCCTCGAGCTGGACCTGGACTACGACGAGCCGGCGCCCAGCGAGGCGCAACTGGCGGAGCTGCGCCGCAACGCGGAGTTGTGGGCCGAGTTCGGGCACCAGGAGAACTATGTGAGGGTACCTATCCCGGGCCGCACTGACGTGGTGGGCATCGAGATGCGCAGCGCGCGGCATGCCGCTCCGGAGATTCTGGCGGCGCGACAGCACTACGAGGAAATCGCCCGCGAATCGGAGCTCTGGCTGTGGGTGGAGAAGTGTTTCGAGACAGGCGCATTGGCACCCGGGCTGGCCGCGGCCGAAGCCGTCGAGCGCGCGAAGGAAATGTCCGCCGCTGTCGCTGCCGGAACAGCGGCTTCGCTGATGCCGGACCATGCTGTGGCCCATGCCTGCATCGCCGGCACCGCTGCGGCCGTGTTGTGCTTCGACGGGCCAGCTGAACATGCTGGGTGGGCCCGTAGCACCGTCGAGGTCTACCGCGACCAGGTCGAGGCTCCCGCGGACGACCTTTTCGCCAAGTCTCGCAATCCCTGGCACCCCAAGCTCTTCGTCGCCCGGGCGCTGGCGGCCAGCATCCGGAACGGCCGTGAGCAAGCGGACGACCGGGCGGCGCTATACCGGTTGCTGGCCCACCCGCAGGAGGCCGTCGCGCTGAAAGCGCTGGAGGGCATCGCAGGCTGCTGGGCGCGGGATGCGCGCTTCGCCTGGTGCGGCTTCAATCTGGGGCTGCGCCTGGCGCAGTACCGGCGCACGACAGCGGACCACCGGCTGACCGCTGCAGACCGCGCCCGCATCGAAGACGAGCGCAGGAGGCTCGCCCTGTGCGAGGCGATGCGCGAGCTGGCCGCGCCGGAGGAGTTTCCGCCTTGGGTGCAGCCCCTGCCGTCCTGGACCCCGGTGGCGCCGGAGGCAGACGATGAGCTCAGGCAGCCCGACGAAAGCGGGTGGCGCCGGTCCGAGGACATCTGGCTCAGCGACTTCGCGGCTGCAGTTCTGCAGCGCGTTCCCGCCACGGCCGTTATGCAAAGCCCAGCGCGGGACCGTTACCTCGAAGCCCTGGAAGGATTTGTCGCATGGACACTGGACAGCGTTAACCCGCTGTGGCGCGCCGAGGGGCGCCAACGCAGGGCGTGGAACGGCGGGGAGCTTTTCCATTGGCTGCGCCAATTGGGCCGGTCGCTCGCGGGTGTGGCGGAGCGGCTTCCTGCATCGGAATTCCGCGAGCGGCTGCTTGGCCCCATCCTGGATCAGCCCGACGAGGTGGCGATGCGGCTGCTCGGTCCACTCACCGGTGATCTCGCGGCCTCAGGCGTCCTGGATGCCCCGTGCCTAGACCCCGAAGTGCTGGGCGTGCTGGAGATGGTTCTGGATCGGGTGCTGGACCACCGCGACTTCCGCCGCTCCGCCTACAGCGATGGCAGCATGAGTGGCTACGACATGCCCGACCTGATCAAGGCCTTCCTGTGGGTAGCGATCGACGGCGCGCACGCGGCCACCCGGTTCGCGAACGGCCGCTGGGACGACCTGCCGCAAATGCTGCCGCTGGTCGACAAGCTGGTTCGTCAGGGTGGCTGGATTCCGTACGTCGCGACCCAGTACGTGACCCTGTGCGAGCGCGCCGGCAGCGCTTACCCCGTGGAGACCTTCGCCGACCAGGTCCTCACGCAGCTGCGGGATGGCCGCCTGCCCGAAGGGTGGCGAGGCACCGCCATTCCAGCCGCGCTCGCCGGGCTGGTGCAGGCCCATGCTGCCCGTCACCAGCCGCTGCCGACCGAACTCGCTAGAAAGCTGCTGCATGTCCTGGATGCCTTAGTAGATCTCGGCGACCGTCGCAGCGCAGCGCTGCAGCAGATGGAAGCCTTTCGCGGCGTGCGACTGCCTCCGCGCGAAGGCATTGGGGGCTCAGCCGACTACCCACATCATGGCTAGCAAAAGCCCCGATGGAATGGCTGAAGGCCTATGCTCCCAGCAAAGTTCAAGGACAAGTGGATATGCATGTTTGCCGAGATGGCCATATAACCATTGGCGCTTCCTGTTGTCGGCGTGTGGCGCAGCTGGGCAAGCCCCTTGCGTTGGCTCACGATCGACGACACCTCGCCCTCCCGGATCTGAGACACACCGCGCTTGGGCCCGGTCCACCCGCGACTGCTCCAATGGCGGCTGTTGACCAATCGAGACCCCTCACTGCGCAAATCGGCCAAGGTCAGGTAGGGGCGACAGCAGCCATCGGGCGGCTCCAACCTGACCGGCAGCACCCAGTCTTCAACGGACATTCAAGTTGGCGCCACGACGGGCAGCTCATGGCCGCAAGCCGTTCGTTGGCGGCGACGCATGCTGACTATCGCTGATCGAACATTAGCGCTAGCCAGACTCGCCCGCGTGGCAGCAAGCTAACGAGCATCACCCCATCGCCTTCCCCAACCTCCCCACCCCCTCCTCGATCTTCGCCACATCCGCCGTCGCAAAACTGAGCCTGAGCGTTGACAGATCGGGATTCGTCGCAAAGAACGGCGCCCCCGGCACGAAGGCGACCTTCTCCTCGATCGCCTTCTTGGCAAACTCGTTGGCGTCGCTGATCCTGCCGTTCGCGCCGGTGAGGCGGGCCCAGAAGAACAGGCCGCCTTGCGGCTGCGTGAACTCGATCGCGTCGCCCAGTTCGCGCTTCAGCGCGGCGCCCATGGCGGCGGCGCGCTCGGCGTAGGTCTTGCGCACCTTCGCCAGCGTGGCCGGCATGCGGCCCGACTTGAGGTACTGCGCGGCGGTCGCCTGCGCGAAGGTGCTGGTGTGGGCGTCGCTGAACTGCTTGCACATGGTCGCCTTCGCCAGCAGCTCGGGCGGCGCGACCATCCAGCCCACGCGCAGGCCAGGGCTGAGCACCTTCGACAGCGATCCGCAGTGCGCCACCCATTCGCGCGCGCCCGGCTGCTGCGCGCACAGCGACAGGATCGACGGCGGCGGCGGCTCCCCGAAATAGAGGTCGCCGTACGGGTCGTCCTCGACGATCAGGGTCTCGTGGTTCACCGCCAGTTCCAGCACGCGCTTGCGTCGCTCCAGGCTCAACATGCGCCCGCTCGGATTGCCGAAGGTGGGAATCAGGTAGACGAACTTGGGCTTGTGTTCGACGATCAGCTGCTCGAGGACGTCGACCTTGACGCCGTTCTCGTCGATCGGCGCGCTGATGATGTCGGCGCCATAGAGGCGGAAGCACTGGATGGTGGCCAGGAACGTGGGACCTTCGACGATCACCTTGTCGCCGGGGCTGATCATGGTCTTGCCGATCAGGTCCAGCGCCTGCTGGCTGCCGGTGGTGACGATCAGGCCGTCGGCGGCGACGGCCACGCCCTTGCTCGCCATGAACGCGCTCAGCTGCTCGCGCAGCGGCTCGTAGCCTTCGGTGGCGCCGTACTGCAGCGCGCCGCCGGCTTCCTGCTGCAGCGCCTTGTTGACCGATTCCCTGATGCCCTCGACGTCGAACATCGCGGCATCCGGAAAGCCGCCGGCAAAGCTGATGATGCCCGGCTTGCCCAGGAGCTTGAACAGCTCGCGGATGGCGGAGGTTTCGACGTTGTCCAGGCGGGAGGCGAAATTCAAGGGCATGGGAGTCTCGTGATGCTGAAGGGGCACGGGCGGCGTGGGGCCGCGTTCCTGCGGCATGGTAGCGCTTCGGCGAGACCCGCCGGCGAATCGGCTTCCGTCGCGTGGTCGGCGCCAGGGTGCCGAAGGCGGTGCGGGCGGGGTGGCAAGCGACGGTCAGTGCAGGCTGCTCGTGCGCTTCGGCCGCGAATGCTCCAGCGACAGGAGTTCGTCGACCGTCGGCGGGGACTGCGGCGGCAGTTCGTCGTGCTTGGGCCAGGGCGACGAGCGCCACGGCGACGAATCGGGCGAGCCGACGAAGCGCAGCGCGCGGCCGTGCGGGTCGTTCTCGATGTCCAGCAGCAGCCGCGCCAGGGTCTGCAGCAGGCCGGCCGGGTCGCCGCTCTCGGGCAGCGGCGGCGCGAACCCGGCGACGCGCAACTTCAGCGTCACGCCGGGCGGCAGGCGTCCGGAATACTTCAGGCCGCGGGCGATGATGTTGCGCCCGCCGATCGCCGCCTGCCCCTGGGTCGGGTGACCGCCCAGCACCAGCACGATGTCGTCGCCCTGCTCGCGCGCCACCAGGTCGCCTTCGCGGGCCTCCTTGGCCACGCATTCGCCGGCCCGCACCAGTGCGGCCTCGCCGGCCTCGCGCCCGAACTCGGCGCGGATGTCGGCCAGGTTCGCAACGTGCACCCGCAGCACGGCGCCGGCCAGCGGGTCCTTGCGGGCCAGCCGCAGGACCGACTCCAGCCGTCGCTGCAGCACCCGATGGTTGGCCAGGCCGGTGAGGGGGTCGGTGTGCGCCATCGCCTTCAGCCGTTCGCGGCTGGCGTGCCGCTCGCGGCTGCGGAAGTACAGGCCGATCAGCAGCAGCGGCACTTCCGCCGCGCCACCGAGCTGGGGCCCGAAGTCGGTCAGGAACGACGGCTCCACCAGCCCCAGGTTGTGGACCAGAGGCGCCAGCGCGCCGGCCATCAGGAAGGCCATGCCGGCCAGGATCCACAGTCCCACCTTCGGCTGGCGGCGCGAATACCAGACCATCACGCCCAGCAGCACCAGCAGCCCGGGCAGCGCGAAGATGCTGGGGGCCCGGTAGACGTTCTCGCGGCCCACCACCAGGAAGGCAACCACCATCAGCGTCGCCGTGACCACGTGCCCGTACAGCAGCCATGACAGGATCGGCCGTCCGCGCTCGGCCACCAGCTCGCGCAGGAAGAGGCCCACCCACGCGATGCTCAGGCCCGGGATCACCACCGGTGCCTTGTCGGTCCACCACGGCTGGTCGGGCCACAGGTATTCGCCGGCCAGCCCCGTCAGCGCCATGATGCTCACCGCCACCATCGCCACGTGCACCGCGTAATAGAGGTGGATCGGATCGCGCCAGGAGACCGCGTTGAACAGGCTCACCAGCACCACCATCGCGATGAAGCCGGCGTAGGCGCCCAGCACGAAGTGCCAGGCTTTCACGCTTTCGATGAAGCTGGTCACGTTCTGCACCGTCCACTGCACCCGGATCGGCTGGGCGTTGCGCACGCGCAGGTAGGTGGCGTCCTCGCCGGGCCGGAGGTCGAAGGCGAACGACGGGTCGATGTGCCGCACCGGCCAGTCGGCCACCGGCAGCGAGTCGCCCGAGCGCTGAGTGCGCCAGTGCCCGCCGCCGTCGGGCCGGAACAGCTCCACCGAGTCGGTGCCCGAAAAGGCGATGCGCAGCACGGCCCGCGTCGGCTCGGCCACCCGCGGCAGCTCGAGCCGGTACCACACGGCGGTGCCCGGGCCCAGCGGCATCACCTGGTTCGGGTTCACCGGGCGGCCGGCGCCGGTAGCGAAGGCGCGGTGCGCCTGGTCCACCGTCGCGGCCGCGGTGTGATCGACCCAGAAGGCGCCGCCCAGTTCGCGCGCCGGCCAGCGGCGCGCCGGCTCCGACTCGGCCAGGGCGGTGCCGGCCAGGGCCGCCGCCAGGGCGAACAGCATGGCCAGCCAGATGTGGCGCCACCACGGCGCCGGGAACCGCGCACTCAACGTCCCTGCCTCCGTGTGATCCTGCGTTTCGGTCAGTCTAGCGATCAAGACGGGCGAAGGCGGAGAATGCCATGCGGCCACGGTCGGTCATTGCCCGGGTTTCAGCGCTGCCGGCCCGCGGCCGGATCGATCACCAGCAGGCTGCGCCGCAACAGGTCGCGTCCCAGCTGGTCGCTCGCCTGCGCCAGCGTCGCCAGCAGCGTCGCGGCGGTCCCGGCCGGCAGCGGCGCATGGATACCGACCACCCGCAGCGAGAGGGTGACCCCTGGCGGCAGGCGGCCGGAGAACTTGAGCCCGCGGGCGATGATGTTGCGGCCCGCCTCGCTCACCTGGGCGCGCTCCACCCGCCCGTGCAGCACCAGCACCAGGTCGCCGCCTTGCTCCCGCGCCACCAGGTCGGACTCGGCGGCTTCGGTCGCCACGCACTCGGCCGCGCGCACCAGCGCGGCTTCGGCCGCCTCGCGTCCGTACTCGTTGCGGATGGTGGAATAGTTCGCGACATGCACCCGCAGCACGCCGCCCACCGTCGGGTCGCGGCGGGCGCGCCGCAGCAGCAGTTCCACCCGCTCGTGCAGCACGCGGTGGTTGGCGAGGCCAGTCAGCGGGTCGGTGTGCGCCAGCGCCTGGGCCCGCAGCTGGTTGTCGCGGCGCTCTCGGCTGCGGAAATACAGGCCCACCAGCACCAGCGGGATCTCCAGCACCCCGCCGATCTGCGGGCCGTACTGGGTGGCGAAGCCGACGGGCAACAACCCCAGGTTGCGCAGCAACGGGAACAGGCTGCCGGCCACCAGCATCGCGAAGCCGGCCAGCACCCATCCGCCCACCGCCGGGCGGCGCAGCGTGTACCAGGCGAGCACGCCGAGGATGAACGCCAGGGTGAACAGCGCATACACGTTGAACGGCCGGAACATGAAGTGGCGGCCCCACACCAGGAAAGCCGCCACGATCAGCAAGGAGATCGCCGCATGCGCCAGCAGCAGCCGCGACAGCAGCGGTTTGCCGCGCTCGGCGACCAGCTCGCGCACCAGCACGCCCATCCAGCCGAGGGCAGCCATGGGAACGACCAGCGACGCAATGTCGTTCCACCAGGGCCAGTGCGGCCACAGGTACTCGCCCGCGACCCCGGTCAGCGACATCACGCTCAGGCCGACCAGCACCACGTGCACGGCGTAATAGAGATGGATCGGATCGCGCCAGGCGACGGCATGGACCAGGTTCAGCAGGATCACCAGCACGATGAGTCCCGTGCCGGCGCCGAGCGCCAGGTGCCACAGCTTGGACGACTCGTTGAAGCCGCTGGCGTCCCACAGTTCCCACTGCAGGCTGACCGGGTGGCTGTGTTGCACACGCAGGTAGGTCGGCCGCGACTCCTGGGGCCGCACGGTCATCGGGAACGCGGGATGCAGGTACGGCAGGGCCCATTCCGCCACCGGGAGGGAGTCGCCCGCGCGCCGCACCTCCCAGCCACCGGCCGGGTGGGGACGGAACAGTTCCACCAGGTCGACGCCCGCGTAGGGCAGCGCCAGCACGGCGCGGGTCGGCACGGACGCGGGCGGCAGTTGCACGCGGTACCAGACGGCGGCGCCATGGCCCAGCGGCAGGATCTGCGTCTCGTCGGCCGGCCGTCCCTGCCCGGCTTCGAAGGCGCGTCGGGCCGCGTCGAAGGTCGCCTGCCCCGAAGCATCGGCCCACCACTGCGCCGCCATGCCGCCGTGGCCGCGCCACGCCATCGAAGGTTCGGTCTCGGCGCCGGCGGCCGTGACCACGGCCAGCCAGGCAAGCGCGACGAGGCGCAGCAGGCGCCGCCACGCCGGCCGCCCGGAAAGATCTGAAAACAAGAACAACAGCTCCTCCTGCCGGGTATGCTAGCGCAGCCCGGCGCGACGCGACACCGTGCGTGCACGAAGAAGCCGGCGAACAGGGAGACCCGCATGATCGAGGAACACATCGACATCGCCACCGCCGACGGCGCCATGAACAGCTTCGTGGTGTACCCGCAGGAGCGCGGGCCGCACCCGGTGGTGCTGTTCTACATGGACGCGCCGGGCAAGCGCGAGGAACTGCACGACATGGCGCGGCGGCTGGCCGGCGCCGGCTACTTCGTGGTGCTGCCCAACCTCTATTACCGGCGCACCCGCGACTGGTGGCTGACCGAACGCACCGAGGCGAAGATGGCCGTGATGTTCGAGCACATGAACGCGCTGACCAATGCCATGACGGTGCGCGACACCGGGGCCATGCTGCGCTACGTCGACGCGCACCCGCACGCCGACGGCCGTCGGGTCGGCGCCGTCGGCTACTGCATGAGCGGGCCATTCGTGATGCATGCGGCGGCCAGCTTCCCGGATCGCATCCGGAGCATCGCATCCATCCATGGCGCCAACCTGGTGACCGACCGCGACGACTCGGCCCACCTGGTGGCGCCGCGCATCCGGTGCGAAAGCTATTTCGCATGCGCGGAGATCGACAAGTGGGCGTCGCACGAACTGGTGGACCGGCTCGAGGCCGCGCTGGTCGCCGGCGGCACGCCGCACCGCATCGAGTGGTATCCGAAGGTGGAGCACGGTTTCGTGTTCCCGCTGCGCGCCTGCTACGACCAGGCCGCCGCCGAGCGCCACTGGGAGCGCCTGTTCGACCTGTTCGGACGGACGCTGCGGTAGCCTGCCCGGTCTTGCTCCCTCTCCCGCTTGCGGGAGAGGGCCGGGGTGAGGGCCTGCGCCCCTGTCACACCTGCTTGCCGCGGCCCCACCGCGCGGCGTGTCTCTGCTACAAAGCCCCACGCCCGGGCTTGTCCGCGGCAGAGCACGCATGATCAATCCGCGAAGGTTCTTCCACCTCTTCGTCAAGGCCGTGCAGGCCTGGATCGCCGACTACGCGCCCAGCATGGGCGCGGCGATCTCCTACTACACGGTGTTCTCGCTGGCGCCGCTCCTGGTGATCGTGACCGCGCTGGCCGGCGCCTTCTTCGACCGCGAAGCCGTGCAGGGCCTCATCGTCGAGCAGCTCTCCGGCCTGATCGGCCGCGAAGGCGCGGGCCTCGTGGAAAACCTGGTGCTGGCCGCCAGCGACACCGACAAGGGACTGGTCGCGGGGATCATCAGCTTCTTCGTGCTGCTGGTCGGCGCCACCACCGTGTTCGCCGAGCTGCAGAGCGCCCTGGACCGGATCTGGCACGTGCCGGCCGCGAAGAAGCCATCGGGCGTGATGGCCGTGCTACGCGCGCGGCTGCTGTCGTTCGGCCTCATCCTCGGGCTGGCCTTCCTCCTGATGATCTCGCTGGTGGTGAGCGCCGGCGTCGCCGCGCTGGGCACCTGGATGGGCGGGATGATGCTCGGTTGGGAAACGATGCTGCAGGCGATCAACCTGCTGGTGTCGCTGTCGATCGCCACCGTGCTGTTCGCGATGATCTTCAAGCTCATGCCGTCGACGCCGATCGACTGGCGCGACGTGTGGGTCGGCGCGATCGTCACCGCCGTGCTGTTCGAGGTCGGCAAGCTGCTGATCGGGCTGTACCTGGGCAAGAGCGGCGTCACCGAATCGTTCGCCGCGGCCGGTTCGCTGGTAGTGCTGCTGGCCTGGGTCTACTACGCGGCGCAGATCTTCCTGTTCGGCGCCGAGTTCACCAAGGCCTACGCCGACGCCCACGGCTCGCTGTCGGGGCGGCAGGCCATCGCCGCGACCGAGCGGCGGGCGGACGAGGACGAGCACGGCATTCCCGGCGCGACCCGGCCGGGGACCGGCACGCCGGGCCGCGCGGGCCCACGCTGAAGACGCGGGCTCCCCCGGCACCGTCCCCGGACGGCTGGCAAGGCCCACATCGCCGAAGGTTTGAGCGGGGTCAACGCCCCCGACCCGAGCGCGACTAGCTTTGAAGCGTCGGCCACACCGGAGGCGCCATGCTGCCCTTTTCGCACGAGCAGTTCGTGCAGGTCTTCGCGCTCTATAACGAGCGCATCTTCCCCGCCCAGTTCGGCGCCTACCTGCTGGCGGCCCTCATGGTCGTCGCGCTGTTCACCGGCGCGAACCGGGTCGTCGGGACCGGCCTTGGGCTGATGTGGCTGTGGACCGGGATCGGCTACCACTGGCTGCATTTCACCGCCGTCAACAAGGCGGCCTGGGCGTTCGGCGCGATTTTCGTCGTGCAGGGGCTGCTGTTCGTGCATGCGAGCGTCGTCTCCCGCAGGCTGCGGTTCGGCACGGGCGCCGGTGCGGCCGGCCTCATGGGATGGGCGTACATCGCCTATGCGGCGGTCGTCTATCCGTTGCTCGGCATGTGGACGGGAGGTGCCTATCCCGGGATGCCGATGTTCGGCGTGACGCCATGCCCGGTGACGATCTTCACCTTCGGATTGCTGCTGCTGGCGGCTCCCCGCCCACCGCTGTGGCTGCTGCCGATCCCGCTGGTCTGGTCGCTGATCGGCGGCAGCGCGGCCTTTCTGCTGCAAGTGCCGCAGGACTGGCTCCTGCTCGCCTCCGGCGTGGCCGTGATACCGATCGCATTGGGGCGGCGCACGCGCCGCTCGCCAGCCACTGGCTGAACGCCGCCCACCACAGGGGACCGCACGACCCGGCCGGCAGGGCGCCTGGCGACGCTCAACGGACGAACTCCGTTTTCACTTTCCCCTTTCCTGCGCGGCGGGTTCCGCCGGCGGTGTGTGTCCGTGCCGATGGTGGATGTCCGGAAAGTGCGGATGTCCGTGCGTCAACGCCTGGTGGCGGTGCGGATACACGTGCGGCTCCGTCCCGTCCCAGGGGAAATCGTGCTGGTGCTGGTGGTGCTCGTCGTGGCGGTGGCGATGCGCATGGACCAGTGGCTCGTGCGTGTGTTCGTGCTCGTGCCGCTCGCTGACGTGCAGCCACACGCCCAGGCCCATCAGCGCCGCCGCGGCCCAGAACAGCGGGCCCGGGGCCTCCGGCCAGAGCGCGAACGAAATGAGCACGCCGAACAGCGGCGCCACCGAGAAGTAGGCGCCGGTGCGCGCCGTGCCGAGCGTGCGCAAGCCCACGACGAAGAGCGTGAGGCTCAACCCGTAACCGAGGAATCCCACCAGCAGGCTGCTCGCCACGGCGCCGGTCCCGGGCAGCTCCGAGCCGGTCGACAGCGCCAGGCCGGTGTTGCAGGCCCCGGCGAACGCCCCTTTCAGGCAGGCCACCAGCATGGCGTCGTTGGTCGATACCTTCCGCGTCAGGTTGTTGTCGATCGCCCAGCACAGGCAGGCGCCGGCGATGATCAACGCGCCCGGCGACAACGTGGTCCCGCCCGGCTCCCACGAGAGCAGCGCGCCGCCGGCGACGATGGCGACCATGCCGGCCACGATCCGCCGGTCCGCGTTCTCCTTGAACACCACCCACGCGATGAGCGCCGTGAGCACGCCTTCCACGTTGAGCAGGAGGGACGCCGCAGCCCCGCCGACCTGGGTCAGGCCCAGCATCAGCAGGGCCGGTCCGAGCACGCCGCCGAAGAGGATCGCGCCGGCCAGCCACGGCACCTCCGCGAGCGGGATGCGCATGGCGCCGGCTGCGGTGCGGCCGCGCGCGGCGCGTACCGCGAGCAGAAGGCCGAGCCCCAGGCCGCTTCCGAGGTACAGCAGGCCCGCCAGCAGCAGCGGGGGCGTGCTGCCCACCAGGAGCTTGGCCAGCGGCGTGCTCGCGCCGAACAGCAGCGCGGCGGCAAGCGCCGGCGTCGCGGCCCTCACGCCGATGCCGCGCAGCGCGCCGGCGGTCATGAAACCTGCGCCCCCGACTCCTTCACCGCCGACCGCCAGTGCTCGATCTCGCGCCGGATCGCTTCGGCGAACTCGGCCGGCGACGAAGCCAGCACGTCCATGGACTGCTTCTCCAGTTGCTGGCGCACCGCCGGATCGGACAGCACCGTCATGAAGTCGGCGTGCAGCGCCTCGAGCGTCCGCTGCGGCAGGCCCGCCGGCGCGACGAAGCCGAAGATGCCTTCGTAGGCGAGTCCGCGATAATGCTCCTCCAGCGTCGGCACCTGCGGGAACTGCCTGTTGCGGCGCGGGTCGGTGACGGCCAGCAGCTTCAGCGTGCCGGCCTGGATGTGCGGCACGGCCGAGTCGAGCACCACGAAAGCGGCCTGCACCCGGCCCGGCAGCAGCTCACGGTACGCGCTGCTGCTTCCGGCGAACGGAACGTGCACGACGTCGATGCCGGCGCGCTTGCGCAGCAGCTCGCCCGTGATGTGCCCGCCGGTCCCTATGCCCAGCGAGGCCCAGGAGATGGTGCCGGGCTTCGCCCTGGCGAGCTGCACGAACTGCTCCAGGCTGTCGACGCCCAGCGACGAATGCGCGACCAGTGCGACCGTGGTGCTGCCCACCTGGGTGATCGGCGTGAGATCCCGCAGCGTGTCGTACGGCAGGTCGCGGCGCAGGCTCGGATTGATCGTGAGCGAGTTGATGACGAGGCCGATCGTGTGGCCGTCGGCCGGCGCCTGCACCACGGCGTTGGTGGCGAGGATGCTGCCGCCGCCCGGCTTGTTGTCCACCACGACCGGCTGGCCCCACAGCTGCGCGAGCTTCTGCGCCAGCGGCCGGATGACGGCGTCGGTCGAGCCGCCCGCCTGCTGCGGCGAAATGATCTTCACGGCCCGCAGCGGCCGGAAGGCCGGCCCGGGCTGCTGCGCGGCGACGGGGAAGGCCATGCCACCGGCGGCGCCGGCCGCCAGCGCGGCGAGCATGGCCCGGCGGTTCAGGAAGGAAGGACTGCGCATGGAAGGGCTCCAGGAGGGATGGTGCCGAATCGTGGCGAAGTGGGCAGTCGGCGGGGCGCGCAGCTTCGGCGGGGCGTTTTGCCGTACAGGCGCGGCGCGATGTTCATCGATGGTTCCAAGGCAGTGTCCTACAGCAGCGCCCCGGTGCGCTTGCCTAGGATGAACCTCATCGACAACGAACGGGAGCAACCGATGTCCGACGACAAGAGCAAATCGCAAGGCCAGGATCGCGAGCGGATCAACGTGAACCAGGAGTACGAGCTGCGCGACTGGGCCAAGAGCCTCAAGACGACGCCGGAGCGGCTGAAGGAAGCCGTGCAGGCGGTGGGCGACCGCGCCGACAAAGTCCGGGAGTATCTAGGAGAACGCGACAAAAGCGGCTCTTGAAGGTCAGCAACCGGGCGCGCGCTCGGGCCAGGGCTCGGCCAGCATCCTGCCTTACCTGCTGGAATCGCTGCGCGCCAAGGTGAACACGAGCGCCGACGCGCCGGATCCCTCCGACTCGCACTTCCCGCCGGATTCCCCGGCGCAACCGGGCGGATGATCGAACGCACCGCCATGGTCAATACGCCGTTGCCGCCAGGCTCGGATGCGGCCAAGCGGCGGCCGGCGGATCGGCCGCGTGCTCGCGCCGGCCGGCCTCCAGCGCCGCCTGCAACGGCGGCACCGTGTCCTGCGGCCGTTCGCCCAGCCCGCGCACGATGCACACCCCGTCGGCGCCACAGCGCGCCGCGTCCTGTACCTGCCGCGGCGCGAGAATGCCGCCGATCGCCACTACCGGCACCGACGCCATGCGACACCACCAGGCCAGGTTGTCCAGCCCCTGCGGCCGCCACGGCATGTCCTTGGTGAGCGTGGGCCAGACCGGGCCGCACGCGATGTAGCGCGGGGCCAGCGCCGCGGCTCGCGCAAGCTCCCACAGACTGTGCGAGCTGACGCCCAGCGCCAGCCCGCTGGCGAGCAGCGCCGCACGGCGCTCCTCGCTCATCGCGGCGAGGTCTTCCTGCCCGAGGTGCACGCCGAAGGCGCCGAGTTCCGCCGCCAGCTGCCAGTGGTCGTTGACGTACAGCTGTGCGCCGTTGGCGCGGCACGCGGCGATGCTGCGTTCGACCTCGCGACGCAACGCGGCGCGCCACGAATCGTCGGGCGCCGGCGGCGCCTTGATGCGCAGCTGCACGGTCTTCACGCCCGCCGCCAGCACCTGCTGCACGCGGTCGGCGCTGTCGACGATGGCATAGAGCCCGAGCCGGTGCGGCACGGGCGCCGGCACCGGCGCGGCGAAGCGCGGCGCGTCGGCCCACGACAGGCGCGGCAGCAGGTGCGGCTCGTTGATGAAGCCGGGCCGGCCGTCGCCGGCAAGCGCCATGGTGGCGATCAGCGCCGCATCGGCGGCGACGAAGCCCCGCGCGAGCGCGGCCTGCCACTCGCCGGCGAAGCGGAGCGCATCCGCGGCGGCGCCGGGAGCGGCTGGCGCGATCCAGCCACGGGCATGGCGCGTGTCCAGCCAGTGCAACGCCCGGCCGTCGTCGTCGGTCCCACCGACGATGCAGACGGCCGACGCGCCGCGATCGCGCAGGCGCCGCGCGACGTCCGGCGCGGCGTCCGCAGCGCCAGTCTCCGGCTCGCCCAGCCACTGTTGCGCCTCTCGCCGCGCTGCGGCGACCGGGCCGGCGATCGCGCCGCCGCGGCCCGCCCTGCCTTCGCCCAGCACCAGCACGGTCGGAATCGAGCTCACGCCGTCGTTCCCAGCACCGGCTTGTCGCCCACCGGCGTGCTGGGCACGGCGAAGTCGCGCGCCGCGATCACGCCCGAATGCCGCGCCAGGCGGCCGGCCTCGATGGCGAGCCGGAAGGCGCGCGCCATGGCGACCGGATCGCCCGACTGGGCCACCGCCGTGTTGAGCAGCACCGCGTCGACCCCGAGTTCCATCGCCCGCGCCGCGTGCGACGGCGCGCCGAGCCCGGCGTCGACGATCAGCGTCGCGTCGGGCAGGCTCTCGCGCAGCGTGCGCAAGGCGAAGGGATTGACCAGGCCCTGCCCCGAGCCGATCGGCGCGCCCCAGGGCATCAGCACCGGACAGCCGGCGTCCAGCAGCCGGCGGCAGCCGATCAGGTCGTCGGTGCAATACGGAAAGACCGTGAAGCCTTCGCGCACCAGTTCGATCGCGGCCGCCACGGTCTCGAACATGTCCGGCTGCAGCGTCTTGCGGTCGCCGAGCACCTCCAGCTTGACCCAGCTCGTGCCATACAGCTCGCGCGCCATGTGCGATACCTGCACTGCCTCGCGGGCGGTGTAGCAGCCCGCCGTGTTCGGCAGCAGCCGCGCGCCGGTCTCGGCCAGCGTCTGCCGCACGACGCCCATGAAGCCCTGGTTGTCCGCCTCCAGCGACCGCTTCAGGCCCACGGTGAGCACCTGCGCGCCCGAAGCGGCGATCGCGTCGCGAAGCACCCCCGGGTCGGGATAGCGCGCCGTTCCCAGCAGGAAGCGGCTTTGCAGCGTGACGCCGCCGACGGTCCAGGCGTCGCCGCCGGCTTGTGAATGTCCTGTCTCCATGACTACTCCTCTTTCATCCGCCCACGATGGGCTGGAACAACAACACCGCGTCGCCGGCCTGCAGCACGCAGCCGCCGCGCTCCTCGCGCCGCACGAACGTGCCGTTGACGGCCGTGGTCACCTGCTGCGGCTCGTGCCCCAGCTCGCTCACCAGCGCCGCCAGCGTCGTCCCATGCCGCACCCGGTACGGCCGCCCGTCCAGCGCGACGTCCATCTCCTGCTCCTCGCTCATTCCTTGCTTCTCCTTCATCGCATCACCAGGCCGCCGTCGACGAACAGCACCTGCCCGGTCATGAAGCCGCTCCACTCGGAGGCGAGGAACAGCACCGGGCCGGCGACGTCCTCGGGCCGCGCCAGGCGGCGCAATGGGGTCGTGGCGATGATCGATTCGCGGAACTGCGCCCGGGTGGCGCCGCTCGCCTGCGTGGGATACACCAGCCCCGGCGCCACGCAGTTCACGCGCACGCCCAGCGGCCCCAGCTCGCTCGCCAGGTTGCGGCTGAAGCCGACCAGCGCCGACTTGGCCGTGGTGTAGTCGTGGTATGGCACCAGCGGCCGTTCGACCAGGTCGCTGACGATGTTGACGATGCTGCCTTGCGCGCGGCGGCGCAACTGCGGCAGCACCGCCTGGCATACGTTGTACGCGGCGCCGACCGAGCCGTCGAACTGCGCCTGGTAGTCGGCCCACGAAACTTCGCCGAACAGCTTGCGGCGCTCGGGGTCGAACGAATACGGCCGGAAGGCGTTGTTCACCAGGATGTCGATCGCGCCGACCTCCTCCTGCGCCTGCGCCACCATGCGTTCCACCGCTTCGCGCGACGTGACGTCGGCCTGCACCGCCCAGGCATCGCCGCCGGCCGCCTGGCATGCAGCGACCACCTCGCCGGCCGCCTGTTCGTTCGCCAGGTAGTTGACGACCACGGTGGCGCCCTCGCCCGCGAACGCGCGGGCGATCGCCGCGCCTATGCCGCGGCTCGCGCCGGTCACCAGCACCACCTTGCCGCTGAAGTTCATGGCTGGGCGCGTCCCGGCAGCAGGTCCTGGCTCACGACGTCGGCCACCTTGATCGGGTTCTGGATCAGGCCCAGCTGGCGGTAGGCGTCGGCCGCCTGCTGCAGCGACGCGACGTCCATCGCCCCCAGGCCTTGCCGGCGCGTGAGCTCGCTGACGCTCGATGCGTTGCGGGCCCGGATGATCTCCAGGTTGACGGCCGGATCGCTGCCGTCGATGGCGCGCTTCGCAGCCAGCTGGGCCGCCTCGTCCGGCCTGGCGATCATCCAGGCGGCGGCATCGCGGTAAGCGTGCAGGAAGCGCCTGAGCACCGCCTTCTTCTGCTGGAACACCTCCTCGCGCACGACGAAGAGGTCGCTCGACACGTTGAGCGACCTGCCCACTTCCATGACGTTGACGTCGCCCACGCCGCGGCGCCGACCCACCAGCAGCCCGGTGTCGGTGGCGGCCGTGGCATCCACCTGCCCTTGCAGCAGCGGCGCGAAGTTCAGCAGCCCGGTGACCACGATGGTCACGTCCGACTCCTTCAGCCCCGCCTGGTGCAGCAGCACCAGCAGGTTCTGCCGGGTGCCGCTCGAGAGGCTGTAGACGCCGATCCTCTTGCCCTTGAGGTCGACCGGCTTCGTGATGTTGCTCTTCTTGAGCGACACCACGTTGAAGACGTTCTGCGGATAGATGTCGTAGATGGCCCGCAGCTTCTCGCCCTTGTCGAGCGCGGCGAACAGCGAACCGGGATCGGTGAACGCGACGTCGGCCTGGCCGCTCAGGATGTTGCGGATGGCGTCGCCGCCGCCGGCGCCGGGCACGTAGGCGAGGTCTATGCCCTGCGCCTTGTAGAAGCCCTTATCCTCCTCGACCAGCAAGGGCGTGGCCTCCACGATCGGCTTGCTCCAGCCGGCGACGGTGACCTTGTCGAGGCGGGCGGGCTGCTGGGCCCAGCCGGCGGCGGGCAGTGCGGCCATAGCGGCGATGAGGTGGCGGCGGGAGAGTTTCATGGCAAGGGCTCTTTCAGGAAACGCGGGTATAGGGAAGCAGGAGCCAGCGCTCCAGGACGACCGTGGCCTGGTACACGAGCATGCCCAGCACGGCGATGAGGACCAGCACGGCGAACATCAGCGGCGTGTCCATCGTCCCTTGCGAGGCGATGACCAGCGCACCGAGACCCTTGCCGGCGGCGATGAACTCGCCGACCACGGCGCCGACCAGCGCCAGGACCACGGCGACGCGAAGGCCGGCGAGGATGCCCGGCAGGCCGGACGGGAGCTTGAGCCGCCACAGGGTCTGGGTGCGGGTCGCACCCAGCATCCGGAACAGTTCCAGCCGCTCGGCCGGCACCTGCTGCAGCGCCGTGAGCGTGTTCTCCATCAAAGGGAAGAAGCAGATCAGGGCCGTGATGACGACGGTGGACGTCATGCCGAAGCCGAACCACACGATGAAGAGCGGCATCAGCGCCAGCTTCGGGACGACCTGGCTCACCACCACGTATGGCATCAGCAGCCCGCGCAACAGCCGCGATTCCGCCATCGCGACGCCGGCCGCGAAGCCGATGACGCAGCCGGTCGCCAGGCCCAGCACCAGTTCCGTGGCGGTGGCGCGGATGTGCGGCCAGAAATAGCCGCTGGCGAGGCCGTTCCACAGGGACTTCGCCACCAGGGAGGGGGCGGGCAGTACCAGCGCCGAGAGGCCAAGGAACCGCGACGCGACTTCCCAAGCCGCCAGCAGCGTAGCCAGCAGCAGCAGCGAACCCAGGCGCAGTGCGGTGCCGTTCATGCCGCCACCATGTCCATGTGCATCGCCAGTCGCACCTGTGCGCAGCGGTGCACGAAGCCCTCGCTGGTGCGGGTGGCGGCGCCGCGCGGGCGCGGCAGGTCGACGCCGATGTGCTCCACGATGCGCCCCGCATCCATCACCGCCACGCGATCGGCGAGGTACACCGCCTCGGCGATGTCGTGGGTGACGAACAGCACCGTGGTGCGGCGCTCGCGGCACATGTGCAGCAGGTCGTCCTGCAGTTCCTCGCGCGTGATCGCGTCCAGTGCCGCGAACGGCTCGTCCAGCAGCAGCAGCGCCGGCTCCAGGATCAGCGCCCGCGCCAGCGCGACGCGGCTTTGCTGCCCGCCCGACAACTGGCGCGGATAGTGACCGGCATGCGCAGCCAGCCCCAGCTGGGCGAGCAACTGCTGCGCGCGCTCCGTTTCGGCCGGCGTCGGCCGGTGCTGCAGCGACACCGGCAGCAGCACGTTGTCCAGGACACGGTGCCATTCCAGGAGCGTCGGAGACTGGAAGACGAAGCCGAGGCGGGGCCCGGGCGCACGCAGCTCGGCGTCCTGGAAGGTGATGTGTCCCTGGTCGGGATGCAACAGCCCCGCCGCGAGCTTCAGCAGCGTGGTCTTGCCGCAGCCGCTGCGACCCACCAGGCAGTGGAACTCGCCTTCGCCGACGTCCCAGTCGACGCCTTGCACCACCGGCGGCCAGCCGGGAAAGGTGTAGCCCACCTGCCGCATCGCGAGGAACGTCACCCCTGGTCCTCCTGCGCGTACGGCGCAAAGCGATCGGCCGCGCGTTCGGCGGACTGCTCGATCTCCACCAGGCGCACCAGGTCCAGCAGGTTGAAGCGGCCGTCGTGGTGCCAGCCGGCCTCTGGCGCCGTCATCGAACCGATCGCCGCGACGCGGGTGACCCCGGCGCGTCCCAGCAGCGCCGCGATCCGGAACAACTCCCCCGGCTCGGCCGCCACACCGGCCGTCTGCAGGAAGGCCGCATGCGGCTCGACCAGCGCGACCACCTCGTCGAGTCGATCGACCGCCACCACCTGGATGCAGCGGTGCGCGGCGGTGGGCGACAGCGGCTGAGGCGCGTCGGCACAGGCGACGGCCCACTGCGCTTGTTCTCCGCCCAGCAGCTCGAAGCCGGCGGCGGACAGCGCCCGCAATTCCGCCGACTGGCGCCAGCCGGCGATCGCCTGCGCGTCCTCCAGCGCCAGGGCGCGGCGCGGATGGCGCCGCTGCAGGTTGGCCAGTTCGCCGGCCAGGTACTGCGCGAACTCGCGCGGCGCCACGCGCCCGCCCCGCTCCACGTAGAACAGGTGCGGCGAATAACAGCCTTGCTGCTCCCAGCGCACGATGTCGTGGGCCGCCAGGCGCGCCGTCGCCGGCGCCCGTTGCGTGTCGAGCGCCGCGCGGGAGACCAGTCCGAACCCCAGCTTGTGGCCATACGGCAGGAAGCGGGTCGTGACCGGCAACTGCCTGCGCACTTCGTCCACCGCGTGGTTGCTGCCATAAGCCAGCACGGTGTCGGCCTCGCCGAACAGCGCCGAGGCCGCACCGGCGTCCGCTCCGCCTTTCCACCAGACGATGGCGAAGCATTCGGCGAGCGGCGGATGCACCTCGGCCAGGAGTCGCGCGAACAGGCTCGCGAACAGCGGCTCGGCGCTGGGCAATTTGCCGACGTTGCCGGCCTTGACCAGCAGCCCGCACACCAGGCTCCACAGCGGCAGCGCCGGTACGTTGCCGGCCCAGTTGTGCACCAGCAGCGCCGGGCCGAAGGCGCGGACGGCGCCGCCTTTCGCGGCCGGCTGGAATTCGTCGAGCACCTTGGGATTGGCGAAGTCCTCGGCGACGAAGCGATGCAGTTGCGGCGCGCGGAAGGTCCTGAGGTAGGACGCGAGGCCCAGCCGCACCATCTCCGCGTCGTAGCCCGTGACCGCGGGCAGCAGCCGCTCGGCTTGCTGCCGATACGGATCCGCTGGGTCGAGCAGGCGCGCGACGGCACGGTCGACGATCGCGATGATTTCCGACACCGGCAAGGGCTGCAGGTGCTCGCGCGCTGCCGCCCTCACCCGCCGCGCCAGCGCGCGCATCTGCTCGCCGGTGAGCACCGGCACGTCAACTTCGACGCGCTCCACGCCGCTGCCGAAGCCAAGCGCATGCCACTGCACCTCGTGGGCGGCCAGGCCAGGGAGCCAGCCCGCGGTGACGCGGCGCCCGTTCATGCGGCCGCCTTCAGGAATTCCTCGACGGCGAGCGAGCAACCCTTGGCCTGGGCGCCTTGCGCACGCCCCAGCAGCAGGAAGCCGTTCGCCGTCGCCACGCCGACGTCCTCGGTCAGGATGGTGGTGACCGAGTTGTAGTTGGCCAGGTCGCAGTGCACCAGGATGCCGCGCTCGCCGGACGCCACTTCGCGGCCGGTGAGCGGATCGACCACCCGCGAGCGGATCCAGTGCGGCCCCGATTTCACCGACGGCACCACGGCGTTGCCGTCGTCGTAGAACTGGCTGCTCAGCTCCGTCATGCCGTACATGTTGATGCAGCGCTCGCGCGGCACGCCGAACGCCTGCGCCAGCGAGTCGTAGAACTCCTCGAAGTCGAGCTGGCGCGACTGCTTCTTGTAGCCGCCGGTGTCCAGGATGCGGCTGCCGGCGGGCAACCGGAATTCGCGGCCGGCCGCCTTCAGTTCGTCCATCAGGTGCACGAAGCTGTAGCTCGCGCCCAGCAGCGCATACGGCTCGCCGCTGCGCTGCGCCTGCGCCAGCGCTTCGGTGACGCCGGAGGTGTCAAGCCCCTGCGCGCCGACGAAGTGCGCGCTGCCCGCCGCGCCGAACTCCTGCAGCGCGTACTGCAGGTAATGCGCCAGCGACGAATTGGGCATCGCCGCCTCGTCCGGGAACAGGATCCCCATGCGGATGCGCCCGGCGCCTTGCATGAAGCGCCGTTCGAAGTTGCCGCGAAACGACGCGTTCCACACCGAGAGATCCGGGTGCCAGTTGCGGCCCTTCAGCTCTCCGCGGGTCGTGCCGCTGGTCATGAACACGCGCTCGCAGCCGGCTGTCGGCTCGCAGCTGAGCGTCAGGTCCTTGAAGCCGTCGATCGGCACCGCCGGAATCTCGCGCCAGCCTTTCACCTTGCGCGGCGTGACGCCGCGCGCCTGGCAGAAGCGGCGGAACGGCTCGTTGCAAGCATGCTGGTGCGCGAACACCCGCAACGCCATCGTGTCGAAGTCCGCGTCGCTGCAACCATCCTGCGCGATGAAGGCGAGCAGGTCCGCGATCATCTGCGACGTGGCGGGCGATGCGGCCATGGCGCGCCTCAGGCCAGCGGCCGCAGGTGCATGGCCTGCGGCGCCCACGAGTGATTCAGCGGGCCGCTGCCGGCGCCGGTGCGCACGTCGGCACCCGCCTGCAGCGCGCCGCGCACGTACTCGCGCGCGCGTTGCACGGCTTCGGGCAACGCCGTACCGAGCGCCAGATGCGACGCGATCGCGCTCGACAAGGTGCAGCCCGTGCCGTGGGTGTTGGGGCTGTGGATGCGCGCGCCACGCATCCAGCATGGCTCGCCATCGCGTTCCAGCAGCAGGTCGCTCACGATGTCGCCGGTCAGGTGCCCGCCCTTGACCAGCACCGCCGGGGCGCCCATCTCCAGCAACTGGCGCGCCGCAGCTTCCATGTCGGCTTCGTTGCCCAGCGGCCGGCCCACCAGCAGCGCCGCTTCGTCCAGGTTGGGCGTGATCACCAGCGCCTTCGGAAAGAGCTCGCGCACCAGGACCGAAACGGCGTCCTCGCCGATCAGCACCGCGCCGCTGGTGGCGATCATCACCGGGTCCAGCACGACGCGCTGCAGGCGATGGCGCTCGATGGCGGCAGCCACGGTGCGCACGATCTCGGGAGCGTGCAACATGCCGATCTTCACGGCGTCGACGCCGATGTCCTCCACCACCGCGTCGATCTGGTCGGCGAGCATCTGAGGCGGCACGCCGTGGATGGCGCGCACGCCGGTGGTGTTCTGCGCGGTGAGCGCCGTGATCGCCGTCATGCCGTAGCAGCCGAGCGCCGCGATGGTCTTCAGGTCGGCCTGGATACCGGCGCCGCCGCCGCTGTCGGAGCCGGCGATCGACAGCACGCGCGGGTACTGGAAGTGGGGGGCTGGTTTCATCGGGCTTCCTTCGCGACCACGGGTCAGGTGCTCCGAAGGCAGCCCCGGCGCGGTGGATGCCCGGCCAGGCAAGAGGCTCTTCTTCCGCCGGTATGAACCGGTTCAAGTTCACGGGTTTCTCTCAGCACGCTGCGCGTACACCCCGGAGCGTCGCCATTCTCGCACGGCCTTGGCCGGCCGGGAACGCCAGCGGGGCCGCCGTGGTCTTTCGGCCCGCAAGGGCGGCAGCGCGGGTTTGCGCCAGATCAAACATCCTTCGCGACCGCGGACTACCTCCGTTGACCGCGACGGTGCTCTGTATACAGAGTGCAGTACGCCAACAACAGCGCCGCCCGCCGGCCACCGAGGTCCCGCCTTGCCCCCGCTCCTGAATCCCGTCAAGCGTCCGGTCGCCCTGGGCGACCTGGTCTATGCCTCCCTGCAGCAATACCTGCGCAGCGGCGCCGTCGCGCCCGGCCAGCCGCTGCAGGAAGTGCACGTCGCCGAGATGCTGGGGGTGTCGCGCACGCCGGTGCGCGAGGCCATGATGCGGCTGGCCAGCCAGGGCCTACTGAACGCGGACGGCCGCAGCTTTTCCGTGCCGGAGCTCACGCTGGCCGACGTCGACCACATCTACGAGGTGCGCTTCCTGATCGAGCCGGAAGCGCTGCGCGCCGTCGCCGCGGCGGCGGCCGACCGCGCCGTGCGCGCGCCCATCGACGAAGCGCTGGCGGCGGCGGTGGCCGCCCACAAGGCCGACGACGCCGAAACCTTCCGTGAAGCGGCGGCTGCGTTCCGCGTGGCGTGGCTGGCGCTGGTGCCGAATCCGCGGCTGGTGCGGGTGGTCGAGCAGTACTCCGACCACATGCAGCACATCCGCGCCATGACCCTGGGCGATCCCAAGGTGCGCTGGATCGTGCTCAAGGGCCTCAAGCAGATCGCCATGGCACTGGCCAAGGGCGATGGCGACGCAGCCGCAGCCGCCATGCACGAGAACCTGCGGCAGGCAAAGAAGGCATTCATCCGGGCCTCGGGGCTCGACAAGGACGCAGCGTAATGGACTACCAGGCAGAAATCCCCTACGGCGCCTACTGGAGCACGCCGTTCACGCGGTGGCAAGGCTCCTTCGCCAACCTGCACAGCGTCGAGTTCGCGGCCCACGTGGCGCGGCTGGAACTCGCGCGGCGCAAGATCGACCCCCAGGTCTTCGATTACGGCGTGCTGGGCTTCTCGGTGCCGCAGAAGCACTCGTTCTTCGGCCTGCCCTGGCTCACCGGGCTGGTCGGCGCAACCGGCGTCGGCGGTCCGACGCTGATGCAAGCCTGTGCCACCGGCGTGCGCAGTCTGCTCGCGGGGGCCCAGGAGATCGAGGTCGGCCTTGCCACCACGGCACTGGTCCTCAACTGTGACCGCACGTCGAACGGCCCGCACCTGTACTACCCCAACCCGCGCGGCCCCGGCGGCACCGGCGCCGCCGAGGACTGGGTGATGGACAACTTCGGCTGCGACCCGCTGGGCGGCCACTCGATGCTGGCGACCGCGGAGAACGTGGCGAAGAAGCACGGTTTCACCACCGCCGAGCAGCACGAGGTCGTGCTGCGCCGCGAAGAGCAGTACCGCGAGGCGCTGGCCGACGGCGCGGCCTTCCTGCGCCGCTTCATGACCCTGCCGTTCGAAGTGCCGGCGCCGGGCTACAAGAAGACGGCCGGCATCCTGGAAGGCGACGAAGGCGTGTCGCAGTCGACGGCCGAAGGCCTCGCGAAACTCAAGCCGGTGCTGCCCGGCGGCACCGTCACCTTCGGCGGTCAGACGCATCCGGCCGACGGCAACGCGGCGATCGTGCTCACCACCCGGCATCGGGCGCGCGAGCTCGCCGCCAACCCGAAGATCGCCGTGCGGCTGCGCGGCTTCGGCCAGGCCCGGGCGGCACTTGCGTACATGCCCGAAGCCACGGTGCCGGCGGCGCAGCGCGCGCTGGCGCAAGCCGGCAAGCGCGTCGAGCAGATGACGGCGATCAAGACCCACAACCCGTTCGCGATCAACGACCTGCTCTTCGCGAAGGAAAACGGCGTGGACTGGCGGACCATGAACAACTTCGGCTGCTCGCTGGTGTGGGGCCATCCGCAGGCGCCGATGGGAACCCGCGCGATCATCGAGCTGATCGAGGAACTGGCGCTGCGCGGCGGCGGCTGGGGCCTGTTCACCGGCTGCGCCGCGGGCGACACGGCGATGGCGCTGGTCCTCGAGGTCTGCGATGCCTGAAGCGCTGGCGGACTGGCTGGGGCAGGTGGCGGGGCGCGCGCCGCACCGCGTGGCGATCCGCGCCGGCACGCGCGACTGGACCTATGCGGAGTTGGCCGCCGAGGCGAACCGGCTCGCATCGGCGCTCGCCGCCAGCGGCGTCGGGCGCAGCAGTTGCGTCACGCTCCTCGACCTGAACGGACCGGCCACGATCGCCCTGCTCTTCGCCTGCGCGCGGGTCGGTGCGCTCTTCATGCCGCTGAACTGGCGGCTCGCCGTGCCGGAGCAGCAGCAGATGCTCGCTGACTGTCCGCCCGACCTGCTGTTCGTCGGCGAGGGCTTCCTGGCGCAGGGTGCGAGCCTGGCGGCCGCGCAACCGGGCGCGACGCCGGTGGCTCTGAACGGCACGCCGCCGGCCGGCTGGCTGCGCTACGGCGACTTCCTCGCGCGAGCCGTCGGCGCGCCGCCGATCGACGCGGACGTGGGACCCGAAACGCCATTGCTGATCTGCTACACGTCGGGCTCCACCGCCACGCCCAAAGGCGTGCTGCTGTCGCAGCAGGCCCTGGCCGCCAACGCCGACCACAGCGTGCAGCTGCATGGGATGACGGCGCAGGACGTGGTGCTGACGACGCTGCCGCTGTTCCACGTCGGCGGCTTGAACAACCAGACGACGCCGGCGCTGCGCAGCGGCGCCACCGTCGTCCTGCACCCGAAGTTCGATGCCGACGCGACCTTCGACGCGATCGAACGCGAGCACGTAACGCTCACGGTGCTGGTGCCGGCGCAGCTCACGGTGATGATGGCGCATCCGCGCTGGGCGCAGGCCGACCTGTCGAGCCTGCGCATGATCACCACCGGATCGACCATCGTGCCGCAGCACGTGATCCGGGCGGTGCACGAGCGCGGCATTCCGCTGGTGCAGATCTACGGCTCGACCGAGACCAGCCCGATCGCGGCCTGCCTGCGGCCCGAGGACGCGCGGCGCAAGGCCGGTTCCACCGGACGCGCGGCGGCCCACTGCGACCTGCGCATCGTCGACGAGGCCGATCGCGAAGTCGCGCAAGGCGAGCCGGGCGAGATCCTGGTGCGCGGCCCCAACGTCATGCTCGGTTACTGGCGGCGGCCCGAAGCCAGCGCCAAGGCGCTGGCCGGCGGCTGGTTCCACAGCGGCGACATCGGCCACCTCGACGCCGACGGCTGCTTGTGGGTCGACGGCCGCAAGACCGACATGATCATCTCGGGCGGCGAGAACATCGCGCCGGCCGAGATCGAGAACCTGCTGCTCGAATCCGCCCGCGTGGCCGAAGCCTCCGTGGTCGGCGTGCCCGACCCGCGCTGGGGCGAGCGGGTCGTGGCCGTCGTCGCGGCCCGGGAGCCCGGGGCGCTGAACGCCGAAGGCGTTCTGGCGCTGCTCGACGGCCGGCTGGCGCGCTACAAGCATCCCAAGCAGGTGCTGCTGGTGCCCGAACTGCCCAAGACCGCGCTGGGCAAGGTGCGCAAGGAAGCCGTGCGCCAGCTCGTCGCCGCCCGCGCAGCGGAGCTCGTCACGCCACGGACCACCGCCGGGGCCACGTCATGACGCTCAAGATCGGCATCGACGTGGGTGGCACCTTCACCGATTTCGTGGTCGCCCGCGACGGCGCGCCGCCGCGCATCTTCAAGACACTGTCGACTCCGGGCGATCCGTCGATCGCCGTCGTCAATGGCCTGGCCGACATCGCAGCAGCGATGGACCCGCCGCTGGCACTGGGCGAACTGGCCGCGGCGATCGACACCATCGTGCATGGCACCACGGTGACCACCAACGCGACGCTGACCTCGCGCGGCGCGAAGTGCGGCCTGCTGACCACCGAAGGCGTGCGCGACGCACTGGAGATGCGGCGTGGGATCCGCGAGGAGCAGTACAACAACCGGGCCACGAACGTGCGTCCGCTGGTGCCGCGGGCCCGGCGCCGCGGCATCCCGGGCCGCCTCGACCGCGACGGCAAGGAGGCCCGCCCGCTGGACCTGGACGCCGTGCGCGAGGCGATCGGCCTGTTCCAGCGCGAGCGGGTGCAGGCGGTGGCGATCTGCTTCATGAACTCGTTCGCCAACCCCGCACAGGAGCAGGCCGCCGCCGAATTGGTGCGCCGCGAAATGCCGGGCGCCTACCTCTCGGTGTCGACCGAGGTGCTGCCTTCGATCCGCTTCTACGAGCGGGTCTCGACCACGGCGCTGAACGCCTATGTCGGGCCGCTGCTGGGGCACTACCTCGACCAGCTCGCCGGGCGGCTGCAGGAGATCGGTTTCCGGGGCGTGCTGCTGATCATGCAGTCGAACGGCGGCGTGATCTCGCCGGCGCTGGCGCGCGCCAAGGCGGCGCTGACCTTGCTGTCCGGCCCGGCAGGCGGACCGGGCGCGGGCCTGCACTACGTCGCCGCGCACGGCCACGACCGCTGCATCACCACCGACATGGGCGGCACCAGCTTCGAGGCTTCCGTCGCGGTGACGACGCCCCTGGTGAAGAACGACGGCGAAATCGCGCGCCACAAGATCGCGTTGCCGATGCTGGACATCCACACCATAGGCGCCGGCGGCGGCTCGATCGGCTGGATCGACGAAGGCGGCATGCTGCGCATGGGCCCGCAGAGCGCCGGCGCCGATCCGGGGCCGGCCTGCTACGGCCGCGGCGGCCAGCTTCCCACCACGACCGACGCCAACCTGGTGCTGGGCTACCTGGACCCGGCCTACTTCGCCGGCGGCCGGATCCGGCTCGACCTGGAAGCAGCGCGCCGCGCCATCGAACGGCACATCGCGCAACCGATGGGGCTCTCCATCGAGGAAGCCGCTGCCGGGATGTACCGCGTGGCCTGCAACAACATGGCGCAAGGCATCCGCGAGGTGACCATCAAGCGCGGCTTCGATCCGCGCGAGTTCCCGGTGATCCCGGCCGGCGGCGCCGGGCCGATCCACGCCTGCCTGATCTCGCAGGAGCTGGAGATCCCGCTGCAACTGGTCCCGCGCGAGGCGTCGGTGCTGTGCGCCTTCGGCATGCTGATGTGCGAGCTGAGGCACGACTTCGTGCGCACCTTCGTCAGCCGCCTGGACGCCGCCGACTGGCAGCGGCTGTCGGGCGTGATCGAGGACATGGCGGGCGAAGGCGAGCGCCAGCTCGAGGCCGAGGGCGTCCCGCGGCCGCGCCGCCGCTGCGAGGTGACGCTGGACTGCCGCTACGTCAAGCAGTACCACGAGGTCAGCGTCAAGGTGCCGCGCGCCGCCGTCGCGGCGGGCGATGCGCTCGCCATCGCGCAGGCTTTCCATGCCGAGCACCATCGCCTGTACGGCTACAGCCTGGAGCGCGAGGGCTCGCCGGTGGAGATCATCAACGTGCGGGTGCAGGTGATCGGCGAGACCGACAAGCCGGTGTCGCGCGCCGAACCCTGGGCCGGGTCCGACGGCTCCGGCGCCGTCAAGGGCAGGCGCGCCGTGTATCTGCCCGAGACTCGCGCCTTCGCGCCAGTCCCCGTCTATGCCGGCGACCGGCTGCGCCACGGCAACCGCGTCGACGGCCCGGCCGTGATCGAACTCGAAACGACGGCGATCTTCGTCAGCGCCGGCTTCGACTGCGTGGTCGACGCGCTGGGCTCGTTCGTGCTGTTCGCCAAAGGCCGGGAGGAGCTGGTCGCGTCGTGCATCCGGGCCGAAGAGGTGGTCGCATGAAGATCGACCCGATCCTGCTGTCGGTGTACGCCCGCACCTTCAAGGCCATCACCGACGAGATGAGCATCTCGATGGAGCAGACCACGCGCTCGCCGATCCTGTGCGAGGCCAAGGACTACGTCACCGGCCTGTACGACGAGGACGGCCGGATGCTGGAGCAGACGGAGAACCTGCCGATCCTGGCGTTCTCGCTGGCGCCCGTGTGCAAGCACATCCGGAAGCTGTTCGACGGCGACATCCACGAAGGCGATGTCTTCTTCCACAACGACGTTTTCTCGCTTGGCAACCAGAACAACGACGTCGCGGTGTTCAAGCCGGTGTTCTTCGACGGCGAACTGGCCGGCTGGACCGCGGTGAAAGGCCACCAGGCCGACATCGGGGGCGCCGTGGCCGGCGGCTACAACCCCAACGCGGTGGAAGTCTGGCAGGAGGCGCTTCGCATTCCCGCGGTGAAGATCGTCGACCGCGGCAAGCTGCGCCAGGACGTGTGGAACCTGATCTTCGCCAACGTGCGGCTGGACATCGTGCAGCACGACATGAAGGCCGAGATGGGCGCCTGCACCGTCGGCGAGCGGCGGCTGCTGGAACTGCTGAAGAAATACGGCCTGGCGAGCTACCGCGCCCACAAGGAGGCGCTGTTCGACGCCACGCGCCGAATGATGGAAGCCGAGATCGCCAAGATTCCCAACGGCCGCTACAGCGGCGAAGGCCGGGTCTTCTACGATGGCCGGCACGAAGGCAGCACCTTCACGATCCGGGTCGACATCGACGTCCAGGACAAGCGCATCAAGTTCGACTACTCGCGCACCGACGCGCAGACCAACGGCTTCGTCAACGGCACGTTCACCTCGAGCGCGTCGGCGACCATCCTGACGCTGCTACAGATGGTCAATCCCGACATCCCGCACAACGAAGGGATGGTCGAGCCGATCGAGATCGTGATCCCGGAAGGCACGATCCTCAACGCCGCCTATCCCAAGGCCACTACCTTCGGCAACCACCTGTGCCCGCCCAACGCCGACGCGATCCAGCGAGCGCTGAGTCCCGTGCTGCCGGACCGGGTGACGGCGGGGTGGAACAACCTGCTGGCGTCGCTGACCACCGGGATCGATCCGCGCACAGGCGAGAAGTACGTCGACATCGGCTTCATGGGCCTCAAGGGCGGCTCGGGCGCGATGCGCGGCTGCGACGGCTACGACCACATCGGGATGATCGACGCGTCCGGTGGCGTCCTCGACCAGGACTACGAGATGTTCGAGCAGCAGACGCCGCACCGGCTGGTCCGCCACGAGCTGCTGACCGACTCGGCCGGCGCCGGCCAGTGGCGCGGCGGGCTGGGGGTGGAGACCATCTTCGAGATCGGCTCGGACGACACGCAGCTCGTCACGTTCGGCGACGGCGATTTCGAGGGCGCGTTCGGCCTGGCCGGCGGCGAGGGCGCGGGGCTCAATTTCATCCGCCTGACGTATCCGGACGGCCGCGAGGTGGTGCCGCGCAACAAGGACCTGATCACCGGCGTGCCGCGCGGGACGATCTACCACCAGGTCGCCAGCGGCGGCGGCGGCTGGGGCGACCCGAAGCTGCGGGACCGGCAGGTCCTCGCCGACGAAGTCCGCAACGGCGTGATCAGCCGGGAAGCCGCGATGCGCGACTACGGCATGAGCGAAGCGGAGCTGGCGGGGTCATGAACTTCGACCTCACCGACGAGCAGCGCGCGATCCGCGACGCGTTCGCGCGTTTCGTGGACGAGGCGGTTGCGCCGCAAGCCGCCGCCCTCGACGAAGCGCACGCCTACCCGCGAGCGCTGATGGACCAGCTGGCCAACCTCGGCTTCTTCGGCCTGCGCTATCCCGAGGACGCCGGCGGCTCGGGCCTGGGGCTGATCGAGTTCGCGCTGGCGCTGGAGGAGATCGCCCGCGGCTCGATGTCGCTGGCCGGCGCGGCCGCGATGCAATCGCTGATGGGCACCAAGTTCCTGCACATGCTGGGCGACGCGGCCATCGTCGAGCGGCTGTTCAAGCCGGCGCTCAAGGGCGAGAAGATCGGCGCGATCTGCATGACCGAGCCCGGCGCCGGCTCGGACCTCGGCGGCATCGCCACCCGGGCCGGCAAGGTTGACGGTGGTTATGTGCTCGATGGGCGCAAGACCTGGATCACCGCCGCGCCGGTGGCGGATTTCTTCACCGTCTTCGCGCGGGCCGGCGACGAGCGCAAGCTCACCATCTTCCTGGTGGAACGGCAGTTCGAGGGATTGGCCGTCGGCCGCGCCATCCACAAGATGGGCGTGTGGGCGCTTCCCACGTCGGAAGTGGCGTTCACAGACTGCTTCGTGCCCGATTCGCACCGGCTGTCGCGCGAAGAAGGCGACGGCGAGGCGCACCTGCGCAAGACGCTGGCCGAGATCCGGATCATCACCGGCGCCATGGCGCTGGGAGTGGCGCGCGCGGCGCTGGCCGAAAGCGTGCGCTACGCGGCCGAGCGCCAGCAGTTCGGCAAGGCGATCAACCGCTTCCAGGCGATCCAGTTCAAGCTGGCCGAGATGGCGACCGAGCTGGAGTCGGCCCGCCACCTCGTGTACTACGCCGCCTGGCTGCACAGCGCCGGCCGGCCGCACCACAAGGAAGCGGCGATGGCCAAGCTGCACGCCACCGAGGCCGCCGCCCGCATCTGCGACCAGGCGGCGCGCGTGTTCGCCAGCTACGGCTACGCCATGGAGTACCCGGTGCAGCGCTACCTGCGCGACGTGCGCTTCACCCTGATCGGCGGCGGCACCAGCGAAATCCTGAAGCTGATCATCGCGAAGGAGTTGTCGTGACCCAGGACAAACGCATCCGCGTGCTGCTCGCCAAGCCGGGGCTCGACGGCCACGACCAGGGCGCCAAGGTGGTGGTGCGCGCCATGATGGACGCCGGTTTCGAGGTGATCTACACCGGCTTGCGCCAGACGCCCGAGCAGGTGGCGCGCATCGCGCTGGAAGAGGACGTCGACGTGATCGCGCTGTCCAGCCTGGCCGGGTCGCACCTGCCGTTCTGCCGCAAGCTGAAAGGCCTGCTGGAGGCCAACGAGCTCGGCGACAAGCTCTGGATGATCGGCGGCAACCTGCCGAAGCAGGACCACGAGCAACTGCGCGAACTCGGCTTCAAGGGCATCTTCCCCACCGGCTCGAGGCTGGATGCCATCACCGCCTACGTCAGGGAGAACGTGCGATGAACGACCGTGCCTCACCCACGGTCAAGGCCGTGTACAACGAATCGGGCATCGAGGTCAGGCCGCTCTACACGGCGGCCGACGTCGCGGCCAGCGGCGGCCTGTCGATGCTGGGCGACCCGGGGCAGTACCCGTTCACGCGCGGCATCCACCCGCTGATGTACCGCAAGCAGCCGTGGACCATGCGCCAGTACGCCGGCTTCGGCAATCCGCGCGAGACCAACCAGCGCTTCAAGTACCTGATCGCCAACGGACAGACCGGCCTGAACGTGGCGTTCGACCTGCCGACCCAGGTCGGACTCGATTCCGATGACCCGTTGGCCGAGGGCGAGGTCGGGCGGGTCGGCATGTCGATCGACACGCTGCGCGACTTCGAAGTGGCCTTCGACGGCATCGACCTGGACAAGATCACGGTGTCGCTCACGATCAACGGCGCCGCGGCGATCCTGATCGCGATGTACTTCGCGATGGCCCAAAAGCGCGGCTACGACGTCGCCAGGCTGCGCGGCACGGCGCAGAACGACATCCTCAAGGAGTTCATCGGCCGCGGCACCTGGATCTTCCCGGTGGAGCCGTCGATCAGGCTGGTTGGCGACACCATCGAGTACTGCGCGAAGCACGCGCCCAAGTACAGCCCGGTGTCGGTGTGCGGCTACCACATCCGGGAATCGGGCGCGACCCCGGCCCAGGAGATGGCCTGGGCCTTCTGCATCGCCAAGGCCTATGCCGACGAGGCGATCGCCCGCGGCCTGTCGGTGGACGAATTCGCGGGCCGCCTGTCGTACAACTTCAACATCTTCGGCAACATCTTCGAGCAGGTCGCCAAGTTCCGTGCCGGCCGCAGCCTGTGGGCGAAGATCATGAAGGAGCAGTACCAGGCGCAGGAGCCGGGGTCGATGTGGCTGCGCATGATCGCCGGCGGCGGAGGCGGCGGCCTCACCTTCGAGCAGCCCGAGGTCAACATCGTGCGCGGCGCCTATTACGCGCTGATCGCCGCCCTGTCGGGCACGCAGACGATGGCGCTGTGCTCCTACGACGAGGCGTACACGATCCCCACCGAGTACTCGGCGCGGCTGTCGCTGCGCACCATGCAATTGCTGATCGAGGAGATGGGGCTCACCGAGACCGTCGACCCGCTGGGCGGCTCGTTCTACGTCGAGACGCTCACCAACGAGATGCGCGCCAGCATGGAGCGGATCATGGCCGAGACCGACGCCCGCGGCGGCATCGTCAAGCTGGTCTCCGAAGGTTCGATCCAGTCGCAGGTGTCGGCCCAGGCCTATGCGCGGCAGCGCGACATCGATTCCGGCGCGTTCCGCAAGGTCGGCGTGAACTGCTGGCGCAACGAGCAGGAGGACGAGCACCCGGTCGAGTTCCATCCGTACGACGAGGAAGGCGCCCGCACCCAGGTGGAAGGCTTGCGGCAGGTGCGCTCGGAGCGCGACGCGCAGCGCGTGCGCGCCGCGCTGGCGACGCTGCGCGCCGAAGCGCAGGCAGGCCGCAACGTGATGCCGGCGCTGGTGGAGGCCGTCCAGGCCTACGCCAGCGTGGGCGAGATGACCAAGGAACTGGTGGCCGTCTTCGGCCGCTACCGCGAACCGGTGCGATTTTGATTGCTTGCGGGACAGGTCTTCAGCGCTCTGTCCCCAACTGAATGGAAGGACGACCTGATGAGTTCCATGGAAACCGCTCTGGCACCGTCGGGCCCCGCCCGTGCCGCCGGCCAGGACCGGGCGCGACCCCTGCACGAGGTCACCGCGTATCTGGCGCCTCGCCGCCTGGACGAGGCCTTGCAGGCAATGGCCGATGGAGATGCCACGGTGCTCTGCGGCGGCACGGATCTCGCGCCGCAGACCGAATCGGGGACGCGGCGCTACCGGGCCAAGCTGCTGAACATCCGTCGCGTCGCCGGCCTGGGCGGCATAGCCGCGGAGGGCGACGAGGTCCGGATCGGCGCCGCAACGACCATCACCGAGATCCGCCGCGACCCCGGGCTGGCGCGGATCGCTCCCGTGCTGGTCGAGGCGGCCGAGCATTTCGCCAGCGAGCAGATCCGCAACGCCGCATCGGTGGGCGGCAACATCTGCAACGCCTCGCCGGCCGGCGACATGATCCCGCCGCTGCTGGTGCTGGGTGCCTGGGTCGAACTGGCGTGCTGGCAGGACGGTGCGGTGCAGACGCGGCGCGTCGCGCTGGAACGGTTCTTCGTCGGCCCCGGCAAGACCGTCAAACGGCCCGAGGAGTTGCTCAAGGCCGTCGTGTTCGCCCGGCCCGCGGCCGATTTCGTCGCCAGGTTCCGCAAGTCAGGTCCGCGGCCTGCGCTCGAAATCTCCACCGTCTCCGTCGCCATCGGCGCCCGTGTCGCCGGAGGCAGGCTCAGCGAGGCACGTGTCGCCATGGGATCGGTGGCGCCAACGCCTTTGCGCGCGCGCCATGTCGAGGCCGCGCTCGAAGGCAAGCCGCTGGACGCCGCGACCATCGCCGCCGCCGTCGCCGCGACGACCGACGACGTCAAACCCATCGATGACGTGCGTGCCAGTGCGTGGTACCGCGGCCATCTCGCTCGTGTCTTCGTCGAAGAGGTGCTGCATGAAGTCCGTGGAAACTGAGATCCGCTTCCGGCTCAATGGCCGCGAGACCAGCCTGAAGGTGCCGGTCACCATGAAGGTGCTCGCCATGTTGCGCGACCTCCTCGGCCTGACCGGGACCAAATATGCCTGCGGCGAGGGCGAGTGCGGGGCCTGCACCATCAAGGTCGACGGCAAGACCGTCAACAGCTGCCTGATGTACGCCGTCGATTGCGACGAACGCGACGTCGTGACGATCGAGGGACTGCGCACGCCCCAGGGCTTGCATCCGGTCCAGCAGGCTTTCGTCGACCACGGCGCCGTGCAATGCGGCTTCTGCATGCCCGGGATGATCATGCAGGCCGAGTCCCTGATCGATGGCAATCCGGACCTGACGCGAGCAGAGGCGCAACGCGGCCTGGAGGGCAATCTCTGCCGCTGCACCGGATACACCAAGGTGCTGGACGCGGTGGAAACCGTGGTCGAGAAGAACCGGTGCTGCGGCCGCGGCTGAGCCCCAAGGAGTTCAACCCCATGAAACGAGACGCCATCGGCACACCCATCGCCAGGCAGACCCTGATCGGCCAGCGCGTCCGGAAACCCGACGCGCCCGAGAAGGCCACCGGCAAGACGCGCTACATCAACGACATGGTGTTGCCGCAGATGCTTACGGCGAAGGTGCTGTTCGCCGGCCGGCCCCACGCCAGGATCGTCCGGATCGCCACCGATGCGGCGGAGAAGCTGCCCGGCGTGCACGCGGTGCTGACCGGCAAGGACGCCGCCGGCCTCAAGTTCGGCTTCTCGCGCGACAACGTCGCGCTCAAGGACAAGGTGCGCTGCGAGCACGACGAGGTCGCGGCGGTCGCGGCGGAGACGGAAGAGATCGCCCGCCGCGCCCTGGAACTGATCGAGGTCGAGTACGAAGACCTGCCGGGCGTCTTCTCGCCGGAGGCCGGCGCGCGGGAAGGCGCGCCACTGATCCACGACAACTTTCCCGGCAACCGGAGCCTGCATTTCGAGTTCAAGCATGGCGACCTGGCGGCGGCCGAAGCAGCCTCCGACTTCGTGGCCGATAGCGTGTTCCGGCCGCACCACGTGACGCACTGCTGCATGGGCACCTCCTGCGCCATCGCCGACTTCGACCACAAGGGCAAGCTGACGATCTGGACCCAGACCCAGTATCCCTACAACTACAAGATGGACCTGGCGCCGGCCCTGGGCATGGATCCCGGCGACATCCGGGTCATCCAGCCACCCGTGGGCGGCGCTTTCGGCTCCAAGCTCGACGTCTATCCCTACGAGCCGATCGCCGCCCTGCTGGCGAAGAAGACCGGACGCCCGGTCAAGGTCACCTTCACGCGCGAGGAGGAGTTCAAGGCCTCGCCGACGCGCCAGGCGGCGATCATCCACATGCGCACCGGTTGCACCTGCGACGGCGTGCTCACCTTCCGCACCGCCGACGTCGTGCTGGACAACGGTGCCTACACCTCGTGGGGGCCGACCATCCCGGTCATCATGATGCGCACCACCTCGGGCCACTATCGGGTGCCCGTGGTCGACTTCAAGGCCCAGGCGATCTACACCAACAACCCGTACGCCGGCTCGTTCCGCGGCTACGGCAACGTGCAGACGACCTACGCCACCGCGCAGCAGATGGACATGCTGGCGGACATGGTGGACATGGATCCGCTCGATTTCCACCTGAAGAACGCGCAGAAGTCCGGCGAATACACCCCGCAGAAGTCCTTCCTGCGCGAGTGCGCGCTGGCGGAGTGCCTGGAAACCGCCGCGAAGGCCAGCGACTACAGCCGCAAGCGCAGGGAGTACGCGGCGCGCAGGGCCGAGCCCGGCCGCTACAAGAAAGGCATCGGCCTGGCCTCCTCCATCCACAACGCCGGCGGCGCCAAGATCCACAAGTCCGACGGCATAGGCACCATCCTGAAGGTGGACGACTACGCCCGGGTCACCGTCATCACCGGCGCCTCCGAGATCGGCCAGGGCATAGACGCGGTGGTCACCCTGATCGTCGCCGAGGAACTGGGCGTGCCGCTGGAACACGTGACCATCGTCAACAACGATTCCGACATCGCCCCATGGGACGTGGGCGTCCATGCCTCGCGCACCACCTTCATCGCCGGCAACGGGACGCGCCGCGCCGCGCGCAAGGCCAAGGCGCAGATCCTGGCCGCCGCCGGAAAGATGCTCGGCGAAGCGGCGGAGACGCTCGAACTGCGCGGCGGTTTCGTCGTGCGCGATGCGTGCGGCACGCCGCTGATCGAGCTCGAACGCCTGCTGCGGCGCATGCACTTCCAGGACGAGCCGGAACTGGTGATGGTCACCGATTACTACGAGCCGAAGAGCGAGCCGGAAGGAGCGGCCCACGTGTCCGACCATTCTGCCGCCTATTCCCATGCGGTGCACGTCGCGGAGATCACCGTCGACACGCTGACCGGCGAGATCAAGGTCGACAGGATCACGGTGGCGCAGGACGTCGGGCGCATCATCAACCGCATGGGCCTGGAGGGCCAGATCGAAGGCGGCATTGCGATCGGCCTCGGTTACGCCCTGAGCGAAAACATGCGGCTCGTCGACGGCATGCTGACGAACCCGAGTTTTCGCGATTACAAGCTGGTCACGGCGCCGGAGATGCCGCCGCTCGAGCTGCACTTCATCGAAACCCATTGCGCCGAGGGGCCTTACGGCGCCAAGGGCATCTCCGAGCTGCCCACGATCGTCATCGCGCCGGCCATTGCCAACGCGCTGTACAACGCCTGCGGGGTCCGCATCTTCAATCCGCCGATGTCGCCGGAAACGGTGGCCCGCGCCATCCACGAAGCGAGGCACTGAAATGCACCAGGCCGGAGCTCGAGCGCGATGAACCTGCGGTACTGCGCCTGGCTTCGGGACAGCATGGGCTGTTCCTCGGAACAGGTCGTCCTGCCCGATGACGTCAGGACCGTGGGCATGTTGCTCGACTGGCTGCCGACGCGCGACGAACGCTCCAGGAGCGCATTCGAATACATCGACGTGGTGCTGGTCTCGGTCAACCTGCGCTACGCCAGCCGGGACGATCCGGTGCGAGACGAGGACGAAGTGATCCTGGCCCCGCCGATCGCGGGCGGCTGAGCGCGCGCCCACATGCCACACCGGACATCCACCATGCTGTCGATCTTCTTCTTGCTGACGGACGCACCATGAAACGGCGCACCGTGCTGTCCATGGAGCAGGCGCTGTCGCTGCCGAGTGCGACGCTGCGCTTTGCCCAGCTCGGGTGGCGGGTGATCCGCGTCGAATCGGTCGGCGGCGCCGGCCTGCCGGGGGACCCCAACCGCTACATCGGATCGCGGGTGGCCGACGACGACAGGCGCAGCTACTTCATCGCGCCCAACGTCGGCAAGGAAGCGATCGCGCTGAACCTGAAGGACCAGCGCGGCCGCGACCTGCTCGCCCGCCTCATCCGCGAACTGGACGTCGATGTCTTCTGCTGCAACACCTTGCCGTCGCGTTACGAGCCTCTGGGCATCGACCCGGCGACATTGCGCCGGGCCCGCCCCGGCCTGATCTGGGCGGCCATCTCGGCGATGGGGCCCGAGTACCCCGACGCGCCGGGCTACGACCCGGTGCTGCAGGCGATGGCCGGCTACATGGAAGTCACCGGCGACAAGGACGGTCCGCCGATGCTCACCGGCATTCCGGTCGTCGACCTGAAGGCCGGCGACGAGCTGTATTCGAGCGTCCTGCTGGCGCTGCTGGAGCGCCAGGAAACCGGCGCCGGCAAGGAGATCCACGTCTCGATGCTGCAGGCCGCCGCATCCTGGCTGATCACGCTGCTGCCGCTGATCGACTTCGGCTGCAAGCCCGAAGAGATCACGCGCTCCGGCAACGAACACCGCAAGTTCATCCCCACCAACGTCTACCCGGCGCGCGACGGCTACGTCTACCTGGCGATCGGCAGCGACGTGCAGTGGCGGCGCCTGACGGCGATGCCGAAGTTCGCAGCGGTGGCGAGCGAGGCGCGCCAGACCAACGAAGGGCGCCAGGCCGGACGCGAGCAACTGAGGCGCGACATGGTCGCGGTCACCATGCAGCACACCGTGGACGATCTCCTGGCCGACCTGGCGGTCGCCACCATCCCGGCCACCCGCATCCACGACATCCGGCAGGCGAGCGAACTGCCGGCGCTGCACGACAAGCTCACGCGCACGACCATGCCGGACGGCCGCACGCTGCGCATGCAGCCGATGGCAGTGGACGTGGCGGGCGCCCCGGGCACGCTGGGCTTCGCGCCGAAATACGGACAGCACACGCGCGAGGTGCTGGCGGAAGCGGGGCTCTCGCCCCCCGCGATCGAGGAACTGGCCGCCGCGGGGGTGATCGCATGAACGCGCGCGCCAACCCGCTGCTCGAAACGCCGGCGCGGCCCCTGCCGCGCCATGTGGCGGTGATCGGCGCCGGCGCGATCGGGCCGGACATCGCGTACTACCTGAAGACCGCGCTGCCGGGCCTGAAGGTCACGCTGCTGGACGTGCGGCAGGAGGCGATCGATGCCGCGCTGGCGCGCCTGGCGGGGTATGTCGACAAGGCGGTGCAGCGCGGCAAGATGACCGCGGAACAGGCGCGGCAGGCGCTGGCAGGCCTGGAGGGCAGCACCGACTATGGCGCGCTGGTGGGCTGCGACTGGGTGCTGGAAGCGGCCACCGAGGACCTGGCGCTCAAGCGCCGCATCTTCGCCGACGTGGAAGCGCGCGTCGCGAGCGACGCCGTCATCACCTCCAACACCAGTTCGCTGCCGGCGGCCCGCATCTTCGCCGAGCTGAAACACCCGGGACGGGCCACCGTCACCCATTTCTTCGCTCCGGCCTGGCGCAATCCGGCGGTGGAGGTCGTCGACTGGCCGGGCGCCGATGCTGCGCTTGTCGCCTGGCTGCGCCACCTGTTCGCGGCCACCGGCAAATTGCCGCTGGCGACCAGCGACGCACCGTGCTTCATGTTGGACCGCGTCTTCGACAACTGGTGCAACGAGGCGGCGCTGTTGCTGGCCGACGCGACGGCGGCACAGGTCGACACGGTGGCAGGCGAATTCGTGCACGCCGGCCCGTTCTTCGTGCTGAACCTCGCGCACGGCAACCCGATCATCGTCGAGACCAACAACCTGCAGGCCGACGAGGAAGGCGAGCACTACCGCCCCGCCGCGATCTTCCGCTCGGTGGACCGCTGGCACACCGTGGCGCCGGGACGGCAGGTCGAGGTGCCGCCGGCGCTGCGCGGGCGAATGCGGGACCGGCTGCTGGGCGTGCTGTTGTCGCAGGCCGTCGACATCCTCGACCGGGGCATAGGCGGCGCCGCCGACCTGGACCTGGGTTGCCGCATCGCGCTGGGCTTCAAGCGAGGGCCGCTGGAGCTGATGCGGGAACTGGGCGAGGCCGAGTGCGCGCGGGTGCTGCAGCGCTTTGCCGCCGAGCGCCCGGGCATGCCCTCGGCCGGCCGGCCGCTGCCGCAGTACCAGCCCGCCCAACGGCATGTGCTGGTGGACGACGTCGACCGGGTGAAGGTGATCACGTTGCGCCGGCCCGAGGCGCTGAACGCCTTGCACGACGAGATGACCGACGAGATCCTGGCCGTGATCCGCCGCCACGAGGCCGATCCGCGGGTGGCCGGTTTCGTGATCGTCGGCTACGGCACCAAGGCGTTCTGCGCCGGCGCCGACATCGGACGCTTCCCTTCGCTGCTCGGCGATGCCGACGCGGCCGCGCAGTACGCGCGCGACTGCTCGCGCCTGCTGGTGCACCTGGACCGCTCGCCCAAACCGGTGGTCGCCGCGCTGAACGGCATGGGGCTGGGCGGCGGGCTGGAGCTGGCGATGCGCTGCCACGCCATCGTGGCCGACCGCCGCGCCGTCATGCAGTTGCCCGAGGTCGGGCTGGGCATCGTCCCGGGCATAGGCGCGATGGTGGTGCCGTACCGGCGCTGGCCGCGCGCCGCGGCCGTGCTGCACGGCATGTTGACGCGCGGCGAGCGGCTGCGCGCCGGGCAGGCGCAGGAGCTGGGGATCGTCGACGAACTGGCCGACGGCTGGCAGGACCTGGTCACGCGCGCCGTCGCGCGGGTGCACGCGCTGGCGGGCGCGGTGCGCCCGATTCCCGACGGTCCGGTGGCGGTGCCGCCGTTCGAGCCGGCGCCAGCGGCCGAGGCCGGCGTGCGCAGCGCGGCGATCGTGGCGCTGATCGAACAGGCGGTGCGCGAAGCCGCCGCCGCAACGACGCTCGGAGACGCGCTGGAGATCGGTTATCGCGCGTTCGGCGCGGCGGCCTGCACCCCGGCCGCGCGCGAAGGCATCGCCGCCTTCCTCGCGAAAAGAAGTCCGGACTTCGTGGCCACCGGCTGATGGCCGGGGCGGCACCACATTTGCAGTTCCCGTAGGTCGTACAGAGAAAACAGGAGACATGTCATGAACAAGCTTTCGATTCTTGCAGCGGCCGCACTGGCGGCCATGTTGGGCAGCGCGCCGGCCGGCGCCCAGACGGTGCTCACCGCATCGTCCTGGGTTCCGCCCAATCACCCGCTCACCGCGAATGGACTGGTCGCCTGGACCAGGGAGGTGGAACAGGCGACGCAGGGCCGCGTCAAGTTCAACGTGCTGCCCAAGGCGCCGGTGGCGCCGCCGCAGACCTTCGACGCCGTGAAGGACGGCGTCGTCGACGTCTCGTTCACGGTGCACGGCTACACCCCGGGCCGCTTCGTGCTCACCAAGATGACCGAATTCGGCTTCCTCGGCGATTCGGCCGAGGCGATCTCGGTCGCCTACCAGCGCATGCACGACCGCCACCTGGCCAAGGTCGGCGAGCACAAGGGCGTCAAGGTGATCGGCGTGTTCTCGCATGGGCCGGGCCAGATCTACACCGTCAAGACGCCGGTCACCACGGTGGCCGACCTGCAGAACATGAAGGTGCGCGTGGGCGGCGGCATCGTCAACGACTACACCCGCGCGCTGGGCGGCAGCCCGCTGCTCAAGCCATCGAGCGAATCGTTCCAGATGCTGCAGAGCGGCGTCGCCGACGGCATCTTCTTCCCCAACGAGTCGATCACCGGCTTCAAGCTCACCAGCCTGATCAGGCACGGCACCCTGGTGCCTGGCGGCCTGTACAACACCAGTTTCGTCATGATGATGAACGAGGCGAAGTACAACGCCTTGCCCAAGGCCGACCGCGACGCGATCGACAAGGTCTCCGGCGAACACTTCGCGCGGCTCGCCGGCCGGATGTGGGATGCGGCCGACGCGGCGGGCCTCAAGGAGATCAAGGCGGCCGGCATCGACGTGCGCACCGCCAGCCCCGCCTTCGTCGCCGAAGCCAAGGCCAAGGTCGATCCGATCGAGCAGGCCTGGTACAACGAAGTGAAGGCCAAGGGGCTCGACGGCGCGGCGCTGATGCGCGAGTTCCGGGCCGAGATCGCCAAAGTGGCGGCCGGGCGCTAGCCCGTGGACCAGGGCCTGCACCCGCTGGCGGCGGGGGACCACCCGCCGGCGCTCGCGCCCCCGCCGCTGGTGCTGCGGCGCACCGAGCGCGCGCTGGGCGTGCTGGCCGCGCTGGCGCTGGTGGGCATAGTACTGCTCACCTGCGTCGACGTGGTCGGCCGCTACCTGCTGAACCGGCCCCTCACCGGCGCCTTCGAGCTGTCGGAGATGGCGATGGGCGCGCTGGTGTTCGCCAGCCTGCCGCTGGTGACGCTGCGCCGCCAGCAGGTCACGGTGGACCTGCTGGACTGGCTGGTACCGGCGAGCTGGCGCACCGCGCAGGACGCGGCGGCGAGCCTCGTTGCCGCCCTGTGCGTCGGCGTGGTCGCCTGGCGGCTCTGGGTCAAGGCCGCGGAGATGCTGGCCAACGGCGAGACCACGGCGGTGCTGAAGATTCCCATGTACCCGCTGGTGCATGCGATGGCCTTGCTGAGTTTCCTCACGGCCGTCGTGATCCTCGCCATGGCCTGGACGGACACCCGCTCACGGATCGGCCGGCCATGAACGAAGCGCTGATTGCCTTCGCCGCGATGCTGGTGCTCGCCTTCGCGCGGGTGCCGATCGCGTTCGCGATGGGGCTGGTCGGCTTCGCCGGGTTTGCCTTCAAGACCAGCGTGCCGGCGGCGCTGGCGATGACGGGGGCCGTGACCTACGAGACGGGCCTGTCGTACGCGCTGTCGATCGTGCCGCTGTTCGTGCTGATGGGCAACCTGGTCACGCGCGCCGGCCTCTCCGAGGAACTGTACAAGGCGTCGCATGCGTTCCTCGGGCACCGGCGCGGCGGCCTGGCCATGGCCACCATCGTCGCGTGCGGCGGCTTTTCCGCGATTTCCGGCTCCTCGGTCGCGACCGCCGCCACGATGGCGAAGGTGGCCGTGCCGCCGATGCAGCGCTTCGGCTACTCCGACGCGCTCGCGTCCGGTTCGGTGGCCGCCGGCGGGACGCTGGGGATCCTGATCCCGCCGTCGGTGGTGATGGTCATCTACGGCATCCTCACGCAGCAGAACATCGGCAAGCTGTTCATCGCCGGCATCCTGCCCGGGCTGCTCGCGATCGGCTGCTACCTCGGCGCCATCATGGTGACGGTGCATTTCGACCCGGCATCGGGCCCACCCGGGCGGCGGCTGCCGATGCTGGAGCGGCTGCGCACGCTCAAGGGCGTGTGGGGCGTGCTGCTGCTGTTCGGCGTGGTGCTGGGCGGCATCTACGGCGGCGTCTTCACACCGACGGAAGCGGCGGGCATAGGCGCCGCCGGCGGCTTCGTGTTCGCGATCTGGCGCCGCGGCTGGGACCGCGCGATGCTGCGCGAGGTGCTGGTGGAGAGCGCGGCGACCACCGGGATGATGTTCACCATCCTGATCGGCGCCCTGATCTTCGCCAACTTCGTCAACCTGACGACCATGCCGGGCGAGCTGATCGCGCTCACCGACCGCTTCACGGCCACCCCGCTGCTGGTGATCTTCGCGATCTGCTTCATCTACGTGCTGCTCGGCTGCGTGCTGGAGAGCATGTCGATGATCCTGCTGACGGTGCCGATGTTCTTCCCGGTGGTGCAGCACCTGGGCTTCGACCTGATCTGGTTCGGGATCATCGTGGTGGTCGTGACCGAGATCAGCCTGATCACGCCGCCCGTCGGCCTCAACGTGTTCGTGCTGCGCAGCGTGCTGCCCGACATTCCCACGGCGACGGTGTTCCGCGGCGTCATGCCGTTCGTCGCCGCCGACGTGGTGCGGCTGGGGTTGCTGGTGGTGTTTCCCGTGATTTCGCTGTACCTCACGCAGTTCGTGCGGTAGCGCCGGCCATGGAACGCGGCCCGGTGTTCCTCACGGCCATGCAGGCGCTGGCACTGCTGCCCGTGCTGCAGCGCGAACGCGATCGCGCGGCCGGCCTGAACACCGCGGGGTACGTGTCCGGCTACCGTGGCTCGCCGCTGGGCGGGCTGGACTTCGCGCTGCAGGAGGCGCAGCCGATCCTGCAGGCGCACGACATCAGCTTCCGCCCCGCCGTCAACGAGGAGCTGGCCGCCACCGCGCTGTGGGGCACGCAGCAGCTGCACCTGCTGCCGCGACCGCAGCGCGACGGCATCTTCGGCCTATGGTACGGAAAAGGTCCCGGCGTCGACCGCTGCGGCGACGTGTTCAAGCATGCGAACTACGCCGGCACGTCGCGCCATGGCGGCGTGCTGGCGGTGGCGGGCGACGACCACAGCGCGCGCTCGTCGGCCGTGGCGCACCAGAGCGAGCACATCTTCTCGGCCTGCGCGATGCCGGTGCTGGCGCCCACCGGCGTGCAGGACGTCCTCGACCTGGGGCTGCACGGCTGGGCCCTGTCGCGCTGGTGCGGCTGCTGGGTCGCGATGAAGCTGAGTTCGGAGACGGCGGAAACGTCGGCGACAGTGGTGCTCGATGCCGATCGCGTCGCCATTGCACTGCCAGGCGACTTTGCGTTGCCGCCCGACGGCGTGCACCTGCGCTGGCCCGATCCGCCGCTGGCGCAGGAGCGCCGGATGCAGGAGTTCAAGATCTACGCGGCGGCGGCTTATGCCCGCGCCAACGGGCTGAACCAGCTGGTGTTCGACACGCCGCGTCCGCGACTGGGGATCATCGCCTGCGGCAAGGCCTGGCTTGACGTGCGGCAGGCACTGGCCGGCCTCGGCATCGACGAACGCGTCGCGGCCGACATCGGCCTGCGCCTGTACCGGGTCGGCATGCCCTGGCCGCTGGAAGCCGGCGGCGTGCGCCGCTTCGCGCGCGGCCTGCGGGAGATCCTGGTGGTGGAGGAGAAGCGCCAGGTCATCGAGTACCAGTTGAAGGAGATGCTGTACGACTGGCCCGACGGCGAGCGCCCGCGCGTGGTCGGCAAGTTCGACGAGAGCGGCGAGTGGCCGGCGCCGCCGCACCAGTGGCTCCTGCCGCCCACGGGCGAACTGTCGCCGGCGCTGGTGGCACGCGCGATCGCCGCACGCATCGCTCCCTTCCACGACAGCCAGCCGATGCGCGAGCACCTGGCCATGTTGCGCGAGCAGGAAGCTGCCGCCGCGCGCGGCGGCGACGTGCTGCAACGCAGCCCCTATTTCTGTTCGGGCTGCCCGCACAACCAGTCCACGCGCGTTCCCGAGGGCTCCTGCGCGCTGGCGGGCGTGGGCTGCCACCTGATGGCGGTCGGCATGGAACGCAACACGCTGACGATCAGCCAGATGGGCGGCGAAGGCGTCACCTGGCTGGGGATGGCGCAGCATTCGGGCGCGGCCCACGTGTTCGCGAACATGGGCGACGGCACCTGGTTCCACTCGGGCCTGCTGGCGATCCGCGCCGCCGTGGCCGCCGGTGCCAACATCACCTACAAACTGCTGTTCAACGATGCCGTGGCGATGACGGGCGGGCAGCCGGTCGACGGCGAGCTCACGGTGCCGCAGCTGACGCGGCAGCTGGCGGCCGAAGGCGTGGCGCGCATCGTGGTGCTGGCCGACGACACGGGCAAGTACCCGTCGGGCGCCGGTTTCGCGCCGGGCGTGGTCGTTCGTCCGCGCGAGGACCTGGACGCCGTGCAGCGCGACTTGCGCGAGACGCCAGGCGTCACCGTGCTGGTCTACGACCAGGTGTGCGCCACCGAGCAGCGCCGCCGCCGGCGCGGCGCGCAGGAGGAACCGGCCCGGCGGCTGTTCATCAACGAACTGGTGTGCGACGGCTGCGGCGACTGCGCGGCGAAATCCAATTGCCTGTCGGTGGTGCCGGTGGCCACCGAGTTCGGTACCAAGCGGGCCATCGACCAGTTCTCCTGCAATCTCGATTTCAACTGCCTGGCCGGCTGCTGCCCCGCCATCGTGAGCGTCGAAGGCGCGACCTTGCGGCGCCCGCGCGTGGCCCTGCCGGCGGACACCCTGCCGGAGCCGGTCCTGCCCGCGCTCGAGCGGCCGTGGGAACTGCTGGTCGCCGGCGTGGGCGGCACCGGCGTCGTGACCATCGGAGCGCTGCTGGGGATGGCGGCGCACCTGGACGGACGTGGCGTCACGGTGCTGGACATGACCGGAATGTCGCAGAAGGCCGGCGCCGTCACCTCGCATGTGCGGATCGCCCGCGGCGCCGGCGACCTGCACGCCGCGCGCATCGCCGCCGGCCAGGCCGACGTGCTGCTCGCCTGCGACATGGTGGTCGCCGCCGGCGCCGACGTGCGCGCCACCTTGCGCCGCGGGCGCACCCGTGCCCTGGCGAACAGCGCCCAGGTGATCACCGGCGAATTCCTGCGGCATCCGCAGCAGGTCTTTCCGCTGCCGGCGCTGCGGCAGGCGTTGTGCGATGCGGTCGGCGCGGGCGCGCTGGAGTTCGTCGACGCCACGCGCCTGGCGACGCAGTTGCTCGGCAACCAGGTCGCGGCCAACATCCTGATGCTGGGCCTGGCGTGGCAGCGCGGACTCGTGCCGCTGTCACGGGCCGCGCTGCGGCGCGCGATCGAACTGAATGCCGTGGCCGTCGCCGACAACCAGGCCGCATTCGAGTGGGGCCGTCGCATCGCCTGGGACCCGGAAGGCGTGGAACGGCTGGCGGCGCGGGCCGCACCGCCGGTGCCCCGGCGGCCGCCGGCCGACGGGCTCGCCGCCCTCGTCGCCAGCCGACGCGAGTTCCTCGCCGATTACCAGAACGAGCGCACCGCGCGGCGCTACGAACAACTGGTCGAGCAGGTGCGCCGGGCGGAAGCGGACGCCGTTCCCGGCAGCACGCGCCTGGCGGAGGCCGTGGCACGCGGCGCGTTCCGGCTCGCCGCGGCCAAGGACGAATACGAGGTGGCGCGGCTGCACGCCCACCCGGACTTCCGGCGCGCGCTGGACGCCAGCTTCGAGGGCGACTTCAGGGTTCGCCTGCACCTGGCACCGTCGTGGCTGGGCCGACCCGACCCGGTCACCGGTGAGGCGCGCAAGCGCGCGTTCGGGCCTTGGGCCTTGACGGCGCTACGGCTGCTGGCGCCGCTGAAGGCGCTGCGCGGCACGCCTTGCGACCCGTTCGGCCGCACGGCCGAACGGCGCCTGGGGCAGGCGCTGGCACGGGACTACCTGGACACGGTGCGGCGGCTGCTCGCGCACCTGGATGCCGGCAACCACGCCGTCGCGTGCGAGGTCGCCGCCCTGCCAGACACGATTTGCGGCTTCGGCCCGGTGCGCCGGCGCCATGCCGATGCCGCGCGCGAGCGGCAGCTCGAATTGATGCGGAACTGGCCCGCGTAGCAGTTTCAAGAGCCTGGGCGGCAGAAGTTGATTTTCTCCCTCTCCCCCTGGGAGAGGGCTGGGGTGAGGGCATGCGGCGCTGGCGAGTCAGCCCCCACCCCTGCCCTCCCCCAGAGGGGGAGGGAGCCACAAACGCTGTGCTGGCACAGGGCCCCGCGCGGGATCAGAACCCCGCGACCAGCCCGTCGCGCCGCGGGTCGCTGGCGCACAGGTAGCCTTCGACCTTCGGGTCGCCCGCGCGCCAGATGAACTGGCCGGCGCCGAAGTCCTGGTAGCTGTCCTTGAGCACCTCGACGCGGTGGCCGCGCTCCTTCAGCGTGCGCACCGTTTCCGCATTCAACTGCTGCTCGGCGTTGATCCCAACACCCTGGTTGAAGCGCCAGCGCGGCGCGTCACACGCGGCCTGCGGGCTCTGCCCGTAATCGAGCATGCGCACCACGGTCTGCATGTGGCCCTGCGGCTGCATGTTGCCGCCCATGACGCCGAAGCTCATGACGGGCTGGCCGTCCTTGCTCAGGAAGGCCGGAATGATGGTGTGGAACGGCCGCTTGCCGGGCGCGACCTGGTTCGGTCCGTCCTGCAGGCTGAAGCCGTGGCCGCGGTTCTGCAGGCTGATGCCGAAGGTCGGCTCGACGCAGCCGGAACCGAATCCCATGTAGTTGCTCTGGATGAACGACACCATCATCCCGTTCTCGTCGGCCGCCGTCAGGTAGATCGTGCCGCCCTTGACCGGGTTGCCGGCGCCAAAGTCCTGCGCCCGCTTCATGTCGATCAGCCGCGCGCGGCTGGCCAGATAGCCGTCGTCGAGCATCTGCTGCGGCGTCACTTCCATCGTGCGCGGCTCCGACACGTAGCGATAGACGTCGGCGAATGCGAGCTTCATCGCCTCGATCTGCAGGTGCTGCGAATCGGCGCCGTCCACCGGCAGGCCGGCGACGTCGAAGTTCTTCAGGATGCCAAGCGCCATCAGCGCCGCGATGCCCTGCCCGTTGGGCGGGATCTCGTGCAGCGTGTAGCCGCGGTATTCCTTGCCGATCGGCTTGACCCACTCCGGCTTGAACCCGGCGAAGTCCCGCGCCGTGATGCTGCCGCCGTTGGCCGCGGCGAACCGCTCCACCGCCTGCGCGATCTCGCCGCCGTAGAAGGCGGCGCCATTGCTCTCCCCGATCGCGCGCAGCGCGCGCGCGGCGGCCTTGAACTGGAACAGCTCGCCGACCTTCGGCGCCCGGCCCCATGGCAGGAAGGACTGCGCGAACCCCGGCAGGCTGCCCAGTTCCGGCGTCGCGTCGGCCCACTTCTGCTGCACGACGATCGGCAGCAGGTAGCCGCGCTCGGCGATCTCGATGGCCGGCTCCAGCAGGTCGGCGAACGGCAGCTTGCCGAAGCGCTCGGAGAGCGCCACCCACGAAGCGACCGCGCCCGGCACCGTCGCCGAATCGAAGCCGCGCTTGGGCGGGGTCTTCGCATCCGCGCCGTACTTGCGGCGGAAGTAGTCGGCGGTCCACGACGCCGGCGCCGGCCCCGAGGAATTGAGGCCGTGCAGTTCCTTGCCGTCCCACAGGATGCAGAAGGCGTCGCTGCCCAGGCCGTTGCTGACCGGCTCGACAATGGTCATCGCCGCGGCGCAGGCGATCGCGGCGTCCACCGCATTGCCGCCCTTCCACAACATGCGCAGGCCCGCCTGCGCGGCGAGCGGATGCGAGGTCGAGACGGCGTTGCGCGCGAAGACCGGCAGCCGCACGCTCGAATAGGGGTTCTGGAAGTCGAAGTTCATGGGGTTCATTCGAGCGTCAGCTTGCGGTCGTCGATGATCTTCTTCCACTTGGCGCGGTCGCGCGCCACCATCGTGGCGAACTGCTGCGGGGTGCCGCCGGCCGGCTCGATCCCCAGTTGCGCCAGGCGGTCCTTGACGTCGGCTTCGGCCAGCGCCTGGTTCAGGCCGGCATTGACCTTGGCCACGATGTCGGCGGGCAGGCCTTTCGGCCCGTACACGCCGAACCAGGTCACGGACTCGTAACCCGGCACGCTCTCGGAAATGGCCGGCAGCTCCGGCAGCAGCGGCGAGCGCTTGAGCGACGTGATGCCCAGCGCCCGCAGGCGCCCTTGCTTCACGTGCGGCAGCCCGCTGGGCAGCGAATCCAGCAGCATGTCGACCTTGCCGCTCACCAGGTCGGGGATCGCCAGCGCGGTGCCGCGGTAGGGAATGTGCACCAGGAACAGGCCGGCCTGCGCCTTGAAGTACTCGGAGCCCAGGTGCACGACGGTGCCGTTGCCGCTGCTCGCGTAATTGAGCTTGCCGGGGTTCTTGCGCGCGTACTCGACCCACTCCTTCACCGTCCTGGCCGGCGACGTGTTGGGCACCAGCATGATGCTGGGCGCGTTGCCGACGTGGGCGATCGGCGTGAAATCGGCCACGGCGTCGTACGGCAGCCTGGCGCCGAAGCTCGGCGCGATGCTGTGCGTGCTGGTCGTCGACAGCAGCAGCGTGTAGCCGTCGGCCGGCGCCTTGGCGGCGAGGTCGGAACCGATGGTGCCGCCGGCGCCCGGCTTGTTGTCGACGATGACGGTGGTGCCCAGCTTCTCGCCCAGTTTCTGCGAGACGGCGCGCGCGAAGATGTCGGTGGCGCCGCCGGCCGGGAACGGCACGACGAGGCGGATCGGCTTGGCGGGGTACTGCTGCGCGTGGGCGAGCGTGCCGGTGACCAGCGCGACGCCGAGCAGGAGGGTGTGCAGGAGGTTCATGAAGTGGTTCCCTGGGAGAGCTTTCGATTATCGCCGGGGTGGGAAACAGGACACCCAGACGCGGAAGCCGCAGAAGAACAGCCATACACTCCCGCCATGACAGACGACCAGGTCGAGCCGTTCTTCGCCACCTTGCGGGCGGCCAACCCGCTGCCGACCACCGAACTCGAATTCACCACGCCCTTCGAGCTGCTGGTCGCCGTGCTGCTGTCGGCGCAGGCCACCGACGCCGGCGTCAACAAGGCCACCCGCAAGCTCTTTCCGCGCGCCAATACGCCGCGGGCGATCCTGGCGCTGGGCCAGGAGGGGCTGGAGGAGTACATCAAGACCATCGGCCTGTACCGCAGCAAGGCGAAGCACCTGCTGGAGACCTGCCGCATGCTCGTCGAGCGGCACGGCGGCCGCGTGCCGCGCACGCGCGAGGAACTGGAGTCCCTGCCCGGCGTCGGCCGCAAGACGGCCAACGTGGTCCTGAACGTGTGCTTCGGCGAGGAGACGATGGCGGTGGACACGCACATCTTCCGCGTCGCCAACCGCACCGGGCTGGCACCGGGCAGGAATCCGCTGGAAGTCGAGAACGGGCTGCTGCGGCGCGTACCGAAGGAGTACCTGGTCGATGCCCACCACTGGCTGATCCTGCACGGCCGCTATGTCTGCGTCGCCCGCACGCCCAGGTGCTGGGAATGCGCCGTGATCCGCTACTGCGACTGGCAGCCCAAGACCCCGCCGCCCGGCGCGAGCCGGGCCTGAGAAGCTGTGAACGAATTCCTCGCACCCGCGCGAGCCTTGTCGGAGGCACAGCTTTCGTTGCGTCCATGCGGCGGCTCGCCCTGCGGGCCGGGGCGCCTCAGGGCGCAGGCGGGTGTTACGGCCCTGGTCCAGGCGCCCAGCCTGGACTGCGGGCCGCGCCTACGCCTGCACCCTGAGGCACCCCGTCGCGGCCGCGATCAATTCATTCACAGCTTCTGAGCGTTCAGCCCCCTGCCGGCGCCCGGCGGCCCAGGCCGCCGTGCAGGTCCAGGCAGCGCTCGAACCACTGTTGCACGGCATCGTCGGCCGCCAGCAGCGGGACCGGACAGATCACCCGCGACCACTGGAACGCGCCGAACACGACGTAGTCGGCATACGACGGCTGGTCGCCGCCGAGGAACGGCCGCTCGACCAGCATCGCGCGCATGGGCGCCAGCGCCGCGCCCAGCTGCGCGAGCAAGGCCGGCTGCTGCGCGCGAAAGCTCTCCAGCGGCGCGCCCAGGCGCTGCTCGCGGGTCTCGCGGAAGTACGGCTGGTCGGCCGCATCCAGCCGCTCCCAGATGTCGGCGACGCCTATGCGCACGATCGGCGGGTGCAGCTGGGTCGTGGCCCAGTGGTGCACGAAGCGCGCGAACTGGCGCCCGGCCGCGCCGCCGAACAGCGAAGGCGCCTGCGGATAGCGCTCCTCCAGGTAGAGCGCGATGTCCCAGCTGTCCAGGATGGCGATCGGCCCGTCCAGCAGCACCGGCAGCGACTTGGCGCCGTGGCCGATCCGGGGAATGTCGGTGAAGCGCGCCGGCCGCAGTTCGGGGGTGAGCTCCTTGTGCGCCAGCGCCATGCGCGCGCGCCAGCAGTAGGGGCTGAAGGCGCGGCCGCCGGCCGCGCGCAATTCGAACAGCACCAGGCCCATGCGCTCCTCCTTGTTTCGTGAGCGGCCAGTATCGCCGATGGCCGCGCTGCCGCCGCCCAACCCATCCACCGCATTGCGTCTACAGTCGCTGAACGAACTGCGAGGCAACATGGATTCGAAAGAACTGCAGCAGGCCGTGGAACTGCACGGCCAGAACATCAACGGGCTCATGGAGAACCAATTGGCGCTCACCGCGCAGGTGCAGGTGCTGCAGGCCGCCCTGGCCACGGTCCTGCTCAGGCACCCGGACCGGCCCGCCCTGCTCGCCGCATTCCAGCAGTACATGAAGATCTGCAAGGACTCCGCGCCGCAGCTGGCCGGCCGCATGGAGGCCCTGGAAGGCGGCATGCTGGCGCTGCTGGGCCAGCACCAGGCCTGATCCCCGCCGGCCGGCCATGACCTGATTCAAAGCGTTTCGGGACTTGCACAAACGCGGTCACCCTGCACAGTTCCGCAACGGCACACTCCCGGCCAGCAGCCTCTGCGGCTGCGACCTGCCGTGAACTCGAGACGCCTTCCCGTCGTCCGGCGCCGGCGCCGCCCGGCGCCGGCGGCGCCGGCCCGCGCCGGGCCGGCGGGGCTGCCGGCCGTGCGAGGGTCGCCATGAACACCAAGGTGCTGGTCGTCGAGGACGAACCGGTGTTCCTGCGGCGCTTCTGCGACGCGGTGGCCACGGGTCCCGCGCTGACGCTGTGCGGCTCGGCCACCACCATCGCCGAGGCGCTTGCGCTCCTCGACCGCACGGCGCCGGACGTCGTCCTCGCCGACCTCGGCCTGCCCGACGGCAACGGCATCGACGTGATCCGCCACGCGATGCGCGGCCACCCGGACCGTGACGTCATCGTGATCACGATGTTCGGCGACGACGGCCACGTGATCGACTCGATCCGCGCCGGGGCCACCGGCTACCTCCTGAAGGACGCACTGCCGCGCGACATCGCGGGCGCCATCCTGCAGGTGCGCGGCGGCGGCTCGCCGATCAGCCCTGCCATCGCGCGCCGGGTACTGCAGAGCCTGCAGCACCAGGGCCCGGCCGCGACGACGGCCGACGAGGCGGACGCCGGCGGCGCGCTGCTGTCGCGGCGCGAGACGGAAGTGCTGCGCCTGGTGGCCAAGGGCCTCAGCTTCAAGGAAGTGGGCGCCGCGCTGGACATCTCGTCGCACACCGTCATCACGCACGTCAAGCGCGTGTACCAGAAGCTGGCCGTGCATTCGCGGGGGGAGGCGGTGTATGAAGCCAGCCAGATGGGCCTGCTGTAGCTGCCTGGCGCTGCTGCTGGCCATCAGCGTGGCGGCCGCCGATACCGACGCGTTGCGGCCGCGCGAAGCGCAGGTGATCGCCAGCGGCAGCGCCGTCCCTCCCGCCGCCGGCGATCCATGGCAGCGGGTCGAACTGCCGGCCTCCACCGACGCACCGGTGGCGTGGTACCGGATCGACTTCGAGGTGGCACGGGTGCCCGCGGAGGCCTGGTCCGTCTTCCTGCCGTACCTCAATACCGGCGGCCGCCTGTACCTGAACGGGCAGCCGCTGGTCCACATCCGCGAATCGACGGCGGACACCGTCGTGCGCTGGGAGCGGCCGCACCTGGTGCCGATCCCGCCGGGAATGCTGCAGCCGGGCCGCAACGTGCTCGCGCTGCGCCTGGCCGCGACACGCTTCTCCACGGTCCGCCTGCCGCTGCCGGCGATCGGGCCGGCCGTCGCGCTGCTGGGCGAGTACGACGCCCGCCTCTTCTGGACCCGCACGATGTCGCAGTTCACCGTGGCCGCCTGCACCGTGGTGGGCGTGCTGGCGCTGTCCATCTCGTGGCGGCGCCGCGAGGAAACGCTGTACGGCCTGTTCGGCGCGGCGGCGCTGCTGTGGGGCCTGCGCACGCTGACCTTCGTCGTCGAGGTGCTGCCGTCGGCGCACTGGCACGCCTGGCGCACGCTGTACCACGGGGCGACCGGCGGCTTCACCATCGTGATGCTGCTGTTCGCCATGCGCCTGGCCCACCTGGACGCCGGCCGGCTCAAATGGTTGCTGCTGGGCTACTGGCTGCTCGGTCCGCTCGGCTACCTGGCGACCGGCGGCGACGAGTTCGTGATCGGCAGGATCTGGACCGCCGGTTTGCTGCCGATCGGCGTCGCGCTGCTCGCGATCGCCGCCGGCGCCGCCTGGCGCCAGCGCACCGCGCCGCTCGTGGTGCTCAGCGCGGCCCTGGGACTGGCCGTGCTGGCCGGCTTCCACGATTACCTGCTCGCCAGCGCCCCGGGCATCCTGCGCACCGTCGCGCCCGCCACCACCGAACAGCGGCTGTTCCTGCTGCATTACGCGGCGGACATCCTGCTGGTCGCGATGGGCGCCATCCTCAGCGCGCGCCTGGTCGGCACGCTCGATGCCATCCAGCAGCTCAATCGCACGCTGGAGGGCCGCGTCGCGGAAAGCGAGCAGACGATCCGCGTCAATTACGAGCGGCTGCGGCGGCTGGAGCGGCACCACGCCGCCAGCCAGGAACGCCAGCAGATCATGCGCGACCTGCACGACGGCCTGGGCTCGCGCCTGTTCGTCACGCTCTCGCGCGCCGAATCGGGGCAGGCGCCCCCCGGCGAGCTGGTGCAGGCGCTGCGCGAGTGCATCGCCGACATGCGGCTCACGCTGGAAGCGATGAGTCCCGAGAGCAACGACTTCCTGGAGGCCTGGGGCGATTTCCGGTTCCGATGGCAGCAGGTCCTCGATGGCTGCGGGCTCGCGTCGCAGTGGGACGTCGAGACCAGCGACGAGGCGGTCGTGCTCGCGCCGCACGTCACCCTGCAGCTGCTGCGCATCGTGCAGGAGGCCCTGACCAACGTCCTGAAGCACGCCGAAGCCGACCGCGTCGCCATCGCGCTGCACGCCGGCCACGCAGGCATCCGGATCGACGTCCGGGACAACGGCCGGGGCATGGCCGGCGGCGCCCCGGCGGCGGCCCGCGGCCTGGCGAACATGCAGGCGCGCGCGCTGGGCCTCGGCGCGCGGCTCCAGATCGCGGAGAGCCGCCCCGGCGTGCACGTGCGCCTGGACTTCGAACCGGGCCGTCCTGTCGCCTGAACGCGGGATAGGCGCGGCCCGGGCCCACGCGCAGCATTCTTCCCCCGACACCGGCGGTACGCCGCGCGGCACGCCACGCGCGCCGGCGCCTCGCCGGCCGGACCGTCCCCGGGTGGGAACGGGTGCTGAATTTCCGCATGCAACGTTCAAGGAGATCTTCATGAACCGCGACATCGAATCCCTCCTCGCCATCGCCGCCGTCGGGGCGATCGCCGCCGCAGCGGCCGCCGCCATGGCCTTGCCCCGCACGGCCTACGCGGACGACATCACCATCGAGACCACGCCGTTCGCGAGCAGCCGCACCCGGACCGATGTGCGGCAGGAACTGCTGGGCCAGGCGCGCCAGGTGCGCGCCGGTGCCACCGAGTGGTCGCAACAGCAAGGCACTGTCCTGAAGGGGCAGGTCACGGTGCCGGAGGTGCGGGCCGACTTCGTCGCCAACCGGCGCGAGGTCAGCGCGCTGACGGCGGAGGACAGCGGCTCGGCGTGGCTCAAGATGAAGCCGCTGCCGGGCAGCACCGCCGTCATGGGAGGGCCGGGCCAATGAACGGCACGGCGACCGTCGTGCCGCTGCGCCGGCCGGCGCCCCGCACGGTCACAAGCCCCGCCAGCCGCCCCCCAGCGCCTGGACCAGCGCCACCGCCGCCACTTGCCGGTCGGAGAGAGCCTGAGTCAGGGCGCGTCTGGCATTTTGCGCTGTGACCTGCGCCGTCACGACCTCGGTGAAGCTCACCTGCCCCGCCTGGTAGCGGTTGAGTACCTGCTGCTCCACCAGGCTGGCGGCGTCGGCGGCCTGCTGGCGCAGCGCGAGCTGCTGCTGCAGCACCCGCGACGCGACCAGCTGGTCCTCGACGTCCTGGAACGCCGCCAGCACGGTCTGGCGGTAGCGCGCCGCCGCCTCCTCGTGGCTCGCGCGCACGCCGGCCACGCGCGCCTGCCGCCCGCCCGCATCGAAGATCGACTGCGCGAGCGACGCGCCGAGGGACCAGGCCAGCGCCGAGGCGCTGAACAGGTCGCCGATGCTGGCCGCCCCGGCACCGAGCGATCCCGACAGACGCAAGCTCGGATAGAGCGCCGACTGGGCGATGCCGATCTGCTCGTTGGCCTGGGCGACGCGCCGCTCGGCCGCCGCGATGTCCGGCCGGCGCTGCAACAGCGTGGATGGCACGTCGAACGGGACGTCCGGCACCACGCCTTGCCACGCGGTGCGCGGCGCCAGGCTGAAGCTGCCGGGCGCCTGGCCGGCCAGCACCGCGATCGCGTGTTCCAGCACCGCGCGCTGCCGCTGCAGCCCGAGCAGCTCGGCCCGCGCGTTGGCCAGTTGCGTCTGCGCCTGCAGCACGTCGGTGCGCGCGACGATGCCGGCCTCGTAGCGGTTGCTCGTGATGCGCAAGGTGCGCTCGTAGCCCGCGATGGTCTGCCCCTGCAAGGCGATGGAGGCGTCGAGCTCGCGCAGGTTGAAGTAGTCCACGGCCAGTTCGCCCTGCGCCGAGAGCCTGGCCGCCTGCAGGTCGGCCAGGCTGGCCTGCTCGCCGCTGCGCGCGCTTTCCACGCCGCGGCGCAGGCGCCCCCACACGTCCGGCTCCCACGCGCCGCCGATGTCCACCTGGTAACTGCCGCGCGTAGGCGTGTCGCCGCCGCCGCCACTGCGGCTGCCCCCGCCGTCGAGCGACACCACCGGAAACAGCGTGGCGCGCTGCTCGGCGACGAGCGCACGGGCCTGGGCATAGCGCGCCACGGCCGCGGCGACGTTCTGGTTCGACACCTCCACCCGCGCGGCCAGTGCGTTCAGCTCCGGGTCCTGGAACAGTTCCCACCAGGGACCGCGCTCCAGCAGGTCGGCGGGGACCGCCCTGACCCACGCGCCGTGCCCCTCCTTGAAAGCGACGGGCGTCTCGACCGGGGGCGGCTGGTAGGCGGGACCGACGGCGCAGCCGGCCAGTGCCAGCGCCAGCACGAGGACCGCCGGGCGGCATGGAATCTTCATGTGCATGATGTCCGTTCTCAAGCGGCCGTCTCCACGTGGCGGCCCAGATGGCGCTCCAGCGGGCTGCGCCGCCGCAGCCGGTCGAGCAACAGGTAGATCACCGGCGTGGTGAGCAAGGTGATGACCTGGCTGGCGACGAGGCCGCCGATGACCGCGATCCCCAGCGGCCGGCGCAGCTCGGCGCCTTCGCCGAAGCCGATCGCCAGCGGCAGCGCCCCCAGGCCCGCCGCCAGCGTCGTCATCAGGATCGGCCGGAAGCGCAGCAGGCTCGCCTCGCGCACGGCGGCATAGGGCGACAGGCCGCGCGAGCGCTCGGCGTCGAGGGCGAAGTCGATGATCAGGATCGCGTTCTTCTTGACGATCCCGATCAGCAGGAACAGCCCGATCAGCGCCATGATCGACAGTTCCAGGTCGAACAGCAGCAGCGCCAGCACGGCGCCGACGCCGGCCGAGGGCAGCGTGGACAGCACGGTGACCGGGGGCACCAGGCTCTCGTACAGCACGCCCAGCACGATGTAGATCACCACCAGCGCCGCCAGGATCAGCATCGGCTGCTGCGCCTGCGACTGCTGCGCCGCGCGCGCCGTCCCCTCGAAGCTGCCCCGCACGTTGATCGGCATGCCGATCGCGGCCTCGGCCTGCCGCACGGCGGCCTGGCCGTCGTCCAGCTTGAAGCCCTCGGCCAGGTTGTAGGAGATGGTGGTGGCCAGCTCCGCGTCCTGGTGCGACACCGAGCTGTCGGTCGGTCGCAGCGAAAACGTGGCGATCGCCGACAGCGGCACCATCGTGGCGGCCTGCGCGCTCACCGCCTGCCCGCTGGCCTGGTCGCGCAGCCCCGGGTTGGCGGGCGTGGCCGCGGCCGTCGCGGTGCCGCTGGCCGAGGTCGACGCCGTGCTGCCGTTGGTGCCGCGGCGCGCCGGCACGTAGACATCGCGCAGCGCTTCGGGGCTGCGGATGTACGCCGGCGCCGCGCCCAGGATCACGCGGTACTGGTTCAACTCCTCGTAGACGGTGGCCACCTGGCGCTGGCCGAACGCGTTGTAGAGGGCGTTGTCGACGTCGCGCGCGGTGATGCCCAGGCGCGCCGCCGTGTCCTTGTCGATCTTCACGTACGCTTCGACGCCGTTCTCCTGCTGGTCGGTGTCCACGTCGACCAGCGCCGGCTGGCGCTTCATGGCTTCGGCCAGCCGCGTCGCCCACTGCCGCAAGTCGGCGGTGTTGTCGCTCTTGAGCGTGTACTGGTAGGTCGAATTGCTCTGCCGCCCTCCCATGCGCACGTCCTGCACCGGGTTGAGGAACAGCCGGAGGCCCGTCACCTGCTCGAGTTGCGGGCGCAATCGCGTCAGCACCGCCTGTGCGCGCTCGCCGCGATCGCGCTTGAGGTTGACGAACATGAAGCCGCCGCCGGCGCGCCCGCCGCCGGTGAAGCCCACCACCGTCTCCACGGCGGGATCGGCCCGGATGATGTCCTGCAACTGCCGCAGCTTTTCCTGCATGGCCTGGAAGGAGATGCTCTGGTCGGCGCGCAGCCCGCCCTGGATCTGGCCGCTGTCCTGCTGCGGGAAGAAGCCCTTGGGCGCCATGACGAACAGGTACACGTTCAGCCCGACCACCGCCAGGAAGATCGCCAGCACCAGCCACTGCGCGTGCAGCGCCCAGTCCAGCGAATGTTCGTAGCCGCGCTGCATGCGGGCGAAGCCGCGCTCGAACCAGCGAGACACCCGCCCCGGGGGCCGCTCGTGCGCGTCGCGCCGCAACAGCCACGCGCACATCATCGGCGTGGTGGTCAGCGAGATCACCAGCGAGATCAGCACCGCCGCCGACAGCGTGACGGCGAACTCGTGGAACATGCGTCCTACCTGGCCGCCCATGAACAGCAGCGGAATGAAGACGGCCACCAGGGACAGGCTGATCGACAGCACCGTGAACCCCACTTCGCGCGCGCCGAGCAGCGCCGCGCGGAAGCGGTCCATTCCCGCCTCGACGTGGCGGGCGGTGTTCTCCAGCACCACGATGGCGTCGTCGACCACGAAGCCCGTCGCCACCGTGAGCGCCATCAGGCTCACGTTGTTGAGGGAGAAGCCCAGCAGATACATCACGCCGAAGGTGCCAAGCAGCGACACGATGGTCGCCACGGCGGGGATCAGCGTGGCGCGCGCGCTGCGCAGGAAGGCGCTGACCACCAGCACCACCAGCACCACGGCGATCGCGAGCGTCACCTCCACTTCGTGCAGCGACGCCCGGATCGAGTGGGTGCGGTCGGTCGCCACCTCCAGCCGGATGTCGGACGGCAACTGCTCCTGCAGCTCCGGCAGCAAGGCGCGCACTGCGTCCACCGTCTCGATGGCGTTGGCGCCCGGCTGCAGCGTCACCAGCACGATGACGGCCGGGTTGCCGTTGAACAGGCCCAGCGTGTTGACGTTCTCGACGCTGTCGATCACCTGCGCCACGTCGGCCAGGCGGATCGCGGCACCGTCGCGCCACACCACCACCAGGTCGCGGTAGTCGCTGGCCATCGGCCGGCCGCCGTCGTCGGCGCGGGTGCCGGTGTAGATCTGCAACTGGCGCCCCGCGCCTTCGATGCTGCCCTTGGGCCGGTTCGGGTTGCTGGCCTGCAGGGCGGCGCGCACGTCCTCGGTGCTCACGCCCCACTTGGCGAGCGCGAACGGCAGCAGCTCGACGCGCACCGCCGGCAGCGACCCGCCGCCCAGCTCCACGTCGCCGACGCCGCGCACCTGCGCGATCTTCTGCTGCACGATGTTGGAGACCGCTTCGTAGATCTGGCCGGCCGAGCGCGTGGGCGAGGTCAGTGCCAGGATCACCACCGGGGCGGCCGCGGGGTTGACCTTGCGGTAGGTGGGATTGCTGCGCAGCGTGGACGGCAGGTCGGCGCGGGCGGCGTTGATGGCCGCCTGCACCTCGCGGGCGGCGGCGTCGATGTTGCGGCTGAGATCGAACTGCAGCGTGATGCGGGTCTGGCCGTTGCTGCTGTTGGAGGTGATCTCGTTGACGCCGGCGATCACGCCCAGCCGGCGCTCCAGGGGCGTGGCGACGCTGCTGGCCATGGTGTCGGGGCTGGCGCCGGGCAGGCTGGCGCGCACGCTGATGACGGGAAAGTCCACCTGCGGCAGCGGCGCGACCGGCAGGACGAAGAAGGCGGCAATGCCGGCCAGCGCGATCCAGACCGTGAGCAGCACGGTGGCGACGGGACGGCGGACGAAAGGTGCGGAGAGGTTCATGGGGGGACCTCGCGGGCGGGTACCCCAACCTCCGAACGCAGAAGCCGCAGAGGTTTCGCAAAAACCGCAGAAGAACACCCAATGGAGATTGGATTCAGAACATCCAGTTCAAATGCGATTTCTCTGCGGCTTCTGCGCAGTTTCTGCGGCTTCTGCGTATGGATGTCCGCCTTCATTGCGCCGACTCCCGAAGCGCCGGCCGCCGCCCCCAGCGCCGGCCCAGGCGATCGAAGGCCAGGTAGATCACCGGCGTCGTGAACAGCGTCAGCAACTGGCTCAGCACCAGCCCGCCGAAGATCGCGATGCCCAGCGGCCGCCGCAGTTCGGCGCCCTCGCCCCAGCCCAGCATCAGCGGCACGGCCGCAAACAGGGCCGCCAGCGTCGTCATCAGGATCGGCCGGAACCGCAGCAGCGCCGCCTGGCGGATCGCCTCCAGCGGCGACTTGCCTTCATGCCGCTCGGCGTCGATCGCGAAGTCGATCATCATGATCGCGTTCTTCTTCACGATGCCGATCAGCAGGATGATGCCGATGATCCCGATCACGCCCAGGTCGTTGCCGGTCAGCCAGAGCGCCAGCAGCGCGCCCACGCCCGCCGACGGCAGCGTCGACAGGATCGTGAGCGGGTGGACATAGCTCTCGTACAGCACGCCCAGCACGATGTAGACGCAGACCACGGCGGCCAGGATCAGCCACAGCTGGTTGGTGAGCGATGCCTCGTACGCGCCCGCTGCGCCCAGGAACGTCATCGAAACCGCCGCCGGCAAGGCCACGTCCTGCGCAGCGTCGCGGATTGCATCCACCGCCGCCCCCAGCGAGGAGCCCGGCGCGGTGTCGAACCCGATGGTGGTCGCCGGGTACTGCGCCACGTGCGTGATCTGCAGCGGCGCGCGCCGTTCGGTGATGGTGGCCACCGCCGACAGCGGCGTCGGCTCGCCGGAGGCGGTGCGCAGTTGCACCAGGCCCAGGCTGGCGGGGCTGGCCGCGGCGTCGGGCCGCGCCTCCAGGATCACGCGGTACTGGTTGGTCTCGGTGAAGATCGTCGAGACGATGCGCTGGCCGAACGCGCTGTACAGGGCCTCGTCGATCGCGGCGGCCGAGATGCCCAGGCGCGCCGCCGTGTCGCGGTCGATCTGCACCGACACCGCGGCTCCGGCGGCCTGCGCGTCGGTCTGGACGTTTCGCAGTTGCCGCACCCCCTGCAGCCGCTGCGCGAGCTTGCCCGCCCACTCGGCGACGACGGCGGTGTCGGCGCCTTCCAGCGAGACACGGTATTGCGTAGGGCCGCCCTCGGCGTCGATGGTGAGGTCCTGCGTCGGTTGCAGGTACAGCGCGACGCCGGCCACCTGCTGCGCCCGCCGGCGCAGGCGGTCCATCAGCGCCTGCTGCTCGTCGTGGCCCGGCTTCAGGTTGATCAGCATGCGCCCCGTGTGCAGCATGGTGTTGTTGGCCGCGTCGACGCCGACGAAGCTGGCGATGGTGGCCACATCCGGGTCTTCCATCAGCCGCTGCGCAACTTCCCGCTGCAACGCGGCCATGCGGGGGTAGGACACCGACTGCGGCGCCTCGACCCGCGCCTGCAGCTGGCCGGTGGACTGGGTCGGGAACAGTCCTTTCGGGATCCACATGTACAGCAGCACGGTGAGCCACAAGGTGCCCAGCGCCACCAGCAGCGTGAGGCCCTGGCGCGCCAGCACCCAGCCGAGCCAGCGGTCGTAGCCGGCGATCAGGCGATCGAACCGGCGCTGCATCCGGCCGCCCCAGCCGCTCTCGCCGCCCGGGCGCGCGGTGAGCCAGCGGGCCGACATCATCGGCACCAGCGTCAGCGACACCACCGCGGAAATCAGGATCGTGATCGCCAGCGTCACCGCGAACTCGCGGAACAGCCGCCCCACCACGTCGCCCATGAACAGCAGCGGGATCAGCACCGCCACCAGCGACACCGTCAGCGAGATGATGGTGAAGCCGATCTCGGAGGCGCCTTTCATGGCCGCGTGCAACGCGAGGGAGATATTCTGGCTCCGGCCGGACGCTGGCGCGTCCTTCACTTCGCCTTCGGCGAAATGAGCCTGCGCCGAAACATTTCTCGCCATCTCGACGCCGGAGATGTTTTGGCTCCGGCCGGACGCTGGCGCGTCCTTCACTTCGCCTTCGGCGAAATGAGCCTGCGCCGAAACATTTCTCGCCATCTCGAGATGGCGAGAAATGTTTTCGATCATCACGATGGCGTCGTCGACGACGAACCCGGTCGCGATCGTCAGTGCCATCAGGCTCAGGTTGTTCAGGCTGTAGCCGAGCAGGTACATCACCCCCAGCGTGCCAACCAGCGAGATCGGCACCGCCAGGCTCGCGATCAGCGTCGCCCGCGGGCTGTGCAGGAAGGCGAAGATCACCAGCACCACCAGGACCACCGCCAGCACCAGTTCCAGCTGCACGTGGTGCACCGACGCCCGGATGCCGGTGGTGCGGTCGCTCAGGACGTCGACGTTCACGGCCGCCGGCAGGCCGGCGGTGAGCTCCGGCAGCCGGGCCTTGATCGCGTCCACGGTGGCAATCACGTTGGCGCCCGGCTGGCGCTGCACGTTGAGGATCACCGCCGGCTTCAGGCGCCCGTCCACCGCCGCCCAGGCACCGAGCTTGACGTTCTCAGCGCTCTGCACCGCCCGCGCGATGTGGGACAGCCGCACGGGGGCGCCGTTGCGCCAGGCGACGATCAGCTCCTGGTAGTCCTGCGCCGCCACCAGCTGGTCGTTGGCGTCGATCGTGTAGGCCCGCGTGGGCCCGTCGATGCTGCCCTTGGCGCCATTCGCGTTGGCCGCGCTGATCGCCGTGCGCACGTTGTCCAGCGTCAGGCCGTACGACGCCAGCGCGCGCGTGTCGACCTGGATCCGCACCGCGGGCCGCTGGCCGCCCGACAGCGTGACCAGCCCGACGCCGCCCACCTGGCTGATCTTGAGCGCGAGCCGGGTGTTGGCGATGTTCTGCACCTCGGTCAGCGGCAGCGAGTCGGAGGTGAGCGCGAGGCTCAGCACCGGCGCGTCGGCCGGATTCACCTTGGCATAGACAGGCGGCGCGGGCAGGTCCGCCGGCAGCAGCGAGCCGCCGGCGTTGATCGCGGCCTGCACCTGCTGCTCCGCGACGTCCAGGCCCAGGCCCAGCGCGAACTGCAGCGTGACGATAGCCACGCCGGCGGCGCTGGTCGAACTCATGCGCGCGAGGCCGGGCATCTCGCCGAACTGGCGCTCCAGCGGCGCGGTGACGGTCTGCGCCATCACCTCCGGACTGGCGCCGGGGTACAGCGTCTGCACCTGGATGGTCGGGTAGTCGACCTGCGGCAACGCCGACAGCGGCAGGAAGCGCCACGCGACCAGGCCGGCCAGCACGATCGCCAGCATCAGCAGCGAGGTGGCGACGGGCCGCAGGATGAAGGGGCGCGAAGGACTCATGCGCCGGCCGTCTTCCTCATGGCGTGGCGACGGGCGCCGATGCGGCGGCCGCACGGCGGCGTTCCTCGCGCCTTTGCGCGCGCCGCTCCTCGCGGTCGCCCGGCGCACCCATGCGCTGCGGCCCGGCCGCCGCCTGCGGCGGCACGTCGCCGTTGGCCGCCGGCGCGGACGCGGCCGGCACGGCGCCGGGGGCGGCGCCATCGCCGCCGCGGCGCCGCACCCCGCGTCCGCCGGCGCCCGGCCCGTCACCGGGCAGCGTCACGCGCGAACCGTCCCGCAGGCGGTCCGCGCCTTCGGTGATCACGCGCTCGCCGACCTGCAGGCCGGTGGCAATCTGGACCCGCTCGGCGGTGGCCTGCCCGCGCGTCACCGGTCGCAGCGCAACGGTGCGGTCGTCCTTGAGCACGAACACGTGGTCGCCCTCGGCGCCATGCCGCACCGCCGACACCGGCACGACCACGGCATCGCGGATCGTGCGCACGTGCAGCTGCACGTTCACGAACTGGTTGGGAAACAGCGCCTCGCGCGCATTGTTGAAGCGCGCCTTGGCGCGCACGGTGCCGGTCTGGGTGTCGACCTGGTTGTCCAGGGAGGCGAAGACGCCGGTGTCGAGCAGGTTCGTGCGGCTGCGGTCGAGCGCCTTGACTTCCATGAAGGCGCGCGCATTGCGCTGCAGCTGCGGCGCCTGGTCCTGCGGCACCGCGAACTCGACGTCGATCGGCGAAATCTGCGTGATGACGGCGACGCCGTTCGCGTCGCCGGGGCCGACCACGTTGCCGACGTCCACCGTGCGCAGGCCGACGCGGCCGCCGATTGGGGCCACGATGCGGGTGTAGCCGAGGTTGAGCCGGGCGGCGCCCTCGTTCGCCTTGGCGATCACCAGCGCCGCCTCCAATTGCTTGACCAGGGCCGCCTGGGTGTCGACCTCCTGGCGCGCGATCGAGTCCTGCTGCAACAGCGTGCGGAAGCGCTCGAGGGTCACCCGCGCCGCCTGCAACTGCGCCTCGTCGCGCATGCGCTGCCCGGAGGCCTGCTGCAGCGCCATCTCGAACTGCCGCGGATCGATCCGGGCCAGCACGTCGCCCTTGCGCACCAACTGGCCTTCCTTGTACAGCACCTGCTGCAGCACCCCGGACACCTGCGGCCGCACGCGCACGGTAGCCTGCGGCACCACGGTGCCGAGTGCATCGAGGAAGACCGGAATGTCGGTTCGCTCGGCCACCGCGACGCCGACCGTGGTCGCGGGAGCGCCCGCACCGGCGCGACGCCCGCCCCCTCCGCCGCCGCCTCCGCCCGCCCCCTGGCCGCGCGCGACGGGGGCGCGGGCGCCTTGCGCCACCGCAGCGGATTCGGGATGAGTAAGTTCCCACGCCAGCCAACCCACGCCGGCCACGACGGCGAGGGCGGCGAGGCCGCCGATGATCCTGGCGCGGCGGCTGATGCGCCGGGGTGACGGCCCGCGGGCAGAAGGGTCCGGCAAAGGCGGCGGCACCGGCGGCTGTGATTCCATCAACGTCCTTGTTCGGCCGGCGCGAAGGCGCGAAGCGCGGCGGCGGGCCTGAACCGCGAGGGTGCAGCAGCCGCTGCGGCAGAGCCATCGGCGGGCGGCGCGTGCCCGTGTAGGCTGAATCCGGCAGTGCGGCGGGAAGTCGGCTGAGGGCGGCGCATGGCGGCAAGCATCGGCCGTTCATGTGAACGGCGTGCGAACCGCGGGCAAATGGTCGGGGCGTCCTGGTAACCCAACAGCCGGACGCAAGAGCCGCAGAAACTACGCAGAAACCTTTGCGGCTTCTGCGTACGGCTGTTCGGCTGTTCGGCTGTTGGATTCAGGGTGCCGCGAGCGGCAGCGGCCGGCCTTCCGCCGCCGCCGGTGGCGGCACGCCCAGCCAGCGCGCGATGGTCGGCGCGATGTCGGCCACTTCGACCCGCGCCTCCACCTTGCCCGGCTTCACCCACTTCGGCCCGTAGACGAGGATGGGCACGTGCGTGTCGTACTCGTGCGGCGAGCCATGGGTGGTCGAGTAGCCGCTCGACGATGCGTTCATCCAGTACGGCTTGAGCGCGTAATGCACGTCGCCGGATACGTCCTGGTGCCAGGACCGGCGCATCTGTCCGAAGTACGGCGCGCCAGCCTTGCTGCCGCTCTCGAGCTCGCGGCGGGTATAAGCGGCGGCGACCGCGGGGTCGGCCAGCAACGAGGCGCGGGCGGCTTCGGCGACGACGTTCAGGTCCAGCCCCTTCTGCGCGACCACCTTGCGATCGACGACCAGTGCCGTGGACGCCGAGATGAACGGCACCAGCTTCGGCTCGCCGAACTGGCGCTGCAGGTCGGCGTTGATGCGGGTCAGCAGCTGCGCCGGGGTGAGCCGGCCGGCCTGCCGCCCTTGCGACTGGCTGTATTCCGGCGCCGGCATGAATCCGTGGTCGGCCGTGAGCACCGCGACGTAGTTGTCGCGGCCGACGGTGGCGTCGAGGTCACGGAAGAAGGCCTCGAACAGCCGATCGAGCTGCAGCACGTGGTCGTGCGACAGGCGCGACTCCGCGCTCCAGTAATGGTTGACGTAGTCGTGGCCGGACAGGCTCACGGACAGGATGTCGGGCGCGTCGTCGCGGCCCAGGCCTTCGCCGGCGATGGCGGCACGCGCGAAGTCGAGCGCGAGCGCGTCGGCGAAGGGGCTGGGCAGCAGCCCGCTGTAGTAGGACAGGCCGGGCGCGTCGTCGTTCGGCGCCCCCATCATCATCGGCAGCTTGCCCACGCGCTTGCCGAACCACGGCTGCGCATCGGGCAGCGACCGTGCGTAGGCGGCCTCCGGCAACAGCGGCTTCCATTCGGTCTTGAAGTAGCGGTCGGCCGGCTTGCCGGCATTGAAGGTGGTGACCCAGGCCGGATGCTCCTTCATGTAGTAGGTGCTCGAGGCGAACTGCCCGGTCTGGCTCATGTACATGTAGGCGGTGCCGGTCCTGCCGGCCGGCAGGATCGCGCCGCGGTCCTTGCCCGAGATGGCGATCACCTTCGATCGGGGATCCACGCGGCGCAGCACGTCGCCGACGGTCTCGACCTTCAGGTTGCGCGGACTGGTGCCGTCGAGCGGTCGCGTCTGGTGCCCGATGTAGGTGTGCTGCGTGTCGCCGGTGTTGTAGACGGCGGCGCCGGTGTTCACGTCGCGCCATTCGTTGTTGATGATGCCGGTGCGATGCGGGTAGGCGCCCGTCAGCATGGTGGCGTGGCCGGGCGCCGTCGCCGTCACGGAGTGCCCGTAGTGCGCGTTGGCGAACCAGGCCCCGCGGTCGAGGAAGCGGGCCAGCCCGTCGGGCGCGAGCTGGTCGCGGTACGCCAGCACCTGGCGCTGCGGGAAGCCGTCGACGGCCATGAACACCACGAGCTTCGGCCTGGCCTGCGCCGTCGGCGCGGACGGCATCACGGAGCAGCCGGCCGCGGCGACCGACAGCAGGACGGCGCCTGCGACTCGAAGCAGTTGTGGTTTCTTCATGGCGGCGAGGGTAAGTCCCGCCGCCGCGGCTGGCATCAGGGTTTGACCCGTCGGCGGCCCGCGCGGCAGGAGCCGCTCGCGATGAACATGGCGCCGCCGAGGACCTCCCGCACGGCCACCTCGTCCAGCCGGGCGGCCAGCTTGTCCCAGGGCCGGGCCAGTCCCTCCAGGGAGGTGGCCGAGTACAGCGCGGCCAGCAGCACGAACGCGTTGGCGGGCCACAGCCACGGCGGCGCCCAGTGCAACCCCGTGGCCACGACCTGCGCCCCCGGCTTCAGGTGGCGCAGCACGTTGACCAGGGCCGCGTCGTCGCGCAGCACGTCGTGGACCAGGTGGAACAGCGCTGCGTCGGCGCCGCCTGCCAGGCGCGCGGCGGCGGCGGGCGCGCACACCAGCTGCACCTGCCCCCACCCGTGTTCGCGCACGCGCTGGCGGGCGCGCGCCAGCATGGCCGGCGACTGGTCGATGCCGACGATGTGGCCGCCCGCGCCGATGCGGCCGTGCAGCAGGGGAAAGCTCAGGCCGGTGCCGCAGCCGACGTCCAGCACGGTGGCGCCGCGCTGCAGGTGGAGCGCGGCCACCGCCTGCAGCCGCACCGGCTCGAACGGGGCGAGCTCGAAGTCGTAGCAAGCGGCGCGGCGCCGGTACTGGGCCAGCGCCGCCGCCGGATCCGGCCGGCGCCGCGTGACGGGCGTGGCCATGGCATGGGGCGGGTCAGTGCGTGATGACGCACAGCACGCTGCACGGCGCGTGCTCGATCAGCGCCCCGGAAATCGAGCCGCGCCACCAGCGGGCGGCCCAGCTGTCCAGGTGCTTGTGGCCGACGACGATCAGGTTCGCCTCGATCTTGCGGGCGTACTTGGTGATCTCGTCCACGGCCTCGCCGACCAGCACCTCGCCCTTGGCCGCATACCCGGCCTGGCTCAACCGGCGCAGGCCATCGTCGAGCACGGCGCGGTGCTTCTTCTTCTCGCGCTCCTCGAGCTCCATGTCGTACACGCCGCCCTCGAGCCCGACGAAACTCATCGCCGACGGCATGACCGCGATCAGGAACAGCTCCGACTGGCTCCACTGCGCAATGTCCTGGCAATCGAGGAGGGCCCTCTGCCCCGCGTCGGAACCGTCGTAGGCGAGCAGGATTCGCTTGTACATAAAAAGGTACTCCGTTGCGTGTTCGACCGAGCATAGACGCTGCCGCGGATCGCCACAACCGCGGGATTCCCCCCAAGGGAAATACCGGTCAGAAGGGGCCGAACAGGGCCTGCAGCACCGCCGGGTCGCCGAACAGGCCATGCACGGCGAGCCCGAGGACGTTGCCCTGGTCGTTCTGCCACCCGATGCCGTCCGGCAGGACGACCCGGCCCGCCCCCATGCCGGCGTGCTGCACCGTGCGCCCCTGGCGCACCTCCGCCGCCCGCAGCTCGAGCGCCGAGAGCGGCGCCCAATGCCCGATCACCTCCCCGAACCGCAGGCGCGCGGGCACGAGGGCGCTGGCGCGGTCGAGCACGGACACGAGCGGCAGCAGGCCCAGCCCCGGGGCGTTGCCGGCGATGTCGCCGGTGTCGATCAGCGCCTCGCCGATCATCTGCATGCCACCGCCGAGGCCCAGCACCGGCCGGCGCGCCTGCGCGTGCAGCGCGATGGCGCTGTCGAGCCCCTGCGCCCGCAACCAGGCCAGGTCCGCGGCGGTGCTCGCCGTGCCGGGCAGCACGATGCACTCGGCGTCCTCGGCCTGCGCGCGGCTGGCGGCCCGCACCAGCCGCACGCCCGGCACCTGCTCGAGCGGCCGGAACTCGTCGAGGTCGGCCGCACCGGGATACGCGATGACGCACACGTTGAACACGTTCATGACCGAAGCACCTCCTGCATCACGGCCTGCCCCCAGTCGGCGACGCCGTCGAGCGCGATGAACTCGTTGGGCAGCGCCACCCACTGGCCGGCGATCGCGTGGACCGAGATGCGGCCCTGGAACACCTGCTCCAGCGCACGGTGCGTGGCCGGCTCCGAGCACGCGCCTTGGTGCACGACCTGGCCGCCGTCCATGACCAGCATGTCGTCGGCGTGCAAGGCCATCGTGATCTCGTGCAGCACCGTCACCGCGGTGCCGCCGCGCTGCACGTGGCTGCGCACGATGCGCAGCCAGTCGGCCTGGTGCGGCGGATCGAGGTTGGCCAGCGGCTCGTCCATCAGCAGCAGGGGCGCCCGCACCGCGAGCGCCCGTGCCAGCAGCACGCGCTGGCGTTCGCCGCCGGACAGGCTGCCCAGCGCGCGCTCGCGCCAGTGCCAGCACTGCGTCTCGCGCATCGCCTCTTCCACCGCCGTGCGGTCGGCGGCGCTCGCAGCGCCCAGCCACGACTGGTGCGGCAGCCGCCCGAGCATCACCACGTCCCAGGCCAGCAGGTCGTGCGCCGCGCCTTCGTTCTGGCCCAGCCACGCCAGCAGGCGTGCCCGTTCGCGGCCGCTCCAGGCGCCGGCCTCGCGTCCCATGAGCCGGACCTCGCCGCGGTACGGCAACAGGCGCGCCAGCGCCTTCAGCAAGGTGGTCTTGCCGGCGCCGTTGGGGCCGACGACCGCCGTCCAGCGTCCGGCCGGCAGCGCCAGCCGCACGCCGTGCAGCACCTCGGTGCCGCCGCGCGCGACCTGCAGCCGTTCGGCGGCAATGGCCATGGTGATCATGCGGCTCCCGTCATGCCGGCCTCCGGTACATCAACCACAGCAGGTAACCGCCGCCCAGCACCGCGGTGAGGACCCCCACGGGCAGTTCCTGCGGCGCCATCACGCCGCGCGCCAGCACGTCGGCGGCCAGCAGCAGCGCGCCGCCGGTGAGCGCGGACAAGGGCAGCAGCCAGCGCGAGGTCGCGCGCGTCGCGGCCCGCACCAGGTGCGGCGCCACCAGGCCGATGAAGGCGATCAGGCCCACCTGCGCGACGGCCGCGCCAGTGGCGAGTGCCATCACCCCGACCAGCGCCGTGCGCACCGGCCCCAGCGCCACGCCGAGGCTCGCGGCCGTGTCCTCGCCGAGCGACAAGGCATCGAGCCCGCGGCTGAACGCGAGCGCCGCCACCAGGCCCGCCACCAGCACGGCGGCGAGCAGCGCCACGCCCGGCCACCCGAGCAGCGCGGTAGTGCCAAGGAGGAACGACTGCATCGCGCGCATGACCTCGGGCACCCAGAACATCACCAGCGAAGCCAGTGCACCGAACACCATGCCGACGACCACGCCCGCCAGCAGCAGGCGCAGCGTGTGTTGCACGCCCTTCGCGAGCGCCAGCGTCACCAGCACGGCCAGCACGGCGCCGGCGAACCCCGCGCCGGCCAGTCCCAGCCTGGCCACCCAGCCGCCGGCATCCAGCGGCGACGTGCCCGCGAGCGCCAGCAGCAGCGCGACGCCGAGCCCCGCGCCGGTCGCGCTCCCGAGCAGGTACGGGTCGGCCAGGGGGTTGCGAAAGAGCCCTTGCGCCACGGCGCCGGCCAGTCCCAGCAGCGCGCCGGCCAGCCACGCGCCGAAGGTGCGGGGCACGCGGATCTCCCACAGCACCGCCGACGCGGACTCGCCGCCCGCGCGCCACAGCGGCTCCCAGCCGGCGCTGCCCACGGCCGCGCCGGCCACGCACAGCAGCAGGCTGGCCGCGACCAGCACCAGCGCCACCGGCGCCGGCGACCGCGCACGGGCCGCGCTCACGCCTTGCTCCTTGCGGCCGCGTCGCGCAGGCAGCGCGCCAGGATCTGCGCGGCCTCGACCAGGCGCGGCCCGGGACGCGACACCACGTTCGACTCGGCCGGCGTGAACCGGCAGACCCGCCCCTCGCGCACCGCGCGGATGCGGTTCCAGCCGGGGCGCTCGGCCAGCGGCCCGTCGCTCTCGGCGGCCAGCATGATCACCTGCGGATCGGCCCGCACCACGAATTCCGGATTGAGCTTGGGCACGCTGCCCAGGCGGGCCGGCACGATGTTGACGGCGCCCAGGCGCGCGAGCAGCTCGCCGATGTGGGACGCTTCGCCCGCCGCGTAAGGCCCCGCCGAGACCTCGAAATAGACGGTGGTCCCGCGCGCTTGCGCGGGCAAGGCCCGGGCCGCGTGCGCGAGCCCGGCCTCGATGCGCTGCCACAGCGCTGTCGCGCCCGGCACTTCGAGCACCCGGCCGATCGCGTGCACGCTGCGCTTCACGTCGGCCACGGTCTTGAGCTCGACGCCGAACACCGGCACGCCCAGCGACTGCAGCCGGCCGATGGCCGGCGAGGTGGCCGACAACAGCACGAGGTCGGGGGCCAGCGCCACGATGCGCTCGATGTTGGCGTCCGCCACGCCGCCCACGCGCGGCAGGCGGCGCACGCTGTCCGGCCAGTCCGAGAAACTGTCGACCGCCACCAGCCGGCCGCAGGCGCCCAGCTCGCACACGGTCTCGGCGAGCGAAGGCAGCATGGTGATCACCCGCTGCGGCGGGGCCGGCAGCGTCACGGCCACGCCGCGATCATCGACCACGGTGGCCGCGTGCGCAGGCCACGCCAGCGCGCACAAACACAGCGCGGCGCAGGCGATGCGGCGCGCCGCGTCAACCATGGCTTTCGCTCCAGCGCAGCACGATGCGGTGCAACTGCTCGACGCCGTCGGTGAGCGCCGCCGGCCCCGGCTGCAGGATGTCGGCCGACTTGATCTCGAACAGCTGGCCTTCGCGCACCGCTTTCACCCGGTCCCAGCCGGGACGGGCCGCCACCAGTTCCGGGCGGAACTTCTTGCCGCACCAGGAGCCGATGACGATGTCCGGATCGCGCCGCACGATCTCGGCACCGTCCGCGATGATGCGATCCTTGCCCAGCGGCTCGCCCGCCAGCTCGGGAAAGCAGTCGTCGCCGCCGGCGATCGTCAGCAGCTGCGAGACCCAGCGGATGGCGCTGATGTGCGGCTCGTCCCATTCCTCGAAGAACACCTTCGGCCGCCGCGGCAACCGGCGCGCGGCGGCCTCGATCTCCTGCAGCCGGGCGCGAATGAGTTCCAGCAGCACCAGCCCGCGCGCCTCCTGCCCCACCATCGCCGCCACCTGGTACAGCATCGAGAAGATCTCCTCGATGCTGCGCTGGTTGAACACCGTCACCTGCACGCCGCGCCGGATCAGCTCGGCGGCGATGTCCGCCTGCAGGTCGGAGAAGCCGAACACGCAGTCGGGCCGCAACTCGAGGATCTTCCCGATCTTGGCCGACGTGAAGGCGCTGACCTTCGGTTTCTCCTCGCGCGCCCGCCGCGGCCGCACCGTGTAGCCCGAGATGCCGACGATGCGGGCTTCCTCGCCGAGCAGGTAGAGCCACTCGGTCGTCTCCTCGGTGAGGCAGACGATGCGTTGCGGTCCGCGGGGCAGCGCGAGGTCGGTCATGGCGTCAGAACTTCACCCGCAGGGCCGCCGTGACGGTGCGGCCCGGCTCGGGGTAGATGGAAGTCGTCGCGCCCGCCGCGCAGCCGAACGCCTGCGTGTAATAGCGGCGGTCGAACAGGTTCGCCACCGCCAGCGACAGCTCCAGCCGCTGCCACTCGTACGCGTACCGTGCATCGGCCGTCGTGTACGAAGGAATCGTGCACGCGTTGGCGAAGTCCGGATGCTGCGCGCCGACCCAGTTCACCCCGCCGCTGACCCGGTGCGCGGCCGCGGGCGTCCAGTCGGCGCGCAGCGCCAGGGTCTGGCGCGGCACCAGCGGCACGTCGCGCCCGGAGTACGCGCCGGCGCGAAACTTCGCCTCGCGCAGCGCCGCGTTGACGCGCAGGGTGACGGCGGGCGCGACGGCGTGCGTCGCGTCCAGCTCCACGCCCTGGCGGCGGGTCGGATCGAAGTTGACGTTGGCGCCCAGCATGCCGAACGGTCCCGCCGCGCCGGGGTCGAACCCGATCTCGTCGACGAGCGCGCTGCGCCAGGCCCTCACGTCCGCCTTGCCGCCGGCGTAGGACCAGCGCGCGCCCAGTTCCAGGTCGCGCGAGGTCTGCGGCGCCAGCGCGCGCCCCGGCGCGGTGAAACTGAATTCGTCGACGTTGCCGAGGCGGAAGCTGCGGCCGGCGCGGCCATAGACGGTGACGCCGGAGGCAAGCGGCGTGCTGGCGCCCAGTTCCCACGCATTGAGGCGATCGGCCAGGCCCGTGCCCGCGTTGCTGGCGTCCTTGGCCATGCGTTCGGTGCGCAGGCCGGCGGCCAGGCGGGTGCCGCCGGCCAGCGTCAGGTCGTCCTTGGCATACCACGCGTGCGTCGACTGGCGCGCCGTGGAGCCGAATGCGCCCAGCACTTCGCGCGTCCAGCGCGCATGGTCGGTGCCGAACGTCACCATGTTGGTGGCGCCGCCGATCTTGCCTTCGTGGCGCGCGCGCAGCGAGGCGTTTTCGGCCTCGGTGTCGTAGTCGAAGGCGAACCCGCTGTTGGTGCTGCGCAGTTCCTTGGCGCGGGTGCCGGCGTCGGCGGCGAATTGCCAGGCGCCCCGGTCCGCCGCCGCATGCACGCTCGCCCGGGAATGGCGGATGCTGGCGCGGTCGCCCGGCGTCGTGCTCTGTGCGGGATCGGCTGCGTACTGCGCGGCCGTCAGCGCGCCGGGCAGGCCGGAGTCGAGGTCGTCGCGCGCGACGCGCGCGCCCAGCCGAAGCCATTCGCCGGCCCACTCGCCGGCCGCCGAGACGGCGTCGCGTTCGGAGCGGAAGTTGGCCCGGTGGTTGTCGCTGGTGCGCCGCTGGGCCGCGGCGTCGAGCGCGAACGCCCCGCTCGCCACGGTGCCGTTCGCACGCACGTCGCGCAGGCCATGGCTGCCCGCGCCGGCGTACAGCGACGCCGCGGGCCGGCGCTCCCGCGCCGCGCCGGCCTTGGTGGTGATGACGATCACGCCGCCGGTGGCGCCCTCCCCGTACAGCACCGCGCCGCTGCCGCGCAGCACCTCGATGCGCTCCACCGCTTCGATCGGGATGCCGGCCAGGCGCGTGCCGCCCAGGTCAGGCTCGCTCACGCGGACGCCGTCGACCACCACGACCTGGTTGACGTCGGCCGTGCTGCCGAAGCCGCGCAGGTCGAGGCCGTATTCGCCGCCGCCGAAGAAGTCCTGGCGGCCGACGATGCCCAGCAGGCGCATCAAGGCCTCGTTCACGGTGGCGGCGCCGCTGGCTCGGATCTGGTCGGCCGTGAGCACGCTCACGCCGAACGGCAGCGGCGCGGCGAGCTCGGAAAAGCGCGGCACGGTGACGACGATGTCGGGCAGCGAGACCGGGGTCTGCGCGACGAGGGTGGAAGAAGAGCAGGCGAGCGCGAGCGGGAGCGCCACGCGCCGGATGGACCTGGAGGCAGTCATGAAGGAGTCGGACATGTCAAAGACCCGGACCAGCTTCCCCGCCGGTCAAGTGGGCGCCACAGCCGCGCTTTCCGGAAGGAAGGCGCGGCCACCATGTTGGCCGGTATCCGGGCTGGCGGAGCATTCCCGTCGCCTTCCCAGGCGCGCTGTTCGCACGCGCCCAGTGGCTGTGTGTGACGGGACGGAATTCCCTTGCGGGAATTCATCCGCTTACCGTTGCGGGGGCAGCGCAGGTTGGCCCGTGCCGTGCGAACGGCCGCGAGCACCCTGCTTCCCGTTGAACTGCGGCATGTGAACCACACCGCGAGCACCAACGCCGCCATTTTAGGGCCCCCGCAGTGACAAGACCCTACAATCTTTTTCATGAGTGCCGGCCAGATCGAGCAGATTGCGGAGCGCGTCGAGCGCCTCCTCGTGCGCTACGAGGAGCTGCAGCGCACCAACGCCCTGCTCTCGCAGCAGGTGGACGCGCTCACGCAGGAACGCGACTCGCTGAAGTCGCGGCTTTCGGCCGCGCGCTCGCGCGTCGACGCGCTGCTGGAACGCCTGCCGGACATCAAGAGCGCCGCATGACCATGAAGCAGCTGGAAGTCCAGATCATGGGCCAGAGCTACCTGCTCGGCTGCCCCGAGGGCGGAGAGCAGCGCATGCTGGAGGCGGTGGAGAAAGTCGACGGCGCGATGTGCAGGATCCGCGACGCCGGCAAGGTGAAGGCGCGCGACCGCATCGCCGTGCTCGCCGCGCTGAACCTCGCCTTCGACGCGGCCGGGCGTCACAGCGCGCCGCAGGCGGCGACCGCGCTCGCCTCGGCGGATCTCACCAGCGCCGGCATCAACGGCGCCAACGGCAATGATCCGCGCCTGGCCGGCCTGCTCGAACGCCTCGATCGCGCGCTGCGCCAGGACGGCCGCCTCCTCTGAGCGCCGCGCCACTGTCGAGTGGTGCTGTTTTCGACCTGTGTCAAGCCGCGCCAGGTTGGCACTGCGCGATGCGCGGTATTGCGATTTTTTCGGCCCCGCGGGGCGGGTCCAGCCCCTACAATGGTTTCGTCTGCAGTGCGCCGGGCTTTATATGTCCTTGAACCAATGCTCTTCGAGCACGGGCTTGGAACCATCGCTTGGTGAGCGTGATCGTCTCGCGTCAGATGAACCCAACGCCAAGCTGACCTCGCCCACCTGAACCCCGGTTCAGGCTGAGGGTCCGGCGGCACGGCAGACACCTTTTTCGAAGCGGGTTGCGCATCCGGCACAATCGGGCGCAACCCCGCGCCAGGCGGGGCAGAACAACGAAGCATGCCCCTCGAACCCCTCCTCGTTCTCGAACTCGCCGTGCTCGGCATCGGCACCGGCTTTCTCGCCGGCCTGCTGGGCATCGGCGGCGGCATGGTGCTGGTGCCGTTCCTCACGCTGATCCTGTCGCAGCGCAGCGTGCCGGCGGACCTCGCCGTCAAGATGGCCATCGCCACGTCGATGGCGACGATCATCTTCACCTCCATCTCCAGCGTGCGGGCCCACCACAAGCGCGGCGCCGTGCGCTGGGACCTGGTGCGCGGGCTCGCGCCGGGCATCGTCATCGGCAGCATCATCGCGAGCCTGGGCGTGTTCGCCCTGCTGAAGGGATCGTGGCTGGCGCTGATCTTCGGCGTGTTCGTTGCCTTCTCCGCGACGCAGATGTTCCGCAACAGGAAGCCGGCACCCTCGCGCGGGATGCCGGGGGTGGGCGGGCAGCTCGGCGCGGGCGGCTTCATCGGCTTCCTGTCGGGGCTGGTGGGCGCCGGCGGCGGCTTCATCAGCGTGCCGTTCATGGCCTGGTGCAACGTCCCGATGCACAACGCGGTGGCCACGTCGGCGGCCCTGGGCTTTCCGATCGCGCTCAGCAACGTGGTCGGCTACGTGATCAGCGGCATGTCGGCGCAGGGCCTGCCGCCGGCCTCCTTCGGCTACATCTGGCTGCCGGGACTGGCGATCATCGCCGTCGCCAGCGTGGTCACGGCGCCGCTGGGTGCCAAGGCGGCCCACGCGCTCCCGGTCCCGAAGCTCAAGAAGATCTTCGCGAGCATGCTGTACCTCCTGGCGGTCTACATGCTCGCCAAGGGCCTGGCAGCCTGACGTAGCGGCTTCAGGTGTTCGCCACGTAGGGATTGCTGCGCCGCTCGCGCCCGAACGTGCTCTCCGGTCCGTGGCCGGGAATGAACACGGTGTCGTCGCCCATCGGCCACAGGCGCTGCGTGATGCTGGCGATCAGCGTGTCGTGGTCGCCCTGCGGAAAGTCGGTGCGGCCTATGCTGCCGGCGAACAGCACGTCGCCGACGAAAGCGCGCTTCATCTCCGGCGAATGGAACACCACGTGCCCCGGCGTATGCCCGGGACAGTGCCGCACGTGCAGCACGTGGCCGGCCAGTTCCACCGTCTCCCCATCCTGCAGCCACCGCGTCGGCCGGAACGGGCGGGCCTCGGGAAAGCCGAACATCGCGCCCTGCTGCGCCAGCGCGTCGATCCAGAACTGGTCGGCCGCGTGCGGACCGATCACGGGCAGTTGCAGCTGCTCGGCGAGTTCCGCCGTGCCGCCCGCATGGTCGATGTGCGCGTGGGTGAGCCAGATCTGTTCCAGCTTCAGCCCCAGCCGCCGGGCCTCGCCGAGCAAGGTCTCGAGATCGCCGCCGGGGTCGATCACGGCGGCCTGCTTCGTCTCGCTGTCCCACACCAGGGAGCAGTTCTGCTGGAAGGGCGTCACGGGAATGGTCTGGTACTTCAGCATGGGCAGGGCAGCGGCAGTGGTGTCATCGAGGCCCGATTGTCGCGGCAACGCCGTGCCACCCTTTTCGCCGGTGCCGCGCTCGGCACGAATCACGCCGGCGCCGCCATGGCGCCCACACCACGCCGGCGCCGATGCCGGCTTGCGACCACAAGTAACTTCTGCGACCGGAGATCTGTAATGTAAGCGCACAGCCCGACCTGGGGCTTGCCGCACGCAGGCGCGAATTGCGCCCGCTAAGTGACTGTTTTCATTGCCGAGCTTGTCGCTTCTGGTAACGCGGCACCAGTCAGTCTTTGCGACGACCGCGCCATCTTCGTGACAACTTCACGCATCTCGCCTCGGTTCGTGGGAACACGCGCCTTACATGTGTAGGCAATGGCTGATTGGCGTGTGGGACCCGTCCTACTAGAGTGACTCCTCCTGCTGAGGCGTCGCTACCGGGGCCTCGGACCCGCGAGGGGCACGACGATTCCCGCCGCCTCGCAAAGCGTTACATGCAGTCATCATGAAAAGACGACTTTTTCTGCTGTCCGGCTCGGCCGCCGCCACCCTTGCATTGACCGGCTGCGGAGGTGGTGCAGAAGAGGAGGACCTCGCCGCGAACGACGCAGGGGCCGGGCCGCTGCGGACGCGCAGGAAGTCGAGCCCCAGGGCGCCAAGAGACGCGACGGCGGAACCGGCTCCCACGCCCACGCCCACCCCGACGCCCGCGCCGGCCCCGACGACCGACCCGGCCACCCTCGCCATCGCCTACCCGTTCGGCGCGCGGCTGGCCGCCTACAAGGCCGGCATCAAGCCGACCCAGAGCGCCTCCAGCATGGACACGCTGCTGAAGAACCACTACGACGCCTGGAAGGCGCACGCGATCGTGCCGGCCACCTCCATCGTGGCCGGCGGCTATGCCGTGCAGTTCTCCAACACCACCTATCTCACCGTGTCCGAAGGCATGGGCTACGGCATGCTGCTGGCCGTGCTGTTCGCCGGCCACGACCCCAAGGCGCGCGAGCTGTTCGACGGCCTGCTGGCCGTGGTGCGGGCCCGCCCGGCCTTTGCCATCGTGCCGTTCGACCCCAACGGCAAGTGGCTGATGGACTGGCGCCTCAACGCCAACGGCAGCTCCGCCGGCGAGGGCTGGAACGCGGTGGACGGCGACCTGGACATCGCCATGGCGCTGCTGATGGCCGACCGCCAGTGGGGCTCGGCGGGCACCTGGAACTACCTGCAGGAAGCAAGGAACACCATCGCGGCCATCAAGAGCTGGAACATGTGGACCGACGGCACCCTCAAGGGGCTGCGCAACCCGGAGAACAACCGCACCTCCGACTACATGATCGGCCACTTCCGCGCCTTCAAGGCCGCCACCGGCGACACCTTGTGGGACAAGGCGGTGGACCGCGCGTACTGGCTGCTCGATCGCATGCAGACCGTGTACTCGCCCGGGGTGGGCCTGATGCCCGACTTCGTGATCAACACCAACACGGCCACGCCCTCGCCTTCCACCGGCTACATCGGCGACGGCAACGACAAGGAAGGCTACTTCTGGTGGAACGCGTGCCGCAATCCCTGGCGCTTCGCGTCGGACTACCTGCTCTCGGGTGACGCGCGCTTCCAGCTGGTGACCAGCCGCATGATCGACTTCTTCAAGGCCAGCTCGGGCGGCGATCCGCTCAGGATCGGCACCGGCTACGACCTGGCCGGCAAGATGCTCACCGGCGGCAACAGCCCGGCCTACCACGGCCCGATCTGCGCCGGCGCCTGCGTCGACGCGCGCTTCCAGGGCTTCCTGGACACGATGTGGAACTGGAACGCCAGCCACATGACCACCGGCTACTACGACGGCGAGATCCAGCTGCTGTCGATGGTCGTCGCCTCGGGCAACTGGTGGACCCCGGGCGCGCCGGCCGGCGGCACGCCAGCGCCGAGCGAGCCGACCACCACGCCCACGACCGACACGACGGCTCCGGCCACCAGTGCCAGCATCGTGGCCAACGGCGACTTCGCCGGCGGCATGACGGGCTGGCAGAACTGGGGCAATGCAGCGGTCGTGGCCGGCGCGCTGCAGGTGGGCACCGGCGCCGGCGGCGCGGGCCAGAACATCTCTGCCAAGGCCACGGCCGGCGCCAAGTACCAGTTCGATGCCACCGCCAACATCACCACCGCCGCCGAAGGCGTCTTCGTGGGCGTCAAGGTCCTGGGCAGCACCGGTGCGGTGCTGCTGGACCAGGTCAAGGTGGTCAGCTCGCTGACGCCGGCGGCCGTCTCGATCGCCTTCACCGCCCCGCAAGGCGCGGCCGGCTTCCAGGTCTACGTCTGGAAGAACCAGAACGCGGCGATCGGCGTGGTGGACAACATGTCCCTCACGGCCGTCGCCTGAGAAGCTGCGAACGAATTCCTCACAGCCGCGCGAGCCTTGTTCGAGGCGCAGGTGTCGTTGCGTCCGGGCCGCGGCTCGCCCTGCGATCAATTCATTCACAGCTTCTGAGCGCGCCGGGCTGGGGGATCGGGCGGGACCGCGCGTCCGATCGATCCCTGCGTCAACCGTGGCGCGCGCGCGAATCCGCGGGCGCCTGCTCGCGGTCGTCCAGGCCGTAGCCGCGCACCACCTGCGCGATGTGGAGGCGATATTCCTTGAACATCGTGCGACGGCCGGCGGCCTGGGCGGCCCGGTGCGCCTCCAGGTTGCGCCACGCCGCCAGGCATTCCTCGTCGCGCCAGAACTGCAGCGACAGGATCTTGTCGGGATCGGTCAGGCTCTGGAACCGCTCGATCGAGATGAAGCCTTCCATCTGCAGGAGTTCGTCCTTCAGCCGGGCGGCCCATTCCAGGTAGCCGGCTCGATGCTCCGGATAAGGGCGGACTTCGAAAATGACGGCAAGCATGTCGGCTCCAGTCCTTCAGGCTTGCGCGGGCACCGGCTCGCAGCGCACCTGCGCCGTCACCGAGTTCGCGATGTAGCACTCCTCGTGCGCCTCGTGGTGCAGCGCGGCGATGTCTTCGCTCGCGGGCCGAGCCTCGCCCGAGAACTCGACGCGCGGCCGCAGGGTCACCTGCGTGATCGCCATCTTCCCGGCGGCATTGCGCGCCATCACGCCTTCCGCGTCGTCGGTATAGCGCTCCACCGTGTAGCCGCGGCGCGCCGCCAGCGCGAGGAACCACAACATGTGGCAGCTCGCGAGCGCGGCGACGAACGCCTCCTCGGGATCGACCCCGGCCGGGTCCGACATCGGCTGCGGCACGACGTGCGGCGACGCCGAGCCGAGGACGTCCGCGCCGCCATCGAAGCGCAGCCGGTGGCGGCGGCTGTAGCGATTGCCGGTGAAGTCGGCGCCGTCGCGCTGCCAGAGCACTTGCGCCGTGTAGCGGGCCATGGGGGATCCTTGCTGAAAGCCGGGGGCCCTCAGTGTCGCCAGCGCGGCGCGCCTTGTCGAGCGGCGGCCCCTGGGCCGGCAGGGGTCACCGGGTCGGCGGCAGCGCGCGCTCGACCAGCCGCCGGAGCACGCGCAGCACCAGCTCCGGCTCGCTGCGCTGCGGGAAGTGGCCGCTGCGCGTGGCGACCACGTGTTCCCCGTGCGGCGACAGCCGCACCAGCGCCAGCTGGCGCTCGCGCCTGGCCTGCGCGGCGTCGGGCGACAGCAGCGATTTCGGCGGATCCATGCCGCCCGTGACCACCGCCACCGGCACCGGCGGGAACGGCCCGGCCGCGGCCACTTCGTCCACGGTATCGGCGGCCGCTTCCATCTCGGCATGCAGGTTGGCCTCGAATTCCCGCGGCGGCTGCGCCAGCACCTTGCTCAAGCCGCGCTTGAGTCGCTGCTCGTCCTGCTCCAGCACGTCCTGGTCGCGCGGGTGGGTGGCTTCGAGGAACAGCACCGCGGCCACCTCGGACGGATGCAGGCGGGCGAAGAGATTGGCGTGCAGCCCGCCCAGCGAGTGGCCGACCAGCACGTACGGCGGCCGCAGGCCGGCCCGGGCGAGCAACTCACGCAGCGATGCCACGACGGCCGCGCCGTCCTGCATCGCCGGCGGGTCCGCGCTGCCCTGGACGCCGAACCGGTTCCAGGCAAACACACGCCCCAGTTGCTCGATCCCCGGATAGAGCGCGCTCCAGCCGTCCAGCGTCACGCCGGCGCCATTGAGCAGCACGATGGTCGCCGGGCCGTCGCCCGACAGCGTGTATTCCAGCTCGCCTTTGCGCGTCGCGATGGTGTCGGTGGGCGGCATGGCGTCCACGCCGTCTGGCGCCGGCTCGGTCACGCCCCGCCGATCCCGACATTGACCTTGCCGCTCGCCTGGCAGCCGGGACAGCTGCGCCCACCCAGCCGGCCGCTGCCGCCGCCGCGCGGGCACGCGTCCTTGCCGGTGGCGGGCGTGCCGGGCGCGCCGGCGGGCAGCGCGAGGTCGACGGACGCCACCGAAGCGGTGACCTCGATCGCGGTCTGCTCAAAGCCGATGGTGGTTTCCAGCGGCGAATGGTCGGACGACAGCAGCCAGTTGACCATGGTCGCCTGCTCGTGCTCCACCCGCATCAGCTCGGCCAGCGCGACCCGCGCGTTGCGGTTCATGCGCAGCATGACCTGCTTCATGCGCAACGCGTCGTGCTCCACGCCGTTCATCAGGATGATGCGTACGCGCGTGAAGGCGTCGTCGTCGAGCTTGCTGATGGGCCTCTGGACCAGTTCCTTCCAGGTGAAGCGCTGGCGCTCCAGCGGACACCCTCCCTTGTCGAAGAGATTGATCGTCATGCAATTCCCGTGGCCGGTGTTGAACGCGAAGCCGGGCGGCAACAGCCATGCCCGCTGCCGCGAGCGGCAGCGGCGGCCCCGGCGCTTCAGTTCATTCCAACGCAGATCGCGCGCCGCAGGCTTGAGCCGATGCAACAAGATCGGGCGGGCGTAACGCCGTGGCCGAGCCACGGGTGGGGCGCGGGCGAACGGTGCCGCGCGCGCTGCGCCGGAAGCGCGGAAGCGCGGAAGCGCGGCAGTGCGGCAGTGCGGCAGTGCGGCAGTGCGGCGGGAAGCTACCGGCCGCGCCAGACCGGGGGGCGTTTCTCGGTGAAGGCCGTGACGCCTTCGCGGAAGTCCTCGCTGCCGTACGTGCGGCGGATCAGGTCTTCCACGTCGGGGGTGTTCTCCCGCAGGATCCGCCGCAACGCTTCCTTGGTCACGGCCTGCGTGACCGGCGCCAGCGCCGCCAGCCGCTCGCATAGCGTGCGGGCGGCGGCATCGATCGCGTCCGGCGCGACCACCTCCGCCAGGTAGCCACACGCCAGCGCTTCGTCGGCGCGCAGCACCTCCGCACCGACCAGCATGCGCTGCACGCGCGGCAGGCCGAAGGCGGCGATCAGGCGGGTGATGTTGGAACTCGACAGGCAGTTGCCCAGCGTGCGCGCGATCGGCACGCCCAGCCGCGCGGAAGGCGTGCCGATGCGGATGTCGCAAGCGGTCGCGATGGCCAGGCCGCCGCCGACGCACCAGCCCTCGATGACGGCGACCGTGGGAATGTCCAGCGCCGCGAGGCGCCCCATGCCGGCATCGATGGTGCGTTCGTACTCCACGCCCCGCTCCGCGTCGAAGGTCTTGAACTGCTCGATGTCGGTGCCGGCGACGAAGGCTTCGCCGCCGGCGCCGCGCAGGCACGCGACGCGCACGCCCGGCTCCCCGGGCAGCCGCTCGCAGATCGCCACCAGTTCCTGGTACATGTCCCAGGTCATCGCGTTGCGGGCGGCGGGACGGTCGAACAGGACCGTCGCGACGGGTCCTTCGATGCTGAGGCGCACTGTTCCTGCGGTCATCGGCGTTTCACTCCTTGTTTGGGTTCAGCGGTAGAACAGCTCGACCAGGCCGAGCCCGGTGACGGGCACGTAGGTGACCAGCATCAGGACGGCGAACAGCACGCCGATGTACCACACGTTGACCCGCGTGACTTCCCAGACCGAGGACTTGGAAATCGAACTGGCCACCATCAGGACGCTGGCGACCGGCGGCGTCTGCTGGCCCAGGCCCAGGTTGACGGTCACGATCAGCCCGAAGTGGATCGGGTCGATGCCCACGGCGCGCACCAGCGGCATCACGATCGGCACCACCAGGATGATGGCGGCCGCCGAGTGCAGGAACATGCCGAGGAACAGGAACAGCACGTTCAGCAGCGCCAGCACCACCCACTTGTTCGACGTGAAGTCGGACACCGCCTTGGCCAGCGCCTGCGGCGCCTGCACCTCGGTCAGGTAGGCGCCCAGCAGCGCGCTGGTGGCGACCAGCAGCATGACGACCGCCGTCTGCACGCCGCCTTCCATCACCGCCGCGCGCAGGTGCTTCATGTCCAGCTCCTGGTAGACCACCAGCCCGATGAACAGCGCGGCGACCACCGCCAGCGCCGCACCTTCGGTCGCGGTCACCAGTCCGCCGAAGATGCCGCCCAGGATGATGATCGGCAGGGCGAACGCCCACAGCGCGTCGCGGCCGGTCTGCAGCACGCGCCGCAGCGAGAACGCGGCCTCGCGCGGCAGGTTGTAGCGGCGCGAGAGGAACGTGGCCATGCCCATCAGCCCCGCGGCGCCGATCAGGCCCGGCACGATGCCGGCGACGAACATCTGCACCACCGACGTTTCCGCCATCACGGCGTACAGGATCATCGGGATCGACGGCGGGATGATCACGGCCAGCGTCGCCGCCGAGGACATCGAAGCCGCCGCGAAGGCGCTGGGATAGCCCTTGGCCTTCATGCCGGGGATCAGGATCGAGCCGAGTGCCGCCACGTCGGCGACGGCGGAGCCGGAGATCTCCGCGAAGAACAGCGACGCGCCGATCGACACGTGCGCCAGCCCGCCGCGCACCCAGCCGAAGATGGCCGAGGCGAAGGCAATCAGCCGGCGCGAGATGCCGGACGCGTTCATGATCGCGCCGGCCAGGATGAACAGCGGGATCGCCAGGAGCGGGAAGTTGGTGGCGCCGTTGTAGATCACCAGCGGCATGTTCGGCAGGGAGTCCGTGCCGTGGCTGATCACCATCGCGATCACCGCCACCATGCCCAGCGAAACGGCGATCGGCACGTTCAGCAGCACCAGCCCCAGCACCGCCGTGAAGACGGTCATCATGGTTGCCATGGAGGCTCTCCTTCAGTGCGTCGCGCCGCCGGCGGCCGCCGCGTCCGCCGCGCCATCGCCGCGGACCAGGTCGACCAGGTGCATGGCCTCGGCCACGATGATCAGCGCCGACGAGACCGGGATCACCGACTGGACGAAGTTCATCGGGATCCAGGTCAGGCTCACCAGCGACTCGCCGACCAGCGCCGGCATGATCGCCACGCCCATCCACCCGAGCAGGGCGAAGAACCCGATCACCAGCAGCTGCACGAGGATGCCCAGCCCGCGCTGGGTCCGGCGCGAACACTGCTCCACCACTTCCGGGCAGCCGATGTGCGAGCGCTTGACCGACGCCAGCGCCGAGCCGTAGAACGTGAGCCACGCGAGCAGCACCGAAGCCAGCTCGTCGTACCAGACGAGCGAGCTGCCGGCCACGCGGAACACGATGCCCAGCGTGACTTCCAGCGACAGCCCCACCATCAGCGCCATGACGATGCGCTCGAGGAACAGCTCGTAGGCGCCGCGGAAGCGGTGCATCGCGCTGCCGCGAACGCCGCCGGCGACGCCGGCGACCGCCTGTGGTTGCGCGCCGGTCATTGCTTGCCGAGCGCCACGGCCTTGTCGATCAGCGGCTTGGCGCCGGCGACTTCGTTGGCGAACTCGTCGTAGATCGGCCGGCTCGCCGCGATGAACGCATCCTTGTCGACCTCGTTGACCTGCATGCCGGCCTGCTTCAGCTTGGTGAGCAGCTCGGTCTCGTCCTTCGCGGCGGTTTCGTACACATAGGCCTGGGTTTCCTTGGCCGTCTGCTCCAGCACCTGCCGCACGTCGGCCGGCAGCGCATTGAACTTGCGCAGCCCGACGATCGCATAGGCCGGCGTGTACACGTGGCCCGAGAGCGACAGGTACTTCTGCACTTCCTGCAGCTTGGCCGAGTAGATCTGCGTGAACGGATTCTCCTGGGCGTCCATCACGCCGGTCTGCAGCGCCGTGAACAGCTCGGAGAACTTCATCGGGCTCGGGTTGGCGCCGTACTCCTGGAACATCTTCACGCGCCACTTGCCTTCCGGCACGCGCAGCTTGATGCCCTTCAGGTCCGCCGGCACCTTGATCGGGTGCTTGTTGTTGGTGATGTGGCGCGAGCCGTTCTCCCACACGGCCAACACCTTGATCCCCTTCTTCTCGGCGAGCGGCGCGATGCTCGGCCAGAAGACGTCCTTCTCGATGCGCGCCATGTGCGCCCGGTCCTTGACGATGTAAGGCAGGTCGAAGACGCCGAACTGGTCGACCTCCGACGTCATCACCGTGGACGGCACCGCCATGTCCACCGTGCCGAGCTTCACTTTCTGGATCAGCTCCTTGTCGCCGCCGAGCTGGCTGGAGCCGTAGACCACGACCTTGAGCTTGCCGCCCAGCTTGGCGTTGGCGCGGCGCGCGAATTCGTCGGCGCTTTTCTGGAAGATCGAGCCGGGCTCCCCGACGTGGCCGACCTTGAATTCGGCCTGGGCCTGCGCCGTGCCGTGGAGCGCGAGGCCCGCGGCGGCAGCCACCAGGGTGCGGCACGCCGTGCGCCGCGCGCCACTGAAACGCCGTGCAGCGAATGCGATGGTCTTCATGTCTTGTCTCCTTTGGTTGTCAATCGTTTCCGGCCCCCGCAGGGGCCGTGGCGGAGGCGGGTCGGGCGGCTTTCAGAGCCGGCCTCGCCCGCGGCGCCATCATGCCGCCTTCGGCGCCGGCTGCGAAGCAAAAAACTCCATGGCCGCCTGCACGCCCGAGCCGGCCAGCTTGACGCCGGCGAGCTTCAGGCCCATCTCGCAGCCGGCCAGCGCCGCCATCAGCGTGAGGTCGTTGCAGTCGCCCAGGTGCCCGATGCGGAACATCCGGCCCTTGACCTTGCCCAGGCCCGTCCCCAGCGAGCAGTCGAAGCGCTCGTAGACGATCTTGCGCACCGCGTCCGCGTCGACGCCGTCGGGCATCATTACGCCGGTGAGCACCGGCGAGTAGACGGCCGGATCGGCGCACTGGATGTCCAGGCCCCACGCGCGCACCGCCGCGCGCACGCCTTCGCCCCAGCGGCCGTGGCGCGCGAAAGCGCCCGCCAGGCCGCCATGCTCGGCCGCCAGCAACATGTCGCAGGCTTCGGCCAAGCCGTACAAGAGGTTGGTGTTGGGCGTGTACGGCCAGTAGCCGCCCTGGTTCATCTCGACGATCTCGTCCCAGGCCCAGAACGCCTTGGGGAGTTTCGCGCTGCGGCTCGCCTCCAGCGCCTTGGGCGACACCGCGTTGAAACTGATGCCCGGCGGCAGCATCAGCCCCTTCTGGGAGCCGCTGATGGTGACGTCGACACCCCACTCGTCGTGACGGTAGTCGGCGCAGGCCAGCCCGGAAATGCTGTCCACCATCAGCAGCGCCGGGTGCTTGGCTGCATCGATGGCGCGCCGCACCGCCAGGATGTCGCTGGTGGCGCCGGTGGAGGTCTCGTTGTGCACGACGCACACCGCCTTGATCGAATGCTGCCGGTCGGCGCGCAGGCGTTCCTCGATCAGGTCGGCCTGGACGCCGCGGCGCCAACTCGCGGCCTCGGGCATCCGGTCGTCGCCGCCGCGGTACGCGAGGAACTCGGCTTCCAGGCCGAGACGGGTCGCCATCTTCTTCCACAGGCTCGCGAAATGGCCGGTCTCGTACATCAGCACGTGGTCGCCGGGGCTCATGGTGTTGGCCAGTGCCGCTTCCCACGCGCCGGTACCGGACGCCGGATAGATCACCACCGGGTGCTGCGTCTGGAAGACCTGCTTGATCCCCTTGAGCACGCGCAGCCCCAGCGCGCCGAACTCCGGGCCGCGGTGATCGATGGTCGGCAGGCTCATGGCCCGCAGGATCCGGTCGGGCACCGGCGACGGGCCCGGAATCTGCAGGAAGTGGCGGCCGGTGGGATGGAAGTCGAGCGTCAGCATGGCGGGCTTTCGAGGGTTGGTCATTTTTTGCATACAAAATTCAGTTGTCAAGCGGGGTAGCTCTTGCCGTGGCGCGCCTTTTCGAACCTTTTTGCATACAATCCGCCGCATGAGTGCCGACGTCATCTCCATTCCGCGGGCCGCGCTGCACGAGCAGGTCGCGATGCGCCTGCGCGAGATGCTGGTGGAAGGACGGATCGCGCCGGGCGCGAAGCTGAACGAGCGCGAACTCGCCGAGAGCCTGCAGGTGTCGCGCACGCCCTTGCGCGAGGCCATCAAGATGCTGGCGGCCGAGGGCCTGGTCGAACTGCTGCCCAACCGGGGCGCCGTGGCGGTGTCGCTGAGCGAGCAGGACGTGCTGAACACCTTCGAGGTGATGGCCGGCCTGGAAGCGCTGTCGGGGGAACTGGCGGCGCAGCGCATCACCGCCAGCGAGCTCGCCGAGATCAAGGCGATGCACTTCGAGATGCTGGCCGCCTACACCCGCGCCGACCTCTCCGCCTACTATCGCATCAATGCCCAGATCCACCGTGCCATCAACGCGGCCGCGAAGAACCCGGTGCTGGGTGCCACGTACAACCAGGTCAACGCCCGGTTGCAGGCCCTGCGGTTCCGGTCCAACCAGGACGGCGCGAAATGGAAGCGCGCCGTCAAGGAGCACGAGCAGATGATCGACGCCCTCACCGCCCGGGATCCGGCCGCCATGCGCGCGGTCCTGCTCACCCACCTGTGCAACAAGCGCGACGTCGTGCTGGAGCAGTTGCGCCGGGAAGCCCCGCCGCCGGCCGCGGGAGGCCGGTCATGAACGCCCCGCTGCCGGTCAACGTCGCGGCGGGCGGCGCCGCGGGTGCCTACGAGACCGTCGCACGGGCCAGCAACGAAGTCGCGGGCCAGTTGGCGCGGCGCCTGGCGGCGGAAACCCAAGGCGACGTGCTCTTTTCCGCGGCCGACCGGGGCCGCTACGCCACCGACGCCTCGATCTACCAGGTGCTGCCGGTCGGCGTGTTCGTGCCGCGCGCGAGCGCCGACGTGAAGCTGGCGCTGGACATCTGCCGCGACCTGCAGGTGCCGATCGTGCCGCGCGGCGGCGGCACCAGCCAGTGCGGCCAGACCGTGGGCGCGGGACTGGTGATCGACCACTCGCGGCACGTGCGCAACATCCTGCAGTTCGACGCCGACCATCGCACCGTGGAGGTGGAACCGGGCATCGTGCTGGACCACCTCAACGCGGCGCTGAAGCAGTCCGGCCTGTGGTATCCGGTGGACGTGTCCACCAGCGCCCAGGCGACGCTGGGCGGCATGGCGGGCAACAACTCGTGCGGAAGCCGCAGCATCGCCTACGGCAACATGGTGCACAACGTGCTGGGCGCCCAGGCCTGGACCTCGGACGGCGAGCTGCACCGGTTCGGACGCTTCGACGAGAGCTCCGGCACGGCGCGCCGGCTCGGCGAGCAGGTGCGCGAGCTCGCGCTGCAACTGGCGCCCGAGATCGAGCGGCGCTGGCCCAGGGTGCTGCGTCGCGTCGGCGGCTACAACCTGGACATCTTCCACAACCAGAACGAGCGGCCGTACACCGGCGACGGTTCGGTGAACCTGGCGCACCTGCTGGTCGGCAGCGAAGGCACGCTGGCCGTGACCAGGTCGCTGACGCTCAGGCTGTCGGAGCTGCCCCGCACCAAGGTCCTGGGGGTCGTGAACTTCCCGACCTTCTACAAGGCGATGGACACGGCGCAGCACATCGTGAAGCTGGCCGGCGACGCCGGTGCCACGCTGACGGCGGTGGAACTGGTCGACCGCACGATGATCGAGCTGTCGCTGCAGAACCCCGCCTTCGCGGCCGTGATCCGCACGGCGGTGATCGGCCAGCCCGACGCCGTGCTGCTGGTGGAATTCGCCGGCGCCGACAAGGCGGTGCTGGTGCGCAAGCTGGACCAGCTGGTGGAGCTGATGGGCGACCTGGGCCTGCCCGGCTCGGTCGTGCGCATGACCGAGGACGCGCCGCAGAAGAACCTGTGGGAGGTGCGCAAGGCGGGCCTCAACATCATGATGAGCCTCAAGGGCGACGGCAAGCCGGTGAGCTTCATCGAGGACTGCGCCGTGCCGCTGGAGCACCTGGCCGAATACACCGACGCGCTGACGCAGGTGTTCCGCAAGTACGGCAGCCGCGGCACCTGGTACGCCCATGCCTCGGTCGGCACGCTGCATGTGCGGCCCATCCTCGACATGCGGCACGACGGCGCGGCCAAGATGCGCGCGATCGCCGAGGAGGCGTCGGCGCTGGTGGCCCGCTACAAGGGCGCTTACAGCGGCGAGCACGGCGACGGCCTGTGCCGCGGCGAGTGGATCGGCTGGCAGTTCGGCCCGAAGATCAACGAAGCCTTCGCCCGGATCAAGACGCTGTTCGACCCGGCGCGCCTGCTGTGCCCGCAGCGCATCGTCAATCCGCCGCGCATGGACGACACGCGGCTGATGCGGTTTCCGCCCAGCTACCGGGTGATCGCGCTGCAGCCGGCCCTGGACTGGAGCGGGTGGAACGTGCAGAACGACCCGGCCACCGAGCGCATCAGCCCCGCCGGCACCGGCGGCGATCCGTCCTTCGGCTTCGCCAAGGCGGTGGAGATGTGCAACAACAACGGGCACTGCCGCAAGTTCGACGCTGGGACCATGTGCCCGAGCTACCGCGTCACGCGCGAGGAGAAGCACTCCACCCGCGGCCGTGCCAACACGCTGCGGCTCGCGCTGTCGGGCCAGCTCGGCACGCGGCCGGCGGCGGGCAACGGCAATGGCCGCCAGCAGGGGGACACCTGGCTGCAGTCCACGTCCTTCGCCAACAGCGTCAGCGCCCTCGACGCGGCGGCGCCCAGCCATGCCGGCACCTGGGACGACGATGCGCTGGAGGCCGTGAAGGACGCGCTGGACCTGTGCGTCAGCTGCAAGGGCTGCAAGCGCGACTGCCCCACGGGCGTCGACATGGCGAAGATGAAGGTCGAATTCCTCGCCCAGTACAAGGCGCGGCACGGCTTCACGATCAAGGACAAGCTGGTCGGCGGGCTGCCCGACTACGCAGCGCAGGCCAGCCGCTTCGCCGGGCTGCTGAACCTGCGCAACGGCAGCCCGTGGATCGCGAAGGCCGGCGAGAAGCTGCTGGGGCTGTCGGCACGGCGCAGCCTGCCGCAGTGGCAGTCGCGGCATTTCTTCAACACGCCCGCCCCCACGGCCACGCGCGAGCAGGTGCTGGTCGCCGCGCGTCCGGTGGTGTTGTTCGTCGACACGTTCAACGGCTACTTCGAGTCGCCCAATGCCGCCGCCGCGCTGCAGGTGCTGCAGGCGGCGGGGTACACGGTGCACGTCGCGGCCAAGCTGCAGCCCGATGGCAAGCACTTGTGCTGCGGCCGGACCTACCTGTCCAGCGGGATGGTCGACAAGGCCAAGGCCAAGGCACGCGAGGTGCTCGACGCCCTGCTGCCGTTTGCCGAACGCGACATCCCGATCGTCGGCCTGGAGCCCTCCTGCCTGCTCACGCTGCGCGACGAGATGCTGTCCATGGGCCTGGGCGACGGTGCGGCCCGGCTGGCCAAGGGCGCCATGCTGTTCGAGGAGTTCCTGGCGCGCGAAGCGAAGCACGGCAAGCTCGAAGGGCTCAAGGGCCGCCTGCGGCCCCTGGAGCAGCGCGTGCTGCTGCACGGTCACTGCCACCAGAAGGCGTTTGCCGCGACCGCGCCCATCCTGGAAGTGCTGCGCCTGATCCCCGGCGCGCAGCCGGAGATGATCGAATCGAGCTGCTGCGGGATGGCGGGCAGTTTCGGCTACGAGGCCGCCCATCACGAGGTGTCCATGGCGATGGCCGAACTGAGCCTGTTGCCGGCGCTGCGCAAGGACCCCGGCGCGGTGGTGGTCGCCGACGGCACCAGCTGCCGGCACCAGATCCGCGACGGCGCGCAGCGCGAGGCGGTGCACGCGGCGGTGCTGCTGGCGCGGCAGTTGTAGCCGACGCGGGCGGCACTCGCCGCGCGGCGGCGGACCTCGCGCCCCCCGGTGCGCTGGCTATCATGGCAGGCACAGGAGGCCGTCATGTCCGCGCACACCATCCGCACACTGGAGCAGTTGCAGGCGCTCTACGCGCCCGTCGGCGAAGCGTCGATCCGCAAGGAAGTCGACCACGTGCATCCGCTGTATCGTGCGCTGATCGAGGCCTCCCCGTTCGCGGTGCTGGCGACCTCGGGACCGGAAGGGCTGGACGCGTCGCCGCGCGGCGATCCGCCGGGCTTCGTGATCGTGCAGGACGAGCACACGCTGCTGGTGCCCGAGCGGCGCGGCAACAACCGCATCGACGGCCTGCGCAACATCCTCACCGATCCGCGCGTCGCGCTGCTGTTCCTGGTGCCAGGCAACGGCGAGACGCTGCGCGTGAACGGCACCGCCACGATCTCGGTCGATCCTGAACTCCTCGACCGCTGCGCCATGCAAGGCAAGCGGCCCCAGTGCGTACTGGTGGTGCAGGTGCAGACGGTGTTCTTCCAGTGCGCGCGGGCGATCCAGCGGTCGCGGCTGTGGGATGCGGGTCTGCCGCGGCGGAAGGTGCCGAGCGCGGGAGCGATCCTGGAGGCGCTCACGGACGGCGGCATCGAGGCCGGGCCATACGACGAGCAACTGCCGGGGCGGCAGGCGGCGACGCTGTATTAGCCGGCTGAAGGCTCGCAGGTCCTATAGGCGCGAGAGGCTCGGTTCACTACCGACATGTGGCGACAGCCTCGGCCGGGAGCGGACGTCTCCGGGTTGCGACTGCGGTCCTCTCGCTGCCGATCTTGCAGACGGCACGAAAGACCGCTTTGCAGCGGTTGCTGCCGGTGATGGGCGCACCTTGAACCCACCGTCTCTGTCACATTGCGGTCATCCGGGTGCGCAACCTCGCAGGCGGGGCGCGGGAGAATGTCGACATGACTCCTCAAGACATCCGGTCCGAAGCTGACGTATTTGCCGACCTGGCACGGTTGTGCCGCAGCCCAGGATACGTCCACGCCTTCGCTCACCTGTGCTGGCGCGACAACCTAGTTCGCTACGCCGGCCAGATGAAGCCGGAGGACATGCAAAAGCTGTTCGCCCCGGATCGTTTGATCCGTACCGAACTGTCGACTCTGCTGGGCCAGATGGTGCAGGCACCGTGGCAGGGCCCACACCCCGGCGCCGACGCAGTACGCGCGCTGATCGCGCAAACCGACACGTTGATGCACCAACTGCACTACAGCATGCCGGGCAGTCTGGGCCAGTGGGCGGTTGATAAGGACGGGCTGCCGGACATGCTGGACGCCTACAGGCGCGGCGCGGCGTTGCGTGAGCCGATTTTCTACGGCGGTGAGTCAGCGTACATTTTCCAGTACCGCGACCTCAGCGTCCCCAAGTACGCCGCCGACAACGCCTGGATGCTGGCCAACAAGGGTTTCGAGATCGCGGACGCTTATGCGGTGGTTCAAGCGATCGCACGACTGCAGGACGAGAAAGCCACCCGTTTGTGGAATGCATCCCGCCACCCGGGCGACTGGCTCGGCGTCGACCTGCTGGCTTCCTATACGTTCAGCGAGGCCGAAATCGCCCAACGCAGCGCGGTGCCGGTGGCGCGCGTGCAGGCTGTGCTGGCAGCTTTCACCCTTGCCGATGACAACGCGTCCTTCACATCTCTGGCGGGACTAAATGCCATCTACGCCCAGCCGCTGCTGGCCGCCGGTAGCGAGTCGGTCTTGCAGTTCCTGCCATATGCCTCGGCCGAGGCGCTGTACGAATCGCCCTACTACTGGATGATGGAGGACAAGACGTACCGTGCCACCGCAGCGATTCATCGTGGAGAGTTCACCGAGGCATTCGCGGTAAGGCGCTTGCGGAAGGTCTTCGGGGACGGCCGGGTGCATCACAGTGTTCGTCTGGTCAAGAAAAAAGGTGAGCTAGCCGGCGAGATCGACGCCCTTGTGGTCTACGGTAACCGGCTGATAGTGGTGCAGGTCAAGTCCAAGCGTCTCACGCAGGAGGCACGAAAGGGCAATGACCAAAAGCTGCAGGATGACTTTGCCAAGGCAATCCAGGAGGCATATGACCAGGGCCAGTCATGCGCGGAGCTAATCCTTGATGGTCATTGTGATCTCACGTTGCCGGACGGCCAGGCGCTAGCCTTACCGGCGCCACCTCAAGAGATATTCCTGTTCACAGTGGTGGCCGACCACTACCCCGCTCTCTCATTCCAGGCAGGCCAGTTCCTAAAGACGCGGGAGCATCCCAAGGTCCGCTCGCCGTTCGTGATGGACGTGTTCCTGCTCGACGCGATGACCGAAATGCTGGAGTCGCCGCTGCGGTTTTTAACCTATGTCGCTCTGCGCGCCCGACACGCCGACCGTCTGGTCATCAGCCACGAACTCACGGCCCTCGGCTATCACCTGAAGATGAATTTGTGGCTGGAAGAAGGTGTGTCTATGGCCATGCTGCAGGACGACTTGGCAGCCGATCTAGATCTGTCCATGTCCGTGCGCCGCGATGGGGTCATCGGCCCATGGAGTCCGCCGGGGATCCTGACCAAGTTCGCCGGCACCCGGTTCGGAAACCTACTTGAGCAGTTGGAAGGCAAGGCCGACGAAGGCCTGGTGGACATGGGGATGTTGTTGATGACGATCGGGGAAGAAACCTGCCGCTCAATCGACGAGCGGCTGGGAATCATCACTCAGATGTCGCGAAGAGATGGCCGGCGGCACGACTTCACGATCGGAGTCGGTTCCGCCAGAGAGGGCGTCACGTTCCATTGCAATCCGGCTCCGAAGGACGAGGACCGCGATGTGATGGCGGCCTACTGTTACGGACGTAAATACGTTCAAAAGGCGGATCGGTGGTTTGGCCTATCCATTGACCCTGCGGGCCAGCTTCAGTTTGGGTTAGCGCTGGATTTTCCCTGGGAGCATTCTCCGGACATGGAGGCGCGCACGGCGTCCATGCGGCGCAAGTCCCATGTCTCGCTCGCCCCACCCGTTGTGCGGCCCGTACGCACGGAACCGAAGATCGGGCGTAACGATCTGTGCACGTGCGGCAGCGGCAAGAAGTACAAGAGGTGCTGCCTCAATACTTGATGAAGGCGCCGAAGCCATCCTTCGGATGCGCTCTGCAGTTTGATGCCGGTGGTGTGCCTCAGGAGGTCATGCAGTCACCCAAGACAGCGCTTGGCGAGGGACCGGATGACCTCGATCGCTGTCGTTTAGGCGCGGATCGCGAACGTCCGAGTTCAGTCTTCAACGGACATTCAAGTTGGCGCCACGACGGGCAGCTCATGGCCGGAAGCGGCCGTACTCCAGCGAGACATCTACGCCGTGACGTTCGGTTCGGTCCCCTGAGACTTCACGACCGACAATGGCCGCCTGCCTCCTGCTGCAATGTGAGCAGGTCATAGGTCCTGATCATGTTGAGTAGGCCCGAATGCCCGTAGGTCTGAGGCGAGAACGCGGGATCGGTGCGCTTCAGGTACGAGCCGAGCGCGCCCAAGCTCACCTTGCCTTCGGATGCTCCGCCCGCGAGCAGGTCGACTGCATCCACCACGAACTTCGGGCGGCGCTTGACCACAAGTTTGGCTGGCTCCGCCCCCTCCACCGGCTGCTTGTTTACCGTCTCCGCGGCTGCCGAGGCCTCCGCTGGCGAGGCGATCGAAGGACTCCATTCGAAGAATTGGTCGCTGGCATTTCTGAGCGCATCCGGAGTCTTTGCCTCGCCGACGATGTACACGGTTGCCCCACGCTCGCGAAGCTTCCTGCAAAGGTAGGCAAAGTCGGAGTCACTTGTTACGAGACAGAACGTGTCCGCGCGACCGTCGAACATTGCTTCCATCGCGTCAAGGGTCAGTGCTATATCGGAAGTGTTCTTGGCCGCGGCGTATTGGTACTGCAGGCATGGAGTGAACGCCAGACGTACTAGTGCCGCCTGCCACCTATTCGCCAGCGCCTGATGGTTGCCGTATCCGCGACGCAGAACCACCCTCCCAAACTGCGCGACCACTCGCAGTGCGTGCTCCGCAGCTCCCGGCTCCAAGTTCTCGCAGTCCACCAAGACAGCGACACGACCTTCTGCACCTGACATACCGCATCCTTCGCTTCAGTACGACTCATGCTAGCGGGGGCGGACGGGAACCGCCACATTCGGAGACGCCGGACGGGTTCACATGCAGCGTGCGCCCCACAGTTCCGCTCCCGGCCCAAAGCGAACCTCGCGCAAACTCCTCATCGTCGCCATCCAGACATCGGCGGCGCCCGCGCGCGCCCGCATGCGCGGCCAACATAAGGCCATGCCCAATCGGCTGCGCCCGGCGGCCGGGCGCTTGAGGCAAGGCAAATGGCCCCCGCATTCCCTCTCCAAGAATCAGGACAACGACACAGCGAAAGGGCAATGTGAGGACCGAAAAAGACTTCCTGGGCGAGCGCGCCATTCCCGGGGGCGCCTATTACGGCGTGCAGACGCAGCGCGGCATGGACAACTTCCGCATCACGGGCGTGCCGATGTCGGCCGAGCCCCAATTCGTGCGCGCCTTCGGCTACGTGAAGAAGGCCGCGGCGCTCGCCAACCGCGATCTCGGCGTGCTCGAGCCCGCCATCGCCGATGCGATCGTGGCCGGCTGCGACCGGCTCATCGCCGGCGAGATGCGCGACCAGTTCCTCACCGACTTCATCCAGGGCGGGGCCGGCACGTCGACCAACATGAACGCCAACGAGGTCATCGCGAACCTCGCGCTGGAACACCTGGGCCGCGAGAAAGGCCAATACCAGTTCGTGAGCCCGAACGATCACGTCAACTTCGGCCAGTCGACCAACGACGTCTACCCCACGGCGTTCCGCCTCGCGCTGATCCTGCGGCTCGCGAGCTACATGGACGCCCTGACGAGCCTGCAGCAAGCCTTCTTCGCCAAGGGCAGGGAGTTCGAACGGGTGCTGAAGATGGGGCGCACGCACCTGCAGGACGCCGTGCCCATGTCGCTCGGCCAGGAATTCCACGGCTGGGGCACCACCCTCGGCGAGGAGGTGCAGCGGATCGCGGAGGTGCGGCAACTGCTGCACGAAATCAACCTGGGCGCCACCGCGATCGGGACCATGGTGACCGCCGCCCCGGGTTATCCGGAGCTGGCGACGCGCTACCTGTCCGAGCTCACCGGCCAGAAATTCATCCTGGCCGGTGACTTGGTGGAGGCCACCTCGGACACCGGCGCCTACGTGCTGCTCTCCGGCGTGCTGAAGCGCACCTCGTCCAAGCTCACGAAGATCTGCAACGACCTGCGCCTGCTCGCCTCCGGCCCGCGCTGCGGCTTCAACGAGATCAACCTGCCGCAGATGCAGCCCGGCTCCTCGATCATGCCCGGCAAGGTCAACCCGGTGATCCCGGAAGTGGTCAACCAGGTCGGCTTCCTCGTGATCGGCCTGGACCTGACGGTGACCCTGGCCGCCTCCGCTGGCCAGTTGCAGCTGAACGTAATGGAGCCGGTGATCACGTACGCGCTCTTCACCTCGATCTCGACGATGGAGAACGCGGTCAACAGCCTGCGCGTCAACTGCGTGGACGGCATCACCGCGAACGCCGAGCGCACGCGCGACATGGTGCTGAACTCGCTGGGCATCGTCACCGTGCTCAAGCCCAGGCTCGGCTACAAGCTGTGCGCCGAGGTCGCCCGCGAGGGTTTCAACACGGGCAAGTCACTGCACGACATCGTGGTGACCGAGCGCGGGCTGCTCACGCAGGCTGAATGGGAGAAGGTCTTCTCCTTCGACAACCTGATCCGTCCCGAATTCACCAACTGAAAACAGGAGGGCGGAGCCTATGACATCCATCATTCTTCTTCAATTCGCCGTCGTGCTGGGCGCCATCTGGCTCGGCGCGCGCTCGGCCGGCGTCGGCCTTGGCTTATGGGGCGGGGTCGGCCTGCTGGTGCTGGTGGTGGCCTTCGGCATCAACCCCACGTCGCCGCCGGTCGACGTGATGCTGATCATCCTGGCCGTGATCATGGCGGCCTCGGTGATGGACGCCGCCGGGGGCATCGACTTCCTGGTGCGGATCGCCGAGCGCATCATCCGCGCGAACCCGAAGTACGTGACCATCGTGGCGCCGTTGACCACGTGGACCTTCACCTTCCTCGCCGGCACCGGCCACATCGTCTATCCGCTGCTGCCGGTGATCTACGAGACGGCGCACCAGAACGGCATCCGGCCCGAGCGCCCGATGGCCGTGGCCACCATCGCGTCGCAGCAGGCCATCACCGCCAGCCCGGTGGCAGCGGCCACCGCCGCGATGATCGGCCTGTTCGCCGAGAAGGGAATGGCCGACTGGGGCCTCGCGCAGATCCTGATGATCTGTGTCCCGTCGACCCTGGCCGGCGTGGTGGTCGCCGCCGTCGTCTCGATGTTCATGGGCAAGGACCTCAAGAACGACCTGGTCTACCAGCAACGCCTGAAGGACGGCCTGATCCCGCCGCCGCAGGCGATCGCCGCGCGCCCGCCGCTCAAGCCGGCCGCGAAGCGCTCCGCGCTGATCTTCCTGGCCGGCGTGGCGCTGGTGGTGGTGCTCGGCTTCTTTCCGTCGCTGCGCACGCTGCCGGGGGCCAAGTCGGCGCTGGGCATGCCGGTCGTGATCGAACTGGTCATGTTGTCCGTCGCCGCGGTGATGCTTCTGGCCACACGGGTGGCGGTCGACGACGTGCCGAAGACGGCCACGCTGCGCGCCGGCGTCGTGGCGACGATCGGCATCTTCGGCCTGGCCTGGCTCGGCGACAGCTTCATTGCGGCCAACAAGGAAGTCATCGTGCCCGCCATCGGCGAATGGGCCAAGTTCGCGCCGTGGACCTTCGCGCTGGGACTGTTCTTCGCGTCGGTGCTTCTGTACAGCCAGGCGGCGACCACCCGTGCGCTGATGCCGCTGGGCGTGGCGCTCGGCCTGCCGCCCCAGTTCCTGATCGGCATGTTCCCGGCCGTGAACGGCTACTTCTTCATTCCCACCTACGGTTCGCTGATCGCGGCGATCAACTTCGACCTCTCGGGGACCACGCGCATCGGCAAGTACGTGCTGAATCACTCCTTCATGATTCCCGGCATCGTCGCCACCGGCGTGGCCGTGGTCACCGGGCTGGCGATGGCCCGCGTGGTGTTCTGATCCGCACATGACGCGCATCGCGGGCGGCCCGAGCGGGCCGCCCGCGTTGCCCTGGCCGGGATGCTCCGGCAGGGGCTCGGCGAGAGTCGGTCAAGGTCGCCCGGACCGAAGAAGCGCTTGAACGCGGCATAGCACGCTTGCTGCCGGCAGAAGCGGGGTTCGATTCCCTCGCCCTCGCCCGCGCCATGCAGGTAGCCGCGGACGCAGTTGAGGCGGCAAAGCAGCAGGCCGGATGGCGCAAGACACCGCTTGATTCCGATACGGCCGACACCGTACTTGCCCAATGGAAGTAGTGCAGCGCGCTCGCGAGGCGGGTGCCGTTCCCGCGGGCGGCAAAGGCGCGCCGCGGTCGACTTGGCGCGACTCAGTCGATCCGGTAATTCATCCAGGACGCCACCGTTTCGCGCAGGGCGGTGCCTTCCGCGAACGCCTCGCGGCTGCCCTCGGCCTTGTTGCGGCCCAGCTCCAGGATGTACATGTAGTCCGAAACTTCCGCGCAGCGCCGCACGTTCTGGTCGACCAGCACCACGGTCCGCCCTTCGTCCGCCAGTTGCCGGATGAGCCGGTAGATCTCGTGTGAAATCTTGGGCGCGAGCATCGCCGTGGGTTCGTCGAACAGGACGACCGATGGATCCAGCAGCAGGGCTCGCGCGATTTCCACGAACCGTTGCTGCCCGCCGCTCAGGCTGGCCGCGAGCGCGGCGCGCTTCTGCGCGAGGGCCGGAAAGCGCTCGTAAGCCCCTTCCAGGCGCTGCTTCACGAGCGGCTTGTCGCGGCGAAACGACCAGCAACCGAGCAGCAGGTTGTCCTCCACCGACAGGCCGCCGAACAGGCTGCGGTTCTGCGGCACGACGGCGACGCCCAGGGCGGCACGGGCGTGCGAAGGCGAGTCGGTGACGTCGGCGTCGCCCAGGCGGATGCTGCCGGCGCGCGGCCGCAGGAAGCCGAACATCGTCTTGAGCGCCGTGGACTTTCCGGCACCGTTGGGGCCGATGATGCCGGTCACGCGGCCAGGCTCCGCGCGCACCGTGACGCCGTCCAGCACCGTGATGTCGCCGTGGTAGGCGACGGTCACGCCTTCGAGGCAGAGGGACTGCGGCACGGGTCAGGCTCCCAGGTACGCTTCGACCACCGCGGGGTCGCGGCGGACATGGTCGGCGTCGCCCTGGCTCAGGATCGCGCCTTCGTTCATCACGACGATGTGGTCGGACAGCTGGTAGATCGACGTCAGGTCGTGCGACACCAGCACCACCGAGCAGTCGTGTTCGGCCGGAATCTTGCGGATCACGGTGATGAGGAGTTGCGCCAGGCGCGGATTGACGCCAGCGAACGGTTCGTCCAGCAGGATCAGGTGCGGCCGGGTCACCATGATGCGGGCCAGCTCCAGCAGCTTCTGCTGGCCGCCGGAGAGTTCCTCGCCGTAGTTGTGCCGCAGGTCGAAGAGCTCCACTTCGCGCAGCCAGTGCTCGGTCTGGTCCGCGACCTCGTCGGCGGAACGGCCCAGCGGAATCTGCGGCACCTCCAGGTTGTCCAGCAACGTCAGGCGCGGGAACACGCGGGGCACCTGGAAGGTGCGCCCGACGCCCAGCAGCGCCACCCGCTCGGGGGCGAGCCCCACCAGTTCCCTGCCATCGAGCTTGATGCTGCCCGCGTCGGCCCGGTACAGGCCGCCGATGCAGTTGAGCATGGTCGTCTTGCCGGAGCCGTTCATGCCGATCACGCCCAGCACGCTCCTGGGCGGCACCACGATGTCGATCCCGTTGAGCGCCGTGAGGCCGCCGAAGCGCTTTTGCAGGCCCTGGATGCGGAGTTCCTTGGTCATCGCGTCACCGTGCGGCGCGCCGGCCGAGAATGCCTTCCGGCCGGATGAAGATGGTGAGCACCAGCAGCGCGAAACCGATGATCAGGGCGATGGACTGGCTGAAGTACACCGCGGAGACCTGCTCCGTCACGCCGAACAGGAGGGCGCCGAGCAGCGCGCCGACCGGATGGCCGAGCCCCCCGAGCACGATGACGATGAAGCCGATCAGCGTGTAGTCACTCCCCGAGAACGGCGAGAAGGCCGGGAAGATCATGGCCACCAGCACGCCTGCCACCCCGGCCAGCGCGATGCCGATACCGAACGCAACGGCCGACAGGAGCGAGGCGTTGATGCCGACGATCTGCACCGCGTCGCGGTTCATGGTGATGGCGCGCAGTGCCTTGCCGACGGTCGTGCGATAGAGGAAGAAGGCCAGCAGCCCGACCAGCACCAGCACGACGCCGAGCGCGATCAGGCGAACCGTCGGGATCAGGATCGGTCCGAGCTTCAGGAACACCGGCTCGATGCTGTAGTTGAGGGAACGCGCGTCCGCCTCGAACGCCAGCAGCATCCCGGCGCCGAGCATGATCGACACGCCGAACATCACCAGCAGCGAGGCGGTCTCGGGGTCATCGGACCGGCCCAGGCGGGGAATGAGGACGAAGTAGAGGAGGTACCCGATGCCGAAGAAGACCGCGAACACCAGGGGTAGCGCGACGAACGGATTCAGCCCGAGAAAGTGCAGCGCCAGGAATGCGAAGTAGGCACCGAGCACCAGGAACTCGCCGTGCGCGAAATTCACCACGCGCAGCACGCCGAAGATGACGTTCAGGCCGAGGCCGATCAGCCCGTAGATGGCGCCCAGGATGATCCCGTTGACGAGGGCCTGGACGGCGAGTTGGGTCATCGTCGTCGTCCTCAGGCGATGTAGCGGCGCAGCCAGGGCTTGCGTTGCACCAGGCTGCCGAGAATGCCGCGGGGCAGGAAGAGCATCAGCAGCACGATGAAGAGGCCGAGCAGCAGCAGGTTCACGAGGGGGAAGCGCTGCCAGATGACGTGGTCGATGCCCAGCAGCACGCCGGTGCCCACCAACGGGCCGAGGACGGTGCCGAAGCCGCCGGCCATCGCATAGATGATGCTCTTGGCCGTGATCAGCACGCTGAAAGCCGCCTCCGGATCGACGACGTTCGTGTACCAGGCCTCGACCCCGCCGGCGAGCGCCGGGAAGAAGGCGGCCAGCACCCATGCCCGCAGCCGGGTCCGGGCCACCCGGATGCCGACCACGGCCGCTGCCTCGTCGTCGTCGCGGATCGCCTTCAGGGCCTTGCCCAGGGCCGACGCGGAGATCCACAGGACGGTCGCCAGCGTCATCGCGGCCACGGCCCACATGGCGTAGTAGCTGAGGATCGGGTTGTTGGCCCCCGAGAGGATGATCCCGTTGCTGCCGCCCGTGATCCTGTCGGGCAGGTTGGCCAGCACCAGCCGCACGATGCTGGCCAGAGCGAGGCTGACGATGCCGAAGTACACGCCCTTGAGCCGCAGGGTCGGTGCCAGCAGCAGCGAAAGCAGGATGCCCGCCGCGCCGGCGGCGGCGAGCGCCAGGCCGATCGGCCAGCCGGCGATCCTGTAGAGGATCCCGGTCGTGTACGCGCCGATGCCGTAGAAGACGACGAATCCGAACGGCAGGTACCCGGTGAAACCGGCCGAGATGTTCAGCGCGCTCGCCATCGTGACCCACAGCAGCAGGTAGAAAGCCAGCGAGATGTTGCTGGTCACGAGCGGCACCGCCAGCGCGCCCGCCAGGAACAGGGCGAACACGCCGCCGGCGATGCGCGTGCGCAGCGATTCGATGCGCCGGTCCTGCGCGCGCGTGGCGGCTTGCGTATCCGGGATGAGGGCCGTGGTTGTGCTCACGCTGGTCGACGCCCGTGCGGCGTCCTGGATGACGTATGGCGGCGCAGATTAACCCATAACCCGAAATTAATCCATCGGCGAAAACTCGGCGGCCGGGCTGCCGCGCCGGAACCCGTGCGCCGCCGCCACCTCGTGCAGGAGACGGGAGAACGTCGCACCGACCAGCGACCGCGGGCGCGTGCGCGAGGTGAGCGCCGTGACGTAGATCGGGATGGCCTCCCGCAGCGGCCGCGCCGCCACGTTGTGCCATGGCGCTCCCAGCACCGAATAGGGATCGACGACGGCCACGCCGGCCCCCGCGTTGACGAGCGCGCAGGCCAGGTGGGCGGCCGGGACGTCGGCCCAGAGCCGGAACGGGTGCCCGGCGCGGTGGAAGGCGTCGGCGACCAGTCGTCCGAAATGCATTTGCCGGCCCACGATGATCATCGGATGGGAGGACAGGTCGCGCAGGGACAGCCGCTGCTTGGCCGCCAGCGGGCTGTCGCGCGGCACGATGGCAACCATGCGGCCGACGCACAGCGAGGCCACGCTGAGGTTCGGGTGCTCCGCCGGCACCGAACAGACGCCGACCTCAACCTCGTCGTTCAGCACCTCGGGCACCAGCCGCTCGACCAGCGAGGAACGCAGGCGGATGGTCACCTGGGGATGCTCGCTGCCGAAGCGTGCAAGTGCCCGCGGCACCAGGGACTGGGCCAGGCTGGGACTGCACGCCACCCTCAGGTCGCCCGCGCGCTGCTCGGCCAATGCCTGGGCCAGCTCGTTTACCCGCTGCACCCCGTCGCGCGCCCGCTCGATCTCGGCCAGCAGCTCGTGCGCCTCCGGCGTCGGGTGCAGCCGGCCGCGCACGCGCTGGAACAGCCGCAGCCGCAGCTGCTGCTCGGTCAGCGAGATCATCCGGCTGATGGCTGGCTGGGTGACCGAAAGCTCCCTGGCCGCGCTGCTGATGGTGCCGGCCGACATCACCGTGCGGATCACGTCCATCTGGCGCAAGTTCAACGGCATGGCGGTTCCTCGGGGACGGTATAACACGAGGGCATGGTTTTATCAGAAAAGCTCATGCTCGACACCGGTGGCGGGTGTCGCTACGATGGCCGCGCACCTCAACACAGGAGACAAGGACCATGGGCATGATCACCAAGCGCGACTTCATTCAGCGGCTGCTGGCGTCGGGCAGCGTCGCGATGCTGGCGTCCCCCGCCGGTGTGCTGGCGCAGTCGCAGGACAAGATCCGCATCGGGATGACGGTGTCGTCCACCGGCAGCTTCGCGCTGGCATCGCAATCGGGCGTGCGGGGCGTGGAGGTGTGGGTCGACGACGTGAACCGCCGCGGCGGCATCGACGTCAAGGGCCGCAAGCTCAAGGTCGAACTGGTCAAGCTCGACGACCGCAGCGACAAGCAGATGGTCACCCGGGTCTACGAAAAACTGATCGTCGACGACAAGGTCGACCTGCTCATGGCGCCGTTTGGTTCGACGCTGACGTCGGCAGCCGCGACGGTGACCGAGCGGTTCGGCAAGTTCATGGGCGTCTGGTCGGCGGCTTCCGACGCGCTGTACCAGCAGGGTTTCAAGTACGTCGTCTCGGCCACGCAGATGCCCGTTTCGGCGATGCCGCGCGCCGGCATGGAGCTGGCCGGCAAGCTTGGCGGCAAGAAGGCGGCCATCGTCTTCTCCGATGAGCCGTTCCCCGCCGGCCTGGCGGACGGCGCGAAGGTGCAGGCCGAGAAGAACGGCATGCAGGTGGTGATGTTCGAGAAGTACCCGAAGGGCCAGAAGGACTTCAGCACCCTGCTGCAGAAGGCCAAGGCATCGGGCGCGGACGTCTTCTTCCCGACCTCGTACGAAGGCGACCTGATCAGCATGGTCCGGCAGATGAAGCAGCTGAACCTGAGCTTCCCCTTCGCATTCATGGTCTACGCGTCCACGCCGCAGTTCCAGGAGATCGGCAAGGACGCGGACTTCATCTACAGCCACACCAACTACCACCCGTCGATCAACTGGAAGGTGAACGCCGGTCTCACGCGCGAGCAGTTTGCCAAAGCCTACGAGGCGCTCTTTCCCAAGGCGGAGTTCCCGCCCGACTTCCAGACGGCGCTCGCCTATGGCGCCGGGGTCGTCGTGGAGCGGCTCATTGCCACCGCGGGATCCACGGAAGCCGTGGCGCTCAAGAAGGCGGCCATGGACCTCTCGGGCAAGCTGGTGGTGATGGCCGGTCCCTACCAGATCGACGAGACCGGCAAGCAGCTGCAGATGCCCTTCCCGGTCGTGCAGAACCAGCCCGGCAAGGGGATGATGGCCGTGTACCCCTTCGACGTGGCTAACAGCAAGCCGGTGTACCCGATCCCCGAGTGGAGCAAGCGCTGACAGTGACGGAGCTTGCGTACGCCACGCTGCGCGACCTGTCGCAGGCCCTGGCCCGCGGCGAGCTTTCGTCCACGGAGCTCGCGCGGTATTTCGTAGACCGCATTCACCGTCTCGATCCACGCCTGAATGCGTTCGTCCGGGTGGACGAGGAGTCGGTGATGCAGCAGGCGCAGGCGGCGGACTGCCGCCGGCGTGCCGGCTATGGCCTGGGGCCGCTCGACGGGGTGCCGATCGCCGTCAAGGATCTGTTCGAGGTCGAGGGCCAGTTCACCGGCGCCGGCTCCGCGGCGTTCGCGGACCGCCGCAGCACCGTGACGGCCACGGCCGTGCGCCGGCTGCTCGGCGCCGGCATGGTGGTGCTCGGCAAGACGCAGATGGTGGAGTTCGCGTTCGGCGGCTGGGGAACCAACCCGGTGCTCGGCACGCCGGTGAATCCGTGGGATGCCGCCGTGGCGCGGATCCCGGGAGGCTCCTCCAGCGGTTCGGGCGTGGCCGTGGCTGCCGGCCTGGCGCCTGCGGCGCTCGGGTCCGACACCGGCGGGTCAGTCCGCATCCCGGCGTCCCTGAACGGCATCACCGGCCTGAAGACGACGACGGGCCTGATCAGCCTGCATGGCGCCTTTCCGCTGTCGGGCACGCTCGACTCGATCGGGCCGATGACCCGCGATGCGCTGGACGCCGGCTTGCTGACCCAGGTTCTGTCCGGGGAAGACGAGAACGATCCGCGCACCCGCGGAGTTCCGGCGTTCCATGCCGCCCGCGAAAGCGCGGGCGATCTGCGGGGCGCGCGCATCTCCGTGCTGCCGGTCGAGCGCTTTCCCATCGAGGTGGCCCAGGGCGTGCTGCGCGCGTACCGCGAATTCCAGGGACTGCTCGGGGAGCTCGGGGCCATCGTCGAGGAAGTTGAGTTCCCCTTCGACTTCCATGACCTGATGCTGAGGAACGGTTCACTGATTGCCGCGGAAGCATTCGCGATCCATCGTTCGTACATCGACGACGAGGCACGGCCCTTCGGCCCCCATGTGCGCCGGCGCATCCAGGCGGGCCGGGCCATCGGCGCCGCGGACTACATCGATGCGCTCGCGCACCACCAGCACCAGCGCGCGCTGTGGAGCGACTGGATGCAGTCGCGCGATGCGCTGCTCACCCCGACGCTGCCGATGGCGGCGGCGCCGGTCGCGGAGGTCGACGAGACCGCCACGCCGCTGGCGGCCTTCACGCGGGCGGCCAACTACCTCGGTGCCTGCGGGGTGTCGCTGCCGGGCGGGTTCGAAGCGGGCCTGCCGATCGGCATGCAGTTGCTCGGCGCGCCGTACGCGGAGCGGAAGATCCTCGAGATCGCGGCGGCAGTCCAGTCCAGGTCGGACTGGCATCGGCGTCGCCCGCCTTTGGCCTGACGGCGCTGGGCGCTGACGGTGGGGTTGCTCCTGGCCGGAAGGGGACTTGCTGATTGGCGCGCCCAGTCGTCTGAACGGTGCCTCGCGCTGTGTCTCCGCGGCAGCCTAGAATGGCGTGGCTTCGCAAGCACCGAAGCATCCAACATCATCATCAACCCGTCGCCAGGGGAGCCTCGAAAGAGGCTGAGACTGCGTCTGATTCGACGCTGACCCTGGAACCTGATCCGGCTCATACCGGCGGAGGAAGAGCGACATGCTGTACGCCACCATTGCGGCCCTAGCCGCGTCTCTCCTGTTTTTCGTCTGGATCGCCGTGCGTGACCGCACACCCGTCGGCAGCGTGGACGATTACCTGACTGCGCGCGGCTCCCAGGGGGCGCTCACGCTGGGACTGTCCTTCCTGGCCTCTGGCATGGGCGGCTGGATCCTGTTCGTGCCGCCCGAGATCGGTGCCTTCGTCGGGCCCGTGGCCGTGGTCGGCTACGCACTGGCGGCGGCATTGCCCTTGCTGGTGCTGGCGGCCTGCGGCCCGGCCATCCGACGGCGCCTGCCGCAAGGTCGCACCATTGCCGAATACGCGCAGGAACGTTTCGGCGCGGCGCTGCGCCTGTGGGTCACCGCGCTATCGGTCCTGTACATGCTTTGCTTCATCACGGCCGAACTCACCGCCATCGGCGCGATCACGGCGATGCTGTCGGAGCTCCCGGGCAGCGCCGTCATCGTCGCGGTGGCTGTCACCACGCTGACCTACACCACCTGGGGAGGCCTGCGCGCCAGCCTCACCACCGACCGCTGGCAAGGCGGCCTGTTGCTGGGCCTGCTGATCGTGGTGCTGGCCGTGCTGCTGTTCCATCTGCCAAAAAGTGGCTTGGTCCAGCCCTGGCCTGCGGCACCCCTGGAGGCTTCGCTGAGCGTGGCCCTGACCCTGGTGATCGCGGTCACGGCGGCCAACATTTTTCACCAGGGCTACTGGCAGCGCGTGTGGTCCGCCCGAAGCGACGCTGAACTGCGGCGCGGCGCCGGCCTTGGCGCGCTGCTGATCGTTCCGGTGATGCTCGCCATGGGCGCGCTCGGCATGCTGTGCATCGCCCTGGGCAAGAACCCGGGTACCCCGCCCATCCCGTTCTTCGCGCTGCTGTCCGGCGCACCGGGTTGGCTGGCGCTGCCCGTGCTCCTGCTGGCCGTGGCGCTGGTCGCGTCCTCGGTGGACACTTTGCAAAGCGCCATCGCCTCGCTGGTGGTCACGGCCCGGCCGAAGGTGTCGCTTTCGGCGGCGCGCTGGGTCACCGTGCTGCTCATGGTGCCGGTGGCGGCGGTGTCGCTGCAAGGCCATTCGGTGCTGCGCCTGTTCCTGATTGCCGACTTGCTGTGCGCCACAGCGGTGGTGCCGGTGCTGCTCGGGCTGTGGCAACGCATGACCCCGACGGCGGCCGTGGCAGGCATGGTGGCCGGCCTGGTGGGCGCGGTGCTGCCCGGATGGGTGAGCGCGGGCAGCCTGGCGGCCGGCGTGCTCGCCGCAACGTTTCCGAATGGCGTACCCACGCTCGCACCTTTCCTGGGCGCACTGCTCGCTTCCAGCGCCCTGGCTCTGTCGTTCACCTGGCTCAATCCCTCGCCGCAAGGCAACGCCACCCAACCTGCGACGACGATCTGACCGGGGAGCAAGACTGGCGCGGCTCCCGGTGCGCCGAATGGATGACAGCCGCATCAAGAAAAGGCGCAGGGAAGGAAGATCACAACAACCGCACACGGTGAGCGGCCGGTGTTTGAGTCTGAACAATGTTCGCCAACGCGCTGGCTGTAGATTTGTTCATGCATTGAAGGGTCGATATGAGAGGCTGCAGACGTTCCGACCTTGCGAGGGCACTGGGCACCGCGACGCTTGGTCTCGTGCTGATCACGGCGTGCGGTGGGGGCGGCGAATCGTCCGCTGCCGCAGCGCCGCCCGCGTCCCCCCTCGCATTCATCCTCGGATACGCAATGCCGCAGTCGCCCTCCTATCCGGCAGGATCCATCGTCATTTCTCCGCCAGATGGCCGCAGGTCCATTTCAGACGACGGCCCTGTGCGCGCGGAGCTCGAACTCGCCGGTTTTCCAGCGCAGCGACTGGATGCGCCCAACTTCCAGCCCAGGGACACCGCGCAGCTGAAGTATGTGTTTGAACTGCCGCCATCGCTCGCTGTTGAACCCCCCGCTCCATGTGTCGCAGTCGCCGCCAAGGTGACTGTCACATCCGCAACTGGCGCCACAGGGATGGCGAACTTTCAAGTCTGCGCTGGGGTGGGACTAGGGCTCGAAGCCTGACCCGGCGTACGGCGGCGGCGGCGGAGCTTGAGCCTTTTGCAGCCGCACCGCGGGCACGCGCGGCGCCCACGGTTCACCTACGGCGCGAGTCATTCCAGATGCACGCGCGTGACCTTGCCGTGGTGGACCAACTCGCGCAACAGCAGGAGGTCTGCCACGAACTCCGCGGAGATGGCGCGACCCCGGGTGGCATCATCGACGGCGCACGAGAAGGCGCGCTCCACCTCGTCCGACGTGAGCGACTGCGCCCCGCCCATGCCGGCCCGCAGGCGTCCAGCGTCGTCCCTCACCCAAATTTCCATGCCCTGCCAGGACCTGCTACTGGGCATGAGCCAATCTTCCGCCCGCTCGATGGCGGCTTCGAGGTCGGCCTCGCGCAGCCGCGGACCCGCACCCGCAAGCAGCGCCGCGGCTCCACCGCCCAGGTGTGCCAGCAGCTGACCATCCAGCGACAGCCGATAGCCTTGGGCATCAACGCGCAATTCGAGCTTCATGCCAAAGCCTCCATCGCAAGCCGCGCCGCCCGCGCGTCGATGCCGTGGGCAAGGCCGGGCAGCAGCTGGACCGTCGCGTCCGCGCCCAGCGCCCGCAGAGTCTGCGCAGATTGCACGCTGAACCGCGGGTCGATGACAGGGTCCACGGCGCCATGGACGAAGCGGAAGACGACTCCGTCAGGGGCGCGCCGCGGCAGCTGCGCAAACCGTCCGGAGAGGCTCACGACACGACCCGACAAGTCAGCGACCTGCGTTGCCTCCAGCGCCATGATGGCGCCTTGCGAGAATCCCACGAGCGTGGTGCGCGACGCGTCGACGCCGGCCTCGGCCTGCCACATGGAAACGACCTCCAGGAACGACGGCATGGCGTCGCGGACGCGATCCGGCCTGCCCTGTTCGGTCACGCCGATCACGGAGAACCATTCCCGGCCCGCACCCGGCGTTGACGGGTGTGGCGCAGAGACGCTGACGACCATCGCGTGCGCCCGCTCGCGGGCGGCGAGTTCGCCAAGCGGCACCAGGTTGTCGGCTGTCGACCCGACCCCATGGAACAGCAGTACGAGCGCTTCCGGGCGCACGGGTCGCGAGACAATCACGGAGGCTTCGTTCATGGGGCGTCAGTCACGACAAAGACCGCTCACTCGAGATTGGGCGAAAAATCGGTGTGGAGCGGAATGCCATACGCATCCTCTCGAAACCGGCGCCGCCGAGCGCGCGTCATTCGTACGCGGATCGTAGCAATGTCATGCGCGTGGCGGTGACCACCGCGTGTGCCGAACCCCATAGACTGCCTCTTTCGACCCATCGAAGCGGAGAACAGCATGGCAAAGATTCTTGTCCTGTACCACAGCTATTACGGCCACATCGAAGCAATGGCAAACGCGATCGCGGAAGGCGCCCGGCAGGTCAGCGGCGCCCAGGTCGACGTCAAACGCGTGCCGGAAACCGTTCCAGCGGACGTCTTCAAGTCGTCGGGCGGCAAGCAGAACCAGGCGGCGCCAGAGGCCCAGCCGGCGGAACTGCCCAATTACGACGCGATCATCATCGGCACGCCCACGCGCTTCGGCAACATGAGCGGCCAGATGCGCAACTTCCTCGACCAGACCGGCGGCCTGTGGGCGCAGGGCAAGCTGATCGGCAAGGTCGGCTCGGTCTTCACCTCCAGCGCCACGCAGCACGGCGGCCAGGAGAGCACGATCCTCACCACGCACGTGACCCTGCTGCACCACGGGATGATCCTGGTCGGGCTGCCGTATTCGGAGCAGAGCCAGATGGGGCTCGACGAGATCAAGGGCGGCAGCCCCTACGGCGCGTCCACCATCGCCGGCGGCCAGGGCGAGCGCATGCCGAGCCAGCAGGAACTGGGGATGGCGCGCTACCAGGGCAAACACGTCGCGACCATCGCGACGAAGCTGTTCGGCTAAAAAATGTAGTTCACGTTGGTGGCCGCGCTCTTGTTCCACAACTGCTGGGCCATTCCTGAGGCGCAGCAGATGATGCAGCAGGTCAGCTTCAACAAGCACAGCGCCGTCGCCGGCGGCCTGCTCGCTTTCCGTCGCGGCCATTGAACAAGCGCAGGGATTCGGCGCCGGGGCGCCCGAAGCGCTCTCGGGCAGCCTGCGCGTTGCTGTGCCTCCCTCTTTCGCGCGGGACATCCCCGCGATCTCGTCCGTGACGAATCCCTCGTCCACCAGCTACAACCCGCTGCTGCAGTTCCGCAGCGACCGTGGACGCGAGCAGGTTCGCTCCGAGTACCTCGAAGACCGCAAACTGGTCAGCGCCTTTACCGGCGAAGACAGCGGCTCCGGCTACCTGTCCGGCCGTGCGGCCGCCGCCGGCGAGACGTTCGCTTCCGCGACCGTCGCGTCGCGCATCAGTCGCTAAGCACCCCCGAGGGCGAGCGCGCTGGCAAACGCAGCTGGGGCTGGCCTGGGCCCGCGTTACCGGGTCTTCCATAACGACCTGGGCGGTGCAACGGGGTGGCTGCAAGGGCCGCAGGCGTTTGAGCCCCACGCCGGCGATGATCCAGCTACAGTGGGACGACCATGAACGCATCGCTCCCCGCCCGCATGCCGGCCGCGTTCATCGGCCACGGGTCGCCGATGAACACGCTCGAGCTGAACGCTTTCACACAGGCTTGGCGCGACCTCGGCGCGGCGCTGCCGCGCCCGCGCGCCGTCCTTGCCGTCTCGGCCCACTGGTTCATCAATGGCACCGCTGTCACCGCGATGCCGCAGCCGCGCGTGATCCACGACTTCTATGGTTTCCCGCCGGAGCTGTTCGCTTTCGACTACCCCGCGCCCGGCAGCCCGGAAGTCGCGCAGGAAATCGTCGACCTGCTCAAGCCTTCGCATGTCGGGCTCGACCAGGACAGCTGGGGGATTGACCACGGTACCTGGTCCGTGCTCGCGCACGTGTTTCCGCAGGCCGACATACCGGTCGTGCAACTCTCCATCCATGCCGCCGCGCCGTTTGGATACCACATGGACCTGGCGGCCCGTCTGGACCCGCTGCGGGACAAGGGCGTCTTCATCGTCGGCAGCGGCAACGTGGTCCACAACCTGCGGCGTATCGCCTGGAGTCACGGCGACCGCGGCTTCGAGTGGGCGGACCGATTCGACGCCCATGTGCGCGAGGCGATGACGACGCGGCCTGCCGCGCTGGCGGATACGCAGCGGCACGCCGACTACGCGCTGGCCGTTCCCACCCCCGAACACTTCCTGCCGCTGGCGTACCTGGCCGGGCTGTGCGTCGCCTGCGGCGAGACGGCCAGCCCCTTCGCCGAGGGTCGCACGCTTGGCTCGCTCAGCATGACAAGCTACCTGCTGGGAATGGCGCCGCCTGTGTCGAGCAGCGCGGGAGCCGAGGACGTGCCATCCATGCCGCCGAACACACCACCCGAGCAGACCAACATCTGAGGGCGCAAATGGCACCGACGCTGGAGCGCTGCCGGGGCTTGCGCGACCCGCGATGTGCGGCACTGCGGAAAGTCAACCTGAGGAGACCGACATGTCGCGAGGGATCAAGTCCGTCGACACCGACCAGCAAGAGCGCCAAGCGGGCGCCATCAGGAAAGGCCGCGAGAAGAAGGGCGTAGCCCTTCCCGAGGTTGGGACGCGCGCATGGGCGGCTGCCAACAAGCTCCACAGCGGAGGCAAGAAATTTGCCTCGAGGAACAAACTCCCCTCCGGCCCCCTTGGTGGCTCCGGTCGCAAGACCAACCTGGCGCGTTCCTCCTGAGCCAGCGCTTTCGGAAGACCGTCGGAGCTCGCGCCCACGTCGCGCTCGCACGGGCGCGAGCTTGCGGCGCTACGCGAGCGCGCGTGCCACTGCGGCAGAAAGCGGCGTAGTCGGTCTCCCGATCAACCGGGACAGCGCATGGCCGCGTTCGTCAAGGGCGCCACGCGATGCGTCCGCATCCCACGCGGCCAGTGCCTGCGCCAGCCATCCCGGCAGCCCGGCGGCTTCCAGGGCCGATGCGTAGCCGGCCTCCCCGAGATCGCGATACGGAATGTTCCTGCCTGCCTGCCGCCCGATCTCCCCAGCGAGGTCGGCCAGCGTGTAGGGAGCATCGCCGGCCAGCTCGTACGTCCTGCCTTGATGACCGAGGGTCGTCAGCACGACGACTGCCGCCTCGGCGTAGTCCTCGCGAGCTGCACCGGCGATCCGGCCGTCCGCCGCCGCTCCGATGAGGGCGCCCGCGGACAACGCGGCCTTTGCGGATGCCGTGTGGTTCTCCATGTACCAACCATTGCGCAGCACCGTGAACGGGATTCCGCAGCCGCGGATCATGCTCTCCGTCTCGCGATGCTCGCCCGCGAGACTCAGGGGCGAGGTGTCCGCGTGCAGCAGGCTCGTGTACACGATCCGCTTCACGTGCGCCCTCTTCGCGGCTTCGATCACGTTGCGGTGCTGGCTCGTGCGCTGACCCACTTCGCTCGAGGAGATGAGCAGCAGGGTGTCGATGCCGGCGAAGGCCGCCGCCAGCGCTCCGGGCTGCGTGTAGTCCGCCGCCCTGGCCTGCACGCCCAGATCTGCCGCCTTCTCCGGCGAGCGGACCAGGGCGACGATGTCCGACGGCGGAAGCTTCATCTTCAGCTTGTCCACGACGATGCGGCCGAGTTGCCCGGTGGCGCCGGTGATCCCTGTAGTCATGTCTTGTTCCTTCGTGAATGATGACACCACTGTAGAATCAACGCTTACTTTACGGAAGTACTTACATGAAGGTAAGTCAGGAACTCCGATTCACGGCCGCAGCGAAGAGACCGCCGCGGTCGGGCGCGCGCCTGCTCCGCAAGGGCGATGTGCTGGCCGACGCGTGCCCCTCGCGGGAGATCCTCATGCACATCACCAGCCGCTGGGGTGTGCTGGTCCTTCTCGTGCTGGAAACCGGAACCCTGCGTTTCAGCGAACTGAAACGGGCCATCGGCGGTATCAATGAGCGCATGCTGGCGCAGACGCTGCAGCGCCTGGAGAGCGATGGCCTGCTCGACCGCATCGCCTACGAGGTCGTGCCCCCGCACGTCGAATACAGCCTGACCGCCCTCGGCCGCGAGGCCGCCGCGCGGGTGCGCAGCCTTTCCGACTGGATCGAGGAGAGCTTGCCGCGAGTGCTGTCCGAGCGCGCCCGACGGGCGAACCGCGCGGAATGACGCCCTTGGTCGCCGGGTAGAGCACCCGCCGGCGCAGGCCCGTACCGGCGGTGCAGGATGACATGTTCACGATGGCCGCATTCTGCGATCTGCGCAGCCATGGCAGGGCCGCGCGGATGACGCGCACATAACCAGGACGTTGATGTCGAACACTTTCTGCCAGTCGGAGAGTGGCCCGTCCTCCACGGTTGCCGGACCCGAAGCTGCCGCTGCCCGCTGCTCCCAGCCAATCGGAGGCCGCGGCATGATGTCGCCATTTCGGTATCAAGGAGCGTCACATGGCTCACGGACCTGGCGCCCCGCAGACAGCGGACGCACCGGCCAGCCCGGTCGCGAAGATCCTGCCCTTCGTGTCCGTTGCGACGATGGTGATGACACTGCCGCAGATCTGGACGGTGTGGGTTGACGGGCAGGTCGCCGGCGTGTCGCTGCTGTCCTGGGGCACGTACCTGCTGGGAGCCTGCCTCTGGTTCATCCACGGGCTGGCCCGGCGCGACAAGGCGATCTACGTCGCCTGCATCGGCTGGATCCTGCTGAATGGCGCGGTGGTCCTTGGCGTGCTGGTGCAGCGCTGAACGACTTCAGGGCGCGGCGCCGGGCGCCCCCAGTCGGATCTCTCCATCGAATTCGGCCTTCAGGCGCAGCCCATCGATCTCCAGCGTCATGCGGGCGGGAAAGGTTTCCGTGCCCGAGATCGCCGCCTGCTGCACGGCCCGCGCGACGGCGTGTTCGATCTCGCGCTGTGAGCTGACGCCCACCATCTTCAGGAACTTGCGGATGCTGCTGTTCAGCTCTTCCTCGTCCATGGCTTTCTCCCTGTGATGCGCCATGATGCCCGCAATCGCGGAACGCCGGTTCCCCGCGCCGGGCCGACCCCCCGGCATGCGGCGCCGCCGGTTCGGGCGGCGCGCAGTTCTCGTCAGCCAGTCACGTCGAAGCGGATGCCTTGGGCAAGTGGCAGGCTCGATCCGTAGTTGATCGTGTTGGTGGCACGGCGCATGTAGGCCTTCCAGGCGTCGGAGCCCGATTCGCGCCCGCCTCCAGTCTCCTTCTCGCCGCCGAACGCTCCGCCGATCTCGGCGCCGCTGGTGCCGATGTTGACGTTGGCGATGCCGCAATCGGAGCCGCGCGCCGACGTGAACAGCTCCGCCTCTCGCAGGTCACGCGTGAAGACGGCGGACGACAGGCCATGCGGCACGGCGTTGTTCATGGCGATCGCTTCCTCGAAGGAGTCGTACGCCGTAACGTACAGGATCGGCGCGAAGGTTTCCTCCAGCATCGGGCCGGCCTGGCGCGGCATCTCCACCAGGGCCGGCCTGACATACCAGGCCGGCGCCAGTCCAGCCAGCCGCTCGCCGAAGTGAACGGTGGCGCCGAGCGCGCGAGCGGCGGCCAGCGCCGCCTGCATCGATTCGAACGCATGGCCGTCGATCAGCGGTCCGACGAGCGTCGAGTCCTCCAGCGGATTCCCGATGGGCAAGCGGGCGTACACGGCGGCCAGCCGCTGCACCAGCTCGGCATGGACGGATCGGTGCACGATCAGGCGCCGCAGCGTGGTGCAGCGCTGCCCCGCCGTGCCCACTGCAGCGAAGGCGGCGCCGCGGACAACGAGTTCGAGGTCGGCCGAGGGGCAGACGATGGCAGCATTGTTGCCGCCGAGTTCCAGCAGGGAACGCTTGAACCGCGCAGCGCAGGCCATGGCAACGTCACGTCCCATGCGAGTGGAGCCGGTGGCACTGACCAACCTGACGGCCGGGTGCGCCACGAGCGCCTCGCCGGCGGTCCGGTCACCAAAGACCACCTCGGCGATTGCGCCGTCGAAACCCTCCTCCATCAAGGCAGTCTGCAGCAGCCCATTGAGCGCCAGCGCGCAGAGCGGCGTCTTCTCGGATGGTTTCCACACCAGCGTGTTGCCGCAGACCAGTGCGAGCGCCGCGTTCCATGCGTACACCGCCATGGGGAAGTTGAACGCCGAAATGACAGCGACCACGCCCAGCGGATGCCATGTCTCGAGCAGCTTGTGATCGGGACGTTCGCTGGCGATCGTCAGGCCGTAGAGCTGGCGCGACAGGCCGACGGCAAATTCGCAGACGTCGACCACCTCCTGCACCTCCCCGAGCCCTTCCTGCGCGATCTTGCCGGTCTCCAGCGAGATGAGACGACCCAGCGGTGCTTTGTGGGCGCGTACCAGCTCGCCGAAGCGACGCACCACCGCGCCTCTGCGAGGCGCCGGAACGTCGCGCCAGGTCGCGTAGTGCGCGGCGGCGCGAGAGATCGCCAGCTCCAGGTCCGCCGCAGTGCTTGCGGGCAGGACAGCCAGCACGCTGGCATCAATCGGCGTGCGCACGCTGAGCGACTCGCCGCTGCCATGGCTGGCACCAGGCGCGACGCCAAGTTGTTGAAGGATGCGCGCGATCTCGGCGGCGTAGCTCATGTTGACCTCCCGGACTCAAAGAGCGCGGCGAACCGGGTCGCCGCGCGTGCCACTGGCTTCAGCGTTCGACCGTCTTGTTCCAGCGAGCGTTCCAGGCGGGACGGTTCTCGTTGATCGAATCCCAGTCGACGGTGTTCGCGGTCTTCATGTACTCGGTCATCTTCGCCACGAGCGCCGCGGCGGCGCCAGTGGCCTTGGTCTTTGCATTCGACGGAATCTGGTCTCCGTGCTGCAGGGCCAGCGCCTGAGCTTCCGGCGTGAGCAGGTACTGCGCGAGCTTCTGGGCCAGTGCCGGCTCGCTGTTGCCGGCGATGACGCACTCGGCCACCGTGAGCACGGCCGAGCCTTCCTTGGGCTGGACGTACTCGACCGGCAGGCCCTTGCCCTTGAGCACGCCCACGGCCGTCGGCGTCAGCGGGAACATTGCCGCCTCACCGGTTTGCACCATCTCGGCGATCTTGGCCGAACTCGGGATGTACTCCAGCACGTTGCGGCCTATGGTGTTCTGCCAGGCCTTGAAGCCCGGTTCGACGTTCTTGTCATTGCCGCCCTGGATGCGATTGAACAGCAGGAAGCCGTGCAGCCCGAAGGTGGACGAGGACAGCGACTGGAACACCACCTTGCCCTTGTACCTGGTATCGGCGAAGTCCATCCACGAAGTGGGCGCGGCCCAGCCCTTCTCGGCAAACATCTTGGTGTTGTAGGCAATCCCGGTCATGCCTACGTTCACGCCGGCTGCCATGTCGCCCTTGAAGCGGGCGGTCGGGTACAGGTCCGACAGCGCCGGGTTGGGCTGCATCTTCTCGCACAGGCCCATGCCGATGGCGCGGTACATCACGCCGTCGTCCAGGAACATCACGTGCATCTGCGGCTTGTCCTTGTTGGCCTGGGCCTTGGCGAGGATGTCCGAAGACGTGCCGGGGACCACCACGACCTTCACGCCGTTGGCCTTCTCGAACGGGCCGAACACGTGCTCCGTGTAGGTCTTCTCCATCGTGCCCCCGTTCATTCCGATGTAGAGCGTCCTGGGCTGGGCATGGGCGGCGCCGACCAGCGTGGCCGCCAGCAGGGCCAGGGAGGTGGAGGTGATGCGAGCGGACGGGAAGCGGATGCCGGTGTTCATGGAGTCTCCTGAGTTGCGGCCGTTGCGAAATGGGCTGGCCCGACCGGGATCGTGCCGCTGCCCGGAAAGAATCGTGAGATCGAGAAGGCGCCGATCGGCGTTTCCGTGCTGCCGTAGCGCACCAGGTCGGCAAGAACGGCTCCCACGGCCGGACCGAGCTGGAATCCGCCGCCGGCGAAGCCGAAGGCGTGCAGCAGGCCCGGGGTGTTGTCGCTCGGGCCGATCACCGGAAGCCGGTCGGGCAGGTAGCCTTCGGTCCCGCTCCAGGTGCGAATGACGCAGGCTTCCCGCAATCGAGGCACCAAGGCCACTGCCTGCTGCATCAGGTGGCTCAGCTCGGCGCTGCTGGTGCGAGCCCGCAGCTCGTCCAGCGCATACCCGCGGCCACCGCCGAATACGCAGTTGCCGCGCGCGATCTGCCGCGCATAGACGCCCCCGCCCTCCACGCCGAGGCTGACATCCATGAAAAACGGCAGCGGCTCGGTCACGGCCATCTGCGGATGTCCGCTCTGCATCGGCACCGGCTCGGCGAACTGCGCTGCGATCGCCCCGGCCCAGGCACCACCGCAATTGAGAAGGAACTGGCTGCGCACCTCGAGCGCGGCCCCGCAGCGCGTCACGAAACCGCTCCCGTCGTGGCCCACCTCGTCGACCCGCATTCCCTCGCGGATGTCGGCCCCCAGCCGGCGCGCCGCCTGCGCGAATGCCGGCGAGACCAGGCGCGGGTTGGCCTGCCCGTCCTCGGGGCACAGCGAACCGCCGATTGCGGCTGCGCCGAGCCACGGGCATCGCTCGCGCAGCGCGCGCCCGGTCACCAGCTGCAGCCCCATGTCGAAATCGCGCGTACTGTCGCGGTAACGCTCCAGCACCGTCATGTCGGACTCGCTGCGCGCGATCTTCAGGTGACCGGTTCGCAGGTACTCGCCGTCGCCGCCGACGAGCTCAGGCAGCTGGGCCCAGATCATGTGCGCCCGTTGTGAAAGCGGCAGCTGCGCGACCGGCCGGCCCTGTCGCCGCACGCCGCCGTAGTTCACGCCGCTGGATCGCGAGCCGCACAAATCACGTTCCAGCAGCACCACGGCAACGCCCAGGCGGCGCAGGAACAGTGCCGCGGAAGCTCCGACGATGCCGCCGCCGACCACCACGACGTCGGTGCTGATGCGCTCCTTCATTCGACGTCTCCCCCGCGCGGCCGCAGCGCGGCAAACGGCAGCGGCTTGATCGGCATCTGGGCCCGCAGGAACCCCACCTGGCCGGCGGGGCGGCCGCAGGCCTGCGCCAGGATCTCGGCTGCCGCGGTGCCGCACATGCGCCCCTGGCAGCGGCCCATGCCCACCCGAGTCAGCGCCTTGAGCCGGTTGATCTCCGAGGTGCCCGTCTCGCGCACGCAGTGGCGCAGCTCGGCTGCCGTGACTTCCTCACAGCGGCAGACCACCAGGTCGTCGGCGGCCTGTGCCGCCCACTGCTCGGGAAACGGGAACGCGCGCTCGATCCCGCGCCGGAACGCCCCCGCGTGGGCCAGCTTCGCCTCGAGCGTTGCAGCCCGCGCCGCGTCAACGGCGGTGCCTCTGTCTGCCAGCAGAGCCAGTGCCGCGCGCTCGCCCGCCCACTCCGCAGCGTCCGCCCCCATGATGCCGGCACCATCACCGGCGACGTATACGCCCGCAACGGTTGTGCGTCCGGCGGCGTCGCGGTGCGGGACGGCCGCCCGCTGGAGTTCGTCGTACGCGAATTCACAGCCAAGCAGGTCGGCCAGTTGCGTCTCCGGCCGCAGCGCATGGCCGAAGGCGACGGCGTCGCAGCCTGCTGAATGAGCGCTGCCGCCACGGCGCCAGTGCATCGATTCAACCCGGCCGCCGCCACGCGCGCCCTCGAGCGTCACGCCTTCGTGGACTGGCACGCCGTGCAGGCGCAGCCAGCCGCGGTAGTAAAGGCCCTTGGCGAGCACCGGCAGATTGCGCGCCATCGCCGGCAGCGCCGCCACCTTCGCGCCCCAGGGTGCCGTATCCAGCACGGCCACTACGGTGGCTCCAGCCTTGGCGTACTGGTAGGCCACCAGATAGAGCAGCGGGCCGGTGCCGGCGAACACCACCCGCTCGCCGATTGCGCAGCCCTGGTATTTCAGCGCCACCTGGGCGCCGCCCAGGGCGTAGACGCCCGGCTTCGTCCAGCCCGGAAACGGCAGGACGCGGTCGGTGGCGCCAGTGGCGACGATCACTTGGCCGTACGCGAGACTGTCGGTGCTGCCGCCGCGCAGCAGATCGAGCCGCCCGTGCGCGGCATTCCACACCAGCGTGTCCGGCCGATAGTCGATCTGCTCGATGAACCTCTCGGCCGCCTGGTGAACCGAGGCGGCGCGCGCCGCCTCGAACCCGTACAGCGAAGAGCGCGGGCGGTCGAAGCCGATCGGCGGCTGCCGGTAGATCTGGCCGCCGGGGCGCGGCGCCTCGTCCAGCAGTACCGGGCGCAGGCCGTGCGCGAGCAGCGTCTGGGCGGCCCGCACGCCGGCAGGCCCGGCTCCGATGATGACCGGCGGCAGCGCAGGCGTCATGCCGGCGCTCCCCCGCTGAGCAGCCGCATGCCGTCCTGGATGAGCGTGGAGCAGGCCCGGAGGCGCTCGCCGGCCTCGGTGTCGACCCAGCAGTCCTGGCAGGCGCCCATGAGGCAGAAGCCGGCGCGCGGCTGGCCGCTGAATTCGCTGCGGCGCACCTGCTCGCCGCCCGTCAGCATCGCGGTCAGGACGGTGTCTCCGAGCAGCGCGGTACGCGGCTGGCCGTCCAGGGTGAAGTGAACCGCCGGCCGGCTGCGCTCGGCCAGGCGTTTGAACAAGCTCATGGATTCCCTTGCATTGCGCTGGCTCACCGCTGCCCCACCAGGATCTTGTCGAGGCCGTACACGCGGTCGAGCGCCAGCATCGCGACAGCCGTGAGCGCCACCATCAGTGCCGACACCGCCGCCATGAGCGGATCGATCGACTCGGTGGCGTACATGTACATGCGCACCGGCAGCGTGACGGTTGCGGGCGAGGTGACGAAGATCGACATGGTCACTTCGTCGAAGCTGTTGATGAAAGCCAACAGCCAGCCGCCCGTCACTCCGGGCAGGATCATCGGCAGCGTCACGCGGCGGAACACGGTGGCATGGCTCGCCCCGAGCGACAGCGCCGCCTGCTCGGCGCTGCGGTCGGTACCTTCCACGGCGGCGATGACGAGCCGCAGCACGTAGGGCGTGATGATCACCACGTGCGCCAGCGTCAACCAGAAGAAGCTCCCGGTGGCGTTGATCAGCGTGAAGGTGCGCAGCAAGGCAACCCCGAGCACCAGGTGCGGAATGATCAGCGGCGACAGGAAGAGCGCATTGAGGAAGTCCCGGCCGGGAAAGCTGTAACGCGCGATGGCGATGCCGGCCGGCACCGCCAGCGCGGTGGACAGCGTGGCGGCTACTGCGGCCAGCCCCAGGCTGTTCTTGAACGACTGGACGAAATCCGGGTGGGCGAACACCGCCTTGAACCAGCGCAGGGACAAATGCGTGGTCGGAATCGTCAGCGTGTTTTCCGGGGTGAATGCGACGACGCACACCACGACCAGCGGCGCGAGCATGAAGCTCACGACGAGCGCGTTGAACAGCAGGGCCAGGGGACCGTTTCTCGACATGGCTAGCCCATCGCCTTCTTGTAGGAGCGCTCCACCACGCGGTTGTAGCTGAGCATCACGATGAGGTTGGCCGCCAGCAGCGTCAGCGCCAGCGCGGCGCCAAGCGGCCAGTTCAGCTCGTGCAGGTATTCGTCGTACACCAGCGTCGCCACCATCTTGAGCCTTCGCCCGCCGAGCAGGCCGGGAATCGCGAACGCGCTGGCGCTCAACCCGAACACGATGAGGCTGCCCGAGAGAATGCCGGGCAGCACCTGGGGAAAGATGATCCGGCGCACGATCGTGAACGGCGACGCGCGCAGCGACAGCGCCGCGTCCTCCACGCCCGGATCAAGTTTTTGCAGCGAAGTCCAGACCGGGATGATCATGAACGGCAGCATGATGTGCACCAGCGCGATGACGACGGCCGCCTCCGTGTACAGGATGCGCATCGCCGGCAGCCCAAGCCAGCGGAACGCGTTGTTCACGATTCCCTGCGGTCCCAGCAGCATGCTCCAGCCAAAGGCGCGAACGACCACCGACACGAGCAGTGGGGCCAGCACGACCAGCAGCAGGATGGAGCGCCATGGCGCGCGCATGCGGCTCAGGACATAGGCCTCCGGCGCGCCGATCACCACGCATATCAGCGTCACCAGGGCGGAGATCCAGAAGGTGCGCCAGAAGATGCCCAGGTAATAGTCGTCGGTGGCGATGGCTCCGTAGTGCGACAGCGTGAGTGCGGCTTGCACGCCGGTCTTGTGGTCGAACACCTGGAAGGAAAGCACCACGGTGAGCGCCAGCGGCACCAGCAGCAGGCATGCGAACAAGGCCAATGCCGGAGCCGACAGCAGCCAGGGATCGTCCAGGCGCCGGCGTGACGAACTGGCGGGCGCTGCGGCGGCGACGGCGTTCATCCCGGAACCCTCAGGCTGCCGACGCGGCGGCGAACTGTCCGCTCGCGCGATCGGTTTCGGTGGGGGTCGATTCCGCGACGGCCAGCACGCGAACCTGCGAGGCGGTCCAGTCCAGGCCAACGCTCGAGCCTTCCTCGACCGGGCGTTCCCCGTCGTTGGGGCAGACCACGACCAGTTCGCCGATGCTGGTGCTCACCCGATACAGCCACTGGCTGCCGAGGAAGAACCGCTCGTCCACGTTGCCCTCCAGCAAGCCCGTTCCGGCCGGGGCGAAGCGGATCTTTTCAGGCCGCAGGCTGAGGGCCACTGGCCGGCCCTCGGGCAGTCCGTGTCCTTCGAGCGGCAGCGACAGCGGCCCGATCTTCACCGAGGCGCCGGCGCGGTCGACTACGCCGTCCAGGAGGTTGGCCTTGCCGACGAAGCTGGAAATGAAGCGTGTCTGCGGATGCTCGTACAAGCGGTGCGGGCGATCGATCTGCGTGACCCGGCCCGCCTCCATGACGACCACGCGGTCGCTGATCGACATGGCCTCCGTCTGGTCGTGCGTCACCATGATGGTCGTCGTCCCGACCTTGCGCTGGATCTGTCGCAGCTCGAACTGCATTTCCTCGCGCAACTTCGCGTCCAGGTTCGACAGCGGTTCGTCGAGCAGCAGCACGGGGGGCTCGATCACCAGCGCGCGCGCCAGTGCGACGCGCTGGCGCTGGCCGCCGGACAGCTCCCTGGGATACCGGGCCGCATAGGGCTCGAGGTGCACCAGGGCCAGCGCCGCGGCCACGCGCTCGGCGCGCTCTGCCTTTGCGATGCGCAGCATCTCCAGTCCGAAGCTGACGTTGTCGCGCACGGTCATGTGCGGAAACAGCGCGTAGCTCTGAAACACGATCCCGAGCCCCCGGGTGTTCGGCTTGGCGTGCGTGATGTCGCGCCCCGCCAGCTCGATCCGCCCCGTGGTCACGGCTGCAAAGCCCGCGATCATCTGCAGCGTGGTGGTCTTGCCGCAGCCGGACGGCCCCAGCAGCGAGACGAACTCCCCCTTGTCGACGGAGAGATTCATATCGATCACCGCGGCCGCGCCGCCGTAGAACTTGGCGACGTCCGTCAGCTTCAGGAATGACATTGCAGCTCCACAGGCAACCGAATGAAGTGAACTGTTGACCGGTGCCCATGCTACCGGCGCGAAAAACCGCCGGTCAACAGGGAATTCCACTGCTCAAGATTTATTTCTGATATGTTCCGTTGTCCGGAATTTATTAATCAGGAATTGATAGATGATTCCAGCAGTTGCAAGGAAACGGACGCCGGCTGAACTCGAGAGCGGTGCGGCCAGCAGCGTCAGCCGCGCGATCGCCCTGGTACGCGCATTGGCGGATGCCCAGCTGGAAGGCGGGCGCGTCACGCACCTGGCGAAGGCGACCGGCCAGACGCAGGCCACCACCCACCGGCTGCTGCAGACGCTGGCCGCCGAGAAGGTCGTGGTGCAGGATGCCCAGACCAAGCGGTACCGATTGGCGATGGACTTCTTCACGCTGGCAGCCCGCGCCGGCGATTCCATGGGCCTGCGCGCGCTGTGCCGACCGGCACTGCTGCGACTCTGTGCCAGCCTGGGTGACACCATCTTCCTGCTGGTGCGCAGCGGTTTCGACGCGGTCTGCCTCGACCGGACGGAAGGTCCATTTCCGATCCGCTCCTTCACCGGCGACATCGGGGGTCGCATCGCGCTTGGCGTCGGCCAGGGCGGCATGGCGATCCTCGCCATGCTGCCGGAATCCGAGCGCGAAGAGGTCATCCGTTTCAACCTGCCGCGGGTGCGCGAGTACGGCGTTTTCGACGAGGTCTACCTGCGCACGGAGATCGAGCGAGTGCGCCAGCTTGGCTACGCCGGCCGCAACACGGGCCTGCTCGAAGGAATGGCCGGCGTGGCCGTGCCGATCCTCGACCACACCGGACGAGCGATCGCGGCCTTGAGCGTAGGCACCATCGCCTCGCGCCTGAGCGAGGACCGGCTGCCCGCCGTCGTCGACCTGCTGCGCCGCGAGGCAGCCGCCATCGGGCCGCGCGTCAACCCGTTCGACCCGACCCTGCGCCGCCCGGCGCAGAGCCTGTCACCTCTTTCCGGAAGCTGACGGACGCGCAGCGCGAAGCGCTGCATTTCGTCGCCATGATGCGAGTGCGGGACCGGCAAATGCCGGGCTCGGCGCATTGGGATCCATCAACGCAGCCCTTCCCGGCCTCCAGGAGTGAGAATGGCGCTGCTTGCAACTGCCAGGGGTGAAGTGATGAGACTCATGCAATTCGCGCCGATGACCCTGCTGCTTGCTGGTTTCGCCGCGCAGCCTGCCTTCGCGGTGCTGAAGGTGGGCGACCAGGCGCCGGACTTCGCCGCCGAAGCGGCCCTCGGCGGCAGTCCGTTCACGTTCAAGCTGTCGGAGGCCCTGGCGAAGGGCCCGGTGGTGCTTTACTTCTATCCGAAGGCATTCACGACAGGCTGCACCATCGAGGCCAACGCCTTCGCCGAGGCGACGCCACGCTTCCGTGCACTGGGCGCCACCGTGATCGGCATCTCGAATGACACGATCGAGACGCTCAAGCGCTTCTCGGTGGAGGCCTGCCGCAACCAGTTCGCCGTCGCGGCCGATGCGCGGTCCAAGGTGATCCAGGCCTACGACGCGGCCAGCACCTTCTCGCGCAGCATGGCGGCGCGAGTGTCGTACGTGATCGACGGGTCCGGCCGCATCGTGTTCACGCACGACAGCATGAGCCCCGAGGGCCACGTCACGGAGACGCTCAAGGTCATCGAGCGATTACAGGCCCGCACGGGCCAGCCATCGTCGACAACGGCACCTCGCCCATCACGCCCCGCGCCACCCTGAGCGGCTTCAATCCTGGCCGGAAGGGGCATCAGTCCTCGCCGGAGCACCTCGCATGCGAGGCAGGGATGTCCTACGCCGCAAGCCGCGCTCAGGCCTGCTCCTCCCGCGGCGGCAAGGCGATCTGGTTGCCTACGCTGAACTGATAGTCCTTGAACACATGCTCGGCGCTGAGCAGCTGGTAGGTGCCGTCGGCCTTCCTGTGGGTGGTGTCCTTGAGGCGGTAGGTGTAATGGCCGCAGGTCCAGCAATTGAAGTTGCGCATGTGGGTGCACAGGCACGTCTTGTCCATCACCACGACGGTCTTCTGGTCGGGATGGGCCAGCACTTCGCGGTTGTAGGCATCGATGTAGGCGCAGTTGCCGTTGGCGTCGAGCAGGTAGCCATAGGATTCGCAGCCCGGACGGATGCCCGAACCGATCGCCGGCGTGTTCCTCAGCATGCGCATCGGGTAGCCGGTCGGCGAGATGCCGTTGACGATGATGTCGTCCTCGGTGGCCTTCAGGTATTCCTGCTTCACGTCGACGGGCAAGCCACATTCGTGCGTGATGGTGAAGCGCGTCGCCACCTGCACGCCGCCTGCGCCCTGTTCCAGGAAGCCCACGGCATCCGTCCCGGTGAAGATCCCGCCCGCGGCAACGACCGGAATGGCAAGCTGCTCGGCGCGCAGGAAGGCGTGGACCTCGTCCATGATGGTGTGCAGGTCGTATTCGGCCCAATCCATGCCGAAGCCGAGGTGGCCGCCGGCCAGCGGTCCTTCGACGATGACATAGTCAGGCAACCGGTCCAGCCTGGCGTTCTTGCGCAGGAACAACTGCAGCGCACGCGCGGACGACACGATGATGCCCAGCTTGGCATCGCGAAAGCGCGGATGGTCGGCGATCAGCCCGAAGGAACCCAGGTGCAAGCCCGCCGACAGGGTGATGCCGTCGATGCCGCCGTCCAGTGCCGCCGACAGGCGCGTGCGCAGGGTTTCGCGCGGCGCATTCATGGTCAGCTTTTCCATGCAGTTGACGAAGACGAGGCCGTCACCTCTCTTCGCCTCCATGGTCGAGCGCACGTGGTTGATCGTCGCTTCCGCCAGCCGGTCCATGTCGAACTGGACGACGGCCTTGTTCAGGTTGTTGATGTTGAACTTGTAGGTCCGGGTCTTGTCCTTGACGAAGGTGGTGTCGAACTTGCGGTCCGACACGTCGTGGACCATCGCATCGGAAATGTGGCCGATGCCGCCCAGGCGCGCCGCCTCCAGCGCCAGCTCCGAGGTCGAAATATCGACACCCATGCCGCCGATCATGATCGGCACATAGTCCCTGTCGCCCAGTTTCAGGCGGAAATCATCAACACGTTTCATCGCTTGTCTTGCTTGGAAGGTCCTCGGCCCGGCCCTGGACCTTCGTCTGTCGTCTCGGAAGCCTCGCTCCCGTCAGCGTCTCGCGATCCTGGTACGCCCATTTCGGCCGGCCGGGTGGCAGCGGGGGCGCGGCCTGGGTCCAGGGGCGATTGTCACCCCTGCGTCGCCGAAATGGTGGGCACCCCCATTCCCGTGGTTCATGTCGCCTGGCGGCGGGCCAGACCCTACAGCGCGTCCCGCAGCCGGTAATACATCATCCCGAGCACCAGCGCCGGCGTGCGCATCAGCGCCCCGCCGGGGAAGGCGTGGTGCCTGATCCGCGAGAAGAGGTCGAAGCGCTCCGCCTGGCCGGCGATCGCCAGCGCCACCAGCTTGCCCGCCATGCCGGCCAGCGCCAGGCCGTGGCCGGAAAAGCCCTGCAGGTAATAGACGTTGTCGCCCAGCCGGCCGAAATCCGGCGCCTTGTTCATGCTGATGTCGACGAAGCCGCCCCAGGCGTAGGGGATCTCGACGCCGGCGAGCTGCGGGAACACCTTGAGCATGCTGGAGCGGATGCGCGCCACGATGTCGCGCGGCGCCGACGCGCTGTAGCTGTCGCCGCCGCCGAACAGCAGCCGGTCGTCGGCGCTGATGCGAAAGTAGTCCAGGACGAAATTGGTGTCCGACGCGGCGGGCCGGCCGCGCATCAGCGCATCAGCGCGCTCGCGCGCGAGCGGCTCGGTCGCGATCATGTAGGTGCCCACCGGCATGATGCGCGCGGCCACCTCCGGCGCGATGGCGTCCCCGTATTCGCCCAGGTACACGTTGCCGCCCAGCACGACGAAGCGGCATTCGCACTCGCCCTGCGCCGTCTTGACCAGCGGCCTGGCGCCGCGTTCCACCACGAACACCGGCGAGTTCTCGTGTATGCGCACGCCGCACGCGCGCGCAGCCTCCGCCAGGCCCAGGCAGTACTTCAGCGGGTGCAGATGGCCCGACGCCTCGTCGTACGCGGCGCCGTGGAAGCGATCGCTGGCCACCCACTGGCCGATCTCGCCCGGGCCGATCCAGCGCAGCGGATGGCCGTAGGCGCTGTCGACGTGCTCCATCCAGCGGCGCAGCGCCTGGGCCTTGCGCGGCTTGACGGCCAGGCTGAGGTAGCCGGACCGGTATTCGCACTCGATGCCGAAGCGCCGGATGCGCTCGCGCACCAGGTGCAGGCCTTCCACCGACACGTCCCACGCGCGGCGCGCGTCCTCGCGCGAGAACTGCTTCTCGATCGCGCATTCGCCGTCGCTGCCGAAGCCGACGATCACCTGGCCGCCGTTGCGTCCGGAGGCGCCCCAGCCGACGCGCTGCGCTTCCAGCAGCACCACGTCGTAGCCGCGGTCGGCGAGCTCCAGCGCGGCCGACAGGCCGGCATAGCCGCCGCCCACCACGCAGACGTCGGCCCGGGTGCGCTCGGCCAGGGCGCCCTCGGGCGCCCGGCGCGTCACGCTCGCTTCGTAGTAGGAGTTCTCGACGACGCCGAGTTCTTTCGTGAGGAGCATGGGTGCGCCACCGGTGGCGGTCAGGTCACGCGGAAGTTGATGAATTGCCAGGGATCGGCGGGATCCGTGGCCTCCGGGAACAGCTCGCTGCGTCCCTGCAGCGGCGTCCAGTCGCCCCACTGCCCCACGACGTCGCCCAGAAACGGCAGCGCGGCTTCCAGCACCGTTTCGTGGTCGAGGTCGTCCGGCTCCACCAGCCCGGCATCCGGATTGCGCAGCGCCCACACCATGCCGCCCAGGATGCCCGCCACCACCTGCAGGCTGGTGGCGTTGTTGTGCGGCACCAGCGCGCGCGCCTGTTCAACGGACAGGCGCGAGCCGTACCAGTAAACGCCTTTCGGGTTGCCCATCAGCAGCACGCCCAGTTCGTCGATGCCGCCGCTGATCTCGTCGCGGATGATGCGGTGGCGGTGCTGCAACTGCCAGTTCCTGCCCGCCATCTCATGCAGCGACAGCACCGCGTCGTCGCACGGGTGGTATGCGTAATGCACGGTGGGCCGGTACACGACCTGCCCGTTCTCGCGCAGCGTCAGGTGGTCGGCGATCGAGATCGATTCGGCGTGCGTCACCAGGAAGCCGTGGTACGGCCCTTCCAGCGGCGTCCAGCTGCGCACGCGGGTGGCGATGCCGGGCCGGTTCAGGTAGACCGCTGCATCGCACCCGAAGCCGTGGCGTCCGGCGTCTTCGGGCCAATGCCGCTCGTGGCTGCCCCAGCCAAGCTCCGCCGGCTGCAGTCCCTCGTCGGCGAAGCCCGCCACCGACCAGGTGTTCACGAACTCGCCAGGCGCCTTGCGCCGGTCCGAGGTCTGCGTGTCGCGCTCGGCGATGTGGATCACCTTCACCTGCAGCTGCCGCGCCAGCGCCGCCCATTCCTCGTAGCAGGTGGGCCGCTCGACCTTCAGGCCGGTCTGCTGCGCCATGTCCAGCAGCGCGCGCTTGGTGAAGGCCGACACCAGGCCGGGGTTCGCGCCCTGCGTAAGGACGGCCGTCGGCCCCGACCGCTTGTCCAGGCGGTACGCCAGCGCCTCCTCGCGCAGCGAGTAGTTCGAGCGCTGCGACGGCGTGAGGCGCGGGTCGTCGTAACGGCCGGGCCAGGGTTCGTTGCAGGTGTCCAGGTAGAACGCGCCGCGCTTGCGGCAGAAGCGGATCAGCGCCAGGCTGGACACGTCCACCGACAGGTTCAGCAGGAAGTCGCCCTCCCCCAGCAAGGGCTCGAGCACGGCCTCGTGGTTGCCCTCGCTGAGCGCCGTGGTGATGACCTCGACGCCATGCTGCGCGGCGATCCCGGTCTCGTCGGGCGTCGGCTTGACGATGCGGACGCGGGACGGCTCGACGCCGAGTTCGCGGGGCAGCACCGGCAGCATCGCCTGACCGATGCTGCCGAACCCCAGCATCACGAGCCGCCCAGAAAACGTGGTGCGCCGCCGGTCCTGTTTCATCGGCCTTGTTCCTTGCTTTGCCGGTCAGTGTCCAGGCCACGCCCCGGCCGGCCCGTCAGCAGCCGCAAGGAGCTGCTGTAGGACCACGTGAATCATAGGTCGCGCCGCCGCGCCGTGCGCCTCAGGCCGGGGTTGACTCACGTCAACCCGGCCGCACCGGGCGTTCCTAGACTGCAACCATGGACCTGCAGTTCCTCGGCGCGACCGAAACGGTGACCGGTTCGAAGTACCTGCTGCGGACCGGCCACAGCACGGTGCTGGTCGACTGCGGCCTGTTCCAGGGCTACAAGCCGCTGCGGCTGCGCAACTGGAGTCCCTTGCCGGTGCGGGCGGCCGCCATCGACGCCGTGGTCCTGACCCACGCCCACCTCGACCACAGCGGTTACGTGCCGCTGCTGGCGCGGCAGGGGTTCAAGGGACCGGTGTATTGCACGCCGGCGACCTTCGACCTGTGCCGCATCCTGCTCACCGATTCGGGCCACCTGCTCGAGGAAGAGGCCGAGTACCTCAACCAGCACGGTTTGTCCAAGCACAAGCCGGCGCTGCCGCTCTACACCCGCGATGACGCGCTGCGCTGCTTCAAGCTGTTCCGACCGCGCGATTTCGGCGAAACCTGGTCGGCTACCGAAGACCTGCGGGTGCGCTTCTCGCGCTCGGGTCACCTGCCCGGGTCGGCGTTCGCGCAGGTGGAAGACGGCGGGCGCTCGATCCTGTTCTCGGGCGACCTCGGGCGGCCGCACGACACCATCCTGCGGCCGCCGGCGCGCCTGCCCGGCGCCGACTACCTGGTCATCGAATCGACCTATGGCGACCGCCGGCACGAGGCCCGCGATCCGCTGGAACAGCTCGCCGAGGTCATCAACCGCACCGCCTCGCGCGGCGGGATGGTGCTGATTCCGGCCTTCGCCGTGGGGCGCACGCAGGCCCTGCTGCACCTGCTGCACGTGCTGCGCCAGCGCCGCGCGATCCCGCCGCTGCCGGTGTACCTGAACAGCCCGATGGCAGCCAGCGCCACCGAGATCTACCACCGGCACGTGGAGGAATTGCGCCTGACGGTCGAGGAATGCGACGCGATGGCCAGCCACGTCCACGTGGTGACCACGCCCGACGAGTCGCGCCAGCTGAACGCCAGGCACGGGCCGATGATCATCATCGCCGCCAGCGGGATGGCAACCGGCGGCCGGGTGGTACATCACCTCAAGGCGTTCGCCCCGGACCACCGCAACACCATCCTGCTGACCGGCTTCCAGGCCGGCGGCACCCGCGGCGCCACCCTGGCCAGCGGCGCGCCCACCGTGCGCATCCACGGCGAGGACGTGCCGGTGCGCGCCGAGGTGGCCATGATCCACACCTTGTCGGCGCATGCCGATGCCGACGAGATCCTGGGCTGGCTGGGCGGGTTCGCGAAGCCGCCGCGGCAGACCTTCATCACGCACGGGGAACCGCAGGCCGGCGACGCGCTGCGCCAGCGCATCGAGCGCGAACTGGGCTGGGAGTGCCGCCTGCCGTATTACCTGGAGAGCGTGACGCTCGATTGAATCAGGTCGCGCACCACATCGCGATGCGGTGCGACATGTCCATCCACAGCGCCCAGCCGGCCACCGCGACCAGCAGCGCGCCGGCCGCACGGGTACCCCAGTCCTGGCGGAACCGGTTGCCCCACTGCGCCAGCCGGGCGAGCAACGCCGGCGCGAGCGCGAGCGACAGCCCGCTGCCCAGGGCAAACAGCGCCATCGCGGCCGCACCTTCCAGCGGCCCGCCGCTGAGCGACGCGACCAGCAGGGCGGAATAAAGCAGGCCGCACGGCATCAGCGCCCACAGCGTGCCGGTGGCGAACACGCCGCCGCGCGCGGTGGCCATCGGGCGCACCCGGGTCCACACGCTGCGGCCGGCGTTGCTGACCCACATCGGCTGGCGCGCCAGCGCGACCAGCATCAGCCCCCAGGCCAGCACGGCCAGGTGGAACAGCGTCCAGACCGGACGCAGGGCCGCCATGTTGGAGGTGAGCCAGCCCAGGCTCTGCACGGTGAGCGCCGCGGCGGCGCCGGCGGCGCTATAGCCGGCCAGGCGGCCGGCATGGAAGGCCCACATCGAACGGGCGGGCGTGCCGCGCCCGGCCCGGGTCAGGCCGGCGCAGGCCGCGCCGCACATGGCGATGCAGTGCGGTCCTCCGGCCAGCCCCATCAGGAGCGCCGAGAAGGCGAGCGCGAACGACATGGCGACAGGGACCGGCGGCGGGTCCTCAGATGATGCGGGAGAAGCGGGCGCGGTTGCGGTCGGCCTGCAGGTACTTGTCGAACACCATGGCGACGGCGCGCACGAAGTACCAGCCCATGGCCGTCACCTGGATGCCGGTGTCGTCGACGACGACCAGCCCCTGCTCCTGCTGCGCCTTGAGGGTCTCGAGCTCCGTCGCGAAATATTCGCGGAAGTCCAGCAGCCAGGCCAGTTCGATCGATTCGAACGTCACCTGGCCCTGGCACATGATGGCCATGATCACGGCGCGGCGCACCAGGTCGTCGCGGCTGAGCGCCAAGCCGCGCACGATCGGCAGCCGGCCATGGTCGATCAGGTCGCAGTACTCCTCCATCGTCTTGGCGTTCTGGCTGTAGGTGGCGCCCACCTTGCCGATGGACGACACGCCCAGGCCGATCAGGTCGCAATCCGAGTACGTGCTGTAGCCCTGGAAGTTGCGGTGCAGGCGGCCCTGGCGCTTGGCCACGGCCAGCGAGTCGTCGGGCAGCGCGAAGTGGTCCATGCCGATGTAGACGTAGCCGGCTTCCTGCAGCGTGTTGAGCGACTGCGACAGCATGGTCACCTTGTCCGGCACCGGCGGCAGTTCGGAGCCCAGGATCCGGCGCTGCGGCTTGAAGCGCTCGGGCAGGTGGGCATAGGCGTAGACGGCGATGCGGTCGGGCCGCAGGTCCTTGATCTGTTCCAGCGTGCGGGCGAACGACTCGGGCGTCTGCCGCGGCAGGCCGTAGATCAGGTCGACGTTGATCGACTCGAAGCCGATGGCGCGGGACTGCTCGACCAGCTTGAACACCTGCTCGGCCGGCTGGATGCGGTGCACCGCCTTCTGCACGTCGGCGTCGAAATCCTGGACCCCGAAGGACAGGCGGTTGAAGCCCAGGCCCCACAGGGCCTGCAGCCGCTGGCCGTCGATCGTGCGCGGATCGACCTCGATCGAATATTCCCCGCCCGGCGCGAACGTAAAATTGCGCCGCAGCATGCTCATCAGTTCGCCGAGCTCCTCGTCGGACAGGAAAGTGGGGGTCCCGCCGCCCAGGTGCAACTGGCTGACGGACTGGCCGATTCCCAGGCGCTCGGTGTGCAGGTCCACCTCGCGGGCCAGGTACTTCAGGTAGCCGGCCGCCCGCTCGTGGTGCTTGGTGATGATCTTGTTGCAGCCGCAGTAATAGCAGAGCGACTCGCAGAAGGGGATATGGACGTACAGCGACAAGGGCATCGCCAGCGCCGCCGGACCGGCCTTGCGCTGCTCCAGCGCCTGGCCGTAGTCGGTGTCCGTGAACGCCTCCACGAAGCGGTCCGCTGTCGGATACGAGGTGTAACGGGGGCCGGGAACGTCGTAGCGCCGCAGCAGCTCGGGCGAGAGAGGTGTCATCGTGGATGCGAACATGGAAGTATGGCTCATACTTTGCGGGCGGGTTCACCCTGGATGATTGATATTAATCAACCCGGTCCGGATGCCCATCCGGACAATTTGACTTAGATCAGAACTGACCCGGCCATGAACGAAACCCCCCTGCACGCCCACGAGGCGAACCTGATACCGTCGAGCGAACCACCGCTGTTCGACGGGCACAGCATGAAGGTGGCGTGTTCGAACTGCAACCTGCGCGAGCTGTGCATGCCGGTCGGCCTCAGCCCCCACGAACTGGCCCGCATCGACGAGGTGGTGGCCGTGCGGCGCAAGGTCAAGCGCGGCACCACCCTCTTTCGCAACGGCGAGGTGTTCCAGTCGCTGTTCGCGATCCGCACGGGATTCTTCAAGACCTGCGTCACGGCCGAAGACGGCCGCGACCAGGTGACTGGCTTCCAGATGGCCGGCGAGATCATCGGCCTGGACGGCATCGTCAACGACCACCACACCTGCGACGCGGTCGCGCTGGAGGACGCCGAGGTCTGCGTGATGCCGTTCGATCGCATCGGCGAGCTCTCGCGCGAGGTCAACGCGCTGCAGCACCACGTGCACCGGATCATGAGCCGCGAGATCGTGCGCGAGCACGGCGTCATGCTGCTGCTCGGGAGCATGCGGGCCGAGGAGCGGCTGGCCGCCTTCCTGCTGAACCTGGTGCAGCGGCTGCACGCGCGCGGCTTCTCGCGCTCGGAACTGGTGCTGCGCATGACGCGCGAGGAGATCGGCAGCTACCTCGGGCTGAAGCTCGAGACCGTCAGCCGCACCTTCTCGAAGTTCGCCGAGGACAACATCGTGGAGGTGCGCCAGCGTCACGTCCGCATCCTCGACACCGCCGCCCTGCGCCGCATCGTCAACCAGCAGCCGGCAGCGTAAGCCGCATCGCCATCACGCCTTCTGGCTGGAGCGTCACCCGGAAGCCCAGCTTGCGCGCCAGCGCCGCCATGCCGGCGTTCTCGGCCAGGCACTCCCCCACCACCTCCCCCGTGCCGCGCTCGCGCAGGTAGCGCAGCAGCTTGTCCATGAGCGCGCGGCCCAGCCCGCGGCGCTGCCACGGGCCGGCGACCTGGATCGCGAACTCCGCCTGCAGGTTGTCGGGGTCGCACACGGCCCGCACCTCGCCGGCCATGCCGTCGCCGGCCGCCGCCTGCGGATCGATCGCGACGAAGGTCATCTCGCGCTCGTAGTCGATCTGGCAATAGCGCGCCAGCTCGGAGTGCGGCACCTCGCGCCGCGACAGGAAGAAGCGCAGCCGCATGTCGGCCGGGGAAGCGCCGGCATAGAAGGCCGTGAGCCGCTCGCCGTCCTCGGGCCGGATCGGGCGCAGCAGCAGCACGCTGTCGCCCAGGGTCACGCGCTCCTCCAGTTGGCCCGGATACGGCCGCACGGCCAGCCGGCTCGGCTCGCCTGGGGCGGGGCGGCGCACGCGCACGCGCGCATCCAGCGCCAGCACGCCTTGCGCATCGGCCAGCAGTGGATTGATGTCCAGTTCCTGCAGCGCCGGCAGGTCGCACGCCATCTGCGACACCTTCAGGATCGTGCCGAGCAGCGCCCGCTGGTCCACCGGCGGCTGGCCGCGCCAGCCCGCCAGCAGCGCGCCGACATGGGTCTGGTCCACCAGGTCACGGGCCAGGCGCTCGTTCAGGGGCGGCAGGCCCACGGCGCGGTCCTTGCGCAGCTCGACGGCCGTGCCGCCTTCGCCGAACAGCACCACCGGGCCGAACACGGCATCGCTGGCGATACCGACGATCAGTTCCTGCGCCCGCCGGCGCTGCGCCATCGCCTGCACGGTGAAGCCCAGCACGTGGGCCTGCGGCTGGGCATGGGCGATGCGCTGGCGCATCTTCACGGCGGCGGCCCGCACTTCGTCCGCGCTCGCCAGCCCCAGCGCGACGCCACCGACGTCGGACTTGTGAACGATCTCCGGCGAGACCACCTTGAGCGCCACCGGAAAGCCGATGCTGGCCGCGGCCAGCACGGCCTCCTCGGCGTCGCGCACCTTGACGCTCGCCACCGCGGGGATTCCGTACGCCTGCAGCAGCCGGGCCGTCTGGGCGCTGTCCAGCCACTCGCGGCCCTCGCGCAGCGCCTCCTGCAGCACGGCATCGGCGGCCGCTGCGTCGGGCCGGAACTCGCCCAGCATCGCCGCCGGCAACTGCAGCAGCGCCTCCTGGTTGCGCGCATAGCTCGCGCGCTGCAGCCAGGCGGCCACCGCGCGCTCGGGCGTGCCGTAGGTGGCGATGCCCGCCCCGCTGAACGCCTGGCGCGCGCCGGCGACCACCTGGCCGCCGAGCCAGCACGCGAGCACCGGCTTGGCCGCCGCGCGCACCAGCGGCAGGCAGGCGGCCGCGATCTCGGCGGCCGGCACGATGGCCGTCGGCGCATGCATGAACAGCACGCCGTCGACCTCCGGCGCCGCCAGCAACACCCGCAAGGCGTCGGCGTAACGCGCCACCGGCGCGTCGCCGATGATGTCCACCGGATTGGCACGCGGCCAGCTGTCCGGCAGGCACTCGTCGAGCGCACGCAGCGTCGCGGGCCCGAGTTCGGCCAGGCGGCCGCGCCCGGCCATCAGCGCGTCCACGGCCAGCACGCCGGCGCCGCCGCCGTTGGTGAGGATTGCCAACCGCTCGCCGCGCCACGCCTTCACGTGGGCCAGCGTCTGGGCGGCGTCGAAAAGGTCTTCCAGCGTGTCCACCCGCAGCATGCCGGCACGGCGCACCGCCGCGTCGAACACCGCGTCCGAGCCGGCGAGCGCGCCGGTGTGCGAGGCCGCGGCCCTGGCGCCCTCGGGCGCGCGGCCGGCCTTGACGACGATCACCGGCTTGTTGCGAGCCGCCGCCCGCGCGGCGGACATGAACTTGCGCGCCTGCGTCACGGCCTCCATGTACATCAGGATGGCGCGAGTGCCGGGGTCGCTGGCGAGGTAGTCGAGGACGTCGCCGAAATCGACGTCGGCGCAGTCGCCGAGCGAGACGAAATGCGAGAACCCGATGCCGTGGCCGTTGGCCCAGTCCAGCATCGCGGTGGCGAGCGCCCCCGACTGCGTGACGAAGGCGAGGCTGCCGGGCTGCGCATTGCCCGGCGCGAAACTGGCATTCAGGCCGGCGCCGGGCACCAGCACGCCCAGGCAGTTGGGACCGAGGATGCGCAGCAGCGCGGGCCTGGCCGCGGCCAGCATCGCCTGTTCGGCCGGCGTGTGCCGCAGGCCCGCCGTGATGACGGCTGCCGCTCGCGTGCCCTTGCGCGCGAGCGCTTCGATGATCGACGGGACGGCCGCCGCCGGCGTGCAGACGACGGCGAGGTCGGGCGCCTGCGGCAGCGAATCGACGTCGGGGAACGCCTGCAGGCCGCCGACCACGCTCGCGTGCCGGTCCACGATCCACAGCGGTCCCTGGAAGCCGGCCTGCTGCAGGTTGCGCAACACGACGTTGCCGACCTGGCCGGGTCGTTCCGGCACCCCGACCACCGCCACGGACGCGGGCGCGAACAGCGCCTCGAGGTTGCGGACGCTCATGACACTCCCTTTCGACGCGCCGGCCCGAGGGCGTAGCCCGCGCCGGGCGCAGTTCAGGTTAGTGCTGCGCCGCGGGGTGGCCATTGTTCCAGATCAAGGACAACCGAGGGCCTCGCCGACACAATCCGAGGACCCCGAGGCTCCGATGGACACCTACAGCCGCACCCTGGCCCCGCGCTTCGCGCAGCTGCTGGCCCAGCGCGAGTCGGAGTTGCGCGCCATCCTGCGGCCCATCGGCGAGGTCGCGGTGCAAGGCCCAGGCGCGCAGGAGCGCGAAGTGCTCGACTTCAAGGACATGGCCGTCGAGGAAACGCAGTCGGTGGTGGACGAGGCCAAGGCCGACCACGCGCTCGAGGAGCTGGAACTGGTGCTGGCGGCGCGCCGCCGGCTGGCCGACCAGAGCTATGGCGAGTGCCTGGACTGCGGCGAGCCGATCGACCTGCGGCGCCTGGTGGCGATGCCGGCGACGCGCTTCTGCACGGCCTGCCAGGACGTCCACGAGCACGGCCGCGCGATCGAGGCCCGACGCTTCGCCAACCACGCCGGCAAGAGCAGGCCGTGAGGCCCAGGTCACCGCGCCGCCGCGTGCCGGCGGTCGCGGCGATCGAAGTGGTGCCCGCCGTCAGGCAGCTCGACGACACCCGCGCCGCCATCGCGCAGCACGCCCTGCCCCACTGACTCAGTCCTGGTAGACGTACGTGCCCGGCGCCGGAGTCGGGTGTCCGTTCTCCACGATCCCCGTCACCGTGCGTGCGGCGACCTTGCCGGTCGAATGCCGCACCAGCCATTCGTGCCAGCACGGCCACCAGGAACCGGCAAACGACGGCGCCCTTGCGAGCCACGCGTCCGGGTCGGCCGGGGCCTGTCCGCGCTCGTGCGTTTCGAACCGGTAGCTTGCCTGGGGATGGGCCCGCGGCCCCGACGGAGCGTTGACGATGCCGACGTTGTGGCCGCCGGAGGTCAGCAGGAAGCTCACCGGCACGTGCGCGAGGCCATGGATCTTGTAGACGGACCGCCACGGCGACACGTGGTCACGCTCGGTGCCGACCACGAACAGCGGTGCGGCCATGTCGCTCAGCTGCACCCAGTGTCCGGCCGCCGGATAGCGGTCCTCGGCCAGCTCGTTGCGCAGGTACAGCCGGCGCAGGTACTCGCTGTGCATGCGCGCGGGCAGCCGGGTGGCATCGGCGTTCCAGGCACCCAGGGCCGTGACCGGCGTCTGCGCACCCATCAGGTACTCGTGCACCAGCTTGGACCACACCAGGTCCTTCGAGTTGATCAGCTGGAAGGCGCCGGCCATCTGGCGGCCGTCGAGATAGCCGCGCTCGGCCATCAGGTCCTCGAGGAACGCCACCTGGCTCTCGTCGATGAACAGGCCCAGTTCACCCGGCTCGTGGAAGTCGACCTGCGCGGCGAGCAGGGTGACGGTCTGCAACGCAGCGTCCTCGCGGCGGCCGAGCACGGCGGCCGCGATCGCGAGCAGCGTGCCGCCGAGGCAGTAGCCGGCGGCATGGATGCGCGCGCCGGGGCACAGTTCGCGCACCGCCTGCAACGCGGCCAGCGGACCGAGCTGCAGGTAGTCCTCCATGCCGAGGCCGCGGTCCTCGCTGCCGGGGTTGCGCCACGACACCATGAACACGGTGTGGCCCCGCGCCACCAGGTAGCGCACCAGCGAATCGGCAGGCGTGAGGTCGAGGATGTAGTACTTCATGATCCACGACGGCACGATCAGCACCGGCTCGGCCTGCACCTCGCCGGTGGCCGGTTCGTACTGCAGCAGCTCGATCAGGTGGTTGCGGAACACCACCTTGCCCGGCGTCACCGCCACGGCTGCGCCCGGCCGGAACACCTCGACGCCGCGCGGCGGCCCGCCGGCCAGCACCGCCAGCGCATCGCGCGACCAGTTGCGCCAGCCGTTGGCCAGGTTGGCTCCGCCCGTGGCCACCGTTTCCTTGAGCACCTGCGGGTTGGTGGCGACGAAGTTCGACGGCGACCACATGTCGACGAACTGCCGCAGCGTGAACGCGACCAGCTCCTCGTGATGCCGCGACACGCCGCGCACGCCGGTGGCCGCTTCGTTCCACCAGCGATCGTGCAGCAGGAAGGCCTGCGACAGCGCGGCGGCGAACGGCAACTCCTGCCACTCATGCGGCGTGAAACGCTTGTCCTGCGGCAATGGCTCGATGCAGCGCGCGCACTCGCCGCGCCAGTTGTGCGTCGCGTAATGGCTCCAGGTCAGCGCCTTGCGCCAGGCGCTGCCGGCCAGCTCCGCGTGCCTGGCCGGCGACACCGCCAGGTGCGCCAGCCAGTCGGCATAGGCCATCGCCACCGAGGCCGGCGAGATGCCGTTCGCCAGCCGGGCCAGCCCATGCTTGAGCGGCTGGTCCAGCGGTTCGGGGCCGTGGTTGGCGGGAGAGCGTGCGTCGCTCATGGTGGTGCGGCCGCGAAAAGGCCTCCACGGTGATAGTGGACGCCGCGCCCGACTCATGTTTGCGCGACGTCAATCCCCGCAAGAATGCGGCTCGTCGCGCGCCCCGGCGCCGTACCATCGCCCCATGCTCCCGGCCTTCATGCGCGCGATGGCGGTCGCGCCCGACAGCCCGACGTTGCTCGCCACCCGCCGCCCCTTGCCGCAGCCGCACGGCCACGAGGTCCTGGTGCGCGTGCTCGCCTGCGGCGTGTGCCGCACCGACCTGCACATCGTCGACGGCGAGCTGCCGCCGCACCGCGCCGGCGTCATTCCCGGCCACGAGGTGGTGGGCCGCGTCGTCGCGCGCGGGCCGCAGGCCAAGCAGTTCGCCATCGGCCAGCGCATCGGCATTCCATGGCTGGCGCAGACCTGCGGCCACTGCGCCTTCTGCGTCATGGACCGCGAGAACCTGTGCGACGAGCCGGTCTTCACCGGCTACGACCGCGACGGCGGGTTTGCCGAGTACACCCAGGCCGACGAACGCTTCTGTTTCGCCCTGCCCGACCGCTACGACGACGCGCACGTGGCGCCATTGCTGTGCGCCGGACTGATCGGCTTTCGCGCCTGGCGGCTGGCCGGCGGCGCCACGCCGCACCGCCTGGGCCTGTATGGATTCGGCGCCGCAGCCCACGTCATCTGCCAGGTGGCGGTCGCGCGCGGCCAGGAGGTGCATGCCTTCACCCGCGAGGGCGACGGTGCGGGCCAGGCATTCGCCCGCTCGCTGGGCGCCGCGTGGGCCGGCAGCTCGGGCGAGTTGCCGCCGCGGCCGCTCGACGCGGCGCTGATCTTCGCCCCGGTGGGCGCGCTGGTGCCGGCGGCGCTGGCGGCCACGCGCAAGGGCGGCACCGTGGTCTGCGCCGGCATCCACATGAGCGCGATCCCGGCCTTCGACTACCGACTGCTGTGGGGCGAGCGCGTGCTGAAGTCGGTGGCCAACCTCACCCGCGCGGACGGCGACGCGTTCTTCCGGCTGGTCGCCGAGCTGGACCTGCGCACCCACGTGCAGGTCTTCGCGCTGGACGACGCCAACGCGGCGCTGGCCGCGGTGCGCGGCGGCCAGGTCAACGGCGCGGCCGTGCTGGTTCCCTGAGCGCGTGACCCCGCGCCCGCGCGGCGCGGATCCGCGCCTGCCAGGCGGCGGCACCGCACGGTGGGCCCGCCCGCCTGCGCTTGCGCCACGTCAAAGATGTTGTTGCCCCGCGACCTAGATTTGAATCGCGGCGCGGCCCTCGGGCACTCGCCGCGAGGGAGATCCACGTGAAAACAGACGCACAACTGAGGACGGATGTCACCGACGAACTCGCGTGGGATCCGGCCGTCAACGCCGCCAACGTCGGCGTCATCGTCAGGGAGGGCGTGGTGACCCTCACCGGCCACCTCGACAGCTTCGCGGAAAAGCACGCGGTGGAGCGGGCCGTGCGCCGCGTCTCCGGCGTGCGCGGCATCGCGCTCGATCTCGAGGTGAAGCTGCCCAGCAGCGCGCAGCGCAGCGACTCCGAAATCGCGCTGGCCGCCACCGCCGCGCTGGGCCTGAACTCGCTGGTGCCCGCCGGCAAGGTGCAGGTCCAGGTCGAGAACGGCTGGGTGACGCTGACCGGCGAGGTCGACTGGGGTTACCAGTTCGCCAGCGCCGAGCAGTCGATCCGGCCGCTGCCGGGCGTGCGCGGGCTGTTCAACCGCATCACCATCAAGCCGCGCGTCGACGGCAAGGACATCGGGGCCCAGATCACGGCGGCGCTGACGCGGCAGGCGGTGCGCGAAGCACGGCACATCGACATCAAGGTGGAAGGCGGTGTGGTCACCCTGAGCGGGAAGGTGCATTCGATGGCGGAACACGATGCCGCTGTCGGCGTCGCCTTCTCGACCAAGGGGGTGTCCCACGTCGTCGACCACCTCCAGGTAGCCGGCTGAAGCCGGCGACGGCGGCCGCCCTGCCGACGGGCGGCCGGTTCATTCATCCGCACCAGGAGCCAATCATGACGAATCTCCGCCTGTTCGACCCCGCCTTCGGCGACAACCTCGAATCCACCATGCGCCGCTTCTTCTCGCCCACCGCCTGGGAGCAGGAGCTGCCGGCGCTCAAGATGCGTGTCGACGTCACCGAGCGCGACAACGCCTATGAAGTCAAGGCCGACATTCCCGGCGTGAAGAAGGAAGACATCAACGTGCGCATCGACGGCAACGTCGTGCAGATCGATGCCGAGGTCAAGCGCGAGAGCGAAAGCAAGGACAAGGCCGGCAAGGTGCTGCGCAGCGAGCGCTATGCCGGCACGGTGTCGCGCACCTTCAGCCTGGCCGACGACGTGGACGAAGGCAAGGCCGAAGCGAAGTACGCCGACGGCGTGCTGACGCTGCAACTGCCCAAGAAGGCCACCGCCGCCGCGCGCAAGGTCACGGTGCAATAGGGGGCGGGCGTGCCGGCGCCGGGACAGCAAGCCACCGTCCCGGTGCTGGGCATGCGCGACCTGTGCAAGACGTACGGCGCTGGCGACACTGCCGTACGAGCGCTGCGTCACGTCGACCTGGACGTGGCCAGCGGCGAGTTCATCGTGCTGCTGGGCGCCTCGGGCAGCGGCAAGTCCACGCTGCTCAACATCCTGGGCGGGCTCGATCGTCCGACCAGCGGCGAGGTACGCTTTCTCGACCATCGCCTCACCGACGCCTCCGACGACGACCTCACCCGCTACCGGCGCGAGCACGTCGGCTTCGTGTTCCAGTTCTACAACCTCATCCCGAGCCTGACGGTGCGCGAGAACGTGGCCCTGGTGACCGACATCGCGAGCGACCCGATGCCGGTCGACCAGGCCCTGGCGCTGGTGGCGCTGGCGCCGCGCCGCGACCATTTCCCGGCGCAGCTCTCCGGCGGCGAGCAGCAGCGGGTCGCCATCGCGCGCGCCATCGTCAAGCGGCCGCAGCTGCTGCTGTGCGACGAGCCGACCGGCGCACTGGACTATGTCACCGGCAAGCTGGTGCTGGAGGTGATCGCGAGGATCAACAGCGAACTGGGCACCACGGCGATCGTCATCACCCACAACGCTGCGATCGCCGGCATGGCCGATCGCGTGGTGCGCCTCGCCGACGGCGCCATCGCCAGCATCGAGGTGCCGCCACGGCGCCTCACGCCGGCCGAACTCTCCTGGTGACGCCATGAAAGCGCTCGATCGCAAAGTGTGGCGCGACCTGCGGCTGCTGTGGAGCCAGGCCATCACGATCGCCCTCGTGGTCGCCAGCGGCATCGGCGGCTTCGTCGGCTGCCTGTCGGCCGTGGACTCGCTCGCGCTGGCCCGCGACGGCTTCTACGAGCGCGGCCAGTTCGCCGACGTCTTCGCCGTCGTCAAGCGCGCGCCGGACGCGCTGGCGCGGCGCCTGGCGGAGATCGACGGCGTCCTGGTGGTGCAGACGACGGTGGAGGCCGGTGCGCGCATCACCATGCCACGCAGCCCCGACCCGGTGATCGGCCAGCTGATCGGCATGGACCTGCGCCATGGCCGCAGCCTGAACCGGGTCGCCCTGCGCTCCGGGCGCCTTCCGGCGGCGGGCAGCCGTCCCGGCGGCGAGCTCGAAGCGGTGGTGTCCGAGGGCTTCGCGCAGGCGCACGGCCTCGCCAACGACGCCGCCGTCACGGCGCTGGTCAACGGCAAGCAGCGTCAATTGCGCATCACCGGTCGCGCCCTGTCGCCGGAATACATCTTCGCCGGGCTGTGGGGCATGCCGGACCTGCGCGCGTTCGGCGTGTTCTGGGTCGATCAGGAGGAACTGGCGGCCGCCATGGACATGCGCGGCGCATGGAACCGGGTCGCGCTGAAGCTGGCGCCGCGCGCCTCGGTGCAGGCGACGAGCGAGGAAGCCACGCGGCTGCTGGCCGCCTTCGGCGGGCTGCCGGCGCACGGCCGCGCCGAGCAGGTCTCGCACGCGATGCTGGACAACGAGATCCGCGAGCAGCAGGTGATCGGCACCGTGCTGCCGGCGATCTTCCTCGCGGTGGCGGCCTTCCTGCTGCACGTCGTGGCGGCGCGGCTGGTCGCGACGCAGCGCGAGCAGGTGGCCGCCCTGAAGGCGCTGGGCTACCCGAACCGCACCATTGCGTGGCACTACCTGAAGCTGATGGCGCCCATGGTCGGCGGCGGCTACCTGCTGGGGCTGGCGCTGGGCGACTGGATGGCGCACGGGCTGATGGGCCTGTACGACGACGTGTTCCGCTTCCCGGTGTTCGAGCACCGGCTCGCGCCGTCGCTGGTCGCCATGGCACTGGGCGTGGTTGCCGTCACCGGCGTGCTGGGCACGTTGACTGCCATCGCCGCCACCGTGCGCCTGCAGCCGGCCGAGGCGATGCGTCCGCCGGCGCCGGGGCACTACCGCCGCTCGCTGCTGGAGCGGCTGCCGCGCCTGCGCACCGGCCCGGCCGTGCGCATGATCCTGCGCAACGTCGAGCGGCGTCCCCTGCGCGCGGCGGTCACCGTCGGCGGGATCGCGGCTTCGGTGGCGATCGTCATCATCGGCACGTTCTTCCGCGACGCCATCGAGGTGATCGTCGACGCGAACTTCAACGTCGGCATGCGCAGCGACATTGCGCTGTGGGCCGTCGAGCCGGTGGACGCCGGCGCGGCGCGGCTGCTCGCGCGGCTGCCCGGGGTGCTGCAGGTGGAGGCCGGGCGCCGGGTCTCGGTCCGCTTCGTGCACGGGCAGTACAGCGAATCCGGCTTCATCCTGGGCCATGCCGCGCCGCCCGAGCTGCAGCGCGTGGTCGACGTCGACCGGCGTCCCGTGCCGATTCCGCGCGACGGACTCCTCATGAGCGATCGGCTGGCCGACAAGTTGCGCCTGCGGGTCGGCGACCTCGTCACCGTGGAAGTGCGCGAGGGCCGGCGGCTGGTGCGCGAGGTGGTGGTGGAGCGCACGGTGCGCGACATGATGGGACTGAACGCGTACATGGACCGCCGTTCGCTGAACCGGCTCCTGCGCGAAGGCGACGTGGCGACCGAGTTCACCTTGCGCGCGCCTGGCGCGGCAGCCCACACGGTGCTGCAGGCGACCCAGGCGATGCCGCGCGTGGCGGGCGCCTTCAGCAAGGCCACCATGCTGCGCAACATGGAGGAAGTCACCGCGCGCAACATCCTGATCATCAGCAGCATCCTCACGGCGTTCGCGGCGGTGATTGCCGTCGGCGTGGTCTACAACAACGCGCGCATCGCGCTGGCAGAGCGCGCCTGGGAGCTGGCGAGCTTGCGCGTGCTCGGCTTCACCCGCGCCGAAGTGTCGGTGCTGCTGCTGGGCGAGCTGGCGCTGGGCATCGCGGTGGCGATCCCGCTCGGCATGGTCCTCGGCTGGGCGCTGACGCACGGCCTGGTGGAGCTGATGCGCTCCGACCAGTTCTTCTTCCCGGTCGTCATCCGCCCGCGCACCTACGCGCTCGCGGCCCTGTGCGTCGTGGCAGCCGGCGCCGCCAGCGCCATGGTGGTGCGGCGGCGGATCGACCGCCTCGACATGGTGGCCGCGCTCAAGACCAGGGAGTAGCCCGATGACACTGAACCGCACCACATGGGCCTGGGTGGCGATCGCCGCGGCGGCGCTGGCGGCGCTCGCCTGGGCGTTCTGGCCGCGCGCCGTCGAGGTGGAAACCGCCGCCGCCCGGCAGGGCCGGTTCGAGCAGGCGATCGAGGAGGACGGACGCACGCGCGTGAAGGACCGCTATACGGTGTCCGCGCCGGTGGCGGCGCGGGTGGAGCGGATCGCGCTGCGCGAGGGCGACCGCGTCAAGGCGGGCGACGTCGTCGCCGTGCTGCGCCCGGTGATGTCGCCGATGGTCGACGAACGCAGCCGGCGCGAGGCCCAGGCGCGGCTGCAGGCCGCCGCCGCGGGGGTCCAGGGCGCGGCGGCGCGCGTCGGGCGCGCGCGCATCGCGCTGCAGGAGGCGCGGCTGGAGCAGGAGCGCACCGAGCGGCTGGCCGCCGACGGTTTCCTGTCGGCATCCAGGCTCGATTCGGTGCGGCTGGCGCTTGCCGGCGCACGGCGCGAACTGGAGAGCGCGCAGGCCGGGCAGGAAGTCGCGGTGCAGGAGCGCGCCCAGGCGGCCGCCGCGTTGCAGCCGGCGGCCACCACGCTGACCACCCGCGGCGCCCTCTCCGTGCGCAGCCCGGTGGCCGGGGTCGTGCTGCGGGTGACCCAGCCGAGCGAGGCGACGCTGCCGGCCGGCGCCGCCCTGCTCGACGTCGGCGATCCGCAGCGGATGGAGGTCGTGAGCGAGCTGCTCACCACCGACGCGGTGCAGGCCCAGCCCGGCCGCCGGGCGGTCATCGAGCGCTGGGGCGGCCCGCCGGTGGAAGGCGTCGTGCGTCGCACCGAGCCCGCCGCATTCACCAAGGTCTCGGCGCTGGGCATCGAGGAACAACGGGTCAACACGCTGATCGACGTGACGGCCCCGCCGGCCGACTGGCAGGCGATGGGCGACGGCTTCCGGGTGGTCGTGCGCGTGATCACGCACAGCGAGGACGAGGCGCTGACGGTGCCCGTCGGCGCCCTGTTCCCCGACGGCGAGGGGTTTGCCGTCTACACCGTCGACGGCCGCCGGGCGCGCCTGCGCCGGGTCGACGTGGGGGGGCGCAACGGCAGCCAGGCCTGGGTGCGCTCCGGCTTGCAGGCCGGCCAGGCCGTCATCGTCTACCCGCCCGCAGCCGTCGCCGACGGCCGGCGGGTGAAGCCGCGCCGGCCCTGACCGGCGTCACTCCTCCTGGCGCACCAGCAGCACCGGCACGGCGCTGGTGCGGGCGACCTGTTCGGCTTCGCTGCCCATCGCGATGCGGTTGAAGCCGCGGCGCCCGTGCGTGCCCATCACGATCAGGTCGCAGTTGTGCTGCTTCGCCTGGTCGACGATGACCTGCGCGACCCGTTCGTTGGTCACCTCGCGCAGCAGCGACTCGCGATGCACGCCCGCCTCTTCGGCGGCATGCCGCGCCTTGGCCAGGATCTCGAGGCCGTAGTGGCGCAGTCCCTTGAGCATCTCGTCGTAGCTGCGCACGGAGGTCATCTCGACCAGCATCCGGAAATCGTCGACGACGTGCAGGAAGAACAGCGTGGCCTGCTGGCCGCTGGCCAGCCTGATCGCCTCGCGCAGGCCGCGCTCGGAGGTCGGGCTGCCGTCCAGCGGAACGAGGATACGTTGGTACATGAGGAGCTTCCTTCCCGGCCGGCCATTGCGACCCCGCCCCCGGCCATCGGGCGGGATACCTGCATTGTTGTCGGGGTGGATGAGCCTGCGTTGAGAAAACGCAAGGCTCGCGCGGCCGCAGCGTCCAAGATGAGGCCAACAGCGGTACGGGGGACCAGACATGAGCGACGATGCCATGCGCCACGGCTACGAACTGACCTTCGAGCCCCTTGCGGGGCAAGGCGGCGGCTACGCCTTTCCCTGCGACGACCGGGGCCGGGTGGACCTCGACACCTTGAGCGAACGCGCCCGCAACGATTACCTGTTTGCCCGCGCGCTGGTGGGCCGCACGCTGGCGGCACCGGCCGTGCACGTCAGCAGGCGCCGGGGCTGAACATGCTGCCGCTGCGCCCCGGCCTGCGGCTGCGCCCACGCGCCGGCGTCACCTGTCATCAGCGCTGGCAGCGGTCGCGCAGCCTGCTGGCCGCCACGCGCGGCCGCCGCCCCGCCGCCGGCTGGCGCAGCTGCCGCCGTCCACCCGACCTGCACTGAACGCGGTCGTGGTTGGCGCGGGTCCTGCCCTGGACTACGCTTGGCGCATGACGCCATCCGCTTCCCATCCAGGCGCATCGCTGGTCGCGGCGCTCGCGGCCAGCCTCGCCGCGCAGGTGATCGAGACCCACATTTCCTGGGTCCTGTTGGCCGGCGACGAGGCCTGGAAGATCAAGAAGCCGGTGCGGCTGCCGTTCGTCGACTACGGCAGCCTGGCCGCGCGGCGGCACTGCTGCGCGGAGGAAGTGCGGCTGAACCAGCGGCTCGCTCCGTCGCTGTACCTTGGCGTGAGCCGCATCACCGGCACCGCGCTGGCGCCTCGCATCGACGGCGCGGGCGAGGCCATCGAATACGCGGTGCGCATGCGCCGCTTCGCCGTCGGCGCCTTGTTCTCGGAACAGCTCGCCGCCGGGACGCTGGGGCCAGCGCAAGTCGACGCGCTCGCGGCGCTGCTCGGCGACTTTCATGAACAGGCGCCCCCGGCCACGCCGGACAGCGGCCATGGCAGCCCCGAAGGTCGGCGCCGGGTGGCGTTCGCGGCGCTCGAAGGCACGGGCGCCGTCGCGACGGCGGCCGAACTGGGGCGGCTGCGTCCCTGGCTCGGCGCCCAGGCGGACACGCTGGACGCGCTCTGGCGCGAGCGTCTCCGGGCGGGCCGCGTGCGCGAAGGCCACGGCGACCTGCATCTGGACAACGTCGTGAGCCTGGACGGCAAAGTCGCCGCCTTCGACGGCATCGAGTTCGACCCGGCGCTGCGCTGGATCGACGTCATCGACGACCTCGCGTTCGCCGTCATGGACCTCGCCGCGCGCGGGCGGCGCGACTTCGCCTTCCGGCTGCTCGATGGCTGGCTCGCCCGCACCGGCGACCACCAGGGGGTGGAGGCGCTGCGCTTCGCCGCCGTGTACCGCGCCCTGGTGCGGGCCCAGGTGGAGCAGCTGCGCGGACCGGATCGCGCGGATGCCGCTCGCCGCTACGTGGACGCCGCGCTCTCCTGGACCAGGCCGCCGGCGCCGGCCCTCACCATCACCCACGGCCTGCCCGGCTCGGGCAAGACCTTCCAGTCGCAGCGGCTGCTGGAACGCACCGGCGCGATCCGCATCCGCTCGGACGTCGAACGCAAGCGCCTCGCGGGCCTGGCGATGCTCGAAGACTCGCGGGCGCACGGCCTCCATTTGTACACCGCCGACGCCACCCGGCGCACGTACGCGCAGCTGGAAGCGCGGGCCCGCGCCCTGCTGGCGGCCGGCTGGCCGGTGATCCTCGATGCCGCCTTCCTGCGCCGGGACGAGCGCGCGGCGGCACGGGCGCTGGCCGAGGAACTGCGGGTGCCGTTCGCGATCCTCGATTGCCAGGCGCCGCCGGGCGTGCTGCGCGAGCGCCTGCTGGCCCGTCGCGGCGATGCGTCCGAGGCCGGCGTGGCGGTGCTGGAGCGGCTGGAGGCGGTGGCCGAGCCGCTCAGCCCCGACGAACAGTCGCTGCGCTGCGAGTCGCTCTGACCGCGCTCACGCCATGTGCTGGCCGCCGTTGATGGCGAGGTTGGCACCGGTGACGAAGGCGGCCGCGTCGGAGCACAGGTAGGCCACCAGCTGGGCCACTTCGTCGGGCTCGCCCAGCCGCCCGAGCGGGATCTCCGGCAGCACGTGGTCCTGCAGCACCTGCGGCGAGACCTTCTCCACCATCCTCGTGCGCAGGTACCCGGGCGAGACGGTGTTGACGGTGACGTTCCTGCGCGCGAGCTCCAGCGCCAGGGTGCGGGTGAAGCCGACGACGCCGGCCTTGGCGGCCGCGTAATTGGCCTGCCCGAAGGCCCCGCGCTGGCCGTTGACCGACGAGATGTTGACGATGCGGCCCCAGCCCAGCGCCACCATGTCCTCCACCACCTGCCTGGACATGTTGAACATCGAATCGAGGTTCGTGCGCAGCACCGCATTCCAGTCGTCCACCGTCATCTTGCGAAAGCTCGCGTCGCGCGTGATGCCGGCGTTGTTGACCAGCACCGACACCGGCCCATGGCGCTCGCGGATCGCGGCGACGGCGCCGGCGCAGCTGTCGAAGCTCGCGACGTCGGCGGGGAAGGCATCGACCAGGCAGCCCGCCGCCGCCTGCCCGGCCTGCCACGCCGCGACCTGGGTGTTGCCCGGGGTGTGCAGCGCCACGACGCGCAGGCCGTCCGTGGCCAGGCGGCGGCAGATGGCGGTGCCAAGCCCGCCGGTGCCGCCCGTGACGACGGCGAGGCGCGGATCCGTACTCATGTCCCAAACTCCTTGCTTGCAGGTTCATGCGGCGTGGAGGGCAGGGCGCGCCGGGCCGGTTGCACTGCGGGACGTTTCCACGCCGCACGGACCGTGGCGGCTTCGTCGTCCGGTCAATACATCCCGGGCGGCCCGGCCTCGCCGGCGCCGGCCGCGGGCGCGGCCGGCTTGGGCGCATTGGCGATCAGGCAGTCCACGGTCAGGACCAGGCTCGCGATCGAGCCCGCGTTCTGCAGCGCCAGCCGCGTCACCTTGGCCGGGTCGATCACGCCCATCTCGAGCATGTCGCCGTACTCGCCGCTGGCGGCGTTGTAGCCGAAGCTGCGCTGGTCCGACCCGTCGACGCGCGCCAGCACGATGGAGGACTCCTCGCCCGCGTTCGCGACGATCCGGCGCAGCGGCTCCTCGAGCGCGCGCGCCACGATGCGTACGCCGGAGTCCTGGTCCAGTGACGGCAGTCTCAGCTCGCGCAGCACGCGCCGCGCGCGCAGCAGGGCGACGCCGCCGCCGGGCACGACGCCTTCCTCGACGGCGGCCCGGGTTGCATGCAGGGCGTCCTCGACGCGCAGCTTGCGCTCCTTCAGTTCCGTTTCGGTGGCGGCCCCGACCTTGATCACGGCGACGCCGCCGGCCAGCTTGGCCATGCGCTCGTCGAGCTGCTTGCGGTCGTACTCGCTGGTGAGCTCTTCGCGTTCGCGCTTGAGGGCGGCGATGCGCTCCCTGATGCGCTGCGGATCGCCCGCGCCGCCGATGATGGTGGTGCGGTCCTTGTCCACCTCGATGCGGCGCGCCCGCCCGAGGTGCTCCAGCCGCGCCTTCTCCAGCGCCAGGCCGGTTTCCGCGGCGATCACCTGGCCGCCGGTGAGGATGGCCATGTCCTGCAGCATGGCCTTGCGCCGGTCGCCGAAGCCGGGCGCCCGGACGGCGCAGGTCCTGAGCACGCCGCGGATGGTGTTGACCACCAGCGTGGCGAGCGCATCGGCCTCGACCTCCTCGGCAATGACCAGCAGCGGCCGGCCGGCCTTGGCGGCCGCCTCCAGCAGCGGCACCAGTTCCTGCAGCCCGCTCAGCTTCTGGTCGTACAGGACGATGCCGACGTCCTCGAGCACCGTCGACTGGCGCTCGGCATTGTTGATGAAATAGGCCGAGAGATAGCCGCGATCGAACTGCATGCCTTCGACGACGTCGAGCTCGCTGGCCATGCCGGAGCCGTCCTCGATGGAAACCGCGCCGTCGCGCCCGACCTTGTCCATGGCGCGCGCCACCAGGTCACCGATCGAGCGGTCGTTGTTGGCCGAGATCGCCGCCACATGGGCGATCGCCTGCGAGGTCCCGCACGGCTGCGCCAATTGCCTGAGCTCGCCGACGACGGCCTCGACGGCCGCGTCGATGCCGCGCTTGACGTCCATCGGGTTCATGCCGGCCGCCAGGTATTTCAGACCTTCGCGGATCATGCCGTGGGCCAGCACCGTGGCCGTGGTGGTGCCGTCGCCCGCCATCTCGCTGGTGCGCGCGGCGACTTCGCGCAGCAATTGCGCTCCCATGTTCTCGAAGCGGTCCTCCAGCTCGATCGCCCTGGCGACCACCACGCCCGAGTTGACGATCTGCGGCGGCCCGTACTCGCGGTCGAGCACGACAGTGCGGCCGCGCGGCCCCAGCGTCACCTTCACGGCGTCGGCCAGCGCGTCGATGCCATGGCGGATGCGGTCGCGGGCATCCTGCCCGAAGAGGAGCTGTTTCGCTGCCATTGCAAGCCTCCCAGGACGCGCCGCGTTCGGCCGCATCGCGGCGGCCGCGCCCTCGTCCACCGGCAAACCTAGGTCAAGGCCGCCGGCTCCGCGTTGACGTGGCGCAATGGGCCGGCGGCACCGCCTGGAGCTGCTCGGCGGCTGCGCGCTTCAGGGTGCGGCCGGGAAAGCCCGCGCGAACGCGTCGATGAATTCCCCGAGGCCCTCGCGCGGCAGCAGGTCGACGCCCGCGGCCTCGGCGCGGCCGCCGCCACCGGGGAACCGCCGGCACAGCTCGTCGGCCCCGCGCGGCCGCGCCAGCGGCGCGCGCACGCTGACGCGCCAGCCCCCCTTGGTCTGGCACAGCAGCGCATGGGCGCGCTCGGGCGCCCGCGCCGCCAGTTCGTTGGCGAATTCGCCCTGCACCCGCCGCGCCCACGCGGCGTCGGGCAGCACGGTGACCGAACCGGCGTCACCGTGCCAGACAGGCGGCGTGCCATGCGCCAGCGCGAGGTCGTCCCGGCGCGCCTGCCCCAGCCGCCGCGGCGCGTCGTGCCCGGCGACGAAATCGAACGGATCGGCGAAGGGCTGCAGCGCACGGTAGAGGTCGGCGGGCCGCAGCAGCAGGTCGGCTTCGGTTTCGCCGTAGGCGTTGTAATTGATCGCCTGTCCCAGTTCTCGCAGCAGGTCGGCCTGCCGCTGCGCGAGCCCGGCCTCCTGCGCCAACCGGGCCGCGGCCGGCTCCAGGTGGTCGCCGAAGGCGGCGACGATGGCCCACAGGCGGTGCCGTCCCCGCAAATGACGGTCGACGATGGTGCTGGTGCACTCGCCGGGTGCCGGGTCGATGTGCGCGGTCAGGCCGGCGTGCCGGGGAATCACGCCGGCGAAGTGGTGGTCGAAGTACTCGACGGCCACGCCCTGTGCCAGGAGGCGCAGCAAGCCGGCGCGATTGCGGTCCAGGGAAACATCGAGCACAGTGACACTGTCGCCCGGCTGCGCCGCGACGCGGGCCAGCAGTTCGATGTCGCGCTTGGTGCCGGTGACGAGCTGCGAGTCGCGCGGCGCCGCCAGGCGCAGCTGGTGCAGGGCGCAGATGCCGTCGGCATCGCCGTTGAAGACGTCGTGGTGGCTCATTGGGTAACCTCCGCCCTGCGGGCTGCGGTGCCATGAGCCTCCGGAGCCGCCGAGCGGCTCATGGCGCGGCGGACCCGCGCCGGGAGACCGAGGAAAGGATCGTCATGGAGCACTCCCGCCTGGCGCTGTTCGCGCTGTATGCCTCACGTGATTTTGGCGCCGCCGTCGCCCGCCACCTGGAGCTGGCCCTGAGCCCGCACGAGGAGCGCGAGTTCGAGGACGGCGAACACAAGAGCCGGCCGCTGGTGAGCGTGCGCGGCCGCGACGCCTTCGTGGTCCAGTCGCTGTACGCCGATGGCCAGCAGAGCGTCAACGACAAGCTGCTGCGCCTGCTGCTGTTCATCGGCGCGCTCAGGGACGCCGGCGCGGCCTCGGTGACGGCGATGGTCCCGTACCTCGCCTACGCGCGCAAGGACCAGAAGTCCAAGCCGCGCGATCCGGTCAGCACGCGCTATGTCGCCGCGATGTTCGAGGCCGTCGGCGTCGACCGCGTGGTCACGCTGGACGTCCACAATCTGGCGGCGTTCCAGAACGCCTTCCGCTGCCGCACCGATCACCTGCAGGCCAACGGCCTGTTCGTCGCGCACTTCGCGCCCCTGGTCGGCGAGCGGCCGGTGGTGGTGGTGTCGCCGGACGCGGGCGGCATCAAGCGCGCCGAGCGGTTCCGGGAGCGACTGGAGCGCGCCCTGGGACGGCCGGTGGCCGCCGCCTTCGCCGAGAAGCACCGCAGCGAGGACGTCGTGAGCGGCGACATGATGGTCGGGCCGGTGGCGGGCCGCTGCGCCATCATCATCGACGACCTGATCGGCAGCGGCACCACGATCGCGCGCACGGCCAGGGCCTGCCGCGAACTCGGGGCGACCGCCGTGTATGCAGCCGCGTCGCACGGCCTGTTCGTGGGCCAGGCGCCGCAGGTGCTGGGCGGCGACGCGCTGGACGGCCTGGCCGTCACCGACACCGTGCCGCCGTTCCGGCTCGGTGCCGCGCCGGCCGCCGGGAAGCTGGCGTTGCTGCCGGCCACCCGGCTCTTCGCCGAGGCGATCCGCCGCCTTCATGGCGGCGATTCGCTGGTGGAACTGCTCGAGGGCTGAACGCAGGCATGGGCGTGCGACGCGGCCAGTTGCAGGTACTGGCCGGCCCGCTCGCGCCACACGGGCGAGCCACGGTAGCGCGGCTCCTTCAGGTGCCACAGCGCGATGCTGGCGCGCACGCAGCCGCGCAGGCCCCGGTAGAACGCGGTCAGTTCCCGTGGCACGGCGTCTCCGCTCAGCGCGGCGAACTCCTGCAGCAGCACGTGCCCGAGGTCGGCCGCTCCCGCGCGTTCGCACTCCAGGGCGACGAAGGCGAGTTCGTCGGCGCTGTCGACGGTGCGCAGCTCCGTCGAGAATTCCAGGCAGTCGATGATCGCCGGCGGCTCGCCCAGCCAGACGTGCTCCGGACGCAGGTCGCCGTGGCCCTCGACGACGCGGCCGGCGCGCACGCGCGCCGCCGGCCGGTCCCGCCGGTGCTGCAGGAACAGCCGCAGATCGGCGCAGACCGGCCGCACGGCGCCCGACGGGAACGCCAGCTGCGGATCGCACAGCCGCGCTTCGTGATGGGCGATCTCGCGCGCCAGCCGTTCGCAATAGACCTCGGGATCGTGCAGCACCGGCGGCAGGTTCGCGTAGAACCCGGACAGCAGCGCCGCCAGGCGCCGCATGTCCCCGGCCTGCGCCGCGCCGGTGGCGAGCAGGCGGTCCAGCATGCGGCCGGCCGGCAGCCGGTGCATCACGACCAGCCAGTCGACCACCTCCCCCTCGGGCCACAAGCCCAGTGCGCCGTTCGCGTCCGCGCGTAGCGGCAGGACGTCGAGGTAGACCGATGGAGCGAGCCGGCGGTTGAGCCGCACTTCCTCCTCGCAAAAGAAGCGCCGCCGCTCCAGCGTGCCGAAGTCCAGCCCGTCCGAGCGGACCGGCTTCTTGAGCTTGAACGCCTGCTGCGGCGTGAGGAACACCCAGGACATGTGGGTTTCGATCGCCTCGACGCTGGCGGGCGGAACCGGCCAGGCCGAGGGCTGTCGCAGCGCCGCGACCTTCGCTTCCAGCGAGGCGCGCGGCTGCGGCAGCGATCGCTGCCCGGGGCCGGTGAGCGGCGCGCCGTCCATGGTCCAGCCCCCGTCAGCCAGCGAGCTCGAGCACGCCGTCCGGCCGCAGCCCGACGCGGCCGCCGAACGGGTGTGCCTGCAACATGTCGGCCAGCGCCGCCACGTCCGCGTCGCCGGCGCGCTCCAGCCGCAGGCGGCGCTGTCGCATCGGCACCAGGAGCAGTTGTTCGACCTTGCCGGTGTCGCGGTCGAGCCGTGGAAAGTACATCAGCGCCAGGTCCGGCCGGAACGCCTCGTGGCCGCCTATGCCTTCGTAGTCGTTGATGAAGTCGCCGCAGCCGTACAGCACCAGCCTGCCGTCCATGAACTCGCCGGGCAGCACATGGTGCGACGAGTGGCCGTGCACCACGTCGACGACACCCGAGCGGATCAGTTCGCGGGCGAAATCCCGATGCGCCGGCGGAACCGCCGGGCTCCAGTTGGCGCCCCAGTGGATCGACAGCACCACCAGGTCGCCGGGCTGGCGCTGCGGCGCGATGGCGCCGGCCAGCCACGCGGCGCTCGCGGGCGACACCGTCTCCAGGTAGTTGACGCCCGGCCGCCGGGCCGTCGCGGCCCACGACGGCGGCACGCCGCTGCTGGCCGCCGCCACGCCGAACACCAGCACCCGGCCGCCGCCGGGCAGCGCGAGCCGCGCCGGCGCCGCGGCCTCGCCCGCGTTGCGGCCAGCCCCGGCGAAGCGCAGGTGCGCCGCCTGCAGCGTGCGAAGCGTCTCGAGCAGTCCGACGACGCCCCAGTCCAGCACGTGGTTGTTGGCGAGCACGCAGCAGTCGATCCCGGCGCGCGACAGGCATCCGGCGTTGGCCGGGTGCATCCGGTAGTGGATGCCCTTGCCGGGCTGCGCTTCCTCGCTCACCGTCACGGCCGTCTCGAGGTTGACGATGCGCAACGCCGGCCGCATCTGCTCCAGCACGGCCAGCGCGTCGCCCCACGGGTACCCGGCGTCGAGCCCTCGCCCGAGGGGGCCGCAGCGCGCCTCGGCCAGCCGCACATAGTCGGCGGCGGACTGCACGTATGCCTCGAACAGGCGCGGCGGCGCTGGATGCGGCAGCAACTGGTCGATCCCGCGGCCGGTCATCACGTCGCCGCACAGGAACAACCGCACGCCGGCGGCATCGGCCCTCATGGCGGCGGCGGCGCGTCCTGGCCCGCCGCTCGCAGCAGCGCGATCGCCTCCTCGTCGTCGACCTGTCCGAAGGTGCGGTAGAACTGGCCCACGGCCTGGAAGTCCGGCGGCGTGAACAGGCACACGACCTGGTCGGCATGGGGCCGCACCAGCTCGATCGCGTCCTGCGACGCCACCGGCACCGCGCAGACCAGCAGCTCGGGCCGGTGCGCGCGCACGGCATGCAACGCCGCCAGCATCGTGGCGCCGGTCGCCAGGCCGTCGTCGACAACGATCACCACCCGCCCCGCCGGGTCCACGGCCGCGCGCTGCGGCGTGTAGCGGGCGCGACGCTCGCGCAGCACCTGCAACTGCTCGCGCTTTTCGCGCTCGATGTAGGCGTCGTCGGCGCCGGCCGCGTGCGCGTATGGCGCGATGTACGCCCAGCCGAGCTCGTCGATGGCGCCGATCGCGTATTCCGGCGAGAACGGCGAGCGCAACTTGCGCACCAGCACCACGTCGAGCTCGCCCTGCAGCCGCTCGGCCAGCACGCGCCCCATCGGCAGCGCGCCGCGCGGAATGGCCAGGACCAGCGGATGGCGGCCGCGCCAGCCCTGCAGGGCGCGCGCCAGTTGCTGCGCGGCGTCGATCCGGTCGGCGAATCGCATGCTGCCTCCCGATGGGTTCGCACCGCACGCTCGAGCAGGCTGCCCGCGGGCGGCGCCTGGTTTCATTCTGGGGCGCGGCACGGCGGCCGCCTTGCGCTGGCTCAATGCCGGGGCCGCGCGCGCGGCATTGAGGCGCCCTGCCTCCTTTGCCTTACCTCAAGGCGCGGGCCGTGCGGTCTGCCATTGTTGATGCACGGCAGCGGAAAGCTGCGCACTGGAAAACGCGATGAAGCAAGCTCCTGACATCCGGTTCGTCGGCATGGAACCGTCCGAGGCGCTCGAGGCCGCGGCCCGGGAGAAGATCGCCAAGCTCGAGCAGTTCTGCCCCGAGATCATGGCCTGCCACGTGGTCATCGACCTGCCGCACCGGCATCGCAACCAGGGCCGCCGGTTCGCGGTACGCGTGGACCTGACGCTGCCCGGCCGCGAACTGGCCGTGACGCGCGTCGAGGATCCGGACGTGTATGTCGCGCTGCGCGATGCGTTCGACGGGATGCGCCGTCAACTCGAGGAAACGATGAGGCGCATGCAGGAATTCACCCGGCCGCCGGCCGCGGGCGAAACCGGGGGGGCGCGATGAGGTTCACGCTCACCGCGGCCGACATCTGCAGCCGGATCGTCACCATCACCTATCCCAGCATGGCCCTCGGCGAGGCGGCGCGGCTCATGCGCGAGCGCAGTGTCGGCTGCCTGGTCGTCGTGCAGGAGGTGTCGCCCGAGGAAAGCATCGTCGTCGGCGTGCTCACGGATCGCGACATCGCGATGGGCGTGGTGGCGGCCGACCGGGACCCGCACGGCCTGCGCGTCGCCGACGCGATGACCGGCAAGGTCGTCACGGCACGCGAGGACGACACCATCCTCGACCTGCTCGCCATGATGCGGCGCTCGAAGATCCGCCGCATCCCGGTCACCGGGCCGAGGAACGTGCTGATCGGCATCGTCACGCTCGACGACGTGCTGCAGGCCGTGGCCCAGCAGATGCAGGCGGTCGCCGCCGCCGTCGCGGCAGCCACCAGCCACGAACGGACGACGCTCCCGTGAGGCGCAGCGAGGCACCCCTGCTGCTCGGGGCCGCGAATGCGCAACCCCCGGGCCTGCCGGCGAGCCAGTTGTGCACGCGCTGCGACCCGGCCCGGTTCGCGTTCGAGACCACCGAGTCGCTGCCCGAGCCCGACCAGCCGTTCGGGCAGGCACGCGCGATCGAAGCCGTGGCGATGGCGCTGGACATCGCCGGGCCCGGCTACAACCTCTTCGTGCTGGGGCGCCCTGGCAGCGGGCGCCACGAGGTCGTGCGGCAGCTGGTGGAGCTGCACGCGCGGCAGCGGCCGGGGCCGGTCGACTGGTGCTATCTCTACAACTTCGCGGACCCGAACAAGCCGCGTGCGCTGAGCCTGCCGGCCGGCGAAGGCGGGCGGCTGCGGGCGCAGATGCAGGGCTTCGCCGAGGAGGTCGGCAAGGCGATCCAGGTCGCGTTCGAGAGCCAGGAGTACCGCTCGCGCATCGAGGCGATCGAGAAGGATTACAAGCAGCGCGAGAACGATGCGCTGCAGGCGCTGGTGCAACGTGCCGGGCAGCAGGGGGTAGCCGTGCTGCGCACGCCGCAGGGATTCGCCTTCGCGCCGACGAAGGACGGCGAGCCCATGACGGAGGAGCAGCTCGAAGCGTTGACCCAGGAAGAGCGCGATCGCCTTTCGCGCACCGTGGAGGAAATGCGCACGCCGCTGCTCGACCTGATGCACGAGCTGCCCCGCATGCGAAGGGAGATGCAGAGCCGGATCCGCGAGGCGACGCGCGACACCATGGGCTTCGCGGCCGGGCACCTGATCGAGGAGCTGAAGGAGCAGTTCGCCGCCCATCCGACGGTGCTTTCCTTCCTCGACGAAGTGCTCAAGGACATCCTGGAGGCGGGCCAGCAGCTGCGCGAGCAGCGCAGCGAGGACGAGGAGCCGAGCGGCTTCACCGGCAGCCTGTCCCTGATCCGCTACCAGGTCAACCTGTTCGTCGGGCACCAGCCGGGCGACCATGTCCCGGTGCTCGAGTGCGACAACCCGACCTACGCCAACCTGGTCGGCCGGATCGACCACCTGCCGCACATGGGCACGCTGCTGACCAACTTCACGATGATCAAGGCGGGAAGCCTGCAGCGCGCGAACGGTGGCTACCTGCTGCTGGACGCGCTGGAGGTGCTCGCCCAGCCCTATGCGTGGGACGGCCTGAAGCGCGCGCTGCGCAGCGGGGAGGCGGTGATCGAATCGCTGCCGCAGGTGCTGGGCTGGGTCAGCACCGTGGCGCTGGAGCCGGAACCGGTTCCGCTGGCGCTGAAGATCATCCTGTTCGGCGAGCGCCGCCACTATTACCTGCTGCAGGCGCTGGACCCCGAGTTCGACGACCTCTTCAAGGTGGCCGCCGACTTCGAGGACGAGGTGCCGCGCGACGCGCAGCAGACCGCCCGCTATGCGGCGCTGGTCGGCTCCCTCGCGCGCGGCGCGAAGTTGCGCCCGCTGCAGCGCGATGCCGTGACGCGGCTGATCGAGCACGCGGCGCGGCAGGCGGGCGACGCCGGAAAGCTCTCCACCGCGACGCGGCAGCTCGAGGAACTGCTGCACGAAGCGGACCTGGTCGCCGCGCGGGCCGGTCGCGCGCTGGTCCTGCGCGAGGACGTCACCCAGGCACTCGCGGCGCGCATCCGCCGCGCCGACCGGCTGCGCGACAACCTGCACGATGCGGTGCTCAGCGACACCCTGGTGGTCGCGACCAGCGGCGCGCAGGCCGGCCAGGTCAACGGGCTCGCGGTGCACGAACTCGGCGAATTCCGCTTCGGGCACCCGGTGCGCATCACTGCCACCGCGCGCCAGGGCGACGGCGACCTGGTCGACATCGAGCGCGAGTCCGCTCTGGGCCAGCCGATCCACTCGAAGGGCGTGCTGATCCTGGCCGCCTACCTGCGCTCGCGCTATGCGCAGGACCTGCCGTACTCGATGTCGGCGAGCCTGGTGTTCGAGCAGTCGTACGGGCCGGTGGAAGGCGACAGCGCTTCGCTGGCCGAGCTGTGCGCGCTGCTCTCGGCACTGGCCGGCCTGCCGGTGCGGCAGTCGCTGGCCGTGACCGGCTCGATCGACCAGGCCGGCGCCGTCCAGGCGATCGGCGGCGTCAACGAGAAGATCGAAGGCTTCTTCGACGTCTGCCGCGCGCGCGGCCTCACCGGCGAGCAGGGCGTGCTGATCCCGCGCGCCAACATCAGACACCTGATGCTGCGCGAGGACGTCGTGGACGCCGCGGCGCAGGGCCTGTTCCATGTCTGGCCGGTGGGCCATGTCGATGAGGCGGTGCAGCTGCTCACCGGGCACGCCGCCGGCGAGCGCGATGCCGCCGGCCGCCTGGCCGAGGGAACGGTGAACCAGCTAGTGACGGCGCGCCTCGCGCAGATGGCCCTGGACCGCCAGGCCTACGCCACCGGCCAGCCGCGGCGGCCGCCGTCTCGCTGGCGCAAGCCGGGACCGCGCGGGCGCCGCGCCGATCCGCGCGGCTGACGCCGGGAAGACTGCCGCTGGGGTTGTCACCGCGCACCGGGCTGCCACCCGGGCGGGAACCGCCTGCACATCGGGCGACGACCGCGGCGCACCACGTCACGGTCGGCGGGCCGCCTTGGATCGCGGCCCCATCGCGTCGCCCTGCCGCAGTCGGCGGTCCACCCGGCGCACGGTGACATCGATCAATCTAGGCCGGGGCAGCGCGCCGGCAATGATGCAGGTCAATGTGCAAGTTGCGCCGGGCAGCGGCATGGCGCTCATCCGCGCAGCGCATCCGCATGCAACTGCGTGGCCCGGTCACAAGGCCCTGCACCAGTCGCGGCCGGCCGGGATTGACGTAGCGCAAAGCCAAAGCTCGGCGGCGGCCTACGTTTGCTCTGTCCACTCACAGCAAGGGAGACCGCATATGTCCTCACCCGACAGCCTCGTACGCGCGGATGCACCGTCGCTGGCACCCGTCACGGATCCGATCGGCGCCCTGGGCCGGCGCGCATTCATGAAGTCCGTCGCGAGCGCGGGCGCGGCGGTCTCGCTGATGACCGGCCAGTCCGCGTTCGCCGCCGGCGAAAGCGGTTACTGGTCGAAGGACCTGCCGAACGACAAGCTCGTCGACATGTTCACCACCATCGTGCGCATCCGCTGGCACGAGCGCACCATGGCCGACAAGATGGCCAGCGACCCGAACTATCGCGGGTACAACCACTTCTACGCGGGCCAGGAAGCCGTCGCGGCCGGCGTCTGCGCCGCGCTGAACAACAAGGGCGGCGTCCTCGAGGCCGACCTGGTCTACAGCACGCACCGTCCGACCGGCCACGCGATCGCCAAGGGCATGGACATGAAGAAGATGGCGGCGGAGGAGGAGTTCAAGGCCACCGGCATCAACAACGGCTATGCCGGCGAGATGCACCTGTCCGATGCCTCGATCGGCTTCATCGGTGCCGACGGCATGATCGGTCCCGGCCCGGTGATCGCCACCGGCTCGGCCTTCGCCATCAAGGCGCGCGGCAGCAAGCAGGTGGTGGTCAACTTCGGCGGCGACGGCACTTACGCGACGCCGCACTTCCACGCGACGCTGAACAACGCGGCGCTCCTGAAGCTGCCCTTCATCTACGTGCTGGAGAACAACCTCTACCACCAGTACGCGCACTACTCGTATTCGTGCCCGATGAAGGACATCGCCGATGCGGCCCGGACCTATCGCATTCCGGGCGTGGTGGTCGACGGCCAGGACGTGTTCCAGGTCTACAACGTCGCGAAGATCGCCGTGGACCGCGCGCGGGCCGGCGAAGGCCCGACGCTGATCGAGGCCAAGACCTATCGCTACTACAACCACTGGGGCGCCCCGGGCGTGAAGCCGGGCGAGCTCGGTGCGTTCGGCTACGACCCGCTGGCGATCTCCTCGTTCCGCCCGGAGCGCGAAGTGCGCGCGTGGATGCAGCGCGATCCGGTGGTGATCGCCCGCGACGTCCTGATCAACTGGGGCGTGCTGACGCGCGCCCGCGCCGACCAGATCGAGGCGGCGGCGAAACAGGAGGCGATCGAAGCCTTCGCGTGGGCCGCGCAACAGCCTAACTGCAAGCCCGAAGACGGCCTGCGCAACGTGTTCGTCGAAGGCGTGGTTCCGGCCCGCCAGTTCGGCTGATCGCTCAAGGAGAAAACCATGGCACGCAAGAGCTGGATGTATTCCGTCCTGGAGGCAGTGCAAGGCGAGATGCGGCAGGACAAGAGCATGGTGTGGATCTTCGAGCTGACGCCCCCGGTCGCCTCGACCCCCGGCAAGCCGGTGATCAACCTGGAGCGCGAGTTCGGCCGCAACCGCGTGGTCAACACGGGCATCGACGAGAACTGGATGGCGTCCGCGACGCTGGGCGCGGGACTGGCCGGATCCAGGGCCGTGACCTACATCCCCTACCAGGGCAACGCCATGTGCTTCCAGGTGATCCAGAACCATGCCGGCAAGCTGCGTTCGATGAGCGGCGGCAAGGCCGCGATGCCGGTGGTGTTCATTCTCGAGATGACCGGGCAGACGCCGGGCTTCGCCGGCCAGCATTCGGACTACGAGATCGACACCTACTACGCCCACATCGCCGGCGTGAAGACGGTGGTGCCTTCGACGCCGTACGACGCCAAGGGCATGATGGTCTCGGCCATCCGCGACCCGAACCCCGTGGCGTACCTGTATCCGGCCGGGCTGCGCGAGCTGATGGAGGAAGTGCCCGACAACCAGTACACGGTCCCCCTGGACAAGGCGGCGATCCGCACCACCGGCAGCGACATCACCATCGTCGGCTCCGGCGCGAGCATGCCCGACGTGATGGAAGCCACGGGCAAGCTGCAGGCGCAGGGCATGAAGGTCGAGGCGATCGACCTGCGCTGCCTCAAGCCCATGGACACCGAGACGCTGGTGAAGTCGGTCCAGAAGACCAAGTACCTGCTGACGGTGGACCAGAGCTACTACACGCTGTGCCCCGGCGCCGAGGTGATCGCGCGGGTGGCGGAAAACGTGGCCGGCGCGCGCTTCAAGCGCGTCGCCTTCCCCGACGCGCCGCCGCCGGCCTCGCCCGAGATGTTCCTGTGGATGCGGCCGAGTGCCGAGAACGTGGTCAAGGCCGCGCTGAAGCTGGTCGGCTGAAGGAGGCACACATGGCGCGGTCCTTCATGACCTGCACGAACTGCGGCGGCGAGGACGTGCAGCCGGCGGCGGTGAAATCCGCCTTCTGGCACGACGACCGCCTGGTGGTCGTGGAGGACATCCCCGCGCTGCGCTGCGGCGCCTGCGGCGAGCAGTTCTACGACGACAACACGGTGCTGGTGCTGGACCTGATGCGCGGCCAGGGCTTCGCGGAAGGGCAGGCCAGCTCGCACGTCAGCGTGCCGGTGTTCTCGTTTCGCGATCACGTGCCCGGCGCGGGGGGGTCATGAACGCGGCGCGGTCGATGGCGGCCGCGCTCGCGCTGGGCGCCTCGCTCGTCACGCCGGCCGCACTGGCGGCGGCGGGCGAGGACTTCAACTTCATGCCCAAGGGAGGGCGGGCGCTGCTGCTGGAGACGATCGGCAGCACGCCCGCGCAATTGCGTCCCGTCGTGCAGAGCAAACGCACCGAGGCCCAGTGGCGCGAGTTCGCCGACGCGCAAGGCAAGCGCCTGACCGAGCGCGAGCGCGCGACGCTCGCCGCCTACCTCGCCGTCAATCTGCCGGTGGACGGCCCGCTGGACAGCGCGCAGCAACTGCCGCGCGACGGGCGCGACCTGGCGTGGGAAGAGTGCCAGTCCTGCCATTCGCTGTTCTCGAGCCATCTCACGCAGGAGCGCAGCGCACAGCACTGGCGCAACATGTTCATGTCGCCGTTCCACCGGCAGATGAAGATGACGCCGCGCGAGCGCGAGGAGTTCGCGCGCTATTCCGAGCTCAACATGCCGATGAAGGTCGACGAAGTGCCGCCGGACCTGCGGTTCTAGGAAACGAAGCACAGGGAGGCCCATCATGACAAGGCCGGCGATTTCCAGGCGCGTAATCGCCGCGCTGATCGCGGGATTGGGCGCGCTGTCCGCGGCCCACGCCGCCGAGGACATCTTCGACTTCATCCCGCAGGGCGGCCGCACGCTGCTCGCGAACGTGCTGGCCGGCCGCAAGGCCGAGGACGTCCGGGCCATGGTAGGCGTCAGGCACACCCGTGACGAATGGGTCGCCGAACTCAAGCGCCGCGGCCCGCAGTTCCCCGCCGTGCAGCGGCTGTCCGACAGGGAGCTGGCGACGCTGGCCGACTACATGTCGTTCAACCTGCCGCTGCCGCCGGCCAAGGTGCCGGCGAATCCGAGCAAGGCCGCCTGGGACAAGGCGCTGCCGCTGGACGGGCGCGACATGACGCTGGAGTACTGCCAGAGCTGCCACATCGTCACGGTGGTCGTGACGCAGGACCGCACGAAGCAGGCCTGGCTCGGCTCCATGAACAAGCCGAGCCACGTGCAGATCAAGCTCAACGCGCAGCAGCGGGAAGCGTTGGCGAACTACCTGGTGCTGAACGCGGCGATCCCGATCGACCAGGTGCCCGAGGACCTGCGCGCCGGCGGCGCCACGTACTGAGCGCGGCGCCCGGGGGCGCGGCATGCTGTTCAACTCGCTCGAGTTCTTCCTGTTCCTGCCCGTGGCGCTGGCGGTGTTCGCGGCGCTGCCGGCGTCGGCGCGCTGGGGCTGGTTGCTGGCGGCCAGCTGCTTCTTCTACGGCTTCGCGCGGCCGGCCAACCTCGCGTTCCTGGCCGGCGTCACCCTCCTCGTCTCGGCCTGCGGCTCGCTGATCGCGCGCACGCCGTCCCCGCTGGCGCGGCGCAGCCTGCTCGCGGCCGGCCTCGTGACGCTGATCGGGGCGCTGGCCGCCTTCAAGTTCCACGACTTCGCCGCCGGCGAGCTCGAGCGGCTGCTGCAGGACGATACCGGTGCCGGACCGGCGCTGCCGCGGCTGGGCACGGCGGCTCCGGCCGGCTTTTCGTTCTACGTGTTCTCCGGCGCCGCGTACCTGATCGACGTCTTCGCGCGGCGGCTGCCGTCGCAGCCGCACGCGGGCCACCTGGCCTTGTACGTCGCGTGGTTCCCCAAGATCCTCGCTGGCCCGATCGAGCGCGCCACGACCTTCCTCCCGCAGCTGCGTCACGGGCTGCGCGCGACGCCCGAGCAGCTGGTGCTCGGCTCGCAACTGATCGTCTGGGGCCTGGTCAAGAAGGTGCTGATCGCCGACAACCTTGCGCCATTCGTCGACCGCACGTTCAACATCGCCGCCTACGCCTCGCCGGTCGACCTGCTGATCAGCGTGTATTTCTTCGCGTTCCAGATCTACTGCGACTTTTCCGGCTACACCGACATCGCGATCGGCGTGTCGCTGCTGTTCGGCATGCAGCTGATGCAGAACTTCCGCCGACCCTACCTGTCGCGCAGCACCTCGGAGTTCTGGAGCGAGCGCTGGCACATCTCCCTGGGCCGCTGGTTCCGCGACTACCTGTACATCCCGCTCGGCGGCAGCCGCGCCGGCCGCACGCGACAGTACCTGAACCTGATGCTGGTGTTCATCGCCAGCGGCCTGTGGCACGCCGGCCTCGGCTACGGCGTTGGCTGGACCTTCCTCGCGTGGGGGGTTCTGAACGGCGGCTACCAGTGGGCGGGGCTCGCCACTCGCCCCTTCTGGCGACGGCTGGGCGCAAAGCTGCCGCGCGTCGCGGCCAGCCGGCCGTGGCTCGTCGTGCGGGTGCTGCTCACGTTCCACCTGATCGCCGTCACGTGGATCTTCTTCCGGGCGAAAACGCTTGCCGACGCCTGGACCATCCTGTGCAGGATCGCCAGCAACCTGGCCGCCATTCCGGGCCTGCTCGCGCATTACCCGTTCACGCCGGACCACCTGCTCGGCTTCGCGCTGATCGGCGCCCTGCTGGCGATCGAACTGCTCGACGAGCGGCGCTCGATCTTCCTGCGCCTGGCCGCCGCCCGCACGGCGTGGCGGTGGGCGGCGAGCTACGCAGGGATCTTCGCTGTGCTCGTGCTCGGCCGCTGGCAGTCGCGCGAGTTCATCTACATGCAGTTCTGATGATGGACAGCATCGCACCGGAACGGAGCATGCGGACGCTGGCGCGACGCGCGGCGACGTTCGCCGGCCTGGGGCTGCTGCTGTACGCCTTGCTCTTCGCCGCCGCCGAACAACTGGTGCAACGCACGGGGCACGCCAATCCCTTGTTCAGGATCGCGGCCACGCGTGAGCAGGCCGTGGACTGGCTGGTGCTCGGCACCTCGCATGCGATGCCGCTTGCCTTCGGCGACACCGAGGCCGCCGTGCACCGCCGGACCGGCCTGCAGCTGCTGAACCTGGCGGCGCCGGGCACGGGGCCGCTGTACAACCGGTTCGTGTTCGAGCAATTCCTGCGCGAGCGGCGTGCCGCCAACCTCCTGATCGTCGCCGATGCATTCGCCTTCTACTCGCCCGCCTGGAACGAGGATCGCTTCGCCGACGCGAAGCTGCTGGCCCGAACGCCGTACCGGCCGGCGGTGGCGGCGGGACTATGGCAGTACGTGCGCGACGACGGCGTCTCGCCGCGCGCGCTGGCCGACTACACGACCGGCTTTTCCAAGATCAACAACCGCGACCGGTTCCGGGACGACCACTGGGAAGGCGAGGCGCAGTTCGAGCGCACGTGGCGGCCCTCGGCGAGCGCCGTGAAGAAGCGGATGGCGTATCTGTACCCGGACGGCACCCCGGACGCCGCGATGGACCGCTACCTGGCCGAGCTGTCGCGGGTGCTCGCGCTGGCCCGGCAGGCCGGCATGCGCGTGGTGGTGGTGAAACTGCCCACGCCGGCACAGTACCGCAGCCAGTTGCCGCAGGAGGTGCAGTTCGACGTTGCGCTCGGCCGCGTGCTGCGTGCCGCCGACGTGCCGCTGCACGACTGGTCGACGGCCCTGTCCGAGCCGCGGTTCTACTTCGACAGCGACCACCTCAACCGCGAAGGCGTCAACGAGCTGCTGGCACGGCACCTGCTCGCGGTGCTGGTGGGCACACTGCCACGTCAGTCGCGCGGACACTGAGGGGCCCCGACCGGGTGCCCAGGCCTGGAGGACTTACTGGGCCATCTCCTGCGCGACGCGCCGCGCAAGCTCGGCCTTGCCGACCATCGTGAGGTCGACGTTGCGCGTCACCCCGAGCAGCCGCCTGGTCGCCTCACCCAGCTCGGCCTTGAGTTCGCCCAGGAACGGGCTCGACACCAGCAGCGAGATGGAGCCGCAGGTTCCGAGCTGCGCCTCGCGCTCGAGGTATTGCGCCAGCTCGCGCGCGAACAGCACGTGCTCCTTGTGCCTGGGGTCGGTGCGCGGCTGGAAACTGGCCGCGCCGAAGCTGCGGTCCGTTCGCTGGTAGCCGGGGCGGTCGGTGCCAAGTTCGCTGGCCCGGCTGCGGCTTTGCGGATGCTCGAAGCTCTTGAGCTCCTTGACCTTGTCCTTCGTCTCCTGCTCGAGCAGGCGGGCGCGGGTGGCGTTGGCGATGAGGATCCAGTCGGGTTTCATGGCGGGCTCGGATGGTCGCGGTGCGGCTCATTCACTCTAGGCGGCACCCCCCCTGCCGCCGTGATCCAGATCAAGGGGGGAGGCGCGCTGCGGCGGTTGCGTCTGGTCAAGGCGCACGAAGGGCCACGGCCTAGATTGAAGAAGGCCCCGCGCTCCGCGCGGGCAGACACTCGTGACACGAAGGATGCCGAGATGAAAACGGATGCACAACTGAAGGCCGACGTGCTGGCCGAACTCGCCTGGGATCCCGCCATCAACCCCGCCGCCATCGGCGTGAGCGCCAGGAACGGCCTGGTGACGCTCACCGGCCATCTCGACACGCTGGCGCAGAAACACGCGGCCGAGCGCGCCGTGCGCCGCGTCGCCGGCGTGCGCGGCGTCGCGATGGAACTCGACGTGCGCCTGGTGCCGGAGCACCGCCGCGGCGACACCGACATCGCGCGGGCCGCCGTGGCGGCGCTGCGCTGGAACTCGCTGGTGCCCGACGACCGCGTGCAGGTCGAGGTCGACGACGGCTGGGTGACGCTGACCGGCGAGGTGGACTGGCCGTACCAGCTCGCGAGCGCCGAGCAGTGCATGCGCCCGCTCACCGGCGTGCGCGGTGTCACCAACCTGGTCACGCTCAAGCCGCACGTGCGCGGCCTCGACATCGCCCGCGAGATCACCGACGCGCTGACGCGTCATGCCGAGCGCGAGGCGCGCCACATCGACGTCGAGGTCGACGGCGGCACCGTCACGCTCAGCGGCACCGTGGATTCGCTGGCGGACCACGATGCGGCCATCGGCGCGGCGTTCGGCACGCGCGGCGTCACGAGCGTCGTCGACCGGCTCGACGTCGCCGGCTGATCGTGGGCAGCGTGGCGGGCGGCAACGGCGGCAGCCGCATCCGGCTGCGCCGGCTGGGCGTCGACACCTACCAGGAAGCCGTGGTGTACATGCACCGCGACTGCCACGTGTGCCATTCCGAGGGCTTCGAGGCGCAGTCGCGCGTCGAGGTCGCCCTCAACGGCCGCACCATCGTCGCGACCCTGAACGTGGTGAGCGGCGGCTTCGTCTCGCCCGACGAGGCCGGCCTGTCGGAGGCGGCCTGGCGGCTGCTGCACGCGAACGACGGCGACGTGGCCACCTTGCGCCACCCGCCGCCGCTCGAATCGCTGGGCCACGTGCGGGCCAAGGTCTACGGCCGGCGCCTCACGCCATCGGCCTTCGCCGCGATCATCCGCGACGTCGCGGCCGGGCGCTATTCGGACCTGCAGCTCGCCGCCTTCGTCACGGCCTGCGCCGGCGACCACCTCGACCTCGAGGAGACCGTCTCGCTCACGCGGGCGATGGTCGACGTCGGCGAACGCATGGCCTGGGGTCCCGGCATGGTGCTGGACAAGCACTCGGTGGGCGGCCTGCCGGGCAACCGCACGACCATGCTGATCGTGCCGGTCGTCGCCGCGTGCGGGCTGCGCATGCCCAAGACGTCGTCGCGCGCGATCACCTCGCCGGCCGGCACCGCGGACACGATGGAGACGCTGGCGCCGGTCGCCCTCGACGTGCCGCAGATCAAGCACGTCGTGGAGCGCACCGGTGGCTGCATCGTGTGGGGCGGCGCCGTGCGCCTGAGCCCGGCGGACGACGTCCTGATCCGCGTCGAGCGTCCGCTGGACCTCGACAGCCAGGGCCAGCTCGTGGCGTCGGTGCTGTCGAAGAAGGCGGCCGCGGGCGCCACCCACGTTGTCATCGACATGCCGGTCGGCCCGACCGCCAAGGTGCGCAGCGCCCAGGCCGCCCATGAGCTCGGGCGGCAGCTGGAGCAGGTCGGCGCCGCGTTGGGTCTGCAGGTGCGCGTGGTGACGACCGACGGCCTGGCCCCCGTCGGCCGCGGCATCGGACCGGCCCTGGAGGCGCGCGACGTGCTGGCCGTGCTGCAGCGCCACCCGGGCGCGCCGGCCGACCTGGCGCTGCGCTCGGCGTACCTGGCCGGGCCGTTGCTGGAACTCGGCGGCGCGGCGCCGGCAGGCGGCGGCGAGCGGCTCGCGATGGAAGTGCTCGGCGACGGCCGGGCCTGGGCCAAGTTCCAGGAGATCTGCGAGGCCCAGGGCGGCATGCGCCAACCGCCGGTGGCGCCGCACCGCCGGGCGATGCCCGCGCCGCGCAGCGGCTGCGTCGTCGCCATCGACAACCGCCGGCTGGCGCGCATCGCCAAGCTCGCCGGCGCGCCGCAGTCGCCCAGCGCCGGCGTCGACCTGCACGTGCAGACCGGCGAGTTCGTCGAACGCGGCCAGCCGCTCTTCACGCTGCACGCCGATTCACCGGGCGAGCTCGCGTATGCTGTCGAATACGCCATCTCGCAAGCCGACACCGTGCATGTCACCGAAGACGCCTGAAGCGCGGCCGCCGTTCCTCGTGGTCGGGCTACCCGATGCCGGCGCCCTGCCCGCGCAACTCGCGACGCAGCTGCGGTGCGACCGGAGCGACCTCGCCCTGCACCGTTTTCCCGACGGCGAATGCCTGGTGCGGCTGGACGCCGACGTGCAAGGCCGCTGCGTCGTGTTCGCCGGCAGCCTCGACCATCCCGACGGCAAGACCTTGCCCCTGCTCTTTGCCGCCGACGCCGCGCGCGAACTCGGCGCCGCCCGGGTCGGGCTGGTGGCCCCTTACCTCGCGTACATGCGGCAGGACCACCGTTTCCACGCCGGCGAGGCGGTGACCTCGCGCAGTTACGCGCGGCTGCTGTCGGGCGCGCTGGAGTTCCTCGTCACCGTCGATCCGCACCTGCACCGCTGGCACAGCCTGGGCGACATCTACCCGATCCCGACGCGCGCGGTCGCGGCGGCGCCGGCCATCGCACAGTGGCTGCGCCGTGAAGTGGCGGCGCCGCTGCTGGTCGGGCCGGACGAGGAAAGCGGGCAATGGGTGGCCGAGGTCGCCCGCCTGTGCGGCGCGCCATGGACCGTGATGGCCAAGCAGCGCCACGGCGACCGCGACGTCGCGGTGAAGATGACCGGCGGCACCTCGTGGCCGGGACGCACCCCGGTGCTGCTCGACGACATCGGCTCGAGCGGCCAGACGCTGGTCGCGGCGCTGCAGGTGCTGCGTGAAGCGGGCTTCAGCCAGCCGGTGTGCATCGTCGTGCACGCGCTCTTCGGGCGCGAGGCGCAGCAGGCGATGCTGGACGCCGGCGCCGCGCGCGTCGTCAGTTGCGATACCGTCGCCCATCCGACGAATGCGATCGCCGTGGCGCCGCTGCTCGCGCCGGCGCTGCTCGAGATCGCCCGCGTCTGAGCCCGCTGCTTCAGGCGAGGCACTCGCCCGGGTCGCGCCAGGCCCGCCCCAGCGCGTCGGCCACCGCTTCGTGCGTCACTTCGCCGCGGCAGACGTTGAGGCCGCGGCGCAGGTGCTCGTCGTCGGCGAGGGCCCGCCGCCAGCCCTTGTCGGCCAGCGCCAGCACGAACGGCAGCGTGGCGTTGTTGAGGGCATGCGCGGAAGTGCGTGCCACCGCGCCCGGCATGTTGGCGACGCAGTAATGGACGATGCCGTCGACGACGTAGGTCGGATCGGCGTGCGTGGTCGGGCGCGAAGTCTCGAAGCAGCCGCCCTGGTCGATCGCCACGTCCACCAGCACGGCGCCGCGCTTCATGCCGGCCAGCATGGCCCGCGTCACCAGCTTCGGCGCCGCGGCCCCGGCCACCAGCACCGCGCCGATGACGAGGTCGGCATCGGCCAGGCTTTCCTCGATCGCGTGGCCCGTGGAGCAGCGGGTCGCGATGCGGTTGCCGAACACCAGGTCCAGCTGCCGCAGGCGCTCGATGTTGCGGTCGATGACGGTGACGCGCGCGCCGGCGCCGGCCGCCACCTGCAACGCGTTGGTGCCGACCACGCCGGCCCCGATGATCACCACGTGCGCGGGCGGCACGCCGGGCACGCCCGAGAGCAGCACGCCCATGCCGCCGGCCGGCAACTCGAGGTGCGCCGCGCCGGCCTGCACGGCCAGCCGCCCGGCCACTTCGCTCATCGGCGCGAGCAGGGGCAGGCCGCCGCCGGGGCCGGTGACGGTCTCGTAGGCGATGCACACGGCGCGCGATCGCACCAGATCCTCGGCCTGCGGCGGATCGGCGGCGAGGTGCAGGTACGTGAAGAGCACCTGCCCTTCCCGCAGCAGCGCCCGCTCCGCCGCCTGCGGCTCCTTTACTTTCACGATCAGTTCCGCCCGGCCCCAGACCTCGCTCGCCGACGGCACGATGCCGGCGCCCGCCGCCTCGTACTGCTCGTCGGACAGGCCGATGGCCGCGCCGAGGCCGGTCTCCACCAGCACCGGGTGGCCCCGCCCGGTGAGCTCGCGCACGCTGGCCGGCGTGAGGCCGGTGCGGTATTCGTGGACCTTGATTTCCCTGGGGACGCCGACGAGCATGGTTGACCTTTCCTTCGCGGGCTGGGCCCGGCGGGCTCACGCCGGAATTCTGCACGCGGCGCGCGGCCCTGCGCTGCCGCCGGTCAACGGATGCCACAATCGCCCGGCCATGAAAGCCACCCCGCATCGCCGCCAGGTCATCGTCGCCGTGCTGCTGGCGCTGGCGATCGTCGGCGCCGGCATGCGCGCATGGGCCGACGACCCGTCGCTCGCGCGCGACATCGGCACGCTGCTGCTGGTGCTGTGGCTGCCGGCGGTGGGCAACATCGTCGCGTTCGCGATCCGGCGCTGGCGCGCGGCGCACCCGCCACGGCCGCCGTTCGATCCCGCCGCGCCGTTCGAGGGCCATCTGCTGGTCGAACTGGCGCGTGTCGGACCGGCGCCTGCCGGCGCCGTGGACGCCGGCCTGTGCACGCTGGTGGTGGGCAGCGAGGGCTTCACGGCGCGCCTGGCGCGGCCGCTGGCGGACTGGCTCGCGGCGCCCCAGCCGGCGGTGCTCCAGGTTCAGCTGCTGCGGCCCGCACTGGCGCTCGCGCGCCTCCCTGCGGGCGCGGCCTTCAGTGTGCTGGCCGGAACGCGCGCCCTCGGCACGGGCCGGGTGCTCGAAGTGCAGCGGCCGGTGGACGGCGAAGCTGGCGGATGAAGCGCCGCGCCCGGATCAGGCGAAGGGCTTGGCCCCGTGCGTCGGATCGGCGATCAGCGCGTCGAGCGTGCTGACGACGTGCTCGGGGATCTGGGCGATGGAGGACGCCTTGTCGCGCAGCCAGGCGTTGGCCTGCGCGTCGACGATCTGGACCGGCGCGTCGAAATAGGCGCCTTCGGCCCGCTCCATCGGCCGGGCCGCGTTCTTGAACTTGAAGTGGTCGCGCCACAGGCCGCCGCCGGCCCGCGGGTACTTCTCGTAGGCGCGGTACTTGTAGCCCAGCCAGAACGAGCGCGGCATCCTCGGCTCGCCGCGCACCTCGATGACGTAGACGTCGCTGCCGAGGGCCGCCTCGGTGGCCTCGGGCTCGCTGGAGGCGTAGGAATACGGCGTTCTCCGGACGTCTTTCATGATCCGGGCAAGCAGCCCGTGATCCTCGACAACGTGTTTGACGGCAAATGCGGGCACGGGATCCTCCTTGGATCGGCCCACGTTAGCACGCGCGGCCCGGTTTCCCCTAGGACAATTTTCGGCCGGCGCGGCGGCCCGCGGCAGGCATCGGCCGCGCAGGGGTCAACCGTGCGGCTCGTGCCAGGGCTGAGGCCCTTCGCGCTGCGCCGCCGGCGCGTGGAACGACACCTGAGCGCGCAGCGACCGCACCTGCCGCTCGAGGACTTCGATGCGATCGAGGTATTGCAGCAGCAGGGCCACGGTGAACAGGTCGAGGTCGAGATCGCGGCGCAGCCGCGTCGCGCGGCGCAGCGCCGGAAGGCATTCGGCGCTGAAGACCGGCTCCGCGCCGGCGGCGGGCAGCGCGTGCAGGGCTCCGTAGTCCACCAGTTCGGCCACCTCGGCCTCCGTCAGGCCGCAGGCCCGGGACAGCTCGCCGCGGGTGACCGTCTCGCGCGCGTCCAGCCAGGCGACTTCCACGAGCGGCGCAGTCATGATCCAGCTCCCCGGCCGGCGACGGCGCGCGGATCGAAGCGCGAGGCCGCGGCCAATTCCTTGAACAGTTCGCGCTCGCGCTCGGTGAGCGCGCCCGGCACGTCGATGTGGACGACGGCGTACAGGTCGCCGCGGCCGCCGCGCCCGTTGGCCAGCCCGCGCCCGCGCAGCCTGAGCTTGCGCCCGGCCCGCGTGCCCGGCGGCACCGTGAGGACGAGCGGGCCGTCCAGCGTCGGCACCTGCACGTCGGCGCCGAGCGCGGCTTCCCACGGCGCCAGCGCCAGGTCCAGGTGCAGGTCGTGGCCGTCGGGCCGGAAGACCGGATGCGGCGCGAGCGTGATGTGCAGGTAGATGTCGCCGTCGGCGCCGCCGTCGCGGCCCTTGCCGCCGCGCCCGCGCAGCCGCAGCTTCTGCCCCTCGCTCACGCCCGGCGGAATGGTGACTTCGAGCGTGCGGGCGCCGCCGTCGTCGCCGGCAAGCTGCAGGTTCAGCTTCGCGCCGCGGTGCGCGTCTTCCAGGCCGATGCGCACCGTGCTCTCGTAGTCGCGGCCGTGCGCCGGCCTGCGGGCGCGGTGCGCCCCACCGCCATGGCCGCGGCCGAAGGCGGCCAGCAGGTCGGCCAGGTCGAGGTCCTCGAACGAGCCGCCGCCGAACTCGCGCGCCCATTGGGGCGGCGGCGCGAAGTCCTCCCCGGCCGGACGGCGCCCGAGCTCGTCGTAGGCCGCGCGCTTGTCCGGGTCCTTCAGCGTCTGCCAGGCCTCGGCGATCTCCTTGAAGCGGGCTTCGGCACCGGGGGCGGCTGAGACGTCGGGATGGTGCTCCCGCGCGAGCTTGCGATACGCCTTCCTGATCGTCTCGGCATCCGCGTCGCGGGGCACGCCAAGGGCCGCGTAATAGTCCTTGTACTTCATGGCGCCACCGCGCTGGCTCTCAGTGCACGCGGACCTCGAACCGGCGCTTCAGGCCCGCCAGGTCGGCGATGCGGATGTGTCGCTTGTCGACTTCCATCAGCCCCTGCTGCTGGAAGGCGGAGAAGGTGCGGCTCACCGTCTCGAGCTTCATCCCGAGGTAACTGCCGATCTCGGCGCGGCTCATGCGCAGGTGGAACTCCCGCTCCGAATAGCCGCGAGCCGCGTAGCGGTGCGACAGGTTCAGCAGGAACGCCGCGAGGCGCTCCTCGGCGTTCATGCTTCCCAGCAGCATCATCAGGCTGTGCTCGCGCAGGATCTCGCGGCTCATGAGGCGGCTGATGACGTGCTGCATGCCGCTGTGGCCCGCGGTGGCGTCCGACAGTCCGGCATAGGGGATCGCGCACAGCTCGGTGTCCTCCAGCGCCATGGTGGCGCTGGCGTGCTGCCCCTGCGCGACGCCGTCCAGGCCCACCAGTTCGCCGGCGATGTGGAAACCGCTCACCTGCTCGCGGCCGTCGGAGAGCATCAGGCTGGACTTGAGCGTGCCGGAGCGCACGGCATGGATGCAGGTGAACTTGTCACCTTCGCGGTACAGCGTCTGGCCGGCCTTCACCTTGCGCCGCGTGAACTTCAGGCTGTCGAGCCGGCCGAGGTCGAGCTCGTTCATGCCGCTGGGCAGGCACAGCTCGCGCAGGTGGCACGTGGAACACTGGGTCTTCACGGCGGCGGCCGGCGCCGCGGTGCCGGGCTCGATCGCGATGCAACGCGGGGCTGTGCTGTGGAAGGCGGTGGCGGACATGGTTCCTCCGGCGGTGGCTTGGGCTTCCGGACTTCTAGTGGGCGTGATGCGAAGCGTGCTCAACCGCGCTCACGAGCTGGTCGAATTCGGTGGTCTTGTCCAGGAAGCGCTGCGCGCCTTCGCCGAGGTAGCGCTTGCGGTACGCGGGGCCGGCGTTGTTGCTGAACACGACGAAGGCGATGCCCGGGTCGACCTGGCGCACGGCGCGCAGCACCTGCAGGCCGGTCCCGCCTTCGAGCTGCACGTCCAGCACGACGACGTCGGGATGGGCGGCCAGGATGCCGTCAATGGAACCCTGGGGCGTTTCGGCCTGGCCGACGATGTCGATCGCGCGGGCCGCCAGCATGGCGGCCACCCGGTCGCGGATCAGGGCCGAGTCGTCGGCCAGGAAGACCCTGACCTTCACCGGAGCCGGATTTGCTGTCATGCGGTGACTGTGACAGCTGGCCCCCGCCGCGGCCATCAGCGCCGGCTGAATTGTTGCTCGGACTCGGCTGAGTGCGCGGCCTCCTGAGTTCCGGCTCGAACTAGGACGATTCCGAGCCGGGGAGCAAAGCCCACCAGCACCGGTCCCGCCGGGACGAGCTCCTAGAATCGGCGCATGACCACCGGCGAACTCGCGATGCTCACGCAACAGGTGCTGTGGGGCGCGTTCCTGGTGGCGATGGTGTTCGGCGCCGTCGTGCAGCGCACCGGCTTCTGCACCATGGGTGCGGTCAGCGACGTCGCCACCATGGGCGACTGGACCCGCATGCGCCAATGGGGGCTGGCCGCCGGGGTGGCGACGATCGGGTTCGGCCTCCTCGCCTGGGCCGGCGTGGTCGACCCCGGGTCCACCTTGTATGCATCGGATCGCTGGAGCTGGCTGTCCGCGCTGATGGGCGGCGCGATCTTCGGCTTCGGCATGGTCCTCGCATCCGGCTGTCCCAGCAAGGCCCTGGTTCGGGTCGGCGGCGGCAGCCTCAAGGCGCTGGTGGTGGTGCTGGTGCTGGGCTTCGCCGCGTTCGCCACGCTCAAGGGGATGACGGCCGTGTGGCGGGTCGCCACCGTGGACCGGGTCGGGGTCGACTTCGAGGGCGGCGCGCGGCTGCCGGCGTGGGCCGCCCAGGCGCTGGGCATCGAACCCCGCGTAGCCGGGCTGGTCATGGGGCTCGCCGCCGGCGGGGCGCTGGTCGCGTGGGCCCTGCGCAGCCGCGAATTCCGCCAGGCCAACAACCTGCTGGCCGGCGTGGGGGTGGGCGGCGCCGTGCTGGCGATGTGGTGGATCAGCGGCGCCCTGGGTCATGTCGCCGAGCATCCGCAGACGCTGGAAGAGACCTTCCTGGCCACCAACTCGGGACGCGCCGAAGCGTTCAGCTTCGTCTCCCCGATCGCCTACACCCTCGACTGGGTGATGTTCTACAGCGACAGCAACAAGCTGCTGACGGTGGGCATCGTCTCGGTGTTCGGCGCCGTCGCCGGGTCGGCGCTGGTGGCGCTCGCCACCGGCCGTTTCCGCTGGGAAGGCTTCGGGGGCCCGGGCGACCTCGGCCACCACCTGGCCGGCGCCGTGCTGATGGGCGTGGGCGGCGTGACGGCGCTGGGATGCTCCATCGGCCAGGGTATCTCCGGCATCTCCACCCTCAGCGCCACCAGCCTGGTCGCCGTCGCCGCGATGATCGCCGGCGCCCGCGCGGCGCTGAACTACCAGGTGTGGCGGCTCGACCGGCCGGCTGCGGCGTCGCATCCTTGAGAAAGCTCAACCCGTCGCGCACGGCGCGCCGCCGGCAGGGTTCGGCCGCTCGGCAACGCGGCCGATTTCGCTTATATTGGCATCTGGCGATATTTGTGGAATGACCATGGCCAAACGCTCTCCCAAGGAAGAGATCCCAGCAGCGCTGGAATCGGACGAGGTGTTCGAACTCGCCGCGGAGGTGTTCCGGGTCATGTCGGCGCCGATGCGGCTGAAGATCATCAGCTGCCTGTGCAACGGCGAGAAGAACGTCAGCGAACTGCTGGCGGAAATCGACACCACCCAGCCCAACATGTCGCAGCACCTCAACACGCTGTACCAGGCGGGCGTGCTCGGCAAGCGCCGCGACGGCGTGCAGATCTACTACCGCATCATCAACGACCGCGTCGTGACGCTGTGCCGGGCCGTGTGCACGCAGATCGCGATCGAGTCGGAAGTCGCGCGGTAGCTACGGAGCCGCCATCGCGGCGTCCGCGGGCCCCGCCGCCGGCACGCTGCGCGGGCGGTCCAGCCAGCGGTCGGTCAGCCCGGCGCCGGTCCACATGCCGACCAGGGTCAGCCACGAGGTGAGCGCGAACACGGCGCCGCCGGTGACGCCGGCGCCGACCGCGCAACCGCCGGCCAGCATCGCACCGAATCCCATCAGCACCGCGCCCGCGATGTAGCGCGGCATGCTGGCCCCGCCGGTGAAGCCTTCGAGCTTGAGGCTGCCGCCCAGCCAGGCCCCGAGGAAGGAGCCGGCCACCACGCCGGGCAGCAGGCCGAAGTCGAAGCCGGCCGGGGCCGCACCCGTGCTCAAGACCCGCATCAGCCATTCCGCCGACGGGCCGCTGAAGGTCAGGCCCTGCACCGGGACGATGGCGAAGGAGTTCGCGGATACCGCGGCGGTGAACCACCAGCCGGCCGCGACCATCAACCCCGTGCCGAGGCCGCCGACCCACTTCCACAAGCCCCAGCCGCTGCGCAGGGCATACCAGATGGCTGCGGCGAGCCAGATACCCCCCAGTGCCAGCCCGCCCCACGGGCCGAGACCGGTCACGGCCAGCAGGTCGCGGCCGGCGCCGCCGTCCACGGTCCACCATTCGCTGATGCCCAGGCGCAGCGGCGCCAGCACGCCAGCCAGCGACGCCTGCGCGGCCACTGCGAAGATCAGTCCCGACATCACGGCCCGCAGGTTGCCCTGGGCGGCCAGGACCAGCAGCCGGCTGGCGCAGCCGCGCGTGAGGACCATGCCGGCCCCGAACAGGAGCCCGCCGACCAGCGCCCCGGAAATGCTGCCGCGCGCGGCCAGTTGCCGTGCGCCGCTCACGTCCATGGCCCCGGACAGCACCAGCACCTGCACGCCGACCACGGCGGCCGAAAAGGCGAGCAGCCAGACCGCCAGCTTCTGCCCGGGCTCGCGGCGCCAGAACTCGATCACGGCGGCGCGCAGGCAGAACTGCGACCGCTGCGCGAACAGGCCGAACGCCAGGCCGATCGCGGCCCCGCCCGCCGCCAGCACGGCAGGTTCTCCAAAGCGCTCGAGCAGGGCCGGGAAACTCATGATGCATCCGTAGTTAAGAAATCGCTTATATTTATGCTACGGTGGCGCGCCCGGCGGAAACTTGATTTCGCTCAAACCCGTGCGCAAGCCTCCAGCAGGGAGAGGTGATCACAGTGATGAATCCGGCCGGCGTCCTCGCCCGCATCCTCATCGGCATGGTGCTGGCGCTGGCCGCCGCGTGGCCGGTCCAGGCCCAGTCGCCGTCGCCGCCGGTCCAGGAACCGGCGCTCCAGGCGCGCCAGCTCGTGCCCGGCGCCTGGTACGTCGAAGGGCTGTCGGCCCTCGGCTCGCCTGCCAACCAGAACTTCATCTCCAACGCGGGCTTCGTCGTCACGCCGGCCGGCGTGGTGGTGATCGACGCGCTGGGTTCGCCCGCGCTGGCCCAGCGTCTGCTGGCGGAGATCCGCCGCCACACCGCGCAGCCGGTCACGCACGTGATCCTCACGCACTACCACGCCGACCACATCTACGGGCTGCAGGCGTTCAAGGCGGCCGGCGCGAAGATCGTCGCGCACCAGCGTGCGCGCGAGTACCTCAACTCGGACACGGCGCGCCTGCGGCTGCAGGCGTCGCGCACCGAGCTGGCGCCCTGGATCGACGAGAAGACGCAGCTCGTTCCGGCCGACGAGTGGCTCACGGGGGACACGGAACTGTCGCTCGGCGGCGTCCGCTTCCTCATCAAGGCCGTGGGCCCTTCGCACACGCCGGAGGACCTGATCGTCTACCTGCCCGAGCAGAAGGTCCTGTTCGCGGGCGACCTGGTGTTCCGCAACCGCATCCCCTTCGTCGGCCAGGCCGACAGCCGCCAGTGGATCAAGGCGCTCGACTCGCTGCTGGCCTTCGACGCCAGGGTGATCGTGCCCGGCCACGGCGCCGTGTCGACCAGGGCCCGCGAGGACATGGAGCTGACGCGCGACTACCTGACCCACCTGCGAAAGGTGATGGGCGAGGCCGCGCGCAACCTGGAACCCTGGGAGAACGCGTACCAGGCGGCCGACTGGAGCCGGTTCGAGCGGCTGCCGCTGTTTCGCGTGGCCAATCGCATGAACGCCTACAACACCTACCTGCTGATGGAGCGGGAGGCCAACTGATGGCGCGGCACGCGGGCCTCGCCATGGACGGCCGGCGCCGGCGCACGCTGATCGTGTCGCTGGCGGCCGGCGGCTTCGGCGCGGCGTCCGTCCGCGCTGCCGCGCTGCCTGCGCCCGGCTCGCTCGCAAGTGCCCTCGCGCTCGCGCTGCGCAACGGCCAGCCGCTGCTCGTGCTGGCGAGCACCGACGGTTGCGCGTGGTGCAAGCTGGTGCGTGACAACTACCTGGAACCGCTGCGCCGCGAGCAGGGCCTGCAGGCGGTGCAGCTCGACCTCGGCAGCCGCGCCGGGCTGGTCGACTTCGCGGGCGCCGCGAGCACCCACGAGGAACTGCTGCGCCGCTGGCGGGTGCAGGTAGCCCCCACGCTGCTGTTCTTCGGCAGGGACGGGCGCGAGGTCGCGGCCCGCCTGGTGGGCATGGCGCCCGACTTCTACGGCGCCTACCTCGACCAGCGCCTGGCGGCGGCGCGCCGCAGCCTCGCCTGACTGCCGCGCTCGGGATCGGAGAAAACCCCAATGGTCCTCGGCGCCTTCCCTGATACATTCGCGCATTCGCATATAACGATTTCCAGCCCCTCCCCCAACGCTGTCACACCCCATGAACTCCGGCCGGTTGCGCAAAGCACCTGAAAACTTCATAGCCCGCGACGGCGTCGCGCGGGTCTTCGCGGAGGCCAGGAACGGCCGGCGCGACTTCCTGCGCGGGGCCTTCGCCGCGGCCGCCGCGGGCGCGGCGCTGCCCGCGGCCGCCCAGGCCGCGGCGCCGAACGACGGCGACCCGAACATCCTGAACCTGCCCGAGCACACCCGCGGCCTGGGCCAGGCGGTGGCCACCGACGGCTACGGCAAGCCCTCGAAATACGAGCGCAACGTGCAGCGGCGGCAGAGCCCGGGTCTCACCCAGACGACGCAGGCCTCGGTGTCGTTCGCGCCGCTGCAGTCGCTGTTCGGCATCGTCACGCCCAGCGGCCTGCATTTCGAGCGCCATCACCAGGGCTGGTGGGACATCGATCCCAGCAAGCACCGCTTCATGGTCAACGGCATGGTGAAGAACGCCAAGGTCTTCACCATGGACGAGCTGATGCGGCTGCCGGCGGTGTCGCGGTTCCACTTCATCGAGTGCGGCGCCAACACCGGCATGGAATGGGGCAACGTCGCCGTGCCGACCTGCCAGTACACACACGGCATGCTGTCGTGCAGCGAGTTCACCGGCGTGCCGCTGATCACGCTGCTGGAGCTGGCCGGCGCCGACCTGAAGAACGGCAGGTTCGTGCTGGCCGAAGGCGGCGACGGCTCGTCGATGACCCGCACCATTCCCATGAGCATGATCCGCTCGGGAGAGGTACTGGTCGCGTACGGCCAGAACGGCGAGATGCTGCGCCCCGAGCAAGGCTATCCGCTGCGCCTGGTGGTGCCCGGCGTGCAGGGCGTGAGCTGGGTGAAATACCTGCGGCGCGTCGAAGTGGGGGACCAGCCGTACGGCGCGAAGGACGAGACGGTGCACTACGTCGACCTGATGCCGGACGGCCAGCACCGCCAGTACACGAGCATCCAGGAGTGCAAGAGCGTGGTCACCACGCCGTCGGGTGGCCAGCAGCTGCTCGACAAGGGCTTCTACAACATCACCGGCCTCGCGTGGTCGGGTCGCGGCAAGGTGAAGAAGGTCGACGTCTCGGTCGACGGCGGCCGCAGCTGGCGCACCGCGCGGCTGGAGACGCCCGTGCTCAGCAAGTGCCTCACGCGCTTCAACATCGACTGGGTGTGGGACGGCAAGCCGGCCATCATCCAGAGCCGCGCGACCGACGACACCGGCTACGTGCAGCCGACGTACCGCCAGTTGCGCGCGGTGCGCGGCACGCGTTCGATCTACCACAACAACGCGATCCAGTCGTGGCTGGTCGAGGAAAGCGGCGAGGTGAAGAATGTCCAGCTCTCGTAAGCTCGTCGCCGCCCTGGCCCTGACCGGGCTGTCCGTGGCGGCGTTCGCGCAGGATGCCTTCCCCGGCATCGGCCGCAACGCGACGCCGAAGGAAGTCGCGGCCTGGGACATCGACGTGCGGCCCGATTTCAAGGGACTGCCCCCCGGCTCCGGCAGCGTCGCCAAGGGCCAGGACGTGTGGGAGGCCAAATGCGCCTCGTGCCACGGCGTCTTCGGCGAGTCGAACTCGGTCTTCAACCCGATCGTGGGCGGCACCAGCGCGCAGGACGTCAAGACCGGCCGCGTCGCCATGCTGCGCCGCACCGACTACCCCGGCCGCACGACGTTCATGAAGCTGTCGTCGCTGTCCACGCTGTGGGACTACATCAACCGCGCGATGCCCTGGAACCAGCCGAAGTCGCTCAGCACCGAGGAGGTGTACGCGGTGACGGCCTACCTGCTGAACCTGGCCGACATCGTGCCGGCCGACTTCACGCTGTCCGACAGGAACGTGCGCGAGGTGCAGCAGCGCCTGCCCAACCGCAACGGCATGACGCTGGACCATGCGATGTGGCCCGGCAAGGAACTCGCCGCCAGGGCCGGCAAGCCCGACGTGACGGCAACCGCCTGCATGAAGGACTGCGCCACCGAACCGAAGGTCGCCTCGCTGCTGCCGCCGTTCGCGCGCAACGCGCACGGCAACCTGGCCGAGCAGAACCGGCTGGTGGGGCCGCAGCGCGGCGTCAACACGGCCGCGCCGGCGGGCAAGCCGCCCGCGGCCGCCGCGGCGGGCGTTCCGGCCGGCGCGGCCGGCGCAGTCGTGGCCACTGCGTCCGCTGCCACCAAGGCCGCCGGCGCGGCTTCGCACGACGCCGCCGCCGTCACCGCGATCACGCAGAAGAACAACTGCACCGCGTGCCACGCGCCCGACAAGCGGGTGGTGGGACCGAGCTGGGCGGAGATCGCGAAGAAGCACGAAGGCAAGGCCGATTACCTCGCGGGCAAGATCCGCGCGGGCGGCGCCGGCGTGTGGGGCGCGATCCCGATGCCGCCACAGACCCTCGCCGACGAGGACGTCAAGCGCATCGCGGGCTGGCTCGCCGCCGGCGCCGCGCAGTAACAGGGATAACCCGGAAGTGATATAGCCCAGAGGGATATCACCCCGGGATATTCCCGATTCCAGGCGCGGGCGCCGGCTCGCGCAATGCCGTTAATATCAGTCGTTGCTTACAGACTATTTCAGGGAGCGTCAGAAATGCAGACTCGCAGAGAGATCCTCAAGCGCAGTGCCACCGTGGCCGGCCTGCTGGCCACCACGGGCCTGTTTCCCCAGTACGCGTTCGCGTTCAACAAGGCGGCCTTCGACGCCAAGAGCGTCGCCGACGCCGTGAAGGCCTTCGGAGGCGCGGCGCCGGTCGAAAGCAAGGACGTGACGCTCACCGCGCCCGACATCGCGGAGAACGGCGCCGTGGTGCCGCTGGGCGTGGCGACGACGCTGGCCGGCGTCAAGCAGATGCTGCTGCTGGTCGAGAAGAACCCCAGCGCGCTCGTCGCGAAGTTCGACGTCACGCCCGCGATCGACGCCAACTTCGCCACCCGCGCCAAGATGGGCCAGTCCTCGGACGTGTATGCCGTCGCGATCATGAACGACGGCAAGGCCCTCTTCGCCAAGAAGGAAGTGAAGGTCACGCTCGGCGGCTGCGGCGGCTGACGCGCCCGCCTCCATCCGCTTTTTCTTTTCAGATTCCAGGGAGATTCAAATGGCAGACCCGATGCGCATCCGCGCCCAGTCGGCTGGTGGCAACGCCACCGTCCGCGTCCTCATGAGCCACGAAATGGAAACCGGCCAGCGCAAGGACAGCGCGGGCAAGGTGATCCCGGCCTGGCACATCACCGAAGTGACGGCCAGCCACAACGGCAAGCCGGTCATGACCGCCGAGTGGGGCCCCGCCGTCGCCAAGAACCCGTTCCTGCAGTTCACCGTGAAGGGCGCGAAAGCCGGCGACAAGATCGCGATCACGTGGAAGGACAACAAGGGCGACACCCGCACCGACGAAGCGACCGTGTCCTGAGCGGACCGGCGCAGTTCACAACAACAGGGAGACGACAGTGAGGAAGATGACCGCATTGCTGGCGCTGGGCTGCCTGGCAGCCACCGGCGCGCTGGCGCAGAAATCCGCCACCCAGTCCATCGAGGAGTACCGCGCGATGCTGGCGGACGGCAATCCGGCCGAACTCTTCGAGGCCAAGGGCGAGGACCTGTGGAAGAAGAAGCGCGGCCCGAAGAACGCGTCGCTGGAAGCCTGCGACCTGGGCAAGGGCCCGGGCGTGGTCAAGGGCGCGTTCGTCGAGCTGCCGCGCTATTTCCCGGACACGAAGCGGGTGCAGGACCTCGAGTCCCGCCTCGTCTCATGTATGGAGACGCTGCAGGGGCTGGACGGCAAGCAGATCGCCACGACGCCGTTCGGCAAGGGCGAGCAGGCCAACCTCACCGCGCTGGCCACCTGGATCGCCGCCGAGTCGCGGGGTTTGAAGTTCAACCTCCCGCAGTCGCATCCGCAGGAGCGGATGGCATACGAGGTCGGCAAGCGGATGTTCTTCATGCAGGGCGGCACGCACGACTTCTCGTGCGCGTCGTGCCACGGCGAGGAAGGCAAGCGCATCCGCCTGCAGGACCTGCCGAACCTCACCAAGAACCCGGGCGACGGCATCGGTTTCGCGGCGTGGCCGGCCTACCGCGTCTCCAACGGCCAGATGTGGGGCATGCAGCAGCGGCTGAACGACTGCTACCGGCAGCAGCGCTTCCCGTATCCGCTGTTCGGCAGCGATGCGTTGTCGGCGCTGTCGACGTACCTGGGCGTGAATGCCCACGGTGCCAAGTCCATCGCCCCCGCCATCAAGCGCTGATCCAGGAGCATTCATGAAGAAGACCGCAATCAAGATCTCCGTCGTCGCGCTCGTCGCCTGGGCCGTCGCCGGCTGCGCCGGAGGCGGCGCGAGCCGCACTGCCTCCCTGCCGCCTGCGCCCGAGCTGGACCGCATCACCGCCGACCTGGTGAAGGCATCGTTCCGCGACCAGGGCATCGCCAAGGTCGACCGCCTGCAGCAGGACGAGACCAACCAGGAATGCAGCGCGGCCCATGTCGCGGGCAAGCCGCTGGATGAAAAGCGCGCCAAGGCCATCGAGGCCGCCAACCTGAAGACGGTGAAGTGGCCGAGCGACGGCAAGTTCCTCGGCGACTGGAAGGCCGGCGAGAAACTGGCGCAGAGCGGCCGGGGCATGACCTGGACCGACAAGACGACCAACGCGGCCGACAACGGCGGCAACTGCTACAACTGCCACCAGATCACCAAGGAGGAGATCTCCTACGGCACGATCGGCCCCAGCCTCTACAACTACGGCAAGATGCGCGGCGTCAGCGACCCGAACAGCCCCGCGGCGAAGCCGATCGTGGAATACACCTGGGGCAAGATCTGGAACGCCAAGGCCTACAACGCCTGTTCCAACATGCCGCGGGCCGGCCATGCCGGCATCCTGAACGAGCAGCAGATCAAGAACATCGTGGCGCTGCTGCTGGATCCGCAGTCCCCGGTCAACAAGTAAGGCGCGCCGCGCCTTGCGACGAGCCCGGCGCCGCCGGGCTTTTTTGGCTCCCATACATCAGTCATTGCTTATCATGAACCTGAGCAAGCGCGAATTCCTCCAGGTGCTGGGCGCGGGCAGCGTCGCCGGCATGGGCCTGGGCCGATGGGCCGATGCCGACGCGGCGACGGCCGCCGAGGCCTTGTACGACCTGCCGCGGTTCGGCAACGTGTCGTTCCTGCACATGACCGACTGCCACGCGCAGCTCAAGCCCATTCATTTCCGCGAGCCAAGCGTCAACCTCGGCGTCGGCAGCATGCACGGCAACCTGCCGCACCTGGTGGGCGAGCACCTGCTGAAGGTGGCCAAGGTGCCGGCCGGCTCGGCCAGCGCGCACGCCCTCACCTACCTCGATTTCGAGCAGGCGGCGCAGCGCTACGGCAAGGTCGGCGGCTTCGCGCACCTGTCCACGCTGGTCAAGCGGATGAAGGCGAGCCGACCCGGCGCGCTGCTGCTGGACGGCGGCGACACCTGGCAGGGCTCGGCCACGTCGCTGTGGACCAACGGCCAGGACATGGTCGACGCCTGCAAGCTGCTGGGCGTGGACGTGATGACCGGCCACTGGGAGTTCACGCTGGGGATGAAGCGGGTCAAGGAGATCATCGACAAGGACTTCGCCGGCAAGGTCGACTTCATCGCCCAGAACGTGAAGACCACCGACTTCGGCGACCCGGTGTTCAAGCCGTACGTGCTCCGCAACATCAACGGCGTCTCGTGCGCGATCATCGGCCAGGCGTTCCCGTACACCCCCATCGCGAACCCCCGCTACATGGTCGCCGACTGGGAGTTCGGCATCCAGGACCAGAACATGCAGAAGATGGTCGACGAGGTCCGCGCGAAGGGAGCGCAGGTGGTCGTCGTCCTCAGCCACAACGGCATGGACGTCGACCTGAAGATGGCCAGCCGGGTCAGCGGCATCGACGCGATCATGGGCGGCCACACCCACGACGGCATGCCGGTCGCGAGCATCGTCGCCAACAAGGGCGGCAAGACGCTGGTCACCAACGCCGGCTCCAACGGCAAGTTCCTCGCCGTGATGGACTTCGACGTGAAGAACGGCAAGGTCGCCGACTACCGCTACCGCCTGCTGCCGGTGTTCGCGAACATGCTGCCGGCCGACAAGGAGATGGACGCGCTGATCACGAAGATCCGCGCGCCGTACGAAGGCAAGCTCGCCGAGAAACTGGCGGTCACCGAAGGCACGCTGTACCGGCGCGGCAACTTCAACGGCAGCGGGGACCAGCTGCTGCTCGATGCGCTGATGGACGTGCAGGGCGCGGAGATCGCGTTCTCGCCCGGCTTCCGCTGGGGCACCTCGCTGCTGCCGGGACAGCCGATCACGCGCGAATGGCTGATGGACATGACGGCCACCACGTACTCGTACGCCACCGTGAGCCAGATGAGCGGCGAGATGATCAAGACCGTGCTGGAAGACGTCGCCGACAACCTGTTCAATCCCGACCCGTACTACCAGCAGGGCGGCGATATGGTCCGTGTGGGCGGGCTCGAATACAGCTGCAATCCGCTGGGTGCGATGGGCAAGCGCATCGCCGACATGCGACTGAACGGCAAGCCGATCGAGCCGGGCAGGCAGTACAAGGTGGCCGGCTGGGCGCCGGTGGCCGAGGAAGCCGCCAAGGCAGGCAACAAGCCGGTGTGGGAACTGGTGGAGCAGTGGCTCAAGGCGCAAGGCGGCACCGTCAAGGCGCGCAAGGTCAACATGCCCAAGCTCACCGGGGCCGTGCCCAATCCGGGGCTGGCGGAGACGCAGGGTTGAACATGACAAACCACTTCCGACGTCTCGCCATCCTGGCGGGAGCCGCCCTGGCGGTCGCCGCCGCCAGCGCGCAGCAGGCCACGTACCAGGTGCGCTCGATCACGCCCGAGGCGGCGCTGAAGGCGGCCAGCGCCGCCCTCGCCGCGTGCCAGAAGAACGGCCACCAGGTCGCTGTCGCCGTCACCGATCGTGCCGGCCATCCGCTGGTGATGCTGCGCGACCGCCATGCCGGCCCGCACACGCCGCAGACCGCGATCGGGAAGGCCTACACCGCCCTCAGCTTCAAGCTGAACACGACCGAGTTCGTGCGTGCGACGCAGGCGGGGCAGCCGGCGTCCGGAATCCGCGACCTGCCGGGCGTGGTGGCGGTCGGCGGCGGCTGGCCGATCGAAGGCGGCGGCTCGCTGGTGGCGGCCATCGGCGTCTCGGGGGCGCCGGGAGGCGACGCCGACGACGTGTGCGCCAAGGCCGGGATCGCCGCGATCCGCGACGACCTGGAATTCTGAAGCATTCGACGCAAGGAGCATCGCATGAGCAACTATGTCTTCGGCAAGACGGTGGGCCTGTCTTTCGACGAGGCCGTGCAGAAGGTCACCGACGAACTGGCCAAGGTCGGATTCGGGGTGCTGACCGACATCGACGTGCGCGCCACGATGAAGAAGAAGATCGGCGTGGAGATGCCGCCGTACCGCATCCTCGGCGCCTGCAATCCGCAGTACGCGAACCGTGCCATCGCCGCGGAGCCCCAGATCGGCGCCCTGCTGCCGTGCAACGTGGTGGTCCGGCAGGACGCCGCCGGCACGGTGCACGTCGAAGTGATGGACCCGCGCGCCGTCATGGGCCTGGTGCAGCACCCCGACGTCCCGGCGCTGGCTGGCGAGGTCCGCGGCAAGCTGGAGCAGGCCCTGGCCGCGGTCTGATCAGGAGGGCCGCGGCAGCGTCAGCACCGCCTCCAGGCCCTTGACCGGCCGGTTGCGCAGCACGATGTCGCCACCGTGCATGTGCGCGATGTTGCGCGCGATCGCCAGCCCGAGGCCGGTGCCGCCGGTTTCGCGGCTGCGTGACTGCTCGAGGCGATAGAAGGGTTCGAACACCTTTTCCAGTTCGGAGGGCGGGATGCCCGGGCCTTCGTCGAGGACGCGCAGCGTCAGGCTCGGCGACGAGTCCTCGACCTGCACGGTGGCGCGCTCGCCGTACAGGACGGCGTTGTCGATCAGGTTGCCCAGGCAGCGCTTCAACAGCGACACCCGCGCCGGGTACGGCGCGGCCGCCTGCCCTTGCACGGTGACGCTGCGCCCCATCGCCTCGTTGTCCGACTGCAGGCTCTCCAGCAGCGCCATCACGTCCACGTCCTGCCGCGCCTCCTGGCCGCCCATGCCGCGCATGAACTCCAGCGTGTGCGTGACCATGGCCTCCATCTCCTTGAGGTCGGACTCGAAGCGGTGGCGCAGTTCGTCGTCGTCAAGCAGGTCGGCGCGCAGCCGCATGCGGGTGATCGGCGTCTTCAGGTCGTGCGACATCGCGGCGAAGATGCGGGTGCGGTCCTCGATGAAGCGCACCAGCCGCCCCTGCATCGTGTTGAAGGCGCGCGCTGCCTGCCGGATCTCGAGCGGACCTTCCTCCGCCAGCGGCGGCCGGTGGATGTCGCGGCCCAGCGCCTCCGCCGCACCGGCCAGCACGTGCAGCGGCCGGGTGACCCAGCGCACCGCCACGTAGGAGAGCACGAGCACCGCCACCAAGAGCACGGCCAGCGTCAGCGCCAGGCGCCACGGCAGCGTCGAGGACGAGGACGGCAGTTCGCTCTCGAAGCGGGCCCAGCGGCCATCGCGCAACTGCACCTGCGCGCGCAGGATGGGCCCGGGCGGCCCCATGCCCCTCGGCAGCCCCCCTGGGCCCGCGCCCATCATGTGGCGGTGGCCGGCGCCTGGCGGCCAGGGCCGCTCGAAGCCGGCCGCCGGCTCGACCCGGATCTCGCGCGGCTCCCCGAGCGAGGCAAGCAGCATTGCGGCGAACGACGCGGCGCGAGGCGTGGCGTCGTCGGCCGCCCGCGATGGCGCCGGCGCATCGGCCAGGACGACGACGAGCGGCGGCACGTTCAGCACGGCGACGATCCGCTCGCGCTCGGCGCTTCCCAGCGGATCCAGCAGCTTCACGACGTCGGCGATGCGCTGCGCCTGCCGCATGCCGCCGGCCGCCAGCAGCAGCCGGTCGCGCTCGGCGAGGTTGATCGCCGCGCTGAGCAGCTGCGCCAGCAGCAGGCCGCTGCCAAGCACCAGCATCAGCCGCCCGAACAGCGACTGCGGCAACCAGCGCGCCGCCTTCACCCGCCCTCCCCGCCCACCGGGACGGACAGCACGTAGCCTTCGCCGCGCACCGTCTTGATCATGGCGGCGTCACGGGAGCCGTCGCCCAGGCGCCGGCGCAGCCGGCTGACCTGCACGTCGATGCTGCGGTCCAGCGCGTCGGCCTCGCGCCCCTGCGTCATCTCCATCAGCTGGTCGCGCGTGAGCACCCGGTTCGGATGACCCAGGAAGATCCGCAGCAGCCGGTACTCGGCCCCGCCGATGGGGCTCACGACGCCTTCGGGCGAGACGAGCTGCCGCTGCACCGTGTCCAGCGTCCAGCCGCCGAAGCGGATGTCGCGCTCCTCCTCCGGCCTCAGGTTCGGCGGCAGGCTGCGCGCGCGCCGCAGGATCACCTTGATGCGCGCCAGCAGCTCGCGCGCGCTGAACGGCTTGGGCAGGTAGTCGTCGGCGCCCATCTCCAGGCCGACGATCCGGTCGGTCTCCTCGCCGCGCGCCGTCAGCATGATCACCGGAATGTCCGAGCGCGTGCGCAGCGTGCGGCACAAGGTGAGCCCGTCGTCGCCGGGCAGCATGAGGTCCAGGACGATCAGGTCGAACCGGGCGCGGTCCAGCGCCTGCCACATGGCGCGCCCGTCCGCCACCGCCGTCGTGCGCAGGCCGTTCTTTTCGAGATAGCGTCCGAGCAGCGTGCGGATCTCGGCGTCGTCGTCGACGATGAGGATGTGGTCCGGCCGGTCCATACCCCGTATTACAGCCGGTTCGCGCGGCGGGCCGCCAGCGCCACGTAACACAGCATGTCAACCGGCGGAGACGTCGCACTGCGCGACAAAAAGGCCGTTCCATGACATTCGCCGCTTACATCCAGCCGCTTCAATGCAGTCATGGCAGGAGGCCCTGCCATGGCCGGCCAGGCCAGCGCAATGGCAACCAGACAGGAGTCATCATGAAACGCAGCACCAGGATCATTGCCGCCGTCGCCGCGGCCGCCGCCCTCGGCATCGCCGGCGTCGTCTCCGCCCACCCCGGCTTCGGCATGGGCCCGGGCTATGGCATGGGCCCGGGCTATGGCATGGGCCCGGGCTATGGCATGGGCCCGGGACACGGCATGGGACCCGGCTATGGCATGGGCATGGGCATGGGCCGCGGCATGGGCCCCGGGTACGGCATGGGCCCCGGGTACGGCATGGGGCCGGGCGGCCGGGGAGCCGGCCCCGGCTTCGACGCCACCGCCGCGGTCGCCGGACAGCTCGCCGCGCTTCGGACCCAGCTGAAGATCACGCCGGCGCAGGAAGGCGCGTGGAAGGCCTACGAGAAGGTGGTGACGGAACAGGCCACCGCGATGCAGGCCCAGCGCGACCAGTTCCACGCCCAGTGGCAGAACGCCCAGCCGGGCGCGACCCCGCCCGACATGGCGGCCCACCACCAGGCGATGTCGTCGCTGCGCGAATCGTCGTGGAAGGCGCAGAACGCGGCGCGGCAGGAGTTGTTCGCCGCCCTGACGCCAGAGCAGCGCGCCATCGCCGACCGCTCCTTCGGTCCGATGGGCGCGCGCCGCTTCGGCCCCAGGTGATCCCAGGCTCAGCCGGTCCGGAGCCGGTACGATCCTGCTGTCCGCCCGGCCCGATGGCCGGCGGGCGGCAGACAGAGGATCGCACCATGCAGCATTTCGAACCTCGACCGGCAAACCGGCGCCACCCCGCGCCGGTGTCGCTGGTGGCCGCGACGCTCCTGGCCGCGCTGGGCGTCGGGACACAGGCCCAGACGCTGGCGCCGGGCACCGCACCTGCCGCGGCGCCTGGGTTTCCCGCACCCGCCGTCCCTGCGGCGGGCGTTGCGAGTGCTCCCGCTCACGGCCTGCCCGGTGGGCCCGCCGTCGCGGCGCCGCAAGGCATGCTTCCCACGCCCGGCGTGTCACCGGTCGCTCCCGCCGTGGCGGCCCCGCCGGCAGGCACGACGCCGGTGCAGCCGTTTCCTGGCGCGGCGATGGGCGCGCCGGGCTACAACGCCGCGGTGCCGCAGCCGGTGCGGCCGGACGCAATGCCGCAGCCGGGCCGGCCGGCTTTCGCCGCGCCGCCGCCCGCCGCGCGCGCGCCGGTGCCGGCGCTGCCGACGGTGCAATCGCCGCCCGTGAAGGGACTGCCGGCGGACGCGCCGAAGCTCGTCATCAACGGCGGCGTGCATTCACCCAATCCGGCGCGGCGCAGGGTGATCGTGAATGGCCAGGTCGTGCGCGAAGGGGCCGACCTCGGCGCGGGCGTGGTGCTCGAGCAGATCAAGCCGGACAGCGTTGTCCTCGGCTTTCGCGGCGAGCACTTCCACGTGATGTACTGACCGCCGTGCCGCCGCCGCGGCGGGCCGCGGATGCAGAAAAACCCTGAACCTGAATATCGGTCATTGGTGATGTAATGATCTGTGGCAGGCTGGCCGTGCCGCGCGCGCGCCGCCTGCCTTTTTTTCGGATCGAGAGCACAGGGAGACAACAGTGAACCGCATCGCCGCCTTCTTCATCGCCTTGACGGCCAGCTTCCTGGTGTGGGGCAGCGCCCTCGCCCAGGACAAGGTGGTCTATCACATCGACAACGCGGAAGCCCAGGCCACCAAGGGACTGCGCAACATCCGCAACCACCTCGACGTCGCGCCGGACACGAAGATCGTCGTCGTCACGCACGCCGACGGCGTCGACTTCCTGATGGAAGGCGCCAAGGACAGGAAGAATCCCAACATCGACTACGCGTCGCTGGTGAGCGCCCTCAAGTCGCGGGGGGTCCGGTTCGAGGTCTGCGAGATCACGCTGCGCAACCGCAACCTCAAGAAAGACCAGTTCATCATGGACGCCGAGTTCACCCCGTCGGGCGTCGCGCGCATCGGCCAGCTGCAGCAGCGCGAGAAGTTCGCCTACATCAAGCCTTGACGGCGCGGCGCCGCCGCGGCGGGGACGGTTCCGGCGCCGCCAGCGGCAGGTGCGCCGAGAAATGCTCGGCGAGGTAGGCCTCGCCGCGCTCCAGCACGAAGTAGCGGAACGCCTCGGCCGCCGGCGACAGCACCTTCGACAGCGTGTGCACCACGTTCCACGCCCGCACCACGGGCGAGCCCTCCACGTGCAGCAGCGCCAGCAGCCGGTTGTCGAGTTCGAGCTGCAGCGTGTGCAGCGACAGGAAGCTGATGCCCATGCCGGCCATGACGGCCTGCTTGATGGTCTCGTTGCTGCCCATCTCCATGTCGATGCGCGGCTCCAGGCGAGCCTCCTCCAGGAACTTCTCGAGCGCCGCGCGCGTGCCCGAGCCCTGCTCGCGCACGATGAAGCCCCAGGGCCGCAGCGACTCCACCGTCGGCGTGCCGCCCTCCTTCACCAGCGGATGGTCGACGGGCGCGACGAACACGTGCGGATGCGCCGCGAACGGCTCCGCGCGCGTGGCCAGTTCCCGCGGCGGGCGCCCCATCACGGCGACGTCCACTTCGTTGCCCTGCAGCATCTTCACCAGCTTCTCGCGGTTGCCTTCGGCCAGCCGGATCTCCACCCCCTCGTGCTCGCGCCGGAATTCGGCCAGCAGCCGCGGCAGGAAGTATTTCGCCGTGCTGACCATCCCGATGGTCAGGGTGCCGGCCTCGACGTGCTTGAGCCGCGCGGCCGCATCCTCCGCATCCTTCAGCGTGGCGAGCATGCGGCGCGCGTAGACCAGCATGTACTCGCCCGGCGTCGTGAGCGAAACCGCGCGCCCGCTGCGGTCGAACAACGGCAGCCCGACGTCGGCCTCCAGCTCCTTGACCTGCATCGTCACCGCCGGCGGCGTCAGATGCAGCGCCTGCGCGGCCTTGCTGAAGCTGAGGTGGCGCGCGACCTCGCTGAACACGCGCAGCTGGCGGAAGGTGGCGTTCTTCATTCACGGAACCTGAATCACGAGTGAAGAAAGTTTGAATGTACCTTATTTAAGCGAATACTTATAGTCCGCCCATTCGAGCAGCCAACCAGGAGCAACGATGGGCGACACGCAGATCACCGACGCGAAGAAGCGCTACAGCGCGGGCGTCCTCAAATACCGGCAGATGGGCTACTGGGTGCCCGACTACCAGCCGAAGGACACCGACGTCCTGTGCCTGTTCCGGATCACGCCGCAGGAAGGCGTGGAGCCCGAGGAAGCAGCGGCTGCGGTGGCGGGCGAATCGTCCACCGCCACGTGGACTGTCGTGTGGACCGATCGTCTGACTGCCTGCGACAGTTATCGCGCGAAGGCGTACCGCTGCGAACCGGTGCCCAACGCGCCGGGCCAGTATTTCGCGTGGGTCGCCTACGACCTGATCCTGTTCGAGGAGGGCTCCATCGCCAACATGACGGCGAGCCTGATCGGCAACGTGTTCTCGTTCAAGCCGCTGAAGGCCGCGCGCCTGGAGGACATCCGCATCCCGGTGGCTTATGTGAAGACCTTCAAGGGGCCGCCGACCGGCCTGGTGGTCGAACGCGAGCGCCTGGACAAGTTCGGCCGCCCGCTGCTCGGCGCCACCACCAAGCCGAAGCTGGGCCTGTCGGGCCGCAACTACGGCCGGGTGATCTACGAGGGCCTCAAGGGCGGCCTCGATTTCATGAAGGACGACGAGAACATCAACTCGCAGCCATTCATGCACTGGCGCGACCGCTTCCTGTACGTGATGGACGCCGTCAACAAGGCGCAGGCCGTCACCGGCGAAGTGAAGGGTTCGTACCTGAACGTCACGGCCGGCACGATGGAAGCGATGTACGAGCGCGCCGGGTTCGCCAGGGAGCTCGGGTCGGTGGTGGTCATGGTGGACCTGGTGATCGGCTGGACCGCGATCCAGTCGATGGCCGAATGGTGCCGCCGCAACGACATGGTGATGCACATGCACCGCGCCGGCCACGGCACCTATACCCGGCAGAAGAACCACGGCGTGAGCTTCCGCGTGATTGCCAAGTGGCTGCGCCTGGCCGGCTGCGACCACCTGCACGCCGGCACGGCGGTCGGCAAGCTGGAGGGCGATCCGCTCACCGTGCAAGGCTATTACAACGTCTGCCGCGACAGCTACACCAAGACCGACCTGCCGCGCGGCCTGTACTTCGACATGGACTGGGCCGACACCAAGAAGGTGATGCCGGTCGCCTCTGGCGGCATCCACGCCGGCCAGATGCACCAGCTGCTGGACCTGTTCGGCGACGACTGCATCCTGCAGTTCGGCGGCGGCACCATCGGCCACCCGCAAGGCATCCAGGCCGGCGCGGTGGCGAATCGCGTCGCGCTGGAGGCCATGGTCAAGGCGCGCAACGAAGGCGTGGACCTGCTGCTGGAAGGACCCGAGGTGCTGCGCAAGGCTGCCCAGTGGTGCGGTCCGTTGAAGGCGGCGCTCGACACCTGGGGCGACGTCACCTTCAACTACCAGTCCACCGACAGCAGCGACTATGCGGTGACGCCGGCGGTCGCCTAAGCCAAAAACCAGGTGCCGGACCAACAAGCGACAGCGGTTGCCCGGGCACCTCTGATCAGGAGCAAGACCATGATGACCAACCCCACAGGCCGGCTGACGCAAGGCCAGTTCAGTTTCCTGCCCGACCTGACCGACGCCGAGATCTCGCTGCAGATCCAGTACGGGCTGGACCGGGGCCATGCCTGGAGCGTCGAGTACACCGACGACCCGCATCCGCGCAACACCTACTGGGAGATGTTCGGCATGCCGATGTTCGACCTGAAGGACGCCGCCGGCGTGCTCGCGGAAGTGAACGAATGTCGCAAGGCCTTCCCGCGCCACTACATCCGCCTGATGGCCTTCGACTCCACCCGGGGCATCGAGTCGATCGCCATGAGTTTCATCGTGAACCGCCCCGACCCCGAGCCGGGCCTTGCGCTGGAGCGGCAGGAGGTCGGCGGCCGCACGATGCGCTACACGACGCGCGCCGACGCTGCCGGCAAGCCGGAAGCCGAGCGCTCCTGAGCCGGGACCATCCATGAACCAGCCTGTGCCGATGTTCCGGCCGGCCGCGTCGGCCGCGGCCGTGCCAGCCGACACGACGCCGCCGCGCCTCGCGCGCTCCGTCGGCGAAGTGCTGGCGCAATCGCAGGTCGAGTCCGTGCTGGAAGAACTGGACCGGGATCTGGTCGGCCTCGCGCCGGTCAAGTCCCGCATCCGCGACATCGCCGCGCTGCTGGTGATCGACAAGCTGCGGCTGAACCTGGAACTCACGGCGCGCACGCCCAGCCTGCATATGTCCTTCACCGGCAATCCGGGCACCGGCAAGACCACGGTGGCCATGCGCATGGCGCAGATCCTGCACCGCCTGGGTTACGTGCGCAAAGGCCACCTGGTCGCCGTCACCCGCGACGACCTGGTCGGCCAGTACATCGGCCATACGGCGCCGAAGACCAAGGAAGTGCTGAAGAAGGCGATGGGCGGCGTGCTGTTCATCGACGAGGCGTATTACCTGTACCGGCCCGAGAACGAGCGCGACTACGGGCAGGAAGCCATCGAGATCCTGCTCCAGGTGATGGAGAACCAGCGCGACGACATCGTCGTGATCCTCGCCGGCTACAAGGACCGCATGGACACCTTCTTCCAGAGCAACCCCGGCATGAGCTCGCGGATCGCGCACCACCTCGACTTCCCGGACTACGCGCCGCGGGAACTGCTGGAGATCGCCTCGAAGATGCTGTCGGCCCAGGACTACCGGCTGGGCGACGGCGCCGTGCAGGCACTCGAGCGTTACCTGGCGCTGCGCGTCGCGCAGCCGCACTTCGCCAACGCCCGCAGCGTGCGCAACGCGCTGGACCGGGCGCGCCTGCGGCAGGCGAGCCGCCTGTTCGGCGAGCGCGACCGCGAACTCACGGCGGCGGAACTCACCACGATCGAGGCCCAGGACATCCTGGCCAGCCGCGTCTTCCAGACCACCACCTGAGGAAGCGACCGTGAAGCCCATCCCGCTGCAAGCCCTGATCTTCGACGTCGACGGCACGCTCGCCGACACCGAGCGGGCCCACCGCGCCGCGTTCAACCATGCGTTCGCGCAGGCCGGCTTCGACTGGCACTGGGACGAGCCGCTGTACACGCGCCTGCTCGACGTCTCCGGCGGCAGGGAGCGGATCCTGCATTACTGGAAGACGATTCGCGGCGGGGTCCTCGACGTGAGCGGCAGCGGCGTCGCCGACACAGTGCAGCGCCTGCACGACCTGAAGACCGCCGCCTACGAAGCCATGGTCAACAGCGGCGCCGTGTCGCTGCGTCCCGGCGTGCTGGAGCTGATCGGCCAGGCCCGGGCGCAAGGCATCAGCGTCGCCATCGCCACCACCACGTCGCCGGTGAACATCGCGGCGCTGCTGCGGCGAGCCATGGGTGCCGACTGGCGCCTGAACTTCTCGGTGATCGCCGATGCGTCGACCGCGCCGGTCAAGAAGCCGCACCCGCAGGTCTACCTGCAGGCGCTCGCCGCGATGAACCTGCCGGCCGCTGCCTGCCTCGCGTTCGAGGACTCGGCCAACGGCCTGCGGGCGGCGACCGGCGCCGGGCTGGCGACCATCGTCACGCCGACGCGCTTCACCGGCCACCACGACTTCAGCGGAGCGCTGCGGGTGCTGCTGGACCTGGGCGGCGTCGGGATCGGCGCCTTGCGGGAATGGCGCGCCGCCCAGCGCGCAGGAGCCGCGGCGTGAGGGCCCGCGACATCCGCATCGCGCCGTCGCTGCTGTCGGCCGACTTCGCGCGGCTCGGCGAGGAAGTGCGCGCGATCGAGGCCGCCACCGCCGACCTCGTGCACTTCGACGTGATGGACAACCATTACGTGCCGAACCTCACCATTGGCCCCATGGTCTGCGAGGCGGTGCGGCGACACACCACGCTGCCGATCGACGTCCACCTGATGGTCGAGCCGGTCGACGCCCTGGTGCCGCTGTTCGCCAAGGCCGGCGCTTCGATCATCACCTTCCACCCGGAAGCCTCCCGGCATGTCGACCGCACGCTGGCCCTGATCAGGGAGCAGGGCTGCCAGGCCGGGCTGGTGTTCAACCCGGCGACGCCGCTGGACTGGGCCACGCACGTGATGGACAAGCTGGACATGATCCTGATCATGAGCGTCAACCCCGGCTTCGGCGGCCAGCAGTTCATCGAGGCCACGCTGCCGAAACTGCGCGAGGCCCGGCAGCGCATCGATGCCCATGCCGCGCGCGGCGGCCGCCCGATCCGGCTGGAGGTCGACGGCGGCGTCAAGGCCGACAACATCGCCCGCATCGCCCGCGCCGGGGCCGACACCTTCGTCGCCGGCAGCGCCGTGTTCGGCGCGCCCGATCCCGACGGCGGCTACCGCGGCGTGATCGCGCGCCTGCGCGAGCAGGCCGCCGCCACCCTGGACTGAACCCGCGCCTTCCGGAAGCACCGCCATGATCCTCTCGCAACGCCCCACCCTCACGCAGTACCTGATCGACCAGCGCCGGCGGTTTCCGGGCGCGAGCGGCGATTTCAACGCGCTGGTTCTGGACGTCGCCCTGGCCTGCAAGGCCATCGCGCAGGCGGTCGCCTGGGGCGAGCTGGGCGGCATGCTGGGCCACCAGCCCGACGGCGCGAGCGCCGCCATCAACGTGCAGGGCGAGCGGCAGATGCGCCTGGACGTGCTGAGCAACGAGGTGTTCGTGCGCCTGAACGAGTGGGGCGGGCAGCTGGCCGGCATGGCGTCCGAGGAGATGGAGGCGCCCTACCCCATTCCGCAGCGCTATCCGCGCGGCAAGTACCTGCTGCTGTTCGATCCGCTGGACGGATCGAGCAACATCGACGTCAACGTCGCCGTGGGCAGCATCTTCTCGGTGCTGCGGGCGCCCGACGACGCGGCCGGCCGCGACCTCGCCGAAGCCGACTTCCTGCAGCCCGGCACGAAGCAGGTGGCGGCCGGCTATGCAATCTATGGACCGGCGACCATGCTGGTGCTCACCGTCGGCAACGGCGTCGTCGGCTTCACGCTCGATCCGCAACTGGGCGAATTCATGCTCACCCACCCGCACCTGCAGGTGCCGGCCGACACCCGCGAGTTCGCGATCAACGCGTCCAACAGCCGCTTCTGGGAGCCGCCGGTCAAGCGCTACGTCGACGAATGCCTGGCCGGGCGCGACGGGCCCCGCGACAAGGACTTCAACATGCGCTGGATCGCCTCCCTGGTGGCCGAGGCGCACCGCATCCTGATGCGCGGCGGCGTCTTCCTGTATCCGCGCGACATGAAGGACCCGGCAAAGGCCGGGCGCCTGCGGTTGCTGTACGAGGCCAATCCGGTCGCCTTCGTCATGGAACAGGCCGGCGGGCGCGCCAGCACCGGGCACGAGCGCGTGCTGGAGGTCGAGCCGATGCTGCTGCACCAGCGCATCGGGCTGGTGTTCGGGTCGCGCCACGAGGTCGAGCGCATAGAACGCTACCACGCCGAGCCGCAGGGCCAGGGGCTGGAGGCACCGCTGTTCGCCGAGCGCAGCCTGTTCCGCGCCGCCTAGGGATTCACATCGAGAGGGCCTCATGTCAGAACGCCATCCCATCATCGCCATCACCGGCTCGTCCGGCGCCGGCACCACGTCGGTCACCCGCACCTTCGAGAACATCTTCCGCCGCGAAGGCGTCAACGCCGCCGTCATCGAGGGCGACAGCTTCCACCGCTACAACCGCGAGGAGATGAAGATGCGCCAGGCCGAAGCGGAGCAGGCCGGTGACCGCAACTTCAGCCACTTCGGGCCCGAGAACAACCTGTTCCCCGAGCTCGAGCAGTTGTTCCGCAGCTATGGCGAGACCGGCAGCGGCCAGCGCCGCCGCTACCTGCACGACGACGAGGAGGCCGCGCCGTACAAGCAGCCGCCCGGCACGTTCACACCGTGGGAGGAGGTCCCGCCGGCCACCGACCTGCTGTTCTACGAGGGACTGCACGGTGCCGTCGTCACCGACGACGTCAACATCGCCAAGTACCCCGACCTGCTGATCGGCGTGGTGCCGGTGATCAATCTGGAATGGATCCAGAAGCTGTGGCGCGACAAGTCCAAGCGCGGCTACTCCACCGAAGCGGTGACCGACACCATCCTGCGCCGCATGCCGGACTATGTGCACTACATCTGCCCGCAGTTCACGCACACCCACGTCAATTTCCAGCGGGTGCCGTGCGTGGACACCTCGAATCCGTTCATCGCCCGCGAGATCCCGGCGCCCGACGAGAGCTTCGTCGTGATCCGCTTCGCCAGGCCCAAGGGCATCGACTTCCAGTACCTGCTGAACATGATCCACGACTCGTTCATGTCGCGCGCCAACACCATCGTGGTCCCAGGCGGCAAGATGGAACTGGCCATGCAGCTGATCTTCACGCCCTTCGTGTGGCGGATGATGGAGCGCCGGCAGCGGGCGCTCGGCAAGGCCTGAGGAGCGCACCGATGCAGAACGCCGTTTCGCCCCAACTCGCCCGCCGCATGGCCGACGCCCTGCGCATGCTCGCCGTCGATGCGGTGGAACGCGCCAGTTCCGGCCACCCCGGCGCCCCGATGGGCATGGCCGACATGGCCCAGGTGCTGTGGCATCGCCACCTGAAGCACAACCCGGCCAATCCGCACTGGCCGGACCGCGACCGCTTCGTCCTGTCCAACGGCCATGCGTCCATGCTGCTCTATGCGCTGCTGCACCTCACCGGCTACGACCTCACGACCGACGACCTGAAGAACTTCCGCCGCCTGCACAGCCGCACGCCGGGCCACCCCGAGGTCGGTGTCACGCCCGGTGTGGAAACCACCACCGGCCCACTGGGCCAGGGCCTGGCCAATGCGGTTGGCATGGCGCTCGCCGAGAAGCTGCTGGCGCAGCAGTTCAACCGCGAACACCAGGGCCGGCGCCACGACATCGTCGACCACTTCACCTACGTGTTCCTCGGCGACGGCTGCCTCATGGAGGGCCTCAGCCACGAGGCCTGTTCGCTGGCCGGCACGCTGGGCCTGTCCAAGCTGGTGGCGCTGTACGACGACAACGGCATCTCGATCGACGGCCACGTGCAGGAGTGGTTCGCCGACGACACGCCCAGGCGCTTCGAGGCCTACGGCTGGAACGTGATCCGCGGCGTCGACGGCCACGACACGCTGCAGCTCGAAGCGGCGTTGCGCGCAGCGCGTGAACTGGCTGCGCGCGGCGAGCGTCCGACGCTGATCTGCTGCAAGACGACGATCGGCAGGGGCTCGCCCAACAAGGCTGGCAGCCACGACGTGCACGGTGCGGCGCTCGGCGCCGACGAAGTGGCGATGACCCGGCGGGCCCTGGGCTGGACCGCGGCCCCGTTCGAGGTGCCGGCCGACGTGGCGCAGGCCTGGGATGCGCGTGAGCGCGGCGCTGCTGCCGAGCGCGAGTGGCGCGAGCGCTTCGAAGCCTATCGCGCGCTGTTTCCCGAAGACGCCGCCGAATTCGAACGCCGCATGCGCGGCGAGCTCACGGCCCGCTATCGCGAGCAGTTGCCGGTTCTGCTGGCCCAGGCCGCCGGGCGTGCCGAAGCGGTCGCCACGCGCAAGGCCAGCCAGCTGGCGCTCGACGCGCTGGCGCCGCTGGTACCGGAATTCTTCGGCGGTTCGGCCGACCTCACGGCTTCCAACCTCACCAACTTCGAGGGCTGCACGCGCGCCGGCCGCGACCGCTGGGGCAATCACCTCTCCTACGGCGTGCGCGAGTTCGCGATGGCGGCGATGATGAACGGCATGGCGCTGCACGGCGGGCATCTGCCGTACGGCGGCACCTTCCTGACGTTCAGCGACTACAGCCGCAACGCGATCCGCATGGCGGCGCTGATGAAGCTGCGCGTCGTGCACGTGCTCACCCACGATTCGATCGGCCTGGGCGAGGACGGCCCCACGCACCAGAGCGTGGAGCACGTCCCGTCCCTGCGCCTCGTCCCCAACCTCGACGTCTGGCGGCCGTGCGACGGCCTGGAAACGGCGGTGGCCTGGAGCTGCGCGATCGAGCGCCCGGATGGCCCGTCCGCGCTGTGCCTGTCGCGGCAGAACCTGCCGCCCGCGGCCCGCGACGCCGCCCTCGCCGCACGCATCCGTCGCGGCGGCTATGTGCTTTCGGACGCCTCCGGTGCGCAGGCCGTGATCCTGGCCACGGGCTCGGAGGTGTCGCTGGCGCTGCAGGCCCAGGCCCAGCTCGGCGCGGAGGGCATCGCGGTGCGCGTCGTCTCGATGCCGTGCACTGCCCGTTTCGACCGCCAACCCCGGGCGTACCGCGACGAGGTGCTGGCGCGCCACCTGCCGGCCGTCGCGGTGGAGGCCGCGCAGCCGGACTTCTGGCACAAGTACGTGGGTCGCGACGGCACAGTGATCGGCATCGCCACCTTCGGCGAGTCGGCTCCGGCCACGGACCTGTATCGGCACTTCGGCATCACCAGCGACGCCATCGCGCAGGCGGTGCGCGCGGTCGTGGCGCCGCACGCGCGCGCCGTCGCCGGCGCCGTCGGCGAGCTGGTGCCGGCGAAGTGAGCAGCGCCGCCGTGCCCCCGCTGCGGCTCGTGATGTTCGACCTGGACGGCACGCTGGTCGCCACGGCCGGCGAGATCCAGGACGCCGTCAACGACACGCTGCAGCAGTTCGGGCTGCCGCTGGTCGAGGAACGGCAGGTGCGGGACTGGATCGGCCATGGCACGCGCACACTCCTGGCGCAGGCGATCGCGTTCGCGGCGGCCAGGCCGGCGGAACTGGTGCGGGCCAGCGACAGCTTCGAAACGCTGGCCGCGGAATTCGCGCGCCACTACGGGCGGCGCTGCGGCACGCGCAGCCGCCTCTATCCGCGCGTGCGGGAGGTGCTGTGGGAACTGCGCCGGTGCGGCGTGCGGCTGGCGGTGGTCACGAACAAGGAGCAGGCTTTCACGAACCTCGTCCTGCAGCAGCACGGCCTCACCCCGCTGCTCGATGCCGTGCTGAACGGCGACACCGCGCCGGCGAAGAAGCCCGATCCGGGGGGCCTGCGGGCCTGCATGGCCGCCTTCGGCGCGCCGCCGCGCCAGTGCCTGCTCGTCGGCGACTCCAGCATCGACGTGGCCGCGGCGCGCGCCGCGGGCGTCCCCGTCTGGGCGGTCACCTATGGCTACAACATGGGCCAGCCGATCGCGCAGGCGGCGCCGGATCGACTGCTGGCCGACCTGCAGCCGCTGCTGGGCCTGGCCGCTGCGCACGGCCTTGCACCGCACGCGCCGACGCCCGCGCGTCAGTGATTCGCCGCGAGTTCCTGCGCGATGCGCTCTTCGATCTCGCTCAGGGTGAAGCCGGTGAGGTCCGCGTCGTGCGCCGCTGCCAGCCGGGCCCGCGTGGCCTTGCCGAACTCCTCCAGCAGTTCGCCCAGGAAGGGGCAGCACGCGAAGACCGTGAGGCTGCGGTAGTGTTCCAGCTGCGCCTCCTGTTCGAGCAGGTGGGCCAGTTCGCGCGCGAACTCGGTGTGCTGGTGGCCGCGGACCCAGTCGGCCTCCAGGTCGCCGAACAGGCTGGGACCGGGGGCGAAGCCGTCGGCCGGCCGCACCGGATGGATGAAGCTCTCGAGGATCACCATGGGGGCGCCCGCGTCCTGTTGCAGCAGGCGCGCGCGCGTGCCATTGGCGATCAGGGTCCAGGCGGGTTTCATCGGTGCATCCGGCGGTGCGGGCCGTCAAGCATAGCGCCAATTGGGGATCACCCCGTTGACTCCCGTCAATCGGCGGGGCAGGCGGGCAGCACCGCGCCCGCCGCGTCCCGCTCAGTGCGCCATCAGCACCGGCAGCGTCATCGAGCGCAGCACCGTCCGCGAGGTCCCGCCCAGCACCCACTCGCGCGCGCGGCTGTGCCCGTAGCAACCCATCACGAGCAGGTCGGCCTCCAGGTCGAACGCGCGCGACAGCAGCAGGTCGCCCAGGTCGGCCGGCTCCACGCCGCCTTCGCGATGCCACACCGGCTCGACGCCGCGCAACTTGAGGTAGCCGTCCAGGTCGAGGCGGGCGCCGCTTACCTGCTCATCGTCCTCGCCCCAGGCCACCACGTGGACCCGGCGCGCGCGCTGCAGCAGCGGTACGGCGGCGCTGACGGCACGCGCGGCTTCGCGGGTGGCTTTCCAGGCAATGACGACGTTCTGCCCGACCGCCGCCGGCAGGCCGGCGAACGGCAGGACCAGCGCCGGCTTGCCGCTGCCGGCCATCACCTGCTCGGGGAAGTCGAACGGGATCCCGGCCGCCTCGCTGTCCTCGGGGTCGTACTGCCCCAGCACCAGCAGGTCGGCGTAGAGCGCCTGCCGCACCACGGCCGGCACGATCGGGTAGTCCTCCACTTCGGCCCAGGCGGCGTGCACGCCGGGCACGGCAGGGCTGCGATCGAAAGCCGCGCGGGCCTGGTCGCGGCGCTCGGCGTCGATCTGGCCGAGGGTGTTCGCGACGCTAGGACCGGCTTCGGGCGCGAACGGCACGACCAGCAGCGCGGGCGTGACCGCATAGAGGGCGGTGACGGCCGCCCCATGCGTCTGCGCGATCGAACGCGCGACTTCCAGGCGCCGGCTGGCATGCGGCGAGGCGTCCAGGTGCACCAGCAGTTGGGTCAGGGATTCCTTCACGGCACCACTCCTTGGCTTGGTTGGCGGTGCAGGAACGGTAGGCCGGGGCCGGCGCGCCCGGATTGACCCGGGTCAAGCCCGGGTCAAGGCTCGATCGAGTCCGCCAGCCCGTGCTTGATCGCGTACCGGATCAGCTCCGTCGCGTTGTTCAGGCCCATCTTCTGCATCAGGTTGGCCTTGTGGGTGCTCACGGTCTTCACGGACAGCTTGAGCCGCGCGGCGATGTCGGTCACCGACACCCCGGCCGCCAGCAAGCGGAACACCTCGAACTCGCGGTCGGACAGCGACGAGTGCGGGTCAACCTCGCTGCCCGGCATCGCGCCGAGCGCGAGCTGCTCCGCCACCTCGGCCGACACGTAGGCGCCGCCGCCGGCGATCTTGCGGATCGCCTGCTCCAGCTGCGAAGGCGCGCTTTCCTTGGTGAGATAGCCGCTCGCGCCCGATTTGATGGCGCGCACGGCGTACTGCAGTTCCTGGTGCATGCTGAGGACCAGGATCCGCAGCTTCGGCTTCTCGGCCCGCACCAGCTTGATCAGCTCCATGCCGCTGCGCCCCGGCATCGACAGATCCAGCACCAGCACGTCGAACTCCAGCTCGCGCACCCGCTGCATCACCTGCGTGCCGTCGGCCGCCTCGCCGAGCACCTGCATGTCCTTCACCTCGGACACGATCCGCTTGAGCCCTTCGCGGACGATGGCGTGGTCGTCGGCAATCACGATCCTGATCACTGCACTGTCTCCTCTTGCTCCACGGGGATCCGGACCTCGATGCGCGTGCCGCGCCCCGGCTCGCTTTCGATGTTGGCGGTGCCCTTGAGCAGGTGCGCCCGCTCGCGCAGGCCCATCAGGCCCAGCGACAAGGGCTTGCGCGGCGCGCCGGTGTCGAAGCCGCGGCCATTGTCGGACACTTCAAGCACCACCGCCCTCGGCGTGCGCGCCACCAGCACGCTCACCTCGGTGGCGGCGGCATGCTTGGCCGCGTTGGCCAGCGACTCCTGCACGATGCGGAACACCGCCGTCGCATACGGCTCCCGCAGCTCGATGTCCTCGTCGACGTTCACCTCGCACGGCACCCCCGTGCGCTGGGTGAAGTTGTTGGCCAGCCACTCGATGGCCGGGTGCAGCCCGAGGTCGTCCAGCAGCAGCGGCCGCAGGTCCGCCGCGATGCGCCGGGTCGCCGCGACCGTGGTGTCGAGCATGGAGACCATCTGCTCCAGTTTGGCGGTCGTCTCCGCCGGCTGCGCGCCCGCGCGGTCGCGCAGCCAGATCGTGTCCATCTTCAGCGCCGTGAGCGACTGGGCCAGCTCGTCGTGCAGCTCGCGCGCGACCCGGCTCTTCTCGCCTTCCCGGATCGCATGGGCCTCGGCGGCGAACTGGCTGAGCTCCTCCTGCGCCTGCACGCGCTCGGAGATGTCGCGCAGGATCACCGTGTACAGCTTGCCTTCGCCGGTGTCCAGCTGGGAGATCGAGGCCTCCATCGGGAACTCCTCGCCGCTCGCGCGCAGCCCGTACAGGATCGTGCCGTCGCCCATGCGCCGCGACGTGGTCCCGGTGCTGCCGAAGCGCCGGACGTGTTCGGCGTGGGTGGCCCGGAAGCGTTCGGGCATCAGGAACTCCACGCTGCGCCCGAGCGCCTGCTGGCTGGGCCAGCCGAAGATCTTCTCCGCGGCGCGGTTGTAGAGGACGATGTGCTGCGTTTCGTCCACCGTGATGATCGCGTCCATGGCGGAGTCCAGCAGCCCGGCCAGGCGGGCGGCCAGCCGGGACTGCTCCTCCTCGGCCCGCAGCCGCTCGGTGATGTCGCGCAGGATCACCGTGTAGAGCTTGCCGCGGGGGGTCTCGAGCTGGGAGATGGACGCGTCCATCGGGAACTCCTCCCCGCTGGCCCGCACCCCGTAGACCACGTTCAGCGCGCCCATCCGGCGCGAGGTCACGCCGGCCTGGCCGAAGCGGCGCACCTGGCTCGCGTGCGTCGCGCGAAAGCGCTGCGGAATCAGTTTCTCCAGCGGCTGGCGCAGGATTTCCTGGCGCGGCCAGCCGAAGATCTTCTCGGCGGCGCGATTGAAGAGGACGATGTTCTGCTGCTCATCGGTGGTGATGATGGCATCCATGGCGGAGTCCAGCACGCCGGCCAGGAGGCCCGCGGCATCACCGGGGTCGCCGGCCAGGGCGGCGACATCAAGACTGCTGATGGAAGAAAGGGGCACGGCTCAGTATGACAGGCGCGACAAGGCCCCCAATTTACCGCAGACCGGCAAGGGACAATGGAGGCGGCCGCGCAGCGGCGGGTCCGGAGGACGCTAATGAATGAGCTGCCAGCCGGCCGACTCGCCCGCGGGCTGGAAGGGGCCGAGCGGGTTGACCTGCTTTTCCACCCGGTCGGTGCTCGCCTGCCCGCCGAAATTGCGGAAGAGCACCATCCCGTCGCTCACGACGAACAGCGCGTCGAACCACCACCCCCGGATGAAGGTGTGGCGGCGCAGGTTCAGGAAGTCGAGCCAGAAGCTGCCCTGGCGCTTGCGGTCCAGCCGCTCGAAGTGGAACAGGTAGCCGCGGCAGGCGGACTGGGCGTGGATGCACTCGCGGATGCCGGGGTCGAGCTGGTCCACCGCCACCCCGGGATGAGGCGCGAGCCGCGCCACGATGTCCGGATACGGGATCAGCGTCACGTTGCTCCCACCCGTCACGTCGAAGCCGAGCGCCTTGAGGTCTTCGGTCCGCGTCTTCAGGCCCTCCACGCGCCTGGCGGCCGCCTCCGCTTCCTCGAACGTGGCGAAACCGGCCGGCGTGTCGGTGGTACCCCGCGGCAGCAGCGAACCGCAGCCGGCCAGCAGCGCGACGGACGCGGCGCCGGCCAGGCCGGCGATGACGCGGGAAAGAGATGCTCGTCCCATTCGTGCGGCACGGCGGGCAGCGCCCACCCGCCGTGGCTCCTTCGAATTGAATATAGGCAGCGGCCCCGCCGCAACGTTGACCGGTGTCAAGCCGGTGGCTGCGGCCGATCGCCCGCGCCGCGCGCCAGGAGGTCGCGCACCGTGTCGTCCGACACCGGGCTGAAGTCGGCGTAGAACTGGCGCGCGTCGTGGAACCCGGGCGCATCGAGCACGCAGACGAATTCGTCGGCCACCGTGCCGATGCGGTCCCCGCCGTCGCACGGCCCGACCGGCACCGCGGCCACCACCCAGGCGGGCTTGGCGCTGCGCAGCGTCTTCAGTGCCGCGCACATCGACGCGCCCGTCACGAGGCAGTCGTCGACCACGATCACCGTGCGCCCTTCGGGCGCCATCGTCGGCCGCGCCGAGTACATCGCGTGCCGCCGGATCAGTTCCACGCTTTCGGCGGCGACGATGGTTTCCAGCTGCGCCGGCGTGACGCCGCACTCGGCGGCCAGTTGCGGATCCACGTACATCGCGCCGCCGCCGGCGATCGCGCCCAGCGCCACCTCCGGTCGCCCGGGCATCGGCAGCTTGCGCACGATCAGCAGCTCCAGCGGCGCGCGCAGCGCCCTTGCCACTTCGGCGGCGACCGGAACGCCGCCGCGCACGAGGGCCATCACGACGACGTCACCACGCCCGGCATAGACCTGCAGCCGTTGCGCAAGGGCCTTGCCCGCGGCGGCGCGGTCGGTGAACGAAGGGATCATGGAGGTGGGACGGTGCGAACGTGCACGTTATTGCACCCGCGGGCCGGCACCGTTGATGCACGTCAACGCGCCCGCCCAACCGTGGCCAAAGGCCGCGCTCCGCCCCGCGACGCTCGACCGGCGGGGCGCGCCGGAGCGTTTGATCGCGGTCAACGAATCCGGGGGGGCGGGACCTAGACTGGATACGGACTTCGGAGCGACAGCATGGACCAGGCGATGCATCCCCTCAAGGAAGGAACCAACCGACTGGCGGACGACTTCCGCGCTGTCGTGAGCGACGCCGAGCAACTGCTGCGGGCGGCCGCGAACCAGGCAGGCGAAGGCTATGCCGAGGCACGCGAACGCCTGGAGGCGAGCCTGAAAGCGGCGCGCCAGGAACTCGACACGTTCGAGGACCAGATGATCGACGGCGCGCGCCGCGCCGGCCGCGCCACCGACGGGTACGTCCGCGACCACCCATGGGAATCGATCGCCGTCGGCGCCGGCATCGGCGTACTGGTGGGCCTCCTGATCGGCCGCAGGTAGCCGGTGGCGCTGGGGCGCACTTTCGCGCGCTTGGCAGCCGGCTCGGTGCTGCTGCTGCGCCAGCGCCTCGAACTGGCCTCGCTGGAACTCGAGGAGGAAGTCCTGCGCCTGGGCCTGCTGCTGGCACGGGCGATGGTCACCGCGCTGCTGCTCACGCTGGCCCTGTTCGGCGCCGGCGCGACCGTGATCATCTACTTCTGGGACGAGGCCCGGCTGGCCGCGGCGGTCGGCGTCACCGGCTTCTTCGCGCTGGCCGCCGTCCTCACCGGCTGGCGGCTGGCGGCGGCGCTGCGCGACAAGCCGGCGTTCCTCGCCGCGACCCTCGCCGAACTCGACCAGGACGCGCAACGGCTCGGCGAACAGCCATGAACACCCGCCTGCAGGCCATCGTGCGGCGCCGCGCGGCGCTGGTGCGCGAGATCGCCCTCCAGCGCGATCGCTCGGCGGCACTGCTTGCCCAGTTGCGCACGCAGCTGGCACTGGCCGGCGTCGCCCTGGTCGCCGGCCGGCTGCTGCGGCGCAGCCGTTGGGCGCGGCTGCTCGCGCTGGGCTCCGCGGTCGCCGGCGGCCTCCTCCCGCTGGCCGCGCGCTGGCTCGCAGCGCGCCGATAATGCGAAGGGCAAGGAGGCCAGCCATGTACCAGCGCATCATCGTTCCCGTCGACGGAAGCCAGACCTCGAACCAGGCGCTCGCCACGGCGCTGGGACTCGCCCGGGAAAGCGGCGGCCGCGTGCGGCTGGTCCACGTCGTGGAGGAAATGGCCTACCTCACGGGGTACGACCAGTTCGGCGGCTATGCCGGCGACCTGCAGAAGATCATGCGCGAGACCGGTGCCGGCATCCTGGCGAGCGGCGTCGCCACCGCGCGCGAGGCGGGCGTCGAAGCCGAGGAAGTGCTGTACGACAATCTCGGCGAACGGTTGCCGGAGGTGGTGGCCGACGAGGCGCGCCGCTGGAACGCCGATCTGATCGTCGTCGGCACCCACGGCCGGCGCGGCGTCGGCCGGATCCTGATGGGCAGCGGCGCGGAGCAGATCGTGCGCATGGCGCCGGTGCCGGTGCTGGTGATCCGGTCGCCGCGGGCCGATGCCGGGGAAGCGGCGAAAACCTGAGCGCGCCCGCTCAGAGGCTGTGAATGAATTGATCGCGCCCGCGACGGGGCGCCTCACACAGGCAACGAGATTCGGGTCACGAACAAGGCTCGCGCGGGCGTGAGGAATTCGTTCACAGCCTCTCACGCTTTGCCGGCGGGATGGGGACAGCCCTGCGGCCGCTCCTGCGGCTTGAACGGACATCCGTTCACTTCGGCGGCTGTCTTCAACAGCAGCATGGTGAGCGCGCACGCAGCGGCGCTGATCGCCCAGAACGCGAAGAACGCCAGCGTGTAGACGCCCTGCGCCGAAAGTCCCAGCGGCCGGTCGGACGAGGCGAGCGCGGCCGGATCCACCACCGCGAACACCACCAGTTCCAGCAGGCACGCGGCCAAAAAAGCGGGCCAGACCACCCGCATCACGTTGAGGTTGGTCATCGTTCGCCTCCTCGGTTGGAAAGGGCGGACTTTACTGCGGATCGGCCGGTGGCGTCGCCGCGTGGTTGCGGCCCTGCAGCGCCGGCAGCAGCGCCTTCTCGCGGGCCAGCGTCTTGTTGATCTCGATACCGCGGCGGTAATAGTCGGCGTCGACGACCGGATCGGGCGTGCGCACGGCCAGCCACACAGTGACGAAGCCGGCGACGATCACCGCGGCCGGCCCGGCGATCACCAGCCACACGTAGCCGTGCGACCACCAGGGGGCGCTGCGATCGGTGGGAATGCTCATGGCGGGAATCCTTAGCGAGGCACGAGGAACACGGACTTCTCGCTCACGTGAGCGTCGCCCGCGGCCGTGCCGATGTTGAAGTGGATCGGGTGCGAGCCTGGGGGCGCGGACCCGTAGGGAATCTGCAGCCGCACGGCCACCCAGCGGGCTTCCGCCGCGCCGACCTGCACCTGCGCTTCCGAGGCCACGACCAGCCCCGGCAGGCCTTCGGCGGCGATGCGATAGGTCTGGGACTCCTCCGTCGCGTTCATGACCTGCAGGCGATACACGTTCTCCAGCTTGCCGCCGGGGACGATGCGCGACAGCGCCGCGCGGTCGCGCACCACGTCGACCTTCAGCGGCGTGCGCGCCACGAGGCTCGCCACCAGCACCAGGGCCAGCGCGGCCAGCACCGCGCCGTAGACCAGCACCCGCGGCCGCAGGACGCGGCGCCACATCTGCGGCTTGTCCCAGCCCTTGGCGAGCGCGTTCTGCGTGGTGAAGCGGATCAGCCCCTTGGGGTAGTTCATCTTCTCCATCACCGTGTCGCACACGTCGACGCAGGCCGCGCAGCCGATGCACTCGTACTGCAGCCCGTTGCGGATGTCGATGCCGGTCGGGCACACCTGCACGCACAGGCTGCAGTCGACGCAGGAGCCGAGCGAGAGCGCCGCCGGGTCGGCCTTGCGCGAGCGCGAGCCGCGCGGCTCGCCGCGGCCGGCGTCGTAGCTCACGATCAGCGTGTCGGGGTCGAACATCGCGCTCTGGAAGCGCGCGTACGGGCACATGTACTTGCACACCTGCTCGCGCAGGAAGCCGGCATTGCCGTAGGTGGCGAAGCCGTAGAAGAACACCCAGAACACCTCCCACGAGCTCAGTTGCAGGCCCATGAGGTCTGCGCCGAGCTGGCGGATCGACGAGAAATAGCCGACGAAGGTAAAGCCGGTCCAGAACGCGACGGCGATCCAGATGAAGTGCTTGACACCCTTGCGGGCGAGCTTGGCCGGCGACATGGGACCGGCGTCCAGCCGCATCCGGGCGACCCGGCTGCCCTCGACCTGGCGCTCGATCCACAGGAAGATCTCCGTGTAGACGGTCTGCGGGCACGAGAAGCCGCACCACAGCCGCCCCGCCACGGCGGTGAACAGGAACAGCGACAGCGCGCTGATCACCAGCAGCGCGGTGAGGTAGATGAAGTCCTGCGGGTACAGCACGTACCCGAAGATGTAGAAGCGGCGCGCGCCGAGGTCGAACAGGACCGCCTGGCGCTGGCCCCATTCGAGCCAGGGCAGCCCGTAGAAGATGATCTGCGTGAGCCAGACGAACGCCCAGCGCCAGCGCGCGAAGAGGCCCTTGGCCTCGCGCGGATAGATCTTCTTCTGCGCTTCGTAGAGGGAGCCGCCGCCGCCCGCGTCAACCGGGACCGAGGCGATCGGGATCACCTTGCGCGTGGCCTGCTGCTGCACCGGCCCCCCTCAAGGCTTCGCCGGCGCCGGCTTGTTGCCGAGGCTCCAGACGTAGGTAGCGAGCACGTGGATCTGCGCGTCGGTCAGCTTGCCGGCCTGCGCCGGCATTTCGTTGGCCTTGCCGGCGGTGATCATGTTGACGATCGCCTGCTCGCCCCAGCCGTGCAGCCATACGTCGTCGGTGAGGTTGGGCGCGCCCATCGCCTGGTTGCCCTTGCCGTCCATGCCGTGGCAGGCGGCGCACGCGGTGAACTTCGTCTTGCCCAGCTGCGCGCGGACCGAGTCGTGCGGGCCGTTCGACAGGCTCAGCACGTAGTGCGCGACGTTCCTCACGTCCTCGGGCGTGCCCACGGCCGCCGCCATCGGCGGCATCAGGCCCTTGCGCCCCTGCGTGATCGTCTCCCTGATCTTGTCGGGGCTGCCGCCGTAAAGCCAGTCGGCATCCGCGAGGTTCGGGAAGCTCTTGCTGCCGCGCGCATCCGAGCCGTGGCACTGCGCGCAGTTGTTCATGAACAGCCGCTCGCCGATCGCCATCGCGTTCGCGTCGCCGGCGAGGTCCTCGGTCTTCCTGGCGGTGAACTGCGCATACAGCGGCGCCAGCTCCTTGTTGGCCTGCTGCACCTCGGCGTCGTACTCGCCGCGCGTGGTCCAGCGCAGCTCGCCCTGGTAACTGCCCAGGCCCGGGTAGGCCACCAGGTACAGCAGCGAGAACACGATGGTGATGACGAACAGCCACATCCACCAGCGCGGCATCGGGTTGTTCATCTCGCGCAGGTCGTCGTCCCAGACGTGGCCGGTCGTGTTGTCGGCGGTGGCTGAAGGCGTCTTGCCGCGGGCCGTGATCCACAGCAGCAGCAGGCACGCGACGATGCTCACCACGGTGAGTCCGGCCACGTACACCGACCAGAATTCGGTATTGAAATCGCTCATGGGGTCCCCGGCTTACTGGTCGTGGTCGAACGGGATCTGGCCCGCTTCCTGGAAGTGCTCGCGGTTGCGGCGGTCGTACGCCCACCAGACGATGGCCAGGAAGGCGACCAGGCTGGCCAGCGTGGAGGCTATGCGCAGGAAGGTGATGTCCATTGGTGCTCCCTGTTTCCTATTTCAGCGTGCGGCCCATGCCCTGCAGGTAGGCGATGAGCGCTTCCATTTCGGTCTTGCCCTTCACCGCCTCGGCGGCGCCGGCGATCTCGGCATCGGTGTACGGCACGCCGACGGTGCGCAGGGCCTTCATGTGCCTGGGCATGGCGGCTGCGTCCACGGTGTTCTTCTCCAGCCACGGATAGGCCGGCATGTTGGACTCGGGCACCACGTCGCGCGGATTCACGAGGTGGATGCGGTGCCACTCGTCGCTGTACTTGCCGCCGACACGGTGCAGGTCGGGGCCGGTGCGCTTGCTGCCCCACTGGAACGGGCGGTCGTAGACGAACTCGCCGGCGACCGAGTAGTGCCCGTAGCGCATGGTCTCGGCGCGGAACGGCCGGATCATCTGCGAGTGGCAGTTGTAGCAGCCTTCGCGCTGGTAGACGTCGCGGCCGGCCAGCTGCAGCGCGGTGTAGGGCTTGAGGCCGGCGATCGGCTCGGTGGTGGACTTCTGGAAGAACAGCGGCACGATCTCGACCAGGCCGCCGATGGCGACGACCAGCAGGATCAGCACGATCATCAGGAAGTTGCTGGTCTCGACCTTCTCGTGGGTGAAACCGGTGGATTGGTTGGTATTGCTCATGGTGTCGTGTGCTCCGTCAGGCGGCGGCGGGGACGGCCACCGGGACGCGCACCGACCGGCCGCGCGCCACCGTCATCCAGGTGTTCCAGGCCATCACGCACATGCCGGCGAGGTACAGCAGGCCGCCCAGGGCGCGGATCACGTAGAAGGGATAGGTCGCCTTGACCGATTCGACGAAGGTGTAGGTCAGCGTGCCGTCGGCGTTGACGGCGCGCCACATCAGGCCCTGCATCACGCCGGCGATCCACATCGCGGCGATGTACAGCACGATGCCGATGGTGGCGATCCAGAAGTGCAGCTCGATGGCCGGCACCGAATACATCTTCTTCTGGCCGTACAGGCGCGGCACCAGGTAGTACAGCGAGCCCATGGTGATCAGGCCGACCCAGCCCAGCGCCCCGGAGTGCACGTGGCCGACGGTCCAGTCGGTGTAGTGCGAGAGCGCGTTGACGGTCTTGATCGACATCATCGGGCCCTCGAACGTGCTCATGCCGTAGAACGACAGCGACACGATCAGGAAACGCAGCACCGGGTCGTCGCGCAATTTGTGCCACGCGCCCGACAGCGTCATCATCCCGTTGATCATCCCGCCCCAGCTCGGGGCCAGCAGGATCAGCGAGAACACCATGCCGACCGACTGGGTCCAGTCCGGCAGCGCCGTGTAGTGCAGGTGGTGCGGGCCGGCCCACATGTAGGTGAAGATCAGGGCCCAGAAGTGGACGATCGACAGGCGGTAGCTGTAGACGGGCCGCTCGGCCTGCTTCGGGATGAAGTAGTACATCATTCCCAGGAAGCCGGCGGTGAGGAAGAAGCCAACCGCGTTATGGCCGTACCACCACTGGATCATCGCGTCCTGCACGCCGGCGTAGGCCGAGTAGGACTTCATCCAGCCGGCGGGGATCGCGGCGCTGTTGACCAGGTGCAGGATCGCGACCGCCAGGATGAAGGCGCCGTAGAACCAGTTCGCCACGTAGATGTGGCGCACCTTGCGGATGCCGATGGTGCCGAAGAAGACGATCGCATAGGAGACCCAGACCAGCGTGATCAGGATGTCGATCGGCCACTCGAGCTCGGCATACTCCTTGCTTGACGTGTAACCGAGGGGCAGGCTGATCGCCGCGGCGACGATCACGGCCTGCCAGCCCCAGAAGGTGAAGGCGGCGAGCTTGTCGCCGAACAGGCGCACATGGCAGGTGCGCTGCACCACGTAGTAGCTGGTGGCGAAGAGCGCGCAGCCCCCGAAGGCGAAGATCACCGCGTTGGTGTGCAGCGGCCGCAGCCGGCCGTAACTCAGCCAGGGGATGCCGAAATTCAATTCGGGCCAGGCGAGCTGGGCGGCGATGAACACCCCCACCAGCATCCCCACGACCCCCCAGACCACTGCCGCCAGCGAGAACTGGCGCACAACGGTGTCGTTGTACAGCGCCGTCCCGGCTCCCTGTTTATCCATGGTGCTCTACCCGTTTTTCGTGACCGCCGGAGTGTTGCTGCGCTGCGGCGAGGAACTGTTGACGCAGATCAAACTCGCCGGAAAAGGTTGATCGAGATCAAACTTTCGGTTGATCAATCGGAGCGCAGGATGCGCTCTCCCTCGGCATCCACCGACTCGAACTGGCCGCGCCAGACGGCCCAGCCGAGCGCCCCCAGAATCAGCAGCGCGAGCGCGACCGACAGCGGGATGAGGATGAAGAGAATATCCATGATGACTAATATAAATTGATTCGGGATGGGCGTCCATACCCGGCGAGGGCTATGGGAGTACTCCCGGGAATGGGTAGCTGGGGGATGGCGGATTCATTCGCTGACGTTGATATATGGCGCCGCCCGGATTCAGGCGGACTGGCCCGCGAGCGGCACGGGCGCGGCGGTTGCCTCGCCCTCCCCGGCCGGGCCTGAGATCCGCGCCAGCCGCGCGGCGTTCGCCACCACCAGCAGCGAACTCGCCGCCATGCCCAGGCCGGCCAGCCATGGCGGCATCCAGCCGACGACCGCGAGCGGCACGCACACGGCGTTGTAGCCGGCGGCCCAGGCGAGGTTCTGGCGGACGATGCGCTGCGTCCGCCGGGCCTGGGCCACCAGCGTGCCGACGGCCAGCAACTGCCCGCCGAGCACGATGAAATCCGATCTCGCCTGTGCCAGCGGCACGGCGTCGCCCATGGCGATCGAGACGTCCGCACGGGCCAGCACCGGGCCGTCGTTCACACCATCGCCGACCATTGCCACGCGCCGGCCCGCCGCCTGCGCCCGGCGCACCCGGTCGAGCTTGTCCTCGGGCGAGCAGTCGCCGTGCGCCTCCGCGATGCCGGCGCGCCGCGCCAGCCGCTGCACGGCGGGGGCGGCGTCGCCCGAGAGCAACTGCACCTGCAGGCCCTCGCGCCTCAGCACCGCGACGGCGGCCGCCGCATCGGTGCGGATCGTCTCGTCGAGTTCGAAACGGGCCAGCCACCCAGCGTCGTCGGCGAGGTGGACCATCGATTGTCCGGCTGGCGCCGCCCCGGCCGGTGCGCCGCAGAAGGCGGCGGACCCGAGCCGCAGTTGCCGGGCCGGCGCGCCCGGCACGGTCAGCCGGCCCTCCACGCCGCGACCCGCCTGTTCCGCCACCTCGCTCGCCGGCCAGGTCTCGCTGCCGGCCGCCGCCACGATCGCCCGCGATGCCGGGTGCAGCGAGTGGCGCGCCAGCGAAGCCGCCAGCGCCACCGCCTCGCCGGCGTCCACGCCGGGGCGCGTGCGCGTGGCGCAGACTCCCATGCGGTCGAGCGTCAAGGTCCCGGTCTTGTCGAACACCACGGTGTCGATGCCGGCGCAGGACTCCAGCCCCTGCAGGCGCCGCACCAGGATGCCTTGCCGGGCGAGGGCGCCAGCCGCGGCCAGCGTCGCCGCCGGCGTGGCCAGGGACAGGGCGCAGGGGCAGGTGACGATCAGCACGGCCACCGCCACGCCGAGCGCCTGCGCCGGATCCACCGCCCACCACCACGCCGCCGAACCCGCGGCCGCGGCCAGCACGGCCAGCAGGAAGGGGCTCGCGATGCGGTCCGCGATGCGCGCCAGCCGCGGCTTTTCGACCGCGGCCTGCTCCATCAACGCGACGATGCCGGCGTAGCGGGTCTCGCCGCCGGTGCGCTCCACCCGCACCAGCACCACGCCGCTCAGGTTCTGGCTGCCGGCGATCACCGGCTCGCCCGCCGCACGCGCCAGCGGCCGGGATTCACCCGTCAGCAGCGACTCATCGACCCGGGTCCGGCCCTCCAGCACGACGCCGTCGGCCGGGAACACCTCGCCCGGCAGCACCCTGATCACATCACGCGCCGCGAGGCGGCGTGCGGCGACGCGCTCGAAGCCGCCGTCCGGGCGCTGCCGCTCGATCGCCTGCGGCAGTCGCCGCATCAGGGCCTCGAGCGAACCGGCCGTCCGGTCGCGCAGCCGCTGCTCCAGGAGCCGGCCCGACAGCAGGAAGAAGACGAACATGGTCACCGAGTCGAACCAGACCTCGCTGCCCAGGATGCCGGACGGATCGAAGGTGGCGGCGGTGCTGGCGCCGAAGGCGATCGCGATCCCCGCCGCCACCGGCACGTCCATGCCCACTGTCCGGCGGCGCAGGTCGCGCAGCGCGGCGGCCAGGAACGGCCAGCAGGAAAAAAGCACCACCGGCAGCGTGAGCACCCACGACGCCCAGCGCAGCAGCGACGCGATGTCCGGGGTGATCTCGCCCGGCGCGGCGACATAGGCGGGCCATGCGTACATCATCACCTGCATCATGCAGAAGCCCGCCACCAGCCAGCGCCAGAGCAGCAGGCGCTGCTCCCTGGTGCGGGCGGCGGCATCGAGCAGATCGCCGGCGGGCACCGCGCCGTAACCGGCGCGCTGCAGCGCGGCGAGCCATTGCGAAGGCCGGCTCGTCTCCGGCGACCAGGTCACGCGGGCAGTGGCACTGGCGCCGTTGACCTGCACCGCCTGCACGCCGGGGACTTGCGCCAGCGCCTGTTCCACGGTGAGCGCGCACGACGCACAGTGCATCCCCTGGATCGCGAGGTACGACTCCTGCCAGCCTTCGTGGTCGCGCAGCGGCCGGCTGAACGCGGCCCATTCCAGCGGGTCGTCGACGGCGTGCCAGCCACCGGCCGGCGCAGCCTGCACGCGGCCGGTGTCGGGAGCAAGGACGTCAGGTTGCATGCGGCAAGGCTAGGGCCCGGCTGGGGCGACCCCGTTGACATTGATCAAGGGCCAAGGGCCGATGGGCTCTAAGCTCAAGGCGCGGCGCTCAATATCTCGGCCGCGGGAGCACAAGAATGTACCGAAAACTCCTCGTGGCGACCGACGGGTCGCCCCTGTCGAAGAAGGCCGTGAAAAGCGCCATCGACCTGGCCGGCGCCATCGGCGCCGAACTGGTCGCGCTGTACGTGGTGCCGCGTTATCCGGTGAGCTACTTCGAGGGCGGCATCAGCGTGTCGCCGCAGGAAGTCGCGCGGATCGAAAAGCAGTGGACCGACAAGGGCCAGGACGTGGTCGACGCCGTCGCCGGCGCGGCGCAGTCCGCCGGCATCAAGGCCAAGGCCGTCGTCGCCCGCTCGGACCTGGTGGCCGAATCCATCCTCGCGGCGGCGAAGAAGCACCGCTGCGACCTGATCGTGATGGCCTCGCACGGCCGCAAGGGGATCAAGCGCATCCTGCTGGGCAGCGAAACCCAGCACGTGCTCACGCAGAGCACGGTGCCCGTCCTCGTCCTGCGCTGAAGGCGCGGCTCCCAGCGACAACCGGAAAGAGTTTCCGACATGAAAATCCTCTTTGCCGCCGACGGCAGCAAGTTCACGAAGAAAGCCCTGGCGTTCCTCGCCACCCACGAGAACCTCGCCGGCCCCGGGGACGAGGTGGTCGTGCTGCACGTGCAGCCGCCCGTCCCGCCTCGGGTGAAGACCATGGTGGGGGCCAGCACCGTCAACGACTATTACAAGGACGAATCGGCGAAGGTGCTGGATCCGATCACCCGCTTCCTCAAGCGGCACCCGGCGCCGTATCGCACCAGGTGGGTCGTCGGCGCGCCGTCCGACGAGATCCTCAAGGCCGCCAGGCGCGAAAAGGCGCACATGATCGTGATGGGCACCCACGGGCACGGGCTGATCAGCCGGGCGCTCATGGGCAGCGTGGCCCAGAAGGTGGTCGCCGACGCCGACATCCCGGTGCTGCTCGTCAAGTAAGGCGCCGCCGCCGCACGCGAGCGTGGCCCGATGAAAAGCTGGACGCTCACCGCCAAGCTCTACGTCAGCGGACTCACGTTCCTGGTGCTGGCGCTCACGTCCATCGGCACCACGCTGTGGGTGACGTGGAACCTCGAAGGCGGCGCCGCCGCCGTCAACGAGGCCGGCCGGATGAGGATGCAGACCTACCGGCTGGCCCTGGCCGCTTCCACCAGCGGCCCCAGCGGCGAGACGCTGGCCCTGATCCGCAGTTTCGACGCCAGCGTCGCGCTGCTGCGTTCGGGCGACCCGTCGCGGCCGCTGTTCGTGCCCTGGTCGGAGGATTCGCGCCAGCGCTTCCGGCAGATCGCCGAGACCTGGCGGCAGCTGCGGGCCCAGTGGACGGCCGACCGTCCCACGGCGCAGGACGCGGCCCGCGACGCGGGCCGTTTCGTCGCGCTGATCGACGGCTTTGTCGCGGCCATCGAAGCGCAGATGTCGCGCTCGACCACCCTGCTGCAAGGCGTGCAGCTGGCGATGATGGGCCTGGCGATCGCCGGGGTGGTGGCCATGCTGTATGCCGGTTACCTGTTCGTGCTCAACCCGCTCGCGCGCCTCAAGCGCGGGCTGACATCGGTGCAGCGCGGCGACCTTTCCACGCGGGTCGAGGTCGACACGCTGGACGAGTTCGGGCAGCTCTCGGCCGGCTTCAACGAGATGGCGCAGACGCTGCAGTCCCTCTACGGCAGCCTGGAAGACAAGGTGCGCGAGAAGACCGCGCGGCTGGAGGTCAAGCGCCAGCGGCTGGCGGACCTGTACGAGGCCAGCGCGTTCCTGGCGAAGGCGCCCAGCCTCGACGCGCTGGCCCGCGGCTTCGCCGTCCAGGTCCGCCGCATCGCGAAGGCGGACGCCGCCGCGGTGCGCTGGTCCGACGAGGGCAACCAGCGCTACCTCCTGCTCGCCGCGGACGGCCTGCCGGCGGCGCTGCTGCAGTCCGAAGCCTGCCTGGACACCGGCATGTGCCTGTGCGGGCAGCGCCGGGCCGAGGCCTCGATCCGCACCATACCGATCGTTCCGGACCCGGCGGTCTCCATGGGAAACTGCCAGCGCGCCGGCTTCCGCACGCTGATCTCCGTGCCGGTCAAGCTGCACGACCGCGTCCTCGGCGAGGTCGACCTGTTCTTCCGTGAGCCGGTGGCCCTCGACGACGAGGACCGCGACCTGCTCGACACGCTGGCCACCCACCTGGCCAGCGCCATGGAGAGCCTGCGCGCGGCGGCACTGGAGCGCGAGACGGCGGTCGCGCAGGAGCGCGCCCTGCTGGCGCAGGAGCTGCACGATTCGATCGCGCAGTCGCTTGCCTTCCTCAAGATCCAGGTGCAGCTGCTGCGCGACGCGATGCGCCGCGAAGACGCCGCCGCCATGAACGGCATCATCGGCGAGCTCGAGGCCGGCGTGCGCGAGAGCTATGCCGACGTGCGCGAACTGCTGGTGCACTTCCGCACCCGCACCAACGAGGAAGACATCGAGCCGGCCCTGCGCACGACCTTGTCCAAGTTCGAGCACCAGACCGGCATGAAGGTGCGCCTGGAGATCGAGGGCCACGGCGTGCCGCTGGCGCCCGACGTGCAGGTGCAGGTGCTGCACATCATCCAGGAGGCGCTGTCGAACGTGCGCAAGCACGCGGGGGCGCGCGAGGTGGTGTTGCGGGTGTCGCGCACGCCGCACTGGCGCTTCGAGGTGCGCGACGACGGTCTCGGCTTCGACGCCGCCGTTGGCCACGCGGACGAGACCCATGTGGGCCTGCGCATCATGCAGGAACGCGCGCAGCGCATAGCCGCCGTGGTGCGGGTCGACTCGAGCCCGGGCCGCGGCTGCGCCGTGACGCTGGACCTGCCGGCCGCCGCCGCGCTCGAGCCGGCCGCGCCGGCGCTGGGAGCCTTGGCATGAACGGATCCGCGACGGCGCCGGTGCGCCTGCTGGTGGTGGACGACCACACCTTGTTCCGGCGCGGGCTGGTGGCGCTGCTCGCGGGCGACCGCAGCCTCGCCGTCGCCGGCGAGGCGTCTGACGCGGGCGAGGCCGTGCGCCAGGCGGCGGCGCTGCAGCCGGACGTGATCCTGCTGGACAACCACCTGCCCGGCGCCACCGGCATCCAGGCGCTGCCGGGCTTGAAGGAAGCCGCGCCCCGGGCGCGCATCATCCTGCTGACGGTGAGCGAGGACGAGCAGGACCTGCAGGCCGCGCTGCGCGGCGGCGCGCACGGCTACCTGCTCAAGACGATCGAGGGCGACCTGCTCGCCCAGGCGATCCATCGTGCCATGCGCGGCGAAGCCGTGGTCAGCCAGGAGTTGACCGGCAAGCTGGTCTCGGCGTTCCAGACCTCCTCGGCGGTGCCGGCGGCCGCCGCTCCCGCTCGCGATCCGCTGGCGCAACTGTCCACCCGGGAGCAGCAGGTGCTCGAGCAGATCGCCCTCGGCGCGAGCAACAAGGAAATCGCGCGGACGCTGCAGATCGCCGAGACCACGGTGAAGATCCACGTGCAGCACATCCTGCGCAAGCTGGACCTCACGTCGCGCGTGCAGGCGGCGGTGTTCGCCGCCGGCCTCGTCAGGAACGCGGGCGAGCCGCGTCCCTGAACCGGCAGCCGCCCGACCGCGCCAGCGCCCCGCCATAGTTCGAAAGAACGATGGCGGGCCGCCCCGCCCTCCTCCTTCCGGCCAGCCGCCGCTGCACCACCGGAGGATGTTCCTCGCGGGCCCCCGCGACCATAGTTCGCTCCAGGCAAGAAAGCCCCAGTGGAGCGAACCTCTATGCACCAGAAGACCCATCATCCGCATGTCGTGGTGACCCGCCAGTCGTGGTCGGTCCTGGCCGTGAGCACCCTGGCGTTCACGGTCTGCTTCATGGTCTGGATGATGTTCGGCGTCATCGGCATCCCGATCAAGAAGGCGCTGAACCTCAACGCGACCGAATTCGGCCTGCTCACCGCCATGCCGGTGCTCACCGGCTCGCTCATCCGCGTGCCGCTCGGCATCTGGACCGACCGCTTCGGCGGCCGCATCGTGATGGCCGTGCTGATGGCCGCCACGGTACCGGCGATCTGGCTGATGGCGTACGCCACCGCCTACTGGCACTTCCTCGTCATCGGCCTGTTCGTCGGCCTGGCGGGCGGCTCGTTCTCGGTCGGCACGCCTTACGTGGCGCGCTGGTTCCCGAAGCAGCGCCAGGGGATGGCGATGGGCGTCTACGGCGCAGGCAACTCCGGCGCCGCGGTCAACAAGTTCCTGGCGCCGGCGCTGCTCGTCGCCTTCGGCTGGACCCTGGTGCCGCAGGTCTACGCCGCCGTGATGCTCGGTACGCTGGTCCTGTTCTGGTTCTTCAGCTACAGCGACCCCGGCCACCTGGTGCCCAGCAACGTGAAGTTCGTCGACCAGCTGAAGGCGCTGAAGGACCCCAAGGTGCTGCGCTACTGCCAGTACTACAGCATCGTGTTCGGCGGCTATGTCGCCCTGTCGCTGTGGATGGTGCAGTACTACGTCGGCGAATTCGGGCTCGACATCCGCGTCGCCGCCCTGCTGGCCGCCTGCTTCTCGCTGCCCGGCGGCGTGCTGCGCGCGATCGGTGGCTGGCTGTCCGACAGGTACGGCGCCCACACCATGACCTGGTGGGTGATGTGGGTCAGCTGGATCTGCCTGTTCATGCTGTCCTACCCGCAGTTCGACGTGACCTTCATCACCGTCAACGGCCCCAGGAGCTTCAGCCTCGGCCTGAACGTGTACGCCTTCACGGCGCTGATGTTCATCCTGGGCATCGCGTGGGCCTTCGGCAAGGCGAGCGTGTTCAAGTACATCAGCGACGACTACCCGCACAACATCGGAACCATCTCCGGCATCGTCGGCCTGGCCGGCGGACTGGGCGGCTTCGTCCTGCCGATCATGTTCGGCGCGCTGATGGACCTCACCGGCCTGCGCTCAAGCGCCTTCATGCTGATGTACGGCGTGGTCTGGGTCTCCCTGATCTGGATGTACTTCACCGAGGTGCGCCGCACCGAAGTCATGGGCTCGCACGCCCCCGAGGGCCCGTCGTTCCCGCAACTGCACCTGCCGTCGCTGTCGCCCGACGCGCAGGCCGCCCTCACCCCCAACCTGCAGAAGGCCTGATCATGAGCACCACCACCTTACCGGCCCGGCGCGGCCGCGTGCTGTCGATCTGGACGCCGGAGGACAAGGCGTTCTGGGAGCGCGAGGGCGAGGCCGTCGCCAAGATCAACCTGTGGATCAGCGTGCCCGCGCTGTTCCTGGCATTCGCCGTGTGGCAGGTGTGGAGCGTGGTCGCCGTGGGACTGCCGGCGCTGGGCTTCAGGTACTCCACCAACCAGCTGTTCTGGCTGGCCGCGGCGCCGGCGCTCTCGGGCGCCACCTTGCGCATCTTCTATTCGTTCATCGTGCCGGTCGTCGGCGGCCGCCGCTGGACGGCGATCTCCACGGCCAGCCTGCTGATCCCCGCGGTCGGCATCGGGCTGGCGGTGCAGGACAACACGACCAGCTACCCGACGATGCTGATGCTGGCACTCCTGTGCGGCCTGGGCGGCGGCAACTTCAGCTCCAGCATGGCCAACATCAGCTTCTTCTTCCCGAAGGAGCGCAAGGGCTCGGCGCTGGGCGTCAACGCGGGCCTGGGGAATCTGGGCGTCTCCGTGGTGCAGTTCCTGAGCCCCCTGGTTGTCACGGCCGGCGTGTTCGGCATCTTCGGCGGCGACGCGCAGACCATCATCAAGAACGGCCAGACCGTGCAGGTGTGGACCCAGAACGCCGCCTTCATCTGGGTGCCGTGGATCGTGCTCGCCTCGCTGGCGGCCTGGTTCGGGATGAACGACATCGCCGACGTGAAGGCCTCGTTCGCGACCCAGGCCACCATCTTCCGGCGCAAGCACAACTGGCTGATGTGCGTCCTGTATCTCGGCACTTTCGGCTCGTTCATCGGTTACGCGGCCGGCTTCCCGCTCCTGATCAAGAACCAGTTCCCGAGCGTCAATCCGCTGGCCTATGCCTGGCTGGGCCCCCTGGTCGGTGCGCTGATCCGCCCGTTCGGCGGCTGGCTCTCGGACAAGCTGGGCGGCGCGCGGGTGACATTCTGGAACTTCGTCGTGATGGCCGGCGCCGTGGTCGGCGTCCTCTACTTCCTGCCCAGCGGGCCGTCGGGCGGCAGCTTCACCGGCTTCTTCCTGATGTTCCTGGTGCTGTTCTTCACGACCGGCATCGGAAACGGCTCGACCTTCCGGATGATTCCCGTGATCTTCCTGAACGAAGCGCTGGCGCGCGTCACGCAGCCCACGGCGGACGCCAGGGCCGCGGCCGTCAAGGAAGGCAACACCGAAGGCGCGGCGACGCTGGGCTTCACGGCCGCGATGGCGGCGTACGGCGGCTTCTTCATTCCCAAGAGCTACGGGACCTCGATCACGCTGACCGGCGGGCCTGAAGCCGCGCTGTACGTGTTCATCACCTTCTATCTCCTGTGCATCGCCATCACCTGGTGGTACTACGCCCGCCGCAACGCGCCGATGCCGTGCTGACACCGTATTCATGCCGGGCCCTGCCCGGCATGGCCGCATCAGAAGGACACAACGAATCATGAGCCACTTCCTCGACCGCCTCACGTATTTCTCGCAGGCCCGCGAGCCGTTCTCCGGCAACCACGGCCAGACCACCGGCGAAGACCGCACCTGGGAGGACGCCTACCGCGACCGCTGGGCCCACGACAAGATCGTGCGCAGCACGCACGGCGTGAACTGCACCGGGTCCTGTTCCTGGAAGATCTACGTCAAGGGCGGCATCGTCACCTGGGAGACCCAGCAGACCGACTATCCGCGCACCCGCTGGGACATGCCCAACCACGAGCCGCGCGGCTGCGCCCGCGGCGCCAGCTACAGCTGGTACCTGTACAGCGCCAACCGGGTCAAGTACCCGATGGTGCGCGGCCGGCTGCTCAAGGCCTGGCGCGAGGCGCGGCGCACCATGGCGCCGGTGCTGGCCTGGGCCACCATCGTCGGCGACGACGCCAGGCGCAAGAGCTGGCAGCAGGTGCGCGGCATGGGCGGCTTCGCCCGTTCCAGCTGGGACGAGGTCAACGAGATCATCGCTGCGGCGAACATCCACACCATTCGCCAGCATGGCGCCGACCGCGTGATCGGCTTCTCCCCGATCCCGGCGATGTCGATGGTGAGCTATGCCGCGGGCAGCCGCTACCTGAGCCTGCTCGGCGGCGTGTGCATGAGCTTCTACGACTGGTACTGCGACCTGCCCCCGGCCAGCCCGCAGATCTGGGGCGAGCAGACGGACGTCCCTGAGTCGGCCGACTGGTACAACTCCAGCTTCATCATCGCCTGGGGTTCCAACGTGCCGCAGACGCGCACGCCGGACGCCCACTTCTTCACCGAGGTGCGCTACAAGGGCGCCAAGACGGTGGCGATCACGCCCGACTACTCCGAGGTCGCCAAGCTGTCGGACCTGTGGATGCATCCCAAGCAGGGCACCGACGCCGCCGTCGCGATGGCCATGGGCCACGTGATCCTCAAGGAGTTCTATTTCGAGAAGCGGTCGGCGTATTTCGACGACTACGCGCGCCGCTACACCGACCTGCCGATGCTGGTGATGCTCAAGGAGCACCGGCTGCCTTCCGGCGAAACCGTGATGGTGCCGGACCGCTACGTGCGCGCTTCCGACTTCAACGGCAAGCTCGGCCAGTCGAACAACCCGGAGTGGAAGACGGTGGCGTTCGACGACGCCGGCAAGGTCGTCCTGCCCAAGGGCGCCATCGGCTTCCGCTGGGGCCCGGACGGCCGCCCGGACCAGGGCCAGTGGAACCTGGAGGACAAGGAAGCCCGCCATGGCGAACAGGTGAAGCTGAAGCTGTCGGTGCTCGAAGGCGGCGCGGCCAGCACCGAGACGGCTCGGGTCGCGTTCCCCTACTTCGGCGGCGCGAAGACGCCCCACTTCGCCAACAACGCGCAGGGCGGCGACGTCCTGGTGCGCACGGTGCCGGTGCAGACGATCTCGCTGGGCAAGGCCGGCGAGGAGCGCCGCGCGCAGGTCGCCACGGTGTTCGACCTGCAGGTGGCGAACTACGGCGTGGCCCGCGGCCTGGAGGGGGAACTCGGCGCGAAGGGCTACGACGACGACACCCCCTACACGCCCGCCTGGCAGGAGAAGATCACCGGCGTGCCGCGCGAACAGATCGTCACCGTCGCCCGCCAGTTCGCCGACAACGCGGACAAGACGCGCGGCAAGTCGATGGTGATCATCGGCGCGGCGATGAACCACTGGTACCACAGCGACATGAACTACCGCGGCGTCATCAACATGCTGATGATGTGCGGCTGCATCGGCCAGAGCGGAGGCGGCTGGGCGCATTACGTCGGCCAGGAGAAGCTGCGGCCGCAGACCGGCTGGACGGCGCTGGCCTTCGCGCTCGACTGGATCCGCCCGCCCAGGCAGATGAATTCCACCAGCTTCTTCTACGCCCACACCGACCAGTGGCGCTACGAAAAGCTGGGCGTCGAGGAAGTGCTGTCGCCGCTGGCCGACAGGAAGGCTTTCGCCGGCAGCATGATCGACTACAACGTGCGCGCCGAGCGCATGGGCTGGCTGCCCTCCGCGCCGCAACTGCAGACCAATCCGATGCAGGTGGTGCGCGACGCGCAGGCGGCCGGCATGGAAGGCAAGGACTATGTCGTCAAGGCGCTGAAGGACGGCACCTTGAAGATGTCGTGCGAAGACCCGGATCATCCGGCGAACTGGCCGCGCAACCTGTTCGTGTGGCGCTCCAACATCCTGGGCTCTTCGGGCAAGGGCCACGAGTACTTCCTCAAGCACCTGCTGGGCACCAGCCACGGCGTGCAAGGCAAGGACCTCGGCGCCGACGAAGCGAAGCCGCAGGAAGTGGTGTGGCACGACAAGGCGCCGGAAGGCAAATTGGACCTGGTGGTCACGCTCGACTTCCGCATGAGCACCACCTGCCTCTACTCGGACATCGTGCTGCCCACCGCGACCTGGTACGAGAAGAACGACCTCAACACCAGCGACATGCATCCCTTCATCCACCCGCTCTCGACGGCGGTGGACCCGGCCTGGCAGGCCAGGAGCGACTGGGAGATCTACAAGGGCTTCGCGAAGAAGTTCAGCGAGCTGTGCCCCGGGCACCTCGGCGTGGAGAAGGAAGTGGTGCTCTCGCCGCTGATGCACGACACGCCGGCCGAGCTGGCGCAGCCCTTCGGCGTCGCCGACTGGAAGCGCGGCGACTGCGACTTGATTCCCGGCAAGACGGCGCCGAACATCGCGGTGGTCGAGCGCGACTACCCCAACGTGTACAAGCGCTTCACGGCGCTCGGCCCGCTGATGGACAAGGCAGGCAACGGCGGCAAGGGCATCGCCTGGAACACGCAGACCGAGGTCGAGCAGCTGGGCCAGTTGAACGGCACCGTCAAGGACAGGGGCCCGACCAAGGGCCGGCCGTCCATAGACACCGACATCGACGCCTGCGAGGTGATCCTGCAGCTGGCCCCCGAGACCAACGGGCATGTGGCCGTGAAGGCCTGGGAGGCGCTGGGCAAGCAGACGGGCATCGACCACGCGCACCTCGCGCTGCACCGCGAGGACGAGAAGATCCGCTTCCGCGACGTGCAGGCGCAGCCGCGCAAGATCATCTCGTCGCCGACCTGGAGCGGGCTGGAAAGCGAGAAGGTCTCGTACAACGCCGGCTACACCAACGTGCACGAGTTGATCCCATGGCGCACCTTGACGGGACGCCAGCAGTTCTTCCTGGACCACCCGTGGATGGCGGCGTTCGGCGAGCAGTTCTCCAGCTACCGGCCGCCGGTGGACCTGAAGACCACGGGCTCGATCGAGAAGATCAAGGGCAACGGCAACACCGAGATCCTGCTGAACTTCATCACGCCGCACCAGAAGTGGGGCATCCACTCGACCTACAGCGACAACCTGCTGATGCTCACCCTCAACCGGGGCGGCCCGGTGATCTGGCTGTCGGAGGAGGACGCCAAGCGGGCCGGCATCGCCGACAACGACTGGGTCGAGCTGTTCAACGTCAACGGCGCGATCGCCGCCCGCGCGGTGGTCAGCCAGCGGGTCAACCCGGGCATGGTGCTGATGTACCACGCCCAGGAGAAGATCATCAACACCCCCGGCTCCGAGATCACCGGCCAGCGCGGCGGCATCCACAACTCGGTCACCCGGATCGTGCTCAAGCCCACGCACATGATCGGCGGCTACGCGCAGTTCAGCTACGGCTTCAACTACTACGGGACGATCGGCACCAACCGCGACGAATTCGTGGTGGTGCGCAAGATGAACAAGGTGGACTGGCTCGACGAGGTCGCCGCCCCTGCCACGACGGGAGAACACGCATGAAAGTCCGCGCACAGATCGGCATGGTCCTCAACCTGGACAAGTGCATCGGCTGCCATACCTGCTCGGTCACCTGCAAGAACGTCTGGACCAGCCGCCCCGGCATGGAATACGCCTGGTTCAACAACGTCGAGAGCAAGCCGGGCATCGGCTACCCCAAGGAGTGGGAAAACCAGGGCAAGTGGAACGGCGGCTGGGTGCGCAACGCCGACGGTTCGATCCAGCCGCGCCAGGGCAACAAGTGGCAGCTGCTGATGAAGATCTTCAGCAACCCCAACCTGCCGCAGATCGACGACTACTACGAGCCGTTCACGTACGACTACGAGCACCTGCAGACGGCGCCGGAGATGAAGGCGGCGCCCACGGCACGTCCCCGCAGCCTGATCACCGGCCAGCGCATGGAGAAGATCGAGTGGGGTCCCAACTGGGAGGAGATCCTGGGCGGCGAATTCGCCAAGCGCGGCAAGGACGCCAACCTGGCGGATTTCGACAAGGTGCAAAAGGAGATGGTGGGCCAGTTCGAGAACACCTTCATGATGTACCTGCCGCGGTTGTGCGAGCACTGCCTGAATCCGGCCTGCGTCGCATCGTGCCCGTCCGGCTCGATCTACAAGCGCGAGGAGGACGGCATCGTCCTGATCGACCAGGACAAGTGCCGCGGCTGGCGCATGTGCGTCTCGGGCTGCCCCTACAAGAAGATCTACTACAACTGGCAGTCGGGCAAGGCCGAGAAATGCATCTTCTGCTACCCGCGCATCGAGGCCGGCCAGCCGACCGTCTGCTCCGAAACCTGCGTCGGCCGCATCCGCTACCTCGGCGTCGTGCTGTATGACGCCGACCGCATCGAGCAGGCGGCGAGCGTCGAGAACGAGAAGGACCTCTACCAGGCCCAGCTCGACATCTTCCTCGACCCGAACGATCCGAAGGTCATCGAGCAGGCACGCATCGACGGCATCCCGGACGCCTGGATGGAAGCCGCGCGCACCAGCCCCGTATACAAGATGGCGATCGACTGGAAGGTCGCCCTGCCGCTGCACCCGGAGTACCGCACGCTGCCGATGGTGTGGTACGTGCCGCCGCTGTCGCCGATCGCGTCGGCGGCGCATGCCGGCCACCTCGGCGCCAACGGCGAGATCCCGGACGTGCAGCAGATGCGCATCCCGGTGCAGTACCTGGCCAACCTGCTCACCGCCGGCGAGACCGGGCCGGTGGTCCGGTCGCTCGAGCGGATGCTGGCCATGCGCGCCTTCCAGCGCGGCAAGCACGTGGACGGCGTGGAGAACGCGGCCGTGCTCGACCAGGTCGGTCTTACGCAGGCGCAGGTCGAGGAGATGTACCAGGTGATGGCGATCGCCAACTACGAAGACCGGTTCGTCATCCCGAGCACGCACCGCGAGTACGCCGAGAACACCTTCGACATGAAGGGCGGCTGCGGCTTCTCGTTCGGCAACGGCTGCTCCGAGGGGCAGTCGGAGACCAGCCTGTTCGGCGGCAAGAAGCCCCGCACCATTCCGATCAAGTCCGTCGTGTAGAGGCCGCCATGAAGAAGAACCGCCACACCTTGCGCGCCCTGGCCTTGCTGCTGGGCTATCCCGACGCGCGGCTGCGCGAAGTGCTGCCGCAACTGTCCGACGCGATCGATGCCGAGGCCGCGCTGCCGAAAGCGCGCCGGGCCGAGCTGCGCGCCTTCGCCGCCGAGATGCAGCGCATCGACCCCATCGACCTGGAATCGCGCTATGTCGAACTGTTCGACCGCGGCCGGGCGACGTCGCTGCACCTGTTCGAACACGTGCACGGCGACTCGCGCGATCGCGGGCCGGCCATGATCGACCTCACGCAGACCTACGAGAAGGCCGGCCTGTTCCTGGGTCCGCACGAGTTGCCGGACCACCTGTGCGTGGTGCTCGAGTTCGCGTCCACGCAGCCACCGGCCGTCGCGCGCGAGTTCCTCGGCGAGATGGCGCACATCCTCAACTCGATCTTCAGCGCGCTGCGCAAGCGCGACAGCCGCTATGCCAGCGTGCTGGCCGCGGTGCTGGAGCTCGCGGGCCAGAAGGCGGAGGCGGTGCCGGTCGTCGACGACGCGCCGATCGACGAGAGCTGGGCCGAGCCCGAGGCCTTCGGCGGCTGCGACAGCAAGGGCCAGGCCGCGCCGGGCCAGCCGCAACCCATCCACATCGTCCGCAAGAACACGCCGGCGCAGGGAGCACGCGCATGACCTACCTCAATCAGTTCCTGTTCGGGGTCTACCCGTACATCTGCCTGACGATCTTCCTGCTGGGCAGCCTGGTCCGCTTCGACCGCGACCAGTACACCTGGAAGAGCGACTCGTCGCAGTTGCTGCGCCATGGCCAGCTGCGCTGGGGCAGCAACCTGTTCCACGTCGGCATCCTGTTCCTGCTCGCGGGGCACGGCGCCGGCCTGCTGACGCCGCACTTCCTGTACGAGCCCTTCATTTCCGCCGGCAACAAGCAGCTGATGGCGATGGTCTCCGGCGGCCTGTTCGGCGTGCTCGGTTTCATCGGCGTGACGATCCTGCTGAACCGGCGGCTGACCGACCCGCGGATCCGCGCCACCTCGCGGGCCAGCGACATCATGCTGCTCGGGCTGCTGTGGGTGCAGTTCGCCCTGGGCCTGCTGACGATCCCGCTGTCCGCGCAGCACATGGATGGCAGCATGATGATGAAGCTGGCCGAATGGGCCCAGCGCATCGTCACCTTCCGCGGCGGCGCCGCCGACCTGCTGGCCGACGCCGGCTGGGTGTTCAAGGCGCACATGTTCCTCGGCATGACGCTGTTCCTGGTGTTTCCGTTCACGCGGCTGGTCCACGTCTGGAGCGGCTTCGGCACCCTCGCCTACTTCGTGCGTCCGTACCAGGTGGTGCGCACACGCCGGCTGCTCAAGCGCGCCCCCGCCGCCGCCGCGGCACCGTCTCGCGCGCCGGAAGCCCCGGCGCTGCCGGAACTGGTGCTCGAACCCGGGAAGACGGCATGAGCGCGGGTCACGACGGATGCGGCAGCGGCGGTTGCGGCTGCGGCGGCCACGCGGCGCCGGCCGCCCCGGCTTCGGTCAACGGCATCAACCTGCTGGCCGAGGGCGAGCGCCTGGCCGAAGACGCCTTGCGCGAGCGCGCCTGGAGCGAACTGCTGCGCCAAGAGGCGGCACGCCAGGGGCTGCTGCCACCGCACGGCGACGACGAAGCGCCCGTCCTGTCCGCCGGCGACCAGCAGGTGATCCAGGCCATGCTCGAACGGCTGGTGCCGGTGCCGCCGCCCACCGACGAGGAGTGCCGGCGTTACTACGACTCGCACCAGTCCCGGTACGTCCAGGGTGCGCAGGTTCACGCCAGGCACATCCTCTTTGCCGTCACGCCGGCCGTGGACGTGCACAAGCTGGTGGTCCGCGCCGAGCAGGCCCTGCTGGACTTGAGCGGCAAGGACGTGCCCGCCAGCCGCTTTGCCGAACTGGCGCGCGAACTGTCGAACTGCCCGACCGGCGCGCAGGGCGGCGACCTCGGCTGGTTCGGACCGCACGAGTGCGCGGACGAGCTCGCGAACGAGTTCTTCCACCAGAAGAACCCCTTGCGCGGGATCGGGCTGCGCCCCAGGCTGGTGCACAGCCGATACGGCTTTCACATCGTCGAGGTGCTGGGACGGCGGCAGGGCCGGCAGGCCTCGTTCGACGAGGTCCGCGACCGCATCGCCGTGGAACTGTCGCAGCAGTCGCGCGCCCGCGCGCTGCACCAATACATGCAGTTGCTCGCCGGCCGGGCCACGGTCCTCGGCGTGGAACTCGCCGCCGCCGACTCGCCGCTGGTGCAATAGGCCAGCCGCCGGCGGTCGCAGGGGCGAATGGCAGCGCCAATGCCCCTGCGCGGCATAGCCCTGTCCACCGGCCGCCCGATGGGGAACCTGCCTGTGTAGCGGGAACCAGAAATCCCTGTCTTTGACGCATAGCAAGAAAACCGCCTGCGGGCTCCGATAGCCTCCACCGGTGGAGCTGGTCCATCTTCGAATATCTGGAGCACGAGTGGAAAAAGAGTTGACCGATGACCCCGGGGCCAATCCCTGCATCGGAGCGGTGGCAGCCGCGGAACTGCAGGCGATCGCGGCGACCTCGGGGCTTCGGCCGTGGCAGGTCGGGGGCAGGAGCCTGCTGCCCATCGTGCAAGGCGGCATGGGGGTGGGCGTTTCGGCCGGCGGCCTCGCCGGCACGGTGGCGGGACTGGGCGGGGTAGGCACGATTTCGTCGGTCGACCTGCGCCGGCACCACCCGGACCTGATGGCACGGACGGCCGACGTGGCCCGCCAGCCCGACGCCAAGGCGCGGGTGGACGCCGCCAACCTGGAGGCGCTCGGGCGCGAGATCGCGCGGGCCCGCAAGCTGGCCGGCGGGCGCGGCCTGCTCGCGATCAACGTCATGAAGGCCGTGATGGAGTACGAACACTACGTGCGCCATTCGCTGGCCTGCGGCATCGACGCCGTGGTGGTGGGCGCCGGGCTGCCGCTGGACCTGCCCGAGCTCGCCCGCGATTACCCCAAGGCGGCGCTGATCCCCATCCTGTCCGACGCCCGCGGCGTGCAACTGCTGGTGCGCAAGTGGGAGAAGAAGGGCCGGCTGCCGGACGCCATCGTGATCGAGCACCCCCGGCTGGCCGGCGGCCACCTGGGCGCCTCGAAGATCGCCGACCTGGGCGATCGCCGGTTCGACTTCGACGTGGTGCTGCCGGAAGCGACCGCGTTCCTGCGCTCGGCCGGCCTCGAGGGCCGCGTCCCGCTGATTCCGGCCGGCGGCATTTCCTGCCTGCAGGACATCCAGCGCCTGCAGGCGCTCGGCGCCGCCGCGGTGCAGCTCGGCACGGCCTTCGCGGTGACGAAGGAATGCGACGCCCACCCGGAATTCAAGCGCATCCTGGCCGGCGCGACGCCGCAGGACATCGTCGAGTTCACCAGCGTGGCCGGCCTGCCGGCGCGCGCGGTGCGCACTCCCTGGCTGGACAAGTACCTGCGCCAGGAAGCCAAGCTCAGGGACAAGGCGCACGAGCAGCGCTGCAACCAGTGGTTCGACTGCCTGGCCCACTGCGGGCTGCGCGACGGCAACGCCGCCTGGGGACAGTTCTGCATCGACAAGTACCTTGGCCACGCGCTGGCGGGCCAGGTCAACCTGGGGCTGTTCTTCCGCGGTGCGGGGCGTGTACCCTTCGGGACGCAGATCCGTTCCGTGCAGGAACTGATGCGATGGCTGCTCGGCGGCATCCTGCCGGCGGGCGTGAAGGAAAACGAGGTCGACGGGTGGCCCGTCCTGGAGCAGGCCGAGGCCCTCGCCGCCGCCGAACAAGAGGCGTGAAAGCATGAAGCGTGAGGCCGCCCGCGGGCTGCTCGCGGTGCAGCCGATCACCCGCGACGTGCTCCAGGAAAAGTACCTGAAGGAGGGCGAGCAGGACGTCGAGGACCTGTTCGCCCGCGTCGCGCGCGCCCTCGCGTCGGTCGAGGCCGAAGACCGGCGCGACGCGTGGCAGGCGAAATTCCACGAGAACCTGGGCCGGGGCGCGATCGGCGCCGGCCGCATCATGAGCGCCGCCGGCACCGACTTGCACGCGACGCTGATCAACTGCTTCGTGCAGCCAGTGGGCGACTGCATCCAGGGGCAGGACGCGGGCGGCTATCCCGGCATCTACGAGGCCCTGCGCGAGGCGGCCGAGACCATGCGCCGCGGCGGCGGCGTCGGCTATGACTTCTCGCGGATCCGCCCGCGCGGCGCCGAGGTGAAGGCGACGGCATCCGTCGCCTCCGGCCCGTGCAGCTACATCGACGTCTTCGACCACTCCTGCGCCACCGTGGAGAGCGCGGGCGCGCGCCGCGGCGCCCAGATGGGCGTGCTGCGCATCGACCACCCCGACGTGATGGAGTTCATCACCGCCAAGCGCACCCCGGGCCGCTGGAACAACTTCAACGTGTCGGTCGCCGTGACCGAGGCGTTCATGCGGGCGCTGGAGGCGGGCGAGGACTGGCCGCTGGCGCACGTCGCGCGCCCGGGCGCGGCGCTGCTGGCGCAAGGCGCGCACCAGCGCGCGGACGGTGCCTGGGTGTACCGCACCCTGCCCGCGGCGCAACTCTGGGACACCGTCATGAAGTCGGCGTACGACTTCGCCGAGCCCGGCATCCTGTTCCCGGACACGATCAACCGCGACAACAACCTGCGCTACTGCGAGCAGATCGCCGCGACCAACCCGTGCGGCGAGCAGCCGCTGCCGCCGTACGGCTGCTGCGACCTGGGCCCGGTGATCCTCACGCGCTTCGTGCGGAATCCGTTCGGCTTCACGGGAACGCCGCGGTTCGACTTCGAGGGTTTCGCGGCGGCCGTGGCCGTGCAGGTGCGCGCGCTGGACAACGTGCTGGACCTCACCTGGTGGCCGCTGCCCCAGCAGCAGGCCGAAGCCGCGTCCAAGCGCCGCATCGGCGTCGGCTTCACCGGCATGGGCGACACGCTGGCCATGCTGCGGCTGCGCTACGACGAGGAAGACGGCCGCGCGATGGCGGCGCGGATCGCGCGCTGCATGCGCGACGCCGCCTACCAGGCCTCGGTGGAACTCGCCAGGGAGAAGGGAGCGTTCCCGGCGTTCCGGGCCGACGGCTACCTGGAGGCCGGCACCTTCGCCAGCCGGCTGGACGAGCCGCTGAAGGCGGCCATCCGCGAGCACGGCATCCGCAACAGCCACCTGCTGTCGATCGCGCCCACCGGCACCGTCAGCCTCGCCTTCGCCGACAACGCCTCGAACGGGATCGAGCCGGCGTTCTCGTGGACCTACCGCCGCCGCAAGCGCGAGGGCGACGGCAGCACCACCGAGTACGACGTCGAGGACCATGCGTGGCGCCTGTTCCGCGCGCTGGGCGGCGACACCTCCAGGCTGCCGCCTTGGTTCGTGTCGGCGCTGGCAATGCCGGCGGCCGGGCACATCGCGATGATGGAGGCGGTGCAGCCGTTCGTCGACACGGCGATCTCCAAGACCGTCAACGTGCCGGTGGACTATCCGTACGAGGACTTCAAGAACCTGTACCGCGAGGCCTGGCGCGCCGGCCTGAAGGGTCTCGCGACCTACCGTCCCAACGCCATCATCGGCGCCGTGCTGCAGACGGATGCGCCCCACCAGCCCGCGGCCGCGGCCGTCGCGCCGCCGGATCCTATGTACGAGGTGATCGCCAGCCGGCCCAAGGGCACATTGCCGGCGGTGGCCGAGAAGATCGAGTACTGGACCCAGCAGGGCAGGCAGCACCTGTACCTGGTGGTCTCGTTCCTGCCGCTGCCCGACGGCCGCGAGCGCGCCATCGAGTTCTTCATGCCGGTCGGCCAGACCGGCGAGTCGCAGCAGTGGGTGACTTCCAGCATGCGCCTGCTCTCGCTGGCGGCGCGCGGCGGGTTCCTGAACCGGGCGCTGGCCGACATGCGCAAGGTCGCCTGGGACCGCGGGCCGGTGCGGCTGGGCATGTACACCAAGGCCGACGGCACCCAGGTGGCCATGTGGCACGACTCGGAAGTGGCCGCCCTCGCCTACGCCCTGCAGAACATCATCGCCGGCCGCCGCGGCGAGGCGAAGGCGATGGACGCGCTGGCGGCCGGCACGCCGGGCGAAGTGGCCGCCGAGACCGTCGCCCCGATGAGCGGCCGCAAGTGCCCCGAATGCGGCGCGTACGCCACGATCCGCAAGGACGGGTGCGACTATTGCACGCACTGCGGCCACATCGGCGCGTGCGGGTAAGGCGGGGCCGTTGCATGACCGACCCCGACGCCGAAGGAAGCTGGCGCTGGCGCCACCTCCTGGCCGCCCCGCACCGCCCCGGCTTCTTCCTGGCCATGGTCGTGCTGGGCGCCTCCGCGCTCTGGTGGGCCGCCGTGCAACTGCAGCGGACCGGTCTGCTGCCCACGGTGCCGATGGCGCTGCCGCCGTCGCTGGTGCATGGCGCGGTGATGACCTTCGGCTTCTTTCCCCTCTTCTTTTGCGGCTTCCTGTTCACGGCGGGCCCACGCTGGCTCGGCGTGCGCCCGCCGGCCGTGCCGCGCCTGCTGCCGGCCCTCGCGGTGCAGGCGGCCGGCTGGCTGGTGTGGCTGGCGGGCAGCCACGTCCACGCGGGGCTCGCGGCCGCCGGCCTGGTCCTCGCCGCCTCCGGCCTGCTGCGCGCGACGCTCCTGTTCTGGTCCCTGGTGCGGGCCAGCAGGGAGCACGACCGCGTCCATCCGCGACTGGCGGGCCTGGCGCTGGGCATCGGCTGCGCCGCGCTGGCAGCGCTGGCGGCGGCGGTCTGGGCCGGGGCCGTGTCGACCGCGCACACGCTGGTGGCGTCAGCGCTGTGGGGCTTCGTGGCGCTGATGTTCGTCGCCGTCGGCCACCGGATGATTCCTTTCTTCGGTCCGCCGGGCGGCACGCGGCTCGCCGCGGCCGGCGAGTGGTCGGTGCTGTGGCTGCTGGCCGGAACGATGCTGTTCGAGGCGCTGGCCGCCTGGCTGCAGGCGTGGCTCACGGCGACACCGCTCTGGCAACTGGCCCGGGCCGTGCTCGAACTCGCCGCCGGCTCCGTGCTGCTGTGGCTGGCGGCCGCCTGGATCCGCGCGAGCAACCTCAGGATCCGGCTGCTCGCCATGCTGCACGCCGGCCTGGTGTGGATCGCGCTCGCGCTGCTGCTGCAGGCGGGAGCCGCGCTGCGCTCCTGGTCTTCGGGGGACGCGGCGCTGCCGCTGGCCGGACTGCACGCGCTGGCGATGGGCGGACTCGGGTCGCTGATGCTGGCCATGGTCACGCGCGTGTCGGCGGCCCATGCGGGCCGGCCGCAAGTCGCCGACAACCTCGTGTGGACCCTGTTCTGGCTGCTGCAGGCGGCCACCATCATGCGCGTTGCGGCGACGCTGCCGCTGATGCCGGCGCAGCCCTTGCTCACGGCCGCCTCGGCGGTGTGGGCGGCAGTGGTGCTGGCCTGGGGAGTCCGCTATGGTTCGGGATATGGACGCATTGCCACTGCCGCCCGCCAGCGCTGAACCTGCCGCCTGCGCACAGTGGGTCTCGGCGCTCATCCAGCATCGGCAGACCATCCTGCCCAAGCGCCTGGGTGAGCCCGGGCCCGACGACCGGCAGCTCGAACTGATCCTGCAGGCCGCGGCCGCCGCGCCCGACCACGGCGAGCTGTTGCCCTGGCGCTTCGTGCTCATACCCGCCGCGGCGCGGGCGCGCCTGGCGGAGGTGTTCGCCGCGGCACTGCTCGAACGCGATCCGGCCGCGGCGCAGGAGCAGGTGGCGCGAGCCCGCGAAAAGGCCTTCCGCGCCCCGGTGCTCATGCTGGCCATCGTGCGCATGGGTGCGCCCGGCGACGACGTTCCGCCGCCCGAACGGGTGCTCTCGGCCGGCTGCGCCATCCAGAACATGCTGCTGATGGCGACGGCACTGGGCTTCGGCTCGGCGCTGACCAGCGGCAAGGCCTTGCACGCGGCAGGGCTGCGCGCGCTCTTCGGGCTGGCGGACGAGGAGCAGGCAGTATGCTTCCTGAGCGTCGGCACCGCGGTGCGGCGCAAGCCGGGCCGCCAGCGCCCCGATCCCGCCCAGTTCGTCTCCACACTCCCATGACCCAGCCCATTCGCATGTCGTCCCTGCTGCCGGGACCGGCGCCCGGCTTCGAGCAGCCGTTCGAGATGCTCGAGGCCTGCCACGAGCGCGTGCACCGCATGTTGGACCTGCTGGAGCGGCTGCGCGGCTACCTGCCCGACCATGGCGCCGACAGCAGCGCCCGCGACGCCGCCCGCGACGTGATGCGCTACTTCGACCAGGCGGCGCCGAACCACCACCGGGACGAGGAACTGCACGTGTTCCCGCCGCTGCTGGCGGGCGGCGATGCCGACACCGCGGCGCTGGTGCGGCGGCTGCAGCAGGACCATGTGCAGATGGAGTCCTCGTGGCAGGCCGCGCGCGCGGTGCTCGCCCGCATCGAAGCCGGCGTACTGGCGGTGCTGGCGCCGGCCGACGAAGCCGCGCTGGAAGCCTTCGCCGGCCTCTACGACGGCCACATCGAAGCCGAGGAGGCGATCGTCTATCCCGCCGCAGCGGCCTTGCTCGACGAGCCGGCCCAGGCGGCGATGGGCGAGGAGATGATGCGCCGCCGCGGCGTGAGATAGGGAGCGCGCCTTCAGCGGATGCGCGGCGGCGCTTCCAGCTGCTCAGGCGTCGTGAAATAGGCGGCCGACGATCCCTGCCGCTCGCGCGCGAGCGACAGTTCCTGGCGCGCGATCGTGCGCAGGTGCACCTCGTCGGGCCCGTCCAGGAAGCGCATCGCCCGGCCCCAGGTCCACAGCCAGGCCAGCGGCGTGTCCGGCGACATGCCCATCGCGCCGAAGATCTGCATCGCGCGGTCCGCCACCCGCGTCTGCAGCCGGGCCGCCACCACCTTGATCGCGGCGACCTCGGCACGCAACGCACGCGAAGGCAGGCCCTCGCGCTGGTCGAGGCTCCAGGCGGCGTGCAGCACCAGCAGGCGGGCCTGGTCGATCTCCAGCCGCGACTCGGCGATCCAGTCCTGCACGTTGGCCTGGTCCGCCAGGTACTTGCCGAACGCGCGCCGCTCCAGGGCGCGGTCGCACGCGAGCTCCAGCGCCAGTTCGCACTGGCCGATGGTGCGCATGCAGTGGTGCACCCGGCCCGGTCCGAGGCGCGCCTGCGCCATCGCGAACCCCTGGCCCCACGCGCCCAGCAGGTTCTCGGCCGGCACGCGCACGTTGCGCAGCAGCAGTTCGCAATGGCCCTCGGGCGAGCGGTGCTGCATGATCGGGATGTTGCGCACGACCTCGACGCCCTTGGTGTCGAGCGGCACCAGCACCATGCTGTGGCCGTCGTGGCCGGCCGCCGGCTCCTCGCCCTCGTTGCGGCACATCACGATCAGCAGCCGGCACTGCGGATGGGCGACGCCGGTGATGAACCACTTGCGGCCGTTGAGCACCAGCTTGTCGCCTTCCTTCCGGACCGAAGTCTGCAGGTTGGTCGGGTCCGACGACGCGACGTCGGGCTCCGACATCGCGAACGCCGAACGGATGCGGCCTTCCAGCAGCGGCATCAGCCACTGCAGCCGCTGCGGCTCCGTCGCGTTCTGCTGCAGCAGCTCCATGTTGCCGCTGTCGGGCGCGCTGCAGTTGAAAACTTCCGCCGACCAGGGCAGCCGCCCCATCGCCTGCGCCAGCGGCGCGTAGTCCAGGTTGGACAGCCGGGTGCCGGGCTCGTCGTCGCGCAGCCCCGGCAGGCACAGGTTCCACAGTCCCTCGGCCCGGGCCAGGTCCTTCAGGTCCTGCAGGAATGGCGGCGGCACGCCCTCGGCCGCGCAGCGGTGCCAGGCGGCGTTGTACGGCAGCACGAAGCGGTCGATGAACGCCTCCAGCTGCTGCAGCCAGGCGCGCGCTTTCGGGGACGGCTCGAAATCCATCGGGGCAGCTTAGGGGGCGCCGCCGGCACGCCGGATGACATCCGTCAAGGTTTGCGGCGCGCAGTTGTCGCCTAGGCTACAACCAGCGCGCCCGCAGGCGTCCTGGGAGCCTTCAGGCGAACAACTGCTTGTGCTGCTCGCGCAGGAGGTTCTTCTGCACCTTGCCCATGGTGTTGCGCGGCAGTTCGTCGACGACGAAACAGCGCTTGGGGATCTTGAAGTTGGCCAGTTGCGACTTGAGCTTCGCGAGGATTTCCTCGCCGTCGAGCCTCATCCCCGGCCTGGGAATCACCACGGCCACGCCGACCTCGCCGAAGTCCGGATGGGGCACGCCCACCAGCGCGCTTTCCGCGACGCCCGGCAGCTCGTTGATGTAGCCCTCGACCTCGGCCGGGTACACGTTGTAGCCGCCGCTGATGATCAGGTCCTTGCTGCGCCCGACGATGGTCACATAGCCGTCGCGGTCGATCCTGCCGACGTCGCCGGTCCTGAACCACCCGTCGTGGGTGAACTCCTCCTTCGTCTTCTCGGGCATGCGCCAGTAGCCCTTGAACACGTTCGGCCCGGTGACCTGGATGCCGCCGATCTCGCCCGCAGGAACGTCCTGGCCGGCCTCGTCGCGCACACGCACGCCCACGCCGGGCAACGGAAAGCCGACGGTGCCGGCGCGCCGCTCGCCTTGCGCGGCGTCGTACGGATTCGAGGTCAGCATGATCGTCTCGCTCATGCCGTAGCGCTCCAGGATCGTGTGGCCGGTGCGCTCCTTCCAGGCATTGAAGGTCTCGGGCAGCAGAGGCGCCGAGCCGGAGATGAACAGGCGCATGTTCCGGCACACCACCTTGTTCAGGCGCGCCTCGGCCAGCATGCGCGTATAGAGCGTGGGAACGCCCATGAACACGGTGGCGTCGGGGAGGCGCTCGATCACCCGCTTCGGGTCGAACTTGCCGAACCAGATCATCCTGCTGCCGTTCAGCAGCGCGCCGTGGATGGCAACGAACAGGCCGTGCACGTGGAAGATCGGGAGGGCGTGGATCAGCACGTCGCCCTGCTGCCAGCCCCAATAGTCCTTGAGCACCTGCGCGTTCGACAGCATGTTGCCGTGCGTCAGCATTGCGCCCTTGCTGCGGCCGGTCGTACCGCTGGTGTAGACGATGCACGCGAGATCGTCGGCGCCCGCCGGCGCGATCTCGTGCCGGTCGCCGCAATGCGCCGCCCGCTCCAGCAGCGAGCCGGTCCGGTCGTCGTCGAGCGTGAACACGTGGTGCGTGCCGGCCTTGAACGCGAGCTTGCTGACCCAGCCGAAATTCCTGCTGGTGCACACCACCACCGCCGGCTCCGCGTTGCCGATGAAGTACTCGATCTCGGCGCTCTGGTAGGCGGTGTTGAGCGGCAGGAACACATGGCCGGCCCGCAAGGTGCCCAGGTACAGCATCATCGCTTCGACCGACTTCTCGACCTGCACCGCGATGCGCGACGCCGGCGGAAGTTGGAGCGACTGCAGCAGGTTGGCGATCATCGCCGTCGCACGGTCGAGGTCGCGCCAGGAGTAGACGAGCCCGGCGTCGGTCTCGACGGCCGCCGCGTCGAGGTCCGCGGGGAACGCGGCGCGCAGCGCGGCGAAGAGGTTCTCTTGCTTCATCGTGACATTTCTTCGAAAGGGGCGCGGCACGCCGGCCCGCACGACCGGCGGCGCGCCCGGTGGCCGCCCTGTTTTCCCTGTTGTCCGGCCGCGACCCGCCCCGAGCGGGTGCCGCAGCGCGCCGTCAATCGATGCGTGCGCCCGACACCTTCACCACGTTGGCCCAGCGCTTGATCTCGCCGTTCACGAGCGCGGCAAACTGCTGCTGGCCGAGGTTCGGGAACTCGGCGCCCTGGTTGGCCCAGACCGCCTTCAATTCATCCGATTGCACCGCCTTGCGAACCTCGTCGATGATGCGCGCCTGCGCGTCCGCGGGCGTGCCCTTGGGCGCCCACAGTCCGTACCAGGTCGTGACGGTGTAGTCGGGAAGGCCGACTTCGGCCGCGCAAGGCACGTCCGGCAGGGCCGGGTTGCGCTTGGCGCCGGAGACCATCAAGGCCCTGGTTCGGCCGCCCTTGATGTGGCCCGCCGACGAGCCCAAACCGTCGAACATCATGTCGACGTTGCCGGCGATGAGGTCCTGCAGCGCGGGACCGGCGCCGCGGTACGGGATGTGCGTGATGAACGTCTTCGTCTGCTGCTTGAACAGCTCGCCGGCGAGGTGGTGCGACGTGCCGCTCCCGGCGGAACCGTAGTTGTACTTGCCCGGGTTGCGCCGCAGCATCTCGACGAATGCCTTGAAGTCGGCCGCAGCCACCCGCTTGGGGTTGACGACGACGACCTGCGGCACCGTCGCGACGACGGTGAGCGGCACGAAGTCCTTCTCCAGGTCGTAGTCCAGCTTCGGATACATCGACGGGGCGATCGTGTGGTGCACGGCCCCCATGAACAGCGAGTAACCGTCGTTCGGAAGTCGCGCCGCCAGGCTCGCGCCCACGGTGCCGCCGGCCCCGCCCCGGTTGTCGATGATCAGCTGCTTGCCGGTCTGCTTCGCGAACTGCGCCGCCAGCGGACGCGCGAACGCATCGGTCCCGCCGCCGGCGGGGAACGGAACGACCACCGTCACCGGCTTGGCCGGCCAGGACTGCGCGCGAGCGATGGGCAGCAGCGAGGCGGCGCCCGCAACTCCCGCCGCACGCAGGACCGCGCGACGTGAAATCCAGTTCATGACTTGTCTCCCTTGGGTTTTTCGATGGAACGGACGCGACTATAAATACAAGTCCTCGACGGCGCCCGAAACCGGGATTTCGCCGCCGGCCAGCATGGCGCGGTGCTTGTCCAGCCGCTTGAGGTCGTACAGGTAATTGACCATCAGCCCGTACGACTGCTTCACGCCCTTGGACGAAGGATCGCCGCCCCAGTTGAGGCGCTCGACGCGGGCGCCATTGCCCAGGTGGAAACGCGCCACCGGATCCACCGGCTTGCCGTCCTGCCACTGGTGGCCCAGGTATTCCGCGGCACAGCGCATCAGCATCCCCCGTACCGGCGACTTCGCTTCGAGGGCAAGCGGCTTGTCCCAGGCCGCCAGCAATTGCTGCGCCGTGAGCTCGCCGCCCAGGACCCTGGCCAGCTCCGCGCGCGGCCGGGGCTCCAGGCGCTCCAGCAGCGTGCCGATGTTGCGGCTCAGCCATGCGCGCAGGCCCGGGACCGGCGAGAGGGTGGCGAAGGTCTTGAGGCGCGGAAACTCTTCCTTCAGCGTTTCCACCACGCGCTTGATCAGCGAGTCGCCGAAGCTCACGCCGCGCAGCCCGGGCTGCGTGCTGCTGATCGAATAGAAGATGGCCGTGGTCGCGCGGCCCAGGTCGCTCGGCGCGGCGGACTCGTCCAGCAGCGGCGTGATGCAGCCGGACAGCCCATCGGCCAGCGCGACTTCCACGAAGATCAGCGGCTCCCCGTCCAGCCGCGGATGGAAGAAGCCGTAGCAGCGGCGGTCGCTGTCCAGGCGGTTCTTCATGTCGGCCCACCCGCGCACGTCGTGCACCGCCTCGTACCTGATCAGTTTCTCGATCAGCGACGCCGGCGAGTCCCAGCTGATGCGCCGCAGTTCCAGGAAGGCGACGTCGAACCAGGTCGAGAACAGGTTCTCCAGTTCCGCGTCCAGCGGCGCCAGCCGCTTGTCGGCCTTCAGGTGCGGCAGCAGCTCGGCGCGCAGGTCGACCAGGAAACGCATGCCTTCGGGGAACACGGCGAAGCGCTGCAGGAGCCGGGTCCGCGGCGAGACCAGCGCCTTGCGCAGGCGGATCTCGGCCTGCCCTTCCTCGGGCGTGCCTTGCGCCGCCTCGTACTGGTCGCGCACCGCCTTGAGCTTGCGGGCATCGGGCGCGAACTGCTCGCTCATGAGCAGCCAGCCGTCGCGCCGCGCCTCCAGCGGCGCCTGCGCGTACCACTCGGCAAAGGCCCTGGCGAGGCGGCCCGCCTCCACTTCGCTCACCTGCGGATCGACGATGGCCTGCAACTCGGTGAGCGTGCGGCGCAGCACCCGTGGCGACAGCGCCTCCTGGCGCCGGCGCAGCGTCGCCTGCAGGCGCTCGCGCGTGGTCCGCTGCGGGGCCTTGGCCTCGCCCGGCACCCGCGGCGACGCCGCCGCCGTGGTTTCGAGGGTCGGCCGCAGCAGCGCCACGCTGCGCGCCAGCCAGTCGGTCGCGTTCATTCGCACCTCTCCGGTTCACTATGGAGCAATGCACGCGGCCTTGCCCGGACCTCTTGCACGAAGCCGCGCTTCATTGGACGCGCCTTCCCAGCCGGTTGCGCGCGAGCTCGCGCAGCGCCTCGCGCTGGCGCTCCAGGTGGACCCGCATGGCGGCCTCGGCGGCGGCCGCATCGCGCGTCCGCAGCGCGGCGAACACCGCCTGGTGCTCGGCGAGGCTCTCCTCGAGCCGCCCCGGGGCATGCAGTTGCTGCAGGCGGGCGAGCTTGACGATCTTGCGCAGGTCGCCGATCACCTGGGCCAGCCAGCGGTTGCCGGCCAGGCTGATGATGGCCTCGTGGATCGCGTAGTTCGCGGCGTAGTAGTCGTTGATGCGGCGCGCCCTGGCATGCCGTGCCAGCTTGTCGTGCAGCGCCTCCAGCGCCTGCAGGTCGGCGTCGCTCGCATGCAGCGCCGCCTCGAACGCGCAACGCCCTTCCAGCATGGTGAGCACGGGGAAGATCTCGTCCAGGTCCTGCTCGGTGACCTCGTTGACGAAGCAGCCGCGGCGCGGCTCGTGCCGCACCAGCCCTTCCGCGGTCAGCACCTTCAGCGCCTCGCGCAGCGGGGTGCGCGAAATGTCCATCTGCTCGGCCAGCGCGGGCTCGTCCAGGAAGCTGCCCGGCGTCAGTTCGCCCGAGAAGATGCGCTCGCGCAGCTGCTGCGCCACTTCGTCGTGGAGCGAGCTGGAGATCAGGCGCATGGTCGTGGGGGCCATAATTTCGCGTAATTACGGGAAATTATGGGTCGACCGCCGCGGTCCGTGGGCCGGGCGCGGGAAACTACCTACCCGAATCGGCGCGACCGGCGGGCGTCACCTCGCCGGAACTGGCGCCGGCCGCCGGTCGAACCACAGCCACAGCGCCACGCCGGCCAGCGCCATCGGCAGGCTCAGCCACTGCCCCATGCTGAAGCCGAGTGACAGCAGCCCGAGGTGGCTGTCTGGCTCGCGGAAATACTCGGCCACGAAGCGCAGCACGCCGTAGCCGATCAGGAACGCGGCGGCGACCTGCCCCTGCCGGCGCGGCTTGCGTGCATAGAGCCACAGCAGCACGAACAGCAGCAGGCCTTCGAGCAGGAACTGGTAGACCTGCGACGGATGGCGCGGGATCATGGACCCGCTTTGCGGGAACACCATGGCCCAGGGCAGCGACGGGTCGGCCGCCCTTCCCCACAGTTCGCCGTTGATGAAGTTGCCGACCCGTCCGGCCGCCAGCCCCGGCGGGACGCACGGCGCGATGAAGTCCATCAGCTGCCAGAACGGCTTGCCGCGCGAGTGCGCGAACCACCACTGGGAAACGATCACGCCGAGCATGCCGCCGTGGAAGCTCATGCCGCCTTGCCAGACGTACAGGATCTCGAGCGGGTGGGCCAGGTAGTAGCCGGGCTTGTAGAACAGGCAATAGCCCAGCCGGCCGCCGACGACGACCCCCAGCACGCCGAGGAACAACATGTCCTCGACGTCCTTGCGGGTCCAGGCGCCGGGGCCCCTCACGGAAGCAAACGGCTCGTGGTGCAGCCGGCGGTACGCGAGCAGCATGAACAGCGCGAACGCGGCCAGGTACGTCAGTCCGTACCAGTGGATGGCGATGGGCCCCAGCCGCAGCGCGACGGGGTCGATGTTCGGATACGTGAGCATCCGCTGATTGTGCGGCAAGGGTCGCCGGCGCGGGCGCCGCGCGGCCCGGCGCTGTCCCGCGGGCGCCTGGGGCCATCCCCGGCGACCCGGGCGGGCTGGGGCATACTTCCCTGCTCGAGCGGTCGCCACCGCGCACTGACACCGACCCACCATGGAAATCAAGACCATCCAGATCAACCGTCGCAGCAAGAACATCACCGAGGGCAAGTCGCGGGCGCCCAACCGCTCGATGTACTACGCCATGGGCTACGAGGAGTCGGATTTCCGCAAGCCGATGGTGGGCGTCGCGAACGGCCACAGCACGATCACCCCGTGCAACAGCGGGCTGCAGAAGCTCGCCGACGCCGCGATCGCCGGCATCGAGGAAGCCGGCGGCAACGCCCAGGTGTTCGGCACCCCGACCATCTCGGACGGCATGGCGATGGGCACCGAGGGCATGAAGTACTCGCTGGTGAGCCGCGAGGTGATCTCCGACTGCATCGAGACCTGCGTCCAGGGCCAGTGGATGGACGGCGTGCTGGTGGTCGGCGGCTGCGACAAGAACATGCCGGGCGGCATGATGGGGATGCTGCGCGCCAACGTGCCGGCGATCTACGTCTACGGCGGCACCATCCTGCCGGGCCGCTGGAAGGACCAGGACCTCAACATCGTCAGCGTGTTCGAGGCGGTCGGCCAGAACGCGGCCGGCAACCTGAGCGACGCCGACCTGCGCGAGATCGAGATGCGCGCCATTCCCGGCTCGGGCTCCTGCGGCGGCATGTACACGGCCAACACGATGTCGTCGGCGTTCGAGGCGATGGGCATGTCGCTGCCGTACTCGTCGACGATGGCGAATCCGCACGACGAGAAGGAAAACTCGGCTCGCGAGTCAGCCAAGGTGCTGATCGAGGCGATCCGCCGCGACCTCAAGCCCCGTGACATCGTCACGAAGAAGGCGATCGAGAACGCGGTGGCCGTGATCATGGCAATCGGCGGCTCGACCAACGCGGTGCTGCACTTCCTGGCGATCGCGCACGCCGCCGAGGTCGAGTGGACCATCGACGACTTCGAGCGCATCCGCCAGCGCACGCCTGTGATCTGCGACCTCAAGCCCAGCGGCCGCTACCTGGCCGTCGACCTGCACCGCGCCGGCGGCATCCCGCAGGTGATGAAGGTCCTGCTGAAGGCGGGCCTGCTGCACGGCGATTGCATGACGATCACCGGCAAGACCATCGAGGAGACGCTGAAGGACATTCCCGATGCGCCGCGCGCCGACCAGGACGTGATCCGCACGGTCGCCGACCCGATGTACCAGCACGGGCACCTGGCGATCCTCAAGGGCAATCTGTCGCCCGAAGGCTCGGTGGCCAAGATCACCGGCCTGAAGAACCCGGTCATCACCGGCCCGGCCCGCGTGTTCGACGACGAGCAGTCGGCGCTGCAGGCGATCCTGGACGGGAAGATCAAGGCCGGCGACGTGATGGTGCTGCGCTACCTGGGCCCGAAGGGCGGTCCGGGCATGCCGGAGATGCTGGCTCCCACCGGCGCCCTGATCGGCGCCGGGTTGGGCGAGAGCGTCGGCCTGATCACCGACGGCCGCTTCTCGGGTGGCACCTGGGGCATGGTCGTGGGCCACGTGGCACCGGAGGCGGCGGCCGGCGGCAACATCGCGCTCGTCAACGAAGGCGACTCGATCACGATCGACGCGCACCAGCTCAAGCTCGAGCTGAACGTGCCGGAGGCCGAATTGGCGAAGCGGCGCAGCGCGTGGAAAGCGCCGGCGCCGCGCTATCGCCGCGGGGTGCTCGCCAAGTTCGCATTCAACGCCTGCAGCGCCAGCCAGGGCGCCGTGCTCGACAACTATTGAGCGCCTGCCACGGCCGCGCGGCTGTGGCTTTCGTCCTACGACCCGGCCCCACCGGGCCCCCTAGCATGGCCGATCCGCAGAAGGAGAACGAGCCATGGACACCACTTCGGTGTGGCGCGCCACCGCGCCGGGGACCGCCTACGCGGCGCTGCAGGGAGACCTCGCGACCGACGTCCTGGTCATCGGCGGCGGCATCACCGGCGTGACGACGGCGCTGCTGCTCGCCCGGCAGGGGCGCTCCGTCGTGCTGCTGGAGGCCCGGCAGCTCGGCAGCGGCAGTACCGCGAATTCCACCGGCAACCTGTACGTGACCCTGGCCGACGGGCTGTCGACCATGGCCCAGCGCTGGGGCGAAGACGCAGCCCGGCAGGTGGTCGAGCAGCGGCGAGAGGCCATCGCCTTCATCGAACGCCTCGCGGCGCACGGTGACACCGGCTTTCGGCGCTGCGCCCACCTGACCTGGGCCATCGACGAGCAGCAGCGCGAGCAGGTCGCGCGCGAGTTCCACGCGCTGTCGAAGGCGGGCGCCAGCGTCCGCCTGGACAGCAGCGTGCCGGCCCCGCTGCCCGCGCCGCTTGGCGACGTGCTGGTGCTGCAGGACCAGGCGCAGTTCCAGCCGCAGGCTTACGTGAACCACGTCGCCCAACTGGCGGTCCAGGCCGGCGTGCGCATCCACGAGCAGTCGTGCGTGGTCGAGCTGGACCACAAGGCCAGGCGCGTAGCCACGGCGAACGGCAGCGTCCGGGCCCAGGAGATCGTGCTGGCCACGCATTCGCCCAAGGGCTTCCACCTGGTGCAGGCGGAAATGCCGGTGCATCGCGAGTACGGCATCGCGCGGCCGCTCACCGGCGCGGACCCCGGTCCCGGCACGTTCTGGATCCGCGGCGCCGAGGGGCTGTCCGTGCGCACGCTCGAGGCCGGCGGGAGCCGCTACCTGGTCTGCATCGGCCAGGAGCACAAGGTCGGCATCCACAACGCCAGGGCGAGCCTGATGGTCGTCGAAGCGGCCGCCGGGAAGCACTTCGGGCCCGGGCCGACCAGCCATCGCTGGTCGGCGCAGAACTATCGCTCGGCCGATGGGCTGCCGTACGTCGGCCGCGATGCGAGCGGCTGTTTCGTCGCCACCGGCTTCGCCACCGACGGGCTCACCTGGGGCACCGTCTGCGCAACCGTCGTCTCCGAGCAGATCATGGGGCGGTCACCGCCGTTCGGCGAACTGTGCAAGGCCTCGCGCTTCTCCCCGGTCAAGGGGGCGAAGGGGATGATCGAGGAGAACGTCACGACGGTGAAACAGCTGGTGAAGGACTACCTGACGCACCGCCAGGCCCAGCATCTGGCCAGCCTCGCGCCCGGCGACAGTGCCCACGTGGAGGCCGAGGGCGAGACCTTCGCGGCCTGGCGCAGCCCGGACGGGGAGCTGTTCGCCGTGTCGCCGGTGTGCACCCACCTGGGCTGCAAGGTGCACTGGAACAGCGTGGAAACGAGCTGGGACTGCCCGTGTCACGGCAGCCGGTTCCGGGTGGACGGCACCGTGATCGAAGGTCCCGCCATCGCGCCCCTGCGGCGCAAGCACCTGGACGTCGGCTCGTGAAGGCGCGGGGAGCGCGGGCCTCTTCTAGCGCTTCTTGGGCTTGATCCCCAGAGATTCGCGGCTCTTGTCGATCCGCGCCTGCTTGCGGGCGTCTTCCTTCTGCATCGCCTTCTTCTTGGTGTAGCCCGACCAGTCGGCCCAGGCCCACCATGCAACGGCCGCGGCGAAGGGGGACAGGACCCACCACCACTCCCACGCCGCCACCGGCCCGATCTCGAGGTATTTCAGGGCCAGCAGCAGGACTCCCAATCCCAGAAGATACATTACATTCTCCGAATATGTGCCTTGAACCCGTGGGGAGATCCCGACCCTGTCAACGGCCATCACTACAATTGCGTTCAGCAATGTAACCCAACCTTTGAGGACTCTCCCAATGAAGCGTGCCCTGTTTGTCCTGTTCGCCGCCGCGGCGTGCCTGCCCGCCATGGCCGACCAGGCGCTTGCCACCTCCAAGAACTGCATGGCCTGCCATGCGGTCGACAAGAAGCTGGTCGGCCCGTCGTACAAGGACGTCGCCGCCAAGTACGCCGGCCAGAAGGACGCCGCGGACAAGCTGGCCGACAAGATCGTGAAAGGCGGCTCCGGCGTGTGGGGCCCCGTCCCGATGCCGGCCAACCCGCAGGTCAGCGCCGCCGAAGCCAAGAAGCTGGCAGCCTGGGTCCTCGCCACCAAGTAACGCCCGACGCCTTGCGGACCTGGTCCGCGAACGAAAAAGCCCCGCATCGCGGGGCTTTTTCTTGCCGGGGCCGATCAGACCTTCTCGGCCAACTGTTCCAGGATCGCGGGATTCTCGAGAGTCGACGTGTCCTGCGAGATCGCCTCGCCCTTCGCGATCGAGCGCAGCAGGCGGCGCATGATCTTGCCGCTGCGGGTCTTGGGCAGGTTGTCGCCGAACCGGATGTCCTTGGGCTTGGCGATCGGACCGATCTCCTTGGCCACCCAGTCGCGCAGCTGGGAGGCGATCTGCTTCGCCTCCTCGCCGGTGGGCCGCGATCGCTTGAGCACGACGAAGGCACAGATCGCCTCGCCGGTGAGGTCGTCCGGCCGGCCGACCACCGCGGCCTCGGCCACCAGATCGGTCTTGGACACCAGGGCCGACTCGATCTCCATGGTGCCGAGGCGGTGCCCCGAGACGTTCAGGACGTCGTCGACGCGGCCGCCGATGCGGAAGTAGCCCCGGTCGACGCTGCGGGCGGCGGCGTCGCCGGCCAGGTACAGCTTGCCGCCGAGTTCCGGCGGGAAGTAATTGGCCTTGTAGCGCTCCGGGTCGCCCCAGATGGTGCGGATCATCGCCGGCCAGGGCCGCTTGATCACCAGCAACCCGCCGTCGCCGTTGGGCAGGTCCTTGCCGCCCTCGTCCACGATCGCCGCCATGATGCCGGGCAGCGGCAAGGTGCAGGAACCCGGCACGAGCGGCGTCGCGCCGGGCAGCGGCGTGATCATGTGGCCGCCGGTCTCGGTCTGCCACCAGGTGTCGACGACCGGGCAGCGCTCCCCGCCGACGTTCTTGTAGTACCACATCCAGGCTTCCGGATTGATCGGCTCGCCGACGGTGCCCAGGATGCGCAGGCTGGACAGGTCATAGCGCGCCGGATGGATCGCCTGGTCGCCTTCGGCCGCCTTGATCAGCGAGCGGATGGCCGTGGGCGCGGTGTAGAACACCGACACCTTGTGGCGCTGGATCATGTCCCAGAAGCGTCCGGCGTTGGGATACACCGGCACGCCTTCGAACACCACCTGCGTCGCCCCGGCGGCCAGCGGCCCGTAGGCCACGTAGGTGTGGCCCGTCACCCAGCCGATGTCGGCCGTGCACCAGAACACGTCGGACGGCTTGATGTCGAAGGTCCAGTCCATCGTGAGCCTGGCCCACAGCAGGTAGCCGGCCGTGGAATGCTGCACGCCCTTGGGCTTGCCGGTCGAGCCCGAGGTATAGAGGACGAACAGCGGATGCTCGGCGCCCACCGGCTCCGGGGGGCACTCGGTGCCCTGGCCCTGAAGCACCTCCGTGAAGGTCTTGTCGCGCCCGGCCACCATGGCGCACGGCGTCGGCGTGCGCATGTAGACCAGCACCGAGCGCAGCGTGTCGCAGCCGCCGATCGCGATGCTCTCGTCGACGATGGCCTTCAGCGCCATCTCCTTGCCGCCGCGCATCTGGTAGTTGGCGGTGATCACGGCCACCGCGCCGGCGTCGATGATCCGCTCGTTCAGGGCCTTGGCCGAGAAGCCGCCGAACACCACGCTGTGCGTCGCGCCGATGCGGGCGCACGCCTGCATCGCCACCACGCCCTCGATCGACATCGGCATGTAGACGATGACGCGGTCGCCCTTGCGGATGCCCTGGGCATGCAAGGCGTTCGCGAACTGGCTGACGCGGGCGAGCAGTTCCTTGTAGGTCACGCGCGTCACCGCGCCGTCGTCGGCCTCGAAGACGATCGCCGTCTTGTTCTCCACCGGCGTGCCCATGTGCTTGTCCAGGCAGTTGGCGCTGGCATTGAGTTCGCCGTCCTCGAACCAGCGGTAGAAGGGCGCTCCGGATTCGTCGAGCGTGCGCGTGAACGGCTTGCTCCACGCGACGTGTTCGCGCGCCAGGCGCGCCCAGAAGCCCTCGAAGTCCCGCTCGGCCTCGGCGCACAACGCCTGGTAGGCTGCCATGCCCGAGATGCGCGCCGACTTCACCAGGGACTCGGGCGGCTGGAAAACGCGGTTCTCGACCAGGACGGACTCGATAGCACTCATACTTGTCTCCGGAAGTGGTGAATTCTCGCCGCGGACTGTCCGCGCCCGCACTTACAGGGCACTGACGGCCGGCCAGCGCCAAATCTACCGCGATCCCGCCCCCCGGCGCCGGAAATCTACAATCGCCCCCATCCGTAAAAACCCCTCCCGATGGCCGACCCCAATCCCCTTCAAAGCACCAGATCGCCGCTGCGTCCGCTGCCCGGCCTGATCTTCGCCAGCCGCTGGCTGCAACTGCCCCTGTACCTGGGCCTCATCGCGGCGCAGGCCGTCTACGTGTTCCACTTCTGGGTGGAACTGGTGCACCTGCTGGAAGCCGCGTTCGGCAGCCAGACCGCGCTGCAGCAGCTGATCACGAGCATCGGCTACAAGCAGACGGCGCCGATCACGTCGCTCAACGAGACCGTGATCATGCTGGTGGTGCTGGCACTGATCGACGTGGTGATGATCTCGAACCTGCTGATCATGGTGATCGTCGGCGGCTACGAGACCTTCGTCAGCCGCATGAACCTCGAGGGCCATCCCGACCAGCCCGAGTGGCTCAGTCACGTGAACGCCTCGGTGCTCAAGGTGAAGCTGGCGACGGCGATCATCGGGATCTCGTCGATCCACCTGCTGAAGACCTTCATCAACGCCGACAACTACACCGACCGGGTGCTGATCGCGCAGACGGCGATCCACATCACGTTCCTGCTGTCGGCGATGGCGATTGCGTACACCGACAAGCTGATGGCGGGACCGGTGCCGGCCGGGGCGAAGGGGCACTGAGGCGCGACAGCCTCCCGACTTTCAGCGCCCCACCATCTTCTCCGGCCGCACCCACTCGTCGAACTGCGCCGCCGTCACGTGCCCGGACGCCAGCGCCGCCTCGCGCAGGCTGGTGCCTTCGCGGTGTGCCTGCTTCGCGATCTGCGCCGCCTTGTCGTAGCCGATGTGCGGATTGAGCGCCGTCACCAGCATCAGCGACCGGTCCACCAGTTCCGCGATGCGCTCGCGATTCGGCTCTATGCCCACCGCGCAGTGGTCGTTGAAGCTGGCCATGCCGTCGGCCAGCAGCCGCACGCTCTGCAGGAAGTTGTGGGCGATCATCGGGCGGAACACGTTCAGCTCGAAGTTGCCGGACGCACCGCCGAAGTTGAGCGCCACGTCGTTGCCGAACACCTGGCAGCACAACATGGTCACCGCCTCGCTCTGGGTCGGGTTGACCTTGCCCGGCATGATCGAGGAACCCGGCTCGTTCTCGGGGATCGTGATCTCGCCGATGCCGCTGCGCGGACCGCTCGCGAGCCAGCGGATGTCGTTGGCGATCTTCATGAGGCTGGCGGCCAGCGTCTTGAGTGCCCCGTGGGCATGCACCAGCGCGTCGGCCGCCGCCATCACCTCGAACTTGTTGGCGGCCGTCACGAACGGCAGCCCGGTGAGGCGCGCCAGTTCCGCGGCCACCCGCTCGGCGTAGCCCGGCGGCGCATTGAGGCCGGTGCCGACCGCGGTGCCGCCCAGCGCCAGCTCGCACAGGTGCGGCAGCGCGCCGTGCAGGTGCCGGTCCGCCTGCTCCAGCTGGGCGACATAGCCGGAGAACTCCTGCCCCAGCGTCAAGGGCGTCGCGTCCTGCAGGTGCGTGCGTCCGATCTTGACGATGTGGTCGAACGCCTGCGCCTTGGCCGCGAGGGTCGCCTTCAGCTTCATCAGCGAAGGCTGCAGCCGGTTGCGGATCGCATCCACCGCGGCGACGTGCATCGCCGTCGGGAAGACGTCGTTGGACGACTGGCTCTTGTTCACGTCGTCGTTGGGATGGATCAGCCGTCCTTCCCCGCGCGGCCCGCCGAGCAGTTCGCTGGCGCGGTTGGCGAGCACCTCGTTCACGTTCATGTTGGTCTGCGTGCCGGAACCGGTCTGCCACACCACCAGCGGAAACTCGTCGTCGTGCCGGCCGGCCAGCACCTCGTCGGCGGCCGCGATGATGGCCGAGGCCTTGTCCTGGGACAGCAGGCCCATCAGGTGGTTCACCACGGCCGCCGAGCGCTTGACCTGAACCAGCGCGCGGATGATTTCGCGCGGCTGGCGCTCACCGGAGATGTCGAAGTTGAGCAGCGAGCGCTGCGTCTGCGCGCCCCACAGGCGGGCGGCCGGGACCTCGACCGGGCCGAAGGTGTCGTGTTCGATTCGCATTTTCATGGCGGCGGCGGGATGCGGTGAAGCAACGTTCACCGTATCAGAGTTGGGAACGCTTGTGTGCCGTGGCCGCTCACGGCGGGCCGGCCGAGATCCAGTCGATCGCCTCGTCGAGGCTGGTGAATGTGCGCAGTCGCAAGCCGAGCCGCTGCGCCGCCTTTTCGCTGGTGCCTTTCCGGTTGGCGGGCGTGACCACCGTGGCGACCTGCTCGAGCCGGCCGAACCGCTCGGCGACATAGGCGCCGAGCGTCAGGTGGTTGGTGAAGCTGAGCGACGAAATGTCAGTGGCCAGCAGGTCGATCAGCGCACGCCGGTACCCCGCGCGAGCGGCAATCGTGGCGACGAGGTCGGCCAGGCCGCACAGGTCCGTCAGCGATGCCGGACCGCCGGCCGCCACCAGCAGGTGCGGCAGGCCGTGGTGCACGGTGACGTTGAACGGCATCGCTGCAGTCTAGCGCGCGGCGCGCCCGCGCAGGTGGCGGGACGCCCGACGTTTGCGAAAGCGTTACCTGATCCACCTCAATGCGCACCCGGGTCCCGCTCGGCAGCGGGTGGGATAATTGCATAGTCTCCGCTAACACTGCCCGAGCCCACCATGAGCACCAGCATCAAGCAAGCCGACCTGATCGAATCCGTCGCGGCGGCGCTGCAGTACATCAGCTACTACCATCCGGCGGATTACATCGCGCACCTCGCCCGCGCGTACGAGCGCGAGCAAAGCCCCGCGGCCAAGGACGCGATCGCGCAGATCCTCACCAACAGCAAGATGAGCGCGATGGGGCACCGCCCGATCTGCCAGGACACCGGCATCGTCAACGTGTTCCTGAAGATCGGCATGGACTGCCGGCTCGATGGCTTCACCGGCAGCCTGGAAGACGCCGTCAACGAAGGCGTGCGCCGCGGCTACCTGCACCCGGACAACACGCTGCGCGCCTCGGTGGTGGCCGACCCGCAGTTCGAGCGCAAGAACACCAAGGACAACACGCCGGCCGTCGTCAACGTCGAACTGGTGCCGGGCAACACGGTGGAAGTGACCGTCGCGGCCAAGGGCGGCGGCAGCGAGAACAAGAGCAAGATGGTCATGCTCAACCCGAGCGACTCGATCGTCGACTGGGTGCTCAAGACGGTGCCGACGATGGGCGCCGGCTGGTGCCCGCCCGGCATGCTGGGGATCGGCATCGGCGGCACCGCCGAGAAGGCGGTGTTGCTGGCCAAGGAAGCGCTGATGGAAGACCTCGACATGTACGAGCTTCAGGCCAAGGCCGCGCGCCGCGAGAAGCTGTCGAAGGTGGAGGAGATGCGCCTGGAGCTGATGGAGAAGGTCAACGCGCTGGGCATAGGCGCGCAGGGCCTGGGCGGCCTCACGACGGTGCTGGACGTCAAGATCAGGATGTTCCCGTGCCATGCCGCCGGCAAGCCGGTGGCCATGATCCCGAACTGCGCCGCCACGCGCCACGCGCACTTCGTGATGGACGGCTCCGGCCCGGTCTACCTCGATGCACCGAGCCTCGACCTGTGGCCCAAGGTGGAATGGGCGCCGGACACGCAAAAGAGCAAGCGCGTCAACCTCGACACGCTGACCAAGGAAGAAATCGCCACCTGGAAGGCGGGCCAGACGCTGTTGCTGAACGGCAGGATGCTCACGGGCCGCGACGCCGCGCACAAGCGCATCCAGGACATGCTGGCCAAGGGCGAGCCGCTACCGGTGGACTTCACCAACCGGGTGATCTACTACGTCGGCCCGGTGGATCCGGTGCGCGACGAGGTGGTGGGACCGGCCGGCCCCACGACGTCGACGCGCATGGACAAGTTCACCGACATGATGCTCGCGAAGACCGGCCTCATCGGGATGATCGGCAAGTCGGAGCGCGGTCCCGAGGCCATCGAGTCGATCCGCAAGCACAAGGCAGCGTACCTGATGGCGGTCGGCGGTGCAGCCTACCTGGTCTCGAAGGCGATCAGGAAGTCCAGGGTGGTCGGCTTCGGCGACCTCGGCATGGAAGCGATCTACGAATTCGAGGTGGTCGACATGCCGGTCACCGTGGCCGTGGACGCCGGCGGCACCAGCGTGCACACGACCGGCCCGGTCGAGTGGTCCAGGCGCATCGCCACCGGCGAATTCAGGAACATTCCGGTCGCGGCGGCCTGAGGCCGGCCGGCGGGGCGGGCGCGCGCCGGAAGGGACCGCGTCCTTGCCGCTCGCGGGGCGGCTTGGTATAAGTTGCCACGCCCTCCTCCGGTTCCGCCCATGTCCACTTCCCGCGGCTTCACCTCGTTCACCGACGCGATCGCGTTCCAGGCGCGGCTGGATCCGCATTCGGTGGCGGTGCGCCTGAGCTCGCGCGAGATCGGCTATGCCGCCTTCTGGAACGACATCTGCAAGGTGACGGGCCACCTGCAGGCGCATGGCCTGCCGCGCGGCACGCGAGTGGCCGTGCACGTGCAGCACCTGTACCTGCGCTGGCTGGCGATCCTGGCGCTGGCGCGGCTCGGGCTGGTGTCGGCGTCGCTGTCCGACGCGCCGCAGGAGTTCGAGCTGGTGGCGCCGCAGGTGGTGATCAGCGACACCACCTTCACCGCGCCGGGCGCGACCGTGATCCAGGCCGGCGACCACTGGCTCGAGGGCGAGCACGACCCCACGTTCGAGCGGCGCGACACCGATGCCGACCCCGACGCGCCTTGCCGCCTGGTCGTCTCGTCCGGCACGACGGGCACGCCCAAGAAGGCCGTGCTGACCGGGCGCGACGTGTGCGAGCGCCTGCGCGCGAACGCGCGCACCTACGGGCTGCATCCGGGCGCGAGCCTCGCCACCACCATGAGTCCGCAGGCGATCGGCGGCTTCACGATGCCGCTCTCCTGCTGGGCGTCCGGCGGCGCCGTCGTGATGGCCTCGGTGCCGGCGAGCCAGGCGCTGCTGCATCTGCTGCGACTGCGACCGCAGGTGCTGTTCCTGTCCGTCGTGCAGCTGGCGGAATTGATGCAGACGCTGCCGCCCGACTACCAGCCGGCGTACCAGCCGCGGATCTATGTCGCCGGCAGCGCGATCCCCCCGCCGCTGGCCCGGTCGGTCCGGCTGCGGGTGACCCAGTCGCTGTTCGTGGTGTACGGCTCCACCGAGGCCGGCACGGTGACGGCTGCCCACGCGGCACGCGCGGAAGAACGGCCCGGTTTCACCGGCCACGTCGTTCCCGGTGCGCAGGTGGAGATCGTCGACCAACGCCACCGGGTCGTCCCCGCCGGGCAGCCCGGCGAGGTGCGCATCCGCGCGGAGGGAATGATTCGCCGCTACGAGGACGACGCCGGCGCGGCCGCGAGCTTTCGCAAGGGCTGGTTCTATCCCGGCGATGCCGGCATCCTGGACGAGAGCGGCGGGCTCACCATCATCGGCCGCACCCGCGAGGTGATGAACTTCGGCGGCGTGAAGCTCGCCCCGGAAGCGTTGGAACACGCGCTGCACGAGTGCCCCGGCGTGGTCGAACTCGCGGCGTTCGCGCTGGTGGCCGGCGGCCGGCAATTGCCATGGGTGGCGGTGGTCGCCGGCGAAGACTTCCGCAACGAGGCCCTGGCCGGCCGCTTCGGCGCGGCGTTTCCGGGGCTGCCGGCGCTGTCCATCGTCCGCCTCGAACAGCTGCCGCGCAACGCGATGGGCAAGGTCATGCGCGGCCAGCTGGCGGCGATGGTGGGCGCCGCGCTCGCCGGCAACGACGCCGGGTCTCAGCCGGCGCGGCCCCGATCGTCCGCCTGAAGCGCCGCCGTGCGGCCACGCTGCACGTCGATCGGCAGCAGGAGCGCGAGCCCCGCGACGAACAGCGCCGTCGTCGACAGGATGGCCAGCCGCTGGTTGCCGCCGGTGGCCCAGGTGATCGCGCCGTAGCTGAGCGGACCAATGATGCTGGCCAGCCGGATGGCGAAGGTCCACAGGCCGTAGAACTCGGCGAGCTGGCGCGGCGGCGCGAACATGCCCGCCAACGCGCGTCCCGCCGACTGGCTCGACCCCATGCACAGTCCGGCGATGGCGGCGGCCCACCAGAAGCCGCCCTTGGTCGTGGTGAGCGCCGCGATGACGCAGGTGGCGACCCAGCCCACCAGCGTGCTGCCCAGCGCCAGCTTGTGGCCCACGCGATCCTGTAGGTAGCCCCACGCGAAGGCGCCAGCCGCCGCCGCGAGGTTCAGCACGAAGATCAGCACCATCGTTTCCTGCTGCCGGAAGCCGATCACGGTTTCGGCATAGATCGCCGCGAGCGTGACGGCCACGGCCACGCCGCCCTGGTAGCAGACCGCGCAGGCCATCAACCACATGAAGTCGCGGAACTGCCGCGCGTGCGCGAAGGTGCGGTGCAACTGGCGCAGCGACGCCTTCAAGCCGCCCTGGCGCAGCGCCTGGGGGTTGGGCTGCGCCCGCTCGCGCAGCAGGCGGAACGTCACCAGCGCCGCCGCGCCGTACAGCACCGCCGTGATCACCATCGTGACCGGCACGAACTGCGCCGCGGCGATGCCCTGCCCCTGCGCCCAGATGACGTACCCCAGGCACAGTCCCAGCGCCAGCATGCCGCCGAAATAGCCGAAGCCCCAGCCCCAGCCGCTCACTTTCCCGAGCGAATGCTCCCGCGCCAGTTCCGGCAGGAAGGCCGCGGTGAGCGACTCGCCGTAGGAGTAGAAGGTGTTCGAGACGACGATCAGCAGCATCGCCAGCGCCACGCTGCCCGGGCGCGCGAGCGCGAGGGCGGCCGTCGAGACCACGCAGGCGGCCGTGAACAGCGCCAGCAACCGCTTCTTGGCCGCGCGCAGGTCGGCGTAGGCACCGATGCTGGGCATGGTCAGCATGACGATCGCGTACGAGACGCTGAGCGCCGCCGTCCACGCGAAGGTGGCCCACGCCGCCTTGCCGGCGATGCCGCCGACGAAGTACGCGGCGAAGACCGCCGTGAGCACCACCGTCGTGTACCCGGAGTTCGCGAAGTCGTACATCGCCCAGCCGAACACCTCGCGCTTGCGCACGCCGGGGTTCAGCGCGTCCTGCGAAAACACTGCCATGGGCGACCCTCCAGCGGCGGATTGTGGAGCAGCGCGCCGCCGCCTTCGAAAAGGCCCGCTGCGCGGGCCCGGTTCACCTAATGCAGCCGCCGCGGCCGGCGGCCGCCGGCGTGGCCCGAACCGCCGCCGCGTGGCGGCTTGCCGATCTCCAGCGAGTTCACGAGGGCGTCGAAGCGCTGGCTGAACAGCTTGTCGATCTCGGCGACGACCCCGCCCAGCTCGGCGCCGTCGAAGTGGCGCTCCATGAGGTTCACGACGTCCTCGACCAGCAGGTCGCGCTGCACCTGCATGATCGCCGCCGGCGTCGGTCCCACGAACAGCATCAGGAAGTCGTCTCGCGCCTCTGCTTCCGGCGGCTCCTCTTCCTCGTCGAACTCGGCGTCGTAGAACGTCACCTCGATCGCGGCGCCTTCCTGCGACAACTCGTTGAGGCTCATGCACATCTCGTCGAGCGACTGGCGGAAGTCCTCGTCGCCGGGCACCGTCCAGCACATGCGAAGCACGTGCTCGGGTGCATCGAACTTGATGCCGGGTTCTTCCTCGTAGGCGCTCTCGGCGCCGTCGGCCAGCGAGCGCGCGCCGGCGTACGTCCACAGCGGCTTGAGCGCGTCCTGCAACTGGGCATAGGTCACGTCGGCGCGCAGTGGCACATCGCCATGGACATGGATTTCGAACGGAGCGTTGTAGCGTGACATGGGATCGGATTGTCTCCCGTTGGCAAGGCACTGCTCCGGGCGCCCCGGTACAGCTCGCGCGGGGCGGACTCTTGGGCAAGATTGTGCCACCGCCGCGGCGGCGAGGAATGCCACGCCGCCGCGCGTCTGCGCCAGCCGGTAACGCGTGGCGGGCGCCGTGGTGCGTCGACCCGGGATCGAACCCGGCGCGCTCGCGCGCCTTTCATGACGGCCGAGGCGGCGTGCCGGTTCGATGCCGTGCAAGACGTGGTGCCTCGACCCGGGATCGAACCCGGCGCGCTCGCGCGCCTTTCATGACGGCCGAGGCGGCGTGCCGGTTCGATGCCGCGCAAGACGTGGTGCCTCGACCCGGGAGCGAACCCGGCGCGCTCGCGCGCCTTTCATGACGGCCGAGGCGGCGTGCCGGTTCGATGCCGCGCAAGACGTGGTGCCTCGACCCAGGATCGAACCCGGCGCGCTCGCGCGCCTTTCATGACGGCCGAGGCGGCGTGCCGGTTCGATGCCGCGCAAGGCGTGGTGCCTCGACCCGGGATCGAACCGGGACGCCGCCTTTCGGCTGAGCGGCGGATTTTAAGTCCGCTGTGTCTACCTGTTTCACCATCGAGGCCGCAGGCGATTGTGATTCAAAACGGAATCAGCTTCGGCGCGGCAGCGGCGCGCAAGGCAAACAGCCCCGGCACTTGTGGTGCCGGGGCTGTCATCTGGAGGCGCGACCCGGAGTCGAACCGAGCTGAACGGATTTGCAATCCGCTGCATAACCGCTTTGCTATCGCGCCGAAAAAAAGGGAAGCGCGAGCTTCCCTTTTGCCGACCTTGTCGGAAAATGCAGCGCTGCTGCTTTTTCCAACCGTCGAAAAGCAGCATCGCTGCCTTTCTGAAATTGGAGCGGGCAAAGAGTCTCGAACTCTCGACCTCAACCTTGGCAAGGTTGCGCTCTACCAACTGAGCTATGCCCGCATCGAGCCTCGAATTATAGCGTAGTTTTTCCGCCGTCCGCAACAGCGCTTCAGTGTTTTATCGAAACCGGGCGCGGCGCGGGCTGCGCGCCCTGCGCCGCCGGCGCGATCGGCGCGGCACCGGCTGCTGCATCGTCCTCCGGCAACGGCGTCGGCTGGCGTTCCAGCGCCACTTCGAGCACCTTGTCGATCCACTTCACCGGGACGATCTCGAGACCGCTCTTCACGTTCTCGGGGATCTCCTGCAGGTCCTTCCTGTTCTCTTCGGGGATCAGCACCGTCTTGATGCCGCCGCGCAGTGCCGCGAGCAGCTTCTCCTTGAGGCCGCCGATCGCCGTCACTTCGCCGCGCAGCGTGATCTCGCCAGTCATGGCGACATCGCTGCGCACCGGAATGCCGGTGAGGGCCGACACCAGCGCGGTGGTCATCGCCGCGCCCGCGCTCGGACCGTCCTTGGGCGTGGCGCCGTCGGGCACGTGGATGTGCATGTCCTTCTTCTCGAACATCTCCTCGGTGATGCCCAGCCGCCGGGCGCGGCTGCGCACCACGGTGCGCGCCGCCTCGACCGACTCCTTCATCACGTCGCCGAGCGAGCCGGTGCGCAGGATGTTGCCCTTGCCGTTCATCAGCGCCGCCTCGATCGTCAGCAGGTCGCCGCCGACCTCGGTCCAGGCGAGGCCGACCACCTGGCCGACCTGGTTCTGCTGCTCGGCGCGCCCGTAGTTGTACTTGCGCACGCCCAGGAAGTCGTTGAGGTTCCCGCCATCGACGGTCACCTTCGGCTTCATCTTCTTCAGCTGCAGGCCCTTGACCACCTTGCGGCAGATCTTGGAGAGCTCGCGTTCCAGCGAGCGCACGCCCGCCTCGCGCGTGTAGTAGCGCACGATGTCGCGGATCGCTTCCTCGGTAACGAGCAATTCGTCCTCGCGCACGCCGTTGTTCTTCATCTGCTTGGGCAGCAGGTACTTCAGCGCGATGCTGGTCTTCTCGTCCTCGGTATAGCCCGACAGGCGGATCACCTCCATCCGGTCCAGCAGCGCCGGGGGGATGTTCATCGAGTTCGAGGTCGCCACGAACATCACGTCCGACAGGTCGAAATCGACCTCGACGTAGTGGTCGCTGAACGTGTGGTTCTGCTCCGGGTCCAGCACCTCTAGCAGCGCGCTCGACGGATCGCCGCGGAAGTCGGTACCCAGCTTGTCGATCTCGTCCAGCAGGAACAGCGGATTGCGGGTGCCGACCTTCGACAGGCTCTGCAGCACCTTGCCCGGCAGCGCGCCGATGTAGGTGCGGCGGTGGCCGCGGATCTCGGCCTCGTCGCGCATGCCGCCCAGCGCCATGCGCACGTACTTGCGGCCGGTCGCCTTCGCGACCGACTGCCCCAGCGACGTCTTGCCCACGCCCGGCGGGCCCACCAGGCACAGGATCGGCGCCTTCACCTTGTCGACGCGCTGCTGCACCGCGAGGTACTCGAGGATGCGGTCCTTGACCTTCTCCAGGCCGTGGTGGTCCTCGTTCAGCACGTCCTCCGCATGGGCGAGGTCGTGCCTGATCTTGGTCTTCTTGCTCCAGGGCAGCGCCGTCAGCACGTCGATGTAGTTGCGCACGACGGTGGCCTCGGCCGACATCGGCGACATCAGCTTCAGCTTCTTCAGCTCCGCGTCCGCCTTCTTCTTGGCGTCCTTGGGCATCTTGGCGGCCTTGATCTTCTTCTCGATCTCCTCGATGTCGGCGCCTTCCTCGCCTTCGCCGAGTTCCTTCTGGATCGCCTTGACCTGCTCGTTCAGGTAGAAGTCGCGCTGGTTCTTCTCCATCTGGCGCTTCACGCGCCCGCGGATCTTCTTGTCGACGTTGAGGATGTCGACCTCGCGCTCGATCTGCTCGAACAGGTTCTCCAGGCGCAGCTTCACGTCGGACAGGTCCAGCACGATCTGCTTGCTGTCCAGCTTGAGCGGCAGGTGGGCGGCGATCGTGTCGGCGAGGCGCCCCGGATCGTCGATGCTGGAGATCGACGTGAGGATCTCCGGCGGAATCTTCTTGTTGAGCTTGACGTACTGGTCGAACTGCTGCATCACCGCGCGCCGCAGCGCCTCGGTCTCGCTCGACTTCGGATCACCCTCTTCGGCTTCCATCGGCATGACGTTCGCGACGAAGTGCTGGTCGCCGTCGTCGATGCGGTTGACCCGCGCGCGCTGCTGCCCCTCGACCAGCACCTTCACGGTGCCGTCCGGCAGTTTCAGCATCTGCAGGATGGTGGAGACGCAGCCGACCTCGAACATGTCGGAGACGGAAGGCTCGTCCTTGGCGGCGGCCTTCTGGGCCACCAGCATGATGCGGCGCTCCGCCTCCATGGCGGCCTCGAGCGCCTTGATGCTCTTGGGCCGGCCGACGAACAGCGGGATGACCATGTGCGGAAAGACCACGACGTCGCGCAGGGGCAGCAACGGCAGGTCGATCGGCGCGGCGGGCAGTGGAACGTGTCCGGACATGGGCGAATCCTCAGGTTATCCGGTCGAATATGGGACCGGGAAGACGGATTTTCAACCCAGGGCCATGGGTATGGGGCCGTGAGGGTTGTATTCGTCGGAAATTCATTGTCGCCGCCGCGGCGATCCGCAGCCCGGGATACGGCGGGCGTGTGCCGGCGGCGGCGCGGGCCGGAATGGCTCAGGCCTTCTTGGCCGCCTCGCGGTACACGAGCAGCGGCGGCTTGTTTTCCTCGATGGTCGACTCGTCCACCACCACCTTGTCGACGTTGGTCGTGTTGGGCAGCTCGAACATCGTGTCGATGAGCGACTGCTCAAGGATCGAGCGCAGGCCGCGGGCGCCGGTCTTGCGGGCCAATGCCCGCCGGGCGATCGCGCGCAAGGCGCTGGGCCGCACCTCGAGGTCGACGCCTTCCATCGCCAGCAGCTTGGCGTACTGCTTCACCAGCGCGTTCTTCGGCTCGGTGAGGATCTGCACCAGCGCGTCTTCGCTCAGCTCGGACAGCGTGGCGACCACCGGCATGCGGCCGACGAGCTCGGGAATCAGCCCGAACTTGATCAGGTCCTCCGGCTCCACTTCGCGGAAGACGTCGGTCAGGCTGCGCTGGGCCTTGCTCTTCACGGTGGCGCCGAATCCGATGCCGGAGGCTTCGGTGCGCTGCTCGATCACCTTTTCCAGGCCGGCGAACGCGCCGCCGCAGATGAACAGGATGTTGGTCGTGTCGATCTGCAGGAAGTCCTGGTTCGGGTGCTTGCGCCCGCCCTGCGGCGGCACGCTGGCCATGGTGCCTTCGATCAGCTTCAGCAGCGCCTGCTGCACCCCTTCGCCGGACACGTCGCGCGTGATCGACGGGTTGTCGGACTTGCGCGAGATCTTGTCGATCTCGTCGATGTAGACGATGCCGCGCTGGGCGCGCTCCACCTCGTAGTTGCAGCTTTGCAGCAGCTTCTGGATGATGTTCTCGACGTCCTCGCCGACATAACCGGCTTCGGTCAGCGTCGTGGCGTCGGCCATCACGAACGGCACGTCCAGCATCCGCGCCAGCGTCTGCGCGAGCAGCGTCTTGCCCGAGCCGGTCGGCCCGATCAGCAGGATGTTGCTCTTGGTGAGCTCGACCTCGTCCTTCTTGGCCTTGTCCTTGTGCCGCAGGCGCTTGTAGTGGTTGTAGACGGCCACGGCGAGCCCGCGCTTGGCCGGCTCCTGGCCGATCACGTAGTTGTCGAGGTTGGCCTTGATCTCGGCGGGGGTCGGCAGGTCGCCGCGCGCCTCGCGCGTGTCCTCACCCGCCGGCAGTTCGTCGCGGATGATTTCGTTGCACAGGTCGATGCACTCGTCGCAGATGAAGACCGAGGGGCCCGCGATCAGTTTCTTGACCTCGTGCTGGCTCTTGCCGCAGAACGAGCAGTAAAGCGTTTTCTCGCTGGAAGAGCCTTTTTTCTCGGCCATGGATGTGCCTGCAGTAGCTTGAGATTCAATGATAACCACGAAGCGCGGCACCGGCGCCGGAGCGCGGGAGCCCGCCTTGTAGGGCGCGGCCGCAAAACAACAGGGGCTGGCGGCCGGCGGCAGGCCGTGGAGCCGGCAGGTTCGACTGCGCGGCCGCCGCGAGGTTCCGCCCGCGTCAGGGGCGCTTGGCGATCACCTGGTCGACCAGGCCGTAATCCTTGGCTTCGTCCGCCGACAGGAAATAGTCACGCTCCGTGTCGCGGGCGATCTTCTCCAGCGGCTGGCCGGTGCGCTCGGCGAGGATCCGGTTCAGGACCTCGCGCGTCTTGAGGATGTCGCGGGCGTGGATCTCGATGTCCGTCGCCTGTCCCTGCATGCCACCCAGCGGCTGGTGGATCATCACCTTCGAATGCGGCAGCGAGAACCGCTTGCCCTTCGCGCCGGCGGCGAGCAGGAAGGCCCCCATGCTGGCGGCCATACCGGTGCACAGCGTGGAGACGTCCGGCTTGATGAAGTTCATCGTGTCGTAGATCGCCATGCCGGCGCTGACGCTGCCCCCGGGGGAATTGATGTAGAACGAAATGTCCTTGTCGGGATTCTCGCTCTCGAGGAACAGCAGCTGCGCCACGACCAGGTTCGCGGTCTGGTCGTTCACGGGGCCGACCAGGAACACCACGCGCTCGCGCAGCAGGCGCGAATAGATGTCGTAGGACCGTTCGCCGCGGCCGGACTGCTCGATGACGATCGGCACCATGCCGAGGGCCTGGGTGTCAAGTGAACTCATGGGGAAAAGACTCCGTGTGCTGTGCTGTCTTGCGCTGTTCGTCGGTACTGTATCGCCAAACTGACATGGGGTTGCCTGGCGCGACTGCAAGCCCGCACGGGGGACGCAGCGTCCGGCCCCGCATAGCCCCCGCGCAGGCGGGGCGGGCAAGGCCGGGCGCGGAGCCCGGCGGCAACAGCATCAGCCCTGCTGGCCCATCAGCTCGTCGAACGACACCTGCTTTTCCACGACCTTGGCCTTGGACAGCACGAAGTCGGTGACATTGTTCTCCACCACGATCGCCTCGACGTCGGCCAGGCGGCGGTTGTCGCTGTAGTACCAGCGCACCACCTCCGCCGGCTTTTCGTAGCTGGCGGCCAGTTCTTCCACGTGCGCCTTGATCTGCTCGGGCCGGGCCTGCAGGTTGTTGGCACGCACCAGCTCGGCGACCACCAGGCCCAGGCGCACGCGGCGCTCGGCCTGCGGGCGGAAGATGTCCTCGGGGATCGGCGCCTTGTCGGCGTCCTTGATGCCGCGCTGCTTCAGGTCGGCACGAGCGCCCTCGATCATGCGGTCGAGCTCGGCCTGGACGATCGACTTCGGCAGGTCCAGCTCGGCCTTGGCGACGAGCGCGTCCATCACGGCCTGCTTGTTGCGGGCCAGCAGGCGGAACTTGACTTCGCGCTCGAGGTTCTTGCGGATGTCGCCCCGCAGGCCGTCCACCGTGGCGTCCTCGATGCCCAGGGACTTGGCCAGCGCATCGTTGACTTCCGGCAGGTGGGCGGCCTCGACCTTCTTGACGGTGACCATGAAGTCGGCCGTCTTGCCGGCCACGTCCTTGCCGTGGTAGTCCTCGGGGAAGGCCAGCGGGAAGGTCTTGCTCTCGCCGGTCTTCATGCCGCGCACGGCATCCTCGAATTCCTTGAGCATCTGGCCGTCGCCCACGATGAACTGGAAGTCGTCGGCCTTGCCGCCCTGGAACGGCTCGCCGTCGATCTTGCCTTCGAAGTCCACCGTGACCCGGTCGCCGTCCTGCACGGCCGCGTCGTGCGCCCGCTGGGCGAAGGTGCGGCGCTGCTTGCGCAGGATGTCGAGCGTGCGGTCGATCGCCGCCTCGGTCACCTCGGTGCCGGTCTTCTCGACCTCGGCATCGGCCAGGTCGGCGATCTTGACTTCCGGATACACCTCGAAGACGGCATCGAAGGCCAGTTGGCCATCCGGCGCGCCTTCCTTCTCGGTGATCCTGGGCTGGCCGGCCACGCGCAGCTTGGCTTCATTGGCGGCCTGGGCAAACGCCTCGCCGACCTTGTCGTTCATGACCTCGTAGTGCACCGAGTAGCCGTAGCGCTGCGCCACGACCGTCATCGGCACCTTCCCCGGGCGGAAGCCGTCCATGCGGACGGTGCGCGCGAGCCGCTTGAGGCGGCTGTCGACCTCGGACTTGATGACGTCGACCGGCAGGGTCAGCGTCATCTTGCGCTCCAGCTTGTCGAGGGTTTCTACGTTCACGGCCATGTTGCTCTCTCTTCAACTGTCTTGAAAAAGGTGTCTGGTGCGCGGGGCCGGACTCGAACCGGCACGCCATCGCTGGCGTCAGGACCTAAACCTGGTGCGTCTACCAATTTCGCCACCCGCGCGGTGAGAACGAGAAAGCGGGCGCCCAGCATGCCTGAACGCCCGCCCGTTCGGTCAACCTTTGATTTTACCCGGGAAGCGCGAGGGCCCGGAGGGCGGGCGCGCCGGGGCGGTCCTGATCGCGGCGATGCTGCCCGCTGCGGAGCACCAGCGACAATCCCCGCGTGAAAGCCCCCGCCCTGCCCGACGTCCGCACGCCCGAGGAGAACTTTCCGGTCGCCTCGTGGCTGTGCCCGGCGCGGCTGCGGCCGCCGATCGCCGCGATCTACTGGTTCGCTCGCACCGCCGACGACCTTGCCGACGAAGGCACGGCTCCTGCAACCCAGAGGCTGGCCGACCTCGACGCCTACCGGGCCGACCTGGCCGCCTGCTTCGCCGGCGACCCGGTCTCGGCACGCTGGCGCCCGGTCTTCGAGCGCCTGGCCCTGGCCGTGCGCCAGTTCGCGCTGCCGCAGGCGCCGCTGGCGGCGCTGCTCAGCGCCTTCCGCCAGGACGTCGTCAAGACGGCCGGCGGCACCGGCTATGCCGACCGCGCCGAACTGCTGGATTACTGCTGCCGCTCGGCCAACCCTGTCGGCCGGCTGCTGCTGCACCTCTACGGCGTGACCGAGCCGCGCGCGCTGGCGTGCAGCGACAGCATCTGCACCGCCTTGCAGCTCACCAACTTCTGGCAGGACCTCGGCGTCGACGTGCCGCGCGGGCGGCTGTACGTCCCGGCGCAGGACTGCCACCGACACGGGCTGGAACCGGATCGTCCCGGCACCTGGGCCGGCGATCCGGCCACGCCACGCCTGGTCGCGAACCTCGTGCAATGGGCCAGGCAGACGATGGAGGAAGGCGCTCCGCTGGTGCACATGGTGCCGGGACGCGCCGGGTGGGAACTGCGCCTGGTGGTGCAAGGCGGCCTGCGCATCCTGGACCGGATCGAGGCGGGCGGCTTCAATCCGTTCCGCGTCCGCCCCCGCCTGCGGCGCCGCGACTTCGGACCGCTGCTGTGGCGCGCGGCGCAGATGTGACAATCGCCCGGTGAATTCCGACGAATACGTCCGCGAACAGGCGATCGCCTCGGGCAGCAGCTTCTACTACGCCTTCCTGTTCCTGCCGCCGGAGCGCCGCGAAGCGATCACGGCCTTCTACGCCTTCTGCCGCGCCGTCGACGACGTGGTGGACGAGGTCACCGATCCGGGCGTCGCCGCGACGAAGCTTGCCTGGTGGGAGACCGAGGTCGGCCGCACCTTTGCCGGCGCACCGACCCACCCGGTGACGAGGGCGCTGGCGCCGCGAACGGCCACGTTCGGCATCGAGCAGGACCAGTTGCTGGCCGTGATCGAAGGCTGCCGCATGGACCTGCAGCAGACCCGCTACCTGGACTTCCAGGGCCTGCAGCGCTATTGCCACCTGGTGGCCGGGGTCGTCGGCGAAGTGTCGGCCCGCATCTTCGGCCAGAGCGATCCGGGCACGACCGAGTACGCCCACCGGTTGGGGCTGGCCTTCCAGCTCACCAACATCATCCGGGACGTCGGCGAGGACGCGATGCGCGGCCGGATCTACCTGCCGATGAACGAGCTGCAGCAGTTCGACGTCAAGGCGCACGAGATCCTGAACCGCCAGTACTCGGATCGGTTCACGGCCCTGATGCGCTTCCAGGCTGAACGCGCGCACCGCCTCTATGACGAAGCGCTGGCGCTGCTGCCGCCGGCCGACCGCCGCAGCCAGAAGCCGGGCCTGATGATGGCCAACATCTACCGCACGCTGCTGCGCGAGATCGAGCGCCACGACTTCCAGGTGCTGCACCAGCGCGTGAGCCTGACCCCGCTGCGCAAGTTCTGGCTGGCGTGGAAGGTGCAGGCGCTCGGCCGGCTGTGACCGCATGAAAGTGGCCGTCATCGGCGGCGGCTGGGCCGGGATGGCGGCGGCCGTCGCTGCCATCCAGGCCGGACATCGGCCCACCGTCCTCGAAGCCGCGCCGCAACTCGGCGGCCGCGCCCGCGCGCTGCCGGTCCGCGGGCCGGACGGCGGCGCGCTGCGACTGGACAACGGACAGCACATCCTGGCCGGCGCGTACCGCGAAACCCTGCGCCTGATGCGCAGCGTCGGCGTGGCGCCGAAAGACGCGTTGCTGCGAATGCCGCTCACGCTGCGCTTTCCCGATGGCGGCGGACTGGCCCTGCCGCCGTGGCCGGCGCCGGTCGATGCCGCCGCCGGCATCGCCATGGCGCGCGGATGGAGCGCCGCCGACAAATGGTCGCTGGCACGGACGGCCTGGCAATGGCGCGCAGCGGGCTTCGAATGCGGCGCGGCCGCATCGGTCGCCGACCTGTGCCACGGCCTGACGCCCAACGTGCTGGCGGAACTGGTCGAGCCCTTGTGCGTGTCGGCGCTCAACACGCCGGCGGCCCGTGCGAGCGGCCAGGTCTTCCTGCGGGTCATGCGCGATACCTTGTTCGAGCCGGCCGGCTCCAACCTCCTGCTGCCGCGCACCGACCTCGGCAGCCTGTTCCCGGAAGCGGCCGCGCGCTGGCTGGCCGGACGCGGCGGCGAGGTGGCGACCGGCCAGCGCGTGCGGGAGCTGGCCCCCCGGTCGCGGGGCTGGCGGGTCGACGGCCGCGATTTCGACGCGGTGCTGCTCGCGTGTCCGCCGCAGGAGGCGGCCCGCCTCGCCGAAGGCAGCGGCGCCGCGGCGCCGTCGTGGCCGGCGCTGGCCCGCGGACTGCAGCACGAGGCCATCGCCACCGTGTACACCAGCGGCGGCCCGCGCCTGCCACTGCCGATGCTCGCGCTGCGCACGGGACCGCAGGGGCCGGCGCAGTTCGTGTTCGACCGGTCCCGCCTGGGCGGCCCGCCGGGGCTGCTCGCGTTCGTCGTCAGCGCCTGCACGTCCGACCGGGAGCAAGCCGAGCACGAGGTGGTGCGGCAGGCCCACGCCCTGGGGTGGACCGCGGTGCGGCCGCTGCAGACGGTGGTCGAGAAGCGCGCCACCTTCGCCTGCACGCCCGGCCTGCAACGGCCGCCGCAGCAGGTCGCCCCCGGACTGCTGGCCTGCGGCGACTACGTGGAAGGCCCTTACCCCGCGACGCTGGAAGGCGCGGTGCGCTCGGCACTGCAGGCGGTCGCGGCGCTGGCGCCCGCCGGCACGGTCACCTGAAGAGGGCGCAGAGTTCGTCCAGGCTCGCCAGCGTCACGTGCGGCTCGGCCTGGTGCGGCCACAGCTGCTCGGACCGGTTGACCCACGCGGCCTGCATGCCGGCGTTGAGCGCGCCCAGCGCGTCGAGCGTGGCGTCGTCGCCGACGTGCAGCACCTGTTCCACGTTCAGGTCCAGCGCGCCCGCGGCCGCGTGGAAGATGCGCGGATCGGGCTTGCCGATGCCGAACTCGCGCGCCGAAATCGAGGCGCGGAAGAACGAGCCGAGTCCGACGCGGCCCACGTCGGCATTGCCGTTGGAGATGCATGCCAGCGGGAAGCGCGCCGAGAGGAATTCCAGCGCCGGCCTGGCGTCGTCGAACAGCGTGACGCGCTGGCGTTCGGCGAAGAACACCTCGAACGCCTCGTCGGCCAGCAGCGGATTCTCGCCGGCCCGGTACAGCGCCAGCCGGATCGATTCGCGGCGGATCGCGCTCAGGTCGTGCTTGAGTTCCGGCCGGTTCGCCTTCATGTGGTCGCGGATCTCCTGCAGCGCCTGCGGGCTCGAAAAGAGCGCGGCGGACATCGGTGCCCGCTCCACCAGCCAGCCGTGCAGGACCTTCTCGGCGCGCTCGATCGTGGGCAGGACCGGCCACAGCGTGTCGTCCAGGTCCAGCGAAATGCCCTTGATTCTCGTGAGGTCCAGCATGTCAGTCTCCGCCGAGCCGCCTCAAGGAGACTGAAGCCCCCTTGGGGGGCAGCGAACGCCAGTGAGCGTGGGGGCACACATTCTTCCGCCGAGCCGCCTCAAGGAGACTGAAGCCCCCTTGGGGGGCAGCGAACGCCAGTGAGCGTGGGGGCACACATTCTTCCGCCGAGCCGCCTCAAGGAGACTGAGGCCCCCTCGGGGGGCAGGGAACGCCAGTGAGCGTGGGGGCACATGTCAGTCGGGGAGAATACCCCATGCGCTCATCATCCCCTTTCGCCGCGGAACCGCCCTTGCCGCACGGCCGGCCCTCGCTCACTGCCGTGCTGTACTGCAACCTGGGCACGCCGGACGAACCCACCGCCGCTGCGGTGCGGCAATACCTGGCCGAATTCCTGAGCGACCCGCGGGTCGTCGAGATTCCGGCGGTGGTGTGGCAACCGCTCCTGCGCGGCGCCATCCTGCCGCTGCGCTCGGCGAAGTCGGCCGCGAAGTACGCGAGCATCTGGACGGCCGAGGGTTCGCCGCTGAAGGTCTGGACCGAGAAGCAGGCCAGGCTGCTGCAGGGTTGGCTCGGCGAACGGGGCCACCGCGTCATCGTGCGTCCCGCGATGCGCTACGGCAACCCGTCCATCGCTTCGCAGCTCGACGCGCTCAAGGCCGAGGGCGCGACCCGGATCCTGGTGCTGCCGGCGTACCCTCAGTACTCGGGGACGACGACGGCCAGCATCGTCGACGCCGTCGCGGCGTGGAGCCAGCGCCAGCGCAGCCTCCCGGAACTGCGCTTCGTCAACCGCTATCACGACCAGCACGGCTACATCAAGGCACTGGCCGCGCGCATTGGCCGCCACTGGCTCGACCACGGCCGGCCGGACCACCTGGTCATGAGTTTTCACGGTGTGCCCGAACGCACGCGCGACCTGGGCGACCCCTATTTCTGCGAATGCCAGAAGACGGCGCGGCTCCTGGCGGGCCAGCTCGGCCTGCTGCCGGAGCACTACAGCGTCACGTTCCAGTCGCGCTTCGGCAAGGCGAAGTGGCTGGAGCCCTACACCGAGCCGAGCGTGCGTGCGCTGGCGCAGCGCGGCGTCGGCCGCGTCGACGTGGTCTGTCCCGGGTTCACCGCCGACTGCCTGGAAACGCTGGAGGAAATCGGGCAGGAGGTGCGCGACGCCTTCCTCGGCGCCGGCGGCAAGGAGTTTCACTACATCCCGTGCCTGAACGACGATGGGCCGTGGATCGCCGCGCTCGGCGCGCTGGCCGAGCAGCACCTCGCCGGCTGGCCGACGCAGGAGCCGGCGAAGCCGGACGCGCTCGCGGCCACGCGCGAGCGCGCGCTGGCTATGGGTGCGAAGCAGTAGCGAGCGCCTCGTTCTGCTCGATGAAGGACGCGACCAGCTCCAGCTGATCCGGAACGTTCAGGGCCGGCGCGTGGCCGCAGCCGGGCACCTCGACGATCCGCGTGAGGCCGCGCAGGCCGGGGCCACGCCGGAGCATCTGCCCGGTGGTCTCGCGCAGCACCAGGTCGGACTCGGCGCCCCGCAGGCACAGCACGGGCACCTCGATCGCGTCGTAGTGCTCCCACACGTCGTAGTCGTGGGGATGGTCGGTGAACTGGCGCACCATCGCCGGGTCGTAGTGCGGCGTCACGCGACCGTCCGGCAGCCGCCGCACCGAAGTCTCCGTCAGCCGCCGCCACTGGGCGTCGCTCAGCCAGCCATACGGCTTGTAGACCTGGCGGAAGAACGCCTCGAGCTCCGCGATGGTGGTGAACGCCGGCGGATTGCCGGCGTAGGCGCGAATGCGCTCGATCGCCGGTTCCGCCAGCTGCGGCGCGTTGTCGTTCAGCACCAGGCTCGCGATGCGCGCCTTGGCGCGAGGCTGCAGCCGCCCGCCGGCGCAGGCCATCCCGATCGCGCCGCCCATCGACGTGCCGACCCAGTGCGCGCGCTCGATCCCGAGCCCTTCGATCAGTTCGGCGGCCAGGCGCGCGTAGAACGCCAGCGTGTACTCGCTGCCCGGATCGGGGCTCCACTGGCTCAGGCCGCGCCCGATGGTGTCGGGGCAGACCACGCGAAAGCCGCGGCCCGCGAGGTGTTCGGCCAGCTCATCCATGTCCCGGCCGGTCCGCGCGAGGCCGTGCCAGGCGATGACCGTGGGTCCCTGGCCCGCGCCCCACTCGGTGTAGTGGATCTCGCGACCGGCGCAGGTCGCGTAACAGGAGTTCGATGGCATGGCGGAGACCTCCGTGGGCGGTCGGGGCGCGGTCAGGCGTTGCTGCGCAGCGCGCGCAGCCGGCCGACCACCCCTGCGGGGAAGTAGTAGACGGACAGGACGAACAGCAGGCCGAGCCAGAGCAGCCAGCGGTCGGGCGAGAGCAGCGCGGCAAGCCAGGGCCACCCCGCGGCGCCTTCGCTGGCCAGGCGCAGCAGGTCCTGCAGGTAGCTCTGGGCGACGAGGAAGATCCCCGAGCCGACGGCGGCGCCGTACATGGTGCCCATGCCGCCGATCACCACGATCAGCAGCACGTCGAGCATCAGCTCGAACGACAGCGAGGTGTCGGGCCCGTTGTAGCGCAGCCAGAGCGCCAGCATGGCGCCGGCCAGCGTCGCGAACAGCGCCGACAGGATGCTGGACGTCGTGCGGTACACCACCACCCGGTAGCCGATCGCCTCGGCCCGGAACTCGTTTTCCCGGATCGCCTGGAGCACGCGCCCGAACGGCGAGTTGACGATGCGCAGCATCGCCAGCAGCGAGATCAGCGCGACGGCGAACAGCAGGTAATAGGCGAGCAGCCGGCCATCCAGGCTCGCGCCGAGGAACGGCGTCTCCGACCACTCGAAGCTCGGCGACAGCACCTCCGGCACCTTGAAGCTGAGACCGTCCTCGCCGCCGGTGATCTCGGACAGCTGGGAGGCCAGCGTCTGGAACGCCGCGGCAACGGCCAGCGTGATCATCGAGAAGAAGATCGCCCGCACCCGCAGCGAGAACAGGCCGATCGCCAGCGCCAGCACGAAAGACAGCAGGAGCGCGGCTGCGAGGCCGGCGCCGACCGCGGGCCAGCCAGGGCCCATGCGCGTGCTGGCGATGGCGATGCCGTACGCGCCGATGCCGAAGAACATCGTATGGGCAAAACTGACGATGCCGGTGTAGCCGAGCAGCAGGTCGTAGCTGGCGACCAGCACCACGAACACCAGGATCTTGGCCGCGACGTTCAGCGCCTTGACGCCGGGAAAGGCGAACGGCACGAGCGCCAGCGCCACCAGCATCGCGAACAGCAGCACGGCCAGCAGCCGGCTGCGCGGAAAATCGGCGGAGAGGATGCGCGCGAGCATGGCCCTGCCTTCAGCGGCTCGCGCCGTAGACGCCCTGCGGCCGCCACAGCAGGATGGCCATCATCAGCGCGATGTTGGAGAACAGCGCCGCCTTGGGCACCAGGAAGCCGGTGTAATTGGCCATCAACCCCACCAGGAGGGCGCCGATCAGCGCGCCCGTCGTCGAGCCCAGGCCGCCGATGATCAGCACGATGAAGATCAGCACGTTGACGTGGGCGCCCATCTGCGGCACGACGCTCTGCTGGTACAGGCCCCACATGACGCCGCCCAGCCCGGCGAGCGCGCTGCCGACCATGAACACGCCGATGAACAGCGTGCGGATGCGGTAGCCGAGCGCCTCCACCATTTCGCGGTCCTGGACCCCGGCGCGCACCAGCAGGCCGACCTTGGTGCGAGTCAGCACCCACAGCAGCGCACCGAAGACCGCCAGGCCGATGATGACCGCCAGCAGCCGGTACTTCTCGACGGCGGCGTCGCCGAACAGCAAGGCGCCGCGCATGCCTTCCGGCAGCGGCAAGGGGATCTGCAGCGGCCCCCAGATCACCTTGATCAGCTCCTCGCCGATGATCATGCCGCCCATCGTGATCAGGATCTGCTTGAGGTGGTTGCCGTAGACCGGCCGCACGATGAAGCGCTCGAAGGCCAGGCCGACGGCGCCCGCGACCAGCATCGCCACCAGCATGGCCGGGAACACCGCCAGCAGGTTGGTCCACAGGCTCGCCGACGCCGTGTAGTCGGCCATGCTGCCCAGCACGCTCGTTGCAACGAACGCGCCCAGCGCGATGAACACGCCATGCCCGAAGTTCAGGACGTCCATCAGCCCGAACACCAGCGTCAGGCCGGACGCGATGATGAACACGATCATCCCCATCGCCAGCCCGGCCACGGTGAGCGTGACCCAGGTCGAAACGGAACCGATGAACGGCAGCACCAGCAAGGCCAGCAGCGGCACCAGCGCCAGCGGCTTCCAGTCGAGGTCTCTCATATCGCCAACCCCAGCAGCGAGCGCTGCAGGGCCTCGTCCTCGGCCAGCGCGCGCATCGTCCCGGTGTGCGCCACGGCACCGTTGTCCATCACGGCCACCGTGTCGCCCAGGCGCTTCGCGAAATTGATGTTCTGCTCCACGAGCAGGATCGTCACGCCGCTCGCCTTCAGTTGCTGGAAGGCGTCGATCATGTTGTTGATGATGGCCGGCGCCAGCCCCTTGCTCGGCTCGTCGACGATCAGCAGCTGGCGCGGCTCCACGATCGCCCGGGCGACGGCGAGCATCTGCTTCTGCCCGCCCGAGAGCTTGCCGGCCGGGTGGTTCCAGAACTTCTCCACCGCGGGAAACAGGTGGAAGATCCACTGCAGTCGCTGCCGGTCCATGTGCGCGGCCGTGCGCGCACCACGCGCCGCCAGCAACATGTTCTCCTTCACGGTGAGGTCGGCGAAGATCCCCATGTTCTCGGGGACGTAGGCGACGTCGAGGGAAGCGATCTTCTGCGTGTCGAGGCGGGTGATGTCGCGCCCGTCGAAGGTGATGCGGCCGGCCGACGCGCGCCACAGTCCCATGACGGTGCGCAGCGTCGTCGTCTTGCCCGCGCCGTTGCGCCCCAGCAGCAGCGTCAGTTGCCCGCGCGGCACGACGAAGTCGACGCCATGCAGGATGTGGTACGCGCCGATGTGCGTGTGCACGCCTTCGAGCGTGAGGAGTGCGTCGCTCATGGCTTTTCAACCCGGCCGGCGCGCGTGTCTTCGGCCCCTCCCCCTCGAGGGGGAGGGTTGGGGTGGGGGGGAGCGTCATCAGGGCGACCGGCGGAGCCGGAGGCGTCCTGGGCGTCGCGCCCCGCGGGCGCCACGCCCAGGTAAGCCTCCTGGACGATCGGCGACGCAATGACCTCCGCCGGCTCGCCGTCCGCCACCAGCTGCCCGTTGTGCAGCACGATGATCCGGTCGGCCAGTTCCCGCACCACGTCCATCTTGTGCTCCACCAGCAGGATCGTCTTGCTGCGGTCGGCCTTGAGCTGCCGGATCAGGTCGAGGATCACCGGCGCTTCGGCGGCGTTCATGCCGGCGGTGGGCTCGTCGAACATGAACACGGACGGCTCGAGCGCCATCAGCAGGGCCACTTCCAGCTTGCGCTGGTCGCCGTGCGGCAGGCTGGCGACCAGTTCGTGCTCCTTGGCCTTCATGTCGACCGCCGCGAGGATCTCGTCGGCTCGGGCCAGCAGGCCGGCGTGGTCGCTCCAGATGCTCCACAGGTTGAAGCCGCGCCGGTGTGCCCCGTCGCGCGTGGCCTGTACCGCCAGCCGCACGTTCTCCAGCACCGTCAGGCGCGGGAACAGGTTGGTGAGCTGGAACGCACGGCCGAGGCCGGCCCGCGTGCGCTCCGACGCCGAGAGTCCCGAGACGTCGCGGCCATCGAGCGTCACCTCGCCGGCCGACGCCTTGAGCTGACCCGAGATCAGGTTGAAGTAGGTGGTCTTGCCCGCGCCGTTCGGGCCGACGATCGCCGTCAACGTGCCCGGCTCGAACGAGCAGGTCACGCGGTCGACGGCGACGTGGCCGCCGAAGCGCACGGTGAGGTCACGGGTGGCGAGCAGGCTCATGATGGATTGGTCGTCGCCGCGAGCGGCCTCCGCCTCGCGGGGGCCGCGAGGTCCAGGACCGCGCGGAACAACGTGCAGCGCGGTCTCCCTTGCATGGAGGATCCGGCTTCGCCGGTCCTCCATGCGCTGATCAGGGCACTGGAAAATCGCGCGGCGATTTTTCAGTGAATCAGCGCTTGTTGCGGATCGGGACCTGCATCTCTTCCGGCTTGATCTCGCGCACCAGCTCCGGCACGCCCCACGCGAACGCCGGGTCGGCCTTGATCTTGAAGTGGTACATGCTCTGCATCGCCTGGTGGTCCTCCTTGCGGAAGGTCATCCTGCCCTTGGGCGTGTCGAAGCTCATGCCCTCCATGGCGGCGATCAGCTTGTTCGCGGCCGTGTCGCCGTTCGTCTTCTTCAGCGCGGTCACCACGGCCATCGCGGCGGAGAAGCCGCCGGCCGTGAAGAAGTCCGGCGGACTCTTGAACTGCTTGTAGTGGCTGGCCACCAGCGCCTCGTTCACAGGGTTCTTCGGGATGCCGAAGTAGTAGTAGGTCGCCCCTTCCATCCCGGGGAACTGCTTGTAGGAGGCCATCGCCGGCAGGATGTTGCCGCCGGTGGCGATTTCGATGCCGTAGCGCTTCAGGTCCAGGTCGGCGATCTTGAACGGGTTGCCGGCGCCGGCCCACACGATCCAGATCACCTTGCGGCCCGGCACGTCCTTCAGCTTGTCGATCAGGCGCTGCGCGCCGGCCGTGAAGTCGGTGGTGTTCGCGGGCAGGTATTCCTCGTGGACGATCCTGGCCTTCTTGACCGACTCCTTGAACGCCTTCACGCCGTCGCGCCCGAACGCGTAGTCCTGCGCCAGCGTGGCGATGGTCACGCCCGGCTTGTCCAGCGCCACGGCGTTGGAGATCGCGTCCTGCGAGCTGTTGCGGCCGGTGCGGAAGATGTACTTGTTCCACTTGTCGCCGGTGATGGAATCCGCGACCGCGGGTTCCACCAGCAGGATCTTCTTGTATTCCTCGGCGACGGGCAGCATCGCCAGCGCGACGCCCGACGACGTCGGACCGATCGCGAGGTCGGCCTTGTCGTCGGAATAGGCGGTCGCGAGGAGCGACTTGCCCAGGTCGGGCTTGCCCTGGTCGTCCTTCTCGATCACGACGATCTTGCGGCCGTTGACGGTCATGGTCCCGCCCGTGGCGTAGTCCAGGCCCATCATCAGTCCGGTCTGCGTCTGCTTGCCGTACGCCTCCAGCGGGCCGGTGCGGCTGTAGACGTGGGCGATCCTGATCTCCTTGGCCTGGGCCAGGACGACCGGGGCGGCGAAGGTGGAGGCGGCGAGTGCGGCGAGCGCGACCCAGGTGCGGCGTTGCATGTGTGTCTCCTGTTGGACTGCAGATTTGGATAAACCGGAACGCACGGTCCGTGCCAGGTCGCGGGCCGTTGATTCCAAAGGAAATTTGCTCAGTTCGGTGATGAAGTGTCCGGAAACGACGCAGTTTCGACTGTCCACATTTCAGGCATTGACTGAAATTCAGCCATCGTCGCCAGCCGTTCGTACAGCTTGGCCCGCGAGATGCCCAGCAGCCTGGCGGCTGCCAGCTTGTTCCCGCCCGTGGCCGCGAGGGCTGCGGCGATCGCCCGGCGCTCGAGTTCGCCGACCTGCTCGGCCAGCGGCCGAAGCGCGCTTGCGCCGGAGGCCTGCGGCGCCGGCGCCGTGACGATGGGCGCGACGATCTCCCGGACGCCGGCCTCGCGCAGCACGGCCGCGACCTGGGCCGCGTCGATCCGCGGCGTATCGCTGCGCATGGCGGCCTGCTCCAGGACGTTGCGCAGCTCGCGAATGTTGCCGCGCCAGCTCTGCGCGGCCAGCAGGCCCATGGCATCGGCAGTGAGCTCCGGCGCCGCCGAGCCGCCGCGCGCCGCGATGTCCTCGGCCAGCACTTCCACCAGCGACGGGATGTCGGTGCGCCGTTCGCGCAGCGGCGGCACGCGGATCGGCAGCACGTTGAGGCGATAGAAGAGGTCTTCGCGAAACCTGCCTTCGCGCACCAGGGCCCCGAGGTCGCGCGATGTCGCCGCGATCACGCGCGCGTCGAACGGCACCACCTTGTTGGAGCCCAGCGGCTCGATCTCGCCCTCCTGCAGCGCCCGCAGCAGCTTGGGCTGCAGCGCCAGCGGCATGTCGCCGATCTCGTCGAGGAACAGCGTGCCGCCGTCGGCGAGCTTGAACTTGCCCACCCGGCCCTTGCGATCGGCGCCCGTGTACGCGCCGGGCGCCACCCCGAAAAATTCGGCCTCGAGCAACGTGTCCGGCACGGCCGCAATGTTGACGCTCACCAGCGGGCCGCCGGTGCGCGCGGAGGCGGCGTGGATCGCATGCGCCAGCAGTTCCTTGCCGGTGCCGGTCTCGCCGAGCAGCAGCACCGGGCTGGACGAGACGGCCGCGCGGCGCGCCTGGCGCTTCACCTCCACGGCGGGCGGGCTGGAGCCCACGAAGCTGGCCAGCGTGTACTTGGTACGGCGCTGGCTGGCAAGTTCGCGCCGGGCGTCGTCGAGGTCGCGCTGCAACCGCGCGAACTTGCTGATCAGGGGCTGCAGCGTCGTCTCGGGATGGTCGAACAGCACGATGCCGATCGCGCCGATCAGCTCGCCGCCGTGCTCGTCGCGCAGCGGAATGCGGCTGACGACGAAGGTGCCGGCACGGTTCGTCAGCAGGTCCACCAGGATCGGCTGGCCGGTCTCCAGCACGCGGCGCATCTGCGTGTTGGGCACGACGTCCTCGATCATGTGGCCCACCACCTCCTCGGCGGACGAGAACCCGAGGGCCGGCAGGAAGCGCTTGTAGCCCTCGTTGAGCCACACGATGCGGCCGGTGCGGTCCACCAGGAACATGCCCTGGCTGATGCTCGAGAACAGCTGGAACATCGACCGCGCGGCCAGCGCCAGGATGCTTTCACCGTCGAGCGGCAGGGACGGCGTCGCGGGCGAGGAAGCGGCCATGGCGGGATGTACGGCGGGCCGGCACGGCCGGGTCAGTGGCCGAGGATCTTCGACAGGAAGTCCCGGCTGCGTTCGCTCTTCGGATTGTTGAAGAACTCGTGCGGCGGACTGCTCTCGACGATCTGTCCCTCGTCCATGAAGATGACGCAGTCGGCGACCGCCTTGGCGAAGCCCATCTCGTGCGTCACGCACAGCATGGTGATGCCCTGGTCGGCCAGTTCGATCATCACGTCCAGCACCTCCTTGATCATCTCCGGGTCGAGCGCGGAGGTCGGCTCGTCGAACAGCATGATCTTCGGCGTGAGGCACAGCGCCCGGGCGATCGCCACGCGCTGCTGCTGGCCGCCCGAAAGCTGCAGCGGATACTTGCCGGCCTGGTCGGCGATGCGCACGCGCTCCAGCTGCTGCATCGCCTTCTCCACGGCTTCCTTGCGCGGCAGCTTGCCGACCCACATCGGCGACAGCGTCAGGTTGTCCAGCACGGTGAGGTGCGGGAACAGGTTGAACTGCTGGAACACCATGCCCACCTTCTTGCGCACCTCGTCGACGGCCTTGACGTCGTCGCTCAGCTCCACGCCGTCGACGACGAGGCGCCCCTCCTGGTGCTCCTCCAGCCGGTTGATGCAGCGGATCAGCGTGGACTTGCCCGAGCCCGACGGACCGCAGATGACGATCTTCTCGCCCCGCGCCACGTTGAGGTCGATGTCGCGCAGCACGTGGAAATTGTTCCCGTACCACTTGTTGACTTTTTCGAAGCGGATGATCGATTCGGCCATGGAGTCCCGGTCAGCGGCGCCTGCCCGCGTTGAGCTGCCTTTCCACCCACTGGCTGTAGCGGGACATGGCAAAGCAGAAGAGGAAATAGATCAGGGCGATGAAGAAGTAGCCCTGCAGCTTGAACGGCTTCCAGTTCGCGTCGGCGTTCACGGCGAGGTCGAGCGCGCCCGTGAGCTCGTACAGGCTCACGATGCTGACCAGCGAGGTGTCCTTGAAGATGGAGATGAAGCTGTTGACGATGCTCGGCACCACCATCGCCAGCGCCTGCGGCAGCACGATCTTGCGCTGCGTCTGCCAGTAGGACAGGCCCAGCGTCGCCGCCGCCTCCACCTGCCCCTTGGGCACCGCCTGCAGGCCGCCGCGGATCACCTCGGCCAGGTAGGCCGCCGCGAACAGGGTGATGCCCACCAGCACCCGGATCAGGACGTCGATCGTCAAGCCCGGGGGCATGAACAGCGGAAACATGAACGAGGCCATGAACAGCACCGAGATCAGCGGCACGCCCCGGATCAGTTCGACGTAGATGGTGCAGAACGCGCGGATCGCCGGCAGGTTGGAACGCCGCCCCAGCGCCACCAGCAGCGCGATCGGGAAGGCCATCACGATCGACAGCGACGACAGCAGGATCGTCAGCGGCAGGCCGCCCCAGCGGTCGGTCTCGACCTTCGACAGGCCGAGGACCCCGCCGAGCATCAGAACGAAGAAGACCGCCAGCACCGCCGCCCATGCCAGCACGAGCCAGCGTTTCCAGAACGGGCGGGTGCAGCTTGCCACGAGCATCGCCACCATCAGCACGGTCGCCGCCAGCGGCCGCCACTGCTCCTCGTACGGGTAGCGCCCGAAGATGATGATGCGGTACTTCTCGGCGACGACGCCCCAGCAGGCGCCCATGCCTTCCATCGCCTTGCACGCCGCCAGGTCGGGCGTCCAGACGGCGCGCAGCAGCGCCCAGTCAACGAGTTTCGGCAGCACCCAGAGCAGCACGGCTCCGAGCACGAACGTGGCGAACGTCGTCTGCCAGCTGCCGAACAGGTTCGCGCGCATCCAGGGCAGCACGCCCTCGGTCGCGCGCGGTGCGGGGCGGGCCGGGACCGGACGAAAGCCGCTGGCGCCGGGGCTGGTGCCGTCCATCACCGCTCCTTGATCGCCACGCGGGCGTTGTACCAGTTCATGCCGGCCGACGTCAGCAGCGACAGCGTGAGATACACCGACATCAGGATGGCGATGCATTCCACCGCCCGGCCGGTCTGGTTCATGGCGGTGTTGGCGATCGACACGATGTCGGGGTAGCCGATGGCGACCGCCAGCGAGGAATTCTTGGTCAGGTTCAGGTACTGGTTGGTGAGCGGCGGGATGATGACGCGCAGCGCCTGCGGCAGCAGGATCAGGCGGATCTCCAGGCGGCGGTCCAGGCCCAGCGCCGCCGCGGCCTCGGCCTGCCCGCCGGGCACCGAAGCGATGCCCGACCGCACCACCTCGGCGATGAAGGCCGCCGTGTACATGGTCAGGCCCAGCAGCAGGGCCATGAATTCCGGCGTCAGCGCGCCGCCGTGCTCCACCGCGAACTCGCCTTTCCTCGGGTAGTCGAGCACGGTGGACGCGCCGCCCGCCACCCAGCCGGCGAACGCGAGCGCCAGCACCAGCAGCAGCGGCAACCAGAACATGCTCCTGGCGTGGCCGGTGAGCTCGAAGTGCCGGCGCGCCCAGCGCCGGTAGAACCATGCGGCGACGAGCCCGCCCAGCAGGCCCAGGCCCACCCAAGCTTCACCCGGACCCCAGACCGGGGCGGGGAAGTTCATGCCGCCCTTGCTGAGGAAGAAGGGCCCCACCTTCCATGCGTCCTGGATGGCCGGCAGGACTTCCGTGAGCACCAGGTACCAGACCAGCAACTGCAGCAGCACCGGCACGTTGCGGAACAGTTCAACGTACGCCGAGCACAGCCCGCGCACCAGCCCGTTGCGCGAGAAGCGGCCGATGCCGATCAGCGTTCCGAGCAAGGTGGCGAGCACGATGCCGGCGATCGCGACGCGCAAGGTGTTGGTCAGGCCGACCCCGAAAGCGCGCAGGTACGACTCCGCGGAATCAAACGCATAGAGGCTTTCGCCGATCGAGAAACCGGCGGGCTGCGTCAGGAAATCGAAGCCGCTCTGGATCCCGCGCACGCGCATGTTGGTGAGCGTGTTCGACCAGAGGAACCAGGCCGCGAGCCCGATGACGGCGAGCGCCACGAGCTGGTACACGAGCCCCCGGAAGGCGCGGCTGCGCCAGGACCAGGGACTCTTGGAAGGCGGGCTCTTTGACTGCATGCGGGTCAGGAAGACGCCGCCGGGCGCGCGACACCGGCGCCGGCGGGCAAGAGCGTCAACGTTCGGCCGTCAATCAGCGCATCGGCGGGGCGTACATCAGCCCGCCCTTGTTCCACTGGTTGTTGATGCCCCGCGGCAGGCCCAGCGTCGACTTGGGGCCGACGTTGCGCTCGAAGATCTCGCCGTAGTTGCCGACGGCCTTGATCGCGCGGGCCATCCAGTCCTTGTCCAGGCCGACCAGCTTGCCCATGTCCTCGCCGGTGCCCAGGATGCGCTTGACGACCGGGTCCTGGCTCGAGCCCTTCAGCTGGTCCACGCTGGCCTGCGTGATGCCGTACTCCTCGGCCTCGATCAGGCCGTAGATCGTCCACTTGACGATGGCGAACCACTCGTCGTCGCCGCGGCGCACCAGCGGCCCCAGCGGCTCCTTGGAGATCAGCTCAGGCAGGATGACGTGGTCGGCGGGGTTCTGCGCCACCTTGTTGCGGATCGACGCCAGGCCCGACGCGTCAGTCGTGTACGAGATGCAGCGCCCTGAGAAGTAGGCGGCGGTCGCCGCTTCCTCCTTCTCGAACACCACGGTCTTGATGTTCAGGTTGTTGGCCTTGGAATAGTCGGTCAGGTTCTTTTCGGTCGTCGTGCCGGACTGCACGCACACGGTCTGGTTCTTGAACTGCTTGGCGCTCTTGATGTTGCTCTTCTTCGGCACGATGAAGCCCTGGCCGTCGTAGTAGGTCACCACCGTCTGGTTCAGGCCCAGGGAGGCGTCTCGGGTCAGGGTGAACGTCGTGTTGCGCGACAGCAGGTCGATTTCGCCGGACTGCAGCGCCGTGAAGCGCTGCTGGGCCGTCAGCGGCACGTATTTCACCTTCTCGGCGTCGCCCAGCACGGCGGCCGCCACGGCCTTGCACATGTCGACGTCGAGGCCGGACCACTTGCCGGTCGAATCGGCGGCGGAGAACCCGGCCAGGCCGGTGTGCACACCGCAGACCAGCTGGCCACGCGACTTCACGCCGTCCAGCGTCTTGCCGGCCATCGCGGCCGGTGCGCTGACCAGCGTGCCGAGTGCCACGGCCAGCGGCAGCCAATGCTTGGTGAGTTTGCTCATGGATCGTTCTCCTGTTGCTGAAGACTTGTTGGTTGCCCCGGCCCTCGCCGCGCGAATCCGGGGGCGAAAAGAGGATAGCCGAACTCGGCCGTTCCGCGGCTTGGCGTCAACCCGCATCCGCGGCGCTTTCTCGCCGGAAGGTGGCACGGAGGATCCGGGGCAGCAGCAGCACCGCCAGGATGAGCGCGATCATCACGAGCGACATCGGGCGCTGCAGGAACACCATGAAACTGCCTTCCCCGATGGAGACCGCATTGCGCATCTGCGCTTCGGCCAGCGGCCCCAGGATCATGCCCACGACCACCGGCGCCGTCGGGAAGTCGAACCGCCGCATCAGCACGCCCACCACGCCGATGCCATACAGCAGCACGAGGTCGAAGGCGCTCTGGCGCATGCCGTAGGCGCCCACGGTGGCGAAGATCAGGATGCCGGCATACAGCTGCGGCTTGGGGATCTTCAGCAGCTTGACCCACAACCCCACCATCGGCAGGTTCAGCACCAGCAGCATCACGTTGCCGATGTACAGCGACGCGATCAGGGCCCACACCAGCGCCGCCGAGGTCGTGAACAGCTGCGGCCCGGGATTGATGCCGTAGTTCTGGAACGCGCCCAGCAGGATCGCCGTGGTGTTGGACGTCGGAATGCCCAGTGTCAGCAGCGGGATCAGCGCCGTGGTGACGGTGGCATTGTTGGCGGCCTCTGGACCGGCCACGCCCTCGATGGCGCCCTGGTGGCCGAACTCGGCGAGGTTCTCGTCCTTGGCCAGCTTCTTCTCGGCCGCATAGCTGAGGAACGTGGGAATCTCGGTGCCGCCGGCCGGAATGCACCCGAACGGCGCGCCGATGGCGGTGCCGCGCAGCCACGCCGGGATCGAGCGCTTCCAGTCGCGGCGGGTCATGTGCACGCGCGAAAGCCGGTTCTGCGATTCCTTCACCCGGCCCTCGTACATCGCCGCGTACAGCACCTCCGCCACGGCGAACAGGCCGACCGCGACCAGCACGATCTCGATGCCGTCCAGCAGCTCCGGGACGCCATAGGTGTAGCGTGCCTGGCCCGAGATCTGGTCCAGGCCGATCAGGCCGACCGCGAGCCCGACCAGCAGCGCCGTCATGCCGCGCAGCGTGCTCTGCCCCAGCACCGCGCTCACGGTGGTGAACGCCAGCACCATCAGCAGGAAATACTCCGGCGGCCCGAGCTTGACCGCGAACTCGGCGACCGAGGGCGCGAAGAGCGTCACGATCACCGTGGCCACGGTGCCGGCGACGAAGGATCCGATCGCCGCGGTCGCCAGCGCGGCGCCGGCGCGCCCGCTCTTGGCCATCCTGTTGCCTTCCATGGCCGTGACCATGGTGGCCGTCTCTCCCGGCGTGTTCAGCAGGATGGAGGTGGTCGAACCGCCGTACATCGCGCCGTAGTAGATGCCGGCGAAGAAGATCATCGACGCGGTGACTTCGACCTTGGCGGTGATCGGCAGCAGCATCGCCACCGCGACGGCCGGGCCGATGCCGGGGAGCACGCCGACGGCGGTGCCAAGCGCACAACCGACCAGCGCCCATACCAGGTTGGCCGGCGAGATCGCGGTCGCGAAGCCCTGCATCAGGGCGTTGAGAATCTCCATGTCAGTCTCCGCCGAGCCGCCTCAAGGAGACTGAAGCCCCCTCGGGGGGCAGCGAACGCAAGTGAGCGTGGGGGTCCATTTCAGAGCCACCCGGTGCCGGTGATCCCGGGCAGGTTGATGGCGAGGAACTGGGTGAAGGTCCAGAACACCGGTGCGGCGATCGCGATGCCCGTGGTCAGGTCCACCGCCAGCGTCCGCGGCCGCATGGCCGGCTGCCCGGCGGCGCCGCGCAGGCCCTGCACCGCCAGCAGGTAGCACAGCCCGCAGCTCAGGATGAATCCGATGGTGGTGATCAGGGCGGCGTTCGCGAGCAGGCCCGCCGACACCCACACGAAAGCGATCCAGTCGGCGCGCGCCGCGCCGGAAGGGGCCTCCATGTTCCGGAAGCCCCCGGTGCGCGCCTCGCGGACGATCAGGATGCCGCACACCGCCAGGCCGCCCGCCACCGCCCACGGCAGGAAGTTGGGCCCGACGCCGCCATAGCCGGCGCCGGAGGGAATCGAGACCGCCCCGGCGCCGAGCGCCAGTGCGATCAGCACCACGGCCGAGCCGACCAGGGTCTGCAGCCAGCGGGGATCGCGAGCCTGTGTCATTGCTGTATCCTCCGGGTCAACAAGAACGCCCGGCTCGGCCGGGCGTCGCTGGTCGCTCGCGGCAACCGGGCTTCAGATCATCCCGGACTTGACCATCGTCGCGCGCAGGCTGGCGAATTCGTCGTCGACGAACTTCTCGAAGGCCGGACCGGCCAGGACCGCGGGCGTCCAGTTGTTCTTTTCGAGCGACTCGGCCCACGACCTGGTCTTCAGCGCCGCGAGCACCATGTCGGTGAGCGCCTTGCGCTGCGCCGGGTTGATGCCGGGAGCGCCGTAGACGCCGCGCCAGTTGCCGATCTCGACGTTGATGCCCTGCTCCTTGAGCGTCGGCACGTTGATGCCCTTGAGGCGGGTACCCGAAGTGACGCCGATCGCCTTCATCTTGCCCGCCGCGATGTACTCCGCGAACTCGCTGTAGCCGCTGCCGCCCACCGTGACGTTGCCGCCGAGGATGGCGGCGACAGCCTCGCCGCCTCCCCGGAAGGCGACGTAGTTGATCTTCGCCGGATCGGCGCCCACCTCGCGCGCGATCATCGCGGCGGCGATGTGCTCGGTGGACCCGCGCGAGCCGCCCGCCCATTTCACGCTGCCGGGGTCCTTCTTCAGCTGCGCGACGACGTCGGCCATCGTCTTGTGCGGCGAGTTGGCCGGCAGGACGAAGACGTTGTACTCGCTCGTCAGGCGCGCGATCGGCGTCGCCTGCGTCAGGCTCACCGGAGGCTTGCCGGTGATGATGCCGCCCAGCATCACGGCACCCATGACCATCAGCGCGTTGGGGTCGCCCTTGCTGGCGTTGACGAACTGCGCCAGGCCCAGCGCGCCGGCGGCGCCGCCCTTGTTCTCGTAGCTGACGCTGTCGGCCACCTTGGCTTCCTGCAGCGCCTTGCCGAGCGCCCGGCCCGTCGTGTCCCAGCCGCCGCCCGGGTTGGCCGGGATCATCATCTTGATGCTGGCGGCCGCGGCAGCGGGCAGCGGCAGCGCGCCGGCGGCGGCCAGCGCGGCCAGCGACTTGAGGAAGGTATCACGACGCATCGGTTGCTCCTTGGGTGTTTGTCCGGTCGACGCCGGGATGATGCGCCCGCTGCCTGTCAAACGGCTGTCCTCGGGATTGGGGAAACTACTACAGTCCAGGACAAAATCCGCTGGCTCAACCCGATGAAGATCCTGCTGGTCGAAGACGATCCCGCGATGCGCAGCACCCTGGAGCGCGCCCTCGCCCGCCGCGGCATGCAGGTGGAAGGCTGCGGCGACGGCCTGCGCGCACTCGCCGCATGGCAAGCGGGCGGCCCGGACGTGGTGGTGCTGGACCTGACCCTGCCGGGCCTGGACGGATTGCAGGTGCTCGAAGCGGCACGCCAGCGCGGGCTGGCGACTCCGGTGCTGGTGCTCACGGCGCGCGGGACCGTGGGCGATCGCATCATCGGCCTCAACAGCGGCGCCGACGACTACCTGCCCAAGCCCTTCGACCTGGACGAACTGGAGGCACGGCTGCACGCCCTCGCCCGGCGCCGCGGCGACGCCGCGCCGGCGAACGGCGGCGGCTCGCGCGTGGGGGCGCTGCGGCACGACCGTGGCAGCGGCGCGTTCTACGTGCGCGACGAGGTGCTGGAGCTCACGCCGCGCGAAGCCGCCCTGCTGCAGGCGCTGATGGCGCGTCCGGGGCATGCGGTGGCCAAGGAAAAGCTGTTCGAGCTGGTGTTCCCGGGCCAGGCCGACGTGCAGTACGAAGCGATCGAGGTGGTGGTCTACCGGCTGCGCAAGAAGCTCGCCCACACCGGCACCGTGCTGATGACCCTGCGCGGGCTGGGCTACCTGCTGAAGGCCGCATGAAGGCGCCGCGCTCGTTGCGCCGCTACCTGCTGGCGGGGATCCTGGTGCCGGTGCTGGGGCTGATCGCCCTCAACACCGCCAGCCTGTATTCGCAGGCGCTGGCGGCGGCGAACACGGCGTACGACCGCACCTTGCTCGCCTCGGCGAAGGTGATCGGCGAGCAGCTCGACGTGGAAGGCTACGACGACTTGGCTCGCGTCCGTGCCACGGTGCCTTATTCCGCGCTGGAAGCCTTCGAGGCCGACAATCGCAGCCGCCTCTTCTATCGCGTGTCGAGCCTGGACGGCGAGATGATCTCCGGCTTCGCCGAGCTGCCGTTCTGGCGCGGCCAGCTGCCGCAGCGTCCGCCGTACGCGGCCCTGGTCGACTTCTACGATGCCCGGATGGGCGAGGAAGAGGTGCGCGTGGCAATCCTGCTGCAGCCGGTGGTCAGCGTCGCCGGCCGCGGCATGGCGGTGGTGCAGGTCGCGGAAACGCTGCAGCTGCGCCGCGCGCTCGCCCGCCAGATCCTGGTCGACACGGCCTGGCGACAGGCCGTGCTGGTGGCCGTGATTGCGCTGGTGGTGGTGATCGTCGTTCAGGCCGGCATGCGGCCGGTGCGGCGGCTCAGCACCGAGCTCGAAGGGCGTGCCGAGAACGACCTGACCCCGATCGGTGCCCCCGACGCGCCGCGCGAGGTGCTGCCGCTGCTCGACGCCACCAACCACGTCATGGCCAGGCTCGCGCACCTGCTGGACAACCAGAAGCGGTTCGTGCGCGACACGGCGCACCAGCTGCGCACGCCGCTTGCGGTATTGAAGACCCAGGTCCAGTCCGCGCTGCATGGCGACGTCGAGCCGCGCCAGGCGCTCCTCGAGATCAACGACACGGTCGACCGCGCGACCGCGCTGGCGAACCAGATGCTGGCGCTGGCCAAGGTCGAGCAGCTGCGCCAGCAGCGCGACGCCCCTGTGCTCGACCTGGCCGAGGTGGTGCGCACGGTGGCGCTCGAGCTGTCGCCGCTGGTCGCCGGCAAGGACCTCGATTTCGAGCTCGCCACTGCGCCGGCGCCGGTACGCTCGCACGAATGGATGCTGCGCGAGCTCACGCGCAACCTGCTGCACAACGCGATCCGGCACTCGCCGGACGGCGGCCCGCTGTCGGTGTGGGTGGCGGCCGAGGCGGGCGCCGCCGTGCTCCGCCTGCGCGACAGCGGACCCGGCATCGCCGCCGAGCTGCGGCCCCGCCTGTTCCAGCCGTTCTCCCCGGGCGACCCGCGCACCGGGTCGGGGCTGGGGCTGGCGATCTCGCACGAAGTGGTGGCCGCCCTGGGCGGCACCATCAGCCTGGACAACCGCGAAATGCCCGCCCCCGAGGGCGAGGCCGGCCGCGTCGCGGGCCTTGATACAACAGTGCGACTGCCGCTGGCGGAGAATCCGTCCTGATGGACAAGCTTCGGATCGACAAGTGGCTGTGGGCCGCGCGGTTCTACAAGACGCGGACCCTGGCCAGCGAGGAAATCGCCCGCGGGCGCGTCGAGGTCAACGGCCAGGAGGTCAAGCCGGCGCGCGAAGTCAAGATCGGCGACACCGTCGGGCTGCGCCAGGGCCCCGTCACGCGCACCGTGGTGGTGAAAGGCCTGTCCGGCACGCGGGGCCCGGCGCCGGTGGCCCAGCAGCTGTACGAGGAAACGCCCGACAGCATCAAGGCGCGGGAGCAGGCCGCCGAGCGGCGGCGCCTCGCGCCCGAGCCCGCCCTGGCCATCGAACAGGGGCGCCCCACCAAGCGCGGACGGCGCGAACTCGACGACGCGCAGCGCGGCTGGGGCGACCGCTGGAGCGCGTCGCTCGACGACAAGGAATCCTGACCGGCGCGTTCAGGCCAGCGCCGACCGGGGGCGCAGCCGCAGCCCCTGGGCGAACCACACCAGCGCGATCAGCGCCAGCGCGGGCAGGTAGAACCAGTGCGGGCTCGGCCGGTCGGTCGGCACCTTGATCGCCTGCACGTCCCAGCCCTGCTCCACGCCCGCCTTCTTGGCGCGCGAGCCGAACTTCACGGCGCCGATCTGCATCTGGTCGCCCAGCGGCATCAACTGGATGCCGGCGTCCGACAGCCGCTTGCGGCCGTCGGGACCGGCCGCGCCAAGCCGCACGGCCACGGTCTTGACCTTGTCTTCGCCTTCGAGGGTCAAGCCCTTGATGACCATGACCATGCGCCCATCGGCCGGCTCGTTCTTCGCGATCTCATAGATCTGCGAGGGCGGCGCATCGCGGTACTCCGGCGTGATCTGGTCCATGAAGAAGTCAGGACGGAACAGGAGCGCGACCGCGATCGCCAGCAGGCCGGCTTCCCACCACCGCATCTTCACCCGGAACCAGAACATCGTCAGCGCCGAGAACACCAGCATGGCAATGGTGGACGCGACGATCACCCGCACCAGTTCGGCGGTCCCCGCCACGTCCAGCAGCAGCAACTGCGGGTTGAAGATCCAGATGAAGGGCAGGATGACCGTGCGCAAGGCATACAGGGCGCCCTGGATGCCGGTCTGGATGGCGTCCTCGCCGGAGATCGCTGCCGCCGCGAAGGTGGCCAGTCCCACCGGCGGCGTGATGTCGCCCATGATCCCGTAATAGAAGACGAACAGGTGCACGCCGATCAGGGGAATGATCAGGCCCGACTGCGCGCCGAGTTCGACGACGACCGGCGCCATCAAGGTGGCCACCAGCACATAGTTGGCCGTGGTCGGCACGCCCAGCCCCAGCACCAGGCAGACGAACGCGATGAACAGCAGCATCACGAACACGTTCCCCTGCGAGACGAACTCGACGAAGTCGGTCATGCGCAGGCCCAGCCCCGTGAGCGTGATCCCGCCGACGATGATGCCGGCGGTCGCCGTCGCGATGCCGATCCCGATCATGTTGCGCGAGCCGTCGTGGAAGCCCTGCACGACGTCGTTCCAGCCGCGCGCCCAGTGTCCGCCGGAGGGCCGGCGGCGGAACAAGGCAACCAGCGGATGCTGCGTGAGCATCAGCACGACCAGCACCACGATGGCCCAGAACGCCGACAGCGCCGGCGAGAACTCCTCGATCATCAGGCACCAGATCAGCACGCCGATCGGCAGCAGGAAATGCAGTCCCGCCTTCACCGTCGGCCACGTCAGCAGCGGCTCGGGATTGTCGACGTCGATGTCCTCCGGCAGGTCGGGACTGAGCGCCGCCTGCCGCACCGAATACAGGTACAGCAGGGCCACCATCGCGCCGATCGCGTACGGCGCTGCCGTGCCGAGCAGGGCCTTGGCCGCCTCGAAGGCGTAGTACAGCGCGCCGATCACGACGATGCTGCCGGACAGCCCGAGGCCCCAGGCGAGCGCCGTTGCCCGCCACGGCCGCGGCGTGCGCGACACGATCGGGTTCATGCCGAGCTTCACCGCCTCGAGGTGGACGATGTAGAACAGGCCGATATAGGAGAGCACGGCCGGCAGCAGCGCGTGCTTGACGATGTCCGAGTACGGGATGCCCACGTACTCCACCATCAGGAAGGCCGCCGCCCCCATCACGGGCGGCATGATCTGGCCGTTGACGGACGACATGGTCTCGATCGCGCCGGCCTTCACGCCGCCGTAGCCGGACTTCTTCATCAGCGGGATCGTGAAGATCCCGCCGGAGACCACGTTGGACACCGACGAGCCCGAGATCATGCCGTTCAGGGCCGACGACACGACCGCCACCTTGGCCGGGCCGCCGCGCAGGTGGCCGAGCGCCGCGAAGCTGACCTGCATCATGTAGTTGCCGCCGCCGGCGCGATCGAGCAGCGCCCCGAACAGCACGTACACGAAGATGGCGCCGGTGGACACGCCCAGCGCGATGCCGTACACGCCTTCGGTCGTCAGCCACAGGTGCGAGATCAGCCGGTTGAGCGACGCGCCCTTGTGCTGCAGCACCTCGGGCATCCACGGGCCGGCCATCGCATAGACGATGAACACGACAGCCAGCACCGCCATCGGCCAGCCCACGGCGCGGCGCGTCGCTTCCAGCAGCAGGACCAGCCCCACGGTGGCGGTCACCACGTCCATGGTCGTCGGCTGCCCGGGGCGGGTGGCCAGTTGCGCATAGAACAGCAGCAGGTAGGCCCCGGCGAAGGCGCCGGCAAGCGCCAGCGTCCAGTCGATCAGCGGCACCCGGTCACGCGCGGATCCCTTGCCGGCCGGCCAGGCCATGAACGCGAGGAACATCGCAAAGGCGAGGTGGACCGCCCGCGCTTCGGTGTCGTTGAGGATGCCGAAGCCGAGCTCGAACGGCAGCGGCGAGGCATACCAGAACTGGAACACGGCCCACGCCAGCGCGACGAGGAACACGAGCAGGCCGGTGGCGCCGGCGAGCTTGCGGCTGCCGGTGTCGGCTTCCGCCACGAGTTCCTGCAGTTCGGTAGGTGCTTTTTCGATGTCTGTGGCCATGGCGGCTCCTCGCGCGCGGCAGGAAAGTCGGGACCAAAAAAAGGGCGAAGCCCGCTTCGCCCTGGTTCGTCGCTGGCGGCCGGATTACTTGATCCAGCCCTTTTCCTTGTAGTAGCGCGCCGCCCCGTCGTGCAGCGGGGCCGACAGGCCGTCCTTCACCATGTTCTCGGGCTTGAGGTGAGCGAGCGCGGGGTGCAGCTTCTTGAACTCCTCGAAGTTGTCGAACACCGCCTTCACGACCTGGTACACGGTGTCGGCAGGCGCCTTGGTGGACGCGACCACCGTCGCCAACACGCCGTAGGTGTTGGTCGGGTCGGGGTTGTTCGGATACAGGCCGCCGGGGATCACTGCCTTCGCGTAATACGGCTTCTCCTTCACCAGCTTGTCGACGGCGGGGCCGGTGATGGACACGAGCTTGGCGCCGCAGCTGGTCGTCGGGTCCTGGATGTTGGCGCTGGGATGGCCCACGCCGTAGAAGAAACCGTCGATCTTGCCGTCGCACAGCGCCGGGCCATGCTCGTCGGCCTTCAGCTCGGAGGCCAGCGAGAAGTCGGTCAGCTTCCAGCCCATCGCCGCGATCAGCTCCTCCAGCGAGGCGCGCGTGCCGGAGCCCGGATTGCCGACGTTGAAGCGCTTGCCCTTGAAGTCGGTGAAGGTCTTCACGTTCGCTTCCTTGCGGGCGACGGCGGTGAACGGCTCCGGGTGCACCGAGAACACGGCGCGCTGGTCGCCCCAGGCGCCGGCGTCCTTGAACTGGGCCATGCCCTTCAGCGCGTTGTACTGCACGTCCGACTGCGTGAAGCCCAGGTCCAGCTCGCCGGCCTTGATGGTGTTGACGTTGAACACCGAGCCGCCGGTCGATTCGACCGAGCAGCGGATGCCGTGCTTGGCGCGGTCCTTGTTCACCAGCCGGCAGATCGCGCCGCCCGCGGCGTAGTAGACGCCGGTCACGCCGCCGGTGCCGATGGTGATGAACTTCTGCTGCGCGGCAGCGGGTGCGCTCCACAGCGCCGAGCTGACGGCCACGGCCGCGGCCAGGGTGTGGAACAGGAATTTGCCAGACATGCTTCTTCTCCTCGTTAAATCAGACCGACTCGATCGCGGCGGCGATCGCCGCGTGCAGGCGCTGCGCGATCACGCCGAATTCGGCTTCCGTTGCGATGAACGGCGGCGCCAGCAGGACGTGGTCGCCAAGACGACCGTCGACTGTACCGCCCATCGGGTAAACCATCAAGCCGCGCGCCATGGCTTCCTTCTTGATGCGCGCGTGCAGCTTCAGCGCCGGATCGAACGGCGTCTTGCTGGCGCGATCGCGCACCAGTTCGACGCCCCAGAACAGGCCCCGGCCCCGGATGTCGCCGACGTTGGGATGGCCGCCCAGCGTTTCGCCGAGCAGCGCCTCCAAGCGCGCCCCGCTCTGGCGCACGCGCGCGACCAGGTTCTCGCGCTGCAGCACGTGCTGCACGGCGAGCGCCGCCGCGCAGGCGACGGGATGGCCGAGGTAGGTGTGCCCATGCTGGAAGAAGCCGGAGCCCTGCGACATGGCCTCGACGATCCGCTTCTGCGCCAGCACCGCGCCGATCGGCTGGTAGCCGCCGCCCAGTCCCTTGGCGACGACCAGCAGGTCGGGCGTGACGCCCTCCTGCTCGCAGGCGTGGAGGCTGCCGGTGCGGCCCATGCCGCACATCACCTCGTCCAGGATCAGCAGGACGCCGTGACGGTCGCACACTTCGCGCACCGCCTTGAAGTAGCCCGGCACCGGCGTCAGCACGCCGGCCGTGGCGCCGCCGACGGTTTCGGCGATGAAGGCGATGACCTTGTCGGTGCCCAGGCGCTGGATCGCGTCGTCGAGCTCCTGCGCAAGGCGCTGCCCGTACTGCTCGGGCGTCTCGCCCGCCTGCTGTTCGCGGTACGGGTAGCACGGCGAGACATGCGTTGCCGGAATCAAGATCGGCGCGAAAGGCTCGCGCCGCCACTGGTTTCCGCCCACCGACAACGCTCCGAGCGTGTTGCCGTGATAGCTCTGGCGCCGCGCGATGAAATGGCTGCGCTGCGACTGGCCGGTCTCCACGAAGTACTGGCGCGCCATCTTCAGCGCGGCCTCCACGCCTTCGGAGCCGCCGCTGACGAAATAAGCGTGGCTCATGCCGGCCGGCCCGTGCTCGATCAGGTGGGCGGCCAGTTCTTCGGCGACTTCGGTCGTGAAGAAACTGGTGTGCGCGTAGGCAAGCCGGTCGATCTGCGCGTGCATCGCCGCCAGCACCTCCGGGTGGGCGTGCCCGAGGCAGGAGACTGCCGCACCGCCGGACGCGTCGAGGTATTCCTTGCCGCTGCTGTCCTGGATCCACACGCCCTTGCCGCTGACCGCCACGGGCGGGGTGTGATGCAGGTGGCGGTGGAAGACGTGCGTGTTGCTCATGGCGATCCTGCGGTGAGGGCGTGCGGCTGGCTGCCGCGTCGCGCCGGCCGCTGCCGGCGTGAACGGACGCGTCGATTCTAACGGTGCGTGCGTGGGTGACGAGCCCTGGTCCGACTCGGCCGGCCGGCGTTGTCCGACAGGCACGGGGGGCCCGCTCCGGCAGGGGCGCGGCGCTGCTGAGCCGATACTTTCCGGCTTGGTTTCAGAGAGAGCACGGAGAACACGAATGAACGAACGGAGAACGATGTCCATGCTGCAGCGGGTGCCGGTGATCCTGGCGGTCACGGCCGCGTCGTACGGCCTGCCGCTGCAGGCGCAGTCGGCGGCGCAGCGCAGCGCCGCCAAGGAGCCGATCTCGCGGCCGGCGGAGGCTTCGAGCCACGCGGTGCAGCACCGCTTCGCCGCGCAGCGCTGAACACGCACTGCATCGACACAGACAGGCCGCCGCGAGGCGGCCTTTTTCTTTGCACGCGAGCGCGAAGCACCCTGGACCCCGGCCGGCAAGACACGCCGCACAATGCGCAGTCCATGTCGATGTTCCTGGTCCTCGCCGCCTGCGGCTTTGCCAGCAGCTTCTCGCTGCGGCTGATCGATCCGCTGATCCTGCCGGTGGCGACGCATTTCGACGTGGCCACCGGCACCGCGGCGATGCTCAGCCCCGCCTACGCGCTGCCGTACGCGCTGTCGCAACCATTCCTCGGTCCGATCAGCGACCGCTTCGGCCGCATGCAATGCATGAACGTGTGCATGGCCGGACTGGCGGCGACGTTGCTGCTGAGCGCGCTCGCACCTTCGTTCGAACTGCTGTTCGCCTCGCGCATGGCCGCCGGGGTGTTCGGCGGCGGGCTGATTCCGCTGGTGCTGGCGGCGCTGGGCGACGCCTACGACATGCAGGGCCGGCAGGTCGCGATCGGGCGGATGCTGTTCGCGCTGATCAGCGGGCAGATGCTCGGGTCCATCGTCGCCGGCTTTGCCGCGCAGGCGGCGGGCTGGCGTTCGGCGTTCTGGATCTCGTGCGCCCTCGCCTGCCTCGCCGCGGGCCTGCTGTGGACGGCGCTGCGTCAGGCTCCTGCCGCCGCCCGCACGGAGCCGCCGGCGTCGTTCCGCGCGCTGTACGGACGCGTGTTCGCCAATCCGAAGGCCGCGTGGCTCTATCCGGCGGTGTTCGTCGAAGGCATGTTGTTCTTCGGTTTCTTCCCGTTTGCCGGCGAGGCCCTGCTCGCCATCGACCCGGCGCCGCCCAGCGAGATCGCGCGCCAGGTCGGGGTGATGCTCGGCGCCTTCAGCATCGGCGGACTGGTCTATGCCTTCACCGTGCGGCGTCTGCTGCGCGTCCTGGGCGTCGTGCGGATGTGCGTGGTGGCTTCCCTGCTAGGGGCTGCCGCCTACGGCGCGCTGGCGCTGGCGCAGGGCTGGCGGCATGCCGCCGTCGCGATGCTGGCCGCCGGTCTCGCCTTCTACATGTTGCACAACTGCCTGCAGACGGAAGCGACGGAACTTGCGCCGACCGCCCGCGGCTCGGCCGTGGCCCTGTTCGCATGCGGCCTGTTTCTGGGGCAGGGGGCGGGTCCGCTGCTGTTCGGCCCGCTGGCCGACTACGCCGGACATGCCGGCGCCTACGTGCTGGTGGCGCTCGCGCTGGCGCTGCTGGGTCAGGTGGTGGTGCTGCGGATCGTCGGACGGCCGCGCTGACGCTGCCTCAGGCGGCTGCCCGGGCGGCGTGCTCTTCGCTGCGCCGCGCGCGCCACTGCCACGCCTTCTCGTGGAAAAAGAAGGCCACGGCCTGCACGGTGGGTTCCAGCAGGCTCAGGGTGACGGCCATCACGACGTCGCGCGTGACGGCATATGCAACCATGGAAGCCACCAGCATGTGCAGGACGTAGTAGCTGGCGGTCTTCTTGAGGACGGGCAACTGGGCGCGGGCGATCCTGGCCATGACATTTCTCCGGATGCTGTGCTTGGGCTGATGGAGAAATGGTATGGGCCACTGCGCCGACAGTCGAATGAAGTCTCGCTACGGCGGCGATAGCCGGGACCCGGTTCCAGCCAGCCTGCCCAACAAAAACGCCCCGCGAGGGGCGTTTGTGTCTTGGCGGAAACGGAGGGATTCGAACCCTCGATGAGGCTCTACACCCCATACTCCCTTAGCAGGGGAGCACCTTCGGCCACTCGGTCACGTTTCCTGAGAGGCGCAATTATGCCCCAAACCGAACTCTTCAGGAGCGCGGCTGGTCCAGGTCGAAAGCGCGGTGCAGGGCCCGGACGGCCAGCTCCATGTACTTCTCGTCGATCACCACCGAGGTCTTGATCTCGCTGGTGGAGATCATCTGGATGTTGATGCCCTCCTCGGAGAGGGCCCGGAACATCTTGCTGGCGATGCCGACGTGGCTGCGCATGCCGATGCCGACGATGCTCACCTTGCAGATCTTGGTGTCGCCGGTCAGGCTGTCGGTGCCCAGCGCCGGCAGCACCTTCGCCTTGAGCAGCTCCATGGCGCGCGCATAGTCGTTGCGATGCACGGTGAAGCTGAAGTCGGTCTTCCCTTCCTTGGAGATGTTCTGGATGATCATGTCGACCTCGACGTTCGCCTCGGCGACCGCACCCAGGATGTTGTAGGCGATGCCCGGCTTGTCCGGCACGCCCAGGATCGAGATCTTGGCTTCGTCGCGGTTGAACGCGATGCCCGAGACAACGGCCTGTTCCATTTTTTCGTCTTCCTCAAAAGTGATCAAGGTGCCGGAGCGGGCCTCCTCGTCGATGGCTATGTCCCAAGGCGTGAAGCTCGAAAGCACGCGCAGGGGAACCTGGTACTTGCCGGCGAATTCCACGGAGCGGATCTGCAGCACCTTGGAGCCGAGCGACGCCATCTCCAGCATCTCCTCGAAGCTCACCGTGTGCAGGCGCCGGGCTTCCGGCACCACGCGCGGGTCGGTGGTGTAGACGCCGTCCACGTCGGTGTAGATCAGGCACTCGTCGGCCTTCATCGCCGCCGCCACCGCGACCGCGGAAGTGTCGCTGCCGCCGCGGCCCAGCGTCGTGATGTTGCCGTCCTCGTCGACACCCTGGAAGCCGGTGATGATCACCACCTTGCCGGCGCCGAGGTCGGCGCGCACCTTCTTGTCGTCGATCGACTCGATGCGCGCCTTGGTGTAGGCCTTGTCGGTGCGGATCGGCACCTGCCAGCCGGCGTAGCTCACCGCCTCCAGGCCCTCGGCCTGCAGCGCCAGCGACAGCAGCCCGACGGACACCTGCTCGCCGGTGGAGGCCAGCATGTCGAGCTCGCGGCTCACCGAATCGGTGTGCTGGCCGGGCGCGACTTCCTTGGCCAGCGCCAGCAGGCGGTTGGTTTCGCCGCTCATGGCGCTGGGCACCACCACGAGCTGATGCCCCGCGCGGACCCACTTGGCGACGCGCTTGGCGACGTTGCGGATGCGCTCCGTGGAGCCCATCGACGTGCCGCCGTATTTGTGAACGATCAATGCCATCGGAGGAGAACTTGTTGCGGCGGTTGGGGGAGTGTTTCGGGGCGGGCCGCACCGCGAAAAACCCGCCAATTATAGAAAACCCCTAGCCAGCCCGTCCGTTTGCGTCCACATCGGATGCGTGGTCCGTGATGTATCGCAAGGCGCCGTCGCGAAGTTCCACGCGGCCGGCCGCCACCCTGATCCGGATCGCATGGCCGCGCGTGGCGCAGGCAGCGACCTGGTCCAGCAGTTCCTCGAGCTGGGCGGCACTCGGCGCGGCGCCGTGCGCCGTGCGCAACCAGTGCCGCAGCGCATTCGCCTGCCGCGCCCGAGACAGACTGCGCAACGCCGCCACGGCCGGCGGCGCACCGACCAGGGCCAGGTCGGCCGCAGCGATTTCGCCGAGCAGCTGCTGCGCCTGCGCAGCGTGCCGCGCGCTGCGGGAAAACGTCTCCCGGAACTGCGGGAATGCCCGCTGCAGCGCGGGCAGCACCTCGTGGCGGATGCGGCTGCGGGTGTACGCCGGATCGGCGTTCATGGGATCGTCGGCGAACGCGATCGCCTGCCCCCGCAGCCACTCGCGCAGCGCGTCGCCGCGCACCTGGAGCAGCGGCCGATGGAACGCGACGCCGTGGCGCTCGATGCGTGCCGCCATCGCGGCCAGCCCTGGCAGGCCGGCGCCACGGCTGAGGGCCAGCACCATCGTCTCCACCTGGTCGTCGGCGTGCTGGGCCAGCAGGACGGCCGCGAGACGGTGGGCGAGCGCCGCCTCCGCCAGCGCCGCGTACCTCGCCTTGCGCGCCGCGTCTTCCGGGCTCTCGCCGGGCTGATGCCGGGCATCGACTTGCGCCACGTGCAGCGGCACGCTCCACGCCTCGCAGGTGGCGCGGCAGCGGCGCTCGAATTCGTCGGCCGCGGCCTGCAGTCCGTGATGGACATGGATCGCGTGGACCTGCCCGGGCCAGCGCTGGACGGCCGCGGCGAGCAGCGCCGTCGAATCCGCGCCGCCGCTGAAGGCGACGGCGCAAGGCAAGGGAACGTCCAGGCCCTGCAGCGCGGCGAGGGCCGGGTTGTCGGCACTAACGGGCGTCGGCCTTGGTGTCGGTGAAGCGGCCATAGCTTTGCAGCCGCTCGTAGCGCCGCTCCAGCAACTCGCGCACCTTGAGGTCGGCGAGTTGCCGCCAGGCGTCGTTCAGCGCGCGCTTGAGGAAGGCAGCCGTCTGCTTGTGGTCGCGGTGGGCGCCGCCCACGGGCTCGTTGACGATCTTGTCGACGAGGCCCAGCGCCTTGAGCCGGTGGGCCGTGATGCCCATGGCGTCGGCGGCGTCCTGCGCCTTCTCCGAAGTCTTCCAGAGGATCGACGCACAGCCCTCCGGGCTGATCACGGAGTAGATCGAGTACTGCAGCATCAGCACCTGGTCGGCCACCGAGATCGCCAGCGCGCCGCCGGAGCCGCCCTCGCCGATCACCGTCGTGATGATCGGCACCTCGAGCTGGCACATCTCGAAGATGTTGCGGCCGATCGCCTCGGACTGGCCGCGCTCCTCGGCGTCGATGCCGGGATAGGCCCCGGGTGTGTCGACGAACGTGAAGACGGGCAGCTTGAACTTCTCGGCCGTCTTCATCAGGCGCAGCGCCTTGCGATAGCCCTCCGGCCGGCTCATCCCGAAGTTGCGCAGCGCGCGCTCCTTGGTGTCGCGGCCCTTCTGCTGTCCCAGCACCATGCAGGGATTGCCGTTGAAGCGCGCCAGTCCGCCGACGATCGACAGGTCGTCGGCGAAATGGCGGTCGCCGTGCAGTTCGATGAAATCCGTGAAGATCTCGGCCACGTAGTCGAGCGTGTACGGCCGCTCCGGGTGGCGCGCGATCTTCGTGATCTGCCACGGGGTCAGGTCGCTGTAGATGTCCTTCGTGAGCTGCAGGCTCTTCTTGGAGAGCTGGTCGATCTCCTCGGAGATGTCGACCGCCGACTCCGTCTGCACGTACCGCAGTTCCTCGATCTTGGTCTCGAGTTCCGCGATCGGCTGTTCGAAATCCAGGAAAGTCCTCTTCGCCAAGTTCGGCTCCTCTTCGCCCGCCGGACCCTGCGTTCGCCCCTCTTGGGGAGCACGGCAGGCGCCGCGGCCGTGGTTGTTCAATACTCGACCGGCAGCGGATCCAGCGATCGCCAAATATACCAAGTGGCGACGCTGCAATACGGCGCCCAGGCGGCGGCCACTTCCCGGGCGTCGCTGCGGCTGACCGGGTCGCCCGAGAAATAGTTGCGGCTGATGCCGTTGATGAGCCCCACGTCGTCCAGCGGCAGCACGTTGGGCCGCATCAGGTGGAAGATCAGGAACATCTCCGCCGTCCAGCGACCTATGCCCCGGATGCCGACCAGCTCGGCGATGATCTCGTCGTCGCTCATCGCCTCCCAAGCCTCCGGCCGGATGGCGCCGCAGTCGAAGTGCAGGGCCAGGTCCACCAGGTACTCGATCTTGCGCGCGGACAGCCCCGCCGCCTGCATGTCGTCCACCTTGAGCTTCAGCACGTTGCCCGGCGACATGCGCCGCGGCAGCGTCGCGAAACGGTCCCACACGGTCTGGGCCGCCTTCACCGAGATCTGCTGGCCGACGATGCTGCGGGCGAGCGTCGTGAATGCGTCGCCGCGCGAGCGCAGGCAGGCGTCGCCGAACTGCGGGATCAGCCGCTTCATGACGCGGTCCTTGCGCGTGAGGTGGCGGCAGGCCTCCCCCCAGTACTCCGGGGGCGGGACGACGATCTGTTCGGGCATACGGCTCAAGCAGCAGACTCCCAGGTGGTCCCCGCCGCCGAGTCCTTCAGCACGATCCCCTGCGCCAGCAGGTCCTGGCGGATGCGGTCGGCCGCGCCGAAGTCCTTCGCCTTCTTGGCGGCCGCGCGCTCGGCGATCAGCCGTTCGATGGTGGCTTCGTCCAGGCGCGACCCGGCGCGCAGGAACGCCCGGGGATCGCCCTGCAGCAGTCCGAGGCAGCCACCCAGCGCCTTGAGCAGGCTGGCGAGTTCGGACGACTTGCCGCGATTGACTTCCGCGGCGAGTTCGAACAGCGCCGCCACCGCCTCGGGCGTCGCGAAATCGTCGTCCATCGCCGCCTTGAACTTCGCCGCGAACGGGTTGGTCCAGTCGATCGCCACCGCAGCCGGGGCCACGGAGTCGAGGGCGGTGTAGAGGCGCTTGAGCGCCGCCCGGGCGTCCTCCAGGTGCACGTCGCTGTAGTTCAGCGGACTGCGGTAATGGGCGCGCACGATGAAGAAGCGCAGCGTTTCCGCGTCGAACTTCTCCAGCACTTCGCGGATGGTGAAGAAGTTGCCCAGGGACTTCGACATCTTCTCGTTGTCGACGTTGACGAAGCCGTTGTGCATCCAGAAGCGCGCCAGCGGCTGGCCGTTGGCGCCTTCGCTCTGCGCGATCTCGTTCTCGTGGTGCGGAAACTGCAGGTCGGCCCCGCCGCCGTGGATGTCGAAGGTCTTGCCCAGCAGCGCGCACGACATCGCCGAGCACTCGATGTGCCAGCCCGGCCGGCCCTTGCCGTAGACGCTGTCCCATTGGGCGTCGGCGGGCTCGGTCGGCTTGGCGGCCTTCCACAGCACGAAGTCGAGCGGATCTTCCTTGCCCTCCAGCACGGCCACGCGCTCGCCGGCGTGCAGCTCGTCGAGCGACTTGCCGGAGAGCTTGCCGTAGCCGGGGAAGCGGCGGACGGCGTAATTGACGTCGCCGCCGGGCGTGCGGTACGCGAGGCCCTTGCCTTCGAGCTGTCCCACCAGGTCCAGCATCTGCGGCACGTAGTCGGTGGCGCGCGGGTCGTGCGTGGGCCGCTCGATGCCCAGCGCGTCGAAGTCGCGGTACATCCCGGCGATCATGCGGTCGGTGAGGCCCCGCACCGTCTCGCCGTTCTCCACCGCGCGCCGGATGATCTTGTCGTCGATATCGGTGATATTGCGCACGAAGGTGACGCGATAACCACTCGCCTTCAGCCACCGCTGGATCACGTCGAACGCCACGTTCGCGCGCGCATGGCCGACGTGGCACACGTCGTACACCGTCAGGCCGCACACATACATCCGCACGTGACCCGCCTCGAGCGGAGAAAAATCTTCCGTGGCACGCGAGAGCGTGTTGTAGATGCGAAGGCTCATGGACGGTGGCGGGCGCGGCGTAGGGGTGGGCCGCGCGGTCGGGACAGCTGGTTGTGGGGGGAGTGGCCTGGGGCTCGCGCGGGGGAGCCGGCAGCTACAATGCAGCGCAGTATATAGCCGCGGTTTGGCCATTGTCAGCCGCCACACGTCCTCTTTCCATGACTGCTGCGCCGCGCTTTCCTTCGCACTGCCTGCGCCTGCTCACGCTGGCCGCCGCCATGGCGTGGACGACCCTCGCGCTGGCCGACGACTACGCGGGCGTCAACGCGCTGATCCGCTCGGGCCAGGCCGCCGCCGCCATCGCCAAGGCCGACGAGTACCTGGCCGCGAAGCCGCGCGATCCGCAGATGCGCTTCCTCAAGGGCGTGGCGCAGTCCGAGGCGGGCCGCACCGCCGACGCGATCGCCACGTTCTCCGCGCTCAACGCCGACTATCCCGAGCTGCCCGAGCCGTACAACAACCTCGCGGTGCTCCATGCCGGGCAGGCACAGTTCGAAAAGGCGCGGGCGGCGCTGGAGATGGCGGTGCGCGTCAATCCCCGCTACGCCGTGGCGCACGAGAACCTCGGCGACGTGTACGCCAGGCTGGCCGCGGTCGAATACGCGAAGGCACAACAGCTCGACGCCGCCAACACGACCGTCGCTCCCAAGCTGACGCTGATCCGCCAGCTCTTCGAGCGGCCGCGTGCGCAGGCGGCGCCGCCGCGCTGAATCCCGCCGGGCCGCGGCGCCGCAGAGCTGCGCCGGCCGCGCGGGCCCGCTACCATCTCGGTTGCCTTCGCGCCGTTTCGCACGCAGGCAAATGCCAGTTCGTCCCTGAAGGAGTGATGTGCCGATGACCCGTTTCACCCGCCGCGCGGCGGCCCTCGCCATGTGTCTCGCGCTCGCCGCCGGCACCAGCGCCTTCGCCGCCGACGCGCCGCAGGTCAGGTTCTCGACAACCGCGGGCGAGTTCGTCGTCGAGGTGTATCCTGACAAGGCGCCGAAGACAGTGGAGAACTTCCTGCGCTACGTCAAGGACAAGCACTACGACGGCACGATCTTCCACCGCGTCATCGACAACTTCATGGTCCAGGGCGGCGGCTACGACAAGCGCTACGCGCAGAAGCCCACTCGTCCGCCCGTGCCGCACGAAGGGCGCGAGGCGCTCGCCAAGGGCGGCCCGAAGAACGTGCGCGGAACGCTCGCGATGGCACGCACCAGCGACCCGAACTCCGCGTCGGCGCAGTTCTTCATCAACGTCAAGGACAACGCGTTCCTTGACCCGGTCCTGATCCCGCCGGGCGACCCGGTGCCGCGCTTCGAGTACCAGGGCCGCGTGTACCTCAACGAAGCGCGCGCGACGCTGGAGAAGGCACCGCAGCTGTACGGGTACACCGTGTTCGGCAAGGTCGTGAGCGGGATGGACGTAGTCGACCGCATCAAGGCGACGCCGACCGGCCCCGGCGGCCCGTTTCCGAGCGACGTGCCCACCACGCCGGTCGTGATCGAGTCCGCCACGCTGGTCAAGTAACGCATCGGCGGCCCCGCCGCCTCCACCACAACGAAGGAATCCCATGAGCAACCCCAAGGTCGAACTGCACATCGCCGGCTACGGCGTGATCACCCTCGAGATCGACGAACAGAAGGCGCCCAAGTCGGCCGCCAATTTCCTCGAGTACGTGCGCAAGGGCCACTACGACAACACGATCTTCCACCGCGTGATCCCGGGCTTCATGGTCCAGGGCGGCGGCTTCGAGCCGGGCATGAAGCAGAAGCCCACCGGCAAGGAGATCGAGAACGAGGCCAACAACGGCCTGAAGAACGACAACTACACGGTCGCGATGGCGCGCACGCAGGCGCCGCACTCGGCCACCGCGCAGTTCTTCATCAACGTGGCCGACAACGACTTCCTGAACCACACGTCGCCGACCCCGCAAGGCTGGGGCTACGCGGTGTTCGGCAAGGTCGTCTCCGGCCAGGACGTCGTCGACCGGATCAAGGCCGTGAAGACCGGCCGCAAGGGCTTCCACGACGACGTGCCGCTGCAGGACGTGGTGATCGAGAAGGCCGTCGTGGCCTGAAACGCGCCTGGTGCAAGTGCAGCCGGATCGGCCGTTCCCCGAAGTCGAGGCGCCCGCCGCGTGGCGCACGATCGACTTCATCTCGGACCTGCACCTGCAGCCGGCGGAACCCGCGACCTTCGAAGCGTGGCGCCGCTACATGGGAGCTACCCCGGCCGACGCGGTGTTCATCCTGGGCGACCTGTTCGAAGTCTGGGTGGGTGACGACGCTGCCGCCAAGGCGGGCTTCGCCGCCCAATGCGCCCAGGTCATCCGATCGACGGCCGAACGGGCAGCGGTCTTCTTCATGCCCGGCAACCGGGACTTCCTGGTCGGCCAGCGCTTCCTGAAGACCTGCCGCGCGAAACTGCTCGCCGATCCGTCGGTGCTGCAGTTCGACGGCCGCCGCTGGCTGCTCACGCATGGCGACGCCTTGTGCCTCGCCGACGCCGAATACATGGAATTCCGGGCCCAGGTCCGCGATCCGGCCTGGCAGCAGCAGTTCCTCGCCAAGCCGCTGGCCAGCCGCGAGGCGATCGCGCGGGCGCTGCGCCAGCAGAGCGAAGACCGCAAGCGGCGCGAGGCGGAGTACGCTGACGTCGACGGCGCCGCCGCGCTGGCGTGGCTGGACGCCGCCCGGGCGCAGACGCTGGTGCACGGTCACACCCACCGGCCCGGCGATCACCTGCTGGGGCCGCGCGGCTGGCGCGCCGTGCTGAGCGACTGGGACGCCCGGGCCGACCCGCCGCGCCAGCAGGTCCTGCGCCTCACCGTAGCGGGGCTGCAGCGCATCAATCTCGACTGATGTTCGACTGGCTCCGCCGCCGCCCTTCCGCACCGGTCGTGCCGGATGCGCTGTGGGGGGAGGTGCTTTCCCGATTCCCTTTTCTTTCGGACCGCGCCGAACCGGATGTGGCACGGCTGCGCGAGTTGGCCGGCCAGTTCCTCGCCACCAAGGAGTTCCACGGCGCCAACGGCTTCGTCATCACCGACGCGGTCGCGCTCTCGATCGCGGCGCAGGCGGTGCTGCCGGTGCTGCGGCTCGGCCTCGCCTGGTACGACGATTTCGTGGGCATCGTCGTGCACCCAGGGGAAGTGCTGGCTCGCCGCACGGCCACCGATGATTTCGGCGTCGTGCACCATTACGACGAGGTGCTCGCCGGCGAGGCCATGCACCAGGGGCCGGTGATGCTCAGCTGGTCGGACGTCGCCGGCGCCGGCGCGGCGGCGGAGGAAGGCTATAACGTCGTGATCCACGAGTTCGTGCACAAGATCGACATGCGCGACGGCGCCCCCGACGGCTGCCCGCCGCTGCCGTCGGCGGCCGCCCGCCGGCGCTGGCTGGAAACGATGCAGGCCGAGTACGACGCGTTCCGCGAGCGGGTGGTGATCGCCGAGCGCTTCGGCGGCGAGGCCACCTGGCTCGACCCCTACGGCGCGGAGTCCGTCGACGAGTTCTTCGCCGTCGCCTGCGAAGCCTTCTTCGTCAACCGGCCGCGGTTCGAGGCCGAGTTTCCCCGGCTCGCGCCGCTGCTGGCGGGCTTCTTCAGCGGCGCAGCAGCGTCCTGAGCGCGTTCTGCAGGCGCCGCGCGCTGCCCGCGTCGTAGGCCGACGCCAGCACGCGCGCGACGTCCTGGCCCCAGGTCTGCGCCGGCGACGGATCGTTGCGTCGCGTCAGCAACTGCAGCTGCAGCATGCGGCGCGCCGCGAGCTGCTCCGCCGGCGTCGGCGCCTCGGAGGCAATCTCCAGCCGCAGCAGGGCCTCGGCCGCATCGCCTGCAGGGGCAGCGCCCAGCGCCTGCACCCATGAGGCCCGCACCGCGGGGCTCACCGCCTTGCCGAGCTCCTGCGCGCTCGGCACCTGATCGGCGGAGCGCTGCTCCCAGGCCGTGAGCAATTGCGTCAGCGCTTCGCCATGCGCCTGCGCGGCCAGCTTCTTCAGCGCCATCTGGGCGTGTTCCAGCGCCTCGCGCTGGGCCCGGAACGCAACGTCGCCAAGCCGCGGGCCGCGGTCTTCCGCGGGGCGCTCGCCGAAGCGGCCGCCGGCCCGTGCGTCGCGACCACCCCGATCATCGCGGCGCTCGCCTGGGCGCCCAGGACCCCCGGGGCCCTTGCGGTCGCCGAAGCGGCCGCCTCGCGCCGGCGCCACGGGCTCGGTCTTCTTCATGCCGGGGCGGTCGTCGCCACGCATCGCGATCACGGGCTTGGGCGTCGCCTTCGGCGGCGCGGGCGGAGCGGCGGCTGCTTCGCCGGCGGACTCGGCCGCCGGCTCGACGGCGCCTTCCGCGGGCGGCGCGGCCCCTGTTTCGGCCGGCGCAGCTTCGCCCTCGGCGGCTTGCGCGGCCGGGGCGCCGCTCTCCTGGCCAGCGGCCGCAACAGCGGCCGCGGCCTGTGCCTGTCCACGCAGCGCCGCTTCCAGCGCCGACATGGCCGCCTTGATCTTCTGCGCGTCGCCGGTGGCGTTCGCCGCTTCCAGGGCCTTGGACGCCTCCAGCACCACGCGATCGCGTTCGCTCAACGCCGCCGCGGCGCGCTCACGCTCCTGCGTCTTGCGGTTGAACGCCTCGTCGATCGGCTTGCGGAACGCGTCCCACAGCTTCTGCTCGTGCTTGCGGTCCAGCGGAATACCTTGCGCCTCGCCCTGCCAGCGCTGCTGCAGCGCCTTGACGGCGTCGATGCGCAGCTGCGGCTCGGCGCCGAGTTCCCTGGCCTCGTCGATCATCGCGTGGCGGCGCTCCAGGCTCTGCTTCTGGATCGCCTCCAGCGGGGAGGCGGCGGCGCGGATCGCTTCCTTCCACTGCGGCTGCAGTTCGGCGAAGGCCTTTTCGCTCAGGTGGCCGGCGTCGCGCCAGCGGTCCTCGAACTGGTGCAGGATGCGGTTGAAGCCCTTCCAGTCGTCGTCGCGAGCGGTCGGATTCTCCGCCGCCCAGGCCTTGACTTCCTCGATCAGCGCGAGGCGCTGCGCCTTGTGTTCGGCGGCTTCGGCCTTGACCTTGTCCAGCCAGGCCTCGACCACCTTGTAGGCTTCGTTGCAGGCGTCGTCGAAGCGCTTCCACAGCGCGTGATTCGGCGGGCCGCCCTGGTCGGTCTGCTTCCACTGCTCGCGCAACCCGCGCAGCTGCTCCTGCATCTTGCGCCCGCCATAACGCGGCTTGGGCGGCTGGGGCTCCTGGCCCTCGGCGGGGGCCGGCCGCTCGAACAGGCCCTCGGCCTTGGCGACGAGTTCCTGGCGCAACTGGTCGGCGCGCCAGCGCTGCCAGCCTTCGAGCTCGCCCGCCGCCGCGAGGGCCGCATGGGCCTGGTTCTCCAGCTTGTCGTCGATCAGCTTGCCGTGCTCCTTCAGGGCGTTGCGCAGGGCGCTGGCGGCACCCGCGCTCGCCTTGCCGTGGCCTTCGGCGATTTCCTGCTCCAGCTTGCCGAGCACCTCGCGCACCGCCTGCGTCGCCCGCGCCCGCACCTCCGGATCGACCTTCGGCTTGGCGGGCTTGGCCGGGGCTTCCGCCGGCACGCCGCGCGCGAGCCGCAACTCGTCGGCCCACACCGGCACGGGCGGCAACGGCGCGGCCGGATCCTGCGCCGCCGCCACGGCCTGCGCCAGCGCGATCTGGAACGCGTCCCAGACGACCTGCAATTGGGTGCGCGACGACTCCAGCAGCGGCGGGAACCTGGCGTCCACGCTGCCCCAGTTGGGGTCGGCCAGCAACGCCTCGGCCTGCTGCTGCCAGGCCGGCACGTCGGCGGCCAGCGACTCCGCGGCCGCCTTCGCGTCCTGCCACGATTTCGTCGAAAGCACCTCGATGCGCTGCGCGAGCAGCACGGCCGCCTCGCGCTGGACCTGCACCCGGTGCTGGAGGTCCTCGATGCCCTTGACGCGATCGGCCAGCTGCGCCTTGATGCCGGCCAGCGGCTCGCGACTGAGCGGCGCGCCGGCCTTGGCAGCGTCACGTTGCCACGCGAGGGCGTCGGCGATGTTCAGCTTGGGTTGCGCCAGCAGGGCGCGGGCCTTGTCCGCCCACTCGGCAGCGATGGCCTCCTGGCCCTTGCTGCGCTTGATCTCGTCCAGCCGCTCGCGCAGCAGCCGCGCCGCGCCCTTGTCTCGTCCGCTCAGCTCGCGAAAGACTTCCTGCATCTGTTCCGGGCTCGGATCGCGGGCGAGCCATTCGCGCACGCGCGCGGCGCGCTCGCCGGAGGTCGGCGCCGAAAAGGCGCCGCCGGTCAGGGTGTCGAGGGCGCGGGTGTCGTTGGGTTTCAGTGTGGCTTGGGTCACTGCGTGTCTTCGTGTCTGGGGCGCTCCCCGCAAGGGGCGAAAGCGCTATTCTCGCCGCGATTGCGGGCGCGCCGATGCCGGCCCTCGCACGGGGTCGCCATTCACCGTCGCCGGCCCAATGAAAAAGCCCGGTAGGCGGGCGAACCGTCTGCCGGGCTTGACGGCTGACCGAGGTCATTGCCGTCTGGTTGCAGCCTGGGAGATTGAAGTCCCTGACTGCGCGGAAGCAAGAGATTGCTTCCAGGAGGGGCCGGTCGCGCCACCTTCGGCAGCCCTTCCGGCGAAACGCCTGATCCCTCAGGCAAGCAGAAGGTACCGCAGCGCGCTGCTGCTTTCAAGCACGCGTTTTCAATGACCGGCAGTCCCACGATTGCGGCAATTGCCTTGACAACGTATGCCCGCTCGCTCCGGTCGCCACGACGCGATCCGCAGGCCGGCACGGTCGAGGTGTGGCTGCGTCCGGGTACAAATAGCCGCGGGAATTTACGGCGCGCCAACTCGTGCCAACCTCGTCAATGGCGCGCCCGCTTGCGTCGGCGCTTTGGTGCTTCAAAAACGGGAGCAATTCGACGCGAAAACGGCTGTGTCGACCCTCGCCGACGCCTCCGCGGGTGCGCTTCCGACGCTTATCTGCATAAGAAATGTATTTGTTATTCTTGACCTGATATGAAAGCGCCACCTAGAATCCGCCCGTCCCTGGCAGACGAACCAGGGCACCGAACCGCTGCCGAACCCGGCTGAACTCGATGACCGCGCCACACACGACGCACGGCATCGACGGCGTACCAATCCAAACGAGGAGCCAGACGGTGTGATGCTGCATCTGCAGCGTTGCCTGTCGGCCCCGCGCGTAGAAAGGAAGTGCTATGACAGCGCTGGACAGAACGATGCGCGACCTGCGAACGTTCGCATCCGACATTGGACAGGGATTTTTCGAGATCACCCACAACGGCTTTGCCCTCGTTGGCCTGGCCACCGTTTTCTGTGTCCTCGCGCTGACGGCCCGGCCGGACCTGCGCGAAGCGGGCGAAGCGAGGCTCATGACATGGCTGCAAGCCCGCCAGATGTCGGCGCTGGGAATGCAGATCGAGCTGGACGCGATCGACCGCGCCACGGCCGCCAACCCGCACGACCTGCCCAAGCAGCAGGCGGCCGTGGCTTTCTGGCTCAGCAAGAAGTATCGTGTCGCGCCCGAGCCGTTGAGCGCGCTCGTGGCGGAAGCCTACGACATCGGCGAACGGGTCAAGCTCGATCCGACGCTGATCCTGGCCGTGATGGCGGTCGAGTCGGGCTTCAACCCGTTCGCCCAAAGCCCGGTCGGCGCCCAGGGCCTGATGCAGGTGATGACCAAGGTCCACAGCGACAAGTACGAGAACTTCGGCGGCAAGCTGGCCGCCTTCGACCCGGTGAGCAACCTGCGCGTGGGAGTCAAGGTGCTGCAGGAATGCATCCAGCGCGCCGGCTCGCTGTCGGCCGGGCTGCGCTACTACGTCGGCGCGGCCAACCTGCCCGAAGACGGTGGCTACGCCGACAAGGTCCTGGCAGAGCACGCCCGGCTGCAGCAGGTCGCCGCCGGCCGCCGGGTGCCGGTCGCCCAGCCGCCGCAGCCCGCCCCGCTGCGGACCATCGCGCCGGCGCCGGCCGTGCCGCTGCCGGCCGAGGACAAGGTCGCCACCCTCTGACCGCCTCCGGTACACTCGCACCCGTACGCGACTGGCGATAGGCGCGCAGCCCCTGGCGGCTGCCGGCGCTGACGTGGAGAGAGAACGCGGGGCGACCGCCCGTCGGTCCCGGCCCCGCCACACCACTGGGAAGCGTGCCGCCGGGCCGGGCCCGGCGTTCCGCCGTTCGCCTGGGCAGCCCTTGTCTAGTACAAGGACACCACCTTCGCGCAGGACTGCCATGTACCAACGAAACATCCTCATCGAACAAGCCGACCCGCAGCTGTGGGCCGCCATCCAGGCGGAGAACCGTCGCCAGGAAGAGCACATCGAGCTGATCGCCAGCGAGAACTACGCGTCTCCGGCCGTGATGGCCGCCCAGGGCACACAGCTGACGAACAAGTATGCCGAGGGCTATCCGGGCAAGCGCTATTACGGCGGCTGCGAGAACGTCGACGTTGCCGAGCAACTGGCGATCGACCGCGTCAAGCAGCTGTTCGGGGCGGACGCCGCCAACGTGCAGGCGCATTCGGGGGCGCAGGCCAACGAAGCGGTCTTCCTGGCGTTCCTGAAGCCCGGCGACACCATCATGGGCATGAGCCTGGCCGAAGGCGGCCACCTCACCCACGGGATGGCGCTGAACATGAGCGGCAAGTGGTTCAACGTCGTCTCGTACGGCCTGGACGAGCGCGAGGCGATCGACTACGACGCCATGGAGCGCAAGGCGCACGAGCACAAGCCCAAGCTGATCATCGCCGGCGCCTCGGCGTACTCCCTGCGCATCGATTTCGAGCGGTTCGCCCGGGTCGCACGCGACGTCGGCGCCGTGTTCATGGTCGACATGGCCCACTATGCCGGCCTCATTGCGGCGGGCGTGTACCCCAATCCGGTCCCGCACGCCGACGTGGTAACGTCCACGACCCACAAGAGCCTGCGCGGCCCCCGCGGCGGCATCATCCTGATGAAGTCGCAGCACGAAAAGGCAATCAACAGTGCGATCTTCCCTGGCCTGCAGGGCGGGCCCCTGATGCACGTGATCGCCGCCAAGGCGGTGGCCTTCAAGGAGGCGCTGGCACCGGAGTTCAAGGCCTACCAGGAGCAGGTCGTGAAGAACGCGCAGGCGGTCGCCGAGACACTGGTGCAGCGCGGACTGCGAATCGTCAGCGGCCGCACCGAGAGCCACGTCATGCTGGTCGACCTGCGCAGCAAGGGCATCACCGGCAAGGAGGCGGAGGCGGTTCTCGGCCAGGCCCACATGACGATCAACAAGAACGCCATCCCGAACGACCCGGAAAAGCCGATGGTCACCAGCGGCGTGCGGATCGGCACGCCGGCCATGACGACGCGCGGCTTCCGCGAAGAGGAAGCGCGCCTCACGGCGAACCTGATCGCCGACGTGCTGGACGCGCCGCGCGACCCCGCCAACGTCGCGGCGGTGCGCGAGAAGGTGAGCGCCCTCACCCGCCGCTTTCCGGTCTACGGCTAGGAGCGGCGGCCGTGAAATGCCCGTTCTGCGGCAAGGACGAGACCCAGGTGGTCGAGACCCGGGTGGCCGAGGATGGGGACTTCATCAGGCGGCGACGCCAGTGCATGGCCTGCGAGCGCCGCTTCACCACCTACGAGCGGCCCGACATCACCTTGCCGGCCGTGGTCAAGAAGGACGGCCGCCGGATCGACTTCGACGGGCGCAAGCTCGAAGCCTCCATGAAGCTCGCGCTGCGCAAGCGACCGGTAAGCACCGAGCAGATCGACAGCGCCGTGCGCCGGATCGAGGAGAAACTGCTGAGCCTCGGCGTGCGGGAAATCCCTTCCACGCGCATCGGCGAGCTGGTGATGCGCGAGTTGAAGAAGCTCGACAAGGTGGCCTACGTCCGGTTCGCCAGCGTGTATCGCAGCTTCGAGGACGTGGACGAGTTCAAGACCCTGGTGGACGAGGTGCGCCGCTAGTGTCCTGCCCCATAAATATCTGTGCTCTCGCTGGTTCGTAGCGGGCCGCAGGCAAGGCGCGGGCGCCGGCCAATACTTGACGTATTGGCCGGTGACCGTAACGCGGCATGCGGCCCGCTACGAGCCAGCCCGAAGGGTTCGGCGCCTGCGGGGCCCTCGGCGGCCGTCCGAAACGGGTCCAGACGTCCAGTCTGGACCCGCTCCGGCCAGCCACCGATCATCCCCGCATCCATCCGAACGAGAGTACAGATATTTGTGGGACAGGGCACTAGTCGCCGCAGGCGCCGGCGGTGAACGTCCGCACGCGCGGGCGTCCAGCGGCGTTCAGGATGATCTGGCGCGCTTGGCCGGTCCGGCCCGATTCCCAGCACACCGTGAGGGTACCGGCCTGGAAGCCCCCTCCGACCAGCCTGGTCGCGCCGGTGGGGACGAACGAGACGTACTGGGCGACCGACAGGTTGCCGGTCAGCCTCAGGGCCTCGGGCAGCGGCTGCTGGCGGCGCAGGATCGGCTCGGCTACTTCGCGCCGGCCATTGTTGTTGCGGTCGTGGAAGATGATCCACCCCTGGTCCCAGCCGCCTGCGGACGCGCAGGCGACGCCGTCGGTCGACTTGCACATGGCGACCCGGTCGTGGCGCTTGATGGCCTCGCTGCGGGCGAGATGCAAGCTGGCCACGAACGCGTCGGAGACGCCGGTCACCTGCAGTTTCTCCGACAGCGCCTGCCACGACGGAACCCCGACCGCCGCCAAGACGGCGGCAATGACGAGGACCACGAGGAGTTCGAGGAGGGTGAAGCCGCGTCTGGTGCGTTGCGTCCCCCGGGCCCGGCGGCGTGCCCGTGAATGAAACGGGCGATTTGATGAGGCCAGCGTTTTCATGCCGGCAATGTACTACTAACAGGTTCTTTTGCAATCCTCTTTCAAACCAAATAACTCACCTCATGCGCAAATGCCTTCGGTGGTCTTCGTCACCGAAACGCGTCCCGTTGGCCAGAGCTGGAGCGCCCGCTCCTGCCGCCCCGGCTCGGGGACGGCCCGGCACAGGGAGAGGGTGACCGGGCCGCCCGAAACGAGGCCGGTCCCCAGGAAGTTGACCGAGTAGGCGTCCGCCGTGAAGTGGTAGTCGGACGAGATCGCCTGCTGCTTCTGGATGATCTCGTCCGCGTCGACCGTCGCATCGTTGTCCGCGTCACGCCACAGGATCCAGCCTTGCTGCCAGGTCCCCGCCGTGGCGCAGCTGACACCGTCCGCCGACCGGCACATCACGACGGTCGCGTTGCGCTTGATCGCCTCGCTGCGCGCGAGCTGGGCGCTGGCAACGAACGTGTTGGCGTACGAGGCGAGCCGGTTGCTGAGGATCGCCTCGTTGAACGACGGCGCGGCGAGCGCGGCGAGGACCGCCAGGATGGCCACCCCCACCAGCAATTCGATGAGCGTGAATCCCGCCGCGGCGCGGCGTGCGCCGGGGTGAGTCATGCGGATGGCGGGCCGGCGCACGTGCATCGGCTACTTCTGGATGTACCAGTAGAGCCGCCCCTTGGGCTGGATGACGCCACTCATCGAGGTCGGCAGCTTGCCCTCCAGCGGCGAGTCCGGACTGCAGCCGATGCAGAACGGAACGGTTCGGCCGTTGTCCAGCGTCACCTGCCCGGCGACCGGCGACGGCGGCAGGCCGTCGCCGGCGACGTCTTCGTAGCGATTCGCCGTGCCGTTGGCGCTCCCCGCGTTGGTGTAGTTGATGTTGTAGACGCGCGTGGTCCCCAGGTTCGAATTGCAGGTCCCGGTCGCCACGACGGCGGGCTGGTGGGTACTGAAGGTGACGACTCCGAAGATCGTCACCGCCGACGTCACAACCTGCTCCTTGGACGCCATCGCCAGATACCAGCCCTGCTTCGTCAGCAGCTGCGCGCTGGTCGGGGTCGTTGCATCGGTGATCGGCCACAGCGAGTCGCGACAGATGATCGCGGCCCCGCAGGTGTTGTTGCCGGGCCAGGTTCCCGTCGCCGTGCCGGCCGCCAGTGCGGGCTTGTCGTGGAACATGAAGAAGTGGTTCGCCACGGAGGTCGCCCCGGGATACGTCGCCTCCGAGAGCGGCTTCTCGCGGTCGCCCGAGCCGAGCAGGATCCCGTAGCTGTCAGGGAGGGCCACCACGCTGGGCGCGAACATGAACTTGCGGTTGGCCGTGCAGGTCGCCGTGGAGTTGCAACCCAGCGCCGCGATCTGGCGGATCGTCCAGTCGTCCCGCGGTCCGGCAAACGTCAGACGGTAGACGTTGCCCCCCAGGTCGGCGGTGTAGCCGTAGATCACCTGGCCCGCTTCGTCCCGCACCAGCGTCACGTCCGCCACCACGCCGCGGGAACGCCCGGACGCGCTGGCGCCGAGCGCGGCGTCGAGGTCGAACGCTTTCACCACCGCGCCAGTGTCGGCATCGACGACGTACACGAAGTGGCCCTTGGAACTGGTGGTGCAGTTGTTGTTGGCGCCGCTGGCGTCGTGATCCTCGCAGGTGTCGTAGCCGCCGCCGAAGATGAGCAAGGGCGCGCTGCCGGAGCTGTAGCCGGCAGTGGTGAATGGCTTCAGCGACGACCAGGTCTGTCCGATCCCGCTCATCCCCGTGCTGCAGTCGGCGTCGGAGTTCCCGGCGCATCCGATGCGCCACTTCAGCGCCGGACTGGTCGGTGTGGTAAGGCTGTTGGTGACGTCGAAGCCATAGATCGACCGGCCCCCGCGCCGCATCGATGCGTATACGTACGTGGCGGACGCTCCCTTGAACGCGGTGATCGGGCCGTCCATGCCGTATGGCTTCGGCTGGGCCGATGCCGGCGACGTGACGCCGGTCGCATAGCGGATCGGGATCAGGTTCTCGCGCAGCCGCTTGATGCTGCCGAAGAATTCCGGGGGCATGAACGACCACATTTCCTGGCCGGCCGCCACGCCGCCGATGGCGCCCGAACGATTGCCGTTGACCGCCCGCAGTGCGCCGTCGTTGGCGCCGTAGAAGACCACGACCTGCGGGTCGCCATCGGTCCCGAAGTTGACCGCCACCGGCCGCGAATGCACCACATCGCCATGCGCGGATGGCCTTTTTTCGGTTTCCCTGGCGCCGTTGACGTTCTCGTCGCCGGGCAGCCCCGTGTCCAGCCCCTTCGCGTAGTTGAGGAGCGCGGCGTGTTCGGTGGCGTCGGCAGCCCCGATCGCGCTGGCACTCACGCTGCTCGAGTCGAACGCGACCAGATCGCTGGCCGCGTCGCAGCCGGTCATCGTCGCGCCGCAGGTCTTCATGTTGCGCGCGGTCGTCGAGCGCAGCATGTACGCCTGCGCCCCTTTCTCGACGATGTTGCCGTCCGGCGAGTTGGAATTCTTGTACGTGTCCGCGGCCGCCCCGGTGGGCAGGCAGAAGGTCGTGCCCGTCGGCCAGCTCATGAAGCCCCAGTAAGAATCCGTGGCGTCTGGCGTCCAGTAGCTGCGCGCGCATTCCGTGATGAAGCCGGTCAGGTTGTTGATCGCCGGCGAATTCGAGGCGTCCAGCAGCTTCAGCGCCGTGCCCACCTGCCCCAGCTTGTATTGCTTCAGGTTGCCGGTCCAGCGCGGCGACGCGTCGCCGTTCGGCCGGAACATGCCGATGTACACCTGGTTCAGGTAGGTGCCCTGCGTGTTCACGCTGACCGGCAGGGACACCGACGCGAACACGCTGTTGACCGACTGGATCTCGGACAATATGTTGTTGAGCGCCTTCTCGATCTCGCTGCCGACGGTGGCATCCTCGCCATTGATGAAGAAGTACTTGCCCGCGCCTTCGGCCGCCATGCTGCGCAGCAGCGCGCTGTTGTTGGGGTCGCCGCCGTTCATGGCCACGTCGATCGTGTACGTCGAGATGCTCAATGGGCTGGTCGACTTCATGAAGCGCGCCCACTCGTTCGAGTAGTTCGAGCTGTCGCCGACTGGAGAGATCGGGATCTGCGTGGTGCTGCCGCCGGCCGCGGTCAGCATGGTGCCCGACTGCGTGGTCTCGGAGTTGCTGTCCTTGGCCACGTTGCCGCCCGCGGTGGTGTTGCCGATGTAGATGATGAAGTTCTTCTGGCAGCTGTCCAGGATCGGACTGCTGTATCTCGTGGCACTGCTCGAAGCCAGCGCGCTGCCCGGCAGAGCGTGCACCAGGTCGGTGACGGCGTCGCCGCCGGTATTGTTCGCGTAGTCGCGCTTCTTCTTGATACCGCCGTAGACATCCCCGGCGGAGTAGTAACGATAGGCCTCCGCCATCGCCAGACCCAGCGCGCGCCCGTTGCCCTTGTCGGCATTCCTGTCGAACGCGTCGATCATGTTTGCGTACACGCCGCGCGTGGTCGCGTCCATCGTGCGCAGCCCCGCCCGCACGTAGGCACCGCCGGGGTCCGGATTATCCGAGCCGGTCTCCGTGAACATCATCAGCCCGACCCGGAACTTGTTCGGCGGCAGGCTGTTGAAGATCGAGACCAGCGCCGCCTTCTCGGCCGTGAACGCCGTGTTCCAGTTCGCCGAGTTGTCCAGGATGATCAGGACATTGGGCAGCGTCGTGGGCGTCGGATCGGGCTCCGAGAACAGGTCGATGTCCTCCGAGTGTGCTGGCAACTGCACCGCCAGCGCGATCACCACCGTCAGCAACTTGATGATTCTTCTGAGCATGACAGACACTCCTTGATCAGGGACAGGCTGCCGCCTTCTGCGACTGCGAAAGCAGTACCCGCACCCCCTGCCTCACGCGCACGCTGGCGCCGGTGGCTCCGTCCGTCACGGTGGCCGACAGGTCCCAGTCGGTGTTCCAGGTACTGCCGGCGGACATGTCGGGTCCGAGCTCCACATCGCTCGGATCCGCGAAGGCGGCACGCGTCGCCCTGGTGCAGGTTGGCGTTGCCACGGCGACGGTGTAGTCCGGCGTATCGTCCTTGTTGATGTCGACCGTGACGGTCTGCGCCGCGAGGCTGGCAGTGAAGTTCGAGCTGATCACCTGCTCCACCGCCTGGTTGGCGGCGGCCAGCGCCTCCTCGCGCACCTGCATGTTGCCCACCGACTTGAGGTTGGAAGAGCTCAGGGTGAACGCGCTGACCACGATCAGCGTGATCAGGACGAGCAGGATGAGGCCGATGATCAGCGTCGCACCGCGCTGGACGGCGGCGGACGCGGGGCGGCGGTGCGCGCGCAGCGGCTTCATCACGGCGTTTCCCTGCGGTTGGAGATGTTCACCAGCCGGATGGCCTGGGTGAAAAGATGGCGCTTGTAGCCGTCGTTGAACGGACCGATTCGGTCGCCCGCGCTGGCGCAGGTGCTGGTCATGCAGTAGCTCTTGCCATCGGTGTACCCGGCCGACGTCGACTCGCTCCTTGCGAGCACGTACAGCTTCACGGCGACCGCGTTCATCAGCTCGAGCGCCGAACAGGGCGAGGCCGCCGTGCAGCGACGGTAGGTGTCGGGAATGCCGTCGCCGCGGTTGGTGGGCGAGGTCAGGGTGGTGGGATTGGCCCAGGTGACCGTCGCGGCTTGGCCGCTCGCGATGACGGCCGTGCTAGCGCCTAACTCCGCGTCGCTCGGGCCCGTCGTCACCACCGTGACTCCGATCTCGCTGGTGTTGAATGTCGTCGTGCCGATCGTCACGCCGGAATCGCTGACGTTGTCGATGCCCAGTTCGACCCGGAACGACTCGATCCCCTCGATCATGGCCTGCGCCGCGCCGAACTCGCAGGTGCCGCTGGCGCAGCTGAAGTCCGAGCGCATCAACGTGGGAATGTTGTCGCCGTCCGTCACCGCGTAGCGGCGCACGTAATACAGACTCGAGACGAACTTGTAGCGCGGCGCGAACGCTCCGGCCGCGCAGTTGGCGCCGCGCACGCGATTCGGCAGGAGCGTGTCGACGGTGCCGGCGCTGTATTGCTCCAGGGCGTAGGCTGGGACGGGCATCACGGTGCCGCACTGCGCGGGCTGAAAATACAGCTCGTTGTTGGCGAAGGCGGCGCATCCGGCCTCGCCGACCGCGCAGGTTTCCACATGCCGCACCAGCAGCACATCGCTGCTCGGTTGCGGGCTGGACACGCGGCTGCCGCACACCGGTATCGTGGGCGACGGCACCACGGCCGGCACTTCGTAGGCCTGCACCGCGATGCCCAGCAGGTTCGACTTGTAGACGGCGAGCGCCGCCGGATTGCCGGCGAGCGCGCCCCAGTCGGCGCACGGGTCGGGCACGGCGGCGACGGCCGGCGGGCCGGGGTCGGCGCGCGGCACGTCGGTCGGCATGCCCGAGACCGTGACGTCGTCGAACTGCGGCAGGTAGCCGGCCCAGAAGCCGGCATGGGAGACGTCGTGCTCCAGCAGCTGGATCGAGAAGCGACCGTTTTCGATCACCCGGTTCGCCTTCGTCATCTCGCTGTTGCTGCGGTTGACGTTGATCAGCAAGGTCAGCAACGCCAGCACGATGAAGAGGCCGAGGACCATGGAGATCATCAGCTCCACCAGCGTGAAGCCTGATTGGCGCGGTGCGCGGACGGCGCCCGCTCGAGCGGGGAGGCGGCGCGTGTTCATAGCAAGGTCGCGATCCGCACCAGGGTCGTGACCGTGCGGCGGCACCGGTCGTTCGTGCAGGACGAGCCCGCGGCACCGTCGTACGCGCCCGAGCCGCAGCCGATGGACACCGGCGGCGCGCTGATCGGCGTCATGCCTTGCCATGCGACGGTGACCATGATGTCGCCGCCGACGCTCTCGACGCAGCCGCGGCCGCCGATCATGGCGCCCGCGTTGGTGCTGCCCAGCATCTCGCCGGCACCATTGAGCGCTTCGCACCACTCCTTCAAGTCACGTTGCGCCTGGGTGGTCGTGCCGCCTGGACAGGCCGCGCCCCCGCCCAGCGGCGATGCGGCCGCGACGGCGTATGCACCGGCGGTCGCCGCAGTGCGGTTGGTGGCGATGCGGCTGGCCATGTCGCCCAGCAGCAGCAGCGCCTGGGTACGCTGGTAGGACTCCACCTCCGATACCTGCAGCCGCATCTGCAGCCCCGCCATGCCGAGCAGCCCGAAGGCGATAACCACGAGGGTCACCAGCACCTCCACCATGGACGTGCCGCGCTGCGAGTGCCTTTGCCGACCCATGGCTCCTACCATTTGTCGGCCGGGGCCTTGACGCCCTCGCTGTTGAACGTAAGGTCGCCGTCGCTGAGCTGGTTGCCGCTCGCTGTGAACGTGATCGTGAACGCCGGCACCGTCCCGGTGCCCAAATCAATGCGGTAGTCGTACTTGCCGCTCAGGTCGCTCGGCAGGTTGTACCCGCTGGCAGTGAGCTGGGCCTTCGTCGCGTAGGCCTTGTTGGCCAGCAGGAACTGCTGCTGGCGGTTGGCGATATCCAGCATCTGGGCCTGGGCCGCGCGCCGGCTGCCCTTCTTGACATGGCTGGTGTACGACGGGTAGCCGACGGCCGCCAGGATCGCGACGATCGCCAGTGTGATCATCAACTCGATCAGCGTGAAGCCGTGCTGCGGACGCCTTGCCATTGCCTTCTCCCCCATGTAAGCGACTGGAACTTAGCCGAGGTCCCGCTCGGCGCCCCGTTGCAGCCGACGACCGGTCGGCCTCCGGCGCCGAATGGTCGAGTCTGCCGGCGAATGCCGCAGAATAGGCGCCCGATGGATCCGCACGACGCTCTCATGCAGCAGGCGCTGGCGCTGGCCCGCGACGCCATCGGCCGGTCCGAGCCGAATCCCCGCGTCGGCTGCGTGCTGGTATCGGCCGACGGACAGCGCGTCCTTGGCCAGGGCTCCACGCAGCGCGCCGGGCAAGCCCACGCCGAGATCATGGCCTTGCGCGACGCTGCCGCCCTCGGGCACGCCGTCACCGGCGCCACCGCCTACGTATCGCTCGAGCCCTGCTCCCACCATGGCCGCACCGGCCCCTGCTGCGACGCCCTGCTCGCGGCCGGCATCGGCCGGGTGGTGGCGGCCCTGCCCGACCCGAATCCGCTGGTGGCCGGTGAAGGGTTCGCCCGCCTGCGGGCCGGCGGCGTGGAGGTGATCGTCGGGCCCGGCGCCGACGAGTCGCGCGAACTCAACATCGGCTTTTTCAGCCGCATGGTGCGCGCGACCCCCTGGGTCCGCATGAAGATCGCCGCCTCGCTGGATGGCCGCACGGCGCTGGAGAACGGGGCCAGCCAGTGGATCACCTCGACCGAGGCGAGGGCCGACGGCCATGCGTGGCGGGCGCGCGCCGGGGCCGTGCTCACCGGCATCGGGACGGTGCGCGACGACAACCCGCGCCTGGACGTCCGCGCGGTCCCGACGCCGCGCCAGCCGGACGTGGTGGTCGTGGACAGCCGGCTGGAAACCCCCCCGGACGCCAACCTCTTCCAACCGGGGCGGCGCCTGATCATCTACGGCGCGGTGCAGGACGCGCAGCGCGAGGCGGCCCTGGCGGCCGGCGGCGCCGAGGTCGTTCTCCTTCCGGGTCCCGGCGGGAAGGTGGATCTGCCGGCGCTCCTGCGCGACCTCGCTGCCCGCGGCGTCAATGAACTGCACGTGGAGGCCGGGCACAAGCTCAATGGCTCGCTGGTACGCGAAGGCCTGGTCGACGAACTGCTGGTGTACCTCGCGCCCAAACTGATCGGGATCGGCCGCGAGATGGCTCATTTCGGGCCGCTGGCGAGCCTGGCCGAGGCCTTGCCCCTGCACTTCATGTCGATCGGGCGAGTCGGGCCGGACCTGCGCATCGTCGCGCGGGTCGCGGGCCGGGACCGCTTCGGGCCCGTCCAGCCTTCCTGAGGGGCGCCTTTCCAATCCCTGCGAAAATGCCGGGATGTTCACCGGAATCATCACGGGCGTCGGCCGCATCGCCGCGGCGCAGGACCTGGCCAGCCCAGGGTCGGCCGCGGCCTCGCGCTATGGCAAGCGCCTGACGGTGGAGGCGCCCGAGGGCTACCTGGACGACGTCGGCACGGGAGACAGCATCGCGCTCAACGGCGCCTGCATGACCGTGACCGGCATCGACCCGGCCCGGCAGCGCTTTACGGTCGAGATCTCCGCGGAGTCGCTGGACAAGACCGCCAGCCTCGGCGAGCTGGGCCGCATCAACCTGGAGAAGGCCCTGCGGGCCCAGGAGCGCCTGGGCGGGCACATCGTCTCCGGCCACGTCGACGGCGTAGGGCGCGTGACGCATTTCGCACCCGTGGGCGAAAGCTGGGAGTTGCGCGTGCTCGCGCCCTCGGCGCTGGGCAAGTACCTCGCCTACAAGGGGTCGATCACCGTCAACGGCGTCAGCCTGACAGTGAACACCATCGCCGATTCACCCGAAGGCACCGAGGTGAGCATCAACCTCATCCCGCACACCGTGCAGAACACCGCGCTCGGCGAGCTGCGCACGGGCAGCCGCGTCAACCTCGAGATCGACCTGATCGCCCGCTATGTCGAGCGGATGCTCACGGCGCCCTCCCCCACCCCGAAAGGCAGCGCATGAACGCTCCCGAACCCGTCGCCGGCGTGGCGATTTCGCCCGTGGACGAAATCGTCGCGGACATCCGGGCCGGCCGCATGGTGATTCTCGTGGACGAGGAAGACCGCGAGAACGAAGGCGACCTGGTGCTCGCCGCCGAGCATGTCACTCCGGAAGCCATCAACTTCATGGCCCGCTTCGGCCGCGGCCTGATCTGCCTGACCCTGACGCGGGACCACTGCGAACGGCTGCGGCTGCCGCCCATGGTCGCGCGCAACGGCGCCAAGCACTCCACCGCCTTCACCGTCTCGATCGAAGCGGCCGAGGGCGTGACGACGGGCATTTCGGCGGCGGACCGGGCGCGCACCGTGCAGGCGGCGGTCGCGAAGAACGCCCGGCCCGATGACCTGGTCCAGCCGGGCCACATCTTTCCGCTGCAGGCGGTCGACGGCGGCGTCCTCATGCGCGCGGGACACACCGAAGCCGGCTGCGACCTCGCCGGCATGGCGGGCCTGGCGCCCGCCGCGGTGATCTGCGAGATCATGAAGGACGACGGCACGATGGCCCGGCTGCCCGACCTGCAGCTGTTCGCCGCCGAGCACGGCCTGAAGATCGGCACCATCGCCGCCCTGATCCACTACCGCAGCAGCAACGAGTCGCTGATCGAGAAGGTCGCGACCCGGCCCTTGCGCACGGCGCACGGTGAGTTCATCGCCCACGCCTGGCGCGACAAGCCGAGCCGCGGACTGCACCTGGCGCTGGTGATGGGCGAGTGGTCGCCCGACGACGCCGTCGCGGTGCGCGTGCACGAGCCGCTGTCCGTGCTCGACGCGCTCGAGGTCAACCGCTCCATGCATTCGTGGAACCTGGACGCGAGCCTGCGGCACATCGCGGCCCAGGGCCGCGGCGTCGCCGTGCTCCTGAACTGCGGCGAGGACGCCGAGCAGCTGCTGGCACAGTTCGAGGGCCGCGCGAAGGCCTCGCACGCGCCGGAGCGCGGCCGCATGGACCTGCGCACCTACGGCGTCGGCGCGCAGATCCTGCGCGAATGCGGCGTCCACCGGATGCTGCTGCTCGGCACGCCGCGGCGGCTGCCGAGCATGGCGGGCTACGGGCTGGAAATCGCCGGCTACGTCGCCCCCACCCCAGTCAACTGAAGGAATACATGTTTGGCGCAGAGAAAGGCCGGTCCGAGACACTCGACGGCAAAGGCTTGTACATCGGCATCGTCCAGGCCCGCTTCAACGAATCCGTGACCGGCGCGCTGGCGCAGGCCTGCCTGGCCGAACTGGCGGCGCTCGGCGTCGAGCCGGACCGCATCGACCATGTGCGCGTCCCCGGCGCGCTCGAGGTGCCGGTCGCGCTGCAGGCGATGGCGGAAAGAGGCGGTTACGACGCGCTGATCGCGCTGGGCTGCGTGATCCGCGGCGAGACCTACCATTTCGAGCTGGTGGCCAACGAATCGGCCGCCGGCGTGAGCCGGATCGCGCTCGACTACCAGCTGCCGGTCGCGAACGCGATCCTCACCACCGAAAACATGGAGCAGGCCGTCGCCCGCCAGACCGAGAAGGGGCGCGACGCCGCCCGCGTCGCGGTGGAGATGTGCAACCTGCTGGACGACCTGGGATGACCGAAGACAACAAGGACGCATCCGACCGCCCGGCGCGCGGCAGCCGCACCGGTCTCAAGGCCACCGGCACGCGCAAGGCCGCCGCCAAGTCGGCGCGCAGCCGCGCCCGGGAGTTCGCCGTGCAGGCGCTCTACCAGCACCTGGTCGGACGCAACGATGCGGCGGCGATCGACGCCTTCACCCGCGACCTGGCGGGCTTCCACAAGGCCGACTCGGTGCATTACGACGCGCTGCTGCACGGCTGCATCGAGCAGGCCGCGGAGCTCGACGCCCTGGTCCTGCCGCTGCTGGATCGCAAGCTGGAGGAAATCTCGCCGATCGAACACGCCATCATGTGGATCGGTGCGTACGAATTCCGGCAGTGCCCGGACGTGCCATGGCGCGTCGTGCTCAACGAGTGCATCGAGCTGGCCAAGGAATTTGGCGGCACCGACGGACACAAGTACGTGAACGCGGTGCTGAACGGGCTGGCGACGCGGCTGCGGCCGGCCGAGGTGGAGGCCGACAAGGCCGCCGGGAAGGCCCGCTGATGCGAGTCTCCGCCCGCGCCGAGCGCATCGAGCCGTTCTACGTGATGGAGGTCGCCAAGGCGGCGGCGCAGCTGGCGCGCGAGGTGGCGCGCAGCGACCAGCCGATGATCTTCCTGAACATCGGGGAGCCGGACTTCACCGCCCCGCCGCTCGTGCAGGAGGCGGCCGAGCGCGCGATCCGCAAGGGCGTCACGCAGTACACCCAGGCCACGGGCCTGGAAGCGCTGCGCGAGCGCATCAGCGGCTGGTATGCGCAGCGCTTCGGGGTCGACGTCCCGGCGCGCCGCATCGTCGTGACGGCCGGCGCGTCGGCCGCCCTGCAACTCGCCTGCCTGGCGCTGGTCGACGCCGGCGACGAAATCCTGATGCCGGATCCCAGCTATCCCTGCAACCGCCATTTCGTCAGCGCCGCCGATGGCCGCGCAGTGATGGTGCCGACGACGGCCGCCGAGCGCTTCCAGCTCAGCGCGGAGAAGGTCGCCGCCAACTGGGGCGACCGCACGCGCGGCGTGCTGCTGGCGTCGCCATCCAACCCCACCGGCACCTCGATCCATCCCGACGAGCTGCGCCGCATCCACGAGATCGTCGCCGCGCGCGGCGGCATCACGCTGATCGACGAGATCTACCTGGGCCTGTCGTACGACCCGACGTTCGGCCGCACCGGCCTGGCGCTGGACGACCAGGTGATCAGCATCAACAGCTTCTCCAAGTACTTCAACATGACCGGCTGGCGCCTGGGCTGGATGGTGGTGCCCGAAGCGCTGGTGCCGGTCATCGAGCGGCTGGCCCAGAACCTCTTCATCTGCCCGAGCGCCGTTGCGCAGTACGCGGCACTCGCGTGCTTCGAACCGGAGAGCCTGGCCGAATACGAGCGCCGCCGCTCGGAGTTCAGGGCGCGGCGCGACGCGTTCATCCCGCAACTGCAGGCCCTGGGCCTGGCGGTGCCGGTGACGCCCGACGGCGCGTTCTACGCGTGGGCCGACTGCTCGCAGGCCGCCCGGCGCCTCGGGGTCGAGGGCAGCTGGGATTTCGCGTTCGAGCTGATGCGGCGCGCGCACGTGGCCGTGACGCCAGGCCGCGACTTCGGCAGCGCCGACACGCACCGGTTCGTCCGGTTTTCCACCGCCAACTCGATGGCGCACCTGCAGGAAGCGCTGGCACGCCTGCGCGCGGTGCTCGCCTGAAGCCGGCGCCGTCGCCGGCCCCGGCCGGCGCCGCAGCGGGCGTGGATGCCCGCAGGAGGTCCGATGTCCTTTGAGTTCCCGATCCGCGTGTACTGGGAAGACACCGATGCCGGCGGCATCGTGTTCTACGCCAATTACCTGAAGTTCTTCGAACGGGCCCGCACCGAGTGGCTGCGCTCGCTGGGCATCGGGCAGCAGGACCTGCGCGAGCGCACCGGCGGCATCTTCATCGTGAGCGAAACCAACGTCAGCTACCATAGACCTGCGCGGCTCGATGACGAACTTCTCGTTACAGCGCGCATCGAAACCGCGGGGCGCGCCTCGATCCTGCTGGCGCAGCAGGCCTTGCGCGCCGCGGACCGCGAACTGCTCGCCGAAGGAACGATCCGCATCGGGTGGGTCGATGCCGCGACGCTGCGGCCTGCGAGAATCCCGGCCAACCTCCTGGAAGCACTCAAACCATGACCCAAGACCTCTCCATACTGCAACTGGTGCTCAATGCCAGCTGGGTGGTGAAGCTGGTGATGCTGCTGCTGGTGGCGGTCTCCATCGCCAGCTGGGCCGCCATCTTCCGCAAGCTCTTCGCGCTCAAGCGCGTGAACACGCTCAACGACGACTTCGAACGGGACTTCTGGTCCGGCACCAGCCTCAACGACCTGCTGGCGGCCGCCGCGCAGAACGCGAAGATGGCCGGTCCGATGGAGCGGATCTTCGCCAGCGGCATGCGCGAGTACCACAAGCTGCGCGAGCGCCACATCGCCGATCCCGGCACGCTCCTGGACGGGGCGCGCCGTGCCATGCGCGCGAGCTTCCAGCGCGAGCTCGACGCCGTGGAAAGCAACCTCTCGTTCCTCGCCTCGGTCGGCTCCGTCTCGCCGTACGTCGGCCTGTTCGGCACCGTGTGGGGCATCATGCACGCGTTCACGGGACTGGCCAGCCTGCAGTCGGTCACGCTGGCCACCGTCGCGCCTGGCATCGCCGAGGCGCTGGTCGCCACCGCGATCGGCCTGTTCGCGGCGATTCCGGCGGTGGTCGCCTACAACAACTTCGCCCGCGACATCGACCGCGTGGCGATCAAGCTCGAGACCTTCATCGAGGAATTCTCCAACATCCTGCAGCGCAACCTGGGCGCGCAGTCGGCGTCGGGGCACTGACATGCCGGCCACCGTCTCGCGCGGCCGCGGCCGCCGCACCATCAACGAGATCAACATGGTGCCGTTCATCGACGTGATGCTGGTGCTGCTGATCATCTTCATGGTGACCGCGCCGCTGATCGCGCCGAGCATGATCGACCTGCCGACCGTCGGCCGCGGCGCCAAGCCGCCGGACCAGGTGATCCAGGTGATGATCACCAAGGACGAGTCGCTCGACCTGAAGCTGCAGAACAAGACCCAGCGCCTCACGCTCGAGGCGATCGCCGCGGCGGTCACCCAGGCGCAGGCCGGCCAGCAGCCCGGCGCCAGCGCCGTCGTGATCAGTGCCGACCGCAACGTGAAGTACGACACGGTCGTGAAGGTCATGGACCGCCTGCAGCGCGCCGGCGTCCAGCGTGTCGGCCTGTCGGTGCAGGTCGCGAAGTAGGGACCGCCGCTCGATGCCAGCCGCGACCGACCGCATCGAATTCGCGCCGCCGCCGCCGCCGGGCCGCGCTCGGGCGCTGGCGCTCGCCGTCCTGGCGCATGTGCTGCTGATGCTCGCGCTCACCTGGGGCATCACCTGGAACCGCGAATCGCAGGACATGTCGGTAGAGGCCGAGCTGTGGGCCAGCGTGCCGCAGGAGGCGGCGCCGCGCGCCGCCCAGCCGGAACCCACGCCGCCCGTCGTGCAGGCGCCGCCCCTGCCGCCACCCGCACCGCCGGAGCCGAAGGTGGAAGCACCGCCGCCGCCCGCACCCGCCAAGGAGCCCGACATCGCGCTGGAGCGCGAGAAACGCCGCCAGGAGGAGGCGGAGCGCCGCCGCGCCGAGCTGGAGGAGCGCAGGAAGCTCGAGGCACGCAAGCGCGAAGAAGAACTGGAGCGCGAGAAGAAGCTTGCGGAAGCGCGCAAGAAGAAGGAAGAACAGGAAAAGCGCGAGCTCGCCGAACGCAAGGCGGCCGCCGAGAAGAAGAAGCAGGAGGAACTCGCGAAGGCCAAGGCGAAGGAGCAGCAGGAGGCGAAGCTGCGCGAAACGATCCGCCAGCAGCAGATCGAGCGCATGCGCAACCTGGCCAGCGGCACCGGCGGGGAGAACGCGAAGGGCACCGCCGCCCGTTCCGCCGGACCGTCCGACAGCTATGCCGGCCGCATCCGCGCCCGCGTGAAGCCGAACATCGTGTTCACCGACGACATCGCGGGCAATCCGACGGCAGAGATCGAGGTCCGCATGGCGCCGGACGGGACCATCACCAGCAAACGGGTGGTGAAGTCGAGCGGCGTGAGCTCATGGGACGCCGCGGTGCTGCGGGCGCTGGACAAGACCGAGGTGCTGCCGCGCGACATCGACGGCCGCGTGCATTCGCCGCTGATCATCGAGTTCCGGCCGAAGGGCTGAACGCGGAAAGCCAAACGCAGAAGCCGCAGAGATCACGCAAAAACCGCAAAAGGAAATTCAAGGGTTCTTCTGCGGCTTCTGCGTCCTTGTCTCCGCTCCCGCTTTCTATTCGTAAACGATCTGCGCCTGCCCGCCGTCGGCCTGCGCCATCCAGCTCGCCAGCGCCGCGTCGCTCGGGAAGAAACGGGCCTCGTCGCTCAGCTGCAGTTCCGCCACCGCCTCGTCCCGCCTGACCGCCAGCCGGATCCCCAGGCCGCGCACCAGTTCGCCCTGCTCCGACATCTCGCGCCGGGCCGGGAAGTCGCGCAGCAGCCGCCCGATGTCCGGCGCCACGCCATTGACGGCGACCCGCAGGAACTTGCCGAAGCGGCAGCGGGCGGTGGCGAGGTCCCAGACCTGCTGCACGTTCAGCCGCAAGCCGCCCGAGAAACGATCCGGCTGCGCCTTCGCCATCACGATGATCAGCTCGTCGTCCTTGAGCAGGTTGCGGTTGGCGTTGATCACCGCCTCGTCGGCCGTCGCCTCGATGGTCTCGGACTTGTCGTCCAGCTTGAAGATCGCCAGCTTGCCGCGCTGCCCGTTGATGACGCGGAAGTCGCTCACGATGCCGGCCAGCAGCTGCTGCTCGCGGGTGTCGATCAGGTCCGCGATCTTGCGCTTGACGAACCGCCGCACCTCCAGCGCCACCTCGTCGAACAGGTGCCCGGACAGGTAGAAGCCGACCGCGGTCTTCTCGTGCGTCAGCCGCTCCTTGACGCCCCAGGGGCTGGCTTCCACCAGCGGCGGCTCCTGCGTGCTGGCCGCGTGCGAGTCGCCCATGTCGAACAGGCCGCCCTGGTTGACGTTGGCCTGCACCGCCGCCGCGAACTCGAACGCGCGGTCCACCGACGCCACCAGCGAGGCGCGATTGAGCTGGATCGCGTCGAACGCGCCGGCCTTGATCAGCGCGTCGACGGTGCGCTTGTTGATGCGGGTGCGGTCGACCCGCAGGCAGAAGTCGTACAGGCTCCTGAACGGCCCGCCTTCATTGCGTGCCGCCACGATCGCCTCGATCGCCTGCTGGCCGGTGCCCTTGATGGCGCCCAGCCCGTAGCGGATCGAGGTGTTTGAAACGGGCTCGAAGCGGTAATTGCCGCGGTTGACGTCCGGCGGCTCGAACGAAAGCCCGAAGTTGCCGACCGCATCCTCGAACAGCACCTTCAGCTTGTCGGTGTCGTCCATCTCCACGGTCATGTTGGCGCAGAAGAACTCCGCCGTGTAGTGGACCTTCAGCCAGCCGGTGTGGTACGCGAGCAGCGAGTACGCGGCGGCGTGCGACTTGTTGAAACCGTAGCCGGCGAACTTCTCCATCAGGTCGAAGATCTCGTCGGCCTTGGCTTCGCCGATGCCGTTCTTCGCCGCGCCCTCGCGGAAGATCTGGCGGTGCTGCGCCATCTCCTCGGCCTTCTTCTTGCCCATGGCGCGGCGCAGCAGGTCGGCGCCGCCGAGCGAGTAGCCGCCCAGGATCTGCGCCGTCTGCATCACCTGCTCCTGGTAGACCATGATGCCGTAGGTCTCGGACAGCATCTCGGCGACCAGCGGGTGCGGGTACTCCACGGTTTCGCGGCCGTGCTTGCGCGCGACGAATGACGGGATCAGGTCCATCGGCCCCGGCCGGTACAGGGCGTTCAGCGCGATCAGGTCTTCCAGCCGCGTGGGCCGCGCGTCGCGCAACATGCCTTGCATGCCGCGGCTTTCGAACTGGAACACCGCCTCGGTCTTGCCGTCGGCGAACAACTTGTACGTCGCAGCGTCGTCCAGCGGAATCCGCTCGAAGGCGAAGTCCTGCTGGCCGGGGTGGCGCGCGACGATGAATTCCTTGGCGATCTCCAGGATCGTCAGCGTCGCCAGGCCCAGGAAGTCGAACTTGACCAGGCCCGCCGCCTCGACGTCGTCCTTGTCGTACTGGCTCACGGCCGAATCGCTGCCCGGCTGCTGGTACAGCGGCGTGAAGTCGGTCAGCTTGCCGGGGGCGATCAGCACGCCGCCGGCGTGCATGCCGACGTTGCGCGTCAGGCCCTCGAGCTTCTGCGCGAGCCCCAGCAGGGTCTTGACCTCGTCTTCCTTTTCCAGGCGCTCGGCCAGCACCGGCTCGGCCTTGATCGCGCCGTCGATCGTGATGTGCTGGCCCGGCTTGTTCGGGATCAGCTTGCTGATGCCGTCGCAGAAGGTGTAGCTCATGTCGAGCACCCGCCCTACGTCGCGGATCGCGGCGCGGGCCGCCATCGTTCCGAAGGTGGCGATCTGGCTCACCGCCTCGCGGCCGTACTTCTCCTTGACGTACTCGATCACGCGGTCGCGGTTGGCCTGGCAGAAGTCGATGTCGAAGTCGGGCATCGACACCCGCTCCGGGTTCAGGAAGCGCTCGAACAGCAGCTTGTACTGCAGCGGGTCCAGGTCGGTGATCTTCAGCGCGTAGGCCACCAGCGAGCCGGCGCCCGAACCCCGCCCCGGGCCCACCGGGCAGCCATTCTTCTTTGCCCAGTTGATGAAGTCGCCGACGATCAGGAAGTAGCCCGGGAACCCCATCTTCAGGATGGTCCCGAGCTCGAACTCCAGCCGCTCCAGGTACCGCGGCATCTCGGCCTCGCGCCTGGCCGCGTCCGGATACAGGTGCAGCATCCGCTCCTTGAGGCCTTCGTGCGACGCGAAGCGGAAGTACTCCTCGATCGGCATGCCGTTGGGCGTGGGAAAGTCCGGCAGCCGCGGCTTGCCCAGCTCCAGCACGAGGTTGCAGCGCTTGGCGATCTCCGCCGTGTTGGCGATGGCGGACGGCACGTCCGAGAACAGTTCCTCCATCTGCGCCGCCGACTTGAAGTACTGTTCGCGCGTGAAGCGGCGCACGCGGCGCTGGTTGCCCAGGATCTCGCCCTCGGCGATGCACACCCGCGCCTCGTGCGCCTCGTAATCGTCCTCGCGCGTGAACTGCACCGGGTGCGTCGCCACCACGGGAAGGTTGAGGCGGGCCGCCAGCTGCACCGCACCGGCGACGTGCGATTCGTCGTCGGCGCGGCCGGCACGCTGCAATTCCACGTAAAAGCGGTGCGGAAAGACGGACGCCAGGGCCAGCGCCACTTCGGCCGCGCGCTGCGCGTCACCCTGCGCCAGGGGCTGCCCCAGCGGTCCCGCCTGCGCGCCGGACAGCGCGATCAGCCCCTGCCCCAGCTCGCCCAGCCACTCCAGCCGGCACACGCCTTGCGCCTTGACCACGTTGGCCGTCCACGCGCGGGCCAGCAGTTCGCACAGGTTGAGATAGCCCTGCCGTTCCTGCACCAGCAGCACGATCCGCGACACCGCCGTCGGGTCCTGGCCCAGGCCCTGCAGCATCACTTCGGCGCCCAGGATCGGCTTGACGCCGGCGGAGCGCGCCTCCTTGTAGAACTTGATGGCGCCGAACAGGTTGTTCAGGTCGGTGATCGCCAGCGCGGGCTGGTGGTCGGCCGCGGCCGCCTTGACCGTCTCGTCGATGCGGTTGGTGCCGTCGACGACGGAAAACTCGGTGTGCAGGCGCAGGTGGACGAACATCGCCGCATTGTAGAAAACGCGGCCCTCTTGACTTCACTAGAATTCGCCGCTCGTGAATTCCGTCCTGAATATTTCCGCGTACCGTTTCGTCGGCATAGCCGATCCGGCGGCGCTGCGCGGCCGGCTCGCGCAGCGCGCGGCGGCACTCGGCCTGCTCGGCACCATCCTGATCGCCGGCGAGGGCATCAACCTGTTCCTCGCCGGTGCGCCCGGGGCCGTGGCCGCCTTCCTGGAAGACCTGCGCGCCGACGCGCGGTTCGCCGGCCTCGAGGCCAAGGAGAGCCGGTCACGGCGGCAACCGTTCCGCAAGCTGCTGGTGAAGGTCAAGCGCGAGATCATCCGGATGAATCACCCGGCCATCCAGCCGGCCGCGGGCCGGGCGCCGGCGCTGGACGCGGCCACGCTCAAGCGGTGGCTCGACCAGGGATACGACGACGAAGGCCGGCCAGTCGCCATGGTTGATACGCGCAACGCATTCGAAGTCGACCACGGCACGTTCGAAGGCGCGCTGGACTGGCGGCTGCACAAGTTCAGCGAGTTCCCGGCGGCACTGCAGGCGCACGCGGGCGAACTGGCGGGCAAGGCCGTCGTGAGCTTCTGCACCGGCGGCATCCGCTGCGAGAAGGCGGCCCTCCTGATGCGCGAAACCGGGCTCGATCATGTCTGGCAGCTCGATGGCGGCATCCTGAAATATTTCGAGACCGCCGGCGCCGCGCATTTCCGGGGCCACTGCTTCGTGTTCGACGAGCGGGAGCTGCTCGACGCGACGCTCGCGCCGGCACATGGGGATCAGGACAGCGGCTCCGGCGGCTTGTAACGCGTCGCCGGCAGCGGGATGAACTCCGCTTCGCCGGGCACGCGTCCCATCCGCTGCGCCGCCCAGTCGCCGCTCGCCTGCGCTATGCGCTCAGGGCGCGACGAGACGAAGTTCCACCACAGGTGGCGCGGACCGTCGAGCGGCGCGCCGCCGATCACGACCAGGCGCGCGCCCGACGCGGCCTGGAGCTCCGCCGGCTGCGGCTGCAGCACGGCCATCGTGCCCGCGACCAGCACCTCGTCGTCCACCTGCAGATCACCCTCGACCAGGTAGACGGCGAGTTCCTCGGCCAGCACCGGCAACGACCACCGGGCGCCGGCCGGCAACGTGACGTCCAGGTAGACCGTCGCCGAGGTCGCGGGTACCGGAGAACGGGCGCCGAATGCCTCGCCGACCAGCACCCGCAGCCGCGCGTCGCCGGCGGCGACCTGCGGGATGGCGGACGCCGGAGTGTGCGAGAAGGCCGGCTCGTCGTCCTCGTGTTCGCGCGGCAGTGCGGTCCAGAGCTGCAGGCCGTGGTTGACGTAACGCTGCCCCATCAGGTGGGGTGGCCGGCGCTCGGAGTGGACGATGCCGCGCCCGGCCGTCATCCAGTTGATGGCTCCCGGCTCGATCAGCTGTTCGGTGCCCAGGCTGTCGCGGTGCATCATCGCTCCCTCGAACAGGTAGGTCACCGTGGCCAGGCCGATGTGCGGGTGCGGCCGCACGTCGTGGTCGACGCCTGGCACTTCCACCGCCGGTCCGAAGTGGTCGAAGAAGATGAATGGGCCGACGCTGCGCCGGCGCGCCGCTGGCAGCAGCCGGCGCACCAGGAAGCCCCCGCCGAGGTCCTTCTCGTGCCCGGCCAGTCGCTGGCTGATCGGCATGACGTTTCTCGTTGGCGTCAGCGCTTGAACCGCGACGCGATTTCCGCCACGCGCTGGCCGAACAGCCGCGCGGTCTCCAGGTCGCCGGCCGACATGTCGTTCACACCGCCGTCGGACGGCGACTGGGCCATCGCGCCGCTGTAGGAGACGAGGTAGTTCACGTCGTCGCGCCGCGCGGCCCTGGTGTTCGAAGGCATCAGGCCCTGGCTCACCCAGATCATCGAATGCTGCATCGCCAGCGTGAACATGGCCGTGAGCGTGGCCAGCTTGTCGCCGCTCATGCCCGAGCTGTTGGTGAAGCCGGCGGCAATCTTGTCCTTCCATTCCTGCCGGAACCACTGCTTGGACGAGGCGTCGGCGAACTTCTTGAACTGCCAGCTGACGCTGCCCATGTAGGTCGGCGAGCCGAAGATGATCGCGTCGGCGGCCTTGAGGCGCTCCCAGCCGTCCGGCGCCAGGTTGCCGTCGGCGTCGATCGCGACCAGCTGGGCCTGCGCGCCTTCGGCGACCGCTTGCGCCATCCGCTGCGTGTGGCCGTAACCGGAGTGGAAGACGACGACGACGTCGGTCATGCCGGCTTCCTCGCACGGGCCGCGTACGCGTCGCCGCGCCGGCCGTCGAGGCTCCAGCCGCCGGCGCCGAAGGCCACCACGACCAGCAGCCCGCCGACGATCGCGAGGTTCTTGTAGAAGGCCTGCTGCTGCATCATCTGCTGGGCGGCCGGCATGGCCCAGAAGTTGTGGAAGATCGGCGTGATCACGGCCACGAACACCGCCAGCCCGGCGGCGGCGAGCCGCGCCTTCCAGCCCAGGAGCAGCATCAGTCCGAGCCCGAGTTCGGCCACGATCGCGATTGCAGCCGCCGCCTCGGGCAGCGGCACGCCCTTGCTCGCGATGTAACCGGCGAGGCCGGCGAAGCCGCCGATCTTGCCCCAGCCTGCGGGAATGAACAGCAGCGCGATCAGGGCCCGGCCGGCCAGGGTCAGCGCGTCCTGCGTGGTGGTGGATGGTTGCATGAAGTCTCCTTGTGAAGTGTGAAGAAAGAATCAGCCGGCCAGCTCGAACACCAGCACCTCGGCGTCCTTGCCGTCGTCCAGGCGCACCTGCGCTTCGTCCTCGAGCATCGCGGCGTCGCCCGCGGCGAGCGGCTCGCCATTGACGCGCAGTTCACCGCGGACGAGGTGAACGTACCCCTTGCGCCCGGGCGGCAACGCCAGTTCGGCGGCCTCGCGGCCGTCGAACAGCCCCGCGTACATCCGGGCATCGGCGTGGATCAGCACCGAGCCGTCCGCGGCCTCGGGCGAGGCGACGAGCCGCAGCCGGCCGCGCTTCTGCGCTTCGGGGAAGGTCTTCTGTTCGTAGCCGGGGGCAATTCCCGTCGCGTTCGGCTCGATCCAGATCTGCAGGAAGTGGGTGGTCTCGCCCTGGGCGTGGTTGAACTCGCTGTGCTGCACGCCGGTCCCGGCACTCATGCGCTGCACGTCACCCGGTGGAATGGCCTTCACGTTGCCCAGCGTGTCCTTGTGCGCAAGGCTGCCGGCCAGCACGTAACTGATGATCTCCATGTCGCGGTGGCCATGCGTGCCGAAGCCGGTGCCGGGGGCGATGCGGTCTTCGTTGATCACGCGCAGGTTGCCGAAGCCCATGTGCCGCGGGTCGTAGTAGTTCGCGAAGGAGAAGCTGTGGAACGACTTCAGCCACCCGTGGTCGGCGTAACCGCGTTCCCCGGACTTGCGCAATGTCAGCATGTCTGTCTGCCCCGAAGTGGATGTGGCGATGGTGACCTCCGGACCGGCGCCGCGACCGGCCCGCTTTTGATGGCATCATGCAAAATAATTGAACGTCCAGACCCAGCCATGCCTGCGCCTTTTGAAGTGCTCACGCCCGAGGCGCTGTCGCTGTTGCGCACGGTGGCGCACGCCGGCAGCTTCGCCGCCGGCGCCCGCGAACTCGGGCTGGTGCCCAGCGCCGTCACCTACCGCATCCGGCAGATCGAGGACGCGCTCGACGTGCTGCTGTTCGACCGCAGTTCGCGCCAGGCGCGCTTGACGCCTGCCGGGGCCGAGCTGCTGCGGGAAGGGGCACGCCTGCTGGCCGAGATCGACGCCGTCGCGAACCGCGTCAAGCGCGTGGCGACGGGCTGGGAACCGCAGTTGACGATCGCCGTCGACACCGTCGTGTCGCTGACGGTCGTCATGGAGCTGGTGCACGTGTTCTACGAACTGGCGCCGGTCACCCGGCTGCGGCTGCGCGACGAGTCGCTGTCCGGCACGCTCGAAGCGCTCACTTCCGGGCAGGCCGACCTGGCGCTCGGCGTGGCGCTGGAGGCGAGCAACGCCGGCGGCGTGCAGAGCCGCCTGCTCGGCGAAATGCCGTTCGTCTATGCGGTCGCCCCACACCACCCGCTGGCGGCCCTGCCGGAGCCGCTGCCCGACGACCTGCTGCGACGGCACCGGGCGATCGCCGTCGCCGACTCGGTGCAGCGCGGACCCGCCCTCACGCTGGGCCTGCTGGCGGGGCAGGACGTGCTGACGGTGCCGACGATGCGGGCCAAGCTCGACGCCCAGCTGCGCGGCCTCGGCGCGGGGTTCGTGCCGCTCGCGATGGCCAGGCCCTACCTGGAGACCGGCCGCCTGGTGGCCAAGGAGACGCAGCGCGGCGCGCGGGTGGTTCGCATCAGCGCCGCGTGGCGCACCAGCAGCCATCCGGGGCGCGCCTTGCAGTGGTGGCTGGCCCAGCTGGAACGCCCCGCCACCCGGGCCGCGCTGATCGAGCAGCACCGCATGCCACAATGAAGCGCACGATGACAGCCTCCCCCAGAAAGATCGCCGTGGTCGGCGCCGGCATCGCCGGCCTCGCCTGCGCCCGCACCCTGGCACAGGCCGGGCACACCGTCACCTTGCTGGAACAGCGCGCCGCCCCTGGCGGCCGCATGGCCAGCCGGGAATCGCCCTTCGGCAGTTTCGACACGGGCGCCCAGTACTTCACCGTACGCGACCCGCGCTTCGCGCAGGCACTGGATGCCACGGGCGTGGCGCGCCAGCCGTGGAACGCCAACGCGGTCCGGGTGCTGGACGAGTACGGCCGCGTGGTCGAAGCCGCGCTGCCGTCGCAGGAGCCGCACTGGGTCGGCGTGCCGGCCATGGACGCGATCGCCGCGCATTGGCTGCGGCCGCTGGCCGCCGCCGGCTGCGTGGAGCTGGAAACCCGCGTCACGCGTATCGAGCCCGACGCGCTGGACCGCCGGCGCTGGCAGTTGCACACCGCGGGGGCGCAGGACAGCGTGCATGTCTTCTCCGGGTTCGACGCCGTGCTGCTGGCGCTGCCCCATGGCCTCGCCAGCGCCCTGCTGCGGCAGTCCGGCCTCGCCGCCCGCGCGGTCGAACGGCTCGAGCAGGTGCAGTCCGCCCCGTGCTGGACGCTGATGCTGGCGTTTCCGCAGGCGGTGCAGCCGGCGCTGGCGCACCTGGGACCGGCCTGGCACGCCGCGCACAGTACCCACCACCGCGTGGCATGGGTCGCACGCGAGTCTTCGAAACCCGGCCGCTCGCCCGTCGAGCGCTGGACGGTGCAGGCCAGCCCCGCGTGGTCGCAGGAGCATCTCGACGACGACGAGCCGCGCGTGCAGGCGAAATTGCTGAAGGCGTTCGCCGAAGTGACCGGCATCCGGGCCCAGCCCGGCTTCGCGCAGGTCCACCGCTGGCTCTCGGCGCGGACCGAACGGCCGCTCGGTGTCTCGCACCTCTGGGAGCGCAAGACGGGGATCGGGCTGTGCGGCGACTGGTGCCTGGGGTACCGGGTCGAGGACGCGTTCGTGTCGGGCCTGGAACTCGCGCTCGCGGTGCACGCGGACTGAACGCACGCGGGCCTGCTGAATGGCTTGCGCGTACGTCGGCCGTTTCGCCCCCTCGCCCACCGGCCCCTTGCACGCCGGCTCGCTGGTGGCGGCGCTCGCCAGCTGGCTGGATGCGCGGGCGCACGGCGGCCGCTGGCTGGTGCGCATCGAGGATGTCGACCAGCCGCGCTGCGTGCCCGGTGCCGACCGCCTGATCCTGCGGCAGCTCGCCGACTGCGGACTCCTTCCCGATGCGCAGCCGCTGTGGCAGTCGACGCGTTCCGCGCTCTACCAGGCGGCCCTCGACGATCTGGCGAGCGCCGGCCGCGCCTATCCCTGCGGTTGTTCGCGCAAGGACATCGAGCAGGCGCTGGCCGCGCGTGGCCGGCCGCGCGAGCGCCATGGCGAACTGGTCTATCCCGGCACCTGCCGTACCGGCCTGCATGGCCGTGAGCCCCGGGCCTGGCGCTTTCGCGTCGAGCCCGGCGTCGTGCGCTGGACGGACCGCCGGTTGGGCGCGCAACAGCAGGATGTCGAAGCGGAAGTCGGCGACTTCGTGCTGCGACGCGCCGACGGGCTCTGGGCCTATCAGCTCGCCGTGGTCGTCGACGACGCGCAGCAGGGCATCACGCAGGTCGTACGCGGCGAGGACCTCGCCGACAACACGGCCCGCCAGATCCACCTGCAGCAGGCGTTGCGATTGCCGACGCCCGGCTACCTGCACACGCCGCTGGTGCTGGGGTCCGATGGCGAGAAGCTGTCAAAACAGAACGGTGCGCAGCCGCTGGACACGAGCGAACCGCTGGCCGCGCTCAACCAGGCAGCCGCCGTGCTCGGGCTCGCGGCGCATGGCGGCTCCGTCGCCGAAGCGCTGGCGGCGTGGCAACGGCAATGGCGCGACTCCTACAATCCCGCCGGTGACTGAACCCGGCCCCACCCCCGCTCCCGAGCCCTCTTCCACTGCCGCACCTGCCGGCGTCGCCCGCCCCAGAAGCATCCGCAGCTTCGTGCTGCGCACGGGACGGATCACCACCGGACAGGCCCGTGCGCTCGCCGAACACGGCGCGAGCGTCATCCTGCCCTTCCGTCACGAGCCGCTGGACTTCGCGGCCGTGTTCGGACGCGACGCGCCAACGGTCCTGGAGATCGGCTTCGGGATGGGTGAGGCGACGGCGCAGATCGCGACGACCCTGCCCGGCACCGACTTCCTGTGCTGCGAGGTGCACGACCCGGGCGTCGGTGCCCTCGTCAAGCGGGTGCAGGACCAGCAGCTCGCCAACATCCGCATCGTGCAGCACGATGCCGTCGAAGTGCTCGAACACATGGTGCCGCCCGCGAGCCTGGCCGGCGTGCACGTCTTCTTTCCCGATCCCTGGCACAAGAAGCGCCACAACAAGCGCCGGCTGATCCAGCCGCCGCTGGTGTCCCTGCTGGCCTCGCGCCTGAAGGCCGACGGCTATCTCCACTGCGCCACCGACTGGGAGCCGTACGCGCAGCAGATGCTGAAGGTGCTGTCAGCCCAACCCGCGCTGGAGAACACGGCGGCCGGCTACGCGCCCAAGCCGGACTACCGGCCGCTCACCAAGTTCGAGAACCGCGGCCTGAAGCTGGGCCACGGAGTGTGGGATCTGGTGTTCCGCAAGAGATAGGTTTCTTGCTCCCGCCCCCTCTGGGAGAGGGAAAAGTCAGACCCGCTCCGCCACCCAGCCCTGCACCGACTGGAGGGCGCCGGCCAGCTTGCTCGCGTCCGTGCCGCCGGCCATCGCCAGGTCCGGCTTGCCGCCGCCCTTGCCGCCGACCTGCTGCGCGACGAAGTTCACCAGCTCGCCGGCCTTCACCTTGCCCATGCGATCGGCCGTGACGCCGGCCGCCAGCTGCACCTTGCCGCCGTCGACGGCCGCCAGCACGATGGCCGCGCTCTTGAGCTTGTCCTTGAGCTTGTCCATGGTCTCGCGCAAGGTCCTGGCGTCGGCGCCTTCCAGCCGGGCGGCCAGCACCTTGATGCCGTTGACATCCACCGCCTGGGCCACCAGGTCGTCGCCTTGCGAGGAGGCCAGCTTGCCTTTGAGCTGGGCGTTTTCCTTCTCCAGCGCGCGGATCTGCTCCAGCACCTGCATCACGCGGCCCTGCAGTTCCGGGACTGCGGTCTTTAACGACGCCGTCACGTTCTGCACCATCGATTCGAGCTGCTGCAGATAGGCCAGCGCGTTGGCGCCGGTCACGGCCTCGATCCGGCGGATGCCGGCGGCGACGCCGCCTTCGCCCACCACCTTGAACAGGCCGATGTCGCCGGTGCGCTGCACGTGCGTGCCGCCGCACAGCTCGCGACTGGAGCCGATGTCCAGCACCCGCACGCTGTCGCCGTACTTCTCGCCGAACAGCATCATGGCACCGGTCGCCTTGGCCGATTCGATGTCCATCACCCGCGCCTGCGTCGGCTGGTTCATCAGGATCTCGGCGTTGACGCGGGCCTCGATCTCGCGGACCTGTTCCGGGCTGACCGGCGCGTTGTGCGTGAAGTCGAAGCGGGTCTTGTCCGCGTCGACCAGGGAGCCCTTCTGCTGCACGTGGCCGCCCAGCACCTCGCGCAAGGCCTTGTGCATCAGGTGCGTGACGCTGTGGTTGCGCATGGTGGCATGACGCTTGGCCATGTCGACCTTGGCCGTGACGGCGTCGCCGACCTTCAGCACGCCGGCCGTGAGCATGCCGTGGTGGCCGAACACGTCGGCCTTGACCTTCTGGGTGTCGGCCACTTCGAACTTCGCGCGGCCGGTTTCGATCGCGCCATGGTCGCCGACCTGGCCGCCCGACTCGGCGTAGAACGGCGTCGTGTCCAGCACGACGACGCCGAGCTGGCCGGCTTCCAGTTGTTCCACCGGCGTGCCTTCGGCATAGAGCGCGACCACCCTGGCCTGCTCCTCCAGCTTCTCGTAGCCGGTGAAGACGTTGCCCGATCCGGTGTACTCCAGGCCGCGGTCCATCTTGAACTTGCCGGCGGCCCGCGCCTGCGCCTTCTGCTTGTCCATCGCCGCCGTGAAGCCGGCCTCGTCCACCGTGACGCCGCGTTCGCGGCAGACGTCGTTGGTGAGGTCCAGCGGGAAGCCGTAGGTGTCGTGCAGCTTGAAGGCCACCTCGCCCGGCAGCACCTGCTTGCCGCCGGCCAGCGCGGCGTCGAGGATCTCCATGCCGTTTTCCAGCGTCTCGTAGAAGCGCTCCTCTTCGGCCTTGAGCACGTCCATCACGCGCTGCTGGTTGTCGCGCAGGTTGGGATAGGCATCGCCCATCAGCGCGGCCAGCTCCGGCACCAGCTTGTGGAAGAACGGCGTCTTGCGGCCCAGCTTGTAGCCGTGCCGGATGGCGCGGCGGACGATGCGGCGCTGCACGTAGCCGCGCCCTTCGTTGGACGGGATGACCCCGTCGGACACCAGGAAGGCGGTGGCGCGGATGTGGTCGGCGATCACCTTCAGCGACGGATTCGCGAGGTCGGCGACGCCGGTCTCGCGCGCGGCCGCCTTGATCAGCCGGTCGAAGATGTCGATCTCGTAGTTGCTGTGGACGTGCTGCAGGATGGCGGCGAGGCGCTCCAGGCCCATGCCGGTGTCGACGCAGGGCGCTGGGAGCTTCTTCACGCTGCCGTCCGGCTGCATGTCGAACTGCATGAACACGTGGTTCCAGATCTCGATGTAGCGGTCGCCGTCCTCGTCGGGGCTGCCGGGCGGGCCGCCGGGAATGTGGGGGCCGTGGTCGTAGAAGATCTCGGAGCACGGACCGCAGGGACCCGTGTCGGCCATCATCCAGAAGTTGTCGGAGGCGTACTTGGCGCCCTTGTTGTCGCCGATGCGCACCACGCGCTCGGGCGGCAGGCCGATCTCCTTCGTCCAGATGTCGTAGGCCTCGTCATCGTCGATGTAGACCGTCGCCCAGAGACGTTCCGCGGGCAGCTTGTAGACCTGCGTGAGCAGTTCCCAGCCCCACTTGAGCGAGTCGCGCTTGAAGTAGTCGCCGAAGCTCCAGTTGCCCAGCATCTCGAAGAAGGTGTGGTGCCGCGCCGTGTAGCCCACGTTCTCCAGGTCGTTGTGCTTGCCGCCGGCGCGCAGGCAGGCCTGCACGGAAGCCGCCCGCACGTAGGGCCGCTTGTCGGTGCCCAGGAACACGTCCTTGAACTGCACCATCCCCGAGTTGGTGAACATCAGCGTGGGGTCGTTGCCTGGCACCAGCGGGCTCGAGGCGACCACGGTGTGGCCCTTGGACGCGAAGAAATCCAGGAAGGTCTTGCGGATGTCGGCGACGGTGAATTTCGGAGTGCTCATGGGGGGCTTCGGGCAGCGCGCGGCCGGGCGGCGAAAACGCGCGCAAATGCTTGATCCAGCGGAACTTTTCATTATAGGTTTTCGGCCGTTCCCGACTGCCGGCAGGGACGGCGCAACTTGCTATGCTCGATGGCTGGCTGGCGTCCCCCGCCCCGCCACCTTCTTTCGCAGCCCCGGAGATCCGCGCCATGGACATGAAGACTTCCCCCCTCTCCCTCCTCAAGGACCCCAGCCTCCTGAAGACCGACGCCCTGATCAACGGCGAGTGGGTCAAGGGGGGCGCGCGCTTCGAGGTGCACGACCCCAGCAACGGCAACAAGCTGGCCGACGTCGCCAACCTGGGCCCCAAGGAGGCCGAGGCGGCGATCGCAGCGGCCAACGCGGCGTGGCCGGCCTGGCGCAGCAAGACCGCCAAGGAGCGCAGCATCACCCTGCGCAAGTGGTACGACCTGCTGATGGCCAACCAGGAAGACCTGGGCCGCATCATGACCGCCGAACAGGGCAAGCCGTTCCCGGAGGCCAAGGGCGAGGTCGCCTACGGCGCCAGCTTCGTCGAGTGGTACGCCGAGGAAGCCAAGCGCGTCAACGGCGAAACCCTGCCGCAGTTCGACAACAACCGGCGCCTGCTGGTGCTGCGCCAGCCGATCGGTGTGTGCGCGGCCATCACGCCGTGGAACTTCCCGCTGGCCATGATCACCCGCAAGGTCGCGCCGGCGCTCGCCGCCGGCTGCCCGGTGATCATCAAGCCGGCCGAGCTGACGCCGCTCACCGCGCTGGCCACGGCTGAACTGGCGATCCGCGCCGGCATCCCGGCCGGCGTGCTGAACATGATCACGGCCGACGGCCCCAACAGCATCGCCGTCGGGAAGGTGTTCTGCGCCAGCGACGTCGTGCGCCACATCAGTTTCACCGGGTCCACGGAAGTGGGCCGGATCCTGATGGCGCAGAGCGCCCCCACCGTCAAGAAGCTCAGCCTGGAACTGGGCGGCAACGCGCCGTTCATCGTGTTCGACGATGCCGACATCGACTCCGCCGTCGAAGGCGCCATGGCGAGCAAGTACCGCAATGCCGGCCAGACCTGCGTGTGCGCCAACCGCATCTACGTCCAGGAAGGCGTGTACGACCAGTTCGTGCAGAAGTTCTCGGCCAAGGTCTCCGCGCTGAAGGTCGGCAACGGCTTCGAGGACGGCGTGGTGCAAGGTCCGCTGATCGAGGACGCGGCCGTCGAGAAGGTCGAGCGCCACGTCGCCGATGCCGTCGCCAAGGGCGGCAAGGTGGTGGTCGGCGGCACCAAGCTGCAAGGGCAGTTCTTCCAGCCCACGGTGATCGCCGACGCCACCGGCAACATGCTGTGCGCCAAGGAAGAGACCTTCGGTCCGCTGGCGCCCGTCTTCAAGTTCAAGACCGAGCAGGAAGCGATCCAGGCGGCGAACAACACCGAGTTCGGCCTGGCGAGCTACTTCTACAGCCGCGACGTGGGCCGCATCTTCCGCGTCAGCGAGGCGCTGGAATACGGCATGGTCGGCATCAACGTCGGCATCATCGCCACCGAGCACGTCCCGTTCGGCGGCGTGAAGCAGTCGGGGCTGGGCCGTGAAGGCTCCAGCCACGGAATGGAGGAATACGTGGAGATGAAGTACCTCTGCGTCGGCGACATCCTGAAGTAAGGCTGCCTCAGCCACGGCCCACCCGCCGTGGCGCGCTCCTACAGCGGGCGCCAGCGGCCGCTGACTTCTTGCTCCGGTGCCAGGCACGAGAGTGCGGGACGCGGCGGCCGCCGCGCGTCCAACACCAACACCGGAGTACCCCATGCCAGCAGAAATCACCGAATGGAGTTCTGCCCTGATGACGTCCCTGGCCGCGGCCATGGCGATGTTCTTCTCGGCCATTCCCAAAGTCCTCGGCTTCCTCGTGATCCTGGTCGCGGGCTGGTTCATCGCCAGCCTCATCGAGAAGGGCGTCGCCGCGATCCTGCGCGCGATCCGCTTCAACGAACTGGCCGCGCGAGCCGGTCTCGCCGATTTCGTCGAGAAGATGCAGATGAGCACCGACCCGGCCGGCATGATCGGCCTGGTCGTCAAGTGGTTCGTGCGGCTCATCGCCCTGGTGGTGGCGTTCGACGCGCTCGGCCTGCCGGCGGTGTCAGAGGTGCTGCAGCAGTTCCTGATGTGGCTGCCGAACCTCGTGGTCGCGCTGGTGGTGCTGGTGATCGGCGGCCTGGCCGCGCGCGCCCTGAGCAACCTGGTGCGCGGCGCCGCGTCCGAAGGCGGGCTGGGCAACGCCAACTTCCTCGCCAAGCTGGCCTCGGTGATGGTCTGGGCGTTCGCGATCGTGGTCGCCGTCAACCAGATCGGCATCGCCACCGCGCTGGTGAACACGCTCTTCATGGCCTTTGTGGGTGCCATCGCCCTGGGCGCCGGGCTCGCCTTCGGCCTCGGCGGACGGGAGACGGCGGCGGAAATCCTGCGCAAGTGGTACGGCAAGGCGCAGGAGAACAAGGGCGCCATCGTCCGCACGGCCGACGCCGTCGAGCGGCGCGCCGAAAACGCCGGCAGTTTCAGCGACGCGTCGCAGCAGTGGCGGCCGAATCCGGCGGACCGGCGCCACGACGCCGAGGGCGGCTGAGCAGTCCGCCCACCCAGGGACCGGGGACGGCGCCCCGCGGCGGCCGTCCTTTTTTCTGTCCGCGCCTCGGGCGCCGCGCCGGCAGGGGCATCCGCCGTGATGACATAATCGCGGCTGTCCCGCGGGCGTCGTTCAATGGCAGGACCTGAGCTTCCCAAGCTCAAGACGTGGGTTCGATTCCCATCGCCCGCTCCACATCCCTGTGGCTCACGGTGCCGCTGGCCCAATTACCTGACTTGGTGCGTGGCCCCTCGTACAGCTGCCCGGCCCGAGCAGGATGTCGCGCAGCCCTTCGCGCACCCGCTCAGATCCAAGCGCCTGCGTGCTCATCGTGCCGTGCGCGTCCAGTGCATCCATGATGGCGTGCAGCAGCGCGTCCCTCAGGTCGGGCGAGTTGGCGAACTGCTCCTTGCTGTTGCTGGCGGCCTGCCGCACCAGGGTCTGGTTCTCCAGCAGCTTGCCCTTGAGCACGCCATTGACGTAGACCAGCTGGTCGTCGTCGGTGAGGTCGCCCTCGAACAGGCCATTCACCTTCTGGATGATCTCGTCACGCGACGCCTCCTTCCGGCACTTCGTCGGTGAACAGCCGCACGTAGGGCTCGTAGCGAAAGCGCCGGTTGCGCGCATACCCGGTCATTTCAGCCACCACGCCCAGTTCGGCCAGGCGCGCCACCAGGTTGTTGGCCGCGGCGTAGGTGGTGCCGGTCAGGGCCCGGACGTCGGCGACCGTGACGATGGGCCGGTCGTAGAGGCTCTCCAGCACTCGGTGGCCGTTGCCCGCCGCCCGCCCCAGCCCTGCGGTGATGGCGGCGCGGTGCTGCTCGCGCAGTAGCTGGATGCGCCGCGCCGTGTCCGTCGCCTCGCCGGCAACCTCGATCACGCCGCGCAGGAAGAACGCCAGCCAGTCTTCCCACGCGCCGCGCTCGCGCACGGCCTGCAGGTGCTCGTAATACGCCTGCCGGTGCGCGCGGAAGAAGTGCGACAGGTACAGCACCGGCTTGTGCAGCACGCCGCATTCCGTCAGCAGGAAGGTGATCAGCAGACGGCCGACGCGCCCGTTGCCGTCCAGGAAGGGGTGGATGGTCTCGAACTGCACGTGCGCCAGCGCGATCTTCACCAGCGGCGGCAGCGCGCCGTCGTCATGCAGGAAGCGCTCCAGGTCGCCCAGTGCCTGCGGCACTTCCGCCGCCGGCGGCGGCACGAAGCTGGCGGTGGCCAGCGTGCAACCCGCCGGGCCGATCCAGTTCTGGCTGCGACGCAGTTCGCCGGGCTGCAACCGCCCGCCGCGTACGCCCTGCAAGAGTTGCTCGTGGATCTCCCGGATCAGCCGCACCGAAACGGGCAGTTCCGGCAGGCGGGCCAGCCCGTGCTTCATGGCCCGCACGTAGTTGACCACTTCGTCCACATCCCGCGGCATGGATTCGTCGAACAGTTCGGCTTCGGCCGCCAGCAGGTCCTGCAGCGAGCTCTGCGTGCCCTCGCATGGACTTTCCTGGCTTGAACATGGCCGCAGGAGCGCTCCATGTAATAGGCTGCGTTGATTATGGAGCACGGCAGTGGCCATATTCCAGGCAGGTGTTGCCCATCAGGCAGCGATCGTCGCCGGATGAGCAACACCTGAGCCCGGCTTCAACCGCTGCCCGCGGTCATGCCGCGACGGCAGTTCCACACCTGTAGTGTTTCGATGCTTGCACCAGCCCCCGGACGTCGATCTGGCCCACGCTGAACGGGGCAGGACGCTGAAGCTCAGTTCGGCCCGCCGTTCGCGTACGGATCCATCGTCAGCGTCGCGGCGCTGCCCATCCGCCGAACGTCCACCCGCTCGGCGCTTCGCACGGGCGCTGTTGCGGCCGCGTCGACGTAGCCACGCTCGCCAACGGACGTCTGCCCGCCGCGCTTGATGAAGCTGAAAAGCTCGCTGCGCACCTGCTCGCGAGTCAGCGTGCTCTGTGCGGGCGCCGGCACAAAGCCGATTTCCCCGTTCACCCATTGGCCGGCTTCGGCGAACGCGGCGGGCGCGGCGGCGGCTGCAATGACGAAGGCCAGGGCGGTTTGACGGAACGACATGATTCACTCCTCTGAAGACTGGGGGGAGCCCCTCGCGGGACTCGCGATGCATCCCTTGCATCACGGTTCCCACTGTAGGTTTCAGGTCACGGCAGGACGCTGACCCGGCGATTACGATTCTGAAAACCGTCCGGTCTTGCCGGGCATCTCGCGCGAGGCTCCTACACTCGGGCCATGAGAAAGTCGACGACCACCCGCGGCACGATGCGCTGCGAGCCGCACCGGCGCATCGGAGAACGGCGGCCGTGAGCACCGACGCCTCCCTGCGCGGCGTGGGCTCCCGCGATGCGAACTTCGCCATCCTGGTCTCGCTGAGCGTGTGCCACCTGCTCAATGACACGAACCAGTCGCTGCTGTCCGCGATCTACCCGGTCCTGAAGGACTCGTATCGCCTGGATTTCGTCCAGATCGGGTTCATCACCCTGGCTTTCCAGGTCACGGCCTCGATGCTGCAGCCGGTGGTGGGCATGGTCACCGACCGGCGGCCGCTGCCGTTCTCGCTGCCGGTGGGGATGGCCTCCACCCTGGCGGGGTTGCTGCTGCTGTCGGTAGCCGGCTCCTACGGCCTGATCCTGCTGGCCGCGGCGCTGATCGGCATCGGCTCCGCGGTCTTCCATCCGGAGGCGTCGCGCGTGGCGCGGATGGCGTCGGGCGGGCGCTACGGCTTCGCGCAGTCGCTGTTCCAGGTGGGCGGCAGTTCCGGCTCGGCGCTTGGGCCGCTGCTGGCGGCCTTCGTCGTCGTGCCGCACGGACAGGCGAGCATCGCGTGGTTTGCGCTGGCAGCGCTCGTCGCCATCGCGCTGCTGGCCAACGTCAGCGCGTGGTACCACCGGCACCCTTCGATCGTGCAGCCCCGCGACGGCCGGCAGGCGCCGCCCACCCGGTCTCCCCTCCCCCGTGGCCGGACCATGGTCGCCGTCGCCGTGCTGATCGCGCTGCTGTTCTCGAAGAACGTCTACACCGCGAGCCTCAGTTCGTACTACACCTTCTACCTGATCCAGAAGTTCGGCCTGTCGGTTCAGGACGCGCAGATCCTCCTGTTCGTGTTCCTCGCCGCGGTCGTGGCCGGCACCCTGGCCGGCGGCCAGATCGGGGACCGGTTCGGCCGCAAGCCGGTGATCTGGTTTTCCATCCTGGGCGCGCTGCCGTTCGCGCTGCTGCTGCCTTACGCGACGCTGTTCTGGACCGGCGTGCTGTCGGTGGTGATCGGGCTGATCCTGTCGTCGGCATTCTCCGCCATCCTGGTCTATGCGCAGGACCTGCTGCCCGGTCGGGTCGGCCTGGTCGCCGGAATCTTCTACGGCTTCTCCTTCGGGCTCGCCGGGCTGGGCGCCGCGGCGCTGGGCCACGTCGCCGACCTGACCAGCATCGAGACGGTGTACCGCGCCTGCTCCTTCCTGCCGCTCATCGGCCTGCTCACGGCCTTTCTGCCGAAGCTCGGGCGGCACTGAGCCGCATGGCACGCGGAACAACCGCCGCCGCTACACTCGGCTCCTTTCATTCTTCGTCCCCGTCTTGAAGATCTTCTACGGCTGGCGCATCGCCGCGGCGGGCGCGGGCCTCCAGTTCCTCCATGCCGGCCTGCTGCTGCAGGCCTTCGGCGCCTACGTCGCCGTGCTGTCGCAGGAGCTCGGATGGAGCAAGACGGCACTGTCCGGCGGGGCGGCCCTGCAGTCCATCGAAGGCGCGCTGCTCGGACCGGCGCTCGGCTGGATGATCGACCGCTTCGGCCCGCGGGCGATGGTGCAGACCGGCATCGTGGCGTTCGGGCTCGGCTTCATGGCGTTGAGCCAGATCGACAGCATCGGCGGCTTCTACGCCGCGGTGCTGTTGATCGCCCTGGGCGCCAGCCTGTGCGGCTACTTCCCGCTGTCGGTCACGCTGGTGCACTGGTTCGAGCGGCGCCGCGCGCGGTCACTGTCGCTCATGGGCCTGGGTTTCGCCGCGGGCGGCTTCGTGGTGCCGCTGGTGGGCTGGGCGATGCAGAGCCACGGCTGGCGCGTGACGGCCTTCGCCTCGGGCGTCATTGCCATCGTGGTCGGCTGGCCGCTGGCCCGGGTGATCCGGGGCTATCCGCAGGACGTTGGCGAAACGATAGACGGCGCGCCGGCGGCCCGCGCCGAGCCGGATGCCTCGTCCGACGAGCCGCTGCCGCGCGAATTCACGGCGCTGGAAGCCCTGCGCACCCGCGCCTTCTGGCTGCTGGGGCTGGGCCACGGGCTGGCGCTGCTGGTGGTGACGGCGGTGAACGTGCACGCCATTTCGCACATGAAGGAAGGGCTGGGCTACTCGCTGCCCCAGGCCTCGTTCGTCATCACGGTGATGACGCTGGCGCAAATGGCCGGCATGTTGCTGGGCGCGGCGATCGGCGACCGCGTCGACAAGCGCCGCGCGTCCGCCGCCTGCATGTTGATGCATGCCGTCGGCCTGTTGCTGCTGACGTACGGCACCCACCCGGCGATGATCGGCGGCTTTGCCATCCTGCACGGCGTGGCATGGGGCCTGCGCGGGCCGTTCATGCAGGCGATCCGCGCCGACTATTTCGGGCTGCAGGCGATCGGGATGATCATGGGGCTGTCGGCGTTCATCATCGCGATCGGCCAGGTCGGCGGCCCGATGATCGCCGGCGCCCTCGCCGACCTCAGCGGCAACTACCGAAGCGGCTTCACGGTGCTGGCACTGATCGCCGGCTCGGGCTCGCTGCTGTTCCTGCTGGCCAGGAAACCGCACCTCGGGGCTGCACCCGTTGCGCCGCGCGCGCCGTCTTGAACGGCGCCGGGTCCTTCAGGGCACCAACCGCGCCTGGTGCACCCAGCGGTCCGGCTGCAGCCGCAACGGCCGGTAGGCCACGGCCGCCCACTCCGCGCTCATGTCGCGGTACCTCGGGCTGAACACGAGTCCGCTCTGGCCCGTCTGGTAGATGAACACCGACGCTTCCGGATCGGCCAGGTCGTAGATCGCGCGCAGGCTGGCCGCGTGCCGGTTGGCGAACGGATTGCGCCGGTCGTTGGCCCAGTACTGCCCCACGTTCACGGTCCAGTTGTCGCCGCCGGTGGGCACCGCCACGTCGAAGAAGCGGGCCAGCGCGGCGACGTTGCCCAGCGGCCGGTGCGTCGACTGCGCCGGATGCGACTCGCCCCAGCGCCAGGCGGCCGGGTCGCGGCCCTGCTGCGCCGCGATGCGCTGGAGGGCGCGCTCCAGAGCGAGCGCCGATTGCTGCGCGCAGCCGGCCGCGCCGCACCACGCGGCAGCGGCCTGCGCGTCGCCGAGGATCGCCTCGAGCCCGGGGCGGAACGAACGCTTGCCGTACAGCGCCTCGAATCGCTCCTGCCCGAGGCGCGGCGCGATCACGCCCCGCGTGAGCTCGTCGGCCCACACCGCGACGATGAGCGGCGCCGCGCGATCGGCATCCATGCGGCCGTCGAAATCGCGCACCTGGGCCAGCGCCGCAGCCGCCAGTGGATGCTCGCTGCGCGTGCCTTGCAGCAGCGGCAGCAGGTGCAGGGCCGCGCGGGACACGAGGTCGCCCTGCACCTCCCTGACGCTGCTCGCGGTGTGCTTCGGACGCGCCGCCAGGAGCGTCTCGATGCGCTCGAAGCGTTCCGGCGTATGCCAGTCGCCGCCCAGAAAATGCGGATAGCCGGCCGGCAGGATGCGCTGGTTGGCCGTCGCGTGCCAGCCCTTGGCGGCGATGGCGGCGTGGTCGACCCGCGGGTTCTCGTCGTTGGCCAGTTCGCCGATCCAGTCGTAGCGGCGGTCCCAGCCGGGTGCCGGCGCCACCCCGCGCAGATCGTTGCCCGACGCGCGCCGCGGGGCGCGGCCGATGGCCTGATACGCCGTTCGGCCCTGCGTGTCGGCGGCCACCAGGCTCTGCATCGGCGAGTGGTAGCCGGCGAACGCGGCGAGCAACTCGTCGACGGTCTGGGCGGCGTTGGACCGCATGCCGGCCAGCACCGTCTGGTTGCCGGCATCCAGGGCGGCCCAGCGCAACGCCAGCACAAAGCGGCTGGTGTCGAGCACGCGGCCATGGCTGGCCTGCACGTCGCTCAGCACCGGGCCGTGCCGGGTGCTGCGCACGACGATCCTCTGGTCGGGCTGGCCCTTGACCTTGAGCACCTCTTCGCGCCGCGCGAAATCGGCCCAGCCGTCGGGCTTACGGTACTGCGCCGGATTGGCCGGGTTGATCTGCTCCAGGTACAGGTCCTGCACGTCCGGCCCCAGGTTGGTGAAGCCCCAGGCGACGCCGGCCGTGCGCCCGAGGACCACCGACGGCAGTCCGGGCAAGGTGGCGCCGATCACGTCCAGCGGCTTGCCGCCGGGTCCCGCCGGCGCCTGCAGGCGCGCGAAGTACCAGATCGCGGGGGCGCCGAGCCCCAGATGCGGATCGTTGGCCAGGAGCGGCTTGCCCGATTCGGTGCGGCTGCCGGCCAGCACCCAGTTGTTGGAGCCCTTGCCCAGCGGGTCGCCGAGGCCGCGGGCCCAGTCGTTGATGGCGTCGGCGTCGGCCAGCGCGAGGCGGGGTTGCTGGTGCCCCTGCTGGCTCGTCGTGCGCGCCGGCGCCTCGCCCTCGCGGTAGACGCCCAGCCCGCGGTACAGGGCGGCGAGGTCGACGTCCGTTGCCGGACGCTCGCCCGGATACGGCGGCAGCAGCTGCCACAGGGCACGCGTCTCCAGGCGCTGCACCGCCGACAGGCGGGCGAACTCGTTGCCCCAGTTGCCGCCGAGGTCCAGCGCCATCATCAGCGCCCAGCCCATGCTGTCCTGCGGCTGCCACTCGCCGGGGCTGGTGCGCAGGATGTGGAACTCGGGCGGCAGCGCCTGGCCGCCTTCGGCATGGAAGGCGTTGATGCCGCGGGCATAGGCCTGCAGCAGCAGCTTCGCATCCGCCGGCAGGCGCTCCCACTGCGCCTGCGCCGCATGCCGGATGCCGAGGGTGCGCATCAGCTTGTCGGTCTCCAGGGTCGCCGGCCCCAGCACCTCGCTCAGTTCGCCGCGCAGCAGCCGGCGGTTGAATTCGAGTTGCCAGCCGCGCTCCTGGGCATGCACCCAGCCGATCGCGAACGAGGCATCGGCGAGGCTGGACGCCTGGATGTGGGTTACGTCGCTGGCGTCGCGCCGGACGTGGACGGGCGCGCCCAGGCCGGTCGCGCGCATCTCGCCGTCCAGTTGCGGAAAGCTGCGCCAGACGTACCAGGCGGCGGCCAGGACCAGCAGCAGCAGGAGGGCGGAAAGGACGGCCAGCGATTTGCGAAGCATCGTGCTCGGGTGTGTCGGCGGCGCGGCAGGCGCCAATCGCACGATGGTACGCGGCGATCGGCCGCGGCGGTCAATGGAAATCCCTGCTGCTGTTCGGCCCCCGTCCCAGCCGCCCCAGCAGCGGCGTGAGGTCCCGCAGCCGGTGCGCCACGAGGTTGCGCACCTGGCCGCCGCTGTCCGCATCGCGCTGCCAGATGCCCTCGACCGCCAGCAACCGGGACTTGAGCACTTCGTCGCGCTGCTGCTCGCGCAGCGACTTCCAGACGATGACGTTGACGGGACCGGTCTCGTCTTCGAGCGTGATGAAGATGGTGCCGTGGGCGGTGTGCGGCTGCTGCCGGACGGTGACGATGCCGCACGCGCGAACCTTGCGGCCATTGGGCACGCCGTGCAGTTCGCCGGCGGTCTGCAGCTTCATCCGTGCCAGCCGGGGACGCAGCAAGGCCAGCGGATGGCGGCGCAGCGTGAGGCCCAGCGAGGCGTAGTCGAAGACGATCTCCTCGCCTTCGGGCGCGTGCGGCAGCGCCAGCGTCGCCTCGTTGAGCGGCGCATCGCGCAGCATCCGCGTCGGACGCAGGAAAGCCTTGGCATCCCAGACCTGCTGGCGCCGGTGGCCGGACAGCGAACGCAAGGCGTCTCCCGCTGCGAGCGCATCGAGATCCCTGGCGTCGAGCTGCGCGCGCAGCGCCATGTCCTCGGTGCTGGCGAACACCGCCTCTTTCCTGGCCTGCATCACGCGTTCGGCGCCTTTTTGCGCCAGGCCGGCGACCAGGCGCAGGCCGAGCCGGACGGCGGGGCGCGAACAATTGGAATCTGACCCCGATTGAAGGGTGCAGTCCCACTCGCTTTCCGACACGTCGGGCGGCAGCACCTGCACGCCGTGCCGCCTGGCGTCCTGCACCAGTTGCGAGGGCGAATAAAACCCCATCGGCTGCGAGTTGAGCATGGCGGCGAGGAAGCATTCCGGTTCGTGGCATTTCAGCCAGCTGCTGTCGTAGGCGAGCAGCGCGAAGCTCGCGGCATGGCTTTCCGGGAAGCCGTATTCGCCGAAGCCCAGGATCTGCTTGAAGATGTTCTGCGCGAATTCCTGGCGGTAGCCGTTCCTGCGCATGCCTTCCATCAGCCGGTCCTGGAACTGGTGCACGCCGCCGCGGCGCTTCCAGGCGGCCATCGAACGGCGCAGGCGGTCGGCTTCTTCCGCCGAGAAGCCGGCGGCGATCATCGCGATCTGCATCACCTGCTCCTGGAAGATCGGCACGCCCAGGGTGCGCTCCAGCGCCGGCTTGAGCGCATCGTTCTCGTATTCGATCTTCCCGCCGTTGCGCACCCGCTCCCGGCTCTTCAGGTACGGGTGGATCATCCCGCCCTGGATCGGTCCGGGCCGCACGATCGCGACCTCGATCACCAGGTCGTAGAAGCGGCGCGGCTGAAGCCGCGGCAGCATCGACATCTGGGCCCGGCTCTCGATCTGGAACACGCCCACCGTGTCGGCGCGGCAGATCATGTCGTAGGTGGCCTGGTCGCGATCCTCGATGTCCTGCAAGGCGAACGGGCGGCCGCGCCGCCGGCTGACGAAGTCGAGGCAGCGGCGCAAGGCGGTGAGCATCCCCAGCGCGAGCACGTCGACCTTGAGCAGGCCCATGTCGTCGAGATCGTCCTTGTCCCACTGGATGATCGAGCGATCCGGCATGGCGGCGTTTTCCACCGGCACCAGCCGGGTGAGCTTGCCTTGCGTGAGCACGAAGCCGCCGACGTGCTGGCTCAGGTGGCGCGGAAAGCCGCGCAGCGTCATGGTCAGTTCCAGCCACTGGCGCATGCGCAGCGAATCGACCTCGACGCCGGCCTCGGCGGCCCGCTCGCACAGCCGCTGCACCTGCAGCCCGTCCTCGTCGAACCAGAAATGCTCCTTGGCGAAGGCGTCGACCAGCGCTTCCGGGATGCCCAGCGCCTTGCCGACGTCGCGGATCGCGCTGCGGGTGCGGTACGTCGCAACGACGGCGGCGATCGCGGCGCGGTCGCGGCCGTACTTGCCGTAGATGTACTGGATCACCTCCTCGCGCCGCTCGTGCTCGAAGTCGACGTCGATGTCCGGCGGCTCCTTGCGTTCCTTGCTGATGAAGCGTTCGAACAGCAGGTTGGCGCGGGCCGGATCGACTTCGGTGATGTGCAGGCAGTAGCAGACCGCGGAATTGGCGGCCGAGCCGCGGCCCTGGCACAGGATCTTGCGCTCGCGGGCGAACCGCACGATGTCGTGCACCGTCAGGAAGTACATCTCGTAGCCGCAGTCGGCGATCAGCCGCAGCTCGTGCACCAGCTGGCGCCGCACCGGCCAGGGAACGCCGCCCGGATAACGCAGCCTTGCCCCTTCGATCGTGAAGCGGCGCAAGGCGTGGGCCGGCGTCATTCCCGGCGGCACCGTCTCCGTCGGGTACTGGTACCTGATCTCCTCCAGGCTGAAGGTGCAGCGGCTGGCGACCACCAGCGTGTTCTCGAGCAGGTGCACCGGATAGAGCGCCGCCAGCTTCGCGCGCGAGCGCAGCGCCTTCTCGGCGTTCGGCTGCAGCGCGAGCCCGCACTCGCCCACCGGGCGCCCCTCCTGCACCGCCGTCATCACGTCCTGCAGCGCCTTGCGCGAGCGCACGTGCATGTGCACGTCGCCGCAGGCCACGAGCGCGAGGCCGCTGCGCTCGCCCGCCTGCTGCAAGGTGTGCAGCCACAGTGCGTCGTCCAGGCCCTGCGGCAGTTCGACCGCGAGCCATGCGCTGTCGCCGAACAGGCCCCGGGCCCAGGCGGCGATCTCGAGCAGCCGGCCGGCTTCGGCCTCTTCGCCGGCGGCGCCGCGCTCGGGCGCGACCAGGATCTCGCATTCGCGCAGCAGGCTGAAGTCGCTGGTGGCGCGGCTGACGCCGTACTCGCCTTTCTTCGCTTCGCGCCGCGCCGCCGTAATGAATTCGCACAGGTTGCCCCAGCCGGTCACGTTGCGCGCCAGCGCCACCAGCCGGAAGCCGTCGAAGCGGAATTCGCTGCCCAGGATCAGCCTGAACGCGGGATTGGGACCGAGCGTCAGCTCCTGCCACGCCGAATGCGCGCGCACCACGCCGGAGACGGAGCATTCATCGGTGATCGCGATCGCCGAATATCCGAGTTTGAAGGCGCGCTCCACCAGTTCGCCCGGGTGCGAGGCCCCGCGCTGGAAGCTGAAGCAGGACAGGCAATGCAGTTCGGCATAGCCCGGCAGGGAAAAGGCGGCGTCAGTCATCGCGGCGACCCTCAGGCATAGACGCCGTGCAGGTACCAGCGCACCTGGGCGGCTTCCTGCGCCGCCGCCGGCCGTTCCCGGTAGATCCACAACAATCCGGCCTGCTCGCTGCGCGCGACGAAATAGTCGCGCACCGCCGGGCCCTGCGTGCCGGCATCCCACCAGCCGGTCTCGATGCGCTGGGGACCCGCCAGCAATCGCAGCGGTCCCTGGAACTGGGGTTTGTCGGCGCGCACGACGAGGCGCAGCGGCTGCGGCAGCAGCCACTCGGGATAGAGCGCATCGGCCGGCAGTGGCCGGCCCTTCTTCTTGCTGCCCGCCAGCAGCGCCGTGCAGTCGGCGCTGCGCGCCGGCTGCCAGGCCTGCATCCGTTCCGGCCGGTGGTCCGCCTGCAACTGCGGCACCAGCACGTTGTCCTCGCCCAGCCTGACGCTGACGCGTTCGATGAACTGGTGCAGCGCTTCGCCGCCCGCGTCGTCCTGCGGCAGCAGGCTGCGGCTGGCGCCGGCCCAGGACACGGTGTCCAGCGAGCGCAGCCGCAGGTGGTTGGCCGGAGCGGCCAGCTTCGCGCGAGCCAGGTGTTCACCAAGCAGGCGGCGCAGGTGGGCGACGTCCTGGGTCGGCTGGGCGGTGCGGATCTCGAGCTGCTCGTGGCTCGGCAGCGCGACGCCGTCGAGGCGCCGCAGGGCTAGCGTCCATTCCAGTTCAAAAGCGAGCACGCCGAGGTTCCTCACCTGCAGCCACACCTGAAGTTGCGACAGCAGCCGTTGCGCGGTCCACATCAGCTCCGGGGCATTGGTGGCCAGCGCCGGCAGTTCCAGCCTCAAGTCGAACTGCTGCGGCAACTGCAGCCAGGAATGTGTTTCGGGACTATCTCCGTACGCTTCGTCCAGCGCCTGCAGGAGTGCGGCGCCGAAGCGGCGCTTCAGGCCCGCCCGCGGCAGCCGGCGCGCATCGCCCCAGGTGCGGCAGCCGATGCGCTCCAGCACCGGCAGGTGTTCGCGGGCCGCGCTCAGCACCTGCAGCGGCAGGTCATCGGGCTTCATTCCCCGCGTGGACGCCCCGGCGCACTGCAGGCGCAGCAGCGCGAGCGCCTGCAGCGCCGTCGGTCCCTGCGCCCAGCGGGCGGCGGACAAGGGTTGCGGATCGGCGAACAGACGTTCCAGGAGCTTGCGGCGTCCACCCCACAGGCGCAACGACGCCGCCGCCTCGAGGACCAGCGCTTCGTCCGCCTGCGCGACCCGGGGCGTGAACTGCAACGCACGCCAGCTCCAGCCGCTGCGCTCGTCCTCATGGGATGGCAGCAGTGCGATCCAGTACATGCGATCTCTCCACTGCGGCAGCGGGCAGCGGTTCGGGGCCATCGCGGCGCAGGCTGCGCCTGGCCTGCAGCAGCGCCGCCAGCCGTCGTGAAGTGGCCGGCAGGTGCAGCGGTTGCAAGGCGGGCGGGCCCTTGCGCTTGACGATCCGTATCTCCATCGGATCCACGCCTTCGACCACCAGGCGCAGCGCGGCCGGCGAGGCCTGGCGGGCCTCGGCGCTGCTGCGGAACACGAACAGCAGGCGATCGTGGCGTTGCGCGGCCAGGTGCAGCCGCCGCAGCTCCTCGCTCCTGGCTTCCGGCAACCACGCCAGCACGGCGCCGACCTGTTCGCAGCGCAGCGACTGCTCGGCCGCCCAGAGCCGGGAAGCGCGCCGGTCGGCGTGGAGGCACAGGAGGCGTTCCGGTTGCAGCCCCTGGGCGGCCAGGCTCGGTGCGAACGGATGGAACGGCGGCGCCACCAGGACGATGGGGCCGGCCTGGTCCTGCAAGGTGCGGCTCAAGGCCGGCAGCACCAGTTGCCACACATGCCGTCCCGGCGTTCGCTGCAATACTTCGACCATGGCGCCGGTCGGCCAGCCGCCGCCCGGCAATGCGGCGTCGAGCGCCGGCGCGCCGCAGGCAATCGTGGCGGGCTCACGGGCGAGGTCTTCCACCCGCCACACATCGGGGAAGGCGGAGAGGTCGAGGCGGGGGACGGGGGAAATGCGGGACATGGCGATACGCCGGTAACTGGTTATTTATACAGTAATTCTGCCCCGCCGGATGCTCTTCGGCCCCAGAATCGACGCCTCCTGCCAATTCCTTCCGGCGCTTGTCGGCGCCGTACCCTGCCGTGAAGAAGATCCTGAAGCCGGCCGACTTTGCCGGCGACTCCGAGGCCATGGCCCGCACCCTCATCGGGGCGATCCTGCTCGTCGACGGAGTCGGCGGACGCATCGTCGAAACCGAGGCCTACGACCGGGCCGATCCGGCCTCGCACAGCTTTTCCGGACCGACGCCGCGCAACCAGGCCATGTTCGGCCCGCCCGGACGGGCCTACGTGTACCGCTCCTACGGCATCCACTGGTGCCTCAATTTCGTCTGCCGCGAGGAAGGCCATGGCGCCGGGGTCCTGATCCGCGCGATCGAGCCCCTGGAAGGGCTGGACGTGATGCGGCAGCGCCGCGGACTGGACGATCCGAGGCTGTTGTGTTCAGGGCCGGGCCGCGTTGGCGAGGCGCTTGCCATCACCCACGACCTCAACGGCAGGAGGCTGGACCAGGCGCCGTTCAAGGTCTACGCGGCCGAGGCCGACCACGGCATCGTGGCGGGGCCCCGCATCGGGATCTCGAAAGCGATGGAAGTGCACTGGCGTTTCGGGCTCGCCGGCTCACGCTTCCTGAGCCGGCCGTTCCCGGGCCGGCGCACTGACGGGCTCAGCGCCCGCGCACGTTCGCCGTCACCCCGCCGCGGCTTTCGATGATGGTGACCGGGGGATCGCGCAATTCGGTGATCACCGTGCCGCCGGCGGGCGGACCACCCATGCGCGACGTGTCCGGCGGAGTGAGCGCCTGCGCCAGCATCCGCGGAGCCACCACCGGCGGAATCACGTTGACCGGGCCGCCCCCCGCCAGCACGACCGCCGCGTCGCGCGGCTGCACCATGACGATGTCGCGGGACAGCGGCGCGTAATTCACACCCGCCGCCTGCGCACTGTCGCGATCGGTCAGCAACGGCGCCGGCCCGGCCGCCGCAACGCGGCGCGGCGCTTCCGGCACGATGGCGTCGCACGTGCTGGCGGCGTCGAACACCATGTGACCGCCGGGAAAGCGCTGGGGCAACGTGTCGCGCAGCGGCCGGCTCATGTCGACCGGCGCCTGCGTCGAGCGGTACGCCACCCGGCCGGCGGCGTCGTAGACCGTGTAGCACGCGTGCGCCGGCAGCCAGGCGGCGGCGGCGGCCAGGGACGTCAGCAGCGTTTTGCTCAGTTTCATGGGGACCTCACGGCTGATCAGCCTGGCGCCATGTTGCGGCAGAGAGCACTGCACGCATGCAGGCGGGCGCAGCATCACGCTGTCAGCCGCCGGCGACGGCCGGTAAGCAAAAGCGTCGCTGGCAACAAAACTGTGGCCTTGATCCGCGCAGCGGCACCCGGACCGGCCGGAACAGCGTGCAGACCGGTCTCCCTTGTGGGCGGGATCCGGCTCCGCCGGGCCCGTCCACACTGATCAGGCACTGAAAAAATCCGCTTCGGCGGATTTTTTCAGTGAAGCTTTACGCCCGTCTTGGACTGCAGGTAGTCCATGGTCACGCCGGGGGCCATCTCGACCACCTTCAGCCCCTGCGGCGTCACGTCCATGACGGCCAGGTCGGTGATGATGCGATCGACGACGCCCACGCCGGTCAGCGGCAGCGTGCACCTGGGCAGGATCTTGAGGTCCTCGGTGCCGTCCTTCTTCTTCGCGACGTGTTCCATCAGGACGATGACGCGCGGCACGCCGGCCACCAGGTCCATCGCCCCGCCCATGCCCTTGACCATCTTGCCGGGAATCATCCAGTTCGCCAGGTCGCCGTGCTCGCTCACCTGCATCGCGCCGAGGATGGACAGGTTGATCTTGCCGCCGCGGATCATGGCGAAGCTGTCATGGCTGCCGAAGATCGACGAACCGGGGATGGTGGTCACCGTCTGCTTGCCGGCGTTGATCAGGTCGGCGTCGACCTCGTCCTCGGTCGGGAACGGGCCGATGCCCAGCATCCCGTTCTCGGACTGCAGCCACACCTCCTTGTCGGGCGGCACGTAGTTGGCGACCAGCGTCGGGATGCCGATGCCCAGGTTGACGTAGAAGCCGTCCTGCAGTTCCTGCGCCGCGCGGGCGGCCATCTGTTCTTGCGTCCAACGCATTTCAACCTCCGGCTTTTTCGGTCAAGGTGCGCTTCTCGATGCGCTTCTCGGGATGCGGGTTGTGCACGATGCGGTGCACGTAGATGCCGGGCAGGTGGACCTGGTCGGGCACCATGGCACCGGTCTCGACGATGTGCTCGACCTCGACGATGCAGATCCTGCCGGCCATCGCGGCGGCGGGATTGAAGTTGCGCGCGGTGAGACGGAACTGCAGGTTGCCGGACTTGTCGGCCACGTGCGCCTTCACCAGCGCCACGTCCGGCACCAGCGCCCGCTCCATCACATAGGTCTCGCCGTCGAACTCGCGCAGTTCCTTGCCTTCGGCGACGATGGTGCCGACGCCGGTCTTGGTGAAGAACGCCGGGATGCCGGCGCCGCCGGCGCGCAGCTTCTCGGCCAGCGTGCCCTGGGGCGTGAACTCCAGCTCGAGTTCGCCGGCCAGGTACTGGCGCTCGAACTCCTTGTTCTCGCCGACGTAGCTGGAAATCATCTTCCTGATCTGCCGCGTCTCGAGCAGCTTGCCGAGGCCGAAACCGTCGACACCCGCGTTGTTGGAGATGACGGTGAGGTCCTTGACGCCGCTGCCCTGCAGCGCCTCGATCAGCGCTTCGGGGATGCCGCAGAGCCCGAAGCCGCCGACGGCCAGCAGCTGGCCGTCGCGCACCACGTCCTTCAGCGCCGCCGCGGCGGAGGGATAGATCTTGTTCACGAAAGAAGTCTCCTGGAGGGATGGCCGGTGGGGGATGCTCCGGATTCGGTACGATACTACTTAATGAGCTACGTAGTTCCTCGTAGAGATTAGCACTATGGACGTCGACTATCGCGTTGCGTTCACGCTGGCGCCGGTCGGGCTGTGCCTGTCGCGCAACCGCGTCATCGTCGACTGCAACGAGCAGTTGTGCGAGATGTTCGGGTCGTCCCGCGAACTGCTGATCGGCCAGTCGTTCCAGGTGCTGTACCCCAGCGCGGACGAGTACGAACGCCTGGGGGCCCGGATGGCACCGATCCTCAACGCCAAGGGCCACTACTCCGACGACCGCATCATGAAGCGGGCGAACGGCGAGGTGTTCTGGTGCCACGTGACCGGCCGCGCGCTGAACCGCGAGGCGCCGCACGAATCCGGCATCTGGGCGTTCGAGGACCTGAGCTCGCAGCGCCCCGTGAAGGCGGAGCTGACGGCGCGCGAGCGCGAAGTGGCCGCGCGGCTGCTGGACGGAATGACGTCCAAGGAGATCGGCCGCACGCTGGCGATCAGCCACCGCACGGTGGAAATCTACCGGGCACGGCTGATGCGCAAGTACCAGGCGAGCACGACGGCCGACCTGGTGCACAAGCTGATGGCGGGGAACTGAACGCTGGCGCTGGAGCGGGCAGCTGCGCAGGTGTTCCGGTTTCTGCGTCCTTGACCCCGCATTCAAGTCGCCAAGCCGATAGCACGGCGGCGGCCAAGGCGCTACGCTTGCCCGAACCAGCCAAGGAGATGCCATGACGACCAACCGCTATCCCATGCCCGAACTCAAGGACCTGCCCGAGGACATCAAGGCCAAGGTGCTGGAGGTGCAGGAGAAGGCGGGCTTCGTGCCCAACGTGTTCCTGGCGCTCGCGCGGCGCCCCGCCGAGTGGCGAGCCTTCTTTGCCTACCACGACGCGCTGATGCTCAAGGAAGGCGGGGCCCTCACCAAGGGCGACCGCGAGATGATCGTCACGGCCACCAGCGCGGCCAACCAGTGCCTGTACTGCGTCGTGGCGCATGGCGCCATCCTGCGCATCTACGAGAAGAAGCCGATGGTCGCGGACCAGGTGGCCGTGAACTACCTCAAGGCCGACATCGCCCCGCGCCAGCGCGCGATGCTGGATTTCGCGATGAAGGTCTGCCAGCGCGCGCACGAGATCGACGACGCGGATTTCGAGCCGCTGCACGCGCACGGCTTCTCGGACGAGGACATCTGGGACATCGCGGCGATCACGGCGTTCTTCGGCCTGTCCAACCGGATGGCGAGCTTCTCGAACATGCAGCCGAATCCGGAGTTCTACCTGATGGGCCGCCTGCCCAAGCAGAAGTGACGGGCGGCCGGGCGTGCCCCTATTCCAGGTGCGCCCGGAACCAGTCCGGGATTGGCACCGATTTCTGCGCGGGAAAGTCCACCCACACCGTCGTCGCGCCACCCGCCGCATAGACGACGCCGGGGTGGTCGACCCGCTCCATGGTCGCCCAGCTCTCGAAACTGGTGCGGCCCACGTCGCTCACGTACATCTTCACGACGATGTCGCCCGGATATTCGAGCTGCTTGTAGAACGTGCAGAAGGCGTTGACGATCACGACGCCCTGCCCTTGCGGGTCGGGCTGGCAGCCGAGGGAGCGCACCCAGTCGATGCGCACGGTCTCGAGGTAGCGGAAGTACGTCGTGTTGTTGACATGGCCCATCGCGTCCATGTCGCCCCAGCGGATCGGCAGGCGCCCTTCGTAGACCAGCTTCTTCTTCTCGGGGATCTCGATGCGCATCCGGCTCAGACCCCGAAGCCGTCGTCGGCGGCGATCACGGCGCCGTTGATGAAGTGGCTCTCCTTGCTGGCCAGCATCACGATCAGGGCGTCGAGCCACTCGGGCTGGCCGACGCGCTTGCGCGGCAGCATCTGCATCAGCTTGCGGCCCTGCTCGGTGTCCCAGTGGTGGTGGTTGATCTCGGTGTCGATGTAGCCGGGGCAGATGGCGTTGACGTTGATCCCGAAGCGGCCCCATTCGAGCGCCATCGCCTTTGTCATGTGTACCACCGCGGCCTTGCTCATCGCGTACGCGCCGATCTGCGGCAGCACCTTCAGGCCCGCCATCGAGGCGATGTTGATGATGCGCCCGCCGGTGTAGGTGCCGGGCGCCGCGCCGCGGGCGCGCGCCAGCATGCGCTTGCCAACCTCCTGCGCCACGAAGAAGGAACCGCGCACGTTGGTGTCGAAGATGTAGTCGTAGTCCTCCTCGGTGACGTCCTGGATGCGCTGCGTCGTGCTCACGCCGGAGTTGTTGACGAGGATGTCGATCGATCCCATCTCGGTCTCGGCATGGGCCACCGCCGCCTTGATGCTGTCGACCGAGGTGACATCGAGCTGTACCACGTGCGCGTCCTCGCCCGTGGCCTCGATCTGCGCGCGCAGGTCCTTGAGCTTCTCGACGCGGCGGCTGGCGAGGACCACGCCGGCGCCGGCGCGGGCCAGCGTGCGCGCGAACTGCGCCCCGAGGCCGCTGGAAGCGCCGGTCACGAAGGCGACGCGGCCGGACAGATCGATGCTGTAACTCACGGGACTCTCTCCTGCCAGAATGCCCAAACGGGGGAAGAACGACCGTTCGATTCTGTCCGCCCGCGCAATAGAATGCAATGCGTCGCGAGGGGCGCGAACGCGCACTGGCCGCGAACGGACATTATCAGCGAGAGCACACATGACGAACGAAGAGATCCTGGCGCAGTTCGGCCCGCGTGAAGCGATGGAGTACGACGTGGTGGTGGTGGGCGGCGGCCCCGCCGGCCTGTCCGCCGCGATCCGGCTGAAGCAGCTCGCCGCCGAGCACGGACAGGACGTCTCGGTCGTCGTCCTCGAAAAGGGTTCCGAGCCGGGCGCGCACATCCTGGCCGGCACGATCATGGACCCGCGAGCCCTGTACGAGCTCTTCCCCGACTGGAAGGAGCGCGGCGCGCCGATGGAAAGCGAAGTCACCGAGGACATCTTCCTGTTCACCACGGAAACGGGCGCCCAGCGCACGCCCAACTTCCTGCTGCCCAAGTGCTTCCACAACGAAGGCTGCTACGTGCTGAGCCTGGGCAACTTCACGCGCTGGCTGGCGCAGCAGGCCGAGGCCCTGGGCGTCGAGATCTTCCCGGGCTTCGCCGCGGCCGAGGTGCTGTACAACGAGGACGGCTCGGTCAAGGGCGTGGCCACCGGCAACATGGGGATCGGCAAGGACGGTGAGCCCACCGACAGCTTCCAGCTCGGCATGGAGCTGCTCGCCAGGTACACCATCTTCGCCGAGGGCGCGCGCGGCCACCTCGGGCGCCGGCTGATCGAACGGTTCAAGCTCGACGAGGGGCGCGACCCGCAGACCTACAGCATCGGCGTCAAGGAGCTGTGGGAAATCGATCCGTCGCGCCACAAGCCGGGACTGGTGCTGCACAGCGCCGGGTGGCCGCTGGACAACGACACGTACGGCGGCTCGTTCATGTACCACATGGGCAACAACCAGATCGTCTGCGGTCACATCGTGGGGCTCGACTACAAGAACCCGTGGCTGAGCCCGTTCGAGGAGTTCCAGCGCTGGAAGACGCACCCGAACATCCGCTGGTACTTCGAGGGCCCGGGCGGCGCCAAGCGCCTCGGCTACGGCGCGCGGGCACTCACGGTGGGCGGGCTCCTGTCGCTGCCCAAGACGGTGTTCCCCGGCGGCGCTCTGGTCGGCTGCGAAGCGGGATACCTCAACGCGGCGCGCATCAAGGGCAGCCATGCGGCGATCAAGACCGGCATGCTGGCCGCCGAGGCGGCCCACGCGGCCATCCGCGCCGGGCGCCAGCACGACGAACTGGCGGCCTATCCCGAGGCGTTCGAGCAATCCTGGCTGTACGGGGAGCTGAACCAGGCGCGCAACTTCAAGTACTGGTTCAAGAAGGGCCGCAACGTCGCCACGATCATGACCGGCGTGGAACAGTTCCTGCTGCGCGGGCACATCCCGTGGACGTTCCACCGGCAGCACCCGGACCACGTGTACCTGAAACCCGCCTCCGAGTGCCAGCCGATCGACTATCCGAAGCCCGACGGGAAGCTCACCTTCGACCGGCTGTCGTCGGTGTTCATCTCCAACACCAACCATTCCGAGGACCAGCCGGCGCACCTCACGCTGAAGGACCCGTCGGTGCCGGTGCAGGTGAACCTGGCGAAGTTCGCGGGACCGGAAGGCCGCTACTGCCCGGCGGGCGTCTACGAGTTCGTCAAGAACGAGGACGGCAGCGACCGGCTGCAGATCAACGCGGCCAACTGCGTGCACTGCAAGACCTGCGACATCAAGGACCCGACGCAGAACATCGTGTGGGTCACGCCCGAGGGCGGCGGCGGGCCGAACTACACGAACATGTGAGCGCCGGCCCGCACCGGTACGCCGGCGATGGCCTGACCGGGCAAAGAATTTTCCGCGCCCGGGCGCCCTCGTTTTCCCTGAGCCGAAAGTTGTCTGACAACTTTTTTTCTCTGGCAGAATTGCCGAGTCCATTTTTTCGTACTGGAGACTGTCAGTGAAACTCTCGCAAGTCGTTCTGGGCGTGACGCTCGCCCTCGGCCTGGTCGCCGGCGCCGCCGCGCAGACCGTGATGAAGATCAACATCTCGACCTCCAAGAACTCGCACCAGGGCGTGGGCATCGACGTCTTCGCCAGCGAAGTCGAGAAGCGCACCAACGGCCGCTACAAGATCCAGACCTTCTACGACGGCTCCCTGGGCGGAGAGCGCCAGGCGATGGAGGCGGTGCAGCTCGGCACGCAGGAACTCACGCTGACGTCGACCGGCCCGGTGCCGAACTTCGTGCCCGACACCAAGATCCTCGACGTCCCCTTCCTGTTCCGCGACAAGGCGCACGCCCGCGCGGTGCTGGACGGCCCGATCGGCGACGAACTGCTCAAGAAGTTCGACGCGAAGGGCTTCAAGGCACTGGCCTGGGCCGAGAACGGCTTCCGCCACATGACCAACAGCAAGCGCGAGGTCAAGGAGCCGGGCGACCTGAAGGGCCTGAAGATGCGCACCATGGAGAACCCGGTGCACATCGCCGCGTACAAGGGCTTCGGCATCGTCACCACGCCGATGGCGTTCCCCGAAGTGTTCACCGCCCTGCAGCAGGGTACCGTCGACGGGCAGGAGAATCCCCTCTCGGTGATCATCGCGTCCAAGTTCGAGCAGGTGCAGAAGCACCTGAGCCTGACCGGCCACGTCTACTCGCCGTGCGTCATCGTGATGAACAAGGCTGCGTTCGACAAGCTGTCGAAGGCGGACCAGCAGGCATTCGTCGAGGCCGCCAAGGCAGCCGCCAAGGCAAACCGCGCCCGCGTCGACGAGGACGATGCCAAGGGCGTCGCCGACCTGCGCGCCAAGGGCATGACCGTGATCGAGAACATCGACAAGGCCAAGTTCGTGCAGGCCCTCGCCCCGGTGAACGCCGAGTTCGAGAAGCAGTTCGGCAAGGCCAACCTCGAGAAGATCCGCAACTTCAAGTAAGCAGTTCCCCGTGAACCCGGACGCCCGCAGGTCGTGGACTTGCGGGCGTTTCTCCATACAAGGCCGGCGCACCGGCCCACCAGGATGAAAGAAGCTTTCCTCAAGTTCGAACGCTGGACCACCGGCGCCGCGATGATCGCGGCCTGCCTGATGATGGTCGTGGCCGCCAGCCTGGGCGTGTTCCAGATCGTCACCCGCTTCATCCTGGAGCAGCCGGCCGAGTGGTCCGAGATCCTGATCCGCATCAGCCTGATCTGGATGGTGTTCCTCGGCATCCCCGCCGCCTTCCGTTACGGCGCGATGGTCAGCGTCGACGTCCTGTACCGGTGGAGCCCGCCGAAGCTGCGGCGGGTGCTGGACTGGGTGGTCTGCATCGCGGCCCTCACGCTCATCGGCATCATCATCTGGTGGGGCTGGGACTACGCCCAGCGCGGCAGCGTGCAATCGATGGCGGGACTGGAAAGCATCTCGATGTTCTGGGCCTATCTGGCGATGCCGGTCGGCGGCGTGTTCTGCGTGTTCGGCATCGTCGGCAACCTCCTCCAGCCGATCCGGATGGAACTGGAGACGGCGCAATGACCAGCATCATGATCAGCACGATGGTGCTGTGCTTCGCACTGACCATCTCCGTCGCCGTCTCGATCGGCCTGTCCGCCATCGTCGGCATCAAGGTGTCGAACGCCCACATGCTCATCTCCGTCAAGGAGATGTTCGAGTCCATCAACAAGTTTCCGCTGGCGGCGATTCCGTTCTTCATCCTGGCCGGCAACCTGATGGAAACCGGAGGCATCTCGCGCCGGCTGGTGGAATTCGCCAAGAGCATCGTCGGCGGGATCCAGGGCGGCCTGCCCATGACCTGCGTGCTGACCTGCATGATCTTCGCGGCGGTCTCGGGATCCTCCGTGGCGACGACCTTCGCGATCGGCGCCATCCTGATCCCGGCCCTGATCAAGCACGGCTATCCGGTGACGTACGCGGCGTCGCTGCAGGCCACCAGCGCCGAACTCGGCGTCGTGATCCCGCCGTCCATTCCGCTGATCCTGTACGGGGTCAGCGCGGAGGTGTCGATCGGCGAACTGTTCATCGCCGGTTTCGGCCCGGGCCTGCTGATCGCGGGCGCCCTCATGCTCTTCGTGTGGCTCTGGTGCAAGTGGAAGGGCTGGGGCAAGAACGACGGCGACGGACGGCTGCCGTTCGGCAAGGCCACGATGCAGGCCGGATGGGCGCTCCTGATGCCAGTCATCATCCTGGGCGGCATTTACGGCGGGATCTTCACGCCGACGGAAGCGTCCGCGGTTGCCGTGCTCTATGCGCTGATCGTCGGGATGGTGATCTACCGCGAAATCCGCATCCCGGACCTGTACGTCGTCCTGCGCAAGTCGGTGGTTTCGTCGGCGGTGATCATGTTCATCATCGCCAACGCCGGCATGTTCGCGTATCTCATCACGCGCGAGGGCGTCCCTGCCGCCATCGGCATGTGGTTGCAGGACGTGCTGAAATCGCCGGCCTATTTCCTGCTGGGCGTCAACGCCGCGCTGTTCGTCATCGGCATGTTCATCGAGACCAGCGCGGCGATCATCGTGCTCGCGCCGATCCTGGCGCCGGTGGCCCAGCATTTCGGCATCGACCCGGTGCACTTCGGACTGGTGATGGTCGTCAACCTGGCGATGGGCATGATCACGCCGCCGTTCGGCGTGAACCTGTTCGCCGCCTGCACCGTGGCGCGGATCTCGCTGGACCGGATCATCGGGCAGCTGGTCCCGTTCGTGCTGGTGGTGCTGGGCTGCCTCATGATCGTCACCTACGTGCCGGCGCTGTCCCTTGCGCTGCGCGACCTCGTCTACAAGTAGGCATCCGGCAGCGCCAAGAAGCTACAATCCGCGGCGTCAGGAGAGAGTTCCCGCGCGGAACCGCCGAAGGCGCAGGGACCACCCGAACGCTCAGGCAAAAGGACTGACGCAGTGCCCCATCCGGGGCACTTCCTTGCTGGAGAGAGGCGGCGCCGCGAGCGCCGTCCACCGAAGGAGCAAACCCGCCTGCGCGGGTGAATCTCTCAGGTAAAGCGGACAGCAGGGGCCGGCCCATGGTGTGTACCATGGCTCAATCGCCCCTGGAGAGCCGCGTGCCAGAACAACAGAATCTCCTCGCAACGCCGTTGAACGCGCTGCACCTCGAGTTGGGAGCCCGCATGGTTCCCTTCGCCGGCTATTCGATGCCGGTGCAGTATCCCGGCGGCCTCATGGCCGAGCATCAGCACACGAGGACCGCCGCCGGCCTCTTCGATGTCTCGCACATGGGCCAGTTGCGCCTCGTTGGCCCCGATGCCGCCGCCGCATTCGAGACCCTCATGCCGGTCGACGTGATCGACCTGCCCGTCGGCAAGCAGCGCTACGGCCTGCTGCTGACCGACGAAGGCACGATCATCGACGACCTGATGTTCGTGAACCGGGGAGAAGATCTCTTCGTGATCGTCAACGGCGCCTGCAAGGCCGGCGACATCGCTCACATCCAGGAACGCATCGGGTCGCGCTGCCAGGTGGTCCCGATGCCCGAGCGCGCGCTGCTGGCCCTGCAGGGACCGCAAGCCGTGCAGGCGCTCGGGCGCCTGCTGCCGGGCGTCGAGCAGTTGGTGTTCATGACGGGCCGGCGCTTCGACTGGCAGGGCGGCGAGCTGTTCATCACCCGCAGCGGCTATACCGGCGAGGACGGCTTCGAAATCTCGGTGCACGAGTCGCAGGCCGAAGCGCTCGCTCGCGCGCTACTCGCCCAGCCGGAGGTCAAGCCGATCGGGCTGGGCGCGCGCAACTCGCTGCGGCTGGAAGCAGGCTTGTGCCTGTACGGCAACGACATCGACACGACCACCACGCCGGTCGAGGCGGGGCTCAACTGGGCGATCCAGAAGGTGCGTCGCACCGGCGGCGCCCGCGCGGGTGGCTTTCCCGGCGCCGACAAGGTGCTGGGCCAGTTGCAGGGCACGGTACCCCTCGGGCGCAAGCGCGTCGGGCTGGTTGCCCTGGAGCGCGTCCCGGTGCGCGAGCACACCGAGCTGCGCGGGGCCGACGGGCAGCGCGCCGGCGAAGTCACCAGCGGACTGCTGGGGCCGACCATCGACCGGCCGGTCGCCATGGCCTATGTCGCCGCCGACCTCGCGGCCCCAGGCTCCCGCCTGGATGCCATCGTGCGCGGCAAGGCCGTGCCGATGGAAGTGACCAGCATGCCATTCGTCCCGAACCGCTATTACCGCGGCTGAAGCCCACCCCCAATTTCCCGAGAAACCACAGGAGCAGCACATGACCGTCAAGTACACCCAGGAGCACGAGTGGATCCAGCTCGAGGACCACGAGGCCGCCGTCGTCGGCATCACGCTGCATGCGCAGGACGCGCTCGGCGACGTGGTCTTCGTTGACCTGCCCGAAGTGGGCCGCACTTATGCCAAGGGCGAGGTCGCCGGCGTCGTCGAATCGGTCAAGGCCGCCGCCGACGTCTACATGCCGATCGCCGGCGAGGTCACCGAAGTCAACGAGGAGCTGCGGGCCAACCCGGCGCTGGCCAACAGCGATCCCATGGGCAACGGCTGGTTCTTCAAGATCCTGATCAAGGACATGGCCGAATTCGACGTGCTGATGGACGGCCCCGACTACGAGAAGTTCGCCAAGAGCGCCTGACCACGCCGCGCGGCTGGCCTGCCAGCCGCCGCCGGCTGCCGGAAGCGTTCCGGCACGACGCAACCCCCGGAGCCCCCATGTTGATGCAATCCGCCCGCCCGCTCGGCGAACTCGAAGATCCGTCCGAATTCATCGCCCGCCACATCGGCGTCGGTCCGGCCGACGAACAGCACATGCTGTCGGCGATCGGCGAGCGCTCGCGCCGCGCGCTGATCGACAGCATCGTGCCGCGCTCGATCGCGCGCCGTGACGCGATGAAACTGCCGCCGGCCGCCGGTGAGGCGGCGGCGCTGGCCGAACTCAAGGCCATCGCCAGCCGCAACCAGGTCTTCAGGAGCTTCATCGGCCAGGGCTACCACGGCACGTACACGCCGCCGGTCATCCTGCGCAACGTGCTGGAGAACCCGGCCTGGTACACCGCGTACACGCCTTACCAGGCGGAGATCAGCCAGGGCCGCATGGAAGCGCTGGTGAACTTCCAGACGATGATCTGCGACCTGACCGGCATGCCGATCGCCAACGCGTCGATGCTGGACGAAGCCACCGCCGCCGCCGAGGCGATGACGCTGGCCAAGCGCAGTGCCAAGGCCAGGTCCAACACCTTCATCGTCGCAGCCGACTGCCATCCGCAGACGATCGAGGTGATCCAGACACGCGCGCGCCCGCTTGGCATCGAGGTGCTGGTCGGCTTCGCGCCGGATCTCATGAAGCAGCACGACTACTTTGGCGTGCTGGCCCAATATCCGTCGACCGGCGGGACGATCCACGACCTGCGGCCGCATGTGGCCGAGGCGCATGCCAAGGGCGCCGCGTTCTGCGTTGCGGCCGACCTGCTGGCGCTGACGCTGCTTTCGCCGCCCGGCGAATGGGACGCCGACATCGTGCTGGGCACGACGCAGCGCTTCGGCATGCCGATGGGCGCCGGCGGCCCGCACGCCGCCTACCTGGCCTGCCGCGACGAATACAAGCGCTCGCTGCCCGGCCGGCTGGTGGGCGTCAGCATCGACAGCCACGGCAATCCGGCGTACCGCCTCGCCCTGCAGACGCGCGAACAGCATATCCGCCGCGAAAAGGCCACGTCGAACATCTGCACCGCGCAGGTGCTGCCGGCGGTCGTGGCCAGCATGTACGCCGTCTACCACGGCCCCGCCGGGCTCAGGCGCATCGCCACCCGGGTGGCTTCGTACACCGCCATCCTGGCCAACGGCCTGCAGGAAATGGGCTACCAGCTCGCGTCCGACACGGCCTTCGACACGGTGACCGTGCAGACCGGCGACGCGACCGACCTCATCGCCGGGCGGGCGCACGCCGCGCGGGCCAACCTGCGCCGCGCCGGGGCCGGCGCGCTCGGCATCAGCCTGGACGAGACCACGACGCGCGACGACGTCGCCCTGCTGTGGTCGTTCTTCGCCAAGCCCGGCCAGCCGCTGCCGGACCTCGCACGCTTCGAGAAAGGCATCGAGCCGCTGATTCCCGGCGCGCTGCGCCGCACCGGCGGCTTCCTGACGCACCCGGTGTTCAATACGCACCATTCCGAGACGGCGATGCTGCGCTACATGCGCGCGCTCTCCGACAAGGACCTGGCGCTGGATCGCAGCATGATCCCCCTGGGCAGCTGCACGATGAAGCTGAACGCGACCAGCGAGATGATCCCGATCACCTGGCCCGAGTTCGCGCATGTGCATCCTTTCGCGCCGCGCGACCAGCTGGCCGGCTACGCCGAGCTCGACGAGCAGCTGCGCGCCTGGCTGTGCGAGGCCACCGGCTATGCCGGCATCAGCCTGCAACCCAACGCCGGCTCGCAAGGCGAGTACGCCGGCCTGCTCGCGATCAAGGGCTTCCACGAGAGCCGCGGCGAGGCGCATCGCAACGTGTGCCTGATCCCCTCGTCGGCGCACGGCACCAATCCGGCCAGCGCCCAGATGGCGGGGATGCAGGTGGTGGTGACCGCCTGCGACGCCAACGGCAACGTGGACCTCGCCGACCTGCGTGCCAAGTGCGAGCAGCACGGTGCCAACCTCGCCGCCGTGATGATCACGTACCCGAGCACGCACGGCGTGTTCGAGATGCAGGTGCGGGAGCTGTGCGAGATCGTGCACAGCCACGGCGGGCGGGTCTACGTCGATGGCGCCAACATGAACGCGCTGGTCGGCGTGGCGGCCCCCGGCGAGTTCGGCGGCGACGTGAGCCACCTGAACCTGCACAAGACCTTCTGCATTCCGCATGGCGGCGGCGGTCCCGGCGTCGGCCCGGTCTGCGTCGTGGCGGACCTGGTGCCCTTCCTGCCCGGCCACCACACGGCCGGCGCGAGCGGCGCCTACGTCAGCTCGACGAGCACGGCCGCCACGCCGCCCGCGCGCCGCGCCGGCGACAAGCCGACGGGCCTCGGCGCGGTTTCCGCCGCGCCACTGGGCAACGCGGCGGTGCTGCCGATCAGCTGGATGTACTGCCGCATGATGGGCGCCGACGGACTGCGCCAGGCGACCGAGGTGGCGATCCTCAACGCCAACTACATCAGCGCGCGCCTCAAGGACCATTACCCCACGCTGTACGCCAGCGAGAACGGGCATGTCGCGCATGAGTGCATCCTGGACCTGCGCCCGTTGAAGGAGACCAGCGGCGTGACGGCCGAGGACGTCGCCAAGCGCCTGATCGACTACGGCTTCCACGCGCCGACGCTGAGCTTCCCGGTACCGGGCACGCTGATGGTGGAGCCGACGGAGAGCGAAACACGCGAGGAGCTGGACCGCTTCATCGCCGCCATGATCGCGATCCGCGAGGAGATCCGCCGCGTCGAGCGCGCCGAGTGGCCGCAGGACGACAACCCGCTGAAACACGCGCCGCACACCGCGGCCAGCCTGCTCAAGGCGGATTGGCGGCACGCGTATCCGCGGGACGCGGGAGCGGCCGTGCTCGACGAGCGGCGCCATGCCAAGTACTGGCCGCCGGTCGGTCGCGTGGACAACGTCTACGGCGACCGCAACCTGGTCTGCAGCTGCCCGCCGATGTCGGCCTACGAGTAAGGCTGGCGCCGATCGACGCGCTGATCGTCACCGTCGCCGGCGTAGCCGCCCTCGCCGGGTTCGTGCAGGGACTGTCCGGGTTCGGTTTCGGCCTCACGGCGATGACGCTGTGGGCCTGGACACTCGAGCCGCGGCTGGCCGCGCCGCTGGCGGTGTTCGGCGCGCTCACCGGCCAGCTCATCGCGGCGGTTTCGGTGCGGCGCGGCTTCGACGTGAAGCGCCTCGCGCCCTTCATCGCCGGCGGCCTGCTGGGTGTGCCGCTGGGCATCTTCATCCTGCCCCGGCTGGACATTCCCCTGTTCAAGGGACTGCTCGGCCTGATGCTGGTGGTGATGTGCCCCCTGATGGCACTGGCACCGCGCTTCCCGCATGTGCGCGGCAGCCGGCTGGGCGATGCGATCGCGGGCGCGGCCGGCGGCGCCATGGGCGGCCTGGGCGGCTTCACCGGCGTGGTACCGACCTTGTGGTGCACGCTGCGCGGATTCGACAAGGACGCCCAGCGCGCGGTGATCCAGAACTTCAACCTCGCCATGCTGGTGGTCGCGTTCGCCGGCTACGTCGCCAGCGGCATCGTCACGCGCGACATGGTGCCGCTCTTTGCCATCGTGGCACCGGCGATGCTGATCCCGTCGCTGCTCGGCGCGCGGCTGTACGCCACCATCAGCGACACGGGCTTTCGCAACGTCGTCCTGGGGCTGCTGACGCTCTCGGGCGCGGTGCTGCTGGTGGCCGCCGCGCCGGTGCTGTGGCAGCGCTGGACCGTCTGAACGCCCCTTGAAATCGGCGCCGGCGGCGCCATGTCGGAAACGCGCGGCGCAAACCCGCGCCTACCCCTCTGTCTCAAGGAGAGCTGTGATGATCAATGCATCATTCAGACCTGCGGCGGACCTCTTCTCCGAGTTCAACCGCCTGCAGAGCATGCTGGACCAGGTGTTCCGGCCGGCCGAACGGTCGAGCATCCGCGGCCTGACCGGATCGAGCTTCCCGGTCATCAACGTCGGCACAACCCCCGAATCCGTCGAGATCATGGCGCTGGCGCCCGGCCTCGAGCCCGACAGCCTGCAGCTGACCGTGGATCGGGGCCTGCTGGTGATCGCCGGAGAGCGCAGGAGCCAGGTCCCCGAGCCGGGCGACAACACCAGCGTCTACGCGCAGGAGCGCTTCGCCGGCGCCTTCCGGCGGGTGGTGAGCCTGCCGGAAGACGCCGACCCGGCGAAGGTGGACGCCACCTATCGCGACGGCATCCTGCGGGTGAGCGTGGCCAAGCGCGAATCGTCGCGCCCGCGCCGCATCGAAGTCAGTTGACGGTGAGGAGCTTGCCATGGACAGCAACATTCAGACCCGGGAACGCAACGTGCAACAGCGGCCGCAGGACGAAGGCGAGCGCAGCGCGCCATTCGTCGTCCCGCCGGTGGACGTCTTCGAGAACGAATCGGGCATCACGCTGCTGGCCGACCTGCCTGGCGTGCCGCGCGAGCGGCTCGGCGTGCGGGTGGACGGCGACAGCCTGTTCATCGAGGCGACGGCCGCGTCCAGCGGCCCCGACAACATGGAACTGGTTTACGGCGAGGCGCAGATTCCGTCCTACCGGCGCCAGTTCACGCTCAGCCGCGAACTCGATGCCTCGCGCATCGAGGCGGCGCTGAAGGACGGCGTGCTCAGGTTGACGATCCCGAAGCTCGAGGAAGCCCGGCCGCGGCGCATCGAGGTGCGGGTCGGCTGAGGCACCGGGACGGCGCCGGTCCGCTGGCGGCCGGCCCTCGCCCCGGCCACTTGCGGGCACAATGTGCACCTTCGCGCGCGGCCGCTGCAACGCGGCGCGCGGCACCGTGCAGGACAGCCGCAAGGAGACCGGGCGTTGACCCTCAAAGCGTTCATCGTCGAAGACCATGCGTCGATCCGCGAGAGCCTGGGCGAAGCACTGTGGGAGCTGGCGGGGATCGCGACGGCGGGGTTCGCCAGCAGCGAGAAGGCCGCGGTCGCCTGGTTGTCGAATGCCGACAACCAGTGGGATCTGGCGATCGTCGACCTGATCCTCGAGCCGGGCGGCAGCGGCTTCGGCGTGCTGCTCGCCTGCCGCGGCCGGCAGCCGCAGCAGAAGGTGGTCGTGCTTACCGCCACCGCGAATCCGGCGGTGCGCCGGCAGTGCGAAGCACTGGGCAGCGACGGCGTGTTCGACAAGTCGATGGAAACCGACGCGCTGATCGAATACTGCGCGAACCTGCCCGGCGCCACGCCGCCGGGATGAGGCGGTCTACGCGGCCGCCAGCTGGCGCAGCGCCTGCTCGAACACCTCGGGTGGCTGGCCGCCCTGGATCAGGTGCCGGTCGTTGATCACGACGGCGGGAACGGCCTGGATGCCGTGCTCCGTGTAGAAGCGCTCCTGCCGGCGGACCTCGTCGGCCCAGGCGCCGCTGGCCAGCACCTCGCGCGCGCGCAGCGCGTCGAAGCCGGCGTCCGTGGCCGCCTGGAGCAGCACCTCATGGTCTTCCATGTTGCGCCCGTGCGTGAAGTACGCCGCGAACAGCGCCTTCTTCAGCGCCCGCTGGCGGTCCGCCCCCTCGAGACCCGCCCAGTGCAGCAGCCGGTGCGCGTCGAAGGTGTTGTAGATGCGGTCGCGCCCTTCCTTGCGGAATTCGAAACCGAGCTGCGCGCCGCGCTGGCGGATGGCTTCGCGCGAGGCCGCCTGCTGCGCGGGCGTGCTGCCGTACTTGCGGGTGAGGTGCTCGGTGATGTCCTCGCCGCCCGGCGCCATGGCGGGGTTCAGCTCGAACGGCTGGAAGTGCAGCTCGGCGCGCACCTCGCCGGCCAGGCGCTGCAGCGCCTGCTCCAGGGAAGCCAGCCCGATGGCGCACCAGGGGCAGGAAATGTCCGAGACGAAATCGATCTTGAGGTCGGCAGGCATGGACTCATTCTGCGTCACCGCGCGCGTCCTTGCATGGGACGTGGAATGCGGGGGCAGCACGCAGAGCCCCGGACCGGGAGCGGGACGCAGAAGCCTCGAAAGAACGGCCTCTGCCGCTCCCCCTTTCGCCGCCGCTCAGTCCCCCACCTTCCCCGTCACCGGCAGCACGATGCCCGTGATGTAGCTGGAGCACACCGGCGCGGCGAGGAACACGTAGGCCGGTGACAGCTCTTCGGGCTGCGCCGGCCGCTTCATGTCGGTCTTGGCACCGAACTGCGCCACCTTGTCCGCCGGCTGGTCGGCCGGGTTCAGCGGCGTCCACACCGGCCCGGGAGCCACCGCATTCACCCGGATGCCCTTGTCGACCAGGCTGCTGGCCAGCGACATCGTAAAGGCGTGGATCGCGCCCTTGGTAGCCGAGTAATCGAGCAGCTGCGCGCTGCCGCGCAATCCCACCACCGAGCCCGAGTTGATGATCGAGGCGCCTTGCCCGAGGTGCGGGATCGCCGCCCGCGCCATGTAGAAGTAGCCGAAGATGTTGGTCCTGAAGGTTTCCTCCAGTCGCTCGTCGGTGATGTCCTCCAGGGAATCGGCGTGTTCCTGGAACGCCGCGTTGTTGACCAGGATGTCGAGCTTGCCGAATCGCTCCACGGTCTGCTCCACCGCGTTCCGGCAGAACGCCGAGTCCTTGACGTCACCCGCGATCAGCAGGCATTGCCGGCCCTCCTGCTCGACGGCGCGCTTCGTGGCTTCGGCGTCCTCGTGGGCATGGAGGTACACGATCGCCACGTCGGCGCCTTCGCGGGCATAAAGCACCGCCACCGCCCGCCCGATGCCGGAATCGCCACCCGTGACGATCGCGACCATGTCCTTGAGCTTGTCGCTGCCGCGGTAATCGGGTGCCTCGAACCGGGGCTTGAGTTCCATCTGCGCCTCGATGCCCGGTTTTTCCATGTGTTGCGCGGGAAACGGCAGTTCCGGCTGCGCCCGGGCGCCGGCCTGGACGGCCTTCTCCTGCTGCTGGCCGCCGCCAGGCTTGCCTGGCGCGGCGTCCTTGCGGTCCTGTTCGCGCTGCAGCTCGCGCTGGCGCTCGCCGGCGCTATCCGCATCGCGCGCCTGGTTCTTCGCGCTGGGTTTGTCCATGGCCTGTTCCTTCCGGGTGAAAAGGCCACTATCGCGCGGCGAGCCGCGCGCCGCTGTCGAAAGACGTGAGCGGCCGAGGTAGGACGGCGCTTACCGGGCGGGCGCGGGACCCGGCCGTTTCGCTCCCAGGTGGCGCTGCACTTGCGCGGGATCGTGTCCGGCATGCTGCACGGCGTCGCGCAGCTCGTCGATGCTGACGTCGAAGATGCGGCACCAGTACGCCACGTCGGTTTCCCGGGTCAGGTCGATCCGCTGGCGGTCCGCGGGTGGAGGGGTGTCATGCATGACTGCTCCTGTTGGTGGTTCGATCGCGCGCCGCGTCGGCGAGTTCCTCAGCCGCCGGCCAGCTGCTGCAGGCGGCTCGGATCGACGGGCTTGGTCCAGTGCTCGTCGAAACCGGCCTGCGCGGCCATCCGCTTGTCCTGTTCCTGGCCCCAGCCGGTCAGCGCGATGAGCCGCGGCTGGCGCACGCCCGGCAGCGCGCGCACCTGCCGGGCGACCTCGTAGCCGTTGATGTCGGGCAGCCCGATGTCCAGGAGCACGACGTCCGGCCGCAACTCGTTCACGGCCAGCACCGCGGAGGTGCCGTCGTTGGCGACGTTCACGTCGCAACCCATCATCCGCAACAGCTCCGCCAGCGTCGCGGCGCCGTCCACGTTGTCGTCCACCACCAGGATGCGCGGCCTGGTCGCCGCGCGCGGCTGCAGGGGCTGCGGCCGGGTGTCCCCGTCGTCCTCGCCGGATGGCACGGCGACGTGCCGCGGCAGCCGGACGATGAACTCGCTGCCGGCACCGAGGCCGGGGCTGCGGGCCTCCACGGTGCCGCCGTGCAGCCGCACCAGGCCCTCCACCAGCGACAGCCCGATGCCGAGGCCGCCCTGGTGCCGATCCGCCGGATGACTCACCTGCGTGAACAGGCCGAAAACCCTGGTCAGCATGTCGGGCGCCAGCCCTTCGCCCGTGTCGCGGACCCGCACCTCCACGGCGTCCGGCCCCGCCTGCACCACGACGTCGATCTGCCCGCCGGGCGGCGTGTACTTGCTCGCGTTGTTCAACAGGTTGGCGAACACCTGCGCGAGGCGGACCGGATCGCCGTCCACCTCCACCGGCTCGTCGGGCAGCACGAGCGACAGGCCGTGCCGGGCCGCCTCGATGTGCGGCCGGCTGGTCTCGATGGCGCTGCGCAGCACCGACCCGAGGTCGGCCGGCTCCTTCTTCAGCTCGATCTTTCCGGTGGTGATGCGCGAGACGTCGAGCAGGTCGTCCACCAGCCGGACCAGCTGGCCGACCTGGCGTTCGATCATGCCGGCCACCTGCATCACCCTCTGCGCGTCGTGGGGCGCCCGCCCGATGATCGTCAGGCCGTTCCACACCGGCGCCAGCGGATTGCGCAGCTCGTGGGCCAGGGTGGCCAGGAACACGTCCTTCGCCCGGTCCGACTCCTGCACGGTGCGCAGCAGCATGGCGTTTTCGATCGCCACCGCCGCCCGCCGCGCCAGGTCCTCGGCCAGGGCAAGGTCCTGGGCCTCGTAGCGCCGCTGCGACTCGGCAGTGACGAACGTGATCACGCCGAGGGTGCGTCCGCGCACCGCCAGCGGCACGCCGATGTACGAACGCACGCCCATCGCGCGCAGCAGCTCGAGGTAGTCGCGCTGCTGCACGGCCCGCCGCAGGAGGTCGTCCGAGATCTCTGCGATGCGCTCGGCCCGCCCCGTCCGCAGCACGTGCAGCGGTCCCGCCCCCGCGATTCGGGCCGGGTCGGGCGGAAAGCGCCGGTGCATCTCGCGGGCGAACTGCTCCTTGCGCGGATCGCGGTGCGCCACGGCCACGCGCTCCAGGGCGCCGTGCTCCGACAGGATGTCGACCATGCACCAGTCGGCGAATTCGGGAACCGCCAGGTGCGCGATGCGGTCGAGCGTGCCCTGGTAGTCGGTGAGCCCGGCCAGCTCGGCGCTCGCCTGCGCCAGGAACCGCAGGTCGCTTTCCACGCGCTTGCGCCGGGTGATGTCGACGCAGACGCCGGCCACGGCCGACGGCTCGCCGCGCGCATCGACGAAGAGCTTGCTGCGCGCTTCCACCCAGTGCACGCTGCCGTCCGGCCAGACGACGCGGTACTCGATGTGCTGCCCCTGCCGCTGCACGATCGTGTCGCGCACGCCTTGGGCCACGCGGTCCCGGTCCTCCGGGTGGATCAGGTGCTGGTAATCGCCGGTATCAGGCGGGCGGGCGCCCGGTGCCATTCCGTGGATCTCCGCCATGCCGGGCCACCAGACGACCTCGCGGTGCGGCAGGTTCACCTGCCACACCCCCATGCCGCCGATCTCCAGCGCGAGCTGCAGCCGTTGCTCGCTCGCCTGCAGGGTCTCGGTCAGCAGCCGCAGCCGCTCCTCGCCCTGCTGCTGCTGGGTGCGGTCGCGCAGGATCTTCACGAAACCGGTCACGGCGCCGGTGTCGCCGCGCAGCGGCATCAGCTCGCCGGACGCCCAGAAGCGCTCGCCCCCGCTGCGCTGGTGCCAGCGCTCGTCGGCCGCGCGCCCGGTGCGCCGGGCCTGGTCCATCTCGCGCTCCACCATGCCGGCAGCGACGTCCTCCGGGGTGAAGATTCGATGCAGCGACTGCCCGGCCATCTCCTGCTCGCTCCAGCCGAGGATGCGCCGCGCGCCTTCGTTCCAGCTCACGACCCGGCCCTGCTCGTCGGTGCCGATGATCGCGTAGTCGATGGCGCCTTGCACGATCTGCCGGTAGTGGCGATCCAGGTCGAGCGGTGGCAGGGAGCGATCCGGCATGGGAGGGAGCGGGTGTTGCGCACAGCGTAGCCGATTCTTCGGCAGGCAACCAAATGCGAAGGCGGCCACGCCTGACCGCCGGTCGCGGCGCCGCCCGGAACGGCGCGCCGGGCCGCAACGGTCGAGCTGTCAGCAGGCGCCCGGGATCGGCGCCAGCGGGGGGCGGACGTCGGCGTTCTGCGCCCGCTGGCGCAGCGCATGCTCCATCACCACCAGCGCCAGCATTGCCTCCGCGATCGGCGTGGCGCGGATGCCGACGCACGGATCATGGCGGCCCTTGGTGACCACCGTCGCCGGTTCGCCGCGGACGTCGATCGTTTCGCGCGGGCTCAGGATCGAGCTGGTCGGCTTGATGGCGATGGAGACCTCGAGGTCCTGCCCGGTGCTGATGCCGCCGAGCACGCCGCCCGCGTTGTTGGTGCGAAAACCCCGCGGCGTCAGCGAATCGCCGTGCGTCGTGCCACGCTGCGTGACGCTCGCGAAACCGGCGCCGATCTCCACGCCCTTGACGGCGTTGATTCCCATCATGGCGTAGGCGATGTCGGCATCGAGCTTGTCGAACAGCGGCTCGCCGAGCCCGACCGGCATGCCCGTGGCGGTCACCCGAACGCGCGCGCCGCAGGAATCGCCCGACTTGCGCAGGCCGTCCATGTAGGCTTCGAGCGGCGAGACGTCCGCGACCGGCGCGAAGAAGGGATTGCGGTGGACATGGTCCCAGTCCTCGAACGCAATCGCCACGTCGCCGATCTGCTGCATGCAGCCGCGGAACTGCGTGCCGTACTGCATCCGCAGCCATTTGCGGGCGACGGCGCCGGCGGCCACCATCGGCGCCGTCAGCCGCGCCGACGAGCGCCCGCCGCCGCGCGGATCGCGCAGGCCGTACTTCTGCAGGTAGGTGTAGTCGGCGTGGCCCGGGCGGAAGGTGGCCGCGATCTCGGCGTAGTCCTTGCTGCGCTGGTCAGTGTTGCGGATCAGCAGGCAGATCGGCGTCCCGGTGGTGCGGCCTTCGTAGACACCCGACAGGATCTCCACCTGGTCCGCCTCCTGGCGCTGGGTGACGTGGCGGCTGGTGCCGGGGCGGCGCCGGTCGAGGTCCGGCTGGATGTCGGCGGCCGACAGCTCCATGCCCGGGGGGCAGCCGTCGATCACGCAGCCGATCGCGGGCCCGTGCGACTCACCGAAGTTGGTGACCGCGAACAAGGTGCCGAAGGTGTTGCCGCTCATGCCTGATCTGTTCCTGGACCGCGCTCGCCCATGCGCTCGGGCGAGCGCCGGCGGCGGTCCGGGATTATCCCAGAGCGGCTGCCCGGCGACCGCCTACAGGTGCGGTTCGGACGTCTGCTCCTGCTCCTGGCCGACCGGCCAGTCGCGGATGTACGCCTTGAGCATCCGGTTTTCGAAGTTCTGGCTTTCGACGACGGCGCGGGCGACGTCGTAGAAGCTGATGACGCCCATCAGCACGGTGTCTTCCATCACCGGCAGGTAGCGCGCGTGGCTCTCCAGCATCAGGCGCCGTACCTCGTCGAGGTCGGTGGCCGGGGTGCAGGTCTTCGGCTGCTGGTCCATCGCCTCGCGCACCTTGATGTCCGAGAGCACGCCGGCGTGCTTGACGGTGCATCCGATCACTTCGCGGAAGGTGAGCATGCCCGCGAGCCCGCCACGCTCCATCACCACCAGCGAGCCGATGTCCTTCTCGGCCATGACCTCGACGGCGCGGGAGAGCGGCTCGTCGGGACCGACCGTGTACAGCGTATTGCCCTTCACGCGCAGGATGTCGCTGACTTTCATGCTGTCTCCTCTCACAGTAGCCCGGGCGGTGGCCCGTGGACCAATATAGCCCACAATCCGGGGCATCACCAGCGTGGCGCTATTGAGGAGAATTGCAATGCCCGGTTACCCGGATCCCGGCTTCGACACACTGGCGCTGCATGCCGGCGCCGCGCCCGACCCGGCCACGGGCGCCCGCGCCGTTCCGCTGCACCTGACGACCTCGTTCGTCTTCGAATCCAGCGAGCACGCGGCGGCCCTGTTCAACCTGGAGCGGGCGGGCCACGTCTATTCGCGCATCAGCAACCCGACCAACGCCGTGCTGGAAGAGCGCGTCGCCGCGCTGGAGGGCGGCATCGGCGCGATTTCCACGGCCAGCGGGCAGGCGGCGCTGCACCTGAGCATCGCCACGCTGCTGGGTGCCGGGTCGCACATCGTGGCGAGCACCGCGCTGTACGGCGGTTCGCAGAACCTGCTGCACTACACCTTGCCGCGCTTCGGCATCACGACCACCTTCGTCAAGCCCGGCGACATCGACGGCTGGCGCGCGGCGGTCCGGCCGAACACCAGGCTGCTGTTCGGGGAGACGGTCGGCAACCCCGGGCTCGACGTGCTGGACATCCCGATGGTGGCGCAGATCGCCCATGAGGCCGGCGTGCCGCTGCTGGTGGACTCCACCCTCACATCGCCATACCTGATGCGGCCGCTGCAGCTGGGCGCCGACCTGGTCTACCACTCGGCGACCAAGTTCCTCTCGGGCCACGGCACCGTGATCGGCGGCATCGTCGTCGACGGCGGCAGCTTCGACTGGGATGGCCCCGCGGCAGCGGGGCGCTTCGCGGAACTCACGCAGCCGTACGACGGCTTCCACAACATGGTGTTCAGCGAGGAGTCGACGGTGGGCGCCTTCCTGCTGCGCGCGCGCCGCGAAGGGCTGCGCGACTTCGGCGCCTGCATGAGCCCCCACACGGCGTGGCTGATCCTGCAAGGCATCGAGACGCTGCCGCTGCGCATGGAGCGCCACATGAGCAACACGCGCAAGGTGGTGGAGTTCCTCGCCGCGCACCCGTTCGTCGCGCGCGTCGGCCATCCGATGCTGGAATCGCATCCGAGCCATGCCCTCGCGCGGAAACTGCTGCCCAAAGGGGCGGGCTCGGTGTTCAGCTTCGACCTCAAGGGCAACCGCGAGCAGGGCAAGAAGTTCATCGAGACGCTGAAGCTGTTCAGCCACCTCGCGAACGTCGGCGACTGCCGCTCGCTGGTGATCCACCCGGCGAGCACGACCCACTTCCGCATGACCGACGAGGCGCTCGCGGCCGGCGGCATCACGCAGGGAACCATCCGGCTGTCGATCGGCCTGGAAGACCCCGACGACCTGATCGACGACCTGAAGCGCGCCTTGAAAGCCGCCGAGAAAGCCTGAGGAGAGGCCATGGAGCTCACCGTCAACGGGCACAAGACCTATTGCTACACCGGCGGCAAGGCGTTCGACGCCGCCCGCCCCACCGTCGTGATGATCCACGGCGTGCTGAACGACCACAGCGTCTGGATCCTGCAATCGAGATCGCTGGCGCACCACGGCTGGAACGTGCTGGCCGTCGACCTGCCGGGCCACTGTCGCAGCGCCGGCGATGCGCCATCCACCGTGGAAGAAGCCGCGGACTTCGTGGCCGCCCTGCTCGATGCGGCGGGCGTACAGCGGGCGGCGCTGGTGGGCCACAGCTGGGGCTCGCTCATCGCGCTGGAGGCGGCGGCGCGGCTGAAGGAGCGCGTCACCCACCTCGTGCTGGTCGGCGTCGCCTGGCCGATGAAGGTCTCGCCGGCGTTGCTCGAGACCTCCCTGAGCGATCCCATGAAGGCGCTCGAGATGATCAACGTCTTTTCGCGCAGCACGCTGGCGCCTCCGCCGTCGGCGCTGGGACCCGGCACCTGGGTGTACGGCGCCAGCATGGCGCTGGGCCGGCGGGTGCTGGCCAGCAACCCGAAGGTCAACGTCTTCCATCGCGGTTTCCAGGCCTGCAACGGCTACGCCAACGGCCAGGCGGCGATGGCGGCCGTCACCTGTCCCGTGCTGTTCGTGCTCGGCGCGCAGGACCAGATGACGCCGCCGAAGGCGGCGCAGTCGCTGTTGTCCGTGGCCCGCGAGACCGGCAAGCGGGTGCAGGTCGCCAGCCTGCCGGTCGGCCACCACCAGATGACCGAAACGCCCGACCAGACGCTGTTCGCCATCCGCGACTTCCTGGCGACATGACGCTCGCCGCTGCCATCACGCCCGCGATGACGCCGCCGCGGGCGCGCGAGATCGCGGCCGAGCTGGACCTGCGCGACCTGCCGCAGGATTTCTATGCCAATCCGTACCCGGTGTACGCGGTGCTGCGCGAGCGCGAGCCGGTGCGCCGCATGCCTGACGGCAGCTGGCTGCTGACCCGCTACGCCGACCTGGTGCAGGTCTATCGCGATGCGCACACGTTCAGTTCCGACAAGAAGGTGGAATTCACGCCCAAGTACGGACCGGGATCGCCGCTGCTGCAGCACCACACCACCAGCCTCGTCTTCAACGACCCGCCGCTGCATACGCGGGTGCGCAAGCTGATCATGGGCGCGCTCACCCGCCGCGCCATCGCCGACATGGAGCCGGGGCTGGTGACGCTGGTGGACGGGCTGCTCGACCGGATCGAAGCCGCGGGCGGCGGCGACCTGATCGAGGACTTCGCCGCCGCCATCCCGGTCGAGATCATCGGCAACCTGCTCGGCGTCCCGCATGCCGACCGCGGGCCGCTGCGCGGCTGGTCGCTCGCGATCCTGGGCGCGCTGGAGCCGCGCCTCACGCCGGAACAGCAAGAGCTGGGAAACCGCAGCGTCGTGGAGTTCACCGCGTACCTGACAGAACTGGTCGCCGACCGGCGCCAGCATCCCGGCGACCCGGAACACGACGTGCTGACGCGCCTGATCCGCGGCGAGGCCGGGGGCGAACAGCTCACCGGGGCCGAACTGTTGCAGAACTGCGTCTTCATCCTCAACGCCGGGCACGAGACCACCACCAACCTGATCGGCAACGCGCTGGTCTGCCTGCAGGAATGGCCGCTGGAACTGGCGGCGCTGCTGGCGCGGATCGAGGAGTCGCGCCACGACCGCGCGGCGCAGGAGAACGTGATGGCGGCCGCCGTGGACGAATTCCTGCGCTTTGAGTCGTCGAACCAGCTAGGCAACCGGCGGGCCGTTGCCGCCTGCGAGGTGGGCGGCGTGCCACTGGACGCGGGGGCACTGGTGACCCTGTGCATAGGCGCCGCCAACCGGGACCCGGCGCAGTTCCGTGAGCCCGACCGGCTCGACCTCGCGCGGCAGGACAACCGGCACCTGGCGTTTGGCTTCGGCATCCACCAGTGCGCAGGCCTGAGCCTGGCACGGCTGGAAGGCCGCATCGCCATCGCGAGGTTCCTTCGGCGGTTTCCGCGCTACCGGCTCACGCAGGCGCCGCAGCGCGGTGGCCGGGCCCGGTTCCGGGGTTTTCTGCACGCTCCCTTCGCGGCGCAGTAGGCCTCAGCGTTGCCAGCACTCACTGGCCGGGCGGGAGGCGCCGGACACGCCTTTCTGGCCCAGCTGGTTCAGCGTCAGGCTGCCGCAGGCATCCTGGGTCGCCGCCGAGCCGGCCACCGGCGCGGCCACGATGCGGAAGGTGCTGGTGCCGGTCGCGGCCGAATCCAGGGTGATCGTATACATCGGCGCCCCGCCGTCGCGCGGGACGCTCGGCACCGGCAGCACCAGGTCGTGCCCGTTCGAATCCTGGTGGTACCTGTAGCTCTCGGAGAAGTTGCGCTCCAGGAAGCCGGCGTTTTCGAGCAGGGCCGCCTTGGCCTCGGCGCGCGCCGCACGCTGCAGGTAGCCGTGGTACGCGGGCAAGGCGATCGCGGCCAGGATCCCGACCACGGCCACGGTGATCATCAGCTCGAGGATGGTGAAGCCGCGGGCGGCCCGGGCGCCCCTCATTGCAGCTGCTGCCACATCAGCCGGCGCACGGCGCCGACCTGGGCCGGCTTGCGGTTGCGCAGTGAGAATATGCCGCCCGTGGAGCCAGCCATCAGCTTGAAGGCAAGTTCCGACGACCGGCCCTGGTCCAGCCAGGCCGGGGTGCGCACGATCCCGACCGGCGAACGCACGCCGCTGGCCGTGTTGCCGCTGGTCAGCAGGTCGCCCTGGTCGAAGGCGCCGTCGCTGTTGAAATCGAACACCGACTGGGTCGCGCGGCTGCCGTTGAATGCGTCGAGTTCCATCAGCCAGCTGGAGCCGCCGGGCGCGCACGCGTCCGAGGACGGCCGGGTGGTCACGAAGATGATCCGCCCGTAACGGTACAGCGGCACCGAGTCCACGCGCTCGCCGTCCGGCCCGGTGCTCGGCACGAGGTCCATGAACCAGCCCCGTTGCGTCGGGTAGTTCACGTTGTTGGCGCTGGTCTCCCGCAGGTCGAAGCCGAACTGGCTGGTCTGTGCGTCTATGGTCTGCGCCTGCAGTTGGGCCCGCGTGACCAGGCCGTCCGAGTTGTTGTCCCAGATGCCATAGAACGTCTGCACGGCGGTGTTGCCAAGGTCGGTGGCGCCGAGGTACTGGCCCGTGCCGAAGAACACCATGACGCCGCCGGAGGGCCGGGTGGTCGGCACGGTCCACGTCGGCTTGGCGGTGATCGGCTGCACCTGGCCGGAGGGGCCGCGCGCCGTGAACAGCACGGACGCCGTTCCCGCGGCTAGGTCGAACTTCCAGAGATTGCCCTGCAGGTCGCCGGCATACGCGTATTCGGCGATCCGGTCGTTGTTGGCGTCGACGAGGACCGGCGTGGCCAGGCCGTTCGACGTGGCGCCGCCGGCCGCGATCTTGGCCAGGCGCGCCCCGCTCGCCAGGTCGACGACATACAGGAACGCCTTGTCGCCCAGGCTGTTGAAGCCGTTGCCGAACACGGCCACCCAACGGCCGGACGCCAGCCGCCCGATCTGGGGCTGGCTGAGGGTGTAGCCGAGGTCAGTGTCCGTGAACTCCCACAGCACCTTGGACGGGCCGTGGTTGCCGGGGTCGGTGACGTCCAGGGCATACACGCTCTTGCCGCCCGCCCCCAGCCCGCCGACCAGCACTGTCTTCCAGGCGCCGCCGAGGTAGGCATCGGTCGCATTCGGCGGGCCGTCGACGAAGTACGTGTGGTCGTAGCCGGGTTCCATCAACCGGTTCAACTTGCCGAAGACCGCACCCGGGATGTGGGCCATCAGCTCCTGGCCCGAATTGGCCGCGCCGGCGTCGGCCCGGAAGCCGTGCAGCATGCCGTCGTTGCCACCGGCGTACACCATCGGCACGCGGGTCGCCTTGCAGCGACGAACGCCGCATACGACCCGCCTTCCGGGAGCGCGGAACCGGCGTAGCCGAGGTCCTCGCGGCCGACATACATGGGATCCGAATTGACCAGGTCGCCGAGCACGGTCACCGTGCGGTCGCGCCAGGTGCCGCCGTTGCGCTGCTCGCGGGACGCGTCGCCGCGCAGCCACTCGAGGCGATCCTGGCAGCGGTTGTCGACGGCGCCGGCCGGATTCTGGCCGAGGGCCGCCTGCTGGGCGAGGGTCAGGTCGGCGTTGCAGTTGCGGAAATTCACGCCCTCGCTGCCGCTCCAGGTGGTGATCCTGCGCGCACTGGCCGCCGGCATGCGCTGCGCCGCATCCCACACCGCCGACCCCGTGGTGCCGTCGGAACTCACGTGGTAGGCAACCAGTTCGCCGTGCCAGTCGCTGCTGTCGTACCTGGCCTGGTACAGCAGCGTGCTGGTCTGGATGCTGGTCGAATTCGCCGCGACGGCCGCCGAGGACGGGTTGGCCAGCACGATCGAGGAGAACGCCGAGCGGAAAGCATTGTTGATGCCGGCCGGATCCTCGGCGCTGAAGAACTGCCCGCGGCTGTTGATGGCGGCGTGCCACAGGTCGTACACATGGCCAACCGGCTCGGCGTTGAAGGCGGCCGTCTCGTCGACCGGCGGCCACGTCTTGGTGCCGCTCGCCAGCGCCGGGAAATCGCCGCCATAGGAGGAGCCGGCCCAGATCGGATCGGTGAGCTGGGTGCCCAGCCCGAAGCCGATCATGTAGTTGACCATGTGCTGCCAGCTCGCGACGTCGTTGCGCGGGTTCCAGTACTGCTGGTCGGAGGAGCCGCTCCGGTCCGCCGTGTAAGGCGCCAGGTTGTTGTCCAGGGCCGGGCTGCCGCGCGTGCTGCTGCGCAGGTCGGTCGCCCAGTACTTGAAGGCGATGTCGGCCAGCGTGTTCTGGTGCGACATGCCGGCCGGCAGGCTGCCGGCGCTCCTGTACGGCGCACGCGGCGTATACGACCTGCCGTCCGGCAAGGTGCGCGGCACGGCATCGATGTCGCCGCCGAAATCCGCGCCGGCGTCCGCATTCCAGAGGCCGTCGGTCATCATCACGTGGAAATTGCGGCGGCAGGACAGCTCGGTGCCCAGCGTCACATAGGGATCCTGCGCATACGGGCCGTCGCGGCCGGCCTTCGAGAAATACTCGCCCGCACGCTGCAGTGCCGAGCGCAACGGCGTCGCGCCGCCCACCTGCAGCCTGGTGATCCAGTCGTAGAAGTCGGACCGGTGCGTCACCGCGCCGGAACCCGTCTTCAGCCCGTCGAGTGTGCGGATCCGGTTTTCGTGCGAGGCGAGGTCGTAGCCCTTGCAGGCCGTGCCGAAGGCATCGCAGCCGCCGTTGTTGAGGGTCTGCCAGCCCAGGCGCACCTGGTCGCGGCCGAGCGAACTCACGGCGTTGACGCCGGCCGACATGGCAGCCAGGGCGCGGCTGCGATAGAACGAATACCAGTTGGCGAAGTTCTGCTTCTTCTGCTCGGGACTGCCGCTGGCGACGTCCTGCAGCGAGCCGACTTCGACCAGCACGTAGCAGTCGGGGTCTTCCCGGCCGTAGCCGGTCGATTCGCCCACCGAGCAGTTGGCCGGCCTGGCCGCCTGGGCCTGCGTATGGAACAGGTGGTAGTAGGCCGACGCCATGGCGCCGACGGTGCGCGGCGTGCGGGTCCAGGAGAAGGTCAGCCCGGCGATGGTGCCGCTCGAGCCGAGCTGCGCCGTGCCGCTCAGCGAGATCAGCGTGCCGCCCGGGTTCGGGCTGCTGCCGGTGCTGGAAAACTCCTTCCGGAAGCCGCTGGCCGACACGACGATGATGCCCTTGTCGGCTGCGGCGGGTGAGCCGTCGCCGCTGGCCGGCAGACCGCAGCCGGTGACGAGGATCTGGTCGACGCTGCGGCCCCGGTCCCTGAACTGCGCCGTGCATCCGCCATACGTGTAGGTCACCGGCGACGAATCGGCGCTGGTCCCGGCGCCCGCCGTGCGCGAGCAGGTGGCGCTGAGCTCGGCGGGGGCGCAGCGCGAAATCGGCCGGTAGCCGGGGTTGGCGAGGTTGACGGTGCCGCGGCTGGGATCGAAGCCGTTGACATGCGCCGCGGTGAAGCGCGTCGAATAGACGATGCCGTCGCCGCGAACCGGGACCTGGTACGTCATCTTCGGGTTGTAGTACATGCCGTTGTACGAGCTGGCCGTGAACAGGGCGCTGTTGAGCTTTTGCTCTGAGGCCCCGATGCTCTCGGGCAGGTAGCCGCGTTCCATGCTGCCCGAGTCGTCCACCGTCACCACGATGTTGGGCGTGCTGCCCGAGGTCAGGAACAGCGGCACGTCGCTCAGCGCGATGCCGGCGCTGCCCGCGCCGGGCAGGCCGAGCAGGAGGCTCAACGCCGCCGACAGCCGCCAATGCCCGTTGCGCCGCATATGTCCTCCTATGGGGTGTACTGGATGATCGTCTGCAGGATCACGACGGCACTGGCGTCCGCGCCGACGGCCCGCGCCGTCACCCGGTAGTTCTCGACGTCGAACACCGACGGATCGCTCGGGTTCGGCGTGTTCGGCATCTTCTCCACGACGTACTTCGGCGCCGCGGCCACCCGCTCCAGCGATCCCGAGGGCGGCGCTCGAAAGCTGGTCCAGCGCGCCGGATCCTGCCAGTACGCCTTGTCGTTGGCCGCCGCGGCCGACCAGGCGGAGAGGCCGTGGGTGCCGTCGAACGCCTGGGTCCGCCAGGTGGCGATCGTCAGCTCGGCATCCTTCAGCGCCGCTTCGGCCGCCTGCAGCGCGACGTCGCGGTTGCGGGTGTTGCCGGCCATCCGCTCCTGCAGGACGTTGTTCGACGCGGCCCAGGTGCCGAGCATGGCCAGCACGACGAGGAAGACCAGCGTCATGACCAGCGTCACCCCCGACTGAACATGCCGGGGCGCGCAGGGGGCGAAGCGGCGCTGGCTCATAGGCGGTTGCGGATCGCGATCGTGGTGGTGAACACCTTGCGCATTCGCTTGTCGGTCGGCATCACGCTGACGCCGGCGAAACGGTATCGCACCGGCTGCGAGTTGACGGCCTGGTCGGACACTGCCAGGACGCTCACGCGCAGCGCCAGCACCCGCCGCCACTTTTCGTCGTCGGTCACGCCGGGCGCCTGCGCGAGCACGTCCGGCGCCGTGGTGTACACGTCGACGGCGTTGTCGGCGGGGGTGGAGGTGTCGATGCCGTAGGTCACCTGCACGTCCTCGATGCCTTCCACCAGCTCTTCCGGCGCCAGCTGCGCGTTGCCGCCCAGCGCCTGCAGCGCCTCGCGGTACAGGGCCGGCTCGCCGGCGGGATTGCGCCGCACGTAGTACGCCGAACCGGAGAACCTGAACACCCTCGCGCCCGGGGCGAAGGCGTACGGCGTTCCGATCGGGTCGGTGCAATCCACCGGCAGGCCAAAGCCCTTGGTGCAGTTGCCCGGCGTGCCGCTGCCGGTGTTGTGGACGATGACGTTCACCGTGTTGCTGTTGTTCACGTTGGTCATCTGGAACAGCGCGGCGTGGCTGCAGTCGGTGGCCAGCAGGATCTGGCCCTGCTTGATGTCGTGATTGGCGGACAGGCTCAACTGGGCGGCCGCCGGGTTGTGGCTCTCGACGATGTACTCCCTGCTGTTCTCGGCGCGCAGCACGACCAGGGCGTCGCCACGCAGGCGCGCGGCCCCGAAGTCGGCCGGGAAGGAATCGACGCCCTCTTCGTAGCCGCGCAGCGGCCGCTGGAACAGGTCGAACTGCCAGGCGGCGGCGTCGTTCAGGACCACCGCCGAGGTCTGGAAGGAGCAGCCGGCAAAGCCCGCCATGCGCACGTCGCTGCTGATCCGCTCGAACGCGTGCCGCATCTGCTCCTGCAGGCGCGAGGACGCTTCCAGGGAGCGGATGACGCGCGCCGAACTGACGTAGATGAAGCCGAGGCCGGCGACGATGACGAGCCCGATCGTCAGCGCCACCATCAGTTCGACCAGCGTGACGCCGGCCTGCCGGCGCGAAGGCCTGGTCGGCCGGGTGGAGCGTCCTGCAAGCTTCATGATTCAGATCGTGGTCTGCGTCGTGAAGGACTGGCGTTGGCCGTCGACCCACTTGATCGTGATCGTGACCGCCAGGCCGTCGCCGCTGGGGGCCGTGCTCACGGCAGCATCGCCGTCCGGCAGGGCATCGACCAGTGCTTCCACCCAGTCGCGCGCGTCGGGGTGGCTCGCCGCTTCGCGCGAGGCCAGCGTGTAGACCCCGCCCAGCGCGCCGGCGCGGTTGGCGCGCATGCGCTCGGTGAGGTCGTAGGCCAGCATGGTCGCCTGGCTGACGAGGTAGGCGTGCCGGTTCGAGACGATCGACTTGTTCAGCAGCGCGGCAAAGCCGAGCAGCCCGCTCGAAACGATGAGCAGGGTCACGAGGATCTCGATCAACGTGAAGCCGCGCTGGCGGCGCGCGCAAGCGGCCGTCACGAGCATGTTTCCTCCCGCACCTGCGTCCGGCCGCTGGTGTTGATCGTCACCGCGCGGCCGATGCCGTTCAGGCAGACGTGGAACGCCCCGGACGACTGGCCGCCGCTACCGACCGACACGCCGTTCGGCAGATAGGACACATAGCGGGAGAAGTTCGTGTCGGCCTCCACCGAGAGGCGTCCGCCGGGTGCGCCGACGCGCAGCCGCACGTCGGGCAGCGAGCCCGAGCTGTCGACCACGCCGTCCTGATCGTGGTCCACGAACATGACCCATCCCTGCCGCCATGGCACCGAGCCGCTGCTGGCGCACAGCGGCTGGGCCACCGTGACGTCGGCGGACTTGCAGACAGTCACCGGGCTGCCGCGCTTGATGGCCTCGGAGCGCGCGGTCGCCAGCGCCATCGCGAGTTCGTTGGCCGCGGTGCGCACCTGCGACACGCGAACGAAACTCTGCATTGAGGGGACCGCCGTGGCCGCCAGCACGCCGGCCACGCCGACGGTCACCATGAGCTCGACCATGGTCACACCGGCCATCCGGCGGCCACCGGCGGCGGGCTGCCGGTATCGCGGGACCTGCTGTCGAAAGCTCATGGACTCCTCTGGCTCTACCGTCCGTCTGTTGAAAGGGCCCGGACCTCGCCGTGCGCTCAATGCGCCGGGGCAGCGTCGGCAGCTGTCCGTAATAATTTGTAAACCGTCGTATATATTTGTACAAGGCGAGCGGCGTGAATAAATTCACGAACCAGGGCCCCCGGATTACGCGCGGTGGGCCGGTTTGGCGGCGGGAACCGGGGTGATGGCGGTTGGCGGAACGGCCATCCCGCAATGCGCAATCCCAGGCGGAGGCTCCGCGGTTAAACGACGTCCTTGAGATAGACGGTCGAGAGTTGCCCGCTCTTCCACAGGCGGGCCGAGGCGTCGGTGTAAGGCAGAAGCAGGTGGCGAATCAGCGGCTCGAGCGCCGTCGAGGCCACGTCCGCGAGCAGCACGTAGCGGGTGTCTTCCTCGTCCTCGATCTCGTTCACGCGACCGACCCAGTCCAGGTCAACCAGCGTTTCGAGCACGGGCTCGAGTTGGACGGTCTCCAGCTCCAGCGTACGCGCGAGCTGCGGGGCGCTGAGGCCGCGCCGCGCCGACACCCGCGCGGCGTCGAGTTCGCGCAGCACCTCCAGTGCCACCTGGAACTGCCAGCCATGGCCGGAGCGGCGGCGGGTGCCGGTCAGCAGGCTGGGCAGGTAGGCCGCGATCACGGCCCCCAGCAGCACGATCACCCACGCGACGTAGATCCACACCAGCATGATCGGGACGGTGGCGAAGGCACCATACACCAGCGAATACGCCGGGACCTTGCCGATGTACCAGGCCAGCAGCCGCCGCGCCAGTTCGATGCCGACGGTCGCGAACACGGCGCCGGCCCAGGCGTGACTGCGCCGAACGGGCGTGTTGGGCACGTAGCGGTACAGCGCGGCGAGGCCGCCGGCGAGCAGGAAGAACTCGATCACGTCGAGCACCACCTGCAGGAGGCCCGGCATCGCGGATACGAGGCCGCGCGACGCCGAGACGACGTAGGACGTCAGACTCAGGCTGGCGCCGAGCAGCACCGGACCCAGCGTCAGCGCAGCCCAGTAGATCAGGACCCGCTGCGCGAACGGCCGCCGCCGCTTGACCCGCCAGATGCTGTTCAAGGTGCGGTCGATGGTCAGCATCAGCGCCAGCGCCGTGACGATCAGGGCCGCGAGGCCGAACGCGCCGAGGCGATTGGCCTTGCCGGCGAACTGGGTCAGGTAACCGAGGACCTGGCGCGCGATCGCTTCGGGGATCAGGCTCTGCGCCAGCCACGCCTGCAGCGCCGACTGCAGCTTGCCGAAGATCGGGAAGGCCGTGAAGATCGCGAGCGCCAGCGTGAAGAACGGCACCAGCGCCATCGTCGTCGTGAACGTCAGGCTGCTGGCCGTGAGGCCCAGCCGGTCCTCGCGGAAGCGCTCCCGCAACGTCACCGCCGTCGACTTCCACGGGAAGCGCGAGAGGTCCGCGAGCAGCTGGCGCATTGGCATCGGCCGCTATGATGCCACCTCGCATGACGACCATCGATACCGCACTGCCCGCCGCCAGCCCGGTGGTCGCCCTCAGCCGCCGCCTGGCCGTCGGCAGCCTGCTGGCGCTGATCGTGCTCGGGCTTGCATGGGAGCTGTGGCTCGCGCCGCTGCGGCCGGGAGGCTCGTGGCTGGTGCTCAAGGTGCTGCCGCTGTGCATCCCGTTGCCGGGCCTGCTGCGAATGCGCATGTACACCTACCGGTGGGTGAGCCTGCTGGTGTGGGTCTACTTCACCGAAGGTGTGGTGCGCGGCGCCAGCGACCGCGGCCTCAGTGCGGCGCTCGCCTGGCTGGAAGCGGCCCTGTGCCTGCTGTTGTTCGCAGCCTGCGTGCTGCATGTGAGAACGCGCCTGAAGGCGAAGACATGAACGGATTGATCGAGACTCTGCGCCAGGCCGTCGGCGCCAACCACGTCCTGGTGGACGGCGACCTCTCTGCGTGGGAGCAGGACTGGCGCAAGCGCGCCCGCGGCAAGGCGCTGGCCGTGGTGCGGCCCGGCACCACCGAAGAAGTGGCACAGGTGGTGCGCGCCTGCGCCGCGGCCGCCACCCCCATCGTGCCGCAGGGCGGCAATACCGGCATGGTGGTCGGCTCGACACCCGACGACTCCGGCCGCGCCGTGGTGCTGAATCTCACTCGCATGAACCGCGTGCGCGCCGTCGACGCCGCCAACCTGACCATCACCGTCGACGCCGGCTGCGTGCTGCAGACCGTGCAGGAAGCGGCCGAGGCCGCGGGCTACCTCTTCCCCCTGAGCCTGGCCGCCGAAGGCAGTTGCACGATCGGCGGCAACCTGGCCACCAACGCCGGCGGCACGCAGGTGGTTCGCTACGGCAACGCGCGCGAGCTGTGCCTCGGGCTGGAGGTGGTCACGGCGCAGGGCGAGGTCTGGGACGGCCTGTCGGGCCTGCGCAAGGACAACACCGGCTATGACCTGCGCGACCTGTTCATCGGCAGCGAAGGCACGCTGGGCGTGATCACCGCCGCCACGATGAAGCTGTACCCGCTGCCCAGGGCCACGCTCACCGCCTGGGCCGCGGTGCCCTCGATGGACGCGGCGCTGGCGCTGCTGGGGCTCGCGCACAGGCACCTGGGCGCCGGCCTCACCGGCTTCGAGGTGATGGGGCAGTTCGCGCTCGGCCTGGTGGTCAAGCACATGCCGCAGCTGCGGGTGCCTTTCCAGCAGGAATCCGCCTGGTGCGTGCTGCTGGAAAACGCCGACCAGGAGTCCGAGGAGCACGCCCGCGCGCAGTTCGAGCGGCTGCTGGAAGCGGCGCTCGAGGACGGCTGCGCGACCGACGCCGTGGTCGCCGAGAACATCGCGCAGGCACGCGCGCTGTGGCACGTCCGCGAGAACATTCCGCTCGCGCAGGCCGAGGAAGGCCTGAACATCAAGCACGACATCTCCATTCCCGTGTCGCGCATTCCGGACTTCTGCGCCGAGACCGACGCGCTGCTGAAACGCGAAATCGCAGGCGTGCGGCTGGTGAACTTCGGCCATCTCGGCGACGGCAATCTGCATTACAACGTGCAAGCGCCCGAGGAGGACGACATGCAGGCGTTCCTGCGCGAGCACGAGGAGCGGGTCAATGCGCTGGTGTTCGACCAGGTGCGCAAGTTCGGCGGCTCCATTTCGGCCGAGCACGGGATCGGCACGCTCAAGGTCGGCAAGCTGCCGCACTACAAGTCGCCGGTCGCGCTGAAGATGATGCGGGCCGTGAAGGACGCGCTGGATCCGCAGGGCATCATGAACCCGGGCAAGGTGCTGCTGCCCTGAGACCACGGATAATCCGCAGCATGACGACGCCCCGTCCCGTCCGCTCGCAGTACGAAGACTTCATGCGCCATGTGTACACGCATGGCACGCCCAAGACCGACCGCACCGGCACCGGCACGCGCAGCGTGTTCGGCTACCAGATGCGGTTCGACCTGAACGAGGGCTTCCCGCTGGTGACGACCAAGAAGGTCCACCTCAAGTCGATCATCCACGAGCTGCTGTGGTTCCTCGAAGGCTCCAGCGACAACAACCGGCTGCGCGAACGCGGCGTCACGATCTGGGACGAATGGGCGCGCGAGGACGGCGACCTGGGGCCGGTCTACGGCGTGCAGTGGCGCAGCTGGCCGACGCCCGACGGCGGCCACGTCGACCAGATCGCCGAGGCGGTGAAGACCATCAGGACCAACCCCGACTCGCGCCGCATCATCGTGAGCGCCTGGAACGTCGCCGACATCCCGAAGATGGCGCTGGCGCCCTGCCACGCGTTCTTCCAGTTCTACGTCGCGGACGGCAAGCTCTCGTGCCAGCTGTACCAGCGCAGCGCGGACATCTTCCTGGGCGTGCCGTTCAACATCGCGAGCTACGCCCTGCTGACGCACATGATGGCGCAGCAGTGCGACCTGGGCGTCGGCGACTTCATCTGGACCGGCGGCGACTGCCACATCTACAGCAACCACCACGAACAGGTGGAACTGCAACTGGGCCTCGCGCCGTTTCCTTATCCCACACTGGACATCAGGCGGCGCCCCGCCTCGATCTTCGAATACGAGTACGAGGACTTCGACGTGCAGGACTACCAGTGCCACCCGCCGATCAAGGCGCCGGTGGCCGTGTGATGAAACTCGGGCTGGTCTACGCACGGGCGCGCAACGGCGTCATCGGCAAGGACGGCGCCCTGCCCTGGCACCTGCCCGAAGACCTGGCGCACTTCAAGCGCCTCACCATGGGCGCTCCGGTCATCATGGGACGCCGGACCTGGGAATCGCTGCCGGAGCGTTTCCGGCCGCTGCCAGGCCGCAGCAACATCGTCGTGACCCGGCAGGCGGCGTGGCATGCCGGCGGCGCCAGCCGCGCCGGTTCACTCCAGGAAGCCATCGCCCTGTGCGGGCCGGCGCCCGCCGCCTGGGTGATCGGCGGCGAGCAGCTGTTCGAGCAGGCCCTCCCGCTTGCCGACACCGTGGAGGTGACGGAGATCGACGCGGACTTCGACGGTGACGTCCATGCGCCGGCCCTGGGACCGGAGTGGCGAGAGACCTCACGGGAGCCGCACCGGTCGGCCGGCGGCGTGCCCTTCTCGTTCGTCACCTACCGGAGGGCTGGCGCAGCCTGAGACCATGCGCCTCCTCATCGTCGAGGACGATCCGGCCCTGGGCGACGCGCTTGCTACCGGCCTGCGCCAGCTGGGCCACGTGGTCGATCTCTTTGGCGATGGCCGGCAGGCAGACCTGGCGCTGGCCGAGGTGCCGTACGACGCGCTGGTGCTCGACCTCGGGTTGCCCCACGGCGATGGCCTGGAGTGGCTGCAGCGCTGGCGCGGCCGTGCCCTGAAGCTGCCGATCCTGATCCTCACGGCCCGCGAAGGCGTGTCCAACCGCATTGCCGGCCTGGACCGCGGCGCCGACGACTACCTGGTCAAGCCGATCTCGATCGACGAGCTCGCGGCCCGGTTGCGGGCGGTGATGCGGCGCACGTCCGGCTTCGCGCACCCGGTGTGGCAGCACGGCGCGCTGCAGTACGACGCCGCGGCCAGGGCAGTGCGCTGGAAGGGCCAGCCGGTGGACCTGACGCCGCGCGAACTGGCGCTGCTCGAAGTGCTGCTGGCCAATCCGCAACGCGTGCTCTCCAAGGCGCAGCTGCAGGACAAGCTCTATGACTGGAGCGGCTCCGAGCCCGAGAGCAACGCGCTGGAAGTCTACGTGCACCACCTGCGACGCAAGATCGATCCCGGCATCGTTCGCACGGTGCGCGGCCTGGGCTACGCGCTCGGCTCGGGAGAGCCGGCGCCATGAGCCCCGCCCGGCTGCCCGAAGGGGCGGATTCCCTCCCGGAGGGACAGGGCCGCAGGCCCAAGGGAGCACCGTTGAGCCTGCAGCGGCGGCTGATGCTGTACCTGCTGCTCTCGGCCCCGCTGGTGTGGCTGATGGCCGTCGCCGTCTCGGTGAATCGCGCGCAGCACGACGTCAACGAGCTGTTCGACAGCGAGCTGATCCGGCTGGCGCGCCAGGTGCAGGTGATGCTGGTTCCCGCGGCCGGCAACGCGAAGGCGCCGGCCGCCGTCGTCCGGGGCGCCGGCATCGGCGAGGCCGACCTCAGCGACTTCGCCATCGCGGTGTGGGACGCGGGCGGGCAGCTGTACCTCGCGGACCGCGAAGGGGGCGAGCTGCCACGGCGGCCGGGCACGGCTGGCTTCGTCTCGGAGCAGTTGCACGGGGAACTCTGGCGCGTCTATTACCTGCCCTCTGCCAGCGGCGACTGGCTGGTCGCCGCCGGCCAGAAAGCCTACGAGCGCGACGAGCTCGTCTACGACCTGACGATCTCGCAGGTGCTGCCATGGCTGCTGGTCCTGCCGCTGTTGCTCGCCGCGCTCGCCTGGGCGGTGCGGCGTGCGCTGGCGCCGGTGGTGGCGATCGCCAACGACCTGGAACAGCGCGATGCCGCGAACCTGCAGCCCTTGCCGATGCAGGCCGCGCCGGCGGAGCTCACGCCCTTGCTGCATGCGATCAACGCGCAGTTCGCGCGGGTGGACGCGCTGCTCACGCGCGAACGCCGGTTCACGGCCGATGCGGCACACGAGATGCGCACGCCGCTGGCGGTACTGCGCGCGCAGTGGGACGTCGTGCGGCGCGCCCGCGACGAGCGCGAACGCGGCGAGGCCCAGGCCCGCTTCTCCGCGGGCCTCGACCGGATGGACCGGCTGGTCACGCAGATGCTGGCGCTGTCGCGGGTCGACTCGCGCGCCGCCGCCGCGCAGACAGCCCCCTGGGAGCACGAGGTCGACTGGCCCGCCGTGGTGGAACAGGCCATGAGTGAGTGCCTGCCGCTGGCGGAGCGGCGCCGCATCGAATTCGCGTGCGAATGGCCGCCGGTGCCGCGCGAGGCGCTGCCGCTGCTGGGCGACGCCGAACTGCTCGCCGTCATGCTGCGCAACCTCCTGGACAACGCGGCTCGTTACGCCCCGCCCGGCACGCTGGTGACGGTGCGCTTCTCGCGCGACCGGCTCGAAGTGGAGAACGCCGGCGTCGCGCTCGAGCCGGCGGAACTGGAGCGCCTGGGCGAGCGGTTCCGCCGGCCCGTCGGCCAGCAGGAAAGCGGCAGCGGGCTGGGCATCTCGATCGTGCAGCGGATCGCCGCGCTGCACGGGCTCGCCGTGCGCTTCGGCCCGCGCGAGGACGGCACGGGGATGAAAGTGGTGGTGCGGTTCGCCGCTGCGGCGTCGTCCTGAGCCGCCGCTCGCCTACTTCGCGCGTGCCTTCTCGAGCAACTGGCGCGCTTCCTCGCGCCGACCCGCGTCCGCCAGCTCGCGTCCGGCCCGCGGCGGCGCCTGCAGCGCCCGCTCGAGGTAGCTCACGGCCTCCAGCGGCTGCCCGGTCTCGACGAGGTACTCGCCGTAGAAGAAGTTGGGATCGATCCCCTTGGGATTGAGCGCCAGCGACCTGCGCAGCAGCTCGCTGGCCCTGGCCTTGTCGCCGAAGCCCAGGGGCCAGCCGGGCACCTTGTAGTACAGGACGCCGAGGCTGTTGTAGGCGGAGCCGTCGAGGACATTGCCGTCGATCTGGATCGCGGCCTCGTAGAGCGCCTTGGCCTGCTTGACCAGCGACAGCGCCCCGAGCCCGCCGCGCTCGCCGGCGAGCGAGCTCACGATGATGCCCTCCCAGACCAGCGGTTCGGCCCGGCCCGGGTTGCTCTCACTGACTTTGTGGGCCTTCGCGGCCAGTGCCTCGAAACGCTGCCCGCGCTCGGCCGCAGCGGCGCGGTAGCGGATCGCTTCCCACTCGCGCTGCAACTGCGCGACCTCATCGCCGGCGGGAGCCGCCTGGACGGCGGGGGCCAGCAGTGCGAGCGCGCCGCAGGCGAAGGCGGCCGCGAGGCCGGCGCGGCGGGCGCGGCCGGACAGAGTCAGGGCGTTCATGTCGGTATCCTCTCGGGGGTTTCAGGGGTTCGTGCGGAAGTTGGATCGGGGACGAGTTCCAGGCTGCGGCGGTGCCGGCGGAAACTGCCGTCCAGCCAGGTCGGCGCCAGGCCGTTGATACGCACGGCCAGCCGCTCCGGAAAGCCCAGGAACCGCTCCGCCGCCTCGTCCTCCAGCAGCCGGACCATGGCCGCGGCCACGGCCGCCGGCTCGTCGACGGCCGCGCCGGTCGCACGGTTGTACGCCTGCACCTGGCCGTCGTTGAAATCGGTGCGTGTGGTGCGCGGTCCCAGGTACTGCACGCGCACCGGCGTGCCGGCAAGCTCGCGCCGCAACGCTTCGGCAAACCCGCGCAGGCCGAACTTGCTGGCCGAATAGAGGGAATAGCCCGGCAGCCCGATTCGCCCGAGCGCCGAGCCGACGCAGATCACTTGCGCCCGAGCCTGCCGCGCCAGGTGCGGCAACAGCAGCCGCGTCAGCAGCATCGGCGCCAGCAGGTTCGCCTGCAGCACCCGGAGCATCGACTCCGCGTCGTGCCGGGCCAACGCGCCGAAGGCCGGCGTGCCGGCGTTGTGGATCACCACGTTGCAGCCCCACGCGGCCGCCTCGGCGGCGAGCCGCTCGACTTGCGCGGGATCCGCGAGGTCGGCCGTGGCCCAGGTGACGCGAGGTTCCGGACCGAGGGCCCGTGCCTGGGCCGACAGCCGCGCCGGGTGACGCCCGGCCAGCAGAACGCCGGCCCCGGCGCCGACCAGGGCGGCGGCCGCTTCCCGGCCGATGCCGCCGCTGGCGCCGGTAAGCAGGACGCGCGCGTGCAGCGGCTTCATGCTGCCTCCGCCAGGCGGTGGGCGGTGCTCGCCTGCGGCAGGGGCAACTCGCGGAACACGTCGCCGTACAGGCGGTAGAACGCACGGGCGGCATGCACGATCGCGTCGCGGTCGCCCGCGTCTTCGATGCGGTCCATCAGCAGCCCGAAGTGCGCCGTGTGCTCCCGGTCCAGCAGGCCGTGCGAGCGCAGGTAACGGAAGGCGGCGTCCGGCAGCGCCAGCGCGCGCTGGATCTGGTCGGCGGCCGCGAGGGCCAGCGCGACACTGGTGCCTTCGAGCACGTGCACCATGCCGAAGAATCCCAGCGGGTTGCCGCGCGCGATGGTGTCGTATGCATACGCCACCATCACTTCGGTGGCATGCCCGGGGCGTCCGGCGCGTACGGCCTGCACGTCGGCGCCGCACGCACGCAGATCGTCGAGGATCCACTCGTCGTGGCCCTGCTCTTCCGCAACGTACTCTTCCAGCGGCCCGTCCAGCCACGCGTGCCGCGGCGGCAGCGCGCGGCGGCAGGCCTGCAGCAGCGGCACGGTGTGGCGCACGTGGTGATATGCCTGCGCCAGGAAGGCGGCGTAACTGGCGGGCGACACCTCGCCGCGCAGGCAGCCCTGGATGATGGGTGCGCCCAGCAGATGGCGGCGGGCGTCGGCGGTGCGTTCCTGCAATTCGAGATGAAAGCCCATGGGTCCTCTTCAGGGTGTGGTTGAAAGTGCATCGGCGTGCGCTCGCCAGATCGCGGCGCGCTGCGGCCGGCCGTTGGCGGTGGCGAAGCCGGATTCGGCGTTGAAGGCGGCCCGCGCGCGGACCCAGCGCGCGACGCGCGCGTAGTCGGGCAAGCCGGCGTTGGCTGCGTCGACGGCCGCCTGCAGTTGCGCGTCGCTCGATCCGGGCGCGACCGGCCAGAGCACCGCAGCGAGCGACGGCTCGCCGTCGCCGGACACCACGGCGTGTGCGATCACGGTTTGCGCCTGCAGCGCCTGTTCAATCCACTCGGGCGAGACATTGCGGCCAAACGACGTGATCAGCAGGTCCTTCTTGCGGCCGCGGACATGCACGAAACCGTCATCGTCGATGCGGCCCAGGTCGCCGGTGGGCCACCAGGGCGGCGGCGCGACGGTGTCCCCGAGGTAGCCGGCCATGAGGCTGCCGGCCACCTCGATCTCGCCGTCCGCGGCGACGCGCACCCGGGCATGCGGCAGCGGCCGGCCGGCGCTGCCCGGCCGGTCGGCGTCCGGAAGGTTGAGGGTCTGTACCGAAGCGCCTTCGGACAGGCCGTAGCCCTCGTACGCCGGAATGCCCGCGCTGCGGGCGGCGCCGAGCAGGCGCTCGCCGACCGCTGCGCCGCCCACGGCCACCAGCCGCAGCGACGACGGCGCGCGCAGGCGCCGCTGTCCCAGCCACCCCGTCCACGCGCGCAGCATCTGCGGCAGCAGGATCAGGCTGTGCGGCTGGTGCCGCTCGACGGCGCCGTGAAACTGCGCGGGATCGAAGGTGGAGGACCCGGCCAGGCCCAGCTCGGCCAGCCGCGGCACCACGCAGGTGGCATGGCGTGCCAGCGGCGCCAGCAGTCCCGCCACGTTTTCGAGCAGCACCGGCAACGGCAGGACGCACAGGTGCCGCCGGATGTCCAGCGCGCGCGTGGCCACGACCAGCCCGTCGGCGACGGCCTGCGTGGCGTCGTGCGACAGGCACACACCCTTGGGCGTGCCGGTGGTGCCTGAGGTGAAAGTGATCTTGCCGGTGCCGGCGGGCAGGGGCACCGGGACGGCATGCAGGCGCACGATCGCCAGTTCCTGCCCGGCCATTTCGACCAGCCGCGGCGGCGCCGCGCCAAGCGCGCGCGCCAGGGCGCCCGCATACAGCAGCGGCGCCAGCAGCGTGTCGACCCCCGCGCTGCGCAAGGCGTGCTCCAGTTGCTGCGGCGAGAAGAACGCCGGCAGCGGCACGTGGACGACGCCGGCGCGGGCGGCCGCGCCGTCCGCAACCACCCAGGCGGCGCCGTTGTCCAGGAGCGTCGCCATCACATGCACGTCGTGGGCGATGAACAGACCCGCGGCGCACCGGTACTCCGCGTCCAGTTGCTCACGCGTCCACCGGCGATCGCCGTCGTCGAGGGCTGCCAGTCCGGCGTCCACCGGTGGCGGGCGCAGTCTCGTCATTTCGCTGCCGCGCCGAGCGCCAGTCGCTGCCGGTGGCGGCGCAGCGCCGGCGCGAGGTCACCCGCCAGCACCACGGGGTCGTGCTCGTAATAGCTGCCCCACGCGGCGCCATCTCCCTCGAGCGCGCCGGCATCGGCCTTGGCGAGCGCCAGCGGCGTGATGCCCAGCCGGGGCAGCAGATGCCGCAGTTCCTGAGTCAGCGTGCAGACGATCCAGCGGAATCCCTGGCGGGCCAGGTGCTCGCCGAGACGAACCATCAATTGCCGGCCCGCGCCAGGCCGAGCCGCCGAAAGATGGCCGATCTCGACGATCTCGCGCCGGGCAGGACCGGCGTGCAGATGCCGGGCGAGCACCGATTCGACGGGCGCGCCAAGGTACGACTCCAGGAACAGCGGGGCGCCGGCGGCGGCGCGGTAGCCCGCCGCGGCCACGATCGCGCCGTCAGCCGCATCGCGCAACGTGACCAGCACCGGCGCGAAGCCGGTCACGGTCGCCCCAAAGCGGCGTGCGAACACGCCGGCGATGAAGTCCTCGACCTGTGGCCGGCCGGGATCGCCTGCCCGGTGCAGCTGCAACTGCGGCGCCTCGAGCTCCGTGCCTGCCATGGGCATCGGCATGGGCATGGGCGCCGGATCGCGCGGCACGGTCGTCATCAACATCCATCCTCCCTGGGTACACAGCCGAGTTCCATCACCCGGCCTCGCACAGATGGTGTCGGGGTGCGCTTAATGGCGGCTTAACGGCCAGTGGCCGCAGTGAATAGAATCGGCCGGCCCATGAAGATCACCACCTGGAACGTCAACTCCCTCACCGCGCGGCTGCAGCACGTGCTGGACTGGACCGCCGCGAATCCGGTGGACGTGCTGTGCCTGCAGGAGCTCAAGCTCACCGACGACAAGTTCCCGCTCGACGCGCTGCGCGATGCCGGGTACCCGCACTGCGCGGTGTTCGGGCAGAAGACCTACAACGGCGTCGCGATCATGAGCCGGCAGCCGCTGCGCGACGTCGCGAAGAACATCGCCGGCTATGCCGACGAGCACTCACGGGTAATCGCGGCGACCGTCGACGGACCCGACGGCGAGCTGCGGCTGGTCAACGGCTATTTCGTCAACGGGCAGGCGCCCGGCACGGACAAGTTCGCCTACAAGATGAACTGGCTGGCCGGCCTGAACCGCTATGTCTGCGACGAGTTGCAGCGGCATCCGCGACTGGTGCTGCTCGGCGACTTCAACATCGCGCCGGAAGACCGCGACTCGTGGGACCCCGAGGGCCTGCGCGACACGATCCACCACACGCGCGAGGAGCGCGAACATTTCCACGGACTGCTCGGGCTGGGCCTGTGCGACGGCTTCCGTCTCTTCGAACAGCCGGAAAAGAGTTTCAGCTGGTGGGACTACCGCATGCTCGGCTACCAGAAGAACCGCGGCCTGCGCATCGACCACATCCTGGTGAGCGAACCGTTGCGCGAGCACGTGCGAGGGTGCGCCATCGACCGCGTCCCGCGCAAGTGGAAGCAGCCGAGCGACCACGCGCCGGTGACGCTGGAGCTCTGAGGCGCTCGCGCAGCCGTCAGTCGAGGTCAGCGGAATCCGCGAGGGCGAAGGTCCGCGCGGTCTTGCGTTCCACCCACGGCGCCGTAGTAATGTCGAAAGCCTTGAAGTGCGGCGTCTGCTGGTGTGCGGCAAACGCCGCCGCGTCGTCGTAGAGCTCGTACAGGAACACGAGCGAGCGATCTTTCTCGCTGAAGGCGACGTCGAACCGGCGGCAGCCAGGCTCGTCGGTGCGCGAGGCGCGGGCGTTGTTCACCATCTCGGCCCGGAACGCGTCGACGAAGCCCGGCTTGATGACGAAATCGACGGTGACCACGAACATGCCGCCTCCCGCGCCGTTCACCGGTTCACGTGCCGGATGGCATCGATCACGGCGGCGGTGATCTCCTTCGTGCCGTCGGTGCCGCCGAACTCCCAGGGCCGAACGCTGCTGCGCGCGAACACCCCGTCCACGGCGCCCTGCAGCACGTCCGCCGCGTCGGTGCAGGCGCGCAGGTCATGCCGCTCGCCCAGCCATTCGAGCATCATCGCCGCCGACAGCAGCATCGCCGTGGGATTGGCCTTGCCCTGGCCGGCGATGTCAGGCGCCGAGCCGTGGGAGGGCTGGAACAGGGCATGCTTGTCGCCGAGGTCGCCCGAGGGCGCCATGCCCATGCCGCCGATCAGCCCGGCGCCGAGGTCGGACAGGATGTCGCCGAACTGGTTCTCGGTCGGCACGACGTCGTACTCCCAGGGCTTGCGCAACAGGTTCAGCGCCATGGCGTCGATGTAGCAGTGGTCGGCGGCGATGTCCGGGAAGCGTTCGGCGCGCTCCCGGAAGATCCTGTTCGAGAACGCCATCGAAGCGAACACGTTCGCCTTGTCGACGCACGTCACCTTGCCCTTGGCGGGATTGCGCGCCTTGCGCCGCTGCGCCAGCCGGAACGAGAAGTCGAACACGCGCTCGCTGCCCTTGCGCGTGATGCGGCAGGTGTCGAACGCCTCGACGTCGCCGCGCACGTCGGCCTTGCCGCGCGAATAGAACCAGCCTTCGGTCTGCTCGCGGATGATGACCAGGTCGATCTCGCGGGCGCGGGGGTCGGCCAGCGCCAGCGGCACGCCGGCGAGCGCGCGGATCGGGCGGACGCCGGCGTACAGCTCGAGGTGCGTGCGGATGTCGAGCTGCGGCGCGATCTCGGTGCCGTCCGGGTAGCGGATGTGCGGCAGGCCCATGGCGCCGAACAGGATCGCGTCGGCCTGCTCGCACGCCGTCATCGATGGCTCCGGAAACGCCACGCCGGTGTCGGCATACAGCTGCGCGCCCCCGGGCCGGTGGTCATACGCCAGCCGGAACCCGCCCACGCGCTGCTGCAGCGCCTCCAGGGCCGCCAGGCAGGCCTGCATGACCTCGACGCCGATCCCGTCCCCGGGCAGCACCACGATGTTGAACTTGTTGTCGGTTGGCATGAAGGGTCCCTTGAAGTGGCGGGTCACAACTGGTGCAGGCGGTAGCGCTCGATGATCGCCAGCAGCTCGCGGCTGCCGCGTTCCCGGTGGGCGCGCGTGCAGGCGAAGGCGCCCGCGGCGTCGCCGGCGCGGATGCGCTCGACCAGCTCGCGGTGCTCCTCGGTCGAGTCCACCGGCTTGGGCCGCAGGCGCAGCGTGAACATGCGCGCGCGGTGCGCGCGGTCCCAGAAATTCAGCACCGTCTGCTTCAGCAGGCGGTTGCCGCACAGGTCGATCAGCGTGCGGTGGAAGCGCTCGTCGGCTTCGGCCCAGGCGTCCAGGTCATTGGCGCGCAGCGCACGCGCCATGTCGCGCGAGGCGGCCTCCAGCGGCTTGAGCTCGTCGGGCCCCGGCCGGCGCCGCGCCGCCAGTTCCGCGGCCATCGATTCGAGGGCCGTCAGCGTTTCGTAGATCTCACGCATGTCCGTCGCCGACAGCGGCAGCACCCGCACGCCGTGGCGCGGCACGATCTCGACCAACCCCTCGTTGCGCAGCCGGATCATCGCTTCGCGCAGCGGCGTGCGGCTGATGCCCAGCTCCTCGGCGAGTGCCTGTTCCAGCGCCTGATGCCCCGGCGGGTACACGTTGTCCAGGATGCGCTGCCGCACCGCCTCGTATGCCGCGTCGACCAGCGACGTGCGGACGGCCGACGGGGGCGCGGCGGAGCCGGCGGCGCGGCTGCGCGGCGTCCGGTGCACGGGGGCGCGGGCCGCCGCCATCAGCCCTGCATCCCCCAGCGCTGCACCGTGCGGGCGGCGATCGTGCGAAAGACGATGTTCTCCACCGCCAGTCCGATGAGGATCACGCTGAACAGGCCGGCGAAGACGCTGGCGATCTCGAGCTGGTTCTTGTTCTCGAAGATGAACCAGCCGAGCCCGCCGCTGCCGGACGAGACCCCGAACACCAGTTCGGCGGCGATCAGCGTGCGCCAGGCGAAGGCCCAGCCGATCTTGAGGCCGGTGAGGATGCTCGGGAAGGCGGCGGGCACCAGGATCTTCGCCACGTACGGCAGGCCGCGCAGCCCGTAGTTGCGGCCCACCATGCGCAGCGTGTTGGAGACCGCCATGAAGCCCGAATGCGTGTTCAGCGCCACGGCCCACAGCACCGAGTGGATCAGCACGAACACCAGGCTGCCGGTGCCCAGTCCGAACCAGATCAGGGCCAGCGGCAGCAGCGCGATGGCCGGCAAGGGGTTGAACATCGCCGTCAGCGTCTCGACCAGGTCAGTGCCTATGCGCGACGTGATCGCCAGCGTGGTGAGGATCGCCGCCAGCGCCAGCCCGGCGGCATACCCGATCAACAGGATGCGGATCGAATACCAGGCCTTGCCCAGCAAGCCGCCGGTCAGCACCGCGTCCCGGAAGGCGATCACCGTGTCGAGGAACGTCGGAATCAGCAGCGGATTGGCCAGACGCATGGCGTACAACTGCCACACGAGCGCCAGCACCGCCAGCAGCGTCGCCTTGCGCAAGGCACCGTTGTTCCACGCCCGCTCCCACAGCGACAGCGGCCGCTCGACCACGCTGAAGCGGGCCGCGTCGGGCGGGTCGCGGTAGATGTTGGGCCGCAGCGGCAGCGTCTCAGGCATGGCTGGCCTCCCTGGCGGCGGGCTCGTCGGCGAACAGCAGCCGGTGGATGGTGTCTTCCAGCTCGGCGCGCTGCTTCGCGTCGCCGTGCTGCGGCAGGCCGTCCAGTTCCGCCTTCACCTGGCCCGGGTGCGGCGTCAGCAGCAGGATGCGGCTGCCGATCACCACGGCCTCGGGAATCGAATGGGTGACGAACAGCACCGTGAAACGCGTGTCGTCCCACAGCTGCAGCAGTTCCTCCTGCATCTTGCGGCGAGTGAGCGCGTCCAGCGCTGCAAAGGGCTCGTCCATCAGCAGGATGTCGGGTTCCATGGCCATCCCGCGCGCGATCGCCACGCGCTGCTTCATCCCGCCGGAGAGGGTATGCGGAAAGCTGTCGGCGAAGCCGGTGAGGTTGACCTTGTCGATGTAGTGCATCGCCTTCTCGGCCGCCTCGCGCGGCGACAGCTTGCCGCTGGCGGTGAGCGCGAAGGCGACGTTCTGCGCCACCGTCTTCCAGGGCAGCAGCTGGTCGAATTCCTGGAACACCATCATGCGGTCCGGGCCAGGGCGGCCGATGCGCTCGCCCTTGAGCCGGATCTCGCCCTCGACCGGCGCCAGGTACCCGCCCACCGCCTTGAGCAGCGTCGACTTGCCGCAGCCGGACGGCCCCAGCAGCACGAAGCGGTCGGAGCGCAGCACCTGGAAGTCGACCCGGTAGGTCGCCGTCACCAGGTGGTCGCGGGTCTTGTACTGCAGGGTGACGCCACGCACGTCCAGCAGCGGTGCGCCCGCTGCCGGCGCCAGTGCCGGCGACCCCGTCTCGCTGGTCGAGAGATCCATGCCGTCAGCTGCCCGCCATGGAGTGGGCGTTCGGGAAGAACATGTCCTTCCAGTTCGCCGGCTTGACCTTCAGGCTGCCGGTCTTGTACATGAACTCGGCCAGCGGCACGGTGTTCTTGGGCGTCAAAGCGAACTCGATGCCAGGCGCGTTCATGATCGCCAGCAGCTCCTCCAGCGGCATCTTGTCCTTGGTCATGCGCAGGTAGGTCTCGGCGGCCGTCCGCTGGTTCTTGTTGATGAACTCGGTGGCCTCCTGCAGCGCGCCCAGGAAGGCCGCGTAGGCCTTGGGGTTGCCCTGCTGGAACTTGGAGTGGGCGGCGATGACGTTGAACGAGATCGGCCCCCCGAGGATCTCGGTCGACGTGATCACCTTGCGCACGCCCGGCTTGGCCATCTCCTTCTGGATGAAGGGCGGCGAGGTGAAGTGGTTGTTGATCTCGCCCGCGCCCGACATGAAGGCGACCATGCCGTCGCTGTGCGTCATCGACACCGTCAAGGGATCGAGCTTCGCCTTCTCGGCTTCGCCGAACTCCTTGGCGGCCCACATCTGCAGCAGCGTCGCCTGCAGCGAAACCTTCACGGCGGGCAGCGCGATCTTGTCCTTCTCGGTGAAGTCGCGGATGCCCTTGATGTGGTCGCTGCGGGTGTTGAGCTGCAGCGGGATGAAGTTCAGGCCCGAGACGCCCTTGACCTGGCCGCCGGTCTTGGCCCAGATGGTCGCGATGCCTGTGGGGCCCAGGCAGACGAAGTCGACGCTGCCCGAGAGCAGCGCGTCGTTCATGACGTCGCTGGAACGGAAGGTCGCCCAGTTGACCTTGACGTCGCCGAGGCCCTGCGCCTTGGCGTGCTTCTCGACCAGCTTCTGGTCCTCCATCACGATCAATTGCAGGTAGCCCAGCCCGTACTGCTTGGCGATGCGGATTTCGTTCGGCTCGCCTCGCGCCGGCAGCGCCGCGAACAGCGAGGCGGCCAGGAACGCGAGCAGCACCGGGAAAGAACGCCGTTTCATCGTCTGTCTCCTTTGTCGATCTGCCGGACCGGCCGGCTGGCACGGTCCGCAGGCATCGTAGACGACAACGTATACGTTGTTCAAGGCGCCCCGGCGCCGCCGGGCTCGGGGCTTTCCCTGACGCGCGTGCAGACACTGACGGTTCAGGGAGGCCGCCGAGGCGTTGATCGATGTCTCACGCCGCAGGCGCGCCGGTCGACTGGAGCAACGCGCAAGGCGACCACCTCATGAGGGAGGTCCGGCTCCGCCGGCCTCTCTCATCCGATCCACCACCACTTTGAAAACGCGCAGCGTTTTCGAAGTGAATCACTGCCGGTCGACTGGAGCAACGCGCAAGGCGACCACCTCATGAGGGAGGTCCGGCTCCGCCGGCCTCTCCCATCCGATCAAACCACTTTGAAAACGCGCAGCGTTTTCAAAGTGCCTACTCCAGGCCGAGTTCCTGGATCTTGCGCGTGATGGTGTTGCGGCCGATGCCCAGTTTCTGCGCCGCCTCGATGCGTCGGCCGCGCGTGTTGTGCAGCGCCGTGAGGATCAGGCGCGACTCGAAGCGGCGCGTCAGCTGGTCCCACACGTCGGCCTGGCCGCGCATGAGCAGGTCCATGGCCTCGGCCTCGAGGCCGGCTTCCCAGCTCGCAACCCCACCGTTCGCCGCCGCGAGGGGACGGGCGATCGCCGGCGCCTGCAGCGGGTGCGCTTCCGGCGCGGGCGTGCCAGCAAGGGCCGCCTCGCCCGGCGTGGCCGCAGCGACTTCCGGCGGCAGGTCCTTCGGCTCGATCAGTTGGGCCGGCGCCATCACGGTGAGCCAGTGGCAGATGTTCTCCAGCTGCCGCACGTTGCCGGGGAAGCCGAAGGCCGACAGCCGCGCCAGTGCCGCTTCCGAGATGCGTTTTGGCTCCACCCCGAGCTGATGGGCGCTGGCCTGCAGGAAATGCCGCGCCAGCACCGGGATGTCGTCGGCGCGCTCGCGCAGCGCCGGCAGGCGCAGCCGGATCACGTTCAGCCGGTGGAACAGGTCCTCGCGGAAGGCGCCGTCCTTCACCCGCTGCTCCAGGTCCTGGTGGGTGGCGGCGATCACGCGCACGTTCGCCTTCACCGCCTGGTGTCCGCCGACCCGGTAGAAGTGGCCGTCGGACAGCACGCGCAGCAATCGCGTCTGCAGGTCGAACGGCATGTCGCCGATCTCGTCGAGGAACAGCGTGCCGCCTTCGGCCTGCTCGAAGCGCCCGCGCCGCATGGCCTGGGCGCCGGTGAAGGCGCCGCGCTCGTGGCCGAACAGCTCGCTCTCCAGCAGGTCCTTCGGGATCGCCGCCGTGTTGATCGCGACGAAGGGACCGGCGGCCCGCGGCGAGTGCTTGTGCAGCGCCCGCGCGACCAGTTCCTTCCCTGTGCCGGACTCGCCGGTGATCAGCACGGTGACGTTGCTCTGCGACAGCCGGCCGATCCCGCGGAACACGTCCTGCATCGCCGGCGACTGGCCCAGCATTTCGGGCGCGGCCGCCATGCGCTCCTCGGCCACCTGCTCGCGCTGGCTCTCCTGCACCGCGCGGCGGATCAGCTCCACCGCCTTCGGCACGTCGAACGGCTTGGGCAGGTATTCGAAGGCGCCGCCCTGGAACGCCGACACCGCGCTGTCCAGGTCGGAATAGGCGGTCATGATGATCACCGGCAGGCCGGGATGCTTCTCGCGCACCTTCGTCAGCAGGTCCAGACCGGAGCCGCCCGGCATGCGGATGTCGCTCACCAGGATCTGCGGCCCGTCGTCCGCGGTCTCGCCGTCCAGCGCCTGCAGCACTTCGCGCGCGCTGGTGAAGCTGCGGGTGGGCAGGTCCTCCCGCAGGAGCGCCTTTTCCAGCACGAAGCGGATGGATTGGTCATCGTCAACGATCCAGATCGGCTTCATGCCAGGTTCTCCATGTGTCGTGCTCAGGGCAGCGGAATCAGGATCCTGAAATCCGTCCGCCCCGGCACGCTGTCGCACTCGATGAGGCCATGATGCTGCTGCACGAAGGTCTGTGCCAGCGTCAGTCCGAGCCCGGATCCGTCTTCGCGCCCGGAGACCAGCGGGAAGAAGATCCGGTCGCGGATCGCGTCGGGAACACCCGGCCCGTTGTCGATCACATGCAATTCCAGTGCCAACCGGTAGCGCTGCTTGCCGAAGGTCACTTGCCGCGCAACCCGGGTGCGAAACACCAGTTGCCCGTCGCCGGCGGCGATGCGCTCGGCCAGTGCCTGGCACGCGTTGTGGGCGATGTTGAGCACGGCCTGGATCAGCTGCTCGCGGTCGCCGCGGAACTCGGGGATCGACGTGTCGTAGTCGCGCACGACCTCCAGCCCCTTGGGAAACTCGGCCAGCACCAGCGAGCGCACCCGCTCGCAGACCTCGTGGATGTTGACGTCGCCCACCACGTGGGGCTTGCGGTGCGGCGCCAGCAGCCGGTCCACCAGCGTCTGCAGCCGGTCCGCCTCGTGGATGATCACGCGCGTGTATTCCTTGAGGTCGCGCGAATCGACCTCCATCTCCAGCAATTGCGCCGCGCCGCGGATGCCGCCCAGCGGATTCTTGATCTCGTGCGCGAGGTTGCGGATCAGCTCCTTGTTGGCCTGCGCCTGGTCCAGCAGCCGCTCCTCGCGGTCCTGCCTGGCCTGGGCCTCCAGCGGCAGCAGTTCGACCACGAATTCGCCGGGACGGTCGGTCTGCGCCACCACCACATGAACCGGGAGCGGTTCGGCCGGCGCCGGCCGCACCAGGCGCGCGTCGTAGCGCAGCGCGGCAAATTCGTTGCTGCGCGCCCCGCCGAGGGCATGGCGCAGCAGCTGCGGTTCGGTGAACGAGCGGCTGAAATCGGAGCCGAGGATGGCGCGCCGCGAACTGCCCAGGGCGTCCTCCAGCGCGGAATTGGCGAACAGCACGGCGCCGTTGCCGCCGACCACGGCCACGAGCGTGGCGAGCAGGTCCAGCGACTGGAAGCGGGCGAGCGGGACGGCCGGCGGGTTCAAGCCCTCATTTTGGCGCGGGCAGGCGCGCCAGCTCCCGCTTGATGCCGGCGATGTCGTTCTCGCTGCGCGCGATGTTGGACTTCAGCTCGGCCACCCGGTCCAGGTACTTCTGGTAGTTGCGCGTCTCCGGCCCCAGCTTCTCGGGCTCGCCGTTGTTGTATTCCTTGAGCAGCTCCGCGCGGCGCGCCTCGGCCTTCTTCAACTCGGATTCCAGGATCGTGCGTGCTTCGGCGTCGCGCGCGCGCTGGGCGTCGCCGTCGATGCGCTGGCTCGCCGTCGTCTGCGGCGCCGTGGCGATGCGCGTCGTGGGCGTGCCGCCGTTCACCTTCGTGCCTTCGACGACGGTGATGTTGCCGCCCTCCATCGGCTTGCAACCCTTGGCCTGGGCTTCGGCCTGGTTGTTGGTGTAGGTGTTGCCGCACCGCCAGATGCGGGTCTGGGCGGTGCCGGACAGCGCGGGGGCGGCAATGGCGAGCGCAATCAGGAAGCGGTACTTCATCGGGCAGGGCTCCTCGCGCCGGGCCGGCGCAGGATGGCCTTGCAGTATCGCGCAACTCTTCAAGAAAACCAACTAACCCGTTGATCCACAAAGAAAAGGACGGCGCCAGCCGTCCTTTTTTCACACCATCCGGCGGCCCCGCCGGACGAGCCGGAGGGGCCTTCGCGCATCAGAGCGAGTAATACATGTCGAACTCGATCGGGTGCGTCGTCATGCGGAAGCGCGTGACTTCCTGCATCTTCAGTTCGATGTACGCGTCGATCATGGTGTCGGTGAACACGCCGCCCTTGGTCAGGAAGCTGCGCTCGCGGTCCAGGTAGTCCAGCGCCTGGTCCAGGCTGTGGCACACGGTCGGGATCTTCGCGTCCTCTTCCGGCGGCAGGTGGTACAGGTCCTTGGTGGCGGCTTCGCCCGGATGGATCTTGTTCTCCACGCCGTCCAGGCCGGCCATCAGCATGGCGGCGAAACCGAGGTAGGGGTTGCAGGTCGGGTCCGGGAAGCGCACTTCGATCCGGCGGCCCTTCGGATTGGCGACGTACGGAATGCGCACCGACGCCGAGCGGTTGCGGGCGGAGTACGCCAGCTTGACCGGCGCCTCGAAGCCGGGCACCAGGCGCTTGTAGCTGTTGGTGCCGGGGTTCGTGATGGCGTTCAGTGCGCGGGCGTGCTTGATGATGCCGCCGATGTAGTACAGCGCGAAGTCCGACAGGCCCGCATAGCCGTCGCCGGCGAACAGGTTCTTGCCGTCCTTCCAGACCGACTGGTGCACGTGCATCCCGGAGCCGTTGTCGCCGACGACCGGCTTGGGCATGAAGGTTGCCGTCTTCCCGTAGGCATTGGCGACGTTCTGGATCACGTACTTCATCATCATGGTCCAGTCGGCGCGCTGGACCAGGGTGCTGAACCGGGTGCCGATTTCGTTCTGGCCGGCGCCGCCCACCTCGTGGTGGAACACTTCGACGGGGATCCCCAGGGACTCGAGGATCAGCGACATTTCGGCCCGCATGTCCTGTGTGCTGTCGACCGGCGGCACCGGGAAGTAGCCGCCCTTCATCGTCGGCCGGTGCCCCTTGTTGCCGCCGTCGATCTTCTTGCCGCTGTTCCAGGGCGCCTCGTATTCGTCGATCTCCACGAAGCAGCCGGAGGCGTCGGCGTTCCAGCGCACGTCGTCGAAGATAAAGAACTCGGGCTCGGGACCGAAGAACGCGGTGTCGCCCAGGCCGGAAGCCTTCAGGTAGGCCTCGGCCCGCTTGGCGATCGAGCGCGGGTCGCGGTCATAGGCCTTGCCGTCGCCGGGCTCCAGCACGTCGCAGGACAGGAACAGCGTGGTCTCTTCGAAGAACGGGTCGATGTTGGCCGTGTTCGGGTCCGGCATCAGCAACATGTCGGACGCCTCGATGCCCTTCCAGCCGGCCATGGACGAGCCGTCGAAGGCGTGGCCCGCCGAGAACTTGTCCTCGTCGAAATGCGAAACCGGCACGGTGACGTGTTGCTCCTTGCCGCGGGTGTCGGTGAAGCGGAAGTCGACGAACTTGACTTCGTTTTCCTTCACCATCTTCATGACGTCGGCGACGGTCTTGGCTGCTGCCATCTGGATTCTCCTGAGGGGGTCAAAATGTCTGGACGGGGACCGGGGATGCACGTTCTGTGCCACAGCTGGTGCATGGCGCCGCCGCCGAGGTGGGCGATTGTCTCCCATCTTCGGGGCATGTCGAGACCGGGATGTGACACTTTTCACTGCGTCGCACGTCCAATCTGGTGCACCGATGGCGCACCTCATCGGTGCGACGGACTTAACGCACCAATTCGGGGCCCAGGCGGACGCCCAGCGCCCGCAGCCCCGTCACCAGCTGCCGGTAGGCCGGATCGATGATCGCGGGGTCGCCCTTGACCCCGAGGTCGATGTGGCGCCCATACTCGGGATGGTCGACGCTGGGCAGGCTGAACACCTTGACCCCCGGGTGGTCGCGCTCCACGGCTTCCATCAACGGCGTGAGGGTCGCCTCCATGGAGCCGTGGACGATCACCGACTTCTCGGCGTACGGCTGGCGGTGGAACAGCTGGCGGTATTGCTGGTCCAGCACCCATTCCATCATCGGCCACGCCATCACCGGAAAACCCGGCACGAAGTGGACGTGGCCCACGCTGAAGCCGGGGATCTTGTTGTAGGGGTTCGGGATCAGGCGGGCGCCGCGCGGGAAGACGCCCATGTTCAGGCGGTGGACGTTGTCCGGGCGGTCCGGCTCGTACGCAACGCCCTGCTCCCGCGCCACGTCCTGCATCCGCTCGCGGATCAGCGCCTCCGCCTGCGGATGCAGCTCGATCGGAACGCCGAGCGCACGCCCGGCGCATTGCCGCGTGTGGTCGTCCGGGGTCGCCCCGATGCCGCCGCACGAGAACACCACATCGCCCGACGCGAAGGCCCGCTGCAGCGTGGCCGTGATGCGCTCCGGCGCGTCGCCTACATACTCGGCCCACGCCAGCTGCAGGCCGCGGGCCGCGAGCAGTTCGATCGCCTTGGGCATGTGCTTGTCGGCACGCTTGCCGGACAGGATCTCGTCGCCGACGATCACGAGGCCGAAGGCGCGCGGTTCGGGCGGAAGGGGTGGTGGCGTCATCCGCCAATCCTACCGAGACCGGGACGTTCCGGGGCTCCCGTACCATCGCCGGATGGACAAGATACGGGTGAATGGCGTTGGAATCGAAGTTCAGCGGGTGCCCGGGCCGGACGGCGGACGGCGGGTCCCGATCGTCTTTCTGCACGAGGGCCTGGGATCGGTCGCGATGTGGCGCGATTGGCCGGCACAGGTATGCGCCGCGGCCGCGCGCCCGGGCATCGTCTACTCCAGGCGCGGCTACGGGCGGTCCGACCCGGTCCCGGACGTGCGGGGCCGCGGGCGCCTGGGGCCGGACTACATGCATCGCGAGGCGTTCGAGGTGCTGCCGGCATTGCTGGCGGCCCTGCAGGTCGAGGCGCCCGTCCTCCTCGGCCACTCCGACGGCGGCACCATCGCCCTCCTCCACGCCAGCCGCTTCCCCGTGACCGCCTGCGTGGTGATGGCGCCGCACGTCATCGTGGAGGACTGCTCGGTGTCGTCGATCGAGGCGGCGCGCGGCGCCTTCGAAGCCAATGGCCTGCGCGACCGGCTGCGGCGCTATCACGCCGACGTGGATGGCGCCTTCTGGCAGTGGAACGACATCTGGCTGAGCCCCGCCTTCCGCGACTTCGACATCCGGGCCGAATGCCGCGGCATCGAAGCGCCGCTATTGGCAATCCAGGGGGAGGACGACCCCTACGGCACGCTGCGCCAGATCCACGAGATCGAGCCGCGGGGACGTTACGTCACGCAGGTGCTCGCGCAGTGCGGGCATTCGCCGCACCGCGACCAGCCGGAACGGACGAAGCGCGCGGTGGCGGATTTCCTGGCCGGGCTGCCTTGATCAGGCCGGTTGCAGTGCCGCCAGGTCGGCGGGAGTGAGCCAGCGCCACTGGCCCGGCGCCAGGTCGGCCGGCAGCTCCAGCCTGCCGATGCGCGAGCGGTGCAGCCCCTCCACGCGGTTGCCGACAGCGGCCACCATCCGCTTGACCTGGTGGTACTTGCCTTCGGTGAGCGTGAGCCGCAGTTGCCGATCGCCCGTGCTCTCGCAGGCGGCGGCACGCACCGGACGCGGGTCGTCGTCGAGCACGACGCCGGCGAGCAGTTTCCCCACCTGGGGCGCGTCGACCGGGTGCTTCGTGGCCACTTCGTACACCTTCGGCACGTGCCGCCGCGGCGAATTCATGCGGTGGATGAACTGGCCGTCATCCGTCAGCAGCAGCAGCCCGGTCGTATCCTGGTCCAGCCGCCCCACCGCCTGCACGCCGACGGCGCCGCCCTTCTGCGGCCGCTGGCGCAGCGGCGCCGGCAGCAGCGTGTAGATGCTGGGATAGGCGGACGGCTTGCTCGAGCACTCGGTTCCGGCCGGCTTGTGCAGCATGAGGTACACCCGTTCCTGATACGGCCAGTCGACGCCGTCGACCGAGAAGACGAGCCCCGCGACCGGAAATTCGGCGGCCGCGTCCGTGACGAGCGCGCCGGCCACCCGGACATGGCCCTGCTGGACCAGTCCGGCGCAGATCCGCCGCGTGCCAAAACCCTGCGTGAAGAGCACTTCCTGCAATTGCATGGGTCGAAGTATCGCGCGGGCACGCGATTTGCTCAGGACTGCCAGGGGCGCCATGAAGATTCAGACGACGCGGGCCGGAATGGCGGCAGCACTGCTGGCCGCGGCGCCGTGCTGGCCAGCGCAATGGTTCGCCGTCGGCGGGCCCAGGGAAGCGACAGCCGGTCCGCTGGTCGAAGTCGACCTGGAAACGCTGGGCCCACCCCGGCGCGGCGGCGAGGCGGTGATCCGCGTGAGCTACGCGGCGCCGCAGGCGCACGAGGACGGGTTCCGCTACCGCTCGTTCGTGGGGAATGCCCGGTTCGACTGCCAGCGGCAGGTCATCAGCCTGACCAGCGCGGCGTTCTACCGGCTCCCGCAGGGGCAAGGAGAGCGCGTGGGCACCAACAGCAGCGGCAGCGTCTCGGGCATGCCGGCGACGCTGCTGGACAGCATTTCCGCCCGCGAGCGCCAGGCGCTCCTGCGCGCCAGCTGCGCGACGGCGCAGCCGGCATCGTGAGCTACCGGCGGCCCGCGAGCTGCCGCTCCAGCGGCGAGAGTTCCCTGCCCACCCGGTGCAACTGCTCGTAGAGGGCCAGCCGCTGCCGCACATCGCGCGCGGCGGCGATCCGGTTGCGGATGGCGGTGCGCTCGGTCTCCAACTGCGCCACCCGCTGCGTCATGGGCGCAACCTGCTGCGGCGCGAGCGCCGCGGCCGGCGCCGGCCGGGCCGGGTCGAAGTCCCACGCCGCCGGCGGCACGACGGCACAGCCGCCGACGGCGGCGACCAGGATGAGGGCGAGGACAGTGCGCATGGAACCTCCGTGAGACCGCGCCATCGTAGCGCGCCGGCGCGGCCTGCCGCGGCGGCAACGCCGGGTACGATCACGTCTTTCGCCTGCCCGCCACCCGAACCGCATGCAAACCGAAGACCGCTCCGACCTGGCGCACGACCACGTGTTCGACCAGGGGAGCGCGGCCGCCGAACGCGGCACGCGACTGGTGCTGTGGATCACGGCCGCGACCATGGTGCTCGAAATCGTGGCCGGTTGGTGGTTCAACTCGATGGCGCTCACCGCCGACGGGTGGCACATGGGCTCGCACGCGGTGGCGATCGGCCTCAGCGTCCTCGCGTATGCGACGGCCCGGCGTTACGCGAGCGATCCGCGCTTCGCGTTCGGAACCTGGAAGATCGAGATCCTGGGGGGTTTCGCCAGCGCGGTCTGCCTGCTCGGCGTGGCCGCCATGATGGTCGCCGGGTCCGTCGAGCGCTTGCTCGCGCCGCAGCCGATCCAGTATCGCGAAGCCCTGGCCGTCGCCTGCCTGGGCCTGGCCGTGAACATCGCGTGCGCCGCGATCCTGGGCCGGGCGCACCATCACGATCACGGGCACGACCATGAGCACGGGCACGGGCACCATCACGACCTGAACCTGAAGTCGGCCTACGTGCACGTGATCACGGACGCCGCGACTTCGGTGCTGGCCATCGTGGCCCTGGGCGGCGGCTGGCTGTACGGATGGTCATGGCTGGACCCGGCGATCGGCATCGTCGGGGCGATCGTGGTGGCGCTGTGGGCCAGGGGGCTGATCGTCGAGACGGCCAAGGTGCTGCTCGATCGCGAGATGGACCACCCGGTGGTCGACGAGATCCGGGCCGCCGTGGAAGCGGGCCCCGGCGGCAGCGTCCGCATCACCGACCTGCACGTGTGGCGGGTGGGCCGGCAGGTCTATTCGTGCGCCTTGACGGTGGTCAGCGACGACCCCGCGCTCACGCCCGGCGAGGTGCGGCGCCGGCTGGCGCAGCACGAGGAGATCGTGCATTCGACGATCGAGATCCACTTGGCGGCCGGCGCGCTGCCCGCCGCGTCGTAGCGCCCCGTCCGGACGAAAGAAAGCCCAGCGCGAAGGCTGGGCCATCCTGGATGGAAACCGTCGAACCGCTTACACGTAGTCGATGCCGTTCTGCATGACACCCATCAGCGCAACATAGGTCCCCATGTTGCTTGCCATGTAATCGGACGCCATCACTGCCAGTTGCGCCTTGCTCATGGTGCCGGCGTTGAGGTCGGCGAGGAAGCCGCTGGTGTCACCGGTATAACCCAGGTTCGACTTGACCGTGTTCACGAAGTCGGCGTTCGAGAAGGAGCCGGCGCGCTGCGCGAACTCGTTGGTGTTGACGGCGAGTTCAGCCAGTTGCAACCCCGTGCGGCCCTGGTCGGCGAGGTTGATGCCGACGCCGACGAATTCCCTGACGCTGAGATAGTCCTGCCCCCACAGCGTCGCGATCAGCTTGGCCACGGTGCCGGAGCCGGCGTTCATGTCCAGCGCGTGCTTCATGTTGCTGAACTGCAGGCGCTCGACGTTCACGGTCGTGTCCACCTCCGCGCCATGGCTCACGGTGAAGCTGCCGCCGGAGCCCATGGCGATGCCGTACTCGGCGCGAGCGCCCGAATACGCCACGGTGTCGAGGCCGGCCAGGCCGTTGAACGTGTCGTTGGTGCCGGCGCCGCCGGAGGCGGCCGCGCTCGCCACCGTGGCACCCGAGAAGGTCAGCGTGCCACCCCAGACCATGTCGGCCTGGCCCTGCACCGTGTCGAAGTAGGCGCCGTTCTGGGTGCGGGCGTAGGTGGCGCTGGTGGGCGACAGGGCCACGCCGTTCAGCGCGATGCTCTTGATGTAGACGTTGCGGTCGCCGGTTTCCCAGCTTTCCTGCGAATCGTTCGTGTAGTTGATCGCGACGCTGGTCGCGCTCGACGGAACCGGAACCGTGATGGTCTGGGTCGCGCCAGCCGCGTTGTCGGCCGTGACCGAGATGTTGGACTGGACCACGGCGCCGTTGACCAGGATGTTCACGCTGGGCCAGACGCCACCCGCGGAACTGGCCGCCACCACCAGCACGAGGCTGCCCCCGCCGCCGAGGTTCTGGAAGGTGTCGTTGCCGCTGGTACCGGTGAATTCAGCCATGTGTCGCCTTTCGTGAATGGGACCCCGCGACGCGGAGTCGAGCCAAGGATGAAAGGCACTCTATCCAGGGGCCCCAGACCCAGCCATAGCGCATTCGGACTATCGGTGGCCCCGGGAGCGGTCGAGCTCGCCAGGCACGGGCCAGCATTCGCCGAATTGGAGGCGGGGCCGCGAGGCTGCTCGGACAAAGGGCCCGGAGATCGTCCGGGCCCTTGGGGATATGGTGGAGCTGGCGGGAATTGAACCCGCGTCCGCAAGCCTTCTTCGTACAGTTCTACATGTGTAGCCGTCTGCTTGGGTCTCGCCTCCTGGAGCGCGCAGCGGCACGCTCTCCAGGACGCCAGTCACCTATTGTCTCGTCCAATGCCAAGTGACCCGGCACCAGACCAGCCTATGAAGTTATCTTCGCAGCCTGGACCTCCGAAGAGACCCTTGCCCAGCCCATAGGCCTGCTGTTGCGAAGCTCACCGGCAATTAAGCGGCGAGTGCGAAACGTTCGTCGTTTGCAGTTAGTTTGTTTGAATCTGTTTTACGAGCACATTCAGCTCGACATGCCCTGCCACGCGTCCGAACCCACGTCGAAACCAGTGCAGCCCCAGGACCGTTAGTTTAGGCCCTTGCCGGAAAGTTCAAGAGGCCGAGCAAATCGAGCGGGTCGGCGACATGGGCATGAGCGCCCCACAGCATGCAGTCGGCGTTGCCGCCGAGGTAGCCGTAGGTCGCGGCCACCGTCCCCATTCCGGCAGCGTTGCCGGCCACCACGTCCCGCTCGTCGTCGCCCACATAGATGCAGTGGCCGGGATCCATGCCCATCACGCGTGCCGCCTCCAGCAGGGGGGCCGGGTGCGGCTTGGGATGCGGCGTGCTATCTCCACCGACCACGGCGGAAGCCGTCTCGAAGAGCTTGATGGCACGGGTCAGCGGGCCGGCGAAGCGCATCGACTTGTTCGTCACCACGCCCCAGGCGAGTCCCCGGTCCAGCAGTTGACCGATCAGCTCCGGCACACCCTCGAACGCGAAGGTGCGCTGGGTCATGCAGGACTCGTAGTTGACGAAGAATTCCTCGCGCAGTTCCTCGTAGCCTGGATCCTGGGGCGTGATGCCGAAGGCGACGCCCAGCAGTCCGCGAGCGCCGGCGCCCGCCATCGGGCGGTATTGCTCGAACGGCAGCGACGGCAGGCCGCGTTCGATGCGCATTCGGTCCGCCGCCGCGGCCAGGTCGGGAGCGCTGTCGATCAAGGTGCCGTCGAGGTCGAACAGCACCGCACGGACGTTGGAGAACATCAGGCCTTCCGGGTCGCCAGGAGGTAATTGACGCTGGTGTCGCCGGACAGCCAGTAGCGCCGGGTGAGCGGGTTGTATTCCATGCCCCGGGTGTGCACCAGGTCGAGCCCGGCGCCGCGGCAGTAGCCGGCCAGCTCGCTCGGGCGCACGAACTTCAGGTATTCGTGCGTGCCGCGGGGCAGCAGGTTGAGCACGTACTCGGCGCCGACGATGGCGAAGAGGAAGGCCTTCGGATTGCGGTTGATGGTGGAAAAGAACACCCAGCCGCCGGGCTTGGCCAAGGCCGCGCAGGACCGGACGATGGACGCCGGATCGGGCACGTGCTCCAGCATCTCCATGCAGGTGACCACGTCGAAGCTGCCCGGCTGCTCGGCGGCCAGTGCCTCGGCGCTCACCTCGCGGTACTGCACGTTCGTCGTGCCGGCTTCGAGCGCGTGCAGTTGGGCGACCTTCAGCGCCTTGGCCGACAGGTCGATGCCGAGCACTTCCGCGCCCTTGCGCGCCATCGAATCCGACAGGATGCCGCCGCCGCAGCCGATATCCAGCACGCGCTTGCCGTCCAGGGGCAGGTGGGAGTTGATCCAGTCCAGGCGCAGCGGATTGATCTGGTGCAGGGGCCGGAACTCGCTGTCCGGATCCCACCAGCGGTGGGCGAGATCGGAAAACTTGGCCAGTTCGGCGGGATCGGCGTTGACGGTTTCGGTCATGCGGGTATTTTCGGCGATTCGGGTGGGATGGAGGGATTTCTCAGGGGGATGCCGTGGCTGCCCCCCATCCCCCTGCCCCCTGATGCAACACAAAAAAAGCCGCCCGAAGGCGGCTTCTTGCGATCCGGGTGGGGATCAACGGTTGGCGCGGGTGCCGACCACCTCGATTTCCACGCGGCGGTTCTTGGCGCGGCCTTCGGCAGTGCGGTTATCAGCGACCGGCTGCTTCTCGCCCTTGCCTTCGGTGTACACGCGGTTCTTCTCGATGCCCTTGGACACGAGGTAGGCCTTCACGGCTTCGGCACGGCGCACCGACAGCTTCTGGTTGTAGGCATCGGTGCCGATCGAGTCGGTGTGGCCGACGGCGATGATCACTTCCAGGTTGATGCCCTTGACCTTGCCGACGAGGTCGTCGAGCTTGGCCTTGCCTTCGGGCTTCAGCACCGACTTGTCGAAGTCGAAGAAGGCGTCGGCGGCGTAGGTCACCTTGGTGGCGGCCGGCGGCTGCGGAGCCGGCGCGGGACGCGGGGCGGCGGCAGGCGGCGGCGGGGCCGGACGGGCGGCAGGCGCGGCGGCCGGAGCGGGAGCGGGCGGGGGCGGCGGGGTCAGCGCGCCGTCGCAACCCTTGGCGGCGGTGGCCGGCGTCCAGTTGGCATCACGCCAGCAGAGCTGATTCGTGCCGTTCTTCCACACCAGTTCGCCCGAGCCATTGACCCAGTTGTCGACGCGATTGCCACCGTCAGCGGCGGTCACACGGGTCTGCGCACCCGCGGCCGTCGCCAGCGCGGCCGCGGCAAACAGCAGCGCCACTTTGTTCAGTTTCTTCATGGTTCTCCTCTTGGGGGGAAAAAGCCGCAGCCGCGCTGCGTCAAAACTACGTTTAAGGTGACCATCACCAAAAGCGTCAAACTTATTGTGCCACACACGTTTACACAATCAACCGGCGGGTGTCCAGCCCCACGTAGGACAAAACCTCATCCGCCCTCTTGTGTTGCTGGCCCGCGACAAGCCTGACGGGGACGTAAAATCAAAGGCTTCGCGCCGCGCGCAGCCCCTTCCTCCATGACGCAATTCGCCAAAGAAACCCTGCCCATCAGCCTCGAGGAGGAGATGCGGCGCAGTTACCTCGACTACGCGATGAGCGTGATCGTCGGGCGGGCGCTCCCCGATGCGAGGGACGGTCTGAAGCCGGTGCACCGGCGCGTGCTGTATGCGATGCACGAGTTGAACAACGACTGGAACCGGCCGTACAAGAAGTCGGCCCGTATCGTCGGCGACGTCATCGGCAAGTACCACCCGCACGGCGACCAGTCGGTGTACGACACCATCGTGCGGCTGGCGCAGGACTTCTCGATGCGCCACATGCTGGTCGACGGGCAGGGCAACTTCGGCTCGGTGGACGGCGACAACGCCGCGGCGATGCGGTACACCGAAATCCGGCTGGCCAAGATCGCCCACGAGATGATCGCCGACATCGACAAGGAAACAGTCGATTTCGGGCCCAATTACGACGGCAGCGAGAAAGAGCCCCTGGTGTTGCCGAGCCGGCTGCCGAACCTGCTCGTGAACGGCTCCGGCGGCATCGCGGTGGGCATGGCCACCAACATCCCGCCGCACAACCTCAACGAGGTGGTAGACGCCTGCCTGCACCTGCTGCGCAACCCCGAGGCCACGATCGACGAGCTGATGGAGATCGTGCCGGCGCCGGACTTCCCCACCGCCGGCATCATCTACGGGATCAACGGCGTCAAGGAAGGCTATCGCACCGGCCGGGGCAAGGTGGTCATGCGGGCGAAGTGCCATTTCGAGGACATCGACCGCGGCCAGCGCCAGGCCATCATCGTCGACGAGCTGCCCTACCAGGTCAACAAGAAGACGCTGCAGGAGCGGATGGCCGAGCTGGTCAACGAGAAGAAGCTCGAAGGCATCAGCCACATCCAGGACGAGAGCGACAAGTCCGGCATGCGCCTGGTCATCGAGCTCAAGCGCGGCGAGGTGCCCGAGGTCGTCCTGAACAACCTCTACAAGCAGACCCAGCTGCAGGACACATTCGGCATCAACATGGTGGCCCTGATCGACGGCCAGCCCAGGTTGTGCACGCTCAAGGACCTGATCCAGGTCTTCCTGCAGCACCGCCGCGAGGTCGTCACCCGGCGTACGGTGTTCAACCTGCGCAAGGCGCGCGAGCGCGGCCACGTGCTCGAGGGCCTGGCCGTGGCGCTGGCCAACATCGACGAATTCATCCGCATCATCCGCGAGTCGCCGACACCGCCGGTTGCCAAGACGGAGCTGATGAGCCGTTCGTGGGACAGCCAGCTGGTGCGCGAGATGCTCACCCGCACCCGGGAGGACGGCGGCGTGGTGAACGCCGACGACTACCGGCCCGAGGGCCTGGAACGCGAGTACGGCATGGGCGCAGGCGGCCTGTACCGCCTCTCCGACACCCAGGCCCAGGAAATCCTGCAGATGCGCCTGCAGCGCCTGACCGGCCTGGAGCAGGACAAGATCGTCGCCGAATACAAGGAAGTGATGGCGGAGATCGAGGACCTGCTGGACATTCTGGCCAGGCCGGCGCGCGTTTCCACCATCATCAGCGACGAACTCACGGCCCTCAAGAACGAGTTCGGCCAGACGAAGCTCGGCGCCCGCCGCAGCGTGGTCGAGCTCAATGCGCAGGACCTCGCGACCGAGGACCTGATCTCGCCCACCGACATGGTGGTCACGCTCTCGCATACCGGCTACATCAAGAGCCAGCCGCTGTCGGAGTACCGGGCCCAAAAGCGCGGCGGCCGCGGCAAGCAGGCGACGGCCACCCGCGAAGACGACTGGATCGACCAGCTCTTCATCGCCAACACCCATGACTGGATCCTGTGCTTCTCCAACCGCGGCCGGCTGTACTGGCTCAAGGTATGGGAAGTCCCGTCGGGCTCGCGCGGCTCGCGCGGCCGGCCGATCGTCAACATGTTCCCGCTGCAGGAAGGCGAGAAGATCAACGTGGTGCTGCCGCTCACCGGCGAGTTCCGCAGCTTCCCGGCCGACCACTACGTGTTCATGGCGACGTCCATGGGCACGGTGAAGAAGACCACGCTCGACGAGTTCAGCAACCCGCGCAAGCTCGGCATCATCGCCGTCGACCTCGACGAGGGCGACTACCTGATCGGCGCCGCGCTCACCGACGGCAAGCACGACGTCATGCTGTTCTCCGACGGCGGCAAGGCGGTGCGCTTCGACGAGAACGACGTGCGGCCGACCGGGCGCAACACCCGCGGCGTGCGCGGCATGACGCTCGAGGAAGGCCAGGGCGTGATCGCCATGCTGGTCGCCGAGGACGAGCAGCAGAGCGTGCTCACGGCCACCGAGAACGGCTACGGCAAGCGCACGCCGATCACCGAGTACACGCGCCACGGCCGCGGCACCAAGGGCATGATCGCCATCCAGCAGAGCGAGCGCAACGGCAAGGTGGTCGCGGCCACGCTGGTGCACCACGACGACGAAATCATGCTGATCACCGACCGCGGCGTGCTGGTGCGCACCCGGGTCAGCGAGATCCGCGAGCTCGGCCGCGCCACCCAGGGCGTGACGCTGATCGGCCTGGACCAGGGCTCCAAGCTGAGCGGCCTGCAGCGGATCGTCGAGAACGACGCCAACCCCGCCGAGGGCGACCCGGCCGAAGCGACGCCCGAGGACGGTGACTGATGGCGCGTGACCTGAGCCAGTTGCGGGTCGAGATCGACACGGTCGATCGCGAACTGCTCAAGCTGCTGAACCAGCGGGCGACGCTCGCCAACGAGGTCGGCGACATCAAGCGGGCCGAGGGCTCGACCGTGTTCCGCCCGGAGCGCGAAGCGCAGGTGATCAACGGACTGCAGCAGGCCAACCCGGGGCCGCTGAAGGGCCAGAACGTCGCCACCATCTGGCGCGAGATCATGTCGGCCTGCCGCGCCCTGGAGGCGCCGCAGCGCGTCGCCTACCTGGGCCCCGCGGGCACGTTCAGCGAGCAGGCGGCGGTGCAGTTTTTCGGCTCCAGCATCGAGCACGTGCCGTGCGTCAGCCTGGACGAGGTGTTCCAGGCCGCCACGGCCGGCACGGCGGATTTCGGCGTGGTGCCGGTCGAGAACAACAGCGAAGGCGTGGTGACGCGGTCGCTCGACCTGCTGCTGCAGTCGCCCTTGCACATCATCGGCGAGACCAGCCTCCTGGTGCGGCATCACCTGCTGCGCCGCGCCGCCACGATCGACGGCGTCGAGGCCGTCCTGGCGCACCCGCAGGCGCTGGCGCAATGCCAGAACTGGCTCAACAAGCATCTGCCCGACGCCGAACGCCGGGCCGTGGCGAGCAACGCCGAAGGCGCCCGGCTGGCGGGCGAGCATCCGGACTGGGCCGCCATCGCCAGCGAGCGCGCCGGCAGCGCGTTCGGCCTGCACATCGCGGCGCATGCAATCCAGGACGATCCGTTCAACCGCACGCGATTCGCCGTCATCTGCCTGCCGCAGGTCCTGGAGGCGCCGCAGGCGTCGGGCCGCGACTGCGTGAGCCTGGTCGTCTCGGTGCCGAACCGCCCCGGCGCCGTGCACGACATCCTGGTGCCGCTCAAGCAGCACGGCGTGTCCATGACGCGGTTCGAATCCCGGCCGGCCCGCTCGGGCCAGTGGGAGTACTACTTCTTCATCGACGTGGAAGGCCACCCGTCGCAGCCGCACGTGGCCGCGGCGCTGGCCGATCTGCGCTCGCTTTGCGCGTTCTACAAGGTGCTCGGCACCTATCCCGTGGCGGACTGAGAGACCCATGTTCGAACAACTTGGCCTGATCGGATGCGGCCTGATGGGTGGGTCGTTCGCGCTTGCCATGAAGCGTGCGGGGCTTGTCAAGCGGGTCGTCGGCTACAGCAAGTCCCCGTCCACGACGGAGCGGGCGCGCCAGATGGGCGTCATCGACGTGGAGGCGCCGTCGGCCCTGCTCGCCGTCTCCGGGGCCGACGTCGTGCTGCTGGCGGTGCCGGTCGCGGCGACCGAGGCGACGCTCAAGGCGATCCGGCACCTGGTCACGCACAAGATGCTGATCATGGACGTGGGCTCGACCAAGCGCGACGTCGTGGACGCGGCGCGCCGCGTGCTGCGCGAGCATGCCTCCTCGTTCGTCGCCTGCCATCCGGTCGCCGGCAAGGAAGTCTCGGGCGTCGACCACGCCGACGCCGACCTCTACCACGGCAAGCAGGTGATCCTGACCCCCACCGAGCGCACCGACGCCGAAAAGGTCCAGCGGGCGGTCCACCTCTGGGAAGCGCTGGGCAGCCACGTGCAGCAGATGACGCCGGAGGCGCACGACGCCGCTTTCGCCGCCGTCAGCCACATGCCGCACCTGATCGCGTTCGCCCTGATGCAGTCCATCAGTTCGCAGCCGCACGGCAAGGAGTTCCTGTCGCTGGCAGGACCCGGTTTTCGCGACTTCACCCGGATCGCCGCCAGCGACGCCAAGATGTGGCGCGACATCCTCCTGGCCAACAAGCAGGAGCTGCTGGAGCAGTGCAGCGCCTTCCGGCGTTCGCTGCAGGCGATGGAGCTGATGATCGAGACTGGCAACGGCGACGGCCTCGAAGAGGTCATCGACAAGGCCAGCCAGACGCGCGCCAACTGGCGGATGGGGCCGGGCCGCAAGTGACGGGCGGCCGTCGCCGCCGGCAGCCGAAGTAACCGCCCATGTACGCCATTCCATTCCTGGACATCCCGCCGCTGGACAGCGCCGGCGGGGTCGTGCAGCTTCCGGGCTCCAAGAGCATCTCCAACCGGGTCCTGCTGCTGGCCGCGCTGAGCGGCGGCACCACCCGCATCCTCGATCTGCTCGACTCCGACGACACCCGCGTGATGCTGGATGCGCTGCGGGCGCTGGGCTGCCGAGTCGTGCACCAGGGCGCGGCCCTCGAGGTGACTGGTTTTGCTCCTCCCCCCGCTGGGGGGAGGCTGGGAGGGGGGCACGCGGGAACACTGAGCCCCCACCCCAGCCGTCCCCCAGAGGCGGAGGGAGCAACTCCCAAGCGGCTCTTCCTCGGCAATGCCGGCACCGCGATGCGGCCGCTCACTGCCGCGTTGGCGGTGCTGGGCGGCGATTACGAGCTCAGCGGCGTCGCCCGCATGCATGAGCGGCCGATCGGCGACCTGGTCGATGCCTTGCGCCAGCTGGGTTGCGACATCGAATACCTCGGCAACGAGGGATTTCCGCCGCTGCGTATTGGCCGGCCCCAGCTCAAGCTCGATGCGCCCATCCAGGTGCGCGGCGACGTCTCCAGCCAGTTTCTCACGGCGCTGCTGATGGCCCTGCCCCTCGTCGCCGCTCGTGATATTCGGATCGACGTGGTCGGCGAGCTCATCTCCAAGCCCTACATCGAGATCACGCTGAACCTCCTGCAGCGCTTCGGCATCGCGGTTCGGCGGGAGGGCTGGCAGCGCTTCACCATCCCGGCGGGCAGCCGCTACCAGTCGCCCGGGGAGGTGCACGTGGAGGCGGACGCGTCCTCGGCCAGCTACTTCATGGCGCTGGGCGCGATCGCGGCCGGCGATGGCCGCACGGTGCGCGTGGCCGGCGTCGGCGAGGACTCGATCCAGGGCGACATCCGGTTCGTGGACGCCGTCCGCATGATGGGCGCCGTCGTGCGCGGCGGTCCCAACTGGGTCGAGGTGGCGCGCGGCGCCTGGCCCTTGCGCGCGATCGACCTGGACTGCAACCACATCCCGGACGCCGCGATGACCCTCGCGGTGCTCGCGCTGTACGCCGACGGCCCCAGCACGCTGCGCAACATCGCGAGCTGGCGGGTGAAGGAAACCGACCGGCTCGCGGCGATGGCGGTCGAGCTGCGCAAGCTCGGCGCCACGGTGCACGAAGGCGCCGACTTCATCACCATCGCGCCGCCGCGGGGCTGGCGGGCGGCGAGCATCCATACCTACGACGACCACCGGGTGGCGATGTGCTTCGCCCTGGCCGCCTTCAACCACGACGGCGTCGCCGTGCGGATCGAGGACCCGGCGTGCGTCGCCAAGACATTCCCGGACTACTTCGAAGCGTTGTTCTCGGCGGTGCGTGCCGACACGCCCCACATTCCGGTGATCTGCATCGACGGGCCCACCGCCTCCGGCAAGGGGACGCTGGCCTCCCAGGTGGCGCAGCGACTGGGCTACCACTACCTCGATTCCGGGGCGCTGTACCGCATTACCGCCTTTGCCGCCCGCCGGGCGGGGCTGGAGCTGGACGTCGCCCACGAACACGCCGTCGCGAAACTGGCGCAGGCGCTGGCCATTCGCTTCGACGGCACGCAGGTGTTCCTGGACGGGGAGGACGTCAGCGAGGCCATCCGCACCGAACAGGCCGGCATGGACGCCTCCCGCGTCTCCGCCCTGCCCGCGGTCCGCACCGCGCTCGTCGCCCTGCAGCAGGGTTTCCGGCGGCTGCCTGGCCTGGTGGCGGACGGCCGCGACATGGGCACCGTGATCTTCCCCGACGCGCCGCTGAAGGTGTACCTCACGGCCAGCGCCGCCCAGCGTGCCGAACGCCGTCATAAGCAATTGATTTCAAAGGGAATTCCGGCTACAATCGACGTTCTTCGCGCGGACCTCGAGGCGCGCGACGCGAGGGACTCCTCTCGCGCCGTGGCGCCGCTGAAGCCGGCCGAAGACGCCCTCCTGCTGGATAACTCGAGCCAGACGATCGAACAATCGGTGGCCCAGGTGCTTCGGTGGTGGGACGAGCGACAGCCCTTCGGCTCCGGCCGGGCGGCTGCGGGCGGGCAGCAGTAGCCTCGCCCACCGGGCCCACACCGCCCCCCTCGCGCGCCAGCGCCCCGGCAGTGTGGATCGTCAACTTCAACCGCGGCGCAAGCCGCAAGCAAACCGCCGTCCCAGTCCTAGAAACAGCCGCTCGCGATATTGCATTGGCGGCTGGAAACCTGTGCGACGCGCAAGGAAACCGAATGTCTGAATCTTTTGCCGACCTGTTTGAAGAATCGCTGCAGCGCGCCGAAATGCGCGCCGGCGAGGTGATTACCGCCGAAGTCGTGCGGATCGAGCACAACTTCGTCGTGGTCAACGCGGGCCTCAAGTCCGAGGCCTATGTGCCGATCGACGAGTTCAAGAACGACAAGGGCGAAATCGAAGTCCAGGTCGGCGACTTCGTGTCGGTGGCGATCGACGCCATCGAGAACGGTTACGGCGACACCATCCTGTCGCGCGACAAGGCCAAGCGCCTCGCCTCGTGGATGGCCCTGGAAAAGGCCCTCGAGTCCGGCGAGTTCGTCACCGGCACGACCAGCGGCAAGGTCAAGGGCGGCCTGACGGTGCTGGTCAACGGCATCCGCGCCTTCCTGCCCGGCTCGCTGATCGACACGCGTCCGATCAAGGACCTGACGCCGTACGAGAACAAGACCCTGGAATTCAAGGTCATCAAGCTCGATCGCAAGCGCAACAACGTGGTGCTGAGCCGCCGCGCCGTGGTCGAGGCGTCGATGGGCGAAGAGCGCGCCAAGCTGATGGAAACCCTGAAGGAAGGCTCCATCGTCCGCGGCGTCGTCAAGAACATCACCGAGTACGGCGCGTTCGTGGACCTCGGCGGCATCGACGGCCTGCTGCACATCACCGACATGGCCTGGCGCCGCGTGCGCCACCCGTCCGAGGTGGTGCAGGCCGGCCAGGAGATCACGGCCAAGATCCTCAAGTTCGACACCGAGAAGAACCGCGTGTCGCTGGGCCTCAAGCAGATGGGCGACGATCCCTGGATGGGCGTCTCCCGCCGCTACCCGACCGGCACCCGGATGTTCGGCAAGGTCACGAACATCGCCGACTACGGCGCGTTCGTCGAGCTCGAGCCCGGCATCGAAGGCCTGGTGCACGTGTCCGAGATGGACTGGACCAACAAGAACGTCGCCCCCAGCAAGATCGTCTCGCTGGGTGACGAGGTCGAGGTCATGGTCCTGGAGATCGACGAGGACAAGCGCCGCATCAGCCTGGGCATGAAGCAGTGCAAGCCGAACCCGTGGCAGGAATTCGCGCAGAACACCAAGCGCGGCGACCGCGTCAAGGGCCCGATCAAGTCGATCACCGACTTCGGCGTGTTCGTCGGCCTGGCCGCCGGCATCGACGGCCTGGTGCACCTGTCCGACCTGTCCTGGAACGAGCCGGGCGAAGCGGCCGTGCGCAACTACAAGAAGGGCCAGGAAGTCGAGGCCGTCGTGCTGGCCGTCGACGTCGACCGCGAGCGCATCAGCCTGGGCATCAAGCAGCTGGACCAGGATCCGTTCACGACGTTCGTGTCGATCCACGACCGCGGCTCGGCCGTGTCGGGCAAGGTCAAGACGGTGGACCCGCGTGGCGCCGAGATCGACCTGGGCCAGGACATCGTCGGCTACCTGCGCGCCAGCGAGATCTCCCGCGACCGCGTGGAAGACGCCCGCAACGTGCTGAAGGAAGGCGACGAGGTCAATGCGGTGGTGGTCAACATCGACCGCAAGACCCGCAACATCCAGCTGTCCGTGAAGCAGAAGGACATGCTCGACGAGCAGGGCGCGATGCAGAACCTGCAGCAGCAGTCCTCGCGCGAGCAGGCCGGCACCACCAGCCTGGGCGCGCTGCTGCGCGCCAAGCTGGACAACGCCGACAAGCAGTAAGCGGCATGACGTCCCGGGCCATCGCGTCCGGGATCCATCTCGCTGCGCAGGCAGGTCCTGCGCAGCCACATGGATGAGGGCAGCGGCCGGAGTAGCTCCGGGCGTGGCCCGCCGTGGCAGCAACAACAAGAGCGCCTATGACCCGCAGCGACCTCGTCGAAGAACTGGCTTCCCGCTTTGGCCAGCTGACGCACCGCGACGCCGAATACGCCGTCAAGACCATCCTCGACGCGATGAGCGACGCCCTGGTGCGCGGGCACCGCATCGAGATCCGCGGCTTCGGCAGCTTCTCGATCAACCGGCGGCCGCCGCGCATGGGCCGCAACCCGCGCTCGGGCGAAAGCGTGCACATCCCCGAAAAGCGCGTCCCGCACTTCAAGCCGGGCAAGGCGCTGCGCGAAGCGGTGGACAAGCGGACCGGCGAAATGGAAGGCAAGGCCTGACCCGGGACCCCCACCGGTCCGGCCCTTAGAATTCCACGGGCGAGGAGCTCGATGAAATACCTCATGTGGCTGCTCAAGGCAGCCATTTTTTTCACCCTCTTCGCATTCGCGCTGAACAACCAGCAGGATGCGACGGTGCACTTCTTCTTCGGCACGCGCTGGACCGCCCCGCTGGTGCTGGTGGTGCTGGCCGCGTTCGCGATGGGCCTGGTCATCGGCGCGCTGGGCATGGTGCCGCGCTGGCTGAAGCATCGCGCCGCGGCCAGGCGCGGGCAGCCGGCCCAGTCTTCGGTGCTCGATCCGGGCGCGTCGAGCCACCATGGACTTTGACCTCAGCTGGGTGCTGTGGGGCCTGCCGATAGCCTTCGTGCTGGGCTGGGTCGCCTCGCGGCTGGACCTGCGGCAGTTGCGCATCGAGAACCGGCAGGCGCCCAAGGCGTATTTCAAGGGCCTGAACTTCCTGCTCAACGAGCAGCAGGACCAGGCCATCGACGCCTTCATCGAAGCCGTGCAGAAGGATCCGGACACGTCGGAGCTGCACTTCGCGCTGGGCAACCTCTTTCGCCGGCGCGGCGAGTACGAGCGCGCCGTGCGAGTGCACGAGCACCTGCTTTCGCGCGGTGACCTGAGCCGCGCCGAGCGCCAGCGGGCGCAGCATGGACTGGCGCTGGACTTCCTCAAGGCGGGCCTGCTCGATCGCGCCGAGGACGCGTTGCGCAAGCTCGAAGGCACGCCTTATGAAGGGCAGGCGCTGCCGGCGCTGCTGGCGATCTATGAACGCACGCGGGACTGGGTTCAGGCTTCCGAGGTCGCGCGCAAGCTCGACGCGAGCGGCCACGGCAACTTCGCCGGGCGGCAGGCCCACTACCTGTGCGAGCAGGCAGCCGGCGCGCCACCGGGCGAGGCGGAGCGCCTGCTGCGCGAGGCGATGGAGATCGCGCCCGAGGCGCCGCGACCCGGGCTCGAGGTGGCCGCGCTCCAGCGCCGCGCCGGCGACGAGGCGGCGGCACTGGAGAGCCTGCTGCGCGTTGCCAGGCGCGCACCGGCTGCGATGGGACTGCTCGCGCGGCCGCTGGCCGAGGCGGCGCAGGCCTGCGGCCGGCAGCGCGAGGCGCTGGAGGTGCTGGAGGCCAGCTACGAGCAGTCACCCTCGCTCGACGTCCTGGAAGGCATCGTCCAGATGCAACGGGACGCCGACGCCGCGCGCGGCTGGTACGTCAGGCATCTCGAGCGGGAACCGTCGCTGGTCGCGGCCACGAAGTGGCTGGCCGGTGAGAAGCTGGAACACGAGCAGTTCCATCCGCGCGTGCAGAACGCGCTGGACCATGCCACGAAGCCGTTGACGCGATATCGCTGCGCCGCGTGCGGATTCGAAGCCAAGCAGCATTTCTGGCAATGTCCCGGCTGCCAGGCCTGGGACAGTTACCCGGCGCGCCGGGTGGAAGAACTCTGAAGACGACGATGACGATACCGACCAGGCAGCAACTGGCGCGCGCCCGCGTGCTGGTGGTGGGCGACGCGATGCTGGACCGCTACTGGCACGGGGCCGTGGACCGGATTTCCCCCGAAGCCCCGGTGCCGGTGGTGAAGGTGAACCGCGAAGAGGAGCGGATCGGCGCCGCCGCCAACGTGGCCTTCAATGTCACGACACTCGGGGCCAGGGCGAGCTTCCTGGGCGTCGTCGGCGACGACGAGCCGGGGCGCCGGCTGGAGGAACTGCTGCGCGGCACCGGCATCGCCACCCACCTGAAGCGGGATCCGGCGCTGCGCACGACGGTGAAGCTGAGGGTGATCGGCCGCCACCAGCAGCTGCTGCGCATGGATTTCGAGAGTGAACCGGACCACGAGGCGCTGGCCTCGCAGACGCAGGCATTCGCCCAGCTCGCGCCGGCGCACGACGCGGTGCTGTTCTCCGACTACGGCAAGGGCGGGCTCGCGCACATTCCGGCCATGATCGAGTCCGCCCGGCAGCGCGGCCAGGCCGTGCTGATCGATCCCAAGGGCGCCGACTACGCGCGCTATTCCGGCGCGACCGTGATCACGCCGAACCGGGCCGAACTGCAACAGGTGGTCGGCGCGTGGCAGGGCGAGGCCGACCTGCGCGAGCGCGCGCAGCGGCTGCGCGAGGCGCTGCGCCTGGAAGCGCTGCTGGTCACCCTGGGCGAGGACGGCATGACGCTGTTCGACGCCGGCGGCGAGGCGCACGTGCAGGCGCAGGCGCGCGAAGTGTTCGACGTCACCGGCGCCGGCGACACGGTGATCGCGACCCTGGCGACACTGGTGGCGGCGGGACTGCCGCTGCGCGCTGCCATGCCGCTGGCGAACAAGGCGGGCGGGATCGTGGTGGGCAAGTTCGGGACGGCTACCGTTTCGTACGAGGAACTGTTCGGGTAAGCCGGCAGCCAGATTCAACAGCCGGACGCAGAAGCCGCAAAAGAGACGCAGAGGACGCAAAAAATGCAGAAGAAAATTTTCACTGGCTGTCTTTTGCGGCTTTTGCGTAACCTCTGCGGCTTCTGCGTCCTTGACTCCGAATTCGGGAGTGCATCATGAGAGTTGTAGTCACGGGTGCTGCGGGCTTTAGCTCCGACGTAACTTCGCTGCGCGAAGTTGGTCTTCGCTGAAACCGGCTGGAGGCAACATGAGATTTGTAGTGACCGGTGCCGCCGGTTTTGTCGGCAGCAACATCGTCAAGGGGCTCAACGCCCGCGGCGTCAACGACATCATCGCCGTCGATGACCTGACGCAGGGCGACAAGTTCCGCAACATCGCCGACCTGCGCATCGCCGACTACGTCGACGCCGGCGTGTTCTACGACCGGTTCGCCAAGGGGCACTACGGGCCGGTGGAAGCCGTCTTCCACGAGGGCGCGTGCAGCGACACGATGGAGTCCGACGGCAAGTACATGATGCACAACAACTACACGTTGTCGTGCGAGCTGTACGCGGCCTGCCAGGGCCACGGCACCCGACTGCTGTACGCTTCGTCCGCCGCCACCTACGGCGGCTCCGCGACGTTCCGGGAGAGCCCCGAGTTCGAGCGCCCGCTCAACGTCTACGGCTACAGCAAGCTGCTGTTCGACCAGCGCATGCGCCTCGAGTGCGGAGCGCGGTTCGACCGCAACCGGCACCAGGTCGCTGGCTTCCGGTACTTCAACGTGTACGGCCCGCGCGAGCAGCACAAGGGCCGCATGGCCAGCGTCGCCTTCCACCAGTTCAACCAGTTCCGCGCGGATGGCAAGGTCAGGCTGTTCGGCGACTACGGCGGCTACGGGCCCGGCGAACAGAAGCGCGACTTCGTCTTCGTCGACGACGTGGTGGCGGTGAACCTGTGGTTCCTCGACCATCCCGGCACCTCCGGCATCTTCAACCTGGGCACCGGGCGGGCGCAGCCGTTCAACGACGTGGCCGCCGCCGTCGTCAACGCCCTGGCCCGGCCGCAGCCCCCGCTGGACGCCGCGGCCGCCGCGGCGCGCGGCCTGATCGAGTACGTCCCCTTCCCGGATGCCTTGCGCGGAAAGTACCAGTGCTACACCGAGGCCGACCTCACGGCCTTGCGGGCGGCGGGCTGCGATCACGCGTTCGCCGACGTGCAGACGGGCGTCTCCCGTTACACCGCGGCACTCTCTGCCGCCTCCTGAGGCGCGGCCACGGTCAACGACCGGGGCGCTGCGCCCGTTAAACGGCCACCGCCGCCGGTGCGCGCGGGTTGATCAACTCCAGGAGAAAAGCGATGTGGAAGAAACTGCTGGCCGCGCTGGCCATGTGCTGTGCCACCGTCATGGCCATGGCGGCGGTCGACGTGAACAAGGCGACGGAAGCCGATCTCGATGCGCTGAAGGGTATCGGCCCGGTCACGAGCAAGCTCATCCTGAACGAGCGCAAGAAAGGTGCTTTCAAGGACTGGCAGGACTTCATCGACCGGGTGAAGGGCGTCGGCGAGTCCCGCGCCGCCAAGTTCTCCGAAGAGGGCCTTACGGTGAACGGCCAGGCGTTCAAGCCGGTGGCGACGGCGAAGAAGGACGACAAGGCGCCCGCCAAGGCCGCGAAGGCCGACGCCAAGGCCGAGAAGGCCGACGCCAAGGCCGAGAAGAAGGAAGCCAAGGCGGAAGCCAAGGCCGAGAAGAAGGAAGTGAAGGCCGACGCCAAGGCCGAAAGGAAGGAAGCCAAGGCGGAGGCCGCGAAGCCGGCCGCCAGCGCCGCCAGGAAGTAGCTGGGCCCCGCGCCGACGAGAAAACCCGCCGCGGCGGGTTTTTTTGTGGCCGCGAGCAGCCGGGCCGCCGGCCTCAGACCAGCGCGATCAGGTCCGTCACGCCCACGTCGACGCCGGCCTGCGACAACAAGGTCGTCACCTGGCCCCGGTGGTGGGTCTGGTGGTTGAAGAAATGCGTGAGCGCCTGCCACATCGGATGGGCGCGCTCGACGCCGCTGGTGTTGGCGTAGCGCATGGTACGCAGCGGGTAGTCCGCGGCCATCTCATGGGTCCATGCCTCGATGGCCGTGTCCAGCCGCGCGCGCCGCAGGCGCAGCCCGGACCAGGCCTCGTGCAGGATCGTGCCGTGCCGGGCGCCGGGCGGCAGCGCGAGCAAGTCGCCGGAGAGTGCGGCGAAGACGACGCCTTGCGCGCCGAAGCGCGACAGCCACAGGCAATCACCCCATACCAGGTGGTTGAGGCTGCCGTGGATCGACCCGAAGAAGGCGCCCCGCTCGCGACGCCGCTCCTCGTCCGGCAGCCGCTCGCAGGCGTCGTAGAGGCGCTCGTTCAACCAGCGGTTGTAGCGCGCGAGAAAGCGATAGTTCTCCAGCAACGCCTGGGATGCATCCTGCACGTCAGGTCCCCTTGCCGAAACCGCCGCCCCCGGGCGTATGGATCTCGAACACGTCACCCGGCTGCATCTGCGCGCTGCCGATGTGATCCAGCATCTGCACGGCGCCGTCCGCCCGCACCACGCGGTTGATGCCGGGCTGCCCGGCCTCGCCGCCAGCCATGCCGAATGGCCCGTGGCGCCGGCTGTTCGACAGGATGCTGGCGGTCATGGGCTCCAGGAAGCGCACCCGCCGCACGCCGCCGTTGCCGCCCTGCCAGCGCCCGGCCCCGCCCGAGCCGGCGCGAATCTCGTAGCTCTCCAGCCGCACCGGGAAGCGGAACTCCAGCACTTCCGGGTCGGTCAGGCGCGAGTTGGTCATGTGGGTCTGCACAACGCTGGTGCCGTCGAAGCCGCCCACCAGCCGGCCGGCCGCGTCGAACTCGCCGCCGGCGCCGCTGCCGCCGGAGATCGTCTCGTAGTACTGGTAGCGCTCGTTGCCGAAGGTGAAGTTGTTCATCGTGCACTGGCTGGCGGCCATCACGCCCAGCGCGCCGTACAGCGCGTTGGTGATGCACGAAGACGTCTCGACGTTGCCGGCCACCACCGAGGCCGGCGGGTCCGGGTTGAGCATCGAGCCGGCCGGGATGATCACCTTCAGCGGCTTGAGGCAGCCCGCGTTGAGCGGGATGTCGTCGTCCACCAGCGTGCGGAACACGTACAGCACCGCCGCCATGCACACGGCCGTGGGAGCATTGAAGTTGTTGGTCTGCTGCGCAGAGGTTCCGGTGAAGTCAATCTCGGCGCTGCGGCCGGCCGCATGGACGCGGATGGCCACCTCGATCTGCGCGCCGTTGTCCAGCGGCAGCGTGAACCGGCCGTCTTTCAGCCGCGTGATGACTCGCCGCACCGACTCCTCGGCGTTGTCCTGCACGTGCCGCATGTAGGCCTGGACCATGTCGAGCCCGAACTGGCCGACCATGCGGCGCAGTTCCTGCACGCCTTTCTCGTTGGCGGCGATCTGCGCCTTCAGGTCGGCGAGGTTCTGCTCCGGATTGCGGCTCGGGTGGAGCCCGCTGCGCAGCAGCGCCAGGATCTCCGCTTCCCGCAACGTGCCGCGGTCGACCAGCTTGACGTTGTCGATCTGCACGCCCTCCTCCTCGATCCGGCTCGAGAACGGCGGCATGGACCCCGGCGTCACGCCGCCGATGTCGGCGTGGTGTCCGCGGGAGCCGACGTAGAAGAGAGGCTTCTCGGCCAGCGAGCCCCCACCCCCGCCCTCCCCCAGAGGGGGAGGGAGCGAAAGCCCCACCGAATCGGTGTCCCGGCTCCCGCTCCCGCTTGCGGGAGAGGGTTGGGGTGAGGGCGTGAGGTACACCGGCGTGATCACCGTCACGTCCGGCAAATGCGTTCCGCCGTGGTACGGGTCGTTCAGCACGTACACGTCGCCCGGAGACATGCGGCCGGCGTTCTCGCGGATCACCGTCTTGATGCTCTCGCCCATCGAGCCGAGGTGCACCGGCATGTGCGGCGCGTTGGCGATCAGGTTGCCCTGCGCATCGAACAGCGCGCACGAGAAATCCAGCCGCTCCTTGATGTTGACCGAGTAGGCGGTGTTCTGCAGCTGCAGCCCCATCTGCTCGGCGATGTTCATGAACAGGTTGTTGAACACCTCCAGCAACACCGGGTCGACCCTGGTGCCGGCCGCGTACTTCACCTCGCGCGCGACGCGCCGCTCCAGCACGATGTGGTCCAGCTCCGTGAGCCGCGCCTCCCAGCCCGGCTCGACCACCGTCGTGGCGTTGCGCTCGGCGATGATCGCCGGTCCCGCGACCTGGTCGCCCGGCCGCAGGTCCTCGCGCACCACCAGCGCCGCCTGGTGCCATTCCGCGCCAGAGTACATGCGCACGGTTTCGCGGCGCGGCACGTCGCGCGCCGGCTGCACGGGATGGCGCGACTCCGCCGGGGCGTCGCCGGCCACCACGGCCTCCACCGAGACCGCCTCGACGATCATCCGCTTGCCACGCATCAGGAACGAGAAGCGCTGGCGGTACGCGGCCTCGAACCCGGCTTCGATCGCGGCCAGGTCGCCGAACGGCACCACCAGGGCCGAGTCGGTTCCCTCGTAGCGCACGTGGACCCGGCGCTCGAGCGCCACCGGGCCGCTGCCGGCCTGTTGCCGCTCCAGGTCGGCCCGCGCTGCGGCACCGATCTCGTCGAGCCGCCGCGCGATCGCCGGCAGCGACTCGGGCGCCAGCGGCAACTCGATCGCCTGCTCGCGGATGGTGTTCTGGTCCGCCAGCCCCATTCCGTAGGCCGAGAGCACGCCCGCGAGCGGGTGCACCAGCACGCGGCCCATGCCGAGCGCGTCGGCCACCTGGCAGGCGTGCTGGCCGCCGGCGCCGCCGAAGCACTGCAGCGTGTAGCGCGTGACGTCGTAGCCGCGCGCGACCGAGATCTTCTTGATCGCGTTGGCCATCTGCTGCACCGCGATGTCGATGAAGCCTTCGGCGCACGCTTCCGGCGTCATGCCGCCGGCGGTGCGGGCCGCCAGCTCGGCGAAGCGTTCGCGGACGACGTCGTAGCTCAGGGCTTCGGTGCCGGAGGGCCCGAACACGTGCGGGAAGTACTTCGGCTGGATCTTGCCGACCATCACGTTGGCGTCGGTGACGGCCAGCGGCCCGCCGCGCCGATAACTGGCCGGTCCGGGGTTGGCACCGGCGCTGCGCGGTCCGACGCGAAAGCGCGCGCCGTCGAACTCCAGGATCGAGCCGCCGCCGGATGCGACGGTGTGGATGCTCATCATCGGCGCGCGCATGCGCACGCCGGCCACCTGGGTCTCGAACTCGCGTTCGAACTCGCCGGCGAAGTGCGAGACATCGGTGGAGGTGCCGCCCATGTCGAAGCCGATCACCTTGTCGAACCCGGCCAGCGTCGCCGTGCGCGCCATGCCGACGATGCCGCCGGCGGGTCCCGACAGGATCGCGTCCTTGCCCTGGAACGCGTGCGCGTCGGCCAGGCCGCCGGAGGACTGCATGAAGAACAGGCGCACGCCGGGCATCTCCGCGGCGACCTGGTCGACGTACCGGCGCAGGATCGGCGACAGGTAGGCGTCGACCACCGTGGTGTCGCCGCGGCTGACGAACTTCATCATCGGGCTGGTTTCGTGCGACGTGCTCACCTGCGTGAAGCCCGCCTCGCGTGCGAGCCGGGCCGCCGCCGCCTCGTGCGCGGTGTAGCGGTAGCCGTGCATGAACACGACCGCCACGCTGCGCAGGCCTTGCGCGTGCGCAGCCGCCAGCTCGGCGCGCAGGTGGGCTTCGTCGAGCGGCTCGATCACCTCGCCTTGCGCAGCCACGCGTTCATGGGCTTCGATCACGGCGCTGTACAGCAGTTCCGGCAGGACGATGCGGCGGTCGAACAGGCGCGGCCGGTTCTGGTACGCAATGCGCAGCGCGTCCCGAAAGCCGCGCGTGGTCACCAGCAGCGTGGGCTCTCCCCTGCGCTCCAGCAGGGCGTTGGTCGCCACCGTCGTGCCCATCTTGACGCTCTCCACCCGGGCCGGCGTCACCGGCTCGTGCGGCCGCAGGCCCAGCAGGTGGCGGATGCCGGCCACCGCGGCGTCGCGGTACTGCTCGGGGTTGTCGGAGAGAAGCTTGTGGGTGACCAGCGTGCCGTCGGGGCGGCGGCCGACCACGTCGGTGAACGTGCCGCCACGGTCGATCCAGAACTGCCAGCGCTTGTGGTCCATGGGGAAATTCCTTGTATTCAGAGAGAGGCCGCCGAGCGGGCGGCCTGGTCGTACATGCCCGACAGCACGCGCAGCAGCCGCGCGAGCTCGCCGATGTCGCGGTTGAGGGCGTCGTCGGCGTTCAGGGCGTTGATGAGGCAGCGCTCGCGGATCTCGCGATAGCGTTCCACGTGGCTGCGCCCCCGCGGAGTCGCCGCGTAGGTGACGTCCTTGCCATGCCTGCTCGAAGCCACGACCCCCAGCCCCTGCAGCTTCTTCAGCGAGTAATTGATCAGGTGCGTGTCTTCCACGTTCATGATGAAGCAGATGTCGGCCAGCCGCTTGTCGCGCGCGCGGTGGGTGACATGGTGCAGCACCAGGACGTCCAGCGGCGTCAGGTCTTTCAGGCCGGCGGCGCTCATGCAGTGGACAACCCAGCGGTGAAACGCATTGCCGGCCACGATCAGGCCGAACTCGAACTCGCTCAGCTCCGCGCTCCGCGGGGACAGCAGGTGGGCGGAGGAAACGATGGGCGCCGGCGGCGGGACTTCGTCGCCGCGCCCCGTTGCCCGCGATGCCGCGGGAGCACGCTTCGTGGCCATTTACGCGACCCCCCTGATCCGGCACGCCTGTGACATGGGGGGATTGTATTGGTCATTTACAATGTGTCGACATTTTGTCAACACCGCCCGACCGGATCGTTGCGCAACATGGACTGTCCGGAGCCTGTGGGGTCGCGCCGCCGGGACCGGCCCGGATGCCGCCACCCATAAAATCGATTCATGAATCTGCGCTTTCTGGAAACGTTCGTGTGGCTCGCCAAGCTGCGCAATTTCCGGTTGACCGCAGAAAAGCTGCACACAACGCAGGCGGCCGTATCGAGCCGCATCGCGACGCTCGAGCAGGAACTCGGTGTGCGTCTGTTCGGCCGCGGCGACCGCGAAGTCACGTTGACGCTGGAGGGCAGCAAGGCACTGGTGTACGCCGACCGCCTGGTGCGCACAACCCACGAGATGCTCGAGTGCATGAAGGACCGCTCGCTGTACACTGGGGTGGTGCGCATCGGCGTGATCGAGTCGATCATCCACTCCTGGTTTCCGGAGCTGATGACGCGCATCCACAGCGTCTACCCGCAGCTGGAAGTCGAACTCGCCGGCGACACGACGATCCGCCTGATCGACCAGTTCAGCAAGGGCAACCTCGACCTGATCCTGCAGACCGATCCGGTGCTCGGCGCGGACGTGCAGAACATGGCCTTGTGCGACTTCCCGATGCGGTGGTTCGGCGCGCCCCACCTGAACCTGCATGGCGAGGCGCTGACACTCGCGGACATCGCCGCCTTCCCGATCCTGAGTTTTTCGCGCAACTCCGGTCCGCACCGATTCCTCGAGCGCCTGTTCGACGACCGGGTGGGCCGGCAGGTCCACATCAACTGCATGACGTCGGTGTCGGCGATGATCCGGCTGGTGGTCGACGGCTTCGGGCTGGCCATGATTCCGCCGGCGATCATCCAGCGCGAACTGGCCGACGGCGACGTGCGCCTGCTGCAGATCGACACCGAGATGCCGAACATGGTGCTGGTCTGCTCGTACCGCTCGGGACCGGAAACACCGCTGTTCCAGCAGATCGCGACGGTGGCGCAGCAGACTGCGCAGGATTTCGCTCGGGGTTTACCCGGAGACGTGGCCCGGATGCCGGCCGCGGAGCTGGCCGCCGACCCGTGGACCCTCTCGCCGAGTGCCACCCATAAGGAAATCTGATCGACCACCGCCAAGATTCCTTGTTGGATTCGCGGCGGGCTGTTGGGTGACACTCGCCCATTCCCTCCGACCTGCCGATTCCATGAATTCCGACACGACGCGCGGCCTGCTGTGCATCTGGACCGATGTCGATCCACGACACGACCTCGACTTCAACCGCTGGTACGACCGCGAACACATGCAGGAGCGGGTGGCGATCCCGGGCTTCCAGAGCGCCCGCCGCTTTGCCGCAGCCGACGCCTGCCCACGACCCTACCTGGCGCTGTACTACACGGATACCCTCGGCGTGTTCCGCAGCGACGCCTACCGCCAGGCCTTCGCCAACCAGACCGCCTGGTCGCTGGAAAACTTCAAGCGCATGCGCGGCACCCAGCGCCGCGTCGGCAAGCTCAGCGTGGAGGCCGGCGCCGGCGAGGGCGGATCGCTCGCGCTGTTCGTCGTGCCGCAGGACAAGCTGGCCCAGGCGGGCGTGCGCGCGCAGTTGCCGCCGGCCCTGGCCGCCGTTGCCGCGCAGGACCACGTGATCCGCGCCTCGCTGCTCGAGACCGATGCCGGCCTCTCCACGCCGGTCACCGCCGACGCGGCGCCGGCTCCGGCCGACGGCCTCGTCATGATCGAGGCCACGCGCGCCGCGGTCGCCGTGGAGCATGCCAAAGCCGTCGCCGCGTCGCTGGGCCTGACCGCCGACGAGGTCTATTCGTTCCAGTCGCTGTGGCGACTGGGTGCCTGATTTTTCTTTTCCCTGGAGAGCTTGATGACCATGAATCGCCGCTATGCCCTGTCCGCCTGCGCCGCCGCGTGCCTGGCCTTGCCATCGGCCTGGGCCGCCGACAAATGGAACATGTCCGCGGAGCAGCCGGACGGCAACTACATCACCGTCGTCGCTCGCGATTTCGCCGCCGACGTGGCCAAGGCCACCAACGGCGCGCTCGAGATCAAGGTCCATTCCAACTCGGTGCTGTTCAAGCGGCCCGACCTCAAGCGCGCCGTGCAGACCGGCCAGGTCCAGGTCGGCGACGTGCTGATCTCGGTGCTCGGCAACGAAGACCCGATCTACGAAGTCGACGCCGTGCCGCTGCTGGCCCGGGACTTCGACAGCGCCTGGAAGCTGTGGCAGGCCAGCCGCGCGACCATGGAAGCGCGTCTCGCGAAGCAGGGCATCAAGCTGCTGTACAGCGTGCCGTGGCCGCCGCAGGGCATCTACACCAAGGTGCCGGTCAAGCAGATGTCGGACTTCAAGGGGATGAAGTTCCGCGCCTACAACGCCGCCACCTCGCGGATGGTGGAACTGATGGGAGCGTCGCCCACCACCGTGAACTCCGGCGACGTGCCGCAGGCCTTCGGCACCGGGCTGATCGAGGCGATGATCACCTCGCCGGCCACCGGCGTCGATTCGCAGGCTTGGGACTTCGCCAAGTACTACTACGACGTCCAGGCGTTCATTCCCAAGAACGTGGCGATGGTCAATGCCCGCGCCTTCAACCAGCTGCCGGCCGCCTCGCAGAAGGCCGTGCTGGCCGCCGCCGAGCGCGCCGAGAAGCGGGGCTGGGACACCGCGCGCAAGCAGACCAGCGAGCTGACCGACAAGCTGGCCAAGAACGGCATGACCGTGGGTCCCACGCCGCCGGCGATCAACGCCGACCTGGCGAAGGTCGGGGCCACCATGGCCGACGAATGGCTCAAGAAGGCCGGGCCGGACGGCAAGGCCATCATCGACCAGGCCAGGCGCTGAGCGGCAATGCGGGGCTTGCACCGGCTGTACCTGGCGTCCGGACTGCTGTCGGCAGCGTCGCTGGTCCTCATCTGCGTGCTGATCCTCGCGCAGGTCGTCGCCCGCAACCTGGGCTCCACCGTACGCGACGCCGAGGAGTTCGCGGCCTGGGCGATGGCCGCCGCGGGCTTCTTCGGCCTGCCGTATGCGCTCCACTGCGGCTCCCACATCCGGGTGTCGGCCGTGGCCCGGTTCGTGCCTGAATCGCTGCACCACGTCATGGAGGTGCTGGCCAGCGCCATCGGCCTGGCACTGGCGGCTTACCTCGCCTGGTATTGCAGCGCCTTCGTGCTGGAGAGCTTCCGCTTCAACGAAGTGTCGCAAGGGCTGGTTCCGGTGCCGATGTGGATGGTGCAGGTGCCGATGGTGCTGGGCTCCATCCTGCTGGTGGTGGCGTTCGCCGAGCGGCTGGTGCGCGTGCTGCAGCACCAGCCGTTCGAAATCGGCGACGGCGAGGAACGGAGCGAATGATGGACATGACCTGGATTTCGGTGGTCCTGATCGGCTCGCTGTTCCTGCTGCTGGCGATGGGGGTCTGGGTGGCGCCGGCGCTGCTGGCGGTGGGCCTCGTGGCCATGCACTTCTTCGCCGACGCGCCGGCGGGCTCGATCCTGGCCACCACCAGCTGGGCGTCGAGCGCCAGCTGGACCATGACGGCGCTGCCGCTGTTCATCTGGATGGGCGAGATCCTGTTTCGCACCAAGCTGTCGGACGACATGTTCGCCGGGCTGGCGCCCTGGGTCGAGAAGCTGCCGGGCCGCCTGCTGCACGTGAACGTGTTCGGCTGCGGCATCTTCGCCGCGGTGAGCGGTTCGTCCGCGGCCACCGCCGCCACGATCGGCCGCATCTCGCTGCCCGAACTCAGGTCGCGCGGCTATCCCGAGGCCATCTCGATCGGATCGCTCGCCGGCTCCGGCACGCTGGGGCTGCTGATCCCGCCGTCGATCATCATGATCGTGTACGGGGTGGCGGCGCAGGTCTCGGTCGCGCGCCTGTTCATCGCCGGGGTCCTGCCGGGCCTGCTGCTGATGACGCTGTTCTCCGGCTACGTCATGATCTGGTCGCTCCTGAACAAGCAGCAGATTCCGGCCGCGGGGCTGGCGATGCGGTTCGCGGCCAAGGTCTACGCCACCCGGCGCCTGATCCCCGTGGTGCTGCTGATCCTGGGCGTGATCGGGTCGATCTACGCCGGCTATGCCACGGCGACGGAGGCCGCCGCCATCGGCGTGGTGGGCGCGCTGCTGATCGCCGGCTTCTCCGGCATGCTGAACCGGACCACCATGCTGGCCAGCTTGCTGGGCGCCGTGCGGACCTCGACGATGATCTTCTTCATCCTGCTGGGTGCGGCCTACCTGACCTCGGCGATGAGCTTCACCGGCCTGCCGGCGGCGCTGGCCAGCTGGATCGCGGGCGAGCGCCTGCCGGCCTGGGCGCTGCTGACCGCGCTGACAGTGTTCTTCATCGTGCTCGGCTGCTTCCTGGACGGCATCTCGATCGTGCTGCTGACCACGTCGGTCATCCTGCCGGCGGTGCAGGCGGCCGGCATCGACCTGCTCTGGTTCGGCATCTACGTGGTGGTGGTGGTCGAGATGGCGCAAATCACGCCGCCGGTCGGGTTCAACCTGTTCGTCGTGCAGAACCTCACCGGCAAGGACATCTTCACCGTCGCCAGGGCCAGCTTTCCGTTCTTCCTGCTGATGGTGGTCGCCACCGTCGCCATCACCGTCTTCCCCGAGATCGTGATGAGCCTGCCCCGCGCCATGACCGCGCGCTGAACGCGCGAACCCACATGCCCCTCGCTTCGAAGACACTGCGCCAGCTCGGCGCCGAGCTGGCCGATGGCCGCACCACCAGCCGCGCGCTGACCGAGGAGGCGCTGGACGCCGCCACCGCGTCCAGCGAGGCGGCGACGGCCTTCCTGGCGGTCCATGCCGCCACGGCCCGCGCCACCGCCGATGCGGTCGACCGCCTGCGCACCGCGCGGGTGCCGCTGCCGCCGCTGGCCGGCATCCCGATCTCGATCAAGGACCTGTTCGACGAGGCCGGCGAGGTGACCCGGGCCGGTTCGCGCGTCCTGGACGGCGCGGCGCCGGCGAGCCGCGACAGCCTCGTCGTGCAGCGCCTGCGGGCCGCCGGCGCCGTGATCGTGGGCCGCACCAACATGACCGAGTTTGCCTACTCCGGTCTGGGCCTGAATCCCCATTACGGCACGCCGCGCAACCCCTGGGACCGCGCCACCGGCCGCATTCCCGGCGGCTCTTCCTCGGGCGCCGCGGTGTCGGTCACCGACGGCATGGCGGCCGCGGCGATCGGCTCCGACACGGGCGGCTCGGTGCGCATTCCGTCCGCGCTGTGCGGCCTCACCGGCTTCAAGCCCACCGCCAACCGGATCTCGACCGAGGGCGTGCTGCCCTTGTCATCGACCCTCGACTCGATCGGACCGCTGGCCCGCAGCGTGGACTGCTGCGCCCTGCTCGACGCCGTCCTCTCGGGCGGCGCGGCCTGCGCGCCCGCGCCAGCGTCGCTCGCGGGCCGCAGCCTGGCCGTGCCGAAGACGGTGGCCCTGGACGGCCTGGACGCGACCGTGGCGGCGGCCTTCGAGCTGGCCTGCCGCAAGGTCTCGGCCGCCGGCGCCCGGCTGGTGCCGATGGACCTGCCGGAGTTCGCCGAGCTGGTGCACATCAACCGCCTGGGCGGCTTCCTCGCCGCCGAGGCCTGGGCCTGGCACGCGAGCCTGCTGCAGGCCCGGGAAGCGGAATACGATCCGCGCGTGGCGGTACGCATCCGGCGCGGCGAGAAGATGCTGGCGTCCGACTACCTGGACCTGCTGGCGCAGCGCCCGCGCTGGATCGCCGGCGTGCAGCAGCGGCTGGCGCACGCCAACTGCGACACGGTGCTGATGCCGACGGTGCCGGTGGTGGCGCCCCCGATCGCCGCGCTGCTGGCCAGCGACGACCTGTACGGCAGCACCAACCTGCTGATGCTGCGCAATCCCACCTTCATCAACTTCCTCGACGGCTGCGCCCTGAGCCTGCCGTGCCACCGCGCCGGCGACGCGCCGGTGGGCCTGATGCTCGCCGCGCCGCGCGGCCACGACCAGCAGGTGCTGGCGCTCGGGTTCGCGGTCGAACAGGCGCTCTCCCGATGACGGACAGGACCGCCATCATCCTCGGCGGCACCGGCATGGTCGGCGCCAACATGGCGCAGCTGCTGGACCGCGTCGGCGGCTGGGACGTGACCATCGTCTCGCGGCGTGCGCCCGCATTCGACACCCGCGCCCGCCATGTGGTCTGCGACATGAGCGATCCGGCGGACTGCGAAGACAAACTGGGCAGGCTGGCCAGCGCGACCCACATCTTCTGGACCGGCCATGCCACCGGGACCCGCTGGGTGGACAAGGTCGCGCGCGACACCGACCTGTTCCGCAACGCGATGACCGCGATCGAGCCGGCGGCGACCGGACTGCGGCATGTGTGCCTGCTGCAGGGCTCCAAGTACTACGGCCGCCACCTGGGGCCGTTCAAGACGCCGGCCAGGGAAAGCGACCCGCGCCACTTTCCGCCGAACTTCTATTACACGCAGGAAGACTTCCTCCGGCAGCTGGCGCAGGGCAAGCGCTGGAGCTGGTCGCTGATGCGCCCGCACATCGTCTGCGGCTACGCCCGCACCGACATCAACCTGCCCAAGCCGATCGCCGTGTACGCGACGCTGTGCAAGAAGCTGGGCCTGCCGCTGCGCTTCCCGGGCCCGGAAGGCGCCTACCGCGCCGTGCATTGCGCCAGCGACGTCGAACTGCTGAACAAGGGCATGCTGTGGGCGGCGACCACGCCGGGCGCCGCCAACGAGGCATTCAACATGGTCAACGGCGACCACTTCCGCTGGGAGCACCTGTGGCCGCGCATCGCCGACTGGTTCGGCATGGCGGCCGGCGGCGTCCAGCAGATCGACCTGGAACTCATGATGGCCGACAAGGAGGATCTCTGGAACGAGATCGTGCGCGAGCACGGCCTGCTGCCCACGCCGTTCTCCGAAGCCGCCAACTGGGCCTTCGCGAACTACGCCTTCGCCCCGACCTGGGACATCATGCTCGACAACACGAAGGCGCGGAAGTTCGGGTTCCAGGAGTTCGTCGATTCGGAAGAAATGTTCATGCGGATCTTCGACAGTTTCCGGCGCCAGCGCTTCATTCCGTGAACCCGCTCCGGCGCCCTTCGTGACCTGTTTCCGCGGGAAGGACAACGCGCGATGAACCATGCAAGCAATGCCGGCACGAAGGCGCTGGTCATCAGGTCGATCGAGGGGACGCTCACGACAGGAGACTTCCTGATCAAGCCGCTGCTCAAGGGCGACCACATGTCTCTTCTGGAAGTCCACCTCCAGCCGGGGGTCGCGTCGGCCACCCATGGCCATGCCCACGAGTCACTCATCTATGTGGTGCGGGGAAGGCTGAGGACGACGATCGGAAGCGAGGTCACGCTGCTCGGGCCCGGCGACGCGGGCCGCCATCCGGCCAATGTCGCCCACAGCGTGGAGGCGCTGGAAGAGACGATTTTCGTGGAAATCAAGTCGCCCGCGCCGGACACCGGTGCAGTCCTCGCGTCCGGCCCCGCCGGCGACTGACCGGGACGGCGCACCGAAGCAAGACGCCGGCTCGGCGCCACACCTGAAGTACCCTTGCCCATGCCCACCACCTTGCTGGAGACCAGCGTCCAGCGCACCCTCATCGCCTGGACCGAGCGCTTCGCGCGGCCGGAATGGCGCGGCGCGACGGTCGAGGGCTGGCTGTTCGAGGGCGCCGCGGCCCGCCGTGGCGCCGAGGAGCGCCTGCGCGCCGCGGGCGTGAATGCACGCTTTCGCAGCACCTACAAGCCGCTGCTGCACTTCTTCCTCGAGGACGCGGACCGCGACGCGCTGGCCGCGGTGACGGTGCGGCATCCGGTGCATCCACTGGCCCTGCCGGGCCGCTTCGCGATGGAAGCCTATCCGCTGGCGGCGCTGCTGCCGGGCGTGGCACTGGCATTCGTGGCCGGCGCGGCGGACCTGCACTACGAGGTCGCGCTGACGTTCAAGGACGGCAGCAGGCGCGCCGAACGCGTATTCGCTCCGAACCGTGAGCATCCCGGCTGCACCGGCACCATGCACCTGTCGCCCACGGGGTGGCTGCGCGTGCGGCGCGCGGACGCGGTGGCGGCGGAGATCGACGCACAGCAGGACACCGCGTACGAGATCCTGTTCGCGCGCATGTTGCAGGCGGTGCGCGGCCACCAGTGGCCGGCGAGCGAGCCGTTCTTCGAGCGGCTCGAGGTCCACGTCGACCTGCACGGCATCGAGGAGCCGTTGCCCGTCGGCCATGAGTGCGTGAGCACGCACGAGGCGCTGCACGAGGACATCTACTTCTCGCTGCTGGAGCTGTTCCAGGAGCGCTCCGGGCGCCCCCCCGGCGACCGGCGGCTGCAGCCCGGACAGATCGTGCCGGACGTGCGCGCGTCCGGCGCCGCGCCGCGGCTGCGCGTGACGCTCACCGAGTTCGGTGCCGTGTCGCCGTCCGCCGTCGCGGCACCCGGCCCGCAGCCCGCGCTGGAAGCGCTCGATGCGGCACCCACGGCGCAGCGCGTGGCACTTGAACTGGAGGCCATCGCCGGCCAGCGCTTCGGCGCCACCAGCCGGCAGGGCCGCGAGGTGGCCGGCGTGTACCACCGCGGACGCGGCGCGGCCGTGTTCGTGAGCGGCGGCCAGCATGCCAACGAGACGTCGGGCATCGTCGGCGCCCTGCGCGCGGCGCACGTGCTGCGGCGCCAGGACGCCAACTTCGCCGTGCTGCCCCTGGAGAACCCGGACGGTTATGCCTTGCAGAGCGAGCTCGGCGCCCGGCACCCGCGGCACATGTTGCACGCCGCGCGCTACAGCGCCCTGGGCGACGACATCGAGTACCGCGACCAGCCGCCCCTGTACGAGCGCGAGGCGCGGCAGCGGGCGCTGGCGCTGTCCGGCGCGCAGCTGCACGTCAACCTGCACGGCTACCCCGCCCACGAATGGACGCGCCCGTTGTCCGGCTACCTGCCGCAGGGCTACGAGACGTGGACCATCCCCAGGGGCTTCTTCCTGATCCTGCGGCACCACGCCGGCTGGCAGGCGCAGGCCCAGGCGCTGATGGAACAGGTCAGCGCCGCGATTGCCGCGGTGCCGGGGCTGGCCAAGTACAACGCGAGCCAGCTGGCGCTGTTCGAACGGCACGCGGGCCAGGTGCCGTGCGAGGTGCTGCATGGCACGGCCTGCGTCCTGTCGCAGGTGGACCGTCCCGGGGCGCCGGTGACGCTGATCACCGAGTTCCCGGATGAAACCATCCACGGCGATGCGTTCCGGTTCGCGCACACTGTGCAGATGGAGACGGCCCTCGCCGCCGTGCGCATCTGGCAAGGGCTTGCGCGGCCCTGAAGCGGCCGGCGTGGCGCCGGCCTCACGACGCACCGAACGGCGCCAGCAGCGTTTCGCACTGCAGAAGCGAAACCGTCTGCAGTCCGGTGGCCTGTTCGATCCGGGGCGCATACGGCGGCAGGTTCGTGCATTCCAGCACCAGCGTGTCCAGTTCCGGCGCGCGCCGCCGCAGCCGCACCGCGGCGGCCACCACGTCGGCGGCCGCCTGGCCGGCATCCCAGTCCGGAAAGTCGCCCAGCAAGGTGGTGGCAAACACGCTGTCCGGCGCGACGCCTTCCACCGGAATCGCCGCGATCCGGTCGACGGGGACGCCGGCCGCTTCGAGGTAGGCAGGCCCCAGGCGCTGGGCGCTCACCGTGAGCACGCCGGCGCGCCGCCCGGCAGCCAGCAGCGGCGCGAGCATCGACAGGCTCGATGCCACCAACGGCACGCCCACCGCCTCCTGCAACTCACGCTGGAACAGCACCAGGAAACCGCAGCTGGTGGTGATCGCGGCGGCACCCTGAGCCTCGAGCTGCCGCGCCCCCGCGACGAAGCGCGCCACGAGGCCGCTCGCGCGCAGGTCCGCGGCATCGCGCACCACCCCGCCGGGCGTGGCGCCCGCCACCACCAGCCTCCGGGTGGGCACCGGGAAGCTGGCCGGGTGCCCGATGTCGCCAGGCGGGCGCGGAAAGCGCGTCTGCAGCATCAGGATGCCAAGGAACGACTCCGGCCCGGGCGTCCCGCCACTGCGGGGACGCGCCCCGACCGCGGGAAATACCGGGGCGGGCGGCGGGGGAATTGCCCGTATGCTCGACGTTCTCATCCTCACATTCTCCCGGAGTGACCATGAAACTCAGATTCGGAATGATGGCGGCCGCCCTGGCGCTCAGCGTCCCGGCCCTGGCCCAGACCAAGTGGGACCTGCCCGCCGCCTATCCCGCGACGAACTTCCACTCCGTCAATCTCGAGCAGTTCGCCAAGGACGTGGACAAGGCCACCGGTGGCAAGCTGAAGATCACGGTGCACGCCAACGCCTCGCTGTACAAGGCGCCCGAGATCAAGCGGGCGGTGCAGCAGGGCCAGGCCCAGATCGGCGAGATCCTGCTCGTGAACTTCCAGAACGAGTGGCAGATCTTCGGCGCCGACGGCCTCCCGTTCCTGGCCGACAGCTACGACGAGTCGATGAGGCTGTACAAGGCCCAGAAGCCGTTCCTCGAGAAGAAGCTCGGCGAGCAGGGGATGATGCTGCTGTACGCGGTGGCCTGGCCGCCGCAGGGCATCTACACCAAGCGCACGCTCAATTCGGCCGCCGACATGAAGGGCCTGAAATGGCGCGCCTACAGCCCCGCCACCGCGCGCATCGCGGAGCTGGTCGGCGCGCAGCCGGTGACGGTGCAGGCCGCCGAACTGTCGCAGGCGATGGCCACCGGCGTCGTCGACTCGTACATGTCGTCCGGCTCCACGGGCTACGACTCCAAGACCTACGAGCACATCAAGAACTGGTACGACACCCAGGCCTGGCTGCCCAAGAACGCGGTGATCGTCAACAAGGCCGCATTCAACGCCCTCGACAAGGGCACGCAGGACGCGCTGCTGAAGGCCGGGGCCGAGGCCGAGGCCCGCGGCTGGGAAGCCTCCAAGGCGGAGAACACGCGCACCCAGAACCTGCTGAAGCAAAATGGCATGAACATCATCACGCCGCCGGCACAGTTGAAGGCCGACATGAAGAAGGTCGGCGACACGATGCTGAAGGAATGGCTGGACAAGGCCGGGCCGGAAGGCAAGGCGCTGGTCGACGCGTACCGCAAGTAACGCAAGACATTCGAGCAAGGAGCGTCCCGCAGCGGCTCACCACCCTGCGGGACTTTTCACATGAGAAGAATCCTGGACTGGCTGTACGACGCAGCCGCGTGGCTGGCCGCGCTCGCCATGATCGGCGTGCTGCTGATGGTGCTGTTGTCCATCGTCAGCCGGCAACTCGGCTTCAACGTGCCCGGCACCGATGCCTACGCCGGCTACAGCATGGCGGCGGCCGGCTTCCTGGCGCTCGCGCACACGCTCAAGAAGAACGAGCACATCCGGGTGACCCTGCTCCTCGGGCGGCTCAGGGGACGCGGGCTGCGCGTGCTGCAGATGTGGGCGCTCTCGGCCGCCGTGCTGCTGGCGGCGCTCTTCGCGTTCTACTCGGTGCGGCTCGCATGGCAATCGTACGCCCTCAACGACATCTCCACGGGCAACGACGCCACCCCGTTGTGGATCCCGCAGATCACGATGGCGCTCGGCACCGTGGTGCTGCTGATCGCCTTCGTCGACGAGTGGCTGCTCCACCTGCGCGCCCGGCAGCCGCGGACCGTACCCGGGGAGGCCTTGCACAATGAGTGACGTCGCGATCACCACCTTGCTGATGTTCGCGCTGTTCGCCCTGCTGGGCAGCGGCGTCTGGATCGGCCTGACGCTCGCCGGCGTCGCCTGGATCGGCATGCAGCTTTTCTCGTCGCGCCCGGCCGGCGACGCCATGGCGATCACGGTGTGGGGCTCTGCTTCGAGCTGGACCCTGACGGCGCTGCCGCTCTTCATCTGGATGGGCGAAATCCTTTTCCGCACCAAGCTGAGCGAGAGCATGTTCCGCGGCCTCGCGCCCTGGGTCAGCCGCCTGCCCGGCCGCCTGCTGCACACGAACGTGATCGGCTGCACCATCTTCGCCGCAGTGTCCGGTTCGTCCGCCGCCACCTGCGCCACCATCGGCAAGATGACGCTGCCCGAGCTGGGCAAGCGCGGCTATCCGGACGACATCACCATCGGCTCGCTGGCCGGTGCGGGCACGCTGGGCCTGCTGATCCCGCCGTCGATCATCATGATCGTCTACGGCGTCTCGGCCGACGTGTCGATCGCCCGCCTGTTCGTCGCCGGCATCATCCCCGGCGTGGTCCTGGCGGGCCTGTTCTCCGGCTATCTCATGATCTGGACGGCGCTCAATCGCGACCGCGTCCCGCCGCCCGATCGCCACATGTCGTTCGGGGAGAAGGTCTACGAGTCGCGCCACCTGATCCCGGTGGTGGTGCTGATCGCCGCCGTGCTCGGCTCCATCTACGCCGGCGTCGCGACGGCGACCGAGGCAGCGGCGGTCGGCGTCGTCGGTTCGTTGCTGCTGTCGGCCGTGCAGCGGTCGCTCACCTGGCAGACCTTCCGCGACTCGCTGATGGGCGCGACGCGCCTGTACTGCATGATCGCGCTGATCCTTTCGGGCGCCGCGTTCCTCACGCTGTCGATGGGCTACATCGGCCTGCCGCGGCACCTGGCGGAGTTCGTCACGTCCCTCGGCCTCTCGCCATTCCTGCTGATCGTCGCGCTGGCCGTGTTCTACGTGATCCTCGGCTGTTTCCTGGACGGCATCTCGATGGTGGTGCTGACCATGGGCGTGATCCTGCCGACGGTGACCGCGGCGAAGCTCGATCTGATCTGGTTCGGCATCTTCATCGTGATCGTGGTGGAGATGGCGCAGATCACGCCACCGGTCGGCTTCAACCTGTTCGTGCTGCAAGGCATGACCGGCAAGGAGATCACCTGGATCGGCAAGGTCACGTTCCCGTTCTTCCTGCTGATGTGCCTGATGGTGCTGCTGCTGTGGTGGTTCCCGCAGCTGGCGACGTGGCTGCCGTCGAAGATGTGACTGCCACGACGGAGCTTGCAGCGGGGTCCACGGACAATTCCGGTTCTTGAGGCGCGTCAAGGCGTGCGGCAGGGTCCGCCACTAGAGTTCGCGGCCCTCCCCTTCGAAAGCCCGACATGAGTGCCAGCACGTCAAGGGCGGCGACGGTGGTCGCCGCCATGGTTCTCGCAAGCACCGCCTTCGCACAGGGCAGTGCACCTGCTCCGGGACAGGTCTCCGGCGCGGAACTGCAGAGATGGGTCGACCAGGATGGTCTTGCCGTGGGCGGCATCGGTCTGCAGAACGGCTGCCAGTTCCTGGCGAAGAACCGGGGTTCGGAGCGACACCTCGCCGTGTTCTGCCCGGACAGCATGGCCCCATGGACCGTCAAGGGCGAAGGCAAGGTCGTCGCCAATCAATGGTGCGTCAAGTTCCGCTTCCCTGACGGTAATTCGCAGGACCAGTGCGAGGAATTCTTCAAGGTCGGCGACAACGCCTACGAGATCCGCTTCAACGGCGTGCCGATCAATCGGGTTTACCGGCTCGTTCCCTGAGGCGCGCCGCGCCGGCGCGGCAATTCATCCTCCGCCCCGCTGCATATACAGGTCGAACCGCTCCATGAACGCCCGGCGCTCGCCGGCGGCGACATCTTCGAAGCGGAACGACACATGCAGCCGCGGCAGCCGCACCAGCGCAATGGTGCGCGGCTCGCCGGCGCGCCAGCGCAGGTGCAACTCACCTTCACCCACCTTCACCGTCGCGGCGCCCGGCTCGCAGCGCCATTCGCGCGCGCCGATGGCCGCGGGCAGCCAGCGCAGCCAGTCGGCCTCGGTACAGCCCATCTCGCGGTCGAACGCCTCCGGCCAGCCGGCGCCCATCAGCCGCCTGCGATCGGCGGCCAGATCGCCAGCGTGTCGCCTTCCTGCAGGGCGTGCGTACGGCGCGCTTCCGGTGCGACGTAGGTGCCGTTCACGAGCACCAGGTGCACGAGCTTCGGCGGCAGGGCGAACTGCTCGACGATCTGCGCGATGGTGGCGCCGGGCGGCACCTCCAGTTCCATGACGTTGCCCGCCCGCGCCTGCGCCGGCAGGAAGTCGGTGAGCATCGCGAACAGCTTGAAGGTGATCTTCACCGGCGGCGGTCGTCCAGCGCGCCTTGCCAACGGCCTTGCGCCTGTGCGCTGGCGAGGTACGCCTCCATCAGGCGGGTGGGATCTTCCTTCAGCCGGTCCTTCCACGTGCCCAGCCTCACCTGTCCTTCCACCAGCCCACGCAGCACGCCGACGTGGTCGGTCCACCCGACGCTGTTGCAGCCCACCATCACGTCGTCCTTGAACTGCAGGTTCAGGTGGCGGGCGGCCGTGCGATCGGTCAGCTCCACGTGATCGCCGCCGGCGACGCCCTGCCACTCGCCGAAGCTCGCGGACACCAGGCCCAGCGTGTCGAGCACGTTGATCTGCGTGACGCCGGCCAGCTCCGCCGGCATCCCGGCCATGTTGAGCGCCGCCACCCGCGCCTGGTCCGCGGCGTTGGGCTGGATCGCGCTCACCACGTGGCGGCCCGACAGCTTGTCGAAGGCCTCGGCGCAGTCGCCCGCCGCGTAGATGCCGGGCACGTTGGTCTGCATGCGCCAGTCGGTGAGGATCCCCTGCTTGCAGCGGATCGGGGTCCCTTCGAGGAAGCCGATCGCCGGCTTGACGCCGGTGGCGCTGATCACCAGGTCGGCCGTCACCCGCTCGCCGTTGGACAGCCGCACCGACAGCGGCGCGCCCGGACTGATCGCCTCGACGCGCGTGGCCGTGAACACCTGCACGCCCTTGCGCTGGCACCACTCCTTGATCATGCCGCCGGCGGTGGCGCCCATCATGCGCGGCACCATCCGGTCGCCCATCTCCACCACCGACAGCTGCACGCCGCGTGCCGCCAGCGCCTCCATGATGATGCAGCCGATGAAGCCGGCCCCCATCTGCAGCACGCGGGCGCCTTTCACGGCGAGCCCGGCGATCTGGCGCGCGTCCGCCAGCGTCCAGCAAGGGTGCACGCCCGGCAGGTTGATCCCCGGAATCGGCGGCTGCAATGGCGTCGACCCGGTGGCGATCAGCAAGGTGTCGAACCCGAGCTGGCGCCCGTCGGACAGCGTCACGATGCGCGCAGCGGCATCCAGCGCCGTGGCGCGCCCGGGCGCCAGGTTGATCCGCAACGCCTCGTAGTGCCCCGCGCCCTTGCGCAGCCAGGTACCCGCCTCGCCGATCTGGCCGGCGAGCAGGTAGGGAATCGCCATCCGCGAATAGGGCGGCTCCGGCTCGTCGCCGACGATCGTGATCGCGTCGGCGGGCCGGTGCTTGCGGATCGTCTCCGCGGCGATCACCCCCGCCGGACCCGCGCCCAGGATCAGGTGGTGCTGCGTCACGGCTACAGCCCCAGTCGTTGCCGGGTCTCGGGCTTGAGCGTCCCGTCCGGGTTCCAGCCGCGCACTTCGTAGTAGTGCGGCAGCATCTTGGCCAGGTCGTTCACCCTGCCCTTGGCCGGGCCGGTCCTGGCCGGCTCGGTCAGCAGGCGCTTGGGCAGCGTGTCGTCGGCGGCGGTCATGCCGGAGCGGTTGTTGAAGTCGCGCTCCATGTTCCAGATGCGTTCGCCGATCATGCCGAGCACCTCCGGCGTGTAGTCCTCGCCGCACGCGGCGGAGATCTGCGGGGCCAGGTCCGGCAGGCCCCACGCGAAGGTGGTGAAGATGCACAGGCCCGAAGAGTCGAAGGCGGCCGTCGCGTCCTGGAACGCCTTGACCAGTTCCGGCTTGCCTTCGGTGGCGAGCGGATCGGTCTTGACCGGGATGCCCATGACTTCCGACGCGACGGTGTACCCGCGCAGGTGGCAGGCGCCGCGGTTGCTGGTGGCGTAAGCGAGGCCCATGCCCTGGATGCCGCGACCGTCGTACGCCGGGAATTCCTGGCCCTTGACGCTCATGGACAGATCCGGATGGCCGTACTTCGCGGTGAGCCGCTTGGACCCGAGGCCCACCTCCTTGCCGAAGCCCTGCCCGGTGACGGTCTGCTCGGCGAGGAACGCCAGCGCCTGCGCGGAGCCGAACTTCGCCTCGATGCCGACCTGCTCCTTCGTCAGCACGCCCATCTCGTACAGTTCCATCACGGCGCCGACGGTCGCGCCGAAGCTGATCGGGTCGATGCCGTCCTCGTTGCACAACTGGTTCGCGTACTGCAGTGCCTCCAGGTCGTTGACGCCATTGGCCGCGCCGAGTGCCCAGGCCGCCTCGTATTCGAGGCCGCCCGAGGCGCCCCAGTACTGCGGCTTGTTCTGCACCGTGAAGTGGCTCTCGTCCATCTTGCTGATACGCCCGCACGCGATGGTGCAGCCGAAGCACGCCTGGTTGGTCACCAGGTGCTTCCTGCCGTCGGTCTTGCGCGGCGTCGCCATGGCCTCGGCCGAGATGTCCTTCGCGCCCTCGAACTGCACGTCGCGGTGGTTGCGGGTGGGCAGCGCGCCGACCTCGTTGATCACGTTCATCAGCACCTGGGTGCCGTAGGTGGGCAGGCCCTGACCGGTAACGGCGTTGTCCGCGAGCACCTTCTTCGCCTGCTTCACGGCGATCATGAAGGCCTTCGGGTCCCGGATGTTGCCGACGCCCTTGGTGCCGCGCACCGCGATGGCCTTGAGGCCCTTGCTGCCGGCGACGGCGCCCACGCCCGAGCGTCCGGCCGCGCGGTGCAGGTCATTGACGATCGATGCGTACAGCACCTGGTTCTCCCCCGCGCGGCCGATGCTCGACACGCGCAGCAGCGGATCCTGCAGGGTCTTCTTGAGGATCTCCTCGGTCTGCCACACGGTCTTGCCCCACAGCCCGGAGGCGTCGCGCAGTTCGGCGACGTCGTCGCTGATGAACAGGTACACCGGCCTGGGCGACTTGCCTTCGACGATCACCATGTCCCAGCCGGCCATCTTGAGCTCCGCGCCGAAGTAGCCGCCCGAGTTCGAACAGGCGATCGCGTTCGTGAGCGGCCCCTTGGTCACCACCGTGTAGCGGCCGCCGGTGGATGCCATGGTGCCGGTCAGCGGGCCGGTGGCCCAGATCAGCTTGTTGGCGGGCGAGAGCGGATCGGTCTTTGGATCCATCTCCTCCACCAGGTATTTGGAGGCCAGGCCGCGCGAGCCGACGTAGGCGCGCGCCCAGTCCATGTTGAGCGGCTCGGCCTTGACGAGGCCGTTGGTGAGGTCGACGCGAAGGATTCTTCCAGCCCAGGACATGATGTTCTCCTCACGCAGCGGGTTGATTGCCAAGCTTGCCGGCCCACTGCTTCATGCGGTCCAGCCCGGTCCAGTTGGCGTCGATGAACGTGATCGCTCCCGTGGGGCACGCGTCGGCGCAGGCCGGCTCGCCGCCGCACAGGTCGCATTTCTGCACCTTGCCCGACTCCTGCACGTAGTTGATCGTCCCGAACGGGCAGGCGATGGTGCAGACCTTGCAGCCGACGCAGGTGGTCTCGTTCACCACCTTGGCGCCCGTCAGCCGGTCGATCGTGATCGCCTCCACCGGACAGGCGTGCAGGCACCAGGCCTCGTCGCACTGGGTGCACGTATACGGCACCTTCTTGCCGGTGTGGTGGAAGTCGAAGACCTTGATACGCGAGCGCGCGGTCGCGAAGGTCCCGTAGTTCTCGAACGAGCACGCCATCTCGCATTGCAGGCAGCCTGTGCACTTGTCCGCGTTGATGTGCAGCACCTTTTGCATCTGCGTCTCTCCTGGTTTGTGGCGCGCCGCCCCCGCGCCGATTGCCATGAAGCGGTTTGCATGCCCATTGTTGAAACGGGGCCGATGCGCCCGCCTAGTGCTAACCCTAAAGGAGAGCGGCGGCCCAGCCTTTTTCTCATCTTGAGACACCTCATCAGTTGGATATTGGAAATCCCCGACAATGGCGGCCATGGGCAGCTCCATCGCGCTCGCGGAACGCGACCGGCTCGCGCTGATCGACAGCGCGCGGCGGGCCGTGCTCGGCGGCGACGAATCGCGGCGCCCGCTGCCGATCGAGCCCTGGCTGGAACGCTCCTGGCGCCGCTGCCTGGCGCTGGGGCAGCGGCCGGAGCAGCGGCTGGCGTTCGACTCGGTGTCCGCCCCCGCACGGGCCCGGGTCGTCGAAGCGAACCAGTCCCTGATCCAGGCCGCGCGCCCGGTGCTGGAGCGCCTGGGCGAGACGCTCGCCAGCAGCCGCTATTTCGCGGTGCTCACCGACCGCGACGGCGTCGTGATCGACAGCCACGGTCCCATCGATCGCGCGGATCGCCGGGCCGACCTGATCACCCGTATCGGTGTCGACCTGTCCGAGACCGCCGTCGGCACCACGGCGATCGGCGCGGCGCTCACCGAGCTGCAGCCGGTCTGGCTGCACCGCGGCGAGCACTTCTTCGCCGACACCTCGGTCTACAGCTGCGCGGGCGCGCCGCTGTTCGGCCCCGACGGCCGGTGCGTCGGCATGCTGGATCTCACCGGCATCGAGACGGCGGAGCGACCGGAGCTCAAGCACCTCGCGGCGCAGTCGGCTCGCAGCATCGAGAACGCGCTGGTACAGCGGCTGCCCCACGCGCTGCTGCTGCGGCTGAACTGGCCGGGGCGCGTACCCGGCGGGCACGACGACGGGCTGGTCTGCCTCGATGCGGACGGCTGGGTGCAAGGCAGCAACGACGCGGCGCGCCAGATGCTGCCGCAACTGGCGCTGGCCGGCGCCGCCACCCACGCCGGCGAGCTGTTCGCGCAACGCTGCGAGTCGTGGTTCGATCTCGCCCGCCGCAGCGCGGCGGCGGCGCCCGTGGAAGTAGCGCTGTGGTCAGGACTGCGCCTGCAGGCGGTGCCGCAGTTGCCGGGCCAGCCGCCTGTGGCGGTGCCGGACAAGGTGCCGCTGCGGGACGTGGAGATCGCGTTGATCCGCAAGGCCGTCGCCGACGCCCGCGGCAACGTGATGAAGGCCGCCCAATCCCTGGGCATCAGCCGCGCGACGGTGTACCGGAAGCTGGGGAAGAGGTAGACGGATTCAGCGCGCGGCGTTCGGGAAGAACAGCTGCTCCCCCCCGATCCGGTACGAAGCGATCGCCGCCTGGCCGGCCGGCGAGACGATCCAGTCGACGAACGCCTGCGCCTCGCGCGCCTTCACGTGCGGGTGCTTCGCCGGGTTCACCACCATCACCCCGTACTGGTTGAACAGCTTCGTGTCGCCCTCCACCACGATCGCGAGGTCGCCGCGGTTCCTGAAGCTGAGCCACGTGCCGCGATCGGCCAGCGCATAGGCATTCGTCGACGACGCGATGTTCAGGGCCGGCCCCATGCCGCAGCCACACTCCCTGTACCCGCTGCCCTTGGCCGCCGCCAGGCCGGCCTGCGTCCAGTACCGCAGTTCCGCGGCATGCGTTCCGCTCTTGTCGCCGCGCGAGACGAACGGCGCGTTCGCCGCGGCAACATTCTTCAGGGCGGCGACGATGTCCTTGCCGCGCACGCCGGCCGGGTCCCCCTTCGGGCCGACGAGGACGAAATCGTTGTACATCACCGGGTACCGTTTCAAGGCCCACCCGTCGGCGACGAACTTCTCCTCGGCGGCCTGGTCGTGCACGAACAGCACGTCGGCATCGCCGCGGCGCGCCATGTCGATGGCCTGCCCGGTGCCGACGGCGACCACCTTGACCGCTACCCCCGTAGCCTGCCTGAACCGTGGCAGCAGCGCGCCGAACAGGCCCGACTGCTCGGTCGAGGTCGTCGATGCCATCGTGATCGCCTGCGACCACGCATGGCCGGCGCCCGCCAGTGCGACCGCCACCGCCGCTGGCGCCAGCACCCGGCGCCACATCGTCGTGTTCATGCCAACTCTCCCTTGACGAACAATCCGGCCTCGCCCGAGACCTGCGCCAGCCTCGGCGCGTTGAAGAACTCGTGCACCGGCAGGTCCGCCAGCACCCGCCCCTGCTCCAGGTACACGACCCGGGTGGCGAGCCGCTTCACCTGCCCCAGGTTGTGGCTCGCGAACACCAGCGTCATCCCGTCGCACGCGAACTCCGCCATCAGCGCCTCCACCTCGCGCTTGCCGTGCGGGTCGAGGCTGGATGTCGGCTCGTCCAGGAACAGCAGGTCGGGTTGCAGGCTCCAGGCGCGCGCCAGCGCCAGCCGCTGCTGCTGGCCGCCGGACAGGGCCCGCGCGCCGCGCAGCGCCACCGGCGCCAGCCCCACGCGCGCGAGCGCTGCCAGGGCCTCCTCGCGCGACGCGCCCCAGCGCCGGCCGCGCAGCCACAGCGCCAGCGCCACGTTGTTCAGCGCCGACGTGCGCACCATGTACGGCCGCTGGAACACCATTGCCTGCCGGGTCGCGCCGTCACGCAGCACCGACCCTCCCGCCGGGCGCACGAGGCCGTGCAACACGCGCAGCAAGGTGCTCTTGCCGCTGCCGTTGGCGCCGACCAGGGCCACGCGTTCCCCGGCCGCCACCCGCAGGTCGACGCCGCGCAGCGCGTGCACCGCGCCGAAGCGCACGTCCACCTGCTTCAACTGCACCAGCGCGCTCATGCCGGCGCTCCTTCCAGCGCCAGCACGCGGTCGTCGCGCAACATGCGCCAGCGGCGCAGGAGGGCGATGGCGGCATTGAGCGCCAGCACCGTGCCCAGCAGCACGATGCCAAGCGCCAGCGCCAGCGGCAGGTCGCCCTTGCTGGTCTCCAGGGCGATGGCCGTCGTCATCACCCGCGTGAACCCCTCGATGTTGCCGCCCACGATCATCACGGCGCCCACTTCGGACACGGCGCGGCCGAAGGCGGCGATGGCGATCGTCAGCAGCGCGTAGCGCTCGTCGCAGGCCAGCAGCAGGCTGCGCAGCCAGGGCCCGGCGCCAAGCGACGCGAGCTGTTCGCCGCCCGCGCCGTGCGCGTCCTCGACGCTCTGCCGCGTGAGGGCCGCCACCACCGGCACCACCAGCACGGTCTGGGCCAGCACCATCGCCTGGAACGAGAACAGCCAGCCGAGGAACCCCAGCGGGCCGGTGCGCGAGAGCAGCAGGTAGATCACCAGTCCCACCACCACCGAGGGCAGCGCGAGCAGCGTGTTCAGCACGGTGAGCAGCGCGCCGCGGCCGCGAAAGCGTGCGACGCCCAGCCAGGCGCCGAGCGGCATGCCGATGGCACAGGCCAGCACGCAGGCCGCGCTGCTCACCGCCAGCGAGCGCGCGACGATCGCGGCGAGCGCCGGGTCGAAGCCGGCAATCAGCGCCAGCGCCGTGCCGACGCTGTCGGAAAACGTGTTCATTTGGAGGCGATCGTAGAGGCCGCGGCCGCCACACGCATCGGGGTCTCCGAGCTATGCACCGCGCTGCATAGCCCGGCGCGCGCCCTCGGCGATACTGCCCGCGTGCACAAGATCGAACTGAGCTACGCGCTCGGCCGCGCCAGGGCCGGCGCCCCCGGCATCCGCAATTCGCTGATCGACCTGCTGCAGGCCGTGCGTGCGCATGGGTCGATCGCGGGCGCCGCCAAGGCGCTGGCGCTGTCCTACCGGCATGTGTGGGGCGAGTTGAAACGGTGGGAGGCCGAACTGGGCCAGCCGCTGATCGTCTGGGACAAGGGACAGCCGGCGCGGCTCACCGAATTCGGCGAGAAGCTGCTGTGGGCCGAGCGGCAGGCGCAGGCGCGGCTCGCGCCGCAGATCGAGGCGCTGCACGCCGGACTGGAGCGCGTGTTCGCGACGGCGTTCGACCCCCAGGCGCACGTGCTGATGCTGTTCGCCAGCCACGACGACGCCCTGTCCGCCTTGCGAGAGCATGCGGCCGGCGCGCGGCTGCACCTGGACATCCGGTTCTGCGGCAGCGTCGACGCGATCGCCGCGCTCAACGAGGGCCGCTGCGCCATGGCGGGCTTTCACACCATGCCTGGGAGCGCCCGTGGGAGCCTGGCCCAGCGCACCTACCAGCCACTGCTGCGGCCGGGCCGGCACAAGCTGATCGCCTTCGCCCGGCGGACCCAGGGCCTGATGGTCGCGACCGGCAATCCGCTGGGCCTGGCGGGCATCGCGGATCTCGCGCGCACCCGCGCCCGCTTCGTCAACCGCGCGCTTGGCACCGGCACCCGGCTGCTGCTGGACGAGTGGCTGGCGCAGGCACGCCTGCAACCAGCCGAGATCCGGGGCTACGAGCGCGAAGAGCCGTCGCACGCCGCCGTGGCGCAGGCGGTCGCGTCAGGGGCCGCCGACGCGGGCCTCGGGATCGCGGCGGCCGCCGCTGCGCGCGGCCTGGATTTCGTTCCGCTGGCGCAGGAGCACTACTACCTGGTGTGCCTGAAAGCAGCCCTGGAGCAGCCGCCGGTCCAGGCGCTGCTGCAGGTGCTGCGCAGCGACGCGTGGCGCGCGCAGCTCGCCGGCCTGGCCGGTTACGACGCGGCCCGGTGCGGCGAAGTGCTGAGCCTGCGCCAGCAACTGCCGTGGTGGGACTTCAAACCGCGCATGCGCTGAAGACTACAAGCTGCAGGTGCGGAAGCCCACGAAAGCGTCGTCGCGCTCCGGCAAGGCGAAGCCGCGGAACTTCGGGTGCTTCATGCGGGCCCGCGCGGCGAACGAGGCGCCGCGCTGCACCTTGGCCAGCCCGAACAGCGGCTGCGCCTCGAAGCCGGTGTGCCGGGTCCAGCGATCCGGTACGAAACCGGGCCAGGGCCGCAGCGTGGTCGCGGTCCATTCGCGCACGTCGCCCCAGCGAAAGCCGCGGCGGTGCGCCACATGAGCGGCCATCTCCCATTCGACTTCCGTCGGCAGGCGCCGGCCGGCCCAGCGGGCCCAGGCATCCGCTTCCCACCACGTGACGTGCAGCACGCTCTGCCGGCCGGCCATGCGGGCGGGACGTCCGAACTGCGTGGCCAGCACGGCGCCGCCCGCACCGCCGATCTGCTCGACGTAGCGCGGCCCGCGGCGGCCTTCGCCCGCCACCTCGTGCGCCAGCCATTCCCAGCCCTGCGGGTGCCACAGCTCCGCGCGGTCGTAGCCGCCGTCCTGCACGAACTCGACGTACTGGGACCACGCCACGGGCTGGGCGTCGATCTCGAACTCCGGCACGGCGACCTCGTGCGCGGGCCGCTCGACGTCGAATGAAAAGCCCTCGTCCGGCGAGCCGAGCAGCCACCGGCCTGCGGGCACCAGCACCGGATCGCGTGCGGCCGCGCCGCCCGGTAGCGGCAGCTTGAGCGGCACGCCCAGCGCCTGCGCCAGCGCCACCAGTTGCTCGCAGCGCAGTTCCTCGTGGAACAGCGCAACCCGGTAGAAGTACAGCGCGGCATCGGTGTCGGGCGCCTTCTCCAGCAGTTCGAGCGTGCTCTCCAGGGTCTGCAGCAGCCAGACGCGGATCGCCTCGTAACCGGGCAACGGCAGACCCCATCGCTCGCCCGGCGCGACCAGCGCCGGATCGAACCAGCTGTCCGCCATCGGCTCGATCGAGGACAGCCGCACCGCCTCGGCGGGACAGCCCCGCCCCAGCGCGCGCTGCGGGTTGCGGCCGATCCAGTATTCGGCCAGCCAGCCGATGTTTCCGGCAAGCCACAGCGGCGATTCGGCCTGCGTCCGCGCCGGCGCCGTATCCGGCAGCGCCGCCGGCTCGAAGTGCGACAGCAGGTGCAGCGCGTGGTTGCGCGCGTCCATGAGCGCCAGCGAGAGCAGTTCCGCGCCGGCGCGCCGCATCGACGTCGCGTCGATGCTTTCGGGGCGGGTTTCCCGGTGGGCGGCTGGCATGCGGTCATTATCGCGACGGGTTCGCCCGGCGAGTCTGTCAAAATCACGGTTGGCTTGCCCCCGGCGAGCTCCTGCAATCCCCATGACCGGAAGGACCGCGGCCGCGCCGGCCACGGCCTGCCCATATCCCATGCACGCGCTCCTCAAGTTCTCCCATGCCGTGGACCGGCTCAATGCCCTGGTGGGCCGGTACGTCATCTGGCTGATCCTGGGCTCGACGCTGATCAGCGGCATCAACGCCATCGTCCGCAAGGCCTTCAACTACAGCTCGAACGCCTACCTCGAGGTGCAGTGGTACCTGTTCGCGGCCGCCTTCCTGCTGGCGGCGGGCTACACCTTGCTCCATGGCGAGCACGTGCGCATCGACGTGGTCTCGGGCCACCTGTCCAAGCGCAAGCAGATCTGGATCGACGTGATCGGCTTCGCGCTGTTCCTCACGCCGATGTGCCTGACGATCCTCTGGTACGGCATTCCGTTCTTCCTCCAGGGCTACCGCTCCGGCGAGATGTCCAACAACCCCGGCGGGCTGATCCGCTGGCCGGTGTACCTGATGATGCCGCTGGGCGTGGCCCTGTTGCTGCTGCAGGGATGGTCTGAACTGATCAAGCGGATCGCGTTCCTCAAGGGGCTGATCGAGGACCCCACCGTGAAGAAGGTGGAGAAGACGGCGGAGGAGGAACTCGCCGAATCGATCCGGCGCGAGGCCGAGCAGGCCGGCAAGCTCTGACGAACAAGAAACGAGAAGACGGATGGAGTTCCTGACCCACAACTTCGCCCCCATCATGTTCATGGGGCTGATCGTGTTCCTGCTGTTCGGCTTTCCGGTGGCGTTCAGCCTCGGCGCCTGCGGCCTGTTCTTCGGATTCATCGGCGTCGAGGTCGGCGCCCTGCCCGAGTCGCTGCTGCAGGCGCTGCCGCTGCGCCTGTTCGGCATCATGCAGAACGACACGCTGCTGGCGATCCCGTTCTTCACCCTGATGGGGCTGATCCTGGAGCGCAGCGGCATGGCCGAGGACCTGCTCGACACCGTCGGCCAGCTGTTCGGCCCGGTGCGCGGCGGCCTGGCGCTGGCGGTGATCCTGGTGGGCGCCCTGCTGGCCGCGACCACCGGCGTGGTGGCGGCCTCCGTGATCTCGATGGGCCTGATCTCGCTGCCGATCATGCTGCGCTACGGCTACGACCGGCGGCTCGCCTCCGGAGCCATCGCGGCGTCCGGCACGCTGGCCCAGATCATCCCGCCGTCGTTGGTGCTGATCGTGCTGGCCGACCAGCTGGGGCGCAGCGTCGGCGACATGTACAAGGGCGCCTTCATCCCGGGGTTCGTGCTGACGGGGCTGTACGTCGCGTATGTGATGGGCGTGGCGCTGTTCAAGCCGCACATGGCGCCGGCGCTGCCGCTGGAGGCGCGCACTTACCGGGAGCCGGACGGCTCGCCCGGCCTGCGCTCGCTGCTGGTGCTCACGGTGATCGGCACGACGGCCGCGGTGTCGCTGGGCGTGAACTACGCCGCCGTGGTCAGCTGGTTGCGCGGCGAGACCGTCGCCACCATGCCGACCGACGAAACCATCGTCGTCGCCATGGGCGCGGGCGTGCTGCTGGCCTTCGTGATCGCCCTGATCAACAAGGCGACCGGACTCGGCCTGCTGTCGCGCATGGCCGAGCGCGTGACCTTCGTGCTCATCCCGCCACTGATGCTGATCTTCCTGGTTCTGGGCACCATCTTCCTGGGCGTCGCGACGCCCACCGAGGGCGGCGCCATGGGCGCGCTGGGCGCGATCGTCATGGCGGTCGTGCGCCGCCGCCTGACCTGGCCGCTGCTGCGCCAGGCGCTGAACTCGACGACCAAGCTGTCGTCCTTCGTGCTGTTCATCCTGGTCGGCGCCACGATCTTCGGCCTGGTCTTCCAGGGCGTGGACGGTCCGATCTGGGTGGAGCACCTGCTCACGGGCCTGCCCGGCGGGCAACTGGGCTTCCTGATCGTCGTGAACGTCCTGATCTTCATCCTCGCGTTCTTCCTCGACTTCTTCGAGCTGTCGTTCATCGTCGTGCCGCTGCTCGCCCCGGTGGCGCAGAAGCTGGGCATCGACCTGGTCTGGTTCGGCGTGCTGCTCGCCGTCAACATGCAGACCTCGTTCATGCACCCGCCGTTCGGCTTTGCGTTGTTCTACCTGCGCAGCGTCGCTCCCGACAAGGCGTACACCGACCGGATCACGCGGCGCCAGATCGCGCCGGTGACCACGATGCAGATCTACTGGGGCGCCGTGCCCTTCGTGATCATCCAGATCGTCATGGTGGGCCTCATCATCGCGTTCCCCACCCTCGTCTCGGGCAACCTGGACAAGGCGCCGGTGCAGGACATGGACAAGGTGCAACAGCAGATGGAGCGGATGCTGAACCAGCAGGAGAAGCTGGCGGTGCCCGACCCGGCGGCGGCACCGGCCGCACCGGCGCAACCGCAGCCGGGCAGCACACCTGCTGCGGGCGCGGTACCGGTGCCGGAGCCGGCTGCCGAAGCGCCGGCGGTCTCCGACGAGGACCTCCTGAAGCAGTTGCAGCAAGGGCCGGCGAAGTAGCGCGTCCCCCTCCCAAGCACAACGCCCCGGCCGCTCGAAGCGGACCGGGGCGTTTTCCTTCGGCAGCAAGCGCGCCGGACGGCGCGCTTCGCTTCGCGTCAGACCTTCACGGTGGTCATGTAGCTGCTGTAGCGATACTCGGAGAAGCGGTCCCACAGGAGCTGGTCGCGCTGGAAGGCGCGCATGTCCTGGTGGATCTTCTTGAACTCGGGCGACTTCGCCTCGTGCTCGCCGAACACCTCCATCGAGGCCTTGAAGCCGGCGTCCATCACGTCCTTCGGGAACGGCTTGAGCTGGGTCTTCGCGGCGACCAGGCGCTTCAGCGCGATCGGGTTCTTCGCGTCGTACTTGGCCGTCATGTCACGGGCCGCCACCGCGCCGGCGGCACGCACCATGGCCTTGTTTTCGGCCGACAGGGCGTCGAACGCCTTCTTGTTGATGAAGAACTCGAGCTCGGCGCCGCCTTCCCACCAGCCGGGGTAGTAGTAGAAGGGCGCGACCTTGTTGAAGCCCAGCTTCTCGTCGTCGTAGGGGCCGACGAACTCGGTGGCGTCCAGCGTGCCTTTCTCCAGGGCCTGGTAGACCTCGCCGGCCGGCATGTTCTGGGCCACCACGCCCAGCTTGGCCATGGCCTCGCCGAACAGGCCGCCGCCCAGGCGCATCTTCAGGCCCTGCAGGTCCTTGGCGCTCTTGATCTCCTTGCGGTACCAGCCGCCCATCTGGGTGGTGGTGTTGCCGGCGCTCATGCTCACGATGTTGTACTTGGCGTAGAACTCGTCCATCAGCTTGCGGCCGTTGCCGTGCTCCATCCACGCGTCCATCTGGCGCGCGGTGAGGCCGAACGGAACGGCGCAGCCGAACGCGAAGATCGAGTCCTTGCCGGTGAAGTAGTAAGGCGCCGTCAGCGCCATCTGGATCGTGTCGTTCTGGATCGCGTCGACGACGCCGAAGGGGGGCATCAGCTCGCCGGCGGCGTGGACCGAGCACTCGAACTTGCCGCCGGAGAGTTCCTTCAGCGTCCTGGAGAAGGTCTCGGCGCTGCCGAAGATGGTGTCGAGGGACTTGGGAAAGCTCGCGGCGAGGCGCCAGCGGATGGCGGCTTGCGCATGCACGGCCGGCGCGGCGCCGGCGGCGAGGACGCCGGCGATGCCGGCATTTTTGATGAGGGAACGGCGATCCATCGATGTGTCCTTGTTGGTCAGCGGCGCCCGATGCGCCGGGGGGCGCGGCGGAGCCGGTCGGCCCCTCCTGCCCGCCTTGCCCTTTCGGCAAACGGCGCCGTATTGTAATCACCGGTGACGAAAGGCCCGCCCCGGCGAGGGTTGCGGCCGATCAGGTCGCGCGGCCGGCCGCCCAGGGCGGCGGCATCACAGCCGCTGCGACTGCATGAACCGGTCGAACGTGGCCTCGGTGAAGCGGAACCACAGGTTCTGGTCGGAACGGAAGCGCCGGTAGTCCGCGTAGACCTTGCGCCACTGCTCGTTGCTGGCCGACAGCTCGTCGTACAGCCGCATCGACTCGCGGAATGCCTGGGTCAGGATGTCGGCTGGAAACGGCCGCAGCCGCGCGCCGGAAGCCACCAGCTGCTTGAGGGCCCCTGGGTTGCGCACGTCGTACTTGGCCTGCGTCTCCACGTGCGCGTAGGTGCTGGCCATCTCGACGTAGGCCTTGTACTCGGGCGACAGCGCCCGAAACGCCTTCAGGTTGACGTACAGGTCCAGTTGCAGCCCGCCTTCCCACCAGCCGGGATAGTAGTAATACGGAGCCACCTTGTTGAATCCCAGCTTCTGGTCGTCGTACGGCCCGATCCACTCCGCCGCGTCGATCGCTCCCTTCTCCAGCGCCTGGTAGATCTCGCCGGCGGGGATGTTGCGCGGCAAGCCCCCGAGGCGCTCCAGCACCTTGCCGGCGAAGCCGCCGATGCGGAACTTCAAACCCTTGAGGTCTTCCGCCGAACGGATTTCCTGGCGCATCCAGCCGCCCATCTGCGCCCCCGTGTTGCCGCAGGGGAAGCTGGTCATGTCGTAGCGGGCATAGAACTCGCGCATCAGCCTGCGGCCGTTGCCTTCGTAGGTCCAGGCGCTCATCTGGCGGCTGTTCAGCCCGAACGGGATCGCGCCGCCGATGGCGAAGGTCTCGTCCTTGTCGAAGAAGTAGTACGGCGCGGTGTGCGCGGCCTCGACGACCCCCTGCTGAACGCCGTCGACGACGCCGAAGGCCGGCATGAGCTCGCCCGACGCATGCACGGCGACCTCGAAGCGCCCGCCCGACAGCTCGCGCACCTTGCGCGCGAACACTTCGGCCGCCCCGTGGATCGTGTCCAGCGACTTCGGAAAGCTGGAGGCGAGGCGCCAGCGCACCAGCGCCTGCGCATGGATGGCCGGCGCAGCGCCGGCCGCCAGGACCCCCACGAGGCCGGCGCCGGCGACCAGGGAGCGTCGGCCCACGGCGCCCGCCATGCCCTGGGCCGCGACTCGTTTGTTGTGCGGCATGCCAGGGTCCGGCCGGCTAGCTGACGATCTTCAGCGCCGGCTGCAGCCGCTCGACGGCCTCGGCGAAGCGCCGGCGCACCGACGCCTCGATGCCGGCGGCATCCAGGCCCTGCAGCGCCAGCAGCTTGGCCGGATCGCCGTGCTCGATGAACTCGTCGCGCAGGCCCAGGTGCAGCAGCGGCTTGACCATGCCGGCGGCCTGCAGCGCCTCGGCGACGGCACTGCCCGCGCCGCCCGCGATGCAGCCCTCTTCCACCGTCACCAGCGCTTCGTGCCGGGCCGCCACTTCGAGCAGCAGCGCGGTGTCCAGCGGCTTGGCCCAGCGCATGTTGACCACCGTGGCGTTGAGCCGCTCCGCCGCCGCCAGGGCGGGATACAGCAGCGTGCCGAACGCGAGGATGGCGACGCCGCGCGGCTGCGCGTCGGGCGCCGTGCGCGCGCGGCGGATCTCGCCCTTGCCGAACGGCAGGGCCTGCAGGCCGGGCGCCACTGCCGCGCCGACGCCGGCGCCGCGCGGATAGCGCACGGCGACCGGATGGTCCTGCTCGAACGCGCTGGTGAGCAGCTGCCGGCATTCGTTCTCGTCCGCCGGGCACGCGATGCTCACGTTCGGAATGCAGCGCATGAACGCGATGTCGTAGGCGCCGGCGTGGGTCGGGCCGTCGGCGCCGACGATGCCCGCGCGATCGAGGGCGAACACCACCGGCAGGTTCTGCAGCGCCACGTCGTGCACGAACTGGTCGTAGGCGCGCTGCAGGAACGTCGAATAGATCGCCACCACCGGCTTCATGCCCTCGCACGCCAGGCCCGCGGCGAAGGTCACCGCATGCTGCTCGGCGATGCCGACGTCGAAATAGCGTTCGGGAAAGCGCTGCTCGAATTCCACCAGCCCGGAGCCCTCGCGCATGGCCGGCGTGATGCCGACCAGCCGCTGGTCGCGCTCGGCCATGTCGCACAGCCACTGGCCGAACACCTGGGTGAATGTCTGCTTGGGCGCCTTGGCGGGCTTGACGATGCCGACGGCCGGATCGAACTTGCCCGGGCCGTGGTACGCCACCGGGTCGGCTTCGGCCAGCTTGTAGCCCTGGCCCTTGCGCGTGACCACGTGCAGGAACTGCGGCCCCGCCAGGTGCCTGATGTTCTCCAGCGTCGGCACCAGCGAGTCGAGGTCGTGGCCGTCGATCGGGCCGATGTAGTTGAAGCCGAACTTCTCGAACAGCGTTGCCGGCACGATCATGCCCTTGGCCTGCTCCTCCAGGCGCTTGGCCAGTTCGAACAGGGGCGGCGCGACGCGCAGCACGTTCTTGCCCACGTTCTTGGCCGCCGCGTAGAACTGGCCGCTCATGAGCTGGGCGAGGTAGCGGTTCAATGCGCCCACCGGCGGGCTGATCGACATGTCGTTGTCGTTCAGGATCACCAGCAGGTCGCAATCGGCGACCCCGGCGTTGTTGAGGGCCTCGAACGCCATGCCCGCGCTCATCGCGCCGTCGCCGATGATCGCCACGGCCTTGCGGTTCTCGCCCTTGCGTTTGGCCGCCAGGGCCATGCCGAGCGCCGCCGAGATGCTGGTCGACGAATGCGCCGTCCCGAACGCGTCGTACCCGCTCTCGGTGCGCTGCGGAAATCCGGAGAGGCCGCCGAGCTGGCGCAGCGTCGCCATGCGCTCGCGCCGGCCCGTGAGGATCTTGTGCGGGTAGGTCTGGTGGCCCACGTCCCACACCAGCCGGTCGTACGGCGTGTTGAAGACGTAGTGCAGCGCGATCGTCAGTTCCACCGTCCCCAGGTTCGAGCTGAGGTGGCCGCCGGTGCGCGACACGCTGTCCAGCACGAAGGCGCGCAACTCGTCGGCCAGCGCCTTGAGCTGGGTGCGCGGCAGCTTGCGCAGTTCCGCGGGGTCGTTGATCGCTTGGAGCAAGGATGCCATCTGTCGTCTCAATTGTCCCGGTTCACCACCATCATGGCGAGCCCCTGTAAAGCCCGCGTGTCGGGCAGGCCGGAGCGCGCCAGGGCGGCGATGGCCTGCTCCAGCAACTCGCGTGCGAGGCGGCGCGAAGGCTCCAGGCCCAGCACCGACACGTAGGTCGGCTTGGCCTGGACCGCGTCCTTGCCGGCCGTCTTGCCGAGCGTCGCCGAATCGGCGGTGACGTCCAGGATGTCGTCGATCACCTGGAACGCCAGTCCGACCGCAGCGCCGTAGTCCGCGAGCGCGGCCTGCACCTTCGCATCGGCCGCGCCGCACGCGGCTCCCATCAGCACGCAGCCTTGCAGCAGCGCCCCCGTCTTGCGCCTGTGCATCTCGCGCAGCTGCGCCTCGTCCAGCGCGCAGCCGACGCTCGCGAGGTCGATCGCCTGGCCGCCCGCCATGCCGGCGTGCCCGGCGGCGCGCGCCAGCAGGCGGCACAAGGCGGCCTGCACGGCGACCGGAAACGCGGCGTCCTCGGGCGCCAGCAACTCGAAGGCGAGCGCCTGCAGCGCGTCGCCGGCCAGCAGCGCCTGCGCCTCGCCGAACTTCACGTGCACCGTCGGCTTGCCGCGCCGCAGGACGTCGTTGTCCATGCAAGGCATGTCGTCGTGCACCAGCGAATAGGCGTGGATCAGCTCCACGGCGCAGGCGGCGCGCAGGCCGGCCTCCGCATGCCCGCCCACGGCCTCGCACGCGGCGAGCACGAGCAGCGGCCGCAGCCGCTTGCCGCCATCGAGCACCGCGTAGCGCATCGCCTCGCCGAGCCCCGCGGGCGCGTCGGCCACGACCCACTGTCCCAGGGCCTGCTCGACCCGCCGCAGGCGCTCGGCGCTCCAGCGGGCCAGGTCGAATGCGGGGCGCGCAGCCGCGCCGGGGTCCCGCGTCGTCGCCGCGGCGCTCACTCTTGCAGCCACGGCTTGAGCGTGCCTTCGTCGACCACCTTGATCTGGTGCTCCACCGCCTGCAGCTTGTCGCGGCAGAACTGCAGCAGGTGGGCGCCGCGCTGGTAGCCGGCGAGCAACTGCTCGAGCGGCAACTGGCCCGATTCGATCCGTGCGATCAACTGCTCGAGTTCGTCCAGGGCGGCCTCGTAGCTGGCGGGAGTGGGTGACTCAGGCAGGGACATGTGGATGCGGCAGGGAAACCGGGATTTTAGGCGGTGCGCGATGCCGGGCCGCGGCGCGCGCGCCCGAGAGCCCGCACGGAGCCCCGAGATACCGACCCCGGGGGTACAATCCGTGTCCCTTCTCGCCGGGTCGCCCACGTCCCGGTTTCCCCAACCGTTTCCAACGCCGCGCGCTCATCTCCGGGTCAGCGCTTCCCTGCCCCTTCATAGGGGGAGTCTCTAGGTCAGGACACCATGTCTGATTTAAGTCTTCAACTTCAGCAGGCCGAAAGCCAACTCCCTGTCACCAGCTACTTCGACGAAGCACTGTTTCGCCGCGAGATGGAGGTCATCTTCCAGCGCGGGCCCCGCTACGTGGGGCACGCCCTGTCGGTCCCCGAGCCGGGCGACTTCCACGCGCTCCCGCAGGAGGGCGAGGGCCGCGCGCTGCTGCGCACCGCCAACGGCGTGGAGCTGATCTCGAACGTGTGCCGGCATCGCCAGGCCGTGATCCTGAAGGGCCGCGGCTCGATCGCGGCCGGCCCGTCCTCGGGCGGCAACATCGTGTGCCCGCTGCACCGCTGGACCTACAGCGGCGGCGGCGGCAGTCCCGCGGGCACGCTGCTCGGCGCGCCCCACTTCGCCAAGGACCCGTGCCTCAACCTGAACAACTATCCGCTCCAGGACTGGAACGGGTTGCTGTTCGAGCGCGCGCCGGGCAGCCCCGACGTCGAAGCCGACCTCGCCGGCATGGGTCCCCGCGCCGACCTGGACTTCACCGGGATGGTGCTGGACCGGGTCGAACTGCACGAGTGCAACTACAACTGGAAGACGTTCATCGAGGTCTACCTCGAGGACTACCACGTCGGGCCGTTCCATCCCGGCCTGGGCAGCTTCGTGACGTGCGAGGACCTGCGCTGGGAGTTCAAGGAGAACTTTTCGGTGCAGACGGTGGGCATCGCCAACCGCCTGGGCAAGGCCGGCAGCCCCGTGTACGAGCGCTGGCAGAAGGCGCTGCTGGATTACCGCCAGGGCCGGCAGCCGAAATACGGCGCGATCTGGCTCACCTACTACCCGCACATCATGGTGGAGTGGTATCCGCACGTGCTGACGGTGTCCACGCTGCACCCGGTCTCGCCGCAGAAGACGCTCAACATGGTCGAGTTCTACTACCCCGAGGAGATCGCCGCCTTCGAGCGCGAGTTCGTCGAGGCGCAGCAGGCCGCCTACATGGAGACCTGCGTCGAGGACGACGAGATCGCGGAGCGCATGGACCATGGGCGCAAGGCCCTGATGGACCGCGGCGACAACGAGGTCGGGCCGTACCAGAGCCCCATGGAAGACGGAATGCAGCACTTCCACGAGTGGTATCGCGCCCGCATCGGCGCGAACGCGGCGCGGCGTCTCGTCTAGGGCCGGCTGACCCGGCCGCGGCGCGCCATGCAGGCCTGGTGGATGCTGCTGGCGTCCTTCTGCTTCGCGGCGATGGCCGTGTGCGTGAAGTTCGCGGCCGAGTGGTTCAACGCTGGCGAGCTGGTGTTCTGGCGCGGCGTGGTGGGCATCGTGTCGATCTGGGCCGTCGCACGCCACCATCGCATCCCGCTGGCCACGCGCTACCCGGGGATGCACGCGTGGCGCTCGGTCGTCGGCGTGATCTCGCTGGGAACCTGGTTCTACGCCATCGCGCACCTCCCGCTCGCGACGGCCATGACGCTCAACTACATGAGCAGCGTCTGGGTCGCGCTGTTCGTGGTCGGCGCGCAGATCTTCCTGTGGCAGCCGCGGCGCGGCGGCGCCGCGCCGCGCCAGGGCCCGCTGGTCCTGAGCGTGCTGGCCGGGTTCGCAGGCGTCGTCATGATGCTGCGTCCCACCATCGAGCAGAACCAGGTCTTCGCCGGCCTGATCGGCGTGTTCTCTGGCCTCACGGCCGCCGTCGTCTACATGCAGCTTACGGCCCTCGGCAAGGTGGGCGAACCGGACACGCGTACCGTCTTCTACTTCGCGGTGGGGTCGACGCTGGCCGGCGGCCTGGCGATGCTGGCCGGTGGCGTGTCGCCCTGGAACTGGCGCGGCGCCGCGTGGCTGCTGCCGATGGGGCTGCTCGCGTCGGCGGGCCAGCTCGCCATGACCCGTTCGTACAGCGCCGGCGCGACGCTCGTCGTCGCCAACCTGCAGTATTCCGGCCTCCTGTTCGGCGCGATCTTCGGCGTCACGCTGTTCGGCGACCGGATCGGCCTCTGGGGCTGGGGCGGCATGGCGCTGATCGTCGCCAGCGGCCTGGCCGCCACCGTGCTGCGCACCCGCGCGGCGCCCGATTCGCCGGCGCAAGACCACTGAGAGCGGGGGGCGCGGGATAATCCGCGCTCCATCCGAAGCAAGGCCCGCAAGCATGTACACCACGCTGATCTCCGTCGACGAACTCAAGCGGCTGCGCGCGAGCGAGGTGCCGCACATGATCTTCGACTGCAGCTTCGACCTGATGAACCCGGCCGCGGGCGAGGAGCAGTACCGCCAGGCGCACATCCCGGGCGCGGTCTACGCGCATCTCGACACCGCGCTCAGCGACCAGGGCGTGGTCGAGCCGGACGGCACGCATCACCCGCATCCCGACGCCGCATCGGGCGGCCGCCACCCGCTGCCGAGCCGCGAGAAGTTCGCGATGTGGCTCTCCGCCATCGGCTTCGCCAACGACATGCAGGCGGTGGTCTACGACCGGCAGGGCGCGAACTACTGCGGCCGGCTCTGGTGGATGCTCAAATGGGCCGGACACGACGCCGTCGCCGTGCTCGACGGCGGCCTTCAGGCGTGGCAAGCGGCCGGCGGCGAGGTGGCCGGGGGCGAGGAGCCCTCGCACTTCCAGTCGCACTTCAGGCTCGGGGCCGAGCGGGTGCGGCTGGCGACCACGCACGAGGTGCAGCAACGGCTCGGCCAGCCGGCGCAGACCCTGGTCGATGCCCGCGGAGCGCCGCGCTTCCGCGGAGAAGTGGAGCCCCTCGATCCGGTGGCGGGCCATATTCCCGGCGCGCTCAACCGGCCGTTTGGCCAGAACCTCGGCCCGGACGGCAAGTTCAAGCCGGCGGCCCAGCTGCGCCAGGAGTTCGAGGCGCTGCTCGCGGGACGCGATCCGTGCAGCGTGGTGCACCACTGCGGCAGCGGCGTCAGCGCCGTGCCGAACGTGATCGCGATGGAAGTGGCCGGCCTGGGGCCAACCGCGCTCTACGCCGGCAGCTGGAGCGAGTGGTGCAGCGACCGCTCGCGGCCGGTGGAAAAAGGCTGAGCCTCACCGGGTGCCCGTGCGGCGCCGGTGAGGCTGCAACAGGGAACGCCTAGCGCTGCCCCGTCTGGCCGGTGGCACTGCCGTCCGGCACGCTGCCGCCCGGCGCGGTCGTCGCGCTGGTGGCGGTGCCGGCCGGCGCCGTGGCCGGGCCGGCGCCCATCCCGCCTTGCAGGCCGCCGCCGGCCGGCGGGGCCTGTCCCACGGTGCCGCTGCCGGTGGCGCCGGGCACGGCATCGCCGCCCGACGAGCCGGGATGCGGCGCCGAACCGGCGACGCCGGACGGTCCGCCCGGCGCGGTGTCGGCCGCGGACGGCGTCACCACCTGGGTCGGGTTGCCGGTGCCCGGGCTGCCGGGGGCGTTCGGGTTCGCCGTGGCCCCCGAATCGGCGCCCCGCCCGCAGCCGGCCAGCCCCAGCGAGGCGGCCGCTGCCAGGATCAGCGCGTAGTGGCGAACCGGCATCAGCGGGTCGTCGTCGTGGCCGTGCTGGTCGAGCCCGTCACGCCGGAAGTGCTGCTGTCGGTGCCGGTGGTGCCGCTGCCCGAAGCGCCGGCCGTGCCGCCGGTGGCGCCGGTGCCGGTCGTGCCGGTGGAGCCGCCGGTGCCCGACGCGCCCATCGAGCTCGTGCCGCCCGTCGTGCCGCTGGCGCCCGCCGCGGTGTCGGTGCTGCTGCCGGTCGTGCCGCCCGTCGTGCCCGCGGTGCTGCTGGAGCTCGACGTGTCGGCGGTGGCCGGCGGCGGCGTGGTGGTGCTCGACGAGGTGGCGGAACTGCCCGCGCCGGCGCCGGCGTCGTCGTTCTTGCCGCAGGCGCTCAGCGACAGGGCGCCGACGATGGCCAGCGCGGCGGCGGCGGTTTGGGTGAGAGACATCTTCATCAGGGTAACTCCTTGAGGGTATGTTCGGGATTGACAGGGGCAGCGCGTTTTGCGGCCCTGGAGCGCACTCTAGGCACCCCTGGCGCCCAGGCTGTCGGTACCTGATGATGTTCGGTGTAGGACAAGCGCAGAGGCACGGGTGGGGTGCGCTGCCGTCAGCGCCGGCTGCCGCGCTCCTGCGGCATCTTGCTCTGCTGCTTCATCGCTCCTTCCGCGGCTCGTCCGCGCCCCGACTCCCCGCCCTCGCCCGTGCCGGCGTCCTGCGCCTGCATGTCGGCGTCCGGCGTGCTGACCTTGTTCTTGGTGTCCACTTCCTTGGCGCCGTCGCGCGGCTCGCGGCCGCCCGAGCGCGACTTGCTCGAAGGGTTCATGTTCGGCTCCTTTGCTTGCGATGCCTCCACTCTAGGCAGCAGGCCGCCGCCGGCTGTCGTCCGGGGCGAGCGCTCGGTGTAGGAACGCCGCCCGCGCCGCTCACTCCACCGGCGGCCTGCTCGCAGCGCGGCGCCCCATCGCGCGCTCGTACGCCCTCATCAGGGGAGTGACCGAAATGCCATGGACGAAGATCGACGTCACGACGACGGATAGCGTCAAGGCCGTCAGCTGGGCTGCCAGCCGATCCGGCAGTCCGTGGTTGATCGCGTACATGAGGTAATACAGCGAGCCGATGCCGCGAATGCCGAACCACGCCACCAGCCTGCGCTGGCGCGCGGAGCTGTGCGAGCCGAGCAGGCCCAGCCAGGTGGCCGCCGGCCGCACCACGAGCAGGAGGACCGGCACGAACCACCAGGCGGCGCTGTCCCACTCGACGGCCCAGAGCAGCGCGCCGATGGTGATCACGATCGCCAGTTCCCCGATGCGCTCCACCTGCTGGTTGAATCCGAGCACCGCGTGCGCCATGAAGGCCGGGGCGTGGCGCGGATCCACGGCCGCTGCCTCGGCCGCGGTGAAATCCGGGTCCGCCGAGGCCTGTTCGACCGCCTGCTGGACCGCCGGGTCGCGGCTCTCCGCCTGTTCCACCTGGCGCAGCGCGACGCCGGCCGCGAACACCGCCAGGAAGCCGTAGCCGTGCAGCAGCACGGCTACGCCATAGGAGAGCGCGATCAGTCCCAGCGCGAGGAAGTCGTCGAGCCCGACGGCCTCCTTGTGCTTGCGCCGCAGGAACAGCACCAGGCGCCCGACAGCGGCGCCCAGCAGGGCGCCTGCTGCCAGCCCGGCGGCGACCGCCCACAGCACGTCGACGGCCAGCCAGCGCCAGCCCCAGGGCCCGATCTCGTGCAATCCCAGCAGCCCGAGGCCCAGCATCACGAACGGAAAGGCCGTGCCGTCGTTGAGGCCCCCTTCGCCGGTGAGGGCGAAGCGCAGCTTGTCGCGGTCGCCCGGCCGGTGCACCTGCACGTCGGAGGCGAGTACCGGGTCGGTCGGGGCGAGGATCGCGCCCAGGAGCACCGCGGCGCCCAGCGGCAGGCCCAGCAGCACGGTGCCGACGGCAGCGATCGCGACGACGGTAAGCACCATGGAGGTCAGCGCCAGGCGCAGTGGCAGCAGCCAGCGGCGGTCGCGCAGGCTGACGCTGAGCTTGAGCCCGGCCGTGAACAGCGAGACCAGGACCACCGTTTCGGTCAGGCGCTCGAGCAGCACCTTGTTTTCCCGCAGGTCCGGCGCCAGCCAGTTCAGGCCGAGCGGGCTCATCACCAGGCCCAGGGCCAGGTAGAGCATGGCGGTGGACAACGGCAGGCGCGACAGCACCGTGCCGCTGAGCGCCAGGAAGATCAGCAGAACGCCGACGAGAACGGACCAGAAAGCAAAATCCATCGTCCTATTGTCGGCAGATGCGCGCGCATGAGCCGCGTTCCGGCGGCCGTGGCCTTGGCGCTCGGGTCGAGCGGGTCAGTTGCTGGTCGCGCCCACCGACGCCGCGACGCGCTTGATCTTCGCCACTTCGTCGACCAGCAAGGCGCCCAGCTCTTCCGGGCTGCTGGTGGACACATCCGTCCCGAAGGTCGCGAACTGGGCCTTGACGTCGGCCATCGCCATGATCTTGCGGACCTCGGCGTTGAGCTTGTCCACCACTTCGCGCGGCACCCCGGCCGGTCCAACCACGGCCTGCCACGTGGCGTACGAGAAGCCCGGGTAGCCCGATTCGGCCAGCGTGGGGATGTCCGGCACCAGCGACGAGCGCTGCGCCGTCGTCACCGCCATCGCGTTGAGCTTGCCGGCCCGCACCTGCTGCAGCACGTCCGAGATGTTGGCGAACATCACGTGCGACGTTCCCGCCAGCATGTCCTGCATCGCCGGAGCCCCGCCCTTGTAGTGCACCGTCGTCCAGTCGAGCTTCGCCGTCTGCTTGAACTGCTCGCCCGACAGCCGCGTGAGCGTGGTCGCCCCCGGCGACGCCATGTTGACCTTGCCGGCGTTGGCCTTCGAATAGGCCACCAGTTCCCTGACGTTCTTCACCGGAAGAGCCGGGGTGGTCACCACCATGATCGGCACCGTCGCGACCAGGGCCACCGGCGTGAAGTCGCGGGTCGGATCCCAGCTGAGCTTGTCGAAGAAGGCCGGCGCCGCCGCGAACGAGGTCGCCGCCATCAGCAGCGTGTAGCCGTCGGGCGCGGCGCGCGCGACCTGCTCGGCGGCGATGTTGCCGCTCGCGCCGGCGCGGTTTTCCACGACGAAGCTCTGGCCCAGCGACTGCGTCAGCTTGCTGGCCAGCACGCGCGCTGCGAGATCGGTGGACCCGCCCGGCGGGAAGCCGACCAGCAGCTTCACGGGTCGCGTGGGCCAGGACTGGGCACCGGCCAGCGGAGCCACCGCGGCGAGGGCGACCGCGCAGGCGGCGAGGACGAGCGACTTGAGCTTGGGCATGGGGTCTCCTGGTTATTCGGGCTGGACGCCGGCATTGGTGCTGACGCGGCGCCAGGTGGCGACGCTTTCGCGCAGGAACGTGCCGAACGATTCGGGCGTGCCGGGCACGAGTTCCATGCCGAGGCCGCCCAGCCGCTCGCGCACGTCCTGCATGGCGAGGACGTCGCGCACGTCGGCATGCAGCTTCTGCACGATCTCCGGGGGCGTTCCGGCGGGCGCCAGCACGCCTTGCCACACGAAGGCGTCCACCTGCGGCGCCACGGTTTCCGCGAGCGTCGGCACGTCGGGCAGCATGGCGTTGCGGCGCGCCGTCGTCACCGCCAGCGCGCGCAGCTTGCCGGCCTGCACGTGCGCGGCCGCCTCGACGACGGCGACGATCATCGCCTGCACCTGGCCGGACAGCACCGCCTGCAGCGCCGGCGCGCCACCGGCGTACGGCACCATCGCGATGTCCGTGCCGGTGGCCTGCTTGACCAGCTCGAAGGTCATGCGCTGCCCGCTCGAAGCGCCGGGCGCGGAAAAATTCAGCTTGCCCGGGTTCGCCCTGGCGTGCGCGACGAACTCCGCGATGCTGCGCGCCGGCACGCCCGGATGCACGACCAGCACGTTGGGGATGGTGGACACCATCATGACCGGCGCCAGGTCCTTCAGCGCGTCGTAGCCGGGCTGCCTGAACACGCTGGGGCTGATCGCGAGCGCCGTCGTCGCCAGCAGCAGCGTGTATCCGTCGGGGGCCGCCTTGGCCACGTACGCGGTGCCGATGTTGGCGCCGGCGCCGGGACGGTTTTCCACCACGACCGGCTGGCCCCACTTTTCGGCCAGCTTGCCGGCGAGCAGGCGCGCCGTGATGTCCGTGGAGCCGCCGGGAGGAAATGCCACGACGAGCTTCACCGGCCGGTTCGGAAAAGCGCCCTGCGCGAGCGCCAGCGGCGCCGCCACGAGCAGCATCAGGATCGCAACGAAACGGCGCATGGCTTCACTCCTGCGGTCAGGCAGGCGGCAGCGTGAACCGGCGCACCTTCGACTCGTCGACGACGACGCCGAGGCCGGGCGCGGTGGGCACGTAGGCGACCTGTCCGCGAATGGGCAGCGGCTCGGCCAGGTAGTCTTCGGCGATGAACTGCGGCCCGTTCAGGTCGGCCGGCAAGGTCATGCCGTAGGCCGCGAAGAGGTGCACGGACGCGGCGAAGGTGATCGGCGCGTCCATCAGGTTCGAGCCGATGAGCGCCAGGCCGGCGTTGAGCGCCAGGTCGCACATCTGGCGCGCGTAGTGCAGGCCGCCGACCTTGGACACCTTGATCGCCAGCCCCTCCACCGCCTCGCGCCGGATCAGGTCGATCACGAACGGCAGGCCCATCGCCGCCTCGTCCAGTGCGATCGTCAGCGGCGTGGCGGACAGCAGTTTCTTCATGGCGTAGACGTCGCTCATGGGCACCGGCTGCTCGAACAGGGTGACGCCGCAGCGCTCGAACGCGCGCGCCATCCGGATCGCCTCCTCCAGCGTGTAGCCCTGGTTGGCGTCGGCCCAGACGAACGCGCCGGGCGCCGCCTGCGCGACGGCCTGCACGATCTGCGCGTCCAGCGCCTTGTGGTGGCCCACCTTCACCTTGAAGCCGCGATAGCCTTCGGCCAGCGCCGCCTGCGTGATGCGCACCGCCTCCTCGGGGTCGGCCGCCGACACCAGCCGCGCCAGCGGCACCGAGTCCGCGCGCTTGGCGCCCAGCCAGCTCTGCACGGTGATGCCCAGGCGCTTGCCGATCAGGTCGTGCGCGGCCAGGTCGATGGCGCACTTGGCGATCGGCTGCCCCGGGTCCAGCCCCACGGCCAGTTCGCGGTTCATGCGCGCATGCAGCCCGGCCAGGTCGAACAGGTCGTGCCCGATCACGGCCGGCGCCAGGTACTCGCGCAGCGAGGTCACGCACGATTCCAGCGTCTCGGCCGACCAGCGGCGCGACGGGCCGGACTCGCCCCAGCCGACATGGCCGTCGTCGTCGGTCATCTTCACCAGGGCGACGCGCTTGCCTTCGTCGAGGGTGCGCGACGGCCCGCGCGGCAGCGTGAGCACCGCCTTCATCGGCAGGCGCACTGGAAAGACTTCGATCTTCGCGATCTTCATGACGCTCACCGGTAGTTCAGGAAGACGGGGCTGGCCCACGCGACGTGGCCGTTGCGCTGGCGCACCCGCAGGTAGACGTGCGACCGGCCGTCCGGCACCGCAAGCGTGCAGCGGCCGGAAAGCGACGACGCCGCCAGCGGCAGCAGGCGGTGCCACTGGTAGCCCTCCTTCGGAAAGCCGCCGGTGAACAGGTTGTGCGAGCCTTCGAACAGGCGCGCGAGCGGCGACGACGATTCCTGCGCCACCGGCTCGGACAGCGCCAGGTGCAGCACGCTGTCGGGGCCGGCCTGCAGCTCCAGCACGACGCTCTGGTTCGGGTTCTCGCGGTAGGCGTTCTGGCGCGCCGTGTACGAGCGGATTGCCAGCCCGTCTTCGCCGAGCCGCCCGAAGCGGTGGCGCCGCTGCTCGTCGAACGGCATGGACTGCAGGCAGGGGAAGAAGCGCAGGATGCGGCCCGGCTCGACGCGCAGTTCCATCGCCCAGTCGCAGATGCGGTCGAGCGCCAGCGCCCCCCAGGGGCCCCAGCCCCATTCCAGCCGCACCTGGACCGGCTGCGCGAAAGCGTCGTGCTCCGGCACCGCCTGCGCAGCGAAGGCACGGTGCACGATCGCGCCGTCCTGGATCACCTCCACGACGTCGATCTCGTCGCGACCGCGGACCGAGAATGCCGCCTCGACCTGGCTACCGGCGCTGATCGTCGATCCCATCGGCGCCCCGTCGACGCTGAAATCGACTTCGATCCGGTCGCCCGTCAGCGCATAGGTGCGGCGCGAGCGGATCGCCTCGAAGATGCCTTCGCGGCTGAAGTCGCGCACCAGCGCCGCCATCAGGCCTTCGCCGTAGGCGCCCGGAAAGCCCGCGTGGTCGTCCGACGAGCCGACGAAGCCGAAGCGCAAGCCCGCCTTCAGCCCGGCCGCCGCCGTGTTGGACGTCTGGCGCCCGCCCATCGAATGGCTGAAGTAGGTGAGCGGCCCGCGGTCGTCCTCGCCGTTGCCGTGCTCGGAATAGACCTCCACCACCGGCGTGCACTCCTCGTGGAAGCACTCCCAGTTCACGCCGCGGCTGCCGCCGGGATACGCCAGGTGGTGCGGGATCATCAGCGCGCCCTCCTCGGCGCAGAAGCGCCGCAGCTGGCCCGGGTCGGCGGTGTAGTGCAGCGGCCGGTGGTCGCGCGGGAACACCACGCACTGGTCGCCCCAGTGCGATGAGTGCCACTCGAAGCCGAGGAAGGCACAGAACGCACCGTCGCGGTTGCCGTCGGCGATCACCTGCTGCACCCGGGGCCAAGTGTCCTTCAGACGCCTGAAGCCGTCGATCCAGTGGCGCTCGCGCTGGCCCTCCATGGCCGGCATGTCGTGCCAGCTGGAGTGGCCGGTGAAGGCGAAGAAATCCAGGTGCGTGCGAGCGATGTCCAGCGAACGCTCGATGGAGCCGACGCCATACCCGTGCGCGTTGTGGTTGTGGATGTCGCCGTAGAGGATCTGCCAGCCGCTCATGGCCTGGCGCGCCGCTGGCAGGCGGCCGCGGCCGCCGGGACTGCTGCTTCGATGATGCACCCCCTTGCTGGAGGCCATTCGAGCAAAGCCCGTCCGGCCTGTCAACGAGGGAAACGCTCAGGCTCGCGACACCTTACAGGCAGCCCAGCGCGCCGTGCAGCGCCTTGCGGAAGCTGGGGAACTTGTGGACGTCGCCGTGGCCGGCGCCCTCGACGCACAGCAGCTGCGCCGCCGGTGCCGCCGTGCGCAGCGCGTGGCTGTGGTGGATGCCGATCAGTTCGTCCTTGTCGCCGTGGATCAGCATCAGGGGACCCTTGAGCCGCGCGGCGTGCTCCGCCGTGTGCAGCGGATAGCGCAGCACCTGCCGCGGCACCCAGGGATACAGCTCGTCGGCCAGCGCACGCATGCTGCTGTACGGGGACACCAGCAGCGTCAGGTCGGGGGCGTGGCCCGCGGCGCACAGCTCGGCCGACAGGCCAGCCGCCAGCGCCGTGCCGAGCGACTGTCCGGCGATGACGATGCGCTTGCCCTCGTACCGCGGCCCGTAATGCGCCCAGACCGCCGCGACGTCCGAGCGCAGCTGCGCCTCGCTCTCGATGCAGCTGGTGCTCTTGCCGTAGCCGCGGTAGTCGAACATCACCACGTCGAAGTTCACCTGGCGGAACGCGTCGATGTCGACCAGGCAGTCGCGCAGGTTGCCGGAGTTGCCGTGCAGGAAGAAGACGACGCCCCGCGGGTCGGGCAGCCGCAGCTGCGCCGCCGACAGCCGTGCCCCTGGCACTTCGATCCATTCCTCGATGACGTCGGCGTCGCCCACCAGCGGCTCGTCGGCCGGCAACGGGGTGGGCTCGAACAGCAGGCGCTCCTGGCGGAACCACAGCCAGCCGATGGCGGCGGTGTACACCGCGCCGACGGCGGCGAGCAGACCCAGGGAGAACAGTGCGTAGACCATGTTGCTCCCCTTCTTCATGATCACTGCTTGTTGCCGCGGTCCGACGGACCGTTGCGATCGGACAGGCCGGCGCCGGGCGGGCCGAGCGGCGCGCTGTCGCCGCCCTTGGCCTTGGCGGTGCCGCCCGCGCCCGTCACCTTGCCGCGCGGCCGCACCATGTCGTCGTCGTCCAGGTTGACGCTGCCGCCGCCCATCGGCTTGTCGTCGGCCGCGCCGTGGTCGCGTTCGTTGACGCCGCTGGGCGCCACGAGATCAGGCTGGTCGTCGCTGGTCAGGCCGATCTTGCCGGGCCCGTCGCCGCGGTAGTCCTGGCGTGCGGGATCGGACGTGCGCCCTTCGCGGTCCTGCTGCGGCTTTGCGCCGGGCGACTGTTCCTGCTTCGACATGTCCTGCTCCTTTTTTGGTGGCGGCCTTCGGCCGATCCATGGGCGCAGCATGCGACGCGGCCAAGCTCAACGCTGTAGGAGCCGGACGGCGCGCGGCGTAGGAACCTCGCGGCGCGCGAGGCAGGAGGGTGCCGTGGACGAGGAAGGGGCGCTCGCGTCGCGCGCGCGCTTCACAGCAGCGAGCCGAACCAGGCGAGCGCGTGCTCGTGCAGTTTCTCGGTGAATGGCCGCGCGCGCCAGGCCTGCAGCGTGACGCGCCGCGACTGCTTCAGGTCGGCCTCGAACACCTCGGTCTGGCGCGCGGCGAACGCCGCGTCGTAGATATTGAGGTTGGCCTCGTCGTTGAGCCGAAACGAGCGCACGTCGAAATTGGTGGAGCCGACCGACGTCATGAGGCCGTCGACCACCATCAGCTTGCAGTGCAACATCGTCGGCAGGTACTCGTGGATCTGCACGCCGGCCTCGAGCAGCTCGCCCCACAGGCCGCGCGACGCGCGCCGCACGGTGGCCGTGTCGATGTGCTCGCCCGGGACGATGATGCGCACGCGCACGCCGCGCCTGGCGGCCGCGACCAGCGCGCGGCGCGTGATGTCGTCCGGCACGAAGTACGCGTTGGCGATGTCGATGGTGCGGGTGGCCGCGGTGATCGCGAGCAGCATCATCATCAGCATGCTCTCGCTGCCGCCGTTGGGGGAGCTGGCGAACATCTGCGCGCTCTGCTGCCCCGCCGGCTGCAGCGTGGGGAAGTAGTCGCGCCCGTGCAGCACCTTGCCGGTGGTCTTGCTCCAGTTGTCGAGCATCACGCTCTGCATCTGCGCCACGATCGGGCCTTCGACGCGGTAGTGCGTGTCGCGCCAGTGGTCGGGGTCCGCGGCGTTGCCGGTCCACTGCGGGGCGATGCCGACGCCGCCGGTGAAGCCGACCTCGCCATCGACGATCAGCAGCTTGCGGTGCGTCCGGTTGTTGATGCGGTCCAGGTTGTACCAGGTCAGGGGGTGGTATTTGCGGACCTCGACGCCGGCGGACTTCATCCTGTCGACGATCGCGTCCTCCACCCGCGAGCTGCCGACCCAGTCCAGCAGCACGTGCACCTTCAGCCCCGCGCGGGCACGTTCCGAAAGCGCGTCGGCGATCTCGTTGCCGATGTCGCCGGACCAGTAGATGAACGTCTCGAACATCACGGTCTTCTTCGCGGCGCGGATCGCCTGCAGCATCGCCGGGAAGATCTGGTCACCGTTGATCAGTTCGGTCACCTTGTTGCCGTCGAGGATCGACGGTCCCATCAAGAGTCCCATGGACCGCAGGAACTGCGGATCCTCCACCGGGTACAGGTGCTCGATTTCGGTCTCGACCTTCTTCTCCGGACCGGTGAAGTTGATGTAGAGCAGCCCGACGAGGAGCGTGATGACGATGGTGGCGAGGATCACTGGTATTGGCTTGTGGGTCACGGTGGTGGAGGCCTGCGGATCGTACTGTGGACGGCCGCCATCGTGGGGCCGGCGAGCCCATCCGTGTGAAACCTCCCGTTGCGCTGCGCGAAAATGGCGCACGACCACCTGGAGCGACCATGCCCTTTCGCGCCTACCTGATCTCCAGCACGCCCGAGGGCGTGCACGCCGCCTTCACCATGCTCGACGACGACGGGCTCGACCCGGGCGACGTCACGGTGCGGGTGCAGTACGCCAGCATCAACTACAAGGATGCGCTCGCGGCCACCGGCAAGGGCCGGATCATCCGGCGCTTCCCCTGTGTCGGCGGGATCGACGCCAGCGGCATCGTGGAGGCCTCCGGTTCGCCCCGCTTCCAGCCGGGCGACGCCGTGATCGTGCACGGCCACGGTTTCGGCGTGTCGCACCACGGGGGCTACGCCGCCCGCGCCCGCGCGCCGGCCGCCTGGATCAACAAGGTGCCGGCCGGCATGAGCACCCTCGATGCGATCACGCTGGGGGTGGCCGGCTACACGGCGGCCCTCGGCATCGACGCCATGGAATTGAACGGGCTGGCCCCGCACAAGGGCAAGGTGCTGGTCAACGGTGCCACCGGTGGGGTTGCCAGCGTCAGCATCGACCTGCTGGCCCAGCGCGGCTACGACGTGGTCGCCGTCACGGGCAAGCCGCAGGAGGCGCAGTACCTGCGCGAGCTCGGGGCCGCCGAAGTGATCGCCAGCGCCGACCTCGCGGCGGGCGACAAGCCGCTGGAGCCGGCGCTGTGGCAAGGCGCCGTCGATTCGCTGGGCGGAGCACCGCTGTCGGCGCTCACCCGCACGATGCGCAAGGACGGCGTCATCGCCAGCATCGGCAACGCTGCTGGACTGGAGTTCACCACCAGCGTGATGCCGTTCATCCTGCGCGGCGTCCGGCTGCTGGGCATCAACTCGGACAACGAGCCGGAGGTGCGCGAGCGCGTGTGGCAGCGCCTCGCAAGCGATCTGAAGCCGAAGCACCTCGCCGCCATCGCGCGCGTGATCCCGTTCGACGAACTGCCGCAGGCGATCGCCGCGGTGATCGGCGGCCGTGCCCGGGGCCGGACGGTGGTCAGGATGGCGGACTGAGGTACAGCTCGCGCAGGCGTTCGCGCTCGGCCTCGCGCAGGCGCAGCCCCTCGCGCAGGTAGGCCTCCATGCCGCCGTAGTCGGCATCGACGGCGTCGAAGGCCGCCCGCAGGAACTCCGGCTGCACCCGCCACAGCACCATCTGCACCTCGGGGGCCAGACCGTGCCGCGAGGCTTCCATGGGCTTGAGCCGCTCGTTGGTGAGCAGGTAGTCGCGCATCACGTCGGGCTCCGGTACGCCCAGGCTGCGCAGGATCAGGGCCGCGGCGAAGCCGGTGCGGTCCTTCCCGGCCGTGCAATGGAAGACGGTGGGTTCGCCGCGTTCCAGCAGGTGGCCGAACAGCTCGGCGAACCGGTGCGTGTTGTTGCGAACGAAGCCGCGGTAGGTGTCCTGCATGTGCGCGACCACCTCGCCCGGGGTCAGCCGGTGGCCGGCCGCGATCAGGTCCGACAGCTTCTGCACGATGGTCGGCTCGATCGCCAGCGAGTGCACGGCCACCTGAGGCAGCGCGCACGGCGCCGCGGCCCGCTCGTTCACGCCGCGCAGGTCGAGGACGCGCCGCACCCCCAGCGCGCGGATCTGCGCCACGTCCTGCGCGGTGAGCGCACCCAGGTGGTCGGCCCGGAACAGCCGGCGCGGCGCCACCCGTTCGCCCCGCTGCGTGCGGTGGTTGCCGAGGTCGCGGAAATTCGTGGCGCCTGCGATCTTCATGTTCATCGTTCCGTGGCCTTGCGGCTGCTGCCGCGCACCAGGCTCGCCGGATACCTGCGCGCGTTGATCTCGATCTTCTCGCGCGCCGCCTCGGCCAGGTCGATCCCCAGCCGGTCGGCCAGCTGCAGCAGGTAGAGCAGCACGTCGGCGGCTTCGTGGCCGACGGCGGCGAGCCGCTCCGGTGGCAGCTGGCGGCTCTGCTCCTCGGTCAGCCACTGGAAATGCTCCAGCAGCTCGGCGGCCTCGACCGACAGGGCGCAGGCCAGGTTCTTCGGGGAGTGGAACTGCTCCCAGTCGCGCTCCGCGGCGAAGGCGCGCAGCGAGCGGGTGAGCGACTCGATGGTGGGGTCCATGGCGCGATTCTGCCTTGCGCCGCTTCGCCGGCCGTCCCCCGGACGGCAAGAATGCCTGGCCGCTCGCGCGCGCCAGGCATTCCTGGTTGGGACAGGCGGCTGCCTTACTTGCTGCTCTTGCTGCCGGTGGACTTCTTCTCCCCGCCCTGGCTGCTGCGCTTGCTGCTGCCGCTGCTGCGCGCGCTCGCGCGTTCGCCCTGCGCCTTGCTGCCCTGGCTGCCGGCCTTGCCGCCCTTGCTGGCGGCCTGCGCGCGGCTCGTGCCGCCGCTCGACGAGGAAGACCTGGAATTTCGCGATGCCATAGAAATGCTCCTTGGTTGTGGCGCGGACGGCACTGGTGCGCAGGCCGCAGTGCGGACTCTAGGAGTGCGAGTGGAAACTTCTGTCGGTTGTGGTTGCATCGCCGTGTAGGAATCGGCTCATGCGGGGTCAACCGGCCGGCTGCGCGAGCAGTTGCCGGGCCGCCTGCATGTCGCCGCGCAGCACCGGCAGCGAGCGGTCGATCCAGGCCGCAAGCAGAGGGTCGCGGGTGGCGAGCCGCGCGCGCTCCAGCAGCGCGACGGTCTCCGCATGGTCCTCGATGCCTACCACGCGGACGTACGCGGCGTCGAAGTCCGCGCTCGGCGGCACGGCCGCCAGGCGCTGGAGCTTGGTGGCCGCGGCACCCTCGAGGCGGGTCGGCACGGCCATGCCGCGCGCCCGCATCAGCGTGCCGAGTTGCTGCCACGACTGCACCCGGTGGGCGGCCAGCGCCTGGGCGTACGAACGCACCCGCGGGCTGGTCGCGCGCGCCGCCGCCAGCCGCGACACCTCGATGTCGTAGAGGCTGCTCGCCGCCAGCTGTGCCAGGAGCTCGCGTTCCTGCGCCGTCAGCGGCGCGAGGGCTGGCGGCGCGACGACCACGGCCGGCTGCACCGGCGGTTGCAGCGGGGCGCAGCCGGCCGCCAGCGTCCCGGCGAGGACCAGCAGCAGCCCGGCTGGCGACGAGGAGCCGCCCCATGCCGGCGTCGTGCGCACCGCCGTCATCGCTTGCTGCCGCCTTGCGAGGCCTTCATCTTGCCGCGCTGCTCGGTGCCGGCCTTGATGCTCTTGCCCTGCTCCACCTGCTGCTCGTCGTGGCGGCGGTCGCTGGCCGACGCCCGGCTGGCGTTGTTCGACTGGCTCCCCGTCCGCTTGCCGAGGTGCTCCCTGGGCTTGCCCTTGGTCATGACTGCTCCTTTACGTGAAAAGGGATGGAAGCAATCTAGTGCGCGGCCGGGCGGGCGGTGTAGTCGCATGGTCCGCCGGCCCGTAGGACGGCAGCGCTCAGCGCCACGCGGCGCGGGAGCGGGCCCGCACCTGCAGCACGGGTGCCGCCGGCTCGGCCGCGCCCGCGCCCTGCGGCTGCGCCGGCGGCCACGTCACCTGGTCGAACCGCTGCGCCATCGCGTCCGTGATGAAGCGGCTACGCGCCGCGTACACGTGGCGGTCGCCGCCGCCGGCCTGCTGCGTGACGTAGAAGCGGTGCGGCACGACCAGGTGCAGGTGCTCGCGCGCCCGCGTCATCGCGACGTACAGCAGCCGCCGCTCCTCCTCCAGCGCTTCGGTGGTGCCGGTCGCCATGTCGCTCGGGATGCAGCCGTCGACCACGTTCAGCACGTGCACGCAACGCCACTCCTGGCCCTTGGCGCTGTGGATCGTCGACAGGATCAGGTAGTCCTCGTCCAGCAGCGGCACGCCGGCCTCGTCGCTGGTGGCCTGGGGCGGATCGAGCGTGAGCTCGGTGAGGAACCGCTCGCGGCTCGCGTAGCCGGCGCCCAGGCGCACCAGCTGGTCCAGGTCGAGCTTGCGCACGTGCGCGTCGTCGTGCACGCGCTCCAGGTGCGGCAGGTACCAGTCGCGGGCCAGCTCCAGTTCCATCGGCCAGTCGCTCGCCGGGCGGCGCAGGCGCGCATACAGGGCCGCGAAGTCCTGCCAGGCCTCGCGGGCAGCGGGCGGCGGTTCGAAACGCTGCACCACGTCGGCCGGCTCGGCGGCCTCGGCCATCGCATCGAGCAGCCGGGTGGCCGTGGCCTGCCCGATCCCGGGAACGAGCTGGGCGACGCGAAAGCCCGCCAGCCGCCCGCGCGGGTTCTGCGCGAAGCGCAGCACGGCCAGCAGGTCCTTGACATGCGCCGCTTCCAGGAACTTGAGCCCGCCGAACTTGACGAACGGGATGTTGCGCCGCGCCAGTTCCAGCTCCAGGGCCGCGCTGTGGCTGCTGGTGCGGAACAGCACCGCCTGGCTCTTGAGCCGGCAGCCCGCTTCGCGCTGGCGCAGGACCTGGTCGGCGACCCAGCGTGCCTGCGACGCCTCGTCCGGCACCAGCAGCAGCTGCGCGCGCGGACCCGCCGCCTTGTCGGTCCACAGCTGCTTGGCGTGCCGCTCGCGCGCGGCCGCTATCACGGCATTGCTTGCATCCAGGATCGCCTGGGTGCTGCGGTAGTTGCGCTGCAGCGTGACCACCCGCGCTTCGCCGGCGGCGAACTGCCGTGGGAAGTCGAGGATGTTGCGGACCGTCGCGCCGCGGAAGGAATAGATGCTCTGCGCATCGTCACCGACCACGGTGACGCCCTGGCCGGTCGGCTTCATCGCCAGCAGGATCCGCGACTGCAGCCGGTTGGTGTCCTGGTATTCGTCGACCAGCACGTGGTCGAAGCGCGCGCCGACCTCGGCCGCCAGCGCCGGCTCGGCCATCATCTCGTCCCAGAACAGCAGCAGGTCGTCGTAGTCCAGCACGTTCTGCTGCTGCTTGGCTTCCACGTACGCGCCGAACAGGCGCTTGAGTTCGCTCTCCCACTGACTGCACCACGGATACATGTCCTGCAGCACGCGATCCAGCGGCTCGCAGGTGTTGAGCACGCGCGAGTAGATCGAAAGGCAGGTGCCCTTGAGCGGGAAGCGGTTCTTCGTCTCCGCCAGGCCGATGTCGTGGCGCACCAGCCCCATCAGGTCTTCCGCATCGCCGCGGTCGTGGATGGTGAAGTTCTCCTGCAGCCCGATGCGCAGGGCGTACTCGCGCAGCAGCCGCGCGCCGATGCCGTGGAACGTGCCGCTCCACGGCAGGGCAGGCAGCGCGGCGGAAGGCGCGAGGCGCAACGAGCGCTGCAGCACACTGCCGACGCGGCGCTCCATCTCCTGCGCCGCGCGCCGGCTGAACGTGAGCAGCATCATCCGCTGCGGATCGGCCCCATGGCGCACCAGGTTGGCGACACGATGGGCCAGGGTGCTGGTCTTGCCCGAACCGGCACCGGCGATCACCAGCAGCGCGCGCTGGTCGTGCGCGTCGTCCCCGGTGCCGTGCCGCACGGCCTCGAGCTGCTGCGGATTCAGTTCGGCGAGCGGATCGATGGTGGCGGCGGGAGAATGGACGGACTGCATGGCGGGCGACCACTGTATATTAATCCAGTGGACAACATCCTCGTCGGCACGGCCTCCTGGACCGACAAGACCCTCATCGACTGCGGGCGCTTCTACCCGAAGGACTGCAAGAGCGCGGAGGCGCGGCTGCGCTACTACGCCACGCAGTTCCCGCTGGTCGAGGTGGATTCCAGCTACTACGGGGTGCCGACGCCGGTCAACGCGCAGCTGTGGGCGCAGCGCACCCCGCCCGGCTTCGTCTTCAACGTCAAGGCGTTCCGCCTGTTCACCGGCCACCAGACCTCGCCCGACGTCCTGCACAAGGACCTGCGCGAGGCGCTCGGCCCGAACCCGCCGAAGATGATGTACTACCGCGACACGCCGGCGGAGATCCGCGACGAGCTGTGGCGCCGGTTCATCGAGGCGCTGGCCCCGCTGCGGGCCAACGGCAAGCTCGGCGCCGTGCACTTCCAGTTCGCGCCCTGGCTGCTGCGCAACCGTGACGGAATGGCACACGTACGCCATTGCGTCGAGCGCATGCCGGGGCACCTGCTGGCCGTGGAGTTCCGCAACAAGAGCTGGTTCGAAGGCGAGCACCTCGAACGCACCCTGGACTTCGAGCGCGAGCTCGGCGTCGTTCACACCATCGTCGACGCGCCGCAGGGCTTCGCCAACGTGGTGCCGTGCGTCTGGGCCGTCACCAACCCCGCCCTGGCGATCGTACGGCTGCACGGGCGCAATGCGGCCACCTGGAACATCAAGGGCGCCACGAGCGCCTCCAGCCGCTTCGACTACTGGTATTCGCGCGAGGAGCTGGCCGCCATGGCGCCCGAGATCGGGCGCATGGCGGGCCTCGCGCAGCACGTCCACGTCCTGTTCAACACCAATTACGAGGACCAGGGCCAGGAAAGCGCCCGGCTGATGCGCCAGGTGCTGGCGTCAACGGGAAGTCAACGAACGTAAGAACGCGCTGCCGCGCCGGCTGGCGGGGCCTTGCCCCGCTAGACTGCCGCCACATGACCCATATCCGAAAGTTCGCTCCCGCCGCCGTCGCGCTGGCCGCCGCCGTGTTCACGACCGCCGCCACCGCGCAATTGAAGCCACCGCGCAACGCGCTGCCCACGGCCCCCGCCGCGCCATCCGCGCAGCCGGCTTCGGCACCGGCACCGGCGAACGCCGCGCAGCGTGAGAAGGCAGCCGCCGGAGCGCTGGCCGCCGGCGGCTGGCTGGTGCTGCTCGATCGACGCGACTGGGGCCGCGCCTGGGAGGCGTCGAGCACGGTGTTCCGCGGCACCGTGCCGCTGGCCACCTGGATGGACGGCATCCCGAAGGTGCGCGAGCCGCTGGGCGCCCTGGTGCAGCGCACCCAGGCCGACGCGGTCTACAAGACGACGCTGCAGGGCCGCCCGGACGGCGAATACGTCACCGTCATCTTCGACTCGAAATTCGAGCGCAAGCAGGTGCAGGAAGTCGTCACCACCGTCCGCGACACGGACGGCAAGTGGCGTGTCACCGGCTATTCCACACGCTGATCGCGGCGCGCCCGGGGCGCGGCCGAATGCCCGGCCGCGCGCGCGGCGCCGGCACCGGCCAGGCGCTCGGCGCTCGCCACGTGGTAGCGCAACGCCGGCACCCCTTGCGCCAGCCACTGGCGCAGCGCCGGGTCCTGGACCGCGGCGCCCGCCTGCTCGTAGGCAGAAACGGTTTCCTGCTGCGCCTGGACGGCGACTTCCGCCACCCAGGTCCGGTCCAGCTTCGCGCCCTGCAGCCGCGCCAACCGCGTGAGCGTGCGCCGCTGCGAGTTCTCCAGCATCGGCGCGGCCATGCCGCGCCGGTGCAGCATGCGCAGCAGGTCGTCGCCGCTGGCCGAGTGATGGCTGGCGAGCGTCGCGGCGAACGAGCGCACGCCCGGGTCGGTCGACTTCGCCAGCACCAGCCGGGCGGCTTCGGCCTGGAAGCGGCTCGCGGCGGCAGCCTCCCTCAGGAAGCGCCGCTCCTCGCGTTCGTGCGGGGACAGGCGCCGCGCACTGGCGGCGGCGGCGGGGGCGAACATGTGCCGGGGGGTGGTGCGTGGTGGAGGAGCGGGCGAGCGGGCACCGGCGGGTCGCGGGGCCGCGTATTCGGCCTCGGTCTCGGCCCGGGCCCCGGCGCTGCACAGCGGACCGGCGAACGCGGCCACGACGCACCAGCAGACGCTCCTCATCACCGCCTCTCCTCCTGCACCGCCGCGCGCGGCTCGATGCCGGCGCAGCCCCGATCCTCAGCAGCGGCGCGGCCGCGCAACGTCGGCGCGCACCTCGTGGCGCCGTAGGACGGAGCGATCAGCTGCCCGTCTTGTTGCCGGTGTTGGTGCCGGTGGCGGAGCCCCTGGGCGTCGAGCCCAGGTCGCTGCCTCCAGCGCGATTGCCCATCGCGCTGGCATCCCCGCCGGACTGCGGCAGCTTCTGCGCGGCGGCGAGGTGCTCGCGCAGATGCGGCAGCGTCTTCTCGATCCAGGCCTTGAGCTCGGGGTCCTTGACGTCCTTGCCGGCCTTCTCGAACTTCCTGATGTCCCGCTGGTGGTCCTTGATGCCGACCTCGCGCACGAAGCGCTGGTCCAGCTCCTTGCCGCCCAGCTTGCCGAGCTTCTCGATGTCGCGGCGCTTGCTGCGCGGAGGCGCGGCCGGCAGCTCCACCTTCTTCGCGTTGGCCAGCTGGACAAGCTCGTTGTTGGCGGCGCTGTGCTGGTCCACCAGCATGCCGGCGTAGCTCTTCACGGCCGGATCCGTCGCCTTGCTGGCGGCGATCTTCGCGGCCTCCACTTCGTACATGCCGGCCTCGGCGGCCTCCTGGATGAACTTGCGGTCGCCGCGCGCCAGCTTGTCGTCCTTGCGCGTTTCGGCGTTGCGGGCGCCGGTGCCCGGTTGGGCCGCGGGCGCCGACTGGCCCCCGGTCGCGGACGAGCCGGTGCCGGAAGTGCCGCCGCTCGCGGTGGTCTGGGCCAGCGCGACGCCGAACGACAGCGCGAGCGAGATGGCGAGGGGAATGGTGCGCATCGAGGGTCTTCTCATGGAATGTTCCTTCGGCGAGTCAAAAAAATGGTGGCGCCGCAAGCGGCGCCACCGGACCGGTTGGCCCGCGTGCGGGCTTACTTCCTCGTGGACGACAAACTGCCGCTGCTGCCCGTGCTGGTGCCCGTGCTGCTGCCCGTGCCGCTGCTGCCGGTACTGCCCGTGCTGCCGGTGCTGCTGCCGCCGGTCGTGCTGCTGCCGGTGCCCGTCCCACCGCCGCTCATCGTGGTGCCCGCGCTCCCCATGCCGCTGGACTCCGACATCTGGCTCGACCCGTACCCCGACGTGCCGCTGCTGCCGCCCATGCTGCCGCTCGAACCGGCGCCGCTGCCGCCCTGGCCCTGGCCCCCGCTGCGGCTCGCGCGCCAGCTGGTGAAGTCATCCGAGAACTTCTTGTAGCGGTCCTCGCGCCACGAGTGGTAGTCGTTGTCCAGGTTGCGCATCTGCTCCTCGCGCCACTTCTGGTAGTCCGGATCGTGATGGCCGCCGCTGCCCATGGAACCGCCGGAGCCATGGCCGTGCTCCTGGCCGCCGCTCCAGCCCTGGCCCTGGTTGTAGCCGCTGCTGCCGTAGCCTTGCGAACCCATGTTGCCCATGCCGCCATAGCCACCTTGCGAGCCGCCGTACTGGCCGCCCGTGGCGCCGTAGCCCTGCTGGCCGCCCATGCCGCCGTAGCCCTGCGACCCCATGTGCTGTCCGCCCTGGCCACCATAGCCACCCTGCATGTGCTGGCCGCCCATGCCGCCATAGCCACCTTGCGAGCCATAGCCGCCCTGCGATCCGCCATAGCCGCCTTGCGAGCCCATGTGCTGCCCGCCCATGCCGCCGCCGTACTGGCCCTGGCCGCCCATGCCGTAGCCGCCCTGCGATCCCATGTGCTGGCCGCCCATGCCGCCGTAGCCGCCGGTCGAGCCCATGTGCTGGCCGCCCATCCCACCGTAGCTGCCCTGGCCGCCCTGGCCGCCCATGCCGCCGCTGTAGCCGCCTTGGCCGCCGTAGCCGCCGCCCTGGCTGCCGCCCGAACCGCCGCTCTGCTGGCTGCTGCCCCAGGTGCGTTGCTGGTGCTGGCTGCCCCAGTCGGCGCCGCCCTGGCCCCCTTGGCCGCCCCAGCTGCCATAGCCGCTCTGGCCGGTCTGGCCGCCGCCATAGCCCTGGCTGCCGCCCGCGCCACCGAAGCCGGAGGACTGCATGCCGCCCGCGTTCCGGCCCCAGCCGCCCTGGCTGCCGAACTCGCCGCCGTGGCTGCCGAACTCGCCACCCCGACCCTGGCCCTGGCCCTGGCCCTGGCCGTATTCAGAGCCCGAGGTGCCGCGGCCGTAGCCATGGCTCTCGCCGCCGCCGCCATAGCCGCCATACCCGCCGGACTGCTGCGAGCCGAAGTCGGAGCCGGACCGTTGGCCATAACCCTGCGAGCCGCCTTGCTGCGAGCCACCCTGGCTCCAGCTGCCGCGCGACTCGCCGCCGGCCTGGCCGCCCTGGCGGCCCTGTTGCTCGCTGCCCCGGCCCTGATGCCGCTGGTTGTCGTCGTAATCGTGTGATGCCATCTGCAGTTCTCCTTGCTTGTCGCTGCTGTCGAAAAAGCGGGGCCCCCGGGCCCGTCGCCGGACGACGTTAGGACGGCACGATGAGCCTTCGTGTCGGACAAGGGCGACATCGTGTAGGACTGCTCGGCATTGCACGGCGCGCGTTCCGCGGACAGGCGAGGGCAAGAGCCGCAGACGACGGCGCGGAACAGGACTTTGAAGATGTGTGTGTCCGGGACGGACGTCCACGTCCACGTCCGCGGCCGTTCCTCCGCGGCTGCGCCCGGCCGTCTGCGGCCTGGGAGTCCGCCTGTCGGGTGACGCCGCGCCCGCAGCGGCAGCAGTCACTGGCTCAGCGAAGGCGAGCGGGCGGGCGGCGCGTCGGTGGGTGCGGGTTGCTGGCGCAATTGCCTGACGTGGTCGGCATGGCGCTGCGCCTGTTCCAGCTGGCGCTGCGCCGCCTCGTGCAGTTCGCGCGGCAGATTGGCTTGCAGGGCGTCGCGGCACTGCCGCGCGATGTCATCCAGGCCACGCTCGCATTCCTGCAGCAGGGCGTCGTCGCCGGCACCGCCGAAGAGACCGCGGATCTGCAACCACACGCGCTGGGCCGCGCCGGTCACGCTGCCCCGTTCGCCGACCGCGGCGCCGCGCCGTTCGAGTTCGCCGCGCCAGTGCTGCGACCAGCTGGCGCACTGGCTCGCGAGCGCTTCGAAGTGCGCGGCCAGTTCGGCGGTCCGGGCATGTTCCGCCGCCTCGCGCAGACCCAGTTCGCCGTCGCACGCGTTCTCGAGGAGCGCCTCCAGCACCTCGCCCACCCGCGCGGCGCCGGCGCTGCCGTCGGTCGCATACGAGCGCGCGTTCTCGGCGCGCTGCCAGGCGGCACGGGCCGCGGGCCGGGCCTCGTCCCACGACAGCTTGGACACGCCTTTGCGCACCAGCCAGTCATTGGCGACCACGCGCTCGGCGACGTCGAACTCACCGCCATACAGGTGGTAGCTCACCCAGCCGAGCTCGTACGCGGGGCCGTAATCGCCGGCGCTGCGCGCGGGATCATGGTAAGGCTCGCCAGCATAAGCCTCGCGCCAGTAGTCGGCCTCGCTCAGCGGATACGCCGCGTGCTCCGGGTCGCCGGGCCGCAGCAGGGCGGCGGCCTGCGCGAGGCTGGCGACCGGTGCCGCCGGCCGCGCCGCGGCAACGTCGCCGCCCCATCCACCGTCACCCTCTCGGGCGCTCCACTGTCCTGCCTGTGATTGCATGCCCTGCATGGTGGCTGCGGTTGCCCGGGTGCCCGTCGGCGGGAGCCGCGCGGACTCGTAGGATGGAGCCGACGGATGCGCCGCGCGCGGGCGGCGTCAATGCGTCGCGTGAACCAGGTGGCTGGCGCCCATCACGAGCGAGATGCCCACCAGCAGCCAGAAGATCTGGGCGCCCGTCTCCGCCGCCGTCAGGCGCTTCTGCAGCTGCGGGATCAGGTCCGCCAGCGCGACGTAGATGAAGCTGCTGCTCGCCACGGTGAGGAAATACGGCAGGAATTCGTGCAGCCGGTCCACCAGCCACCACCCGACCAGGCCGCCCAGCGGCGTGACCGCGCCGGCGAGCGAGACCTTCACCAGCGCCATGCGCCGGTTGCCGCTGCTCGCGCGCAGCACCGCCAGGTCGCCGACGTGGTGCGGCACCTCGTGCGCCAGCACGGCGAGCGCGGCGACCAGCCCCAGGCGCAGGTCGGCCACGAAGGCCGACGCGATCAGGATGCCGTCGCCGAAGCAGTGCACGCTGTCGCCGGCGAGGACGGCCCACGCGCCCGAGCGCAGCCGGGTGTCGTGCTCGTGCGCGTGGTGGCCGTGCGCAGGCTCCCCGCCGGCGTGATGGTGTTCGTGCCCGTGGTGCCACAACTCGGCCTTGTCCAGCAGGAAGAAGAACACCAGCCCGAACAGCAGCACCGAGAACAGCGCCTCCGCGCCCGCGCCGCTCTCGAACGCTTCCGGCAACAGGTGCATGAACGCAGTGGCAAGCAGCGCACCGGCCGCCAGGCTCAGGAGGTGCTGCGGTCCCACGTGGGTCGCGGTCTGCACGCCGCCCTGGCCGCGGAAGCCCAGTCGCATGAGGCCGGCGGCCAGCCACACGCTGCCGATGCCGACGGCCAGCGTGGCGGCGAAGATTGAAAGCAAGGTCATGGCGCGACGGGCGCGCTGGAGCGCGCGCCCTGGATCCCTCTGGCCGGCCTCGAAGCGTCCGGCTCGGCGGCGATCTTAACAATCCCGCCGCGGGCGCCGTGCGCGGCGCCCCCGTCAACGCAGTTCGTGCAGGCTGTGGCGGGTGGCGAACGCGTACAGGTCCAGCCGGTTGCACACGCCCAGCTTGTTGTAGATCGAGGTGAGATGGTTGCGCAAGGTGTGCTCGCTGATGCAGAGCCGATCGGCGATGACCTTGCCGGGCGCGGAGGCATCGCTCGCGACGGCCGCGATGGTCTGCCGCTCGCGCAGCGTGAGCGTCGCGATCTTCGAGCGTTCCGGATCGCTGCGATCGGCCGCCTTCTGGCGCGCCATCTCCATGAAGATGCGGCTGGTCGCGCCGCGGTCGATCCACAGCTCGCCGTCGTCGACCTTCTCGATGGCCTTGAGGAGCGCCTCGGGCGGCTCGCCGGTCCGCACCACGCCGCGCACCCCGGCCATCACGGCGCTGTCCATCCACGCGTGGTCCGACGACGCCGTCACAAGAAGCAACTTCGCCTGCGTCTTGGCGCAGAACTCGGCAAGCACCTCGATGCGGCTGGCGTCGATCGCGAGCACGGCCACGTGGGCCGACACCCTCTGCAGCATCGCCAGGCCACCGTCCAGGTCGGTCGCGGTGCCGATGACCTCGAACCGGGGGTGCGCCGACTGCACCAGCCGCTCGAGACCCCAGCAGACCAGGGGCAGCGCGATCACGAAGACCTGGGTCGGGCGGGCGCGAGCGGCGTTGTTCATTTTCGACGGCTCAGGCAAAGGGGATCTGATGGTAATGAGCCTGTGCCGCCCGTGGAACGGGACCAAACCCGCCGTGCGCAATTTGTCGCAAATTTCAGGACGATGTCACAGCCGGTGCCCGACAGTGAACTCGACCGGGACGTTTGTCATGCGCGACGGGCTCCGAAGCCGGGGACGAGAACCACGCCGACGCGGCGAAAGCTCCCAGGTGGAAAGGCCTGAACCGCCCACGACACGCCCGGGCGTGCCGCCCACACTGTCCGCATGTTCGAGGAACAACGCGTCAACCCCCGGGAGCGCCTCGCGCTCCTCCTGAAACTCGCGGATGGCGCGCAGGCGGTGACGCGCGACATCAGCGCCTCGGGCCTGTACTTCGAGATGCAAGGCGCGCACGTGCTGAGCGGTCCCGTCGATTTCGAACTCGAGTTGCCCGAGGTTTCCATGCGGTTCACGGCGTCCGGCGAGATCGTGCGGGTCGAGCTGAGGGACGGCCGCACCGGCGTCGCGGTGCGCCTGATCGACCCCCGGCTGGACGCGATCGAGCCCGACAGCGGCTAGTGAGTTTGTCCCGGCGGCCAGCCGGGTTTGTCCTGCCGAAATCGGGAGGACGAACCCATGGCGGGGCAAGCCGGCGTTCCGCATATTCACATTCCCCGACATCCGTCACCAAGAAAGGGAGCAAGCGCATGAAGAGTGGATTCGAATCGCTGGCGCAGCTGGCCACGCCGGACCTCGCCGACGCCCGGCTCGCGCTGCTCGTCGTGCTCCTGATGCTGGCCGCGTTCATCGACGTGCGCACCTTCCGCATTCCGAACTGGCTGACGTACGGCGGCGCCGTGATCGGCCTGGTCCTCGGCACGGCGATCCAGTGGCGGCTGCTCGGCCCGGCATGGGCAGCCGACGGCCTGCTGTGGTCGCTCGGCGGCCTGGCGGCGGGGCTGGCCCTGATGCTGCCGATGTACGCCCTGCGCGTCATGGGCGCCGGCGACGTGAAGTTGATGGCCATGGCCGGCGCGTTCCTCGGGCTGGGCCAGATCGTGCCGGCGGTGCTGTGCGTGTTCGTCGCGGGGGGGGTGCTGGCGGTCGGCTATGCCCTCTGGCGGCGCGCATTCGGCCGGATGACGGCCAACGTGGTCGACATCGTCCAGTCGATGGCATTCGCGGCCATGAGCGGCGTGCGGGCCGGCGCCCCGCGCCCCTCCGTCGGCAACCTTCCTTACGGCGTCAGCATCAGCGCGGGAACGATCGCCTGGGTCGTCCTGAGCCAGGCCTGAGGCCGCCCCCGACTTCACCGGAGTAATGCCATGAGAAACATGAAGGCAATCGGACTGCTCCTCCTTGCAGTCATCACCGGACTCGCCGCCGCGGTCTACGCGGCCAGCTGGGTGGCACAGCGCGGCAACATTGCCTCGAGCAAGGTCGCCGTCGCGGCCGTCGACATCGAACTCGGCAGCAAGATCAATCCGCAGATGATCCAGCTCGTCGACTGGCCCACCGGATCCGTGCCCGAGGGCGCGTTCCGCGACGCCAAGGACCTCCAGGATCGCGTCGTGAAGGTCAGCGTCCTGCGCGGCGACGCCATTCTCGAACGCAAGCTCTCGCCACCAGGCTCCAAGGGCGGGCTGTCGGCCGTGATCGCCGAGGGCAAGCGGGCCATGACCGTGCGTGTCAACGACGTCGTCGGCGTCGCCGGATTCGCCCTGCCCGGCACCTATGTCGACGTGATGCTGAACACGCAGCGCGACAACGGCAAGGGCGAAGCCAACCAGATCAGCCTGACGGTCCTGGAGCATGTCCTGGTCCTCGCCGTCGCCCAGGAGGCGAGCCGCGACGACACCAAGCCCAAGGTCGTCAGCGCAGTGACGCTGGAACTGAGCCTGGAAGACGCCGAGAAGCTGGACCTCGCCCGCAGCGTCGGCACCTTGTCGCTGGTGCTGCGCAACCAGCTGGACAAGCAGACGGTCGCGACCGACGGCATCACCCGCGACCAGCTGCTGCGGTTCAAGCAGGCCGTCGCGAAGGCTCCTCCTCCGCCGGCGATCGTCCGCACGGCCGTGATGGGCGCACCTCGCATGCCGCAGCCGCAGCCGGCGCCGCGCGACTGCGTCGAAGTCATCCGCAACGGCACCCGCGCGATGCACTGCTTCTGAGCTCGCGCTGCCCCCGAAGAAGAAAACCAGGGAGAACCACATGTCAACATTCCACCGGGGCCGTCCGGTCCTGAGCGCCGCCGTGCTCGCCGTCCTTGCCGGCTTCGGCCTGGCCGCCCTCGCCCAGCAGCCTTCGCAGCGGGCGCCCGCCCCCGGCGCCGGCCAGCCGACGACCAACGGCGCCTCGGCACTGCGGCCCTGCACGTCGGTCAAGCTCGATCCGACGACCTATCTCACCCTCGGCAAGTCCCGAGTCGTGCGGCTCGACGCGCCGGCCGTGCGCCTGGTGGTCGGAGGGCAGCCCTCGAGCCGCGCCGGCCGGCCCGTGCCGGTCGAGCAGGGGCAGGCGGCGGGCGCCGCGGGGACGCAGCCCGCAGGCGGCGCCGGCGCCTCCGACGGGGTCGCTGACACGCAGATCACCTTGCTCAGCCCGACCGAGCTGTTCCTGCTCGGGCGCAAGACCGGGTCGATGAACGTGGTGGTCCAGGGGGCGGACGGCCATTGCACCGTCAAGGACATCGTCGTGACGGTGGACCCGGACACGCTGCAGGCAACGCTGCGCGACCTGATGCCGGACGAGACCGGCGTGAAGGTCAAGGGCGCCGAGAGCTCGCTCGTGCTGACCGGGACGGTCACCGACACGGTGAAGCTGGAGCAGGTCGTGCACCTGGCGCGCTCCTACGCCGACGACAAGAAGGTGGTGAACCTGCTGCGCGTGACCGCGCCGCAACAGGTCATGCTGGAGGTGCAGATCGCGGAGGTCAGCAAGACGCTCCTGAACCGCCTCGGGCTGGATTTCACGCGCTTCTTCACGACGGCCGACGGCAAGAGCAAGATCATCTCGGGCTTCTTCGGCGGTGCCGCGGGCCTCCTGAGCCGCTCGCGCAACGCGGTGCCGGGCGGTGCGAACGCGTCGAGTTCCACCGACCTGGGCATCGACGCCGCGAAGAACGACGGCATCGTCCGCGTGCTTGCCGAGCCCAACATCATGGCGATCAGCGGCCAGTCCGCCAGCTTCCTGTCGGGCGGCAAGATCTTCATCCCGGTGGCCCAGGACAACGCATCCGGGCGCTCGACGATCACGCTGGAGGAGAAGGAGTTCGGCGTCGGCCTGCGCTTCACGCCGACGGTGCTCGACGGGCGGATCAACCTGAAGGTGGTCTCCGAAGTGTCGGAGCTGTCGCAGACCGGCTCGCCGTTCACCGCCGTCAACGGCGTCACCGCCATCCTCCCCTCGATGACCACGCGCCGCGTGGACACCACCGTGCAGCTCGCGGACGGCCAGAGTTTCGCCGTCGCCGGCCTCATCAAGAACAACGTGACGGAGGCGCTGAACCGCTTCCCGGGGCTGGGCGAGGCGCCGGTCGTCGGCGCGCTGTTCCGCTCCACCGAGTTCCAGAACGACCAGACCGAGCTGATGTTCGTGGTGACGCCGCGGCTGGCCAAACCGGTGACTGCCGCCATGACGCTGCCGACCGACAACCACGTCGTCCCGAACCGCACCGAGCTGTTCCTCAACGGGATGGCCGAAGGCGCCGCGCCGCCACCGGCCGGTCCGGCTCGCACCGCCCCGGCCACGGTGCCGGCGCCCGCTCCGGCCCCTGCCCTCGAGCGGCCGCGGTCGGCGCTGCCGCCGGAGCCCGCGGCCTTGCCGCAGACCAGTTCCCTCGGCAACGTCGCGGCTGCGGAGCCGGCCGTTTCCACTCCGGTGCTGCAGACCACCGTCAACGCGCTGCCGGTCAATCCCGCGAAGCCGCTCGCGCCCTGAAGCAGGAGGTCACATGCACAAGTTCCTCATCGTCGCCCTGGCGCTCCTGGCTGCCGGATGCGCGAGTTCGCCGACGCCCAATTACGACCTGCGCTTCGGCGACGCCGTGCGCGAGGCGCGCCGGGCCATGACCTTGAATCCCGGGGCCGGCGGCGGCCCCGCCCTGCACGGCCTGGAAGGCACGACGGCCGCCGAAGCCATGGGCCGCTATCACGACTCGTTCAAGGCCCCGCCGCCGGTGGTCAACGTGATCAACATCGGCGGCGCGGTGGGCGCTGGCAAGTAGCCAGGCAATCCACTGCCGGCGAGAACACTCGGCGCGCGCCGCCGGAAAGGAGCGAGACAACAGTCAACGACCCGCGACATCCACCAACAAGCAAGCTTCATTCAACCTTCTGTCAACCATTTATCGGGAGATGCCATGAACCAACTTTTCAGCTCCATCCGTTCCTTCGCGATCGAAGAGGACGGCGCCCAGGTCATCGAATACGCGCTGATCATCGCCGTCGTGTCGATCGCGCTGATCCTGCTGCTCGACAACCTGATCGGCACCGACTTCAACACCTTCATCGGCCGCGTCGGCAACTGCCTGCGGGTGGCGAACGGCTGCGTCTGAGGTGCGATGACGGCGCGGGAGCCCCGGCGCCTTGCCGGGTCCCGCAGCCGACACGCTTGCGAGACAACATTCCGACAACATCAGCGAGGTGCGGCCATGAGCAGCATTGTCAGCCGGTCCCGGTCGCTGGCGGCCGAAGAAGACGGAGCCCAGGTGATCGAGTACGCCCTGATCGTCGCGGTCGTCGCGCTCGGGCTGCTGCTGGCGTTGCAGCCGCTCGCCGACAGCGGATGGTGGGGAACGTTCCTCACCCGCCTTTCGAACTGCTTCACCGGGACCTGCGCCTGACCACCACTCCAGCGGAGCCGCCGCGCCATGAAGACCACCAGACGCCACCAGCGTGGAGCCGTGATCCTCACGGTGTCCATGATGCTGCTGTTCCTGCTCGGGTTCATGGGGATCGCCCTGGACCTGGGCCGGATGTTCATCGTGAAAACCGAGCTGCAGACCGCGATGGACAGCTGCGCGCTCTCGGCGGCACAGGAACTCGACGGGCTGGCGGACTCCATCACGCGCGGACGCAGCGCCGGCCTCACGGCGAGCAACCTCAACAGCGTCAACCTGCAGTCCGGCAACTGGGACGGACAGGGCCAGCTCACGGCGGCCGGCATCGTCTTCCGGGACGCCAGTTTCCTGGAGACCACGAACCCGGCGACCGCCAAGTACGCCGACTGCCAGCACACCCAGCCGGCGATCCGCATGTGGCTGTTGCACGCGATGGCGGCCTTCGGCGGCGACACCGGCGCCTACCCTTCGACCCGCTCGGTGCTCGCCAGGGCGGTGGCGACGCGCTCGAGCGCCCAGACCACCTGCCCCGTGCCCGTGGCGCTCAAGCCCAAGACCACCTGCGGCGGGCCCTGCCCGGGCCCCACCTACGGCTTCGGCACCGGCGAGTGGGTCAAGCTCATCATGGAACAGGCTGGCGCCGCCGGCGGCGAGATCGGCTGGGCGAACCTGGACGGTTCGAACAGCGCATCCGAAACCGTCGCCGAAATGGAGGGGCACTGCGGAACCGAGGTCGGCGACACGCTCGGCACGCCAGGCGTGCAGACCGCCGTGGCCGACGTCTGGAACTACCGGTTCGGGATCTACAAGAACACCGTCAATCCGGCCGTCAAGCGCCCCGACTTCACCGGCTACGCCTATACCGCGGCCAACTGGCCCTCGCAGTTCAACGCGTACAGCGGGGCCACGCCCGCCGGCGCCCACGCGACGGCCGCGAACTTCGTCACCAAGCGCCAGCAGTTCGCGTCGTGCGCGGACACCGGCACGAGCGTCAACGGCGCCACCGGCTGCGAGGGCATCACCGGCCTCACGTTGAACAGCTTCCAGAAGCTCGCCAACCCGGGCGTCGCGCCGACGGACGGGCATCGCGCGTACGGCATGAACCGGCGCCTGGTCATCGTGCCGGTGATCAACGAAGCCACCAACGTCATCGACTATGCCTGCATGTTCATGCTGCAGCCGCTCAGCATCCCGATGACGGACACCTGGCTCGAGTTCCGCGGCAACGCCGGCGCGGCGGGCAGCCCTTGCACCACGTCGGGCCTGCCCGGGGGATCCGCCGGCCCCCTCGTGCCGGTCCTGGTCCGCTGAGGAGAAGCCGCCATGGGACGCAAGACACAACGAGGCGTGGCGATCGTCGAATTCGCGCTGATCCTGCCGCTGCTGCTGATCCTCACGCTGATCACCACCGAGTTCGGCCGCGCGATGTACGAGTACAACACCGTCGCCAAGTCGGTGCGCGACGCCGCCCGCTACCTGTCGATCCAGCTGCCGAACACCAAGCAGGCCGAAGCCGCCAACCTGGTGGTTTACGGCAAGACCGCCGCGACCGACTCGGACCAGCCGCTGGCGCGCGGCCTGTCCACTTCGAACGTGACCATGCCGACCTGGCAGAACGCCGGGGCCGACCCGATCATCACCACCGTCACCGTGCAGGTGACCGGGTACACCTTCAACTCGATGGTACCGGGCGTGTTCGGCCTGAACCTCGGTTCCTACACGTTCGCCCCCATCAGCGCCACCATGAGGAGCCACCTGTGAAGAAGAAGCAGGGCGGCGCCGCCGCCGTCGAATTCGCCTTCATCCTGCTGCTGTTCCTGATGTTCCTGCTGGGCATCGTCGATTTCAGCCGCATGCTTTTCACGTGGAACGCCGCCAATGAGGCGGCGCGGGCCGGGGCCAGGTACGCGGTCGTCTGCGACGACACGTTCAACGAGACCAACGTGCTCACCCGCATGCAGGGCATGCTGCCGCAGATCCAGGACATCGACCTGGCGTGGATCCCCGCCGGCTGCACCCACGCCACCTGCGAAGGCGTGACGGTGACGATCCAGAACCTCGGGTTCCGCTGGATCTCGCCCATTCCCGACGTGGTGATGGCGCTGATTCCCATGCCCACGTTCTCCACCTTCCTCACGCGGGAAGTCATGCGCCAGGACCCCAACAGCGCCGCCATCTGCTCATGAGCGTCAGGAACAGCCAATGAAAATCGTCTTGATCTCCCCCAGCCGCAGCCACCTGGACGCCATGGGCGCAGCCCTGGAGACCCATGGCCACGCGGTGCTGCGCCTCGACGGCGGCAAGAGCCGCATGCGCGACATCGCCGAGCAGGAGGCTCCGGACCTGATGCTGGTCGACGGCATGTGCTGCGACATCGAGGAACTCGTGCACGTCGAGCACGTCACCACGCACCACCCGGGGACGGCGGTGATCCTGCTCTGCTCCACCCACACGCCGGAATTCCTCATCAACTCGATGCGGGCCGGCGTGCGCGAGGTGCTGCCGTCCCCCGCGGCGCCAGCGGCCCTGCAGGCGGCGGTGGGCCGGGTGGCCGCCAAGCTCGCCGGCGCCACCGGGCGGCGCCAGGGCAGGATCCTCGCGTTCATGCCGTGCAAGGGCGGCGCCGGCGCGACGTTCCTGGCCACCAACCTCGGCGCCCAGCTGGCCGAGAACAGCACCGTGCTGCTCATGGACCTGAACCTGCAGTTCGGGGACGCGCTCTCGTTCGTGCACGACGCGCGGCCCGTTTCCACCCTCGCGGACGTGGCCCACGGCATCGATCGGCTCGACGCATCGTTGCTCGCGGCGAGCACCGTGCGGGCCGGCCCGAACTACAGCATCCTGCCCGCCCCGGAGGACCTGGCGCACGCCATGGAGGTGAAGCCGGAACACGTCGACGCGGTCCTCAACGTCGCCGTCGCCAACTACGATTTCGTGCTGCTCGACCTGGCACGGCTGATGGACACGATCACGATCAAGGCGCTGGACCGTGCGGCGCGGATCTACGCCGTCATGCAGGCGAGCCTCCCTGACGTGCGCAACGCGGCGCGCCTGGTGGCGGCGTTCCGGTCCCTCGGCTACGGCGGCGACAAGGCGGAGTTCGTCATCAACCGCTTCGAGAAAGGCCGGGAGATCGGCACCGAGCAGGTCCGGCGCGCGCTGGGCGACGTGCGACTGAGCACCATTCCCAACGCCTGGCGCGAAGTCTCCTCCTCGATCAACCACGGCGAGCCGCTCGCCAGGACCGGGCGCAGCAATGCGGTCGCGCGGCAGCTCGCCGAACTCGCCCAGTCGCTCAACCCGCCGCAGGAAGAAGGCCGCGGCGGACTGTTCGGCCGCCTGTTCCGCAAGGCATGACACCCAGGAGCCCCCCGATGACCAGCCTCACGAGCACTGCCTTCGGCGCCGCCATGCGCAACGGCGCCGTCATCTCGCTGCGCGAACGGCTCAACACGGCGCCGGCCGAACCGGCTGCACGCGGTCCGGCCGCTCCCGCCGCCGACTCGTACAAGGCATTGAAGGGGCGAATGCACCTGAAGATGCTGGAGCAGTTCGACCTGACGGCGCTCGAAACGCTCTCGCCGGAGCAGTTGCGCCGCGAGATCGCCATCATGCTGGAACGCCTGCTCATGGAGGAGCAGGCGGTCATCAACGAGGCTGAGCGCAGCTCCCTGTTGCGCGACATCCAGCACGAGATGCTCGGCTTCGGGCCGCTGGAGCTCCTGATGGCCGATCCCGCGGTCTCGGACATCCTGGTCAACTCCTACCGGCAGATCTACGTCGAGCGCCGCGGGCGCCTGGAACTGACCAACGTCACCTTCACCGACGAGAAGCACCTGCTGCGGATCATCGACAAGATCGTCTCCCTCGTGGGCCGCCGCATCGACGAGTCCAGCCCGATGGTGGACGCGCGCCTGCCAGACGGATCGCGGGTCAACGCCGTGATCCCGCCGGTCGCCATCGACGGGCCGATGATGTCCATCCGCCGCTTCGCGCACATCCCGCTGACCATGGCCAACCTGGTCGACGAACTGAAGACGATGACTCCGGAGATGGCCAGGATGATGGAGGGGCTCATCCGGTCGAAACTGAACATCCTCATTTCCGGCGGCACCGGTGCCGGCAAGACGACCTTGCTGAACATCCTGTCGGGCTACATCCCGGACAACGAGCGGGTGGTGACCATCGAGGACGCGGCCGAACTCCAGATGCAGCAACCGCACGTGGTGCGGATGGAGACTCGCCCGCCCAACATCGAAGGCAAGGGCGAGGTCACGCAGCGCGCGCTGGTGCGCAATGCGCTGCGGATGCGGCCCGACCGGATCGTGATCGGCGAAGTGCGCGGCGCCGAAGCCTTCGACATGCTGCAGGCGATGAACACCGGCCACGAGGGCTCGCTCACCACGATCCATGCCAACACGCCGCGCGACGCCATTTCGCGCCTGGAAAACATGATCGGCATGGCCAATCTCAACCTGCCGCACAAGGCGGCGCGCCAGCAGATCGCCTCGGCGATCACGGTCGTGATCCAGGTGCTGCGGCTGATCGACGGCCGCCGCAAGGTGACCAGCATCCAGGAGATCACCGGGATGGAAGGCGACGTGATCACCATGCAGGAGATCTTCTCGTTCAGGCAGAGCGGCGTCGGCGCCGACGGCCTGGTGCAAGGCCACTTCCAGGCGTCCGGCGTGCGGCCCAAGTTCTGCGACCGGTTGCGCGCCTATGGCGTGGTACTGCCCGAATCGATGTTCGACCCGACGCGGGTCTTCCAGTAAGGAGCAGGCAAATGCTGCAGTCCCTCCTTGTCAACGACTTCCTCGTGGTCTCGATGCTGGTGTTCGTCGCGGTGATGCTGCTGCTCGAGAGCGGCTATCTCGCGTGGCGCTCCAGCCGCGGCCCGGCGGCGCGGAAGCTGCACCACCGGCTGGAAGCGGCGTCGACGCGGCGCGCGGCGATGCAGCAGGCGCACCTGCTGAAGCAGCCGCTCGCCGGCGACATGGCGCCGCTGGAGCGCCGGCTCCAGGCGCTGCCCCGGGCCCACTGGCTTGACCGCGCGATGCAGCAGTCGGGTCTGGGCTGGTCGCTGACCCGGCTGCTGGTGCAGTCCGCGGCCATGGCCCTGGCCGGCTGGCTGGCCGCGACCACCGCGCTGCATCAACCGCTGCTCGTGGGCCTGGGGGCGGCCGCCGCCATGGGCGCGCTGCCGCTGCTGTACGTGAACTGGCGTCGCGACAAGCGCCTGAAGAAGATCGAGGCGCAGCTGCCGGAAGCGCTCGACCTCGTCACCCGTGCCCTGCGCGCCGGCCACGCCTTCGGGGCAGGACTCAAGATGGCGGGCGACGAACTCGCCGAACCGGTCTCGGGCGAACTGCGGGCGGTGCACGAGGAAGTGAATTTCGGCGTGTCCATGGAGCAGGCGCTGACCCACCTGAGCGAGCGCGTGCCGCTGACCGACATCCGCTACTTCGTCGTGGCCGTGCTGATCCAGCGCGACTCCGGCGGCAACCTCACCGAAATCCTGGGCAACCTGAGCCGCCTGCTGCGCGAGCGCGCCAAGCTCATCGCCAAGGTGCGCGTGCTTTCGTCGGAGGGCCGGCTGTCGGCCTGGGTGCTGGCGGCGATGCCGTTCGGCCTCGCCGCGATCCTGAACCTGATGAACCCGGAATTCATGAGCCTGATGTGGACCGACCCGCTGGGCATCACCATGATCAAGTACCTGCTGGCGATGATGCTGCTCGGCGGGCTGGTGCTGCGCAAGATCGTGCGGATCCGCTATTGAAGGAGGTAGCGCCATGTTGATCGTTCCCCTGCTCGTGTTCCTCGCCGTGAGCATCGGCCTGGCCGCACTGTTCCTCTGGCTCGCACCCACCCGCACCGAACAGCGGCTGGAGGCCGTGGCGCCGTCGGCGACCCCCGAGGCCTCGGCCTGGACCGAAACGGCCCGCAAGGTCGCCGGGCCGCTCGCCAAGCTGGCGGTGCCCGAAGGCGAGTGGGAAGGCTCCGCCCTGCGCCTGCGCTTCCTCAACGCCGGGATCCGCCACCCGGATGCGCGGCTCGCGTATTTCGCGGCGAAGACGGTGCTGCCGCTGGTGCTGGCCGCGGCGGCCTTCTTCTGGCTGCGGGCCACGAGCGACGCCCATGGCGCGAAGCTGCTGTTCTACCTCATGGTGGCAGCGCTGGTCGGCGTCTACCTGCCCAACCTCGTGCTGCACTTTGCCGTCAAGAGCCGCCAGCGCGAGATCTTCGAAAACTTTCCCGACGCGGCGGACCTGATGCTCGTCTGCGTGGAAGCTGGGCTCGGCCTGGATGCCGGCCTGACGAAGGTGGGAGAGGAAATCCGCCGCAAGAGCCAGGCGCTGGCGGAGGAGCTGCACCTCACCAACCTCGAGATGCGGGCCGGCGCCACCCGCGAGAAGTCGCTGCGCAACCTCGCACTGCGCACCGGGATCGAGGAAATCGGCACCTTCGCCACCATGCTGACCCAGGCCGACCGCTTCGGCACGAGCATCAGCGACTCCCTGCGGGTCTTCTCGGACGACCTGCGCCACAAGCGGCAGGTACGCGCCGAGGAAGCGGCGGCCAAGGTGCCGACCAAGATGCTGTTCCCCCTGGTGCTGTTCATCTTCCCGTCCGTGATCATGGTGGTGCTCGGCCCCGCCATCATCCAGGTGGTCCGCACGCTGATTCCGCTGTTCGCCGGCCGCGGTTGAGAACGGGCATGGAATCGACCACAGTCAACACGCACGCCGTCGGCCGCGCCGCCGGCGCCCGCACCGGGTCGTGGCACGTGTCACTCCCGCTGCTGGCCGGCCTGCTGACGTTCCTGTATGGCGTCTCGCGCGGCACGGCGCTGCTGGCCGACGGCGACACGTACTGGCATGTCGCCGCCGGCCGGTGGATCCTGGAGCACGGCGCCGTGCCGACGCAGGACCCGTTTTCCCACACCAGGCTGGGCGCACCCTGGACCGCCCACGAGTGGCTCAGCGAAGTGCTGCTGGAACTGGCGCACGCGGCGGGCGGCTGGGAACTGGTGGCCGCCCTGACAGCCCTCGCCTTTGCCCTGTCGATCTCGATCCTCGGGCGGGCACTGCTGCGTTCCCTGGAGCCGATCCACGTCGTGGCGGCGATGACGCTCGCGGTGCTGATGACCGCCGGGCACCTCGTCGCGCGTCCGCACATCCTGGCCATGCCGCTGCTGGTGGCCTGGGCCGCCGAACTGGTGCGCGCCCGCGACAGGGACGCCGCGCCGCCATTCTGGCTGCTGCCGCTGATGACCCTCTGGGCGAACATGCACGGCGGTTTCACGCTGGGGATCGGACTCGCAGTCGCGTTCGCTGCCGAGGCGGTGCTTGCGGCGGCCAGGCACGGCCGCGTTGCCGCTGCGGCACGCACGTGGGGCCTCTTCGTCGCGCTGGCCGTCGTCGCTTCCCTGCTGACGCCCCACGGCCCGCAAGGGCTGCTGTTCACCTGGCAGATCATGTTCGAGGACAGCTTCATGCTGGGACGCATCGGCGAATGGCGCTCGCCGGACTTCCACCGGTTCCAGCCGCTGGAAGTGTGGCTCCTCGGCATCATGGCACTGGCCATGCACCAGGGCGTGAAGCTGCCGCTGGCTCGCCTGGTTCTGCTGCTGGGATTCACTCACCTGGCCCTGAAGCACGTTCGCAACGTCGAACTGCTCGGCCTGCTGGCGCCGCTGTTCCTGGCCGCCCCCCTGGCGCAACACTTCCACGCGCGTGGAGCGGGTCGCAAGCAATTCGCCGGGGGCGACCGGCTCCTTGGCGCGCTCACTCGCGGTGCCGCGCCTGGCGGGCTACTGCTCGTCCTGCTGCTCGGCGGGCTCGCCACCACCTCGATCTGGAGCGCGACCGGGCCATTGGTGCCGCCGGAGCAGATCGCGCCGCAACGCGCGGCGAAGGCCGCTCGTGATGCCGGCGCCGCGGGCCCGGTGCTGAACGACTACGGATGGGGCGGCTACCTCATCTACGCGGGGGTGCCGCCGTTCATAGACGGCCGTGCCGACATGTACCGCGACGGTTTCGTCAAGGAATATGCCGAGGCAATGGACCTGGCCACGCCCACGAGCCTGCCCCGGCTTCTGGACCGCTACCAGATCGGCTGGACCCTGTTGCCGCCGAACCGGCCGGCCACGGCCATGCTGGACCGGCTGCCGGGGTGGCGACGGGTCCATGCGGACGAGCACGCCGTCGTGCACGTCAAGACCTCCGGTGCTCCCGGGGACGCCATTGCAGCAGCGCCGGCGCGCGCCCTGCCCTGATCAGACCATGGAGCGATGCATGATCCCGAATCACCCGATCCCACCGGCTCGCCAGAAACACCTCTCCATCGTCGTGCCGTTCTTCAATGAAGGACCGGGGGTGGAGGCCTTCGACGCCGCGCTGCAACCGATCCTGTCCGCCCTCCCTGACTACCAGGTGGAGATCGTGTGCGTGGACGACGGCAGCACGGACGACACGCTGGAGCGTCTGCTGGCGCTGGCCACCACCGACGGCCGGTACCGGTTGCTCGAACTGAGCCGCAACTTCGGCAAGGAAGCGGCGCTCACGGCCGGCATCGATGCCGCGCGTGGGGCCGCCGTGGTACCCATGGACGCCGACCTGCAGGACCCACCGGCCGTCCTGCGGCAGTTGTTGCTGTCGTGGGAAGGCGGCGCGGACGTGGTGCTGGCGCGGCGAACCGACCGCAGCAGCGACGGCCTGCTGAAACGCACGACCGCCGAATGGTTCTACCGCATGCACAACCTGGTCGCCGACATCGCGATCCCGCAGAACGTCGGCGATTTCCGGCTGATGGACCGGCAGGTGGTCGAGGCGCTCAAGCGCCTGCCGGAACGCCAGAGATTCATGAAGGGCCTGTTCTCCTGGGTCGGCTTCCGCACCGAATACGTCCACTACGCGCGCGGCGCACGGGCAGTCGGAACGACCAAGTTCCCCGGCTGGAAGCTGTGGAACTTCGCCATCGAGGGATTTACCAGCTTCAGCACGGCGCCCCTGCGCATCTGGACCTACGTCGGACTCGTCGGGGCCGCCTGCACCGCGCTCTATGGCGCCGCCATCCTGATCCGGACCCTGGCATTCGGCGTCGACGTCCCTGGTTATGCCTCGCTGCTGCTGGCCATCCTGTTTTTCGGCAGCCTGCAGCTGATCAGCCTGGGGCTGCTGGGCGAGTACATCGGCAGGATCTACATCGAAAGCAAGCAGCGTCCCGTCTACATCGTTCGCCGGCAGTACGGGGGCGACGCTGCCCGGGATGCCGCGCGACCGTCGCTCTGGCGCCGGACCGGCAGCCACGCGAGCCGCTGGTCGCGCCCATTCGTGCCGCCGGTGCAACACCATGCGGGGTCGACGCAATGAGCCCCGCTGCCTACGCCGAAATGGCAGCGACCCAGGAATTGCACTGGTGGTTCGCCGCCCGGCGGCACATCCTGCGCAGCCAGCTCGAGCGCCTGGAATTGCCGCCGGACGCCGAGATCCTGGAAGTCGGCAGCGGCACCGGCGCCAATCTGGGCATGCTGGCTGAATTCGGACGGGTCGTGGGCCTCGAGATGAGCGCCGGTGCCATCGCGCTCGCCCGCCAGCGCGGCGCCGGGGCCGCCACGATGCTGTTGGGGCGGTGCCCCGAAGGCCTGGCCGACCTGCCGCGCTTCGACCTTGTCTGCATGTTCGACGTCCTGGAACATATCGAGGAGGACCGAGCCGCGCTCGCCGCAGCGGCCGCGCACCTCAAGCCGGGCGGGCGCCTGCTGGTCACCGTGCCCTCCTACCAATGGATGTGGGGACCGCACGACGAGCACCTGCATCACAAGCGCCGGTACAGCCGCCGCTTGCTCGCCGACCGCTGCGCACAGGCGGGCTTGGCCGTGCACCGGATGAGCCACTTCAACACGCTGCTGTTTCCGCTCGCCGTGGCCGGCCGCCTGTACGAGAAGGCGCGCGGACGATCCGGTGCCGCCGCCGCAGTGCCGGCGGCACCGATCAACAGCGCCCTGCGCTGCACGTTCGCGTTCGAGCGGCACCTGCTGTCGCGGATGCACCTGCCTTTCGGGCTGTCCCTGCTCGCCGTCGCAGGAGCCGTGGGGCGCCACTGACGATGGCGGGCCTCGCACATCTGTTCGACCACCGCCTGGGCCGCTTCATCCTTGTCGGCCTGTGCAACAGCGCGCTCGGGTTGCTGGTGATCTTCGGCTGCAAGGCCTACCTCGGCCTCGGCGACGCGGCCGCGAACGCCACCGGCTACGCACTGCTGATCGCCTTGAGCTTCCTGCTGAACAGGCAGTGGACGTTCGAAGACGGCGGCGATCCCGCAGGCAGCCTGCTGCGCTTCGTGCTGGTGCTCGCCGCCGCCTACCTCGCCAACCTGGCGACGACGCTGGCGGCCATCGACCTCCTGGCCGTGGACGACTACCTGGCCCATGTGGCCGGTATCGGCCCGTACGCCGCGGTGGGTTACCTGGGCAGCCGGATCTTCGTCTTCAGATCGCCCCGGTCGTCGTTGCGATGCCCGCGGCCCGACGGCACCTTGCGCTGAAGGGCTGCGGCATGCAAGCGGCCCGGACCACGTCCACCGCGCTGGCGCCGAGCCGTGCCGAGCGCGGATTGAAGCTGCCTTTGCCGGGCAGCGCCGCCGTCCTCGCCTGTGGCGCCGTCCTGCTGGTGCTTCATGCGAGGAACGCCCTCGACAGCGACGAAGGCGTGATCCTCAACGGCGCCTGGAACCTGCTGCACGGGCGGGCGCTGTACACCGACTTCTTCGAGTTTCTGGCTCCGGGGAGCTTCTATCTCGTCCTGGCCGCCTGGAAGGTCTTCGGCAGCAGTTTTTGGGTCGCGAAGGGCCTCGCCCTGGCGGCCATCGCCGTGGCGACGGCTGGAATCGATCGCATCGTCCGGGAGTTGCCGGCGAAGCACGCGTCGGCCGCCGGCCCGGCCCTGGCCATCGCGCCGGTCCTGCTCTTCTGCTTCTTCACGGGCTACCTGCCGACCATCAATCACAACACGCTCCATCTGCCGTTCGCCGTCTGGGGCGCCTTCCTTGCGATCCGCGGCGTCCGGCGGATGTCCTGGCGTCACTGCGCCGCCGCCGGCTTCCTGTGCGGCATCGGCGCCTGGTTCCTGCAGCACCGGTCGGCGCTGATCGCTGCCGCGACGCTGTGCGTGCTGCTGCTGCTCGCCTGGCGGCGGCGCGGCCCTGGGTGGGCCAGGTGTTGCGCGGCGTATGCCGTCGGTGCCGTCGGCCCTGTCGCCGTCATGACGGCGTTCTGGGACGCCGGCCTGCTGTTCGAACACCTGATCGCCTTTCCGGCCGCGCGCTACCTGGAGGTGAACCGGATCGATCCAACGCTGATCGCCTGCGCCACGAGCCTTGCACTCGGCGCCGCATGGCTGTTGCGCAGTGAGCTGGATGCCAGCGCGTGCTTGTTGCTGGCACTGTTGGGCGCACTGCTGCTGACCGCCTTCCAACGCCCCGATCTGAGCCACGTGACCTCGGCGCTGTGGCCCTTGTTGTGTCTGCTGCCCCGCGTGGCCAGCACCCCCGCGCGAACGCCGTCGGCCCGCTTGTGGCGCACATGGGTGGCGGCCGGCCTGGCGGCCCTGCCCGTTCCCCTGCTGCTCACCATGGCGGCCAACCCGGCCCTGTACCTCAACGATTGGACCCGGCACCCGGCGCTGCAGTACGTCCGGGACCACTGCCCGACCGCAGCGTCACTGTATGCAGGCCCGTTCGCGCCGGGACTCTATTTCGAGACCGGCAAGCTCAATCCGACGCGCTACTCCGTGTTGCTGCCGAACTTCAACAGCGACGCGCAGTTTCGCGATGCGCTGCGCGACCTGCAGCAGAGCCGCCCGGCCTGCGCGATCACGAACTACCCGATGGTCGCCAAGTTCAGCCATACCCGCGACAACCCGGTCGACGCGTACCTCGCGGCCAACTACGAAGTGGTCTTCGAGGCACGGCACAGGCAGGTCTGGATGGCCCGGACCGAAGCGGCGCCCGCGAAACCTCCTGTTGCGGCCACCCCTGCCGGCCCTGCCGCGGCCCCATAATCGGGCCGAAGGTCGAATCGATGCGACATCGTCTTCTTCTCTGCATCTCGTCCGCCGCCATCGTCGGCGCGTGCGCTTCTTCGCCGGACACCACGGCCATGGGCGCTGCCGAATCCACGTGTCGCGCCGCCGGCGCCGAGGCCCTCCTCGGCCGTCGGCTCGACGACATGGTGCTGGCCGAGGCCCTGCGCGGCTCCGGCGGATTGCGCACCCGCGTCATCCCGCCCGGCGGCGTCGTGACGATGGACCACGACCCGATGCGCCTGAACATCGAGCTGGACGACGCGGGCGTGATCCGGCGCATGCGCTGCGGATAGGCGGCCTTTTCTCGCCCCGCGCAACTCCGCCGCGGTGCACGTGCCCTTGCGTTTTCGGCGTGACGTTTGTCCCGTCCGCGGCAGGGCGTCCCCTCACAGCAAATGAGGACGGTGCTCCTCTATCGGCGAGGAGCGTGCGCTCTCACACTGCCACAGCGGTCGGAACACCTGCACCACCACCGGTCCGGCCCCGGCGAGCCCCCACGTGGTCGCTCACGCTGGTGGACTTCACCGGCTTCGACCCTGCCACCCACGTCGTCTATATCGTGTGAGCTGCAGATGTAAGCGCTCGCAACGCACCGCAATGGAGCACCTTGCTGCTGCGCCTTGGGGAGCCGGAAGAATGGCTCAGGCCGTAGGGATACAGGCTGTTGCCATGTGGGACTGGTCTGACGCGCGTCGCCGCGGCAACATTGACGGAAATCAAGTTGCCGACTCGCAAGACGAGGCATTCACAAGAGCAGTCCCACAAGAAGCTTGAAAGAAGGAATCGAGTAACCGCGGTCGGGCCGGGCGCGCCGTCACCGCATCAGCCGAGGGGAAAGATGATGAGAGCGCGCATATGGGCCGCGAAGTCCTCCAACGGGGACGAGGAGGGCATCGAGTCCCGCTTCCCCGCGGGTACGCGCAGCGGCGAGGGTTCGCAGAGCCTGCACGTGTTCCTCGAAGCGGCGCGCAAGGCCCGCCTGCCCGCGGGCCTGCCGCTCCCGGGGCATCAGCGCCGGCACGAGCACGGCCGCAATGACTGAAACGCCCCAGGCGATCGCCGCCCGGGTTGCCGCGCTGGAGCAGCGCCTCCTGGTCGCCGTAGTGCAAGGTGACGACCTCGCCCGCATCCGCGCCCGCGGTGAGATCGCCCGCCTGAAGAGGCAGTTGGCCCCGGCCGCCGCCAGGCTCGCAGGCACCCGTCGGTCCACGCGCACCGCGGCGGCCGCGGCGCCGGCGCCCTGAGGCACGGCGCGGCGCCGTCAGTGCGCCTTTTCCCAGTTGGCCCCGACGCCGATCTCCGCCAGCAGCGGCACGCGCAGTTGCGCGACGCCCGCCATCAGGCGCGGGATCTCGGCCCTGATCCAGTCCACCTCGTCCTCGGGCACCTCGAACACCAGTTCGTCGTGCACCTGCATGATCATCTTCGTGCGCCGCTGCTGCGCGTCGAGCACGTCCTGCACGGCCACCATGCTCAGCTTGATCAGGTCGGCGGCGGTGCCTTGCATCGGCGCGTTGATGGCCGCCCGTTCGGCGCCGCCGCGGCGCGGCCCGTTGGGTGAATTGATCTCGGGCAGGTACAGGCGCCGGCCGAACACGGTTTCGACATAGCCGCGGCTCTTCGCCGACAGCCGGGTCTCGTCCATGTACTGCTTGACGCCGGGGTAGCGCTCGAAATAGCGCTGGATGTAGTTCTTGGCGGCCGCGCCCTCGATGCCGAGGTTGCGCGCCAGCCCGAAGGCGCTCATGCCGTAGATCAGGCCGAAGTTGATCACCTTGGCATAGCGGCGCTGCTCGCTGGTCACCTGGTCCGGCGCCACGCCGAACACTTCGGATGCCGTCGCCCGGTGCACGTCCATGCCCTCGCGGAAGGCACGCAGCAGCGCCTCATCCTCGGACAGGTGCGCCATGATGCGCAGCTCGATCTGGCTGTAGTCCGCGCTGGCGATCAGGTGCCCGGGCGCCGCGATGAACGCCTCGCGCACGCGCCGGCCCTCCGGCGTCTTCACCGGGATGTTCTGCAGGTTCGGGTCGTTCGAACTGAGGCGTCCGGTCACCGCCACCGCCTGCGCGTAGTGCGTGTGCACGCGGCCGGTACGCGGATGGATCATCTGCGGCAGCTTGTCCGTGTAGGTGCCTTTCAGCTTGGACAGCCCTCGGTGTTCCAGCAGCTTCGCCGGCAGCGGATAGTCCTCGGCCAGCTTTTCCAGCACTTCCTCGTCGGTGCTCGGCACGCCGCTGGCCGTCTTCTTCACCACCGGCAGGCCCAGCTTGGTGAAGAGGATCTCGCCGATCTGCTTGGGCGAGCCCAGGTTGAACGGCTGCCCCGCCAGGTCGTGCGCCTCGCGTTCGAGCTGCATCATCCGCTGGCCCAGCTCGGCGCTCTGCCGCGCCAGCATCGCGCTGTCGATCAGCACGCCGTTGCGCTCCACGCGGTACAGCGTCTCGCTGCTCTTCATCTCCAGGTCGTAGATGAAGCGCAGCTTGCCGTCGGCCTGGAGCTTGGGCCATAGCGCCAGATGGACGTCCAGCGTCTGGTCCGAGTCCTCGCACGAATACTCGGCGGCCTTGTCCACGGGCACCTGGGCGAACGGGATCTGGTGCGCGCCCTTGCCGGCGATGTGCTCGTAGTCGATGCCGGTGCGCCCGAGGTGGCGTTCGGCCAGGCTGGCGAGCCCGTGCGGCTTGTGCACTTCCAGCACGTAGCTTTGCAGCATCGTGTCGTGGGCATAGCCGCGCACCTCGATGCCATGGTTGGCGAAGACGTGGCGGTCGTACTTGACGTGCTGGCCGAGCTTGGCCCGGTCCGGGTTCTCCAGCCACGGCTTCAGCCGCGCCAGCGCCTCCTCGCGCGGCAACTGGTCGGGCGCGTCGCCGTAGCTGTGCGCCAGCGGCAGGTAGGCGGCGACGCCAGGCTGCACGCTGAACGACAGCCCGATGATCTCGGCCTGCATCTCATCGAGCGAACTGGTCTCGGTGTCGAGGGCCACCAGCTCCGCGGCCTCGATCTTCGCCAGCCATTCGTCGAACTGGGCCCAGGTGAAGATGGTGTCGTACTGCAGGTTGGTCACCTGCGACCGGCTCGTGAGGTCGGGATCCTGGAACCCGGGCCCGTCGCCGGTGCCCACCTTCTTCTGGCGCCGGTGTTCCTCGATCAGCTCCGGCGGCACGTCGTGCACCTCGAGCTGCTTCGCCAGCCCCTTGAAGCCGTAGCGCTCGTAGAACGCCTTCAGCGCCTCCGTGTCCTGTCCGTCGACGACCTTCAGGTCCTCGAGTTCGGGCAGGCCGGGAATGTGGTCGGCCAGCTCGCAGTCCTTGCGGATCGTCAGCAGCTCGCGCCCCCTGGGCAGCCAGTCCAGCGCGCGCCGCAGGTGCTCGCCGACGGCGCCCTTCACTTCCGCGGCCCGCTCGATCAGCGCGTCGAGCGACCCGTATTCCTGCAGCAGCTTGACGGCGGTCTTCGGTCCGACCTTGTCGACGCCGGGCACGTTGTCCACTGCGTCGCCGACCAGCGCCTGGTAGTCCACCATCAGCCGCGGCGGCACGCCGAACTCCGCCTCGACGCCGGCGACGTCGCGCTTGCGGTCGTTCATGGTGTCGATCACGGTGACGTGCTCGTTGACCAGTTGCGAGAGGTCCTTGTCGCCGCTGGAGATCACGGTCTCGATGCCGCGCTCGGTGGCCATGCAGGCCAGCGTGCCGATCACGTCGTCGGCCTCCACGCCGGGCACGTTCAGCACCTTCCATCCGAGCAGCCGCACCACCTCGTGGATGGCATCGATCTGCGTGCGCAGGTCGGGCGGCATCGGCGAACGCGTGGCCTTGTATTCGGGATAGATGTCGTCGCGGAAGGTCTTGCCGGGCGCGTCGAACACGCACGCGACATAGTCGGCGCGCACGTCGCGGCGCAGCTTCTGCAGCATGTTGATCATGCCGCGGATGGCGCCGGTGGCCGGGCTGGCGGGGTCGCCCGGCACCGCCCGCAGGTCGGGCATCGCGTGGAAGGCGCGGTACAGGTAGCTGGATCCGTCGACCAGCAGCAGCACCTTGGGGCCCCCGGTGTCCGTCTGTGGCTCGTGGCTCGTCTCGGTCATGGGCGGCATTGTGCCTGCGCGGCACGTGTCGACGTCCGCGGCGGCACGTCGGCCCGCCTACAATTGCGCCATGCGCGCGCGATTCCTGCTCCTTCCGGCCGTTTCGGCCCTCACGGCCGCCACGGCGGCCCTGGCCCAGGCGCCCGCCGCGCCCCTCGTGCAGGATTCGCCGGCGCTCGAGGGCCGCAGGAACCAGCGCGTCGAGCGCATCCACGTCGAGGACGCGGCCGTGAGCATCGACGAGGTGCGCTACGGCGGCCAGACGCAGAGCATCACCGTGCAGCCCAAGGCCAACGTGCCCGAATACGAGATCCAACCCACCGACCTGGGCCGCAGCCGTCCCGCCGACCACCGCGACGGCATGAGCAGCGCCACCGGCAAGCGGGTCTGGAACGTCTTCAAGTTCTGATCGTGGCGGTCTTCACCGAAGTCTCGGAGCGCGAGGCCGGCGAACTGGTGCACCGGCTGCAGCTGGGCGAGCTGCGCGAGCTGCGCGGCATCCAGGGCGGCATCGAGAACACCAATTACTTCCTGACCACCGAGCAGGACGGCGCGCGCCAGGAATACGTGCTGACGCTGTTCGAGCGGCTCACCGCGGAGCAGCTGCCGTTCTACCTGTACCTGATGAAGCACCTGGCGCGGCACGGCATTCCGGTGCCCGATCCGCATGCGCTGGCCGGCAGCGCCGGCAAGGACGAGGAGCACGGCCAGCTGCTGCACCGGGTCGCCGGCAAGCCGGCCGCAGTGGTGGACCGCCTGCGCGGCGCAAGCGTCCTCGATCCCGGGCCCGCGCACTGCGCCGCCGTCGGCGCGATGCTGGCGCGCATGCACCTGGCGGCGCGCGACTATCCCCGCCACCAGCCCAACCTGCGCGGCCTGGCGTGGTGGAACGAGACGGTGCCGGTGGTGCTGCCGCACACGACGCCGGAGCAGGCGGCCCTCCTGCGCAGCGAACTCGCGTTCCAGAACCATGTGGCCGAGGGATCGCTCTACGCCGCCCTGCCGCGCGGGCCTGTCCACGCCGACCTGTTCCGCGACAACGTGATGTTCGAGGACGGGCGCCTGACCGGCTTCTTCGATTTCTATTTCGCGGGCGTCGACACCTGGCTGTTCGACATCGCCGTGTGCCTCAACGACTGGTGCGTCGACCTGTCCGCCGGCGCCCACGACCAGGCACGGGCCGCGGCCTTCCTGGACGCTTATGGCGGCGTGCGGCCCCTGGCGGCTGCCGAGCGCCGCCTGCTGCCGGCCATGCTGCGCGCCGGGGCGCTGCGCTTCTGGATCTCGCGACTGTGGGACTTCCACCTGCCGCGCGAGGCGGCGCTGCTGCAGCCGCACGACCCGTCCCACTTCGAACGGGTGCTGCGCCAGCGCGTCGCGCACCCGCCGCTCGCCTGAGGGCATGAAGCTCAACATCGTCCCCGCCCGCACCGGCCTGCAGTGGATCAAGCTGGGGGTGCGCACCTTCCTGCGGCAACCGCTCGCACTGGCCGGCCTGTTCTTCATGTACATGACGGTGGTGATCGTCATTGCGCAGGTTCCCGTCATCGGCGTCTTCATCGGCGGGCTGCTGGTGCCGGCTGCCACGCTCGGCCTGATGGCGGCGACCGAGGAGGCGACCAAGGGCCGGTTCCCGATGCCGTCGGTGCTGCTCAGCGCGTTCCGCGCCGGCCGCCAGCGCGTGCGCGCGATGCTGGTGCTGGGCCTGGTCTACACCATCGCCTCCTGGCTCGTGACACGGCTGGCGGCGCTGCTCTTCGGCGAACCGGACCCGGGGATGCAGATCGACGGCGCGGCGATCCTGGCGCTGGCGCTGCACATCCCTCTCTTCCTCATGTTCTGGCATGCGCCAGCGCTGGTGCACTGGCATGGCGTCACGCCGGCCAAGAGCCTGTTCTTCAGCCTGGTGGCCTGCCTGCGGAACTTCGGCGCGTATTTCGTCTACGGGCTGGGCTGGCTGGGCCTGTTCATCGCGACCGGCATGCTGTTCGCGTTGATCGGCGGCATGCTGGGCGGCGCGGGCATGGCACGCGCCGTCATGATGCCGCTGGCGCTGCTGCTCGCCGCGATGTTCTCGACGTCGATCTACTTCACGTTCCGCGACAGCTTCGTCGCGACCGGCGAACCCGGCGAAGACCAGCACCAGGAAGCACCATGAACCATGTCCTGCAAGGCCGCCGCGAGTCCGAGCTGCAGTGGTTCCGCCGCCGCGGCTTCCTGGCGGCCGCTGCCGCGTGGACCGGGCTGGGCGGCTTCGGCGCGGCGCAGGCGCAGGCCCGCAGCAACATCGTCGAGCTGCAGGGCGATGCGCTGCTCAACGGCCGGCGGCTGCATCCGGGCCAGACGATCCAGACCGGCGACTCGGTGCAGACCGGTCCCGGATCGCACCTGGTCTTCGCCGTCGGCGACTCGTCGTTCCTGGTGCGGCAGAACTCCCAGCTCACCGTCGCACGCGGCCCGACGCTGTTCGCCGTCAGCGTGCTGCGGCTGGTCACCGGCGCGGTCGCCAGCGTCTGGGGCCGGGGCCAGCAGCGCCGCATCGTCACGCCGACGCTCACGGCCGGCATTCGCGGCACCGGCGCGTACACCGAGGTGTTCGCGGCGCAGGACAATCGCACCTACTTCTGCAACTGCTACGGCACGATCGACATGGCGGCCGGCGCCGACCGCGCCGTGTCGGTGTCGCAGTACCACCAGTCGTTCTGGGGCGAGCCGCAGCCGCGCGACGGCCGCTCGCTCACGCCCGCCCGCGCCATCAACCACAGCGACGAGGAACTCGAATTCCTCGCCCGGCTGGCCGGCCAGCGCACCGCCTGGCAGGTGATGGGCCGCCGCGGTTCCAAGGACGGCAGCGGCACGCTCGATCCGTACGGCGCGCCGGCACAGCCGCGATAGGCGCGGGACACGCTAGAAGGCGCCGCCGGGTTCTTCCAGCCGGTGCGCCAGCGCGACCATCTGCGGCCGCACCTCGCGCAGCAGGTAGTCGGGCGACAGGTTGAAGCCCGGGCCGCCGCAGTTGATGGCCATCACGGAACGTCCGCCAGGCGCATGGAAGGCGATGGCGATCGCGTTGACGTCCTTCTGCCATTCGCCGAACGAGGTGCACACGCCCAGTTCCCTGTACTCGGCCAGCGCGCGCTCGATGCCGGTGCGCACCTGCGGCCAGCCCTTGGGATCGCGGTCGCGGATGCGGTCCAGCAACGCGGTGCGCTGCGCCTCGCTGCAGCGCGCGAGATACGCCCGGCCCATCGCCGTCGTCGCCACCGGAATCCGTGAGCCGACGTCGAGGCTCAGCGTCAGCGCCGACTCGCTGCGGCAGTTCTCCACGTAGATCATGCTCAGGCGGTCGCGCATGCCCAGCGACACCATCGCCTGCGAGCGGTCGGCCAGTTCCTGCATCAGCGGCCGCGCGAGCTGGCGCACGTCCATGCGCGCCAGCATCGTGCTGCCGAGCGCCAGCACCGCGCTGCCCAGCCGGTAGCCGCCGTTGCCGTGGCCGTCGTCGGCATGCTCCAGGTAGCCTTGCTTGGTCAGCGTGTAGGTCAGGCGCGAGATCGTCGACTTGGGCAGCCCGCAGCGGCGCGCCAGCTCCTGGTTGCCCAGCATGCGGTCGCGCGAGCGGAACGCACTGAGCACTTCCAGTCCCCGCGCCAGCGCCGTCACGAAGTGGCGGTCGGCCTTGGCGTTGATCGGACGCCTGGCCGGCTTGACGCCCTCTGGCTGGGCGGGTCGAACGGAGAGCGGGGCGAGGTTCTGCATGTCGGAACTTCCGGACGGGGACGACTCAGGGTTACACCTGAGGCACCATTGTGCCGGAAAGACGGGCGCCGGATTCTGGAATGCAGAACCGGGGCGACACGCACGATATGGCAGGAACGCGCACCGCGCACCCGCGTCAAGTCTCCAGCGCCCCCGAGGGCATGTCACCGGCGGCGCCCGCCTCTTCTTCCCGCTCCGCCTGCCACACCAGCACCTTCAGCGTCGCCACCGAGCCGGCCACGATGCCGGCCACGGCGATCATCGAACCGATCGACAGGGTCGACAGGCCGGAGAGCCCTTGCCCGATGGTGCAGCCGAGCGCCGTCACGCCGCCGGCCCCCATCAGGATTGCGCCGGCGAGCTGGTTGCGCAGGTCGGCGGTGGAGGCGAAGCCCTCCCAGCGGAAGGTGCGGGTCGCGACCGCATGGGCGGCCGACCCCGCAATGGTGCCGAGCACCAGCGCGATGCCGAAGGTCACGTGCAGCGACTTGTCGGTCCACAGCATCAGCAGTTCCAGCGAGTACGCCAGTGGCGCGACGTAGCTGAACGACTCCAGCGTGCGCGTGTTGGTGGCGTGGTACACGGTCTCCAGCGTGTCGGGATTCTCGCCATAGCCGAGATGCCCCGTGACGTACCAGCCCGCGGCGACGACGGCGCCCAGCACCACGCCGCCGGCGATCTGCCGTCCGTTGCCGCGGTAGCGCCTGTCCTTGAAGACGAAGGCCAGCAGCGCGGCGCAGACCGCCGCCGCGGTGAGGGCCAGCGCGGTGCGAGCCTCCATGCCGGTGGCTTTCGCCAGCGCGGCCGCCAGGCTGGAGTCCTTCCAGCCGAACGCCGCCAGGTCGATGCGCGCCGGGTCGAGCCAGTTCGCGCGCCATTGTCCGAACAGGCCCTTCAGCGCCATGTACGAGGCGATCGCCATGAAGGTCAGGACCACCAGCGAGCGGATGCTGCCGGCGCCCGCGCGCACCAGGTTGCGGTTGGCGCAGCCGCCCGCGATCGTCATGCCGACGCCGAACAGCAGGCCGCCGGCCAGCAGCGACAGCCACGGCAGCACGGGCCGCTGCGGCACCGACTTCGCCAGGTCGATCTGGCCCGTCAACGAGAGCAGCGCCGTCGCGAGCAGCGCCACGGCCACGGCCAGCAGCCACGTGCGCATCCGCGTCCACGAGCCCATGTTGACGATGTCGGACAGCGCGCCCATGGTGCAGAAGTTCGTGCGCGCGGCCGCGAGGCCGAACACGAAGGCGAGCGCGAAGCCCGCGGCGACCACGATCAGGCCCAGGTTGGCGGTGCTGCCCATGCGAAGTCCCCGGTGACGGCGGGCGCGGCCCGCCTGCGACGAATCAGATGAAGAGACAGACGTCGGTGTCGCCGGCGAACTTCAGGAAGGTCGCCGCGCCGCCGTACTCGATGCCGTCGATGAACTCGTCCCTCGAGAACTCGAACAGGTCCACCGTCATCTGGCAGGCGATGAAGCCCACGTCGGCTTCCTGGCAGGTGGCGCGCAGCTCCTGCAGCGACGCCACGCCCTTCTTCCTCATCTTGCTTTTCATCATCGAGGTGGCCATCGCCTCCATGCCGGGCAGCATCGACACCATGACGGGCATCGGCATCGGCATCGGCATCGCGGGATTGGCCAGCGGGCTGATCGCTATGTCGTCGAGGTTCTTGCGCAGCAGCTGCAGGCCGTAGAAGGTGAAGAACACCTTCACGTCCCAGCCCAGCGTCGCCGCCGTCGACGCCAGGATCAGCGGCGGATAGGCCATGTCCAGCGCGCCCTTGGTCGCGATGATGGCCATCTTCTTGGTTGCCATGGGTGCCTCCTCCTGAAGGGTGCGCCGCGTCTTCAGGCCTTGCGCAGGAAGAACACGTACTTGCTGTGCTCGGTGGTGGATTCCAGCAGCGTGTTGCCGGTCTCCTCGGCGAAGGCGGCCATGTCGCACACCGACCCGGGGTCGGTCGCGACCACGCGCAGCACCTGGCCGGAGGCCATGCCGCCCAGCGATTTCTTGGTCTTGACGATCGGCATCGGGCAGGCGAGGCCCGAGGCGTCGAACTCCTTGTCGAACTGCATGCATGTCTCCCGGTGGAATGTGGCGGGGGCCGATCCGATGCCGGCCCCGGAACGCGTATTAGCGAAGATGCGGCGCGCAGCGTCTATCACCGGGATGGGGTGTAGTGCATAGCCCATGCGGGTAGTGGGGCCGTGCGGTCACAGGTAGAGGCCCGACGCGGCCGCCAGCACCACCAGCGCCTGCAGCAGGCACAAGGCGACGAACCAGCGGTCGCGCGCGGCCGCGTAGAGCGGCACCAGCGCGAGCAGCGACAGCACCGAGCAGCCCGCGAGGATCGCGATCCCCGCCAGCCCCATCACGTCACCGTGGTGCGCGAGGCGGTACCAGGCCCAGCCGGTGGGCGAGCCGGACGCGGCCAGGTACGCCTGCACCGGCTGCGACCAGAGCTGGGCCAGCCGCTCGGGCGGCAGGTGCGCGGGCAACCACCCGGTGGCGTAGCCCAGGAAGCTCGCGACCAGCACGGCCAGGCCGATGCGCGTGCCCCACTGCAGCAGCAGCGCGTAACGCAGCTGCTGCGGCGACTGCGCGGCCGCTGCGACCGCGTCGGCGACGGGGCGCGACGTGGTCATGTCCACAGGTGCAATCCCTTCAACAAGGCGCGCGCGCCGGCGAACAGCAGCACGCCGATCACCAGCCGGCGGATCATGACGCCGTCCAGGCGATCGAGCAGGCGCACGCCGATGCGCGCACCGAGCATCATGCCCGCCACCGAAGGCACGGCGATCATCGGCAGCACGGCACCCTTGTGCAGGTAGACCCAGGCCGCGGAGGAGTCGACCAGCGACAGCACCACGCTCGACGTTCCCGCCGCCAGCTTCACCGGCGCTCCCATCAGCAGCGTGAGCACCGGCACGTTGGCCCAGCCGGCCCCGATGCCGAACATGCCGGCCATCACGCCGATCACGGTGAAGCTCAGCATGCCGGCAAAGGTGCGATGCACCTGCCAGCGCACGGCCCGCCCGGAAGCGCCATCGACGAAGACGCCGTGCAGCCCGAGCGCGGACGCCAGCGGATCGGCTCGCGCCGCGAGCGGCTGCTGCGCCTTCGGCGACGCGATCATCAGCGCCACGATCCCGAGCACCAGTCCGCCGAGCAGGACCTGGATGACGTCCGCCGGCAGCGCCAGCCCCAGCATCGCGCCGGCGATCGAGCTCATGGAGGCGAGCAGGGCCAGCGGCAGCGTCAGGCGCAGGCTGCCCAGCCCGCTGCGCAGGAGGCTGGGTCCGGCGGCCAGCGCGCTCGCGAGCGCCACCAGCAGGCCGGCGCCGCGCACGAAGTCGAGGTGGAACGGGAAGAAGCTGCCCACGATCGGCACGAACAGCGTGCCGCCGCCGATGCCGGCGGGGACCGCCACGATGCCGATCAGGAAGCAGGTGACGAACAGGCCCAGCGGCCACAGCCACCACGCGGTGGCGGCCTGCGCTCCCCCGGCATGGGCCGAGGCGCTGGCGAGCGCGAGGCCGCACGCGAGCGCACCGGCGGCAGCCGTGCGCATCAGCGGCCCGCTCCGCGCGTCGTCCACGCGTGGCGCACCGCGTTGCAAAGGGGTCGCGCTGGCTCCGGCATCGGCTCGTCCTTCGTTCGCGGCGCCGCGCGCCGCCGCCCCGCGAGTCGGCGACCCGCCCGGAGCAGTTGCGATTAGGCGCACCAGCGCCTGTCGCGTCCATCCCCGGCAGGGGGGATGCGCCGCACTACCCGAAAGGGGAATGGCCGGCAACAATCGGCCCGGCCATCAGCGCCGGGGTGCGCCGCGAAGCAGCTCCGCGCGCAGTTCCGCGAGCTTCGCCTTGAGCCGGCGCTGGTTTTCGGGGCCGACGCGCAGCAGGATCTTCTGCCCCGCGGACAACGACTCGAGCGCCGGGTCGGCATACTCGTAGCGCACCCAAGGCTGCTGCGACGCCACCGTGCCCTTGACCTCCACCAGCTGCACCGGCAGCGGGTCGGGCGGCCGCGGCGTCGCCAGCAGCAGGTCGATCACCTCGACCATCCGGCGATGGAAGGACTTGCCGGGAAAGCCGAGTTCGAGGTAGGCGGCCTGCAGCAGCGGGTACATGCGCGCGTAGAGCTGCACGGCCGCCGCGGCATCGACGCCTTCGGCCAGCAGCACGAACGGCGTGTAGCGCGCGCCGTTGTCCGCGGCGATCACCGCAGATCCGCCCTCCTCCTGCACGGTGAACTTCCCGGCCGTGGGCGTGACCGGCCACATGAGCGGCGGCGCATGCGCGCGACCGAGATTGTCAACAGTGGCGACGAACCGCCGCGGGAAGTCGTCGGTAACGACCAGTGCCGTGCGGCCAAGCAGTTCCGTGAGCGCGCCCGCGACGTCCGCGGCCGCGAGCGGCGCCGCCGGGGCCTCCGGCTCCAGCGGGGGAAGCGCCGGCTGGGAGGCGGGCGGCTGCGCAGGCGCGGCCACCACCGGTTCAGGCGCCTGCGTGCCGGGGCGGCCCAGCCAGCCGGTCTGCCACAGGAACGCCAGGACAGCCACCGCCGCCGCCGCCCCCATCAGCACGATCCTCCTGCCGCCCATGGTTTGCATCATCCCTTCGTGGTCTGCGTTCCAATGTAATGGCATCGCGGGCATGGCGGCCCCGCGCAAACCCGCAAGGGTGCGAGCCGCGACGCGACGTTTTTGCTTCATTTGTACAAATACGTACAATGGCGGTGCGGCTTCGAGCAGCCGCGAGCGAAGACTTCATAGAACCAAGGAGCAGATTCAAGCCTCCCTTCCAGGAGGCTTCTTTTTTGACCGGTCCCCGGCCCGACCCTGCCCTGCTGGAGCCATCCGTGACAACCGAAGAACCTGGACCGCAGGTCAAGTGGGTGCTGCACCCGGCCGACGGCGGCCGCCTGCTGAAGCTGGACCTGCCCGCCTGCGAGCAGCAGGTGCCGGCCGAAGGCGACGTGATCGTGCGGCCGTTCCTGGTCGACGCGGCCACGCTGCGTCCGGTCCCGGTGCGGGTGGTCCAGCGCCTCGAATGGCATCATTCCGGCAGTCCCAGCTTCGTCGTCGTCGTGCGCAGCGACGGCTGACCCAGCGCCGCCGTCCATGACGGCTCGCACCGGTCAGGCAGGCGGATCCCGGCCGCGTCCGGCGCCCCGGCGGCGGCCCCCAGAGAGGAGAACTTCATGCTTCCAAAGCCGGCAGCGCACGCGCGAATGCCGCATCTCCTGCAACCGTCCGGCGAGGACGCACTCGCCGCCGTGCTGCGGCGCTCCCCGCTGCTGGCGTTCGACTTCGACGGCACGTTGACGCCGATCGTCGCCACGCCCGACCAGGCGCGGATCTCGCAGGCCGTCTCGGGCAAGTTGCAGCGGCTGGCGAGCCGGCTGCCGGTGGCGATCGTCACCGGCCGGCGGGTGGACGACGTCCGGCCGCGGCTGGGCTTCCAGCCGCACTTCGTCGTCGGCAACCACGGCGCCGAGATGGACGAGGCCGATGTCGCGCAGGCCGCCGGCGCGCTGCAGGAGGTCCGCGGCGAGCTGGAGCGGCGCGAAGTGGAACTTACACGCGCCGGCATCATGGTGGAGGACAAGGGGCTTTCGCTGGCGCTGCACTACCGGCTGTCGCGGCGGCCCGACGAAGCGCTGGCGCTGATCCGCGAAGTGCTGCGCCCGGCGCAGCCGCGCTGCCGCACCTTCTCGGGAAAGATGGTGGAAAACGTGGTGCCGGCGGATGCGCCCGACAAGGCGCTGGCCGTGCACCGGCTGGTGGCGCACTGCAACGTCTCCTGCGCGATCTTCGTGGGTGACGACGTCAACGACGAGCCGGTGTTCGCATCGGCTCCGCGCGACTGGCTGACGATCCGCGTCGGCAGGGCCCCCGACTCCCGGGCCGGCTACTTCCTCGACAGCACCGCCGAAGTGGGGCTGCTGCTCGATCGCATGCTCGTACACCTGGGCCAGCCCGGCTGACCGCATGCCGGCACATCGCCCCCGGCGAGCGCCGGGGCCTTTCCCTTGCACCTCCTTGTTCGATGAACCTGCCTTCCCTCGCCACGCACGCGACCGAGTTCGCCTACCTCGGCCTCGTGGCGGCCCTGCTGGTCGTACCGAAGATCCTGCAGCGCTTGCGCATCCCGGCGCCGCTCACGGCATTCGGCTTCGGCATAGCCGCGGGGCTGGTCGTGCAGGGGCTGGGCGGCGATCCGACGCTGGCGCTGCTCTCGACGCTCGGCATCTCGTCGCTGTTCCTGTTCGCCGGCCTCGAGATCGAGCTGGCGGCCTTCCACCGCGGCCGCTGGCCGTTGGCGGCGCACCTGGTGCTGCGGGCGGCCGCGCTGGCAAGCGGTGCGTGGGCCGGGGTGCACTTTGCCGGCATGGCGTGGCAGGCAGCCTGCCTGCTGGCGCTGGCGCTGTTGACGCCGTCGACCGGCTTCATCCTCGACACCCTCGGCCAGCAGGGACTGGACGAGGAGGAGCGCTTCTGGGTCGCCGCGAAGGCCGTGGGCGGGGAGATCCTGGCGCTGCTGGTGCTGTTCGTCGTCGTGCAGTCCGGCTCGGCCGCGACGCTCGCGATCTCGGGCGCCGCGCTGGTCGCCATGGTCGCCCTGCTGCCGCTGCTGTTCATGGTGCTGGGACGCCACGTCCTGCCGCATGCGCCCGGTTCCGAGTTCTCGCTGCTGGTGCTGGTGGGGCTGGTCGCCGCGTTCATCACCAAGCAGCTGGGCGTGTACTACCTGGTGGGGGCCTTCCTCACCGGCTTCGTGGCCAGGCTCCTGCGCGAACGCATGCCGCTGCTCGCGTCCGACGACAACCTGCGGGCCGTGCGGCTGTTCGCGTCCTTCTTCGTCCCGTTCTACTTCTTCCACAGCGGCAGCGTGATTCCGCCGCAGGCCTTCCAGTGGCAGGCGCTGGCGCTCGGGCTCGCGATCTCGGCCGTGGTGCTGCCGGCCCGCATCGGCGTCAACTGGCTGCAGCGCCGCATCGTGTTCCACGAAAAGGCGCGCAGCAGCCTGCGCGTGTCGGTGGCGCTGGCACCGACGCTGATCTTCACGCTGGTGCTCGCCGGCATCCTGCGCGAGCGCTACGGCATCCCGGACGTGCTGTACGGCGCGCTGCTGGTGTATGCGTGCGCGAGCACCGCGCTGCCTTCGTTCCTCAAGGGCAGGACCGTCGACTTCGACCCCGCGCGGGTCGGCTGAAGGCGGCCGCTAGGGCGCGCGCAAGGTGGCCTGGTTGATCGCGATGGCGTGCACCACCGCGGCCACCAGCGCGGCGTCCTGCCGCTGCGGGTTGACTTCGCGCACGATCTCGAGCGCGCAATCGAGCTGCTCGCGTGCCAGCGCGGCCGCGGTTTCGAGGCTTTTCTGCCAGGCGGGATTCAGTTCAGCGGGATGGGCTTCCATGCGTGCCTCCGTGGGATCCCCTCAGGGTACGCCGCCGGGCGCGGTGGGACAATGGCCGTTCGACAGTCCAGCAACAGACCACTTCCGACCGTGCCCGAGAGCGAACTCAATGCGACCGTGCCGGCCCTGGCGGCCGCCCTGGCCGTGGGCCTCGTCGTCGGCCTGGAACGCGGCTGGCGCAACCGGGAGCTGCCCGAAGGCGGGCGCGTCGCCGGCCTGCGGACCTTCGCGCTGATCGGGCTGCTGGGCGGCGCGCTCGCCGTGCCCGGCTTGCCCGACCTGTGGGCCGGGGTCGGACTGGCCGGCGTGGCCCTGCTCTTCGCCGTCTCCTGGCAGCCCTCGGCGAGCGCCGCCGGCAGCCTGAGCATCACCACGGCGATCGCGGCACTGGCGACCTTCGCGCTGGGCGCGCTCGCCGCGCGGGGCCACGCCGTCGTGGCACTCGCCGCTGCCGTGGTGGTGGCCCTGCTGCTGGACCTGAAGGAGGAACTGCACGGCTGGCTGCGGCTCATGCAGCCCGAAGAGCTCAACGCGGTCCTGCAGCTGGGAGTGCTCTCGGCGGTGATCCTGCCGCTGCTGCCCGACGAGGGATACGGTCCCTACAACGCCATCAATCCGTTCAAGCTGTGGCTCGCCGTCATCCTGGTGGCGGCGCTGTCGCTGCTGGGCCGCGTCGCGTCGCGACTGCGCGGCGAGCAGCAGGGCCTCCTGTGGGTGGGCCTGCTCGGCGGCCTGGCCTCCTCCACCGCCGCCTCGCTCTCGCTGTCACGCGTCGCGCGCACCGAGCCGCGCCTCGGGCTGCCCGCCTCGGCCGCGATCGTGGCGGCCTCCGGCGTGATGTTCCTGCGCATGGCGGTGGTGATCAGCGCGCTGGAGCCGGCGCTGGCGCCGCGGCTGGGCGGCTATCTCGTGGTCCTGGGGATCACCACCTTCGGCGCCGCTGCCCTGCTGTGGCGCCGCCGGGACCGCGGCGACGACGCGACGGTGCCGGCTCAGGCCAGGCTCTTCGACCTGGGCACGGCCGTGGGCTTCGGCGTGGCGCTGGGCGTGATCGCCGTGCTGGTTCGCGCCGGCAAGGAAGGCCTGGGCGACGCCGGCATCTTCGCGGTGGCGTTCCTGTCGGGGCTGGCCGACGTCGACGCGATCGTCATCTCCGCCGTGCAGATGCACGCGCAGGAAGAACTGGGCGCCGCCGCCACGGCCACGGCGATCCTGCTGGCGGCGCTGGCCAACATGGTGGTCAAGGGCGGCATGGCCTGGACCATCGCCGGCCGCGGCGTCGGCCGCCGGGTCGCGGCGGCGTTCGGCGCGGTGGCCTGCGTGGGCGTGGCCGCCGCGGCGCTCGCGTCGTTGATCGCCCGCTGAGCGGTGCCGGGTTGCACGGCGCGCGCAGCGACCTATCATCAATACACGCATGGCCTCTGGAGTTGCGCAATGAGCAGCAAGCATCAATCCGCCGAGTCGCCGTATGAAGCCGCGCTGGCCGAGGAAAGGCTGAAGTGGAAGCGGCTCGACCTGCCGCAGCCGGACGTCAACGAGCAGCTCAAGGCCTGCGCCGAGTGGACCGCGGCGGCCGAACGCGCGCGCGCGGTTGCACGCAGGATGCAGGAAAACCGCGACGCCAGCCCGGCGTAGCAGCGCCGCACCCGGTGGCGATCGCTTCAGTTCGCGATGTGACACGCCACCTCACCTAGGGAAAGCACCAGCGCTTTCGGGCGGCCGGTCGGTTGACGTTCGCCCTGGCAAGTCTCTACCCTTGGGCCTCCGTGCCGCGGCTCACTGCCGCGCGCGACAAGAGCAGCCGCGCGCCTTCCGGCGTGCCACTGATTCCGGTCCCAGAACATACGCAGGAGCACCCATGAAGCCAGTGAAGTCCACGAAGATCGTCCTCGCCGCCGCCGCGGGCCTCGCCCTCGCGCTGCCGGCAGCCGCGCAGCAGGTCACGCTCATGACGGGACCGCAAGGCGGCTCGTGGGTTCCGCTGGGCGGGGCGCTCAAGCACATGTGGGAGAAGGCCGTTCCCGGGCTGCAGATCCAGCAGACGCCGGGCGCGGGCATCGCCAACGTGCGCGGCGTCGACGAGGGCAAGGCCCAGATCGGCTTCGCCAACTCCTCGACCACGGTGGACGGACTCGCCGGGCGGGCGCCGTACCCGAAGAAGGTGACGAAGGTCTGCCAGGTGGCCAACCTCTATCCGCAGTACTTCCAGGTGGCGGCGCTCGCCGACGCCAAGGTCAACTCGTACGCCGACCTCAAGGGCAAGACCCTCGTGACGCAGCCCAAGGGCAACACCGCCGAGGCGCTCACCGCCGAGATCCTCAAGCTCAACGGGCTGTCCTACCAGTCGCTGGCCAAGGCGAACTTCCAGGCCTCCTACACCGACGCGGTGGCCCTCATGAAGGACGGCCATGCGCAGGTGATGACGCTCGGCACCACCGCCCCCGCTTCGGCCGTGATGGACCTGGCGAGCGCGCGGGACATGAAGCTGGTGCCGGTGGACGACAAGACGATGGACGCCCTGCGCAAGGAAAACCCGGGCTACCAGAAGCTCACCATCAAGGCCGGGACCTATCCCAAGCAGGACAAGGACGTGCCAGTCATCGGGTATTCGACCCACATCGTGGCCGCGTGCGACCTGCCCGAGGATGCCGTCTACAAGATGACCAAGGCGATGGCGGAGAACGTCGACGCGATGGCCGCAGTGGTCAAGCCGATCGGCGGCCTCACGCCCAAGGCGATGGCGGCGGACATCGGCATCCCGCTCCACAAGGGCGCGGCGAAGTTCTACAAGGAAGCCGGCGCGATCTGAGGTGGCGCACACCCCCGACAGCATTCCGGCCGGCCAGGTCGTTTCCGACGAACTCCCGGCGACGCTGCCCCCCTCGAGGGCGCTCGCCGTGGTGGTCACGCTCGTGGCCGTGGCCATGTCGCTGTTCCACATGTACGTGGCGGCGTTCGGCCCGCCGGAGGCGTTCATCTTCCGCGGCACGCACCTGCTGTTCGCGGTCACCCTGGTGTACCTGCTGTACCCGTTCCGACGCGGGTCCTCGGCCGCATGGCGGGCCGTCGACTTCGCGCTGCTGGCGGCGGGGTGGAGCTTCATCCTCTACCTCTTCTTCAACTACCAGTACATCATCAACCGCATCATCTACATCGACGACCTCACCGTATGGGACAAGATGTTCGCGGTGCTGTGCGTGGTGGTGGTGCTCGATGCCACGCGCCGGGTGATCGGCTGGGCCCTGCCGGTCACCGCCATCCTGTTCCTCGCTTACGCCGTCGTCTTCACGCAGGTGAAGGGACAGGTGCTGCTCGAACAGCTGTATCTCTCCACGGAAGGCATCTTCGGTTCCACGCTGGGCGTTTCGGCCAGCTACGTGATGCTGTTCGTGCTGTTCGGCGCCTTCATGGAAAAGAGCGGCACCGGGCAGCTGTTCATGGACTTCGCGATGTCGATCACCGGCCACACCGCCGGCGGCCCGGGCAAGGTGGCGATCGTTTCGTCCAGCCTGTTCGGCACGGTGTCGGGCAGCGCGGTGGCCAACGTGATGGTCGACGGCCCGATCACGATCCCGCTGATGAAACGCACAGGCTTTCGCGCGCCGTTCGCGGCGGCCGTGGAATCGGTCGCCTCCACGGGCGGCCAGATCATGCCGCCGGTGATGGGCGCGGCCGCCTTCGTGATGGCCGAGTTCCTGGTGGTGCCGTATGCGCAGGTCGCGCTGTGGGCGCTGGTGCCCGCGGTGCTGTACTACATCGGCGTCTTCTTCGCCGTCCACTTCGAGGCCAAGCGCTACAAGCTCGCCGGGGTGCCGCGATCGCAGCTGCCGCGGTTCTGGACCGTGATGCGGGACCGCGGCCACCTGTTCATCCCCATTCTGCTGGTGCTGGTGGGCCTGATCCTGGGCTACTCGGCGCCGCTCGCCGCGCTGGTGGCCGCGCTGGCCTGTCTGCCGATCGCGCTGATGCGGGCGACGACGCGGGCCGGCATCACCTGGCGCAGCGTTCTCGATGCCCTGGTGGACGGCGCGCGCAACACGCTGGCCGTCGCCATGGCCTGCGCGTGCGCCGGCATCGTCATCGGCGTCGTCACCATCACCGGGCTGGGCATCACCTTCACCGAACTGGTGATCGGCCTGTCCAAGAGCTCGCTGGTGCTCGCGCTGGTGCTCACGGCGATGGCCGGCATCATCCTCGGCATGGGCATGCCGACCACGCCGGCTTACATCGTGATGGTGTCGCTGCTGGTGCCGGCCCTGATCAAGCTGGGCGCCGTGACCCCTGCCGCGCACATGTTCGCGTTCTACTTCGCCGTGCTGTCGGCCATCACGCCGCCCGTCGCGCTGGCCGTGTTCGCCGCGGCCGGGCTGGCCAAGGCCGACATGTGGCAGTCCGGCTGGGAGGCCGTCCGGATCGCCGCGCCGACCTACATCGTGCCGTTCATGTTCGTCTACGAACCGTCCCTGCTGCTGATCGGCGACTGGCGCATCTCCCTGATGGCGTTCCTGTCGGCGAGCATCGGCGTGATGTGCTTTGCCGCCGCGCTGCAGGGCTTCCTGGCGGGACGCGACGCGAAGGTGTGGGAACGTGTGCTGCTGCTGGTGGCCGCCCTGCTGCTCATCAAGCCGGGCTACATCACGGACGCGATCGGCCTGACGCTGCTGGCCACCGTGTATCTCAGCAACCGTTTCCTCGGCGCCGGCTCGCGTGCCACGCACCCGGTCGCGGTGGAGAAGACGGCGGAATAGCGCCGGCCGGGCTCAGCGAGCCTGCTGCTGGCTCGCGGCCACGGCCGCGTGGAGCGCGCGCAGGGCGACCTCGGACTGGCGCTGCAGCCTGGTGACCTGCGATTGCAGGACCGCGCGCGCCTTCTCGTCGGAGGCGCCGCAGCGGCCGGCGATCGCGAGCCGCTGCTGCGCAGCGCCGAGCTGGCTGTAGATACGGCTCCACTCGCTCATCTTTCCGCTTGCTGGCTGCATTTCACACTCCGGGGATACATCGTTTGCAGATTGCAAAGATACCTCTGCCATCGGCGCGACGGTAGCTCCTTCGGCTCGACGAGCCAACGTCCTACGCCCACTTTCGGCCTCGTCCTACGGCGGCAAGCGGCAGCGAACACGGCAACCCGTGAATTTGCCGCAGGGGCAGCGCACGACGGCGACGCCCGCCCCGGCCCCCGGCCCCCGGCCCCCCGGCCCCCGGCGTGGTTTAAGGTCTATTTAGGAATCCGTGAGGCAATTTTTCAGAACGGCGACGCCGCTGCGTTCCTAGACTTCCCGCTCCCCAATCCCACCCGGAACGAAAGAGGAAGACGATGAAGATCGATGCCAGGGAACTCGGACAGGTCGCCGCCGTGCAGCCACCGCGATTCGACATGTACGGCGCAATCCACAAGGCGATCCGCGCCTTCATGGCCGACACGCTGGTCGCCGTCGGCCGCATGGACGCCGACGACGCGCCCGAAACCGCCCGCACCGCCGACCGCGTGATGCAATTGCTGGACTTCTGCAGCTCGCACCTGGCGCACGAGAACGGGTTCGTCCACGCGGCGATCGAGGCCCGCGCGCCCGGCGCCAGTGCCGCGATCGCGCACGACCACGAGGAACATGTGCACGAGATCGGCCAGCTGGCCGCCGCGGTCGCGGCGCTCGGCGGTGCGCAGGGACCGCAGCGCCACGCGCTGGCCCAGGCGCTCTACCGGCAGCTGGCCCAGTTCGTCGCCGCCAACTTCCAGCACATGCAGGTCGAGGAGACTGCCCACAACGCGGTGCTGTGGACGCACTACACGGACGAGGAGCTGGTGCGGATCCACGACGCGCTGGTGGCGTCGATTCCGCCCGAGGAAATGATGGTCACGGCGCGGTGGCTCGTGCCGTTCCTCGCCCCGGCCGAGCGCGCTGGCCTGCTGGCCGACATCCGGGCCAAGGCGCCGGCACCGGCGTTCGAGGCCCTCCTCGCGGTCAGCCGGCCGCACCTGACGCAGGCCGAGGACACCAAGCTGGCGCGGGCGCTCAGCCTGCCGTGACCAGCTCCACCGGCCGCTGCACCACCAGCCGGAACCGGCCGCGGCCGGTCTTCTCGATGCGCAGATCCGGCCCGTGCTCGGCCAGCCGCCGCTGCAGGAGCAGCAGGCGCGCTTCCAGGTTGTCGCTGAAGTCGGGCAGCCGCAGCGCCGGGTCCAGCCGCAGCTCGCGGTTGCTGAATTCCGTGCGCCCCTGCGCGACGTGCTCCCGCAGCAGCTTGCACAGGATGGCGCCGGCTACCCCCTTGATGAGGTAGCGGTCGTTGACGAACACGCTGTCGTTGCTCGGGAAATGGCGCACCGCCAGCGGGGCGCCACGGGTAACGTTGGGCTGCGCCACCGGCGCCGGCGTCTCGGCCGGTTCCTCGCCCTGCAGCAGTTCGATCGCGGCGCCCAGGTGGCCTGCGATCGCGACCAGCGCGTCCTCGTCCTCGTAGCTGAAGCGCAGGTCGTCGGGGCTCTCAACGAACAGCACGCCCAGCAGCCGGCGGGCCCACACGACCGGCACGGCCAGCTGGCTGTGCGGCTCGGACAGCCCCGGATAAGGTATTTCGGTGAGGCACTCGACGTCCGGCACCTGCGCCCGCAGGCTGCTGCGCTGCGCATGGCTGTAGAGCGAGGCGCTGGTCATGTAGCCGATGCGCACCGGGCTGCGCTCGCGCGCGGCCACGCCGATGACGCCCTCGCCCACGGCGATCTCGGAACCCACGCCGGACGTGGCGTAGCCGGCGCTCGCCACCGTGTAGAGGCGCTGCGTCGCCGGATCGAGCATCAGCACCATCGCATGTCGCACGCCGAGCAGCTCGGCGAGGCTGGACAGCACGGCGGCCAGCGCCTCGTCCAGCGCCGCGCAGCGGGCCAGGCGCTCGCTGATGCGCCGCACCGCGCCGAGCGTGACGCTGCGAGCCGGCGGCGCCGGCAGCGGATGGCCAGGCACGGCCTCGACCTCCTCCACCTCGTACACGTCGGAGCCGAGCAGCCGGAACACGCCTTGCATCCCGGCGTGCGACGCGATGCCGGCGAGCTGCGCCTTCATGCCTTCGAACAGTGGTCCGCCGGTCTCGGTGCGCAGGTAGCGGATCCGCAACCGGTAGAACTGCGCTGTCACCGGGTGCAGCAGCAGCGCGGTCGCGTGCGGGTTGGCCAGGATGTTCTGGCGCGTCTTGTTGAAAAACTGGAACGACAGCGCCACGTGGCGCTCGTCGACGTAGTACACCTGCGAGATGTACGCGACGTTGGGCATGCCGGCCGCGTCGCAGGTGGCCACCACGGCCGGGACGGCGCCTTCGAAGCAGGCGCGGATCTCGCCGAGCGCCGGCCCCGTCATGCCGGGCCAGCCAGTGCTGCGCCAGCCCGCGGTCCCGGCGTCTGGTCGAAGGCCTGCTCCGGCCGGAAGCTCACGGCCACCACGTCCTCGAGCCGGCACGCGAGCATGGCCCGCGTGAGCTCCGGCGCGAAACCCACCAGCTCGATTTCGCGCTCCATCGCGGCCAGGTAGCGCGCCAGCTGCGGCTGGTCCAGCGCGTCGGCCTGGCGCAGCGCGGCGCTCGACGCCTTCACCTGGATGCTGCGGTGGGTCGACGGCTGCGAGAACACGACGGCGATGCGGCCGTTGGCCGCGATGTCCTGCAGCACCTGCCGCGACTGCGGCCGCGAGAGGTAGACGGTGATCTCGTCGTCGCCGGGTCCGGCACGGCTGCCGACGGCGCGCATCACGCTCGGCCGCAACTGCGCGTCGCGCGACCCGACGATGACCGACACCCCCCGCTCGATCATGGCGAGCAGGTCGGCGGGCAGGCGCAGCGGTTCCATGGATGAATGCTAAAGCTCATGCCGGGCGCCCGCATCGAGCGTATCCCGCTTGCACGCCGCGATGGGTGCTGATAACGGCGGCGCCCGTTTGGCAAGGGGACTTCCCAGACTGCGGCCGCCGCGTGCGTCAGCTATATTGCTTCGCGCAGTCGGGCTCGCGCCCGGAAAGCCTTACCCATGATCCGTGCCGCCATCGTGGGCCTGGGCACCTGGGGCCAGAACCTGGTCCGCAGCGTGCAGGGCTCGAGTCCCGCCATCCAGTTCGTCGCCGCTGCCACCCGCACGCCCGAAAAGTCCCGCGAGTTCGCGCAGTTGCACGGACTGCGGATGCTCCCCGATTACGACGCGGTGCTCGCCGATCCCGGCGTCGACGCCGTGGTGCTCGCGACCCCGCACTCGATGCACACCGAGCAGATCGTTGCGGCCGCGTACGCCGGGAAACATGTGTTCAGCGAGAAGCCGCTGGGCCTCGATGCCGCGAGCGCGCAGCGCGCGGCGCAGGCCTGCGCCGACCGCGGCGTGACGCTCGGCGTCGGCTACAACTGGCGCTTCCAGCCGGCGCTGCAGGCCATCCGGCGCATGATCGACGACGGCTCGCTCGGTCGGGTGCTGCACCTGGAAGGCAACTTCTGCGGTCCGAGCGCGTACCGGTTTCCCAAGGGCCACTGGCGGCACGATCCCGGCGAGGGGCCGGCCGGCGGCATGACCGGGCGCGGCGTGCACGTGATCGACGCGATGCTGTACCTGGCCGGCCACATCGAGCAGGTGACGGCGCAGAGCTTCCGCCTCGCGCAGGACTTCGGCATGGACGACACGACGTCGATGCTGCTGCGGTTCGCCAGCGGCGCCACGGGTTACCTGGGCACCGTCATCGCCACGCCGGAAACCTGGCGCCTGCAGGTGTTCGGCAGCAAGGCATGGGCCGAGGTCGGCGACGTCGAGCACCTGCATACCTGGGACCTGAAGGTCTGCACGCTGGATCCGGAAAACGTGACCGTCAAGCAGCGTCCGGTGGTCCACACCTTCGACAAGACGAGTACCGAGCGCGCCGAACTCGAACACTTCGCGCGGCATGCCGAGCGGCGGCAACCCATCGTGCTGCCCGGCGGCGACGCCGTCCACAACGTCGCGCTGCTGGAGGCGATCATGGGTTCCATCAGGAGCGACGCGCCGGTCCGCCTGGCCTGAATTCCATTGACCCGAGGAGATCCCGGATGCATCACACCACCAGCCGCCGCCTGTTCACGCTCGCCGCCTGCACGCTCGCCCTGGGGCTGGCCCATGCGCAGGCGCCCGCCGCCAGGGACTTCCCGAACAAGCCGATCAAGGTCGTCGTGCCTTCGCCGGCCGGCGGGCCGCCGGACCTGATCCTGCGTGCCATCCTGCCGTCGATGACGGCGACGCTCGGACAGCCGATCGTGGTGGAGAACCGCGCCGGCGCCGGCGGCATGGTCGGCACCGCGCACGTGGCCAAGTTGCCGGCCGACGGCTACACCTGGCTCTTCACCACCGCGTCGCACGTGAACATCCCGCCGTTCAACGAGAACGTCAGCTACGACCCGGTCAAGGATTTCACCCACGTCACGCTGGCGGCCCAGAACTTCGGCCAGGCGCTGGTCGTGCATCCGGGCGTGCCGGCGAAGAACGTGCCGGAGCTGGTCGCCTACGCCAGGAAGAACCCGGGCAAGCTCACCTACGCCAACGCCGGCAACGGCACGGCCAGCCACATCCCGGCGGAGGTCATGAAGAGCATGACCGGCACCGACATCCTCTCGGTGCCCTACAAGGGCATCGTGGAAGCGACCACCGACCTCATCGCCGGGCGCATCGACATCTTCTTCGTCGGCACCAACATCGCGCTGCAGCACGTGCAGAGCGGTCGGCTGCGCGCGCTGGCGCTCACCGGCCGCAAGCGCTGGAAAGGCATGCCGGACGTGCCGACGATGGACGAACAGGGCCTGAAGGGCTTCGACAAGGTCAACTGGTTCGGCCTGTGGCTGCCGGCCGGCGCGCCACCGGAGGTCGTGCAGAAGATCCAAGCGGCCGTCGCCAAGGCGGTGAACGAGTCTGACGTCAGGCAGCAGTTCGACACGCTGGGCCTGGAAGGCGTCGCGATGAAGCCGGACGAGTTCGCCCGCTTCGTGGCCGACGAGCAGCGCTCGGCCCAGGAGATCGCCCGCCGCATCAACACCGGAGCGAAGAAATGACCGAACCGCTGCAGCCCTGGCAGTGGCCGGAGGCGCACTGGCGCGGCATCGTCGACCACGTGCGCGCCGGCCGCGCGCTGCGCCCGGCGCGCTGGCCCGGGGGCGCCCGCTGCGCCGTCGCGCTGTCGTTCGATTCGGACCACGAAACCAACGAATTGCGCGAAGGCGGCGAGTCGATCGGCAAGCTGTCGCAGGGCCAGTACGGCAACCGCCAGGGCGTGCCGCGCATCCTCGACATCCTGCACCGGCACGACGTCCGCGCCAGCTTCTTCGTGCCGGCCGTCACCGCCCTGCTCTATCCCGACGAGCAGCGCCGCATAGCCGCCGAAGGCCACGAGGTGGCGCTGCACGGCTGGATCCACGAGCGCAACTCGGTCCTGCCGGAGGCGGCCGAGCGCGACCTCATGCGGCGCAGCGCCGACGCGCTGGAGCGGACGTCCGGCTCGCGGCCGGTCGGCATCCGCACGCCATCCTGGGATTTCAGTCCGGCGACGCTGGCCATCGCCCGCGACATGGGCCTCATGTACGACTCCTCCTTGATGGCCGACGTCGACTGCTACGAGCTGCTGCTGGAGGGCGAGCCCACCGGCGTCGTGGAACTGCCGGTGGAGTGGATCCGCGACGACGCCGTGTACTTCAACATGAACCGCTTCGCCGGGCTGCGCCCCTACACGCCGCCGGCCGACGTGTTCGACATCTTCCGGCGCGAGCTGGAGGCGGCGTTCGCCGAAGGAGGGATCTTCCAGCTGACGATGCATCCGCACATCAGCGGCTACCGCTCGCGGATCTGGATCCTCGAGGAACTGATCCGCCATGCGAAGAGCCTGGGACCCGTCTGGTTCGCCACCCACGCGGACGTGGTGCGCCACGCGAAAGCCAACCCATGATGCACGACGACAACTTCTCCAACGCGCAGGTGGTGCGCAAGACGGTGATCGCCACCGAGGCCGGCGTGGTCGCCTCGCAGCACAGGAAGGCGGCGCAGGTCGGCGCCGCCGTGCTGGCGGCGGGCGGCGATGCCGTCGACGCGGCGGTCGCCACCTCCTTCGCCCTCGGCGTGGTCGAACCCTGGATGAGCGGCCTCGCCGCCGGCGGCTGCATGGTGCTGTGGCGCGCCGATGAGCGCCGCGCGCACGTCGTCAACTACGGCATGCGTTCGCCGCGCGAGCTCGATCCGAAGGACTATCCCCTGAGCGGCGCCGGCCGCAACACCGACCTCTTTCCCTGGGAGTCCGTCGTCGGCGACCGCAACGTGCAAGGCGCGACCGCCGTCGCCGTGCCCGGCGTCGTCTCGGGCATGGGATTGGCGCACGGACGCTACGGCCGCAAGGAATGGCGCGAGCTGCTGGGCCCCGCCATCGCGCTCGCGCAGGACGGGCTGCTGGTGGACTGGTATTCCGGGCTGGTGACGGCCTCGACCGCCAGGGCGCTGTCGCTCGATCCCGATGCCGCCGCGATGTTCCTCGACGAGGGACGCTGGCCGATCATGGGAGCGTGGACCACCACCGCCGAACGCCACCTCGACCAGCGCGCGCTTGCCGCCAGCCTCCGCCAGGTGGCCGACGGTGGACCGCGGGCGCTGTACGAAGGCGCGCTGGCCAGGGCCCTGGTCGCCGACGTGCGCGCCAAGGGCGGCAGCCTGAGCGAGGAGGATCTCGCCGCCTACCAGGCCGAATGGGCCGAGCCGCTGGCGATCCCGTACCGCGGCGGCCATGTGTATGCCGCGCCGGGCCTGACCGGGGGGCCGACGTTCGCGCAGGCGCTGCGGCTCCTCGAAGAACGCCTGCCGGCCGGCGGCCGCGGTCCTGATGCGCAGGCGTACCGGGCGCTCGCGCGTTCGCTGGACGAGGCATTCCGGGCGCGCCTGTCGGGCATGGGCGACCACGAATCCGCGAAAGCCCCGGGCTGCACCACGCATTTCAGCGTGGTCGACCGCCACGGCAACATGTGCGCCGTGACGCAGACGCTGCTGTCGATCTTCGGCTCGCGCGTGGTGTCGCCGGCCACCGGCATCCTGTTGAACAACGGCATCATGTGGTTCGACCCGGAGCAGGGCAAGCCCAATTCGCTCGGTCCCGCCAAGCGCGTGCTGGCCAATTACTGCCCGGTGGTGGGCGTGGCCGCTGACGGGCGCCAGTTCGCGCTGGGAGCCTCGGGCGGCCGCAAGATCCTGGGCGCGGTGCTGCAACTGAGCTCGTTCCTGGTCGACCACGGCATGAGCCTGGAGGCCGCTTTCCACCAGCCGCGCATCGACGTGAGCGGCAGCGGGCAGGTCACCGCCGACCAGTCGCTCGCGCCGGAGATTCTGCAGGCGCTGGCGCAGGAGATGCCGACCGCCACGACCCGGCGCACGGTGTTCCCGTATGCGTTCGCGTGTCCGGCGGGCGTCCTGCGCGAGGACGGCCGCAACATGGGATGCACCGAGGTCATGTCGCCGTGGGGCGACGCGGTGGCCGGCTGAATTCCCTGCCGATGGGAGGGCGCCCCGTGCGGGCACTGCGGCGCGAGCGGAGACAATCGGCGTTCACCCCATCGAGAAGACCAATGTCCAACAACTGGAAGTTCGAAACCCTGTCGGTCCACGCCGGCTACTCCCCCGATCCGACCACCCGCGCCGCAGTGCCGCCGATCTACCAGACCGTCGCCTACTCGTTCGACAGCGCGCAGCATGGCGCCGACCTGTTCGACCTGAAGGTGCCCGGCAACATCTACACGCGGATCATGAATCCGACCCAGGACGTGCTGGAACAGCGCGTCGCGGCGCTGGAAGGCGGCATCGCCGCGCTGGCCGTGGCCTCGGGCATGGCCGCGATCACCGCAGCGATCCAGACGATCGCCGAGGCCGGCGACAACATCGTGTCGGCCAGTACCTTGTACGGTGGCACCTTCAACCTGTTCGCGCACACCTTCCCACAGCAGGGCATCGAGGTGCGCTTCGCCGACCCGTCCCGGCCGCAGGATTTCGCCGCGCTGATCGACGAACGCACCAAGGCCGTGTTCTGCGAGTCGATCGGCAACCCGCTGGGCAACGTCACCGACATCGCCGCGCTGGCCCAGGTGGCGCACGCGGCCGGCGTGCCGCTGATCGTCGACAACACGGTGCCGAGCCCCTACCTGTGCCGCCCGTTCGAGCATGGCGCCGACATCGTCGTGCACTCGCTCACCAAGTACCTTGGCGGCCACGGCAACAGCGTCGGCGGCGCCATCGTCGACAGCGGCAAGTTTCCCTGGGCGCAGCACAAGGCGCGCTTCCGGCGCCTGAACGAGCCCGACGTCAGCTACCACGGCGTCGTCTATACCGAAGCGCTCGGCGCCGCCGCCTACATCGGGCGGGCCCGCGTGGTGCCGCTGCGCAACATGGGCGCGGCGATCTCGCCGTTCAACGCCTGGCAGATCCTGCAGGGCATCGAGACGCTGGCGCTGCGCATGGACCGCATCGGCGACAACGCGCTCGCGATCGCGCGGCACCTGAAGGCCAGCCCGCGCGTGAAGTGGGTCAACTACGCGGGGCTGCCGGACCATCCGCAGCATGCCCTGGCCGTGAAGTACCTGGGCGGCCGTGCCTCCGGCATCCTGACCTTCGGCGTCGACGGCGGCCGCGCCGCCGGCGAGCGTTTCCTCGACGCGCTGCAGCTGTTCACGCGGCTGGTCAACATCGGCGACGCGCGGTCGCTGGCCACCCACCCGGCTTCGACGACACACCGCCAGCTGTCCCCGCAGGAGCTGGCGCAGGCGGGCGTGTCGGAGGAGACCGTGCGGCTGTCGATCGGCATCGAGCACGTCGACGACCTGATCGCCGACCTGGACCAGGCGATCGCGAAAGCCTGAGGCCAGGACCTGGCAGTCCCAAAGAGAAAGGGGGCGAAAGCCCCCCTTCAATCCCCTCTCCCGCGGCCTTGAGGCCGCTCGTCCCGCCGTCGGTTCAGTGCACGCGCACGTCGAAGCGGTGCTTCAGTTCCTCGAGATCGGTGATGCGGATATGGCGCTTGTCGACTTCCAGCAGGCCCTGCTGCTGGAAGGCGGAGAAGGCGCGGCTCACCGTCTCGAGCTTCATGCCCAGGTAGCTGCCGATCTCCGCGCGGCTCATGCGCAGGTGGAACTCGCGGTCCGAATAGCCGCGCGCGGCGTAGCGCTGCGACAGGTTCAGCAGGAACGCGGCCAGCCGCTCCTCGGCGTTCATGCTCCCGAGCAGCATCATCAGGCTGTGCTCGCGCAGGATCTCGCGGCTCATCATGCGGCTGACGATGTGCTGCATGCCGGCGGTGCTGATCGCCAGGTCGGCCAGCGCCGTGTACGAGATGGCGCAGACCTCGGTGTCCTCCAGCGCCATGGTGGCGCTGGCATGGCGGCCCTGCGCCACGCCGTCCAGGCCCACCAGCTCACCGGCGATGTGGAAGCCGCTGACCTGCTCGCGCCCGTCCGACAGGATCAGGCTCGACTTGAGCGTGCCGAAGCGCACCGCGTACAGGTGCGTGAACTTGTCGCCCTCGCGGTACAGCGTCTCGCCGGCCTTGATCTTGCGGCGCGTGAAGCCCAGGTTGTCCAGCCGGGTGAGGTCGACGTCGTTCATGCCGCAGGGCAGGCACAGCTCGCGCAGGTGGCAGGTGGAGCATTGCGTCTTCATCTGCGCCACGGGGGCGCGAACGCCCGCGCTGGCGGCGGCGGGGATGAACTGGATGGAGCGGGCTTCCAAGGCGGCGGTGGACATCGTTGTTCTCCTGGGGGGTTCTCTAGTGAATCTGCGAGGCGCGCTCGACGGCGGCGGGCAACTGGTCGAATTCGGTGGTCTTGTCCAGGAAGCGCAGGGCGCCTTCGCCCAGGTAGCGCTTGCGGTAGGCCGGCGCGGCGTTGTTGCTGAAGACCACGAACGCGATGCCCGGCTCGGCCTGGCGCACCGCACGCAGCACTTCGAGGCCCGACCCGCCTTCCAGCTGGACGTCCAGCACCACCACGTCGGGGCGCGACGCCAGGATGCCGGCGATCGAATCCTGCGGCGTCGGGGCGTGGCCGACCACGTCCATGGCCTGGGCCTCGAGCATCGCGGCAACGCGCTCGCGGATCATCGCCGAATCCTCGGCGATGAACACTTTCACGGGGGAGCTGCTTGCTGCTGTCATGGCGTTACTGTCGCAGGTGCCGCCGGCCGGGAACATCGGTCGCGGCTGAATCGGGGCCTCGGACTCGGCCTGAACGTGCACCCTCCTGCGGGCCGGGGTGCGGCTAGGAATATTCCGAGGCCGGCCGCAGGCGGGGGCGCTATCCGCGCGGTTGCGACGGCGCCTCCGGGCGGCATTTCAGGGGGAAACGGCGCTGTGCGGGGCGCCGGGCCGGCGCCTGGGAATATTCCGAGCCCGCCCGACGGGGCGGCGCCGGCGGCCTGCCCGCGGCACGCCCGCTGCGCCGCAGCAATGTCTGCTTGTAGGACACCAGCGACGCTGCGGGTAGGACGATGCGCACAGCCATGGTGGAAAACGTTGTGGATAAGCGGGTCTCCACCCTCCGAGAAGCGGCGTGGAATCTGCGTCTCGACAAAGTGCGTAAAAAAGCGGCAAAAACGGCCGCATCGGATGAGCTGGAGACTGACCCACGATGCTGGACAGATGGCGTGCTGCGGCGAAAATGCGCGCGACATGGCGCACATCCTGATCCTCTACTCCACCACCGACGGGCACACGCTCAAGATCTGCCAGCGACTGCAGCAGGTCATCGAGCAGGAAGGGCCGCGGGTGACGCTGAAGTGCCTCGACGAGGACCCCGGCCTGGACATCGCGCCCTACGACAAGGTGGTGGTCGGCGCGCGCATCCGCTACGGCAAGCACACGCCGCAGCTGTTCGAGTTCGGCCGCACCCATCGCGCAGCGCTGGATGCGAAGCCGAATGCGTTCTTCACGGTGAACGTGGTCGCCCGCAAGCCGGAAAAGAACACGCCGGCGACCAACCCCTACATGCGCAAGTTCCTCGCCCGGAGCGCGTGGCAGCCCAGGACGCTCGGGGTGTTCGCGGGGCGCATCAATTACGCGCGCTACCGCTTCTGGGACCGGCAGGTGATCCGCTTCATCATGTGGCTGACCAAGGGTCCCACGGATCCGGCGACCGATGTCGAGTTCACCGACTGGCCGCAGGTGGACGCCTTCGGCCGCACGGTCGCGCGCATGTAGCGGCGGCACTGTCGGCCCGGTCGCTTTCCCCGCTGGAGGTCCGCCGGCGTTAGAGTCGGCGCTTCGATCAAGGGAGACCCACCATGCGAACGCATTCCATGACGTTTTCGGCGCTGGCGGCGTCGGCCGTGCTGGCGCTGGCCGGCTGTGCCACGCCCGCGGGACCCGCGGCGACCGCCGTGCTGCAACCGACCACGGGCAACCAGGCCAGCGGGACGGTGCATTTCGTACAGCGCGGATCGGTGGTCCGCGTGAGCGGAGAGGTGCGTGGGCTCAAGCCCAACGCCGAGCACGGCTTCCACGTCCATGAAAAAGGCGACTGCACCAGCGGCGACGGGATGAGCGCCGGCGGCCACTTCAATCCCGACGGCAGGCCGCACGGCCGGCCCGGCATGGGCGCGCACCACGTCGGCGACCTGCCCAGCCTGAAGGCCGACGCGCGCGGCGTGGCCAAGGTCGATTTCGAGTCGGCCGCGCTGCGCTTGCGCGAAGGCGCGGCCAACATCGTCGGCCGCGGCCTGATCGTGCACCGCGATCCCGATGACTACGCGAGCCAGCCGGCCGGCAACGCCGGACCGCGACTGGCCTGCGCGGTGATCACGAACGCCTGACCAGCTCTTCGGCCCGGGCCAGGTCGGCGGTCGTGTCGATGTCGGTCACGATCCCGGCATCGTCGACTTCGAGGGCGAGCACCCGGCCGGCCGCCGCATGGGCCCGCACGATCGCAGCGGCGCCGTGCTCTCCGGCAAGCGCCGCCAGCGCGTCGCCGCAATCGGCCGCAAAGCCGACCGGATGGCCACGCTGCCCGCGGTACCGGGGGACGACGACGGACTGTCCGGCCAGCGCTGCGGCGACGGCGCGCAGGGTTTCTGGCAGGACCAGCGGCAGATCCCCGGGCAGCACCAGCCAGCCGGCGGCCCCGCGCGTGGCGCGCACGGCTGCCGCGATGGAGTCGCCCATGCCAGGGTGCGGGGCCGACTCGAGGTGCCAGGCCAGCCCGCTGGCCCGTACCGCGTCCAACGTGCGCTGCAGCACCGGGACGCCACCGAGCAGCGCCTGCAGCTTCGCGCCGCCGCCGCCCGAGGCAGCGAAGCGCTCGCCGCGGCCGGACGCGAGCACCAGCACGACCGGCGCGCTCATGGCAGGCGAGGTTCAGGCGACGCTGCAGCCCGGCGCGCTGGCCGTCTGCGCCACCGAGTTCTTGCACTCGATGATCTGCGCCAGGATGGAAACGGCGATTTCGGCGGGCGTCCTGGCGCCGATGCGCAGGCCCACCGGGCCGTGCAGGCGCGCGAGCTCGGCTTCGGTAAGGCCGAAGTGTTCGGCCAGGCGTTCCTTGCGCCTGGCCTGGTTGCGCGACGAGCCCAGCGCGCCGACGTAGAACGCGCCGGAGCGCAGCGCCTCCAGCAGCGCCATGTCGTCGAGCTTGGGATCGTGCGTCAACGCGACGATGGCGGTGTGCAGGTCCGGCTGCAGGTCGCGCACCGCGTCGTCGGGCATGCCGGCGACGCGCACGGCGCCCGGGACGTCCAGCGTCGTGGCGTATTCCTCGCGCGGGTCGCAGACCAGCACCTCGAAGTCCAGCAGCTGGGCCATCTGCGCCACCGCCTGGGAGAGCTGCCCGGCACCCACCAGCAGGATCCGCCAGCGCGGGCCGAACAACGTGGTGAGCCTGCTGCCGTCGAAGGCCATGCGCGCATCGCGGCTCGCGCCGGACAGCTGCACTTCGCCGGTCGCCAGCGTCAGCGTGCGCGCCACCAGTTCGTGCGCCGCCGTGCGGGCCAGCAGCTGCCCGACCCACGCCGTGTCGATGAGGGGTTCCTGCACCAGCCGCAAGGTGCCGCCGCACGGCAGGCCGAAGCGCGCGGCCTCCTCCTTGCTGACGCCGTAGGCGATCATGGACGGCAGCCGGGTGCGCTCGCCGGCCTTGACGCGGGCGATCAGGTCGTCCTCGACGCATCCGCCGGAAACCGAACCGCTGACGACACCGTCGTCGCGCACCGCCAGCAGCGCGCCCGGCGGGCGCGGCGCACTGCCCCAGGTCTCGACCACCGTCACCAGCGTCACGCCGTGGCCGCCGCGCCGCCACGCGAGGGCGTCGGTCAGCACGCGAAGGTCCAGGCTTTCCATGCGGGCGCACTCCTTGAACAACTCGTCCACTGTAAGCCATCCGGGTCGCGGATGCGAGAATCGCCCCATGGCCACCTCCTCCAGGCAACTCGCGGATTTGCGGAAAAGCTACGAACGTGCGGAATTGAGCGAAGACGCGTCCCACGCCGACCCGCTGCTGCAGTTCGAGCAGTGGCTCGGCGAGGCGATCAGCGCGCAGATCCCGGAGCCGAACGCGATGACGGTCGCCACCGTGGGCAGTGACCTGCGCCCCAGCACGCGCGTCGTCCTGATCAAGGGTTGCGATCACCGCGGCATCGTCTGGTACACCAACTATGACAGCCGCAAGGGCCAGGAACTGGCCGGCAATCCGTACGCGGCGCTGCAGTTCCACTGGGTCGAGCTCGAACGGGTGGTGCGCATCGAGGGCCGCGTGGGCAGGACGAGCGGTGAGGAAAGCGACGCCTATTACGCCAGCCGTCCGCTCGACTCGCGCATCGGCGCCTGGGCCAGCCCGCAGAGCCAGGTCATCGAGGACCGCGGCGTCCTGGTGAAGAACGCGGCGCGCTATGGCGCGCAGTACCTGCTGCATCCGCCGCGACCGCCGCACTGGGGCGGCTTCCGGCTCGTGCCGGACCGCTGGGAGTTCTGGCAGGGCCGCAAGAGCCGTTTGCACGACCGCCTGCGCTACCGGCTGGACGGCGGCGCCTGGGTGCGCGAGCGCCTCGCGCCCTGAGGCCACCGCGTCAGAGCAGGGGCGCCAGCGACAGCACCAGCGCCACGGTGCCCAGCGCGAGCAGTGTCGACAGCCCGACGCTCGCCGTGACGAGGTCCTCCGCGACCCGGTAGCGCTGCGAGAACAGGAACACGTTGGCGCCGATCGGCAGCGACGCCACCACTACCATCACGGCCAGCGGCACGCCGCTCAATCCGAGCAGCCAGCCGGCGGCCGCGACCAGGAGCGGATGCAACAGGTTCTTGACGGCCGACAGCGCCAGCGCCCCGCGCCAGTGCACGCTCCACGAGGTCGCCGCCAGCGTGAGCCCCACCAGGATCAGCGACATGGGGGTGAAGGCGCCGGCCAGCAGTTCCAGCGGCCGCGCGACCACCGGCGGCAACGACCAGCCGGTCTGCGCAAACAGCAGCGCCGCCACGATCGGCAGCGGCACCGGATGCAGCAGCGAATTGCGCAACGCGGTGAGTACCGTGGCCACCGGGTGCCGCGCCTGCCCGCCGGCCGCGGCCTCGCGCATCACCGCCAGTTCCAGCACCAGTGTCGCGCTGGTGAGCAGGACGACGGTGTGCACCGTGTAGAGCGTGAAAAGCGTCACCAGCCCCGGCTCGCCCCAGGCGAGCGCCACCAGCGGCGTGCCGATCATCACCGTGTTGCCGAAGGTGGTGGCCAGCGCCAGCACCGCCGAGCGCCGGCTGAAGCCGCACGCGAGCAGCGTGCCCGCGAAGATCACCAGCACGGCCAGGAAGTAAGCGGCTACCGGCCGGAAGTCGAGGTCCTGCACCTGCACCCGGCTCATGGTCCGGAACAGCAGCGCCGGCGTGAGCACCAGGAACACGAGGTTGGACAGCTCCTTGACCGAAGCCGGCCCCACCCAGCGCAGGCGCGCCACCAGCGCGCCGAGCGCGACCAGCACCACAACGGGCGCCAGCGCGGACAGGACCGGATTCACTCAGGCGCCGTCGCGGTCAACGCAGGACGCTCGCCTGCAGCGACGACAGCACGATGGACACCACCTGCAGCGCCACCAGGAACGCCAGCGGCGACAGGTCGATGCCGCCGACCAGCGGGATCAGGCGCCGCCACGGGCGAAGCAGCGGCGCGGCCAGGCGGTCGACGACGTCGGCCATGGGCGAATCGGCGTTCACCCACGACAGCACGGCGTAGACGATCACCAGCGCCGTCAGCGCCGACACCACGAGGCGCAGCAGCTCGAACAGCGCCAGCAGCGGCACCATCGCGCCGCCGCCGCCGCCCGCCAGCAACCACAGGATCGCAACCTGCGCCAGCTGGAACACGTAGGCCGCCACCAGGCTGGCCGTGTCGACGCGGCGCACCGCCGGCAGCACGCGGCGCAGCGGCAGCACGATCCAGTCGGTGAGCGCGAAGACGAAACGGCCGACCGGATTGCCGAAGGGCACCCGCTGGTACTGCATGTACAGCCGCAGCAGGCAGGTGCCGCCGAGCAGGCCCGCCGCGACGTCCAGCAGGAAGGAAAGGATTTGATAGCCCATACGGTCCCGGAAAGTGGCTCGTGGGATGATAGCGGGCCAGCCCACGCCAATCCGATGCCTCCAGTCCTCACCCTGCGGTCGCTGCCGCTGTTTCCCCTGGGCACGGTGCTCTTTCCCGACGGGATCCTGCCGCTGCGGATCTTCGAAGTGCGCTACCTCGACATGATCCGCCGCTGCCAGCGCGCCGGGGCGCCGTTCGGCGTCGTCTGCCTGACGCAGGGCAGCGAAGTGCGCCAGCCGGGGGCGACCGAGGCTTTCCATTCCGTGGGCACGCTGGCCACCGTGACGCGCCTGGAAACGCCGCAACCCGGGCTGCTGGTGATCCGCGCCAGCGGCACGCAGCGCTTCCGCATCACGTCACGCGAGCAGCTGAAACACGGGCTGTGGGTCGGGGATGTCGAACGCCTGCCGCCGGACCAGGCGGTGCCGGTGCCGCCCGACCTGCAACCGACGGCCGATGCGCTGGGCAAGCTGATCGAGTCGCTGCAGCAACGCGCCGGCGCCGACGGCGAGCTGCCGTTGCAGGAGCCGTGGCGGCTCCAGGACTGCGGCTGGGTCGCCAACCGCTGGTGCGAACTGCTGCCGCTGCCGGTCGAGATGAAGCAGCGGCTGATGGAACTGGACAACCCCCTGCTGCGGCTGGAGCTGGTCGGCGACGTGCTCGCGCGCACCGGCATTGCCAGCTCGTAGCAGGCCGTCAGCGCGGCGAGTACTCCGGCACGTGCCCGCGCAGCCACTCGCGCACGGCGTGCGCCTCCGGTGCCGGGCCGGCTTCCTCGATCCAGCGGCTGGCGCCGGCGATGTCCGGCCATCCGCCATTGGTCTTGGCCACGCGCAGCTTCGGATGCGGCGTCGGCTCGGTCGTCTCGTCGTCGGCGAGCAGTTCCTCGAACAGCTTCTCGCCCGGGCGCAGGCCGGTATACGTGATCGGGATCTCGGCCTCGGTCTTGCCCGACAGGCGGATCAACATGCGCGCAAGTTCGGCGATCTTCACCGGCTCGCCCATCTCGAGCACGAAGATCTGGCCCGAGCTGCCCATGAGGCCGGCCTGCAGCACCAGCTGCGCCGCCTCGGGAATGGTCATGAAGTAGCGGACGATCTCGGGGTGCGTCACCGTGACCGGGCCGCCGCGCGCGATCTGCGCCGCGAACAGCGGGACCACCGAGCCGCTGGAGCCGAGCACGTTGCCGAATCGCACCGACACGTACTGCGTCGCCGGGTGTTCGGCCGCGACTCCTTGCACCATCAGTTCCGCCAGCCGCTTGCTCGCCCCCATCACGTTCGTGGGATTGACGGCCTTGTCGGTGGAGATCATCACGAAGCGGCGCGCGCCGCACTCGCCGGCGACGCGCGCCGCGTTGAGCGTACCCAGCACGTTGGTGCGCAGGGCCTCGATTTCGTTGAGCTCCTCCATGAGCGGCACGTGCTTGTAGGCGGCGGCGTGCAGCACCACCGCCGGCCGGTGCCTGGCGGCAATGGCCCGCAGCCGCTCCACCTCGCGCACGTTCGCCGTGTAGTAGGCGCCCTGCATCTGCGGATGCGCGGCGCGCAGTTCCTGCTCCAGCTGGTAGATCGCGTACTCGGAGACGTCCACGCACACCAGCCGGCCGACGCCGAAGCGGGCCACCTGCCGGCACAGCTCCGAGCCGATCGACCCGCCGGCGCCCGTCACCATCACGGTCTGGCCGGAGAAAAGGTCGGCCAGCCCCGCGGCATCGAGCTGCACCGGGCTGCGCCCGAGCAGGTCTTCCAGTTCGATCCGGCGCGGGCCCGGACTGTCGGTCTTCAGCCACTCGTCGGGCCGCGGCATCGTCAGCAGCGTCAGGTGCGAGCCGGCCGCGCTCATCAGGGCCTGCTGCCGCTCGGGCGACCCCGGCGGGCTGGCGATCAGCGCGGCGTCGGCCTGCGCCGACTCGCAGATGGCCGCCAGCGCGCCGATCTGGCCCAGCACCGGCACGTTCTGGATCGACCGGCCGACCTCGGCGCGCACCGGCGACACGATGCCCACCGGCTGCCACTGCTGCGAGCCTTTCAGCGCACGCAAGGCGTCGGACGCATCCTGCAGGTAGCCGACGATCACCAGCCGCCGCCCGCCCTGCGCCAGCGTGCGCCGCTCGGACAAGGTGCGCCAGCCGGCCCGCGCCGCGCCGAGCATCAGGAGCGCCAGCAAGGGCTGCAGCAGCAGCACCGAGCGCGGAAAATCGGGAATGCGCTGCATCAGCACCAGGGCCGCGGTCAGCACGCCGCCGAGCACGATGCTGCTGGCGAGCTGGCGCAGCTCCGGCAGGCCGGTGTAGCGCCACACCTGCCGGTAGACGCGCGACACCAGCAGCGCCGCGGTGTAGCCGGCGATGCCCCACGGCGTCGCGAGGAGGGCCATGCGGGCGTACTCCGGCGGGACCTCGAAGTTGAAGCGCAGCCAGAACGCGGCCCAGCCGGCCAGGACCACCAGGGCCAGGTCGGTGAACAGCAGCAGGAAGATGTTTCGCGACAGGCGCACCGGCAACCTCAATCGAGCGCGAGGGCGCGGCGCAACTGCTCGATCACGCGGTCCTGCTGCGCTGGCGTGAGGTTGGAGCCGGACGGCAGGCACACCCCGGATTCAAACAGCGCCGCGGACACGTCGCCGGTATCGTGGGCGAAGTACGGCGCGCCGGCGAACAGAGGCTGCAGGTGCATCGGCTTCCACACCGGCCTCGCCTCGATGGCGTGGCGCTCCAGCGCGCGCAGCACGAGGTCGCGCCGGTGCGCTCCGTCCGCGCCGCGCAGCACGAAGCAGGTCAGCCAGCGGGTGGAGCGCGAGCCTTCGGGCTCCGGCATCCACTCCAGGTACCCCGGCGCGTCGGCCAAGGCGGTGCGGTAAGTCTCGAAGACGCGGCGCCGCTGGTCGACGCGCTGCTCCAGCACCTTCAGCTGGCCGCGGCCGATGCCGGCCAGCACGTTGCTCATCCTGTAGTTGAAGCCGACCTCGACGTGTTCGTAGTGCGGCGCCGGCTCGCGCGCCTGCGTGGCGAGCTTGCGCGCGCGCTCGACCAGCGCCGCATCGTCGGCGACCAGCATGCCGCCGCCGGACGTGGTGATGATCTTGTTGCCGTTGAACGAATACACGCCGATGCGGCCGAAACCGCCGCTCGCCCGGCCGCGGTAGCGCGCGCCCAGCGATTCGGCGGCGTCCTCCAGCAGCGGGACCCCGTAGCGCTCGCACAGCGGGACGATCGCATCCATGTCGGCGCTCTGTCCGTACAGGTTGACGACGATCACGCAGCGCGGCAGCCGCCCTTCCCGCTTCGCCCATTGGAAGGCCCGCTCCAGTGCGGCGGGGGACATGTTCCAGCTTTGCGGCTCCGAGTCGATGAACACCGGCCGCGCGCCGCAATACACGATCGGGTTGCAACTGCCCACGAAGGTCAGCGAGGAGCAGAACACCGTGTCGCCGGGCTTGACGCCCAGCAGCAGCAGGGCCAGGTGGATCGCGGCCGTGCCGGAGCTCACCGCCGCCGCGTGGCCGACGCCGACATGCGCGGCCAGTTCGCGCTCGAAGCCGTCCACGTGCGGGCCCAGCGGCGCGATCCAGTTGGTGCGGAACGCGTCCTCGACGAACGCCGTCTCCTCCTCGCCCAGGTGCGGCGACGAGAGCCAGATGCGCTGCGTGAGGTCGCGCCGGAACATGACGTCGACCGGCCGGCCGCCGGCGTCCAGCACCGGCACATGGTCGATCTGGTGCCGGTCCAGCAGGGCTACGCCCGCGGCCAGGCTGTCGGCACTGGTGATCGTGATCGGCGGCTGCTGCGGCAGTTCGGCGATCGCGGCGCTCTCGCTCACGTGGTCGAGCGCAGCCCGGCGCAAGTCGCCGTCGGTGAGGGTGCGCCGCAAGCGGCCGTCCGGATGCAGCACGAGCAACACGCCGCGGGCCGTGCGGTCGAGGGTGGCCAGCGCCTCGCGCAAGGTCGTCGTCGCCGGCACGCACAAGGCCTTGAATTCGTCGGCGGTCATCCGAGTCTCCGTGCCGGCACGCCGGCGTAGCGGCCGGGCTCCGCCAGCTCGTCGCACACCGCCGCACCGGCGCCTATGGTGATGTCGTTCGCGACGCGCGTGTTCGGCAGCACGCTCGCGCCGCTGCCGACCAGCACGTTCGCTCCGACGTGCACGCCGCCGCCCAGGGCGGCGAGCGGCGCGATGTGGCAGAAGTCGCCCACCTGCACGTCGTGGTCGACGACGGCGCCGTGATTGACGATGACGCAGCGGCCGAGGCGCGCTCCGGTCGCCACGACGGATTGGGCGGCGATGAAGCAGCCGGCCTCGATCGAGGCATGCGTCGACACGCTGGCGCGCGAATGAACGAGGGTCGCCAGGGGCTTGCCCGCGAGCGCCACCGTCTCCTTGCGGCGGCTCGCCGCGTCGCCGATCGCGATATGGACCGCATCCGCCTCGGCCATGGCGGCGGCTACGGGCAGCAGCGCGACGCCCGGCAGCAGTTCGCCGCGGCAACGCTGCGGGTCGCGGTCGGTGGCGATCACGCGCGACCAGGCGCCGGCGCCCAGCGCCGCATCGGCCACGACGCGTCCGTGGCCGCCGGCCCCGAAAATCAGCAAGGTAGCCACCGGATGCAGCCTCTTCGGTTCAATAGACGTTGATCTTTTCCAGCAGGTGCGGCCCGGCCGGCAGCGTTGCCAGCAGCGCCGCGATGCGCTCGCCCGCCCTGCCGTCGCCCCAGGGATTGTCACACGGCCACCGCCCGTGCCCGAGCGCGGAACGCAGCGCCGCCTCGATCGCGCCGGCTTCTGCCGCCGCGTCGGCCACGTTCGGATTGCGTTCGCGCAGGCGCTGGCGGTCGCCGATGTTGACGACCGGCGTGCCGAAGCTCGCCGCCTCGATGATGCCGGCGGAGGAATTGCCCGCCAGCACGGCGCAGTGGCGCATGGCGGATGCGAACAACTCGCGCGGCACGTGGGTGAGGCGCTGCGAACCGGGCGGCAGGCCGCCCTCGTCCAGCGCTGCGAGGATGTCGCGCGAGCCGGCATCGGCGTTCGGCGCCAGCCAGACCACCGGCCGGCCGACCCGCCGCAACGCTTCGACCAGCGCCAGCGTCTGCCCGCGCGCCTGTCCCGCCTGCTGCACGACCGGGTGGAAGAGGACCAGGACGAACTCGGCGCCTGGGGGCAGTCCCAGTCCGCGCAGGCACTCCTCCTGCGGCATGGCGGCCAGTTCGGCCAGGCCGTCGAGCCCGGGCGCGCCGGTCACGAAGATGCGGCCGTCTTCCTCGCCCATGCGGACCAGGCGGTCGCGCGAGCCTGGCGTCGCGACGAAGTGGTACGCACTCAGTTTGCTGATGGCATGGCGCACCGGTTCGTCGACGGTGCCGGAGCGCTCGCCGCCGTGGATGTGCACGGCCGGCACGCCGACGTGCAGCGCCGCGATCGCGCCGGCCAGCATCTCGCCGCGGTCGCCGAGCAGCAACAGGAAGTCCGGCTGTTCGCGCGCGAGCAGTTCCGTCATGCCGCGAAGGCACTCGGCGATGCCCACGGCCATGCTCGCCGGCGTCCGCGTGGCCATGTCCAGAGGGATTTCCGCGCAGATCGGCAGTCCGCTCGCGCGGATGTCCTGCACCGTGTTGCCGTGGGCGGCGCTCAGATGCATGCCGGTCACCGCGACCTGCGGGCTCATTCCGGGCGTGGCAGCGATGCGCTGCAGCGTGCTCGCCATCAGTCCGAAGTCGGCCCGGGTTCCGCTGAGGTAGATCAGCCGGCGCGGAAGCCGCGCGTCAGCCATGACGTGCCCCGCCTTGCAGCTGGTCCCACTGCAGCACCGTGCCGGCCGGGAGCGCTTGCGCCGCCTGCCGGCCCACCACGCGCTCCAGCTCGCGCGGCGCGATGCCGGTGGCGGGACGGCGGCAGGCCAGCATGGCGGCCGTGATCTCCGCGCCGGCCGGAATGTCCACGGCCGCGACGATGCTGCGGCGGGCGACGCGGGCCGTGTCGCGCTCCTCCGCTGTCGGCGCCTTGACGCCGTCGCCCAGCATGGCGCTCACGCGCCGGATGCCGTCGACCATCGCCTTGAACTGCGCCGGCTCCAGCGAAGCGGCGTGGTCCGGCCCGGGCAGCGTGCGATCGAGCGTCATGTGCTTCTCGATCACGCGAGCGCCGAGCGCCACCGCGGCCAGGTCCGCCTCGATCCCCAGGCTGTGGTCGGAATAGCCCACCGCGATGCCGAGGTCGGCGGCCATCGAAACCATCGCCTTCAGGTTCAACGCCTCGTCCGGCGCCGGATAGGCCGACGTGCAGTGCAGTACGGTGACGCCATCGAGACCGCCGCGCGCGCCGGCGATCCACTGCAAGGCCTCGCGGATCTCGTCCATCGTCGCCATGCCGGTGGACACCAGCACCGGCAATCGCGCCGCCGCGGCCCGTTCCACCAACGCCCGGTGCGTCAGTTCGCCGGAGGACAGCTTGATGCGGCGCACGCCAAGGCGCACCAGCATGTCGACCGCCTCCACCGAGAACGGCGTGGAGAAGAACTCGATGCCGATTGCCTTGCAGTGGGCCTGGATCGCCTCGTGCTGCGCTGCCGTCAGCTCCAGCCGCTGCAGCATCGCGAACTGGTCCTGCTGCCCGGTCTGCCGTGCCTGGTACTGCGCCGTGGGCGCGCCCGGCACGACCAGGTCCTCGGCGCGGAAGGTCTGGAACTTGACGGCGTCGGCGCCGGCGGCTTTGGCCGCATCGCACAGCCGCAGCGCGAGGTCCAGTTCGCCGTTGTGGTTGACGCCGGCTTCGGCGATCACGAACACATGGTCAGCCATGGGAGCCCCCGGCGCGGCGCTCGTGCAGCCACTGCGCGTACTCGAAGTCCTCCAGTGTGTCGATGTCCACCGATTTCCAGCGCGGCATCACGTACACGGCGGCCTTCACGCTCCACATGCCATGCACGGCGGCACGGGCGAGCGCCGCGCGTTGCCAGACGTAGATCGAGCCATTGAGGGCATAGACCGGCGGCACGTCCTGACGCCGCGCGGTGCCCTGCCCCTTGGACAGGTGGACCCAGCCTTCGGGGCCCGGCTCGACGAGGTTGAAGTACGGGTTGTCGGCGGCTTCGGAAACGCTGAAGACGAGGTCCGCTTCGGGCCGCTCCCGCAGCGCCGCCGCGATGTCGGCGCTCTCGCGCAAGGGCGACGTGGGTTGCAGGTCGACGATGCGGGCGATCAGCTCGCCCTGGGCTTCGAGGTGCGCCACCAGGTGCTCGATCACCGGCAACTTGCCGGCCTGGTCCGTCGCGAGTTCGGCCGGCCGCAGGTAGGGCACCGTGGCGCCGGCACGCCGCGCGACATCCGCGATCCCCTCGTCGTCGGTGGAGACATACACACCGTCGACGCCAGGACAAGCCAGCGCCTGCTCGATCGTCTGCACGATCAGCGGCCGCCCGGCGAACGGGCGGATGTTCTTGCCGGGCAACCCCTTGCTGCCGCCGCGGGCGCAGATGGTGGCGATGGTGCGGCCGGTCATGGCGTTCTTCACAGAGCCAGGAAGCGCCTGAGCGCGTTCAGGCCGGTTTCGGCGCTGCGCTCGGGATGGAACTGGCAGCCATGCAGGTTGTCGCGGTGCACCGCGGCGCAGACCGGCCGGCCGTCGTAGTCCACATCCGCGAGACGCACGCCTTCATCGGCCGGCTGCGCGGAAAACGAATGGACGAAATACACACGCTCGCCGGGCTGCACGCCGGCCAGGATCGTGCCGGCCCAGGGAGCACGGGGCTCGAGCGGCCGCCAGCCGATGTGCGGGATGCGGTGCGGCCGTCCATCGACGCCGGTGGCGGGCACGGCCCGCACCTGGCCGCGCAGCAGGCCCAGCCCCTCGTGCTGCCCCATTTCCTCGCTGCCCTCGAACATCGCCTGCATGCCGACGCAGATGCCCAGGAAGGGCCTGCCGGTCGCGACGAATCGCCTGACGAGGTCGTCGAAGCCGCGCGACCTCAGTTCGCCCATCGCATTCCCGAAAGCGCCGACGCCGGGGAGCACCAGGCGCTCGATCGCCGCTTCGGCGTCGCCGGCCTGCTGCACGACCTTGACCGTGGCGCCGCAATGCTCCAGCGCCCGCAGCACGTTGAGCTGGTTGCCGATGCCGTAATCCAGGACGGTGACCGCAGTGCTCATGGACGCACCTGTACGTGCACCGCGGGCCGCACGTCGAGTCCGGCAGCGGCGGCGTGCGATTTGATCTCGGCGAGCGTCATGCGCTTCCAGTGCAGTGCGTCGGCGATGGCGATGCCGGACACGCCGGTGGCAGCTATCGCCGCCAGGTCCTCGGCGCGCCCGAAGCCGCCGCTGGCCGTGACCGGCACGTTCACGGCGTCGCACACCTGTTGCACCAGCGGGATGTCGAATCCCTTGCGGGTGCCCTCCTGGTCGACGGACGTCAGGAGGATCTCGCCGGCGCCGAGTTCCACGCCGCGCTTCGCCCAGGCGACCACGTCCTGGCCGGTGCGCTCCCGCCCGTTGTCGGTGTAGGCCTCCCAGCGGCCGGGCGCCACGCGCTTGGCCTCGATGCCCAGCACCATGCATTGGGAGCCGTAGCGCCGCGCCACTTCACCGATCAGTTCGGGCCGGGCGATCGCCGCGGTGTTGATCGCGACCTTGTCGGCGCCCGAATGCATCATGCGGCTCACGTCGTCGAGCGAACGCAGGCCGCCGCCGACGGTGATCGGCACGTACACGCGATCGGCCGCGCGCTTGATGATGTCCGACAGGTTGTTGCGCTGGTAGAGGCTGGCGACGATGTCGATGAACAGCAGTTCGTCGGCGCCCTCCTCGTAATAGCGCAGCGCATGCTGGTGCGGATCGCCGACGACGCGCAGCCCCTCCAGGTGCACGCCCTTGATCAGGTTCGGCCCCTTGATGTCCAGCCTCGCGATGATGCGGACGTGGCTCATCGCGGCCTCAATGCAAAAGCCCTCGAAACCCGCGAAGACGACTCACGGCTTCTTACTCCTGCCACACCGTGTGGCGCAGCTTCCACTGGCCGCCGTCGCGGGTCCACAGGTGCGGCGAGCGGAAGTTGTCGGCGAGGCGCATGAAGTAGTCACTGTCCATCACGGGCGACTCGAACATCTTCGAGGCCTGCGGGAACTCGCGCTCGGGAATGCTCAGGTAACGGAAGATCTCCTGCGCGAACCGCTCGGGGAACTCGCCGTCGTAGCGCCGCACCAGCGCCACGCCTTCGTCGCGCGTGATGTCGCCCGATCGGATCTCCTGCGCCGCGTCGTAGGTGGCGCGGCCGATGCCGAACTTGGTGTAGGTCGTGTAGTAGTGGAAGTCGTCGATGCGGTCGTCGATGCTGTTGTACTTGCTGTAGGTGCCCGGCGTGCGCTCGGGCGACGCCTCGAAGCCGCCGTGTTCCACCGCGTAGTAGTAGCAGCTCTGCGGGTGCCACTTGAGGTAGTAGCCGAGGTAGTGCACCTCGACCTGCTTCTTCTCGATCTGCACCGGGTCGGCCGGCAGATAGGGCAGCAGGTCCTGCTCCTCCACGCCGAAGTCGTCGTACAGGCTCTGGATCGACGTGCCGCCCAGGTAGATCTGCGACTTGTCGCTCGAGGTGAAGTACGACCAGTCGCGCTTCGCGCTGTTGGTGTCGTCGATCGGGTTGCCGTACTCGGCCTCGTTCTCGCCGTAGATGACGAACGGGATGTCGTGCAGCAGCGCCATCTTGGGCGCCAGCGACTTCTGGCCGAAGATGAACGGCTGGAACGGATGGAACAGGTTCTCCACCGCCAGGCGCGTCAGCAACCGGTGCACCCGCCCGTTGGGCGTCATGAGGTAGTTGTCGAAGCCGGCGTGCAGCCACGACTGGAAGTTCTTCCACCCCCACTCGGTGTAGACGTGCGGCGCCCAGGTGCAGGTGAGCGGATGCATGCCGAAGCGCGTCTTCAGGACATGCGACGCATAGAAACTGTCCTTGCCGCCCGATCCGGGCACCAGGCAGTCGTAGCCGGACTTGCTGCGGAAGCGGTCGCACAGCGCGGCGAGCTGGTCCTCGCGCTGCTTCCAGTCGATCGTGGCCTGCTTCTGCTCGGCGTAGCGGCAGGCGTCGCAGATGCCTTCCTCGTCGAAGGCGATCGTCGCCTTGCGGCTGTCCTTGGTGTGCTGGTACTCCACGGCCGAATTCGGCCGCTGGTTGGAGATCACGCAGCGCTTGCAGAAATGCACGTAGCGCGGCAGGCCGTACTTGACGCCGGCGCTTTCCTGCGGTGCGTCGAAGGCGGACGGATCGACGGGCTTCGGTTGGGGGATCAGTGGCATCGGGAGGGGGTGGTGCGCGCCCCCGGACGGCGGCCGCGTGAAAGGTCGGATTATAGAAATTCGGCCAGGATGCCGACGACCCGCCCGGCGGCGCTCCCCGCCGTCGTCCGGCCCTGGCGCCGCGGCTCCCGGGTCCACCGGTCGAGGGCGGCTTCCAGCCCGTCGACCGGCACCGCGGCATCGGCGATGCCGAACCGCGCCAATGGCATGGCCGGCTCGAAAACGGAGCCCAGCACCTGGATGAGCCGCGCGCCGCACAGATGCCCTTCGAGCCCCACGGTGGACGTCAGCGTCACCACGGTGTCGACCGCGTGCAGCAATTCCGGCAGGGCCCAGTCCTGTCCCGTCACCAGGATGCGGTCGCTGGCGGGCAGCACCGGCGGCGTTTCACCGGCCCGCGGCCGCACGCACAGCACGGCGTCCGGCTGAGCCAGCGTCCAGGCGGCCAGCCGGGCCAGCACGCGCGATGGAAGTTCGGCGTCGCCAGGTCGGCCGTCGAACGGATGCACGGCGGGCTCGACCTGGGTCGGCCAGAGCACCACGCGGCGTCCCTCCCAGCCCTGCCGCTGCCGCAGCGCGCGGCCCCGTTCTGCCGTGGCCGGCGCCAGCAGCGCATCGAACGCCGGATTGCCGGTGACCACGACCTGCTCCGGTCGCCGGCCGGCGGACAGCAGGAATTCGCGCACCTGTTCGTTGAGGACGCACACCCGCTGCGCGTAGTTCGCGCCGCCGATCCAGCGCACCTCGTCGATCGCAAAGAGATCGACCATGCAGACGCACGGAATGCCCAGCCGCCCGGCCGCGATCGCGGCGGCACGCTCGGCCCGCGGCGAGTTCGTCACCACCACCAGGTCGGGGGCGGTGCGCTGCAGGATGCGCGTGAGCGTGCGCACCGGCAGAAACGCCTGGCGCCCGAGCTGCGCGTAGTGGCGTTGCGCCTCGTCAGCCCCGACCTCGGCCTCGAGCTCGGCATGGGACAGGCCCAGGTAGGCGGCGCTTTCCTGCGCGTCCTCTACCGACTGCAACCCTGCCACCAGCTCGCGGCCCCTCGCCAGGGCCGGCTCGTCGCCGGACTCCACGAAATCCTTGAACTGCAGCAGGGGCAACCCTGCGCCGCGCACCACGGGCGCGGCTGTCGTGAGCCCCAGGACCTGGACCTGCGCCAAGCCGCCCTCCTTCAACGCCGCGGCGACTGGCAGCACCATGCGGACATGGCCCGACCCGTAGCAGACGAACAGGACCTTCTTCATGCGGCAAAGGGCGCCGACCACAGCGCCAGCGCCGCCAGCGCGCGCAACTCGCGCGTGTGATTGGCCGTGCCGTCGCGATGCGCCGCCAGCATCGCTTCGATCGGCTCGGGGCGGAACAGGCGCCGCAGCAGCGCCGAGCCGCGCAAGGTCTCCGCGAGCCAGGCGTGGCTTTCGCCGCGGAACCACTCGCCGATCGGCACCGTGAACATCTGCTTGCGACGGTACGCCAGGTCCTGCCCGATCAGCGGTGCGACGGCGCGCTTGTACCAGTGCTTCTTGTCGCCGCCGTGCAGTTTGGTGGCGCCGCGCGAGCGGAAGGCGAACTCCATCATCCGCCAGTCCAGGAACGGCGTGCGCGCCTCGATCGACACCGCCATGCCCATGCGGTCCGGCTTGACGAGGTTGTTGCCGGACAGCAGCAACTGCATGTCGAGGTAGAGCGCCTGGTTCAGGCGGTCGAAGTGCCCCGCCTGTTCGAACCAGGGCAGCGCTGCCGAGCGGAAGCTGTCGACGCCGCCCACCTGCCGCGCCATCCCCTCGGTGTACAGGCCCAGCTTGGCGTCGGGCGGGAAGAGCGAGATCGAGTCGAAGTAACCGCGCCGGAAGGCGTCGTCGTCGAGGGCGCTCGCTTCAGGCCGGGCGAAGAAATCGGCGTACTTGTCGTAGCCCGCGAACAGCTCGTCGCCGCCGTCGCCGGTCAGCACCACCTTGACGTGCCGCGCAGCCAGTTCGCTCACGCGCAGCGTCGGCATGAAGGAGGCGTCGCCATGCGGCTGGTCCAGGTGATGCAGCACCCGCGGCCAGCGATCGAGCATGTTCAGCTCGGCGATCTCGCTGGTGTGCCGGCAGCCGAAGCGCCGCGCCGCCTCGGCGGCAAAGACAGACTCGTCGAAGCGCGGGTCGGCGAATCCGATGCAGAACGTCCTGACCGGCTGCTGCACGTGGCGGGCCATCAGCGCGACGATCGTGCTGGAGTCGACGCCGCCCGACAGGAACGCGCCCCATGGCACGTCGGCACGTAGGCGGATCCGGGTCGCGTCCTCCAGGATGGCCAGGAACTCCTCCGCCCACGCGCCGAACTCCTGGTCCACCTCGCGCTGCGCGGCGAGATTCCACCAGCGGCGGGTCTCCACGCCGGCCCGGGTGAACTTCATCCACGTGCCGGGCATGACATGGCGCACGCCTTGCCAGATGGTCCACGGTGCCGGAATGTAATTGAAGGTGAGGTAGTGGTGGACCGCTTCCAGGTCGATCCCGTCCAGCCCGCGGCCCGCCGCCGTCCAGGGCAGCATCGCCTTGAGCTCCGAAGCGAAGACCGCGCGCTCGCCGTCGTCGGCCACGTACAAGGGCTTGACGCCGATGCGGTCGCGCGCGAGGTACAGGGCGTCCTCGCGGGCGTCGTCGATCGCGATCGCGAACATCCCGTTGAGCTTGTCGAGGCAGGCGATGCCTTCGCGCTCGTAGAGCCGCAGGATGACTTCGGTGTCGGAGGCGGTGCGCAAGGCGACGCCATCGCGCCGCAGCTCCTGCGCGAGCTCGACGTAATTGAAGATCTCGCCGTTCTGGACCACGGCGATGCGCCCGTCGTCGGAGACGAACGGCTGGTGGCCGTGCGCCAGGTCGATGATCGACAGGCGCCGGTTGCCGACGGCGACGCCGCGCTGCGGCTGGTGCCACACTCCGGCGTCGTCGGGACCGCGGTGCGCGAGCTGGCGGCCCATTTCCGCCAGCGCCGCGTCATCGAGCGCGCGCTGGCTGCGGTCCCAGTAGCCGAAGATGCCGCACATCTAATTAGCGCCTTTCCCTGAGAGCCGTCCCAGCGTCCACCCCAGGATCCGCAGGTCCAGCCACAGACTGTGCTCGCGGGCATAGCGCAGGTCGAGGGCCAGACGCTCCTGCGGGGTGGCGCTGGACCGCAGCTTCGCCTGCGCCAGCCCGGTGATGCCGGGCCGCACGCTGCAGCGCTCCGCCCACTGCTCGTCGCTGTACAGGCTGCGCTGGGCCGGCACGTCGGGCCGCGGGCCGACCAGGCTCATGTCGCCGGCCAGCACGTTGAACAGCTGCGGCAGCTCGTCGAGGCTGGTGCGACGGATGAAGCGGCCCACCCGGGTGATGCGCGGGTCGTTGTCGCTGGTGAAGTAAGGGCCGATCGCCGCAGCATTGGGCACCATGCTGCGGAACTTGACCATGCCGAACTCGCGTCCGCCCAGCCCGACGCGCTTCTGGCGGAACAGCACGGGGCGGCCGCTTTCGAGTGCCACGGCCAGCGCCACCGCGGCCAGCACGGGCGCCAGCAAGGCGAGCGCGGCCAGCGCCAGCACCACGTCGAGCAGCCGTTTCATCGCGGCTGGGGCAGCGATGCCGCGACCTGCACGATCTTGGCGGCGACCCGCACCCGGTCGGCCTCGACCTGCGCCGCATCGCGCAGCGCCAGTTCGCGCTCCGCTTCGCGCAGCGCGGCCACCGCGTCCTCGAACGGCAGCGAGTCTTCGGGCCGGTGGAAGGTGCGCGAGAGGATGACCGATCCGGAACCCAGCCGCAGGTGCTCGGCCAGGACGTCGTGGCCGGAGACCTGCCCCTCGTTCATGCGGGCGATGCCGCCGAAGCCGAAGGCAAGCCCGTGCCGGCGCGCCGCCTGCGCCACGCGGTCGACGAGGCCCAGCGCCAGCGGTTCGAACATGAAGCGATGGCCCAGCGACAGGTGCAGGTCGTTGAGGCCCACATAGAGCTCGGCGAGGCCGGGCGTCGCGATCCAGTCGTCCAGGCAGTCGAGCGCGCTGGCGGTCTCCAGCAGCGGCACGATGGGCGCGCGTCCCGCGACCAGGGCCGCGAACCGGCGGACTTCTTCCCCGCGCATGAACATGGGCAACATCAGCAGGTCGGCGCCGCGCTCCAGCACCGCCGCCACTTCGCGGGCGGTGCCTTCGTGCAAGGGATTGACCCGCACCATGAGTTTCGAGCGGCGCAGCACCCGCTTGATGCGGGCTACGTCATCCAGCGCGTGCGCGCTGATGAAGGTATTGCGGCCGGCCTGGCGTTCGGCCTTGCCCAGGCGCTCCAGGTCCACGAACAGCCGGAAGCCCCCCAGGTCGTCGCAACGGCGCGCGAAATCCGGGTCGTTGGTGATCTGGATCAGTTCGAGCATGAAGCCAGCGATTATCGGGCCGAGCGCAGATCGACGCTGCCCCACCAGGTCGCGGCCACCACGAGCAGGCCCGCCACGGCTGCCGCCGCCAGCCCCGTCCACGGCCCCAGGGCGGCGGGCGAGGCACCGAAGCTGAGCGCCGCGATGGCGGAGAGGCCACCGAGCGAGATGACCATCGCCCGCCACGGCAGCCAGGAGCGCACCTGCGCGCCCAGGGCCGCGATGGTCGCGATCGCCACCAGCCCGAACAACGCGTTCAGCAGCCACATCAATTGCGCCCCGCCGGTCCAGCCCCAGCCGCCCGCCGCCAGCAGCACGGCCAGCGCGACGCCGTACGCGATCACGGCCGGCTTCATGCGACCGCGCCCGGCCAGCACCGCCAGGGCCACGGCGATCAACGCCTGCGGCAGCAGGCCCCAGGCGCCGGTCGCACCCCACTGCGCCACGCGCGCGAGCGCGGCGCCGTCCATGCGGCCCCAGCCGAACAGGAGTGACGCGATCGCCGGGGCGCCCACCAGCAACCCGGCCGCCGCACCGCAGGCGAGCGCCCAGGCCAGCGCGAACGCGCTGCGCACGGCCCGGCGGGCCGCAGCCTGGTCGTCGGCCGCAAATGCCTTGGCAATCGCCGGCAGCGCCAGGGTGGCGACCAACTGGATCGCGAGCAGCAGCGGCAGTTCGACCAGCTTCCAGGCGTAATTGAACGTCGCCAGCGCCCCCTGCCCCGACTGCGAGGCGATGGAACGGGCCGCGAACGGCAGCGCCAGCGGCAGCCCGGCCGACAGCGCCGCCCACAGCCACAGGTTCATGCGCGGCAGGGCGGCGGACGGTCCCGCAACCGCGGCCGCCTCGCCGGCCCCGGCGGGAATGCGCCAATGCAGCCAGGCGAGCCGGGCCAGCATCGCCGCCACCAGTCCCGCGCCGAGCCACTGGATGGCCGAACCGGAAGCGGCCACGGCGGCCAGGGCGATCGCCGCGATCAGCACGCCGTTGACGACGAGGTTGGCGGCATACATGCCGGCGAAGTCCTGCTCGTGCTGCAGCCGGGTGGCCCACACGGCCGCCAGCAGTGCCGATGGCAGGGCCAGCGCGCTCCACAGCAGCGCCACGCTGCCGGCCGCGCGCCACTGCGCCGGCAGGCCGCCGGCCAGCCAGGCCAGCGCCGGCTCGCGCCACAGCGCCAGCAGCAATGCCAGCAACGCGGCCCCGGCGACGAGGCGCAGCGCCACCACGCGCTGCGTTGCCGCGACGTGCGCTGCCGGCTGGCCGGCCCAGGCCGGCACGAGCACGTAGGCGAGCGCGCCGCTCGCCAGCACGCCGGCGACCCAGTCGGGCAGGGTGAGCATCAGCACCGCGACGTCGGCCAGCCCCGAAGCGCCGAACGCGCCGGCCAGCGCCGACTCGCGCACCAGTCCCAGCACGCGGCTCGCCAGCAGCAAGGCGAGGGACAGGGCGCCGGCTTTGAGAAACATGGGCGGATTATCGAGGGGGCCGGTCGAGCGGCTCGCCGGAAACTAAAATCCTCGTTTGCCCGATTCCCTCCCGCATTCCCACCCCTTCATGTCCGACCACCCTACCCAAGCCCCTGCCGCGCCCGTCGACGAGAACCAGCTGATCGCGGAGCGCCGCGAGAAGCTCAAGGCCCTGCGCGATGCGCAGCGCGACGGCAAGGGCGTCGCGTTCCCGAACGACTTCAAGCCCGGCCACCGCGCGGCCGACCTGCTGGCGCACCACGGCGCCAAGTCGACGGAGCAACTGGCCGAACATCCGACGCAGGCCAGCATCGGCGGGCGCATGATGCTCAAACGGGTGATGGGCAAGGCCAGCTTCGCGACGGTGCAGGACGCCACCGGCCGCTTCCAGATCTACGTCACCCGGGACGCGGTCGGCGAGGAAGCGTATGCGGCCTTCAAGCAGTGGGACCTGGGCGACATCATTGCCGCCGAAGGGGTGCTGTTCAAGACGCGCACCGGCGAGCTGTCGGTGCAGGCGACCAGCATCCGCCTCCTGACCAAGAGCCTGCGGCCGCTGCCCGACAAGTTCCACGGCATCGCCGACCAGGAGGTCAAGTACCGCCGCCGCTACCTCGACCTGATGATGGACCAGACCGCCCGCGACCGCTTCGTCGCGCGCAGCAAGGCGGTGTCCGGCATCCGCGAGTTCATGGTGTCGCACGGTTTCCTGGAGGTCGAGACGCCGATGCTGCATCCGATCCCGGGCGGCGCCAACGCGCGGCCGTTTGTTACCCACCACAACGCGCTGGACCAGGAAATGTTCCTGCGCATCGCGCCGGAACTGTACCTCAAGCGCCTGATCGTCGGCGGCTTCGAGCGGGTGTTCGAGATCAACCGCAACTTCCGCAACGAGGGCATCTCGGTCCGCCACAACCCCGAGTTCACGATGATGGAGTTCTACGCGGCGTACTGGAACTACCAGGACCTGATGGACTTCACCGAAGCGCTGGTGCGCGACGCCGCGGAAAAGTCCGTCGGCACGCTGCAACTGACCTACAGCGGACGGCCGGTCGACCTGGCCGCTCCCTTCGAGCGCCTGACGATCCGGGATGCGATCCTGAAGCACACGGAGGCCGGCGAGCGCGTGGACGACCGCGAGTGGCTGATCAACGCGCTGCGCAGGATCGGCATGACCGAGGAGAAGGACCGGCTGTCGGGGCGGTCACTGGCGAGCCTGCAGGTGCTGTTCTTCGAGGAGACGGTGGAGGAAAAGCTGTGGCAGCCGACCTTCATCATGGAGCACCCGACCGAGATCTCGCCGCTGGCCCGCGCCAACGACGACCGGCCGCACGTGACGGAGCGGTTCGAGCTGTACATCACCGGCCGTGAGTTCGGCAACGGCTTCTCGGAGCTGAACGACGCGGAAGACCAGATGGCGCGCTTCCTGGCGCAGGTCGACGCCAAGAACTCGGGCGACGACGAGGCGATGTTCCTGGACCACGATTTCGTGCAGGCGCTGGAATACGGCATGCCGCCCACCGGCGGCTGCGGCATCGGGATCGACCGGCTGATGATGCTGCTCACCGACAGCCCGAGCATCCGTGACGTGATCCTGTTCCCTGCCTTGCGGCGGGAGGGGTAAGAAAGCGGGAGCGGACAGCCGGACTCAGAGGCCGGCGGGTTCAACCAGTCGTTGCAACGGTCTCGGCGAGTTTATCCGCTGGCGTTCTGTAGCCGAGGGTCTTGCGAGGACGGGTGTTGAGCCTGTCTGCCACTGCATCGAGTTGCTCCTGCGTGAATCC
>NZ_VTOX01000003.1 GCF_012184415.1 Ramlibacter lithotrophicus
AGTTCTCGCAAGCCTTCGCCACGCCCACGCGAGCGGCTGCCAATGCCACAGCACCAATGCGCAACTCACGCAGCACAAGACTGACGCTGAATGGGCTACGTTCAACATGTGTTCCCTGGCTGCTTACTCATCACCTGCATGGACCTCTCATGAAACTCGCTGTCATTCATGTCAACGCCGAGAAGTACTCGGGCCTCTACACCCAACTGATCGACGCTAACTTCCGTCGCGTCAAGGCCGACACCACCGAATTGCGGCATCTGTACGTGCAGCGGCTGCGTCGTGCTACCGACACCGTGTTTGCTTATCCAACGCTGCTCAACAAATTGGATGTGCTCGAACAGGTCGCCGTTGCGCGCGAAGAGGGCGCTGATGCTGTTTTGGTGGCGTGCTCTGGTGATCCAGGGGTGGCCGAAGCGCGGACGTTGCTGGACGTGCCGGTAGTCGGACCAATGGAGGCTGCGCTGCACCTGGCCGCGAACTACGGACGCAAGGTAGGCATAGTTACCGTGCAGGACCGCACGTGGGTGGAATACTGCGAGGCGCTGACGGACGCCAGCGGCTTGGCTGGCCGGCTCGCGGGCGTTCGCTCGATCAGCATCCCATCCAGCCAAGCCTTCACTGACGGATTCACGCAGCCGCAGTCCATCGCCACCGAGGTCGCGGCGCAAGCGCGCAAGCTCGTTGAGGAAGATGGTGCCAACGCTATCGTCATCGGCAGTGCCGGACTCAGTGTGATGTCCAGCGCTGCCGGACTGGCGGCGGTGCCAGAAACGGGTGTGCCGATCTTCGACTGCCTGAGCGCTGGCCTGAAGGTGGCCGAGCTGCGTGCGGCACTGCAGCAGCGTCTGGGTGTGCCACCGTACAGCCGAATCGGATGGGGCGAGCGCCTTCCTGACGGCGACATTGCCAGGTTGCGCAAGCTCTTCGGTCTGAGTACCGGCACAGCCGGCACGGCCTGAGGTGGGCGCTCTCAACAATTGGATCCGGAGTACGCATGTCCACCCTCCCCATCACCTCCTTGCTTGACGAAGACGAGCTCGCCCTTCAGCACGCGGTGCGTCGCTTCATGCTGCAGGAGGTCGAGCCGTTATCAGAAAAAATGGAGCGTGAGGGGCAGCCGCCGCGCGAGCTGTTCCGCAAGCTGGGCGACATGGGCTTTCTGGGCTCGTTCCTGCCCGAGGAATACGGCGGCGGCGGCATGTCGATCGCCACGCGCGCGATCATCAGCGAGGAGACTGCCCGCGTGAACGCGGGACTGGATATCTCGCTCTTTGCTGACATCGTCCTCTTCGCTCGCGCGGTAGCCGCCTACGGCACGCATGAGCAGAAGCTGAAGTACCTAGTGCCTGTGCTGACGGGAGAGAAGGTCGGCTCGATGGCCATCACAGAGACCAAGGGGGGGTCGAACGCACTGGGGGCGCGAACCACGGCGCGTCCGGTAGGTCAGGACTGGGTCATCAACGGAACCAAGACCTTTATCACCAATGCTCCCATCGCCGACTTCATTCTCGTTCTGACTCGCACCAGCGGCGCTGAGCGTGAGCTGGAAGGCGGCACCTGGTTCATTGTTGAACGAGGCACGCCAGGCATGGAGACAGGCAAGCCCTTCGACAAGCTGGGTATGCGCAGTTCGCCCACCTCGGAGGTGTTTCTGCAAGACGCGCGGGTCGGCGCCGAACAGGTGCTGGGCGAAGTAGGCCAAGGCTTCCATTATCTGCTGCGCTCACTGGACGTGGAGCGCGTCCTCGAAGGTGCATCCACCATCGGCATCGCTCAGGCTTGCCTGGACGTCGCCGCCAAGTATGCACTTGAGCGGGAGGTGTTCGGCAAGCGGATCTCGCAGTACCAACTGATTCAGGAAAAGATCGCTGCCATGGAGTCCGGGATCGAGCTGTCGCGCACGATGCTGGTTCGTCTGCTGCGTGCCATTGACCGGGGCGAAAAGGTGACCCGCGAGGCGGCGATCCTCAAGCTGTATTCCTCGCAAATGACCGTGCAGGCCGCCAGTGACTCGGTGCAGATCCTGGGCGGTTACGGTTACGTGGAAGACAACAAGGTCGCCCGCTTCTTCCGTGACGCCAAGCATCACGAAATCGGCGCCGGCACCACCGAGATCCAGAAGATCATCATTTCGCGCGAGGCACTGCGCCGCTATGGCTGATGCCACGCATGCCTTGTTCAGGCTGCGCACCCCCCAGGGCGTTCCGGCCGCCTCGCTTCGGGATGTCCTGGAGCCGCAGCGGCAGACATATCCGACACGCGTGGCGCTGTTCGAGGAGGCGCAGCCACTCACCTATGGCCAGCTGGCCGGCGGGGTGGCCGGCGTGGCCCAGGCGCTGCTGGCCGGTGGCATCGTCGCCGGCGACCGCGTTGCCATGCTGATGCCAAACGGCGCAGCCTTTCTCGAATGCTTCTTCGGCATCACCGCCGTCGGCGCCATCGTGGTGCCGCTGAACACTCGGCTACACCCCAATGAGCATGCCGGCCTGCTGCGCGACTGCCGGCCGCGTCTGCTCGTTGCCCACGGCGATTATCAGGAATCAATCGACGCGGTCCGCGCCGCCTTGCCTCAAGTGAGCGTGGTGGTGCATGGTGCGGCGCCGGCGTGCATGGCGTTGCGGCAGTATGAGCAGTGGCGAGTTGCGGATGCCACGTTGCCGCCAGTCTTCGTGGACGCTGCGCAGCCCGCGGCGCTGCTCTACACCAGCGGCACCACGTCCTCGCCGAAGGGCGTGGTGCTCACGCACGGCAACTACCTGTCCATGATCGCCCAGTTGCTCGATGAGCTACACCTGACACCGGACAGCGTCAACCTGCAACTGAGTCCGCTGTACCACGCGGCCTCGATCCACACGCTGATGCATCTGGCCGTAGGCGGCGCCACGGTACTGCAGTCGCGCTTCGAGCCGGCGCAGGTGATGGCAGCTGTGGAGCGCCACCGCGTCACCTATTTCTTCGCGGTGCCAACCATGCTCTACCAGTTGCTCGACCACCCGGACCGCGAGCACTACGACCTCAGCTCGCTGCGCTGCATCTCGTACGGTGCTGCCGCCATCACCGGCGCACGGTTGGAGCAGGCGCAGGTCTTCTTCGGCAACAAGCTACTGCACGCCTACGGCATGACGGAGACGACCTCGCATGCGTCGGTGCTGGGGCCCGACGGTCATCAGGTGGCGCAAGGCTCCATCGGGCGCGGCTTGGCTGGCGTGGCATTGCGCGTAGTTGATGACGAGGACCGTGACGTTGCACCGGGCGAAGTCGGCGAGATACTGGTGCGTGGCCCCAACGTCATGCACGGGTATTGGGAACGCCCGGAGGAAACGGCTAGGGCGCTGGCCGGCGGCTGGATGCACACCGGCGACCTGGCCCGCGTCGATCCACGCGGCTACCTGTTCATCGTCGACCGCAAGAAAGACATGATCATCAGCGGAGGCGTCAACGTCTACCCGCGCGAAGCCGAGGAAGTGCTGGCCCGCCATCCCGCTGTGGCCGAGGTTGCTGTCTATGGCGTGGCCGACCAGCTGTGGGGTGAGGCGCTGGCCGCCACAGTAGTGCTCAAACCCGGTGCCCAGGCCAATCCGTCGGAGCTGATCGAATTTGCCCGCGGCCAGCTGGCCGGCTTCAAACTGCCCAAGCAGGTGCAGATGGCTGGTGAATTGCCCAAGACTGGTAGCGGCAAGGTGCAAAAGACTGTGCTGCGCCTGCGCCACGCGGCCACCCCCCGTCCTGAGAAGCTGTGAACGAAGCGAAATTCGCCGGGGGAATGCCGCGCCGGCGTATTCATCGAGGTTCGGGTAAGCAGATGTCGCGTTTGCAGCCGGCTCACGGCTTCGCATCGGTCACGGCCGGTCTGGGCGGTTCCGTTGTCGGCCTATGGGGCGGCATCGCGAGGCGTCATTCCCCTTCATATCGCGAACGCGAAGTTCAGGGATCGCATGCGCATGAGGTTGTGTGCCAGGGCATGCCACAGCGCGACGGCGCGCGCCTTGCGCAACCCACGCACGTTGAGCTGCTGCAATCCTTGCCTTCGCAGCTGGGCATTGACGTATTCAACTGTGGCGCCACGCTGGACGTACAGGTCCTTGCCCCAAGCAGTTCACATCAGCTATCGCCACTGGACCTGCGCCGGGGTGTTGTCTGGTGTGGGCTGCAGACAGTCGATGGCGGGATTGCGGCTCCTGGGCGGCGGCACGACCGGCTGCGTGCCGCGCTCGGTGAGTTCGTTGATGGCTTCGGGTGTGGTGAAACCTCCATCGGCCTGCCAGTGACCGGGAGTGCAGTCGTAGCGTTGCCGGAGTGCTTCGTGCATTGGAGCCATGAGTTCCATATCGCTGCCGGTGTTGACCACTTCCACACAGGAAATGAGGTGCGTCTCGGCGTCCACGGTCAGTTGCACGTTGTATGCAGGCCGGAAGCCTCGATCGCCCATCTTCATGACGCGCGCTTCGGCGTCCGTGGTACTCACCCTCGGTTCGGCGGGCGCCTTGGGTTTGCTGCTGCCAGCGCCGGAACCGTCGTCCTTCTTGCCGCGCCGCTTGGACGGGTTGGGTTGCTTGGCGGGCTTGATCTTCTTCATGACGTCCAGCGCGTTGACCAAGCGCTGCTGCCGATCCCGGGCGGCGCGCTCGCGGGCAGCTTGCTTGCGCCGCGTACTCGCCCCCGCGTCTTCTTCCAGCTCCTGCTTAAGAGCCTGAACCTGCCCCTCCGCCTGCGCGTGCAGTCGTGCGAGCTTGTCCTGCCTGCGGAAGCTGGCAGCCTTGTTCGAAGCGCGCACACGCATGCCGTCCTGGGAGACGATGTCCAGCTTGACCAGTTGCTAGTCCATCAGGGAGAGGATCGGTGCCGTCGGATGCGCATCGAGCCAGGCTTCCTGGCTGGTGCGAAAGTCCGACAGGCTATGGTGATTGACGCCCACGCCCACGCCCACGCCCACGCAGATGCAGATGCAGATGCAGCGGTAGGCGTCGTCTCGCTCGCACAGGCGAGGGAACTCACGAGCCGAGCCGACGCCCTCGATGGTGGTCAGCAGCCACAGCCCCACCAGCATGGCCGGGTCCATCGCCGGAGAGCCGCGGCCTCCCTGGACCGATTTGATTCGCGCGCACAACGGCTCAAGGTCCAGCGCCTGCACGAATGCCCAGACGCTGCGTCCCGGGTGATCCGTCGCCAACAGCGTGTCCAGATCGACGGCGCGCAATTCGATCCGATCGCCCTTCGGCGTCATAAAGCGAGCAGGAACTGGCATTGCAGCGGGTACTTCCCGTGGCGCACTCGCCGGCAGTTCCCCTCATCGAACAGGCCCACGCCCTTGTTCACCTGTCGAACCTTTGGTGCGGGCGCTCATCGCCTATCAACGGTTCAGCCGGCCATTTCGTTCAGAGGTTCCGAGTCCTCGAGCGTTCACTCCATTCAACCCACGGTATAGGCATGGGCATTTCCACCACTACCTCCTCCCCTGGCCCAGGTTCGTCGCCGCTGGGCGTGCTGGTCGTAGGTGCCAGCGGCGCGCTGGGCCAGGCCATCTGTGATCGGCTGGCCGACGACGGTTACCACCTGCTGGTCACCTACCGTAACAACTCTGCGGCTACCGAAGCGCTTCAACCGCGCTTGGCAGACCGCGTCACGGTTTCGACCGTGCAACTGGACTTGACCGACGAGGACTCGGTGGCGGCCGCGCGCGGATTCGTCGAGACGCGGGGCATGCCCTTGCACGGAGTGGTGTTTGCCTCTGGCGTGAATATCGAGCAGCCTTGGGTTGCCGACGCCTCGATGGCACAGTGGCGTGCTGTCGTTGAAACAGAACTGCTCGGTTTTGCCGCTCTGGCGCATCATTTCATCCCCCTACTTCGGGCAGCGGGCGGTGGTGCGGTCGTTTGCGTGTCTACCTTCGCCAACTATGCCCATCAACTGGGCGATGCGCTGTCGAGTGTACCCAAGGCTGGTGTCGAATCCCTGATGCGTTCGATTGCTCTGGAGTATGGCCGTTATGGCGTGCGTGCCAACGCCGTAGCGCCGGGCATCATCAACGCCGGCTTGGGTGCCGAGTTCCAGCGCAAGTTCCACACCCCTGAGGCCTGGGAGGGCATCCGCAAGAAGGTACCCATGCGCCGCTTCGGCGAGGCGGACGATATCGCCCGGGCGGTACGGTTCCTGATTTCCCCCGACTCTGGCTACATCACCGGCAATACGCTGATTGTCGATGGGGGCATGCATTTGTAGGCGCGTCGATCGCATCCCTCGATGTAGGGGTGACAACTGTTCCTATCCAGCGCAAGGCGGCCGGAGTGACGCGGCCGATCGCCAGCGCCCAATTTTCGAGGAGCCAAGAATCATGAGAATCCTGAATGCGTTGGTTGCCGTAGCCGTAACCGGCGCGCTGCCATTTGCCGCCGTTGGTCAGACCGCGGCAAACGCGCCGCTGAAGATCGGCGTGATGACTGACCTCAGCAGCCTGTACAGCCCGATTGGCGGCAAGGGCTCAGGCGTGGCAACGCGCATGGCTGTCGAGGATTTTGGCGGAAAGGTGCTTGGTCGCCCCATTGAGGTGGTGGTGGGCGACCATCAGAACAAGGTCGATGTCGCAACTGCGCTGGCCAAGCGCTGGGTAGATGTTGATGGTGTAAGAGCGTTCTCGGACGTGGCGGCTTCGTCCACCGCGATCGCGGTGCAGGCACAGGAACGCGATCGGCAGAAGGCGGTGGTGCTGATCTCAGGCGGCGGCGCGCGCCCGCTCGCCGATGAAGAGTGCTCGCCGGTGGGCACGCTATGGAGCTGGAACACCTACTCGGTGGGATCTTCGACCGCTAGGGCCCTTGTGGAGCGGGGAGCGAAGAAGTGGTTCTTCATCACCGCGGACTATGCGTTCGGGCATTCGCTGGAGAAGGCGGTTGGTGATGTCGTCAAAGCTTCGGGCGGCACGGTCGTCGGCTCCGTGCGACACCCGCTCAACTCGCCGGATTTTTCATCCTACCTGCTGCGGGCGCAAAGCTCCGGTGCCGATGTCATCGCGCTGGCCAATGCTGGCGGTGACATGATCAATGGCGTCAAGCAGGCGGGCGAGTTCGGCATCACTGAATCGGGCAAGAAACTGGCCACGTTGCTGACCTTTATTACAGATATCCACGGTATCGGCCTGAAGCAGGCCCAGGGCCTGACGTTGACGACTTCCTTCTACTGGAACCGTACGCCGGAGACGCGCGCTTGGTCTCAGCGCTTCTTCAAGCAGCAGGGTGCCATGCCGACGATGGTCCAGGCCAGCACCTATTCCAGTGTGCTTCACTACCTCAAAGCCGTGCAGGCTGCCGGCACCGATGAACCCAAGGCAGTGATGGCCAAGATGCGCGAGCTGCGCGTAAATGACAAGGTTTTCGCCGAGAACGGCTGGATCCGGGAGGACGGCATCATGATGCACGACTTCTACCTGGCGCAGGTGAAGAAGCCGGCCGAGTCCAAAGAGCCTTGGGATTATTACGACATCGTTGCAACGATACCGGCGGAAAAGGCTTTCTGGCCTTTGTCGGAGTCCAAATGCAAGATGGTCAAGAAGTGACTACGCTGGAGCAGACGATGGGGCTGAAGGAGATGTTCAGCCTGGGCGGCCAGGTAGCACTGGTCACCGGGGGGTCGCGCGGGCTGGGCCTGCAGATCGCCGAAGGCTTGGGCGAAATGGGGGCACGCGTAGCCATCACCGCTCGTCGTGCGGACGAACTGGACCGGGCGGTGGCCCACTTGGCCGAGTGCGGCGTGGAGGCATTTCCTGTGCGGTCCGACCTCTCTGCACCCGGCGCGGCCGGGCCTCTAGTAGATCAGGTGCTGGCGCACTTCGGCCGCATCGACATTTTGGTAAACAACGCAGGCGCGACATGGGGGGCGCCGGCCGAGGACTACCCGGCGGATGCCTGGCGTAAGGTGATGGGGTTGAACATGGATGCCGTGTTCTTTCTGACCCAGGAAGTGGGGCGGCGAGAGTTCATCCCGCGCCGCGCCGGAAAGGTTCTCAATGTCGGCTCCATCACAGGATTGGGCGGCAATCCGCCTGGACAGCAGATGTACACGATTGCCTATAACACCAGCAAGGGGGCGCTGCTGAACTTCACGCGGACCCTGGCTGCCGAATGGGGGCGTTACGGCATCAACGTCAATGCGGTCTGCCCGGGCTTCTTCTCGACCAAGATGACGCGGCAAACAGTTGATCGTCACGGGGAGGAAATGGTGGCGGCTACGCCGCTGGGGCGGTTAGGTGGCGACGAAGATCTCAAGGGCGCCGCAGCGTTCCTGGTCTCCGACGCTGCGCGCCATATCACCGGTCAGTTCTTGGCAGTCGATGGGGGTGTCAGCGCCTGCTGATGCTGCTTCTCAGAGCACGAAGATGGGTAGCGTGCCTCTTTTGGAAAGAGAGAGTAAGGATGAGTAAACAAGGTCAGGCCGTGGCCTTAGTCACTGGTGGGGCGGGCGCCCTTGGTGCCGTCACCGGTGCCACACTTGCCCGGCGCGGTGATGCTGTGTACCTGCTGGATGCGGATGGTGCACGCGCTGAGGCTGTCGCATCAAAGATGGCGCGCCAGGGACTGAGCGTGAGGGGACGTGCATTGGATGTCACGCGTGCCGAGGACTGCAACGCGGTGATGGCCGAGATCGCAGCGGAACATGGAGCCATCGACACGCTGGTCAACATGGCGGGTGTGGTACGCAATGCGGCTTTCAGCCGTATCACCGATGAAGATTTCGACTTGACGTTCAAGACGCACGTGTCCGGCACGATGCACTGCATGAGAGCAGTTGGCGCCGTGATGCGTGATCGGCAGTACGGCCGTATTGTCAATATCAGCTCGATCGCGTCGCTCGGCTCTGTCGGTGGCGCAGCCTATGGTGCGGCCAAAGGAGCGATCGAGGCCATGTCGCGTACCGCCGCAATCGAATGGGCAACGCGCGGGATTACCGTCAACTGTGTGGCGCCCGGCCTGATTGCTGCCGGCATGACATTAGGCGTGCCCAAGGAGTTCCAAGACGCAGGGATCGCCAGGACCCCGATGAAGCGCAACGGTGCTGCGGAGGAGGTTGCTCATGCGATCGCGTTCTTCGCTTCACGAGAGGCGAGTTTCATCACGGGACAAACGTTGTTTGTTTGTGGCGGAATATCGATCGGATTTTGACGCCGTTATAAACAAAGCACCAATACAAAACCGAGTTTCAGTCACGCCAACACGCTGTTCACGCGGCGTCGAACGTGTCTGCGGGAAGCCAGGGCAGCGGCCGCGCCAGAACCGGCGCTGCTGCCGGTGCGGCTCGAGCCGCAGGAGACGCCTATCACAGCGGGCGGGCTCATTGAGCCGAGATCGCGGAAGCGAAGCTGCGCCGTGAACCTGGAAGACATTTGAATTCTTGGCCAGATCGAGGCCGACTGTCGTAATCTGCATGGTGGACGCTCCTTCCGGTACGAGTGGTCGATGACACGTTCACTCTGGCACATCAATGCCGTCATCGGCGGCGCCCATCCCATTTTTTACATTCCATGACGGCCACGAGATTGATTGACGCAAGGCACCGGTTGGCCCGTCACGGCACGTCGACAATGTCCTGGTCCGGATCGTCGTGCGGCCGGGCTGGGTGGGGCGAGCGAAGCGGCTCGCCGTGCACCGGGACCGCCCGCGCGAGAAATTCGATGACGGCGTTGGCGAAGATGTCGTTGCGATCGCCGGCCACCATATGGGCCGCCCCGGTGACGCTGATGTATTCCGCTGTCGGGCACAGCTTCAGGAAAGCCTGCGCGCCTTGTTCGCTCAGCAGGTCCGACAGACCGCCGCGCACCAGCAGGGTCGGCAGGTCCAGATTCGCCGCGCAGGTTTCGAGGCGCTTGGTGCGCTGTTCGACGTTGCGCGTGGCAACGCGAAACAGCGGATCCCAGTGCCAGTGGAACTTGCCGTCGGCGCCCAGCCGCACGTTTTTGGCTAGGCCATCGAGATTGCGCCGGCGCCTGCGGTGCGGCTGGTAAGACGCGATCGCCTGCGCTACCTCCTCGAGCGAATCGAAGCCTTCCGGCTTCAGATTCATGAAAGCCTGGATGTTCTTGACGCCCTCGGATTCGATGTTGGGTGCGATGTCCACCAGCACCAGCGCCGTCGCATCGACATGCTGCTCACCGACGGCGACCAGGCTGGTGCCGCCCCCCATCGAGGCTCCCACAAGCACCGGACGGCGATTGCCCAGGGCTGCGACGACGCATTCGAGGTCCCGCACCATCACATCCTGCCCGTAGTGGCCGTCCGGCGCCCAGTCGCTGTCGCCATGGCCCCGCGCATCGAAGGCAACGGCACAATAACCGGCTGCACCCAGTGCTTCGCCGGCGCCCTTCCAGGCGTGGCGTGTCTGGCCGCCGCCGTGCTGCAGCAGAACCAGCGGCCCGTCCCGGGGACCCCACGAATCGCCGGCGATGCGGATGCCGCCAGAGCCCCGCCAGTAATGCATCGGCTCGGGGGTTCCCGGCAAGCGGGCGTTGCGGGCGTTAATAAAGTTCATGAATTCGAATCCTTTCAAAAATCGTTGTGGCGCGCCAGCCTCGCCAGGCGACGCGCAACAGCAGCCCCTGCGAACGCTGTGAGCCCTTGGCCCCCCGTGGCCGACGCCTACGCGGGCGGGCAGTGTTACTGCCTGTCGCTGTCGAAGCTCGGTCGCTCACATCATCACGGAATCCGACCTGGACGGCGCGACGAACACATGCACCCGCCCTAAGGCCACAGGCGCATCCGGATCTTGCTGCCAGCAACGAATTCCGACCGCCGCGACGCGCTTGCCGACGCGATGCATCTCACAGCGTGCGAACAAATCCAAAGGCCCGGCCGAACTCAGGTAGTCGATAGAGAAGTCCACCAGCTTGGGCGGCCTGTCCTCGTCATGAAGAACATAGGTCGCGGTCAAGGCGGCGACCTGCATGAAGGTCGCAACAACGCCGCCATGGTACGCAGGCAAGGTGACGTTACCTATCAAGCGCGCGTCGAACGGAAGGTGAAACACCACCGCGCCCGTCCCGTCGACCTGAGCGAGGCGAATGCCGAGGTGGCGCGCATAGGGCAGCGCGGCCAGCGTCGAGGAAATTCTGTCGCGTGTCGGTACATCGACGCCCTCGCCTGCCGCCTTCTTGCTCATGACCTCCGTCCTCCCGCAAACCTGGTGATGTCGGGCGCCTTGGCAGAACTGGACGAGAGCATGAACGTACCCACAGCGATGGCAGCCACCCGGCGCTGGGGGCCGCTCAGCAGCTCGCAACGCGCAAAAGCGACGGGTTTGGTCAATCGGTAACACTCGGCCACGGCGATCAGGTCGGCATCCATCGTGGCAGGCGACAGGTGGTCGATGCGCATGTCCAGTGTGGCAATGGGCACGAAACGCCCCAGCGCACGAAAAACCGCCAGGCCGCAGGCCGAGTCGGCGAGGCTGAACATCACGCCCGGAAAGAAGAAGCTTGCCCCCGCATCCCCTGCAAGAAAAGCTTTAGCGGGCAGGCTCATGCGGGTCTTGCCGTCGGCGGCAAGGTCTTCCAGGCGCATCCCGATGTCGCGCCCATGCGGCATGTGCTGCGCGAACAGGCGCGCCAGTTCCTCGATGGACAAGACGGGATTCGGCGAGTCGTTCACGTTCTGCAGGACCCAGTAGAACACGTCGATTTTGTGCTTGATGCCCGCGCGCGAACCGCTGCGGTCCACTGAGCGATCTTGTCTTCCCAGAACACCATTGTCTCCGTATCAGATTAGAATTAGATCGGCCCACGACCCAATCGCCGCTCGAATTGAGGAGCGCGGCTGCGGTCCTGCGATACCGCTGATCGCAGAGCCGGCGCAACTGGGATTGCGTCCACGACGGCAGGACAGGTCCGTCAAGAGGAAGGCGCTGGCGCCTCGCGAGGCTTGGCCACAAGCAGGCTGCACGGCGATCGGTCCAGCAGGGAATGTCCAACCGAGCCGTGCCACCATCGATCGATCGCAGAGCGCCGGTGGTGCCCCACGATGACGAGGTCGGCGCCGATTGCGCTGGCGAACAAACCGATGGCTTCGGCCGGCTCTTCCCATATTTTTACGGCGCCAACCGCATCCAGGCCGGCCTGGCGCAGCAGCGCAAGCCCTTCTTCAAGCACGTCGCCGATGCCGGCTTGCGCGTTCTCCAAATAGTTGTCGGGCAGCGGTCCGGCCGCCAGCGCCAGTGCGGGGGGCGGTGGAACTACCGCCAGCAAATGACAGCGAGCGTTGAGACGGCTCGCGAGATCGACCCCCTCCCTGAGCGCGTCGCGGCATTCAGGGCTCCCGTCATAGGCAAAGACGATGGTCTGGAACATGATCAACTCTCCCTTTCAGCGTGCCGGTCGCATCCACATTGCCGGCAGGATGCCCACCCAGAAAACGATAGCCACCAGCGCGAAGCCGTCGCCATAAGCCTGACTCTGCGCCTGGGCGGCAACCATCTGGCCCAGGTAGTTCAGAGCCCCAGCGGATGCCTGGGTCACGGGCACCCCCCACGAGCTATCCAACCCGGCGACCCGACTGACGAGTTCCAGTGTGGTCCCGTTGCCTGCGGTCTGGGTCACCGCCAACGTGTCCGCATGGAAGGCAAAGCGCACCTCCGTCGTGGCAGCCAGCAGGCTGACGCCAAACGCACCGCCCAACTGGCGCACGAAGTTGATGGTTCCGGTGCCTTGGGCCAGCATGCCGGGTGGCAGCACCGACAGTGCGCCTGCGTTCAATGCCGGCATCATCACGCCGAGGCCGACGCGGCCGAGCAGAACGAGTAATGCCATGCGCCAGAAGCCAGTGTCTGCATTCACGTCGTACATCAGCATGTTGGAAAGCCCGAAGACGAACAATCCCGTGCCGACCATGATGTACGCCGGAAATCGGTCCGTCAGCCGTCCGGCGATGGGAAAAACGAGACCCAGAATCAGCCCGCCCGGAATCAGGAGCTCACCCGCGAGCGTCGGCGTGTAGCCCTGGACGGTCTGCACGAACAATGGCACCAGATAGGAGGAGCCGAAGATGCCGGCCCCGAAGATCAGTGCCACCAGTGTCGCCGCGGCGTACCGCGAAACACTGAAGACCGCGAGATTGACCAGCGGCTGCGCATTCTTTAGTTCCCAGACGATGAAGGCGAGCATGAGAAGGACGCCGAGGCTCGACAGCCCAACAATGAGGTTCGAGTCCCATCCGGCGCGCTGGCCGTTGGCCACTGCATAAAGAGATACCACCAGGAACAGCGTGAGCAGCAACAGGCCGAAGAAATCGAAGCGCATCGGTTTGCCGTTGCCGAGGCGTCCGGGCAGAAACACCGAGCCCAGCAACATCCCGGCGACCGAGGTCGGCAGGCCCATGTAGAAGACCCAGCGCCAACTCAAGTTGTCGGTGAGCCAGCCACCCAGCGTGGGGCCGAGGGCCGGGGCCAGCACCACCGCGATGCCATAGATGCCCATCGCGCGCCCGCGCTCGTTCGGGAACACCCGGAAGATCATGATCATCGCCAAGGGCTGAACGATGCCGGCGGCGATGCCTTGGCCCACGCGCGCAAAGGTCAGCACATCTTCGTTGGGCGCCAGCCCGCCGGCGACCGAGGCGGCAGAAAACAGAGCGAGCGATGCGACGAAGGTGGCGCGCACACCGATTGCTTCGTTCAGCCATGCGTTGAGCAGCATGGACCCCGTCATCGCCGCGAGAAAGCCGGTGGACATCCATTGGACCTGGTCCTGCCCGATCCCGAAGACACCCATGATGTCGGGCAAGGCAACGTTCACGACGGTGGACGACAGGACCACCGTGATGGTGGCCATCATGGTGGTGGAAATCACCAGCCACCGGTAAGCCGGTCCGTAGCGCTCGAAATAGGGAGCGAGCCCGGCGTCAGCGCTGGAGGGTGTCAATCGATACCTCGACCATCATTCCGGGCTTGAGAAGCAAGCCCTCCTGGCGGACTGTCAAGCGGATCGGAATGCGCTGGGTGATCTTGGTGAAATTGCCCGAAGGGTTCGGGTTGGGCAATAGCGCGAACGTGCTGGTGGCACTGTTGCCGATCAGGCTCACCCGGCCTTCAAACGTTCGTCCGGGGTAGGCGTCGACACGGACCTGCGCAGGCTGGCAAAGCCGGATGTCGGCCAAGTCCGTTTCCTTGATGTTGGCTTCCACCCAGATGGCTTCGGGATCGTGCATCAGCAGCACGCGTTGCCCGGCGGCAAGATAATCGCCGGTATTGGCGAAGGTGCGGTCCACCACCCCATCGACGGGAGCGACCAACCGCAGGTCATGCACATCCAGACGCGAGAGCCGCAGTCGGGCCCGAAGAGCTTCGGCGTCCGCTCTCGCCCGCTGCGCTTGAGTTGCCAATGAATCAAGGCGCGCCGCGGCCTGCGCCTTCGCCAGCCGCGCTTGAGCGGCCCTGGCTTCGGATGTCAATCTTTGCTGCTCGCGCTGCGCAATCTTGTAAGCCGTCTCGCTGCGCTGCACGCGCTGTTCGGACACAAAATGCCGGTCTACCAGATCCCGGTCACGCAGGTAATCGGCCCGCGTGTTGGCCTCCTTCAGGCGTGCCTGCTCCTGCGCAAGCGCGACGGAGTCCAACTGGCTCCTCGCTTCGCTCACGGCAGCCTGGGTTGAAGCGCGCGTTTCCGCAATCAACTGCTCCAGGCGCAGGACCTCAGCCTCGGCACTTTGCAAGCTGGCCGCCTGGGCGCTCGCGGCCAGGCTGGCATTTTCGGCATAGATCTCGCCCAGCGTCTGGCCCCGACGGACCCTGTCGCCTTCCCCGACCGGGCGGGCCGCCAGCCAACCGGGTGAGCGGCTGGCCACTGCGATCATTTCGGAGGCGATACGCGCATCGGTCACATCCAGATGCGTCATCCGGTGCTGGACGAACCGGCCACCTATGACCAATGCTGCCACGGCGAGCACCGCAAGGAAGGTATGGCGCAGGCCCCGCCGGTCGGCCAGCGATTGTCTGAATTTTCGCAGCCGCTCAATCACGCAGCCTCCCGCGAGCCTGCGCCACCGAGCCCAGAGCCGGGCTTCGAGCGACAGCGTGCCGTTCTTGCACGCCAAAACCTCGGATTGGCGCGCGCTCCGGCTGGGCGGATGGCGACAAAGTCCTGGTCTGGGTGTGAGTCATGGGCGCAGCGCCTACGAAGGAGACGAGGCATCAGCGATTGCGGCTTGAAGCCAGATTGCGGCGCATCTTGGCTAGCGCGATCAGGACCGCTGCGGCCTCCTGTTTGTCGAGCCCGCGCATGACGTCGGCTTGGATCGCCGCGCCAACTTCTCTGATCGCAGCCAGATGTGGCGTCGCGGCAGCTGTCAGGAACATTCGATAAGCCCGTCTGTCTGCGGCATCGGCGTGACGCTCCACCAGTCCCGCTTCGGTCAATTGGTCGACCAAGCGGGCGAGTGTGATCGGCTGCACTTCCAGCATCTCTGCCAGGTCGATCTGGCGAACGCCCTGGTGGCGGGCCAGGTAAACGAGTGCCCGCGCCTGCGCCAGGGTGAGCGAGCTGCCATCCAGTCGCTTCTGGAAAGCCTGCCGCATCATCCGGGAAACGTCAGCCAGCAAGAAACCTAGAGTGTCTTGTTCCGATACCATGCACGGCATATAGTGTGGTATGCGTATTATTCGGTTGGGGCAAAGGCACTGTCAAGTGAAGGGTGTGCGGTCGATGAACCCCGTCCTTCCTCCCGAGTCGCTGGTGGGTCAGGAGCCGTTCACACGGCGGTCAGGGCAATGCGCCAGAACAGGAGTGCGGCGTACTCGTGACCGTCTGGGCCTTAGGTGCGGTGAACAGCGCTCGCAGGTAGCGGTAGCCGTTGATCCCGTTGACTTGGCATGTCCGCAGCAGCGAGCACAGGTTTGCACTGGCGTTGGCGCCGGCCACGGTGTCGGCGAAGGGGCAATTTCGCCTGCCGACGCAGAAGGAACGAATCGCGTTTTCCTGGACGTTGTTGTCGTTCACAGCATTGCCGTACCGTTGGGAGGAGCTGCGCGACGTCGGCGGCCGGGGCTCGGCTCCGAGCAGCCGGATCGCGTGCTTGCGGTGGTACCCCGTTGTGGCCACGAACTCGCCCAAGAACGCCCCTGGGTTCACTCAGTTGATTTCCCTTCTTTTGCGCTGGCCTGGTTAACCAGGCCAGCGCGCCGCTTTGTCCTCAGGCGGTAGCTGTCGCCGCGGATCGTGATGACATGGCTGTGGTGCAGCAGCCGGTCCAGAATTGCCGTGGCCACCACTGGGTCGCCGAAGACCCCTCCCCATTCCGAGACCGACCGGTTGCTGGTCACCAGCATCGAGCCGTGCTCATAGCGCCGGCTGACCAGCTGGAAGAACAGGTGGGCGGCGTTCGGCTCGAACGGCAAGTATCCGAGCTCGTCGACGATGAGCAGCTTGGGCTTGGAGAAGTGCAGCAGCTTGTCTTCGAGCCGCCCCTCGGCAAGCGCCCGCGCGAGCTGGGTGACCAAGCCGGTTGCCGGAACGAACAGGGTCGAGTACCTGTCACTTCTCACCGTTTTCAAGCCAATCCGTTTCCGGCATATTCAGGCCAGTCTGGGCCGCAAACGGGCATCTGGAGCGAGGGTTAAGCATGGCCGTTTTTTCGACGTGGTGGCAACCGGCTGGCGAGGCTTGGGCGCCACCGGCGAGAGCTTGGGCGCGCGGTAGGACTGGCCGTCCAGCACCATGCAGTAGGCGTTGTCCCGCAGGCGGTCCAGCGTGGCTGAGGCCAGCAGCCGGTTGGCCGGGAACGCCTGGTCCCATTCGGTGAAGTCCAGATTGCTCGTCACGATGGTGGCCGCCTGCTCGTAGCGCTCGGCGACCAGGTCGTGCAGGTCTTCGTCCGCCGGCGGTCGAAGCGGCTTGAGCCCGAAGTCGTCGACGATCAGCAGCGGCACGCGCGCAAGGCTCGCCAGCCGCCGCTCGTAGCTGCTGTCAATGCCGACGTTCTTCTCCCCACTTGGGGAGTATTCATCCGGCGGTGACACTTCGTGCTGAAAACGCCGGTGCTGCACGCCGACGAGACGCCGGTAGCCATGCTCGATCCCGGCTCGGGCAAGACCAAACGAACCTACGTGTGGGCATACGCCAGGGGCGAGTTCGACAGCCAGCGCGGCGTGATCTTCGAGTTCTGCCTAGGGCGAGGATCTCAGTACCCGACCTTGTTCCTGGACGGCGGCAGCGGCCCGCCCGGACGCGAGCAGCCGCCCTGGCGCGGCACGTTGCTGACCGACCAGTATTCGGTCTACGACTCGGTGCTCAGTGAGCGCACCTGCAGCGGGCGCATTGCCGCAGCGTGCGCCGCTCATGCGCGCAGGAAGTTCGAGGAGTTGATCAAGACGGGCACCAGTGAGGTGGCGCAGGAGGCGATCCGGCGCTTCGCGCTGATCTACCACGCCGAAGGGCAGTTCGCGGACCTGGATCACCAGCAGCGCCTTCAAGCGCGCACAGAGGTGACCAAGCCGAAGTGGGAGAACCTGCACGAGTGGTTGCGGCTTGAGCGCCGGCGCGTCGCCGACGGGGGCGCCACGGCCAAGGCCATCGATTACAGCCTGAATTGCTGGCCGGCGCTCACGCGCCACCTCCAAGACGGCGCTGTGTGCCTGGACAACAACTTCCTCGAGCGGCAGATCAAGCCTTGGCAGATGGGCCGGCGCGCCTGGCTCTTCGCAGGCAGCGAACTGGCCGGGCAGCGCGCTGCCGTGGTGATGAGCCTGGTGCAATCGGCCAGGATGAACGGACACGATCCGTGGCAGTACCTGCGCGACGTGCTCGCGCGCCTGCCCACTCACCTGAACTCTCGCATCGAGGAATTGCTGCCGGACCGCTGGCAGCCGAACTGACGAAGATGGGATTGATCACGCAGGCCGCATTGGTCCAGGCCGCCATCGACGTCAACGCAATGAGCCACGATCAAAAGGTGCGCTTGGCCGACGAGGTCTACGCGCAACAGCCCAACATGCTCGCCTCCATCCTGGTGCTGCCGCGCATGGGGGTCAGCATGGCGCAGCTCGAAGTGTCGCTGCACATCCTGCTGGTGACGTTCCAGGCCATGAAGCGAAGCGGTCGCACATGGCCGATCATCTCCGAGGCGATGCAGGAGACGTGCCTGCAGAGATTGACAGCTCGCGCACGATTCAACGACGGGCTGCCGGACCAACTTGCGACCAAGGTCGTCAAGCAATTCTACGACGAGCACCCCGAGCGCTACTTACTGGCGTTCGTCTATGGCTACTTGGGCGATCACGACCTTCTGAGCGTACGCACCGACGCCGAGAAGTTCCTACTGCTTGCCGCCCTCAACCTCGTGGACTGCGTCGCCTTCGTCACCCCCAAAACCTAGTCGGGTGACTGCGGTAGCCCGACATGGTCAAGATGGGATGGCTGGACGCTCACGATGCCGCACTCGATCGGACTCGTCAATTGGGCTGTGGCTACCAAGGGCTGTCAGATTTGACGCTATCGTCATCTCGGTCCCAGTCGTCCGAACTCTCCCTGGGATAGCGTGATGCTCTGTCAAGCCTCACTGCATGCGAGCGAAGGATGGCAATCGGCAGCCAGCCCTTCGAGCCGGATCCGTAGCGTGCGCGGCCATACGTCTTCTGTTGGTCGTCGCTGATGTGGCCCAAAAGGTGGGCAAGCTCTTCTGCTCCTACGCCCGCCTGCTTCAAATCAGAAGCCACCTGATTCCGAAATGCGTATGCCGAAACTGGCGGGCTCAGTTTTGGAAATGCCCGCTGACTCGCACGTCGCAACACGTTTTCTATTTGCTTGGGCGTAATGTGGCTGAACGGGGTGGCCAATCGAGTTCCACTGGGTTGCGCGAGATCGACCAGGATTGACGAAATAGCGTCAATTTCAAAGATTGCGCCGCGTGTTCTCACCTCTGCCTGTCCCAGCGATTTGTCGGATTCGACCGTCAACTCCAGCTTCCTGTCGGCAGTCATCCCGATATGTGCGCTCGCCACCTCGCAAGGCCTGCACCCAAGAAGAGCCATCAAGGCAAGCGCTTGGGGCATTTGAGGTATTTCAGTCCGGACCGCGGCCAGCAGCGTATCGCGCCATCCTGCAGACAACGCCCTCAAGCGCTGCACGCGTCCCTTTCTTTTCGGAAAGATCCCGTCGGGTGGTCCCGAGACTGAAAAACCGCGTGTCCGCAAGAATGCCGCCAACGTGTGGAAGCCAGAGTCCTGGGTTTCTTGAGTCCGCCGACTCTCTGCTTGCAGCACCTCTCGCTCAAATGCCTGCAGTTCCTTGAAGGCCTTCAGCAACGCGAGTTCGTCGAACCGCTCGATACTGACGAAGCACCGCTGCAGTCCATACCGGTACGCGGCCCGGGTGATCCGGACCGTGGAGCGACTGGCCATCGTGATGGCCTTCTCCCCGAGCACTTTGCAGTACAGCCGCCAATAGCGGCGGTGAGTCGCGCCCCCCTGCTCTGACCATCCACTTCGCAGCTGCCGCTGGGCGCTCTCCGCCTCCTTCAGCAGGGCCTGCCACGAGGACAAGTCGACCGGACTTGCTTGCTTGGGGTACGTTCTTCCTGTCAGGGAAACAGAAGGTACAGGTGCTGTTTCGCTGCTGGAGGAAACACTCTGGGGAGTACGACCGTCGTTCGGCAAGGTGGCGCCTCTTTACGTTGCTGAAAGAATCTGGCGGTGGTCAAGCCCCGGTTGGCGACGCAACTCAATGCCACGGCAGTCTGTGTCGCCAAGCCACCGCGAGGCTGCTCAGAGCACCAGTGCTGCAGTGCGTCTGCGGGGACAATCCCGGGGACAAATGTGGGGAAGACTGGGGAATGCAGGGGGCTGCGCACACGTAAGTCGTTGATGTATCTGCCCAAGCTTCCCCTGGCATCCCCGTTGAAGAGGTTCGAATCCTCTCACCCCGACCAGGAATCCAGGAAAGCCGCCAGGCCTCGCCCGGCGGCTTTTTTTCGCCCGGCTCACCTGGTCATGTACCCCATCCATGGCCAGTACGTGAGAGCGAACAGCACCAGCAGCGCCATGGCCGCCGCCGTCAGCGCGAGGCCGGTGCGGATGAAGTCGCGGGCGTCGAAGGTATCCGTGCCGTAGGCGATCATGTTCTGCGGCGCATTCACCGGCAGGATGAATCCGAAGCTCACGACGAACTGCAGCAGCATGGTCATGCCGATCACGTTGATGCCTGGCGTCTGCACCGTGGTGAGCACGCTGATCACGATCGGGATCATGGTCGACGCCAGGGCCGTCGCGCTGGCGAATCCCAGGTGGATCACGATCAGGAACATCGACAGCAGCATCAGGATGGCGAACGCGCTCGCCTGCTGCAGCCCCAGGCTGGTCACGATCAGGTTCGCCAGCCACGCCGCGGCGTTGGTGCGCAGCAGTGCCGTTCCGACGCTGATGCCCACCGCGAACAGGATCACCGTGCCCCACGGAAAGTCGCGCTGCGACTCCTTCCAGTTCATGACGCCCAGCCCCGGCAGCAACATCAGCGCGATGGCGGCGATGGTGGTCGACGAAGTGTCGAAGTCGTGCAGCACCTTCTCGGTGGACCAGAAGCCCAGCAGCGCCAGCACCAGCGCCAGCAGCTTCCATTCGCGCCGCGTCATCGGGCCGATGGCCTGCAGCTGCTGGCGGATGGCGGCCTGCCCGCCGGCGATCTCCTGCGTGTCGGGACGCATCATGCGCGTCATGATGAAGTAGAGCGCGATCGTGAGCAGGGCCGAGAACGGCGCGCCGGCGACGAACCACTCGGTCCAGGTGATGCCGGTGCCGAACTGCTTCTCCACGAAGCCGATCGCCACCATGTTCTGCGCCGCTGCGGTCTTGACGCCGACGTTCCAGACGCTGGCGGTCTGCGCCGCGGTGATCACCAGCAGCCCGGCGAAGCGGCTGCGCCGGTCGACCTTGAAGGCGAGTATGAAGCCCATCATGATCGGCATCAGGCAGGCAGTGCGCGCCGTCGTGCTCGGCACCACGAACGCCAGCAGGAAGCCGACCACGATCGCGCCGATGACGATGTGGTTGACCCGGGCGCGCGCGTCCACCTTGGACAGCACGACCAGCGCGAGGCGGCGGTCCAGGCCGGTGGCCGTCATCGCCGCGGCGATGAAGCAGGCGGCGGCGACCAGCGCCACGGCACTGCTGGAGAAGCCCCCGAGCGCGAGGTTGAGCGCAGCGCTGGTGCCCATGTCGCGGCCCGGCTTGGCCATGTCCGGCGCGAACGCCAGCAGGAACACCATCAGCGCGGCGATCACCAGCGAACTCACCGCGTAATCAAGCGCCTCGGTCATCCAGACGATGACCGCGAACGCCAGCACGCCGAGCATCACATGGCCGGCGACCGGCAGCCCCTGCGGGGTCGGCAGCCACAGGATCAGCAGCAAGGCGGCCACCGCGGCCGCGAGCCCGGTGCGTTTGACGAGGTTGCCGGCCGAGGGCGCGCTCGCCGCCGGCGCCGGCAGATGAACTGAAGGTGTGCTCATGACAGCTTTCTGAAGGGAAAAATGGGGCGGCGCAGGGCCGCGCCGGCGGTGCCGGCTCGGCACATGGCGGCTCCGGCGACGGGCCGCCGCTTCACTGTGGATCGGGTGCCCCGAACGGCGGCCCACACGGCCAGTGGTGCGGCCCCGCGGCACGGACGATTGCGGAGCGGGCGGACATTCTCGTGCGTTCGGTGCGACAGCGTTGTTGCTCAACACTAGGTGCATGGGATGCAGAAAACATGCGCCAGATCAAGAGTGCGGCCAGGGCCGCGCTCCGGGCCGCACCGGTGCAGGCCGACCGCCCGCCGCGGGCCGCATGCGAGCGCGCCGGCGCGGCTCGTATGATCCGCGCCATGCCTGCAGCCAAGAAGCCCGCGCCGTCTGCCGCCCCACCCCTTCCCGCCGCCGCCGCCAGGCGCCGCGAGTCCGCCGCGCGCGTCCTGCGCCAGTTCCGCATCGTGTTCAATGCCGTCAAGAGCCACTTCCGCGCCGTCGAGAAGAAGGCGGGGGTCGCCGGGGCGCAGCTCTGGGCGCTGAGCGCCATCCACGAGTCGCCCGGGCTCGGCATGAACGAGCTGGCCGCCGCGATGGACGTGCACCAGTCCACCGCCAGCAACCTCGTGCGCGCGCTGGCCGCGCAGGGCCTGGTGGTGGTCAGGAAGGATGCCGCTGACCGGCGCACCGTGCAACTGCATGTGCTGCCGGCGGGGGTGCGGGTGCTGCGGCGCGCGCCGGGCCCGTTCGCCGGCGTGCTGCCGGCAGCGCTCGCCGACCTCGACCCGCGCACGCTCAGGCGCCTGGAGCAGGATCTCGCGAAGCTGATCGCGACGCTCGACGTGGACGAGGAAGCCGGCTCCATCCCCCTCGGCGACGCCTGAGTCGCTGCGCCGCGGCAGCGGCGCCGCCATGTTCCAGCCGCCGAACGGCAGGGACGCCTTCACGCTCGAGCACATCCCGGCCGCGCCCCGTAGTACATTGCTACAAATGCATCTGGCGACCAACCGGCGCCGGCGACCACTTGCGGACGAAGCGCGCGACCGATGAACACCATCCGTCTTCAACTCAGATTCCTGCTGCCGCTGCTGCTGGCGCTCGGCGGCGCGGCCTACCTCGCGTCGGGGCTGCTCGATCGCCTGACCTGGCAGTGGTTCGCCCGGGACCTCAACAATCGCGGCGCGCTGATCGCGAACACGCTTGCCGACTCGGTGAACGACTCCCTCGTGGAGCGGCGCGGCATGCGCCTGCAGGCGCTGTTCGACCGCGCGGCGAAGGACGAGCGCCTGTTCGCGATCGGCCTGTGCGGCGAGAACGGCAAGCTGATCCGCAAGACTGCCAGCTTTCCGCGCACCCTCACCTGCGGCAGCGCGGACGAGCTTGCCCGGCAGAAGGATCCCCGGTTGCTGGTCGAAGGCGGGCCGGTGTACGTCGGCGTCCACCAGTTGCAGCTCGACAGCGGGCAGAAGGGCTCCCTGGTCCTGCTGCACGACGTCAGTTATGCCGAGCTGCGCAGCCAGGACACCCAGCGCTACCTGCTGATCTTCATGGGCGTGCTCGGCATCGCGGTCGCGCTCATCACCGTGGTGGTGGCGCAATTGAGCTGGCGCGGCTGGGTGTCGGGAGCCCGCGCGCTGCTGCGGGGCGAAGGCCTGCTGCGTCCGGTGAGCGGATCCAGCCCGGAACTGGAGCCGCTGGCGGCGGACCTGCGCGCCAGGCTGCGCGACCTGGAGGACGAATACCGCCGCGCCCAGGGCCAGGAGACCGGCTGGAACCCGGAGCGCCTGCGCGCGCTGCTGCAGACGCAGTTGCGCGGCGACCAGGTGATCGTCGTCTCCAACCGCGAGCCGTACATCCACGACCGGACCGCCGACGGCATCGCCGTCAAGCGGCCGGCGAGCGGCCTCGTCACGGCCGTCGAGCCCGTGATGCGCGCCTGCTCGGGCACCTGGATCGCGCACGGCAGCGGCAGCGCCGATCGCGACGTCGTCGACGCGCACGACCGCGTCGGCCTGCCGCCGGGACACGAGGAGTACGCGCTGCGCCGCGTGTGGCTGACGACCGAGGAGGAGCAGGGCTATTACTACGGCTTCGCCAACGAAGGCATGTGGCCGCTGTGCCACGTGGCGCACGTGCGCCCGGTGTTCCGGGAATCCGACTGGCAGCACTACCGCGCCGTGAACCAGCGCTTCGCCGACGCGGTGGTGGCCGAAGCGCGCAGCGAGGATCCGATCGTCCTGGTGCAGGACTACCACTTCGCCCTGCTGCCCGCGATGGTGCGCGCGAAGCTGCCGCGCGCCACCATCCTGACCTTCTGGCACATTCCCTGGCCGAATCCTGAATCCTTCGGCATCTGCCCATGGCGGCGCGAGATCCTGGAGGGCATGCTGGGCAGCACGATCCTGGGGTTCCACACCCGCTTCCACTGCAAGAACTTCATCGAGACGGTCGACCGCTTCCTGGAGGCGCGCATCGAGCACGAGCACTCGGTGATCGCGGCGGGCGGGGAAGAAACGCTGATCGAGAGCTATCCGATCTCCATCGAATGGCCGCAGGAATCCGAGCGCTCGGGCTGGAAGCCGGTCGAGGCGTGCCGCCGCGCCGTCTTCGCCCGCCTCGGCCTCGCGCGCGACTCGTACCTGGCGGTGGGCGTCGACCGCTTCGACTACACCAAGGGCATCCTCGAGCGGTTCCACGCCGTGGAGCGGCTGCTCGAGAAGCGGCCGGAGTGGGTGGGCAGGTTCAGCCTGGTGCAGGTGGCGGCGCCGACGCGCTCGGCGCTGGAGGAGTACCACTCGTTCCAGGAGCGCATCCAGCGCGTGACGCAGCGGATCAACGCGCGCTTCGGCCGGCCCGGCTACCAGCCGATCCACCTGCTGGCGACGCATCACGACCACGACGCCGTCAACGAGCTGTTCCGCGCCGCCGACGCGTGTCTCGTCACCAGCCTGCACGACGGCATGAACCTGGTGTGCAAGGAATTCGTGGCGGCCCGCGACGACGAGCGCGGCGTCCTGATCCTCAGCCGCTTTGCCGGCGCGGCGCGCGAAATGCGCGAGGCGCTGGTCGTGAATCCGTACCACGTCGAAGAGACGGCCGACGCCCTGCACCGCGCGCTGACCATGCCCGGCTCCGAACAGCGCGAGCGCATGGCGAGCCTGCGCATGACCGTGCAGGAGTTCAACGTCTACCGCTGGGCGGGCCGCATGCTGGCCGACGCCGGCCGCCTGCGGCTGCGCGAGCGGATCCAGGCCCGCGTGGAACGCGGACAGCTCGACGACGAGGTGCCCGCCCGCGGGAGCCGGCGCCTGACCGCGGTGCGCTGAGGCGCGGCTGCCGGGCAGCCCTACATCACTTCCTGCAGGCTCGCGCGCAGGCGGGCGATCGCCTGGTTGTGCAGCTGGCTCGCCCTGGAGGGACTGACTTCGAGGATGCTGGCGATCTCGCGCATGTTCATCTCGTCGTCGTAGTGCAGGCTCAGCACCTGTGCCTCGCGCTCCGGGAGCTGGCCGATGGCGGCGGCGAGCCGCCCGCGGAACTCGCCCGTGAGGAGGATGCGCACCGGATCGTCGCCGTCGTCCTCGTCCGGACCGGCCCGCCGGTCGAAGACGGACCCATCCGAGTCATCGTGCTTCAGGTCCTCGGCGTACACCAGCTGGCAGCCCTGGATCTTCAGCAGCTGCTCGCGGTATTCGGCCAGCGTGAGCTTCAGCTCCGCGGCGATGTCCGCCTCGGACGGCGCCCGCCCGGCGCGCTGCGCCGCAGCCTGGATCGCGCGCTCCACCTCGCGCGCCGATTGCCGCACGCGCCGCGGCGCCCAGTCCATGGCCCGCAGCTCGTCGAGCATCGCGCCCCGGATGCGCTGCGAGGCGAAGGTCTCGAACGATGCCGCCGCGTTCTCCTCGAAGCGGGACCATGCGTCCAGCAGGCCGATGCGGCCGGCCTGGATCAGGTCGTCGAGCTCGACGTTGGCCGGCAGCCTGGCCATCATCTGCACGGCGATGCGCCGCACGATCGGCAGGTACTCGTCCAGCAGGTGTGATTTGTCGATCGTGCCCCGTGCGGTATACATGTGCTGTTCCGGAAAGGTCAGGCGGCGGCTGCGGCAGCGACGGCGGTGGCCGGCGGCCGCACGCCGTCCACGGCAAACGGCGCGGTCCGCTCGCCGCCGGGCTCAAGCAGCGCGGCCGCCAGCAGCCGGAACTGCGCCGCCGCCTGGCTGGCCGGGCGCGCGACGCAGACCGGCTGGCGCAGTCGCGCCGCCTCGCGCACCTGCCCGTCCAGGCTGATGCACCCCAGCGCGCTCAGCGAGACCGCGAGGAAGCGGCTGCTGGTGCGGACCACGTTGGCGATCACGACCTCGGCCTCCCGCGGCGAAGACGCACCGTTGACGACGAAGCGGAAGGTCTGGAGCGCGTGCGCGAACTGGAGGCGCTTGAGTCCCGCGTACGTGGCCGTGATCGAGCCCACGGTCGGCTGCATGACCACCGCCACCTCGTCGGCGAGCCGCGCCAGCGGCGACAGCTGACCCTGGGCGTCGAGCGCGACGTCGATGAGGATCACGCCTTCCGGGCACAGCGCGCGGGCGCTGAACGGCGCCGCCGAAACGGCGGGCGGGGCCGGCAGCACCTGCACGCCGGCCATGGGCCGCGCCGCTGCCGCGGCCAGCGGCATCCCCCGGCCGACGTCGGCCAGCGTTCCCGCGGGCGTCACGCCCCATGCCGCGCACAGCGAGTCCGGCCGCTGCCACTGCTCGTCCAGCACCAGCACCGGCCTGCCGCCCTGCGCGAAAGCCGCCGCCAGGTTCATCGCGGCCGTCGTCGCGCCGACGCCGGCGCACAGCCCGGCCACCGCCACGATGCGGGGACGGCCCGCCGTCAGCAACCGCCGCAGCCCGTCGGCCTGGTCCGCCGGCGCACTCATGCCGGGCTCCCGACCGGGCTGGCTTCCGCGACGTCGGCGGCCAGCGCCTCCAGCAGGGGGAACAGCTTGGCCAGCCCTTCGTACAGGACCGCGCCCGAATGGGGCCGGTCGAGGCGCACCTGGCGCCCGGCCAGTTCGGTGAGCAGGATGCGCGTGCGGTCGGCGCGCTCGCCCTCCAGCTGCAGCAGGCGCGAAGCCGTCGTCGCCACCTGCCCCGCGACCAGCAGCCGGTTCATCATCGCCGGATCGCCCAGCTCGCCCACGCCGCCCAGCAGCGAGAGCCCCTTGGCCGTCAGCCGCATGCAGCCGTCCAGCCTGGCGGCCCACTCCTGCCACTGCGCCAGCCGCTGCGGCGGTACTTCCGGGCCGACGTTCGTGAGCAGCCAGGACTGCTGCAGGATCTTCCCCGAGCCGGCCGCGACCGTGCGCATGAAGACGCAGCGCAGCGGCAGCTGGATGCCGCTGGCGGTCGCCACCGTCACCGGCAACTCGGCCACCGCGCGGCGCGCCGCCTGGCCCTTGCACGTCACGTCCTCGCCGGGCCCGAACTCCGGCTGCAGGCGCGAGAGCGCCGTCGGCTCGCCGCACCCGGCCGGCGTCGCGAGGGTCGTGGCGCTGGCACGGGCGACCCAGCGCAGCCGCTGCTCCTGCCAGGCGACGAGGTCCTCGGCCGGCGCGAGCCGCGGCAGCAGCGCCACCACCGGCCTGCCGAACTCCATCGTGCGCAGCCACTGCACCTGGCGGCCGCCCCAGCGGTCGTCGCCCGGCATCGCCAGCCACTGGTTGGGCGCCGCCAGCGGCAGCCCGGTGCGGTCGGACGCGAGCAGGCAGCTCTCGATGTCGTAGGTCTCCTGCCGCTCGTTCGGATCGAGCCGGGCCCGTCCGCACACGGCCAGCACGTGGGCGTCGCAACTGGTCCCGATCTCGCCGCGGGCAACGTCCGCCAGCTCCTGGAGCAGGCTCGCCACCGGCCGCGCCGCTGCGTCCGCGTCGTTCCACAGCGCCCGTGCCGCGTCGAAGCCGACGTCCGACTGCTGCAGCGCCGCCGCCGCGGCGGCGACTTCCTCGGCGTCGTGGGCCATGGCCCGGATCAGGCGCTGGTACTGCTGGCGCAGGCGGTCGGCCTGGGCCCGCGCACGCTCGATCTCCAGGGCGGCACCCTCGGACGCATCGCCGCCGAGCGGCTCGCAGGTGAACAGGGAGCCCGCCGGCGGCGACCGCAGCACGGCATCGACGAACTGCTCGGGGTCCATGACGGCCAGGTTTTCCGGCACCTTCTGGCCGTCGGACAGGTAGTGCACCGGCAGCCGGTGGCGGATCACGGTGTCCAGCAGGGCGCCGTGCAGCGGCGCTTCGTCCAGCTTGGTGAAGATGCAGCCGACGAGGGCGTTTTCGCGGTCGGCACGCTGGTACGCATAGACGACCTCGTTGAGCGTGTCGCCGTGCGCCGCCGCATTCAGCAGCAGCAGGCGGTTGACGGGGCGCCCGGCGTTGCACAGCATCGCGATCTGGTCAGACACCGACCGGTCCCGCTGGCTCATGCCGACGGTGTCGACCAGCACCATGTGCTTGTCGCGCAGTTCCTCGAGCACCGTCTGCAGGTGGGCGGCGTCCTTCACGGCATACACCGGCACGCCCAGGATCTGGCCATAGATGCGCAGCTGCTCGTAGGCGCCGATCCGGTAGCCGTCGGTCGTGACGAGGGCCATCCGTTCGGCGCCGAAGCGCATCACGCAGCGCGCCGCCAGCTTCGCGGTGGTCGTGGTCTTCCCCACCCCCGTCGGGCCGACGAGCGCGTACACCCCGCCGCGCCCCAGCACCTGCGCCTCGTCCTCCTGGACCGGCACGGCGCGCACGAGCTCGGCGCGCACGAAGGCCAGGCCTTCGGCATAGCTGTGCCCGGCCGGCAGCTTCTCGAGCAGCGCCCGCGACAGGCGGGTGCTGAAGCCACAGCCCAGCATCGTGCGCAGCAGCCGGCCGCGCACCGGGTCGCGCCGCTGCTGGTCGTTCCACACGACGCCGGCCAGCCGCTCCTCGATCATGCTGCGCATCGAATGCAGCTCGCTCAGCACCGAGTCGGGAGCGGACGCACCCGGCGCCGGGCCGGCCGGCAGCGGCGGCGCGGCCGCGGCCTGCTCGACCAGCAGCGCCGTGTCGCCGTCGCCCATGGCGACGACCTCGAAACCGTCGGCATGGGTCCGGCTGGCGAGCACCAGCGCGCCGTCTCCCAGCGCCGCGCGCGCGAGGCGCAGCGCCTGCCTGCTGGTGGGCGCCACGAACCGGCGCGGTGCCGGCGTGACCATCTCGGTTGAATTCAAGCTCTGGCTCCAATGGTGGCCGTGATGCGCAAGGTGCGCGCATCCGGGATTTCTGCGTTCGAAAGGACTTTCAGCTGCGGCAGGCTGCGCCGCAGGAACCGCGACAGCAGCACCCGCAGCGGGTGCTGCACGACCAGCACCGGCGCGATGCCGATCTGCTCCTGCCGCTCGATCGCGGCCTGGGCCTGCCGCACCAGGCTGTCGGCCAGCCCCGGCTCGATGCCGCTGTTGCTGGCCAGGGCCTGCATCAGCACGCGATCGAGGTCAGGCTCGAGGGTGATGACCTGCATCTCGCCGTCACCCGGGAACACCTGCTGCGCGATGGCCCGCCCGAGCGCCAGCCGCACCAGCGAGGTGAGCTCCAGCGGGTCCTTCACGACCGCCGCCTGGTCGGCCAGGACGTCGAGGATGGTGCGCATGTCGCGGATCGGCACCTCCTCCTCCAGCAGGTTCTGCAGCACCTTCTGCAGCGTGCTGATCGTGACCAGCTTCGGCACCAGGTCCTCGGTCAGCTTGGGCGCCTGCCTGGCGATCTGGTCGATCAGCTGCTGCACCTCCTGCCGCCCGAGCAGCTCGGAGGTATGGGTGGTGATCACGTGGTTCAGGTGGGTCGCGATCACGGTGCAGGCGTCGACCACCGTGTAGCCGTACATCTGCGCCTGCTGCCGCAAGCCGGCGTCGATCCACACCGCCGGCAGCCCGAAGGCCGGGTCCTTGGTGCGTGCGCCCGGCAAGGTCCCCGTGACCTGGCCCGGGTCGATCGCCAGCCACTGGTTCGGGAACGCCTCGCCGGTGGCGACCGGCACGCCCTTGAGACTGATCAGGTAGGCGTTCGGCTTGATTTCCAGGTTGTCGCGGATGTGCACCACCGGCACCAGGAAGCCGACCTCCTGGGCGATCTTCTTGCGGATGCTCCTGATGCGGCCGAGCAGTTCGCCTTGCTGGGCCCGGTCGACCATGGGGATCAGGCGGTAGCCGACCTCCAGGCCCAGCGGATCGACCAGCGAGACGTCGTCCCAGGACACGTCGGCATTCTCGGCGGGCGCAGCGCCATCGGCCTGCCCGGTGGCAGCCCGCGCCGCGCCGGCCGCCGCCGCGGCGCCGCGCTGCGCCTGGTGCCGGCCGAACCAGACCAGGCCCGCCGCGAACAGCAGGAAGGCGAAGTGCGGCATCCCCGGGATCAGCCCCAGGATGCCGACGATGCCGCCGGTGAGGTACAGCACCTGCGGATTGGCGAACAACTGGCTCGTGAGCTGGCGGCCGACGTCCTCCTCGGTCGTCACCCGCGAGACCATCACGCCGGCCGCCGTGGAGATCACCAGGGCGGGGATCTGCGCCACCAGGCCGTCGCCGATCGCCAGCAGCGTGTAGGTCTGGGCGGCGGTGCCGAAATCCAGCCCGTGCTGCACCATGCCGACGATCAGGCCGCCGACGATGTTGATCACCATGATCAGCAGCCCGGCGATGGCGTCCCCGCGCACGAACTTGCTGGCGCCGTCCATCGAGCCGTAGAAGTCGGCCTCCTGCGCCACCTCGGTGCGGCGCTTGCGCGCCACGTCCTCGCCGATCAGGCCGGCGTTGAGGTCGGCGTCGATCGCCATCTGCTTGCCCGGCATCGCGTCGAGCATGAAGCGCGCGCCCACCTCGGCGATCCGGCCCGCGCCCTTGGTGATCACCATGAAGTTGATCAGCACCAGGATGATGAACACCATCACGCCGACCGCGAAGTTGCCGCCCACCAGGAAATGGCCGAAGGCCTCGATCACCTGGCCGGCCGCATCCGGCCCCGTGTGGCCGTGCATCAGCACCACGCGGGTGGATGCCACGTTCAGCGAGAGCCGCAGCAGCGTCGTGAACAGCAGCACCGCCGGGAAGGCCGCGAAGTCCAGCGCCTTCATGGTGTACATGCTGACCAGCAGCACCATCACCGCCAGCGCGATGTTGAACGTGAACAGGATGTCCAGCAGGAATGGCGGCAGCGGCAACACCATCATGCTCAGGATCATGATGATGAGGATGGGCCCCGTGAGGCCCTGCATCTTCTGGCCGGAGAAGGCGCCCGGCGGAAGGCGCAGCAGCGCCGCGAGCTGGTTCATGCGGTCTGTACCCCCGTCCACTGCAGGGCTTCGGGAATGACGGGCGCGGCCGGCGCGGCCGGCGCGGCGGCGGCGCCGCCGGCGCGCCAGCGCCGCAGCTGATAGACCCAGGCCAGCAGCTCGGCGACCGCCGTGTACAGCCCGCCTGGGATTTCCCGGCCCAGGTCGGTGTGCCGGTAGAGCGAGCGCGCCAGCGCCGGCGACTCAACCACCTCCACCCGGTGCTCGCGCGCGAGCTCGCGAATGCGCTGGGCCACCAGGTCGGTCCCCTTGGCGACCACCTTCGGCGCCGCCATCGCGCGCTCGTCGTAGCGCAGCGCCACGGCGAAATGCGTCGGGTTGGTCAGGACCAGGTCCGCCTTGGGGACCTCGGCCATCATCCGGCGGCGCGCCAGCGCCTGCTGCTGCCGCTTGATCCGGCCCTTGACGTGGGGATCGCCCTCGGACTCCTTGTGCTCCTGCTTCAGGTCCTCGCGCGACATCCGCAGTTTCTTGTTGAGGGCCCACACCTGGTAGGGCACGTCCACCAGCGCGATCAGCAGCAGCGCCCCGATGATCCACGCGCAGCTGCGCGCCACGATCGCCAGCATGTGGGCGATGCCGGCGGCGGGCGCCTCGCGCATGGCCCCCAGCATGGCGTCCAGGCCATTCCTGATCACGAGGAAGCCGACGATGCCGATCACGAGCGATTTCGCGATCGCCTTGAGCAGTTCGGCCAGGGACTGGGCGGAGAACATGCGCCCCAGCCCGGCCAGCGGATCGAGCTTCTTGAAGTCCGGCGCCAGCGACTTGGGCGCGAACAGCAGCCCGCCCAGCAGCGTCGGGGCCACCAGCGCGGACAGCAACATCATCCCGAGGAAGGGGGCGATCGCCAGCAGCCCCTGGACGGCCATCTCCTGCGCCGTGGCGAGCATCAGCGCCGGATCGAAGGCCACCCCGCGATCGAACGCCAGGCCATGCCGCACGACCGAGCCGACCCGGGCCTCGAGCAGGCCGGCCGTCGTCCACAGGCCGGCCGCGGCGGTGGCGAGCAGGACGAACGTGACCAGTTCGCGGGAGCGGGCGACCTGCCCTTCCTCGCGCGCCTTTTCCAGGCGCCGCGGTGACGGTTGCTCGGTCTTTTCCAGGTCGCTTTCGTCAGCCATTCGGTATGTTCCGCGCCGCGGCGCATGGCCGCGGGGATGGCTGATTATTCGAGGGCCCGCCGCCTGGCAATCGGCCAATCAAGGGTGTCTTGCGCCCCTTGCTCGACCGATCGTCAGAACCCGAGGCTCTCGAGCAAGGCGTCGGCTTCGGCCTGGCTGGACACGCCGGACGAGTGCCCCGGCTTGATCTGCGGGCCGTTCTGCAGGCTGGCCTCGGCTTGCGGCAGGCTGCCCTTGGGCGCATGGTCGACCAGAACCCGCAGCAGCTCGGTCTCCACCTCGCTGATGACGTCCATCAGCTTCTTGATCACCTGGCCCGTGAGGTCCTGGAAATCCTGCGCCATGGTGATTTCCAGCAGCTGGCCGTTGATCGCGGCGGCCGTCGGCGGCACCTGGGCCAGGTACGCGCGGGTGTCCGCCACGAGCGCGTGGGCCGTGTCCAGCTGGTGCGGATCGGCGAACCACTGCGACCAGCGCGCGCCCAGGCCCTTGGCGTCGGCGGCGAGGCGCTCCTGCAGCGGCTGCGCGACGTCGACGGCGTTGAGCACCCGGTCGGCCGCCCGCTCGGTCATCGACGCCACGTAGGCCAGCCGCTCCCGCGCATCGGGGATCGCCTCGGCCGCCAGCGCCACGTGGCGGTCCAGGCCGAGCTCGCGCAGGCCGTCGCGCAGCTGCCGGGTCAGCTGCCCGACGCGCGTGAGGATGCTGGCGGCGTCGGCCGCCTCGGTTTGGGTCTGCTCGTCGCTCATGGTGCCCTCACGCCTTCGCCAGCTTCTCGAAGATCTTGGTCAGCTTCTCCTCCAGCGTCGCCGCAGTGAACGGCTTGACCACGTAGCCGCTGGCGCCGGCCTGGGCCGCGGCGATGATGTTTTCCTTCTTCGCCTCCGCCGTCACCATCAGCACGGGCAGGCTCGCCAGCGCCGCGTCGGCGCGGATCGCCTGGAGCATCGACAGCCCGTCCATGTTGGGCATGTTCCAGTCCGACACGACGAAGCCGAAGCTGCCCCCGCGCAACTTGGCGAGCGCCGCCGCCCCGTCCTCGGCTTCGTCGATGTTGTCGAATCCGAGCTCCTTGAGCAGGTTGCGCACGATGCGGCGCATGGTCGGGAAGTCGTCCACGACCAGGATGCGGATGTTCTTGTCGATCACGTTACCTCCATGTATTTCATACGCGGCTCACCCGCTCGCCGAACGTGCTGAGGTGACCCAGGACCGCGCCGGCCATCTCGTGCAGCGGCCGGACCTCGTTGACGGCGCCGAGTGCGATGGCTTCGCGCGGCATGCCGAAGACGATGCAACTCGCTTCGTCCTGCGCGAACGTGTACGCCCCGGCCTGCCGCATCCGCGCGAGTCCGGCCGCGCCGTCGCGCCCCATGCCGGTCAGCAGCACGCCCACCGCGTTCACGCCGGCGTTGCGGGCGACCGAGTCGAACAGCACGTCGACCGAGGGGCGGTGCCGGTTCACGGCCTCGTCCTGGTTCAACTGGGCCACGTAGTTGGCGCCGCTGCGGCCCAGGGCCAGGTGCCAGCCGCCGGGCGCGATGTAGGCATGGCCGGGCAGCACCCGCTCGCCATGCTCGGCCTCCTTGACCTGGATGCGGCACAGGCTGTCCAGCCGCTGCGCGAACGACCGGGTGAAGCCGGGCGGCATGTGCTGCGCGATGAGGACCGCCGGCGAGTCGGCGGGCAGCGGCTGCAGCACCTCGCGGATCGCCTCGGTGCCGCCGGTCGACGCGCCGATGACGATCAGCTTCTCGGTGCTGAGAAAGGGCTTGCGCAGGGGCTCGATGCCCGCGGTCGCGACAGCGGGCGCAAGGGCCGCGCCGCGCGGCGGGACGGCGCGCACGCGAGCGCATGCGGCGGCCCGGATCTTCTCGCCGATCTCGTCGGCGTACTGCAGCAGGCCGTCGCGCATGCCCAGCCGCGGCTTGGTGACGAAGTCGACCGCGCCCAGTTCCAGCGCCCGCATCGCGATCTCCGAGCCGCGCTCGGTGAGCGACGACACCATCACGACCGGCATCGGCCGCAGGCGCATCAGTTTCTCGAGAAACTCGAGGCCGTCCATGCGCGGCATCTCGACGTCCAGGGTCAGCACGTCGGGGTTGAGCGCCTTGATCATGTCGCGCGCGACCAGCGGGTCGGCCGCCACGCCGATGACCTGCAGGTCCGGCTGGCTGTTGATGATCTCGGCCATCACCTGCCGGATCAGCGCCGAATCGTCGACGCACAGCACGGTGATCTTCCTGGTCACAGGGAAGCCTCCGCCTTGCGGGCCTCGAGGTCCCGAAGCTGGGCAACGGCGGCCCGCTCCGCGCCGGCGCGGGCCGCCGCCAGGCCGCGCAGGAGTTCGGCCTCCTGCGTTTGCACCTGGTCCACGTCCTGCGCCGCGCGCAGCTTGCGGACCACGACCTTCCCGCTGTCGGCCATGAAGCCGACGCGCCGGGCATGGTTGCCACCGAGATCCTGCGCGTAGAGGTTGATTTTCTGCTCCTGGAGGTAACGCAGCACGAACTCGGCGTTGCGGTCGCCGACGTTGAGGAACGGCATGCCGGGCAGCACCGCCGCGCCGCCGAACACCTTCGCCTGCAGCCGCTCGCGCCGCGCGCCGGCCTTCACCAGCTCGCGCACCAGCGTGTCCATCGCGTGCGTGCCGTAGCGCATCGCATCGGGGTCGCCCGGCCCGCACTGCGCCTCGTCGGGCAGCATGAAGTGGTTCATGCCGGCCAGCCCGGCAAGCGGGTCGTGCAGGCAGGCGGCCACGCAGGAGCCGAGCACCGTGAGCATGACGGTGGCCTGGCTGGTGACGTAGTACTCGCTGGGCAGCAGCTTCACCGCCGCGCGGCCGAAGTCGCGGTCGAAGTAGTGGCGCGTGGCCACCGGCCCGGGCAGCTGCGGCGTCAAGCGCGGTCTCCGGCGCGGACCGGCGCCAGCGAATACACGGTCTGGCCGGCCGAGCGGAAGCAGGGGCTGACCAGCGACGCGTTCTCGGAGTGGCCGGCAAACAGCAGCCCGTGCGGTTTGAGCAGCGGCACGAAGCGCTCGAGGACGCGCTTTTGCGTCGGCTTGTCGAAATAGATCATGACGTTGCGGCAGAAGATCGCGTCCTGCTGCTCCTTGACCGGCCACGACGCGTCCAGCAGGTTGAGCCGCTCGAATCGCACCAGCGCCCGCAGCTCGGGCCGCACCTTCACGTAGCCGGCGTTCGCGCCCACGCCGCGGCTGAAGAAGCGCTTGAGCCGCTCCGGCGACAGCGCACCGACCCGCTCCTGGCGGAAGATGCCAGCCTCGGCCCTGGCCAGCACGTCGGTGTCGATGTCCGTGGCGAGGATGCGGGCCGCCGTGGCACGCTCGCCGATGGCCTCGAACAGCGTCATGGCGATCGAGTACGGCTCCTCCCCCGTCGAGGCGGCGGCGCACCAGATCGCGAGCGGCTGGCGGGAGGCCTGGGCCAGCCGCGCCAGCACCGGGAAGTGGTGTTCCTCGCGGTAGAACGAGGTGAGGTTGGTGGTCAGCGAGTTGATGAACAGCTGGCACTCGGCGCTGCCCTCCGCGCTTTCCAGCAGGTCGAGGTAGCCCGCGAAATCCGGCAGGCCGAGCTGCCGCAGCCGCCGCGAGACGCGGCTGTACACCATCTCCCGCTTGTGCGAGCCCAGCGCGATCCCGGCGTGCCGGTGAATCAGGGCACGGATGCGCGCGAAATCGCGCTCGGTCAGTGGAAATTCAGCGGTCACGGCGAGGACGGAACATCGGAGCGTCAATGTACCCAGGCCATCCGCCGGGCAATGGCCGGATCAGAGCGGGAAAAGGGCTCCAGATCCGCATTTCAGCAGGCGGCGTCGGCACGGCCGATCTCCTGCGACCAGGCGATCGCCGCCAGGTGCGCGGCGTTCACGTGGGTGGCCCCCATGCACAGCCGGTCGGCGATGGCTTCGGCCTCGCCGCCTCCCGCTTCGACGGCCAGGGCGAGTTCCAGGAACGGGCCATAGATGCCGCCGCGGTCGGCGATCGCCTGCTGCACGGGCTCCCCAAGCTGCACCTTGGCCAGCAGTTCCGCCATCGGCACCCCGAGCAGTTCCTCGATGACGGAGAACATCCCGGCGAGGAACAGGTTGTCGGCGTGCCGCGGCCCGAGCAGCGCCTGGCCCAGGAGCTCGACGAAGCGGCCGCGGATGATCGCCTTCTTCATCAGGAAGGCCGGTTTCGCCTTCATGTCGGTGGTGGCCAGCAGCATCGACAGCCACCGGAACAGGCGCGCGTAGCCCAGCATGGCGACCGCGTGCCGCAAGGACTCGATCTCGACGCCACTGCCCACGGCCGGGGAGTTGATGTGGCGCAGGAAGCGGTAGGTGATGGCCGCGTCGTGCTTGAGCGCGGCCTCGATCTCGCGGATGTCCTCGTTGCGCTGCACCATCTGCAACAGCCGGATGATCAGCATCGACTCCGGCTCGAGCGACGGCCGCGCGGCGAGCGCCGGGGCCGCCACGTCGGGTTGGACCAGCACCGGCACGCGCCGGCTCGCGCAGGCGTCGAACCCGGACCAGTTCTCCATGCGGGTGGCCACCGGCAGCATCGGCTTCCTGCCGATCGAGCGGCTCGCGGCGAGCAGCGCGGGGTCGCCCGCGTCCACGTCGAAATGCGTGGCCAGTTCGCAAGCCTCGTTGTCCGGCGCCAATGTGCCGCTGACCATGTGCCCGAAGCCCTGCGCCCGCAGCTGCCGCAGCAGCGGCAGGGTGTCCGGGTGCTCGAAATCCGCCGCCCGCCAGCACAGCACGACGTTCTTGGGCGGCAGGCCGCACCAGTCGAGGCGGGCGAGCGCCTGCGGGGTGACGTCGAACAGCAGTCCCATCTTCGCCATGCCCCACTGCCCGTGCCGGTCGATGAAGCCGCTGGCGACCGTGGCGACGAGCGCCTGCAGGCAGGCGGCGGCGTCGCTGGCCTCCTGCGAGCGCACCGGCCGCCAGGCGAGCCGGTAGCCGATGATCTGCTTCTTCGGATCGAGCAGCCATTGATACGACAGCACCCCGGTCCCGTCGGGCGGCACCGGCGCCGCTGCGTCGGCGACCGGCTCGATGACGGTCGGCAGCGCCGACACATCGGGCGTGCGTCGCAGGGATTGGCGAATCATCGAGAGGACCACGGCGTTGCTCCTTGCTGGTTGGCGTCAGGCGGTGGCGACGTCGCGCCGGGCGGCGGCGGCCAGCACCTGCTCGCTCGCCGCGCAGGCGCCTTGCAGCCGCTGCATGGCCGGCACGTCGAGGATCAGCGCGACGCTGCCGTCGCCGAGGATGGTGGCGGCCGAGATCCCCGGCACGCGGCGGTAGTTGGTCTCCAGGTTCTTGACGACGACCTGGTGCTGGCCGACGAGCTCGTCCACCAGCAGCACCAGCCGCGAGTCGCCGACCTGCACGATCACCAGGATGCCGTCCAGGAGTTCGGTGTTGGCGTCCGGCACCAGGAACACCTGGTGCAGCGCGACCAGCGGCAGGTACTCCCCGCGCACCCGGACCACGTGGCGGTCGCCGGTGATCGAGTGCAGGTGCTCGGGCGAGGGCTGCAGCGACTCGACGACGCAGTTCAGGGGCAGGATGTAGATCTCGCGGCCGACCCGCACCGACATGCCGTTCAGGATCGCCAGCGTCAGCGGCAGCACGATGCGGGTGGTGGTGCCCTGGCCGGCGCGCGACGTGAGCTCCACGTGCCCGCCCATGGCCTGGATGTTGCGCTTGACCACGTCCATGCCGACGCCGCGGCCGGAGATGTCGGTGACCACTTCCGCGGTGGAGAAGCCGGGCGCGAAGATCAGCTGCCACACTTCGTCGTCGGACATCTCGTCGCTCACGGGCAGCCCCTGCTGGCGTGCCTTGGCGAGGATCTTCCCGCGGTTGAGGCCCGCCCCGTCGTCGGTGACCTCGATCACGATGTTGCCGCCGCGATGCTGCGCCGCCAGCAGCAGGCGGCCGGTCGGCTCCTTGCCGGCGGCCAGCCGCTGCTGCGGCGTCTCGATCCCGTGGTCGAGGCTGTTGCGAACCAGGTGGGTGAGCGGGTCGACGATGCGCTCGATCAGGCCCTTGTCGAGTTCCGTCTCCTTGCCGGAGGTCTCCAGCCGCACCTGCTTGCCGGTCTTCGCGCTGAAGTCCCGGATCAGGCGCGGATAGCGGCTGAAGACCGAGTCCATGGGCATCATCCGGATCGACATCACCGATTCCTGCAGGTCCAGGGCGTTGCGCTCCAGGTGTCCCAGCCCGCTCAGCAGCCGCTCGTAGAGCACCGGATCGAGCACCGAGGCGGCCTCGGTGAGCATCGCCTGGGTGATCACCAGTTCCCCGACCAGGTTGATCAGCTTGTCGACCTTGCCGACGTCGACGCGGATCGACGCGGCGTCCCGGCCGGACGCTGCCGCCGGCTTCGCGGCAGCGGCACCGGGATCGGGCGCCGGTTGCGGGGCGGCGCCGCCGGGAACGTCGGCGGGCGTGGCAGCGCCGGCCGCCGGTTCGAACCTGATCTGGTCCGGCTCGATGAGGAAGCAGCAGACCGCCTCGATGTCGTCGGGCGTACAGGAGGTTTCGAGTTCCACCCGCAAGGCCGGCCCTTCGCCGCGCGTGTCCAGCACCCGGCCGAGGTTCGCCAGTTCCTGCAGCAGCAGCTCGCGGTCCTTCCCGGACAACCGCTCGAAAGCGATGCCCAGCACGCCGGAGCGGCCCGGCGCCGCGGCGCCGGCCGCGGCGGGCGCCGCGCGGGTGACGGGCGGGCCCGCGGCCTGGTCCAGCCCCCGCAACTGCCCGCAGATGTGCGCCACCGCCGTGGCGTCCGGCTCCTCGCCGGCGCTGTAGGCGGCCAGTTGCTGGCCGAGCGCGTCCTTGGCCTGCAACAGGACGTCGACGATGGCGGGCGTGAGCGCGAGCTGGCCGGTGCGGGCGCGGTCCAGGTGCGACTCCATCAGGTGGGTCGTCTCGGCCAGCGCCTGGAAGCCGAACGTGGCGGCTCCGCCCTTGATCGAGTGGGCGGCGCGGAAGATGGCGTTGAGCTCGTCCGCGCTGGGCGCGCCCGGGTCGATGGCGAGCAGGAGCTGCTCGGCCTCGGCGAGCAGCTCCGCCGCTTCGACGAAGAACGCCTGTGAAAACTGCTGGATGTCCATGGTTGCTTCCCTTCCTCCTATCGGCGCAAGACGGGCGCGCCGGCGTCGACGTGGTGTACCGCGGCCGGCAGCGGCATGGGCGTCGGCCCGGGGCCCGGCAGCACCGGGAACCCCGGCGGCGCGTCCGGCAAAGGGGCGCCGCTGTTCTCGCGCTCGATGCGCTGCTGCGTGCGTGCGTTGAGCACGATGATGCTGATGCGGCGGTTGACCGGATTGTTCGGCTCCGCCTTGTCCAGGTGCATGCTGTCGGCCAGTCCCATCACCCGCAGCACCTTGGCCTCCGACAGCCCGCCGGCCGCCAGCTCGCGCCGCGACGCATTGGCCCGGTCGGCCGACAGCTCCCAGTTGCTGTACGCCTTCTCGCCCATCGCATAGACGATCGAGTCGGTGTGCCCGGCCACCGTGATCTTGTTCGGCCAGTTGTCGAGCATCGGCGCCAGCTCGCGCAGGATCGTCCGCATGTGCGGCGCCACCGTGGCGCTGGCCAGGTCGAACATCGGCCGCTTTTCGCTGTCCACGATCTGCAGCCGCAGGCCCTCGGTGGTGATGTCCACCAGCAGCTGGGAGCGGAACTGCTGGAACACCGGGTCGTCGCGCAGCAGCTGCTCCAGCCGGTCCCTGAGGTCCTGCACGTCGCGGCTGTCCTCGCGCACGTCGGCGTACGCAGCCTCGCCCTCCTTGGTCGCGGGGTCGGCCCCGCCACCGGGAATGACGCTGACGCTGGTGCTGCTCTTGTCGCCGCCTTGCAGGGCCACCTTCAGCGGCATCTTGAAGTGCTCGGCCACCCCCTTGAGCTGCTTGGGCGTGGCGCTCGAGAGCAGCCACATCACCAGGAAGAAGGCCATCATGGCCGTCATGAAGTCCGCGTACGCGATCTTCCAGCCGCCGCCGTGGTGCGCGCCGCCGTGCGCGCCATGCCGCTTGCGGATGACGTGCACTTTGCGTTCCTTGTCCAAGGCGGCTTCTCCTAGGCGGCCGCCGGCGCCTGGCCGGCGGCCAGCACGATGAACAGGTGCGCACGCTGCAGCGGCTCGTCGTGGCCGGTCTGGAGCACGGTGCGCACCAGCTCGCCCATCCGGAATCCGCACAGCAGGCCCCTGGCCGAGGACAGCGTGAGGATCTCGGGGACGGCCAGGCGGCCGATGAACTGCGCCTGCCCGCGGTCGATGCCCAGTTGCAGCATGGCGGCGGCGCGGTCCTCGCGCAGCAGCTTTTGCGCGAGCAGCAGGTACGCGATGTTGAGGTCGGTGATCTCGTTCTCGACTTCCGGGGAAAACATTCGTGGCTCCGCGAGTGCGTCAATGTGTTGAGCGGCCCGGCCGCATCGCCTGGTCCGGCTCGATGGAGCGCGCCACGCGCGCGTCCACCCTCGCCACCCACGCCATCACCTCGGCCACGGCCAGGTACAAGGCCGGCGGAATCTGCCGGTCGAGGTTCACCTGCATCAGCAGGCCGACCAGCTCGCCCGATCCATGCACGTACACGCCGCTGCGGCGGGCGGTGCGGATGATCGCCTCGGCGGTGACGCCGTAGCCCTTCGCCACCACGACGGGCGCCTTGTCGCGGTCGGCGTACGAGAGGGCGACCGCCGACGGCCGCGGCTGGACGTTGCCGCTCACGGCGCGCCCCGCATCCCGATGGCGATCCGCGGCAGGTCCAGTCCCAGTGCCTCGATGCGCTCCTGCAGCTCGCCTGCCCGCTCCCGCAACCGCGGCGCGGCCCCATCGCCGACCTCGAGCGCGGCCGCGAGGGTCGTGCCGGACAGGCGCAGCCGAACGTCCACGACGCCGAGGTCCGGCATGGCGAGCGACAAGGTCGTCGTCCACGAGCGCACGGCGCCCGCCGTGTCGTCCCCAGGGGGCGAACGGTCTTCCTCGACCCGCCACTCCAGCGGCACGCCGGGCCACGCCTCGCCCCGCCACTGGAACACGCCCGACGCCAGGAGGTCGAGCTGCTGCGACACGACGGCGCGCGCCTGGGGATGCACTACGCCCGCCGTCGCGCCGGCGGCGGCCTCGGCGGGCGCACCCGGGCCGGTGCCGGCCGGGCGCGCCGTCGCCGGCGCCTCGGCCGCTGCCGTCGCCATCGGCAGTCGGGCCTGCGGCTCCAGTTCGAGGTCGGACCGCGGCAGCAAGCCGGCGGTGAAGGCGGCCAGGTGCGATTCGTAGAACAGGCCGCTTGCCGACAACGCCATCGCCAGGCTGCGGGCCAGCGCCTGCGGCACGGTGGCGGCGCCAAGCGGCGCCAGCGGGGCACCGCCCTTGACCGGCTGCGGCGGCGCCGCCAGGTCGGCGAGCAAGGCGCTGATCGCGCGGGCCGCGGTGGAGAGCTCGTCGGCCGCTGCGGACATCGGGGTGACCGCCGGCGTGCCCGCCGGCATGCCGGCGGCCGCGAACAGCAGCCGCGCCCGCGCTGCCTCCGACTGGATGCGCACGTCATTGGCCACGGCGGCCACCTGCACGGCGGGATCGAGCCCCGGCACGACCGACGCCGAGGGCAGGCGCACCAGGTCGGAACGCTGCGCCAGCTTGTCCGCCACCGACGTGTCGACCAGTCCCGTGACCCCGCTCATGGTGCCGGCCTCAGGGGGTGCCGCGATAGGTGCTGCGCACCTTCTGCTCGCGCTGCAATTCGTCGATCCGGCGCATCAGGCGCGCGAGCTGGGGCCGGACGATGCCGGCGAGCTCGTCCTGGTCGGCACGGATCCTCGTCATCAGGGCGGTGACGCGTGCGCGCTCGAGCGGCGCCAGCCCGGACGCCGGCGCGAGTTCGCGCAGGCGGTCGACGATGGCGGTGCATTCGCCATCGAGGGCCGGCAGTCCGGTCCAGTCCTTCGCCCGGGCCAGTTCCACCATGCGGCCGACGGTCAGCGCGAGCCGCGAGTAGCAGTGGACGACCTCGTTCGCGCAAGCCATGGCGGGCGCCACCTCAGGCCGCCACCGGCAAGGGCTGGGCGGCGGGGTCGATCTCGCGCCAGGCCGAGGCGACCTCGCCCAGCAGGCGGGCCGCCTCGTCGAGGGCCGCCGGATCGTTGCGCAGGTTCGCCTGCATCAGGCGCCGCACCACGTAGACGTACAACGCCTCGAGGTTGCTCACGAGGGCCTCGCCGTCGGCGCCGCCGGCCACGGGATCGAGGCTCGCCTTCAGCCCGTTGTCGACGATGTCGATCGCCCGGGAGATCGCTTCGCCCTTGGCCTTCACGTTGTTGCCGGCCATGTGGTGCCTGGCCATCGCGATCGCGCTCGCGGCGCCGTCGAACAGCATCGTGATCAGCTGGTGCGGCGTGGCGCTGAGCGCGGCGGTCTCGATGCCCACCCGTGCGTACATGTTGGCGCCACGGTGTGAAGGTGCGTAACTCATCTCGATTCCTTGCTACTTCGACGTCTGCTTGGCGAGCGCCGCGAACTGCGTGCTCAGGTAACTGCTCGTCGCGTTCATGTTGCTCATGAGCGAGTCAAGCTGGCGGAACTGCGCCCGATAGATCTCGATCTTGGCGTCGACGCGGCCCTCAGCGCGCTCGTAGTCGTCGGCCAGCCGGTCGATGGCCCTCTTCGCGTAGGTGGTGGAGATCGTCAGCAGGCCGTCCTGGTCCTCGCCGTCGTCGTCGACGACCAGTGCCTCGATGGCCGCCGAGAAAGCGTCGGCTAGGCCGCCCGTGTCGTCATCGCCGGCCAACAGGTAGCTCACGCCGTCCGGGTTGGCGATCAGCACCTCCGACAGCGCCGCGCTGTCGACCTTGAGGGACCCGTCCTTCTCGGCGGAGATTCCCAGGTCCGAGAGCAGCGACGGGTCGCCCGCCGCCACGCCGCCCACGGCCTCGAACAGGGCGTCGCGCAGCCGCGTCTGGATGACGCGCGTCGTGTTGTCGCCGGTGAGCACCGCCCCCTGCCCCTTGTCGGAGTTGTAGGCGGTCATCTCCCTGATCTTCGTGTTCAGTTTGTTGTAGGCGTTGACGAAATCGTTGATGGCCGTCTCGACGGCGGATTTGTCGCGCTCCACCTTCACCGTGCTGGCGCCCGCGTCCAGCAGCGTCATGGTCACCCCCTGCATGGCCTCTTCGACGGTGTTGGTCGGGCTGGTCACGTCGATGCCGTTGACCTTCAGCGCCGCATTCTGGGCTTCCACCGTCTGGCGCAGGCGTTGGGCCGTTTCCATGTCGTGGCCCAGCAGCGACTGCAGGTCGGCGTTGCCCGCGACGCTCACTTCCATGCTGGAACCGGCGCCGGTAGCGGTGGAGGTCAGCACCAGGCGGTGGCTGCTGCCGTCGTTGATGATGCTGGCCGTGACTGCGCCGGCCGCCGCCTCGTTGATCGCGTCGCGCACGTCCTCCAGGCTGGTCGCGCCTGCGTCCAGCGACACCGTGATCGGGTCCCGGTCCGCGTCAGGTGCGAACGCGGCGCCGGCGTACTTGCCCGTGGCTGCGTCGAGGGTGCCGGTCACGGTGCCGAAGTCGATGGTGATCGTCGCGGCCGTGGTGCCGATGTCGGCGCCGGCCACGGCCACGAGGCCTTCGGTGACGAGCGACTGCGGCTGGGCGAGCTTCGCCACGTCCACGGTGTAACTGCCGGCCACGGCCGTGCTGCCGGAAGTGACGGTGAGGACGTCCGTCGAGCTCGACGTCGCCTTGTAACTGTTCATGAAGTCCGGCGTGGCGAGCTTGTCGGCCGCCGACTGCAAGGTGCCCAGCATGCTCTTGAGCGTGCCGTAGGCCGAGATCCTGGCGTTGTAGGCCGACTGCCGGCTCTTGATCGCGTTGAGCGGCGCGCGTTCGGCCGCGGCGATCTTGTCCAGGAGGCCGTTGAGGTCCATGCCGGACCCGACGCCGAGACTGCCGATGCTTGCCATGTGCCGCGCTCCTTCAGGCCTCGGTCCTGACCAGGTGGCCGACCATCTTGTCGAGCGAACGGGCGATCCGGATCGTCGCCTCGGACGGGATCTGGCGCAGCACTTCGCCGCTGTCCTGGTCGATGACTTTCACCAAGGTGTGGCCGCTTTCGTCGTCCACCTCGAACCTGAGGCTGGTCGAAAGCGTCTTGAGTGCCTGGTTGATTTCCCTGACGGCGCTGTCCGTCTGCCGGGACCCCACGGCATCGGCGGCGGCGTCGGCCGGCCGGTCGGGGGTGATGTTCTCGCGGCCGTTGTCGCGGGCGACGTCGGTCGCCGTGGCCTGGTTGCGGATGATGGAGAGGACTTCGTCCTGGAGCTGCCGGCGCGAGGCCTGTTGCACTGGGTTGATCTGCATCTTGCTACTCCTGCTGCCTGGCTTGCGCCTCGCTCCTTCGAAAGACCGCCGGGCCGGGGCGGCTGCTGCGCTGCCACGGCCCGCCGGCTGCATCAAACGGACGGGCCGCCGCCGGCGGCACGCCCGTTCTCGTTTACCGCAGGAGCGACAGGACGCCCTGGGTCGTCTGGTTCGCCTGGGCGAGCACCGAGGTGCCGGCCTGCTGCAGGATCTGGGCGCGCGACATGTTCGACACTTCCGTGGCGTAGTCGGCGTCTTCGATACGCGAGCGCGAAGCCTTCAGGTTGTTGATCGTCGTGCCCAGGTTGGAAATCACTGAGTCGAAGCGGTTCTGCACCGCGCCGAGGGAGCCGCGCAGGTTGTCGACTTGCTGCAGGGCGGCGTCGAGCACGTCCAGCGGGTTGGTCGTGGAAGTGGTGCCGCTGCGTGCGTTCAGGGTGAAGTTGCCGGCGCTGGCCGAGTCGTTGTAGACCTTGTTGCCCGAACCGTCGGTCACCACGCCGTTCGACTGCTCGAAGTAGCTCGTCACGGTCGTAGCGTCGGTCGTCAGGGCACCCGCGGCCATGTAGACCGGGGTGGCACCGCCGGTCGTCACGGCACCGCCAGCGGCGACGGCGTAGCCGGGGCCGGCGTTGGTGCTCATCGCGGCACCGGCGGTAGCCCCCTCCAGAGCCGTGGCGCTGATCGACGCGCCCGTGACGTCGATGGTTGCACCGTCGCCGGTATAGGTCGTGCCGCCCACGACGATCTTGTCGCCGGCCGCGGCGGCAACGGCTGCGGCCACGTTGGAGGCAGTCGCGGCCGGGTCGGCACCGGCGTTGTTCTTCGTCAAGTTGCCGGTGGCGTCCAGGTAGAGCGCTGCGCCGTCGTCGGCGGCCGTCATCACGCCGGACGAGTTGATCAGCACGTCCTGCGCGGAGCCGCCGATCGTCACCGTGGCGGCCGTCGAACCGCCGGCGGCCGGCGTGATCTTCGTCGCGACCGTCGCGGCACCGACGTTGGCGACGTCGAACGAATACGAATCGGTCGCCGAAGCGTACGTATACGTGTTGGCCGTGGCAGCCGCACCATAGCCGGTGTTGGCGCCCGCATAGGTCACCGTGTTGCCGTTGGCGACCGCGTCGAACACGTTGGCCCGCGTCGCGGCCGTGTTGTTCACCGTCTTGTCGAACTGCTGCGTGCCGTTCACGGTCGCGCCCGCCACGAAGCCGCCGACCAGCAGGTCGGCCTCGGTGGCCGCGGTGTTCACGGTGCCCGAACCGTTGACGTTGAACCCGGTGATGCTGAGCGAGTCGGCGTTGATCGCCTGCAGGTCGATGTTGATCGTCTCGCCGTCGTTGGCGCCGACCTGGATGGTCAGGCTGCCCACGCCGTCCTTGAGCACCTTGACGCCGTTGAAGTCGGTCTGCTCGGAGGTGCGGTTGATTTCGGCGATGCGCTGGTCGATTTCCGACTGGATGGAATCGAGGTCGCTGTCGCTGTTGGAGCCGTTGGCGGCCTGCACGGCCAGCTCGCGGATGCGCTGCAGGTTGCCGTTGATTTCGCCGAGGGCGCCTTCCGTCGTCTGCGCCAGCGAGATGCCGTCGTTGGCATTGCGCTGGGCTTGCGTCAGGCCGCGAATGTTGGCCGTGAAGCGGTTCGCGATGGCCTGGCCGGCGGCGTCGTCCTTCGCGCTGTTGATGCGCATGCCGGACGACAAGCGCTGGATGGCGCTGTTGAGCGACAGCTGCGAGCTCTTCATGTTCTGCTGCGTGACCAGCGACAGAACGTTCGTGTTGATGACTGTCATGAGATGAATCTCCGAGTTGAGGTTGCCGGCCTGTGCCGTAACGCTCTATCCCCTCCTGAGGCAGGGCCGGTGATGTAGCGTCCCCCTCTTTATCGGCACCGTCTCCGCATCGATGAGCCCCGCTTCATAGGGAAATGGCTTAACCGCTGAAGCACCTCTCGATCGCGCAGCGCGGTACCCACTGGCTTCACGCCGGCAGGTTCATGATTTCCTGGTACGCGGCGACCAGCCGGTTGCGCACCTGGATGCCGGTCTGGAAGGCGACGTTCGCCTTCTGCAGGTCGATCATCACGTCGTTGAGCGACACGCCCGGTGCGCCCAGCTCGAAGGCCTCGGCCTGCGCATGCGCCGCGTTCTGCGCGCCGCTGATGCCGTCCAGGCTGCGCTTCAACTCGGCGCCGAAGCTGCCCGCGGCGGGCGCCGCCTTCTGGGCCGCAGGGGCCATGCCGTTTTCGATGGACGCGGCGCGCATCTGCTGCAGTACGGACTGGATCGCGGGAATGGACATGCGGTCACCTGGAACACGAGACCGGGTGAGCCTACCAGCGGGGTGCGGTGCGGAATTGCCCCAAGTGACGGCAAAACCGGCCCCTGTTCGCCGGATTCAAGCGCGCGGCCGGCCCCCAGAATCGGCACCAGCGCCAAGGCCCCGGGGCCACCCGGGCGGCGCGCTACACCGCATCAAATTGGCAAACGAACTCAGTGCACCCGTTTCCACCGCGGCCGCCGCGGTCCGCCCGGCCGCGCCCGCCGTGCCCGCGCACGGGGCGGCGGCGGGGCTGCCGGCGGTCGGCGCCGTGGTCGAACGCGTGCGTTCCCAGCCGCGGCTCGCCCTCATCGTCGGCGCGGCCGCGATCGCGGCGGCCATCGCCGCCGTGGTCCTCTTGGGCCGCGCGCCTGACTACAAGGTCCTCTACGCCAACGTCTCCGACCGCGACGGCGGCGCGATCATCGCGTCGCTGCAGCAGATGAACGTGCCGTACAAGTTCACCGAAGGCGGCGGCGCGATCCTGGTGCCGGCCGACAAGGTGGCGGAGGCGCGGCTGAAGCTCGCGGCCCAGGGCCTGCCCAAGGCCGGCGCCGCCGGCTTCGAACTGCTGGACAACCAGAAGTTCGGCACCAGCCAGTTCGCCGAGCAGGTGAATTACCAGCGTGGGCTGGAAGGCGAGCTGGCGCGCTCGATCGGCTCGATCGGCGCCGTGGAGTCGGCGCGGGTGCACCTGGCCCTGCCCAAGGCCTCGCTGTTCGTGCGCGACCAGAAGAAGCCCTCGGCGTCGGTCGTGCTCACCTTGCACCGCGGCCGCGGCGTCGACGACGGCCAGGTCAGCGCGATCGTCCACATGGTCTCGAGCAGCGTGCCCGAGCTCGACCCGAAGGCCGTCACCGTGGTCGACCAGCGCGGCAACCTGCTCTCGGCCGCCAATTCGGGCACGCGCGGCCTGGACGGCTCGCAGCTCAAATACGTCGAGAACATCGAGCAGAGCTACGTGCGCCGCATCGAGGCCATCCTGCAGCCGCTGGTCGGCGCCGGCAACGTGCGGGCGCAGGTGGCGGCCGACGTGGACTTCAGCGTCGTCGAGCACACCGACGAGAAATACCGCCCCAACCAGGACGCCGCGACGGCGGCGATCCGCAGCCAGCAGACCAGCGAGTCGTCGCAGGAACGCGGGTCCGGCGCCGGCGGCGTGCCCGGGGCGCTGTCCAACCAGCCGCCGCCGAACGCCGTGGCGCCGCTGGGCGCGGCCAGCGCTCCCACGCGGGGCGCGAGCGGTGCGCTGCCCCCGGCCAAGCCCGCCGGCAACGCACGGCGCGACACCACCACCAACTACGAGCTGGACCGGTCGATCCGGCACACCCAGCAGGGCGCGGGCGCGACCAGGCGGCTGTCGGTGGCCGTCGTGGTCAACCACCGCGAAGTGCGCGCCGCCGACGGCAAGGTGACGATGGCGGCGTTGAGCGCGGCGGAACTGGAACAGGTGCGCAACCTGGTCAAGGAGGCGATGGGCTTCAGCCAGGCGCGCGGCGACTCGCTCAACGTGGTCAACAGCCCGTTCTCGGTCGAAGCCGTGCCCGAGGTCGTCGTGCCGGCGTGGAAGGACCCCGCCACCGTCGAACTGGCCAGGACCGGCGCCGGCGCCCTGCTGGCGGCCCTGGCCCTCCTCCTGGTCTTCGTCGCCGTCATGCGGCAGCGCAAGCGCGCGGCGAAGCAGCCATCCGAACTGGTGGCCGTGGCGCCCCCGGAAGGCGCGGACGCGCAGCAGGCGGCCATCGCCGGCGCGAACGCCACCCTGCAGCTCGTGCAGGCCGAGCGCGATGCGACGCTCGACCGGCTCAACAGCCGGCGCAAGGCCGACATCGAATACGCGCAGCAGGCCGCGGAGAAGGATCCGAAGCTGGTCGCTTCGCTGATCCGCCACTGGATGACGACGACATGAGCGACACCGGCGCGCGCAAGGGCGCGATCCTGCTGATGGCGCTGGGCGAGGACCGCGCGGCGGCCGTCCTCGGCGCCCTCGACACCGGCGAGGTCGAGGCGCTGGGCCTGGCAATGGCCAGGCTGTCCCAGGTCTCCAAGGAGGAACTGGCGGCGGTGATGGCCGAGTTCCGCGACGAGACCGAGCAACTGTCGGTGCTGCACCTCGACTCGGGCGGCTACGTGCGCGCGGTGCTGCAGAAGGCGCTCGGCAGCGACCACGCGAGCGGCCTGCTGGACGAGATCCTGCGCTCCGAGATGCCGCGCGGCGGCATCGCGCGCCTGAACCGGCTGGACTCGGTCGAGATCGTGGAGCTGATCCGCGACGAGCACCCGCAGATCATCGCGACGCTGCTGATCCACCTGGATCGGCTGAAGGCCGCCGAAATCCTGGAGGGACTGCCGGCGCGGCTGCGTACCGACGTGGTCCTGCGCGTGGCCACCTTCGGCGGCGTGCAGCCGACGGCGCTGGCGGAGTTGACCGACGTGCTGACCGAGATGCTCTCCGGCGACGGGTTGAAGCGCAGCCGCCTCGGCGGCGTGCGTACGGCGGCGGAAATCGTCAACCTCATGAGCACGTCACAGGAGGAGGAGGTGCTGACGCAGGTCAGGGACACCGACGAGGCGCTGGCCCAGAAGATCGTGGACGAGATGTTCGTCTTCGAGAACCTGCTGGACGTGGACGACCGCAGCATGCAGCGGCTGCTCAAGGACGTCGACAACGACTCCCTCATCGTGGCACTCAAGGGCGCCACGCCCGAGCTGCGCGAAAAGTTCTTCGGCAACATGTCGCAGCGGGCGGCCGAGGCACTGCGCGAGGACCTCGAACTGCGCGGCCCGGTGCGGGTGTCGCAGGTGGAGGCCGAGCAGAAGGCCATCCTGCAGGTCGTGCGCGGCCTGGCCGATGCCGGCGAGATCGTGATCTCCGCCCCGGGCGCTGATGAACTCGTTGGATGAACTGACGCGCCGCCCGGCGCCGGCCGCGAGCGCCTGGCAGCGCTGGGAAATGGGTTCGGTCGCGCGGCCCGCGCCCGCCCGTGCGGCGCCGGCCGCCGCGGCGCGTCCGCGCGAGCCGGCGGTCGACCCCGCCGAACTCGAACGCCTGCGCCAGCAGGCGCGGGACGCCGGGATGGCCGAAGGCCGCAAGGCGGGCCTCGCGCAAGGCCATGACCAGGGCTATGCGGCCGGGCTCGCCGCCGGCAAGGCGGCCATGGAACAACAGGCCGCGCAGCTGCTGGCGACCGCCGCCAGCCTCCCGGCGGCGTTGCGCCGCGCCGAGGAGGATCTGGCCGAGGCCGTCGTCGCCCTGGCCCTGGACCTCGCGCGGCAGGTGATCCATCGTTCGCTGGACGCCAGGCCTGAGCTGCTCGTGCCCGTGGTGCAAGACCTGCTGCGCCGCGAGCCCGCGTTGCAGGGCGAGCCGCGCCTGCTGCTGCACCCGCTGGACGCCGAACTGGTGGCCGGGGTGCTGGGCGCCGAACTGCGGGCCGCGGGCTGGCAGGTCCTGCCGGACGACACCGTCACGCGCGGCGGCTGCCTTGTCCGGGCCGGCAGCGGCGCCCACGACGCGACCCTGGAAACGCGCTGGACGCGGGTGAGCGCCGCGCTCGCCGGCATGCCGGCGGCCTGAGCCATGCCCGACGCGAGCATCGCCACCCCGGCCGCCAACCCCCACACGCGGGCCTGGCAGGCCCGCCTGGACGGGTGCCGCGCCCAGGTACGCGCCGTCGAGCCCACCGTCACTTCGGGCCGGCTCACGCGCGCGGTCGGCCTGGTGCTGGAGGCGGTGGGCCTGCAACTGCCGGTCGGCAGCGACTGCCTGATCGAACTGGCCACCGGCAACGGGCGCGCGCACGCCGAGGCCGAGGTGGTGGGCTTCGCCGGCGATCGCCTGTTCCTGATGCCGCAGACCGAGGTGGCGGGCCTGTTGCCGGGAGCGCGGGTGTTCGCCGCTGCCACGGTCGCGTCCGCCGGCGCCTCGTTGCCGGCCGCGACCAAGCAGCTGCCGGTCGGAGCCGGCATGCTGGGGCGGGTCGTGGACGCCGGGGGCCGGCCCCTGGACGGTCTCGGCCCGCTGGACGCGACGCGCAAGGTGCCGCTCGGCGCGCCGCCCATCAACCCGCTGACCCGCGCGCCGATCGACTCGGTGCTGGACGTGGGCGTGCGGGCCATCAACGCGATGCTCACCGTGGGCCGCGGCCAGCGCATGGGCCTGTTCGCGGGCTCCGGCGTCGGCAAGAGCGTGCTGCTCGGGATGATGGCGCGCTACACCAGCGCCGAGGTGATCGTCGTCGGCCTGATCGGCGAGCGCGGCCGCGAAGTCAAGGAGTTCATCGAACACACGCTGGGCCCCGAAGGGCTGGCCCGCTCGGTCGTGGTGGCGGCGCCGGCCGACACTTCCCCCTTGCTGCGGCTGCAGGGCGCGGCCTACGCGACGTGCCTGGCCGAGCACTTCCGGGACCAGGGCAAGGACGTGCTGCTGATCATGGATTCGCTCACCCGGTATGCGATGGCGCAGCGCGAGATCGCCCTGGCGGTCGGCGAGCCGCCGGCCACCAAGGGCTATCCGCCATCGGTGTTCGCCAAGCTGCCGGCCCTGGTGGAGCGGGCCGGCAACGCCGACCACGGCGGCGGCTCGATCACGGCGTTCTACACCGTGCTGTCCGAAGGCGACGACCAGCAGGACCCGATCGCCGACGCCGCCCGCGCCATTCTGGACGGCCACATCGTGCTTTCGCGCACGCTCGCCGAGGCCGGCCACTACCCGGCCATCGACATCGAGGCTTCGATCAGCCGGGCGATGACTTCGCTGATCGACCCCGGCCAGTTCGACGTCGTGCGCCGGTTCAAGCAGACGCTCTCGCGCTACCAGCGCAACCGCGACCTGATCAGCGTCGGCGCCTATTCGCCGGGCCATGACCGGCAGCTGGACGAGGCGATCGCCCTGTACCCGCGCCTGGAAGCCTTCCTGCAGCAGCAGATGCACGAACGCACCGACTACGCCCAGTCCATCGCCCGCCTGGGCGCCATCTTCCCGACCAATTGAGAAGCAGCACATGCCTTCGCAACTCCCGATCGGTACCCTCTCCCAGCTCGCGCGCAACCGCACCGACGAGGCGGCACGCAAGCTTGCCGCGCTGCGCGACGCCAACCTCGGCGCGTCGGCGAAACTGGACCTGCTGCTGCAATACCGCCAGGAGTACGCGCGCCAGCTGCACTCGCTGCTGGCGCAAGGCGCCACCACGGCCCAGTGGCGCAACTACCAGGAGTTCATGCGGGCGCTCGATGCCGGCATCGAGCACCAGCGCGCCGCGGCGGCCCAGGCGCAGGCCCGGCTGGAAGGCGGCCGCGTCGACTGGCAACACCAGCGGCGCCGGCTCAATGCCTACGAGACGCTGGCCGACCGCCTCCAGCGGCAGGAGGCGATCGTCCAGGGCCGGCGCGAGCAGCGTGCGAGCGACGAGCAGGCGGCGCGCATGGCACAGGCCGGCGTCGCGCATGCCGGGGAGGTGCGATGACGCCCGCGGTCCTGCAGGCACTGTCGATCGCCGCGCCGGCCGCCTCCGCGCGGCAGGCTGCGGCCGCCACGCCTGGCGATGGGCCGGCCAGCTTCGCGGACACCCTCGATGCCTCGGTCGACGCCCTCTCCGAAGACGGCGAGCTGCAATCCGCCGCCGCGCCCGACGCACTCGCGAGCGAGCTGCCACGACTCGACGCCATGGCCATGATGCTGGCCGCCGCGCTGCCCGCGACCGACGCGGGCCGTCGTGCGGCGCCCGGCGACGGGCAGGCGAGCCTCGCGGCGCTCCTGGACGTCCCGCGCCAGGCCCCCACCGGCCCCGGCGAGCACGCGGCCCGCGAGGCCGACGAGCCGCAAGGTGGCGCCGCGCCGGAAGCCCTCGCGACCGGGCAGGCCCGCTTCGACGCCCTGGCGCTCATGCTGGCCGCCACGCCGGCCGTGCCCGGCCAGGGAGCACCGATGCCGGCTACGACCTTGCCGGGCGCAGGACCACGGGCCCTGCCCGTCGACCCGCGGCCCGGCCTGGACGCCCCCGCCGCGGCGCTGGCCGTGCCGCACGCGGCCGCCGCCCCCGCGGGTCTGCCGCCGCCGCCTGCCGCCCGCGTGCAGGCCGCGCCTGAGCCCGGAATTCCCGCGCCGCAAGGCCAGTGGCGCCAGCTCCCCGCCACGTCGGCCGCAACCTCGGAAGCCACCCCGGACGTCGGCGTCGTCGCCCTGCCCCCGCCGGCAGCCACGGTGGCCGCCGCAGCTGCGGCAACGGCAACGGCACCAGCGGTCGCGGCGAGCGCAACCGCCCGCAACGTTGCGGCGCCGGCGGCCGCGTCGGTCTCGTCCCCCGCCGCGCCGCCACGCGCCCCCATAGAACTCCAGGGCGATCCGGCAGCGCCCTCCGCCGCGCTCGCGTCCGACGTCGAACTGGCGGCGGCGCCCGAGGCCGCGCCGGCGCCGCCCCAGCTGCCGCCGGCCACGGGCCTCCCCGCGCCCACGGTCGCGTCCGCCCCGGCCGGGCCGGCCACCGTGGCGCACCTGGCGCCGCCGGTCGGCGCTCCCGACTGGGCCCCGGCCCTGGCGCAGCAGATCGTGCGGCTGCCGGCCGGCGGCGAAGTTGAACTGCACCTCAATCCGGCGGAGCTCGGCCCCTTGCACGTGAAGCTCTCGCTGGTCGAAAGCCAGGCGCAGGTCCTGTTCGTCACCGAGCACGCCGCGGTGCGCCATGCCCTGGAGGCAGCGCTGCCCCAATTGCGCACGGGCCTCGCGGAGAGCGGGATCAACCTCGGCCAGGCAACGGTCGGCTCCGGTGCCGGCGAGCAGCGGACCGGCCAGGACGGCGGCGAGCGGCCGGCTCGCGGGGAGCAGGCGGCGCCCCGCGACGAGCGCGGGCCGGCCAAGCCGCACGGCGGCGCCGTGCGCGGCGGCCGTGCCGGAGCCGTCGACACCTTCGCCTGAGGCCGGCCGGCGATCCCGCGAGCAGAGGGGATTTCCCGGGCTTCATCGGCGCTTCGGATTCGCCCCGGCCGGCCAAGAATAGCCTCCGACGCGAAGACAAGCAGCACCATGGCCACCCCTTCCCAGCCCGCTCCCGCCGCCACCGGCGCACCGGCTCCCGTCCGCCGCTCGCGCAAGATCGTGCTGGCGCTGGCCGTCCTGTCCACGCTGGCGGCCGCTGGCGGCGCCGCGGTCTTCTTCATGCGCGGCAACGCCGTGCTGGCGGCGCCGGCGCCCAAGCCCGTCAAGCCGATCTTCGTGACGCTGGAGCCGCTCACCGTGAATGTGCTGCCGGACGCGCGGCAGCGCTTCCTGCACGTGGGGCTCACGCTCAAGGTCAACGACGAGAAGGCACAGGCGCGCGTCAACGAGGCGATGCCCGAGTTGCGCAGCCGCCTGCTGCTGCTGCTGTCCAACCGCGATCCGGCCGGCCTCGCCTCGCTCGAGGACAAGCTGGCGCTCGCGGACCAGATCCGGACCGAGCTGAACCGGCCGGTGGCCAAGGGCCTGCCCCCGCAAGGGATCGAGGGCGTCGGCTTCACGGCCTTCGTGCTCCAGTAGAGCGCCGGTACCGACCACCATGGCCTACCAGCAGGTCCTGTCGCAAGAGGAAGTCGACGCGCTCCTCAACGGCGTCACCGGCGACTCCGCCGCCGCCGCCGCCGCGCCCGCCGCGCCCGAGGACGGCCTGCCCGTCTACGACCTCGGCTCGCACGCGCGGGTGGTGCGCGGCCGGATGCAGACGCTCGAACTGATCAACGAGCGTTTCGCGCGCCACCTGCGCGGCGGACTGCTGAATTTCATGCGCCGCAGTCCCGACATCACCAATGGCGGCTTCCAGGTGCAGCAGTACGGCGACTTCATCCGGCACCTGCCGGTGCCCGCCAACATCAACATGCTGCACATGAAGCCGCTGCGCGGCACCGGCCTGGTGGTGTTCGACCCCAAGCTGGTGTTCCTGGTGGTGGACAACCTGTTCGGCAGCGACGGCCGCTACCACATGCGCATCGAGGGCCGCGACTTCACGCGCACCGAGCAGCGCATCATCAAGCGCCTGCTGGACATGGCGCTCGAATGCTACGGCGAGGCCTGGAAGCCGGTGCTGCCGCTCGAGTTCGAATACATCCGCTCGGAAATGCACGGGCGGCTCGCCAACATCGTGGCCCCCAACGAGGTGGTGGTCACCAGCACGCTGCAGATCGAGTTCGGCCCGGTGGGCGGGTTCGTCCACGTCTGCCTGCCGTACTCCATGCTGGAGCCGCTGCGGCACCTGCTCGCCAACCCGATCCAATCCGACGCGATGGAAGTCGACAAGCGCTGGGTCCGGCAGATGGCGCGCCAGGTCCACAGCGCCGACGTGGAACTGGCCGTTGAATTCGTGAGGATTCACGCCACGGTGGGGGAACTCCTCCACCTCAGGAAGGGAGACGTCCTGCCGATCGAGCTGCCCCAGCGCGTCACCGCGCTGGTCGAGCGCACGCCCGTCCTGCAGGGCCGCTACGGAACGTCGGGCGGCCACTACGCAGTGAGCGTCGAGCAGGTCTTCCATCACGCACTCGAGGACCGACTGGAAAATGACTGAAGCTACCGACGCCGACTGGGCCGCCGCGATGGCGGAGCAGGCCGCCGCGCCCGGCCCGGCACCCGCGGCCGCCGCCGGCGGGGACGACTGGGCCGCCGCCCTGGCCGAGCAGACGGCCGCCGCGCGCCCGGCCGCGCCGCCCCCCGCCGCCGTGCAGCCCGCGGCCGCCCACGTGTTCCAGCAGATCGAACCCGCGCGCCCGGTGGGCGGCGTCGACCTGGACATGGAGCGCATCAAGAACATCCCGGTGCAGCTCACGGCCGAACTGGGGCGCACCCGCGTCACCATCAAGAACCTGCTGGGCCTCTCGCAGGGCTCGGTGGTGGAGCTCGACGGCCTGGCCGGCCAGCCGCTGGACGTGTTCATCAACGGTTATCTCATCGCGCAGGGCGAGGTCGTGGTGGTCAACGACAAGTACGGCATCCGCCTGACGGACATCGTCGTGCCCTCCGAGCGCATCCAGAAGCTCGCACGCTCATGACCGCCTTTCGTTGCATCGCGGCGCTGGCGGGCCTGGCCGGGGCACCCGCCCTCGCGGCCCTGCCGACGGTGGCGAGCGCGCCGCCGCCCCCGCCGGCCGGCGGCGGGATGCTGCAGGCGCTGGCGGGCCTGCTGGTAGTGGTCGGACTGATCTTCCTGCTGGCGTGGGCCGCCCGCCGCATCGGCCTGCAGCGGCTCACCGGCTCCGGCATCGTGAAGGTGGTGTCCAGCACCGCGGTCGGCACCCGCGAACGCGTGGTGGTGGTGGAGGTGGCGGGAAGCTGGCTGGTCCTCGGCGTCACCGCCAGCCAGGTGAACACGCTGCATACCTTGCCCGCGCAGGCTGCCGGCGCGGCAGCCGCTGCCGGTCAGCCTGCAAGCCCGATGGTCGGGATGTTTTCGGCCAGGCTGCGCCACGCCCTGACCGGCAGCGGTCCCGCGGCATGACACCCCGGATCCGCCGCTTCCTCGCCTGCGCCGCCCTGGCCGCGGCGGCCATCCTGCCCACGCTGGCGGCGGCCCAGGGGCTGCCCGGCGTCGTCGTCAGGCCGGGGCCGGGCGGCACGCAGACGTGGTCGCTCAGCGTGCAGACGCTGGTGCTGCTGACGTCGCTCACCTTCCTGCCGGCGCTGATGCTGTCGATGACCAGCTTCACCCGCATCCTGATCGTGCTGGGCCTGCTGCGCACCGCCATCGGCACCCAGTCCTCGCCGCCCAACCAGATCCTGGTCGGCCTCTCGCTGTTCCTCACCTTCTTCGTCATGTCCCCGGTCTTCGAGCGGGCCTACGCCGATGCGTACCGGCCGTTCTCGGAAAACCGCATCAGCGCCGAGCAGGCGCTGGAGCGCGGCGCGGCGCCGTTCAAGTCGTTCATGCTGAAGCAGACCCGCGAGAACGACCTGGCGCTGTTCGCGGGCCTGGCGAAGGTGCCGGCCATGCAGGGGCCCGAGGACGTGCCGTTCCGGATCCTGCTGCCCTCGTTCGTGATCAGCGAGCTGAAGACCGCGTTCCAGATCGGGTTCACGATCTTCATCCCCTTCCTCATCATCGACCTCGTCGTCGCCAGCGTGCTGATGTCGATGGGCATGATGATGGTGCCGCCCGCCTCGATCGCGCTGCCGTTCAAGCTGATGCTGTTCGTGCTCGCCGACGGCTGGCAGCTGCTGGTCGGCGCGCTCGCGCAGAGCTTCACCTTGTAGCCCATGACGCCCGAAACCGTCATGTCGCTCGGGGCGCAGGCCATCCAGCTCACCTTGCTGGTGTCCGCCCCGCTGCTGCTGGTCGCCCTGGTGGTCGGCCTGGTGATCAGCATCTTCCAGGCGGCCACGCAGATCAACGAAGCGACGCTTTCGTTCATTCCCAAGCTGATCGCCGTCTTCGTCGCGCTGGTGGTGGCCGGGCCCTGGATGCTCGCGCAACTGGTCGCCTTCATGCGGCAGCTGTTCGGCTCGATTCCGCAGCTGGTCGGCTGAGCCCGACCGCCGCGCCTCCCGGCCACCGAACACGCGATGGGCCCCGCCGTCATCTCCGTCACCTCCGCGGAGCTGATGGCCTGGACGGCGGCCTTCCTGTGGCCGTTCGTCCGCATGCTGGCCCTGGTCGCCACGGCACCGGTGCTGGGCGACCCGGCCGTGCCGCGCCAGGTCAAGGTCGCGCTCGCCGCCCTGCTTGCGTTCGCCCTCGCGCCGTCGATCGGCGCGGCGGCGGCGGTGCCCAGCGTCTCGGCCGAGGGGGTCTGGATCGCCGTGCAGCAGGTCCTCGCCGGCATCGCCATGGGCTTTTCCATGCGCCTGGTGTTCGCCGCCGTGCAGGTCGCCGGCGAGTACATCGGCCTGCAGATGGGCCTGTCGTTCGCATCGTTCTTCGATCCGTCCAGCAACGGCACCACCATGGTCGTGTCGCGCCTGCTGTACATGCTGGCGGTGCTGATCTTCCTCGCCATCGACGGCCACCTGCTCCTGATCGCGGTGCTGGCGCAGAGCTTCGAGACGCTGCCGGTCGCCGCGGCGCCGCTGTCCGCGGCCGGCTGGGCCGTGCTGGTGCGTTCGGCGGGGGAGATCTTCGCCAGCGGCCTGATGCTCGCGCTGCCGCTGGTCACCGCGCTGCTGATCCTGAACCTGGCGATGGGCATCCTCAACCGCGCATCGCCCCAGTTCAGCATCTTCGCCGTGGGCTTCCCGCTGACGCTGCTGGCGGGCGTCGCGATGCTGTACCTCCTGATGCCGCAACTGGCCGGCTTCCTCGACCCGCGGTTCGCGGCGGCGCTTGACAACGCTGGTCAGGTCATGCGGACACTTCGTCCCTGACCGGCGGCTCGAGGCCGTACTGGCAGGGCACGCACCCGGCCGCGGCGCAGGTGCCGAGCGTGAACGAGAAGGTGGCGCCCCGGCCCGGCGCCGACTCGGCCCAGATGCGGCCGCCATGGCGCTCGACGACGCGCTGCACGTTGGCCAGCCCGATCCCGGTGCCCGGGAATTCGGCCTGCGAATGCAGGCGCTGGAAGTCGCGGAACAGCTTTCCGGCGTGCGCCATGTCGAAGCCGGCGCCGTCGTCGCGCACCTGGTACACCACCTCGCCATCCGGCGCCGCCTGGGCAGTGAAGCTGATGCTCGCTTCGGCGCGGCGGCCGGTGAACTTCCAGGCGTTGGCCAGCAGGTTGTCGAGCAGGACGGTGAGCAGGTGGGGGTCGCCTCCGCCGCAGATGCCGTCCTGCACCTGCACCGACACGATGCGGTCGAGGTCGCGCAGCTGGAGATCGCGCAGGATGCGGCGTGCGGCGCCGCTGAGATCGACCCGGCGCACCGCCAGCGGCGCGTGCGCGATCCGGGCGGACGAGAGCAGCGCCTCCATGTGGCCTTCCAGCTGCCCGACGGCCGCCAGGATGCGCTCGACGTAGTGGCGGCTGCGGGGCGACGCCTCAGGACCCAGCACCCGGTCCAGGGCCCTGGCGAAGCCGGCGAGGGTGCCAAGGGGCGCCTGCAGGTCGTGCGCGACCGACACCGGCAACTGCCGCGGGGAGACGGGCGCGGAGCCTGGGGACGAGGCCGACGGTGCGGCAGGCCGCAACACGACGATGACGCGCGGCTCGCCGGCAGCGCCGGGGTACTGCGTCATGCGCACCTGCACGTCCACTGGCGTGCCGTCAACGCGCAGGGCGGTGACGGTGCCGGCCGCCTTGCCGGCGCGCCGCAACTCCGCGATCAGCGGCTCGACCCGGTGGTCGCGTGGCGCGAGCAGCGTCCGCACCGCGGTGACGCGGGCCAGCTGGCCCGGTTGCGCCCCGAGCAGTTCGGCGACGGCCGGGTTGGCGCGCTCGACGGCCCCGCCCGGCCCCAGCAGCAGCACGCCGTCCGAGGTGGCGGCGAACAGGAGGTCGAATTCCTCCCCGGGGCCGCCCGGCGGCATGCCGGCGGAACGCTCGCGCTGGTGTGCGGAGCCGGCGCAGCGTGTGACCGGTTGGCCGAGGGCGATCGGTTGCATCGCCGGGCGCTACAGGTAGTTGAACAAGGCGATGCTCTGCAGCCGGGCAAAGGTCTGCTGCGTGGCCCGCAGGTTGCTCTCGCGCTGCGCGAACTCGGTCAGCGCGCTCGCGTAATCGAGGTCCTGCAGTTCGGAGAGATAGGTCTGGTCGACGATGTTGCGCCATTCGCCGCTCGCGTCCAGCGAGTCCAGTTCGGCCAGGCGCGAGCCGACGGCCGAGCGCACGGTGAGCACGTTGTCGTGGGCGTTGGTGATCTTCGCGTTGGCCGTGCCGAGCGCGTTGCGCACGTCTGCCAGGGAAGCTGCGTCGGTCGCGGGAACCCGCAAGGCGGTGATCAGGTCGCGCATCGCCTGGAACACGTCGGTGCCGGCCTGCTGCGCATTGCCGACGGTGAAGACGTCGCCGGCGACCGGTGCGCCGTCGATCCGCACGGACAGGCCCGCAGCCGTGATCGGCTCGCCGGCCGTGAAGTCGCCGCTCGCGAGCACCGTGCCGTCGTCGGCGTTCCTGAGCGTGTACGTCGCCTTGGCCGTCGCGGTGGCGGTGGTGTCGAACGTCAGCTCGTAGTTCCCGCCGTCGGTGACGTTCACGCCGCCGAAGACGCCCGATCCCTGGTTGCCGGCGCCGGCCGCGGGCACCCGGACCGCGCTGCCCTGCACCGCGCGGAACACGCTCTCGCCGTCGTCCGTCACCGCCATCTGGCGCGAAACGTCGACCTGCACCAGCCGCTGTCCCTGGTCGCCGTTGTACGCCACGGTGGCGCCCTGCGCCACGAAGGGCGGGGCGTCGCCCTTGAACCCCGCGAACAGGTACTGCCCGTTCCCGTCGGTCGAATTGGCGACGCCCAGCAGTTCCGCGAACTGGCTTTCCAGCGCGGTGCCCAGGGTGGCGCGGTCCGCATCCGTCAGCGTGCCGTTGCCGGCCTGGACGATCAGCGCCTTGACCTCTTGCAGGACGCGGGTGGCCGACTGCAGGGCGGTCTCTTCCATGGCGAGCGACTGCCCGGCCCGGCTGCGGCTGGCCGCGTACTGCGACGTCTCGGCCAGCGACTGGCTCACGCCCAGCGCCCGCGCCGCGGCGACCGGATCCTGCGACGGCGTGATGAATTTGCTGCCGGCGCCGATCTTCTGCTGGACCTGGAACAGCTTCTGCTGCAGGCGGCCCATGCCGGCGGCGTTGCGTTCGAAGAATGCCTGCGTGCTGATTCGCATAGCGTGGATCCTGCTCAGCGCAAGCCGAGGATGGTGTCGAACATGGTGGAGGCGGCCTGGATCACCTTGGCGTTCGCCTGGTACATCTGCTGGTACTGCAGCAGGTTGGCCGTCTCCTCGTCCTGGTTCACGCCGGCCACCGAGTCGAGGCTGGCGCGCACCTGGCCGGCGAGGCTGGACTGGCTGGTGAAGGCCACTTCGACCTCCATCGCCTTGTTGCCGACCTCGCTGACCAGCCGCGCGTAGGCGCCGTTGAAGGTCGCCGTGCCGCCGACCACGGCCGCGCGCTGCAGTCCCGCCAGGGCCAGGGCATTGCGCCCGTCGGACGGCCCGCTCTGGCCGCCGTCGTCCGCGGGTCCGGCGCCGGCGGCGATCGCGACGGGGTCGGCGACCGCCACGTCGAAGTTCCGCGCGGCGGAGCGCGTCGGAACCACGAGGAACGAGTCACCCGCCTGCGGGGTGCCGGCCGCCCAGCTGAGCTCGATGCCGTCGAAGGTGATGCTGCCCGGTGCCGACGGATCGGCGCCCACCGGCGTGAAATCGACCGGCTGTCCATCCGACAGCCGGGTGACGGCCAGGCCCGGCACGCCCGCGGTGAGCCTGACCTGGACCTGGTAGTCGCTGGTCGTGAGCGCTCCGGCGTCGTCGATCGCCGCCGTGAACTGGAGCGGATCGGGATTCTGGCTGCGGGTGTCGCGATAGACCTCGGGCCCCGACAGGCGGAAGAAATCGCCGCCGGGGTCGCCGCGCAGGTCGATCCCGCGCGCATGCTGCTGGTTGAACTGCACCGCCAGCGCCGTCGCCAGGCGGCCGATCGCGTTCTGCGTGCCGGCGAGCGATTGCGATCGGAACGCCAGCACGCCGCCGAGCGCGCCGCCGCCGACCTCGCCGTCCCTCAGCTCGATCGCCTCGCCGTCCACGCCGACCAGGGCCACCGCCGTGCGGGTGGGGTCCGCCGCCGACGTGACGGCGGCCATCGTCGCGGTGCGGTCGCCCAGCACGAGCGTCTGGCCGCTGCCGACGAAGAGGTTGTACTGGCCGCCGTCCTGCCTGACGACCGCGACGTCGACCAGCTTGCTGAGGTCGTTCACCAGCTTGTCGCGCGTATCCAGCAGGTCGTTGGGCGGCTGGCCGCCGGTGGCCGCGGCCAGTTGCGAGATCTGCCGGTTCAGGCTGGCCACCTGGGTGGCGATGGCATTGACCTGGCTGACGCTGCCGGCGATCTGCTCGTTCAGCGATGCGTTCAGGTCCGTCAGGTACTGGTCGACCGAGCGGAACTTGCCGGCCAGGGCCGCCGCCGTGCTGAGCATCTCCTGGCGCGCCGCCGGATCCGCCGGCGTGTCGGCGACGCCCTGCACCCCGGTGAAGAACTTCTGCATCAGCGCGGACAGGCCGGAGTCGCGGTCGGCCAGCAGGTTGTCCAGCCGGCTGATCTGCGTCGCGTAGGTTTCCAGCCCGGCGGCCGACGAATCGGCGCGCGACAGCTGGGCCGCGAGGAATTCGTCGTAGCTGCGCTGGACGCTGGTGACCCGGGCGCCCGTACCGAGGAATCCGCCGATGGTGGCATTCGCCGGATTGGCCTGGACCACGACCTTCTGCCGGCTGTAGCCCTCGGTGTAGACGTTGGCCGTGTTCTGCGCCGTCGTCGCGAGGGCCGTGCGGGCGACGGTCAGGCCGGACAGGCCGGTGGAGAACAGAGTGGACATGGAACCTGGCTTTCGGATGCTGTCGTGGCGGTGGCGCCCGTCGCGCGGGCTCCCCTATTGCTGTTTATCGGCACGTTCCGCACGGCCGACAGGACGCGCGTCAAAACTCGGTCCACTCGTCCTTGCCGGCCCCGGCCATGACCGGCCCTCGCTGCCCGGCCCGCCGGGTCCCCGCTTCGGCCGCGACCGGTGCCGCCTCGGGCTGGGACGCCGGCCTGGCGACCAGCGGCTTGCGCGGCGGCAGCCCTGGCGGGCGATGCAACGGCCGCGAGCCGGCCACGGGCAACTCCGGGCGTTCGGTCGCGGTGGCGCCGACGTCCACCTTGAACACGCTCACCGCCTGCACCAGCGCGCCGGCCTGCCCGCGCATGGACTGCGCCGCGGCCGAGGCTTCCTCGACCAGCGCCGCGTTCTGCTGCGTCACCTGGTCCATCTGCGTGATCGCCTGATTGACCTGCTCGATCCCGCGCGTCTGCTCCTGGCTGGCCGCCGCGATCTCGGCCATGATGTCGCTCACCCGCCTGATGCTGGCGACGACCTCCTGCATGGTCTGCCCGGCGTCGGCGACGAGCCGGCTGCCTTCGCCCACCTTGCCCGCCGAATCGTCGATCAGGCCCTTGATCTCGCGCGCTGCCGCCGCCGAGCGCTGGGCCAGGCTGCGCACCTCCTGCGCGACCACCGCGAAACCGCGCCCCTGCTCGCCCGCGCGCGCCGCTTCCACCGCAGCGTTCAGCGCCAGGATGTTGGTCTGGAAGGAAATTCCGTCGATGACGGCGATGATGTCCGTCACCTTGCGGGACGATTCGTTGATCGACGCCATCGTTGCCACGACCTGACCGACCACCGTGCCGCCCCGGGCGGCAACCTCGGACGCGGACTGGGCCAGCCGGTTGGCCTGCGCCGCGTTCTCCGCGTTCTGCTTCACCGTCCCGGTCAGCTCCTCCATCGAGGCTGCCGTCTCCTCGAGCGAGGCCGCCTGCTCCTCGGTGCGCTGCGACAGGTCCTGGTTGCCGGCAGCGATCTGGTGGGACGCGGTCGAGATCGCCTCGCTGCTGGTGCGGACGTCGCCGACGATGCGTCCCAGCGAGTCGTTCATGTGCCTGAGCGCCTCGAGGAGCGCCCCGGTCTCGTCGCTGGCCCCGGCATCGATCGAGTTCGTGAGGTCGCCGGCGGCGATCTGCTGCGCGACGTCCCTGGCCGCCCCGATCGGACGCACGATGAGCCGGCTCATCGCGATGGCCGTGGCGGCCGAGACGGCGAGCGCGAGCACGAGGATCACGCCGAGCGCCAGCACGAGCTGCCGGAACGCCTGGCCCGCGGCCTCGTACTGCTCGCTGGCCAGGCGCGTCTCCAGGGCCACGAGCTGGTTCAGGTCCTTGAGCAGCGCCTGGAAACCGCCGTCGGCCGTCTGCATCGCGCTCATGCCCGTTTCCACCGCGACGGAACTGAGGTCGATCGCGGTCTCGATGTCGGTGCGGTATTTTTCCAGCTTCTTCACCGCGGCCTGGGCGAGCTGCCGCTCCTCGGGAAGGAGGCGCTCGTCGGCACCGAAGCGCCCCACCGCCTTGATCACGGCGGTCACCTTGGCCTGCTGGTCGTCCGCGACCTGCTTGATCCTGTCTTCCTTCAGGTTGTTGATCCACGTCAGCAGGCGGTACACGTTGGAATGCACCTCGCTGATCGCCTGCGACGAGTTCGCGGCGAGCTGGTAGCTGCCGAACCGCAGGTTGTACATGTCGCCGAGCGCCGCCTGCTGCCGGGTCATCACGCCGTAGGAGACGGCGCCCAGCAGCGCCAGGAACGCGATCGCGACGGCCGGGGCGGCCACCACCTTGTGCCACACTTTCATGGTCTTTCCTCGGCACCGCCGCGGTGCCTGACTGGCGCGGGCGCGCGCCGAACCGGTCGGTCGGCGGCAGGCGGGCGCCGCCCGCGCGCCGCCGTCGTGCTTACTTGTAGATGCCGCCGCAGACGACCGTGTCGTCGAGACGCTCGCAATACGCCGTCTTCGGCTCGACCTTCTTGCTGACCGGATTGAGGAACTTGTAGTCGGTCCAGAAGCTGCCCTTGGTCTTGGCCCACTCGACGCGCTCCTTGATGTACTCCTTGCCGTCGGTGTCCTTCAGGTCGATCACCATCTTGCCGACCATCTTCTCGTTGGTGCCGTGGGCGACGGCCCTGCCGTCCAGCTGGTGCACGGCCAGGTACAGGTCACGGTCGTGGAACTGGGCATTGGACTTGTCGTTGATGGCGGCGTAGCCCTTGTCCTTGCCGTTGGCCTTGATGAACGCCACTCCCTTCTTGACCATTGCTTCCGCTTCCTTGGCGGTGGCCGCGCCTTCCGCGCTCCACGCGGGGCCGGCGGCGAGCAGCGCGCCGAGCACGAGGGCGGCGGGCATGGCGAATGTGGTCTTCATCGGGGCTTCTCCTTCTCTCACGGTTGAAAAAAATCTTGGCGGCGTTGCGCCGTGAATGCCGTCGCGCGCGTGCGGGGCCACGCGGCGCGCCCGGGCACGCGAGGTCCCGGCATCAATGTACGGGGCTGCCACGGGTTCCAAATGGCCGAACACCGGGGCATTCATCGCGCTCTTCCGCGGCGGCTGCGCCTTCGTCGTGCAGCCGGCGCGGGACTAGAACTCGCGCCACTCGCCTGCTTCTGCGACGGCGGCCACCGCGAGCTGCGGCTGCGGCGGCACCGCCCTTGCCGGCCTGGCCCGCTCGAGCCTGCGCTGCGGCGCTGGCGGCGCCCGGTGTCCAGACGCCGCGGCCTGGACGGCGGCCGGTTCGACGCGCGGCGCCGGGCCGCCCTGCAGCTTGAACACGCTCACCGCCTGCACCAGCGCGCCGGCCTGCTCGCGCATGGACTGCGCCGCCGCCGAAGCCTCCTCCACCAGCGCCGCGTTCTGCTGCGTCACCTGGTCCATCTGCGTGATCGCCTGATTGACCTGCTCGATGCCGCGCGTCTGCTCGGCGCTGGCCGCCGCGATCTCGCCCATGATGTCCGTCACCCGCCTGATGCTGCCGACGATCTCGTCCATCGTCGCGCCGGCCTGGCCGACCAGTTCGCTGCCGGTATCCACCTTGCTGACGGAGTCGTCGATCAGCGCCTTGATCTCCTTGGCGGCCGCCGCCGATCGCTGCGCCAGGCTGCGAACTTCCGAGGCCACCACGGCAAAGCCGCGGCCCTGCTCGCCGGCGCGCGCCGCCTCCACCGCCGCGTTGAGCGCCAGGATGTTGGTCTGGAACGCGATCCCGTCGATCACCGTGATGATGTCGGCGATCTTGCGCGAGGCGGCGTTGATGCCCCCCATCGTGTCGACCACCTGTCCGACCACTGAGCCGCCCTTGACGGCCACTTCCGAGGCCAGCTGCGCCAGCTGGTTGGCCTGGCGGGCGTTGTCCGCGTTCTGCTTCACCGTCCCGGTCAGCTCCTCCATGGACGCGGCCGTCTCCTCGAGCGAGGCCGCCTGCTCCTCGGTGCGCTGCGACAGGTCCTGGTTGCCCGAGGCAATCTGGCCCGAGGCGGTGGAGATCGCGTCGGTGCCCTGCCGCACGTCCCGCACGATGTCCGTCAGGCTGGCCTGCATCGCAGCCAGCGACCCCAGCAGGGCGGCGACCTCGTCCTTGCCCTGGACCGAGATGCGGCGGCTCAGGTCGCCCTTGGCGACGCCGTCGGCAATCTCTGCCGCTCGCCGCAGCGGACCGGTGATGCTGAGAGTCAACCGCCAGGCCAGCACCAGGGCAAGCGCGACGGCAACCCCGCCGGACGCGAGCAGCAGCGTCGTGGCCTGCGCCCGCAGTTCCCGCGTGCGCCGGGCTGCCGCATCGAGGTCACGGCGCTCCAACTCGACCATTTCCTGCACCGCCGCGATGTAGGCCGTCGAGGTGGGTTCGAACTTCTCGGCGAAGATCTTGCTGGCGGCCTCGACGTCGCCGGCCCCCTTGGCCTTGGCGACCTCGTCGCGCGAGGTCAGGTAAGCCTTGCGGATCTGGCCGATCTTGTCGAAACGCTCGCGCTTTTCGGCCGTGTCCAGCGCCCCTTCCAGGAACTTTTGCAGCACGGTGGTTTCCTGCACCGCTTTGGCGGTGATAGGCGCAAAGTAGGCCACCAACCCCGCGTCGCTGCTCTTCGCAATGGCCGCTGCCCGCTGAACGCCGTTCGAAGTGTTGCGCATCCAGTCGGACCACGCGCGTTCGATCTTGATGTTCTTCTCCACCATCGCGTCGATCTCCACGCCCAGCTGCCGCATGCGCACTGCCGCGATCAGGCTGCTCCCGACGAACAGCAGCAGGATCAGGGCGATGAACAGCGTGAGGCGTTTGCCGATGGAAAGACTACTGAGAGACACGAAAAACACTCCGATGGGTTTGGAAGGAAGAAGGGATGTCAGGTCGCCGCCGTGGGCGGGCGTGCGGTGGCGGCCGCGCCGTAGTGGATCAGAACTCGGCCCACTCGTCCTTGCCGCTCGCGGCGAGCGCCGGTTCGCGTTGGCCCGCGGGAATGGCTTTCTGCGCCGTGGCCGCGAGCTTTCCGGCCGCCGGATGCGCGGCGGCCACGCGCCGGGCAGCCGCTTGCGCAGGCCTGGCCGCCGGCGCGAGGGACCGGACCGTGGCCATTGCGTCCACCTTGAACACGCTCACCGCCTGCACCAGCGCGCCGGCCTGCTCGCGCATGGACTGCGCCGCGGCCGAGGCTTCCTCCACCAGCGCCGCGTTCTGCTGCGTCACCTGGTCCATCTGCGTGATCGCCTGATTGACCTGCTCGATGCCGCGCGTCTGCTCGGCGCTGGCCGCCGCGATCTCGCCCATGATGTCCGTCACCCGCCTGATGCTGCCGACGATCTCGTCCATCGTCGCGCCGGCCTGGCCGACCAGTTCGCTGCCGGTATCCACCTTGCTGACGGAGTCGTCGATCAGCGCCTTGATCTCCTTGGCGGCCGCCGCCGATCGCTGCGCCAGGCTGCGAACTTCCGAGGCCACCACGGCAAAGCCGCGGCCCTGCTCGCCGGCGCGCGCCGCCTCCACCGCCGCGTTGAGCGCCAGGATGTTGGTCTGGAACGCGATCCCGTCGATCACCGTGATGATGTCGGCGATCTTGCGCGAGGCGGCGTTGATGCCCCCCATCGTGTCGACCACCTGTCCGACCACTGAGCCGCCCTTGACGGCCACTTCCGAGGCCAGCTGCGCCAGCTGGTTGGCCTGGCGGGCGTTGTCCGCGTTCTGCTTCACCGTCCCGGTCAGCTCCTCCATGGACGCGGCCGTCTCCTCGAGCGAGGCCGCCTGCTCCTCGGTGCGCTGCGACAGGTCCTGGTTGCCCGAGGCGATCTGGCCCGAGGCGGTGGAGATCGCGTCGGTGCCGGCGCGGACCTGCGCCACCACCTGCGCGAGGGAACCGCTCATGTCCTTGAGCGACTGCAGCAGCTGTCCGGTTTCGTCGCGTGAATCCACCGCGACCGTCGTGGTGAGGTCGCCGGCGGCGACTGTTTCGGCCAATGCCACCGCCCGTCTCAACGGGCGGGTGATCGCGCGGGTGAGTGTCCAGGCGACGGCGAGCCCGAGCAGCACCGCGGCGGCGCCGACGACGACCAGGACAAGCTCGCCCCGCTGGCGCAGGTGCTCGATTTTGCCGGCGGATGCCGCGGCGTCCTTGACCTGCATCTCCACCATCGCTGTGAGGTCCGCCTCGTACGCAGCGACGGCGGGGACCAGCCCCTGCTCCACGAGCTGCCGCGCCTGGGCCGTGTTGCCGTCGGCCTTGGCCTTCATGACGGCCTTGCGCGCATCCAGATACGCGGCGCGCTTGTTGGCGATCTGCGCCATCAGCGCCTTTTCCTCTGCCGTGGAGATCATGGACTCGAGCTTCTTCTGGTGCCCGGAAATCTGCGCGGACGCGGCACTGATCTCCTTCTGCAGGAACGCTTCGAGGTCCTGATCGCTGGTCTTTGCCATCGCGACCGTCCGCGCCAGGTTGGCGACCGTCCCCTGAAGCCACTCCCTTGCCACCCGCTCCATGGGCACGGCCCGGTCCACCAGCTCCCCGGTTGCCTGTCCGATGAACATGAAGCTGAACACGCCGATGACGGACGACGCCGTCAGAAGTGCGAGCACGAGCCCAAAGCCAAGCGCCATCCGCGTGGCGATCTTCCAGTTCTTCATTTGTGACTTCCCTCCCTTTGTTGATGCTTGGGCAGTTGCCGTGCTGCGCCGTGCGGCACTGCCCTTCCCGGCTAGGACGCTCTCCACTCGCCTGCTTCACCGGCGGCGGCCGCCGCGAGCCCGGGCTGCAGCGGATCCGGCCTGGCGGGCCGGGGCCGCGCCAGCGCGGCGCGCGCCGGCTGGTCGCGGCGGAGCGGCGGCTCGGGCTGGACGGCGGCCGGTTCGACGCGCGGCGCCGGGCCGCCCTGCAGCTTGAACACGCTCACCGCCTGCACCAGCGCGCCGGCCTGCTCGCGCATGGACTGCGCCGCGGCCGAGGCTTCCTCCACCAGCGCCGCGTTCTGCTGCGTCACCTGGTCCATCTGCGTGATCGCCTGGTTGACCTGCTCGATGCCGCGCGTCTGCTCCTGGCTGGCCGCCGCGATCTCGCCCATGATGTCCGTCACCCGCCTGATGCTGCCGACGATCTCCTGCATGGTCTGGCCGGCCTGATCGACCAGCTGGCTGCCCGCGTCCACCTTGCCTACCGAGTCGTCGATGAGCGCCTTGATCTCCTTGGCGGCCGCCGCCGATCGCTGCGCCAGGCTGCGAACTTCCGAGGCCACCACGGCAAAGCCGCGGCCCTGTTCGCCGGCGCGCGCCGCCTCCACCGCCGCGTTGAGCGCGAGGATGTTGGTCTGGAACGCGATGCCGTCGATCACGCCGATGATGTCGGCGATCTTGCGCGACGCGGCGTTGATGCCCGCCATGGTGTCCACGACCTGCCCGACCACCGCGCCGCCCTTCACCGCGACTTCCGACGCCGATCGCGCCAGCTGGTTGGCCTGGCGCGCGTTCTCGGCGTTCTGCTTCACGGTCCCGGTCAGCTCCTCCATGGACGCGGCCGTCTCCTCGAGCGAGGCCGCCTGCTCCTCGGTGCGCTGCGACAGGTCCTGGTTGCCCGAGGCGATCTGGCCCGAGGCGGTAGAGATCGCATCGGTGCCGGCGCGGACGTCGGTGACCACCGTCACCAGGCTGTCGGCCATGTGCTGCAGCGCCTGGAGCAATTGCGCCGCTTCGTCGCGGCCCCGCCCGTCGAGCCGCAGCCGGAGGTCGCCGGTCGCGACGGTTTCGGCGACCTGCACCGCTTCGCGCAGCGGCCGGGTGATGGACCTGGAGATGGCGACCGCCGCGCCGGCGCCAAGCGCGATGGCCAGGGCGCAGATGGCGAGCACCAGGGTGCGCGAGCGCAGGTAGTCCGCGCGCGCCTCGGCCGCACCGGCCTGCGCCGTCGCCTGCGCGTGCCGCACGATTTCGTCCGTCAAGGCGATCAGCTTGCGGCCGGAGGGTTCCGACTGGGTGATGAACAGCTCGGAAGCCTGGGCAGGACTGCCCTGGTCGGCCAGCTCCAGCAACCGGTTGTTGACCGGTACCGCCGGCTTGAGCTCCGCATCCAGCCGTTGCAGCAGACCCTTGATCGTGTCGTCGGGCGCGTTCTCCAGCAGCGCCTTCTTCGCGTTGCCGTAGCGCTGCCGGGCCCCGCCGATGTTGGCCTTCTGCGCATCGCGCGCCTCCTTGTTGCCGGCCTGCACGATGATGCTCATGCTGAGCATGATGTCGCGGATGCCGGCCGCGACCGTGGTCGCGTGCAGCACCTGGGCCGAGTTCCTGTCCACGATCGTGTCCAGGCGCTGCTGCATGTTCGTCATGGTGACGACGCCGAAGGCGCCGACGGCGGCGAGCAGCACCAGCAGCAGGCCGAAGCCAGCGCCGAGGCGCGCACCGATCTTCCAGTTCCGGAAACCCATTTGTCTTCTCCAGGTGATGTTCTGAACCCGAACGGCGCAACGGCGCCGCTCAGAACTCGGCCCATTCGTTCTTGTCTGTTTTCGCCGTTACCGGTTCGCGCCGCGCCGCGGACGGCATTGCGCGTTGAGCCGGCGCCGCGAGCTTTTTCGCCACCGGCGGTACAGCCACGCGCGTCGCCGCCGCAGGCGCGCCGACGCCCGCTTCCGGCCGGGTCGCGCGCTGCACGGCCTCGCCGTCCAACTTGAAGACGCTCACCGCCTGTACCAGCGCGCCGGCCTGCTCGCGCATGGACTGCGCCGCCGCCGAGGCTTCCTCCACCAGCGCCGCGTTCTGCTGCGTCACCTGGTCCATCTGCGTGATCGCCTGGTTCACCTGCTCGATCCCGCGCGTCTGCTCCTGGCTGGCCGCCGCGATTTCGCCCATGATGTCCGTCACCCGCCTGATGCTGCCGACGATCTCCTGCATGGTCTGGCCGGCCTGATCGACCAGCTGGCTGCCCGCGTCCACCTTGCCTACCGAGTCGTCGATCAGCGCCTTGATCTCCTTGGCGGCCGCCGCCGATCGCTGCGCCAGGCTGCGAACTTCCGAGGCCACCACGGCAAAGCCCCGGCCCTGTTCCCCGGCGCGCGCCGCCTCCACCGCCGCGTTGAGCGCGAGGATGTTGGTCTGGAACGCGATCCCGTCGATCACCGTGATGATGTCGGCGATCTTGCGCGAGGCCGCGTTGATGCCGCCCATGGTGTCGACCACCTGTCCGACCACCGAGCCGCCCTTGACGGCCACTTCCGAGGCCAGCTGCGCCAGCTGGTTGGCCTGGCGGGCGTTGTCCGCGTTCTGCTTCACCGTGCCGGTCAGCTCCTCCATGGACGCGGCCGTCTCTTCGAGCGAGGCGGCCTGCTCCTCGGTGCGCTGCGACAGGTCCTGGTTGCCCGAGGCAATCTGGCCGGAGGCGGTGGCGATGGAGTCGGTTCCGGCGCGAACCTGGCCCACCAGGCGCGCGAGGCCCTCGTTCATCGCCTTGAGTGCCTGCATCAGCTGCCCGGTCTCGTCCGTCGACCCCACCTCGATCCGCGCGGTGAGGTCACCGGCGGCGACAGTCGTGGCGATCCGCACGGCGGAGCGCAGGGGCCGCGTGACCGCCCTCGTGATGCCTGCCGCGGATGCGGTCCCCAGCAACAGGATGATGGCCGCCGTCCACAGGAGCGCGTTGCGGGCGGCCCGCAGGCTCTCCTCCACATGGCCACCGCCCGTCGCGACCATCTGGCGATTGCGCTCGCGCAACGCGGACAAGGCGCCGGCCAGGACCTTGTCGGCTCCCTGCACCGCCTGGTCGAGCTCGGGCACGGTGGCATCCCTGGCCCGCATTTCCGACAACCTCATCATCCCCGTCCGATAGGTCTTGACCCCCTCGCCGAGGGTCTTGAGCTGGGCGGCTTCGTCCGGCGAAACCTCCCCGGCCGCGGAGTACCTCGTCAGGGCCGCTTCGATCGCGGCCATGTCGGCCTGGAAGCGCTTGTCGTAGTCACCACCCCGGATGATGAAATTCTTGAAGTGGTGGATCGCGTCGGTCAATGCCGTCGATGCCTCGTCCAGAGCATCGCGCTTCTTCAGCACGACCTTGGCAACGTCGTCCCACTCGTCCCGCACGTCGTTCAAGCGGTTGACCGTGGTCGCGACGAGGACGGCCAGCAGCAGGAACACGACGGCGAATGCCAGGCCCAGCTTGACTGCAATCTTCAGGTTTCCCAATTTCACGTTGTCGCCCTCCAAGACGAGACCACTGTCGCTGGCGCCTGCTACGCCGCCACCTTCTCCACCAGTCCCATGTCGTCGCTGGACATCAGCTTGTCGATGTCCACCAGGATCAGCATCCGGTCGTCCAGCGTCCCCAGACCGATCAGGTAGTCGGTGTCGAGCGCGGCGCCCATCTCGGGCGGCGGCTTGATCTGGTCGGCGTCGAGCGTGATCACGTCCGAGACGCTGTCGACCACCATGCCGACGACGCGGCCGCGGATGTTCAGCACGATCACCACGGTGAACTGGTCGTACGTCGGCGTGCCGAGGTTGAACCTGATCCTCATGTCGATGATCGGCACGATGATCCCGCGCAGGTTCACCACGCCCTTGATGTACTCGGGCGCGTTGGCGATGCGGGTCACGGCGTCGTAGCCGCGCAGTTCCTGCACGCGCTGGATATCGATGGCGTACTCCTCCTTGCCGAGGGTGAACGTCACGACTTCCAGCCGGCGGTCGTTCGCGGCGGTGGCGTGGGGCCTGGCCCCGGTCAGCGTGTCTTCCATGGGTTTGCGTCCTTTCTCGATGGATATCGGCCGGTTGGCGGAATCGCGCAGGGTCGCGGGTCGGTTCATGCCGGTTGCGGCAGCCGCTGCGGGCGCGGGACCTCGTGCGGGAGGTCCGCCGCAGCCGCCGCCGGTGGCGCGGTCGGCGGCACGGCCGAGGCCGGCGCGACGTTGAACACGCGCACCGCCTCCAGCAACATCGCCGCTTCCTGCTGCAACGCCTTCGCTCCCGTCGCCGCCTGTTCCACCAGCGCCGCGTTCTGCTGCGTCACCTGGTCCATCTGTCCGATGGCCTGGTTGACCTGTTCGATCCCGCGCGTCTGCTCGTCGCTCGCGGCGGAGATGCCGCCCATGAGGTCGGCGACCCGCCGGATGCTGCCGACGATGTCGTGCATGGTCCGGCCTGCTTCCTCGACCAGCCGGGTGCCGGCACCGACCTTGCCCACCGAGTCGTCGATGAGGCCCTTGATCTCCCTGGCCGCCGTCGCCGAGCGCTGCGCGAGGCTGCGCACTTCCGAAGCCACCACGGCGAAGCCACGCCCCTGCTCGCCGGCGCGCGCCGCTTCCACCGCCGCGTTCAGCGCCAGGATGTTGGTCTGGAAGGCGATGCCTTCGATGACCCCGATGATGTCGGCCACCTTGCGCGAAGACTCGTCGATGGACGCCATGGTTTCCACGACCTGGCCCACCACCGCGCCGCCGCGCCCGGCCACCTCGGAGGCCGAACGCGCCAGCTGGTCGGCCTGGCGCGCGTTTTCGGCGTTCTGCTTCACGGTGCCGGTGAGCTGCTCCATGGAAGCGGCGGTCTCCTCCAGGCTGGCGGCCTGCTGCTCGGTGCGCTGCGACAGGTCCTCGTTGCCGGAGGCGATCTGCCGCGCCGCCGTGGCGATGGTCTCGGTGCCGCGCCGCACGCCGCCGACCACCTTCCCCAGGCTGGCGTTCATCTCCTGCAGGGCCGCCATCATCTGCCCGGCCTCGTCGCGCGACCGCACCCGCACTTCCACGGTCAGGTCGCCCGATGCCACGGCCCGCGCGACCGAGACGGCGTGCGCCAGCGGCCGCACCACGCCGCGCGTGACCAGCCAGGCCATCGCCGCGGCGGCAACCGCGGCCGCCGCGCTGAGCCCCACCAGCAGCAGCATGGCCAACCGGTACGAAGCGCGCGATGCGGCGGCGTCGGCTTCGGCCAGGCGCTTTTCTTCGGCGGCCAGCTGGCCCAGGGTGCCTTCCAGCTGCTGCTGCAGCGGCCGGACTTCCTTGAGCAGCACGTCGGTGGCGGCGCCCAGCCTCATCGCATCGGTGAGGTCGGCGACCTGCTGGGTCTTGGGCGCCAGCAAGGCGTACTGTTCGCCGGCCCGGCCGAACAGCGCCCGCTCCGACGCTGCCACCCCGGGGCCGGCGAGCAGCCCGGCCAGGCCCTGCTGCGCCGCGACGTATCGCTGGCGCAGCTCCTTCAGGCGCTGCAGTTCCTTCTGCAGTTCCGCCTCGTCGTCCTGGAACAGCAGCACGTTGCGGGTGGCGGTCTCGGTCGCCAGCAGCGTCGCATGCATGGCCGCCACGGCCTCGGTCCTGACATTGCGCGAGTGCACGATGTGTTCCAGCTGCGCCTGCATCCCGCTCATGCGGGCCACGCCCAGCGTCGCGACGACCACGAGCAACGCGACCACGGCCCCGAAGCCGAGTGCGAGCCGCTGGCCGATCCTGATGTTTCCGAAGTTCATGTCCCTTGCCTTGTCGTGTTTCAGAAGAGCCGCTTCATCACGCGCACCAGCTTGCTGGCGTATGCCGGGTCCGTCGCGTACCCGGCGCGCTGCAGCTCCCGCGCGGCACGGGCCGGGTCGGCTTCACCGAGCACCCGGCCGTACCGCGGATTGCCGGCGAGGAACTTCGCGTAGTCGGCAAACGCCTCCTCGTACGAGCCGTAGGCACGGAAGCGGGCCCGGACCTTGTGCGCGACGCCTTCGATCACCTCGGTGGTCGTGGCCTCCGTGACCGGTCCGCGCCACGACCGGTCGGCCTTGATGCCGAACACGTTGAAGCTGGGCGCCCCGTCGTCGCCGCGCACCTCGCGCCGGCCCCACGCCGATTCCAGCGCGGCCTGCGCGAGGATCAGCGTCTCGGGGATCCCGGTGGCCCGCGCCGCCGCGCGCGCGGCGGCGCCGAGCCGCTCGACGAAGCCCTGGACCCGGGCCGGCAGGCTGGTGGCGGAGCGGGGCGGCTCGCTGCTGCCGGCCGCACGGCCAGCCGCGTATGCGCCCAATGGAGCGAGCGCAACGGGCGCGGCATGGCCGGCGCGAATCGCCGTGCTGCGCGCCGCGCCGGCGCCGGCAGCCGTGTCGCCGCCCACCGCGCCCTCGCGAGGCGCGGCGGCGGCAGGGGTAGCGGGACGGACCGGCGCGGCAGCGCCCGGCCCGGCCGGCGGTCCCGCCGCGGCGGCGTCGCTGCCCAGCGAGCGGCGCAGCTGCTCGTACATCGAATCGGCCAGGCGCATGCCACGTCCGGAGAGGTGCTGGGCGAGCTGCTGGTCCAGCATCGACACGTACATCCGCGTGTGCTGGCCGTCGAGCAGGCCGCTGGCGGGCGTGGCGTCGCGCATGCTCTTGAGCATCATCCCCATGAACAGCGCCTCGAACTGGCGCGAGACCTGCCGCAGGCCCTCGTCCGGCGAGCGGCGGGCCGTCCGCCGCAGCGAATCCACGCCCTGCACGTCGAGGGCGAAACGCTGCTCCATGGCCGCGGTGGCCGCCGGGTGGGGTGCGACCGGACTGCTCATCGCACTCAGATGATTTCCAGTTCCGCGCGCAGCGCGCCCGCCGACTTCATCGCCTGCAGGATCGAGATCAGGTCCTGCGGATTGGCGCCCAGCGCATTGAGCCCCTTGATCACGTCGGCCAGCGAAGCGCCGGCCCTGACCATCTGCAGCGCCCCGCCGGGCTGCGAGAGCGAGATCTGCGACGTCTGCGCCGCCACGGTGGTTCCGCCGGAAAAGGGGTTGGGCTGGCTGATCACCGGCTGGCTGCTGATCACCACCGACAGGCTGCCGTGCGCCACCGCGCATTCCTGCACCCGCACCGCCTGGTTCATCACCACCGAGCCGGTGCGGGCGTTGATCACGACCCGGGCCACATCCTGCGCCGGCACCACGTCGATCGTTTCGAGACGGGCCAGGAAGCCGACGCGCTCGTGCTGCGCCGCCGGCGCCCGCACGCGGATGACCCGCGCGTCCACCGCCTCGGCCGTGCCGCCGCCGAACTGCCGGTTGATGGCATCCACGGCCCGCTGCGCGGTCCCGAAGTCGGACCGGTTCATCTCCAGCGTCAACGTGCCTTCCTCCCCGACCGGCGCGGGCACCGCGCGCTCCACCTGCGCCCCGGCCGGGATGCGCCCGGACGTGAGCTGGTTGATCTGGACCTTGCTGCCGTTGGCCGAAGCGCCGGCGCCGCCCAGCACCATGTTGCCCTGGGCCACCGCGTACACGGCGCCGTCGCTGCCCTTGAGCGGCGTCATCAGCAAGGTGCCGCCGCGCAGGCTCTTGGCATTGCCGAGGGAGGACACCGTCACGTCGATCGCCTGGCCCGGCCGCGCGAACGGTGGCAGCGTCGCGGTGACCATCACCGCGGCCACGTTCTTCAGCTGCATGTTGGTGCCGGGCGGCACCGTGACGCCGAGTTGCGCCAGCATCGTGTTGAGACTCTGCGTGGTGAACGGCGTCTGCATCGTCTGGTCGCCTGTGCCGTCCAGGCCGACCATCAGGCCGTAGCCGATCAGCGGGTTGTCGCGCACGCCTTGCACGCTGGCGAGCGCCTTGAGCGGCTCCGCGCCGGCCGGCAGCGACAGGGCCGCGGCCAGTGCGAGGGCGAGCGGCAGGAGAAGCTTGTCCATGGTCAGAACGGCATCGCGTTGAGGAAGAACCGCTGCAGCCAGCCCATCGTCTGGGCCTCGTTGATGAAGCCCTTGCTGCTGTACTCGATGCGGGCGTCCGCCACCTGCGTCGACAGCACGCTGTTGTTGCCGACCACGGTCTGCGGATTGACGATGCCGGAGAAGCGGATGAACTCGGTCCCCTGGTTGATCAGCATCTGCTTCTCGCCGCTCACCACCAGGTTGCCGTTGGCCATGACGTCGACGACGGTGACGGTGATCACGCCGTTGAAGGCGTTGGCGGCGGTGGCGCCGCCCTTGCCGCTCAGCGTGTTGTCGCCGCCCAGGCTCGCGTCCTGGCCGCGCAGCAGGCCGCCCAGGAACTTCGGCGAGACGCCGAAATCGGCCTCGACCTTGCCGTTGCGGCTGGCGGTGGTGGCGGAGTTCTTGCTCGCGTCGGCCTTTTCGCTGATGACGATGGTCAGGATGTCGCCGACGTGGCGCGGCCGCCGGTCCTCGAACAAGGCATGCCCGCGGGCGCCTTCCTGGAAGATCGCGCCCGGCGTGCGGGCCGGCGTCCGGTGTTCCGGCGCCGGGCGGGCCGTCATCGGCTGCTGCACCAGGGGCTGCGTCGGCACCTGGGCGCAGCCCGCGGCCAGCGCCAGCAGCGCGGGCACGGCGCGGCCGGCGAGCAGGCGCAGCGTCGCCATCACAACTGGCTCAGGCGCTGCAGCATCTGGTCGGATGCCTGCACCGCCTTGCTGTTGATCTCGTACGCGCGCTGGGTCTGGATCATGCTCACCAGCTCCTCCACCACGTTGACGTTGGAAGACTCGACGTAGCCCTGGCTCAGCAGGCCGGCGCCGTTGAGGCCGGGGTTGGTCTGCGTCGGCGTCCCCGACGAGTCGGTCTCGGCGTAGAGGTTCTCGCCCAGCGCCTGCAGCCCGGTGGGGTTGAGGAAGGTGGCGAGCTGCAGCTGGCCGACCTGCACGCTGGCGGTGCTGCCCGGCTGCGTGATCGACACCATGCCGTCGCGCGCGATCGTCACGCTGGTGGCGTTGGCCGGGATGGTGATGGCCGGCTGGACCGGATAGCCGCTGGCGGTCACCAGCTGGCCGTCGCGGTCCTTCTGGAACGAGCCGTCGCGGGTGTATGCCGTCGACCCGTCCGGCATCTGCACCTGGAAGAACCCGCCGCCGTTGATGGCGACGTCGTGCGGGTTCTCGGTCTTGGTGAGGTTGCCTTGGGAGTGGATGCGTTCGGTCGCGACCACGCGCACGCCCGTGCCCACCTGCAGGCCCGAAGGCAGCCGCGTCTGGTCGGAGGTCTGGCCGCCGACCTGCCGCAGGTTCTGGTACATCAGGTCCTCGAAGACGGCGCGGCTCTTCTTGAAGCCGGTGGTGCCGACGTTCGCGAGGTTGTTGGTGATGACGTCCAGCTGCTGCTGCTGCGCGTCGAGGCCGGTTCTGGCGATGGAGAGGGAGCGGAGCATGTGGTGGTCCTGTTCGTGGGGCGCTAGCCGTGGGCCAGCAGCCGGTTGGCGGATTGCGCGTTCTCGTCGGCGGTCTGCAATGCCTTCATCTGCATCTCCAGCAGGCGCGAGACGGCGATCATGTCGACCATGGCGTCGACGGCATTGACGTTGCTGCCTTCGAGGTACCCGCTGGCCACGGCGACGGCCGGATTGGCGTCCGCCGGCGGCAACCCGTCCGCCATGCGGAACAACCCGTCCTCGCCGCGCACCAGTTCGTCCGCGGCGGGATTCACCAGCTTGAGGCGGCCGACCTCCACCAGGCCGGTGGCGCCGTTGCCCGGCACCCGGGCGCTCACGAGGCCGTTGGCCGCGATCGAGATGGTGGACCCCGGCGGGATCACCAGCGGCCCGCCGTCGCCCAGCACCGGCAGCCCCGCTGCGCTGGTGACCTGGCCGTCCGGCGCCACCTGCAGGTTGCCGGCGCGGGTATAGGCCTCGCCGGCCGCGGTTTCCACCACCAGCCAGCCTGCTCCCTTGATCGCCACGTCGAGGTCGCGGCCGGTCTCGCTCAAGGGCCCTTGCCTGAAATCGGCTCCCGGCGTCGTGCCGACCACGAAGGCGCGGGTGGCGGCCTCCTCGCCGACCACAGGCACCGCCTGGAAGGCGTTGATCTGCGCCCGGAAGCCGGTGGTGCCCACGTTCGCCATGTTGTTGGCCACGGAGGCATGCTGCTCCATCGCCTGCTTGGCGCCGCTCATGGCGACATAGAGCATCCGGTCCATCGTCAGCTACTCCGGTTCGACTTCAGCGCAGGTTCACCAGGGTCTGCATGACCTGGTCCTGCGTCTTGAGGGTCTGGGCGTTGGCCTGGTAGCCGCGCTGGGCCGTGATCAGGTTGACCAGCTCGCTCGTGAGGTCGACGTTGGAGGCCTCCAGCGCGCCCGAGGTCAGCGAGCCGAGGGTCGTGCCTTCGCCGGGAGTGCCCGTCAGCGGCTGGCCCGACATGCCGGTCTCGCTCCACATGTTGTTGCCGATCGGCTCCAGCCCGTTCGGGTTGGCGAAGGAACTGAGGACGACCTGGCCGAGGACGTTGCTCTGGTCGTTGGAGTACTTGCCCGTGATCACGCCGTCGGTGCCGATCTCGTAGGAGGTCAGCACGCCGGACGTGTAGCCGTCCTGGCTGAGTCGCTGCACGGCGCTGATGTTGCCGAACTGGGTGCTGCCCGCCAGGTCGACGGTGAACGCCGGCGTCGCCGCGCCGTTGCCGTAGGTGCCGGCAATCGTGAAGCTGGTGTAAGCGGGCGCGGCATTCCTGATCGCGCCGTTCTCATCGAAGGTCACCGCCACCGCCGCCGGCGTCGTCGTGGTCCCGGTACTGCCGGCGAGCTGGGCCTGCACTTCCCATTCGCTGGTCGCGGTGTCGCTCTTGGTGAAGAACAGCACCACCTCGTGCGGATTGCCGAGGGAATCGAACACGTTCAGGGCGTTCGAATAGTGGTAGGTGCTCGAATCGGTGGCGACGAACGGCGTGGCGACCCGGTCGATGTCCTGCCTGCGCGAGTCCAGGTTGAACTGCGCCGTCACCGCGGCCGTGGCCTTCGGGGTCATCGACTGCGTGGGAAACCGCAGCGCGGTGGGCGTGCCGCCGGCCAGCGACCCGTTGGCGGTGACCCCATAGCCGGTCAGGCGCATGCCGTTGGGGCTGACGACGTAGCCGTTCGCGTCGACCGTGAACTGGCCGTTGCGCGAGTACGAGACGCTGCCGCCCTCGGGACTTTCGACGCGGAAGAAGCCGTTGCCGTTGGTGATGGCGAAGTCGAGCGGGCGGCTGGTGAGCTGGACCGACCCGGCCGCGAAATTCTGCTGCACGGCGGCGACCGACACGCCCAGGCCGATCTTGGATCCGGCGATGACGTCCTTGAACGCCACCGTGGAGCTCTTGTAGCCGATGGTGCCGGAGTTGGCGATGTTGTTGCCGATGGCGTCCAGCTGCGCGGCCGATGCCGCCAGACCGGTGATGCCTTGCGAGAAGCTCATGGTGAATCCTTGTTGCTGTGATCGGTCGAAGGGCTGGCGCGTGCTGCCGCGGCTCAGCGAAGGATGCGGACGTCGGACAGGGCGATGCGACGACCGCTCGCCAGGTCCAGGGAAACGCCGGCCGGTCCCGGCGCGACGCCGCCCACCTGCTCGTACACCAGCGTCGAGGCGGGGACGGTCGCCGGACCGTTGGCGGCGACCACGCGCACCTGGTAGGCACCGGCCGGCACCGGCCGGCCGGCATCGTCCAGGCGGTCCCAGGCGGCATCGTGCAGGCCGCCCGGCTGGGCGCCCAGGTCGATGGTGCGGACGACGGTTCCCGCGGCGTCCGTGACCAGTGCCTGCACGGAGGCGGCGGACGAGGGCAGTTCGACGGCGAACGCGGCCGGTCCCTCGCCGGCCGGCAGGCTGCTGCCGGGCGCCAGCGCCCAGCGGCCGACCATCCCGGCCGCCTGCATCATCTGCCCGGCCCCGCTTTGCGCCAGCATGGTCTGCAGCGTCGCATTCATCTTCTCGATGCCGCTGACGGTGCTCATCTGGGCGAGCTGGGACGTGAGCTGCGCGTTTTCCATCGGATTGAGCGGATCCTGGTTCTTCAGCTGCGTCACCAGCAGCTTCAGGAAGCGCTGCTCGTTGGCGGCGCTCGCCGGCGTGGCCTGGGCAGCGGCGCTGGCGGCGGTCGGGTCGGAAGCAGAGAGGGCACCGATGGACATGAGTCGTCTCCGGCACGGCGCGGTGGCGCGTGCCCGAACTGAAAATGGATGGGGCGGGTTGCGTCTACTGGCCGATGCTGAGCGTCTTCACCATCAGGGCCTTGGCCGTGTTGAGCACTTCCACGTTGGCCTGGTAACTGCGCGACGCGGAAATCATGTTGGTCATCTCCTCGACCACGTTGACGTTGGGCAGCGTCACGTAGCCCTCGCCGTTGGCCCGCGGATTCTTCGGGTCGAAGACGGTGCGCAGCGGCGACTGGTCCTCGACCACCTCGGCCACCCGCACGCCGCCGACCTCGTCGGCAGCGCCGCCCGCGACCTCGAAGACGACCTGGCGGGCCCGGTAGGGCTGGCCGTCGGGGCCGGCCACGCTGTCCGCGTTGGCCAGGTTGCTGGCCGTCACGTTCATCCGCTGCGACTGCGCACTCATCGCGGAAGCCGCCAGGTTGAAGATGTTCATGGACATGGGCAGGCGTTCTCCTATTGCTGCAGCGCCGCCAGCAGCGACTTGATCTTGCCGCTGACCACCGTCAGCCCGGCCTCGTAGCGCATCGCGTTGTCGGCGAAGTTGACGCGCTCGGCATCCATCTCGACGGTGTTGCCGTCGATGCTGGACTGGGCCGGCACGCGGTACAGGAGGCTCGCGTCGGTCGCCACGGCAGCCCCCGCGTGCAGGTGCCGGGCGGAAGTGGTCGCGAGCGTCGGCGCGCCGGCAGCCGCGCCCTGGGCGAGCACCCGGCTCAGCTCGCCGGCGAAGTCGACGTCGCGCGCCTTGTAGCCCGGCGTGTCCGCGTTCGCGATGTTGGCGGCCAGCACCTCCTGGCGCCGCGCGCGCAGGGCGAGCGCCTCCTGGTTGAAGCGCAAGGCCGCATTCAGCTTGTCGATCATCGTTCTCGGTCCTTGGGGCATTCCACGGCGGGGGTCGAGCCTGGCACCGTGTGAAGGAATTCTGCGGGACCACCGGCCCCGTCAATGGGCCGAACAGAGGCGGGTTTCCGCCGGTCCTCACCACTTCGGCCACGCACCCGGTTCCTAGAATGGCGGCATCGTGACGACCCGATTCGCCCGCTCCTGGCGCGCCACCTTGCTGGCGCTGCTCGCCGCCGCCTGCGCGAACGCGGCGGGCGCGCCGCTGGACGCCAGGGTGCGCGCCGCGATCGAGAGCTTCCTGCTCGCCCAGGCCGCCGGCGCGCCAGGGCAGGTGACGGTGCGCGTGCTGGACCCCGCGGGCGCGCTGCCTGCGTGCACGGCGCTGCAGCCGTTCCTGCCGCAGGGCGTGGCCGCCTGGGGCCGGCTCTCGGTGGGCGTGCGCTGCGCCGACGAGCGGCCATGGACCCGGTTCCTCGGTGCGCAGGTCGCGGTCCAGGGCCGCTACCTCGCGGCCGCGCGCGCAATCGGCGCCGGCCATGCACTGGACGGCGCCGACGTGCTCGAGCGCGATGGCGACCTCACGAAGCTGCCCCGGACGGTGCTCACCGATCCGGCCCTCGCCGCCGGGATGGTCGCGGCCAACCCGATCGCCCCCGGCGCCCCGCTGCGTTCGGACCTGCTGCGCGCGCCCGTCGTGATCCGCCAGGGCCAGGCAGTGCGGGTGGTGACCGAGGGCGCGGGATTCACGCTGGCCACCGACGGGCGGGCCGTGACGCAGGCCGCCGCCGGGGGCGCCGTGCAGGTCAGGACCGCCGCCGGGCGCCTGCTGACGGGGACCGCCCGGCCCGACGGCAGCGTCGGCCTGTGACGCACGGCAAGCCGGCCATGGCACAAGAAAATCTCACGCCGCGCCCTCGCGGTTCGGCCGCGACGGCCGATAAAGCGGGTAGTCCTTCTGGGGAATCATCTTGAAAATCGACCAAACCACCGGCTCCGCCGTCCCGCTGCGGCTGCCCGCCGAGGCGCGACGGGCGCCCGCACGACCGTCGTCCGAGCCGCAGGGCATCCAGGGGCAGGCCCCGTCCAACGTGCGCCGGTTCCCGGAACCCGCGGACGGCACGTTCGACGCCGACAAGGTGGCGGCGATCAGGGAGCAGATCCGCGCCGGGCAGTACACGGTCAATCCGGAGCGCATCGCCGACGGGCTGCTGGCCGGCCTGCGCGGGCTGATCACGGATCCGGAGTGATGGAGCCGCTGCTCGGTCACCTGGTCGCGCAGGCCGACTGCCTCGACGCCTTCATCGCGGCCCTGGAAGCAGAGGATGACGCCCTCAGCCAAGGCCGCCTGCAGGAGCTGCCGGCACTGACCGGACGCAAGAACGCGCTGCTGGCCAGCGTCGCGGAACTGGACCAGGCACGGGAGGCGGCCCAGGTCGCGCTCGGCCACCCGCGCGGACGTGCCGGTGCCGACGCCGCCGCGGCGAGGCAGGGCGTGCAGGACGCGTGGACGGCGCTGCTGGCCCGGGCCGAACGGGCACGCGACCTCAATCGCCGCGTCGCCGCCAAGGTGTTCACGCACCTGGACCACGCCACGCAGGCACTGGCCGTCCTGCAGGCCGACCGCCAGCCGCTGTATGGACGCGACGGCGCGCGCAGCGTGGGCGGTGGCGGCACCTCGCGCCCGGCCGGCTGAGTCCTGGCGCGGGCCGTAGGGCACGGGAGCGCCGAACAGGGACTTTTGCCTGAAACGGGTAATCCCCCCTGCACAGGCATCGCAAACTGCGTATAGTCGTAACAGGACGTTACGCCATGCCCCTCCAACTCGACCTCGACCTCGAATCCTTCCGCAACCACATGGCGTTGCGGCGTGCCGCGACCGAAATGCGGCTGCCGATGGACGAACGGCTGAAAGTGCACTTCATCACCCGCCGCGCCGAGCTGCTCGCCAACTTCAGCATCACCGCCGGCGCCTGGATGCTGCTGCTCCACGGCTGCCAGGCGCAGGGCGAGGACCGGGCCGCGCTCGCCCGGCTCAAGGACGAAGTGTTCGAGTTCAAGGAGTGGGCCGAGGAGGGGCTGCAGAAACTGCGGCTCATGGGCTTGCAGGACGCGCTGGAAAACGACGAGTGCGAGATGCCGGACGACCCGGAACTGGTCGCGGCTTTCCGGCGGATGCTCGGCGTGCCCGCACCCAAGGATCCGCCCGACGACACGCGCGGCTGACGGCCGCGCGCCGCGCCGCGCCAGGGCGCTGCCTATCCCGAATGGACCGGACCGGCCAGCAACGGCCGTGACGCGGCTTCCCGGGCAAGCGCCGGCATGCGCGGGGCCGGTGTTCCGGGCACGCCGGCGGGGCGCCGGCCTTCGAGCTGGAACGCGCCGAGCGCGTCCGTCACCAGCCGCACCTGGTGGGTGAGGCTCTCGGTGGCGGAGGCCACCTGCTGCACCAGCGCGGCGTTCTGCTGGGTGGCCTGGTCCATGTGGACGACGGCGCCGCTCACCTGCTCGATCCCCGAGCTCTGTTCCCCGGAAGCGCTGGCGATGGAGGCCATGATGCCGCTGACGCGCTGCACGGATTCCACGATGTCGCCCATGGTCCGCTGCGCGGTCTCGACCAGACGGCCCCCCTCCTCCACGCTGGCGACCGAGGCGCCGATCAGGCCCTTGATCTCCCTGGCCGCGGCCGCCGAGCGTTGCGCCAGGCTGCGCACCTCGGCCGCCACCACCGCGAACCCCCGCCCTTGCTCGCCGGCGCGGGCGGCTTCGACGGCTGCGTTCAGCGCCAGGATGTTGGTCTGGAACGCGATGCTGTCGATGACCGAGACGATGTCGCCGATCTTGCGCGAACTGCGGTTGATGGCGGCCATGGTGCTCACCACGTTGCCCACCGCCTCGCCGCCGCGCACGGCCACGGCGCACGCGCCGGCCGCCAGCTCGTTGGCCTTGAGCGCGTTGTCGGCGTTCTGGCGCACGGTGCCGGTGAGCTGCTCCATCGACGCGGCGGTCTGTTCGAGCGCGGACGCCTGTTCCTCGGTGCGCTGGGAGAGGTCGGCGTTGCCGCGCGCGATGCCGGCGACGGCGCGTTCCACGGCGCGGGTGCTGGCATGCACGTCCTTGACCACGCCGATCAGCTTGGCGTTCATCTGGTCCAGCATGCGGAACAGGCGCGTCAACTCGGGATCGCCGGAATGGGGGAACTCGGCGCCGACGTCGCCGGTGGCGACCACCGTGGCCACGGCGATCGCGGCGTCCAGCGGCCGGCCGATCTGCGTCGTCGCCCACAGGCCGAACACGGCGCTTGCGGCGAGGCCGCCGGCCGCCAGCGCCCACAGCCAGGGCGTCGCCGCCACGTCCGCCGGCAGCGTCGCCGCGAGCGCGCCCACGCCAAGGAACAAGGCAGCGAAGCTGGCGGCGCTGATCAGGCAGCGCGCGAAGAACGACATGGTGAGCGCCCGCTGCAGCAGCCCGAGGGCGCCGGTGCGTCGCACCCGCCCCCGCAGCAGCCGCACTCCTGCGGCCCGCCCTTCGCGCATGGCACGGTACAGGGCCTGCGCGGCCGCGACCTCGCCGGGCTTCGGCTTGACCCGCACCGACATGTAGCCGCTCACCTGGCCATCGGCGAGCACCGCGGTGACATTGGCCCGGACCCAGTAGAAACCGCCGTTCTTGCGGCGGTTCTTCACCATCGCCGACCATGGCCGGCCCGACGCGATCGTCTGCCACAGGTCGGCGAACGCCTCGGCCGGCATGTCGGGATGCCGGATGACGTTGTGGGCGCGGCCGACCAGTTCCTCGCGCGAGAACCCGCTACTGCGCACGAACGCTTCGTTGACGTAGGTGAGCACGCCCTTCAGGTCGGTCCGGCTCACGATCACTTCACCGTCCGGCAGGACGTATTCGTCGTCGATGACCGGCAAATTCACACGCATCGCAATCCTCTTTCTTCTCGTGGCCCGCAGGCGGCGGCGCCGAGTCTACGTACGGCCCGGTGGCGGCGATGGCAGGAACAGAAGTGCCATCGCCGGCCTGTTTGCGGCGTCGCGTCGCCCGCGCCGGTCACGCACCGCGCAGGATGCGCCGGCCGCCGCCGGTCACGCAACGGACGCCGACCGGGCGCCGTCCCTGGCGAGAAGGAACCTGCGGATGCGGCTCCAGGTGGAAGGGCCGATGCCGCGCACGCCGGCCGGCATCGCGCCGGCCGCGGCCAGCGCGTGCAGCTGCCCCACGGTCGCGATGCCGGCGTCGAGGGCCGCCTCGGTCGGCCCCGCGCCGAACCAGGGTTGCAGCGACAGCACGCTGGACTCGTCGGACGGGCGCGCCAGGTCGGCCACCGGCACGAGTCCGTGGCGCCACAGCTCGAGCTCGGTCGGCTGCGGCCGCAGGTTCACGCCGTGCGCGCGCAGCAGCCGGAACACCTCCTGGCGGCGGCGCATGGTGAGCAGGGCCGCCAGTTGCGCCGGCGTCAGCTCGCGCAGCTCGCCGACCGTGCGCAGTCCGTGCAGCGTCAGCTTGCCGAGCGTCTGCGGCTTGAGCCGCAGTCCCACGAGCGGGGTTGCGTCCCCGAAGCTCGCGGCCTCCGTCGGCCGCGCGTCGGGCCGCGGCCGCGCGCGGGTCCGTGGCTCGTCGCCGGCGCGGAAGTCCAGCCCGACCGAACGCAGCATGTCCCTGATCCGGGCCACCGTGGTGCTGCCGACGTTCACCAGCCGCCCCATCTCGGCCGCCGAGACGGCGGAGAAATCCTCGAGGGCGAAGATGTTCATGCGGCGGAACTGCTGCAGGGCGCCCGGGCGCAGGCCGAGCTTGCCGATGTCGGTCAGCGGCGTCAGCGCCTCGCTCGCCGGCGCCGCAGCGGGCACGGGCGGCACCCAGACGAATTCCACTGGCCCATCCAGCGTGTCGGCGGGCGCGGCTCGCACCTGGATCCAGTGCTTGAAGGCGCGCAGGCAGTCCGGGAGCTGGCCTGGCGGCACCGCTGCGAAGTCGGACACGGTGCGCAGGGTGCGGGGTTCCTTGTCAATGTTCAACATGCTGGTCGCTGAAATACTCCTGTCCGCGGGCGCGTCGCGCGCCGCGCGTGCGATTCGATGGTAGGTGCATGGGGCCCGGATGAATTGGCGGAACAGGCGGCCGTTTACCGCTCATTTCGCGGGCCGGCCTTCAGCGGGCCTTCACTTCACGGACGTGCCCGTCGAGTTCGCTGAACGAGGGTCGCTCGGTCGAGAACAGCACCTTGCGGCCGAACTCCACCGCCATCTGCGGGGCGTAGCCGTTCAGGCTGGCGAGCAGCGTGACTTTCGCGCACTCGTAGACCTTCATGTTCTCGGTCAGCCGCTGCGCGATCACGGAGGCCAGCGGGGCGACGAACCCGTAGGCGAGCAGCACGCCGAGGAACGTCCCGACCATGGCATGCGCGATGAGCGCGCCCATTTCCGACGGGGCGAGGTCGGCCGACGCGAGGGCGTGCACCACGCCCATCACCGCCGCCACGATGCCGAGCGCGGGCAGTGCGTCGCTGACGCGCGACAGGCTGTGCACCGGCACTTCGCCTTCGTGGCGAATGGTCTCGATCTCATGGTCCATCAGCGCCTCGATCTCGAAGGCCTCGGTGTGGCCGCTGATCACCAGGCGCAGGTAATCGCAGAGGAACTCGGTCAGCTCGGCATCCGCGAGCATGGCGGGATAGCGCTGGAAGATCTCGCTGGCGGCCGGGTCGTCGACGTCGGACTCCAGCTTCATCATGCCGTCCTTGCGCGCCTTGGCCAGCAGCTCGTAGAGCAGCGCCAGCAGATCCATGTAATGCTGGCGGTTGTGAGGCGAGGCGCGCAGCAGCCCCATGAGCTCGCGCGCCGTGGCGCGGATGGTCTTGCCGTTGTTGCCGGCGATGAAGGCGCCCACGGCCGCGCCGCCGATCATCAGCAGTTCCACCGGCTGGAACAGGACGCCGAAATGGCCGCCCATGAGCGCGTAGCCGCCGAACACGGCGGCGGCGACGACGAGGTAGCCGACCAGGACCAGCATCGTCAACCGCCTCGCGTGAACGCGCGCGCCGGCGAGTGCATCACGACGGACGGCGACGCCACGTCAGTGCACCTGCCCGGTGGCCGCCTGCGCCGGACCCGGGCCCGCGACCGCGTGCACGCCGGCGGGCCCGGCCTCGACCAGCGAGGTGAACCGCCTGCTCCTGGCCGTCTTGCCGGCGCGCGAAGGGGGGCTGCACAGGACGCAGACATAGCCGCTCTTGTTGTCGTAGGCGTGGGCGATGAACTGCCCCGTGCAGCGGCTGCACGTGGTCAGCTGCACCATGTCGCTCGCGAAGAAGCGGATCAGGGTGTATGCGCGCGTGAAGTCCAGCACCGCCTCCATGCCGAAGGCCTGCACCTGCTCGAGGTACATGCGATAGCTCTTGACCAGGGCCTCGATGCGGTCGCCGTGCACCTGTTCCAGCATGAACCGGTAGATGTTGTAGAACATCGACGAGTGGATGTTGGCCAGCCACGTCATGTACCAGTCGACCGAGAACGGCAGCAGGCCCTTGGGCGGCGAGACGCCCTTGATCTCCTTGTACAGCCGCACCAGCCGCTCGCGGCTGAGGCCGACCTCCGCCTCCAGGAACTGCAGCCGGGCACCGAGCTCGATCAGGTCGATCGCCCGCTGCACCTCGCGCGCTTCCTGCAGCACGCTCTTGCCGGTCATGCCGCCGCCTGCACGTGCGGGTCGTTGCACCGGGCCGCCAGCAGGATCGACAGGTGCGCCTGCTGCAGCGCGTGGTCCTTCGACTCCTGGACCATGCTTCCCATGGACGGCACGTCACCCAGGCGGAACCCGCACAGCACGAAGTTGGTCGCCGCGAGGCGCACGATCTGCGACAGCGACATCCCCACCACCATGTCGGCCAGTTCGCGCGTGATGCCCAGGCGGAACATGGCGGCTGCCCGGTCCTGGCGCAACAGCCGCTGCGCCAGCAGCAGGTAGGTCAGGTTGAGGTCGCTGATTTCCTTGGAAACTTCTACACCGTTCATTTCTGGTTCTCTCCGTCCGGCGTAGTGTGTCTCGATGTAATGTTCTGCAGGTAAGTAATGCGCTTATGTCGCTGACTTGCATTTCTTGACCGTGTGGTTTGCCATTTGCACGAAGGCATGCTAATCGCGCGCGTCGGAAGCTCAGGTGAGCGCGAGAGCGGCCGGCACCGCGTGCACCGGCTGCGGCGCCGCCTGCGCGGCCGGCTCGGAGGCCGCGCCCTCGCGCAGCCTGAATTCGCCCACCGCCGCGACCAGGTGCCGGGCCTGCTCCTGCAGCGAGCGTGCGGCGGTGGAAGCCTGCTCGACCAGGGCCGCGTTCTGCTGGGTGACCTGGTCCATCTGCGTGATCGCCTGGTTCACCTGCTCGATGCCCGTCGTCTGCTCCTGGCTGGCCGCGGCGATCTCGCCCATGATGTCGGTCACCCGCCGGATGCTGCCCACCACCTCCTGCATCGTGCGGCCCGCCTCGCCCACCAGCCGGCTGCCCGCATCCACCTTGCCGACCGAATCGTCGATCAGCGCCTTGATCTCCTTGGCCGCCGCCGCCGAGCGCTGTGCCAGGCCGCGCACTTCGGCCGCCACCACCGCGAAGCCCCGGCCCTGCTCGCCGGCTCGCGCCGCCTCCACCGCCGCGTTGAGCGCCAGGATGTTGGTCTGGAATGCAATGCCGTCGATCACGCCGATGATCTCGGCCATCTTCTTCGACGAGCCGTTGATCGCCGCCATCGTGTCGACCACCTGGCCGACCACCGCGCCGCCCTGCACCGCCACTTCGGCGGCCGACTGCGCCAGCTGGTTGGCCTGCCGCGCGTTGTCCGCGTTCTGCCTGACGGTGCCGGTCAGCTCCTCCATCGACGCGGCCGTCTGCTCCAGGCTCGCCGCCTGTTCCTCCGTGCGCTGCGACAGGTCCTGGTTGCCCGCCGCAATCTGCCCCGAAGCGGCGGCGACCAGGCCCGACGCCGTGCTCACCCGAGAGAGCACGTGCGTGAGCTGCCGCTCCATTTGCGCGATCGAATGCAGCAGGCTGCGGCGGTCGCCTGCGCGGGTCTGCACGTCCACGGTCAGGTCGCCGCCCGCGATCCGCCCGACCACGTCCACGGCGTAGGCCGGCTCGCCGCCCAGCTGCCGCCCCAGCAGCCGGGCGACCGCAAGACCCAGTCCGATGCTGAGGGCCACGCCGGCCAGCGCCGCGAGCGCCATGTACAGGCGCGAGGTGCGGTAGGTGGCCGCGGCGTCCTCCATCCCCGCCTTGGCCTGCCGGTCGCTGGCGGCGACGACGGCATCGAGCACCTGCTCCACCGCGCGCGAGTCCTTGACCAGTTCGCCGCTCTCGATGATCACGTTGTCGGACAGCTGCGACGTGTCCAGCGACTGCGCTTCCATGAGCTTCGAGAATGCGGCGTAGCGCTGCCTGAGCGGTCCCACCAGCGCGCGGTACTGCTGGTGGAGCCTGCCGCCCTCTGCGGTCTGCTGCAGCACCGGCGCGATCCCGGCGATGCGAGCCTCGAGCGCGTCCAGCGCCGAGACGACCGCCTTGGCGCCTTGCGCGCGCTCGCTCATCGAGCCCGCCGACAGCAGGCCGATCTGCGCGCGGCTGGCCACCAGCAGCTGGACGTGGCCCTGCTGCGCCCCCTTGAGCACCTGGAAGTCACGGTCGTGGAGACGCCGGGTGCCTTCGTCGATCCGTCCCATGTGGACGATCGCCAGCGTGCCCACCACGGCGCCGGCAGCCGCCACGGCCAGGAAACACAGGATCAGCTTGGCCGTGATCCTCAGGTTGCGGAACCATTGCGTCATCGTTCTTTCCTTGTTTGAATCAGATCAGCGCCATGTCCCGCCCGGCTGGCTGCGCCAGCGGCAGCGATCGTCCGGCGGGCCGGGGATCGGCGCCCGGCGGCGCCGCATCCAGCTTGAACGTGCCGACTGCCTGCGCCAGGCTGGCGGCCTCGTCCTGCAGCGAGCGTGCGGCGGTGGAAGCCTGCTCGACCAGGGCCGCGTTCTGCTGGGTGACCTGGTCCATCTGCGTGATCGCCTGGTTCACCTGCTCGATGCCCGTCGTCTGCTCCTGGCTGGCCGCGGCGATCTCGCCCATGATGTCGGTCACCCGCCGGATGCTGCCCACCACCTCCTGCATCGTGCGGCCCGCCTCGCCCACCAGCCGGCTGCCCGCATCCACCTTGCCGACCGAATCGTCGATCAGCGCCTTGATCTCCTTGGCCGCCGCCGCCGAGCGCTGTGCCAGGCCGCGCACTTCGGCCGCCACCACCGCGAAGCCCCGGCCCTGCTCGCCGGCTCGCGCCGCCTCCACCGCCGCGTTGAGCGCCAGGATGTTGGTCTGGAATGCAATGCCGTCGATCACGCCGATGATCTCGGCCATCTTCTTCGACGAGCCGTTGATCGCCGCCATCGTGTCGACCACCTGGCCGACCACCGCGCCGCCCTGCACCGCCACTTCGGCGGCCGACTGCGCCAGCTGGTTGGCCTGCCGCGCGTTGTCCGCGTTCTGCCTGACGGTGCCGGTCAGCTCCTCCATCGACGCGGCCGTCTGCTCCAGGCTCGCCGCCTGTTCCTCCGTGCGCTGCGACAGGTCCTGGTTGCCCGCCGCAATCTGCCCCGAAGCGGCGTGGATCGAATCGCTCGCAGCCTTGATCCGCGTCACGAGGTCGGTGAGCATGTCCTCCATGTCGCCCATTCCGCGCAGGAGCCGGCCGAAGTCGCCGCCGCGGTCGGTTTCGAAGTCGTGACTCAGGTCGCCGGAGCGCACGGTCTGCGCGATGTGCAGGGCCTCCGCCAGCGGCCGCCGGATCTGTGCCGTCAACCACCACGCCAGCGCGGCGCCGAGAAGGAGCGCGGCGATCGCGAGCAGCGCGATCTCCGTTCGCGCAGCCTGCGACAGGGCGCGCACGCGCAGGGCATCGCCGTCGATCGCGCCGCGCTGGTACTGCAGCATCTCCCCGATCGCCGCCACGTAGGCCTCCAGGGACGGCACGAGGCGGGCGTCGCTCTCCTGCGCCGCCTCGGGACCATGGCCCGCGGACTTGAGCCGCGCCACGGCGTCGCGGGCCGCGATGTACTCGGCCCGGCGTTGCGCGACCTTGCCGCTCAGCGCCCTCTGTTCCGGACGGGCCTCGAGCTGCGGCGTCCCGTGCTCGACGCCGTGCAGCCGCAGCATCGCCAGGCCCGCAATCACCCCGGTCACCGCCAGTAGCAGCCCGAAGCCCGCGCCCATGAGGACGCCAGTCGACCAGTTCTTCATTCCGCTGTCTCCTCCTGCAGCCCGGTCCGCTCCCCGTGCACGCCGCAGCGGCCGCAGTCGGGCGGCTGGTGCGGGATCGGGGTCTGGTCCAGGGCGTGCTCCTTGTTGGCCCCTGGATATCGGCGCGCGGGGGCCGGTCCCGCATAGGCTGATTGCCTAAGCCCGCTACGGAGCCTGCCCAAGGCGCGCCGGGCCCGGCGCCACGGGGTCGCGAAGTCAGTCCAAAGTGCTCGTGCGCGGCAAGGTGACCACAGTCGATCCATTCGCGCCGCATCGGCTTGTCGTGACTTTGTGCCCACTCCGCGGCAGCCGGGAGGGTCCTTGGATTTACACAACCGTATCAATGAGGGATGATGCCGTGCCAACCCTCTGATCAGCTGGGGCGAGGCGCCACCCGACCACCGCTTGCCGCATGGCCACCGCCGATTCCGTCGTCTCCGAAACGTCCGCGACCGCGCTGCCGGGCCTCGCCCGCGCCCTGATTTCCGCCGGCAAGCTGGGACAGAAGTCGGCCGAAGAGATCTCGCGCAAGGCGCACAACAACCGCAGCAGCTTCCTGGCCGAGCTGACCGGCCTGGGCGCCGTCTCGGCGGCCGACCTGGCCCACACCGTCTCCACCGCGTTCGGTGCCCCGCTGCTGGACCTCGACGCCGTCGACGCCACCCGCCTGCCCAAGCTGCTGGACCCGAAGATGTGCCAGGCATTCCGGGTGGTCGTGCTGAGCAAGCGCAACAACCGCCTGATCGTCGCCACGGCCGATCCCTCGGACCAGCAGGCCGCCGAAAAGATCAAGTTCGCCACGCAGATGGGCGTGGACTGGATCGTCGCCGAATACGACAAGCTGACCCGCCTGGTGGAAGCGAGCAGCGCGACCACCACCGAGACGATGGAGAGCATCGTCGGCGAGGACTTCGAGTTCAGCGACCTGAACGTCGAGGAGGTCGGCGAGACGACCGAGGACGACGGCGCGTCGGAGGTCGAGGACGCGCCGGTCGTCAAGTTTCTGCAGAAGATGTTGCTCGATGCCTACAACATGCGGGCATCCGACCTGCACTTCGAGCCATACGAGCACACCTACCGGGTGCGCTTCCGGGTCGACGGCGAATTGCGGGAGATCGCCTCGCCGCCGGTCGCCATCAAGGAAAAGCTGGCCTCGCGGATCAAGGTGATCTCGCGCATGGACATCTCGGAGAAGCGGGTGCCGCAGGACGGGCGCATGAAGCTCAAGGTCGGTGCCGACAAGGTCATCGACTTCCGGGTCAGCACCCTGCCGACGCTGTTCGGCGAGAAGATCGTGATCCGGATCCTGGACCCGAGCAGCGCCAGGCTGGGCATCGAGGCCCTGGGCTACGAGCCGGAGGAAAAGGAGCGGCTGCTGGCCGCGGTGCAGCGGCCGTATGGCATGGTGCTGGTGACGGGCCCGACCGGCTCGGGCAAGACCGTGTCGCTCTACACCTGCCTGAACCTGCTGAACAAGCCCGGCGTGAACATCTCGACGGCCGAAGATCCGTCGGAAATCAACATGCCGGGCATCAACCAGGTGAACGTCAACGAGAAGGCGGGCCTGACCTTCGCCGCGGCGCTGAAGTCCTTCCTGCGCCAGGACCCCGACGTGATCATGGTCGGCGAAATCCGCGACCTGGAGACCGCCGACATCGCGATCAAGGCGGCGCAGACCGGCCACCTGGTGCTCTCGACGCTGCACACCAATGACGCCCCCACCACGCTGACACGGATGCGCAACATGGGCATCGCGCCCTTCAACATCGCCTCCAGCGTGATCCTGATCACGGCCCAGCGGCTGGCGCGGCGCCTGTGCACCGTTTGCAAGGCGCCGGCCGACATCCCGTACGAGAACCTGATCGAGGCCGGATACAAGGCCGAGGAGATCGACGGCACCTGGACCCCCTATCGGCCGGTGGGCTGCTCGGCCTGCAACAACGGCTACAAGGGTCGGGTCGGCATCTACCAGGTGATGCCGATCAGCGAGGACATGCAGCGCATCATCCTGGCCGACGGCAGCGCGCTCGAGATCGCCAAGCAGGCGGAGAGCGAAGGCGTGCGCACGCTGCGCCAGTCCGGCCTGCACAAGGTCCGGCTCGGGGTCACCTCGCTGGAAGAAGTCCTGGGCTGCACCAATGTATAAGACCAAGACGGGCGAAGACCCGGAGGAGAGGTAGTCCATGGCAACCGCCGCCAAGAAGGCTTCGGAATTCGTCTTCGAGTGGGAGGGACGCGACCGCAACGGCAAGCAGGTGCGCGGGGAGACGCGCGCGGCCGGAGAGAACCAGGTCATGACGACGCTGCGGCGCCAGGGCGTCATGCCGACCAAGGTCAAGAAGCGGCGCATGCGCTCGGGCTCCAAGATCAAGCCCAAGGACATCGCCCTCTTCACCCGCCAGCTGGCCACCATGATGAAGGCCGGCGTGCCGCTGCTGCAGGCGTTCGACATCGTCGGGCGCGGCAACGCCAATCCGAGCGTCACCAAGCTGCTGAACGACGTGCGGATGGACGTGGAGACCGGCACGTCGCTGTCCGCGGCGTTCCGCAAGTACCCGCTCTATTTCAATGCGCTGTACTGCAACCTCGTGGAAGCCGGCGAAGCCGCCGGTATCCTGGAGGCGCTGCTGGACCGGCTGGCGGTCTACATGGAAAAGACGGAGGGCATCAAGTCCAAGATCAAGTCCGCGCTGATGTACCCGATCTCGGTCGTGGTGGTGGCCTTCATCGTCGTCAGCGTGATCATGATCTTCGTCATCCCGGCGTTCAAGGAAGTGTTCACCTCCTTCGGCGCCGACCTGCCGGCCCCGACGCTGTTCGTCATCGGGCTGAGCGAGTTCTTCGTCGCCTACTGGTGGCTGATCTTCGGCGGCCTGGGCGGCGGCCTGTACTTCTTCTTCCAGGCGTGGAAGCGCAGCGAGAAGGTCCAGCAGTTCATGGACCGCCTGATGCTGAAGCTGCCGGTGTTCGGCGACCTGGTCTACAAGTCGGTCATCGCCCGCTGGACCCGCACCCTCTCGACCATGTTCGCCGCCGGCGTGCCGCTGGTGGAGGCGCTCGACTCGGTGGGCGGCGCCTCCGGCAACTCGGTCTACGCCACGGCGACCGAGCGCATCCAGGTGGAAGTCTCCACCGGCACCAGCCTGACGGCGGCGATGACGAACGCCGGGGTCTTTCCCACGATGGTGCTGCAGATGTGCGCCATCGGCGAGGAGTCGGGATCGCTCGACCACATGCTGGGCAAGGCCGCCGACTTCTACGAAGCGGAGGTCGACGACATGGTGGCCGGCCTGTCCAGCCTGATGGAGCCGATCATCATCGTGTTCCTGGGCGGCCTGATCGGCGGCATCGTGGTGTCGATGTACCTGCCGATCTTCAAGCTGGGCGCCGTCGTCTGATGCTGATCTCGCCGCTGATCGACGCCGCCCTCGCCGGTGTCCTGGGCCTGCTCGTGGGCAGCTTCCTCAACGTCGTCATCTACCGGCTACCGAAGATGATGGAGCGCCACTGGGCGGACGAGTGCGCGCAGATGCAAGGCACCGCCGCGCCGGAGGCGGAGCCGTTCAGCCTGGTGCGCCCGCGCTCGCACTGCCGCCAGTGCGGACACGCGATCCGCTGGTACGAGAACGTGCCCGTGGCGAGCTGGCTGGCGCTGCGCGGCAAGTGCTCCAGCTGCGGCTCGAGGATCGGCCTGCGCTATCCGGTGGTGGAACTCGCCACCGGCGCGCTGTTCTTCCTTGCCGTGCGGCAGTGGGGCGTGAGTCCGGCCGCGGCGGCGTGGTGCGGCTTTTCCGCCGCGATCGTCGCGCTGGCCATGATCGACTGGGACACGACCCTGCTGCCCGACGACATCACCTTGCCGCTCCTGTGGGCCGGCCTCATCATCGCCGCGCTCGGCTGGACCGGCGTGACCCTGCCCCAGGCGCTGTGGGGTGCGGTGGCCGGCTACCTGTCGCTGTGGACCGTGTACCAGGCATTCAAGCTGCTGACGGGCAAGGAAGGCATGGGCTACGGCGACTTCAAGCTGTTCGCCGCGCTCGGCGCGTGGTTCGGCTGGCAGGCGCTGGTGCCGATCATCCTGATGGCCTCGGTGATCGGCGCCGTGGTCGGCATCGCGATGAAGGTCTCGAGCAGCCTGCGCGAGGGCGGCTACGTGCCGTTCGGCCCCTTCCTGGCCGGCGCCGGGCTCACGGCGATGCTGTTCGGGCCCAACGCGATCCTCGCCGCCATCGGGCTCTGAAGGCGGCTCCGCGGAGACTGACCATGGTTGTGCGTGTCGGCCTCACGGGCGGCATCGGCAGCGGCAAGAGCACCGTGCTGCAGATGCTGGCGCAGCTCGGCGCCGCCGTGGTCGACGCCGACGCGATCTCGCGCGCCACCACGGCCGCCGGCGGCGCGGCGATCCCGGCGATCGCACGGCGGTTCGGCCCCGATTTCATCGGCGCGGACGGCGCACTGGACCGTGCGCGCATGCGCGAACACGCATACGCCGACCCGCAGGCCCGGCGCGACCTGGAGCAGATCATCCATCCGCTGGTGGGCGCGCAAAGCGCACGGCAGGTGGAGGCCGCGCTGGCGGCGGGCGTGCCTTGCATCGTGTTCGACATCCCGCTGCTGGTGGAGTCGGGCCGCTGGCGCGCACAGGTGGACCGGGTGCTGGTGGTGGACTGCTCGCCCGACACGCAGGTGCAGCGGGTGGTGGCACGCAGCGCGCTGGAGCCGGAGGCGGTGCGGGCCATCATGGCGGCCCAGGCCACCCGCGCGCAGCGCCTCGCGGCGGCCGACATCGTGATCTGCAACGACGGCATTTCGCTCGAGGAACTGCGTCACATGGTGGTACAGGCGGCGCACGGCTTCGGGCTATGATTGCGCGCGAACCGGAGCCCGGCCTCCGGCAGCCGGCCCCGCGGGGGCCGGTCGCCCCATCAACAGCCCGCCAAGCGTGATCCTTTACGAATATCCCTTCAACGAACGAATCCGCACCTACCTGCGGCTGGAGCACCTGTTCCGCCGCCTGGGCGAGCTGGTGCCGCGGACGCACCCGATCGACCACCATTACGCGCTCGCCACCATCTTCGAGGTGATGGACGTGGCGGCGCGCGCCGACCTGAAGTCCGACGTGATGAAGGACCTGGAGAAGCAGAAGCAGCTCCTCAACGGCTACCGCGGCAATCCGGCAATCGCGGAAGGCGTGCTCGACGAGGTGCTGGGCACGATCGACCGCTGCTTCGGCGCCGTCAACAGCCAGCCGGGCAAGGCTGGCCAGTCGCTCACCGAGAACGAGTGGCTGATGAGCGTGCGCAGCCGCATCGGCATTCCGGGCGGCACGTGCGAGTTCGACCTGCCCGCCTATTACGCCTGGCAGCACCGCGAGGCGGGCAAGCGCCAGGACGACCTCGAGCGCTGGGCCGGCACGCTGGCGCCGCTGGCCGAATCGATCGTGCTGCTGCTCAAGCTCCTGCGCGACTCGGGCACGCCGCAGAAGGTGATCGCGAGCAACGGGCAGTTGCAGCAAAGCCTGCCGCAGGGCCGCACCTTCCAGCTGCTGCGGCTGCGGCTCGATCCGGCGCTGAAGCTGATCCCCGAGATCAGCGGCAACCGCCTGATGGTCTCGGTGCGGCTGATGCGGCAGGAGGAAGCCGCGGACCGCCTGCACGCGAGCAACGACGACGCGCCATTCGAGCTGACGCTCTGTTCCTGAAAGATGGCTGCATCGCGCGATCCCGGTGCCGTCAAGCCGCGTCTGGTGCGCTGCCCCGCCTGCGGCGGCGACAGCGTGTACTCGCCGGCCAACCCCTACCGCCCGTTCTGCTCGGAACGCTGCAAGAACATGGACCTCGGCGCGTGGGCCAGCGAGAGCTTCCGGGTGCCGGAGGAGGCGCCGCCGGACGACCAGAATTTCGGCGATCCGAAGGTGCAATAGGCAGCCGGACAGCCGAACGCAGAAGCCGCAGAGGAAGCGCAAAAGCAGCAGAAAAGACAGCAAGAAATATGAATGGGGGATGCCTCCCATCATTTCATCTGGCTGTTCTTTTGCGGCTTCTGCGTAACCTCTGCGGCTTCTGCGTCCTGCAGTTGGGTTTTCAGGAGTGCGTAGCGCCCACGAAGCCGCGCTCGGCCGCGAACCACTCCAGCACGGGAATCGTCCCGGGCAGGACAGGCTGCACCGCCACCGGCAGCCGCTGCCATGCGAACGACTGGCCCTCGTGCATGTGCAGGTCGCCGCTCCACTCGTACACCTTGCAGAAGTTCAGCCGCACCAGCGCGTGCGGATAGTCCACCACCTGGGTGCGCCACGGGTGCACGGTCCCGATCGTGACGCCGATCTCCTCGATCAGTTCGCGCCGCAGCGCCTGCTCCACGGTCTCGCCGGACTCGACCTTGCCCCCAGGGAACTCCCAGTAGCCGGCGTAGACCTTGCCCGGCGGGCGCGACGTGAGCAGGAAATCTCCATCCGGACGGATCAGCACGCCGACGGCGACGGCGACTTCGGCCCGGTCGGGCCCGCCTTCGCGCGGGCGCTCCCCGTGCGCCACCAGCGGCCGGTCGCCCTGTGCGCTCACGCCGGACGGCGCCCGGCGTAGTCGCGCGCGAATTGGTACGCAACGCGCCCGCTGCGCGAGCCGCGCTCGAGCGCCCACACCAGCGCCTGCGGGCGTGCCGCCTCGATGTCGCGCGCGCTCACGCCGAACCACGACAGCCACTGGGCGGCGATCGCCAGGTATTCCTCCTGGCTGAAGGGATAGAAACTGACCCACAGGCCGAACCGCTCGGACAACGAGATCTTCTCCTCCACCACTTCGCCCGGATGGACCTCGCCGTCCTCCGTGTGCTTGTAGCTGAGGTTTTCCTTCATGTACTCGGGCAGCAGGTGGCGCCGGTTGCTGGTCGCATAGATCAGCACGTTGGGCGTCGCCGCCGCCACCGAGCCGTCGAGAATGGACTTCAGCGCCTTGTAGCCGGGCTCGCCCTCGTCGAAGCTCAGGTCGTCGCAGTAGACGATGAACTTCTCGGGCCGCGCGGCCACGACGTCGACGATGTCCGGCAGGTCGACCAGGTGCTCCTTGTCCACCTCGATCAGGCGCAGGCCGCGGGGCGCGTATTCGTTCAGGCAGGCCTTGATCAGCGACGACTTGCCGGTGCCGCGCGCGCCGGTGAGCAGCACGTTGTTGGCCGGCAGGCCGTCGACGAACTGCAGCGTGTTGCGCTGGATCTTCTCCTTCTGCGGCTCGATCTCCTTCAGGTCCGCCAGCCGGATGCCCGCGACGTGCCGCACCGGCTCCAGCACGCCGTGTCCGGAGGAGCGCTTGCGATAGCGCCACGCGGGCGACGCGTTCCAGTCCGGCGCGGTGAGGGGCTGCGGCAGGATGGACTCGATGCGCGCGATCAGCTGGTCCGCGCGGGCGATGAGTTGTTCGATGCTGTTGGTCACTGTCCCGGTACTTCTTCAGGAGCGGTAGTCCGCGTTGATGCTCACGTAGTCGTGGCTCAGGTCGCAGGTCCACACCGTGTCGGCCGCGCTGCCGCGGCCAAGCCCGATGCGAACGGTGATCTCGCTTTGCTTCATCACGCGCTGTCCGTCCTCTTCGCGATAGGCGGGGTTGCGGCCGCCCCGCGTGACGACGTGGACGTCGTCCAGGTGGAGTTCGATCTGCGCCTGGTCCAGGTCGGCGATGCCCGCATAGCCGACGGCAGCCAGGATCCGTCCCAGGTTCGGGTCGCTCGCGAAAAACGCGGTCTTCACCAGCGGCGAATGCGCGACGGCATAGGCGACCTGGCGGCACTCGGCGGCGTTTGCACCGCCTTCGACGCGCACGGTGATGAACTTCGTCGCACCTTCGCCGTCGCGCACGATCGCCTGGGCCAGCAGCCGCGCCACCTCCAGCATGCCGGCCTTGAGCGCCTGGCCGGCGGGGCTCGCGAGCGACGTGACGGGGGCATGAGCGGCCTGGTTGGTCGCGATGACGACGAACGAATCGTTGGTCGACGTGTCGCCATCCACGGTCACGCGGTTGAACGAGCCCTCGGCCAGTTCCAGCGCCAGTTGCTGCAGCACGGCGGCATCGACCTTCGCGTCGCAGGCGAGGAAGCCGAGCATCGTCGCCATGTTCGGCCGGATCATGCCGGCGCCCTTGCTGATGCCGGTGATGGTGACCGGCGCGCCGTCGACGGTGATGCGCCGGCTGAACGCCTTGGGCACGGTGTCGGTGGTCACGATGGTTTCGGCGGCGCGCAGCCAGTGATCCGGCCTGGCGTCGGCCAGCGCCGCATCGAGGCCGGCCTCGATGCGCTCCACCGGCAACTGCTCCATGATCACGCCGGTCGAGAACGGCAGCACCTGGTGCGCAGCGACGCCGAGCCGCCGCGCGACCGCCTCGCAGGTCGCGCGCGCGCGCTGCAGGCCGTCGGCGCCGGTGCCGGCATTGGCGTTGCCGGTGTTGATCACCATCGCGCGGATGGCGCCTTGCGCCAGGTGCTCGCGACACACCTGCACCGGCGCGGCGCAGAAGCGGTTCTGGGTGAAGACGCCGGCGACGGCGGCGCCGGGCTCCAGCACGATCACGGCGAGGTCTTTGCGGTTTGCTTTGCGGATGCCGGCCTCGGTGCTGCCGAGGCGAACCCCCGCGACCGGGTGGAGATCGCCGGCACGCGGCGCGGACAGGTTGACGGGCATGGGAGTGGGGGTCCGGGTCGAAAAAGGTGACTATTGTGGCGCAGGGCGTGCGATCAGCCCTGGCGCCATGGCAGGCCGCGGAAGCGCCAGCCGCCGCGGCGGCCGCGATGCCCTTGCTCGTCCGGGTCGCCCTCGAACCCTTCGAGCACGTTGTAGGCCTCGATGCCGAGTTCGGTGGCGCGCTTCGCGGCGGCGATGGACCGCACGCCGCTGCGGCACATCAGCACCGCCTTCTTGCCTGGCGGCACAGCCGCGCGCAGCGCCGCATCGAACTGCGCGTTCATCGCCATGCCAGGCCACTGCTTCCAGGCGATCGCCACCGCTCCCGGGACAAAGCCGACCCACTCCCGCTCGGCATCGCTGCGCACGTCGACCAGCACGGCATCGCCGCGGGTCCACCAGTCGCAGGCCAGTTGCGGCGTGACGTCGCCCGCATACCCCTGCTCGCCGCGCGGTTGCAGCCCGGTCTCGTGGCCGGCGTCGTGCCGCAGCCCGGAGCTCTGGTTGGCCGGCACCGCCTCGTCGATGCGCCTGGGCCTGGGCAGGTCCAGCGCCTGCATGGTCGCCTCGAACTGCGCCTGGCTCTTGCCCGCCACGCGCGAATTGGACTTCCTTTCCTGGCCGATGGTCGAATGGGTGCGGCCCTTGTAATCGTGGCCCGGCCACACCGTCGTGTCGTCCGGCAGCGTGAACAGCACCTGCGTGATGCTGCGGTACAGGTCGGCCGCGCTGCCCGACTGGAAGTCGGCGCGGCCGCAGCCGTCGATCAGCAGCGTGTCCCCGGTGAAGACATGCGCGCGCCAGAGGTAGCTCATGCTGCCCGCCGTGTGCCCCGGCGTGTGCAGCGCCTTGAGCGTCTCGCCGCCGAAGCGAAGGGTATCGCCGTCCTGGAGTTGCACCGCGGCCGTGCCGATGCCGCAGCCGGCGGGCGCCACCGTGCGCGCGCCCGTGTGCTCCGCCAGGAGACCGGCGCTGGTGATGTGGTCGGCATGCGCGTGCGTTTCGACCGACCACAGGAGCTCGAGCCCGTATTCGCGCAGGACTGCGAGGTCGCGCTCGAGTTGCTCGTCGACGGGGTCGATGATCAGCGCCTGGCGCGTGTCCTCGTCGAACAGCAGGTAGGTGTAGGTGCTGGAAGCCTGGTCGAACAGCTGGATGGGTGGCGGCATGGCGGGCTCCGGTAGGACTCCGGTGGGGATTCCGCAGTGTAGAACCGCGCGGCGCGCGATTGCTGCGGATGCGGACGCAAGCCTGACAGGTTCCTGAACCGTCCGTGTAAACCCTGTTCCACTCCCGCTGTCCAGGGCCAAAGATAGACGAGTAACTATTTCCTCTGAACCTATCCCAGGAGACACTCGAGATGAACGATCTGAAGACCACGCGCCGCCGCAGCCTGCTGAAGGGCGCCGCCCTCGCCGCGGGTGCCATGACCGCGCCCATGATTGCCAGCGCCCAGGGCGTCACGTCCCTGCGCTTCCAGAGCACCTGGCCGTCCAAGGACATCTTCCACGAGTACGCGCTCGACTTCGCCAAGAAGGTCAACGACATGACCGGCGGCGAGCTGAAGATCGAAGTGCTGCCCGCGGGCGCGGTGGTGCCGGCGTTCGGCTTGTTCGAGGCGGTTTCCAAGGGAACGCTCGACGGCGGCCACGGCGTGCTGGGCTACCACTACGGCAAGCAGAACGCGCTGGCCCTGTGGAATTCGGGTCCGGCCTTCGGCATGGACGCCAACATGCTGCTGGCCTGGCACAAGTACGGCGGCGGCAAGGAACTGCTGGACAAGCTCTATGCGTCGATCGGCGGCAACGTGACGACGTTCCTGTCGGGTCCCATGACGACGCAGCCGCTGGGCTGGTTCAAGAAGCCGATCACCAAGGTCGAGGACTTCAAGGGCCTGAAGTTCCGCACCAACGGTCTGGCGATCGACCTCTTCACCGCCATGGGTGCGGCGGTGAACGCTCTGCCGGGCGGCGAGATCGTCCCGGCCATGGACCGCGGCCTGCTCGACGGCGCCGAGTTCAACAACGCGACGTCGGATCGCGTGCTCGGCTTCCCGGACGTCTCCAAGGTGTGCATGCTGCAAAGCTACCACCAGAGCGCCGAGACGTTCGAGATCACGTTCAACAAGACGAAGTACGAAGCGCTGAACCCGAAGTTCAAGGCCATCATCGCCAACGCCGTGGAGGCGTCGTCCGCGGACGTGTCCTGGAAGGCGATCGACCGCTATTCCAAGGACTACATCGAGCTGCAGTCGAAGGACAAGGTCAAGTTCTACAAGACGCCTGACTCGATCCTGCAGGCGCAGCTGAAGCTGTGGGACGCGATCCTCGAGAAGAAGTCGGCGGAGAACCCGCTGTTCAAGGAAATCGTCGCGTCGCAGCGGGCTTTCGCCGCGCGCGCCGTGAAGTGGGACCAGGACACCAACATCAGCCGTCGCATGGCCGTCAACCACTTCTTCGGAGCCAAGCCAGCCGGCGCCAAGAAGGCTTGACGTCGTTCCGGATCAACGCAGCCATCCGGACGCGCGTCCGGATGGCTGTTTTTTTCGCCCAGGCACCACAGCTATGCAGAAACTGCTCCTGACGATCGACAAGGTGAGCACCTTCGTCGGTCAATTCTTCTCCTGGTTGATCGTCGCGCTCACGCTGATGATCTCCTGGGAGGTGTTCTCCCGCTACATGCTGGACAACCCGCATCCCTGGGCCTTCGACGTGATGATCATGATGTACGGCACCTTGTTCATGATGGCGGGCGCCTACACGCTGTCCAAGGCCGGCCACGTCCGCGGCGACGTGCTCTACGGGTTCTTCGAGCCCCGCACCCAGGCGACCATCGACCTGATCCTCTACATCGTGTTCTTCCTGCCCGGCGTCTTCGCGCTGACCTATGCCGGCTACTTCTACGCCGCCGAGTCCTGGGCGGTGAACGAGCATTCCAACGTCACCGCGGAAGGACCGCCGATCTACCCGTTCAAGACGATGCTGCCGCTGGCCGGCGCCTTCCTGCTGGCGCAGGGCATCGTCGAGATCATCCGCTGCGTGATCTGCATCAAGCAGGGCGAATGGCCGTCGCGGATCCAGGACGTGGAGGAAGTCGACGTCGGCAAGCTCAAGGAAATGGTCCACGTGAAGGACGAGGACATCGCGAAGCTCGACCAGTTCGTGTCGCCGCAGGGGAGCACGAAATGAGGATCCGCAAGGAACTGTGGTTCGGCTTCAGCCTGATGGCGATCATCCTGGCGTTCGTCATCGTCTACACGCCCTGGAGCGGCTTCATCGACGGACACCTGGACCGCGCGGACCTGGGCGCGCTCGGGCTCCTGATGCTCGCGCTGATCGTCGTCGCCATCATGCTGGGATTCCCCACGGCTTTCACGCTGATGGGCATGGGCGTGTTCTTCGGCTGGCTCGCTTACCGGAGCGTCAATCCCGAACTCGCCAACCAGCAGATCCTCGACCTGATGGTACAGCGCGCGTATTCGGTCATGTCCAACGACGTGCTGATCGCGGTGCCGCTGTTCGTGTTCATGGGCTACCTCGTCGAGCGCGCCAACCTGATCGAGATGCTGTTCAAGAGCCTGCATCTCTCCATGGCCCGGCTGCCGGGCGCGCTGGCCGTGGCGACCATCGTCACCTGCGCGATCTTCGCCACCGCCACCGGCATCGTCGGGGCCGTGGTGACGCTGATGGGCCTGCTGGCCCTGCCGGCGATGCTGCGTGCCGGCTACAACGTGAAGCTCGCGGCCGGTTCGATCACGGCCGGCGGCTGCCTGGGCATCCTGATTCCTCCGTCGGTGCTGCTGATCGTCTACGGTGCGACCGCCGGCGTGTCGGTGGTCAAGCTGTATGCGGGCGCGTTCTTTCCCGGCCTCATGCTGGCAGCCCTGTACGTCGGTTACGTCATCGTGCTGGCCAAGTGGAAACCGCATCTGGCGCCGCCGCTCTCGGAGGCCGAGCGGCGCGTGACGCTGCCCCCCCTGTCGCAGACGCTGAGCGCGCGCGGGCGCAACGCGCTCGCCGGCCTGTGGGGTGGCCTGCGCGATCCGGCCCTGCCCCGGCGCCAGGTCGCGAGCCAGCTCTTCGTTTCGCTGCTGCCGGCCATCGCCATCACCGTCCTGCTCGTGACCATGTACGGCGCCGCGACGGCGCCCAAGGCGGCGGTGGACACGACCGGGCTGGAACAGTCTGGCGGGTCGTTCAGTTCCTTGTCGGAGGCGAGCGAGCCGGAGAGCGCGCCGGAGCCGACGGAGGAAGGCGGCCTCCAGGAGCCGCCGCAGGAAGGCGCGGGCCTGCAGGAGCCGCCCACGGAAGGCGGCGATCTGAAGGAGCCGCCGGCAGCTGCGGAGCCGGCTCCGGCCGCCGCACCCGCCGCCGCGTCCGAGACTGCCGCCGCCGAGCCGCAGGCCGCTGCTGCCGAGCGCGAGCCGGCGCCCACCTGGTTCTGGATCACACTCGCCGTTGGACTGCTGGGCCTCGCGCTCGTCAGCTGGCTGATGGACTGGCAGCGGCTGGAAATCTTCAAGATGCTGCTGGCATCGTTCTTCCCGCTCGCCGTGATGATCATGGCAGTGCTGGGCTCGATCGTGTTCGGCCTGGCGACGCCCACGGAAGCCGCGGCCGTCGGCGCGCTCGGCGGCCTGCTGCTCGCCGGCGCCTACCGGTACCTCGCGATCCGGCGCGCCGCGCCGGGTGGCGCCGTGGTCGCCGAGACCCTGAAGGACCTGGGCGGGATCATCAAGGAGTCCTCCTTCCTGACGGCCAAGACGAGCGCCATGGTCTGCTGGCTGTTCGTCGGATCCTCGATCTTCTCGGCATCGTTCGCGCTGCTGGGCGGCCAGGACATCGTCGAACGCTGGGTGCTGTCGCTCGGACTGACGCCGTTCCAGTTCATGCTGCTGGCGCAGTTCATCATCTTCATCCTGGGATGGCCGCTGGAGTGGACCGAGATCATCGTGATCTTCATGCCGATCTTCATCCCCCTGCTGCCCAAGTTCGGCGTGGACCCGCTGTTCTTCGGTCTGCTGGTCGCCCTGAACCTGCAGACCGCGTTCCTGTCACCGCCGGTGGCGATGGCGGCCTTCTACCTGAAAGGCGTTTCGCCGCCGCACGTGACCCTGAACCAGATCTTCCTGGGAATGCTGCCGTTCATGGGCATCCAGGTCATCGCGCTGATCCTGCTGTACATGTTCCCGGCGATCGGCCTCTGGCTGCCGGAATTGCTGTACAAATAGTCCGCCGGCGGGGCGAAAAAGGGCGCCGGGCGCCCTTTTTCATTCTGGGCGAAACCCGGTAAGATTGACGTTTACGTAAACGTCAAGTCAGCTCGCGGGCCCCGTCCAGCTGGCCACGGAGACACCAATGACCGACCTGTCCGCCGAATACAAGGCGCTCGCCAGCTACCGACCGACCCACAAGGTGCGCTTCGTCACCGCGGCCAGCCTGTTCGACGGCCACGACGCCGCCATCAACATCATGCGGCGCATCCTGCAGGGCATGGGCGCCGAGGTGATCCATCTCGGGCACAACCGCAGCGTCGACGAGGTCGTGACGGCCGCCCTCCAGGAGGACGTGCAGGGGATCGCCGTCAGCTCCTACCAGGGCGGCCACATCGAGTACTTCAAGTACATGGTGGACCTGCTGAAGGAGCGCGGCGGCGCGCACATCCAGGTGTTCGGCGGCGGCGGCGGCGTCATCGTCCCGGCCGAGATCCGCGAACTGCAGGAATACGGCGTGACGCGCATCTACAGCCCGGAAGACGGCCAGCGCATGGGACTGGCGGGGATGATCGGCGAGATGGTGATGCGCTGCGACCGCGACCTGTCGCCGCATGCCCCGAAGGATCTCGCCGCGATCCAGGGCCACGGCGAGCTGAACTGGCGCGCCCTCGCCCAGCTGGTCACGGCGCTGGAGAACGGCAGCGCCGACGCGAAGCTGATGCAGGCCGTGAAGGCCGAAGCGGCCGCGCGCCACGTGCCGGTCGTGGGCATCACCGGCACCGGCGGGGCGGGCAAGTCGTCGCTCACCGACGAACTGATCCGCCGCCTGCGCCTCGACCAGGGCGACCGCACGCGCGTCGCGCTGATCTCGATCGATCCTTCGCGGCGCAAGAGCGGCGGCGCGCTGCTCGGCGACCGCATCCGGATGAATGCGATCGGACCGTGGCGGGAAGGTCACCGGATCTTCATGCGCTCGCTCGCGACCCGCGATTTCGGAAGCGAGATCTCCGCGGCGCTGCCCGACGTCGTCGCCGCGTGCAAGGCCGCCGGCTTCGACCTGGTCGTGGTGGAGACGTCGGGCATCGGGCAGGGCGACGCGGCGATCGTCCCGCTGGTGGACGTCCCCATCTACGTGATGACGCCCGAGTTCGGCGCCGCCAGCCAGCTCGAGAAGATCGACATGCTGGACTTCGCCGAGTTCGTCGCCATCAACAAGTTCGACCGCAAGGGCGCGCAGGACGCCCTGCGCGACGTAGCCAAGCAGGTGCAGCGCAACCGCGAAGCCTTCGGCCGCCGGCCTGAGGAGATGCCGGTCTTCGGCACGATGGCGGCGCGCTTCAACGACGACGGCGTCACCGCGCTGTACCAGGCGCTCAAGCCGCGGCTGGCGGAACTCGGGCTGGCGCTGCAGGAGGGAACGCTGCCCAGGGTGGACGTGCGCCACAGCACCAACCAGACCCCGGTCGTGCCCGCCGCCCGCAGCCGCTACCTGGCCGAAATCAGCGACACGGTGCGCGGCTACAAGCGGCGGGCGCGGGCGCAGGCGGGCCTGGCTCGCGAGTTGCAGCAGCTGCGCGAGACGGCGCGCATGCTGCACGAGGACGACGCGCAGCGCGACGGAGCGAAGAACACGGTGCTGCGACTGGCGGACGAGCGCGACGGGCGCCTCGACGCCGACGCCCGCAAGCTGCTGGCCCAGTGGCCGCAGATGCGCGAGGCCTACGCCGGCGACGAGTACGTGGTGAAGATCCGCGACAAGGAGATCCGCACCGCGCTGACGACCAGGTCGCTCTCCGGCACGACGATCCGCAAGGTCGCGCTGCCGCAGTACGAGGACCACGGCGAGATCCTCAAGTGGCTGATGCTGGACAACGTGCCGGGCAGCTATCCCTATACCGCCGGCACCTTCGCCTTCAAGCGCGAGAACGAGGACCCCACGCGGATGTTCGCCGGCGAGGGCGACGCCTTCCGCACCAACCGCCGCTTCAAGCTGCTGTCCGAAGGGATGCCGGCCAAGCGGCTGTCCACCGCCTTCGACTCGGTCACGCTGTACGGCAACGATCCGGACCTGCGGCCGGACATCTACGGCAAGGTCGGCAACTCCGGCGTGTCGATCGCGACGCTGGACGACATGAAGGTGCTGTATTCGGGCTTCGACCTGTGCAGCCCGAGCACCTCGGTCTCGATGACCATCAACGGTCCGGCCCCGAGCATCCTCGCGATGTTCATGAACACGGCGATCGACCAGAACCTGGAGAAGTTCAGGGCCGACAACGGCCGCGAGCCGACCGATACCGAAGCCGCCAAGATCCGCGAGTGGGTGCTGGCCAACGTGCGCGGCACGGTGCAGGCCGACATCCTGAAGGAAGACCAGGGCCAGAACACCTGCATCTTCTCCACCGAGTTCAGCCTCAAGGTGATGGGCGACATCGCCGAGTACTTCGTGCACCACAACGTGCGCAACTTCTACTCGGTGTCGATCTCGGGCTACCACATCGCCGAAGCCGGCGCCAACCCGATCAGCCAGCTCGCGTTCACCCTGTCCAACGGCTTCACTCTCGTGGAAGCGTACCTGGCGCGCGGCATGCACGTCGACGACTTCGCGCCCAACCTGTCGTTCTTCTTCTCCAACGGCATGGACCCGGAGTACACCGTGATGGGCCGCGTCGCGCGCCGCATCTGGGCGGTCGCCATGAAGGAGAAGTACGGCGCCAACGAGCGCAGCCAGAAGCTCAAGTACCACATCCAGACGTCGGGGCGCAGCCTGCACGCGCAGGAGATCCAGTTCAACGACATCCGCACCACGCTGCAGGCGCTGATCGCGATCTACGACAACTGCAACTCGCTGCACACCAACGCCTTCGACGAGGCGATCACCACGCCGACCGAGGACAGCGTGCGCCGCGCGATGGCGATCCAGCTGATCATCAACCGCGAGTGGGGCCTGGCGAAGAACGAGAACCCCAACCAGGGCAGCTTCATCATCGAGGAGCTGACCGAGCTCGTCGAGGAGGCGGTGCTCGCCGAATTCGACCGCATCGCCGAGCGCGGCGGCGTGCTCGGCGCGATGGAGACGGGATACCAGCGCGGGCGCATCCAGGACGAAAGCCTGCACTACGAGATGCTGAAGCACACCGGCGAGTACCCGATCGTCGGCGTCAACACCTTCCGCAACCCGCATGGCGACGCCGTTCCAGAGAAGCTGGAACTGGCCCGTTCCACCGAAGAGGAAAAACGCAGCCAGCTGCAGCGGCTGCACGACTTCCACGCCCGCCACGCGAGGCAGGCGCCGGCCATGCTCGAGCGGCTGCAGCGGGCCGTGATCGAGAACGGCAACGTGTTCGCCGTGCTGATGGACGCCGTGCGGGTGTGCTCGCTGGGCCAGATCACCACCGCCCTGTTCGAGGTCGGCGGGCAGTACCGCCGCAGCATGTGACGGCGGCCGGCCGGGACGAGGCCGCGGTCACCTACCGCGGCGTGGTGTACCCCTGGCATTGCGACCAGGTCGGGCACATGAACGTCATGTGGTACGTCGGCAAGTTCGACGAAGCGACGTGGAACCTGTTCCTGCGCGTCGGCATCACGCCGGGGTACCTGCGCGCGAACCATCGCGGCATGGCGGCCGTCGACCAGCACATCGAGTACCGGCGCGAGCTGCACGCCGGCGACGTCGTCGCGATCCGGTCCGCGATCCTGCAGGTGGAGGGCCGCAAGATCCGCTTCCGGCACGAGATGACCAACGAGGAAACCGGCGAGGTCGCCGCGATCACGACCTTGCTGGGCGTGCACATGGACACGCAGGCGCGCAAGGCGTGCGCGTTCCCGCCGGACATCGTGGCCCGCGGCCTGGCCCTGTGCCCCGCCCCGGCGGACGGCGCGGCCGCACCAGGCTGACGCGCCGCTGACGCGGCCGGCGCCCCTTCCATCCCCAGGGCCGCGGCCCGCAAAACTACTTAGGGTCTTACCCCCTACCGCAGTGCAACACGCCTCCCTAGCATGTCGCATCCTGCGGGCGCGTGCCCGTCTTCTGCATGACCGGGAGCTGCGATTTGTCGGGTGAGATCATTCTCGAAACCACGGGCTTGACCAAGGAGTTCAAGGGCTTCGTGGCCGTCAACAACGTGAACCTGCAGGTTCGCCGCGGCGACATCCATGCGCTGATCGGCCCCAATGGCGCGGGCAAGACGACGTACTTCAACCTCCTGACCAAGTTCCTGCCCCCTACCCGCGGCACGATCACCTACCGCGGCGTCGACATCACCCACGAGAAGCCGGCGCAGACCGCGCGCCGGGGCATCGTCCGGTCGTTCCAGATTTCGGCCGTGTTTCCCCACATGACGGTGCTGGAGAACGTGCGCGCGGCCCTGCAGCGCAACCTCGGCACCTCGTTCCACTTCTGGAAGCCGGAGCGCTCGCTGTACCACCTGCACGAGCGCGCCCTCGAACTGCTGGCCGCCGTCGACCTGCAGGACTTTGCCGACGAGATGACCGTGAATCTGCCGTACGGGCGCAAGCGCGCCCTCGAGCTGGCCACGACGATGGCGCTGGAGCCCGAGCTCATGCTGCTGGACGAGCCGACCCAGGGCATGGGCCACGAGGACGTGAGCCGCGTGACCCAGCTGATCAAGAAAGTGTCCCAGGGGCGCACGATCCTCATGGTGGAACACAACATGAACGTCGTCTCCTCCATCGCCGACCGCATCACGGTGCTGCAGCGCGGCGCCGTCATCGCCGACGGCCCGTACGACGAAGTCTCGAAGAACCCGCAGGTGATCGAGGCCTACATGGGCTCCGCCGAGAACGAACTGCAGGGAGCGCACTGATGGCCGCCGAACTGCTCAAGATCGACAACCTGCACGCCTGGTACGGCGAGTCGCACGTGCTGCACGGCGTCAGCATGACGGTGGCCGAAGGCGAAGTGGTCTCCATCCTCGGCCGCAACGGCGCCGGGCGCACCACGACGCTGCGCGCCATCGTGGGCCTGACCGGCTCCCGCAAGGGCTCCATCCGCATCGGCGGCCACGAGGCCGTCAAGCTGCCGCCGCACCGCATCGCGCGGCTCGGCGTCGGCTACTGCCCCGAGGAGCGCGGCATCTTCGCCAGCCTCTCCGCCGAGGAGAACCTGCTGCTGCCGCCGCCGGTGGGCGCCGGCGGCATGAGCCTGGCCGAGATCTACGACATGTTCCCGAACCTGAAGGAGCGCGCGACGAGCCCGGGCACCCGGCTGTCCGGCGGCGAGCAGCAGATGCTCGCCGTCGCCCGCATCCTGCGCACCGGCGCGCGCCTGCTGCTGCTGGACGAGATCTCGGAGGGCCTGGCGCCGGTGATCGTGCAGAAGCTGGCCGAAACCATCCGCACGCTCAAGGCCAAGGGCTACACGATCGTGCTCGTGGAGCAGAACTTCCGCTTCGCGGCGCCGCTGGCGGACCGCTTCTACGTCATGGAGCACGGCAAGATGGTGCGCGAATTCGCCCGCCATGAACTGTCCGCCAACACCGGGATGCTGCAGGAATACCTGGGCGTCTGAACCGTTTCACCTCAAGGAGACCCACGTGAAAATCAGGAAACTCATTGCCGCCTGCGGCGTCGTCTGCGGCGGCCTGATGGCGGCGCTGCCGGCGCAAGCCCAGATCTCGGGCGACGTGATCCGCATCGGCTTCATCACGGACATGTCCAGCGTCTACGCCGACATCGACGGCCAGGGCGGCGTCGAGGCGATCAAGATGGCCATCGCCGACATGGGCGGCGCGATCAACGGCAAGAAGATCGAGATCCTCACGGCCGACCACCAGAACAAGCCCGACGTGGCCGCCACCAAGGCCCGCGAATGGTTCGACACCCAGGGCATGGACGTGCTGATCGGCGGCACCAACTCCGGCACCAGCCTGGCCATGGCCAAGGTCGCCGCCGAGAAGAAGAAGCCGTTCATCGCCGTGGGCGCCGCCTCGTCGGCGCTGACCAACGAGCAGTGCACGCCGTATACCATGCACTGGGCCTACGACACCACGGCCCTGGCCAAGGGCACCGGCAACGCGGTGGTCAAGCAGGGCGGCAAGACCTGGTACTTCCTCACGGCCGACTACGCGTTCGGGCACCAGCTGCAGACCGACACCGCCAAGGTCGTGCAGGCCTCTGGCGGCCAGATCGTGGGCTCGGTGCGGCACCCGCTCAACGCCAGCGACTTCTCCTCCTTCCTGCTGCAGGCGCAGAGCAGCAAGGCCCAGATCCTGGGCATGGCCAACGCCGGCGGCGATACCATCAACACGATCAAGGCAGCCAACGAGTTCGGCATCACCAAGACGATGAAGCTGGCCGGCCTGCTGGTGTTCATCAACGACATCCACTCGCTGGGCCTGAAGACCACCCAGGGCATGTACATGACGGACAGCTGGTACTGGAACCAGAACCAGGAAACCCGTGCCTGGGCCCGCAAGTTCTTCGACAAGATGAAGCGCATGCCTTCCTCGCTGCAGGCCGGCGACTACTCGGCGGCCACCCAGTACCTGGCCGCGGTCAAGGCCGTCGCCAGCGACGACGCCGAGAAGGTGCTCGGCCACATGAAGAAGGCCAAGTTCAACGACGTCTTCATGAAGGGCGGCTGGGTCCGCGGCGACGGCCGCGTGATCCACGACATGTACCTGATGCAGGTGAAGTCGCCCGACAAGTCCACCGAGCCGTGGGACTACTACAACGTGGCGCAGGTGTTCAAGGGCGAAGAAGCCTGGACCACCAAGGCCGACAGCAAGTGCGCGCTGTGGAAGTGACGATCGAGTAACCATCAGGAGCCGGCCCCGTCCCCGGGGCCGGTTTCGCTTCGAGTTCCATGACTGAAATCTTCGGCATTCCCATCCAGGCCTTCCTCGGGCAGCTGATGCTCGGGCTGGTCAATGGCGCGTTCTACGCCATGCTCAGCCTCGGCCTCGCCGTCATCTTCGGCCTCCTCGACATCGTGAACTTCGCGCACGGCGCCCTGTACATGGTGGGCGCGTTCGCGGCCTGGATCATGCTGGAGAAGTGGGGCGTCAACTACTGGTGGGCGCTGCTGCTGGCGCCGCTCATCGTCGGCGCCCTTGGCGTCGTGATCGAACGGGCCTTCCTCAAACGGCTGTACGGGCTCGATCCGCTCTACGGCCTTCTGCTCACCTTCGGCATCGCGCTGATCCTGGAAGGCATCTTCCGCGACCAGTACGGCGTGTCCGGCCAGTCCTACCCGGTACCTGACGCGCTCGCCGGCGCGACCAACCTCGGCTTCATGGTGCTGCCGAACTACCGCGCATGGGTGGTGCTGGCATCGATCGCCGTCTGCCTGGGCACCTGGTTCCTGATCGAGCGCACACGCCTTGGCGCCTACCTGCGGGCCGGCACCGAGAACGCCAAGCTGGTGCAGGCCTTCGGCGTCAACGTGCCGATGATGGTCATGCTGACCTACGGCGCCGGCGCGGCGCTCGCGGCGCTGGCCGGCGTGCTGGCCGCGCCGGTGATCCAGGTGACGCCGCTCATGGGCTCCAACCTCATCATCGTGGTCTTCGCGGTCGTCGTGATCGGCGGCATGGGCTCCATCCTGGGCTCGATTGTCACCGGCCTCGCGCTCGGGATCATCGAAGGCTTCACCCGGGTCTTCTACCCCGAGGCATCCAACGTCGTGGTCTTCGTCATCATGGCGATCGTGCTCATGATCCGGCCAGCCGGCCTGTTCGGGAAGGAGGCCTGACATGTCGGTCCAGCCCGCGGCCCTCGACGCCGCCCCCGGTCCCTCCCCCGCCGTCCCCGCTGCCACCACATCGATGAGCCGAGCCACACGCTTCACCTACCTCGCACTGCTCGCGCTGGCGATCGTCGCTCCGATGATCGGGCTGTACCCGGTGTTCGTGATGAAGCTGCTGTGCTTCGCGCTGTTCGCCTGCGCCTTCAACCTGTTGCTCGGTTTCACCGGGCTGCTCTCCTTCGGTCACGCCGCCTTCTTCGGGTTCGCGGCCTACGTGGCGGGCTGGGTGATCAAGGCGCTGGGATGGACGCCGGAGCTCGGGCTGCTGGCGGGCGCCGCCACGGGCGCCCTGCTCGGCTCCGTCTTCGGCCTGGTCGCCATCCGGCGCCAGGGCATCTACTTCGCGATGGTCACGCTGGCGCTGTCGCAGATGATCTTCTTCGTCTGCCTGCAGGCACCGTTCACCGGCGGCGAGGACGGCCTGCAGGGGGTCCCGCGGGGGAACCTGTTCGGCCTGCTTTCGCTGCAGTCGGACACGACCATGTACTACGTGGTGCTGGCGATCTTCGTCGCCTGCTTCCTCGCCATCCTTCGCATCGTCACCTCGCCGTTCGGCCAGGTGCTCAAGATGATCCGCGAGAACGAGCCGCGGGCCACCTCGCTGGGCTACCAGGTGGACCGGTACAAGCTGCTGGCCTTCATCCTTTCGGCCACCCTGTCGGGGCTGGCCGGCTCGCTGAAGACGGTCGTCATGGGTTTTGCCTCGCTGACCGACGTCCACTGGGCCATGTCCGGCGAGGTGATCCTGATGAGCCTGCTGGGCGGCGTCGGCACCTTCTTCGGGCCGGTGCTCGGCGCCGGCATCGTGATCGCCCTGCAGGACAACCTGGCCGACAAGGTCGGGGCCTGGGTCAACGTGATCATCGGCGTCATCTTCGTGGTCTGCGTGCTGGCCTTCCGCAAGGGCATCGTCGGCGAGGTGCAGGCCTTCCTGGAGCGCCGCCGCAAGAGCGGCCGCGCCGCCTGAGTCGATGGGCAGCCTGTTCTCCCTCGAAGGGCGCGTGGCCCTGGTCACCGGCGGATCGCGCGGCATCGGACGCATGATCGCCTCCGGTTTCCTCGCCCAGGGCGCCACCGTCTACATCTCCTCGCGCAAGGCCGACGCGTGCGACGCAACCGCCCGGGAACTTTCGGCGCTGGGTCCCTGCTTTTCGCTGCCGGCGGACGTATCCACGGTCGAAGGCGCCCGTGCACTGGCGTCCGGATTCGCGCAGCGCAGCGGACACCTGGACATCCTCGTCAACAACGCGGGCGCGGCCTGGGGCGAGACCTTCGACACGTTCCCGGAAAAGGGCTGGGACAAGGTCGTGGACCTCAACCTGAAGTCGCCCTTCTTCCTCACCCAGGCGCTGCACGAAGCCCTGCGCAAGGGGGCGGCGACCAGGCCGGCGAAGGTGATCAACATCGCCTCGATCGACGGCGTCTCGGTCAACCCGCTGGAAACCTATTCCTACGCCGCGAGCAAGGCCGGCCTGATCCATCTCACGCGCCGCATGTCGCTGCGGCTGGTGCAGGACAACATCGTGGTGAGCGGCATCGCGCCGGGGGCGTTCGCCTCCGACATGAACCGGGCCGCCAGAGACCACGGCGACCAGGTGGCGCGGCGCATTCCGGCCGGCCGGATCGGCACCGACGAGGACATGGCCGGCGCGGCCATCTACCTGGCGTCGCGCGCCGGCGACTACGTCGTCGGCCAGACCATCGTGGTCGACGGCGGGGCCACCCTGGCGCGCGGCTAGCGCGCTACTGGCGCGCCACTGCCGCCGGACCCAGCCCGTCCAGCGTGTAGTTCTGCGGGCCGCGGCTGGCGATCTTGATGGCGCCGACCCGGTTGCCCAGGACCGCGCAGCGCTCCAGCGGCCAGCCCTGTTCCAGCCCGTACAGCAGCGCGCTGCGCCAGGCGTCGCCGCAACCGGTCGGATCGACGACTTCGTGCGCCTTGACCGCGGGCACCACGGTCTTCTCGCCGCGGATCCAGACTTCGCAGCCGTCGTGGCCCAGCGTGACCACCAGCCCCTCGACCCGCTGCGAGATCTGCGCCGGGCTCCAGCCGGTGCGCTCGCACAGCATCTTGCCCTCGTAGTCGTTCACCGTGACCCACGTGGCCTGGTCGATGAAGGCCGCCAGTTCGCGGCCGTCGAACATCGGCAGGCCCTGGCCCGGATCGAACACGAACGGGATGTTCGCGGCGGCGAACTGCGCGGCATGCACCACCATCGCTTCGCGGCCGTCGGGCGAAATGATCCCAAGCTTGACGTCGGGCCGGGCGTCGATCCTGGTGACGTGTGCATGCATCATCGCGCCGGGGTGGAACGCGGTGATCTGGTTGTTGTCGCGGTCGGTCATGATCATCGCCTGCGCGGTGTAGGTCTCGTCGACCTCGCGCACGTACTCCGTGCTGATGCCCAGCGACTGCATTCGCGCGATGTAGCCGTAGCCGTCGCTGCCCACCGTCGCCATCGGCAGCGGGTCCCCGCCGAGGAGCTTGAGGCCGTATGCGATGTTGCCCGCGCAGCCGCCGAAGTCGCGCCGCAGCGCCGGGACCAGGAACGAGACGTTCAGGATGTGCAACTGCTCGGGCAGGATCTGCTCGGCGAAGCGGCCCTCGAAAGTCATGATGGTGTCGAACGCGAGGGAGCCACAGATCACTGCTGCCATTGGATGTTCCGGTGAGGTCAGGGATAGAAAGCCAGCACGCGATAGCCGGCGACTCGACTGGCGAGCGAGGCGTCCTGCAGCGCGAACGCCGCGGTGCCCGACCACTCCGCGCGCGCGGCCAGGGCGAGCCGTGCCGCACCGAGTTCGCCCGGCATCAGAACGCGCCGCACCACGGGTTGCTCTTCGCTGTCGGTGAGGGTGAGTTCGACCGCCGGCAGCGCGACCTGGCCGGCGGACTGGTTCTTCAGCGTCACCTCGAGCCGGTAGGCGTCGGGCCGCAAACGGTTGAAAGTCGAGCCGTCGATGGCGATCGCCTCGATACGGCGCGGCGGCGCGATACGGCAGTCGAGCGGATCGCACACGCGGTCCAGCCACGGCCGCAGCGCCGGCTCGGCGGCTGCCAGGCGGTCGCGCTCCTGCACGGCGACCTGCAGGCCAAGCAGCCCCACGAGGGCCAGCGCCAGCAGCGACAGCAGTCCCCGAACCGCGGGGCGCTGCCAGCGCGCCTCGCGCCGCGCCTGGCGCACGAACGTGAGCTCCTCCAGCGGCGCGGCGCCGGCCGGCGGTTCGCTGGCGGTCAGTTCGGCAGGGGCGCTCAGGTCCTCGCGGCGCAGCGAGAACGGCCGGTCCAGCGGGTCTTCCTGCAGCGCCTGCCGTTCGGCCCGCAGCCGCAGCGAATCGGGCTCCTCGTCCGGCAGTTCTTCGTCGATCTCGGTCAGCGGCGACGAAACGACCGAGTCCGGCGACAGGTCGGAAGCGGGTTCCGAGTCCGGTGCCGCGAGCGGCGGCGCCTCTTCGGCGGCGATCTGGTCATGCGCGCTTGCGGCCTCTCCGGCGCCGGCGTCGAACGGATCCGCTTCGGGCCCGGCCGGCGGCGGCTGCGCGCCACCGGACTGCACTTCGTGCTCCTGCGCCTGGGCCACGGCGGCTGCCGGCTGCAGGTGGACGCTGGCGTCGAACACCTCGCTGCAATGGCCGCAGCGCACCCAGCCTTCGGACACCCGGAGCTGGTCGGGCACCACTTTGAACATCGTGGCGCAGGCGGGGCAGCGCGTGATCAGGGCGGGCATCAGCGGGCCATTCTACGGTCCAGCCGCGGCGGCCGCGCCAGCCCGGGCGGCGACGGGGGATCAGCCGCGCGCGGTCATGAGCACCCAGCCGTCTTCGCGGTCGGACACTTCGAGCACGGCGTACGGTGCGTAGGCCTGCGTCAATTCGGCGGCCTGCCGCTCGAGGATCCCGGCCAGGACCAGCGAGCCCTGCGGCGCGACGTGCGCGCACAGGAGCGGCGCCAGCATCTTGAGCGGCGTGGCGAGGATGTTGGCCAACACCGTGCCGTAGCGGCCGGCGGCCAGTTCCGGCAGGCCGGCGGCGATCTGCACCCCGTTCGCCGCCGCGTTCGCCTGCGCTGCCGTCACGGCGGCGGGATCGATGTCCACGGCATCGACCGCGGTCGCGCCGTACAGCGCGGCGGCGATCGCCAGGATGCCGGAGCCGCAGCCGTAGTCGAGCACGCGCTGGCCGGCGATCGGGTGCGTGGCGATCCAGCGCAGGCACATGCGCGTCGTGGGATGCGTGCCGGTGCCGAAGGCGAGGCCGGGGTCGAGCCGGATCACCTGGCGCGCCTGCGCCGGCGGTTCATGCCAGGTCGGCACGATCCAGAAATCATCGGTGATGGACACGGGCGCGAACTGCGACTGCGTGAGGCGCACCCAGTCCTGCTCGGCGACGGCGGCGATGCCGAGGACGGCGCAACCGGCGAAGAAGTCCTGCGGCTGCAGCAGCCGCACCGCGTCGTCGGCCGCATCCCGCGTGGGAAACAGCGCCAGCACCCGCGAGCGCTGCCACCCGGCCTTCGGCGGCGGCAACCCGGGCTCGCCGAACAGCGCCTGCTCGGCATCCGTCTGCGCATCCGCGTCCTCGACGGAGACGCTCAACGCATCCAGCGCCTCCAGCGCGTCGCCGAGCGCCTCCACCCGGTCTTCGGGGCACAGCAATTGCAGTTCGAACATGGCACTCGTCCTCTCGGCCGGCCGCTCATCGCTTGTGGTGCGCGAGCCACTCCTCGAGGTAGTGGATGTTGGTGCCGCCTTGCAGGAACTTGGCGTCCACGGTCAGGTCGCGGTGCAGCGGAATGTTGGTGTTGATGCCTTCGACCACCGTCTCGAGCAGCGCGGTGCGCATGCGCGCGAGCGCCTGCTCGCGGGTATCGCCGTGCACGATGATCTTGCCGATCATCGAGTCGTAGTTCGGCGGCACGAAGTAGTTGGTGTAGACGTGCGAGTCCACCCGCACGCCCGGGCCGCCCGGCGCGTGCCACATCGTGATGCGCCCCGGTGACGGCATGAAGTTGTACGGGTCCTCCGCGTTCACGCGGCACTCGATGGCGTGCCCGCGCAGCTGGATGTCGCGCTGGGCGAACGGCAGTTTCTCGCCAGCCGCCACCATGATCTGCGTCTTGACGATGTCGACGCCGGTGATCATCTCGGTCACCGGATGCTCCACCTGCACCCGGGTGTTCATCTCGATGAAGTAGAACTCGCCGTTCTCGTACAGGAACTCGAACGTGCCGGCGCCGCGGTAGCCGATGCGCTTGCAGGCGGCGACGCAGCGCTCGCCGATCTTGTCGATCAGCTTGCGGGGGATGCCCGGCGCGGGCGCCTCCTCCATGATCTTCTGGTGGCGCCGCTGCATGGAGCAGTCGCGCTCGCCCAGGTACACGCCGTTCTTGTGCTTGTCGGCGAGGATCTGGATCTCGATGTGCCGCGGGTTCTGCAGGAACTTCTCCAGGTACACCGCCGGATTGCCGAAGGCGGCGCCCGCCTCGGCCTTCGTCATCTGCACTGCGTTGATCAGCGCCGCCTCGGTGTGCACGACGCGCATCCCGCGCCCGCCGCCGCCGCCCGCAGCCTTGATGATCACCGGATAGCCCACGTTCCTGGCCAGCCGGCGGATCGCCACCGGGTCGTCGGGCAGTTCGCCGTCGGAGCCCGGCACGCACGGCACGCCCGCCTTGATCATGGCCTGCTTCGCGGCGACCTTGTCGCCCATGATCCGGATCGATTCCGGCGTCGGGCCGATGAACTGGAACCCGCTCTTTTCCACCCGCTCAGCGAAGTCGGCGTTCTCCGACAGGAAGCCGTACCCCGGATGGATCGCCTCCGAATCGGTCACCTCCGCCGCGGAAATGATCGCCGGCATGTTGAGATAGCTCTGGGCCGACGGCGCCGGGCCGATGCACACCGCCTCTTCGGCCAGCTTGACGTACTTGGCCTCGCGATCGGCCTCGGAATAGACCATCACGGCCTTCACCCCGAGTTCGCGGCAGGCCCGCTGGATCCTCAGGGCGATCTCGCCGCGGTTGGCAATCAGTATCTTCTTGAACATGGTGTCACGCGGCTCGATCGCCCTCGCGGCCTGCGCCCGCCGGGCAATCTGGTGTGCGCTCACATGCGGCCAGCGCATATGACCGCACCCCCGCGCCTGCGGCGCGAACGCCGCGGTTGGCAATCAGTATCTTCTTGAACATGGTGTCACGCGGCTCGATCGCCCTCGCGGCCTGCGCCCGCCGGGCAATCTGGTGTGCGCTCACATGCGGCCAGCGCATATGACCGCACCCCCGCGCCTGCGGCGCGAACGCCGCGGTTGGCAATCAGTATCTTCTTGAACATGGTGTCACGCGGCTCGATCGCCCTCGCGGCCTGCGCCCGCCGGGCAATCTGGTGTGCGCTCACATGCGGCCAGCGCATATGACCGCACCCCCGCGCCTGCGGCGCGAACGCCGCGGTTCGCAATCAGTATCTTCTTGAACATGTGCCCCGGCGCCGCCTCATTCGATGGTGAACAGGGGCTGTCCGTACTCCACTGCCTGCCCGTTCTCGCAGAGGATCTGCGTCACAGTGCCGCTCTTGTCGGCCTCGATCTCGTTCAGGATCTTCATGGCCTCGATGATGCAGACGGTGTCGCCTTCCTTGACCTGGCTGCCGATTTCCACGAATGCCTTCGCGCCCGGCGAGGCCGCGCGGTAGAAGGTCCCCACCATCGGCGACTTCACGGTATGGCCGGCGGGCGTGGCGGCCACCGGCGCCGCCGCCGCCGCGGCGGCAGGCAGTGCCGCGGCCGGAGCCGGCTGGGCGGCGGGCAGCGGCTGCGGCGCGACCGGGTGGTAGTTCGCGGGGCCGCCCTTCACGATGCGGACCTTGCCCTCGGCCTCGGTGATTTCAAGTTCCGAGACGTTCGATTCCGAGACCAGGTCGATCAGGGTCTTGAGTTTGCGCAAGTCCATTGTTGCCCTCCTGTGCGCGGACGAAATCCAGCGAATTTACAGTAATTCACAGGTATTTTTGGCTTTTTCGCCCAATTTCTTTTATCTGGAGGAATCTGAAGCGGCCCCTCCGCCGCTTCCCGCGCCTGTGGCGCAAGGTCGGAGACCCCTACCGCAAGGTACGCCACTGCGCCAGGTCGGCGGCGGTGACCCGGCCCATTCTACGCTGCAGCAGGTCGCCGGTTGCGCCGACGACGACCGTGAACGGCAGTCCGCCAGCCAGGTTGCCCAGCGCGCGACTGAGTTCCTGGCCGCCTTGTGCCGCGAGGCCGATCGGAAAACTCACCGGCAGCCGGGCCAGGAACTGTCGCACTGGCTCCGCCTGGTCGATTGCCAAACCGACGACTTGCCACCCGTTTGCCGCATTTTCCCGGTAGAACTGGTCGAGAAGCGGCATCTCCTCGACGCAAGGCGGACACCATGTCGCCCAGAAATTGAGCAGCAGTGGTTTGCCCCGGAAACTGCCCATGTCCAGGGGCGCGCCGGCCGGCGACGCGAACGTGAGCGGCCAGATCGCGGCCGCCGCATCCCCGGCGACCGGCTGCGGGCGCCACTTGCGCCAAGCGACACCGGCGCCGGCAAGGGCCGCACCGGCCGCGACGGCCGCGAACAGGAGGTGGCGGCGCCGGCCTGTGGCGGCTTCGGCCTCGTGCGCGCTCACGACGCCCGCCCGACCAGGGCCCGGACCGCGGCCAGGTCGCCGCGCGGGCTGCGCCCCTTGGCATCGGGCCGCAAGGCGCCGCGCAGGTCGTCGTGGTCATGAATCATCAGGTGCACCCCGACCGTCTCGCCGAGCTCGGGGCACCGGCTCGACAGGCTGAGCGCCTCCACCGGCTCCCCATGAAAGCCGGTGACCGTGCGCGCCTCGTAATCCACGTTGTGCTCGATCAGGGCAATCTCGGCCGACTTGGGGTCGTCGCAGAACAGCTGCAGGTAGATGTCCGACAGCCGGGTCGCGGTGCCGTGCCAGACCGCGCCGCCCAGGTGTGGACGGAACTGCTCGAGCCGCTCCATCCAGGTGAGGGCCAGCCGGCGCAGGGCCGCCAGCTCGCCCGGCTGGGTATCGGCGCAGAACAGCTCGATGTATTCCTGCACCGCTTCTTCCACCGTGTCGTTGTCCGGCAGGGGCGCGCGCGCGCTCACGCCGAGCTGCTTGACCGCGCGCCGCTTCGCCGGGCCGTACTCCAGGCCTTCCTCCACCACCATCCGCGCCGCCGTGGCGGCGATCTCCGACTTCAGGCTGTCCATATGGGGGCATTCTGCATTGATTGGCGCGGGCCAGGTCCGTAGAGTCGCCTTGCCCACTCCAGGAGACCCGATGCAAGGCACGATGATGCACACGCCGCTCTCGCTCAATCACCTGCTGGAGCGGGCGGGACGGCTCTTTGCCGGCAACGAGATCGTCTCGCGCCTGCCGGACAAGAGCCTGCGGCGGCACGGGTACGGCGAGTATTACCGGCGCACGCGCGCGCTGGCCGCCGCGCTGCGCGGGCTCGGGCTGCGCAAGGGCGACCGGGTCGCCACGCTGTGCTGGAACCACCATGCCCACCTCGAGTGCTACTTCGGCATCCCGGCCGCGGGCGGCGTCATGCACACGCTCAACCTGCGGCTGGCGCCGCAGGAGCTCGGCTGGATCGCGGCGGATGCACAGGACCGGTTCCTGGTCGTCGACGATGTCCTGCTGCCGCTGTACCGCCAGTTCGCGCACCTGCACCGGTTCGAGCGCGTCGTCGTCTTCCCGTTTTCCGGAGCGCCGGTACCCGCGGAACACGCAGACTACGAGGCGCTGCTGGCCGCCGCGGATCCCGATTCGTTCGAGTACGTGGCACACCAGGAGGACGACCCGGTGGCCATGTGCTACACGTCCGGCACCACCGGCCGGCCCAAGGGCGTCGTCTATTCACACCGCTCCACGGTGCTGCACACGCTGGTCGCCAGCCTGGGCGATTTCTGGGGCCTGCGCGGCACCGACGTGGTGCTGCCGGTCACGCCGATGTTCCACGCCAACAGCTGGGGCATGCCTTACGGCGCCGTCATGATGGGGGTCAAGCTGGTCTTTCCGGGACCACACCTGCACCCCGAGGATCTGCTGGACCTGGTCCAGCAGGAGCCGCCGACGCTTTCCCTGGGCGTGCCCACCATCTGGATGGGGCTGATCCACACGTTCGAGGCCGCGCAGACACCGGGCGCGCCGAACCACGGCCGCTGGAAGCTGCCGCGCGGCATGCGCTCGCTGGTCGGGGGCGCCGCCGTCCCCGAGTCGCTGATCCGCGCCTTCGACCGCCACGGCATCTGGATCCTGCAGGGCTGGGGCATGACGGAGACCTCGCCGGTCTGCACGATCTCGTATCCGCGCGCCGAACTGCGCGATGCGGATGCGGACGAGCGCTTCAGGCGCGCCGCGATGGCGGGGGTGCCGGTGCCGCTGGTGGACCTGCGGGTGCGCGGCGGCGACGGCGCCGACCAGCCCTGGGACGGCACCAGCGTCGGCGAGATCCACGTGCGCGGGCCGTTCATCACCGGCAGCTATCACAACGTGCCGGCGGACCCGGAGAAGTTCACGGACGACGGCTGGCTGCGCACCGGCGACGTCGCGTCGGTCGACGCGCTGGGCTTCGTGAAGATCTCCGACCGTACCAAGGACCTGATCAAGTCCGGCGGCGAGTGGATCAGCTCGGTGGACCTGGAGAACGCCATCATGGCCCACCCGGCGGTGGCCGAGGCCGCGGTGATCGCGATCCCCCATGAAAAGTGGGGCGAGCGGCCGCTCGCCTGCGTGGTCGTGAAGCCTGGCCAGTCGGCGGAGCTCGAACAGTTGAACGCTCACCTGCTGGAGCACGGCTTCGCGAGATGGCAGTTGCCGGATCGCTACGAGTTCATCGACGCCGTGCCGCGCACGTCGACGGGCAAGTTCTGGAAAGTGAAGCTGCGGGAGCGGTTTCCGCGGTAGCCCTGGCATCTTCGCCTCCCTCGATAATCGGGGCATGCACATCCACATTCTGGGCATCTGCGGCACCTTCATGGGAGGACTGGCCGCGCTGGCGCGCGAGGCAGGCCACCGCGTGACCGGCTGCGACGCCGGGGTCTATCCGCCAATGAGCGACCAGTTGCGCGCGCTCGACATAGCTCTCATCGAAGGCTTCGGAGCCGACCAGCTCGCCCTCAAGCCCGACGTCTGGGTCGTCGGCAACGTGGTCTCGCGCGCGCGCCAGGGTGACGGTTCGCCGCGCTACCCGCTGATGGAGGCGATCCTGGACGCGGGCCTGCCTTACACCAGCGGCCCGCAGTGGCTGTCCGAGCACCTGCTGCCGGGGCGCCACGTGCTGGCCGTCGCCGGCACCCATGGCAAGACGACGACCACCTCGATGCTGGCATGGATCCTCGAGCACGCCGGCCGGCAACCGGGCTTCCTCGTCGGCGGCGTGCCGGCGAACTTCGGCATTTCGGCGCGCTTCGGCGCGGCGGCTGGCTCGCAGCGGCCGCTGTTCGTGATCGAAGCCGACGAATACGACACCGCGTTCTTCGACAAGCGCAGCAAGTTCGTCCATTACCGCCCGCGCACGGCGGTCCTGAACAACCTGGAGTTCGACCACGCCGACATCTTCGACGACCTCGCGGCGATCGAGCGCCAGTTCCATCACCTGGTGCGCACCGTGCCGGCCAGCGGGCGCGTGGTCGTCAACGGCCTGGAAGAGAGCCTCGCGCGCGTGCTGCACCAGGGTTGCTGGAGCGAGGTCCGCAGCTTCGGCGCCGCCATCAGCGACTTCACGGCGCAGGGCGAGCCGCACGCCTTCGACGTGCTGGAACGCGGCAGGCAGCGCGGACGCGTGCAATGGGAGCTCTCCGGCATCCACAACCAGCTCAATGCGCTGGCGGCGATCGCGGCGGCCCAACACGTGGGCGTCGAGCCCGAAGCCGCCGCCGCCGCGCTGGCCGAGTTCCGCAACGTCAAGCGCCGCATGGAACTGCGCGGCACCGTCGCCGGCGTCGCCGTCTACGACGACTTCGCCCACCACCCCACGGCGATCCGCACGACGCTCGATGGCCTGCGCCGGCGGGTCGCCGCGGACGGCGGGCGGATCCTCGCCGTCTTCGAGCCGCGCAGCAACACCATGAAGCTGGGCAGCATGAAGGCGCAACTACCGTGGAGCCTCGAGCCGTCGGACCTGGCCTTCTGCCATGGCCAGGGACTCGGCTGGGACGCGGGCGAAGCGCTCAGGCCGATGGGTGCGCGCGCCGAGGTGGCCGGCTCCATCGACGAACTGGTGCGGCGGGTCGCCGCGGCGGCGCGCCCCGGCGATCACGTCGTCTGCATGAGCAACGGCTCCTTCGGCGGCATCCACGCGAAGCTGCTGGATGCGCTGGGCACGGCCCGCGCGCACGGCGCCGAGCGGGCGCTCTCCTAACCGTCGGTGGATGGCGTCGGGCGCGGACGGCGCTCCAGGATCGCGGGCGCCGTCAGGTCCTGGCGCGAGCGGTCGCCGCCGCCGGTGCTCGCGACACTCTCGGGCCACAGGCCCATCGAGTTCCCGTCGTTGCCCGGCTCGATGGTCTCGGGGCTGGTGGTGACCGACCCCGCGTAATAGAGGCACGCCAGGTCGTGCGCCAGCTGCGGCAACGGCACGGCCGTGCGCTGGAAGAGCGACTGCAAGGTGCCCGGCTGCGCCGAGAGTTCGCGCAGCAGCATCAGCTGCGAGTCGCGCAGCTGGCGCATCGGCACGCGCGGCACGTGCCGGTAGTAGATCTTCTCGGTGCGGTACCGCGGCGGCAGCATGTCGCGGTCGGTGCGGCGCACGTAGGTCCACGCCAGCTCGGTGATCGTGCTGCTCTTGAAGCCCTGCGGCGGCAGCCCGGCGGCCGACGGCCGCTTCTCCCACGTCGCCTCCCACAGGTCCGGCGGCTGCGCCTTCGGCGCGATCGCGGCCATGCCCTGCTGGAAGTCCACCACTGCCAGCAAGGTGCTGCGGTGGCTCAGGTGGTAGGTGCCGCGCCGGTCCTCGGTATCGCGAGCCAGCAGCATCGCGCCGAGGGCGAACCGCACGCGAACCGGCTGCAGCCATTTCTCGAAACGGCCCAGCGTGGCGTGGATGGCGGCTTCCGCACCCGGGTCGAAGACGCACAGCGCCTCGAGGTTGGCCGGCGCGACGGGCTCGGCAAAGGCCAGCGGCCGGTCGACTTCCGGCAGTTCCAGGCGCAGCGTGTGTTCGGTGGGCAGGCCGGGCGCGACCTTCAGCCGGCCTCCTTCGGTGATGCTGCACTTGGCGCCGTTGACCCACCAGCCATCGGCATCACCGAACGGGCAGACACGCCATTGCGCCGAACCCGCGGCGCGGGCGACCGCCGCTTCGATCGACTTGCGCTGGGCCGGGGCAAAGCCGACCATGCCGAGCCACAGGACGGGCTGCTCCTTCTGCAGCCCGCGCGGCTTTTGCACTGCCATGAACCGTCCGCCTTTCTTGGTCTCGCCCAGGCGCCAGGCACGTCGGAGTTCCGGCGACTGAACTGTTCGGGCGACATTCTGAAGCAGTTCTGCCGGATTTCCTAGCCTGCCGCGGGTTCCCCCCCGGGCGCGCGGCCACGGGGATCAGCGGGCGCGCCTGGCCTTCACCGCCTCGGACAGGATCTCCAGCACCTGCACCGAATCGGGCCAGCCGAGGCAGGCATCCGTGATGCTCTGGCCGTACTCCAGCCGGTGCGGATCGTCCTTGCCCGGCGTGAATTTCTGGGCGCCGGCCTGCAGGTGGCTTTCCACCATGAGGCCGAAGACTTTGTGCGAACCCTTGGCCACCTGTGCGGCGATGTCGCGCGCGACTTCGACCTGGCGGGCGTGCTGCTTGCTGCTGTTGGCATGGCTGCAGTCGACCATCAGCGTCGGCGCGAGCTTCGCCGCCTCGAGCTCCCGGCAGGCCGCCGCGACGCTCGCCTCGTCGTAGTTCGGCGCCTTGCCCCCGCGCAGGATGACGTGGCAGTCACGGTTGCCGTTGGTCTGGACGATGGCGACCTGGCCGTTCTTGTGCACCGACAGGAAGTGGTGGCCACGGGCGGCCGCCTGGATCGCGTCGGTCGCGATGCGGATGTTGCCGTCGGTGCCGTTCTTGAAGCCGATCGGCGCCGACAGGCCGGACGCCAGTTCGCGGTGCACCTGGCTTTCGGTGGTGCGCGCGCCGATGGCGCCCCAGGAGATCAGGTCGCCGATGTACTGCGGCGAGATCACGTCCAGGAACTCGCTGCCGGCCGGCAGCCCCAGGCGGTTGATCTCGATCAGCAACTGGCGCGCGATGCGCAGGCCCTCGTCGATGCGGTAGCTCTCGTCGAGGTAGGGATCGTTGATCAGGCCCTTCCAGCCGACGGTGGTGCGGGGCTTCTCGAAATAGACCCGCATCACGATCTCCAGCGTCCCGCTGAAGCGGTCGCGCGCCTCCTTCAGCCGCTTCGCGTAATCGAGCGCCGCGGCCGGATCGTGGATCGAGCAGGGCCCGATCACGACCAGCAGCCGGTCGTCCTTGCCCGCCATGATGTTGTGGATGGCACGGCGGGTATGGGTGATCAGAGCCTCGGCGGGCGTGCCGCGGATCGGGAAAAAGCGGATCAGGTGTTCCGGGGGCGGCAGCACGGTGATGTCCTTGATGCGTTGGTCGTCGGTCTGGCTGGTCTTGTCGACGGCACGCGCATACCAGGCGTCGCTGGCGGTGGTGGCTGGAACGTTCACAGGGGCTCCTCTCGGATGTGGCACGGGGCAAAAAAAAACCGCCGGGGTTGCCGGCGGTTCTTGGGGAGTTCGTTTCGCGTGGTTCAGGTGCGCTCAGGACTCTCGGCCGCCGGTGGGCTGGAGAACCAAAAGTAGGCAAAAAAATACGCGCGGATCGCACTCATGGCTGGCAATGTATCACATCCGTGGGCCAGCCCCTGGCCGGCTCACAGGCGCAGCTTGTGCCACCAGCGGATGGCACGTTCCACCTGGGGGTCGGGCAGGTCGGCCAGGCCCGACTCGGCCTCTATTTCGCCGGCCACCCACTGCTCGTACATGTCGATCAGCAGCATCCCTTCGGCCAGGGTGCGCCAGGCGACGAGTTCGAAGTCCTCCGGGGTGAGCACCAGGCTCGCGCTGCGCGGGCCGCCCTCCAGCAGCCATTGCCCGACCAGCACGCGGCAGTTCGTGAGCGCCTGCAGGTAGCCGCCGTACTCGTACAGGCCGCGCCAGGGCATGCCAAGATGGACGACCTGGTTGCGGTGCCCGCGCAGCACGGTGAGCAGGTCCACCAGCAACGGCGCGACGATCGTGCGCTGCTGCGTCGTGCGCAGCGTCGCGACGATCCCCTCGACCCGTTCCGCCAGCTGGCGCATGCCGTCGGAAATCGCCTGGCTCTCGGCGTCCTCGCGGTTGCCGCCCAGGAACTGGTTCAGCTCGCCGAACGAACGGATGGTGGGCAGGTTGGTGCCCGAATCCATGCGCGGGCGGGACCGGGTCATGGAACCGCTGCCCTCCGGCCTCGCGTCAGGCGGTCCCGCCGACGGTGAGCCCGTCGATGCGCAGCGTCGGCTGGCCGACGCCGACCGGCACGCTCTGGCCTTCCTTGCCGCAGGTGCCCACCCCGCTGTCGAGCGACATGTCGTTGCCGATCATGGTGACGCGGGTCAGCGCATCGGGCCCGTTGCCGACGATGGTGGCGCCCTTGACCGGATACTGGATCCTGCCGTCCTCGACCCAGAATGCCTCGCTGGCGGAGAACACGAACTTGCCCGAGGTGATGTCGACCTGGCCGCCGCCGAAGTTGGTGGCGTACAGGCCTTTCTTGATGCTGGCGACGATCTCTTCGGGCGCCCTGTCCCCGCCGAGCATGTAGGTATTGGTCATGCGCGGCATCGGCACGTGCGCATAGCTCTCGCGGCGGCCATTGCCGGTCGGGGCCACGCCCATCAGGCGGGCATTGAGCGAGTCCTGGATGTAGCCGCGCAGGATGCCGTCCTCGATCAGCACCGTGCGCTGGCTGACGTTGCCCTCGTCGTCGACGTTGAGCGAGCCGCGGCGGTCCGACAGCGTGCCGTCGTCCAGCACGGTGACGCCGGGCGCCGCCACCCGCTGGCCGACGCGACCCGAGAACGCGCTGGAGCCCTTGCGGTTGAAGTCGCCTTCCAGTCCGTGGCCGATCGCCTCGTGCAGCAGGATGCCCGGCCACCCCGGGCCGAGGACGACGGTCATCTCGCCGGCCGGCGCCGGCCGCGACTCGAGGTTGGTCAGTGCCGCCTTGACGGCGTCGCCGACGTAGGTCTCGATCCGTCCGTCGTCGAAGTACGCGAGGCCGAAACGCCCGCCGCCGCCGCCACTGCCCATTTCGCGGCGGCCGTTCTGTTCGGCGATGACGGTGACCGACAGGCGCACCAGCGGCCGCACGTCGGCGGCGAGCGTGCCGTCGGCGCGGGCGACCAGGACCACGTCGTATTCGCTGGCCAGCCCCGCCATCACCTGCACGATGCGCGGGTCCTTGGACCGCGCGAGCTGCTCGGTGCGCTCCAGCAGTTCCACCTTGGCGTTGCTGTCGAGCGTGGCGATGGGGTCCAGCCCGCCATACAGCGAACGCGCGCCGGCCACCTTCCTGGCGCCGGCGCGCGCGCGCCCGGCGCCGCGCGACGAGGCGATGGTACGCACCGTGCGCGCCGCGTCCATGAGGGATGCCTCGGAGATGTCGTCGGAATACGCGAAGGCGGTCTTCTCCCCGCTCACCGCGCGCACGCCGACCCCCTGGTCGATGCTGAAGCTGCCGGTCTTCACGATGCCTTCTTCCAGGCTCCAGCCTTCGCTGCGGGTGTACTGGAAGTAGAGGTCGGCGTCGTCGACGTGGTGGGCCCGGATCTCGGCCAGGGCGCGCGACAGATGGGTTTCGGTCAGCCCGAACGGCTCCAGCAGCAGGCTGTGCGCCGTGGCGAGTCGCTCGAGGGTGGGTTCGCGGGAGATCATCCGGATCATTCTAGACGTGCAGGCTCGCTCGCGCGACGCGCCGTTTCAGTGCCCGCGTGGGGGGTGGGTCGGCCCCGCCACCACCGTGACCGGCGAGCCGTCCGGCGCCTGCGCGGCCAAAGCCGAATTGACGGCAACGGCCGTGCGCATCGCCGGTCCGCGCGCATCGAGCGACGGTAATCCCGGGAGTTGCTCCCGGGGGCTGGCCAGCAGGCCAGTGAGTTCGTGCACCTGGATGTCCTCGCTGCGGCCGCGCAGCGCCAGCGCCGCGGCGGCGCCGGTCTGCACGCCGGCCCCCGCGTCCTCCAGGACGGCACGGCTCGCCACGACGGTCCAGCCCAGTTCCTTGCTGGCCGCCTCCAGCCGCGCGGCGACGTTGACGCTGTCGCCGATCGGCGTGATCTCGGCGCTGTCGTCACTGCCCAGCCGGCACAAGGTCACTTCGCCCGCGTGCAGGCCGATGCCGATGGCGAACGGCGGCAGTCCGGCAAAGTGCTGCTCCACCCAGCTGCGGAACTCGTGCGCGGCCAACGCGATGCCCAGCGCGGCCGCCACCGCCCGGCGGGCCGGGGGCACCGGCTCCGGGCCATCGACGAACAGGCTCATGAGCCCGTCGCCGATGAACCTGACGTGCACGCCGCCGTTGGCCAGCACCGGCCGGCAGGCGTGCTCGAAATACGCTGCCAGCAGTTCGGCGACACCGCCCGAGCCGAGCTGCTCGGCCACCGCCGTGAAGTTGCGGATGTCGGCGAACAGCACCGTCGCGCGGACTTGCCGGTCGACGACCGCGCCGGCTTCCGGCTGCAATCCGTATTCGTCGCCGCGCAGCCGGGCGCCGGCGGTGGCCACCTGCCGGCGCAGCAGCGCCACCCGCTCGCGCACCGCCAGCTCGATGCTGTCGGCCATGCGCGCCTTCTTCTCCAGCACGCCGGCCAGCGCCTGCACCAGTTCTTCCGGTGCGAACGGCTTGGCCAGGTAGTCGTCGGCGCCAGCCGTCATGCCGCGCCGCATGCTGGCGCGGTCGCCCAGCGCCGTCAGCAGCACCACCGGAATGGCCGCCAGCGCAGCGTCGCTGCGGATCGCCTCCACCAGCTCGAAGCCGTCCATCCCAGGCATGGTGACGTCCGAAATCACCGCCGCCACGCCGCCGCCGCGCAGCGCGTCGAGGGCGGCCGCACCGTCCGCGGCTTCCACGGTGTCGTAGCCCTGCAGCCGCAGCAGGCGCGCGATCTGGGTGCGGGTGGCGGCGTCGTCCTCGACGACGAGGATGGCGGTCATGTCGGCCGCCGGCGGCGGCGTCACGTCTGCACCAGCCGGCGCGAGCGGGCGATCGACATCAGGATCCCCAGCCCCATCCCGAGCGTCACCATGGCGGTGCCGCCGTAGCTGATGAACGGCAGCGGCACGCCCACCACGGGCAGGATGCCGCTGACCATGCCCATGTTCACGAAGGCATACGTGAAGAAGATCATGGTGATCGCCGCCGCCAGCAGCCGCGAGAACAGCGTCGACGCCTCCAGGGCGATGGCGAGGCCGCGCAGGATCAGGAAGATGAAGCCGGCGATCAGCAGCAGCGTGCCCACCAGGCCGAATTCCTCCGAGTACGCAGCGAAGATGAAGTCGGTGGTCCGCTCCGGGATGAATTCAAGGTGGGTCTGGGTGCCTTGCATGAAGCCCTTGCCGAAGAGCCCGCCCGAGCCGATGGCGATCATGCCCTGGATGATGTGGAAGCCCTTGCCCAGCGGGTCCTTCGACGGATCCAGCAAGGTGCAGATGCGCTGCTGCTGGTAATCGTGCAGGATGGGCCACCGCACGCCCTCGGCGCACAGCTGCGCCTCGAACGCGATCAGCAGCACCCCGGCGACCAGGGCGACCAGCACCGGGGGCACGATCAGCTTCCATGGCAGTCCGGCGAAGAAGATGACCGCCAGACCCGCAGCGAGCACCAGAAGCGACGTGCCGAGGTCGGGCTGCTTCATGATCAGCCCCACGGGCACGACCAGCAGCAGGCCGGCCACCATGAAGTCGAACGGGCGCAGCTGGCCTTCGCGCTTCTGGAACCACCACGCCAGCATCAGCGGCAGTCCGATCTTCAGGATCTCGCTGGGCTGGATCACGACACCGATGTTGACCCAGCGTTTGGCCCCCTTCTTGGTGATGCCGAAGATCGCCACCGCGATCAGCAGCGCGACGCCGACGACGTACACCGGCACCGCGAACCGCATCAGCCGCTGCGGCGGCACCTGGGCCACCACGAACATGATGAAGCCCGCGAGCAGCATGTTGCGGGCGTGGTCGGCAAAGCGCGTCCCGTGGTCGAAGCCCGACGAGTACATCGTCAGCAACCCGGCGCACGCCAGCAGGAACACCGCGAAGGCCAGCGGCCCGTCGAACCCGTGCAGCGAGGGCGCGATGCGCTGCAGCAGCGGGGGTTTCTCGAAGACGGCGGCCATGCGCAATTATCGCGGCTGGCCGCCCGGGCGGGTCCGCCCGCCGCGACTTGGGCTGTCCGGCCCTGGGGCCTTGCGGCACCCGCCGGCACGCGCGTCGCGAATCTGCGACCGGAGGCCCGGCGGCGCGCGTGGGCTACGATGGCGGCGTGCCGATCACGCATCTCGCCTACCTCCACGGTTTCCGCTCGTCGCCCCGGTCCGCCAAGGCGCAATTGATGGGGCGCGAGGTGGCCCGCCGCCACCCGCAAGTGCAGTGGTGGTGCCCGCAGTTGCCGCCATCGCCGCGCGCGGCCATGGACATGGTCCTGCGCGGGATGTCGCAGTGGCCGGTGGCGGGCACGGCCGTGGTCGGTTCGTCGCTGGGCGGCTTCTATGCCACGCACGTCGCGGAAACCATCGGCTGCCGCGCCGTGCTGCTCAACCCGGCGGTCGACCCGGCCCGGGACCTCGCGCGCCACGTCGGTGACCAGACCGCCTTCCACGCCCCCGGCGAACATTTCTACTTCGCCCCGGAATTCGTCCACGAACTGCGCGCCCTCGAGCACGGCCCCGTGCGCCGGCCCGAGAACTATTTCGCGGTGATCGCCAAGGGCGACGAAGTGCTGGACTGGCGCGAGATGACGGCGCGCTACCCCGGCGCGCGGATCAAGCTGCTGGAAGGCGGCGACCACGGCATCTCCGACTTCGAACGGCACCTGCCGGACGTGTTCAGGTTCCTCGGGCTCGACTGACGGCGGCGGCCGTCGCCGGGTCCCCATGGGACAATCCGGCCCATGTTTGCATTGTTCGAAGAAGCCGGGAAGTTCCAGACCGGCCGCGTGCTGTCGGAAGCGGAGGCCTCGTCCCAGATCGAGCTCGACAGCGGCAAGCGCGTCAAGGTGAAGTCGGCCAACGTCCTGCTCAGGTTCGAGCAGCCCGCGCCGGCCGAGCTGATGCGCGAGGCGCAGGCGGTCGCGGCCGGGATCGAGCTCGAACTCGCCTGGGAATTCGCGCCCGAGGACGAGTTCGGCTTCGCCGACCTGGCGCGCGAGTACTTCAGCGAGCGCCCCACCCTGGCCCAGCAGGCCGGGGCCTTGTTGCGCCTGTTCGAGGCGCCCCATTACTTCCGCCGCGCCGGCCGCGGCCGGTTCAGGAAGGCACCGGCCGAGATCCTGCAGCAGGCGCTGGCGGCCATCGAGAAAAAGCAGCAGGTGCAGGCGCAGATCGAGGCCTGGGCGGCGGAACTGGCCGCCGGCCGCTGCCCGCAGCCGATCCGCGACCAGCTGTTCAGGATCCTGTTCAAGCCGGACAAGAACGCCGCCGAATACAAGGCGGTGGTGGAGGCGGCGCGCGCGACGCACAGCAATCCGCTGGACCTGCTGCAGCGCTCCGGCGCGATCGACTCGCCCTACCAGTTCCACTGGAAGCGGTTCCTGTTCGAGAACTTCCCCAAGGGCACCGGCTTTCCGCCGCTGGACGCGCCGCCGATCCGCGAGGAGCTGCCGCTCGCGACCGTGCAGGCCTTCTCGGTCGACGACTCCAGCACGACCGAGATCGACGACGCCTTGTCGGTGCAAGGGCTGGGCACCGGAACCGTGACGGTAGGCATCCACATCGCCGCCCCCGGGCTCGCGCTGCAGCCGGCCACGCCGATCGACCAGGTGGCGCGCCAGCGGCTCTCCACGGTCTACATGCCCGGCTACAAGATCACCATGCTGCCAGACGACGTGGTGCAGGCTTACACGCTGCTGGCCGGACGCGACTGTCCTGCGGTGTCGCTTTATGCCGAGTACGACGAAGCCTCGCTCGTGCTCAAGGGCACGCGCACCAGCCTGGAGCGCGTTCCGGTCACCCACAACCTGCGCCACGACCAGCTCGACGCGGTGATCACCGAGGACTGGCTGCGCGGCGGCGATCCCGGCGAGGCCGACGAAACGCATCCGGTGCACCAGTTGCGCGACGAGCTCTCGTTCCTGTTCCGCCTGGCGACGCACCTGAAGTCGCTGCGGGAGGTGGTGCGCGGCAAGCCGGAGAACTTCAACCGGCCCGACTACAACTTCCGGCTGGCGGGCCACGACGGCTCGGAGCCGACCGGCCAGGAGCGGGTCGAGATCACCGAGCGCCGCCGCGGCGCGCCGCTGGACCTGATCGTGTCCGAGGCGATGATCCTCGCCAACAGCAGCTGGGGCTCGTGGCTGGCCGAACTGGGGGTGCCGGCCATCTACCGCAGCCAGGCCAGCCTGCTGCCGGGCGTGAAGGTGCGCATGGGGACCAAGGCGCTCCCTCATGCCGGCATCGGGGTCAAGAGCTACGCCTGGAGCACCTCGCCGTTGCGCCGCTACACGGACCTCGTGAACCAGTGGCAGATCATCGCCGCCGCCCGCCATGGCCGAACGGCGGCGCTGGTCGCACCCTTCAAGCCCAAGGACGCCGAGCTGTTCTCCGTGATCTCCAGCTTCGACGCGGCGTACAGCGCGTACAACGGCCACCAGGCCGCGATGGAACGCTTCTGGACGCTGCGCTACCTGCAGCAGGAAGGCATCGCGGAGCTGACCGGCGTCGTGTTCAAGGAGGGCCTGGTGCGCGCCGACCACCTGCCGCTGGTGCTGCCCGTGCTGGGCGGGGCCGACCTGCCGCGCGGCTCGCACGTACGGGTGAAGCTGGGGGAGATCGACCCCATCACGCTCGACGTGAAAGGGACGGTGGTCGAGCGGCTCGATGTGGCGCCCGAGCCACTCGATGTGGAGGAAGAGGAAGCGGAAGGCGAGCCGGTGGCCGGCCCGATTGCGATCGCCGTCGATGTCAACGACACTGAGGAATCCACCACAGCGGCCGCAGCGGCCGACACCCGCGTGACGTGAACCTGCGTTCCCTCAGTACCCTGCAGATCGCGCTCGGCGCTTCCTTCGCCGTCCATGCCGTGTTGCTGACGGTGCGCTTCGTCGACCCCGAAGGCTTCAACCGCGTGTTCGAGGACACGCCGCTCGAGGTCATCCTGGTCAACGCGAAGACCAACGAGAAGCCTGACAAGGCGGCGCGCGCCATCGCCCAGACCTCGCTGGCCGGCGGCGGCGACGCGCTGCGCGGGCACGCGACCTCGCCGCTGCCGCCGTCGGCGCTGACGACCATCGGCGACTCGGCGGAGGACGCCCAGAAGAAGATCGATGCCATGCAGGAGCAGCAGATGCTGATGCTGGCGCAGATCAAGAAGATGCTGGCCGCCCTGCCGCCGCCCGACCCGAAGCAGCCGACCAGCAACCCGGAGGCCCAGGCGCGCGAGAACAAGCGCCGGCAGCTGCTGAAGATGCTGGCCGAGATCGAGCGCCGGATCAACGAGGAGAACGCGCGGCCGAAGAAGCGCTACATCAGCCCGTCCACGCGCGAGGAGGTGTATGCCATCTACTACGACACCTTGCGCCGCAAGATCGAGCAGCAGGGTACGCGCCACTTCCCCGAGGTGGCCGGCAGGAAGCTGTATGGCGAACTGACGATGGTCGTCACGGTGAACTTCGACGGCAAGGTGCTCGACACCGAAGTCGCCCAGACGTCCGGGAGCCTGGCCCTCGACCGGCGAGCCGTCACCATCGCCCGCACCGCGGGCCCGTTCGGCCGCTTCAGCGACGCGATGCGGCGCAAGGCCGACCAGATTGTCGTGGTGTCGCGCTTCAAGTTCACCCGCGACGAAACCCTCGAGACGAAACTGACAGAACAATGAGTGCCGACCGCTACTGCGTCATGGGCAATCCCGTGGAACACAGCCGGTCGCCGTGGATCCACGCGCGCTTCGGCGAACTGACCGGCCAAGGCGTGGAATACGGCAAGCGGCTGGTGGAGCCGAGCGGCTTTGCCGAGGCCGTCGCGGCCTTCCGCGCCGAAGGCGGCAAGGGCTGCAACGTCACCGTGCCCTTCAAGTTCGAAGCCGCGGCGCTGGCAGCCCGCTCGACGCCGCGCGCGCAGCTGGCCCGGGCCTGCAACACCCTCCGCTTCGACGCGGAGGGCATCTTCGGCGACAACACCGACGGCATCGGCCTGGTGCGGGACATCACCGTGAACGCGGCCACGGCGGTCGCCGGCCGCGACCTGCTGCTGATCGGCGCCGGCGGCGCCGCGGCCGGCGTGCTGGCCCCGCTGCTGGAGACCGGGCCGCGACGCCTGGTCGTGGCCAACCGAACGCGGGACCGCGCCGCCGACCTCGTGTCGCGGCACGCGGCGCTGGCCCGCCGGCACGGCGTCGAGCTGGCGGCCAGCGGCCTCGCGGACGTGCCCAGCGCGTTCGACGTCGTCGTCAACGGCACCGCCAGCAGCCTGCAGGGCGACAGCGTTCCGGTGCCGCCCGGCGTGCTGCGGCCGGGCGCGCTGGCCTGCGACATGATGTACGGCGCCGCCGCGCGAGCGTTCCTGCAGTGGGCGCAGGCGCACGGCGCGGTCGCGCGCGACGGGCTGGGCATGCTGGTGGAGCAGGCCGCCGAGTCCTTCTTCCTGTGGCGCGGCGTGCGGCCGCCGTCGGCGCAGGTACTGGCCGAATTGCGCGCCATCGTGGACGGCCAGGCATGAAGCGCGTCTGGCGGCTCGTCGCGCTGGTCCTGGTCGCGGGGATCGGATTGCAGCTGTTCTTCCTCGTGCGCATCGCGCTGGCCGCGACCGTCGACCCGCAGTCCACGACTTTCCAGCGCTCGGAGGCGTGGCGGATCGCCACCGGCAGCAAGCCGTTCCGCTGGCGCCAGCAGTGGGTGCCGTACGAACGAATTTCGGACAACCTCAAGCGCGCCGTGATCGCGTCGGAAGACGACAGTTTCAGCAGCCACGAAGGCGTGGACTGGGAAGCGCTCGAGAAGGCCTGGGAGCGCAACGAGCGCGCCGAAGCCCGCGCCGCGCGGCAGCAGGCGCGCTCCTCCACCCGCAGTCAGCTCGCGGCGCCGAAGCGGCCGAAGATCGTCGGCGGCTCGACGATCACCCAGCAACTGGCCAAGAACCTGCTGCTGTCGGGCGAGCGCACGCTGCTGCGCAAGGGGCAGGAAATCGTGCTCACCTTCGCGCTGGAGCGGATGCTGTCGAAGGAGCGGATCCTGGAGATCTACCTCAACAGCGTCGAGTGGGGCGAAGGCGTGTTCGGGGCCGAGGCGGCCGCGCGCCACTATTACCGCAAGCCGGCGGCGCAGCTCTCGGCGTACGAAGCGGCGCGCCTGGCCGTCATGCTGCCGCGCCCCAAGTACTTCGAGAAGCTGCCGAACTCCGGCTACCTGGCGAGTCGCGCCTCCACCATCGCGGCCCGCATGCGCGACGCGGACCTGCCATGAGCCGCCCGGCCGCTCCGGAGGCTCATGGCACCGCAGCCCGCAGGGCGGAGGTTACCCAATGACCACCTTGCGCGTCCTCGGCATCGATCCGGGCCTGCAGACCACCGGCTTCGGCGTGGTCGACGTCGACGGCCACGCACTCACGTACGTCGCCAGCGGCACGATCACCACCAGCCACCTCGATCGCGGCAACCTGCCGGCGCGCCTGAAGGTGCTGTTCGACGGCATCGCCGAAGTGAGGCAGCGTTACCAGCCGGACGTGGCGGCGGTGGAGATCGTGTTCGTCAACGTCAACCCGCAGGCCACCCTGCTGCTCGGGCAGGCACGCGGCGCCTGCGTCACGGCGCTGGTCGCGTGCCAGCTGGAGGTGGCCGAGTACACCGCCTTGCAGATGAAGCGCGCCGTCGCCGGCCACGGCCAGGCCGGGAAGGCGCAGGTCCAGGAGATGGTCAAGCGCCTGTTGCGGCTGCCGGGCCTGCCCGGCAAGGACGCCGCCGATGCGCTGGGCCTGGCGATCACGCACGCCCACGCCGGCCTCACGATGCAGAAGATCGCCGATGCCGGCGGGACCCGGCGCACTTCGGCGATGTACAAGGGCGGGCGCAGCTACTGACCTGACCCGCGGCGCGGGACCACCATGCCGGCTCCCGCCTGGCCGACAAAAAATCGGGCCGGGCTTGCGAGGCCCGGCCCAAGCTGCCGCTGGAGTCGTTGACGGCAGAAGGGGTGAACTGCCGGGGACTACCTGTGCACCACGTCGGCGCCCAGCGCGCTGCCCGGCGCATGGCAGCCTTCGCAGGTTTCGAACACCTTGCCGGCATACAGCAGGTCGTTCTGCGTGAAGTTGCCGAACGCGCCGCCGCCGATGTTCTTCACATGCGTCTGCACTGCCTTCGCGTCGTGGCAGGACGTGCAGGTGGCCGCCTTGGGCGAGATCACGAGCCAGTCCAGCATGCCTGGCATGCCGGCGGGCTTGAACACGACCGAGCCGAGCACGCTGCGGTCCTGCTTCCACGAGTCGTTCACGTGGCAGTTGGCGCAGTTCGCCAGCCGGGCCGGGTAGGCCACCTCGGCGCTGAAGTTGTGGGTGGCGCCGGGGTAGAGGCTGCCGTCCGGGCGCGCCACGCAGGTGCCGGTGCCCAGCGGCGTGCCGCCGGCGGCCGTATTGCTGCCGTCCTTGTCGTATTCGCCGCCCACGTTCATGCAGTGGGTGAACGGGAAGCTGCGCCTGGCGCCGCCGTGGATCGAGTGGATGAAGCGCTTGGCCTGGTAGGACTCGTGCAGGAAGCTGCTGGTGTTGCCGGCCGCCAGCTGGCTGTCGCCCGCGACCGGGCCGGTGCTGCCGTCCGTCATCAGCGTATACGCCGCCGGCAGGTTGGAGTTGTGGCAGACGGAACAGCCTTCGGCGTTGTTGCGCGCGCCCTTGTGGAAGTCGGGCTTGTCGCCGGCGCCCAGCGGCAGGCCCAGGATGGCGTGGCACTTGTTGCACGCGTCGTTGCTGACGATGCGGCGGCGCGCCGCGGCGGTCGAAGCCGCGCCGGTGGCCGCGTTGGCTTCGAAGATCGCGTTCTTGACCGGCACGTACGCCAGGTCGGCGCTGGTGCGGGCCGGAACGGCGCCGATGGGGGTGCGGCTCGCCGCATCGAGCCTGCGCTCGGCCACGGAGCCGGTCATCAGCACGCGGAGGTTGCCCTTCGCGCCGGCGGGAATCTGGATATCGGCCGTGTAGCGATGGCTGCCGTCGTCCGCGCCGCGGTACATGGCCCAGCCGGCACCGCTCGCGGTCACGTCGTCCGCGGTGACGCCGGCCAGTGTTTCGGCGCCCACCTGCAGCGTGAAGGTGCCGAACCTGTTGGGCGGCGAGCCGAATCTGGCCGGATCCATCTGCGCATCCCAGCGGTAGTTGGTGTTGCAGCCGACGATCGAGGTGCCGGCGGAGTCCGTGGTGGCGGCGGCGCTGCAACCTTCGCGCAGGTCGTACGCCACGCCGGTGACCGGGTGCACCACGGCGTACCTCACCGTCAGCAGGCCGGGGGCCGTCGCCGTGGCGGCCTTCTTGAGCGTGACGCTTTCGATCCTGCCCTGGTACAGCGCGGCATTCGCCAGTTCCTGCACCCAGTGCACCTTGTCGGCGCTCAGCGGGCTGCTCGCACCGTGGCACGAGGTGCAGGTGGAGTTGGAGATCGCGGCGGCCGAGGCGCCCAGCTTGAGCGTGGTCACGTGCGTGGCGTGGAAGCCACTGGTCGTGCCGGCTTGGTGGCAACTCAGGCACGCTTCCTTGCTGGGAACGCTCTTCCAGTTGTCGCCTTGCGGCGTCTTGGGGTTGGCCCCGTCATGGCAGGCGACGCAGTTGCGGATCGGCTGCGGGAAGCCTACTTCGCTGTAGTCGTGCCTGCTGTTCTGGTAGCCCCAGATGGTGTAGTGCTCGCCTTGCCCGTGCAGCATCCTGCCGGCGTGGATCTTGTGCACCATGGTCGACAGCGCCAGATTGTTGCCGCTGTTGGCGTCGGTGGTGCCGGTGTTGTGGCACACCACGCAGTACTGCGTGTCGACCCGCCCGCCGCCGTGCAGCGCCAGCTTGTCATGGCAGTTGTTGCACGTGGCGATGTCGACCATCTTGCGGGTCTGGCTCGCCGTCGCGGCCACCGACTTGCCGCTGGAATCCAGCGTGAAGTCGAAGTACGGATTGACCAGCACCACTTCACCGGCGGCGTTCTTGTACCGCGCCTGGATGACGATGCGGTGGGTGCGGCCCGGCTCGAAGGCAACACCGGCCGTCTGAGCCGGATCCTTGATGTCCGCCTTGAACGTGTACGTGTAGTAGCCGTCCTGGTTGTACGCCAGTTGACCGGCCGTGCCGCCTTCGCTGGTGGCTTGCACCGCGCTGGCGAGCGCCGGCGCCCCGTTCGGGCCCACGCCGGCCGTGGCCGTTTCCGTGCGGTTGAGGTAACTGACCCACTTGTCCGGCTCGCCGTTGCTGCCGGGCACCAGCTTGGCCAGCGCGAAGCTGACGCTGCCGGCCGCCACGCTGGAAACGACCTTGCCGTCGGAGAACACGGCGAAGTTGACCTTGGGCGGGCTGTCGATCGTCACGGCGGCCACGCCGTTTTGCTGCAGCACGCTGAAGCCCGCGGTCGAATTGACCGAGCTGTCGTTGGCGGCCTGCGCGCCGGCCGCGGCCAGCGCAGCGGCCACCGACACCGTGGCCGGCGGGGGTGCGGTGGTATCCGGGGGCGGGGCGTCACCGCCACTGCCGCCGCAGCCCGCCAGGGTCAAGGTGATGGCGGCGATGGTCGCTTGCGCGAACCGGGTCAAGCTGGATTTCATGTTCGACTCCGTCACGTCGGATGACGTCCCTCTGTTCGACTGTGCGGTCCCGATGCTAGAAAGGCCGGCGCATGAAGTCCATGGCGCGGCGCGCATTTCTATAATGCATGGCGTGCATGACAGTCGCGCCGATCTGAACTTCCTGTTCCTGCTGGAGGCGCTGCTCGACGAAGGCAGCGTTTCCGCGGCTGCGGATCGGCTGGGTCTGTCGCAGCCGGCCCTGAGCCACGCGCTGGCGCGCCTGCGGCGGCGCTTCGGCGACCCCCTGTTCGTCAAGACCCGGGCCGGCATGCGGCCCACTCCGACCGCCGAGCGCATCGGCCAGGTGTCGCGCACGGTGCTGGCACTGGTGCGCGAGGAGATTCTCGAAGTCGGCGCCTTCGATCCGGCGACCACCACCCGCACGTTCACGCTCGGACTCAGCGAGATGGCGACGACCATCCTGCTGGGGCAGATCATCGAGCGGCTGGCGTTGGGCGCGCCCTCGGCACGGCTGCGGGTGGTGAGCCTGCGCGAGAAGGATGTCGCGCCGCAGCTCGAGGAGGGACAGGTTGACCTGGTGGTCGGCACCTATGCCATCAAGTCACCGTCGGTGATGCAGCAGTCGCTGTTCAAGGCCAGTGACTACGTCTGCCTCGTGCGCACCGGCCACCGCGGCATCGGCACGAGCCTGTCGCTCGAACGGTTCGTGGCGCTGCCGCACGTGGTCGCCACCCAGAACTCGCGGGCGAACGACTACGTCGCCAAGGCCCTGCGGGCCAAGGGCCTTGATCGGCGGGTGGAGGTCGAGGTGCCCTCCCTGGTGGCGCTGCCGAACGTGGTCGCGCACACCGACTGCGTGGCGCTGGTGCCGCGCGCCCTGGCGCTGCTGGCACAGCGGGCCGCGCCGCTGCGCATCCTGGAGTCGCCGATCCGGCCGCCGGCGCCCACGGTACGGCAATACTGGCACCAGCGCTTCAATGCCGACACCGGCGTGACCTGGCTACGCACCACGCTGCGCGATCTGTGGCGCCAGGCCCCGGATGTCAGCCCAGCCGCTCCAGGATCAGCACCGCGAAGAACACGAACGCCGCGATCAGCGTCCATTTCGTGATCACGAACCCGTAGCGCTTGAACTTCGGCTGGCCGGTGCCGGCGTAGAAGGCGAAGCACACGGCCGCCGCCAGCAACAGCAGCAGGATGAGCCAGCGGAACAGGAGCATGGCTACCAGGCCCGCGCGGGGCGGGCGAAGCCCGCGGGCGCCTGCTTCTCGTCGTCGAAGCTCGCGAGCTCGTACGCGTCGGGTTGGGCCAGCAGCGCGCGCAGCAGCCTGTTGTTCAGCGCGTGACCGGAACGGAACGCGCCGTAGGCCGCCAGCAGCGGCTTGCCCACCAGGTACAGGTCGCCCATCGCGTCCAGGATCTTGTGCTTGACGAATTCGTCGTCGTAGCGCAGGCCGTCGGCATTGAGCACGCGGTAGTCGTCCATCACCACCGCGTTGTCCAGCCCCCCGCCCAGGGCGAGGCCGCTCGCCCGCATCATCTCCAGGTCCTTCGTGAAGCCGAAGGTGCGGGCCCGCGCGATGTCGCGCGCGTACGAGCCGGTGCCGAGGTCGAACTCGAAGCGCTGGCCGGTCGAGTCGACCACGCGGTGGTCGAAGTCGATCTCGAAGGCCAGCTTGTACCCGTGGTACGGCGCAAGGCGCGCCCACTTGAGGTTCTCGCCCTCGCCCTCGCGCACCTCCACCGGCCGCAGCAGGCGGATGAAGCGGCGCGGCGCCCGCTGCAGTTCGATCCCGGCCGACTGCAGCAGGAACACGAACGATGCCGACGAGCCGTCCAGGATCGGCACTTCCTCGGCGGTGATGTCCACGTACAGGTTGTCCAGCCCGAGTCCGGCGCAGGCCGACATCAGGTGTTCCACCGTGTGCACCTTGGCGCCGCCGCGCGAGATCGTCGAGGCCATGCGGGTGTCGGTCACCGCCTCGGCCGACACCGGAATGTCGACCGGCACGGGCAGGTCGACGCGCCGGAAGACGATGCCGGTGTCCGGCTGCGCGGGCCGCAGCGTGAGCTCGACCCGCTGGCCGCTGTGCAGGCCGACGCCGACCGCGCGGGTCAGCGTCTTGAGCGTTCGTTGCTGGAGCATGGCTCCGATTTTACGGGGGGCATCGCGCGCGGCCGATTGGCCGCGGCTATGTCCCCGATCGGCGCGAGCCGCCCTCAATCCGCCTGCTTGCGCAGGAACGCCGGGATCTCGAAGTCGTCCATGCCGCCGCTGGCCAGCGCGTCGACCCGTGCCGCCGCCTGCGTGCGGTTGGTGCGCCACACGCTCGGCACGGCCATCCCGGCGTAGTCGGCCTGCGTCACGATCGGCGCGACCGCGCCCGCCGCCGCGCCGGGGCCGGCGACCGCGTTGCTGATCGTGGGGATCTGGAACGGCACGTTGTCGGTGCCGGTGCGCAGCACCTGCAGCGGCGGGGCCGTGCGGCGCTGCTGGCCCTGGCGCGACAGGCCGGTGGCGACCACCGTGACCCGGATCTGGTCGCCCAGGTCATCGTCGTAGGCGGTGCCATAGATCACGTGCGCGTCCGGCGAAGCGTAGGCGCGGATGGTGTTCATCGCCAGCTTGGACTCCGAGAGCTTCAGCGAGCCCTTGGCGGCGGTGATCAGGACCAGCACCCCCTTGGCCCCCGACAGGTCGATGCCTTCCAGCAGCGGGCAGGCGACCGCCTGCTCCGCGGCGATGCGCGCGCGATCCGGTCCCGCCGCCAGCGCCGTGCCCATCATCGCCTTGCCCGGCTCGCCCATCACCGTGCGCACGTCCTCGAAGTCGACGTTCACGTGGCCGGGCACGTTGATGATTTCCGCGATGCCGCCGACGGCGTTCTTCAGCACGTCGTTGGCGTGCGCGAAGGCTTCGTCCTGGGTGACGTCGTCGCCCAGCACCTCCAGCAGCTTCTCGTTCAGCACCACGATCAGCGAATCGACGTTGGCCTCGAGTTCGGCGAGGCCATTGTCGGCATTCGTCATGCGCCGGCCGCCTTCCCAGTCGAAGGGCTTGGTCACCACGCCCACGGTGAGGATGCCCATCTCCTTGGCCACGCGCGCGATCACCGGCGCCGCCCCGGTACCGGTGCCGCCGCCCATGCCGGCCGTGATGAACAGCATGTGGGCGCCGTTGATGGCGGCGCGGATGTCCTCGACGGCCGCCTCGGCGGCCTCGCGGCCCTTCTCGGGCTTGCTGCCGGCGCCCAGGCCGCTTTGGCCGAGCTGGATGTTCTTGTGGGCCGAGGTGCGCGCGAGCGCCTGGGCGTCCGTGTTGGCGCAGATGAACTCCACCCCCTGAACGGCGCGGCCGATCATGTGCTCCACGGCGTTGCCGCCGCCACCGCCGACGCCGATCACCTTGATCTGGGTGCCGAGGTGGAACTCTTCGACTTCGATCATTTCGATGGTCATGATGCTCTCCTGATTTCGTTTGCAGTTGCCATTGATGCGATTGTTGTGATGACCTTCATGAACGCGCGAGCGGCGGATCGGTGCACCGACATCGTCGTTTGTGAACGCGGGCTTCCGGAAGCACGGTACGCAAGGGATCCGCAAAGGACGCAAAAGATCCCGTGAAGAAGGCGTCGTCGTTTCTCATTCGGTTTCCTTTTGCGTCCTGTGCGTCACTTCCGCGTCCTCTGCGTCCGGCTGTGCGACTCAGAAGTTCCCCACGATGAAATCCCGGAAGCGGCCAAACGCCGTCTTCATCGACCCGTTCTTCTGCGCCACCTTGAAGCCGCGCAGGCGCGCCAGCCGCGCTTCCTCGAGCAGTCCCATCACCGTCGCCGCGCGGGCCTGTGAAATCATGTCCGCCAGCGCGCCGCGGTACTTGGGCACGCCGCGCCGCACGGGCTTCAGGAAGATGTCCTCTCCCAGTTCGACCATGCCGGGCATCACCGCGCTGCCGCCCGTGATCACCACGCCCGACGACAGCACTTCCTCGTAGCCCGACTCGCGGATCACCTGCTGCACCAGCGAGAAGATCTCCTCGACGCGCGGCTCGATCACGCCGGCCAGCGCCTGGCGCGACAACATGCGGGGGCCGCGGTCGCCGAGTCCCGGCACTTCCACCTGCTGGTCGGGGTCGGCGAGCAGCTGCTTGGCATAGCCGCTCTCGACCTTGATGTCCTCGGCGTCCTTGGTCGGCGTGCGCAGCGCCATGGCGATGTCGCTGGTGATCAGGTCGCCGGCGATCGGGATCACGGCGGTGTGCCGGATCGCGCCGTTGGTGAAGATCGCCACGTCGGTGGTGCCGGCGCCGATGTCGACCATCGCGACGCCCAGTTCCTTCTCGTCGTCGGTCAGCACCGACAGGCTGGAGGCCAGCGGGTTGAGCATCAGCTGCTCGACCTCGAGGCCGCAGCGCCGCACGCACTTGATGATGTTCTCGGCCGCGCTCTGGGCGCCGGTCACGATGTGCACCTTGGCCTCCAGCCGGATGCCGCTCATGCCGATCGGCTCCTTGACGTCCTGGCCGTCGATCACGAACTCCTGCGGCTCGACCAGCAGCAGGCGCTGGTCGGTCGAGATGTTGATCGCCCGGGCCGTCTCGACCACCCGCGCCACGTCGGCCGGCGTCACTTCCTTGTCCTTGACGGCGACCATGCCGCTGGAGTTGATGCCGCGGATGTGGCTGCCGGTGATTCCGGTGTAGACCCGCGTGATCTTGCAGTCGGCCATCAGCTCGGCTTCCTTCAGCGCCTGCTGGATGCTTTGCACCGTCGCGTCGATGTTGACGACAACCCCACGCTTCAGCCCGTTGGACGCGGCGACGCCGAGCCCCGCCAGCTTGAGCTCGCCGCCCGCCACCACCTCGCCGACCACCGCCATCACCTTGGCGGTGCCGATGTCCAGCCCCACCACCAGGTCCTTGTATTCCTTTGCCATTCCCTCGCCCCTCTTTATTTCTTCGGCACTTCGGCCGTGGTCGCGACGCCGCGCAGGCGCAGCGCGTATCCGTCCGCGTGGCGCAGGTCTGCCGCCAGCAGCGCCTCCGGCGTGCGCCCGTACCGCGATGCCACCTGCGTCAGCGTCTGCGCGAAGCGCTGCGCACGCCCGGTCACCTCCTCGCGCGTGCCGCGGCCCAGCTCGATCGCCGCCCCTGTGTCCAGCTCCAGGTTCCAGCTGCCGCGCGTCGTCAGCGCCAGCCGGGCCACCGCCAGGTCGAGCGGCGCAAACAGCGGGACGAGCGCCTGGTACATCGCCAGCACTTCGCGCGACTGACCGTCCGGTCCGGACAGTCGCGGCAGGTCGTCCGGCTCGACGTCGCCGGCGTTCGCCTCGAAGACTTCGCCGAAGCTGTTGACCATGCGGCTTTCGTGCTCGCCCCACAGCGCCACCGCCTGGTGCTCCTGCAACTGCACCCGCAGCCGGTTCGGGAATTCCCGCCGCACCACGGCCTGCCGCACCCACGGCGCCGCCTGGAACGCATCGCGCGCGGCCCTGAGGTTGACGGTGAAGAAGTTGCCGGCCAGGCGCGGCGCCACGTTGGCCCGCAGCGTGGCCGCGCTGTTGTGGCTGACGTCGCCTTCCACCGTGATCGCCGACACCGCGAACAAGGGGTGCCGCAGCGTCCACCACGCTGCCGCCGCGACCAGCACGGCCAGGCCGATGGCGAACAGCGCCGTCGCGGCGATGTTCATCAGCCTGACGTCGGCGGGCATCGCGGCGGCGGTGCTCATTTCGCGCGGACTCCCTTGTGCTGGTCCAGCGCCGCCGAGGCGAGCAGCTGCACGCACAGGTCCTCGTAACTGATGCCGGCCGCGCGGGCCGACATCGGCACCAGCGAATGGCCGGTCATGCCGGGCGAGGTATTGAGCTCCAGCAGGGACGGCTTGCGCGTGGCGGCGTCGATCATCACGTCGACGCGGCCCCAGCCGCGGCAGCCGAGCACGCGGTAGGCCTTCAGCACGATCTCCTGGATCGCCTCCTCCTCACCGGCCGGCAGCCCGCACGGCACGAGGTACTTGGTGTCGTCGCTGAAGTACTTGTTCTGGTAGTCGTAGTTGCCCGAGGGCGCCACGATCCGGATCACCGGCAGCGCGCGCGCGTCCTCGCCACTGCCCAGCACCGGACAGGTGACCTCGTCGCCGCTGATGAACTGCTCGCACAGCACGTCGGCGTCGAGCGCCGCCGCCTGGTCGACGGCGTCGACCATCTCCGAATAGCCTTGAACCTTGGCGACGCCGATCGACGAGCCCTCCCGGGCCGGCTTGACGATCAGCGGCAGGCCCAGTTCGTCGGGAATGGCGACCACCTGCCCGCGGTCGAAGTGGCCGCGCCGCAGCAGCACGTATTTCGGCGTGGGCAGGCCCTCGGCGAGCCACACGCGCTTGGTCATGACCTTGTCGATGGCGATGCTGGACGCCATCACCCCGGAGCCGGTGTACGGAATCCCCATCAGCTCGAGCGCGCCCTGCACCGTGCCGTCCTCGCCGAAGCGGCCATGCAGCGCGATGAAGCAGCGCTGGAAACCGCTCTGCTTCAGCTCGCCCAGGTCGCGCTCGGCGGGATCGAACGCATAGGCGTCGACGCCCCTGGACTGCAGCGCCTTGAGCACGCCGCTGCCCGACATGAGCGAGACCTCGCGCTCCGCCGAATCCCCGCCCATGAGGACGGCGACCTTGCCGAAGTCATTCGGGTTCATGCCGCACCTCCCAACTCCACCAGCTTCGCCGGAACGGCGCCGATCGAGCCGGCGCCCATGCACATCACCACGTCGCCGTCGCGCGCCAGTTCCAGGATCGCCCCGGGCATGGCCTCGATCGCGTCGACGAACACCGGCTCGGTCTTGCCCGCGACGCGGATCGCCCGCGCCAGCGAGCGGCCGTCCGCCGCGACGATCGGTTCCTCGCCGGCCGCGTACACCTCGGACAGCAGCAGCACGTCGGCGTGTCCCAGCACCTTCACGAAGTCCTCGAAGCAGTCGCGGGTGCGCGTGAAGCGGTGCGGCTGGAATGCCAGCACCAGCCGGCGCTGCGGGAAGGCGCCGCGAGCGGCCGCCACCGTGGCAGCGATCTCCACCGGGTGGTGGCCATAGTCCTCGATCACCGTGAAGCGGCCGCCGCCGTTCCCCGGCCGCACCGCGACCTCGCCGTAACGCTGGAAGCGGCGCCCCACGCCCTTGAACTCGGCCAGCGCCTTGAGCAGCATGGCGTCCGGCACGTTCAGCTCGACGGCGATGGCGATCGCCGCCAGGGCGTTCAGCACGTTGTGCATGCCGGCGAGGTTCAGCACGACGTGCAGGTCCGGCAGCGTGACGCCGTTGCGGCGCTGCACGGTGAACCGCATCTGCCCGCCGTCCGCCCGGACGTCGACGGCCCGCACCTGCGCCTGCTCGGACAGGCCGTAACTGGTGATCGGGCACTGCACGTCGGGCACGATCTCGCGCACCGCCGGGTCGTCGATGCACAGGATCGCGGTGCCGTAGAACGGCATGCGGTGCAGGAAGTCGACGAAGGCCCGCTGCAGCCGCCGGAAGTCGTGGCCGTAGGTCTCCATGTGGTCGGCGTCGATGTTGGTCACCACCGCCATCACCGGCATCAGGTTCAGGAACGACGCATCCGACTCGTCGGCCTCGACCACGATGTAGTCGCCGCTGCCCAGGCGCGCATTGGCCCCCGCGCTGTTCAGGCGGCCGCCGATCACGAACGTGGGATCCAGCCCGCCCTCGGCGAGCACGCTGGCCACCAGGCTGGTCGTGGTCGTCTTGCCGTGCGTGCCGGCAATGGCGATGCCCTGCTTCAGGCGCATCAGCTCGGCCAGCATGGTGGCGCGCGGCACCACCGGGATGTTGCGCTTGCGCGCGGCGACCACTTCCGGGTTGTCGGGCTGCACGGCCGTGGAGGTCACCACGGCGTCGGCGCCGACGATGTTCTTGGCTGCGTGGCCGACGCAGGTCTTGATGCCCAGCCCCTCCAGGCGCCGCAGCGTCGGGCTGTCGGCCAGGTCGGAACCGGAGATCAGGTAGCCCTGGTTGCGCAGGACCTCGGCGATGCCGGACATGCCGGCGCCGCCCACGCCGACGAAATGAATGTGCTTGATGGCGTGCTTCACACGGCCTCCTTCATTTCGGCGGCATTCCGAGTGCTCGACGAAATGAGCATGTGCTTGATGGCGTGCTTCACACGGCCCCCTTCATTTCGGCGGCACTTCGAATGCTCGACGAAATGGATATGTGCTTGATGGCGTGCTTCATGCCCGGCCCTCCCTTGCTTTGCCGCCAACCAGCGCCTCGCAGGCCGCGACCATGTCGGCCGTCGCCGTCGTCTTGCGCATGCCCCAGGCCGCCGCCGCCCGGCGGGCCAGCTCTTCGCGCGTCGTGGTTCGGATCAGGTCGGCCAGCCATTGCGGCGTCAGCTCCCGTTGCGGCACCAGCCAGCCTCCGCCCGCGTCCACCAGAAAGCGGGCGTTGGTGGTCTGGTGGTCGTCCACCGCGAACGGGAACGGAACGAAAACCGCGGCCGCCCCGACGGCCGCGATCTCGGTCACGGTGCTCGCGCCGGCGCGGCACACGATCAGGTCCGCCTCGGCGAACGCGGTTGCCGTGTCGTCGATGAACGGGGTGAGCTGCGCTTGCACGCCGGCCGCCGCATAGTTGGCGCGCAGCTCGTCGATCTGCTTCGCCCCGCTCTGGTGCAACACCTGTGGCCGCTCACCCGGCGCGAGCAGCGCCAGCGCCTTGGGCACCGCCTCGTTGAGGGCCTTCGCGCCGAGGCTGCCGCCGACGACCAGCAGCCGCAGCGGCCCGCTGCGCGCGGCGAAGCGCTGTGCCGGTTCGGCCTGCTTCAGGAACGCGGCCCGCAGTGGATTGCCGACCCATGTCGCGCGCCTGAGGACATCGGGGAACGCCGTGAACACCCGGTCGGCCACCCCCGCCAGCACGCGGTTGGCCATGCCCGCGACCGAATTCTGCTCGTGCAGCACCAGCGGCTTGCCGAGCAGGACGCTCATCATCCCGCCGGGAAAGGTGATGTAGCCACCCAGGCCGATGACGACGTCGGGCCGCACCCTGCGCACGACGGCGATGCTCTGCCAGAACGCCCGCAACAGGCGCAGCGGCAGGAACACCAGGGTCCTGAGGCCCTTGCCCCGCACGCCCGAGAAGTCCACCGTCTCCAGCGGGAAACCGCGCTGCGGCACCAGCTGGCTTTCCATGCTGCCGGGCGCGCCCAGCCAGTGCACGCGCCAGCCGCGTTCGCGCAGCGCTTCGGCGACGGCCAGGCCGGGGAAGATGTGGCCTCCAGTCCCGCCCGCCATCACGAGGGCTGTCGCCCTCGCGCTGGCGCTTGCCGTCGTGGGCTCCCCCCCACCCCGACCCTCTCCCTCGAGGGGGAGGGAGTCATGAGGGTGCACCATCGAGACGTTCATGCGCGGCCTCCTCGCATGAGGGTGCGGTTCTCGTTGTCGATCCGCAGCACGATCGCGATGGCGATCAGGTTCATCATGATCGCCGAGCCGCCGTAGCTCATGAGGGGCAGCGTGAGGCCCTTGGTCGGCAGTGCGCCGAGGTTCACGCCCATGTTGATGAAGGCCTGGAACCCGATCCAGATGCCGACGCCTTGCGCGACCAGCCCGGCGAACACGCGGTCCAGCGCGATTGCCTGGCGGCCGATGTGCATGATGCGGCGCGTCATCCACAGGAACGCCACGATGATGGCGAGGACGCCGACCAGGCCGAATTCCTCGCCGATCACCGCCAGCAGGAAGTCAGTGTGGGCTTCGGGCAGCCAGTGCAGCTTCTCGACGCTGCCGCCCAGTCCCACGCCGAAAACCTCGCCGCGGCCGATCGCGATGAGCGAATGCGACAGCTGGTAGCCCTTGCCCAGCGCGTGCTTCTCGCTCCACGGATCGAGGTACGCGAAGATGCGCTCGCGCCGCCACTCGGAGGCGGCGATCATCAGCACGAAGGCCACCACGATCACGGTGGCGATCAGGAAGAACATGCGGGCGTTGACGCCGCCCAGGAACAGGATGCCCATCGCGATCACCGCGATCACCATGAACGCGCCCATGTCCGGCTCCGCCAGCAGCAGCATGCCGACGATGCCGACGGCGATCGCCATCGGCAGCACCGCGCGGAAGAAACGCTCCTTCACGTCCATCTTGCGGACCATGTAGTTGGCCGCGTACAGCAGCACCGTCAGCTTGGCCAGTTCGGACGGCTGGAAGCTGAGGCCGCCCACGCCGAGCCAGCGGCGGGCGCCGTTGACGCCCTTGCCGATGCCGGGAACCAGCACCACGGCCAGCAGCACGACCGACCCGACGAACAGCCATGGCGCCGCCTTTTCCCAGGTGGCGACGGGCACCTGGAAGGCCAGCACCGACACGAGGAACGCGACCGCCATGAAACCGGCATGGCGGAGCAGGAAGTGGCTGTGGCTGTAGCGCGCGAACTTGGGGTTGTCCGGCAGCGCGATGGACGCCGAATAGACCATCACCAGCCCGAACGCGAGCAGCGCCACCGTCACCCACAGCAACGCCTGGTCGAAGCCCTGCACGCGGGTGGGGGCGGTGGCGCCGCCATACCGCGGCGAGCGCAGCGGAATGGCAGTGTCGCGCGCGCGGCCGGCCGCGCCGAACCAGCCAGACAGGCGCATCAACGCGCTCATGCGGCGCCCTCCAGCTGCTGGCCGGCAGCGTCGGCGATCGATTGCACGGCGGCCCGGAACACCTCGGCCCGATGCGGGTAGTTGCGGAACATGTCGAAGCTGGCGCAGGCAGGCGACATCAGCACGGCATCGCCGGCATGTGCCCGCTGGGTGGCCAGCGCCACGGCTTCCTCCATGGTCACGGCCTCCAGCAGCGGCACGCCGGCCGGCTCGAGCACCGCCCGGATCAGCGGCGCGTCGCGGCCGATCAGCACCGCCGCGCGGGCGTGTCGCGCCACCGGCGCGGCCAGCGGCGAGAAGTCCTGTCCCTTGCCGTCGCCGCCGAGGATCACCACCAGCGAGCGTTCCGCGCCGAGGCCCTGCAGCGCGGCGACGGTGGCGCCGACGTTGGTTCCCTTGCTGTCGTCGAAGTATTCGACGCCGTCGATCACGCCGACCGACTCGACCCGGTGCGGCTCGCCCCGGTACTCCCGCAGTCCGTACAGCATCGGTCCCAGCGGGCAGCCGGCGGCGCTCGCCAGCGCCAGAGCGGCCAGGGCGTTCACGGCGTTGTGGCGGCCGCGGATGCGCAGCGCGTCCGCCGGCATCAGGCGCTGGATGAACAGCTCGTCCTCGTCGTCACGGCGTTTCTTTTGCGTCTCGTCGGCGGGCAGCGCACGCACCAGCCAGGCCATGCCGTTGACGACTTCGATGCCCCAGTCGCCGGCGCGGCGCGGCGCCTCGGCGCCGAAGGTCTGGAACTCGCGCTGCTCCATCTTGCCGCCCTTGAGACGCACCGGCGGCGGCAACATGTCCATCACCACGGCGTCGTCGCGATTGAGGATCATCAGCGCGCGCGAGCCGAAGACGCGCGCCTTGGCGGCGGCGTAGGCGGGCATCGTGCCGTGCCAGTCCAGGTGGTCCTGCGTCACGTTCAGCACCGTCGCCGCCGTCGGCTCGAAGCCTTGCGCGCAGTCCAGCTGAAAACTCGAAAGCTCCAGCACCCACACCTGGGGCAACGCGCCCGCGGCCATCTTCTCGCGCAGCGTGTCGACCAGCGTCGGGCCGATGTTGCCGGCCACGGCGACCGCCTTGCCGGCGCGCTCGATGAGCTGCCCGGTCAGGGCCGTCACGGTCGTCTTGCCGTTGGTGCCGGTCACCGCCAGCACCTGCGGGGCATACCCCGCCTCCTGCTTCAGCTGCGCCAGGGCGTCCGCGAACAGGCTCAGTTCGCCGCCGATGACGACGCCGCGGTCGCGCGCGGCGTCGCACACGGGCGCCACCTGTTGCGGCGTGAGGCCGGGACTGCGCAGCACCAGTTGCACGTCCGCCCCAGCCAGCGCCGCGTCGAACGGGCCTGCAACGAAGCGCGCCTGCGGGAGGTGTTCACGCAGGGCCGGCAGCTGCGGTGGCTCCTCGCGGGTGTCCGCCACGGTCACGCGCGCCCCGCGGCCGGCGCACCAGCGCGCCATCGCCAGTCCGGAGGCGCCGAGCCCCAGGACGAGGACATGCTGGTCGTGGAGGTCGTTCGGCATCAGCGCAGCTTCAGCGTCGACAGGCCGACCAGGCACAGCAACATGGTGATGATCCAGAAGCGCACGACCACCTGCGTCTCGGTCCAGCCGCTCTTCTCGAAGTGGTGGTGCAGCGGCGCCATCTTCAGGATGCGCCGGCCTTCGCCGTACTTCTTCTTGGTGTACTTGAAGTACATCACCTGCGCCATCACGGAGATGGCTTCCACCACGAAGATGCCGCCCATGATGGCCAGCACGATCTCCTGGCGCACGATCACGGCGATGGTGCCCAGCGCGGCGCCCAGGGCCAGCGCGCCCACGTCGCCCATGAACACCTGGGCGGGGTGCGTGTTGTACCAGAGGAAGGCAAGGCCGGCCCCCGCCAGCGCCGAACAGAAGATCAGCAGCTCGCCCGAACCGGGAATGTGCGGGAAGAACAGGTATTTCGAATACACGGCGCTGCCGGTCACGTAGGCGAAGACGCCCAGCGCCGAGCCGACCATCACCACCGGCATGATCGCGAGCCCGTCGAGTCCGTCGGTGAGGTTCACCGCATTGCTCGAGCCGACGATCACCAGGTAGGTGAGGATCACGAAGCCGAACACGCCCAGGGGGTAGCTCACTTCCTTGAAGAACGGCAGCAGCAGCCCCGCCTTGGGCGGCAGGTTGACGTCAAAGCCCGACCGCACCCACGTGTAGAACAGCTGCAGCACGCGCCAGTTGGAACTCTCGGAGATGCTGAAGACGAGGTACAGCGCCGCCAGCAGGCCGATCAGCGACTGCCAGAAGTACTTCTCGCGCGAGCGCATGCCCTCCGGGTCCTTGTTGACGACCTTGCGCCAGTCGTCGGCCCAGCCGATCGCGCCGAAGCCGATCGTCACGGCCAGCACGATCCACACGAAGCGGTTGGTGAGGTCGAACCACAGGATCGTGGAGATCACGATCGCCAGCAGCACCAGCACCCCGCCCATGGTGGGGGTGCCGCTCTTGGCCAGGTGCGACTGCATCGCGTAGCCGCGCACTGGCTGGCCGATCTTCAGCGCCGTGAGGTGGCGGATCACCGCCGGTCCGGCGATGAGCCCGATCAGCAGCGCCGTGAGCGCGGCCATCACCGCGCGGAAGGTGAGGTACTGGAACACCCGCAGGAAGCCGAACTCAGGCCCGAGCGTCTGCAGCCAGCCGGCCAGGTTAAGCAGCATGGGGCGGTTCCTTCCCGGCGGCGACGATGGCCTCGACGATCCGTTCCATCTTCATGAAGCGCGAGCCCTTGACCAGCACGCTGCCGGCGCGCGGCAGCGCCGCCAGCACGGCCGCCTTGAGCGGTTCGATGTCTGCAAAATGTGTTCCTCCCATCGCGGCCGACTGCCCGCCCAGGGTCAGCAGCTGCTCGATGCCGCGCTCCCGGGCGTGCTCGCCCACTTCCTCGTGAAATTGCGGGCCCTGGTCGCCGACCTCGCCCATGTCCCCCAGCACCGCGAGCCGGGGCGGCGGCAGTTCGGCCAGGACGTCGATCGCCGCCCGCACCGAGTCCGGGTTCGCGTTGTACGTGTCGTCGACCACGGTGATCGTGCGGCCGCCGATCGCCACCGCCAGCGCGCGTGATCGCCCCTTGACCGGCTCGAATGCTTCCAGCCCCTGCACGATCGCGCCCAGCGGCACGCCGGCGGCCAGCGCGCAGGCGACGGCCGCCTGCGAATTGCGCACGTTGTGGCGCCCGGCGATGCGCAGGCGGTAGTCGAGCGCACCGGCCGGCGTGCCGACGCGCACCTGCCAGCAGCCGTCCTGCCACTGCGCCTGCGTCAGCACCACGTCGGCCTGGCGCGCGCCGGCGCGGTCGTTCTCCGAGCCGAAGGTCATGCACGGCCGGTTGCCCGCCAGTTCCACCCACACCGGCGTGAACTCCTCGCCGGCGGGGAACACCGCCACGCCGGTGGCTCCCAACGCCGCCAGCACGGCGCCGTTCTCGCGCGCCACCGCTTCCACGGTGGCCATGAATTCCTGGTGCTCGCGCTGGGCGTTGTTCACCAGTGCCACGGTGGGGCGGCACAGGCCGGCGAGGTACGCGATCTCGCCGGGGTGGTTCATCCCCAGTTCCAGCACCGCGATCCGGTGCTCGGGGCGCAGCCGCAACAAGGTGAGCGGCAGGCCGATGTCGTTGTTGAAGTTGCCCTCGGTCGCCAGCATCTCGCCCGGCTTCCACGCCCGCAGGATCGCCGCGATCATCTGCGTCACGGTCGTCTTGCCGTTGCTGCCGGCGACGGCGATCAAGGGCAGGTTGAAGCGCGCCCGCCAGCCGGCCGCCAGCGCGCCGAGCGCGAGACGGGTGTCGTCCACCTCGATCCCTGGCATGCCCGCCGGCAACCGCCCGCGGTGGGCCAGCGCCGCGACGGCGCCCTTGCCGCGCGCCTCGGCAATGAAATCGTTGGCGTCGAAGCGCTCCCCGCGCAGGGCCACGAAGAAGTCGCCGGCCCGCAGGGTGCGCGTGTCGCTGTGCACCCGCTCGACGGCGACGGCGCCGTCGCCGGACAAGGTGGCGCCGGGAAGCCAGGCAAGCGCCTGCGCGAGCGTGAACATGCCGTTCATGACACCCTCCTCGCCGCGAGCGCGGCGCGGGCGCGCTCGCGGTCGGAGAACGGGTGCTTGACGCCGCCGATCTCCTGGTAGTCCTCGTGACCCTTGCCCGCGACCAGCACGACGTCTTCGCGCGCGGCGGCGGCGATCGTCTCGGCGATCGCCAGGGCGCGGTCGGCCTGCACCTGCACGCAGCGGTCGTGCGACAGCCCCAGCAGGATCTGGCTGATGATGTTCTCGGGCTTCTCGCTTCGCGGGTTGTCGCTGGTCACCACCACCTGGTCGGCGTTCTTCTCCGCCACGGCCGCCATCAGCGGCCGCTTGACCGGGTCGCGGTCGCCGCCGCAGCCGAAGACGCACCACAGCTTGCCGCCGCGCTGGCGCGCCAGCGGCTGCAATGCCTGCAGCGCCTTGTCGAGCGCATCCGGCGTGTGGGCGTAGTCGACCGCCACCAGCGGCTGGCCCGCGATCGCGATGCGTTCCATGCGCCCGGGCACCGGCAGCAGCGCTCCGCAGGCCCGCACCGCCTGCGCGAGCGGCACGCCCGTCGCGCGCATGGCGCCGATCACCCCCAGCAGGTTGGACACGTTGTACTGGCCGATCAGCTGGGTCGAGAGCTCCTCGCGGGCTGCCCCTTCCTGCACCGCGAACCGCAGCCCTCCGTCGGCGTAACCGATGTCGCGCGCGACCAGGCGCGCCGGCTGCTGGCACGAGAAGGTCCACAGGTCGAGCGCGCCGCCGCGCAGCGATTGGGCCAGCTCCGTGCCGCGGGCGTCGTCGACGTTCAGCACCGCGGCCCGCAGGCCGGGCCAACGGAACAACTGCGCCTTGGCGTCCCAGTACGCCTGCATCGTGCCGTGGTAGTCGAGGTGGTCCTGGGTGAAGTTGGTGAAGATGGCGACCCGGATCGCCGTGCCGTCCAGCCGGTTTTCCACGATCCCGATCGACGAAGCCTCGATCGCGCAGGCCGCCAGCCCCTGGTCGGCGAACCGGCGGAACTGCGCCTGCAGCAGGACCGGGTCGGGGGTCGTGAGGCCGGTGAACTCGACGTGCGGCGGGCGGCCGGTGCCCAGCGTCCCGATCAGGCCGCACGGGATCGCGTCGGGCGCGACGCTCGACAGCGCCTGCGCGAGCCACCATGCCGTCGACGTCTTGCCGTTGGTGCCGGTGACCGCCAGCACGTCGATCGTTTCCGTCGGACGGCCGAAGAACTCGGCCGCGATCGCGCCGGTCTGCGATTTCAGCTGCGGGTAGGCGGCGACGTCGGGCCGATCGAACGCGAAGGCCTCGACGCCCTCGCGCTCCACCAGGCACGCCGCCGCGCCCTGGGCCAGCGCTCCCTGCACGAACTGGCGGCCGTCGCTGGCGGCGCCGGGCCAGGCGATGAAACCGTCGCCCGCGCCGACCTTGCGGCTGTCGGAGTGGAGCGTGCCGGTCACGCGCTCGCGCAGCCAGCGCGCCGCTTCCTGGGGGGCATGGAGCTCGAGCATCAGAACGACTCCTCCACCGCTTCGACCACCACCTGCGGCTTGACGTTCATGTCCGGCTGCACGCCCAGCAGGCGCAGCGTCTGCTGCACGGTCGCGCTGAACACCGGCGCCGCCACGTCGCCGCCGAAATACTTGCCGCCGCTCGGCTCGTCGATCATCACGGCGACGACGATGCGCGGGTTGTCCACCGGCGCCACGCCGACGAAGAAGCCGCGGTACTTGCGGTCGGCGTAGCCGCGGCCTTCCTGCTTGTGCGCGGTGCCGGTCTTGCCGCCCACCGAGTAACCCATGGTCTGCGCCTTGGGCGCCGTGCCGCCCGAGATCGTCACCAGGTGCAGCATGTGCCGCACCGCCCGCGCCGTCTTCGGGTCGACCACGCGCACGCCCGCCGCCGGCCCCGGCGCCTTGAGCAGCGTCGACGGCGCGAGGTCGCCGTCGCGGGCGAACACCGTGTAGGCGCGCGCCAGCTGGAACAGGCTGGTGGACAGGCCGTAGCCGTAGCTCATGGTCGCCTGCTCGATCGGCCGCCACGTGCGGTGGGCGCGCAGCCTGCCGCTCACGGCGCCGGGGAAGTCCAGTTGCGGCTTCTGGCCGAAACCGACGTGCGAGAACAGCTCCCACATCTCGCGCGGCTGCATCTGCATGGCCATCTTCACGGTGCCGACGTTGCTGGATTTCTGGATCACCTGGTTGACGGTGAGCAGGCCCTGCGGGTGCGCGTCGCTGATGGTCGAGCCGCCGATCTGCAGGCGGCCGGGCGCGGTCTGGATGGTCGATTCCGGACGCACGAGCCCCTTCTCCAGCGCCAGCGCGGCGATGAACGGCTTCATCGTCGAGCCCGGCTCGAAGGTGTCGGTCAGCGCCCGGTTGCGCAATTGCGCGCCCGACAGGTTCTGCCGCTTGCCCGGCTCGTAGCTCGGGTAGTTCGCGAGCGCCAGCACTTCGCCGGTGGTGCTGTCGAGGACCACGACGCTGCCGGCCCTGGCCTTGTGCTCGGTCACCGCGTCGCGCAGCTTCTGGTACGCGAAGAACTGCACCTTGCTGTCGATCGACAGCTGCAGGTCGCGCCCGGGGACCGGCGGCACCTGCTCGCGCACGTCCTCCACCACGCGGCCGAGGCGGTCCTTGATCACCCGGCGCGAACCGGGGCGCCCCGCGAGGTCCTGGTTGAAGGCGAGCTCGATGCCTTCCTGGCCGCGGTCCTCCACGTTGGTGAAGCCCACGACGTGCGCCGCCGCCTCGCCCTCGGGATAGCGGCGCCTGTATTCCTTGCGCTGGTAGATGCCTTTCATGTCGAGCGCGGCAATCTGCTGCGCCACCGGCTCTTCCACCTGGCGCTTGAGCCACACGAACGAGCGGTCCTCGTCCTCCAGCTTCTTTTCCAGCTCGGGGCGCGGCATCTCCAGCAGCTTCGCGAGCTGCGCCAGCTTGGCGGGATCGCGCTCGACGTCCTCGGGAATCGCCCAGATGCTGGGGACCGGGACACTGGTGGCGAGCAGCAGTCCGTTGCGGTCCAGGATGCGCCCGCGATTCGCGGGCAGTTCCAGCGTGCGCGCGAAGCGCACCTCGCCCTGCTTCTGGAAGAACTCGTTGCCGAACACCTGCACCCAGGCGGCACGGCCCGCCAGCCCGACGAAGCCCAGCGCGATGGCGCCCACGATGAACTTGCTGCGCCAGACCGGCGTGCGGCTGGCCAGCAACGGACTGGAGGTGTAGGCGAGGCTGCGGCTCACGGCTGCCCTCCCCGCGCCGGGGTCGACGCCGCCTTGCCGGCGCCGGGAGCGACGTACTGCGTGATCGCCGGCGTCGCGCCTCGCATCTGCAACTGCTCGCGCGCCAGCCGCTCGACGCGCGCGGGCGTCGCCTGCGCGCGCTTCTCGACCTGCAGCCGCTCGTGCTCGGTCTCGAGCCGGCGGGCCTCGCTGCGCGCGCGATCGAGCTCCGCGTACAGGCGGCGCGACTCGTACTGCGTGCGCACGAGGTACAGCGCGCTCACGATCACCGCGAGCAGCAGGACGATGTTCAGGCGGGTCATGCCGTCCCCGCCCCGGTGCGCTCGGCCACCCGCATGATCGCGCTGCGCGCGCGCGGGTTGGCGGCGACTTCGGCCGCCGAAGGCCGCACCCGCGCCAGCGCCCGCAGCTTCATCGCCTTGGGGGCGGCGAACGGCGCGCGGCGATCGAAGACCTCGCGCGAATGCTGCGCGATGAACTGCTTCACGATGCGGTCTTCCAGCGAGTGGAAGCTGATGGCCACGAGCCGTCCGCCGGGCGCCAGGATGTCCAAGGTGGCCTCTAGCGCCGCTTGCAGCTCTTCAAGCTCGGCGTTGATGAAAATCCGAAGAGCCTGAAATGTGCGCGTTGCAGGGTCCTGGCCCGGCTCGCGGGTTTTGACCGTGCGAGCCACGAGCTCGGCCAGTTCGGCGGTGGATGCAAGAGGCCCCCGCTCCTGTCGGCGAGCCACAATCGCCTTTGCAATCGGAACAGCAAACCGTTCTTCGCCATAGTCACGTATCACCTCCGCGATCTGCGCAGCCTCGGCGTGCGCCAACCATGACGCCACGGTTTCGCCGCGGGTCGTGTCCATCCTCATGTCCAGGGGCCCGTCGCCGCGGAACGAGAAGCCGCGCGCCGGGTTGTCGATCTGCGGCGAGCTGATGCCCAGGTCCATGAGCACGCCCGCCACGCTGGCGGCCGGCAACTCGCCGACGTCGCGAAAGCCGGCGTGGCGGATCGAGAAGCGGGGATCGGCGATCCGCTGCGCTTCGGCGATGGCCTCCGGGTCCTTGTCGAAGGCGATGAGCCGGCCGTCGGGGCCCAGCCGCGAGAGGATCAGCCGCGAGTGGCCGCCGCGCCCGAAAGTGGCGTCCACGAACGTGCCCGCACGCTGCGGCGCATCGGGGTCCTGGGCGAGCAGCGCGTCGACTGCCTCGTGCAACAGGACGGTGGTGTGTTGCCATGTGCTGTCCACCGCCCGCTCTCAGAAGGAAAAGTCCTTGAAGACGTCGGGCATCTCGCCGCGCAGCGCCTCTGCTTCCTTGGCCTCGTAGGTCGCCCTGTCCCAGAGCTCAAAATGGTTGCCCATGCCGAGCAGCATCACTTCCTTCTCGATGCCCGCGGCGGCACGCAATTCGGGCGATACCAGCACCCGTCCGGTGCCGTCGAGTTCCACGTCCATCGCGTTGCCCATGAAGATTCTCTTCCACCACTGGGCGGACATGGGTAACTCGCCGATACGCTCGCGAAATTTTTCCCATTCCGGACGCGGAAAGATCATCAGGCAGCCGTGCGGATGCCGGGTGATGGTCAGCTGGTTGCCGGCCGTCGCCGCGAGCACGTCCCGGTGCCGGGTCGGCACGGAAAGCCGCCCCTTGGCATCGAGACTGACGGACGAGGCGCCCTGGAACACTGAGGTAAGTCCTTGCTACTGGAAATGCGCAGGTGGCGAAGAGCGACTCCACTCTTCACCACTTCATTGCACTTTTTTCCACTGTAGCAGGAAAACCCGAGCGCGCAAGATGGGGCGCCACCGACTTTCGCAATGAAATCAACGACTTAGAGCCGTTTTTGAAGAACAATGCTCCGTGAAAGTCGTTCTAAAAGAACGACTTAGACGGAGCACTGCAAGTGAAACCTCAGCAGAATGCCGAGTGTTAGAGAATGTAGCGCGACAGATCCTCGTCCCGGCTCAATTCCTTCAGCCGGGCGTCCACGTAGGCGGCGTCGATCGCCACCGTCTGCCCGCCCAGCCGGGCTGCGTCGAAGCTGACCTCGTCAAGCAGCCGCTCCATCACCGTCGCCAGCCGCCGCGCGCCGATGTTCTCGGTGCGCTCGTTCACTTCGTAGGCGATGGCGGCCAGCCGGGTGATTCCGTCCGGCGTGAACTCCAGCACCACGCCCTCGGTGGCGAGCAGGGCCTGGTACTGCTTGACGAGCGAGGCGTGGGTCTGCGTCAGGATCGCTTCGAAGTCCTGCACCGACAGCGACTTGAGTTCGACCCGGATCGGCAGCCGGCCCTGCAGCTCGGGGATCAGGTCGCTCGGCTTGGACATCTGGAAGGCGCCGCTCGCGATGAACAGGATGTGGTCGGTGCGGATCGGGCCGTACTTCGTCGAGACGGTGGTGCCTTCGACCAGTGGCAGCAGGTCGCGCTGCACGCCCTGGCGCGACACTTCCGCGCCGCCACCGCCTTCGCCGCGCGAGGTGACCTTGTCGATCTCGTCGATGAAGACGATGCCGTTCTGCTCCGCGTTCTGGATCGCCGCGGCGCGGATCTCGTCCTCGTTCACCAGCTTGCCGGCCTCCTCCTCCACCAGCAGCTTCATCGCCTCGCCGATCTTGAGCTTGCGGGTCTTGCGCCGCCCCCCGCCAAGCTGGCCGAACATGCCACGCAACTGCTCAGTCATCTCCTCCATGCCGGCCGGACCCATGATCTCGAGCTGCGGCCGCGCCTCGGTGACGTCGATCTCGACCTCCTTGTCGTCGAGCTGGCCCTCGCGCAGCTTCTTGCGGAACGCCTGCCGGGCCGCGCCCTCGGTGGCCGGCTCGCCGGTGCGCGCCTGCGGGATCAGCACGTCGAGGATGCGCTCCTCGGCCGCGTCCTCGGCGCGGGTGCGGACCTTGCGCATCTCGGCCACCCGCGTCTGCTTGACGGCCAGCTCCGCCAGATCACGCACGATCGAATCCACGTCCTTCCCGACGTAACCCACCTCGGTGAACTTGGTGGCCTCGACCTTGATGAACGGCGCGTCGGCGAGCCGCGCGAGGCGCCGCGCGATCTCGGTCTTGCCGACGCCGGTCGGACCGATCATCAGGATGTTCTTCGGCGTGATCTCCGGCCGCAGCTTCTCGTCGACCTGCTGGCGGCGCCAGCGGTTGCGCAGCGCGATGGCCACGGCGCGCTTGGCGTCGCCCTGGCCGACGATGTGGCGATCGAGTTCGGAGACGATCTCCTGGGGGGTCATTGAGGACATGGATGCAGGGGCTAGGGGTGAGGGGCCAGGGGCTATGCCCCAGCCCCTGGTGCTCGCGCTACGCGAGCACCTCGATCGTGTGGTTCATGTTCGTGTAGATGCACAGCTCGCCGGCGATCTCGAGCGACTTCTTCACGATCTCGCGGGCATCGAGCTGCGTGTTGTCCAGCAGCGCCTTGGCCGCGGCCTGCGCATAGGCGCCGCCCGAACCGATCGCGATGATGCCGTGCTCCGGCTCCAGCACGTCGCCGTTGCCGGTGATGATGAGCGATGCCTCCTTGTCGGCGACGGCCAGCATCGCCTCGAGCCGCCGCAGCACGCGGTCGGTGCGCCAGTCCTTGGTCAGCTCGATCGCCGAGCGCACCAGGTGGCCCTGGTGCTTCTCCAGCTTGGCCTCGAAGCGCTCGAACAGCGTGAACGCGTCGGCCGTCGCGCCGGCAAACCCCGCGATCACCCTGTCGTGGTAGAGCTTGCGCACCTTGCGGGCCGAACCCTTGACGACCACGTTGCCCAGCGTGACCTGCCCGTCGCCGCCGATCGCCACCTGCCAGCGGCCGTCCGCGTCCTGGCGGCGCACGCTGACGATGGTCGTGCCGTGAAATTGTTCCATGAGCCTGAAGCTTGGGGCCGGCCGGCCGGATTGCAAGGCGGCTGCCGCCGGCCAAAGGGTTTCAGTCGGTGCGCGCGATCACGCGGGCGTGTTCGCTGATGCCGATGACGTTGAAGAAGCCGGCCACGAGGCGGTGCGTGTCGACGAACTGCACCTGCCGGCCTTCGGCCTGGCGGGAACTCACCCAGTTGAGCAGCGCGCCGGCCGCGGAAAAGTCGATCCGGATCAGCCGGGCGCAGGAGATCACGATGATGTCGGCGCCTTGCAGCTTGGCATCGAGGATGTCCAGCGTTTCCTGTGCATCCCCCTGGATCTCGCCGGCCAGCTCGATGCTGCAGACCTGCGCCACCTGCGTGCTGGTCGCGGTGTTGCTGTCGCCGTAGCCGGGCGCCGTGAGCGTCGAGCTGAGCGAATCGTGGAACGCGTCGCCGACCAGCGTGTGGCCCGACACGTAACTGCCGTCCTGGTCCAGCGGCTTGTACTGGCAGCGCGCGCTCTCCCACGACGGCGGAGAGACTTCGTACGTGACGCAGTAGTCCAGCGCGGCCAGTTCGAACTCGTCGGGCCGGTGCATCAGGCGCAACGTCTCCATGCGCAGTTTCCACCAGGCCGGATTCACGCCGCGGTCGCCCGAGGGGCTCGCGTTCCTGAGCACCCGTTCCAGGCTTTCCGCGCCGATGAAGCGCAGCTGCAGCGGCTGCGACGACCACTGCGTGAACACGCGCGTCAGGCCGTCCGCGGCCGCCTCCTCGATCGCGGTGAGCTTCGTCCAGTTGAGCCGCCATGGCTCCGTGGCCTTGGCCAGCGCCGCCGCCATGGCGGCCAGCGTCTGCGTGCCCAGCACCGCGGGCGAGGTCCAGTGCGCGAGCGGCGCCCCTTTGTCGACGGCGTCCTCGCCGCCTGTCGCCCTCATGCGCGCCACCGCCTCGGGCATCGAGAACCACTGCGGCGCGGAGCGGCTCAGCCGCGCGGCAAAGTCGATCGCCGCCGCCTCGAACCGTTCCTGCTGGCCGGTGGCGCGGTACAGGTCGAACAGCGTCAGCCAGGTCTCGTCGTGGTCGGCACGGGCGCCCTCGGGAGCCACCACGTCCAGCAAACCGGCTTCCGCGCCCGCATCGTCGCCGTTCGCAAAGCGGATCGCCGCCTCCTCGAGCTCGGGGTCGTGCGCAAATTCCTCGACGTCGATCGCGAACAGCTTGGAGGCGCTGAACCCGGTGCTCGAACCCTCGGGGCCGGTATTGAGCGGCGTCAGCGGCGAGAGCAATGGCTTGGCGCCAGGGACCGCGCGCGCCGGCGGGGCCGGTCGCTGCACCGGCACGGGCGACGCAGACGGGATCGGCTTGTCGGCGGAGCCCCCGGCGATGAAGGGGATGTCCAGCATCTCCTGCGGCTCCGCGGCCTTGGGCGCTTCGGTGGGCGCCAGCGGCTGCGGCTCGGTCGAATCGTAGGCCCCGGGGCGCGGCCGCGCCGCGAGCGGCGCCCGTGCCGATTCGACCGGCATCTGCGACGAGGGCGCAAACTGGCTGCTGGTGGGGCCGAGGCTGCCCGGGCCGCCATGCTTGGTCTTCCACCACTGCATGGACATCTGGGCTTCGATCTCGTCGATCTTCTTGAGCGTCGTCGCCCGGTCGTCCGGCTTGGACGGCATGGAGCTCTGGAAGAAAGAAGGCCGCGCCGCGAGGTCATGACCGGCCATGGCCTCGCTGCGGCGCAGCTTGCGGAGCATGTCGAACTCGCGCTTGCGGACGAAGTCGTTGCGGCGCTTGCGCTCGATCATCTCCTTGAGCATCTGCTTGGAGTAACCGCTCTCGCGCTCCGCCTCGGGCTGGTCCAGGTCGGCCCAGCTCGTGGTCGGGTTCTTGACGAACTTGACTACCTTGGAGAAGAGGCCGGCGTTGTCGTCCTTCGACATGGTGCGGTCGAGCCTGCAGCGTGATGCCGGCGCGTCAGTCGCCGAACATCTTCTGTTTCAGTTCACGCCGCTGCTGCGCTTCCAGCGAAAGAGTGGCCGTCGGCCGGGCAAGCAGGCGCCCGACGCCGATCGGCTCGCCGGTCTCGTCGCAGTAGCCGTAGTCGCCGGCATCGATGCGGGCGATCGACTGCTCGATCTTCTTCAGCAGCTTGCGCTCGCGGTCGCGGGTACGCAGTTCGAGCGCGTGCTCCTCCTCGATCGTGGCGCGGTCGGCCGGGTCGGGGACGATCACCGTTTCCTCGCGCAGGTGCTCCGTGGTCTCGCCCGCGTTGTCGAGGATGTCCTGTTTGAGCTGCATCAGCTTCAGGCGGAAGAACGCCATCTGCTTCTCGTTCATGTACTCGGTATCCGGCATCGCGAGGACCTCGGCGTCCGTGAGCTCCTCGGGCGCCTTGGTTTTCCAGTTGTTGGCCAGCTTGGGGTCTTTCTTGATCGCCACCAGGGGCGGGGGGGTGAGGACGGAAGGGGACATCGTGTTGGTATAGCTTGCTTTGGCAGCGGTGGACGCCACGGATTGCGCCATCGAGGGCACCGTGATCTGCGCCAGCCGCGCCGACGGTTTGGTGGACCGCATCGGCTCGGCCGGCGCGGAACGCGGAGGCATCGCGTGCACCGGCGCCGCGGCGGGGGCCGCGTGCGCCTTGGCGGGCACTGCCTTCGGTTGGACTGTTTCTTTTCTGGCCGCCGGCTTGGCCTTCGCCGCCGGGGCCGCCTTCTTGCTGGCGGCGGGCGCCTTGGCGGGCGCCTTCTTGGCTGCCACGGTCCTGGCCGGCGACTTCGCCGCCCTGGCCGGCGCCTTCTTCGCCGGCGCCTTGGCGGCCGGCTTGGCTGCCGCCTTCTTCGCCACCGGCTTCGCGGCCCTGGTTTTCGCCGGTACCGCTTTCGCCTTCGCCTTCGCCGCCGGCTTGGCCGTCTTGGTTCCAGCCTTCGGTTGAGGCTTCACGTCGTGGCTCCTCGCGGCTGCGCTGGCATGGGGACACCCGGCGCGCGCCGTCCTCTGTTGTTGTGGTGACCGGTCACCTTCATGAGTGCGAGTTATACCGCGATTGTCCCGCTGCGCACGCTCGCGGTTGGGGTTTTCACCCGTGGGTGAAGACCCCCGCTTGCCAAAAGGCAAAGCCGGCAGTTGCAGAATCGAGACAGTCATCCGGGCTCCCGCGCACGGTTGGCGAAAACCGCGAGCCTACCTTAAATGAGGCACTGCTCCAGGCCCTGGATCAAGATATCTTTCGGTAGGTCGATTCCTATGAAGACCATCTTGCTCTGGCGCTGTTCGCCGTCGGCCCACTTCGGTCCCAGGTCGCTCCCCATCAGCTGGTGCACCCCCTGGAAGATCACCTTGCGGTCGGTGCCCTTCAGGTCGAGGACCCCCTTGTAGCGCAGCATCCGCGGGCCGTAGATGTTGACCACGGCGCCCAGGAAGTCCTCCAGCTTGGCCGGGTCGAGCGGCCGCTGTGCGCGGTAGACGAAGCTCTTGACGTCGTCGTCATGGTGGTGGTGGTGCGGGTGGTCGCAGTGCTCGCCGTGCTCGTGATCGTGGTCGTGGTGGTCGTGATGGTCGTCCGCCTCTTCCTTCAGGAAGTCCGGATCGATGTCGAGCTTGGCGTTGAGGTTGAAGCCGCGCAGGTCGAAGACCTCGTCGATCTTCACTTCGCCGAAGTGCACCGCCTTGTGCGGCGCCCGCGGATTCATGTGCTTGAGGCGGTGGACCAGGTCGTCGGCCTCCTCGCGCGACACCAGGTCGGTCTTGCTGATGAAGATCTGGTCGGCGAAACCGACCTGCCGGCGAGCCTCCTGCCGGTCGTCGAGCTGCTTCTGGCCGTGTTTCGCGTCGACCAGGGTCAGGATCGAGTCGAGCAGGTAGGTCTCGGCGATCTCGTCGTCCATGAAGAAGGTCTGGGCCACGGGACCGGGATCGGCCAGGCCGGTGGTCTCGATCACCACGCGGTCGAAATCCAGCATGCCCTTGCGCTTCTTGGCGGCCAGCAGCTGCAGCGTCGAGCGCAGGTCCTCGCGGATGGTGCAGCAGATGCAGCCGTTGCTCATCTGGATGATCTGCTCCTTGGTGTCGCTCACCAGGATGTCGCTGTCGATGTTCTCCTCGCCGAACTCGTTCTCGATGACGGCGATCTTCTGCCCGTGCGCCTCGCCCAGCACGCGCTTGAGGAGCGTCGTCTTGCCGGAGCCGAGGAAGCCGGTGAGGATGGTGGCGGGAATGAGGGACATGCTAGGGGCTAGGGCTAGGGGCTAGGGGGGAGAGGCCAGCGAACACGCAAGTCTAGCCCGCCCCCTCCTGTCCAGCGCGCCGAGGGCTGTTTCCCTGGGCCCACCCCTGGTCCCCAGGACCTGAGTTACTTCCGCACCACCACCAACCCCTTCAGGTACTCGCCTTCCGGGAACGCCAGCGTCATCGGGTGGTCCGGCGCGGCGCCCACGCGCTCGCCGATATAGCCGTCCACGCCGGCATCGGCGCCGGCCGAGGCCACGATCTTGTGGAACAGGTCGGCGCTGATCCCGCCCGAGCAGGAATAGGTAAAGAGCACGCCGCCGGGCTCGAGTAATTTCAGCGCCAGCCGGTTGATGTCCTTGTACGCCCGCGCCGCCCGTTCGGCATGCGCGGCCGTGGGCGCCAGCTTCGGCGGGTCGAGCACGATCGCGTCGAAGCTGCGTCCCTCCTCGATGAAACGCCGCAGCGAAGCGTTGACGTCGGCGTCGAGGAAGTCGGCTCGCGCGGCATCGATGCCGTTGAGAACGAGGTTCGCGCGCGCCCGCTCCAGCGCCGGCCCGGAGGAGTCGATCGACGTCACGTGCGCCGCGCCGCCGGCGAGCGCGGCCACGGTGAAGCCGCCCGTGTAGCTAAAGCAGTTCAGCACCCGCTGGAATCCCAACCGGCGGCTATATGCCGCGAACTTGCCTCGGCTGTCGCGCTGGTCGAGGTAGAAGCCGGTCTTGTGGCCGATTGCGATGTCGATCGTGAAGCGCCAGTCGTGCTCGCGGATGGACACTTCGGTCGCGCCTTCCCCGGCGAGCCAGCCGGTGCTCGTCGGCAGTGCCTCGAGCGCTCTCGCATTGGCGTCCGACCGCTCGTACAGCCGCGACAGTCCCGTGTGGCGCAACAGGGACTGCGTCAGCACGCTCTTCCAGCGTTCGGCGCCGGCGGCGAGGAATTGAGCCACCAGCGTGTCACCGTAGCGGTCAACGATGAAGCCGGGCAGGCCGTCGGATTCACCGTGCACCAGCCGCACGCCGTCGCTGGGCAGGTCAAAGCGGGAACGCGCGGCGATGGCGAGCCCGCACGTCGAATCGAGAAAGGCGGGGTCGATGCGTTGGGTCTCGTCGAAGCTCCAGGCGCGGGCCCGGATCTTCGAGGCCGGACTGAAGGCGGCCCAGGCGAGGAACTGGCCGGCATGCGATTCGATGCGCACCGTTTCGCCCGCGTCGCCGCCGCCCTTGGCGATGGCGGAGTCGAAGATCCACGGATGGCGGCGCAGCAAGGAGCGCTCCTTGCCTTCCTTCAGGCGGATGGTTTTCATCGGGCTATTGTCCGCTCCCCGTTTTCCCGCTCCCTGTTCAGCGCTTGCGCTGGGCGCGCGGATGCGCCGCGTCGTAGGCCTTCGCCAGGTGCTGGAAGTCCAGACGCGTGTACACCTGCGTCGTCGTGATGTTGGCGTGCCCCAGCAGTTCCTGCACCGCCCGCAGGTCGCCGCTGGACTGCAGCACGTGGCTCGCGAACGAATGGCGCAGCATGTGCGGATGCACCGGCGTCGCCAGGCCAGCCGCGAGGCTGCGCTGCTTCAGCCGCAGCCACACGGACTGCGCCGTCAGCCGCGTGCCGCGCCGGCCCAGGAACAGCGCCGGCTGCGCCTCGCCTCCGGGCTGCCCGCGCACTGCCAGCCAACGCTGCAGCGCCGCCACTGCTGCGGTGCCCACCGGCACCGAGCGCCGCTTGCCGCCCTTGCCCAGCACGTGCGCCTCGGCTGCCGCGAGATCGACCCAGCCGCGGGCCAAGCCGCTGGCGGTGACGTCCAGGCCCACCAGTTCGCCCACGCGCAGGCCGCAGCCATACAGCAGTTCCACGATGGCCGCATCGCGCGCATCGAGCCACGGATCGGCCTCGCCGTCTTCGAACTCCGCCAGTTGCACCGACTCGTCGACCCCCAGCGCCTTGGGCAGCGGCTTGGGCGCCTTCGGCGCGCGCACGCCTTGCACCGGATTGCCGGCGATGGCGCCCTGCCGCCCCAGCCAGGCATAGAAGCCGCGCCAGCCGGAGAGGATCAAGGCGATGCCACGGCCGCTGCGTCCCGCGGAGTGCATCTGCGCCACCCAGCGCCGGATGTGCGCGTGCTGCACGGCGACGAGATCGACCCCGGCTGCGCCGGCACAGCCGGCCAGTTTCTCGAGGTCCAGCGAGTAGAGGGTGACGGTCCGCTCGGCCAGCCGCCGCTCCACCCGCACATGTTCCAGGTAGCGCTCCAGGAGCGCCTGGTCGGCGGCGCTGACCGCGGCCGGCGCCGGGCCGGCTGGCACAGCGGCCGCGCGCGCTTTCACTTCGACCGCAGCCGCGACAGCGCCGAGCTCGCCAGCTCGGCGATCCGTTCCAGGAAATCGGTGCCCATGCCGCTTTCGAACCGCTGCGGATCGGGCGACGCCAGCACCAGCATGCCGAAGGCCGGGGTCGTGCTCTCCAGCGGCCCTTCCCGCAGCGGCAACAGGGCCACCGAGAGCGCCGTGGCGCCGTCGTCCAGCCAGCCGACGGCCTCGAAACCCGAGTTCACGCCGCAGTAGGGCTGCGTCAGCGACGAGGCGAAGGTTTTCGCGTCGCCGCCCACGCCTTGCGCAAACGGCTCGCCGGCGTAGGCGCCCGCCACGTCCCAGACGCGGACGGCGGACTGCGGCACATTGAAGTGCGAACGAATGCCCGACGCGATCGCCTGCGGCAGGTCGCGTGGCGCCGCCACCTCGAACAGCTGCCGCGTCCAGCGGTGCAGCCGGTCGGCGATGACCACGTTCTCGTTGCCGTGGCGCACCATGTCCATCACGCGATGCTCCAGCGCGCGGATCTTGTCGCGCAGCATCTCGGCCTGCCGCTCCTGCAGGCTCACGGCGCGGTTGCCGTGCGGGCTGGTGAGCTGCACGGCGCCCAGCAGCTCGGCGTGCCGCGCGAAGAAATCCGGCGTGTTCACCAGGTAGTTGGCGATGTCGTCTTCGGTGATGGGGTTCATCGGGTGGTTGGTCATGGTGAATCCGGAAGCTCGATCTCGCCCTCGAACACGGTCACGGCGGGACCGGTCATCAGCACGGGGGCCGCGCCTTCGGGGGTGATGCCGCCCCATTCGATCGTCAGCAGCCCGCCGCGCGTAGTGACGTCCACCCGGTGGTCCAGGCGGCCGAGCCGGATGCCGGCGACGACGGCCGCGCAGGCGCCCGTGCCGCAGGCCAGCGTCTCGCCGGCGCCGCGCTCCCACACCCGCAGCCTGACGTTTCCGCGGTCCACCACCTGCATGAAGCCGGCGTTGACGCGGTTCGGAAAACGGGAGTGGTGCTCGATCAGCGGGCCCTGCGTGCGCACGGGCGCCGCGTCGACGTCGGGCACTTCCTGCACGGCGTGCGGGTTGCCCATGGACACGAGCGCCACCGGCACGATCGGCGAATCGGCGTTGGCGCCGAGCGCCAGGTGCCACGTCTCCCACTCGCCTTCCTTCACCGGCGACAGTCCGGAGCGGTCGAACGGCAGCGCCGCCGGATCGAACACGGGCGCGCCCATGTCCACGGTGACGCGGCCGTCCGGATTGATGCGTGGCTCGATCACGCCGGCCAGCGTCTGCACCCGCGCGCTGTCGCGCCGGATCAGGCCCTTGTCGTGCACGAAGCGCATGAAGCAGCGCGCGCCGTTGCCGCACTGCTCCACCTCGCCGCCGTCGGCGTTGTGGATCACGTATTCGAAGTCGACACCTTGGGCCGGCGCCGGACGGACCGAAAGTATCTGGTCCGCGCCCACGCCGAACTGGCGGTGCGCGAGGAAGCGGTACTGCGCCGCCGTCAGATCCAGGGTGGCCCGGGTCTCGTCGAGCACGACGAAGTCGTTGCCGGCACCTTGCATCTTCGTGAAACGGATACGCATGGGCGGGATTATCAGTGCAGCGGCGGTATCCTGCGCACTTCGACACTTCCACGCCACCGTCATGCGCATTCCTCCCTGGACTCCCGAAGCCAAGCCGCAAGCCGAAGACCTCGTCAAGGCGATCATGGAGCGCCGCGGCGGCACGCTGCTGAACCTCGACCAGGCGCTGCTGTGGAGCGAGCCGCTGGCGCGCGGCTGGAACGTCTACCTCAAGAACGTGCGCACCGGCCTCGGCGCCAGCCGCAAGCTGCGCGAACTGGGCATCTGCACTGTGGCGCTCATCACCGGCGCGCACTACGAGTACCACCACCATGCGCCGGACTTCCTGGCGGCCGGCGGCACCCAGCAGGAACTGGACGCGCTCAACGCATTCGTCGCAGCGCCGGGGGCGGCGCCCGGCCCCGGCCTGGGCCGCGACGAAGCACTGGTCGTGCAGTACGCCGCGAGCATGACGCGCGACGTGAAAGTGCCCGATGCCTTGTTCGAGCGGATGCGCGAGCGCTTCGACACGACCGAGCTGGTGGAGATCACGGCGGCGATCGCGACCTACAACATGGTCGCGCGCTTTCTGGTGGCGTTGGGCGTCACGCCGGAGGACTGAAAGCAGGCGGACGAACGAACGGCGGCCGGGGCTTTCGCGGCAGTGGCCCGTCCGGGTGCGCCGCGCTGCCGATAATGCGCGGATGGTCCGACCCTCGCAACTTCTCCATCCGCAGCGCGAACCCGCGGCCCCGCGGCCCGCGGCCACCGTGCTGCTGCTGCGCGATGCCACCGGCGGCGCGCCCGGCATCGAAGTGCTGATGACCCGGCGCTCCGCGACCGCCAGCTTCGCGCCGGGCGCCTACGTCTTCCCCGGCGGCGGCATCGACCCGGCGGATGCCCAGGCCCATGACATCGCGCAGCACCGGCCGAGCCAGGACGGCCACCGCCTGACCCAGGCGATCGCCGCCATCCGCGAGAGCTTCGAGGAGCTCGGGGTGCTGCTGGCGCGGCACGTCGACGGCCGCTTCGTCGATGCCGGCGAACTCGCTGCGCTCGACCGCCACCAGCCGCTCGCGGCCCAGTGCCGGACGCGCGGGCTGCGCCTGGCCGCCGACCAGGTGTTCGTGCTGGCGCACTGGACCACCGACCGCGACCTGCCGCGGCGCTTCGACGTGCCGTTCCTGGTCGCGCGCATGCCCGCTGGGCAGGAACCCGTCGCCGACGAAACCGAGCAGTTCGAGCCGGCGTGGGTGCGGCCGGCCGAAGCCTTGGCACGGCACGAGGCCGGCAGCTTCTTCATGATCTTCCCGACCATCCGCACCTTGCAGCGGCTCGCGCCCTTCGATTCCGTCGACGCCGTGCTGAACGCCTGCGCCGGCGAGCAGCCGCTGTGGACCAGTTGCCCGCGCGGCGGGATGCTCCATGGCGCCGAGCACCGGTTCATGGAACACGACATGCCCTACGGCGAGCTGGCGCTGGTCAGCCCGGACGGCCAGGTGGTGCACCACCTGGACTGGCGCAGCGACCAGCCGGTGCCGCTGCTGCGCAACGTCACGCGCCTCACGGCGCCCAACGGCGGCGTGATGACGGGCCCCGGCACCAACAGCTACCTGGTGGGCGACCCGCAGACCGGCTACATCGCCATCGACCCGGGGCCGGACGACGCCGAGCACGTCGAGCGGCTCTGGCGTGCCGCCGGCGGGGACATCCGCCTGATCGTCTGCACCCACTCGCATCCCGACCACGCGCCGGGCGCGCGCCCGCTGCAGGCGCTGTGCGCCGCAAAGCCGCCGATCCTGGGCCTGCCCTCCGCACCCACCGCGCGCTCGGCCAGCGAGTTCGTGCCGGACCGCGAGATCGCCAACGGCGAGCAACTGGTGCTCGAAGGCGGCGGCGCGCGCCACACGCTGCGGGTGATCCACACGCCCGGCCATGCCGCCAACCACCTGTGCCTGGTGCTGGTGGAGGACGGGCTGCTGTTCTCGGGCGACCATGTCCTGAACGGGAGCACGACGGTCGTCGATCCGCCCGACGGCGACATGAGTGCCTACATCGACTCCCTGGATGTCCTGTCCGCCGCCTGCCGCGCGCACCAGGTCGACTTCATCCTGCCCGCGCACGGCCACGTGCTGGGCTTTCCGGAGAAGGCCATCGCCCACCTGAAATCGCACCGGCTGCAGCGGGAAGCCAAGGTGGTCGCGGCCATGCAGGCGCGCCCCGGCGGGACGATGGACGACTGGGTGGAACTCGCGTACGACGACGTGCCGCCGCGCATGTGGCCGATGGCCAAGCGCTCGCTGCTGGCGCATGTGCAGCGGATCGAGGCCCTGGGCCTCGCCGCCTGACCGCGATGACCGAACCGCTGCGGCTCGCCAAACGCGTCGCCGCGCTGGCCGGCTGCTCCCGCCGCGAGGCGGAGCTGTACATCGAGGGCGGCTGGGTGCGGGTCGACGGCGTGGTCGTCGAGGAGCCCCAGCACCGGGTGACCGAGGATCAGCTGATCGAGCTCGATCCCGCGGCCACTGCCGTCGCGGTCGAGCCCGTGACCCTGCTGCTGCACAAGCCCGCCGGCGCCGGCGACCAGGAAGCGCTGCGGCTGCTCACCCCGGCAGCCCATGCCGGCAGCGCGCCGGACGTACGCATCGTGCGGCGGCACTTCGCGCACCTCGCGCCGCTGCTGCCCCTGCCGGCGCTGGCGAGCGGACTGGCAGTGTTCAGCCAGCAGCGCGGCGTGATCCGTCGGCTGACCGAAGACGCGTCGACCCTCGAACAGGAGGTGCTCGCCGAAGTCGCCGGCGACGCGCCCGCGGACGCAGTGCCACGGCTGTGCCACGGTCTCGCGTGGCAGGGGCGTGCGCTGCCGCCGATCAAGGTCAGCTGGCAGAGCGAGCGGCGGTTGCGCTTCGCGCTCAAGGGCATCCCGCCCGAACTGGTGCCGTGGATGGGCGAGCAGGTGGGCCTGCGCGTGGTGTCGTTCAAGCGCATCCGCATCGGCCGGGTCCCGATGGCGGGGCTGGCCGAGGGCCAATGGCGCTTCCTGCGCCGCGACGAGCGGTTCTAGCTGCCGCCCCTGGAAAAAAGTGTGAAGCCCGCCGGTACGCCGGATTCTGTGCGTCCGGTTGCCCGGACGTGACCGCCATTCCTCTGGGCCGGCTGTCGCCAGCACGGCTCGGTGCTACCTACCCGCACACTCCGGGGGCCCCGTCAACGTGTGCCTACTTGGTATTGCTGCGCGTAGAGATTGCCCGTTTCACCCGACCCGCGGCCGAAACCACGGATCGACTCGTCTCTGTTGCTCTGATCCTCACCTCGCGGTGGACAGGTGTTGCCTGCTACGCTGCCCTGTGCAGTCCGGACGTTCCTCCAGTGCGCCCTCTCGGGCCTTGCACCAGCGGCGGTCTGGCGGGCTTCACCACTCCATTATCTCGCGTCTCGCGATCCATTTCGTGCCCGGGGGCATATGCACATGCCTTTCCGTGTAGAACGAGTGCGCGAGAATGTGCCTCCCTTTCGACCGTTGGAGAACATCATGAAGGCTGCAAGCATCCTCGAGACCATCGGACGCACCCCGCACATCCGCATCAACCGCCTGTTCGGCGAGCAGCACGCGGTCTGGGTGAAGTCGGAACGCAGCAACCCCGGCGGCTCGATCAAGGACCGGATCGCGCTGTCCATGGTCGAAGACGCCGAGCGCAGCGGCAAGCTCAAGCCCGGCGGCACGATCATCGAGCCGACCTCCGGCAACACCGGCATCGGCCTGGCCATGGTGGCGGCGGTCAAGGGCTACAAGCTGGTGCTGGTGATGCCGGACAGCATGTCGATCGAGCGCCGGCGCCTGATGCTGGCGTACGGCGCCACCTTCGAGCTGACGCCGCGCGAAAAAGGCATGAAGGGCTCCATCGCGCGCGCGCAGGAATTGCTGGCGCAGACACCGGGTGGCTGGATTCCGCAGCAGTTCGAGAACGGGGCCAACGTCGAAGTGCACGCCCGCACGACGGCCCGCGAAATCCTGGAGGACTTCCCGCAGGGGATCGACGTGCTGATCACCGGCGTCGGCACCGGCGGCCACATCACCGGCTGCGCCCAGGTGCTCAAGAAAGCCTGGCCCAAACTGAAGGTGTTCGCCGTGGAGCCGACGGCTTCCCCGGTGATCTCCGGCGGCCCGCCCTCCCCGCATCCGATCCAGGGCATAGGCGCCGGTTTCATTCCCGCCATCCTGGACACCAGGCTGCTGGACGGCGTGATCCAGGTCGACGCCGAGCCGGCGCGCGAGATGGCGCGCCGCGCCGCCCGCGAGGAAGGCATCCTGGTCGGGATCTCGTCGGGCGCGACGCTCGCCGCCATCGCCCAGAAGCTGCCCGAGCTGCCCGCCGGCGCCACGGTGCTGGGCTTCAACTACGACACCGGCGAACGCTACCTTTCGGTGGAAGGCTTCCTGCCGGCCGGCTGACGGCGGGCGCTTACCATCTGGCCCTCTGCTTCATCGACAGAAGCCCGGGAACCATGATCCGAATCTCCGAAATCAAGCTGCCGCTGGACCAGGCGGCGGACCCCCTGCCGGCGCTGCGCAGCGCGGCCGCCGGCATCCTCGGCATCGCCGAGTCCGACCTGGCCGAGGTCACTGTCTTCAAGCGCAGCTTCGACGCCCGCAAGGCGCAGCTGCTGGCCGTGTACATCGTCGACGTGGCGCTCGCGGAGCCGGCAGGCGAGCCTGCGCTGCTGGCGCGGCACGCCGGCCGGCCCCACATAGTCACCACACCGGACATGGAGTGGCATCCGCCGGTGCGTGCCGGCGAGCCGCTCGCCGACCGGCCGGTGGTCGTCGGCTTCGGTCCCTGCGGCATCTTCGCGGCGCTGGTGCTCGCGCAGATGGGATTGCGTCCCATCGTGCTGGAGCGCGGCAAGAAGGTGCGCGAACGTACCAAGGACACCTGGGGCCTCTGGCGTCGGCGCGAGCTCGATCCGGAGAGCAACGTGCAGTTCGGCGAAGGCGGCGCCGGGACGTTCTCGGACGGCAAGCTGTACAGCCAGATCAAGGACCCGCGCCACCTCGGGCGCAAGGTGATGACCGAGTTCGTCAAGGCCGGCGCGCCCGAGGAGATCCTCTATGTCGCCCATCCGCACATCGGTACCTTCAAGCTGGTGAAGGTGGTGGAGCACATGCGCGAGCAGATCATCGCCCTGGGCGGCGAGATCCGGTTCCGGCAGCGGGTAGTCGACCTGCTGATCGAAGGTGCGGACGGCGACCGCCGGGTGCGCGGCCTCACCGTGCTGGACCAGGCGACGGGGGTGCGTGCCGAACTGCGCAGCGACCACGTGGTGCTGGCGCTGGGCCACAGCTCGCGCGACACCTTCGAGATGCTGCACGGGCGCGGCGTGTTCCTGGAGGCCAAACCGTTCTCGATCGGCTTTCGCATCGAGCATCCGCAAGGCCTGATCGACCGCGCCCGCTGGGGCCGCCACGCCGGCCACCCGCTGCTCGGCGCCGCCGACTACAAGCTGGTGCACCACGCCGCCAACGGGCGCGCCGTCTACAGCTTCTGCATGTGCCCGGGCGGCACCGTGGTGGCGGCGACGTCCGAACCCGGCCGGGTGGTCACCAACGGCATGAGCCAGTATTCGCGCAACGAGCGCAACGCCAACGCCGGCATGGTGGTGGGGATCGAGCCAGACCGCGACTACCCCGGCGGGCCGCTGGCCGGCGTCGTCCTGCAGCGCGAACTGGAGTCGCGCGCCTTCGTCCTCGGGGGCGGCAACTACGACGCGCCCGGCCAGCTCGTGGGCGACTTCATCGCCGGGCGGCCGTCGAAGGATTTCGGGGAGGTGCAGCCCTCGTACAAGCCGGGCGTGAAGCTGGGCGACCTCCACCAGGCGCTGCCGGAGTACGCGATCACCGCGCTGCGCGAGGCGCTGCCGGTGTTCGGCCGCAGGATCAAGGGGTTCGACCGGGCGGACGCGGTGCTGACGGGCGTGGAGACACGCACCTCGGCGCCGCTGCGCATCACGCGGGGCGACGACTTCCAGAGCGTCAACGTGCGCGGCCTCTATCCCGCCGGCGAAGGCGCCGGTTATGCCGGCGGCATCCTGTCGGCGGGCGTGGACGGGATCAAGGTCGGCGAGGCGGTGGCCAGCAGCATGGTCCGGGCCTGAACCCGGCTTAGCGTGCCCAGTGGCCGCCGCGCTGGTGCCAGCCGCCGGGGCCGGGCGTCCACTGGCGCGGTACCCAGTGACGGTGTCCCGGTGGCGGGGCGGCCCACTGGCCGCGGGTCCAGACATGGCGTCCGCCATGCCAGCTCCAGTAGCCGCCGATCCAGATGTGCAGCGGCGACGGCGCCACCAGGACCGGTTCGACGACGAGCGGCGGCGGCGCCACCGGCGCCACGATCACACCGGCCGGGTCCACGACGACAGCCGACGGCGGGGCCACGACGCACCCGGCCAGCACGGCGGCCGCCAGGCAGGAAAGGATTGCGCGGGGAAACATGGCAGGCTCCTGGAGGGACATCCCTCGTTCCAGGATAGGCGACGCACGCAAAAAGGGGCCGGATGAACCGGCCCCTTTGCACGGGAGAATGGCGTTTACGCGCCTTGCAGCCTCGCGATCCGCTCCTCGATCGGCGGATGGGTCGAGAACAGCTTGCCGACGCCGGACGTGATGCCCATCGACTGCAGCCCCTTGGGCAGTTCGCCGGGAACCATGCCGCCGAGGCGGGCCAGCGCGTTGACCATCGGTTGCTTGCGGCCCAGCAACTGGGCGGACCCGGCGTCGGCGCGGAACTCGCGCTGGCGCGAGAACCAGGCGACGATGATCGCGGCCAGGAAGCCCAGCAGGATGTCGAGCACGATCGTGGTCACGTAGTAACCGATGCCCGGGCCGGACCGCTGCTCGCCGCGCGACAGCCAGCCGTCGACCAGGTAGCCGATCACGCGCGACAGGAACACCACGAACGTGTTCATCACGCCCTGGATCAACGTCATGGTCACCATGTCGCCGTTGGCGATGTGCGCGACCTCGTGGCCGATGACGGCCTCGACTTCCTCGCGCGTCATGCCTTGCAGCAGCCCGGTCGACACGGCCACCAGCGCATTGTTCTTGAAGGCGCCGGTGGCGAACGCGTTCGGCTCGCCCTCGAAGATGCCGACCTCCGGCATGCCGATGCCGGCTTTGTCGGCGAAGCGCCGCACGGTCTCCACGATCCAGGCCTCGTCGGCGTTGCGCGGCTGCTCGATCACCTGCGCGCCCGAGCTCCACTTGGCGATCGGCTTGGACAGCAGCAGCGAGATGATCGCGCCGCCGAAGCCCATGACCGCGGCGAACGCCAGCAGCGAGCCCAGGTTCAGGCCGTTGGCCGTCAGGTAGCGGTCGACGCCCAGCAGCCTCGTGACGATGCCCAGGACGAGGATCACCGCCAGGTTGGTCGCGACGAACAGAACGATGCGTTTCATTGTTGCTCCGAAATCATTGTGGGGATTCCACCCCGCGCCAGATGGGGCCGACGTGACGTCGGTTCAAGGGCACGAAGCGTCCGGCGGGGCTGTCGTTTTCAGTTTCCTGGCGCCCGGCGCGCGGAATACGAAAGAGTCATCATAAAAGGAAAAGTTCTGGTTGCCCGGCCACCAGCCGGGGACGCCGAGCACCGGCAGCGGCGTGAACGGCTTGGCCTGCAGGCGGTCGGCGGTCAGCTCCCCGGCGAGCCACCGGTCGAGCTCGGGCATGGCACACGCCGGCGCGGGCAGCGCCAGCACGTGGGCGGTCAGATCCTTGCGCGGCTGCGCCAGTTTCTCGAGCAGGGCGTGGCCGACGATCGTCAGGCGCGCCTGGTCCCACAACGGCCGCAGTTCCACGAACAGGCGCCGCCACTCGCGCGCCATCAGCGCGTCCCACACCGCGGGCGGCGCCGCCAGCACGGCGCCGTTCTCGTCGAAGATGGTGATCGCGTCCCGAACCGGCCCGCGGACGGCGCCGACGCCGGTCTGTTCGATCTGCGCCGCCTGCAGCTCGTTCAGCCGGCGCTTCGTGGCCGGCAGGCCGAGCCAGCAGAGGCCGTTGAAGAAGTCGTGCAGGTTGTCGCGGGTCGGGCAGGCGCCGCGCTCGAAGATGAAGCGCTCGTAGGGCTCGCCCGGCGGCAGCGCCGAGGCGGCCACGAACCGCAGCGCCGCCCCCTGCCCGTTCAACGCTTCGTGCAGCGGCAGGCCGCCGGCGGCACGGTCCAGCACCAGCCGCCCCGGGTCGCGCCAGGGCTCGAACCAGGGAGCCGCCCAGTCGAGCGCCGCGAACACGGGACGATCAGTGGCGCGCGGCCTTTGCCAGCCGCTTGTCGCGCACCATGACGGTGGACCTGCCCTCGTCGGCCAGGTCGAACAGCTGCGTGGCCGCCAGCAGCTTGGTGAGCGTCGCGTAACCGTAGTTGCGCGGATCGAACGAGGCCTGGTTGGCGATCTGGTTGCCCACCACGCCGACCCGCGCCCAGCCGTCGTCGTCGGCGGCCGCTTCCACCGCGTTGCGCAGCAGCATCACCAGCTTCGCGTCCTGCTTCAATTGCGCGGTGGTGGCGCGCAGCGGCGCCTGCGGCGCGGCGTCGGCCTCGACTTCGGCCTCCTGCTCGGCGACCGGAGGGCGCAGCTTGTCCAGGAACAGGAAACGCGAGCAGGCGTTGACGAAAGGTTCGGGCGTCTTGCGCGCGCCGAAGCCGTACACCGCCGCGCCCTTGGCCCGCAGGTGCATCACCAGCGGCGTGAAGTCGGCGTCGGACGAAACGATCCCGAACGCATCGGGGCTGTCGGTGTACAGCAGGTCCAGGGCGTCGATCACCATGGCGATGTCGCTGGCGTTCTTGCCCTTGGAGTAGTCGAACTGCTGCATCGGGCGGATGGCGTGCTCGTGCAACACCTCTTCCCAGCCCTTGAGCTCGGCTTTCTTCCAGTTGCCGTAGGCCCGCCGGATGCTCGTTTCGCCGAAGGTGGACAGCTCGTTGAGGATGAGGTCTATCTTCGACGCCGGCGAATTGTCGGCGTCGATCAGCAGGGCCACCCGCGGCGGCTTTTCGGTGCGGCGCGGATCGCCCATCAGCCTGCGTCCCGCGCCGGCACCAGCCGCCACGCCAACGGTTCGCCGCCGGCCAGGGGCTTGAGCTGCGCCTCGCCGAAGGGGTAGCTCTCGGGCACGGTCCAGGCCTCCCGCCGCAAGGTGACGGTGCCGCTGTTGCGCGGCAGACCGTAGAAGTCCGGCCCGTGGAAGCTGGCGAAGCCTTCCAGCCTGTCCAGCGCGCCGGCCGAATCGAAGGCCTGGGCATACAGTTCGAGCGCCGCGTGCGCCGTGTAACAGCCGGCGCAGCCGCTGGCATGCTCCTTCAGGTGGGCCGCGTGCGGCGCGCTGTCGGTGCCGAGGAAGAACCTGTCGCTGCCGGACGCCGCGGCCTCGACCAGCGCCAGCCGGTGCACCTCGCGCTTGAGGACGGGCAGGCAGTAGTAGTGCGGCCGGATGCCGCCGGTGAAGATGGCGTTGCGGTTGTAGAGCAGGTGGTGCGCCGTGATGGTGGCGGCCGTGAAGCGGCCAGCGCCATGCACGTACTGCGCCGCCTCGCGCGTGGTGATGTGCTCGACGACGATCTTCAGTTCCGGGAAGTCGCGCCGAAGGGGAATCAGCTGCGTGTCGATGAACACGGCCTCGCGGTCGAACAGGTCCACCTCGGGCGAAGTCACCTCGCCGTGCACCAGCAACGGCAGCCCGAGGCGCTGCATGGCCTCCAGCGTCGGGTAGGTCTTGCGCATGTCGGTCACGCCGGCATCGCTGTTGGTGGTGGCGCCCGCCGGGTACAGCTTGAGCGCGACCACCCCTGCGTCACTGGCCCGGGCGATCTCGTCGGGCGGCAGGTTGTCGGTGAGGTACAGCGTCATCAGCGGCTGGAAGGTCGACTCCGGCGGCAGGGCGCCCAGGATGCGCTCACGGTACGCCGTCGCCTGGGCGGCGGTGGTCACCGGCGGCTTCAGGTTGGGCATGATGATCGCGCGCCCGAACTGGGCCGCGCTGTGCGGCACCACCGTCTTCATGGCGGCGCCGTCCCGCACGTGCAAATGCCAGTCGTCGGGACGCGTGATGGTGATTTCCTGGATCATCGGCGGATTGTCCCAGACCGCCGCCGGCCTCGCGGTCAGCCGGCGCCGTGGGCCAGGAACTCCCAGAGCGCCTGGGCGGCGCCCTTGGACGGCTCCCTGGCGCTCGGGATCTGCCGGTAGGCGCGCACTTCCATGGTCATCTCCAGACCCGGCAGGTCAGGCGTGGCCGCGCTGACCAGCCGGTGCGCGTGGACGTCCTTCTCCACGGCGCTGTACGGCAGGAACGCAAGGCCGTGTCCTTCCAGCGCCATCACGCGCAGCCCCTCGGCCATGTCGGTCTCGTACACCCGCTCCAGGTGGATCGGGGTGCGCGACTGCCGCACGATGAGATCCGTGATGCGCCCCAGGTAGGCGCCGGGCCCGTAGCCGAGGTAAGGCACCGGCTGGCCGGGCCGTCCGGGCAGCTTGAACGCCGCCTGGCCGTCGGCGCCGCCCAGGCAATACGGCGCGAGCACCTCCTTGCCCAGCGTCACCATCTGGTAGCGCTCGGGATCGAGCTGCAGCGGCAGCGCGGCGTGGTGGTAGGCGATCAGCACGTCGCAGCCGCCCTCCACCAGCCGCATCGCCGCGTCATGGACGTTCAGGGCGATCAGCCGGCTCTTGATCGGCCCGAACGGCTCGCGCAGGCGCGACACCCACTGCGGGAAGAACGTGAAGGCCAGCGTGTGCGGCACCGCGAAGTCGATGACGTCCTGGGCGGCGCTGGAATGGCCGCGCAGCATCGCGCGGGTGCTCTGCAGCGCCTGCAGCATCTCCATCGACTGGGCATACAGCGTCTCGCCGGCCGGCGTGAGCCGCGTCGGGTACGAGCTGCGGTCCACCAGGTCGGTGCCGGCCCAGGCCTCCAGGGCCTGGATCCGCCGCGAAAACGCCGGCTGCGTCACGTGCCGCAATTGCGCCGAGCGGCTGAAACTGCGGGTTTCGGCGAGGCTCACGAAGTCCTCGAGCCATTTGGTTTCCATCCCGTGATTATTGCCGCCGCTGCCGAGCTGGCACCCGCGCCGGCGTTCAGCAGCGCAAGAGGTCGGCCAGCGCGACGAGGTCGGTGGCGTGCACGTCGCAGCCCGGCTGCGGAGAAACGTCCTTGGGATGGCGCGGCCCGAACTCCAGCGGCCGCTCGACGTAGGCGGTGCGCAAGCCGCACGCACGGGCCGCCGCCAGGTCGTCATGATGCGCCGCCACCAGCATCACCTCCTGCGGCGCCACGCCGAACACCTTCGCCACGCCCAGGTAGGTGGCCGGGTCGGGCTTGTAGGCACGGAACACTTCGGCCGACAGGATGCAGTCCCAGGGCAGCCCCGCGCGCTTGGCCATCGCCGCCAGCAGGCCGAGGTTGCCGTTGGAGAGGCTGCAGATCATGTAGCGCGACTTGAGCCGCGTCAGCCCGGCTACCGAGTCGGGCCACGGATCGAGCCGGTGCCAGGCCCGGTTCAGGTGCTGCCTGGCCGCCTCGTCGAGGTGGTGGATCCCGAACCGCCGCAGCAGGTCGTCCAGGATCATCCGGTGCAGGTCGTCGATCAGTGTCCACCCGAGCTCCCCGGAGCGGACCCGCTGCATCGCCGGCTGGTAGCCGGCCCGCCAGGCCAGCGCGAACTCGTCGCCGTCCACGCCCAGCCCCATCGCATCCACCTCGCGGGCGATGCTGCCGTGCCAGTCGACGACCGTGCCGAACACGTCGAAGGCCAGGACCTGCGGCAGTTTCATGCGGCCTCCGCGGCCGGGGGCGGCGTGACGCTGGGCATGCTGTGCCACCAGAGGCGGCACTCGCGGCAGGTGTCGCCCTCGAACCGCGCCTGCAGCACGCCGTCCAGCACCATCCAGGGCAGCGGGTCGCCGGGCTGGTGGGCGACCAGGTTGGTGCCGCTCGAGGCCGCCCAGATCCGGAACAGCTCCTCGGAGGCGACGCGGTACGTCACGTGCCAATGCGCGATGCCGCTGCCGGGCGCGCTCGCGAGGACGTCGTAGCGCACGGTGACGTCCTCCTGCAGCTGGACCCGCCGCCAGTAGCCGGCCAGCTGCTCGTGCCCGCGCTGCTCGGCGAACGGCGTGTTGCGGTACACGCCGTCCGGCGCGAACAAGGCGCAGAACAGCGCCGGGTCACGCCGTTCCCACGCCACCCGGTAGCCTTGCATGAAGCGGTCGATGTCCATACGGTCTCCTTCTTGCCCGGACCTCACCCGGCCGGGCCCTTCAACTCCACGACGTTGCCCTCGGGATCGGTGACATAGACCGACGGTCCACGGCCTTCCGCCCCGAAGCGCATCTCCACCGGCCCGGCCTCGACGCCGTGCGCCCGCAGTTCGCTGCGGATCGCCTCGCCATCGAACGGCTCCACCCGCAGGCAGAAATGATCGAGGTTGCGCCCTTCGGGGCCCGGGCTCGCCCCACCCTTGCGGCCGATCGGCCCGTCGACCGGCACCAGGTCGATCATGGAGCGGCCGGCGCGCAACTGCACCAGCCCCAGTTCGTCGCGGCGCCGCTCGACGGTGCAGCCGAGCACGTCGCAGTAGAAGCGCAGCATGCGCTCCAGCTCGGCCACGCGCAGGACCAGGTGGTCGAGTTCCCGGATCCGGATCCCGGTCATGGTCAGGCTTCGCCGCTCAGGCGCGGTGCGAGCGTCCACGCCGCGCCGGCCGCTTCGAGTTCATGCAGCCTGCGCCGCAGCCAGTAACCGTGCTCGAACCCGGCCACCGCCACCACGCGCCGGCCGGGGTGCGCCTGCGCGGTGCGGACGATGGTCTGCGCGAAACACTCGTTCCAGCGGTCCCACGAGTCCCGGTAGGCGGGACCGAACATGTCGTTCTCGCGCGCGTGCTTTTCCTCGACCACGCGGTCGCTGCGCGCCGAGTTCACGGCCGCCGGCGAGTCCCAGGAGCGCAGCAGCTCGTCGAACAGTTCCCGCACGCCGCGCTCGTACGCCGCGTGCCGCTCGGGCCACGCCTGCCGGAAGCGCTGCTCCGCCTCCAGGCCGTGCGTCACGAACTCTTCCCACAGGGCCTCGTCCGGTTCCATGGCCACCGCCGGGATGCCGCGCCGCGCCAGATAAGGGAAGACGCTGTGCTGGTACTCCTGCTTGACCACCTGCGGCCGGCGCTCGCGCAAGGCACGCTCGGTGAGTTCCAGCACGAGCACGTCCGGACCGAGGTCGTCGAGCACGCCCGTGAGCGCATCGAACCCGTAGCCCGGCGCCGCCGCATGGTACTGGTGCAGCGTTGGCACGACGTGGATGATGGCTTTCGCCGGCGCGATGGTCACCCTCGGTCCCCTTTGCCGGCGGCAACCGCCTTGAAGAACGTGCAGCAGAAGACACCGCCGCCCGGGGCGGTACGCTCCAGGCCGGCAATGCCGCGATCGAACGCGTCCGGCGTGGCCAGTTCGGCCGCGATCGCCGCGTCGCGCCCGGCGCGGGCCGTGGCCGTGAACGTGGTGCCGGCGTGGCCGTTGCCGCAAGGCTCCCTCATGGCAGGGCTTCACGCATGGCTGTCGGCCAGGATGGCGACCGCGAGTTCGGTGGCCCGCCCCGTGTAGCCCAGGCAGCGCTCGCCCAGCCGCTGTGCGCGGAAGGCGGCCTGCCCTTCGGGGGTGGCGATGTCGCAGCCGAGCAGCGCGTCGCAATCGCGCGCGCCGAACTCCGCCTCGAACTGCCGGATCAACCGCTGCGCCGCGTCGTAGGCAGGCTGTACCGGCTCCCCGGGGTGGTGGCGCCCCAGCGCGAGGCTCACGCCCATGATCGCGCCCGTCAGCGCGCCACAGGTGCCGCAAGTGCGCGCCATCCCGCTGCAGAACGCCGTGGCCGCCTTCGGCAGCACGTCGCTCTCGATGCCCTGGACGCGCGCCAGCGCGAGCACCACGCTCTCGGCGCAATAGAGGCCGCGGCGGAAGGATTCCTCGGCCCATTGCCTGGCCTGAATCGCCGGGTCGTGCGTCATCGCTGCTCCTCCTTACGGGCGGCCTGCCAGGCCCGGATGGCCGGCACCAGCCGCTCGAACCGTGCGATGCTCGCGTACGGCCAGTAATCCTCGCGCCGGTAGTACTCGGGCACCGCGGGCACGCCGGCCGGCAGCACCACCCACGGCTGCCTCGTCGACGTGAAGATGTGGATGTCGGGCGGCAGCACGTCGGGTGTGTCCAGCGTGCCGACCCGCACGAATTTCAGGAGTGGGCCGGAACCGGCGTAATGGCTCCACAGCGCCACCCGGCAGCGCACGCAGCGGGCGATCTGCTGCCCCAGCCCGCTGGCCGACGGTGTGTCGACCAGCTCGGGCTCAGGGCCGGCAGCGACGACGCGATCGGCTTCGATCACCGCGTTCAGCGCGAACGCGGAACCGCTCTCGCGCTGGCACCACCGGCAGTGGCAGCAGTGCACGACGAGCGGCGCCGTTCGGAGGCGGTAGCGCACGTGCCGGCAATCGCAGCCGCCTTCCAGGGGAAACTCCGGTGTCGTCGTCATCGCCTGCTCCGTCAGCCCCGCGGGAATGGCCGCTATTGTGCCGCCGCGCCGCGATGCTGGATGCCGCTGTGCGGAGCAACGCCCCCGGAGGTGTATTCGAGACGCTCAGCCCGGCCCGGCGTCCGGATCGGCCTTCTTCGGCAGGTCGTCGGCCAGATGCACCCACGGCACGCGGGTATCGTAGTACGCGTGCGCCTGCGGCTCGCGATCGAGGGGTGTGGCGAACAGCGCCCGGGCGATGTGCAGTTCGCCCGGCCACCGGCCGCTGCGGAAGAACATCGGGCTGCCGCAGCGCGAGCAGAATCCGCGCTCCCCGCCCGGCGGCTGGCCGAACCAGCGCAAGGTGCCGGACGCGTCGTCGATGACCGCTTCGTCGGCCGCCACGCCGACCCAGGTGACGAAGGCCGCGCCGTGCGCGCGGCGGCAGCGCGTGCAGTGGCAATGCGCCACCCACTTGCTCGGCAGCCGGGCGCTGAAGGAAACGCCGCCGCACAGGCAGGTGCCGGACGCGGTGTTCATGCGGCCTCCACGAGCACGGTGGGCTGGCGGTCAGGGATCCTTGTGGCGCACGCGGGCGAAGGCTTCGATGTCCTGGATCTCGGTCGGCGTTTCGTCCTCGTGGCGATAGAGCTTCACCGACGGATGGATCGACTGCATCCTGCTGTCGAGAACCGCCACCGAGTCCTCCCAGAGGGCCCAGTCGGTATGCTCGCTGCCCTCGGTGACCTCCAGCGAGCTGGGCTCGGGCGGCAGGTGGGCGATGGCCGCCTGGCGGGCCGGCCGGCGCTTGGACCCCTTCGGCCGCGCCACCGGCGCCGGCGTTCGCTTGAAAAGACCAAAAAACATCACCGGCTCCCCAATTTGAATGCGGCCGTGACCGCAACGCCCCGCCACCCGTCGATAGGAAATTTACCTAAGGGTGTCGCGGTATTTTCCGCCTGCCCGAGAACGTCATCATGCTAGGGTATACGCGGAAAGTCCGCTGGACAAGCCGGCAGCGCCGACTTCCTGGCGCCGGCGCGGCATCGCCGCAACACGCCGGCGGCCGGCGAAAAGCACCCTGGGAGGGTGCGCCGGCGCCCATGCCTACGGTGCCTACGGGCCGCCGACCAGGCTCTGGGCTGCCCCGTCCCCCATGGCCACCGGACCGAGCGCCCCTGGGTCGACGCCTTCGATGCAGGCCACGTTGAAGCCGTATTCGGTCGGCTTGCTGCGCCGTTGATGGTGGGTGTAGATGCCGCAGGCGCTGCAGAAGTAGTGCCTCGCCCGGCGCGTGTTCCACTGGTACAGCGCCAGCTTGTCCTCGCCCCGCACGATGCGCAGGCGCTCCAGCGGCACGCTGGCCATCACGGCGCCCTTGCGGCGGCAGAGCGAGCAGTTGCAGCGGCGCAGGTTCTCGAAGCCGTCCTCCAGGTCGACTTCGAACACGACGGCGCCGCAGTGGCATGAACCGGTTCTCGTTTCCATGGACCTCCCTCGGCGTCGCGGTGGCATGAACACCATGCCGATGTTGTCGATGGCGAAGCGCCGCGGTCCGCCGGCGACGCGATCGGTCAGAACCGAGGGGAGATCGCCGCCACCACGGTCGCCACGCCGAGCGCCAGGTTGACCGCCACCAGCTGCCGGATGCGGTTGAGCGTCGTGCCCGCCGCCGGCCAGGCCGCCGCCTCGCAGTGTTCGCGCAGTTCCGGATACAGGATCCCGTACACGTAGGCGAACACCGCCGCCATCACGAATCCCAGGGTCATCATGATGTGCCAGCCGACGGGCGCGTTGCGCGCACCGCTTTCCATGTACATGCCCAGCCCGGTGGCCAGGATCAGCACCGCCGCCGCCGCGGTGTACTTCAGGAAGCGCTCGAACGTCGCCGCCCACAGCGGCAGGCGCTGTTGCGGCTGGAGCACCTGCGCCGCCGCCGGCCTCAGGCAGAAATATGCGAAGAACATGCCGCCCACCCAGGCCATGGCGGCCAGGAGGTGAACGAGGACCGAGAGCTGTCGCAACATGGAGAAAACGCTTTCGATGGCAGCAAAGCCGCGAGTGTGACAGGAGCGGGCGAGCGCCTAACGGAACAGCAGGGCCCACGTCCAGAAGGCGCCGATCGCCATCTGCACCGCGAACGCGGAAAAGCGCGCCGTGACGGCCGCGGGGCTCAGCGACGCGAGGTGGATGCTCGACTGGACGACCCGCGCCGCCAGCAGCCACGGCGCCAGCGGATCGGTGATCCCGGCCCGGCCGGTGACGAGCGCCACGACAAGCAGGCCGCCGAAGACGGGGAGGCTCTCCAGGCAGTTGGCGTGCGCCCGCGCCAGCCGCTGCATGAACGGCGACAGGTTGGCGTTGTCCGGCTGGAACGCATTGGCCGCCATCCGGCCCGTGACCACCAGGCGCGACCGCAGGACTTCCATCACCACCAGCAGCAGGAGCGTCCAGGCGATGAACAGCGTCAGGACCAGGGCCGATGCGGTCATGGCTCACGCTCCGGGCCGATCCGGCTGAACCTCGGCTGCCACCGGCCGCCCACTTCCACCTGGCCGAAGAACATGGCGTGCGGGCGCACCCACCAGCCCGAACCGGCGTGCAAGGGCCGGTACACCACCAGCGGTTCCAGCGTCTCGCTGTGGCGCGCCACGGCCACGACCTCGTATTCGCCGCCCTTGTAGTGGCGGTAGCGGCCCAGGGGCGTGGGCGGCAATGCAGGCAGGTCGCTCATGGGAGCTGCACTATGCCCGCCCGGCGCGATGACCGCAATGCCCTGGCGCATGCTCCCGTGGTCTCAGCCGCCGACCCCGCCCCGCTCCACCGTGCGGCCCTTGAAGGACGGATCGCGCACGCACTGGTCGACCGTGTCGCTCCTGGTGCCGCTGCGGACCATCACCTCGCACATGCGTTTCTTGTAGTGGCTGTTGCTGGCACACGCGCTGCGCCAGCGGCGCTTGCCCTCCTGCTCGATGCACGAGGAGGCGGCGATCTCGTCGTCGGTCTCCAGCGTCAGCATGCAATAGTCGACGATCCAGTGGAGCGGCTCGCCAAGCACGGGGCAGCGGCCCGCCGCCACGGCGGCAGCCGGCGATGCGAGCAGCGCCCAGGCCAGCACGGTTGCGGCCGTGGTCGTGGCATGGGCCGCCACTGCACCGAAGCTCGTCACCCGATCCGGCGCACATCGCCGCTGCCCGGCCTGGCGCTCTCGTGGAAGAGGTCGAACAGGTACTGCTCCAGTTCATCGTCGCCGATGAAATCCGGCACGACGAACCCGGCCGGGCTGCGCTTGCCGTCCGCGCCGACCGACCAGGCCTGCCAGATGCCGGCCACGCGCTGGATCACATAGATGTGGCCGAAGACGTTGAAGCGGTGCGATTCCATGACGAGCGGGCTCGCGCGGGGCGGGCGAACTAGCGCTTGCTGCCGCCGAGCACCAGCAGCAGGCCACCCGCCACGATCGCGCCGACGCCGGCCCAGACCGGGACGCTCACGGTCTTCTTCTCCTGCACCGAGAGCTCCACGGGACCGAGCTTCACGGCCGTGGTGTCCTTGGTGTAGCTGAAGCCGCCGTAGGCCAGGGCGAGCGCGCCGGCGGCGATGAGGACGATGCCGATGATCCGGGTGGCGTTCATGTGCCTTCTCCTGCAGGTGGCCGGCTGGCCGATGCCCCGATTGTGGGGCTGGTTTGCTCGCGCGCCGAGGGTGGGCAGCGGCGCGGGTCAGGGCTGGGGCACGAGTTCCAGCGTCCTGGCGACGATCCTGCGGTCCTCGTCGTCGGCGATGGCGGCGAGCGCCGCCGTGGCCTGCCGGTGGGCCTCGCTATGTGCGGCGACCTCCCCTGCGGCATGGGCGGCGTGGGCGTACACGGCGTGGGTCATCGCCAGCTCCCAGTCCGGCGTGTCGCTCCGGGCGAGGAAGTAGCCGCGCATCTCGATCGCGAGGGGCAAGGCGGTCGCGCCGTGCCCCAGCAGCGCGTGCACCGCCGCCACGAGCATCGTCGCCCGCATCCGGTTGAGCTCCGTGCCCACCCGCGCCCAGTGCCAGGCGGACGTGTGCGCCGCATCGAGCATCTCGCGGTCGCCACCCTCCGTGCGCGGCAACACCGTGAGCTCCCAGGCCCGGTTGTTGCACTCGATGGCGGTCTGGCGGTGCCACTGCGCCTGTTCGGACGTGATCATGGTTGTCTCCGGAATGACGCTGCCGCGCTGCGGCGCTGTTGCACGAGCCGCTTCACAGCCAGCGCCGCACCGAGCGCTCGTAGCGCGTGAAACTCTCGCCGAACCGCGCCCGCAGCGCCCGCTCTTCCGGCGCGATCTGGAGGCGGTTCATCGCGGCGACGAACAGCGGCAGCGCGGCCAGCGCCAGCACGTTGCCCAGGAAGATGCCCCAGCCCGCCAGCGCCAGAAGGAAGCCGAGGTACATCGGGTTGCGGCTGGCGCGGTAGATGCCGGTGGCGACGAGTTCCGTCGACTTCGCCGGATCCCGCGGATCGACCGTGGTGTGCGCCCGGCGGAAGGCAAGGACGCCGGCGGCGGCCACCAGCGCGCCCGCGCCAGCCAGCAGCAGCGCCGCGGCGAGCTGGCCGGGAAAGCCGAACGCCAGCGCGGGAACGGCCCGCGCGGCGAGCCACATCAGGCCGGCGAAGACGGCGACCTGGGCCAGGGGAGGGATTTTCAGCTCGAGGGAGGACATGAGAGGCGAGGTGCCGGCGGCGTGCGCCGCCGCGGCGTCAGAAAGCGAACTCGGAACTCGCGACGGCAACCAGCTCGCCGCCGGCGGCCAGCGTCAGTCGGGCTTCCGCGAAGGCCGAGGCCTTGCCGAAGCGCAGCACCTTCGCTTCGATGCGGAAGTCGTCGTTGACGGCCGGACGCAGGAAGTGCGTGTGCTGGTAGACCGTCCCTTTCGGAATACGGTCGGTCGTGAACATCGCCAGGGTGACGATGGTGTCCACGGCCGCCATGATCGCCTGGCCGCAGACGGCGCCGGCATACAGCTTGAGCGCTTCGCCTTGCGGCAGCAACGCGCGCGCCCGGCCCGGCCCGACCTCGAATTCGCACAGCCCCAGCTCCCTCACCCACGGTGCGAACAGGTGGCCGTACATCTCGAGGACGGTGGCGTCGGTGATCGGCAAGGGATGCGGCAGGGTGGGCGACGGCACGGGAACTCCTGGTCGTTCGGGCAAAGCCCGCACTCTAGGGCCTGTTCATGCAAATATCCATACTCTCGGCCCTACATCCCCATCGCTTCCTCGAGGCGGTCCGGGCTTTGCTGCTGCAGGGCCCACATTTGCGCATAGCGGCCGCCCCGGGCGAGCAGGTCCTGGTGCGTGCCGCGCTCGACGATGCGTCCCGCGTCCATGACCAGGATCTCATGCGCATCCACCACCGTGGAGAGGCGGTGCGCGATCAGCAAGGTGGTCTTGTGCTGCGCCACCCCTTTCAGCTCGGCCTGGATCGCGCGCTCGTTGGCCGAGTCGAGGGCGGAGGTCGCCTCGTCGAAGATCATGATCGGCGGGTTCTTCAGCAGCGTCCGCGCGATCGCGACCCGCTGCTTCTCGCCGCCCGACAGCTTCAGGCCGCGCTCGCCGACCATGGTCTGGTAACCCTTCGGGGTGGACGCGATGAAGCCGTGGATGCGGGCCGCACGGGCCGCCTCCTCGATCTCCTCGTGCGTCGCGCCGGGCCGGCCGTACGCGATGTTGTATTCGATGCTGTCGTTGAACAGCACCGTGTCCTGCGGCACGATCCCGATCGCCTGCCGGACGCTGGCCTGGGTGACGTCGCGGATGTCCTGGCCGCCGATCGTGATGCGTCCGCCGGTCCCCGGCGGGTCGCCGGGGATGCCGACGTCGTAGAACCGGTACAGCAGCCGCGCGAGCGTGCTCTTGCCGGAGCCGGACGGGCCGACCACCGCCACGGTCCGGCCGGCCGGGATCTCGAAGCTGACGTGGTGCAGGATCGGACGGGCGCGCTCGTACGCGAAGCTGACGTGCTCGAACCGGACCGTGGAATCGATGTGGGCATCGCCGCCCTCGGGCAGGGGCGCCAACGCCAGCGGCTGCGCGCCCGGCTTGTCGGCGACCTCGCGCTCGCGCTCCATCAGCACGAACATCTTGTCCAGGTCGGTGAGGCTCTGCTTGATCTCCCGGTACAGCACGCCCAGGAAGTTCAGCGGGATGTAAAGCTGGATCATGAAGGCGTTGACCATCACCAGGTCGCCGATCGTCATGCGTCCGTCGACCACGCCCTGGGTGGCACGCCAGAGGATCGCGACCAGGCCGACGCCGATGATCAGTTGCTGCCCGACGTTGAGCAGCGACAGCGTGCTCTGGCTCTTCAGTCGCGCGCGGCGCAGCTTCTCCAGGCTCTCGTCGTAGCGGCGCGCCTCGAAGCCCTCGTTGTTGAAGTACTTGACGGTTTCGTAGTTCAGCAGCGAGTCGACGGCCTTGGTGTGGGCCGCCGAATCGAACTCGTTGGCCTCGCGCCGGAACTTGGTGCGCCACTCGGTGACGCCGATCGTGAAGCCGATGTACAGGGCCAGCGCCGCCAGCGTGATCCAGGCGAACCACGCGTCGAACTTCACGGCCAGGATCGTCAGCACCAGCGTCACCTCGATCAGGGTGGGCACGATGCTGTAGAGCGAATACGAGATCAGCGACTCGATGCCGCGCACGCCGCGCTCGATGTCGCGCGTCATGCCGCCGGTCTGGCGCTCCAGGTGGAAGCGCAGGCTGAGCGCGTGCAGGTGCTGGAAGGTCTCCAGCGCGATCTGCCGGGCCGCCCCCTGCGTCGCCTTGGCGAACACCAGTTCGCGCAATTCGGTGAACAGCGTCGTCGACAGTCGCAGCAGCCCGTAGGCGACGAGCAGCCCGACCGGGACCACCAGCAGCGCCGCCGCCTCGGGCTGGAGGCCGGCCACGGCCCGGCCGCCGGCCGGGCTCATCGTGTCGACCAGGTTCTTCAGCAGGACCGGCACGCCGACGTTCGCCAGCTTGGCCATCACCATGAAGGCGAGGGCCGCCACGACGCGGCCCTTGTACTGCCAGAGGTAGGGGAACAGGCGCCTGAGCGTGGCCCAGTCGGTGTGGGTGCGGGGCTGTTCGGCACCCATGCCGGTGTGCAGAGAGATTCGGTCGCCGGAGCGGCGCATCGGGGACAATCCAGTGATTCTTCTGAAGCGAGATTGTGCCCATGTCTGCAGACTCGAGCGCTCCGACGGTGGCGTTGCCCACGGACAAGGAACTGGTCCTCAAGGTGATCCCGCTGCCCGCCGACAGCAACGCCAACGGCGACATCTTCGGCGGCTGGGTCATGGCGCAGGTCGACCTGGCCGGCTCGGTGCTGCCGGCCCGTCACACCAGGGGCCGCATGGCCACGGTGGCGGTGAAGGAGTTCGTCTTCAAGCAGCCGGTGCGCGTCGGCGACATCCTGTCCTTCTACGCGGAGATCACGCGCATCGGCCGGACCTCGGTCACCGTCGACGTGGCGGTGTACGCCGAGCGCTTCCACAGCCAGGGGCAGTACGTCAAGGTGACGGAGGCCATCCTCACCTACGTCGCCATTGACGACAAGGGACGGCCGCGCCCCTTGCCCAAGGACACCGCCAGCGTGCCGCCCGGCTGAGCGTTATCCAGCCTGCCCGGCGGTCAACGTTCGGCGTCCGGTGGCCGCCCGGCCAGCCGGACCAGCCACGCCACGGCCAGCAGCGCGGCGATCCAGGACCCGTATGCCAGCGCCACGCCCAGCGCCTTCGGCCAGGCGAACCAGCCCGGCGCATTCATCAGTCCCAGCTTCCAGAACAACGGAATGAAGGGGCGCGTGAGCACCAGCGCGGGCACCGCCAGCAGCCAGAACAGCACCGGGCCGATCGCGTCGGGCGGAGCCGGGAGCCGGTCGTGCAGGGTGTCGACCAGCCACAGCAGCAGGCCATGCGCGGCGAGGAGCGCCGCCACGACGTGCAACGCGCGCGCCACCTTGCCTGCCAGGGGGCGGGGCGCGACAGCGCGCTCGCTCATCGACCCTGCGCCGTGGTCGCGCCGCGCGCTCCCACGGCCCTGGGCTTCTTCGGCCGGGGCTCGGGCAGCGCCTCGGCGGTCGCCAGCAGCAGCCGCCGCAGCATCTCGCGGTCGTCGAGCGCCTCGTCGATGCGGAAGTAGTCCTTCGCGCCGGGGAACGGCGGGCGCTCGACCGGTGTGCGCAGCAGACTGCGGCCGTGCGCGGTGGGCTTGAGGAACAACTGGTCGTCGCAGGCGAGCGCCACCACCTTGCCTTCGACGTAGATGGCGTACTCGCCGAACATCCGGCGGCAGGAGATGGCGTCGCCCAGGCCGGACTGGGAACGGACGTACTCGACGAAATCCTGGTGGGTGGCCATGAGGGACTCCTTCGGGAGGCAGCCGGTACCGCCGATTAGGCGCCGCCCCGCGCGCCGCACCCATGGGATGAACCCTGTGGACGCGAGCGGCCGAGGCACGGCCGACCTGACGCGCCCCCGCGGTGATACGCTCGCCGCCACAGCCATGACCGAACCCGAACCGCTCAATTCGCCCGCACTGCAAGGCAAGGCCCTGATCTGGCTGCTCGTGATCGTCACGGTGCTGTTCTGCGTGATCCTGTGGCCCTACAGCGGAGCGGTCTCCTGGGCGGTGTTCCTCGCGATCGTGTTCTCGTCGCTGCAGGAGCGCTCGGTCGACGTCTGCCGGGGCCGCCGCGGCTGGGCCGCCTTCGGCACGCTCATCGTGATCGTGGTGAGCGTCCTGCTGCCCACGGCGCTGCTCACCGCCGCGATCACGCAGGAGGCGGCAGCGTTCGTCGAACGCGTGCGTTCCGGGCAGATCCAGGTCGGACAGTATTTCCAGCGCGGCGTCGAGGCCTTGCCCCTCTGGGCGCGCGGCCTGCTCGACCGCTTCGGCCTCGGCGACCTCTCGCTGCTGCAGGCCAAGGTCGTCGAAGTTCTCGGCCGCAGCGGCCAGACCATCACCTCGCGCGTCTTCAGCATCGGCCAGAACACGCTGGAATTCCTGGTCAGCTTCTTCGTGATGCTGTACCTGCTGTTCTTCCTGCTGCGCGACGGCAAGGAACTGGCCGCCGCGGCTGCCCGGGCGATGCCGTTGAAACAGGGGCACACCACGCGCCTGCTCGGGCAGTTCGCCACCGTCGTGCGCGCCACCGTCAAGGGCAACGTGGTGGTCGCGCTGGTGCAAGGCACCTTGGGCGGGCTGGCGTTCTGGGCGCTCGGGATCGCCGGTCCGCTGTTGTGGGGCGCGGTGATGGCCCTGCTTTCGCTGTTGCCCGCCGTGGGCGCGGCGATGGTGTGGGCTCCGGTGGCGATCTACCTGGCGACCACAGGGTCCATCCTGCCGGCGCTGGGGCTCACGCTGTGGGGCGTGCTGGTGATCGGGCTGGTCGACAACGTGCTGCGGCCGATCCTGGTCGGGCGCGACACCCGCATGCCCGACTACCTGGTGCTGATCGCCACCCTGGGCGGCCTCACGGTCTTCGGCCTGAACGGCTTCGTGATCGGCCCGGTGATCGCCGCGATGTTCCTCGTGACCTGGGACATCTTCGCCCGGGCGCGGCAGGAGCAGCAGGCGGTGGGGCGGCCGGCGGACGAAGGCGGCAGCCCCGGCTGACGCCCCGTGGCGGTTACCGCTGCAGGTTCTCGACCAGCACCGCCATCCCCATCCCGCTGCCCAGGCACATGCTGACGACGCCGTAGCGGCCGGCCGTGTCGGCCAGGTGCTGCATGGCGGTGATCGTCATCCTGATTCCGGTGGCGCCGGGCGGATGGCCGATGCTGATCCCCCCGCCGTACAGGTTGGTGCGATCCCGGGCGATCCCGAGTTCCTTCTCCGCGTGCAGGTTCACGACCGCGAAGGCCTCGTTGATCTCGAAGTAATCGATGTCCGCCACTTCCAGGTCGTTGCGCTGCAGCAGCTTGGCGATCGCCGGCACCGGCCCGGCGCCCATGATCTCGGGCGGCACGCCGGCCACCGCGTAGTCGACCAGCCGCGCCTGCGGCCAGACGCCGCCCGGCAGCGCCTTCTGGTGCGCCACGACCAGGCACGCGGCGCCGTCGGTGACGCCGCTGCTGCTGCCGGCCGTCACCGTCCCGTTCGCCTTGAACGCGGGCTTGAGCGCCGCGAGCTTCTCCCGGGTGACGTTGGGCCGCGGGAATTCGTCGATGGCGAAGCTGCGGCTACCCTGCCGGCCGTCCGGCACCTCGATCGGCTCGATCTGGCGCGCCAGGAACCCCGATTCCATCGCCGCCTTCGCCCGCTGCTGGCTCATGAAGCCCCAGTCGTCCATCGCCGGTCGCTGGTAGCCGAAGCGCTCCGCGAGGGCTTCCGCCGTGTCGCCCATCAATGCCTTGCTGAACGGGCAGCGGTAGATGGCGTCCAGGCCGTCCTCCATTTCCACCGGTCCGCGTCCGGCACCGTAGCGCAGGTGCCGCGACACGTACGGCACGCGGCTGAAATTCTCGCCGCCGGCGGCCAGCGCGATGCGGCTGTGGCCGGTCGCGATCTGCTCCGCGGCGCTCACGATCGCCTGGGTGCCGGAGCCGCACGCGCGCGTCACCGTCAGCGCGCTGCTTTCCACCGGAAGGCCGGCGTCCAGCGCCACCTTGCGGCTGATGAAGGGCCCGTCGTGGTCCACCACGCCGACCAGCCCGAACACCAGGTGGTCGACGTCGGGCGGCGCGATGGAACTGCGCTGCAGCGACGCCCGCGCCACGTGCGCGCCGAGCGCCGAGAGCGGCACGTCGCGCAGGGATTTGCCGAAGTCGCCGAACGCGGTGCGCACGCCGCCCAGCAGCACGATCTGATCGAAGGCCATGGACTCGCTCTCCTGGTTTCCACCCACTCGCGGCACTCGCAAACTCGCTTGTCGCCACGGCGCCGGGCGTGCTATCGTGGATCGATCTTACCAAACGCCTGTTTGCCTTAACAGATGCCGACGCTCTCCGCCGCCACCGCCGGGCCGCCGCTGCTCGAGGTCGAAGGCGCGCACCTGACGTTCGGCGGCATCCACGTGCTGTCCGGCGTTTCGCTGCGCGCGCAGCGCGGCGAGATCACCGCCGTCATCGGCCCGAACGGTGCCGGCAAGACCAGCCTGTTCAACGCCGTTTCCGGCTTCTACCGGCCGCAGCGCGGCCGCGTGCTGCTCGAAGGCACGGACATCAGCCGGGAGCGGCCGCACCGGCGCGCGGCGCTGGGCCTGGCGCGCACCTTCCAGAACGTGGCGCTGTTTCGCGGCATGACGGTGCTCGACAACATCAAGCTGGGCGGCCACACGCGGCTCTCGGCCAACCCGCTCACCGCCATGAAGTACTTCGGCTCGGCCCGCCGCGAGGAGATGGCGCTGCGCCGCGAGATCGAGCGCGAGGTGATCGACTTCCTGGAGATCGACCACATCCGCCACCTGCCGGTGGCCGCCCTCTCCTACGGGCTGCAGAAGCGGGTCGAGCTGGCCCGGGCCCTCGCGATGCGGCCCAGGCTGCTGATGATCGACGAGCCGGTGGCCGGCATGAACCGGGAGGAGACCGAGGACATGGCGCGCTTCATCCTCGACATCCAGGAGGAGCGCGGCATCAGCGTGCTGCTGATCGAGCACGACATGGGGCTGGTGATGGACATCTCCAACCACGTGGTGGTGCTCAATTTCGGGCAGGTGATCGCCGAGGGGACGCCCGCGCAGGTGCGCTCGCATCCCGAGGTGGTGCGCGCCTACCTCGGCGAACAGGCCGCGCGCAAGGTGGCCGCATGAACCCAGGCTTCGACTGGGCGGCCCTGGCGGAATTCAGCATCGTCGGCCTGCTCTCGGGCGGGCTCCTGGCGATGATCGCCCTGGGCTTCGTGCTCATCTACAAGGGCACCGGCGTCATCAACTTCGCGATGGGCGAGTTCATGATGCTGGGCGCCTACTTCTTCTACACGGCCAACGTGATGTGGGGCCTGCCGCTGGCCGTGGCCCTGGTCCTGTCGTTCGCCGCGGTCGCCGTAGCGGCGGCGGTCATCGAGCGCGGCGTGCTGCGGCCGCTCGCGGGCCAACCGGTCATCTCGGTGCTCATGGCCACTATCGGACTGGCCAGCGCCATCCATGGCGCGGTCGACGCGGTCTGGGGCGGACGGAACTACGAACTGCCCTCGCTGCTGCCGCGCGCGCCGATCATCCTGGGCGACGTGCTGATCCCGGGCAAGACGCTGTGGAGCTTCCTGATGGCGATGGCGGTGATTGCCGGCTTCGTCCTGTACTTCCGCTTCTCGCGCACGGGCGTGTCGATGCGGGCCGCGGCCAGCGACCCGACGACCGCGTACGTGCTGGGCATCGACGTGCGCGCCACGCAGCGCCTGACGTGGATCTTTGCCGGGGTGGTCGGGGCCCTCGCCGGGATCATCGTGGCATCCACCACCAGCCTGTCGCCGGCCGTCGGCAGCGCGGCCCTCGGCGTGCTCGCCATCATCATTCTCGGCGGCCTGGACAGCATTCCCGGCGCCATCGTCGCCGGCCTCATCGTCGGGATGATCGAGAGCCTCACCGCAGGCTACCTGGGGGGCAAGGTGCGCGACATCGTGCCTTACGCGACGGTGCTGGTCATCCTGCTGGTGCGGCCTTACGGGCTGTTCGGCACCCGCCAGATCGAGAGACTGTGAGATGGTGACATGCGCATAGGCGACTACCGCGCGAGCTACGAGCACGACGAGGCGATCTGGACACGCCGGTGCAGCGCCGGTGGCTGGCGGCGCTGGCCCTGCTCCTGCTGGTGTTGCCGTTCCTCGTCAACAACTACGTCGTGGGGCTGGCCTGCATCCTGTGCATCCACCTGATCGCCGCCTCGGGTCTCAACGTGATGACCGGCTTCAGCGGCCTGATCTCGCTGGGACACGCGGCCTTCATGGGGGTGGGCTGCTACACGGCCGCATGGCTCGCGCAACGCGGCGTTCCGTTCTGGCTGACCATCCCGGCCGCCGGCGCGATGGCCGCGCTGCTCGGCGCGGTCGCCGGCCTGCCCAGCCTGCGCATCAAGGGGCTGTACCTGGCGGTGGCGACGCTGGCGATGCAGTTCCTGCTGGAGTACGTGTTCCGCGAATGGGACTCGGTGACCGGCGGCGTGCGCGGCGTGAACGTTCCCAATGCCAGTCTGTTCGGGTTCGATTTGCTGAACGACACCCGCATGTACTACCTGATCGTGCCGCTGGCGGCGCTGCTGCTGGTGCTGGCGCGCAACCTGTTCCGCACCCGGGTCGGCCGCGCCTTCATCGCCATCCGCGACAAGGACATCTCCGCCGAGGTGCTGGGCATCAACCTGCTGCACTACAAGCTGGCGGCCTTTGCCATCGGTTCGTTCTACGCGGGCGTGGCCGGTGCCCTGCTGGGTTATTTCTACCGGGCGATGACGCCGGAGTACTTCAGCCTGCAGCTGTCGATCTTCTACCTGGCCGTGATCATCGTCGGCGGGCTCGGCAGCCTGGTCGGCACGATCTTCGGCGCCGTCTTCATGACGCTGGTGCCGGAGGCGCTGCGCTTCCTGGTCTCGGTGGCCGCGCAGTGGTCGCCGCGCGCCACCGAGATCCTGAGCCCGATCCAGCAGGTGGTGTTCGGCCTCCTGATCATCGGCTTCCTCGTCTACGAGCCGCACGGCCTCGCGGTGATCTGGCGCCGCGTGCGCCGCTTCTTCCACCTGTGGCCGTTCCGCACCTGAAGCCCCGGTCTTTTCCAACCAAGGAGACAACCATGACCCAGATCGACCAACGGATGCAACGCGACCGCCGGCGCCTGCTGGCCGCCGGCGCCGGCGCGGCGGGGCTTTCGGCCTTTCCGCTGCTGCCCGCCATCGCGCAGAACGGCGACATCGTCGTCGGCGCCGCCCCGCCCATCACCGGCGTGTTCGCATTCGCCGGCGTGGGCCTGCACCAGGGCCTGAACGACTACTGCGAGTGGCGCAACACCAAGGGCGGGATCATGGGCCGCAAGCTGCGCTACATCGGCGAGGACTCCGGCTACAAGATGGACCAGGCGATGAGCGTGTTCAAGAAGATCATGGGCGCGCACAACCCGCCGGTCTTCTACGGCGACTCCACCGCCTGGGCCAAGGCCGCGTCCAAGGAAGTGAGCCAGCTCGGCACCACGCTGACCAGCAGCCCCAGCTTCTCGTCCGACCTGGCCGATGCGAAGACCGCTCCGTACTACTTCATGGCGGGGCCGACCTACACCGCCATGGGCGAGATCCTGCTGGAATACATCAGCCGCACCTCGCGCGGGGCCACCAAGCCGGCCGTGGCCATCGTCTACAGCGACACCGAATTCGGCCGCGACCCGATCCCCGGCATCAAGGCCCGGGCCCAGAAGCTGGGGATCCCGCTGGTGCAGGAGATCGTCACCAAGCCCGGCGCGGTGGACGTCTCGGGCGAAGTAGCCAAGCTGCGCCGGGCCAAGCCCGACTACGTGATCTTCCACGGCTACGTGCTGGCGCCGATCCCGGAGTTCATCAAGCAGATGCGCGAATCCGGCATGAGCACGACACCGATGGGCACGATCTGGAGCATGGACAAGACCACCGTGGACGCCATGGGCGCCGCGGCGCAGGGCTGGATGGGCGTGATGCCTTACCGCTACAGCTACGACACCGAAGGCGCGCCGACCATGCAGACGATGGTCGACTACATCAAGAAGGCCCGTCCCGGCACCAACTACGTCACCTTGTTCCACACCCACGGCTGGCTGGTCGGGATGATCTTCTCGGAGGTGATCGAGCGCTGCCTGAAGGGCAAGAAGCCGCTCACCGGCCCCAACATGAAGGCGGCGCTGGAGAGCATCCACGACTGGGACACCGGCGGCATCACCGGGCTGCTGGCGTCGCTGAAAGGGCACCAGATCCCGTCGGGACGGGTGTACCAGTACAACCCCGGCAGCAAGCTGATGGAGCCGGCCAGCGGCTGGATCCGCACCGCATGAGGATGGCGGACGAGGCCGAACCCGCCGGCGGCGCTCCGGGCGCGCCCGGGGCGCCCGGCGGCGAGCCGGCGCTGGCCGTGGAGAACATCGAGGTGGTCTATCACCACTCGGTGCAGGTGCTGCGCGGCCTCTCGCTGGCGGTGCCCAAGGGCCGGATCGTCGCCCTGCTGGGCAGCAACGGCGCCGGCAAGACCACCACCCTCAAGGCGATTTCCGGGCTGCTGCCGCTCGAGATCGGCCAGGTGCGCTCCGGCGCCATCCGCTACCTCGGCGAGCGCATCGACCACGTGGCGCCGCACCTGCTGGCGCGGCGCGGCATCGCGCACGTGCGGGAGGGCCGACACGTGTTCGAGGACCTCACCGTGGACGAGAACCTGGTGGCCGCCGGCTACGCGCTGAAGGGGCGCGGCCTGAAGCCCGACCCCGGGCTGATCTACGAGTATTTCCCGCGGCTGCGGGAGCGCCGCGCGCAGAAGGCAGGTTACCTGTCCGGCGGCGAGCAGCAGATGCTGGCGATCGGGCGGGCGCTGCTGGGACAGCCGCAACTGATGCTGCTGGACGAGCCCTCGCTGGGCCTGGCGCCGATCGTGGTGGAGGACATCTTCAGGATCATCGAGCGCATCAACCGCGAACAGGGCGTGGCCATGCTGCTGGTGGAACAGAACGCGATGGCCGCCTTCGGCATCGCGCACTACGGCTACATCATGGAAAGCGGCCGGGTCGTGATCGACGGCCCCTGCAGCCGGCTGGTGAACGACGCCGACGTGCAGCGCTTCTACCTCGGATACGGCGACGGCGAATCGGAACTCGCGAGCTTCCGCCACGTGAAGCACTACAAGCGGCGCAAGAGGTGGTTGTCGTGAACTCGCCGGCCGACGTGACGCGGCTCACCCTGCCGCAGCAGCTGCGCTACTGGGCCCGGGTGCGGCGCGGAGAAGTCGCGTTGCGCCAGAAGGACTACGGCATCTGGGAGTCGGTCACCTGGGCGCAGTACGAGCAGCAGGCGCGCGATTTCGGCCTGGGGCTGGCCAAGCTCGGACTGCCGCAGGGAGGCCACTGCGCCATCATCTGCGAGAACCGCAAGGAATGGGTCTACACGCAACTCGGGTGCGGCCTGGTCGGCGCCGTGACGGTAGGCGTCTACCCGACGTCGCCGGCGCCGGAAATCGAATACCTGCTGGACGCCGCCGACGCGGTGATGGTCGTCTGCGAGGACCAGGAGCAGGTGGACAAGGTGCTGGAGGTGCGCGAGCGGCTGCCCAGGCTCACGCACGTGATCGTGGTCGACCCGCGCGGCCTGCGCCACTACGAAGTGGAGAACCTCCTTTCCTTCGAGCACGTCCAGGCGCTCGGCGCCGCCTTCGAGCAGGAGCAGCCGGACCTGGTGGAGCGTCGCCTGGCAGCGCAGACCATGGACGACATCGGTCTGATGATCTTCACCAGCGGCTCCACCGGCCGGCCCAAGGCGGCGATGCTCAGTTACGGCAATTCCGCGGCGATGGCGGCCGGCGCCGACGCGATCTACCGCTGCACCCCGGCTGACACCACGCTGTCGTACCTGCCGCTGTGCCACGTGGCCGAGCAGATCTACACCGTGGACCTGCCGCTGCGCTCGGGCGCGGTGGTGGCCTTCGCCGAGAGCCTGCGCACGGTACAGGGCGACCTGCGCGAGATCGCGCCGACCCTGTTCCTGGCCGTGCCGCGCATCTGGGAAAAACTGCACTCGTCGATCGAGATCAAGATCCGCGAGGCCGGCGGACTGCGGCGCCGCCTCTACGAGCAGGCCATTGCCACCGTCGGCCCGTGGACGGACCTGCCGCGCGAGCGCTGGTCCGTGCGCCAGCGCCTCGTGCATGCCTTCTGGTACCTGCTGATCCTGCGCGCGCTGAACAACTTCATCGGGCTGCGGCGCTGCCGCATCGCCGTCTCCGGCGCGGCGCCGATCGCGACCGAGATGCTGCACTTCTTCCGCGCGCTGGGGGTGCCGATCCGCGAGGGCTACGGGATGACGGAGACGGCCGGGCTCGTGACGCTCCAGCGCGGGCCGGACTCGCCGGTCGGCACGGTGGGCGCGCCCGTGCCCGGCGTCGAGGTGCGGATCGCGGAGGACGGAGAGCTGCTGGTGCGGGGCGCGTCCGTGTTCAAGGGGTATTACCGCAACGAGGCCGCCACGCGCGAGGCGATCGACGGCGACGGCTGGCTGCACACGGGCGACGTCGCGGCCGCGGTGGGCGACGAGATCCGCATCGTCGACCGCAAGAAGGACATCATGATCACCGCCGGCGGCAAGAACATCACGCCCAGCGAGATCGAGAACGCGTTGAAGTTCAGCCCGTACATCAGGGAGGCGATCGTCATCGCCGACCGGCGGCCGTTCGTGTCGGCGCTGCTGCAGATCGACTTCGAGACCGTCAGCACCTGGGCCGAGGAGCACCAGCTCGCGTACACCAACTTCCGCAGCCTGGCGGAGCACCCGCGCGTGCGCGAACTGCTGCAGGCGGAAGTGGACCGGGTCAACGCCAGGATGCCGCAGGTGCAGCACGTGCGGCAGTTCAGCCTGCTCGCCAAGGAACTCGACCACGACGACGGGGAGGTCACCGCCACGATGAAGGTCAAGCGCAAGAGCATCTACGAGAAGTACGCGGACACCATCGAGGCACTCTACGGAAAGACTGCGAGGCAAACCGCATGACGACGATCGGTTTCGAAGGCCGCGTGGCAGTGGTCACCGGCGCTGGAGGCGGCCTTGGCCGGGCCCATGCGCTCCTGCTCGCCTCGCGCGGCGCGCGGGTGGTGGTGAACGACCTCGGCGGCAGCGTGAGAGGCGCCGGCGGCAGCCTCACCGCGGCGCAGCGGGTGGTTCAGGAGATCGAGGCCCTGGGCGGCCAGGCGATCGCCAACGGCGACGACGTGGCGACGCGGGAAGGCGCGCAGCAGCTGGTCGACGCGGCGGTGCAGGCGTTCGGCCGGGTCGACGTCCTGATCAACAACGCCGGCATCCTGCGCGACAAGACGCTGGCGAAGATGGAGCCAGCCGACTTCGAGGCGGTGGTGCGGGTCCACCTGCTCGGCTCGGCCTGGTGCTCGCAAGCGGCCTGGCCGGTCATGGCGCAGCAGCAATACGGGCGCATCGTGATGACCACCTCGGCGGCCGGCCTGTACGGCAACTTCGGCCAGAGCAACTACGGCGCGGCCAAGCTGGGGATCGTCGGCCTGATGAACACCTTGAAGCACGAAGGCGCGAAGTTCGGCATCCGCGTCAACACCGTCGCACCGGTGGCGCTGACGCGCATGACGGAGGACCTCCCGTTCGCCCGGATGCTGTCCGAAGCGGTGCCGGAGCGGGTGGCGGCGGGCGTGGCCTTCCTGGCGTCCGAGGCGTGCCAATTCACCGGGCAGATCCTGTCTGCCGGCGCCGGGTACTTCTCTCTGGTGCAGATGATCGAAGGCCGCGGCGTGCACGCGCCGGCCGGGCAGGCGACACCCGAGTTCGTGGCAGCGCACTGGGGCGAGATCGCCGACATGTCGCAGGCAAAGCCGTACGACAGCGCCGGCGACGCGCTGGTGGCGGCGTTCGCGCCGCGGTGAGGCCGCGGCGATGAAACCGCTCTATCCCGATCCGGCGTACGCGGCCAGCGCCGAACACCGCGAGTTCCGCGATACGGTGCGGCGGTTCATCGCCGAGGAGATCACGCCGCACCACGCCCAGTGGGAGCACGACGGCCAGGTGCCGCGCGCGCTGTGGCGCCGGGCCGGCGAACTGGGCCTGCTGTGCCTGACCATGCCCGAGGAGTTCGGCGGCGCCGGCGCCGACTTCAGCTACAGCGCGATCGTGACCGCGGAGATGGCCCGCGCCGGCGCGACCGGCCCGCTGTTCTACCTGCATTCGGACATCGTCGCGCCTTACCTGCTGCACCACGGGACCGGGGAGCAGAAGCGCGAATGGCTGCCCGCCATGGCGCGCGGCGAAGTCATCACGGCCATCGGCATGACCGAGCCAGGCGCCGGCAGCGACCTGGCCGCGATCCGCACCCAGGCCCGGCGCGACGGCGGCGCATGGCGCATCGACGGCCAGAAGATCTTCATCTCCAATGGCCAGATCGCGGACCTGGTGCTGCTCGCCGCCAAGACGGATCCCGAACGCGGCGCGCACGGGGTCAGCCTGTTGCTGGTGACCGCCGACCGGCCCGGCTTCGCCCGCGGCCGCCGGCTCGAAAAACTGGGCATGCATGCGCAGGACACGTCCGAGCTGTTCTTCAGCGACGTGCGCGTGCCCGCCGGGAACCTGCTGGGCGCCGAAGGGCAGGGATTCCGGATCATGATGAACGAGCTGCCGCAGGAGCGGCTGCTGGTGGCCATCACCGCCGTCGGCGCCATGGAGGCGGCCGTCGAGTGGACGCGGCAGTACGTGCTCGAGCGCTCGGCGTTCGGCGCCCCGCTCTCGGCGAAGCAGGCGGTGCGGCACCGGCTGGCCGAGGCGCACGCCAACGTGCAGGCCGCCCGCGCCTTCCTGGACAGCTGCATGGCCCGCCACCTGGAGGGCCGTCTCGACACGGCGACCGCATCGGCGGCGAAGTTCTGGTGCACCGAGATGCAGTTCGGCGTGATCGACAACTGCCTCCAGCTGTTCGGCGGCTACGGCTACATGCGCGAGTACCCGATCGCCCGCGCCTGGGCCGACGCGCGGGTGCAGCGCATCTACGGCGGCACGACGGAGATCATGAAGGAGATCGTGGCGCGGGCGCTGTTCCAGGAGCGGTGAAACAGGGACATCGGCACGCAGAGACGCGCAACCGGACACCCGTACGGAGGTCCGCTTCCGCCGCAGCAAGCAAACGACTGTTTGGTATACTGCGCCCAGGAAGCACCAGCCCATGAGCACCGTCCGCAACCCCCACGCCGACAGCCGGCTCCCCAAGGTCCTGGACGAGGCCGCCCGGCTCTTTCGCACGCGAGGATTCGAGGGCACCTCGGTGCGCGAGATCGCCAAGGCCGTCGGCATGCTGCCGGGCTCGCTCTACTGCCATTTCGAGACCAAGGAGGCGCTGCTGGTCGCCGTCTACGTCAAGGGAGTGCAGCAGATCATCGAGGCCGTGCAGTCGGCGGCGGCTGGCGCCCTGGACCCCTGGGAACGGCTCGAGGCGGCCTGCGTCGCGCACCTGGAGGCGATCCTGCACGACGACGACTATGCGCAGGTGGTGGTGAGGGTGCGGCCGGCCGACGTGCCGGTGGCGCATGAGAGCCTGATCGAGCTGCGCAACACCTACGAAGACCTGTTCGCCGGACTGATCAGGGACCTGCCGCTCGCGCGCGGCACCGACCGGCGCGTCCTGCGGCTGATGCTGATGGGCGCCATGAACTGGTCGCAGACCTGGTATCGCCCCGGCGGCCGTTTCAACCCACGCGCGATCGCGCGCAAGTTCATCGCCCTGCTGCGCCAGGGCCAGGAGGTGGCGGCATGACGCCCGCGCCACCGCAACGCAACAGGCTTCAGGAGGTCCCCGCGTGAACGACAAGTTGATTCCCAAGGTGCTGGTCACCAAGCTCGGCTTCGACGGTCACGACCGCGGCAGCCGCGTCGTGGCCGCCGGCCTGCGCGACGCCGGCATGGAGGTCATCTACACGCCGCCGTGGCAGGAGATTGCCACCGTCGTCAAGCTGGCGATGGAGGAGGACGTGGACGTGATCGGCATCTCGTCCCTGGCCACCGACCACCTGATCGTGCCGAAGCTCATGGCGGCGCTGCGCGAAGCGGGGCTCGGGGACGTCGCCGTGGTGGTTGGCGGCATCGTTCCCGACGACGAGGAGCAGTCCCTGCTCGACGCCGGCGTCGCCCGCGTCTTCCATCCGGGCAGCGCGATGGCCGACATCGCCGCCTTCGTCCGCGTCCTCGCCGCCGACGTGCGCGCACGGCGCGTCGCCGCCTGAAACCCTCCCGCCGCAGGAGCCATCCGATGAACAAGCCGATCGCTGGCGACCTGCTCGCCGCACCCGACGCGCATGCCGCCTGGCAGCAGGAGTACGCCGCCACCATGGTTGCCGACAAGGAAGTCGCCAACCGGTCGGGCATCCCGATCCGGCCGCTGTACACCGAGCGTGACTGGAACGCCGGCGAGCGCGCACAGGCGCTGGGCCTGCCCGGCCAGCCGCCGTACACCCGCGGCATCTACGCGACGATGCACCGCGGCCGCACCTGGTCCCAGCGCCAGCTGATCGGCCACGGGACGCCGGCCGAATACAACGAGCGGCTGCGCGAGGTGCTGGCGCAAGGGGCCACGGCCATCTCGCTGATCCCCTGCAACTCGGTGTTTCGCGGCTACGACATGGACGAGTCGCACATCGAGCTGCTCGGCACCTGCGGCACCGTGATCAACACCTCGGAACACATGGACACGGCGCTGGCAGGCGTCGACCTGGCGCGCACCTCCTGCGCCCAGAACGATCCTTCGCCTTTCACGCTGCTCGCCTTCATGCTGGCGACGGCGAAGCGGCGCGGCGTCGACTGGCGCCAGGTCAGCGGCACGTCCAACCAGAGCGACTACCTCAGCCACTACGTCGCCAACCACATGTTCTTCCGCATCGCGCTGCCCGGCGCGCGGCGGATCCTGGCCGACCACATCGCGTTCTGCAACCAGCACGTGCCGCGCTGGAACCCGATGTCGGTGGTGGGCCAGCACATGCAGCAGGCGGGCGCCACGCCGGCCGAGGCCGTCGCCTTCACCTTGAGCACCGCGATCCAGAACGCGCGCGACTGCATCGCGCGCGGGATGGACCCGGACGACTTCCTGCCGCGTTTCACCTTCTTCTTCGACATCTCGATCAGCCTGTTCGAGGAAGTCGCCAAGTTCCGCGCCGCCCGCCGCATCTGGACCCGCATCACGCGCGACCTGCTCGGCGCGAAGGACCCGCGGTCGTGGCGCTTCAAGTTTCACGGCCAGACCTCCGGCGTGGACCTGACGCGCCAGCAGCCGCTCAACAACATCGCCCGCGTCACCGTCCAGGCCATCGCCGGCATCCTTGGGGGGCTGCAGTCGCTGCACACCGACGCCTGGGACGAGGCGTTGTCGGTGCCCAGCGCCGACGGCGCCCGCATCGCCGTCGCCACGCAGAACATCCTGCGCGAGGAAGCGCGCCTCACCGACGTGATCGATCCCCTGGGCGGCAGTTTCTACGTCGAGAAGCTCACCGACGACATGCAGGCCGAAATCGAGCGGGTGATGAAGATCGTGGAAGACGCCGGCGGCATGTACCAGGCCGTGGAGTCCGGCCTGGTGCAACGCATGATCGGCGAATCGGCGCGTCGCTTCCAGCAGCGCATCGACGACGGCGAGCAGATCGTGGTCGGCGTGAACGCCTACCAGGTCGAGGAGGACAGCAGCGCCCGCCCGATCAATCCGCGGCCCGACCGCACCGCCATGGAAGCGCACCTGGCGGCGTTCAAGGAGTTCAAGGCCAGGCGCTCGCAGGACGGCGTCCAGCGAGCGCTGGATGCGCTCGCCCGCTCCGCCGGCGACAGCCGCGACAACGTCTTCGGCCGCGTCGTCGAGGCCGCCGAGGCCGGCTGCACGCACGGCGAGATCTGCGGGACGCTGCGGCGCGAACTCGGCTTCGGCCACGTGCAGGCGATCGTGTGAAGCGCGACCCGCAGGTGCACGAAGCGCCGGCCTGGCTGCAGGCCGTGCTCGCCGGCCAGCGCGGGGCCATCGCGCGCGTCCTGAGCCAGGTCGAGCGCGGCGACCGCGACACGGCTTCATTGTCGGCCACGCTGGCGCCACACCTGGGACGTGCGCACGTGCTCGGCATTACCGGCGCGCCTGGCGCCGGCAAGTCGACGCTGGTGCATGCCTTGCTGGGCGAGTTGCTGGCGCGCGGCAAGACGCTCGCCGTCATCGCCGTCGATCCCTCCAGCCCGATCTCCGGCGGCGCGGTGCTCGGCGACCGCGTGCGCATGGGCGAGCACGGTGCGCACCCCGACGTGTTCATCCGCTCCGTGGCTTCGCGAGGCCACCTCGGCGGGCTGTCGCAGGCGACCGCGGCGATGATCGACGTGCTCGACGCCGCCGGTTTCGACATGGTGATCGTCGAGACCGTGGGCGCCGGGCAGTCGGAGGTCGAGATCATGCGCGTGGCCGACACCCGGCTGGTGGCCTGTCCGCCCGGCCTCGGCGACGACGTGCAGGCGCTCAAGGCCGGCATCCTCGAGATCGCCGACCTGCTGGTGGTGACCAAGTCCGACCTGCCGGGCGCCGAGCCGGCCGCGCGCCACCTCAAGGACATGTTGCACCTGCGAGCGGCCGCCGAGGGCTGGAAAGTGCCCGTGCTGAGGGTCAGTTCCACCGCCGGCACCGGCATCGCCGAACTGGCCGACGGCATCGAGGCTCACATCGCCGTTGCCGGGCGGGGCCGACGGCTGCAGCACCAGGCGCACCCGACCGCGCACCGCGCGCACGAGGCGCCGGCGGACCGCGTGCGCCGGCTCGCCGCGCTGGACCCCTTCGTGCGCTCGCTGGGCATCTCCTGCGTGGAGGCCGGACCGGGCATGGCGGCGGTGGAGATCACGCTGGGTGCGCAGCACCTGAACTTCAACGGCACGTGCCACGGCGGCGTGACCTTCGCCCTGGCCGACACGGCGTTCGGGCTGGCCTCCAACTCGCACGGCAAGGTGGCCGCCGGCATCGACGCGCACATCACCTACCAGGTGGCGGCGAACGAGGGCGACACCCTGCTGGCGCGCGCGACCGAGGTATCGCGATCGAAGAAGCTGGCCGTCTACCGGGTCGACGTCACCCGTCGCGACGGGGCGATGGTCTCCAGCTTCACCGGCACGGTGTACGTGACGCAGCGGGCGACACCCTGACCGCGGGTCAGGAAACGATGTACGCGGCCGACCCTGTCGAGAGCAGGCGCGACTCGGCGTCGCGGAATTCCATCCGCACCGTGGCCACCCGCGACCCCAGGCGCAGCACTTCCGCCGCCAGCTCGAAATGGCTGCTGATCGCCGGGCGCAGGTAGTCGATCCGCAGGTCGATCGTCCCCAGCTTGGCGAAGCGGTGCAGCCGCTGCAGCGGCGTTTCGTCCATGTGCCGGGCGCCGATGGCCGCCATGACGGCGAGCCCCGCCATCGCGTCGAGGCTGGCGCTGATGACGCCGCCATGCAGCCGCTGGTAGGCGAAGTGGCCCACCAGGTCCGGCTTCATGTCGATGCGGGCGGCGACGCCTTCGGGCCGCAGGCTGGTGATCTTCAGCCCCAGCACGCGGTTGAACACGATCCGTTCCTCGAAGATCTCCGTCAGGCCGGTGACGAATTCGGGCTCGAATTCGATCGGCCCGTCCGTGGCCGTCTTGGTCTTGGTCATGCCTCCATTGTCGTGCAGGCCCGGACCGGGCCATGGTTTCCGCCGCCGCCGCCGGGCAGGTCCGCGGGATGGCCCAGAATAGCGGGTTCGCTCCCGACTCTGTGTCCAACTCGCGAGGATTTTCCGCATGACCTATCCGAATACCCAACTGTTCATCGACGGCCAATGGCAGGACGCCGCAGACGGCCGCACGCTGGCTGTCTTCAACCCGGCGACCGGCAAGGAAATCGGTCGCTGCGCGCATGCCGGCATTGCCGACCTCGATCGCGCGCTGGCGGCGGCGCAGAAGGGCTTCGAGACCTGGCGCGACATGGCCCCGGCCGAGCGCGCGAAGATCATGCGCAAGGCGGCCGGACTGATCCGCGAACGGGCGAACGAGATCGCGCCGCTGCTGACCCAGGAGCAGGGCAAGCCGCTGGTCGAGGCGAAAGGCGAGACGCTGGCCGCGGCCGACCTGATCGAGTGGTTCGCCGACGAAGGCCAGCGCGTCTACGGCCGCCTCGTGCCCTCGCGCGGCAAGCCCGAGATCCGCCAGATGGTGGTGAAGGACCCGGTCGGCCCGGTCGCCGCCTTCACGCCCTGGAACTTTCCCATCAACCAGGTGGTGCGCAAGGTCGGGCCGGCGCTGGCCGCCGGCTGCTCGATGCTGGTGAAGGCCGCCGAGGAGACGCCCGCCGGCCCCGCCGCCTTCATCAAGGCGTTCGCCGACGCGGGCATCCCGGCCGGCGTGCTGGGCCTCGTGTACGGCACGCCCGCCGAGATCTCGAACTACCTGATCGCGCACCCGGTGATCCGCAAGGTCACGTTCACCGGCTCCACGCCCGTGGGCAAGCAGCTCGCCGGTCTGGCCGGCCAGCACATGAAGCGGGTGACGATGGAGCTGGGCGGCCACGCCCCGGTGATCGTCTGCGAGGACGCCGACGTCGAGGTCGCCGTGAAGACCGCCGGCGGCGCCAAGTTCCGCAACGCCGGCCAGGTCTGCATCTCGCCCACCCGCTTCCTGGTGCACGAAAGCATCAAGAACGACTTCGCGCAGGCGCTGGCCAAGTACGCGAAGGGCCTGAAGGTCGGCGACGGACTGGCCGAAGGCACGCAGATGGGTCCGCTGGCCAATCCGCGCCGGCTCACCGCGATGGCCGAATTCCACCAGGACGCGGTAAGCAAGGGGGCGCAGGTGCTCGCGGGCGGCAAGCGCATGGGCGATGCGGGCAACTTCTGGGAACCCACCGTGCTGCTGGACGTGCCGCTGGAAGCGAAGATCTCCAACGACGAGCCGTTCGGCCCGGTCGCGAGCATCCGCGGCTTCAGCGACCTCAACGAGGCGATCCGCGAAGCGAACCGCCTCTCCTACGGCCTGGCCGGCTACGCCTTCACCAGGTCGCTGAAGAACGCGGACCTGCTCAGCCGGCGCGTCGAAGTCGGCATGCTGTGGATCAACATGCCGGCCATGCCCAGCGCGGAAATGCCTTTCGGCGGCATCAAGGATTCCGGCTACGGCTCCGAAGGCGGCCCCGAGTCGCTGGAGGCGTACCTCAACGTGCGCTCGGTGGCGATCAACAACGCCTGATCGCCTCGCACCGTCGAAGCAAAGGGCCCGCGAGGGCCTTTTGCATTCTTGCGTTGGTGTTCCGGTCGCGCTCGATGACGAAGCGCCACAGTGCAACGCTGAGGCCGGTGATCGGGGGTGTCGGGCGCAGCGACCCATTCGCGGTTGCCCGTCCGGTCGCGCGCGCGGGCCGTGGTGATGCGGTGGTCCATGAGCGCCCGGGTGGTCGACCGCGAGAGGAGCGGAGAACGACGCTCCCGGTCGCCGGCCGATCCAACAGCGGTGGCGCCCGTGTCTCTCTTCGTCGAGCGCCACAGTGCAACGCTGAGGCCGGTGATTGGGGATGTCGGGCGCAGCGACCAATTCGCGGTTGCCCGCCAAGCAGGCGCGCCCGGGCCGTGGTGATGCGATGGTCCGTGAGCGCCCGGGTGGTCGACCGCGAGCGGAGCGGAGAACGACACCCCCCGGCGGCCGCCCGATGCCCATCGGAGTGGACGGGCCGATCCTGCTTCCCGAGCGGTGCCGCCGCTCGGCGGGGCCGCATAATCGGCTGCGTTGACGGAGCAGGCCATGCGAAGTGCGATTGCTTGGTTGGTGCGATGGCGGACCGCCGTGGCGGCGGCGGCCCTGCTGGCGGCGGTCGCGCCGGGCGTTCTGGCGCAGGCCGGGCCGGCCGCAGCCGTCTTCTTCCAGAACCCGGCATTTGCCGGTGCCAGGTTGTCACCGACCGGCCGCTACGTCGCAGTGGCGATCGGAGCGCCTGGCGGCCGCACCAAGCTCCTCGTGGTCACGGTGCGCGACCGGTCGGCGAAGGTGGTCGGCTCCTTTACCGACGCCGACGTCGGCAGCTTCGAATGGGTCAACGACGACCGGCTCGTGTTCTCGCTGACCGATTGGCAAGTCGGCGTGGGAGATCGCTTCTTCGGCCCCGGCCTGTTCGCCATTTCGCGCGACGGCGGCGACTTCCAGACGCTGATCGAGCGCGCGCCGGACCAGCCGCGCCACCTGCGCGGGCTGGACCGTCGCTATCGGCTTCATTCGGTCCCACCGGCCCGCGATGGGGACGCGGTCTTCGTGGCCTTCCGGCGCGAGGACCAGAGCTTGCGGCTGGGCCGGCTGGACACGGTCACGGGCAAGCTCGCGCCGGTCACGGGACCGACCGACGCCATCCACTGGATCATCGACGAGCGCGGCGAGCCGCGGGTGGCGGTCAGCCGCGGAGACCGGCGCGTGAAGGTGCGCTACCGCGACCCGGCTGGCGGCGAGTGGCGTGCCCTGGGCGAAGGGTGGGAACTGCTCGATCCGAATGGCTTCTGGCCGTTGGCGGTCGATGGCTCGACGCTGTTCGTCAGGCGCGGCAGCAGCACCGGCGCGGCGGCGCTGTCGCGGCTGGATCTCGAGAGCGGGACCGTCGAGCCGCAGCCGCTGCTGTCGCTCAAGGACTACGACTTCGCGGGGACCCTGATCCGCAACGGCGGGCGCATCGTCGGCGCGCGTTACACGACCGACGCCCCGGGCACGGCCTGGTTCGACGCTTCCCTGGCCGAGCTGCAGCGCAAGGTCGACGCGCTGCTGCCGCGGACGGTGAACCTGCTGAGCATCCCCCAGCGGCCCGAGACCGACAGCGTGCTGGTGCATTCATTTTCGGACGTCGACCCCGGGCGCTTCCTGCTGTACGAGCGCGACAGCGGCCGTCTCACCGAGCTCGGCGCCGTCATGTCCGGAGTGCGTCCTGAGCAGATGGCGCCCGTGGAGATGGTGCGCTATGCCGCCCGCGACGGCTTGCCCATCCCGGCGTATCTCACGGTGCCGCGCGGGCGCGCCGGGAAGAAGCTGCCGCTGGTCGTGCTGGTGCACGGCGGCCCCAACCTGCGCGGCATGGCATGGAGCTGGGACCCCGAGGCCCAGTTCCTCGCTTCCCGCGGCTACGCGGTGCTGCAACCCGAGTTCCGCGGCAGCACCGGCTTCGGCTGGCGGCATTTCAAGGCCGGCTGGAAGCAGTGGGGCAAGGCAATGCAGGACGATCTCGCGGACGGCGTTCGCTGGGCCGTGGCGCAGGGCATTGCCGACCCCGCCCGCGTCTGCATCGCCGGCGGCAGCTACGGCGGCTACGCGGCGATGATGGGACTGGCGAACGACCCCGACGTGTACCGCTGTGGGCTGAGCTGGGCCGGCGTGTCCGACCTCGAACTGCTGTACGACGGCATCTGGAGCGACGCCACCGAAGCGGCGCGGCTCTATTCGATGCCGCTGCTGCTGGGACACCCAGAGCAGGACGCGCAGCAACTGCGCGCCACCTCGCCCGTGCACCAGGCCGCGCGCATCAAGGCGCCGCTCCTGCTCGCCTACGGAGGCGCCGATCGGCGGGTGCCGCTGGAGCATGGCGCGCGCATGCGCGCGGCGCTCGAGCAGCAGCAGCGCGCGCCCGAGTGGATCACGTACACCGAAGAAGGGCACGGCTGGTCGCTCGTGAAGAATCGCGTGGACTTCTGGGGCCGGGTCGAGCGGTTCCTGGAACGCCACATCGGCCGTTAGAACACGGCGCGGCGCTGCCTCGCACCGCTGAGCGTCCACTAACGCCACCGATTCGGCTACAGTCGATCTGCTCGGGACCTCGTGGCTACCCGCCGCGGGCAGCCCGCCTTCTTCAACACGCGTCGACACAATCGGCGCAGGAGATCGAATGAGTCAGACACCCGCACTGCGCCTGCATGTGCCGGAGCCCTCCGGGCGTCCCGGTTGCACCACGGACTTCTCCTACCTCCACGTCTCGCCGGCCGGCGCCGTCCGCAAGCCGCCGGTCGACACCTCCCATTTCGACACCAACGACCTTGCCTACAGCCTGATCCGCGTGCTCGACGAGGATGGCCAGGCCGCGGGGCCCTGGGTGCCGCAGATCGAACCGTCGCGGCTGCGCAAGGGCCTGCGCGCCATGATGAAGACGCGAATCTTCGACGCGCGCATGCTGATCGCGCAGCGCCAGAAGAAACTGTCGTTCTACATGCAGAGCCTGGGCGAGGAGGCGATCGGCACGGCCCACTCGCTCGCCCTGCAGCAAGGCGACATGTGCTTCCCGACCTACCGCCAGCAAAGCCTGCTGCTCTCGCGCGACGACATCCCGATGGTCGAGATGATCTGCCAGCTCATGAGCAACGTGCGCGATCCGCTCAAGGGCCGGCAGCTGCCGGTGATGTACTCGTACAAGCGGGCCGGCTTTTTCTCGATCTCCGGCAACCTGGCGACGCAGTTCATCCAGGCGGTGGGCTGGGCGATGGCGTCGGCCATCAAGGGCGACACCAGGATCGCGTCGGGCTGGATCGGCGACGGCGCGACGGCCGAAGCGGACTTCCACACCGCCCTCACCTTCGCGCATGTCTATCGCGCGCCGGTGATCCTCAACGTCGTCAACAACCAGTGGGCGATCTCGTCGTTCCAGGCGATCGCCGGCGGGGAAGCGACGACCTTCGCGGCGCGCGGCGTCGGCTGCGGCATCGCCTCCCTGCGCGTCGATGGCAACGACTTCCTCGCCGTGTACGCCGCGTCGCAATGGGCCGCCGAGCGGGCCCGCAACAACCACGGACCGACGCTGATCGAGTGGGTCACGTACCGGGGCGGCCCGCATTCGACCTCGGACGATCCGTCCAAGTACCGGCCCGCCGACGACTGGAAGCGCTTCCCGCTGGGCGACCCGATCGCCCGGCTCAAGCAGCACCTGATCGGCATCGGCGAATGGTCCGACGCGCAGCACGACCAGGCCCAGGCCGAACTCGAAGCCGAGGTGCTGGCGGCCCAGAAGGAGGCCGAAAGCTACGGCACCTTGCTCGACGGCCACATTCCGAGCGCCGCGGCGATGTTCGACGATGTCTACAAGGACATGCCCGAACACCTGCGGATGCAACGCCAGCAACTGGGAGTCTGAGATGCTGACCAAGACCAAGAACGAGGAAGTCGCGGCTCCCGTCGAGGAGCAGGCGAAGACCGTGCCCATGACGATGATCCAGGCGCTGCGCTCGGCGATGGACGTGATGATGGCGCGCGACGACAACGTCGTCGTGTACGGCCAGGACGTCGGCTATTTCGGCGGCGTGTTCCGCGTCACCGAAGGGCTGCAGGCCAAATACGGCAAGTCGCGCTGCTTCGACGCGCCGATCTCGGAGGGCGGCATCGTGGGCACCGCCGTGGGCATGGGCGCCTACGGCCTGCGGCCGGTCGTCGAGATCCAGTTCGCCGACTACTTCTACCCGGCGTCCGACCAGATCGTGTCCGAGGCGGCGCGGCTGCGCTATCGCTCGGCCGGCGACTTCACGGCGCCCATCACCATCCGCATGCCTTGCGGCGGCGGCATCTACGGCGGCCAGACGCACAGCCAGAGCCCGGAGGCCCTGTTCACGCACGTCTGCGGCATCCGCACCGTGATGCCGAGCAATCCCTACGACGCCAAGGGCCTGCTGATCGCCTCGATCGAGAACGACGACCCTGTCATCTTCCTGGAGCCCAAGCGCCTGTACAACGGCCCGTTCGACGGCCACCACGACCGGCCGGTCGTGCCGTGGTCGCAACACGCCCTGGGCAACGTGCCGGAAGGCCATTACACGGTGCCGCTCGAATCGGCCGCGGTGTTCCGTCCCGGCAAGGACCTCACCGTGCTGACCTACGGCACGATGGTGTGGGTGAGCGAGTGCGCGGCCCGCGAAACCGGCATCGATGCCGAGATCATCGACCTGCGCTCGATCTGGCCGCTGGACCTGCCCACCATCGTCGAGTCGGTGAAGAAGACCGGGCGTTGCGTGGTCGTGCACGAAGCGACGAAGACCAGCGGCTTCGGCGCCGAGCTGGTGTCGCTGGTGCAGGAGCATTGCTTCTACCACCTGGAGGCACCGGTGGAGCGCGTCGCCGGCTGGGACACGCCGTATCCGCATGCGCAGGAATGGGCGTACTTCCCGGGGCCGACGCGCGTCGGCGCGGCCCTCAAGCGCACGATGGAGGCATGATGGCAACGTACATCATCAAGATGCCCGACATCGGCGAAGGCATCGCCCAGGTGGAACTGGTCGCGTGGCACGTCAAGCCCGGCGACACGGTGACCGAGGACCAGGTCCTCGCCGACGTGATGACCGACAAGGCGACGGTGGAAATTCCCTCGCCGGTCGCCGGCAAGGTGACGTCGCTCGGCGGCGAGGTCGGCCAGCAGATCCCGGTCGGCGCGGAACTGATCCGGCTGGAAGTCGAAGGCGCCGGCAACGTCAAGGGCGATGCGCCGGTGACGCCGCACGCCGCGCAGCAGGCGGCGACGAAGGCGGCGGCTCAACCCCAACCGTCGGCCGCGCAGCCAGCCCCCGCCGCCGAGCGACGCCAGGAGGAGCCTGTGGCGCTGGCGCGCGAAGCAGCGCCGCCGCGTCGCGCCCCCGAACCCACCCGCGCCCCCGGCGACAAGCCGATCGCCTCCCCGGCGGTGCGCCGCCGCGCCTGGGAACTCGGGATCGAACTGCAATACGTGCACGGCAGCGGGCCGGCCGGCCGCATCCGCCAGGAGGACCTCGACGTCTATCTGGCGTCGCGCGGCCAGGTGGCGCCAACGCGAGCCAGCGCCGCCTATGCGCAGCGCGACGAAGAGGAAGCGATCCCCGTCATCGGCCTGCGCCGCAAGATCGCGCAGAAGATGCAGGAGTCCAAGCGCCGGATCCCGCACTTCACGTACGTCGAGGAATGCGACGTCACCGAGCTCGAGGCCCTGCGCGTCAAGCTCAACGAGCGCCATGCCGGCCAGCGCGCCAAGCTCACGCTGCTGCCGTTCATCGCCCGGGCCATCGTGCTCGCGGTGCGCGACTTCCCGCAGATGAACGCGCGCTACGACGACGAAGGCGGCGTGGTGACACGATCCGGCGCCGTGCACCTGGGCATCGCGACCCAGACCGAGCCGGGGCTGATGGTGCCGGTGCTGCAGCACGCCGAAACGCACGACCTCTGGTCCTGCGCCACCGAGATCACGCGCCTGGCCGACGCGGCGCGCAGCGGCAAGGCCTCGCGCGAGCAGCTCGGCGGCTCCACCATCACGATCACCAGCCTGGGCCCGCTCGGCGGCATCGTGACGACGCCCGTGATCAACCACCCGGAAGTCGCCATCGTCGGCATCAACCGCATCGTCGAACGGCCCGTGATCCGGCAAGGCGCCGTGGTCGCGCGGCAGATGATGAACCTGTCGTGCTCGTTCGACCACCGGGTGGTCGACGGGCTGCACGCCGCGCAGTTCGTGCAGGCGATCCGGGCGCTGCTCGAGACGCCGGCGCTGCTCTTCGTCGAACCCTGAGGACGCGCGCACCCGATGAACTCCAAGTCCACGACCCTGCTGGTGATCGGCGGGGGACCCGGCGGCTACGTCGCCGCCATCCGCGCCGGCCAGCTCGGCATCCCCACGGTGCTGGTGGAGGGGCAAGCCCTCGGCGGCACCTGCCTGAACATCGGCTGCATCCCGTCCAAGGCCCTGATCCACGCGGCCGGCGAGTTCGAGCACGCGCGGCACTTCGCCAACGGCTCGCCGCTGGGCATCAAGGTCGCCTCGCCGCAGATCGACGTCGCGCAGACCGTCCGCTGGAAGGACGGCATCGTGTCGCGCCTCACCGGCGGCGTTGGCGCGCTCCTGAAGCGCGCGGGTGTGCAGGTGGTGCACGGCTGGGCGACGATCGAGGACGGCAAGACCGTCACGGTGCAGGACGCCCAAGGCCAGTCGCAGCGCTGGCGCTGCGACCACCTGCTGCTCGCCACCGGCTCGGTGGCTACCGAGCTGCCCTTCATGCCGTTCGGCGGGCCGGTGATCTCGTCCACCGAGGCGCTCTCGCCGAAGGAGCTGCCCAAGCGCCTGGTCGTCGTCGGCGCCGGCTACATCGGCCTGGAACTGGGCATCGCGTACCGCAAGCTCGGCGCGGAAGTCGCGATCGTCGAAGCCACACCGCGCGTGCTGCCGGCGTACGACGAGGAACTGACGCGGCCGGTGCTGGCGGCGCTCAAGCGCCTGGGCGTCGTGCTGCACCTGGGTTGCACCGTGGAAGGACTCTCGCCCAGCGGCGCCGTCCGCGTGCGCACGCCGAAGGCCGACGAGTTCGCGCTGCCGGCCGACCAGGTGCTGGTCGCCGTCGGCCGGCAGCCGAAGACGCAGGGCTTCGGCCTGGAGACGCTGCACCTGGACATGGCCGGTCGCGCGGTGCGCGTGGACGACCAGTGCCGCACGTCGATGCGCAACGTGTGGGCGATCGGCGACCTTACCGGCGAGCCGATGCTGGCCCACCGGGCGATGGCACAGGGCGAGATGGTGGCCGAAGTGATCGCCGGCCAGCGGCGCCATTTCGCGCCGGTCGCCATCCCGGCGATCTGTTTCACCGACCCGGAGGTCGTGACAGTGGGCCTGTCGCCCGGCGCCGCGGAAGAAGCCGGCCACGACTGCATCGTGTCGGCCTTTCCGTTCTCCGCCAACGGCCGCGCCATGACCCTCGAAGCGAGCGAAGGCTTCGTGCGCGTCGTCGCCCGCCGCGACAACCACCTGATCCTCGGCTGGCAGGCGGTGGGCAAGTCGGTGTCGGAGTTGAGCAGCGCCTTCTCGCAGTCGCTCGAGCTCGGCGCGACGCTGGAAGACATCGCCGGCACGATTCACGCCCATCCCACGCTCGGCGAGGCAGTGCAGGAAGCCGCGCTGCGCGCGTTGGGGCACGCGGTGCATATCTGAGCTGAGCTCCCCGGGCGAAGGGGTATGATCGCGCTCGTTGGTGCTCGCCGCGACCGCCAGGTCAAGGCAGTTCAACGGGAATCAGGAAGGGTCGCGGCCGCGGATCGCGCCGGCACCCCAACCTGAGCTGCCCCCGCAACGGTAAGCGGACGAGGGTCGTCGCGGCCCTCCGCTCATGTCGAATCCACTGGGTGTCCGGCGCGTCGCCGCGCCGCACCTGGGAAGGGCACATGGGTCGCATCCGCCAGCCCGGATACCGGCCAACGAGGTGGCGTGCCGCACAGCGCGGCGCGCCGTGCTGTGCGACGCCGTCGGGGACCGGTGATGCACATCGTCTGCCGGTTTCCTGCAATGTCGACTCACGCACTGGGCCCCACGGCCCCGGTACGCACGACGGCCGCCCTGACGGCCCTGTCCCTCCTTGCCTTCACCGCCACGGCCCAGACGCCAGCGAGTCTGGACCCCGTGATCGTCACGGCCAGCCGCAGTCCGCAACCGCTTTCGGCCGTGCTGGCCGAGGTGTCGGTCCTCGATCGCGCGGCCATCGAGCGCGCCGGCGTCGCCAGCGTGGCGGACCTGCTGGCGCAGCTGCCTGGCATCGAGTTCGCCCGCAACGGCGGACCCGGCACCGCCACCAGCGTGTTCATCCGCGGCGCCGAGACCCGGCATGCGGCGGTGTACCTCGACGGCGTGCGCATCGACTCGCAATCCACCGGCGGCGCGATGTGGGAGCAGCTTCCCCTGGACCAGATCGAGCGCATCGAGGTCCTGCGCGGACCCGCGGCAGCCGTGTACGGCTCGGACGCGGTCGGCGGCGTGGTGCAGCTGTTCACCCACCGCGGCAAGGGCCCCGCAAGACCCACCGCGGCGCTGACGGCGGGAAGCCGGAACACGGCGCAGGCGCGTGCCGGCGTCAGCGGCGCATCCGGCTCGATCGACTATGCCTTGTCGGCCTCGCAGGGCCGCAGCGACGGCTTCAACGCCCGGATCGCACCCACTGCGAATCCGGACCGCGACGGCTGGCGCCGCGGGGCCTTGCACGCCCGCGTCGGGCTGGACCCGGCGCCCAGGCACCACCTCGACGCCTCGCTGCTGGCCACCAGCCTGCGTGCGCAGTACGACGGCAGCCGCGCCAGCGACGACGTCTCGCACCACAGCCTGCGCACCGCGGCGCTGGGCTGGCAGGCCGGTTGGTCCGAGAGCTCTGCCACACGGGTGCAGGCGGGCGAATCACGCAGCACGCAGGAAACTGTGCCGACTTTCTACCGCACCGAGACGACGCTGCGCAATTTCCTGATCCAGCACGAGCAGCGCATCGGAACGCAGCAGCTGACGGCCGCGCTCGAGCGCCGGGAAGACCGCCTGGACAACAGCTCCACCGCGTTCGCGCCCACGCTGGTCGGCCGGCGCTCGCAGGATGCGCTGGCGCTGGGCTGGCGCGGCGAGTTCGGCGCACGTTCGTTGCAGGCGCATCTGCGGCATGACCGCGACAGCGAGTTCGGCGCGAGGAGCACGGGCAGCCTGGCCTGGGGATGGCGACTGGCGCCGGGCTGGCGTGCCACTGCGGCGGCGGCCACGTCGTTTCGCGCGCCCACGCTGTACCAGCGCTTCAGCGAGTACGGGGTCGCGACGCTGGTCCCCGAAAGCGGCCGCAATGTCGAACTGGGCATCAGGCATGCCGTCAACCGCAGCGAGTGGAGCGCCACGCTCTGGCGCAATACCGTGAACGACCTGCTCGTCTTCGGCCCGGCCGGGCCCTGCGTTTCCATCCTCGGCTGCTACCAGAACGTGGGACGGGCGCGCATGCAGGGCCTGACACTCGCCGGCCGCACCACCATCGCGTCGCTCACGTTGCGCGGATCGCTGGACTGGCATGACCCGCGCAACCTGCAGACCGGCAAGCAGCTGGCCCGCCGGGCCCGCCGGCTGGCCACGTTCGGCGCCGACACGATGTGGGCCGACTGGTCGCTCGGCGTCGAAGCTCGAGCGGCCGGTCCGCGATTCGAGAACGCGGCCAACACGCAGCGCCTCGCAGGCTATGCGCTCGTCAACCTCGTCGCCAGCCGCCCGTTGCGGCCCGGCCTGCTCATCGAAGGCCGCATCGACAATGTCGGCGACAAGCAGTACGAACTGGCGCGCAGCTACGCCACGGCCGGACGCGCCGTCCAGTTGACCATGCGGTGGGCGCTGCCATGACGGCGCGCCAGACCGCGACGGCCGGACCTTCCGCCGTCCTGGTGGCGGCCTGCGCGTCGGGCCAGGGCAAGACCACGGTGGCCGCGGCACTGGCCCGCCTGCACGCCCGCGCCGGGGCGCGGGTGCGCGCCTTCAAGTGCGGGCCCGACTTCCTGGATCCGCAGTGGCTGGCCATGGCCAGCGGTGCGCCGGTCGATTCGCTGGACCTGTGGATCAACGGCGAGGCGGACTGCGCCGCGCGACTGGCCACGGCGGCGCGCGAGGCCGACCTCGTCATCGTCGAAGGCGTGATGGGCCTGTACGACGGGCAGCCCAGCGCGGCGGACCTGGCGCAGCGCTTCGGCCTGCCGGTGCTGGCGGTGATCGATGCCGGCGCGATGGCCGGCACCTTCGCCGCGCTGGTGCACGGGCTGCGCACCTGGCGGCCGGGCCTGCCCTGGGCCGGCGTGCTGGCCAACCGGGTCGGCAGCGCGCGCCATGCGGCGATGCTGCAGGAGTCGCTGGCGCCGGACGCCGGCTGGCTCGGGCACCTGCCGCGCGGTGACGCCTTCGCCCTGCCTGAACGCCATCTCGGCCTCGCCGCGGCCGGTGAACTGCCCGATGCGCTGGCGCGGCTGGATGCCGCGGCCGATGCGCTGGCCGCCACCGCATTGGGGCAGCGGCCGCTGCGCGCCTGGCCGCACTGGCAGCCGCCGCCGTCGCCTGCCGTCGCGCCGACCGCGCCGCTGCTGGCCGGCCGGCGCATCGCCGTGGCGCGCGACGCCGCCTTCGCCTTCGTCTACCCGGCCAACCTCGAGGTCCTGCACGCCCTGGGCGCGCAGCTCGAATTCTTCTCGCCGCTGGCCGGCGACGCCTTGCCGGCCTGCGACGCGCTGTGGCTGCCCGGCGGCTATCCCGAACTGCATGCCGGCGCCCTGGCCGCGCGCACCGAGCTGCGCGACCAGATCGCCGACCACGTCCAGGCCGGGCGCCCGCTGTGGGCCGAGTGCGGCGGCATGATGGCGCTGGCCGAGACCCTGGTCGACGGCGGGGGCGAGCGGCACCGGATGTGGGGTCTGCTGCCCGGCACTGCCGTCCTCGGCCGGCGCCTGGCTGCGCTCGGACCGCACCGGCTTCGCTTCGGCGAGGACGAACTGCGGGGCCACAGCTTCCACTGGTCGCGATTCGAGACCGACCTCGCGGCCATCGCGCTGACCGAGCCCGCGCGCGGGGCCGCCGCGGGCGCCGGCGAGCCGGTGTACCAGCGCGGCAGCCTGCGCGCGAGCTGGTTCCACCCGTGGTTTGCCTCGTCGCCGGCGCTCGCTGCGCGGCTGTTCAGCCCGGGAGCCTGGTGATGGACCCGATCGGCCACGAACTGATCCTGGGCGGCGCCAAGAGCGGCAAGTCGCGCACGGCGGAGGAACGCGCCGCGGCCTGGCTGGCCGGCGCGCCGCGACGCGAGGCACTGCTGCTGGCCACCGCCCTGGCGGGCGACGACGAGATGGCGCAACGCATCGCGCGCCACCGGGCAGCGCGCGCAGCGCGGGTGCCGGCACTGGGCACGGTCGAAGTGGCGCAGGACCTGGCGGCGGCGCTGCGCAACCACGGCGCGGCGCACCGCCTGCTGGTGGTGGACTGCCTGACGCTGTGGCTCACGCAATGCCTGCTGCCACCGCTGGGTCCCGGCCTGGACGAGACGGCCTGGCTGGCGCGCGAAGCCGAACTGCTGGCCGCGCTGGCGGCCGGCCCGGGTCCGGTGGTCCTGGTGTCCAACGAGATCGGGCTGGGCCTGCTGCCGATGTCGCGCGAGGCACGGCGCTGCGTCGATGCCCTGGGTCTGCTGCACCAGCGGGTGGCGGCGGTGTGCCGGCGCGTCACGCTGATGGTGGCGGGCCAGCCGCTCACCGTGAAGGAGCAGCGGTGAAGCGGCGCCCGTTGGCACGCTTCGCCATCGCCGGCCTGTGGCTGGCCGCCGCGCTCGGGTGCGGTCCCGCCGCGGCGCAGGTGGTGGAACTGCGCGACGACCGCGGCGTCGCGCACCGCTTCGCCGCGCCGCCGAAACGCATCGTCGTGCTGCTACCGTCGCTGACCGAATCGGTGTGGGCGCTGGGCGGCGGCGGGCGGCTGGTGGGGGTGGACCGCTACTCGAACTGGCCCGCGGAACTCGCGCACCTGCCGCGGCTGGGAGGCCTGGACGACGCGCAGATCGAGGCCATCGCGGCGCTGCGCCCCGACGTGGTGCTGGCCTCGACCTCCGCCCGCTCGCTCGACCGCCTGGAGGCGCTGGGCCTGCGGGTGCTGCGCCTGAAGTCGGATACCCACGCCGACGTGCGCCGCACGCTCGGCCTGCTGGCGACCCTGCTGGGAACGCCCGTCGAAGCCGAGCGCGTATGGGCCGCGCTGCAACGCGAGCTGGACGCCGCGGCCCGGCGGGTTCCCGCCGCTGCGCGCGGCCAGCGCGTCTACTTCGAGATCGGCGGCGCACCGCACGCGGCCGGCGCCAGCTCCTTCATCGGCGAAACACTGGCCCGGCTGGGCCTGTCCAACATCGTGCCGGCCGGAATGGGTCCGTTCCCGAAGCTGAATCCCGAATTCGTCGTGCGCGCCAAGCCCGATCTGGTGATGGGCGCGCAGCGCGAGCAGGAGGCCATGGCGGCCCGGCCCGGATGGTCGTCGCTGGCCGCCATCCGCAAGGGCCGCAGCTGCGCCTTCGCCACGCCGCAGTACGAACTGCTGATTCGCCCCGGGCCGCGCCTGGGCGAGGCCGCCGCCGTACTGGCCGACTGCCTGGAACGGCTGGGCCCGCCATGAGCAACGCCGCGGTGCGCCTGCCAGCGACCCTCGATCCCGCGACGCCGGACGCCTGCGTCGCGCGGCGGCGTCTGGCGCAGTGGCTGGCCGCCCTGACGCTGCTGGGCCTGATGGCAGGCCTGACGACGGGAGCGCACGGTTTCTCCCCTTCCGCATTCTGGGTCGAACTCCACGGCGACCAGGCCGCGCTGATCCTGGGCGAGATCCGTGCCCCGCGAACCCTCGGGGCTGCGCTCGTCGGTGCGCTGCTCGGCCTGGCCGGCGCCCTGGCGCAAGGGCTGTTCCGCAATCCGCTCGCCGACCCTTATCTGCTCGGCTCCGCCGCCGGTGCGGGCCTCGCGGTGGTGCTGGTCCTGGCGGCCGCCGCGCTGGGCGGCGTGTACCTGAGCCTGGCGACCGCGGCCTGGCTGGAACGCGTGGGCCTGGTGGCCGCGGCATTCGGCGGCGCCGTCACCGGCGTGGCGCTGACGCTCACGCTGGCGCGCGGCGCCGTCCAGACGCTCAGGCTCTTGCTGGCCGGTGTGGTCGTGGCGGTGCTGCTGGGGGCCTTGAGCGACCTCGTCACGCTGCTCTCGCCCGATGCCCTGCGCGGCAAACAGGCTTTCCTGCTGGGCAGCACCAGTTTTCTGGGCTGGCCTTCGCTGCTGCTGATGGGCGCCGGCCTGGCCGTAGCCTTGCGCACGGCCCGGCGGTTGGCGCGGGCACTGGACGCGTTGACGCTGGGCGATGACAGTGCGGCCAGCCTGGGGCTGAACCTGCCGCGCCTGCGGCTGGCGCTGGTGCTGGTCCTGAGCCTGGCCACCGCGCTGGCCGTGTCGCAGGCCGGGCTGGTGGCCTTCGTCGGCCTGGTGGCGCCGCACCTGGTGCGCCGCCACGCGCCCGGCCCCCACGGCTGGTTGCTCGCAGCCAGCGCGGCCATGGGCACGGTGCTGCTGCTTGCCGCCGACGTGCTCTCCCGCGCCGTGATCGCGCCGCAGGAACTGCCGGTCGGCGTTGTCACGGCCGTGCTGGGCGGCCTGTACCTGTTCCTGCTGCTCAAACGGAAGGCCTTCGGATGACCAGGCTCGAGGCGCTGGACGTCGGGGTCGCCTTGGGCGGGCGCACCGTGCTCGGGCCGCTGCGCGCCACGTTCGCTGGCGGCTGGACCGCGATCGTCGGCCCCAACGGCGCGGGCAAGTCCACTCTGCTGCGCGCGCTGGCCGGCCTGCAACCGCTAGCAGCGGGAAGGATTCACCTGAACGGCGTCGAGCTGCATGGGCTGGCACCGCTCGAGCGCGCCCGCCACATCGCCTGGCTCGCCCAGCAGGGCGACGTGACCGGCGAACTGACCGTGCGCGAGACCGTGGAACTCGGCCGCCTCGCGCACCTGGGGCTGATGGGGACGCCCGGCCCCGCCGACGCCGCGGCCGTGGCGCGGGCCATGGCGCTCACCGAGTGCGCCGGCTGGACCGGACGGCAGTTGCAGCAGCTCTCGGGCGGCGAGCGCCAGCGCGTGCAGCTGGCCCGGGCCCTGGCCACCGAGGCACCGCTGCTGCTGCTGGACGAGCCGACCACCCACCTGGACGCACCGCACCAGGTCGCGCTGGCGCGGCTGTTCCGCCGCCTGGCCGACGAGACGGACCCGCCGCGCGGCGTGGTCACCGTGCTGCACGACCTGGCCATCGCGCTGCGCGCCGATCGGCTGCTCGTGCTGCAACAGGGGCTGATCCGCGCCGACGGACCGCCGGCCGACCCGCAGGTGCAACAGGCCGTGGAAAGCGTATTCGGCGGCGCCGTGCACGTCGACACGGACGGCGCCGGCCGGCCGCGCGTGGCCCTGGCCCTCGATCACCATTGAAGGAACGGACATGGAAATCGTTGCACCCCCGACGGCGCCCGAACATCCCCGGCCACAGGGGCAGCGCCGCGGCCTGGTCATCGTGCACACCGGTCACGGCAAAGGCAAGAGTACGGCCGCGTTCGGGCTGGCACTGCGCGCGCACGGCCGCGGCAAGGCCGTCAGGATCTACCAGTTCATGAAAGTGCCGACGGCGCGCTTCGGCGAGCACCGCGTGTTCGAGCAACTGGGCCTGCCGATCGAGGGCCTGGGCGACGGCTTCAGCTGGAAGAGCCGCGACCTGGCGCACAGCGCCCGGCTGGCACGCGAGGGCTGGGCCCGCGCCGAGGCCACGCTGCGCGCCGGACAGCACTTCCTGGTGGTGCTCGACGAGATCATGTATCCGCTGCGGTATGGCTGGCTGCCGCTGCAGCCCGTGCTGCAGGCCTTGCGGGAACGGCCGGCCCATGTGCACGTGGTGCTGACCGGACGCGCGGCGCCGGCGGAGCTGATCGACCTGGCCGATACGGTCACCGAGATGGCGTTGGTGAAGCATCACCACCACGCCGGCGTGCCGGCGCAGCGGGGGATCGAGGATTGAGCGACGAACCGGTCATGGTCGTCGCCGGGGCACTCGTCGTGGCGTGGCTGCTGGATGCTGCATTCGGCGAACCGCGCAACGCCTGGCATCCCGTGGCCTGGCTCGGACGCCTGCTCTCGGCGCTGGGCCAGCCCCTGCCCGGCTGGCCGCCCCCGGTGGCTCTGGCAGCCGGAGCCGGCCTGTGGCTGGCCACCGCAGGCACCATCGGCGCCGCGGCACGGTGGCTCGAGGTCACGCTGCTGGAATGGCCCGCCTGGGCCGGCGTGCCGCTGCTGGCGCTGGCGCTCAAGCCAACGTTCGCCTGGCGCATGTTGCGCGAGGAGGTGGCGGCGGTGGAAGTTGCGCTGGCGAGCGGCCTGCCCTGCGCGCGCAAGCGGCTGGCGGGCCTGTGCAGCCGTGACGTGGGCGGCTTCGACGCGACCGCCGTGCGTGAAACGGCGCTCGAGACGCTGGCCGAGAACCTCAACGACTCGGTGGTGGCGCCGCTCTTCTGGTACGCGGTAGCCGGCCTGCCGGGCGCCTGGGTCTGGCGCGCGGTGAACACGATGGACGCGCTGTGGGGCTACCACGGCCGCTGGGAATGGGCCGGCAAATGCGCAGCCCGGGCCGACGATCTGCTGGCCTGGCTGCCGGCCCGCATTACGGCAGCCTTGCTGTGGCGCCCCGGCGTGCAGCCGGCGGCCTTGCGCCGCGAGGCCGCGACCACGCCATCGCCCAACGGCGGCTGGCCGATGGCCGCAATGGCGCTGCGGCTGGGCATTCGCCTGAGCAAGCCGGGCGTGTACGTGCTGCATCCCGGCGGCGACCAGGCGCGCTCCGGCCATATGGCGCAGGCGCTGCGCGCGGCGGGCCACGCTGCCGCCCTGGCCGCCGCGCTGGCCCTGGGCGTGCTGTTGTGGCGGGGTGCGGCATGAACCAGGACGGGCGTTGCCACGGCGGACCGGACCGAGCGTTCGCGGCCCGTTGGGACTTCTCCACCTGCGCCAATGCCGCCGGCCCCTGCCCCGCCGTGCTGGCAGCCGTGCGCGCAGCCGACCCGGCGCGCTACCCCGATCCCGATTGCGCCGTCGTGCGCGAGCGACTGGCCGCGCTGCACGGCGTCCCCGCGCATCGCATCCTGCTGGCCGCCAGCGCCAGCGAGTTCGTGCAGCGTGTGACGGCCGTCGGTGGGCGCCTGTGGCCCGGACCGGTCGCAGTGCCGCGCCATGCCTACGGCGACTATGCAGCCGCCGCGCGCGCATGGGGCCGCGCCTTGCAGTCCGATGCAGCGGGGCCGGCCGTGCCGGCGCTGCGCTGGTGCGCCGAGCCGTCCAGCCCGCTCGGCGACGACGCCGCCCCGCCCCCAGACCCGCAGCGCGTGCCCACCGTGCTGGACGCGGTGTACGCGCCGCTGCGCCTGCATGGTCCCGGCCGCTGGCAGGACTCCGACCGCTCCGGCGTGTTCGTGCTGCACAGTCCCAACAAGGCGCTCGGCCTGTGCGGCGTCCGCGGCGCCTACGCGGTGGCACCGGAACGAGCCGGCTGGGACGTCGCAGCCTGGTGCCGCGCGCTCGAGGCGGCGCTGCCGTCCTGGCCGCTGGGCGCGCACGGCGTAGCCATGCTCGGCGCCTGGGCCTCGGGCGAAGTGCAGCAGTGGGTGCGCGACACGCGGCCGCGCCTGGCCGCCTGGAAGCAGGCCCTGGCGCAGGCGCTGGCCGCCCGCGATTTCGAGGTACGCGCGAGCGGCACGCCGTTCTTCTGCGTGCGCCCGCCGCGGCCGCTGGCCGCCGACCGGCTGCACCCCTATGACATCGCCGTGCGCGACGCGGCCTCGTTCGGTCTGGCCGGCTGGTGGCGCGTCTCGGCACAGCCGCCGGCCGCGATCGGCGCACTGGCCTCGGCGCTGGACGCGCTGTCGAGAAAGGACCGCCCATGAAATCGGCACTGATGGTGTGGGGCGCCAGCAGCGGCGCCGGCAAGAGCCTGCTGGCCACCGCGCTGTGCCGCTGGGCGGCACGCCAGGGACTGGACGTGGCGCCGTTCAAGGCGCAGAACATGAGCAACAACGCCCGGGTGGTCCCGGCACCGGACGGCGCCTGGGGCGAAATCGGCGCTGCGCAGTATTTCCAGGCCCTGGCGGCGCGCGTGACGCCGACGGTGGACATGAATCCGGTGCTGCTCAAGCCCGAAGGCGACGTGGCCAGCCAGGTAGTGCTGCACGGCCGCGTCGACGCCGCGCTGTCGCGGCAACCCTGGCGGGAACGCAGCGCGGCGCTGGCCGCGGCTGCGCGCGCCAGTTTCGACCGGCTGGCCGCACGCCACGAGCTGCTGGTGATCGAAGGCGCCGGTTCGCCGGCGGAAATCAACCTCGCGCCGCAGGACTACGTCAACCTGGGAACCGCCCGCTGGGCCCGGGCGGCGGGCCGGCTGCGGGCCTGGCTGGTGGCGGACATCGACCGCGGCGGCGCCTTCGCCCACCTGCACGGGACCTGGGCGCTGCTGCCAGACGATCTGCGCGCGCACCTGCAGGGATTCGTGCTCAACAAGTTTCGCGGCGACGCCGCGCTGCTGGCGCCCGGACCCCAGCGCCTGCAGCAACTCACGGGCGTACGGGTGCTGGGCGTGCTGCCCATGCGGCGCGATCACGGCTTGCCCGAGGAAGACGGCGTCTACGCCGCGCCGAGTGCCGCCGACGGGCCGCGTGTGGCCATCGTCGCCGGCCCGCACGCCAGCAACGTCGACGAATTCCAGCCCTTGGCGCATGCCTGCCGCCTGCGCTGGGCACGCACGGCCGCGGAGCTCGAGGACGCGGACTGGCTGATCCTGCCGGGCTCCAAGCAGGTCAGCGGCGACCTGGCGTGGTTGCGCTCCCATGGGCTGGACCGGGCGATCCTGCGGCACGCGCACGCCGGCCGGCGCGTGCTGGGCGTGTGCGGCGGCCTGCAGTTGCTGGGCCGGGTCCTGGACGATCCCGAAGGCGTCGACGGCCAGGCTCACGGTCCGCTGCGCGGCTTGGGGCTGCTGCCCTTGGCCACCCGGTATGCGCAGCCGAAGCGGCTGATCGCGGCCCCGGTGTGTTTCGGTGCGCTCCGCCCGCCCTGGGATGCACTGTCCGGCTTGCGCGTGCCGGCGTACGAGATCCGCAACGGCAGCAGCATCGCCCGCGCCTCGGCTGAGGCGGCGCTGCACGCCGACAACGGCGACGCCATCGGCTGGCAGGCCGGCAGCGTGCTCGGCGTCTACGCGCACGGCCTGTTCGAAGCACCGGCCGTCATGCGCGCGCTGCTCGGCGCCGCCGTGCCGACGCTGGACGCCAGCCTGGACACGCTGGCGGACCTGCTGCAGGACCACATGGACCCCGGCGCCCTGCATTCGCTGCTGCCGTGAACCGCCACCATCGCAACCACGACCATGATCAAGACCACGACCATGACCCCGGCCGCCGCGCCCGACATCTCCGATCTGCACGACGCCGCGCTGGCCGCCCAGGTGCAGCACGATCTCGACCACAAGACCAAGCCGCAGGGTTCGCTGGGACGGCTGGAGAGCCTGGCGCTGCAATTGGCGCTGATCCAGCGGCGGCGGCGCCCGCTGCTCGAGGCGCCGCAACTGGTGGTATTCGCCGCCGACCACGGCATCGCGGCCCGGGGCGTCTCCGCGTTCCCGGCCGAAGTCACGCGGCAGATGGTGGCCAATTTCCTGGCCGGCGGCGCCGCGGTGTCGGTGTTGGCGCGACAGCACGGCATCGCGCTCACCGTGGTCGACTGCGGCGTGGCGCACGACTTCGAGCCGCAGCCCGGCCTGCTCCGCGCGAAGGTCCCAGGGGCCGAGCACGGGACCGCGGACGCGAGTCGCGGGCCGGCCATGAGCGCGGCGCAACGCGATGAGGCGATCACGAACGGCCGCCGCATCGTGACGGGCCTGCCCGGCAACGCGCTGCTGCTGGGCGAGATGGGCATCGCCAACACCTCCGCGGCGGCCCTGCTGATGGCGCGGCTGACCGGCCGGCCCCTGGCCGACTGCGTCGGTCGCGGCACCGGCCTGGATGACGACGGGCTGGCGCGCAAGCTGGCAGTGCTGCAGCAGACCCTGGACCGCCACGCCGGCGCGGTCGCGCCGCTGGACGCGCTGGCCGCCCTGGGCGGACTGGAGATCGCCACCATGGCGGGCGCGGTGCTGCAGGCCGCCGGCGAGCACCGCGTGATCGTGGTCGACGGCTTCATCACCACCGCGGCGGTGGCGGTCGCGGCGGCGCTGGCGCCGGCGGTGCTGCAGCGCTGCGTGTTCTCGCATTGCTCGGCCGAGACCGGGCATGAGCGCTGGCTGCGGCACCTCGGAGCCCGCTCCCTGCTCGACCTGGGCCTGCGCCTGGGCGAAGGCTCCGGCGCGGCACTGGCCTGGCCGCTGCTGCCCGCCGCCTGCAGGGTGCTGGCGGAGATGGCCAGCTTCGAATCGGCCGGCGTCAGCACGCGCAGCGACTGAGGCCGGCATGCGAGCGCTCGCGCACGAGCTGCGCCTGTTCTTCGTGGCGCTGCAATTCCTCAGCCGGATCCCGGCGCCGCGCTGGACCGGCTTCGAGCCACACTGGCTGAACACCTGCGTGCGGCACTTCCCGCTTGCCGGCGCGCTGATCGGTGCGGCCGGGGCGGTCGTGCTGTGGGCCGCCCAGGCGCTCTGGCCGCCGGGCGTGGCCGCCGCGCTGGCGGTGGCCGCCACCGCGTGGCTCACGGCCGCGTTCCATGAAGACGGACTGGCCGATACCTTCGACGCGCTGCTGGGCGCGGCCGGCCGCGACCAGGCGCTGGCGATCATGAAGGATTCGCGCATCGGCAGCTACGGGGCCACCGCGCTGATCCTGATGCTGGGCCTGCGCACGGCGCTGCTGGCGGCGCTGCTCGGGCACGGCTGGCGGTTCGCGGCGGCAGCGCTGGTGGCCAGCCATGTGCTGGCGCGTGCCGCCGCCGTCGCGCTGATGGTGCTGCTGCCGTATGCCGGCGACGCCGAACACGCCAAGGCCAAGCCGCTGGCACGGTCCGTGGCGCGCCGCGACGCCGTCGCCGCCGCCGGCTGGTGCGGCGTGCCGCTGGCGCTGCTCGGCTCGCTGGCGACGGGCGGACGGGCCACCGCCGCAGCGGCCGCAGCCGTCCTGGTCGTGCTGGCGATGCGCCGCTGGCTGGACAGGCGACTGGGCGGCTATACCGGCGACACGCTGGGTGCCACCGAACAACTGGCCGAAGTGGCGGTGTTGCTGGCGCTGGCGACCACGTGGTGAGCGGCACGCTGGTCGTGTGGCGTCATCCACGCGCAGCCGGCGCGGTCGGCCGCTGCATCGGCCGCACCGACCTGCCCGTGCCGCGGCGTCAGGCCAAGCGGCTGGCGCGCCGCATCCAGCAGGTGGCCCGGCGGCGGCGACTGCCGAAGATCGTCGTCACCTCGTCCTTGCGGCGCAGCGCCGACGTCGGCCGCTGGCTGGCGCGCTGGGGCTGGCGCCATGTGGTCGATCCGGCCCTGTCCGAACTGGACTTCGGCGACTGGGACGGACGGCCCTGGAGCGCGATTCCGGTGGCCGAGCTGGATGCATGGTGCCGCGACTTTCTGCACTACCGTCCCGGCAACGGCGAGAGCGTCGCCGAGCTGATGACCCGCATGGCGGCCTGGTCAGCTCACGGCGCCCGGGTCGCCGTCGGCCATGGCGGCTGGCTGTCGGCGGCGCGCTGGCGCCTCGAGCACGGGCCCGCCGAGCCGGACTGCCGGCACTGGCCGGCCGCGCCCAGGCATGGTTCCAGTCTGCTCCTGCCGACGCCCCCAGCCTGACGCGAACGCCGGCCGTTTCGGTCAATCCCGCAGCGCCGCCTCCAGCATGGCGCCGGCGGCCAGGCAGAGTGCGTCCTCGCCCGGCCGCGCGACCAGTTGCAGTCCCATCGGACGTCCCTTGACGCCGACCGCACCCGGCACGCCGACGCACGGCGTGCCGAGCAGCGTCCAGGCGCGGTTGAAGGTCGACACGCCGGTGCTGGCGTAGCCTTCGGGCGGCTCGTCGGGCGCACTGGGCGTGAGCAGCACGTCGATGCCGTCGAACCAGTGGCGCGCCGCGGCCTGCGCGTGCACGGCCTTTGCCTGCGCGATGGCGTATTCGGCATCAGTGATCCTCGCGTACCCCGCCAGCGTGTCGCGCAGCAGCGCGGAGAACTTGTCGCTGGCGGTTTCCATTTCGTGAGCCAGCGAGCGGACGGCTTCCCAGCCCTGGATGGTGTCGTGGATCGCGAATGCGTCGGCTCCCCACGAGGGCAAGGCGCACGACACCACGCGGACGCCGGCGGCGCGCAAGGCCGCGACGCCGCGCTCCATCGCCTGCCGCGCGCTGGGCGTGAGCTCGCCCCAGGGGTACGAGTCGGGGACGCCAACCACCCATTGCCCGGGCGCGCGCGCCGGCAACTCGCCGATGCGCGTCCCCGACGCGGCCCGCGCGAACGCGGCGACCTCGCCTACCGTGCGGGCGAAGAGCCCCACCGTGTCCAGCGACCACGAGAAACACTTCATCCCGGCCGTGGGCAGCAGCGCGAAGGTCGGCTTGAAGCCGACGATGCCGCAGTACGACGCCGGCCGGATCGTCGAACCGCCGGTCTGCGAGCCGACCGCCAGCGGCACCATCCCGGCGGCCACGGCGGCGGCCGAGCCCGCCGACGAACCGCCGGGCGTGCAGCCCGGCGCGGCGGGATTGAGCGTCGGCGCCGGCTGCAGGAACGCGAACTCGGTCGTCTCCGACTTGCCGATGACCAGCCCGCCGGCGCGGCGGATGATGCCGACGATCGCGGCGTCGCTGGCCGGCTGGTGGCCGGCGTAGATCGGCGAGCCGTAGCCGGTGGGGAGTTGAGCGGTGTCGAAGATGTCCTTCACGGCGATCCACTGGCCGGCCAGCGGACCTTCCAGGCGCGTGGCCTGGGCGGCGGCGGCCGCGTCGTCGAGCAAGGATGCGAAGGCGCGCAGCTCCGCATCCGCGCCGCGCAGCGCGGCGAGATCGGCGACGGACGATGTTGGCGATGTCATGGAGTCCTCCGTTGGTTCCGGGCCGCCGCGGCGGCTCCGGCAAGCGCGGATTGTGCGCGATGCGCGCCGGCATCCGTAAGCGCGCCTACAGAACGAAAGCAGCGGCGCGGCCTTTTTCGCGGCGCGGCGCCGGCGTACCTTCTGCGTCCTGCTGACGCGGGCCTCCGGTCCCAGAAGTACTCCCCCGGCTCCCGTGCGCCAGCACCAGGTTGGCTGTCACACACAGGGAGATTCCTTCATGAGATTTCGTTCGCTCCGCCTCGCCGGCATCCTGGCGCTCGGCATTCTCGCGGGCGGCTCCGCGCTGGCCCAGGCCGTGCGGCCGCTGGTGGTCGCCGAGGACGTCGTGCCCCAGACGTTCGATCCGACCCAGTCGTCGCAGATCCGCACCTGGTATGCGTGGCAACTGGTCTACGAAGGCCTGGTGCGCGCCGACGCCGGTGGCGCGATCGTGCCCGTGCTCGCCACGAAGTGGACGGTCGATGCGGCCCAGACCACGTACGACTTCACCCTGCGCGACGGCGTGAAGTTCGCCGACGGCACGCCGCTGGCGGCCGACGACGTCGTGTTCTCCTTCCAGCGGCTGGCTGAGAAGGGGCTGCCGTACGCCAAGGATCGTTTCAAGTCGATCGAGTCCGTGACCAAGGTCGACGACAAGCACGTGCGGTTCAAGCTGAAGCAGCCCGACGCGGGCTTCCTGCTGAACCTGGGCAGCCCCTTCGTGGTCGGCTCGGCCATCCTGAGCCAGAAATGGGCGCAGACCCACGACCCGAAGCGCGAAATGATGGGAACGGGCCCGTTCAAGTTCGTGTCGTACTCGCCGAACACCCAGCTCGTCCTCAAGCGCAACGAGTTCCACTGGAACAAGGACGGCGCCGCGAAGGTGGCCGACCTCGTGATCCGCTACATGCCCGAGCAGTCGGCCCAGATCGCCGCGCTGAAGTCGGGCCAGATCGACCTGATGTTCCCCAGCGCCGAAAGCCGGCTGCAGCTCAAGGGCGACCAGTCGGTGGGCACCGTGCAGGTCAATTCCACCAACACCGTGCGGCTGAACGTCAACACCGGCCGCAAGCCGTTCGACAACCCGGACGTCCGCCGCGCCATCTCGCTGGCGATCGACCGCGCCGCCGTGGCGCAGGGCGCCTTCCTCGGCGAAGCCGTGCCCAGCGCGCAGGTGCCGCCGTCGTATGCGTGGGCGCCGAAGATGAACACCATGAAGTACCACCGGCATGACGTGGCGCAGGCCAAGGCGCTGCTGGCCAAGGCCGGCTACCCGAACGGCTTCGAGGTGAACCTCAACCACCTGGCCGGCTACGCGACCTACCTCGACCGCTTCGCCGAACTGCTCAAGACCCAGCTGGCGCAGGTCGGCATCAAGGTCAACATCCAGGCCAACCAGAACGCCGTCTGGCTCGACAAGCAGAACCGCGCCGACTACGAGCTGATGGACAACGAATATGCCTACCAGGCCGACCCGCTGTTCTACCTGATGCCGCGCCCCGGCCGGCAAGGGCCCACGCCGCCCGAGATGGCGGCGCTGATCACCAGGGCCCAGGGCGGCACGGCCGAGGAGTACCTGGCGCAGCTCGCCAAGGTGGCCCAGATGCAGGACGACCTGGTGTACCCCGACATCACCATCGCGGCGCGCAACGCCTGGGTGTCGTACGGTGCCAAGGTGCAGTCGGTGGCGCCCGACGCCACGCTGTCGCGCACCTTCCTCGCGGGCGTCACGTTCAAGTGAATCCCGGGCCGGTCCTGGCGGTCGAGGGGCTCACGACCCGCTTTCGCACGCGGCGCGGCACCGTCACCGCGGTCGACGGCGTGTCCTTCAGCGTCGGGCGCGGCGAGACGCTGGGTCTGGTGGGCGAATCGGGTTCGGGCAAGAGCGTCACCGCGATGTCGATCCTGCGCCTGGTCGCCAGCCCGGGCCGCATCGAAGGCGGCTCGGTGATGCTGAACGGCACCGACCTGCTCCAGCTCGACGAGGAGCAGATGCGCGAGCGCCGCAGCACCCAGGCGGCGCTGGTGTTCCAGAACCCGATGACCGCGCTCAACCCGGTGTTCACCGTCGGCTGGCAGCTGGGCGAAACGCTGCGCGCCCACGGCCGCGGCGACGCCTCCTCGCCGGCCGTGCTGCAGGCGCTGCGCGACGTCGGCATGCCCGACCCCGAACGCCAGGCCGCCTCGTTCCCGCACCAGATGTCGGGCGGCATGCGCCAGCGCGTGGTGATCGCGATGGGCATGCTCAACGAGCCGCAACTGCTGATCGCCGACGAACCGACCACGGCGCTGGACGTGACGATCCAGGCCCAGGTGCTGGACTTGATGAAGCAGCTGACCCACGACCACGGCACGGCGCTGCTGCTGATCACGCACAACATGGGCGTGATCGCCCGCATGTGCGACCGCGTCGCCGTGATGTACGCCGGCGAGATCGTGGAGGAGGCCCCGGTCGACGAGTTGTTCGGCAACGCGCGCCATCCGTACACGGCCGGCCTGCTGCAATCCATTCCCCGCGTCGACCAGCCGCGCGGCAAATTGCCCACGCTCCCCGGCGCGCCGCCGGACATGAGCGCGCTGCCGGGCGGCTGCCGCTTCCGCGACCGCTGCCCGCGGGCCCAGGAGCGCTGCCTCTCGCACCCGCCGCTGGCCGAAGTCGGGCCGCGCCACAGCGCCCGCTGCTGGCTCGCGCAGGATGCCGCCGAGTTCGAGACCATGGAGATGAGCGATGCCGCCTGACGCCGCACCGCCGCTGCTCGAGGTACAGGGCGCCGTCAAGCACTTCCGCATCCGCGCCGAGGGCGGTCGCCCCGGCGGCCTGCTGCGCGCCGTCGACGGCGTCTCGCTGCGTCTGGACGCCGGCGAAACGCTGGGCGTGGTCGGCGAGTCAGGCTGCGGCAAGTCGACGCTGGCCCGCCTGATCGTCGGCCTGCTGCCACCCGACGCGGGCACGGTGAGCCTGCGCGGCGGCGACATCTGGGCGCCGGGCACGGCGGGCCGCGAGCGGCGCCGCCAGTCGCAGATGGTGTTCCAGAATCCCGCCGGTTCCATGAACCCGCGCCGCACCGTTGGCGCCAGCGTCGCCGAGCCGCTCGTGGCACGCGGCGTCCGCAGCGCCCGGGCCGACGCCGAGGTCGAGCGCATGTTGCCGCTGGTGGGCCTCAATCCGAAGATGGCCAGCCGCATGCCGCACGAGATGTCCGGCGGCCAGCAGCAGCGCGCCTCCATCGCGCGCGCGCTCATCGCCAGGCCGGCGCTGGTGGTGCACGACGAGGCCGTCGCCTCGCTCGACATCTCGCTGCAGGCGCAGATCCTCAACCTCCTGGTGGAACTGCAGGAAACGCTGGGCACCTCCTACGTGTTCATCAGCCACGACCTGGCCGCCGTGCAGGCAATCAGCCATCGCGTGATCGTGATGTACCTGGGCGAGATCGTCGAGACCGCGCCGGCGCGCACCTTCGCCGAGCAGCCGCTGCACCCCTATGCCGTCGCACTGCGCAATTCCACGCTGATGCCGGATCCGGCGCTGGAACGCAGCCGCTCCAGGATCGTGCTGCGCGGCGACGTCCCCAGCCCGATGAACCCGCCGTCCGGCTGCCGCTTCCGCACCCGCTGCCCGCAGGCGATGGCGCGCTGCGCCGAGGAAGCGCCGCGCCTCGCCGACGCCGGTGGCGGCCACCTGGTCGCGTGCCACCTCGCGCCGGTCGCGGTGGTGCCGCGGCGCGAGCCGGAGGCCGTGCCATGTTGAGACTGCTGCTCTCCCGCGCCGGCGCGATGCTGGCCGTGCTGTTCGCCGTGTCGGCGCTGGTGTTCGCGCTCGGCTCGTTGATTCCCGGCGACCTCACCAGCGTCATCGTCGGCCAGGAAGGCGCGACCAAGGAGCAGTTCGAGCAGGTGCGGCGCGACCTGGGCCTGGACCGGCCGCTGCCCGTGCAGTACGTGCGCTGGCTTGGCAACGCGGTGCGGGGCGACCTGGGCACCTCGCCGATCACGGGCCGCAAGATCAGCGCCGACCTGGCGCACCAGATTCCGGTCTCGCTGGAACTGGCGGTGCTGTGCCTGCTCCTGTCCACGGCCCTGGGCCTGCCCGCGGGCATCGTCGCCGCGGTGCATGCCAACCGCCGGCTCGACGTCGTCATCCGGGCCCAGCTGCTGGTGGCGTTCTCGGTGCCCACCTTCGTGATCGGCATCCTGCTGCTGCTGGTCGGATCGCGCTTCGCGCCCGACCTGTTCCAGGTGGCGTTCACGCCGTGGTCGCAGGACCCGGCGGCCCACCTGCGCTCGATGGCGATGCCGCTCGCGACCATCACGCTGCCGATCGCGGCGATGACCATGCAGATGACGCGCAGCGCGATGCTGGAGGTCCTGTCGGACCCGTTCATCGTCACCGCGCGCGCCATGGGCGTGCGGCTGCCGCGCATCCAGTACCTGCACGCGCTGCGCAACGCGCTGCCGCCGATCGTCACCTTCATCGGCTTCCAGTTCGGCGTGATGCTGGGCGGCCTGATCGTCGTCGAGCAGATCTTCAGCCTGCCCGGGCTGGGCCGCGCGATGCTGGAGGCGATCTCGACCCGAGACTATCCGATGGTGACGGCCACCACGCTGGTGTTCGCCGTGGCCTTCGTGCTGATCAACGCCGTGATCGACATGTTGTATCCGGTGCTGGATCCCCGCCAGAGGCCAAGATGACCAATCCCGACGGCGCCGCGGTGGCGCTTCCCCAGGAACCGGCGGCCGGCGAGCCGCCGCGCTCCGGCTTCCTGGCCGACCTGCTGCGCCACAAGGGCGGCGCGTTCGCGCTTGGCGTCGTGGTGCTGTTCGTGCTGCTGGCCATCGCCGGCCGCGCCGTGGCGCCGTACGACCCCAACACCGGCGATCTCGCCAGCATGCTGGCCGCGCCGTCGGCCCAGCACTGGTTCGGCACCGACGAACTGGGCCGCGACACCTTGAGCCGGGTGATCGACGGCTCGCGCATCGCGATCGTCGTCGCCTTCCTCTCGGTGGCCCTCGCCATGCTCGCGGGGGTGGCGATCGGCGTCGTCGCCGGCTACTTCGGCGGCTGGATCGACAGCGTCCTCAATCGCAGCCAGGACGTGCTGTTCGCCTTCCCGACGCTGCTGCTCGCGATCATCATCGTCGCCGTGCTCGGGCCGGGGCTGTTCAACGCCGTGCTGGCCATCGCCATCGTCTACACGCCGCGTTTTGCCCGGCTGGCGCGCGCCAGCGCGCTCACCGTGAAGACCAGCGAGTACCTGGACGCGGCGCGGCTGGCCGGCGTCGGCACCGGCGCCATCCTGCTGCGGCACATGTTGCCCAACGTGCTGCCGTCGGTGATCGTGCTGGCGGCGCTGAGCATGTCCACCGCGCAGCTGGCGTATGCCTCGCTGAGCTTCCTGGGCCTGGGCGTCAGTCCGCCGCAGGCCGACTGGGGCAGCATGTTGTCGAAGGCGCGCGACTTCATCACCGTCGCGCCCTGGCTGGTGATCTGGCCGGTGACGGCGCTGGTGCTGCTGATGCTGGCCTTCAACGTGCTGGGCGACGCGATCCGCGACGTGCTCGACCCGCGCCACGCGACGGCCACCGGCCCGGCCAACGCGGTGTGACGCCATGAGCGAACTCCATGTCGTGCTGCATCCGCGGTTTCCCCCGGCCGTGGACACGGCGCTGCGGTCCATGCCGGGCGTCGTGCTGCACTGCCCTGCCGACGACGCCGGTGTCGTGCGCGCGCTCGATGCCGGCGCCCAGGTGCTGGCCACCTTCACCTGGCGGCCGGAATTCCTGCGGCCGTCGCTGCGCTGGATCGCCGGCACCGGCGCCGGCACCGAGCAATATCCGCTGGCGCAGTTCCGCGAGCGCGGCATCGTGCTCACCACCGCGGCCGGCGTCCACGCCGAATGCGTCGCCGAGCACGCGTTCGCGCTGATGTTGGCCCTCACCCGGCGCATCGGCGAGGCCGTGCGCCACATGACGGCGCGGCGCTGGCAGGCGCTGCCGGGCGAGCAGCTCGCCGGCAAGAAGCTAGCCATCGTCGGCCTCGGCCGCATCGGCGAGCAGGTGGCCCGCCGGGCGCAGCCTTGGGGCCTGGAAATCATGGGCGTCAAGCGCGATCCGAAGCGCTACGACGGCTGCGTGCGCGACGTGCGCGGCGAAGACCAGCTGGACGCCGCCTGCGAATGGGCCGACATCCTGCTGCTGGCGGCCCCGGCGCGGCCGGACCGCAGCTCGCTGCTCGGCGCAGGGCAACTGGAGCGGCTGGGCCGTGGCTGGCTGGTCAACGTCGGACGCGGCAGCCTGGTCGACGAGCCGGCGCTGGTGCGCGCGCTCGAGTCGGGACGGTTGCGCGGCGCCGGCCTGGACGTCACGGCCGTGGAGCCGCTGCCGCCCGAGTCGCCGCTGTGGGGCATGCCCAACGTCGTCATCACCGCCCACAACGCCGGCGACAGCCCCGGCTTCGGCCCGCGCTGGGGCGCGATCTTCGCGCGCAACCGCGCGGCCTTCACGGGAGACGGCGAGTGGGAGAACCTGGCCACCGGACGGGCCGCCGCATGACACGCACGATGGTGATGCTCGCGGAGCCCGAGGTGCCGATGGAGGAATGGGCCAGCGCCGTATCGGCGGCGGCGCCCGGCCTGCGCGTGCTGGTGGCCCCGGACCACGCGGCGGCCATGCACTTGCTGCCGGACGCGGACGCGGCGTTCGGCACGCTCGATGCGCAACTGCTGGCGCGGGCCGGGCGGCTGGCGTGGCTGCAGGCGCCGCAGGCCGCGCCGCCGGCCGGCTACTTCTTCCCGCAACTGGTGGCACACCCGGTGCAGGTGACGAATTTCCGGGGCATCTACAACGACCACGTCGCGCTGCACGCCGTCGCCATGCTGCTGGCCCTGGCGCGCGGGCTGCCGCGCTACCTGCGCCAGCAGCAGCGCCACGAATGGATCCGGCACCTCGCCGACCAGGACATCCTGCACCTGCCGGAGAGCACCGTCCTGGTCGTCGGCGTGGGCGGCATCGGCGGCGAGATCGCCCGCATGGTCCACGCGCTGGGCGCGAACGTGATCGGGCTGGATCCGCGCCGCACCGAGCCGCCCGCCGGCATGGAGGCGATCTTCCCGCCGCACCAGCTCGACACGCTGCTGCCGGTGGCCGACGCCGTCGTGCTGACGCTGCCGCACACGCCGCAAAGCGAAGGCATGATCGATGCCCGCCGGCTGGCGCTGATGCGGACGCACGCGCTGCTGGTGAACGTCGGCCGCGGCGCCACCGTGCGCCTCCAGGCCCTGACCGACGCGCTGCGGGCCGGCCGGCTCGGCGGCGCCGCCCTCGACGTGTTCGAGCAGGAACCGCTGCCACCGGGTCATCCGCTGTGGAACGAGCCACGGGCCCTGCTCACGCCGCACGTGGCGGTAGTCGGTCCCTACATCGTTGAGCGCCGGCTGGCGGTGCTGTGCGACAACGCCCGCCGCTTCGCGTCGGGCGAGCCGCTCGTCAACGTCGTCGACAAGGCCAACTGGTACTGAGAAGCTGATCGCATGGACGCCACCATCTTCGTTTTCGGCACCGACCTGCTGCACGAGGGCTGGGACACGGTCCTCGCCAACGTGCAGGAGCGCGCGGGCGCGGGGGGCATCGCGCTCGCCGCCACCTATCACGACGCACGCGACGTGTTCCCGCACAACCCGAGGTTCCATGTCTACCGGCACCAGGGCGACGTCGCGTGGTTCGCGCCGCAGCGCAGCCGCTACGCGAGCGGGCTCGTCCCGCAACTCGCGGACGCCGCCGGCGGGGCCGACGTCCTGGCGCAGCTGTGCGAAGCGGCGGGCCGGCGCGGCCTCGCCGTCGATGCCTGGACCATCTTCCTGCACAACTCGGTGTTGGCCACGGCACACCCGGACTGCGCCACCCACAACGTCTACGGCGATCCCTTCCTCACCGACCTGTGCCCTGCCAATCCGCGCGTGCGCGCGTACTGCCGCGAACTGGCGGCGGACCTCGCGCGCTATCCGGTGCGCAGCCTGCTCGCCGAGAGCCTGCACTACCGCCCGCTGGAACACGGCGAACACCACGAACGCTACCTGATCCACCTGCCGGCGGAAGCCCGCACGCTGCTGGGGCTGTGCTTCTGCGGCCACTGCCGCGAAGCCGGGGAGCGCGCCGGCGTTCGGGTGGCAGCGCTCGCGGCTGCCGTGCGCGCCGCCCTGGAGCCGCTCTGGCGCGGCGACATCCCGCCGGGCCCGGCGGCGCCGCTGCTCGGCCCCGACGCGCAGGCCGAGCTCTCGGCCTTCGTCGGCGCGCGGATGGCCACGGTCGCCAGCCTCGTCGCGGAGGTGCGCAACGCCATGGCGCCCTCGGGGGTGCCATTGAGCTTCATCGACCACGCCGGCGGCATGCCGCACGTGATGGCCGGCACCAGCGCCGACGACGAGGTGACGCTGTCGTCGCGCAAGCTCGGCATCGACGTCGCCGCCGTGGCCGGCGCCTGCGACGAGATGTGCCTGCTCGGCTACGTGGACACGCCGGAACGCCTGCAGGCGCTGCTGGCCAGCTACGCCCGCGCGCTGCCCGCGGGGACCCGGCGCCGCGTGGCGCTGCGGCCGCTGCTGCCGGACTGCCATGCCGCGCAGAACCTCGCCGCCAAGGTGGCCGCGGTGCGCGCTTCGGGCGCGCCGGGGGTCGCCTTCTACCACTACGCCATGATGCCGCTGGGCCGGCTGGACTGGATCCGCCGCAGCCTCGCCGGCGAGGAGACGCCATGAACGTGCTCGTCACCGGCGCCGCCGGCCACCTCGCCACCCTGGCCCTGCCGGGGCTGCGCGGCCACGCGCTGCGCCTGGCCGACGTGCGGCGCCCCGCGGCGTTGCCGCCCGGCGCGAGCTTCGTGCCGTGCAGCCTGCTCGCGGCGCCGCAGGCCGAACTGGCGCAGCTGTTCCGCGGGGTCGAGGTGGTGGTGCACAGCGCCTACATCCCCTCCGGCGAGCGCGACGTGTACAGTGCGCGGCCGCCGCAGCTGGAACGCTTCGACGCCGAACTGGACAACGTGCGCATGGCCCAGCGCGTCTACCGCGGCGCGCTGGAAGCGGGCGTGCGCCGCGTGGTGGTGGTCTCGTCCAACCACGCCGCCGACTGGTACGAGCATGCGCAGGTGCACGAGCGTGCGCGCGAGACGGTGTACGAGACCGACCTGCCGCTGGCCGACAACTTCTACGGCTGGGCGAAGGCGTCGTACGAGCTGCTGGCGCATCCCTATGCCTGCGGCACCTTCGGCCGGCGGATGGAGTTCGTCATGCTGCGCATCGGTTCACCCTACCCGATCGACCCCGGCCGCTACGCGCCTGGCGTCGCCCCGCCAGCCACCAGCCTGCCGCGGCCACGGGGCCCCGCCGCCTTCAAGCGGGCGCTGGGCGCCTGGTTGAGCGACCGCGACTGCGCCAGCCTGTTCCGCTGCGCCGTCGATGCGCCGCTCGCCCTGCCGCCGCAGGCGGTGCCGTGGGTGATCGCCTACGGCATCTCCGACAACACCCGCGCATTCTGGTCGCTGGAACAGGCGCGTCGGGTGATCGGCTACGAGCCGCAGGACGACTCGGAGATCGCGTACGCCGATGCCGTGCGGCGGCTCCTGCACGAGGCGCCCGCCGGCCGGCTGGGGCCGCAGCCGGGCCTGCAATGACCATGTCCTGCCGCGGTGGCATCATTGAGGCCGCCATTCCATGCCCAAAGACATCTTGTGATGACAGGATGGTCAGTTCCGGGCGCCAACTTCGATCGAGCCACCAGCCATGAGCCCCTGGAAAGCCGCCCGCGTGGGCGATCCTCTCTCCGCCGTCGACACGCCCGCCCTGGTGCTGGACCTCGACGCGTTCGAGCGCAACCTGCAGCGCCTCGCCACAGCCGTGGCCGGCACCAAGGTGCGGCTGCGCCCGCACGCCAAGAGCCACAAGTGCCCCGAGATCGCCAGGCGCCAGGTGGCGCTGGGCGCCGTGGGCATCTGCTGCCAGAAGGTCGGCGAGGCGGCCGTCTTCGTCGAGGCCGGCATCGCGGACGTGCTGGTCACCAACGAGGTGGTCGGCGACGCGAAACTGCGGCAGCTGGCGGCACTGGCGCGGCGCGCCCGCATCGGCGTGCTGGCCGACCATCCGCAGCAGGTGCAGGCGCTCGCGGCGGCGGCCAAGGCGCAGGACGCCAGCCTCGACGTGTACGTGGAGGTCGACGTGGGCGCCAACCGCTGCGGCGTACCGCCGGGCGAGCCGGCAGCGCAACTCGCGCGCCAGATCGCGTCCAGCGCGGGGTTGCGCTTCGCCGGGCTGCAGTGCTACCACGGGCCGGCCCAGCACATGCGCACGCCGCAGTCCCGCGCCGACGCCATCGCCGGCGCCTGCGAGGCGGTCCGGGCCAGCGTCCGCGCCTGCGAGGCGGCGGGCCTGCGCGTGGAGCGAGTCACCGGCGCGGGCACCGGCAGCTTCGTGAACGAACTCGCCAGCGGCGTCTTCGACGAACTGCAGGCCGGCTCGTACGTCTTCATGGACCGTGACTACGGCGACAACCAGCTCGGCGCCGGCGACATCGCCTTCGAACATGCCCTGTTCGTGCGCGCCATGGTCATGAGCCGGCCCACCGCCGACCGGGCCGTGGTCGACGCCGGCCTCAAGGCCTCGAGCGTCGACAGCGGCATGCCGACCGTGTGGCAGCGTCCGGAGCTGCGCTACGCCAAGGCCTCCGACGAGCACGGCGTCATCGCCACCCCGTCGCAGGAGGCGCTCGCCCTCGGCGACGCCGTGCTGCTGGTGCCAGGCCATTGCGACCCGACCGTCAATCTCTATGACGAACTGATCTGCTTCCGCGGCGACACCGTCGAAGCCGTGTGGCCGATCGCCGCGCGCGGCGCGCTGCTGTAACTCCTTCCCAATTCGATGCCAGATCTTTCCCTCGCCCAGTTCGAAACCCCGGCCCTGCTGCTCGACGAGCAGCGCATGGAGCGCAACATGGAGCGGATGCGCTCGCACCTGCAGCGCCTGGGCGTGTCGTTCCGCCCCCATGTGAAGACCAGCAAGTCGATCGACGTCACGCGGCGGCTGCTGCCCCAGGGCCCGGGGCCGATCACCGTGTCGACGCTGCACGAAGCCGACTTCTTCGCCGGCCACGGCTTCACCGACATCCTGTACGCGGTGTGCATCGCGCCCAACAAGCTGGCGCACGCCGCCGCGCTGCAGGACCGCGGCGTGCGGCTGACGCTGATCCTCGACAACATGGAGACCGCCCGCGTCCTGGCCGCCGAGCGCGAGCGCAGCGGCCGCGTCTGGCCGGTGCTGATCGAGATCGACTCGGACGGCCACCGCTCCGGAATCGAGCCCGGCGCGGCGGAACTGCTGGAACTCGGCCGCTTCCTGGAAGCCGCGGGCATCCCGGTCCACGGCGTGCTGACCCATGCCGGCAGTTCCTACGACTGCGCCTCCACCGAGGCGATCCGGGCGATGGCGCGCCAGGAACGCGACGCCGTCGTGCATGCCGCGGACCGGCTGCGCGCGGCGGGCAGCGCCTGCCCCGTGGTCAGCGTCGGCTCCACGCCGACGGCCACCTTCGCCGACGACCTGACCGGCGTGACCGAAGTGCGGGCCGGCGTGTTCGTCTTCTTCGACCTGGTGATGGCCGGCATCAACGTCTGCCGGGTCGAGGACATCGCCCTGTCGGTGCTGGGCACCGTGATCGGGCATCGCGCCGACAAGGGCTGGACGCTGGTCGATGCCGGCTGGATGGCCATGTCGCGCGACCGCGGCACTTCGGGCCAGGCGGTGGACCAGGGTTACGGCCTTGTATGCGACCTGGACGGCCGGCCGATAGCCGACCTCATCATGGTCGGCGCCAACCAGGAGCACGGCATCATCGCGCACCGCAGCGGCCGCATCGAAGGCGCGCTGCACCTGCCGGTGGGCACCCAGGTGCGGATCCTGCCCAATCACGCCTGTTCGACGGCGGCCCAGTACCAGCAGTACCTCGTCGTCGGCGCCGGCGGGACCGTCACCGCCACCTGGCCGCGCTTCAACGGCTGGTCGGCGTGATCGCCGCCGCCGGCCGTGTTGACGGCCGAGCCCGGTCGGCTATGCTCCATGGAGTATCCCGCGCCGCCTGACGCGGCCGGGTGCGCCCATGGTGCACGACATCACCGACCTGCGCTTCTTCGTGACGATCACGGAGAGCGGCTCCCTGGCAGAGGCCGCCCGCCGGCTTGACGTCACTCCTTCGGCCGTGTCGCAGCGGCTGCGGCACCTGGAGGCCAGGCTGGGCATGGCGCTGGCCCACCGCAGCACCCGCCGTTTCGTGCTGACCGAGGAAGGCCTGTTGTTCCGCGATGGGGTCGCCGCCGTCCTGGGCGACCTGGACCGGCTGGTCGAGAACCTGCGCGAGCGCTCCGGCGAGGTGGCCGGCACCTTGAACATCGGCGGGTCGCTCGGGTTCGGCCGCCGCTACCTGGCGCCGGCGATCGCCGACTTCCACGCCCGGCATCCGCAGCTGAAGGTAGCGCTCACGCTCAGCGATGCGCTCACGGCGACCGAGGCCGGCCGCTTCGACATGATCGTGCACATCGGCAGCCTGGCCGACTCCAGCATGGTCGCTTACCCGGTGGCGCCGAACAACCGCTTCATCTGCGCGGCGCCGGCCTACCTCGAACGGCGTCCCGCCCCGCGCGATCCCAAGGAGCTCGCCGTCCACGACTGCATCGTCCTGCGCGAAAACAACGAGGACGTAACGCTGTGGCGCTTCCACCAGCGGCGCCAGGAGGTGGCGGTGCGCGTGCCGGCCATCCTCAGCAGCAACGACGGAGACGTCGTCAAGCAGTGGGCGCTGGCCGGCAAGGGACTGTTCGTGCGCTCGGAGTGGGACGTCGCGGACCTGCTCGCCACCGGCCAGCTGGTGCGGGTGCTGCCGGAATGGAGCCTGCCCAACGCCGACGTGGTGGCGCTCGCCAGTGCGCGCGGGGCGATGTCCAGGCGGGCAACGCTGTTCCTCGCCTTCCTGCAGGCGCGCTTCCAGCCGGCGCCGCCGTGGCGGCTGGATCTGCCGAAGAAAGGCAGGGGCCAGGGGCCAGGGGCCAGGGGCTAGGTTAGGGAGCGCAGCAGCCCTCGCGTGTCGGCGTGGACTCACAGCCGGCATGGCGGTTTGCCGACAACGTCGCCGCCCTGCTCTGCCAGCATGCCCCCATGAAACCCAAGACCGACCACGAACTGCTGTGGAACATGATCAAGGACATCCGTTTCGGGATGCTCACGCATCGCCATGCCGACGGGACGCTCCACTCGCACCCGCTCATCACCCAGGACAAGTCGCTGGGCGACGACGGGCTGCTGCACTTCTTCGTGTCGCGCCAGACCGAGCTGGGCCAGCGCCTGCGGCTGGACGGCAACGTCAACATCGCGTACGTCGATCCGTCGAAGGACGTCTACGTGTCGCTGGCGGCGCATGCCACCGTCAAGGAAGACGCGGCGCTCAAGAAGCGGTTGTTCAACGCGCTGGACAAGGCCTGGTTTCCGGGCGGGGTGGACGACCCGAACCTCGAGCTGGTCCAGGTGCAGATCCGCCATGCCGAGTACTGGAACGCGAAGGAAAGCAAGCTGACCCAGTTGCTCAAGATCGCGACCGCGGCGGCGATGCACCAGCAGGCCCACGTCGGCGAACACCGCGAGCTGCACGTGGGCGAGCGGCAGCCCTGACGGCTCCCGAGCCAGCGGCCGGGCGCCCCGGGCTCACTCCGAAACCGAAGCCGGCTTGTTCACGAACCCGATCACCAACCCGGCCTGGGTCACGGTGATGTCACCCGGCTGCAGGCCCATGGCCTCCGCCAGCGCCAGGTCGCGCGGCTGCAGCCGGTGCAACACGACTTCCAGCAATGCCTGCGCGGCCAGGTCGCTCGTGGCCTGCTGCAGCAGCGCGGCGGCCTGCCCGCCGAGCCCGGGCACGGTCAGCGACTGCACGCGCAGCGCGTGCGCTCGGATCGTGCGGTCGGCCGGCTCGTAGCGCAGGCCGAAGTCCAGCCCCAGTTCGCCGGCGTAGCTGCGGCGCAGCGCCGGCCCCGCGACCTGCACCGGCAGGTCGCTTGCAACGCGGTTCGCCTCGGGCAGCAGCCGCAGGCGTGGCACCGCCACTACGACATCGAACAGGCCGGCGACCGGGTAGCGCAAGGGAAAGCGCTCCTGCAGCGACTGCTCCAGCTGCCGCAGCGAAACCCGGTACGACGGACCCGCCGCGAGCGGGCGGCCGGCCGCGACCACGCCGAAGGCGATGCCGGCGAGGACGGCGAGTGATGTTCTGCGGTGCACCGCGGTTGGAGCCGGGCCGCTGCGCCGAGTTCTACCCGTTTGCGGCGTACCGCTCGCGCAGTTCGCGCTTGAGGACCTTGCCGATGTCGCTGCGCGGCAGCTCGGCGATGTAGCGCACGTCGGCCACGCGCTGGGTCTTGCCCAGCTGCCCGTTGGCCCACGCTCGCAATTCGCCCTCCGGCGGCGCGCCCGGCCCCGGCACGACGAAGGCCACGGGCGTCTCGCCCCATTCGGCTGACGGCACGCCGACCACCGCCGCGTCGACGACGCCGGGATGCCGGCGCAGCACGGCCTCGAGGTCGCTCGGATAGATGTTGAAGCCGCCCGAGATCACCAGGTCCTTGCGCCGGTCCATCAGCGTGAGGAAGCCGTCCTCGTCGAAACGGCCGACGTCGCCGGTGCGGATGAAGCGGTTGCCGTCGGCGTCGTACCACTCGGCACCGCGAGTGAGCTGCGGCTGGTTGTTGTACGCGGTCATCATCGACGGCGATCGCCCCACCACTTCGCCCACCGCGCCGCGCGGCAGCTCGCGCTCGTTCTCGTCGATCACGCGGATGTCGTGGCCTTCGGGCGGCTTGCCCACCGTGTGCAGCTTGTCCGGGTGGTTGTGCGCCTCCAGGATGCAGGTGCCGCCACCTTCGGTCATGCCGTAGAACTCGATCAGCCCGCCCGGCCAGCGCTCGAGGATGTCGGTCTTCAGGTCGGCATGGAACGGGGCGCTGGTGCAGAACTTCAGCCGGAACGACGACAGGTCGTAGCGGTCGAAATCCGGCAGCGCCATGATCCGCCGGTACTGCACCGGCACCAGCATGGTGTGGGTGGCGCGCTCCTTCTGCGCGATGGCGAGCCAGGTCGCCGCGTCGAACCTGGGCGGGCACAGCACCACGCAGCCGCCTTGCGCGACTGTCGGGAAGAAAGTCACCAGCGTGGTGTTGGAGCACAGCGAGGTGGCGAGGATGGTCACCGAATCAGGACCGTAACCGTAGGCCTGCGCCCGCGCGACGTGGGCCCAGCGCATCGCGTGCGGCTGCACGATGCCCTTGGGCGTGCCGGTCGTGCCCGACGAATAGATGATGTTGAACGGCCACTCGGGCTGCACCGTCACCGGCAGCGGCCGCGCGCCCGCGGGCAGCAGCCACTGCTCCAGCGACGGCGCCGCCGACCCGTCCATCGCGATGCGCTGCACCGCGCCGTCCAGGACCGGCACGCCGGAGTCCACGAAGAAATGCCGCGCGCCGCTGTCCGCCAGCATCCCGGCCAGCTGCGCCGGCTGCGACCCGGTCGGCAGCGGCGCCACGGCGGCGCCGGCGCGCAGGCCGCCAATGAAGATCGCCGCGTACTCGATGGAGTTGGCGCCGCAGATCGCGATGCGCTCGCGCGGCAGCACGCCGTCGCGCTGCAGCGACGCGGCGATTCGGTCGGCGAGGCGGTCGAGCTCGCCCCAGGTGAGGCTGCGGTCGCCTTGCACCAGCGCGCGCTGGTCCGGCCGCGCCGCCGCATGCTCGCGCACCAGGTCGGCGATCGCGCGGAACGGCGGCGCCGCCGTCACCGCGTCGGACTCGAGAACCGCACTCATGCCGCTGCTCCGCCGTGCTGCGGATCGACCAGGTCCCGCATCCGGGGATGGCGCTGGATGTACTTCGCGATGTACGAACAGCTCGGCACCACCCTGGCGCCCTGGCGCCGGACGTCCTCCAGCGCGAACTCGGCCAGCCGTCCCGCGAGCCCGCGGCCTTCGAACCGGGGCAGCACTTCGGTGTGCACCAGCGCCACGCTGTCACCCTGCGCACGGTACTCCACGAAGCCGGCCAGCTCGCCGGCGACGGCGATCTCGTAGCGCTGGCGGCCGCCCTGCTTGCTGATCGAAACGTCCTCGTTCTCGTTGCCCACGAACTGCTCCATCAGGAAAAAGACGCACCTTACCGCAAGGGCCGGCGGCGCTGTCGGCGGCCGGCTCGGCAGTGGCGCGGCCCCGTCTTTGCCGGCTTGCCGCCGCCGTCCTACAGCCGTGGGCGGCGGTGCAGTCCTACATTGTGGCGTCCACACCATGCACTCCATGAAACAGGCCCTGTCCCGCCTCGCCGCATTCCTCGTAGCCTTCGGTTACCGGGTGGGCGGCGCGCTCCGGCGGCATCCCTGGCGCGCGGCGGCCGTGCTGCCGCTCCTGCCGCTGCTGTACGTGCTGGCGCTGGTGCCTTTCACGCCCGGCATCGGCGACATCCGCAAGGCCAGGACCCAGCAGCCGGCCGTGGTGCTCACGGCCGACGGCAAGGAGCTGGCCGTGTTCCGCCGCGTCAATCGGGAATGGGTGGAGCTGCGCGAGATCGCGCCGCACGTCGTGAAGGCCCTGCTGGCCACAGAGGATCACCGCTTCTACCAGCACCACGGCATCGACCTCAGGCGTACGCTGGCCGCCGCGGCCAGCACCCTGGCGGGCGACCGCGAAGGCGGCTCCACCATCACCCAGCAGCTCGCGCGCAACCTCTACCCGGAGGAGATCGGCCGCGCGCCCACGATCACGCGCAAGGTCAAGGAGGCGATCACGGCGCTGAAGATCGAGTCCGCGTACAGCAAGGACGAGATCCTGGAGAGCTACCTCAACACGGTGCCGTTCCTGTACAACGCGCACGGCATCGAGATGGCCGCGCGCACCTACTTCGACAAGCCGGCCCGGCAGCTGGACGTGCTGGAGGGCGCGACGCTGGTCGGCATGCTCAAGGGAACCAGCCACTACAACCCGGTGCTCAATCCCGAACGGTCGCTGCAGCGGCGCAACATCGTGCTGGCCCAGATGGCCAGGCATGGGCAGTTGACGCCCGGGCAGCTCGAGGGGCTCAGGAAGCAGCCGCTGAAGGTCGATTTCGAACGCCAGGAAGACGATCCCGGGCCGGCGCCGCACCTGGCCCAGCAACTGCGGCGGTGGCTCATCGACTGGTCCGACCGCAACGGCTACGACATGCACGCCGACGGCCTGGTGGTGCACACCACGATCGACTCGCGCCTGCAGCAGATGGCGCTGGAGGCGGTGGAGCGCCAGGGCGACAGGTTGCAGGCGACCGCCAGCGCGGCCTGGAAGCCGACCGCCAACCGCGCCTTGCTGCAGGCGTTCCTGCGCGAGACGCGCCAGTTCAAGGAGCAGCGCGAGGGCGGTGCAAGCGAGGAGCAGGCGCTGAAGAAACTGGAGGCGGACGGCGAACTGGTGCGCAAGGTCTGGGCGGACAAGACGCGGCTGCAGGCCGGCTTCATGGCGCTCGACCCGGCGAGCGGCCACGTCAAGGCCTGGGTCGGCAGCCGAGACTTCAGGCAGGACCAGTTCGACCACGTGGACCAGGCGCGGCGTCAGCCGGGCTCCACGTTCAAGCCCTTCGTCTACGGTGCCGCCTTCGAGGACGGGATCAGTCCCGACGAACTCTTGATGGATGCGCCGGTCGAGATCCGGATCGACGCGCGCACCGTCTGGAAGCCGACCGACATCGACGGCTCCAGCGGGCAGCCGATGAGCGTGCGGGACGGCCTGGTGCAGTCGAAGAACACGATCACCGCGCAGGTGATGCAGCGGGTCGGCCCGTCGCGCATCGCCCAGGTGGCCCGCGCGATGGGCGTGCGCCACAGCAAGCTGGACGCGGTGCCGTCGCTGGCGCTTGGCACCAGCCCGGTCACGCTGAAGGAAATGGTGGCGTCGTACGGCACCATCGTGAACAGCGGCAGCTACGTCGAGCCGCTGGTGGTCACGCGGATCGAGCGCGCCGGCCAGGGCGTGGTCGCGGAGTTCCGGCCGCGCGCCGCCGAGCAGGGGCTCTCGACGCACGCCGCGCAGACCTTGCTGGACGTCATGCGCGGCGTGGTCGACCGGGGCACCGGCGTCGGCATCCGCAGCCGCTTCGGCCTCAAGGGCGACCTGGCGGGCAAGACCGGGACCACGCAGGACTACACCGACGGCTGGTTCATCCTGATGCACCCGCAACTGGTGAGCGGCGCGTGGGTCGGGTTCAACGACAACCGGATCACCATGCGCGAATCGTGGGGCCAGGGATCGCGCAACGCCTTGAACATCGTCGGCGACTTCGCGCAGCAGTCGCAGAAGGCCAGGTTCCTCGATGCGAAGGCGGCGTTCGCGGCACCGCGCCAGCCGCCGCAGGCCTTCGACGGCTCGCTGTTCGGCCGGGTCAACGAGTGGCTGGGCGGCGTCTTCCCCGGCCAGCAGGTCCAGGAGGCGCAGCCGCTGCCGCCCTTGCCGCCACAGGAGCAGGTGGTGCAACCGGGGGTGATCCTGGAGCCGGCGCCCGCCAGCCCGGTGGCGACGATCCCGTCCCCCGCCGCCGGGGCCGAGCCGGTCGAGCGGCCGCCGACGGTGATCATGTCGGGCCCGCCCGCGCAGCGCGGCGCCGAATTCCAGTGGCAGGTCGCGCCGCCGCGCAGCAGCGAGCCGGCGCCGCTTCCGCGAGGCAGCGAACCGGCGGCCTTGCCGCCGGGTGCGTCCGAGTCCCGCCGCACGCCGGGAGCCGAGCGCGGCAGCCTGGGACCGCCCGCCGCCGTGATCCTGCCGGCGGAGCCTGCCCGCCCCGGCACCGACCGCCCGGCCGCCGTCATCATCCAGCGACCGGACGGGGGCAGCGAGCGGCGCGGGCCGCCGGTGGTCGAATTCACGCCGCAAGCCGCGCGCGAGCGGCCCGCGGTGCGCATCGAAACCGCGCCGGACGCACCGCCGTCATCGGCCAGCCCGGCCTGGACCGATGGCAGCACCGGTCTCGGCCAGAACTAGTGCCCTGTCCCACAAATATCTGTACTCTCGTTCGGATGGATGCGGGGATGATCGGTGGTTGGCCAGAGCGGGTCCAGACTGGACGTCTGGACCCGCTTTGGACGGCCGCCGAGCGCCCCGCAGGCGCCGAACCCTCCGGGCTGGCTCGTAGCGGGCCGCATGCCGCGTTACGGTCACCGGCCAATACGTCAAGTATTGGCCGGCGCCCGCGCCTTGCCTGCGGCCCGCTACGAACCAGCGAGAGCACAGATATTTGTGGGACAGGACACTAGCACGCAGCGCGGGTTCAAGCTGCATCGGCCGCGCCGCCATCGAGCGCGCGCGCGCGCTGGAGCAGGAACGCGCGCTCGCGCTCGTTGCCCGCCAGGGCGGCCGCCCGCTCGAATTCGGCCCTGGCCTCGCCGGGGCGTCCGAGCCGCGCCAGCAGGTCGCCGCGCACGCTGGGCAGCCACTGGTAGGCGCGCAGCGCCGGGTCCTCATTCAGTGCATCGACCATCGCCAGCGCCACGGCCGGCCCTTGCGCCATGCACACGGCCACGGCGCGATTGAGTTCCACGACCGGCGACGGCGCCACGCGCGCCAGTTCGCCGTACAGGTCGCAGATCCGCTGCCAGTCGGTTTCGGCGGCCGTGCGCGCGCGGGCGTGGCAGGCCGCGATGGCGGCCTGCAGCGCGTACGGTCCGGCGCCGCCACCGAGGCCCTGCGCCCGCGCCAGCGCCGCCTGCCCGCGGCGGATCAGGAGCTGGTCCCAGCGCGAGCGGTCCTGGTCGAGCAGCAGGACGGGCCGGCCGGCGCCGTCCTGCCGCGCCGACGCACGGGAGGCCTGCAGCTCCATCAGCGCCACGAGGCCATGGACCTCGGGCTCGGCCGGGGCCAGTTCCGCCAGGATCCGGCCCAGGCGCAGCGCCTCGTCGCACAGCTGCGGGCGCATCCAGTCGGCACCGGCCGTCGCGGTGTATCCCTCGTTGAAGACCAGGTAGACCGCCTCCAGCACGGATGCGAGGCGCGGCGCTAGTTGCTCGCCGCGCGGCAACTCGAACGGCACCTGCGCCTCGCGCAAGGTGCGCTTGGCCCGCACGATGCGCTGCGCGATGGTCGGCTCCGGCAGCAGGTAGGCCCGCGCGATCTCGTGGGTCGTCAGGCCGGCCAGCAGCTTCAGGGAGAGCGCGACCCGCGCATCGCTCGACAGCACCGGGTGGCACGCCGTGAACATCAGCCGCAGCAGGTCGTCGCCGATGTCGTCCGCGCGCACGGCGTCGAGTTCGTCGACGAAGTCGGGCACGAGGTGCGCTTCCCGTGCCTGCAGGTCGGAGGCGACCTGCTCCAGCCCGGCGGCGTGGCTGCCGCGCCGCCGCAGTTCATCCAGCGCGCGGTTCTTCGCCGTGCGCATCAGCCACGCCGCCGCGTTGTCGGGGATGCCTTGGCGCGGCCAGTGCTCCAGCGCAGCCACCAGCGCATCCTGCGCCAATTCCTCGGCGACACCGACGTCGCGCACCAGGCGGGCGACGGCGGCGACGATCCGCGCGCATTCGATGCGCCAGACGGCGGCGATGGCCTGGTGCGTCGCCGAATGCATCGGCGCTTACTGCGGCGGCACCGCGGCGGCGTCCATGTACGAGAGCTCCCACATGTGGCCGTCGAGGTCGGTGAATCCGTGCCCGTACATGAAGCCGTGGTCTTGCGTGGGCATCGGCGCCGTGCCCCCGGCGGCGACCGCCTTGCGCACCAGGTCGTCGACTTCCTCGCGGCTGGCGCAGGAAAGGCAGACCAGCACCTCGGTGCTCCTGGCGGCGTCGGCCACTGGCTTGTTGGTAAAGGTGCCAAAGAAGCTTTCCACCAACAGCATCACGAAGATGTTGTCGGCGACCACCATGCAGGCGCCTTGCTCGTTGCTGAACTGCGGGTTGAAGGAAAAGCCCAGCGCCGCGAAGAACGCCTTGCTGCGCTCCATGTCGCGGATCGGGAGGTTGACGTAGATCTGGCGGTTCATGGCTTGTCCCTGCGGCCTGGCGAGTTCCGCCTCGAGCCGGTCGAAAAGTTCCTCGTTGCACCGGATGGCGTAGCGGGCCGTCTCGTAGCGCTCGGCCACGCTGTCGAACACCATGCGCCAGCCCAGCGCCGTCGCGCCGCCGCGCTCCTCGAGCGTGATCGTCAGCATGAAGTGGTGGACGCTGCCCAGGTGCTCCAGCACGACGCGCGACGGCGCCTCGATCTCGCGAAAGACGCTGTGGTTCGGCCAGTCGGTGCCGTCGGGCCCGTGCATCACGAACTTCCAGGTGCCGCCGGGCCGGAACTCGAAGATCTCGAACGTGTTGCGAAATCCTGCCGGCCCCCACCAGCGGGCCAGCCGCCCGGGATCCGCGAGGCACGCGAAGATGGCCTCGGGCGGCGCAGCGATCACGCGCTGGCTGACGAGCTCGCGGCCGGCCTGTTCGGTGGACGTGGATGTATCCATGGCGCTCACCGCAGGTCCAGCTTGCGGAACTGCTCGACGGCATCGAGCGGCCCCGCGATCGCTTCGATGTCTTCCAGCTCGTACAGCTGGCGCACCTCGATCTCGCAGGTGCCACGGCCGGGCATGGGGTTGGGAAAACGCCTGGACCACTCCAGCGCTTCCTCGCGCGAGCGGCACTCGATCAGCGTGTAGCCGGCGATCAGCTCCTTGCTTTCGGCGAACGGGCCGTCGATGACTTTCGGCGCACCGGTGCCATAGCGGATACGCCAGCCTTTCGAACTCGGCTGCAGGCCGGACGCGTCGAGCAGGACGCCGGCCCTGGCCAACTCGTCGTGATAGTCGGCCATGGACTGGAACAATTGCTGCTTGGCTTCGCCTTCGGGGAACCAGGCTGCCTCGGTGTCGGGCGTGGCCCGGACCATGATCATGAAACGCATGTGGTGCTCCTTCCTGTGGAGCGGCACCGCGCCGCCCCTGCTCACACGACGAACGAGGAGAGGCGAAATCGACAGGATTCCGACTGGGACAAACCCTAGGTAAAGCAAGGACCGGTCTCGCGCACCTCGACCGTTGCCCACTCCGCCGCCGGGCAGAGTGCGGCGATCGCCACCGCTTCCTCGCGCGTGGCGCAGTCGAGCAGGAAGAAGCCGCCGACCATCTCCTTCGCCTCGGCGAATGGCCCGTCCACGACCTGCGCGCGGCCACCGCTCACCTTGACCCGCGCGGCGCCGTCCTGCGAACCGAGCGATTCCACGGCGCGCAGCACGCCGCGCGCCTGCAAGTCGGCGGCAAAGCGCACCATGCGGTCGTAGACGGCTTCGCCTTCGGCACGCGTGCGCTGCTGGCGCTGGCCGACGGGTTCCTGGATCAGGAGCAGGAAGGGCATGGCTCAGTCGACGAAAAAGTCCGGGATGAACCGTTTCGTTCCCGGCTTTACCGAGTACCGCTCGAGGTCGCTGACGCCGTGGGCGGCCAGCACTTCGTCGTCGATGTAGAAGTTGCCGCTGGCGGGCTCGTCGGCCGTGAGGATGAAGTACGCGGCGTCGGCCAGGATGTCCGGCTTGCGGCACAGGTCAAGGTCGACGCCAGGGATCATCTGCAGCGCCGCTGTCGCGATCGCCGTGCGCGGCCACAGGCTGTTGACGGCGATGCCGTACTTCGCGAATTCGCCCGAGTGGCCCAGCGTGCACATGCTCATGCCGTATTTCGCCATGGTGTAGGCGGTGTGCGGGGCGAACCAGTGCTGCTTCATCGACAGCGGCGGCGACATGGTGAGCACCTGCGGCCGGCGCCCGGCCCGTGCCGACTTCTTCAGTTCCGGCAGGCAGGCCTGGGTGCAGAGGTAGGTGCCGCGAGCGTTGATCCCGTTCATCAGGTCGTAGCGCTTCATCGGCGTGTGCTCGGTGTCGGTGAGGCTGATGGCGCTGGCGTTGTTCACCAGGACGTCGATGCCGCCGAAGGTCTCGACGGCCTTGGCCACCGCCGCCAGCACCGCTTCTTCGTCGCGTATGTCGACCGCCAGCGGCAATGCCTGGCCGCCGGCCGCGCGGATCTCCTCGGCCGCCGTGTAGATGGTGCCGGGCAGCTTGGGATTGGGATCGGTCGTCTTGGCCGCGATGACGACGTTGGCGCCGTCGGCGGCGGCCTTCCGGCCGATCGCCAGCCCGATGCCGCGCGAGGCGCCGGTGATCAAGAGGGTCTTGCCGCGCAGGTCCATGCCGTCCTCCGTTGCCCCCGCGACGGCGGGAGCCCAGTGTCACGCATTCTGCACGCGGCGCGCCTCAGCCTTGCGGCTTCGGCGGCAGGCTGCGCAGGTACAGGTGCAGCGCGCGCACGTCGGTCTCGCTCATCGCGCGCAGCGACTCGAAGGGCATCACCTTCACCGCCGAGCCGTCGGGCCGTTGACCGGTGCGGAACAGCCGCAGCAAGGCGCCGGCGTCGCCGTACCTGACCATCGCCGTGCCCGAGCCTGGCGTGAGGTTGGGCGCCGCCGGCCAGTCCGGTGGCCCGCCGGGGATGCGGCCGCCGGCGAGCTGCGGGCCGTGGCAGCCCAGGCACATGTTGGCGACGTAGGCGCCGTGCGCGACGTTCACCCCTTCGGCCACCGGCTGCGAAGGTGCCAGGCCGTGGTCGATCTTCGCGGCGGCGTCACCGATGGCGCCGAAGCCGTAGAGTACGCGCGCCGGCAGCGGCAGCTGCACGACCGCCGGCTCGCCCGCCACTGCCGGCAGCGACCGGACGTAGGCGACGAGCGCTGCGAGGTCGGCGTCGGTGAACCGGTTGTAGTCCTCGCTGGGCATGATCATCAGCGGCCGGCCGCCCGGCGCGATGCCGTGCCGGATCGCGCGCACCCAGTCCTCCGGCTGGTAACTGCCGACGACGGACCCGGGACCGGTCGTGATGTTGGGCCCGCGGATGTGCAGGCTCTTGCCGTCGTTGACGAAGGACCGGCCCGCGCCGTTGGCGCCGTGGCAGTCCGCGCAGCCGCGCGAGGAGAACAGGTAGCGCCCGCGCTCCAGCGCGGCACCGTCGGCGGCGTACGCCACCGGCCGCACTTCCACCGCCACCTTGCGCTGCATGCGCCGCTCGCCCAGCTGCAGTCCGGCGACCACCACGGCGCCGGCCAGCACCACCAGGGCGGCCACGATGCCGCCCGCCACCTTCCACCACCTGTTCATGGCGTCGCTCCCTTTATAAATTGATATATTGACCAAATCTGGACGTATAATCCAGAAATGGATTCTGCCTCCACTTTCTGGCCGGCGTCAATGCCGCCCCTGCCGCCGGCGCTGGCGGCGGCCTTCCTGCGGGCGACGAGCGGCGGTCCCAAGCGCGAGCGCACGCAGGCGCTGCTGTTGCATGCGGCGGTGTCCGTGATCTGCGAGCGCGGCCTGCAGGCCGGCACCATGCAGCAGGTGGCGCAGGCCGCCGGCGTCACGACCGCCACGCTCTACAACCACTTCGCCACCAAGGAGGCACTGGTCGAGCGGCTGGCCGCCACCCTGGCGCAGACCGTCTGCCGCGCGATCAACGACAGCTACGGGCACGTCACCGACGCCGCCGAGCGCATGGCTATCGGCCAGCGGCGCTACGTCGGGCTGGCGGCCGAAAGCCCGGCGTGGGTACTGCTGCTGCTCGACGTGATGAACGCCTCGCCGGCCGTGCTACGGGAGATCGAACAGTACCCGCTGGCGGACCTGCGCCTGGGGGTCAAGCAGAAGAAGTTCAAGGTGACTAGCGAGGCGATCGCGATGGACGCCATCAGCGGCGTCTGCAGCAATGCCATGCGACGGGTGGCGACGGGCCAGGCGCCGGCGAAACATGACGTCGCCTGCGCCGCGACCGTGCTGCGGGCTCTTGGCGTGCCGTCCCAGGAGGCGGCGGAAGTGGCGGTCCGGCCGCTGCCGCCGCTACGGTTCGAGGACGAATTGGCGCCGGCGCCCGCCAGCCGCAGGACGCCGCCGAAGGCGACGCGCCGCCCTGCGGCCTCTGTGTAAGCTTTGCGGCTTCTGCGTTCGGCTGCCGGGTTCCCTGCCAGGGCTAGAACTTCGAGAAGTCCGGCTTGCGCTTCTCCATGAACGCCCCGAACGCTTCCTTCGCCGCCGGCGCCGCCAGCAACTGCCCGAACGTCTCGCCTTCGATGGCGATCTGCTCCAGCACCCGTTGCTGCTGTCCCTGCTTCATCAGCCGCTTGGTCGCCATCAGCGAGCTGAGCGGCTTGTGCGCCAGCTTCTGCGCCACGGCCTGTGCATAGGCGTTCGCCTCGGTCGGCGGCAGCACGCGGTTCACCAGCCCGACTTCGAGCGCCGCCTCGGCCATGAACGGCTCACCCAGCAGCAGCGCCTCCGCGGCGCGGTGGTAACCCAGCATCCGGGGCACCAGCAGGCTGGACGCCGCCTCGGGACACAGGCCCAGGTTGACGAACGGCATCGAGAACGCCGCGTTGTCGCCGGCGTACACCAGGTCGCAGTGGAACAGCATGGTGGTGCCCACGCCGACGGCCGGCCCGCACACCGCCGCCACCAAGGGCTTGGGGAAGGTGGCCAGCGTTCGCAGGAAGCGGAACACCGGGGACTCCATGGTCGCCGGCGGGTTGTTCAGGAAGTCACCGATGTCGTTGCCGGCGGAAAACACCGTCTCGTGGCCCTGGAAGACGACGACGCGCACCGCCTCGTCGGCCTGCGCCGCGGCGAGCGCCTCGGCCATCGCCCCGTACATCGCCGCGGTGATCGAGTTCTTGCGATCCAGGCGGTTCAGCGTGACGGTCGTGATGCCGCGCTCGGTGTGGGAGAGGATGTCATTGCTCATGGTGTATCAGCTTCCAGTGCTTCCTTGACGAAATCGAGCCGGTCCTGGCCCCAGTACATCTCACCGTCCACGAAGAAGGTCGGCGCGCCGAACACGCCGCGCGCCACGGCCTCCTGCGTGTCGTCCTTGAGCCGCTGCTTGACTTCGGGGTCGCCCGCCAGCGCGAGCAGCGCGTCCGGGTCGAAGCCGGCCCGCTGCAGCACGCCGGCCACCACCGCCGGGTCGTTCATGTCGAGCCCGTCGGCCCAGATCGCGCGATACATGGCGTCGAGATACGGCAGGAACCGTTGCGGCTCGCGCACCTGCAGTCCGGTCGCCATGCGCATCAGCGTCAGGGTGTTGATCGGGAAGTGCGGATTCCTGCGGAACGGAATGTCGTGCCGGCGCGCAAAACGCTGCAGGTCGGTGAAGATGTAGGCGCCCTTGGCCGGCACGTTCACCGGCGACTGGTTACCGGTGGCCTGGAACACGCCGCCCAGCAGCATGGGCCGCCAGTGCAGCGTGGCGCCCGCGGCTGCGCACAGCGCCGGCAGCCGCCGGAACGCAAGATAGGCAGCCGGGCTGCCCAGGTCGAAGAAGAACTCCACGGTCCTGCCCATGGCCACCTCCGTTCAGAATTTCTCGATCCAGGGCCGCAGGTCCAGCTCGTGCGTCCAGGCGTCGCGCGGCTGGCGGTGCAGCATCCAGTAGGTCTCGGCGACGTGTTCTGGATCGACGATCCCGTCCCGGTCGCGCAAGGCGTACCGTTCGGGGAAATTGTCGCGGATGAAGGCCGTGTCGATCGCGGCATCGACGATCAGGTGCGCCACGTGAATGCCGCGCGGGGCCAGTTCGCGCGCCATGCTCTGCGCCAGCGCGCGCAACGCGTGCTTCGCGCCGGCGAAGGCGGCGAAGTTGGCGCCGCCGCGCAGCGACGAGGTCGCGCCGGTGAAGATGATGGTGCCCTTGTGGCCTTCGCCGGGCCGCGCCACCATGCGGCGCGCCACTTCGCGGCCGCACAGGAAGCCGGCGAAGCAGCCCATCTCCCACAGCTTGAAGTAGCGGCGCGCCGTCTCGTCCAGGATGCTGCTGGGCGAATTGGCGCCGATGTTGAACACCAGCACCTCGATGGGACCGACGGTCGATTCGATCCGCTCCACCAGCGCGACGACTTCCTCTTCCTTCCTGGCGTCGGAAGCGAAGCCATGTGCGACGCCGCCTTCCGCGCGGATGGCGTCGATCAGCGGCTGCAGCTTGTCCATGGTGCGCCGGGTGGCACAGACGGCGTAGCCGCCGCGCGCGAAGCGGCGCGCCACGGCGCCGCCGGTGGCGTCGCCGGCGCCGATCACCAGGGCCACGGGAGGACGGCTCATGGACTATTCCTTGTAGTAGACGATCTGGTGGCTGGTCGCCAGCAGGTCGCCGGCCTCGTTCCACAACTGCGCGGTCTGGTCGAAGTAGCCGTCGCGAAAGCCATGGGCATGCGCCTGCCCCAGCAGGTGGCCGCTGCCGGTGCGCGCCAGTTGGGCCCCGCCCGCGTGGAAATAGACGGTCATGGAGACGGTGCCGATCGGCGTGCGCGTGGCGCGGCGCCGCCAGATGCGCGGAAAGAACACGTCGGCCAGCGCGGTGAGCGACGCGAAGTCGAGCGGCCGCGGCGGCTCGTCGCGCAGCCACAGGCAGGTGCGGCTGTCTTCGGAATGCGTGCCGTCCCAGGCCGGCGGATAAGCGCCCTCGACGAAGCGCATCTCGTAGCGGTTGATCCACTCCACCTTGCCGCGGGCCAGCGGCCGCGGCACGGCGGGCGGCGGCGGCACGGCGGGCATCGCCAGCTCGGTCGCGCCCCAGGTGTCGCGCCGGACGGCCGTGACGGCGGTCGCCGTCGCCACCGTCTGGTCGCCCTGGCGCAGCTCGGCGATCCAGTGCTGCGTGGAGCGGTTGGTGCGGGCCGGCCGCGCCAGCGCCAGGAACGGTCCGTCGGCCACCGGCGCCGCGAAGTTGACGGTGTACGCCACCGGCTCGCCGAGGCGCTGCGGGTGCTGCAGCACGGCGTTGAGCGCCTGGGCCGCGGTGATGCCGCCGAAGGGGCCGATCATGTTGGCGTAGGCCGGGCTGGTGTGGCCGTGCCACGCGCCCTCGCCTTCGGGCCGCAGCGCGATGGCCGCGTCGAAAGGATGCTGGTTCTCGTTCATGCTGGACGCATTGTGGCCAATCCGGCGAGCCACTGCGCGAGCCGCGGCCACAGGTCGGCCTCGCGCTCGCGCCGGAAGGCGCCGAAATGGCCAAGCCGGCCGATGCCCAGCTGGCGCGGCGCGATCCGCTCCACGGCGCTGGGCGCGTTCTCGTACAGCGCGACGAGGCTGCGGATTCCCGGCAGGGTCATCAATTCGTCGTCGTCGACCGACAGCGCGTGCACCGGAAACCGCACGCTCGCATAGCGCCGGCGCACGGCCGCGCCTTCCGCGCCGACGCTGTAGCGCGGGCTCAGGCACCAGCGGCGCCATTGCAGCACGACGCCGGACGGCAGGTTGCCGACGACGCCCAGCCGTCGGCCCGGGAAGTAGCCGCACAGTCTTGTCGCCAGCGGCACCAGCACGAACCAGAAGAGGAGGACCACCCGCCGCAACCGCGGCGCGTTCTGGCGCCAGTAGCCGCTGCCGGCGGCCACGCTGAGCAGGCCGCTCACCTTGTGCTGGTTGCGCAGCAACCCGGGCAACTGCGCGCCGAGGCTGTGGCCGAGGAGGTACAGCGGCGCTTGCGGCAGGGCCGCGTGCGCCTGGTCGATCACGGCCGCGTAATCGGCGGTCCAGTCGAACAGGTCCGCCCGGAAGCCGCGCAGCGAGCCACCCGGCGGCGCCGACCGCCCGCTGCCACGGTAATCGAAGGTGGTCACGCGCCAGCCCTGGCCCGACAGCCACTGCGCGAACGGCGCATAGAAGTCCTGCACCACGCCCATCGCGCCGCCGATCACCACGTTGCCCCGCGCCGCGACGGCCGGCTCGTACACGCAGGCCGCGAGCGGCGGGCCGCCCGGTGCGTGGATGACCTCCAGGTTCATGTGTCTCCTTGTCGCTCCCTCTGCGGGGAGTGTCTCGCGGCCGCGGCGGGCGGCAGCGCGTGTCAGACCCGCTCGAAAATCCCGGCCGCGCCCTGCCCCATGCCCACGCACATGGTCACCATGCCGTACTTCAGGTTCTTGCGGCGCAGCGCGTGCACCACCGTCGCGGCGCGGATCGCGCCGGTGGCGCCCAGCGGATGCCCCAGCGCGATGGCGCCGCCCATCGGGTTCACCTTGGCCGCGTCCAGGCCCAGCGTATCGATCACGGCCAGCGACTGCGCGGCGAACGCTTCGTTCAGCTCGACCCAGTCGATGTCGTCCTGCCTGAGGCCGGCATGGCGCAGCGCCGCGGGAATGGCCTCGATCGGCCCGATGCCCATGATGTGCGGCGGCACGCCGCGGGCCGCGAAACTGACGAAGCGGGCCAGCGGTTGCAGGCCGAAGCGCTTGACGGCTGCCTCGCTGGCCAGGACCAGGGCCCCGGCGCCATCGGAAGTCTGCGAGCTGTTGCCGGCGGTGACCGTGCCGCGTGCCGCGAACACCGTCTTCAATTTGCCCAGGCCCTCCACCGTGGTGTCTGGCCGCGCGCCTTCGTCGAGATTCACGGTCCTGGTGGAGACTGCAACCTGCGCGGACTCGAGGTCCACCGACCGCTCGGCCACCTCCACCGGCGTGATCTCGTCCGAGAACTCGCCGGCCTTCATCGCCGCCAGCGCCTTCATGTGCGAGCGGTAGGCGAACTCGTCCTGGGCCTCGCGGCTCACCTTCCACTGGCGCGCCACCTTCTCCGCGGTGAGCCCCATGCCGTAGGCGATGCCGTAGCTCTCGAGGTCCTGCGGATTGGAGAAGATCGCCGGCGACAGCGACGGCGAATTGCCCATCATCGGCACCATGCTCATGCTCTCGGTGCCGGCGGCGATCATCACGTCGGCCTCGCCGACGCGGATGCGGTCGGCGGCCATCTGCACCGCGGACAGCCCGGACGCGCAGAAGCGGTTGACGGTGATGCCGCCGACGCTCTTGGGCAGGCCGGCCAGCACCGCGCCGATGCGTGCGACGTTGAGCCCCTGCTGCGCCTCGGGGATCGCGCAGCCGCAGATCACGTCTTCGACTGCTTGCGGATCGAGGCCCGGCACCTGGGCCAGCGCCGAGCGCAGCACGGTGGCGAGCAGGTCGTCTGGCCGCGTGTGGCGGAAGTAACCGCGGTGGGACCGCCCGATGGGCGTGCGGGTGGCGGCGACGATGTAGGCGTCTTGGATCTGTTTCATCGGAAGCTCCATGTATTACTCCTTCCCCCTCTGGGGGAAGGCTGGGATGGGGGCACCGCCCGCCAGCACCTTCAGTTGTTCAAGAATCGCGGCGCGCACGCCTTCGAGGTTCGTCAGGGGAGCATCCGTCGGAAACCGCAGGACGATGAACCCGTTCTCACGCAGGAACCGGTCCCTGCGGACGTCGTATGCCGCCTGCTCAAGATGCTGGCTGCCGTCCAGTTCGACCACGAGCTTCGGATCGAGGCACGCAAAGTCCGCGATGAAGTTCCCGATGGGATGTTGCCGCCGGAACTTGACGCCAAGCTGTTCACGGCGCAGCCCAAACCAGAGCGCTCGCTCCGAATCGGTCATGCCCGCCCGCAAGGAGCGCGCATGTCGCTGTGCTGTCGGCGTCGATTGATGTTGCATGTGCCCCCACCCCAACCCTCCCCCAGAGGGGGAGGGAGAAAGGCAGTTCAATTCCGCAACGGCTTCCCCGTCGACAGCATCGCCATGATCCGGTCCTGCGTCTTCGGATGCGTGACCAGTTCGCAGAACGCCTTGCGCTCCAGCGCCATCAGGTACTCCTCCGTCACCAGCGTCCCGCCGTCGACGTCGCCGCCCGTCAGCACGTTGGCGATCAGCGACGCGATGTGGAAATCGTGCTGGCTGATGAAGCCGCCGTCGCGCATGTTCACCAGCTGGCCCTGGATCGTCGCCTTGCCATTGCGGCCCGCGACGGCGAACTGCCGTCTGTGCGGCGGCCGCCAGCCGGCGGTGAACATCGCCTTGGCTTCCTCGATCGCGACGTACAGCAGTTCGTCCTTGTTCGGCACGATGACGTCGTCGTCCAGCAGGTAGCCGAGCTTGCGCGATTCCAGCGCGCTGGTGCCGACCTTTGCCATTGCCGCGGCGGTGAAGCCTTCGGTGAGGAACGGCAGCAGGTCCTTGTGCGTGGTGCGGGCCTGCTGTTCGGCGGCGCGGCGGGCGATGTAGGTCAGGCCGCCGGCGCCGGGCACCAAGCCGACGCCGACTTCGACCAGGCCGATGTAGCTTTCCATCGCGGCGACGCGCTTCGACGCGTGCACCGCGATCTCGCAGCCGCCGCCCAGGGCCATGCCGCGGATCGCGGCGATCACCGGCACGTTGGCATAACGCATGCGCAACATCGTCTGCTGCAGGAACTGCTCGGCATCGTCGATGGCGCTCACGCCCACCGCGATGAAGGCCGGCATCAGCGCCTGCAGGTCGGCGCCGACGCTGAACGGATCGTCCCCCGACCAGATCACCAGCCCCTGGTACTTCTGCTCGGCCAATTCGATGCCCTGCTGCAGGCCCTCGGCGACTTCGGGGCTGATCGCATGCATCTTGCTCTTGATGCTGGCGATCAGCACCTCGTCGTCCAGCGTCCACAGGCGGATGCCGTCGTCCTCGTGGACCGTCGTGCCGGCGGTCTTGAAGCTCGCGGCCTTCGTTCCCGAAACGTTCTCGGGAAACAGCTGCCGGGCATGCACCGGCAGCAACCGGCGCGGCTCGAACTTGCCCGTCGTCGGATTGAACGAACCCTCCGGCGTGTGCACGCCGCCCGCCTCGGCCACCGGGCCCTTGAACACCCACTCGGGCAGCGGCGCGTTCGACAGCGCCTTGCCGGCGGCTATGTCTTCCTGGATCCACTGCGCGACCTGCAGCCAGCCGGCCTCCTGCCAGGCTTCGAACGGACCCTGCTTCATGCCGAAGCCCCAGCGCAGCGCGAAGTCGACGTCGCGCGCCGTTTCGGCGATGGTCGAAAGATGCACGGCGGCGTAGTGGAAGCTGTTGCGCAGAATCGCCCACAGGAACTGGCCTTGCGCCCCTTTCGACTCGCGCAGCAGCTTCAGCCGCTCCGCGGGCGGACGCTGCAGCATTCGCGCATAGACCTCGTCGCCCTTCTCGCCGGCCGGCACGTAGTCGCCCGACTCGAGTTCGAACCGGTACACCTCGCGCCCGACCTTCCTGTAGAAGCCGGCCTTGGTCTTCTGGCCCAGATTGCCCTTCTCCAGCAGCACCTTCAGCACTTCGGGGGTGGCGAAACTCGGGTAGAACGGATCGGTTTCGGCCGAGAGCGTGTCCTGCAGCGTCTTGATCACGTGGGCCATGGTGTCCAGGCCCACGATGTCCGCCGTGCGGAAGGTGCCGGAGCTCGCGCGCCCCATCTTCTTGCCCGTCAGGTCGTCGACGACGTCGTAGGTGAGCCCGAACTTCTCCACCTCGCGCATGGTCGACAACATGCCGGCAATGCCGACCCGGTTGGCGATGAAGTTGGGCGTGTCCTTGGCGCGGACGACGCCCTTGCCCAGCGCGCTGGTGACGAAGGACTCGAGGTCGTCCAGGATGCGGGCGTCGGTCGACGGCGTGCCGATCAGCTCCACCAGGTACATGTACCGCGGCGGATTGAAGAAGTGGATGCCGCAGAAGCGCGGCTTGAGCGCCTCGGGCAAGGCCTCGCTCAGCTTCGTGATCGACAGGCCGGAGGTATTGGACGCGAGGATCGCGTGCGGCGCCACGAAGGGCGCGATCTTCTTGTAGAGATCCAGCTTCCAGTCCATGCGCTCGGCGATGGCCTCGATGACGAGGTCGCACTCGCGCAGCTGCTCCAGGTGCTCGTCGTAGTTCGCCTGGCCGATCAGCACGGCGTCGTCCGCGACGCCCAGCGGCGAAGGCTTGAGCTTCTTCAGGCCATCGACGGCCTTGGAAACCACTCCGTTCTTCGGCCCTTCCTTGGCCGCCAGGTCGAACAGCAGCACCGGCACCTTCACGTTCACGAGATGGGCGGCGATCTGCGCGCCCATGACGCCGGCGCCGAGCACGGCGACCTTCCTCACCGGGAATCGGTTCATCGCTGTCCCCTTTGCGCCGGCCGTGGCCGGGCGCGCTTCAAGTTCCTGGTACATGCCAATTCCTCGTCAGGCCAGCGCGAGGTCGGTATCCATCAGCGGCTTGGCGCCGGCGCGCGCCGTGCGCATCAGCATCGCCGTCTCCGGGAACAGCTTGGCGAAGTAGAAGCGCGCCGTCTGCAGCTTGGCCTGGTAGAACGGGTCGGTGTTGCCGGCAGCGATCTCGCGCAGCGCCACCTGCGCCATGCGCGCCCAGAAGTACCCGTGCACCAGGTGCCCGGCGACGCGCAGGTAGTCCACCGCCGCCGCGCCGACTTCGTCCGGGTTCTGGAAGCCGCGGAACCCGATCTCGGTGGTGAACTTGGTCATCTGCTCGCCGAGATAGGCGACCGGGTTGACGAACTCCGCCATGTCCTCGTTGACGCCTTCTTCCTGCACCAGCTGCGCGACGAGCTTGCCGAACTTCTTCAGCGTGGCGCCGTTGTTGCCCAGGATCTTGCGGCCCAGCAGGTCCAGCGACTGGATCGTATTGGTGCCTTCGTAGATCATGTTGATGCGGTTGTCGCGCGCGAACTGCTCCATGCCCCACTCGTGGATGTAGCCATGGCCGCCGAACACCTGCAGGCAGGCGTTGGTCGCGATGTGGCCGTTGTCGGTCGTGAACGCCTTCACGATCGGCGTCAGCAGCGACAGCAGTTCGTCGCTGTCCTTGCGCACCTTCTCGTCGGGGTGGAAGTGCGACTTGTCCAGCAGCACCGAGCAGAACACCAGCAGCGCCCGGCCGCCTTCGGCGTACGCCTTGGCCGTGAGCAGCATCTTGCGCACGTCGGGGTGCACGATGATCGGGTCGGCCGGCTTGTCCTTGGCCTTGGTGCCGGAGAGCGAGCGCATCTGCAGGCGCTCCTTGGCGTAGGCCAGCGCGTTCTGGTACGCCACTTCGGTCAGGCCCAGCGACTGGTTGCCCACGCCCAGGCGCGCCGCGTTCATCATCACGAACATCGCCTGCATGCCCTTGTTCGGCTGGCCCACCATCCAGCCGGCCGCGCCGTCCAGGTTGATCTGCGCCGTCGCGTTGCCGTGGATGCCCATCTTGTGCTCCAGGCCGCCGCAGAACACCGGGTTGCGCTCGCCGAGCGTGCCATCGGCCTTCACCAGGAACTTCGGCACGATGAACAGGCTGATTCCCTTGATGCCGGGGGGCGCGTCGGGCAGGCGCGCCAGCACCAGGTGCACGATGTTCTCGGCCATGTCGTGCTCGCCGGCGCTGATGAAGATCTTGTTGCCGGTGATCCGGTAGCTGCCGTCGGCCTGCGGTTCCGCCTTGGTACGCATCAGGCCGAGGTCGGTGCCGCAGTGCGCTTCGGTCAGACACATGGTGCCGGTCCACTCGCCGCTGGTCATCTTCGGCAGCCAGGTCTTCTGCTGCTCCGGCGTGCCGTGCGTCGCCAGCGCCGCGTACGCGCCGTGCGTCAGGCCGGGGTACATGGTCCACGCCTGGTTGGCGCTGTTCATCATTTCGTAGAAGCACTGGTTCACCACCAGCGGGAGGCCCTGGCCGCCGAACTCCGGGTCGCAGGACAGCGCGGGCCAGCCCGCTTCGACGAACTTCGCGTAAGCCTCCTTGAATCCGGCGGGCGTGGTCACCTCGTGCGTCGCCGGGTCCAGCTTGCAGCCTTCGACGTCGCCCGCCGCGTTCAGCGGGAAGGTCACTTCCGCGGCGAACTTGCCGGCTTCCTCGAGGATCGCGTTGATGGTGTCGGCGTCGGCCTCCGCGTATCGCGGAATCGCCTTGAATTCGTCGGTGACCTTGAACACTTCGTGCATGACGAATTGCATGTCGCGCAAGGGCGGCGTATAGGTGGGCATGTGGGGCTCCTTAGGCCTTGGGTGATCTGGTGGATGGCGTGGATCTGTCCGCCGGCGCGCCGCGCGCGCCGTACAGCTTCAGCAGGTTCTCGAAGGCGGCCGTCGCCCGGTCGATGGAGCCGGGGTTGTGCAGCAGCCGCGCCTCGTAATGCAGGGCGAGGATCAGCCCGTGGATCTCGAAGGCCAGTTGCTGGTCGTCGATGTTGGAGCGCAGGTGCCCTTCTTCGCGCGCCTGGCCGATGGCCCGCTGCAGGGCGGCCAGCCAGGACTTGACCGAGTGCACCAGCGCGTCGCGCACCGGGCCGGCGCGGTCGTCGAATTCGACGGCCCCGCTGATGTAGAGGCAGCCGGAGTCGATCTCGACGGAGGTGCGGTTCATCCAGTGCCGAAACAGCGCCCGCAGGCGCGGCAGGCCGCGCGGCTCCTGCATCGAGGGGTAGAACACCTCCTCCTCGAAGCGCGTGTGGTACTCGTGGATCACGGAGATCTGCAGTTCCTCGCGCGAGCCGAAGTGGGCGAACACGCCCGACTTGCTCATGCCGGTCGCTTCCGCCAGCGCGCCGATCGACAGCCCTTCCAGGCCGATCTGCGTCGCCAGCGCCAGCGCGGCGTCGACGATGGCGGCCTTGGTCTGCTGCCCCTTGTGCAAGGCGCGGCCGCGCCGCGGCGGGCGCGGCGCAGGAACTGGCGTGTCGGGCGCGGACATGGCAGGACAAATAAAACGAACGGTCGTTCTATTTTGCCTGAATCCCGTCGCCGTCCAACAACTTTCACCAGACAGGGACTTTTCCGACTCGCCAGGACGCCGGTGTTCCACCGCCTGCCGTCGCTAATGGCGGTCAGGCTGCGCCGTGGTCGTCCGGACTTCGCTCCCCATCGTCCGGGGCGCGGCCCGGGATCGGGAACCGGCGTGGCAGTTGCAACGTCTGCTTCGAGGGGCTGTCCGGGGGCAAGAACTCCTCGGCCGTGCTGAGCGCAGCGGCACTTTCCCGGCGCACGGCAAGGATCAGGTCCTCGATCGAGGCGACCGGCCGCTGCGGACGGCGTGATTTCGGGCTCACGGCCAATCCCGAGCCACGGCCTGAAACCGTCGCGTGTCGGCTGCCGCTCCGGGCCGGCCCGGAGAACCCGCGCCGCCGCCCGCCCCGGCAGGGTGGGCGTCCGACAGGGCCCGCGGAAGGCTCACCACGAACCGGGCCCCGCGGCCGATGCCTGCACTGAAGGCGCGAACCTGGCCACCGTGCATCTGGGCCAGCTCGCGCGTCAAGGTCAGCCCCAGTCCGACGCCGCGCCTTTCGCATCTGGCAGCAGGAATCTGGACAGATGGATCGAAGATGCGCTCCAGCTGAGAGGGCGGGATGCCGATACCATGGTCCTGCACGGCAATGAGCACCTGGTGCTTCTCGCCGCAAACGGTCACCTCGATCGCGCAGCCCTTGGGCGAAAACCTGGACGCATTCCGGACCAGATTCACGACGATCTGGTGCAGGCGCAGCGGGTCCGCGTACACAAACCCAGCCGGCGCCGGCTGCAGCAGCACGACCCGCTGCTGCCTGCCGGCCGTGGCGCAACGCGCCTCCGTGACCGCGTCCTGCACAAGGAGAAACACGTCCACCATCTGCCGCTGCAGGGACAGCTTGCCGGTGTCCAGTCGCGAAACGTCCAGGAGATCGCCCACCAGGCGCGACATGCGTTCGGTCTGCCGCTCGACCATGTCCAGCGTGCCTTGCACCGCCATGGGGTCGAGCGTGCCGGTCCTCAGGATCTTGCCACCCATGGCAATGGTCGCCAGGGGCTTGCGCAGTTCGTGGCCGAGCAGCGCCATGAAATCCGACTTGCGCCGGTCCGCCTCCCGCAGTTCGTCCACGATCGTGATGGTTTCCAGCTTGTCGCGCCGCAGCCACTCCGCCAGCGACACGATGGTTACCGATGCCGCGAGGTAGCCCATCAACGCGAGCGCGTTATGCAAGTTGTCAAGATCCGCCGGGTGGCGCGGCTCGAAGACTTCGCCCCACGCCAGGCACACCAGCGCGATCAGCGCTCCGGCGCGCCAGCCGACCAGCCAGGTGCCGACCGCGACGGCGCCGTAAGCCGGCAGGTACTGATGCTTGTCCGTAAGGAACGGGTCGATGGCAAAGCGAAGGAGGAATGCCGCCGCCGTCACCATGGCAACGACCGCCAACGCGGCGCCCGCCTGCGACGCCTTCTTGCTGAAGACGAGGTCCGCTGCGAGTTCCCTGCACGCTGTTCGCATCGTCGCCTTTCGGCCGGTGCCAGAGCACAAGTCTCTGGATTTACTGGGGACAACGCTGGGGATACGGAGTGGATAAAAGGCCGCCTCCGCATCAGGACTGCAGATATAGCGCCGATCGCACGGCGAAGACCGTGAATTTGTTGGAAAAACGCAGACATTCGCGTGTCGAAACGCATAAGGTGTTTCCAGACGATTCAGTTCGTACTGAATGGGGATGCAAATGTCGGCCGGGCGTCAGTCGGGCCGCGTGCGCTCCGCGCTCTCCATCCCCCCGCTGGAAACGCCCAGGCGCTGCTCCAGCTTCATGAGCACGCTGAGCCGGGCGCGGGTCTGCTCGTCGAACCTCGACTCGGCCCGCCACTCCGCCCGCAGCGTGTGATTGATCTCGTTGAGCGCCTCGATCTTGTTGTTGGCCGAGCGCAGGCGCCGCGTTACGTGTGCCAGCACGGCGCGCAGCAGGGCGCAGCCGAGGTCCGGCTTGTCGCGCACGATCTGCGCCAGCGCCTGGTCGTCCAGCGTTGCGAGGCAGGTGTCCGACGTCGCCCGCACCAGCACCGACCGCGTGATGCTGTCCAGCGTGCCGAGCTCGCCGAACAGGCTTCCCGCGGCGAGTGTGCGCAGCACGACGGCCTCCTTGCCGCCGACCAGCTGCCCTTCGACGACCGCGTCGCCATCGAGCAGCAACACGAGGAACTGGTGGCTGGGTCCCCCGGCGCGAAACAGGACCGCGTCCGGCCGCGCCAGCGTGAGGCGCATCCACGGCACGACGCTGATGGCGTCGGCCAGGCTCAGGTCGGGCAGCGCCAGCTCGGAAGTCAGCAGCCGCGCGCCGTCTTCGTAGGTGAACCGGTGCATGGCGTCGCTACCGCTGCGCGCGGTCGGCCGCGCCGGCCGGGGCCGGCCTCATCGCCGCAACTCCGCGAACAGGCGGGCGGTATCCACCACCGGCACGGCCCGCCCCCCGTGCTCGAAGCAGGCGATCGCGATCCACGGCCAGAGGTCGCTGTCGGACGGCAGGTCGCAGGCCTGGCCGTCGCTCACTTCGATCATCTGCACCAGGGAACGTGCGCACACGGCACCGTACTCCAGCGGCGCGCCCGGGGCCGCCTGCCACGCCAGCACGAGCGCGTGCCCCAGCGGCGCCGGCTCGCTCGGCGGACAGGCTTGCAGCAGCGTGTTCAGGTCCAGCAGCGGCACGTGGCCGTCCTGCCAGGGGATGAGGCCGACGCAGTAATACGGCGCGCCGGGCACGGGCGTGACCGGCGGCTCCTCGAGCAGCGCCATGGTGGTGTGCGGCGCGAAGGCGACGAAGCCGCCGCGCCGGTACTCGAGGAGCCGGGCCGGCGCTGTGAACGGCGCCGAGCCGTCGGCCGCGTCCGGCGGCGCATCGTCCATGGTCGCCAGCAGATCGCTCTCGGTCATGTCAGGTCTCCGGCGCCGGCCGCGTACGCGAGCACGCGCGGCGCGGTGGCGCACAACAGCAGCTCTTCGCCGAGCTGCACGTAGCCGTCGATGGGACTGCCCGCGCCACGCATGGCGGGTGGCAGCGGCCGCGCCTCGACCGCCGCGTCGATCAGCACCCGCACTTCGTCCCAGGCGAACGACGCCTCGCCTCCGTGCAGCCGCGCCAGCACGAAGCGGCCGGCCGGAAAGCGCTCCAGCGGCCGCAGCTGCTCCGACAGCGCGACGACGGCGCGCCGCTCGCCTCGCACTTCGAGCTCGAAGATGCCGGCTTGCGCCACGCCAAGCGGCGCCTCCCCAATGTGTTCCGCGGCGGCCACGTCCGCGTGCGGCAGCAGCAGCCGCAAGGTGCCGGCGCGCAGCACGACGAAGTTCCCGCGGCCTGCGCTGCCCTGCGCTGGCGGCGGGACGGTGCCGGACACTGCTGTCATGGGCCCGGCCTTCACGCCGCCAGCGCCTGCCGGATCGTCAGCAGCAGCTCGGCGTCGTTGTAGGGCTTGGTGATGTAGGTGTCGACTCCGGCTTCGGTCGCCAGCCGGCGGTGCTTCTCCTGGGAGCGGGAGGTGATCATGATCACCGGCAGCCCCTGCAGGTCGGCGCGCGCGCGGATGTGGCTGGTGAGCTCGATGCCGTTCATGTTCGGCATCTCCAGGTCGGTGAGCACGACGTCGGGCCGGAACTGCCGCAACGCGTCGATCGCCTCGACGCCGTCGCGCGCCGCCTCGGCCCGGAAGCCCGCGTCCTGCACCAGTTGCACCAGCGTGTTGCGCACCGACAGCGCGTCGTCGACGATCAGCACGCCCGGCAGCGCCGGCACGCCCGCGGTCGCGCCGGGGGCCGCCGGCGCCACGGCCGCGCGTGGGGCGGCGGCGGCGGACAGCAGCTGCGCCAGGTCCAGGTTCACGGCGACGCTGCCGTCGCCGAGAATGGCCAGCCCCACCACGCCGCGCAGGTGGCGCGCGTAGCGGCCGGGACTCTTGACCAGCAACTCCCGCGAGTCGACCAGCCGGTCCACCGCGAGCGCGATCGTCTCCCGATCGACCCGCACGATCACGGCATCGCGCTCAGGCGGGGGCGCTTCCGCGTCCGCGCCCAGACCGCAGGCCTCGGCGAGGCAGCGGGCCGGCAGCACACGCTTGCCCCAGCGGTACACCAGCCGGCCGCCAAGCGGCTCGAAGCGGCCCGCGCCGCGCGGCACCGCCTGCTCGATGGCCAGCGTCGGCAGCGCGAAGCGCTGGCCGCCGGCCTCCACGATCAGCGACTGGATCGTCGAGAGCGACGCGGCGAAGCGCAATTCCAGCGTGCAGCCGCGACCGGGGCGCGACTCGATGCCGACGCTGCCGCCGACGCTGGCCGCCCACTCGCGCACGACGTCCAGCCCGATGCCGCGGCCGGACACTTCGCTCACCGCGTCGGCGGTCGAAAAGCCGGGCAGCAGGATCAGGCGCGAGATTTCCTCGTCGGCCAGCGGCTGGTCGGCGGCCACCAGCCCGCGCTCGACCGCGCGCTGCCGGATCGCGGGCAGGTCCAGACCGCGGCCATCGTCGCTGCAGCGCAGGACCACCTGCTGGCCCTGCCGCGCGAAGGACAGCTCGATGCGGCCGACCGGGTCCTTGCCGGCGGCGGCGCGCTCTTCGGGGAACTCGAGGCCGTGGTCCACCGCATTGCGCAGCAGGTGCAGCAGGGGCTCGGTCAGGCGGACCAGCACGTCCGAATCGATGCGAGTCGCGCCGCCCGCCACGGCCAGCAGCGCCTGCTTGCCGGTCGCCTGGCACGTCGAGCGCACGTTGCGCTGCAACCGCGACTCGATCACGGCGGCCTCGGTCATGCGGGTGCCGATCACGAGGTGCTGCAGGTCCTTGGCCAGCCGGGCGTGGCGCAGTTGCACGCCCCCGAGTTGCGCGAGGCCTTCCTCGAGCCGCTGCGCCAGCATGCGGGCATCGCTGGCTTCTTCCATCAGGGCGTGCGCGCTGCTGTGCAGCTCGCTGTACTGGTTCATCTCCAGCGGATCGAACCCGTCATGGGCGGCGCGCCGCCCTGGCCCGGTCAGCCGTGGCGCGTCGACCAGCGTCTCCAGCTCGAACAGGCGCTTCTGCACGCGCAGGTTCTGCGCCAGCAGTTCCCGGGCCTGCTCGTGCAATTGCTTCAGGTGCGCCTCCATCGCGGCGCTGTGCACCGACACCTCGCCCGACAGGCGGAACAGCTCGTCGACGTGCTCCACGCTCACCCGCAGGGCGGCGCCCGGCGCGGCCGTGGGCGCGCCCAGCCGCGCGACGCCCGGCGCGGCCGGCGCCCCGCCTTCGGCCGGGGCGGCCACCCGTTCGAGCGCCACCTCCAGCGACTCGCCGCGATCGATGCGGTTGGCCAGGTCGAGCACCCGCTGCAGCACCGCCTGCGCCTGCTGGGGCTCGTCGTCCGCGCCGGTGGCGTACCCCACCATCTGCTCGAGGCAGTAGGCGGCGTCCAGCAGCGCGTCGGCCGCCGGCCTCGCCACCTGGCCGCCGGCGTGCTCGAAATGCTCCAGGATGTCCTCGAAGTGGTGCCCCAGCGAAGCCAGGCCCCGCAGCCCGATGATCGCGCCCGAGCCCTTCAGCGTGTGCGCGACCCGCTTGGCGGCGACGAGGTCGGAGCTGTCGCCCTCCCCCGAGACCATGTTGCGCGCGAGCTGGACCAGGTAGCGCGCCTGTTCCGGCGCTTCGTGGAAGAAGCCTTCCAGCAGTTTCTGGTCGACGTCCGCCGGCATCTCGAGCGCGACGTCCTCGCGCGTCGCGAGCACCGGCCGCGCCGGCTGGTCGGCGAGCATGCCCGGCAGCACCTGCCGCGGCATCGCGCCCAGCATGTGCATCATCTTGAGCGACTGGTCTTCCTCCAGCGGGTGCGGCGCCTTGACCAGGTGGTCGACCAGCCCGGTGGCGGCGGACGGGTCGCTCACGTTGCGCAGGTAGTAGGCCATCAGCGGCGGCCAGCCGCGCAGGAACTCGACGAGCGGCGCGCGCTCCGGCGGCTCCAGCATGGCCGCCATGAGCGTGTTTTCCAGCACGTGGTTGCACACCGCCTGCAGGCCGGGGAAACCGGCCATTTCGGCGGCTTCGCCCATGCGCTGCGCCTGCCCGGCGTACTGCTCCAGCGCGTCGAGGAACGCCGGCGCCTCCGCGTCAAGCGCCGCCAGCTCGTCCAGGCAGCGCTCGAGCCGCGGCTGCGCGGCCTCGACCTCGCCGGCCAGCGCTTCGATCAGCTCGTCGAGTTTCACGCCGGCCGCCTAGGCCGCCGGCAACGGCAGCTTGAACACGTTCACCGACTCGACCAGCCGCTGCGCGGACTGGAGCAGCGTCTCCGTGTCCTGGTTCTGGGCGTCGATCTGCTGCGCCGTGCGCTCGGTGCTCTCGCCGATGCGCTGCACCGAACCCAGCAGGTTGGCCGACACGCTCTTCTGCAGGTCGGACGCCTCGCCGATCTTCCTCACCTGCGCCACCAGCTGGCCGGTGATCTCCTGGGTGCGGCGCATCTGCTCGCCCGCCTTCTGGGCCTGCTCGGAACCCTGCACCACCTGGCCGATGGTGCGGTTCACGGTGCTGATGGTCTCGTTGGTCTCCAGCTGGATGTTGTTCACCAGCGTGGCGATCTGCTGCGTGGCGTTGCGCGAGCTTTCCGCCAGGCGCTGCACTTCCTCGGCCACGACCGCGAAGCCGCGACCCGCCTCGCCGGCCACCGCCGCCTGCATCGAGGCATTGAGCGCCAGCACGTGGGTCCGTTCGGAGATGGTGTTGATCAGGTTGACGATGCCCGAAATTTCCTGCGACCGCTCGCCCAGGCGCTTGATGCGCTTCTCCGTTTCCGCGATCGTCTCGCGGATCGATTCCATCCCGCGGACGGTCCCCGTCACGGTGTCCAGGGCGGTGTCGGTCGCCACCGTCGCCTGCTCGGCCGAGAGGTTCGACTGCTCGGCCAGCGCCGAGATCTGGTTCATCGTCTGGGTGGCGTCGGCCAGCGACTCGATCATCTGCGCGACGCCGCTGCGCTCGTCCTGCGCGGTCCGCGAGACCAGCGCCGCCTGCTCCTGCACCTTGCCGGAAGCCTGCGCCACCTGCCCGGCGATCCGGGTCACGCCGTGGAGCACCCTGGACGTTTCTTCGGTCAAGGCGTTGATCGAGTCCGCCACCGTGCCGAGCACGTCCTGCGTCACCGGGGCGCGGACGGTGAGGTCGCGCTGCGACAGCAGGTTGACCGACTCCAGGATCGCGATCACCGAGTTGTTCAGGCGCAGGTTCTCCTCCTCCGCGGCGCGTTGCGCGGCGATCCGCTCGTCGAGCAGGCGGTCGAAGTTCTTGGCCACCTGGCCCAGTTCGTCGTCGGTGGTGAGCCCGGCCCGCGCCTCGTGGTCGCCCGCCTTGATCCGCTCGATGGTCTCCTGCAGCCGCGCCAGCGGCCGGTTGACATCGCGGTAGAGGAAATACGCCGCGGCGCCGGTGGTCAGCAGCATGATCACCGCGGCGATCGCCAGCAGGACGTCGCCGGTCTTCTGCTGCTGCTCGCGCCGCTGCGCATCGCTGCGCGTGGTCGTGTCGAGCAGTTCGCCCAGCGCCTTCACCGTGGCGGCGGCCGCCGGATTGGTGTGGTTGGCCCGGTACACCGAGGCTTCCTCGGCCTTGCCCTGGTCGACCAGCGCGAACCACGCGGGGCGCTTCTCCTTGTACACCGCGTAGGCCTCCGTCATCCGCTTGTGCCCTTCCACCTCGTCCGCGGTGAGGCCGTCCATTGCCGCGAACGCGCGGAAGTTCTCTTCGACGATCGCCAGCTGCTTGGGGCCGGCTTCGTTGATCCGCTGCCGGTTCGCCGCATCTGGATACAGCACGTACTGGGCCAGCTGGAACCGCAGTTCCCACATCGCGTTGTCGGCGCGCGCCAGCAGCGCCGTCTTGCCCTGCGTCTGCTGCTGCAAGGTGTTCAGCTCGCGCATTTCCCAGGCGGCTACGCCGGCAAAGAGGCCGGCGAGCGCCAGCAGTCCGCCGAACGCAATCACCAGCTTGGTACGGATCTTCAGGTCCAGCAGTTTCATTCACGCACTCCAGTCAACTTGTCCACACGCGTCAGGCCGGCACCGCGAGCTCGGCGGCCAGTTGCGCCAGCAACGCTTCCACCTGCAGGTCGATCCAGTCGGCGCCGTCGCTCCACCACGCGCCGTCGGCACATGGCGCCAGCCGCGGCGGCAGCGCCGCGTCGGCGAGCCGGTCCTGGGGGTCCAGGCGCAGCCGCACCGGCAGTCCGTCGATGACGATGCCGGCCCGTGCTTCGCCGTGCCCCAGCACCAGCAACATGGGCTTGCCCTCGTCATGCGCCACGGCGAAGAGCACGGCGAGATCGAACACGGGCACCAGCGCGCCGTGCAGGTTGGCCATGCCGAGGAACCACGCGGGCGCACCCGGCAGGCGATAGACCGCCGGCAGGTCCGTGAGCTCGCTGCCGTCCTGGTAACGGACCATCAGCCGCAGCCCACCGATCCGGAAGCCCTGCCGCAACAGCGCCGCGGCCGCCGGCGGGCCGGCGGCGGCCAGGACCGGCGCGGCCGGTTCCTCGAAGACGAAGCCGCGCAGCAGCGCCTGCGTCGGCGTCAGCAGCGTCCCCGCGGTCGGCGATGCCCAGCTGTCCATCGCGGACGGTTCAGGCATTCAGCTGGGCCAGGATCTGGTCCGCGCTGTAGGGCTTGGTCACGTAGCCCTTGGCGCCCAGCATCTGGCCCCAGGCCATGTCGGCCTTCTGGTTCTTGCCGGTGACGAAGACGATCGGGATGTGCTTCGTCGCCTCGTCCGCCTTGAGCTTGCGGGTGGCGGCGAAGCCGTCCATGTCGGGCATGTTCACGTCCATCAGGATCACGTCGGGCTTGTCGCGCCTGGCCCGCTCGATCGCCTGCAGGCCGGACTCGGCAAGCAGCGCGACATGGCCGGCGCCCGACACGATGCGCTCGAGGTTGCTGCGGTCGGCCAGCGCGTCGTCGACGATGAGGACTCTGCGGGACATTCGGATGCTCCTTGTGGATGGCGGGTGGATCGGCACGGGCCCGGGTCAGCGGGCCGCGTTGGGATCGATGCGTCGCACCGGCACCGCGGGCGCGGTGCGCGCCGTGCCCGCGCCGACTTGTTGCGCGAGCACTTCGCCCAGGTGCTGGGGGTCGACCGGCTTGGTCAGGTACGCGTCGCAGCCGGCCATCTTTCCGCGGATGCGGTCGAAGGGTGAACCCTTGCTGGTGAGCATCACGACCGGCAGCGCGTCGGCGCCGCGCAGCCGCGCCTTGATCCGGTGACAGCCTTCGTAGCCGTCCACCTGCGGCATCAGCACGTCCATCAGGACGCAGTCGAAGCGGCCCTCCTCGATGCGCGCCATCGCGGCGGCCACGCTGTCGGCTTCGGCGATCTGGTAGCCGCGCGCCTCGAGCAGCGAGCGCAGGTGCACCCGCACGGCCAGGCTGTCGTCCACGACCAGGATCCGGGCCGTGCGCGAAGGGGCGGCGGTGGGCCGCGCGGCCTGCGGCGCCGCGGGCGTCGCGGTGGCTGCCGTACCGGGGCCGCGCTCCAGCGCGCGCGCCAGCACCATGGGCAGGATCGGCCACTGCACCGGACGGCGCAGCAGGGTGTGGCCCGGCCCGGCTTGCGCCCCGTCGATCCAGATCACCGCGCGCTGCGCCAGCCAGGGCCGCTGCTGGGCCCAGGCCACGGCGGCCGGGTCGCGGGCGTCGACCACGATCACGTCGGCGTCGCGCGCCGCCTGCGCATCGAGGATGGCCAGGCGCGGACTGCGGCGCTGGGAGACCTTGACCAGGCCCTCCAGGAGCTGGCGCTCGATCGGCTTGAGGCCTTTCACGGCCAGCCGCAGCACCGGCGCCGGCTCGCCCGCAGGCTGCGGCGAGGCCGGCTGCGGCGCGGGCCGCGCCGGGGCCGGCTCGAACATCGCGCCGCCCAGCAGCATGTCGGCTGGCGGCATCTGGGGAGAAACAGGAGGCAGGCTGGACGCGGCGAAGGCAACCGCTGGTTTGGTTTCGGTCGTGCTCATGGATACCGTGCAGTCCCTGCTGCTGCGCCGACGGCGAACCGGCTGCCGCCCGCGTCCGAAGGACGCGGTGCATCGTCAGCGGTCACTCCTCATCAGCAGATTCAGAGTAGCAGCGCTCGCGCTGTCCGTGGTTGCGGTACCTCAAGGTCGGGTCAGCTGAACAGCAGCGGCGGCCGGACGGCGGCGGCCGACCGGTCAGTAGAATGCGCCAGCTTTTCAGCCGCCGCGCCCTTGCCTGCCAGCCACCCCCTGATCGCCCGCTCCTTCGCCACGCTGTGGCTGGCCGGGCTCCTGTTCCTCGCATTCCGGGGCGCCACCGTCGCCCCGCCGTCGAATGCCGTGCTGTTCGCACTGGCGGCAGCGGGCAACGCCTGGTTCCTCGTGTTCGAGCCCGCACAGGTCCGGCGCCTCCTGCACGAGCATCGGGCCATGCTGCTGGCGGTGCTGCTGCTGGCCGCGGCGATCCTGTCCTCGGAAGCCGCCGGCAGGTTGCGGGGCGAGGCGCCGCCGCATCCGCTGCCGCCGCAGGCCGCACTGCTGCTGTGCCTGCCGCCCCTGGCGCTGTTCCTGCGCGACGAGCGCCTCCTGCGCGCGGTCGTGCTGGTCTTCGCCGCCGTGTGCCTCTGGCACCTGGTGGCGATGCCGCTGGAAGCGGTGCTGGGCCTGAAGGTGAGCTGGCACCGCATCGAACTGCTGCCGCGCGATGCCGGGCCCTTCCATTACCAGGCGTCCGGACTGGCCTGGCAGGCCTATTACTTCCCGGGGCTGTTCCTGCCGCTGTTCTATCTCGCGTGGGGGCCGGTGTTCGAAAAACGCGTCCTCCCGGACTGGCCGCTGTCGCGGCGCGCGATGCTGGCGCTGCCGCTCGTCTGGCTGGTGCCGGCGCTGTCGGTGCAGTCGCGCAGCGCGTTCGCCGGCGCACTGGCGGCCGCGCTGCTGGCGATCGTCGGGGCCAGCCGCGCGCGGCGGATGCGGACCTGGGTCGGCCTCGCCGTGATGGCGCTGCTGGGCGCCGCCGTGTTCTGGCTGCTGTTCGCCGAGAACAAGAGCGGGGCCGAACTGCGCATCGCCTATTTCAGGCACTACATGCGCGCGGCGCTGGACTGGCAGTGGCTGGCGACGGGCCGCAGCTATTACCTGGATCCCGACCTGCGGATGATGGTGCCCGGCCTGCAGATGCTGCAGCACAGCCACAACGACATCGCGCAGATCTTCTACAGCTGGGGGTTACCGGGGCTCGCCGCGTACGTTGCCTTCTGGGTGGCGCTGGTGCGGCTCGTCTGGACCCGCTTCGTGGGCCACGGCGAATACTGGCCGGCCTGCGCGCTGGTGGCGCTGGTCCCGAACATGGTCACCGACCTCGGTTTCCAGCACTACGAGAAGGCGGCGTTCCTGGTGCTGCTCACCGCCTTCTGCCTGGCCTGTGCCGCCCGGCCGCGGCCGGGCGCGGCACGGGATGCTGCGCCGGCAGTCAGGCCTTGAACGGCACCACGACCTGGCGCTGCTCGCCCAGGCCTTCGATGCCCAGCGTCATCACGTCGCCCTTCTTCAGGTAGACCGGCGGCTTCATGCCCAGGCCCACGCCGGGCGGCGTGCCGGTCGTGATGATGTCGCCGGGCATCAGCGTCATGAACTGGCTGACGTAGCTCACCAGCTTGGCGACGTTGAAGATCATGGTGCGGGTGTTGCCGGTCTGCATCCGCTGGCCGTTGACGTCCAGCCACATGGACAGGCGCTGCACGTTCTCGATTTCGTCGGTCGTGACGAGCCACGGGCCGACCGGCCCGAAGGTGTCGCAGCCCTTGCCCTTGTCCCACTGCGGGCCGCGCTCCAGCTGGAACTCGCGCTCGCTCACGTCGTTGACCACGGCAAAGCCGGCGACGTACGTGAGCGCGTCCTTCTGCGACACGTAGCGCGCGCGCGTGCCGATGACGACGCCCAGTTCCACTTCCCAGTCGGTCTTCACCGAGCCCTTGGGCAGCATCACCGGATCGTTGGGCCCCTGCAGGCAGGTGGTGGCCTTCATGAACACCACCGGCTCCTTCGGGATGGGCACGCCGGATTCGGCGGCATGGTCAGCGTAATTGAGCCCGATGGCGATGAACTTGCCGACGCCGTTGACCGGACAGCCGTAGCGCGGCGTGCCGCGCACCAGCGGCAGCTTGGCCGGGTTGACCTTGCGCAGCTTGTTCAGGGCCGCCGCGCCGAGCTGCGCGGGACCGATGTCCGGCACCACGCCGCTCAGGTCGCGGATGCGGCCGTCCTCGTCGACCAGGCCGGGCTTTTCCTTGCCGGGGTTGCCGTAGCGGACCAGTTTCATCGTTTCTTCCTTTCTTTCCTGGAGTGTTGAGGACAGAGCAGGATTGCCGACGCAATTCTTGATCTGTCCCGCAATGGATCTGGATCAGTAGGTGGAGCGCCCGCCGGAGAGGTCGAACACCGCCCCGGTGGAGAACGAGCATTCCTCGGTGCACAGCCACGCCACCAGCGCGGCCACTTCCTCGGGCGTGCCGAAGCGGCCCATCGGGATCTTGGAGAGCATGAACTGGATGTGCTGCTCGCTCATCTGGTCGAAGATCGCCGTCTTCACGGCCGCCGGCGTCACGCAGTTGACGCGCACGCCGGTGTCGGCCAGCTCCTTGCCGAGCGACTTGGTGAGCGCGATGACGGCGGCCTTGCTGGCGCTGTAGGCGCTGGCGTTCGGGTTGCCGTCCTTGCCCGCGACCGAGGCGATGTTGACGATGCGCCCGTAGCCGGCTTCGCGCATCGCCGGGACGACTTCGCGGCAGCAATGGAACAGGCCGTTCAGGTTCACGTCGATCACCTGGCGCCACGCATCGACCGGATAGTCCCAGACCCTGGTGTTCGGCCCCGTGATGCCGGCGCTGTTGACGAGGGCGTCGATGCGTGCGGACTTCCGCAGCGTGGCTTGCACCGCCGCCTGCACCGACGCATGCTGCGCCACGTCCACTTCGACCGCGCCGGCGCGCTCGCCGAGCTGCGCCACCGCGCGCTGCATGGCCGCCGCGTCGCGGTCCCACAAGGTGACGCTGCCGCCGGAGGCGATCAGCCGCTGCGCGATGGCGAAGCCGAGCCCGGTGGCGCCGCCGGTGACGACCGCGTGCCGGCCGTCGAAATCGAGCCGGTTCATATGGTGATGCCGCCGTCGACGTTGTAGGCCTGGCCGGTGACGAACTGCGAATCGTCGCTGGCGAGGAACACCACCAGCGGCGCGATCTCGTGGGCCTGCGCCAGGCGCCCCATGGGCTGGCGCGCGACGAACGCCTTGCGGGCGGCCTGGGGATCGTCGAAGGCGTTGATGCGGTCCTGCAGCGACGGCGTGTCCACGGTGCCGGGACAGATCGCGTTGCAGCGGATGCCTTCGGCCACGAAGTCGGCGGCCACGCTTTTCGTGAGGCCGATCACCGCGGCCTTGGTCGTGCCATAGATGAACCGGTTGGGCAGTCCCTTGATGCTGCTGCACACGCTGGCCATGTTGACGATGCTGCCGCGCCCGGCGTCCAGCATGCGCGGCAGCACGGCCTGGATGGTCCAGAACTGCGACCGCACGTTCAGGTTCAGCGCGAAGTTCCACTCCTCGTCGCTCGCCTGCAGCACGGTGCCGCTGTGCACGAAGCCGGCGCAGTTGAACAGCACGTCGACCGACGGCATGGCGGCCACGACCTTGCCGATCGCGGCGCGATCGAGCACGTCCAGCGGCAGGGCCCGCACGTTGGCCACGCCTTCGTAGGACGAGAGCAGCTGCGCATTCACGTCGGTCGCCCAGACCTGCGCGCCTTCGGCTGCCATCGCGAGCGCGGTCGCGCGCCCGATTCCCTGGCCGGCCGCGGTGACCAGCGCTGTCTTGCCTTGCAGTCTCATTTGCTTCTTCCTTCGGTGAGGTGCGGCCATGTTCAGGGTTTTGCCCGATGCCCGGCCCGGCGATTGCCCGCATATTAATTGGTCTTACCGCTTGGCCACTTGCGGTGAACCCTAAGAACCATCGTGCCGCTGCAAACCGTCGAACCGCAACGCCTGTACCGGCAGATCGCCGAGCAGCTGCGTTCGCTCATCGCCGGCGGCGAATTCACTGCCGGCAGCCGCCTGCCGGCGGAGCGCGACCTCGCCAAGCAACTGGGCGTGAGCCGGCCTTCGGTGCGCGAGGCGCTGATCGCGCTCGAGGTCGAGGGCTGGGTCGAGGTGCGCACCGGTTCGGGCGTGTACGTGCAGGCGCGCAACGCGGCGGCGCTCAATGGCCATGCGCCGCAGGTTCCGGCCACCGAATGGGGCCCGCTGGAGCTGCTGCGCGCCCGGCGCCTGATCGAGGGCGAGATCGCCGCGCTGGCCGCGACCCACGCCAAGCGCAGGCACCTGCAGGCCATCGCCGAGGCGATCGACTTCATGCAGGCCGACGTCGAACGCGGCGTGGCGCCGCTGGAAGGCGACCGCGCGTTCCACGCCGCCGTCGCCCAGGCCAGCGAGAACGCCGTGCTGTTCGACACCGTGCAGACGTTCTGGGACGCGCGGCATGGCCCGCTGTTCGAGCGCCTGGGCGGCCACTTCGAGACCGAGAGCGTCTGGCGCCTCGCCATCAACGAGCACAATGCCGTGCTGTCGGCGATCCGCGTGCGCGACGCCGACGGCGCGCGCAGCGCGATGCAGCAGCACATGGACAAGACCAACGCCCGGTTCAGCGCGAGCTGGCGGCGCGCCCCCAGTTCCCGACCCCAGCACTTCAACCCGTAGGAGACCCTCAGCATGCAGAAACGCTTCGCCATCAAACTCATCGCCGCGTGCGCCGTCGCCGCCGGCGCCATGGGCACCGTGGGCCTCGCCCAGGCCCAGACCAAGCTCAAGTGGGCGCACGTCTACGAGACGTCCGAGCCGTTCCACAAGTACTCCGTGTGGGCCGGCGAGGAGATCAAGAAGCGCACCAACGGCAAGTACGAGATCCAGGTGTTCCCGGCCTCGTCGCTGGGCAAGGAATCGGACATCAACCAGGGCCTGACCCTGGGCACGGTGGACATCATCCTGACCGGCGCCAGCTTCGCCGGCAACAGCTACAAGCCGCTGGCGATCACCTACTTCCCGTTCATCTTCCGCGACGCCGAGCACCAGCTGAAGTACGCCAAGAGCGACGTGTTCAGGGAACTGGCCAAGGGCTACGACGACAAGACCGGCAACCACATCACCGCGCTCAACTACTACGGCGCCCGCCACGTCACGTCCAACAAGCCGATCACGAAGCCCGAGGACATGAAGGGCCTGAAGATCCGCGTGCCCGACGCGCCGGCCTACGTCGCCTTCCCGAAGTCGCTGGGCGCCAACCCGACGCCGATCGCCTTCGCCGAGGTCTACCTGGCGCTGCAGAACGGCACCGTGGAAGCGCAGGAAAACCCGCTGCCGACGATCGAGGCCAAGAAGTTCTATGAAGTCCAGAAGAACATCTCGCTGACCGGCCACATCGTCGACTCGCTGCTCACCGTGGTCTCGGGCCAGCTGTGGGGCAAGCTCTCGGCCGACGAGAAGAAGATCTTCACCGACGTGATGCAGGAAGCCGCCGAGAAGACCGGCCGCGAGATCATCGCCTCCGAAGCCCGCCTGGTGGAAGAGTTCAAGAAGAAGGGCAAGAACGTGATCGTGGTCGACAAGAACGCGTTCCGCGCCGAGGTGCTGAAGAACACCAAGCCGGCCGACCATGGCTACCGCCAGGCCGACTACGACCGCATCGTCAACATCAAGTAACACCGCGCCGCACCGCCCCTGCCGCCGTGGCGACAGGGGCGGTCCCATTTGGAGCGGTCACGAGCAGCAACAGGAGCAGACATGCATTCGATCGACGACATGCCGCACGTCATGGGAGACGACGGGCAGTTCCATGCCCAGGACGAGGCGGTGGATCTCTCGGGTACCCCGCGCGAGGCGTGGCTGGCCCTCGCCTTCTTCTGGCTGCTCGGGCTCACCGTGTTCTACCAGTTCTTCACCCGCTACGTCCTGAACGACTCGGCCGCCTGGACCGAGGAGATCGCGCGCTACCTGCTGATCGCCACGGTGTTCATCGGCGCCTCGATCGGCGTCGCGAAGAACAACCACATCCAGGTCGACTTCTTCTACCGCTACATGCCGCCGGGCATGGGCCGCGCGATGGCCACGGTCGTGGACGTCTTGCGCATCGCTTTCTTCGGCGCCGCCGTCGTGCTGACCATCCAGATGATGACCAAGCTCGGCCAGAGCGCGCGCATGACGCTGGTCGACCTGCCGATGAACGTCGTCTACGGCGTCTGCCTGGCCGGCTTCGTGTTCATGTTGCTGCGCTCGCTCTGGGTCGCGCGCGTGCACCTACGCCGCGGCTACACGGTGCTCGAGCGCGTGGAGTCGACCATGGAAGACGACCTCTCCGTCCCGCCCCGGCAAGCCCTGCAGAAGACCTGACCCATGCTCAAGATCGTTTTTCTCGGCCTGATGGGCCTCGGCCTGCCGGTCGCCATCGCGATGGCCGGCGCCTCGCTGATCTACCTGTTCTGGACGCAGAGTTCGCCCCCGTTCGTGGTGATCCACCGCATGGTGAGCGGGATCGACAGCTTTCCGTTGCTGGCCGTGCCGTTCTTCATCCTGGCCGGCAACCTGATGAACAACGCGGGCATCACCAACCGCATCTATAACTACGCGCTGGCGCTGGTGGGCTGGCTCAAGGGCGGCCTGGGCCACGTGAACGTCGTCGGCTCGGTGGTGTTCGCCGGCATGAGCGGCACCGCCATCGCCGACGCCGCCGGCCTCGGCACCATCGAGATCAAGGCCATGAAGGACCATGGCTACAGCTCGGAGTTCGCCGTCGGTGTCACGGCGGCCTCGGCGACGCTCGGCCCGATCATTCCGCCGAGCCTGCCGTTCGTGATCTACGGGATGATGGCCAACGTCAGCGTCGGCGCCCTGTTCCTGGCCGGCATCCTGCCCGGCGTGCTGCTCGGCGCGCTGATGATGATCACCGTCGCGTACTTCGCGCACAAGAACGGCTGGGGCTCGGACATCAAGTTCGAATGGCCGCGCGTGATCAAGGCGCTGGCCGAGACGGCGGTGGTGGCCGGCTGGCCGGTGGCGCTGTGGCTGCTGATCGTGAAGGCGGGCCTGCCGGCCCAGCCGACGGTCTTCGCCGGCCTCATCGTCCTGTTCGCCGCCGACAAGCTCTTCAGGTTCCAGGCGGTGCTGCCGATCATGACGCCCGTGCTGCTGATCGGGGGCATGACCACCGGCATCTTCACGCCCACCGAAGGCGCCATTGCCGCCTGCCTGTGGGCCATGGTGCTGGGCTTCGCCTGGTACGGCACGCTCACCTGGAAGATGTTCGTCAAGGTCTGCCTGGACACGGTGGAGACCACGGCCACGGTGCTTTTCATCGTGGCGGCTGCCAGCATCTTCGGCTGGATGCTGACGGCCACCGGCGTGACGGCCGCCATCGCCGAGTGGGTGCTGGCCTTCACCAAGGAACCGTGGATGTTCCTGCTGCTGGCCAACGTGCTGATGCTGTTCGTCGGCTGCTTCCTGGAGCCGACCGCGGCGATCACGATCCTGGTGCCCATCCTGATCCCGATCTGCCAGAAACTCGGCATCGACCTGGTGCACTTCGGCCTCGTGATGGTGCTGAACCTCATGATCGGCCTGCTGCATCCGCCGATGGGCATGGTGCTGTTCGTGCTGGCGCGGGTGGCCAAGCTGTCCGTCGAACGGACCACCATGGCCATCCTGCCGTGGCTGATCCCGCTGCTGCTCTCGCTGGCCGTGATCACCTACTTCCCGGCGCTGGTGCTGTGGCTGCCGAAGATGTTTTTCTAATCAGTTGAGGACCGAGCAGGAATTGCTCCGCAATTTCTCGATCTGTCCCGCAAGGTAATCCATGAATCCCTTCATCCGCCTCCATCCCGCAGACGACGTCCTGATCGCCCGCGCCCAGCTCGTGGGCGGTGCGTCCGTCGAGAACATCACCGTCAAGGGACTCGTGCCGGCCGGGCACAAGGTGGCGACGCGCGCGATCGCCGCCGGCGAACCGGTGCGCCGCTACAACCAGATCATCGGCTTTGCCAGCAAGCCGATCGCCGCCGGAGAGCATGTGCACACGCACAACCTGGCCATGGGCGACTTCGAGCGCGACTACGCCTTCGGCGCCGACGTGAAGTCGCAGCCCGTCCGGCGCGAAGCGAGCTTCATGGGCATCAAGCGCGCCGACGGACGCGTCGCCACACGCAACTACATCGGCATCCTGTCGAGCGTGAACTGCTCGGCGACGGCCGCCCGCGCGATCGCCGACCACTTCTCGCGCCAGACCAATCCCGCGGCGCTGGCGTCCTTTCCCAACGTCGACGGCGTGGTGGCCCTGACCCACGGCACCGGCTGCGGGATGGCCAGCGAGGGGCTGGGGATCCAGATCCTGGAGCGCACGCTCGCCGGCTATGCGACTCACGCGAACTTCTGGGGCGTGCTGGTGGTGGGGCTCGGCTGCGAGGCCAACCAGATCAACGCCTGGCTGGCCCACTCGAGCCTGCGCGAAGGCGAGACGCTCAAGGTCTTCAACATCCAGGACACCGGCGGCACGCGCAAGACCGTGCAGAAGGGCATCGCCCTCATCGAGCAGATGCTGCCGGTTGCCAACGCCGTGAAGCGCGAACCATGCAGCGCCTCGCACATCACGATCGGCCTGCAATGCGGCGGCTCCGACGGCTACTCGGGCATCAGTGCCAACCCGGCGCTCGGCGCCGCGGTGGACCTGCTGGTGGCGCACGGCGGCACGGCGATCCTCTCCGAAACACCCGAGATCTACGGCGCCGAGCACCTTCTCACCCGGCGCGCGGTGCGGCGCGAGGTCGGCGAGAAGCTGATCGAGCGCATCCGCTGGTGGGAGCACTACACGAAGGCGAACGACGGCGAGATGAACAACAATCCCTCGCCCGGCAACAAGGCCGGCGGCCTCACCACGATCCTGGAGAAGTCGCTGGGCGCCGTCGCGAAGGGCGGCACCAGCAACCTGCAGGCGGTGTACGAATACGCGCAGCCGGTCGAGGAACACGGCTTCGTCTACATGGACACGCCCGGCTACGACCCGGTGAGCGCCACCGGCCAGGTCGCCGGCGGCGCCAACATCATCTGCTTCACGACCGGCCGCGGCTCGGCCTACGGCTGCGCGCCGTCGCCGTCGCTCAAGCTCGCCACCAACTCGGCGCTGTGGCAGCGCCAGGAGGAGGACATGGACATCAATTGCGGCGAGATCATCGACGGCAAGGCCTCGATCCAGGAGATGGGCGAGCGCATCTTCCGCCAGGTGCTCGCGACCGCCTCGGGCGAGCCGACCAAGAGCGAGCAGCACGGCTACGGCCAGAACGAATTCGTGCCCTGGCAAGTGGGCGCGGTGATGTAGAACAAGGAGTCCGGAGATGGCAAGAAACTTCCAGGCCGGCGCGCTGCGCCAGGACATGGCCCGCGTCCTGCAGGCCGCGGGCAGCAGCGGCGCCGAGGCGCGGCAGGTGGCGGACAACCTGGTGATGGCCAACCTGAGCGGCCACGACTCGCACGGCATCGGGATGATCCCGCGCTACGTCGAGTCGATCCAGGAAGGCGGCCTGCAGCCCAATGCCGCCATCAAGGTGAATTTCGACGGCGGCGCGATGCTGGCCATCGACGGCCAGCACGGCTATGGCCAGGTGGTGGGCGTGCAGGCCATGGAACTGGCGATGGAGCGCGCCGCGCAGCACGGCAGCTGCATCATGGCGCTGGGTGAGGCGCACCACCTGGGCCGCATCGGCCACTTCGCCGAGATGGCGGTGGCGCGCGGGCTGGTGTCCATCCACTTCGTCAACGTCCTGTCGCGGCCCGTCGTGGCCGCCTGGGGCGGCTCCGACGGCCGCTTCGGTACCAATCCCTGCTGCATCGGCATTCCGCTCAAGGGCCGCGACCCGTTCGTGCTGGACTTCGCCACCAGCCGGGTCGCGCAAGGCAAGATGCGCGTCGCCCACAACGAGGGCCGCGAGGTGCCGGAGGGTTACCTCATCGACGAACATGGCCGACCGACGACCAGGCCCGGCGTGGTGGTCGTGCCCCAGTCGAATGGCCTGCTCGGGGCGCTGCTGCCCTTCGGCGAGCACAAGGGCTACGGCATGGCGATCGCGTGCGAACTGCTGGGCGGCGCCCTCTCGGGCGGCGGCACCTGGCACCGCAAGCCGGACATGCGGCGCGAGGTGCTCAATGGCATGGTGACGATCCTGATCGATCCGCAACGCCTTGGCACCGGCGAGAGCTTCGAGCAGGAGGCGGCCGCGTTCATGGAGTGGCTCAAGGAGAGCCCGCCGGCGCAGGGGTTCGACGCCGTGCGGATCGCGGGCGATCCGGAGCGCGAGGCGCGCATCAAGCGCGAGCGCGACGGCATCCTGGTGGACGACCAGACCTGGGCGGAGATCGTGGCGGCGGGCAAGAAGGTGGGATTGAGCGACCTGCCTGCGTGAGTCCCTTCAGATCAGGTGCATGCCGCCGTTGACGCCGACGGTCTGCCCGGTGACGAAACCGCTGAGCCGATCGCAGGCGAGGAACAGGAATGCGCCGACGCAGTCCTCGGGCGACCCGGCTCGGGCCAGCGGCGTCGCATCCACGTAGCGCTGCAACTGTTCCGCCGAAGTCACGTCGTGGATCGGCGTGGCTATGTAGCCAGGCGCCACGCAGTTCACGCGAATGCCGTGCGCGCCTTCCTCGCGTGCGACGCTGCGCGACAGGGCCTCGATACCGCCCTTGGCCGCTGCATACAGCGAGACGCCGAAACCGCCGCCGTTGCGGGCCGCGATCGAGGTGGTATTGACGATGCAGCCGCGCCCCTGGCGCCTGAAGTGGGGCAACGCGGCGCGAATGGTCTCGATCACCGCCAGCTCGTTCAGCTGGATGATGCGCAGGACCTGTTCCGCGTTGAACCGATCGATGGCTACGCGCGTGTACGGCGCGCCCGCATTGTTGATGAGCACATCGATGCCCCCCATCGCGGCGATTGCCGCTTCGGTGAGCGCGGTGCCGGCGCCCGGCACGGCGAGATCGGCCTCCAGCGCGAACGCATGGCCTCCCTGGGCGAGGATCCGCGTAGCGAGGGCGTCGGCGTCCTCACGCCGGGACGAGTAGTGGAGGGAGACGGTGGCGCCGCATTCGGCGAACGCCCGCGCGGCTGCCGCGCCGATGCCGCTGCTCGATCCGGTGATCAGGACCCGCCGGCCCTGCAATTCCTCGAACGGATTGCTCCACATGCGACGCTCCTTCGGTGTCGGCCCGCAGGCCAAGCCATCGCCCGTTGCCGCTCGAGCCTCGGAGCCGATGGCGCTTCCCCGGCCGGGTAAACCCGCTGCGGAGGGCCCCGATCGCGCCTATATCCTATAGGAAATCAACGATCCGCCCGCATGGCAAAACCCTTGCGACTCCCGCGTGCCTCGATGACCGATCAGGTCCACGAGATCGTTCGCGGACGGATCTTCGACCGCGTCTACGAGCCGGGCGCGCGACTCCAGATCGACGGGCTGGCCAAGGAGCTGGCAGTGAGTGCGACGCCGGTGCGCGAGGCGCTGGGCCGACTGGCCGCGGAAGGCCTGGCGCGGTCCGAGCCATTCGTCGGCTTCAGCGTGGCGCCGCTGCCGCAGGAAGGCTTCTACGAGCAGCTCTACGAGTTCCGGCTGCTCCTGGAGCCTTGGGCGGCCCGGGCCGCCGCGCGGCGCAGGAGCGAGGCTGGCCTCGCCGACATGCGCGCCGCGCTGGCGAGCATGGAAAAGACGGCGCTCGCGCGCAGCTACAGCCAGTTCAGGAAATTCGCCGAGGCCGACGCGGCCTTTCACCGCGCGATCTTCGTCTGCGCTGGCAACGAACCGGCGCTGAAGGCGTTCACCGACCTGCGCACCCACCTGCTGCTGTCGCGCCTGTACGTCCAGCGCGAGCAGGACACCGGCGCGACGCGACGCTTCCACGCGGCCATCTACCAGGCCATCGAGACGGGCGACGAGGACGAGGCGCAGCGCCAGATGACGCTGCATGTGCAGCACTCGCAGCGCAGTCTGCTCGACACGGTGCAGGACAAGAAGTCATTCTGATCCACCCACGACGACAGGAGTCACCACGATGAAATCGATGAGTATCTTGCTTGCAGGTGTCCTGGCCCTGGCTGCCGTCCCGGCCACTGCCCAGACGCTGCGCTTCGGCCACGCGAACGCACCGGGAGAGATCGCGTACGACATGTTCAACGAACTGGCCGAGAACGTGAAGACCCGCACCAAGGGCGCCGTCACCATCCGCATCTTTCCGTCCGAGCAGCTCGGCAAGGAAGCGGACCTGGTGCAGCAGGTCAAGAGCGGCGCACTGGACATGAGCGCACCGAGCATGCCGGTGATGTCCTCCCTGGTCCCAGCCATGGAAATGGCGAGCGGTCCCTTCCTCTGGAACGACTGGAAGGAAGCCGAAACCGTGCTGCGCGGCCCGACGTTCGATCCCATCTGGGCCGAGCTGACAGACAAGCACAACATCGTTCCGGTCAGCAAGATCCTGTACTGGGGCTGGCGCAACTTCACCTTCACCAACAAGGAAGTGCGCAAGCCCGAGGACATGGCCAACCTGAAGGTCCGCGTGCCGGAAAGCCCGATCTGGGTGGAGATGGTCAAGGCCTTCGGTGCCGCTCCGACGCCGATCCCGTTCGGCGAGGTGTACACGGCGCTGCAGCAAAAGACGGTGGATGGCCAGGAAAACCCGATCCCGACGATCTACTCGCGCAAGTTCTACGAGGTTCAGGGCGTACTGACGATGTCGCGGCACATGCTGCAGAACAACACCATCGTGATCAACAAGGCATCGTTCGCCAAGCTGTCGCCGGAGAACCGAAAGGTGCTGATCGAGGAGGCCGCGAAGGTCTCGGCGAAGAACACCGAACTGCAGCAGGGCCGCGAGAAGTCGATGCTGGAGGAAATCCGCAAGAGCGGCAAGACCAGGATCATCGACGACCCGGACCGCGCCGCGTTCCAGGCGAAGGTGGAACCCGCGTATGCCAATCTCGCCACCCGCTGGGGCAACGACCACTACAAGCGGATGAAGGACGCGATCGCCAAGGTCCGCGGAAAGTAAGCGGTGATGAACCGGACGCTGCTCAGGCGCGGTGACGAGATGCTGGCCACGGCCGAGAACGCGTTTCTCGCCCTGTCCAGCGGCCTCATCGCCATTCTCGTGGTTGCGGCGGTCTTCTTCAGGTACTTCCTCAACGATCCCCTGACCTGGACCGAGGAATTCATCGTCACCACCTTCACCTGGATGCTGTTCATCGGCTTCTCCAGCGGCTTCGCCTATCGCATGCACCTTCGCATCGACGCGCTGCTGCTGGTCCTTCCGGCCGGCGGGCGTTCGGCAGTGGGGGTGCTGGCCGTGACGGTCACGCTGGTCACCTTGCTGGGCCTCGCGTGGTTCGGAGCGGAGCAGACTTATTCGATGCTCGACAACCAGACGCCCATGTTGCGGATCTCCGCCGCCTGGGCGGCCAGTGCCGTTCCGGCGAGCGCCCTGTTCGCCATCGTTCACGTGCTGGGGCACGCGATAAACGACGGCGCCGGGCAGGCGCTGTGGACGACCGGTCCCGCCAATCCAAGTGAAGGCGGTCACTGATGGCCGTCCTCCTCTCGCTCTTCGGCGTGCTGCTGATTTTGGGCACGCCCATTGCGATCGCGATGGTCGCCGCCGCCGGCAGCGTGATCTGGATGGACGACATCCCGCTCACGATCGTGGCGCAGCGCATCCTCGCCGGATTGCAGTCGTTCCCGCTGCTCGCGGTGCCACTGTTCACCCTGGCCGGCAGCCTGATGAACGAAACGGGCATCAGCACGCGCCTGTTTGCCTTCACCCGGGCCATCGTCGGCCATATCCGCGGCGGCCTCGCGCAGACGGCCGTGGTCGGAAACGTCTTCCTGGCCGGGATCTCCGGGTCTTCGGTGGCCGACACCGCGGCAACCACGCGGGTGCTGGTGCCGCAATTGGAGCAGGCCGGCTACAGCCGCGCCTTCGGGGCGGCACTTGCCTGCTGCGGCGGCACGCTGGGGCCCATCATTCCACCGTCGATCCTGATGGTGATCTACGCCTGGCAGGCCAACGTCTCGCTGGGCAAGCTGTTCATCGCCGGCGTGGTGCCGGGCCTGCTGATGGCCTTCGCCCTGTCCGTCGTCATCGCAGTCATCGCACGTATCCGCAGGTATCCGACCTCCGGCGCATTTTCCCTGGCGGTGCTCTGGAAGGCATTCCTCGATGCGAGCTGGGCGCTGCTGATGCCGGTGATCATCATCATCGGTTTCCGGCTTGGCGCGGTGACGGCCACCGAGATCGCCGGGGTGGCGGTGCTCTACTCGCTGCTGGTCGGGTTCTTCGTCTACCGCACGCTGAGCTGGCGCCAGATTCCGGCAATCCTGCGCAACACGGCACGCGAGACCGGCGTCATCCTGATCATCGCCGGCGCGGCCGCTCCGTTCAGCTGGATCCTCGGCGTCGAGCAGGCCCCGCAGCTGGTGGTCCAGGCGATCACCGCCATCACTACCCAGCCCTGGGCGGTGCTGTTGATCCTCAATCTGGCGCTGCTCGTCGCCGGCATGTTCGTCGAGACCATCGCCATCATGGTGATCCTGGTGCCCATCCTCATCCCGCTTCTTTCCGCGGCGGGAATCGATCTGGTGCACTTCGGAGTCATCCTGCTGGTGAACCTCGTGCTCGGGCAGCTGACGCCCCCTGTCGGCGTGCTGCTGTTCGTGTCGATGACGATCGCCAAGGTCTCGTTGAGTGCGCTGGTGCGCGAGCTCTGGCCGTTCCTCTTGGGGCTGGTTGCCGCCCTGGCACTGATCACCTACCTGCCCGGCCTGAGTCTCTGGCTGCCCAGCGTGCTGGGGCCCTGAAGCACGCGCTCCGCACCGCCATTCGCAACGCCATCTTTTACCGACCGCCATGAGCACCATCCAGTCCATCGAGATCGTCGATTTCGAGTTCGAGTCCGCCAACAAGGCGCGGGTCGGCGTCGGCCAACTGGTCACCTTCAAGCGCGACTCCGCCATCCGCGTCGTCAAGAACGCGATCGCGATCACGACCGATGACGGCTTGCGCGGCGAGTATGTGACCAACTGGGTCGCAAGCCCGGCCACCCGGGGCGAGTTGGACATGCTGGTGCCGTTCCTGATCGGCCGCGACGCGCTGGCGCGCGAGGAGATCTACGACGATCTCAAGCGCGAAATCCGCCAATGGTCGGGGATGGGGCACGGGCCGCTCGACATCGCCTTGTGGGACCTGGCGGGCAAGAAGTACCAGGCGTCGATCTCGGAGATGATCGGCGGCTACCGCAAGCGCCTGCCGGTCTATGCGTCGACCTACCTCGGCGATGACGAGGGGGGCCTGCATTGCAAGGAAGCCTATGCCGACTTCGCCAGGCAGTGCTACGAGCGCGGTTTCCGGTCTTTCAAGATCCACGGCTGGAACGACGGCGACGCCAGGCGGGAGGCGCAGAACGTGCTGCACGTCGCGAAGGAAGTGGGCGACCGCATGACGCTCATGCTGGATCCAGCCAACCAGCTGCGCAAGTTCTCCGATGCGCTGTACGTCGGCCGCGCCTGCGACGAGGGCAATTACTTCTGGTACGAGGACCCGATGCGCGACAACGGCAAGTCGGCCTTCATGCACAAGAAGCTGCGTGAAATGATCCGCACGCCGCTGCTGATCACCGAGTACGTGCGCGGCATCGAGCCAAAGGCGGATTTTCTGGTCGCGGGGGGCACGGACTTCCTGCGCGTCGACCCGGAATACGATCATGGCATCACGGGCGGCTTGCGCATCGCGCACCTGGGCGAGGCCTTCGGGCTGGACGTCGAGGTGCATGCGTGCGGGCCGGCCCACCGCCATCTGATGTCCGCGATGCGCAACTCGAACTTCTACGAGCTCGCACTCGTCGGCCCCGACTGCCCCAACATGGTGGCGCCGGTGTACCTGTGCGGCTACACCGACCAGCTGGATTGCTGCGGCCCCGACGGCTGCGTCGAAGTGCCGTCAGGACCCGGCCTGGGCGTCACCTACGACTGGGATTTCATCCGCAGGAACGCGGTCGCGACGAAGGTATATCGGTAACGCGGCACCCTCACGCGATCGGCAGGGCGGGGATTGCCCGCACGACGTCGTCCGCGATCGGGAAGATGCGGTCCCCCGCCCGCGGCTCGATCCGGTGCATGCCGGTGAAGCTGCCGAACGCCGGCAGCACGCCGACGGCGTTTTGCGGCAGCACGCCGCTGTCGTCGCCGAACCAGAAGCACGGCAGCCGCAGTCGCTCGAACGCACGGCCCGCCACGCTGATGCACGGATGCCAGTGGCCGGCCAGCACATAGCGCTGCGGCATCGGCCTGGGGTGGTGGCAGAGCGCGAACGGGCCCAGCGCCAGCGGCTCGTCGACCACTTCGAGGCCCAGGTCCCCCGGCGGATCGCCTGCCCGGTCGTCGTGATTGCCGCGCACCAGCGTGACGGGCAGGCCGCGGTGTTCCGCCCGCCAGCGGCGCAATGCATCCAGCGTGCCGGCCGCATGCGATCGCGCCGAATGCAGGAAGTCGCCCAGGAACACGAGCCGCGTCGCGCCCGTGTCGGCCAGCGCCGCGGACAGGGTCCGCAAGGTCTCGGTCGTGGTGCCCGCCGGCACCGGAACCCCAAGCCGGCGAAAGCTCACCGCCTTGCCGAAGTGCGCGTCGGCCACCAGCAGCGTCTGGTGCGCCGGCAGGAACGCGGCGCCGCTCGGATGCAGGACGACGTCGGCGTCCGCGACACGGATTCTGAGCATCGGGGGGGAAACGCTGCGGCCCGCCTCGCGCGGGCACGACCATCAGGCGCTCAGAGCATGAAGCCCAGGCTGGCTTCCAGGTGCTCGGAAGGCAGCCGCTTGAAGCCGGACCGGGCAAAGCGCTGCAGGCGGCCCACGGCGAAGGCGGTGAGCATCGAGGCGCGCACCTGCGCATCGAGCCCCGGCGTGGCCGAGCCGTCGCCGTCGACGCCGCTGCGCAGGCTCTGCTTCAGCGTCGATTCGATCTTGTCGAAGAACTGGTTCATGCGCTGCTGCAGGCGGTCATTCTCGAACACCAGCGCGTCGCCGACCATCACGCGGGTCATGCCGGGATTCTTCTCGGCGAAGTGCATCAGCATCGCGACCACCTTGCCGGCCTGGGCGCCGCCGGCGGGCTCGCGCTCGCCGATCTGGTTGACCAGCGTGAAAACGCTTTGCTCGATGAACTCGATCAGCCCCTCGAACATCTGGGCCTTGCTCGCGAAATGGCGGTACAAGGCCGCTTCGCTGACATCCAGGCGCGCGGCGAGCGCCGCCGTCGTGATGCGCTCGGCACCGGGCTGTTCCAGCATCGTGGCCAACGCTTGCAGGATCTGCACCCGGCGTTCGCCGGGCTTGGGGCGCTTGCGCGCCGGCGGGGCGGCTGGCGCATCGAGAGTCGGATCCGGGGTGCTCAGCTGCGAGTCGGCCATGGGGTGCAACAGATGTGTTGAGTTGATTCTCGCACACGCCCGATCAGGGTTTTTCCGGGCCGGGGAACGACAGGCCCACCCTCAAGCCTCGCCCGCCCACGCCCGGCTGCAGTTGCAATTGCGCGTGGTGCACGCGCGCAATCTCGTCGGCGATCGCCAGGCCGAGCCCGTTGCCCTCGCCCTGCGTGCCACGCACCCGGTAGAACCGCTCCATCACGCGCTGCCGCTCCTCGGGCGCGATGCCGGGACCATCGTCCTCCACCTCCACGAACGCCTGCGTGCCGCGCTGCCCGCAGCGGATCGTGACCGAACCGCCGGCCGGCGTGTACTTCACGGCGTTGTCCACCAGGTTGCCCAGGAGCTCGCGCAGCAGCCAGTCATGCCCGGTCACCTGGACCGGCTGCGCGTCGAGGCCGAGGTCGATGCGCTTGGCCGCGGCGGCGTCCAGGTGCGTTTCCAGCATGGTCTCGCACAGCGCCTTGAGCTCCACCGGCTGCATCGGCTGGGCCTGCATCGTGCGGGCGTCGGCGCGCGACAGCGCGAGCAGCTGGTTGGCCAGTTGCGAAGTGCGCCGCGCCGCGCCGCGCAGCTTGTTGACCTCCTCCGCCGGCAGCTGCAGGGTCCCGCCCGGCTGGCCGGGCGCGTTGGCGGCCTGGGCCCAGGCCTCCACCTGCGCCTGCAAGCCGGCCAGCGGCGTGCGCAGCTGGTGCGACGCGTCGGCGATGAAGCGGCGCTGGCTCTCCGCCTGCGCGTCGACCAGGCCGAAGAGGCGGTTGAGCGACTGCACGAGCGGCCGCACTTCGTCGGGCGACGCCGTCTCGTCGATCGAGCTGAGGTCGCGCGGCGAGCGCCGCTCGAGCGCGTCGCGCAGGTCCAGCAAGGGCTTGAGCGCCCGCTCGACCGCCCAGCGCACCGCGAAGGCGGCGGCGATGACCAGCACCACGTTGGGCAGCAGCACCCGGAACAGCACGGAGCGCGCCCACTGCTGGCGCGGGTCGGAGCCGTCGGCCAGGGCGACGACCACGTCGCCGAGGACGGTGTGCTGGCGCTGCCGCACGATGCGCCAGGCCACGCCGCCATGCTCCTCGGTGCGGAATTCCGGCTCGCGTGTGGTCGGCGGCAGGGCAGCGAGCCACGGCTCGCCGTGCAGCACCTTGCCGTCGGGATCGGAGATCGCGTAGGCGGCGTGCCCCGGGCCGTCCTTCAGGAACTGCTGCACCGCCGGCGCCAGCAGCAGCACCGGCGGCGGCCCTTCGGCGACGATCGAATCGGCCATCAGCGGCACCAGCGCCAGCAGTCCCTGGTCCTGCCGCAACGCCACGTTGTCCGCGGACCGGTACTCGTACCAGGCATTGATCACCGCCAGCAGCAGCAGCGGCACGATCAGCATCACCAGCAGCCGGCGCCGCAGGCCCAGCGTGATCCCCGGCTCGCCCGTGCCCGGGTGCTCCGGCAACGCGAGGGCGCCCGGTTCGCTCTTCACGCCGCCGGCGCTTCGCTCAGCTCCAGCCGGTAGCCGAAGCCGCGGATCGACCGCAGCGCCACGCCGTGCGGCTCCAGCTTGCCCCGCAGCCGCGAGACGTAGACCTCGACGGCGTTGGGCGTGATCTCCTTGTCCCAGCCGGTGAGGGCCTGCAGGAGCTTGTCCTTGCTGGCCGGCTTGGGCGCGTGGATCAGGAGGTACTCCAGCACCGTCCACTCGCGCGGCCCGAGGTCGATGTTGACGGCGTGGCCGCCGCGCTGCCCGGTGGCGCGGCGCGTGGCGGTGTCGAGTTCGATCGGGCCGAAGCCGAGCACCGCCGTCTTGGCCGCCTGCGAGCGGCGCAGCAGCGCACGCAGCCGCGCCAGCAGCTCCGGCAGCTCGAAGGGCTTGATCATGTAGTCGTCGGCGCCGAGGTCGAGCCCCTGCACCCGGTCCTGCAGCGCGTCGCGGGCCGTGAGGATCAACACCGGCATCGCGTGGCAGGGCATCTCGGGCCGGCGCAGCCGCCGCGTGAGCTCCAGCCCGTCCATCTTCGGCAGCCCGATGTCGATGATCGCCGCGTCGAACGGCTCCGCCGCCAGCACCTCCTCGGCGCGTTCCCCACTGCCCACCCAGTCGACGGCGTAGCCGGCGTCGGTCAGCCCCAGCTTGATGCCGCTGGCCACCATCACATCGTCCTCGACCAGCAGCAGACGCATTGCAGGTGCCTCTCAGGTGTTTCGACTCCCTCCCCCTCTGGGGGAGGGTTGGGGTGGGGGTTCGCGCGCTGCCCCCACCCCGCCCTCCCCCAGCGGGGGAGGGAGAAAAGAATTCAGTGCGACCGGATCATCGTCCCGTACGCCTGGTCCGTCAGGATCTCTAGCAGCATCGCGTGCGGCACCCGGCCGTCGATGATGTGGACGGAATTGACGCCGCTCTTGGCCGCGTCGAGCGCGCCGGCGATCTTGGGCAGCATGCCGCCGGAGATCGTGCCGTCGGCGAACAGCTCGTCGATCTCGCGCGCCGTCAGGTCCGTCAGCAGCTTGCCGGTCTTGTCCAGCACGCCCGGCGTGTTCGTGAGCAGCACCAGCTTCTCCGCCTGCAGCACCGTCGCCAGCTTGCCCGCCACCACGTCGGCATTGATGTTGTAGCTCTCGTTCTCCGCGCCGAAACCGATCGGCGAGATCACCGGGATGAACTGGTCGTCCTGCAGCGCCTTCACCACCGAAGGATCGATGGCCACGATGTCGCCGACCTGGCCCACGTCGTGCTGCTTGTTCGGATCGGCGCTGTCCACCATCTTGAGCTTCTGGGCGCGGATCAGGCCGCCGTCGCGGCCAGTGAGCCCCACCGCCTTGCCGCCGGCCTGGTTGATCAGGCCCACGATGTCCTGCTGCACCTCGCCGGCCAGCACCCACTCCACGACCTCCATGGTCTCGGCATCGGTCACCCGCATGCCCTGGATGAACTCGCCCTTCTTGCCCAGGCGGCCCAGGGCGGCCTCGATCTGGGGGCCGCCGCCATGCACCACCACCGGGTTCATGCCCACCAGCTTGAGGAGGACCACGTCCTCGGCGAAGTCCGCCTGCAGCTCCGGATCGGTCATGGCGTTGCCGCCGTACTTGATCACCATGGTCTTGCCGTGGAACTGCCGGATGTACGGCAGCGCCTGGGCGAGGATTTCGGCCTTGTCGCGCGGGGCGATGTTCGAGATGTCGGTCATTGCTAGGGGCTGGAGGCTAGGGGCTGGGGGCTGCGGGCGTGGCCCTGGTCGGGTCGTGAAATTGTGCCGCAATCGCGCCGGGGGCGCGCCGGCCCGGCTTCAGCGCCGCAGCCAGCGGGGCACCTTGAAGCGCACGATGCTGACGTAGGCCCGGACGTAGACCACGACGGACCCGACGATGAAGGCCATTAGCAGCGGCGTGCGGTCCCAGAACAGCACGGCCGGCAACACCGTCATCACGGCGAAGCCCCACAGGTACGGGGAGGTGCGGTTGTTGCGCATCAGCACGCGGCGGGCTTCGTCGTCCTCGAACACCTCGCGCACGATGCGGCGGTAGATCAGCTGGTGGAAATGCAGGGCGTCCGCGACGCCCGGCGACTGGCCGCGCGCAGCCTTGCGGTAGATCGAGAACAGCGTCTCGAGCACCGGATAGATCAGCAGCAGGAGCGGAAACCAGGGCGACACCTGCGCGTGCCGCTGCACCAGCAGGATGCTCGCGATGGCGATGACCACGCCCCACAGATAGGCGCCGCCGTCGCCCGCGAAGATCAGTCCGCGCGGGTAGTTCCACACCAGGAAGCCCGCCGTGGCACCCGCCAGCACGAGGACGGCGGCGGCGAGTTGCCGGTCGCCGACCTGCAGGGCGACGTACGCCAGCGCGAAGCAGCAGACCACGGCTACCGTGCCGGCGAGGCCGTTGTAGCCGTCGATCAGGTTGAAGGCATGCGGCAGGCCGGTGATCGCCAGCGCCGCCAGCAACAGCCCGAGCCACGGCATGGCGGCCCAGGCGCCGTCCAGCCACGGCAGGCCCAGCCGCGATACCGACAGGCCCAGCATCCAGATGGCGAGGACCGAGGCCGCGACGGTGAGCAGCAGCCGGTAGCGCACAGGCAGCCGCTGGCTGAGGTCCTCGACGGTCCCCACCGCGACGCCCAGGAAGGACACGGCGCACAGCGCCCCGGCGAACCAGGCGTCGCTGCGGATCTGGTTCGGGATGCCCAGGCGCTGCGAGACGGCCATCCAGCCCCAGCCGATGCTGCACGCCACGAGCATGGCGATGCCGCCCAGCCGAGGCACATGGCCGACGTGAAAGCGTTGCGGCACGCCCGCCGCATAACGGCGGGCATGGCCGCGGCCATAGCGGACCACCAGTGCCGCGGTGACGAACGCACTCACGAAGCACAGGATCAACAGGAACAGCATGGAGCTCTCAGCTGCTGGCGGCCTGGTAGCGCCACAGCGCGGGGCCCGACCACAGCCGCAGGAGGCTCCTGAGATGCCACGCGAAATGCCGCAACTGCCGGCGGCTGCTGCGCGAGGCATCGTGGACCACCGTCGCGTCGGCCCGCCTCACGGTCCACCCCTGCAGGCGCAGCCGCAGGCAGAAGTCGACGTCCTCGCAGTACATGAAGAAGCGCTCGTCGAAGCCGCCCAGGCGCCGGTAGACCGCCGTCGGCACCAGCCAGAACGCGGCGCTGATCCAGTCGACGCGCCCCGACTCCCGCTTCAGCAGGTGCCGGCGCAGCAGCGCCGCGGGCGTCACGGCCTCGCGCTCGTTGTCCTGCACGCTGCCGTCGGGATTGAGCACGCGCGGGTAGGCGAGCCCGGTGCCGGGAACACTGGCCTCCTGCACCAGGTTCTGCCACAGCTCGGCGCTGGCGACCTCGATGTCGGGATTCAGGACACAGAAGAACTCGGAGTTGCAGTGGGCGAAGGCGCGATTGTGGTTGGCGCCGAATCCCTGGGGCTGGGTGTTGAACAGTTCCGAGACGGCGAACGACCAGCCGACCTGCGGCGCCTCGAGCGCCAGCGCGGGCAGGTTGTGGGTCACCACGACGCGCTCGATCCAGCCGTTGTGGTCTGAATCGGCAAGTCGCAGCAGGAGTTGCTGCACCATGTCGCCCTGGCCATGGCTCACCACCGAGACCGTGATGCCGCGGCCTGGGGCGGGTGGGCTCCCTGGGGGGGCACTTACAATCTGGGGGATCAAGTAGGGCTGGACAAAGCAGGAAAACACATGATTCTAGTGACCGGCGGCTGCGGCTTCATCGGTTCGGCCTTTGTGCTCCGGTGGCTGCAGGGCCAGGACGAGCCGATTCTCAACCTCGACCTGCTCACCTACGCCGGCCACCCGGGCAACCTCGCGCCCGTGGCCGGGGACCCCCGCTACCTGTTCGTGCGCGGCGACATCGGGGACCTGCCGCTGGTGAGTGAACTGCTCGCGCGGCACCGGCCGCGGGCCATCCTGAACTTCGCCGCCGAGAGCCACGTGGACCGCTCGATCGCGGCCCCGCAGGCCTTCGTCGAAACCAATGTCGTCGGCACCGTGAAACTGCTGCAGGCCGCGCACGCGTACTGGCAGGCATTGACCGGGGATGAAGCGCAGCGCTTCCGGTTCCTGCATGTGTCGACCGACGAGGTGTACGGGACGCTGTCGGCCCAGGACCCGCCATTTCGCGAAACAGACGCTTACGAACCGAACAGCCCGTACTCGGCCTCGAAGGCGGCCTCCGACCACTTCGTGCGGGCCTGGCACCATACCTACGGCCTGCCGGTCGTCACGACCAATTGCTCGAACAACTACGGGCCGCGGCAGTTCCCGGAAAAGCTCGTCCCGCTGATGATCCACAACGCCTTGAAGGGCCTGCCGCTGCCGGTGTACGGCGACGGCCAGCAGGTGCGCGACTGGCTGCATGTCGACGACCACTGCGCCGGGCTGCGGGCGGTGCTCGATCGCGGCCGCGTGGGCGAGACCTACAACATCGGCGGCCGGTCCGAGCGCACCAACATGCAGGTGGTCCACGCGATCTGCAATGCGCTCGACGAGCTGGTGCCGCGCGCGGGCGGCGGCAAGTACGCCGAGCTGATCACCCACGTCAAGGACCGGCCCGGGCATGACCGGCGCTATGCCATCGACGACGGCAAGATCGCCGGCGAACTCGGCTGGGCCCCTGCCCTCGCGTTCGAGGACGGCATGCGGCAGACGATCCGCTGGTATCTGGACCACCAGGACTGGGTCGAATCGGTGACCAGCGGCGCTTACCGCCACTGGGTCGAGCAGAACTACGGGGGCCGCGCCCGCGCCGCATGAAGATCCTGCTGCTCGGCGCCAACGGCCAGGTAGGCTGGCAACTGCGGCGCAGCCTGTCGGTCCTGGGCGAAGTCACCGCCTTGCACCGCGGCAGCTCGCCGTTGTGCGGCGATCTCACGCAGCCCGAGGCGCTGGCGCAGGCGATCCGCGCGGTGGCGCCGGACGTCGTCGTCAACGCCGCCGCGTACACGGCGGTGGATCGCGCCGAGACCGAGCGCGACGCGGCCTTCGCCGTCAACGCTGGCGCCTGCGAGGTGCTCGCCGCCGAAGCGGCCCGGCTCGGCGCCTGGCTGGTGCACTACTCCACCGACTACGTGTACGACGGCACCGGCCAGCGGCCGTGGCGCGAGTCGGACGCGACAGCGCCGATCAACGTCTACGGGGCCAGCAAGCTCGCCGGCGAGCAGGCCGTCGCGCGCCACGAGCGGCACGTCATCCTGCGCACCTGCTGGGTCTTCGACACCTGGGGCCAGAATTTCCTCAAGTCCATCCTGCGCGCCGCGGCGCAACGGGACAGCCTGAGCATCGTGTGCGACCAGTGGGGCGCGCCGACCCGGGCAGCGCTCATCGCCGACGTGACGGCGCATGTGGTCGCGCGGCTGCGGCCGGAGCTGGCCGGGATCTATCACGTGGCCGCCGCCGGGGAGACCAACTGGCACGCGTACGCGAGCCTGGCGCTCGAGCACGCCGCGCAATGCGGCATGCCGGCCAGGATACAAGTTGGAAACATCCGCGCCATACCATCGGGGGAGTACCCGGTCGCCGCCGCCCGCCCCGCGAACTCGCGGCTCGACACGCACAAGCTGCAATCGAGCTTCGGCCTGGTCCTGCCGCCCTGGCAGGACGGCGTGCGCGCGGTGGTCGCGGAACTGGCTTCTTTCAATTTGTCAGGTTGATTTCCCCATGAGTCCATTGCCAGTCAAGCAAACGCCCCGCCGGGGCATCATCCTGGCCGGCGGCGCCGGTACCCGGCTGCACCCGGCCACGCTGGCGATGTCCAAGCAGCTGTTGCCGATCTACGACAAGCCGATGATCTATTACCCGCTGGCGACGCTGATGCTGGCGGGCATCCGCGAGGTGCTGGTGATCAGCACGCCGCAGGACACGCCGCGCTTCCAGCAGCTGCTGGGCGACGGCAGCGCCTGGGGCATGAGCATCAGCTACGCGGTGCAGGAGCGGCCCGACGGCGTGGCGCAGGCCTTCGTCATCGGGCGCCAGTTCATCGGCGACCGGCCGAGCGCGCTGGTGCTGGGCGACAACATCTTCTACGGCCATGACCTGGTGCGGATGCTGCGCGAGGCGGACGCGCAGCCTTCCGGCGCGACCATCTTTGCCTACCACGTGAAGGACCCGGAGCGCTACGGGGTGGTCTCGTTCGACGACCAGGGCCGCGCGCTGTCGGTGCAGGAAAAGCCGCGCAACCCGCAGAGCCATTTCGCCGTGACCGGCCTGTACTTCTACGACCCGCAGGTCTGCGAGATTGCGGCGAGCGTGCGGCCTTCGGGGCGCGGCGAGCTCGAGATCACGACCGTGAACCAGGTGTACCTGGAGCGCGGCCACCTCAACGTGCAGACCATGGGCCGCGGCTTCGCGTGGCTCGACACCGGCACCCACGAGAGCATGCTCGAAGCCACCCAGTTCATCCACACGCTCGAACAGCGCCAGGGCCTGAAGGTGGCGTGCCCGGAGGAGATCGCGTGGCGCTACGGCTGGATCTCCGACCACCAGTTGCTCGCCCTGGCCGAGCCCCTGACCAAGAGCAGCTACGGGCGCTACCTGCAGGCGATCGCGCAGGGAACGGTGTGAGCCTCGCCGTCACCGCGACCCGCCTGCCGGAAGTCCTGGTCGTCGAACCGAAGGTGTTCGGCGACGAGCGCGGATTCTTCCTCGAGAGCTTCAACCAGGCCGCGTTCCGCGAGGCCACCGGCGTGGCGCTGGATTTCGTGCAGGACAACCATTCGCGCTCGGCGCACGGCGTCCTGCGCGGCCTGCATTACCAGATCCGCCAGCCGCAGGGCAAGCTGGTGCGGGTCGTGAGCGGCCGCGTGTTCGACGTGGCCGTCGACATGCGCCGGTCCTCGCCACGGCTGGGCCAATGGGTCGGCGTCGAGCTGAGCGCGGCCAACCACCGCCAGCTGTGGGTGCCGCCCGGATTCGCGCACGGCTTCGTCGTGCTCTCCGACAGCGCCGACTTTCTCTACAAGACGACGGACTACTACGCGCCGCAGTTCGAGCGGGCGCTCGCCTGGAACGATGCCCACGTGGGCATCGAGTGGCCGCTGGGGGAACTCCGCCAGGCACCGGCACTCTCAGCGAAGGACGCGGCCGCCCCCTCCTGGAGCGGCGCCGAATTCTTCGACTGATCCATGACCTTGTTCGTGTCCGAGGGCGCTTCCCTCGAGGGAGCGCGCCTTTCCGACCATTCCAGACTGCACGCCGGCGACGCATACGCTTACGCAAGCTACAGCACGTATCAGCACAGCTTCCCCTACACCGGCGACTACCGCATCGACGCGCTGCTGGAAGGCTATCCCAACCAGACCGGGCTGGGTGCCCTCGGCTACCAGTGGAATGCCGGTCGTGCGCTGGGCAGCCCGGTGCAGGTCACCTACAGCTTCGCCGCCGCCGCGCCGAGTTACGGCGGCAACGTCGATGCCAGCAGCGGCGACAGTGGCTTCGAGCCCTTCAACGCGGAGCAGAAAGCAGCCGTGCGGCAGATCATGGGGCAGCTCTCGCAGGAGTTCGGCCTGGACATGGTCGAGGTCGGGGACGGCACCTTCAGCTACGGCCAGATCCGCTTCGGCAACAACTACCAGGAGACGTCAACGGGCTACTCGTGGCTGCCGTTCAGCACGCCCGATGACCGCTCGGGCGACGTGTGGCTCGACCTGTGGACGCCGCAGAACCTCTCCAGCCTGGCGCCCGGCAGCGAGGGCTACGGCACGCTGCTGCACGAGATCGGCCATGCGCTGGGACTGAAGCATCCGGGCGACTACAACGCCGGGTCGGGCGGTTCCGGGCTGCCCGGCAACTACCTGGGCACGGCCGAGGACAACGAGACCTACACCGTGATGTCGTACACGGCGCCCGCGGGCGGCCAGCAGCGCGACTGGTTCGGCATGTACGACCTGCTGGCGCTCAAGACGCTCTACGGCAGCCGCAACTACAACGCCGGCGACACGGTCTACAGCTACACCGATGCGACCGGCCGGGTGCTGAAGATCGTCGACGACGGCTCCGGCTTCGACACCATCGACATCTCCGGCGTGAGCTCGGCCGGCAACCGCGTCGTCGACATGCGGCCGGGCACCTTCAGCTCGATCGGCGTCAGGGCCAACGGGCAGAAGGCCGTGCAGAACGTCTCCATCGACTTCAGCACCGTGGTCGAGAAATTCGTCGGCACGGCGCATGGCGACATCGTCACCGGCAACCACGCGAACAACGTGTTCGTGCTGGGCCTGGGCTCCAACGTGGCCGATGGCGGCGCGGGGATCGACCTCGTGCAGTACACCGGCAACCGGGCCGGGTACCAGGGCGCGGCCACGGGCGGCGGCCTGCAGGTGACGGGCAACGGCGCGAGCGACACCTTGTCGAACGTCGAGCGGCTCGCCTTTGCCGACAGCAAGCTGGCGCTGGACGTCGGCGGCAACGCCGGTCTCGCGGCGAAAATCCTCGGTGCCGTGTTCGATGCGCCTGTCATCCGCGCCGACCCGGGCTCTGCGGGTCTCGCGCTGGCCAAGGTGGACGCCGGAATGAGCTACGCCGACCTGCTCACGCTCGCGCTCGACTTGCGCCTCGGCGCCGGACGCACCCACGAGCAGGTGGTCGACCTGCTGTACACGAACATCGCCGGAGCGGCGCCGACGGCGGATCAGGCTGCACCTTACCTGGCGCAGCTGTATGGCGGGACCTTCACCCAGGCGAGCCTGGGCGTCATGGCCGCCGAAACGGCCGAGAACGCGGCCCAGATCGACCTGGTGGGCCTGGCCCAGACGGGGCTCATCTACGTCTGAAAGCGGCGGCGCGCTGGCGCGGCGCACACGCCGCGGCGCTCCCGCTCAGGGTTGCAGCCAGGCGTTGATTTCCTGCACCGCCTGCTCGTCGGCCTCGCCGGCGAGGGCGCGCAGCCGGATGCGCGAGATCATGTACAAGTAGCGCGCATTCGCAAGGTCGCGCAAGGCGGTGACCCGCTGTTCCTCCGCGTTCAGCACGTCCACCAGCGTGCGGCTGCCGGCCTCGAACGAGCGGCGATTGGAATGCACCATGGTCTCGGCCGAGCGCACGGCCTGCTCGAGCGCGCGGATTCGCAAGGCGCCTTCGGTCAGGCCGCGGTATTCCTTCTCGACGCGCAGCGCCAAGTCGCGGCGCGTGGCCTCCAGCGCCAGCCCGACCCGTTCCTGCTCGGCGACCGCCTGCCGCACCTGCGAATTGACGTAGCCGCCCGCATACAGGGGCACGTTCAGCTGGATGCCGATCGACTTGTTGTCGTAGCGGGAATTGACTCGCGTCACGTTGTCGCTGTCGCTGATCGACCACTGCGCGATCGCATCCAGTGTGGGCTTGTGGCCCGCCTGCGCCTTCTCGATCTCGAAGCGGGCGGCTTCCAGCTGCGCCCGCAGCGCGCGCAGTTCGGGGCTGGCCTGCTCGGCCCGGTCGGTCCACCGGAGCAGCGCGCCGGGGTCGGGCGCGGTGGCCCGCAGCTTGTCGGGATCCACCGGCGCCAGCCTGGCGATCGGCGCGTTGACCATCACCTGCAACTGGCGTTTCGTGTAGTCCAGGTTCTGCCGCGCCTCGAGCTCCTGCGCGACCGTCATGTCCACCCGTGCCTGCGCCTCGTCGATGTCGGTGCGCACGCCGGCGCCCGCGGCGAAGCGCTTGCGCGCCGCATCGAGCTGGGTCGTGTACGCCTCCTTCTGCGCCAGGACCAGTGCCAGCTGGTCCTGCGCCAGCAGGCCCTCGAGGTAGGCACCCGACACGCGCACCGCGACGTTCTGCAGCTCCTTGTCGAGGGTGGCGTTGGCGTCCTCGACCTGCGCCTTCGCCTGCTGGTAGTCGGCGAAATTGAACGGCCGGTACAAGGGCTGGCGGATCGTGAGTGCGCGGCTGCTGCTGGTGTACTGCTGCTCGGACCGGACCGGCTGTCCCGCCAGTCCGGGCTGCACGCTCTCGAGGTCGTTGCGAAAGCGCGAAGCATTCGCGGAGACGTTCGGCAGCAGCTGCGCGCGCGCCTGGGGCAGGCGTTCGCGGCGCGCCGCCGCGGCGGCTTCGGCGGCGCCGATGACGGCGTCCTGCTCCAGCGCGGCGCGGTACGCCTGCGCCAGGTTCAGCGACAGCGGCGCCGTGGCCCCCCGCGGCGTGGAACCGGTGCCGGCGGCATCTTGCGCGGCGGCCGGCAGCGGTGCCGCGGCCGCGGCGATTGCGAGCGCCACGGCGGCGAGCGGCCGGCGAACAGCCGGCTGGCGGTGCGAGATCATCGTCGGCATCGCGTTCACTCCTCCTTCATCGAAGCGGCCATCCGCTTGGTCAGCGGATGCAGCAGGTAGGTCAGCAACGTGCGCTCACCGGTCTTGAACACCACTTCCACCGGCATCCCGGGCTGCAGCTGGCGCTTGCCGAGCTTCTTGTAGCCCTCGGGGGTGACCGAGACACGGGACAGGAAGTACTGCACGCCGGTCTGCTGCTCCGTGAGCAGATCGCCGGACACGGACACCACCTTGCCGTCCACGACGAGTTGCGGAGCATTCGCGAACGAGTTGAAGCGGATGTCCACCGGCAGCCCCGCGTGCACCTTGTCGATCAGGTTCGGGGCCACCTTCGTTTCGACCAGCAGCAGCTCGTTCTCGGGAACGATGTCCATCAGTTTCTGGCCGCTCTGGATCACGCCACCGACCGTCTGCACGGTGAGGCCCACCACCTGCCCGGCGGCCGGCGACTTGATCTCGACCCGGGTGAGCTCGTCGGCGAGCGCCCGGAACTTGCCTTCGTCGGACTGCACTTCGCGGGTGACGTCGGCCAGCTGGGTCTCGACCTCCTTGCGGTATTCCTGCTGGCGCCCGATCATCTTCTGCCGCAGCTCGCCGATGGACCGCTGGCCGCGCGTGATGTTGCCCAGGAGTTCGGCGATCGAGCCGTTCGCCTCGGACACCATCCGTTCCAGCTCCAGCTGGCGGTTGCGCGGCGCGTAGCCCTCCTTCACCAGGTCCCGCGTCTGCTTCAACTCGTCCTGCAGCAGGCCGACCTGCAGGCGCCGGTTCGACAGCATGCCCTGGTAGGCGGTCAGCAGGCCCTCCTGCCCCTCGATGCTCTCGCGCAGCGACTGCAGGTCCGCCTGCAGCGCGGCCTTGCGCGAGCGGAACAGCTGCTCCTGCGTCAGCATCTGGCTGCGGATCAACGGGTCGCCGGCAGCGCTCTTCAGGTCCGGATGGAACGCGATCGTGGTAGCGCCGGTCTGCTCGGCAACCAGCCGCCCCTGCATGGCGCGCAGGCCCAGGTAGCGCTGGCGGATCGCTTCGTAGTTGGCTCGGGTCGCGGCTTCGTCCAGCTTGATCAGCAACTGTCCTTCCTTGACCTGCTCGCCCTCGCGCACCAGCACCTCCCTGACGATGCCGCCGGTCAGGTGCTGCACGGCCTTGCGCTTGGTGTCGATGGCCACGAGGCCCTGGCTGGGCACGCCTTCGTCGAGTGGCGCGAACGCGGCCCAGACCAGGAAGCCACCCAGCCCGATCAGCAGGGCCCAGATGCCGATGCGGGATGGGCGGCTTGCATCGGCCACGGCCGTGACATCCTGCTGCGGCGCCAGCTCGGACGGCGGCACGACGGTCAATGGTCTGGAGGCAGAAGGACGCTCCAGGAGTTCGGATTTGTTCATCGCGTCAATCGTTCGTTGAATTGTTTCGGGGTCTCTGCCGCCATCAGGCCGGTTGCGCCGCGCCGACCGCGGGCGCGGCGGGCGGCCTGGCGGCGGCTCGCAGGGTGGCCAGCACGGCGTCGCGGGGACCGTCGAGCCGCAACTGTCCGTCCTGCAGCACCATGATCCGGTCGGCCACGGCCACCACGCCGGGCCGGTGGGTGATCAGGAACACCGTCTTGCCGCGCGCCTTGAGCTGCTGCACGGTCCGCACGAGCGCGGCTTCGCCGGCGTCGTCCAGGTTGGAGTTGGGCTCGTCGAGCACGAGCAGGGCCGGATCGCCGTACACGGCACGGGCCAGCCCGATGCGCTGGCGCTGGCCACCCGAGAGCAGGTTGCCCGCTTCGCCGATGGGCGTGTCGTAGCCCTTGGGAAAACGCAGGATCATCTCGTGCAGCCCGGCGCACTTCGCGGCCTCGATCACCTTGGCCGAATCGAGCTCGCCGAAGCGCGCGATGTTCTCGCCGATGGTGCCCTCGAACAGCTCGATGTCCTGCGGCAGGTAACCCACGTGCGGTCCGAGCTCGATGCGGTTCCAGCCGGCGAGCGGCATGCCGTCCAGCAGCACCTCGCCCGAGACGTCGGGCCAGATGCCCATCATGACCCGCGCCAGCGTGGACTTGCCCGAGCCGGAAGGACCCAGGACGACCGTGGCCGTGCCCGGATCGACCGAGAACGTGATGCCTTTGAGGATCGGCGCCTCGCGCCCCGGCGCCACAGCGAACACCTCGCGCAGGGCGACCGCCCCCTGCGGCGGCACCCGCCTGAGGTTCGGGTCGCGCTCGGGATACGCGGCCAGCAGTTCCTCGAGCCGGTGGAAGGCCGCGCGCGTCGTGATGAAGCTGCGCCACACCATGACCAGCTGGTCGATCGGCGCCAGGGCGCGCGCCATCAACAGGTTGGCCGCGATCATCGCGCCGGCCGTCAACTGGCCGTCGATCACCAGCAGCCCGCCGGCGGCCAGCGACAGCGACTGCTGCGTGTAGCGCACGAACTTGCTCCAGGCCGCCACCCGGCTGCTGACGTCATGCGCCAGGCCGTTCTGGGCCAGGGCGGCATTGTTCCAGCGGCGCCAGCGGCGGCGCAGGTTGCCGAGCATGCCCATGGACTCGATCACCTCGGCGTTGCGCAGCTTGCTCTGGAGATAGGCGTGCACGTCCGTCGCCGCGCGAGCGGCCGATTCGGCGGGCGCCACGGTCCGGCGATGGCCGAACCACGCCAGCGCGCCCTGCACGAGGGCGAACAGGACCGCCAGCCAGCCCAGCATCGGGTGCAGGAAGAAGGTGACGGCGATGTAGATCGGCGCCCACGGCACGTCGAACAGCGCGAAGATGCCCTGCCCGGTGATGAACTGGCGCAGCGTGATCAGGTCCGTGAAGGCCCGCGACGGGCTGGCGCGCGCCTCGCTGAGATAGGAGTCGAAACTGGCGTTGAACACGCGCGAGCTGACGTGGTCGTCGAAGCGCACGCCGGCGCGCACCAGCACGCGCGAGCGCATCCACTCCGAAAAGGCCATCACGCCGAACAGGAACAGCGTGATCAGCGAGACGGCCAGCAGCGTCAGCTCGCTCTGGCTGACCATCACGCGGTCGAAGACCTGCAGCATGTAGATGGTCGGCGCCAGCATCATCAGATTCGCGACCATGCTGAACAGGCCGACGACGAGGAATTCGCGGCGGAAGGCCCACAGCGCCGCCGCGAGTTCGCTGCGGCCGAAGAAGGAGGGTTTGGTCATGGTGATCTGGATCCGCTGGTTCACGTGGCCGCGACCACCTGCTGCCCCGCCGCCGGCGGGCGCTGCTGCGCCTGCGCCGCCTGGATGGCCTTGTTCAAGGCGGCCAGCACGTCGTCGCGCGGGCCGAACGCCTGCACCTGGCCGTCGCGCAGCACCAGCATCTTGTCGACCACCGGCAGGATGCTGGTGCGATGGGTCATGACCACGAAGCTCGTGCCGCGCGCCTTCATCTGCACGATGGCGGCGGCCAGGGCCGCCTCGCCGGCCTCGTCGAGGCTGGAGTTGGGCTCGTCGAGCACGACGAATACCGGGTTTCCGTACAAGGCGCGGGCCAGCCCGACGCGCTGCCGCTGTCCTCCGGACAGGATGGCGCCCTCGCGTCCGACGGGACTGTCGTAGCCCTGGGGAAGCGCCATGATCACCTCGTGCAGCCCCACGGCCCGGGCCGCCGCTTCGACCTTGGCAGGTTCCACGTCACCGAAGCGCGCGATGTTCTCGGCGATGGTGCCGTCGAACAGTTCCACGTCCTGCGGCAGGTACCCGACATGCGGGCCGAGCTCCGACTTGTCCCAGGCAAAGACGTCCACGCCGTCCAGGCGCACCTTGCCGCCGGCCGACGGCCACAACCCGACCAGCAGGCGCGCCAAGGTCGTCTTGCCGGAGGCCGAAGGGCCGATCACGGCCACGACCTCTCCCGGATTGAGCGCGAAGGCCACGCCCTTGAGGATCGGCACCTGGTTGCCCGGCGCCGCGGCCAGGACCTGTTCCACCTGCACCACGCCACGTGGCGCGGGCAGCGGCATGACCTTGGGCGGGGCGGGCACCGCCGTCAGCAACTGGCTGAGGCGGCTCCACGAGTCGCGAACCGTGATGACGCTGCGCCACTGGGTCACGAGCTGCACCAGGGGCGCCAGCATGCGCCCACCCAGGATGGAGGCGATGATCATCATGCCGGCGCCGCCGCGCAGTTCGCCGTACAGCAGCAGCCACGCGCCAAGACCGAGCAGGAGCGAGCCCATGGTCGTCTGCAGGAACTTGGTCAGCGCCTGGAAGCCGCCGGCGCGCTCGGAAGCGATCGCCTGCAGCCCCAGGAATTCGCGCTGCTTGGCCGCCCAGCGGCTGTGGATGTCGCGCTGCATGCCCATGGCCTCGATCACCTGGGCGTTGCGCAAGGTGCCGTCCGCGTATTGCTGCGCGCCGAACGCGCTGCGATTGGCCTCCACCAGCGGCGGCTGCGTGGCCCGTTCGTTCAGCCAGCCCACGAAGGTCTGCACGATCGCGCCGGCCACCGCCACCCAGCCCAGGACCGGGCTGATGGCGAAGATCAGCACCATGAAGACCAGCGCCACCGGCGCCTCCATCGCGGCCAGCACGGCCTGCGAGCCGAGGAACTCGCGCAGCACGCGGAAATCGCTCATCGGCTGCGTCGTGCCGCCGGGCAGGCGCCGCAGGTTGGCGGCGAACATGGCGCCGAACACGCGGTCGCCCAGGCGCCGGTCGAGCTCCACGCCGGCGGCGTGCAGGATCTGCGCGCGCGACCATTCCAGTACTTCCATCACCACGTAGGCGCCCAGCACCAGCACCAGCAGCATCGCCAGCGTGACGTGGCTGCGGCTGTTGACCACGCGGTCGTAGACCTCCAGCATGAAGCCGGTGGGCGCCAGCACCAGCAGGCTGCCGACGATGCTGAACCAGAAGGCGCGCTTGAAATGGGGCCGCAGCTCCAGCAGCGCGTCCTTGAGTTCTGGCGTCGGTTTGGGGAAAGGGGGGTTCATGCGGCGGTCTGCACTTTCACGTATTCGGGAAGGATGCCCTGCTGGCGCAAGGCAAGCGCCTCGGGTTTGGCGGCCTCGTCGGGCGCCTCGCCGAACAGGAACATCAGCTGGAATGCGCTGTCGGCCTTGCGCGAGAGGACGATCTCGCGCAGCTTCTTCTCGCGGAAGTTCTTCTCGTCCTGCGGCGACAGGGAAAGCAGGAACCGCATCCGGCCGTCCAGGGTGTAGAGCGACAGCGATCCGTCCTTCACGCTGAGCGTGTGGCGGTCGAAGTAGACCGGGCAGTGGTCGGTGAAGTTCAGCAGCGGCAGCGGGCGGCCCTGCAGGCGGTCCAGGTGGAAGGGGCTGGCCGGGTCCTGGAACAGCAGGCGCGCGGTGCGCGAGACCGAGTAGATGGCGTTGCAGACCATCTGCGAGCCGATTTGCGGGAACTGCTCGCGCAGGGTCTTGTACGCCATGTGATGCAGCGTCACCCGGTGCCACATCCGGTTCTGCTGCACGATGGGCGCCAGCGCGTTGCACACCTGCGCAAACGCCGCCTGCAGCTGCACCAGGCGCTGGTGCTGCTCCGGGGAGGCGTTCAGGGGAATGCGCAGCGTCGTATTCATATAGGAAAGGGAGTGTACTCTATTCCTATATGAATTTACCGACCTTCCGGCAAGCGCTACCGATCCGTGCCTGACGCGGATGCGGCGCCGCAATCGCAGTGTTTACCCCTACCGCGAATGGAGCTGCACATGACACAGGTCAGAGCGACCCGTGACCAGCTGCGGACAGTCAGGCTGGCGCGGCTGCGAAGGCGCTTACGCTGACCCCACAGCGCCGACGAAGAAAAACAAAGGATCGGAAAGCATGACCGACATCTCCTCCGTCACCCCCTTGGTGGTGCCGTACGACGCGGTGAAGTCGCTGCTCTACACGGGCAACATCGACACCACTCCGCGGTGGAACAACGCGACGAGCCTGGGCAGTCCGGTTTCCCTCACCTACCATTTCAGCGACTCGCCCCCGTCGTACGAAGCGGGAAACGGCTATGCGAATGCCTCGGCCCAAGCCTGGTCTGTTGCGCAAAAGAGCGCAATTCAGCAGGTTCTCTCCGCATATTCCAGTGTGGCCGGCTTGACGTTCACGCAGGTTTCGCGTGCCGACCAGGCGGACCAGACCTTCTTCCTGGCGTCGGAGATGACGCCCTCCGGCTTTGCCTACACCCCGGGGACTCCTGCGGTAAAGGGCAACTCGTCCGGCGACGTGTTCCTGAAAAGCAGCGCCTTCCCGACGGACGGGTCCAATCTGTATCTCGCCTATCACGAGATCGGCCACACGCTGGGAATCGCACACCCCTATGCCGGCGGGAACAAGCCGACCATCGAGAGCTTTGGCCTCAGCGGAAGCCGTCTCCTTTCCGTCGTGGATCAGCGGCTGACGGACAAACCGCACTACCTCTATTCGTCGGGAGCGACATCCGGCGTCGAGCTCATCTTCAATCCGAGCGGCCCGATGCTGCTGGACATCGCAGCGCTGCAGGCACTGTACGGTGCGAATACGGCAACCGCCGCCGGCGATGACGTTTATCGCTTCGAGGTCAATCCCAACTTCTACAGAACCATCTGGGATGCGGGCGGACACGACACCATCGACGTTTCGAACCAGACCGATCCATCCCTGATCTCGCTGGTCGAGGGGACCTACAGCACGATCGGTCTGCGCGATCCCTTGGAAGGCGCCCCGGCTTATCTCGTCTCCTGGGTCGAGCAGAACGGATTCAGGCTGAACGATGGCAGCAACAGTCTTGCCATTGCCTTCGGTGCCGTCATCGAAGACGCGATCGGCTCTCCCGCCTCCGACATGCTCCTGGGCAACGCCGCCGCGAACTTCCTGCGCGGCGGCGGCGGCAACGACACGTTGAAGGGAGGCACTGGCAACGACAGGCTGGAAGGCGGGCCTGGCACCGATGTTCTCGATGGCGGTTCCGGAATCGACACGGCAATCTATGCCGGCTCGAGATCCAGCTATGCGGTCCAGGTTTCGGTGACGCAGGTTCAGGTCAGTGGCGGGACAGGAGGATCCGAAGGCGCAGACACCCTCGTCGGAGTCGAGCGCCTTCTGTTCGCCGGGACCTCGGTCGCTCTGGACATCGGCGCCGGAGCGGGAATGGTGGCAAAGATACTCGGGGCCACGTTCGGTGCCGGCGCAGTCCACAACAAGGGCTACGTGGGCATCGGGCTGGGCCTGGTCGACGCGGGCAGCTCGTACACCGAAGTCGCCGCGCTGGCTGCAACGCTGGCTCTGCGAGGCAATACCAGTCATGCCGGGTTGGTCGACCTGCTTTATACGAATGTCGTCGGGAGTCACCCCTCCGCGGCCGATCTCGGGTTCTTCGTGTCCCTGCTCGAATCGGGGCAGTACTCTGTTGGCTCCCTCACGGTTCTTGCCGCCGAGACCTCTTCCAACCTGGCCAATATCGGCTTCTACGGGGCGCTCCAGAACGGAATCGAATTCACTCCAGTCTGAGTGCGAACAACTGTTCTGAAGGCTCGCCGAGTCGACAAACGGGCGGCAGATGCGCTCGTTCTTTGAGCTCAGCAGGCAGCCGACCGGCTGATCGCGCCGCCCGTCAGGTCAGGCAATCTGCAATGACTTGAGGATGGGCAGCTGCGCTTCCGCGAATGTCTTCGCCTGCGCCGTGAGCTCCGACAGGTTCTCCTCAGGCGTCGGCAGGCCCTTGCCGTCCTTGATCAGCGTCTGGCCTTGCACGGCAAGGAGTTGCCACGCGGACTGCGCCCACTCCGCCGGCTGCTTTTGTCCCTGGGATCGTGCCAGCAGGAAGAGCTGCTGGAAACGGTTCACGGCAATCCCGCCGCCGGTGACCGGGCTGGCCAGATACGAGACGTCGTTGCTGCTGCGCGCCTTGAGCATGAGGTACTGGTTCAGCCGCTCGCAGGTCTTCCTGGCCTTGGAAGCAGCTTGATCGTCCTGTGCCAGCTGCAGGTGTCCGGCGCCAGTGAGCAGCAGCACGGCTTCGACGATCAGGCCGAACGTGATGTTCCTGTCCTTCAACGCCTGCTCGAGTTGCCCGATGGAGTGAATCCTGTGATCGGCCAGCGCGTCGAGAATCGGGTTGTAGATGGCCTCGGACATGGTCGCCTCGCCGACGGCGCCAGTCACCTTGAGCGAGACGTCCACGCGAGCCGTGGTCAGGATGAGCCGCACGTTCCGCAGCGCCTCCATCTGTTCGAGCGCGCTGAGGCGCCTGGCGCCCTTGACCCAGTAGTCCTTCCTGAACTGCTGGTTGACCATGAAGTCGCGCACGGTCTGGCGGAACATCGGATCCGGAATTTCCTTGATGAACACCTGCTGCTCGGGAGTGAGGTTGACGACGTCCACCTGGTCGAGGTAGTTCGCGGAGCAGGCGTACTGCAGCTTGGCCGCTTCGAGCCACCCGGCCATGGTGGCGAAGTGCATGGGGTGCCAGTCGCGGTTGAAGTATTCGTGCGCGAGGTAGTGGCGATTGTGTCCCTTCATGTGCTTCAGGCGATCGGCCACCAGCGGGTTCGCACGGGCAAAGGCAGGATTGGTTGCCAGCAGCTTTTCCGCGAAATCCATGGCACCATCGATGCGGCTGACAATGCCACGCCCTTCCGAGCCCAGCACCTCGGCGTGCTCCGTCATGAGGTGGCGCATCGGCGCGAAGGCGGCCCATCCGGGCAAGGTGTTGTAGCTGATGTAGAGGATGCCGCCGACCTTGAGCTTGCGGCGGACGAAGTCCACGATCACGGCACGGTTCTCGTCGGAGATCCAGCTCCAGATGCCGTGCACGCCGATGTAGTCGAAGCCGGGCAGGTCCGGTCGCTGCGCGAATTCGGCGAAGGCCTCGTCATGGAGCTGTGCCCCTGAGCCGGACGCCTGCGCCAGTTCCTGCGCATAGCCGGCCTGCGACGGATTGAAGTCGGTGCCACTCCACCGGATGGCCGACGCCGCGGCATGCAGGTTGGCCGAAAGTCCCTGCCCGAAACCGAGTTCGCAGGCGGTAGCCATCTCCGGACACTGCAGACCCTGGTTCAGGAAGGCCAGCTTGACGCGCAAGGGGTTGAGCTCGGTGTAGTAGCCGTACGTGTAGCCGATGTCGGCGACATAGCCGGCGGTCCAGTCGTTCATTCCTTCTCCTCTTGATCTGGGGTTCTTTCTGGGGACACCATTTTCCGGTGCACCAAGAAAAAACCCCACCCCTTCGTGAGGGGCGGGGTCGGATGGCTTCTCAGCTCAAGCACCTACCCGGGGGCGGGTGCTTGCCAGCCAGGCGCTCAGGCGATTTCCAGCGTGCCGTTGGTCTGGTTGTACGACGCCACGGACAGATCGACCAGGCCGGTGAGCTTGATGATCGCGTCCACGTTGTTGCCGAAGTCAGGCGTACCGGCTCCAGAGTGGTCACGGCCAGACTGGACGATGTAGGTGTTGCCACCGAACTGGAACCAGGCCGCGTTGTCGGCATCGGCACCCAGCGCATTGACCGCCGCGTTGGCGTAGTCCTGGAACACGGCGGTACCGGCCAGCACGATTGCGCTTTGCGTGAACACCACCGTACCGCCGTTGGCAGCGTCCAGGTCGATCACGTCGCCGGAGGCGGCGTCGGCGATCGTCGAGTAGCTGTTGACGTTGCTCGGCTTGTTCATCACAAAGATGTCGTTCCCAGCACCACCGCTCAGGGTCGTCAGGTCGGCACCGGTCAGGGTGTCGTTGCCCGCGCCGCCGTTCAGGGTGTCGCCGGAGCCGGTGGCCGTCAGCGAATCCGCACCCGAACCGCCGGTCACGGTCAGCGCCAGCGCGGAGTTGGCGTTGATCGTCAGGGCACCGGTCAGCGCCGAAGCGTCGACGCTCGTCAAGGCTGCATCGCCAACCAGCGTGAGATTCAGGCCGGCGTCGCCGCCCACCGTCACCGATTTCGCCGCAGCGGCAGTCAGCGTCAGGGTGTTGACGTGAGCCGTGGTATTGGTGTCGTCGGAGGTAATCGCCACCGACTCCACGCCTGCCACCGTCACGGTACCGCCCGCCAGAATCCCAGCCGAAGTCAGGACCAGGTTGAAGCTGTCCGCGGACCCCGTTGCGTCGGCCAGCGACGCCGTGATGCCGGCAGCATTGTCGGCGGTCAGTTCCAGCGTCCCGTTGGCGCCGAACTTGCTGAGGGCCAGGGTATTGACACCTGCGGTGCCGGCGCTGATGACGTAGTTGATGTCGTCCAGGTTCGACAGATCAACCGCGGAAACCGCGCCAGGCACGCTGAGGGACAGGCGCTCGAAGCCGTCGATCTTCGTCTCGAAGGTCGCGCCGGTGGAGGCCGCCACCGCATCGGCGACAACCATCACCAGGGTATCGGTGCCGTCGCCGCCAACGATCGCTTCCGCCGGCGTGCCGGTGCCCGATGCCAGCGTCACCATGTCGTTGCCGGCGCCGGTGTTGACGGCCTTGGAAACGGTGGCGGACGACAGCGTGACGTTGTCCACGCCGGCGCCGCCGGTGTACGTGGCCTTCGAGGCGTCGATGGATGCGGTCACCGTGCCGGTCGTGGCCGACGTGTTGACCGAGGTCAGCGTATCAGTCTCGGCACCCGACAGCGTCAGGCCGGCAGAACCGGTCACGGTCACCGACTTCAGCGCGGCCAGGTCGGCGGTGAACGTCGCCTTCTTGTCGCCAGCCACGGTCAGGGTTTCGACAGCGGCCGCCGTCAGGGCGGTCGAGGAGTCAGCACCCGTTGCCGTTACGTTCAAGGTCTTGAGCGACGGCGCCGTCAGCGTGACCGCGTGGGTGACCTTGTTCAAGGTCAGGCCCAGCGTCGTCGCCGAGGTGGCGACGGTGGCCGCGCCGCCGGAGTTGGCCAGCGACAGGGTGGTCAGCGCGTTCAGATCGGTGCCGGTGGCGCCCAGATCGGCAGAGCCGTAGCCATTAACCGTGACGTTGGAGATGCTGGCGGTGGCATTGCCATCGACTCGCACCGCACCGTAGGTGATGGTGTTGGCCGAGGTCACCGCAGCGCTGGCTGCCGTTCCGGCAACGACCGTTTCCGTCGGATCGACGGCGCCTGCCGCCAGGGCCAGCACTTCCGACTCGTCGATGGCGGTGAACACAACGACAGCACCGCTGGCAGCGCCGCTGGTGAAGTTGGCGGACAGGGCGCCACTGAAGGTGCCATTGGCCGTCGAGCCGGCGGGCCCCTGGGTGTCGGAGGCGGTCAGGTTGGAGAACGCCTGGGCGACCTGGGCGGCGGTGAGGTCCTTGCTCGCCGTGAAGGTCAGGCCATCGACCGTGGTCGTTTGACCGTTGGTCAAAGCCTTGAACGTCACCGTGTGCAGTTCCTTGACCACGGCCACGGCGGCCTTGGTGAACTCCGTTTCGGCGTAGTTCTGGTTGACCGTCACGGTGGTGGTCTTGCCATTGCTGTTGACGAGCACATCACCGAAGGTGTGGGCCGCGCCCGCCGTCTGGTCCTTCGCATTGATGGTCAGGTTGGAGTTCACCGTGACCGACGTGCCACCGGTGACGGTGACATCGCCCTGGTCGAGCGTGGCCGTACCGTCGCCCGTCAGGTTGCTCGTCACGGCAACGGCGCCGCTGGGCGCGGTGCCGGTACCGACCGTGATGGCGCCGTTATCAGCAGTTGCCGAAGCAGTGACAGAGACGTCCGTGCCGCCAACCACGTCGATCTTGCCGTCGACGCCAGTAGTGGTCTGCTTGCTGGCAGTGACGGTGATCGCGCCGGAACCCTTCGCCGAGATGTTGCCCGTACCCTGGTTGGTATCGGTGATGGTCACGGCACCGGCGGCGCCGGTCGTCGCGCCGACGGAAATGCCCTTGTCGGCCGTAGCGTCGGTCACCGTGACGTTCTTGCCGCCATCGGTGGTGATCGCGCCGGTCGCGCCGGAGACATTCACGTTGGTGGTCGTCGCGGCCTTGGCGAACAGGTCGTCAACCAGCGTGACGTTCACGGTTTCCAGCCCGGAAATCGTGGACAGGTCGAAGTCGCCCGCCGAATCGCCCAGGTCGCCCGATGCGCGCACGTTGATGGTCTGCACGTTGCTGACCGTGACACCGGCCGGCAGGCCCGCGTCCACGTGATTGCCGACGACGTTCAGCGTCATGGCGTTGGTACCGAGACCGCCGTTGATGCTGTCCAGCGCGTTCAGCGTGGTATTGGCAGCCGTGACCTTGTCGATCAGCGCAACGATGGTGTCGTTGCCGTCCGTGCCGGCCGAGTTGGCCGAGCCGATCAGGCCAGGGATCGTGTCGATCGCGGTCGTCAGCGTGAAGGTCTGGCCCACGCCGCCGGCGGTCGTTGCGTCGACCGTCGAACCGCCGAGGGTGAGCGTAGTGCCGGCAACCTGCGCCTGCACCGTGAAGGCTTCCGGCAGTTCGGTCGTGGCGTCGTTGACCGGGGTCACCGTGAACGTCGCGGTGCTGCTACCGACAGCGATGGTGGCGGTCAGCGGGTTGAACGAACCGGTGGCGAAGTCGGCCGTGTTCGTGTTGCCCGTGCCGGTATTGCCGGCGGCGCCGTCACCCGGCAGCAGCGTGAACACGACATCGGTCGCCGAAGTCACGGCCTCGGACGCGGTGACGGTATAGACCTGCGAAGCACCTTCCTGGACGGTGGTGCCAGCCTTGGTCAGGGTGAACGTCAGCGGCTTCGGCGTGACGGTGATCGTCAGCGTGTTCTGGCTGGTGGCACCCAGGGCGTCCGTCACCGTGTAGTTGGCAACGATGGCCAGGGGCGCATCGGAGTACACCAGCGCATTGGCGGCGGTGTTCGCCGCCGGATCGAAGGTGTAGGAGCCGTCGGCATTCAGGGTCAGGCCTTCGACGGCCGCGTCGAGGGAGAACGTCAGCGTGTCGCCGGTATCGGCATCCGTGGCGACCAGCTGGCCACTCACGGCTGCACCACCTTCGTTGGCGGCATCGCCGGCGGCCTGGGCAATCGGCGCGTCGTTGGGGTCGACGGCGACGGCGATCGTCTGCGTCGACGTGGCGCCCAGGGCATCGGCGGCCGTGACGGTGATGGTGTCGCTGCCGCTGAAGCCGGCGTTCGGCGTGTAGGTGAACGTGCCGTTGCCGTTGTCGACGACCGTGCCGCTGGCGGCAGAGGCCGACAGGGTGACGGCGTCGCCTTCCGCGTCGGCGGCGGCCAGGTTGAATGTGGCGGACTTGCCTTCGTTCACGGCCAGGCTGGCTTCGGCGGTGATCGCCGGCGCCGTGTTGTCCATGCTGGTGTCGTTGACGGTCACCGTGGTGCTCACGCTGGCCTGGCCGACGACGGAGATCGTCAGGGTCTCGGCGCCTTCGGTCGTGCGGTCGGCATTGACGGCGATGGTGGCGTGGGCCGTGCCGTTCGCGTCGGTGGTCACCATCGTCAGCTGGCTGCCGACGTCGCTGGCGTGGGCGCTGTCCACGCGCAGGACGTATTCGGTGTTGGGCGTGCCGTTGGTCAGGTGCACGGTGATCGAGGAGCCCTCATCCACGCTGGAGGCGGCGGCCATGAGCGTGAAATCGATCGTGGCGTCGATGGCGGCCTTGGCGGAGGTGACGGAGGCCGGGTCGGCGGTCACGCCGCTCAGGGCGGTCTGCAGGCTGGCCAGGTCGGTAGCGGCGATGCCGCGGTCGACGGAGTAGTACGTGGCAACGGCAACCTTGTTGTTCAGGATGGCGTTGGCGGCGGAGTACTGGTTGTTGGCCGAGTCGGGCACCGAGTTCAGGGCGGCGTACGCCTCGTACACGATGGCGCCCTTGGACACGCCGGCATTCATCTTGGAGATGATGAAGTCGCGGGCGAGGGAGTCGGCCTGGAGGCCCAGGGGGGTCAGGAACGCATCGGCGAAAGCTTCGGCCGTCTGCGTGTTGGGATTCAGGGCGGCATAGACAGAAGTGCCAGCCAGGATGCCGGCAAGTGTCTGCAGGCTACGGCCGTTCGTCTCGTAAACCGAGACGATCTGGCTCAGATATTCCGCGCCGGGTGCAGCGTTGAACATCAAGACCGTCAGTTCGACGATCTGACTGCGTTCAGTTGCAGTAATTGCCATCAGGTTTCTCCATCAATGGAAAGGTTTCGATCAGGAACACAGCGCGCCCGATTCAGGGGGCAAGTATAGGGAACCGTCCTACAAGAGCAATGTGATCGCAATCACAGGGTGGCGGGCATTTGTCCGACGTTGTTTTATTGCATCACTTCCCAGCGCAACCCCATGTAGACGCTTCGCTGGCGCGCGTCGAACACGGCCAGGTTGCTCGATTGCCGCGAGATTTCGGCGTTCGCGACCAGTGCCAGGGACTCCGTCAGGGGCCAGCTCGCCTCCAGTTGCAGCACGTGCCGGATGGTCGAGCGGGGTACGTTGCCCAGGAGGGGGCTGTACGGGGTGCGGTCCCTCTGGCGCGTCGTGCTCCATTGGGCGCCAACCCGGCCCCCGAGCCAGGGCCCTTCCCACTGCGCCCTGACTTCCGCGCGCCGGTACGCGCCGCCCGCACGGGCTGCCTGCAGCGGCCGGTCGCTCCCCAACCGGGCCTGGGCGCCATAGAAGAATGTGTTGGCGGTAAGCGCCTCGATGCCACGCCCCACCATGGACCGGCGGCAAAGCCATCCGGCCGCTCCCCCCTGGTACAAGCCGTCAAGAACGCGCGATTCGGGATAACCCCGATGCTCCAGTTCCAGGCTCGCGGCCGGACGGCAGCCGGCGAGCACTTCGCTCCATGGGCTGGCCTCGGTGCGCTCGCGCGCCTCCCACTGATACTGCAATGTCGCCCGCGTCGCACGCAGCAGGCTGGTCCCGCCATAGCGCAGGTGGCTGCGCGCCACCCGTGCCACCCACTGCCGCGACGCCGCGGGCGCATCCAGCCAGGTGGCGGCGACATCGCTCTGCTGGTAGCTGGTCTCGGAGTCGCCGGTCTGGCGCGCCTTGAATTCCGCCTGGACCACCAGCACCGACTCGTTCCAGGGACGCAATCCCTGCCACTGGACGACGCCCAGCGTCGCCCCGCCACTCCTGGGCCGGGACTCGACGTCGAGCGGCAGCGTGACGTCCCCCTGCGGAAATGTAAGTGTGACCTCACTGCTGCTGGGTGCGTTGTTCAAGTTGGTCTCGGAGCCGCCCATGGCACTGAATTGCCAGCGCGATTGCCAGCCGGCCGTCAGGACGTTCGCCAGCGGCGTTGGCAACGAAAGGATCTCCAGTTGACGATCGATGACCTGGCCGATGGGCAGCGGCAGGTCGCTCCGTTGCCGCATGTGCGCCAGGAACGCCCGGGCGGACGCCGTGTCGCCCTCCGCCGCCAGCGCCTGCGCCAGGTCCAGTTGCGCACCCGGCAGGTCGGGATCGTGGAGCAGCGCTCGCTCCAGCGGCTCGATGGCCTCCGCCGTGCGGCCCAGGGCCAGCAGCGTCGCGCCGCGCCACGCATGAAAAGCCGCGTTGGTCAGGCAGCCGCGTTCATCGGCGGCGGCCTGCTGGGCCGTCGCCAGTTTCTGCAGGTCGGAACGATCCGCCGGCAGCGGGTACCGGGGCTGCAAGGGACAGGCGGTGGCGGGAGGTGTCGAGGGCGCTTGCGCCTGGCTCCAGGCGAAGGGCGGCGCCAGGCATGCGGCCAGGACGAGGAGGCGCAGCGGGCGCGAGAGGGCCGGGCGGGACGAACGTTGAACGGCCACCGTGGAAAGCGCGCGGACCGCGCGGGAGAAACTACTGCGCCAGCACGGCCTGCTTCAGGCAGCCAGATGGCCTTGTTGCTTCAGGTATTGCAGGGACTGCTGCTCCGCATCGCTGCCGGGCTGCACCAAGGTGCGCAGTGTAAATACTTTGCTGCTGTGTCGCAATCCGGGAAGCAGGAAGCTGCCGAGCGGTTTCAGGGCCAGCTCCTGGCGCTCGAACGGCACGCCGACGCGCCCCGCGGTCTCCGACCCGACGAGGATCGGATAGGCGAGTTCGGCCGTCATTTCCTGCAGCCGCATGGCCACCGTGATCGGCTGGCCAAGCACCGTGTGAACGCGCCGCGACGCGGGTCCGAAGCTGCCGACCAGGGCGCTCCCGCTCTCCACGCCCACGCCCAGGCCCAGCGGCTCGAGGCCCTGCGGCGGGACATTGGGCAGTTCCTCGCTGCAGCGCAGCCACAGTTCGCGCGCGGCGGCGAGCGCCTGCGCCGGATGGTCCGGGCAGGCCCGCGAGCCGTTGAACACGGCCACCAGGCTGTCGCCCGTCACCTCTTCGACGGTGCCGCCGCCCGCCTCGATGATGCTGCTGGCGGTGCCGTAGAACCGGTGCAGCACGCGGGCGGCGTCTTCGGGACTGCGCACTTCGCAGTACGCCGAGAAGTTGCGCACGTCGGCGACCACCACCGTCAGGTCGCGCCGCTCGGCCGAAATCTCGCCGGACGGCTCCAGCAGCGCGATCTTCTCGGCGACGGCCGCCGGCAGGTAACTGGCCAAGTTGCGGAACAGGCGGCCTTTCTCGCTCAGGCTGCGGGCATGCTCGGCCAGCCCCAGGAACAGGCCCGACAGCACGATCGCCAGCGAAGCGTGCGCCCACCCGAGCCACCAGTCGACCGCAAGCAGCGCGAGGCCGTGCAGCGCGAAGCCCAGCGCGGCAAACACCAGCGCCGCGACCGGAATCCAGAGCACGTGGCGCGACTGGAGCCGGCGCGCGCTGGATTCCGCCGCGGCCCGGTTCCAGCTGAGGGCCAGCAGGACGAGGATGGCCAGGGCCGCCCACGCGGTCTGGAGGAAGGACGCGGCGCGGGGCGTGAAAGGCACCGCCTCGTCCAGGATGCCGGTGAGCAGTTGGGCGTGGACTTCCACTCCGCTCACGGCGCCACCGAGCGCCGTGGGCACGGCATCGGCCAGGCCGAACGCGGAGGCGCCAACCAGCACCCAGGCACCCGCGAGGACGTTGGGCTGCGCCAGCTTGCCTTCGAGCACGTCGGCCGCCGAAATCGAGACCAGGCTGCTGCGGGCCTTGTGGTACGGAACCCGGATGTCGCCGTTCGCATCCAGCGGCACCCGCACGCCCGGCATGCCGCTGAGGGTGAGCGTCCACGCCGGATCCCACGGCCGGCTGCCCGGCTCCGCCTGCAGCGGCACGCCCGTCGCCGGGTTGTCCAGGGCGAGCAGGCCGGCCAGCGCCAGTGCCGGATAGTTCCGCTGCCCGAAGCATGCCAGCGCCGGTACGCGCCGCACGGCGCCGTCAGGGTCCAGGCGCGGCGTGATGTGGCCGGCGGGCGTGTCCAGGCCGGCCACGTTCGCCACGTACCCCTGCGCGGGCGCCGCCGGCGGCAGGCAGGCCTGGCCCGGCAAGGCGCCGGTCAGCTGGCCGCTGCGCTGGCTGCTTTCGTTGCGCAGCGCGAACACCTGCGCCAGGACGGCAGGGCCGCTGCCCCGGGTCGCGGCGAGTGCCCGCGCCAGTTCGCCCGTCCCCTGCCGCTCGTCGGCGAACACCACGTCGTACAGCTGCAGCGAGGCACCTTGCGCGCGCAGGGCGTCGACCAGGCGGGCCTGGGTCTCGCGGGGCCAGGGCCAGGGCCCGACGCGCTGCAGGCTGGCGTCGTCGATGTCGACCACGACGACCCGGCGCTCCTCGCCCGACTCGGCGCTCAACTGCCACACGAGGTCGGTGGCGCGTTCGTCCGCCTGCTGCAGCGCCGTCGGCGCCAGCAGGGCGATGCCCGCCCATGCCACGAGCGCGACGGCCAGCGCCAACCAGCGCAGGCGCCGGCCCAAGGGCAAGGCGGCGGACCTCATGGACGCGACCAGAGCGTGATCCCCGACAGGGTGCCGGCACCCACCGACTTGTCGAAGAAGTAGCCCGCAGCCTTGCCGTCCAGCGACGCGGCGCCCGCGATGGCCTGGCCCGCCAGGCTGCGGTCGTAGAAGATGCCGTCGCTGCGGATGAAACCCGACCCCGCAATGCCGACCGGCCCGGTGATCGGGTTGTTCACCCGCAGGTCCGTTGCAAAGCGCAGGTTCGCGAAGTCGAGCGTCAGGCGGCCCTGCTCGACAACCGCCGATGACAGCTGCCCCCCGAGGTCGTACTGCGCATAGGAATTGGACAGCGCGAACTGGTAGGAGCCAAGTCCCTTCGCCAGGTCGGTGGCTCCGTCCTGGATCCGGTAGAGATAGAACAGGTGATTGCCCACCGTCACCGAGCGCCCCTGGGCCGCATCGGCCTGCGCGATCGAAAAGTCTCCCGCGGCCGCGCCACCAGCCCAGCGCCCCCACGCCAGCACCGCAGGTGGCAGCGGAACCACCGGATCGGGCGTCACCACCGGTGGCGGCTCCGGCGCGACCACCACTGGGGGCGGCGGCGGCGGTGGCGGCGGCACTGCAGCTCCCGCGTAGCCGGTGATGACCGCAGTCACGGCGCCCTCGGCCAGGGCCGTCGTCGCCTGGCGTTCGGATTCGGTTCGGCCCAGCGTCGACTCGGACCCTGGGGCCGGCGCGGCCGCCACCGGCACGACCGTACGGGCCGTCGTCGCCTGGCCGTGTCCGCCCTCCGTGCTGTTGGATGCGAATACCGCGCCCTGCAGCGGCTTGATCTCGGGCTGGGCGAGTTGCGGCCGGAATTCCACCTGCAACTGGCCCATGTCCGCCGACAGCAGCTTCGCCGAGGAAGAGCCGCAGGGACCGAGCGCCTGCGCCGTGCAGTCGGCGCCGAACGGCGCCATGACGATGGCGCCCTGGTTCACGGCGGCGCGGGTCGTCAATTCGCCGGTGCGGACCACGAAGTCGGTGCCCCGGACCCCGATCGCCACCAGCGGCGTGTTCAGGCGGAAGCGGTCGCGCGCACCCTCGGCGGCGGCGCCGGAGATGGCCCGCGCCACGCCGTATTCGAGCTTGAACCGCACCAGCGACATCGAAACGCGCTGCGGGTCGTACCGGTAATCCTCCACCAGCATGCGGCTGCCCGGGCGGATGCTGACCAGCGCGCCGTCGATGAAGCGGATGTGGAGGTGGCCGCCATCGGCCGTGTCCAGCCGGTCACCCGGCAGGATGGGCGTGCCGCGGCGGACCATCTCGGGCAGGCCCTGGGCCGTGGTGCGGGTCACCGGGCCGACGCTCATGGTCACCTCGCCTACGGGGCGCTGGGCAGCCGGCACGGCGTCCGCATGGGCGCCGCCGGCGGCAAGGCACGCCACGCCCACCGCCGCCAGCAGGGCGGTGCGCGGGAAAGGAATCGTGTAGGACATGGGTCGACCAAAAGTGTGAGGCGCTCGGCCACTGGTGTGCTAATTTACCAACGGCGCGCCGTTCCCGATGTGAGCCCCGTCACAAAAGGCCGGAAAGCTTCGGCAGGGCAGTCGCACCCACGGAACGAAAGATCCTCTTCACTATCATTCCGTCTTTCGAAATTCATCTTCATGCCCGTCCCCGCCTCCGTCATGTCGCAGCTGCCTTTGCTGGCAGGACTGCCGGCGGTGACGGTAACGCATCTGGCCCAGCATGCGTCGGAGCGCGTGTTCGCCAAGCGCGAGGTGGTCCTCCAGAAAGGGGCGGACGGCGGATCGCTCTGCTTCCTGCTCGACGGCCGCCTGCAGGGCGTCGACTTCACCGTCGATGGCCGCGAAGTAGGCCTTTACTTTGTGAATCCCGGCGATTATTTCGGCGACATCGCCGTGATCGACGGCGAGCCGCATCCGGTCTACGTGACGGCGGTGTCCCGCTCGCGCGTGGTGTTCGTGCCACGCGACCTGATCCGGCCCATCCTGTTCGCGCACCCGCGCGTCGCCGAAGTGCTGTGCACGAGCCTGGCCTTGCGGTTGCGGCAGATCTCGGGGCAGCGGCGGATCCTGGGAATGCTGAACCCGATCCAGCGGGTCTGCGCCCAGCTCGAACTCATGTTCGCGCCGCACCGCGACGGCGGCACCTGGGTCAGGAACGCGCCGACCCACCAGGAACTGGCGATCATGATCAACGCCAGCCGCGAAACGGTCACCCGCGTCTTCCAGCTGCTGCAAAGCCGTGGCGTCGTGGAACGCAGCGGCAACGACCTGCGCATCGACGATCCGGCGTTCCTGCAGGACGTCGCGGCCGGCCGGCGCCAGCCGGATCGCACCGGGTCGCCCTGAGCGCCGAGGCACAATCGGCGCGATGCTTTCCCGCCTGCTCCACCTCGGCCACCCGATCTTCCTGGCGCGGCACCGCTGGCTCGTGCTGCAGATGGTGCGCCGCGAGATCATGGCCCGCTACCAGGGATCGGTGCTGGGGGCGAGCTGGGGCCTGCTGTCGCCGCTGTTGATCCTGGCCGCCTACACCTTCGTGTTCCGCGGGGTGTTCAAGGCACGCTGGCCCGGCGGCAGCGACTCGACGGCGGAATTCGTCCTGCAGCTCTTCGCGGGCCTGCTGGTCTTCAACCTCTTTTCCGAGGTACTGACCCGCGCGCCCCGGCTGGTGCTGGAGCAGCCCAACCTGGTCAAGCGGGTCGTGTTCCCGCTCGAGACGCTGTCGTGGGTGGCGGTGGGCGCAGTGATGTTCAACGCGGGGATCGCGCTCGGAATCCTCCTGGCGGCGACCGTGGCCCTCGGCTCGCACCTGACGCCGTGGGTGCTCGCGACGCCGCTGGTGCTGGCCTGCACCGTGCCCATCCTGCTCGGACTGTGCTGGCTGCTGTCCGGCCTGGGCGTGTTCCTGCGCGACGTCGGGCACGTGGTGGGCCCGGCCGTGAGCCTGCTGCTGTTCGTGTCGCCGATCCTCTACCCCACCAGCGCGCTGCCGCCGTTCGTGGCCGACCTGCTCTGGCTGAATCCGTTGACCTTCCCGATCGAGGCCCTGCGCGGGCTGGTGCTGAAGGGAACGCCGCCGGACTGGGGCGCGCTCGCGAGCTACACCGCGATCGGCCTGGCCTTCGCCTTCCTGGCCCATCGCCTCTTCGAGCGCATCAGGCCCGCCTTTGCCGATGAAGTCTGAAGCCGTGCCGCCGCCGGATGCCGCGGCCACCGACCGGGCGCTGGTCGCCGCCCTGAACCGCCGCACGGCCGGCGTTCCCGCCGGGGCGGCCGTCGACCTCGCCGACCTGGAACGCATGGACCCGTACGGGCCGGCGGCGTTCGACAAGCTCGCCCGCCGCTTCGGCCTGGCGGCCGCCGCCGGAGGCTGGCAGCTCGAAAGGCAGCCGCGCTGGCGCCCGGACTGGGTGCGGCCGGAACACGAAGCCCAGTGCTTCGACCTGTTCGAACTGGCCTTCGGCTACCGGATCGACCCGGCGCTGTGGCGCTGGAAGTACCGGGACGCGGCGGCGCCCGGCATGGGCGTGTGGCGCGACGGCCAGCTCGTCGCGTTCTACGGCGCGATGCCGCGGCCGGTGCGCTTTCTGGGCGAGCCTGCCGCCACCGTGCAGATCGGCGACGTCATGTCGCATCCCGCCGAGCGCGGCGTGATGACCCGCTCCGGCCCGTTCCAGATCGCCGCGTCGACCTTCATCGACCGCAGCGTCGGCTACGGCCGGCCGCAGTTGTTCGGATTCGGCTTCCCGACGGCGAAGGCGCTGCAGGTTGCCCAGAAACTGGGCCTGTACGAAGGCGTGGACCAGATCTGCGAGCTGGGCTGGAGCGCCGGTCCGAGCTGGACCGAACGCCTGCTGCGCTGCGCGCCCGCCGGACCGCAGGACGGCGCCGCCATCGACAGGCTCTGGCGCAGGATGGCGCAGGACTTCGGCGACAGCATCATCGGCGTGCGCGACGCGAGGTACATCGAGGAGCGCTACCGCAAGCACCCCACGGTGGCCTACGAATGCCTGCTGGTGCGGCGCGTGCTCACCGGCGCGCCGCAGGGACTGGTAGTAGTGCGGCGGCCGGAGCCGGAACGCGTCGAACTGATGGACCTCGTGGCGCCGAAGCGCAACTTCCCGGCGCTGATCGCCGCCGCGCGCCGCTGGGCCGCCGATCACGGCGCGAGGCGCGTCACGGCCTGGCTGACCGAGAGCCATGCGAACCTGCTGGCGCCGACGTCGCCCGAGCGCCACCCGCTGGACCTCGTGGTCCCGGCCAACGTGTGGAGCCCCGGCCCCTCGGCCGAGCAACTGCGCGGGCGCTGGTGGCTCATGGCCGGCGACACCGACTTCCGCTGACCATGCGCGTGCTCATGGTCACCCGCGAGTCGGCCGAGGACCGGCGCTACGGCCTGGGCCGCAGCCTGGCGCCGCTGATGGCACCGATGGCGGCGGCGGGGGCGCAGGTGCGCTACTTCTGCGCGGACGATCTTGACCCGGCCGCGGTGCAGCGCCGCCGGGATCGCACCGCGCGCTGGGAAGGCTGGCCCATGGTCGCCGGCCGGCCCAACCGCGTCAACCTGTTGCGCGCCTGGTCGGAACGAATGCATGTCGGCTTCGAGGCGTCCCGCGTCGCACGGCTCGAGGCGTACACGCACGTCCATGCCCACGATCCCTGGCTCGCCTGCGGCGTCGCGCTGGGGTTGCGCCGGCACGGCGCGGGCGGCGTCCACTGGGGCCTGACGCAACATGGATTCGGCTCGTACAGCCAGGCCACGCACGAGGACGGCCTGGAGCAGGGCCCGGCCGCGCAGGCCTGGCTGCGGCGCATCGAACGCTTCGTGTCGCTTCGGGCGCGCTGGGTGATGGCGCCGACCCAGGCCGGGCTGGCCCAGCTCGCGCGCGACTTCGCGCTCTCGCGTGTGCCGGCGCACTGGCATTGCGTGCCGCATGCGAAGCCGCCGCTGGACCCACGGACCCCCGCCACGCGCGACGGCGCGCGCGCGGCACTCGGCTGGAGCCATGACGAACTGGTGGTGCTTGCCGTCGGCCGGCTGGTGCCCTTGAAGTGCTTCGACCGGATCATCCGCGCCTGCGCGGCGCAGCAGGTCCCGCGTCTGCGGCTGCAACTGCTTGGGGGCGGCGATGCCTCGGCACTTCAGGCGCTGGCGCACAGCCTGGGCTTCGGCGCGCAGTTGCACGTCACCAGTACCGACGACGTCACCCCGTTCTTCCACGGCGCCGACGTCTACATGAGCGCGTCCAGCACCGAAGCGTTCGGGCTGGCCAACCTGGAAGCCCTGTGTGCCGGCCTGCCGGCCATCTGCAGCGCCGTGGGCGGCGTCCCGGAGGTAACGGGCGACGGCGCCTGGCTGGTCCCCAACGACACCGACACCCTCACCCGGACGCTGGCCGCACTGCTCGCCGACGAGTCGCTGCGTGCGCATTGGACCGCGCGGGCGCTCGCCCGGGCGGCCGCGTGGCCGGCGCCCGAGGACATAGCTCGAAAATATGTGGCCATTTATCAAGCGGCCTAGCCGTCCGGCCGCGCAGCCGAACGCGCTGCCGCCCGAACTCGACCTCGCCGGCGCGCGCCGGGCGCTGGTGATCGCGCCGCACCCGGACGACGAAACGCTCGGCTGCGGGGGCACGCTGGCGCGGCTGGCGCCGACGTGCGACATCCACGTGGTGCTGGTCACCAACGGCGATGGCGGCGGCGGCCTGCCGGCGGAAACCAGCGCGATTCGCAAGCAGGAGATGGCCGCCGCGGTGCGCACGCTCGGCATCGCCAGCGAGGTGCTGCACCTCGACGAGCCCGACGGGCGATTCGACGACACGCGTGCATTCCGCGAGGCGCTCGCCGCCATCGTGCAGCGGCTGCAGCCCGACTGGGTCTTCCTGCCCTGGCTCGAAGACTCGCACCCTGACCATTCGCGCATCTCGCGCGCCAGCTCGCAGGTGTTGCGGCGCAGCGGCGTCGACCGGGTGCTCTATTACGAAACCTGGAATCCGGTGCCCGCCACCCACGTCGTGGACATCACGCCGGTGCTCGAAACCAAGAAGGCGGCCGTGCTGTGCCACGCGACGGCGCTGAAATACGGCAACTACCTGGACGCGATGCTGGGCCTCAACGCCTATCGGGCGCTGTACCTGCCGCCGGGCGAGCGGCGCTGGGCCGAGGCGTATGCCGTGACCGGCGCGCGCGACAACCGCTTCCTGTAGGCCCTAGTCTTCGACGTGGCCGGGTTCGACCCGCCATGTGTGCGGCAGGTCCACGAGGCCCGGCTCGGGCCGGGGATCGGTCACCGACAGCAGGGCGATGCGTGCCGCCTCGGAATAGAGGTGGATGGCATTTTCGTTGCCCAGGTAGGCGCCGATGTAGTAGTCGCCCTTGCGCAGCGCCAGCGGGCCGAACTCGATCGTCGCCGTGCCGCGGCCCTGCGCGTCCCGCTCCAGCATCACCTTGTCGGTACGCGAGACGACGCTGCTCAGGATCATCGTGTTGGCCAGCTCGAAGGTCATGCCGGCCGTCGGCATCGGGATCCCGGGGTCGGAGTCGAATTCGATCGACACCCGCAGCGTGCCCTGCCCCGGCGTCATCTGCAGCCGCGTGGAAGCGACTCCGTCCAGCGACGTGACGACCCGGCGGATGCGTGCATGGCCGGGCGTGGCGGTGCCCGGTTGCGTGACCGGCGTCGCAACCGGTGCCGGCGCTTCGGGATCGGCCGGCGGTGCCGCCACGGGGGCGGACAGCGGCGCGGCGGACTCTTCGGCCGAGGGGACTGCTACCGGAGCGCCCGGCGCAGGAACTTCCGGCGAGCCGCCCGCGAGGAACAAGGTGTAGTCGCGCACGACGGCGTGCGACGGTCCGACCGCCATGGCCTTGCCTTCGTGCAACCACAGGACCCGATCGCAGAATGCCTCGATCTGGTACAGCGAATGCGAGCAGAACAGGATCGTCGTGCCGCGCTCCTTCATCGCCAAGATGCGGTCGAACGACTTGCGCGCGAAGCCGCCGTCGCCGACGGACAGCGCCTCGTCGATCACCAGGATGTCGGGCTCGACGCTGGTCGCCAGCGCGAACGCGAGCCGCACGAACATCCCGCTGGAATAGGTCTTGACCGGCTGGTCGATGAAATGCCCGATGCCGGAGAACTCGATGATCGAGTCCATCTGCTCCAGCAGCTGCGCCCGGCCGAGGCCCAGCAAGGGCCCGTTGAGCAGCACGTTGTCGCGGCCGGAGAAGTCGGGGTTGAAGCCGGCGCCCAGTTCCAGCAGGGCGGCGACGCGTCCATCCACGCGCACCGTGCCGGTGGTCGGCGTCACCGTCCCGCACAACAGCTGCAGGAGGGTCGACTTGCCGGCCCCGTTGTTGCCGATGAGGCCCAGCGACTCGCCCTTGCGCACCTGCAGCGACACGTCGCGCAGGGCCCAGAAGCTGTCGCCCGGGATCTCGCGGCCCAGGAGCGCGGCCCGCAGGCGCGCGGCCGGGCTCGCGTTCGGCCGGTAGGCCTTGCCCAGGTGGACGGCCTCGATCGCGAGCGCGGCTTCGTGCACCGGTGCGTCGGACAGGTTCATCAGGAAGTTCGTCCGATCCAGAAGCCGGTCCCCAGTATCAGGTCGTACAGCCTTTGCGGCAGCCTGACCGACCGCCGGTCGAGCCAGTTGGCGATGGGCAGCAGCGGCGGCACGATGCGACGGGCGGCGGCGAGCCAGCGCGGCGGACGGGCCGGCGGCATCACCGGCTGGTCGGACGCCAGTTCCGGATGCATGGCGTAGATCTTCCCGATCGCGCCGCCGACCTTGACCTGGCGGCGATAGAAATCCTTGAGGTCCATCGGGTGCAGGTGCCGCGCGCGAGCCTGCTGGTTGTAGACGATGCGCACGCCGCGCTTGTTCAGCCGGTAGCCGACTTCGACGTCCTCCCAGCCATAGGTCCGGAACTCGGGGTCGAACGGGCGCGGGCCGAGGATCTCGCGCGGCAGCGAAACGTTCGACGTATAGAAGCAGGTGTACGGAACGTCGTCGCCGTCCTTCATGTACCGGTAGCCGAACTGGTGCCCCGCCTCGTTGACATGCTCGAGCAACGGCGTGACCCGCATCGCCGAACGCTCCCAGTCGGTGTAGCCGACCACCGCGCACGGCACCCCCAGCTCGCGATGGCGGCGGACGTGCTGCTCGACGAAGTCCGGATCGGGAATGATGTCGTCGCCGATGAACAGCACGAGGTCGCCGTCCGCATGCTCGAGGCCGTTGTTGCGCGCGATGCCCTGGCCGGTGTTGGCCTGGGTGTAGATCTTCAGGCCGAGCGCGCCGGGATGCGCGTCGCGCCATTTCTGCAGCTCGGTCCAGGTGTCGTCGACCGACCCGTCGTCGACGACGATGACCTCGAAATCAGCCCAGGTCTGCGCGGTGAGCGCGTCCAGCGTGCGCAGCAGGACGGGGCGCCGGTTGAAGGTCGTCACGATGACGCTGACGCGGCCGGGCGCGTAGGCGTTGGCCGCGTCTTCGGCGCGGAACGCGATCTCGCGGACGATGCAGCCGAGGCGGCGCAGGTCGCCGTTGCCGAACAGGTCGTGCGGACGCCAGGGCGTGTTCTCGATGCGGATCCTGAGGAGCCCGTCTTCATCGGCCCGCGCCGGCATCTCCAGCGTCCGCCAGAACGAGCCGGGCGCGAGTTCGAAACCCTGCCGCTCGCCATTGCAGTGGAGCGTGAGCGCCGCGTGTTCGGCGGCCCGGTCGGGGATGTGGATCTCGACGCACAGCGTCCCGCTCGCGCCCGGCTCCACCTTGAGCGTTGCCGAGGCGTCGCCGCAGGTCGCGCGCGCCACGCTGCCATCGACGCCTTCGGGGCCGTACCAGCCCGGGCCGAGCCGGCCGGCCGCCGACGTGCGCCCAGGCCACAACTGCGGTGCGACGATCAGCGCCGGATCGCCGGAGGCGTCGGTGAGCGGCGGGATGGTCGGCGTCGGGGGCACGTGCTCGGTGATCAGGCCGCGCGCGAACAGCTCGGCGTCGGAGAGCCGGCGCAGCCGCTGCAGCCGCCGGCGCTCGCGCACGGTGCCGCGGATGTGGATCAGGTTCCAGGTCAGCGCGTGCCACGCGAGCCCGAGCTGGCCGGTGCGCAGCCACAGCGCGACGAGGCGGCGCGTCGCCCAGACCGCGTTGCGGAACTCGTAGTTCTTCCACAGGCTGCGCAGGTTGTGCGTGTTGCCCATCCAGTCGCGAAACTTCGTTCCCTGCTGGCTCTTCGTCGTGCCGCCGAAGGCGTGGAAGACAATCGAGGCCGGGCACAGGACGACACGCTTGCCGAGCAGCCACAGCCGCCAGCCGAGGTCCACGTCCTCGTGGTACATGAAGAACGACGGATCGAAGGCGCCGACGTCGAGGAAGTCCGTCCGGCGCATCAGCATCGCCGCGCCGGAGGGGAACAGCACGTCGACCGGCGCCGCTTCCGCGGGGCCGGCCGGTGGCGCGAAGGGGTAGCCGAAGTCGATGTCGTAGCCGAAACCGAGCCGCGACATGCCGCCGCCGCGCGCGTTGAGGTAGTCCGGCCGCGTGAGCAGCCGCAGCTGCGAGCAGGTCGCGCCGATGCCCGGGTCCAGCAGCACCGGCCGGATCAGGTGCTCGAGCCAGTCGGGCGTCACCACGGTGTCGCTGTTGAGCAGCACGAGGTAGTCGCTCTTCGCATTGCGCGCGCCCACCAGGTTGGCGAGGCCGAAGCCGAGGTTGCGCGTCTCGGCGATCACGCGCACCTGCGGCCAGTGTTCCCGCATCCAGGCGACGCTGTCGTCACTGGATCCGTTGTCGACGACGATGACCTCGTAGTGCAGCTTGCGCGTCGCGAAGACCGAGGGCAGGCACTTCTCGAGATGGTGACGGCCGTTGTAGTTGACGATGACGATCGAGACCAGCAGCTCGTCGGCGGACACGAGGTTCAGCTCCACCTGCTGCGCCGCCTCCGCCTGCACCTTGGCCGCGTCGGCACGCACCTCGGCGAGTTCCTTCGCGGTCCGCTCATGGAGTGCTGCGAGCTCGGCGCTCATGCGCTCGTGGACCGCCGCAACCTCGGCGTCCGCTCGCTCGTGCAGCTTGCGCTCTTCCTCCTGCAGGTTGCTGCGCAGCTGGCCGATTTCCAGCGCGGCCTCGCGCGCCAGCTTCTCGCGCAGCGCGAGCTCGGCCGCCCTCGCCTCGCGCCGCACCTCGCGCGGAATCAGGGCTCGCTTGACTGCGAGCTGCGATCGAGCCAACTGGCGCGCGGGAGCGCGCTGCAGGTGCTTGGTGAAGATGCGCTCCAGGCCCTCCTCCTGCAGCGACTCGCCGCCCTTGCCCGTGATGAAGCTCTCGCCGAACACTCGGTATTCGGCGACCGTGCGGGCGATGTGTTCGAAACGGCAGCGCTCGGCGAGCCGAAGATACAGGTCCCAGTCCTCGAAGCAGGCGAGCGACTCGTCCAGGCCGCCGATCGCCCGCAGGTGCGCCGTGGGCATCAGGCAGCCGATGAACGGGATCTGGTTCTCGAACAGCATCAAGTCGGCGTCGTACGGCGCGCCGAATGTCCGCAGGTGGCGCCGCTCGCCGCCCTCGTACCGATAGGAGTCGACGCTGCCGAAGTAGACGGTGTGCGGATCGGCAGCCGCGGCAGCCAGCGCGCGTACGCCGCCGGCCAGATAGATGTCGTCGTCGTCGAGGATCAGCAGCCAGTCGCCGCCGGCTGCCGCGATGCCGGCGTTGGCCGCCGGCGACCGGCCGCGGCCGGGCTGCAGGTCGACCACGCGCACCGCGAGCCGGCCGCGGAAGCGATCGGCGACGTCCGTGACCGGGTTGCCCCCGTCGTTGACGACGACCACGTCCAGGCCCGGATAGTCCTGCAAGGCGAGGCTCGCCAGCGCCTCCTCGAGGAGCTGCGGCCGGTTGCGCGTGCGGACGACGACCGAGATCGACGGCAGCGCCGTCGCCGCCGTGCCGCACGAGCGGTGCGCCAGCGCGGCGAGCGCGGCGGTCGCGCCGCGCGCCGGCTCGAAGCGCTCTTCGACCCAGAACGCTTCGGCGGCGGTCGCGCCGGGCAGCGCCAGCGCGCGCAGGCGATCGGTCAGTTCACTGCGCAGGCGCGGCGACTGCACGGCGGCGGAGAACCCGTCTCCCAGCCGGCCGAGGGCCGCCTGCTTGGCCTCGACGACGGCCGAGATATCGAGCGTGCGGTTGACGTCGCCCACGCGCGACAGCTCGTAGTACCAGGCGGCGCCGTCGAAGCCCGCCGCGGCCAGCATGCTCTCGAGTTCGACCGCGGTCGCCCGCAGCCCCGGATCCTCTTCGAAGCGTGACGGCAGGAACACCGTCGTCGGCGCGATCTCGCGCACGAGCCCGGCGAGCGAGGCGATGTCGCCGGCCGCCTCGCTTTCGCCGCCGAGGAAAACGCGGCGGATCTCGGGCAACAGGTCGCCGAACGGGGCCTGCCCCGAATGCGTGTACACGATGGCGACCGCGATGCCGCTCAGGCGGGCGCGAATCAGGCTGCCGCCGAGCGCGCTGATCTCCTCGCCGGGATGCCGCGCGAAGACCAGCCAGGGGCCCGGCGGAAGCGGGACGTCGACAGCCGGCCTGTCGATCTCGGGTTGGGGCGTGGATGGCGTATTCATGTCATTGGCCCGCTGCCGGGGTTGCGTAGGCCGCCGGCATCAGGCAGGCGTGCAGATAGAGAAGCCACTGCCGAACCGCCCATTGGCGGCGCAGCCCCAGGGCGCGAAGGCCGTTGATCCGCTCGCATCGGCTGCGCGGACGATCGAACAAGGCGCAGTAAGCGGCGAGCAGTTCGCGATGCGCGTGGGCGGCGACGCCGGCCCGCTCGAGCCGCGCCCTCAATGCACTCGCCTGCGCCAGGCTGCGCGCGAAGTTGCCGCGGCCCGTCCGGCTCAGCTGCAGGCCCTGCCAGACCGAGGCGACGCCGCGCCGCCATCCCTTGGCGCCGATCTGGTTGCCCCCGTGCTGGCGGTAGCGGACGGTCGGTGTCGGGTCACAGCTGATCTTCCCGCTGGCGGCGGCGACCAGCGCCAGCCACCAGTCGTGCACCATCGCGGCCGGAGGGATCGGCAGCGCGGCGTCGAGCAGGGGTCGATTGACGAGAACGGTGCAGCCCGTCACGTAGTTCTGGACCAGCAGCGTGCGCAGCGGCGCCGACGGCTCGTCGCGGATGTGCTGGAAGCTCATGAAGGACGGATGGATGCTGTGGCCGTCGCGGTCGATCAGTTCGAGATCGGAGTGAACGAGGATCGGCACGGCGGGCCCGAGCCGGTCTTCCTCGGCCCGCATCAACGCCGCCTGGCGCGCGATCTTGTCGGCGAACCAGACGTCGTCCTGGTCCATCAGCATGACGTAGGTGGCGCCCTGGGCGCGGGCTTCGCGCAGCAGGCAGTCGAAGTTGGCGACGGTGCCTTGGTTGGCACCGCTGCCCGGCAGCACGGTGATGCGCGCATCCTTCGCGGCGTAGGCCTCGACGATCTCGGGCGTCCGGTCCGTCGATGCGTCGTCCCGAACGAGCAGATGCCAGCCGGGCTCGCTCTGGGCGAGCAGGCTGTCGAGCTGTTCGGCGATGAAGGCGCTGCCGTTGTAGGTCGCCAGCAAGACGTAAATCGGTTCGGTCACGACCTTCGGTACGGATGGAAACTGGAGTCCTGATCTCGGTGTCGTCGCATGATGACGAGCTGGCGACGTCGTTCCGCTCGTCGTCGCGAATCGTCGTTCCAAGCTGGCGGAGTACGGCGTCGACCGAGCGGCCGGCCCTCCGGGCGCCGCTCGACAAGGCGGTGGATTTTACATTACAGGATGCTCGCCCAAGCCGCAGCCGGCCCGATCTGCGCGAGCATCGCGTCCGGTTCGGCTGTACCGCGCAACTGCGGGTTACAGCAGCGTTCGCCAGGTGCGACCGTCGTCGGTTGAGCGCTGCCAGCTGTAGCCCGCGCCTTCCAGCAGCCAGCTTCTCGCCAGCAATGCACCGGCAGCATCGCGTTCGAACCGGGAAGAGACGCCATCGAAGGGGCGCCATGTCGCTCCAGCGTCCGTACTGAGCCACTGCGCCCCATCCCTGGCCATCACCAACGTCCTCCCGTCGATCGGGGCCGCCGCCACTGCGGCGGCGGTCCACCGGCGGCCGCCGTCGGTGGTGTGCAGCAGTCCGTTATCGGGCCAGGCGGGCCTAGCCCAGCCGAGCCCGGCCGCGTCGAGAAACGTCATCCATATCCTCGGCTGCGCATCGACTGCAAACCCGTCGATCTGCATCGGCGCTTCGGTCCAGGTCCGAAAGGCGTCCTGGCTGACGGCCACTCGGCCCGGCTGGTCGGCGGCGCCACCGGCGGGTATCTGCACCCAGATGCCATGATCGCCGAAACTGCCGACAGCCACGCCGGACAAGGGCGTCTGCCGAAACGATCCGCCGAAATCGTCTGAGACCCAGAGCGCTTGAGCTTCCCCTGGTCCGTAAAGGCTGAACAGGAATCCCGAGGGCGTGAATCGAGGCGCCCAAGGGATGATCGAATCCGGTCTGCTCATGACCTTCCACTCACGCCCACCGTCGACCGTGATCTTGAGGCGGTCGGGGTATACCCAGCGCCCGCCCCCGCCCTCGGCGCGCAGCGCCACATGCTCGGCATCGGTCGCAAACACCAACGCCGGGGTGCCGAAGACAGTGCCGTCGCCCTGCCGGATCGTCTGCCACCTGGCGCCCCCGTCGAGGGTGCGCAGCACGGTTTCGTCGACCCCGCAGACGAACACCAGTTGCCGGTTGACTGGCAACACGCTGATCATGTCCGTGGTGGACTCGCTCGGCAACCGGCGCCACGTCTGGCCACCGTCGTCCGTGCGGGCGATGAGGCCCTCCTTGCCGACACCATAAGCTGTTTGCGCATCCACGAATTTCAGGTCGAGCAACTTCGTGCCAGCGGGCAGAAGCTCAACGCCGTCGCCTCCGCCTCCGCCGCAACCCGCAAGCGCGCCGACCGCGCCGAGCGCCAGCAGGAATTCGCGCCTGTGCCACCTTGCTGCCTGCAGCACGCCTCGAGCGTTGGTCGTCATGCTGAAAATTAGACCATACTGGCGCGGCAACTTGCGCCTACAGTGTCGGCACGAGCCCGCGCTTGCGGCGCCCGCGAACACAGGAGGCGTCATGGCTGGCACGGACAAGGACACGGGGCCCGAGGACCGGGATGCCGCTCGCTTCGCCGAGCAACTGCGCGCTTCGGCGCAGCAGGTCTGGCTCGCGGGCGTGGGCGCGTTCGCCAGGGCACAGCAGGAAGGCGGCAAGCTGTTCGAAGCCCTGGCGCGGGAGGGCTCGGCGTTGCAGGGCAAGGTGCCGGCGGATGCCGGTGACCGGATCGCGCAGGCGGCCAGCCGGATGGCGGACATGGCGGGCGAGTTCTCGGCGAAGGCCGGCGACCGGCTCGAAGGCATGTTCGACAAGCGCGTCGCCAAGGCGGTGGACAACCTCGGCCTGGCCAGCGCCAAGGACGTCGAGCAACTTGTGGCACGCATCGGGGAACTGGAGCGCACGGTGGCGCGGCTGTCCGCCGCGGCCACGGCCCGCCGCCGGCCGGCCCGCACCGAGCCCAAGCCGGCGGCGCCACGGGCGCGTCCACGCGACGGCGGCTGATGCCATTGCTGCGTCGCAGCAGGGCGACGCCACCGCGCGTTCTACACTGGGCCGGCGACACCGCCACAGGAGACAGCGATGCAGCCCTGGGTTGCGTTCCCCCATGCCGGCGAATACCGGTTCACGCCCGCCAGCGTGGCAGCGCTGTGGCCGCGGCTGCACGCCGGGGACGGCGAACCACTGCCGTCCCGGCCCGCCGTTCTCGCGGCCTGGGTGCTGCTGCACAACGGCCAGTTCGAGCAGGCAGTGGCGGCCGGCCTGGCGGCCGGCGAGGATGGCGTCACAGTGGCGAACAAGGCCACCTGCGTCTACGCCAATTACCTGGAAAAGCGCGAGCCGGTACGGCTGGAACTGCTGCAGCAAGCCGCGCAGCGCGGCGAGGCGCAGGCGGCGCGCGAGCCGCGCAACCCGAACGCCTGGTATTGGCAGGCCTACGCCCTCGGCCGCTACAGCCAGGGCATCAGCGTGTCGAAGGCGCTCGCCCAGGGACTGGGCGGCCGCATCAAGGAAGCCCTGGAGCGCACGATCAAGCTGCAGCCGCGCCATGCGGATGCGCACATCGCGCTGGGCGCCTTCCACGCGGAAGTGATCGACAAGGTGGGCCCGCTGGTCGCGGGAATGACATATGGCGCCAAGAAGGAACTGGGGCTCAAGCTGTTCCAGGACGCCCTGGCCATCCACCCGCTGTCGCCCATCGGCATGATCGAGTACGGCAACGCGCTGCTGATGCTCGAAGGCGACGAGCGCCTCGGCGAGGCGACGGCCTGGTACGACCGGGCCGCACGCTGCGAGCCCGTCGATGCCGTCGAGCGCCTGCACGTCGAACTCGCGCGCACCGAACTGGTCGACTGAGCAGCGCGCGTCCTGGAACGCCCGTGCCGCAGGGCGTCAGTAAGATAGCGCCCCGGGCCGCAGCGCCGCTGCCGGCCCCGCATCGCACCCACGCCCTTGCAGGAGCACCCATGTCCGATCTCAAAGCAGCCTTCGACGCGGCCGTCGCCGGTTCCAAGAACCTGACCGAGCGACCCGACAACGCGACGCTGCTGAAGCTCTACGCGCTGTACAAGCAGGCCACGGTCGGCGACAACACCGAGAAGAAGCCGGGGTTCAGCGACATGATCGGACGCGCCAAGTGGGACGCCTGGTCGGCGCAGAAAGGCAAATCATCCGATGAGGCAATGCAGGAGTACGTCGACCTGATCGGCTCGCTCAGCTGAGGGGGCGGGGCCGGCTCAGGCCTTGCCGGAGCCGGCCGATTTGCGGGCGGCGCGCCGCGCGACCGCCTCGTCGAACGCCGCGTGCGGGTCCTCGTGCGCGAGCAGCCGGTCCAGGTTCTCGACGATCTCGGACTGGATGCGGTGCCGGAACGCGCCGAGCAGCAGTCCGAGCTTCGCATCCAGCACGAACTCGCTGGCCGTCACCCGCAACTGGCCGTGCGCACCGGGGCGGTCGAAATGCAGCAGGTCGGCCTCCTCGCCTTCCTCGTAGACGCACTTCATCGCCAGGTGCTGGCGGGCGACTTCGGCCCAGCGAAAGGCCAGCTTGCGTGCGTCGGCGAGGCCGAGCGAGTGCTCTCGGGTGATGTGGATCTTGGACATGTGGGATGGAAACGCCGGCGGCCCGCGCGGGACGGCGCCGGATTCACTGATTTTCCTTCAGCCGGCGGTGGCGCTCCTCCTTGGGCAGCGCCGCCAGCCGTTCGACGGCCGCATAGAAGCGCGTCCAGTCACGGCCTTCGCGGTCGAACAGCGCCTCGAAACCGGGCACCAGCTCGTCGTACACCGCCTGCGCGCCGAACCAGGCGTTGTTCGCCTGCGCCACCCAGCGGTCGTAGCCGCGCCAGCGCGCCGGATCGCCGCCCCAGCTCGCGCGCAGCTGCGCGTAGCCTTCGCGGAATTCCTGCAAGGTCGCCTGCTTCATCCGCTCGACGTCGGCCGCGGGCGTGTTCGCGTAGACCGCTTCGAGCCGTTTGCGCGTGGCCAGCGCCAGCGCCCGGAACTGCCGTCGCCGGCCATCGTACTGCGCGTACTCCTCTCGGGCGGCGGGCGATGCATGCGCGGCCAGCCAACGGGCGCCGCCCAGCCGCTCCACGGCGGTCGCGAACGACTCGTTGAACATGGTGTCGTTCTTCACGTACAGCACCTGGTGCGCCAGTTCATGGAAGATCAGGCGCGCCAGCTCGCCTTCCGGATAGTGGATGAAGGTGTTGAGCAGCGGGTCGCCGCCGGCCCAGTTCATCAGGCCCAGCGTCGAATAGGCCGGCACCGGATACACGCTGGTGTCGAAGCCCTGACCCGCGTACGTGGCCGCCTCGGCGCGCGCCCGCTCCAGGTCGTAATAGCCGCGGTAGGTGACGCAACCGGCGACCGGAAAGCACCAGCTCTTCAACGTGAGCGAGTGCTTCGGCGCCACCACCAGGTTCCAGATCGCGGCATTGCGATGGAGATCGGCATAACGCCGGTAACTCGGGTTGTCGGGCAGCTTCAGGTCGCTGACGGCGAAGTCGCGGATGCGCTGGCTCAGGGCCAGCTTGGCCTTCAGGCGCTCGGGCGCCTCGCCGTCCTCCAGCCAGTCGTCCAGCGGCCGCGCTGCGCTGAGGATCCCGAGGTGGCCCGTCGCCGACTGCCAGTAGTAAGCGAGGTTCGAGCAGCCGGTCAGGCACAGCAACACCACGCCTGCCGCCGCAACCAGACCGCCCAACGCCATGACCAGCCTGACCTTCACCCGCGCTGGACGTCGACCAGGCAGTCGTAGAACACCGGCCCGCGTCCCAGGTCGGTGAGCCTCTGGCTGGTCACCTGGTTGACGTTGGTGCCGGCCAGACCCAGCTTGCGCCACCAGATCCCCAGGCCATTGACGACGCCCGGGCGCGCCCGCTCGCACACCTTGGCCTTGCACCGGTATTCGCCGCGGTCGTTGAAGACCCGCACCACGGCGCCGGACTCGATGCCCCGGGCCTGGGCGTCCTGTGGGTGGATCTCCAGCAGCGGCTCCCCTTCGATGTCGCGCAGGCTTTGCAGGTTGACGAAGCTGGAATTGAGGAAGTTGCGCGCCGGCGGCGAGATCATCGCGAGCGGATAGCGCGGTGACGCGCCGAACGGCTCATGGTTCGGCACGTGGTCCGGCAGCCCGTCCAGGCCCTGGCGCGCCAGGCGCTCGCTGAAGAACTCGCACTTGCCCGACGGCGTCGGAAAGCCGCCCTCTGCGAACGGCGCCTCGCGCACCGGCAGCGCAGCGAAGCCCTGCGCCAGCAACAGGTCGAAGTCCACCCGGCCGCCGAAGGCCGCGCGACACAGCGCCAGGTCATCGTCGGCAAAGCACGGCTCGGTGAACCCCATGCGCCGTGCCAGTTCACGGAAGAAGTCGCTGTTGGTGCGGGCCTGTCCCTGCGGCGCAATCGCCGGCCGGTTCAGCAGCACGTCGGTGTGGCCGTAGGAGCTGTGCACGTCCCAGTGCTCCAGTTGCGTGGTGGCCGGCAGGATGTAGTCGGCATAGTCGGCCGTGTCGGTGCGGAAATGCTCCAGCACGACGGTGAACAGGTCTTCGCGCGCGAACCCGGCCACGACCTTGCCAGATTCCGGCGCGACCGCGACCGGGTTGCTGTTGTAGACGATCACGGCGCCGATGGCCGGTCCGAACGAGGGCGACGAGGGCCGCAGCAGGTCGTCGCCGATGGTCACCATGTTGATCGTGCGCGGCAACCGGCCCGCCAGCAGGTCGGGGCGGCGCAGCGCCGCGGCATCGATTGGGTATTCGCTCGAGGTCGACAGCAGCACGCCGCCGGCGCGATGGCGCCACGCACCCGTCAGCGCCGGCAGGCAGGCCACGGCGCGCACGGCGTTGCCCCCGCCGCGCACACGCTGCATGCCGTAGTTCAGGCGGATCGCGGCGGGCTCCGTCGTGCCCCAGTCGCGCGCCAGCGACCTGATCTGCCCGGCCGGCACACCGCACACCGCGCTGGCGCGCTCCGGCGTCCAGCGCAGCGCCCGCTCGCGCAGGCCTTCCCAGCCGAGCGTGTGCCGGGCGATGTAGTCGTGGTCCAGCCAGTCGTTGACGACCAGTTCGTGCATCATGGCCAGCGCCAGCGCAGCGTCCGTTCCGGGCAGCAGGGCGATGTGCTCGTGGCACTTGTCGGCCGTTTCGCTGCGCCGCGGATCGATGCACACCAGCTTGGCGCCGCGGCGCTTGGCCTCCTGCGCCAGGCGCCAGAAATGCAGGCTGCTGCCGATCGCGTTGCTGCCCCAGATCAGGATCAGCCTGGACTCGGCGAAGAACTCGACGCGCATGCCGAGCTTGCCGCCGATGGTGTGGACGAGCCCTTCGGCCCCCGCCGTGGCGCAGATGGTGCGATCCAGGAAGGAAGCGCCCAGCCGGTGGAAGAAGCGGCTGGCCATGCCTTCGCCTTGCACCAGTCCCATCGTGCCGCAATAGCTGTATGGCAGGATGGCCTGCGGGTCGACCGCGGCAATGCCCTTCAGGCGCCCAGCGATGTCGTCCAGCGCCTCGTCCCAGCCGACCGGCTCGAACTGCCCGGCGCCCTTCGGTCCGACGCGCTTGAGGGGCTGCAGGACGCGCTCCGGGTGATAGGTGCGCTCCAGGTAACGCGACACCTTGGTGCACAGCACGCCGTCGGTCGGCCGGTGGTCCGGGTTGCCTTGCAGCTTGACGGCCACCCCGTCCTCGACCGTCGTGACGAGCGAGCAGGTGTCGGGGCAGTCATGCGGGCAGGCGCCCTTGACCTGGATAGCAATGGCGGCGGTGCTGCTGCTGGTCATCGATGGGGTCTGGTGGTCGTTTCGCATGGTCGCATGAAATGCAACGCCTCTGGGCTGCCGTGGACTTGGGCCCCGGCGGGCCGGCTCAGCCGATTTCGCGCGCCGCGGCCAGTCCGAGCAGGAACGCCTCGCAGCGCGCCAGCTGCTCCAGGCTCACGTATTCGTCGGGCTGGTGGGCCTGGTTGATGCTGCCCGGCCCGCAGACCACGGTGGGAATGCCGGAGTTCTTGAACAGCCCCGCCTCGGTGCCGAACGCCACCTGCGTGACGCGGCGCTCGCCCGACAGCCGCTGCGCCAACTGCGTCACGGCGTCGCCCTCCGAGCCGAGGAAGCTCGGGATCTCGCAGATGGTCTCGAAGCGGAAGCCCGCGTCGGGCGCCACCCGCTGCATCGCCGGCTCCAGCGAACGGGCATGGGCCACCAGCTCCTGCTGCATCGCCCTGGCATCGGCAGTGGGCAGGTCGCGGAATTCGTAGCGGAATTCGGCGTCGCGGGGCACCACGTTGTCGGCGATGCCGCCGTGGAACTGGCCCACGCTGGCGGTGGAAAACGGCACGTCGAAGCCCTCGTAGCGCGGCTCGTCGCGCTCGAAGCCTTCGGCCATGTCGCGCAACTTCCCCACGACGCGCGCCGCCATCTCGATCGCATTGACCGAGTGCGGCGTCAGCGACGAATGCGCCTCCTTGCCGCGCACGCAGCAGCGGTAGCGGTACACGCCCTTGTGCGCGATGGCCGGCACCATGCTGGTCGGCTCGCCGACGATGCAGGCGAGCGGCCTGCTCCCCGCCTCGCGCAGGTCGGCGATCAGCTCGCGCACGCCGAAGCAGCCGATTTCCTCCTCGTAGCTGAAGGCCAGGTGGACGGCGAAGGGTGCGTCGCTGCGCAGGAACGCCTGCGCATTCGCGACGGCCAGGGCGATGAAGCTCTTCATGTCGGCCGAACCCCGCCCGAACAGCTTGCCGTCGCGCACCACCGGGTCCAGCGGGTCGGCGCTCCAGTCCTGGCCGTCCCACGGCACGGTGTCGGTGTGACCCGACAGGATCACGCCGGCCGGCTTGCCCTCGCCCAGCGTGGCGAACAGGTTGGCCTTGGTCTTTTCCGCGTTGAACGTCAGCCGGCTGGCGACGCCCAGCCGCGCCAGTTCGTCACGGATGAAGTGGATCAGTTCCAGGTTGGAGTTGGCGCTGACGGTGTTCATCCGTACCAGCGTGCGGGCGAGTTCGAGGGCGCGGGGCGACAGCGCGGGCGTGGTGTGCATCGCTGGATTTTCGCGGATATCCGCGGCCGCCCGGCAGGCTCGCGCGCCCGGCGCTAGACTGATGGATTCTGCCCAGAGAAAACGATCCATGAACCTGCTCGATTCCGTCGTCACCCAGGCTGCCGCGATCACCGCCATCCGCCGCGACATCCATGCCCATCCGGAGCTGTGCTTCGAAGAAAACCGCACTGCCGACATGGTGGCGGCGAAGCTCACCGAGTGGGGCATTCCGGTGCACCGGGGGCTCGGGACGACCGGCGTGGTGGGCATCGTGAAGAACGGCACCAGCTCGCGGGCGGTCGGCCTGCGCGCCGACATGGATGCGCTGCCGATGCAGGAATTCAATACCTTCAAGCACGCGAGCAAGCACCCCGGCAAGATGCACGCCTGTGGCCACGACGGCCACGTGGCGATGCTGCTGGCGGCGGCCCAGCATTTCGCGAAGCACCGCAATTTCGACGGGACGGTGTACCTCATCTTCCAGCCGGCCGAGGAAGGCGGCGGCGGCGCCCGCGAGATGATCAAGGACGGTCTGTTCGACAAGTTCCCGATGGAAGCCGTGTTTGGCATGCACAACTGGCCCGGCGAGCAGGTCGGCAAGTTCGCGGTCAGCCCCGGCCCGGTGATGGCCTCGACCGCCGAGTTCAAGATCACCATCCGCGGCAAGGGCAGCCACGCCGCCCTGCCGCACAACGGGATCGACCCGGTGCCGGTCGCCTGCCAGATGGTGCAGGCGTTCCAGACCATCATCAGCCGCAACATGAAGCCGATCGACGCCGGCGTGATCTCGGTGACGATGATCCACGGCGGCGAGGCGACCAACGTAGTCCCCGACAGCTGCGAACTGCAGGGCACCGTCCGCGCCTTCCGGGCGGAGGTGCAGGACCTGATCGAGCGCCGCATGCAGCAGGTCGCCGAGCACGTGTGCGCCGCGCACGAGGCGCAATGCGAATTCGAGTTCCGCCGCAACTATCCGGCCACCGTCAATTCGGCGGCCGAGGCCGAGTTCGCGCGCGGCGTCATGGCGTCCATCGTCGGCCCGGACAACGTGTTGGTGCAGGAACCGACGATGGGCGCGGAAGACTTCGCCTTCATGCTGCAGGCCAAGCCCGGTGCCTACTGCTTCATCGCCAACGGCGACGGCGCCCATCGTGAAATGGGGCACGGCGCGGGACCGTGCATGTTGCACAACCCGAGCTACGACTTCAACGACGACCTGATCCCGCTGGGCGCCACCTACTGGGTCAAGCTCGCGGAGGAGTGGCTCGCGCGGGCACGCTGAGGCGCGCCGGGGTCAGCCGCCGCGGCGGCTGGCCGCGATCACCAGGAGCCCGTCGAAGATGAGGGTCTCGACCAGCTCGAACGGCACCGGGATGTGCGGGGCCATCTTCCAGCCGGCGCCGCCGGTCATGTAGCACGCAGGCTCCATCCCGCACCGCTCCCGCAGGTGCCGCACCATGCGTTCGATCGCTCCGGCGATGGCGAACGTGCCGCCGCTGGTGAGTGCGTCGCTGGTGTTGGTCGGAAACTCGCGTACCTCGCCGGTGGGCACGTGCAGGCCGGCGGTGCCCGACATCAGGGCGCGCAGCATGATGCCGTGGCCCGGCAGGATCAGGCCGCCGAGGAAGCGCCCATGCTGGTCCACCGCCTCCACCGTCACCGCGGTGCCGACCATCACCACGACCAGCGGCCGCGGCGGCCCGCTGGCCAGCATCCGGTGCCGCGCGCCGATCATCGCCACCCAGCGATCCGCGCCGAGCCGGCTGGGGTGGTCGTAGCCGTTGGTCAGGCCGGCCTCGCCCGCGTTGGGCACCACCCAGTGGGCAGGCACCGCCCACAGCTCCTCCATCTGCTCCTCGACGCTGCGCCGCACCGGGTGGGCGGCGACGCAGCACCCCAGCATGTGGGCCGGCGGCGGCAGTGCCGCCCATTGGGTGTCGGCCAGCTTGTCGATGTGGTCCAGGAATTCGACGCCGTGCGCCCGCGCCGCGGCACCGGGACCGGCCCGGTCGAACAGTGCCCACTTCAGCCGTGTGTTGCCGACGTCGATCGCCAGGAAAGCCATGGCCGCGATGGTACCCGGCCGGCCGCTAAATCGCCCCGAGCCAGCACGCCCGCTGGATCGCCGCCATCTTGTTGTCCACCTTCAGCTTGCCCATCGCATTGGCGAGGTGGTAATTGACGGTTCGTTCCGCGCAGCCGAGCCGCGAGGCCGCCTCGCGCGCCGTCAGCCCCTGGAATCCCAGCACCAGGCACTCCCGTTCACGCGGGCTCAGCGTGCAGCGCGCCTGGGCGATGGCCCGCTTGACGAGCGGCCAGATGTTCATGGCCGACCACACCAGGGCCGCCGCCTCGGCGCGATCGGTGAGCTCGCGCGGGCTGAACATGAAGCATTCGAACGCGCGGCCGGCGGGCAGCGCGAACTCCACGCGCACGACGGTCTGGTAGCCGTGCGCGAGCCACAGCATGCGCCAGCGGCTCGAATTGAGGTGGTCCGACTTGGCGATGTGCTGCCACGCCACCAGCGGCGCGTCCGAATCGCGCCAGGGCGCGCCGAAGTCGCGGCTTTGCGCCAGCGCCTGCGCCGCCTCGGCGAGCACCGGCGGATGCACCGCCACCACGTCCCGGTCTTCGCTGCCGCCGAACGGATCGGGCCCGAGCACCGCCACCGCCTCGACGGAGAATTCGCGCAGTGCCGTGATCCAGTCGCTCAGCAGGCCATCGAGGCTGACACTGTCAAAGTTAACAGGTACGCCCATGGCCCCGTTCTTTCCCATCCCCAGAGGGCTGTGACAATAGCATCATTCGCCCTGGCGCCAGCCGCGGCGGCGTCCTTGGAGGGGACATCCACTTGTCGACGATCCGCGCGGTGTACACCGGTGCCAACGAGATGCTGAGGTCGTGGACCTCGAACGAGGTGGTGCGCCCGCTGGTCGAACCGATCCTGCACCCTTCGCGCTGGCGCATCCGCGCGCTGGGGCTCGCCACCGCGTTCGGGCACCCGCTCTTCTACTTTGCCTGGGCCAAGCTGCTGCCCCAACCGTACGAGAGCCTCGCGCTTCGCATCCTGGTGAGCGTCCTGGGCATCAGCCTGCTGGTCTTCCCCAGCCTCACGGCGACGCCCCCGCGCAAGTCGGCGGTGGTGGTGTTCACCGCCATCTTCTGGCTCACCCTGCCGCTGTTTTTCGCGTGGATGTATTTCTGCAATGGCGGCAACGCGGTGTGGCTGGCGAGCTTCGGGGCGATGTTCCTGATCTACTACCACGTCACCGACTGGCGGATCGCGACCCTGGGCAGCGCCAGCGGCACGCTGCTCGCCTGGCTGGCGTTCAAGGCGTTCGGGCCGGCGCTGCCCGAATGGCCCGACGGGCAGGTGGCGACCAACGCGCTGGTGCTCGCCTTCTGCTGGATCATGGGCCTCATCCTCGCGATCTCGTCGTCGAACCTGCGCCGCGAGCAGTTGAACTCCACGCTGGCCACCATGGGCATCATGGCGCATGAACTGCGCACCCCGCTCGCGACGATTTCGCTGATCGGCGATGCGATTCGCAACGAAGCGGCGGCATGCGAGCCCGAGGCCGGGGCGTCCCTGGAGAAGCTCGCCGACCGGCTGCACGCCACGGTGCGCAACATGAACCACCAGATCGACGGCCAGATCACCAATGCGCGGCTCATGCGGCTGCCCACGCACCTGGACGTCGTGAACGCGGCCGACCTGGTGCGCGAGGCGGTGGCCGGGTATCCCTACCGCACCGCGCGCGAACGGGAGTGCGTGACGGTGCGGGTGGAGCAGGATTTCCAGTTCCGCGGCTCGCATGCCCTGTTCCTGCAGGTCATCGACAATCTCCTGAAGAATGCGCTGCGTTCGCTGGCGGCGGCGAGCCATTCGAGCGGCCCCGGCGACCTGCTGGTCCTGGTGCGCACCAGCGGCGGGCGCGGCCAGATCGTCGTGCAGGACCGGGGGGTGGGCATGGATCCCCGGCTGAGGACGCTGATCTTCACGCCATTCTTCTCGACCAACCGGGCGTCGGGCCACGGTCTGGGGCTGGCTTTCTGCCAGCGCGTGGTCCACAGCGCCGAGGGCACGATCCGGGTCCAGTCGGCGACGACGCAGGGCGCCAGCTTTACGATCGAGCTGCCGGTGCTCGCCGCCTGACGATGCGATCCGTCCACTCCACCCACAGCCGCCCCACATCATGAGTTTTTCGCTCTTCCACCGACCGGGCACCGTGGTGTTTCTCGACGACGATCCCGACTACCTCGAGATGCTGGCGATGGTGCTGCCGCGCCAGTGGCACGTGAAGCTCTTCATGCGGCCGGCGCAGTGCATCAACTACCTGCAGCAGGAGCCGCCGTTCTGGGAGGCCGACGCCTGGCACCAGCAGCAGCTGATCGACAACTGGCGCGGCGGCAAGCCGCTGATCCCCCAGGTGCTGGGCTACTGGTCGACGCACACCGAGCGCTACGCGCTCACCCGCGTGTGCGTGTTCGACTACTCCATGCCCGGAATGGACGGCCTGCAGGCACTCGGCGAGCTGGTCGACTGGCCCGGTGCTCGCGTGCTGCTGACGGGGCAGGCCGACGAGCAGGTGGCCGTGCGGGCGTTCAACCGTGGCCTGATCGAACAGTTCATCGCCAAGCAGTCGGTCGACATCTCGCGCCAGCTGATCGAGGCGGTGGAGCATCTGCTCGCGACGCCCAACGCGCGCCACGCGCAGACCTGGCGGGTGACGCTGGGACCGGAGCAGAACGGGCTGCTGCGCGTGCCGTCGACCGGACGGGCGCTGGCGGATTTCGCCGCCCGGCACTGGATCGAGCATGTCGTGCTCGGCGACCCCTTCGGCGTGCTCGGGATGGACGCGGCCGGCAGCGTGAGCTGGCTGCAGCTGGAAACGCCGGACGGACTGAATGCGCTGGCCGAGCTCGCCGAGGTCGAAGGCGTCTCCCCGGCGAAGATCGACGACATTCGCCAGGGGCGGCAGCTCGTCGACCTGGAGTTGCGCCAGGCACTCGGCCGCGGCGGTGCGCCGGCCCTCGCGAAGGCGCTTCCCTTCGGCCAGGAGCGGGCCCTGGTCGGCGCCCTGTTCCCGGTCGAGTCGCCGCTGTGCCCGGATCCTGGCAACAGCTACAACAGCTGGCTCGCGCGGCAGAAGCGCCGCCACGTCCAGGATTGAGCGCGCTTCAACCGGCCTCGCCGCCGCGCGCCAGGCGGCGCGCGATCGGCCAGCCCCAGGGCTTCACGCGCGGCGCGATGTCCTTCGCCACCGCGGCCACGTGGTCCATCTCGGCGTCGGTCAGCGCGGCGTTCAGCGTCAGGCGCACCATGGCCCGGTTGCGGCTGGTTGCCGGCGCGCAGAAGACCGCGCCGAACACGCCTTGCGCTTCGAGTTCGTCGCGCAGCATCAGCGTGTCGGCCTCGGTGCCCGCCTCCAGCGAAATGATCTGCTCGGTCCCGTGCTGGATCGGGTAGCCCAGCGCGTCGAAGGCCGCGCGCACACGGCGGGTGTTGGCGCGCAACTGGCGCCTCGCCTCGTCGCCCTGCTTGATCACTTCGAACGTGGCGGCCAGGCCGGCCACCTCGTGCGGCAGCAGGCACGAGCTGAAGATGCCGGGATGGCTGTGGCACATCAGGTAGTCGCGCAATTCCGCCGGCATGGTGAAGAAGCCCGCGCGTCCGGCGAACGCCTTGGCCAGGCTGGCGCTGATGAAGTGAACCCGGTCCGTGAGGCCGAGCTCGGCGCAGAGCCCCTTGCCTTGCGGACCGTGGGTTCCCAGCGAGTGCGACTCGTCGACCAGGATCATGCAGCCGTGCTGCTCGGCCACTTCGACGATCTCGTGCAGGCGGGCCACGGTGCCGGTGGTGCTGTACACCGAGTCGACGACGACCACGCCGGGTCCATGGCGGCTCACCATCTTCGACAGGTGGGCCGGGTCGTTGTGGCGGAAGCCGTACGCGGGCGCGCCGGCCGCCTTGGCGCCTTCCCACAGCGACATGTGGGCCAGGCCGTCGAGGTACACCGGTGTTTCCGGGTCGGCGATCACCTGCAGCAGGCCGAGGTTGGCGGTGTAGCCGGACTGGCAGAGCAGGCCCTCTTCCTTGCCGAGCCAGTCGGCCAGCGTGGCCTGGAACCGCGACGCCGCACTGCCGTCGTGCTGGAACACGCCGGACTGGACGATGAATTCCTGCCCTTGCCGCAGCGAATCGAGCTGGGCCTGCACGATGTCCGGGTGCCCCGTGACGCCCAGGTAGTCGTTGCCATCGAGACGCACGGCGTTCTGCCCTGGCACCATTCCGTGGGTGACGAACTTGCCGCCCCATTCCTGTTCCCAGCGCGCCTTGAACTCGCGCTCGATGCGCCCGCGCAGCTTGGCTGAAAGGCCGGGGCCGGGGCCGGGGCGCGAGGTGGAAGCGGCGGAAACAGCGGGCTGGCGGTCAATGACTTCTTGCATGTGAAAACTCCTCGAGAGTTCTCCATTGAAGAAGTTCTGCAACCACGGTCCAGCCGCGCCCCTGTCAGAAATGACAGGTTTTGTTACTCTTTGTCACCAAAGGTTGACCTGACGGCTCCCGACAGGGCCCGGGAGTAGGGGGTTTCCCTGATCAGGCAAGCTTGCCGTGGCAGTGCTTGTACTTCTTGCCGCTGCCGCAGGGGCACGGGTCATTGCGGCCGACCCGCTGCGCCGGCGCGGCGCGTGGCGCCTGCTCTCGGGCCGTGGCCTCGTCCAGCTTGGATTCGACCTCGCCGGTCTCGGTCGGCGCCGTGTAGGTGACGTTGGAAATCCGCTCCGCCCGGCTTTCCATGTCCTCGGCGGCCTGCTCCAGCTGCTCGCTGGACTGCACCGTCACCGTCATCAGGATGCGGGTGACCTCGTTCTTGACCGAATCGAGCAACTGGCCGAAGAGCTCGAAGGCTTCCCGCTTGTATTCCTGCTTGGGCTGCTTCTGCGCATAGCCGCGCAGGTGGATGCCCTGGCGCAGGTAGTCGAGCGCGGACAGGTGCTCGCGCCAGTGGGTGTCGATGCTTTGGAGCAGGACGACCCGCTCGAACTGGGTGAAATTGTCCTCGCCGATCTGCTGCACCTTGGCCGCGAACGCCTCGTTGGCCGCCTGCAGCACCTTCTCGAGGAGGTCCTCGTCGGTGATGCTGCTGGCCGACTGCACCTCCTGCTGCAGGTTCAGGGCGATGCCCCAGTCCTTGGCCAGCGCCTGCTCGAGCGCGGGCAGGTCCCACTGCTCCTCGACCGACTCCGGGGGCACGTACTGGCGCACCAGGTCGGTGAAGCAGCCCTCGCGCAGCGACGCGATCTGCGCCGAAAGATCCTTGGCGTCGAGGATGTCGTTGCGCTGCTGGTAGATCACCTTGCGCTGGTCGTTGGCGACGTCGTCGTACTCCAGCAGCTGCTTGCGGATGTCGAAGTTGCGCGCCTCGACCTTGCGCTGCGCGCTCTCGATGCTGCGGGTGACGATGCCGGCCTCGATGGCCTCGCCGTCCGGCATCTTCAGGCGTTCCATGATCGCCTTCACCCGGTCGCCGGCGAAGATCCGCATCAGCGGATCGTCCAGGCTGAGGTAGAAGCGCGAAGAGCCCGGGTCGCCCTGCCGGCCCGAACGGCCACGCAGCTGGTTGTCGATGCGGCGGGATTCGTGGCGCTCGGTCGCGATGATGCGCAGGCCACCCTGCCCGACGACGAACTCGTGCTCCTTCTGCCACTGCGCGCGCAGCTCGGCGATCTTCTGCTGTTTCGCGCCGGCCTCGAGCGATTCGTCGGCCTCGACCGCGTCCACGGCCTTTTCCACGTTGCCGCCCAGCACGATGTCGGTGCCGCGGCCGGCCATGTTGGTCGCGATCGTGATCATCTTCGGCCGCCCGGCCTGCGCGACGATCTCCGCTTCGCGCGCGTGCTGCTTGGCGTTCAGGACCTGGTGCGGCAGGTTCTCCTTCTTCAGCAACTCGTCGATGATTTCCGAGTTCTCGATCGACGTGGTGCCCACCAGCACCGGCTGGCCGCGCTCGTAGCACTCGCGGATGTCCTTGATCGCCGCCTCGTATTTCTCGCGCGTGGTCTTGTAGACGCGGTCGAGCTGGTCGTCGCGGCGGCTCGGCTTGTTCGGCGGGATCACCACCGTCTCCAGGCCGTAGATCTCCTGGAATTCGTACGCCTCGGTGTCGGCCGTCCCGGTCATGCCGGACAGGCGCGCATACAGGCGGAAGTAGTTCTGGAAGGTGATCGAGGCGAGCGTCTGGTTCTCGGCCTGGATGTGCACGCCCTCCTTGGCCTCCACGGCCTGGTGCAGGCCGTCGCTCCAGCGCCGGCCCGACATCAGGCGGCCGGTGAACTCGTCGACGATGATCACCTCGCCTTCCTGCACTACGTAGTGCTGGTCGCGGTGGTACAGGTGGTTCGCCCGCAGCGCCGCGTACAGGTGGTGCATCAGCGTGATGTTCGCGGGGTCGTACAGCGACGCGCCCTCCGGCAGCAGGCCCTGCCCGGACAGGATCCGCTCGGCGTTCTCGTGGCCCTGCTCGGTCATGAAGACCTGGTGCGTCTTCTCGTCGACCGTGAAGTCCCCCGGCTTGATGATGCCTTCGCCGGTGCGCGGATCGGCTTCGCCTTCCTGCTTCGTGAGGAACGGCACGATGCGGTTCATCGCGATGTACAGCTCGGTGTGGTCCTCCGCCTGCCCGCTGATGATCAGCGGGGTGCGCGCCTCGTCGATCAGGATCGAGTCCACCTCGTCGACGATGGCGTAGTTGAGGCCCCGCTGCACGCGGTCGGCCGACTCGTACACCATGTTGTCGCGCAGGTAGTCGAAGCCGAACTCGTTGTTGGTGCCGTACGTGATGTCCGAGTTGTACGCCGCCTGCTTTTCCTCGCGCGACATGTTCGGCAGGTTCACGCCCACCGACAGGCCGAGGAAGCCGTACAGCCTGCCCATCCACTGCGCGTCGCGATTGGCGAGGTAGTCGTTCACCGTCACGACGTGCACGCCCCGGCCGGTCAGCGCGTTCAGGTAGACGGCGAGCGTCGCGGTGAGGGTCTTGCCTTCGCCGGTGCGCATTTCGGCGATCTTGCCTTCGTGCAGGGCCATCCCGCCGAGCAGCTGCACGTCGAAATGGCGCATCTTCATGACGCGCTTGGAGCCCTCGCGCACCACCGCGAACGCCTCGGGCAGCAGCTCGTCGAGGGCCGCGCCGGCCGCGACGCGCTCCTTGAACTCCTGCGTCTTGCCCCGCAGTTGCTCGTCGGACAGCTGCTCGAACTGGGCCTCCAGCGCGTTGATCCGCTCGGCCCTCTTCCGGTATTGCTTGAGCAGGCGGTCGTTGCGCGAACCGAAAATCTGGGTCAGGAAGTTCTTGGCCATGAACGCGGTGCTGCGGTCGCGGGCCGGTAGGGCCCCGCTCGCGCAGCGCAATCCTTTGGTGAGCAGGATGAAAGGGCTGGGCCGGGCGACGCCCGGCGGCAGCGGCAAAACGGCCAATTTTACCTGTGGGCCGCCGCATCCTGTGGCGTGCGCCGCGGTCCCGCGCCGGCACGACGCCATCCGGGATAATGAAATGCACACCGCACGCCATGACGACGCCCCCGCCAGCCCGCCGCCTCTACCCCGTGTCGCTGCAGCAGGCGGCCGACGAGTCGCCGACGCTGGCCAGGCTGGCGCAGCTCGCGCGCGAGTCCGCCGAGCAGCTGCAGGCGGTCGAGTCCCTGATTCCCGCGGCGCTGCGGCCCGCCGTTCGCCCCGGGCCGATCGAGGGGCCGTCGTGGTGCCTGCTGGTGGAGGGCAACGCCGCCGCCGCGAAACTGAGGCAGGTGCTGCCCGCCCTCCTCGCCCGGTTGCGCGATCGCGGGTCGCCGGTGACGTCGATCCGGCTGAAGGTCCAGGTCGGCGGGAGGTAGGGCAGGAGGTTGCCCGTTGGTGGTGCCGGATGTCAGATTCGAACTGACGACCTACCGCTTACAAGGCGGTTGCTCTACCCCTGAGCTAAGCCGGCGGGGAGCTGAATTCTAGGCGCGCGAACCGGCCCGCGTCACTTGATGCGCTTGAGGGCCGGCCGCGGACCGCCGGGCGGGCGCGGCGGCTCGCCCTCGGGGCCGGTGTTGGAAGCCGGCGGCTCGGGAGTGACCAGTTGCACCACGCGCGGCTCTTCCTCGCCACCGCCGGCGGCCGGCACGCTGGACAACGGCGACGGCTTCTCCTCGCCGGCGCCCGCCGGCACCGCCACCGGAAAGGCCATGCCCTGCCCGTTCTCGCGCGCGTAGATCGCGATGACCCGGCTGACGGGCACCATGATCTCCCGCGCCGTGCCGGCAAAACGCGCCTTGAACTCGATGAAGTCGTTCCCGAGCTTGAGCGAACTGGTCGCGTCGAAACTGATGTTCAGCACGATCTCGCCGTTCTTGACGTACTCCCTCGGAACCTGCACGGTGTCGTCGACCAGCACCGCGATGTACGGCGTCAGCCCGTTGTCCGTGCACCAGTCGTAGAGAGCGCGGATCAGGTAGGGACGGGTGGAGGTCGATTCGAGGGCGTTCATCGGGCAGGCGCGGCCGTCCTCACTTGCGCATGACCTTCTCGGACGGGGTCAGCGCCTCGATGTAGGCAGGCCGCGAAAAGATCCGTTCCGCGTACTTCAGCAACGGCGCGGCATTCTTGGACAACTCGATTCCATAGTAGTCCAGGCGCCACAGCAGGGGGGCGATCGCCACGTCCAGCATGGAGAAATTATCCCCCAGCATGTACTTGTTCTTGAGGAACACCGGCGCGAGCTGCGTCAGGCGGTCGCGGATGTGCGAGCGCGCCTTTTCCAGCGCCTTCTCGTTGCTCTTGGCGATGCGCGACTCCAGCGTGCTCACGTGCACGAACAGCTCCTTCTCGAAGTTGAGGAGGAACAGGCGCACGCGCGCGCGGTCGACCGGGTCTCCGGGCATCAGCTGCGGATGCGGAAAGCGCTCGTCGATGTACTCGTTGATGATGTTCGACTCGTACAGGATCAGGTCGCGCTCGACCAGGATCGGCACCTGCCCGTACGGGTTCATCACGTTGATGTCCTCGGGCTTGTTGTACAGGTCGACGTCGCGGATCTCGAAATCCATGCCCTTTTCGAACAGGACGAAACGGCAGCGATGCGAGAAGGGACACGTCGTCCCCGAATACAGCACCATCATGATGAGGCTCCTTCAAATCAAAAAAGAGTGGACGCGGGCGGCGGCCACTCCGGTCGGGCGATGCCACGGCGCGGTCGCCCGCGCCGCGTGGTCACCTACTTAATGTCTTTCCAGTACGCGGCATTCAGGCGCCAGGCAATGAGCGTGAAGCCGGCCAGGAACAGCAGCACCCAGACGCCGACGCGCACGCGCTGGTTCTGGGCAGGCTCGCCCATCCACTGCAGGAACCCGACCAGGTCGGCCATGGCCTCGTCGTACTGCTGCGGCGTCATGGTGCCGGGGCTCACCTGCTTCCAGCCCTTGAACACCTTGTTCTCGTGCCCGTTCTCGTTGATCGTCTCGAACACCGGCTGGCGATCGCCCTGCAGTTCCCACAGCACATGGGGCATGCCGACGCTCGGGAAGACGAGGTTGTTCCAGCCGGTGGCCTTGGTGTCGTCCTTGTAGAACGTCCGCATGTACGTGTACAGGTAGTCGGCACCGGTGCCGCCGTGGCCGGCGCGCGAGCGGGCGATCAGCGTCAGGTCGGGCGGGGTGGCGCCGAACCAGTCCTTGGCCTGCTTCGGATCGACGTTCGCCTTCATCGTGTCGCCGACGCGGTCGGTCGTGAACAGCAGGTTGTCCTTGATCTGCTGCTCGGTCAGCCCGATGTCCTGCAGCCGGTTGTAGCGCATGAAGGCCGCCGAATGGCAGTTCAGGCAGTAGTTGACGAACAGCTTGGCGCCGTTCTGCAGCGAGGGCAGGTCGTTCAGCTTGTCGGGCGCCTTGTCCCAGGCAATGGTTTCGCCGCCGGCGGCGTGGACGGCGCCCGCCAGGCCGAGCGCCATCACCACGGAGAGGATGAATTTTTTCATTCTTGTTTCTGCCCTTCAGTGCGGTGCGAAGGTGACCCGCCGGGGCACCGTCTTGAACTCGCCGAGCTGGCTCCACCAGGGCATGAGCAGGAAGAAGCCGAAATAGAACAGCGTGCCCAGCTGCGAGACGCGTTCGCCGATCGGCGAGGGCGGCTGCACGCCGAGGTACGCGAGTACCAGGAAGTCGACCACGAACACGGCCAGCACCCACTTGTGCCAGCCCGGACGGTAGCGGATCGACTTGACCGGGCTCTTGTCGAGCCAGGGCAGGAAGAACAGGATCAGCACCGAGCCGATCATCACGACGACGCCCCAGAACTTGGCATCGATGCCCTGCAGGAACTCGACGCCCGTGAAGCCGAAGGCATTGAACATCCACAGGAAGGCGAACGTCAGCACCACCAGCGCGCCCTTGGTCATCGTCGAGGCGCGCGTCTTGAGCAGGACGAAGCCCACCGACAGCACCAGGATCAGCGAAAGCACGACCATCATCTCGTTGGTGATGGCGCGCAGCATCGAGTAGAAGGGCGTGAAGTACCAGACCGGCGCGATGTGCGCGGGCGTCTTCAGCGGGTCCGCCGGGATGAAGTTGTTGTACTCCAGGAAATAGCCGCCGAGCTCGGGCGCGAAGAAGATGATCGCCGTGAAGACCAGCAGGAACACCGCGATGCCCAGCACGTCGTGGACGCTGTAGTACGGATGGAACGGGATGCCGTCGACCGGATGGCCGTTGGCGTCGCGCTCGGCGTCGGGACCCTTGATCTCGATGCCGTCCGGGTTGTTGGAACCGACGTCGTGCAGCGCGAAGATGTGCGCCACCACCAGGCCCAGCAGCACCAGCGGCACGGCGATCACGTGGAACGCGAAGAAGCGGTTCAGGGTCGCGTCGCTGACCACGTAGTCACCCCGGATCAGCAGGGCGATGTCGGGACCCACGAACGGGATGGCGGAGAACAGGTTCACGATGACCTGCGCACCCCAGTACGACATCTGGCCCCACGGCAGCAGGTAGCCCATGAACGCCTCGGCCATCAGCACCAGGAAGATCGCGCAGCCGAAGATCCACACCAGTTCGCGCGGCTTGCGGTGGCTGCCGTAGATCAGGGCGCGGAACATGTGGAGGTAGACCACGACGAAGAACGCGGAGGCGCCGGTCGAGTGCATGTAGCGGATCAGCCAGCCCCACGGCACGTCGCGCATGATGTACTCGACGGACGCGAACGCCACGGCGGCGTCCGGCTTGTAGTTCATCGTCAGGAAGATGCCGGTGACGATCTGGATCACCAGCACGAGCAGCGCCAGCGAGCCGAAGAAATACCAGAAGTTGAAGTTCTTCGGCGCGTAGTACTCGGACATGTGCGTCCGGTACGCCCCTCCCGCGGTCGGGAAGCGGTTGTTCCACCAGTTGGCGAGCTTCTCGGTCGCCGAGGCGTTGGGGGAGATTTCCTTGAATTCAGCCATGTCGTCTCTCTGATTGATGGCACGCCCGGCCGTGTCCGGCCCGGGCACGCCAAGTCATCACCCTTTCTTGTCTTCGCCGATCAGCAACCGGGTGTCCGAGAGATACATGTGGGCCGGCACCTCGAGGTTGTCCGGCGCCGGCTTGTTCTTGTAGACGCGGCCGGCCAGGTCGAACGTCGAGCCATGGCAGGGGCACAGAAAGCCGCCGAGCCAGTCGTCCGGCAGCGAAGGCTGCGGGCCGGGCTGCAGCCGGTCGGACGGCGAGCAGCCCAGGTGCGAGCAGATGCCGACGCCGACGAACACTTCCGGCTTGATCGACCGGTGCTGGTTCTTGGCGTATTCGGGGGTCGGGTAGGTCTTGCGATCCGAGTTGGGGTCGGCCAGCTGCGATTCCGTCTTGGCCAGCGTGGCCAGCATTTCCGGTGTCCGCTTCATGATCCACACCGGCTTGCCGCGCCACTCGACGGTGATCTTCTCGCCCGGCTTCAGCGCCGAGATGTCGACTTCCACTGGCGCGCCGGCGGCCTTGGCTCGCTCGGAAGGCTGGAAGCTGCTGACGAAGGGTACGGCGGTGAAGGCTGCGCCCGCAGCGCCTGCGCAACCGGACGCGATCAGCCACGTCCGCTTGCTGGCGTCGGTGGGGGTGTCACTCATGGGGGTCCTCGAACGGGAATTGGCTGGTTTTTGGGTCAACCAGTGATTCTAGCTGACGCTCCCCGGGACTCATTTCCGCGGCGCGTGACGGCGGGGCCCTTCATCGCCGATACTCGAACGCGACAACAAGAAGGAGTGAAGCCATGAGCATGATGCGGGAGTTCCGCGAGTTCGCGATCAAGGGCAACGTGATCGACCTGGCCGTCGGCGTGATCATCGGGGCGGCATTCGCCAAGATCGTCGATTCGATCGTCGCCGACCTGATCATGCCGCTGGTCGCGGCGCTGATCGGCAAGATCGACTTTTCGAGCCACTTCCTGGTGCTCGGCTCCGTGCCCCCCGGCACGGCGATGACGCTGGACGCCGTGAAGAAGGCGGGCGTGCCGGTGCTGGCCTATGGCAACTTCATCACCATCGCCGTGAACTTCGTCATCCTGGCCTTCATCATTTTCCTGATGGTCAAGCAGATCAACCGGCTCAAGCGCGAGGCCACGCCGGCCGAAAAGGCGCCGCCCGCGACCGCCGAGGAAGTCCTGTTGCTGCGCGAGATCCGCGACAGCCTGCGGGCCAAGACCTAGCCGATCCGGACGGCAGGCCTGCCGCGCGCCCGCGGTGCGCTTAGCCGGCCAGCCGCTGCGCCATCCGGACGGCCGCCAGCAGGCTCGACGGGTCCGCCGCGCCCGTGCCGGCGATATCGAACGCCGTGCCGTGGTCCGGGCTGGTGCGCACGAGCGGCAGGCCCAGGGTGACGTTGACACCCTGCTCGACGCCCAGGTATTTCACGGGAATGAGCCCCTGGTCGTGGTACATCGCGATCACGGCGTCGAACTCGCCTGGATGGCCCGACGCTTCGCGGGCTCGCATGAAAACGGTGTCGGGCGGATGGGGCCCGCTGGCGAGCAAGCCTTCGGAGCGGGCCGCCTCGATTGCCGGGCCGATGATCTCCAGTTCCTCGCGCCCCATCAGCCCACCCTCGCCGGCATGGGGATTGAGCCCGGCCACGGCCAGCCGCGGCGCCCGGCCGAGCGCCGGTCGCAGCGCCTGGTGCGCGATCCGCATCGTCTGCAGCACGTTGTCGAAGGTCACCGCGGCGATGGCGTCGCGCAGCGCCACGTGGATGCTGACGAGCACGGTTCGCAGTTCGTCGTTGGCCAGCATCATGCGCACCGGCATCCGGGCGAGTGGCACGCCGGAAAAGGCAGCGGCCTGCGCCTGCAGCATCTCGGTGTGGCCCGGGAAGTCGACCCCGGCCGCGGCCAGCGCCTGCTTGTGCAGCGGAGCCGTCACCAGCGCCGCGACCTCGCCTCTCAGTGCCGCCTGCGCCGCCCAGACCACGCAGTCGGCCGCGGCGCGGCCGGAGACGGCGCTGATGGCGCCCCACGCCGGAGGCTCCAGCGCCGGCGTCGCCTGCAGCACGGGAATGCAGCGCGGCGGGATCCCCGCCGCGTCCCCTGGCGCCTCGATGACGGCCACCGGGACTTCCACGTCGTGCTCGCGCGCGACGCAGCGCGCCGCCCGGCGCAGCACGGCCACGTCGCCGGCGACGAATGAGCCTCGCATCGCTGCCGGGTCGTCGCGGAAGGCCTTGGCGACGATTTCGGGCCCGATGCCGGCCGCATCTCCCATGCTGATCGCCACGGGCCGCAGTCGCTCGCCGTCGTTCATGCCGGATTCTCGATGTCGATGAACTGGTGCTCCACGCCGCAGAGGGCGGCCACGTGGGCGGCGACCGCCGGCGCTCCGTAGCGCTCGCTGGCGTGGTGGCCGCAGGCGAGGAACGCGACGCCGCACTCGCGCGCGTAGTGGGCCTGCGGCTCCGAGATCTCGCCGGTGACGTAGGCGTCGGCGCCGGCCGCGATGGCGGCCTCGAAGGAGCCTTGTGCCCCGCCGGTGCACCATGCGATCCGCTGCAGCGGCCGACCCTCGCCGCCGACCTGCACCACCCCATGCCCGAGCACCTGCTCGACGTGACGGGCGAGTTCGGCGGCGCTCCAGGTGCCGCCGTCCTCGCGCGCGCCGATGAACCCGAGGTCCTGTTGCCCGAAGCGGGCGTCGGCGCGCAGTCCCAGACGGCGGCCGAACTGCGCGTTGTTGCCGAGTTCGGGATGGGCATCCAGCGGCAGGTGGTAGGCGAACAGGTTGATGTCATGCCGCAGCAGCAGTGCGAGCCGCTGCTTCATCCAGCCGGTGATCCGCCCGTCCTGGCCGCGCCAAAACAGCCCGTGGTGGACGAACAGCGCGTCGGCGCGGGCCGCCACCGCGGCTTCGATGAGGGCGCGACTGGCGGTGACGCCGGAGACGACGCGCCGCACGTCCGGCTTGCCTTCGACCTGCAGCCCGTTGGGCCCGTAGTCGCTGAATCGCTCCGGGGTCAGCAGGCTGTCGAACGCCTGCAGCAGTTCCTGTGCACTGGCCATGTCGTATCCGATGGTGAAGAGGGCATTGTCGGCCAAGCTCCAAGCGATGCTCCAGCGGCTGTGTAGTTCTTTTTTATTGCCATGCCGTACGTTTTTCGTATACTGCCCATCCCGCTGCCTGCAAGGAGGCGTTCATGTCGGCGCAGGAACTCACCGTGTGGAGCATGACCCTGGGCACCATCGCCGCGATGGCCCTCGCCCGGATGGCCCAGTTCGCCCGGCGGCCCACGATGTCGCACGTCCAGGGGATCGCCTACCACCTGGCCGTGTTCCTGCTCGTGCTGATTCTCAGCGGGGTGGCCGCGCACCTCGGGCCCTCGATCCCGGCGCGGGCCATCCTGGTGGCGCAAGTCCTGGCCGGCCCGTTGTGCGTCGGCCTGTCGGACCTGTGGATCCGCGGCTGGCTGTACGCGCCGCAGCGCGATCGCCTGATGGCCTCGGCGCTGCAATGGGCCGCCGTGCTGCTGCCGCTGGGGGCCCTGGCCGCCCTCGCCCTGCCCGAGCCGCTGCCACTCCCCGCGGCCGCCGGGCTGGCCGTGGCCGGCGGCAGCCTCACCTTCTGGCTGACCGCGCGGGCGTGGCTGCTCGGCGATCGACTCGCGCCGCTGATGTCGGCGGGCTGCCTGCTCACGCTGCCGGCGATCGCCGGCCTCTACGCCATCACGCTGGACATGCCGGTGATGGAGCTGCTGCCGATGCAGATCGCCTGCGCCCTCAGCGCGGCGCTCTCCAACGCCCTGACCGGCATCGGCCTGTGGCGGCGCGACCGGCATGAACAGCGCGCCCGCCGCGAGCCGCCCGGCACCTCCGGCTTCGACCCCGTGACCCAGGTGCGCAACGGGCGCAGCCTGGTCCACCAGCTGGTGCGGGCGCAGCGGCGGCGGCGCCGCACCGGCCGCGACGGCGCGCTCCTGGCGGTCATGGTCTTCGATCTCGAGCGGCTGCGCGGCGAAGCGGGCAGCGCGGGACTGAACGAACTGTTCATCGGCGTGGCCAGCCGCATCCAGCGGCAGGTCGGCGCGGTGAACGTCGTCGGCCGCTACTACGAGGGGTGCTTCGTCGCGGTGCTGGAGAGCATCCCGTCCCTGGCGTGGCTGCGCACACTGTCGCTGCGGCTCGCGGGCCACCTGCGGCGACCGCTGTCGGTGACGCTGCGCTGCGGCGACCGCAGCGACCTGACCCTGGACGTCGGCGTCGGCGTGGTACACCTGTCGCGCCCGACCGACGCGGTGGACGACATCCTCGCGGAAGCGCAGCGGATGGCGCTGGCAGCACGATCCATGCGCTTCCGGACGGCGATCGCCGACCGGCGCAGCGGCCAGCCGGTCGCGATCGAACAGGTGCAGCTCGCCGCGAACCGGCGTCGGCACGCCGCCGTCGCGCGCGCGGCCTCCTGAAGGATCCGAGCGCCGCCCGCGCGCAGCGGCGCGCGTCTACACTTGCGGCACCCCGAAACCATTGCGATCCGTCATGCGCCGTTACTGGCTGGTCTTTTCCCAGGCCGTCACCGTCCTGCTCGCCGCCTACTTCGTCGTCGCCACGCTCAAGCCCGAATGGCTCGGCCGCCCCAGCACGACCATCGGACATGGCGTCGCCCTCGTCGAAGCGCCGACGCCGGCCGTGGGGCCGCCGCCGCCCGGCAGCTTCCGCCAGGCGGCGCAACGCGCGTCGGCCGCGGTCGTGAGCATCAACACGCTCAAGGCGGGGCACCCGCAGCTCGAAGATCCCTGGTTCCGCTTCTTCTTCGGCGACCGCGGCGGGCAACCGCAGGCCGGCCTCGGGAGCGGCGTCATCATCAGCGCCGACGGCTACATCCTCACCAACAACCACGTCGTCGAGTCCGCCGACGAGATCGAGGTGGTGCTCCAGGACAGCCGCCGCACGCGCGGCAAGGTGATCGGCACCGACCCCGACACCGACCTGGCCGTCCTGAAGATCACGCTCGACCGCCTGCCGGTGATCACGCTCGGCAATTCCGATGCGCTGCAGGTCGGCGACCTCGTGCTCGCCATCGGCAATCCGTTCGGCGTGGGCCAGACCGTCACCAGCGGCATCGTCAGCGCCCTGGGGCGCAACCAGCTCGGCATCAACACGTTCGAGAACTTCATCCAGACGGACGCGGCGATCAATCCCGGCAACAGCGGCGGCGCGCTGGTCGACGTCAACGGCAACCTGATGGGGATCAACACGGCCATCTACTCACGCTCGGGCGGCAGCATGGGGATCGGCTTCGCGATTCCGGTGTCGACCGCCAAGCAGGTGCTGGAGGGGATCGTCAAGGACGGGGTGGTGCGCCGCGGCTGGATCGGCGTCGAGCCGGCCGACCTGTCGCCCGAGCTCATGGAGACGTTCGGCGTGAAGGCCGAGCGCGGCGTGCTCATCACCGGCGTCCTGCAGAACGGGCCCGCGGCGCAGGCCGGGATCAGGCCGGGCGACGTCATCGTGGAAGTGGGCGGCAAGCAGATTGCCAACGTGTCGGAGCTGCTGACGCAGGTCGCCGCGCTGAAACCCGGCGAGGCGGCTAGGTTCAGGGTGCTGCGGCGCGGGGACCACGTCGAAGTGGCCGTCACTCCCGGGCTGCGGCCGCGGCCGCCGAGGATCCAGCGGGAGCGCTGAAGCGCCCGTCAGTCCGCGGCGGCGGTTTCGTTCTCCCCGGGCGCCTTGGTGTGCTTGATGAACACCTGGGCGGCCCAGATGCCGACCTCGTAGAGGAGCACCATGGGGATCGCCAGCGCCAGCTGCGACACCACGTCCGGCGGCGTGACCACGGCGGCGATGATGAACGCCGTGACGATGAAATACGGGCGGAACTCCTTCAGTTTCTGGATCGTCACGAACCCCATGCGCGCCAGCACCACCACGACGATCGGCACCTCGAAGGCCATTCCGAACGCGATGAACATCGTCAGCACGAAACTGAGGTAGGCCTCGATGTCAGGCGCGGCGGTGATGCTCTTGGGCGCGAAGCTCTGGATGAACGAGAACACCTGCCCGAAGACGAAGAAGTAGCAGAACGCCACGCCGGCAAAGAACAGGACGGTGCTCGAGACCACCAGCGGCAGGACCAGCTTCTTCTCGTGCGAGTACAGCCCCGGCGCGACGAAGGCCCACACCTGGTAGAGCACCACCGGCAGCGCGATCAGGAACGCCGTCATCAGCAGGATCTTCAGCGGCACCAGGAACGGCGAGATCACCGAGGTGGCGATCAGCGTGGCGCCCTTGGGCAGGTGCGCCACCAGCGGCGCGGCCAGCAGGTCGTACAACGCTCCCGGGCCGGGATAGAGCGCCAGCACGCCGGCCACCAGGCCGACGGCGATCAGCGCCTTGACGAGCCGGTCGCGCAGTTCGACGAGGTGGGCGACAAATGGCTGCTCGGTGCCTGCGAGCTCGTCTTCTTGGTTGCGCTCGGACATCAGTTGAATTTATGGGGGCGGTATCGGGCGACCCGCGCGGCGCCGGAAAGCGCCTTGGTGCGGATGCCGTTGCGCGCCTTGTACCAGCCGGGCGTGGCGCCCTGCTTGATCCGCCACTTCTTCTTCGGGTGGCGGTACTCGGGATAGGAAAGCGGCGCTTCGAGGGCCGCCGCGCCTTCCCCCATGCCGCCCCAGGAACGCTCCAGGTCGGTGGCGGTGGCCTGCAGCGAACTCTCCACGTCGCGGGCGGCGGCCTGGACGTCGCGCGCGGCCGTCTCCACCGACTCCTTCATCTTCTTGAGCTCTTCGAGCTCGATGGAGCGGTTGACCTCGGCCTTCACGTCGGCCACGTAACGCTGGGCCTTGCCCATCAGCGTGCCGACGGTGCGCGCCACGCGCGGCAGCTTTTCGGGGCCGATCACGATCAGCGCCACGGTGCCGATCACCAGGATCTTGTCGAAGCCAAAGTCGATCATGCGGATTCAATGAAGGGGCAACGCGCCGGCAGGCACGCACCCCATCCGCCTGCGCGGACAACGGGCGGGGGTGCCCACCGGGCCGTGGGTCAGGACTTGTTCCTGGCTTCCACGTCGATGGTGGTCTTGTCGGCGGCCGGCTGCGAGGAGGCAGTGACCTGGCTCGGGGGCGACGCGGGCTGGTCGCTCGCCGCGCCGTCCCGGATGCCGTCCTTGAACCCCTTCACCGCACCGCCCAGGTCGGAGCCGATGTTCTTCAGCTTCTTGGTGCCAAACACCAGCACGATGATCAGCAGGACGATCAACCAGTGCCAAATCGAAAACGAACCCATGTGTATTACCTCCGGCCGAACGGCCTCATTGGAAGGAGTCGCGCCCCGCGGGCGCATGCCCGGCCAGGCAATGCCTCCCGACTCCCGTACAACCTGTGGATTCTAGTCGGGCAGCAGAAGTTCAGCCCTGATGAGGAGACTGCGGCGCGCTCAGCCCTTCAGCCAGGGCCGCGGCCCGCCGAAGACGTGGATGTGCAGGTGGTGGACCTCCTGCCCGCCATCGTCGCCGGTGTTGATCACCACGCGCCAGCCGCCTTGCGGATAAGGCCGGCAGCCCTCCTGCAGCGCCAGCCTCGGGGCCAGCGCCATCATCCGGCCCAGCAGCGGCTCGTGCTCGGGGCCGACCTGCGCCAGCGACGCGATGTGCTGCTTGGGCACCATCAGGAAATGCACGGACGCCCACGGATGGATGTCGTGGAAGGCGAGGATCTCATCGTCCTCGTGCACTTTCCGCGAAGGGATCTTGCCCTCGACGATCTTGCAGAACACACAGTTCGGGTCGGCAGCGCTCATGGTGTCGTCGGTGGGTCAAGCCGGCAGGCGGCCGTCGTTGAAGCGCAGCCAGCCCCGCAGGCAGCGGTAGAGATACCACAGCCCGATCACGGTGTACGCCACCATCCCGGGGAAGAAGAACAGCAGCCACAAGGGACCGGTGACCACCAGCCACAACACGGTCCACCAGAAGGTGGAGATCATGTAGCTGTGGTGGGCCACGTAGAACGAATCGTGCTCGTCGGCGCGCCTGATGTAGTTCACGATCAGCGCGATCACGGCGAGCATGCCCATGCTGGCCCAGGAAATGGTGTGCAGGCCGTACAGCACGTGCATCACGGTGCGGTCGCCGGGGCTTTTCACGTCGTCGTAGGGCGCGGACATCGTGCGTTCACTCCCCGGCGCTTTCGCGCTGCTGCGTCTTGCGCATGGCTTTTTCCTCGATGCCGCTGGTGCCCTCGCGGCGGACCAGCTCGGCGATGACATCGGCGGGACGCAGCCCGTAATGGGCCAGCGCGACCATGCAGTGGAACCACAGGTCGGCCATTTCGCCCACCAGCTTGCGCCTCGCGTCGGGCGTGCCGGCCGCATCCAGGTCCTTGGCGGCCATGACGACTTCGGTGGCTTCCTCGCCGATCTTCTTGAGGAAGGCATCCGGGCCGCGCTGCAGCAGCCGCGCCACATAGCTCTTTTCCGGGTCGCCGCCGTGGGCCGGCTTGCGCGTTTCGATGACCGAGGCCAGCCGCTCGAGCAGGTCTTCCTGGCCGTGTTCCCCTGTTTCCATGCTGTTCATCGGTAGATGGCCTGCGGGTCCTTGAGCACCGGCTCGACGGTGTGCCAGGCGCCGTCGCGGTACACCCGGAAAAAGCAACTGTGGCGGCCTGTGTGGCAGGCGATGGATGGATCGTGGCCCTGCTGCGTCACCTGCAGCAGCACCACGTCGTTGTCGCAGTCCAGCCGCACCTCGTGGACGGTCTGCACGTGGCCCGATTCCTCGCCCTTGAACCACAGCTTGCCGCGCGAGCGGCTGAAATACACCGCGCGTCCGAGCTCCACGGTCTTGCGCAGCGCCTCCCGGTCCATCCAGGCGAACATCAGCACGTCCTTGCTGCCGGCCTCCTGCGCGATGGCCGGCACGAGGCCTTGCGCGTCCCACTTCACCTGATCGAGCCAGTCCATGGCGTTATTGTGACGGATGGCGCCGCGCGCCGAGTCGGCGGTCAGAGGCGCACCGGGATGCCGCGCTCGGCCATGCGGGCCTTGGCCTGGCCGACGGTGTACTCGCCGTAGTGGAAGATGCTGGCCGCCAGGACGGCGTCCGCATGCCCCAGCTGGATGCCGTCCGCGAGGTGGTCGAGGTTGCCGACACCTCCCGATGCGATCACCGGTACGGGCACCGCGTCGCTGATCGTGCGCGTCAGCTCCAGGTCGAAACCGGCCTTGGTGCCGTCGCGATCCATGCTGGTCAGCAGGATCTCGCCGGCGCCGCGCCCGGCCATCTGCCGGGCCCATTCCAGCGCATCGAGGCCCGTGTTGCGGCGCCCGCCGTGGCTGTAGACGTCCCATCCCGGGCCGCGCTGCGCCGCGTCGTCGCCAGTCCGCCGCTTGGCGTCGATCGCGACGACGATGCACTGCGAGCCGTACTTCCCGGCGGCCGCGGAGATGACGTCGGGGTTGGCGATCGCGGCGGAATTGAAACTGGTCTTGTCGGCGCCGGCGTTGAGCAGCCGACGGACGTCGTCGACCGTGCGCACGCCGCCACCCACGGTGAGCGGAATGAACACCTGCGAGGCCACGGCCTCGATCATGTGCAGGATCAGCCCGCGGTCGTCGCTGGTGGCGGTGATGTCCAGGAAGGTGAGTTCGTCGGCGCCCTGCTCGTTGTAGCGGGCCGCGATCTCCACCGGATCGCCGGCATCGCGCAGTTCGACGAAATTGACGCCCTTGACGACGCGGCCGCCGGTGACGTCCAGGCAGGGAATGATCCGTTTGGCGAGCATGTTGTCAGGCGGCGCGGCGCCGCGCGTCCTTCACTTGCCGAGCTCGTCGGCCTTGGCCTGGGCGGCGACGAAGTCGAGGTCGCCCGAATAGATGGCGCGCCCGCAGATCACGCCTTCGACGCCTTCGTCCTCGACGGCGCACAGCTTCTCGACGTCCGCCATGTTCGACAGCCCGCCCGAGGCGATCACCGGGATGTGCAGCGCCTGCGCCAGCTTCACGGTGGCCTCGACGTTGATGCCGGTCAGCATGCCGTCGCGGCCGATATCGGTATAGACGATGGATTCGACGCCCCAGCCCTCGAACTTGCGTGCCAGGTCCACCACCTCGTGCCCGGTCAGCTTGCTCCAGCCGTCGGTGGCGACCTTGCCGTCCTTGGCGTCGAGGCCCACGATGATGTGTCCGCCGAACGCCGTGCAGGCGTCCTGGAGGAACCCGGGGTTCTTCACCGCGGCGGTCCCGATGATCACGTAGCGCAGGCCGCCGTCGATGTACTTCTCGATCGTGTCCAGGTCGCGGATGCCGCCGCCGAGCTGCACCGGGATCTCGTCGCCGACCTCCTTGAGGATGGACTTCACCGCCGCGTAGTTCTGCGGCTTGCCCGCGAAGGCGCCGTTCAGGTCCACCAGGTGCAGGCGCCGGGCGCCCTTGTCGACCCAGTGGCGCGCCATCGCGGCCGGGTCCTCGCTGAACGTGGTGGCGCGGGCCATGTCACCTTGCTGCAGGCGAACGCAGTGGCCGTCTTTCAGGTCGATCGCGGGAATGAGGAGCATGGTGCCGGAAGCAGCGGGTCGGGATCAGGGGGTCCAGTGCAGGAAGTTGCGGTACAGGGCGAGCCCCTGGTCGGCACTCTTCTCGGGATGGAACTGGGTGGCAAAAATATTATCCCGCGCCACGGCCGCGGTAAAGCGCGTGCCGTAATCGGCCTGGCCGGCGCTGTGGCGCGCATCGGACGGGCGGACGTAGAAACTGTGGACGAAATAGAAGTAGCTGGCATCCGGCACGCCGTCCCAGATCGGGTGCGGCTGGGTCTGGAACACCTGGTTCCATCCCATCTGCGGGACCTTGTAGCGGCTGCCATCGGGCTGCAGCCGGCCCTCGAGGTCGAACCGCAGGACCTCGCCGTGGATCAGGCCGAGGCCGTCCGTCGGCCCTTCGGCGCTGCGATCGAGCAGCATCTGCATGCCCACGCACACGCCGAACAGCGGCTTGGCGGCGGCGGCCTCCAGCACCGACGCACGCAGCCCCGATTGCGCCAGTTCGCGCATGCAGTCCGGCATGGCGCCCTGTCCGGGCAGCACGATCCGGTCGGCCGCGCGCACGTCCTCGGGCCGCGAGGTCACCACGACCTCGAAGCCGCTGCCGCGCGCCACGTGCAGCACGGCCTGCGCCACGGAGCGCAGGTTGCCCATGCCATAGTCGACGACTGCCACGGTTTTCATGCGAATTCAGCTCACTCGGGCACGCCGCGGCGCTCCCAGGGTTGCGGTCAGAGCGAGCCTTTCGTGGAGGGCACGATGCCGGCGGACCGGGGATCGAGCTCCAGCGCCATGCGCAGGGCCCGCCCGAACGCCTTGAACACGGTCTCGCACTGGTGGTGGGCGTTCTCGCCGCGCAGGTTGTCGACGTGCAGCGTGACGAATGCGTGGTTGGCGAAGCCCTGGAAAAACTCGTGCGCCAGCTGGCTGTCGAAGGTGCCGATCATGCCGCTCTTGAACGGCACGTTCATCACCAGTCCCGGCCGTCCGGAGAAATCGATCACCACCCGCGACAGCGCCTCGTCCAGCGGCACGTAGGCATGGCCGTAGCGGCGGATGCCTTTCTTGTCGCCGACGGCGCGATGCACCGCCTGGCCGAACGTGATGCCCACGTCCTCCACCGTGTGATGGCCGTCGATGTGCAGGTCCCCCTCGGCGCGGATGTCCAGGTCGATCATGCCGTGGCGTGCGATCTGGTCCAGCATATGGTCGAAGAAGCCGATGCCGGTGGCAAAGCGGCCCTCGCCCGTCCCGTCCAGGTCCAGGCGGACGGTGATGCGGGTTTCGGCGGTGTTGCGGGCCACCTCCGCTCGTCGGTGGCTGGGCGTGTGGTCGGCGGAAGGCATGTTCATAGGCTGGCTTGCAGGGCCGCGAGCAGTTCCGCGTTCTCCTGGGGGGTTCCCACCGTGAGGCGCAGGCAGTCGGCCAGCAATGGGTGCATTGTAGAAACGTTCTTGACCAGCACCCGGCGCTCCTTGAGGCCGGCAAAAGCCCGGGCGGCGTCCGGCACGCGCACGAGGATCATGTTCGCGTCGCTGGGCCAGGGCTTGACTCCGGGCAGCCGCGCGAGTTCCGCCAGGAGCGCCGCGCGCTGGCTTCGGATCTGCGCCGCCTGGGCCGCGAACACGTCCGCATGCTCCAGCGCGAACAAGGCCGCCTCGGCGTTGAGCACGCTCACGTTGTAGGGCGGACGCACCTTCTCCAGCTCGGCGACCAGCGCCTTGCGTCCGATGAGGTAGCCGATGCGCACCCCGGCCAGTCCGAACTTGCTCATCGTGCGCATCAGCAGCACGTGCTGGTGGCGCTGCAGCCGATCCAGGTAGCTGCGGCTGGCAAAAGGCTGGTAGGCCTCGTCGATCACCACCAGCCCGGGCGCTGCCTCGACGATCTTCTCGATCACCGCGTCGTTCCACAGGTTGGCCGTCGGGTTGTTCGGATACGCCAGGTAGATCACCGACGGCCGGTCGCGGGCTATCGCATCCAGCATGGCGGCCTCGTCCAGCTCGAAGTCGGCCGTGAGCGGCACGCCGGTGAATTTCAGCCCCTGCAGCTGCGCGCTCATCGCGTACATCACGAAGCCGGGCACCGGCGCCAGGATGCCCGCCCCGGGGACGTCGCAGGCCATCGCGATCATCGAGATCAGCTCGTCGGAGCCGTTGCCGAGCATCAGCTCGAAGCCCTCGGGCATGCCGGCGTGGGCGGCCAGCGCCGCGCGCAGTTCGTTGATGCGCTCGCCCGGATAGCGATTCAGGGCCAGTTCGGCCAGCCGCTCGCCGAGCCGGGCGCGCAGCTCGGCTGGCATCCGGTACGGGTTCTCCATCGCGTCGAGCTTGATCATTCCCGCCGACGGCTGGATCGCGTACGCGTGCAGTCCCTGCACGTCGCGGCGGATCAGGTGCTGCAGGCGCTCGGGCAGGCCGCTCATCGCTTCAACCTCATTTCGGCGGCGCGGGCGTGCGCCTGCAGGCCTTCGCCGTGCGCGAGTTCCGAGGCGATCGCACCGAGCGCCTGCGCGCCCGCCTCGCTCACCTCGATCAGGCTGCTGCGTTTCTGGAAGTCGTACACGCCCAGCGGGCTGGAAAAGCGCGCGGTGCCGCTGGTGGGCAGGACATGGTTGGGCCCGGCGCAGTAATCGCCCAGCGATTCGCTGGTGAAGGCGCCAAGGAAGATCGCGCCGGCATGGCGCAGCAGCGGCTCCCAACGGTGCGGATCGCGGCTGGCGATCTCGAGGTGCTCGGGGGCGATCCGGTTGCTGATCGCGCACGCCTCCTCCATGCTCCGCGTCTGGATCAGCGCACCGCGGCCATTGAGCGATGCGGCGATGATCGCGGCGCGCGGCATCTCCGGCAGCAGCCGGTCGATGGCACCCTGCACCTGGTCGATGTATCCCGCGTCGGGGCACAACAGGATGCTCTGCGCCAGCTCGTCGTGCTCGGCCTGCGAGAACAGGTCCATCGCCACCCAGTCGGGCGGCGTGCTGCCGTCGGCCAGCACCAGGATTTCGCTCGGGCCGGCGATCATGTCGATGCCGACTTGGCCGAACACGCGCCGCTTGGCGCTCGCGACGTAGGCGTTGCCGGGGCCGGTGATCTTGTCCACGCGCGGCACCGTCTGCGTGCCGTAGGCCAGCGCCCCGACCGCCTGCGCCCCGCCGATGCGGAACACCCGGTGCACGCCGGCGACGTGGGCCGCGGCCAGCACCAGCGGATTCTGCTCGCCGCGCGGGGTCGGCACGACCATGACGATCTCGGGCACCCCGGCCACATGCGCCGGAAGGGCGTTCATCAGCACCGAGGACGGGTAGGCCGCCTTGCCGCCCGGCACGTAGATGCCGACACGGTCCAGCGGCGTCACCTTCTGGCCCAGCAAGGTGCCGTCGGCGTCGCGGTAGCTCCAGCTCTCGCCGCTGGCGCGGCGCTGCGCCTCGTGGTAGCTGCGCACGCGCTTGGCCGCCGCCTCGAGCGCATCGCGCTGTGGCGACGGCAGCCCGTCGAAGGCGTGCTTCAATTCGGCCGGCGTGAGTTCCAGTTCGGCCAGCGTGGCCGCCTCGAGCGCGTCGAAGCGCTTCGTGTATTCCAGCACCGCGGCGTCGCCGCGCCGGCGCACGTCGGCCAGGATGGCGCCCACCGCCTGCTCCACCTGCGCGTCGGTCTCCGCCGACCAGTGCAGCCGCCGGGCGAATTCGTCTTCGAAGCCGGCATCCGCGGTGGACAGCCGCAACGGAGTGGCGCTGGACGTCATGCCGTGGCCTTCGTGGCGGCGGCGAACGCGTCGATGACGGAGCGGATCGCCTGCTGCTTGAGTTTCAGCGCCGCCTGGTTCACCACCAGCCGCGAACTGATGTCCATGATGCGCTCGACCTCGACCAGCTGGTTGGCCTTGAGCGTGTTGCCGGTGGACACCAGGTCGACGATCGCATCGGCCAGGCCGGTCAGCGGCGCCAGCTCCATGCTGCCGTACAACTTGATCAGGTCGACGTGCACGCCCTTGGCGGCGAAGAACTCGCGCGCGATGTTGACGTACTTGGTCGCGACGCGCAGCCGCGAGCCCTGGCGCACGGCACTGGCGTAGTCGAAGTCGGCGCGCACGGCCACGCTGACGCGGCACTTCGCGATACCGAGGTCCAGCGGCTGGTACAGCCCGGCTCCGCCGCCCCAGTCGGCGCCATGCTCGATCAGCGTGTCAAGGCCGGTCACGCCGACGTCGGCCCCGCCGTATTGCACGTAGGTGGGCACGTCGGTGGCGCGGACGATGACGACGCGGACCTCCGGCCGGTTGGTCGCGAGGATCAGCTTGCGCGACCGCTCCGGGTCGTCGAGCACCTCGATGCCGGCGCCCCGCAGCAGCGGCACGGTCTCCTCGAAGATCCGGCCCTTGGACAAGGCTAGCGTGATCATGATTTGACCCGTTCGATGTCGGCGCCGATGCCGCGCAGCTTCTCTTCCATACGATCGTAGCCGCGGTCGAGGTGGTAGATGCGGTCGACCAGCGTCTCGCCCTCGGCGACGAGGCCGGCGATCACCAGGCTGGCCGACGCGCGCAGGTCGGTCGCCATCACGGTGGCGCCGGACAGCTTCTCCACGCCTTCGATCACGGCGAACTTCCCCTCCACCTGGATGTTCGCGCCCAGGCGCACCAGTTCGTTCACGTGCATGAAGCGGTTCTCGAAGATCGTCTCGGTGACCTTCGACGGGCCGTCGGCGATGGCGTTCAGGACCATGAACTGCGCCTGCATGTCGGTGGGAAAGCCCGGGTATTCGCTGGTGCGGAAGCTCTGCGGCGCGAGGCGCCCTTGCGCGTGCAGGTGGATGCCGTCGTCGACGGCGTTCACGCTGGCGCCGGCGTCGCGCAGCTTCTCGATCACCGCCTCGAGGTGATCGGCGCGTCCGTGGCGCAGCACCACGTCGCCGCCGGTCGCCGCGACCGCGCACAGGAAGGTCCCGGCCTCGATGCGGTCGGCAACCACGCGATGCGTGCAGCCGTGCAGCTTCTCGACGCCCTGCACCACGATGCGGCTGGTGCCGTGGCCCTCGATGCGGGCACCCATCGCGATCAGCATCTCCGCCAGGTCCGTGACCTCCGGCTCCTGGGCGGCGTTCTCCAGCACGGTCTCGCCCTCGGCGAGCGTCGCCGCCATCAGGAAGTTCTCGGTGCCGGTCACCGTCACCATGTCGGTGCGGATGGCGGCGCCGTGCAGGCGCTCGCGTCCCTTGGGGAGCCTGGCGATCATGTAGCCGTGTTCGACGACGATCTCGGCGCCCATCGCCTGCATGCCCTTGATGTGCTGGTCGACGGGGCGCGAACCGATCGCGCAGCCGCCGGGCAGCGAGACGGTCGCCTCGCCGAAGCGGGCCAGCAGCGGTCCGAGCGCGAGCACCGAGGCCCGCATCGTCTTCACCAGCTCGTAAGGCGCTTCGGGAGAGCTCAGGCGCGAGGCATCGATGCGCACCGTGCCGTCGTCGCCGCGCTCCACCTGCACGCCCATGTTGCGGATCAGCGTGAGCATGGTCGCGACGTCCTGCAGGCGGGGCACGTTCTCCAGCACCACCGGCTGGTCGGTCAGCAACGCCGCGCAGAGTTCCGGCAGCGCGGCGTTCTTGGCGCCGGAGATGCGCACCTCGCCCTGCAACTGGCGGCCGCCGCGAATGAGGAGCTTGTCCATGCCGGTCTCAGGCCTGCTGCGCCGCCTGCCACTCGGCCGGCGTGAGGGCGTGGATGGACAAGGCGTGCACCTCGTCGGTCTTCATGCGGGCACCGAGTGTGGCAAACACCCGCTGGTGGCGCTGGATCGAGCGCTTGCCTTCGAACTCGGGCGAGACCACCAGCGCGGTCCAGTGGCGGCCGTCGCCGTCGACGTCGATGTAGTCGCAGCGCAGCGAGGCGCTGATGATGGATTTCAGTTCGTCGGCAGTCATGGTGCGGAAGGGGCTGGAAATGGTCCTAGCTGCGGATTTTGTAGCCGATGCGCAGCAGGTGGACGGCCACGGCGCTCACGACGGCGAACGCCGTGGCCACGATGCCCAGGCTCAGCCACGGGGACACGTCGCTGACCCCGAAGAAGCCGTAGCGGAAGCCGTCGATCATGTAGAAGAACGGGTTGAGGTGGCTCACGTCCTGCCAGAAGGCGGGCAGCGAATGGATGGAGTAGAACACGCCGGACAGGAAGGTCATCGGCATGATGATGAAGTTCTGGAAGGCCGCCATCTGGTCGAATTTCTCCGCCCACAGCCCGGCAATGATGCCCAGGGCACCCAGCATGGACGCGCCGAGCACCGCGAACACCAGGATCCACTGCGGCGCCACGAAGGCCGGCCGCCCGAACAGGAACGTGACGGCGAAGACGCCGAGCCCCACCGCGAGGCCGCGGGCGACCGACGAGGCCACGTACGCCACGAACCAGCCCCAGTGCGACAGCGGCGTCAGCAGCACGAACACCAGGCTGCCCATGATCTTGCTCTGGATCAGCGACGAGGAGCTGTTGGCGAAGGAGTTCTGCAGCACGCTCATCATCACCAGCCCGGGCACCAGGAAGGCGGTGTAACTGATCTGGTCGTACACCTTCACGTGATCCTGCAGCACGTGGCCGAAGATCAGCATGTAGAGCACGGCCGTCAGCACCGGCGCAGCGACGGTCTGGAAGCTCACCTTCCAGAAGCGCAGCACTTCCTTGTAGAACAGCGTCCGCCAGCCGGTCATGCGGCCTCCGCCGGCTGTCTGTTCTGCGACATCACGTCGAGGAACACGTCTTCGAGATCGGCCTTTCGGATCTCCACGTCCTCGACGCGCAGGCCCGCCTCGCGGATCTCCGCGAGCCAGCGCTCGATCTCGAGGGCGTCATGGGCGGGCAGCTGCACGATGCGTCCCGTGACGCGCGCCCGTGCGGCGAACTGCGGCGGCAGCTCGCCGTCGACCTTGAAGCGCAGCACGTTGCTCGAAGCCGCGCGCAGCAACTCGCTGGTGCGCTCCAGGGCCACGACCCGGCCGGACTGCAGCATCGCAATGCGGCCGCACAGCGCCTCGGCTTCCTCCAGGTAGTGCGTCGTCAGCAGCACCGTGTGGCCTTCGCGGTTGAGGCGGGCAATGAATTGCCACAGCGTCTGGCGCAATTCGACGTCGACGCCCGCCGTCGGCTCGTCGAGCACGATCACCGGGGGCTTGTGCACCAGCGCCTGCGCCACCAGCACGCGCCGCTTCATGCCGCCCGACAGCTGGCGCATGTTGGCGTCGGCCTTGTCGGCGAGTCCGAGGCTCTCCAGCAGTTCGTCGATCCAGGCGTCGTTGCGGGCCAGCCCGAAGTAGCCCGACTGGATGCGCAGCGCCTCGCGCACGTTGAAGAACGGATCGAAGACGAGTTCCTGCGGCACCACGCCCAACTGCCGGCGCGCGCTGGCGTACTGCGACTGCACGTCGAAACCGCGCACGGCGACGCGGCCGGAGGTCGGACGGGCAAGGCCGGCCAGGATGCTGATCAAGGTGGTCTTGCCGGCGCCGTTCGGGCCCAGCAGGCCGAAGAATTCGCCTTCCTCGATGTCGAAAGTGACGTCGGCGAGTGCCCGCAGCGCTCCGCCGCGGGCGACCTGGTAGGTCTTGGAGACGGACTGGAAGGAGATCGCGGGCATGGAAACCCACGATTCTAGCCAGCCGTACGCGCAGCCGCCGGGGCCGCGGAGAGAGGTCCTACGGGGCGGCAGGCAGCAGTTCGCCCACCCCGTACAAGGTGGCGAGTTCGCGCAGCCGCGGCGGCAGGCGGCTCACCGAGAAGCTCTTGCCTTGCGCGAGTGCCTCGCGCCGGCACTCGAGCAGCACCGCGAGCGCCGAGGAGTCGAACTGCCCGAGCGGCCCGGCGTCGGCCACCACCGTGGACCCGGGTTGGGCCCGCAGCGCCTGCGCCAGCATCTGCATGCAGGGCCCGGCCTGTCCGTGCGTGAGGCGGGCGGGCAGGACGAGCATGTCCATGGGCGTCAGCCCTTCTTGCCGTTGGCGGCGGCGCTGGCGTTGGACCGGTTGCGTTCCTGCAAGGTCGCGATCAGCCCGTCGACGCCCTTGGCATTGATTTCAGGCCCGAACTGGCTGCGGTAGGTATCGACCAGCCACACGCCGAGCACGTTGAGGTTGTAGATGCGCCAGCCGGCGCCCTGGCCCGGCGTCTTCTCCATGCGGTACTCGAGCTGGATCGGCTCGCCGCGGCCCCTGATCTCGCTGCGCACCACCACATCGGTGTCCGAGGGCGCGGCCCGGAACGGCTTCATGCTGATGGTCTGGTCGTCCACCTGGGACAGGGCGCCGGCGTAAGTGCGGATCAGCAGCGTCTTGAATTCGTCCTGCAGCCGCTTCTTCTGCTCGGGAGTGGCCTGGCGCCAGGCCGGCCCGACGGCCGCCGCGGTCATGCGCTGGAAGTTCACGTTGGGCATGATCTTGCTGTCCACCAGCGCCATGATCTTGGCCGTATCGCCGGCCTTGACGTCCTTGTCGGCCTTGATGGCGGCCATGACCTCGTCGGAGAGCCGCTTGATCAGCGCGTCCGGCGCCTCGTCGGCGGCCAGGGCAACTTTCGGCACGCCGGCGAACGCCGCCACCACGAACATTGCGGCGGCAAGCCGCCCCAGGTCACGTCTTCTCATTCACATTTCCTTTCAACGGTCACAGACCGGATGTGGGTTGGAAGCGCCTTCGCGCTCCCGGTTCCAGCCCGGCCCATCCGGCGGGCAACAGCCTGAAACTAGCGTGCCGGCGCGGCATCTTCCGCGGGCTCCGGCGGGACGTAGCCGTCAGAGGCCGGACGCGCCGCGTCGCCCTCGGCGGCGGGCTCGCGGCCGTCGCTGGCGGAGCGCTTGCCCTCGAGGATTTCGGCGCGCCGGCGCTGCAGGTGCGCATCGCGGGTGAAACTGTACTTGTCCAGGGCCGCTTCTCCCAGCACCGAAGTGACGCGCAACAGGTTGGCCCGGGTGTCGACCGCTCGCAGCACATACAGCGACCAGCGCGCGTCCCAGCCCTCGACGGTGCCCAGCGGGTCGGCGCGGCGGTCCACCGGCAGGGCGAGCGCGTCGCGCACCGTCGACGGGCCGAAGATCGGCAGCATCAGGTACGGGCCGGCGGGCACGCCCCAGCGGCCCAGCGTCTGCCCGAAGTCCTCGGTGTGGCGTTCGATGTTCATTTCGCTCGCGATGTCGAGGAGGCCGCCGAGGCCGAACACCGTGTTGACCTCGAACCGGAGAATGTTTTCCGCCGCGTTGTGGAACTTGAACTGCAGCAGGCTGTTGACGCCCGACCAGAGGTCGCGCATGTTGCCGAAGAAATTGCTGACGCCGGTGCGCACCAGCGGCGGAACCGCGTTGCGGTACGCGATCGCCGCCGGCTTGAGCGCGACCGAGTCCACCGCCTCGTTGAACTCCAGCATCTTGCGGTTGAAGGGCTCGAACGGATCGCGCGGGTTCGCGTTGGGGCCGCTCGCGCAGCCCGCGAGGCCGCCCAGAGCGAGCGCCAGGGCCGCGACGAGCGAGATCCGCCGCGCGGCAATCGCAGGGATGGGGAACATGGTGGTCATTTCTTCGCGGCCGGCGTGGACGCATCCGCGGCCCGGTTGTACAGGAACTGTCCGATCAGGTTCTCGAGCACGACCGCGGACTGCGTCGACGTGATCGTATCGCCGGCGGCAAGGTTCTTTTCGTCGGCCCCGGCCTGGATGCCGATGTACTGCTCGCCCAGCAGGCCGCTGGTGAGGATCTTGAGCGAACTGTCCTTCGGAAACACGTACCGGGTCTCGAGCGCGAGCGTCACCTGCGCCTGGTAGCTCTTGTCATCGAAGGCGATGGTGTCCACGCGGCCGACCACGACGCCGGCGCTCTTGACGGCCGCCTGGCGCTTCAGCCCGCCGATGTTGTCGAATTTCGCCACCACCCGGTAGGTGGGCTGGAAGCTCAGCGACAACAGGTTCGCCGATTGCAGCGCGAGGAACAGCATGGCGGCCGCGCCGACCAGCACGAACAGGCCCACCCACACATCGCTCCGGGAGCGTTCCATCTCGCCTTCTCCTTAAATGCTGAACATCATGGCCGTCAGGACGAAATCGAGTCCCAGCACGGCCAGCGACGAGACCACCACGGTGCGCGTGGTCGCCCGGGAAACACCTTCCGGCGTGGGCTGCGCCTCGAACCCCTCGAGCACGGCGATGAAAGTCACCGTGACCCCGAAGACCACGCTCTTGACCACGCCGTTGCCCACGTCCTTCCAGATGTCGACGCCGCCCTGCATCTGGCCCCAGAAGGCGCCGGGGTCGACGCCGATCATGAGGACGCCCACCACCCAGCCGCCGAGGACGCCGACGGCGCTGAAGACCGCCGCCAGCAACGGCATCGCGATCACGCCGCCCCAGAAGCGCGGCGCCAGCACGCGGCGGACCGGGTCGACGGCCATCATCTCCATGGCGCTGAGCTGCTCGCCGGCCTTCATGAGCCCTATTTCCGCCGTCAGCGAAGTACCCGCCCGGCCGGCGAACAGCAGCGCGGTGATCACCGGACCGAGTTCGCGCAGCAGGCTGAGCGCCACCATCAGCCCGAGCGCCTCCGACGATCCGTAGCGCTGCAGGATGTAATAGCCCTGCAGCGCCAGCACGAAGCCGACGAACAGGCCGGAGACGGTGATGATCGCCAGCGAGTAATTGCCCAGGAAGTGCACCTGGTCGCGCACCAGCCCGAAGCGCCGCAAGCTGGCACCCGACAGCGCCACCAGGCGCAAGAGCAAGCGCGTGGCATGCCCGACGTCGGCCAGCTTGCGCCGCGTGGCCTGGCCGATCCTGGCGGGATGGAGCCAGTTCAGCACGCCGCGCTCCTCGCGGCCTGCGGCGCGCGCTTCACGAGCGGAACCCTCCGCCGAAATCCTCGGCCACGCTGGGGCCGGGGTAATGGAAATGCACCGGCCCTTCCGGCCGGGCGTGCACGAACTGGTCGACCAGCGGATCGGTTGACTTCATCACTTCGTCGGGCGTGCCTTGCGCGGCGATCCCGCCGTTGGCGAGCACGATCACCTGGTCGGCGATCGCGAAGACTTCCTCCAGATCGTGCGACACGACCAGGCTGGTGATGCCCAGGGTGTCGTTGAGGCGCCGGATCAGCTGAGCGGCGGTGCCGAGCGAAATCGGGTCCAGCCCGGCAAAGGGCTCGTCGTACATGATGAGGTCGGGATCCAGGGCGATGGCCCGGGCCAGCGCCACCCGACGGGCCATGCCGCCCGAGATCTGCGACGGCATCAGGTCCCGGGCACCACGCAGGCCGACGGCGTTGAGCTTCATCAGCACGATGTCGCGCACCAGCACCTCGGGCAGGCCGGTGTGCTCGCGCAGGGGGAAGGCAACGTTGTCGAAAACGGTCAGGTCGGTGAACAGCGCGCCGAACTGGAACAACATGCCCATCCGCCGCCGTACGGCGTACAGCCCGGCCCGGTCGAGCCGGCCGACGTCCTGCCCGTCGAACAGCACCTCACCCCGGCGCGCCCTCACCTGGCCACCGATCAGCCGCAGGATCGTCGTCTTGCCGCCGCCCGAGGCGCCCATGAGCGCCGTGACCTTGCCACGCGGCACGGTCAGCGAGATGTCCGACAGGACGGTGCGCTCGCCATAGCCGAAGCTGAGATTGCGGCATTCCACGAGCGCCGTGGGATCGGGATCGGTCATCCGTCGGGAGCGGCCGGGCGGGTACCCGGCGGTGTATGGGGAAGGCCAGATGATACGGGTTTCCCCGCACACGCTCATCCGCGCATTGGCTGACTCGGCTGTAGGCGTGCAGCCAATTCGGACGCAAAGACGTTCGGCGGCGGGCCAGCCACCGAACCGGGCAGGACGGCCGCTCAGCGCGGCAGGTCGCTGAATCCCATCAGGTATTCGTCGACGGCGCGGGCGGCCTGGCGGCCCTCCCTGATCGCCCACACGACGAGCGACTGGCCACGGCGCATGTCGCCGGCCGCGAAGACGCCCGGCACGCTGGTCGCGTAGCCGCCGTCGAAATCGGTCGTCGCCTTGGCGTTGCCACGGTTGTCCCGGTCCACGCCAAAGCCCTCCAGGATCGTCGCCACCGGGCTCACGAAGCCCATCGCCAGCAGCACCAGGTCGGCTTCGTACACCTTCTCGGTGCCCGGCACCTCGGCCATCTTGCCGTCCTTCCATTCCACCTGGACGGTCTTCAGGCCGGTGAGCTTTCCGTTCTCGCCGACGAACTCCTTGGTGGCGATCGCGAACTCGCGCTCGCAGCCTTCCTCGTGGCTGGAACTGGTGCGCATCTTGTACGGCCAGTACGGCCAGGTGAGCTCCTTGTTCTCCTGCTCGGGCGGCTGCGGCATCAGCTCGAACTGGATCACGCTCTTCGCGCCATGGCGGTTGCTGGTGCCCACGCAGTCCGAGCCGGTGTCGCCGCCGCCGATGACGATGACGCGCTTGCCGTCGGCCCGGATCTGGCCCTTGACCTTGTCACCGGCATTCACCTTGTTCTGCTGCGGCAGGAACTCCATCGCGAAGTGGACGCCCTCGAGATCGCGGCCCGGGACCGGCAGGTCGCGCGACTGCTCCGCGCCGCCGGTGAGCACCACGGCATCGAACTGCGCGCGCAGTTCCTCGGGCGAGATCGTCTCCTTGGCCCAGTTGGTCACGCGCGAGCCCTTGGGCAGCTTGCCCACCATGACGCCGGTGCGAATGGTGACACCCTCGGCCTTCATCTGCTCCACCCGGCGGTCGATCTGGAACTTCTCCAGCTTGAAGTCGGGGATCCCGTAGCGCAGCAGCCCGCCGATGCGGTCGTTCTTCTCGAACAGCGTGACATCATGTCCGGCCCGCGCCAGTTGCTGGGCGGCCGCCATGCCGGCCGGGCCGGAACCGACGACGGCCACCTTCTTGCCCGTCTTGATCGTCGCGATCCGCGGCTGCACCCAGCCCTGCTCCCAGGCCTTGTCGGCGATCGCGTGCTCGATCGACTTGATCCCCACCGGATCGTCGTTCACGTTCAGCGTGCACGCCGCCTCGCACGGCGCCGGGCAGATGCGGCCGGTGAATTCCGGATAGTTGTTGGTCGAGTCCAGGACCGTGAAGGCGTCCTTCCAGTCCTGGCGGTACACCAGGTCGTTGAAGTCCGGAATGACGTTGTTGACCGGGCAGCCGCTGTTGCAGAACGGCGTGCCGCAGTCCATGCACCGGGCGCCCTGGACGCCGGCCTGCTCGTCGGTCAGACGGACCACGAATTCCTTGTAGTGCTTCAGGCGCTCGGGGACCGGGCGGTAGCCCTCCTCGAGCCGCTCGAATTCCATGAAGCCGGTGATCTTTCCCATGATGTTCCTCTGTGACGGGCCGGCGCGCGCCGGCCCTTCTCCTCTTGCGGTCGCGGCCCTCAGGCGGCCGCGACGCCCGCGCTTTCGTGCTTCATGGAGACCTGCGCATTGCTGCCGGCGCTCGCCTCCTCCACCTCGCGTTCGTACATTTCGGCCAGGGCCCGCTTGTATTCGTTCGGGAACACCTTCACGAACTTCGTGCGCGCAACCGCCCAGTTGTCCAGCAGTTCGCGGGCGCGCCGGCTGCCGGTCCAGCGGTTGTGGTCCTGCAGCAGCTTCTTCACCAGCGCCTCGTCGGTCTGGTCCTTGTGCAGGCGCGTCTTGCCGCCCTGCTGCTCCGCCGCACTGGCCACCGGCTCCAGCGACACCATCGCCGTGTTGCAGCGGCTGGCGAACTGGCCATCCTCGTCGTAGACGTAGGCGATGCCGCCCGACATGCCGGCCGCGAAGTTGCGGCCGGTCTTGCCGAGCACCAGCACGGTGCCACCGGTCATGTACTCGCAACCGTGGTCGCCGGTCCCTTCCACCACGGCCGTCGCGCCGGACAGCCGCACGGCGAAGCGCTCGCCGGCGACTCCGCAGAAGAACGCCTCGCCCGTCGTCGCGCCATAGAGCGCGGTGTTGCCGATGATGATGTTCTGCGTCGCGTGGCCCCGGAATTCGATGCTCGGACGCACGACGATGCGCCCGCCCGACAGCCCCTTGCCCGTGTAATCGTTCGCGTCGCCGATCAGGTACAGCGTGATCCCCTTGGCCAGGAACGCGCCGAAGGACTGTCCGCCGGTGCCTTCGAGCTGGATGCGGATGGTGTCGTCGGGCAGCCCTTCCGGATGAACCTTGGTCAGCGCCCCGGAGAGCATGGCGCCCACCGACCGGTTCACGTTGCGCGCCCGCTCGATGAACGACACCTCCTCGCCGCGCTCGATGGCCGGGCGCGAGCGCTCGATCAGGATGCGGTCCAGGCTCTTCTCGAGGCCGTGCTCCTGCGCTTCGCAGTGGGAGCGCGGCACGTCGGCCGGCACCTGCGGCTGCGCGAACAGGCGGCTGAAGTCCAGTCCCCTGGCCTTCCAGTGGGCAACGCCCTTCTTCACGTCCAGCAGGTCGGCCCGGCCGATCAGGTCGTCGAACCTGCGGATGCCCAGCTGCGCCATGATCTGGCGCACTTCCTCGGCGACGAAGAAGAAGTAGTTGACGACATGTTCCGGCTTGCCCGAGAACTTCTTGCGCAGCACCGGGTCCTGCGTGGCCACGCCGACCGGGCAGGTGTTGAGGTGGCACTTGCGCATCATGATGCAGCCCTCGACCACCAGCGGCGCCGTCGCGAAACCGAACTCGTCGGCCCCCAGCAGCGCGCCGATGGCGACGTCGCGGCCGGTCTTCATCTGGCCGTCGGCCTGCACCCGGATGCGACCGCGCAGGCGGTTCAGCACCAGCGTCTGCTGCGTTTCGGCCAGGCCGATCTCCCAGGGGCTGCCCGCATGCTTGATCGAGGACCAGGGCGACGCGCCGGTGCCCCCGTCGTGGCCGGCGATCACGACGTGGTCGCTCTTGCACTTGGCCACCCCGGCGGCGACGGTGCCCACGCCCACTTCCGAGACCAGTTTCACGCTGATGGACGCGTGCGGCGCCACGTTCTTCAGGTCGTGGATCAGCTGCGCCAGGTCCTCGATCGAGTAGATGTCGTGGTGCGGCGGCGGCGAGATCAGGCCCACGCCCGGCACCGAGTAACGCAGCTTGCCGATGTACTTCGAGACCTTGCCGCCCGGCAGCTGGCCGCCTTCGCCCGGCTTGGCGCCCTGCGCCATCTTGATCTGGATCTGGTCGGAGGAGGCCAGGTACTCGGCCGTGACCCCGAAGCGGCCCGAGGCCACCTGCTTGATGCGCGAGCGCAGCGAGTCGCCTTCCTGCAGCGGGTAGTCGACCTCGACCACCTCGCGGCCAATCACGTCGGCGATGGTCTGTCCCTGCTTGATGGGGATGCCCTTGAGCTCCTGGCGGTACCGCGCCGGGTCCTCGCCGCCCTCGCCGGTGTTGCTCTTGCCGCCGATGCGGTTCATCGCCACCGCCAGCGTCGTGTGCGCCTCGGTCGAGATCGAACCGAGCGACATGGCGCCGGTGGCGAAGCGCTTCACGATTTCCTTCGCCGGCTCGACCTCGTCGATCGAGATCGCCCTGGACGGATCGATCCTGAACTCGAACAGGCCGCGCAGCGTCATGTGGCGCCGGCTCTGGTCGTTGATCAGCTGGGCGTATTCCTTGTACGTGTTCCAGTTGTTGGCGCGCGACGCGTGCTGCAGCTTCGCGATCGCGTCCGGCGTCCACATGTGCTCTTCGCCGCGGGTGCGCCAGGCGTACTCGCCGCCGGCGTCGAGCATCGTCGCCAGCACCGGGTCGTTGCCGAACGCGGCCCTGTGCATGCGGATCGCTTCCTCGGCGATCTCGAACACGCCGATGCCCTCGACGCGGCTGGCTGTCCCCGTGAAGTACTTGTCCACGGTGTCGCTGTTCAGGCCGATGGCCTCGAACAACTGCGCGCCGCAGTAGCTCATGTACGTGCTCACGCCCATCTTGGACATGATCTTCGAGAGGCCCTTGCCGACGGCCTTGACGTAGTTGTAGATCGCCTTGTCGGCCGTGAGCTTGCCCGGGAGGTCGCCGCAGATCGAGACCAGCGTCTCCATCGCAAGGTACGGATGCACGGCCTCGGCGCCGTAGCCCGCCAGCACCGCGAAGTGGTGCACTTCGCGCGCCGTGCCGGTCTCGACGACCAGGCCGGCCGTCGTGCGCAGTCCCTCGCGCACCAGGTGCTGGTGCACCGACGACAGCGCCAGCAGCGCCGGGATCGCCACCCGCGCCGGGCCGACGCCGCGGTCGCTGATGATCAGGATGTTCTTGCCGCCCTTGATCGCGTCCACCGCCTCGGCATTGAGCGAAGCCAGCTTGGCCTCGACGCCTTCATGGCCCCACTCGAGGGGGTAGGTGATGTCCAGCGTGTAGCTGCGGAACTTGCCCTGCGTCTGCTTGTCGATGTCGCGCAGCTTCTGCATGTCCGCGAAATCCAGCACCGGCTGGCTCACCTCGAGGCGCATCGGCGGGTTGACCTGGTTGATGTCCAGCAGGTTCGGCTTCGGTCCGATGAAGGACACGAGCGACATCACGATCGCCTCGCGGATCGGGTCGATCGGCGGGTTGGTCACCTGGGCGAACAGCTGCTTGAAGTAGTTGTACAGCGGCTTGTTCTTGGACGACAGCACCGCGAGCGGGCTGTCGTTGCCCATGGAGCCGATGCCTTCCTCGCCGGCCTGGGCCATCGGCGAGATCAGGAACTTGATGTCTTCCTGCGAATAGCCGAAAGCCTGCTGCCGGTCGAGCAGTTCGACGTCGCTGGGCGTCACCTTGCCCGAGGTATCGGACAGGTCGTCGAGCTTGATCCGCAGGTTCTCGATCCACTGCTTGTAGGGCTTGCTGTTGGCGAGGTTGGCCTTGACCTCCTCGTCGTCGATCATCCGGCCCTGTTCCAGGTCGATCAGGAACATCCGGCCCGGCTGCAGCCGCCACTTGCGCACGATCTTGTCCTCGGGCACCGGCAGCACGCCGGATTCGGAGGCCATGATCACGAGGTCGTCGTCGGTCACGCAGTAGCGCGAGGGCCGCAGGCCGTTGCGGTCCAGCGTCGCGCCGATCTGCCGGCCATCGGTGAACACGATCGAGGCCGGGCCGTCCCACGGCTCCAGCATCGCGGCGTGGTACTCGTAGAACGCCTTGCGCCGCTCGTCCATCAGCGTGTGCTGTTCCCACGGCTCGGGGATCATCATCATCACGGCCTGGCTCAGCGGATAGCCAGCCATCGTCAGCAGCTCCAGGCAGTTGTCGAAGGTGGCAGTGTCGGACTGCGTCGGGAAGCTGATCGGGTACAGCTTCTTCAGGTCGGCGCCGAGCACGGGCGAAGACATCACGCCTTCGCGCGCCTTCATCCAGTTGTAGTTGCCCTTCACGGTATTGATTTCGCCGTTGTGGGCGACGTACCGGTACGGGTGCGCCAGCGGCCACTCGGGGAAGGTGTTGGTGGAGAAGCGCTGGTGGACCAGGCCAAGGGCCGAGACGCAGCGCGGATCCTTCAGGTCCAGGTAGTAGGTGCCGACCTGGTCGGCCAGCAGCAGGCCCTTGTAGACCACCGTCCGGCTCGACATGCTCGGAACGTAGTACTCCTTGCTGTGCTTCAGGTGCAGGTTCTGGATCGCGGCGCTGGCGGTCTTGCGGATCACGTACAGCTTGCGCTCCAGGGCATCCTGGACGATCACGTCGGCGCCGCGGCCGATGAAGATCTGCCGGAGGATCGGTTCCTTGCTGCGCACCGCGGGCGACATCGGCATCTCGCGGTCGACGGGCACGTCCCGCCAGCCCAGGAGCACCTGGCCCTCGGCCTTGACGGCGCGCTCCAGTTCCTGCTCGCAGGCGAGCCGCGATGCATGCTCCTTGGGCAGGAAGATCATGCCGACGCCGTACTCGCCGGGCGGCGGCAGTTCGATCCCCTGGCTGGCCATCTCCTGGCGGTACAGCGCATCGGGCATCTGGATCAGGATCCCGGCGCCGTCGCCCATCAACTTGTCGGCACCGACGGCGCCGCGGTGATCGAGGTTCTCCAGGATCTTGAGCGCTTGCTCGATGATCGAGTGGCTCTTCTCACCCTTGATATGCGCCACGAAACCGACGCCGCACGCGTCGTGCTCCTGGTCGGCGGCGTACAGGCCCTCTGCTTGCAAATGCGAAATTTCGGCCGCCGTGGTCATGGCGCACTCCTGCTGGTCTTGGGAACGCGCAAGAATACTGCGGCGCAGCAAATCTGCCAAGCCAAACAATCGGGGTCAGATTCTAATTAATTCATGCGTTGAGTTCGTTCCTGTCAATTGGGGACAGATCACTTGGTGCCCTTTGAGGCGGCGAAAGGTCGCCCCGCCCTGGACTTGGCTACCCGCCGCTCGGTGCGCCGCTGGAGGTCCGCCACATAGTCGGCTTCGCCGAGCGCCCACCCCCGCAGCGCCGAATCCGTCAGGGCGCGCTCCTGCGATGCGGAAAGTCCGGACTGCACCAGTTCGCGGTATGCAGCCTCGCGCGCGAACGGAGTGTTCCCCAACTCCCACCAGAGCGGATGCGGGGTCACCAGCCGGTCCGTCCGCTGCCCGACGTAGTGCGCGTGGCTCGACCACGGGTAATCGGCCGGCGCTTCGGCAATGCCCGCACGCACCGGATTCAGGTCGATGTAGACCATGCAGGCGAGCAGATAGCGTTCGGCCTGGATCAGCGTGGACCGGTACCGGCCTTCCCACAGCGTGCCGGTGCGGGCCTGGCGGTCGTTGAAGTAGCGCACATACCGCCGCCCCACCGCCTGCATCATCTGCGGGACGCCTTCCGCCGTCTCGGGCGTGGCGAGCAAATGAAAGTGATTGCTCATCAGCACATACCCATGGACCGCAACCTGGCTCTTGCGGGCGTGCTCGTCGAGCATCTCCAGCAAGGTGCGGTAGTCCTCAGGCCCGGCGAAGATCGCCTGCCGGTTGTTTCCGCGCTGGATGATGTGATGAGGGTAACCGGCGACGGTCAGCCGGGGCAGACGAGCCATCGAGCCTCCGCGAAGCGGATAATTGGAATCTGACCCCGATTATGGCAAGCCGGGGTAGCGCCGCGCCTCCAGCGACTCCAGCCCGAACTCGGCCAGGAGCGCCCGCAGCCGCTGCGCAGCCGAGTGCCGGCGCTGGCCCGTCCAGCGTGCCAGGATCAACTCGTTCTTCAGGCTGTGCTCCCACCCCACCAGTTCGGTCACCGTGACCTGATACCCGCTCGCCTCGAGGTACAGGCACCGCAGCACGTTCGTGATCTGGCTGCCCAGCTCGCGGGTATGCAGGGGATGTCGCCACAGCTCGGCCAGCGGCGTGCGCGACAGCGACAGCGCCTTGTTCTGCCGCAGGCAGGCCGCCAGTTCCGCCTGGCAGCAGGGCACCAGCACCATGAATCGTGCCTTCTTGCGCAACCCGAACGCGATGGCGTCATCCGTCGCGGTGTCGCAGGCATGCAAGGCGGTGACGACGTCGATGGTGTCCGGCAGCGCCGTTTCGTCAGCCGCCGCCGCGGCGCTCAGGTTGAGGAACGACATCCGCTCGAATCCCAGGCGAGCTGCCAGCGCGCGCGAGCGCTCGACCAGCTCGCTGCGCGTTTCGACCCCGTAGATGTGGCCGCAGCCGCGCGGCCTGAAGAAGAGGTCGTACAGGATGAAGCCGAGGTAGGACTTGCCCGCCCCATGGTCCGCCAGCGTCGGCCGGTCCGGTGCGGCTGGCAACTCCAGCAGCAGCTTCTCGATGAACTGGTAGAGGTGATAGACCTGCTTGAGCTTGCGGCGCGAGTCCTGGTTGATGCGCCCTTCGCGGGTGAGGATGTGCAGTTCCTTGAGCAGTTCGGTGGACTGCCCTGGCCGCAGTTCGAGTGCGTCGTCTGGCTTCATGGTCGGGGCCCGGCCGCGGAGGACGTCCGGGTGCGCCGATGATGCACGATCACGCGAAGCGATTGGGCTCGCAGACGAGGAGCTTCGCGAGTTCGTCCATCAGCTCGGCGGCCACCTGCACGGCGGGCACGCTGCGCTGGAGCACGCCGAACCCGCTGGCATTGAGGATGCGGAATGCGACTACGCCGCTGTCATGGTCCGGCGTGATCTGCACGCTGCCGCGCGTTTCGGTGAGGTACTCGAACTCGATCGCGGTGAGCGTGTTCTTCTCCGGATGGCGCAACTCGCGCCGCTCGTGCTTCACCGGGCCCATCATGATGCGCGACTCCACCCGCTGCAGGTCGGGCGGGAAGTTGACCCGCACGACGCCCGCCACGGGCTGGCCCACCTGCGGCACGATGCGCCACCCCATCGCGACGTAGTCGTACGCTTCGCGGCCTCGCAGCATCTTCTTGCGGGCGTCGACGCGGAACTCGCGCAGCTTCATCGCCGGCCAGGGCGTGCGCCCGTCCAGGCTGAAGCGCGGGCCCGCCGGCTGGATCACGTTCAGTTGACGCGCAAGATCGTCCAGGTAGTTGGAAGCGAAACGGCACGCCGCCTCGGTGCGCGCCGTGCTCTCTTCCAGGTCGCGCTGCTGCAGCCCGTGCTGGCTCTGCAGAGACTGTGCCTGCGATTTGAGTTGGTTGAGGAAGCTCACGGGTCGCGACGGCGCAAAATTGCAACCGGATTTTACGTCCCGCGCCCGGCCGTCGTGCCGCCGGCAACGCGCCGGCGCAGCAAAGTGCCGGTGGCCCAGGCCAGCAGGATGCCGGCCAGGCTGCATCCGCCCGTCACCAGCCAGCTCCAGTGCCAGCCGCCCGCGCGTGCGGCGACCCACCCGACCAGCGGCGGACCGGCAAACTGGCCCAGCGACGAGCACTGCTGCATCCAGCCCACCGTAGTGGAAACGGCGCGCTCCGCGGGTGCCAGCCGCACGGCCAGCGAAAACAGGGTGCCCGGAATGAGTCCGCCCACGGCCGAAAACAGCAGCACCGCCGCGTACCGCAGGGCGCCGGCGGTCGGAGGATCCAAGGCGTCCGCCAGCGGTGCGAAGGCGACAAAGGCGCCCAGGCCCATGGCCGCGAAGCCGAGGTACAGCAAGCATTGCGCCGGCACGCCGCGCTGCAGCAGTCGGCCGGACGCCACGTTGCCAGCCATGTTCACGACGGCCGCCAGCGCGGTGGCGGCGCCCGCGAGTGCGGTCCCGAGCCCGGCCTGGGCATACATGGTCGGCAGGAAGCCGATCACCGCGAGCCACTGGCTGGAATAGGCGGCAAAGGCCAGTGCCACCAGCCATGGACCGGGCGCGGACAGCGTCTGGCCCAATCGCGACTGCCGTGTCGCGGGGACGGGGCCGCCTCCCGCCGCGTGGCGCGGGTCGGCCGGCAACGCAACCCACAACCAGGCCGCCATTCCGGCCGAAACCAGGGCGAGCAGCCACCACCATCCGGGCCAACCGCTGGCAGCGATCACCATCGGCCCGATCAGCAAGGCAGCGGCCGTGCCGAGCGGCATGTAGGCGCCCCACAGGCCAAGCATCGGGTTCACGCGCGAGGGATCCACCAACCGGCGGATGAGGCCGGGCGCCGGCATCGCCGCCAGCAGGAAGCCGGCACCCTCCACGGCACGCAGCGCCATCAGGCTGTACGGGTCGCGCGCCCAGCCGCCCGCCACGCTGGCGAGCGACAGCAGCGCCAGGCCGCCGGCCATCGTGCGCTTCAGGCCGAGTCCGTCGGCCGCGAGTCCGGCCGCCACGCCCAGCGCCATGCCAGCCAGTTGCACGAGGGAGAGCAGGAACCCGGCCTGCACCAGCGTGACCCCCAGTTCCACCGACAGCACCGGCAGCGCCGGTGCCAGCTTGCCCACGTGCAACGCGGCGGCCACGCCGGCCAGCACCACGATCAGCGCCGGCGGCGGAGTTCGCATCAGGCAAGCAGCCGCTGCCCGGTGAGGCGCTCGTGTTCGCGCGCCGCGAACCGGTCCGTCATCCCGGCGATGTAGTCGGCGACGGCGCGGGGGCGGTGCTCGCGGGCCGCGAAATCGGCCGGCATCTGGTCGGGCTGCGCCAGGTATGCGGCAAAGAGCTCACGCACGACCCGCCTGGCCTGTCCCGTCGTCGCCACCACCTGCGGGTGGCGGTACAGGTTGTGGAGCAGGAAGGTCTTGAGCACGGCGGAGCGCTCTCGCATCGCCGCGCTGAAGCCCACCAGCGCGGCACCGCGCCTGGCCTCGTCGGCGCTGGCCGGCGCGGCCGCGGCGAGCGCGGCACTCGTGGCCTCGATGAGGTCGTACACCTGCGCGCTGAGCATGCGGCGGATCGACTCGTAGAGGACGCGGCGGCCCTGCAACTGCGGGTGCTCGCGCATGGCCTCGTCATGGAACCGCTGGAAAAGGTCCACCGCCTGCAGTTGCTCCATCGTGATCAGGCCGGACCGCACGCCGTCGTCGATGTCGTGGGCGTTGTACGCGATCTCGTCGGCGAGGTTGCACAGTTGCGCCTCGAGGCCCGGCTGGGTGCGGTCCAGGAAACGTCGGCCGACCCCGCCCGGCTCGGCCGCCTCGATGCGCTGCGCGTTGGAGCGCGAACAGTGCTTGAGGATGCCTTCCCGGGTCTCGAACGTCAGGTTCAGGCCGTTGAAGCCCGGATAGCGCTCCTCGAGTTCGTCCACGACCCGCAGGCTCTGCAGGTTGTGCTCGAAACCGCCGTGGCCCTTCATGCACTCGTCGAGCGAGTCCTGCCCGGCGTGACCGAACGGCGTGTGCCCCAGGTCGTGCGCCAGCGCGATCGCCTCGACCAGGTCCTCGTTCAGCGCCAGCGAACGCGCGACCGACCGTGCCAGCTGCGCGACTTCCAGCGAGTGGGTGAGGCGGGTGCGGAAAAGGTCGCCCTCGTGATTGAGGAACACCTGCGTCTTGTAGACGAGCCGGCGGAAGGCCGTGGAATGGACGATCCGGTCGCGGTCGCGCTGGTATTCGGTGCGCGTCGGCGCCGGCGCCTCCGGATGGCGGCGCCCGCGCGAGCGCCCGGGATCGCAGGCGTACGCGGCGAGATTCATGTCACGACGGACGGCAGCAGTCCGCGATCACCTGCCGCACGAGGTCGTCGGGGGCGCCGCGCACGATGGCGGCGCCGGGGCGCTCGATGAGGACGAAGCGGATCTCGCCGGCCTCGGCCTTCTTGTCGACCCGCATCAGCTCCAGGTAGCGGTCGGGGCCCAGCGCGGGGCCGACCGTGGGCAGCCCGGCCCGCTGGAGCAGCGCCGTGACCCGCTGCACCCAGGCGCCGTCGACGTAGCCGAGGCGCTGCGACAGGTGCATGGCCATCACCATGCCGCAGCCAACCGCTTCCCCGTGCAGCCATTCGCCGTAGCCGAGGCCGGCCTCGATGGCGTGGCCGAACGTGTGGCCGAAGTTCAGGATCGCGCGCAGGCCCGATTCGCGCTCGTCCTGGCCGACGACGTCGGCCTTGATCTCGCAGCAGCGCTTCACCGCATGGGCCAGTGCCGCCGTGTCGCGCCGGGTGAGCGACGCCATGTTCTCCTCGATCCAGTCGAGGAAGGCGGTGTCGGCGATCGGACCGTACTTGATGACTTCGGCCATGCCGGCGCTGAATTCCCGGGCCGGCAACGTCTGCAGCGTGTCGAGGTCGCACACCACCAGCCGCGGCTGGTAGAAGGCGCCGATCATGTTCTTGCCCAGCGGATGGTTGATGCCGGTCTTGCCGCCCACCGACGAGTCCACCTGCGCCAGCAAGGTCGTGGGCACCTGCACGAAAGGCACGCCCCGCATGTAGCAGGCGGCCGCGAAGCCCGCCATGTCGCCGACCACGCCGCCCCCGAGCGCATAGATCACCGTCTTGCGGTCACACCCGTGCCCCAGCAGCGCATCAAAGACGAGGTTCAGCGTTTCCCAGTGCTTGTGCGCCTCCCCGTCCGGCAGGACCACCACGTGCACGTCCCGGTGGCGGCTGGCGATGGCGCCCTGCAGCCGCCTTGCGTACAGCGGGCCGACGGTCGTGTTGGTGACGACGACGCCTTGCGTCGCCGGCGGCGCGTCGGCCCAGGTCGCGGCGTCGCCGAGCAATCCGCAACCGATGACGATGGGATAGCTGCGGTCGCCAAGGGCGATCGGCACCTGGTGCAGGACGGAAGGAGCAGCGGCCATGCCGCCAGTTTAAGGGCGCGGCTGCAGCACGCCCGCCAGTTCCAGCTGCATCATCACCATGTTGACCAGGGTTGACACCGAAGGCCGCCCGGTTTCGATGACGTAGTGGCAGGTCTCGCGATAGAGCGGATCGCGCTCCTCGTACAACGCGCGCAGCCGCTGCAGCGGGTCCGCCACCTGCAGCAGCGGACGCTGGCTGTCGTGGCGCAACCGCCGGAACAGCTCTTCGGGCGCCGAGCGCAGGTAGACGACGCAGCCGGTCCGGCGCAGCTGCTCGCGGTTGGCCGGCCGGAGCACGGCGCCGCCGCCGGTGGCCAGAACGCAGGGGCCGACCTGGGTCAGTTCGCGGATGACTTCTTGCTCGATGTCGCGGAAGGCGGCCTCGCCTTCGCGCTCGAAGAACTCGCGGATCGAACAGCCGATCCGCGCCTCGATGTCATGGTCGGAGTCGCGGAAGGGCAGCCCCAGCCGCCGGGCGAGTTGCCGCCCGACGGTGGACTTGCCGGAGCCGGGCAGGCCGACGAGGACGATCAGCAAGCCGGGGCCGTCAGGGAACCACCACCGTTCCCAGCAACGTAGTATTGCCCTTCGGCGTCGTCGCCTTGAGCGATATCTCCGCGCCGGAGCAAGTATCCGTCGGTTGCGAACCTTTCTTCACGATAGCCCGGTGAAGCGTCGGGTTCGTTCCGTTCGGGACGCTCGCCGGGATCACTTCCGCCAAGGCACAGTTGGTTCCGCCACTCACGACGGCCGAGACGGCGGTGCCCGACGGCATGGCGTTGCCGTTCTGATCAGCGACCAGCACGGTCACCCCAGTAGACGAGACATCGGAAACCGGCGCAGGCGTTAGCGCAAAGCTCGTGGAGAACACCACGACTGCCTGGGCTCGCACGCGGGTGCTGCCCCATGCGCCGTTGCAGGTGTTCGCCACATTGGCCGTCAAGTAACTGTGACTCTCACAAGCCACAGCGCCGATACCCGCACCAGGGACCGAGGGATCTCCAATCTTCTGCTCACTCACCGGCGCAGTGTCGAAAACGCCGTTTTCGTTGATGTCGAGGAACGGCTGGCCCATGTCGTAGAACGGCTCACCCTGGTCGTATCGGTTATTGCCGTTGGCATCGACGAACGCCTCTTCGCCCTCTGTATACGCCAGCACCGTGACGCGCCCATTGGCCGGCCGGAATGACTGGCTGACCAGACTGACGCTGCAGCCCGACTTGTTGTTGGCGTCGATGACGACCGAGCACGACGCTGTTACCTGCCCCCCTTCGGTGACGAAGGTGATCGGGGTACCGGCGGGCACCGGCTGGCCCAGGCGGTCGGCGACGAGCAGATTGATGCTCGTCGATTCGTTGTCATAGGTCCAACCTTCGATGTTGAACGTCGAAGCCGACAGCGAGAAGAAATTCTGGACCGGTTGACCCGAATTCACGGACAGGCCGGCCGACGCCGCGGTAATCAGCGGGTTGTTGACAAGCTGTGCGCTCAAACTCAGCGGCGTGGGAACGGCCCCCGATTGCACGATCGCGCTCACTTCGCCGTTTGCGTCAGTTGCGACCACCTTCGAGGCGGTGGAGTTCGTGTCGGCAAAAGTCACGCCGCTGGCGATGGCCGACTGCGAGAGCGCAAGCCGCACGTCCGTGGACGTCGTGATCGGACCGCCGCTGGCGTCCACGACCTTGAACTTGACCGTCGACTGCTTCACCCCGAAAGAAGCAACGGAGGTGTAAATGGTCCCCGGCGTCGCCGATACGAACAGCAGGTTCGTGGGCTGGGGCGCCTGGACCGTAACGGTGGTCTGCACCGGCGGCGCGCTGACGGCGGAGGCGACGAGCGTGACAGTGCCGCCGGCACAACCCGAAGCCTGGAATGTGCTCACCGCCTTGCCGGCAGAATTTGACCGCACCTCGGCAGGGCTGAAGCTTCCGCAGTTCGCTGAGAAGCTGACGGGAACTGAGGTAGCCCCTGCCACGCCATTCACCCGCACGTCAACCGAGACCGAGGTGGATTGAAAGGCCGACAACGTCGTCAGGCCGGCGACCAGGTTCGACAACTGCACATTCGCGGGTGCCGTCTGCACGTCCAGTGTCGCCGCGAGATTCGTCGTGCCGACCGTCGCGTTTGCGGTGAGCGTCTCGGCCCCGGCAGCCGTGAGAGAGGAGGGAATGAGTTGCACCTTCGCGACGCCAGCCGTATCGGTAAGCACCTGGCCCGACGCTGGCTGGAACTGGACCAGGTCGGACCCCGACGCGAAGACGACCAACTTGTTTGACACGGGTGCCCCGCTGGCGTCCTTGAGCGTCGCCTTGGCATAGACGACGCTGCCGGAGGTCACCGAATTGTCGGCCACCGCAGCGCCGGCGGAATTCACCAACGCCATGCTCAATGTTGGAACGGTCACCGTGCCCGTGGGCGTACTACCAGTCCCTCCGGTGCCGCCACCTCCGGGCGTAATTCCGGGGCTGCCGCCACCGCCGCCGCAGGCGGTCATCAAAGCAGCGAGCAGCAGGCCCGCCAGCATTCGCATCAGGTACATCATGGCTCCTCTTCCAGACTCTTTCGTTAACGCGCGGCCGCCCGGTCGGCGATCATCTTGGGGGTGATGAACACCAGCATCTCCTGCTTGTTGGAGCTGCGCTGGCGGCTCTTGAACAGGTTGCCCACGGCCGGCAGGTCGCCGAGCACGGGCACTTTCGCCTCGTTCTCGCTTTCCGTCAGCTCGAAGATGCCGCCGATCACGACGGTGCCGCCGTTCTCGACCAGCACCTGGGTCTTGATGTGCTTGGTGTTGATGGCGATGCCGGCGGCCGTGGTCTCGCCCCGGCTGTCCTTGTTGATGTCCAGGTCCAGGATGATGTTGCCCTCGGGCGTGATCTGGGGCGTCACTTCGAGCTTCAGCGTGGCCCGGCGGAATGCGACCGCCGTGGCGCCGCTGGACGTGGCCTGCTGGTACGGGAACTCGGTGCCCTGCTCGATCATCGCCTTCGTCTGGTCGGCAGTGACGATCCGCGGGCTCGACACGAGCTTGCCCTTGCCGTCCGCTTCGAGCGCCGACAGCTCCAGGTTCAGGAAGCGGTTGGCGGCCGCGCTGAACAGCGAAATCGCGAAGGTGGAGGGACTGAAGCCGCCCTGACCGAGCGCCGGCAGGTTGACGAAGGTCGTGTTGGTCGTGTCCAGCTGGATGGCGCCTTCCCCGGTGGTGCCGGACACGGCGTCGTACGTGCCGCCGATCGCGATGCGGTTGTTGCCGCCCAGCGCATAGCCCGGGTCGCCGCCGCGCACCCCTCGCAGGTCGCTGCCGCCCAGGCGCACGCCGAGCGACTTGCCGAAGGTGTCCGAAGCCTCGACGATGCGCGCTTCGATGAGCACCTGGCGCACCGGAATGTCCAGTTTGGCGATCAGCTGCTGCACCGACTCCAGCTTGACCGGGATGTCCGTGACGAACAGCTGGTTGGTCCTCGGCTCCGCGATGACGCTGCCGCGGGTGCTGAGAATCCGCGCCGCGCCCGTGCCGGCCGTGAGCTGCGCCGCGATGTCGGCGGCCTTGGTGTAATTGAGCTGGAACGACTGCGTGCGCAGCGGCTCCAGGTTCTGGATCGCGTTGCGCGACTCGAGGTCGAGCTTTTCCTTGGCCGCGATTTCGTCCTTTGGCGCGATCCACAGCACGTTGCCGCTCTTGCGCATGCCCAGGCCCTTGGCCTGCAGCACGATGTCCAGCGCCTGGTCCCACGGCACGTCCTTCAGGCGCAACGTGACGGAACCGGTCACCGAGTCCGAGGTCACCACGTTGAAGTTGGTGAAATCGGCGATCACCTGCAGCAGCGAGCGGACCTCGATGTTCTGGAAGTTCAGCGACAGCTTCTCGCCGGTGAAGCCCGGCCCCTGGCTGAGCTTGCCCGGGTCGACCTTCTGCTGCCGCACTTCGACCACGAACTGGTTGTCGCTCTGGTAGGCGGAGTGCTCCCAAGCGCCCTTGGGCTCGATCAGCACCCGCACCCGGTCACCGACCTGCGCGGTCGTGATGGTGCTCACCGGCGTGCCGAAGTCGGTCACGTCGAGGCGCCGGCGCAGTCCCTCGGGCAGCGACGACTTGAGGAATTCCACGACCAGGTTCTGCCCCTGCTGACGGATGTCCACGCCGATCTGGTTGTTCGGCAGGGCGACGATCACGCGGCCGGAGGCATCGGTGCCACGGCGGAAGTCGAGGTCGCGGATCGGCTGGGTCTCGAGGTTGCGGCTTTCCGCGAAAACCGGCGGGGCCGCCGGGGCCGGGCCGGCGGCCACGACCGGGTCGAACACCACCAGCAGCGATTTGCCTTGCAGCTGCGCGCGGTACGCCGCCGCTGTCTTGAGGTTGACGACGAGGCGGGTGCGCTCGCCGGCCTGCACCACGTTCACCGAGCGGATGTTGCCCTGGTTGATTTCCACCGTGTTGCGGCCCAGCCCGTTGGTCGCGCCCGGCACGTCGAGCGCCACCCGCGCGGGGGACTGGATCGTGAAGCCGTTGGGGACGGCCTGCAGCGGCTGCGAAAAATCGATCCGCACGACCTCGACGCCGCCCTGGATCTGGCTCGTGACCGACTCCACCACCTGGGCCTGCGCCGACGCCGGCAACCAGAGGCCGAGCGAGCACGCAAGGACGGCGAGCATCCATCCCCGGCTCGACGCGATCAGTTTCTTGTTCATTTCGACCTCTCTTGCAGCTGCAATGTGGCGGTGCGCTCGATCCATTCGCCGGCGGAATCCTGGACGATCTCGCGCAGGACCACTTCGGTCTCGTCCACCTTCATGATCCGGCCGTAGTTCTGCCCCAGGTAGTTGCCCGGCCGCACCTGGTACAGCAGGTTGTCGACCCGGATCAGCGCCACCGGCTTGCCCTGCTTGATCAGGCTGCCGACCATGGTCATGGCGTCCAGCGGATACGCCTCCAGCGGTTCCTTGCGCCGCGCCAGTTCAGGCGCCACCAGCGAAGCCGTCGTGGTCGTCTGCGCCGACTCGCGCTTCAGTGCCTGCGTCAGCTTCTGGTTGCTGAAGGGGTCGCCCGCGCGCTCCTGCGTGTAGGCCTGGGGGCTGAATTTCTTCGGCTCGGGAATCGGCTCCACCTTGGGCCGGGTCTGGGCGCGCTGCTGGTTCATCCACTGCTGCAACTCCTCCTGTCCCGACTGGGTGCAGGCGGTGAGCGCCAGCGAGAGTGCCAGGAGGGCGGCTGCGGTCCGGCCCGTCATTTCTTGTTCCCCGGTGCCGCCGATTTTCTCTGGGCGTTCACTTCCTCGGCGTCCAGGTAGCGGAAGGTCTTGGCCGTGGCGTCCATGGTCAGCGTGCCGTCCTTGGCCGGGGTCAGCGCCAGGTTGTTGAGGGTCACGATTCGCGAGAGGTTGGCCACGTCGGAGGTAAACGCGCCGACGTCGTGGAAGCGGCCGGTAACGCGGACCGCGATCGGCAACTCGGCGTAGTACTCCTTCACGCTCACCTGCCCCGGCCGGAACAACTCGAAGTTGAGGCTGCGGCCGAGCCCGGCCTGGTTGATGTCGGAGAGCAGGGCGTCCATCTCGGCCTTGCTGGGCAGTTGCTTTTCGAGCTGCGTCACGTACTGCTGCACCTGCTCGCGCTGTTTCCTCAGCGCGTCCAGGTTGACCGCCTGCGCCAGCTTCTTGGTGTAGTCCTGGCGCAAGGTCACTTCCCGCTTCTGCTCGGCCTCCAGCTCCTCGGCGGAGCCGGTCAGCCACACGAACCAGAGCACGACCACGATCGCGGCCATGAGGAACAGGCACAACGCGGCCCGTGGCAGGACCGGCCACGAGCCGGGGTCGTTCGGGTTGAGCCCGCGGAACTGGCCCAGCACGGCCTGCTGGAGCTGCGCGAAGTCGATCTTGGGAGCGCTGACGGTGGCCATGCTTCAGGTTCTCCGCGCCGAGGCGCCCGTGGCCGCGGGAACGGCGGCGGCCGGGATCGAAGCCGCGCTCGCGGCGCCGCTGGCGGCTGCGGCCTTCTGCGCTTCGGCCGCCCGCAGCAGCTTCACGCGCATCGTGAAGTTCGACACCCGCCGCTGGTCGCGCGCGCTCAGCGTCACGCTGCCGGCGGTGATCTCGACGAGCTCCGGCCGGCTCAGCCACGGGCTGTTGTTGGCCAGGTTGCGCAGCAGCTCGGACACCCGCTCGTTCGACTGGGCGATGCCGGAGAGGGCGATCGTCTGGTTGTCCTGCTTCAGGCCGGTCAGGTAGACGCCGTCGGGCGTCTGCTGCACCAGTTCGTTGAGCAGGTGCACTGGCATGTTGCGGTCCGCCTGCAGGTCTTCCACCGCCTGCTGCCGTGCCCTGAGGGCGGCAATCTCGGCCTGCAGGGTCGCGATGTCCTTGATCTGGGCTTCCAGCCGCTTGATCTCGCCGGCCAGCACCAGGTTCTTGCCCTGCTGCTCGGAAATCTGCGCGGCATACCAGGCGTAAATGCCCCCGGCGATCACGACGCCGGCCAGCGCCGAGAGCACCAGCGTCGCGTAGAACGCCTCGCGCCGGCGCTTGCGGGCCGCCTCCCGGTGCGGCAGCAGGTTGATCAGGATCACTGCAGGAACCTCCGCATCGCCAGCCCGCACGACGTCAGGTACGACGGGGCCTCGCGGCGCATCTTCTTCTCCCGCACCGCGCCGCCGACCTGCATCCCTTCGAACGGATTGGCCAGGTTGCAGGGGAACGAGGTCTGGCTGGTGACGGCGTCGGTCAGTCCCGGCAGCGCCGCGGAACCGCCGGCGAGCATCACGTAGTCGACGCGGTTGTGCGGCGTGCTGGTGAAGAAGAACTGGAGCGCCCGGGCCACTTCCTGTGCCAGGCTGTCGACGAACGGCTTCAGGATGGCCGAGCCGTAGTCCTCCGGCAGGTCGCCGTTGCGCTTCTTGTTCTCGGCCTCCTCGGGCGAGAACCCGTACTGGCGCACGATCAGCTGCGTCAGCTGCGCGCCGCCAAACGCCTGGTCCCGGTCGTAGAGCACTTCCTCGTTGCGGATCACCTGCATGCTGGTGGTGAACGCGCCGACCTCGAACAGCGCGACCATCGTGTCCACGCCGCCGTTCGGCAGGGCCTGGATCAGGCGGCCGGCGGCCAGCCGCGACGCATACGACTCGACGTCGACGATCATCGGCTTGAGGCCGGCCGCTTCCGCGAGGCCCTGCCGGTCCTGCACCTTTTCCCTGCGGGACGCGGCGATCAGAACCTCGACGTCGCCGGCGGAGGTGGTGCTCGGTCCCAGCACGCAGAAGTCGAGGCTCACCTCGTCCAGCGAAAACGGGATGTACTGGTTGGCCTCGGCTTCGACCTGGGCCTCCAGGTCCTGCTCGGACAGGCCCGCCGGCAGGATGATCTTCTTGGTGATGACGGCCGACGGCGGCAGCGCCATCGCCACGTTCTTGGTCCGGGTGCCGCTCTTCTTGACGACCCGGCGCATGGCCTCGGCGACCTCCTCGAACTTCTCGACATTCCCGTCGACGACCCAGCCGCGCTCCAGCGGCTCGATGGCGCAGCGCTCCAGGACGAGCTCGCCGCCCTTGTCGCGGCCGAGCTCGACCAGCTTGACGCTGGACGAACTGATGTCCAGGCCAAGCAGAGGTGCCGGCTGACGGCTCAACAGAGACCCCAATAAGCTCATTCAGGCTCCTGCAGCTGGGTATTTCAAGACGTAACAGACTTAAAGTTTCACTTGAATGCTAGCAGTAACATCCTTGTCGGCAAAAGACTTTTGGCCTTCCGGGCGCTGTCCGCGTTGCCAAAAGCCGACGCCGGCGAACTGCGATACTGCAGGGGTGGAACGGGCGTGAGCCGGTGCTCACATCCCTTCGTTTTTCCGCCCGCTGCGCTCGAGCAGGGGGCCAGGGGGTCATTTTTATAATGACCGCTGCCATCTCACGTGGAGCCATATGCCGTCCGAACCGACCTCACAAGAGCACCGACCGCGGTGGCCGCGCTCCGTGCCGGGCTGGCGGGGGGCCGTGCTGCGCGGGCTGCTGTGGACGGCCGGCGCCGGAATCGCCGCCGTGGTGTCGGTGGCGATCATCGTGGGCGTGGCGCTGGCCGTCGCCTACCCCAACCTGCCGGAACTCACCGACCTCGCGGATTACCGGCCCAAGCTGCCGCTGCGGGTCTATTCCGCCGACGGCGTGCTGATCGGGGAGTTCGGCGAGGAGCGCCGCAGCCTCACGCCGATCGCCCAGATTCCCAAGGTCATGACCAACGCGGTGCTCGCGATCGAGGACGCGCGTTTCTATTCCCACGGCGGCGTCGACTACCGGGGGCTGATGCGGGCGGCCATCGCCAACCTCGGCCGGGTCAAGAGCCAGGGCGCGTCGACCATCACCATGCAGGTGGCGCGCAACGTGTACCTGTCGTCCGAGAAGACCTTCACCCGCAAGCTCTACGAGGTGCTCCTCACCTTCAAGCTGGAACACCTGCTGACGAAGGACCAGATCCTCGAGATCTACATGAACCAGATCTTCCTGGGCAACCGCGCCTACGGGTTCGCGGCCGCTTCCGAGACCTACTTCGGCAAGCCCATGAAGGACCTCACGATCGCCGAGGCGGCCATGCTGGCCGGCCTGCCGAAATCCCCGTCCGCCAACAACCCGCTCACCAATCCGTCGCGCGCCCGCTCGCGCCAGCTGTACATCATCGAACGCATGGAGGAAAACGGGTTCATCACCCCGGATGAGGCGCAGGCGGCGAAGAAACAGGAACTGAAGTTCCGCAGCACGACCGGGCAGACGCGGGTTCATGCCGAATACGTCGCCGAGACGGTGCGCCAGCTGGTGTACGCCCAGTACGGCGACGAGGCGTACACGCGCGGCCTGAACGTCTTCACCACCATCAACGCCGGCCAGCAGGAAACCGCCTATCGCGCCTTGCGCAAGGGCATCATGGACTACGAGCGGCGCCAGTACTACCGCGGCCCGGAGGAGTTCGTCGACCTGCCGGCCGACGACAAGGCGGCGGAGGACGACATCGACGACGCGCTGGCCGACCACCCCGACAACGGCGACGTGATGGCGGCGGTCGTGCTGGAGGCCGGCCCCAAGATGATCCGCGCCGTGCGCCAGAACGGCGAGCACATCGAGATCACCGGCGAGGGCCTGAAGCCGGCGCAGTCGGGGCTGTCGGAGAAGGCGCCGCCCAAGATCAGGATCCGCCGGGGCGCCGTCATCCGGGTGGCGCAGACGCCCAAGGACACCTGGGAGGTCACCCAGTTGCCGGAGGTGGAGGGCGCGTTCGTGGCGCTGGATCCCCGCGACGGGGCCATCCAGGCGCTGGTCGGCGGGTTCGACTTCAACAAGAACAAGTTCAACCACGTTACCCAGGCCTGGCGCCAGCCGGGCTCGGCGTTCAAGCCGTTCATCTATTCCGCGGCGCTGGAAAAGGGCTTCACGCCGTCGACCATCGTCAACGACGCGCCGCTGTTCTTCGACGCGGCGACCACCGGCGGACAGCCCTGGGAGCCGAAGAACTACGACGGCAAGTTCGAGGGTCCGATGCCGCTGCACACCGCGCTCGCCAAGTCCAAGAACATGGTGTCGATCCGCGTGCTGCAGGCCGTCGGCACGCAGAACGCGCAGGACTGGGTCGCGCGCTTCGGCTTCGACGCCGAGAAGCATCCGCCGTATCTCACCATGGCGCTGGGCGCCGGCGCCGTGACGCCGATGCAGATGGCCACGGCCTACTCGGTGTTCGCCAACGGCGGCTACCGCGTCAACCCCTGGCTGATCTCGAAGATCTCGGACCAGCGCGGCAAGGTGCTGGTCGAGAGCCAGCCCCCGCTGCCGAACGAATCGATGCGGGCGGTGGACGCGCGCAACGCCTTCATCATGGGCCGGCTGCTGCAGGAGATCACCCGCGCCGGAACGGCGGCTCGCGCCCAGTCCAGCCTCAAGCGGGTCGACCTGTACGGCAAGACCGGCACCACCAACGATGCCATCGACACCTGGTTCGCCGGCTACCAGCCGACCCTCGCCGCCGTGGTCTGGATGGGGTACGACACCCCGCGCTCGCTGGGCGTGCGCGAGACCGGCGGCGGCCTGAGCCTGCCGATCTGGATCACTTTCATGGACAAGGCGCTCAAGGGCGTGCCCGTGATGGAGCCGTCGGCCCCGGAGGGCGTCGTCAACGTCGGCGGCGAGTGGTATTACGAGGAATACGCCCGCGGCGGCGGCGTGGGCAGCGTCGGCGTCACCTCGCCGGCGCAGGAGAATGGCCCGGGGACGGCCACGCCGGCGACGGTGCCGGGTGCGCCCGGCGTGCCTTACGACAGGAGCCTCATGAACTCCGACGGGCTGCCGCCCAACCGGCCGGCCGTTTCGCCGTCCGAGGAGCGCCGCAGCATCCTCGACCTGTTCCGGAACTAGCCGCTAGGAGAACTCGAGCGGCAGCCCCGCCTGATCGCCGGCGTAGCGGCTCAGGTTGGCGAAGAACTCGCCCTGGCCCTTGGTGTCGACCCAGCGCGTGCCGTCGAACTTGTAGTGGAAGCCGCCGGCGCGCGCTGCCATCCAGACCTCGTGCAGCGGCTTTTGCAGGTTCACGACGATCTGGCTGCCGTTGCGAAAGGTGATCGTGACCATGCCGCCCACCCGCTGGTTGTCGATGTCGGCATCGGTCTGGTCGTTGATGCGGTCGCACGAGGCCTCGATGCGGCCCAACAGCGCCTCGGCCTGGTCCATGAATTCGAGGTCGGTCATTACAATTTCACCATGTTGAATGTTCCCGAAATTCTAGTCAGCACGGCCGCGCGGCGGCTTGTCCTGGCAGCAGTCGTGGTCGGCACGCTCGCCGGCTGCGGCCAGAGAGGGCCCTTGTTCCTGCCCACCGAACCGGCGGCGGCGCAACGCGCCACCCTGCCCCAGACCCTCAGCCCGGCACGTGCCGCCTCCGCGCCGCCCTCAGGCACGGCCACACCCGCTCCCCGCCAATGACCTCGCCCCACACCGCCGCGCTGCCCGGCCAGCCGCACTTCTCCCACCGCGACGGCGAGCTGTTCGTCGAGGACGTCGCGCTGCGCGAACTCGCGCGCGAACACGGCACGCCGCTGTTCGTGTACTCCAAGGCGGCCATGCTGTCGGCCCTGGCGGCCTACCAGCGCGGGTTCGCCGGGCGCAAGGCGCGCATCTGCTATGCGATGAAGGCGAACTCGTCGCTGGCCGTGCTGCAGGTGTTCGCGCAGGCAGGCTGCGGCTTCGACATCGTTTCGGGCGGCGAACTGCAGCGGGCGCTGGCCGCCGGCGGCCGGCCGGCCGACATCATCTTCTCGGGCGTCGGCAAGACCCGGGCCGAGATGCGCCAGGCGCTCGACAGCGGCATCGGCTGCTTCAACGTCGAGAGCGAAGCGGAACTGGAAGTGCTCAGCGAGGTCGCGACCGCGGCTGGCGCCGTCGCGCCGGTGAGCATCCGCGTGAATCCGGACGTGGACCCGAAGACCCACCCCTACATCTCCACCGGGCTGAAGGGCAACAAGTTCGGCGTGGCCCACGACCGCGCCCTCGCCGCCTACCGGCGGGCGGCCGCGCTGCCCGGACTGCGGGTGGTCGGCATCGACTGCCACATCGGCTCGCAGATCACCGCCGCCGCGCCCTACCTCGACGCAATGGACCGCATCCTGGATCTGGTGGAAAGCGTCGAGGCGGCGGGCATCGCGCTGCCGCACATCGACTTCGGCGGCGGCCTGGGCATTGCCTACCAGGGCGAGCAGCCGCCCGCAGCCGACGCGCTGTGGGCCAGGTTGTTCGAGAAGCTGGACGCGCGCGGTTTCGGCGACCGCCAGTTCCTGATCGAGCCGGGCCGCTCGCTGGTGGGCAACGCGGGCGCGTGCCTCACCGAAGTGCTGTACCTGAAGCCGGGCGAACAGAAGAATTTCTGCGTGGTCGACGCCGCGATGAACGACCTGCCCCGCCCCGCCATGTACCAGGCCTGGCACGCCATCGTTCCGCTTGGAGCGAGCAGCGCGGCGGCCAGCACCTACGACATCGTCGGCCCGGTGTGCGAAAGCGGCGACTGGATCGCGCGCGACCGCGAACTCGCCGTGCGGCCGGGCGACGTCCTGGCGGTGCTGTCCGCCGGCGCCTATTGCATGAGCATGGCCAGCAACTACAACAGCCGCGGCCGCGCCGCGGAAGTGCTGGTGGACGGCGATCGCGCCGTGCTGATCCGTGCCCGCGAAACCGTCGCCGACCAGATGCGGATGGAGCGCCTGCTGCCCTGACCGGTCAGGCGCGGCGCGCCGCGGCCGCGCCGGGGCCGCGCCGCTTGCGCACCGCCTGCACCAGCCGCCAGCCGAGCAGCAGCGCCAGGATGGCCGCGTACACCGCCACTTCGGCGAAGTCGTTCTTGCCGGCGCGCATCCAGAAGAAGTGCAGGATCGCCAGTCCGGCGACCAGGTACACGAGGCGATGCAGCGCCTGCCAGCGGCGCGCCCCCAGCGCCTTCACCGCGCGGTTGAACGACGTGGCGGCCAGCGGCGTCAGCAGCACGAACGCGAGAAATCCCACCAGGATGAACGGCCGCTTCGGGATGTCCTTCGCGATCTCCGCCAGGTCGAATCCCATGTCGAACCAGGCGTAGGCCAGCAGGTGCAGCGCCGCGTAGAAATAGACGAACAGTCCCAGCATGCGGCGAAAGCGCGCCAGCGCCGCGGTGCCGGTGATCACGCGCAGGGGCGTCACGGCGAGCGTCAGGCAGAGGAAGCGCAGCGTCCAGTCGCCGAGCGAGCGCTCCAGGTACTCCGCGGGATTGGCGCCGAGCTTGTCGGCCGCCGCGCCCCACACCAGCCACGCCAGTGGCAGGAGCGCCAGCACGAACAGCGCCGGCTTGGCCAGCGGGTGCATGAAGGCCCTGCCGGCCGGCATCAGTAGTTCTTCTTCAGGTCCATGCCGGCGTAGAGCTGCCCCACCTGGGCCTCGTAGCCGTTGAACATCAGCGTCTTGCGCTTTTTGGCGAACAGCCCGTCTTCCCCGATGCGCCGCTCGGTCGCCTGGGACCAGCGCGGATGGTCCACGTTCGGGTTCACGTTGGAATAGAAGCCGTATTCGTTGGCGGCCGCCTTGTTCCAGGCGGTCTTCGGCTCGCGGTCGGTGAAGCGGATCTTCACGAGGCTCTTCGCGCTCTTGAAACCGTACTTCCACGGCACGACGAGCCGCACGGGCGCGCCGTTCTGGTTCGGCAGCACTTCGCCGTACATGCCGAAGCTGAGCAAGGTGAGCGGATGCATCGCCTCGTCCATCCGCAGGCCTTCGACATAAGGCCAGTCAAGCACGCGCGAGCCGACGCCCGGCATCGTCCTGGAATCCGCCAGCGTCACGAACTCGACGAACTTCGCGCCGCCCAGCGGCTCGACCCGCTCGACCAGCTTCGACAGCGAATAGCCGACCCAGGGAATCACCATCGACCAGCCCTCGACGCAGCGCAGGCGGTAGATCCGTTCCTCCTGCGCGCCCAGCTTCAGCAGGTCCTCGATGGCGTAGCGCGCGGGCTTCTTCACCAGCCCTTCGATTTCCACCGTCCACGGCGCCGTCCTGAGCGTCTTCGCGTTGCGGTACGGGTCGTCCTTGTCGGTGCCGAATTCGTAGAAGTTGTTGTAGCTGGTCGCGTCGTTGTACTCGGTGACCTTCTCCATGGTCATCGCACCCGCGACCCCGGACTTCACCGCCGGCAGCGCAGCCAGCTTCCCGGGCCGCTGGACTTGCGCCAGCGCATCGCGCGAAGCCCAGCCGGCCAGCACCGGGCCGGCCACCCCCGCGGCCAGCGCCTTCAGCAGGTCGCGCCGGCCGTGGTACACCGCCGCCGCCGTGATCTCGCTCGGCACCGGGTGGATGAAGCCGTCGTCGTCGCTTCTGATCAGCATGTCGTCTCCCTGACGCCCGGCGAGGCCGGGCCACGCGACCATACAACATGGCGAAAAGCCCCGGCACCCGCAAGGCGGAGGGATCCTGACGGCGCATGGGACCAAAAAAAAACGAGCCCGGCGGGGCTCGTTCATGGTGGCCGGGGCGGGGCGGCTCAGCGCAGGCCGGCGATGTAATCGGCCACGGCCTTGATTTCGCGGTCGTTCATGCGAGCGGCGACCTGGTTCATCTGGACGCTGTTCTTGCGCACGCCGTCGCGGAAGCTGACCAGCTGGGCAGCGACGTAGTCGGCATGCTGGCCCGATACGCGGGGATACTGGGCCGGGATGCCGGCCCCGTTGGGGCTGTGGCAGCCGGAGCAGGCGGCGATCTGGCGGTCGGCCAGGCCGCCGCGGTAGATGCGCTCGCCCAGCGTCACCAGTTCCTTGTCCTTCGCGAAGGCCGGCTTGGCTTTCTGGCTGGCGGCCCAATACGCGATGTTCTTCATGTCGGCCTCGCTCAGCATGGCCGCAAAGCCCTGCATGACCGGGCTCACCCGCTTGCCGGCCTTGAATTCCTGCAGCTGCTTGACGATGTATTCCGGATGCTGCTGCGCCAGCTTCGGATTGGCGGGCACCGCCGAATTACCGTCCTGGCCGTGGCAGGCGGCGCAAACCGCCGCGTACTTGGCGCCGCCGGCGGCGATGTCGGGCTTGGCCGCCGCTGGCGCGGCCGGGGCAGGCGCAGCGCCGGCCGCCGGGGCCGCCTGCTGGGCGAACGAGACGGACGCGGACATCGCCAGGGCAGCGGCAATCAGCAAGGAGACGGTCGGCTTCATTCTTGGAAACGTCTTTCGAGGCGCAAAACCGCGTAATTCTACAATGCCGCTCCCGGGCCTCCCCGAACCACAAGGCAAGCATGACCTCCCCCCCGGCCCCCAGAGACGCCACCAGCACGGCCGCCGCGCTCGCCATGGGTTGGCTCCACACCGCCCGCTTTCTGACCACCGCGCCGAAACTGGAATTCCTGCCGGCGCTGGAAGTCCCGGAGATCGCCTTCGTCGGCCGCTCCAATGCCGGCAAGTCCACCTGCATCAACACCTTGACGCAGCAAAAGCGCCTGGCCTTCGCCTCGAAGACGCCGGGCCGCACCCAGAGCATCAACCTGTTCTCGCTCGGCAAGCAGGGCCAGACCGATGCGGTCCTGGCCGACCTGCCCGGCTACGGGTATGCCGCGGTGCCCAAGGCCGACAAGCTGCGCTGGCAGCAGGTGATGGCCAATTACCTGGTGACGCGCGAGAACCTGCGCGCCGTCGTCCTGCTGGTGGATCCGCGGCAGGGCGTCACCGAACTCGACGACATCCTGCTCGAAGTCATCCGGCCGCGCGTCGAACAGGGGCTGAAGTTCCTTCTGCTGCTGACCAAGGCCGACAAGCTCAATCGCGCCGAAGCGGCCAAGGCGCTGTCGATCGCGCGCCTGCAGGCCGGCGGCGGCGAGGTCAAGCTGTTTTCGGCGCTCAAGAAGCAGGGCGTCGAGGAGACCGCCCTGCTGCTGTCGCATTGGGCCCATGGCGAGGAGCCACCGCGAGGAGAGCCGGGATGATCGACCGCTACCTGGAGGTGCTGCCGCACGGCATCACCCTGAGCTGCCGCGCCGCCGGCGCGCGCGGGCGACCGGTACTGATGTTCCTGCACGGTTTTCCGGAAGCGGCCTTCGTCTGGGACGAACTGCTGGAACACTTCGCCCGCCCCGAACACGGCGGCTACCGCTGCGTGGCGCCCAACCTGCGTGGCTACGAGCGCTCGTCGCAGCCCGAGGACGTCAAGGCGTACCGCGCGAAACACCTGGTCGAGGACATCGCCGCGCTCGCGACCATCGAGGGTGCGCCGCTGGAATGCCTGGTCGCGCACGACTGGGGCGGCGCCGTCGCGTGGAGTCTCGCCAACCAGCGGCCGCAACTGACGAAGCGCCTGGCGATCCTCAATTCGCCGCATCCGGGCACCTTCCTGCGCGACCTGCAGTCCGACCCGAAGCAGCAGGCGGCCAGCGCGTACATGAACTTCCTGATCCGCCCGGACGCGGAGGCGCTGCTGCGCGAGGACGGCTACCGCCGGCTGTGGGGCTTCTTCACGCAGTGGGGCGGCGCGCCATGGCTCACCGACGGGCTGCGGCAGCAATACCGCGACGTGTGGGACGCCAGCCTGACGGGCGGCCTCAATTACTACCGGGCCTCTCCGCTGCGCCCGCCGCGGCCTGAGGATCCCGCCGCGAGCACGATCGCCTTGCCGCGCGAGATGCTCACGATCGACCTGCCGACGCTGGTGCTGTGGGGCATGAAGGACGTCGCCCTGCTGCCCTCGCTGGTGGATGGCCTGGACCAGTACGTGCCCGACCTCACCCTGGAGAAAGTCGACGACGCCAGCCACTGGATCTTCCACGAGCAGCCCCAGCTGGTCGCCGACCGGCTGGAGCGCTTCCTGGCCGGGACCGGCCGCTGACTCAGTAGACCGGCGGCTGGCCCGGCGGGCGCGTCTTGAAGCGCTTGTGGACCCAGTAGTACTGGTCCGGCATGGCGTCAATCCAGCCTTCCAGCCGCTGGTTCATGAGCGCCGTGTCGGCCGCGATGTCCTCGGTCGGAAAGTTCTGCCACGCCGGCAGCACGCGCACCTCGTAGCCTTCGCGGGTCAGTCGCGTCACGACCGGCACCACCTTGGCCCGTCCCAGCTTCGCGAAGCGCGACAGCGACGGCACCGTGGCGGCGGCCAGCCCGTAGAAAGGCACGAAGATCGATTCCTCGGGGCCGAAGTTCATGTCCGGCAGCAGGTACATCACTTCGCCGCGCCGCAGCGACGAGACCAGTTCGCGCACGCCGTCCTCGCGTCCGAACGGCCGTCCGCCGGGGAAGCGGTGGCGGCCGCGCAGCACCCAGGCATCGACCACCGGATTGCTCTGCTTCGTGTAGATGCCGACCCAGCGCCGCGGCACCTGCTGCGTCAGCGCTGTCCAGCCGGCGTCCATCCCGACGAAGTGCGGCGCAAAGACCAGCGTCGGCTGCTCGCCGGCGAACTCGTCGACGGCGCCGGTGAGCACCAGCCGGCGCCGCACCAGCGCCGGGGCGCCATGCCAGATCCAGCTGCGGTCGAGCCAGGCCTGCGCGAAGCGCAGGAACACGCGAAACACCAGCGCCTCGCGCCGGCGCGGGTCCAGCCCGGGAAAGCAGGCCGCGAGGTTGGCCCGAACCACCCGCCGCCGCGGCACCACCATGGCGTACAGCACGCACCCCAGCAACCAGCCCAGCGCGCGCACGACGGCCAGCGGCCACGGCGCCAGCAAGCGCATGAAGAGGATGCCCAACCGGCTCATATCGCGCGTCCTGCCGGATGCTTGTACCGGGCGTAGCCCCAGAGGTACTGCTGCGGACATTCGCGGATCAGTGCCTCCATGTGGGAATTCACGCCGGCCGCGGCTGCCACATCGTCGGCGGGCACCGGGCCCGGCCATGGCCGCACCCGCACCAGGTAGCCGCGGCCGCGCGGCAGCCGCTCGCCCCACGCCAGCAGCACGACGGCGCCGGCCTGCCGCGCCAGCCGGGCCGACAAGGTCATCGTGTAGGCGGAGCGGCCGAAGAACGGAGCCCACACGCCCATGCCTTGCGGCGGGACCTGGTCGGGCAGCAGGCCCACCGCTTCGCCGGCGCGGAGCGCCTTGAGCATCTGCCGCACTCCGGCCAGGGTGGTCGGGGCCGCCGCCAGGTTGCGTCGCGCGCGGGCGGTGTCCACCACCTCCCGCAGCCACTCCTTGCGTGCCGGGCGATACAGCACCGTGATGGCGCCGAAACGCTCCGCATAGCCTTGCGCCGTGGCCTCGAAGCAGCCCAGGTGCGGCGTCAGGAAGACGATGCCGCGACCCCGGTCCCGGGCCTCGACGATCAGCGAGGCGTTCTCCCAGTGAATGCGCACCGGGCGGCCGAACCACAGCCGCGGTACTTCCGTCACGAGCTTGCCGGCCTCGGCGACGGCCGCCCGCACCGTGGCCGGTCCGTACCCCGCCTGCGCGGCGTTCTCCAGGAAACGGCGCCGGTACGACGGCGAGGCCAGGAACGACGCCCACCCGACCAGCGCCCCCAGGGCGTGCAGGAGCGGCAGCGGCAGCAGCGCGAACGCGCGGAGGATGGTCTTCACAAACGGTAAAATGAGCCGTCGCCGAGTTAATGAACTACTTGCAGGGCGACCCAGAAATTCTGCTAAAGCGTTCGCCCAAGCTCCGGCAAAAGGCAACGCGCCTTCAAACCAACGGAGTTTATTCAAATGGCGAACGACTTCCTCTTCACCTCGGAATCGGTGTCCGAAGGCCATCCCGACAAGGTGGCCGACCAGATCTCGGACGCGATCCTCGACGCGATCTTCACCCAGGACCCGCGCAGCCGGGTCGCCGCCGAGACGCTGACGAACACCGGGCTGGTGGTGCTGGCCGGCGAGATCACGACCAACGCGCACGTCGACTACATCCAGGTCGCGCGCGACACCATCAAGCGCATCGGGTACGACAACACCGAGTACGGCATCGACTACAAGGGCTGCGCGGTGCTGGTCGCCTACGACAAGCAGTCCAACGACATCGCGCAGGGCGTGGACCACGCGTCCGACGACCACCTGAACACCGGCGCCGGCGACCAGGGCCTGATGTTCGGCTATGCCTGCGACGAAACGCCGGAGCTGATGCCGGCGCCGATCTACTACGCGCACCGCCTCGTCGAGCGGCAGGCGCAGCTGCGCAAGGACGGGCGCCTGCCCTTCCTGCGCCCCGACGCCAAGAGCCAGGTGACGATGCGCTATGTGGACGGCAAGCCGCACAGCATCGACACCGTGGTGCTGTCCAGCCAGCACGCGCCGGAGATGAGCGACGGCCACAAGATGAAGCCGGCCTTCGTCGAGGCGGTGGTCGAGGAAATCATCAAGCCGGTGCTGCCGCGCGAGTGGCTGAAGGAAACCCGCTACCTGATCAATCCGACCGGACGCTTCGTCATCGGCGGTCCGCAAGGCGACTGCGGCCTCACCGGCCGCAAGATCATCGTCGACACCTACGGCGGCGCCTGCCCCCACGGCGGCGGCGCCTTCTCCGGCAAGGACCCATCCAAGGTGGATCGTTCGGCCGCCTATGCGGCGCGTTACGTGGCGAAGAACATCGTGGCTGCCGGCCTGGCCAAGCAGTGCCAGATCCAGGTGGCGTATGCGATCGGCGTGGCCAAGCCGATGAACGTGACGATCTACACCGAAGGCACCGGCGTGATCCCCGACCACAGGATCGCGGAGCTGGTGCACGAGCATTTCGACCTGCGGCCCAAGGGCATCATCCAGATGCTCGACCTGCTGCGGCCGATCTACGAGAAGACCGCTGCCTACGGCCACTTCGGCCGCGAGGAGCCCGAGTTCTCGTGGGAAAGAACAGACAAGGCTGCCGCGCTCCGCGCGGCAGCGGGCCTGAAGTAAGACCGCGCAGGCGGGCTTGCTTCAGGGCCGAGCGCAGCGCGCTTGTCTGTTCTTCAGCGCAGGCTCATATCGCCGCAAGGCGATGTGAAGGCGCGCAGCGCCGGTGCCGGAGCTAAAAGGCACCGATAAGGCAGCTGCGCTCCGCGCAGCTGCGGGTCTGAAGTAACCTTCAGACCCCGAGCGCAAGCGAGCTTATCGGGCTTTCAGCGCAGGCTTACATCGCCGCAGGCGATGTAAAGGCGCGCAGCGCCGTGCCGGAGCTAAAAGGCACGGACAAAGCAGCACCGCTCCGCGCGGCAGCGGGCCTGAAGTAAGACCGCGCACGCGGGCTTGCTTCAGCGCCCGAGCGCAGCGAGCTTGTCTGTTCTTCAGCGCAGGCTCATATCGCCGCAGGCGATGTGAAGGCGCGCAAGCGCCGTGCCGGAGCTAAAGAACTGACGATCAGCTCACCTACGACCCCGCCGCGTGCTGCTGCCGCTCGTACTCGCTGCGCTTCATCGTCACGTAGGTGTCCCGGTCCATCTCGCGCAGCTGGCGCGGGTAGCGCTCGGTTTCGCGGAACCACGTCTCGATGCGTTTGTCCACCTGCTGCCCCGGCGGTGCGCCGAGTGCCGCCAGGTGCGCGTCGATCGCCAGGTAGTAACGCATCGCGGTACGCTCGATCGCGCCGCGCACCCCTCCGATGTGGATCGGCTGCCCGGCGCCGTCGCGCCCGACGACGCTGAATCCGACCTTGTCCGCACCCGCCGTCGCCAGGTAGCCCTGCATCGCCAGCTTGCCCGCGATCCCATAGGCGTAGGAGTAGCTGAAGTGCATGAAGGTGCGCTGCCCGTCGATCGGCACCGCCGACACCGTGATTCGGTAGTCGCGCGTGCCGACCGGCCCGGTCGCCGCCGCCAGGCGGCTCTCGAAATAGTCGGGGCGCGCCGCCACCGGTTGCAGCGCGAAGTCGAGGCGGTAAGCGTCCTGCACCGGCTGGTCGTACTTGCGGCCGATCCGCACCTGGAGCATGGCGGCGCCGTTGTTGCGCTCCGCGGCGCGGCAGTACTTCGTGTTGAAGGGCAGCAGCAGCACGTCGCACCAGTCGTCGGGCTGGGCAAGCGCCCCGCTCACCTTGGAGAAAGGATGGTCGAGCACGGCATACACGTCGCCCTTGAGCGTGTCGCCGCGCTCGGACGAGTCGACGTGCAGCGCGCGCCGGAACGCGTTGTGGCGCAGTTCGTCGCGCAGTTCGTCGTATTTGGCGCGCAGCGCGCCCGGTCCGGCGTACGCGTGCGCGCTCGCCCAGCCGGCGGCCAGCGCCAGGACCAGTGCCAGCCTCAGCAGCAGGCGCTGCGTTCCGCGCGAGGGGTCCGGGTGGCTTCTCATGCGTGCTTCCCCTGCGTTTCGTAGGCCAGTTCCGGCGCATAGCCCTGGCCCGCCTGTTCCTCGACGAGTTCCTCGACGTCGAACTGGATCCCGCCCATGAACAGCGAGTGCGGCTGCACTGCGTAGATGTAGCGCCCGCGTTCCCCGAGGTCGAGGGCCAGCCGCAGCTGCGGCTGCTCCACCTGCTCCCAGGCCCGGATGAGGCGGGCCCGCACGAGGTTGTCCGTGCACTGCACCGAGCGCAGCTTGTGGTGGTTGTGCACGAGGTTGATCGCGTCGAGATAGGCCGCCGCGCTCTTGTTGCGGATGTGGAAGTTCGGCGTGACGTCGATGCCGACGGTGAGCACCTGGCCTTCGACCTCCAGCGTGAAGTTGCGTCCGGTGACGCCGTCGCTGCCTTCACCGTACTTGTACGTGAGGTGCAGGTGCGAAGGGGTCTTGCGCAAGGAGTACTTCATGGTCGGTCGATGGTGCGCGGCCGGTGCGCGATGCGTGACAGATTGCGCGAGCCCCGTCGCGCACCCTGTAGGACAACACAGCATTCCCCTGTGAGCGCGGCAGGCACGGCCCGTGGCCCGCGTGGCTTCCTTCCTACAACCGGTCTCCCGCTTCGCTGACGATGGCCGCCCACCGCGCGCCGAAGATGAGATGTGGGCCTCGCGGCCGCCGCACCCGCCAGATGCGCGGGCGTTCAAGGGCGGCTTCGCACTTCATCCATCGTCACAGGAGCATCACATGGCAGCAGAAGACAGAGACCTCAACCGCGAAGACCGCGAGCTGAACCGCGACCTCGAGGACAAGCGCGACATGAACCGTGACCCGATCACCGACGCGCCGGGCGCGCACCCGATCGGGACCGGCATCGGCGCCACCGGCGGCGCCGTCGCGGGCGCCGCGGCGGGGGCCATCGGGGGACCGATCGGCCTGGCGGTGGGCGGCGTCGTCGGAGCCGTGGTCGGCGGACTGGCCGGCAAGGCGGCGGCCGAAGCCGTCAATCCGACGGCGGAAGAAGACCACTGGCGGCAGAACTACACCCGTGAGCCCTACTACGAGCAGGGCCGCAGCTTCGACGACTACGGGCCGGCCTACCGCCTCGGCGCGACGGGGCGCACGAAGTACGAGCACGACTGGGACCAGGCCGAGCCGCGGCTGCGCTCGGAATGGGAATCCTCGCGCGGCACTTCGAGCCTGGACTGGGACAGGGCCCGTCCGGCCAGCCGCGCCGCCTGGGAGCGCGTGGACCGCAACCTGACGGGCGCCGATGACCGCATGGGCGTCGCCGGCGGCAACATGTACACGGCCGACAGCCGCATGCACATGGATCGCGATTCGATGGCTATGAGCGACGGCACCGGCAACCGGATGGAGATGTCGGGCGGCAGCATGGGTTCGACCGGGACGCAAGGCGTTGCCGCGAAGGTCGGCGAAATGCAGAGCGCCGGTGACAACAGCGCCGACCGCGACGACGTCATCGACGTGCTGAAGGACCTCGTCGAAACCTGTTTCGACGGCGAATACGGCTTCCGCGCCTGCGCCGACCAGGCCAAGCGCGAGGACCTCAAGTCGCTGTTCCGCCAGCGGGCCGAGGACTGCCGCCGCGGCGCGCAGGAGCTCGCCGAGCAGATTCATGCCCTCGGTGGCAAGGTGTCGGAAGGCGGCAGCGCGCTGGGCGCGGTCGAGCGCGGCTGGGTCGCGGTGCGGGCGACGCTGTCGACCTACGACGACAAGGCGGTGCTCGAAGAGTGCGAGCGCGGCGAGGACAACGCACTGGCCCGCTACCGCAAGGCACTGCAGAAGCCCCTGCCGGCCAACCTCAAGCTGCTCGTGGAGCGCCAGCTCCAGGGGGTCCAGCGCAACCACGACCAGATCAGGATGCTGCGCAATCAGTTCCGCGCGGCGTCGTGACGGCGCCCTGACGCGCTGGGAGAGGGCCGGCATGCGCCGGCCCTTTTTCCTGGCCGCCGAATCGATGTCCAGCTCCGGCGCCGGCACAAAAGCGCCCTTTTCCTACAGCTGCGCTGCCGCGGCTTTCCGATGATCGGCGCAGAAAGGCTCCTGGCATGGACGAGCGCTCATCCGACGCCCTCAAGACCGACCGCGACAAGCGCAACTTCGACATCACGCCCGAGCCCGCCGCCGGCGGCGCGGCCAACGAGGAAGCGCGCGCGTTCGTGGTACAGAAGCACTGGGCCACCCGCCTGCACTACGACTTCCGGCTGGAGCTGGGCGGCACCATGAAGAGCTGGGCCGTGCCCAAGGGTCCCAGCTTCGATCCGGCGGACAAGCGGATGGCGGTGCACGTCGAAGACCACCCGATCTCCTACAACACCTTCGAAGGCACGATTCCGCCCAAGCAGTACGGCGCGGGCAAGGTCATCGTCTGGGACAAGGGCGTCTGGATCCCGCTGGAGGACCCGTACGAGGGCTTGCGGCAGGGACGGCTCAAGTTCGAGTTGCGCGGCCACAAGCTGCATGGACGGTGGACGCTCGTGCGCATCAAGAACCGGCGCGACGAGCGCCAGGATCCCTGGCTCCTCATCAAGGAGCGCGACGAGCACGTCCGGGCGGCCGGCGAATACAGCGTCGTCGACGCCTTGCCCGACAGCGTGAAGCACTTGCCGGACCAGCCCGCGCCGAAGGGCGCCGCGGTGGCGCCGGCGACCGTCACCGGGGCTTCCGGGCCGCCTGCCGGGGCTCGCGCCGCGCCGCTGCCGGACAAGCTCCAGCCGCAACTCGCCACCCTGGTCGACGAGCCGCCCGGCGATCCGCAGCGTTGGGTGTTCGAGATCAAGTTCGACGGCTACCGCATGCTCGCGCGCGCCGAAGGCGGCCAGGTACGGCTGCTCACCCGCAACGGCAACGACTGGACGGCGAAGCTGCCGGAACTGGCGCGGTCGCTGGAGGCGATGGACCTGCCCGACGGCTGGTACGACGGCGAGATCATCATGCCGGGCACGCGGGTGCCGGCGGACTTCCAGGCGCTGCAAGGCGCCTTCGATTCGGCGCGCACCGCCGACATCGTCTACTACCTGTTCGACCTGCCGTATTGCGCCGGCCACGACCTGCGCGGCGTGCCGCTGGTCGAGCGGCGCGCGGTGCTGCAGCGCATCGTCGAGCGCAGGCCGCAGGACAAGGTCCGGTTCAGCGCGGTGTTCGACGCGCCGCCGCAGGAAATCGTGGCGTCGGCCTGCCGGCTCGGACTGGAAGGCGTGATCGCCAAGCGCCGCGATTCGGCCTACGTGACGCGGCGATCGTCGGACTGGGTCAAACTCAAGTGCGGCCAGCGGCAGGAGTTCGTCGTCGGCGGGTATACCGATCCCAAGGGCTCGCGCACCGGGCTCGGCTCACTGCTGCTGGGCGTGCACGACGAACAGGGCGCGCTGCGCTACGCCGGCAACGTCGGCACCGGCTTCAACGAGCAGACCTTGCGCGAGCTGCGCGCGCGGCTGGGCGAGCTGCAGGCGGGCGCCAGTCCGTTCGCGCCCGACGCGAACCTGCCCAGGCAGGCGCACTGGGTGCGCCCGGAGCTGGTGTGCGAAGTGGCCTTCGGCGAGTGGACCCGCGACGGCCGCATCCGCCATTCGGTGTTCCACGGGATCCGCGACGACAAGCCGGCCCAGGCGATCACGCGCGAAGCAGCCCGGCCGGCCGCGCCCGTGGACCGGCCGGCGAAGTCCGCGAGCCGTCGCAGGGCGGCCCCGTCGCCCGGCAAGGAGGCGGCGGTGCCGGCCGAAGTCGCACTCCCGGCCTCCCTGCGGGTGACCAACCCCGATCGCGTCATCGATGCGGCGAGCGGCGCCACCAAGCTCGACCTCGTGCGCTATTACGCGCTGGTGGCGCCGCTGATGATGGAGCACCTGCGCGACCGTCCGGTGGCGCTGGTGCGAGCCCCGACCGGCATCGGCGGCGAGCTGTTCTTCCAGAAGCACATGGAGCGATACAAGATGCCGGGGGTCGTTCAGCTGGATCGAGCCATCGATCCGGACCATCCGCCGCTGCTGGCGGTGGCGCAGCCGGAGGGCCTGCTGTCCGCGGCGCAGATGAACGTCGTCGAATTCCACACCTGGAATGGCATGACGCGCTCCATCCGCACGCCGGACCGCATGACCTTCGACCTCGACCCCGGCGAAGGCGTTGGCTGGCCGCAGATCCAGGAAGCGGCGCAACTGGTGCATGGCTTCCTGCGGGAGCTGGGCCTCGCCGCGTTCCTCAAGACCAGCGGCGGCAAGGGCCTGCACATCGTCGTGCCGCTCGTGCCGAAGTTCGACTGGGACACGGTGAAGGACTTCTCGCAGGCGATCGTCCAGCACCTGGCGCGCACCATCCCGCAGCGCTTCGTCGCCAAGAGCGGCGGCGGCAACCGGGTCGGCCGCATCTTCATCGACTACCTGCGCAACGGCTTCGGCGCGACCACCGCCGCGGCCTGGTCGGCCCGCTCGCGCCCGGGGCTCGGGATCTCGGTGCCCGTGCGCTGGGAAGAACTCGCGCAGTTGACCTCCGGCGCGCACTGGACCGTCGCCACCGTGCAGTCGCGCCTGGCGGACGGCAACGAGCCGTGGTCCGCGTACGAGGCGAGCCGCAATGGGCTAGCGGCCGCGATGAAGACGCTCGGCTTCAAGGCGAGGTGACCGTGCGAGCCCCGAGAGGTACCCAGTGGCCACGCACGCTGTGGATCGTGCGCCACGGCCAGAGTGCGGGCAACGTCGCGCGCGACTGCGCGGAAGCGGCCGGCCTGCCCGTCATCGACATTGCCGATCGCGACATCGACGTGCCGCTGTCGGAACTGGGACGACGGCAGGCGACGGCGCTCGGCCACTGGTTCGGCGAACTGCCGCCGGACCGGCGGCCCGACGTGCTGCTGTGCTCGCCGTACGTCCGGGCGCGGGAGACGGCGCGCCTGCTGCGCGAGAGCGCGGGACTGCCCGAGGACCAGTTGCGGCTGCGCGTCGACGAGCGGCTGCGCGAGAAGGAGTTCGGCATTCTCGACCGCCTCACCCGCTTCGGCATCCGCCAGAAGTACCCGGAGCTGAGCGACCAGCGGGTGCACGTGGGCAAGTTCTACTTCCGCCCGCCCGGCGGCGAGAGCTGGTGCGACGTGATCCTGCGGCTGCGCAGCCTGCTGGAGATGGTGACGCGCGAGCACGGCGGCGAGCGCGTGCTGGTGGTCGCCCACCAGGTGATCGTCAACTGCATGCGCTACCTGGTCGAGTGCCTCGACGAGGCGCAGATCCTCGCCATCGACCGTCGCGGCGACGTGCCCAACTGCGGCGTGACCTCGTACGAGTACCAGCCCGCGCGCGACGCCCTGGTGCCGGACCTGGTGAACTTCGTCGCGCCGCTGCGCGAGGCGGGCGCGCCGGTGACGGTCGAACCGGACGCCCTGGCGGCGCCCAAGCCGTGATGGCGGGCGAGCCGGGGTGGACATGCCTCGATGCGCGCCTGCTGCGGCACTGGCCGCTGCCGGCCGTCGCGCAGGACGCCGACAAGGAGGATCGCGGCCGGGTGCTGGTCGTTGCCGGCAGCCGCGAGATTCCCGGCGCGGCGCTGCTGGCCGGCATTGCCGCGTTGCGCGCCGGGGCCGGCAAGCTCGTGGTGGCGACGGCGCAGTCGGTGGCCCAGCCGCTGGCCCTGGCGCTGCCCGAAGCGCGAGTGATCGCGCTGCCGGAAAACGATCGCGGCGCCCTGGCGCCGGCCGCCCTCGAACTGCTCGCCGACAGCGCGAGCGGCACTCGGGCGGCGCTGCTCGGGCCGGGGCTGATGGACGACACCGGCACCTGCGAACTTGTCGAGGGCCTGCTGCCGCTGCTGCGCCACGCGCCGGTGGTGCTCGATGCGCTCGCGATGGACGTCGCGCGCCAGGGCCGCCGCTTCGACCAGCCGCTGCTGCTGACGCCGCACGCCGGCGAGATGGCCCACCTGCTCGGAGCGACCAAGGAGGAGATCGTCGCCGACCCGCTGCGGGCCGCCCGCGGCGCGGCGCACCGCTGGAACGCCGTCGTGGCCCTCAAGGGTGCGACCACGGTGATCGCGACGCCGCGTGGCGACTGCTGGCGCCACGAGGGCGGGCACCCGGGCCTCGCCACCTCGGGCTCGGGCGACGTGCTGGCAGGGCTGGTCGCGGGGCTGGCCGCGCGGCAGGCGCCACTGGAACAGGCCGGAGCATGGGGGGTGGTGCTCCACGCCGGAGCCGGCGCGGCACTGGCGCGGCGGCTGGGGCCGCTGGGGTTCCTGGCGCGCGAACTGGCGGCGGAAATTCCGCCCCTCGTCAGTCGCCTGCAGCGGCGGTCGGCGGCCGCCAGGGCAGCGTGAGCTGCAAGACCAGCGGCGGGCCTTCCCGGGACACCGTCACGCCTTCGGCCGCCGCGAGGGCTTCGACATCGGTCCACTCTAGCCGCCGGTAGGCCGGCTCGGCGACGAAGGAGGGCTCGCCCTGCGTCGGCCGCACGGTGAGCGTGAGCACCAGTGCGGGCCCGGTCGCGCGCGCCGCCAGCGTGAGATCGGCGGGGGCGAGCGTATGGTCGGTGGCGTGGATCAGCGCGGCCGTCACCACGCCGCGCATCGCCGAGCGCCGGACCTCGCCGGCCAGGTCGCCGACCTCGCTGCGCAGGTTGTAGCCGCGGAACGTGAGGCTGGTGGCGACCAGCCCCAGGCATTCGCGCACGCCGGCTTCGGCGGTGGTGGCCACCTCATCGTCGGGCGCAAGCCAGGTCACCACGTCCAGGCAGGAATGAAGCGCGGCCTTGGCGAAGCTGTTGATCTTGTGCGCGCTCTCGTGCACGTCGCGCAGGTCGGGCTGGGGCGCCTTGAGGCGGCGGTCCATGACCTCGTAGATCATTCCGATCGGCTGCAGGTTCACCACCAGGTGGTGCCGCATCGAGGGGGCCAGGCGGCGCAGCAGCGTGTAGCGCGCCGCCTCGGCCAGGCGGTCCGCCACGAAGCCCGGCACGGGCTCCTGGACCGAGGGCGGGGTGGGGCTCATCAGGTCAAGGGTATTTCACAGCGTCGACCCTTGTCAATGAAGAACCCCTGGCGTGCCGCGCGCGGCACGGCCGCGTCACTTGTCGGACCAGGGCATCTCTTTCCAGAGCGCACGGAAGGTCGCGTCGCCGTTTTGCAGCTCGGCGGCATACTGCGCCGGCGGCAGGTAGCGCAGCGGAGCGAAGTACGACGCCGCCTGCGCCTGGAACTCCTTGTCCTGCACCGTCTTCTCCAGCGCCTTGACCAGCGCCTCGCGCACCGCCGGCGGCAGGCCCTTGGGCGCCGCGACGCCGCGCAGCGAAGCCATGACGATGTCGAAGCCCTGCTCCTTGAAGGTCGGCAGGCCGGGCGCCAGGTTGGTGCGCGCCACGCTCATCTGGCCCAGGTTGCGCAACGGCGTGCCGCCCTTGGCGTACTGCAGCGCCTCGCCGATGTTCATCGCGGCGACGACGATCTGCTTGGAGGCGATCGCCTTGTGCACCTCGGCCGCGCCCTTGAAGGGGATGTGGTTCATCTTCACACCCGCCGCCTTCTCGAACATCATGGTCGCGAGGTGGTCGTCCGAGCCGATGCCGGTGGTGCCGTAACTGACGGCGCCGGGATTCGCCTTGGCGTACGCGGCCAGTTCGCCCAGCGTCTTGTACGGGCTGTCGGCATGCACGCTGAAGTTGCCCGGATCGTCGACGACGTTGCCCAGCAGGTCGAAGCTTTCCCAGGTGAACGTGGCCTTGCGCTCGATCGGCACGGTGAGCACGTTGGGCGTGTTGATGAAGCCGATCGTGTAGCCGTCCGGCGCGGCGGCCGCCACGGCGCCGAAGCCGATCGCGCCGCCGGCGCCCGGCTTGTTCTGCACGACGATCGCGGCGTTGTTGCCCAGGTACTTTTCCATGTACTTGGCCAGCACGCGGGCGATGATGTCGGTGCCGCCGCCGGGTGCGTACGCGACGATCATGTTGATCGGGCGTTCCGGATAGGCGGCGCGCGCCGCGGTGGGCGCCATGCCGACCAGGGCGGCGCCGGCCAGGAACAGCGCAGGAAGGGCGCCGAGGATCTTGCGTCGCGGGGTTGCGTACTGCTGCATTGTCGTCTCCTGTGAATGAACCGGTGCGTCAGGCGGTCGCGGCCAGCGCCGTGCGGCCGCCCGCGCCGAGCGCCTGGAGGCGGGCCTGGAAGGCGGGCCACACCTCGGGATTGATCAGCCGCGGCGGGCGGTGCCCGGCGAGCAGCTGCAGGATCTGCTCGGCCGCGATGACGGCCATGTTGCGGCGCGCCTCGTGGGTCACGCCGGCGGTGTGGAAGGTCGCGAACACGTTGTCCATCTGCAGCAGCGGATGGTCCAGCGGGGGCGGCTCCTGGTCCCAGACGTCGATGCCGGCGCCGGCAAGGTGGCCGCTGCGCAGCGCGTCGGTCAGCGCCGCCTCGTCGTGGATCCCGCCGCGGGCCGTCGTGATGAAGAGGGCGCCCTGCCTCATGCGGGCGAACGCGGCCGCGTCCACCATCTTCAGAGTGGTCTTGTCGCGCGGGCAGTGAAGGGAAACCACGTCCGAGCGTTCCAGCAGTTCCTCGAACGTCACCGGGGCCGCGCCGCGCCGGACGATCTCGGCCGGATCGAGCAGCGGATCGGTGGCGAGCACCTCCATGCCGAACGCGCGCGCCAGCGCCGCGACGCGGGTGCCCACGTGCCCGATGCCGACGATGCCCAGCGTCTTGCCGCGGATCTCGTGGCCCATCACGTCCTCGCGGCCGAACCCCTGTTCGCGGCGCAGCCGGCGGTCGCATTCCAGCATGCGGCGCGACACGCCGAGCAGGAGCCCGAACGTGTGCTCGGCCACCGAAGCGGCGTTGCCGCCGGCCTGGTTGACGACCGGAATGCCGGCCTTGGTGCACGCGGCGACGTCCACGGTGTCGTAGCCGGCGCCGGTCGACGACACGCACAGCAGCCCGGGACAGCGCTGCAGGAGCGAGTCGGTCACGAACCACTGCTTCGGCAACTCGTCCTTCGCGGCCGAGACGTGATAGACGTGCGCCTGCGCCAGCAGCGCCGCCGCGGCTTCGTCGGCGCCGCGCCGCGGGAAGACGTCGAGGACCACCCCCTCACGCTCCCGGAAAAAGCGGTCGAAGGCCGGATCGATCCACAGGTCCGCGCGGACCACTCGCATCAGGGGTGCGGTCATCGCAGACCTCAGCGCGGCTCGGGATCGCAGCCGATGCGCTTGAGGGCCGCATCGATCCACGCGATGTCCAGGCGCCCTTCGTTGATGGCGGCCATGGTCTTCGTCTCCGCCGCCACCTTCTCGGTGGCGGCCCGCAGCACGGCCTCGGCGTCGTCGTAAGGCACGCAGAGGAAGCCGTCGGCGTCGCCGACGATCAGGTCGCCCGGATGGATGACCATCCCGTCGATGGCGATCGGCACGTTGATCTCGCCGGGACCGTCCTTGTACGGACCGCGGTGCGTGACGCCCGCGGCATACACCGGGAAGCTGCCCGCGGCGATCGTCTCGACGTCGCGGATGGCGCCGTTCATGACGAAGCCGGCGACGCCGCGCTGCGAAGCGTTGGTCACCATCAGCTCGCCGACCAGGGCATTGGTCAGGTCCCCGCCGCCGTCGACGACGATCACGTCGCCGGGCTGGGCCATGGCGATCGCCTTGTGGATCATCAGGTTGTCGCCGGGGCGCGTCTTGACCGTCAGCGCGGGGCCGGCGAGCCGGCCCGAGCCGTGCATCGGGCGCAGCCGCGCACCGCCGGCCGTCATGCGCGCCATGCAGTCGCTGATGTTGGCAACGGGGATGGCGCGGAAGCTGTCGACGAGGGACTCGCTCACTTGCCGCTGGCGCTTGCAGATCTGCAATCCAATCATGTTCCGAAGGTTCCTGTTCGGCCGGCGAACCGCCGCCGGCTGCTCTGGCGCGACTGTACTCGAAAAAAACAATACGGCATCATTCCAAACCAGTGAGACGGCTCTTTAGAGGGAAGACCCCAATGAAGCGACGGGGCGAAATACAATTTTTGAACAATTGAGGGACAATCCCGCTTCACCGCCCCGACCGAGTCCACATGCCCAGCGCCAGCGACACCGCCTACGAGCTCCTCAAGCAGCGCCTCGTTGCGGGCAGCTATCCGCCCGGCGCCCAGCTGAAGGAGGAACACGTCGCGCGCGAACTGGGCCTGTCGCGCACGCCGGTGCGCGCCGCGCTGAAGCGCCTCATCGACGACGGCCTCGCCACCGTCGACGCGCGCCGCGGGGTGCGTGCCGCCGAATGGACCGACGCCGACATCAGCGAGACCTACCACCTGCGCAGCCTGCTGGAAGCGCATGCGGCGCAGCGCGCCGCGCAGCGCCGCGATCCGGCGGTGGTCGCCGCGCTGGAGCGCCTGAACGACGAGATGGCCGCGGCGATCGCCCGTGGCGGGGACGACATGGCGCTGAACCTGCAGTCCATCAACAGCCGCTTCCACCGCACGGTGCTCGACGCGTCGGGATCGCCGCGCCTGAAGCTGCTGCTCGCGAGCATCATCGACATGCCGATCGTCGTGCGCTCCTTCTTCGTGAGCACCCGAGCCGACCTGGCGCAGAGCCTGCAGCACCACCGCGACATCACCGCGGCCATCGCGGCCGGCGACGGCGAAGTGGCGGCGCAGACCATGCAGGTGCACCTGCGCCTGGCGACGCACCGCTTCTTCCAGCGGCGCGCCGACTTCGTGAAATCCCAGCACGCGGCCGCCGGCCGCGCTGCGCAGCAACCGACAACCTGAAGCAGCATGGCGCTGCACCGTTTTCCCGCATGAGCACCCACGACTCCTCCGCGCCGCTGTCCGGCGCCGCCCCAGGCACCACCTCCAGGCCCGCAACGGTGCGTGCGCCCGCGCCTCGGCTGGCCCGCATCCTGTCGCTTCACGACTTCGAGCTGGCCGCACGCGCCCACCTGCCGCGGCCGGTCTTCGGCTACATCAACGGCGCCGCCGAGGACAATCACTCCGAACGCGGCAACCGCACCGCGTTCGACGCCTGGGACTTCGTCCCGCGCGTGCTGGTCGACATCTCCAGGCGCAGCACGGCCACCACCTTGTTCGGCGAGACCTACGCGGCGCCGTTCGGCATCGCGCCGGTCGGCCTGAGCGCCCTCTCCGCCTATCGCGGCGACATCGTGCTCGCGCAGGCAGCGGCGCGGGCCGGCGTGCCGATGATCATGAGCGGCTCGTCCCTGATCCGGCTGGAGGAAGTCGCCCAGGCGAGCCCTGCCGCCTGGTTCCAGGCCTACCTGCCGGGCGACGTCGCGAACATCACGGCGCTGATCGAGCGTGTGGCACGGGCCGGCTTCACGAAACTGGTCATCACGGTGGATACACCCACGGCGGCCAATCGCGAGAACAACGTGCGGGCGGGCTTCTCCACGCCGCTGCGGCCCACCGTGCGGCTGGCCTGGGACGGCATCACCCACCCGAGATGGCTGTTCGGCACCTTCCTCAAGACGATCGCGCGGCACGGGGTGCCGCATTTCGAGAACAACTACGCGCGGCGCGGCGCGCCCATCATCTCTCCGAACGTGGAGCGCGATTTCTCCGACCGAGGCCACCTGAGCTGGGAGCACTTCGCGCTGATCCGCCGCCTGTGGCAAGGCATCCTGGTGATCAAGGGGGTGCTGCATCCCGACGACGCGCGCCGCGCGCGCGACCACGGTGCCGACGGCGTCATCGTGTCCAACCATGGCGGCCGCCAGCTCGATGGCGCGGTCGCGCCGCTGCGGGTGCTGCCGGAGATCGTCGCCGCCGTCCCCGAACTGCCGGTGATGATGGACAGCGGCGTGCGCCGCGGGGCCGACGTGCTGAAGGCGGTCGCGCTGGGGGCGAAGATGGTGTTCGCCGGCAGGCCGTTCGCCTATGCCGCCGCGGTGGGCGGGCCCGACGGCGTCGGCCACGCGATCGACATCCTGCAGACCGAGGTGTCGCGCAACATGGCGATGCTCGGGATCTCGCGGCTGGAGGAACTCGACCGCGAGCGGTTCCTGCGCCGGGCGGAAGCGCGCTGAGGCGCTTCAGTCCCCGTCGTAGCGCACCGGCGTGCTGTAGCGCGGGTCGGCGTGCCAGTCCCAGTAGGTCTTCGCCAGCTGGCGGGTGAGCGGGCCGACGCCCCCGCTGCCGACAGCCTGTCCGTCGACCCGCGTCACCGGCAGGACGCCGCCGCCCGAGGTGCTGAGAAACACCTCCTGCGCGGCCCGCGCTTCGGCGGCCGGCAGCGCGCGCACTTCGCACGGAATGCCGAGCGCGTGCGCCATCTCGAGCACCGTGCGGCGCGTGACTCCCTCCAGCACGCCTTCGGCGGGCGTGACGAGCCGGCCGCCGGTGACGGCGAACACGTTGAAGCCAGGCCCTTCCACCACGTTGCCGGCCGCATCCGTGAGCACCACCGTGTCGGCGCCGGCGTCGAGCGCGCCCAGCAGGCCCATGGTGAGGTCGTTCCAGTGGTAGTTCTTGGCGCGCGGATCGACGCTGGCGGCCGGGATCCGCTGCACCTCGCTGATGCGCAGGTGCAGCCCGCGCTGCCGCTGCTCGTCGTTCGCGATCCACACATAAGGCACCGCGAACGCGTAGAACTGGTTGACCGCCTGGCGCGGGTCGCGTGAGCCCCATGGCGGCTGGCCCCGCGTGACGATCATCTCCACGTACGAGCGGCGCAGCCGCGCCAGGCTGACGCAGCGCTCCAGGACGGCAGTGATCTCGTCGCGGCTGCGGCCCGGGTCCAGCCGGAAGCGCCCGCAACTGGCCAGGAAGCGATCGAGGTGCGCATCGAGCCGGAAGAAGGCGCCCTCCCACACCGTCACGACGTCGTAGGTCGCATCCGAGCGCAGGAAGCCCCAGTCGGTGATCGGCACGCAGGCCTGGCCGATCGGGACGAATTCGCCGCGCACGAAGGCGGCGCCCTGGGAGAAATCGCAAGCGGCGGTCATCCGCTCATTCTGGGCATGCCGGCCCGGGCCCGCAAGGCCGGGCGCTGTCGGCTCTGCGTCCGGCTGTCCGCTTGCTGATTTCAGCTGCCGCCCTTGTGGGTGCGCTTGCCGGGGTTCTTCTTGTTGCGGGTGGCGCGGCCGCGCTCCAGGCTCTGCCGCTGGCCGCAGCCCTCGCGGCGGATCTGGTAGCCCTCCGCGCACTTGGGCGCGGGGGTGCGCTTGCGGTCGGCTTCGGTGACGATCTTGTTGCCCATGGCTGCCTCTTCGAAAAGGGCGGATTGGGCCATGGACCGGCCGCGAGCGCGTTGCGCCCCGTCAAGTTTTGCGCGAACTGGTTCAGCCGGCGCTGCTCGCAAGCACGATCTTGCCGAGGTGCCGGTCGGCTCGCATGTGCTCGCGCGCCGCCTCCAGCTGCTCGAAGGGGAAGGCGCGGTCGACGAGCGGCGTGATGCGCCCATCCGCGACGGCCGGCATGAGGTCGCGCACGAACCCCGGGACGTCGGCAGCCCGCTGCTCGGGGGTGCGCATCTTGTTCGACACGCCGAACAGGATCAGCCGGCGCGCGTGGAGGGCCTCGATATCGATCGGCGCCTTCAGCGTGCCGTCGACGTAACCCACCATCCCGAGCTTGCCTTCGAACGCCAGGCAGCGGATCTCCTCGGCGAACACCGAGCCGCCGACGTTGTTCACGACCATGTTCACGCCGGCGCCGCCGGTGGCCTGCATGACGGCGTCGTGGAAATCGGGCTCGCGGGTGCACAGCGCCACGTCGAGCCCCTGTTCGCGCAGGCGGGCCAGCTTGTCGGCAGCGCCGGAAGTCCCGATCACCTTGGCGCCGAACGCCTTGGCGACCTGCAGGCTCGCCACGCCGACGCCGGACGAGACGCCGTTGACGAGCACCCAGTCCGACGCGGCGACGCGCCCGTGCAGCAGCAACAGGTCGTAGGCGACCTGGTAGACGACCGGAATGGCGGCCGCCTGCTCCCACGACAGGCGCTGGGGCACGGCCATCGCCTCGCGTACGTCCATGACCGCGTACGTGGCGAAGGCAGCCGGGCAGCGGCCCATGACGCGCTGCCCCGGCTGCCAGCCGGTGACGCCGGCGCCGGCGGCGACCACCTCGCCGGCCGCCTCGAAGCCGATGGCGCGCGCCCCCGGGCTGGCGTGCAGCCCGTGCCCCGTGATGAACTCGCCCCGGTTGAGCCCGGCCGCGTGCACGCGCACCAGCAGTTGCCCGGGACCGGGCTGCGGCTGCGGGCCCTCGCGCAGTTGCAGCACGGCGCTGTCGCCGTTCACGTCCATCCACCAGGTCTGCATGATGTCTCCTTGTTCTCAGCGGCCCGTGAACACGGGCCTGCGTTTTTCCATGAAGGCGCGCCGGCCTTCGGTGTAGTCCTCGCTTTCGAAGCAGCCGAGGATCATGGAACGGCACTGGTCCATGTCGAGGTCCGGCGAGGGCTTGAGGATTTCGCGCGTGATCGCCTTGGCGGTGCGGATCGTCAGCGGCGCATTCTGGTCCATGGCCGTGGTGTATTCGGCCAGCAGCTGCGGCAGTTGGTCGGGCTCGCAGACCCGGGTCAGCAGGCCGAGGGCCTTCGCCTCCTGCGCATCGATCCGGCGAGCCGTGAAGAACAGATCCTTGGCCGCGCCGGGGCCGATCAGGTCCACCAGGTTCTTCATCGCGGAATAGCGGTAGCCGAGCCCGAGGCGGGCGGCGGGAATGGCGAACACCGAGTCGGTCGCGGCAATGCGGATGTCGCAGGCGATCGCGACGTTGACGCCGCCGCCGATGCAATACCCGCGGATGCAGGAGAGCGTGGGCTTCCCGAAGTCGTGGATGCTGGCGAGGGCCTCCTCGGCCAGCACTTCGTACTTCGCCACGGCCTCCCTGGCGGCGCGCATGTCCTCGAACTGCGAGATGTCGGCGCCGGACACGAAGGCCTTTTCGCCCGCGCCGGAAAACACGACCAGCCGCACGCCGTCGTCCCCCGCCGCCTGCTGCAGCAGCGGCGGTACGGCGGCCCACATGTCCACCGACAGCGCGTTGTGCTTCGCCGGATTGTTGAAGCGGATGTGGAGGGCGGATCCCTCCAGCCAGGTCTGGACCCGGTCGGTGGGCGAGCGGTAGGGCGCGGGAGAGGACATCGGTGGACTCCGCAAGGTGGTCAGGCACGGGGAGCAAGCCCGCTCACGAGGGCCCGGCCCGGGACCGGTTCGTCGAAGGGCGCAGTGTGCCCGAGCCGGCCCGCGGGCGGCCGTCGGGTTTGCCCTCGTTGCTTGCGCCTGCACGCTCGAGCTTCGGGCAATTGCACCCCGTCCTGGCGCGCATGCCCGCGCCGTCGTATACTGGCAAGTATTCAATTACTTACCAAGATCACCATGAGCACCGCGCCCGCCAGGCTGCCGACCGAGGAACGGCAGGCCGAGATCGTCACCGCCGCGCTGGAACTCGCGAAGGAAACCAGCCCGGGACTGATCACCACCAGCGACATCGCCGCCGGCGTCGGCGTGAGCCAGGGGGCGCTGTTCAAGCACTTTCCGACGAAGGACGCGATCTGGCTGGCTGCGATGGGCTGGGTGCGCGGCCAGTTGCTCGCCCGACTGGAGAAGGCGGCGGACCAGGCCGCATCGCCGATGGATGCGCTCGCGGGCATGTTCAAGGCGCACGTCGGCTTCGTCGCGAGCCATCCGGGCGTTCCGCGCTTCATCTTCCACGAGCTGCAGCGCGCGGCGGATTCGCCGGTCAAGCAGGAAGTGCGCAAGCTGCTGCAGGCCTACCGCAAGCTGCTGCGCCGGCAGCTGGACGCGGCCGTGGCGCGGGGCCAGGTATCGCCCAAGGTGGACCTGGAAGCGGCCGCCACCTTGTTCGTCGGGGTCGTGCAGGGCCTGGTGATGCAGTCCATGCTGAGCGGCAACGCCGCGGCCATCAAGGGCCAGGCCGACGCCGTCTTCGCCATCTACCGCCGCGGCATCGAGGAGCTCGCATGAAGATCGCCAGCCTGTTCTCGCGGCGAGTGGCGCTGGCCGCCGTGGCCCTCCTGCTGGTGGGCGCGCTCGGTTTCGTCATGCTGCGCTCCGGCCCGCTCGCGCCGACCCGCGTCACGGTGCAGCAGGCGCAGACCGGCGTCGTCCAGCCCGCACTGTTCGGGCTCGGCACGGTGGAGGCGCGGCGTACCTACCTGGCGGGTCCCACGGTCGCCGGCCGGGTGGCGCGCGTGCTGGTCGACGTCGGCGACAGCGTGAAGGCCGGGCAGTTGCTGGCCGAAATGGACCCGGTCGATCTCGACCAGCGTGCCACCGCCCTCGAAGCGTCCGTCGCCCGTGCCGGCAGTGCCGCGGCGGCCGCCGAAGCACAGCGGCGCGACGCCCTCGCCCGCCGCGAACTGGCTGCGGCGAACGCGCAGCGCTACATCGAGCTGGGGGCGAAGAACTTCATCAGCGCCAGCGCCGTCGAGGCCAAGCGGCAGGAGCAGGCGTCGGCCGAAGCGGCGGTGGCCGCCGCCGAGGCCAACCTCGCGGCGGCCCGGCAGGACCGGCAGCGCCTGGCCGCCGAACGCGCGGCCCTGCGCCAGCAGCGCGACAACGTGCGCCTGCTGGCGCCGGTCGACGCGCTGGTGATCGGCCGCGACGCCGAACCGGGCTCCACGGTGGTGGCCGGGCAAGCGGTGGTCAAGCTGGTGGACCCGCGGTCGATCTGGGTGAAGACCCGCTTCGACCAGGGCCGCTCCGGTGGCCTGGCCCCGGGCCTTCCCGCCTCGATCGCGCTGCGGTCCGATCCCACGCGGGCGCTCGCCGGCCGCATCGCCCGCGTGGAGTCGGTCAGCGACAGCGTCACCGAGGAGCGGCTGGCGCAGGTCGCCTTCGACCAGCTGCCACCCGGCATCGCGATCGGCGACCTGGCCGAAGTGACGGTGACGCTGCCGGGGAATTCGCCGGCGGTGCTGGTGCCGAACGCGGCGATCCGCCAGCTCTCCGACCGCACCGGCGTGTGGGTCGCCGATGCCGACGGCCTGCGCTTCGTGCCGGTGCGCCTGGGCCACGCCGGACTCGACGGGCGCGTCGAGGTGCTGGCCGGGCTGAAGACCGGCGACCCGGTGGTGGTGCACAGCGAGCGCGAGCTCGGCTCGCGCAGCCGCATCAAGATCGTCGACACCATCGTGGGACAGCGCTCATGATCAGCCTGGCGGGTCGCGACATCCTGCATTCGGCGGGCAAGTTCGTTCTCACCGGCATCGGGCTGGGTCTGCTGATCGGCGTCACGCTGACGATGGCCGGCCTGTACCGCGGCATGGTGGAGGACGCCCGCGTGCTCCTGGACAACAGCCGGGCCGACCTGTGGGTGGTGCAGCAGGACACGCAAGGCCCGTACGCGGAATCCTCGAGCCTGCGCGACGACGTGGTGCGCACCGTGCGCGGCTTGCCGGGCGTCGCCCGCGCGGCCAACGTCACCTACTTCACGATGCAGGTGGGCCGCGGCAGCACCGAGGTGCGCGCCATGGTGGTCGGCTTCGAACCGGGCGGGCCGGGCAGCCCGGGCGCGCTGGTGGCGGGGCGCCAGGTCACCCGCAGCCACTACGAGGCCGTCGCTGACGTGAAGACCGGCTTCGCCGTCGGCGACCGCATCCGCATCCGTCGCCAGGAGTACACCGTGGTGGGCCTGACCCGGCGCGCCGTGTCCTCCGGCGGCGACCCGATGGTGTTCATCCCGCTCAAGGACGCCCAGGAAGCGCAGTTCCTCAAGGACAACGACGCGATCGTGAACGAGCGGGCGCGCACCGCGGCCAACCCCGCGTTCAACCGCCCCGGCGTGCCGGGGCTGCTGGACGCCGTGCAGGCGGCGCAGAGCAGCAACCACAACGTGAACGCGGTGCTGGTGCAGGTGGCGCCGGGCTGGGATGTCGAGCAGGTGGCGCAACCGATCCGGCGCTGGAAGCACCTCGGCGCCTTCACGCGGGCGCAGATGGAGGAGATCCTGGTCGCGAAACTGATCGCCACTTCGGCGAAGCAGATCGGCATGTTCCTGGTGATCCTGGCGATCGTCAGCGCCGCCATCGTCGCGTTCATCATCTACACCATGACGCTCGGCAAGATCCGCGAGATCGCCGTGCTGAAGCTGATCGGCACGCGCAACCGGACGATCGCCGGCATGATCCTGCAGCAGGCGCTGGGCCTGGGCGTCATCGGCTTTGCCGTGGGCAAGATCTCGGCCACCTTCTGGGCACCGCTCTTCCCCAAGTACGTGCTGCTGGAGCCCGGCGACGCCGTGCGCGGGCTGCTGGCGGTGATGGTGATCTGCGCGGTGGCGAGCACGCTCGCGATCCGCACGGCGCTGCGCGTCGATCCGGCCGCGGCGATCGGAGGCTGAAGAAATGTGCCCCCACGCTCACTCGCGTTCGCTGCCCCCCGAGGGGGCTTCAGCCTCCTTGAGGCGGCTCGGCGGAGGCTGACATGGAGGGCATCCGCATCGAGGGCCTGCGCAAGCGCTACGGCGCCGGCGACACCGCAGTGGACGCGCTCAAGGACGTGAACCTCACCGTCGCCGCGGGCGAGGTGGTGGGCCTGATCGGCCCGTCCGGCTCCGGCAAGAGCACGCTCCTGAAATGCCTGGGCGCGGTCGTCGAGCCCAGCGGCGGGCGCATGACGCTGGGCGGCCAGGTGATCTACGACGATGGCTGGAAGCTCGCCGACCTGCGCGCGCTGCGGCGCGACAGCATCGGCTTCGTGTTCCAGGCGCCGTACCTGATCCCGTTCCTGGACGTCACCGACAACGTGGCGCTGCTGCCGATGCTCGCCGGGCGGCCCAACGGCGAGGCGCGCCGGCGCGCCCTCGAGCTGCTGCAGGCGCTGGACGTCGGCCATCGCGCGAAGGCGCAGCCGTCGGAGCTGTCCGGCGGCGAACAGCAGCGCGTGTCGATCGCGCGGGCGCTGGCCAACCGGCCGCCGGTGATCCTCGCCGACGAACCGACGGCGCCACTCGACAGCGAACGCGCCCTGGCGGTCGTGCGGATCCTCGAGGACATGGCCGCGCGGCACCGCACGGCAATCATCGTCGTCACGCACGACGAAAAGATCATCCCGACCTTCAAGCGCATCTACCACATCCGGGATGGGCGCACCTACGAAGAGGCGGGCGAAGGCCGCCGCCTCGAGGAAGGAGTTCCCTCATGACCGCGGCCCCGCCCGATCGCTTCCTGCGCGCCGCCGCCATCGTGGCCGCGCTGTTCGGCCTCGCGACGATCGCCTCCGGCGGCAACGCGCTGTCCGGCGGGCCGGCGGCGCGGCAGGCTGCCGGGGCCTACGTCCCGTTCGTCCTCTGGTTCAACTTCCTGGCCGGCTTTGCCTACGTCGCCGCCGGCGCCGGGTTGTGGCTGCGACGGCGCTGGGCCGCGATGCTGGCGCTGGTGATCGCCGGTACCACGCTGCTGGTGTTCGCCGCGTTCGGCGTGCACGTGCTGAACGGCGGCGCCTACGAGGTGCGCACCGCCGGCGCCATGACCTTGCGCTCGCTGGTGTGGATCGCGATCGGCTGGCTGGCCTGGCGCCGGATCGCGCGCCTCGGTTGATCGTCAGGAGCGCTCGACGGCGAACGCCGAGCGCTTGCGCGCGAAGGCCCCGCCCGATGCCAGCACGGTGGCGCCGGCCCAGAACACCGCTCCCACCCCGACCGCCGATCCCAGCGCACCGAACACCAGCGGAAAGAAGGTCTGGCTCGCGCTGACGATCGAGGTGCGCATGCCGACGGCTTCGCCGGCGCGCGCCGGCGGCGCCGTCAGGTGCAGCAGGCTCATGGCCATCGGCGTGCCGCAGCCGACGCTGAGGCCCATGGCAAACGCCGCCGCGACCATCAGCGGGAAGGTGCCGGCGAGCGGGAATACCGTGTAGCAGACGGCGGCCACGAACAGCGCCCAGCTCATGATGCGCCACTCGCTCATGCGGGCATGAATGATCGGCAGCAACAACCGGATCGCGAAGGTGCCGGCGCCGAACGCGCCCATCAGCGTGCCGGTCAGGGTGGCGCTCAGGCCGGCACGGGCCCCTTGCAGGGGCGCGAGGAACTGGAACATGTCCCAGGCCATGGTCAGCAGGCCGCTCACGATCAGCACCGCCCGCAGCGGCGGGTGCCGCAGCAGGTCCAGCACCGGGCCGGGTGTCGCGGGCAGCCCGGCGACCGGGGCGCGGGCCCCCGCCCGCAGGAAGGGCCACAACAGGCCGAACGAGACGGCGGCGAACGCCAGCATGGCCAGGAAAGCCGCCGCGTAGCCCAGTTGGTCGATCACGAAGCCGGCCACCAGCGGGCCGCTCATGCCGGAGATCGAGAACCCCATCGCCAGCACGGAGAACGAGTGCGTGAGCTGGCGCGCCGGCGTGAGCTGGCCCACGGCGTTCTGCACCGCCACGTGGGCCAGCGTGTAGCCGGTGCCGATCAGGACGCTGGCGACGTACAGGGCCGGCATGGTCCGCAGGCCCGCCGAGATCAGGCTGCCCAGCGCCAGTGATGCCAGGCCCACCGCCGCGGGCCGTGCGAATCCCAGGCGATCGGCCCAGCGCCCCATGTGGATGGAGAGGACCATCGGCACGACCATCAGCAGGCTCATGAGCAGGCCGATGGCGAACGGGGACGCGTCGAGCGCGACGGCCTGCAGCGTGAGGGTGAAACGGTTGCCGGCGAATGCGATGTGGCCGAGGACGAGCAGGCAGATCAGCCTGAATGGAACCGCATGGACTGCTTCACGGAATGGCACCGCGGGAGTGTAAAGGTGGCACGATGTCCCCGCCCAGGCGTGGAACGCTGCAAAGCTTTCGTCTGACAGCGGACTTCACGCCGTCTCCGGCAGCAGTGGCAGCGGATCGAATTGCGCCGCCAGCGGCGGCGGCAGCGGCGTGTCGATCAGCAGGCAAAGGCAGCGCAGCGCGTCGTGCGTGCGTTGCGGCCAGCCGGCCAATGGCTGCCCGGCGATCCACTGCTTGACGAGCGCCGGCCGCTCCATCCGCCCCAGCAGCACGAGGCGGTCGAGCGCCGCCGCGAGCTCGCCGGCGGACGGCATCGGCAACTCGCCGGCTGGCGGCAGGCGCAGGCCCGCATGCACGGCCCGCAGCCATCGCGCGCGTTCCTCGACCGACAGCGACGCCGCCAGCGCGCGGCTGACGAGCGCGACCGGATGCGCCAGTTCGGCCAGTGCGAGCCCGCGCCGCTCCGCCGAGAGCCGTTCGCCGTGCATCCCGAGCTGGCGCTGCAGCACCAGCCCCTCCAGGTATTCGGCGAGCGAGACGCGGCCATCGGCCTGCGCCACCGCGCGTGCGCCGCCCACCAGCGCCGCACGGTCCGGCGCCGGCAAGGCCGCCGCCAGCCGCAGCAGGCGCTCGAACCACGGCAACCGGCGGCGCGGCGGCAGGGACTGCACCGACTGCAACAGCCGTTCGTGCGCGGCCTGGTCCGGCACCGCCCGGCGCCAGGCCTGCATTTCCGCCGCGGACTGCGGCGGCACCAGGCAGGCAAGCACGGCGGCGTGCACCGGCCCGGGCATGGTGGTGGCTGACAACTCGAAGAGCGGCGCCTCGAGCGGACTGGCCGCGGCTTCGGGCGCGGCCGCCTGACCGCTGCCGGCGAGGCCCGTGGCCGTGACCTGCGCCAGCGCGGGCATGGCACTGAACTCGAACGCAGGCAACGCCGGCCCGCCTGCTTCTGGCTGCGGCAGCGGGTCGTCCGGCAGCGGCGGCATGTCACGGCCGAAGATCCGCCGCAGCCGCTCCTGGATCGGGGGATGACTGGCGAGCCACGCCGTGGGCAGCACGGCATCGGCCGAGAGCAGCAGATGCGACACCACTTCGGCGTTCGCACTGGCCATGCGCTCGCCGCGCCCGACCTGTCCCGCCACCTTGCGCAAGGCGTTGCCCAGCCCCGTCGGCTGCCGCGTGAACTGCACGGCGAACGCATCGGCCAGGTGTTCGCGCTGGCGCGACACGCCCGCGCGCAGCAGTCGCCCGGCCAGCCACCCGACGCTGCCGGCCAGCGCCAGCGCCGCGCCGATGGCCAACGCCGGTCCGCGCCGCCCGCGGGTGTCGACCGAGCTCATGAGGTCGCGCCCGAAGTTGAAAACCATCTGCAGGCCGAACACCATGCCGATCAGGCGCATGTTCAATCGGGTGTCGCCGTTGAGGATGTGCGCGAACTCGTGCGCGACCACGCCCTGCAGCTCGTCGCGGGTGAGGCGATCGAGCGCGCCGCGCGTGACCACGACCACGCTGTCCTGCTGCTCCCAGCCCGCCGCCAGCGCGTTGATGGTCGGCTCCCGGTCCAGCACGAACACCCGCGGCGACTTCAGGCCCGACGCGATCGCCATCTCGTCGACGATGTTGCGCAGGCGCCGTTCCGCCATGCCTTGCGGCGTCGCGACTTCCCGGCCACCCACCATCCGCGCGACATGCGCGCCGCCGTCGCGCAGGCGCAGCGATTCGAGCCACGCCCCGCCCAGCACGAAGCCCAGGGTCAGCGCCGTGTTGGTTTCGAAGAACCAGTTCGGGTAGCCGAAGAAACCGCCGAACTGCAGCCGCCATGCGAGCGCCAGCGCCGCGTTGACGCCGGCCACGGTGAACAGCACGGTGAGCGCGAACAGCGCCAGCAGCTTGCGCGTGGCCGCGCGGGCCTGCTCCTGCTGCTGGCGGAAGCGCATCGCGCCGCCGTCAGAAGCTGTGAATGAATTGATCGCGCCCGCGACGGAGTGCATCAGGGTGCAGGCGCAGGCGCGGTCCGCGGTCCAGGCTGGCCGCCTGGACCAGGGCCGTAACGCCCGCCTGCGCCCTGAGGCGCCCCGTCCCGCAGGGCGAGCCGCGGCACGCAAGCGCCGAGACCGGTGCCTCGAACAAGGCTCGCGCGGGTGCGAGGAATTCGTTCACAGCTTCTCAGAACTGGACGCGCGGCGCCTGCCGCTCCTGCTCCGACTGGGTGGATTGCAGCATGGCGGCGGGCGCGAAACCGAACACGCCGGCTATGAGGTTCGCGGGGAACTGCCCGGTGCCGTTGTTGAAATCGAGCACCGCGTCGTTGTAGGCCTGGCGCGCGAAGCCGACGCGGTTCTCGGTCGACGTGAGTTCCTCGGACAGCTCGCGCATGGTCTGGTCCGCCTTCAGCTGCGGATAGGCTTCGGCCACCACCATCAGGCGGCCCAGCGCGCTGCCCAGCGTGCCTTCGGCCGCCCCCAGCGCCGTCATCGAGGCGGCGGCGACTGGATCGCGGCGGGCCGCGATCGCGGCGGCGCAAGCCTGGTTGCGGGCGGCGATGACGGCCTCCAGCGTGTCGCGCTCGTGCTGCAGGTACTTGCGCGCGGTCTCGACCAGGTTGGGGATCAGGTCGTAGCGCCGCTTCAGCTGCACGTCGATCTGGGCGAACGCGTTGGCGATGGCGTTGCGCAGCCGCACCAGCCGGTTGTAGATGGCGATGACGGCTACGGCCAGGACGGCCGCCACCAGCGCGAGGATGGTGATTTCCATGAGCCCCTCCAGCGGGCGAGTGTACGGCTGAGCTGGGCGGGCGCCAAGCGCCCGCATACACTCGCGCCAGTCCGGCCCGCGAACCGGCAACCACAGGAGACAAGGATGAGACGATCGATGCTCAAGGCGGCGCTGGCCGCGCTGGCCCTCGCCACCTTCGGCGGCGTCGCCGCGCAGGACGTCAGGGAGCGAACGCTCAAGCTGGGACTGCAGAACCCGAAGGGCCACCCGGTCGTGTCGGGCGCCGAGCGCTTCGCCGAACTCGTCGCCGCCAAGTCGGGTGGACGCATCAAGGTGAACCTGTACCCCGGCGGCAGCCTCGGCAGCGACGCGGCCACCGTCACCGCGGTCCAGGGCGGCACCGTGGAGATGACGATCCTCAACTCGGGCATCCTGGCCACGCAGGCCAGGGAGTTCGCGATCTACGACTTCCCGTTCCTGTTCGCCAACCCGCGCGAAGCAGATGCGGTCGTCGACGGCACGTTCGGCAAGGCGATGCACGCCAAGCTGGCCGACAAGGGCATCATCGGCCTGGCCTACTGGGAATTGGGATTCCGCGACCTGACCAACGGCCGGCGGCCGATCCAGAAGGTGGAGGACATCGCCGGCCTGAAGCTGCGCGTCATCCCCAACCCGATCAACATCGACTGGGTCAAGGCGCTCGACGCCAACCCCACGCCGCTGGCCTTTCCCGAGCTGTACGCCGCGCTCGACCAGCGAGCCGTGGACGGCCAGGAGAATCCGGTCAGCGTGATCCTCGCGAACCGGTTCGCGGAGGTGCAGAAGTACCTCACCCTCACCCATCACCAGTACAACCCGCAGTCGGTGATCGTCAGCCGGAAGGTGTGGGACGGATTGAACCCGGCCGAGCGGCAGATCCTGCAGGACGCGGCGACCGAAGCCGGCCGCTACCAGCGCCAGCTGTCGCGCGAGCAGGCGGCGTCGGCGATCGACCAGTTGAAGAAGGCCGGCATGCAGGTGACCGAGCTGCCGGCGGCGGAACAGGCGAAGCTGCGCGAGAAGATGAAGCCGGTGATCGACAAGCACACGGCGACCGTGGGCGAGGCCACCGTGCGCGAGCTGATGGCCGAACTGGCGAAGCTGCGCAAGTGACCCCCGCGCGCGGCAAGGTGCTGCTGGGCCTGATCGGCGCCGGCATCCAGCGCTCGCTGACGCCGGCCCTGCACGAGGCGGAAGGCGGCCAGCACGGGCTGCGCGTGCACTACCAGCTGATCGACCTGGACGCCAGCGGCGCCACCGCATCCGACCTGCCGCTGTTGATCGCCGCCGCGCGGATCATGGGCTTCGCCGGCCTGAACATCACCTATCCCTGCAAGCAGGCGGTGCTGCCGCTGCTCGACGAGTTGGCCCCGGACGCCCAGGCGATGGGCGCCGTCAACACCGTCGTCAACCGCAACGGCCGGCTGGTCGGCCACAACACCGACGGCTGGGGCTGGCGCTGGGGCTTTCGCCGCGCGCTGCCGGATGCCGACCTGTCGCGGGTGGTGCTGCTGGGGGCGGGGGGCGCCGGATCGGCGGTCGCCCACTCGGTGCTGGAGCTGGGCGCGCAGCGCCTCGCGATCGTCGACGTCGACCCGGCGCGCTCGGCCCAGCTGGCCGAGTCGCTCGCGCGGCGTCATGGAGCGGACCGCGTGCGAGCCGTGACCGACGCGGCCGAGGCGCTCGCCGACGCCACGGGCCTGATCCACGCGACGCCGACCGGCATGGACAAGATGCCGGGATCGCCGCTGGCGGCCGACTTGCTGCGACCCGAGCTCTGGGTCTCGGAGATCGTCTATTTCCCGATCGAGACGGCGCTGCTGAAGGCGGCGCGCGCCCGTGGCTGCGCCACGGTGGACGGCGGCACCATGGCCGTCGGCCAGGCGATCGGCGCGTTCCAGCTGTTCACCGGCATCGCGCCCGATGCGCAGCGGATGGACGCGCACTTGCGCGCCATGCTCGCCGCCGGTCCGGCCTGAAGCGGGCGCGCCGCCTACTGGTCGAGCGAATAGCCGGATGCCTTGACCGGCGCTTCCCAGCGTTTGAGGTGGGTCGCCTGGGTGGTCGCCAGCGCCTGCGGACCAGCGAAAGCGGGGGTCAGCGCCAGCGCCTTGATCCTGGCCTGGACCTCGGGACTCGCCAGCGCCTTGCCGACCGCGTCGCTGAGCTTCTGGGTGCGGGCAGCCGGCATGTTGGCCGGCCCGTACAGGCCGAAGAACGCGTCGGCGACGAAGTCGACACCCGACTCGCGCACCGTCGGCACGTCCGGCAGGGCCGCCGAACGGTTTTCGCCGGTGACGGCCAGGATGCGCACCTTGCCGGCCTTGTGGTGTTCCAGCGTCTCGGACGGCGTGTCGACCATCAGCGGGATCTGGCCGCCGATCAGGTCCTGCGCCGCGGGCGCGCCGCCCTTGTACGGTACGTGCGTCATCGGGACGCTCGAGACCTGGCCCAGCAGCAGCCCGGCGAAATGCGGCACCGTGCCGGCACCGGACGTCGCGTAATTGGCCTTGCCCGGGTTGGCCTTCATCCACGCCAGCACGCCCTTCAGGTCGCCCGCCGGCGCGGCGGGCCCCGCCGTCACGGCGAAGTCGAAGGTCGTGACCCGCGCCACCGGCGTGAAATCCTTCATCGGGTCGTAGCCCAGGTTCTTCGTGGCCCAGGGCAGGATCACCAGGGCCCCGCTCGGCGCCAGCACCAGCGTGTTGCCGTCGGGCGCCGCGCGCTTGACTTCGCCCAGCGCCACGCGGCCGGCCGCCCCCGGCTTGTTGTCGACGATCACGTTCTGGTCGAGCGTGGATCGCATGTGGTCCGCGATCAGGCGCGCGACGACGTCGACCGAGCCCCCGGGCGGGAACCCGACCAGGATCTTCAGGGTGGACTTGTCCTGCGCCAGCGCAGTGCCGGAAGCAGCGAGCAGCACCGAGGCGGCGAGCAGGTTGAGCGATCTTCTCTTCATGTGATTTCCCCAGGGAGCAGAGTCCGCCGGAGTGTGGACGACGGCGAGGCGCCCTGCATCCGTGACTACCCTGGAGCCAGCATGGATTACAGTGCGGCGCTGCACTCGCACCGCGAACCACCAGGAGTCCCAGCCATGCCCGTGATCGACGTCCACACCCACATGTTCACCACGAAGTGGCTCGAACTGCTGCAGCGGGAAGGCGGGATCTACAACATCCAGACCCGACCGGACGGCCAGCGCGAGATCTTCCGCGGCAACACGCCGGTGGTGCTGCCGCAGAAAGGCCACTTCAACTGGGAGCTGCGCATCGCGCACATGGACCAGGCCGGGATCGACATTTCGGTCGTGTCGCTCACCTGCCCCAACGTGTACTGGGGCGGCGAGGAAGTCAGCGTGCAGGCGGCGCGCGAGGCCAACGACAACGTCGCCGACGCCCAGTCGCGCTATCCCGACCGGATCCGCTGGTTCGCCTCGCTGCCCTGGGAGTACCCGCAACGCGCCGTCGAAGAGCTGGAGCGCAGTTGCGCCAAGGGCGCGGTGGGCGTGATGGTGCTCGCCAACGTGGCTGGCAAGAGCCTCACGGACCCGATGTTCGCGCCGGTCTGGAAAGCGATCGACGACCGCAAGCTGCCGGTGCTGGTGCACCCCACGGATCCGCCCGGCGTCGACCTGATGGACATGACCAAGTTCGACCTCAGCTGGTCGGTCGGCTTCATGTTCGACACCACGCTGGCCATCACCCGGATGATCTTCGAGGGGTTCTTCGACCAGTACCCCAACCTGAAGGTGATCGCCTCGCACGGCGGCGGCACCCTGCCCTACCTGGTGGGCCGGTTCGAGAAGGGCGACGAGGTCGAGCTGGCGCAACGCCGCCAGATGAAGCGCAAGCCCACCGACTACCTGCGCCACATCTACTACGACAGCATCACCTACGACCTCGGGGCGCTGCAGTACCTGATCTCGGTCGTGGGCGCCGACCACGTGATGCTGGGCACGGACTGGCCGCACTGGGTCCACGACACCAAGGGTGCCTTCGCCAACACCGCCAGGCTGCCGCGCGAGCAGATGACGGCCGTGCGCGGCGACAACGCGATGCGGGTCTTCGGCTTCTGACATTCGGCACGACACGGTCACCACGACGCGGCCTGCGCGACCGTGCCGTCGCCACCCGCCGCTGGATCAAAGCCGGTAACATCGCCGCGGTGAAGTCCAGCCCGAAGAAGTCCATGCATGCCGCGCTGGGAGCACTGCTCGCGCTCGCCACCATCCACGCCGCCGATGCGACACAGCTGGCCGCGCTCGGCAACCTCGCCGACCTGTCGCTGGAGCAGCTCACCACGATCGAGGTGACCTCGGTGTCGGGGCGGCCGCAGACGCTGCGCAGCGCCGCCGCCTCCGTCTACGTCATCACCGCCGACGAGATGCGGCGCTCGGCCGCGACCAGCCTGCCCGAGGCGCTGCGGCTGGCGCCCAACCTGCAGGTGGCGCGGCTGAACGCCGGGCAGTACGCGATCAGCGCACGCGGCTTCAACAATGCCATCGCCAACAAGCTGCTGGTGCTGGTCGACGGCCGCACGATCTATTCCACGCTGTTCGCCGGCGTGTTCTGGGACTTCCACGACGTGCCGCTCGACGACATCGAGCGTATCGAGGTGATCAGCGGCCCCGGCGGCACGATCTGGGGCGCCAACGCCGTGAACGGCATCATCAACGTCGTCACCCGCCCGGCGGCGGCGACGCAGGGTCCGCGCGTGGCCGCGACACGCTCGCACGCCGGCGGCGAACAGGTGGCCCGCTGGGGCGGGCGCCTGGGCACCAGCCATGTCCGCCTCTACGGGATGGCGATCGACCGGAACAACACGTCCCTCGCCAGCGGCGTCGAGCGACCCGATGCGAGCAGCAAGAAGCAGGCGGGCTTTCGCGCCGACTTCGACGGCGGCGGCCACCAGCTCACCGTGCAGGGCGACGTGTTCAGTGCCGGCGACCTGCCGGCCACCAACCTCGCGCCGAAGATGCACGGCGGCAACCTGCTCGCGCGCTGGGACCGCCGGCTGGCCGACGGATCGGCGTTCCGGTTGCAGGCCGCCTGGGACCTGTATGCCCGCGACGAGACCACCACCTTCCGCAACGAGGCACGCACGTTCGACCTGGGGTTCACCCACGAGCCGGCCGTGGCCGCCGGTCACCACCTGCTGTGGGGCGCCGGCTACCGCTCGGGCCGCGACGCCAACGATCCCAGCCCCGTCGTGGCTTTCGTCCCGGCGGAACGAACCCTGGCCTGGTGGAACATCTTCGTGCAGGACGAGATCGCGCTGGCCGACGGCGTGCAATTGACACTGGGCGCGAAGGCCGAGCGCAACAGCTACACCGGCGTGGAGCTGCTGCCGACGGCCCGCCTGGCCTACACCCACGCCGGGGGCGCCACGACCTGGGCAGCGCTGTCGCGTGCCGTGCGCGCGCCGTCCCGGATCGACCGCGAGTTCTTCTTCCCCGGCCGCGCGCCGTTCGCGATCGCGGGCGGGCCGCAGTTCGACTCGGAAACCGCCACCGTGGCCGAAGCCGGCCACCGCGGCGCCATCGGCGAGAACCTGAGCTACGACCTCGCCGTGTTCCGCCAGCAGTACAAGGGACTGCGCGGCGGCAGCGACGCCGTTCCGACGACGATCCAGAACCGGATCGAGGGCCATGCCGACGGCGTGGAAGCGTGGGGAACCTGGCAGGCGAGCCCGGGCTGGCGCCTGTCGGCCGGTTATCTGCGATTGGACAAGAAGCTGGCATACGCCTCCAGCCCGCCGGCAACCGCCACCACCGGCATCGCGAACCTGGGCAACGACCCGCGCTCGCAGTGGAAAGTGCGCTCGCAGCTCGATCTCGGCAGCAACGTGGCCCTGGACCTCACCGCCCGCCGGGTCGGGGCCCTGCCGGCGCCGGCCGTTCCCGCCTACACCGAGCTCGATGCGCGCCTCGCCTGGACCGTCCGGCGCGACCTGGAGGTGTCGCTCCTCGGACAGAACCTGCTGCATTCCAGCCACGTCGAATTCAACGCACCGGCCGCCGCCAGCCAGATCCGGCGCCGGCTGTTCCTGAGGCTGGTTTGGCAGCCCTGAAGCCACCAGCGCTTCGGCCCGCCCTCGCCTGGCGGCTGGCCCTCGCGTTCGTCTTCGCCTGGCTGCTGCTCGCCCCGGCGCATGCGCAGGCCGCGCTCTCCGCACCGCGCGAGAGCGCCGTGAAGGCGGCCTTCCTCATGAAGTTCGGGACCTTCGTCGACTGGCCGCCCGAAGCCTTCCGCCGCCCCGACGAGCCGCTGGTGATCGGGATCCTGGGTGACGATGCGGTCCATGCCGACCTCGAGCAGCTCGCCCACGGCCGCACTGTCAACGGCCGCGCCATCGTGGCGCGCCGCTTGCGCGAGCCGCCGGCCCAGGGCGAGCGGCTGCACATCCTGTTCCTCGCCACGAACAACGAGAGCCGGCTGCGCGAACTGCTGGTGCGCACCACGGGGCCGGTGCTCGTGGTCACGCAGGCCGAAGCCGGCCTGGCGCTGGGCGCCGCGCTGAACTTCGTGCTGGAGCGCGGCCGGGTCCGGTTCGACGCGTCGCCACGCGCCGCCGAGGGGCGCGCGCTCAAGCTCAGTTCGCGGCTGCTTGCCGTCGCCCGGTCGGTCGAAGAGCGCGCGCCATGAGGCTCGAGGACGCCACTTCGATCCGCCAGAAGCTGCGGCTGGTCCTGCTGCGCGGCAGCCTGGTCAGCCTGCTGCTGGCGGGCTTCGGGCTGATGGCGCTGGACATGGTGCGGCACGTCCGCTCGACGCAGCACGACCTGCAGGCGCAGGCGGACGTGCTGGCGCTGGCCTCGCAGGCGTCCCTGAGCTTCCAGGATCCGAAGGCGGCGACCGAGGACCTCAGTTCGCTGCGGGCCAAGCCGACGGTCGCGGCGGCGGCGCTGCACGACGTGCAAGGGCAGGTCTTCGCCTCCTACGCGGGGCCCGCCGAAACGACCGAGATCCCGGTGCGGGTGCCCCAGCGCGGCTCCCGCCTCGGATGGCGCTTCGTCGAGGTGGTGCGGCCGGTCCTGGCCAGCCAGGAGCCGGTCGGCTCGATCTATATCCGGGGCGAGCACCAGTTGCTGTCCCGGCTGCTGGAATACCTGGGGGCGCTGGCCGTGATCCTGGCGGCCAGCCTGGGCGCCGGCGTGGCGCTCACCAACCGGCTGCAGCGCTCGATCACCGAGCCGATCACCGCGATCAGCGAGGTGGCCAGGAAGGTGCTGCGCGGCGAGACACACCAGGTGCGCGCCGAGAGGACGAGCAACGACGAGGTCGGCGAACTGGTCGAGGCCTTCAACGCCATGCTGGACGAACTGGGTCAGCGCGCACGGCGGCTGGAGGAATCGAACCGGGCCAAGGACCGCTTCCTGGCAACGCTGGCGCACGAACTGCGCAACCCGCTCGCGCCGATCCGCACCGGGCTGGAGATCCTCAAGAAGGACGGCGGCCGCACCTCAGCCTCTGAGCGCGCCCGCTCGACCATGGAGCGGCAGCTCGTGCACATGGTCCACCTGATCGACGACCTGCTGGACATCGCGCGGGTGAACACCGGCAAGTTCAAGCTGGACCGGCGCCAGGTCGGGCTGCGTTCGCTGATCGACGCGGCGGTGGAAACCGGACGGCCCATGCTGGAGGAAAAACGGCAGACGCTCGCGCTCGAATTTCCCGAAGCGGACCTCCTGGTCAAGGTGGACCCGGTGCGCGTCACCCAGGCCGTCAGCAACCTGCTCAGCAACGCCGCCAAGTACACGCCGGCCGGGGGCCATGTGGCGCTGAGGGTGCGCGACGACCAGGGCGTGCAGATCTCGGTCCAGGATGACGGCATCGGGATCGCGCCCGACTCGCTGGAGCGGGTGTTCGAGTTGTTCGCCCAGGTCGGCTCCGGCACCGACGGCGGTCATGGCCTGGGCATCGGGCTGTTCCTGGTGCGCAGCGTGGTGGAGATGCACGGCGGCCGCGTGACCGCCGCCAGCGCCGGCCCGGGCAAGGGATCGTGCTTCACCCTCTCGCTGCCGCCGGAAGTGCTCGAGGGCCGGGTGCCGGCCACGCCGGCCAACGCGCCGGCGCCGGGACCGGGGCCCGAGCGGGCCCGGCGCTTCCTCGTCGTGGACGACAACGCGGATGCCGCCGGCACCCTGGCCATGCTGCTGGAAATGCTGGGACACACCGTGAGCGTCGCCCACAGCGGCGAGGAAGCGCTGGCCGCGGTCGGCGGCTTCGCGCCCGATGTCGTGGTGCTCGATATCGGCATGCCGGGGATGGATGGCTACGAGGTGGCGCGGCGCCTGAAGCAGCGCACCGACCTGGCGCCTCCGCCGCTGCTGGTGGCGGCGACCGGCTGGGGCACCGAAGCCGATCGCTCGCGCGCCCTGGCGGCCGGCTTCGACCGGCACCTCACCAAGCCGATCGAGATGCAGGCGCTCGAGGCGATCGTCCAGGACGGACGCTAGGACCCGGGCCCTACGCGACGAGCGTGCTGTCGGCCAGCACCGGCTCCAGCACCACCGGCAGGATCGCGCGCACCCGCGTGCCACGGCCCGGCGCCGTGGCGATGTCAAGGTGCCCACCCACCAGCCCGGCCCGCTCGCCCATCGAGATCAGCCCGAAGTGCTTCTTGCGCTCCGCGGGCGAGCTGTAGCGGGCGAGGTCGAAACCGGCGCCGTTGTCCTGCACCGTCAGTTCGAGCTCGCCGCCGACCATCCGCAACTCGACGCTGACTTCGGTCGCACCGGCGTGACGGGCCGCGTTGGTGAGCGCCTCCTGGCCGATGCGGAAGCAGGCGGTCTGGATCTCCGCCGGCACTTCGGAGAAGTCGTCGTCCGCCTCCAGCGCCGTCTCCCAGCCGGCGGGCCGGCCCTGCTGCTCCAGCGCCCACTCCAGCGCGGCGGCCAGGCCCAGATCGTCCAGCATGGTCGGACGCAGGTTCAGCGCCATGCCGCGGATCTGCGCGATCGCGGCGTCGACGATGGCGACGCATTCCGGAATGCGCGCGCCGGCGCCCTCGGCGCCGCGCAGCACGTCCATCAGGTGCATGCGGATCACCGTCAGCGACTGCCCGGTGTCGTCGTGCAGCTCGCGCGCGATGTGCCGCCGCTCCTGCTCCTGCGCCGTGATCAGCTGCGCGGACAGGTCGCGCAGTCGCAGCTTGGCGTCGAGCAGGTCGGCCGTGCGCTCGCGCACCTGCGCCTCCAGGGAGCGATTGAGCCGCTGCAGTTCCTCGTCGACGCGCAGGCGCTCCTGCATCTCGTCGCGCAGCGCGTTCTCCGCCTTGCGCCGCTCGGTCAGGTCGCGCGCGATCATGCAGAAGCCGCTCAGGTCGCCCTGCGCGTCGCGCAGCGGCGTCATCACCACGCTGGCCCAGAACGCGCTGCCATCGCTGTGCACCAGCCAGCCGTCCTCGGCGAAGCGCCCCTGCGAGGCGGCGTGCTGCAGCGTGTGGGTCGGCTTGTCGGCCTCCGCGTCCTGCGGGCTGTAGAACCGGCCGAAATCGTGGCCGACGATGTCGTGCTCGTCGTAGCCCGTGATGCGCTGCGCGCCGGCGTTCCAGGTGCGCACGCAACCCTGCAGGTCCAGCATGATGATCGCGTATTCGGCGACGCTGCTCGTCATCAGGTGGAAGCGCTGCTCGCTCTCCAGCAGTTGCCGTTGCGCCGCGCTGCGGCGCCGCACCTGCAGGTACAGCACGGCCAGCGCGCAGAACAGCACCAGCACGACCACGGTCATGCCGGCCCAGAACCACTGCACCAGCCGCTCGTGGTCGGCGAGGCGCTCGCCGAGCAGGCGTTCCTCCTCGACCTCCAGGTTGCGCAGGTGCTCGCGCAGCACCGCCATCTCGCCGCCGGGGCGGCCGGTGTCGACGATCGACTTGGCGGCGTCGAAGCCACCCGCCCGGCGCGCCTGGACCAGGTCGGCGGCGGAGGCGAGGCGGGCCGCCAGGTCGCGCTCGAGCTCGGCGAAATGCCGCGCCTGCTCCGCACTCTCCGTCATCAGCGTGCCCAGCCGGGCCATGTGCTGCTGCAGCGCGGCGCGGGCCTGGTGGTACGGCGCCAGTTCCTGCTCGTCGCCGGAAATCGTGAAGCCGCGGTGGCCGTTCTGCAGGTCGACCAGCGCCGCGCGGGTGCGGGCGATCGTGGTCAGCACCTCCTGGGTGTGCGTCACCCACGCAGCGGCCCGGTTCTGCTGCAGCGAGAGCCAGTACGCGGCGCACGCAAGCACCACCGCGACGCAGGCGGCGGCGATGAAGCCGGACAACGTGAGGTCGCCGCGGCCGGATGGAACAGTCTCGGCGTGCACAGGAGTGGGAGGTACTACGGGGTTCGGCGATTCTAGGAAGTGCCCGGCCGCCCGGGGCGCGGCGATCGGCCCGCGCTTGACGTGCATCAATCGGCGGCGCGCGATTTCCGCTATGCCCATGCTGCCCGCGTGGCCATGGCCGCCCTCGCCGGCGGCTGGCCGTTGCGGCGCCAGCACGGGCGAAGGTCAATTCTCACGCACGCAGCCCGACCTGCGAGCCGCTTGAGAAATCTCTGGTGGCCCGCCGCCCGCTCCCCTTATCTTGTCTTCGTTGCGAAGCGCCGCCGCCGGCGCCGCGTGGCAGCCGTCGCAGTCCACCCTTCACCGTTGTCTTCAGCATGACCCCTCCCCTTTCTCCCGCCCGCGCACCGGCCCCGGCCACGCCCGTGGTGATGTTCCTCACCGGGCCGGCCGGCTGCGGCAAGACGACGCTGGCCGAAGCCTGGGTGCGCCACCAGATCCGCCACGGCCAGCCATGGACGCTCCTGGACAAGGACCTCGTCGGCGGCCTGCACGGCCAGCGGCTGCTGGAACTGCTCGGCGCCGATCCCAAGGACCGCGACAGCCCGCTGTTCAAGAAGGAGGTGCGCCACCTCGATTACGCCGCGACCCTGCAGGTGGCGGCAGCACAGCTGGCGCTCGGCGGCTCGGTCATCCTGCCGGGGCCGTGGACGCAGGAACTGGTCGAAGGCCTGCTGGCCGATCCGGTGCGGATCGGACTGCCGCCGGTACCGTCGGTCGTGGCCTGGCTCTCGATCTCGGACGCCACCCGCCGCCAGCGCATCGTCGAACGCGGCCATCCGCTGGACGCCTGGAAGCTGGCGCACTGGGAGTTCTACTCCAAGGGATCGCGCAACGGGGAGCCGCCACCGTGCCGCGGCCCGGCGCCGGACGTGATCGCGGCGGAACTGCCGCTGGCCGCGCAGATGGAGGCATTGGCCCGGCTGGTGGAAGCCAGGCGCCACGGCGACGTGCCGCAGGCGCCAGCACCGAAACACGGCGGCCAGCTGGCCCGGACCGGCGGCTGGGGCCTGCCGTCGCCGCAGCCGTCGGACCGCCAGCGCCTGTAACCCGGCGCGTCCGCCGGATGCACGCCGGTGCGCCGGCGTGTCCGGGATTACTCCGCGGTGATCTTGCGCTGGCGCACGATGTCGCCCCACTGCGCCGACTCCTTGCGCATGAACGCCAGCAGTTCCGGCCGCGTCGTCGGGTGCGGCGTGAGGCCATGCCTGGCCAGCGCCTCGCGCACCGAAGCGTCGTTGAGCACCTTGACGATCTCCTGGTTCCAGCGATCCAGGAGCGGCACGGGGGTCTTTGCGCTGGCGACGAAGCAGTACCAGTTCAGCGCCTCGAAACCCGGAAAGCCCGACTCGGCCACCGTCGGCAGGTTGGGCATGTAGGCCGGCCGGGTGAGCCCGGTCGTCGCGATCGGCGTCAGCCTGCCGGCCTCGATGTGCGGCAGCGCGGTGGGTGGCGCCGCGAAGTAGCCGGTGATGCGCCCAGCCAGCAGGTCCTGCATCGCCGGCGCGCCGCCGCGGTACGGCACGTGCACCAGCTCCACGTTGGCGCGCTGGGCGAACAGTTCGCCGGTGAGGTGCGACGCGGAGCCCGAGCCCGTCGACGCGAAGGTGATCGACCTCGGCTCCTTTTTCGCCTGCGCGATGTAGTCGGCCAGGTTCTTGATGCTGGAACTGGCATTGACCACCAGCACGTTGGGGAAGTGCACCGCCCCCGAGACCGGCGCCAGGTCCCTGAACGGGTCGTACGGCAGCTTCATCATGTGCGGTGCGATGGTCAGCGGACCGATCGAGCCGAACAGCAGCAGCGATCCGTCGGACGGGCCATTGGCGGTGAGCTGGTGGGCGATGTTGCCGCCGGCGCCGGCCTTGTTCTCCACCAGCACCGTCTGGCCGATGTTCTCGGTCAGCTTCTTGGCGATCAGGCGGGCGGCCGCATCGGCAGCGCCGCCGGGCGCGAAGCCCACCATCAGCGTGACGGGCTTTTTCGGCGGGAAGTCCTGGGTCCAGCCGGCCCCGGCGAGCAGCAGCGCGCCGGCTCCGAGTACGGCAACGCGCAGCAGGTGGCGCTTGTTCATCGTGTCAGTCTCCATTGAAAGAATGCGGCGGCGCCGCCCGGGCGCCCCGTGGGATCGGGGAAGGCGTGAGGGTACACCAGCGCCTGCGCGACGGCGTCGCCGCCGCCTCACCAGGCGGCGGACTGCCAGGCGCCGTGGCGATACCAGTGCACCTGGTCACGCCACAACAGCGAGCGATCGTCCAGGATCGCGCGCTCGCCGGTCACGCCCGACGCCAGCGCCGGCCGGGTGACCAGCCGCTGCCCGGCCACGTCGATCTCGAACCGCTGCAACTCGGTCCGGGTGAACTGGTACCACGTGTTCGCCGCGGCCGGCGCACCCGGCGACGGGGTCTCGTGCAGGCTCACCGGGAGGCTGGCGCGCACCGTGCCGCCCACCGTCTGCAGGGCGATCCCGTGGTGGTCGTGCAGCACCGTGGCGTCGGTCCCGCGCCGGCCGATCACCGTGCGGTCCGCCTCGCGCGGCCGCGCCGGGTCGCTCACGTCGATCAGCGAGACCTTCACGCCCTGGTACCAGGCAAACCGGCCGTCGCCGGCGCCCCCGTCCACCACCGCATCCTTGCCGACCCCGAGCAGGAGCGTCTCGCTCACCGGGAACAGGTAATCGGAATAGCCTTCCACGTGCAGCTCGCCGGCCATCTTCGGGTCGGCCGGATCGGACAGGTCCAGGACGTACAGCGGGTCGGTGAGGCGGTACGTGACGAGGTAGCCGCGAGCACCGATGAAGCGCGACGCATACAGCTGCTCACCCGGCTTGCCGAGCGGCTGCGGCCGTGCCGCGTTGGGCAGTTCGCCGACCACTGCCAGCGCGCCGCCGCGCTCCTGCAGCACCGTGAGGCGCGCCGGCGAGTCGATCGCCGCGGCCGGCGCGGCCGCCATGGCCATCGGAATGCCTATCCATTGCTCCTGAGTCTGCGTCACCACGCGCAGCGAGCCGTCGTGCTCGCCCAGGCGGAACGACTTGCGGTTCTGGTCGAAGCCGAGGTGGCCGCTCACGTTGCCCGAGCCGCGGTAGGCGATGTCGAGGCCGTCGAGCGCGAACTTGTGGATGTCGGTGCTGGTTTGCGGCGCGTACACGGGCAGCCCGCCGCTGGCGGCATAGGCGGTCCGGGTGGTGGCGAGATACAGGTTGCGCTCGGACATGTAGAACGCCTCGGTGCCGCCGACGAAGCAGCGCGCCGCGTGCCGGTCGCCGGCCAGGTCGATGCCGACGATGGTGACGATGTCCGGCGTGCGCTGGGCGTTGTCCTCCTGCACCAGGCACGAGGACGGCGACACCAGGGGCTGCGGCGCCGCGCCGTTCACCGAGATGGTCGGCAGCACCTGCGCCGGCTGCAGCGACTCCAGCAGGGTCCGGTTCGCCTCGGTCCGCGCCGGGCTCCACCAGGGATCGAATCCCGGCACCTGCGCCGGGTTGCGCAGCACCAGGTACAAGGTGGCGCCGATGCGGCGCGAGCCGATCAGGTGCGCTGCGATGCGCAAGGTGCGGCGCGGCTGCAGCGGCGCGGCCGCCCCGGCTGTGGCCAGCACCACCTCCGTGGCGCCCTCGCCCCACGACCACGGCGAGAACCACAGGTCGTACACGCCCCAGCCGGCCGGCCTGCGGCCCAGCGCAGCCACCTGCTGGCGCTCCTCGTCGAGATACAGCCCGGCGCCGCTGACGTCGGGCGAGAACGGAAGCTGCAGGCTGTCGACCGGCGCCAGCGCCGGCGCGCTCTCGTCCAGGCGCTGGCGGCGCAGCATGGTGCGCTGGCTCGAGTTCGTGCCCGGCGCGGCCGGATCGAGGCTGAAGACGTGGACGCCGTCGCTCTTGATCAGGTCGGCCTCGTCGACGCCGCTTTCCTGCAGCGTCGTGCCGGAGAACGCAGGTGCCGCCGGGACCGCGGCGGCGTCCATGGCCGTGACGCCCACGACGGTGCCCCAGCCGAACCCGCGGGGGCTCGTCGGGCCGAGGGCTTCGCGCAACCAGGCCGCCAGCCGCGCTTCGTCCGCGGCAACCAGCCGCCAGGGCGCGGGCGCGCCCGGCGGCGGGGCGGCGCCACCGCCGCCGCCGCATCCTGCCACCAGCACGCCAGCCATCAGGAAACCGGCAAGCTGCACCGCCTGCCGCAGTCGCAAGGCCATCGAAACCTCCACCTGGGCCGGCACCGGCCGGCGCGGCGGGACGAGCGCCGCCCCGCGGCGAAAGTGTGCGACCGGCACGCCGCCCCGGGTGTGACCGGCGTCACAGTCGGTCGAGAACGACCTGCGCCTCCTGCAGCAGCGAGCGCGCCAGCGGCACGCATGGCCCTTGCAGCGCCAGCACGATGCCGATGCGGCGCACCGGGGCACGGTCGGGCAGGGGGATGCGGACGATGCGAAGTCCTCCGCTCCACAGCGGCGGCCAGTCGGGCAGCAAGGCGACGCCGAGGCCCTGGTCGACCAGCGCGGCAATGGCCGCCAGGCTGTCGATCTCCAGCCGCTGGCGCGGGCGGATGCCATGGTCCCGCAGGTAGCGGTCAGCCAGCTGGCCGCCCACCGACATGCGGTCGTAGCGGATGTAGGGCTCGCGCGCCAGCAGGACATGGGCGTCGCTGCCGGCCAGCGCCGCCGGCGCGACCACGACCAGCGGCTCCTCGGTCAAGGCATGCCACTCGCAGTTCTTGGCCACGACGAATTGCGGCTCCACCACGATGGCGGCGTCGAGTTCGCCGGCGGCCACCCGGCGGCACAGGTCCACCGAGCTGCCCGGCGACACGAACACCGACAGCTCGGGGTGGCGCTGGTACAGGCGCCGCAGCACCGGGGGCAACACGCTGGTCAGCGCCGAAGAGAAGACACCCAGGCGCAACTCACCCGGCAGGTTGCTGTCATGGGCAATGGCACGCAGGTCGCGCAAATCGCGCAGCAGCCCGCGGGCGCGCTCGAGGATCTTGAGTCCGGCTTCGGTCACGCGCACCGAGCGGCCGGCCCGCTGGATCAGCGGCGTGCCGAGTTCCGCTTCCAGGGCGTGCAGCCGCGCCGCGACGGCAGCCGGCGTGATGTCCAGGCGCCGCGCGGCCTGCGCCATCGAGCCGGCCTCGGCCACGGTGACGAAGCTGTGCAGGAACTCGATGTTCATGGCCGGGAGTATCGCGCAGCGGCGACGCTCCCCAGCCGCGGGCGCTCAGGCCTTCGGCACGCGATCCACTGTCTGCGGCGGGCGCAGGAAGTCGAAGTCGACACCCTGGTCGGCCTGCGTCACCGTGTCGAGGAACAGCTTGCGGTAGCCGCGGTCGGCGCTGGGCACGGTCACCGGCGACTCCTTGGCGCGCCGCGCCAGTTCCTCCGCCGACACCAGCAGGCTGATCTCGCGCTGGCTCACCGACAGCCGGATCCGGTCGCCGGTGCGCACGTAGCCCAGGGGGCCGCCGATGGCCGACTCCGGCGTGACGTGCAGCACGATCGTGCCGAACGCGGTGCCGCTCATGCGGCCGTCGGAGATGCGCACCATGTCCTTGACGCCCTGGCGCGCGAGCTTGCGCGGCAGCGGGATGTAGCCGGCCTCGGGCATCCCGGGCGCGCCCTTGGGACCGATGTTCTTGAGCACCAGGATGTCGTCGGCGTTGACGTCGAGGTCGTCGCTGTCGATGCGCGCCGCCAGGTCGGCCAGCCCTTCGAACACGACGGCGCGGCCTTCGTGCTCCATCAGCTTCGGGTCGGCCGCGGACTGCTTGATGATGGCGCCGCCGGGCGCCAGGTTGCCTTCCAGCACGGCGATGCCGCCCTGCGGATAGATCGGGTTGTCGCGCGAGCGGATCACGTCCTGGCTGAATGGCGGCGCCGCCCGCTCCAGTTCCTCGCCGAGCGTGCGTCCGGTCACCGTCAGCGCGTCGAGGTGCAGCAGGGGCTTGAGTTCTCGCAGCAGCGTGGTCATGCCGCCGGCGGCGTGGAAATGCTCCATGTAGTGCTGGCCCGAAGGCTTGAGGTCGACCAGCACCGGCGTCTCGCGGCCCATGCGGTCCAGCGCTTTCAGGTCGATCTCGAATCCCATGCGGCCGGCGATGGCCGTCAGGTGCACGATGCCGTTGGTCGAGCCGCCGATGGCGAGCAGCACCCGCATCGCGTTCTCGAAGGCCCTGGCGGTCAGCACCTTGTCGATGGTGAGCCTGGCCTTGGCCATCTGCACGGCCACGGTGCCGGTCTCCTCGGCCACCCGCATGCGTGCCGACGTGACGGCGGGCGGCGCGGCGCCGCCCGGCACGGTCATGCCCAGCGCCTCGGCGATGCACGCCATCGTGCTCGCCGTCCCCATCACCGAGCAGGTGCCGACGCTGGCGACCAGCTGGTTGTTGACGTCGGCGATCTCGGTGGCGTCGATTTCGTCGGCGCGGTACTTGCCCCAGAAGCGGCGGCAGTCGGTGCACGCGCCGACGGTCTCGCCGCGATGCGAACCGGTGAGCATCGAACCGGTGATCAACTGGATCGCGGGCAGGCCGGCCGAGGCGGCGCCCATCAACTGGGCCGGCACGGTCTTGTCGCAGCCGCCGATCAGCACCACCGCGTCCATCGGCTGCGCCCGCAGCATCTCCTCGGTGTCCATGGACATCAGGTTGCGCAGGTACATGCTGGTGGGCTGCGCGAAGCTCTCGCCGATCGAGATGGTCGGGAACTTCACCGGCAGGCCGCCGGCCAGCATCACGCCGCGCTGCACGGCCTCGACCAGCTGCGGCATGTTGCCGTGGCACGGGTTGTAGCCGCTGCCGGTGTCGGCGATGCCGATCACCGGGCGGTCGAGGGCGTGGTCGGTCAGGCCGGCGCCCTTGATGAAGGCCTTGCGCAGGAACAGCGAGAAGCCGGCGTCGCCGTAGTTGACCAGGCCGCGGCTCATGCCGGTGGCGTCGCCGCCGCCGGGTTTCTTGGGATCGAATGGGGATGAGGACATGGGGAAACGCCTGGTGAATCCCCGATTATTCGTCGGCCCTGATGCCGGTCTGGTCGATCACCCTGGCCCATTTGGCGATTTCGCCCTTCAGGCGCTCGGCCGCGAGCGCGGGCGTCTGCGGCGCCAGCACGTAGACGCCCTGCTGCAGGAACTGCTCCCTGGCGGCCGCGTCCTGCATGACCTTGCCGATCTCGCTGTTGAGCCTGGCGACGATGTCGGCTGGCGTGCCGGCGGGCACCAGGACGCCGAAGGTGGAGGTCACGTCGAAATCCTTCCAGGCGGCCTCGGCCACCGTCGGCACCTCCGGCAGCATGGAGATGCGCTGCGGCGTGGTCACGGCCAGCGCCCGCAGCTTGCCCGCCTTGACCTGCTGAAGCGCCGCCGGCACCGTCTCGGCCATCATCAGCACCTGGCCGCCGACCAGGTCGTTCATGGCCGGGCCGCTGCCCTTGTACGGCACGTGGATCATGTCGGCGCCGGCCTGCAGCCGGAACATCTCGGCGGCCATGCGCTGCGGCGCGCCGGCGCCCGAGGATGCGTAGGTGAGCTTGCCGGGGTTGGACCTGGCGTAGGAGACCAGCTGGCCGAAGTTCTGCACCGGCACCGACGGGTGCACCACGAACACCAGCGGGACGTAGCCGACCACCTGCACCGCCGTGAGGTCCTTCTGCAGGTCGTAAGGGAGCTTGCCGCGCTCCAGCCTGGCCATGGTCGAATGCGAGGTCATGGCGCCCATCAGGATGGTGTAGCCGTCCGGTTTCGCCTTGGCCACGGCATCGGCGCCGATGTTGCCGCCGGCGCCGCCGCGGTTGTCGACGACCACCTGCTGGCCCAGGGCCGTCGACAGGCGCTGCGCCACGATGCGGCCGATGACGTCGGTCGCTCCGCCGGGCGGATACGGAACGATCATGCGGATGGGCTTGTCGGGATAGGCGGCCCAGGCCAAGGCGGGCAATAGCGCGGCGGCAGCGGCGGCGGCGCACAGGCCCCGGCGCAGGAAGCTGGCAATGGCGGTCATGTCCTTCATCTCCGGTTTGTTCCAGGAAGGGCGGCAGTGTCCGGCGGCGTCCGCGGGACGGCAAGCTGCCGGGCTTATCTTCACAAGAAAGAATTTCTGGGGCCGATGCGGTGAAAATCGGCCGGTCTGGCCGTCGAGCGGCGCCGCAAGGCCCGTCCGCGCGACCCGGCCCAGCCGTTTTCCAGTCGTTCACACGAGACCACCGTCATGACCACAGCACGCCTGAAGGGCATCTTCTCGCCCGTCCTCACGCCGTTCAACCCGGACTACACGCCGGATCCGGTACGCTTGCAGCGCCATTGCCGCTGGCTGCTGGAGCAGGACGTGGGGCTGGCGATCTTCGGCACCAATTCCGAGGCCAATTCGCTGTCGGTCGCCGAGAAGCGGCGCCTGCTCGGTGCGCTGCTGGAAGCCGGCCTGCCGGCCGCGCGCATGATGCCCGGCACCGGCGCCTGCGCCCTGCCCGATGCCATCGAGCTGACCAGGGCGGCCGTGGAAGCCGGCTGCGGCGGCGTGCTGATGCTGCCGCCCTTCTATTACAAGGGCGTGAGCGAAGAGGGCCTCTACCGCGCCTTCGCCAGCGTGATCGACGCGGTGGCCGACGAGCGACTGCGCATCTACCTGTACCACATCCCGCCGGTGTCGCAGGTGCCGATCACGCGCGGCCTGATCGCGCGGCTGCTGAAGGCCTATCCGCGCGCGATCGCCGGCATGAAGGACAGCTCGGGCGACTGGAACAACACCAAGGCGATGCTCGAGGAATTCGCGCCTCAGGGCTTCGACGTGTTCGCCGGCAGCGAGAACTTCCTGCTGCGCAACCTGCGCGGCGGCGGCGCCGGCTGCATCACCGCCACCGGCAACGTGAATCCGGGCGCCATCGTCCAGCTGTACAAGACCTGGCAGGGCAGCGAGGCCGACGCGCAGCAGGCGAACCTGGACGCCGTCCGTGCCGTGTTCGCGCAGTTCCCCATGATTCCGGCGATGAAGGCCGCGATCGCCTGGAAGAGCGGCCGGGACGCATGGCGGACGGTGCGCCCGCCGCTGGTGGAGCTCGACGCGCAGCAGCAGCAGGCGCTGCAGGCGGCGCTGGACCAGGCCGGGTTTGCCATGCCCAACGCTGCGTCGCTCGCCTGAACATGGCGGGCCAGCAGGAGCACCACCGCTTCAGCGCCGACGCGCTCGAGACGTTCGCGCGGACGCTGCTCGTGAAGTCCGGCCTGGCCGGCGACAAGGCGGCGGCCGTCGCGACCGTCCTGGTCGAGGGCGACCTGCTGGGGCACGCGACGCACGGACTGCAGCTGCTCGCCGGCTACCTGGACGACATCGCCAGCGGCGCGATGACCACCGACGGCGCTCCGGAGGTGGTGGCCGATCACGGTGCGGTGCTCACGTGGGACGCGAGGCGCCTGCCCGGCCCCTGGATCATGCTGGAGGCGCTGGACGCCGCCTGCGAACGGGCGCAGCGCTTCGGCATTGGCGCGGTGTCGGTGCGCCGCAGCCACCACATCGCCGCGCTGGCGCCGTATGCCCGGCGGGTCGCCGAGCGCGGCATGGTGCTGCTGCTCATGACCTCGGCGCCGTCCGGGGGCAGCGTGGCGCCGTACGGCGGCACCGGGCCGCTGTTCTCGCCGAGCCCGATCGGCGTCGGCTTCCCCACCGGCGCCGAGCCGGTGCTGGTGGATGTGTCGACCTCGATCACCACCAACGGCATGACCAACCTGCTGGCGCGCGAGGGCCGCAAGCTGCCTGGCCCGTGGCTGATGGACGAGGCCGGGCACGCCACGGACGATCCCACCGTCGCCGTGGCGCCGCGCAAGGGCACGCTGTTGCCCTTGGGCGGCATGGACGCCGGCCACAAGGGATACGGCCTCGGCCTGATGGTCGAGGCCTTCACGGCGGGCCTCGCCGGGCACGGGCGGTCCGACCCCGGACCGCGCTTCGGGGCGACCTTGTTCGTGCAGGTCCTCGATCCGCGTGCCTTCAGCGGCGCGCAGGCCTTCACCGGCCAGATGGACTGGATTGCCGAACGCTGCCACCAGAACCCGCCGCTCGATCCGGCGCGGCCGGTGCGCCTGCCCGGCGAACGCGGCCTCGCCCTGCGCCGGGAGCAGTTGGCCGGCGGGGTGCGGCTGCACGCGCGCATCGTGCAGGCCCTGTCGAAGTGGGCCGAGCAACTGGACGTGCCCCTGCCGGCAGCCCTCTGAAACGCTCGCCCGCCGGGGGCAGCAGCCCCGGCCGCAGCCTCCCACTCACCGACGGGCTTCCGCCCCATGGCTGTCCGCCGCCGCATCGCGGCGGCGCGCACCATCTCGCGCCACGCAGCTAACACTTTCTCGCCAATACTGCACGGCGGAATCAGTTCAACCCTATTGTCCTGCTGGTTTTTTGGGAACAGAATCCATCTGGTGGACATGGTCAATACCTGAAAACGACGAGATCTCCTGTTCCTTGCCGACGGGACGGGTGTGGGCCAACGGGAGTTCCGCCAGGAGGACGCCACTGCTGTCCAGGCGCCCATCTCTCTCGAACGTTTTTTCATGGGGGCCCACGTGGCGCGATTTGACCTAATCAGGAAGAGCCGCTGGATCGGGTTCGGGGCTGCGAGCTTGCTCGCGATCGCCCTGGCCGGATGCGGCGGTGGTGGTGGATCAACTGAACCGGAGGTGGTGACACCGCCGCCTGTCGTGACACCGCCGCCGGCGACCGGCACGGTCGTGAACGTGAGCGGCGTCCTCGCGCCCAGCGGCACCGTGGATGCCGCGGCGATGACGCCGGCGGAGTTCGCGGCCCTCGCACCCAGGGGAGCGATCACCAGCGTTTCCGTCCAGAGCCCGCCCGTGGTGACCTTCCAGCTGACGGATGGCGCCAACCGCGGCATCAAGGGCCTCGGGTTCACCAGCCAGAACGCGACCGCGCTGCGCCCCGGACTGAGCAACCTGGCGTTCGCGATGGCGAAGCTGGTGCCCGGCGCCAATGGCGCGCCGAGCAAGTGGGTGAGCTACATCGTGACCACCTCGCCGACGACGACGACGGGCGAGGTCCCGACGCGGCCGACGACCGACAACATCGGCACGCTGGTCGACAACGGCGACGGCACCTACAAGTACACGTTCCACCGCGACATCACCAAGGTGAAGGACGCCGTCGCGGCGGCGGCGCTGGCGGCTCCCAACGTGGCGGCCGACCTCGGCGACCTCACCTGGGATCCCACGAAGCTGCACCGCCTGGTGATCCAGGTCGGCGGCAACGCGCGCGGCACGGGGACCAACACCGCCAACGGCGCGAACTCCGGCGTCGCATCCGTGCCCATGGGGGCGCCGGCGAACGTCGTGCTCGACTGGTATCCGGCCACCGGAAAGGTGGTGACGAAGACCGAGGCCGACCAGCGCGAGGTCGTCTCCATCGACAACTGCAACGAGTGCCACGGCAAGCTGGCGTTCCACGGCGGCAACCGGGTCGACACCCGGTTCTGCGTCGTGTGCCACACGAACCAGCGCAAGTACGGCCAGGTCAACGTGGCATCCACCAACGGCAAGTTCCCGGCCCTGAAGGAAACGGCCACGGTCAACGCCACCACCGGCATCACCAGCTTCAGCTACTCGCCCGAAACGCGTGTCGCTGACGGCGAAGTCTCCGGCGACTTCACGACCATGATCCACAAGATCCACATGGGCAAGGAGCTGGTGAAGGAAAACTACAACTACGCCAACGTCGCCTTCAACAACAAGGGCTATTCGATGCTTGGCGGCGGCCAGCGCATGTGCAGCAAGTGCCACGACAACACCAAGGCGGCCCAGGCCGACAACTGGAAAGCCAAGCCCAGCCGGCTGGCCTGCGGCGCCTGCCACGACGGCATCAACTGGGCGACCGGTGCCGGCATGACCCTGGCCGACAAGGCGGCCGGCCGCACGACGGGATCCGGCCACGCCGGCAAGCAGGCAGCCGACGACTCGATGTGCGCCACTTGCCACCGGGCCGACCTGACGGTGTTGAACCACCAGACGGAAAACCTGACGAAGCACAATCCGGTCCTGCCGGCCGGCCTGAAGAACATCAAGTACGAGATCAAGTCCGCCGCGGTCGACGCGACGAACAAGGCCACGGTGGTGTTCCGCGTGCTCGTCGACGGCACCCCCGCGACGTTCAAGCCGGCTGCTGCCGGCATGTCGGCCCCGCTCGAAGGGTTCACCGGCGGTCCGAGCTTCCTGCTGGCCTACGCGACGGACGCCTCGGCCACTGACGGCATCGGTGCGCCGGCGGACTACACCAATGCCGGCGTCAAGCAGGCCCAGGCGATCAGCGTTTCGCTGGCGAACCTGCTCGACACGACCAAGGCCGCCGACGGTTCGCTGGCTGGCCCGGATGCGAGCGGCTACTACACGGCGACGCTGCTGGGCACGGGCACCAAGAAGTTCCCGGTCGGCGCGAAGATGCGCGCGGTGGCCCTGCAAGGCTATTTCACGCAGGTGAGCCCGGCCGCAGCGCGCCATGCGATCTCGGTCGTCAAGGAAGTTTCCGGCGACGCCGTGCGCCGCAAGGTCGTCGATCCCGAGAAATGCTCCAACTGCCACGAGTGGTTCGAAGGCCACGGCGGCAACCGCGTGTACGAGACGCAAGTCTGCGTGATGTGCCACACGCCCGGGCTGGCCACGAGCGGCCGCGGGATTGCGGATTCGGTGATGAATCCCTGGAACTTCGTTGGCGAAGCGCTGAAGATCGTGAACTGGTGGGGGTTCGACAAGACCAAGGCCAATGCCGCGCTGGCATTGCCGGTCACGACGAACAACTTCAAGGACATGATCCACGGCATCCACGCCGGCAGGGACCGCGTCAATCCGTTCCGTGATGCGCGGGATCGCACGCCCAGCACGATTCAGCTCCTTGATTTCGCGCGCATGGACTTCCCGGGCCGGTTGAACAACTGCGAAACCTGCCACATTGCCGGCACCTACAGCAGCGTGCCGCTCAATGCGTTGCCCTCGACGTACGAGTCGGTCGACGCGGCGTACGACGCGGCGATCGCCGCCGGGACCGCGACGCCGGCGCTGGCCAAGGCCGCCCTGTCGACCAACAGCGGCACCGACCGGGTCACGTCGCCGTTTGCCGGCGCCTGCGTGAGCTGCCACGACTCGGCCGCGACGAAGTCGCACATCCGTTTGCAGGGCGGGCAATTGCAGGTCAACCGCAACTCCGGCGTCGCCGGCAGCGAGTCGTGCGTGACCTGCCACGGTCCCGGCCGCAGCGAAGACCCGGCGATCGCCCACAAGCGGTAGGGAACGGACCGCGCGGCCACTGGCCGCGCGGCGTTCCAAAGCATCGAAGCCCCGCACCACCATCGGTGGTGCGGGGCTTCTCTGTTGCTGGCTGTCGAGCGCGTCTCAGCGCACCAGCGCCGGCCGCTTCGGATCGAACTTCCACCCAGGAACCAGGAACTGCATTCCGACCGCGTCGTCGCGAGCGCCCAGTCCGTGCTGGCGGTACAAGGCGTGAGCCTTTTCCACTTGGGCCAGGTCGATCTCGATGCCGAGGCCCGGCTTCTTCGGCACCTGCACGAAGCCGCCTTCGATCTTCAGCGGCTCCTTCGTCAGGCGCTGGCCGTCCTGCCAGATCCAGTGGGTGTCGATCGCCGTCACCTTGCCCGGCGCGGCGGCGCCGACGTGGGTGAACATCGCGAGCGAAATGTCGAAGTGGTTGTTGGAGTGCGAGCCCCAGGTCAGGCCCCAGTCCCGGCAGGTCTGCGCCACCCGCACCGAGCCGGCCATGGTCCAGAAATGCGGGTCGGCCAGCGGAATGTCGACCGACTGCAGCGCGAGCGAATGGGCCAGTTGGCGCCAGTCGGTGGCCACCATGTTGGTCGCCGTCGGCAGCCCCGTGGCGCGGCGGAATTCCGCCATCACCTCGCGGCCGGAGAAGCCTTCTTCCGCGCCGCACGGATCCTCGGCATACGCCAGCACGCCGTGCATGTCCCGCATCAGCCGGATCGCGTCCTTCAGCAGCCAGCCTCCGTTGGGGTCCAGCGTCACGCGCGCCTGCGGGAAGCGCTCGTGCAGTGCGCGGATCGCCTCGACCTCGTCCTCGCCGCGCAGCACGCCGCCCTTGAGCTTGAAGTCCTGGAAGCCGTAGCGAGCCTGCGCCGCCTCGGCAAGGCGCACCACGGCTTGCGGCGTGAGGGCCTCTTCGTGGCGCAGGCGGAACCAGTCGTTGCCGGCATCGGGCTCGCTGGCATACGGCAGGTCTGTCTTCCTGCGGTCGCCGACGTAGAACAGGTAGCCGAGCATCTGCACGGCGTCGCGCTGCTGGCCCTCGCCGAGCAGTGCCGCCACGGGCACGCCCAGGAACTGGCCCTGCAGGTCGAGCAACGCCGATTCGACCGCGGTCACGGCGTGGATGGTCGTGCGCAGGTCGAAGGTCTGCAGGCCGCGGCCGCCGGCGTCGCGGTCGGCGAATTTCGCGCGCATCGCATTGAGGATCGCCTGCAGGTCGCCGATCTGGCGGCCCTCCACCAGCGGGCGCGCATCCTCCAGCGTCTGCCGGATCTTCTCGCCGCCGGGCACTTCGCCGAGCCCGACATGGCCGGCGCTGTCCGTCGCGATGACGATGTTGCGCGTGAAGAAGGGCGCGTGCGCGCCCGAGAGATTGAGCAGCATGCCGTCCCGGCCGGCGACCGGGACGACCCGCATGCTCCTGACGACGGGAGTGCTCATGCGCCTTTCAGTCCGCGGTGATCTTGCCGGTCTCGATCACCTTCTTCCAGCGCGCGAACTCGTCGGCCTGGAACTTCGTGAACTGCTCCGGGGTGTTGGCGACGACCTCGAATCCCTGGGCGACGAGCTTCGCCTTGACCGCCTCGTCGTTGATCGAAGCCACCAGCGCCGCATGCAGCTTCGCCTTCAGGTCGGCCGGCAGTCCCTTCGGCGCCGCCACGGCCTGCCACGAGTACACGTCCACGCCCTTGATGCCGGCTTCGGCCAGCGTCGGCACCTGGGGCAGCAGCGGCGAGCGCTGCGCCGACGTGATCGCCAGCGCGCGCAGCTTGCCGGCCGCGACGTGCTGCACGACGGCGTTGATGTTCTGGAACGAGGCGTGCACCTGGCCGCCCAGGATGTCGTTCATGGCCGGGCCGCCGCCCTTGTACGGGACATGCAGCCCCTGGGTGCCGGTCTGCTGCCAGAAGAGTTCGGCCGTCAGGTGGTCGGACGAACCGTTGCCGGAGGAGGCGAAGCTCATCTTGCCGGGATTCTTCCGGTGCTCGGCGAGCACGTCGGCCACGCTCTTGAGCGGCGAGGCGACGGGCACCACCAGCACGTTCGGCGCCTGCACGGCGACGGTGAGGTAGTCGAAGTCCTTCAGCGGGTCGTACTGGACGCCCTTGATCAGGTGGGGAGCGATCACGAAGGGGCCGAGCGACGACACGAACAACGTGTAGCCGTCCGGCGCCGCCCGCTTGACGATCGCCGCGCCGATGGTGCCGGTGGCGCCCGCCTTGTTGTCCACGACGAAGGTGCCGCCGAGCTTCTCCTGCAGCTTGGGCGCCAGCACGCGGGCGATGGTGTCGGTGGAGCCGCCAGGGGGGAACGGCACAACCAGCGTGACGGGCTTTTCGGGATAGGCAGCCAGCGCCGCGGCGCCGGCGGCCGCCAGGGCAAGGGTCAGCAGGATCTTCTTCACGGGGTCTCCTTGGGTTGAAAAGACGTCACTGGGGGCCGAGCGTGCGGATCAGCGCCGCCAGCTGCTCGACTTCCGCCGGCTTGAGGTCCGCGAGCGGCGGGCGCACCGGCCCGGCGCCCTTGCCGACGATGGCCGCGCCGGCCTTGACGATGCTCACCGCGTAGCCCTCGCCCTTGTTGCGGATCTCGAGGTACGGCAGGAAGAAGTCCCTGATCAGGCGGCTGGTGGTCGCCGTGTCTCCGGCGGCGTAGGCGTCGTAGAACTCGATCGCCGTGCGCGGCACGAAGTTGAAGATCGCGGACGAGTACACCGGCACGCCCAGCGCCTTGTAGGGCGCAGCGTAGACCTCGTGAGTCGGCATGCCGCCGACGTAGACGAAGCGGTCGCCCAGCTTCTGCCGGATCGACACGATGCGCTCGATGTCGCCCAGGCCGTCCTTGAAGCCGATCAGGTTGGGGCAGCGCTCGGCCAGCTTCGCGAGCGAGTCCGCCGTCAGCTTGCAGGCGCCGCGGTTGTAGACGACCACGCCGATCTTCACGCTCTGGCACACCGCTTCCACGTGCGCCACCAGCCCGTCCTGGCCGGCTTCGGTCAGGTAGTGCGGCAGCAGCAGGATGCCTTGCGCGCCGCAGCGCTCGGCCTGCTGCGCGTAGCTGATCGCCAGCCGGGTGCCGCCGCCGGCGCCGGCGACGATGGGCACGCGGCCGCGGCAGGTCTCGGCGGCCGTGCGGATCACGTCGGCGTACTCGGCCGGTTCGAGCGAGAAGAACTCGCCGGTGCCGCCGGCCGCGAACAGCACGCTGGCGCCGTACGGCATCAGCCATTCCAGCCGCGCCGCGTAGCCGCGGGCATCGAAGCACAGCTCGCGGTCGAAGTCGGTGAGGGGGAAGGAGAGCAGGCCGGAGGAAAGGGCGGTCTTGAGTTCGGAAGGGGTCATGCAGAAATCCGATTGAGGTAAGACATCGTACAACCTCGCCGACTCGCGCGCAGCGATGTCCAACCGAGCCCAGAGGCTATTCAGCCGCGCCGGACAGCTTGCGCGGCGGCGCGCTGGCGCCGCTCCTTGCTGTTGGCGAGATGGGTGCGCATGGCCGCCCTCGCCCCTTCGGCGTCCTGCCGTTCGATGGCCTGCAGGATGTTCTCGTGCTCGGCGTTCACGCGGCGCAGGTACGCTTCGCGCTCCGCCGTGGCCGGCTGGGTGCGATCCAGGCGCGCGCGCGGGATCATGGAGCCGCCGAGGGTTGCCATGAGCTGCGCGAAGTGGGGGTTGCGAGTCGCGCGGGCGATCTCCAGGTGGAACTGGAAATCGGCACCGGCGCCGTCGCGGCCGTCGCGGATGGCGGAGCCGATTGCCTCGAGGGCGGCGCGCATCGCAACCAGGTTCTCGGCGGTGCGGCGCATCGCGGCCAGGGCCGCGCCCTCCGTCTCCATCCCGATCCGCAGCTCCAGCACGCCGATCACGTCCTGCAGCGTCGCCGTATCGATGCGAAACGTCGTCGCTTCGCCCTGCCCGAGGACGAAGGTGCCGATGCCGTGCCTGGTCTCGAGCACGTTGGCCGCCTGCAGCCGCGAGATGGCCTCGCGGACCACCGTCCGGCTGACACCGAACTCGGCCATGATGGCGCCTTCGGTCGGCAACTTGCTGCCGGCCGGCCAGCGGCCGTCGCGCACCCGGTCGCCCAGCGCCTGGACCAGGTCGGCGGTGAGGGAACGGGGGCGGCGCACGGCCGGGGTCTGCATGATCGTATTATGTCGTACGATGACTCAGGCAGCGCAGGCGTCGTGCCTCATCGTTCCCATCCCCCACCCCGCAGTACCCATGCCTTCCGCCTCCGAGCCCCTCTCCATCCTGATGCACCCCGCCGACAACGTCGCCATCGTCGCCAACGACGGGGGGCTTCCCGCCGGCACCACCTTCCCGTCCGGCCTCACTTTGCGCGAAAAGGTCCCGCAGGGCCACAAGGTAGCGCTGATCGACCTGCCGGCCGGCAGTGCCGTGCGCCGCTATGACGTTCCCATCGGCTACGCCACGCAGGACATCGCCGCCGGCAGCTGGGTCCACGAGCGCCTGTTGCGGATGCCCGAGGCGCGCGGACTGGACGACCTGCCGATGGCCACGCAGTGCGAGCCGCTGCCGCCGCTGGAGGGCTACACGTTCGAGGGCTACCGCAACGCGGACGGCTCGGTCGGCACCCGCAACATCCTGGCCATCACGCAGACGGTGCAGTGCGTGGCCGGGGTGACAGCGTTCGCCGTCGAGCGGATCAGGAAGGAGTTGCTGCCGCGCTATCCCAACGTCGACGACGTCGTCGCCCTCGAGCACGGCTACGGCTGCGGCGTGGCGATCGATGCAGCCGACGCCGTCGTGCCGATCCGCACGCTGCGCAACATCAGCCTGAACCCGAACTTCGGCGGCGAGGTGATGCTGGTCAGCCTGGGCTGCGAGAAGCTGCAGCCCGAGCGCCTGATGCCGCCCGGCACCATTCCGCTGGTCGACGAGCGCGACGCGAACGCCGGGCTCGACGTCGTGTGCCTGCAGGACGAGCAGCACGTCGGCTTCATGTCGATGGTGGAATCGATCATGAGCCAGGCGCAGCGGCACCTCGAGCGCCTGAACGCCCGCCGGCGCGAGACGGTGCCCGCGAGCGAGCTGGTGGTCGGAGTGCAGTGCGGCGGCAGCGACGCGTTCTCGGGCGTGACGGCCAATCCGGCGGTGGGGTTCTGCGCGGACCTGCTGGTGCGGGCCGGCGCCAGCGTCATGTTCTCGGAGACGACCGAGGTGCGCGACGGTGTCGCCCAGCTCACGGCGCGCGCCGCAAATCCGGAGGTCGCACGCGCCATCGTCCGTGAAATGGCCTGGTACGACGCCTACCTGCAGCGCGGCAGCGTCGACCGCAGCGCCAACACCAGCCCGGGCAACAAGAAGGGCGGGCTGTCGAACATCGTGGAGAAGGCGATGGGCTCGATCGTGAAGTCCGGCTCGGCGCCGATCACCGGCGTGCTCGCGCCAGGCGAGAAGCTCAAGCAGCGCGGCCTGACCTACGCAGCCACGCCGGCCAGCGATTTCATCTGCGGCACGCTGCAACTGGCCGCCGGCATGAACCTGCACGTGTTCACGACCGGGCGCGGCACGCCATACGGGCTGGCCGAGGTGCCGGTGATCAAGGTGGCGACCCGGACGGACCTCGCGCGGCGCTGGCACGACCTGATGGACGTGAATGCCGGCAAGATCGCCGACGGCGCCGCGACCATCGAACAGGTCGGCTGGGAGCTGTTCCGGCTGATGCTCGACGTGGCGAGCGGGCGCAGCAAGACCTGGGCCGAGCACTGGAAGCTGCACAACGCACTGGTGCTGTTCAATCCGGCGCCGGTGACCTGAACGGTCCGGCAGCCGTTGTGCGCCGGGTCACACCCAGGCTCAACGATTGCTTACAGCGACGCGGCAGGCGCCAGCCGGCGGTCTACATTGCGGCCGAGGCGGCCCCCTGCCGCCCGAGGGAGACCGCATGAGGAAACACCATCTCGTCGCGACGGTCGCGCTGGCCGTGCTGGGCCTCGCGGCCCCCGTCGCGCACGCCGCCGGCGACGCCACTTCCCGGCCCGTGGCCGGCAAGACCGCCAAGAAGTCGGTGAAGAAGAGCGTCCGGAAAGCCTCCAGGAAGCCGGCGGCGCCGCAGCCGCGGACCGCGTCGGGGACGGCCAGGTCCAAACTCGCGGCGCAGCCGGCCCGAAAGCCGGTCGCCGCCGGCCGGTCGGTGCAGCTGCCGGCGCAGACGATCAGTGCCGCGCAACATCGCACCGACGTGCGCAGCCGCCTCACCAGGCCGGGCGACTACCGGTTCGCACTCCAGCACGACGGCCGCACGCGCACGTACCGGGTGCACGTGCCGCCGGGCCTGGACTTCCACGAGCCGGCGCCGCTGCTGGTGGCGCTGCACGGGGGCGGCGCAGGCGAACAGGCCAATGCCGGCCTGTACGGGCTGGCGCACGAATCGGACCGCCAGCGTTTCGTCACCGTGTTTCCCGACGCCTACAAGGCGCCGGGCAGCCGCGCGGCCTGGAATGGCGCGGACCCGGCGTCCACGGACGACGTGGGCTTCATCGAGAAGGTCGTCGACAACGTGTTCCGGCAGCTGAGCATTTCGCGCCTGGAGATCTATGCCGCCGGCATGGCCGACGGCGGCAGCATGGCGTACCGGCTGGCGTGCGAGCGGCCGCACCTCTTCCGGGCCGTCGCGTCCGTCGGCGGGCCCGACCCGACCACGCAATGCGCACCCGACAAGCCGGTTTCGGTCCTGCACTTCCAGGCGAAGAACGATGCTGCCACGGTGCTGGCGTCGCTCGGCGGGGCCGGCGGCAGCGGCTCGGGCCAGGGCACGCAGGCGGCAGCCGCAACGGCCGCCAAGTGGGCGAAGCTGAACGGTTGCATGGAAGCGCCCCAACGCATCCTGGACATGTCGGGCGCGTATTGCGAGGCGTATTCGTACTGCCGCCAGCAGACCGAGGTGCGCCTGTGCGTGACCGATGGCGGCGGTCCGGCCTGGCCCGGGGCGCCCAAGCCCGGCGCCCGCCCGGCGTCGCACGCGATCTCCGCGACCAGCACGATGTGGGGCTTCTTCAGCAGCCGCTGAAAGGCGGCGCGGCGGCGGTGGATCCCTCCGCAGCGTCTCACCCGAACGGATTGGCCGTCGCGAACCACAGGCCGATGCCGGTGGCGATGATGAAGGCGCCGTCGGTCACTCCCACGGCCAGGAAGAACTTCGTCTGCAGCGCGGGCATCAGTTCGGGCTGGCGCGCGCTGGCTTCGAGCAGCTTCATCGAGGCCAGCCCGATGCCGATGCACGAACCCAGGGCGGGGATGCCGATGAGAAGCGCGACCGCGAGGGGAAGCAGGTTGTTGTCGGTCATGGAACCTCCGCAAGTCAGGATGCGGCCAGTGTGAATGCGGCGCGCGCGCCCGTCGATGACCTGTCAGGTAATCGCTTCGGGCCGGGCGGCGACTGCACGGCGCCGTGTAGCGGCGCGTCACAGGCTTCACGCGCGCTTTGCGCTCGGCGGTCGTCGCTGCAACACGCCGCGCGTTGAATGAGGGAACGGCAGGCTGGCCTGCCGCGGAAGGAGACGGAGTGACTCACCTCAAGGACGCACGAAGCACGCAGTTCCGCTTGTGCTTCCGGTCGCTGTTCGACAGCGGCCGCGGCTATGCCTTTCCCTGCGACAGCGACGGCAGGGTGAACCTCAACGATCTGAGCGAGGGCGCCCGCAACAACTACCTGTATGCCAGGGCGATGGTCGGACGGGAGGTCGCGGCGCCGGCCGTGGAGTTGGTCGAGCTGCACTAGGGCTTTCCCTCTGCGGGCATTCCCTCTGCGGACTTACCCGCAGCGCGGGCCAGCGCTTGATTCACGTCAAGGCCGCCACGGCGCGACGCGTTACGGTCGCCGGTTTTCTTCGCGGGACAGGACCGGCAGCGTGACTTCGTTGGACAGCAAGCTCTTTGCGTGGCAGCGTCTGCAGGTGCAGTGCGACGCCGCCCGCGTCCGCCTCAGGCAGGCCATGGGCAGCCCCACCGACGACCTCGGCATCGCCACCCTCCACGCCGACCTGCAGCGCCTGCAGGACGAGATGGCCGCCCTGCTGGCGGAGATCGACGCCATGCGGCGGCCGCGGTCCGCGCCCGAGCCGGACCACCGCTGAGCGGATTCCACCAGCCCCGGCGCCGCGCGCCGATGACCCGCACGGCGTGACGGCTTTAGGGTGCTGCGGTTTAAAGATGCACGTATGATGCATCTATTCCCGCCACCCGCCCCATTGCCGACCATGCTGCAAGTCGAACAGGAAGCCCCGCTGGTGCAGGCGCTGCAACAGCCGTACCGCCACGGCTTCGTGACGGACATCGAATCCGACAGCCTGCCGCCCGGCCTGGACGAGGACACGATCCGCGCCATCTCGCGGCGCAAGCGCGAGCCGGAATTCCTGCTGCGCTGGCGGCTCGCTGCGTTCGAGCGCTGGCTGGCGATGCCGCAGCCGGACTGGGCGCAACTGCGCATCGAGCCGATCGACTTCCAGGCCCTGTCGTACTACTCGGCGCCGAAGTCGCTCAAGGACGGCCCCAAGAGCCTGGACGAGGTCGATCCCAAGCTGCTGGAGACCTACGAGAAGCTGAACGTGCCGCTGCACGAGCGGGCCCGACTTGCCGGTGTCGCCGTGGATGCGGTGTTCGACAGCGTTTCGGTGGGCACGACGTTCCGTGAACAGCTGGCGGCCGTGGGTGTCGTCTTCTGTTCGTTCTCGCACGCGGTGGAACACCACCCCGAGCTGATCGAGCGCTACCTGGGCACCGTGGTGCCGCCCGGCGACAACTTCTATGCGGCGCTGAACTCCGCCGTGTTCTCCGACGGATCCTTCGTCTACGTACCGCAAGGCGTGCGCTGCCCGATGGAGCTGTCGTCCTATTTCCGCATCAACGCGCGCAACACGGGCCAGTTCGAGCGCACCCTGATCATCGCCGAGGCCGGCAGCCACGTGAGCTACCTGGAAGGCTGCACCGCCCCGCAGCGCGACGAACACCAGTTGCACGCCGCCGTGGTGGAACTGGTCGCGCACGACGACGCCGCGATCAAGTATTCGACGGTGCAGAACTGGTATCCGGGCGACGAACAGGGCCGCGGCGGCATCTACAACTTCGTCACCAAGCGCGGCCTGGCGGCCGGCAAGCGGTCCCGCATCGCCTGGACGCAGATCGAGACCGGATCGGCGATCACGTGGAAATACCCCAGCGTCGTCCTGCGCGGCGATGAGTCCAACGGCGAGTTCCACTCGATCGCGGTGTCGAACCACCGCCAGCAGGCCGACACCGGCACCAAGATGATCCACCTCGGGCGCGACACCACCAGCCGCATCGTGTCCAAGGGCATCAGCGCCGGACATGCCCAGAACAGCTACCGCGGGCTGGTGCGCGTCGCGCCGACGGCCGGCGGCGCGCGCAACCACACACAGTGCGACTCGCTGCTGATCGGCCCGCGCTGCGGCGCGCACACGTTTCCGTATGTCGACGCGGCGCGCGACGACGCGGTCGTCGAACACGAGGCGACCACCACCAGGATTTCCGAGGAGCGCCTCTTCTACTGCCAGCAGCGTGGCATCGCGCCGGAAGAAGCGACGGCGCTGATCGTCGGCGGCTTCTGCCAGGCCGTGCTGGAGGAACTGCCGATGGAGTTCGCGCTGGAAGCCAGGGCATTGCTGGCCGTGTCGCTGGAAGGCGCCGTGGGCTGATGCGCAACGACGAGAGCCAAGGAACCATGATGAACCAATCCCAACCCCTGTTGCAGCTCTCCGGCCTGCGCGTGGACATCGCCGGACGCAACGTGCTCAAGTCGGTTTCGCTCGACATCGACGCCGGCGCGCTGGTCGTGCTGATGGGCGCCAACGGCAGCGGCAAGAGCACGCTGGGCCTCACGCTGGCCGGGCATCCGCGCTACCGCGTCACCGGCGGCGAGGCCCGCCTGGGCGGACAGGACCTGCTGGCCATGAACGTCGAGGAGCGCGCGCGCGCCGGCCTGTTCCTGTCGTTCCAGGCGCCGCCGGACATCCCCGGGGTCAAGAACAACCTGTTCATCCGCAGTGCGGTCAACGCCGTGCGCGAAGCCCGCGGCGAGGCGCCGCTGGACGCATTCGACTTCCTCGGCGATGCGCGCGCGGCCGCCACCCGGCTCGGCCTGCCCGAAGCGATGCTGGGCCGGCCGGTCAACGACGGCTTTTCCGGCGGTGAGCGCAAGCGCAACGAACTGCTGCAACTGGCGCTGCTGCAGCCGAGGCTCGCGATCCTGGACGAGATCGATTCGGGCATGGACGTCGACGGCCTGCGCGCCACCGTGGACCTGGTGCAGTCGCTGCGGGCCAAGGGGACGGCGTTCCTCATCGTCTCGCATTACCTCAACCTGATCGAGTCGCTGGCGCCTGACGCCGTGCTGCGGCTGGAGCAGGGTTGCATCGCCGAGCACGGCGACATCGAGCTGGCGCGCGAGATCGCGCGCAGCGGCTTCGTGCGTGTCTCCGAACCAGCCGTGGCCTGACATGGATAGCGCACGCGCCGACGCCCTCGCCGCCCGCAGCCACCTCGAGCGGGGAGGCTGGATTCCGCGCAACTCGGAGCCGTTCCGGCACCTGCTGCCGCCGCAGGCCAGCGTGTGGCTGGGCGACGAGCCGGACGCCGCCTGCACCGCCTCGCGCCTCGAAGGCGGCTGGCAGCTGCACCCGGTTCCCACCACGCCCGGCGTGAGCGTGGAGGCGCGCTGGCTGGACGCCGCCGATGCCGGCCAACGCCGCGAGCTGCTCGCCGGGCTGCCCTCGCCCGGCGACGGCCCGGCCGCTCCGTACGCCTGGGCCCATCGCGCGCTGGTGCGCGACGGCTTGCGGCTGCGCGTCGGCGGGCAGGCGCGCGGCGACGCGCCCGTGTGGCTCCGCCTGGATCGCCGCCCGGGGGCGGCCGTCGAGGCGCCGTTGCTGGTGATCGAGCTGCTGCCGGGCGCGCGCTGCGTGCTCGTCGAATCGCACGAGCGCGACCTGGCGGCCACCGGCGGCGCCTGCTCGCACGGCACCGTGCAGAACCTGCAGGTGCACGTGCGGCTGGCCGCAGGCGCAACGCTGCAGCACCTGCGGCTGGCGCTGCCGGGCGCGGACGACCACATCGCCCACCACGTGGACGTGCGGCTGGAGCGCGACGCCGTGTACCAGCAGTGCCTGCTCGCCGGCGGCAGCCGCTACCACCTGCAGCGCCTCGCCCTCGACCTGGACGGCGCCCGGGCCTCGGCGCGCGCGGCCAGCGTGCTGCTCGCCGCCGACACCGCGCTGGACCAGCAGGTCCAGGTGCGGCACGCCGCGCCGCACACCCGCAGCAGCATGCACGCGCTGGCGCTTGGCAGCGGCAAGGCGCGCATGGTGGCCAACGCGCACGCGGCGATCGAGCCTGGCTGCGACGAGGCACAGGTGCGCCAGCGCCTGGCCGGCATCCCGACCGGCGGCCAGCCGAAGCTGGTGCTGCGCCCGCATCTCGAGATCCACCACGACCAGGTCCAGGCCTCGCACGGGGCGACCTGGGGCGCGCTGCCGCCCGAGGCGCTTTTCCACGCCCGCCAGCGCGGGCTGGACGAGCGCGCCGCCAAGGCGATGATCCTGCAGGGGCTGGCCGGCGCCGCGTTGGCCGGCGCACTGGGCGAGCAGGGCGTGCTGGAGGAAGCCGCCATCGAGCAGCGCCTCGCGCACGCCGTTGAGCGCCACCTCGCGGCGGAAAGCAGGGAGCCTAGCCATGGGTGACCTCCTCCAGCGCACCACGCTGCCTGGCGTCTTCCCGTGCCTGGCCCAGTCGGTCAACGGCGTGCCGCTGGCCTACCTCGACAACGCCGCGACGACCCACATGCCGCTGGCCGTTCTGGACGCGATGAGCGCCTTCGAAGGCCGGGACCGCTCCAACATCCACCGCGGCGTGCACACCTTGAGCCAGCGCGCCACCGACGCGTTCGAGCAGGCCCGCAGCGACCTCAAGCGCTTCGTCGGCGCCGGCCCCGCGCACGAACTGGTGTTCACGTCCGGCACCACCGACGCGCTGAACATGGTGGCCAACGGACTCGCCCTGGCCGGCGACGGACCGCCCTGGCTGCAGCCGGGCGACGAGATCATCGTCAGCGGGCTGGAGCACCACGCCAACCTGGTACCGTGGCAGCAGGCCGCCCGCCGCAGCGGCGCGCTGCTGCGCGTCCTGCGGCCCGACGCGCAGGGCCGGCTGCACGTCGACGACCTCGCCCGGCTGCTGACGCCGCGCACGATGGTGTTCGCCGTCACGGCGTGCGCCAACGCCACCGGCGAACGCCCGCCATACGAGGAGCTGCTGGCGCTGGCGTCCGAGGCCGGCGCCCTCACGGTGCTGGACGCGGCGCAGGCGGTGGCGCACGAAACGCCGCAGCTGATGGCACTGGCGTGCGACTTCATGGCGTTCTCGGGCCACAAGATGTACGGCCCCATGGGCACCGGCGCACTGGCGGGCCGGCGCAAGTCGCTGGAGCGGCTGACGCCCCTGCGTTTCGGCGGCGACATGGTGGAGCGCGTCGGCGAGCAGGACGCCTCGTTCGCGCCGCTGCCGGCGCGGCTGGAAGGCGGCACGCCCAATGTCGCCGGCGCCGTTGGCCTGGCCGCCGCAGCCGCCTTCATCGAGCAGACCGGCCGCGGCGCGATCGACGCCCACCTGCGCGCGCTGCGGGCGCACGCCGCCAAGGGCCTCGCGGCGCTGGATGGCGTGACGGTCCTCGCACCGCACGCGCACGGATCGGCCATCGTCTCCTTCGTCGCGCGCAACGCCCATCCGCACGACCTGGGGACCTTGCTCGACGAGCGCGGCATCGCGGTGCGCACCGGCCACCACTGCGCCCAGCCGCTGCTCGATCACCTGGGGCTTGGCCCGACGACGCGGGCTTCGTTCGCCATCTACAACACGCACGAGGAAGTGGAGCGCCTGCTCGCGGGGGTGGCGCAGGCGCTGGAGGTGCTGGGATGAACGCCGCCGATCTGCTCTACCAGGAAGTGGTGGTCGAACACAAGCGCGCGCCGCGCCACTTCGGAACACTCGAGGCGCCGACCCACGAGGCGCGCGGCCGCAATCCGCAATGCGGCGACGAGGTCGAGGTGCAACTGCGCGTGGAAGACGGCCGCGTCGCCGACATCGCCTTCCACGGGCAGGGCTGCGCCATCTGCATCGCGTCGTCGTCGATGATGACCGAGGCGGTGCTGGGCCGCGACGTCGGCGCGGCACGCGAGCTGCAGCAGCGCTTCCGCGCGGTGCTGACCGGGCAGGCGGAACCGCAGGCCGAGACCCTTGGCAAACTGGTCAGCCTGTCGGGCGTGTGCCGCTATCCCAGCCGCATCAAGTGCGCCCTGCTCGGCTGGCATGCCTTGATGCACGCGATCGGCGAAGCGTCCGATGCGCCCGACGAGGCGAAGGCGCTGCCATGAGGCGCCAGCGCGAATCCGTCGTCTTTCGCCGCCCGGTCCAGGTGGAGCGGATTCCCGACGGCGGGCGCTTCGAGCTGGATGCCGGAACGCTCGGCGAGATCACGCAGGCGCTCGGCACCAGCTTCACCATTCACGTCGACGGGCGCCTGGTGCGCCTGAAGGGTGCGGACGCCGACGCGATCGGCAAACCCGTACCGCTGGCCCCGGCGGCGGCGGACGATGAGCCGGGCGACCTGCAGGCGCGCATCTGGCGCACGATGAAGACGTGCTACGACCCCGAGATCCCGGTCGACATCGTCGAGCTGGGCCTCATCTACGGCTGCGAGCTGAGCCCGATGGAGGGCGGCCGCACCAGCGTCGCCATCAAGCTCACGCTCACCGCCCCCGGCTGCGGCATGGGCGAGGCGCTGGGCAACGAGGTCGCCGAGAAGGTGCTCGCGATCGAGGAGGTCGGCGAAGTCAGCGTCGACCTCGTGTTCGACCCGCCCTGGGACCGCTCGCGCATGTCCGAAGCGGCCCTGCTGAGCCTGGGCATGTGACGTTCATTCCTTTCTTTTCCGCCGAATTCCAATGACCTTGAAGATCCTGCTGCTGGAGGACGTCCATGCCAGCGCGACGCCGGTGCTCGAGACCATTCCGCGCGCCGAGATCACGCGGCTGCGCCACGCCCCCGACGCCGCCGAATTGAAGGCGCTGCTCGCCGACACCGACGTGCTGGGCCTGCGCTCGCGCACGGCGCTGGACGCGGCCATGCTGGCGCAGGCGCCGCGGCTGCGCGCCGTCGGCGCCTACTGCACGGGCACCAACAACATCGACCTGCAGGCCGCGGCCGAGCGCGGCGTCGCCGTGTTCAACGGTCCGTTCTCCAACACCCGGTCGGTCGCCGAACTGGTGATCGGCCATGCCATCCACCTGCTGCGGCGGGTTCCCGAGCGCCACGCGGCCGCCAGGCGCGGACAATGGTTGAAGGATTCGAAGGGCTCCAACGAGGTCCGCGGCAAGACGCTGGGCATCGTGGGCTACGGCAAGATCGGGACCCAGACCGGGCTGCTCGCCGAGGCGATCGGCATGCGCGTTGTCTTCCACGACGTCGAGGCCAGGCTGCCGCTGGGCAACGCCAGGCCCGCGCCGGACCTCGCCGCGCTGCTGCAGGAGGCGGACGTGGTCACGCTGCACGTGCCGCAGACGCCGCAAACCCGAAACCTGATCGACCGCGAGCGGCTGGCGCAGATGAAGCCGGGGGCCGCGCTGATCAACCTGGCGCGCGGCCACGCCGTCGACATCGCCGCGCTGCACGATGCCTTGCAAGGTGGCCACCTGCGCGGCGCCGCCATCGACGTCTTTCCGGTCGAGCCGGCCTCGGCGTCGCAGCAGTTCGAGTCGCCGCTGCGCGAGCTGGACAACGTGATCCTGACGCCGCATGTCGGCGGCTCCACCGTGGAGGCGCAGCGCAACCTGGGCGTGGAGGTCTCCGAAAAGCTGCGCGACTACCTGACGCTCGGCGCGGTGCGCGGCAGCGTCAACCTGCCCGAGCTCGGCGTGGGCGCCGTGCGCGGCGCGGCACGCCTGGTGCACCTGCACCGCGACCAGCCCGGCGTGATGTCGCATCTCAACGCGGTGCTGGCCGACGCCGGCCTCAACGTCACCCACCTGCACCTGGAGACCGATCGCGGCATCGGCATCGCGGCGGTCGACCTCAACCGCGTGCCGGACGCCGCGACCCTCGCCGCGGTCAGGCGGATCGAAGCCACGCTCGCGACGTTCACGGCCGCACAGGCCGATCCCGACGCGCGAGAACAGATATATTCCGTGCATGTTTGAGCCCCACGCCCCGCGGGGCCACGGGATTGCAGCATTGCCGGAGGCCGCATGCGTCTTGCCGAGTACACCGACTACACCTTGCGCGTGCTGATGTATTGCGCCGCGAATCCGGACCGCCTGATCACCATCGCGGAGATCGCGGAGGCGCACGCCCTGTCGAAGAACCACCTGATGAAGATCGTGAGCGACCTGGCGCGCCAGGGGCTCGTCGAGACCACGCGCGGCCGCGGCGGCGGCATTCGCCTGATCAAGCCCCCATCGCAGATCCGCATCGGCGACGTGGTGCGCGCGTCGGAGACCGACTTCCGGCTGGTCGAGTGCTTCGACCCGGACACCAGCACCTGCTCGATCTCGGCCTCCTGCCGCACGAAGGGCCTGTTCGGCCGCGCGCTGGCCGCGTACTTCCGCGAGCTCGACTCGGCGACCCTCGAGGACATGGTGGCGCCACCGCCCCGGCGCGGCTCGGTGATCCCGATCCGTGCGGCGCGGGCGGCGGCCCCGGCGGCCAGGCCGGGTCGCGCGAAGGGCTGACGCGAACGCACCGTGAAGCGCTCTCCCGAACTGGTGCCGCTGTCGCGGGAACATCACGAAGCCCTGGTGCTTGCGCGGCGCGCCTGCGAGCCGCAGCGCGCCGGCCCCGAGCCGGCGGCCTTGCGCGAGCACGTGCTGCAGCGGTGGGCGGAGCAGTTCGAGCCGCACTTCGCCGTCGAGGAACAGGTGCTGCTGCCGGCGCTCGCCGCCGCCGGCGCCGAGGCGGCTGCGGCGACCGCATGGCGCCAGCACCGCGGCCTGCACGCGCTGATCGCCCTGGTGCGCGCCGGCGACCTGTCGGCACTGCCCCGCTGGGGCGCGGCCATGCGCGAACACGTCCAGTTCGAGGAACGCGAGCTGTTCCCGCTGGCCCAGCGCGAGCTCGATCTCGCGCCGCTCACCGCCGGCCTGTCCCGGCCCGACTGAGGAGTACCACCATGCACGCTGCCGCCTTTCCGGAATTCTTCGCCGCCGCGCCGCGCATCCGGCTGCGCGATCCGCTCGCCGACTTTCTCGGCGCGTCCGCCGACGGCGTCCTCGAATACACATACGCCGACGTCGTGAAGCTGGCCGGCCACTCGTGTCCGACCGTGGCATCCGCCTACCTGATGGTGCGTGCCGCCTTGTACGCGCTCTTTCCCGGTACGGTGCCGGAGCGCGGCGCGGTGCGCGTCGACATGCCGCAGCCGGCGCACGAAGGCGTCAGCGGCGTTATGGGCAACGTGATCGCGTTCGTGACCGGCGCGGCCGGCGAAGGCGGGTTCCACGGGATCGGCAGCCGCTTCGACCGGCGCGACTTGCTGTCGTACGGTGCGTCCAACCTTGGCGACCAGGTGCGCTTTGCCCGGGGTGACACCGGAGCAGCCGTCGGCGTGCAGGCGCGGGCCGAGCGCGTGCCCGGCGACCCGCGCATCCGCGCGCTGATCCCGCGTTGCCTGGCGGGCGTGGCGACGCCCGACGAAGCGCAGCTGTTCCGCAGCCTCTGGCAGGACCGGGTGCGCCGGCTGCTGACCGAGCACGCCGATGATCCCGAGGTGATCGTGGTGACGGCGGCGGACTGACGGCGGCCGCCGTGCCATGCAGCTTGCGCCGCAATTCGTCCGGCGCAAGCGCAGCAACTCCCATGGCTGTGTACGGGACTGTAGGCGACGCCTTGCGCGGATCGCCGAACGCTGCTGATCCCGGCCCGCGGGCTCGCGGCGCACCCTGTACTCACAGTCGCGCATTCTCAAGCGCGGTAAGGAGTAACTCATGAAAGCGTATTACCTACTCGCCCCGCTGGGCCTGGCACTGGCCGGGTGCTCGGTCTACCCCCCGGCGCCGGTGGCCGTGGAACGGGTCTATACCCAGCCGGCGACCGTGGCCGTCACGCCGCCGAGCACCGTGGTGATGGGCGCGCCGCCCAGCCCGCACCTGATCGACAGCGATGCGGACGGCCACGCCAACTCGGTGGACCGCTACCCGTACGACGCGCTGCGCTACTGAGTGCCACCGGGGGCCGCGCCGGGCCGCAGCGCATCCGTGCGGCGGCCCGGCCGCGATGAGTAACAGGTGATGTCAGCCGCCCCGCCCGCCGCCCGTCTGGCGAGAATCGGGCGCATGAGATTGACGTACACGCCGCAGGCCCACCCGGGAACGGAATTCGAAATCGAGGCTGATCGCCATGGCAGCTACGTCATCCGCCTGAACGGAAAGGTGATCAGGCGCGTGACGGCGCTCTCCGATTACGTGGGCAAGCCGAAGTGGGGGAGCCGCAAGCTCGAGGCCGACGCGATCGAAGACGCCAAACGCGACATCGAGGCGCTCGCGGCACGCCCCAGCGAGGTTCGCTGACCGGTCCGCCGCTGCTACGACAGCGTCGCGCCGCCGTGGCTTCGCAGCCGCGCCGCGGCCTCGGCCGCCATGCGCTCGACGATCGTCCCCGCCGGCTCGATCGAGTGGATCACTCCCGCCGCCTCGCCGAACCAGACGGCGGTGTGGTCGGGGTCGCCGGCCTCGAACGCCTGCCGATAGCGCGGGCCTTCCTCGGCGACCGCCGCCTCCAGCGCGTCCTCGCGGCCGTGCCATCGGTCGGTGAACGCGTTGCGGCGGACGCGCGCGGTGAAGCCGCGCGGCCACGGAATCTGCCGGGCGATGTCGGGGACGCGCGTGCGCAGCGTCCCGTCGCCGTCGGTCTCGACGATGGCGCGATGGTGGCGCTCCTTCACCAGCGCCTCGGCCGACGCCCACAACCGCGTTCCCACCAGCACGCCGTCGGCGCCGAGCATCAGGGCGGCCGCGAGGGCGCGGCCGTCGCCGATGCCGCCGGCGGCCAGCAGCAGCGTGCGCGGCGCGTGCTGGGCGAGGTGGTCGGCCGCCTCCGGCACGAAGGCCAGCGTGCCGCGCAAGGCACCGTGCCCGCCCGCCTCCGCGCCCTGCGCGACGACGACGTCCGCGCCGACCTCGACGGCATCCATCACGTGGGCCATGTCCTGGCACTGGCAGATCAGCGTCGCGCCGGCGCCGCGGATTTCGTCGGCGAACGGCCGCGGGTCGCCGAACGACAGCATCACCGCGGCCGGGCGGTGCTTCAGCACGTCGGTCAGCAGCGACGGCGACTTGCGCAGTGACCAGGTGATGAAACCCACGCCCACCCGCGCGCCATCCGCCGCGGCGAACTGCTGCTCGAGCCAGGCCGGGTCGCCGTAGCCGCCGCCGATCAGCCCGAGGCCGCCGGCGCGGCTCACGGCCGCCGCGAGGGCGCCGCCGCCGGCGAACGCCATCGGGGCCGAGACGATCGGGTGGCGCAGGTCGAGGTTGCGGGTCAGGCGGGTGGCGAGTGCGGTCATCGTCGGGTCCACGGGCGTTGCAGGAGACGGACATTGTCGCCAACGCTGGAGGTGAAGCTGTAGTCGCTTTCCCACACCAGGACTCGCCTCGCGCCGACAGCCCGCGGGCGTGCGTCATCCATTGATAGAGGGTTCATCCATTCACGTAAAAGGAAACCGTCATGCACAAGCACCTCACCGCCTTCACGCTCACCCTGGCCGCCGCTTTCGCCGGCAGCGCGTTCGCCGCGGACGGCATGGACAAGGCCGCCTACAAGTCGGCCAAGGACAAGATCGAAGAGCAGGCCAAGGCCGACAAGAAGGCGTGCGAGTCGATGAAGGAAAACGCCAAGGACGTCTGCCAGGCCGAGGCGAAGGCCAAGGAAAAGATCGCCAAGGCCGAACTCGACGCGCAGAACAAGCCCGGTGCCAAGGCCGACGAGAAGGTGCGGATGATGAAGGCCGAGGGCGAGTACGAGGTCGCCAAGGAGAAGTGCGAAGACCAGAAGGGCAAGGAAATGGCGGCCTGCAAGAAGGATGCGAAGGTCGCCTACGACAAGGCCAAGGCCGACGCGCGCCAGGCCACCGCCCCCGCCGCCGCTCCGGCCAAGAAGTCCTGAGCGAGATCTCGCCGCCGCGCTGCGGCCGCAAGCCGCCGGCGGCCGTGCGGCGGCAGCACCATCATCCTCTTGGGCGACCCGCGCCCTCGGGTCGTGCCGCGCGCTGGCGGGCAGCCACTCGCGTCAGGTAAGCCGAGCCACTGTCTTCCCCGGTGAGCGCCGCGACGACCTCGCGGTTGCGCAGGTATTCGGCGCGGACCTGCGCTCGGGTTCGAACCGTTCGTCGGCTCGCCCGCAGTTCGCTTCCGGTGCGCGTCGCATGGTGCCGCGGCGGCCGCACGACGTGGCTCGCCGGGCGGCCATCCGCAGCAGGACTCATCTGACCCCGCGGACCGGCGCGAACCGGCTCGGCGTGTCCGGCTGCATTCAGCTGTGCAGGGCTCGCCGCCGGCCAATCGCTCGAGGATGGCGCAAGCTTGGCTCCGGCGGCCGGAGGGAGCGGCGGGAGCTCGACGGCTGCCACGATCTGTTCGCGTACCGGCTGTGGTACCGCCTTGGGCTGCGGCGGATCACGCGCAGTCCGGTGCCCGATGGCCAGCGACAGGGCGAGGAGCACGACGGCCGTGACCAGGCGCGACCACGAAATGCCGTCGCCGGCGATCACGTCGGCAATCAGGGCCGGCGGTGGCGGTGACTCGCGCATGAAACGTCAGACCATAGACTTGTACGGTGCCTTGGCCCTCGCACAAACTCTGCTGCTGCCGACGAAGACTCCCGGAATCCGCGCCTGCAGCACCATCGTACGCCGTACGCTGCGCGCCGGCCGTGCCCGTCATTCGACGGTCACGCTCTTTGCAAGGTTGCGCGGTTTGTCTACATCCGTGCCCCGGGCGCAGGCGGTGTGATAGGCCAGCAACTGCAGTGGCACCACGTGCAGCAGCGGGCTGAGCGGCCCGTAGTGCTCCGGCATCCGGATCACGTGAATGCCGTCGCTGCTCTCGATGCGCGAGTCGGCGTCGGCGAGCACGTAGAGCACGCCGCCGCGGGCGCGGACTTCCTGCATGTTGCTCTTCAACTTTTCCAGCAACGCGTCGTTCGGCGCAACAGTGACCACCGGCATCTCGTCCGTCACCAGCGCGAGCGGGCCGTGCTTGAGCTCGCCCGCCGCGTAGGCCTCGGCGTGGATGTAGGTGATCTCCTTGAGCTTCAGCGCGCCTTCCAGGGCGATCGGGTAATGCAGGCCGCGTCCGAGGAACAGTGCATGCTCCTTGTTGGCGAAGTCCTCGGCCCAGCTGATCACCTGCGGCTCCAGCGCCAGCACCGCCGCCAGCGCGGCCGGCAGGTGGCGCATGGCCTTCAGGTGGGCCGCTTCCTGCTCCTCGCTCAGACGGCCTTTCACCTGCGCGAGTGCCAGCGTCAGCAGGAACAGCCCGGCAAGCTGGGTCGTGAATGCCTTGGTCGATGCCACGCCGATCTCGACGCCGGCACGCGTGATGTAGGCCAGCTTGCATTCGCGAACCATCGCCGACGTCGCGACGTTGCACACCGTCAGCGTCTTGTTCATTCCCAGGCTCTGCGCGTGGCGCAGCGCGGCCAGCGTGTCGGCCGTCTCGCCGGACTGGCTGATGGTGACGACCAGCGTGCCCGGGTGCGGCACGGTGTCGCGGTAGCGGTACTCGCTGGCGATCTCCACCTGGGTCGGAATCTTCGCGATGCTCTCCAGCCAGTACTTCGCGGTGCAGCCGCTGTAGTAACTGGTGCCGCACGCCAGGATCAGGACCGAGTCGACTTCCTTGAAGACGCGGTGCGCCCCGTCGCCGAACAGCTCCGGCGTGATGCCTTGCACGCCTTCCAGCGTGTCGGCCACCGCGCGCGGCTGCTCGAAGATTTCCTTCTGCATGTAGTGGCGGTACGGACCCAGTTCGGCCGCGCCGCTGTGCGCCTGCACCGTGCGCACCTGGCGCTCCGCCGGCTTGTGCGACCTGTCGACGATCCAGTAGCGCCCCAGTTGCAGGTCGACGAGGTCGCCTTCCTCGAGGTACACGATCTGGTCGGTCACGCCGGCCAGCGCCATGGCGTCGCTGGCCAGGAAGTTCTCGCCGCCTTCCTTGCCCACGCCCAGGATCAGCGGCGAGCCGGCGCGCGCGCCCACCACGCGGTGCGGCTCGTCCTTGCAGAACGCCGCGATGGCGTACGCGCCGTGCAACTGCGAGCTGGCCTCCTTCACCGCCTCGAACAGGTCGCCGTCGTAGACGCTGTCGATCAGGTGGCAGATGACCTCGGTGTCGGTCTGGCTGGCGAAGTGGTAGCCCTTGCGCTGCAGGGCCGCGCGCAACTCCTCGTGGTTCTCGATGATGCCGTTGTGCACGATGGCGATCCGGCCCGCCTTGCCGCCGGCGTCCTTGCCGGGGCCATGGCTGAAGTGCGGGTGCGCGTTGTGGACGGCCGGCGCGCCATGGGTCGCCCAGCGGGTGTGGGCGATACCGGTCGTGCCCGTCACGCTCTCCTGCTGCACCTGCTCCAGCAGCTTGGCCACCCGGTCGGTGCTGCGTGCGCGCTTGAGGCCGTCCGAGTAGACCGCGACACCGCAGGAGTCATAGCCTCGGTATTCCAGCCGCTGCAGGCCCTGCACCAGGATCGGAACGATATCGCGCGTGGAAACGGCGCCGACAATGCCACACATGGAAGACCTCCCTATGGAAGGGAGGGACTGTAGGATCTTGCGATTGAAATATGTCTTCTATTTTCTGCGCTAGATGAATGACTATTTCACCAATGACGCTTCTCGGAATATACTTTCACGGATTGGATGACGCCGGAAGCAATGATTACTCTCGACCAGGTGGACATGGCTCTTTTGGACCAGCTCCAGACCGATGCCTCGCTGAACAACCAGGAGTTGGCCGAGCGTGTCCACGTGTCGCCGCCCACCTGTCTGCGGCGCGTGAAGAGACTGCGGGACGCCGGGCTGATCGAGCGGCAGGTGGCGATCCTGGACTGGAACCGGCTCGCGCCCGAGCTTGGCCACGGGTTGCAGGCGGTGGTGGAGATCACGCTGGACCGCCAGGGAGAGGAGTTCCAGCGCGCCTTCGAGGAGCGGGTCGTGCGCGACGGCGCGGTGCAGCAGTGCTACCGCGTCTCACCCGGCCCGGACTTCATCCTGATCGTGCAGACCCGCGACATGCCCGACTACCTGGCGCTCACCCAGCGGCTGTTCACGAGCGACGCGAACGTGCGCAACGTCAAGACCTTCTTTGCGGTGCGGCGCGCGAAGTTCGACCCGCGGGTTTCGCTGGGCCCGGCCTAGCCTTTGGGCGCCTTCTTCGGCCGCTGCCACCCCTCGATCGCCACCTGCCGGCCGCGCGCCACCGCCAGCGTGCCCGGCGCCGCGTCCTTGGTGATCGTCGAGCCGCCGCCCACCGTCGCGCCGCGCCCGATCTTCACCGGCGCCACCAGCACGCAGTTGCTGCCGATGTGCACGTCGTCCTCGATCACGGTGCGATGCTTGTTGGCGCCGTCGTAATTGGCCGTGATCGAGCCGGCGCCGTAGTTCACGCGCTCGCCGACCACGGCGTCGCCCAGGTAGGCCAGGTGATTGGCCTTGGCGCCACGCGCCAGCGACGAGTTCTTGATCTCGACGAAGTTGCCGACGTGCACGTCCGGGCCCAGGTCGGCGCCGGGCCGCAGGCGGGCGAACGGCCCGACCAGGGCGCCCTCCCCGACCTTGACGCCGCCGCGTTCGCCGTCGATGTGGGTGAACGGGTGGATCACGGCGCCGGCGGCGATGGCGGCATTCGCGATCACGCAGTTGGCGCCGATGCGCACCCCGTCGCCCAGTGACACGTTGCCCTCGAAGACGCAATTGACGTCGATGTCCACGTCCTGCCCACAGTCGAGCTGGCCGCGCACGTCGAACCGCGCCGGGTCGGCCAGCCGCACGCCTTGTTCCATGAGGCGCCGCGCCTGACGCAGCTGGAAGGCGCGTTCGAGCTGCGCCAGTTGCAGCGGGCTGTTGACGCCTTCGACCTGCAGCGGATCCGCGGCCTGGACCGCCACCACCTTGACGCCGTCCTTCACGGCCAGTTGCACGATGTCCGTCAGGTAGTACTCGCCCTGCGCGTTGTCGTTGGTGAGGCGCGACAGCCAGCGCTTGAGCATCGCATTGGGTACCGCCATGAAGCCGGTGTACACCTCGCGGATGCGGCGCTGTTCCTCGCTGGCGTCCTTCTGCTCGACGATCGCGCGCACCGACCCGCCTTGGCGGATGATGCGGCCGTAACCGCTGGGATCCACCATCTCCACGCTCAGCAATGCGAGTTGCTCGGCGTCGCCCTGCTCCAGCAAGCGGCGCAAGGTGGCGGCCTCGATCAGCGGCACGTCGCCGTTGAGGATCAGCGTGGTGCCGTCGTCGGGCAGCAGCGGCAGCGCCTGCTGCACCGCGTGACCGGTGCCCAGTTGCGGCTCCTGGCGCGCGAAGCGCGGCGGCTCGGCCCCACCGGCCTGCGCCCAACCGCTCACCGCCGCCTCGACGTCGGCAGCGCCGTTGCCGGTGATCACCACCACGCGCCGGGCGGCAAGGCTGTGGACCGTGTCCATCACGTGCCGCAGCAACGCACGGCCGGCCAAAGAATGCAACACTTTGGGCAGGCGGCTCTTCATGCGCGTTCCCTTGCCCGCTGCCATGACGACCACATCGATTGCTGACATGCAACTTCCTTCTTGCTGGAGGGCGCCTGCGTTGAGGCTTGCCCGGATTATGGTGCTGCTGACTGTGGCCGCGGGGCTCGCCGCCTGCAGCGCAGTCCGTTTGGGCTACAACACGCTGGGCGACGTCGCGTACTGGTGGCTCGACAGTTACCTGGACTTCACCCCGCAGCAGGCCAGCCGTGTGCGCGAGGACCTGGTGCGGCTGCATCAGTGGCATCGCTCCGAGGAACTGCCACGCTTCGAGCAGATGCTGCAGCGCATGGAGCAGCTGGTGCCGCGCGACGTGACGCCGGAGCAGGCGTGCGGCTTCATGACCGAGTTCCGCGAACGCCTGCTCGCCGTCGCCCGGCAAGCCGAAACGGCCGCCGTGCCGCTGGCAACAGGGCTCGAGCCCGACCAGTTGCTGCACCTCCAGCACAAGTACGAGAAGAACAACGCCGACTACACCAGCGAGTGGGTCCGGCTCGGTCCCGCCGAGCAGAAGGAAAAGCGCTACCGCCAGTTCCTCGACCGCGCCGAGATGATCTACGGCCGCCTGGACGAGCCGCAGCGCCAGGAACTGCGGCGCGACGTCGATCGCTCGATCTTCGATCCGAAGCGCATCCTCACCGAACGCCAGCGGCGCCAGCAGGATGCGCTGCAGACGGTCGGACGCATCGTGCGCGAGCGCGTGGCCTTCGACGAGGCGCGAGTGATGCTGCGCGGCTATGTCGAGCGCGCCCTGACGCCGCCCGGCGCGGCGGCGCGTGCCTACCAGGATGCGCTGGTGACCGAGGGCTGCCGACATTTCGCGATCCTGCACAACAGCACCACCTTGGCGCAGCGCGAAGCCGCGGTGCGCCGGCTGCGTGCCTGGCAGCGCGACCTGCGGGAACTGGCAACCGGCCGATGACGGCCATGTCCGTCGTCTGGCGGCTGGCCTTCGCCACCAGCCTGATCGTGCTGGCCTTTGCCATCGCCGCGCCGGTGCTGGCCATCATCCTTCAGCAGGCGGGACACGGCACGACGACGGTCGGTGCCTTCGCGATGATTCCGTTCCTGATGGTGGCCCTGCTGATTCCGGTGGTGCCGCGCGTGCTCGCCCGCTGGGGCATCGTGCGCGCCTACCGCTGGGGCTGCGTGCTGCAACTGGCGGCGATCCTTGGGTACGCGCTGGGCGACGGGTTGGCCGTCTGGTCGATCGCGGCCGTGTCGGGTGGGATCGGCGCCGCAGCCCTCTGGAACGCCACCGAAGCACTGCTCGCCCGCGAAGCGCCGCCGGAGCGCCGCGGGCGCGTGATGGGGCTGTACCAGACGGGACTTGGCGCGGCGCTGGCGCTCGGCCCGTTCGTGCCGGCGCTGCTCGGCTGGAGCGCCCGGCCCGTGCTGTGGGCCGCCGTGGTGCTGGTGGCCATCTGCTGCGCCATTGCCGTCGCCGTGCCGCGGCATGCGACGACCGAGCCGGCGCCCCACCCGGCCGCCGGCACCTGGCATGCGCTGCGCGCGGCACCGCTGCTGGCGGCGATCGCGTTGATCGGCGGGGTGTTCGAAGCGGGACTTTCGTCGGTCAGCGCCGCGTACGCCTCCGCCACCGGACTGGGGCTGGGTGCCGCCGCCACCGTCGCCGGCGCGATCGGCGTCGGCAGCTTCGCCTGCCAGTACCCCGCGGGCTACGCGGCCGACCACTTCCGGCCCGCCAACGTCTTCGCCGCGGCCGCCCTGCTGCTGTTCGCCGCCAGCGTGGCAGTGGCCTTCGCTGGCGTCGCGCCATGGCTGTTGTGGGCGGCGGGCGTGGTGTGGGGCGGGGTCGGAGGAGCGCTCTACACGCTCACCATGGTGCAGGTGGCGCACCAGTTCGACGGCCGCGCCACGGCGGGCGGCGCGGCAGCCATGATCACCGGGTACACCGCCGGGGGCACCGTCGGTCCGCTGGCCAGCGGGACGGCGCTCGATTTCGCCGGCGTCGGCGGGCTGGCCGCGACTCTGGGGCTGCTGGCCCTGGTGGCCTTGTGGGCGGCGCTGCGTCTGGAGGAACCGCGCCCCCGCTGATCAGCGCTCGCCCTTCGAGTGCGACTTGCCTTCGCGCTCGGCGGACTCCATGTCGCGCGCTTCCTGGTCGGAACGCGGCTTGGCCTTCTCGGCGTCGGCGTCGACGTCGGCCTTCTTCAGGTAGTCCTTGATGTTCTTCTGGTAGTCGCGCGTCGCCTCGTAACTGCCTTCCCCCATGTCCTGCTGGCCGGACTCGGCGCCGGGCTTGCGCTGCAAGTCGCTCGAGCCCGACTGCTGCTGTTCGAGGTCGGAGTCGCGCTCGGGTTGCTGCTGGAGGATGCGTGGCGTCTTGTCGGAAGGCATGGCTGGCTCCTGTTCACGGGTCGGCGAGAGGGGCAGCTTAGGAGTGGGAGCACAGCCGTTTTGTCGTCCGTGGCCCGCCGGAGATGTAGTCGTGCGCCTACGCAGAAGAACGCCAGATGAAATGTCGAGGGACCTGCGCTTTCCCGTGCGCCCGTACGTGCGGATGTCCGATTTCAAGCCTGCAAGGAGGCCCACATCTCCTTGTCCCGCTCGGCGGTCCAGATCCGCGGGTTCTTGATGCCGCGCGCCTCGTCGTAGGCCCGGCTCACGTCGAACGGCAGGCAGTGCTCGTAGATGAACACCTGGCCGAAGATCGGGTCCATGGCCTTGCGCGTGTGCGCCATCGCCGCCTTCAGGTCCATGTCCGCCGCGGCCGCTTCCCGCGCGCAGCGGTACAGCGTCTCCACCCAGCGCTTCGTGTAATCCAGCGCCTCGTTCACCTTCGCCGAGCCGCGCATGGCGGGGCCGCGCCCCGGCACCAGCGCCTGCGCGCCCAGCGCGCGCAGCGCCTCGAGCGTCGCGGGCCATTCCTCGAGATGGGCATCGCCGGTGTACACGCCGGCGTTGTATTCCACCAGGTCGCCCGAAAAGAGCACCTGCTCCGCGCCGACCCAGGCAATCGTGTCGCCGCGCGTATGGCCCGGCCCCGGATGCCACACCTGGACCTGCACGCCGCCCAGGTCCAGCGTCAGCCGGCCCGGCACCTCACCCTTGGTCGGGTCGCCGCCGCCGATCACCAGCGTCGGCCAGGTGAGGCCGGGCACCGATTCGGCGTTGCGGAACAGGCGCGGGAAGCGCTCCATCTCCGACTGCATGTCTTCCTTGCCGCGCTCGGCAATGAGCTCGTACGTGCCCTGGCTGGCGATGATCTCGGTCGCCCCTTCGGCGGCATATGCGCTGGCGCCGAGCACCCGCACCGCGTGGTAGTGCGTGAGCAACACGTACTTGATCGGCTTGTCGCTGACGGTGCGGATGCGCGCGATGAGGTCGCGGGCCATCGCCGGCGTCGCCGTGGCATCGCTGACCATGATGAACCGGTCGCCGACGATCACGCCCGAATTCGGGTCGCCCTCGGCGGTATAGGCCCAGCAATGCGGACTCAGCTGCTCGAAGGTGATCTTCTTGTCGGCCAGGTCGGCCTGGCTCGCGAATGCCTTGGACATATGCCACTCCCGTTGCGCCCCGGCGGGGCACACGCATGGTACTCAAGGCGCCGCCGGTCAGGCGGCCTGCGCCAGCCAGGCCACGGCGCGCGCGGCCACTTCGTCCAGCGGCAGGCTGGCATCCACCGACAGCACACCCGCCTCGCCGGACGGGTGCTCCAGCGCCTCGAACTGGCTGGCGACCAGGCTGGGCGGATAGAAGTGGCCGTCGCGCGCCGCCACCCGCTGCAGCGCCTGTTCCTGCGTGAGCGCCAGGTGGACGAAGCGCAGCGACCGCACGAAGCCCCGCAGCCGGTCGCGATACGAACGCTTGAGCGCCGAGCAGGTCAGCACGGCGCCGCCGGGGCGGGCCTGCAGTTCCTGGCCCAGCCGGTCGAGCCAGCCGGCGCGGTCCTCGTCCTGCAAGGCGATGCCGCGCCTCATCTTCTCGATGTTGGCCGGCGGGTGGAATTCGTCGCCTTCGACCAGCGGCAGGCCGGTGGACCGGGCGATCCGCTGCCCCACCGCCGACTTGCCGCACCCGGCCACGCCCATGACCACCACGAACAGGCCGGTCATGGCGCCGGGCCGGGGTTGGTGACCGGGCCCGCGGGCCTCCTCAAATGACTTCTCTGCCGGCATCCGCCCGATTATGCGGGCGCCCTCCCGTGAGCGCCGGCTACCTGCGCAAGACGCCTCGCCAGCGCCCGGATCGCCCGGCCCAGCCCCGCCGCGGACGCATCGCAGTCTGCCGCCCTAGCCTCCAGAGCCACGGCACCAGCGGGGTCGGCGACCGGCCGCCATTCGATCTGCGCTTCCTGCCCGTTCCTGGCCGCCTCCAGCACGAGCCGCTCGCCGGGCCGCAGCATGATCATCTCGCCGGCCTCCAGCACGTAGTCGCCACGGTCGTTGCCGGGTCCGGGGTGCGGCCCGTCGAAGGTGGCCCACACGCCGCCACGCACGACCCGCACCAAGCCGGCCCGCGCCGACTTCAGGCTCCACGCGTGCCCAGGCGCCAGGCGCCACGGACCCGCGGGGGGACAGGTTGTCGATGTGAATTGGACATTGGTGTCTGCCACGGCTTCGCTCCCGATGATGTCCTGGATGATGGACGCGCCGGGGTTGGCGGTCCAATGAATTCGAGTTAGGCTATTGATGTTCTACGGGCATCAATCATCGTGCGAAATTCGTCTCCCCTGCGAACCCGGCCGGTGTCGGCCGGGGCCTTGCGGACCTTCGAAGCCGTGGCACGGCACCTGAACTTCCGCGCCGCCGCCGCGGAACTGGCGCTGACGCAGCCGGCGGTCAGCCGCCAGATCCAGGCGCTGGAGGACGAGGTCGGGGTACGACTGTTCCTGCGCCACACCCGCGCCGTGGAACTGACCGGCGCCGGCGCCCTGCTGCTGGGCGCGGTGACGCACGCCCTCCCGCGCATCGATGCCGCCGTGCGGCAGGTCCGCCAGACCGCCGGCCGGCGCATCGTGGCCCTGAGCACCTTTGCGTCCTTCGCCTCGCTGTGGCTCATTCCGCGCATGGAACAGTTCCAGCGTGACCACCCGGACATCGACATCCGCATCGATGCGACTGACACCCCGGTGGACATGGACGTCGCGGACGTGGACCTGGCGCTGCGCCACGGACCGGACGCCACCATGCCGCCCGGTGCGACCCGCCTGTTCGGCGAGGAAGTGACGCCGCTGGCCAGCCCCTGGCTGCTGCGCAGCGCGGCGCCGCTGCGCGACGCTCGGGATCTGCTGCGGTTCGCGCTGATCGAGGATGCGCTGGTGGGGCGGCAGGAATGGCTGACCTGGCGCCACTGGTTCGACCAGCACGGCTTCGCCGCGCTCCAGCCGAAACGCTGGCTCTATTTCAACTACAGCTACCAGATGGTGCAGGCGGCGCTGAGCGGCCAGGGGATCGTGCTGGCACGGCTGCCGCTGGTGGCCGAGAACGTGGCGCGCGGCGAACTGGTGGAGGTGCTCCCGGGCCTGCGCATCGTCTCGCCCTGGGCGTACTGGCTGGTACCGGGCCCGCGAGCCAGGCCGCGTCCCGAGATCGAGGCCTTCGGCGCCTGGCTGCTGGCGCAGGCGGAGGTGACGCGGCACGCCACCGGCGAAGCGGCGGCCTCAGTCTCCGCCGAGCCGCCTCAAGGAGACTGAAGCCCCCTCCAGGGCGCAGCGAACGCCAGCGAGCGTGGGCGCCATGTCAGCGGATCGGCCAGACCACGCCCTGGTCGTTGAGGATGGCGTCCAGCGGCACGTCGTGCGGCTCCGGCTCGAAGTCCATCACGAAGTCCTGCGTGAAACCGAGCCCCACGGTGTACGGCTTCGGCTCGAGCGCGGTGAGCGTGCGGTCGTAGAACCCGCCGCCGTAGCCGAGGCGGTAGCCGCCCGACCCGTAGCCCACGCATGGCACGAACAGCAGCGTCGGCACGATCACTTCGGTCTCCTTCGGCTTCGGGATCCCGAAAGCGTCTTCTTCCATCGGGCAACCGGGGAACCATGCGTGGAACTTCAGCGTCCCACGCAGCTTGTCCACCACCGGCAGGCCGATGCGGCGCAACTGCGGCTCCTCCAGCAGTTCGCCGTCTTCCTTCCAGCGGTGCAGCGCCGGCAGCGGATCGAACTCGCCCTTGATCGGCCAGTAGGCGCCGATCACGGTGTCGCTGCGGTTGACGAGCCAGATGCGCATCACCCGCTGCAGCATCTCGCAGCGGCGCAGGCGGTCGGGCATGGCCAGCCGGCGCTGCACGAGCTGGGCGCGCAGGGCCTTTTTTTGTTGTGACTTGTCCATAATGCCCCGAATGATGTTGCGAAAGATTCTGACACTGATCCTGGCGCTCCTCGTCAGCGGCGCGCAGGCGCAGGTCCGGGGCGGGGACGAACAGATCCTGGAGATGCAGCAGGCCTTCCGGCAGGGCAACAAGGGCAAGCTGGCGCAACTGCTGCCGCAGGTCCGGGGCCACGTACTGGAGCCGTGGGCCGCGTACTGGGAGCTGAGAAGCCGCCTGGAGTCCGCCTCCAGCGCGGAGATCCAGGAATTTCTCACGCGCTACGCCGGAACCTACCAGGAGGACCGGTTGCGCAACGACTGGCTGCTGCTGCTCGGCCAGGTCCGCGACTGGAACACCTTCGCCGCCGAATATCCGAAGTACCGGATGAAGGACGACCGCGAGGTGCGCTGCTACGGCCTGTATGCCACGCAGTTGCGCGGCGGCGCGCCGGCGCCGGGCGTGGCGGAGGAAGTGCGGCGCCTGTGGCTCTCGCAGCGCGACGCCGACGACGGCTGCACGTTCGCCATGTCGCAACTGGTCCAGGCGCCGGGTCCCCATCGGCAGGCGGTGCAGGACGTCTGGATCAAGGCCCGGATGGCAGTGGACGCGAACCGGCCGCGCGCCGCCGCGGCGGCCGTGGAACTGGCCGCGCCGGACGCCTTGCCGCAACTGGCCGAATTGAATGCCAGCCCGGCACGCTACCTCGCGAGCCGGGTCTTCGCCGCGTCCCGCGCGCGCAAGGAGATGGTGGTGCTCGCCTTGCTGCGCATGGCGGCATCCGACCTCGACGTCGCAGCCACGCAGCTGGAGAGCAAGTGGGGGCCCCAGCTCTCGCCGGAGGAGCGCAACTGGGTCTGGGGCGCCATCGCCAGGCGGGCCGCGCAGCGCGTCGGCACCGGCGCGGACGCCCTCGCGTTCTATGCCAAGGTGACGCGCGACCAGGACCTCAGCGACGACATGCTGGCGTGGAAGGCGCGCGCCGCCTTGCGCGCCAGCCGCGGCCCCGAGTGGCGCCAGCTGCTGGCGGCGATCAACGCCATGAGCGAGGAAGCACGCCGCGAGCCGGCGTGGGTCTACTGGCGCGGCCGCGCGCTGCAGGCCCAGGGCGGCGACGAGCGGCTGGCGCAGGCGCGCGAGCTGTGGCAGTCGATCGCCTCGGTGCGCGGCTTCTACGAGCAGCTCTCGCTGGAGGAGCTGGGGAACAAGGTCACCGTGCCGGCGCGGCCCGAGCCGCCGACGGCGCAGGAGAAGGAGGCGGCGCGCCAACACCCCGGCCTGGCGCGGGCCATGCACGCGATCGGCATCGGCCTGCGCTCCGAAGGCGTGCGCGAGTGGAACTACTCGACCAACCTGGCCACGCCCGGCGGCATGGGCGAGCGCGAGCTGCTGGCCGCCGCGCAGCTGGCCTGCGAGCGCGAGGTATGGGACCGCTGCATCAACACCAGCGAGCGCACCGCCACCGCGTTCGACGCGGAGCAGCGCTTTCCGATGCCGCACCGTGACGCCGTGGTGCGGCGCAGCCAGGAGATCGGGCTCGATGCGGCCTACGTCTACGGCCTGATCCGCCAGGAAAGCCGCTTCATCACCGACGCCCGGTCGCACGTCGGCGCGTCCGGGCTGATGCAGGTGATGCCGGCAACGGCGCGCTGGACGGCGCGCAAGATCGGCATGGCGAACTTCACCACCGACAAGCTCAACGACCGCGACACCAACATCGCCATCGGCACCGGTTACCTGAAGCTGGTGCTGGACGACTTCGGCGGCTCGATGCCGCTGGCGGCGGCGGCCTACAACGCGGGACCGGGCCGGTCGCGCACCTGGCGCAACGGGCCGGTGATGGACGCCGCGGCCTGGGCCGAGAACGTGCCGTTCACCGAGACGCGCGACTACGTCAAGAAGGTGCTTGCCAACACCACGATGTACGCGGCGATCCTGACCGGCCAGCCGCAGTCGCTCAAGGCGCGGCTCGGCAGCGTCGGCCCGCGCGACGCGCGGCTGCCGGAAATCAACACCGACCTGCCCTGAGGTCCGCGCATGGCCTGGTGGGATGTCGTCGTTGCAACCGTTGCCAGGGAATTCTCCGACGTCGGCGACGCCGAGCAGTTCACGCGGCTGGCGGTGCGCCTGCTGGTGGCTGCCATCCTGGGCGGCATCCTCGGGCTGCAGCGCGAGCGCCACGGCAAGGCCGCCGGCGTGCGCACCCACATGCTGGTGGCGCTCGGCGCGGCCCTGTTCGTGCTGGTGCCACAGCAATGGGGCATGGACGAGGCCGACCTGAGCCGCGTGATCCAGGGCGTGGTGGCCGGCGTGGGGTTTCTCTGCGCCGGCAGCATCCTGAAATCGGATGACGACCACGTCCGCGGCCTGACGACGGCGGCCGGCATCTGGCTCACGGCCGCGATCGGCGTCGCCGCCGGCCTGGGCCGCGAGATGACCGCGGCGCTCAGCGCGCTGCTGGCGCTGGCGATCCTGTCCATGGAGGGCCCGCTGCGGCGGCTGGCCGGCCGCAGCGGGAAGGACAACGAGGATCCGGGCTAGGATCGCTGCCTGTGCAGCCCGGCGCCGCCGGGCGCGCCACAACGAGGAGACAACATGCTCAAACTCCATATCGGCAACAAGAACTACTCGTCCTGGTCGATGCGCCCCTGGGTGCTGATGAAGCAGGCGGGGATCCCGTTCGAGGAATGGCGGGTGCGTTTCGACTCGTTCGAGCCGGACTCGACGTTCAAGCAGACGCTGCGCGCCCTCACACCCGCCGGCAAGGTTCCGGTGCTGGTCGACGACGGGCTGGTCGTCTGGGACACGCTGGCGATCGCCGAATACCTGAACGAGCAGTTTCCGGACCGCCAGCTGTGGCCGGCGGACAGGCAGGCCAGGGCCCGCGCCCGCAGCGTCTGCGCCGAAATGCATTCGGGCTTCGCCGCGCTGCGCGGCACCTGCCCGATGAACATCGAGGCGTCGATCCCGCAGGTCGGCCCGCTCGCGATGCGCGACAACGCGGCCGTCAGGAGCGACGTGGAGCGCATCTTCTCGATGTGGACCGAGCTGCTGCAGCAGCATGGCGGGCCGATGCTGTTCGGCGCGTTCAGCATCGCCGACGCGTTCTTCGCGCCGGTGTGCATGCGCTTCCGCACGTACGGGTTCGAGCTGCCGCCGCACATCGGCGACTACGTGGAGCGCGTGCGCGCGCTGCCCGGCGTGAAGGCGTGGATCGACGACGCGCTGGCGGAGCACGACTTCCGCGAGTTCGAGGAGCGCTACCGCCTCGCGCCGCACTGGGCGCGCTGAGAAAGCCGACAGCCGGACCCGGAAGCCGTCCGGCTGTCCGCTCCCGCTTTCAAGGTCCCGCCGCCGCTACACTGCCCCGATGCGAACGTACATCGTCGGCGGCGCGGTGCGCGATGCCCTGCTGGGCCTGCCGGTGAACGACCGCGACTGGGTCGTCGTCGGCGCCACGCCGCACGAGATGATCGCCGCCGGCTACCTGCCGGTCGGCAAGGACTTCCCGGTCTTCCTGCACCCGGAAACGCGCGAGGAACACGCCCTCGCCCGCACCGAGCGCAAGACCGCGCGCGGCTACCACGGCTTCGCCTTCCACGCCGAGCCCGACGTGACGCTGGAGCAGGACCTCGCCCGGCGCGACCTGACGATCAACGCGATGGCGCAGGACGAACACGGGCTGGTGATCGACCCGTACGGCGGCCGCGCCGACCTGCAGGCGCGCACCCTGCGGCACGTGACCGACGCCTTCCGCGAGGACCCGGTGCGCATCCTGCGCGTCGCGCGTTTCGCCGCCCGCTTCACCGGCTTCAGCCTCGCTCCCGAGACGCTGGCGCTGATGCGCGAAATGGTCGCCGCCGGCGAGGTCGACGCCCTGGTCCCCGAGCGCGTCTGGCAGGAGCTCGCGCGCGGGCTGATGGAGGAGCGGCCTTCGCGCATGTTCCAGGTGCTGCGCGACTGCGGCGCGCTCGAGCGCCTGCTGCCCGAGGTGGAGAGGCTGTGGGGCGTGCCGCAGCGCCCCGAGTACCACCCCGAGATCGACACCGGGCTGCACCTGATGATGGTGCTGGACATGAGCGCCCGCCTGGCGGCGCCGCTGCCGGTGCGTTTCGCGTGCCTGACCCACGACCTGGGCAAGGGCACGACGCCGGCGGACGTCCTGCCGCGCCACATCGGCCACGAAGAGCGCAGCGCCCGCCTGCTGCGCGGCGTGTGCGAGCGGCTGCGCGTGCCGGTGGAATGCCGCGAGCTCGCCGACGTGGTGGCGCGCGAGCACGGCAACATCCACCGCAGCGGCGAGTTCGCGGCCGCCGCCGCGGTGCGCCTGCTGGAGCGCTGCGACGCGTTCCGCAAGCCGCAGCGCTTCGATGCGATCCTGCTGGCCTGCGAATGCGATGCCCGCGGGCGCCTGGGGCTGGAAGAAGCGTCCTATCCGCAGCGGCCGCGCCTGTTGCAAGCGCTCGCCGCTGCGCAGGCGGTCGACACACGCGCGATCGCCGCTTCCGCGCAGGAGCAGGGCATCGCCGGGCCGCGCATCGGCGAGCTGATCCACCAGGCCCGCGTCGAGGCCGTCGCGTGCACTAGCCCTTAGGTCCGGCCGGCGCATCGGCGCCGTTGGCCAGCAGCGCCAGCGCGGCATAGTCGCCCACGCGCTCGCCGAGCCCCGCCGCCACCAGCTCGCAGCCGGCCGTCAGCGCCGGAAAACGCGACGACACCTCGTGCTGCAGGCGCGGCAGCAGGAATTCGCTGTTGTTGGTGAAGACGCTGCCGCCCAGGCTGATGCGCTGCAGGTCGAGCGTCGCCGTCAGGTTGTACAGGGCGCGCCCCATCACGCGGCACAGGCCGGCGACGACCGTCTCCGCCGGAGCGTCGCCGGCCCTCGCCCGCTGCAGCACCGTGGCCGCGTCCACGCCGAAGCGCCGCTCGATCGCATTGCCCGCCACCAGCGCCTCCACGTCGCCGACGTTGCCGCAGCCGCACAAGGCGTCGTCGTTGTCGGACACGAACATGTGTCCCGCGTGGCCGGCATTGCCGTTCTTGCCATGCAGGAGCCGCCCGTCGACGCACAGGCCGACGCCGATGCCCGTGCTCCAGGTGACGTACGCGCAGTGGTCGTAGCCGCGCAAGGCGCCCCAGCGCCGCTCGGCCTCCAGGGCCGCGACGCAGTCGTTCTCGATGCGGACCTTCGCGAACCGCTCGCGCAGCGGCGCCTCCAGCGGCGCGGTGATCCAGTCGTTCGGCAGTCCGCGCTCGGGCCCGGCGATGCCGCCGCAGATGTTGGGCGCCGCCAGTTCGATCAGCCCGTCGCGCATCACGAACGGGCCGGCCGACGAGACGCCCGCCCGCTGCACCGTCTGCGGCGCGACGCCGATCTCGGCGCACGCCTCCTCGACGAGGCGCACGATCTGGCGGGCGAGCGCGTCGCTGGCGCCGGTCCTGGCGGTCGGTTCGCTGCGCCGGGCGAACAGCGCCAGCCCGCTGCCGCTGCTGAGGCTCACCGCCACCTTGGTCCCGCCGATGTCGATGCAGGCATCCATGCCGCAGCCCCTCAGAGAAGTCTGGAGATCAGTCCCGCCGCCAGGCTCAGCAACACCGTGGTGGTGAGCGGAATGAACCAGTCGCGGCCGAACAGCCTGAAGCGGAAATCGCCGGGCAGCTTGCCGAAGCCCAGGCGCTGCAGCAACGGACTGAACCAGTTGATGAGCATCAGGGCCAGGAAGATGACGATGATCCAGCGAATCATCCGCCGAGTCTAAGCGCCGATCAGAGCGTGTGGGTGCGGTCGCCTTCGCGAAAGCCCACCGCGTCCCAGAAGTCGCCGCGGTGCAGCGCGACGACCTTGAACAGTTCGCCCATCTCGTGTTCCGCGATGAGGCGCTGGCCGGCGACGCGCCCGCCCAGGTCCGCCGACGCCAGCATCTCCGCCAGGCCACAGTTGACCAGAAACCGCGCCTGCGTCGTGTAACCCAGCACCGACAGGCCGGTGTCCTGCGCCGCGACCGCGACGCCGGTGAAGTTCACGTGCGCGGTGATGTCCTTCGTGCCCACGTCGGCCAGCGGATCGGCATCGGCCAGGTGGCCGCGGTGACACATCAGGGTGCCCATGTGGCGCTGCGGGTGGTAGTACTCGCGCTCGGGGAATCCGTAGTCGATGAAGAACGCGGCCCCTTGCACCAGTCGGTCGGCCAGCGTCCGGATGAACGCCTCGGCCTGGGGGTGAATCTCGGTGACGTAGTCGTGCGTTCCCTCGGGCTCCACCGGCGGGCGCAGGTCCGTGACGCGGTCCTCCCACGCCAGCGCATCTTCGCCCGCCAGCGCCACGCCACGTTCGTGCCACGTGCCGTTCACGCGCGCCAGCAGCTTGACCGGCATCGCGTCGAGCACCTCGTTGCCGACCACGACGCCGCGCATTTGCGCCGGCAGCTCGCCGGCCCAGCGCACCTGTCCGGCATAGGCCGCGAGCGTCGTCTGCTGGCGTGCCCGCAGGCTGCCGGACAGGTCGACGATGGTGTAGCGGCGCACCTTGCGCCCGAGCGCCTGCAGCAGTTGCAGCGCCAGCGCCCCGGAGCCGGCGCCGAACTCCCACACTTCGTCGGTACCGGTGGCCCGCAGCGCCTCGGCGACCTGCACCGCGAGGGCCTTGCCGAACAGCGGGCTCATCTCGGGCGCCGTGACGAAGTCGCTGCCCGAAGCCGGCAACTGGCCGAACTTGCGCGAGTCGTTGGCGTAATACCCCAGGCCCGGCGCATACAGCGCGAGCGCCATGAACCGGTCGAACGGCAGCCAGCCGCCGGACCGCTCGATCGACTGCCGGACCAGGGCCAGCACGGCCCTCGTTACACTGTTTGCTTCTGTCGCCACCGCCGGATTGTCCCCGAATGAGCGAGCCGCCCCGCCCCCGCACCGCGCTGGTCACCGGATCGGCACGCCGGCTCGGCCGCGACGTCGCGCTGGCACTGGCCGCCGCGGGCTGGCAGGTGGCCATCCATTACCGCGGATCGGCGGTGCAGGCCGAGGAGACGGTGGCCGACTGCCGCCGGCTCGCACCCGGCCTCTGGTTCGAGGCGTTCCAGGCCGACCTCGCCGACGAGCTGCAGGCGCGCGAGCTGCTGCCGCGGGTCGCCGCCCGTTGCGGCAGCGTCCACGCCGTGGTCAACAACGCATCGGTTTTCGAGCACGACGACGCGCAGAGCTTCGGCTACGACTGCCTCGTGCGCCACCTGGCGACCAACACCGCCGCGCCGGTGGTGCTCGCCCAGGCCCTGCACCGCCACGTGCAGGGGCGCTCCGGCGACGGCGTGGTGGTGAACCTGCTCGACCAGAAGCTGTGGAACCAGAACCCCGACTTCCTCAGCTACACCTTGTCCAAGGCGGCGCTCGAAGCGGCCAATACGGCGCTTGCGATGGCGCTCGCGCCCCTGGTGCGCGTGGTCGGCGTCGCCCCCGGCCTGACGTTGACCAGCCACATGCTGACGCAGGAGAAGTTCGAACAGCTGCATCGCATGGCGCCGCTGGGACGCTCCTCGACGCCGGCGGACGTCGCGCATGCCGTGCGATTCGCGCTGGAGAACCAGGCGATCACCGGAACGACGCTGCTGGTTGACGGCGGCCAGCACCTGATGAAGCAGGATCGCGATTTTTCAGTCATGTGACTTTGGGGTCAGATCACGATTTCGGACGAGGTGGTTCAGGCAGGCGCGGTGGCTCAGAATTGTGCTCTGACCCCAACCGATCAAGAAAGCGAGCACCGATCAGCGATGTCCAAAGGCACCCAGATCCTCCAGCTGACCGGCCTGCGCTTCGACGCCAACCTCGGCATCCTCGACCACGAGAAGACCGCGCCCCAGCCGATCCAGGTCGACGCCGAGCTGAACCTCGGCGCGCAGCCGCTGGAGCCGCGCGACGACGACATCCTGCACGTGCTCGACTACCGCAAGGTGCGCAAGATCATCATCGACGAGTGCACCGCCGAGCACGTCAATCTGCTGGAGAGCCTGATCGGCAAGCTGGCGCAGCGCCTGATGCAGCTGCCCGGCGTCGTCGGCGTGCGCGTGCGCATCGCCAAGCTCGAGATCTTCGACGACTGCGAAGTGGCGATCCGGGTCGAGGCCGGCCTGTGGTGAGCGCCGGATGAACCTCGCGCTGTCCCTGCAACGCGTTGCACTGTGCGACCCGCGTCGCCCGGCGCTGTTCGAAGGCGAGCGGCAGGTGCGCGACTACGGCGAGCTGGCCGACCGGGTGGCCAGGCTGGCCGCCGCCTTCCGCCAGCATGGCCTGGCGCCCGGCGAGCGCATCGCCATCTTCATGCGCAACCATCCCGCCTACCTGGAGCTGCTCTACGGCGCCTGGTGGGCCGGCCTGGCGGTCGTGCCGATGAACGCCAAGCTGCACCCGCGCGAGGCGCAGTGGATCCTGGACCATGCGCAGGCGAGCTGGGCCTTCGTCACCCCCGACATCGGCGCCGGCCTCACCGCGCCGGGGCGCGTCATCGACGCCACCGGCCCTGGCTACGAAGCGCTTTTCGCGGCCGCGCCGTGCGAGATGGTCGCCCGCGCGGGCGAGGACCTGGCCTGGCTGTTCTACACCAGCGGCACCACCGGCCGTCCCAAGGGCGTGATGCTGAGCCATCGCAACCTGATGACGATGGGCCTCACGTACTTCGTCGACGTCGACCCGGTCGAGCCACGCGACGCCATCCTCTATGCCGGCCCGATGTCGCACGGCGCCGGCCTCTACGCCATCCCGCACGTCATGGCCGGAGCACGCCACGTCGTGCCCGCGTCCGGCGCCTTCGATCCGGCGGAGATCTTCGGCCTGGCCGCCGGCGTCGGCCGGCTGTGCCTGTTCGCGGCGCCGACCATCGTCAACCGCCTCGTGGGGCACGCGCAGGCGACCGGCGCCGACTGCGGCGGCTTCAAGACCATCGTCTACGGCGGGGCGCCGATGTACACGGCGGATGTCGAGCGCGCGATCGAGGTGATGGGTCCGCGCTTCGTCCAGATCTACGGCCAGGGCGAGAGCCCGATGGTGATCACGGCCCTGGCGCGCTCGCACCTGCTCGATGCGGCGCACCCGCGGCACGCGCAGCGGCTGGCGTCGGTCGGCGTGGCCCAGACGCCGGTGGAAGTGCGCGTGACCGACACCGAGGGCCGACCCTTGCCCGTGGGGGAAATCGGTGAAGTGCTGGTGCGCGGCGACACCGTGATGACCGGTTATTGGCGCGACGAGGCCGCCACGGCGGCCGCGATCCGCAACGGGTGGCTTTTCACCGGCGACATGGGCGCGCTCGACGCTGACGGTTTCCTGACCTTGAAGGACCGCAGCAAGGATGTCCTGATCAGTGGCGGCTCCAACATCTACCCGCGCGAAGTGGAGGAAGTGCTGCTGCTCGCTCCCGGCGTCGCCGAAGTCGCGGTGGTGGGCGCGCCCGATCCCGAATGGGGCGAGGTCGTGGTGGCGTTCGTCGTGCCGCAGGCTGGCCACGCGCCGCCCGAACCGGCGGCGCTCGACGCGGTGTGCCTGGACCACATCGGCCGCTTCAAGCGGCCCAAACGCTATGTCTTCGTCGATGCGCTGCCGAAGAACAACTACGGCAAGGTGCTGAAGGCGGCGCTGCGCGAGCGGCTGTCTGCGCACTCGCAGTAAGTCAAACCCCTATCCCGACAGCTTCAAAACACGTATAGCGCTTCCTCCTGCCCGACCGATGTCAAGGACATTGACTCGGAAGGCAGACGATGGAAGACGCAAGCATCGCCCCGCGGCCCGTGGCCGGCGCGGCGACGACGGTTCCGGCGGGACTCGCCATTGGCCCTGATTCGGCCTATCTCTTCGTCGCGGCAGCACCACCGCCACCGCCCTCGCCCCTGGCGTCGACCATCGCGGCCCTGCTCACGGGCGAGAAATGGAACGGCGTCGATCCGCACACGGGCAAGACCGTCATCAGCTATTCGTTCGCCGGCGAGACCTCTTCCTACTCCTATTCGGGAGCCGACTGGAACTCGTCGTACGCGGGCACGATGCGCCCGTTCTCGGACGCGGACCGCGTGGTGACCCGCCAGATCCTGGACACCATCGAGGCGGTGGCGAACGTGCAGTTCGTCGAGGTCCCCGACACCTACGATCAGGTGGGCCTCGTGCGCTATGCCTACTCCTCCGTCGTGCAAAGTCACGCCGGCATGGCGGGCATCGCCTTCTTTCCCGGCACGGACCCGTCCGCCGGCGACGTGTGGATCTCGACGGAGATATCGGGCGGCATGTGGGACTTCTTCCGGCCGAGCGTGATCCTGCACGAGACGCTGCACGCCATCGGCCTGGAGGACACCGCCGGCTCCGGCATACCGGCCAGTGCGAACATCATGCCGAACACCGTGATGAGCTACGCCACCATGGCCGGGGCGGTACGGGGCTTCCTGGCTGCCTACCCTGCCGAGCCGATGCCTTTCGACGTCGCCGCGCTCCAGTTGCTGTACGGCGCTGCGGCGACGAACGCCGGGGACACGGTGTATGACGTCTCCGCGCCCGGCTTCCGGACGTTCCGCTCGCTGTGGGACGCAGGCGGCACGGACACGGTCGACGCCAGCCGGGTCAAGAGCGCCGTCGACATCGATCTGACGCCTGGCGCGCGCAGCAAGATCGGCTTCGGGATCGGCGCCCAGGGTCACTTCGACGGGGGCGGCTTCCAGCAGGCGTTCCACAAGGACACCCTGGGCATCGTGCAGGGCGCGATCATCGAAAATGCCATCGGCACCGCACTGGCGGACACGCTCACGGGGAACGCGGCCGACAACCGGCTGGCAGGCGGCGCCGGCAACGACACGCTGCGAGGCGGTGCCGGCAACGACACCTTGCTCGGGCAGGCCGGCAACGACTGGCTGGACGGCGGAACGGGCGACGACACGGCCGAATACGAGGGCCCGCGCGCCCAGTACGTCGTCAGCCGCGCCGGGGACGGTTTTTCCGTCAAGGACAAGAACGGCGGCGTCGACACCCTGGTCGGGGTGGAACGCCTGGTGTTCAGCGACGCGCGCATGGCCCTGGACCTGGGCGACAGCGCCGGCACCGCGGCCAAGCTCGTCGGCGCGGTGCTCGGCGCGGCCGCGGTACGCAATGGCCCTTACGTCGGCGTGAGCATCGGGCTGCTCGAAGGCGGCATGACGGCGCACGAACTGGCCCGGGTGGGCCTGGATTACGTGCTCGGTCCCCGGGCGGACGACGCCTCGGTGGCGCAGCTGCTGTCGGCCAATCTGCACGGCGGCCCGGCGGCGGCCGGCCAGTACCTCGCATGGTTGCAGCAGGGCACCTACAGCCAGGAGGATCTGGTGCAGGCCGTCGCGCAGTCGGTGGAAAACAAGGCCAACATCGATTTCGTCGGGCTGGCGCAGGGCGGGCTCGATTACTTCGGGTGACGGCCTGCTACCCGCGCTGCGCGATCTCCCGTTCCAGCCGCTGACGCTCCTCGATCTCCTGCGCGAGCAGCGCTTCCACTTCCGCCAGTTCCTCGCTCGCCTCCGCCACGTTGGCGGCGGCCGCGCCGTTCTGGTCGATGGCCTTGCGCACGTCGCCCACCTTGTGCTGCGGCGGCAAGGCGCGCTCCAGGATCGTCGTCGTCAGTTGCAGTTCGGCTCCGGCGAGTTCGAGCTCCTGCCGGGCCACGCGGGTCTTTTCCCTGGCTTGCTGGATCGGATGCTTGCTGATCCGGTCCGTCCCGTTCGGCATCATGGTGCCCCTTGTTCGAGTGGTTCCGGAAACGAAAATAGCTGTGCTCGGGCGCGCTACGTGTCGGATGAAACCGTTCAGCAACGCCGGAGCAAGCCGCAGCCGGGCTACGGCGCGGGTCGCGGCGCCGCGGGGACGCCGACCGCGCCCAGGAAATCCAGGAACGACGGCATGTCGGACTTCGGGATCGCGGCGTCGGCACCGAGCGCGAGGCAATGGCGGTGGATGCCGGGGGTGACGTAGTCGCTGAGGACCACCACCTTGCGCGAGTCGGGCCGCTGCCGGCACTTCTTGATGACGCCGAAGCCCGTGCCCTGGTCGAGGACGAGATCGGCGATCAGAAGGTCCCAGGCCCGGGGGTGCTCCTCCAGCCAGAAGTTCGCCTCCGCTTCGGTGCCCGCGGTGCCGACGACGCGGAAATTGCCCACGCTGTGCAGGAGATCCTCGAGGACGGAGCGCAGGTGTGGCATGTCCTCCACCAGGAATACCCGCACCGGCTCGATTGCCATATGTCTCCAGGAAAGGTTGTGGGGAATTTGCGGGCAGGACGACTCTCGGCCGGCGTCCTGTGCCTCGCGTGAAACGTACCGAACGGGGCATGGTAGCCCAGATCCCCCCGGCGCAGGGGTCCGGCCGCGCTGCCAACGTGGCTTCGCCGTCCGGCCCGCGCGGGGGAGGCCGATGCGACAATCCGCACCATGAGCGCCGTCTGGAACGAAGAAAGTCGCCCGCTGCCGCTGGAGCGGGAGCACCGCCTCGAGCGCGAGGCCCACAAGCTGGAAAAGCGCCTGTGCCGCCTGGTGGGCCAGGCCATCGGCGACTACAACATGATCGGGCACGGGGACAAGGTGATGGTGTGCCTGTCCGGCGGCAAGGACTCCTACGCCTTGCTGGACATCCTGCTGAAGCTCAAGGCGCGGGCCCCGGCCGACTTCGAGCTCGTGGCCGTCAACCTCGACCAGAAACAGCCCGGCTTCCCGGAACATGTGCTGCCCGAGTATCTGACGCGGGTGGGCGTGCCCTTCCACATCGAGAACCAGGACACGTATTCCATCGTCAAGGACAAGATCGAACCCGGCAAAACCATGTGCAGCCTGTGCTCGCGCTTGCGCCGCGGCATCCTGTACCGCGTGGCGGACGAGCTGGGCGCGACCCGGATCGCGCTGGGCCACCACCGCGACGACATCCTGCAAACCTTCTTCCTCAACATGTTCTTCGGCGGCAAGCTCAAGGGCATGCCGCCGAAGCTGGTCAGCGACGACGGCCGCCACATGGTCATCCGGCCGCTGGCCTATGTCGCCGAGAAGGACCTCGTGCGCTGGGCGGAGCACCGGCAGTTCCCTATCATTCCCTGCACGCTCTGCGGCAGCCAGGAGAACCTGCAGCGCAAGCAGGTCGCGGCCATGCTGCGGGAGTGGGAACGGCAGCACCCGGGACGCATTGACACGATGTTCACGGCTTTGCAAAACATCGTGCCCTCGCACCTGGCGGATGGAACACACTACGACTTCAAGGGTCTCACCCTGACGGGCGTGGCCAGCGAAGACGGCGACCGGGCATTCGATCCACCCGATCTGCCGCCGCAGGCGAGGCTGCCCGATCTGCAAGTCATCAAGTTCTGAGCCTCGGGGAGGTCGTATGAATCGCTCGCTGTCGGGGCTGCTTGGCCTGTGCGTCGCCTGGTTGCTCGCCGGGTGCGCCAGCACGTTCCTCGTCGACAGCAACGTCCGGTCGTTCTCCAGCCTGGCGGCGCTGCCTCAGCAACCCACCTACCGCTTCGAGCGCCTGCCGTCGCAGCAGGAGCCCGGACAGGCCCAGCTCGAAGCCATGGCCGACGCCGCGCTGCACCGCGCCGGCCTGCGGCGCGACGACGCCACTCCCCGCTACGCGGTCCAGGTCTCCGGCCGGCTGCAACCGACGCTGTCGCCCTGGGCCGACCCCTGGCGCTGGGGCGGCGGCTGGGGCGTCGGTTACCACCGGCGCGGCCTCGGGCTCGGCTTCGGCGGTCCGTGGGGCGGCCTGGAATCGCCGTGGTACCACCGCGAGGTGGCCGTCGTCGTGCGGGAGCTGCCGTCCAACCGCGTCGTGTTCGAAAGCCACGCGTCCAACGACGGGCCATGGCTCGACAACCAGACCGTGTTCCCGGCGATGTTCCAGGCTGCCATGCAGGGCTTCCCGAACCCGCCGCCCGGCCCGCGCCGGGTCGACGTCCAGGTGGGCCGCGCCGCCTCCTGAGCGCCGCCGCGCGGCCAGCGCAAGCGCCGGGCTGTCCCTACAATCCGCCGATGGAAGCCACCCGCATCATTGCCGTGCGCCACGGCGAGACCGCCTGGAACGTCGCCGCACGCATCCAGGGCCAGCTCGACGTCGGCCTGAACGAGACCGGCCGGTGGCAGGCGCGGCGGGTGGGCGAGGCGCTCGCGGCCGAGGCGGTCGCCACCGTCTACACCAGCGACCTGGGACGGGCGCATGAAACCGCCCAGTCCATAGGCGCGGCCACCGGCGTGCCGGTAGTGCCGGATCCCGGATTGCGCGAGCGCTGCTTCGGCCTGTTCGAAGGCAAGACCTTCACCGAGATCGAGGAGACCTGGCCCGACCACGCCCACGACTGGCGCAAGCGCATCCCCGAGTGGCAGCCGCCGGAAGGCGGCGAGTCGCTGCTCCAGTTGCGCGACCGGGTCACTCGCACGGTGCAGGCGCTGGCGTCGCGCCACCGCGGCGAACAGATCGTGGTGGTGGCACACGGCGGCGTGCTGGATGCGCTGTACCGCGTCGCGACGCGGCAGGAAGTGAACGCCCCGCGGACCTGGGAACTGCCCAACGGCGCGATCAACCGCCTGCTGTGGACGCCCGAAGGCTTCACCCTCGTGGGCTGGTCCGACACCCAGCACCTGGACCATGAAGCCCTCGACGAAAACTCGCGCACCTGAAGCGCTCGGCCAGCTGGTCGGCCAGCCGGTGGGGGCCGTCGACACGCCGGCCCTGGTGATCGACCTCGACGCGATGCAGCGCAACCTGGTGCGGATGGCCGAGTTCGCGCGCAAGCACCACGTGCGGTGGCGGCCGCATGCCAAGACGCACAAGAGCGCTTCGCTCGCCCGGCGGCAGGTGCACGCGGGCGCGGCGGGCGTGTGCGTGCAGAAGACGGCGGAGGCCGAGGCGCTCGCCGCGGGCGGCGTCACGGACATCTACATCAGCAACGAGGTGATCGCGCCGCACAAGCTGGCGCGCGTCGCTGCGCTGGCGCACGAGCTCGCCGCCGAAGGCGGCCAGCTCGCGCTCGCCGTGGACAGCCCCGAGGGCGTGGCCCGGCTGGCGCAGGCGATGAACGACGCGCGGCACAGGCACGGCAAGCCGGCGGTGATCGACGTCTTCGTGGAAATCGACGTCGGCCAGGGCCGCTGCGGCGTGCCGCCCGGCGAGCCGGCGGTGCGGCTGGTGCACGACGTGCGCAAGCACCCGGCGCTGCGCTTTGCCGGACTGCAGGCCTACCACGGCCTGGCGCAGCACCTGCGCAGCCCGGAGGAGCGGCGCGCGGCGGTCGCCCGCGTGGTCGAACAGGTTCAGCTCACGCGCACGCTCATCGAACGGCAGGGCGTGGCGGTGGAACTCGTCACGGGCGCCGGCACCGGCAGCATGGTGTGCGAAGCCGCGAGCGGCGTGTTCGGCGAACTGCAGGCCGGCTCGTTCCTGTTCATGGACGCCGACTACGCCCGCAACGAACGCGATCCGGCCCAGCCCAACTTCGAGCAGGCGCTGTTCGTCAAGACCCAGGTCATCAGCGTGCAGCCCTGGCATGCGGTGTGCGACGCCGGCCACAAGAGCCACGCCATCGACTCCGGGCTGCCCCGCGTGCACGGCATCGCCGGCCTGGAGTACTGCAACGGCGGCGACGAGCACGGCATCCTGCGCGCCACCGGCGCTGCGAAACTGCCGCTGCTGGGCGATGCGCTGTGGCTGGTGCCCGGCCACTGCGATCCGACGGTCAACCTGCACGATTACATGATCGGCGTGGCGGGCGGGCTGCAGGCGGGCAGCGTGGAACGGATCGTGCGGGTTGACGCCAGGGGCGCTGCCACCTGAGCGCCCGGACAATGGGGCCGTGAGTCCATCCCAGGTCATCGTCCTCGCCACGCCCGTGTTCCTGCTGCTGATCGCGGCGGAAGTGGCGTGGGGCATCGCGCGCGGCCGCAACACCTATCGCCTGAACGACGCCGTGAACAGCATCGGCCTGGGCATGCTGAGCGAGATCACCAAGGTGTTCACGCGGCTGCTGCGGGTGGGCATCTACACCGCCGTGTACGCGCAGGTTTCGCTGGTGCCGCCGGAGGAGGCGAAGGCCTTCTGGAGCACCTGGTACGGCTGGCTGCTGGCGCTGCTGTTCTACGACTTCTGCTACTACTGGCTGCACCGCGCCGGCCACGAGGTGGCGATCTTCTGGGCGGCACACGTCGTGCATCACCAGAGCCAGGACTACAACCTCTCCACCGCGCTGCGCCAGACCAGTTCCGGGGCGCTGCTCGGCTGGATCTTCTACCTGCCGATGGCGCTGGCCGGCGTGCCGCCGCTGGTGTTCGGCATCGTCGCGCTGGTCGACCTGCTGTACCAGTTCTGGGTCCACACCGAGCATGTGCCCAAGCTCGGCTGGTTCGACCGCTGGTTCTGCTCGCCGTCAAACCACCGGGTGCACCACGCGGTCAACGACCGCTACCTGGATCGCAACTACGGCGGCGTGCTGATCGTGTGGGACCGGCTGTTCGGCAGCTTCCAGGAGGAAGACGAGCGCTGCGTCTACGGCACCCGCAGCCCCTTGAAGAGCTGGGACCCGCTGTGGTCCAACCTCGAGGTGTACTGGGCGCTGGCCCGCGATTCCTGGCACACCCGGCGCTGGTCCGACAAGCTGCGGGTGTGGATCAAGCCGCCCGCGTGGCGCCCGGCCGACGTGGCGACGCGCTTTCCGCGGCCGGCGTTCGACCTGCAGGCCGTGCGCCGGTTCGACCCTCCGGTGCGCCGGTCCGTGGCATGGACAGGCGCCGCGCACTTCACGCTGCTGCTGGGGGCGGTGTCCATGTTCCTGTGGCATGCGGATGGCATGGCGGCGACGCAGGCGGCCGTCTGGCTGGCGGCGCTGACGGCGGTGCTGTGGAGCATTGGCGCGCTGCTGCAAGGGCGCATCACGCAGCTGGAGCTGCTGATGCTGGAAGCGGCCGTGCTGGCGACCGCCACCAGCGCGCTGGGCCTGCTCGAGTGGCATCGCTGGTTCAAGCCGCTGGCGCTGCTGCTGGTGATGGGCATGGTCGCGGCGCAGATCCGACAAGGCCTCGGCAGCCGGCGCCAGCAGGCGCTGCTGCTCGCGGGGCTGGCGCTGTCGCTGGCCGGCGATTGCCTGCTGATGTTCGACGGGTTCTTCATCCCGGGACTGGTCGCGTTTCTCGCGGCGCACGTCTGCTACATCGCGCTGTTCAGGCAGGGCATGGGCTGGTTCCCGAGCCGCCAGGCGCTGTTCGCGACGCTCGCCGTCGGCGCCGCGATGTACGCATTCCTCTTCGTCCACCTCGGGCCGGTCCTCAAGGTGGCGGTGGGCGCGTACGTGATCGTCATCGCGCTGATGGCGGCCCAGGCGATCGGCCGTGCGACCGTGCTGCGCGACCGCGCGTCGATCGCCGTGGCCGCCGGCGCCGTCTTCTTCATGGCCAGCGACTCGCTGCTCGCCACCAACAAGTTCGCCCTGCCGCTGCCATTGGCGCAACTGTGGGTGCTGGCGACGTATTACGCGGCGCAGATCCTGATCTCTCGCCATGCGCTGGCGAGCGCGCCGGCGGCCGCGGCCGTGATCCCGGCCGCCGCGGGGCCAGAGTCGTCGTTGTCCTTGCGGACCTGATCCGGCGGTCAGCGGGTGGCGACCTGCGTCGTGTCGCTGGCGATCGTGCCGTCGATCAGTTCCACCACGCGATCGCACCGTGCCGCCAGGCGCGGATCGTGCGTGACGATCACGAACGACGTGCCCAGCTCCTGGTGCATGCGCCGCAGGTGCGCGAACACCTCGTCGGACGATGCGGTGTCGAGGTTGCCGGTCGGCTCGTCGGCGAGCACCAGCGGCGGCTGCTGCACCAGGGCCCGGGCGATCGCCACCCGCTGCTGCATGCCGCCCGACAACTGCGCCGGCCGCTTGTGCAGCGCGTCGGCCAGACCGACCGCCGCCAGCAGCTCGCAGGCCCGCTGCCGCTCGCGCGCGCTCACCCGGCCGTGCGCCATCAGCGCCGGCAGCGTCACGTTCTCCAGCGCCGTGAACGCCGGCAGCAGGTGGTGGAACTGGAAGACGAACCCCAGAGTCTGCCGGCGCCGGCGCGTGAGCTCCGCGTCGTCGAGGCCGCCCACCTCCTCGCCCTGCAGCCGGTAACTGCCCGAGGTCATGCGCTCCAGCAGCCCGACGATGTTGAGCAGCGTGCTCTTGCCGGAGCCGGACGGGCCGACCAAGGCCACGAATTCGCCGGGTGCGATGCGCAGGTTGATGCCGTGCAGCACCTCGGCTTCGTTCGGCAATCCGATGTTGTAGCGCTTGTGGACGTCGCTCAGTTCCAGCACCGGTCGGGAGTTGCCGTCCATGGCCGCGCTCACAGCCGGATCGCCTCGGCCGGGTCCATCCGTGCGGCGCGCCGGGCCGGGAAAATCGCGGCCAGCACGCCGGACACCGTCGCCAGCAGCGCGACCTGCAAGGCCGTGGCGGGCGGCAGGCTGATCGAAAACAGCGGCAGCCCGTCGGAGCCGCGCACGAAGTGGGTGAAGACCCAGATCATGACGACCGCCAGCAGGACGCCGATCAGCGAACCCAGCGCGCCGAGCACGGCGCCTTGCACCAGGAAGACACGCACGATCTGCGACCGCGTGGCGCCCATCGCCCGCAGGATGCCGATCTCGCGCCGCTTCTGCACCACCGACACCACCAGCACGCTGGCGATCCCCAGCACGACGACCACCAGCACCACGGCGCGGATCAGGGTCGTGCTGACCGACTGCGCGTTGAGCGCCGATACCAGTTGCGCATTGGCCTGCTGCCAGGACTCGACGTCGTACGGCAACTGCCGCTGCAGGTCGCGCGCCAGTGCGTCGGCCGTCCAGACGTCGTGCACCGTGAGGTCGATGCTGGTCGCGCCGCCGGGCAGCCCGAGCAGGTTCTGCGCCAGGCGCAGCGGCACGATCACGGTGCGCCGGTTCAGGTCGCGCACGCCGAGGTCCACCAGCGCGGTGATCCGCACCGGCTCGGCGATGCTGCCGGTGAGCACCGTCACCCGATCGCCAGGCCGCACGCCCAGGTCGGCGGCGAGCTCGCGGCCGACGACCGCGTCCCCCGGCGCGAGCCGCGCCTGCCCGGCGACCACCTTGCTGCGCAGGCTGACGATGCGGTCGTAGCGGTCCAGGTCCACGCCCAGCAGCGCGATCGCCTGCGTCGCCTCGCCGCGCAGCGCCAGGCCGCTGCCCGACACCATCGGCGAGACCGCCGCGATGCCGTCGCGCCGCTCCAGCAGCGGCACCAGCGCCTGCCAGTTCGCGATCGAGCGCGGCCGCTGCTCGCGCGCCTGGACTTCGGACATCACCCTGGTGTCCGCCGCCGGCGGCCGCGCCGGCAGCACCACGTCCTCCGGCGCCCGCACGGTGACGTGCGCCTGGGCGCCCAGCGTCTTGGTCAAGGTGTTGCCCTGCAGGCCGTTGATCAGCGCGGTGATGTAGGCGATCACGGCCACGCCCGCCGCGACGCCGACGATGATCAGGAGGGTCTGCATGCGGCCTTCGCGCAGGAACCTGAGCGCGACGCGGCGCTCGAAACCGAGCCAGCCGCCAAGGAGCGGCGGACGCTCAGCGGCCGAGGTTGCCAAGCATCGACCCCATGTCGTCGCGCGCGCCGCCGCCCGCGCGATCCTGGCCCGGCTCCCAGGGGACGACGGCGGGCCGCACCTTCTCGCCGGGCGCCAGGATGCCCCGGCGCAGCACGCGGTCGCCGGCGGCCAGGCCCTCGGTCACTTCGGCAGCATCGAGGGTGCGCAGCCCCAGCCGCACCCGGCGCTCCTGCGCGCGCCCGTCGGCCAGGACCAGCACGCTCTCGGCGCCATCGCTCCCAGTCGCGCGCAACGCGCTGAGCGGCACGACCAGCGCGCGCTCGCGCCGGCCGGTTTCGACGTCGACCGACAGCGTCATGTCCTCGCGCAGGAACGCGGGCGCCTCGCGCTGCAGCGCCAGCTTCACCTCGACGGCGCCGCGCTGCGCATCGACGGCCGGTGCGATGGAAAGCACGCGTGCCGGGAACGGCTGTCCGGGGAATGCATCGGCCACCACCAATGCCGGCTGCCCGACCTGCAACTGGTCGAGGAAACGCTCGTCCACCGGCGCCACGAGCTGGGTCGGGCCCTCCAGCGCGAGACTCAGCAGCGCCTTGCCGGGCTGCACGATCTGGCCCGGCTCCACCTGCCGCGCCAGCACCCGCGCAGCCGCAGGCGCCAGCACGTCGGCCTGCGCCAGCCGCACTCGCGCCGCCTGCGTGGCCGCCTGCGCCAGGGCGAGCTGGGCCTGGGCCTGCGCGACGTCGGTGCCGCCGTCGGCGCCGGCCTGCACCTGGGCGCGCGCGCTCGCCTGCTGCGCCTGCGCCACCTCGACGGCGCGGCGCGCTTCGTCGACGCGCGATTCGCTGACGAAGCCCTTGGCCACCAGTTGCTGTTGCCGCTCCAGCTCGGCCCGGGCGGCCCGCAGGGTGGCCTCGGCCTGGTCCAGGGCCGCGCGGCTGGCGGAGCGGCCGGTGCTGCGCAGGCCGGCAAGCCGAGCCCGCGCCTGGCGCTCGCTGGCCGCGGCTTGCGCCACGGCCGCGCGCAATTCATCGGATTCCAGCCGCACCAGCTTCTGCCCCTGCCGCACCCGCGCGCCTTCGTCGACCAGCACCTGCGCCACCCGGCCGGTGATGGTGCTGCCGACGTCCACCCGCGACAACGTCGCCACGCGCGCGGAGAACCGCAGCGTGCGCAGCAGCGGCCGCGGCTGCACCTCGACGACGTCGGCCGGCACGCCGCGCGTGGTGAAGGCGACATAGGCCAGCCCCATCAGCACGGCGAGTGCGGCGATGATCCAGAACCAGCGGTGCTTCATGGGGTGCGGACCGGCTAGCCTTCGAACAGGCCGCCGTTCGCCTGCGGCGGCGTCACGCCCAGGTGACGGAAGGCCGCCAGCGTGGCGATGCGCCCGCGCGGCGTGCGCTGCAGGTAGCCTTGCTGGATCAGGTAGGGCTCGATCACGTCCTCGATCGTGCCGGCTTCCTCGCCGATGCTGGCCGCGATGTTGTCCAGGCCGACCGGGCCGCCGTCGAAGCGGTGGATCACCGCTTCGAGCAACTTGCGGTCCATCACGTCGAAGCCCTGCGGGTCGACGTCGAGCATCGCCAGCGCCAGCCGCGCGATCTCCTGCGAGATGTGCCCGCTGCCCTTGACGTCGGCGTAGTCGCGCACCCGGCGCAGCAGCCGGTTGGCAATGCGTGGCGTGCCGCGCGAGCGCTTCGCGATCTCCATGCCGCCGGCCTCGTCCATCGGCGCCTTCAGCAGGCCGGCACTGCGCGTCACGATGCGGGAGAGTTCCTCGGCCGTGTAGAACTCCAACCGCGCGACGATGCCGAAGCGATCCCGCAGCGGGTTCGTCAGCATGCCGGCGCGCGTCGTGGCACCGACCAGCGTGAACGGCTGCAGTTCCAGCTTGATCGAGCGGGCGGCCGGGCCCTCGCCGATCATGATGTCGATCTGGTAGTCCTCCAGCGCCGGGTACAGGATTTCCTCGACCACCGGCGACAACCGGTGGATCTCGTCGATGAACAGCACGTCGTTCTTCTCGAGGCCGGTCAGCAGCGCGGCCAGGTCCTTGGGCTTTTCCAGCACCGGGCCCGAGGTCTGGCGCAGATTCACGCCGAGCTCGTGGGCGATGATGTGCGAGAGCGTCGTCTTGCCCAGGCCCGGGGGCCCGAACAGCAGCACGTGGTCCAGCGCCTCGCCGCGCTTGCGGGCCGCGCCGATGAAGATCTCCAGCTGTTCGCGGATGCGCGCCTGGCCGACGTACTCATCGAGCAGCTTGGGCCGCAGCGCCTTCTCGATCGCCTCTTCCTGCGGCGAGGCCGGCGCCGCGGAAACGACGCGGCGCGGCGGCGGGATCTCGAAATCGTCGGTGGTGATGGTCACAGCTGCCCGCTCACTTGGCCAGCGCCTTCAGGGCGAGCCGGATGCCCTCGGCGACGCCGACGTCCTTGGGCAGCGATTTGAGCGCGGCCGCCGCTTCCTTGTCGCTGTAGCCCAGCGCCACCAGCGCCTGCACGATGTCGGCGCCTTCATCGGTGCGGGGCGCGGCACCCGGCAGGCCGAGGTCGGCGCCCAGCTTGCCCTTGAGTTCCAGCAGCAGGCGCTCGGCGGTCTTCTTGCCGATGCCCGGCACCTTCACCAGCCGTCCCGAGTCCTGCGCGGTGATGGCCTGCGCGATGTCGCCAACGCTCATGCCCGAGAGCACCGACAGCGCGGTGCGCGGGCCGACCCCGGCGATCTTGATCAGCTGGCGGAAGGTGTCGCGCTCGCCGGGCGACGCGAAGCCGTAAAGGATCTGCGCGTCCTCGCGCACGACGAAGTGCGTCAGCAGCGTCACGCGCTCGCCGACGCCGGGCAGGTTGTAGAAAGTGCTCATCGGCACGTCGACCTCGTACCCGACGCCGTTGCAGTCCACCAGCACCTGCGGCGGGTTCTTGTCGCCCAGCGTTCCCGTCAATTTGCCTATCATGGGGTCCCCGGCCCCTCGGGCCGTATCGGTTGTCCCGGGATTATCGACTTGATTCTCAAACACACCTTCCCCTCGGCCAGCAACACGCGCCTGGCGCACCTGTGCGGCCCGACCGACGAACACCTGAGGACGATCGAGCTGGCGCTGCAGGTCACCATCGGCCACCGCAACGAGCACTTCAGGGTCGAGGGCCCCAAGGCCCAGGCGCAGCGGGCGCTGGAGGTGCTGCAGGCGCTGTACGAGATGGCCGGACGGCCGATCGCCCCCGACAAGGTGCAACTGATGGTCGCCGCCGAATCGGGGCTGGGCGAGGACGAGGCCGGCGCGCAGGTGCTGCACACGCGGCGCACCGACCTGAAGGCGCGCACGCCCAACCAGAGCGTGTACCTGGACAACATCGCCAACCACGACATCACCTTCGGCATCGGTCCGGCCGGCACCGGCAAGACCTACCTGGCGGTGGCCTGCGCCGTCGACGCGCTGGAGCGCAGCCAGGTCCAGCGGATCGTGCTGACGCGGCCGGCCGTCGAGGCCGGCGAAAAGCTCGGTTTCCTGCCTGGCGACCTCACCCAGAAGGTGGACCCGTACCTGCGGCCCTTGTACGACGCCTTGTACGACCTGATGGGGTTCGACAAGGTGGCCAAGGCCTTCGAGCGCAACGCGCTGGAGATCGCGCCGCTGGCTTTCATGCGGGGCCGCACGCTGAACAACGCGTTCGTGATCCTGGACGAGGCGCAGAACACGACGCCCGAGCAGATGAAGATGTTCCTCACCCGCATCGGCTTCGGCTCGAAGGCCGTGGTGACCGGCGACATCAGCCAGATCGACCTGCCCAAGGGCAACCTCTCGGGACTGGTGGAAGCCGAGCGCATCCTGCGGCGCGTGAAGGGCATCGCCCACACCCATTTCACCAGCGCCGACGTGGTGCGGCACCCCCTGGTGGCGCGCATCGTCGACGCCTACGACGCGGCGCGCAAGAGCCCGAATGCCAAGTAGGCCCGGCGTCGCGCGAGCCACGGCCGCGGCCACCCCGCCGCCGCTGGAGCTGTCCCTGCAATTCGCCCGCTTCCCCGGCGCCGCCGCCCATCGGGCCGCCTTGCCGGCCGCGCGCGTGCGGCGCTGGATCGCCTTCGCGCTGGCGCGGCCCGCGGAACTGTCGGTGCGCGTCGTCGGCGAGGAAGAAGGGCGGGCGCTGAACCTGCAGTACCGGGGCAAGGATTACGCCACCAACGTGCTGACGTTCGACTACGGCCTGGAGCCGGTGGTGATGGCCGACCTGGTGCTGTGCGCGCCGGTGGTCGAGCGGGAAGCCAAGGAGCAAGGCAAGACCTTGCAGGCGCACTACGCGCACTTGCTGGTGCACGGCGCGCTGCATGCGCAGGGCTGGGACCACGAGACGAACGAGCGCGACGCGCTGGCAATGGAGGCGGCGGAAATCCTGCTGCTGGGGGCGCTGGGGTTTGCGAATCCGTACTGACAACCCAACAACCGAACGCAGAAGCCGCAAAAGAGTCGCAAAAGCCGCAAAGAATTCAGATTTGAATGCTGTCTTTTCTGCGGCTTCTGCGTAGCCTTCGCGGCTTCTGCGTCCGGCTGTCCGCTCCCGCTCCCGCTCCCGGCTTCAGTTCACCCGCAGAGGAATCGTCACCGGCCCGTCGTTCACCAGCTGCACCTGCATGTGCGCCGCGAACTCGCCGGTCCGCACCACCGGATGCAGCGCGCGCGCCTGCGCCACGAAGTAGTCGTACAGCCGCCGTCCCTCGTCGGGCGCCGCCGCATTGGTGAAGCTGGGCCGGTTCCCGCCCGAGGTGTCGGCCGCCAGCGTGAACTGGCTGACCACCAGCAGCCCGCCGCCGATGTCCTGCACGCTGCGGTTCATCTTCCCGTTCTCGTCGCCGAAGATCCGCAGCTTGAGGATCTTGGCCAGCAGCTTGTCGGCCTGCGCCTGCCCGTCGCCACGCTCCGCGCAAACCAGCACCAGCAGGCCGGCGCCGATCTCGCTGACCGTCGCGCCGTCCACCGCCACGCGCGCCTGGCTCACGCGCTGCACGACGCTGATCACAACATGTCCTCCTGGTCCTGGGTATGCGCCTCGACGTCGCTGGGCAGCAGCTGGATCGTCGCGCGCAGGCCGGGCACGGCGCTCATGAGCGCCTGCTCAACGGCGGCGCGCACCGCGGCCGCCCGTCCCAGCGTCCAGCTCGCCGGCATGTGCATGTGCAGGTCGACGAAGCGGCGCTGGCCGGAGCGGCGCGTGGAGATATGGTCGAAGCGGATCGTGTGGTGCTCGAACTCGCGCAGCGTCTTCTCGATGTCGGCCATCACGTCCGGCTCCACCGCGTTGTCCATGAGGCCCTGCGAGGACTTCCACACCAGCGAAGCGCCCTCGCGCAGGATGTTCAGCGCCACGCCGATCGCCACCGCGGGATCGAGCCAGTTCCAGCCGGTGAGCGCGACGAGGCCGACGCCGGCCACGACGCCAGCCGAGGTCCACACGTCGGTCAGCAGGTGCCTGGCGTCGCCCTCCAGCGCGATGGACCGGTGATGGCGCGATGATTTCAGCATCGCCCAGGCCAGTGCGCCATTGAACGCGGAGGCGACCACCGACAGCGCCAGGCCCCAACCGAGCTGCTCCAGCGGCTGCGGCGCCAGCAGGCGCTGCACGGCGGCCCAGATGATCGCGCCGGCGGCCACGATGATCGCCAGCCCCTCGAACGCGGACGAGAAATACTCCGCCTTGTGATGGCCGTAGGGATGGTCCTCGTCGGCCGGCCGCAGGGCGATCTTCACCATCAGCAGAGCGAACACGGCGCTGGCCAAGTTGACCAGCGACTCCATCGCGTCGGAGAGCAGGCCCACCGAACCGGTGATCCACCATGCCAGCGTCTTCAGTGCGATGGTGAGCAGCGCGACCCCGATCGAGACCCGCAGCAGCAGCGACGGAGACAGTTCTTTCACGGCGAGGCCCATGGCTCGATTGTGCTGCAAGCGCCGTGGCGCCCTGCGTGCAAGAATCCGCGCCATGCCGCGCCCCAGTCTTCGCCACATCGCCGCCGCCGCCGCGTGGCTGGCCCTGGCGGTGCTCGGCTGCGTGGCGCTGGCGCGCGGCGAACTGGCCCGCCTGCGCGAGGCGTTCGAGACCGACGCGCGCATCGTGCACCGCCTGCTGAGCCAGCGCGCCGTGCAGCACGACGCCGTGCTGGCGACGCTGGCGCTGCTGCAGCCCGCGGACGGCGCCGGGCGGCCCGAGCAGCGTCTCGCGTCGGTGTACCCGCAGATCCTCGGCATCGAGCGCCGAGCGGCGGGCGCGGCCTGGTCCAACCCCCGGCTGGCGGCGGCCGAGGCGCAGTCCCGCTCGCGGCGGCTGCCGGTGCTGGCCGGTGCCGAGCTCGCCGCCTCGCGCTACCAGCTGGTGCTGGCCGCCGAGCCGGCCAGCTTTGCCCTGAACATGGACCTGCGGGCGGCCGTGCCCTGGGCGGAATGGCCGATGGCCGTCGACCGCAGCCCGGTGCGCGTGACGCTCGAATACGCCGGTCAGCAGTTCCTGGTGCAATCCGGCCGCATAGCCGACGGCGGCTGGCGCTTCGATTTCCGCAAGCAGCTGGCCACCGACAGCCAGCCGTTCGACGTGGTCGCGGCTCGGCAGGTCGGCTGGTCCGAGCTGCCGTGGGTCTGGATGGCCGCCTGGTGCCTGGCGGTCACGCTCGCCGCCGCCGCCGTGCTGGCCCTGTCGCGCGCGCGCGGCGCCCGGCAGCGCGCCGAGGAACTGGTGCGGCTCGGGCGCGTCGGCCGGCTCAATGCGCTGGGCGAACTCGCCGCCGGCATGGCCCATGAACTGAACCAGCCGCTCACGGCGGTGCTGGCCAACAACCAGGCGGCCAGCCGGCTGCTGCAGCAGGACCCGCCGGATCTCGCGACGGCACGCACGGCGATCGAGCAGGCGGTGCAACAGAGCCGCCGGGCGACCGAGGTGATCGGGCGGCTGCGCCGAGCCGTGGAGCGGCCCGGCGTGGCCGGCCAGATGCAGCCCGTGCCGCTGCAGGACGCGATGCGCAACGTGCTGTACCTGCTGGAGCCGGAGTTCAAGCGCTGCCAGCTGGCGCCCCGGCTGCAGGCGGACGCCGCCGCCGTCGTGATGGCCGAACCGGTGGCGCTGGAACAGATCATCTACAACCTCGTCACCAATGCGCTGCAGTCGCTGGAACAGGTGCCGGCGGGACAGCGCGAACTCACCGTGGAACTGGCGCGCCGTGCCGACATGGGGGTGCTGACCCTCACCGACAGCGGCGCCGGCATCGCCGCCGAGGCGTTGCCGCGCGTGTTCGAACCCTTCTTCAGCACCCGCGCCAATGGGCTGGGCCTGGGCCTGAGCCTGTGCGAAACGCTGGCGCAAGGCATGGGCGGCGCGCTCGCGGCCGAACGGCGCGAGCCGCGCGGCGCCCGCTTCCGGCTGTCCCTGCCGCTGGCGCCGGCATGAACCAGCCGTTGTCGCCGCTGGTGCACCTGGTCGACGACGACGAGGCCGTGCGCAGCAGCCTCGCCTTGCTGATCGCCACGATCGGGCTGCGGGTGCAGCCCTGGGCCGATCCGCAGGCGTTCCTGGCCGGCTTCGACCGGCAGGCGATCGGTGCCATCGTGCTGGACCTGCGCATGCCGGGCATCGGCGGACTCGCGGCGCTGGAGACCCTCGCTGCCCAAGGAGTGGACCAGCCCGTGATCATGCTCACCGGCCATGGCACCGTCGACCTGTGCCGGCGCGCATTCAAGGCCGGCGCCGCGGAGTTCCTGGAGAAGCCGGTCGAGGATCAGGTCCTGCTGGAAGCCCTGCAAGGCGCCATCCGCCAGCATGTGCGGTCGCGCGAAAGGCTGGAGGCCGGACGCGAGGCACGCGAGCGCTATGCCCACCTGTCGGAGCGCGAACGCGAGGTGCTCGGGCTGATCGTCGCCGGCCTGACCAACAAGGACATCGGCCGGGCGCTGGAGCTCTCGCCCCGCACCGTGGAAACGCACCGGGCGAACCTGTTCGCCAAGCTCGGCGCCGAATCGCTGGCCCAGTTGATCCGGCAGTATGCAGCGCTGGTCGACGAGATGGACGGTCCGTAGTTCTACGGAGCGGCGCGCGTAGCGGCACGAATGGTCGGGGGCGCTGCCGATTTCTACAGTCCTCCCACGGTTGATCGAACCGTGCCGCCGAGAACCCACCATGAACCAGCGCTACGTCCTCACCGCCCTTTCCGCGTCCCTGGCCCTGTTCTGCGCCGCCGCCGGCGCACAGTCCATCCGCTCCGAGCGCACCATGTCGCTCGAGCTTGCCAACCAGATCGCCTCGGCCACGGTCGCGGCCTGCGCCGCGGGGGGCTATGCCGTCGCCGCCACGGTGGTGGACCGCGCCGGCGTGGTGCGCGCCGTGCAGCGTGCCGACAATGCCGGCCCGCACACGCTGGCCTCCAGCCAGCAGAAAGCCTGGACCGCGGCGTCGGCGAAGAACACCACACTGGCGCTGATGGAAGCGGCGCAGAAGAACCCGGCCAGCGCCAACCTCGTGCACCTGCCCGGTTTCCTGCTGCTGGGCGGCGGCGTGCCGATCAAGGTCGGCAGCGACACCATCGGCGCCGTCGGCGTGGGCGGCGCGCCGTCGGGTGCGCTGGACGAACAGTGCGCCAACGCGGCGCTCGAGAAGGTCAAGGACCAGCTGAAGTGACGCCATGACTGCCTGCCTCACCTGGATGATGAAGGCGCGCCGCGGCGCGGCGGCGTTCGCCGCCCTGGCGCTGCTGGCGGCCGCCGCCGCGGCCCAGACCGCGCCGACCGCGGCCGATGCCGCCGGCTACAAGGGCCTGCATGCAGCGGCCTGGCGCGGCGACGCGGCGGCCATCGCCCGGCTCTCCCCTGCCAAGGCGCAGCTCGATGCGCGCGACGGGCATGGCCGCACGCCCTTGCACGTGGCTGCCTTCGCGCGCCAGCGCGACGCGATTCGCGCACTGGCGAAGGCCGGCGCGAACCTGGACGCGCTCGAGGCCGACCGCTACGACGCCGTCACGATCGCCTCGGTGGCCGACGACGAGGAAACGCTGCGGGTCCTGCTGGCGCTGGGCGCCAGCGCGAAACAGGTCACCAGCCGCTATGACGGCACGGCGCTGATCGCCGCCGCCCACCTGGGGCACGACGGTGTCGTGCGGCAACTGATCGCCGCCGGCGCGCCCCTCGACCACGTCAACAACCTGCACTGGACAGCCGTCATCGAGTCCATCGTGCTCGGCGACGGCGGGCCACGCCATCAGGCGACGCTGAAAGCGCTGGTCGATGCCGGCGCCAACCTGCAACTGGCGGACCGGCAAGGCAACACGCCGCTGCAGCTGGCGCGCTCGCGCGGCTACACGGCCATGGTGCGGGTGTTGGAGGCAGCCGGAGCGAAGTAGTCGCTTGCGCGCTAGTGGGCGCTCACGCCGTGAGCGTGACGCGCGCGAACTTGCGCTTGCCCACCTGCACGACGTAGGTGCCCGGCTGCAGCTTGAGGCCCTTGTCGGAAACCGTCGCCGAGTCGATCCGCACGCCGCCGCCATCGACCAGACGGTTGGCCTCGCTGCTGGAAGGCGCGAGCCCGGCCTGCTTCAGCAAGGCGGCGATGCCCAGCGGGGCGCCGCCCAGCTGCACCTCGGGAATGTCGTCCGGCACGCCGCCACGGCTGCGGTTGACGAAGTCCTGCTCGGCGGCGTCCGCCGCGCTGGCGCTGTGGAAGCGGGCCGTGATCTCCCTGGCCAGCAGCACCTTGGCGTCCTTGGGATTGCGGCCGCCCTCGATTTCCGCGCGCAACGCCGCCACCTCGGCCTCCGTCCGGAAGCTCAGCAGCGGGTACCAGCGCCACATCAGGTCGTCCGAGATCGACAGGACCTTGGCGAACATGGTGTTCGGGTCCTCGTTGATGCCGATGTAGTTGTTCTTGCTCTTGGACATCTTCTCGACGCCGTCGAGTCCCTCCAGCAGCGGCATCGTCAGGATGCATTGCGGCTCCTGGCCGTACTCCTGCTGCAGGTGCCGGCCCATCAGCAGGTTGAACTTCTGGTCGGTGCCGCCCAGCTCCAGGTCGCTCTTGAGGGCGACCGAGTCGTAACCCTGCATCAGCGGGTACAGGAACTCGTGGACGGAGATCGACTGGCCCTCGCGGAAGCGCTTGTTGAAATCGTCGCGCTCCATCATCCGGGCCACGGTGTAGCGGGCGGCCAGCTGGATCATGCCGCGCGCCCCGAGCGGATCGCTCCATTCGCTGTTGTAGCGGATCTCGGTGCGGGCGGGATCGAGCACCAGGCTCGCCTGCTTGTAATAAGTCTCGGCGTTGAGCCGGATCTGCTCGGCGGTGAGCGGCGGGCGGGTGGTGTTGCGCCCGGACGGGTCGCCGATCATGGAGGTGAAGTCGCCGATCAGGAAGATGACCTGGTGCCCCAGGTCCTGCAACTGCCTCATCTTGTTCAGGACCACGGTGTGTCCGACGTGGATGTCAGGCGCTGTAGGATCGAGACCCAGCTTGATGCGCAGCGGGACCTTCAACGCCTCCGATCTGGCCAGTTTCTGCGCCCATTCTTCCTCCGGGAGCAGCTCCTGGGCGCCACGGCGCGACACCGCCAGCGCCTCCCGCACACGATCGGTTACCGGATATCTTGTAACTTGGCCTTGATTCATAAGGATTTTTCGGAAAGCCGCGCAACAGGCGTGGCTATACTCGGGCTCGTCGCGGGAGATGCCGATTCTAGTTGTGGCCAAATCCGCGATTTCGGCTCACGCATGTAACGCAGGGGAACCGCCTACGGCCACGTAGGACAAAAGAGCTCCCCGTTGTGAGGAAGGGTCCATTGAATAACGGTTTCATCGCCACCGGCGAACAACTCCTGTCGCGCGTTTCGAAGGCCGTCGAGCAGCATCCGAGGAAGCTCACCGCCCTGATCGCGGCCCTGCTGTTCGGCGGTGGTGGTTTCGCGGCCGCCTCGCTGGACACTTCCGAACCGCTGCCGGACGACTTCGTCGTGCGCGAGGTGCTGGAAGCGGTGCAACCCCTGCCGGTGCAGGAGCAGGTGCAAAGCCTCGACGTGCACAGCTTCAACCTGTTCCGCACCGAGGCGACCCGTGCCAGCGACACCGTGGAATCGCTGCTGGCGCGCCTGGGCGTCGACGACCCCGCCGCCGCCAGCTTCCTGCGCCGCGAACCAACCTTCCGCACGCAGCTGCTGGGCCGCGCCGGCCGCAACGTGACCATCGAAACAACCCAGCAGCACGCCCTGAGCAAGCTCACCGCCCGCTGGGCGCCCCAGGACGACGGCACCTTCAAGCGCCTGGTGGTCGAGCGCGTCGGCGATGGCCGTTTTCAGTCCCGCGTCGAGGCCGCGCCCCTGACAGCGGCCACCCGGCTGGCCAGCGCCACGATCCGCAGTTCGCTGTTCGCGGCCGCCGACGAGGCCCGCATCCCGGATCCCGTCGTCGTGCAGATCGCCGACATCTTTTCCAGCGACATCGATTTCGAGCGGCAGCTGCGCGCCGGCGACCGCTTCAACGTGGTCTACGAAGCCCTGGAGGCGGACGGCGAGCCGATGCGCACGGGCCGGGTCCTGTCGGTGGAGTTCGTGAACAAGGGCAAGACCCACCAGGCGATGTGGTTCCAGGAACCGGGCCGCAAGGGTGGCTATTACGACCTCGACGGCAAGAGCCTGGAAAGCTCCTACCTCAGCTCGCCCATGGAATTCTCGCGCGTGACCAGCAGCTTCAAGATGCGGTTCCACCCGATCCTGCACCAGTGGAAGGCCCACCTGGGCACCGACTACGGCGGTGCGATCGGCACGCCCGTGCGCAGCGTCGGCGACGGCGTGGTCGAGTTCGCCGGCGTGCAGAACGGATTCGGCAACGTGGTGATCGTGAGGCACAACGCCACCGACGAGACCTTGTATGCCCACCTGAGCCGCATCGACGTGCGCCGTGGCCAGACCATCGCGCAGGGCCAGCGCGTCGGCGCACTGGGCCAGACCGGCTGGGCGACCGGCCCGCACCTGCACTTCGAGTTCCGCGTCAACGGCGTCCACAAGAACCCGCAGCTGATCGCCAGGCGCAACGACGCCGTGACGCTGTCGGCCGAAGCGAAGCCGGGCTTCGAGCGGCTGGCCCGCGCCATGAAGGTGCAGCTCGCAGCCGCCGGAACGGCCACCGCCGTCGCCAGCGCCGACTGATCCGGCAGCGTCGCGCGCCAGGCGTGCCGCTACCATCGCCGCATGCCTGATTTCTACATCGGCCTCATGTCGGGCACGTCGCTCGACGGCGTCGACGGCGTCCTGGTCGACTTCTCACCGAACACGCCGCTCGTCATCGAGCACGCCTGCGCGCCGTTCCCGTCGGCCTTGCGCGCCGAACTGCTGGCGCTGAACCGCAGCGGCCCCGACGAGCTGCACCGCGCGGCACTGGCCGGCAACGAACTGATGCGGCAGTACGCCGCCATCGTCCGTGAATTGCTCGAGAAGGCCCGAGCACAGGCAGCCGATATCCGGGCGATCGGCGCCCACGGCCAGACGGTGCGGCACCGGCCCCAGGAATTCGACGGCACCGGCTACACCTTGCAACTGTGCCAGCCGGCGCTGCTGGCGGAGCTCACCGGCATAGCCGTGGTCGCCGACTTCCGCAGCCGCGACGTGGCCGCCGGCGGCCAGGGTGCGCCCCTCGCGCCCTTCTTCCACCAGGCGCTGTACGGCCACCAGCAGGATACCGTGGGCGTCCTGAACATAGGCGGCATTTCCAACATCACCTTGTTGCGGGCCGACGGGACGATCCTGGGGTTCGACTGCGGCCCCGGCAATGCGCTCATCGACGGCTGGTGCGCGCGCCATACCGGCCAGGCGTATGACGCCGACGGCGCGTGGGCGGCGGGCGGCCGGGTGGTGCCGGCCCTGCTGGACGCGCTTTTGGGTGACCCCTATTTCCGCAAGGCGCCGCCCAAGAGCACGGGCCGCGACCTGTTCAGCCACGAGTGGGTGGAAAACCACCTGCGCGGCTTCCCCGACGCGGCGCTCGCCGACGTGCAGGCCACGCTGACCGAGCTCACGGCCGTGGCCTGCAGCCGCGACGTGCTGCGGCACGAGCCTTCGCTCACGCGCCTGATCGTCTGCGGCGGCGGCGCCCTGAACGGGCACCTCATGAAGCGGCTGAAGGCGCTGCTGCCGGCGGCGCAGGTTTCGTCCAGCGCCGATTTCGGCCTGCCGCCGCTGCAGGTGGAAGCAACCGCGTTCGCCTGGCTCGCCCGCAAGGCCGTCCGGCGCGAGCCGCTGGCGCTCCAAAGCATCACGGGCGCCAGAGGCGCCCGTGTGCTGGGGGGAATCTATCCGGCCTAGTGCTGGTCGCCAGGCGAGAAGCTGGAGCCGCAACCGCAGGTGGTGCCGGCATTGGGGTTCTTGATCACGAACTGGGCGCCCTGCAGGTCTTCCTTGTAGTCGATCTCGGCGCCGACCAGGTACTGGTAGCTCATCGCGTCGATCAGCAGCGACACGCCGTTCTTGCTCATCACGGTGTCGTCGTCGTTGGTGATCTCGTCGAACGTGAAGCCGTACTGGAAGCCGGAGCAGCCGCCGCCCTGGACGAAGACGCGCAGCTTGAGGTCGGGGTTGCCTTCCTCGGCAATCAGGTCCGCCACCTTCGCGGCCGCGCTGTCCGTGAAGATCAGCGGTGCGGGCATTTCGGTCTGGACGTTCTCGGCTACGGCGCTCATGGTCTGGGTCTCCGGGGAGAGGGTGCTCTGGATATGAATAGTACTGCCAATTGCTCGGGATTTCCGGCTCAAGGGTTATTGGCCGCCAGCTTCAGGACGGGCTTTTCCTCGCCCTCCACCGGCTGGAGATGCCCGGAAATGATGGCTCCCTGGTGCATCTCGAGCGCCTTGTACGTGACGTCTCCTTCGATCCGCGCCAGCGGCTGCAGTTCCAGCAATTCGGCCGCGTGGACCGGCCCCTTGACGGTGCCGTTGATGATGACGTGGTCGGCACGGATCTCGCCACCCGTCACCGTCACCGCTTCGGAAACCACCAGGATGCTGGGCTGGTCGCCGTCGGCGGTGACGCTGCCGGTCACCCGGCCGTCGATCCGCAATCCCTCGGTGAACCTGATGTTGCCGTCGATGACGATGCCCTCGGCGATCAGGCTCTTGATCGGGGGCTGTGCCCTGTTCCCAAACATGCTCGCTCCTGGTGTTGCTGCGCTTACAGGCGGATGCGGACTGCACGCCTTGGCCGTGACGTTTTGTACCACGCGTCCCGGCGGCGGGGCTATGGCTCCTTCGGCTCTGCGGTATCCGCGCAACTGCCATGGTCGAGCTGGGCGGCGCCGCGGCGGAAGGTGCCGGCGCCAATGCAAAAGCCGCCGAGGCGAACCTGGGCGGCTTTGCGGGTGGAGCGAAAGCGGCTTAGCGCTTGCTGAACTGCTTGCGGCGGCGTGCGGAGTGCAGGCCGACCTTTTTCCGTTCCACTTCGCGGGCGTCGCGGGTGACGAAGCCAGCCTGGCTCAGCGCGGGCTTCAGGGTCGCGTCCCAGTCGATCAGCGCACGGGTGATGCCGTGGCGGGTGGCGCCGGCCTGGCCGGATTCGCCGCCGCCGTGGACGTTGACCTGGATATCGAAGGTCTCGACATGGTTGGTCAGCACCAGGGGCTGCTTGGCGATCATGATCGAGGTCTGGCGGCCGAAGAACTCCTGGATGTCCTTGCCGTTGACCGTGATCTTGCCGCTGCCTTTTTTCATGAACACGCGGGCGACGCTGCTCTTGCGGCGGCCGGTGCCATTGTTCCATTCACCAATCATCGTTTGGCTCCTCAGATTTCCAGCGGCTTGGGCTGTTGGGCGGTGTGCGGATGCTCCGCGCCGCCGTACACCTTGAGCTTCTTGATCATGGCGTAGCCGAGCGGACCCTTGGGCAGCATGCCCTTGACGGCCTTCTCGAGCGCGCGGCCGGGGTGCTTGGCCTGCATGTCCTTGAAGTTGGTGCCGTAGATGCCGCCGGGAAAGCCGGAGTGGCGGTAGTACACCTTGTCGAGGGCCTTGTTGCCCGTGACGCGGAGCCTGGAAGCGTTGATGACGACGATGAAGTCGCCGGTGTCGACGTGAGGCGTGTAAATGGCCTTGTGCTTGCCGCGCAAACGGAGGGCTGCTTCGCTGGCAACCCGACCGAGCACCTTGTCGGTGGCGTCAATCACAAACCACTCGTGCTTCACGTCAGCGGGTTTTGCGCTGAACGTAGACATGAGATCTCTTTCGGAGAAGTGGCTTGGCGGGCCCTTTTCCACGGTCGGTGTTCCTCTGGACGGGAACCTCTTAGGTGGGGTCACCGGAAGGATCTGGGATCCGGCCGGTTCTCCGTCGCGGGGCCACAAGGCGCTGCGGAGCCCGACATTATACGAAGAATCAGGGACTTGGCGCCAGCCTGGCTACAACACCGCCTGCCGCGTGACCCCGTCGCGGAACATGAAGCGCTTGAGCTTGTGCAGCGCCTCGTTCTGGATCTGTCGCACCCGCTCGCGGGTCAGTTGCAGCCGGTCGCTGAGGACCTCCAGCGTCTCGGGCTCGCGATCGTACAGCCCGAAGCGCCCTTGCAGGATCTCGCGTTCGCGGCCGGAGAGCGCACCCATGCAACTGCCGAGGAGCTTTTCCAGCTGATGGTTCTGGACCACACCCGTGGGATCGGGGCTGACTTCGTCGGCCAGGGAGTCGCCCAGCGTGCGGTCGTCGTCCGAATGCTCGACCACGGCGTCCAGCGACTTGGGCGTTTCCGCCAGCGCCAGCAGGGCCGCCACCTCCTGCACGTCACGGCCCAGCAATGCCGCCACGTCGTCGGCACGCACGCCGTCGGCTTCGCCGCCGCTGCCAGATGCGGCGCGATCCGGATCGTGCTCGAGCGTGCGGCGGGCGCGCAGCACCTGGTGGAGGTCGCGCACCACGTGCACCGGCAGGCGCACCACCCGGCCCTGGGTGATGACGGCCCGTTCCACCGATTGCCGCACCCACCAGGTCGCGTAGGTGGTGAAGCGAAAGCCCCGCTCCGGCTCGAACTTGTCGATGGCGTGCATCAGGCCCAGGTTGCCTTCCTCGATCAGGTCCGACATCGGAACGCCCCGCCCCACGTAGCGCTTGGCTATGCTGACCACGAGGCGCAGGTTGTGCTCGATCATCGACTGGCGGGCGGCGAAGTCGCCGGCCCGTGCGAGCGTGGCCGTGGCCAGCTCCTCCTCGCGGCTGAACAGCTGGGTGCGCCGCACGTCCCGCAGGTAGAGCGTGAGGGCATCGCTCGAGTCGCCGGCGGGCTCCGCCGGGGCCTGGACAGGTTGGCTCGGGAGGGCAAGGTCCATGATGAACTCCGCATCCGGCAGCAAGCGCGGATGGCTCTCTCGCCTGCGGCCGTTCTTTCAATCTAGGTGCGGAGGCGGCGGCCGGGGTGATTCAGATCAAGATATCGGCCGCCCCAATGAGCGCGGTTCGCGCGGGTACCATCCCGGCATGTTCAGTTACCGCCACGCCTTCCACGCCGGCAGCCATGCCGACGTGCTCAAACACGCGATGCTGATCGCCATCGTGCGCCACCTGACGCAGAAGGAGGCGGCGCTGATGGTGGTGGACACCCATGCCGGTGCCGGCCTCTATCGGCTGGACAGCGATTTCTCGGGCACCTCGGGCGAGGCGGCCGACGGCGTCGTCAAGCTGTTCGCCGCGCTGGCGCCGGCGGGCAAGGCCAGGCCGCTGATCGCCGAGCCGGTGCCCATGCTGCAGGACTACCTGGAGACGATCGCGGGCTTCAACCCCGACGGCCAATTGAAGATCTACCCCGGCTCGCCCTTCATCGTGCAGAGCCTGCTGCGCCAGGACGCGCGCGACAAGCTCAAGCTGTTCGAGATGCACCCGACCGACAGCAAGGCGCTCGCGGCCAACATCGCGCAATTGCAGGCCGGGCGGCAGGTGGCCGTGGCGCGGGCCGACGGCTTCGAGGGCATGAAGGCCTTCCTGCCGCCCCCGTCGCGGCGCGGCCTGGTGCTGATCGATCCAAGTTATGAAATCAAGAGCGATTACGCCAAAGTGAGCGCGAGCATCCAGGACGCCTTGAAGCGCTTCGTCACCGGCACGTACGTGGTCTGGTATCCCGTGATCCCGCGGCCCGAGGCGCACGACCTGCCCCGCCGCCTGAAGACCCTGGCCAACCAGGCCGGCAAGTCCTGGCTGCATGCGACGCTGGCCATCGGGCAGGACGAAGCGCGCAACGTGCCGGGCGAGGCCGACCGCGGCCAGGGCCTGACGGCGAGCGGGATGTTCGTGATCAACCCGCCGCACACCCTGCGCGCGGCGCTGCAGGCCGCGCTGCCGCAGTTGCTGCAAGTGCTGGGGCGCGGCAAGGGGCAGGGGCAGACGCTGGAAGCGGGGGCGTAGCGACGAGAGCGGATTGCAAATCCGCGTGTCGGTGGTTCGATTCCGCCCGAGGCCACCAGTCCTCAAGCGCCTCCGCGACTCATCAGGGTCCGGGGGCGTTTCTACAAACGGACCCGGATTTCTACAATTCGCCAGCAGAGTCCCAGCTGACGATGGTCTCGAGGCCGAACTTTTCCAAACGCTGGATCGACACGCGCAACAGATCAGCTACTACTTCCGCTTCAAGAAAGAAGACGCGCCCTGAGGCGGGCGTCCCGGCGATGGCAATCCCGCAAAACCGCATTGCTGGCTCGCTGCAGAACCGCTCCTCCAGAGAAAACACGGGTGAGCCGCTGAAGCCCGAGAACGTCTCGAAATCTAGCGGGTTCTGCACCTCCAACTCGTGCACCGTTGCCTGGATGTTGGATATCCCTCGGTATCGACCGGGCAGCAATGCCTGGGAGTTGAGTATCCGCATCTCGTCGAAATCCACCTCGTTGATCTCCAGCGGATACCCGAATAAGAAGAACGTGGCCACATGTGCCCTATGCTTCCATTCCATGGTTCCTGGTCGGTCGAGCCAAATGATGCGAGCGCGCTTCGCATCGTGGGTCGGCACCTTGCGGAAGTCCACCTCGTACGCCAACACGTCATATTCAGTCGGGTCGTCGTCATGTTCCGGGGTCATGCGAAACCCATTGCTAAGGTGGAGCCAGTGAGCCGACCCCTCAACGGGAGAAATCATCACGGATTGAGAGTGGTTCTCACCCACGTTGTGCGCCGCTGTGATGGCAAAGACGCGGCCTCCGAGCCCAGCCAGAAAACATGTGCCCCAGACACTCACCGGAGCTTCCGCGATGCCCGTTCGAAAAAGCAGCGGACGAGCGGTGGTCCGCACCGGGAGGTTTGGTTTCTGCGGATTCTCTGGCAGTCGCACAAGTGCGATTATCGAGGCGACGTACTAGGCCTCTCTTTCTGCGGACGCAGGCACACGCGGTCATGGCCACTGCGGCTCGTGCGAACTGGCCGCTCGCCAGTAGCGGTCGCTAGTTGTTGCGAGCTCGCTTCCGTAACCACAATGCACGCGCAGTTACGCCGAAGTGCCTTTCGAACGGCGATCGCCTGCCTGGGATCTGAGGCACGTTCCGGGTGCCCCCGGCTACGTCAACCTGTATATTTCGACAGAACTCCACGGAGGTGGGGAATGAGCGAAGTCGCTGCTCCGGATCTTCCGGTTTCCGCCCGGGTGATCCAAGTTGAGGCGCAAGCGGATCACCTCAACTCGCTCGCTCGTGCGAAGCCGATCAATGCACTTGCCGAACTAATCTGGAACGCCTTAGACGCTTACGCCGACGTTGTTCACATCAACGTTGCTGACAACGAACTCAACACCCCGACTCACATCGAAATCGTAGACAACGGGCTTGGCATCCAGCTCTCCGATGCGGAGCGGGCTTTCGGGAACCTAGGCGGCTCGCTTCAGCAGCGTGAGGGTTCCGCAAGCAAATAGGCCGTTGGCCGCCTAGCCCCGCCCGCGACCGCCCGTGACCGCCCATTGACCCAGAGCAATGTGGTCGAGTTTCGCTTCGTTAGAGTGGCCACGGCGCCCTGTCTTCACCGCAGGCGTAGTCGTTGCGGTTTGCCTCGTTCAGTGAACTCTATTAGGGGCATCAAGGATCTAGCAGCAATGTAGATTGCGCTGACCAGCCCCAAGCCAAGCTGAGGTGCTCCTGTGATTGCTCGCTCTTCGCCCGTTCTCAAATTCTTTGTTGCGGCTCTTCTACTGTGCGGCGCCCAAGCGATATCCGCCCAAGAGGCTGGCATTCCCTTTCCGCGGGCTTCAGCTGAATTTAAGCCCAAAGTGACCTATGAGATCGACGTGGGGAGGGCTTGGAGAGCGGTGACGGCGGCGATAAACGAAAACAAAATTCCCATTGAAATTGCGTCACGAGAGACCAACCAGATTACTACTGGCTACCGGATGGGACCCTCCGAAGGCGGCGGAATATTCGCGGGAAAACTTCTCACGCAATACAGGTATGTTGTCTCTCTGGTGCCGACGTCCGCTGGCCAAACGCAGATTCAGGTAAGCGCCGCGCTTCAGGCGCGCAGGCTTGCAGCGACGCTCGGAAAGATAATGTCGGGGAACAACGCCGTCAGCGACGTGAACTGGTTCGATGCAACTGCAGAAAATCCAGCCGAAGTTGCTGCACTGGAGGCTTGGCTGTACGAGCAGATCGAGCTTAAGGTAGCCGCTGCCCCCGCCTCCCCCAATATTCAACCCCCGTCCGTGACCAAGGCGGCTGTGCCGGCCGTTGCGCCCGCGCCCGGATCGGACGCTGCGACCCCCAGCAGCGCTGGTATTGAGGACCAGCTCGAAAGGTTGAAGTCACTCCGACGCCGAAATGTGATAACTGAATCGGAATATAAGGCGCTCCGAGCAAAAGCGTTGGGCCTGTAACGGCGCAGTCGCTAATGCGAAATCGCACCCTGCAGCCGACCCAATATGATTTTCGCTGCTGAATGGAAAGCAATATGCGCGAAGTGACAAACCGGATGGAGTTTCCCTGGCGTACCGTCGTCATGATGGAAACCCAATTTCCGTCAGGCGCGCTCTTCCGGGGCTCCGGCGCAATTGTTGGCATTAACGATGTACTGACAGCGGCGCATATTATCTATAACGTACGGGAAGGTGGGTACGCCACCTCCATCCGTGTTTTTCCCGGGGCCGACCCACAGCCAGCCGATTTTCCGTACGGGGAGTGGAGCGACTGGGGCCTAGTAGATGCCCGCGATATAGCATTTGACCCTGACGGGGATGGTTTTTGGTCCTTCATGGCGGCAGAAAATGACATCGCCCTAGTCGGCTTTAGGAGCCGAATTGGGGAAGCCACCGGGTGGATGGGGACTTGGCCGTGGTCGGGAGACCTTACCGGGACGGCAGTCGGGTACCCCCTCTCGGCCACAGGAATGATGGCAGAAGACGTGCGTGCCGAAGCTGCCTTCTATTCGGACGTCTTCATCATCCCGACCGCTCTCGGTGCCGGGGCTTCGGGCGGGCCACTTGCAACAGTGGTGAGTGGCGAGACGTACGTTGTGGGTGTGTTATCTGCAGCAAGCGTGAACAGTGGTGATTCCGCCTATGCGCAGTTGAGCGGTGACGGGACTTGGGACTGGTTCATAAAGGCAGCTGAGCGGAATGATGCCCTTCTGCTGCCACCGACACAAAGCTTCTATGGTTTCGCTACCAACGACCGGCTCGTCGGCACGAGTCAAGACGATCAGCTGTGGGGCTACGCGGGCGCTGACGTCCTCACGGGTGGCGCCGGGAGCGACTTGGTCGTGGGCGGAGACGGCACAGACATCGCCGTGTTTGGGGGTCGGCAGTCAGACTATGCAGTCGAGAGTGCAGGGACCAATATCCTTGAGGTGCGACACTACACATCCGGCGCGACGGACTCGCTCTATAACGTTGAGCGATTGGTCTTTCAGGACCGCGGATTGGCGCTCGACCTCGACGGGGACGCTGGCGAAGCAGCCAAGGTCCTAGGGGCAGTTTTCGGTCCCGCTGCATTGAATAACCTGAGTCTAGTCGGCACGGCACTTCAGTACGCCGATCGCCTGTCTGAACTAGAGCTCATGGATTTAGCACTAACCGCGCGCCTGGGGTCTGCAAGGTCAAACTCGTCTGTAGTCAGCCTGCTGTTCACCAACGTCATGGGCTACGCGCCCTATACGTCAGAAGTCGCGAGCTACGTGGGTCTGTTGCTCGTAGGCACCTATACGCAGGCAGGGCTAGGGGTTCTGGCGGCTGAGTCGGGTTTTAACGCTTTGCGAATCGACCTGGCAGGACTCCATGAGTTCGGCCTGCTGTACATCTAAAACGCATATAGGTCGAGCTCAGCGTCGGGGCTCACATCGCGGAGCAGAATTCGCAGACTGGCCTCTATCCAGCGCTCGCGCGACCTTGCATGAGCAGGCACAGGCGAACCGGGGCATTCGAAGCTGTTCCAGAAATACGGAATGCTCGATGCGGCCGTGGAACAGGTCGCCGCGGACGCCGCATCCCCCGAGCAAGCGTCGCCGGCGCATGCTGCGCAGGTGCCGCCACTGGCCTATCGCACCGCCCTCAGGCCGGCCGCCCAGGTGCTGCTCGCCGACGGCGTGCCGTACCGCCTGGCCGCCGGCATGCAGGTCACCGCGGAAATCAGGCTCGGCGAACGCACGGTGCTGGAATACCTGCTGTCGCCGATTCGCAAAGCCTTCCACGAGGCGGGCCGCGAACGCTGATCGCGGCGCCGGGCGCCAGCGTCGCGCCGGGCGGAGCCGGCGGCAGGCTCACGACTCGACCAGCACCCGCGCGTCCACCTGCTCCCGTACCACGACCGGTTCGGTCCCATCCCCGAACACGACGACATTGTCGGCACCAGTGTCGCCGTGCAGCCTGCCCAATCCCAGCAGCATGCATTGCGCCGTGGGCGGTTCCACCTGCCAATGGCGATCCGCAGCTTCGCTGTCGCCGACGGAGTGCATCAGCAGCACCTCCACGGCCGGGTCGCCGTGATCGACGGCGTTCCCGACGACGACTCGGCCATCCCCGGCCGCTGACAGCAGCAGCGCGACGCCGGGCCGCGCTTGTCCTGGCGAGCTGCCCCGAATGGTGGTGGGCGCAGGACGCGGAGCCCGGCGCGCGGCAGAGGGTCGGCTGGAACAGTGCACGGGCCGCACCTTACCGGCACCGTTGCGCCCACGCCATCCATCGGACGGTGTAGCCGGCAACGGCTCGTAACTGTTGTGTCGCCCCCCAGGATCGGCCCGGCGTGCCCGACCGACTCCGTGGCTCAGCAGTGAGGGCGACCAGGCCGGAAGCCGGGCGACAAACGTGAAAAAGCAAATCCATTCACTTACCAAAGCTCGTCCGTACGCAGTCAACATCCAGCGCGAGCGCCAAGCTCAACCGCTTCATCCATCGTCCCGCCGTCGTAACAGCCCTCCATGAATATTTCACTTCGCCTGCCCCTGCTGGCCGCGCCGCTGGCCCTTGCCGTCCTCTCGGCCACCGCCCAGCCCGCCGGCCAGGATACCCCCAGCTTCCCCTCGACTCGCTCGCAGCCCATTCCCGGCCGCTACATCGTCGTCTTCAAGCCAGGCACCCGGGGCGCCGCGGCCGAGGCCGCGAAGATCGCCGGCGAACACCGCGGCCAGCTGCACCACACGTATTCGCACGCACTGCAGGGCTTTGCCGCCACGTTGCCCGAGGCGGCGCTCAACGGCATCCGCAACAATCCGAACGTGCTGTCGATCGAGCAGGACCAGACGGTTTCGGTCCAGCAGGTGGTCTCGCCGCAGAACCAGGCCACCTGGGGCCTCGACCGCATCGACCAGGCCGATCGGCCGCTCGACACCCAATACCACTTCGGCCAGACCGGCGCCGGGGTGACCGCGTTCGTCGTGGACACCGGCATCCGCAGCGACCACCTCGAGTTCTCCGGGCGGCTGCGGCCCGGCTTCACCGCCATCGCCGACGGCCGGGGCACCAATGACTGCAACGGCCACGGCACGCACGTGGCGGGCACGCTCGGCGGCACGACGTGGGGCGTGGCCAAGGGCGTGGCCATCACGCCGGTGCGCGTGCTCGACTGCAGCGCATCGGGAGCGTGGAGCGGCGTGATCGCCGGGATCGACTGGGTGGCGGCCAGCACCGCCCGGCCGGCAGTGGCCAACCTGTCGCTGGGCGGCGCCGCGTCGGCGTCGGTGGACGCCGCGGTGGCGGGCGCCGTCGCCAAGGGCGTCACCATGGTGGTGGCCGCGGGCAACAGCAACGCCGATGCCTGCCAGGCCTCCCCGGCGCGCGAGCCCAGCGCGATCACGGTGGGCGCCACCACGAGCATCGACTACCGCGCATCCTTTTCCAACTGGGGGGCCTGCGTCGACGTGTTCGCGCCGGGCGGCGGCATCACGTCCGCCTGGAACACCGGCGCCACGGCCAGCAACACCATCAGCGGCACGTCGATGGCGTCGCCGCACGTCGCCGGAGTGGCGGCCCTGGCGCTCGAGCAGAACCCGGCCGCATCGCCAGAGGCCGTCTCGTCGCTGATCGTCTCTTCCGCGGCGCCCAACAAGCTGGTTGCGGCGTCCATAGGCGCAGGCTCGCCCAACCTGTTGTTGCAGTCGCAGGCCGGCGGCATGACGGCGGTGCAGCCGGCCACCCGCCAGGTGGCCGTCCGCGCCATGGAAGGCAGCGCCACGAAATCCGGCAACAGCTGGCGGGCCTCGGTGACGGTTTCGGTGCGCGACATCGGCAGCGGCAGCGCCGTCGCCAATGCCACGGTCAGCGGGAGCTTCTCCCCCGGCGGCGCCGGCAGCTGCGTGACGGGTAGCACCGGCAGTTGCGTGCTGGGCAGCGCGGCCCTCAAGACGCGCTCGGTCGCCAGCACCACCTTCACGGCCACCGGCATCTCCGGCACGTTGATGAACTACGACGGCTCCCAGAACACGGTCAGCCAGGTCGTCGTCGGCCGGCCCTGATCGCGGCCGCTGGCCCGGCGCCGCGGCGCCGGGCCCATGCGCCTCCCCGCCGGATCAGCCGAACGCGACGTGGGAGCCGAGCAGGTCGACCCCGACCACCGTCACCGTCGTCACCTGCGCACCGGTTTCCGTGATCGTCACGATGCTGTCGGCGCCGCTGTTGTCGATGTTCGTCACGACCGCCGTCGCATCGCCGATCAGCACCAGCTTGTCGGTGGCGGTGTCGAACCCGGACACGTGATAGTCGTTCTTGGCGGTCTGCAGGTCGATGTTGAACGCGTCCTGTTCGGCCGCCGCGCCCACGAGGATGAAGTCGAACAGCCCGGCGATCTCGTTGGCGTAGAGGTCGGCCGAGAACAGGTCCGTGGCCGTGTCGCCGTCCTTGTCGGTCAGCGTGGCCGAGAAGTCGAGCTTCACGTCGTTGGCCAGGCTCTCCACCAGGGTGGTGAACCGGATTTCCGGAACCTTGATTTCCCCGTAGGCCATCGTCAGCTGGATCGCGTCGATCATCTTCCCGCCGCCCGAAACGACGAACGAAACCGGCTGGCCCTTGTTCGCCAGGCCCAGGTCCGTGGTAACCAGCACGTTGTTGGAGTCGGTACCGTCCTCGTAGAACACCTTGTAGTAGAGGATCTCACCGTCGCTATGGGTGTAGCCGCCGACCGAGTTGTCGACGAACACTTCCATGCTGCTCACCAGGCTCAGCGGATTGGCGACGAAGCTCTCGTCGGCGGCTTCCGTCGCAGCCGTACCGTAGCCCTGCAGGAGGTTGTTGTCCACGCCGATGCCGGACGTGCTGACGTTCATCGAGCGCGGATCGATGTAGCCGGGCAGCGGAACGGTCTGCAGCTGCGCCTCGGTCGGGTCGGGCGCGCCAATGCCGATCCCGGTCAGGATGTCGGCGTCGGCGGCCAGCGGCTTGGCCGAGAAGAAGACCACGGTTTCGGTCGGCGTGGCCGGCGGCGGCGGAATGTACAGCGTCTGCACGGGGTCGGGCCCGCCGGCGCCCAGGCCGCCGCTGGCGGTGCTGGTGGTCACCGTGGACGAGAACCCTTGCACCAGATCCAGTGCATAGGTTCCGTTCGCATACGCCGTCAGCGTGAAGTCCACCGAGGTGTTGGCCGTGCCCGGGTTGTTGTCGAAGTCGCCCGTGAGCGTCCCGCCGAACAGGTAGGCACCGGTGCCGTCCGGCGAGAGCGGCAGTTCGCCGAACGTGTACGTCCCGGTCGTCGTCGAGCTGTCCGGTCTGACCAGCGTGAATCCGGTGAGCGAGATGTCGAGCCCGGCGGCGCTGGCACCGTCGGCACCAAAGCTGCCGGTCCAGTAACCGATCTGCGGCAGTACCGTGCCGGTCCCGACCAGGTTCCCGACGGCCAGCGAGGGCCCATCGTCCTCGAAGTTGAGCCGGTCGCCGATGTTCAGCGCCGCCGAGGCGGTGTCGCCATCACCGTCGGTGGCCGTGCCGGTCAGGATCACCATGCCGGCGGCCAGGGTGGCCGGGGAGGTGCTTTCGTCGTGGTCGGTCACGTCGTCGTGCACCACCGCGCGCTGCTGGTCGAGGGTGACCACGCCGGCGGCGCTGACGCTGACGGTGAAGACGATGTCGCCGGTGATCGCGTCAGTGGCGTCTGTGCCTTCGCGGCCCACCACCACCCCTGCTTCGGTGCGCAGGAAGACGTTGTGGCCACTGGCAGTGTCCACCAGCAGCGAGTCCATGCCTTCGCTGCCGGCGGCCAGGGCGTAGCTGGCCGGCGTGGCGCCCATCCCGTCGGCGCCGAAGACGGCGCTGAAGTTCGAGGAGAAGTCGCCGGTGGCGTTGGTCGCCAGCACGGTCTCGTCCACGGTCAGTATTGGCAAGGTCCCGGTGGTGCTGACGCTCGGGCCGTCGTCCTCGAAGTTGAGCCGGTCGCCGATGTTCAGCGCCGCCGAGGCGGTGTCGCCGTCGCCGTCGGTGGCCGTGCCGGTCAGGATCACCATGCCGGCGGCCAGCGTGGCCGGGGAGGTGCTTTCATCGTGGTCGGTCACGTCGTCGTGCACCACCGCGCGCTGCTGGTCAAGGGTGACCACGCCAGCGGCGCTGACGCTGACGGTGAAGACGATGTCGCCGGTGATCGCGTCGGTGGCGTCGGTGCCTTCGCGGCCCACCACCACCCCTGCTTCGGTGCGCAGGAAGACGTTGTGGCCGCTGGCGGTGTCCACCAGCAGCGAGTCCATGCCTTCGCTGCCGGCGGCCAGGGCGTAGCTGGCCGGCGTGGCGCCCATCCCGTCGGCGCCGAAGACGGCGCTGAAGTTCGAGGAGAAGTCACCGGTGGCGTTGGTCGCCAGCACGGTTTCGTCCACGGTCAGTATCGGCAGCGTACCCGTGGTGCTGACGCTCGGGCCGTCGTCCTCGAAGTTGAGCCGGTCGCCGATGTTCAGCGCCGCCGAGGCGGTGTCGCCGTCGCCGTCGGTGGCCGTGCCGGTCAGGATCACCATGCCGGCGGCCAGCGTGGCCGGGGAGGTGCTTTCATCGTGGTCGGTCACGTCGTCGTGCACCACCGCGCGCTGCTGGTCGAGGGTGACCACGCCGGCGGCGCTGACGCTGACGGTGAAGACGATGTCGCCGGTGATCGCGTCGGTGGCGTCGGTGCCTTCGCGCCC
>NZ_VTOX01000004.1 GCF_012184415.1 Ramlibacter lithotrophicus
CCCCGGCGCCGTCGCCAGCCTGACCGCCTCACGCTTGAATTCGTCCGTGTAGTGCTTCCTTGAAGCCATTTCGATCTCCTGAACACATGTTGCCATTCAATGTGTCCGGGAAATCGGGGGCAGCCCAGAACCGGTCCTGAAGTCCAGCGGGCTCGCCACCCGCAGCGGCACTCCGCACTGGGTGGCCACCATGCCGGCAATGGTCCAGGTCGCCCCCGGTGCCGGGCGGTAAGTCGCAAAGCTCGTGCCGCCGATGCTGCGCAGCGGCTGAAGCAGATCACGGCCCCAGAGTCCGGCATCGCCATACGTCTCCTCCAGGCTCTCCACGTACACCAGGACCAGGTTCTTCGGCGCATGCGCCGTAAGTCGCGTCGCATCGGGGGGGACGTATTCATGCGCAAAACGATCTTCGGCGAAGTGATAGCCGATCCAGGAGAACACCGACAGCTGCACCATCAACCCCACCGCGCCCGACGCGGCTGCAATCGACGGCAGAACCATGCCTCGCAGCAGGCGATGCGCCCTGGGACTCGGCACGACCAGCCGGCTCGCAACCCCCTGGAGGGCGGTCGCGCACCCACCGAACAGCAGCGGGAAGACAAGACATTCGGCGAAAAACGTCGAGAAGAAGATCCGCCCCATGGCAACACCGGCGCTGTCGCTGTAGTACAGGTGATAGAGGATCTGGTCGAACGTGGGATCGTCGAAGTTGTAGCCCAGCCACCGGCCGAGCGCGAACAGCGCCAGCCCCATGAAATAGGCGACAAACACCGACCAGGATTTCATGCGCAGGAGACCTCCGCGAAAAGATGAGCAGACCGGAGGCTGACACGATCGGCCGGGAACGACAAGCACTGGGAGCCGGGCATTTGTCACGCCCGGCGCTCGGACCCCGATCAGCGAGTCGCCGGTCCGCGGTAGCGGGTGGCCCAGGCGGCATATGCCTGCGGAAAGGCAGCGCGGAAGCGCGCCAGGTGCAGCAGCACTTCGTCCTCGCGGCCCAGCGCCAGGGCGCTGTCCAGGAGCTTCTCGATCACCGCCGGCTCGGGCGAGTAGTGCAACAGGTCGGCCGCGTCGTCGTACAGCCGCGCGGCGTTCCCGCGCGTGACCGGCGTCAGCGTCAGTTCCGCGAAACGGACCTGGCTGCCGAACAGCCATGAGCCGCCGAGGCGTGCCAGCGGATCGCTCTGCCAGCCGGGCGCACGCCGTTCCGGGGGCAGGTAGACCTGGCTGGCGCGGAAATAATCCCAGGCCGCGTACGCCGCCGCCGTCAGCAGTCCGAGCGCGAGGAGTGAAGTGCCGAGACGGCTCGCCACCGGTCCAGCCGCGTTTGATTCCGTCGCAGGTGCCGGCCAGAGAAGCCCCAGCGCCAGTCCCAGTGCCATCTGGAACGGCCCATACCAGAGCGGATATTCCAGCAGGCTGTGCACGCCGAGCACCAGCAGCACGGCCCATGCCAGTTGCCGGACGTCGTCGCGTTCCCGCCATGGGCGGCCGCTCCACACGCCGGCAACGATCGCCCCGCACAGCACGAGGGCCGCCGGAAGCCCCAGTTCCACCGCGAAGTGCAGCGGCAGCGAGTGGGCGTTGTCCAGGATGTCGCAGAAGCGCGGCCCGGCGTACAGCGTGGCGTAGTGCGCGAAATCCAGTTCACCCCAGCCCCAGCCAAGCCACCGCCGCTCGGCGATCAGCGTGAGCACGTTCGACCAGAGGACGATGCGGCTGCCGCAGGACTCGCTGCTGCTCACGCGTCCCCACAGGGAGTTGGCCGGCTCGCCCGTCAGCAGCTCGGCCAGCCAGGGCAGCGCCACCGCGGCAGCGACGTAGGCCGCGAGTCCGAGCAGCCACAGGCGCATGCGGGGCGACCGCGGTCCGGCCCACCAGGACGTGGCGATACCGAGCAGCAGCAGTTCCAGCAATCCGGTGCGCGAGGTGGTTACCGCGTTTCCGGCGGCCAGCCACGCCATCGCCACCAGCGCGGGCCAGCGCATCGCGCCTCGCGCCGCCAGCCACAGGATCGCTGCCATGCCGATCACCGTGAGCGAGGCGAACTGGTTGCGCTGGCGCAGGTTGGCGTAGGCCTCGCCCGCGGCCGACTGGTTCACCCAGGGCGCCAGCCAGTCGGCGGCCCCGAAGTACTGGAGCAGCGCGGCGGCCGTGCTCGCCGCCGCCGCGGCGGCCCAGGCCGTCGCGATCAGCCGGACCAGCCGGTCGCGGTCGGGTGCCGCGGCCGTGATCGCGGCCATCATCCAGACCAGCAGGCAGGCTGCCGCCGCAGCCAGCGTCTCAGGAGACCACCCCGTGCGCAAGATGGCCCAGCCGCCGATGCCGCCCAGGACGGCCGCCACCGGCCACCGCGGCCCGCCGTGTCCCTGCAATCCGAATGCGAGGGCGGCGCACGTGGCGCTGAACAGCCAGGGTCCGACCCAGGACGAGGGGCCTGGGGCGAATGGATTCAGCCAGGGCAGGGCAACGAGCACGCTCACCGCCGCAAGGCGTGGGGACACGAACGCCGTCACCTGAGCAACGAGCGCAATGCCGCGAGGACTTCGTCGACCTCGATGCGTTCCATGCAGTTCGCCGGACGCCCGGGATATTCGAACCCCAGGTGCAGGAACTCGCACGCAGCCGGCGGCGGCGGTGCCAGCGCGATGCTGCGGCTGCCAACAGGTCCCCAGCGCCGGCGGCTGGTCGGCCCGTGCAACGCCACCAGCGGCGCATCCAGCAGCGCGGCCAGGTGCATCACGCCGGTGTTGACGGCCACGACGGCGGCGGCCGCCTGCAGCACGGCGGCGAGCTCGGCCAGCGACACGTCCCCGGCAATGGAGCGCACCGGCAGTCCACCGGGGCAGCGCGCCACGAGGGCTGCCGCCCGGGGCCGGTCCGCCGGGCTGCCGGACACCAGCACTGCCATTCCCAGGGCGCACGTGCGCGCGATCAACTCGCTCCAGCGGGCCAGCGGCCATTCGCGCGATGCGAACCGGAAGCCGCTGGCCCAGGGGTGCATCACGACGTATGGCGTGCACGCGCCGATCGCGGCCGGCGGCCGTCCGACGGGCTTCAGCGCGCGCTCCGGCGGCAGCGGACTGGCGCCGGGAATCGGTTCCAGCAGCCGCTGGAAATTCGCAAGCTCGTGCACGTCGCGGCCATGCGGGACTGCACGGTCATAGGCATAGTGGCGCCACTGTCCGGGCGTGGCGAAACCGATGGTGTACCGGCTGCGCGAGGCGGCGCACAGCAGCGCATACCAGCGCGGCCACTGGCCGATATCGAACATCACGTCGACGGCAATGCTCCTGATCGCGGCGAATGCGTGGAGCGGCCTGGTCAAGGGCACGTCGACGACGGCGTCGATGCCCGCCAGCAGCGCCAGGACGCCGAGGTTGCCGCGCGATGCGAAGACGGTCACCCTGACATCGGGGACGCTTGCGCGCAGGCTCGCGATCAAGCTTGCGGCGAGCAGCGTGTCGCCGATCGTCTCGAACATCATCAGCCCGAAGTGCCGCGGCGCGGCTGGCGGCACGCGCGTGCGCCGGCAGGCACCCCACAGCCACAGCAACGGCGTGCCGGCCGCATGGTCGACGAGCCGCGGCAACGCGCTCTCTCGGATGGAGGACAGGGTGGACGGCATTGGCTGCAGGGCGATTGTGCCAGCGCGCCGGGCGACCTTCGGTCCTCTATAGTGGAACGTCTATGGTGTCACCATGCGACCGCGCCCGCGAGCCGAAGGCCGTCCTGCTCTGGAAGATCGGCGCGCTGGGCGACGTGCTCATGACGACGCCGCTGCTGCGCCAGCTGCGCCGGCAACTGCCCGCCGCACGGATCGACTATCTCGTCGGAAGCGGCTCGCGCGCCGTGGTCGAAGGCAATCCGCACCTCGATGCCGTGCGCACTTTCGACGAATCCATCCTGTTTCGCCGGCAAGCGACCCGGCTTGGCGACGTGCTCGCGCTGCTGCGGGGCTACGACACCGTGTTCGTCCTCGACAAGCACTGGATCTTCGGCTGGCTCGCCAGGCTGTCCGGCGTTCCGCGGCGCATCGGCTTCCGGCGCCGGTCCGTCGAAGGGTGGCCCCACACCCGCGCCGCGCCCTATGGCGCGCTGCGCCACGAGATCGATTGCTACCTGGACCTGGCCGAGACGGCCGGACTGGCCGTCGACCGGGCCGACCGGGCGCCGGAGCTGCCCGGGCGCGAGCGGTTCCTGCTGCCCGATGAACCCTACACCGTCGCGATCAACAGCGGCGGCAGCAACCCGGGTGAAGCTTCGCACGTGCGCAAGCTGCCGGCCCCCTTGTTTGCCAGCCTGGTCGAGGCGCTGAAGGCCAGGGGCGGCGTCGTGTTCCTTGGATCGCCACAGGAGCACGCCGCGTATGAGCCGCTCGCGCGCCGGTACGGGGGCCGGAACCTGTGCGGCAGCACCAGCCTGCGCCAGGCTTGGGACGTACTGGCCCGCGCCCAGGCTGTCTACACCACCGATACCGGCTTGATGCACATGGCGGGCGCCGTGTCGAGTCCGGTGGTGGCCGTGTTCGGCCCGACCCACCCCCTGCGCAAGTGTCCGCCGGGCGCGCACTGGGTCTGGAAGGACGATGCGCTCTATGACCCGGCGTATGAAGTGTTCGGCCGCAGCCCGGACGGCCAGTACTTTCGCACCTTGCGGCTCGACGACATCCTGCGGGCGCCGACGCAGGCGCGCGCACGGATATGATGGCCGTCCTTTCTCGCATGCCGCTCCTGCGGACCAGAACCGTGTCAACCAAGGTCTCCGTCGTCATCGCGACGTACAACTCGGCGGCGACGCTGCGGGACGCGCTCGAGTCGGTCGTGAGGCAGTCGGTCCCCGTCGAGCTCGTGGTGATCGACGGCAACTCGCAGGACGGAACGCTCGACATCCTGCAACGGTATCGAGCGCATGTGGCCTGGCTGGTCTCGGAGCCGGATCGCGGCGTCTACGACGCACTGAACAAGGGCGTGGCGCTCGCCAGCGGCGAGTACGTGTACGTGCTGGGCAGCGACGATGTGCTCGCCCACGAGAACGCGTTGGCCGAACTGCTGGCGGCCGGCGCCCACGATGTCATCTACGGCGATGTCTCGGTCAGGCTGGAAAGTGGTCGCGTGGTCCCGGCGTCGACGGCGCCGCTGGCCAGTTTCAAGTACCACATGCCATTCAGTCACCAGGGAGCCATCGTCCGGCGCGCGCTGGCGCTGCGGCATCCGTTCGGCACCTCGCTCGCGTCCGACTACCGTCACTTGTTCCAGCTCTATCTTGGAGGGGCCCGCTTCGCGAAAGTGGATGCGCGAATTGCCGTGTTCGCGCTCGGCGGCCTCTCCGACCGCAATGCCGTCCGCTCCACCGTGGACCGGCTGCGCATCAATTTCGAACTCAGGGGATGGCGCGGCCTGGACGTGCTGCCCTATTACGCACTGCAGGTCCTGGTGTGTGCCGCGAAGCCCCGCCTGCTGCGCATGCTTGGCCGCGCAGCGGCGGCGCCAGTGATGCGGCGGGACGCGCGCTAGTGCCCTGTCCCAAAAATATCTGTACTCTCGTTCGGATGGATGCGGGGATGATCGGTGGTTGGCCAGAGCGGGTCCAGACTGGACGTCTGGACCCGCTTTGGACGGCCGCCGAGCGCCCCGCAGGCGCCGAACCCTCCGGGCTGGCTCGTAGCGGGCCGCATGCCGCGTTACGGTCACCGGCCAATACGTCAAGTATTGGCCGGCGCCCGCGCCTTGCCTGCGGCCCGCTACGAACCAGCGAGAGCACAGATATTTGTGGGACAGGACACTAGCCTGCTTCAGCCGGGAGCAAGCGTCATGCCGAGGAGATCGGCCGCCACGCGAAGGCATTGCGCGGCACTGTCCTTCCACAGGAACGGGGGCATGCGGCCGCAGCGCGGCCTGGCGTCGGCCCGCGCGTGCTCCACGAGGCGTTCGCGCAACGCCGCGGCCGAATGGCGCTCATAGAGGAACACGCCGCCGTCGCCGAGTTCGGCGAAGACCGGCAGGTCGCTGGCGATCACCGGGCATCCTTGCGTCCTCGCCTCCACCAGCGGCAGCCCAAAGCCTTCCATCAGCGACGGAAAGACCAGCGCGCGGCAGTGCTCGTAGATCCGGGCGATTTCCGTGTCGGTCGCGTCGAACACGGCCAGCAGACGGGTGCCGTGCTCGGGGTGTTCCTTCATGCGCCGCACCAGGTCCATGCACTCTGCGGTCGCACGGCCGGCGATCAGGAGACGCAGGTCCAGGCCGTCTGCCCAGAGCCGCTCGAAGGCGTCCAGGAGGAACGCGTAGTTCTTCTTCGGCTCGACCGAGCCGACCGCCGCGAAACACGGCTCGCTTCCCATGAGGAAGGATTCGATCTGCGGGCGGGCGGCACGGTCGCCTGGAAGGCAGGGCAGGTCGGCGCCGAGACGGAACCATCCCGTCGGCGGCAGCACGCACCCGGCTTCCCGCGCCCACTGCCGGAGATCCTGTTCGGTCGCCGCCGAGTTGCAGATGACCGCATCGCCGGCGCGCACCATTTCTTCGAACCAGCGGCCATAGATGCGCACCAGCTCCGGCGCGCAGAACTCGGGGTGCCGGATGGGCATCAGGTCGTGCACCATGAATGCCAGGCGGGCTCCGCCGGCACGCGCCCTGCCAACCGCCGTCCACGCGGCGTAGTTCCACGACGCGTCGCACAGCAGCACGGCATCGCCGGGCCGGAAGTCCGCGGCGGGAGCGCCGTGGCACGAGGAGCCGTAGGCCCGGCCCGTTCCGTATTCCCACAGCGGTCGCAAGATCGGCCACGGGAGCCGGGTGAGCTGCGTCACGGCGAACTTGCCGGGACGCGAAGTTGCGAGCCTGAAGGTGAGGCCGGCCGGAACGCGATGGGAAACCGGCTCCGGGCTGGCCGACGCCACCTCGCGAAAACGGCCGCCGCCATACGCGATCGCCTGGACCGGAACGGCGTCCTGTTCTTCCAGCTCGTGGAACAGGCGGCGTACCGTGCGCGTGATCCCCACGGCCCCGCGCTGCGTCCGTGTATACGTGGTGTCGAAGAACAGCCGGCTCATGCGCATCGGGCGCCAGCCTCCTCACGCGAAGGCCGCCGCGCCCAGGCAGCCGCGGACCCGACGCACGGCGACGTCCCGCGCAAGCGGGCAACGCTCATATCTCCCGTTCCCACGGCAGGCCAGACCGGCCGCGTACACGCTCGCAATCCATGCCGAAGGCGGGTGCCATGACGTCGGACACGCTGCCCAGGAGCACGGGATTGAGCGCCCGGAAGTACTTGTACCAGACACGCCCGTCCTCCAGCACATAGAGCTTGAAGTCGGAATCGAGGTAGCCACGCACGGCGCCGGCCGGGATGCGCAGGCTCACCGCCCCTCCAGGCGGAAAGATGCGGGGACAGAGCTGCTCCAGTTTTTCGAACACCCGCTCGGTGGCCGGCGGTATGGCTGCCGATTGCGCTATCTGCGTATTCGCCCGGCGCGCGAGCGGACACAGCCAGAAGCCGTGCACGGCCGCGGCGTCCTGCTGCGCCTGCGACTTCCGGTGCACGTCGAGCCTGGCCATGGTCGGCGAGGCAATCACCCGGCACGCGTCGGGTTCGGCGAGCGACAGCTGCTGACGCGCGAGAAGGCCGTCGATCGCTACGGCCAGCTCGGCATCCATGTGCCGGCCCTTCTGTCCGCCCGGCAAGGTCGGGAAGATCGTGTAGAGCGGCCCCGGCGCGTCGATGACGGCCTGGGCGATGTCGGCTGTTCTCTGCGCCGCGCCATGCAGGTTGGCGATGTTGACCCAGCGCGAGCCTGGATGGAAGCTGGGCGCGATGAGCGAGTAGGAGATGCTGGACAAGGTGACGTAGGTGGCCGGCTGCGAGGCCACGTCCTGCGGCACCTGGAGCTGGAACGCCGGTCCGTCGCCCCAGGTGACGTGGCCCCAGGTGCCCCACGGCTCGATCAGGTGGATCAGGAACGCCTGGCACAACACCATTCCGGCGGCCGCGGTGAGCCGGAAGGCTCGCGTGAGCGGCAGCAGGTGCAGCAGGCCGATGCACAGCGGGCCGGCGATCAGCAGGAACGCCATGAAGTAGCGCCCGTTGCCCGTGGTGGCCAACCACGGCACGAACGCCAGGGCGGTGAGCGCGGCCAGCACGAGCGGCGGCGACCAGCGCCGCTCGCCGCGCCGCGCCAGCGCGGCCCAGGCCAGCACCAGCAACAAGATGAAGGCGAAACGGAAATCCGGCGCGATGAGTTCCACGTAGACGCCGCCGTCGGGGGAAGCCATCGCGAGCGGCCGCATGACGGCTTCGCGCCAGTTGTCCGGCAGGAACCTGATCATTGGCCCCTCCGCCAGGCGCGCAGCGGCTCGAACCAGTGGTCGTGGAAGGGATAGATGGGGTTGCCGTAATGGATCCACATCTGCCATCCCCACCAGCCGTACAGGAGCAGGAAGCCGGCCAGCGCGGCGAAGCTGCCCAACGCCACGTGGCCGAGCCGCTGTCGGACGGACTGGCCGTGGAAGCCCCACAGGAAGGGCAGCAGGATCGCAAGCGGCCCGTTGCTCAGCTTGAAGGCGACCGACGCGCCGGCGCAGAGGCCGGAGAGCAGGACGAGGGTCCGCGATCCGCTGGAGTCCTGCCGCCTGGGCACCATCGGCTGCACGCCCAGTGCCACGGCCCAGACGAGGGGGATGGCGGCCAGGACGTCGTTGGAGGTGGCGTCGAAGAGCGAAAGCACGACGCCGGTGAGAAACGCCAGGGCCACGCCAAGCCAGCGCATCGCGAGGCCGTACCAGCTCGCGTCCGGCACGCCCGCTCGTGCCAGCAGCCACAGCGCAGGCACCGCGAGCAGGTTGAGGGATACCAGGACCACACCCCCCGTCGTGCCGCTCGATCCCGACGCGAACAGCTTGTAGAGCGGCCAGTACAGGTAAGGGTACTGGAACGACTGGTTGGAGGCGGCGAGGAAGTCGCGATCGAAGCGTGGCTCGTCGGCGATCCAGCCGAGATAGACATGGTGGTTCAGTGCATCCCAACCCAGCCCGATCCCGCCGAGCGCGAGCGGCACGCACGCGAACGCCAGTCCGGCGACCAGGACCAGCGCGGCGAGTTCCGCCGCCGGCGACGGACCGGAGAAGGCGCGGCGCGGGGCCATGTCAGGCCACGCGCGCGGAGCGCCAGCAGAAATGCAGCGCGCCCGCGAAGAAGGATCCGATCGCCGCCTGCATGCCGCAGGCCATCATCGTGATCGCGGGGATGGCATAGCGCATGGTTTCGAGCGGATCGAGCTGGCCGAAGCCGCGGCGGCCCCAGTCGAAGGTCAGCCAGAGCGACCAGAACAGGCCGGCGGTGAAGGTGGCAAGTCCGAGCATGAGGCCATTCTCGATGGTGAACGACGACGCCCAACGCGTCATCCACGGCGGCTCGGCCACCAGCCCCGCCAGGACCGCGATCCACTTGCTGAGAAGCGCGAACACGATGAACTGGACTCCGAGGATGGTGGCGCCGGCCAGGTACAGCAGCGTATGAATGCCGAAGGGCAGGGTGCCTGGCGCGGGCGGCGCGAGCACCCCCAGGCCGAGGCCCGCCAGCCCGGCGACCAGGAGCGCGACCCCGGGGTAGAGGAACAGCCACCTCGGGCAGAACAGCAGCAGGAAGCGCAGGTGGCGCCAGCCATCGCGCCAGGTACGCAGATGCGAAGGCCTTCCGCGCCCGTCGGGCCGCAACGTGGTCGGCACCTCTTCGATCCGCAGCCTCGCGAGCGCAGCCTTGGCGACCAGCTCGCTGGCGAACTCCATGCCGGGCGTGATGAGGCCCAGCCCGAGCACCGCATCGCGCGAGAAGCCGCGCAGACCGCAATGGAAGTCGCCGATGCGGGTGCGGAAGAAGACCCGCCCGACGAAGCTGAGGACCGGATTGCCGAGATACCGGTGGAGGAACGGCATGGCGTTCGGGGCGATGCCGCCGCGGAACCGGTTGCCCATCACCAGGTGGGCACCGCCGCGCAGCTTCCCGAGGAATTCCGACAGCCTCGAGAAATCGTAGCTGTCATCGGCATCCCCCATGATCACGTAGCGGCCACGCGCCGCGGCCACGCCGGCGAGCAGGGCGGCGCCGTATCCGCGCTGCGCGACGTGCAGCACGCGTGCACCCGCTTCCCGCGCGATGTCGGGCGATCCGTCCTCGGAGCCGTTGTCGGCCACCAGAACCTCGCCGCGCACGCCCGCGCCCTCGATGAAGCTGCGCGCGGCGCGGACGCACGCTCCCACCGTCCGGGCCTCGTTGAGGCACGGCATCAGGACGGTCAACTCGGGTGCGGCGTCATCCACGGCGGCGGCAGGTCGAACTTCGATGAGCATCCAAATGAAACGAGCGGCCAAAGCCGCTCGCTCATCATCTCAGATGCCAGGCAACCGGGCTATCAGGTACCGCGGCAGGAACCGGGCAGGAACTTGGGCGGCATCGGGGTCGTGGCGTCCGGACCGCAGACCCACTTGAACACCGGGGAACCCATGTGGTTCGTCGTCGCCGGGTTCTTGGGGGTGCTGCCATCGTGGTACGGCGTCAGGTTGATCTTCTTGCCGTCGATGTTGGAGTCGCCGAAGCCAGTCGCCTCGACCGTGATCACGCCAGCCGTGCTGGTATGGATGCTCCTGACGTACTTGCTGGTCTGGTCCGTCGCCTCGCAGCCCCAGCCGTCGGCCGTCGGGGTCGACGAACCGGACTGATACACCTCGGTGATCGTCGTGCGGCAGGCGGACGCGGCCAGCACCACTTCGGACATCTTGGCCCGCTTCGTGTAGTCCTGATACGCGGGCAGCGCCACGGCGGCCAGAATGCCGATGATCGCAACCACGATCATCAGTTCGATAAGGGTGAAACCCTGTTGCATACGCTTCATGTGACCTCCGAAAGTGAAAGAAGCCGGGTGGATTCGCAATAGCTGTGCCAGCGCATGTTGTAGTTCCATGGAACTACTTTTCGGGTGCTTTGCTGGTCCGCGCTGCCCAAAAACGGCCGAGCTTCCCGCTCATCCGACATTTTTGTCATCGCTGGCTGCGTCGGCGCCCGGCGCGCCCTACTTGATGCAGACGGCGCGCACCTGCTTCAGGTCGGTCAGCCCCAGCATCACCTTCTCCATCCCGTCCATCTTCAGCGTGCGCATGCCGGTCTCGACCGCATGGGCGAACAGCGCCGCCACGCGGGCTCGCTCCTGGATCAGGCGCTTCATCTCGTCGTCCGCCACCAGCAACTCGTGCAGGCCCAGCCGGCCCTTGTAGCCGGTCTGGTTGCATTTGTCGCAGCCCACCGCCTTGTGGAAGCGCAGGTGGCCGCCCTGGCCGTAGAGCTTCAGCCAGCTCTCGTACAGCTTCTTCGCCTCCCCGGCGTAATCCGCCTTCCAGGCGGTGGTGTTGCGCAGTTCCTCGGCGTACTCGGCGATGAACAGCTTCACTTCTTCCTGGTCCGGCGCGTACTCCTGCTTGCAGTCGCACAGCTTCTTGGCCAGGCGCTGGGCCAGGATGCCGAGCAGGGCATCGGCGAAATTGAACGGGTCCATGCCCATGTCCAGCAGGCGCACGATCGACTCCGGCGCGGAGTTGGTGTGCAGCGTCGAGAACACGAGGTGGCCGGTCAGCGAGGCCTCCACGCCCATCGAGACCGTCTCGTGGTCGCGCGACTCGCCGACCATGATGATGTCCGGGTCGGCGCGCAGGAAGGCCCGCATGATGGTCGCGAAATCGATGCCCGCCTTCTTGTTGATCTGGACCTGGCGCAGCCCTTTCTGCGTGATCTCGACCGGGTCCTCGGCGGTCCAGATCTTGGTGTCCGGCGTGTTGAGGAATTTCAGGATGGAGTGCAGCGTCGTCGTCTTGCCCGAGCCGGTCGGACCGCACACGTAGAACAGCCCGTACGGCTTGCTCACGGTCTTCTCGAGCCGCTCGCGGTTGTGCGGCGTCAGGCCGAGCTTCTCCAGCGGGATCGGCTCGCCGGCGGCCAGGATCCGCATCACCACGTCCTCGACACCGCCGGCCGACGGGATCGTGGCGACGCGCAATTCGATGTCGAGCGGGCCGAACTTCCTGAACTTGATCTTGCCGTCCTGGGGCTTGCGCTTTTCCGAGATGTCCAGGTCGCACATGATCTTCAGGCGCGTCACCAGGGCCTGCCGGAAATGCGACGGCACCTCGATGTAGGGCTGCAGGCTGCCGTCGATGCGGAAACGGATGCCCGTCTTCGACTTGCCGGGCATCGGCTCGATGTGGATGTCGGATGCCTTCTGCTGGTAGGCGTCGACGATGACCTTGTTGACGAACTTGACCAGTTCGTTGTCGGCGGCCGCGCTCTCGAGGGCGGTTTCGTCGCCGTTCTCCTCCTCCAGCGCCCCGCCCATGTCGGCCAGCAGCTCGTCGATCGAAGCTTCCTTGTCGCCGCCGTACAGCTGGACCAGCGTTTCGTCGAATTCGGCCTGCGTGGTCACCCGGTACGTGAACTTCGTGAAGCGCGGGAACACCTGCGGCACGACGCGGGAGCCCCGCACCGCCTCCGGATCGGTGCACATGATCACGAGTCCTTCGGGCGACTCCTCCAGCGGGATCCAGCGGTGCTCCTGCACGAACTCGCGCTTGAGCGGTCCCTGGAGCTGCTCGGACCGGATGCGGCCGGCATTGAACGGCTCGTACGGCACCCCGAAGAACTTCGACAGCGACGCGCCGATCTGCCCCGGCCGGATCCTGAAGTTCTCCATCAGCATGCGCTCGACCGGCTCGCCCTGCTCGCGCGCCTTGCGGATGCACTCCTGCAGCTCCGCGGCCGTCATCACGCCATCGTTGACGAGCGCGTCGTATTTCGTTGCGCGGCGCCGCTGCTCGTCCGACGCCTTCTGCATGCGCTGGCGGATGGCCGTCGCCAGCGTCTTGCACAACTGGGTCGCACCCTCGACTTCCAGTTCGCCGAACGGCTGGTCGTTCTTGTTGTTGATCACCTGCAGCACGCCGTGCAGCTTCTCGCCGTCGGCGATCGGCAGCACCAGCATCTGCCTGGTCCGGTACCCCGAGCGCTTGTCCACTTCCTTCAGGAACATGAGCGATGGATTGATCCGCCGCAGCGCCTCCTCGTCGTACACGTCCGCGATGTTGAGGACCTGGCCGCTGAGCGCCACGTAGCCGGCGATGCTCTGCGCGCTGATCGGCAGCTTGAGGTCGCGGCTGGTGTTCAGGCCGGTCTTCACCTTGGAGATGATGGCGCTGCGGTCCTCGGTCACCGCGTACAGCGTCAGGCGGTCCGCATTGAGCAGCTTGCAGATGTCCTGGCTCGACTCGAGCATGATCTGCTCGACGTTCTCGGTGTCGTGGATGCGCGTGGTGACCTGCTGCAGCCGCCGGTAGAACAGCGCCTCGAAGGAGACGCCGCGCTTGTCGGGCGGCAGCTGCTGCGACTCCAGGAACGCCAGCTCGGAATCCGGCGGCCGCGGCAAGACCGCGCTCACAGCTCGAATTCCTGGCCGGCGCGCAGCCACCGGATGTCGTGCGCGACGTTGTGGCCGAACGGCTGCGTCTGGTCGAAGCGCTGGATCTCGCTCATGATCAGGTCGGTTTCGGCCGGCTTGGTGTGCATGATGTAAATGGGGAAATTCTTGTTCCGGTCGATTCGATCCAGCTCGTTGGCAAGCACGTGCGGCGACAGGTGCAGGCTGCGCTCGGCGAGTTCCTTCTCGCGGTTGCTGAAGGCCGTCTCGATCACCAGCGCCGCGACGTCCAGCTCGTTCAGGCGGCGCCAGAAGGCGGGATTGCGCTCGGTGTCGCCGGTGAAAACCCAGCAGCCACCGCCCGCCGTGACGGCATAGCCGACGGCGGGGACCGTGTGCACCGCAGGCAGCACCTCGATGTGCTTGCCGCCGAGGTGCAGGGTCTCGCCGACGTGAAGCTCACGGAACTGCACGAACGGGGCCCGCTCCGAGGGAATCCGGGTGAAGTCCGGCCAGATCACGTCGTTGAACACGTGCGCCCTGAGGGCGGCGATCGTCCCGGCGAGCGCATGGACCTGCACCGGCCGGGCCAGCCCGGACGCGATCGCGTCGACCATCAGCGGCAGCGCGGCGACGTGGTCCAGGTGCGAATGCGTGAGCAGGACGTGCTCGATGCCGCGCATCTCGTCGAGCGTGAGGTCGCCCACTCCCGTGCCGGCGTCGAGCAGGACGTCGCGGTCGATCAGGAAGGACGTGGTCCGGCAGTCCTTCGCGATCGCGCCGGAGCAACCCAGCACCCGCACCTTCATGTCAATCTCCGCCGAGCCATGGATTGCTCACTTGGTTTCGAACCTGCTCGTGCCGTCCCACTCCGGATCCAGCGGCAGCGTTCGCAGCGAGGCTACACGCTGGGCATAGAGTTCGTAAAGGTATTTTTTCGGGTTCATCCGCCGCAGCTCGGGCAACAGCAGGTCGCAGTGGTCCCAGTCCTGCGCGCGGTACGCCTCGAGGAACGTCGCCCAGGCCTGGAGCTCCTCCTGCGCCGCCCTGTCGATGCGCCCGGCCGGGGCGGCCGGCCAGTAGATGGCCACACTCTGCTCCTTTCCCTTGACCCGGACACGGTCAATTTCCTGCCAGGCGAAGTCCGGCGCCTGGCGGCGGGTGGCCTCGCTGGCCACGATGTCCACGCCGTACACCTTGGAGAGGCCCTCGAGGCGCGAGCCCAGGTTGACCGCGTCGCCGATCACGGTGTAGCTGCGCCGGATGTCGGAGCCCATGTCGCCGACGAACATCATCCCGGTGTTCAGGCCGATGCCGACGCCGATCTCCGCCCTTCCCCTGGCGCGCTGCTCCTCGTTGATCCGGCGCACGGCGTTGGCCATCTCCAGCGCGCACTTGACGGCATAGTGCGCGGGCTGCTCGATCTCGACGGGCGCGCCCCAGAAGGCCATCACGCAGTCGCCCATGTACTTGTCGATGGTGCCCCGGTTGCTGCGGATCACGTCGGTGAGCCGGTTGAACAGCGTGTTGAGAAGTTCCTGCACCTGCGCGGGCTGCAGCTGTTCGGACACCTTCGTGAAATTGCGCATGTCGCAGAACATCACCGTCAGTTCGCGGCTGGCGGCCTTCATGCTGTAGCTGTCCGGGTCCTTCACCATCTCGTCGACCAGTTCCGGCGGCACGTAGGTGCCGAACAGGTTGGCCAGTTCGCGCTTGCTGCGGCTCTCGACGAAATAGCCATAGCTCATGTTGAGCGCCGACGTGACGATGGCCATCCCCAACGCGGCGGCGAGCGGCAGCACCAGGCCGGCGCCCGTGTACAACGCGAAATTCAGCGCCACGATGCCGGCGATCACCACCGCGCTGAGCACCAGCGCCCGGCGCGCGGTGAGCAGCGGCAATGCCAGGGCGAGCACGAGGCCGGCCAGGAGCAGGACCACGAGGTCGAATCCCCTCGCGTAGTCGGGCTGCACCAGCATGCGGTTGTCCAGCAGCCCCGACAACAGGTTCGCGTGGATCTCGACGCCCGAATACGTCTCCCCGACCGGCGTGACGCGATGATCCAGCAGGCCGGGGGCCGTCGTTCCCACCAGGACGATCTTGCCCTTGAGCGTGCCGGGCGGGATGCGCTTGGCGATCAGGTCCGACGCCGAGACGTACCGGAACGAGCCGCCCTCGGGACCGCCCGGTCCGCGAAACGGAACCAGCGTGGTCACGGCCTCGGCCACGGGAATCGCGAAGATCTTCTGTCCGAGCCGCAGCCGCACGCTCTCCAGGTTCTGGTATTCGCCGGGCACGGTACCTTCCGGAGGAAACCCCGGCTCGACGGTGGGCAGACCCATCAGCAGGCGGAACACCGCCAGCGACAGCGACTCGTAGTAGCGGTCCTGGTACTCCGCGATCAGCGGAACGGAACGGACCACGCCGTCCGGGTCCACGGCGGGATTGAAGAACCCGCCCATGGTCGTGGCGCCGGCGATCGGCGCGATGTTGGCGCCGAAACCGTTCCAGCTCGTGACCTTGATCGGCAGGCCGCGCAGCGCGCCCTTGTCCATCACCGGGGGCGGCAGCACCCCCGCCGTGCGCCCGCCCCGGTCACTCGTGAAGTAGTAGCCCAGCACCACCGGCCGCTGCCGCAGGGATCTTGCGAACAGCGCGTCGTAATCGAGGGAGCCCTGCAGCTGCTGCAGCTTCTGGACGAAACCGGGCTCGTCCTTCAGGTCGCCGCTCGCCAGCCGCCGCAGCTGCTGCAGTCCGGAGGTGTCGTCCTCCTCGGGAAACACGACGTCGAAGCCGACGACGCTGACCTGCTGGCGATCGAACAGCTCGTCCATCAGTTCGGCGAGCCGGACACGGGCCCATGGCCAGTGCCCCACCTCCGCCAGGCTCTTTTCGTCGATGTCGACGACGACGATCCGCTCGTCGAGCGTGCGGGGCATCGTCCAGCGCAGCCGGGCATCGTAGATGATGCTGTCCAGCCGCTGCAGCACGCCGATCGGCAGCGCGTCGGTGGCATGCAGCAGGGCGAACAGGAGCGGCACGAGCGCGATGGCGATTCGCGCTCCGTGTCTTCGTAGGGCTTTCATCCGTTCAGGCCTCGGCCGCCGGCGAGCCGCGGCAACGGCGTCAGTTCTGGACGAACTGCATCTGCGTCCCGGCCAGTTCCAGCAGGTCCCCGTGGCGCAACGGCACCGGGTCGGCGCCGATCACCGTCCCGTTCACGCTGGCCCGGTTCGCGCCCTCCACGTGCGCCACCACGAAGCCCTGCGGCCGCTTGGTGATGGAAGCGACGGCGACGCCGGGCTTGCCGATGGTCGTCACCACCTTGACCAACGCCACCTCGCGGCCGGCGGCCGCGCCCGAGAGCACCTTGATGCTGCCGTGCACATGGCTCATGTCGTACCCGGTCGCGCCGGCCGGCGCGGCCGGCGCCGTGGGCGGCGGCGCAGCGGGCCTGGCCTGGGCGGGAGCCGGCGGCGGCGTCGAGCCCGGCTTGATGATCATCGTCTTCTCGAAGCTGGCCGCCGGCGCTTCGTTGACGTACTTGATCTTGTACTTGCCGATCTCGACGGTGTCGGCATTTTGCAACAGCTGCTTCTTCACCGCCTTGCCGTTGACGTACGTGCCGTTGGTGCTGTTGAGATCCTCCAGGTAGACCTCGTTGCCGTTCATCAGCAGGACCGCATGCTCGCCGCTCACGGCGAGGTTGTCGATCACGATGTCGTTGTAAGGCCGCCGACCCAGCGTCGTGCGATCCTTGCTCAGCTGCACTTCCTTGATGACGACACCGTCGATCGAGACGATCATTTTCGGCATGGTCCGCTCCTGTCTGTTTGGCTCATGGGATGTCCCAGTACGGTCGGGCTATTTTCCCAGCAAACGCGACATCAGCCCGCGCTTTTTGGAACCCTCGCCCGCCAGCGCCAGCAGAACGGAGATGTTGTCGCGGCCGCCGTTGGCGTTGGCCGCTGCCACCAGCTGCGTCACCTTGTCCTCCAAGCTGCCCTCCTGTCGCAGGATGTTCGCGATCCCCTCGTCGTTCACCATATCAGACAAGCCGTCGGAGCACATCAGAAAGAGGTCCCCCGGCTCCACCTTCTGCTCGGTGACTTCAAGCATCACGGTGTCCTCGACGCCCAGGGCGCGGGTGACGAGGTTCTTGTTCGCTGAGGTTGCGGCCTGGGCCGCCGTGATCAGTCCGGCGTCGATCTGCTCCTGCAGCAGCGAATGATCCTTCGTCACCTGCGTCAGCTCCGCATCGCGCAGCCGGTAGCAGCGGGAGTCCCCGATGTGGCCCAGCATCAGCCGCGCGTCCTGGAACACTCCCAGCACGAGGGTCGTTCCCATGCCGCTGTAATGCGGGTTGGAGTTCGCCGCGTTGAAGATCGAGCGGTTGGCGTTGTCGACGCAGATTTCCATGGCGCGCCGCACTTCGCGCGCGTTCGCATGGCGGCCGGCCTGGGACAGCCAGCGCCCCAGTTCCGACTTGATGAACGTGGTCGCCATGCCGCTGGCAATCTCGCCGGCGTTGTAGCCGCCCATCCCGTCGGCCAGGATGGCCAGCCGGGTGGCCTCGTCGACGGCGACGGAATCCTCGTTGTTCTCCCGCGCGAGGCCCGGGTCCGTCCGAAAGCGAAACTCGTAGTTCATATCTTCCCGGGTCATGGCTCCAGGTCGCTTGGCCGGTCCCCACCGGGCCGGGCGCCGGAGGCGGACGGCGGGCCGGCCCCCTCGGCGCTGGCGAAGCGCGCGTTCGCGCCATTGCTGGCGCTCGGGGCCGCATCATATCCGGGCGCCTGGGGCGGCGCGGCGGCAGCCTGGACCACCGTTCGGCCGAAGTCGGGCGCCGCGGCCTGCGTGCGGGAAGCGGCCGCCGGCAGCTCGTCGAGCGCCACGCGCAGATCGGCCGCGAACTGCTCCCCGCTCTGGTAGCGTGCTTCCGGCGCCTTGGCCAGCGCCAGGGCGACCACGCGCGCCAGCCGTTCGGAGAGTTCGGGCCGCAGCACGCGCACGTCGGGCGCTTCCTCGTTGGCGATCCGGTACATCAGCTCCGCCATCGACTCGCCGCGGAACGGCAGCACGCCGGTGAGCATCTGGAACAGCATCACGCCCAGCGAATACAGGTCGGAACGGCCGTCCACCTTCTTGCCGGCGATCTGCTCGGGCGACATGAAGCTCGGCGTGCCCAGCACCAGCCCGGTCTTGGTCTTGCTGGAATCCGTGATGCGCGCGATGCCGAAGTCGGTCACCTTCACGACGTCGCCGTCCGGCTCGTACATGATGTTGGCCGGCTTGATGTCCCGGTGCACGACGTTCTGCCGGTGCGCGTAGCCGAGCGCATCGGCGACGCGGGCCGCGATGCCGAGCACGCGCGGCAGGGGCAGCAATTGCCCCGGCTTGCAGAAGTCCGCCAGGTCGCTGCCCTTGAGGAATTCCATCGCGATGTACGCCAGGTCGTGCTCCTCGCCGGCGTCGAAGATGGTGACGATGTTCTGGTGCTGCAGCCGGCCTGCGGTTTCGGCTTCGCGGAAGAAGCGCCCGCGGGCGTCGACCAGCTCGTCGCCCGCGAACTCCTGGCCGAGGGCCATCGTCTTGATCGCGACCACGCGGCCGATCTTCGGGTCCTTGCCGAGGTACACCACGCCCATCGCGCCCTTGCCCAGTTCCTTTTCGAGCTGGTAGCGGCCCAGCATCGGCTTTTCGACCGCGCCGCCTTCGAGCAGGATGGTGCCGCCGGGATGCGAGCCGCCGCCGCCGAGGATCACGGTCTCGGACAGGTTCCTGGCGCGATTGAGCTTGGACTTCACGTCCTTGAACCCGGCGTCCCACGCGGCCATGTGCTCGTACACCGTCTGCGCCTTGTTGAACTGGCGCTTGCGCTCGAAGTCCAGCGCCAGGTGGTACAGGTTCTCCATCAGCGCGTCGCCCATCGGCACGCGCCGGAACCGGTCGAACGCCATGTCCAGCTGGCCCTGTCCCTGCAGCGCGAGCCCCATCATCCGATTGGTCTCGGCCGACTCGTCGTCGGACTTCAGCTTGCCGGCCTCGGTCACGACGTAGCGCTTGGTCGTGAGCGCGAGGTGCCCGATCAGCAGCAGCGTCGCCGGGAACATCAGCTGCAGCCACAGGGCCGCCCCGGCGAGCAGCCCGAACTCGCTGCCCGCCAGCAGGAGCAGCAGGATGGCGGTGGCGGCGGCGCCCTTGCCGGCCGAGAGGCGGGGCAGCAGTGCGACGAGGTAGGCTGCCACGAGCAGGAAGACACCGAACTCGGCCAGGCCCGCCCATGACGGCCGCACCAGGAAGTGCTCGCCCAGGATGCTCGACGTGATGTGCGCGATCAGCTCCACCGGCGACAGCCCGGCGTAGCCTGGCACCGGGAACTGCGTGCCCACGCCTGCGGCCGTCGCGCCGACCAGCACGATCTTGCCGGCGTATTTCGACGGCGGGATCTTTCCGTTCAGCACGTCGTAGAAGGAATCGACCGCGAAGGCCGGGCCGCCCTGGCGGCCCTTGTAGAACTGCGGCAGCAGGCGCGCCTCCTCCGAGGTGCGGATCCTCAGCCGGCCCAGTTGCACGGCTTCGCCCGGCTGCAGCCGCAGGTCGCCCGGACCGAGGTTGAGGCTGCGCGCCGCCGCCAGCAGGGCCATCGACGGCACCGCCTTCCCGTAATAGTTGATGAGCAGCGCCTCGTCGCGCACGGCCCCGTCGGCGTCGTGCAGCTGGTTCAGGTGGCCCACGCCCGCGGCCGCCTGGCCGAGGGCCGGCAGCGGGTACTGGCCGCGCACCGCCGGGATCGAATAGCCGTGGGTCTCGTCGACGGCGTGGCGTGCCACGTAGGCGGGCAGAGGCTGATCCGGCTTGCCGCGCGGCTCGCCGACCACGTAGACGGCCGGGAGCAGCACGTTGCCGGCACGGGCGATGCTCGCCGCCAGCAGGGCATCGGTGTCGAGGGTGCGCTCAGCCTCTTCGATCACCTGTTGCGCCGCGGCACCGGCCTCCTGGTCGGGCAGTGCGGCGAGGGCATCCCTGATCCTGCGAATGAACGCCAGGCCGCGGTCCGTCTGCGGCTCGAAGAAGAACGTGGTGTAGACGATCGTCTTGGCCTGCGCGGCGGCCAGCTTGTCGATCAGCTGCGCGTGCACGTCGCGCGGCCAGGGCCAGCGCCCGATGTTCGCCACGCTCTGGTCGTCGATCGCGACGACGGCGATGCGGTCGGACGGCCGGGGCGCGCCGCTGGTGCTGCCGAAGTCGTAGAAGCGGCGCTCAAGGGAGCCGATCGCGTCGGTGCCCTGGTGCAGGCTCCATACCGCCAGCACGATCACCAGGGCGACGAACCAGTCCGCACGCCAGAAGGCAGCCCGCCTCGTCGATGATGAAGTGCCCACTGACACGCCCCTCGTGCAGCCTGACCGGTGCCAGGCACTCCGCGGCACTGGCAGGTGCCCGCTGCTGCGAGCGGGCACACAACCGTCAGGACGTTAGCAGAGGCTCACCGGAGGGACAAGTAACTTCTTCACGCGGTGCATACATTTGGTTGCAGCCATCGTCAGGCAGGCTCGGACTGGCCGTTGCGCCGCGCCGCCAGCAGCTTGCTGATCGCCAGCACGAGGAGCGCGCCCGCCGCGGCGGCGACGTATTCCCAGGTCTTGCTTTCGGGCAGGTACGGCCGCACGCCCGGGTCGGTGAACGCCATCTGGCCCGCGATCCACCCGAGCAGCATCGCGCCCAGGGTGATGATGATCGGGAACCGGTCCATCAGTTTCAGCACCAGCTGGCTGCCGGCCACGATGATCGGAATGCTCACCAGAAGGCCGAAGATCACGAGCGGGATCTGGTGCGAGCCGGCGCCGGTCGCGGCGCCGGCGATCGCCAGGACGTTGTCGACGCTCATCACGAGGTCGGCCACGATCACGGTCTTGACGGCGCCCCAGAGCTTGTCGCTGGACCCGATGTTGCTGTGATCGTCATCGTCGTGCTGGGGCGACAGCAACTGCACGCCGATCCACACCAGCAGCGCGCCGCCGACGAGCTTCAGGTACGGAATCGACAGCAACGCCAGCGCGAAGGCGATCAGGATCACCCGCAGGACGATGGCGCCGGCCGTTCCGTAGATGATGCCCAGCTTGCGCTGCTTGGGCGGCAGCCCCCGGCACGCAAGCGCGATGACGACCGCGTTGTCGCCCCCAAGCAGGATGTCGATCAGGATGATCTGCCCGACGGCGATCCAGAAGGGGGCGGTCAGCAATGCGTCCATGCAGGAGTCTCGGTGCGGATGGTCGGTGGAGGAACACCCATTGTCCGCGAACCGCGGGGGCTCGCGGATTGTGGATAACCGTAATCCCGTCCGTTACAGCAGCGTCTTGAGCAGCTTGCCCATCTCGGAGGGATCGCGCGTCACCTTGAAGCCGCACTCTTCCATGATGGCAAGCTTGGCCTCGGCCGTGTCGGCGCCACCGGAGATCAGCGCGCCGGCGTGGCCCATGCGCTTTCCCGCGGGGGCGGTGACGCCGGCGATGAAGCCGACGATCGGCTTCTTCATGTTCGCCTTGCACCAGCGCGCGGCGTCGGCTTCGTCGGGGCCGCCGATCTCGCCGATCATGATCACCGCGTCGGTGTCGGGATCGTCGTTGAACGCCTGCATCACGTCGATGTGCTTGAGGCCGTTGATCGGGTCGCCGCCGATGCCCACGGCGCTCGACTGGCCCAGGCCGATCTCGGTGAGCTGCGCCACCGCTTCATACGTCAGCGTGCCGGAACGGCTCACGACGCCGATGCGGCCCTTCCTGTGGATGTGGCCCGGCATGATGCCGATCTTGATCTCGTCGGGCGTGATGAGCCCCGGGCAGTTCGGCCCGAGCAGCAGCGTCTTCTTGCCGCCCCTGGCTTCCTTGGCCTTCATCTTCGCGCGCACTTCCAGCATGTCCCGCACGGGAATGCCTTCGGTGATGCAGATGGCCAGGTCGAGGTCGGCCTCCACCGCTTCCCAGATCGCCGCGGCGGCGCCCGCCGGCGGCACGTAGATCACCGACACCGTGGCGCCGGTCTGGCCGGCGGCTTCCTTCACGGAGGCGTAGATCGGGATGTCGAAGATCTTCTCGCCGGCCTTCTTGGGATTCACGCCGGCCACGAAGCAGTTCTTCCCGTTCGCGTACTCCTGGCATTTCTGCGTGTGGAACTGCCCGGTCTTGCCGGTGATGCCCTGCGTGATGACCTTCGTGTCTTTGTTGATGTAGATGGACATGGGTGTGATCCTGATCGTTTGGCGCGGCGGGCTGTCAGGCCTTGACGGCCGCCACCACCTTCTGGGCCGCCTGGGCCATGGTGTCGGCGCTGATGATCGGCAGGCCCGACTCGGCCAGCAGCTTCTTGCCGAGTTCCTCGTTCGTGCCCTTCATGCGCACGACCAGCGGCACGTTCAGGTTCACGGCGCGGCAGGCGGCGATGACGCCCTCGGCGATCGTGTCGCAGCGCATGATGCCGCCGAAGATGTTGACCAGGATCGCCTTGACCTTGTCGTTCTTCAGCATGATCTTGAACGCCTCGGTGACCTTCTCCGGCGTGGCGCCGCCGCCGACGTCGAGGAAGTTGGCCGGCTCGGCCCCGAACAGCTTGATGGTGTCCATCGTGGCCATCGCGAGGCCGGCGCCGTTCACCAGGCAGCCGATGTTGCCGTCGAGGCTGATGTAGGCAAGGTCGAACTTGCTCGCCTCGATTTCCGCGGGGTCCTCTTCGTCGAGGTCGCGCAGGGCCACGATCTCGGGATGGCGGAACAGCGCGTTCGAATCGAAGTTGAACTTCGCGTCCAGCGCCCTGATGTTGCCGTTGCCTTCGAGGATCAGCGGATTGATCTCCACGAGCGTGGCGTCGGTCTCCATGTACACCCGGTACAGCTTCTTGAACACGTCGACGGCCTGCTGCGTCGAGCCCGCCGGAACGCCGATGCCGTCGGCCAGCTCCTTCGCCTGCGCGTCGGTGATGCCTTCGATCGGGTCGACGAAGACCTTGATGATCTTCTCGGGGGTGGCATGCGCCACTTCCTCGATGTCCATGCCGCCTTCGCTCGACGCCATCAGCGCGATCTTCTGCGAAGCACGGTCGGTGACGACCGACGCGTAGTATTCCTTCTTGATGTCCGCGCCTTCCTCGATCAGCAGGCGCCGCACCTTCTGGCCCATGGGCCCGGTCTGGTGCGTGACCAGCTGCATGCCGAGGATCTGGCCGGCCAGCGCCTTGACTTCGTCGACCGAGCGCGCCAGCTTGACGCCCCCGCCCTTGCCGCGGCCGCCGGCGTGGATCTGGGCCTTCACGACCCAGACCGGGCCGCCCAGCTTCTGCGCAGCTTCGACTGCTTCCTGCACGGTGAAGGCCGGGATGCCGCGCGGCACAGGCACACCGAAGTTGCGCAAGATTTCCTTGCCTTGGTACTCGTGAATCTTCATCAGGTGTCTCTCGAGGAACGGGCTGGGCCCGAAGACGGGCGGCGCCGATGGCAGACGGCGAGACCGCCTGCAGATGTCGGCCATGAACTGTATCATGGTGCATCGCACCAATTGCGCCTCGCCCCCGCGCTGCGTGGGATGCTTTGCACAGGATCAAACAGATGGCGAAAGTATTCATCGACGGCGAAGCCGGCACCACCGGACTGCAGATCCGCGAGCGGCTCGAGCAGATGCCGCAGGTCGAACTGGTCAGCATCGCGCCCGAGAAGCGCAAGGACGCGGTGGCCAAGCGCGAGCTGATGGCCGAAGTCGACCTCGTCATCCTGTGCCTGCACGACGACGCGGCCCGCGAGTCGGTGAGCACGATCGACGAGATCCGCCGCGGCGAAGGCCGGGCACCGCGGGTGATCGATGCCTCGACCGCGCACCGGACGGCCGACGGCTGGGTCTTCGGCTTTCCGGAACTGGCGGCCGGACAGCGCGAAGCAGTCGCGCGGGCGGACCGGGTCAGCAATCCAGGGTGCTATGCGACCGGGGCCATCGCCCTGCTGCGCCCGCTGGTGGACGCCGGCCTGCTGCCGCGCGACTTCCCCGTGGCGCTGCCGTCGGTCAGCGGCTATTCGGGCGGCGGCCGCGCCATGATCGAGGCGTACGAGAAAGGCGAGGCGCCGGCGTTCGAACTGTACGCCCTGGGCCTGAAGCACAAGCACCTGCCGGAGATCATGAAGTACACCGGCATGACGCGCCGGCCGATCTTCATTCCGTCGGTCGGCAACTTCCGGCAAGGCATGCTGGTGCAGCTGCCGCTGCACCTGGACACCCTGCCCGGCAGGCCCCGGGCGGCCGACCTGCACGACGCGCTGGCGCGGCATTACGCCGGCAGCGAATGGGTGACCGTCGAGGCGCCGACCGACAGCGGCAAGCTCGACGCGCTGGCGCTGAACGACACCAACAGGATGGAACTGCGGGTGTTCGCGAACATGGATCACCACCACGCGGTGCTGGTGGCGCGGCTCGACAACCTGGGCAAGGGCGCGAGCGGGGCGGCGGTGCAGAACCTGAAACTGATGCTGGGTCTCTAGGCGACGCGCACGACGCGGCCGGCCGGGATCAAAGCCGGAACGTCAGCCACTCGGTGAGCTGGCCCGCGTAATCGGGCGGGCAGCCGCCGTCCTTGAGCGCCCAGAGGAACGCGTTGGCCAGCTTGCCCTTCTTGTAGAAGTTCATCCGCTCCCGGGCCGTGAACTGGCGCACGCGCAGGTCGGCGCGGATGAGGGCTTTCTCCGCCTTCGCGCTGAACTTGGATTCCTTCTTCGCGGCCGACGCGGAGAGCTCGTCCAGCACGAATGCGGCAAGTTCCTTTCCGAACCGCTCCGACTCGGCCGCGGAAAACCATCCACCCATCGACTTGCTCCTGCTACCGGCGACCGGGACACCCGGTCTGCTGGGCCGTATTCTGCCTCGGTCGCGCCGCCGCCCGGTCAGGTGGCGCGCTCCCGCCAGGCGCGCTCCAGGGCTGCTTCGAACGCAGCGGTGAACGCTTCCTCGTCCATCAGCGGCGACGAACGCAGCCGCTCGCGCAAGGTCCGGCGCAATCGCGCGATTTCGTCGACGCCGGCCGCCCGCTCGATGGCGAGCGCCTCATACTGGTCGATCCCCGGGGCGATCCATTCGTCCAGGCCCAGCGCCTCGAGAATGCTGGCCGCGCTGCGGGAAGCCGGCAGCTCGCCGGTGGCGGTGAGCACCGGGACCCCCATCCACAGCGCGTCGAAAGTCGTCGTTCCGCCGCCATACGGATAGCTGTCGAGCGCGATGTCGACGCGGTCCATCAGCCGGTAGTAGGCGTGCAGATCCACGCGCGGGGCGAACTCCACCCGGTCGGCGGCGCCGCCTCCCTCGACGATCGCCGACAGCAGGGCGGCGCGCCGCTTGGCCGAGCCGACGTCGGCCACCAGCAGTCGCGCCGTCGGGAGCGAGTGCAGCAGGCGCCCCCAGCGCAGCGCCAGGCCGCGCGTCAGCTTCACCACCTTGTTGAAGGATCCGAACGTGACATGGCCGTTGCGCTCGCACGGCGCCGTGAGCGCCGGCTCCACGGTGACGAACGGCCGGAAACACCACTGGCTGTGCGGCAGCAGCAGCAGCTGCTCGCTGTGCCGCGGCTGCGACAGGTCGGGCGGATCGCAGCGCGTGTCCGACAGCCGGTAATCCATCCTGGTCAGCCCGGTGGTGTTGAGGTAGCCAAGCCATGTGAGCTGCACCGGCGCCGGCTTGCCGACGAAGACACCCAGGCGCACATCGCCGCTGTGGCCGCCCAGGTCGATCAGCATGTCGATCGCGTCCGCGGCGATGGTCTCGGTCAGGCGCGCGTCCGTCCACTCGGCGACATCGATCCAGCGGTCGCTCAATGCGCGGACCCGGCTCGTGAATTCATCCTGGTTGGCGGTGCTGCAATAGCAGAACACTTCGAAGCGCTCGCGCGTGAGGCGCTCGAGCACCGGCAGCAGGAACAGCGTGACCGGATGCGCCCTCAGGTCGCCCGACACGAGGCCGAGGCGCAGACGCGGCTTGCGCGGGTCGCGCGAGGGCAGGGGCAGTGCGGGGACGGCGGCCTCCACCTCGGCACCCAGCGCCCTATGCCGTTCCCACAGCTCCTGCACCCCGGTGCCTTCCACGAGGTTCAGCAGGAACAGCTCGTTCGAGCGCAGGTCGAACCGGTGCGGCTGCAGCGCGATGGCGCGGCGCAGAGGCTCGAGTGCCTGCTCCGCGAAACCCTGTGCCGCCAGCAGGGCGCTGTGCAGGCCGAGGTACTGCGGCTCCGGAGCCAGCGCGATCGCCCGGGCCACTGCCGCCTCCGCCTCGTCCAGGCGCCCGAGCCGGCGCAGGATGGTGGCCTGGTTGTAGAGGGCGCCCGCGTAATCGGGCTTGCGCGCCAGGGCCTGCTCGATCGCCTCGGCCGCTTCGCCGGTCTTGCCCCGGGCGTCGAGCACGTTCGAGAGCAAGACCCAGGCGTCGGTGAAGTCCGGCTTGCCGGCCAGCGCCTGCCGCAGCAGATCCTCCGCGGGGCCAGGCCGGTGTTCCACGAAGTGCAGCTTGGCAAGGTTGTAGGCGCCGAATGGATGGCCCGGCTCGAGGGCCAGCACCTGTTCGTATGAAGCCTTCGCGCCAGCGGCATCGCCGAGCGCTTCACGGGCGATGCCCAGATTCAGGTGCGCCTTCGGCAGCGCGGGCGCGAGGGCGACGGCCTGGCGGTAGCAGGCGTGCGCCTCTTCGAGCCGCCCGGCGTCCTCCGCGGCATTGCCGGTGGCGATGAGATGCTCCGCCGCCTCGCCAGGCGCAGGGATGGGCGCCGGCTGGCCGACGTTCAATGTCTTCAGCAGGTTCTTGAACATGAGGTCCGTGATGGGCGGCGCGTCGTTGATCGTGGGGATTCGGCCGATTCATCCATTGTCGGATGCATCGAAGACCTTGCGCACCACGTCCCCGCCGAAACCGCGCGCCAGCAGGAACCGCGCCTGCCGCGCGCGCTCCCTGGCGTCGGCCGGCATGGAGCCGAAGCGCCGCTGCCACACTTCGCGGGCGCGCTGCAGTTCGGTGTCGCGCAGCGCCGCCACGGCCTCTGCGATCAGCGGGGCCGGCAGGCCCTTGGCCTGCAGTTCCTGCCTGACGCGGGCCGCGCCCAGCCGCGGGGCGCGCCGGTGCAGCACCGAATCGACGACGCGGCGCTCGTCGATGAACCCCTTGGCCTGCAGATCGTCGAGGATCCGGGCCAGCTGCCCCGGCTCCTCCTCGTGCGGCGCCAGCTTGCGTTCGAGTTCCGCGCGCGAGTGCTCGCGGGTGCCGAGCAGGCGCAGGGCGCGGCCCTTGAGCGACAGCTGCGTGGCCGGCAGCGGCAAGCGGCTTACTCCGCGTCGGCTTCCGCCGGCAGGAGCGGAATCCCCAGGGATTCCCGGACCTTGTTTTGGCTCCGGCCGGCCGCGCATGCGGCCTTCACGTGCGCTGCGCGCACATGAGCCTGCGCCGAAACGGCGGTCCCGGCGCTCACGCGCCCTCCTCGCCGGCTTCCGCCGGCAGGAGGGGAATCCCAAGGGATTCCCGGACCTTGTTTTCGATCTCCCTGGCCAGGTCGGCGTTCTCGCGCAGGAACTCGCGCGCGTTGTCGCGGCCCTGTCCGATCTTCTCGCCGCCGTAGGCGTACCAGGCGCCGGACTTCTCGATGATGCGCGCGTTGACGCCCATGTCGATGATCTCGCCTTCGCGGCTGATGCCTTCGCCGAACATGATGTCGAACTCGGCCGTCTTGAACGGCGAGGCCACCTTGTTCTTCACCACCTTGACCTTGGTCTCGTTGCCGATCGATTCCTCGCCCTTCTTGATGGTGCCGGTGCGGCGGATGTCCAGGCGCACCGAGGCGTAGAACTTCAGCGCGTTGCCGCCGGTGGTGGTCTCGGGGCTGCCGAACATGACGCCGATCTTCATGCGGATCTGGTTGATGAAGATGACCATGCAATTGGTCTTCTTGATCGTGGCCGTGAGCTTGCGCAGCGCCTGGCTCATCAGGCGGGCCTGCAGGCCGGGCAGCGAATCGCCCATCTCGCCCTCGATCTCGGCCTTGGGCGTGAGCGCCGCGACCGAGTCGATCACGATCAGGTCCACCGCGCCGGAGCGCACCAGGCTGTCGCAGATCTCGAGGGCCTGCTCGCCGGTGTCGGGCTGGCTGATCAGCAGGTCGGACAGGTTGACGCCGAGCTTCTGCGCGTACTGCACGTCGAGCGCGTGCTCGGCGTCGATGAAGGCGCAGGTGCCGGCCTGCCGCTGCATCTGCGCGATGACCTGCAACGTCAGCGTCGTCTTGCCCGACGATTCGGGGCCGTAGATCTCGATCACGCGGCCGCGCGGCAGGCCGCCCACGCCCAGCGCGATGTCCAGGCCGAGGGAACCGGTCGAGACGACCTGGATGTCCTCCAGTTTCTCGCCTTCGCCCAGCCGCATGATCGTGCCCTTGCCGAACTGCTTGTCGATCTGGGCCAGCGCCGCCTGCAGCGCCTTGGCCTTTTCGCTGTCGGCGGCGACTATGCGGGTTCCCTTGACTTGAGCGTCCATTGAAATCTCCTTGAAAGCAACGTTTGTTTCGTCTGCATCCACTGTCGTTCGGCACAGCCTGGATGCTTGACCAGTACTCTAACGGTTCGCCTTGGAAAAAGTAAACGCAATTTTTTGTCAGTTTGCCTTACGATCTACCGATGAACGACGCCTGGCGGCTCACGCACCTCGGCCGGCTGCTTGGACATGCCATGCGTCGGTTCGACGAGCGCGTGCTGCAGCTCATGGCGCACGACGTGGAAGTGCCGCTGGCGCTGTCGAACCTCGCCGCCCGCTCCCAGGTGAGCGCGGCGCATGTCCACATCACGCGCCACCTCGCGCTGGACGGATCGCGGCTCACGGACCTCGCCCGCAGCGCCGGGATGAGCAAGCAGGCGATGGGCGATCTGGTCGACCAGTGCGAGGCCTGGGGGCTCGTGGCCAGGGAGGCCGACTCGCGCGACGCCCGCGCCCGCCTGGTGCGCTTCACGCCGACCGGCCTGGCGTGGCTGCAGGCCTTCCGTGACGCCGTCGCCCAGGCCGAGGCCGAGTTCCGGGCCGAGGTCGGCCAGGACGTGGCCACCGTGGTGGCGATCGGCCTGGAAGCGTACGCGAGCGGGGGGCAGGAGGCGCCAGCCCGTCAGCCGCGCACCTGAGGGGCGACGTCCGCGTCAGCACAGCCCAGCAGCCAGCGGCGGAAGCAGGCGAGCGCGTGGCGCTGACTGCGCCCCTCCGGATAGCAGAACCAGTAGCCGAGCGCGCTGCGGTAGCCGCCATGGGGCAACGGCTCACGCACCAGCCCCGCGGTGATCTCGTCCTGCACCAGGCAGCGCGGGACCAGCGCCAGCCCCATGCCCGCCATGACGGCGCGGATCATGGTCTGGAACTGGTCGAACTGCGGACCCGAGAACGGATCGATGCCACGCACTCCGTGGGCTTCACTCCAGCGCTGCCATGCCTCCGGCACCGTCACATGGCGCAGCAGCGCGTAACGGCCGACGTCCTGCGCCGCCGCGATCGGCCAGTCGGCCACGGCGGAGCGCGGCGCGATCAGCGCCACGTCCTTGCCGGTGAGGTAATGCGCCTGCGCGCCCGGCCAATGGCCCTCGCCGAAGAGGATGGAGCAATCGAGGTCAGGCCGGTGGAAGTCGTAGCCTTCGACGTAGGGCACGAACTGCAGCGAGATCTGCGGATGCAGTTGCTGGAACGACGGCAGCCGCGGGATCAGCCACTTCGCGCCCAGCGTCGGCAGGCTCGACAGGTGCAGGACGCCGGCACCGTCGTCGCTGGTGATCAGCTCCAGCGTCGCCGCCTCCAGCTGCGCCAGCAGCGAGCGCACGCTCTTTTCGTAGTGTTCCCCGGCCGGCGTCAGCGCCAGGCGCTTGCGCGCGCGGCCGAACAGCGGCACGCCGACCCAGGCTTCGAGCTCCTTGATCTGCTTGCTGACGGCGCCCTGCGTGAGGTGCAGGGCCTCGGCCGCCCGCGACACCCCGCCGAACTGCACGACAGCGGAGAACGAGCGCAGCAGGTGCACGGGCGGAGCGAGGCGGCGCAGCGACATGGGTCCCTGATGGTTCATGACATTCCTGGGTGGAATGTTATCAGCTCCATCATTCGATTTTCAAGAGGCGAAAAGTACAATACCCTTCGCTGTACTCTCGGAGGAATCCACCGCATGCAACGTCGTACCGTCCTCTCCGGCCTGGCCGCTCTTACTGTCGCTCCCGGAATATCCCTGGCCCAGGAGGGCAAGCCCCTCAACGTGATCGTGCCGTTCCCGCCCGGGGGCGCCACCGACATCACCGCCCGCAGCCTGCAGGACCCGCTCTCGCGCATCCTGAAGCAGCCGGTCATCCTCCTGAACCGCGGCGGCGCCGGCGGTTCGATCGGCATGGCGGAAGCCGCGCGCGCGACGCCGGACGGCCTGACGGTCGCCGTCGCCACCTTGTCGACCCACGGCGTCAACCCCGCGGTCTATCGCAAGCTGCCGTACGACCCGATCAAGGACTTCATCGGCGTCACCGAGATCGTCAAGGCACCGGGCCTGATGGCCATGAACGCCAGCGCCCTGCCGGTCAAGACCTTCCAGGAGATGGTCAAGTACCTCAAGTCCAACCCCGGCAAGGTGTCCTACGCCACTCCCGGCAACGGCACCATCGGCCACATGTGGGGCGAGCTGTTCAAGAGCAGCACCGGTACCTCGATGGTCCACATCCCGTACCGCGGCACCGGCCCGGCCATCAACGACGTCCTGGGCGGCCAGGTGGCGGTGTACTTCGACCAGGTCGCGTCCTCGCTGCCGCACATCAAGGCCGGCAAGCTGCGTGCCCTGGCCGTGTCGTGGCCCAAGCGCCTGGACGTGCTGCCGGATGTCCCGACCTACGCCGAACTGGGCTTCCCGATCAACAACGATCCGTCCTGGTTCGGCCTGGTGGCACCGGCCGGCACGCCGGCCGCGGCCGTCAACCGGATCCAGCAGGCCGTGGTACAGGCCCTGCAGGAGCCGGCCGTTCGCGAGCGCCTGGCCGGCCAGGGCCTCTATCCCTCGGGTTCGACCCCGGCCGAATTCTCGGCGCAGGTCCAGCGCGAGATCGCGAAGATGAAGAAGGTCGCGGCCTACGCCAAGGTTTTCCTCGACTGATTTCCGGGGCCCCGCGGGCCCCGCTTCCGCCTTGCACGCAGCACTGAAATTGATCCATCAACGATTCGACGCCGCAGCGCCGGCGGCGGCCGGCGTCGCCCGTGGCGCGGAGCCGGTCCGCATGGTCACGCGGATCGCGGGTACCACGCCCCTGGTGCTCGATTCGCCGCACAGCGGCACCCACTACCCCGACGACTTCCGCGCCGCCTGCGACCTGCCGGTCCTGCGCCGCGCCGAGGACACCCACGTCGAGAAGATCTACGACTTCGCGCCGGCCCTCGGCGCGGCCTGGATCGAGGCGCACTTCCCGCGCATCTATCTCGACGCCAACCGCGACACGCTGGAGCTCGACACCACGCTGCTGGACGGCGAGTGGCCCGAGCCCGTGGCGACCGACCCGGGCCAGCTCTCCAAGATCCGGCTCGGCAAGGGCCTGATCTGGAAGTTCACCGACGACGGCGTCCCGGTGTACCAGCGCCGGCTCACCGTGGCCGAAGTGCGCGCGCGGATCGACCGCTGCTGGCGCCCCTACCACGAGGCCGTGCGCCAGGCGATAGCCGCCGCGCACGCCCGCCACGGCTACAGCATCCACATCAACTGCCATTCCATGCCGGCCGTCTCGGGCAGCCACGCGACCGACTTTCCCGGGCTGGTCCATCCCGACTTCGTCGTGGGCGACCGCGACGGCAGCACGGCGAGTCCGGCGCTCTCGCAACTGATCTGCGACCACCTGCGCGGCCGCGGCTACAGCGTGGCCTACAACCACCCGTACAAGGGCGTGGAACTGCTGCGACGCTACGGCGACCCCGCGCGCCACCGCCACAGCATCCAGATCGAGCTCAATCGCGAGATCTACATGGACGAGGAAACGCTCGCCATCAAGCCGGACGGCATGGCGCGCCTGCGCCACGACCTGCAGGACCTGGTGCGGCTGCTGCTGGCGACCGACCCGCGCTGACCCTTGCCGCGCCGGCGCTGCCGGCCGGCTTCCCTAGAATGTCCGGCAGGGGCCCGCGCCAGTGCCCCGGGAGGGCCGCCGTGCGCATTCTCATTGCCGAAGACGACCAGGTACTCGCCGACGGGCTGCTGCGAAGCCTGCGCGCGTCGGGCGCCGCGGTGGACCACGTGGCCAGCGGCACCGAGGCCGATGCGGCCCTGATGACCAACACCGAGTTCGACCTGCTGATCCTCGACCTCGGCTTGCCGCGCCTGCACGGGCTGGAAGTGCTGCGCAAGCTGCGCGGCCGCGGCTCCGCCTTGCCGGTCCTGATCCTCACCGCCGCCGATGCGGTGGAAGAACGCGTCCGGGGCCTCGACTACGGCGCCGACGACTACATGGCCAAGCCGTTCAGCCTGCAGGAACTCGAAGCCAGGGTGCGCGCCCTCACCCGGCGCGGCGCCGGCGTCTCCAGCAGCACGATCCGGCACGGCCCGCTGGTCTACGACCAGGCCGGGCGCGTGGCGTCCATCGACGGCAAGCTGCTGGAGTTGTCGGCCCGCGAACTCGGGCTGCTGGAAGTGCTGCTGCAGCGGGTCGGCCGGCTGGTGAGCAAGGACCAGCTGGTCGAACACCTGTGCCAGTGGGGCGAGGAAGTCAGCAACAACGCGATCGAGGTGTACATCCACCGGCTGCGCAAGAAGATCGAGAAGGGCCCGATCCGCATCGCGACCGTGCGCGGCCTGGGCTACTGCCTGGAAAAGCTCCAGCCCTGAGTCATGGTGCCCCCACGCTGCCTACGTTCGCTGCCCCCCGAGGGGGCCCTGGCCTCCTTCGGGGCGGCCCGGCAGGAGGCCCGATGAACTCCCACCGCTTCCCGGCGCCTGGCGGAGGCTGAATGAAGGTCTTCCAGCGCGAGCAACGCTCGCTGTTCGGCGAGATCCTCGACTGGATGCTCACGCCCCTGCTGCTGCTGTGGCCGGTCAGCCTGGCGCTGACCTGGGTCGTCGCGCAGAGCATCGCGGGCAAGCCGTTCGACCGCGCGCTCGAGTACAACGTGCAGGCGCTGGCGGCCCTGGTCGGCGTGCAGCAGCAGCGGGTGGTCTTCAACCTGCCGCAGCCCGCGCACGAACTGCTGCGCGCCGACGACTCGGACCTCGTGTACTACCAGGTGCTGGGCGCGCGCGGCGAACTGCTCTCGGGCGAGCGCGACCTGCCGCTGCCGGCCGAGGGCGAAGCGCCGGAGCCGGGCGCGGTGCGGCTGCGCGACGGCGAGATGCGCAACCACGAGGTGCGAATCGCCTATACCTGGGTCAGGCTGGACCTGCCCGGCGCCCAGCCGGCGCTGGTGCAGGTGGCCGAGACCCGCGGCAAGCGCTCGGTGCTGGCCACGGAGATCATCAAGGGCGTGATGCTGCCGCAGTTCGTGATCCTGCCGTTGGCGGTGCTGCTGGTGTGGCTCGCGCTGGTGCGCGGCATCAAGCCGCTGTCGCAGCTGGAAGAGCGGATCCGCGCCCGCAAGCCCGACGACCTGAGCCCGCTCGACGAGAAGACGGTGCCGCTGGAAGTCGTGCCGCTGGTGTCGTCGGTCAACGACCTGCTCACGCGGCTGAAGGACTCGATCGCGACCCAGAAGCGCTTTCTCGCCGACGCCGCCCACCAGCTCAAGACGCCGCTGGCCGGGTTGCGGATGCAGGCCGACCTGGCGCAGCGCGAGGCCGCCAATGCGGAGGAGCTGAAGCAGTCGCTCAAGCAGATCGGCCGCTCCAGCATGCGCGCGACGCACACCGTGAACCAGCTGCTGGCGCTGGCCCGCGCCGAAAGCGGCGGCCAGGTCATCGCCCGCCAGCCCTGCGACCTGGCGCGGCTGACCATCGAAGCGGTGCGCGACTCGGTGCCGCGCACGATGGACCGGCACATCGACCTCGGCTACGACGGCCCCGAGCCCGGCTCTCCCGGCGTGCAGCTGGAGGGCAACCCCACGCTGCTCAAGGAGATGATCCGCAACCTGCTGGACAACGCGATCAACTACACGCCGTCCAGCGCGCAGCACCCGGGCGTGATCACGGCGCGCATCCTGGCCGATCCGTTCGGCCAGGTGCTGCTGCTGCAGGTCGAGGACTCCGGGCCGGGCATCCCGCCGCACGAGCGCGAACTGGTGTTCCAGCCCTTCTACCGGACGCTCGGCACCAACGTCGACGGCTCGGGGCTGGGCCTGCCGATCGTGCTGGAGATCGCCCGCCAGCACCGCGCCGAGGTCGCACTCGAGGACGCCCGCCCGGGGCAACCGCAACCGGGGACGCGCGTGATCGTGCGGTTTGCGCTGGGCGACGGCGCGACCCGCGGCGAGCGCACCGAGACAGACGCTCAGGCCGCCTAGGGAAGCTCTGAACAAATCCCGCCGTGCGCGACGGTGCTTTTCCGGGATGAGATGCAAGGCGGCAGACCCAAGGCAAGCCTGGACGGCTTGCCTGGTCTGGCAACGCGGCAGGTCGCCCGGAAAAGCGCCGTCCCTACGGGCTCGGGCAACAACGGGCGCTTTGCGCACCAAGTTCCTGGCCGGTGCGTCCAGCACCGGCTGCGAAACGTTGGCGCACAAATCATCCCGTTCTTGCCTCGAGCGCGCGCGACGCGATTTGTTCAGAGCTTCCCAAAGACGTTCAGCTGCAGCCGCTCGCGCTCGATGGCGCGGGCCACGGGCGGCAGCGCGGCGACGCGCTGCACGTGCGCCCACAGGGCCGGGAACCGCTGCGGGTCGTGGCCGGCGAAGCCGCCCCAGCGCAGCAAGGTGAGCGCGTAGGCATCGAGCGGGCCGAACGAGGCGCCGCCGAGGAACGCGCGTCCGCTTTCCGCGGCACGGCTCGCCATCGCGTCGATCTCGCCCAGGATGGCGCCGAAGGCCGAGGCCGCCTGCGCCTTGATCTCGGCCTGCGCTTCGGGGCCGGCCGCGAACTTGTGCGGCATGAACACGTGGGTGAAGGTCGGGTGCGCCGTGTTGTTCATCCACGCCAGCGTTTCCAGCACGCGCACGCGCTCGAGCGGCTCGCGCGGCAGGAAGCCAGCCTGCGGGAAGCGGTGGTCCAGCCAGGTGACGATCGCCAGGATCTGGGTGATCACCTCGCCGTCATCGACGAGCACCGGCACCTGGCCGCGCGGATTGAGCGACAGGTACTGCGCGCTCTGCTGCTCGCCCTTGTGCAACTTGACCAGCACCGGTTCGAAGGTCGCGCCGGCCGCCTCCAGCAGGGCGTGCGGCACGAACGAGCAGGCGCCCGGGGCGTAGTACAGCTTGAGCGTCATGGGAAGTTCCTTTTCAGCGGAGAGTCGATGCTGCGGCAGGCGGCGCCGCGTCCGGGGCCAGGCGCCGCAGCTCCTCCTCGCGCAGGATGCGCAGCGCCTCGGGCTTGATCTGCTGGCGCAGCCGCTGCGGCTCGCCGGTGGCGGCGGGCGCGAAGCCCCAGGCTGCGAGCAGCCCCTGCGACCACGCGAAGTAGCCGGCATTGGCCAGGACGAGCAGCAGGACCACCAGGCGCAACATGGGTCAGGCGGCGGGGCGCACGCTCACTTCGGAGCTGGTGACGGTCTTCACGGCGCCCGCAGTATGCACCAACAAGGCCCCTTGCTCGTTGGTGCCGGCCGCGGTGCCGGCGGTGCCGTCGCTCAGGACGATGGCGTTGCCCCGCAACGCGTCGCGGTCATCGAATCGCGCCCGGAAGGCCGCAAAGCCGGCGCGCTCGAACAGCAGCAGCGCCTCCACCAGGGGCGCCGCCAGCTGCAGCAGGACCTGCCCCGGCTGCACCTGCGGCAGCAGCTCGCCGAGCCATGCCGGCGGCGTCGCCAGGCCCTCGGCGGAAGGCGGCGCGAGGTTGATGCCGGCGCCGATCACCGCGTAACGGGCGCCGCCGGGCTCGGCCCCGGTCGAGGCGGTCTCGATCAGGATGCCTGCCAGCTTGCGCCCGTGCAGCCAGAGGTCGTTGGGCCACTTCAGCCGGATCCGGGGATGCAGGCTCTCGGCCAGTGCCACGCCGACGGCCAGCGACAGGCCGGACCAGTCGGCCGGCGCGAGCGGCAGGCCGAGCGAGAAGGTGAGGGCGGTGCCGGCTTCGGCATGCCAGACGCGCCCCAGGCGCCCGCGGCCGGCCGTCTGGCGCTGCGCCACCAGCAGCACGGGATCGGCGCGGCCGGACCGGGCCCGCCGCATCAGCTCGCTGTTGGTCGAATCCAGTTCCGGCACCACCTCCACGGTGAACCCGGGGAGCAGCGGGGCCACCGCCTCCCGGATCGCTTCCGCGACCCCGGGCAGGTCCGCGCCGGCACCGGCGGCGGGGCCGCGCGCGCCGGTGCCGCCGCTCACTTGCGCCGCCCGCGCTTGGGCGCCAGCAAGGTGCCGCGACAGTTCTTCGAGCCGCACCAGCAGGGGTATTCCGCCTTGAGCTTGGGCGTGTACGGCTCGTCGATGATCAGGCCGTAGTCGTAGCTGAGCTCCTCGCCCGCCTCGATATTGCGCAGGGCCTTGATGAACACCCGGCCGTCGTCCTCGTCCGCCTCGCAGTTGGGGTCGCACGAGTGGTTGATCCAGCGCGAGGCGTTGCCGCCGTGCTTGGCGTCGATCACGTGCTTGTCGTCGACGTGGAAGTAGAAGGTGTGGTTGGGATCCTGCGGATCGTGCGGGTGGCGGCGCTGCGCCTCCTTCCAGGTGATCACCTCGCCCACGTACTCGACGATCCGCTCACCCTCGGCGATCGGCTGCAAGGCGAACACGCCCTTGCCGTGCACGCCAGAACGCCGGACCTGGATCCGGCGTCCGGAGGCCGGGGACGCACCGGCGGAGGCCGCGCCCCGGGAGGCGCCGGCCCGGGGGCCGGCAGCTGGTTTTTCTGCCATGGGTGAAAGTCTGTTAACTTGAATGTGCACACGTGCGCGCGCGCACGCGTGAGGAAGCGCCGATTGTAAGGAGGGCGCCGCCCGCCGGCGGCGCCGGGAACGACTGGACCAGACAGTGAGCATGAAGACACTCGTGATTGCCGAGAAGCCGTCCGTGGCACAGGACATCGTGCGCGCGCTGACGCCGGTCGCCGGCAAGTTCGAGAAGCACGAAGACCACTTCGAGAACGACAAGTACATCGTCACCAGCGCGGTGGGCCACCTGGTGGAGATCCAGGCGCCCGAGGAATTCGACGTCAAGCGCGGCAAGTGGAGCTTTGCCCACCTGCCCGTGATCCCGCCGTATTTCGACCTCAAGCCGGTGGACAAGACCAAGTCGCGGCTGAATGCGGTGGTGCGGCTGGCCAAGCGCAAGGACGTGGGCGACCTTGTCAATGCCTGCGACGCCGGGCGCGAAGGCGAGCTGATCTTCCGGCTGATCCAGCAGTTCGCCGGCGGCGGCAAGGCCTTGCCCAAGCCGGTGCGGCGCCTGTGGCTGCAGTCGATGACGCCGCAGGCGATCCGCGACGGCTTCGAGCAGCTGAGATCCGACCGGCAGATGGAAGGCCTGGCGAATGCCGCGCGCTCGCGGTCCGAGGCCGACTGGCTGGTGGGGATCAACGGCACGCGCGCGATGACCGCGTTCAATTCGCGCGACGGCGGCTTCTTCCTGACCACCGTCGGCCGGGTGCAGACGCCCACGCTCGCCGTGGTCGTCGAGCGCGAGGAGCAGATCCGCAAGTTCGTGAGCCGCGACTACTGGGAGATCCACGCGACGTTCCTCGCCGAAGCCGGCGAGTACCAGGCGAAATGGTTCGACCCGAACTGGCGCAAGAACCCCGACGACGCCGAGCAGAAGGCCGACCGCGTCTGGTCGCAGCGCGACGCACTCGCCATCGCCGACGCCGTGCGCGGCAAGGCCGCCACGGTCACCGAGGAATCGAAGCCGACCACGCAGGCGTCGCCGGGACTGTTCGACCTCACATCCCTGCAGCGCGAAGCCAACGGCCGCTTCGGCTACTCGGCCAAGACGACGCTCGCGCTGGCGCAGAGCCTGTACGAGCGGCACAAGGCGCTGACCTATCCGCGGACCGATTCGCGCCACCTGCCCGAGGACTACCTGCCGGTGGTGCGCAACACCATGGGCATGCTGGCCGGCAGCGGCATGCGCCACCTCGCGCCGTTCGCCCAGCAGGCGATGGACGAGGGCTATGTGAAGCCGACGAAGCGCGTGTTCGACAACGCGAAGGTCAGCGACCACTTCGCCATCATCCCGACGCTGCAGGCGCCCAGCGGCCTGTCGGACGCCGAACAGCGGATCTACGACCTGGTGGTGCGCCGCTTCCTCTCGGTGTTCTTCCCCAGCGCCGAATTCCTCGTGACCACGCGCATCTCGCAGGCGGTCGGCCACAGCTTCAAGACCGAGGGCAAGGTGCTGGTCAAGCCGGGCTGGCTCGCGATCTGGGGCAAGGAGGCGGCCAGCGAGGTCGAGGGCGCGAAGGAAGGCGACAAGGGCCAGAGCCTGGTGCCGGTCAAGCCGGGGGAGATGGTGCGGGCCGAGAACGTCGAGGCGCGCGGGCTGAAGACGCGTCCGCCGGCGCGCTACAGCGAGGCAACGCTGCTCACGGCGATGGAAGGCGCCGGCAAGTTCATCGAGGACGACGAACTGCGCGAGGCAATGCAGGAGAAGGGCCTGGGCACGCCGGCCACGCGCGCCGCCATCATCGAAGGGCTGATCAACGAGAAGTACATGATCCGCGAGGGGCGCGAGCTGATCCCCACGGCCAAGGCGTTCCAGCTCATGACGCTGCTGCGCGGCCTCGGGGTGGAGGAACTGTCCCGGCCCGAACTCACCGGCGACTGGGAATACAAGCTGGCCCAGATGGAACACGGCCGGCTCTCGCGCGACGAGTTCATGCGCGAGATCGCGGCGATGACCGAGCGCATCGTGCGCAAGGCCAAGGAGTACGACCGCGACACCGTGCCGGGCGACTATGCGACGCTGACGACGCCTTGTCCGAACTGCTCCGGCGTGGTCAAGGAGAACTACCGGCGCTACACCTGCACCGGACCGACCGGCGACGGTGAGGGCTGCGGCTTCTCGTTCACCAAGATTCCGGCCGGCCGCGCCTTCGAACTCGCAGAGGTCGAGCAGTTCCTGCGCGACCGGAAGATCGGCCCGCTGGAAGGCTTCCGCTCCAAGGCCGGCTGGCCGTTCACGGCCGAACTGGCGCTGAAATACAGCGACGAAGACCGCAACTGGAAGCTGGAATTCGACTTCGGCAAGGAGGACAACCCGGCCGAAACCGGCGAACTGGTGGACTTCGCCGGCCAGGAGCCGCTGGGCGCCTGCCCCAAATGCGGCGCGCGCGTGTTCGAGTGGGGCAGCAACTACGTCTGCGAGAAATCGGTGCCGACGGCGCAGCAGCCCACGCCGAGCTGCGACTTCAAGACCGGCAAGATCATCCTGCAGCAACCGGTCGAGCGCGAGCAGATGGCCAAGCTGCTGGCCACCGGCAAGACCGACCTGCTCGACAAGTTCGTCTCCATGCGCACGCGGCGGTCGTTCAAGGCCTTCCTCGCATGGGACGCCGAGGCGGGCAAGGTGAATTTCGAGTTCGAGCCGCGCGCGTCGAAGTTCCCGCCGCGCAAGGCGCCCGCCGGCAAGGCCGCCCGCGAGCCGGCGGCGAAGTACTCGCCGGCCGCGAAGGCAGCGAAGACCGTGGCCGGCAAGACGGCCGCGAAGAAGGCGCCGGCGAAGAAGGCGCCGGCGGCGAAAGCCGCCCCGGCGAAGAAGGCGGCGCCGCGCAAGACCGGCCCCGGGCTCAAGCCCAGCCCGCAACTCGCGGCGGTGATCGGCACCGAGCCGGTGGCGCGCACCGAGGTCATCAAGAGACTGTGGGACTACATCAAGGCCAAGGGCCTGCAGGACGCGAAGGACAAGCGCGCCATCAACGCCGACGACAAGCTGCTGCCGGTGTTCGGCAAGCCGCAGGTGACGATGTTCGAGCTGGCCGGGATCGTCGGCAAGCACCTCTCGGCAGAATAAGGGGAACGCAGGGAGCAGGCAGTACGGGCCGGCGGAGCGGCCCCGAGGAGGGAAGTCATGAAGGACAGGGCCTGCCGGCAGGCAGTGCGATGGCTGGCTGCGGCCGGTCTCCTTTGGTCGGCGCAGGCGACCGCGGCACTGCCGGCCGGGGCCGCGGCGGAGATCCTGACGCTCCAGGGCAGCGGCGAGCAGCGCACCGGCAGTGCGCCGCAATGGCGTCCCGCCCGCATCGCCCAGGCCCTCGCCGCCGGCGACTTCGTTCGCACGGGCGAGGCGTCGCGCATGGCCCTGCTGTTTGCCGACCAGACGCAGGTGCGGCTGCACCAGAACACCGTCCTGCAGGTCAAGGGCGTCGCGACGCCGGCGCAACCGCTCACCACCATGCTGCTGGAGATCGGCCGGGCCTGGGCGCAGACCCGGCGCGTGCCGGACAGCCGGCTCGAGCTGCAGACGCCGGCGGCCACCGCCGGCATCCGCGGCACCGACTGGGACATCGAGGTGGAGCCCGGCGGCCGGACGCTGCTCACCGTGCTGTCCGGCACCGTCACGCTCTCCAATCCGCAAGGGACGGTCGTCGTCGGCAGCAACGAAGCCGCGCTGGCCGAAGTCGGCAAGGCGCCGGTGCGCATCCAGCTGAGCCAGCCCGCCGACCGCGTGCAGTGGGTCAATGCGCTGGTCGCGGAGCCGCTGCGGCACCTGCCGTCCGGCGCGGTGCCGCCCGCGCTGCTGCCGGCGCGTGCCGCCCTCGCCAGTCGCGACGCCGCCGCGCTGGAGGCCGCGCTGGCCGCCGTGCAGGCGCAGCCCGAATGGGTCGCCGTGTTCCAGGCCGCGCTCGACATGCTCGGCGGTCGCAGCGGCGATGCCGGCCGACGCCTGGCCGCGCTGCTGCGCGGCACCGACGCGCCGGTGGCCGCCTACGGCATGCTGGCCGACCTGCAACTGGTCGACGGGGACAACGCGCAGGCCCAGTCCACCCTGCGCGGCGGCCTCGCGCGCTGGCCTGGCACGCCCGTTCTGCGCGCGCAGCTCGCCCAGGCGCAGTTGCTCGCGGGGCACACCGACGAGAGCGCCCGTACGCTGGCGCCGGTGCGTCCCGAGGACCCGGCCGACCTGTGGCTCGCGCGCGGTGCGCTGGCGCGGCGCGAAGGCGACGTGCGTGGCACCGTCGACGCCTACACCCGGGCGACGCGGCTCGCGCCCGGGGACGATCGCGGCTGGTTCGGCCTGGGCAGCGCGCACACCGAGCGGGAAGACACCGTGCCGGCGCGCGCGGCGCTGCAGCAGGCGTTGCAGCTCCATCCGCACGGCCCCGGCTATCGCGGCGAGCTCGGTACCCTGGAGACCTTGCGCAACGCGATGCCGCACGCGCACGCCGCCTTCGACGCGGCCCTGGCCGACGATCCCGGCGACTACGTGGCGCTGACCGGCCGCGGGCTGCTGCGCCTGAAGGAGGGCGAGCCGCAAGCGGCGCTCGACGATCTGCTGCGGGCCGGGGTCATGGAGCCGCGCTACGCCCGGGCGAAGGCCTACACGGCCGTCGCGTACTGGCAGCTGGGACGGCACCAGGATGCGATCGCGACCCTGGAGCAGGCGGCCGCGCTCGATGACAAGGACCCGCTGCCCTGGCTGTTCCTGGCACAGATCCATACCGACCTGTTCCGCGCCGGAGATGCGGTGCAGGCCTCGCGCCGGGCGGTGGAGCGGATGCCGTACCTGAAATCGCTGAACCAGCTCGCCAACGACCAGCAGGGGCGCGCGAACTTCGGCGCTGCGCTCGCGTTCTTCGGCATGGAGGAGTGGGCGCTGGAACTGGCGCAGCAGGGCTACCACCCGTACTGGGGCGGCAGCCACCTGTTCCTCGCGGACCGCTATCCCGGCGAGTTCAACAAGAATTCCGAGCTGTTCCAGGGCTTCCTGGCCGATCCGCTGGCCTTCGGCGGCAGCCCGCGCTTTTCCACGCTGCTGCAGCGACCGGGCGCGTACGGCGTGGTGGGCGCCACGCATGACCGGGACTTCTACCGGCTGTCGGCGCCGTCGTTCGCGGTGAACGGGCTCGCGCATCCTGGCTATCCGCTCGCCTTCTTCGCCAAGGGCCAGCGGGCCAACGTTTCCGGCATGCCGGTGGAGATCGGCGCCGGCAGCGAAGACTACGACGCCCGGGCGCGGGTGGACACCATCGCGGTGGGCGCCCGCCCCACCGAGCGGCTGGGCGCGCTGATCTATCTCACGCAGACCGACATCGGCCTGGGCGGGCGCCGCGAGCTGGACTTCTTCGGCGACGGCACGCTCGGGACGAGCCGGATCGACAACACCACCAGGCAGGCCACGTTGGGGCTTTCGTACCGCTGGTCGCCGACGGCGCAGACCTGGCTGAAACTGGGCTCGGCGACCGACGACTCCGAGTTCTACGGGCTGCAGTCGCCGTTCGCCGACGAGTGGTCGTCCGGCTCGCTGGGGCTGGTCGGCATCCTCAGGAAGCGCGTCGTCGACCTGCAGCTGCGCCACACGAGCGATCCGGATGCGGACACGCGCCTCGCGCTGGGCATCGAGCACGTCAGGGAAGCGCAGGACAACCAGGTCGGCGGGATGGGCCCGGTCCGCATGGAGTTCCTCGGCGAGTCGTTCACCGACACGATGGTGTTCACCGGCTTCAACGACATTGCGCGGCGCTTCTCGGCGGTGACCCTCGCCGGGGAGCGCCGCCTGTCGCCGGCGGTGCGGCTGGACGCGACACTGGTTGCCAATTGGCTGCGCCAGGACGTTCACGGCCGCAACAGCATCGGCTTCCTGGCGCTGGGCGCGGCCGACGGCGCCGACGCGAACGAACGAGGCACCCAGCGCGCGCTGACGCCGCGTGTCGGCTTCGTGTTCCAGCCGCGTCCGCAACTCACGCTGCGCGCCGCCTACCAGGACTGGTTGCGCCCGCTCAGCGTGAGCACGCTTGGCAGCGTGCAGACCGCCGGCATCCCGGTCGAGGACCGCCTGGTGGAGGCCGGCGGGCGGCACCGCCGCGTCGTCGCCCAGGCCGGCGCCACGCTCGGCGAGAACACCTTCGTCGCCGGCCGCGTCGAGCGGCTGCGCGTCGACAACCCGGCGTCGCCGGGCGTCGACCTGCGCACCCCGAGCCTGCCGTTCCTCGAGGAGTTGCGCAACGCACAGGTGGTGAACCTGTCGACCACCGACCTGCTGGAGGGCACGCCCTCGTTCCGCCGCGGCACGCTGCGCGCGGCGACGGTCGGCATCAACCACATGTTCAGCCGGCACGCGAGCGGCTACGCCAAGGTGCTGCACCAGGACAGCAGCAGCAGCCTCGACGGCGCGGACGCCGACGCCGCGGGCAAGCGCATCCCCTACCTGCCGCGCTGGACGGTGGCGCTCGGCGCGACCTGGGCCAGCGACGCCCGCGTCTACCTCAGCGCCCGGCTCGTGCACCGCTCGCTGCGCTACGAGGACCAGGAAAACCGCAAGGTCCTGGCGGGCGGCACCACCATGGACCTGATGGGATTCCGGGAGACCGCCGACAAGCGCTGGGTGATCGGTGCCGCCGCGCTCAACCTGCTGGGCGGCAAGTCCGAGCGCCAGAGCCGGCGCTACATCGTCGATGTCCGCTACCGCTTCTAGGGAGCGCCTGGCCGGCGTGGCCGCCGCGCTCGCGGCGGCGCTGGCGCTGTGGCTGCTGTCGCTGACCCCGGGCGGCCGGCTGGCGGAAGCGAAGGCGTTCGACCTGTTCACGACGCTGGCCGCGCCCCGCGCCAGCGCAGCGCCCATAGTCATCGTCGCGGTCGACGAGCCGACTTTCCAGGAGCTGCGGCTGCAATGGCCGTTCCCGCGCAGCATGCACGCCCGGTTGCTGGAACGGCTGCAGGCCGACGGCGCCGCCGCCGTCGGCTTCGACGTGGTGTTCGCCGAACCGACGACGCCGGCCGAAGACGGCGCCTTCGCCCGCGCCATCGCCAACTCGCGCGCCGTGGCACTGGCGTCGGCCCGCGAGATGCTGGACGGCGGCAACGCGACCATGTGGACCGAGGTCCAGCCCCTGCCCGAACTGCTGGCGGCGGGCGCCGTGGCCGGCGACATCGGGGTTCGACCCGATGCCGATTACGTCGTCCGGCAGCGGCCCGAAGGCGGCGAGACGATGGCGGCCCAACTCGCAGGGCGCCTCGGCGCGACGGCCGCCGGTCCGCGCGGCGAACTGATCGAGTACCTCGGCCCGCGCGGCACGATCGACACGCGCTCGTATTACCAGGCGGTGTTGCCGGGCCTGCTGCCGCCGGGGTTCTTCAGCGGCAAGATCGTGCTGGTCGGGCGCACCAGCCGCAGCGCCGCGGATTTGCGGCAGGCGCGGTCGGACATGTTCAACTCCCCGTTCGTGCTCGGCGGCCAGGGCGACAGCGCGTTTCCGGGGGTCGAGATCCAGGCCACGCTGCTGGCCAACCGGTTGCAGGGCGGGGGCGTGGTCGCCGTGGCGCCCCAGTGGCGCCTGGCGCTGGTGCTCGGCCTGGCCGCCTTGCTCGCCCTCGCGAGCGCGTCGCTCCATCCGGCGCTGGCGGCCGGCGCGAGCGCCGCCGCCGCCGCTGGCGTGGTGGTCCTGTCGTGGTCCCTCTTCGCCGGCGCGCGCTGGTGGTTGCCGCCCGTGGGACCGGTCGCGGCGCTCGCCGCCGCCGCCGCCGCGACCGGGCTGCTGCACTTCGTGTCCGTGCGCCGGCGCAGCCGGCGGATGCGGGGACTGTTCGCGCAATACGTGCCGGCGGAGGTCGTCGCGCAACTGGTGGAACAGCCCGGGCTGGTGCGCCTGGGCGGCGAGGCGCGCGAGGTCACGGTGATGTTCACCGACCTCGCCGGTTTCACGGGCCTGTCGGAGCGGTTGAGCGCGGAGCAGACGGTGGAGGTGCTGACCGCCTACTTCAACGCGATGACGCCCGTCATCCACCGGCACGGCGGCACCGTCGACAAGTACATCGGCGACGCGATCATGGCCTTCTGGGGCGCGCCGCTGCCGGATCCGGCGCACGCGGAACATGCCGTGCGCGCCGCGATCGAGATGCAGGAGGCCATGCACCCGCTGGCCGGGGAACTGGGCGAGCGCGGGCTGCCGCCGATCACGATGCGCATCGGCCTGCACAGCGGCACGGCCGTCGTCGGCAACGTCGGCTCCGACCTCCGCTTCTCCTACACCGCCGTGGGCGACACCGTGAACCTCGCGGCGCGGCTGGAAGGTGCCAACAAGGCATTCGGCACCGGCATCCTGCTGTCGGACGCGACCGCGGCGCGGCTGCCGCCGGGCCTGCCGCTGCGCGTGCTCGACGTCGTCGTGGTCAAGGGCAAGTCCGAGCCGGTGCGGGTGTTCACGCCGTGCGACGACGACGAGCTGCGCGAGCACAGCGCCGCCGCGCTGGCGGCCTTCGGCGCCGGTCGCTGGCAGCAGGCCCAGGAGCACCTGCAGGCGCTGCTGCGGCGCGAGCCGCGGGACCCGGCCGCCTTGCGGCTGCTCGAGCGGGTCGATCAGGCCCGCGCGCTGCCGGCGGGGGCCGACTGGTCGCCCGCGCTCGCCCTGGACAAGCTGTAACCGGCTGGCTGGACCGCCATCGCGGTTCCGTTGCATGATCTGGCCCCCGACCCGTACAGGAGAACCGCATGGCATTCACCTTGAGCAGTCCCGACCTGCAGCCCGACACGATGATGCCCAGGAGCTTCGAGTTCAACGGCTTCGGCTGCTCCGGCGACAACCAGTCGCCGGCGTTGCGCTGGAGCGGCGCGCCGGCCGGCACGAAGGCTTTCGCCGTCACCTGTTTCGATCCCGACGCGCCGACCGGCTCCGGCTGGTGGCACTGGAGCGTCGTGAACATCCCGGGCGACGCCACCGAACTGCCGCGCAATGCCGGAGCCGAAGGCGACGCCAACCTGCCCGAGGGCGCGAGCCATGTGCGCATCGACTACGGCGTGAAGGCCTGGGGCGGTCCGTGCCCGCCGCCTGGCGACAAGGCGCACCGCTACGTGTTCACGGTGCACGCGCTCAAGGACCGGCTGGAACTGCCGCCGGACGCAACGGCGGCGCTGGCCGGTTTCATGATCAACGCCAACACGCTCGAGAAGGCATCGTTCACAGCGCTGTACGGGCGCCCAGCGCAATAGGGCGGCCGGGGCGCGTGCGGTTGGCGCAGCATCCATGACGTCGCGCAGGCGTCCCCCGGCGGGCGCGGCCGAGCCGCGCGCGGGCGCGCCGGACGAGGCGTCCGGCATCCGCACGTACCGGATGGTCGACCGGTCGGACCGGCTCGACTTCGAGATCCGCGACCACACCGTCCGGCCGCCGGTGGTCATGCCGCACCGGCACGAGTTCTTCCAGATCGAGGCCAACGTCAGCGGCGAGGCGCACCACGTGCTGGCGGGCAAGCGCTGCCGCTACCCGGCGCGCTCGCTGATCTTCATCCTGCCGTACCGGGTGCATTACGCGGCGCACGAACCAGGCGCCTCCGAGTACTACGTCATCAACTTCGCCACCAACTTCCTGCGCCACGACTTCGACCTGTCGCCGCTGGACATGGAAGAGGCGTCGATCGCCGAGTACCCCGAACTGACGCCGTTCCTGTACGAAGGCCACGTCGATTTCGTCTTCGGCGAACGGGATTTCCGCCACGTGCTGGCCTTGCTGCAGCACCTCGCCGTGCTCCACCGGGACCGCAAGCTCGGCACCATAGAGCGCATCCGCGGCGCACTGCTGGAGCTGATCGGCTTTACCGTGGAGCGCTACGCCGACGAACTGGAGGCGCTCTCGGGCCGCCGGGTCTACATGCAGGGCCGCACCGACGCCCTGCGGCGCGTGCTGAAGTTCATCGACGAACACCTGCAGCGGGACATCTCGCTCAACGAAGTGGCCGAGGCCGCATTCCTGTCGCCGAACTACCTCTCGCAACTGCTCAAGAAGCAGACCGGCATGGCCTTCGTCGAGTGGCTCACCGCGCGCCGGATGGAACGCGCGCAGCACCTGCTGTCGCACACCGGCGAGCGCATCTTCGCGGTGGCGAACGCGGTGGGCTTCGCCGACGAGGCGTATTTCACGCGGCGGTTCCGGCAGCGGTTCGGCCAGTCGCCGAGCGGGTACCGCAAGGCGATGCGGGGATCGTGAATTCGGGAACCAACAGCCGTCCGTCTTAAAACAGCCGGGTCTTCACGAACTTCGCCTCCAGGTAGTCCCGGATGCCCAACGGGCCGCCTTCCCGGCCCATGCCGCTGTCGCCCACGCCGCCGAACGGCATCTCGGCGCTGGCGATGGCCAGTTCGTTCACGCCGACCATGCCCGCCCGGATCGCTTCGCTCGCCAGCGTGGCGGTCTTCAGCGACCGCGAGAACAGGTACGACGCCAGTCCGTAACCGGTGCTGTTGGCCTTGGCGATCGCCTCGTCGAAAGTCGCGAACGCCGCGATCGGTGCCACCGGGCCGAACGGCTCCTCGCGCATGATCAGCGCCTGGTCGGGTACGTCCGCGAGCGCCGTCGGCGCGAAGTAATAGCCTTTGCCGCCCGCGATGTGCGCGGGCCGGCCGCCGCCGGCGATCAGGCGCGAGCCGCGCTCGACCGCGTCGGCCACCAGCCGCTGCGTGTTCTCCAGGCCGCGCCGGTTGGCCAGCGGCCCCATGTGCGTCTCCGGGTCCAGCCCCGGTCCGACCTTGAGGCTGTTGGCCACCGCGGCGAACTGCTCGCAGAAGCGTGGATAGATGCTCTCGTGCACGTAGAAGCGGGACGGGGACGCGCAGACCTGGCCCGCATTGCGGTACTTGAAGCGGGCGCACTGTTCGGCGGCATGGTCGACGTCGGCATCCTCGAACACCAGCACCGGCGCATGGCCGCCCAGTTCCATCGAGACCCGCTTGATGCCGTCGGCGGCCAGGTGCAGCAACTGCCGGCCCACGGCCGTGGAGCCGGTGAGGCTGATCTTCGCCACGGCCGGCGAGCGCACCAGGTACTCGGAGATGAACCGCGAGTCGCCGGTGACGAGGTTCACCACCCCGGCTGGACAGCCCGCGTCCGCCAGCGCCTGCACCACCGCCATCGCGCTGCCGGCCGCTTCGCTGGCCGGCTTGACGATGATCGAGCAGCCGGCGGCCAGCGCCGCCGCGATCTTGCGCGAGGGCAGCAGCGCGGGGAAGTTCCAGGCGGAGAAGGCGGCCACCACGCCCACCGGCTCCCAGCGGATCTGCATCCGCACTTCGGGCACCCGGGCTTCGATGGTCTGGCCGTAGATGCGCTGCGTCTCGCCGGCGTACCACTCGAACTGGTCCGCGGCGTCGCGCGTCTCGCCGCAGGCCTGCACCAGCGGCTTGCCGGTTTCCTGCGACATGAGGCGGCCGATGTCCTGCTCGCGGGCCCGGATCAGGTCCGCCGCCTTGCGCAGCACGGCCGCGCGCTCCCACGGCGAGGCGCGCCGCCAGGTTTCCAGACCTTGCCGAGCGCTCGCCAGCGCCGCGTCCAGGTCCGCCCGGGAGGCGACCGGGATCCAGCCGAGGATCTCCTCCGTGGCCGGATCGATCACCTCGCGCGCGCCACCGTCCTCGGCCGCACGCCAGGCGCCGCCGATGAACAGGCCCCAGCCACGGTACAACCCGAAGTCCTCTCGCTTCATTCCTGCTCCCCGGTCAGATCGCCATGCCCTGGTAGCGCCGCTGCACGTCGTCGCACCAGTTGCCCACGTTCCACGAGCCATACGCGCCGAGCCCGCCTTCGGGCGCAGTGCCGGCGTAGACCGGCACGTGCACGACCGAAACGCCGTGGTGCGCGTGCGCCTCGCGCAGCGCGGCGTCCAGCGACGCCGCCGTGTCGCCGCCCCACACGGCCTTGACGCCGGCGACGCTGGAGGCGAGCCGCACGTAATCCACGGCGACGCCGTCATTCGTGCGGAAGTCGGCGCCGTACTGCGCGTGCTGCAGGCCGGAGATCGCGGCCATGCGGCGGTTGTCGAAGATCACGATCATCCCGCGCGCGCCATGTTCAACCGCGCTGATCAGCGCCTGCGGATTCATCATGAACGAGCCGTCGCCCGTGAAGGCCACGCCGTAGCGCGGTTTGGCGGCGAGACCGGACGCGACCAGCGCGCAGGTGGCGAAGCCCATGTACGAAGCGCCGGTCTCCGTGAAGGTCTCGAACGGCCGGTCGTCCTCCACGGTCTGGAAGCCGTTGGCCTGGACGTCGCCGGCGTCGAAGTACTTCACGGCGTCGATCGCCTTGGCGAAGTCGCACACCTTCTTGATCGCCGCCGGCTGCGTCAGCACCGGCCGCTGCCACACGGGATCCTCCAGGCCGGCCAGCGACTGCCGCTGCGCCAGGAACGCCTTCCACTCGCGTTTGGCGCGCGCGCAGTCCTCCAGCCACGCCTGCCGCTGCGGCGAATCGACGGGCTGTTCGCCGATGGCTTCGAGCAGTTGCCCGATCACCATGGTGATGTCGCCCGCCAGCGCCAGCGTGTTGTTGTAGTGGGTCGCGTCGGCGAGGTCGGCGTTGATGTTGATCACATGCCGTGCGTTGGGGTAGCCGACGCCGGAACAATCGGCCTGGCAGACGGCGCGCGTGCCGATCGCGACCAGCAGCTCGCCGTTGGCCATCGCGTGGTTGCCGCTGATCGAGCCCTTGCTGCCGCCGACGTGCATGTTCTGCAGATGCGCGTCGGGCAGCACGCCGGTGGAACCCGGCGACAGCACCACGGCCGCGCCGGTCCGCTCGGCCAGCGCGCGGATCGCACCCGCGGCCTCGCGGCCGCCGCCGCCCACCTTCATCACGATCCGCGGCGACTGCGCGATCAGCGCCGCCGCCCGCGCCAGCAGTTCGCGGTCGCCGATGGCGGCGCGGGGCACCTGCAGCCGCTCGGGAAGCGCGGCGATGTTCAGGTCCTGGATGGTCCTGGGCTGCGTGTTCAGCGGCAGCAGCAGGTAGTACGGCCCGGCCTTGTACGGGTGGTGCACGCATTGCGTGCCGCGCCGCAGCGCGTCGCGCAGCGCCTCGGGCGTGTGCAGCACGTACGACTGCCCCATCACCGCCGTCAGCTGGCCGTACAGGCCCTGCAGCGGCTTGGGGATCTGCTGCATGTTGTAGCCTTCGCCGTGCGTGGTTTCGTCGCCGTAGATGTGGTACACGCCGACGCCGTTGCTGGCGGCCGCCAGCGAGCCCGCCATCGCCTGCAGCCCGCCGGGGCCGATCGAGGTCACGACGGCGCACGTCTCCCGGTACACCCACGCGAGTGCCGTGCCGGCATGCGCCATCTCCACTTCGTTGCGGAAGTTGAAGACCTGGGTCACGCCCGCGTCGGTGTAGACACGCAGCACTTCGGCCAGGTCGGTCGACCCGTGGCCGAAGATCGCCAGGTACTTGGTCACGCCCTGGCGCAGCAGCCCCAGCACCAGCCCTTCGGACAGCGAGACGCTGGCGCGCGCCGGCAGCAGCCCTTGTTCCAGGGCCGCGGCGAGCGACCCGGCACGGGCGATGGCGGTGGCGCGCATCTGCTGGCCCGCGACGCCGGGCAGTTCCGCCAGCGGGATGTCTGCAATCTGGTTCATTCCGGTTCTCGCGAAAAGTCAGGACTGGCGCCGCCCGGCGCCAGCGGTCAGGGCGTCTTCTTCAGGCCGGCCTTTTCCATGGCCCTGGCCAGCAGCTGGTCGTCGGCGGCGATGGTCGGACCGAAGTCGGTCGCCGGCTGGAAAGCCGGCGCGAACCCCAGCTTCTCGCCCTGCGCCTTGAACTCCGGCGTACCGACGGCGGCGCGCACGGCCTGTTCCAGTTTCGCGACCACCGGCTTGGGCGTACCCTTGGGCACCGCGATGCCGCGCCACATGTCGGCCTGGAACTTCATGCCCTGCTCGATGGCGGTGGGGACGTTGGCGAAGGCCGGCTCGCGCTGCGATGCCAGGACACCCAGCACCTTCAGGTTGCCGGCGCGCACCAGCGGGGCCAGGGCGCCGGGCAGTTGCACGATGGCGTCGATGTGGCCGCCCATGAGGCTGGTGACGACCTGCGCCGCGCCGAACGGCACATGGCTCACGTCGACGCCCTGGTCGTTGAAGAAGCCGACGCCGGTGATGTGGGTGTGGCTGCCGATGCCGGAGTTGCCGACCTTGAGCTTGCCGGGATTCTTCCTGGCGTAATCGGCCAGCTCCTTCAGGTTGTTCCACGGCGCGTCGCCCTTGACGGCGATCACCGGCAGTTCGACGGTGACGCGCGCCACCGGGTCGAACGCCTTGTAGTCGAACGGCGTCAGCCCGGAGTAGTGCACCGTGGAAATGGAGTTCGAGTTGAACACCATCGAGTAGCCGTCCGGCTTTTGCGCCTGCACGTGCTTGTAGCCGATGGCACCGCCGGCGCCGGGCCGGTTCACTACCGTCACCGGCTGCCCGAGCTGCTTGGCCATGCCGTCGGCCAGTACGCGCGCGACGACGTCCGCGGAGGAGCCGGCCGGGAACAGCACCGTGAGCTCCACCGGCCTGGCCGGGAACTCCTGGGCCGCCACATGCAAAGAGACGCCGGCCACGATGGCCAGCGTCCAGAGCTTGATCGAGAGGAACCGCCTGCCGGCGGTCGATGCGAGGTTCATGTCTGTCTCCTTGTGATTCGTTGTCGTGCAGGCCACCGGCGCATTCTGGCGCGCGCCGGGTGTTCCGGTGCTTCAGGCGACCTTGCGCAGCGGCGGCCGCGCTGCCCGCTTCTCGCGCAATGCCGCCATGATCCGTTCCGGCGTGGCCGGCAGCCGCGTCATGCGCACCCCCACGGCGTCGTGGATCGCGTTGATGATCGCCGCCGCGGTAGGCGTGATCGCCGGCTCGCCGATGCCCTTGACGCCCAACGGGGTCTTCGGGTCCGGCTCGGTGATCAGCACCGAGGTGACCTTGGGCACGTCGAGGGCCGTCGGCAGGATGTATTTCGCGAAGCCGGGCGTGGCGGTGCGGCCTTCCACCTGGATGTAGTCCTCCATCAGTGCGTGGCCCAGCGCCATGACGACGCCGCCTTCGATCTGCCCTTCCACCTGCTGCGGGTTGACGACCCGGCCGACGTCGTGCGCCGCCCAGACGCCCAGCACCTGCACCTCGCCGGTGTCGTCGTCCACTTCCACCTCGGCGATCTGCGCGCCGAACACGTAGCTCTGCCAGGGCGTCGCCTCGCCGGTCTCGGCATCGAGCGCGGTGTGCTTCGAGGTGAACAGGCCGCTGCCGACGATCACGACGCCGCGTTCCTTCTTGAGCACGTGCACGGCGTGCGCCATCGTCATGCGCTTCGTGCTCGATCCTTCCACCCACACCTCGCCGGCGAACGCCTTGATGCTCTCCGGCGCGACGCCCCAGTACTCGCCCATGGCCGCGCGGAACTTGCCGAAGGCCTCGCGGCAGCCCACCGCCACGGCGTTGCCGATCATGTAGGTCATGCGCGTGGCGCCGGCGTGCGCCGCTTCGGGCACCCGGGCCGTGTCGTTGTCGCCGAGCACGATGTCCTCGGGCCGCACGCCCATCTCCTCGGCGGCGATCTGGGCCAGGCCCGTCAGCACGCCTTCGCCGATCTCGGTGACGCCGGTGGCGATCTTCACCGTGCCGCCGTCGTCGAGCTCCACCCAGACCGCCGCGCGGTCCATCGCCGCCGTGCGGGCGATGCCGTACCAGCCGCAGGCGACGCCGCGTCCTCTATGCTTCATGGGGTTCTCCTTTGGCAACGGCCTGGGGCGCCAGCCGCGCGCCCAGCGCGCACGGCTCGCGGGTGCCGGGGCCGCCGACGTCCTGCCGCGGCGCGAGGCCCCTCGCCTGGCGATGCGGCACGCCGGCGTCCCAGCCTGCCGCCTCGATCACGGCTTCCAGGCAATCGACGGCCAGCACGCGATCGAGCTGCTGGCGGGTATGCGTCGTCGCGCCATCGCGCATCAGGTTGATCATGCGCAGCTGCACGGGGTCCATGCCCAGGCGCTCGGCGGCCAGGTCCAGGTGGGCCTCGGTCGCGAATTCGGACTGGAACGCGCCGAAGGCACGCATCGCGCCGCTCGGCGTGTTGTTGGTGTAGACGCCGATCGCGTCGACCCACACGTTGGGGATGGCGTACGGCCCCGGCCCCAGGATCGCCGACTTGTTCATCACGCCTGGCGTGGACATCGCATACGCGCCGCCGTCGGCGACCATCACCATCTTCGTCGCGACGATGCGGCCGTCGCGCTTGAGGCCCATCGTGTAGCGGATCTTGAACGGATGGCGCTTGGCGGTCGCCGCGAAGCTCTCCTCGCGCGTGAACACGTAGCGCACCGGGCGCCGGGTCCTGATCGCCGCCAGCGCCAGCATGCCCTGGTAGATCATGTCCTCCTTGCCGCCGAACCCGCCGCCCACCGTGCTCATGATCATGCGCACCTTGTTGATGGGACGGCCCAGGATCTTCGCCAGCATGTGGCGGTGGTGCGTGATGTTCTGGCTGGGCGACTGCACGGTGACGCAGCCGTCCGGCTCCAGGTAGGCCAGCCCGGCCTCCGGCTCCAGGTAGGCGTGCTCGATCGGCGCCGTCTGGTAGGTCTCCTCGACCACCACGTCGGCATCCTTCAGCGCCGCGTCCACGTCGCCCTTGCGGATCCTGGTGTGCTTGCAGACGTTGCCCGGGGCGAAGTCGTGCAATTGCACGGCCCCGTCCTGCAGCGCCAGCTCGGGGTCGAACACGCCCGGCAGCACCTCGTACTCGACCTTGATCGCGCGCACCGCGGCCCGGGCGATCTCCACGGTCTCGGCGGCGACGGCGCAGACCGCTTCGCCGACATAACGCACGACACCGCGCGCCATGATCGGCTGGTCTTCGATGAAGACGCCGAAGTTGTCGACGCCGGGCACGTCGTCGCTGGTGATCACGCATTCGACGCCGGGCATCGCCTTGGCGGCCGTGGCGTCGATCTTCAGGATGCGGGCATGCGGGTGCGGGCTGCGCAGCACCTGCAGGTGCAGCATGTTGGCCATCCACAGATCGGCCGCGTACTTGATGGCGCCGGTCACCTTCGCGGGGGCGTCCAGGCGCCGCGTGCTGGCGCCGATGAAGCTGCCCGCCGCGTCCTCGTCGAGCACGGATTCCGGCTTGCTGCCATTGAGCACGTCGCGCGCGAGTTCCACCGCGTCGAGGATCTTCTGGTAGCCGGTGCAGCGGCAGATGTTGCCTCCGAGACCCTCCCGGATCTCGTCGATCGCCGCATGCGGATTGCGCCGCAGTGTCGCCGTCGCGGCCATCACCATGCCGGGGATGCAGTAGCCGCACTGGCTCGAGCCGCTCTTGTGAAACGCCCGCTGGATCACCGTCATTCCGTTGTCGCGGTCGAGGTCGTCGACGGTCTCGATGCGCGCGCCTTCGATCTTCTGCACCGGCGTCAGGCAGCTCTTGACCAGCTTGCCGTCGACGAACATCGAGCAGGTGCCGCACTCTCCGGCGCCGCAGCCCTCCTTGTTGCCGGTGAGCTTGAGCTCCTCGCGCACGAAGTCGATCAGTCGGTAATGCACGGGCACGTGGCGCGTGACCGTGCGGCCGTTCACCGTCGCCGTGATCGCGGTGAGCGACGGGCGGCCGGAATGCTGCGTGGCCGCTTCAGGCATGGACAGGTTCCTCCTTGGGCAGGCGGGTGAGCGCCACGCCGGCATGGCCGAGCGCGGCCACCAGCGCCCGCTCGACGAAATTCACCAGCACCTCGCGCCGGTACTCCTGGCGGCTGCGCGAAGCCACGCGGTCGGCCACCAGGCCGGCCGCGTGGCGCACCAGCTCGCTCGTTGGCGCCTGGGTGTTGAGCGCGCGCTCAACGTCCGGCAGCCGCTGGGGCACCGGCCCCACGGCGCCGATCGCGATGCGGCAGTCCTCGATCCGGCGCCTGGCCCAATCGAGTTTCACGAGCGCTGCCAGGCACACGGTGGAGATCACGAGCGAGCGCCGGTGGCCGACCTTCTCGAACGCGGCGCCGTGGCCCGGCACGGCGTCCAGGTCGATGCGCGTGAGCAGCTCCTGTGGCCGCAACGCCGTCTGGCCGGGCCCGACGATGAAGTCGGCCAGCGGCATGCTGCGCTGCGCGATCGCTCCGCCTTCGCGCCGCGCCAGGGTGACGGACGCGTTCATCGCCAGCAGGGCGGGCTGCGAATCGCCCGCCGGCGACGCGTTCACCAGGTTGCCGCCGACGGTCGCCTGCTCGCGGATCTGGTCGTCGGCGAACCAGACGGCGCAGCAGCCCAGCACCGGGGCTTGCCGCTGCAGCAGCTCGTCGTTCTGGAACGCGGCGATCGGCGTGGCCGCCCCCATGCGGATGCGGCCCTGCTCCAGCGCCACGCCTTGCAACTGGGGAATGCGCGTGACGTCCACCAGCGCCGGCAGGTGCACGTCGCCGGCGCGGCCTTCGCGCGCCCAGGGCAACAGGTCGGTGGCGCCCGCGACGACGCGCGCGCCGGGAATCCCCTCGAGGGCGTCGAACGCTTCCCCGAGCGTGGCGGGCGTGAGGTACTGCTCGTAGGTCAGCACAAGATCAATATCCCTCGGAATGGTTCATCTTGACGACCACCTTGATCGCGTCGTCGATCCGCTCGCGCGCATAGCGCAGCGCGGTGGGCACTTCCTCCAGCGGGAAGGTGTGGGTGTGGATCATCCTGGCGTCGAAGCGCTTCTGCGCCATCAGCGCCGCGGCGCGGTGCGTCGCGCTCTTGCCTTCGCCGCGGATGCCGTACAGGTAGATGTTGTTGCGCACCAGGTTGGCGATGTCCACCGGCACCGGCTCGGACGGGAACGCCGCCAGGCAGATGCGGCCGCCGCGCTTGAGCATCTTCGCGGCATCGTTGACGGCGTTGGGCGCGCCAGAGCACTCCAGCACGTAATGAGCGCCGCCGTTGGTGTAGCGACGCACGGCCTCCACAGAGTCTTCCTTCGTCACGTTGACGGTGTAGTCGGCGCCCAGCTTGCGGCCCATCTCGAGACGGTTGTCTCGGGTGCCGGTGAGGATCACTTCGCTGGCGCCAAGCGCCTTGGCCACCGCCACGCCCATCAGGCCGATCGGCCCGGGCCCCATCACGACGACCGACTGGCCGGCGATCAGGCCGGCCGTCACGTCGAGGCCGTACATCGCCGTGCCGGCCGTGACGATCAGCGTCGCCTCCTCGTCGCTCATGTCCGCGGGCACGTGGGCCAGCGTGTTGATGCTGTTGATCGCGTACTGGGCGAAGCCACCGTCGGTCGTGAAGCCGTTGGCGCGGTGGCCCTTGTCCATCTCGCCGTAGTTCTTGCCGTAGTTGAGGCAGGCGGTGTACATGCCTTCGCGGCAGCGCTCGCAACGCCCGCATCCGGCGTGCACTTCCACCGTGACGCGGTCGCCCACCTTGTACTCGTCGACGCCGGGCCCGAGCTTGACGACGGTGCCCATGTACTCGTGGCCGGGCGTGAAGTTCTTGTTGAACGGCAACCCGCCCTGGATCTGGGCCGGCGGGCCTTTGTGGATGATCTCCAGGTCGGTCGCGCAGACGGCGATCGCGTCGATGCGCACCAGCACCTCGGCCGCGCCAGGCTGCGGCACCGGCTTCTCGACCAGGCTCAGCTGATCCGGATCGCCCAGCACCCAGGCCTTCATCTTCTCGGGAATCCTGAAAGCCTTCTGGCGGAAAGGCGCTTCGGTCACTGCATTCATTGGCGGTCTCCTGATGTTCGAATGTCGCTGCGGAGCGGGCGCGCCTGCGCACCCGCGAGGAGCCGATTACAGGACCTGCGCGGCGCCGGTTCAAGGGCGCGACGCCAGTTTCTTGGATCCTTGCAAGACTTGAGTGGATTTGTCCAAGGTCCCGCCGCCAGGCTCATCGGTACGGCCCCCCGCCCACTGGGGGAACCCTGGGAAAGCGCCGGGACGAACCGCGTGGCGCAGGACGGGACCGCCCGGAGCTTCCTAGCGCGCGCCGCCCTGGGTCGCCTTGACCGCCGCCAGGACGCCGGCGTGCTTGTCCGTTTCCGCGAGCAGGCGCCGCACGCATGCCCGGATCGCGTCCGCGTCGCAGGCACCGACTTTCGACGTGAGGTAGCCGTCGTCGGCAATGCCGCCGAAGGTCCAGGTGGCCGAATAGATCGTGGTGCCCTCATGGTGCATCGTCGCGAGATAAAGGCCGATCCGCTCGTGCGACTCCTTCACCAGCTTCAGGCGCCTGCTGGCGCCGAGCTCCGTTGCGAGCGATGCCGCGAGGCGTTTGCCGAGGCCATCGGTGCCGGTGTGGCTGATGGTCACGTCCACGCGGCCGTCCCCGGCGGCGGTCGCCGGCCACGGTGCCACGAGCAGGACCAGTGTCGCCGCGAGGCATTGCACGAATCGCATGGACTTCTCCCTTGCCGGCACCGGTGGGTGCGCGTCACGCTGCGGCCATTGTGTGGCAAACGGCGTGCGCCGTGGGCGCTCAGCGCGCCGGCACAGCCAGCCGCTGCAACCCGCCCATGCGCGAACCCAGGATCACCCACGCCTGCACCACGAAGCCGGCCAGCGCGAGCCACAGGCAAGCCGGCTCGCCCCAGGCCGCGCCCACCCAGCCGCCAAGCGCCGCTCCGACCGGACGCGCTCCGGCGTTCACCGTGAGGAACACGGAAGAAGCGCGCCCGAGCATGGCGCCCGGCGTCACGCTCTGGCGCAAGGTCGTCGTCGTGATGGTCCACACGATCGGCCCCACGCCGAACAGGAAGAACGAGGCGGCCGCCAGCACGCCGCTGGGCAGCACCAGCGTGGCCGCCATCGTCGCCGCCGCCAATACCGAAACGGCCGGGCCGAGCTGGACGGCGCGGCCGAACGGCAACGCGGCCGTCACCCGCCCGGCCAGCAGCGCGCCCACCACCATTCCCGCGCCGTAGGCGGCCAGCGTGAACCCCACCGACTGGGCGCCCAGGCCCAGCACCCGCACCGCATACGGCACGTAGACCGCCTGCAGCACGAACCACGAAATGTTCCAGGCAATGCCCGTCAGCAGCATGGGCCGCAGCAGTTCCTGGCGCCAGACGAACAAGGCGCCGTCCCTGATCTCCAGCAGCGGATGCCGACGCGGCGCCGGAGCTCGCGCCGGCTCCACCAGCCGCCACAACAGCAGCGCGGCGGCGCCGGACAGCACGGCGGCCAGCACGAACGCTGCAGGCGCGCCGGCCCAAGCGACGAGGGCGCCGGCCAGGGCGGGACCCGCCGCGAACGCGGCGCTGCGCGCCAGTTCGAGCCGGCCGTTGGCCATCCCGAGCAGCCGGCTGGGGACCAGCGACGGCACAAGCGCGGGCGCCGCGACGCTGAAGCCCACCGTGCCGACGGCGCCGGCAAAGCCGAGCACAGCCAGCCAGGCGATGGAGAGCCGGCCCGTGAGCACCATCGCCAGCATGGCCAACAGCGACAACGCGCGGAGCGCTTCCGCCGCCACCATCAGCCGCCGCCGCGACACGCGGTCGGCCAGCAGTCCCAGCGGCATCGCCAGCAGCAGGAAGGGGAGCGTCTGCACGGCCGCCAGCGTGCCGATCTCGCCCGGCCCGGCGCCGAGCGCGAGCACCGCCACCAGCGGCACCGCGGCCAGGCTCAGTTGTTCGGCGGATTGCGCTGCCAGGTTGGACCAGGCGAGTGCGGCGAAGGGACGGGGCAGCGTGGACGGCATGAAGGCCGCATTGTCGGCGGGCGCCCGTCGGTGGCTCGCCGTTTCCGGACCTGCGAAGCTGCCGGCGGCGGCCGCCTCACAAGGTGCTGACGAGATGGCCCCCGTCCACCGGAATCACGGCGCCCGTCATGTAGCTGGACGCGTCGGAGGCGAGCAGCAGCAGCGGTCCGTCCAGTTCCGGGAGCTGGCCAGGGCGCTTCTGCGGCACCCGGCCGATGATCGCCTGTCCCGCCGCCGAGCGCAGCAGGTCGCGGTTGATGTCGGTCTCGAAGTAGCCCGGCGCGATCGCGTTCACCCGGATGCCGTGCTCCGCCCACTCCAGGGCCAGCGCCTTCGTCAGTTGCACGACGGCGGCCTTCGTCGCCGCATATGCCGCGACCTGCGCGCGCACCCGCAGCCCCAGGATCGACGCGATGTTGATGATGCTGCCGTGCTGGCCGGCCCGCACCATCTCGCGCGCCGCCGCCTGCGCCACCCGGAACACGCCCGACAGGTTCACGTCGACGACGTCCCGCCAGTCCTCGTCGCGCAGCTCGATGCTGGGCGCCCGCGCCACCGTGCCGGCGTTGTTGACGACGATGACGGGCACGCCCATGTCGGCGGTAACACGCTCGAAGGCCCGGCCCACGCTGTCGGCGCTGGTGACGTCGCATTCATAGGCACGCACGTCCTGCGGCCGGCCCGCCGCGCCGCCCAGCTCGCCGGCGACGATCCGCCCCAGCTCGATGCGGCGGCCGACGATGGCCACCCGCGCGCCGTGGTGCGCGAGTGCCTGCGCGAAGTGGCGGCCCAGCCCGCTGAAGCCGCCGGTGACGAGCGCCGTGCGCCCGTGCAGGTCGAATGTGATCATCTTGTCTCCGTTGGGTCGCCGGCAAGATTAGCGCAGCCGCTCCGGCGGTGACACCGCGTTCACCCGCATGCCGCCTATCATGGCCGCTCCCCCTCGCACCTGATGACGATGCCAGCTCCCACCCCGTCCTCGATCACCGACCTCGACGCCACCGCCTTGTCGTCCGCCATTCACGCCGGCCAGGTTTCCTGCCGCGAGGTCATGCAGGCGTACCTCGACCGAATCACCGAGGTCAACCCGCGGTTCAACGCCATCGTGAGCCTGCAGGATCCGCAGGCCCTCTTGCGCCAGGCCGACGAGCGCGACGCCCAGCTCGCCCGAGGCGAGTCCATGGGCTGGTTGCACGGGATCCCGCAGGCGATCAAGGACCTGGCGAACGCGGCCGGCCTGCCGACGACGCTCGGCTCGCCGCTGATGCGCGACTTCGTGGCGAAGACCGACGGCCTCATGGTGCAGCGGATGAAGGCCGCCGGCTGCATCGTCGTCGGCAAGACCAACACGCCGGAATTCGGGCTCGGCTCGCACACCTTCAACGAGGTGTTCGGCGTCACGCGCAGTGCCTGGGATCCGTCGCGCTCCGCCGGCGGCAGCAGCGGCGGCGCCGCGGTGGCCCTGGCGCTGCGCATGCTGCCGGTGGCCGACGGCTCCGACTTCATGGGCAGCCTGCGCAATCCGGCCGGATGGAACAACGTGTTCGGCCTGCGGCCGAGCCAGGGCCGCGTGCCGTCCTGGCCGGTGCAGGACGTCTGGGTGAGCCAGCTGGGCACCGAAGGCCCGATGGCGCGCAGCGTGCGCGACCTGGCCCGCCTCCTGGAGATCCAGGCCGGCCACGACCCGCGCGTGCCGCTCTCGCTCGGCGAGCCGGCACACTTCCCGCTGGAAGCCGAGCGGCTCGACCCCAGCACGGTGCGCATCCGCTGGCTCGCGGATCTGGACGGCTACCTGCCGATGGAGCCGGGCATCCTCGACGTGTGCTCGGAGGCGCTGCGCCGTTTCGAACGCCTCGGTTGCGCCGTGACGCCGCTCGCGCTCGGCACGTCGCCGGCCGCGGTGTGGGAGGCCTGGCTGGTGTGGCGTCGCGCGCTGGTAGCCACCCGCATCGCACCGTTCCTGGCGAACCCCGCCAACCGGTCGCAGGTCAAGGCCGAGGCGCTATGGGAGTACGACCAGTCGCGCAGCCTGACCGGGCCCGAGTTCCTCGCCGCCAGCGTGCAGCGCAGCGCCTTCTACCAACACATGCTGTCGCTGCTGGAGCACCACGATGCGCTGGCGCTGCCGGCGGCGCAGTGCTGGCCATTCGACGCGAACGAGCGCTGGCCGAAGGAGATCGCCGGCCGGACGATGGACACCTACCACCGCTGGATGGAAGTGGTGATCTACGCCACCTTCGCCGGGCTGCCATGCATCAGCGTGCCGGCGGGCTTCGACGAACGCGGTTTGCCGATGGGCCTGCAGCTGATCGGCAAGCCGCGCGGCGAACTGGCGCTGCTGCGGCTGGCGGCGGCGTACGAGGAGGCGGCCGCGGACGTTCTCATGCGGCGGCCGTAAGAAGACCCAACAGCCGGACGCAGAAGCCGCAGAAAAGTCAGAAGAATGAATGGAAGAAAAAACCTCCTTCTTCCCTTCTTTTCTTGGATTCTTTTGCGGCTTCTGCGTGTCCTTCGCGCCTTCTGCGTTCGGCTGTCCGCATTCCTTCAAGCGGCCCGCAGGTGCCAGGCCCGCGGCCGCGTGAACGCCTGGATCCCGTACTTCGAAAGCGTCAGTCCCACGCCCGAATCGCCATAGCCGCTCCACGGCAGGCGCGGACTCACCCGGTCGCAGCAGTTCCAGTACAGGCTGCCGGCATGCAGCTGCGCCAGCAGGCCGCGCGCCCGCTCGGCGCTGGGCGTGTAGACGCCGGCCGTGAGACCGTAGCGGCTGTCGTTCATGAGGGTCACGGCCTCCTCGTCGCTCTTCACCTTCTGGATGCCGATGATCGGGCCGAAGCTTTCCTCGCGCATCAGCGCCATCCGGTGATCCACGTTGCCGAACACCGTCGGCTCGTACCAGTTCCCGGGACCGCGCAGCCGGTGGCCGCCGAGATGCAGGACGGCGCCCTTCGCCTTGGCCTCGGCGACCTGGGCGTCCAGGACGTCGAGTTGCGCCGCGCGCGTGATCGCGCCGATGTACGTGTCCTCGCTCATCGGGTCGCCGACCTTGAAGCCTTGCACGGTTTCCACGAACGCTGCGACGAACGCGTCGTGGATGCGCTCGTGGACGTAGATCCGCTCGACCGAGCAGCAGCTCTGGCCGGTGTTGTACATCGCCCCATCGGCCAGCGATTCGGCGGCCATGCGCGGATCGGCGTCGTCGCAGACATAGGTCGGGTCCTTGCCGCCGAGCTCCAGCTGCAGCCGGATGAAGCGCGATCCCACCGCCTGCGCGATCCGCTGGCCGGTGGCGTGGGAGCCGGTGAAGAAGATCCCGTCGACGGCCTGCTCCAGCAGCGCGGCGCCGACGTCGCGGCCACCGACCAGCGGCACGAATACGTCTTTCGGAACGCCTGCCTGGTGCAACAGGCGGGCGATCTCCAGCCCGGTGAGGCTGGCGAGTTCGGACGGCTTGTACAGCACCGCGTTGCCCGTCAGCAGCGCCGGCAGGATCACGTTGCAGCCCACGAACCACGGGTAGTTCCAGGCGGAAATATTGCCGACGACCCCCAGCGGCACATGCTCGATGCGCTCCTTCATGCCGCCTTCGTCGAGCACCGTCTCGGTGGCGACCGCCCGGTCGACCTCCTTGAGGAAGAAGTCGATGCGCGGCAGCAGCCCGTTCAGTTCGTTGCGTGACATGCGGATCGGCTTGCCGGTTTCGCGGGTCATCGTCACGGCCAGCGCCTCCAGGTCGCGCACGACGCCGTCGCGAAAATGCCCGATGCAAGCCTTGCGCTCCTGCAGCGAAAGCGCGGCCCAGCCGGGCTGCGCCGTGCGCGCGGCGCGGGCCCTGGCCGCCACCGAGGCCGCGTCGTCGGCGGGCAGTTCGGCGATGCGCTCGCCGGTGGCGGGGTCGTGGACGGCAAGCTGGGTCATGCTCGTTTCCGCACGGCACGTGCCGCGGCGAGAAAGTCGTCCAGCAGCGCCGCGTCGTCGAGGGTGTCGGAGTCCGGCAGATGGAACTCGGGATGCCACTGGACGGCGGCGGCATACGGCCTGGCCGGGTCGGCGCGGCGGATCGCCTCGACCAGCCCGTCCTCGTTGCTGACGGCTTCGGCGGCGAAGCCGGGCGCGAGCTGCTTGATGGCCTGGTGGTGGATGCTGTTCACCTTGAACGGCCCGGTCGGCGGATAGAGCTGCGCGAGCCGCGTGTCGGGCAGCACGCTGATGGTGTGGAAGTTGCGGTCGTACACGGAGGCATCGCGGTGCACCAGGGCCTGCGGCAACTGGGTCTGGATGTCCTGGTACAGCGTGCCGCCGTAGGCGACGTTGAGCAATTGCAGCCCGCGGCAGACGCCGAACACCGGCTTGCCGCGCCGCTCGAACGCCGCCACCAGTTCGATCTCGTACTCGTCGCGCAGCTTGTCGCCCGACCAGCGCTCCTCGATCGGTTGCTCGCCGTAGCTCAGCGGCGAGACGTCGGCGCCGCCGTGCAGCACCAGCCCGTCCAGCCACTGCGCGTAGTGGTCGAGCGTCACGTCGCCGCGGCGGGTCGCGCCGGTGGGGCTGGGGATCATCACCGCCAGCGCGCCGGTCGACATCACCCAGTGGGTGATGGACTGCTCCACGTACTGCAGCGTCTTGCCGGTGAACAGCGCCCGCGCCGGGTCGGGGTGCATGAAGCACGCCGAGATCCCGATCTTGAGCCGTTCCGCGTCGCTCGCCATGGCCTACATCGCCGCTTCGAAGAACGCGTGGAAGTCGTCGCGCGTGCAGGGACGCGGATTGGTCTGGTGGCAGCCGTCGGCAAACGCGACGTCGACCAGCTTCGGGATGTGTTCGAACGTCACGCCATGCTCGCCGAGCTTGCCCTGGATGCCGATGCGGGCCTTGAGCGCGCGCAGCCATGGGATGAACTGCTCGCCGCCGCCGGACACCCCGCAGACATGCGCCAGCTCCTCGAACTTGGCCGGCACGGCTTCCTGGTTCCACTCCAGCACCGTGTCGATCATGAGCGCGTTCGCCAGCCCGTGGTGCATGTGGCATACCGCGCCCAGCGCGTGGGCGCAGGAATGCACGGCGCCCAGGTCCTTCTGGAAGGCGATGGCGCCCATCATCGACGCCATCATCATGTCGCTGCGCGCGGCGATGTCGCCCGGCTCCCGCACGGCACGCAGCAGCGAGCGTGCGGCGATGCGGGCTCCTTCCAGGGCGATGCCGTCGCAGAGCGGGTGGTACGAGGGCGACAGGTAGCTTTCGATGTTGTGCGTCAGCGCGTCCATGCCGGTCGCGGCAGTGACCTGCGGCGGCAGCGCCAGCGTCAGCTCGGGATCCGCGAACACCGTGCGGGCCAGGATCTTCGGGCTGAAGATGATCCGCTTCAGGTGGGTGTCGTCCTCGCTGATCACGGCCGACCGCCCCACTTCCGAGCCGGTGCCGGCCGTGGTCGGAAGCGCGACGAAATACGGCAGTTCACGCTCGATGGCCCGCACGCCCGGATGGTCCCAGGCGTATTCCAGGATCATCCCTTCATGCGTCGCCGCCAGGCCGACCACCTTCGCGACGTCCAGCGCGGCGCCGCCGCCGAACCCGATCACGCAGTCGGCCCCGTGCGCGCGGAACGCCTGCGCGCCGGCGGTCACCTGCGACGCGGTCGGATTGCCGGCCACCCCGGCGTAGACCGCCGGCTCGAGCCCGTCGAGCAGACTCCTGAACTCGGCCAGCACCGCAAGCTCGGCGAGGCCGCGGTCGGTGACGATCAGCGGCCTCTTCAGGCCCTGCGACTGCAGGTGTCCGGCGACCTCGCGCCGGGCGCCGGGTCCGAACCGGATGGCGGTGGGGAAGGAAAAGCCGCTGATGGTCATGGGGGGTCGCTCCGCTGCGGTGCCATTGTCGGCCGGCCGGGCTCCGGTGTGCCGCCGGGCCTGTGACGAGGCGTTGGGAACCGCACGCTCAGATGATCTCGAAATAGCGCTTCAGCTCCCAGTCGGTGACGCCGTCGAGCCACTGGCGCCACTCCCAGTCCCGGGTCGCCGCGAAGTGGTCGACGAAGCTGTCGCCCAGCCATTCGCGGGCGATATCCGACTCGCGGAAGATCCGGGTCGTCTCGATCAGCGTGCGCGGCGCGCGCGGGACAGCGTCCGCGCCCTGGTTGGTGCCGGTGACCGGCGGCGTGGTCAGCTTCAGGTTCTTCTCGACGCCGTGCAGCCCGGCAGCGATCACCGCGGCCATGGCCAGATAGGGATTCACGTCGGCGCCGGGGCAGCGGGTCTCCAGGCGTGTCGACTTCGGGCTGCCGGCCAGCACGCGGAAGCTGGCCGTGCGGTTGTCGATGCCCCAGGTCGGCTTGACCGGGGCCCAGAAGCCGTCGACCAGCCGCTTGTAGCTGTTGATCGTAGGCCAGAACATCGGCGCGAACTCGAGCAGGCAGGCGACCTGGCCGGCGACGTAGCTCTCGAACAGCGCGCTCATGCCCCGGCTGCTCGTGCCGTCGTGGAACAGGTTGGCCTGGCCGTCCGACAGGCTCTGGTGGATGTGGCCGGAGCAGCCCGGATAGCGGGCGCTCCACTTCGCCATGAAGCTGGGCATGATGCCGAAGCGCATGCCGATCTCCTTGGCGCCGGTCTTGAACAGGATCGCCCGGTCGGCCTGCTCCAGCGCCTCGGAAAACGCGATCGCCGCTTCGTACACGCCGGGCCCGGTCTCCGTGTGCAGGCCTTCGATCGGCACCCGGAACGCCGCCATCTCGTCCATCAGCGCATTGAAGAACTCGCGATGCTGGCTCACCCGCAGCAGCGAGTAGCCGAACATCCCGGGCGTGATCGGCTCCGGCGCGACGCCCTGCTTGGCGGCCCAGCTTTGCGAAGTCTCGCGAAAGTTGAACCACTCGTATTCCATCCCGGCCATGACCTGGAAACCCAGCTTCTCCGCGCGCTTGAGGACCCGCTTGAGCGTCTGGCGGGGGCACACCGGGTACGGCGTGCCGTCGGCGTTGACGAATTCGCCGAGGAAGAAGTCGACGTTGCCGTCCCACGGCACCTGTCGATGGGTGTCCAGGTCCAGCCGCGCCAGCGCATCCGGAAATCCGTGCTGCCAGCCGGTGACCTGCGCGTTGTCGTACGTCACGTCGCCGCAGTCCCAGCCGAACACCACGTCGCAGAAGCCGAAGCCGCTTTGCGCCGCACCCTCGAACTTGTCGCGGTGCAGGTACTTGCCGCGCAGCACGCCGTCGATGTCGCTGCAGGCGACCTTCACCTTCGCGGCGCCGGCCTCGCGGATCGCGGCCAGCGCAGGATGCAGCGGTGGCATGGGGCTCCTTGCGGGAGTGACTGAACAAGCAGTCTGATGGAATTCGGCCCGCGCGGGCGGCCATCGCTACAGGATGAAACTGCTGTCGAGCCTGCTCTAATGCTGCCCATGCACGCCACCTCCCCCCGATCCGCGTGGAACTGACCTGGCCCATCGCGGCGGCCGTGCTGTTCGGAGCGCTGCTGCATGCCGGCTGGAACGCGCTCATCAAGTCCAGCCGCGACAAGGCGCTGGACACGGCGCTGCTGCAGGTGTTGGGTTGCGTCGTCGGCGTGCCGCTGGTCGCGATCGTGGGCTGGCCGCCGGCGCACGCCTGGCCGTACATCGCCGCGTCCGTGGCGATTCACCTTGGTTACTACACGGCACTCAGCCGCGCCTATCACCACGGCGAGCTGGGGCTGGCGTATCCGGTGATGCGCGGCACGGCGCCTTTGCTGGTCGCCCTCTCGACCGCGGCCGCGGTCGGCGAGTCGCCCTCGGCGTTGTCCTGGGTGGGGGTGCTAGGCGTGTGCGCCGGCGTGCTGGCCCTGGGGCTGTCGCGCCAGGCGCTGCAGGCGCCGCGCAGCGTCGGCTTCGCGCTGGCCAACGCCGTGATCATCGCCGCCTACACCATCACCGACGCGCTCGGCGCCCGCGCCAGCGGCGACGCGCTGCAGTACGTGGCGGCGTTGTACGTCGTGCATGGCTGGCCGTTCGCGCTCCTGGTGCTGGCGCGCCGCGGCCGGCGGGTGTTCTGGGAGTACACGCGGGCGCGCTGGCCGCTGGCGGCCGTTGGCGCGCTGGCATCGATGGTGTCGTACGGCATTGCGCTGTGGGCCATGACGCGGGCGCCCGTCGCCACGGTGGCGGCCCTGCGCGAAACGTCGGTGCTGTTCGCGGCGCTGCTGGGAACCTGGCTGCTCAAGGAAGCCTTCACGGCGCAGCGCGCGGCCGGCACCGCGCTGATCCTGGCAGGCGTGGTGGCGTTGCGCCTTGGCTAGCCGCTCAAGCGGCGCGGCCCTTCCGCGGTGACTTGTCGTGCCGGCCGCCGCCCGCGCCATCGCCGCGCGGCGAGCCGTCGGCGGCGGACACGCTATGCCCTTCGCCGAGTTCGTCGAGCCGCCGCTGCAGCAACTGGCGTTGCAGCGGCCGCCCCAACTCCTTCGTGTACCAGGCCACCTCGAATTCCTCGCGGGCGGCCTTCCTGTCCTTGTCCGATGCCATGCGCTGCACGATAGCGAGCGGGTACTTACGTGCTGTAGGAGAGCATTGACGGTTCGGCCCGGACGTCGCTCACTCGACCAATGCGCGGGTGCCTGACGAGCATCAAGGGGCTGCTGGCCGGGCAGCAGCGCGCTGGCTTACCATGTGGGTCATCGTTCGCACAGGAGAGAACATGCTTTCCAGCCTCCGCCCTTCCGCTTCACTCACCGAGGAGGGCCGTGCGGCGGTCCTGGGGGAGGCATGACCATGGGCACACCCGCGGAAATTGCAGCACTGCGCACCCTGGCCCTGGTCGGCCCGGCGACGTCCGGCAAGACCACGCTCGCGGAAGCGCTGCTGTGGAAGGCAGGCGCCATCGGCAGCCCAGGCACGGTGGAGCGCGGCTCCACCGTCAGCGACTGGGACCCGCTCGAGAAGAAGGCGCAGCGCTCGCTCAACAGTTCAGTTCTTCACTTCCGCCACGACGGCGTGCACGTCCACGTGATCGACACGCCCGGTGCGCAGGACTTCCTTGGGCAGTCCCTGCCGGCGCTGGAAGCGGTGGAAACGGCGGCCGTTGTGATCAGCGCCACGGCAGGCATCGAGCCGATGGCCACCCGCATGATGCAGTGGGCGGCGCAGCGCGAGCGTGACCGCCTCATCATCGTCGACAAGATCGATGCCCCCGACATCAACCTCGAGGCGCTGGTGGGCCAGATCCAGGCGGCCTGGGGCCGCGAGTGCCTGCCGCTGAACCTGCCCGCCGCGGGCGGCACCAAGGTGGTGGACTGCTTCTTCACGCGCGAGTCGGACGTGAAGACCGATTTCTCGTCGGTGGAACAGGCTCATCGCGCGCTGGTGGAGCAGGTCGTGGAGGTGGATGCCGGGTTCGTCGAGCGCTACCTCAACGACGGCGACATCGACGCGTCCGAGCTGCACGCGCCGCTGGAACAGGCGTTGCGCGAGGGCCACCTGATCCCGATCTGCTTCGTCTCCGGCCGCACCGGCGTCGGCGTGCCGGAACTGCTGGACGTCATCAGCAAGCTGCTGCCCAACCCGACCGAAGCCAATCCGCCGGCATTCCTCAAGGGCGAGGGCGCGGCGGCCAAGCCGCTGCAGGCGCTCCCGGACCCGAAGATGCACGTGCTGGCGCACGTCTTCAAGATCGCGCAGGACCCGTACGTCGGCAAGATGGGCGTGATGCGCGTGCACCAGGGCACGCTCACGCCGGGCATGCAGCTGTACGTCGGCGACGCCCGCCGCCCGTTCAAGGTCGGCCACCTGCTGACGCTGCAGGGCAAGGAATTCGTCGACGCGACCAGGGCCGTTCCCGGCGACATCTGCGCCATCTCCAAGGTGGAGGAGCTGACCTTCGACGCCGTCCTACACGACGCCGCCGAGGATGACCACATCCACCTGAAGCCGCTCGAGTTCCCGGTGCCGGTGCATGGCCTCGCGATCGAGCCCAAGCGCCGCGGCGACGAGCAGCGGCTGCACGACAACCTGCACAAGCTGGTGAGCGAGGACCCGTGCCTGAAGGTGGAACATGTCGCCGCCACCAACGAGAGCATCGTGTACGGGCTCGGCGAACTGCACCTGCGCACCATCCTCGACCGGCTGACCGAGGTCTACAAGTGCGAGGTGAACACGCGGCCCCCGCGCATCGCCTACCGCGAGACGATCACGGCGCCGGCTGAAGGCCACTACCGCCACAAGAAGCAGACCGGCGGCGCGGGCCAGTTCGGCGAGGTGTTCCTGCGCATCGAGCCGCTGCCGCGCGGCACCGGGTTCGAGTTCGTCGACCAGGTCAAGGGCGGCGCGATTCCCTACAACTTCATGCCGGCCGTGGAAAAAGGCGTGCGCCAGGGCCTCGATGCGGGCGTCGTGGCCGGGTACCCGGTCGTGGACCTGCGCGTCGTGGTGTACGACGGCAAGAGCCATCCGGTGGACAGCAAGGAAATCGCGTTCATCACCGCCGGCAAGAAGGCCTTGCAGGCGGCGGTGCAGGCGGCCCGTCCCAGCGTGCTGGAACCGATCGTCAACATCGAGATCTCGGCGCCGGAGCAGAACATCGGCGACATCACCGGCGACCTCGCCTCGCGGCGCGGGCAGGTGAGCGGCACGACGTCCGCGAGCGGCGCGCTGGCGGTCGTCGCGCAGGCGCCGCTGTCGGAGCTGTCGAGCTACCAGTCGCGCCTGAACGCGCTCACCGGCGGGCAAGGCCGCTACACGATCGAGTTCAGCCACTACGAGGCCGTGCCGCCGAACGTGCAGGCGCAGCTCGCGTCGCAGCACAAGATCAAGGACGAGGACTGACGCGCGCGGAGGCCGTCTTGCGCGTCACGCCGCCATCGAGAGCGGCCTGAGCCTGGAGCTGTGCGGCCGCAGGGCGGCACGCTCGAAGGCGAGCGCGCACGCGAGGGCCTCCTCGCCGCCGCGCGCGGCCGCTTCCATCAACGTGAGGTCGATCACGTCCCTTTGCGCGTGACTGCCGCCGAAGCGGCTGGCCCGGCTGCGCACCGGACGCAGCAGGCCGGCGCAGCGGGCAAAGTCGCCGTGCGCAAAGGCCAGGACGGCCTGCGTCGCAGCCGCCCCGACCTCCCGCGTGAACACCGCGTTGTCGCCGGCGGCCGCAAGCGCCTCGCGCTGCGCGTCGATGACGGCCTGCTGGTCGGCCTCGCGCCCGGCGCCGGCGTACGCCATCATCGCGTGCATGTCGTTGAACGCATAGCGGCCCGGCACGAGCACCGCGTGCCAGCGATCCGCGAGCGGCTGCCAGCGGTCACCGACGTCCACGCCGCGCAACTGCAGGCGCCAGAGCATCGCGCTCGCGTCGAGCATGTCCAGCACGAGGCTCGATCCGGGGCCGCCGATCGCGCGGTCGTACAGCTGCAACGCTTCCTCGGTCTGGTCGAGGGCGAGGTGGAACAGCGCCAGGTGCCACCAGTTGTGGACGGCCAGGAAGCTCTCGTGCGACCAGATCGGGGCATTGGGGCGCAGCCATTCGACACCGGCGGCCGGCTGGTCGGTCATTTCCAGCACATGGGCCACGGCATGCCAGGCCCAGCTGTCGCGTGGCTGCAGCTCGACCGCGGCCCGCCCGTGCTTCTCGGCCGCCGCGTAGTCGCCGCTTTCCTCGAGGCCGAAGGCATACATTCCGAGCACGGCGTGAAAGCCTTCAGTGCCGCGCTGCCAGGCCGGCAGCGCCCGCGCGATGCGGTCGCGCAGCATGCGCGAGTCACCGGTGAAGAAATCGATCTGATGCCCGGCCTGCAGCGCCACCAGGTCCAGCGGCTCGCGAGCGCTCAGATCTTCCAGCAGCAGCCCGGCCTCGTACCACCGGCCGCGCGCGAGGGCCGTCACCGCCGCGAGGTGGCGCTGCTCGCGATCGTTGGCCAGCAGTGCTCCGGCCGCCTGGCAGCATTCCAGCGCCGCCGCGTTGCCGGCAGGTTCGGTTCCGAGCAGGTTCAACCAGGCCTTGAGCAGCCAGGCCATCGTCATTGCGGGGCTGGCGGCGATCGCCCGGTCCGCGGCGGCCAGCGGGTCGCCGACCAAGCAGGCCAGCTCCCGCTGCGCGTCGCGATAGGCCGCTGCGCTCTCCGCGCTGGCGCCTGACAATGCCAAGCCCTGGTTATCGTCCATGAGACGCTCCTTGCGCGACAGCGCTGCCGGCCTCGCCGGCGCAGAGCCGCAGTGTGCCGCCGCGGAAGGCAGGCGCAGGGATGAACCTGCCAACAGGAGTGTCATTGCGCTGCCGGCGCCGGCCTGCGGGCACCGGCAGCGGCCGCGCCCCGGTTTCACGGCAGAATCGGTGCATGAAAATCGAAAAGGACACGGTCCCCACCGTGCAGTTCAGGATCGCCGACGACAAGGGCCGGCTGGTCCAGGACAGCCGCGACCCCATGGTCTACCTCCACGGCGGCTACGACAACACGCTGCCGAAGATCGAGGAAGCGCTCGAAGGCAGGGAGCCCGGCTACCAGACGGTGCTGGCGCTGCAACCGGCGGACGCCTTCGGCGAGCGCGACGAGTCACTGACCCGCACCATTCCCAAGAGCGAGTTCCCGCCCGGAGTGAAGGTCGGAGGGCAGCTCGACGCCTACACCGACGACGGCCAGCCGCACACTTACTTCGTGAGCAAGATCAAGGGGGACAAGGTGCTGCTGGACGGCAATCACCCGCTGGCCGGCAAGGCGCTGCGCTTCCACCTGAAGGTGGTGTCGGTGCGCGCCGCCACGGCCGAGGAAATCGCCCACCGGCACGTGCACGGCGAGCACGGCCACCATCACTGAGGGAGAGCGGCCCATGCGGCTGAAGATGGCGCAGAACTCGCTGTTCGCGGTGCTGCTGCGTTCCTCGTGGTGGATCAGCCTGGCCGTGGCGCTGGTCGTCGTCGGGGCGTCTCGCGCGCTGCTGCCGTCCGACTACTGGGTGTTCGGCGCGATGGGCGCCTTCCCGTTCGTCGTCATCGCCGGCATCGCGCTGGTCAGGCAGTTGCGCCGGCCGAGCGAACGCCAGGTACAGGCGATCCTGGAGCGGGTGCGGGCGATGAACTGGCGCGAATTCTCCCAGGCGCTGGACGAGGCCTTCACGCGCGACGGCTGTCGCGTCGAGCGCCTCGAAGGCGGCGCCGCCGACCTGGCGGTGACCCGCGGCGGCCGCACCGCGCTGGTGGCGGCGCGGCGCTGGAAGGCCGCCCGCCACGGCGAGGAAGGGCTTGCGGCACTTCATGCCCAGATGCGCGAGCGCGACGCGAGCGAGTGCACCTACATCGCGCTGGGCGAACTGAGCGCCAACGCCCAGCGCTTCGCCCGCACCAACAACATCAAGGTGCTGCAGGAGGACGGGCTGGTGCAACTGCTGCGGGCGCTGCCGGCGCGCTGAGTCAAATCAAACCCAACAGCCGAACGCAAAAGCCGCAAAGGAGACGCAGCAGCCGCAGAAAAGCCCATTTCAAGAACAGAAAAGGCGCCCATGGCGCCCTTCCTGTCTTGGATTTTTTGCGGCTTCTGCGCAGCTTCTGCGGCTTCTGCGTTCGGCGGTCCGCTTTCACTCCATCCGGCGATCGCGGTTACCTCGCCACCACCCGCACCATCTCCAGGCACTTGTTCGAGTAACCCCACTCGTTGTCGTACCAGGACACCAGCTTGACGAAGGTGCCGTCCAGCGCGATGCCGGCGTCGGCGTCGAAGATCGACGTACGCGGGTCGCTGCGGAAGTCGGTCGCCACCACCTTGTCCTCGGTGTAACCCAGCACGCCCTTCAGGCCGCCTTCGGACACGGGCCGTTCGCTCATCGCCTTCATCTCGGCGCAGATCTGCTCGTAGCTGGCCTCCTTGACCAGTTCCACCGTGAGGTCGACCACCGACACGTCGCTGGTCGGAACGCGGAAGCTCATGCCGGTCAGCTTCTTGTTCAGCTCGGGGATGACCTTGCCCACGGCCTTCGCGGCGCCGGTGCTGGAGGGAATGATGTTCTCCAGGATGCCGCGGCCACCGCGCCAGTCCTTGTTGCTCGGGCCGTCCACGGTCTTTTGCGTCGCCGTCGCGGCGTGCACGGTGGTCATCAGGCCGCGCTTGATGCCCCACTTGTCGTTCAGCACCTTGGCGACGGGAGCCAGGCAGTTGGTGGTGCAGGAGGCGTTGGAGATGATCGCCTCGCCGTTGTACTTCGCGTGGTTCACGCCGTACACGAACATCGGCGTGTCGTCCTTGCTGGGCGCGGACAGGACGACCTTCTTCGCGCCGGCCGCCAGGTGCTTCTCCGCCGTGGCCTTGTCCAGGAACAGGCCGGTGGATTCGATCACGATGTCGGCGCCGACCTCGTTCCACTTCAGGTTGGCCGGGTCGCGCTCCTGCGTGAGGCGGATCTTCTTGCCGTTCACGAGCAAGGTATTGCCGTCGACCGCGACCTCGCCCTTGAAGCGGCCGTGCACCGAGTCGTACTGGAGCATGTAGGCGAGGTAGTCCGGCTCCAGCAGGTCGTTGATCCCGACGACTTCGATGTCGCTGAAATTCTGCACGGCCGAGCGCAGCACGTTGCGGCCGATGCGGCCGAAGCCGTTGATGCCGATCCTGATGGTCATGGGGTCACTCCTGAAGTTGAAAAAGCAAACCTGACGGCTGGCGCGACGGGCCAGCGCTCGAACGAAGAGAGCCTATCGCGAAACCGGTCCGGACAGCACGGCCCGCACGGTGTCGGCCACATTCTCGGGGGTGAATCCGAAGTGCTTGAACAGCACGTTGGCCGGGGCCGACTCGCCATAGCTGTCAATGCCCACCACGGCAGCGCAACCGTACTTCCACCAGAAGTCGGTGACGCCCATTTCGACCGCGATGCGCGGCACGCCCGCGGGCAGCACCTGCGTCTTGTAGATCGCGCCCTGGCGGTCGAAGGCGGTGGTGCTGGGCATGGACACGACGCGCACGGCGATGCCCTGGGCGGCCAGCTGCTCCTGTGCCTTCAGCGCCAGCTGCACTTCGGAGCCGGTGGCGATGATCACGGCGTGCAGCGGCGCGTCCAGCCCCACCTCGGCGGGTTCGGCCAGCACGTAGGCGCCTTTGCTGATGTCCTCGAGGCCCGCCTTCGGCGCATACGGCAGGTTCTGGCGCGACAGCAGCAGCGCCGTCGGCCGGTTCGCGTTCTGCAGCGCGACGGCCCACGCGACGGCGGTCTCCGCCGTGTCGCAGGGACGCCAGACGTCCAGGTTGGGAATCAGGCGCAGGCTCGCGGCGTGTTCGATCGACTGGTGGGTCGGGCCGTCTTCGCCGAGCCCGATCGAGTCGTGCGTGAAGACGTGGATGATCCGCCTCTTCATCAGCGCGGCCATGCGGATCGCGTTGCGGCTGTAGTCGCTGAACGTCAGGAAGGTGCCGCCGTAGGGAATGTAGCCGCCGTGCAGCGCGACGCCGTTCATGATCGCCGCCATGCCGAACTCGCGCACGCCGTAATTGATGTGGCGGCCGATCCGGCGCGCACTGTCGCCCTGGGCCTCCTCGGCCAGCTTGACGTTGCCGGCCAGGTCGAACCGCAGCGGCGGCGTGCTCTTCGTATTGGTGAGGTTGGAGCCGGTGAGGTCGGCCGAGCCGCCCAGCATTTCCGGCAGCGCCGCGGTGAATGCTTCCAGCGCGATCTGCGACGCCTTGCGCGAGGCGATGGTCTCGGCCTTGGCGTGCGCGGCCACGGCCGCATCGACGGCGACCTGCGCGAAGTTGCGCGGCAGTTCGCCCTTCATGCGGCGCATGAATTCGGCGGCCAGCTCCGGATGCGCGGTGCGGTAGGCGGCGAACCGTTCCTGCCACTCGGCCTGCCCGGCGGCGCCCTTCTCGCGCGCGTTCCAGTCGGCGTACACCTCCCTGGGCACCGTGAAGGGCTCGTGCGGCCAGCCCAGCGCCTCGCGCGTGAGCTTCACTTCCTCCAGGCCCAGCGCCTCGCCGTGCGCCTTGGCGGTGTTCGCCCGGTTGGGGCTGCCCTTGCCGATCTGCGTCCTGGCCACGATCAGCGTGGGCTTCTCGGCGCTGCGCCGCGCCTGGGCCAGGGCCTTGTCCACGGCGTCCACGTCGTGGCCGTCGATGGGACCGACCACGTTCCAGCCGTAGGCCTTGAAGCGGGCCGGCGTGTCGTCGATGAACCAGGGCTTGACCTCGCCGTCGATCGAGATGCCGTTGTCGTCGTACACGGCGATCAGCTTGTTCAGCTTCCAGGCGCCGGCCAGCGCGCAGCTCTCGTGGCTGACACCTTCCATCAGGCAGCCGTCGCCCATGAAGACGTAGGTGAAGTGGTCGACCACCTGGTGGCCGTCGCGGTTGAACTCGGTCGCCAGCAGCTTCTCGGCCAGCGCCATGCCGACGGCGTTGCTGATGCCCTGCCCGAGCGGACCGGTGGTGGTCTCGACGCCGGGCGTGACGCCCACCTCGGGATGGCCCGCGGTCTTGCTGTGGAGCTGGCGGAAGTTCTTCAGCTCCTGCAGCGGCAGGTCGTAGCCGGTGAGGTGCAGCAGCGCGTAGATCAGCATCGATCCATGGCCGTTCGACAGCACGAAGCGGTCGCGGTCCGGCCACGCCGGATCGGCCGGGTTGTGACGCAGATGGCGGCCCCACAACGCGACGGCGATGTCCGCCATGCCCATCGGGGCGCCGGGGTGGCCCGAGTTGGCTTGTTGCACGGCGTCCATGGCGAGCGCGCGGATCGCGTTCGCCATCTGTGTTTCGTTGGCCATTCGGTGGCTGCTCCGGGATTGGGGGAAACCCCAGATTTTAGCGGCCGGGCGTTGCCCGGCCGTAGCGGCGCGGCACCGGCGGCCGCGCCGCCGGCCGCCGGTCTTCGTCTACAGTCTGGTGATGCCGGGTCTCCACCTCACCGCCGACCTCTACCGGTGCCGCTGCGACGCGGCCTGGCTGGCCGACGCCGACCGGCTCGGCGAGTGGTGCGCGGAAACCGTCCGCGCGATGGGCCTGCAGCCGGCGGACCGCCTGTTCCGCGCGGCGCCCGGTGGCGTCACCGGCGCGGTGCTGCTGGCGCACGCGCACGTGGCCGTGCACACCTGGCCCGCAGCGCGCAACGCGGCGCTCGACGTGTACCTGGGCGAGGCGGCCAACGGCCAGCCGGCGCAGGCACGGGCGCTGATGGCGGAGCTGGTGGAGCGCTTCCAGCCCGAATGGACCGAACAACGCTCGCTCGACCGGGGCGAAGACCAGACGTGAAAAAAGCAATTCGATGACCGGTGCTCCAGCGATGATCCTGGCCGCCGGCCGCGGCGAACGCATGCGGCCGCTGACCGACACCTGCCCCAAGCCCTTGCTGGCCGTGCGCGGCAAGCCCCTCCTCCAATACCACCTCGAGGCCCTGGTCCGCGGCGGCTGCGCGGACGTGGTCGTCAACACCGCGTGGCTGGGTGAGCGGATCGAGCAGCGCTTCGGCGCCGGCGGCGGCGAATGGCCGCGCATCCGCTATTCCAGCGAGGGCCGCGATTTCGGCTTCGCGCTGGAGACGGCCGGCGGCATCGCCCGCGCCCTTCCGCTGCTGGACGACGTGTTCTGGCTCGCCGGCGGCGATGTGTTCGTGCCCGAGTTCGAGTTCAAGCGGGAGGCGCTCGAACGGTTCGCCGCGTCCGGCCGGCTCGCGCACCTGTTCCTCGTGCCCAATCCGCCGCACAACCCGAAAGGCGATTTCGGCCTGTTGGCCGACGGCCTGGCCGTGCGCGAGGCGGACCAGCGCTACACGTACTCGACGATCGGGCTGTACCGCCGCGAGTTTTTCGCCAGCCTGCCGGCCGGCAATCCCGAGGGCCTGAAAGTCCCCATGCTGCCGCTGCTGCTGGCAGCGATCCACAATGCGCAGCTCACCGCGGAGCTCTATACCGGTCCCTGGACCGACGTCGGGACCCCGCAGCGGCTGGACCAACTCAACGCATCATGAACAACGACAAGTCGATCCATGCGCAGCGCCGCGCCCGCGTGGCCGCGCAACTGGGCGCCGGCGGCATCGCCATCGTTCCCACCGCGCCGGAGCGCGCGCGCAACCGCGACAGCAGCTTTCCGTTCCGCCACGACAGCTACTTCTATTACCTCACGGGCTTCACGGAGCCGAACGCGTGGCTGGTGATCACCGGCGAGGGCGCCAGCACCTTGTTCTGCGCTCCCAAGGACCTGGAGCGCGAGATCTGGGACGGCTACCGGCTCGGCCCCGAGGCGGCACCGGCGGCGCTCGGCGTCGACGCTGCGCACAGCGTCGACGAGCTGAACGCGCTGCTGCCGAAGCTGCTGGAGAACCGCGCGTCGGTGTGGTATCCGTTCGCGATCCACGACGGGCTCGAGGTGCGGATCGCCGGCTGGCTGAACCAGGTGCGCGCGCGGGTGCGCTACGGGGCGCTGTGCCCCGAGCGGCAGCACGACCTGTGCGCGGTGCTCGACGAGATGCGCCTGGTGAAGGACGCGCAGGAGCAGGACACCATGCGCCGGGCCGCGCGGATCAGCGCCGCGGCGCACGTGCGGGCCATGAAGCTGTCGGCACGCCTGTTGCGCGAAGGCCGGGACGTGCGCGAGTACCACCTGGAGGCCGAACTGCTGCACGAGTTCCGCCAGGGCGGCTCGCAGTTCCCGGCCTACACCTCGATCGTGGCGGCCGGCGCCAACGCCTGCGTGCTGCACTACCGGGCGGACACCGCGCCGGTGCGCAGCGGCGAGCTGGTGCTGATCGATGCCGGCTGCGAACTGGACGGCTATGCCAGCGACATCACGCGGACCTTTCCGGCCGACGGCCGGTTCACCGGACCGCAGCGCGCGCTCTACGACCTGGTGCTCGCGTCGCAGGAGGCCGCCGTGGCTGCGACCAGGCCCGGAGCGCGCTTCACCGATCCGCACGACGCCAGCGTGAAGGTGCTGTCGCAGGGGATGCTCGACCTCGGCCTGCTGGACCGGGACAAGGTCGGCAGCGTCGACGACGTGATCGAGAAGCGCGCCTATTTCCAGTTCTACATGCACCGCACGGGCCACTGGCTCGGGATGGACGTGCACGACTGCGGCAGCTACGTCGAGCCATCCCAGGTCGGCGAGGTGAGCGAGCGCAAGGATCCGCTGTCGGGCGAGATCATCAAGAACCGGCCCAGCCGGATCCTGCGGCCCGGAATGGTGCTGACGATCGAGCCTGGCCTGTACGTGCGGCCGGCCGAAGGCGTGCCGGCGCAGTTCCACGACATCGGCATCCGCATCGAGGACGACGCGATCGTCACCGACGCCGGCTGCGAGCTGATCACGCGCGGCGTGCCGGTGCGCGCCGACGAGATCGAGGCCCTGATGCGGGAGTGAGCCGCGGCGTCAGCCGCCGTGCGGGCGATCGGAGCCGCCGCGCGCGACCATGGCGTCTCGGGCCACGCGGCGACTGGCGTCGGCTGCCGCGCCGCCGGCGCTGCTCGGCGCGGACGGCGGCGGGCCGTCGGCCAGCAGCCGCTGGTATTCGCTGGCCACCCGCCGCTCGCACCCGCATGCCACCGCCCGCAGCGCCGCGCCGTCTTGCGCGGCGAACACGCCGGGCCGGCGCCAGGATGCCGCGCCGCACTGGCACAGCCGGTCCACCGCCGCGCCGAGTTCCTGCGCAGGCACGCCGAGCAGTTGCGCCGCGCTGTCCTGGGGCAGCACCACCTCCTGACCGCCCAGGCGATCCAGGCTCATCAGGAGCAGCGTGCCAAGTTGCTGGTCCAGCGAGTGCAGCCCGCGGCAGGCATTCAGGACCACCTTCTGCGCGGCCAGCGCGCGGTTGTAGCGCATCAGCAGCCGCATGAACGTCCCGCCGCGCGCCCACTCCTCCAGCAGCTGCTCGCGTCCCAGCGCGAGCCCATAGCCGGCGGATTGCACGGCCACGCGGATCACCGAAGGATCGCTCATGAACTTCGGCAGGCCGACCACGCCTTCGCTACCCACCATCGCGGACACCCGCTCGCCGCCGGCGGTCCCCTGGATCAGGGAGACGACGCCGGCCACCGGAAAGTAGGCGCGGGCGAAGTTGCCGCTCGGCTGCCCCAGTTGCTGGCCGGCGGGGAGGTCCACCAGGGCCAGGTGCGGCAGCAGCCGCGCCTGCACGTCCTCCGGCAAGGCCGCCAGCACGCCGTTCTGGGGCAGCAGCTTGGCCAGCGCACGTTCGCGCAGGGCGCCGGGAAGCGGGACGAATGGCATGGTGGCACTCTAATGAGCCTGTCGTATTTCGCACCAACCGCGTAACGGCGCGTTCCAGCCGCCGGGCAGCATGTACCGCGGCGGCGCGGCGCGGTCGTACCGGCCCGCGGCGTGTGCGCTGACAGGGCCCGGTCGCGGTTGCGGTTTTATTCCGGCCTCAGGCACGGCACCCGTAAGCGAAAGCGCATGAGCGCAAACGATCGCAACACACGTAAGACACACAATTCAATGCGGTTGGTGACGCGGGCTTACACCGATGCGTCGGCGGCCGCGAGGGCCGTCGACGCAGGAGCCGGCCGCACCGAGGTCTACAATGGCAGCCCCGCCGATCCGGCGCCCTCCCTGCGGCGCCCCCGAGCGCGGCGTCCAGGAGAAGTCGACCCATGCCTCCCCCCACCGCGGCCCATGCCGACGAGAAGCGCAACGAACTGCGCCAGGCAGCCCTGCGCTACCACGAATTCCCGACCCCCGGCAAGATCGCCATCTCCGCCACCAAGCAGCTGTTGAACCAGCGTGACCTGGCGCTGGCGTATTCGCCCGGGGTCGCCGCGCCCTGCGAAGAGATCGTCAAAGATCCGGCCGCCGCCTTCCGCTACACCAGCCGCGGCAACCTCGTCGCCGTGATCACGAACGGGACGGCCGTCCTGGGCCTGGGCGACATCGGCCCGCTGGCCGCCAAGCCGGTCATGGAGGGCAAGGGCGTCCTGTTCAAGAAATTCGCCGGGATCGACGTCTTCGACATCGAGATCAACGAAAAGACCGACCTCGACCGGCTGGTCGACGTGATCGCGGCCCTGGAGCCCACCTTCGGCGGCGTGAACCTGGAGGACATCAAGGCCCCGGACTGCTTCTACGTCGAGCGCAAGCTGCGCGAGCGGATGAAGATCCCAGTCTTCCACGACGACCAGCACGGAACGGCCATCACCGTCGGCGCCGCGATCCTCAACGGCCTGAAGGTCGCAGGCAAGGACATTGCCAAGGTCAAGCTGGTGACCTCGGGCGCCGGCGCCGCGGCGCTGGCCTGCCTGAACCTGCTGCTCAAGCTGGGACTGCCGCGCGAGAACATCTTCGCGACCGACCTGGCCGGCGTGGTGTACGAAGGCCGCCAGGAACTGATGGACGAGGACAAGATCCAGTTCGCGCAGAAGACCTCGGCCCGCACGCTGACCGAAGTGATCGAGGGCGCCGACATCTTCCTCGGCTTGTCCGCGGCCGGCGTCCTCAAGCCCGACATGGTGCGCCGGATGGCCGCCAGGCCGCTGATCCTGGCGCTGGCCAATCCGAATCCGGAGATCACGCCCGAGGAAGTGCAGGCGGTACGGGCGGACGCGATCATGGCGACCGGCCGCACCGACTATCCGAACCAGGTCAACAACGTCCTGTGCTTTCCCTACATCTTCCGCGGGGCGCTGGACTCGGGCGCGACGACGATCACCGACGAGATGGAGATCGCGGCGGTTTACGCCATCGCCGAGCTGGCGCAGGCGGAGCAGAGCGAAGTGGTGGCGGCCGCGTATGCGGGCCAGCAACTGGCGTTCGGCCCGGATTACCTGATTCCCAAGCCATTCGATCCGCGGCTGATGATCAAGATCGCCCCGGCGGTGGCCCAGGCCGCCGCCGACAGCGGCGTTGCCTCGCGGCCGGTGAAGGACATGGACGCCTACCGGGAGAAGCTGCAGAGCTTCGTCTACGCGTCCGGCACGACCATGAAGCCCATCTTCGCCGCTGCCAAGATGGCGGCGAAGAACCGGGTGGCCTTCTGCGAAGGCGAGGAAGAGCGGGTGCTGCGGGCCGCCCAGATCGTCGCCGACGAAGGCGTGGTGCGGCCCACCCTGATCGGCCGGCCGAAGATCATCGCCCAGCGCATCGAGAAGTTCGGCCTGCGCCTGAAGGAAGAACTGGACTACGACGTCGTGAACGTCGAGCAGGACCACCGCTATCGCGACTTCTGGCAGACCTACCACCGCATGACCGAGCGCAAGGGCGTGACCGTGCAGATCGCCAAGATCGAGATGCGCCGGCGGCTGACGCTGATCGGAGCCATGCTGCTGCACAAGGAGGAGGTCGACGGCATGATCTGCGGCACCTGGGGCACCGCCCCGATGCACCTGCAGTACGTCGACCAGGTCATCGGCAAGCGCCCCGGCGTCAACACGTACGCCTGCATGAATGGCCTGCTGCTGCCCAACCGCCAGGTGTTCCTGGTGGACACCCACGTCAATTACGACCCGACGGCCGAGCAGCTGGCGGAAATCACGGTGATGGCGGCCGAGGAAATGATGCGCTTCGGGCTCAAGCCCAAGGCCGCGCTGCTGTCGCACTCCAACTTCGGCAGCAGCAACCAGCCGAGCGCCGTCAAGATGCGCCAGACCCTCGACCTGCTGCGCCAGCGGGCGCCCTGGCTGGAAGTGGACGGTGAGATGCACGGCGACGCCGCGCTCGACGAGCACACCCGCCAGCAGATCATGCCGCACAGTTCGCTGGCCGGGGACGCGAACCTGCTGGTGCTGCCGAACATCGATGCCGCCAATATCTCGTACAACCTGCTCAAGACGGCGGCCGGCGGCAACATCGCCATCGGCCCGGTCCTGCTGGGGGCGGCCAAGCCGGTGCATATCCTCACCGCCAGCGCGACTGTGCGCCGGATCGTCAACATGGCGGCCCTCACGGTCGCCGACGCCAACGCGATGCGCTGAGCCTGTCGCCGACAGCCGGCGCTCACTTTTTTGGACCGCGCCAAAGCCGAAAGCCCATGGCGCCTGCCCAAAAAATGAGCATTGAGCTTGCGTTTTCGCAACGGATACGTCACACTACCGCCTTGATTTTTCCGGGTTAACCCGGAGTGGCGTCCCGAGAAAGGCGCCCCGAGAAGGCCCCGTCATGGCGCGCATCGCCGCTGTCAAGTTTGCGCTTACTAGCCTCGCGCTGACAGCAGCGATGGCCGCCTCCCTGGTGCAAGCCAGGGGCTGGACGGACCGTCCCGCCGACAGCAGGTCGGCCGCCGTTCAGGTGGCCGAGCTGCCGCCGCAGGCTCGGGAGACCTACGGACTGATCCGCCGCGGCGGACCCTTCCCGTACGAAAAGGACGGCTCGGTGTTCGGCAACAGGGAGCGGCTGCTGCCTGCGGCCAGGCGCGGCTACTACCGCGAATACACCGTCGCCACGCCAGGATCTCGCGACCGGGGCGCCCGGCGCATCGTGTGCGGCGGTCCGGTCCGGGTGCCTCACGCGTGCTACTACACCGCTGACCACTACGCCAGTTTTCGACAGATTGTGGAGTGACCCCGATGAAGCGGGACTTTTTTGTGACTATGGAAAGAGACACGGAGATGGACGCACCACTTCGTAAGGAACTCAGCGAGACGCCGCTGAAGGGCGTGCGCAGCAACATCGTGCAGTCGATCCGTGCCTTCAGGGTGCAGGACCTGCAGGATTCGGCGCGCTCGATGGGGCACCATTTCCTCTACGCGAACCTGGCGGCCGGCCAGAGCAAGCAGGAAGTGCTGGAGCTCATCGCCCAGCAGTTCATGCTGCCGGCGCATTTCGGCAAGAACTTCGACGCGCTCTACGACTGCATGACCGATCCGGTCCACAAGTCCGGCCCGCAGCCGGGCTTCATCGTCGTGCTCGAACAGATTCCGGCCAACGCGAAGTTCGACAAGGAAGCGCGCGAGCAGCTGCTCGACATCTTCCGCGACACCGCCGACTACTGGGCGGACCGCAAGATACCGTTCAGGTGTTTCTATTCTTTTCTGTAGCCCGTTCTGCACAAACCAGCCAAGCAGAACGGGCGAACGAGGCTCAAGGCACCGAAGTGGCTCCCAGCGCTCCGGCCGTCACCGACAACGGCGAGAAGATGCCCACCGACAAGCTGGTGGACGTTTCGCCCCTGGCGCTGCGCATGAGCAGCCCATTCAACGCGGGATACTGGCTCTCGGCGGCGTAAGCCCGGAGCAGCCGGCGGAACCCGCCGGCCGTTCCGTCAAGGAAGCGCCAAAGGCCCCGATTTCGACTGATGAGAGCCCCTCCTGCTTCGGCGGCGAGGGGCTCTGCTATTTGCACCTGTCGGTCACTGCGTCGTACGCGATCCTGAAGATCGACAGAAGCGAGCCGTGCTCATTCGAGGCGAGGCAGCCAGCCTTCGCCGCCCGGGTGACGGACTGCGCCAGCCTGCCCTGTTCGGACAGCCGCGCATCGCCCATGTAAGTGCCGGCTCTGTCTGCCTGTTGACGCAACGAACTCCTTCCTGACCGAGCGTCCACGTCCCGAAGCTGAAGGTTCAGCGTCGCCGGTCCGCGCGGTGCCTCCGGGACGGGCACCGGCGGGTCGCCCGGATGCGGTGCTGGCGGGACCGCCGGGAATGGCTCGGTGGTTCGCGCTGGTGCTGAGTGTCGCAACCCGGCCTTGGCTGGCGGTATTGGCTGTCCCGCCCGGCGCTTTTCGCGGTAGATCGGCGCTGACGCCTTGGGAGAGAGCGCCGGCAGCCAGACCATGACCTTGCCCGGCGGTCCGTCGATGCGGCGAACGTGCGTGCCCTGCAGAGCGGACAGCAACGCCGCGGTCATCGCGACGGCGAGTGCCGCGACCCCGATCTGCGGGCGGCGCGACAAACTCCAGTTGGTGTGTGAGCTCACGTGGCGCGGCGGCCGCCGCCGGAAGCGCACCAGCCGCTGACTGGGGCGGAATTGTCGGCTGAAAGCCCGGCCTCGGCAACTCTTGAACGGAAAGCCGGCGGCGCCGCTTTTCCGTGGAGGCGGAGGCTACGCCCGCTCGGTTCCAGTCAGCGCCTGTGCCAGCGCGACGTACTCCGCCACCGGCACTTCCTCCGCCCGGCGCTGCAGGTCGAAGGCGCCGGCGAACTGCCGCTGCTCCAGCCACTTGCCCAGGCTGTGCCGCAACAGCTTGCGGCGCTGGCTGAAGGCCGCCTGGACCAGTTCCGAAAGCAGCTTCTCGTCGACGGCGGCCGGCTGCGCCAGCGGCACCATCCGCACCACGGCGCTGTCCACCTTGGGCGGCGGATCGAAGGCCTGCGGCGGCACGAACAGCACGTCCTCCATCTCGTAGCGCCACTGCAGCATGACGGTCAGCCGGCCGTAGTCGCTCGTCGCCGGCCGCGCGACCATGCGGGCGATGACTTCCTTCTGCAGCATGAAGTGCTGGTCCTGCACGCTGTCGACGTACTGCAGCAGGTGAAAGAGGATCGGCGTGGAGATGTTGTAGGGCAGGTTGCCGGCCACGCGCAGCTTCGTCGTGCCGAGCGAGGCCGCCAGCGCAGCGAAATCGACCTGGAGCACGTCCGCTTCCGTCACGCTCAGCTGCGGGTGCTTGCGCAGCCGCGCGGCCAGGTCCCGGTCGAGTTCGATGACGGCCAGCCGGCCCAGCCGCTCCACCAGCGGCTGCGTCAGCGCGGCCAGGCCCGGGCCGATCTCCACCATGGCCTGGCCCGGGCGCGGATCGATCGCCCGGACGATCGCGTCGATGATCGCCGGGTCGGTCAGGAAATGCTGGCCGAAGCGCTTGCGTGCTACATGCTGCACGGGGTCGGATCTCGATGGAGGCGGCGATCTGGCCGGAGCACGTTGCGGCGCTCGAATCGGGCTTGGGCGCCGCGGGACATGGTCACGTCGGCGGCTCGCGCAGTTCCACGTAGGCGCGCCCGCGGACATCCTGCGCCCACTTGGCGTAGGCCTCGTCCAGCTTCTTCTCGCGCAGCATGGCGCGCGCCAGTTCGCGCCGCTCGCGCGCGCTGAGCGCCGCCTCGCGCCGCTCCAGCAGCTGGATCAGGTGGACGCCGAAACGCGAGACGACCGGGTCGGCGATCTCGCCGGGCTTGAGGCCGTCGATGGCCTCCTCGAATTCGGGCACGAACAGCCCGGGGCTGGCCCAGCCGAGGTCGCCGCCGTTGGATGCGCTGGCATCCTGGGAATGTTCGCGGGCCAGCTGGGCGAAGTCGGCCTGGCCGGCCTGGATCCGGCGCTTGTAGTCGGCCAGCCGCTGGCGTGCCGCCGCTTCGCCCAGTTGCGGGCCGGTGCGCAACAGGATGTGGCGCGCGTGGCTCTGCACGACCTGCGCCCCCGGCAGGTCGGCACGGCGCTTTTCCAGCACCTTGACGACGTGGAAGCCGGCCCCCGAGCGGATCACGTTGCTGACCCCGCCCTCGGGCAGCGCCTGCACCGCGTCCACGAACAGCGGCGGGTAGCGATCCGCCGTGCGAACGCCCACCACGCCGCCGGTCTGGGCCGCGCCCGGCGCGTCCGACAGCTCGCGGGCGAGCTTGATGAAGTCCTCGCCCGCGCGCGCGCGCTCCTGCACGCGCTGGGCCCGGGCGCGCAGCTGGGCGACCTGCGCCTCGCCGGCGCTCTCGGGCACCGCAACCAGGATGTGCGCCAGGTTCAGCTCCAGCGACGCGGGGTCATTGCTGTTCTCGCGTTCGCGCAGGTACTGGTCGACCTCGAGATCGGTCACCTTGGTCGCGGCGAACTCGCGCTCGCGCAGCCGCGTGAGCAGCAGCTGGTTGCGCAGCTCCTCCCGGAAACTGGCGAGCGGGATGCCGTCGGCCTGCAGCCGCCGTCGCAGTTCCGCCACGTCGATCTGGTTCTGGCGCGCGATGTTCTGCTCGGCCTGGTCGATGGCGGACTCGTCGACCCGGATGCCGTTGTCGGCGGCGAGCTGCAGCTGGGCCTTCTCGCTGATCAGCCGCTCCAGCACCTGGCGCGCGAACTCCGCCCGCGGCGGCACCGCCTGTCCCTGCTGGGCCAGCTGCGCCTCGAAGCGCGCCATGCGCTGGCGCACCTCGTGGTTGGTGATCGGCTCGGAGTTCACCACGGCCACGATGTAGTCCGCCGTGCGGGGCGCCGCGTCGGGCGCGCGGACGGCGGGGCGCCCGCCCGAGGGCGGCACGCGCAGGCCCTGCGCGCTGGCCGGCAGGGTCAGGGCAAGGGCCTGGGCGGCGCAGGCCAGCCACAGGACATGGAGGCGTTGGTTCATCTGGTCAATCGTAATTGCTGAATCGGCTGGGCGCGCTGACCTGCTCGCGCAGGAACTGGTAGCGCGGGATATTCTCCCTGAGGCGCTGGAGCGCGTTCGTGCCGAGCCTGGTGAAGCCCACGAACTCGAGCTGGAACAGGATGCGCTTGTTCGAGGTATTGGTGCTGCTTTGCAGGCGCTCGAACACGATCCGTCCCAGCCAGCAGCCGGCGTCGTATTCCAGGCCCACGATGGTGTCCACCAGCCGACGGTCCTTCAGGCTCAGGTTCAGGCGGCCGACGCTGTACCAGCGGCCCTCGCCCTCGCCGCGGCCCGGGCCGAGGTCGAGCCCCTTGTCGCCCCACAGGTCGTTGAGCGGCCATTGCCAGCCGATGTCAAGCTGCTCGCTGAGGCCGCGCTGCAGCCGGTAGGCGGCGCTCACCACCCGGTAGTTGCCCGGGCTGTAGCGACCGCCGATGGTGGAGCGGATCGAGCGGCCGGTCTTGGGGTTGTACTGCACGGTGGAGTCCACGCTCCAGCGCGGGGTCCAGTTGATCGTGGCGCCGAAAAGGATGTCCGACAGCCGTTCGCTGACCGGCGCGCCGCCCGGCAGCGTCACCCGCTGGTCCTCGAAGCGCAGCCGCTGCGCCACGCCGAAGCGGGCCGCCTCGGCACCGGTGTCCGGATCGAGCAGCCGGGTGCTGGCGCCCAGCGTCAGCAGGTGGGTCTCGGAGATGCGGTCGTGGCCGCCGAACTCGTTCTCGGTGTAGATGCTGGCGAAATTGAAGTCGTTCAGCGCCGAGTCGTAGTTCGGCAGGTGGTTCTGCTCGCGGAACGGCGTGTAGACGTAGAACGCCCGCGGCTCCAGCGTCTGGCGAAAGCTGCGGCCGAAGAAGCTCGCGTCGCGTTCGAATAGCAGGCCGGAATCCAGGCTCGCGGTCGGCACCACCCGGCTCGCCGATTCCTGCCCGGTCGCCAGCGGCGCGTCGAACTGGTAGTTGGTCGCGTGCAACTGCAGCCTCGGCGTGACGAACCAGCCCGGCGCCTGCCATGGCCGGCTGACCTGCGCCAAGGTGTAGCTGCGGTGGGCGTTCGGCTGCCGCGTCAGCCGGCGGTCGGCCTCGAAGCGCGTGTAGTCCGCCTCGACCGAGGCTTCCAGCCCGCCGGCCAGGTTGCCGCGCAGGTAGCGCGCCGCCACCTGCGGCATGCGGTCGTACGGCGGCAGGATGGGGGCATCGACGTCCTGCAGCACCTGCCACTTCAGCGCGCGCGCCAGCACCGAGAGGTCGCCGCGCGACCACGACAGCGCCCCTTCGTTGGTGAGCAGCCGCTGGGTCAGCGAGGCCGTGGTCCGCGAGAAATCGCGCCAGTAGTTGTCGTCGCTGACCCGGTTCAGGTTGAGGTTCAGGCCGATGCCGCCGACCGGCGAGCCGGCGAACAGCGCGCCGTCGTGCTGCGCCGAGAAGCCCCAGCGGTCGCGGTCGCGCAGGCGGTCGCCGGGCATGAGGTTGGCGCGGACCTGGCCGGCGTAGCTGCGCTCCAGGTAGCGGAACTCCCCGCCCAGGTCGACACCGCGCTTGGTCATCAGCGTCGGATACAGCGTCGCATCGCGATTGGGCGCGATGTTCCAGTAGTAAGGCACCGTGAGCTCGAGGCCGTTCAGGCTGTCCAGGCCGATGGTCGGCGGCAGCACCCCCGACTTGCGCTTGTCGGTCAGGGGAAAGCTCAGCGCCGGGATCGGCAGGATCGGCACACCCATGAAGCTGAGCAGCGCGCCGCTGGCCTGGCCGGTCTCCTCCTCGTTGTCGATGCGGATGCTGGCGGCCCGCAGGATCCAGTCCGGCATCCACCCCGGGCCCGGCCGGCGCTGGCAGGTCGTGTACGTCGCGTTGCGGATGATCGCCCGCTTCTCGTCGATGAAGTCGACCCGGTCCGCCTCGCCGTAGGCGTCGTTGCGCAGGAACCGGTAGTTCGGCTGGCTGAAGAAGCCCTCGAACGACTCCACCTTCAGCTCCAGCAGCGGACCCTCGAAGACGTTGCCGGCGCGATTGAGGTGCACGTTGCCGCGCGCCCGCGCCAGGTCGTCGGGCTGCCAGTACTCGAGGCGGTCGGCCCGGATGAGCGTATCGCCGCGACGCAGCTGCGCGCCGCCTTCGATGACGGTCTCCAGGTCCGGCCGGCCCTGGATGTGCTCGCCTTCGACGAACACCGGCAGCTCGCGCGCGACGTCGCCGGGGATGTCGTCGCGCAGCATCGGGCTCGGCCGCAACTGCAGCGGCGACTGTTCCTGCGCCAGCACGGCGTGGCCCTGGAGCAAGGCGCACGCGACCAGCGCGACGGGCGTGAGGGCAAAGCGGGGGCGGAACGCCCGGCGGGTCGAGTCGTGCATCAAGGGCGATGGAGATTCCCGCCGCGGCGCGGCGCCGCGCCGGCAGGACTGCATTTGTAGAATGGATTATCCATGAGCGTTCCCGCCAATTCACCTCCCGAGGCGCCAGTCCAGGTCACGTGGGCCGACCCGCGGCGCGAAGCGGCGTTTGGCCGCTGGCTCGAAGCCCTGGCCGGCGAGCACGGCCTGCGGCCCGAGACGCTGCGGCCGGCGTCCGCCGATGCCAGTTTTCGCCGCTACCTGCGGGTGGATGCCCACGGCGGCACCCGCATCATCATGGACGCGCCACCGGACAAGGAGGACTGCCGCCCGTTCGTGAAAGTGGCGCGGCTCATGGCCGACGCCGGCCTCAACGTGCCGCGCGTGCTGGCCTGGGACGAGCCGCTGGGCTTCATGCTCATGGACGACCTCGGCGCGCACACCATGATCGAGGTGGTCGGCACCGAGCCGACGCAGGAAACGCAGCGGCTGTACCTGCGTGCCGTCGACGCGCTCGTCGCCTGGCAAGCCGCCTCCCGTCCCGGCGTGCTGCCGCCTTATGACGAGGCCCTGCTGGCGCGCGAGCTGGCGCTGTTCCCCGACTGGTACCTGGAGCGGCACCGCGGCGTGGCCGTGCAAGGCGAGCTGCGCTCGAAGCTCGATGGCCTGTTCAAGCTCATCATCGAGCGCAACCTGGCGTCGCCGGCGGTGTACGTGCACCGCGACTTCATGCCGCGCAACCTGATGATGCCGGCCGACCCGGCCGAACCGCGGCTGGGCGTGCTCGACTTCCAGGACGCCGTGGAAGGCCCGATCACCTACGACATCGCCAGCCTGATGCGCGACGCCTTCCTCAGCTGGGACGAGGAATTCGTCCTCGACATCACGGTGCGCTACTGGCAGGCCGCGCAGAAGGCGGGGCTGCCGGTCGACGCCGACTTCGGCGAGTTCTACCGCGGGGTCGAATGGATGGGGCTGCAGCGGCACCTCAAGGTGGCGGGCATCTTCGCGCGGCTGACGCTGCGCGACGGCAAGCCGAAGTACCTCGCCGACGCGCCCCGCTTCATCGGCTACATCCGCGCCACGGCGAGCCGCTACCGCGAGCTCGCGCCGCTGCTGCGGCTGGTGGACGAAGTCGAGGGCACCACGCCCGCCACGGCGTATGCCTTCGGCCGCCTCTGACGCGGCCCGCGCGCCGCGCATCCACTGCCCGCAGGCGCTGGCCCCCGGCACCGCGCTGGACCTGCCGCCCGGCGCGGCCCGACACGTCCAGGTGCTGCGCCTGCAGCCGGGCGCGCCGGTCATCCTGTTCGACGGGCGCGGCGGCGAGTGGCGCGCGGTGGTCCAGCACATGGGCCGCAGCGACGTGCAGGTGCGGCTGGAATCGCACGATCCCATCGAGCGCGAGGCGCGCCGCGCGGTGCACCTGGCGGTCGGCATGCCGGCCAACGAACGCATGGACTGGCTGGTCGAGAAGGCCACCGAGCTCGGTGCGGCCAGCATCCAGCCGCTGCTGGCGCAACGCAGCGTGGTGCGCCTGGCGGGCGAGCGCGCGGCGCGCCGGCAGGCGCATTGGCAGGGCGTGGCGGTCGCGGCGTGCGAGCAGTGCGGCCGCAACCGGGTGCCGGTCGTGCACGAGCCACAGGAGTTCGGGTCGTGGTTGCGGGCACTGGGGGACGCTCCCGCGACGGGCGGCGAACGCTGGGTGCTGTCGCTCGATGCCGGCGCGGGGTGCGCAGCGCCGGGGCAGGATGGCAGCGAACCGCTGACGCTCCTGTCCGGTCCCGAGGGCGGACTGGCCCCGGCCGAGGAAGCCGCCGCGCGCGCCTCGGGGTTCCGCCCGCTCTCGCTTGGCGCACGGGTGCTGCGGGCCGAGACGGCGCCGCTGGTGGCGCTGGCACGGTGGGCGCAGTGACCCTCGGGCAGCTCAGCCGGAAAGGCGCAACAATCAGGGCTCGGCCATCGCCGCCGCGGTGCGCAGCACCGGCCGGCCCTCCCAGGACATGACATGAACCGCAATCTCGGCCTGCTGACGCTCTGCCAGGGCCTCTTCATGACCAACAACGTCACCTTCATCGCCATCAACGGGCTGGTGGGGCTGGCGCTGGCACCGCTGGGCTGGATGGCGACGGTCCCGGTGATGGCCTACGTCGTCGGCGGTGCACTCTCCACCGGCATCGTGACGAAGACGCAGCAGCGGTTCGGGCGCAAGGCCTCGTTCCAGGCCGGGCTCGCGGTCGCCCTGCTCTCGGCGCTGCTGTGCGCCTATGCCGCCTTCAGCCGCAACTTCTGGCTCCTGTGCTTCGCGACGCTGGTGGCGGGTTATTACAACGCCAACGCCAACCTCTATCGCTTCGCGGCCGCCGAACTGGCCGGCCGCTCCGCGCCGGAAAAGGCGGTGTCGTGGGTGATGGCCGGCGGCCTGCTCGGCGCCGTGGTGGGGCCCAACCTGGCGGCGCGCACCCGCACCCTGTTCGAGGTGCCGTTCGCCGGCGCCTACATCGCGCTCGCCGTGGTGGCGCTGCTGTCGATGGCCGCGTTGTCGTTCATCCGGTTCCCCCCGCCGCTCGAGAAGAAGTCCGCCCACGGCGGACGGCCGCTGGCCGAGGTCATGAAGCAGCCGGTCTTCATCGTCGCGGCGCTGGCCGGCGCGCTCAGCTACGGCGTGATGAACCTGCTGATGGCCGCCACGCCGATCGCGATGCAGCAATGCGCGCTGCCGTTCTCGGACGCCGCGCTGGTGTTGCAGTGGCACGTGATCGGCATGTTCGCGCCCGGGTTCTTCACCGGCAACCTGATCAAGCGCTTCGGCGCGCTGCCGGTGATGGGCGTCGGCGTTGCGCTGAATCTCGCGTGCATCGCCATCGCGCTGTCGGGCGTCGACCTGCACCAGTTCCTGATCGCGCTGTTCCTGCTGGGCGTCGGCTGGAACTTCCTGTTCACCGGCGCGACCACCTTGTCGCTGTCGGCCTACCGGCCCGAGGAACGCGATGCGGCGCAAGGCGCGCTGAACTTCTTCGTGTTCGCGACGCTGGCCCTCAGCTCGTTCTCGTCCGGCGTGCTGGTGACGACGCAGGGCTGGCAGCTGCTCAATTACGGCTCGCTGGTGCCGGTGGCGCTGACGGCCGGCGCGCTGGCGTGGCTGGCCCTCAAGCGCCGAAGCGCTGGTCCAGCCACTGCCTGAGGCGCTCGAAGACGGGCTCGCTGCCGAGCTCGTTGAAGATCTCGTGGAACAGCGGCTCGAAGCAGTCGGCGGTGACGACGCCCGGCGGCGCGGCCGCCGCGAAGTCGCGGCTGCCTTGCGGATCGACCAGCCGGTCGGCGCCGGCGTACAGCAGCAGCGTCGGCACTTTCCATTCGCCTGCGTGCCGCACGACGCGCGGCCCTTCCTCGGCGATGAACGCGGCCAGGCGGCCCGAAATCCGGTCGTGGACCAGCGGATCCTCGCGGTAGGCGGTCACGACCTGGGGGTCGTGCGAGAGGAATTCCGGGTCGACCCCGTTGCCCACCGCCAGGTTCGGCGCGACGCGCGGCAGCGTGGCCACCAGCAATTTCTGGAAGCCGCCCAGGCCGGCCGCGAAGGCCGGCGAGGACAGCACCAGGGCGTCCACCCCGGCGCCGTTGCGGGCGACCAGGCTCGCCGCCACCAGGCCGCCGAGGCTGTGGCCCAGCAGGATCAGCGGCGCCCCCGCGCCGAAACGCTGCCGGGTGCTCTCGAGCACGTCCGCCAGGTCCTCGACCAGCCGCGCCACCGACGGCAGGCTGCCGCGGGCGCCGCTCGATTCGCCATGGCCGTACTGGTCGTAGCCGCGTACCGCGTAACCCCATGCGTTGAGCCGGCTGGCCAGGGCCTCGTAGCGGCCGGCATGCTCGCCGAGCCCGTGCACGAGCACGACCACGCCGCACTGGGTGGCGCCGTACGGCAGCGGCCAGTCGCGCAGCGCGATGTTCTCGCCGTCGCTGGCCGTGAAAGGCGACAGGATGGCCTCGGCGGCCCGCATCAAGCCGGCTCCGCGGCTCACGGCGCGCGGGCGATCACCTGCGCCACCGCCGCCGTCAGCTTCTTGGCATACGGCACGTGCAGGAACTCGTTGGGGCCGTGCGCGTTGCTCTTGGGCCCCAGCACCCCGCACACCATCATCTGGGCCTGCGGGAAGCCTTCGCTCAACATGTTCATCAGCGGGATGGTGCCGCCCTGGCCGATGTAGCCGCACGGCGCGCCGAACTGCGCCTGCGACGCGTCGTTCAGCGCCTGCTCGAACCAGGGCGCCGTCGCCGGCGCGTTCCAGCCCGTCGCCGCGCTGCCGGCCTCGAACGTGACCTTGGCCTGGTAGGGCGCGTTGTCCTCCAGCAGGGTCTTGAGCTCCTGCACGGCGCGCGCCGCGTCCACCAGCGGCGGCAGGCGCAGCGACAGCTTGAACGCCGTGTACGGCCGCAGCACGTTGCCGGCGTCCTGCAGCGCCGGGAAGCCCTCGGCGCCGGTCACCGACAGCGCGGGCGTCCAGGTGCGGTTGACGAGGGCCTGCAGCGGATCGGTGGTGGTCGGCAGCGCGAACGCCGTCGAGCCACCGCAGTCCCAGTGCGCCCAGGGGAAGCGCCTGTACACCTCCTCGCCGAGGATCGCGGCGGTGGCCCGGGCCTGCGCCAGCCGATCGGCGGGCACTTCGCAGTGGAAGCTCGCCGGCAGCAGCCGGCCGGTCGCGCTGTCCTCCAGCCGGTCGAGCACCTGCCGCATGATGCGGAAGCTCGAGGGCACCAGCCCGGAGGCGTCGCCGGAGTGCACGCCTTCGGTGAGCACCTCCACTTTCAGCGTGCCGCCGGCGAGGCCGCGCAGCGAGGTGGTGAGCCACAGCTGGTCGTAGTTGCCGGCACCCGAGTCCAGGCAGATCACGAGGCCCACGTCGCCCAGCCGCGGCCGCAAGGCGTCGACGTACGGCAGCAAATCGTACGAGCCCGACTCCTCGCAGGTCTCGATCAGCCCCACGACTCTCGGGTGCGGAACGCCCTGTGCCTTGAGCGCCTGCACCGCGGCGATGCTGGCGTACACCGCATAGCCGTCGTCGGCGCCGCCGCGGCCATAGAGCTTGCCGTCTTCGTACTTCGGCGTCCACGGGCCGAGGTCGGAACGCCAGCCCGTGAACTCGGGCTGCTTGTCCAGGTGTCCGTACATCAGCACGGTCTGCTTCGATTCGCTGCGCGAAGCCGCGATCTCGAAGAACAGGACCGGCGTGCGGCCCGGCAGGCGGACGATCTCCAGCGAAAGCCCCTCGACCTTCTGCGCCTCGACCCAGGCGGCTGCATTGCGCACCACGGTCTCGATGTGGCCGTGCTGCGCCCAGGCGGGGTCGAAACCGGGCGACTTGGCCGGAATGGCGATGTAGTCGGTCAGCTGGCGCACGATGTCGCCGTCCCACCTGGCCGTCGCATGGGCCAGCGCGGCGGCGGGGTCGAGCAGCCCGCTCGGGATTTCACGGTGCAAGGGAGCGTTCATGACGTCTGGCTCGGTGGAAAAAACCGCCACTGTACGCCTGCCGCGGCGAGCCCGGGACCGGGACATTCCATGGCCCGCCCGCCGGCGTTAGAGTGCGCCCATGTCCCCAGTCGCCGCACCCGACACCAGCCGCATCCGCATCGGCATCGGCGGCTGGACCTACCCGCCATGGCGCGGAACCTTCTTCCCGCCGGGGCTGCCGCACAAGCAGGAGCTCGCCCACGCGAGCCGGCAGCTGTCCGCCATCGAGGCCAACGGCACCTATTACCGCACGCTCGGGCCGGCCACCTTCGCCGCCTGGCGCGAGCAGACGCCGGATGGCTTTGTCTTCTCGCTCAAGGCCAGCCGCTTCGCCACCAACCGCAAGGTGCTCGCGACGGCCGCCGAGCCGATCCGCCGTTTCGTCGGCAGCGGCATCGCCGAACTCGGCGGGAAGCTGGGGCCGATCGTGTGGCAGTTCATGCCCGGCAAGCGCTTCGATCCCGCCGATTTCGAGGCTTTTCTCGCGCTGCTGCCGGCCAGCGCCGGCGGGCTGCCGCTGCGCCACGTGCTTGACGTGCGCCACGAGAGCTTCGCCTGCGCCGAGTACCTCGCGCTGGCACGGCGCTACGGCTGCTCGACGGTGCATACCGACGCGCCGCAGTTTCCGGCGATCGCGGACGCTGCCGGCGACCTCGCCTACATCCGGCTGATGCGCAGCGCGGCCGCCTGCCCGACCGGATACCCGCCCGCGCAGATTGCCGCCTGGGCCGAGGGCGCGCGCGCCTGGGTCGGCAGCGGCCCGCGGCGCGAGGTGTTCGTGTATTTCATCAACGGCGCCAAGGAGCGGGCCCCGGCCGCCGCGCTCGAGCTCATGCGCGCCGTCGGCTGAAGACGCCACCGTTCACTGATCCGTGGCCTTCGCACGGCCATCGCCATTCGCGACTGTGCCTCGGCATTTTTCCTATACGTCCGTCAGGAAGTGGATGACAGCGTGTTTCGACACGCCCCCTCAGGCTACATGCCGTGACTGCGGCCCAATGACGGATACGACAAGAACACAGGGAGTTGCGCCATGGCTTACGTCTTCGAAACCGTGCCGGCCGACCGCGGCCTGATCGACCTCGACGACCCGCGCGAGGTCAGCTGGTGGAGCAAGCGGCTGGGCTGCAGCCCGCAGCAGCTGCGGCAAGCGGTAGCCGAAGTCGGCAACTCCGCAGCGCAGGTCGAACAACTGCTGGACGGCAAGGACATCGTGGCTCTCTGAGCCGGGACCAATCCGGCAACGCGCCGCCTGAAAGGCGACCTACTCCGACTTTTCCCTTCAATGGCTGCCGTCCCCCTGCTGGCAGTAGCGGCGCTGCTGGCGGCCGGTGCCGCCGGCGCGCACTCGCTGGACGAGCCCGCGGGCGCTGTCGCAGCGTGGCGTCCCGAAGCATGGCTGCTGTGCCTGCTGGCGCTCGCCGCCGTCCTGTACACGACCGGCCTCGCGCACCTGTGGCGCCGGGCCGGTGCCGGCCGCGGCATCCGGCCATGGCAGGCAGCTTCCTTCGCCGCCGGCTGGATGGCGCTCGCGGCGGCGCTCGTGACGCCGCTGGATGCACTGGGCACCCGGCTCTTCGCGGCGCACATGGTGCAGCACGAGTTGCTGATGGTCGTGGCCGCGCCCCTGCTCGTGCTCGGGCGGCCGCTCGCCGCCTGGACCTGGGCGCTCGCGCCGCCGCAGCGGCGCCGGATCGGCGCGGCCACGCGCTGGCGCTGGCTGGCGGCGGCCTGGGGCGGCGTCACGCGGCCGGTCACGGCCTGGGTGCTGCACGCCTTCGCCCTGTGGGCCTGGCACGTGCCCATGCTGTTCGAGGCCGCGCTGCACCAGGAGGCCGTGCACGTCCTGCAGCACGCGACCTTCCTCGGCACCGCACTGCTGTTCTGGTGGGCGGTGCTCGGGGGCGACCCGCGCTCCCCGCGCGGCGGGTTCGCGCTGGCCTACGTCTTCGCCACGATGATGCACACCGGCGCCCTCGGTGCCCTGCTCACCTTCTCCCAGACCGTGTGGTATCCTACCTACCAGCAGGCCGGTGGCGCCTTCGGACTCGCGCCCGTGGAAGACCAGCAACTGGGCGGCCTGATCATGTGGGTGCCGGGAGGGATCGCGTACGTGATCGCGGGCCTCGCGCTCGTCGGGCGCCTGCTCGCCCGGCCCGACGTCACTCCAGCCAGCGCAACGCCCCCTGCCCTGCCTCGTTCAGGCGCATCCTGAGCGCCGCGGCCGCATCGTCGGCCACGCTGAAGGCGAACTCCACTTGGTCGCCGTGTGACACGCCACCGAGCGTCGCGCCGGCCTGCTGCAGCTCGCGCCGCACCATGCCTTCCAGCGCGTAGGGCACCGAGCAACGCAGGGCCATGAACCTGCGCAGCGGCAGTTTCTGCGCACCGAGCAGCGCCTGCGCCACCGCGTCGGTGTAAGCCCGCACCAGGCCGCCCGCGCCGAGCTTGATGCCGCCGAAATAGCGGACGACCGTCGCCAGTACGCCCTCAAGGTCCTGCCGGCGCAGCACTTCCAGCATGGGGCGGCCAGCGGTGCCGCCCGGCTCGCCGTCGTCGTTGGCCGCCGAGTGGCCGCCGGCCAGCAGGGCCCAGCAGACATGCGCCGCTTGTGGATGTTCCGCGCGCAACCGCGCCACGATCGCCAGCGCCTGTTCGCGGTCCGGCACCGCCTGCACGCAGGCGAGGAACTGGCTCTTCTTGATGACGACTTCGGCGTGCGCGGGCTGCGCGAGGGTGAGGGCCACCCGCCGATTGTCTCAGCGCCAGCGCTGGAACCAGCGCAGGCCCTGCGAGGTGCCGTCCGGGCTCGCGCCCAGCCGCGGCTTGTATTCGCAGCCGACCCAGCCCGACCAGCCGCATTGCTGCGAGACCTGGTCGATCACCTGGAACAGGTACTCGTAGTTGACCTCGCCGACGTCCGGCTCGTGCCGCTCGGGAACGCCCGCGATCTGGAAGTGCCCGACGCGTCCGGTCGGCAGGTACTTGCGGATCTTCATCGCCACATCGCCTTCCACCACCTGGCAGTGGTACAGGTCCATCTGCACCTTGAGGTTCGGCGCGCCGATCTGCTGGACGATCTCGTGCGCCTGGTCCTGGCGATTGAGGAAGAAGCCGGGGATGTCGCGGGTGTTGATCGGCTCCATGAGCACGTCGATGCCGCGGCGCGCCGCCTCCTGCGCCGCCCAGCGCAGGTTGGCGACGTAAGTGCCACCCAGGTCGGCGCGCTCCTGGCCGGCCGGCACCAGTCCCGCCATCACGTGGATGCGCGGGCACTCGAGCGCCTGCGCATAGGTGAGCGCCGTGACGACGCCTTCGCGGAATTCCTTCTCGCGCCCCGGCAGGCAGGCGAGCCCCCGTTCGCCGCCGTCCCAGTCGCCGGGAGGCGCGTTGAACAGCACCTGCTGCAGCCGGTTGGCCTTCAGCAGCGCGGCGAGTTCCTGCGCCGGATAGGCATACGGGAACAGGTATTCCACGGCCTGGAAGCCGTCGCGGGCGGCGGCCTCGAAGCGGGCGAGGAAATCGAGCTCGGGATAGAGCATCGACAGGTTGGCGGCAAAGCGCGGCATGTTTCTCTCTCCTACCAGTGCGCGCCGAACACGCGGCGCAATTCCTCGATCTGCGGCTGCGACAGCGGGTGGCAGCCGCCCTGGTCGAGCAGGGCGAGGCGGGCGGTTTCTTCCAGTTCCTCCAGCGCCGCCATCGCGGCCGCCGGCGTGTCGTGCCAGACGTTGGGCCCGAGGCGTTCCAGCATGACGGCGCGGATCGGCCGTCCCCTGGCGCCGTAGTCGGCGATCAGCCGGGCGACTTCCTCGGCGACTTCCGGCGCCCCCGGGCGGTGGTACGGCACCAGCGGCACGTGGCCGACCTTCATCACGAAGTACGGCGTGATCGGCGCCAGCAGTTCGGGCCCGTGCCCGCGCAGGCTGAGCGCCACGGTGTGCGTGCTGTGGGTGTGGATGACGCAGCGCGTTTCGGGCGCGAACGCCTGTGCCGCGCGGTAGATCGCCGCGTGCAGCACCAGCGTCTTGCTGGCGCGCTCGCCGGACACCTGCCGGCCTTCGGCGTCCACGCGCGCGAGTTGCGCCGGGTCGAGGAAGCCGAGGCAGGCGTCGGTCGGCGTGATCAGGAAGCCGTCGTCCAGCCGCACGCTGACGTTGCCCGCCGTCGCGTGCACGTAGCCGCGATCGAACAGGCTCTTGCCGACGCGGCAGATCTCCTCGCGCGCTGCGGATTCGTTCATGACAGCTGGGCGAATGCCTTGGTGAAGAAGTCGTCGGCGCCGAAATTGCCCGACTTGAGCGTCACGTGCAGCGCGCGGCCGGCGGCGTCGCGGCCCCAGCACCACGGCACGCCGGGATCGATCTGCGGCCCGATCTGCAGCTGCCGCATGCCCAGGGCCTGCACGCAGGCGCCGGAGGTCTCGCCGCCGGCGACCACCAGCTGGCGCACGCCGAGGTCCACCAGCCCGCGCGCGATGGCGGCGATGGTCCGCTCCACCATCGCGCCCGCCTCGTCCACGCCGAGCTCGCCCTGCACCGCCTTGACGGCCGCGGGCTCGGCCGTCGAGTACACCAGCACCGGTCCCTGCGCGAGCAAGGGCCGGGCCCAGGCCAGCACCTGCGCGACGACATCGTCGCCGGCGGCGATGCGCCGCGGCTCGATCGCGTACGCCGGCCGTCCGGCCTCGATGAAGGAACGCACCTGGCGGTTGGTGGCGACCGAGCAGCTGCCCGAGACCACCGCCTGCAGGCCTTCGGCGGCGGGGAGCCGGCTGGCGGCAGCCGATGCGGCGATGCCGAAGTTGCCCGGCAGGCCGATCGCGACGCCGGAACCGGCGGTCACGAGGCGCAGGTCCTTCAGCGCCGGCCCGAGCCGCAGCAGGTCGTCGTTGCCGAGCGCGTCGACCACCGCGATCGCGACGCCCTCGGCCTGCAGCGCCGCGATGCGCTCGCGGATCGCCGCCTCGCCCTTGGCCACGGTGCGGTAGTCGATCAGGCCGACCTTGCGCCGGCACTGCGACTGCAGCACCCGCACCAGGTTGGCGTCGCGCATGGGCGTCAGCGGGTGGTCGCGCATACCCGATTCGCTGAGCAGCACTTCGCCGACGAACAGGTAGCCCTTGAACACGGTGCGCTGGTTGTCGGGGAACGCCGGCGTCGCGATCGTGAACGGCGCATCGAGCGCCTCCATGAGCGCCTCGGTCACGGGGCCGATGTTGCCCTGCGCCGTGCTGTCGAACGTGGAGCAGTACTTGAAGTAGACCTGCTGCGCTCCTTGCGACTGCAGCCAGCGCAACGCCGCGAGCGACTCGCGCGCTGCGTCGGCGGCCGGCGTGGTGCGCGACTTCAGCGCCACCACCACGGCGTCGGCGTCGACCTGCAGCGGGCCGTCGGGCACGCCGATGGTCTGCACGGCCCGCATGCCGCTGCGCACCAGGTTGTTGGCGAGGTCGGTGGCGCCCGTGAAGTCGTCGGCGATGCAGCCGAGGCGGATCGAGGCCATCACTGGACCGGCAGTTTCACGGCCTGCGGGTTCTCGCGGATGTAGTCGCGCACCACCTGCACGTAGTCGGTGTCCGCCTGCAGGCCGAGGCCGCGCGCCCGCTCGAAGGTGACGTTGCCCGGCCAGGTCTTGACCAGCTTGATGATGGCCGGATCCGGCGTCCAGTCCAGCAGCGCGCTGGCGTCCTTGCCGGCCACCCGCTCCAGCGCGGCGGCCATCTCGCCCACCGTGGTGCGCAGCGACGGCAGGTTGATCGCGGTGAGAGGACCCCACTCGGCGTCGCTCGCCTCGGCGGCGCGGATGATGCCTTCGATGGTGCGCGCGGGCGACGAGAGCGCCACCGGCGTGTCGGCTGCCACCGGCACCTGCGCCCGCACGCCGGCGAGCGGCTCGCGGATCATCCCCGACAGGAAGCTCGACGCGGCGCCGTTGGGACGGCCCGGCCGCACGCTCACCGTCATCAGGCGCACGCTGCGGCCACGCACGAACTTCTTGCGCGCGTAGTCGGCCACCAGCTGCTCGCCGATGTATTTCTGGATGCCGTAACTGCCTTGCGGCGTCGGCAGCGTGTAGTCGGAGATCGGCTCCGGCAGCGGCTGGCCCGGCAGGTTGCCGAACACCGCCAGCGAACTGGAGAAGACGAAGGTCGGCTGGTTGCCGAGCGCACGGCAGGCGTCGAGCAAGGCGCGGGTCGCATCCAGGTTGCTGCGCATGCCCAGGTCGAAGTCGGCCTCGCATTCGCCGCTCACGGCCGCGGCCAGGTGGAACACCACGTCGGTGCCGGCGGCCGGAATCGTGCGGCTGGCGACCTGCTCGTTGAGGTCGCCGCCGGCAAACTTCACGCGGGGGTCGCGGGCGAGGTCGTCCGGCGGCGGCGCCCGGTCGGCCAGCGTGATCGATTCGATGGCGCGCGGCGCGGCGCCGCCAACGGACAGGCTGCCCTTGGCGAGCAGCGTGCGGGCCAGGCGCGCGCCGAGGAAGCCGCTGCCGCCGGTGATGAGGATCTTCATTTCGTCTTTCCTTGGTCTGGTGTGTTGCTGCCCGGCAAGGCGATGCCGGGAAAGATCTTGATGACGGCGCTGTCGTCCTCGCGGCCATGGCCGGCGCTGGAGGCCTGCATGAACATCTGGTGAGCGGTGGACGACAGCGGCAGCGGAAACCTGGTGGCGCGAGCGACGTCGAGCACGATGCCGAGGTCCTTCACGAAGATGTCCACCGCCGAGAGCGGCGTGTAGTCGCCGGCCAGCACGTGCGCCATGCGGTTCTCGAACATCCAGCTGTTGCCGGCGCTGTGGGTGATCACCTCGTACAGCGCGGCCGCATCCACGCCTTCGCGCAGCCCCAGCGCCATCGCTTCGGCGGCCGCGGCGATGTGCACCCCGGCCAGCAACTGGTTGATGACCTTCACCTTGCTGCCGGCGCCGGCGCTGTCGCCGAGCCGGTAGACCTTGGCCGCCATCGCGTCCAGCACGCTGCCGCAGCGCTCGTAGGCTTGCGGGCGGCCGGCGGTCATCATCGTGATCTGGCCGGCCTCGGCGCGGGCGGCGCCGCCGGAGATCGGTGCGTCGAGGTACAGGATGCCTTGCTGCGCGAGCCGCTGCTCCAGTGCCGCCGACCAGCCGGGATCCACGGTGGAGCACATGACGAAGACGCTGCCCGGCTTCATCGCGGCGGCGCAGCCGCCTTCGCCGAACAGCACGCTCTCGGTCTGCGCCGCGTTGACCACCACGCTGACGATGACGTCGCAGTGCGGCGCCAGCTGCGCGGGGGAGCCGCAGGAAGCGCCGCCCTCGGCAACGAAAGCGCGTGCCACTTCGGGACGCACGTCGAATACATGGACGGTGTGGCCGGCGCGGCGCAGCGAGCGGGCCATGCCGCCCCCCATCGCCCCCAGCCCGATGACGCCTACGTCCCGGGGACGCGGCGCCGTCATGGCGCTTGAATTCATATGGTCATCATACAAGTTGACGCACGGCGTTCAGGCCCGTCGTGCGACCGGCGACACCAGCGGCACCGCCAGCCGCTCGCCCTGCTGGCGCCAGAAGCCGGGGTCGGCATCCTCGATGCGGCGGATGGCATTGTCCATGTGGCGCGACGCCGCCGCGCGGGCCCGGGTCCGGTCCTGCGCCTCGATCGCCCGCAGCACCGCGGCGTGCTCCTGGCGCACCTGGGCCGCGAAATCCGCGCGGCGCGCCTCGTTGGCACGCGTCACGCCGATGGCGCCGCGCATGAATTGCGCGAGGTAGTCCAGCGTGCCGATCAGGAAGGGGTTGTGCGAAGCCTGCGCGACGGCGCGGTGGAACTGCAGATCCTCTTCCACGCCGTCGCCGCCGGCCAGCACCGTGCGTTCGATGGCCGCCATCGCATCGTGCAGGCGCTGGACGTCCGCGGCGTCGCGGCGGTCGGCCGCGAGCCCGGCCGCCTCGGCTTCGAGGGCCCGCCGCACTTCGGCCATCTGCACCACCGCCGCGCGCGACTCGGCGTGGCGCGCGTCGAAGTTCAGGGGCGCGTACGCCGGGTTGGCGGTGACGTATACGCCGCTGCCCTGGCGCGAATCGACCAGTCCCAGCGACTTCAGGCGCGACATCGCCTCGCGCACGACGGTGCGGCTCACCTCGAACTGCTCGACCAGCCTGGATTCGGGCGGCAGCTTGGCGCCGGCGGCCAGCCGGCCGGCGGCGATTTCCGCGGCAAGCTGGCGGGCCACCTGGTCCGACAGGCGTGCGCCGCTGGTGACGGGCGTGAACTGGCTGGTCATGAAAGAACGGCAAGGATACCCGGTGCTGCCCCGGCGCCGGGGCCACGGGCGGCACCGCGCCCGGCGCCGCTTCAGCCCCGCTCGAACTTGAAGACCGCGGTCCCGGCGCGGGCATTGGGCAGGAAGCGCACTTCCCGGCCTTCCTGCAGCCCGAAGGCGTCGAGGATCGCGAGCCGGTTCTTGGTGGCCAGCACCTCGAAGTCCTTGAACGTGCCGACGCGGATGTTGGGCGTGTCGTACCACTGGTAAGGCAGGCGCTTGGTCACCGGCATGCGGCCGCGCACGATGCTCAGCCGATTCGGCCAGTGCGCGAAGTTCGGGAACGCCACGATGCCGATGCGGCCCACCCGGGCCGTCTCCACCAGCATGGTCTCGGCATTGCGCAGGTGCTGCAGCGTGTCCACCTGCAGCACCACGTCGAAGGAGCCGTCGTCGAAGATGGCGAGGCCCTGGTCGAGGTTCGCCTGGATCACGTTGACGCCGCGCCTGACGCACGCGAGCACGTTGGCGTCCGAGATCTCGATGCCGTAGCCGCTGCAGCCGCGCTCGCGCTGCAGCCAGTCGAGCATGGCGCCGTCGCCGCAGCCGAGGTCCAGCACGCGCGAGCCGGGCGGCACCAGCCGCGCGATCGACTCCATCGTCAGCCGGTCGCTCATGATGGTGCCCCCACGCTCCCCACTGCGTGTGGTTCGCTGCCCCCCGGGGGGGCCTTCGCGCCTTGGGACGGCCCGGCGGCGCTCATCAACTCCTTGCCCACGCGGTCGAAGTACGCACGCACGACGGCCATGTAGCGCGCATCCTCCAGCAGGAAGGCGTCGTGGCCGTGCGGCGCGTCGATCTCGGCGTAGCTGACGTCGCGCCGGTTGTCCAGCAGCGCCTTGACGATCTCCCGGCTACGCTTGGGCGAGAAGCGCCAGTCGGTCGTGAAGCTCACCAGCAGGAATTTCGCCAGCGCGGGCGCGAGCGCCTTCGCGAGGTTGCCGTCGTGCGCCAGCGCCGGATCGAAGTAGTCGAGCGCCCGCGTGATCAGCAGGTAGGTGTTGGCGTCGAAGTACTCGCTGAACTTGTCGCCCTGGTAGCGCAGATAGCTCTCGATCTGGAACTCGACGTCCTGCAGCGTGTAGCTGTAGGCCCCGGCGGTGCGCTGCACCGCGTCCATCCGCTCGCGCAACTGGCGCCCGAACTTCTCGTTCATGACGTCGTCGCTGAGATAGGTGATGTGGCCGATCATGCGCGCGATGCGCAGGCCGCGGCGCGGGATGACGCCGTGCTCGTAGAAATGGCCGCCGTGGAAATCGGGGTCGGTGACGATCGCCCGCCGCGCCACTTCGTTGAAGGCGATGTTCTCGGCGGTGAGATTGGGCGCGCTGGCGATCACCACGGCATGGGCGACGCGCTGCGGGTATTGGAGGGTCCACGACAGCGCTTGCATGCCGCCGAGGCTGCCGCCCATCACGGCGGCCAGCCGCTCGATGCCCAGCGCGTCCAGCAGGCGCGCCTGCGCGTTGACCCAGTCCTCCACCGTCACCACCGGGAAATCCGCGCCGTAGACGCGACCGGTGTCGGGGTTCACGTGCATCGGCCCGGTGGAGCCGAAGCACGATCCGAGGTTGTTCACGCCGACGACGAAGAAGCGGTCGGTGTCGACCGGCTTGCCGGGACCGATCATCGTGTCCCACCAGCCTTGCGATCGCTCCTGGCCGGCATAGGCGCCGGCCACGTGGTGCGACGCATTGAGCGCGTGACAGATGAGCACCGCGTTGCTGCGCTGCGCGTTGAGCGTCCCGTAGGTCTCGTAGGCGAGGGCGTAGTCGCGGATCGCCGCGCCGCTTTGCAGGGCGAGCGGCTCGCGAAACGGCATCGATTGCGGCGTGACGATCATGGCAACAAGGCAGCGGCCCTCCCGGCCCTCTCGACGCTGCGGCTGCAGCAAAAAACCCGGCGCCGCTGCAAGATGCGAGGCCGGGTCGGCAGGGCGATCTTTAGCGGCATTTATTGAGCGCCCGCAAGCTGGAGCAAATCGGCGCCGCACTAGTATACGTGCAGACCTCCGGAGGATCGCCATGAGCGAGCTGTATGGATCCGACGCCTATGCGCCGCTCGAAGTGGCACGGCGCGTCGAGACCGTGGGCGTGGCGAAGGCGCGGATGGCAACGCTGCCGCTGCTGATGCTGGGCGTGCTGGCCGGCGCCTTCATCGGCCTGGGCTCGATGCTGTTCGTGATCGTGCGCTCCGATCCGACGCTCGGCTTCGCGGCCGCGCAGGTCGGCGGCGGGCTGGTCTTCTCGCTGGGCCTGCTGCTGGTGGTGGTGGCGGGCGCCGAGCTGTTCACCGGCAACAACCTGCTGGCCATGGCCTGGGCCGACGGCCGCATCACCACGATCGAAGTGCTGCGCAACTGGACGCTCGTGTGCGCGGCCAACTTCGTCGGCGCCGCCGGGCTGGCGCTGCTGGTGTTCGCGAGCGGGCACACCGGGATGAACGAGGGTGCGATCGGCCGCACAGTGGTCAGGATCGCGCTCGCGAAGCAGGCGCTCCCGGCCTGGGAGGCGTTCCTGCGCGGCGTGCTGTGCAACGTTCTGGTCTGCATGGCGGTCTGGATGGCGATGGCCGGCCGCAGCGTGGTCGACAAGGCGGTGGCCGTCGTGTTCCCGATCGGCGCGTTCGTCGCCGCCGGCTTCGAGCACAGCATCGCCAACATGTACCTGATGCCACTGGCGATGCTGGTGCAGCCGCCCGATGCCGCGGCGCTGGTGACCTGGTCCGGCATGGCCGGCAACCTGGTGTTCGTCATTGCCGGCAACCTGCTCGGCGGCAGCGTGCTGGTGGGCCTGACCTACCACGTGATCTACCAGCGCCGCCGGGCGCCGGAAACGCCGGAGCAGGTGGAGACCAGCTGAGCGCCTGCGGCGGCCGCTCAGGAGCCCCAGCCCGCCAGGGCCGCCGTACCCAGCACGGCGAAGATCACCGCGGACACCACGTGCACGACACGGATCGGCACGCGGCGGGTGACGGCGTCGCCGAACCACACCACCGGCGCGTTCGCCAGCAGCATGCCCAGCGTCGTGCCGGCCACCACCGCCGCCCAGGCGTTGTACTGGGCCGCCAGCATCACCGTGGCGATCTGCGTCTTGTCGCCCATCTCGGCCAGGAAGAAGGCGATCAGCGTCGTGCCGAACACGCCCAGCCGCGGCGCCTGGCCGGCATCGCCCTCGTCGAACTTGTCGGGGATCAGCATCCAGGCGGCCATCGCCAGGAACGAGCCGCCGAGCACCCAGCGCAGCACGTCGGGACCGAGCAGCGACGTGACCCAGGTGCCGGCCGCGCCCGCCAGCGCGTGGTTGGCGAGGGTGGCGACGAGGATGCCGGCAATGATCGGCCACGGCTTGCGAAAGCGCGCGGCCAGCACGAGCGACAGCAGCTGCGTCTTGTCGCCCATTTCGGCGAGGGTGACGATGCCGGTGGAAACGAGGAAGGATTCCATGAGTGGGGGAGTCCGGCCGGCGCGCACGCAATGACTGCCCAGCTTCCCCGGCCATGACGGAGGCTGCGCAGTCAAAGGTCTCGCCAAGTCCGGACCGCTTGCGCCATGGGTCGCCCCAAGTCTGTTGACGCAAGCCCCTTTCGGATTCGAAGGGAGGCTACTCCCCGATGACAGGCGGCATTCTAGTCGCACCGTCGTGGCTCGCTTGTTGCTTCCCGCTGGTGCACCCGCCCCGAAGCGCCGCAGAGCGCACCACGAAGGGGCATCTGCACCGGAGAGATTCATGGAAGCACTCAAACAGGGCTCGGACGCCCTGTTCATCCTGCTCGGCGGCATCATGGTGCTCGCCATGCACGCCGGCTTCGCGTTCCTGGAACTCGGGACCGTGCGCAAGAAGAACCAGGTCAACGCCCTGGTGAAGATCCTCGCGGACTTCTCGGTCTCCACGGTGGCGTACTTCTTCGTCGGCTACGCGGTGGCGTACGGCACCAGTTTCCTCGTGGGCGCCGAGCAGCTGGCGGCGCGCAACGGCTACGAGCTGGTCAAGTTCTTCTTCCTGCTCACGTTCGCCGCTGCGATCCCCGCGATCGTCTCGGGCGGCATCGCCGAGCGCGCCCGGTTCGGGCCCCAGCTCGCCGCCACGGCGGTGATCGTGGGCGTCGTGTATCCGCTGTTCGAAGGAGTCGCCTGGAACCAGGCCTTCGGCGTCCAGGCCTGGCTCAAGGCGGCGACCGGCGCCGAGTTCCACGACTTCGCCGGCTCCGTGGTGGTGCACGCCATGGGTGGCTGGCTCGCGCTGCCCGCCGTGCTGCTGCTGGGGCCGCGCAGCAACCGCTACCGCAAGGACGGCGCGATCTCGGCGCACCCGCCGTCGAACATCCCGTTCCTCGCGCTGGGCGCCTGGATCCTCACCGTGGGCTGGTTCGGCTTCAACGTGATGAGCGCCCAGACCATCGACAGGATGTCGGGCCTGGTCGCCGTCAACTCGCTGATGGCGATGGCCGGCGGCACCTTGGCCGCGCTGGCATTGGGCCGCAACGACCCGGGTTTCGCGCACAACGGGCCGCTCGCCGGGCTGGTCGCCGTCTGCGCCGGCTCGGACGTGATGCACCCGGCGGGCGCGCTCGCGGTGGGGGCGGCCGCCGGCGCGATCTTCGTGTTCCTGTTCACGCTGACCCAGAACCGCTGGAAGATCGACGACGTGCTGGGCGTGTGGCCCTTGCACGGCCTGTGCGGCGCCTGGGGCGGCATTGCCGCCGGCATCTTCGGCCAGCCGGCGCTGGGCGGCCTCGGCGGCGTGGGCATCGCCGCCCAGCTGGCCGGCACCCTGCTGGGCGTGGCGTGGGCGTCGCTCGCGGGGCTGGCCGTGTACGGCACGCTCCGGGCCCTGACGGGGCTGCGCCTGTCGCCCGAGGAGGAGCACCAGGGCGCCGACCTGGCCATCCACAGGATCGGTTCGACCCCGGAGCGCGAGGCGACCTGGTGAGCGCCGGCGGTCCGGCAGAACCTGTTTTTCGAAAGTCAAGCACGAAAGACACGGATGCCCCATAATCGCCCGGTGCCGCCTGAGGCGGTACATAGTGTGCGGTGACTGTCGGTTTCGCGTGGTTTGTAGCTTGCGTTGTTCGGACTCCATCGCTTCGTGCGTTTCTTTTCTCCAGGAGTCCATTCAATGGGCAACAAACTTTACGTGGGCAACCTGCCCTATTCGTACCGCGACAGTGACATGGAACAGGCGTTCAGCCAGTACGGCACCGTCTCCAGCGCCAAGGTCATGATGGAGCGCGACACCGGCCGCTCCAAGGGCTTCGGCTTCGTCGAAATGAGCAGCGAGGCGGAAGCCCGCGCCGCGATCGAAGGCATGAACGGCCAGCAGGTCGGCGGCCGTGGCCTCGTCGTGAACGAAGCCCGTCCGATGGAGCCGCGTGCTCCCCGTTCCGGCGGTTTCGGCGGCGGCGGCGGTGGTGGCGGCTACGGTGGCGGTGGTGGCGGCTACGGTGGCGGTGGCGGCGGCTACGGTGGTGGCGGCGGCCGGCGCGAAGGCGGCGGTGGCGGCTACGGCGGCGGCCGCGGCTACTGAGCTGCAAGCAACGCACGGGGACTGTCGCCCGTCGCAAAAAGAACACAAAGGGCCTACGGGCCCTTTTTTTCTTGCACTGCAATTAAGGGTTTTCGACGAGGTTCGGGGCCTTCCTGGGGTCTGCACTTGCGCCGGATTCCTGTTCATAATGGAAAAGCGTGTCCCCCAAGGGCAGCGCAAGGATTGCGGTGAACAGGTCACTTATCGCTTCGCTCGGGTTCAGTGGAATGCGTTTTCGGGACTCCATCGCGCTAGTCATCGTCTTTTCAGGAGCCCCGATCAATGGGCAATAAACTGTACGTGGGCAATCTGCCTTATTCCGTGCGCGACAGCGATCTCGAGCAGGCATTCAGCCAGTTCGGCGCCGTCACCAGCGCCAAGGTCATGATGGAGCGCGACACCGGCCGCTCCAAGGGCTTCGGCTTCGTCGAGATGGGCAGCGACGCGGAGGCCCAGGCGGCCATCAACGGCATGAACGGGCAGCCGCTCGGCGGCCGCAGCGTCGTCGTGAACGAGGCGCGTCCCATGGAATCGCGTCCGCGCTCCGGCGGCTACGGTGGTGGCGGCGGCGGCGGCTATGGCGGCGGCTACGGTGGTGGCGGCAGCGGCGGCTATGGCGGCGGCGGCGGTGGCTACGGTGGTGGTGGCGGCCGGCGTGAAGGTGGCGGCGGCCGCGAAGGCGGTGGCGGCGGCTACGGCGGCCGCGGCGGCGGCGACGGCGGTTTCCGCAGCCCGTACGGCTCCGGCCCGCGCGGCGGCGGCAATCGCGGCGGCTACTGACCCGTTTCGACGGCAAGAAGGCTCCCACGGGAGCCTTTTTTCATGCCCGGCCGCGCCTTACTCGCCCACGCGCCGCTTGCGTGGCTGGCCGGCGAAGGCGCGGTCCAGCAACGCGTTCGGCAGCACCCGCAGCAGTGTCGCCACGATGCCCATCTGCCACGGGATCACACGGTAGCTGGCACCGGCTTCGACGGCACGCAACGCGCGGTCGGCGAAGGCCTCGGCCGTCATCAGGAACGGCATCGGGAAGCGATTGCGCGCGGTGAGCGGCGTGGCGACGTAGCCCGGGCAGATCGTCACCACCTTCACGCCGGTGCCGCGCAACTCGCCGCGCAGGCTCTCGCAATAGGAAATCGCCGCCGCCTTGCTGGCGCAGTACGCGCCGTGCCCCGGCAGGCCGCGGATGCCGGCCACGCTGGCGATGCCCACCAGCGCGCCGGAGCCGCGCCGCGCCATGGGCGCGACGAACGGGTGGAAGGTCGCGGCCAGGCCGACGGTGTTGGTCGCCAGCACCCGCGCCATCACGTCCAGGTCCTCGCGCACCGCCGTGTCCATGCCGACGCTGATCCCGGCATTGGCGATAACCGCGTCGGGCAGCCCCTGGCGCGCGATGCAGTCGCGGGCGGCCGCGACGATGCTGTCCGTCGCCGCGACGTCCGCTTCGTAGACGGCGCACCGCTCGGGCGGGATGCCCTGCTGCCGCGCCCACTGCGCCGTCTCGGCGGCGCGGCGCGCCGCCAGCGCCAGCCGCCACCCGGCCTGGTGATAGCGCCAGGCCAGGGCCTGGCCGATGCCGCTGGAAGCCCCGGTGATGAACACCAGACGGTCCATCAGCCGCCCTGCCGCGCCGCGATGCTGCCGCGCACCCGGCCCTCGAGCACCAGCACGCGGTTGATGTTGTCGTACTGCAGGCTGTCGCCGGTGAAGCGGTCGTCGCCCCGGCGCAGTTCCACCGGCTTGTTGGACACCAGGCGTTCGGCATCCAGGAAGGCGTGCAGGAATTCGCCGCGGAACTCCAGCGGCGCGCGCGGCGGGCCGCCGGCCGCGGCGGGGGTGCGCGTCACCACCGCGTTGCCGAACAACTGGACTTCGGAGCCGTCGGCGTTGCTGAGGGCCCGCTGCGCGGTCGCGGCGGTGAGGTCGCCCTGTGCGTTCAACGAGCGGATCCGCGGCTGGTCGATCTCCACCGTGTCGGTGTCCGGGAAGTGGCGGGCTTCGCTGCCGTGCACCTCGCTTTTCAGCCGCCCGGCGGGGTCGAAGGTCTTGACGGAAAAGCGCCGCATGATGGTGTCGGGATCGTGCGTCGGCGGCCGCGGCGCCTCGACCACGGCCAGCGACGGCGTATTGCGCGCCAGCCAGTACGTGCCCAGCGCGATCACGCCCATCAGGATGATCGGCAGGTAGACCGAGAGCCGGTCCCAGGCGCGGCCCACCAGCGACCAGGCCCGGCGCGGCTGGCCGGCGACGGTGGCGCTCATCGGCGGCAGCCTGGCCTCACGCGTAGTCCTCCAGCAGCCCGGCATACCGGCCGCTGGCCACCAGCAGGAGGTCGCAGAATTCGCGGGCGGCGCCGGCCCCGCCCGCCGCCTGCGTCACGTGGTGCACGGTCGCCTTCACCTCGGCGTGCGCGTTCGGCGGCGCGCAGGAAAATGCGCAGCGCGCGAGGACCGGCAGGTCCGGCCAGTCGTCGCCGATCGCCGCGGCCTGCGACCAGTCGAGCCCCAGTTCCTGCAGCGTCGCCTCGGCGGCGCCACGCTTGGCCTCGGTTCCGTAGTGCACGTGCTCGACGCCCAGCGCGGCCAGCCGATGGCGCAGCGGCGCCGAATCGCGGCCGGTGATCACGGCCGGCGTGATGCCGCCGCGCTGCAGCAGCTTCAGCCCCAGCCCGTCGAGGATATGGAAGCGCTTGAGGGTCTCGCCGGCTTCGGTGAAGTGCACCCCGCCGTCGGTCAGCACGCCGTCGACGTCGAAGAACGCCACCCGCACGCCCTGCGCGGCGAGCAGCAGCGCCGGCGGAAAGTTCAGGACCGGCGTGCGCATCAGATCACCTTGGCCCGCATCAGGTCGTTGCTGTTGACGGCGCCGCACAGCCGACCCTCGGCGTCGACCACCAGGACGCTGGTGATGCGGTGCTGCTCCATCAGGTCGGCCGCCTCTGCCGCCAGCGCGTCCTGGCGGATCACGCGCGGGTTCGGGTGCATCACCTCGCGGGCGACGAGGCCGCGCAGGTCCAGTCCCTTCTCGACCAGCCGGCGCAGGTCGCCGTCGGTGAAGATGCCCAGCACCCGGCCCGCGCCGTCGACGACGGCGGACGCGCCCAGGCCCTTGCCGCTCATCTCCCGCATCAGGTCGGAAAAACGCGTGTCCGGGCCGACGTGCGGCACCGCGTTGCCGGTGCGCATGACGTCGCTCACGTGCGTCAGCAGCTTGCGGCCCAGCGCGCCGCCGGGGTGCGAGCGCGCGAAGTCCTCGGCCCGGAAGCCGCGGGCATCGAGCAGCGCGACGGCCAGCGCGTCGCCCAGCGCGAGCTGCGCCGTGGTGCTGGCGGTCGGCGCCAGGTTCAGCGGGCAGGCCTCCTTGGCGACGCCGCTGTCGAGGACCACTTCGGCGTGGACGGCCAGGGTCGACTGCAGCCCGCCCGTCATCGCGATGGTGGCGACCCCCAGGCGCTTGAGGACCGGCAGGATCGCGGTGATCTCGTCGCTTTCGCCGCCATTGGAGATCGCCAGCACCAGGTCGTCCGGCGTGATCATGCCGAGGTCGCCGTGGCTGGCCTCGGCCGGATGCACGAAGAGGGCGGGCGTGCCGGTGGAGGCGAGCGTCGCGGCGATCTTGCGGCCCACGTGGCCGCTCTTGCCCATGCCCATCACCACCACCCGGCCGCGGATCGAGAGCATGCGCTCGACCGCCTGCGCGAAAGCCGCGCCGGTGCGCGCCTTCAGGCCCAGCACGGCGGCGGCCTCGATGTCGAAGGTCTCCTGCGCGAGCCGCAGCGCCTGCGCGGCGTCGAACGCGGGTGGGGCGCGGTGCGGCGGCGGCAGGACGTGCTCGGGTGGGGACACCATGACCGGATTCTATCGAGGGGCCTGCCGGCGAGCCGGCCGAGCCGCGACGGATCCGTCACCCGCGCTTGGTAGCATGGGGCCATGTCCGCCCTCGAGCTCACGCTGCTCTATCTGCTGGCCGCGGTGCTCGGCGTGGTCGCCTGCCGGATGCTGAAGCTGCCGCCGATGCTCGGCTACCTGGTCGTCGGCGTGCTGATCGGGCCCAACGCGCTGGCCCTGGCCGAGAACTCGGACATCGTGCGGCACCTGGGCGAGTTCGGCGTCGTCTTCCTGATGTTCGTCATCGGCCTGGAATTCAACCTGCACAAGCTGCGCGCCATGCGGCGCCACGTGTTCGGACTGGGCCAGGCGCAGGTGCTGCTCACCGTCGTGCTGGGAACCGGCGGGTCGCTGCTGCTCGGGATGGCCGCACCCGGCCTGTGGGGCATGGACTGGCGCACGGCCGTGGCGCTCGCCGGCGCGGCGGCGATGAGCAGCACGGCGATCGTGGTGAAGCTGCTGGCCGAGCGGCTGGAGCTCGAAAGCGAGCACGGCAAGCGCGTCGTCGGCGTGCTGCTGTTCCAGGACCTCGCGGTGGTGCCGCTGCTGGTGCTGATCCCGGCCCTGGGCAGTCCACCGGAGACGCTGCTGGTCGCCCTGGGCCTGGCGGCGCTCAAGGCCGTGGTCCTGATCGGGCTGCTGCTGGTGGGCGGCCAGCGGCTGATGCGCTGGTGGCTCACCCTCGTGGCCCGGCGCAAGAGCGAGGAGCTGTTCGTCCTGAACCTGCTGCTCGTCACGCTGGGGCTGGCCTGGCTCACCCAGCTGGCGGGCCTGTCGCTGGCGCTGGGCGCATTCGTCGCCGGGATGCTGATTTCCGAGACGGAATACAAGCACCAGGTCGAATCCGACATCCGGCCGTTCCACGACGTCCTGCTGGGCCTGTTCTTCATCACCATCGGGATGATCCTCGACTGGCGCGTCGTCGCCCGGTACTGGGGGCTGGTGCTGGTCCTGGTCACGCTGCCGGTGCTGTTCAAGCTGCTGCTGGTGACGGCGCTGGCTCGGGTGATGGGCGCGACCGCCGGCGTGTCGCTGCGCACCGGCCTGTACCTGGCGCAGGCCGGCGAGTTCGGCTTCGTGCTGCTGACGCTGGCGCAGCAGAGCGCGCTGGTGCCGCCGGAACTCTTCAACCCGATCCTGGCCAGCATGGTGCTGTCCATGCTGGCGACGCCGTTCATCATCATGCACGCCAACGCGATCGTGCTGAAGCTGGTGGCCAGCGACTGGATGCAGCAGTCGCTGCAGATGACGGCCATCGCGCGGCGCTCGATCAACACCGACAAGCACGTGATCATCTGCGGCTACGGGCGCAGCGGCCAGAACCTGGGGCGGCTGCTGGAGCGCGAAGGCATCCCGCACATCGCGCTCGACCTCGACCCCGACCGGGTGCGCCAGGCCGCGGCCGCCGGCGACTCGGTGGTCTTCGGCGACGCCGCGCGCCTGCAGGCGCTGGTCGCCGCCGGGCTCTCGCGGGCCAGCGCGGTGGTCGTCACCTATCTCGACGTCGCCGGCGCGCTGAAGGTGCTCGCCAACGTGCGCACCCACGCGCCGCAGGTGCCGGTCGTCGTGCGGACCCAGGACGACATGCGGCTGGACGAACTGCAGACGGCGGGGGCCGTCGAGGTCGTGCCGGAGGCGCTGGAAGGTTCGCTGATGCTGGCCAGCCATACGCTGGCGCTGGTGGGTGTGCCGCTGCGCCGCGTGATCCGGATCGTGCAGCAGCAGCGCGATGCGCGCTACGGCCTGCTGCGCGGGCATTTCCTGGGCGTGGACGAGGCGCCCGAGGACGCGGAGCACGAGCGGCTGACGACGGTGACGCTGCCCCTTGGATCGAACGCGCCGGGGCGCACGCTCAGCCAGCTGGAATTGCAGGGGGCGGGCGTGCGGGTCGTCAGCCTGCGCCGGGGCAATGGCCGCCGGCTCGACCCCGAGACGGATCCACGGCTGGAAGACGGCGACACGCTGGTGCTGTCCGGACGGCCCGAGCCGCTGGCTTTGGCGGAGCAGCGCTTGCTGAGCGGCCTGCGCTGAAGCGGGCCGGGCGTTTCAGTTCAGGTCGCCGGCCTGCGTCGAGCTGAGCGTGCGGCCGCGGGTGTCGGTGTCGCGACGCACGACGGTGTCCGGGAAGCCGGACGCGGCGGGCTCGGCGCCCGCCTGCGAGGTGGCGGCCGGTCGCGCCGGCGCACGCGCGGGCGGCGAGGCGCCACCCAAGCCATTCGCCAGGGCGGCCCGCAGTGCCGCCAGCTCGTCTTCCTCGATCGGATCGAAGCTGCCGGCCGTGGCGGGCTGCTGCGGCGCCGGGATCGACGGAGGCGAGTCGGACAGCAACTCGGCCGGCTGCGACGGCTGGGCCGCGGCCGCGCCGCGCGCCGGCTGGCGGCCGGCCGCCGGCCGCGCCGCGGCGCCCACCTGGTCGCTGCGACGCCAGTAGACGCCGCTCACCACCAGGTCGTGGCGGCTCTTGGCGCGCTGGGTGACCACGGCCTCGATGTCGCACAGCAGTTCGGGGCCGGCGCGTTCGCTGCTGGCCAGGTCCACCATGACCAGGAACTGGCGTCCCGCGGCGTCCAGCGACAGCACCTTGAACCTGTAGCTGGCCGAGAGCACGCCGGCGCGCGCCATCGACTCGCGCACGACCGAATACAGCAGCTCGCGCCGCGCCATGCGGTCGGTCTTGCGCGGGGCGCCCGGCGCGGCCGGGGTGCCGCGGGCGGGCTCGGCCGGGACGGCGCCGGTTTCGGCAGGCGCCTTGGTCTGCTTTTCGCGGGAGAGCCAGTTGAACAAGGACATTGCGACGGGCCTTCTTGAAGCGCAGCCCGCCGCCGGATGGCCGCGCTGCCGAGTGAGTGTAAATCGGCTGCGTCGTGCCCGCCACCGGCGAGGGCGCTCCGGCGCCCTCGCACCACAGTCCGATGCGGACTTCGTGGCATGGTTCACGGCTGCCTGCCGGACGGCGCCCACCCCCGCCCGGCGGGTTGAACCCAAAAGCGCTACCTCGGGCCCGCGCCGCGCTCAGGCCACCGCGGTCGGGCCTTTCGCCTTGCGGCCCATGCCGAGGTAGGTGTCGATGATGCGGCGGTCGTGCAGCAGGTCCTGGGCGGTGCCTTGCAGCACGACGGCGCCCATCTCCAGCACGTACGCCCGGTCGGCGACCTGCAGCGCGGCCCGCGCGTTCTGCTCCACCAGCAGCACCGACACCCCCAGGTCGCGCAGCGAGGCCACCATCTGCAGCACCTCGCGCACGATCAGCGGCGCCAGGCCCAGCGAAGGCTCGTCCAGCATCAGCAGCCGCGGCCGCGCCATCAGCGCGCGGCCGATCGCCAGCATCTGCCGCTCCCCACCCGACAGGGTCGAAGCCAGTTGCTGGCGCCGCTCCTCCAGCCGCGGGAACAGCGCGAACACTTCCTGCAGGCGCTGCAGGTGGTCGCGCTCGCCCTTGCGCCAGCGCCAGAAGCCGCCGAGCACCAGGTTGTCCTCGACCACCATGTCGCCGAAGAGTTCGCGCCGCTCGGGCACCAGCGACACGCCGCGCGCCACCATCAGCTCGACGCTGGGGCGCGGAATGATGACGCCGTCCACGGCCAGCGCGCCGCTGGACGGCAGCAGGCCCATGGCCGCGCACAGCAGGCTGGACTTGCCGGCGCCGTTGGGACCGATCACCGTGACGATCTCGCCTTCGTGCACCGCGAGTTCGACGCCGTGCACGGCCTGCACCGCGCCGTACGAAACGCCGAAATCGCGCAGGTGCAGCAGTGCGCCTTCGGGCGGCCGCGCGGCACTCATGCCGCCGCCTCCAGCCGTTCCTCGACCTCGGCGGCCTCGTCGCCGACGCCGAGGTAGGCCTCCAGCACCCGCGGGTCCGCCTGCACCTGCGCGGGCGTGCCGCGCGCGATCACGGTGCCGAACTCCATCACCGTCACGCGGTCGGCCAGGTTCATGACGAACTCCATGTCGTGTTCCACCACCAGGATCCCCAGGCCTTCGGCCCGCAGTTGCGAGAGCAGCTGGGCCAGCGCCAGCTTCTCGAGGTGCCGCAGGCCCGCCGCCGGCTCGTCCAGCAGCAGCAGGGCCGGCTGGCCGGCCAGCGCGCGGGCGATCTCGATCACGCGCTGCTGCCCCAGCGCCAGCGAACCGGCTGCCTCGGCGGCATGCCCCTCGAGCTGGCAGCGTTCGAGCTGGCGCCGGGCATGGGCCAGCAGCGTCGCCTCCTCGGCGCGGTCCAGCCGCAGCATGGCGGCGATCCAGCCGCGCTGGCCGCGCCGGTGCGCGCCCAGCGCCACGTTGTCGAGGACGCTGCGGTGCGCCATCAGCCGCACGTGCTGGAAAGTGCGCCCCAGGCCGAGCGCCGCGAAGTGGCGCGACGGCCGGTTCTTCATGTCCTGCCCCATCACCCGCACGCCGCCGGACGTGAGGTCGATCACGCCGGACACCATGTTGAAGAAGGTGGACTTGCCGGCGCCGTTGGGGCCGATCAGCGCGTGCACCTCGCCCGCCCGGACGTCCAGCGTCACCTCGTTCACGGCCTTGAGGCCGCCGAAGTGCTTGCTGGCCGCCGTCGCCTCGAGCAGCACCTGGCCCCTGGGCGGCAGCGTCCGCGGCGGCAGGGGCTCGGCGGCGGCACGCACCGAAGCCGCCGTCGGGCGCAGGAAGCGGCGGCTGGCCCTGGCGAGCGTCGGCCACATGCCGTCGGCAAAGCGGTGCAGCACCACCAGCATCAGCAGGCCGAACACGATCACCTCGAAATTGCCGCTGCTGCCCAGGAGCTTGGGCAGCACGTCCTGCAATTGCGATTTCAGCAGCGTGATCAGCGCCGCGCCGAGGACGGCGCCCCACAGGTGTCCGGCGCCGCCGACCACCGCCATGAACAGGTACTCGATGCCGATGTTGAGGTTGAACGGCGTCGGGTTCACGAAACGCTGCAGGTGCGCGTAGAACCAGCCGGACAGGCCCGCCATCAGGGCGGCGAGCACGAACACCTTGACGCGGTATGCGGCGGTGTCCACCCCCATCGATTCGGCCATCAGGCGGCCGCCCTTGAGCGCGCGGATGGCGCGGCCCTCGCGCGAGTCGAGCAGGTTGTGCAGCGCCCACAGCATCAGCAGCAGCGTGGCCCAGATCACGACGCCCATGACGCGGGAGTCCGCGAGCGACATGCCGCCAACGGTGATCGGCGGCAGCCCGCCGGTGCCGGTGTGCCCGCCCAGGAACTCCAGGTTGCCGAACAGGAAGTAGATGCCCAGGCCCCACGCGATGGTGGCGAGCGGCAGGTAATGGCCCGACAGCTTCAGCGTCACGGCGCCCAGGATCCAGGCGACCGCGGCGGCCAGCAGCATGCCGAGCACGAGTCCCAGCCACGGCCCCCAGGCCGGGCTGACCGGTCCGCCCAGCGCCGCCGCCAGCGCCGGTGAAGTGGTGACCCAGGCCGTGGCATAGGCGCCGATGCCGACGAACGCCGCCTGGCCGAAGGAGGTCATGCCGCCGACGCCGGTGAGCATCACCAGGCCGGCCGCGACCATCGCGTACAGGCCGATGTAGCAGAGCAGGGTGATGGTGAATTCCGGCAGCCAGCCCCAGGCCAGGGCCAGCGCCGCGACGGCGAGCAGGGTGAGGTGGCGCGGCGTCATTCTTCGTCTTCTTCCACGTGCACGCTTTGCATCGAGCGCCACCACAGCACCGGGATGATCAGCGTGAAGACCAGCACCTCCTTGAAGGCGCTGGCCCAGAAGGAGGAGAAGGATTCCAGCTGCCCCACCAGCAGCGCGCCGGCCAGCGCCATCGGGTAGCTCGCGAGCCCGCCGACGATCGCCGCGACGAAGCCCTTGAGCCCGATCAGGAAGCCGGTGTCGTAATAGACCGTCGTCAGCGGCCCGATCAGCAGTCCCGACACGGCGCCGATGACGCCGGCCAGGGCGAAGCTCAGGTCACCCGAGAGGTCCGTGGGAATCCCCATCAGCCGCGCGCCGACCCGGTTCATCGCCGTCGCGCGCAGCGCCTTGCCGATCATGGTGCCGCCGAAGAAGCGGAACATGGCGAACACCAGCGCCACGGTGACGCCCACCACCACCAGCGACTGGCCGGTGACCTGGATGCCGCCGAGGTCGAACCGCAGGTCCGAGAACGCCGGGGTGCGCGAGCCTTCGGCGCCGAAGAACAGCAGCCCGAGGCCGACCATGACGCCGTGCAGCGCCACCGACACGATCAGCAGCATCAGCACGCTGGCGCTGGCGATCGGCCGGTAGGCCAGGCGATAGAGCAGGGGGCCGAGCGGGGCGACCACGAGCAGCGTCGTCAGCGCCTGCAGCGCGACCGAGGCCGGGCGCAGCACGACCATCGACGCGGCCATCACCGGCAGCAGCACCGTCCACACCAGCGTGGAACGCCAGTCGACCGGCGCGCCGCGCCGCTGCCGCCAGGTTTCGACCAGCAGCGTGACCGCCGCCAGCCCGATCAGCAGCCAGAGCACCGCCGGGGCGCGGCCGGCGTTGAGCGCCGCCATCGACAGGGCCGCGAACGCGACCAGTTCGCCCTGCGGAATGAAGATGATGCGGGTGACCGAAAACACCAGCACCAGGGCCAGAGCCAGCAGCCCGTAAACCGCGCCATTGACAATGCCGTCCTGCCCCAGCAGCAGGGCGATCTGAACATCCATGATCACTACCGGTTGCGGAGCCGCCAGCGGCCCCCGGATGAAAGGCGGGCCTCCCCGCGGAGGCCCGATGCGCGGGGCGGGCGCCGCCGGCGGCCGCCCTCACGCGGCGATGCTCAGGGCGTGTACTTCCAGGTGCCGTTCTCGATGCGGACCATGACGCGGGCGTTGTGGTCCAGGCCGAGGTGGTCGGTCTTGGACATCGAGAAGATGCCGTGCGCGCCGGCCATGCCCTTGACGTTCTCCAGCGCGTCGCGCAGCGCCGAGCGGAACTCGGGCGTGCCGGGCTTGGCCTTCTTGAGCGCCTCCGGAACGGCGGCGGCCATCAGCATGCCGGCGTCCCAGGCGTGCGCGCCGAACGTCGACACGGTGCCTTTGCCGTGGGCGGCCTCGTAGGCGGCGATGTAGGCCAGGGCCGGCTTCTTCACCGGATGGCTGTCGGCCAGCTGGTCGGCGACCAGCACCGGGCCGGCCGGCAGCAGCGTGCCTTCCACGTCCTTGCCGCCGACGCGCAGGAAGTCGGCATTGGCGACGCCGTGCGTCTGGTAGATCTTGCCGGCATAGCCGCGTTCCTTCAGCGTCTTCTGCGGCAGGGCGGCGGGCGTGCCGGAGCCGGCGATCAGCACGGCGTCGGGCTTGGCCGCCATGATCTTGAGCACCTGGCCGGTGACCGAGGTGTCGGTGCGGGCATAGCGCTCGTTCGCAGAGATCTGCAGGCCCTTGGCGGCGGCCGCCTTGCTGAACTCCTGGTACCAGCCTTCGCCGTAGGCATCGGAGAAGCCGACGAAGCCGACGCTCTTGATGCCGCTCTTGGCCATGTGCTCGACGATCGCCTGCGACATCATGATGTCGTTCTGCGGGGTCTTGAAGACCCAGGCCTTCTTCGCGTCGACCGGCTCGACGATCTTGGCCGAGGCCGCCATCGAGATCATCGGCACCTTGGCTTCCGAAACCACGTCGATCATCGCCAGCGAATTGGGAGTGACCGTCGAGCCGAGGATCACGTCGACCTTGTTTTCCGTGATGAGCTTGCGGGTGTTGGTGACCGCCGCCGTGGTGTCCGACGCGTCGTCGAGGACGATGTAGTTGATCTTCTCGCCGGCGATCGTCTTGGGCATCAGCGCGATCGTGTTCTTCTCGGGAATTCCCAGCGACGCCGCGGGCCCGGTGGCCGAGACGGTGACGCCTACGGTGATGTCCGCCAGGGCCAGCGTGCTGGAGAGCAGCGCGGCCGCGAGAGCGACGGGTTTGAGGAATTTCATGGACAGTCTCCTGGTGTAGTTAAAGGCAGGCCTGGAATACCGGCATCAAATTACCTGAATTCAGGCTGGACCCCGACGCGGGTTTACCCGGCGCTCCCAGGCCAAGGTGAGCCAGCCTACAAAGTGGCTTGATCCAGGTCAACCCGGGACGGCCCGCTTGACCGGCACGGCGGAATGAGGACCGCCGCGCGGCGAGCAAGCGCCGCGGGCATGGCCGCCCGCGGCAGCTACTTGCCGATGCAGAAGCTCGAGAAGATGACGCCAAGGAGGTCGTCGGAGGTGAATTCGCCGGTGATCGCGTTGAGCGCGTTCTGCGCGAGGCGCAGTTCCTCGGCCAGCAGCTCGAGGGCGGGGCGGCGCGCCGCCAGGTGCTGCGTCGCGAGATCCAGGTGCTCCGCCACCTCGCGCAGTGCCTGCACGTGGCGCTCGCGCGCGATGTAGACGCCCTCGGGCGCGGACTGCCAGCCCGCCACCTCCAGCAGCTTGCGGCGCAGCACGTCGAGGCCGGCGCCGGTCCTGGCCGACAGGGCCACCCGTTCGTGGTCGGCCACAGGCCCTCCGGCGTCGGGCGCCGCGTCGACCTTGTTCCAGACGTCGATCACCGGCACCGAAGGCGGCAGCTTGTCGGCCAGCCCGCGCGCGATCGCCTCGTCGCCGGCACGGTAGTCGGCCAGCGCCGCGCGCGTCAGGTCGTGCAGGAACAGCACCGCGTCGGCGCGCTCGATCTGGCCCCAGGCGCGCTCGATGCCGATCCGCTCGACATGGTCCTCGCTCTCGCGCAGGCCGGCCGTGTCGATCACGTGCAGCGGCACGCCTTCGATCTGGATCGTCTCGCTCACCACATCGCGCGTGGTGCCGGGCACCGGCGTGACGATCGCGAGTTCGGCGCCGGCCAGCGCGTTGAGCAGCGAGCTCTTGCCGGCGTTGGGCTGGCCCGCGATCACCACCTTGATCCCTTCGCGCAGCAAGGCGCCCTGGCGCGCGCGCTGCTGCACGCGCGCCAGCGTCTCGCGCAGGCGCAGCAGCTGCCCTTGCGCGTCGGCCTGCTGCAGGAAGTCGATCTCCTCGTCGGGAAAGTCGAGGGTCGCCTCGACCAGCATCCTGAGGTGGATCAGCGCGTCGCGCAGCGTGTGGATCTCGCGCGAGAACTCGCCCGAGAGCGAGCGGCCGGCGCTGCGCGCGGCGGCTTCGGTGCTGGCGTCGATCAGGTCGGCGATGGCCTCGGCCTGCGCCAGGTCGATCTTGTCGTTGAGGAAGGCGCGCTCGGTGAACTCGCCGGGTTGCGCCAGCCGCAGCCGCGGCAGGCGCGGCCCGCCGGTCGCCGGGTCGGGTTCGGCCGCCGCTTCGAGGCATCGCGCCAGCAGCAGTTGCAGCACCACCGGGCCGCCATGGGCCTGCAGTTCCAGCACGTCCTCGCCCGTGTAGGAATGCGGCGCCGGGAAATGCAGCGCGAGTCCCTGGTCGATCGGCGTGCCGTCGCCGGCGCGGAACGCGAGATAGGTCGCTTCGCGCGGCTTCAGCGGCCGGCCGCAGATCGCCGCGACCAGCGGCGCGAGGCCCTTGCCCGAGACCCGCACGATGCCCACCGCGCCGCGGCCGGGGGCGGTGGCGATGGCGGCGATGGGGTCGGCGTGTCGGGCGAGCATTCCGCCATCGTAGCGCTCACCGTTTCAAGGCATCGGCCATGCGGCGGGGGTGATGTACCGCGCCGTGATCTGGCGGCAGCCCTGGATGGTGCCCGGCACCGGCTTGGCCGGATCTTCGATCATGCTGACCTTGGCTTCACCGCTGAACCCCGCGAACTTGCCGGTGCCCCCCAGGTAGACGACCTTGTACCCGCCGTCGGCGGTCAAGCTGTCGGAGCCGTGGAACCTGTCTCCACTCGCGTCCTGGAAGACGCAGTAGCCGCGATGCTGCCAGACCCTGGACCGCATCTCGTAGGCCGCCACGCACTCCGTCTTCAGCGCGTCGAACGCCTTGTTGTCCGACTGGGTCGTGCCCGTCACGCTGTAGGTCCCATAGCGTTCGGTGTCGCTGACGACCAGCCGCGTCACCGGGCCGCTGAAGCAGAGTGTCGACTCGAACGTGCCCTCCTTGGGCAGCAGCGCCGCCGAGTGGGCGAGCGCCGGGCCCGTCAGGGCAAGGACTGCCAGGGCGATGTTGAACTGATGTGTCATGGGGTTCTCCTTTCGAAAGCCCGGACGCAGTCTGGGCGGCAGGCGTCGCGCGCAACGTCACGGAACCGTGAGGAAAGCGTCACCAGGACTTGCCAGCCGCTGCCGTCCGGTCCATCCTTTCTGCGCCGGCCGCCAGCAAACGGGGACCGCGCGGACCGGCGCGAGAGGTGACCCATGACCAGTTCGAGCTTGCGACTCCTGGGTGCATTTGCGCTGGAGACCCCGTGCTCGCCCGTTCCGCTGCGGCTTGGCCGCAAGGCCCAGGCCGTGCTCGCCGCGGCCGCGCTGGGAGGCGCCGCCGGCGTGTCACGGGCCCGGCTGATCGCGCTGCTCTGGCCCGATCATGCGGAAGACGAGGCGCGCGGCGCCCTGCGCCAGTGCCTGCACCTGTTGCGCCGTTCGCTGGGGGGCGCCGTCGACCTGCTGAACAGCGACGGTGAGCGTCTGGTCGTTTGCGATCGCGCCTGCGAGGTCGACGTCGTCCGCTTCGAGGCACTGTCCGCCAGCGGGGACCTGGCCGGCATGGCAACCGCCGCGGCGCTGTACCGCGGCGACTTCCTCGAGAGCCTCGAGGCCGGCACCGACTTCGAGCGGTGGGCGGCGACCGAGCGCGAGCGACTGCGCAACATCGCATGCGGCGTGTTGGCGAGGTTGGGCGAATCCGTCCTGGATCAGCCCGATCGCGAGCGGGCCGTGCAACTGGCCCACCGGCTGCTCGCCAACGACCCCGTGCACGAAGGATGCTGGCGTGCGCTGATGCAGCTGTACGTCAAGGCCGGCTTGCGCGCGAAGGCGCTCCAGGCCTGGAACGACTGCCGCGAGGCCTTGCGGGGCGAACTGGGGGTCGAGCCGGCCGCCGAGACCGCCGCCCTGTTCCACCGGCTGTCCGGCTGGCCGGAGTCGCCGCTGGCCGCACCGCCGGCAGCGCAAGAAATATCTCGCACCGGGGTCCCGAGGATCCCGGTCGTCTCGGGACCGCGCGCCGGCGACCACCCCCGGGTGGTGGACCTCAACCTGCGCGGCTGGGAAGCGTTCTGCCGCTGCACGCCGCAGGACAACCTGCTGGCGCGTGCCGCCTTCGAGGAGGCCGTGCGCCTGGCCGGCGACCATGCGGAGATCATCGCGCGGGTGGGCTGGACGCACTGGATGGAGTCGGTCTTCGGCTGGACCGTGGAGCCCGAGCGCAGCATGGACCTGGCGGAGCAATGGGCTTCGCGCGCCATTGCCTGCAACCGCACGGGACGCTCCACGCCGCACACGCTGATGGGCAAGGTGCTGCTGCGGCGCCGCCGGTTCGACGAGGGGCTGGCGCAGTTGCGAGTGGCGGTCGAGCTCGAACCGCAGTACGCGTGGGCCCACTTCCACCTCGCCGAAGGGCTGCTGCTGGCAGGCGAGTTCGACACCGCGCTGGACGCCGTCGACCGCGCGATAGCCCTCGACCTCAATGATCATGGCATGTTCCTCACGATCCGCGGCCTGGCACTGCGGATGACGAATGAGCTCGAGGCGGCGCAGGCCGTCATGGAGAGCGCCGTGACCCGCAACCCGGACTACTTCTGGGCCCACGCAGCTCTGGCGGGCATCCACGCGGAGCGCGGCCAGTTCGAACGGGCGCGCGCTGAGGCCGCCACGGCGCGCCGCCTCAACGCCCGGTTCAGCGTCTCGTCGCACGCGGCCGCCCTGCCCATGCGCCACCCCGAGCACCAGCAGCGGATGGCGCGGGCGCTGCAGGCCGCCGGCGTGCCGGCCGACAGCCCGGCTCCGGAGCTGCGGGGCGCCTGAGGGCGTACGAGAAAGCGAAAGGGCCGCTGCGCGGCCCTTGTTTTCACCTTCGCGGAGCGTTACCTGAACTTCGGCAGGTTGAACTGCGGCGGCACGCCCATGCGCGTGTTGATCAGCCACTGCTGCGCGATCGACAGCACGTTGTTGGTGATCCAGTACAGCACCAGGCCGGCCGGGAAGAAGAAGAACATGATGCTGAACGCCAGCGGCATGAACCACATCAGCTTGGCCTGCATCGGGTCCGGCGGGGCCGGGTTGAGCGCCGTCTGCAACAGGGTCGTGAGCGTCATCACGATCGGCAGGATGAAGTAGGGGTCCGGCGCCGCCAGGTCGCGGATCCAGCCGATCCACGGCGCGTTGCGCATCTCCACGCTGGACAACAGCACCCAGTACAGCGCGATGAACACCGGGATCTGGATCATGATGGGGAAGCAGCCGCCCATCGGGTTGACCTTCTCCTCGCGGTAGATGCGCATCATCTCCTGCTGCATCTGCTGCGGGTTGTCCTTGTAGCGCTCGCGCATCGCCATGACCCTGGGGTTGATGGCCTTCATCTTGGCCATGCTCTCGTACCCCTTGGCCTGCAGCCAGTAGAAGGCGAGCTTGATCACCAGCACCAGCGCCATGATCGACCAGCCCCAGTTGCCCAGCAGGCCGTGCAGCTTGTCGAGCAGCCAGTACAGCGGCTTGGCCAGGATGGTGAAGATGCCGTAGTCCTTCACCAGGTCGAGCCCCGGCGCGACGCTTTCCAGCATCTTCTCCTGCTGCGGACCCGTGAACAGCGTCGCTTCCAGCACCTGCGACTGGCCGGGCGCGACCGCCGGCAGCGGCGCGATCATCCCGACGGAGTACAGGCTGTCGATCTTGCGCACGAAGTTCTCGCGCTTGACGCCGTCCGGCAGGATCCAGGCACTGGCGAAGTAGTGCTGCACCATCGCCACCCAGCCCTTGCTCGACTCCTTCTCGAATTCGGCCTTGTTCTTGTCGACGTCGCCGAACTCGACCTTCTGGTATTTCTGCGCCTCCGTGTAGACCGCGGGCCCGGTGAAGGTGCCGGTGGGGTTGGTGAGGAAGGAGCCGCCGGACGTGGTCGCGCCGCGCACCAGCTGCACGTACAGCTGCGGGGCGACGGGCGCGCTGCCGGCATTGACGACCTCGTGCCGGACCGGCATCGCGTACGAGCCGCGGCGCAGCGTATAGGTCTTCACCAGCTTCACGCCGCCTTTTTCCGGGGACTCGAAGCGCACCACCAGTTCGTTGGCGCCGGGCTTGAGCTCGCGCTCGCCGCTCACGGTCATCACCGACTTGTGGTTCGGGAAGTCGCCGCCGATCAGTCCCGAATGCGCGACATACGTGTCCTGCGGCGTCTCGTTCAGCAGGACGAAGTTTTCGGTGACCTTGTCGGCGGCCGAGTCGGCGCTGACCTTCAGCAGCTCCGTGCGCACGACCGAGCCGCCGGCGGTGTCGAACGTGATGAGCAGCAGGTCGGTGGTGACGGTGATCTTCTGGGAGGCCGGCGCCGGGGCGGTGCCGCCGGCGGGCACCGCGCCGGGCGAGGCGGCGGCGGGCGTGGCCGTTCCGGGCGGCGTCGCGGCCGCGCTCGTGCTGGCGGGCGGCACGCTGGACGCGCTGGCCGCTGGCGCCTGCGCCGTCGCCGGCGGCTTGGCGCTCGGGAAGAACGTCGCCTGCCGGCCGTTGTGGACCTGCCACTGGTCCCACAGCAGCACCATGGAAAAACCGAAGATCACCCACAGGATGGTGCGGCGAATGTCGTTCATGAAGACTTTTTCTTGGAGAGGGGAGAGACCAGCTGCGTGAGAAAGCGGGGCGGGCCGGCGCGGTCCGGCACCGGGTCGTGGCCGCCGGCGCACCACGGATGGCAGCGCACCAGGCGCGCCAGCGTCAGGTAGGTGCCCGCGCCGGCGCCGTGGCGCTCGAGCGCCTCCAGCGAATAGGCGGAACAGGTGGGCGTGAAGCGGCAGCTCGATCCCAGCCAGGGGCTGAGCAGGAGCCGGTAGCCCTTGACCAGGGCGATGAGCGTGGCGCGGATCATGCGGCCGCCCGGGCGAACAGGTCCAGCAGCTCGCCGCGCACGGCGTGCTTCAGCGCGTCGGACGTGGCGCTCGAAAAATGCGCGCGGTCGAACCCGGCCCGCAGCCGCACCACGTGGGCGGCCGCCGGCAGGCGCGTCTCGAACTCGCGGCTCACGGCGTAGATCTGTCGCTTGATGGCGTTGCGCGTCACGGCCCGCTTCGCCCAGCGCTTGGGCACCAGCGCGCCGATCCAGGGCTCCCGGATGGCAAACAGGGCTTGGGTCCGTTCGGTCCCAAGCCCTGCTGGGGCTGCCGTGGGCGCGTCGAGCTCCGTGCGATGCAGCGCGAAATGCCTGGTGCGGGAGACGGTGGTGCCCGCCATGACGGCCTCGAACTGTGCCCGGTTCTTCAGCCGCTGCACTGCGGTGCGCGCATGGGCCGAGCCAGCGGAAAGCCGGCTCAGACCGCCAGGCGCTTGCGCCCCTTGGCGCGGCGGGCGTTGATCACGGCGCGGCCGCCACGGGTCTTCATGCGGACCAGGAAGCCGTGGGTGCGCGCGCGCCGCACTTTGGAGGGTTGGTAGGTGCGTTTCATGGTTGGTTCTCAGGGAAACCCATGATTATCGCGGATTTCCCGCCGGCCGGCAACGAAAGGGCTCCCCGCCCGACCGGCGGATCGCACCCCGGCCGCGCACGAAGCGCTCACTTTCGTCCGGCGCGAGGCCGGGCCTGCGGGTCCGGCGGGCTTTGTGGATAAGGGCTTGATAAATTAGAATCACCGGCTCCCAGAATGAAAACTATCCACAGAGGCGGCAGCCACAATGAGTGAGGGGCAGCACAACAATCTGGCGGCGCAAGCACGCCAGACCGCCGGGGACAGCCTGTGGCAGGCGTGCCTGGAACAGCTGGCACAGGAACTCCCCGAGCAGCAGTACAACACCTGGATCAAGCCCCTCGTGGCCCAGGTGTCCGACGACCTCTCCAAGGTCACGATCTTCGTCGCCAACCGGTTCAAGCTGGACTGGGTGCGGGCCCAGTATTCGGGCCGCATCGGCGCGCTCCTGGAAAAGCTCTACGGTCAGCCGGTCCACCTTGAGTTAGCGCTCGCTCCGCGCGATCCCGTTGCCAGGACTTACGCTACGCCGGCCGCGGTGGACGTCATGCGGGCGCCGGAGCCGCCCGAGCTGAGCGAGGACCCGGGGGCCGCGGCCTTCAAGAACCGCCTGAACACGGCCCTGACCTTCGACACCCTGGTGGAGGGCTCGGCCAACCGGATGGCGCGGGCCGCGGCCATGCACGTGTCGGGCACGCCGGGGCACCTGTACAACCCGCTGTTCATCTATGGCGGGGTCGGGCTGGGCAAGACCCACCTGGTCCACGCGGTGGGCAACAAGCTGCTGGCCGACAAGCCGGGCAGCAAAGTTCTCTACATCCATGCCGAGCAGTTCGTGTCCGATGTGGTCAAGGCCTACCAGCGCAAGACCTTCGACGAGTTCAAGGAGCGCTACCACTCGCTGGACCTGCTGCTGATCGACGACGTCCAGTTCTTCGCCAACAAGGACCGCACCCAGGAGGAGTTCTTCAACGCCTTCGAGGCCCTGCTGGCCAAGAAGAGCCACATCGTGATGACCAGCGACACCTACCCCAAGGGGCTGGCGGACATCCACGAGCGGCTGATCTCGCGCTTCGATTCCGGCCTGACGGTGGCCATCGAGCCGCCCGAGCTGGAAATGCGGGTGGCGATCCTGATCAACAAGGCGCGGGCCGAAAGCGCCGAGATGCCCGAGGAAGTGGCCTTCTTCGTGGCCAAGAACGTCCGCTCGAACGTGCGCGAGCTCGAAGGCGCGCTGCGCAAGATCCTGGCCTATTCGCGCTTCAACCAGAAGGAGATCTCGATCCAGCTGGCGCGCGAGGCATTGCGCGACCTGCTGTCGATCCAGAACCGGCAGATCTCGGTGGAGAACATCCAGAAGACGGTGGCCGACTACTACAAGATCAAGGTCGCCGACATGTACAGCAAGAAGCGCCCGGCCTCGATCGCCCGGCCGCGCCAGATCGCGATGTACCTGGCCAAGGAGCTGACCCAGAAAAGCCTGCCCGAGATCGGCGAGCTGTTCGGCGGCCGCGACCACACGACGGTGCTGCACGCCGTGCGCAAGATCGGCGGCGAGCGCCAGCAGATGACCGAGCTGAACCAGCAGCTGCACGTGCTGGAGCAGACGCTGAAGGGGTGAGGGCAGGCGCCGCCGCGGGCCCGTTCCGCCGCGGCAAGTGCCTGATGAAAAAGGGGAAAATGGCGGTTGTCCACAGTGGGCGCGGCCTGGCCCGGCGAATGCCAGTTTGAACCAAGAAAGAAGCAAAGAGGTTGACATGATCGTCCTGAAGGCAACACAAGAAAAACTGCTCTCGGTGCTGCAGTCGGTGGCCGGCATCGTCGAGCGCCGCCACACGCTGCCGATCCTCGCGAACGTGCTGATCCGCAAGACCGGCGGCTCGGTGCAGCTGACGACCAGCGACCTCGAGATCCAGATCCGGACCACGGCCGAACTCGGCGGCGACGGCGGCAGCTTCACCACGACGGTGGGCGCGCGCAAGCTGATCGACATCCTGCGCACCATGCCGAGCGACCAGACGGTGTCGCTCGAATCGAGCCAGAGCAAGCTGCTGCTCAAGGGCGGCAAGAGCCGCTTCACGCTGCAGACGCTGCCGGCCGAGGACTTCCCGCTGGTGCAGGAAGCCGCGTCGTTCGGGCCGGTGTTCAGCGTGCCGCAGAAGACGCTCAAGCAGCTGCTGGACCAGGTGTCCTTCGCGATGGCGGTGCACGACATCCGCTACTACCTCAACGGCATCCTGTTCGTCGCCGAGGGCAAGCAGCTGAGCCTGGTCGCCACCGACGGCCACCGCCTCGCGTTCGCCACCGCGGCGCTCGACGTCGAAGTGCCGCGCCAGGAAGTGATCCTGCCGCGCAAGACGGTGCTGGAGCTGCAGCGCCTGCTGTCCGACGCCGAAGGCGCGATCGAGATGCAGTTCGCCGGCAACCAGGCCAAGTTCAGCTTCGGCGGCATGGAGTTCGTCACCAAGCTGGTCGAAGGCAAGTTCCCCGACTACAACCGCGTCATCCCCAAGAACCACAAGAACTCGGTGACGCTGGGCCGCGCGCCGCTGCTGGCCAGCCTGCAGCGCACCGCCATCCTGACCAGCGAGAAGTTCAAGGGCGTGCGCCTGAACATCGAGCCCGGCACGCTGCGCGTCGCGTCCAACAACGCGGAACAGGAAGAGGCCGTCGACGAGCTGGACATCGACTACGGCGGCGACTCGATCGAGATCGGCTTCAACGTGAGCTACCTGATCGACGCGCTGGCCAACATGGACAACGAGATGGTGAAGATGGAACTGGCCGATTCCAACAGCTCGGCGCTGATCACCATCCCCGAGAACGACTCCTTCAAGTACGTGGTGATGCCGATGAGGATTTGAGCGGACGAAAACGCGGCGCACCAGCCGCGTCCGTTGCCTGGCCGACCCGCCGTCCTGGCGGGTTCGGTCCATTGAGAGCGTTGAGAGAAGCGCGAGTTTGCAGGGAAGCGAAGTATCTATGTCCGAAGAGAACCAGCAGAACCAGGTGCACGTGGGTGCCGGCGGCGAGGAAAGCTCCAACTTCCAGCCGGCCATCGACGCCCACCAGGCCGGCGCCAGCGAAGGCTACGGCGAGGGCGCGATCCAGATCCTGGAAGGCCTGGAGGCGGTGCGCAAGCGCCCGGGCATGTACATCGGGGACACGTCCGACGGCACCGGCCTGCACCACCTGGTCTTCGAGGTGGTCGACAACTCGATCGACGAGGCGCTGGCCGGCCACTGCGACGACATCGTCGTCACCATCCACACCGACAACTCGATTTCCGTCGTCGACAACGGCCGCGGCATCCCGACCGGCATCAAGATGGACGACAAGCACGAGCCCAAGCGCTCGGCCGCCGAGATCGCGCTGACCGAGCTGCACGCCGGCGGCAAGTTCAACCAGAACAGCTACAAGGTCTCGGGCGGCCTGCACGGCGTGGGCGTGAGCTGCGTCAACGCCCTGTCCAAGATGCTGCGCCTGACGGTGCGGCGCGAAGGCAAGGTGCACGTGCTGGAGTTCTCGCGCGGCTTCGTGCAGAACAGGATCGTGGAGACGGTACAGACTCCCGACGGCCCGGTGGAGGTCTCGCCGATGCAGGTGCTCGGCGACACCGACAAGCGCGGCACCGAGGTGCACTTCCTGCCGGACAACACCGACATCTTCAAGGAAAACAACGATTTCCATTACGAGATCCTGTCCAAGCGGCTGCGCGAGCTCTCGTTCCTGAACAACGGCGTGCGCATCCGCCTGCTGGACGAGCGCACCGGCAAGGAAGACGACTTCTCGGGCGCCGGCGGCGTCAAGGGCTTCGTCGGCTTCATCAACAAGGGCAAGCAGGTGCTGCACCCCAACGTGTTCCACGCCGTGGGCGACCGCCAGAGCGACCAGAACACGAACATCGGCGTCGAAGTGGCCATGCAGTGGAACAGCGGCTACAACGAGCAAGTCCTCTGTTTCACCAACAACATTCCCCAGCGCGACGGCGGCACCCACCTCACGGGCCTGCGCGCGGCGATGACGCGCGTGATCAACAAGTACATCGAAGAAAACGAGATGGCCAAGAAGGCCAAGGTGGAGGTGACCGGCGACGACATGCGCGAGGGCCTCACCTGCGTGCTGAGCGTCAAGGTGCCCGAGCCCAAGTTCTCCAGCCAGACCAAGGACAAGCTGGTATCGAGCGAAGTGCGCGGACCGGTGGAGGACGTGGTGGCGCGCACGCTGGGCGACTACCTGCAGGAGCGCCCGCAGGACGCCAAGATCATCGTCGGCAAGATCATCGAGGCGGCGCGGGCGCGTGAAGCGGCCCGCAAGGCGCGCGAGATGACCCGGCGCAAGGGGGTGCTGGACGGCATGGGCCTGCCCGGCAAGCTGGCCGACTGCCAGGAGAAGGACCCGGCGCTGTGCGAGATCTACATCGTGGAGGGCGACTCCGCCGGCGGCAGCGCCAAGCAGGGCCGCGACCGCAAGTTCCAGGCGATCCTGCCGCTGCGCGGCAAGATCCTGAACGTGGAGAAGGCGCGCTACGAGAAACTGCTCACCAGCAATGAAATCCTGACGCTGATCACGGCGCTGGGCACCGGCATCGGCAATGCCAGCGGCAGTGGCAGCCGAGGCGACGGGAATGGCAACGGCAACGGGAATGGCAACGGCCATGGCGGCAGCAACTCGGGCGCCGACGACTTCAACGTCGCCAAGCTGCGCTACCACCGCATCATCATCATGACCGACGCCGACGTCGACGGCGCGCACATCCGCACGCTGCTGCTGACGTTCTTCTACCGCCAGATGCCCGAGCTGGTGGAGCGCGGCCACATCTACATCGCGCAGCCGCCGCTGTACAAGGTGAAGTCGGGCAAGGAGGAGCTGTACCTGAAGGACGGCTCCGAGCTCGATCGCTTCCTGCTGCGCATCGCCCTGAACGGCGCGAGCGTGCACACCGGCGGGGAGAACGCCACCGTCATCGCCGGCGACACGCTGGCCGAGCTGGCGCGCAAGCACCAGGTGGCCGAGGCCGTGATCAACCGGCTGGCCGGCTACATGGACGCCGAGGCGCTGCGCGCCATCGCCGACGGCGTCAGCCTCAACCTCGACACCGTGGCCGACGCCGAGCGGTCGGCCGTCGCCCTGCAGGCCAAGTTGCAGGAGCTCGATCGCGCCAGCAACCAGGCGCCGGCCGAAGTGGCGGGCGAGTTCGACGCGCGCACCGACAAGCCGGTGCTGCGCATCAGCCGCCGCCACCACGGCAACGTCAAGAGCAGCGTGATCACGCAGGACTTCGTCCACGGCGCCGACTACGCGGCCCTGGCCGAAGCGGCCAGCACGTTCCGCGGCCTGCTGCACGAAGGCGCCCGCGTGGTGCGCGGCGAAGGCGAGAAGGCGAAGGAAGAACGCGTGGGCGACTTCCGCCAGGCGATGCGCTGGCTGATCGGCGAAGCCGAACGCACCACCGCCCGCCAGCGCTACAAGGGCCTGGGCGAGATGAACCCCGAGCAGCTGTGGGAAACGACGATGGATCCCAACGTGCGCCGCCTGCTGCGCGTGCAGATCGACGACGCGATCGAGGCCGACCGCGTGTTCACGATGCTGATGGGCGACGACGTGGAGCCGCGCCGGGACTTCATCGAGACGAATGCGCTGCGGGCGGCGAACATCGACGTGTGACGTTCGCTCGCATTCGCGTACGACGCAGCGCAATCCTCCCCTAGCCGGCAGAAACTGCTGACGGGTCGTTGCCTCGCAGCAGTTGCCGGTGCAACGCCTGGACGAGCGGGCCGGGGGACGCGCCGAGTTCCTCGCGCAGCACCACGCGCAACTGCTCGTACACCGACAGCGCCTCCGCGACGTCGCCCCGCGCCGCGGCGACCTGCATCAGCAGCCGGTATCCGGTCTCGCGCAGCGGCGCGAGTTCGACGAGCCTGGTGGCCGCGCGATCCGCCGTTGCGAGCTCCGATCCACCGAGACCCAGGCTGCTGACCGCGACGCACTCATGGGCGCGCAGCAGGCAGTGCTGCAATTCGCGCCGCACGGGCTCGACCCACGGCGCCTGGCAACCGGGCAGGAAGGAGCGGGCAGCGATGTGCATGGTCACGCGCGCCGGGCCCCAGGCGCGGCCCCAATCGCGCACGCCGATGGCGGATTCCGCGCGATGAAGACTTTCGCGGGCCGCTTCCAGGTCCACCCACGCGTCGGCTGGCAGCACCAGCCGGAGGTCGTGTTTTCCTTCCAGGGCCCCTGCGCCGAGCACGCGACGCAACTTGGCCAGCAGCGCAGCCAGGCCCGATTCGGCTGCGCCAGGCGCCTCGTCGGGCCAGAGCACATCGAGCAACTCGCCGCGGGCAACGAGGCGCTGCCGATGGGCCGCCAGGTACGCGAACAGGACACGGCCCTGGCGACCGGGCAGGTCCTGTTCAAGCCGTGAGCCAAGGATGCGGACCGTCATGCGTCCGCACAGATGGATGCGTGTCTCCCCGCATGCTCGTGGGCTGTCCAAGGTTTCACCAAGGTTCGTCGCGACTACCGGGCGCATCATACGCACCCCTTCATCGCGATCAACAGGAGACACCATGGGCAAGCTGATCAATTGCGAGTGCGGCCAGGTCGTGCGCGGCCGCGATGACGACGAACTCGTCGCCGCAGCCAGCGACCACGTCAATCGCGACCATCCGGAGCTGGTGGGCAAGCTCACGCGCGAGGACATCCTCGCCATGGCGGAAGAAGACCTGACCCCCGCGACGCAAGGCTGAGCCGTCACATGGGCGGCCGCGCTATGCCGCTTGTGCGATGTCGCCCGTGCCCACCAGTTCCACCAGCGTCGCGACCTGGCTGCCCGCCGTGGTGAAGCTGTAGCCGCTCTCGCCGGCGTACGGGTTGTCATCGAGGTCGCGCACCGCGTCGGGACTCGCGACCAGCTGGTACGTCGTTCCCGGCAGCAGGTCGGCCGCGGGGTTGATGATCAGGCTCGAGCCGGAGAACTGGATTCCCGGATCGCTCGCGGTGACGAACGTCTGAACCACCGCGCCGGCGGCCGTCTGCAGCGTGATGCTTCCCGAGCCTGCCTTGACCGCCTCGTTGAAGGTGATGCCGAGGCTCCAGTCCGGCGGCATCGTGCTGCTGCCCGGTACCGGGAAGAAGTCGATCGGCACCGGCGACGACGGGTTCGGCGCAGGCGCGGCGCCCGCCGTCGTGAAGCTGTAGCCGCTCTCGCCGGCGTACGGGTTGCCGTCGAGGTCGCGCACCGCATCGGGGCTCGCGACCAGCCGGTACGTCGTTCCCGGCAGCAGGTCGGCCGCCGGGTTGATCACCAGGCTCGCGCCGGAGAACTGGATGCCGGCGTCGCTGGCCGTGACGAACGTCTGCACCACGGCGCCGGTCGCCGTCTGCAGCGTGATGGTTCCGGAGCCTGCCTTGACCGCCTCGTTGAAGGTGATGCCGAGGCTCCAGTCCGGCGGCATCGTGCTGCTGCCCGGTACCGGGAAGAAGTCGATCGGCACCGGCGACGACGGGTTCGGCGCAGGTGCAGGGCCAGGCGCGGCGCCCGCCGTCGTGAAGCTGTAGCCACTCTCGCCGGCGTACGGGTTGCCGTCGAGGTCCCGCACCGCGTCGGCGCTCGCGACCAGCCGGTACGTCGTTCCCGGCAGCAGGTCGGCCGCGGGGTTGATGATCAGGCTCGCTCCACTGAACTGGATGCCGGCGTCGCTGGCCGTGACGAACGTCTGCACCACGGCGCCGGTCGCCGTCTGCAGCGTGATGGTTCCCGAGCCTGCCTTGACCGCCTCGCTGAAGGTGATGGCGAGGTTCCAGTCGGGCGGCATCGTGCTGCTGCCCGGTACCGGGAAGAAGTCGATCGGCGTCGGCGACGCCGGGTTCGGCGCAGGCGCGGCGCCCGTCGTCGTGAAGTTGTAGCTGGACGTGCCGGCGTACGGGTTGCCGGCGAGATCGATCACACTGCCGGATGCAAGAACGACGGCGTAGCCGGTGGCCGGTTGCAGGCTGGAACCGGGATCGATCGTGAGCGTCGCGCCCGAGATCCTGATGTTGGAACTGGTCGCGGCATCGTACGCGGCGAGCACGCGGCCGGCCGAGTCCTGCAGCACGATGGTGCCGGTGCCACGCTGGATCGCCTCGGAAAAGGTCGCCACGATGTTGGCGTCGACCGCGACGTCACGCGCCTCGTCGGCCGGGGAGAACGCCACTACCGTCGGGAGGACGTGGTCACCGCTGACCGACGGCGTGAACTTGCTGCTGAACACGTCGCCGCCATCGCCGCGCCCGTCATCCCAGGCGAACTCCACGCCGCCGTCCGCCGTCGCATTGACGGTGTAGTGGGTCAGGGTCGCCTGCGACGTGCCAACCAGGATCCGGGCGCCCACGAGCGCACCCGACGCATCGAGCAGTTGCGCGTACACCGTCTGCTGCTGCTTGAGGTCCGGCATGATGGCCGAGTCCATCCACGACAGCACGAAGCCGTCGTCCGCCAGTGCCGTCACCTTCGAGTCAAGCACCGCCGCCGCGGACACCACGGCCTGGGGTCCGGAGAGTGCCTGGCCGTCGGCGTTGAATCGCTGCGCCGTCAGCTCGCTGCGGCCGTCCGGCAGCACGCCCCGCGCGGAGATCACCACGTCGCCGCTGCCGGGCAGCACCGTCGCCTGCACGCCGTCCACGCTCAGGACGGAACCCGGATGGGCGAACGCCTCGACCGGCCCGGCGAGCGCGCCGCCGCCGGCATCGAACCGCTGGAGGTACACGTGGTCGATGGTCCCGGCGCCGACCAGCACCTGGGTGGTGGCCCAGGCCACGACGAAGCCGCCGTCAGCGGTGGGGGCGACCGAGGCGTCGTGGATGTAGGTACCGGCGCCGAACGGCGTGCCGTCGCCTTCGTAGCCGAGCCGGAGGTTGCCGCCCCGGGGTGCGCCGGTGGCGTCGCAGACCTGGATGGACGGCCCCCAGGACGTCGCACCGCCCGGGTCCTGCCACCACTGCACGACGAATCCGCCGCCCGCCAGCGCGGTGACGTCGACGGCCGCCGCGGGATCGAAGTTCGGCAGCGTGTTGGCCTGGACGCGGCCGCCGATCGGCGTCCCGCCGGCGTCGAAGCGTTGCGCGAGGTAACTAGTGGGCGCGAACGGGTCCAGGCGCGAATCCCACACCACCACGAAGCCGCCGTCGGCCACGCCGACCACGTCCGGGATGCCGGCGGCCGGACCCTGGCTGAGCAGCAGCCTGCCGCCGACTTTGTTACCAGCGGCATCCAGGCGCTGGCCGTGCACCTCGCCGTCACCGTTCGCATCGATCCAGACAACGATCGAGCCGCCGCCCGCCAGCGCCGCGGACGCCGGGGCCTGCTGCAGTCCTTCGCCGGTGATGCGCACGTCGCCAGCATCGATCCACGTGTTCGTCGCCGCCATGTTCGCATCGCCTCCATGTAAGCAGGATGACCCTACGTCTACTCTAGAAGTGCGTGCGTCGCGCGCGCAATAGTCCGTTCGGGCGGCTGACGGCTGTGCGGACGGCTTCCATACTGGGTCGGAAGCTGGCGCACGGGCCTGCAGCGCCGTGCGCGAGAGGAAAGGTCGATCCATGCAGCGACGTGATTTCAACCTGGCGGTCGCCACCGGCGCGGCCGCGGCGCTGGGCGGATGCGGAGGTGGCGGGGACGCCGCGGCACCGGCGGCGGGCGCACCGGCCGTCGATGCGAGCGGCAGCGCGCCGCCGCCGGCGGCTCCGACACCAGCCGCCGTGCCGGGCGGGGCGGTCGTGCCGCATTCGGCGCCGCTGGGCAACGGGTTCGTGATCGGGACGAACCTCGTCAGCATGGAAGGCGGCGTGATGGTGCGGCAGGGCGCGGGCACGCTGCCCAACGTGGACTTCACCGTGCCGCGCCGCGCCGACATCGACTGGCTGGCCGCCAACGGCTACCGCAGTTCGCGGCTGCCGATCCGCTGGGAACTGCTGCAGCCGATCCTGTTCGACACCAACGCGAACGCGGCCACCCGCGCGGTACTCGGCAATCCGGGCGACTTCCACCCCGGCTACGCGAACTACATCACGCAGGTGCTCGATTCGCACGCGGCCGCCGGCATCAAGTGCCTCATCGACGTGCACAACTACTGCCGGTACAAGGACTTCGTCTACCAGCCCGACGGCTCGGTCATCGGGCTGGCCAGGCCGTATCCGCTGGTGCATGCGTACACCACGGATCCCTCGCAGGTGCGCACGCGGATCATGTCGCTGGCGCCCGGGGCCACGCTGACGGTGGCGCACTACGTCGACTTCATGTCGCGCCTGGCGGCGCGGTGGAAGGGCCATCCGGGCCTGGGCGGCTACGGGATGATGAACGAGCCGTACTACATGCCCAAGCCGGGCCAGACCGTGGAAGCCTTCGAAGGCTGGGGCCAGGACCTCACGATCTGGCCGACCTACGCCAAGGCGGCGATCCGGGCGATCCGCGCCGTCGATGCCGACACGCCGATCTACCTGGGCGGCAACGACTGGAATTCGGCGTGGACGCTGGGCACCAGCAACCCCGGCTGGCCGGTGGACGCTCCCAGGGTCATCTACGAGGTGCACGGCTACCTCGATTCGTTCAGCAGCGGCAACGGCGTCGACTGGGACCTGGAGGCCGCCAAGGGCTACCAGGCCGGCGTGGGCGCGGCGCCGATCGACGCCCAGACCGGCGTCAAGCGCCTGCAGCAGGGCGTGGCAGTGGCCCAGCCGCGCGCCCTGAAGCTGGCACTGACCGAGACCGGCATGCCGGCCGACGATCCGCGCTGGCAGCAGTCGTGGCTGAACCTGCTGGAGTACGCCCGCGCCAACGGCGTGGAGATCTACAGCTGGGCCGGCGGCAACCACTGGTCGTACCGCAACCGCCCGCTGCACCACGTGGTCGGCTGGCACCAGCACAAGACGCTGGAGCCGCAGCAGTCCGGGCCGATGAAGGCGGTGGCCGGTGTCGCCAAGGCCACCGTCTTCGACGACGGCGGCGGCTGGGCGCCTGCCGGCAGCAGCGTGACGATCACGGTGTACGCACGCGGCGCCCTGGCCGCACCGGCCACGATCAACGTCGCCTCCAGCAACGGCGGCAGCTTCAGCAAGAGCACGCTCACGCTCCCGGCGGGCGCCAACGGCCAGGACAGCTACACGTTCACGCCGCCGCCCAACACCGTCGCCACGCTCACGTACGGCAGTTCGTCGGCGCCCAACGTGCCGCCGCCGCGCAAGGTGTTCTCGTTGGCCGATCCGGTGGCGTATGCGAGCACGAACCTCGCGGATGCCGCGCTCGCGATCGTGGCGAAGTACGCCGCGTGCAAGTGGGGCATGGACGACGCGCACACCGACTTCGTGCAGGGCGTGCCGGCCGCGGAAGGACAGCCGGTGCGCGCGGTGGCCGACTCGGGCTACGGCTCCGGCGCCGGCAACGCCATGGAGATGCTCAACTGGTTCAACACGGACGGCGACATGAACACGTTCGCGCTGCCGGTCATGCGCACGCTGAACGGCCGCAAGTGCCTCGACGTCACGGCCTGGAACAGCTTCGGCCTGTGGTGCCGCAAGAGCTGGCGCGTGCCTGAAATGCAGCCGCGCGCGCGCAACGTCGTGCCGTACCACATCCACGAGCCCCACTTCGTGGTGGCCGCGGTCGCCGTGCCCGGCGCAACGACCGGGCTCATCTTCCAGGCATCGAGCGGCGAGAACGCCTATGCGACGGAGCTCGGCATCTCCGCCGGCCGTCCGATGGCGCGCTGGATCGATTCAGCAGGCGAGTCCGTCGCGCTCACCGGCGCCGGCGCGCTCGCGCCCAACGTGCCCGCGGTGATCTCGTGCCTGTCCAGGCCGGGATCGCAGCAGTTGCGCGTGAACTCCGCGACCCAGGGCAGCGGCAGCCGCACCTTCGTCGCGCACGAGTACGGCAACGACCAGATGCTGCTGGCCTCCGGCTTCCTGCAGTGGTTTCCCCGCGACGGGTTCGGCGGCTACCTGTTCTGCGTCATCACCGGCAAGGGGACGCCCACGGTGGCGGAACTGCAGGTGCTGGAACGGTACGTGGGGAGCATGGCGGGGATGTGAACCGAGGCGGTGCACCAGCAGTTCGCCCAGTCTGAACGTCTGCATCAATGCATGGGAAGCGCTGCGCAGCGCAGGAACCCCGCGGGCGTCGACTCCACGCCAAGCTACTTGGGCAACTGGCCGTCGATATGCATCTCGAGCGGCAGCGGAGCGTTGCTGGCTGGGTCATCCACGATCGCCTGGAACCGTGGATCGGAAAAGAGGGAAGCGAGCGCGAGATTCGTCTTCTGCTCGTGAACCCAGAACCCTGGCAGCCGCACTTGGCGCGCGAAATCCGCGATCGCGGCGTCCTTGTCGCCAAGGAGCGCGTGCAGATCCAACGCGCTGCGCCGCACGTATTCCTTCTCGTCCCTCTCGGGCGTCCGCTCGGCGATGGCCAGGGCTCGCCGATGCGCGGCGAAGGCCGCATCGCGATCGCCCAATACGGCGTACATGAGTGCCTTTTCGAGCCACAACGATGATCTGTCCGGAAGCTCTGCCGAACGCGGCTCGACTTCCGCGAGCAGTTGCTTTGCGAGGCGATGAGCCTTTGCCAGATCGCCGGCTGCTTTCGAGGCGACCGCGAGCATGCTCAGCTTTTCGATCCGGCCTGAGACCGACCTCGATGGATCGAAATCGGCCGAGTCCTGTTCGAGCAGCCGCAGCGCTGTCGCGAAGTCGCCCTCCAACGCCGCGCGTCGGGTCTCCATCCAGCGGACTCCGGTCAGGCGCCGTTCGGCGCCTTCGGGTTGGCGCGCCAGCCACTGCTCGTAAGCGTCCCACCGACCGGTTCGCCAGTACTCGACCAAGGCGTAGCCGCTTTCGAGGACCGGATCACCTGGTCGCAACTCCACCAACCGGCGGCGATACGCCTGGCCTTTTTCATACTGGCGGTACTCGGCGTAGGTCCTGGCGAGAGCCCACAAGACCAGCGCATTGCGGCTGTCGAAAGCGATCGCGCGATCCAGCAGTTTCACCGTCTCGGCGCCATGGCCTCGGTCCCGCTCGACGAACGCCAGCCCGTACAGGGCGTCGGCGTTGTTCGGTGCGATTGCGAGCACGGCCTTGTATGCGCGGGTTGCGCGCTCATGGTCATGAAACACCCGAAAGGCCACATAGCCTTCTTCCAGCTTCACCAGCGGCTCTGTCGGAGCGAGTGCCAGCGCGCGGCCGACCGCGTAGTGCGCGAGTTCACGGCGTGCTTCGCTCCAGTCGATGCCGTTCGAATATGCCCTCGCGTGCTCCGCTCCCAACCGGGCCCAGGCGAGCGCAAACGACGGATCGATCGACACGGCGCGCTGCAGGAGGTCGAGCCGCTCGGGATGCCCCGACACTGGCCGCAGCCCCCAGGCGGCCGCCAGCAGCGCCTGATGGCGCAGATAGAGGTCGTATGCCTCGGCGCTCCGGGTCGGCATCCGTGCGAGGCGCTCCCGTTCCTGCCCGCTCAACGATACCTGCAGGGCTCCCGCTATATCGGCGGCGAGTTCGCTCTGGACGGCAAAGATGTCCTTCAGCTCGCGGTCGTACCGGCGCGCCCACAAGTGGCGGTCGGCGCGTGCATCTATGAGCTGCGCCGTCACGCGGATGATGTTGCCGGCGCGACGGACGCTGCCTTCCACCAGGGCCGCGACGCCGAGTTCGCTTGCGATCTGGCGCATGCTCCTTGTGCGGCCCCGGTACTCCAGCACCGAAGTGCGCGACACCACCTTCAGGTCGCGCAGCATCGCCAGCTGCGTGAGCAGATCTTCGTGCACACCGTCCGCGAAATACGCCGCGTCCTTGTCGTCGCTGAGATTGGTAAACGGGAGCACGGCGAGCGTGCGATCCGGGGAGCTCCGAGCGGAGCGCCACTGCCACCACGCGAGACTCGAAGCGGCGACCATGGCGGCGGCCCCCGCGGCCACCAGCTTGCGTCGCTGCGCGCTGAAGTGCGACTGCAGGCGCCGTGCCAGTTTCGCGCGGCCGACAACGTGCACGTGCCACACGCGCACCGGCGTGGCGATGTTCTTGAAAGTTCGCTCCCCGGCAAAGGTCGCTCCCAACGCCAGCTTGCCCTTGACGATGTCATGCACCGCCTGGCTGATGCAGATGCCGCCCGGCGGCGCGGCAGTTTCCAGCCGCGCCGCGACGTTGACGCCGTCGCCTGCGAGTTGCCCGGACTCGAGACGGAACACGTCGCCCAGGTGCACGCCTATACGATGCTGCAGCGATGGGTGCCCGTTCGCTTGCGGGTCGCGGTGGGCAAACAGGTCTTGCACTTCCAGCGCAAATGCGACCGCGTCGGCGGCGCTGGTGAAGGCGAGCATCATTCCGTCACCCATGGTGTTCAGACAACGCCCGCCGTGCTTTGCACAACAGCGGCGCATCTCCTCGAAGTCCAACTGCACGAGCCGAATGGTGTCGGACTCGTCTTGCTGCATCCTCGCCGAATAGCCCACCACATCGGTGAACACCACCGCCATCAGCGTGGGCGCACCGGTAAGCGAAGAGGTCTCACGGTTCATGGCGGGCTCCACGCGGTTTGGGCGCATGTTTGCGCTTGGATTGGCTGGCGCGCATTGATGCCGGTCAAGAGCGGGCACACGCGCCATGGGCCGCCGCACCCACTTTCGTGCGGTCCCGATCTGGCAACGGTCAGTTCCTGGCCTACCAGGTGGCCGCAGAGCCCCCGGCACGATTCGTGGCGCGGACGCGAAATTGATCCCGCGCATGGAAATCATGCTTTCGCTTTTCTAGAGTTGACCGCTGGCTTGCGAACCTGCTGCCAGCCACTCACCTGGAGGTGACACCATGTCCACGTACCTCGGCACCATGCGGCGGCGCACCTTGCTTGCGAGCGCGGCGGGATTCGGCCTGGCCGGCGGGTTGTTCACCGGCCTGCGCGTTGCCAGCGCCCAACCCGTGTCCGGCACCGTCCCGGTCGTCGACCGGCTTGCCGTGCGCGTGGTCACGGACTCCTACCAGCATGCGCTGCAACCCGCCAGCCGGACGGGCGACGTGACAGTGACGCCGGCGATGTTCGGCCTCGCGCCCGACCAGCCGCCGCGCACCCTCAAAAGCGAGTGGGCGCTGGCGCTGCACCTGGAGTCTGCACGCGGCACAGAGGTGCGGCAGGTGATGATGGACTTCGGCTGGACCGCCGAGACGCTGAACAACAACCTCGAGCTGCTGAAGATCGACCCGGCGCGGCTCGACGCGATGCTGCTCACGCATGGCCATTACGACCACTTCGGCGGCCTCACCGGATTCCTGGCGGCACACCGCGCGAAGCTCAAACCCGACTTGCCGCTGGTGCTCGGTGGCGAAGAATGCTTCTGCACGCGCGAGGTCGGCCCCGAGCCGATGAAGCTGTCCTTCGGCGCCCTCGACCGGCAGGCGATTCTCGACGCCAAACTGCAAGTCCTGTTCGCCGAGCGTGCCTCCCTGCTGGCCGGGCACGGCTTCACCACCGGCGTCATCCCGCTCGTGTCGAAGGAGGCGCCGCTGCCCGCGTCGCGCATGCGGGTCGGGCTGCAGCCGAACGGCATGGGCTGCGCCCCGGAAGGACTGCCGCCCGCGAAGCGCACCGTCACCATGGTCGGCGACGACTTCCAGCACGAGCAGGCCACCTGCTATCACGTCAAGGACAAGGGCCTGGTCGTCATGACCTCGTGCGGGCACCGCGGGATCGTGAACTCCGTGCGCGCCGCCATGAAGGTCTCCGGCGTCGACCGCGTCCACGCCGTGCTGGGCGGGTTCCACCTGATGCCGGCGTCCGACGACGCCGTGCGTTCCACGATCGCCGAGCTGAAGGCGCTCGACGTGGCCTGGCTGATCCCGATGCACTGCACAGGCAGCCGCTTCTACGACCTCGCGCGCCAGGAGATGCCTTCACGGGTGTTGCTCAGTTCGACGGGGACGCGGTTTACGTTCGGGGCGTGAGGGCGGCTCCGCCAGACCGCGCGTTCCTGGCGTTGCTCGCCGGGGCACTCTAAGGCACCGCGCGCTCATCTGCCGTCTTACGTCCCGCTGCGCCCGCTGGATTTTCGAAGGCGGCGGGCCGCTGATGCGCGCTCTGGGAGTAGATACACTCTGCTGCTCATGGACTGGACTCGTGCCGAAGTAGAAGCGATCGTTGCTGACTATCTGCAGATGCTTGCTCTGGAGCTTTCGGGCCAGGCTTACAACAAGGCCGCACATCGGGAACGACTGGGCGCGCTGCTTAAAAATCGGTCCAACGGGTCGATCGAGTTCAAGCACTGCAACATAAGCGCCGCATTGCTCGCCCTCGGCTTCCCGTACGTAGCTGGGTATAAGCCTCGAAGCAATTACCAGAGCCTCCTTCTTGAGGTGCTCGAACAGCAACTGAAGTCAAATCCACTCGTTGATCACGCCGCACTCGCAGCCGTACAACTGCCTGCCGTGGCACCACCGATGATCGACTTCTCACGCGTGCGCGACCAGGCGCCGCAGTTACAGCCGCGCACGGGCGAGCCGTCTGCCCCGATGGTGTTCAAGGCTGTGAAGAGGGACTACCTTGAGCGCGAGGCTCTGAACCAATCACTTGGGCTGGCTGGCGAGAAGTTCGTCGTCGAGTACGAGCACTGGCGGTTGGTCAAGCTCGGGCACCAGAAACTCGCCGACAGCGTACAGCACATCTCTCAATCGCGCGGAGATGGGCTCGGTTTCGACATCCTCTCGTATGAGCAGGACGGACGCGAACGCTTCATCGAAGTGAAGACGACGAGTTTTGGGCGTGAGACGCCGTTCTTCGTGAGTCGAGGGGAACTGGCACTTTCAAAGCAGGCGGAAGATCAGTTTCATCTTTATCGCCTCTTCGAATTTCGCAAGGCGCCAAGGCTCTTCGAGCTAAGCGGCCCACTTGAGCGACATTGCTTGCTCGACCCGATTACTTATAGAGCCACCTTCTCTTAGTCCGAGCAGCTGGCGAGGATCGCGACCGGTGGCCTCCCACTCACACGCCGAGAACCACTCCTTTGCCCCCCGCCCCCTACAACCTCGCCCGCTTCGACTTCGTCTCCGTGCGCCTGGCCGTCGCGTGCGCGCAGACGGGCAGCCTCACGGCCGCGGCGCGCGACTGCAACATCGTGCTGGCGGCGGCCAGCCGGCGCATCCGTGAGCTCGAATCCGCTCTTGGTGACACGCTGTTCGAGCGGCACTCGCGCGGGCTGGTGCCGACGCCGGCGGGTCGCGCCTTCGTGCGGCATGGGCTGGTGCTGCTGCGCGAGATGGACGACCTGGTCGCGGAGCTGGCCGACATCCGGCAGGGCGTCGCGCGGCACGTCCGCCTGTGCGCCAGCACGGCGGCCATCAACCAGTTCCTGCCGCCGCTGCTGGCGCGCTACGCCGAGCTGCATGCCGACGTCCGGGTCGACGTCGAGGAGCAGGTATCCGAGCTGGTGATCGTCGCCTTGCGCGAGGGCCGCGCCGACATCGGCGCCTTCGTGGCCGGGCCCGACACGCAGGACCTGCAGGTGACGGACTTCCGCACCGACGAACTGGTGCTGATCCTGCCCCGGCGCCACGCGCTGGCCGGGCGCACGCCGATCGCCTTCGTGGAGACGCTCGACGAGCAGTGGATCAGCCTCACTTCCGGCGCGGCCTTGCTGCAGCAGCAGCACCAGGCGGCGTTGGCCGCGGGGCGCAAGCTCAAGTTGCGGATGCAGGTGCGCAGCTTCGACGCGGTGGGCCACATGGTGGCGTCGGGGCTCGGCATCGCGGTGCTGCCGAAGCAGGCGTGCCTGCCGATCATTCGCGCGATGCAGCTTGCGTGGCGGCCGCTGTCGGATGCCTGGGCCAGGCGGCAGTTGCAGATCGCCATCCGCCCCGACGCCGACGCGGCGATCGTCGCCCTGCGCGACTTCCTGTGCGCCCCTTCGCAAAAAGCGAAGACTGCCTCGCCCAGGCGCAAATAGACAGGCGCGGCCGGCCTCGGCAGACTGGCCGGCCATGACAAGCCGGTGCGCCGGTGCGCGCGCCCGGCGTCGGCAATGGCCGCCGCCCTGGACGCCGCGGCAGCGCCCGGCACCGACCTTCCAGCAATGCAAGACGACTCCATCAATCCTGGCCAGGCCGTGCCGCCCGGCGCCCTCTCCGGGCTCAAGGTGCTCGAACTGGGGCAGCTCATCGCCGGGCCGTTCGCGGCCAAGACGCTGGCCGACTTCGGCGCCGAGGTGATCAAGATCGAGCCGCCCGGCGCGGGCGATCCGCTGCGCAAGTGGCGGATGCTCAAGGACGGCACCTCCGTCTGGTGGCAGGTGCAGTCGCGCAACAAGCGCTCGCTGGCCGTCGACCTGCGCCAGGCGCAGGGGCAGGACATCGTGCGCCGGCTCGCCACCGAGGCGGACGTGCTGATCGAGAACTTCCGCCCCGGCGCGATGGAGGGCTGGGGCCTGGCCCCGGACGACCTGCTGAAAGCCAATCCGCGGCTCGTCGTGCTGCGCATCAGCGGCTACGGCCAGACCGGCCCGTACCGCAACCGGCCCGGCTTCGGCGTCGTGGCCGAGGCGATGGGCGGCCTGCGCCACCTCACCGCCGAACCCGGCCGAGTGCCGGTGCGCGTGGGCGTGAGCATCGGCGACACGCTGGCGGCGCTGCACGGCGTCATCGGCATCCTGGTGGCGCTGCAGCATCGCAACGCGACCGGGCAGGGTCAGGTGATCGACGTCGCGCTCTACGAGGCGGTGTTCAACTGCATGGAGAGCCTGCTGCCCGAATACAGCGCGTTCGGCGCCGTGCGCGAGCCGGCCGGCAGCGCTTTGCCGGGGATCGCGCCGACCAATGCCTATCGCTGCAGCGACGGCGGCTATGCGCTGGTCGCCGGCAACGGCGACAGCATCTTCCGCCGACTGATGGTCCTGGTCGGCCGTCCCGACCTGGCCGAAGATCCCGCGCTGGGCGACAACGCGGGGCGGGTGGCGCGAGTCGAGGAACTGGACCGCGTGATCGGCGAATGGACCGCCACGCGCACGGTGGACGAGGTGCTGACTGCCCTCGATTCGGCCTCGGTGCCGGCGGGCCGCATTTACACCATCGCCGACATCGCCGCCGATCCGCACTACGCGGCACGCGGCATGTTGCAGGAGGTGCGGATGGCGGACGGCAGCACCGTCGCCGTGCCTGGCATCGTGCCCAAGCTGTCGCTTACGCCGGGCAGCCATCGTCGCAACGCGCCGGCGCTGGGCGGCGACTCGGACGCCGTGTTGCGCGAGATCGGCCTCACGCCGCAGCAGATCCAGGCCCTGAAGGACAAGGGCATCGTCGCCGGAGCCAGCGCATGAACCACACCTTGCCCCGCATCTTCTTCAACGAAGTTGTCACGCGCGACGGCTTCCAGATCGAGCCGCAGTTCGTTCCCACCGATGCCAAGGTGGCACTGATCGACGAGCTGTCGCAGTGCGGCTACGCGAAGATCGAGGTCACCTCCTTTACTTCGGCCAAGGCGATCCCGATGCTGCGCGACGCCGAGGAGGTGATGGGCCGCATCGTCCGCGTGCCGGGCGTCGAATACACGGTGCTGGTGCCCAACGTGCGCGGCGCCGAGCGGGCGCTGGAGTCGCGCGCCGACGAGCTGAACCTCGTCATGTCGACGTCCGAGACGCACAACCTGGCCAACCTGCGCATGCCGCGCGAGAAGAGCTTCGCCGGCCTCGCCGACGTGATCGCACTGGTCGGCAAGCGCGCGGCGGTGAACGTTTCGCTGTCCACCTGCTTCGGCTGCCCGATGGAAGGCGAGGTGCCGCAGGACGAGGTGCTGCGCTGGGCGCACCGCTTCGCGGAGCAGGGCGTGCGCGGCCTGACCATCTGCGACACCACCGGCATGGCGCATCCGGCGCAGGTCGCGCGCATGGCGCAGGCGCTGCGCGAGCGCTTCGGCGGGCTGCAACTGACCTTCCACTTCCACAATACGCGCGGCATGGGGCTGGCGAACCTGCTGGCCGCGGTGCAGGCCGGCATCACGCGCTTCGACGGCTCGCTCGGCGGGCTGGGAGGCTGCCCGTACGCGCCGGGCGCCAGCGGCAACATCTGCAGCGAAGACGCCATCCACATGTTGCAGGCGATGGGCTACGACACCGGCATCGATCTGCCGCGCCTGCTGGCTGCGGCGCGGCGCCTGCCGGAACTGGTCGGCCATGCGGTACCGGGTCAGGTCGCCAAGGCCGGCCGCACGTGCGATCTGCACCCGGCGCCGGCCGGGGTCGACGAGCTGCGCCGGTCTTTCGCGTGAACGCAATCTTTCGACAACGACGAGGAAACACATGATCTCCAATCACTTCATCTCGCGCCGGCTGGTGCTGGCCGGTATCGCCGCGGCAGCGGCCGGCGTCGGTGGCATAGCCCACGCGCAGTCCACGTTCCCCAGCCGGCCGGTCACGATGGTCGTGCCGGCCGCGACCGGCGGCACCACGGATCTCGCGGCCCGCATGCTGTCGCAGCCGCTGGGCGCCGCGCTGGGCCAGTCAGTCGTCGTCGACAACAAGGGCGGGGCCAACGGCGCGCTGGGCGCCGTCGCCGTGAAGCGGGCAGAGGGTGACGGCCACACGCTGCTGATGCAGTATTCCGGCTACCACGTCATCACGCCGCTGGTCAGCAAGGCGCCGCTCGGCTGGGAACTGAAGGACCTGCAGCCGGTGGCCAACGTGCTGTCGGCGCCGCAGGTGATCGTGGTGCGCGCCGGCCTGCCGGTGAAGACGCTGGCGGAGCTGGTGGCCTATGCCAAGGCCAACCCCGGCAAGCTCAATTACGCGTCGTCGGGCAACGGATCGCTGCAGCACGTCACCGGCGCCATGCTGGAACAGCAGGCGGGCGTGAACATGGTGCACGTGCCGTACAAGGGCACCGGCCCCGCGCTGCAGGACCTGCTGGGCGGCCAGGTGGACCTGACGTTCGGCACCCCGCCGCCGTTCGTTCCGCACATTCAGTCGGGCAAGCTGCGCGCCATTGCCGTCACCAGCAAGAAGCGCCTGCCGAGCATGCCCGACGTGCCGACGACGGCCGAGGCCGGCATAGCCAAGCTCGATCCGACCTCGTGGTTCGGCGTCTTCGCGCCGGCCAGCACGCCCAAGCCGGTGATCGACCGGCTGGCAGCCGATATTGCGAAGGTGATGTCGGCGCCGGCGTTCAAGCAGAAGGCGCAGGAACTAGGCGCCGAGGCCGACTACCTCGGGCCGGCGCAGTTCGCCGCCGCCGTGAAGGAAGAACAGGCCCGCTGGGCCGCCGTCGTCAAGGCGGCGAACATCCACGGGGACTGAGCCGGCGCGGGCAGAGGCGCTCTTGCTTCCTCTTCCGCAAGCGGGAGAGGGAGAAACACCGCTGACCGCGATCACGGCCCTGCCAGGTGCTCCCGCGCCGCCTTCGCCAGCTTCGCATCGAAAGTGGCGAGCGGGGCCTGGAGGACGTCGGCGAGCCACAGGTACGCAGCGTCGTAGGTCGAGATGCCGTACCGCAGCGCCAAGGCGTATTGCGCCTCGACGTCGGGTCGATGGAATTCGATTTGCTGCTGGACGTACTGCGCCAGCGCCCGCGTGATCACCGCGGCCGGCACACCGGCGCGATTCTTCTTCGCCGCGACGCTCACGATCTCGCTGTCCAGGAGCAGTGGCGCATGCAGCGTCTTGCCGGACAGGGTCTGCCAGGCCGCTTCGCGCGACTCCTCCTCGAACAGCACCGCGCTCAGCGCGCTGCAATCCACCACCAAGGGCGGCCGGGCCAGGAAGGCGGGAGGCGGTTCGGCCACGTGCAGCACGGGGCGCGACGCTGTCTGCGCCTTCACCGGCTGTCCCGGTCGGCGCGGATGATATCCACTGCGAGCGGTCCCCCGCGCACAGGCTCCGGATACAACAAGCGCGACTCGCGAGCGATGTCCTCGATGGTCCGTGTGCCCCTGCGCCCGTCGAACTTCCTTTCGTCCGCTGCCGGCGGGCTCGCGGGCGGCGGGGAGACGGCCGCGTGCAGGATGGCCATCAACTCGCCCTGCAGAGAGCGGTGATTGCGCGCTGCCCTTTGCCGCAGCGCTTCGGCGACGTCCTCGGGAACATCCTTGATCGAAAGATTGGGCATGGTGCGGCCTCCTTTGCCTTGGTTCCATTATGGATCCGGATCGGCTCCGTCTGGCGGCGGGTGCCGCGTTCTCCATTTTCGTTTTTTCCTGAACTAATCTCATCCTTCATCTGCTTTTTTCGGATCTCTCCTGCCGCTACCCTGGCCCGCTCACCTACCAACGAAGGAGATCTCATGAGAAAGACATTGGCCCTGTTCGCCGTGGTGCTCACGCTGGGCCTGACGGCCGGTTTCGACGCCGAGGCCAAGCGCCTGGGCGGCGGCAAGTCCAGCGGCATGCAGCGCCAGAGCACGACGGCACCCGCCGCGGCGCCCGGCGCGCCCGGCCAGACAGCGCCGGCTGCTGGCGCGACTGCTGCAGCGGCAGCGCCCGCGGCCGCCGCGGCCGCCACCAAGCGCAGCTGGATGGGACCGCTGGCCGGCATCGCCGCCGGCCTGGGCATCGCGGCGCTGGCGTCGCACTTCGGCTTCGGCGAGGCGCTGGCCAACATCCTCACCATCGCGCTGCTGGCGATGGCGGTGCTCTTCGTGATCGGCTTCGTGATGCGCAAGCGCGCGGCGGCGCAAGGCGGCGCGCTGGCCGGCGCCGGGGCCGGGGCTGCGGGCAACGTGCTGCGGCAGCCGCAGCAGGCCATGTACCGCACCGGCAACGAGTCGGCGCCCGCGCAAGGCGGATCGCTGATCGGCTCGCGCCTGGCCGGCGGCGCTGCGGTCGCGGCGAGCGACGGGACGGTCGGCGTCATCCCGGCCGGCTTCGACACCGCTGCCTTCGAGCGCGCGGCACGCGACCAGTTCATGGCGCTGCAGGCGGCCAACGACGCGCGCGACCTCGAGCGCCTGCGCGACTACCTCACTCCCGAGATGTTCGAAGTGGTGCGCGAGGAAGTGGCCGGGCGCGGTGACGCGGCGCAGAAGACCGAGGTGTTCGGCCTGCAGCCGCGGGTGCTGAACGTCGCCGAGGAGAACGGGCAGTACATCGTCAGCGTGCGCTTCAGCGGCAGCGTGCGCACCGAAGCCGGCGCGGCACCGGACGACCTGGACGAGATCTGGCACCTGACCAAGCCGCTGGCAGGCATCGGCGGGTGGGTCGTCGCCGGCATCCAGCAAGCCGTCTGACGGCGGGCGCGGCGCGCGCGCCTGCACCGATTGATGAAAGTCAACGGTGCAGGACCCTCCTCTGCGCAAGATGGCTTCACGACACCGCGCGCCGCGCGGGGCGATCGACGAAGACCACAACTTGCGCCTAGCCGACAGGCCGGAGGAAGAAATGAGGATCAAGGGGCACGAGCCGCACTACACGCACCTGGCGTTCTACGACGGTGGACTGGCGCCGCAGGGCGCGCCCAGCGTGCTGGCCAAGGGCTGCGCCCGCTTCGGCGGCTACAACCCGAAGACGGGCAGGCTGGCGCCGTTCAGGAACATCGTCGGCTGCGAAGCCGCGACCGGGGAATACCTCGACAACCTGACGGCGGCGATCGAAGCCGGGCTGGCCGATTCGCAGACGTTCTTCACCGACTTCTTCGCGGACTACGTCGAGGTTGTCGCCTTCGCCTCGCGCGTGCGGGCGCTCGCCGGGTGGGTGAACGAGCGTCACTACCATGCGTTGCGGCAGGCGCTGTGCGCGCGCGACGAGGACTGCGCCACCTACGCCGGTATCGCCAACCGGCTGCACGAGCGCTACGAGGAGCTGACCCTCAAGGCGGCGCGACGCGGCCGGCAGAAGGCGTGATCAGCAGCCGCTGAAACACGCCGCACGGCGGGAGCCTCGAGGGCGCGGCGGCGGGCAGCGCGGCGTCACTTGTTCGCGTGCTTGCGATCGTGCTCCACGCCTTCGGTCTGCCCGCTCGGCCCGGCGGCCGCCCCCGAGCCGGGCTTCTCCACCTTGCGCCCCAGCGTGCTGGTGCGGCCCGAGGACGGCCGCTGGAAGAAGCCGCGCAGCTTGTCCCTGGCCTTCTGCAGGCTGAGCTTGTCGTCCCCGCCCTGGTCGTTGGCGGCGGACGGGCGGGGCGAACGGATGATGGCGGCGTGTTCCATGGTGGCTCCCTGCGAGTCCCAGCGGGACCATGCGAGCCAGTCTGGGGTCCGCCGGCACGCTCGTCTGTAGGCGCTCTTCCTGTCGCGCCATCGGCGCCGGACTGCGCACCGGCACGGCGGGCCATAATGCCAGCCCGACTCGACAAGAAGGCACTGCGATGGCGATCCTGATTCTCGGCCTGGTGCTGTTCCTCGGCGTGCACTCCACGCGCATCGTGGCGGACGGCTGGCGCAGCGCCACCATCGCCCGCATCGGCGAAATGCCCTGGAAAGGGATCTACTCGCTGCTCTCGATCGCCGGCTTCGCGCTGGTGATCTGGGGCTTCCGCGCCGCCCGGGCCGACACGCTGGTGCTGTACACGCCGCCGGTCTGGGCCCGCCACCTGGCGGCGCTGCTGCTGGTGGCGTCGTTCATCCTGCTGGTGGCCGCCTACGTGCCACGCAACGCGATCAAGGCGAAGCTGCACCACCCGATGGTGCTGGGCGTCAAGGTCTGGGCCCTGGCGCACCTGCTCGCCAACGGCGTCGCCGCCGACGTGGTGCTGTTCGGCGCCTTCCTGGCGTGGGCGGTCCTGAGCTATCGCGCGGCGCGCCAGCGCGACCGCGCCAACAACACGGTCTATCCGGCCGGCACCGCGTCGATGACGGCGCTGACGGTGGTCATCGGCCTCGTCGCGTGGGCGGCGTTCGCGTTCATGCTGCACGGGCCGCTGATCGGCGTGCGGCCGTTCGGCTAGTCGTTCCTGTCGCTGGCACCATGAAAGATCGAAAGTGCCGCTTTCGATTTTCATGGTCTTTCGGACCCTGCCCACAACCATGACCACCGTCGCCGTCATCGACTTCGAGACCACCGGCCTGTCGCCGGCGATGGGCGACCGCGCCACCGAAATCGCGATCGTGCTGCTGGAGGGCGACCGGGTGGTCGACCGCTACCAGAGCCTGATGAACGCCGGCGTGCGGATCTCCGCGTTCATCGAGGCCTATACCGGCATCAGCAACGAGATGATCGCGACGGCGCCTCCAGCCGCGCAGGTGATGGACGAGGCCAACCGCTTCGTCGGCGGGCGGCCGATGGTGGCGCACAACGCGTCGTTCGACCGCCGCTTCTGGACCGCCGAACTCCAGCGGCTGGGACAGGCGGCGGAGCAGCCCTTTGCCTGCACGCTGCTGCTGTCGCGCCGGCTGTGGCCCGAGGTGCGCAGCTACCGGTTGGGGTCGCTGGCTGCGTACCACGGGCTGCCAGATGCCGGGCGCGCGCACCGGGCGATGGCCGACGCCGAAACGGCGGCCGCGCTGTGGTGCCGCATCCGCACCGACCTGCACTCGCGCTACGGTGTGGCGCAGGCGCGGCATGCGCTGCTGATGCACTTGCAGGCCTGCAGCCGCAAGGCCCTGCCGCGCGCCATCGAACGGCACCGCGCGGCCGTGCATTGAACGCGCCGTGCCCGCCGGCGCCGCGGCGGTGATGCGGTGCCGTCCGACAGCAGCGGCCGCGCAACGGCTTCCAGAATGGGTTCATCGCTTCAGATGACAGGAGTACCCCATGAGCAGGAAGCAGAACGCGCGCGACAAGCAGGCCGCGCGCAGCGGCAAGGTGGAGAACGACGCCAACAAGATGGGCGAGACGGCGCCGACGCAGAAGAACGAGGGCCGCCGCACGCCCGAGAGCCGGCACGACCGGGAGAGCCACATCGGCGGCGAGAACCAGTCGATGACGCGCAAGGGCGGGCCCAGCAGCGGCATCGCGCCCAAGAGCGGACACCGGCCGTAGGGTCCGGCGGGGCGAGGGACACCCCCACCGCGGCACTCCCCCGGAGGGGAGGGAGTCCGCAGCCGTGACACGCGCGGTTACAGTCGAGGCATGAACAGCCTGTGGCTGCGATCGCTCTGGCTGGTGCTGGCGGGCGCCGTCTTCTTCGCCTCGGTCGGCCTCGTCGCCGTCTGGGCGCCGGATCTCCCGCCCGACGAGCTCAAGGCGCGCTGGGCGCCGCCGCCTTCCACCTTCATCGAGATCAACGGCCAGCAGGTCCACCTGCGCGACGAAGGGCCGCGCCACGACCCGGTGCCGATCCTGCTGGTGCACGGCACGTCGGCCAGCCTCCACACCTGGCAGGGCTGGGCCGAGGGCCTGCGCGGCGAGCGCCGCGTGGTCCGCTTCGACCTGCCGGGCTTCGGCCTCACCGGCCCCAATCGCCAGGACGACTACTCGATCGAGCGCTACGTGCTGTTCGTGCGGTCGATCGCGGCGCGGCTTGGCATCGACCGCTTCGTGATTGCCGGCAACTCGCTGGGCGGTCAGGTGGCGTGGGCCACCGCGGTGGCGCTGCCGGGACGGGTGCAAGGCCTGGTCCTGGTGGACGCGGCCGGGTACGGCGCCGGCCTGGCGGGCACGGGCAACGACGTCCCCCTGGCATTCAAGGTCGCCCGGATGCCGGTGCTGCGCACCGTGGCGCAACATGCCTTGCCGCGCGGCCTGGTCGAAAGCAGCCTGCGCCGGCTCTATGGCGAGCCGGGCAAGGTGACGCCGCAGCTGGTCGACCTCTACATGGACATGGCCAGGCGCGAAGGCAACCGCGCCGCGCTCGGCCACCGCCTCGCGCAACTGGGTACCGGGCCGGACCCGGCCTTGCTGCGCAAGCTGGAAGTGCCCACGCTGATCCTGTGGGGCGAGCGTGACCGGCTGCTGCCGCCCGCGCTGGGCGAACGGTTCGCCCGGGACATTCCCGGCGCGAAGCTGGTGATCCTCGAGGGAATCGGCCACATGCCCCAGGAGGAAGACCCCGGGCGCACGCTGGCGGAGGTCAGGCGGTTCCTGGGGTCCTGAGGCCGAAGCTCCACAGGCGCGTGCCCACCACTTTCTCGAGCTGGCGCAGCATGGCGCTCCAGCCGCGGCGGGTGCGGTCGACGTAGTGGATCGCATCCTCGGCTTCGCCGAGGTCGTGGGTCAGCATCAGCTCGCAGCCCCCGGGGCCGGCCGGCACGATGTCGATGGTGACGCGGGTGGTGGACGTCGAGAACGGCTCCACGCTGAAGTCGAAGACCAGGCGGCGCGGCCGGTCGATCTCGACGTAGCAGCCGCGATGCTGGGCGACGAAGAAGCTCTCGTCGCCGTCCGGGTTGGGCCGGCGGTCCGTCACCGTGAACGTGCCGCCCACGTGCGGGTCGATCTCGCAGTGCATGACGTTCCCGGTGCGGCTGGCGAACAGGAAGCGGGCGGCCTGCCCCGGGTTGAGCCAGGCGTCGAACACGCGCTCGGCCGGCACGTTGAACGTGTGCGTCTCGTGCACGAAGATGGGTCTGGCCATCCTGCGTTTATCTTCTGGCGGCCCGGCAGTGTCAAGTCCCGCGCTCAAGCGGGCGCTGACTTCTGCTCCGGAAGCTCGATTTTGACCTCCAGCACCTCCAGGTTGTCCCGGCGTTCCAGGTGCACCTTGAGGTCCTGCTGGTCGATCTTGATGTACTTGGAGATCACCGCCACCAGTTCGCGCTGCAGCGCCGGCAGGTAGTCGGGCTGGCCGGCGTTGCGGCCGCTGCGCTCGTGCGCCAGGATGATCTGCAGCCGCTCCTTGGCGACGCTGGCCGTCTTCTTCTTCTCGCCGAGCAGGAAGGACAGGAAGGAGGCCATGGGTCACTTGCTCCCGAACAGGCGCTTGAGGAAACCGGCCTTCTGGGGATCGATGAAGCGCAGCGGCCGGTCCTGGCCCAGGAAGCGATCCACCACGTCCCGGTAGGCCTCCGAGACGTCGGTGCCCTTCAGGTGGACGGCGGGCGTGCCCTGGTTCGAGGCCTGCAGCACGGCGTCGCTTTCGGGGATGACGCCGATCAGCTCGATGCGCAGGATGTCCTTGATGTCTTCCAGCGACAGCATCTGGCCCTGGTCGACGCGGTTCGGGTTGTAACGGGTGATCAGGAGGTGTTCCTTGACCGGCTCCTTGCCCTCGATCGCCCGCTTGGTCTTGCTGGCCAGCATGCCCAGGATGCGGTCGGAGTCGCGCACCGACGAGACCTCCGGGTTGGTCACGACCAGCGCCTCATCGGCGAAGTGCATCGCCAGCAGCGCGCCGGTCTCGATGCCGGCCGGCGAGTCGCAGACGATGTACTCGAAGCCCATGCCGGCCAGGTCGTTCAGCACCCGCTCGACGCCTTCCCTGGAGAGGGCTTCCTTGTCGCGGGTCTGCGAGGCCGCCAGCACGAACAGGTTGTCGCACTGCTTGTCCTTGATCAGCGCCTGGTGCAGGTTGGCCTCGCCGTGGATCACGTTGATCAGGTCGTAGACCACGCGCCGCTCGCAGCCCATGATCAGGTCCAGGTTGCGCAGGCCGACGTCGAAGTCGATCACGGCGGTCTTGTGGCCGGCCAGCGCGAGGCCGGAGGCGAAGCTGGCGCTGGTGGTGGTCTTGCCGACCCCGCCCTTGCCGGAAGTCACGACGATGATTCTTGCCATGGGTTCTCGGTTCCTTGTTGCTCCCTCTCCCCGTGGGAGAGGGCCGGAGTGAGGGGTTTCGCCTCCCTCTCCCCCCGGGAGAGGGTTGGGGTGAGGGCGGCGCGCGCGAGCGCGTTCATGCCAGCGGGTCCATCACCAGCTTGCCTTCGACGCCGCCGACCAGCCGCACCTGGGTCGGCCTGGACAGCACCTCGGGCGGCAGCGGCACTTCGCTGGTGCGGTAGACGCCGGCGATCGAGATCAGCTCCGGCTCGAGGCACAGCGAGATGATCCGCGCCTCGGTGTTGCCGCGGGCGCCGGCGATGGCCTTGCCGCGCAGCGGTGCGTAGACGTGGATGTTGCCGTCGGCGATGACTTCGGCGCCGGGATTGACCATGCTGAAGACGATCAGGTCGCGGCCGCGCGCATAGACCTGCTGGCCCGAACGCAGCGGCTTGTCGACGACGAGCGCACCGGCCGGCGGCGCTTCCGCCACGGGCGCGGGAGCGGGCGCCTGCGCCGCCCGCGGCGGCGGCGGCTGGACGACGAGTTCGGGCGCCGCGGCGAGGCCCGCGGCGAGGGCCGCGCTCATCTGGCCGACGCTGCCGCCGCGTGCCGCCACCGGCAACACGCGATAGCGGTGCAGCAGGTCCAGCAGGGCCGGGAAATCGACGGCGGCTTCGCCCTGCGACTGCAGCGGCGTGAGATCCAGCACCAGCGGGTCGTGGTCGAAGAAATCGGGATGGTCGCCGAAGCGGGCGGACAGTTCGGTGGCGAGGGCGTCGAGGTCGGCCGTCTTCAGGAGGAGCGAGACCAGCGGCAGGGTGGCGCTCTTGATCTCGAACGTGGCAGGCGCGCGTCCTGCAAGGGCAACGGTCATGAAAAAGCGGAGAGGCCGGTTCGCGAAAGCGGCGAATCTTAACAGTGCGGTGCCAGCGCCGTCCTACGCATTCTGTTGCCAAATGCACCTGCTCCCCGCGCGGCCCGTGGGATCAGACTGGCTGCAATGACCATGTCCCATTTGCAGCGAGGAATCGCCATGAAGATCCATCACCGCCCGTCGCACTGGGTCGCCGTGGCCCTGGTGCTCGCCGCGCTCATGCTCGCCCTGAACGAGGCACACGGCCAGGGCGCCGGCGCCGCCGCGGTCTTCGAGGGCCGGCCCGCCATGGCGGGCGCCCAGGCCGGCCTCGGCGCGCAGGCCGGGCCGCCGCAAGGCGGCGTGGGCGTGCAAGGCCCCGAAGCGGCGCAGCGCAACCTGAACCTGCGCCGCCCGAGCCGACTGGGGCAGTTGCCCCCGGTGCCGGGCAAGGCCGACGACGACGTGCTCGCCGCGCGCGCCGAGGCCCGCGCACCGGCCGATCGCAACGAACTCGCACCACCCGCCGACCGGCGCGCGACCGAGCCCGCCGCGACGAAGTGACCGCCGCCTGAACAACCCTGGGGACAGTTCCCTGGTAACCCGGCCGTTATCCACAGGCGCGGGCGCCGCGGCAAGGTTGTCCCTGTTCCCGATACACCACGCGACCGCGGTGGCCCACAGCCGCAGCGGTGCCGCAAGTGCTTGATGCGAAAGGGTAAAAGCGCCTTGTCCACAGCGCGGGCCGCCCTCTACTAGCTACTACTAATTTGAAATAGAGATAACAAGAAGAAGAGGGCGGCGAGCCCCGGAGGGCCGTTGCGGCCCGCGCGGCGTCAGTCGGCGCGGCGGTCGAACAGCTTGCTGGCCCGCGCCAGGTCGCCAGTGAACGCCGCGAACGCCGGCTCGCGATCCTCCGGTGCGCCGCGCAGCAGCGACGACGGATGCACCGTGACCAGCACCTGGCGGCCGTCGGGTCGCGGCAGCCACTGGCCGCGGTTGGCCAGCACCGGCACCGCCCGTCCGAGCAGCGACCGCGCCGCCGTTGCGCCCAGTGCCACCAGTGCTTTCGGCCGCACCAGCGCGATCTCGTCCTCCAGCCAGTGCAGGCACGCGGCGGCCTCGCGCTGGGTCGGCGTCTTGTGGAGGCGGCGCTTGCCGCGCAGTTCGTACTTGAAATGCTTCACCGCGTTGGACACGAATACCTGCTCGCGCGGGATGCCGGCCTGTTCCAGCGCCTTCGCCAGCAGCCGCCCGGCGGGACCGACGAAGGGGTGGCCCTGCAGGTCCTCCTGGTCGCCGGGTTGTTCGCCCACCAGCATCAGCCTGGCCCTGGCCGGGCCTTCGCCGATCACCGACTGGGTGGCGAACTCGCCGATCGGGCATTCGCGGCAGCGCATCGTCGCCGCCCTGAGCTCCTCCAGCGAGGCGATCCCGTCCTGCGCCGGCGCCTGCAGCGGCTGCCCCGGGCGCACGGCGCGCACTGGGGAGGCGCTCCCGGCGGCGGGCTTCATGGCCCTTCCGGCTCCGGTTCCTGCCGGGGCTCGAAGACGCTGCGATGCAGCGCGAGCCACGCTTCGTCGCCGTCTTCAGGGGCCGGCGCGCGCGAGCGCGGCACGCCGAGGGCATAGTGCAGCTTGCGGCCGTCCCATTCGACGGAGCGCTCGGGCGTGAAGATCGCCCAGCGCGGCTGCGGATTGCGCTTGGCGAACCACGGTGCGGCGGTCTCGAGGATGTGGTGGGCCGGGGCGTACCACGCGAGTTGCAGCGGCGGTGCATCGCCCTCGGCCAAAAGCCGGAAGCGCACGAACGCCTTCATCTTGTGGATGTCGCGCCGCACCGACTGCGCCATCTGGTGCGCGTGCAGCATGTCCGGGTCCATCGGGTCGTTGCGCAGGCCGGGCTCGTGCACCAGCCGCCACAGCAGCCGGTACAGCAGCGCGAAGCGGTCCGGGTCGTGGTGCAGCACGACCACCTCGCACAGCCGCAGGAACGAAGCAGGGACGATGGCGGACGCGGCCCTGGCGATCTCGCGCGGCCGGTCGAGGCCGGGGTCGCTGAAGTGATCGCTGTTCTGCGCTTCGGCGGTATGCCAGCGGACGGCTTCGGGCGGCACCTGCTGGCGCAGCAGCAGCCGCGCCTCTTCGCGGAACCCGGCGAGGTCGGTTTCGCTGGCCAGCCGTGCTTCCATGTCAACCGCCGCCTTCCCGCGCGTTGGCGGACTTCATGCTGCCACGCGTGCCGGGGCCCTGCTCCGAGCGCGGGTGCTGCGACTCGCGGCGGCCGCGCAGTTCCATGGCCAGGTACAGCAGGGCGGCCACGGCGAGCGGGCCGATGTAGTAGATGGCGCGGTATCCGAGCAGCGCGCCGATCAGGCGGCTTTCCGGGACCACGTGCGACAGCAGCGCGACGAAGACGAACTCGAACACGCCGAGTCCGGCCGGCACGTGCGTGATCACCCCGGCCACGGCCGCGATCAGCAGCACCGCCAGCACGTCCGAGTACGGGATGCGCTGGCCGAGCAGCACGTAGACCACCCCGGCCATGAGGCTCCAGTTGGTGCAGGCCATCGCGAACTGCAGCAGCGCCATGCGCCATGGCGGCAGGTAGAGTTCGTGGCCGCGCACGGTCCACGACCGGTCGCCGGCCATCGCGCAGGCGGCGAGGTAGCCCAGGGCGACGGCGACCAGGCCGGCGCCCAGCCATTGCAGGCCGTAGTTGCTCATCTTCCAGGTCGGCGGCAGTTCCGGGGTGTGCACCAGGAAGACGAAGCCGCCGAGGAGCATGTAGCCGATCCAGTTCGTGAGCATGCTCATCGAGACGATGCGCGTGATGACGCCGGTCTTGAGACCCAGTTTCGAGTACAGCCGGTAGCGGAACGCGACGCCGCCGACCAGCGATCCCAGGCACAGGTTGAAGGCGTAGCTGATGAAGTTCACGGCCATCACGGTGCGGGTGCGCAAGGCATGCCCGGTGTAGTGCCGTCCCAGCAGGTCGAAGCAGCTATAGAGAAGATGACTGGCGGCGGCGAGCGCGACGGCCAGCCCCAACGCCGGCGCCGGCAGCGCGCGCACCGAATCGAACACGTCCTTCCAGTCGAGCGTGCGCGCGTAGCGCACCAGCAGCACCGCCACGGCGACGAAGAACAGCAGCGTCAGGCCGCGCTTGAACCACGGCCACCACGAGCGGTCGCGCAGGCGCCGGTGCACCGCCTGCGGCGCCTGGGCACGGCCGGCCATCGTGTTGCGTGGCATGGCGCGCGAACCCATGTCAGTGCTTCGGTTCATGCCAGACCGGATGCAGGCGTTCCGACAACGCCGGCAACAGCCGCGGCACGTGGCGCGGCAGCCAGGAGACCCAGGCGGGATACCAGCGCGTGAAGTGGTAGGCCGCGTAGCTGCGAACCAGTTCCCAGCCGCGCAGTTCGCCGATCGCTTCGCGCTCGATCCGGTGGCAGCTGTTGCGCATCAGGAAATCCAGCCGCTCGTGCAGATGCGCGTTGAACGCCCGGTCGCGGATGATCACATTGGCCTCGAGGTTCAGCGCCAGGCTGAGCGGGTCGAGGTTGCTGGAGCCCACGGTGGCCCATTCGTCGTCCATCAGGGCGACCTTGCCGTGCAGCGGCCGGTCCTTGTACTCGTAGATGCGCACGCCGGCGGCCAGCAGGTGGTGGTACAGCATGCTGGCGGCGGTCTTGACGATCGGCATGTCCGGCTCGCCCTGCAGGATCAGGCTCACCTCGACGCCGCGCCGCGCCGCGCGGCGCAGCTCGCGGATGAACCGGTAGCCCGGGAAGAAGTAGGCATTGGCGATCACGACGCGGCGCCGCGCTGCGCGGATCGCGATGCGGTAGTGCCGCTCGATGTCGCTCATGTGCTCGGTGTTGTCGCGCACGACGAACATGGCCGCGGCCGTGCCGGCGCGCGGCTGGTCGTCGGGTGTGGAGCGAACGTGCTTGCGGCTGCGCCACCACAGCCGCTTGCGCTGGTAGCGCTGTCCCTGCACCAGCGCGGCGTGGGTGAAGCGGTGGATTTCGGCCACCAGCGGCCCGCGGATCTCCACCGCGTAGTCCTGCTTGGCTTCCGGTCCGAAGTCCGCGAGGTGGTCGGCCGAATAGTTGATCCCGCCGACGAAGGCGACCGTGCCGTCGACGACGACGATCTTGCGGTGCATGCGGCGCAGCACGTTCAGGCGCTTGCCGAGGAGCCGCTTGCCGGGGTCGAACACGTGCATCCGCACCCCGGCCCCGGCGAGCGAATCGATGAAGCGGCCGGACAGGTCGGGCGAGCCGAAACCGTCGACGGTGACGTCCACCTGCACGCCGCGGCGGGCGGCGGCGATCAACGCCTGGTGCAGTTGCAGCCCGACCTTGTCCTCGAACAGGATGAAGGTCTCCAGCACCACCTCGCGCTGCGCGTTCGCGATGCATGCGAACACGCGCGGAAAGAACTCCTCGCCGTTTTCGAGCAGGCGGATGTCGTTGCCTTCGATCCAGCGTCCGTGCATGGCCGTGTTCCTCAGAGGTGGATCTCGGCGACCAGCGGTGCGTGGTCGGACAGGTGCGACCAGGGCCGGCGCGGCAGCACCACCGGCAGGTGCACCGAGGCGTTGCGAACGTAGATGCGGTCCAGCGACAGCAGCGGAAAGCGCGCCGGGAACGTCTTGGCCGCTTCGCCGTACGCCGTCACGAACACTTCTCGCAAGCCGACCTCGCGCCACAGCATGTCGTGCGCGCGGCGCCTCCAGTCGTTGAAGTCGCCGGCCACGATCAGCGGCGCGCCCTCGGGCACCTCGCAGCGGACGATCTCGCACAGGAGGTCGAGCTGCTGCTGGCGGTGCGATTCGGCCAGCCCGAGGTGGACGCAGATCGCATGCACCTCGAGCTGGTGGGTGGGCACGTTCAGCACGCAGTGCAACAGGCCGCGCTTTTCCGGGCCGGCGATCGACACGTCGTGGTTCTGGTAGCGCACGATCGGAAACTTGGACATCACGGCGTTGCCGTGGTGGGATCTGGGCGAAACGGCGTTGCGGCCATAGGCGAACTGCGGCCAGATCTCCTCGGCCAGGAACTCGTAGTGCGGCGCGCCGTTGACGGTGCGCCCGTCATCCTCGTGTTCGCCCAGCACTTCCTGCAGGAACACGATGTCGGCGCCGACCTTGCGCACGGCGTCGCGCAGCTCGGGCAGGATGAACTTGCGGTTGAAGGTGGTGAAGCCCTTGTGGATGTTGACCGTCATCACGGTCAACGCCGGGGCCACGGTCTCTGTCATGTGGTGCGGGTGTTCTCGGGGAAGGCACTTTTTGTACTGCCGGGCTCATGGCGGGGGTGTAGGACGGCAGGCAGTCTTCTTGTGCTCGCCGTTGCGCACCACGTCGAGGCCTTCCTTGATCGGCCGCGGCCCACGCTCGCGCGAAATCAATGTAGATTCCAAAGGCTCAGCGGCGCACGCCACCTGGGCCCTTCCACGAGATCTCACGGATGCCTGCGATGTTCCTCACGATGCACACACGACGGATCACGATGCTGCTGGCCGCTGCGTTGCTGGCGACGGGCGCCCGCGCCGACCTGCGGCCCCAGGGCATGTTCGTGCAGGCCGGCGCGGGCGAGGACTCTGCGCGTGCGCTGTCCGTCGGCGCCGTGTGGCCCTGGTCGTGGCAGCGCCAGGTGCGGGGCGGCCGGCTCGAGGGCATCACGGAAGCCTATGTCAGCCGCTGGAGCGTGAAGGACGGCGGCCGGCGCGCCGGCTTCACGCACGTCGGCGTCGTGCCCCTGCTGCGCTACCGCTTCGAGAAGGGACGCTCGCCGTGGTTCGTCGAGGCCGGCATCGGGCTGACGTACATGGACCGCACCTACCGCACCAGCGAGAAGCAGTTCAGCACCCACTTCAACTTTGCCGACGTGCTCGGCGCCGGCCGCAACTTCGGCGAAGGGCAGCGGCAGGAAGTGAGCCTGCGGCTGACGCACTTCTCGAACGGCGGGTTGAAGCACCCCAACCCCGGCATGAACCTGGTGCGGCTGCGCTACGGCGTCATGTTCTGAGGCCCCCGGCCCCGCCACCTTCCTACAGCCGGCGTCGTGCCTGTCCGATAACGTCGCGCAGGCGCGGGTCCTAAGGTTCCTGCACACCCTCCAGGCGAGGGCCAGTCTCAGCTGTACCGAAAGCAAAGGAATCCGCATGAACAAGTCCACCGCCCATCTGTCGATCCTGCTGGCCGGCCTGCTGGCCGTCGCCGGCGTGCACGCCCAGAGCGCTCCGGCCAGCGGCAGCTCCGACCTGCCGCCCAAGGCCGGCGAAGCGAGCACGCAGACCCGTGGCGTGCCGAACGCGGCCACCACCAACTCGCCGGTGACCGAAGCGCCGGTCGTCGGCAAGGACCAGGTGCGCCAGGATGCGCACGGCCAGAGCAATGCGAGCGTGACCACGCCGGTGCCGGGCAAGGCCGGTGAAGCCTCGACCATGGTGCAGGGCCGGCCGAACGCCATGCTCGACCAGCACGACGTGGCGCGCAGCCGGGCCGACGTCGTGAACGAGCTGATGCAGCGTCGCGGCATGTACGAAGCGGCCCGCCGCAACGCGCAGGCGATGGGCTACACCGGCGCCGTCAGCCCGCAATAAGCAGCGTCGCCCCCGAAGAAGCGAAAGCCCGTGCCGCAAGGCACGGGCTTTCCTGCGTGGCGCCGCGGCGATCAGCCGCGATGGTGGCCGCGATGGCCGGCGCCGCGTCCGAAGCCGCGCTCGGCCTGCAGCGCATCGAAGGCCTTCTGCTGCGCGGGCGTCAGGGCGGCATAGAACGTCTTGGTCGCCTCGCCGCGCCGGTCGGCCTCGGCGGCGCGCGCGGCCCGCAGGGCCCGCATGCGATCGATCCGCTCCGGCGTCGTGAGCCGGGCCAACTCGGCCCGCTGGCCGCGCTGCAACGGCTTGCCGGCCTGGCGTGAAGCGATCCACGTGCTCCAGGCGCCTTCCTGGGCCGGGGTGATCTGGAGGATCTGCTTGAGCCGCTCCTGCCGCTGGGCCACGCGTTGCTGCCGGCGCTCCAGGTGGTGCTGCATCATCGGGTGCTGGCCCTGCAGCGCCGGGGCCGGGCCGGGCGCCACGACGGCCGGTTGTGGTGCCTGGGCGGCGGCGGTGAGGCCGAGGAGCGCCAGGGCGGTCGCGGCCACAAGGTGCTTGTACGCTGGTTTCATCGAGCTTTCCTTTCTGCTGTCGGTGCGCACGAGGCAGGGCCTTGCGCACGTGATCAGTGTCGGCACCTTCTGTGTCTCTGCGGTGCCCGCGCGGTCGCCGTCCTGTAAAGCTCTGCCCGGCGCGAGGTGCGGCGCTGTGGGAAGCTTCCTACCGCAATTCGCCCGCCTTGGACCACAGCCGGCCCTGCCCGACGGGTGCAGGATGGCTCCTGAAACTTCCCGAGCAAGGAGCACCCCATGAACCACCCGATTCTGCTGCGCGCCGCCCTGGTCGTGGCGACGCTGGGAGCGGGCAGCGTGCTCGCCCAGACCGTTCCCAGCCCCAGCCCGGTCGCGACCAGCGCCAGCCCCGTGGTGAGCGACGTCGGCCCGCGTCCGGCCGAAGACCGCTCCAGCGTCGGGGCCGTGGTGCTGGAAAACTCGATGGTGCGGGCGCAGCGCGAACACGCGTTCGAGCAGGCGGCCAGCCGCACCGGCGTGGCCACGATCGGTCGCGGCGTGCTGCGCGCCACCCGGCAGAAGCAGACCGAGGCCGACCTGGCCGCGCTGCGCCTGAACGAGGCGATCGAATTCCGCGGCCGCGGCGCGGCCAGCCTCGACGATCGCTGAGCGCCGTCAGCGCAGGCGGCCGCCCTGGAAGTCCTGGACCGCCTGCAACAGCTGCTCGCGCGTGTTCATGACGAACGGCCCGTATTGCGCGATCGGTTCGCGCAGCGGTTTCCCGGCGATGAGCAGCGCCCGTGCCGGCTCGCTTCCGGCCGTCCCTTGCAGCAGCACGCCGTCGCCCTCGCGGCCCAGGATCGCCATGCGGCCGCGAGCGACCGGCGTGGCCTGGCCCGCCTCGTCCGGCACCGCCACCTCGCCCCGATAGACGCACAGGAACGCGTTGTGGCCGGCCGGCAGGGCCTGGTGGAACAGCGCCCCGCCGGCCCGGAAATGAAGGTCGAGGTAGATCGGCTGCGTCGCCTCGCGCTGCACGGCGCCGGCCACGCCGTGGCTCTCGCCGGCGATGACGCGCACCGCCACCCCTTCGGGCGTGGTGAAACGCGGGATCTCGTCGCTGGCGATGTCGCGGTACCAGGGCTCGCACAGCTTGTCGCGGGCCGGCAGGTTCAGCCACAGCTGGAAGCCCTCCATGCGGCCGTGCTCCTGCTGCGGCATCTCGCTGTGCACCAGCCCGCGGCCGGCCGTCATCCACTGCACGCCGCCGTTGCCGAGCAGGCCTTCGTTGCCGGCGCTGTCGCGATGCCGCATGCGGCCCTCGATCATGTAGGTCACGGTCTCGAAGCCGCGATGCGGATGATCGGGAAAGCCGGCGCCGTAGTCGTCGGGGTCGTCGCTGGCGAAGTTGTCCAGCATCAGGAAGGGATCGAGCCGCTGCTGCAGGTCCTGCGTCAGCAGGCGGGTGAGCTTCACGCCGGCGCCGTCGCTGGCGGGCTGCCCGGTGGCGAGCCGCTCGACGCGGCGGGGATGCTGGAGATCGGCCATGGCATGGCTCCTGGTTGGAATGGATTCATCATTCCACAGCCGTCCCCCTGCTGCGCGCCGGCCGCGGCAAGACGCCACGGCGTGTCGGGCTTGGGCGGCGCTCAGGCTTTCGGTCGCATCCGGCAGGTACTGAGGCCCAGCATCGCGTACGGCGGGCACCAGCCGGCGAGGCCGGTCGCCAGCGGCACGATGCCCAGCCAGCCCCACCAGCCGACGGTGCCGGTGGCGGCCAGGCCGATCAGCACGAGGCCGATGATGATGCGCAGGATGCGGTCGATGCCGCCGACGTTGGCTTTCATGGAGGAACTCCCCGAAGTGGTGGTGGGGCCCTATTGCACCGGCGGGACCCGGCCGGTGTCGGTGACCTGGGTCACCGAGGCATGCCGGCGCAGGGCGGCGCTGTCGAGGATGCGGATCTGCTCGCGCGACAGTGCGACCCAGCCTTCGCGCTCGAAGCGGCGCAGCACCCGGGTGACGATCTCGCGTACCGTGCCCAGCTCCTGCGCCAGTGCCTGGTGCGTCACGGCCAGCGTCGGGCCGTGGCCGAGCAGGGCGGCGGCGAGCCGCTCGTCCAGCCGCTGGAAGGCAATCGCGTCGACCAGCGCGGCGAGGTCGGCCATGCGCTCGGCGAAGGCGCCGAGCACCATGTCGCGAAAGCTGCGGTGGTCCAGCCATTCGTGGAACGTGCCGGGCGGTATCAGCAGGAGCCTGCCCGGCCGGGTCGCCACGGCTTCGGCCATCAGGGGCGTGCCGTGGAACAGGCAGGCGCTGGAGACGAGGCAGAGGTCGCCCGGCCCCACCCGGTACAGCTCCAGCGTCCGCCCTTCCGGCGAACGCTTGCTCACGCGCACTTCGCCTTCGAGCACCAGCGGGAAGCCGAGGCAGGGCTGCTGCTGCGTGAACAGCACGGTCCCGGCCGCCACCTCGAGCGGCGCGCCGAGCGCGGCGGGCGTGAGCGCCGCCAGCGCCGGATACAGCGCCAGCAGCTCAGGCATGGGCCGGCGTGTCGTGCAGCCCGGCCAGGTCGTCGAGGATCGGACAGTCGGGCCGCTCGTTGCCCTGGCAACAGTAGATCAGTTCGTCGAGCGTTCGCTGCATCGCCTGCATCGCCGCGATGCGCTGCGCCAGGTCGCCGGCGTGCCGCTGCGCGATGCGCTTGACGCTGCCGCTGGCCCGGCGCCGGTTGCGCCACAGGCCCACCAGCTCGTCGATGTCGGCCATCGGAAAGCCGAGCTCGCGGCAGCGCTTGATGAAGCGCAGCGTGTGGACGTCGGCCTCGCTGTACTGGCGGTAGCCGCTGTCGGTGCGGCCCACCGCGTGCAGCAGGCCCAGCGATTCGTAGTGGCGGATCATCTTCGGCGTGACGCCCGACATGCGGGACGCCATGCCGATGTTGACGGGCCAGGCCAGGGCGGCGGCGTTCATGGGGTGGGTCTCCGCGGGGTTGCCGTCAGCCGACGACCTCGTAGCCTTCCTCGGCGATCGCCTTGGCGATGGCGTCGCGCGGCTGCGTCGACTGCACGTCCACCTTGCCGGCGGGGCGGTCGATCCTGACCTGCGCCTGCGGGTCGAGGGACTGCACGGCCTGGGTCACGGCCTTTTCGCAATGGCCGCAGGTCATGCCCTGCACGTTGAAAGTCTGGTTCATGATGAGCTCCTGGTTCGGGTTGGGGACAGCATAGCCTGAACCTTGTCATGGTGGGAAGGTCAACCCTCCGCCGGACACCCGACCGCGGCGCAAGGTTGATTCAGATCAAGACTTGACCTTCCCATCATGACAAGGTGAATGCTACAGGCCATGAACTCCGCCACCAGCTCTCCCTCCCTGGACCTGCCCATCGGCGGGATGACCTGCGCCTCGTGCGTGGCCCGCGTCGAGCGCGCCCTGCGCAAGGTGCCCGGCGTGCAGGAGGCCAGCGTCAACCTGGCCACCGAATCGGCGCGGATCACCTACGCCCCTTCGGAAGAGATCGAGGCCCGGCTGCGCCGCGCCGTGCGCGACGCCGGCTACGAGCCGCGCACCGTGGCGGCGGCCGACGCCGAGGATCTGTCGCCCTGGGCCGGCTTCGCGCCGGTCGCCGCCGGCCTCGCGCTCTCCCTGCCGCTGCTGGCGCCGATGCTGGGCCAGCCGTTCGGCGCCCACTGGATGCTGCCGGCGTGGCTGCAGTTCCTGCTGGCGACGCCGGTGCAGTTCATCCTCGGCGCGCGCTTCTACAAGGCCGGCTGGCACGCGCTCAAGGCGCTCAGCGGGAACATGGACCTGCTGGTGGCGATCGGCACGACGGCCGGCTGGGGCCTGTCGGTGTGGTTGTGGCTGAGCGCCGGCACCGACAACCTGTATTTCGAGGCGTCGGCCGTCGTGGTGACCCTGGTGCTGCTGGGCAAGTGGCTCGAGGCGCGCGCCAAGCGCCAGACGACGGCGGCGATCCGGGCCCTGCATGCCTTGCGGCCGGAAATCGCCCACGTGCTGGGCCGCGGCGGAGCCGAGAGCGACGTCCCGGTGGCCGAGGTGCTGACCGGCGACCGGCTGGTGGTGCGTCCTGGCGAGCGCATCCCGGCCGACGGCGTGGTCGAGCAGGGCGAGACCCAGGTCGACGAGTCCATGCTGACCGGCGAGCCACTGCCGGTCGCGAAGGGCGAGGGCGCGAAACTGACGGGGGGCAGCATCAACGGCGAAGGACGGGTGGTAATGGCGGTGACCGCCGTCGGCCAGGAGACGGTCCTGTCGCAGATCATCCGGCTGGTCGAGGACGCGCAGGCCGCCAAGGCGCCGATCCAGCGGCTGGTGGACCAGGTGTCCGCGGTGTTCGTGCCGGTGGTGCTGGCGATCGGGCTCGCCACCTTGCTCGGCTGGCTGTGGGCCGGCGCCGGCATCGAAGCCGCCCTGATCCACGCGGTGGCGGTGCTGGTGATCGCCTGTCCCTGTGCCCTGGGCCTGGCGACGCCGGCGGCGATCATGGCCGGCACCGGCGTGGCGGCCAGGCACGGCATCCTGATCAAGGACGCGCAGTCGCTGGAGATCGCGCACCGGATCGACACGGTGGCCTTCGACAAGACCGGCACGCTGACGGTGGGGCAGCCGCGGCTGGCCGCGTTCGTGGCAGCGGCCGGCGTCGACGAGGCCGATGCGCTGGCCGCCGCCGCCACCTTGCAGACCGGCAGCGAACACCCGCTCGCGCGGGCAGTGGTCCGGGCGGCGCGCGAGCGCGGCCTGTCGACCGGCCAGCCGGACGCGGTGCGCGCTGTGCCTGGCCGCGGCAGCGAGGGCGAGGTTGGGCCGCGCAGCTTCCTGCTGGGCAGCCTGCGCTGGATGGAGGAACTGGGCGTCGGGCCCGGCTCGCTGGCGGCCGAGGTGCCCCGGTTGCAGGCGGACGGCGCCACCTTGTCGCTGCTGGTCGAGCGCCGCACCGAAGGCCTGGTGCCGCTGGCACTGCTGGCCTTTGCCGACGAGCCCAAGCCGGGCGCGCGCGAGGCCCTGGCCGCGCTGCGCGCGCGCGGGCTGCGGGTGGTGCTGATTTCCGGCGACAACCGCCCGGCGGCGCTGGCCATGGCGCAGCGCCTGGGGCTGGGCGAGGACGAGGTGCTCGCCGAGGTGCTGCCGGGCGAGAAGGCGGCCAAGGTGGCCGCCCTGAAGGCGGGCGGGCACCTCGTCTGCATGGTGGGCGACGGCGTCAACGACGCGCCGGCGCTGGCGGCGGCCGACGTCGGGATGGCGATGGCCACCGGAACCGACGTCGCCATGCACGCGGCCGGCATCACGCTCATGCGCGGCGACGTTTCGCTGGTCGGCGGGGCGCTGGACATTTCGCACCGCACGGTGCGCAAGATCCGGCAGAACCTGTTCTGGGCGTTCGCCTACAACGTGGCCGGGATCCCGCTCGCGGCGCTGGGCTTCCTGAGCCCGGTGGTGGCCGGCGCGGCAATGGCGCTGTCGAGCGTCAGCGTGGTGACCAATGCCCTGCTGCTCAAGCGCTGGCGTGCGCCGGGCGCCTGAGGGCGGGCCGGCCGCTCAGGCCGCTTGCAGCGCCGGGTAGTCGATGTAGCCCTTGGCGCCGCCGCCGTAGAAGGTGGTCTTGTCCCACTCGTTGAGCGCGGCGCCGCGCCGCAAGCGCTCCACCAGGTCCGGATTGGAGATGAACGGCTTGCCGAAGGCCACGAGGTCCGCCGCCCCGGCGGCGAGCGCCTGCTCGGCCATGGCCTTGTCGTAGCCGTTGTTGACCATCCAGGCGCCCTTGCCGCCGGCGGAGCGATAGGCGTCGCGCAAGGCCTTGTAGTCGAACGGGCGATCCGGGATCTCGCGCGGGCCGCCGGTGGCGCCCTCGATGATGTGCAGGTAGGCGAGGCCCAGCGGCGCGAGTTCGCGCACCACGTATTCGAACAGCGGCTGCGGATCGTCGTCCTGGACGTCGTTGGCCGGCGTCACCGGCGACAGGCGCACGCCGGTGCGGCCGCCGCCGACTTCACCGACCACCGCCCGCATCACCTCCAGCAGCAGCCGGGCGCGGTTCTCGATCGTGCCGCCATAGTCGTCACGCCGCCGGTTCGAACTGGTCTTGAGAAACTGGTCCAGCAGGTAGCCGTTGGCGCCGTGCACCTCGACGCCGTCGAAGCCGCAGGTGCTCATCGCGTGCCGCGCGGCATGGCGATAGTCATGCACGATCCGCGGCAACTCGGTCGCCTCGAGGGCGCGGGGCTCCGACGTCGGCACGAACTTGCCGACGCCGTCCTTGATCACGTAGGTCTTGGTGTGGGCCGCGACGGCCGAGGGTGCGACCGGCAACTGGCCGTCGGGCTGCAGGTCCACGTGCGACACCCGGCCCACGTGCCACAGTTGCACCGCGATGCGGCCCTGGCGCTCGTGCACGGCCGCGGTCACGGCTCGCCAGCCGTCGAGCTGTTCGGTTCCATAGAGCCCGGGCACGTCGGCGTAGCCCTGCCCTTCGGCGGTGATCGCCGTCGCCTCGGTGATCAGCAGGCCGGCGCTGGCGCGCTGCGCGTAGTACTCGGCCATCATCGGCGTCGGGATCGCCTCCGGCGCCCGGTTGCGGGTGAGCGGCGCCATCACGATGCGGTTGGGAAGGTGCAGTTTCCCCACCTGGAGGGGATCGAACAGGCTCGTCATTCGCAGCTCCTTGTTGCTCTTCACGCTGATCGAGGGTATTGCGCTTCGTGAGTTCTCGCCCATTGCAGGTGGTTGCAGTTTGCGCCAGCGCAAATTCGTCACGCAGAATGCCTCATGCACACCTTGCCGGCATCGGAACGCTCCCTGCTCGGACTGGCGCTGGCGCTGTCGCTGGCCGCCGCCGTTTCGCTTGGCATCACGCGCTTCGCGTATGGCCTGCTGCTGCCTCCGATGCGCTCCGACCTGCAATGGTCCTACGCCCTGGCCGGCGCGATGAACACCGCGAACGCGCTGGGCTACCTGGCCGGCGCGCTGCTGACGCCGCGGCTGCTGCGCCTGGCCCAGCCGCCGCTGCTGCTGCTGGGCGGTGCCGTGCTGGCCGGCGTGTTCATGGCCGTCACCGGCTTCTTCACCGGTGCCGCGCCGCTCCTGCTGCAACGTGTCCTGGCCGGGGTTGCGAGCGCGTTCCTGTTCATCGCCGGCAGCCTGCTGGCCGCACGGCTGGGTTCGCTGCGGCCGGGGCGCGGCGGCCTGCTGCTCGGGATCTACTACGGCGGCACCGGGCTGGGCATCGTGCTGTCGGCGCTGCTCGTGCCGGCGGTGCTGGAAGCAGCCGCCGGACGCGCGCACGGCTGGGCCTGGGCGTGGTGGCTGCTCGGGCTGGCGTGCATCGCCGCGACGGCGGTGCTGGTGTGGCCGGCGCGGGTGCTCGGCCGCGTGCCGCTGCCGAGCGGTGCCGCGGGCGCGGCCGCGCGCGGCTTCCGCTGGCCGCAGTTCGCCCCGGCGCTGGCCGCCTACTTCATGTTCGGCGTCGGCTACATCGGCTACATGACGTTCGTCATTGCCCTGCTGCGCGAGCACGGCCAGGGTCCGGGCCGGATCACGTTCTTCTACGCGCTGCTGGGGGTGGCGGTGATGGCTTCGGCGCGGATCTGGGCCGGCCTGCTGGATCGCTACCACGGTGGCCAGCCGCTGGCGATCCTGTCGGCACTGCTGGGCGTCGCGACGGTCCTGCCGGCGCTCACGGCCGCCTGGCCTGCGGTGCTGGTTTCGGGGCTGCTGTTCGGCGGCGTGTTCCTGTCGCTGGTGGCGTCGACCACGGCACTGGTGCGCCACAACCTGCCGGCGGTGGACTGGGCCGCCGGGATCAGCGCTTTCACCATCGTGTTCGCCGCCGGCCAGATCGTCGGACCGACGGTGGTGGGGTGGATCGCCGACGGGCCAGGCGGGCTCGCCCGCGGGCTGCTGTTCTCGGCTGCGGCCCTGGGCGTCGGAGCGTTGCTGGCGTGGCGGCAGCGGCCGTTGCAGGCGGCCGCCACGGCGCCAGCCGCTACTTCAACAGGCCTTCGGCCTTGAGCGCTTCCTGCACCGCCGGGCGCGCGTCGACGCGTTGGTGGTGGGCGAGCAGGTTGGGAAAGCCGGTCAGGTCGATGTTCATCGGCTTGGCCCAGCGCGTGACCACATACAGATAGCCGTCGGCCACCGTGAAGTGGTCGCCCATCAGGTATTCCTTGCCCGCCAGCTGGCCGTCGACCCAGCCGAAGCGCGCGGCCAGCTTGTCGCGGAAGATCTGCTTGCCTTCCTCGGGCATGGCGGGATTGAACAGCGGCGAGAAGGTCTTGTGGATCTCGGTGCCGATGAAGGTCAGCCACTCCTGCAGCCGGTAGCGCGGCAGCGTGCCGCTGGCCGGCGCGAGGTTCTTCATGGGCGCCTGGTCGGCGATGTACTGCACGATGGCCGGGCCCTCGCGCAGCCGGGTGCCGTCGTCGAGCTCCAGCAGCGGAACGTAGCCGAGCGGATTGACGCTGTAGTAGTCCGTGCCGTCCTGCAGCTTGTGGCTCTTGGTGCTCGCCAGGACCGGCTCGAATGCCAGGCCCGCTTCGCGCAGGGCGATGTGCGGGGACAGCGAGCAGGCGCCCGGCGAGTAGTACAGCTTCATGTCTTGACCTTTCGTTGCAGTGGGAGGGCAACGATGCTAGCCGCTGGCTGTTTTCCCTGCCCGCGCGGCCACAATGGCGGAATGAGGCGGGTTGCAAAGTGGTTGGTCGCGGCCCTGGTGCTGCTGGTGCTGTTGTTCGCCGGCGTCGCGGTCGCGCTGCAGCAGTGGGTCGGCAGCGCGGATTTCCGCGGCCGCGCGGCGCAGCAGGCGTCGGCGGCGCTGGGCGTGCCGGTGGAGTTCGGCGCCTTGACGGTGGACGTATGGCCGGTGCCGGCGGTGGCCGTGGATCGCCTGCAGGCGCGGACCAGGCCGGCCATCACGCTCGAGCGCGTCGAGGCGCGGCCGCGCTGGCAGGCGCTGCTGCAGGGCCGGCTGGAGATCGCCACCCTCGTGGTGCGCAATGCCGTGGTCCCCGAGCAGACGCTGGCGCTGCTGGCGGCCGGCACCCGGAACAAGGGCGACAAGCCGCCGCCGGCGGACCCGGCGCGCACGCTGGCCATGCTGCCGCGGCGCGCGATCCTCGACGGCGTCACCTGGGTCTGGGCCAAGGGCGGCCGCAGCACCATCGACGCGCAGTTCGGCCTGGGGGCGGACGGCCTGCCCCAGGATGGACGCATCGAAGTGCGCGAGGGACGCTTCCAGGGCTGGAAGGCCGCGCTGGACCGGGCGCCGGAGGGGCACTGGCAGCTCCGCGCCGACCTCGGCGGCGGCAGCGTCAAGGGCCGCCTGGAGTTGCAGCCGCGGCCCAAGGGCTCGCCGCTGCTGGTGGCGCAACTGGCCACCGCCGGCGTCGAGGTGGCCGCGCTGACGGCGCCGAGCCGCACGCTGACCGGCCGCCTCGACGCCAGCACCAGCTTGCGAGCCGACCTGGGCGCGGCCGGCAGCCTGGTCGATGGCGTGCACAGCGAGACCCGTTTCACCGTCCGCAACGCCGTCGTGCACGGCCTCGACCTGGTGCGTGCGGTGCAGACGATCGGACTGAGCCGCGGCGGCGAAACGGCACTCGACACGCTGGCCGGACAGGTGGTCACGCGCGGGCGCTCGGTGCAGCTGAGCAACCTGGTCGCCACTTCGGGCCTGCTGTCCGCCACCGGCACTGTGGCGATCGCCCCCAGTCGCGCCTTGAGCGGCCGGGTGACCGTCGACCTGGCCGCGTCCGCCGCGGGCGGCGCCATCGGGGTGCCGCTGGCGGTCGGCGGCACGCTGGACGCCCCCTCGGCGACACTGACCCGCGGCGCGCTGCTGGGGGCGGCCATCGGCACGGCCGTGGCGCCTGGCGTGGGCACCGGCGCGGGCGCCAAGCTGGGCGATCGCATCGGCGAGGGCCTGCGCGGGCTGTTCGGCAAATAGCAGCCCGGTCCCACGGCAGTCCGCGTCCTACAGCTGGGCGCGCGGGCGGCTGATCCTTGCCGCGCCGTTCCCGGGCGAGCATTGGCAGGCGGGCACGGTGCCTGCAACCCGACCGCCAACCATGCATCTGTCCACCGTCGAAACCGTGCTCGAGTACCAGGTGAAGGTACCGACCCATTTCTGCTTCAACATCGAGGCGGCCCACTGGCCGACGCAGACCGTCGTGAGCGAGCGGCTGGCAGTGTCATCGGGCGTGGACCTGCGCAAGTTCACCGACGAAGGCAGCGGCAACCGCTTCTTCCGCTTCGATGCGGCGCCCGGCCCGCTGCTGGTGAACTACAAGGCCGACGTGGAAGTGCATTCCCAGCACATCGACGAGCACCTGCCGGAGGTGCCGGTGGGCCAGTTGCCCGACGCCATCTTCCACTACCTGATGCCGACGCGCTACTGCGAATCGGACCTGATGGGGCCGGTGGCGCAGCAGCTGTTCGGCAACGCGCCGCCCGGCATCTCGCGGGTGCGGACGGTGGTCAAGTGGATCCACGAAAACATCGCCTATCGTCCGGGCAGCACGAAGTCGACGACCACGGCGCACGAGGTGTTCGAGCAGCGCGCCGGCGTCTGCCGCGACTTCGCGCACCTGGGCATCACCATGTGCCGGGCGCTGAACATCCCGGCCCGGATCGTGGTCGGCTACGTGTGGTTCGACGAGCCGCCGCAGGATTTCCACGCGATCTTCGAGGCCTGGATCGGCGGCCGCTGGGTGCTGTTCGATCCGACCGGCATGGCGCCGGTGGACCGGTTGGTGCGCATAGGCACCGGACGCGACGCGAAGGACGTGGCGTTCAGCACCTTCTTCGGCGCGGTGGAGATGACGCGCATGGAAGTCAGGGTGCTGGAGCACGAGCCGCGCACCACGCCCAACAGCGGCGAGGCGGTGGTGGAGCTGGCGGCGGCGGGCGCCTGAGACGGCGCGGGAACCTGGCCGGGGCGTGGGCGGCGCCCGCGCTTTGGCGCACACTACGCGGCCGCTACCGGGCGCGAACGTCGCCCGGCGCACTCACCTCGACAGGAGCCCCACGATGTCCGATCTCTCGATGCTGATCAACGGCCTGGCAGCCAGCGCCGAACGCGACGCCACCTTCGAGCGCCGCAATCCCCTGGACGGCACCGTCGCGACGCGCGCGCCCGCCGCCTCGCCGGCGGATGCGGTGCGGGCGGTCGAAGCCGCGTCGCAGGCTTTCCGCGCCTGGAGCGAAACCGGTCCCGGCCAGCGCCGCATGCTGCTGCTCAAGGCGGCCGACAAGCTGGAAGCGAAACTGCCGCAGTTTGCGCAGGCCGTCGCGGCGGAGACCGGCGCCACCGGCATGTGGGCCGGCTTCAACGTGATGCTGGCGGCGGGCATGATCCGCGAAGCCGCTTCGCTGACCACCCAGATCAGCGGCGAGGTGATCCCCTCCGACGTGCCGGGTTCGCTGTCGATGGGCGTGCGCCAGCCGGCTGGCGTGGTCGTCGGCATCGCGCCGTGGAACGCCCCGATCATCCTCGGGGTGCGGGCGATCGCGACGCCGCTCGCCTGCGGCAACACGGTGGTGTTGAAGGGGTCGGAGAACTGCCCGCGCACCCACCAGCTGATCGCCGAGGCGTTCCAGGAGGCCGATTTCCCGCCGGGCGTCGTCAACTACATCACCAACGCACCGGCCGATGCGGCCGCGGTGGTGGAAGCGATGGTCGCGCACCCGGCGGTGCGCCGGGTCAACTTCACCGGCTCCACCAGGGTCGGGCGGATCATCGCGCAGACGTGCGCGAAGTACCTGAAGCCGGCGGTGCTGGAACTGGGCGGCAAGGCGCCGCTGGTGGTGCTGGATGACGCCGACGTCGACGACGCGGTCAACGGCGCCGCGTTCGGCTGCTTCGCCAACAGCGGCCAGATCTGCATGTCGACCGAGCGCATCATCGTCGACGCGAAGATCGCCGACGAGTTCGTGCGCAAGTTCGTGGCCAAGGCCGGCGCGCTGCCGCTGGGCGATCCGCGCGAGCCGGCCCCGGTGGTGCTGGGCAGCGTGATCGGCATGAACACCGTGCACCACTGCAACGAACTGATCGACGACGCGATCGGCAAGGGCGCCCAGCTGCTGTGCGGCGGCAAGGCGGACAACACGCTGATGCCGGCGACCGTGCTCGATCGGGTGACGCCGCAGATGCGCATCTACCACGAGGAGACGTTCGGCCCGGTGAAGGCGGTCGTGCGCGTGCAGGACACCGAGGAGGCGATCGCGTGCGCCAACGACAACGAGTACGGGCTGTCGGCGGCGGTCTACGGGCGCGACATCGCGCGGGCGTTCAACGTGGCGCGCCGGATCGACTCGGGCATCTGCCACGTGAACGCGCCGACCGTGCACGACGAGGCGCAGATGCCGTTCGGCGGCGTGAAGGGCAGCGGGATGGGCCGCTTCGGCGGCAAGGCGGGCATCGCGGAATTCACCGACCTGCGGTGGATCACGGTGCAGACGACGCCGCGGCACTATCCGTTCTGATTGCGGGAGCAGTCCGCATTCAAGGTTGCGTCAGCAGCTCCAGGCGCGTGAGATACCGCACGGCCGCGCCGGCGTCGGCGCCGCACATCTCGGACGAGGGCCGCAGCTGCGAGCACACGGCGGGACGCTCGGGCCGGCCGAAGATGCGACAGCGGTTCTGGTCATCGAGCTGCACGCAGCGCACGCCGGCCGGCTTGCCGCCTTCCATTCCGGGGATGGGGCTGGTGATCGAGGGGGCGATGCAGCAGGCGCCGCAGCCTGGCCGGCAGTTCATGTCCGGCCTGTTTCGCTCGGCGCCCCGGCGTCGGCGGCCGGGGCCGCAGGCATGATGCGCTTCATGAATTCGTCGAACATCGGCACGGTGAACGCGGTGTCGCCGAAGTTCGGGCTCCAGATCATGCCCTTGGCAATGAGCGAGCTGCGGGTGGGCGCCAGCGACGAGACCTTCTCGCGCATGCACGCGGCAATGTCGCCCGAGCGGTGCGGGCCCGGTCCAAGCTCGGCCATGGCGCGCAGGTAGGTCCTTTCCCTGGGCGTGCAGCGGTCGAACCGCACGCGGAAGAAGCCTTCGTCCATGGCCGCCACCGCTGCGGCCGACGCCCTGCGCACGTCGTCGAGGGTGAGCGGCGATTCGCGCGCGGCGAGCCAGGTGTGGCTGCCCCAGACCTGCAGGAAATACGCGTAGCCCCTGGCGACCCGCAGGATCTCTTCCAGTGGGTCGGCGGTGATCCCGGCGCCTTCATGCTGCAGCGGCTTGACGATCGCCTGCCGCGCGGCCTCCGGCGGCAGGGGCCCGATCTCGGGGAAATCGAAGAGCCGCTCGGCGTAGGACTTCGCGTTGCCCATCTGGCCGCGCAGCTGGGGCAGGCCGGCGCCGACCAGCACGATGGGAAGCTGACGCTGTTCCGTGCGGTGCAGCGCCGTGATGAGGGCGGCGAGCTGGGGTTCGGGAACGTACTGCAATTCGTCGACGAAGATGGCCAGCGCCGTGCCGGCAGCCCGCGCCGCGACACCGACCTGCTCGACGAGCGCCTGCAGGTCGTGTTCCAGGTCCCCGTTGTCGGCGAGTCCCGGCTCGGGCTCGTAGTCGATCCCGACTTCGATGTCGCCATAGGTGACCTTGAGCTTGCGGGCGAACCCCGCGAGTGCCCGCAGGCCCCGGATGGCCATGGCCTTGGCGGCTTCGGTCTGGCTCAGCCGCAGCAGGGCCTGTCGCAGTTGCGGTGCCAACAGTGCCGGCAGCGAACGTCCTTCGGGCGCCTCGACCCGCACGGTGTGGATTCCCGCCGCTTCGGCGTCCATCCGGACGCGGTCCAGCAGCACGGTCTTGCCGGCACCGCGCAAGCCGACGAGCATCGCGCTCTTGGCCGGACGGCCGATCCTGGAGCGTTGCAGTGCGACGCGAAGACTCTCGCGCAGCTCGTCCCGGCCGGCGAGCTCCAGCGGAGGCGTTCCTGCGCCTGGGGCAAAGGGGTTGCGGATCGGGTCCACGGCGTCATTCTATTGAGTTTAGGAACGTTATTGCAAGACAATAAACTATCTAAACTTCCTTGACGCGGTGTTGGTCCTGCAGCCGGCCGGCTGCCCACAGGACCTGGTCGAGCACGGCCTGCACTGAATTCCGCGCCGCCTCGTTCACGAGCCCGCCTCCGGCGTCGAACCCATCGGGGGCGCGCGCCAGCGCGAAGGTCTTCGGCGCCACCCAGCACTGCAGGTTGAACAGCAGCGGCACCAGATGGCTCTGCGAGCGCAGGCCGCCCAGCGCGCCCGGGGACGCGCTCAGCACGCCGACCACCTTGCCGCGCGTGGACCGGAAGCCGTCGCTCCAGGCCGGGTCGCCCTTCACCGGGCTGGAAATCCAGTCCAGGGTGTTCTTCAGGAGCGCCGGGTAACTGGCGTTGTACTCGGGCGTGCAGATGATCCACGCCGGATGCGCGGCCGTGATCTCCTTGAGCCGCATCACGTCGCCCGGCGTGCCCTGCGCCTCGAGGTCGGCGTTGTACATGGGCACGTCGAAATCGCCCAGCTCCAGGTGGGTGACGTCGGCGCCCGCCGCGCGGGCCATCCCGGCGGTGACGGTCGCGAGCTTGCGGTTCCAGGAGCCCGTGCGGGTGCTGCCGGCAAAGACGAGAAGCTTCATTGCCGGATTGCACCACAGCGCGGATGGACCGGCGCCCGCAGGTGCTTTGAGCGGCCGCGGGCGCAAGGGCAGGGCGGCCGGTAAAATTGGCGCCCCTCTCCAGCGCCGCTGCCCGCGTGTGGCCCGGCCCTTCCCCATGCTGTATCCCCAGGAATTCGACGTCATCGTGGTTGGCGGCGGCCACGCCGGGACCGAGGCCGCCGTGGCCGCGGCCCGGATGGGCTGCCGCACGCTCCTGCTCACCCACAACATCGAAACGCTGGGGCAGATGAGCTGCAATCCGTCGATCGGCGGCATCGGCAAGGGCCACCTCGTCAAGGAGGTGGACGCGCTGGGCGGTGCGATGGCACTGGCCACCGACGAGGCCGGGATCCAGTTCCGCATCCTCAACAGCTCCAAGGGACCGGCGGTGCGGGCGACCCGCGCCCAGGCCGACCGCGTGCTCTACAAGGCGGCGATCCGCCGGCGCCTGGAGAACCAGCCCAACCTGATGCTGTTCCAGCAGGCGGTGGACGACCTGACGGTCGAAGGCGACCGGGTCACCGGCGCCGTCACCCAGGCCGGCATCCGTTTCCGCGGCCGCACGGTCGTGCTGACGGCGGGGACGTTCCTGGACGGCAAGATCCACGTCGGGTTGAACAACTATTCGGGCGGCCGCGCGGGCGACCCGCCGGCGGTGTCGCTGTCGGCTCGCCTGAAGGAGCTGAAGCTGCCTCAAGGAAGGCTCAAGACCGGCACGCCGCCGCGCCTCGATGGCCGCACGATCGACTTCAGCAAGTGCGAGGAGCAGCCCGGCGACCTCGACCCGGTTCCGGTGTTCAGCTTCGTCGGCGATGCCGCGATGCATCCGGGGCAGGTGCCGTGCTGGATCACGCACACCAACGAGCGGACGCACGAGATCATCCGCTCGGGCTTCGATCGCAGCCCCATGTTCACCGGCAAGATCGAAGGGGTGGGGCCGCGCTATTGCCCGAGCGTGGAAGACAAGATCAACCGGTTCGCCGGCAAGGACAGCCACCAGGTGTTCCTGGAGCCGGAGGGGCTGACCACCAACGAGTTCTACCCGAACGGGATTTCCACCAGCCTGCCGTTCGACATCCAGTACCAGCTCGTGCGGTCCATGGCCGGGCTGGAGAACGCGCACATCCTGCGGCCGGGCTATGCGATCGAGTACGACTACTTCGACCCGCGCGGGCTCAGGCGCAGCTTCGAGACGCGGCAGGTCGCCGGGCTCTTCTTTGCCGGCCAGATCAACGGCACGACCGGCTACGAGGAAGCGGCGGCCCAGGGCCTGTTCGCCGGCGTCAACGCCGCGCTCCAGTGCCGGGGCGAGGAAGCCTGGGTGCCGGCCCGCGACGAGGCCTATCTCGGCGTGCTGGTCGACGACCTCATCACCAAGGGGGTGACCGAGCCGTACCGCATGTTCACCAGCCGGGCCGAGTTCCGGCTGCAGCTGCGCGAGGACAACGCCGACATACGCCTGACCGAAACCGGCCGCCGGCTGGGGCTGGTCGACGATGCGCGCTGGGATGTCTTCAACCGCAAGCGCGATGCTGTTTCACGTGAAACACAGCGCCTGCGGTCGGTCTGGGTCAACCCGCGCAACCTGCCCGCGGCCGAAGCGCAGCGCGTGCTCGGCACTTCGATCGAGCGCGAATACAACCTGGCCGACCTGCTGCGCCGTCCCGACGTGACGTATGCCGGGCTGATGTCGCTGAACGGCGGGGCCTACGCCACCGCAGGCGTGACGCCGAGGGCGCTGGGGCCGCTGTGGGCTCCGGTCGTGGAGCAGATCGAGATCGCTGCCAAGTACGCCGGCTACATCGAGCGCCAGAAGGACGAAGTCGAGCGCGCGGCTGCCTACGAGCATCTCAAGCTGCCGCCCGACCTGGACTTCATGCAGGTCGAGGCGCTCTCGATCGAAGTCAGGCAGAAGCTCAACCAGCACCGCCCCGAAACCCTGGGGCTGGCGTCGCGGATCTCCGGGGTGACGCCGGCCGCCATCTCGTTGCTGCTGATCCACCTGAAGAAGAACCGCTTCCAGGGATTCGCCGAGGCGGCGAATCACGGCGGCAAGGCGGCGGCTTGAGGCGCGGGGGACGAGGCGGCCGATGAGCAGGGCGGACCTGGAGCGCGGTCTCGAGGGCGGCCTTGCCGCGCTGGGGCTCGACCTCGCGGCCGGGCGGCGCGCGCAACTGCTCGACTACCTCGAGCTGATCCAGAAATGGAACCGGGTCTACAACCTCACGGCCGTGCGCGACCCGCGGGAGATGCTGACCCAGCATCTGCTCGACAGCCTGGCGGTGGTCGCGCCGCTGCGCCGGCATACGGGCGGCGCGCCGTGCTCGCTGCTGGACGTCGGCGCGGGCGCCGGCTTGCCCGGCGTCGTGATCGCCATCGCGTGTCCCGAGATCCGGGTCGACTGCGTCGACACGGTTGCCAAGAAGGCCGCCTTCCTGCAACAGGTCGCCGTCACCCTGAAGCTGCCCAACCTGCGCGGCCTGCACGACCGGGTCGAACGGCTGGCCGGGCCGTACGACGTGATCGCTTCCCGGGCGTTCGCCTCGCTGGCCGATTTCGTCGGATGGTCAGGCGCGGCGCTGGCCCCGCAGGGCGTGTGGATGGCAATGAAGGGGCGGCATCCCGAGGAAGAACTCGCCGCGCTGCCGCCCGAGGTGGCGATGTTTCACGTGGAACAGTTGCGCGTCCCCAACTTCGAGGGTGAACGCTGCCTCGTGTGGATGAGGCGCCGCAGTTAAACTCGGCCTTCCACTCCGGGGGGTTCTCAGTGTTCGGCGTAGCAGACTACGGCGCCTTCGTGGCCGCGGTCATCATCTTTCTGGCGATCCCGGGACCCGGGAACCTCGCGCTGATCACCTCCACCGGCAAGGGCGGAATTGCCGGCGGACTGGCCGCCACCCTGGGCATCATCGCCGGCGACCAGGTCCTGATGTGGGCCGCCGTGGCCGGCGTGGCCGCGCTGCTGCTGGCGTGGCCGCTTGCCTTCCATGCCGTCCAGTGGCTCGGGGCCGCCTATCTTGCCTGGCTCGGCGTCCGCATGCTGCTGGCCAGGCCGGGCGCCAAGCCGATCCTGCACATCGAGCCGCGCCACTACCTGCGGCAGGCATTCCTGATCACGCTGCTCAACCCGAAGGCGATCGTCTTCTACATGGCGTTCTTCCCGCTGTTCGTCGACCCGGCCCGGCACCAGGGGGTGCTGACGTTCGGCGTGATGGCCGCGACCATCGCCGCCCTGACGTTCGCGTACGGCCTCGCCGCCGTCCTGCTCACGCACTTCCTGGCGTCGCGCCTGCGCGCCAGCCCCTTCATCGGCCGTGCGCTTGAGAAGATCGCCGGCCTGTGCCTGCTGGGCTTCGGCATCAAGCTGGCCATTTCGCGCTGACCATGGCCAAGATCTTTTGTGTCGCCAACCAGAAGGGCGGGGTCGGCAAGACCACCACCACCGTCAACCTCGCCGCCGGCCTGGCCAAGGTCGGGCAGCGCGTGCTGATGGTCGACCTGGATCCGCAGGGCAACGCGACCATGGGGTCCGGCATCGACAAGCGCCAGCTCAAGCTGACCGTGTACGACGTGCTGCTCGAATCCGCCTCGGTCGCCGAGGCGAAGGTGCGCAGCGACAAGGGCGGCTTCGACGTCCTCGGCGCGAACCGCGAGCTGGCGGGCGCCGAAGTCGAGCTGGTGGACGTGGAGCGGCGCGAACAGCGCCTCAAGACCGCGCTGGCGGCCGCCGGCAGCGACTACGACTTCGTGCTGGTCGACTGCCCGCCGTCGCTGTCGATGCTGACGCTCAACGGCCTGTGCGCCGCGCACGGCGTGATCGTCCCCATGCAGTGCGAGTACTTCGCGCTGGAGGGGCTCACCGACCTGGTCAACACCATCAAGCAGGTGCACGCCAACCTGAACCGCGACCTGAAGATCATCGGGCTGCTGCGCGTCATGTTCGATCCGCGCATCACGCTGCAGCAGCAGGTGAGCGAGCAGCTCAAGGCTCATTTCAAGGACAAGGTGTTCAACACCGTGATCCCGCGGAACGTGCGGCTGGCGGAAGCGCCGAGCTACGGACTGCCCGGCGTCGTCTTCGATCCGGCGGCCCGCGGCAGCACGGCCTACGTCGACTTCGCGGCCGAGATGGTCGAGCGCATCAAGACCATGTAAGCGCGCATGAAGCCATGCAATGTCCTGGTGCTGCCCGGCTGGCACGGTAGCGGCCCCACCCACTGGCAGAGCCGCTGGGAGCAGCGGCACGGCTACCGGCGGGTCGAGCAGCACGACTGGGATCGGCCCTTGCGCGGCGACTGGCTGGCCCGCCTCGAGGACCTCGTGCTGGCATGCGACGAGGCGCCGGTGCTGGTGGCGCACGGCCTCGGCTGCATCCAGGCGGCGGCCTGGGCCGCCACCTCGCGCAACGCGGCCCGGGTCAAGGCAGCCCTGCTGGTGGCGCCGCTCGACGTCGAGCGCGACGAGCTGCGGCCGCAACTGCCGACGTGGTCGCCGATCGCGCTGGACGCCTTGCCGTTCACGAGCGTGGTCGTCGCCGGCGCGGACGATCCGCTGTGCGACCCGCAGCGGGCCCGGATGCTCGCCGCCGCCTGGAGCGCGCAACTGGTGAACCAGCCCGCGGGCCAGCACCTCAATGCGGATTCCGGCCTCGGCAGCTGGCCCGAGGGCCACGTCCTGCTGCAGGACCTCATGAAAGACTGACGATGAAATTTCGAGATCGCGCCACCGCCGCGAAGGCGTGGCGCAAGGAGCTGGCATGGTGACGAAGAAACCGAAGGGTCTCGGACGCGGGCTCGAAGCCCTGCTCGGGCCGACGGCGGGCGAGGGCGGCGCCGACTCCTCCGCGACCAACCCCGGCCAGCCGGCCACCCTGCTGCTGGGGGACATGGTGCCCGGCATGTACCAGCCGCGCACCCGGATGGACGAGGGCGCGCTGTACGAACTGGCCGAGAGCATCAAGGCCCAGGGGATCATGCAGCCGATCCTGGTCCGCCGCCTGAACGACGGCGCGAACGCCGGCAAATACGAGATCATCGCGGGCGAGCGGCGCTTCCGGGCCGCGAAGCTGGCGGGCCTCGACAGCGTGCCGGTGCTGGTGCGCGACGTGCCCAACGAGGCTGCGGCGGCCATGTCGCTGATCGAGAACATCCAGCGCGAGGACCTCAACCCGCTGGAGGAGGCCCACGGCCTGCAACGGCTGGTGAAGGAGTTCGGGCTTACTCACGAACAGGCGGCGCAGGCCGTGGGGCGGTCCCGCAGCGCCGCCAGCAACCTGCTGCGCCTGCTGAACCTGGCCGAGCCGGTGCAGACCATGTTGATGGCCGGCGACCTCGACATGGGTCACGCGCGGGCGCTGCTGGCGCTGGAACGGGCGGCGCAGATCACGGCGGCCAACCAGATCACGGCGAAGAAGCTCAACGTGCGGCAGGCCGAAAGCCTGGTCAAGAAGATCGGCGCCGAGTTCAACCTGGTCTCGCCCAAGCCAAAGAAGGAGAAGTCGCGCGACCTGCGCCGGGTCGAGGAGGAGCTCTCCGACCTGCTGACGGCGGAAGTGGAAGTGCGGGTGAAACGGCGCGTCAAGCGCAACGGCCGCATCGAGGACATGGGCGAGCTGGCGATCCAGTTCGGCTCGCTCGAGGAACTCAACGGCCTGATCGACAAGCTGCGCGGCTAGGAGCCTGGGCGGCAGAGGGACGCCGTGCCCGTCTCTCTGCCGCCCAGGCTCCTAGGCCGCTGTTGCGATCTGCCGCCGGAACTCCTCGGCCGCCGGCGACAGGCTCCGGTCGCGCCGGGTGATGAGGTGGATGGCGGGGAACCGCAGCGGCAGTTCGATCGGCAGCACCGCCAGCACCCCCAGCCGTGCATAGTGCTTGGCCAGCGCGGCCGGCATCACCGCCACCGCGTCCGTGATCTCCAGCAGGGCCGTGGTGAGGATGGTCGAAGGCGTTTCGAGAATGTCCAGGCGCGCGTGGACGCCGGCCTCGTGCAACGCGGCTTCGAGGCGATGGCGCTGCGGCGAGCCCGGTGGCTGCAGGACCCAGGGCCATTCCGCGAGTGCGGCCAGCGAGAGCGGCTCGCGCCCGAGCAGCGCATGGCCGGCGCGGACCACCGCCACATGGCGATCATTGAGGAGTTCCAGCGCCAGGTAGTCCTGGTCGTCGCTGCCGGGCGTGAGGCGCCCCAGCATCACGTCCACCTCGCCCGCCGCCAGCAGCGAGAGCATGACGTCGCTGGTTTCCACCACCACGGACACGGCCACCCGGGGATGCAGCCGCCGGTATTGCGCCAGTGCCGGCGCGAGGAGTTCGGGCACGGCTCCCGGAACACTGCCCAGCCGAACGACGCCGCTCAGGCCGGAGGCCAGTGCCTGCATTTCGCGGCGTGCCCGGCTGAAGTCGTTGCGCAGCTGGCGCGCATAGCGGATCAGCACCTCGCCGGTGGCGGTCGGCTCCATGCCGCGCGCCCGCCGTGTGAAAAGCGGTGCACCGAGGGCATCCTCCGCCTGTTGCAGCAATTTGCTCGCGGCCGGCTGGCTGATGTTCATCGCCGCGGCGGCACGTCCGAGATTGCCCTCCGAGCCGAGCTCCGCCAGCAGCATCAGTTGCCGGGTCCGCAACCGCAGGAACATCGGTGCATCGCGCGACGTGAAACTCACAGGGCCTCTGCCATAGCTCTTTCGATATGGATTCTCTCGATAAATCGATTGGCGATGAATGACGAAGACCCTTAGTCTGCGGTGACGCGGCCCGCCGCCCATTACGAGGAGACGCCCAGTGACCACGACTTTCCCGCTCATGCGCCGCGCGCTGGTGCTCGGCACCGCCTCCTGCGCCTTGCTCGCCCCCGCGCTGGCGGTGGCGCAGACCTGGCCCGACAAACCGCTGCGCATCATGGTCGGCGCGTCGCCGGGCGGCGGCACCGACATCCTGGCCCGGATGCTGGCGGACAAGTTCGCGCCCAGCCTGAAGCAGTCCGTCGTCGTCGAGAACCGGCCCGGTGCGTCCAACACGATTGCGGCGGACATGACGGCGCACGCCGTGCCCGACGGCACGACGCTGCTGCTGGCGACCAACACCGGGCAGGCGGTGGCCCCGCACCTGCTCAAGCTCAAGTACGACCCGCTCAAGGACCTCCAGCCGATCGGCCTCGTCGCCGTGATGCCCAACGTCCTGGTGGTGCCGACGACTTCGCCCTACCGCACGCTGAAGGAGCTGACGGCGGCGATGGCGGCGAAGCCGGGCACGTTCAAGTACGCCTCGTCGGGGATCGGCAGCACCCAGCACGTGGGCGGCGAGGCGTTCAACCTGAGCACCGGGCTCAAGAGCATCCACATCCCGTACAAGGGCAGCTCGCAGGCCCACATGGACATCCTGTCGGGCCAGGTCGAGATGATGTTCGACAGCACCTCGTCCGCGATGTCGCAGATCAAGGCCGGCAAGTTCCGGCCGCTGGCGATCGCCTGGGACAAGCGCTCACCCGAGCTGCCCGACGTGGCCACGCTCGCGGAACAAGGCATCAAGGGCGCCGACGTGCAGACCTGGTATGGCCTGTACGTGACGGCCGGCACGCCGCGTCCGGTGGTCGAGCGGCTCGGTGCCGAACTGGCGCGGGTGCTGAAGCTGCCGGACGTGCAGGAGCGGATCAAGGGACTCGGTGGCGAGATCAACCCGCTTTCGCTCGAGCAGTTCGCGGCGATGAACCGCGCCGAGTACGAGCGCTACGGCAAGCTGGTGCGCGACGCCAACATCAAGGCGGAATAGGGAGAACCGATTGAACAGCAACGACGCCCTCCGCGGCGCGCGGCGGCCGCGCATCGCCGTCCTGCCCGGAGACCCGAGCGGCATCGGTCCCGAAATGACCGTGAAGCTGCTGGCGCGGCCGGCCAATGTCGCGGCCGCCGACGTGCTGCTGATCGCCGACAGGGCGGCACTGGCCTCGGGCGAGCAGATCGCGGCGACGCGGCTCGGACTGCGTCGAGTGGACACCCTGGACCAGGTCCGGTTCGAGCCCGGGCGACCGGCCCTGGTGGCGCTGGATACGTTGCGCGGCGATCCGCCGATGCTGGGGGAATGCCGGGAAGCCTCCGGACGCGCCGCGCTGGAAGCGCTGGCCCTGGCCACCGACGCGGTGCAGCGCGGCCTGGCCGACGCCATCGTGTTCGCGCCGCTGAACAAGCACGCGCTGCGCCTGGCCGGCATGCAGCACGAGGACGAACTGCGCTACCTGCAGGAGCGCTTTGGCGTAGCGGGATTCGTCTGCGAGTTCAACATCACGGGCGGCCTGTGGACCTCGCGTGTCACGTCGCACGTGCCGCTGCGCGATGTCGCCGGCCTGATCACCCGCGAGCGGGTGGCGGACGCGGTGTCGATCGTCGACCGGGTGCTGCGGCAGTCGGGCGTCGCCGGCCCGCGCATCGCCGTGTCGGGACTCAATCCACACGCCGGCGACGGCGGCTCGATCGGCAGCGAGGAGATCGACGTCATCGCACCGGCGGTGCAGGCGCTGCGCGGCAGCGGCATCGACGCGCGGGGACCGTTCTCGCCGGACACCATCTTCCTGGCCGCGCGCCGCGGCGACTTCGACGCCGTGGTGTCGATGTACCACGACCAGGGACAGATCGCCATGAAGCTGATGGGGTTCGACGTCGGCGTGACCCTGCACGGCGGACTCCCGGTGCCTGTGGCGACGTGCGCCAGCGGCAGCGCCTTCGACATCGCGGGGCAGGGCGTGGCCAACGTCGAAGGGCTGCAGGCGGCGTTCGACCTCTGCGTCAGGATGGCTGCCAGCCGGCCGGCAGCGGCGTGAGGGCGGCCGCCGTCGGCGTCAGCGCGAGCGGCTGATGCCCGGGCGCGGCGGCTGCGCGTCCAGCTCCAGCCCGCCGAAATAGATTCGCTTGGGCATGGCCGTGCGGTCCGAGGCATAGGCCGCCGCCGGCTCGCCACCGGCCGCTGCCGGCAGCGGCCGCACCCAGACTTCCACGCTGTCCTGGCCGTAGACGATCTCGAGGACCGACTGCGCCATCCGCACGTTCTCCCGGCGAAAGACGGCGTCCAGCGGGATCTCGTAGCGCCGCGGCTCGCCCTTGTGATTGCGGAAGCCGATCGTCAGCAGCCCGGTGGGCAGCGGTTCCGGATACATGCGCACCGCGGTGGAGCCGCACAGCGACTGCGGCGCATGGCCGCCCAGCGCGCCCGCGGCCTGGAACTCCAGCGTCACGGCCTCGACGCAGCCGCGCGCCGCGCGCTCCTCGATGCCCCAGGCGAGGCCGGATTGCGCGGCGGCGCTGCCGCACGCGACCAGCGCCCAGGCGGCGGCCAGCGGCACCAGCCTGCTGGCGGCCCATGCCGAACGGTGCGGGATCGGTTGCTGGCGCATGGCGTGAGGGCCTGGCGGCCGCTGATGGAGCTTCGCCCGACTGTAGGGCCTGCGGTGGATCCGGGCAACACGCTAGAGCGTGAAGATCTTTCCCGGGTTCATGATGTTCTTCGGGTCCAGCGCGCGCTTGATGGTGCGCATCATCTCCACCGCGCCGGCGCCCGCTTCGGTGACCAGGAAGTCCATCTTGTGCAGCCCCACGCCGTGCTCGCCGCTGCACGTGCCGCCCATTTCGAGCGCGCGCGACACCAGCGCATGATTGAGCCGCTCCGCCACCTCGCGCTCCTGCGGCTTGGCCGGATCGAGCAGGTAGCCGAAGTGGAAGTTGCCGTCGCCCACGTGGCCGACGATGAAGTACGGCAGCCCGCTCTCGTCGGCCTCGCGCACCGAATCCAGCAGGCAGTCGGCCAGCCGCGAGATCGGCACGCAGGTGTCCGTGGAGATGGCGCGGCAGCCCGGCTTCGACTGGATCGCGGCGAAGTAGGCGTTGTGCCGCGCCGTCCAGAGGCGGGTGCGCTCCTCGGGGGTGGTTGCCCATTCGAAGGCCTTGCCGCCGTGGTCGGCCGCGATCTCCTGCACCACCTCGGCCTGCTCCTTCACGCCGGCCGGCGAGCCGTGGAATTCCATCAGCAGCATCGGCTCCTCGCGCAGCGCGAGCTTGCTGTGCGCGTTGACCATGCGCACCGCGTTCTGGTCGATCAGTTCGACGCGGGCGATCGGCACCCCCAGCTGGATGACCTGGATGACGGTGTGGACGGCGTCGGCGATGCTGGGGAACGAGCACACCGCGGCGGAGATCGCCTCGGGCAGCGGGTACAGGCGCAGCGTGACCTCGGTGATGACGCCCAGCGTGCCTTCGCTGCCGATGAAGAGGCGCGTCAGGTCATAGCCGGCGCTGGATTTCTTGGCGCGGGTGCCGGTGCGGATCACCTCGCCGCTGGCGGTGACCACCTCCAGGCTCAGGACGTTGTCGCGCATCGTGCCGTAGCGCACGGCGTTGGTGCCGCTGGCGCGCGTCGCGCTCATCCCGCCGATGGTCGCATCCGCGCCGGGATCGATCGGGAAGAACAGGCCCGTGCTCTTGATCTCGTCGTTCACCTGCTTGCGCGTGACGCCCGGCTGCACCGTCACGGTAAGGTCCTCCGGATTGACCGACAGCACCTTGTTCATGCGCCCCAGGTCGATGCTGATGCCGCCTTGCACGGCCAGCAGGTGGCCTTCCAGCGAGGAACCGACGCCGAACGGGATGACGGGTACTTCGTACTGGCTCGCCAGCTTCACCGCGTCGGCGACGTCCTGCGTGCTCTCGGCGAACACCACCGCCGCCGGCGGCGGCGCCTCGAACGAGGACTCGTCGCGCCCATGCTGCTCGCGCACGGCGAGCGCCGTGGAACACTGCGCCCCGAACCGCGCCTTGAGCGCATCAATCAGCGCGGCAGGCACCTCGCGCTGGCGGATCTCGGGAACCAGGTGGTTGTGGGCGGTGGGGGCATTCATGGGGATCTCCGGGTCAGCCGCCCAGTTTAAGCGCTGAGCCACCCGCCGCCGTGGCGCACCCACGCGCCTGGCCCGGCCATCACGCCGAGTGTGACTATTTCGCGATGCTGCCTTCGTACTCGGCGCGTTCCAGCACCCCGTCCTTGTTCTGGTCAAGGTCCTCGAAGCTGCGCGGCATGATCGCGAGCCGCTGCGCCTCAGCCCGGCTGAGCCGGCCGTCGCTGTCGGTGTCTGCGAGTTCGTACGCCTGCCGCAATTGGGCCAGCGTCCAGCGCGCGGCGGGGATCGGCTGTGCCGCCGGCTGGACGGCGGGGGCGGGAGGCACCACCGGCGGCGCGACCGACTGCGCCGCTGCGGAGCCGGCCAGCAAGGCCGCGATGACCAGGAGAGGGCGGACGTCGGTGTTCACGGCAGGGATGGCAAGTTGCAACGCTTCCATCGTGCCGCCGCCGCCGCCCGACGCCAGCCGCCGCGACCGGCACTTCCTGTAGGACGGCTACTTGAGGGCCTCGTCGAAGCCGGGGCTCGAGATCGAGCCGTCCGGCTCGGCGCCGCGGGCCGGCAGCGGGGCGGGGGAGGGGCGGGGATGGGGCAGCACGCGCGGCAACGGGACTGCACCCGGCGCCACGAGTGCGGGCCGCACCGGCGGCGGCTGCTGCGCGCGCCAGGGGAGCGGGCCCATGAACACGAGGGAGGCAAACAGCGCGACGCTGCAGCTTTCGAAGTCGGGAAGCGGGAATTTTTTCGCGGGCATCGATCCGGTATGAGTGATGGAACCCGCATTGCAGCGGCTCCAGCGGACGCTGGCGAGCAATTTTTCACGCCGTTGCCTTTGAATCATCCTGTTGGTCGGCTGACGCACAATCGACGCACTGCAACGGAGACCAGCATGGGCAAACGCCTCACACAGATCGCGACGCGCACCGGCGACGACGGCACCACGGGACTCGGCGACAACACGCGCGTGCCCAAGGACAGCCGGCGCGTGCAGGCGATGGGCGACGTCGACGAGCTCAACTCGCACATCGGGCTGCTGCTGTGCGAGGACGTGCCGGCCGACGTGCGTTCGCTGCTGGTCGAGATCCAGCACCAGTTGTTCAACCTGGGCGGCGAGCTCTCGATCCCCGGGTTCGAGCTGCTGAAGCCGGAAGCGGTCCTGGCGCTCGACCAGGCGCTGGCCGCGCACAACGAGCAGCTGCCGCGGCTGCAGGAGTTCATCCTGCCGGCCGGCAACCGCGCCGCGGCGCAGGCGCATGTCTGCCGCACGGTGGCACGGCGGGCGGAGCGGTCGGTGGTCGCGCTCGGTGCGGCGGAAGCCGTGCGCGAGACCCCGCGCCACTACCTCAACCGCCTGAGCGACCTGATGTTCGTGCTGGCGCGGGTCTGCAACCGGATGAACGGCGGCGACGACGTCTACTGGAAGAGCGAGAAGCTGCAGCGTTCCAGCGACGAGTCGTCCGCCTGAGGGTCAAGCGGCGCGCCGTGCCTGCGCCGTCGGCTCGCCCTGGCCCCGGTTCAACAGCGCATACAGCAGGATCGCGCCGAAGGTGGCGGTGCCGATGCCGCCGAGGGCGAAGCCGCCGAACTTCAGCGTGAAGTCGCCGGTGCCCAGCACCAGCGTGATGGCGGCGACGATCAGGTTGCGGTTCTGCGAGAAGTCGACGCGGTTGTCGACCCAGATCTTGGCGCCGGCGATGGCGATCAGGCCGAACACGACGATCGACACCCCGCCCATCACCGGCAGCGGGATCGCCTGGATCACGGCGCCGAACTTGGGCGAGAAGCCGAGCACCACGGCGATCACGGCGGCCGTGACGAACACCGCCGTGGAATAGATCTTGGTGGCGGCCATGACGCCGATGTTCTCGGCATAGGTGGTCACCCCGGTGCCGCCGGCCGCGCCGCTGACCATGGTGGCGACGCCGTCGCCGATGAAGGCGCGTCCCATGTACTGGTCCAGGTTGCGGCCGGTCATCGCCGTCACGGCCTTGATGTGGCCCAGGTTTTCCGCGACCAGGATCACGGCCACCGGCGCGATCAGCAGCATCGCGCCCGGCTCGAACACCGGCGCGGTGAAGGCGGGCCAGCCGATCCAGGCGGCGTTCGCGATGCCCGACAGGTCCAGCGGCTTGCCCAGGCCGAGCCCGTTGGCCAGCACGGCGTAGACGATGCTGGCCACGATCAGGCCCACCAGGATCAGCAGGCGCTGCACCATGCCGCGCGTGAAGACCGCGACCAGGCCGACGCAGACGAAGGTGACCGCCTGCATCCACGAATCGAAGTTGCTGGCCGCCATGTTCTTGATCGGGATGCCCGCGAGGTTCAGGCCGATCACGGCGACCACGGCGCCGGTCACCACCGGCGGCATCAGCTTTTCGATCCAGCCGGTGCCGGCCGCCTGCACGATGGCGCCGATGATGGTGTAGACGACGCCGCAGGCGATGATGCCGCCGAGCGCGACCGCGATGTTGGCGTTGGGGCCCTTGCCCGCGTACGCGCTGGCCGCGATCACCACGCCGATGAATGCGAAGCTGGAGCCGAGGTAGCTCGGAACCTTGCCGCCCGTGATCACGAAGAAGATCAGCGTGCCGATGCCGCTCATGAGGATGGCGATGTTGGGGTCGAACCCCATGAGGATCGGGGCCAGCACCGTGGCCCCGAACATCGCGATCACGTGCTGCACGCCCATCGCCGCCGTCTGCGGCCAGGGCAGGCGCTCGTCGGGGGCGATCACGCCGCCCTGCTGCAGCACCTGCGCCGGCTTCTCCGTCCAGTGGAACATTCCCATCGCTCTTTCTCCTTGTAGTCGGGTGCGCCCGATGCTAGGGGGAACCCGGAGGCGGCACAAGGGCCGGAGTCGCCCGGGCGTCGGCACGATAAGCTTGCCGGATGGCCGCACGTTCCGTTCCCCAGATCCGCCGCTACCAGGACTGGCTGCGCGAGCAGCGCGGCCTCTCGTTCGCCAGTTACGACGACCTGTGGCATTGGTCGGTGACCGACCTTGCCGGCTACTGGGAGAGCGTCTGGCGCTACTTCGACCTGCAGTCGCCGACGCCGTGGCGCGCCGTGCTGGCCGAGCCGAAGATGCCTGGGGCGAGGTGGTTCGACGGGGCGCAGTTCAATTACGCGCGCCAGGTGCTGCGCCACGTGGAACCGGCGCATGCCGCCGGCCTGCCAGCGGTAGTCGCCCGCAACGAGCGCGGCCAGGCGAGCGAGCTGTCGTGGCCCGAGTTGCGGCGGCAGGTCGCGTCGCTCGCGCTGCACCTGCGCTCGCAGGGCCTGCAGCCGGGCGACCGCGTCGCCGCCTACCTGCCGAACGTGCCGCAGGCGACGGTCGCCTTCCTCGCGGTGGTCAGCGTCGGCGGCATCTGGAGCATCTGCGCGCCGGACATGGGCACCAACGCGGTGCTGGACCGGTTCCGCCAGATCGAGCCGAAGGTGCTGATCGCCTGCGACGGCGTGAGCTACGGCGGGCGCGAGTTCGACCGCACGGCCGTCGTCGCCGAGCTGCGGGCGGCGCTGCCGACCGTGCGGCACGTGATCGTCCATCGCGAGCTGGGACTGCCGGCCGATGCGCTGGCCGCCGTCGGACCGTGGACAGCGTTCACCGAGACCGTCGCGCGTGACGACGCGCAGACCGCCGCCTTCGAGCCGCTGTGGCTGCCGTTCGACCACCCGCTGTGGATCGTGTATTCGAGCGGCACCACCGGCCTGCCCAAGCCGATCGTCCATGGCCATGGCGGCACGGTGCTGGTGGGGCTGGCCCTCAAGCGCCTGCACAACGACATCGGATGCAGCTACGACCCGAACAGCCTCGGCGAGCGCTTCCACTGGTACAGCTCCACCGGCTGGGTGATGTGGAACTGCCAGGTGAGCGGACTCCTCGATGGAACCACCTGCTGCATCTACGACGGCAGCCCGGCCGGCGGCGGTGCCCAGCCTGACTGGAGCACGTTGTGGCGCTTTGCCGCCGAAACGGGCGTCACGTTCTTCGGCGCGGGCGCGGCTTTCTACGCCAACTGCCTGAAGGCCGGCGTCGACCTCTCCGCGTGCGGCGACCTGCGGCACGTGCGGGCGCTGGGCGTCACCGGATCGCCGCTGTCGGAGGACGCGCAGCGCTGGGGCACCCGCGAATTCGAGAAGATCGGCACCAGGGACATCTGGTGGGCGAACATCTCGGGCGGGACCGACTTTGCGGGGGCGTTCATCGGCGGCCATCGCGAGCTGCCGCTGGTCCCCGGCGAGATGCAGTGCCGCCTGCTCGGTTGCGCCGTGGAAGCCTGGAACGAGCAGGGGCAACCGGTGATCGACGAGGTGGGCGAACTGGTCTGCACCCGGCCCATCCCGTCGATGCCGCTGTACTTCTGGGGCGACCGCGACCACCAGCGCTACCTCGCGAGCTATTTCGACATGTACCCCGGTGTCTGGCGCCACGGCGACTGGCTCAAGATCACCCGCTCGGGCAGTTGCATCATCTACGGTCGCAGCGACGCCACCATCAACCGCCACGGCCTGCGCATGGGCACCAGCGAGTTGTACAGCGCCGTGGAAGCGCTGCCCGAGGTGCTGGACTCGCTGGTGGTGGACCTGGAATACCTCGGCCGCGAAAGCTACATGCCGCTGTTCGTGGTGCTGCGGCCGGGCGTCGCGCTGGACGACGCGCTGCGCGCGCGCATCGCCGGCGCGATCAAGACGGCGCTGTCGCCGCGCTTCATCCCCAATGACGTCTTCGCCGTGCCGGAGATCCCGCGCACGCTGTCGGGCAAGAAACAGGAACTGCCGGTGAAGAAGCTGTTGCTGGGCCACGCCGTGGAGAAGATCGTCAACCGCGACGCGATGGCGAACCCGGCGGCGCTGGACTGGTACGTGGCGTTTGCCGCAGGCCGGAAGGTCAAATCCGCGGGCTGACCACGGCGGCCGCCGGCGCGGCGGGCTTCCGGTTGACGAGCACGATGCCGGCCGCCACCCCGGCCAGCGCCAGCACCAGTTGCACCGTGAGCGGCTCGTGCAGCAGCGCCACGCCGAACACCAGCGCGAACACCGGCGTGAGGAAGGTGAAGGACGACATCCTGGTGGCCGGGTAATGTCCCAGCAGCCACATCCACGCGAGGTAGCTGGCGAAGGCGCCGACCACCGTCTGCAGGGCCAGCGACGTCCAGGCGAAGCTGGAATAGCGCAGCGACCAGGTCTCGCCGAGCGCGAGCGACAGCAGCGGCGCGGCGATCGCCGTCACCGCCACCTGGTAGAACAGCGTCTTCTCGGCGCTCGTGCGCGACAGCGAACTGGCCCGGATCACCAGCGTCGTGAGTCCCCACAGCACGCCCGCGGCGAGCGCCAGCGCATCGCCGCGCAACTGGCGGGAGCTGGTCTCGCCGCGGAAGCCCTCGCTGAACGCGAACGCCACCGCGGCGAAGGCGACGGACAGGCCCACCCACTGAACCGGCCGCAGCCGCTCCGACGGCACCAGTCGCGGCAGCAGCAGCGCGACGACGAATGGCGATGTGTAGAGGAACACCGTCAGGCGCGACGCCGTCGTGTCGCGCAGGCCCAGGTAGATGCAGGCGAACTCGCCGGCGAAGAGCGCGCCCGCCAGCAGGCCCGCGGGCAGGCTGCCGTCACGCTCGAAGAGCCGCACCCCGCGCGCGGCGCACCACGCCCACAGCAGCGCCGTGGCGCCGGCAAAGCGCAGCGTCGCCTGCCACAAGGGCGGCACCTCGGCGACCGTGGCCTTGATCAGGACCTGCTGGACGCCCCAGAACAGGCAGGAGGCGAGCAGCAGCGACACGGCCAGCGTGTCCAAGTGGTCCTTGCGGGGGCGCATACGCGCGATGGTAGCGTCCGGCTCGCGCCGGCCCGGACGGGTCAGGCCCCGCGGTCGGCCAGTTTCGCGAGGAGGCGCTTGAGCGCCGCCTTTTCGGTGGCCGCCAGGGTGCGCAACATGTCGGCCTCGTGCGCGCGGGCGCGCTCGACCAGCGGGCCCACCAGGCGGCGGCCGGCGGTGGTGGCCCGCACCAGCGTGCACCGCTGGTCGGCCGCGTCGGCCTGCAGCGCCAGCCACCCGTGTTCGCTCATGCGCTGCACCAGCTTGGTCACCGTCGGCTGCTTCGCGAGCACCTCGTGCGCGAGCTGGCTCACCGTCAGCGCGTCGCCGCCCTGCAGCCGCGAGAGCACGCGCCACTCGATGGAGCTGAGTCCGGCGGCACGCACGTGGGCGTCGAACCCCTGGTAGAGCGCGTGGGTCGCCTGCCCGAGCAGGTACTCCATGCTGCGCTGGCCGGCGCTCACAGCGGGTGCTCCGTGTAGAAGCGGCCCCCGTGGAACAGCAGCGGCGACGCGCCGGGCCGCCAGGTGCAGCGCTCCACCTCGCCGACGAAGATCACGTGGTCGCCTTCCTCGTAGCGGCTGCGGTTGAAGCACTCGAACGTGGCGGCCGACCCGGCCAGCAGCGGCGCGCCGCAGGCGCCTTCGGTGAACTCCACGCCGGCCCAGCGGTCGGCGCCCTTCGCGGCGAAACGTTCGGCGAGCAGCTTCTGGTCGGCCGCGAGCACGTTGATCGCGTAATGCGAGCCGGCGCGAAAGGCCGGCAGCGAGGCCGCCGCCTGCGCGAGGCTCCACAGCACCAGCGGCGGATCCAGCGACACCGAGTTGAACGAGTTGGCGGTCAGCCCGATCACCTGGTCCTGCGCGGTGCGCGCCGTGACGATCGTGACGCCGGTCGCGAACATTCCCAAGGCCGCGCGGAATTCGCGGGTGGAAAAGCTCGGTGGCTGGGCCTGGCGGGAGGAGCTCATCGGGCGGGTTGCATGAAATTTCATGGAGTATGGCCCGAAACGCAGAGACCGGCCCGCCGCCGGCGCCACCCCTCGCCGGCGCTCCCGGTCGCTGCAGCGGCGCCGTGCTTACCGGCCCGCGCCCAGGGTCGGTTGCGGCGGTGACGGCACGAGCAGCGTTTCGCGGATGGCAGTGGCGCGCGCGGAATCGAACTGGCCTTCGGCGCGGGCGAGCACCTGCCCGTTGCGGTCAAGCACCAGCACGGACGCGTGATCGCCGCCGGAGAGGCCCGCCGCGCGGATGAACTGGTCGCGGTCGGTGAACACCGGTACCAGGCGCTGCGCCGGCAGGTCATGCGTGGCGCGGATCCGGCCCTCCATGGCCTGCCGGGCCCCCTCGTCGCCGGGATCGTCGAGGACCGGCATCTTCACCCACGGAATCGAGCGATCCTCGTGCAGCCGCAGCCCGTCGATCCAGCTGTTGATCTCGCCGCGGTGGCTGCGGTCGAAGCCGACCAGCGCCAGCACGCGGTCGGACGGCACGCCCGCCGGCGGCCCGAGGCGCTGCACGGCCCGGCTCGGCAGCCGTCCCATCATGCTGGTTTCGGAAGGCGCCACGCCAGCCAGGATGAGGGCGCCCGTGGCGGCGGCGAGCCAGGCGAGCGTCGGAGTCCAGAGTGTCTGCCACATGTCCCACCTCCGTGTCCTGCGTGCAGTCTTGCACAGGCATACGGCGACGAGACGTCACAAATGTAAAGACCGCGTGCGAGGTGTACGCGCCGGTAAGTGCACGACGCGACGGGCGCTCAAGGGATGAGCAGAACCGGCACCGTCCCGTTCGCGAGCACCTGCGTCGCGACCGAGCCCATGATCAGGCGCCCGAGGGCGCCGTAGCCATGCGTGCCCATCACCACCAGGTCGTAGCCGCCGTCGGCGGCGAAGCGCGCGATCGTCTCGCCGGCCGAGCCGGTGCGCCATTCGGTGGCGGCGTGATAGCCGCCGTCGCGCAGGCGGGCGAGCGCCGGTTCCAGCACCTTGCGCGCTTCGTCTTGGTGGTAGTCGCGCGTGGCGCCGGCGCCGACCGCCGAGGCGGCGTGCGGCGGCAGCGGCGGTTGCGCGTTGAACAGGGTGTAGTCGTGCTGCTGGTCGAACAGCGGCTGGCGGGTGACGTAGTCGAGCATCTTGCCCGTGTAGTCGCTGCCGTCGACGGCAAGCAGGATCTTCATGCGGTTCTCCCTCGGGATTCGGTGGGCCGGCAGGACACTAGCACAACGGCCCGGCAGCGATCGTCGGACGGCGCCGTGTCGGGGCCACGTCGAGCACCAGCCGTTCGCGAAAACCCTCCTGTTCGCCCTTGGCCCCGTAGCCGAGCGTGTTGGCCACGACGCGGCAACCTTGCGCGACGTAATCCTGCTGGTGGTGCAGGTGCCCGTGCAGCCACAGTTGCGCCTGGCCGAGCAGGTCGTCAAGCGAATTGCAGAACCCGGCGGTGCCCGGCACCAGCCCGTAGCGCGGGTCGGCGCTGCGCAGGCTGGGCGCGAAATGCGTGACCACGACGGTGCTGCCGTCGAACGGCGTCGCCAGCGCCTGCCGCAGCCATTCGATGCAGGCCAGGGCCTGTTCGCGCCAGCCCGGCGCCAGCCAGGGCTGCCCGTGCCGCGTCGTTCCGGTCTTCTGCAGATAGAAGTTGGCGGCGCGGAACGCCTTTTCGCGGCGCTTGAGCACCGTCGCCAGGCCGCCGCTGCGGTCGCTGTCGGTCAGCAGCGCGTCGAAGTCGGCCCACAAGGTCGTCCCGATGAAGCGCACCCCTTCCAGCACAACGACCTCGCGCTCGAGCCAGGTGATGCCGAGCCGTTCGCAGGTCGTGCGCAGCCGGTCGTGCGCCGCATCGAAGTCGAGGTTGTCGTACTCGTGGTTGCCCGGCACGTACAGCACCGGGACCGGCCAGCCGGCGCGCGGCGAAAACCGCTCCAGGCCGAAGTCGTCGCCGGCCAGCAGGCTGCCCGCCTGGTAGGACCCGATGTCGCCCGCCAGCACGAGCAGGTCGGCGTCGGGCGCCGGCCGCGGCTGGAAGTGCGGGTGGACTTCGAGGTGGAGGTCCGACAGCAGCTGGACTTTCATCCGGCACCATTGTGCCGGCCGGTTGCGGGGCAGTGCGCGCCACGCCGCGGGCCGCCGCTCATTCCCGGCCCTCGAAGGCCTTGCCGGTCGCGGCCAGCACGGCCGCGCGCAGCCACGCGTGATCCCCCCGCTGGCTCTGCCGCCGGTGCCACAGGGAGTGCACCAGCACCGGGGGCAGGCTGAAGGGCAGTTCGCGCAAGGTGAAGTCGTGCTCCATCCCGGTCACGCTGATGAAGTGGCGCGGCAGCACCGTGATCAGGTCCGAGGTGGCGACCGCGCGCCCCGCGGTGAAGAACTGGTTGACGGTGAGCACCACGTGCCGTTGCCGGCCGAGTGCGGCCAGCGCCTCGTCGACGAAGCCGAACGGCCGCCCCGTGAAGCTCACCCGCAGGTGGTGCGCCTCGCAATAGCGCTCGATCGTCAGCGGCACCTCTGCGAGCGGGTGCCCGTTGCGCATCACGCACACGTACTCGCCCCCGAACAGGCGCTGGTGATCGAACGCCGGCAGCCGCCCCGCCTGCTCCTGGCCGGTCAGTTCCGCCAGCACCGTCGGAAAGAAGCCGACCGCCAGGTCCATTTCGCCCTCGTCGAGCAGCCGGCGCGGATCGCGCGTGGACAGCGGCAGCACCCGCAGCGAGACGCCGGGCGCATCGCGCATGGTGATCTCGACCAGCCCCGGCATCAGCTCGGCCGCCGTGGCATCCGCCATCGCCAGGATGAAGGTGCGGTTGGCCTGCGCCGGCACGAATTCGCCGGGCGAGAGCGAGCTCTCGATCTGGCGCAGCGCATCGGCGATCGCCGGCCACACCGCGAGCGCCTTGGGCGTGGGCTCCACCCCGTAGCCGCTGCGCACGACCAGTTTGTCGCCCACGGATTCGCGCAGGCGATTGAGGGCGTTGCTGACGGCGGGCTGCGTCATCGCCAGGTTCTGCGCGGCGCGCGTGAGGTTGCGCTCCGACATGACCTGGTCGAACACCCGCAGCAGGTTCAGGTCGAGGGTCCGGAAGTTCGGACTGTTTTTCATCATCGTCATGAATGATTGTCATCATGAATCTAAAGTTGGCAAATATCGGGGGAAACCCTAATATCAGGCCACGGCATCAGGCAATACCGCCGACAGACCGAGAGGGATACAACATCATGACCAGCTTCGCCCACGTCCAGCATCCGACCGAACACCCCGGCGTCATCCGTCTGGAGCGCGCGGGCAAGAACATCCGCCACCTGGTGAAGGATGCCACCCGCAGCGGCGCGACCCTGCTGCTGGCCGCGATCGTCGCCGCGCTGCTGGTGGTCGCCAACCAGGTCGTCGAGACCTGGACCGAAGGCCACCTGCTGGCCGCCTGGATCGCCATGTGGGTGATCGCCTTCGCGTCGATCGCGATGCTGGCGACGCCCGCCAGGGACATGACCGCCAACCTGCGCTCCGGCTTCAAGCGCTGGAACGCCGCCCGCCGCCAGGCCGCGGAAGACCGGGCCATGTGGCAGATCGCCCAGTCCGACCCGCGCGTGATGCAGGACCTCACTTGCGCGATGACCCGGGCGGAAGGCGTCAAGGCCTATTTCGGCGACTGAGGCACGGGGAACAAGCACCATGGCTGTCGTCGCCCGCACCACCTGGCTGACCCTTGTTCTGCGGCGCCTGCCGGCGCCGCTGCTCGCGAAGCTCGATGCGTGGTCGTACCGCATCGCGATGCAGCGGGCGCAAAAGCGCCGGGAAGCCGGCCTGCGGCGCGCGCGGCTCGTCGCGCAGCAGCGCAGCGGCGCCTGAGGCGCCGGCTCCAGGAAAAAAATGCCACCCGCGGGTGGCATTTCTGTTTGGACCGCGGAACTCAGGCCGCCAGTCGCTTCTCGATCCTTGCCTTGGTCTCGCGCAGCTCGGCGGGCAGGTGATACTGGAGCTGCTGGAACAGCTCGGCGTGCAGCTGCAGCTCCTTCTGCCACGCCGCCTTGTCGATGCTGGTCACGGTGCGGAACTGCTCCTGGCTGAACGCGAGGCCGGTCCAGTCGAGGTCCTCGTACGACGGGCTGACGCCGAAGACATGTTCATGTCCGCCGGCCTTGCCTTCGATCCGCTCGATCATCCACTTGAGGACCCGCATGTTCTCGCCGTAGCCGGGCCAGACGAACTTGCCGTCCTCGCCCTTGCGGAACCAGTTGGTCGTGAAGATCTTCGGCAGCTTCGTGCCGGCGGCGGCCAGGTCGCGGCCCAGGTCCAGCCAGTGCTGGAAGTAGTCCGACATGTTGTAGCCGATGAAGGGCAGCATCGCGAACGGATCGCGGCGCACGACGCCTTGCTGGCCGGTGGCGGCGGCCGTCGTCTCCGAGCCCATCGTGGCGGCCATGTACACGCCTTCGACCCAGTCGCGGGCCTCGGTGACCAGCGGCACCGTGGTCGAGCGGCGGCCGCCGAAGACGAAGGCGTCGATCGGCACCCCTTCGGTGTCGTCCCACTGCGGGTCGAGCACCGGGTTGTTGGTCGCGGCGACGGTGAAGCGCGCGTTCGGGTGGGCCGCCTTGGCGCCGGTCTCCTTCGCGATCTGCGGCGTCCACTCCTTGCGCTGCCAGTCGAGCGCGTGGGCGGGCGCGGGACCCATGCCTTCCCACCAGACGTCGCCGTCGTCGGTCAGGGCCACGTTGGTGAAGATCACGTCCCGCTCCAGCATGCGCATGCAGCTGGGGTTGGTCTCCATGTTGGTGCCGGGCGCGACGCCGAAGTAGCCGGCCTCGGGGTTGATCGCGTACAGCCGGCCGTCGGCATGCGGCTTGATCCAGGCGATGTCGTCGCCGATCGTCGTCACCTTCCAGCCTTCGAAGCCCCTGGGCGGCACCAGCATCGCGAAATTGGTCTTGCCGCAGGCCGACGGGAACGCCGCCGCCACGTGGTACTTCCTGCCCTGGGGGCTGGTCACGCCCAGGATCAACATGTGTTCAGCGAGCCAGCCCTGGTCGCGACCCATGTTCGAGGCGATGCGCAGCGCGAAGCACTTCTTGCCCAGCAGGGCGTTGCCGCCGTAGCCGGAGCCGTACGACCAGATCTCGCGCGTCTCCGGGTAGTGGACGATGTACTTGGTCTTGTTGCACGGCCACGCGACGTCCTGCTGGCCGGGCTCCAGCGGCGCCCCGACGGTGTGCACGCACGGCACGAACTGGCCCTCGACCCCGAGCACGTCGTACACGGCCTTGCCCATCCGGGTCATGATCTTCATGCTCACCGCGACGTACGGGCTGTCGGACAGCTCCACGCCGATGTGCGCGATCGGCGAACCGAGCGGGCCCATGGAGAACGGCACGACGTACATGGTGCGGCCGCGCATGCAGCCGCGGAACAGGGGCTGCAGCGTGGCGCGCATCTCGGCGGGCGCGACCCAGTTGTTGGTCGGGCCGGCGTCCTCCTTGCGCTGCGAGCAGATGAAGGTGCGGTCCTCGACGCGGGCCACGTCGCTGGGGTCGGACCAGGCGATGTAGGAGTTGGGACGCCTGACCGGATCGAGCTTGCGCATCGTGCCGGCGGCCACCAGCTGCTCGCACAGCCGGTCGTACTCCTCGCGGCTGCCGTCGCACCAGTAGATGGCGTCCGGCTCGCACAACGCCGCCATGTCGGCGACCCAGGCGATCAGGCGGGCATTCTTGACATACGCCGGGGTGTTCAAATTCAACCCCTGCATGGCGGGAGAGTTCATCAAAGCTCCTGGAAGTGAAAAAACGATTTCCAAAAGGAGCTCGGGGCATGAGCGGCCTTTTGGAAATCGGGCTTTGCTCAGCCGTTCGGACGGTCGGGTCGAGGCGCTCGACAACCGGAAGTTCGCGGGGTTCACGCGCCTCCGGTCGGCTGAACGCAAATTCTGTCAGGTGCCACAGCCGGTGCGTGATGCAAAAGATGCATGACTTTATGCGACTGAATATCAACTGCAGTGTCCCGGAGAAGGTCACGCGACGGACCGCCGCGGCCGCCTTGCTGGCTTTCGGCGCGGCCCGGGCCATGGGCCAGCGGCCGGCCGGGCCGGTGCGCGTGGCCGCCGCCAGCGACCTGAAATTCGTGATGGACGAGCTGGCCGCGCGCTACCGCGAGCAAACCGGAGTGCCGGTCCAGGTCACGTTCGGCTCCTCGGGACAGTTCGCGCAGCAGATCCGGCATGGCCTGCCGGTCGACCTCTACCTGTCGGCCGACGAAGGCTACGTGTTCCAGCTGGCGGACGCGGGGCTGACCCAGGGCCGGGGGGTCGTGTACGCGCTCGGACGGGTCGCCCTGATCGTGCCGAAGTCGTCCGCCGTCGCCCTCGAGCCCGGGCTGGCCTCGCTGCGGGCCGCGCTGCCCGCCATGCGCGCCTTCGCCATCGCCAACCCCGGGCACGCGCCGTACGGCCGCGCGGCGCAACAGGCGCTGGAGCGGCTCGGGCTGTGGCCGATCGTGCGCGCGAAGCTGGTGCTGGGCGAGAACGTTGCCCAGGCCACCCAGTACGTCACCAGCGGGGCCGCGCAGGCCGGCATCACGGGCTCGTCGCTCGCGCTGGCACCGGCCGTGGCGGGCGTCACGCGCTCGATGGTCCTGCCGGCGGACCTGCACGCGCCGATGCGGCAGCGCATGGTGCTGCTGCGGGGCGCCGCGCCGGAAGCGGCCGGGTTTCACCAGTTCCTCCAGGGTGACACGGCACGCGCGGCGCTCCAGCGGCATGGGTTCGGTGCCGCCTGACGGCTCGGTCACAATCCGGGCATGGACTGGCAAGCCGCGCGCGTTTCCCTGCTGCTGGCGGGGCTGACAGCGGTGCTGCTGCTGCCGCCGGGCATCGCCCTGGCGCGCTGGCTGGCCCTCACCCGCTGGCGCGGCAAGCCGCTGGCCGAAGCGCTTCTCATGCTGCCGCTGCTGCTGCCGCCCACGGTGATCGGCTTCTACCTGCTGGTGGCGCTCGGGCATGGTTCCTGGCTGGGTGCCTGGGCGGCGCGTCACCTGGACCTGCAACTGGTGTTCAGCTTCGAAGGGCTGCTGCTGGCGAGCGTGCTCGTGAACCTGCCTTTCATGGTGCAGCCGATCCAGCGCGCGTTCGCCGCGATTCCGCAGTCGCTGCGCGAGGCCGCGTGGGTCTGCGGCCTGGGCCGCTGGCGCACCTTCGTCCGCATCGAGCTGCCGCTGGCCTGGCCCGGCCTGGTGTCTGGCATCGCGCTGACGGCGGCCCACACCCTGGGCGAATTCGGCGTCGTCCTGATGGTCGGGGGCAGCATCCCGGGGCAGACGCGGACCCTCAGCATCGCCATCTACGACCGGGTCCAGGCCTTCGACCTGGCGGCGGCCCACGTCATGGCGCTGGCGCTGGTGGCCTCCTCGCTGGTGGCCGTGGCACTGGTGTTCGCCGCCGACCGCCGCCGGCCGCTGCAGGAGCGCTAGTGGCGAAACTCGAGGCCACGCTCGAGAACACCAGTCCGATGCGGCTGAAGGCGAGCTTCGACTGCGCGGCCGGCGAACTGGTGGCGCTGGTCGGCCCGTCCGGCAGCGGGAAGACAAGCCTCCTGCGCGCCGTGGCGGGCCTGCTGAAGAGCCGCACGCTGCGCGGACGCATCGCCGTCGGCGACGACGCGTGGTTCGACAGCGGGCGCGCGATCGACCGGCCGCCCCAGCAGCGGCGCGCCGGGCTGGTGTTCCAGCACTACGCGCTGTTCCCCCACCTGACGGCGCTGGAGAACGTCCGCATCGCCTGCCGCCGCCCGGCGGCCCAGGACTGCGCCGACCTGTTCCGCCGGCTCGGGCTGGACGGGCTGGAGCAGCGCCGGCCGAGCCAGCTCTCGGGCGGCCAGCAGCAGCGCGTCGCCCTGGCCCGCGCCCTGGCCGGCGAGCCCAAGGTCCTGCTGCTCGACGAGCCGTTCTCCGCGGTCGACGCCCCGGCGCGGCAGCGCCTGTATCACGAGCTGGCGGCGTTGCGGCAGACCCTTTCGACGCCGATGGTCCTGGTGACCCACGACCTGGCCGAGGCGCGGCGGCTGGCCGACCGGGTGGTGATCGTCGACGCCGGCGAGACGCTTCAGTCCGGACCGCCGGCCCGGGTGTTCGCCAGCCCCCGCAACGCCAGGGTGGCGGAGCTGGTGGGGATCCAGAACCACTTCAGCGGCCGCTTCCACAAGCAGGAGCCGGGCTGGGGCCACCTCGCCTGGGGCGAACGCGGCGAAGTACGGCTGCGCGTGCTCGACAAGAACCGGATTCCGGACGGGGCTTCGGTGACCTGGGTGTTCGCGGGGGAGGGGGCCGACCTGCTCGCGGACGCAGCGGGCCAGGAGAATGCCGTGCGCTGCGACATCGCGGAGCAGCTGGTGCTGGGCGAAACCAGCCTGTGCAGCCTGCGGCCGCGGGAGCTGCCGGGGGAGCAGGTGACGCTCAATCCGGCGACGGCCCAGTTGCGGTCACTGGGGGCCGGCCCCGGGGGCTCGCTCTGGCTGCGGATCGCCCCGGAGGCGATCCACATCATGCCGGTGCGGCAGGCCCGGGAAGCCGGGGCGGCCTAGCCGACGTAGACGGCGATGAACGCCAGCAGGAACATCAGCAGCCCACCCATCACCGGCAGCACGATCGGGATCGCGTGCACGATGTTCTCGACCGGATCGTGCTCTTCGTGCTCGGCGGCGTGGCTCTCGGGCGCGTGGGTGGTGGACATGCTCTCCTCGGTGGCGGTGCGAAACGCGCGATTCTAGCCCGCGCCGGGTGCTACTGCGCGATGGCGGGAAAGCCCCCCTGCTGCAGCGCCTCCAGCACCGCGCGGATGTGGTCCGGCCCGCGGGTCTGCAGCACCAGCTCGATTTCGACGTTCTGGGCCGCCAGCAGCGTGAAGGCGCGCTGGTGGTGCACCTCGTTGATGTTGGCTCCGGCGTCGCTCACCAGCGCCGTGATCCGCGCCAGCGAGCCCGGCACGTCGCGCGCGTTGACGCGGATGCGCGCGAGACGCCCGCCGCGCACCAGGCCGCGCTCGATGATCGCGGCCAGCAGCATCGGGTCGATGTTGCCGCCGCCGAGCACCAGGCCGACCTGCCGCCCGCGAAAGCGCCCCGGATCCTTGAGCATGGCCGCCAGCGGGGCGGCGCCGGCGCCTTCGACCAGCGTCTTCTCGATCTCCAGCAGCATCACCAGTGCCTGCTCGATGTCGCCTTCGTCGACCAGCACCATGTCGTCGACATGCGTCGCGACGATCTCCTGCGTCACCTTGCCGGGCGTGCCCACGGCGATGCCCTCGGCGATCGTGCTGCCGCCCTGGGGCAGGGCGGCATGCTTGATGGCGTTGAACATGTTGGGAAAGCGCAGCGTCTGCACGCCGATCACCTCGATCTGCGGCTTCAGCGCCTTGGCCGCCACCGCGATCCCCGAGATCAGCCCGCCGCCGCCGACCGCCACGACGAGGGTGTCCAGCGTCGGCACCGCCGCCAGCATCTCCAGCCCGACGGTGCCCTGTCCGGCGACGATCGCCTCGTCGTCATAGGGATGGACGAACACCAGCTGCTGCTCCTGGCCCAGCTTGAGGGCGTGGTTGCGCGCCTCGTCGAGCGTGTCACCGTAGAGCACGATCTCGGCGCCGAAGCTGCGGGTGCGCTCGATCTTCACGCCCGGCGTGAAGCAGGGCATCACGATCACGGCCCGCAGCCCGAGCCGCTGGGCATGGTAGGCGACGCCCTGCGCGTGGTTGCCGGCGCTCATCGCGATCACGCCGCGCCGCCGTTCGTCGGACGACAGCTGCGCGAGCTTGTTGCAGGCGCCGCGCTCCTTGAAGGAGGCGGTGAACTGCAGGTTCTCGAACTTCAGGAAGACCTGGGCGCCCAGCAGCTGCGAGATGGTGCGCGACTCCACGCACGGGGTCTCGAGCACCTGCCCCTGGAGACGGTCCGCGGCGGCGCGGATGTCGGCGATCTGGATCATGGACGGAATTGTCCACTGGAAAGGCCCGACAGTTGGATGATCGCGACAGCGGGCATCTTCCACGGACCCGGAAGTCGCGTTATCGTCTGCACCGCCGGGCGTCGTGCCGGACCCGGAACCCGAACCAATGGTCAAGCGTTCCATCGACGCGCAACTGCTTCCCTCGCCGGGCCTCAAGGAGGCGCCGGTGCTGGACCTCATGTGCTCGCACTTCGTGCTGACGCTGGCGGCCAAGCAGGGCAGCAAGTTCAACGTGCGCCGCGACCTGAACGGCCTGCTGTCGCTGGCGGGGCGGCACCTGGTGTGGCCGGCGCCGGCGCTGGCGCGGCTGCGCGAGTTCCTGGGCCGCCGCTGCAAGGACAACGAGTTCTGGCGCGGCCACGAACAGCTTTCCACGCGCGAGTTCCTCGGGCGGCACGGGCTCTGGCGCGGGCCTTACGAGGAAGGCACGCTCTTCTTCTACCTGGACGAATACGCCAAGGACCAGCCGCGCGACCTGCTCTCGGTGCTCACCGTCACCGGCGACTGGCTGACGCAGGCGCTCAAGAAGCAGTCGACGCTGGTCGAGAAGAACATCGACGCGCTCTCGGGCCTCCTGCAGCTGAACAAGGCCGAGCGCGCCCTGCTGCTGTACGGCACGCTGGCCCGCTACCAGCGCGACCTGCGCAGCCTGCTGGTGGAGTTCAAGGTCAACAACGCGCCCGAAGCGTACGCGGCGATCGCCGACCTGGCCGGCGTGAACGCCGCCGAAGTCGGCGAAGCGCTGCGGGCGGGATCGCGGCTGGAGCGCATCGGCCTGGTCGAGAACCTGATCTCCGAACACAACATCACCGACCTGGCCGACCTGATGAAGGTCAGCGAGAAGCTGCCGCCGGTGCTGATGCGCGAATACCGCGACCGCAGCGAGCTGATGGCGGTCTTCACCCGCCCCTGCGCCAAGAGCGGCCTGGGCCTCGCCGACTTCGCGTTCGTGCAGGAGGATGCCCAGGTGCTGTCGGCGCTGCTGCGCAACGCCGTGATGCGCAAGGAGGCGGGCGTCAACGTGCTGCTGTACGGCCCGCCCGGCACCGGCAAGACCGAGCTGGCCAAGGTGGTGGCGCAGGCCGCCGGCCTGGAGCTGTTCGAGGTCGAATACGCCGACCGCGACGGCAATTCGCTGAGCGGGCGGGATCGCTACCGCTCGCTGCAGATCGCCCAGGTGTTCCTCAAGGGCAGCGCGCAGGCGGCGCTCCTGTTCGACGAGGTGGAGGACGTCTTCCCGCCGATCTCGAGCGAAGCGGCGCAGCTGATGGCGCGTGCGGAGCAGGTGGTGGCGCCGCCGCAGGGCAGCGTGAGCGGCAAGGCGTGGGTCAACCAGATCCTGGAGTCGAACCCGGTGCCGACGATCTGGGTCACCAACCGCATCGAGCAGATCGACCCCGCCTTCCGGCGCCGCTTCGCCTACCACCTGGAGCTGAAGTCGCCGCCGCCCGGCGCGCGCGAGGGGCTGGTGCGCAGGACGCTGGACGGCGTGCCGGTCTCGGAGGGCTTCGTGGCCAGGCTCACCGAGCGCAAGGGCCTGACGCCGGCGCAGATCCGCACCGCGGTGCGGTTCGCCGGGCTGGCCAGCGCCGGCGGCGAATCGGTCGAAGCGCTGATCGAACGCCAGTTGCGCAACTCGGACCAGGCGCTCGGTAACCGGCCCCACGGCAGCGGCGTGCGGCCGGCCGTCACCACCTACGACCTCGAGATGCTCAACGTCGAGAGCCGCTTCGAGATCGGGCGCATCGTGGAGGCGCTCAAGGCACGCGGGCACGGCACGTTGTGCTTCTACGGCGCCCCGGGCACCGGCAAGACCGCGCTGGCCGAGCACATCGCCCGCACCCTCGACCAGCCGCTGCTGGTGAAGCAGGCGAGCGACCTCATGAGCAAGTTCGTCGGCGAGACCGAGCAGAACATGGCCGCGATGTTCCGCGAGGCGGAGAACGAGAAGGCGGTGCTGCTGCTCGACGAGGCGGACAGCTTCCTGCAGGACCGGCGCGGCGCGCAGCGCACTTACGAGGTGACCGAGGTCAACGAGATGCTGCAGGGCATGGAGCGCTTCCGCGGCATCTTCGTGTGCACGACCAACCTGCTAGACCGCATCGACCAGGCCGCCTTGCGCCGCTTCACGTTCAAGATCCGGTTCAACCCGCTCACGGCGGCCCAGCGCGAGAAGATGTTCGTGACCGAAGCGCTCGGCGGCGACGCGTCCGGGCTCACCGCGCAGGCCCGCGGCCGGCTGGCGCGCCTGGACCAGCTGTGCCCGGGCGACTTCGCCGCCGTCAAGCGCCAGGTGGACATCCTGGCGGCGCAGTTCGGCCCCGACGAGTTCCTGGAGCAGCTGGAAGCCGAGCACCGCATCAAGCCCGAGGTGCGGGAGGTCCGCAACATCGGGTTCCTGCCCTAGGAGCCTGGGCTTGCAGGCCCAACGCGGTGCCCGTCTCTCTACCGCCCGGACTCCTCGCCGCGCCAGTTCTTGCGCTGGCACAAATCCCCGGCGGCAACGAACCGGTATGTTCTCCCTCCTCGAGGAGGGATGCCATGAGCCTGTTCACCTGGGACGACAAGTACACGTTGCACATCGCGGAGATCGACCGGCAGCACCAGAAGCTGTTCGCGCTCTTCAACGATCTCTACGACGCGATGCAGGACGGTCACGGGCAGGAGGTCATCGACAAGGTGCTGACCGGCGTCGTCGACTACACCGTCTACCACTTCGACACCGAGGAAAAGCTGCTGCGGCAGTACGGCTACCAGGACGAGGCGGCCCATCGCGCCGAGCACGCAAAACTGGCGGAGCAGGCCAAGGCCCTGGTGCTCAAGCATCGGGCCGGCGAGGCCAAGGTCACGCTGGCCACGCTCAAGTTCCTTTGCGACTGGCTCAACAACCACATCCTCGGTACCGACAAGAAGTTCGCGCCGTTCCTGATCGAGCGCGGCGCGCGCTGATCGCGGCTACTTCTCGCCGTCGGCATCGCCGGGCCGCGCCGCCGGCAGCGGCGTCACCTCCACGTCGGCCAGCCCGTCCTTGCTGGTGAGTCCGATCAGTGCCGCCGTCGCGGGCGACAGGTCGATGATCCGCCCCGGCACGAACGGCCCGCGATCCTGGATCGTGACGACCGCGCTCTTGCCAGTCTCCAGGTTCTTCACCCGGGCCCTTGAGCCGAGCGGGAGCGTCTTGCTGGCGGCGTTGTCGTCCAGCAGCGACATCGGCGAGCCGTCGGCCATGGTCCGGCCGTCGAACTTGCGCGCGTAGATGGAGGCCTTGCCGACCTGCTTGCGGCCCCCGCGGGTCGCGGGGGCCGGCCGGTCCGTGGGGGCCGCCGCCTTCGGTGGCGGCTGCGGCTGAGCCTGCGGCGCAGGGCCGGGCGGCGCCGACGGGGCCGCGCAGCCCACCAGCGCCAGCGCCACGGCGGCGCAGGCGAAGAGAGGCCACCTGGATGGCGCGGGCGTGGCGGGGCGCGGCGACTGAACCATGAGAGCTCCCTGGCCGTGGTCCGCACGGCGAGCGCCGGCGATCATGACCGTGCGGTGGCGGTGCCGCTGTAGAAAAGCGGCGACTCTGGCTGTCGGCGCGCACCCCGGCTGGTCAGGCGTCGGCCACCACCCGCAGCACGTCGGCGCCATAAGCGTGCAGCTTGCGCTCGCCGATGCCGCTGACCGTGCGCAGCTCGTCCAGGGCGGCCGGCGCGAGCGCCGCGATGGCCGCCAGCGTGGCATCGTGGAAGATCACGTAAGCCGGCAGGTTGTGTTCGCGCGCGACCTGCGCTCGCCAGCTCTTGAGCGCGTCGAAGCGGGCCAGCCCGCGCGCCGTGAGCCCGGCGGCCGCCGCTGCCGGCGCCGTGCGGCCGCCGCCGCGACGGCGCCGGGCGGCCGGTTGCGACACCGACTCGCGCAGCAGCACGGCGGTTTCGCCGCGCAGGACGGCGCGCGATGCGTCGGTCAGCTGCAGCGTGTTGTAGGCCTGCGCATCGACGGCCAGCGCGCCCGTGGCGATCAACTGGCGCAACACGCCGCGCAACTGCGCCTCGCTGTATTCCGCGCCGATGCCGAAGGTGCTCAGGCGCTCGTGGCCGAACTGCGCCACCTTCTCGGTCTGCTTGCCGCGCAGGATGTCCATCACGTGCCCGGCGCCGAAGGCGATGCCGCTGGCCTGCTGCACGCGGTAGATGGTCGACAGCAGTTTGCGCGCGGCCTCCGTGCCGTCCCACACCGCCGGCGGCTGCACGCAGTTGTCGCAATTGCCGCATGTGGCCCCCACGGTCGGCCCTGGAGGGCCTCCCTGCCCCCCGAGGGGGCCCCGCCCGCCTTGGGGCGGCCCGGCGGCGGGCGGACCCTCTCCGAGTACCTCCCCGAAGTACGCGAGCAGTCGCACGCGCCGGCAATCGGTGGCCTCGGCCAGCGCCAGCAGCGCGTCGAGCTTGCCGCGCATCACCTGCTTGAAGTCGTCGCCGGCCGGGCTCTCGTCGATCATCCGCCGCTGGTTCACCACGTCCTGCAGGCCGTACGCCATCCAGGCCTGGGCCGGCAGGCCGTCGCGGCCGGCGCGCCCGGTCTCCTGGTAATAGCCTTCGATGTTCTTCGGCAGGTCGAGGTGGGCGACGAAGCGCACGTCCGGCTTGTCGATGCCCATGCCGAACGCGATGGTGGCGACCATGACGATCCCGTCCTCGCGCAGGAAGCGGTCCTGGTTGGCCTGCCGCACCGCCACGTCCAGTCCGGCGTGGTAGGGTAGCGCCTGGACGCCCTGGCCCTGCAGCAGCTGCGCGATCTCCTCGACGCGCTTGCGCGACTGGCAGTAGACGATGCCGGCCTCGCCCGCGTGCTCCGACTCGATGAAGCGCAGCAATTGCGCGGCCGGCTCCTTCTTCTCGACGATCGCATAGGAGATGTTCGGCCGGTCGAAGCTGCTGACGAACTGGCGCGCTTGCTGCAATTGCAGGCGCTCGACGATGTCGGCGCGCGTGATCGCGTCGGCCGTGGCGGTGAGCGCGATCCGCGGCACCGACGCAAAGCGCTCGTGCAGGATCGCCAGCGCCCGGTACTCCGGCCGGAAGTCGTGTCCCCACTGGCTGACGCAATGCGCTTCGTCGATGGCGAAGAGGCCGAGCTGTCCGCGCTCGTGCAGCGCGTCCAGCAGCGCCAGGAAGCGCGGCGTCGTGACGCGTTCGGGCGCCGCGTACAGCAGCGTGATCTCGCCGCGCGCCAGCCGCCGCTCGACGGCATTCGCCTGCTCGCCGCTGAGCGTCGAATTGAGGAACTCGGCTTCGACGCCGGCCTCGTGCAACGCGCCGACCTGGTCGTGCATCAGCGCGATCAGTGGGGACACGACGACGGTCACGCCCTCGCCGGCCCGCTGGCGCGCAATGGCCGGAATCTGGTAGCACAGCGACTTGCCGCCGCCGGTGGGCATCAGCACCAGAGCATCGCCGCCGGCGATGACATGGTCGACGATGGCCGCCTGCGGGCCGCGGAAGCGGTCGTAGCCGAAAACGTCGTGGAGGATGGCGGCGGCGGCCGCGGCGGGAGCCAGCAAGATGGCCGGTATTGTCGAGGGAAAAACGGTGCTCCCTACAATCGTGGGGATGAAACCGCTCGTGTACACCCGTGGCCAGCAGCTCCCCGCCTTGCTGGAGCAGCGCATCGTCATCCTCGACGGCGCCATGGGCACCATGATCCAGCGGCTGCGCCTGACCGAAGCCGATTACCGCGGCGAGCGGTTCCGCGACCATTCGAAGGACGTGAAGAACAACGGCGAACTGCTGAGCCTGACGCGGCCCGACGTGATCCGCGACATCCACGAGGCCTACCTGGCCGCGGGCGCGGACATCATCGAAACCAACACCTTCGGCGCCACCCGGATCGCCCAGGACGATTACGGCCTGGGCGACCTGGCCGCCGAGATGAACCTGGCCTCGGCGCGCATCGCCCGCGAGGCGGCCGACAAGTTCTCGAAGCCGGGCCAGCCCCGGTTCGTCGCCGGCGCGCTCGGCCCGACGCCGAAGACCGCCAGCATCAGCCCCGACGTCAACGATCCCGGCGCGCGCAACGTCGACTTCGAGGCGCTGCGGGCCGCGTATTTCGAGCAGGTGCAGGCGCTGGTGCAAGGTGGCGCCGACCTGTTGCTGATCGAGACCATCTTCGACACCCTCAACGCCAAGGCGGCGCTGTTCGCGATCGACGAATATTTCGAGCAGTCGGGCGAGCGGCTGCCGCTCGTCATCAGCGGCACCGTGACCGACGCCTCGGGCCGGATCCTGAGCGGCCAGACCGTGACCGCGTTCTGGTACAGCGTGCGGCACGCCCGGCCGCTGGCGGTGGGCCTGAATTGCGCCCTGGGCGCGGCCCTCATGCGGCCGTACCTGCAGGAACTGGCGCGTGCGGCGCCGGACACGTTCATCAGCTGCTATCCCAACGCCGGGCTGCCCAATCCGATGAGCGACACCGGCTTCGACGAGACGCCCGACGTGACCTCGCGGCTGTTGCACGAGTTCGCGGCCGAGGGCCTGGTCAACATCGTCGGCGGCTGCTGCGGTACCACGCCGGACCACATCGGCGCGATCACGCAGGCGCTCGCGCCGCTGCCGGCGCGGGCGTTGCAGCGCGGGCCGTTCTACCGCGAAGCCGCGTAGCGCGGCCCGGACCCGAGCCTCACTGCGGCTGGAAGCCGAGGTTCCTGATCAGCTTGGCCCAGGTCTGCGAATAGGCGCGCTCGCGGTCGGCCAGTTGCTGCTGCGGCATGAAGCCCACCGTCAGCCCCAGTTTGGCAAGCTGGTCGCGCACGTCCGGCAGGGCGACGACCTTCTGCAGCGCGCCCGAGAAGCGGTCGATCGCCGCCTGCGGGGTGCCGGCCGGTGCGAAGAAGCCGTAGTACGGCACGTCCTCGAAACCGGCCAGCCCGAGTTCGGCGAAGGTCGGCGCCTCGGGCACGGCGGCCTGGCGGGCATTGCCCATCACGGCCACCACGCGGAGCTTGCCGGCCTTGTGGTTCTCGATGAAGTCCGGAATCGAGCCGACGCCGGCGCCGATCTGGTTGCCCAGCATGTCGCCGATCATCGGCGCGCTGCCGCGATACGGCGCGGCGGCCAGGTCGAGGTTGTATTTCTGCCCGATCAGCTTGACCAGAAACTCGGGCACTGACGCCGGTGCCGGCACGCCGACGTTGCCCTTGCCGCCGCGCTGCGTGCGCACCCAGGTGATGTACTCGGACATCGACCGGGCCGGCGTGCCGCCGGAGACCGCGAAGGCGTTGACGAAGGTGGCGAATCCGGCCACCGGCACGAAGTCCTTCGCCGGATCGAACCCCGGGTTCTTCGTCACCAGCGGCAGGATCGAGATGGTGTGGTCGTGGCTGATGAAGAAGGTGGTGCCGTCCGGCGCGGCCGCCTTCAGCGCCTGAGCGGCGATCTGGCCGCCGGCACCGGCCTTGTTCTCGACGACGACCGGCTGGCCCAGCTGGTCCTTCAGCTTGTCGGCCAGCATGCGCGCGATGGCGTCGGTGCCACCGCCCGGCGGGAAGCCGACGAAGATACGGACCGGGTTGCCGCTGCCTTGCGCCTGCGCCGGCGCGCCGAGCAGCGACGCGCCCAGCGCCAGGGCGAGGCCGATGGCGCCCAGGGCGCGGCGACGGGGAAAGGGGGCCATGTGGAAACTCCTGGGCGGATGGACAGGGCGCCATTGTTGCAAAGTGCGGCCGCCGGTGCTCGCCGGTAGAATGCGCGTTCGCTCAAGGAGCGCTGCAGCGGCCGGCTCAGCCCGCCGCCAGGCTTGAGGACACAACGGCGCTCACCTCCATCCACCGCCGGCAGCTGGCCGGCCACATGCAGGACGAGCCATGTCGCAGGCAGTACCCATTCCCCCCATGAAACTCGCCGGCCTGGAGCCGGTCACGATCGGCGCCGGGAGTTTGTTCGTGAACGTCGGCGAGCGCACCAACGTCACCGGCTCCAAGGCGTTCGCGCGGATGATCCTCGCCGGCCGCTTCGAGGAAGCGCTGGTCGTCGCCCGCCAGCAGGTCGAGAACGGGGCGCAGGTCATCGACATCAACATGGACGAGGCCATGCTGGACAGCAAGGCCGCCATGGTGCGTTTCCTGAACCTGATCGCCAGCGAACCCGACATCGCTCGGGTGCCGATCATGGTCGACTCGTCCAAGTGGGAGGTGATCGAGGCCGGCCTGCGCTGCATCCAGGGCAAGGCGATCGTCAACTCGATCTCCATGAAGGAAGGCGTCGAGGCCTTCAAGCACCAGGCGAAGCTGGTCAAGCGCTATGGCGCGGCCGCCGTGGTGATGGCGTTCGACGAGCAGGGCCAGGCCGACACCTTCCAGCGCAAGATCGAGATCTGCCAGCGCGCGTACCGCATCCTGGTCGACGAGGTGGACTTCCCGCCCGAGGACATCATCTTCGACCCGAACATCTTCGCGATCGCCACCGGCATCGAGGAGCACGACAACTACGCGGTCGATTTCATCAACGCGACGCGCTGGATCAAGCAGCACCTGCCGGGCGCCAAGGTCAGCGGCGGGGTGTCCAACGTCAGCTTCTCGTTTCGCGGCAACGACCCGGTGCGCGAAGCGATCCATACGGTGTTCCTCTACCACGCGATCCAGGCCGGCATGGACATGGGCATCGTCAACGCCGGCATGGTCGGCGTGTACGACGAGCTCGACCCGGTGCTGCGCGAGCGGGTGGAGGACGTCGTGCTCAATCGCCGGCCGGACGCGGGCGAGCGCCTGATCGAGATCGCCGAATCCGCCAAGGGCGCGGCGCGCGACGAGGGCAAGCAGAACGAATGGCGCCAGGGCAGCGTGGAGCAGCGCCTGTCGCACGCGCTGGTCTCGGGGATCACCGACCACATCGTTCCGGACACCGAGGAGGCGTACCGGGCCGTGCTCGCCCGCGGCGGTCGTGCGCTGGAGGTGATCGAAGGCCCGTTGATGGACGGCATGAACATCGTCGGCGACCTGTTCGGCCAGGGCAAGATGTTCCTGCCCCAGGTGGTGAAGTCGGCGCGGGTGATGAAGCAGGCCGTCGCCCACCTGATTCCCTACATCGAGGAAGAAAAGAAGCAGCAGGCCGCGGCGGGCGAGGAAGTGCGCACCAAGGGCAAGATCGTGATCGCGACCGTGAAGGGCGACGTGCACGACATCGGCAAGAACATCGTGACGGTGGTCCTGCAGTGCAACAACTTCGAGGTCGTGAACATGGGCGTGATGGTCCCGTGCCATGAGATCCTGGCGCGGGCCAAGGTCGAAGGCGCGGACATCGTCGGCCTTTCGGGCCTGATCACGCCTTCCCTCGAGGAGATGCAGTACGTGGCCGGCGAGATGCAGAAGGACGAACACTTCCGCCTGCGCAAGATCCCGCTGCTGATCGGCGGCGCGACCACCAGCCGGGTCCACACGGCCGTGAAGATCGCACCGCACTACGAGGGTCCGGTCGTGTACGTGCCGGACGCGTCGCGCAGCGTCAACGCCGCGCAAGGGCTGCTGTCGGAGCAGGCCGCGAAATACATCGCCGACATCGAGGCCGATTACGAGAAGGTGCGCACCCAGCACGCCAACCGCAAGCAGGTGCCGCTGTGGCCGCTGGCGCAGGCGCGCGCGAACCGGACCCCCATCGACTGGTCCGGCTACCAGCCGCCGCGGCCCAAGTTCATCGGCCGCCGCCTGTTCCGCAACTTCGACCTGGCCGAGCTCGCGAAATACATCGACTGGGGCCCGTTCTTCCAGACTTGGGACCTGGCCGGCGCGTTCCCGGCGATCCTGAAGGACGAAGTGGTCGGCGCCGAGGCGGTGCGGGTGTACGCCGACGGCCAGCGCATGCTCAAGCGCCTGATCGAAGGGCGCTGGCTCACGGCCAACGCGGTGCTGGGCTTCTGGCCTGCCAACACCGTGCGCGACGACGACATCGAGCTGTACACGGACGAATCGCGGCGCGAGGTGGCGATGACCTGGTACGGCCTGCGCCAGCAGACCGTCAAGGAGGTCGTCGACGGCCAGCAGCGGCCCAGCCGATGCCTGGCCGACTTCGTCGCGCCCAGGGGCGTGGCCGACGACTACATCGGGATGTTCGCCGTGACGGCGGGGATCGGCGCGGAAAAGAAGGAGCGCTACTTCCTCGAGGACCACGACGACTATTCGGCGATCACGCTCAAGGCGCTGGCCGACCGGCTGGCCGAAGCCTTCGCCGAGGCGCTGCACGAGCGGGTGCGCCGCGACCTGTGGGGCTATGCCGCCGATGAGGCGCTGTCGCTGCAGGACGAGATCGCCGAGAAGTACTGCGGCATCCGGCCGGCCCCGGGCTATCCGGCGTGCCCCGACCACAGCGTCAAGCGCGACCTGTTCGACCTCCTGCAGGCGAACGAAGTCGGCATCGAGCTGACCGAGAGCATGGCCATGGCACCGGCCGCCAGCGTGAGCGGCTTCTATTTCAGCCACCCCGAGAGCACCTACTTCAGCGTCGGCCGGATCGGCGCCGACCAGGTGCAGGACCTGGCGCAGCGCCGCGGCGCCGACCTGGCGCAGGTGCAGCGGCTGCTCGCCCCGAACCTCTGACGCGGCGCGCGGCGCCACGCCCGGGACAGCGTCGGCCCGCTCCTACGCGATCCGGCTCGGCCCGCCGATATCCGGCTGCGGGGTGCCCGCTATGGTGGGGCAATGAGGCTGTCCATCGAGCAGGTGCCGCGCTGGCTGCGCGAAGCGGGACGCCCGGCGTTGCCGTTCCTGCGCGCCGGACGCTTGTGGAGCGCCGTCGACGGCGCGCGCATGAGCGCGGCCATCTCCTTCTACGGCGTCCTGAGCCTGGCGCCGCTGGTCCTGCTGCTGGTGGGGGTGCTGGGGTGGTGGCTGGACCGCGCCCTGGTGGAGAAGGGCCTGGTGACGCAGATCGACGGCCTGGTCGGCGAGCAGGGCAGCGCGCTGATCCGGCACGCGCTGGACAGCGCGAAGGAACCGGCGGAGGGCCTGATCGCCTCGGTGGCCGGCTTCGCCGTGCTGGTCTCGGGAGCCACCGGCGTCTTCGGCGAGCTGCAGTCCGCCTTCGAGCGCCTGTGGCGCGCCGGCAGCGGCGTGCCGGCCGGCAGGAAATGGTGGCATGGCGTGTCGCTGCGGGTGCGCGGCATCGCCTACGTCCTCGCCTTCGGCTTCCTGCTGCTGGTGTCGCTGCTGATCTCCACCGTCCTGAACGTCGCGTCGGGCTGGGCCGGGCAGTGGTTCGCGCTGGAACAGGCGGTGCGGGTGCTCAGCGAAGTGCTGGCCTTCGCCATCTGCGCCGCGCTGTTCTTCGGCTTCATGCGCCTGTCGGCCGGACCGAAGCCGCGCTCGCGCAGCCTGTGGTTCGGCGCCGCCGTCGGCGCCACGCTGTTCACCGCAGGTCGCCAGCTGCTGGCCGCGTACCTGTCCGGCGCGGCCGTGGTGTCCGCCTACGGCGCCGCCGGCTCGCTGGTCGTGCTGCTGATGTGGATCTACTTCTCCGCGGCGGTGCTGCTGTTCGGGGCCGGCTGCGCCAAGGCGGTCGAAGAGGAGCGGCTGGCGCAGGATCGCGCGCATCCGCGCGAGCGGCACGCGCAGGCCGCGGCGACCTAAGCTGCCGGCCGCAGCGGCACCAGCGACCTGCGCTGCGCCAGGTGCAACGCCGCCACCGCCGCGATGCCCAGCGCGAGCAGCAGCCACAGGCCGGAGGTGTAGCCGCCCTCGGGGCTCCACAGCAGGCCCAGCACCAGCGGCGCCAGCGCCCGGGCGATCGCCGTCGGCAGCCCCAGCGCGCCGTTGAGCGAAGCCACGTGCTCGCGGTTCACGTACTGGGCGATCGCCGTGCCCTTGACGATGGTGAGCATGCCGTTGCCCAGGCCATAGAGCAGCACGAACAGCAACGCCACCCATGCGTGCCCGGCACCGGCCAGCAGCGCGGCCAGCCCCAGCGGAATCAGGACCGGGATCAGGCGATTGGCGGCGTGGATGTCGAACCGGTGCTCGAAGAAGAACAGCAGCAGGCGGCCCACCACCTGGAGCGCGCCTATGCTCGCCGGGATGGCGATCACCCAGGCCTCGGCCAGCCCGGCGCCGCGCAGCAGGCTGATCATGTGCGGCGGCAGGGCGGCGGCGACGGCCATGGTGCACACCACGAACACGCCGATCAGCAGGAACGGGGCGCTGCGCAGGTAGGCCGACGGCGAGCGGGCGGTGGCCGGCCCGGCCGCGGCGGCGCTGCGCGGCGGCGCGCCCCGCAGCTGCACCGCGTGCAGCGGTGCGCACACCAGCAGGTTGACCGCGGCGAGCACCCACAGGGCCTGGCGCCAGCCGAGCGACTGGATCAGCCACGCCGACAGCGGGATGAACACCGTGCTGGCGAGCCCCCCGAGGAAGGTGAGCGTGATGATCGCCCGCCGGAAGTCCAGCGGGAAGCGGCGCGTCACCACCGCGAACACCGGGTTGTACAAGGTCGCCGCCAGCGCCGCGCCCAGGGCGGCCCAGACCAGGTAGAAGCCGGCGATGCCGTCGATGAGGCTGTGGCCCGCCAGGCAGGCGGCCACCAGGATCGAGCCGCCGGTCATCACGGCGCGCTCGTGGCCGGCGTCGATCAGGCGTCCCACCGGATAGGCCAGCAGGCCTTCGGCGAGCAGCGCCAGGCTGAAGGCCAGCGAGGACTGCGCGCGCGTGAGCCCCAGGTCGCGCTCTACCGGCTCCAGCAGGAGCGCGAAGGTGTAGAAGACGCTGCCCCACGTGATCAACTGGGACAGCGACAACCAGCCGACGAGGCGACGGTCGTACAGCGGTGCGGAGCTCGTTGGCATGGGGGCGATTGTGGCCGCTGGCGGCCCCGGGAAATCCCGTGGCCGGCGCCGGCTTGCCGTTGCGGCGCACAATCGACGCCTTTTCGCCCTCTGAAGCAGCCATGAACAGCGCCCTCGATCCGGCCGCCGCCGCCCGCACCGTCATCTGGGGCGGCCTCCTGCTCGGACTCGTGCTCGGGGCGGTGGGGCAGGCCACCCGCTTCTGCGTGCGCGGCGCGATCGACGACTGGGTCCGCCTGCGCCAGCCGGGCCGCCTCGTATCGTGGCTGATCGCGATCGCCGTCGCGGCGGTGGCGGTGCAGGCCCTCGTCGGCCTGCAGCTGTTCGACGCGCGCCGCACGGTGGCCTGGGGCAGCAGCTTCATGTGGCTGTCGGCGCTGGCCGGCGGCGTAGTGTTCGGCTTCGGGATGATCCTGGCCGGCGGCTGCCCGCAGCGCAGCCTGGTCAAGGCCGGCAGCGGGGACCTGAAGGCGCTGGTGACGCTGGTCGTGACGTCGATCGCGGCGCTCATGACGCTGCGCGGCGCCTTCGCCGGCTGGCGCGTCGATTACCTGGATCGCTGGAACCTGGCGCTGGCGACGCCGCAGGACATCGGCTCGATCGCCGCCACGGCCTTGCCGTTGCCGGCCGCCGCGTTCCGCTGGATCGCCGTGGTGGCCGTGCTCGCCGTCGCCGCATACGCCGCCTGGCGCCATCGCGCGCAGCTAAAGCGCGGCCACTGGCTCGGCGGCATCGCGGTGGGCCTGCTGGTGCCGCTGGCGTTCCTGCTCACGGGGACCATCGGGTTCATTCCCGAGCATCCGGAGACGCTCGAAGCGGCCTGGATGGGAACGCAGTCGCGCCGTCCCGAAGGCCTCAGTTTCGCCGCGCCGCTGGCGCACTCGCTGGACCTGCTCACGCTGTGGTCCGACAAGTCCACGGTCGCCAGCTTCGGCGTGCTGCTGGCGCTGGGCGTGCTGGCCGGCAGCTTCGCGAGCGCCAGGCTGCGCGGCGATTTCAGGCTGCTGTCGTTCGACTCGCCGCGCGAGCTGTTGTCGCACCTGGCCGGCTCGGTGATGATGGGCTTCGGCGGCATCACGGCGCTGGGCTGCTCCTTCGGCCAGGGCCTGACCGGGCTGGCGCTGCTGTCGCTGGGATCGATCTTCGCCGTGGCCGGCATCGTCGCCGGCGCGGTGCTGGCGATCCGGTGGCGCACGCATGGCGCCGCGATGGCGGGCGGCCGGGCAGCGCTGCGCGAAGCCAGGTCGCTGCGCTGACAGCGGCGCCGGCTCCATGCCGGGCGGGATCGCCCTACTGCGGCCGCGCCACCAGCTCGGACTCCTGGATGCCGGCCCCGAACGGGTTGCCCGGCGCGCGCACCAGCCTGGTCTTGACGAACGTGCCCAGCGCCGGGCTGGTCCAGAACGTCTCGTCGTTGCCGATGCTGCTCGTGCAGTGGACCCTGAAGGCGTCGAACGTGCCGGCCGGCACCGTCACCTTCTCGTACGCGGGGATCGAGCAGGAGAGCTCGTACTCGAGGGTCTTGCCGGTCGCATGCACGGTCAGGCGCTGCCGATCTGACCAGCCCTTGCCGACCGTGAGCGGATAGTTCCAGCCCAGTGGCGGATCGAAGGTGATCGCCGGCTTGCCGTCGCGGCCGAGCATGGCCAGCCACTTGCCGCCGGCGGGTTCGGCGACGATGGATCCGCCGAGCGAGTTGGTCAGCGCGATCGCCGGCGCGCCCTTCCAGGTGGTCTCGCGGCGGGTCACCCGGTACCGGACATCCTTGCCGTAGCTGCCGCTGTTGCGCTGGGCGATCTCCCAGGTCGTGCCGACCGCCGGCGCGACCCAGGCGTCGGCCCGGGGCTCCGGGGCAGCGCAGCCGCCCAGCATGGCCGCACAGAGGGCGGCACACGCTGCGCCGCCGATCGTTGCCCGACTGCAATTCCGCATGTTGGCTCCTTGTCGAGATGCGAGGGCTTGGGCGAGCCGGCGGGTGCGGTGCATGCCCTCGTCGGCTGCCGCCCAGCTGTGTCCGGAATCGCCCTTGTGCGGGATATACCGACGCGCCGCTCGGATGTTTGCCCGCGATCAAGGAACCGTGGGCCCGCGCGCGCGGGCCGTGGAGGATGTCGCACTTCCGGCCCATGGCTGCGACACCGGCGCCCGGTCACGCGGCCGCTTGGTGCGCCACGAGCCCACGCCGGTACTGCACCGCCTCGGCCACGTGCTCCACCTGCGCGTGCGCGCTGCCGGCCAGGTCGGCGACGGTGCGCGCGACCTTCAGCACGCGATGCGTCGAGCGGGCACTCCAGCCCAGGCGCGCGGCCGCCAGGTGCAGGAAGCGCGACGCGGCGTCGTCCAGTCCGGCGTGCAGGTCGATCTCCTTGCCCTGCAGCGCCTGGTTCGGCTTGCCTTGGCGCACCAGCGCGCGCTCGCGCGCCGCCGTCGAACGGGCCCGGATCGCTTCGGTGGATTCCCCCGCCGGCGCGGTGAGCAGTTCATCGGCCGGCAGTGCCGGCACTTCGACGTGCAGGTCGATGCGATCGAGCAAGGGGCCGCTCAGCTTGCCCTGGTAGCGGGCCACCTGGTCGGGCGTGCAGCGGCACGAGCGGTGCGCCGCGCCGAGCCAGCCGCAGGGACAGAGTCGCGTTGCTCATTTGCAAGCAGGCTTTGGCCTGCTCCCGTACGTGCCGTACACCCGCAAAGTCCTGATTTTCAAGGGAACTCGCGTCAAGCGAGCCGGTGTTCCGACAACCGTCGGCGAGCACATCCTCCGGAAGCGGCTCGAAGATCGGCTTGACCGCAAGCAGCTCGCGCCGCGGTTAGGGGTGGACGAATACACCCTCATGAACTGGGAACTGGGTAGGACGAAGGAGATTCCAGCTCGGGCAATGCCGGCCATCGTCGACTACCTCGGCTACAACCCGGAGCCTAAACCTGAGGGCGTTGGCGCGCAGCTCCGGTGGAAACGCCGGGCGCTCGGGTGGACGGCGCGGGAAGCTGCCAGAAGGAACTACGTGGATCCGAGCACGTGGGAGGCATGGGAGAAGATGACCGGTTGGCCGGCGTATCGGAGGTACAGGGTGCTACTTGAGATGTTCCTATCACTCCCAACGGAAGAGTTAGACAATCCGATGCGGTGAATTTTTGAGTGCATGGACACTTCACGGCTCCCGCCTGCGGCTTGTCAGTTGCCGCTAGGCGACGCCCTCCACTGGCGGCTTTCGGCGAGTTCATGCGCATTTCTGCCGAGTTCAGTTGACATCATATTGTTACAGTGTTACTCTTCGGATAGAAGCAAAATTCCGCGCATAGAATCGCAATGACCCAAACACCCGCAGGTGCTGAGAACCGCGCTAAGTTCTTTCTTCCGCGTTGCAAGCAACTGCGAATGAACAAGGGCAAGTCTATGAATGACCTAGCCAAGGAGGCTGAGGTCGATCGCGCAAGTGTAAAGAAGATTGAAAGCAAGCACGCCGTTACCGAGCTCATGGCGAGCAAGGTGTTTAACGCGCTGAATCAGTGGCATTCCCAAACGCTCGAGCGCGCAAAGGAAATTACCGTTATTCGACCAAACTAGGAGCCGCAAAATGACTGAAGCTCAAAAACTCATCAAGGCAGCCGAGAAGTCGCGGAAGCCTGTCTTCAGCAAGGCAGCGCGCGCGATGATGGAAAGGATCCAAAATGATCCAGCCGAAGCGAAGGCATTTCTGGTGTCTGCTGGCATTCACACCAAGAAGGGCAAATTGACTGCCGCATATCGCATCACCAAATAGACTTGACGACTCATATTTTAAAAAGCTCCGCTTGCGGAGCTTTTTTTCTGGGGAAATATATGAGCTCGAGGCACACACACGCATTATCTCCGCTTATTGGATACCACGGCTGCGAGCGGCAGCTAGTGGAAGACATACTTGCCCATCGAACTGAACTCTTGCACAGTGCCAATGATTGGGATTGGCTGGGAAAGGGAGTCTATTTCTGGGTCGATGGGCCCGAACGCGCGGCTAGGTGGGCCCAAGAGCAGAAAGATCGAGGAAAGATTAAAAATCCAGCGGTACTTGGCGCCTATATTAACCCCGGCCTTTGCCTGAACTTGACGGACGTTGGCGTTGCGGAACAGCTCGGAGTTGCATTCGAGTTCCTTCGAGAATCCACAAAGAGTTCCGGCGCAGAGATGCCTGTCAATTCGGGAATTCGAGATGGTATCCATCTCAATCGGAAATTGGACTGTGCAGTCTTCAACACAGTGCATCAGGTTCGCGCGAAGATAAACGAGCCGCCATTTGACTCCGTCTATGGCGTATTTGAAGAGGGCGGTCCGATGTTTGAGGGGTCTGACTTAAAAGAGAAGACGCACATCCAGATTGCAGTGATCAATTTGGAATCAATTATTGGATATTTCAAACCGCGCTCATCTTAGCGCGAACACCTGCTAGTTTGAGGCGCCCGGAGTGCTTGCCTGTCAGTGCCTATGTCGGCGCTTTCTTGATGCTAGCAAGGAGCGGGGGCGGCTTGCTACCATCGGTTAGTGAGGAGAACTGGCTGTCGTATTCGATCACAGAGTCAGACCACAATTCCCAATCGGCTTGGCTGTTACCTTCTTTAACCTCAGGAAGAGGGCCCCGCTCACGGGCACTACGCTTCTTGGGCGAGATGCGTTCCTGCCCGTCTATGTCAGCCGAGCACTTGTTCGATGTGACCACGATCTTGTTCCTTGGAATTGAACTCGCCAAGCACCGACCGTCCGAGCGTCGAACAATAACAGCGATCGCGTGCACTAACGTCGGCAACAAAGGCCGCCTATGGCGCCGCTGAGAACGATCATGCCTCGCGACGCCGACCTACCCGCAGTGGTGTTGCGCAATGGACCGCCTGTGGCTTACATACGACCCGGCCTGGGAACGTTCGCTTCTCGCTGGCACACGCTGAGCAGGTTTGAGGAGCGAGATTACAGCCGTCTCTTAGCGACTTATTGACTTAGATCAAACGCAGATATGCGCCGCCGGTCGCGATGAGACGGTTCGACAAGCGGCAAAGTGCAATCAGCGGAGAATTTGAGCAAGAAGGGGCAACCTTGTTGCGGCGGCCGGCTTCGGCCGTCGGCTTCAGGCGCTGGCCACACTGCTACTCTACAGCGCGGGCGGTCGAAGTCGTTCGTGTCGACGGGCTCGGCGCTGCAGTCACCAAGAGCAGCGCCCCAGTACTAGACCAAGAGCCCGCTGGATAGATCGGCTGCACCAAGTGCGTGCGCAGCCTGCACTGAGTTACCAGTAGCCGTGACTGCGACGGTGAGCAAGGTCAGCCGCTCAGCTCAGTGCATCCTCCTCGATGAATTCGTCTGGAGAGCCTGCAGCACCCGTTGACCACCGCAACCTCAAGGCTCAGGATAGCGCGGCTTGATCAGCGCACAACTCGCCCCAGCAGGACCTGGTTCATGCCGGCCAGGAATCTCGCGCTTGGTGGTTTTCGCGTAGTGCTCGATCCCGCGCACTCCAGATCATCTCCCACTACAGGTCGCACTCACCACGATAAAGTCGCACTTCAAAGCGATGCCGAAAATTCTCCAAGTCAATGATGCGGATGTGACGCCTCTTCACTTCGAGCAGGCGTTGCCGCCGAAAGGTCGCGAACGCGCGGCACACTGTCTCCAACTCTACACCTAAGTAACTTGCCACTTCGGCTCGGCTCATACGTAGGTGAAATTCGCGCATTGAATAGCCGCGCACCGAGTATTGCTTCGACAAGTGACACAAGAACGCGCCAAGGCGCTCTTGGGCGCTCATGGTGCCGAGAATTACCATCAGAAGTTGCCTGCGCAGGATCTCCCTGCCCAAGAGGCGGCTGACGCTGTGCTGCATGCCCCTGTGGCGGACCGCCAGCGCGGCCAAATGCGAAAACGGGATAAGGCACAGTTCGCTGTCTTCAAGTGCCACGGTCGCACTGGCGTGGCGCCCGTCGGCCATGCCATCGAATCCGACCACCTCACCTGCAATATGAAAACCGCTGACCTGCTTCCGGCCACCAGGTAGAGCGAGACTTGACTTGAGGGTACCAGAGCGAATGGCGTGAAGATACTGGAACGGATCGCCTTCCCCGTACACCGTCTCGCCGGTAGCGACCTTGCGTCGCTCGCGATTCATGTTGCCCAGCTGGGCTCGGGCAAAGCCATTCATGCCGCTCGGCAAACACAGATGACACACGGGGCAGGATGAACATTCTGTCTCACCTGCTTTGCCTGCACCGAACTCAGCGGAGCCTAATGGCGCAGCCCGCTGCAGGTTCCCAGGTGATTCGGCTACGACAACTAGCATTTTGATCTCGATGAGTGCTGTGTCTGGGCGCGAATGCAAGCTGCTGGCACGAAATTCCGACAGTGAAGGTGCACCAGTTTGCCTGCCCTTCGTCAGAACCCCTTCGGCGGGGGGCGATTTGGTCCGTGTCATCGAGACAAGCCGAACACGCTCCCTTGACTTAACGCGAGTAGCAAGGGTCGTGCCAACGGACCAAGCGTCCTCTCCGACAGCGTTGCCGCTCCCCGGCATTGAGCAAAATCAATGAAGAGGCGGCGGAAGCTGAGTGGAGTCAATCTCTTGGCTTTCGTTTGGCGTAACCTGCACATATGGCATGAGCTAAGACAGACGATGAAGTTCCCGCCTTGGAACAATCGACGCGCGATCATGTCCCCCAAGCGCCTCGTCCGCAATGGTCATCCGGTGGAGGTGTTGCGCCAACTGGGAGACCGCACACGCAAAACGCCTTCGCCTGAAGCTGCGCGGAAAGACGATCTAGAGCCGGGCGTGAGGAGGCAATGCTCGGCGCCGCCCGCGTCCCCCCAGGAGGACGCGGCCGATCAGTGGACTCGGTGATCATCGGAGGCGCAGCACAAGCATCGATCCGATCTGGCGCCTACGATTGATGGTTGTGGAGTCGGCGTGGAGTGGATCCTACTTAGGATGCGGTACGGCACACATGTATATGCTCAACACGAGTTTGCCGCGGGATGGGCCCAAGCACACCGCCCGACGAATCACACTTCGTGCAAAAGGCATTCTTGCGTTCATGGCGCTGGCAGCTTACGTGGGTTCGGTCGGTTTCATGCTCTCGCGCGAGCGCGACCAGTTCCTACGCTTTGCCATTGAACTGGAGCGGGTGTACTCCCAGGAAAGCAAGCTTGCGAAAGCCAGCTATGCCGTATCGCACTCCATCCTGAAATGGGACGTAGCATTCTTCTCATCCCCCGAGCTCGATCCTGCCTTCGCTGAGCAGGTCGCACTCGATGTGGAACTGGCCCAGGCCGGACTGGTCGGCGTGTCGGAGTTTTATCCGGAACTCGCCGGAGACATTGACCGCATGAACGCCAATGTTGACCGATTGCGTGCGGAGCCCTCACGCGCCAGCTTGGTCTGGATGAGAGACCACGCGCGGGATCTGGCCGAACGGCTAGACCGCGTGACGCGTCAGCTGCGTGGTCGCAAGAACGTGCTGTGGGACAACTACCGCAGGGAGTATGCCGCCAGTTCGCTCAAGGCAGCGCTCATAGGCTCAATTGGCGCCGCCGCTTTTGGCGCCGCGATGACGCTGTTTTTGGCCCGACTAGCTCGCGATGTTCAGGATTTTGCATCCCGCGCTCTTCAAATCGTCTCCGGTCAGCGAGGACTGTCGCCGCTGGCAGTCACGCGTCGGGACGAGATCGGTGACTTGATGGAGGCGGTGAACCGGATGGAATCCGAGATGCGTCGCTGGGAGCAGCAACTCGAACTGGCAAACGAGCAGCGGTTTCACAAGGAGAAGATGGCAGCGATCGGCTCACTGGCGGCGGCAGTGGCGCACGAGATCAACAATCCGATCGCCGCGATTGCGGGAATTGCTCAATCCATGAAGGACTCATGCGAAGCCGCCCGAAGCCCGTGGGGTCGCGAACAACCCGACCTGATCCTCGCGCAGACCCAGCGCATCGCAACCATTTCGCGGCAGATCGCTGAACTCACGGCGCCTCACCCGGCGGAGGCAGAGCTGCTGGATCTCAACACATTGGTGCGCAACATTTGCACTTTCATAGGATACGACAAACGCTTTCACAACATCAGACTGGTGCTCGAACTTGATCCCCAGATACCGGCCATCACTGCCGTCGCCGACCATCTGACGCAGATTCTCATGAACCTCGTGATCAATGCGGCTGACGCTCTTGAAGATATCGAGCGACCAGACCCGACGATCGTCGTCGCCACGCGCGCTTCTGAAGGAGAGCTGTTAGTCACCGTGACCGACAACGGCAAAGGGATGAATGGCGACGTGCTCAGCCGCGCCTTCGAAAAGTCCTTCACCACCAAACCGGCCGACAAGGGGCGCGGCCTTGGTCTATTCCTCTGCAAAGCCCTGATCGAAGGCTGCGGAAACCGCATCGAACTGGAATCGACGCTCGATGTTGGCACCGCGGCGCGCATCTACTTGACCCTGCCGGAACGAGCTGTTGAACAATGAGTACGCACCATGCCACCCCTACACGTCTTAGTAGTAGATGATGAACTAGCGCTGCGCCAGATACTTGCCGACACGGTGAAGACGGCGGGCGATTCGGTCGAACTGGCTTGTGGTGCTGTCGAAGCCGCCGCGAAGTTGGCGGTTGGCGAATTTGATGTCGCCCTATGCGACGTCAAAATGCCGGACGGTAACGGCATCGAGCTTCTGCGCCGCAGCCGGGCTGCCGGAATCGACACGACCTTTATCATGGTGACGGGGTTTGCTTCGCTGGAAACGGCGGTCGCCGCGCTCAGGGCTGGAGCGTCGGACTACATCACCAAGCCGGTGCACCGTGACGAGGTGCTGCATCGCCTGTCGCAAATCAGCGCGATGCGCGGGTTGCGCGACGAAAACAAGGCGCTGCGCAAGGTGATGCGCGACAATGCTGCGAAGTTATATCGCTTCACGTCTGCGCCTATGCTGGAAGTGGAACGGCTGGTGGGGAAAGTGGCGCCTGCGGAATGCACCGTGCTCGTGACGGGAGAGAGCGGCACTGGTAAAGGGGTTGTCGCACGTCTGATACATGAACAGAGCGCGCGTAGCGGCGGTCCGTTTCTGCAGGTCAATTGCAGCGCCATCCCCGAGCAACTGCTGGAGAGCGAGTTCTTTGGTCACACCAAAGGAGCTTTCACTGGGGCCGACGCGGCCCGCAAAGGTCTGTTCCAGCAGGCGGATGGCGGTACCCTCTTCCTCGACGAAATCGCCGAACTGCCGTCGCATATGCAGACCAAACTGCTGCACATGGTCGAGGACAAGGAAGTCAGGCCGGTTGGTAGCGAACAGGTACGGCGGGTGGACACACGCATCATCGCCGCCACCAACGCCGACCTTCCGTGTTCTGTGCGCCAAGGCAGATTCCGGGAGGATCTCTATTTTCGGCTGAGCATGTTCCAGATTCACGTGCCGCCCTTGCGCGAGCGGCAGGCGGACATACGCGGATTGATCCAGTTCCTGTTGGGCAACCTGGGCCGTTCGGGTACTGCATCTTGTACCAAGGAACTCGACCCGCTGGCCGAGGAAGTCCTGCTCGCCCATCGCTGGCCGGGAAATGTGCGCGAGTTGGAAAATGTGATCACCCGCGCCTGCATCCTTGCGGAGGACAACCAAATCACGGTCGGTGACCTCCCTGCGGCGGTTATCCGGTCGGCGTCGCCGCAGACCTCCGTGGGCGTGGTGCTTGGTCCGGATGGGTTGCTGCGCGACCAGCTTCGCAAGCTGGAACGGCAGATCGTCCTGCGCGCCATCGAAGAGGCGGCAGGCGATCGCAGGCTGGCGGCGCAAAGGCTTGGCATTGCGCTGTCAAGCCTGTACCGCAAGCTGGAGGAATCGCTGCCAGACAACACCTCGATGATTCAAGGGGTGCAAGCCTGACGGCATACTGATAAATGGCCCGTCCAGCCACGTTCTTCCTTGCCGTCGTGCTCGCAACCGGCGCGTGCGATCCCGCGACAGCGGCCAGCACAGGTGCCCAGCCGGGCGCCAAGATGTCTTCTGGAACCGTCATCGAATGGGCCGTGCCATCACCCCGATATGCACGCGACCCGGCCATTGGCCGCGACGGGAGGGTTTATTTCGCTGTCAAGCGGGGTGACAAGATCGCCCGCTTCGACCCGAGGTCACAGCGCTTTCATGAGTGGGCCGTTCCAGAAGGCAGTCGACCCCAAGGGGTGGTCGTCATGCCGGACGGAAAGGTGATATTCGGCGGCACCGGCCTTGGTGAGCTCGACCCATCTACCGGTACGGTCAGGCAATTTAGACGCCCGACGAGTGACAGCGGCCAAGTCTATTCGCTGGCACTGGGTGCGGATGAAACCGTCTGGTATACCGTAAAAAGCGTTGGGAAGTTGGGAAAACTTGAGCCATCCAGCGGGAGAGTTACGGAGTTTGTAATCGGCGACGACCCGTACGGCGTTGCAGTGGATGCGCGCGGTCATGTGTGGGTAACCCGCAAGGGTGCCGACCGAATCACCCGTTTCGATCCGGCCACCGGGCAGATCACGGACATGGTCCTCCCCAGGGGTTCCCAACCGCGACGCATCACAGCAACTGCGGACGGCATCCTGTGGGTTACCCTCTACGGAGTCGGGAGGCTCGCGAAGGTCGATCCGATCACGGTGACGGTCGTGAAGGAGTACACGATGCCGGGCGGGCCGAATGGCGGACCCTACGCGGTGAATGCCGACGCAACCGGCCGCGTCTGGGTGTCCGAAGTTCAGACCGACCAAGTGATCATGCTGAATCCGGCCAGCAACACGATACGGATATTCAAGCTGCCCACGCGTGACGGGGGAGTCCGCAATGCGGCAATCGACGCCGAGGGCCGCTATTGGTATATCGGCAGCATCAGCGGAAAACTCGGGGTCATCGACTGACGGCGCCGAGGCTCCGATCATTGAGTACGAACGTCAAGCGTGGCAATGGCGAGTTCCGGATTCCGATAGTAATTTCCGAAAAGTCGGATGAAGCCAGCGTAAGTCCCTGTCTGGCATGGTCCGCAGCCACGTGGGTCAATGGCACGATCCGTGCATTGGAGCGGTGAATTCGCAGCCGCCAGAGACATTTCCCGATTCCTGGGCGGCCGCAATATCAAAGAACAGTTTGCGATCGTCGGCATGCTCTTGATCTCAGCCTCGCTGCATGGCGACACCGCCATAGGCTCTCGGCGCGGCCTGGGCACGCCACAGGTGTGTGAGTTCTGTAGCGTCGCGCACGTCGTGAACGCCGGCGCGACCGTCAACGGCGACGGCCCGAGCACGGACCTGCCGATCTTGCTATCCGACTGGGACGCAGGACCCGCTGTGCAGAGGCTGATCCGGCGCTGACGGGTTGGAGCGAAATATGCCGACTGGAGTAAGGCTCTATGCAGGATGGCCGGGCGCGACGACAACGCTCGTAACCGCCATACCCCTCCCTGCCCAACTCAATTGCGGCGAGCCCATCGTGCTTGACTCATGATCAGTGAGCGCGATGGCATTTTTTGACTATTCCAAGGAGATCGCGTGACGATGCTGTGCCGTGCCCTCGCGCTTTTGCTTGCGTTCGCGGTTTCGAGCCCGCTCACGGCTCAAACCGCGCAGCCAAAGCCTGCTGCCATCAAGCTTCCGCCGGCGCCGATCGGATCGCTCGCTCCGCTGCCGTCGCGACCGGTCCCGGTCACGAGTCACGCTCCCTATGAAGCGGGGGAATGCAACATCTGCCATCAGAACGGCGACCCGAAACAACCCGGCCCCGTCCTCAAAAAGGGGCCGGCCTTGTGCCTGGAGTGCCATGAGGAGTTTGCCGGGGTGATGAAGCGGACGCACACCCACGAGCCGGCACGCACCGCCTGTACCACCTGTCACAACCCGCACAACGCGAATGCCCCTAAGCTGCTGCTGAAGGAAGCAGGCGCCTTGTGCACCAGCTGCCATGACAAGATCGCCAAGACCAGCAGAGAGGCGAAGGTCAAGCACAAGGCGCTTACCACTGGCGCAAAATGCGGCAACTGCCACAACCCGCATGGCAGCGCTGTGGCGAAACTGCTGGCGCAGCAGCCCATGGATCTGTGCCTGAAGTGCCACAACGTAGACACCATGGCCGACGCCAACGGCAAGAAGCTGCAAAACATCAAGGCTTGGCTGGATAAGAATAGGGTGCGCCATGGCCCGGTGCGCTCGAAGGACTGCAGCGGCTGCCACCAGGCCCATGGCAGCGACCAGTTCCGGCTGCTCGAAGAGAGCTACCCCGCGGCCTTTTACGCGCCGTATGACGTACGGACCTATGCGCTGTGCTTCTCCTGCCACAACGACGAAGCGTTCTCTACGCCGGAGACCACCACCTTGACTGAATTCCGTAATGGTGCCACCAACCTGCATTACGTGCATTTGCAGCAGCCCGGACGTGGCCGCACCTGCCGTGCCTGCCATGAAGTGCACGCCTCGAACCAGCAGCGACACGTCCGCGAGGGCGTGCCTTACGGATCGGGTGGCTGGACGCTCAAGCTGAACTACAAGGAAAACGCAAACGGCGGCTCGTGCGAAAAAACATGTCATGCCGAGAAGAGCTACGTGAACAAATAGTCCGGATCGCGCTCCGACAGACTACCTGCCGTGATCATCCATCGTTTCAAGCGCATCCTCGCTCTGATGGCCATCGTCGCTGGTGTGGACATCTTTCACTCAGCATCTGCGGCGCACGCCGCGATCGGCACGCCGGTGGCGAATGCGGAGATGGCCACACTGGACGGAGGAAAGGCCTTCGTGCTGCGCGACGTCCAGGTCAATGTGCTGGTCTTCTTCCGACCGAATCAGAAGCGGTCCGCGGCGGCGCTGCGCGAGCTTGCCCAATGCCAAGCCGCATTCAGCCGGGAATCGGTGAGTTGGATAGCCGTTGTTTCCGGTTCGGCGCCGACCGAGAGCGTCGCGGCGATGCTGCGCGACACCACCTTCGCCGCGCCGGTGCTGGTGGACCGTGGCGACGCGCTCTATGGCAGTCTCGGAATGGCGCTGCATCCGGTGGTGGTCATCGTCGGGCGCGATCAGAAGCTGGCGGCGTTCGAGCCGTTTCGCTCGGTCGGCTTCTGTCCGGTCGTCACTGTGCGGATCCGCTCCGCTCTGCACGAGATCAATGATGATGAACTGCGCAGCGCGCTCGCGCCGCCCAATTCCACGGAGGGAGGCGACGAACAAAGCGCACGGCGCTACCGCGCGTTTGCCCAGGCGCTGTTCAAAGCCGCGAACTACGACAAGGCACTGGAGAATGTGCGCAAGAGCCTGGACAAGAACCCGTTGGATGCGGATACCCACGCATTGCTGGGGCGAATTCTTTCCGCTCAGGAGAACTGCGCCGGAGCAACCGAGGCTTTTCAGCAGGCGCTGGCAATCGATGCCACCAGTGCAGTTGCCAAGGAAGGCCTGGATCGCTGCAAGGCTGGCCGCTGAGCGAAGGGTTTGACCAGGCGCCAATCTCCCCAAAACAGCGCTCATCATTCCGACGCGGCGGAAGACGATATTTCCGAAATTTCGGAAATGCCCAAGCTCCATGGCGATTCATAACCGCTGCTCGGCGGGGATCCGTCGCAAGTGCTTGTGTTGCAAACAGTAATCCTGGCGCGCCTGCGTGTCCTCTGGGCACCGACCACATGGCACGCCCCATGCTTTCCTGTTGGCGTCTCTCTTTCCTAACTGTCAAAGGAACATATGAGCTCCCTGAGAAAACATCTGTCCTGGGCCTGGCGGATCGCAGCCGCGCTGTTCTTTGCTTCCACGGCGCCAGCCGCCATGGCAGCCGTGACGACCGTCACGCCAGGATCCATCGTCGGGACAAAGCACGACTTCGTGGCGAACTCCACTTACACGGGCACGAACAACTCGAAGAATCAGATCTGCATCTACTGCCATGCGCCCCACAACAATTACAACGCGGCTGGCACGCTCCTGTGGAATCGTGCTTACGCTGGAGCTGCTGCTTACACCTTGTATACGAGCGGCACGATGAATGCCACCGCGCCCCAGCCAAACACCGTGTCCAAGGTCTGCCTGTCTTGCCACGACGGCACCACCGCGATCGACGCCTTTGGCGGCGCCGCGGGCAACGCAGCGACCATCTTCGCCGCCGGAGCGAAAGCTAACCTCGCCACCGACCTCAGCAACGACCATCCAATTTCGATTCTTTACACGGCGGGCACGGCGGATCCTGATCTGCACCTCACCAGCAATACGGCGACGATCGGGGCGACCGCGGGCAGGCCTATCTCCGATTTGCTATATGGCAGCGGGGCGACCGCCACGGTGGAGTGCTCGTCCTGCCATGATGTCCACAACAGCACCCGCAATACCGCAGAAACCGACAAGCTGCTGAAGATCACCTCGAGCGGAAGTGCGATCTGCCTCGCGTGCCACAAGAAGTAGTCGCGTGAGGCGCTATGCAGCCAGCGCAACGGCTTGGGTGAGTGGTGCCTCGAGCCGTTGTTCTTGGACCAGACAACCTGCACGTCGCGTGGGAAACGTACGCGACCTTACCTCGGGGCCACTGCAACGACGAAAGGGCGGGTTGCTATTTCACAGTACGACGCACTCGGACTGAATCTTTCTTCGTGTAGTTATGAAGCTTCTTCGATCCCTGTCCCATCGCCTGCGGCTCCAATTGCTCGGCGCCTTGCTCGGCGCGCTCGCGCTGCTCGCTGGCTGCGCCGCGCCGCCGGAGCAGCCGCCAGTGGCCAAGGTGGCCCAGTTCTATCCGCCCGCACCGGACCCGCCGCGCATCCAGCACTTGGCCACCTATGCCGGCCCGGGCGACTTACAGTCGGATACCACGGGCACAGGCCTGAAGGACTTCCTGCTCGGCGACAGAAAGCAGACCGGGGCCTTAGTGCGGCCCTACGGGGTGGCGATGTTCGACGGAAAGATCTACGTGGCCGATACTCGCGCGGGCGGATTGGCGATATTCGATCTGAAGGCAAGCAGCTACGCGCTCATGACCGGCGCTGGTGCCGGGCGCATGCGACGGCCGTTCAACATCGTTATCGACGCCGACGGCACGAAGTACGTTTCGGACATCGGACGCAACCAGGTGCTGATCTACGACCGCGGTGACCGCTTCGTTGCCGCCTACGGGGCCAGAAATGAGCTCAAGCCGGTTGGTCTCGCGATCGCTGCGGAGCGCCTGTACGTGGTGGACATCGAGCACCATGAGGTCCAGGTACTGGACAAGCGCACGGGCAACCTGCAATTCAAGTTCGGCAGGAACAAGCCCGACGAGGACCAGCGGATGTTCCAGCCGACCAATATCGCGGTCGGCAGCGACGGCGATATCTACGTTGTGGAGACCGGCAATTTTCGTGTCGCGCGGTACACGCCTGCCGGCAAGTTCGTGCGCGAATATGGCCAAGTTGGCCAGTCGCCAGGGCAGTTCGCGCGGCCCAAGGGTATCGCGCTGGACCGCGCGGATCGCCTGTACGTCGGAGATGCGGCATTCCAGAACGTGCAGATATTCGACAACGAGGGGCGTCAGTTGATGGCCTTTGGCCAGCCCGGCGGCGAGCTGCCAGGTTTGGCCCTGCCCGCCGGCGTGACCATCGATTACGACGGCGTGGCTTTCTTTCGCGACCGTGCCGATCCGAATTTCGCGGTCGAATACCTGATCCTGGTGGTGAGCCAGTTCGGGCCCAACCAAGTCGACGTATTCGGTTTCGGAAAGATGAGTGGTGTCGCCTATCCGGCGGATGAAAGGCGTCCATCCAAAGCGGCTCGATGATGGGCCGAGCCGGCAAGCCAGGCCTTGCGGCACTGAGCTTGGCGATTGCCTTTGCTTTGGCGCCGCGCGATGGCGGGGCCCAGGACGGCATGCTCCGGGCTCCCATTGCCGATCAGGAAATCGCGCCGTTCCGGCTCACGGGACTCGAGGGATATCTCCAGATGCGCTACTTGGCTGATGAGACGACCTTTCCGCAGCGGACGGCAGGCATGGGTTTGCGGAGTCGGCAGTCGAACCTGGTCGAGGAAGTCTTCATCCTCTCGCACAGCTATATCTACCATCCGCGGCTGCTGTCGCTCGACGTAGGCGGAGGACCTGTGTTCGATAGAAGCCGGCACGAGGTCGACGGAGTCGGCCGGCAGCGTAACAGCCCGCAATACAACCTCACCGCGAGGGCGATCGTCCTGCGGGACAAGCCGTATACCGGGGAACTGTTCTACGACCGCCGCAACCAGACCCAGTCTCTCGGACCGGCCCTGGAACTCACCACCCGTAATACCCGATATGGCACCAGCCTGTCGCTGCGCGACCCGGTGACGCCGGTACCGATGACCCTGGAACTCACCAGTTCCGACAACGATGGCCGCGACGCCACGCAGGTCATCAACGATCGCACCCGCCAAGCGCGCTTCACGACGTCGGCAAACCTCGGCAAGCTGGGTTCGTCGATGTTCCAGTACCTGGGCTCCCGCCAGGATTCCGCCAGCGGCAGCGTCGGTCGGCCGATTCAGACCAGTCGGTTCGACACCACCACCGCTTTGCTGGAAACGCGTCTGAAACTGGGGCCCGCGGACCGCTACGATCTGAGCAACCGTGTCGCGTTCAATACCAGCAGATACAGGGTGACCGAAGGCTTGCCGTCGCGGCTGAGGAACCTGAGTTTCGCGCTCGACCTGCGCGACCGGCACTCGGACGCCTTGCAGACTTATGAGCACTATGACTTCAACAGCAGCAGGCAAGGCGACCAAGCCGCCACGGTGCACGCAGCCAGCGCGGGGCTTAGCTATGCGTTCGGTACTGGCTTGTCCGGCGCTCTTGCGGGGCGTGGCGAGTCCTACCGCGGCAGCCATCTGGGCTACAGTCTGTGGGCGCTCGACGCCTCAATGCAGTACCAGAAGGCGCTGCCGCTGGGCCAAGCGACGCTGAGCTACAACGCCAGCTACAGCCGGCGCGACCAGCTGGCGACGGCGCAGGGCAGCCGATTGCTCGGAGAGCATGTCACGCTGGCGGGCACCTCCCCGGTCACGCTCGGCAAACCGCAAGTGCTGCTCGGCAGCGTGATCGTTAGCAACCTGTCGCGCACCCAGACCTTCCTGGAGGACCGGGATTACGTGCTCACCCGCATCGGCCTCGGGGTACGCATCCAGCGCCTGATCGGTGGCAACATCGTGGACGGACAAGAGGTTCTGATCGACTACGACTTCGATGTCGGGGGCACTTACGCGCTGAGCCAGTTCGACAACTCGGTGGCGCTCACATGGGCCTATGATTTCCTGAGCCTTTCGGCCCGCCGCAGTGAAACGACGCCGCGTCTCGACTCGGGCTCGCCGACCACCCCGCTCAACCCGTCCCGGACCACGGTCTACCGAATCGGCGCCGATTTCCCGCTCTCGCTGCTGTGGCAGCGAGTATTGCTCGGCGGCAGTGCCGAGCGTGAAAACCGGCGCGACCGCATCCTGCCATATCGACGAGGCAACCACGAGGTCTATGCTCAGCTGGAGTTGCCGCTGGTTCAAGCCGGCAATATCCGAATCGGCTCCCGTCGGCTGGAGGTCGACTACGACAGCCGTCTGGCACAGGGCGTGCGACTGCGCGGTCAGGACCTACGCCTGTGGTTGCGCCTGGTGAACGGTGTCGAACTTTCCGCTGATGCCACTCACGAGCGTGATACCGGCACCCCCGCACTGCGGGAGCGGTCGTTACGGTCTCTCAAGGCGCAGTGGCGCGTGCGCAAGCTGTTGTGGACCCTCGACGTCACGCGTACCCACGATCTGCAAGGTCCCGCGGAAACCACCCGGATCTTTGGGCAGATGATGCTGCGCAGGGATTTCTGACCATGATGTGGCGCGTCAGCTTCGTTGCCGCCAGCAGGCTTCTGTGCCTGTGTGTGTTGGGCGTGCTCGGCGCGTGTGCACCAGTGCTCGTGGAGCCTGCAGACCCTGTATCGCTGGTCTGGCCGGACGAAATCGACGTGCCGCCGCGCATCGCATTCGTGAAGGAATTCTCGCGGCCCAACCAGCTCGGGATCACACGAAACTTCTTCCAGCGCATTGGCGACCTCATCCTTGGCGCCAGCGAGGTGCGGCTGATCCGGCCGATGGCCGTGGTGGCAGTCAAGGGTGTCGTGTATGTCGCCGACCCCGGCGCCAAGGGAGTGCATCGCTTCGATCCCACTAAGGGACGCTACGACTTGATCGCGGGCCCAGCCGGCACGGAACTGCCGTCGCCGGTCGGACTCGCGCAGGGCGAAGCGGGGGAGGTCTATGTCACCGATTCGCAGCTGGCCCAGGTGCTGGTGATCCGGCCCGGCGCAAAGACGGCGGCGCCGCTCGCGCTGGCTTCCATGATGCAACCGACGGGCGTTGCGTTCGATCCGGAAGCCGGCCGCTTGTTGGTCGTCGATACCGGCGCGCATCGCGTGAACCTCTTCAACCGAGACGGGACGCTGCACTCGAGTTTCGGCGGGCGCGGCACGGGCAACGGTGCGTTCAACTATCCGACGCTGCTTTGGCGAGATAACCGGGGGCGGCTGTACGTCACCGATTCATTGAACTTCCGCATCCAGGTGTTCGACGCCGCAGGCACGTTTATGAAGAAGTTCGGGCAGCTGGGCGACGGTCCCGGCGACAACAGCCGCCAGAAAGGGATCGCGACCGACAGCTGGGGCCACGTCTATGTCGTCGATGCCTTGTTCAACGCACTGCAAATCTTCGATGGGGGCGGGCAGTTGCTGTTGTCGGTCGGGACCATCGGCAGCGGTCCAGGCGAATTCTGGCTGCCTGCCGGTATCTTCATCGGTGATGACAACCTGATCTACATCGCCGATTCGTATAACCGGCGTGTCCAGATCCTGCGTTACATCGGAGGCCCGACATGAAGCGCCATGGACATGGGCGGGCCGTCGCCGGGAGTCTGCTGCTGGTCGTCGTCCTGAGCCTGTGGGTCGCCGCTTTGGTGCCCAAGGGGGGTCATGCGGCGGTATCAGCCACCAAGCACAATTTGTCGGTCAGCGGCCCGGGTACGCTCAAGGCCACCGCCGAGGCCCAAATCTGCCTGTTCTGTCATGTGCCTCATAACGCATCGCCGAGCGGACAGTTGTGGAACCGCAATCTCAGCACAGCCACCTATACGCCGTATACCAGTTCCACCCGTAAGAGTGTTGCCGGGCAGCCCAATGGTGCTTCGTTGCTGTGCCTGAGTTGCCATGATGGCACGATCGCGCTGGGCCAGATGGTCAACCCCGCGACCGGCGTCGGCATGGCCGGTGGGGCAACCACCATACCCGCTGGAAGTACCAATCTGGGGATCAATCTGTCGGACGATCACCCGGTATCCTTCGTCTTCGACGCGGCACTAAGAGCAGCGCGCGGCGAACTCGCGGACCCTGCAACGCTGGTTAGCCCGAGCAAAGTGCGACTGGATGTGGGCAACAGGTTGCAGTGCACCGCCTGCCACGACCCACACGACAGCAGCAACCCGAAGTTCCTCGTGGTCGCTAACACTGCCTCGGCGCTGTGCCAGACCTGCCACACCAAGAATTACTGGACCGGCAGCGACCACAGGAACTCGACCAAGGGGTGGAACAACGTCGCGCCCGATCCGTGGCCACACACCACGGAAGCCACGGTTGCCGCCAACGCATGCGAGAACTGCCACCAGCCGCATACCGCAGGCGGCGGCCGGCGGCTGCTCAATTACGCCGCCGAGGAGAATAATTGTTTCGCATGCCACAACGGAAACGTAGCAGCCAAGAATATACAGGCCGAATTCAGCAAGATTTCGCGGCACGGCGTCACCAATTACACCGGCACTCATGATCCGACTGAACCCGCGTCGACCGCGACAGCGCATGTGGAGTGCGCGGACTGTCACAATCCCCACGCGGCCTATGCCTCAAGCCCTTCGGCGGGGTCGGTGCCTGGTGGGAGCGCGCCCCCCGCGCTGGCCGGCTCGCAAGTCGGAGTGCGCGGAGTCAACATCAGCGGAAACGCAGTCAATCCGGCCAGCGCCGAATATGAAATCTGCTTTCGCTGCCACGCCGACGGCGCCGCCAACATCCCTGCACCGCGCACCCCGCGCGTGATTACGCAGAACAACAAGCGGCTCGAATTTCAGACGACGAATCCGTCCTTCCATCCGATTGCCGGGGCGGGAAGAAGCACGGCGGTCCCCTCTCTGATTGCCCCGTGGACGACGTCGAGCCGTGTCAGATGTACCGACTGCCACAACAATGACGCGGGGCCCTATAGCAGCGGCACTCCGTCCGCTCCAACCGGAACAGGGCCAAACGGCCCGCATGGCTCCACCATTGCGCTGCTGCTAGAGCGCAGGTACTCAACGGGCTTCGTTGCGAATACCGCTGCCAATCACGCGCTGTGCTACAAGTGCCACAGCCAGACCAGCATCGCCAGCAACGCCAGCTTCCCGTTCCATCGCTACCACCTTCAAGAGGTCAACAACCCCGTCCCATGTGGCGCCTGCCACGACCCGCACGGCATCGGAAGCACCCAGCCTGGCACACAGCGGGCGCTGATCAACTTCGACACTTCAAAAGTATCCGCGGCGGATTCCGGCGGCATCCGCTGGGTGAGCACGACCAGGACCAGCGGCGCGTGCTACCTGGTCTGCCATATGCCGAACGGCGACGACATCCTCCACAACGGCACCAACAAGAATTACTAACGCACCCGCACGCGAGCTTTCGGATCGGCGTGAGTTTCAGACCGAACAAATGCAGGGAAAGGGTTGAGAACGACATGACACCGAACCGACGCCTGCTGGCGGAGCTCGCATTGCTATTCGCCCTAGCCTTGGCTCACGCGCTGCCGGCACAGGCGCAGAGCAAGGGTAACGACGACAAGGCCTGCCTCGACTGCCACGCCCCGCTGGTGCAGAAGAAGGTGGTGCATGCGGCGGCCCATATGAGCTGCGCGAGCTGCCATGCCGAGCTCGACGCGAGCAGCGTGCCGCACAGGTCGAAAGGCAAGCGCCTCCATGGACTTTCGGCCGAGGGACCAATCCTTTGCGCCAACTGCCATGACAAACAGCTGTTCGAGGGCAAGGTCGTCCATGGCCCTGTCGCGGCCGGCATGTGCCTCGGGTGTCATGATCCCCATGCCTCGGAGAACATAGGGCTGCTGACAAAGCGCGGGGCGACGCTCTGCCTCGACTGTCACCCGGAGGTACAAAAAGGCCCCCACCTGATTGCCGGATTCACACGCAGCGGCCATCCATTGGGCAATGACCCGAAGCAAGTATTGGATCCGCTGCGCCCGGGCAAGGCGTTCTACTGCGCCGGCTGCCATGAACCCCACCGATCAAGACGGCCGAAGCTGACGCGATTCGACAGCGGCACCGCTTCCTGCCAGAACTGCCACAAGATGTGATGGCGATGACGCCCTGGCGTGGAACTCCGTCGCCCTGACCTACTGAACCGATCGCACGGTTGACCCGAAAGAACGACATGAATATCAGCCGCAGAGCTATTTCCGCAGTGATGACCCGCAACGTCTGCCATGTCGGCATACAGCAGTCGGCCAAGGACGCGCTGGCGCTAATGCAGAAGCACACCGTAAGCTCAGTTCTTGTCACCGAAGACGAGATGATCCTGGGCATCATCACCGAGCGGGACGTCGTCCGGGCACTGCAATGCAATGACAAGCTCAAGGCGTTGAGTTGCACCGACCTGATGCAGGCCCCGGTCGTTACCACGCCTGCAACCACCAGTTGCCTCGATGCCTACCACCTTATGGCGGGACGGTCTATCCGTCACCTTGCGGTAACAGACAAGGCCGGCCATGTAGTCGGTATTGCCAGTGAAGGCGACGTGATGCGCAACTTCGGCATCGAGTATTACATGAACTTCAAGGACGTCGCCAGCGTGATGAGCACTGAGTTCTGCAAGGTGCATCTGTCGGTGACGGTTGCCGACGCTCTCAGCATGATGCTTGAGAAATGCCAGAGCTGCGCGGTGGTTGTCGATGAGCTGGAGCGCCCCGCGGGGATGCTTACCGAGCGCGATGCGGTGCGCCTGTGGAAGGAAGGGGTCGACCCCGGGGCACTCGCGGTCCAAGAGGCCATGCACACACCGGTCATGACCGTCAAGCCGACCAAGCGCTTGCATGCGGCGGTGAAGTCCATGGAAACCGCGCGCATCCGGCGCCTGGTCGTGGTCGACCAGCATGGCATCGCCTGCGGCCTGCTCACGCATCACGAGATCGCGCGCGGATTGGAAGGTGACTACGCGAGATATCTGAAGGAAATCGTCGAATTTCAGGCCCGTAGCCTGCAGGAGGCGGCACAAGCCATCGACGAAAGGCTGCTGCTGGCCAACATCCTGCGCTCTGTGACCGGCACCGCGTTGCTCGCCTCCGATCTGGATTTCCGTATCGCGTACGTGACTCCCTCGATTGGCCCGGTACTAGGCCTGCGCGTGGAAGACGTCGGCGGGACCGATATCCGCGCGACGCTGGAGACCATCGGATGGCGTGGAGCTGGCGCATTTGTCAACGCGGAGTCGGTCGCACGCGGCGCTCGGCATTACGCGGTCATGACCACACGCGGAATGGCTGACATTCAGGTCTCTGGCCTCATCGATGGCGGCAATCAGCCGCAAGGCTATCTCGTGCTGGCGCAGAAGGCCTGAGCCGTCATGGCGATGCAGCAGTTCGGCTATACCGACGTCGCAAAATTGCTGATCTCGGATGTCGGCTTGCCGGAGTTGAGCCCGGCGCAGGCGCTCAGACTAGCGCAGCTGATGAAGCTGACAACAGCTGAGCCTGAATCGGTGCTGTTTCGCCCCGGCGGGCCGGGCCTCGATTTCATGATCATGCTCTTGGCGGGCGATGCGGTGATTGAGGGCCAACTGACTGGCGCGGACGACTGGATCGTGCTGCGGGGGCTCGTGCCGGGTAGCCTTTTTGGCGAACTGGGCGCCCTGGACAGCATCGCGCGTGCGGTCGTCGTTCGTGCTACCTCCGACGTGTGCATAGCCACCCTGGACGACGCGGCGCTGGGACAGCTCACGCAGAATGATCCCGCATTGGCCTTCGTGCTGTTGCGCGCCTTGCTGGCCTATGTCACTCGCCGGCTGCGCAGCGCCCACCACAGGATCGGCATGTTGCACGAGATCAATCTGGCGCAGCGCCAGGAATTGGCTTCCGAGATCAGATCAGACGAGGAGACGCGAGCCAGGTTGAGAGTCGTATTGAAACTGGAGTCGAAATTCGCAATGCGCACAGGTGGTGACGTATCACGCAAAGAACTATAGACCGCACGCACTCCCAGCTTCAAGTTCAGCCTGATCCGCGCCACCTGTGTGAGTGTTTGGCGCTCCTATATTCGCGCCCCGGTCGGCCGACGCGTGAACGCAGCTTCGTCGCATTGGACCAGCTTGCTTCCTGCGCGACGTGCAGCACGCCTTTGTTGGCTTGTGCGTGCACGCCGGCAGCAGGTCTTGGCAGCGATGATGGAAGCCGACGCGCGACGCTGTGCACGGAGCGCTAACGGCAGCAAAGTGGCGCGGAGTACGTGTTCCAGGAGGCGAGCTTGTTCGAGCACCTGAACGTTCGCCGCAATCTACAGTACGGGCTGCGGCGCGCCGCGCCTACCGCGGGCACCGATGCGCTCGCGAGGGCTATCGCGCTATTGGGCATCGGGCACCAGCGCGTGGCCATCGCCCGTGCCTTGGCGACACGGCCCGCCTTCTTCTGCTCGACGAGCCGCTGGTGGCACTGGATTTCGCGCGGCGGCAGGACATCCTGCCTTGGTTGGAAAAGATGCGCGATGAACTAAGCCTGCCGATACTCTACGTCACGCATTCTGCGGACGAAGTCGCCCGACTGGCCGACCACCTGGTCCTGCTGGACGCCGGGAGAGCGGCGGCGGCGGGGCCAGTGGTGGAGGTGCTCTCGGCCATTGAGACGCCGGTCGCCGTCGGTGAGGATCTCGGCACTGGCGGACGACAATTATCTTGACCGGCATGTTGCCTCACGAAGGAATGTTACCCGGGGGCTCGTTGTCGTTTGATCTTCTTTCGCAATTCTTTAGTTGATGGCTGTGGGCATGTGGGCGAAGGCTGCGGCGGTGGGCAACGCAGCCGCGCAGCGGCGCGTTGTCCACGGTCGCAGCCGGTGCGCCGCAGGCGCATCGTCCACATGTCCATGGCCTGCCGGGCGCGAAGCGCCCGGCTCCCCCGGCTCTGGTGAAGGTGAACTTTGCGTTCAGGCTTCGACTGTCGCTTCATTCGCCGTTCGCAGACCGCCCAGGACCATCTCCGTGACCCGTTCGCTGCGCCAGGCCTTCACCCGGCGCTGCAGCGTTCGAAGTTGTGCCTTGCCGTCGTAGATCTCTGGAACCATCGCGACCAGTCGCTCCATTAAGGCCTTGGCCGCTATTGAGGGTTCCGCGATCAGCCACCCTTCGATGACGGGCCAGGCGTCGGCGAACGGATCCGCGCGGGTTCTCCACCAGTGCTTCGCGTTCGGCTGCTTGCGATGCGTCGGACGCACTTCGCCTTCTGTCCAGGCGGACGCCAAGCTTCGAAGGAATGATGAGAGATCGGCTGCACTTCTCGGCACCACTTCCATCGGTGCTCCGTGAGCCGCGATCTCGCCCAACGTCTGCTGCGCGCTGCGGATTTCCTGCAGCAGCCGCACCGGGTCGAGTCTCTTGAATTGCGCTGCCAGCTTCTCCTTGATCGCAGGCTCAACGCCGCTGTGGGCAATCAGGCGCTCGCACGGGGTCGCCGGCGCGAAGTAGGTCTTGTGCACGCGAGCGCCGTCGCGCATTTTGGATTTCAGCTTGAATGAGGGTTGGAAGAAGTTGATGTACAACCGCGACGACGCGTACAGCTGCGCCAGGGCCTTCGTAGCTTCGCGACCGCTCAGGCGGCCATAGCCGACCAGCCGCCGAACGACAGCGCCGTTCTTCTGCTCCACCCAGGCTTGGTCATTCTTCTTGTATGGCCGCGAGCGCGTCTGATCGAGGCCCCGGCCCTTGCAGTAGTCGAACACAGCCTGGCTCATGAAGGTGCTGTCGTTGTCCGAGTCAATGCCGAGCATTTCGAAGGGCAGGTCGGCCGTCACTTTCTCGAGCGCTTCGATGACCAGCATCTGGTCGCGAATCCTCATTGCCACGCATTCCGTCCATCCGGTGGCGATGTCAGTCAGCGTGAGGGTGTGAACGTAGTCACCATCTGTCTTCGGCCCGCCGCAGTGTTCGACCATGTCGACCTCGAAGAAGCCCGGCGCCGGATCCCGCCAATCGGCGAAGGTGCGTACCGGAATGCTGCGCCTGATTGCCGCGCCCACGCCAGTGCGGCGCCTTCGCTTCCCGTCGATATGGGAACGAGTACCGGCCAGGGCGCGATCGATGGTCGCGGCGCTGACCTGCAGGACCTTGGTCTTGACGACCGGGTCCAAGTCGAGATGACCATGGCGCTCCATCGCATCGACCAACATCGGGATCAAGGCCTTCAGCCGCTTGCCGCAGACCCGATCGGCAGCCTCCCACAGCACCGTCAGCGCTTGCCGAACCGCCTCGTCATACAGCCGGTTGCGCGCGCGCGTTCCCGCCCCGGGCGCGTCATCTCGCAACACGCGGACCGCGTGTTTGCGGTGGTATCCGGTCAGAGCAACGAACTCATCCAGGATCTTCGTCTTCTCCGGCTGACCCGCACTGCGGTAGCGCCCTCGAAGTGCTTCGACCAACTCCTTGCGTGTTTCCATGCTGATTCGCCTCGTCACGTTGTTCTGCTCCCGCCAGCCCCTCCGGCGGGTAGCAGATTACGTGAGGCAACAGGTCAGCTCGGGTAGCACTTCCGACGAGTCAATGCGCCTGCGGCAACGATTTCGCGGTCCTTGTCGCCGGCGAGCCGTTCGCGCACCTGCTGTACCAGTTTGCCTTCGCGTACAGCGGCTGGCGGCACGCGCAGGTCGTCCGCGGTGGCGAGAGCTTCCAGGCATTGGCCGCCGGCTTGCAGGACGCACTCTGGATGGCCGGCGGCGTTCCCGAAGAGCACCGTACCGACAGCCTGTCGGCCGCCTTCAACAACCTGGCCGAACAAGAGGAGCTGACTCGCCGGTACAAAGGCCTGTGTGAGCACTACGGCATGCGGGCGAGCCGGAACAACCCTGGGGAGAGCCACGAGAACGGCTCCATCGAAGCGCGCCAGGGCAGCCTGAAGGTCTCCCTGGAGCAAAGCCCGCCGCCGGCGCGGCGCACCGCCGACTTCGAGGAGCTCGATGCGCGGGTGAGCAAATTCGGCGTCTTCAGCGCCAAGGGCGTGCTCTACAGCGTCCCGTCGCGCCTGGTAGGCCAACGGCTCAAGGTTCGCCTGTACAAGGACCACCTGCAGGCTTGGCTCGGCGGGGTGAAGGTGTTCGAGTGCGAGCGACTGCACTCGAATCGCGGCAGCCGGCACCCCAAGCGGATCGACTGGCGGCATATGCTGCCCACCCTCAAGCGCAAGCCGGGAGCGTTCGCCCGCTGGGTTCTTCGCGATGCGATGTTCCCGCGCACCGAATACGCACAGACCTGGGAGCACCTGCGCACTCGCCTTCCAGAACGCCAGGCGTGCCGGCTCATGGTCGACCTGCTCGATCTCGCCGACCGCGCCAGCGTCGTGGGCGAACTCGCCGTCGCCTTGGCCGTTCTGAACGATCAGGGCGAGTTGCCAGACATCGACATGCTGCGAGCGCGCTTCGCGCCGCGACCTGCGGTCGTGCCGTCGGTCGAGGTGCTCCTGCCGGCCGCCTCGGTATACGACCAGTTGCTGGAGGCGGCATGAACGCGCCCTCCCTGACCGCCAGCGCCGCCGACCTTGCCCGGCTGCCGTTGATGCTGACCGAGTTGCGGCTGCCCACGATGAAGCGGCTGTGGGCCCAGTTCGCCGAGCAATCCAACCGGGAGGGCTGGCCCGCCGAGCGGTTCCTGGGCGTGCTGCTCGAACAGGAGATGGGCGAGCGCGAAGCGCGCCGGCTGGCACGGGCCCGCGCCGACAGCCAGCTGCCGCCCGAGAAGCTGCTGGCCACCTTCGAGTTCAGCCTCACGCCGATGCTCTCGAAGGCGCACGTCACGGCCCTCGCGGAGGCAGACACCTGGCTGACGCAGGGGCACAACCTGCTGGCCTTCGGCCCACCGGGCGCCGGCAAGACGCACCTGATCGCCGCTATCGGCCACGCGCTGATCGACCGCGGCTACCGGGTGCTGTTCCAGCGCACGTTCGAACTCGTGCAGCGGCTGCAAGCCGCGCGCCGTGACCTACGTCTGCCTGCCGAGCTCGGTATGCGTCCGGCCAACCCACATTGAAGTTCAATAGCAGGCGAAGGATGCTTGTGTCCACGGACTTATGCGCGGACACATGGACAGTTCTGGGACGGGATCGGCGGTTGCACAACCGGCCAAACGCAGCTGGCGACGGCACAGCGACGAATTCAAGGCGCGGGTCATCGAGATGGCGCGCCAGCCGAACACGTCGGTGGCCGCGGTGGCGCTGGCCAACGGGCTGAACGCGAACATGCTGCGCCGCTGGGTGCGCGAGTGCGAGGTGGCCGGCAGCATCAGCACCGAGGTTGCATCGCCGCGTGAGGTGGTCGCGCCGGCCTTCGTTCAGTTGCCGATGCACGCGCCGCCTCCCTTGCTGGCGTCGCCAGAGCCGGCCGCGGCGCGCATCGAGGTGGAGATCCAACGCAATGGCACCACTGTGCGCGCGAGCGTGCCCATGGACAGCCGCAGCGCGGCCTGGCTGCGCGAGGTCACGGGTTGATCCGCGTCGACGCAGTGTGGATGGCCGTGCAACCGCTGGACATGCGCCTGGGCACCGAAGCCGCACTGGCACGCGTGGTCGGTGTCTTCGGCGCTGCGCATCCGCACCATGCCTACCTGTTTGCCAACCGGCGAGCCAACCGGATGAAGGTGCTGGTGCACGACGGCATCGGCGTGTGGCTGGCCGCCAGGCGGCTCAATGCGGGCAGGTTCGTCTGGCCCTGCGACGGCGCGAGCACCCTGAGCCTGAGCCGAACGCAGTTCGATGCGCTGGTGCTCGGTCTGCCGTGGCAGCGCCTGGGCGAAGCCGGCATCATCCGCGTGATCTGAGCCTTGTTCATCGACGCTTGGCAATTGCCGAAAGTGCCGATGCGATCGTGACGGTGATCCGCGAAGATCACGCTCCGTGATCACCGCGCAGCAACTCGAAGGCCTCGATCCGCACGTGCGGCAAGCCATGCTGTCGCTGATGTCCGAGGTGGCCGCGCGCGACGAGCAGCTTCGAGCCAAGGACGCACTGATCGAGCAGCGCGAGCGCGATGCGGCGTTCAAGCAGGCGCTCATCGACAAGCTCACTCACGAACTTGCGGTGCTCAAGCGCATGAAGTTCGGCGCGACCAGCGAGAAGTTCGCCGGCAGCGCCGAGCAGAAGAGCCTACTGCAAGACACGCTGGACGAGGATCTGGCCGAACTGGACCGGGAGATCAAGCGGCTTGGCGCGCACGGCGATGCCGACGGTGACAAGGCCGGCAAGAAGACGCCCAAGCGTCAGGCGCTGCCGGCGCACTTGCCGCGGCGCGACGTGCATCACGAGCCCGCGTCCACGGTATGCGGGTGCGGCTGCCAGATGCAGCGCATCGGCGAGGACGTGGCCGAGAAGCTGGACTACCAGCCTGGCATCTTCACCGTGGAGCGCCACGTGCGCGGCAAATGGGCTTGCCGCCGCTGCGAGAAGCTGGTTCAAGCCGCCGTGCCGGCGCACGTGATCGACAAAGGCATCCCCACCGCGGGCCTGCTGGCGCAGGTGCTGGTGGCCAAGTTCCTCGATCACCTTCCGCTGTACCGTCAGGAGGCGGTCTTCGAGCGCGCCGGCCATCTGATCGCCCGCTCGACGCTTGCGCAGTGGGTGGGCGAGTGCGGCGCGCAACTGCAGCCGCTGGTTCAAGCGCTGGCCGACGAACTGCGCCGGCACGCGGTGCTGCACGCCGACGAGACGCCGGTGGCGATGCTCAAGCCGGGCAACGGCAAGACGCACCGGGCCTACATGTGGTCGTACTGCACTCCGAGCAGCAACCCGATGCGGGCGGTCGTGTTCGACTTCAGCGAAACCCGCAACGGCGAGAACGTGCGCGACTTCCTGCAACTCGACACCCCGCGTGCCTGGAAGGGCACGCTCGTCACTGACGGCTTCAGTGGCTATCGCGCCTGCGTCGACAAGGGTGTGACCTCGGCGCAGTGCATGGCGCACGCCAGGCGCAAGTTCCACGAGCTGTGGGTCAATCACGACAGCCAGGTGGGCCGCCAGGCGTTACGGTTCCATCGGGTCCTGTTCCTCATCGAGCGCGAGATCGAGGAGTTGCCCGCAACCGACCGACGACGAATACGGCAGCGCAAGTCGCGGCGGGTGCTCGCCGTCTTCCACCGCTGGCTGATCGCGCAGCGACAGCTGGTGCCGCCGGGCTCGGCGACGATGAAGGCCATCGACTTCTATGAGGACTGGTATGTCAAGCCCCTCACGGAGGTCGATTCTCAGAAGAACCTAATCGCAGGCCGGGAACCGCAAAATGTCCGCTGTCGTACTCGGACAAACTTCTATCCGTGTCGGCTCGTTGACCCGACACCTCATGCTGCATACGCGCCAATAGCGCTGGCCGGTTCCCGCTTCGCAACGCGCCCCATCTAAAGCATCGGTCACGACGCAGAGGTGGTGACCCGTCGATCGCACGGGCGCGTTGACCTTTGATCATCGTTCAATGACTGGGTGCCTTCGCGGGGGCGGAGCTCAGGTTTGGATCGCTTTCAGACGGGCTCCCGACGGGAGCTCACCGTCTCGCAGGAAACGCCAGAGTGCGATGGCCAGGCGTCTGGCCAGGGCCACAATTCCGATGCGCCGCATGCGGGCACCTCCTCGCGCGAAGCGCTGGTTGAACCACTTGGTCATCGCGCTTTCTGGCTGCAGACGCAGCCAGCACCACGCCAGCTCTACGAGTACCGACCGTGCCCTTCGATTTCCCGCCTTGCTGATGCCCTGCTCGATATGGCTGTTGCCGCTTGCATAGGGCGTCGGCGCCACGCCGATGCACCCGGCGAGCTCGCGTCGGTTGGCAAACTGCCGCCAGCCGAAGACCTCGTGCGCGAGTACACAGGCACCCCTGGCGCCGATGCCGACCAGGCGCATCAACTGCGCGACCGTGGGCTGCCGGGCGTCCTGCAGTTCCCGCTGGCGAGCCACTTCGATCTGGCGGACCTGCTCCTTGACCAGTCTCAGCCGCGTAAGTTCGCGCTCGATTTCCTCGCGTAGTCTTCGTCCGAGCTGCTCGCTGTGCTGCGACCACCAAGTGGCCCAGTAGCGCCCGCCAATGGGCACGCTCGGACGAAGGTTGTGCAGCACCAGCAGCGAACGGATGCGACTGGTGTGCGCGGTACGCTCGTGCGTCAGCCGTTCGAATTCGCGATGGTCACGTCGCTCGTCTTCCTGGCTTGCAGTGGGTTCGCGCAAGACCGACCATACGCGCTCGCCATGGTGGTGTCGCAGCAGCATCGTCAGCAGCTTGTCGCCGTCGAGCCGATCGGTCTTGGCGCGCCGCGCTCGCCGATTGACTTCGATGCTGGCCGCGTCGACAACGATGTTGTCCACGCCCAACCCGGTGAGCCACCGATGCAGCCACCAGCCATCGCGACCCGCTTCGTAGCAACTGTGCACCTGTGCGCGCGCCGACGTCTTGAACCGCTTGCCGGCACGCGCGATGCAATCGGCCACGCCGGCTTGGTCGCCGGCGGCCACCGTGTGACGACTGGCAGTACCGCCGCCGTCGCCGAAGGTCAACTTCCAGCTCTTGTCGCCAAGCTCAAAGCTCATATGCAGGTCGCCCGGCTTGGCCGTATCCTTCCGATGTAGGGCTGCTCGCGTCGTAGACATTTCCAAGCTCCTTTCGAACAAACGGAACCCCTCGTTTTACCCCCAGCCCTACATAGCATCTACAGCCTGAAGCGCTGGGGTGAACTCACGCACTTCGTCAGCGACGGGGACGTGTCGATCTCGAACAACTGGGTTGAAAACCAGATCAGGCCGATCGCTCTTGGCCGGTCGAACTGGCTGTTCGCGGGTAGCCTGCGTGCGGGCAAGCGCGCAGCCGCGATCATGAGCTTGCTGCACTCGGCGCGCATCAACGGGCACGAACCCTACGCGTACCTCAAGGACGTGCTGGAACGCTTGCCGACCCACCAGGCCAGCCGCATCGAAGAACTCCTACCGCACCGCTGGTCGCCGGCCGCCTGATTGCCGTCGCTGACTACGCCCTGGCGGTGAAGGTGACTTCGCCGGACGCGTACGGAGGCATGGCGTGGACACAGGCGACATCGACTACCTGATATACGTTGACCACCCGGATTGGACGAGAGAAATGGGCGACTGGCGCAGCTACATATCGCCCGAATTGCGCGAGATGTGGGAGACCTTTCTCTACGAACAGAAGTGGGTGATCGCCCAGAGCGTGGCGAAGATGATGGACGCGCTGTCTGCCTCTCATGCGACGTCAAGACCGCTTACAACGACTGACCGGGGGATCCTTGCTCTGTGTCGCCGCCGGGGCGCGTAGAAAAGGTCATACCTAAAACGATCTCCTCTTCAGGTCGTCGTCGCCTACGCATCTAAAGACCGTGCGACCACCGCCGCGATTGCCCGCCGCCGTGCGATCGCCTCTGTCGGGTCCGCCTGCGTGACTCGGCTGCGCACGGTGTACCCCTTCACCACCTTTTCCCTCGGCGCCTGGGTTTGCGGATAGCCATCCAGGAATGCGGGAAGGTCCTCCGGGAGCAGGAACGAAACGCGCTCGCGCTCGTTCTCCTCGAGAGCCTTCCCGACATGTATGGATAGGCTCTTTAAATGGCGGGCGTGCGATGCGAGCATGACGACATGCGTGAAGGGGTGCGCCAGGCACTTTTCGATATTCCCGAGTTCGTGATCCTTCGTGGTCGTCACCGAGATTTCGAAGGCGAGCGCTATCTCTTCCCGGCGCAGGATGACATCCACCCGTCCGGCGCCATCGTGTATCGGCTCTTCGACGGACGCCCGGAAGCCGCGTTCCTCACCAAGTTCCTTGATGAGATGCTCGATGTACTTGTGCTTGACGCCACCACCGCCTGCGTCCCGCTGTTGTACGGGGAGCGGTCGCGCTGGTGATCGCGTGATAACCACTTCGTCCCCCCGTTCCGGTACTGGCTGCGACGCGGCTTTTTCGGGAACAGGTGTCGGCGCTTCGGTGAGTGCTTGTGATGTACCGGTCGTGCCAGCTTCTGAAAGCCAGTCGCTCGGAGAGTCCGGCGCCCGCTCGGTAACGACCGCGTCCTCTAAGTAGACAACCCCGTATTTCTGCCGCGACGCTTCGAGGAGCGCGTCGAAGTCACCGCTCGCGAGCTGCGGGAGGGATTCCAGATACCCAAGCGGGATCGACAGTGAGACCGCTTGGTCGGTGATGTTCCGGGCAAAGCAGGCAAAGGACGTTTCCTGCTTGCCTTTCGTTTGTGAGAGGAGAAACTCCGGGGTAGCCCGAAACTCGGAAGCGAGTGCGCTTGCATCTTTCGCCGATAGGCCGCCAGCCAGCTTGATCGAGGTGTTGGCCATCACGCCGGCGCGCACGCCCGGTTCCAGCTGGTCGAGATTCTGATGCGCGAAGGTGATCGCCCCTTTGTACTTGCGCACCTGCGCGAGCATCCGCGCAAGCGTGGTATCCACCACGCGTTCAGCTTCGTCGATGTACACGTACGTCGGTGTGCGTTCGTGCTTTGGAATGGCCGCACGGCGCATGAAGGCTTGGCCGAGGAGTGCGACGAACATGCGCGAGAAGATGGCGCACCCTTCTTCGCCGAGGAAGTCCTTGGCGGTGTTGATGAAGACGATGGACCCGTCCTGTAGCGACGAGAACAAGTCGACGCTATTCTTCGGCGCGCTCATCATCCGGTCGAGCGTTTGGTTCGCCAGGACTCCCCATAGCCTATTGAGGACCTGCTTCTTGGTCTCACTGAAGGCCTTGTCGAAGAAGCGCGTCTCGAAAAAGACCCGGGCGCTCCCCGAAAGCGTCTTCATGTGCGGACGGAACTTTTCGCCGTCTTCCATGAGCTCGCGGAGGGTGTGGATGTTCGCACCTGGAATCCGCATCATGAGAACCGCCAGGTAGCGGAAGACCAACCCTTGCTTCTGAGTGAGTTCGGCACCAAGAAGCCCGCCGAAGAAGAAGTCGAAGAGTTCGACCGTGTTATTAAGGATGGTCTCGTGCGCGACCGCATCCGCCCGGCCGCCGGCAGAGAGGTCTACGTCGAAGAGATTGAGGCCGACTGGCCGGACGAGATCCGTCGGGTCGATGTAGATGAAGCGCTCACGAAGTGTCGGGTCGGCGAAATAGTCGCTGTGCATGAGCGCTTGGAGCAGATCGCCCTGGCTGTCCATGACGACCACAGACCGTTTGTCCGTGATCGCTTCCTTCAGGTCGCCGGCAATGAGAAATTGAAGCGTCTGGGTCTTGCCGTGGCCGCTGCCGGCCACGACGTGCGTATGCTCGAAGCGCACCGCCTCCGGAATGTGGAGGGGGATGTCCACGAAGAAGACGTCGAGGAAGGGCGTCCCGGCGAGGTAGAGCCGGAGTATCGTCGCGTCATCACCGCGACAGTCTTCCGGCATGACGAAGTTCTTGTTGGTAGTGTAGCGATCCTCAAGCGGGATGTTCGAGGCATTCGCCAGGTTCATGAGCAGCCGGTCACGGAGTTCGTCGAAGAGCTTGTCGTTTACCAGGTCTTTGGCGAACACCGTCGCAATGATCTTGTGGACGAGAACCGGGATGCCCTTCACATACGTATAGAGCGGCGCCGTCGGTGAAAGCCTCGAGTACTCTTCGAAATCGCCCTGCTCGTCAGGGTCGACGAAGGCCTGCTCTGGGAACTCTGCGTAGAGCGCCCCGAGGATCGCGACCATCGCTTCCTTCCACTTCCCAAGGAAGTAGCGCTCGTCTCCATACATCCGTATGGCCGCGCGGAGCCCATTCCGATACTCGGCGGCATCGGCGAGCGAGAGATTGGCGATGTCATCGGTGAATGCCATGCCGAGCGGCTCGTGCGCGAAGAGGCGCTCAACGAGGGCAAAGACCGGCTGCCCGATGCGCATGCCAAACGTCGCCTCGTGGCGCGCACCGGCCTCTTCCAGGACGGAGATGAGGAATTCGATTCCCGCATCGGCGTCAGGAAGCGAACTTTGCTCCCTGAGAGCCTCTGCCTGGGCCAGGAGGACGCGCGTTTCACTGTCCTCCCTCGGCGGTGTCCGAAGGAAGGAGGACAGGAAGCTCATTCGTCGGTGAAGGTGAGGACCGTCTCGCCCCCGAACGATGCGGCCGCGCGCAGCATCTTGTGGAAGGCCTTGGCAGCATCCGTCAGCTGCTCCTCGGCGTCGAGGATCTCCAGGATGTCCTTGGCCTCAATGGTCTTGCCATCGACCAGGTCGCGCACCTGGATGCGCGGAACCATGAAGCGGTGCCTGGCGAGCGACATGAAGCTTCCGGGGTCCGGGCGCTCGCCTTGCTTTTCGTACAGGATGGTTTCGCCCATCTTGTACTTCTTCACTGCGGCAGATTCCTGCTCTGTCAGCTTGGCTCTGGCAGTGAGCTGGAACTTGATGCCGCCCAACATGCCGCCGGCTTGTTCACGCGTAAGCAGTAGCTCCATGCAGTCCCCTCGAGAGTTGCGGGGAAGATGCTACTCGCCTTCCAGGCACATGTCACCCTCTCTGTGGAGGATGGGCGCGATGCTACGGTGGGCGATATGGACCCAGAGAAGGAAACGGTCAGCTACGTGGGAGAGACGGCCGGCAGGCTCCCGCATAAGGTGTTCGGCATCCGCCAAGCCGACCGGGCTTTTCACATGCACATCATCGGAAAGACCGGCACCGGGAAGACGACGCTTCTGGAGAATCTCCTGCGCCAGGACATCGATGCCGGCCGCGGCCTCACGCTCATCGATCCTCACGGTGACTTGGCCGAGAGGATCTCAGGCTACGCGAAGGCATCCGGCCGCAGCGACCTGATCTACCTCGATGCCGCCGATCCCGAGGCGCCGTACGGCTACAACCCGCTCAAACGCATCGCTGACCACTACATCCCGCTTGCCGTCTCCGGGCTCCTGGAGACATTCAAGAAGCGCTTCGCAGACGCGTGGGGTGTCCGCATGGAGCACGTCTTGAGAAACGCGCTCTATGCGGTTCTGGATACCGGAGGGGGCACGCTCCCGGACATCCTCAAGCTCCTCGCCGACAAGGACCACCGGAAGGATCTCGCCAAACGCATCCGAAACGAGACGGTGCGCGAGTTCTGGCAGAAGGAATTTCCGAACTATTCCGACCGGTACCGCGTCGAGTCCCTGGCTCCCATCCAAAACAAGTTGGGCGCATTCCTGGCCGACCCGCGCGTTCGCCGGCTTCTGACAGAGGCGCCCCAGGAACTGTCATTCAGACGAATCATGGACCAAGGGGGCGTGCTCATCGTGAACCTGGCCCGCGGAAAGCTCGGCGAGGACAGCTCCTCGCTTCTTGGGGCGCTCTTTGTGACGAGCGTCGCGCTCGCTGCCTATTCCCGGGCAAGCATGCCGGAGGCAAAGCGCCTGACCCACTACCTCTACGCCGACGAGTTCCAAAGCTTCACGACTACTGCCGTCGCCGACATGATCTCCGAGCTGCGCAAGTATGGTCTCCGGCTGGTCGTGGCCCACCAGCACTTCGACCAGCTGGAAGACGCGGTGAAGCACGCGATCCTCGGGAACGCCGGCACGCTCATACGCTTTCGCGTCGGCGCCGAGGACGCGAAGCTCATCTCGCGCGAGTTCGCCGGCCTCGTCCCGGCGGAAGACCTAGTCACCTTGCCGAACTACACGGTCTATCTGCGTCTCATGATCGACGGCGAACCTTCAACGGCATTTCGGGCAAGGACGTTGTCCCCACAGCCTTCATGAAAAGTGCCGAGGAGGCACAAAGTTGCTCCTACTGCAGGACCTGCTACCTTGAGAAACTGACAGCGGTTGTTCTTCACACAGGAGCTGTCATGGAAGACATTGAAAGAATGTCTTCGCGTGACCTCCTGGCGGAGCTCATAGGCGAAGACGAAGCAGAGAGGATCTACACCGGGTCGCTTCTGAAGCTGGTGGACTTCGGTCGCCCACGTCGCGAGTTGCGAACGATGTTCGTGGCTCGCGAGCTGTGGGAGCGTATCTACCGCCAGGACCTGACCGAGCGGGAAGTGTTCGCGTCACCGGAGGCTGTGAAAGGCTTTCTGTCGACGATCTACGTGCAGAAACCGCACGAGGTCTTCATGGTTCTTTTTCTCGATGCGCAGAACCGCCTCATCGTTGCGGAGGAAATGTTCCGCGGCACACTGACCCAGACAAGCGTGTACCCGCGAGAGGTCGTGATTCGAGCCCTGGAGCATCGTGCTGCCGCGGTGATCTTGTCGCACAACCATCCGAGTGGCACCACGCAGCCAAGCCGTGCCGACGAAGCGCTGACGCAGACGCTCAAATCGGCGCTGGCGCTCGTTGACGTGCGGGTGCTTGATCACGTGATATGGGCGGCCGGTGAATCGGTCAGCCTTGCTGAACGCGGACTCCTCTAAAGCCACCCCATTGGGGGTGGCTTTTCTCCGAGCCGACGTGATGCCACGTATTAGCGTTCAGAGTTTGGTAGCAGATCAAGATAGGCGCCCTCGAGAAGCTGGGACTGGTGAATACCCAGACGTTCCAGCAGCCGGTACGCTTCCTGTACGCCGGTGGGACTAGGCTCCCCCTTGGCGAGTACGACTTCAAGCTCAACGAAGTGACCGAGACCCTCAACTCGGTCCAGGTGCACGCGCGTTCTTCCCACCAGGAACAGGGTGCGCAGTTTCCTGATCCGACCCGCCTCACCGTACGCCGACGAAAGGGCCTCCCGCAGCGATTCCGGAGAACTCGTGGGGGATAGGACGTAAGCGGACTCTTTTGGCCCCTTGACGTCTGCACGGCGATAAAAAATTAGCTCACCGGTTCCATCTGCAAAGGTGCGGATCTTCAGTCGTCCCGATCTGCACTGGAAGAAAATGTCATCCTGATGAATCTCGCTTGGTCCATCAGTTGCAATGGCGGCAACTTTGGGGAATACCTCGCTAATATCTGGGACGCGCGCTTTGATTTCAACGTTGCGTTGCACGGCCGATTACTCGACGAATTGCGCAAAAATGAATCATGAATTCTGACGATGAGTACGGGAACTCATCGGATGCTTGCCAAGAAGCTGGAAGAGTGTCGCGAACAACACAAGGTACGCGAGTAAGGCTAAACTTATGAGCGTCGGGGAAAATAGGAATTGTTCTTTCCCGCGCACAAGCAACGTGCCGAGGTTCAGATCTGTTCTGTTGCCGACGCCCAACAGGCCTATGGCTCCGTCTACCGCGATGCCGCTCCCGACAATCTGTAACGCTAGCGGTCGCAAGAGCGCCGTGCTATTTGGCAAGATATGCCGAAACACAATGCCCATCTTCGATACGCCGAGGCATCGGGCTGCAACTACGAAATCAAGACGACTGATGCGATTTAGCTCCGTCATGACAAGCCGAGTCACGGACGGTGTAGCGACGATGGCGAAGGCCAATAGCGGAACTAGGTGCCGAGGCTGAATAACCACGACGACTACAACTAGCACCCACAGGAGGGATGGAATGGCGTCGAAAAGGTCGGCGACAAAGCGAACCCCGCGCTCGAAAGATTTCCCCTCAAGGACGAACGCCGCCAAAGAGAGGAGTATTGCGACGCCGACGACAACCACCACGATCGCCACACCTTTGATGCTAGAGAGGGCCAGCGCCTGCAGCGTGGTGACGCCAATACTTCGCCCAAATTCATCGCTACCGGGGACGAGCAGCGCCAGCAAGAACGTCAGCCAAAGACCGGCGGTAACCCGCATGTCACTCAGGGAATTGAGCTCGAACCACTCGAGCTGTGACATGTACGCCGGCTACAACGATCGCATAAAACACGACTAGGCCGAGCGCAAGATCGACATCGACCCGCTTTATCGCGCGTGCGGTCAATGACCCCAGCCCGCCTATTCCGACAAGCACCTCGACAAACAGGAGGGATGCGAATAGAGCTAGCGTCGCATTGTGTAGGGAGGGCAAGAGCTGATACAGCAGATTCTTGAGCAAGCGCTGCCGCACGCGCGTGGTCGAAGCGCCAAGCGCAAAATGCATGCGAACATGCTCGCTCCGAAGGTTTTCCTCCGTGATTCTGTAAGCTTGAGCACTCAGGAGCGCCAGCGGCGGTACCGCTAAAGCAACCGAGGCGACCACGGTTGGGGCTGTCAGTAACGGTGCGACCGATAGAGAAAGAATCACCAGGAGTGAGATCGCGACATACGGGGGCAGGAAATTGACGTAGTTGGCAAGCAGTTCGCCATATCTGTCCGGCACTCCTTTGAAGCCGACCAACCAAACGCCGGCGGCGATCAGTACCGTGGCGACAGCCAGATGAGGAGCACTTATAAGCGCGGCGTCAAGGATCTGCTCGCGCACCGGCAAATTATCTAGCGACCGCCCAAGGTCACCATGAATAAGATTGGCGAACTGAGTCGCATAGGAATTTGCATGGCTCAGGCGCCACTGCGCGAGCGCCTCTTGACTCCCAGCGTAAATTCCCAATCCTGAAAAGGAGGAGTCTGGAAGGACGGCGAGAAGGAAATATACCAGGCCGTGAGCCGAGAAAACCAGCAAAATTGCCAGCAAACTCTCGCGAACCAGGATCTTCACTTGAGGCCTATTTCTTCGTAACTGGTCTGGCCTGCTGGTGAAAGCCGGAGTCCGGTGACGTTCTTCGAATTGAGGACGAGCTTGTTCTCACGAACAACACCGATCCAATTGCCCTCGTCCCGAATCCGAGCAAGGGTCTCACGGAGCTTCTGAGTATCCATCGGACTTGCCGCCTCAGTTCCTGGTAGCGGTTTTCCGAAGGCAACAAAGGGCGATGCAGGGTTGAAGAACGACGTCCAAAAGACCGGTGCTTTAAGAGTCGCCTCGATAACGACGCTTGCAAGGTCGAAGTCGTGCTTCACCAAGCTGCTGATGAGCAGGCCCTTATCGACGCCCTTGTAGTCAATTTCGATCGCCCCAATCTCTTTGGGCAGAGTTGCGGCAATGAGGTCCGAAAACGCGTCGCTCTCGCTGATTATCGTCAGCTTCATCTTGGGAAGCTGACTTACATCGACCGCTGTAGAAGGGTCGATGGTCGTGCCGTCAACAATATATGGCGCTGTGTGGGGGTTTGCAAGCCCCAATGAAATACTCGCCACCTTGCGACGGTCAATTGCACTCGAAAGAGCTCGTTTGAACGTTGCAATTTGCTGCGAATTCAGTCCTTTCTTCGCGAGCTGTTCTTCTCCAACTATGAGTACCCGCAGCTTGTCCGTGGTCGCGCTCTTCAGGTACGCGTCGGCCTCATTCCTGTCGATGTCGAGCGACTTAATGAGATTTGGGCTATTCAGTTCGAGAACGTTCAGTTCGCCGGACTTGAACTTGGTCGCCGCAATGGCATCGTCAGGAACATAGTTGAAGACAATAGTCTCCGCTCTTGCCGGAAGGGGGGCACCGGCGCGGGATTGCAGCACAACGCGGCTGTCGGGGCGCACCTCCGCCAACCGGAACGCGCCGGCGCCAGGCACATTGCCGTATTCCGCTGGAACTGCCCCTTTCTTGACAACCCACCCGGCCGGTCCTGACAGCGCTTCGAGAAGCCAGGGGGCCGGAGCACTCTCTTCCACCTCGATCGACGGTCCGACCGCTCGAATACCGGTACATTTCACCTCTTTGCTACCTGGTGATACTTCATGCTTGATCGACGCTAGAGACCAGGAATACAGGGAAGCGGGTTGCATTGCCTGACAGAGCGAGGCGGTAACGTCTTCGGGGGTGATCGGTGTGCCGTCGTTGAAAGTCTTGTTCTGCTTCAATGAGAAACGATGCACCGAGCCAGATCTTTCCCATCTTTCTGCAACGCCTGGGTGGACTGTGCCGTCTTGATCAACCCTGATAAGTCCGAGGTGAAGTAGGGTCGCGACGCGTCGAGATTCGGTATCTGCCAGCTTAGATGGAGTCAATGAGAGAGCGAACGATTCCAGCCGCAAACTGATCGCCTGCTCGCTTGCCGATTGATTTCTGCTCAGGAGAGAGTATGAGGCCGCGCCCACGAGAACCGCGAGAGCAGCGATGGCAGCATACTTCTTCATGCAAGTGCCCTCTCAAGAAAAGCGTCGCCCGATTCCTCCGCCGGTACCCATCGGGGCATGTCGTGGTCGATTTCCCCGAGGATCTCCGCGCCCACGGATGCTCTCCCGCTCGGTGAGAAGCGAATCGTTCTCTCGAGTCGCTTAAGCCGTCGAATGGCGAGCTTATGAAGAGGGCTGACCTTGTCCGGAAGTTCGTCTTTAATGAGCGAGAACTCGTCGTCGATAACGAGCTTCACTCCGGCTGCGTGGGCCTCGCTCTGAAGCCGGTAAAGCGTAGAGAAGATGTCGGGTATCGTATCTACCGTCCCTTTCGCCCGAGGGCTCAGCATTGGGCCAACAACCCATTTTTTCGCGCCACGGTTGGCAAGCCATTGAGCCATCCCGTCTAAGTAGTGGTGGCGATGCGGCTGCAACATGCTGGCAACGATCATCTTGTTTGCCAGCTCAGGCAGCTTCAACGCTTTATCGAGACCTGAAACGGCCTTCGCATGTGCACCAAGCGCGCCGCGCCCCAAATCGTGATAGTGCCCGCTAGGGCTATCGACGCTTACCGTTACTGCTCCCACCTCGAGCGAAATTAGTTCATGGAGCCGCGTCTCCAGATATGTTCCATTCGTCACGAAGGACGACGAGAGACCATGGGCGCGTGCTTCATCGAGAATGGAAAAGGTGTACTCCCAGGACTCAGGGAGGAGCGGCTCATAGCCTTGAATTGCCACACGGAGATGTTCATATCTGTCGGCTGCGGCGGTGATTATCTTCCGGTAATCGCTTGGTGAAAGCCATGCCTCTGCCTTCGATACTTCATTGCGAGCCTTGATAAAGCAAGCGGGGCAGTTCAAATTACACTTGGAAGCCGGCACAACAAAAGTAATGTTGTACGTAAGCGCAGCCTCGTGTTCGGACAGGACAGGAAGTGCTGCTACAACTGCCATAAATTCCCCTATAGTCGATTAAAGCGACATTAGCTCATCGAGCTTAAGAATGTCCCAATTCAAGTACCTCAATTGCTTCTCAGCCTCGGAAGCAGGTTCAAGACCAGCACTCCGATGCAAGGCATCCGACACCAGTCCCAATGATGAGGTAAGGTGTATCGGCTGTGATTCGATCAAAACGGTTTCCAAGGTCGAGAAAGTGTCGTGTTCACTAGGAAAATAAAAATAACGGAAGCCTTTCCCGTCAGCACCCGCCAAGAGTGTCTGTGGGAAGTGTCTTAGAACCTGACCCCGCGGTCCCGTTAATAGCGGCTTCCACTCATCAGGCATCGCTTCGGGTAGAGGGTCGACCTTCTCAAGTCGGGAACTTGCGGAAAGCGCTTGGACGTACGGACTGTCTCTGAATAACTCCTCCCGCTTAACGGCAAGAGTGGGTGAGTTCTTGACTACGAATCTACATCGATCGTGAGCGTCCTTCACTAGCTCTTTAAAGTCACGCGCATGCGCATGCAAAAATGCGGCAAAGCCGGCTCGAAGATCTGCGAAATTCCAATGCGCCAGCCAGTCGGAGGAGTCTTCGTTGTGTTGGAGTCCGTAGTCGCACACCCATACGCAGATCGTCCTGCGGTGAGGCTCGCGTTGCCTGGTTTTTTGTAGAAGGACAGACAGCGCGCCGCCCTCACCAGCAAATAATGCCAGCGATGTCCGGACACCTATAGCCAATGAGGAAAGCTTGCCCTGCCCGTCTTTGACCATTTCCGTAAGTGCATCGTCACGGCCAACGCCGCGGATCGAACGATAGCGGCTGAGAACATATATAAAATCAAATTCGGCAAGGCTATTTGCAAAGTCATCCCAACCTCCTTCTTGGACCGGTAGTCTGCTGACATGGAAGCCCTTCTCGGCCTTCGCGAACTGAAAGATTAGGTCAATGATTTCTGATGCACAAGCAGAAGGGTCGCTGCAGCCCTTTATGGGCTTGCGCTTTTCCAGGCCGGACGAAGCCTCGTCGTAGTGCCAGTACGTGAACATCGAAGTCGCCAGTGCACGTCCGATTTCAGGCGTAAACAGCACTCGACCATTCATGATGTGGGAAATATTTTTCGCCGCCTGCTTCTCTTCCAGGAACAGATACGTGTTTCGGGAGCGGCCGACCAGCCTCTGCTCAGGTGCGTCGTCCTTCGTCCACTCACCGCCGGCCCCGAGCCAAGCATCAAGCAAGATTCTTGGCGAATGCCGCCAATAACCTTGCCGGCATTGCTCGTGGAGCTGCGCACACAGGTGGCGAAAAGCGGCGCCAGTGGAGAGTTGGGCGGGCGCGTCCACGCCAGTAGTTGCGTGTTTCATTCCTGACCAGTATAGCTCCCCACAGTGATGGGTCGGCAAATCCATCAGAGTGATGACGTGATTGTGGCCGGACAAAAAAGACTTGACATCACTGATGCGTAAGCTAAAGTAAAAGGGCCGACAGCGGTTGCACACTGTCGGCCCCGATCGGCAGAGGACGCCGACCAGCCTTTGCCAAGGCCATACGTACTGTAGCATTTTAGCAACAGATCTGTCAAGCCTTCCAGGTTGTCCTCCGCCGCCCCGGCACAGGCGCTGGCGCCTCACTGCTCGGCCGAGCTTGAGCAAAGGAGTTGCGGATGGAAACCGAGAAATGCACTGATGTCGAGTTGGACCAAGAGCGGAGCAGAACTCGAGCTCAGCCAGTAAATGACGATAGGTACCCGCCTATCGCGTTGTATCGAGATCCGGCGTGGTACCGAGAGCTCGATGACACAACTCTCGGCGAAGCGGACTGAAAGTCTCCAACTCGCGAGGGCCCGCGCCGAAGCCCAAGTCGCGGCGCTAACCCGATGGTAGTCAGCGACACGTACGAGGGGAGCACCAATCAACACGTTCTAAACAAAAAGGGACCACGAACGCCGCAAACGTTCGTGATCCCGATCGGTGGAGGGTCCGCCGACCAGCTCATGAGCTATGTAGAGTCTACCATGTAAGCGCTCACTCTGCAAGCGACTGATCCGGACTTTCCTCCTCTCAGACCACTTTGTGTTAGTGGCCGCTCACAGGAGCGCCAGGGAAGAGCTCGCCCGAAAACGAGCTACTGAAGGAGAGAAGCTATGGAATTCCACCGCAAACCGCCTTCGAAGGTGGCGGAAGTGTCGGCCGCCATCTGGGCGTTCCTGAATAAGACTGCTATCACAGGAAGTGGCAGCGATCCGCAACTCCTCGAGCAGCACGGCTCCGCCCAGTGCAAGAGCAAAGCAGCGTCGGTGGGCTGGGCGAATCTCGCCGCCTCATCTCTCGGGGCGATCGGCGCCTATATCAAGACATACATGATCGTGCCCGGGCCGCTCGCAGCCGTGGCCGCGAGCATCACCGCCGCGATCTATTTCATCCTCATCTTCAATCTGGAGAAGATGCTCGCCGCCGGAATCAGCGCCTTCTGGCCAGCGTCAACCAAACTGAAGGCACTCGCGGGCCGCGCAAGTGTGACCATGCTATGCACCGCGGTGCTCCAGGCAGTGCCGTGGACCCTGATCGCCTTCGGCAACCAGTTGGAGGTGAGGTTGGCGAAGTTCGAGATGGACGCCCGCCAGGAAGCGAAGGGCAAAATCGAGGCGCTGCATGACATCAAGGCTGTCGACGGTAAGACGGCGAAGATGGTCCATGCCGTCAAGGAAGCGGCCGAGCAGGTACGGGTCCTGCCCGAGAGCGTTGTCGACGTTCAGCAAATCGCGGAGAAGTGCGACAAGGACGCCGACGCCCTCTTCGCCAGCAATAAGCGGAAGGCGGCCTCCCTCCAGGCTCGTCTCCCCGCGCTGGCGAACATTGAATTCTCGAACACGGCGGTCCTCGCCCAGAAGCTGGAAGCGAAACGCGCCCGGGAGGAAATCGCTGCACGCCTCACCCGTCTTGCCGACGATGTGGCGGCAAAACGCGCCGAATGCCGTAACAACCACGCGCAGGCCGCCGAAGCCAAGAACCGATACATAACCGAAGCCACGGCCAAGCTGCACAAGGTCGAGGCAGAACTCGATGGCCAAAAGCGCGCCGCTGGCGAAGTCGCGAAGGCAGTCAGTGCGGATGTGGCCAAAGCTGACGAAGCCGCTCGCCGGGGGTACGTCACGAACAGTGCTGCGGAGATCAAGGCCGCCGTAGCCCTTCTCAGCGAGGAGCCCTACGCACGTATCAAGGCATTGTTCATCTACTTCTTCTTCGTCGTCGTGGACATCGCCTGCATATCGCTCAAATTGCTGGCCAAGCCCGGCTTGTACGACTTCGCGCTGCGCAAGCGCGACGAGCTGGCCCGTATCGGCGCCGATCAGACCATTCGGGAGGCCGAGCGCGAGGACATGCTGCAGGCGGTGCAAAGCGCGGCCAAGGTGAAGGGCGTCATCGAGTTCCATGCCCAGGATGCTGGTGCCGCGTTTGCCTGCCTTGAGCGCCTTGCTCACGACGAAAAGGTGCGCGCGGCTGAACAAACGCACGACATCAGAATGGCGAGGGCACAGCTCGCAGAGATTGAAACGTTGGCGGCGCAAGTTGAGGCCGTGCTGCAGCGAGTAAAGGGCAACCACGCGCTCGCCGTGCGCCTGAACGAGGTTCTCGCAATCCTCCGCGGCACCGCAACTCCCAAGGCAGCCTGAAACCCATTCGGCCGGCCGATCTCATTCGGCCAGGCCGCCTTCTGGAGAACCTTCATGAATGATATTCAGATGAACAAGGTTGCCCTGCGTTTCGCCGGTATCGACGCCAAAACGAGGGCAGGCGCCAGCATTGCGATCCAACTGAGCGACGAAGCCCGCGAGATCCTGTGGGGCGATGACGGCGGCGGCGACCTTTACGTTGTCGGCCTCAACCTCCTTGCCGATGTAGGCCCTCTGCGCAACCGGGAAACCTACGATCGCCTGCTGAAGTTCTTCCCCGACTGGTGGAGGCTGGATGGCAACGCGGCCAAGATAATCGCGCACAAGCTGGAGACGGCGACGGACGCGGGCGAACGCCAGGTGCTCGACAAAGAGATCGCCGACGTCGCCACTTGGTTTGCCGAAGACGACCAGCCCTTCGACATCGACCGCGCCCAATTGACCTGGGACACGCTGAAGGAAGGCGCGCTGCAATGGGAAGTGCGAGACACGAACTGGCTCGCCTCCAACCCTGTTGTATGGTCAAGTGAGCTTCCATCAAGCACGTACAGCTACTACTCCGTCAAGACCGTAACCAATACGACGGAGCTCCTTGCTGCGGGAGACGCCGTCGATCGCGCACTGAAAAGCCGGGGTCTCCAGGAGAGTGCGGTGGCTGGGACGGTCAGGATATTCACAGTCGCTGAAGTCCTGAAGGCGCTTGTCGGCCCAATTGCAGCGATAGTGATCGAGAAAACACCCCAAGGTTGGGAACCCGGGGTAGTTCACGTGAAAGGCGAAGGAGGAACCCCTCAGAGCCTCTTGCGCTTGGCGCACCTGCTCGCGTCAGGCTATGCCGCACGGGAACAGGTGAACGAGAACAGGCGGAAGATTGCGGCTGCAACTAGCGGTATCAATGTCGGCCACCTGCTCGGCTCCATCGTAAGCGAGGCGCTCGGAACCGCCACCAGTGCTCCGAACAGCGAACGCCCAGTTTCGGCCCTACCGGTCCAAGACAGGCCGAAGGCGCCTCATTTCACTTACATCGACACGTGCACGCTCCTGGAAGCCCCTGAGAGGGAGGCCACGATCCACCTCATCGAGGACTCGGAAACGACGGTGATCATCGTTGCAGCCGTCCTCGACGAGCTTGAACGCAAGAAGGCGGGTCGTGCGGACTTGGTCCGCGACGCGAATGCCGCCTTGCGTCGTATCGAGCAGTGGCTCCTTGACGGAAAGGCGGAGGTCGAGGGGCTCGACGTGGAGCGTTCGCGCCCCTACGCGGACAAGGAAATACTGGAGTCAATCGCCAGACATCTCAAGCAAGGGGCAACGGCAACGCTGATCACCGCGGACACCGCCCTGCGCCTCCGCGCCCGAGCGTCCAACCCGAAAGGCCAGATCGTGACGATCGATTCCCGTGCGCTCGTGAACGAGACCGATCGACGGCCGGCGCCGGTATCACCGGCAGCATGGACAAGACGCGATAAAGCATCACGGCTGCCGATCCGGCAGACCGCGCCGCCTCTTCAATTGAGTGGAGGCTGACGTGATGATCAGGTCGATTTTCACGCGAAAATATGTCCCCGGGTCAAAGCTACCTCCGCCGGAGTTCGACCACGGCGGGATCTGCCAGGAGTCTTTCCCCTGTGCCCGGGGAAACGCTCCTCCTTCAATAACCATCACGTTCAATGTTCAGGCGGCGAAGCCAAACCCGCTGCTTACCGCATCGGCGCTGGTCATCGCGCTGGCCGTAGCCATTGCGGTCATCTCGACGATTGTCGAGCGTGTGATCATCGTGACCGCCGCTTCGTCGGAGGAGGTCGAGGCAAAGCCTCTCGTGATAGAGAGCAAGCCTGGCTGCGATCCCGACGACGCAACGTGTTCCTTCGGTCGCTCACGAATGAAGCCACAGGAGTTCATATGAGCGACAAAGTCGTCGACGAGCTGCCTGTGCATGTGGGACCGCGATCCAGCCCGATTCCCCGCCTTCAGCGGCCATACTTGGTGTTCGCCTCACGGCTCGGCAACATGGCCAGCTACCTTGGTCTGGTCTACCCCCGGGGCGAGGCACAATACCAGGACTATGCCGAACATCGCTTCCGTACTGAAGGGCGAAATTGCCCGCATCGCCCGAAGAGAAATCAAGGTCGAAACTGAACCGCTTAAGAAGGCCTCGGCGCAGTATCGGGCAACGATCGCCGCCCTCAAGCGGCAGGTTCTCGTGCTCGAAAAGAATGTGGCAAAGCTGACCAAGGCAGGCGGCAAACAGCGTCGCGCAGGTGTAGCGGAGACGAACGCCACTCGACGCGTTCGCTACAGCGCGAAGCGGCTAGCCGCGCACAGGGCGAAGCTGGGCCTCTCAGCCGAGGCATACGGTGCATTGGTCGGCGTGAGCGGGCAGAGCATCTACCACTGGGAAGCCGAAAAGTCTCGCCCGCGAGCCAGTCAGTTGCAGGCAATCGCCGCCGTCCGGCGTCTTGGTAAGCGCGAGGCCGCCGCGCGCCTAGAAGAACTCTCCGCGTGAATGCTGGGACAGGGACGTGCTGCTGTGGAGAGGGTCTACTTCTCGAGCCGTACGGGTCTGAATCCGAACGCCGCAGGCTTTCCACTCCCCGAAGTCATTGAAGCCTTTGTCCGAGTCTTCAATCGGCTGCAGGAAGACGGCTATTTCGATCAGGCGTTCGGCGACTACCACGACATGAACAGCGTCGGTGAAGTCCGCGACATCGGCTTCGAGGTATTTAAGTCACTGCGCAAAAAGCAACTCTGGCCCATCTCGGAGAACTGGACGCGATACAAGGAAGACGATCTTTTCGACATGATCGAGTTTCTCTTCCAGTATGTCTCGAAAGAAGACCGCCGCACGCTGCCGCGGGCGCGATGGGAGGTTGCTGAAGTGACGTTCGACCGGGCTGCCGGACAGCGTCACTATCGCAAGTGCATCAACGAAGTGCTTGACCTGTATGTCGAGCGCTTTGAACTGGACCAGAACGGCTATGTCGTTAAGAAGACGGAGGCCGGCTTTGAGCCGATATTCAGCGCCTCTCTTCCAACAGAGGATGCTGTCCTCAAGGAGCGCGTGAACGCTGCAGTTCTTCAATTCCGCAGGCATCGCGCAACTCGGCACGAACGGCGCCAAGCCGTCATCGAACTGGCTGGAGTGCTGGAATCACTTCGCCCCGCGATGAAGGACCTGGTGGCGAGCAAAGACGAGCGGGATCTCTTTAATATCGCCAACAACTTCGGACTAAGGCATCAGAATGCCTTGCAGCGAGAGGACTATGACCCACTCTGGCTCAACTGGATCTTCTACAACTATCTCGCGACGATTCATCTGGTCTTGAGGAAACAGGAGAATCTCCAGCGGCAGGGTTGAGGCCGGATACACGAAGGGTGGAGGCAAGAATGGAAAACTCCGATCTACTCGACTTGGCGGAAAAAGCAGGCTACGAAAACTTGCGAGGACACTTAGCTCACGCGGAAACCTTGGCCCGAGAAGCAACCTCAACAGCAACGCTGCTTCTGGCCGGGACCGGTGGCGCACTCACATATGCCATCCGCTGGTTCGACACAACACCGGCGAGTCCCGCCGTGTGGGGAGCGGTGGCGACAACAGCTTGGCTGGCAACACTCAGCGCCACGCTCGTAATCCGTTGTCTGCGTACCGTGCGCACGGAGATGCTCTATAACGAGCCGTTGAACTTGTACAAGCCCGACCTGAATATCGGGTTAACAGAGGCAAGGCGGTGGGAACTGGAAAACCTGCAGGACCGCATCACGTTGACCAAGACTCGAAACAAGCCTATCGCGCGTTGGCTCGACCGAGTCCGGATCGCAGCTGCGGCTACGCCGCTCGTGTTCCTGGGCGCGGCCGCCCTGGGGGCGTACCTTTAGGCTCAGGGCCACGTTGAATTGGCTCAGGCTGGGGGAACGGATTTGTTGCCATAGTTTCTTAATGGTGCGCAAGGCACGATACCAGTTCACGTGGTGACATACAAGGGTGCGTCGAGGCAGCGGCTGCGCTGCGATGGATAACGAACACCTGGGGGCAATCAGAAGCTGGTGGCAGCGCCAGGGAAGAATCCAAAGAATGGAGGCAGCACGTGGGACTTGGGTATCACAATTTAGTCGTCGCTGACGCCCGAGTTATGGGCTTGCACGGACAGCCTGCACTTTCTGGCTATAGGTTTCGTATCTCGATTCAATTTCTGCCGACCGCAGGCTCTCCGGCGCATACTGGCATTCAAGTCTTTGGCATCTCCGCGGTCGTTCGCTGCGCAGGGGCACATTCCCCACCGAAGTACCTCGGGCGCGCCTATCCAGAAGCTCCCATCTGGTTGCGGAACCTCGAACACCCACAGCCCACAAGCTACCTCTTTGAACTGGATTTGACTGCGGCACATCTAGCAGCACTGGAACACGAACGCGGTGGCGGCGAGCTGAGTTTTGAGGTCGAACTACACGCCACAGCAACACAACAAGAGCAGCACGTCCTAACAACGGCAATCTTGACGTATACAAGCCACCTGAGCGAGTGGAGCCGTGTGCTCAATGAGTTTGGGTACGCGGACTTGATGGTGATAGGGATCCCGATCCAGCGCGGAGGTGCTCCAGACTTGCTTGGCGATGCCCGAGACCGCCTAAGTCGCGCATACCAAGACATCCTGCATGGTCGCTACGACGATGCTGTTGGCCGTGCGCGTAAGGTGATCGAGGGCATCTGGGCCGTCACCGGCGCAGACAAGGACGCGGCACTGGCCGCTAAAGAATACTTCGCCGGCGATCGCAAGAAGATGACGAAGGACCAACGCGCTCTGTTCGTCCAGGAAGCTGTCCGCCACTACGCACACCCGCCGCACCACGTTGAGGACGACGGGAACGACGCCTGGTACAGCGCGGAGGACGCAGCTTTTACGGTGGCGTTGGCTAGCGCGGTGCTGGCGCAAGCCTCATCTCAGCTCCACGGATCTCGCGCCCGCCGGTCGGAATAGCCCGCTCCGGGCCGCTCGCGGCCAACCTATCGACCAGCGACCGGATGTCTGAGACCCCCGTGTCGCTCAGTCGTGGTGTCGCATACTTCACTCAACCAGCAACTCGCATCAAGGTATATTGATAACCGCAACCCTTGCTAGGTTACCCGACTGCACAAGGCAACAGCACGGCGCTAGGAGCTATATGGTTGACTTCGCGAAACTACGTACGACAGCACCAAAGCCCAAGTCGACAGATCCTGTAGAGATCTTTCGACGACTGCCGAAGCCTGCGGGTATCAACGACCTGTACACAAGCCAGGCGGAGGTGCTTCAGCAGTGGTACCCGAGGCGGGGTGACAAAGACATCGTATTAAAGCTGCACACGGGAGGCGGAAAGACGTTGGTTGGTCTGCTGATGGCTCAGTCGACGATTAATGAAACCTCTGAGCCAGTCCTGTTTTTGGCGCCAACGACGCAGCTGGTTAACCAAACGCTGGAGAAAGCGAAGGGCCTCGGCATTCCCGCTGTGCCATATGAGCGCAAGAAGCCCCTAAACGACGCGTTTGTCAACGGAAGCGCCATTATGGTCGCGACCTATAAGGCACTCTTCAATGGGCAGAGTAAGTTCAAGGTTCGAGGCAACGGACAAGCGCAAAAAGTCGGTGCCATCATTCTCGATGACGCCCACACCGCGTTTTCCGAGGTTCGCGACGCGTTTACGTTAGAAGTTAGCTCACAGGCGGATCGAGAACGCTACCAAACGCTCACGGGCCTCTTCCGGAACGCTTTCAAAGATTCTGACCGTCTCGGCACGTTCGACGACGTCCTCTCTGGCGAGGATTTCGCGATCCTCGAGGTTCCGTATTGGGCTTGGTTCGAACAACTTGGTGCCGTGCAGGAGATCCTCAAAGGTGCGGGGAGAGATACGTACGCCTTCAGCTGGCCGCTGCTACGAGACAATCTTCATCTCTGTCACGCCTTAATCAGTCGAAGCGCGTTTACCGTGACGCCCATACTCCCGCTCGTTGACCTCTTCCCGACGTTTGTGGAAGCGCCTCGACGCATATACATGTCGGCCACGATTGCCGACGACAGTGAGATCATTCGCACTTTCGACGCCAACAGGGAGTCAGTTCGCAACGCCCTTAGCTCGCGCTCTCTCGCCGGCATAAGCGAACGGATGATCTTGATTCCGGATTTGATGCCGTTTGCATTCAAGGTTAGAGATGTGAACGCGAAGCTTCTCAAATGGGCTTCAGGCGACAAAGGTCGCGGGGCGATTCTCTTGGCGCCGTCTGATAAGGCAGCAAGTCAATGGGCTGATGTCGGAAGCGTAGCAATAGGATCAGAGGCGGTTGAAAAATGTGTGCTGGCACTCCAACAGAGAGCGACAAACGGGCCGGTAATCTTCTCAAATCGCTACGACGGCATCGATCTCCCCGGCGATTCGTGCCGGCTGCTAGTCATGAGCGGGCTTCCAGCTGGCACATCAAACTATGAGTTCTTTCGAGCATCCGCACTTTACGGGGGTGCGAGCATCACGCGGATGCTCGCACAAAGAATCGAGCAGGGCATCGGGCGAGGCGCGCGCGGCGCCGGCGACCATTGTGTCGTAATCCTTTCTGGATCCGACTTGGCAGCATGGATCGCGAAAGACGCGAACTTCCGCTTCCTTACGAGCGCGACGCGTGCCCAAATGAAGATGGGCTCAGTCGTCAGCGAAGCGATTGAGAACGTCGATGATATCTTCAGGACGATTGAACGGAGTCTTGACCGGGATTCAGATTGGGTTGAATACCACGCCGAGACACTGGCTGAACTTGTTGAGGACGATAAACCGGATGAGACGGGGTACCACCTCGCGTCTGCGGAGCGGAAAGCGTTCAATAATTGGCGGGATGGGCACCCCGAGCAGGCAATTGCGAAGCTCACGAAAGTTCTGGATGAAGTTGCCGGGGTGGACTTGCAGAGTAAAGGCTGGCTGGTGCAGTTTGCCGCAAGAATTGCGGCGAAGTGGGGCAATTCTGAACGGGCGGAGGAGCTTCAGCAAGATGCGTACGCTAAGAACAGGAACCTCTTGCGGCCGAAGATTCAACCACCATACCGCCAGCTACGCAGTCCTGGCCGACAGGCTACCGCGATCGCAGCTCAGATCGGAAGCTACAGGATCCGCAAGGGGTTCATGCAAACGTTTGAGCAAGTCACCTCAAACCTGCATGGCGGCGCATCGGCGAATCAGTTTGAGCAAGCACTTTCGGAGCTCGGGAAGATGGTCGGATTGTCCGCAGAGCGCCACGACATCGGGGGTGTCGGACCGGACGTGTTGTGGCTCCTTCCTGACATGACCGGGCTAGTGATAGAAGCAAAGAGCCGTAAGGATAAAAAGAATGCCTTTACGAAGGAGCAGCATGGGCAGTTGCTCGTAGCGGCAGAATGGTTTGGGAAGAACTATCCTGGCTATCGTGCCATCAGGGTATCGGTTCACCCTACGAATGTTGCTACAGAGCCTGCGGCAGCAGATTCTTCCTACGTACTCACCTATGATCGGCTGCAAGCGATGGTCGGCGACGCGCGCGCCCTATTGGTGCGACTTTGTGAGTCGCAACTGAAGCCATCTGATTTGGAGACTGAATGTGCACAGCTCCTCGACACTTCCCCCATTCGGGCTGACCGCTTGCCCGCAAGCTACCTTCAGCCTTTCGTTGTTAAGGCCGAGTAAAGCTCACGGTGGCCCTCCCGGTCCTACGTGCGAACGCCGTAAAGGCCTTTCTCAAGTCAGCGTGCTTCCGCTACGCTAATCCTTCGCTTTCATGTCTCGGGGACATGGGGATGTGGGGACGTTGTCAGAGTCCATGAGGAGCTTCACCCAGTACTCGGTAGAAGTTCGAAAGTCGTCCTGACGAAGGGCACATTCAAGAGTTTTCGCTTGATCTAGGACTTCCTGGAACTGGTCAGAGCACCGTAATTCAACGCTTTTCTGTCGCGCATGCAGGTTCGATTTCATGCGCTTGGCCATCTCCATCGCTACAGCCGGTGAACTCCGAAAAGCCTGTTGTTGAAAGGCTTTCGTGAGTTCGAGGTAATGTTCGGCGAGCGGCGGAATCGGAACACCGTTTGTCTCGAGTTGCGCTATCTCGCCGGCAATTCGGGCCTTGGCATCGAGGAGCTCGTTCTTCTTCGACAAGAAGGTCTCCCGATCTAGCAGGCCATCAATGACCGCATCTGCCGCCGCGCTCAACCGCTCCTCGAGCTTTCCGCGCTTGACAAGAAGCATCTGCATCGTCGCGTCCTTCGTTCGTGAGCGTTCTGCGATTGCTTCGCGAAGCACCGGCTCAAGTCCCGGACAGGTCTGCATAAACAGGCTCAAACGGCGCAAGCCCAGTTCCACGGCCTCATGCGCGCGTTCCTCACGAAAAGAGGTGCCGGCGCACGCCTTTGTATGGCACCTGTAGTAGATGTGCCCTTTCTGTCGTTCACCAGCGAGCCATTGGCCGCACGAGTCACAGCGGATCGCACGCCGATAGAGAAAGAAATGCTTGCCTGGCTTTCGTCGGAAGCGCCCCGCCAACGCCGCCTGGACCTCATCGAAGAGCGCCTGATCCACGAGCGGCTCGTGAATGCCGGGGAACGCTTCACCGGAGGACCGAAGTACAAGCTTTCCAACATAGAAGGGATTGCTCAAGATCACACCCAGGGCGTTCTTCCCAGCCGGCGCCTTCAGCCCACGCGCGTGGAGTTCCTTTCGAAGTGCCTTGAGCGTGTAGTCGCCCGTCGCGTACAGCTTGAAGGCGGTCCGAATGAGCGGACCTTTGATCGGATCGATCGTCTTCGCCTGACCTTTGCCGTTATTCACGTACCCGACTGGTGCCCCAAACGGCCACAAGCCCTGCTTGAGCCGGCCGACGATGCCTTTCTTCGTTTCCTCGCGCAGATTCCTGATGTAGTCGGCGGCAACCGCCGCGAGCATGTCCCCCGTAAGTCGTCCGCCGCGAGTGGTGAGATCAAGGGCGTCGTGCACGAAGTAGACCTTGACGCCGAGCTCGATCAGATCGGTGATGTCGCTCCATTCACGGAGATTGCGTGCACCGCGGTCGATCTTGTGGAGGATAAGACCCTCGGCCGCGCCGGCACGCAACTCCTTCATCATCTGCGCAAATTGCCGACGGCCTTGTTTGGCGGCCGTCTCCATCTCGCAGAAGAGCTTCACTATCTCCACACCCTTGAGGCGTGCCAGTCGCTCTGCGTCACTGCGTTGCACTTCAAGAGACACCCCTTCGGTGCCTTGCCTGATGGTCGATGTTCTGATGTACGCGTAGAACCCTCTTTGCCTCATACCTTGCCATTCAAGCTAGCACATTCAACCTCGCCGTCAAGTGTCCGATCCTGCTCGTGACGACGCTCGGCGACCCACTGGTCATGGAGAAATCCGAATAACACAACGAAGCGCTTGTGAATGACGCGCAAGCCGTCGGCATCAAGATGGGGAAAGAGCTTGGCGAGAATTGGAGCAACTTCGTCCTTGGAATCATGTGGTAGGTGGGGCATGGTTTGCTCAGTGTCTTCCAGTCACGGCGGAGCACATAGGCGCGATGAGTTGCCGACCGGGCATGTTCGTTGACCTACCGGCGGCCCATCGTGGGCGGTAGCCTGAGGTCAATGAACAAGCAGAAGAAGCCAGAGAGGGCGGTATTGACGGTGAGCCACACCTCCGCGGATGGCTCAATGGCGGAACTTGTCCTCAAGGACAACGCGACGGCCTTCTGCACTTATGGTGCAGGGGGCTTAGGAATAGCCCCGTACTTGAAGCACGCCAATGGTGAGCTTCGTCCGATCCCACCTACCAACAACCTTCTCAAGCACGCGGCCGTCCTCCTTCCGTCAGAGGCGTCCACATACCGCGATGTTAGTACGCTGCTGGAGGAACTCCGCAGCTACATCAACCGCTACGTGGACATCTCACCAGACTTCGTGGAAGTTGTCTGCGCCTACGTGCTGCTCACGTGGGTCTACGAAGCCTTCAACGAGCTGTGCTATCTGCGCTTCTCCGGCGACTACGGCTCGGGCAAGAGCCGGGCGCTCATCGTCATCGGAGCGGTGTGCAACAAGCCATTCTTTGCCTCCGCCGCATCCACGATCAGTCCGGTGTTCTACACACTCGATACCTTCCGCGGTACTCTCATACTCGACGAAGCTGACTTCCGCTACTCGGATCTTCAGGCGGACATCGTGAAGATCATGAACAACGGTAGTACGAAGGGCTTTCCCGTTCTTCGTCAGACGCAGACGGAGACGCGCGACTTCGACCCGCGCGCGTTCCATGTGTTCGGTCCCAAAGTGGTCGCTATGCGCAAGACGTTCGATGACGTCGCACTTGAGAGCAGATTCCTGACTGAGGATATGAACTCGCGCAGTGTGCGTGCAGATATCCCCTTCAATCTGCCCGACATCCAGCGAGACGAAGCACTCAGGCTGCGCAACAAGCTCCTTATGTACCGATTTCAGAATCTTGCCAGCACGACAATTTGCGAAGACCAAGTGGACCGGGCGCGCTCGGGCCGGTTCAATCAGACGCTCGTGCCACTGCTCTCAATCGCACCGACCGAGGACATGCGCGCAGCGATACGCCGCTACGGAGAGCTTTCGGAGGAGCGCACCCGATCTGTTCGCGCTCTCTCGATCGAAGCAGAGCTCATTGGAGCCATTCGTGAGCTGCTTGCGAGCGAGCTGACTGACGCGGTGTCAGTCGGCGAGATAGCCTCTGCGCTCCGTCAACGAGTTGCCGGTGAATTTGACCGGCCGATCACACCCCGCTATGTCGGCCAACTGCTTCGACGAGATCTTGGTCTCTTTACCTTCAAGAGACATGGCGCATACGTGCTGCCGAGATCCGAGGAGGAGAAGATCGAGCGCCTGGCCAAGCGCTACGGCCTATAGCAACGTCCCCATGTCCCCATGTCGTGCCACAACATCGGGAGTGCTGATGGATCGAGTGAGGACGAGAAATGGTGCTTGTCAGCCGCTACAAGCCGGACAAACACGAATCTACGCGAACATCCCAGCGGCGCCATCTCTCTCACGAAAGTAGATGTTGAAGCCGTAGGTGGCGTGAGCGCCTGGAACGAGTCTAAGGAGCTGGCTTGCCGCCTCATGCGCCATCTCACGGGCGGTCAATTTTCCACGCCTTCGACTCTTGTTCCTCCGGTATTCAGCGGCGAGCTTGTGGAAGAACACCATATCGATCGCACTGCCATCTATCCAATCGACTGTCTCGCGATAGCCGGCAAGCCACTCTAGGCGTGTCCGCTGATCCAGCAGGAAGCGCGCGGTGTTCATGTTGCCTGTGAGACAGGTGCCAAGATAGAGCCCTTTCACCTGCGCATTGGCATTTCCTTCTTCCAGCGCATTGCGGAACTCCGTGCGGCTGATTGTGACACCGTTGCCGGGTCCGATCTCGGTCTCGTTGCCATGCGTCGCCACGTACAGAACTTCAGTGATGTCATCGCCTCCACGGGTGCCAAGCACTCTTCTTAACGAGGAACGATCCGCGAACATGTCGTAGTAGAACGCGCTCGGATTGTCGTGATGAATAGCGCACACCGCTTCAAATAACGCGCGTACGCTGTGATTGCCATCATCCCACCACCGTGACTCGATCACGGCGAACCTGCTCCGCGGCATATATTTCTCCTCTACGGCTGTGTATTGCCCACCCCTCAGTCAGTTGGGGGTTATATCAGGATCACGTCCCAGTGCACAGCGAGGCACAGATTCCGCGCCGAGCGGACAGGCCCCGCCTGTGGATAAGCCGATGTAAGGCTTGCCCGGCGGGCAACAAAGGGGGTCTAAAGCGAATGCTGTGGATAGCACATCATGACAATGTTGCCTCGGTCGGGCAACACTCGATATATGACCCTATCAAAACCACATTCACCAGTTCGTGCGTGGCGGCGCGGTGCCGCGTTCAAACAGAAGGAGATCGCGCGGCTGCTTGGGCTGCGCAGCATCTCTCAGCTCTCGCGAATTGAGCAGGGCAAACGCGTCCCAGGGCTGTCGCTTGCCATCGGTCTCGAGGTCCTCACCGGAATGTCACTCGAGGAGATCATTGAGCCGTACTACGAGGCCGTTGAAGAGGAAACTCTTGCCCGGGTGACGAACATGCTGATGCAGCTTGAGGCGAGCACACATGCCGCGAGCGTTCTGAAGGTGCGGCACTTGAGGAGTTGCCAGGATCGAGTACTTACCAGAATTAGAAATCAATGAGTACATGCATAGAAACAAAGGGCACCGCAGAGTGCTTTCTGTATATCCCGTTGTTCGGGGGTTTGCGTTCGTGCTCTTCGACTCGCCACGAGGGCTTCAGGATTGGGGTCGTCGCGATACAGGCAAGGATGTGACTGGGGCGAAGGCAGCGGACGGCATCAAAGAGCTCATGCTCCGGCATCGTCCAGACGTTGTGGTCATTTGTGATCCGGACGACCGCCGAGGCCCGGGAGCGATGCGCGTCAAGCGGATTCACAAAGCCATTGCCAAGCCAGTGTCGGACGTGGGCGCCAAGTTGGCGATCGTCTCGAGGCGCGATGTGCGGATCGCGTTTGCGCAGTTCGGGGCGATTAACAAGCAGGACATCGCGGACGCCATCGGTAGAAGGATCGAGGCGCTGTCCATTCGCGTGCCGCCGCCTCGGAAGAAGTGGGAAGGCGAAGACAAGCGCATGGGCCTCTTCGATGCTGCGAGCCGCGCGCTGACCTATTACCAAATGGAGGAGCAGGCGCCGGAGGAGCATGACGCGCGGACTTGAACGGGAGCTCGAGCGGCATTGCAGAGGATTCGCTCTTCACAACCAGGTGAGCGCTCCCGATCCGATCTTTTGCGCCAAGATTCATTGGCCGATCGGCCCTGTCGCCTGGTACATCGCCGGGTACGACGCCACATGTTACGTGGCGTACGGGTACAGCACAGGATTGAAAAATGGATGGGGCTTCTTCTCGATCGTCGCGGTAGCCGAAACACTCATTGCCGGCATTCCGCCTACGGTAGACAAGAGCTTCGTGCTTACGCGCGCGAGCATGCTTGGAATCACGAAGGATGCGGCAAGCGGATAGGGAGGACCCGTTTGCCGGTATTCCTGTCCGATCCCGCGAGGGTGTGGACGGCTTGGAACGCCCGAGCCGTCCACACCCTCGCAGGATGTGAGGGAGAAGGCTCGGCATGACGTTGCTGTACAGGCCCGCGCCAGCCCTTTCTAGTGAACTTGCTAGCCGGTAGTACGGCGGCGCTAGCGACCGCGATATGGAATGGAAGAAACGGTCACTGGTACGTCGGTGTACCCATAATTTCTGAGCAGAAGCTCAGTTGCCAGCTTTCGATTGCTGTTCTCGGCGTGCGGTCCGATCAGGACGCGCTTGAGCGGAAGCCGGCCTTGTACAGGACAGGACAGCTTATCGAACAATGCCATGTACGGAACCGCTGCACCGTTTTTAAGTACGTGATGGACCGTCTTCAAGACATGCTCATCGGGGAGAGCCTCCACCAGGCTCGGATGAGGTTGGCTGAGTACGAGTCTTACCTCCCTTTCCTCGCGGAAGCCCCAGTGCTTCGTTGTGCACCCCATCTGATGGATGGGAACAAAGATCGGTGCCAAATCGTTGGACTCTCCCGAGGCTAGGAACTTCGCGATGTTTGAAACGACGGTTTCCCTGTTCTTGCGGGTCTCCGGATACTGGCCATCGTCGAGAGCTGGATCATCGTAGTACTCGACATCGCCCATGAAGAGCACCATGCCTCTGATTTGCGTGCCTTCCTCAAAGAGCAATTTTTCGAATCGCGCAGTATCGAAGACCATCGCGTAGCCGCCGTCAGGGCCATACGCCCGCCACTGACTCAGTAACCCATGCTCAGCTACGAGGCGGGTTTCAGGCACGCAAAAAGATGCGACATACGGTGCGTTGAACTCCCGAGTCCAGTGAGCGAACACTGGCAAGAGTTCGTCGAATTTCTTCTGCTTATAAGCACGCTCACCGCCCGCTCGCCTTACGTCGTGAGTGACAAAGGGATGTGTCCGGACAGCTTCATAGGCACGCTCAACTGAGCTTCGGATCATCCTAGGCAGGATCGCACGGAAGAAGAGGCGATACTCCTCATGATCATTGAGGAACTCTATGTGGGTAGTCCGGAGTGTTCCGCTGCTGACGATCCCGGCAAGACCGGCACCGTTCGTGTAGTGAAAGATTTCGCTATGCTCCCCGCTTACCATCTTCACACCCAGAATGCCCCTTGGAAGTTGTACCCGTAGATCGATGTTTTGGCTGAAAGATTAAGTACCCGGTGTCTGGTGTGAACTCTACTCTCGGAAACGATCCGTTAACCTGGTTGCGGATCGGCACAGTGGCAATGAAGATTGGGGGAGAAGAGTTCAAGAGTTAACCGCACCTTCGTCGGCCCGCGGGATAATTTCGACAGTGCGTCCGGCGATCACACATCTGCGATGGACTTTCCGCGGCGCGCATTCGGCTCAATATCGAGCCCTTCCAGTCGCTCACGGAACCGGATGTTGTGCTCGGCCAGCAAGCGCATGAGGACGGCGATCACGGCGAGGTTTGAAGGCACGTCGCCTCGCCGCTTGTAACCTGAGATCGTATTGAGGTTCAGTCGCAGTAACCTGGCGAACTCGCGGCCGGAAATGTTTGCGGCGCTCAGCTCACCGACAAAATCTTCATAGGTCATGAGGCGAAACTGTAGCATACACGCTAAATAACATGTGCAAATGCTTGCAAACGCGCTAATTAACGTGTACTCTTGAGTCTTCCTCAAGGGTGAACGGATGGAAAAGGCCGAAACTTCGAAGCGAGTTGGAATCTGGATTCGCGTCAGCACCGAGGACCAGGTGCGCGGCGAATCGCCGGAGACCCATGAGCGTCGTGCCCGGGCGTATGCGGAATCGCGAGACTGGACGGTCGTGGAGGTCTACCGCCTCGACGCCGTCTCCGGGAAGACCGTCAAGGACCATCCAGAAGCCAAGCGGATGCTCGAAGACGCTCGCAAGGGGCACATCACCGGTCTCATTTTTTCCAAGCTCGCCCGTCTCGCACGCAATACCAAAGAGCTCCTGGACTTCGCGGACCACTTCCGCACAGCCGGTGCTGACCTTGTCTCTCTTGGTGAGGCGATCGACACATCCACTCCGGCCGGGCGCTTGTTCTACACGATGGTGGCGGCTATGGCCACATGGGAGCGTGAGGAGATCGCAGCCCGCGTGGCCGCATCCGTCCCTGTCCGCGCCCAGATGGGTAAGCCGCTTGGTGGCGCGGCGAGCTTCGGTTACGAGTGGAAAGACGGACAGCTTGTCGTCAACGACAAGGAAGCTCCCGTGCGGAAGCTTGTGTATGAACTGTTTATCGAACACCGCCGCAGGAAGACGGTGGCCCGTATCTTGAACGAACGCGGCTACCGGACGAGAAACGGGAGCGCATGGAGCGATACCACGGTAGAGCGTCTTCTGCGCGACCCGACGGCAAAGGGCACCCGCCGCGCCAACTACACGCAGACCAAAAGCTCAAACGGTGCCTGGGAACTGAAACCCGAGGACGAATGGGTTCTCGTGCCGGTCGAACCCATAGTGAGCGAAGAGACCTGGGCAACGGCGAACTCCATCCTCGACGAGAGGCGCGTGAGGGGTACGCGGCAGACCAAGCCGGTGACGCACCTCTTTGCCGGAGTGGCTGCATGCGAATGCGGGCACAAAATGTACGTCCCGTCGAACTCGCCGAAGTACACCTGTGCCAAATGCCGGAACAAGATTCCAGTGAAGGACTTGGAGGCGATCTTCAAGGAGGAGCTCCGGGCGTTCGTGTTCTCGCCGGAGGAAATCTTCGACCATGTCCAGGCCGGCAATGAGCAGCTCAATTCGTTTGAGTCGCTCATCTCCAGCATGGAGGCCGAGCACAAGAAGCTCACAGGTGAAGCCGACAAGTTGATCGAGCTGTACCAGGCGAATCTTCTGGACAAGGGAGGCTTCGGCCAGCGCTACGAAAAGCTCCGAGCGAGACTCGAGCAGGTTGGCGAAGAACTGCCCAAGCTCCAGGCCAAGCGGGATGTCTTGAAGATCGCCTTGGCATCCCAGGAAGAGGTGCTGTCAGGCAGCAAGGATCTGGTTGAGCGGTGGGATACGCTGGAGCACCCTGACCGTCGGCATGTAGTCGAAGCCATCCTGGACCGGGTGGTCATAGGAAATGGAGAAGTTGAGTTCAACTTCCTCTACAACCCTGGCTTTGCAAGTTCTTCGAACTCGCAAAGCCATCGCGGCTGACGCAGCCCATTCACTTTCCTTCTTTTCTCTAATTGATGGTGGTTAAGCAATGAATCCTCAGGGATTCATGGCGGCGATGAACTGGAACTGCGCCGGGAACTCGGCGCGCCGCGCGGCCCGCGCGATGGTGATGCGGCCGGTTTCCAGGGGCTCGCGCAGCGCCTCGAGCGCGGCACGCGGAAACTCCGCCAGCTCGTCCATGAACAGCACGCCGTGGTGGGCCAGCGAGATCTCGCCCGGCCGCGGCGGCGAGCCGCCGCCCACCAGCGCGACGGCGCTCGCCGTGTGGTGCGGACTGCACGTGGGCCGCATCCCCCAGCGGTCCAGCGCGAGCTGGCCGGCCAGGCTCGCGATGGCCGCGCTCTGCAGCGCCTCCTCGACCGACATCGGCGGCAGCAGGCCGGCGAAGCGCTGCGCCAGCATCGACTTGCCCGAGCCGGGTGGTCCCAGCATCAGCACGCTGTGCGATCCGGCGGCGGCGATTTCCAGCGCACGCTTGGCGGCGGCCTGCCCTTTCACGTCGGCGAGATCGGGGTAGGTTGCGGCCGGAGCGGCCGGTTGCGTGACGAGCGGCGACCAGTCCTGGGCCGCGGCTGCTGCGCCGGCAGGCTCCGGCAGGAACTGCCGCACCACCTCCAGCAGGTGGCCGGCGCGATACACCAGCGCCCCCGGCACCAGCGCCGCTTCTTCCGCGCTGCCCGGCGGCAGCACCAGTTTCGCGCGGGCGCCGGCGGCGTGCAGCGCCAGGCTCATGGCCAGCGCGCCGCGCACCGGCCGCAACTCGCCCGACAGCGACAGCTCGCCCGCGAACTCGTAGCCCGCCAGCCGCCGCGGATCGAGCTGGCCGCTGGCGGCGAGGATGCCCAGCGCGATCGGCAGGTCCAGCCGTCCCGAATCCTTGGGCAGGTCCGCCGGCGCGAGGTTCACCGTGATCCGCTTGTTGTGCGGGAAGTCGAGGCCGCAATTGAGGATGGCCGAGCGCACCCGCTCGCGTGCCTCCTTCACCTCGGTGTCCGCCAGGCCCACCAGCATGAAATTGGGCAGGCCGTTCGCCAGGTGCACCTCGACAGTGACAGCAGCCGCCTGCAGCCCCACGAGGGCGCGGCTCTGCACCAAAGACAAGCTCATCGTTCGTCCCCATCCGGGTGCGCCATGCCCGCCTTGCATGTCACCAAAGCCCGAACGGCACCAGCGCGGTGCGGAGCGGGGCCGGTCCTGCACGCGTTCAACGCGCCTGGGGCCCGGAGGGAGGACGGCGGCGGTGCCGGCGCAGGCTGGCACGGTCCATGCGTTGCCGTGTGGCGACCTCTTCAACTCAGGAGCTATCAGTGCACTTCACGCGTACAACGACCATGGTCCTCGTCCTCCTCGGCCTCGGCGGCGGGGCCTGGGCGCAAGCCAAGGCGGAGCCGGACTACACCCTCTCGTACAACGTCGGCGCGGTGACCGACTACCGCTACCGCGGCATCTCGCAGACGCGCCACAAGCCGGCGCTGCAAGGCGGCGCCGATTTCGCGCACAAGAGCGGGCTGTACCTGGGCACCTGGGCCTCGACGATCAAGTGGATCAAGGATGCCGGCGGCGACGCCCCGGTGGAACTGGACCTGTACGGCGGCTACAAGGGCAGCGCCGGGGCCGTGGGCTACGACGTGGGCGTGCTGCGTTACCAGTACCCGGGCCACAGCCTGGCGACCAGCCCCAACACCACCGAGCTGTACGGCGCCGCGACCTTCGGCGTGGCGACGCTGAAGTACTCGCACTCGGTGAGCAACCTCTTCGGGTTCGCCGACAGCAAGAACAGCTATTACGTCGAAGCGGCCGCCACGTTCGACCTGGGCAACGGCTTCTCGCTGGTGCCGCATGCCGGCTACCAGAAGGTGAAGAACAACGACGATTTCTCGTACAGCGATTTCTCGCTGACGCTGGGCAAGGACTTCGGCAACGGCTTCAGCGCCAGCGTCGCCGCCATCGGCACCGACGCCGGCCACCAGCACTACGTGACGCCGGCCGGCCGCTTCCTCGGCCGCTCGGTGCTGGTGCTGGGCGGCAAGTACACGTTCTGAACCCACGTCCCCAAGGAGCAGCCATGAAACTCGTCACGGCCATCATCAAGCCGTTCAAGCTGGACGAAGTGCGCGAGGCACTCTCCGCCATCGGCGTGCAAGGCATCACCGTCACCGAAGTGAAGGGCTTCGGCCGGCAGAAGGGCCATACCGAGCTGTACCGCGGCGCCGAGTACGTCGTCGACTTCCTCCCCAAGGTCAAGATCGAAGCGGCCGTCGACGACGCGCTGGTGGAGCAGGTGATCGAGGCCATGGAAGGCGCGGCCCGCACCGGAAAGATCGGCGACGGGAAGATCTTCGTCTACGACCTCGAACAGGTGATCCGGATCCGCACCGGCGAAACCGGCAGGGAAGCACTATGAACGACGGCAGGACCTCACGAGGAGAAAGCATCATGAAGCGAGTGATTGCATCGCTGGCCCTGGGGCTGGCGCTGTTCGCCGGGGCAGCGGTGGCGCAGGCGCCGGCGACGCCGGCCGCGCCGGCCGCCGAGAGCACCGCGCCGGCGGCGGCTGCGACCTCCGCGACGCCCGCGGCGCCGGTTGCAGCGGCGCCCGCCGCCGTGCCCGTTGCTGCCGCACCGGCGGCGGCGCCGGTGCCGGACAAGGGCGACACCGCCTGGCTGACGGTGGCGACGCTGCTGGTCGTGCTGATGACGCTGCCGGGGCTGGCGCTGTTCTACGGCGGCCTCGTGCGCAGCAAGAACATGTTGTCGGTGCTGATGCAGGTGTTCGTCGTCTCGTCGCTCGTCTACGTGCTGTGGATCCTCTACGGGTACAGCGCCGCGTTCACCGGCGGCAACCCGTTCATCGGCGGGCTCGACAAGCTGTTCCTCAAGGGTGTGACGCCGGAGTCGGTGGCGGCCACCTTCAGCAAGGGCGTCGTCATCCCGGAACTCTCCTTCGCGGCGTTCCAGGCCACGTTCGCCGCCATCACCTGCGCGCTGATCGTCGGCGCCTTCGCGGAGCGGATCCGCTTCGCCTCGGTGCTGCTGTTCATGGTGCTGTGGTTCACCTTCAGCTACCTGCCGGTCGCGCACATGGTGTGGTACTGGGACGGCCCGGATGCGATCACCGATGCGGCGTCGCTGGAGAAGGTGACCGCCGCCGCCGGCTGGCTGTGGGCCAAGGGGGCGCTGGACTTCGCCGGCGGCACGGTGGTGCACATCAACGCGGGCGTTGCCGGACTGGTCGGCGCGTACGTGATCGGCAAGCGCATCGGCTACGGCCGCGAATCGCTCGCGCCGCACAACCTGACGCTGACCATGGTGGGCGCTTCGCTGCTGTGGGTGGGCTGGTTCGGCTTCAATGCCGGCTCCAACCTGGAAGCCAACGGTGTCGCGGCGCTGGCATTCGTCAACACGCTCGTGGCCACCGCCGCCGCGACGCTGTCGTGGATCGCCGGCGAGGCGCTGACCAAGGGCAAGGCGTCCATGCTGGGCGCTGCGTCGGGCGCGGTGGCCGGCCTGGTGGCGATCACGCCGGCTTGCGGTTTCGTCGGGCCGGCGGGCGCCGTGGTGATCGGGCTGGTCTCCGGCCTGCTGTGCCTGTGGGGCGTCAACGGCCTGAAGCGCCTGCTCGGCGCCGACGACGCGCTGGACGTCTTTGGCGTGCACGGCGTCGGCGGCATTGCCGGCGCGCTGCTCACCGGCGTCTTCGCCTCGCCGGCCCTGGGCGGCACCGGCATCTTCGACTACGTCGCCAACAAGGCGGCCGCGGAGTACTCGATCGCAAGCCAGGTGTGGATCCAGTTCCAGGCCGTGCTGACCACCATCGTCTGGTCGGCGGTGGTCTCCTTCGCCGCGTACAAGCTCGTCGACCTGGTGCTCGGCCTGCGTGTGGCGGAAGAAGAAGAGCGCGAAGGCCTGGACATCTCCTCGCACGGGGAGGCTGCGTACAGCCGCTGAGCATCCATCGATTGCAAGCGTCTCCTTGCAGACCTTCGCCCGCCGCGCGCCCAGCGCCGGCGGGTTTTTTTCGCCCCCACGATAGTCGCTGCCGGCGGCACAATGGCCCGAGGAGGCATCCGATGATCCGACTTCAGGCAGGCGAGCTCGCCTGCGAGATCGAGCCCAGCCTGGGCGGCTGCATCGCCGGGCTCTGGCTGGGCGACCTGCCGGTGCTGCGTTCCACGCCGGCGGCGCAACTCACCTCGTCGCGCCAGGCCGGCAGCTATCCGCTGGTGCCTTTCTCCAACCGGATCGCCGGCGCGCGTCTGGTCTGGCAAGGGACGGCCCATCCGCTGGTGCGCAACAACGGCGCCGAGCCGCACGCGATCCACGGCGTCGGCTGGCAGCGGCCATGGCAGGTGCTGGAAAGCGATGAGCGCTCGGCCCTGCTGTCGTACGAACACAAGCCGGACTCGGCCTGGCCGTTCGCCTTCGACAGCTCGCAGACCATGCAGCTGCGCGACGGCGCGCTGGCCCTGACGCTGTCGCTGACCAACCAGTCGCCGCAGCCGGCGCCGGCCGGGCTCGGCTGGCATCCCTACTTCGTGAAGCGGCCGGGCAGCCGCATTGCGTTCGAGGCGACCGGCCGCTGGGAGATGGGACCGGACAAGCTGCCGACCGAACGCCGGCCGCACGCCGGGCTGGATGCCGACTGTGCCACGCTGGACGTCGACCATTGCTTCGACGGCTGGCAGGGCGTTGCGCGCCTGCGCGACGAGCGGCTGCGCGTGCGCATCACGTCGACGCTCGGCAAGCTGGTGGTGTTCACCAACCCCGCACGCGATTCCATCGCGATCGAGCCGGTGAGCCATGTCAACAACGCCATGAACCTGGTGGCGGCCGGCGCCGATGCCGCCGGACTGGGTCTCGCAGTCCTGCAGCCGGGCGAGTCGTGCAGCGCCCAGCTCACCATCGAAGTGGAGCGCCTGCCATGAATGCCTGGACCATCGCCGTGCCGCAGCCGGACCAGCTCGGCGAGTCGCCGTTCTGGCATCCGCGCGAGGGGCGGCTCTACTGGGTCGACATCCAGGGCCGGGCCGTGAACCGGCTCGATCCGGTCAGCGGCGCGGTGGAGCGCTGGGCGATGCCGGCGGAGCCGGGCTGCGTCGCGCCGGCGGACAGCGGCGGCCTGGTGATCGCGCTGCGCGACGGGGTCTACCGCGCGCCTGACTGGGGCGGGCAACTGCGGCTGCTCGCCCGCGCTCCCTACGACCCGGCGACCAGCCGCTTCAACGACGGCAAGGCCGATCCCGAAGGGCGGTTCTGGGCCGGCAGCCTCTACGACCCGCGCGATGCGCAGGCGGCTGCCTTGTACTGCCTGGATCTGCGCGCCGGCGCCGGGAGCATGGAGCGCAAGGTCGGCGACGCCACGGTCGCCAACGGCCTCGCCTGGTCACCGGACGCGCGGACCATGTACTGGGCCGACACCTCGCAGCACGTGGTGTGGGCCTGGGACTGGGAGGCGGGCAGCAACGCGATGTCGAACCAGCGCGCGTTCCTGCAGTTTCCAGGCAAGCCCGGGGGCTGGAAACCGGGCGACGCCGGGTATGGCGGCCGCCCCGACGGCGCCGCCGTCGACGCGCAGGGCAATTACTGGTGCGCGATGTACGAAGGCGGCCGCGTGCTGCAGTTCGCGCCGTCCGGCCAGTTGTTGCGCGAGATTCCGGTGCCGGTGCGCTGTCCGACCATGCCCTGCTTCGGCGGCGCCGATCTCAGGACGCTGTACCTCACGTCCGCGCGCCATTCGCGGACGCCCGACGAACTGCTCGACCAGCCGCAGGCCGGCTGCGTGTTCGCGATGCAGGTGGATGTCGCAGGCCGGCCGGTCGATTTCGTGCGCGACTGACCGCCGCTCGCGGGCGTGGGCCCGCTCGGGCTACCATGCTGGCCATGGAGAGCATCCTCAATCCGCTCGTCGAGCGCATCCGCGCCGCGGCCGAACGCGGCACGCCGCTGCGCATCCGCGGCGGCGGCAGCAAGGACTTCTACGGCGAGCGGCTCGAAGGCGAGCTGCTGGAGACGGCGGCGCTGGCCGGCATCACCAGCTACGAGCCCACCGAACTGGTGGTCACGGCGCTCGCCGGCACGCCGCTGGCGCAGCTGGAGGCGGCGCTGGCCGGGCGCGGCCAATGCCTGCCCTTCGAACCGCCCCATTTCGGCGGCGGCGCGACCGTCGGCGGCATGGTGGCGGCCGGCCTGAGCGGGCCGGCACGCGCCAGCGCCGGCGCCGTGCGCGACTACGTGCTGGGCCTGACCATGGTCAACGGCCGCGGCGAGGTCGTCATGTTCGGCGGCCAGGTGATGAAGAACGTCGCCGGCTACGACGTGTCGCGGCTGGTGGCCGGCTCGCTGGGAACCCTCGGCCTGATCGTGGAAGTGAGCCTCAAGGTGCTGCCGGTTCCACCGGGCCAGGCGACGCTCAGGTTCGAGCTGTCGCAGGAGGAGGCGCTGCAGCGCCTGAATGCCTGGGGCGGCCAGCCGCTGCCGCTCAATGCCAGTTGCTGGGTGCGCGACGGCGGCGTCGACACGCTGTACCTGCGGCTGCGCGGCGCGGTGGCGGCGGTGGAAGCGGCGTGCCGGTCGCTGGGCGGCGAGCGCCAGGACGAGGCGCAGGTGGCCGGCGACTGGAGCCTGTGCCGCGACCAGCAATTGCCATGGTTCACGGAGCGGGCGGGACGGGACCTGTGGCGCCTGTCGGTGCCGCAGACGGCGCCGGTGCTCGACCTGCCCGAGCCGCCGCTGATCGAGTGGCACGGCGGCCAGCGCTGGGTGCGCGCCGAGCCGGGTGCGGGAGCGCAGCTGCGCGAGGCGGCGGCGCGAGCCGGCGGCCATGCGACTCTTTTCGCCGCGGGGCACCCGCCGTCGGACGGTGCCCGCTTCACGCCGCTGGCGCCGGCGCTGGCCCATATCCACCGCGAGCTGAAGCGCCAGTTCGACCCGGTCGGCATCTTCAACCGCGGCCGCCTGTATCCCGATTTCTGAGCCCGCATGCAAACCCACCTCAGTCCCGAGTTCGCCAACACGCCGGCCGGCCAGGAAGCCGAAGCCATCCTGCGGCGCTGCGTCCACTGCGGGTTCTGCACCGCCACCTGCCCCACCTACCAGTTGCTCGGCGACGAGCTGGACGGCCCGCGCGGCCGCATCTACCTGATCAAGCAGGTGCTGGAAGGCGAGGTGCCCACGCGGCGCACCCAGTTGCACCTGGATAGGTGCTTGACCTGCCGCAACTGCGAGAGCACCTGCCCGAGCGGGGTCGAATACGGCCACCTGGTCGACATCGGACGGCGCATCGTCGAGGAGAAGGTGCCGCGCGGCGCCGGCGCCAGGGCCCTGCGCTGGGCGCTGAAGGAAGGCCTCACCTCGCCGCTGTTCGCGCCCGCGATGAAACTGGGACAGGCCGTGCGGCCGGTGCTGCCGGCCGTGCTGAAGAACAAGGTGCCCGCGCCGCAGGACGCCGGCCGCTGGCCGGCGCGGGAGCATCCGCGCAAGGTGCTGCTGCTGGCCGGCTGCGTGCAGCCGGCCATGGCGCCCAACATCAACGCCGCGACGGCGCGCGTGCTGGATGCCGCCGGCATCCAGACCATCGTGGCGCCGGAGGCCGGCTGCTGCGGTGCGGTGAAATTCCACCTCAACGACCAGGAAGGCGGCTTGGCGCAGATGCGCGCCAACGTCGATGCCTGGTGGCCCTGGGTCGAGAGCAGCCAGGTCGAGGCGATCGTCATGAACGCCTCCGGCTGCGGCGTCACGGTCGCCGAGTATGGCCATCACCTGCAGCACGATGCGCTCTACGCGGACAAGGCGCGCCGCATCAGCGAACTCACGCGCGACCTGAGCCAGATGCTGCCTGGCCTCGTGTCGTCGCTGCGCGGCAAGGTACGGCCCCCCGAAGGCCTGCTGGCGTTCCATCCGCCGTGCAGCCTGCAGCACGGCATGAAGCTGCGCGGCGGCGTGGAGCGGCACCTCGGCGAACTGGGGTTCCAGGTGCGGGTCGCGACGGCGGAATCGCACCTGTGCTGCGGGTCGGCGGGGACCTACTCGGTGCTGCATCCCAAGATGGCGGGCGACCTGCGCGACCGCAAGCTGGGCGTGCTCGGCGAGCTGCAGCCGCGGGCGATCATCTCGGCGAACATGGGGTGCATCACCCACCTGCAAAGCGGCACGTCGCTGCCGGTGCGGCATTGGGTGGAGGTTCTGGACTCGGCGCTGGAATCTGCGTAGCGGGGGGAAACCCAACAGCCCAACGCAGAGGCCGCAAAGGTTACGCAGAAGCCGCAGAGAATTCAATGAGAGAAAGGGGAGAAGAAATCTCCTTCATCTTTCTGTCCTTTCTGCGGCTTCTGCGTTCGGCTGTTGGCTCTTCACCTACGCACGCTCCGGCCGAGGCTGCCGATCCGGCCACGCCGACCACGCCGCGGCGGCCAGGATCAGCAGCCCGCCGACCACCACCTGCTGCGTCAGTTCCGCCGCGCCCAGCGCCACCGACGACAGGCTGGCAAACACCACCTCCGACAGCATGATCAACGCCGTCGTGTGGGCGTTCAGCCGCGACGCGCCGTACTGCAGCGCCACGTTGCTGGCCAGGAACCCCAGGCTCAGCGCGAGGCCCAGCCACCACGAGGAACGGATCGCCTCCGGTGCGGTCACGAAGCCCTGGTGCAGCCCGACTGCCGCAGCCGCCCCGGCCAGCAGCGCGCCGCCGACGAACATCGCCAGCACGCGCGACTCGGCCGGCACGCGCTGCAGCTTGCGCAGCATGATGTTGTTCAGGGCAAAGCTGAACCCTCCCGCCAGCGCCAGCCAGTCGGCCAGCGTTTCCGGGACCGGCCAGGGCGTGCCCGGCGTCTTCAGCACCACCGCCACGCCGGCCATCGCCAGCAGCATGCGGAACAGCGAGATCGGCGTCGGCTTCTCCCCCAGCAGCAGCCACGCCAGCAGCACGGTCCAGGCCGGCATCAGGTAGAACAGCAGCACGACGCGGACCACGTCGCCCACGGTCACCGCCCAGTTGAAGCCGACGTTGGTCATGCCGGCCGCCGCCGCGAGCACCCAGACGACCGGCTGCGCGAACAACGCGCGCCACGCGCCGGGGCGCACGGCCAGCAGCACGATCACCGACAGCACGTAGACCAGCGCCGTGGCCAGCAGCGGGTGCAGCCCGGCGGCCTGCAACTGGCGGAACGGCCACCACGAGATCCCCCAGACGAAGCCATTGAGCACCAGCGCCAGCACGGGCAGCAGCGAGCGGGCGCCCGCCGCCGCGGGCGGCGCAGCTCCTTCTGCCGCCCTAGCCATGCGGGTTGTCGTGGCGCGCGATCTTGAGCAGGTGCTCGACCTCGTCCCGGTAATTGACGCAGTTGCTGCGATGCCAGCGCTGGATGATCCACATCACCCCGGCGACCACGAGGCCGAAGGCCGTGATGGCGCCGAATGCCGACAGGCCCATGCCGGTGGACAGGCTGTAGAACGCGCCGAGGCCCAGGATGCAGGCCTGCTCGTTGAAGTTCTGCACGGCGATGGAACGGCCGGCGCCCATCAGGTTGTGGCCGCGGTGCTGCAGCAGCGCGTTCATCGGCACCACCATGAAGCCGCCGATCGCGCCCAGCAGGATCAGGAACGGGGCGGCCACCCAGACGTTGCCGATGAAATTCATCAGGATCACCAGCACGCCCATGAGGATGCCCAGGGGCATTACGCTGGTCGCCATGTCCAGCCGCATCCGCATCGACGCCACCACCGCCCCGACGGCCGTGCCCAGCGCGACGACGCCCGACAATGCCGACGCCTGGGTGGTGCTGTAGCTCAGTGCCGCCGCGCTCCACGCCAGGATGATGTAGCGCAGGTTGCCGCTGACGCCCCAGATCAGCGTCGTGGTGGCCAGCGAGATCTGGCCCAGCTTGTCGCGCCACAGTCGCGAGTTGCAGGTCCAGAAGTCCGGCACCAGGTGCAGCAGGTTGGCCGGCATCGGCCGCATCTCGACGCCCGTATGCGGGATGCGCAGGTTGAACCAGGCCGCCAGCGCGTAGATGAAGATCAGCACGAAGATGGCGGCTTCGGGCGCCGTGTCCAGGCCGGTATCGACCAGCGGCAGGTCGATCGCCAGCATCTGGCTGGCCAGCGCCTGCCCCACGAGTTGCCCGCCCAGCAGGATGCCCAGGATGATCGACGCGATGGTGAGGCCCTCGATCCAGCCGTTGGCCTTGACCAGCTGCGATGCCGGCAGCAGTTCCGTGAGGATGCCGTACTTGGCCGGCGAATAGGCCGCCGCGCCGAGGCCCACGACCGCGTAGGCGAGCAGGGGATGGAGCCCGAACAGCATCAGCAGGCAGCCCGCCACCTTGATCGCGTTGCTGATGAACATCACGTTGCCCTTGGGCATCGAGTCAGCGAAGGCGCCCACGAAGGGAGCCAGCACCACGTAGAAAAGGGCGAACATCGGCACCAGGGCGGCCCGCTGCCATTCGGCGGCGCCGCTGGTGCGCAGCAGTTCCACGGCGGCCACGAACAACGCGTTGTCGGCCAACGACGAGAAGAACTGGGCCGACATGATCGTGTAGAAACCGCGCTTCATTGGCTGCCGTGGCCGCGCATCAGCCTCCTGATGGCGAGAGTTTGGGGGAGGTGCTCCAGGTTGGTCGAAGGTTATATCACGCTGCCGAGTGCGAAAATCGCGCTCCTCCACCCCCCGCCAGCCCAGACCCCATGCCACGCCCGATCCAGGCCACCATCCACACCGCCGCGCTGCGCCACAACCTCGACCGGATGCGCCGTGCGGCGCCCGGCGCCAAGGTGTGGGCGGTCGTCAAGGCCAACGCCTACGGCCACGGCATCGAGCGCGCGTTCGAGGGGCTGCGCGGCGCCGACGGCTTCGCCCTCCTGGACCTGGACGAGGCCCAGCGCGTGCGGGCGCTGGGCTGGCGCGGGCCCATCCTGCTGCTGGAAGGCGTGTTCGAGGCACGCGACCTCGAACTGTGTTCGCGGCTGGGCCTGTGGCACACGGTGCACTGTGACGAGCAGATCGACATGCTGGCGATGCACAAGACCCACGTGCCGCATCGCGTGTTCCTCAAGCTGAATTCGGGAATGAACCGGCTGGGTTTCGCGCCGCAGCGCCTGCGCGCGGCCTGGACCCGCCTGGCCGCCTTGCCGCAGGTGGACGAAATCTCGTTCGTCACGCACTTCAGCGACGCCGACGCGGCGGGCGGGATCGAGGCGCAGCTGGCGGTGTTCGACGAAGCGACGCGCGACCTGCCGGGCGAGCGTTCGCTGTCCAACAGTGCGGCCTCGCTGCGCCACGGCGGCGATGCGGCGGCGCGGGGGGACTGGATCCGCCCCGGCATTGCCGTGTACGGCAGCGCGCCCGACGCGCCCGAGCACGACATCGCGCACTGGGGCCTGCAGCCGACGATGACGCTGGCGACCCGGATCATCGCCGTGCAGCAGCTGCAACGCGGGGACACCGTGGGTTACGGTTCGAGCTTCACCGCACCCGGGCCGCTGCGCATCGGCGTCGCCGCGTGCGGCTACGCGGACGGCTACCCGCGGCATTGCGGCACCGGCACGCCGGTGCTGGTGGAGGGCGTGCGCACGCGCCTGATCGGCCGGGTGAGCATGGACATGATCGCGGTCGACCTGAGCGCGGTGGCGCAGGCCGGCTTCGGCAGCGAAGTGACGCTGTGGGGCCGCTCCGGCAACGGCGCCGTCCTGGCGATCGACGAACCGGCGCAGGCCGCCGGCACCCTGGGCTACGAGTTGATGTGCGCGCTGGCGCAGCGGGTGCCGGTGGTGGTGGAGTAGTTGGTCAGAAAACCCAACAGCCGAACGCAGAAGCCGGCGGCTTCTGCGTACGGATGTCCGCTCCCGGACTCAGACCCGCTTCCGCATTCCCAGCGCCATCACCGCGCCGACCACGATCAGCGCGCCGGCCACCTGCACCGGCGCGATCGCCTGTCCCAGCAGCAGCCAGCCGAGCACCAGCGCGAACACCGGCTCCACGTTCATGATCGCCGAGTTGCCGACGACGCCCAGCTTCGGCAGCACGGTGAACATGATCGTGAAGCCGCTGCCGTAGAGGAACGTCAGCGCGGCCAGTCCCCACCAGCCGGCGGCGGCGGTGGGCAGGTGGAAGCCGCCTTGCAGCGCCACGCTGACCAGCGCCACCATGCCGGCCACGGTCATGGTGGTGGCGGTGCGCACGCGGCCGTCCAGGTCGGCCGCCTCGTGCTGCGTGATCACCATGGCGAGCCCGAAGGTGGCCGCCGCCGCCAGCGCGAAGCCCACGCCGGCGCCGATGCGAGCCCACTGGCCGGCCGCGCCCAGGCCGGAGGCGGCGCCGAAGACGTCCAGCGCGAGCGCCAGCCCGGCCAGGATCACCGGCATCGCGATCAGCAGCGGCCGCTCGACCGGGTGCCGGTAGATCAGCCAGGCCCACAATGCGATCCAGATCGGGTAGGTGTTGAACGCCAGCAGCGCCAGCGCCACCGGCAGCCGCGCCACCGACGAATACAGGAACAGGCTCTGGAAGCCCACCAGCAGCCCGATCAGCGGCAGGAAGCGCTTGTGCCGCGCTGTGAACCGCAACTGCACCTGCTGCACGCCGATCAGCACCATCAGCACGATGGCCGTGACGCCGCTGCGGAACACCACCGCCGTCGCGACGTCGGCGCCGTGGTTGAACGCGATGCGCGCCGCCACGTGGTTCGCGCCCATCACCAGCGCGATGAGCAGCAGCGTGGCGAACGCCGTCGTCGTGAGGGCCCGGCCCTGCATCAGTACAGGCCGCGCACGCGCGCGTGCAGGCGGGCCATCCCGAGCAGCGCGTCGGTGAACGGCGTCGCGACGCCGGTGAGCACGCCCAGTTCCTTGACCACCGTGACCAGCGCGTCGAGTTCCACCGGCTTGCCGGCTTCGACGTCCTGCAGCATCGAGGTCTTGAAGGCGCCCAGCTTCAGGGTGACCTGGTGCCGGTCCTCTGGCCGCTGGTCGATCGGGATGCCGATGCGCGCGCCGATCTCCCTGGCTTCCAGCATCACGCTGCTGACGAAGCCGCGCACCAGGTCGTCGCCGAGGATCAGGTCGCTGGTCGCGCCGGTCAGCGCGCTCACCGGGTTGATCGTCATGTTGCCCCACAGCTTGAACCAGATGTCGCGCTGGATCTGCTCCGACAGCACCGTCTCCAGGCCGGCGCCCTGCAGGAGCGCGACGAGCCGCTGGACACGCCCGGTCTGCTCGCCCGACGGCTCGCCCACGATCAGCCGGCCGCCGAAATGATGGCGGGCCTCGCCCGGTGCATCGACCGAGCAGCTCGCGTGCACGACGCAGCCGACGACGCTGGACGCGGGGATCGCCCGCGCGATGCTGCCGCCCGGGTCCACCGCCTGCAGCCGCGTGCCGGCGAAGCGCCCGCCGAAGCCGTCGAAGAACCACCATGGCACGCCGTTCATGGCCGTGAGCACGATCGTCGATGGACCGAGCAGCGGCGCCACCGACGCGGCGACCTGCGCCAAGGCCGGCGCCTTGACGGCGACGACGACCAGGTCCTGCACGCCGAGCTCGCGCGCATCGGCGCTGGCGCGCACCGGCATCGTCGCCGTGCCGGCTGCCGAGTGCAGGGTGAGGCCGCGGCCACGCAAGGCGTGAAGCGTCGCGCCGCGCGCCAGCACGGCCAGTTCGCTGCCGGCCTGCGCCAGCTTCACGCCCATCCAGCCGCCGATGGCGCCGGCGCCGACGATGCAGGCCTTCATCAGGCTTGCGGCGCGGGGCTCTTGAAGCGGGCTGCCAGTTGCGTCGTGGCCCGGGCCAGGAGGTTGTTGTCCAGGCCGACGGCGACGAAGGTGGCGCCGAGTTCCAGATAGCGCCGCGCCAGGCCCTCGTCGGGCGTCAGGATGCCGGCGGCCTTGCCGGTCTTCACGATGCGGCGGATCGCGTCCTCGATCGCCTGCTGCACCTGCGGATGTCCCCAGTTGCCGACGTGCCCCAGCGAAGCGGCGAGGTCGGACGGCCCGATGAAGATGCCGTCGATGCCGTCGATCGCCGCCATGGCTTCGATGTTGTCCAGGGCGGTGCGGGTCTCGGCCTGCACCAGCAGGCAGACCTGCGCGTTGGCCTCCTTCGCGTAGTCCGGATACCGGCCCCAGCGCGACGCGCGGGCGCCGCCGACGCCGCGGATGCCTTGCGGCGGATAGCGCATCGCCTGCACCAGCTCCTGCGCCTGCTGCGGCGTGTCGACCATGGGCACCAGCAGCGTCTGGATGCCGAGGTCGAGGAACTGCTTGATGATCGCCGTGCCGCCGACGCCGTGGCCCACCGGCACGCGGGCGATGGCGTGGCTGCCGGGATAGCCGGCGATCACCTGCGCCTGCTGCAGGATGCTGCGCAAGTCGTTGGGCGAGTGCTCGCCATCGATCAGCAGCCAGTCGAAGCCGGCGCCGGCGCAGATCTCGGTCACGTAGTGGTCGGCCAGGCCGAGCCAGAGGCCGATCTGGGCGCGCCGCTGCGCGAGCGCCTGCTTGAAGGGATTCACGGGTGTCTGCATGGGGTCACCGGGGAAAGAGTGGGTTGATGTTGTTCTGCTTGCCGTCGTACACGGCGGGAGCATCGTCGATCTGCAGCGTCATGCCGAGCAGCCGCCGCTCGGACAATGGCGCGAAGTGGGCCCTGGCCGCCGCCAGCAGGCCGTCGCCCACCCGCTGCTTCACGGCGTCGGAACGTCCCGGCGCCATCCTCACGTTCAGGTACACGAAGGCGTAGTCGCGCTGGCTGTCGGCCACCGCGTAGTGCGCCGCCGGATAGGCGTACACCCGGGTGGCCCCGGTCGGAAACAGCTGCTGGCCGGCGTCGTCGCGCACCGCCAGCATGGTGTCGCACAGCGTGCGGCACAAGGCCGTCATGTCGGTTTCGGGTTCGAGATTGGCCGTGTAGAGGATGACGAGGTGCGGCATGGGCGGATCGAAGTGGCGCCGTGAGCTTACCCCTGATCGGCGGCGCGTCCGGTCGCCAGCGTCACGGCCTGCTGGACGGCCGTGTTCACTGTCAGTGAAAAGACGTCGGGTCGCGCGTAATGGCCCACGGCATCGAAGTCCATCTGCGCCATGGGAATCAGCGACAGGTCGAGTTCGGCCGTCAGCAAGGCGTCCTCGTTGTACACCGGCCCGGCGAGCACGCGGCCGAGCGGGTCGATGATCATGCTGCCGCCGCGCATCAGCACCGTGTCCGGGGCTTCGGGCAGCCGGTTGTTCATGCGATCGGCCGGGAACTGCCGGCGCCGCAGGTGCTGGCAGGCCGAGAGCACGAAACAGCGGCCCTCCAGCGCGATGTGCTGCATGGTGGAGCCCCAGCTGTCGCGGTCGTCCGCCGTCGGCGCGCAATAGAGCGCCACCCGCTGCTGGTACATCGCCATGCGCAGCGCCGGCATGTAGTTCTCCCAGCAGATCACGGCCCCGAGCTTGCCGAACGGCGTGTCGACGGCGGCCAGCGTCGAGCCGTCGCCGAAGCCCCACACCAGCCGCTCCAGCGCCGTCGGCATCAGCTTGCGGTGCTTGCCGAGGATGCCTTCCGGCCCCAGGTACACCGCCGTGCAATAGAGCGTGCCGCCGTCGCGCTCGATGATGCCGACCACCGTGTACAGCTTGTGGCGCGCCGCGGCCTTGGCCAGTTGCGCGATCTCGGGGCCGTCCACGGCGACGGCGGCGTCGAAATAGCGCTTGAACTCGGCCCGGCCTTCGGGCGTGCGCGCGCCCAGGTAGATGTGGAAGTCGGCGCCTTTCGGGTAGCCGCCGATGAACGCCTCGGGAAACACCAGCAGCTGCGCGCCGCGCTTCGCGGCTTCGCCCATGAGGCCGATCGCGCGTTCCACGGTGGCGGGGGTGTCGAGCAGGACGGTGGCGGTCTGCGCGACCGCCGCGGTGAGGGTGTTGCTCATGGCAGGTTCCAGGCAGGATGCGACACGACAGGGTAAATCAGGGCAGGCGCGCCGGCACGAGCGGTTTCCCCGAGCCGGGCCCGCTATAGTCCCCCGGCGATGGCCAAGGAAAAAACCAGCTACACCTGCACCGAGTGCGGCGGCTCGAGCCCGCGCTGGCTGGGCAAGTGCCCGCACTGCGAGGCCTGGAACACGCTGATCGAGACCGTGCCTGAAACCGGCGCGGGCGGGCGCAATCGCTTTGCCTCGCTGGCGAAGACCGCCGCCGTCGCGGCCCTCGCCGACATCGAGGCGAGCGAAGTGGAGCGGGCGCCCACCGGCATCGGCGAGCTGGACCGGGTGCTGGGCGGCGGCATCGTCGAAGGCGGCGTCGTGCTGATCGGCGGCGATCCCGGGATCGGCAAGTCGACGCTGCTGCTGCAGGCGCTGGACGCGCTGCAGCGGGCAAACATCCCCACGCTGTACGTCACGGGCGAGGAAAGCGGCGCCCAGGTGGCGCTGCGCTCGCGCCGGCTCGGCCTGGACAACTCGCAGGTGAAGGTGCTGGCCGAGATCCAGCTGGAGAAGATCCTGGCGACCATCGCGGCCACGCAGCCGGCGGTGGCCGTGATCGACTCGATCCAGACCGTGTATTCGGACCAGCTCACGTCGGCGCCGGGCTCGGTGGCGCAGGTGCGCGAGTGCGCGGCGCACCTCACGCGCGCGGCCAAGTCCGGCGGCACCAGCATCGTCCTGGTCGGCCACGTCACCAAGGAAGGCGCGCTGGCCGGTCCGCGCGTGCTGGAGCACATGGTCGACACGGTGCTGTACTTCGAAGGCGACACGCATTCGAGCTTCCGGCTGGTGCGCGCGATCAAGAACCGCTTCGGCGCCGTCAACGAGATCGGCGTCTTCGCGATGACCGAGAAGGGCCTCAAGGGCGTGGCCAATCCGAGCGCCATCTTCCTGTCGCAGCACAGCGAGCCGGTGCCGGGCAGCTGCGTGCTGGTCACGCTGGAAGGCACGCGGCCGATGCTGGTGGAGATCCAGGCGCTGGTGGACAGCGGCGGGCCGAGCCCGCGCCGGCTCTCGGTGGGCCTGGACCGCGACCGGCTGGCCATGCTGCTGGCCGTGCTGCACCGGCACGCGGGCGTCGCCTGCATGGACCAGGACGTGTTCGTCAACGCCGTCGGCGGCGTGCGCATCAGCGAGCCGGCGGCCGACCTGGCGGTGATGCTTGCCATCACCTCCAGCCTGCGCGGCCGGCCCCTGCCCAAGGGCTTCATCGCCTTCGGCGAAGTCGGGCTGGCCGGCGAGGTGCGGCCGGCCCCGCGCGGGCAGGAGCGCTTGCGCGAAGCGGCCAAGCTGGGATTCTCGGTGGCGGTCGTGCCCAAGGCCAACGCCCCGCGCAAAGGCAGCCGCGAGATCGAGGGCCTGACCATCCACGCGGTGGACCGCATCGAAGAGGCGATGGACGTCGTGCGGCAGCTCGGCTGAGCGGCGCGCTTACGCAGTGCCCACACGGCCGGCACCGGCCGCTGCCCTGAAAATCGAGCCATGAACTTCCAGAAGATCCTGATTCCCGTGCTGGGCGTGGTGCTGGTCGCCGGCGCCTGGCGCGCCTACGGCTGGGCCGGCGTGGCGCTCGTCGCCAGCGGCATCGTGATGTGGATGCTGCTGCACTTCACGCGCCTGACCAAGGTTCTGGGGAAGGCCGCCGACCGCCCGATTGGCTATGTGGCCAGCGCCGTGATGCTCAATGCGAAATTGAAGCCGGGCGTGAACCTGCTGCACGTGATCGCGATGACGCAGGCGCTGGGCGAGCGGCTGTCGGCCGAAGGCGAAGACCCCGAAATCTATCGCTGGACCGACGGCGGCGCGTCGAGCGTGACCTGCGAGTTCGCCAAGGGCAAGCTGGTGAAGTGGACCTTGTTCCGGCCGCCGGCGGCTGAAGAGGCCTAGCGCGACTCCCGCGCCGCATCCGCGGCGAAGTCCGCATCCCCCGCCGGCGCCTTCGCCCACCCCGGGTACAGCGCCGCGAAGTCGGCCGCGATCCGAGCCACCGGCACGTCGTCGAAGCTGCCGCGCTGGTTCACGTACTCCATGTGGAGGCGGCCGGCCTTGTCGTAAGGGTGATAGAGCGAATCGGTGCGGCCGTCCCAGTCCATCGGACGGATGCCGAAGCGCTCGCACAGGTCCAGGTTGAACGCCGGCGTCGCCTTCACCCAGCCCCCGTCCAGCCACAGCTCCGTGTAGCCGTGCCAGACGTAGAGATCGGTCTGCAGGATGCTCCGCAGCCGCTCGGTGGAGAGATGGTTGCGCACGTCCGCGTAGCCCACCCGCGCCGGGATGCCGGCGGCGCGCGCGGCGGCGGCGAGCAGTGCCGCCTTCGGCACGCACCAGCCGTAGCCGCACTCCAGGACCCGGCTGGCCCGCAGCCCTTCGACGCCGAGGTCGACGCGGTACGGGTCGTAGCGGAACTCGTCGCGCACCAGGTAATAGAGTTCGACCGCGCGTTCGCGCGCACCGCTGGCGGTGGCGCGCCGCGCGAACGCGACCACGGCCGGATGATCGCTGTCGATCAGCGGCGTCGGCGCCAGGGTGGCCGGGCTGGGGGCTGCGCTCATGGTGGCTGTCTCCTGGGGGAAGCTCTGAGCAAATCGCGTCGCGCACGGCGGGATTTGCTCAGAGCTTCCCCGGGGACTATACGGCCGGGGCCGGGCCCCGCCCCGATAATCCCTGTCACATACCAAGGCAAGGAGACCAGCGCATGCCCTGTTACGCGATCGACGGCGTGGTGCCGGTCGTGGACCCCGGCGCCTACCTGCACCCGACGGCGGTGCTGATCGGCGACGTCATCGTCGGCCCCGGCTGCTACGTCGGCCCTTGCGCCGTGCTGCGCGGCGACTTCGGCCGCATCGTCCTGAAGCGCGGCTCCAACGTGCAGGACACCTGCGTCATCCACGGTACGCCGGCGCACGACACCGTGGTCGAGGAAAACGGCCACATCGGCCATGGCGCGGTGCTGCATTGCTGCATCGTCCGGCGCGACGCGCTGGTGGGCATGAACGCCGTGGTGCTCGACGAGGCCGAGATCGGCGCCCGATCGATCGTCGCGGCCTGCGCTTTCGTTCCGGCCGGCACCAGGGTGCCGCCGCGCAGCCTGGTGGCGGGCATTCCCGCCAAGGTGCGCAGGGAGCTCAGCGACGAGGAGATCGCCGGCAAGCGCGCCGGCACCGAGGTCTACCAGGAACTGACCGGGCGCGCGCTGGCCTCGATGCGCGAGGTCGAGCCGCTGCCGGCGCTCACGCCCGGGCGGCCGCGCCTGCCCGTCACCAAGGTGGACGCGCTGGTCGCCGGCCGCAAGGGCTCCGGCCGGGACGCTTAAAATCAACGGGTTTCACCCCCCGACGGAAAAGGACAAGGCTCATGATCGCACCCCCCTCGATGGCCGACCGCGACGGCAAGATCTGGATGGACGGCGAGATGGTGGACTGGCGCGACGCCAAGATCCATGTGCTGACCCACACCCTGCACTACGGCTGCGGCGTCTTCGAGGGCGTGCGGGCGTACAACACCGTCGACGGTACCGCCGTCTTCCGCCTGCAGGAGCACACCGACCGGCTGTTCAACAGCGCGAAGATCCTGCGCATGACGATGCCCTTCAGCAAGGAGCAGGTGAACGAGGCGCAGCGCGCGGTCGTCCGCGCCAACAAGCTGGAGTCCTGCTACATCCGTCCGCTGGTGTGGATCGGGTCGCAGAAGCTGGGCGTCAGCCCCAAGGGCAACCAGATCCACGTGATGATCGCCGCCTGGGCCTGGGGGGCCTACCTCGGCGAGGAAGGCATGAAGCGCGGCATCCGCGTCAAGACCTCCAGCTATACCCGGCACCACGTCAACATCACGATGACGCAGGCGAAGGCGGTGAGCAACTACACCAATTCGATCCTCGCCAACATGGAAGCGCTGGACGACGGCTACGACGAGGCGCTGCTGCTGGACAGCTCGGGCTTCGTGAGCGAGGGCGCCGGCGAGAACGTGTTCGTCGTGAAGAACGGCGTCATCTACACGCCCGACCTGTCGGCCGGCGCGCTCAATGGGATCACCCGCAACACGGTGTTCGCGATCTGCAAGGACCTCGGCATCGAGATCGTGCAGAAACGCATCACGCGCGACGAGATCTACATCGCCGACGAGTGCTTCTTCACCGGCACCGCCGCCGAAGTGACGCCGATCCGCGAACTGGACCGCCTCGAGATCGGCGCCGGCTCGCGTGGCCCGATCACCGAGAAGATCCAGAGCGCGTTCTTCGACATCGTCAACGGGCGCAACGCGAAGTATGCGAACTGGCTGACCAAGGTGTGACCATGGACCAACCCGTCAAGAAACAAGCCGTGGTGGAGCTGCTCGCTTCCGACCTGAATGCGAACGGCGGCGTCTTCTGTCCCAATCCCAAGGCGGACATGAAGCTGTGGAACAGCCATCCGCGCATCTACCTGGACGTCGCCCACACCGGCGAGGCCATGTGCGCCTACTGCGGGACGGTGTACAAGCTCAAGGCCGGGGAGCACTTCGGCGGCGGGCACTAGCGGATTCGCGCGCATTCCAGCCTGCGGCCGGAATGCCTGTTCATCGGCTCGACGAAACGGGGTCGAAAACCGCTCATTCGGGGTCAGAGCCCGATTCGTTGGAGACCGCGCGCTCCGGCAGCCGAGCGGTCCGAATCGGGATCCGACCCCAAATGAGCCGCCCCCATTTCGCCGACCCAATGAACAGTCTCATCATCGCCCCCCAGTGGATCGGTGACGCCGTCATGACCGAGCCGCTGCTGCGCCGGCTGCACGCGCGGGGCGAGCGGCTCACGGTGGGGGCGCTGCCCTGGGTGGCACCGGTGTACCGGGCCATGCCGCAGGTGCAGGAAGTGATCGAGTTCCCGTTCCGGCACGGCGGGCTGCAGTGGCGAGCCCGCCGGACGCTGGCGAAGCAGCTGAACGGCCGCTTCGACACGGCGTACGTGCTGCCCAACTCCATCAAGAGCGCGCTGCTGCCGTTTCTCTCCGGCATCCCGAAGCGGATCGGCTACCTCGGCGAATCGCGGGTCGGCCTGCTCACCCACCGGTTGAGGAATCCGAAGGACAAGCCGCCCATGGTGGCGTTCTATTCGGCGCTGAGCGGCGAGACGCAAGGGTTGGAGCAGGACCGGCCGCGCCTGCAGCTGGACCAGGTGCAGGTCGACGAGGCGCTGGCCCGCCACGCGCTGCGGCCACGGGGCTACCTCGTCTTCGCGCCCGGCGCCGAATACGGCCCGGCCAAGCGCTGGCCGGCCATCCATTTCGCCGAGCTCGCGCGCCTGCTGGACCGGCCCGCCGTGCTGCTCGGCTCGGGCAAGGAGGCGCCGTTGTGCGAAGAGATCGCGCAGGCGGCCGGCGGCGGCCACTGCGTCAACCTCGCCGGGCGGACCAGCCTGATGGAAGCGTTCGCATTGATCGCGGGGGCCGGCACGGTGGTCAGCAACGACTCCGGCTTGATGCACGTGGCGGCGGCGTTCGGGGTGCCGCAGGTGGCGCTGTTCGGTTCGTCGAGTCCGCTGCACACGCCGCCGCTGAACGATCGCGCCCAGGTGGTCTGGCTGAAGCAGGAGCCCGCCTACCAGCCGCCGCTGGATTGCTCGCCGTGCTTCGAGCGCGAATGTCCGCTGGGCCACACCCGCTGCCTGGTGGACATCACGCCCGAACGGGTGGCGGGAATGCTCAGGGGCTAGCTGCTAGCCCCGAACCCCTGGTACTCGCAGCACGAAGCACGCCCCGCCGCCGTCCTGGTCTTCGCACTGCACGCTGCCATGGTGGCGCTGCGCGATCGAGCGCACCAGCGCCAGCCCGAGTCCGACTCCGCCGTGCTGCTCGCTGGCGCCGGGCAGGCGGTAGAACGGCTCGAAGATGCGTTCGCGCTCCGCCGGCGGCACGCCCGGGCCCTGGTCGCGCACGCGCAGGGCGATCACGTCGCCTTCTCGCGCGAGTTCCACCCGCACCGGCCCGCTGCTGTAGCGGCGGGCGTTCTCCAGCAGGTTGCGCACCGCCCGGCGCAGCAGCTTCACCACGCCTTCGACCAGCACCGGCTGGCCGTCGGCCGGCGGGATCAGTTCGGCATCGGCCCGCGCGCATTCCTCCGCCGCCAGCCCGGTGAGGTCCACCGCCTCGAAGCTGCCGACGTCGGTCTCCCTGGCGTCCAGCCGGCTGGCCAGCAGGATCTCGTCGATCAGCTGGTCCAGCTCGGCGATGTTGCGCCGGATCTCTTCCTGGAACGCCGGCGAGGCTTCCGGTCCCAGGAGCTCGACGCCCATGCGGATGCGCGCCAGCGGCGAGCGCAGTTCGTGCGAGGCGTTGGCGAGCAGTGACTTGTGCGATTTCAATAGCGTTTCGAGCCGCTCGGCGGCGTGGTTGAAGCGCTGCGCGACGAAGGCCAGTTCGTCGGAACCCTCCTCGTCGACCCGCGCCGACAGGTCCCCTTCGCCCCAGCGCTCGACGCCGCGGCGCAGCGCGTCCAGCCGCAAGGTGAGGCGCCGCACGATCGGATAGGCGCCGATGGCCACGGCCAGGGCGGTGATCCCGAGGATCCACAGCAGCGTGTCGGAGCCGCGCACCCACGGCCGCACCGACGGTCCTTCGCCGACGCGGCGCTGGCGCGGCGGCAGCTGCACGAACTGCGTGCTGCCATCGCGCATCGTCACCTGGAACTCCAGCCCCTGCCCCGGCACCCACGCGGCGCGCTGGCTCACGCGGCCGATGACGTCGCCGGCCTCGTTGCGGATGATCACTTCGCGCGCCGGCGCCTGCTGTGCGGTGGCGCGCCACAGGTAGCCGAACGCCAGCGTCAGCAGCACCACCGCCACCACCACCGCCAGCCACAGGCGCAGGTAGAGGGGAAAGCGGAAGCGTCCGCGCCAGGGGGCCATGAGCCGGCGTCAGTCCTGCTGCTTGGCGAACACGTAGCCGACCCCGCGCACCGTGAGGATGCGCTTCGGGTTCTTCGGATCGGCTTCGATCGCCGCCCGGATGCGACCCATGTGGACGTCGATCGAGCGGTCGAAGGCCTCCAGTTCGCGGCCGCGCACGGCTTCCATGATCTGGTCGCGCGTCAGCACCCGGCCGGCGCGCTCGGCCAGCGTGATCAGCAGGTCGAACTGGTAGGAGGTCAGCTCGCACGGCTTGCCGCCGACGGTGACGGTGCGCGCGTCGCGATCGATCTCGAGCGAGCCGAACCGCATCATCTTGGCGGCGGGCTGCGCGCCCGCGCCGCGCCGTCGCAGCACGGCGCGGATGCGCGCCAGCAGTTCGCGCGGCTCGAAGGGCTTGGGCACGTAGTCGTCGGCGCCGATTTCCAGGCCCACGATGCGGTCCATCGGGTCGCCCTTGGCGGTGAGCATCAGCACCGGCAGCTGGCCGCGCTCGCCGGGCAGCGAGCGGATGCGGCGGCACACCTCGAGGCCGTCCATGTCGGGCAGCATCAGGTCCAGGATCACCAGGTCCGGCGCCGGGCCGGCGCCTGGCTCCTGCAGCAGGGCGAGCCCCGCCTTGGCGTCGATGGCGTGGGTGATGCCGAAGCCCGAGCGCTCCAGGTACTCGCCCACCATCTGCGCGAGGCGGGCGTCATCCTCGATGATCAACAGGTGCTGCATGTCGGACATGGTAATGAGTTCCCACTGCCGCTGCTGGAATGCGCGGTCCGGGACGATGGTGATCGTGCCGCCGCGCCCGCGCACGTCGCGGCAGTAAAGTTAGGTAAACCGGCGTTCCCGGTTTCTACGGCGCCGGCTTGACCGGCGTCAGGCGCGAGGCCAGCCACACCAGCACGAGCACCGGCACGCCCAGCGCCGCCGTCGAAGTGAAGAAGTTGACGTAGCCGAAGGCGTCGACATACACGCCGGAGAAGCCGGCGAGGTACTTGGGCAGCAGCAACATCATCGAGCTGAACAGCGCGTACTGGGTCGCCGAGTAGTTGACGTTGGTGAGGCTCGAAAGGTAGGCGATGAAGGCTGCGGAAGCGATGCCCGACGAGAGGTTGTCGGCGGAGATCACGAACACGAGCGCCTGCAGGTCGTGCCCGAGCCCGCCCAGCCAGGCGAACAGCAGGTTGCTGGCGGCGCTCAGCACGGCGCCCAGCATCAGCACCCTCATCACCCCGAAGCGCAGCGCCAGTGCCCCGCCCACGAAGGCGCCGACCAGGGTCATGACGACGCCGAACACCTTGGTGATGGCCGCCACTTCGTCCTTGGTGTACCCCATGTCGACGTAGAACGGATTGGCCATGATGCCCATCACCACGTCGCTGATCCGGTAGACCGCGATCAGCGCCAGGATCAGCGCCGCCTGCCAGCGGTAGCGGCGCAGGAATTCGGCGAAGGGCTCGACCAGCACCTCGCGCAACCACGCGGCGGCATTGCGCGAGGGCGGCAGCACCCGCTGCGCCGGCTCCGGCGACAGCAGCACGGTGACCACGCCCACGGCCATCGACGCCGCCATCACGAGGTAGGCCGTCTGCCATGCCCCGTGCTGGTAGCTGGCCGCGCCGGCCACTTCGGCGCGGGCCGCGACCCACAGCACGCCGGCGCCGGCCCAGATCATGGCCAGCCGGTAGCCGGTCTGGTACGCGGCCGCGAGCGCGGCCTGCCGGCTGGTGTCCGCCGACTCGATGCGGAACGCATCCAGCGCGATGTCCTGCGTCGCCGAGCCGAACGCCACCAGCAGCGCGCACCACACGATCGGCTCCAGCGCGCGCTGCGGATCGTTCAGCGCCATGCCGGCCAGCCCGGCGACCACGAGGCCCTGCGCCACGAGCAGCCAGGCGCGCCGGCGTCCCAGCGCCCGCGACAGCAGCGGAATGGGCAGGCGGTCCACCAGCGGTGCCCAGGCCCACTTGAAGGCATAGGCGAGCCCGACCCAGCTCAGGAAGCCGATGGTGGCGCGGTCCACGCCCGCCTCGCGCAACCGGAAGCTCAGGGTTCCCAGCACCAGCAGCAGCGGAAGGCCGGCGGAGAACCCGAGGAACAACATGCGCAGCGAGGCCGGCTCCAGGTACACCTTCAGGGTCTGGCCCCAGGTTGGACGCTCTGCGGTCTGAGGGGCGGTGGGGGTGTTGTCCGACATGGGCGCGATGGTCCGTCATTATCATGGCCGCATGTGCCAGCAGTGCTACGCCAGGTCCTCGTGGATGCCGCGTCGCGGCTTCCTCGCCGCGATGGGCGTCGCCGCGGCCGCGCCGGCCCTCGCGCAGGTGCAGGTCGGCGAGGCATCGCGCCTGCGCTCGCTGGTCCCTGCCGACCAGCTGGAGACGGCGGCGACACAGGAATACGGCAAGCTGCTGGCGCAGGCCCGGCAGCAAGGGGCGCTGGCGCCCGAGAGCCATCCGCAACTGCAGGCCCTGCGCGCCATCTCGTCGCGGCTGATCACGCAGAGCGCGCGCTGGAACGAGCGCGCGAGCAAGTGGCGCTGGGAAGTCAACCTGATCGGCAGCAAGCAGGTCAACGCGTTCTGCATGCCCGGCGGCAAGATCGCCGTGTTCACCGGCCTGCTGAACGGCCTGCGGCTCACGGAAGACGAAACCGCGATGGTCGTCGGGCACGAGATGGCGCACGCGCTGCGCGAGCATGCACGCGAACGCATCGCCAAGACCCAGGGCACCGGCACGCTGCTGTCGCTGGGGGCGCAGATCCTGGGACTGGGCCAGCTCGGCGAGGTGGCCGCCAACATCGGCACCCAGCTGCTCACGCTGCGCTTCAGCCGCGACGACGAGATCGAGGCCGACCTGGTCGGCCTGGAGCTGGCCGCCCGCGCCGGCTTCGACCCGCAAGCGTCGGTCAGCCTGTGGCAGAAGATGGGACAAGCCACGGGCGGGCAAGGCGGACCGGCGTTCCTCTCCACCCACCCCACCGGCCCCGACCGGACGCGCCGGCTGCAGGAGAACATCCCGCGCGTGCGCGGCCTGTACGAGCAGGCGGTCGCGCGCGCGGGGCAGCCGCGCCGCGGCTGGTAACCGGCTTCTCGCCGGCCCGCTGGGCATGACGCCACAGGCCGGCGGACGCCGGCCGATGCAGCTGGTTTTCACCGCTTGACTCGATTCCCTACGGTCCAGCTCGGAGATTGAGCCGCGTGCGCCGCAGGCCGCCGGTGAGCCGCCCTCCAGAGGGGCCGCGCCGCACCGGTGCGTGCTGGTTGACCCACGTCAATGGCCAGGGATGGCGCAGCGGAAGAATCGCCTGACACAGATTGTGGAAAGCGATTTCACATGTCGCAACCTTGCATCCGCGGACAGGCACCCCGGGCGGCACCCGCCGCCCCCCGCCGCCCGTCGTCCGGCGCCTTCGCGTCACAACCCTCGTTTCGGAGACCGCCATGCTGATCTCGCCCTCGCCCCACGCCCCGGCCGCGAGCCTGCAACCCGCGACCCGGGTGTCCCTGCCGCACGCGGATGAGTATTTCGAGGTCCGCTTTGAGTCCATCGGCGGACTGGGCGCCCATGCCGCCGGCCAGGTGCTGGCCACGGCGGCCGTCGTCCGGATGGGCTTGAACGGCGCCCACTTCTCCTCGTACGGGTCGGAGAAGAAAGGCTCGCTGATCCGCTCGTACGTGCGACTGGCCGACGGCGACCGGCCGATCCGCACCAGCGCGCCGATCGACCGGCCCGACGTCGTGGTCGTGTTCCACGCCGCGCTGCTGCGCAATGCCGCGACCTTCTCCGGACTCAAGGCGAACGGCGTCCTGGTCTACAACGCGCCTCCCGGCGTGATCCCCGCCGAACTGGCCGCGCTGCCGAAGACGGCCCGCGTGATCCGCGTCGATGCCACCGGCATCGCGATGCAGCAGCACTCGCGGCCGAACGCGGTCTTCCTGGGCACCGTGTGCGCGGTCTGTCCCTGGCTGGACCGCCAGAGCGTGCTCGATGCGCTGTCGGAGGAATTCGCCGGCAAGCATCCGGAGGCCGTCGCGTCCAACGAACGCGCCTTCGAGGCGGGGGCCGCGCAGTTCGAACAGCTCGCCGGCGTCGGCACGGCCGAGGGCGACCTGAGCCCGCTGCAGGGCGAGGCGCTGTGGGGATACCAGACGCAGCCCGCCGGCGGCCTGCTGCCCGCGCCGGGCAACACGATCTGGAACGACCTCACGACCTCGCGCACCGGCTGGATGCCGGTGCTCGATGCCACCAAGTGCATCCATTGCGGCGTGTGCGACCTGGTCTGCCCCGACTACTGCCTGGCCTGGGGCGAGTCGGACGACGGCGACAAGTTCGTGCGCAAGCTCAAGGGCGTGGACTACCGCTATTGCAAGGGGTGCCTGCGCTGCGTCGAGTCCTGCCCCACCGGCGCGCTGGCCAAGACCACCGAAACGCCCGGACTGGCGGACAAGCTGCGCGTGCCGCTGTTCCCGGAACTGATTGCCTGAGGGATCCACCATGAACACACAAGCCATCGCCCAGGCACCGGAAGCCGCCTCCGCGGCGTCCGCGCCGGTGCGGCAGAAGATCGAATTCCGCAGCGGCAACGAGGCCGCCGCGCTCGCCGCGCGCGACATCGGCTACCACGTGATGGGGTTCTTCCCGATCACGCCGTCGACCGAGGTCGCCGAGAACCTCTCGAAGATGCAGGCCGAGGGCCAGCACGACATCGCCATGATCGCCGGCGACGGCGAGCACGGCGCGGCCGGCATCTGCTACGGCGCCGCGCTGGGCGGCGGCCGCGTGCTCAACGCCACCAGTTCGCAGGGCCTGCTCTACGCGCTGGAGCAGCTGCCGGTGCAGGCCGGCACGCGGGTGCCGATGGTGCTGAACGTGGCCGCCCGGGCGGTGTCGGGTCCGCTGGACATCCGCGGCGACCACTCCGACTTCTATTACGCGCTCAACACCGGCTGGATCGTGCTGTGCGCGCGCGACCCGCAGGCCGCCTACGACCTGAACTTCGCGGCGATCCGCATCGGCGAGCATCCCGACGTGCGGCTGCCGGTGATGGTGGTGTACGACGGCTTCTTCACCAGCCACCAGAAGCGCCGCATCCAGGTGTTCGACGACCCCGCCGCCGTGCAGCGCTTCCTGGGCGAACGCCCCGTATGGCCGTCGCCGCTGGACACCGAGCATCCGGCCACGTTCGGCGCGTACATGAACGACCCGGACCTGATCAACAACAAGGTGCAGCTGTCGCAGGCGATGGACGCGGCCCGCGGCGTGATCCCGAAGATCTTCGCCGAGCTGGAGCAGTTCACCGGCCGGCCGTATGCGGTGCTCGACTCGTACCGCATGGAAGACGCCGAAGTGGCGCAGATCCTGATCAACTCGGCCGCCGAAACCGCCAAGGAGGTGGCCGACGCGCTGCGCGACGAGGGCCGGAAGGTCGGCGTGCTGTCGCCCAACGTGATGCGGCCGTTCCCGTCCGAGGAGTTCCGCCACGCGCTCAAGGGCGTCAAGGCCGCGACCATTGGCGACCGCGCCGACTCGTACGGCGCCGGTGGCGGCAACCTGTCGCTCGAAGTGCGGGCGTCGCTGCAGCTCGATCGCGACAACGACACGCTGGTGCTCTCGCGCATCTACGGCCTGGGCGGCAAGGACTTCGTCGGCGCCGACGCCAAGGTGTTCTTCGACGAGGCGGCGCAGGCCGCGGCCAGCCAGCAGGCGACCCCGCCCGTCTTTGCCTACCACGGCGCCACCGCCGGCCGCGTGGGCCAGGGCGCGAAGCCGGGCCTGCCGCCGATCCGGGTCGAGGAGGTCTCGCGCGGCAACGCGACGGTCACCACCGACGCGGCCACGGGACGCCTGAAGGTCGAACTGGCCCCGCTGTGGAAGATGACCGAGACGCCGGGGCGCATCGCCCCCGGACACGGCGCCTGCCCCGGCTGCGGCGCGTTCCCGACGCTGCACCAGATCGACCGCGTGCTCGAAGGCGACGTCGTCGTGCTGTTCCAGACCGGCTGCGCGATGGTGGTCACGACCGGGTATCCGACCACCGCGCACCGCATCAACTACATCCACAACCTGTTCCAGAACGGCGCGGCGACGCTCTCGGGCCTGGTCGAGATGTATCACGAGAAGGTGCGCCGCGGCGAACTGCAGCGGCTGGACGATCCGACCTTCGTGATGATCACCGGCGACGGCGGCATGGACATCGGCATGGGCGCGGCGCTGGGCGCCGCCCACCGCAACCACCGCATGATGATCCTGGAGTACGACAACCAGGGCTACATGAACACCGGCGCGCAGCTGTCGTACTCGACGCCGTTCGCGCACCGCACGTCCACCAGCGAGGTCGGCGGCGCGCTGCCCGGCAAGCGCTACCACCACAAGGACACGGCGCAGATCTTCGCCTCCTGCCACCTGCCGTACGTCTTCACCGCGAGCGAAGGCTATCCCGAGGACCTGATGCGCAAGGTCGCCAAGGCGCAGTACTACGCCAAGCGCGAAGGGCTGGTGTACGGCAAGATCCTGTCGTTCTGTCCCCTGAACTGGCGTACCGCGGACGATGCGGCCGAGCCGGTGCTGCAGGCCGCGATCGACTCGTGCTTCTTCCCGCTGTACGAGGTGGAGCACGGCCACACGACGCTCAACTACGACCCGGAAACCGCGGGGCGACGCAAGCCGGTGGGTGACTGGCTGAAGATGATGGGCAAGACGAAGCACATCGTCACGCCGGCCAATGCGCAGGTGCTGGAAGGGATCCAGGGCGAGGTGGATCGCCGCTGGAGCCGCATCAAGGCAATGCACGAGCACCCGCTGCTGTAAAGGAAGACCGCCATGACCCGTATCCTGGAAACCCGGCGGCTGACGCCCGTCACCAAGTACTTCCGGCTGGACGCGCCGCTGATCGCGCGCTCCGCGATGCCGGGCCAGTTCGTGATGCTGCGCGTGCGCGAAGGCGGCGAGCGCATCCCGATCACGATCGCCGACTACGACCGGAAGGCCGGCACGATCTCGCTGGTGATCCAGCAGGTCGGCGCGACCACGACGCTGATCTCCGCGCTGGAGGCCGGCGACGACATCCTCGACGTCGCCGGTCCGCTCGGCAGCCCGATCGAGGTGGCGGCCGGCGCGCATGTCTGCGGCGTCGGCGGCGGCTTCGGTTCGGCCGTGCTGCTGGGCCTGATGCGCGAGCTCAAGGCCAAAGGCCATCGCACCACGGCGATCATCGGCGCCCGCAACAAGGACCTGCTGATCCTGGCCGACGAGCTCAAGCCCAATTGCGACCATCTCGCGATCTGCACCGACGACGGGTCGTCCGGCTTCAAGGGTTTTGTCTCGCAGCAGCTGGAACGCTTCATCGAAGGCGAAGGTCCGGGGCGCCCGGACTGCGTGGTGGCGATCGGACCGATGGCCATGATGCGCGCCGTCGCCGAGACCACGCGCGGCCCGAAGGTGAAGACGCTGGTCTCGATGGATCCGCTGATGGTGGACGGCACCGGCATGTGCGGCGGCTGCCGCGTCATGGTCGGCGGCAAGGCGCAGTTCGCCTGCGTGGAAGGCCCGGCCTTCGACGGCCACGAGGTGGACTTCGACGTCGCGATGCGCCGCAACAAGGCTTATGTGAAAGAGGAAAAGCAGTCGCTCGAGCGAGTGAACTGCGCCCGGTCCGCAGCGAAGGAGGTGCACTGATGCCAGTCAAGCGCTCTGACAAGACCCCGATGCCGGTGCACGACGCCCAGCTGCGCGCGCACGACTTCGTCGAGGTCAACACCGGCTACACGCCGGCCCACGCCGCCTTCGAGGCCGAACGCTGCCTGCGCTGCCAGGACGCCGCCTGCGTCGACGGCTGCCCTGTGAACATCCCGATCCCGGACTTCATCCACGCCGTGGCCGCGGGCGACATGCCCAAGGCGGCGCAGATCCTGCGCGGTGCCAACCCGCTGCCGTCGATCTGCGGCCGGGTCTGCCCGCAGGAGAACCAGTGCGAAGCGCAGTGCCACATGCTCAAGCGCTTCAATCCGGTGGCCATCGGCCATCTGGAGCGCTTCGTGGCCGACTGGGAACGCACCCAGCCCGTGACGGCGAAGCCGAACATCACGCGCAAGGAGAAGATCGCCGTGATCGGCGCCGGACCCTCCGGCCTGGTCTGCGCCGGCGAACTGGCGCGCCTGGGGTATTCGGTCACCGTCTACGAGGCGCTGCATGCGCCGGGCGGCGTGCTGCGCTACGGCATCCCCGAGTTCCGCCTGCCCAAGTCGGTGCTCGACTGGGAGATCGGCGTGCTCAAGGCGATGGGCGTCGAGATCGTCTGCAACGTCGTGATCGGCCGCACCATCAAGATGGACGACCTGTTCGAGAACATGGGCTACGCGGCGGTGTTCATCGGCACCGGCGCCGGGCTGCCGCAGTTCCTGGGCATCCCCGGCGAGAACCTCAACGGCGTGATGTCGGCCAACGAGTTTCTCACCCGCATGAACCTGATGGGCGGCTACAAGTTCCCCGAGAACGACACCCCGATGAAGGTCGGCAAGCGGGTTGCCGTCATCGGCGCCGGCAACACGGCGATGGACGCGGTGCGCTCGTCGCTGCGGCTGGGGGCGGAGGCGGCCTACATCGTGTATCGGCGCAGCGAGAAGGAAATGGGCGCGCGGGTCGAGGAATACCACCACGCGATCGAGGAAGGCGTCGACTTCCGCTGGCTCACCAATCCGCTGGAAGTCGTGGACGATGGCAACGGCTGGGTGAGTGGCCTGAAGTGCCAGAAGATGAAGCTGGGCGAACCGGACGCGTCCGGACGCGCGCGGCCGATCCCGATAGAGGGCAGCGAATTCGTGCTGCCGGTGGACAACGTGGTGCTGGCGATCGGCACGACGCCCAACCCGCTGCTGACGCGAACGACCTCCGGGCTGATGACCAACAAGAAGGGCTGCCTGGTCGCCGACGAGAGCACCGGGCTGACGTCCAAGGCGCTGGTGTTCGCCGGCGGCGACGCCGTGACCGGCGCGGCGACGGTGATCCTGGCGGCCGGGGCCGGCAAGCGCTCGGCCCAGGCGATCCACGAGGCGCTGCAGCAGGCGCCGGTGGCGGCCCACTGAGCTGCCAGGCGGGAACGGCTCTTCAGAACGCTCCCGCCTCGAGGTCCTTCGATGAAGGTCGCACTGTTCGTTCCCTGCTACGTCGACGCGTTCTTCCCGGAGGCGGGCATCGCCACGCTGGAACTGCTGGAGCGCTTCGGTTGCGAAGTCGAGTACCCGCTGGAGCAGACCTGCTGCGGGCAGCCGATGGCCAACGCCGGCTGCCATGACGACGCGCGCGCCGCCGAGGCGCTGTTTGCGAAGAACTTCGCGGGCTACGAGTACATCGTCACACCGTCGGGCAGTTGCTGCCACCATGTCCGCGACCATCTCACCGCCATCGAGCAGACTCCTTCGGTGCAGGCAGTGCGGCGCAACACCGTGGAACTGGTGGAGTTCCTGCACGACGTGCTGCAGGTGCGCGAGTTTCCGTGGGCGCAGTTTCCGCACAAGGTGGGCCTGCACATCGGCTGCTCCACGCTGCGCAGGCTGGGCGAGGCCAGCACGTCCGAGGTGGCCGGACCGGCGTTCAGCAAGCCGCGCGCGCTGCTGTCGGCCGTGAAAGGCATCGAATTCGTGGCACCGCAGCGGGTCGACGAGTGCTGCGGCTTCGGCGGCACCTTTTCGGTGTTCGAGGAGCCGGTCTCGGCCCGCATGGGCCAGGACAAGGTGCGCGACCACGCGGGTGCCGGCGCCGAGTACATCGTGTCCCCGGACCTCTCCTGCCTGATGCACCAGCAGGGCTGTGCCCGGCGCCTCGGCGTCCCGCTGAAGTTCCTGCACATCGCGCAGGTGCTCAACGGAGCGCGCGAATGAGGGCGCCGGCCGGCGCGACCGCCAACCGCGTCGACCACGCCGGTGCCGCGGCGGAGTTCATCGCCGCGCCGCAGCACGTCGAGTTCCACGACCGGCGGCTGTGGGAGATCCGCCGCAAGCGCGACCAGGAATGCCACGCGATTCCGGAGTGGGAGGAGCTGCGCTCGCTCGCCTCTGCCATCAAGGAGCACACGCTCAGCCACCTGTCCGGCTACCTGGAGGAGTTCGAGCGCAATGCCCGGGCCAACGGCGTCGTCGTGCACTGGGCGCGCGACGCGGCGGAGCACAACCAGATCGTCCACCAGGTCCTTGCCTCGCGCGGCGTGACGACGCTGGTCAAGAGCAAGTCGATGCTGACCGACGAATGCGAGCTGCGCCCCTTCCTCGCCCGGCGCGGCATCGAGGTGGTGGAGACCGACCTCGGCGAGCGCATCCAGCAGCTCGACGGCGAGCCGCCCAGCCACATCGTGATGCCGGCCGTGCACAAGCTGCGGGCCGACGTGGCGCAGCTGTTCGGCCGCACCATCGGCACCGATCCGCAGCAGGCCGATGTTCCCTACCTCGCGGAAAGCCAGCGCCAGCACACGCGGCCCTACTACCTGAAGGACAAGGTGGCCGGCCTGACGGGGGCGAACTTCGCGATCGCCGAGACCGGCTCGTTCGTGGTCTGCACCAACGAAGGCAATGCCGACCTCAGCGCGAACGTGCCGCGCCTGCACATCGCGTCGATCGGCATCGAGAAGCTCATTCCGCGCGTCGAGCACCTGGGCGTCTTCGTACGCATGCTCTCGCGCAGCGCGCTGGGGTCGCCGATCACCCAGATCACGTCGCACTTCCGCGCGCCGCGCGAAGGAGCGGAACTGCACGTGGTACTGGTGGACAACGGCCGCTCGGAGCGGCTGGGCATGGACGACTTCTGGACCTCCCTGAAGTGCATCCGCTGCGGCGCGTGCATGAACACCTGCCCCGTGTACCGGCGCAGCGGCGGCCTCAGCTACGGCGCCACCTATTCGGGGCCGATCGGCGTCATCGTCGACCCCACCTTCAACCTGCACAAGTACAGCGCGCTGCCGTACGCGTCGACCATGAACGGCAGCTGCAGCATGGTGTGCCCGGTGAAGATCGACATCCACAGTCAGATCTTCCGCTGGCGCCAGGTGATCGCCGAGCGGCGCCAGCTGCCGCTGGCCAAGAAGGAGGCGATGCGCGTGGCCGGCCGCATCCTGGGCAGTCCGCGCCTCTATCGGGCCGCGGTGCAGGCGGCGGCCGCGGGGCTCGAGTGGCTGCCGCGCTTCATGGTCTACAACCCCTTCAACGCCTGGGGCCGGCAGCGCGAGCTGCCGGCGACGCCGCCGCTCACGTTCCGCGAGTGGTACCTGAAGAACCGGGGCGGCGGCACGTGAGCGCCGCACGGCCGCCCGAAGTCGCGAAGGCCCCCCTGGGGGGCAGCGACCCCCACGCAGTGGGGCTCAGCGTGGGGGCAGCATGAGCTCCCGCCAGTTCGTCCTGGCCAACGTGCGGCGCAACCAGCCGGCCGCCGCGCCGTTGCCGCCGCTGCCGGCGTTCGAGCGCTCGCCCGTCGACCTGCCGGTGGCGTTCGGCGACGCGCTGGAGCGCATGGGCGGGCGGCTCGCGCTGCCGCCGGCCGGCGTGGCGCTCGATGAGTACATCCGGTCGCTGTTTCCGCAAGCCAGCGTGATCTGCTCCGCCACTGGCGAGGTGCATGGCACGTTCTCGGTGGCCGACGTGCGCGACCCGCGCGAACTGCAAGGGGTCGACGTCGGCGTCGTGCGGGCCGCGTTCGGCGTCGCGGAGACGGGCTCGGTGGCGCTCGGCGAACGCGAGCTGGGCGTCAATGCGCTCGGCTTCCTGGCGCAGCACCTGGTCGTGCTGCTCGACCCGGCCGCCATCGTGGCGGACCTGCACGCCGCGTACTGGCAGCCGTGGTTCCGCGAAGCGCGCTATGCGGCCTTGATGACCGGGCCGACCGCCACCGCCGACATCGAAGGCGTGCTGGTGCGCGGCGCGCAGGGCATCCGCAGCCTCACCGTGATCCTCGTCCCCGGTCCCGATTGAGTTCAGCGCCGCAGCACGCCGCGCATGAGCCACACCCGGCTGCGCGCGCCGGCCCGGAAGCTGCTGTTGACCACAGCGACCGCGCCTTGTTCGCCCAGGGCCAGCTTCTTCATCAGCAGCCCCTGGCGGCTGCCGTTGGAGCCGCCTTCCGGATCGGCGCTGTCCCGCACGAGCGCGGGCGGCGTGAAGCTTGCGCCGCCGTCCGTCGACACGGCCACCGCCAGCCCGCGCGGCTGTTGCCGGGTGGCGCGTGCCAGCTCCCAGGTGACGACGACATTGCCGCGGCGGTCCGCCGCGAGCGATGGATAAGAGGCGCTCACGGCGCCGGCCGGCATCGGCACGGAGATGTCACGGGGTGGCTCGAACGTTCGGCCGCCATCGAACGAACGGACATGGCGGACGCGCGAAGGTCCGAAGGGACCGTCGGCCGATTCGGCGTATGCGAGATGCAGCACGCCCGCGCTGTCGATCGCGAGCCTGGGAGCGTCGGAGTAGCCACGGCTGGGCGCCACCACCCTCGGCGCGGCGAACGTCGCTCCGTGGTCCTTGGAAACCGACAGCCGGATGTCGGCGGCGGCGTCTTCGCCCACGGTCCACGCGAGGTACGGCGTCCCGTCCGCCCCCAGGGCCAGCGACGGCGCGCGCGCGGGCAGCCGGCGGTCTGCCGCGACGCGCCGCGGCGGCGAGAAGGTCGTGCCGGCATCGGTCGACCGGCTGTGCCACAGCGCGCCGTCGTATTCGGTCCACGCCGCGTGGATCGCGCCGCCCGGCCCGGCCACCAGGTCGAAGCTGCCGTTGTGCCAGACCTCGCGGTTGATGCGGCCCTTGCCGTCGCCGCCCTTCGACCGCGACAGGTTCAGTGGTTGCGCGAAGGTCGCGCCACCGCCGGCCGACCGCGCGAAGAAGATCTCGCCGCCATGCGAGCCGCCCGGGGTGAACACGATCTCCTGCCAGACGGCGTAGAGCTGCCGCGGCGCATCCGGTGCGAACGCCAGCCGTGGCAGCCACGAAAAGGTCGCCGGCTGGCGCGACACGTCGGTCGGCCGCGCCAGCTGCGGCCTGCCAGCCAGCGAGAAGCGCTGCAGCAGCACCGCCTTGCGCGCCTGGTCGACCCACGCCACGGCGATGCCGCCCGTGCCGTCGATCGCCACGGTGGGATCGTCGACGTAGTCGTAGCGCGATTCGTTCTGGCGCCACTGGCCTTGTTCACCGCGGCCGGCGGCAACCTCGGTCGTGCCCTGCCACACGAGTGGCGGAGGCGCCGCGTCCACCGCCGGCGCGCCGCCGCCGACCAGCGCCGCGAACACCAGCTTGAGCGCCCGCCGCATCGACGTCTCACCTGGCGGGCGCCGCCGCCTTGCCCGGCCACAGCACCGAAGCGATCGCCACCACCATCAGGACCACCGCGGCGGCGTCCTGCCAGTGCAGTACCTCGCCCAGCCAGACGGCGCCGACGAGGACACCGAGGACCGGGATGAACATCACGCTGAGCGTCGACGCGATCGGCGGCAGGCCGCGCGCCAGCGACAGCCAAGCCGCCTGCGAGAAGCCGAAGATCAGCAGCGCGTTGTAGGCGATGGCGCCCCAGGCCGCTTGCGGCGGCATCTGCCATTGCGCGCGTTCGAACACCAGCGCCAGCCCGCCGGCGACCACCGCCGCCAGCGCCGTCATCCAGAACGACAGCGTCAAGGTGTCGGCCTCGATGCGGCTGCGCCGCATCATGTGCGTGCCCAGCGCCCACACCGCGGCGGAGAACAGGGCCAGCGCCACGCCGAGCGGGCGGCCGGCGAGCACGGTGAATTCGTGCCACAGCAGCAAGGTCACGCCCAGCGCCGCCGCGCCGACACCGAGCCAGCCGCGCAGCCCGAGCCGCGCGCGAAACAGCACGGCGCCGATCAGCGCGGAGAAGATCGGCATGGTGTAGGCCAGGATCGCTGCGCGGCCGCTGGTCAGGGTGCGCAGCGCCAGGATCATGCAGATGTTCCAGACCACCATGTTGGTCAGCGCCAGCCAGAACAGCTCGCCCCAGTGCCGGCGCGGCACGCGGAACGGCACTTTCAGTGCGACCAGCACCAGCGCGAGCACCGGCAACCCGAGCAACACCGTGATGGCGCGAAAGCTCAGCGCGGGAAAGTGGCTGACCCCCAGTTTCATCATGGGCCAGTTGATGCCCCAGACCAGGGTGAGGGCGACCAGGGTCGCGAGCTGGTGTCGGCTGAGGCGCTGCATGGTGGCCGATTGTCGGGCAAGCGACGCATGAGCCGCTTACTACAATCGGACGCCATGACCTTCATCCAGATGCTCGAGGAGGCGCAGCGGCGCAACCGCTCCATGCTGTGCGTGGGGCTCGACCCCGAGCCGGCTCGCTTTCCCGGAGCGATGCGCGGGGACCCGGGGAAGATCTACGACTTCTGCGCGCGCATCGTCGATGCGACCGCCGGCCTGGTGATCGCGTTCAAGCCGCAGATCGCGTATTTCGCGGCCCACCGGGCCGAGCTGCAGCTCGAGCAGCTGATGCAGCACATTCGCCGCGTGGCGCCGCAGGTGCCGGTGATCCTGGACGCCAAGCGCGGGGACATCGGTTCCACCGCGGAGCAGTATGCGCGCGAGGCGTTCGAGCGCTACGGCGCCGACGCCGTCACGCTGTCGCCCTTCATGGGATTCGACTCGATCGAGCCCTACCTGAAGCGCGAGGGCAAGGGGGCGTTCCTGCTGTGCCGCACGTCCAACAAGGGCGGCGACGACCTGCAGAACCAGCGGCTCGCCTCCGTCGACGGCCAGCCGCTGCTGTACGAGCACGTCGCGCGCCTGGCGCAGGGCCCCTGGAACCTCAATGGCCAGCTCGGGCTGGTGGTGGGCGCCACTTATCCGGCGGAGATCGAGCGCGTGCGGCAGGTCGCGCCGACGCTGCCGCTGCTGATCCCCGGGGTCGGCGCGCAGGGCGGCGACGCGGCTGCCACCGTGAAGGCCGGCTGGCGGCCGGACGGTCCGATCGTGGTGAATTCGTCGCGTGCGATCCTGTATGCGTCGGCAGGCGAGGATTTCCCGGCGGCCGCCGCGCGCGAGGCCGAGCACACGCGCGCGGCGCTGCAAGCGGCACGCGGCTGATCGCGGGCGGGCCGGCCGCGATCAGCGGCAGTGATAGACGCGGACGACCGGATCCTGCCCGAACACGAGGGCAAACGCGTCCCGGCAGCCGGTAGCCGGGTCGACCTGGTACACCGCCACCATTCCCGGCGGACTGCCCCCGCCCGGAATGTCCATGAGCAGGACGGGCTCGCCCAGCGCCGCGCGCAGCCTGGAAAACGGCTGCTGCTGCCATTGCCGGTTCATCGCCACCTCACGCCGGGTCGCGGCGCTGCCGCTGGCGATGGAGTCCGCCTCGGTGGGGCCTTCGCGCCACTCCTTGCGGGCCGTCTCGCAGCCCGCCGCGAGCAGCAGCAGCGCGACGAGGGGGAGCCGCCAGGCTTGGCACGTCGCGCGCAGTGCGCCGGCCGCGATCGGGGAATTCATGAAGCCGCTCTCGATATCGCCTCGGCAATTCCATTTGCTGGGCAGGGTGATTGAAGCACAAGATGCAGTCGGTTGCACCGCCCGCCTCCCCGCCGCCGGCGGCTCGTTCCCGCTCCCAGGAAGCCGCGCGGCGAATTTCCCTCCATCGGGAGCCTCTGGAGGCGGGCGCGAGGCGCCTGCGCGCACCAGCGCAGGCACGGGGCTTGCATGAGGAGCCGTACTTTCTCAACCGTGATGGAGTGCATCCAATGAAGTGGGCAGCAGCCGGCCTGGTGGCCGTTGTTTCGATGGGTTTTGCGACCGTGGCAAGCGCCGCGGACGGCAAGGCCGTGTACGAGAAGACCTGCGTGGCCTGCCACGCCGCCGGCGTGGCCAATGCGCCCAAGCTCGGTGACAAGGCCGCCTGGGCGCCGCGCACCGGTGGCGGCAAGGCCGCGCTGGTGGCTTCGGTGAAGGCCGGCAAGGGCGCCATGCCGCCCAAGGCGGGCAACGCCGCGCTGACCGACGAGGAAATCGGCGCCGCGGTCGACTACATGCTGGCGACCGTGAAGTAGCCGGGCGGGCCGCCGGCCGGCGGCCTTCCGGAATGAAAACGCCGCGCGGTGCGCGGCGTTTTCATTGGGCGAACGCTACGAGCCGCGCACGCCCGGGATGGGGTGGAAGGCGCGCGAGATGTAGGCGATCAGCGCGTCGATGTCGCCTTCGGCCAGCACCTCCTTCCAGGCCGGCATCGAGGTGCCGGGCAAGCCTTCGGCGATCGACTTGTGCAGGTGCTCGCGGGTCATGCCACGCATTTCCACGCGGCTGGTCAGGTCGCGGGGATGCGGCTCCAGGAAGCTGCCGATCCAGCCCTTGGACGTGCCATCGCCGGCGTGGCAGAAAGCGCAGTTCTTCTGGAACAGGTGCTCGCCCTTCTTCTCGAGCGCCGTGGCATTGGCGATCACCGGCGGCTTGTCGTGCACGAGGTAGGCGGAGCCGACGCGCGGTCCCGCGGCCTGCGGCAGGCGCACCGGGACGCTGCCGTTCGCCTGCGCGAAGGTGTGCGTCGCCGGCCGCGGATGATCCACGCCCTGGGGTTCGGAACGCGGCGTGTCCGTGTGGCAACTCGTGCAGTAGGCGTCGCGTGGAAACGAAACAGGGCGCGACTCCCACGGGGTGCCCGGGTTCTGCACCCGCCCGTGGTCGTGGCACGTGATGCAGGCGGACAGGAACAGGCGCTTGCCGCGCTGCTGGTCTTGCGTGAGTTGCTCCCAAGGCGTGTCGATCGCGATGTCGCCGCGCGCGAACGGGAACGCCACCTGGTTGCGCTCGTGGTCGGGCCAGCCGTTCTCCCTGGTGTGGTAGCGCGTGTTCTCGGCCCGCCTGGCCATGAACTCGTCGCGCACGAAATCGGTCACGGCCTCGATTTCACGAGGCGTCAGGATGCCCTGGAAGCCCTTCATCGCCGTGCCGGCCTTGCCGTGCGTGGTCACCGCCAGCATCAGCTCGCGCGGCAGCGCCTGCGGGGGCGTGCTCGAGAAGTCGCGCGGCCTGGGTTCGAGGTAGGTCGCCGCCAGCGTCCTCGCGTCGCCCGAGTAGCCGTGGCAGAAGTAGCAGCGGTAGTTGTAGATCTTGCGCCCGAGCTCGAGGGCGTCCCCGGCCGGCGGCGCCACGGGCGCCGCTGCGACTGGCGCATGAACCGCCGGCGCCGGGGGCGCACTCGCGGGCGCTTCGCCGCAACCGCTCAACACACCCAGCGCGGCGGCCAGGAACGGGACCAGCAACCGGCCCAGGACGCGGCGGCAGTCACTTGTTCCGGGCGACATTCCTGGTTCCCGGCTGGATGAAGGTCCGGAAGACGTATTCGGACACGTCGGCGATCTCCTGCGGCGTGAGCACCTTGTCCCACGCGGGCATCTCGCTGCCGCGGCGGCCGAGGGCGACGCCGTCGTAGATCACGGGGCGGTTCATGCCGGCGCGGGTCTTCGGATCGGTGAATACGGCCGGTTTCGGGTTGATGAAGTAGGCGCGCGGACCCTGGCCGTCGCCCTTGGCGCCGTGGCACGTGGCGCAGTTGGCGTCGTAGAACTTCTGCCCGGCCACCGGATCGCCGCGCAAGCCGTTGGCGAACGGCTTCTTCATGTCGATCTTGCCGTCCTTGCCCATGGCATGGTCGCCGCCATGCCCGTGGGCCGCGTGGTCGTTCGGGTCCCCGTGCCCGCCGTGGTCGCCGTGCTCATGGCCGGAGGCCTTCTTGGAGTCCTTCGCCCCCCGCACGGGTTGGGCATTCGCGACCGGGGCCGCTTCCGCTTCCTGCACCCGCATGATCGAGACGCGGATGTAGTCGACCACCGCTTCCAGGTCCTCCTGGCTGAAGCGGCGGGCGTAACCCTGCATGGCCGTATTGGGCCGCCCCTGCGACACCGCGGCCAGCATGCGGTCGCGCGTGAGGTCGTCCTTGGCGCCCTGCGACGTGAAGTCGCGCGGCGCCGGACGCAGGTTGGGGCTGGCGAACATCGACCCCTTGCCCTGGTCGCCGTGGCAGACCGAGCAGACGCGGGCGTAGATGCGCCGCCCCCGGCTGGCGTCGGTCACGCTGGGCCGCATGTACGTGGCGCGGACGTGGTCGACGACGGCCGCGATCTGGGCATCGCTCAACTGCTTCTTCAGGCCGGCCATGGCCGTGCCCGGCACGCCGTTCTTCACCGCGGCGATCATCCGCTCGCGCGTCAGCTCCTGGGTCGCCTGCGGCGTGGTGAAGTCGCGCGGGGCCGGATTCATGGTCTTGCGCGCCAGGCTGCGCCCGTCGGCGTCGTCGCCATGGCAGCCGGAGCAATGCGCCTGATAGAGCGCCGCCGGCGTCTGCTGGCCCGCCGGCGGCGGTTTGGCTGCGTGCACCGGCGACGCCAGCCAGGTGGCGCCCAGCAGCAGCAGGGCGCCCAGCCAGAGGCGGCGGCGCAACGGTCCTGAATCTCTCGACATCTCAACTCCCAAGGGCGTCAACCGGCGGGGTGGTGCAACTTCGATGCCACCCCGGTTGACCGATGGCATGACCCTTGCGTTTTCGAAGCCATCTCGCCGGCCACGGAGGCCGGCTCCGCTCCTGGAGGCATGTCACTGATGAAGCCCGGATTCTCGAAAGCGCGACTCGCATGCGCAGTCGTGGGAATGGCGGCGGCACTGTTCGCGGCCGGATGCGCGCAGGCGCCGCAGGTCCAGGCCGCGAAGCCGTTCGTCACGCCGGTGTTTCCGCCGGCGCCGGAGCCGGCCCGCATCGTCTGGGAGCGGTCGCTCCACACCAGTGCCGACGTGGTCCCGGACGACAGCGACGGCGCGTTGCGCCGGCTGGTCACCGGCGAGCTGCGCACCGGCGAAGGCTTCAACAAGCCCTATGGCGTGGCGGCGCGCAACGGCCGCGTGTACGTGGGCGACACCGTGGCGCGCCACGTGGCGCTGTTCGACCTGAACGCCAGGACCTATACCCGCATCGGCGTCGACGAGCCGGGAGCGCTGCGGATGCCGTTCGGGATGGACCTGGACGACCGCGGCAACCTCTACGTCGTGGACGGAACCCTGAAGCTGATCCACGTCTACGACGGCAAGGGCAAGTTCCTGCGCAAACTGGGGCAGGACATCGGCTGGAGCCGTCCGGTCGGGCTCGCCATCGATTCCGCGCGCAAGCGGCTGTACGTCGTCGACGTCGGCGGCGTCGACAGTGCCGAGCACCGGGTGCGCGTGCTGGACCTGGAAAGCGGCAAGCTGCTGTTCGACATCGGCAAGCGCGGCAACGGCCCGGGCGAGCTGAACCTTCCGCGCGACGCCGCGGTGGGCGGCGACGGGCTGCTGTACGTCGTCGACGGCGGGAATTTCCGCATCCAGGTGTACGACCCCGACGGGAAGTTCATCAAGACGTTCGGCGGCATCGGCATCCAGCTGGGCCAGTTTTCGCGTCCCAAGGAGATCGCTTCCGATGCGGCCGGCAACCTGTACGTGGTCGACACGGGCTTCGGCAACTTCCAGATCTTCGACCGCGAGGGAACGCTGCTGCTGGACGTCGGCGCCCGTGGCGACATGGATGCGCCGGCCAAGTTCTCGCTGCCGTCGGGCATCGCCGTCGACGTCGACGGGCGCATCTACATGGTCGACCAGTTCTTTCGCAAGGTGGAGGTGTTCCGGCCGGCGTCGCTTCCCGCCGGGAGCCCCTATGGACAGGCCGCCTCGGCCGGCGCCAGGCCGCCGCTCGCGGCGACGGGGCAGACCCCGGCCGCGGCGCCGGCCCGTTAGGGCGCTTTCTTACTTCGTTCAGGAAAGAGCGCGCCATGCATTCCTGGAAGCGGGAAGCGCCAGGGCCGGTGGCCCGGGAAAGCTTGACGCAGATCAACCGGCAGGGGGTTCCGCGGGGCGAATGGCCCTACCGGACGCTGGCACACAAGATGCATCAAGACGTACGTGGTCTGCGGTTGGCGCGGAGCTGGATTTCAAACTTCTAGGAGATCGGACATGAGTTGGAGCAATTGGATGGGTCGGCAGTCCCTGCGCGAGCGCGGCCTGGCCGTCGTCGTCGCGGGCGTAGTGGTCGCCGTGCTGGGAACGGCCATTAACTGGCCGGCGTCCGCGCAGTCGACAGGGCTGGCGGCCCGGAAGGGAAGCGGCATCTCCACGACCAAGCACAACCTGGGCTCCAGCGGCACCGGCAACAACACGATTGCGGCCGGCACCGGGGCCGCGGCCAGTCCTTCCACTGAAATCTGCGTCTTCTGCCATACGCCCCACGCCGCGGAAGTCGCGCGCGGACCGCTGTGGAACCGGCTCGCCGGAACCGCGACGATCACGCCGTACACCAGCGCCACGCTGACCGGAGGCACGGTCTCGGGCGGCATGGGAACCGCGCTGACCCCCGGTTCCGTGTCGCTCGCCTGCCTGTCGTGCCACGACGGCACCCAGGCCATGAACACGCTGATCAACGCGCCGGGCTCGAACGGGTACAACGCGGGCGGCGCGGCGTTCGGCACGCTCGTGAGCGGCGCCGGCCTGATCACCGGCGTGGCCAAGATCGGCGGCGACCTGACGAACGACCACCCGATCGGGATGAAGTACGCCGGCGGCCGTGCCGACACCGTGCAGGAGGTCGGCGGCTACGTGCAGTTCACGAAGGGCACCATCAACGCCACGGATGCGTGGTGGGTGGATACCGACACCATCGGCCGCACCGGCGCTCCCGCCGCGGACAGCAGCCGGCAGAAGACCGACATGTGGCTCTACGCGCGCACCGGCACCACGGACACGGCGTACGTCGAGTGCGCGAGCTGCCACGACCCGCATACCGACAACGCGCTGTTCCTGCGCATCCCGAACACCTACAGCTCGGTGTGCCTGTCCTGCCACATCAAGTGAGGTGAACGCGGGCCGGCGCCTGCGCCGGCCCCCGAAGGCAGCAGTCCGGGGCACGCGTGCCCCTTTTTTTCGAGTGGCAAGGGAGTACGACATGACGAAAGATCAACACGGCCGGCCGGCAAAGGCGCGTGCGCGCCGGCATCTCGCGTGCTGGCTGCTCGCAGCGGCCTGCGTGTCCGCGCACGCCGCCCCCGACCCTGCCACGGGCGGCGCGGCCGCCCCGGCGGCCGGGGCGCAACAGGTTTTCGCCCGGGTGGGCGAGGTGGTGGTCACCCGCGAGCAGTTCGAGGCGGCCTTCGTCCAGGCCGCCCGCGGCAAGTTCTATCACGGCAAGGCGCCCGACGGCGCCGTCGCCGCGCTGCAGCGCGAAGTCGGCCAGGGCATCGTCGACGACATCCTGATCGCCGCCGAAGCGCAGCGGCGCGGGATCGCACCCGACCACGAGAGCGTCAAGCGCACCCTCGATTCGTACGACGAACGCTATCGAGGCAATGCGCAGTGGGGCGCCAACCGCGAACGGATCCTGCCGGCGCTCAAGGCCAGGCTGGAGCGCGACAGCATCCTCGAGGCCTTCCGCAAGGAGGTCAGGACGGTCGGCGACCCGACCGAGGCCGAACTGGTCGCCTACTGGGAGGCCCACCAGGACAAGTTCACCGCGCCGGAGCAGGTGAAGCTGTCGGTGATCCTGCTGGGCGTCGTGCCGTCCTCGCCGCAGGCAAAGTGGGACGAGGCTCGGGCCGAGGGCGCCGCGATGCTGCAGCGCCTGCGCGAAGGCGCCGACTTCCAGGAGCTGGCGCGCCAGCATTCCAGCGACTCGTCGGCCGCCAATGGCGGCGACATGGGCTACCAGCACAAGGGCATGCTTCCCGAGCCGGCCCAGCTGGCGCTCGACAAGCTGGAACCCGGCGCAGTGAGCGAACCCGTCGTGCTGCTCGAAGGCGTGGCGATATTCCGGCTCGACGAGCGCAGGCCGGCCCGGCTCAATCCGCTGGACGTCGTCAGGACCCGCGCGCGCGACCTCTGGAAACGCGACAAGGGCGAGGAGGCGTGGACGCAGTTGCTCGCGCGGCTGCGCAGCGAGACGCCCGCCACGATCGACGATTCCGGTTTCCTGCCCCTGACGACCAGCGCCACCGCGGACGAGAAGGCCGCACCGCGCTGAGTCAACGCAGAAGTGCCGGATGAAGTACCCGCGGCAGCCACTGCGCGCGCTGCTGGCCGGGCTGATCGCCTTCGGTGGCGCGACGACGCAGGCCGCCCAGCCATCCGGCGGGCGCGCCGAGTCCGAAGGCGCCGCGGCCGCCGAGCCGCCCGCGTCGGGCCTGGCCGCCCTCGGCCTGAACCTCACCCGGGCGCCGATCGTCACGGCCGGCACTGTTTCCTATGACCTGCGGGCGAGCCAGGCCACCGGCGAAAGCCGGACCGTGGCGCACCTGGTTACCGGCACGCTGCTCGCCAACACCTATATCTACCAGCCCTGGTTCGCGACGGCGACCGGCAGCCTGGGTTTCACGGCCGGTCTTGCCACCGAGAGCGCGAATCCCGACGGCTCGGCCGGGCCGTTCGCCGAGGCGCCGCGGGCGGCGACACGCGACCGGTTCGTGACCGGACTGGCGCGCGTGAAGGTCTTTCCGCAAAGCCGCTTTCCCTTCGAATTCCACGTCGAGCGCAGCGACAGCCGGGTCGATACCGCGGCGCCGACCTCGCTGGACTTCCGCACCCAGAACATCGGCTTCTCGCAACGCTACCGCCCCGCCTCCAATGGCTACACGCTGGCGGCGAGCTTCGACCGGCGCGACCAATGGGCCCGCGGCGTGCGGGATACCCAGCATGCGCTGACGGGGGACTTCGGAACGTACTGGAAATACCACGACCTCACCCTCGGCGCAGCCTGGAACGAGACCCGCCGGCGCATGAGCGACGAGCGGTCCGAATTTCGATCGCTGCTGGCGCGCCACAACTACGCGCCGAGCGCCGCCGGCTCGCTGAACACCACCGTGAACTGGTCGCAGTCCCTCGAGAACAGGATCACGGTTCCCTCGGATCTCACCGTGCTGCAATGGTCCACCGTCGGCCTGCTGCGCCGCGACAATTCGCCGCTGCTGCTGACCGGTGCGGTCCGCGGCCTGGCACTGCGCGACGGCGAGGGCGACCGCGACCTGGACAGCCTGGGGCTCACGCTGGGCGCCACGTACGAGCTGTCCCACAACGCGCGCCTGTCCGCCAGCGGCAGCGCCAACAGCACCAGGAGCAACGGTGGCGCCGCCACCGGCCTCGCGGGCGCCTTCGCGGCGAACTGGCAGGGCGACACGATCGAATTCAAGGGCCTGCGCTACGACTGGTTCGCCAGCACGACGGCCGCGGTCTCCATGAACGACGACGGGGCCGCGCGCGAGCCCGCCGACGCGGGCAACGCGGTCCAGAGCACCGCGGGCCTGCAGGTCGGCCACGGCGTGTCGCGCACGTTCCAGCTCACGAGCCAGTCCGGGCTGCTGCTGAACGCGGGCCAGACGTTCTCGATCCAGGCGGGCGACGGCCAGGCCGGGCCGAAGGGCGCCGACCGGAGCGTGCAGCACAACGCCTCGGCCGCCTGGAACGTCGCCGCCGACGGCCGGACCGGCTATGCGCGGCTCTCGTACAACGACTTCACCGACCTCGGCGGCGGCCCCGCCCGTTTTCAGCTCTGGAATTTCCAGCTTTCCGGAAACTTCGCCATCAACCGCTACCAGACCGTCGGCGGAGACTTCACGTGGCAGCGCACCGACCAGCGCATCGGCGTCGACGCGGCGCTGCCGGCGGGCGCGCAACGCGTGCTGTCCAGGGGCGCGAGCGGCGAACTCGCGTACCGGCACCAGCGGCTCTTCGGCTTTCAGCGCCTGCGCTTTTCCTCGCGGATCAAGCTGGCCCAGGATGTGCTGCACCAGCCAGGGATGCTGTCCGCCATTCCCGATCGTGAGACCCGTGCGTGGGAGAACCGCCTCGACTGGTCCATCGGCCGGCTGGAGTCCCAGCTCATCGTCCGCCTCTCGGAAGTGGACGGGCGGCGACGGGATTTCCTGATGTGGCGGATCCAGCGCAGTTTCGGGAATTGAAGCGGCGCGTGTTGCGCAAGGAAGAGGAGCTTGATGATGTTCGAAACGACGGGCGCGCGGCCGTGGCGCCACCGGTGGCGGCTGCTGCTGGCGCTGTTGGCGGCGGTGGCTGCGCTGGCGGGGCTGTCGCCCGACGCCCGGGCCGAATACGGCGACGTGGTGATCAACAACTACTCGGACGCGTCCGGCATGCGCCCGGTCGTGTTCCCGCACTGGTTCCACCGGATCCGCTATCGCTGCAAGGTCTGCCACGCCGACCTCGGATTCAAGTTCAAGGCCGGCGGCAACGAGATCAACATGGTCAAGGTGATCGACGGCCAGTTCTGCGGCGCCTGCCACAACGGCGACGTGGCCTGGAGCATCGAGAACTGCAACATGTGCCACTCCGGCAAGCCGAACACGCCGACCCAGGTGCACGAGAGCACGATCAACTCGCTGGTCATCCCGGGCGGGGCCCAGAAGGAGAAGCGGCCATGAGGCGCGGCACCTGGATGGTGGCCGCCATGCTGGCGGTTTCGACCTGGATCGCGGCGCCCGACGCCGCCGCCCAGGACCCGGCCGGCAAGGCGGTCTACGAATCGGCCTGCGTCGCCTGCCACGGCACCGGCGTGCTTGGCGCGCCGAAGCTGGGGGACGCGGCGGCCTGGAAGGCCAGGGCCGGGGGCAGTCTCTCCGCCCTCGTGGCCAGCGCGAAAGCGGGCAAGGGCGCCATGCCGGCCAAGGGCGGCAACGCGGCGCTGACCGATGCCCAGCTGGCCGCCGCCATTGCCTACATGATGGGCGACGCGGCGGCGAAGGCGCCGGCGGCGGCGCCCGCGGCTGCCAAGGCGGCGGGGCCGGCGGCCGCGCCCGCCACGCCGGCCCAGGCGGCCACTGCCCCGGCACCGGCCGCCACGCCGAGGCCGGTTGCCGTGGCACCCTCGAACGTCAACTCGTTCAACCGGCTGCTGCGGGCCCCCAGCCAGCGCAATCGGCCGCCGGCGGAGGATGGAATCCACGACGCGACGAACGACGGCACGCTGGCCCTGCAGCCGCCGCTCGCGTCGTTCCAGGAACTGCCGCGCAGCAACGCGGGCAACCGGGTGGACTGGGTCAAGTCGATGCGCGAGAACAAGATCGCTCCGCGCGCCGATCGCCTCGACGACAAGGTCCAGCCGATGGTCATGGACCTGAACATCGTGCGCGAAGTGAAGGGCTCGATGCCCGACGTGGTGTATCCGCACAAGCAGCACACCGAGTGGCTCGACTGCTCCAACTGCCACCCGGCGATCTTCAAGCCGCAGAAAGGCGCCAACCAGATCAGCATGGCAAGCATCCTGCTCGGCGAAGCGTGCGGCGTCTGCCACGGCAAGGTGGCGTTCCCGGTCTCCGAGTGCCGCCTGTGCCATTCCAAGGCCAAGCCCGTGGCGGCGACCGCCGGCGCCGCCCCGGCCGAGGCGGCGAAATAGGAACGGCGGCACGGAGCACACGACGATGAGCAATGTGACTGCCTGGTGGACCAAGGCCGCGCTGGTCCTCACGCTCGCGCAGCTGGCGCAGGACGGCCTCGCGCAGCCGGGCGCGCCGGTCCGCCGGAGCGTGTCGCTCCAGACCATCGAGCAGAAGATCTCGATGCTCGAAAAGCTCCTGGGCCAGTCCTCGGTCGCGGCGCGGGTGCTGGCCAGCGGCAGCGAGCAGGCGCAGCGGCACCTGGGCGCCGCGCGCGAGCTGGCCGTGCGTGCCCGCTCCCTGTCCGCGGTGGGCGAACTGCCGCGCGCCGACGCCCTGCTCAACGAGGCCATCTGGGAGATCGGCCGCGCGCAGCAGCTGGTGCCGGATTCGGGCGTGCGCCGGGTGGCCGACCGGGCTCGCTACATGCAGCTGGAGGACAGCGTGGCCGCGCTGCGCCGCACGTCCGAGATCGGCCAGCCCGCGGCCGGGCCGGGCGCCGAACCCCTCGCCGGGGTCGTCGCGCAGGCGGACGTCCACGTGCAGCGGGCCGTCGGCCTGGCGGCGGCGGAGCGTTACTCCGAAGCCAACCAGGAACTCGACCTGGCACTCATGCTCCTGATGAAGGAAGCATCGTCGCGGCTGGCCGGCCAGACCCTCGTCTACGGCACCCGCTTCGCGAACCGCCGCGAGGAATTCGATCATGAGCTCGAGCGCCACCGCAGCTTCGAGCGGCTGGTGCCGCTCGCGCTCGCGGAGCTCAGGCCCGCGCCTGAGGCGGTCGCCGTGGTCCAGCGCCACGTGGCGCGAGCCCGCGAACTGCGCGAGCGCGGCGAGGCCGTGGCCGGCCGCGATCTCGCCGCGGCGATCGGGCATGTCGTCGATGGCACTTACGCGCTGCGCAGCGCGCTCCAGGCGAGCGGCCTGGTGGTGCCGCAAACCATGGGGGGCCAGTGATGGCACGCCTGCTTGACCTGTACCTGCGCGGCGCCTTCGTGGCGCTCGCCCTCTATGCGGCGGTCGCGAGCGCGGCCCAGACCCTGCCGCCGGACCGCAGCCAGCTGGAACGCAAGCTGACCTCGACCCGCACGCTGATCGAAACCTCGTCCGGCGCCAGACAGATCGAGGCCAGCGGCGACGCCGCGGCCGTCGCCGACCGGGCGCGCGCGCGCGAACTGCACGCGCGGGCCGGCGATGCCCTGCGCAGCGAGGAGCTGGAGAGCGCCAGCAAGCTGCTGGACGAGGCGTCCCGCGCCATGTTCGCCGCCGTGCGCAAGGCCGCCGCCGAGCAGGTCTCCGGCCGCAAGGAGCGCGCCGACTTCGAAGCGCGGATGCTTTCGACGCGGGCCCTGCTGGAGGCGCAACGGCGCGTCGCCGCGGAGAAGAATTCGGGCCAGTCGGCGCGCGACGTCTCCAGCCGGGTCGAGAAGCTGCTGGCCGAGGCGGGCGAACAGGCCCGCAGCGGGATGATGGGCGCGGCGCGCCGCACCCTGGACCAGGCCTACATGGCGGTGAAGATCTCGGCCATCGGCCTGCGCGATGGCGACACCGTGGTGCGGTCGCTCAATTTCACCAGCAAGGCCGAGGAATACGAGTACGAGATCGATCGCAACGAGACCCACCGGATGCTGGTCGACATGCTGCTGAAGGAAAAGCGCGGCACGGCCAGTGTCGGCGCGATGGTCGACCAGGCGCTCGCGGCGGCCGCGACCCTGCGTTCCCAGGCGGAGGCCGAGGCCGCGCGCCGCGACCATGACACGGCGGTCAAGACGCTGGAGCAGTCGACGCGCGAACTGGTCAAGGCGATCCGCGGCGCGGGCGTCTACATCCCGGGCTAGCATGGCTGCGCGGCACGGCGGATCCGGCGGGCGGGCGGCCGCGATGGCAGGCAGGCTCCGACTGGGGCTGCTCCTGCTTCTCGCCTTCGTCTCGGCGCTGGCCGTGGCGTCGGGGCCGAAGTGGCGCGCGATCGCCAATGACGGGGTGCATGACCCGGCCAGTCCGGCCATCGGCCTGCTGCAGGAGCCGCGCGAAGCACTGGGCGGGCTGGCGCCCGACACCGCGGGCAACCAGGTGCGCTGGATGCAGGCGCTCGACCAGGGCCAGATCCAGCCGCGCACCAACATCCATCCGGAGACGAAGGTCAACCTGCGCACCACGGACGTCCTGCTGGTGAACACCAGTGTCCAGCCCATCGTGAGGTTTCCGCATCGGCAGCACACCGCCTGGCTCGATTGCGTGAACTGCCACGACCATCTGTTCGAGCAGAAGGCCGGGGCCACGCGCATCGGCATGATGGCCATCCTGATGGGGGAAAAGTGCGGCGTCTGCCACGGGGCGGTCGCCTTTCCGCTCACGGAGTGCAATCGCTGCCACAGCGTCGTGCGTGGCAGCCCCGAGCACCTGCGGTTCGGCACGTCGCTGGTGCGGGAATCGACCGCGCCATGAAGCTGCGGGCCGCCCTGTCGTTCCTGCTGCTGTGGCTCGCCCTGGCCGTGCCGGCACAGGGGGAGTACGCCGACGTGGTGCTGAACCGGCTGTCGGAGCAGTCCGGGATGCGGCCGGTCGTCTTCCCGCACTGGTTTCACCGGATCCGCTTTCGCTGCAAGGTCTGCCACGGCGAGCTTGGTTTCAAGATGCGCGCCGGAGCCAACGTCGTGCAGATGAACGACATCATCAACGGCAAGTTCTGCGGCATGTGCCACAACGGGCGGGTGGCGTGGTCCGCCGACCGGTGCGACCTGTGCCATTCAGGCAGGCGGGGCCTGCCCAGCGGGATCTACGGCGGCAGCGAAACAGGAGGGCCAGGCCGATGGTGAAACCCCAGGTGCGTCGGCGGGCCTTCACGTTCGGGGCGGCGGCCGCCGCGTTCGGGCTGGGCGGCTGCGCCGGAACCCAGGACGACGCGGCGCGGCCGCGCGCCGCAAACGGCGGCGGGGTGCTGACGCCGTGGCTGGCCATCGACGGCGGCTGGCGCGCCGACCCGCGGCAGCCGCTCCAGATCGTGCCGGTGCCGGGCGCCCGGCTCAGGTTCGTGCAACCGGTGGGCGTGGCCGCGCTCGGCGACCTGCTGCTGGTCGCCGACGCGGGGGCGCGCATGGTGTGGCGCATCGACCGCGGCCGGGACGCCATGGCCCCGTTCGCCCCGTTCACCGGCGGCAGCCCGGGACACGCCGCCTCGCTGCACGTCGCCAACGACATGAGCGTCTGGGTCGCGCTGCCGGCCGAGCACCAGGTGGTGCAGTACGACCCGCGCGGCCGGGTGGTCCGCCGCTTCCTCGACGACGCCAACGCACCGAGGCCGGTGGCGGTCGCGGTGCCGGACAGCCGCGCCGAAGTGTTCGTGGGCGATGGCGCTGCCGCGCAGGTGGCGGTGTTCGATCCGCTCGGACGCACCGTCGGCCTCCTCGGCGGAGGTCGCCATCCCGTCTTGCAGAGCATCGCGGCGATGGCGCTGGGACCGGACGGCCTCTATGTGCTGGACCCGCTCGCGCAGCAGGTCGTCGTGCTGGGGCGCGGTGGCGAAGTGGTCGCGGTCATCGGGGAAAACCAGTTGCTGCGCCCGCGCGCGCTGGCGGTCGACCGCAGCGGCCGGGTGTTTGTCAGCGACGACGCCGACCAGCGCATCAAGGTGTTCCGCGGGGCCGACATGGTGGCCGCCGTCGGCGGTGCCGGCGGGGGCCCGGGACGCTTCGGGCGGATCGAGGCGCTGGCCGTGGACGGCAACATGCTCTACGTGGCAGACAGCGTCAATGCGCGGGTGCAGGTGATGCTGGTCGCACCGCCATCCCTGGAGCGCCGGGGAGCGCGGTCGTGAAGCGACCGGGCGGGTGGGTGCTGGCGGCGGCCATCGCCGCCGGGCTCGCGGGCTGTGCCAGCGAACCGCTGGTGATGCGGCTGGAGGGAACCGCGGCCGAGTTGTCCCGGGTCTTCCCGCCACCGGAGACCCAGGAGGTGCCGCGCTACCGGTATCTCGGCCAGCTGGTGGGAGAGTCCAACTTCCGGCCGGTCGACGGCGAGCGGCGCGGCACCGCGCGCAAGCTGCTGGCGTGGGTGGTCGGACTGGACGAAGCGCAGGAGCAGCCGCTGGTGCTGCAGCGCCCGCAAAGCGGCGTCGTGGACGCGGCCGGCCGGGTCCTCGTCACCGACGTGAGCCGCAACGCCGTGTTCGTGTTCGACGAGGCGGGCGGCCGCCTGGATCTGTGGGAACACGCCACCAGGGCGGAACGGTTCGCCGCGCCGATCGGCATCGCGCTGGGCCGCGATGGCGAATTGGTGGTGGCGGATGCGGAGCTGGGACGGGTCTTCCGGCTGGGGCCCGACGGCAAGCCGCACGGCGAGTTCGGCGCCGGCGTCCTGCAGCGGCCCGCCGGCGTGGCGACCGATCCGAAAACCGGCCGCGTGTTCGTTGCCGACACCCACGCCCACGACATCAAGGTCTTCGACGGCGATGGCCGGCTGCTGCAGACGTGGGGCCGACGCGGCGAGCAGCAGGGCGAGCTCAACTTCCCGACCCACCTGACTTTTGTCAACGGAATGCTGATGGTCGTGGATACGATGAACGCGAGGGTGCAGGGCTTCGATACGGAGGGCCGGCCCGCGCTCACGCTCGGCCAGCGCGGCCGGTACGTGGGGAACCTGGTCCGGCCCAAGGGAGTGGCGGCCGACGACGAGGGCAACCTCTACGTGGTGGAATCGATGTACGACACCCTGCTGGTTTTCGACCGCAAGGGACAGCTGCTGATGCACCTGGGCGGCAACGGCTCCGATGCCGGCCGCTTCTACCTGCCCGCGGGCGTCTGGGTCGATTCGCGCAATCGCGTGTTCGTCGCCGACATGTTCAACGGGCGCGTCGCCATCTTCCAGTTCCTCGGGGGCAACTGATGGTCCGTGTCGTGCCCTGGCTGCTCGCGGCGCTGCTGGTGCTGGTCGCCGCGCTCGCGGCCACGGAACCCGCCGGCGCGGCGAAGGTCTCCGACGTGCGCGGCACCAAGCACAACCTGTCGGCCGCCGGGCCCGGAACGGTGAAGGCGCCGACCGGCGGGGAGTCGCAGATCTGCGTCTTCTGCCATACGCCGCACGCCGCCGAGACGATCCCGAACGCCCCGCTGTGGAACCGCAAGCTGTCGGCCGCCACGTACACGACCTACACCTCCAGCTCGATCGAGGCCAGCGCGGCCGAACTGGCGGCGGGCCCGGGCGGGAGTTCCAAGCTGTGCCTGTCGTGCCACGACGGAACGATGGCGATCGGCAGCGTGAACGTCCTCAATGGGCTGGGGGGCGCGTCGGTTCCGCTGACCGGCACGGCCACCGGGGGCCTGATGCCGACGACCGGCGCCACCACCGGGTTCACCCGCAACCTGGGCGTGAACCTGAGCAACGATCACCCGATCTCGTTCACGTACAGCTCGACCCTCGCAACGAACGACGGCGAGTTGCGGCCGCCCGATGGCACCCTTGTGGGCACGCGATCGCCCGGCGTCAAGCCGACGCTGCCCCTGGAAGACGGCAAGGTCCAGTGCACCACCTGCCACGACCCGCACCTGCGCGAGACCGACACGGCCAAGGGGCCGGCGAAGTTCCTGCGCCTGAACCGCTTCCAGGAGCTGGCGCCCGCCGGCGGGGCGTTCTCCGAGGCGAACGACATCATCTGCCTGGCCTGCCACGACAAGGGCGGGCAGCTCTGGGCCCTGTCCGCCCATGCCCACCCGTCGGTGGCCAACGAGCTGTACACGACGGACGCGGCGAACCGCCGGGAATTTCCGACGACCGCGCCCGGCATGCCGGTGTGGAAGGCCGCCTGCCTCAACTGCCACGACACGCACACGGTGCAAGGTGCGCGGCGCCTGTTGCGCGAGGGCACGGACAGCACCAGCTCGCCGAAGGCGGGCGGCGGCTCCGCCATCGAGGAAACGTGCTACCAGTGCCACTCGGGCCTGACCGACACGCTGACCAGCGTGGCGTCGGTTCCCAACATCAGGGACGAGTTCACGCGGACCTACCGCATGCCGATCAGCACGGCCGACCAGACCTTCAACGGGAACACCGCGGAGCGGCACGACATCGGCGCGGGGCCGGGCACCGGCAAGGACTTCGTCGAGTCCACGGCCGTCCTGGCGAACCGCCACGTCGAGTGCACCGACTGCCACAACCCGCACCGGGTGACGAAGAAGCAGCGTTTCAATGCGGACCCCGCGACGGCGGACGCTTCGGGCACGCACAACCACGCTGCCGGCCATACCAATATCGCCTCGGGTGTCCTGCGCGGCATGTCGGGAGTGGAGCCGACCAAATGGGCGGGCGTGCAGTTCGGCAACGTGGCTTCCGAGTTCGCCGTCAAGAGCGGAGACGGCGGCAACAGCGCCGACACGAATCCGGCGGCCAGCAGCGCCTGGCTCACGCGCGAGTACCAGGTGTGCCTGAAGTGCCATTCGAGCTATGCCTATGGCAACACGCCGCCCGACCTGGGAAGCAGCGGAGGCGGCACCACCAGCGGCACCAACGGCGTCACGCGCTACACCGACCAGGCCATGGAGTTCCAGGCGCCGTCCGGGCACCGCGCGCGGCCGGCCACCACCAGCGACAGCGGTGCGGCGGCCGGCTGGTCGGGCAACAACCACCGCAGCTGGCATCCGGTGATCGGTTCCACCGGCCGCACCCACGCGCTGCGCGGCACCAGCACCAGTTCCTGGCGTGCGCCATGGAACGCCGATGCCGACGTCGGCAGCCAGACCATGTACTGCTCGGACTGCCACGGGACCAATACCGCCGCCGATTCGGTGGTGGGCAGTCCGGCCGGTCCCCACGGGTCGGCCAACCCCTTCATCCTGAAGGGGCAGTGGAGCCAAACGACCGGAACCGGGTCGCGCGAAGGCGGGCAGACGGCCAATGCCCTGTGCTTCAAGTGCCACAACCCGGGTACCTACCTGAACGGGGTCGCCGGCGGCGGCAGCACCGGCTTCAACGGTGGCGGCAAGGGCAACCTCCACAAGTACCACAACGACAAGATCGAGAGGCTGCGCTGCACCTGGTGCCACGTCGCCGTCCCGCACGGCTGGAAGAACCGTTCGTTGCTGGTCAACCTCAACGACGTCGGGCCCGAGGTCAAGTGCCGCCAGGAGGATGCCGACGACCTGCCGACCGGCTCCAAGTGCACCGTCGGCCAGCCGATGCCGGTTGGCACCCAGATGCGCAACGGCTCTTCCGGCAGCGGCGCGACCAGTACCACCGACTGGAACAACCGCGGCTACACGAACGGGCCCTATTACCTCAACGCCATGCTGAAGATCCGCAGCTTTCCCAGCGGCAGCTGGTCCGAGGGCAACTGCGGCTCCTCCGGTGCTCCGGGCAACGGCTCGAGCGGGCGCAGCTGGATGCGCGACTCGAACGAGAGCTGCGAGGCCGCGCCATGAACCGGCTGCTGCGCCGGCTGGCCTCGAATCGGCTGATGATCGCGGGCTTCGCGCTGCTCGGCGCCGCCGTTCTGTTCTCGTATGCCCGGCCGGAGATGCCGGCGGCCCTCGTGGTGTTGCCGCTCGCCCTGCTGGCGAGCAACCTGGCGGCGGCGATCACGGTCCGGCCGGCGCTGCGCTGCGGCGGGCTGGGCCTGTTCCACGCCTGCCTGCTCGGGCTGCTGCTGCTCGCCGGGTGGGGTCGTCTCACGCACCTGGACGGGCGGGTGGAAGTGACCGAAGGAACGGCGCTCGACCCGCAACAGGTGGAGGTGACGGCGCAAGGGCCATGGCACGGCGCGGGCTGGCAGCGGCTGGCCTTCAGGCAGGGCGCCTGGGAAGTCGATTACGCGCCGGGCGTGCGCCGCGCGCACACCCGCAGCCAGGTGTGGCTTCCCGGGGCGGCAGCGCCGCACGTCGTCGGCGACGACACGCCGCTGGTGCTGGACGGCTATCGCCTGTACACGACGCACAACAAGGGCTTCGCCCCGCTGCTGCGCTGGCAGCCGGATGGAGGGGAGCCGGTGCTCGGTGCAGTGCACCTGCCGTCCTATCCGCTGTTCGACTACCAGCAGGAGAGCCGCTGGAACGCGCCGGACGGCCGCGCGCTGCGCTTGTGGCTGCGGCTGGAGCGCGCGTTGCCCGAGGAAGTCGCCTGGACCCTGCGCGCGCACGACGTTCCCGCCGTCCTGGTGGTCGAGTCGGCCGGGCAGCGCCACGAGTTGCGTCCCGGGGCCTCGCTCGCGCTGCCGGGCGCGACCCTGCGCTATGAAGGCCTCACCAGCTGGATGGGCTACAAGATCTTCTACGACCCGACGCTGTGGCCGATGCTCGCGGTATCGCTCGCCGGCATGGCGGGGCTCGCATGGCACCTGTGGGGCCGGACCGTGCGGCTGCTGCCGGTGCAGCGGGAGGTGACGCCATGATCCCGGCGCGACCGGTCGACTCGTGGTGGCTCTGTGCCGGCGCGGCGCTGGTGGCGCTGGCGGCGCTGCTCGCCTGGGTGCGAGTGGCGGCGCCGGCCGGGCCGCCGCGCCCGGCGCGCCGGGCCCCCGTGATCGCGCTCCTGGACATCGGAATCGCGGTGCTCGTGATCGGCATCGCGATGCGCTGGGCGCGGATCGGGCATGGCCCGTTCCTCAGCATGTTCGAGGTGCTGGCCAGCAGCCTGGTGAGCCTCGGCCTCGGCTGGCGCATCGCCGCCTCGCGCTGGCCGGTGCTCGCCGACGCGGCGCCGATGGCGCTGTCGCTGCTCGGGGTGATGGCCGGCTGGATGCTGACGGTGAGCACGGCGGATACCCACCTGCCGCCCACGTACCAGATGTCGGTGATGTGGTTCCACATCCTCCTGGGCAAGGTCTTTCTCGCTTGCGCGCTGGTCGCCGCGGGGCTGGCCGGCGTGGTGCTCGCACGCACGCGCGAGCGGGGACGCCGCTGGTTCGCGAGGATGCCGGGGGACGCCGTCCTCGACGCGATCGCCTGGCGCTTCATGCTGGCCGCGCTGGTCTTCGAGAGCCTGATGCTGATCGCCGGCGCCGTCTGGGCGCAGGACGCCTGGGGCCGGTACTGGGCCTGGGATCCGCTGGAAACCTGGGCCTTCATCACCTGGCTGGCGCTGGTGGCGGCGGTGCACGCGCGCGTCACGTGGCGGGTGGCGCCGCGCCAGGGCGCGCTGATGATCGTCGGCGTGTTCGCGGTCGCCTTCCTCACCTTCTTCGGCGTGCCCTTCGTCACCCTGGCGCCACACAAGGGGGCCGTATGAAGCGAGGGCGAGGGGCCCCGTGCACGGGGATCGACCCGCGGAATGCGGCCGCCCTCCGGGGACGGGGGCTGCGCGTGCCAGGGGCGGTGCCCCCGGGGGCGGTGTGAGCAGCGTGGCACGGCGGGAGCGATCCATGGCGGCGGGCGGGGCCCTCGGGCAATTCTGGCGGCACAACCCCGGGGTCGCGTGGGCCAGCTTGATCCTGCTGTTCGCACTCGCGGGCGCATCCGCGTGGGCGGTGCTGGCGCCGCGGCCCGTGTCGCGCCTGGAACACCAGCGTGCCATGACCGACGCCGAGCTGCGCCAGCGTTTCGAACAGGCCGTCGTGATGCTTCACGCGAAGCAGTACGACCATGCGATCACCGCCTTGCACCGGGTGCTGGAACTGGCCCCCGCCATGCCCGAGGCCCACGTGAACATGGGCTACGCGTTGCTGGGGCTGAAGCAGGCGGACGCTGCCCGCAGCTTCTTCCAGTCGGCCATCGAATTGCGGCCGCAGCAGGCGAACGCCTATTACGGCCTGGCGCTGGCCGAGGAACTGCGCCAGGACTGGGAACTGGCGCTGGGCGCCATGCGCAGCTACCTGCACCTGAGCGGCGCCGACGAACCGCACCGGGCGAAGGCGCGCGCGGCGCTGTGGGAATGGGAGCAGAAGCTGGGGCGGCTGCCGCCGGCGCCGTCCGGTGCGCAGCAGCCGGCTCGCCAGCAGCCGGGACGCTAGGGGCGGCGCCTGGCTGCGCTTCCCGAATCCGGGAAGCGCAAGGCGGGTTTTCTGCCGCCGGGAAGCCGGCCGCACATCCAAAAGACCGCGTTTCGGGTCTTGCGGCGGTTCGCTGACGCTGGCACGTTCCGTGCGAAGGTCTCGCCCATGCGCTTTCCCGTACCGCCCCCTGTCCGGATTGCCATCGACCGGCTCGGCTCACCCGGCGCGTTCTACCGGCTGGCCGGGCGTCTGGTGCCGTGGTGCGCCGGGGCCGCACTGGCGCTGACGCTGCTGGCCCTGGCCCTGCTGGTGGCGCCGGAGGGCTCCGCGCGGGGCGAGGCCTCGCGCATCCTCTTCGTCCACGTGCCGGCGGCCTGGACGTCCCTGCTGCTCTATTTCGCCATGGCGGCATGCGCCGGGCTCGCCCTCGCCTCCGGCCAGCGCCTGGCGGCGCTGCTGATGACCGCGCTGGCGCCGACCGGGATCCTCTTCACCTGCCTGGCGCTGTGGACCGGTTGGCTGCTGGGCAAGCCGTCGTGGCACGGGAGCTGGGCCTGGGATGCGCAACTCGCCTGCGAAATGATCCTCTTCGCGCTGTACGCGGCGGTCCTGGCCCTGCGCCTGGCGATCGACGACCCGGCCCGCGCCGACCGGGCCTGCGCGGTGCTGGTGCTGGTGGGGGCGCTCAACGTGCCTTTCGTCTACTACACGCTCAGCTGGTGGCAGGGGCTGCACGACCGCGCCGCCAGCGCCGCACCTGCCATGGCCGCCACCATGCTGGGCGGGATGCTGCTCCTGACCCTCGCCTTCTGCATGTATGCGAAGGCGGTGGCGCTCGCCCGCGTGCGCTTCCTCATGCTCGAGCGAGCGGCGTTGCGCCGCTGGCTCGGCCGCGAAGGCGCGGCATGAACGGCGGCGCGACCGGCCGGGAGCGACCCGCGTGAGGCGGCGCGAAGCGATCGCCCTCCTGGCTGCCGCCGGCGGCCTGGCGGCCTGCGGCGACCAGCGCCCGAGGCCCGGCGCCCGCTGGCCGGCGCTCGCCGTGCGCGACCTCGGCGGCCGTTCCGCCACCCTGCCGGCCGCCAGTGGCGGGGCACGCCTGATCAATCTCTGGGCCTTGTGGTGTCCGCCCTGCCGCCGCGAGTTGCCCGGCCTCGACCGCCTCGCCGCCGCGCTGGCGCCGCGCGGAATCGAGGTGTCCACCATTGCCGTGGCCGACGACGCCTTCGCGATCCGCGAATACCTCACCCAGCAGGGCCTGGGCCTGCGCAGTGTCGTCATTGCGCCGGGCGCGCCCGGCCTGGAGCCGCTGCGGATCGAATCGCTCCCGCAGTCGTTCGTCGTCGCCGCCGACGGTGCCGTGCTGGCGCGCTGGATCGGCGAGCGCGACTGGGACGCGCCGGCGGTGCGGCGTGAATTCGATCGTGTCCTCCAACAGGCGTAACCGATGAGCACAACCGCGCAGCAACTCGACTCCCTGGTGGCGCCGGTGCCCGCCGCCGCCAGGGCCAGGCCCGCACCCCGGCGCCTGCCGCTGCGGGCCACCGGTTTGCTGGCCATCCTTGGCGTGATGGTGCTGGCCATGCTCCTGGTCGCCGCGGCGCTGGTGTTCCGGGGGGCGGTGCGGGGCCACCTCGATGCCGTCGAGCAGGCGGACGCACGCTGGGCCACGGCGCTGCAGTTGCGGGCGCAGGAGACGGCCGCGGCGGGCGACGGCGCGCGCCTGCGCGACGCCGACCAGGAACTGCGGCGCATCGGCGGCGACCGCGCGGCGCACCTGGAGGCGTCGCGGCAGCTGATCGACGGCGGCACGGTCGTGATGGCGTGCATCGCCTGGCTGGGCATCACCTGCATCGGCGCCCTCGCGCTGCTGTTCTTTTCGCGGCTGGCGACCGACATCGGGGCGGTGCGGGCCCGTGCCCTCGCGATCCTGACGGGCGACCGCGGCCGCGGCCGCGCCCTGGAGCGCAACGACGAACTGAGCGACCTCGCCCGGGCGCTCGACGAACTGGCGGAGGCCCTGGACCGCCGGGAGCGCGACCTGGACATCCAGCGCCGCCAGGTCATGCACCAGGAAAAACTCGCCGCCGTCGGTTCCATGGCCGCGGGCGTGCTGCGCGAGATCGGGAACCCGATCGCCGCGATCGACGGCCTCGCGCGCGCGCTGGCCGAGGCGCAGCGCGGCGGTGAAGCCGTGGCGCCGGGCGCCGCCTGGTTCGACCCCGCGCAGATCCTGCACGAGACCTCCCGGCTGGCGGCCATCACGCACGAGATTTCGGAGCTGGCGGCGGCGCCGGCCGCGCAATGGCAGCTCGCCAGCCTGAACGAGGTGGTCGCCAAGTCACTCGCGCTGCTGCGCTACGAACCGCGCCTGGAAGGCGTGGCGGTCGTGCCGGCGCTCGATCCGCAGCTGCCGGCCGTCATGGGCATCGCCGACCGGCTGGTGCAGGTGGTGATGAATCTCGTGGTCAATGCGGCCGACGCCGTGGCGGCGTTGCCGCCGCGCACCGGCCGGATCGAGGTGGCGACGCACCGGGTCGACGGCGGGATGGCGTTGTGCATCAGCGACAACGGCAGCGGGATGAGCGAGGCGGTGCGCGAACGCGCGTTCGAACCGCTGTTCACCACCAAGGCGGCGGGCTGCGGCACGGGGCTGGGGCTGCCCCTGTGCCGCTCCGTGGTGCACGAACACGGCGGCCGGATCGACCTGGACTCCGCCCCCGGCCAGGGCACCCGCGTGCGGGTGTGGCTGCCCGCCGGCGCAGGCCCGGCCGTACAATAACCAGCGTCGCAGCAAGCGGCGCGAAGCGCCCGCTTCCTGTCCTGGCGGTGCGGTTCCCGGCCGGTTTCCACTCCCCTGGTGCCTTGGTCCCCTGCCTGGCGCAGGGCATTGCCGGGAAACGTCCCCAGGTCGTGCTTCGGTCACGCTGCGGCAGCCCGGCCCGGGGGCGTCCCGGGTGTGGATCGAGGAGTCGGCCAGCACCATGGCAGTTGAATGATGCGCTACCGCCGATTCGAATCCCGCCGGGCGCGAGCCCGGAGCCGGCCCGCCCGATGAGCTCAAGCAGCCTGCAGATCCTGGTCGTCGACGACGAGCCCGCCATCCGGCAGATCCTGGCGGCGAGCCTGGCCCGGGCCGGCCACCCGGTCGAGGTGGCGGCCAGCGGCCGCGAGGCGCTGATGCGGCTGGCCAAGGGCGACGTCGAGGTCGCGTTGTGCGACATCAACATGCCCGACCTGACCGGCATCGAGGTGGTGCGCGAGGCGCGCGCCAACGGCGTCGACACGACCTTCATCATGATGACGGCGTTCTCGTCGGTCGACACGGCCATCGAGGCGATGAAGGCCGGCGCGATCGACTACATGATCAAGCCGCTGCGCTCGGAAGAGCTGGTGCAGCGGCTCAAGCAGGTGGCCGACCTGCGGGGCCTGAAGGGCGAGAACGAGGCGCTGCGCAAGCTGGTGGGCGGGAGACGGCAGGACCATTGCCCGGCCGTGTCGCAGGCCATGAAGACGCTCGACCGGCTGGTCGCGAAGGTGGCGCCCACCGACAGCACGGTGCTCATCACCGGCGAAAGCGGCACCGGCAAGGGCGTGACGGCGCGCGCCATCCATCAGGCGAGCCAGCGCGCCAACGAGCCGTTCATTCCCGTCAATTGCGGCGCCATTCCGGAGAACCTGCTGGAGAGCGAGTTCTTCGGCCACACCAAGGGCGCGTTCACCGGCGCCGACCGGGCCCGCAAGGGCCTGTTCCTGGAGGCCGACCGGGGCACGATCTTTCTCGACGAGATCGGCGAGCTTCCGCTGGAGTTGCAGGTCAAGTTGCTGCACGTGCTGGAGGCGCGCGAGATCCGCCCGCTGGGCAGCGAGCAGGTGCGCAAGATCAACGTCCGCATCGTGGCCGCCACCAACCGCGACCTGCGCGAGATGGTCGGCGCCGGGCGGTTCCGCGAGGACCTGTTCTTCCGGCTGAGCGGCTTCCACGTGACGGTGCCGCCGCTGCGCGAGCGCCGCGAGGATATCCCGGCGCTGATCCGCTACCTGCTGGCGCGCGGCTCGGAGCGGTTCGGCGTCGCCGGCACGCTGGCGATCGAGCCGGATGCCGAGGAGATCCTGATCGCGTACGACTGGCCCGGCAACGTGCGCGAGCTGGAAAACGTGCTGCAGCGCGCCACGATCCTGGCCGAGGACGGCCGGATCACGGTGGCGGACCTGCCGCCGCACATCACCCCGGCCACGCCGGCCGGGGCCTCTCCCGAGGCGCCTCGGCCGGGCACGGGCACGCTGCGCGAACAGGTGCGCGACTACGAGCACGGCCTGATCCTGCGTGCCATCGAGGATTGCGGCGGCGACCGGCGCGCCGCGGCGCAGCGCCTGGGCATCGGCCTGTCCAGCCTCTATCGCAAGCTCGAGGAGCAGGAGCAGGCCCGTGCCGCGGCCGGCTCGGGCGCCGCGCCCGCCTGACGAAAATCAAGTGACCGCGGCCGCAGAAGGTGCGGCTGGTCTGCTTCTTGCACCTTGCGGGGCATGAAGCTCACCCACACCCAGATCGTGGCCCGCGGCGTGCTGGCGCTCGCGGCGCTCTGCGCGGCCGGGGCCGGGGCGGGTCCGGTCGAGGACACTGCGCAGGCCGAGACGCTCATCCGCGGTGGCGATTTCGTCAGCGCCATGAACCTGTTGCGCAAGGCGGCGGAACAGAACCACGCGCCCGCCCAGGCGCGGCTGGCGGACCTGCTGGTGGTCGCCGAGTTCAACAGCGAGGCCCTGGCGCTGTACCAGAAGGCGGCGGCGCAGGGCGAACCCGCCGGCGAATTGGGACTGGGCCGCATGTACGCCGACGCCCTCGGCGTGCCGCGTGACCAGGAGAAGGCGCTGGAGCTGTACCGCAAGGCCGAAGCCAGGAACTACGCGCCGGCCGTGGACGCGCTGGCGCGCGCCTACCGCGCCGGGAATCTCGGGCTGCCGAAGGATCTCGACAAGGCCCGCGAACTCGATGCTCGCGCCCGGGCGCTGTTCGAGGCCGGGAAGGCGTCGAAATGATCCTGAATCTGGCGAGGCGCCCTGGCGCTTTCTCACGATCGGGAACGATCCTGGGGGCGGCGCTCGCACTGGTCGCCGGCGCTGCCGCGGCGGCCGACGTCCAGAGGGGCGGCGCGCTCTATTCCACCCATTGCTCCGTGTGCCACGGCAGCAACGGGACGCCGGTCATTCCCGGAGCACCCAACTTTCGCCGCATGGAAGGCCTGATGCGGCCCGACATGCAATTGATGACTGCGATTCGCAGCGGCAAGGGCGCCATGCCCGGTTATTTCGGCGTGTTGCGCGACCGGGAGATCCTCGATGTCGTTGCCTACCTGAGGACCCTGAGTTGATGAATTGCCAGATGTCGCGGCGCAGCATCCTGCTGGCGCTGTCCGCCGCCGCCTTGCCGGCGCACGCCCAGACGGGCGCCGGAGCCCCGAATGCCGGCGCCGGCGCGTGGCGCGCCATGGAGCGGATCGAAGTCGGCGAGGGCGTGTACGTGCGGGCCCTCAAGGTCGAAAAGGAGCGCGATGCGCTGTGGGTCGGCACCTCCGCCGGCGTCCACGAGATCGACCTCAAGACGCTCAAGCCGCGCGCGACCTTCACCCGCAAGGAAGGTCTCGCCAACGAGTACGTCTTCTCGGTGGGCGTCGATCATCAGGGCTACAAGTGGTTCGGCACCAACGCCGGCGGCGTCTCGCGCTACAAGGACGGCAAGTGGAAGACCTTCTTCCCGATGCACGGCCTGGCCGACTACTGGGTGTACTGCTTCGCGTCGCAGAAGGACGGCACGCTGTGGATCGGCACCTGGGCCGGCGCCAACAAGGTCGACCCGAAGACCGGCAAGTTCACGACCTACGTGCGCGAGCTGATCAACGAGTGGGTGTACGGCCTCGGGGTCGACGCGAAGGACCGGGTCTGGTTCGGCACCGAGGGTGGCGTGTCGATGTTCGATGGCAGGACCTGGAAGAGCTGGACCCACAAGGACGGCCTGGGCGCGCCCAACGCCGACCAGCTTCCGTACAGCACCAACACCGGACTGGGCACCCGCTCGCGGCACGACCTGGCGACGATGAACGACGGCCGCGCCACCTACAACCCGAACTACGTCTTCTCGATCCACGTGGACCCGCAGGACAACGTCTGGGCGGGCACCTGGGGCGGCGGCGTGGCGCGTTTCGACGGCAAGCGCTGGACCAACATGAATTCGAAGGACGGCCTGGCCGGCAACATCGTCTATTCGATCGCGCAACACCCGGACGGCGCCTTCTGGTTCGGCACCAACCGCGGGGTGTCGCGCTGGGACGGCAAGCGCTGGCAGAACTTCGGCAAGGCGCAAGGCCTGCTGGAAGAGAACGTCTATGCCCTGGCCGTCACGCCGCAAGGCGAGGTCTGGGCCGGCACGAGGCGCGGCGTGACCCGCTTCGGGCGCTGACCGGCGAACGGCCGGAAACCTGAATCAGGAGAGAACGCAGTGCAACTTGGAAACACATCGATCGCGGTGCTGGTCGTCGCGTTTGCCGCCGCGGTGGGCGGCGCGTACACCGTGGGGCAGAAAGCCAATCCGGACAATGCCGTCGAGCTGCCGCCCACCGTGGCCGCAGCGGGCGGCGAGGCCATGCCGGCCGGCGCCACCACCGCCGCGCCCGGCAACGTGCAGGCGCCCGCCGGCCACCCGCCGGTGGTGGACGGCGGCGCGCCGCCGACCCAGGGCAAGGTGCAGGTCGATCCCCAGGCGAAGTTCGTGCATTTCCGGGTCGGCAACCGCAACGTCAAGGACATCTTCACCGAAGGCGACATCGTCTGGGTCGGCACCTCGGCCGGCGTGATCCGCTACAACACCCGCACCGACGAATACAAGCTGCTGGACACCCGTTCCGGCCTGCTGTCGAACGGCGTGTTCCACGTCAGCCGGCTGGACGGCAAGCTGGCGGTGGGCACCTACGGCGGCGGGCTGTCGCTGCTGGACGAGAAGACCGGCCGGTGGGAGACCTACAACATCCCCGAAGGCCTGGGCGACGCCTTCGTCTACGACGTGATCAAGACCAGGGCGGGCGACGTCTGGATCGCGACCTGGTCGGGCGTGAACCGGATCAAGGGCGGCAAGCTGAGCAACCTGGCGAGCTGGGAACTGCACACCGTCGAGAGCACCAAGGGCGGCCTGCCCAACGACTGGGTGTACGGCCTGGCCGAAGGCAAGGACGGCACCGTCTGGCTGGCGACCGAAGGCGGCCTGGCGCGCTGGGTCGACGGCAAGTGGGACAACTGGAACCACGCGAAGGGGCAGGGCGCGCCGTACGAGCTGGTGAAGGACGACCTGGCGTTCAAGAACGACCCGTCCAAGGTCTCCAGCCACCACGCCCGGCAGAAGCAGGAGATGGGACTGCAGGGCATAGACACTGCCTACAACCCGAACTACATCGTGTCGATCGTCGCGGACCCGGACGGGTCGGTGTGGGTCGGCACCTGGGGCGGCGGGCTGGCGCACTTCGACGGGAACAAGTTCCGCAACTACACGACGAAGGACGGCCTGCCGGGCAACCACGTGTTCATGCTGCACCGCGCCCGCAACGGCGACATGTGGGTGGGCACCAACGCCGGGCTGGCACGCCGGGTCGGGGACAGGTTCGTCGAGACCATCACGACCAGCGACGGGCTGTTCTCCAACACGATCTTCTCGATGGACACCGGCAGCGACGGATCCCTCTGGGTCGGCAGCTTCGGCGGCGTGACCCACCTGGCCCGCAAGGGACGGTAGCCGCGCCGCTGGTAACAGTGTGTGGCGTTTGTCCTACAGACGTACGCTGCCGAGTCGCTAGTCTCTCCTGTCTTGACGGGAGCATGACGAATGACGAATGCCTACCGGGAGTACCGGCTGCAGGGTCCGACGGGGCAGCGCCGTGCCTGACCGGCTCCTGGACGACCCGACGATCCCGCCGCCGGGGCGCCGCAACGGCGTAGGCAGCGCCAGCATCCTCCCCTACCTGGTCAAGACGCTGGCCGCCAAGCCGATGGCGCCCGCCTCCCTGCCTCCTTCGCCACCGGCGCGCAGCGAGGGCGACGAAGCGCCGCGCCAGGGCCGGCACGCGCAGTAGTCAGGCACCCAACCCGTCGAGGATCTTGTGGAACGCGGCGCGGGTGCGGGCAAACCGCATCTCGAGCTCGTCGATCAGCGCCGGCATGCCATCCAGGCTGCCCTCGCCGACCTGCTGCTCCACGCGGCGGCAGACTTCCGCGACCCCGCTGGCGCCGAGGCTGGCGCTGGTGCCGGCCAGTTTGTGGGCCCGCGCCGCCAGCGCCCTGGCGTCGGCATGCTGGAGGTGCTGCTTGAGGGCGCTCACCGTTCCCGGCGTCTCGTTGAGGTAGTCGCTCACCAGTGAGCACAACAGGGACGGCGCCCCGGGCTCGCCGAGCGCGGCCAGCTCGCGGACGATGGCTTCGTCGATCAGCGCCGCTTCGCCGGCCGCCTCGGCGACGGTCGCCCCGCGCGCCGGTGCCCAGCGCTCGATCAGCGCCTGCACGGCCGCCGGCAGGATCGGCTTGGCGATGTAATCATCCATGCCGGCGTCGAGGCAGCGCTGGCGGTCTTCGGGCAGCGCGTTGGCCGTCATGGCGACGATCCGCGGCCGCCGCTGCCGCGGCACCGTGGCGATGATCCGCCGCGTTGCCTCCAGCCCGTCCATCAGCGGCATCTGCAGGTCCATGAACACCAGGTCGTAGCGGTTCATCGCGACCAGCTGCACCGCTTCCGTGCCGTCGCGTGCCACGTCGCTGGCATAGCCGAACTTGCGCAGCATGCCCACGGTGAGCTTCTGGTTGATCGCGCTGTCCTCGACCACCAGGATGCGCATCGGAAGCCGCGCGGCGAGCTTGCCGTCGATGCGCTGCGTGACGGTGGGCGGGGCTGCCGCCCGGCCGGCGTGGATCACCTGGCTGAGGACGGAGAACAGCTGCGAGTGCTTGACCGGCTTGGACAGGCGGGCCGCGAACAGCTCCAGCGAGCCCGGATCGCGATCGCGCGGCGCCGAGGAGGATAGCAGGACCAGCCGCGGGGCCCGCTTGCCGCACTGGACGGCGATCGCGCGGGCGAGCTGCAGCCCGTCCATGCCGGGCATGTGCAGGTCCAGCACGGCGACGTCGAACTGCGGCTCGGCTTCGAGGGTGGCGAGGGCGAAGGCGCCGCGGGCCGCGCAGACCACCTCCATCCCCCAACGCACGCACTGGGTCTTGAGGATGTTCAGGTTGGTCGGGTTGTCGTCGACCAGCAGCACGCGCCGGCCCGCGAGCTCCGGCGCCTCGCCGCTGCGGTAGCGGGCGGTGGGGACGTTCTGCGCCACGCCGGCGTGCATCGTGAACGAGAACACCGAGCCCTTGTGCTCCTCGCTTTCCACCCGGATCTCGCCGCCCATCAGCCGCACCAGCCGGGCGCAGATCGCCAGCCCGAGGCCGGTGCCGCCGTACTTGCGGGTCGTCGACGAGTCCGCCTGGGAAAACGCCTTGAACAGGTGCTCGCGCTGGGCCGGCGCGATGCCGATGCCGGTGTCGCGGACGGCGAACCGCAACTGCACGTGGTCCGGTTCGCGGCGCAGCACGCCTACGGTGAGGCAGACCTCGCCTGCGTCGGTGAACTTCACGGCGTTGGACAGCAGATTGACGAGCACCTGGCGCAGCCGGGTCGAGTCGCCGACCAGCCAGTTGGGGACGCTGTCCATCAGCTCGTAGAGCAGGTCGATCCCTTTTTCGGCCGCGCGCGGCGCCAGCATGTCGAAGGCTTCCTCGACGCAGGTGCCCAGCTCGAACGGGCGCCGCTCCAGCTCCAGCATCCCGGACTCCACCTTGGAAAAGTCGAGGATGTCGTTGATGGTGGCCAGCAGCGCATCGCCGCTGGTGCGGATGGTCTCGACATAGCTGCGCTGCTCGGGGTCCAGGGCGGTGTCGTCCAGCAGCGCCGTCATGCCGATCACGGCGTTCATCGGCGTGCGGATCTCGTGGCTCATGTTGGCGAGGAACGCCGCTTTCGCCTCGGCCGCGTCCAGCGCCTGCTCGCGCGCGGCCACCAGTTCCTCCTCCACCCGCTTGCGCTCGACGATCTCGTCCTGCAAGGCCGCGTTGGTGCGGGTCAGCACCTCGGTGCGCTCGGCCACACGGTCTTCCAGCAGTTCCCGCTCCAGCTGCAGGGCCTGTTCCATCAGGCGGCGCCGGGTCACGTCGCGCATGATGCCCAGCGAGCGGCCGCCGCCGATGTCGACGGCGCGGATGTCGACGATCACCCGCTCGCCGTTCTTGCGCCGTAGCGCGACCTCGCCTTCGCTGCGGCCCTCCGCGCGCACCCGCTGGAAGTGCGCCGCGCCGGCCTGGCGATCGGGCTCGTCGGGCCAGACCACGTCGTACAGCCGCATCTCCAGCAGCTCCTGTTCCTCGTACCCCAGCATCCGGGCGGCCGCCGGGTTCGCTTCCAGGTAGCGGCCCTCCTCGTCGACGACCATCACGCCGTCCAGGGCCAGTTCGATGTAGGAACGCAGCTTGCGCTCGCCGGTGCGCAGCGCCTCCTCGGCGGCCAGCCGGTCCGTGATGTCGCGCACGATGCCGCAGAACATCCGCTGGTCGCCCACCAGCATCTCGCTGACGGCCAGGTCCAGCGGAACGGGCGTGCCGTCCTTGCGCCTGCCGGTGACGAGCCGCCCGACGCCGATGATGCTGGGCGGGCCGCCGGCCATGTACTCGGCCAGGTAGGAGTCGTGCCGCTCCCGGTCGGGCGAAGGCATCAGCACGTTGACGTTGCGGCCGACCATCTCGCGCTCGCTCCAGCCGAAGATGCGTTCGGCCGCCGGGTTGAAGCTCTGGACGATGCCCCCGGTATCGATGGTGATGATCGCGTCCAGCGCGTGGTCGAAGACCGCGCGCAGCCGGGCCTCGCTCTCGGCGTACTGCTCCAGGGCGGAGCGCAGGGCCCTCGTGCGCTGGTCGACCAGCGCCATCGCCTGGGCGCGCAGGCTGGCGAGCACGCCGACCAGGCCGGCCAGCAGCAGGCTGATCACGCTGCCGCCGACAAGGATCACCCAGGAGTGGTCGGGCGCGACGATTTCCTGGAAACCGGGCAGGGACGCGAACTGGATGGCCCACTCGCGCTGCCCGAAGCGCAAGCCGACATCGCGCGCCAGGCGCGGTTCGTAGCCGCTGGAAAGTTCGCGCTCCAGGTCCGGCGAGCTGAACACCGGCAGCCCCCCGTCACGGATGGTCATGCCCAGCAGGGCCGCGTCCTCGCCCACGGCGTGCGCCACGAGTTCGGCGGTGTCGAACGCCTCCAGCACGTAGCCGGCCAGCGCGCGCTGGCGTTCTTCGGCCGTTTCGGGCGTGCGCCCGCCGGCATACACCGGCACGACCAGTACCCGGACCGGGACCGTGTCCCGGCCGGCCAGCGCCAGCGGGACCGTGAGGATGGCCGCGCCCGAGCTGGCGGCCAGGTCGATCGCCTCGCGGGCGGCGGGATCCTCCTGCAGGTCGAGGCCGACCGGGCGCCGGTCGAAAGTCCCGAACGAGCGGAAGTACGCCAGCGGGAAATACTGCGGCCGCCGCTGCGACGCGCGCACCGTGTAGCCCGCCAGTCCGTCGTCGCGCGCCTGCTGCTCGTGCGCCTGGCGTCCGCCATCGGTCACGCGGGGCGCGTAGGCCACCCAGAGCCGTCCGGGCGAACGAGCCGTGTCGGCGTCCAGGGCATTGAAGTAGGTGCGCCAGTCACTGCGGTCCACGCTCTCGCCGAGGGTGAACAGTCCGGCCGCCGACCGCAGCAGGATCTGCTTGGCGGCCATCTCGTGGTCCAGGACGGCGGCGATGCGGCTGGTGCGGTACTCGAACAGCCGGGCCGCGCTTTCCCGCGCCGTCTCCCGCGCCTGCTGCCACAGGAGCGCCGTGACTCCCAGGCCGATCACGAGCGCCACCAGGGACAGCAGTTCCGCCCGCCAGAGGCCGCGCGGGGGACGGCGCCGTTTTCGGGCACCCGCCGTGTCGGCCGAGACCGTCAGCGCGGCAGGGGAGGTCGGGGACTGCATGACTCGTCTTCGGCGGCGGGGGAACTGTAGCGTAGCACTGTGGGGGAAGCGGCCCCGCCGAAATTCGCCGTGCCGGCGGCGCCGCGCCGGTCAGGCCTGCTTGCGCGGCTCCTGGAGCACGCTGCTGTTGCCGGCCCGCGACGTACCGGAGTCGCGTTCGAGCTTGAGCAGCACCTTGAGCCTGGCGCCGGTCACCTGGTCCGACTGGATCTGGGCGGCCCATTCGTCGCGCTGCGCCTGGTTGATGCTGTGCAGCGTCTCGATCTTGTTGTTGGCGGCGCGCAGCCGCCTGGTCACGTGTCCCAGCATCGCCCGCAGCAGGCCGAACGTCAGGTTGGGATCGCGCTCGGTGATCTGCTCCAGCGCCCGGTCGTCCAGCGTCGCCAGGTGGACGTCGGTGGTGGCCCGCACGACCACCGACCGGCCCATGCTGTCCATCGCGCCCAGCTCGCCGAACAGGCTGCCGGGCACCAGGCTGCGGATGGTCATCCAGCGGCCGCCGGTGAGCTGGCCCTCGACCAGCGCATCGCCGTCCACCAGCATGATCAGGAACTGGTCGCCCGGACCGCCCGCGCGGAACAGCACCGCGTCGGCCGGCGCGCGCGTCAGCCTCATGAACGGCACGAGCCGAAGTGCCTGCGCTGGACTCAGCTCCGGCAGCGCCACGTCGCTGATCAGCAACTTGGCCGTGTCGGTGGCGCTGTACTGTTCCTTCATTGGCGGATCGGGCCGGCCCGGCGTCGCTGCCGGGTCAGGCGCGCTGCGCCAGGACCAGGTAGCCCCTGGGGTCGTTCTGCGCGTCCAGCAGCACCGAGACCTGGAAATCGGTCTTGCCGGTGCCGGTCGCCACGACGTAATGCCGCGCGCCGCGGCCGACGTTCTCCTCGCTCAGCGAGTGCTCCGCGGAGCCCCAGCCGACGCGCTTGAGGGTGTCGCGGATGTCGCGGCCGCCCACGTCCTCCATGCGCAGGCCGAGCACTTCGGCGATCGAGGGCGTGGCGTAGGAGATGCGGTACTCGAGGTCCGAGGCCAGCACGGCGGTCCCGGTCACGGAGCGCAGGATGTTGGCGAACAGCAGCTTCTCGTCGATCGCCTGGGCCGCCTGCTGCAGGTGGCGCGCCTGGAGCTCGACGATCTCCTTCAGGTAGGTGACGTAATCGCCCTCGAGGCCGCGGGCGATCTCGTGGTGGGTGAGCAGGCCGCAGGCGACGCCGTGTTCGTCCACGACCACCAGGCGGCGGATGTGCGCGTCTTCCATCATCTTCACGGCCGCATGCAGCCGCCGGCCCGGCTTGACGGACATGACCGGCGCATGCATGGCGTCCGCCAGGAGCATCTCCTGCGGGTGCGGATGCTCGTTGGAGAGGCGGACCACGTCGCGCTCCGTGAGCACCCCGGCGGGCCGCCCCTGGGGGTCGACCACGATGACGCAGCTCTGGTGCTGCTGGACCATCTCGCGCAGCGCCGCGCCCACGCTGGCCGTCGGCGGCAGCCTGCAGAACGTCTTGCTCATGACGTGCGCAACGTCCTTGAAGTTCATGTAGTACTCGATGCCGAAGTTGCGCATCACGTCGCCCTCGCTGGCGATGCCCAGCACGTGGCCCGCCTCGTCGGTGACGGCCAGGTGCCGGATGCCGCGCCCCGCCATCAGGTGGTAGGCATCCAGGCACCGGGTCCTGGCGCCGACGGTCAGCACCGGGGCCTGCATCAGGTCGGCGCAGCTGAAATCCTTGAGCCGGCGGTTGTCGGCGTTCAGGGCCCGGACGATGTCGCGCTCGGTGATGATTCCCAGGATCAGGTCATTCTCAATAACGAGGACGGAACTCACGTGGTGGGACTGCATCAGGTCCAGGGCGTGGCTCGCCGGCTGGTCGACGCGGACCTGGCAGACCTGCTTCGTCATGACGGCGGAAATCAGCTTGCGGTGGATGTTCATCCCTCTGGTCCTTCTGCGGATTGGTGGGGGCGAGTTGCAAGCCATGTGCCACGGCGGCGGCGGCAAGCCAATCCTTTGACCTGTCGCAAAGTGTGACGGGGATGCCGCTTCGCGAAGCGATCTACAGCAGCCGCTGCAGGTACCGGCCGGTGTGGCTGGCCGGATTCGCGGCCAGTTCCTCGGGCGTGCCGACGCCGACGACCTGACCGCCGCCGGCCCCGCCCTCGGGGCCCATGTCGATCACCCAGTCGGCCGTCTTGATCACGTCCAGGTTGTGCTCGATGACCACGATGGTGTTGCCGGCGTCTCGCAACTGGTGCAGGACCTTCAGCAGCAGGGCGATGTCCGCGAAGTGCAGTCCGGTGGTCGGCTCGTCCAGGATGTAGAGGGTGCGCCCGGTGTCGCGCTTCGACAACTCGAGCGCCAGCTTCACCCGCTGCGCCTCGCCGCCGGACAGCGTGGTGGCGGATTGCCCCAGCTTCACGTACGACAGGCCCACGTCGAGCAGCGTCTGCAATTTGCGAGCGATCGCCGGCACGGGCTTGAGGAACAGGTGCGCGTCCTCCACCGTCATGTCGAGGATCTGGGCGATGTTGCGGCCCTTCCACTGCACCTCCAGGGTCTCGCGGTTGTAGCGCTGGCCGCGGCAGACGTCGCAGGCCACGTAGACGTCGGGCAGGAAGTGCATCTCCACCTTCACGACGCCGTCGCCCTGGCAGGCCTCGCAGCGGCCGCCGGCGACGTTGAAGCTGAAGCGCCCGGGGCCATAGCCGCGTTCCTTGGCGGTCGTGGTGTCGGCCATCAGTTCGCGGATCGGCGTGAACAACCCGGTATACGTCGCCGGATTGCTGCGCGGCGTGCGGCCGATCGGCGACTGGTCGACGTTGATCACCTTGTCGAAATACTCCAGGCCCTCGATCGAGTCGTGCGGAGCCGGCTCCTCGTGGGCCCGGTACAGCGTGCGCGCGACGGCGGCATACAAGGTGTCGTTGACCAGCGTCGACTTGCCCGAGCCCGAAACGCCGGTCACGCACGTGAGCAGGCCCACCGGGAACGACACCGTCACCCGCTTCAGGTTGTTGCCGCTCGCGCCGACCACCCGCAATTCCTGCACCGGCGCGCCGCGGCCGCCCGGCGGCGTGGCGGCGGACGGAAAGCGCGGCTTCCCGTCCGCAGCCCCTTGCGCGCCCGCCACCGGCAGCCATGGCGTGCGCCGGCGCGGAACCGCGATCGATTTCGCGCCGGACAGGTACTGCCCGGTCAGCGAGGCGGGGGTCGCCCTGACCTCGTCGTACGTGCCTTGCGCCATCACCCGGCCGCCGTGGATGCCGGCGCCGGGGCCGAGGTCGATCACGTGGTCGGCGGCGCGGATCATGTCCTCGTCGTGCTCCACCACGATCACGCTGTTGCCGATGTCGCGCAGGTGCTTCAGGGTGGCGATCAGCCGGTCGTTGTCGCGCTGGTGCAGCCCGATGCTGGGCTCGTCCAGCACGTACATGACGCCGGTGAGGCCGGAGCCGATCTGCGAGGCGAGGCGGATGCGCTGCGCTTCGCCGCCGGACAGCGTCTCGGCGCTGCGGTCCAGGCTGAGGTAGTTGAGGCCGACGTCGTTGAGGAATTTCAGGCGCAACCCGATCTCGCGCACCACCTTGTCGGCGATCTCGCCCCTGGCGCCGTGCAGCTTCAGCCCGGCGAAGTACTCCAGGCTGTCCCTCAGCGTCGCGTGGCTGATCTCGTAGATGGCCCTGGCCTGGGCGCCTTCGCCCACCTTCACGTGGCGGGCCTCGCTGCGCAGCCGCGTCCCATGGCATTCCGGGCAGGGCTGGAGGCTGCGGTAGCGGGCCAGTTCCTCGCGCACCGCGGCCGAATCGGTCTCGCGGTAGCGCCGTTCCATGTTGGGGATGACGCCCTCGAACGGATGCCGCTTGGTCACCTTGCGCCCGGCCGACGCGCCCGACTCGAGCGTGTAGGTGAAGCGGATGTCGTCGCTGCCCGAGCCCTGCAGGATCGCCTGCCGCACGGCTGGCGGCAGGTCCTCGAACGGGGCGTCGACGTCGAAGCCGTAATGCCTGGCGAGGCTCTCCAGCAATGCGAAGGAATAGCTGTTGCGCCGGTCCCAGCCCTTGATCGCGCCGCTGGCGAGCGACAGCGAAGGAAAGGCGACCACCCGCGCCGGGTCGAAGAATTCGCGGTGCCCGAGGCCGTCGCACGACGGGCAGGCGCCGACCGGCGAGTTGAAGGAAAAGAGGCGCGGTTCGAGTTCGGCGATCGACCAGTTGCAGATCGGGCAGGCGAACTTCGCGTTGAACCAGTGCTCGCCGGCCGGTGAATTGGGCGGTGAGGGCGTGCCGGCCTCCGGCGGCTGCGCCGCATCCATCTCCACGGCGATGGCGCGGCCGTCGGCCAGCCGCAGTGCCGACTCGAAGCTCTCGGCCAGCCGCTGCTGCACGTCGGGTCGCACGCGCAGCCGGTCGATCACGACGTCGATGTCGTGCTTCTCCGTCTTCTTCAGCTTCGGCAGCGCGTCGTGCTCGTACGCCTGGCCGTCGACCCGGAACCGCACGTAGCCGTGCGACTGCATTTCGGCGAACAGCTCGGCGAACTCGCCCTTGCGGTCGCGCACCACCGGCGCCACGATCATCAGCCGCGATTCGGGCGGCAGCGCCAGCACGGCGTCCACCATCTGCGCCACCGTCTGCGACTGCAGCGCGATCCCGTGGTTGGGGCAGTAGGGGGTGCCGGCGCGCGCGAACAGCAGCCGCAGGTAGTCGTGGATCTCGGTGACCGTGCCGACGGTGGAGCGCGGGTTGTGCGAGGTCGCCTTCTGCTCGATCGAGATGGCGGGCGAGAGACCCTCGATCACGTCGACGTCGGGCTTGTCCATCAGCTGCAGGAACTGCCGCGCATACGCGGACAGGCTCTCCACGTAGCGGCGCTGTCCTTCGGCATACAGCGTGTCGAAGGCCAGCGACGACTTGCCCGACCCCGACAGGCCGGTGATCACCACCAGCCGGTTGCGCGGGATGTCGAGGTCGACGTTCTTGAGGTTGTGGGTGCGCGCCCCGCGGATGCTGATCAGATGGGCCGGCGCGGGGGCGCTCGCGCCCGGCTGCCCGGAGGGCTGGCCGTCGGTCGGGGAGGTCAAGGTCGGGTCCCGCAGCAAAACCAGTCATCATAGAACGCTGGTGCGGCGCGGTGCCCGTGCCGCCGCCGCCGCGCGGCCGGGCCTCGTCGGCAGGCCCCGTCCGGGCCCGCCTTTCCCGCATGCGGGACAATCGGCGCTTTGCCCGGGCGGCGTCCGCCCCCTCCCAGTCGCCCGATCCCGTGAAATCTTCCCCCGCCTCCGCCGCGTCCAGCCGCATGACGGCGCTGGAGCGCCGTGCCAGCGGCTCGCTGGCCATGATCTTCGCCGCCCGCATGCTGGGCCTGTTCCTGGTGCTGCCGGTGTTCGCGCTCGAGGCGGCGCGGTATCCCGGCGGCGACGACCCGGCGCGCGTCGGCCTGGCGATGGGCATCTACGGCCTGACCCAGGGCCTCCTGCAATATCCATACGGCATGGCTTCGGACCGCTTCGGGCGCAAGCGCGTGATCGCCCTCGGGCTGCTGGTGTTCGCGCTCGGCAGCTTCGTGGCCGCCGCGGCCCCGACGCTGGGCTGGCTGATCGTCGGCCGCTCGCTGCAAGGCGCCGGCGCGGTGTCGGCGGCCGTGACGGCCCTGCTGGCCGACCAGACCCGCGACGAGGTGCGTACCAAGGCCATGGCCCTGGTGGGCGCCAGCATCGGGTTGATGTTCGCGCTGTCGCTGGTGGCGGCCCCGGCGCTCGGCGGGCTGATCGGGCTGCCGGGCCTGTTCGCCGTGACCGGCGTCCTGGCGCTGGCGTGCATCGCGGTGGTCGCCTGGTGGACGCCGCCGGAGCCCAGGCAGCACAAGGACATGCCGCGCGGGCGGCTGGCCGAAGTGCTCAGCCATCCGGGACTGCTGCGGCTGGACGTGGGCGTCTTCATCCTGCACGCCGTGCAACTGGCCATGTGGGTGGCCGTTCCCGCCATGCTGGTCCAGGCCGGCCTGCCCAAGGAGCAGCACTGGCACGTCTACCTGCCGGCGGTGCTCGGCTCCTTCGTCATGATGGGCGGCCTCTTCGCGCTGGAGCGGCGCGGCTATCTGCGAGCCGTCTTCCTGGCCGCGATCGGACTGATCGCCCTGGTGCAACTGGGCCTGCTGGCGGCGGGTGACCAGCCGCCGCTGCTGGCCCTGGGCGTCCTGCTGTTCCTGTTCTTCTGCGGCTTCAACGTGCTGGAAGCGACGCAACCGAGCCTGGCCTCCCGGCTGGCGCCGGCGCACGCCCGGGGCTCCGCGCTGGGCGTCTACAACACCCTGCAGTCCCTGGGTTTTTTCGCGGGCGGGGCGGTCGGCGGCTGGCTCGCCAAGAACGTTGGGGCGTCAGGGCTGTTCGCCACCTGCGCGGCGCTGCTGGTCGTGTGGCTGGTGGTGGCGTGGCCCATGCGGGCGCCAAGCTCCCGGAAATCGGCCGAAGAGGTGCTGGCCGACGAAGCCCAGGCGACATAATCGACAGCAATCTCTCAAGGAACGCGCAATGGCATCCGTCAACAAAGTCATCCTCGTCGGCAACTGCGGCCGGGATCCCGAGATCCGTTACCTGCCTTCCGGGCAGGCGGTGGCCAACGTCAGCCTCGCGACCACCAGCAAGCGCAAGGACAAGAATTCCGGCGAACTGGTCGAGGAAACGCAATGGCACCGCGTCACCTTCTTCGACCGCCTAGCCGAGATCGCCGGTGAGTACGTGAAGAAGGGGCGACCGATCTACGTCGAGGGGCGCCTCGTGTACCGCAAGTACACCGACAAGGACGGCGTCGAGAAGAGCGCGACCGACATCATCGCCACCGAGATGCAGCTGCTGGGCAGCCGCGAAGGCATGGGCGGTCCGTCCGACGACGAGGGTGGCGGTGGCGGGCAGCGCCGCGCCGCCCCGCCGCAACGCCCCGCCGCGGCGCCCCAGCGCCAGCCGGCGCCGTCGAAGCCGTCCACGGGCTTCGACGACATGGACGACGACATTCCGTTCTGAGGCCGTCCGGGCGCCTACGACTCGCCGTGGCTCGCGGGCACCGCCGCGGCGCGCTCCTGCGCCGCCGACAGGTGCGACAGGATCGCCCGCCACGCGCCGGAGCGATCGGCCGGGGGATGTTCACGCCGGCCGCTTTCGCGCTCGGCCGCCACCTGGGCACACGCTTCGCCGTAGCGGGTCACCAGGGCCAGCAGTTGATCTTGCCAATGGGGATTCATACCTGCGCCTCGCACTGTCTGTGGGGCCATGGTGCGCGCGGCCGGCGCCGCCGGCCATGATCTGGGACAGGAGTGCTGCAGGTTGGGGACCGACTCAGGCGAACGAGGCGATCACGCCGCCGCCCAGGCAGACGTCGCCGTCGTAGAGCACGGCCGACTGTCCGGGGGTGACGGCCCACTGCGGCTCCGCGAAGTCGAGGTGGAAGCCCTCAGCGGACGGGCTGCCGAGCGTGCATGGCGCGTCGGCCTGCCGGTAGCGGGTCTTGGCCGCGCAGGCTCCGGCCGGCGGCGGCTCCCCGGCGATCCAGCTCGGGTCCCCGGCGTCCAGGGCCGTCGACTGCAGCCAGGGGTGATCGTGCCCCTGCACGACCCACAGCGTGTTGTGTTCGATGTCCTTGCGCGCCACGAACCAGGGGGCGTGCTCGCCGCCGCCGCGCTGCGCGCCCCGCTCGCGGATGCCGCCGATCCCCAGCCCCTGGCGCTGGCCCAGCGTGTAGAAGCTCAGGCCCTGGTGCCGGCCGATGGTGCGCCCGCGCGGATCCTTGACCGGCCCCGGCTCCTTCGAGATGTAGCGGTTGAGGAATTCGCGGAACGGCCGCTCGCCGATGAAGCAGATGCCGGTGGAGTCCTTCTTCTTCGCGTTGGGCAGGCCGATTTCCTGCGCGATCCGCCGCACCTCGGTCTTGTGCAGCTCGCCGACCGGGAACAGCGTCTTCGAGAGCTGCGCCTGGTTCAGCCGGTGCAGGAAGTAGCTCTGGTCCTTGGCCGGATCCAGGCCCTTGAGCAACTGGAAGCGGCCGCCGGCTTCGCGGACTCTCGCGCCGTCGGGCGCGGTCGCGTGCGACGTCCCATCCGGCCCGGCGGGCTCGCGCGGGTCCGCTGGCTGCCAGCGGACCCGTGCGTAATGCCCGGTGGCGATCTTGTCGGCGCCCAGCCGCATGGCGTGGTCGAGGAACGCCTTGAACTTGATCTCGGCGTTGCACAGGACATCGGGATTCGGGGTCCGGCCGGCCTGGTACTCGCGCAGGAATTCGGCGAACACGCGGTCCTTGTATTCGGCCGCGAAGTTGACGTGCTCGATCTCGATGCCGAGCACGTCGGCCACGCTCGCGGCGTCGACGAAATCCTGGTTCGAGGAGCAGTACTCGCCGTCGTCGTCGTCTTCCCAGTTCTTCATGAAGATGCCGACGACCTCCCAGCCCTGCTGCTTGAGCAGGTACGCGCTCACCGCGGAGTCGACGCCTCCGCTCAGACCGACGACCACACGCGGCTTGCCACTCATGTCCGGGATTATCCCAACCCTTCAGTGCGGCTTCGCGGCCGCCGGGCCAAGGCCCTGGCCGGCGAGCGGACGACCGCCCTCAGGGGCGCCGCCAGACGCTGTCGTCGGTGTGGAGCACCTCCAGCGGATGGCGCACGCCGGCCAGGTAGTCCTCCACGCAGCGCAGCACCAGGGGGCTGCGATGGCGGGATGCGCTGGCGCGCACTTCCTGCGGCGTCAGCCACACGGTGCCGACGATGCCCTCGTCGAGCCGGCGCAGCGGGTCGCGCTCGCCGAGCTGGCCGCAGAACGCCATCCGCAGGTAGGTGATGTCGTCGCCGGACGGCCGCTCCAGGCGCGCGAGGTACACGCCCACCAGCGCCGTCGGCCGGAAGTCGTGCGCCGTCTCCTCCAGCACTTCGCGCGCGCACGCCTGCTGCGGCGACTCGCGCGGCTCGAGGTGGCCGGCCGGGTTGTTGAGCCGCAGCCCCTCGCTCGTTTCTTCCTCGACGAGCAGGAAACGGCCGTCCCGCTCGATCACCGCCGCCACCGTGACGCTGGGCTTCCATCGTGTCTGCATCGCCCGATTATTGCCACGGCGCGGCGCGCGACGGGGCCTCGATGGCCTGCGCGGTCGCGTCAGGACTCGTATTCGGGCGAGCCCTGGACCCAGATGAAGGACTGCAGGTCGATCATGTCGCGCGGCTGGAAGCCGGGCTTGCGCTCGAGGTCGCGCCGGACGATCGCCGCGAACGTGAGCAGCGAGCGGTACACCGGCCAGCAGGGCTCGCAGGCGTACTCGAGGTCGAAGCCGTAATGGCGCGCGGCCCGGCGGGTGACCATCGGCTTGAGGAAGAGGTGGCGGTCGGGCCTGGCGAGGAAGCCGAAGACCGTGACGATCGGCCAGGTGAGCACGCGCGCCCGCGGCCGCGGCAGGTCGGCGACCGCCTGCACCCAGTCATCGAACTTGCGCTGCTGCGTCCCGCGGCCCCAGAGGAATGCGTACAGCTCGGTCGCGAACAGCCGGGCCCCGGCGGGCGTGCGCAGCGCGTCGCGCAAGGCCATCTTCTCGAACGAGAAGAGCAGGTTGGTGCGGGCCTCGACGCGCACGGCGATGTCGGCGATGCGGCGGAACTCGCCGCGCGCGAGCAGCTTGCGGAACTCGATCGGGCCGAGCTCGGCCTGCCATTCGAGGTGCGCCCGTTCCTTGTGGGCGCGCTCGGCCACAAGATAGGTCTCGTCGGCGAAGCCTTCGGGATAGAACAGTTCGAAATTGCGGCGGCAGCGGTGCGCGCCAAGGTAGTTCACGTTGCTGGCGCGGGCGCCGGTGACGGGGGAGGAGAGGGATGCGAGGCGTGCCATGGCGGTCAGTTTTTGGCCTCGCCCAACCTCAGCAGCGTCGGACGACGGCTCGCCTCAGTGTAGGAGCGCTGCCGGGGCGGACCAAGCCGACCGTGAAACTTTCACACCCTGCGGCGGCTCTTCCGCTCCGCGGCGGATTCCACATTCCGGGAAGCTGATTCACGCGGACATGCGGTGCATCAAATGCCCGTATTTTTGTTCGGGGTACTGTTGCGCTCCAGGACGGCCAGAGGGGCGCGTTCATCGATCGAAACAGGGCTTCATGTAAGCTCGAGTCGACACAACCGTTTGATTTTTCATCGAGGAGAGACCTCCATGCTGATAGGCGATGCCGCCGTGACCACGGCGGGTGCAACGAATGCTGCCGCCACACCCGGGCTGGCCAAGAAGGCTCTGCTGATCGGGGTTCCGCGGGAAACGCTGGCCGGCGAAAAGCGCGTCGCGACGGTCCCCGAGGTGGTGGAAAAGCTGATCAAGCTGGGCTTCTCGGTGGCCGTGGAAAGCGGCGCCGGCGACGCGGCCAACTTCAGCGACGACAGTTATCGCGCGGCCGGTGCGCAAGTCATCGAAGGGGCGGCCAGGCTGTACGAGGCCGCCGACATGGTGTTCAAGATCGGCGTGCCGACGCCCGAGGAAGTCGGCCTGATGCATGCCGGGCAGACCCTGATCAGCTTCATCTGGCCGGCGCAGAACCCGGACCTGATGAAGCAGCTGGCCGACCGGAAGGTCACGGTGCTGGCCATCGACTCGCTGCCGCGCACGCTGTCGCGCGCCCAGAAGATGGATGCCCTCACTTCGCAGGCCGGCGTCGCCGGCTATCGCGCCGTGATCGAGGCCGCCAACGCGTTCGGCCGCTTCTTCGCCGGCCAGATCACCGCCGCGGGGAAGGTGCCGCCGGCCAAGGTGTTCATCGCCGGCGCCGGCGTCGCCGGCCTGGCCGCGATCGGCACGGCCGTCGGGCTGGGCGCCATCGTGCGCGCCAACGATACCCGCGCCGAAGTGGCCGACCAGGTGGTGTCGATGGGCGGCGAGTTCGTCAAGGTCGATTACGAGGAAGAGGGTTCCGGCGGCGGCGGCTACGCCAAGGTCATGAGCGAAGGCTTCCAGCAGGCCCAGCGCGAGATGTACGCCAAGCAGGCGCGCGAGGTGGACATCATCATCACCACAGCGCTGATCCCAGGCAAGCCGGCGCCCCGGCTGATCACGGCGGACATGGTCAAGACCATGAAGCCGGGTAGCGTGATCGTCGACATGGCAGCCGAGCGCGGCGGCAACTGCGAGCTGACCGAGCCCGGCAAGGCGGTGGTCAAGCACGGCGTGACCATCGTCGGCTACACCGACCTCGCTTCGCGGCTGGCCAAGCAGTCGTCGACGCTGTACGCCACCAACCTGTTCCGCCTCACCGAGGAACTGTGCAAGACCAAGGACGGCGTGATCGACGTCAACATGGAGGACGAGGCGATCCGCGGGCTGACCGTCATCAAGGAAGGCAGCATCACCTGGCCGCCGCCGCCGCCCAAGGTGACCGCCGCGCCGCCGGCCGCGAAGCCGGCCGCGGCCAAGCCGGAGGCCAAGAAAGGCCACGGCCATGGCGCCGCCAGCGAGCCGATGAGCGGCACGAAGCTGGCGATCATGTTCGGCGTCGCGGCCGCGCTGTTCTGGTTCGTGGGCGCCAACGCGCCTGCGGCCTTCCTCGCGCACTTCACCGTGTTCGTGCTGGCCTGCTTCGTCGGCTACATGGTGGTCTGGAACGTGACCCCGGCGCTGCACACCCCGCTGATGAGCGTGACCAACGCGATCTCCAGCATCATCGCCATCGGCGCGCTGGTGCAGATCGCTCCCCCGCTGGCGGGCGGCGCCGCTCCGGACAGCTGGATCCGCTGGCTGGCGGTCGGCGGCATCGTGCTCACGGCCGTCAACATGTTCGGCGGTTTCGCCGTCACCCAGCGCATGCTCGCCATGTTCCGCAAGTAGGAGAGAGAAGTCATGATGTCCGGAACCCTCTCGACCGCCTCCTACATCGGGGCGACCATCCTCTTCATCCTGAGCCTCGGCGGGCTGTCCAATCCCGAGACCTCGCGCCGCGGGAATCTCTACGGCATGATCGGCATGACCATCGCCGTGCTGGCCACCGTGTTCGGCCCGCGCGTGACGGCGGCCGGCATTCCCTGGATCGTGGCGGCCATGGTCGTCGGCGGCGCCATCGGCCTGTATGCGGCCAAGGTCGTCAAGATGACCCAGATGCCGGAGCTGGTCGCGCTGATGCACAGCCTGGTCGGCCTGGCAGCCTGCCTGGTCGGCTTTGCCTCGTACATCGACACGTCGACCCCGCTCCAGGGCGCCGAGAAGACCATCCACGAGGTGGAGATCTACATCGGCATCCTGATCGGCGCGGTGACCTTCTCCGGTTCGCTGATCGCGTTCGGCAAGCTCAACGGCAAGATCGGCGGCTCGCCGCTGCTGCTGCCCGCGCGCCACTGGATCAACCTGGTGGGCCTGCTGGTCGTGATCTGGTACGGCCGTGAGTTCATCAACGCACCCACGATCCAGGCCGGCATGACGCCGCTGATCATCATGACGGTGATCTCGCTGCTGTTCGGCATCCACATGGTGATGGCGATCGGCGGGGCCGACATGCCGGTGGTGGTCTCGATGCTCAACAGCTACTCCGGGTGGGCGGCGGCGGCGACCGGCTTCATGCTGTCCAACGACCTGCTGATCGTGGTCGGCGCGCTGGTCGGCTCCTCCGGCGCGATCCTGTCGTACATCATGTGCCGCGCGATGAACCGCAACTTCATCAGCGTCATCGCCGGCGGCTTCGGCACCGGCGGCGGCACGCCGGCAGCAGCGGGCGCCGGCGCGCAACCGGCCGGCGAGGTCGTGCCGGTCAGCGCCCAGGAAACGGCGGAACTGCTGAAGGAAGCCAAGAGCGTGATCATCGTCCCCGGCTACGGCATGGCCGTCGCCCAGGCGCAGCACACGGTCTACGAGATCACGAAGCACCTGCGCGAGAAGGGCGTCAACATCCGCTTCGGCATCCACCCGGTCGCCGGCCGCATGCCGGGCCACATGAACGTGCTGCTGGCCGAAGCCAAGGTGCCGTACGACATCGTGCTGGAGATGGACGAACTGAACGACGATTTCCCGCAGACCGACGTCGCCATCGTGTGCGGCGCCAACGACATCGTGAACCCGGCGGCGCAGGACGACCCGGCCAGCCCGATCGCCGGCATGCCGGTGCTGGAAGTCTGGAAGGCCAAGACCTCGATCGTCATGAAGCGCTCCATGGCCTCCGGCTACGCCGGCGTCGACAATCCGCTGTTCTACAAGGAGAACAACCGGATGCTGTTCGGCGACGCCAAGAAGATGCTCGACGAGGTGCTGACCGCGCTGAGGGCCTGACCTCGAGGGCGGCAAGCCCGCGCGCTCCGTCGAAGCGGCCCCTAGCGGCCGCTTCTGCTTTCCGGGCGGAGCGCGGCCGGTGGACAATACGGCGTCCGGCCCGGTGGCCGGGACAACAACAATGGCCAGGCCGACCTGGCCGAGGAGCAGCAAGCAATGAGTGCAGCAACCACCGACCGGCCCTGGCTCGGCGCCTACCCCGCCGGCGTTCCCGCCGACATCGACACCTCCCAGTACACCTCCCTGGTGCAATTGATGGAGGACAGCTTCCGCCAGTACGCGGACCGCACGGCCTACAGCTTCATGGGCCGGGACGTGAGCTTCGCCGAGACCGACCGCCTCAGCCGGGCATTCGCCGCCTACCTGCAGGGGCTGGGACTCGCGAAAGGCGATCGGGTCGCGATCATGATGCCCAACGTGCCGCAGTATCCGGTCGCGGTCGCCGCCATCCTGCGGGCGGGGCTGGTGATCGTCAACGTCAATCCGCTGTACACGGCGCGCGAGCTGGAACACCAGCTCAAGGACTCCGGCGCCAAGGCCATCGTGATCATCGAGAACTTCGCGCACACGCTGCAGCAGTGCATGGCCAAGACCCAGGTGCAGCACGTGGTGCTGGCGGCGATGGGCGACCAGCTCGGCGGTTTGAAGGGCGCGCTGGTCAACTACGTCGTGCGCAAGGTCAAGAAGATGGTGCCGGCGTTCGACCTGCCGCAGGCCGTGCGTTTCAACCAGGCGATCGCGCAGGGCGCGAAGGCGGCGTTCCGCAAGCCGGAGATCAAGGCCGACGACATCGCGGTGCTGCAGTACACGGGCGGCACCACCGGCGTGTCCAAGGGCGCCGTGCTGCTGCATCGCAACATCATCGCCAACCTGCTGCAGTCGCAGGCGTGGAACCAGCCGGTCATGGACAAGGTGCCGGCCGGCGAGCAGCCCACGGCGATCTGCGCGCTGCCGCTGTACCACATCTTCGCCTTCACGGTGGGGATGATGCTGAACATGCGCACCGGCGGGAAGCTGATCCTGATCCCGAACCCGCGCGATCTCGCCGGCACGCTCAAGGAGCTGGCCAAGCACAAGTTCCACAGCTTTCCGGCCGTCAACACGCTATTCAACGGGCTGGCCCACCATCCCGATTTCGGCAAGGTCGACTGGAAGAACCTCAAGGTGTCCGTCGGCGGCGGCATGGCGGTGCAAGGCGCCGTCGCGAAGCTGTGGCTGGAGAAGACCGGCTGCCCGATCTGCGAAGGCTACGGCCTGTCCGAGACCTCGCCCTCGGCCAGCTGCAATCCGACCACCAGCACCGAGTTCACCGGGACCATCGGCGTGCCGCTGCCCTCCACCTGGATGAAGTGCATCGACGACGCAGGCAACGAGGTGCCGGCCGGCCAGCCGGGCGAGATCGCGATCAAGGGCCCGCAGGTGATGGCCGGCTACTGGCAGCGGCCCGACGACACGGCCAAGGTCATGACGGCGGACGGCTATTTCAAGAGCGGCGACATCGGCACCATGGACGAGCGCGGCTACTTCAAGATCGTCGACCGCAAGAAGGACATGGTGCTGGTGTCCGGCTTCAACGTGTACCCGAACGAGGTGGAGGAGGTGGTCGCCATGCTCGACGGCGTGCTCGAATGCGCCGTGGTCGGCGTGCCCGACGAGAAGACGGGCGAGGCGGTGAAGCTCGTCATCGTCAGGAAGGATCCGGCGCTGACGGAGGACAAGGTGCGCGAGTACTGCAAGGCCAACCTCACCGGCTACAAGCAGCCCAAGGTGGTCGAGTTCCGGACCGACCTGCCGAAGACGCCGGTGGGCAAGATCCTGCGGCGCGAACTGCGGGACGCGAAGTAGCGCGGGGACCCGCCCGGGGCTTTCAGCCCCTGGCCAGCGCCTCGAGCCGTTCGCGGTCCGGCCGGTGGACCACGCCGCGCTCGGTGACGAGCGCCGTCACCAGCTCGGCCGGCGTCACATCGAAGGACGGATTGCGCACCGCCACCCCCGCCGCCGCCCACTGGTCGTCACGAAAACCAGTGACTTCCCGCGCCGGGCGCTCCTCGATCGGAATCGCGGCGCCGTCGGCCACCTGCATGTCGATCGTCGACATCGGGCAGGCGACGTAGAACGGAATCCCGTGGCGCCTGGCCAGCACGGCCACCATGTAGGTACCGATCTTGTTGGCCACGTCGCCGTTGGCGGCGACCCGGTCGGTGCCGACGACCACGGCGTCGACCTCGCCGCGGCTCATCATGAAGCCGGCCATGTTGTCGGTGATCAGCGTGACCGGAATGCCTTCCTGCACCATCTCCCACGCGGTGAGCCGCGCTCCCTGGAGGAAGGGCCGGGTCTCGTCGGCGATCACCGAGATGCGCTTGCCGGCCTCGACGGCCGACCGGATCACGCCCAGCGCCGTGCCGTGGCCGGCGGTGGCCAGCGCGCCGGCGTTGCAGTGCGTGAGCACGCGCGCGCCGTCGGCCAGCAGCGCGGCCCCGTGCTCGCCCAGGGCGCGGTTGGTCCGGATGTCCTCCGCGAAGATCTCATGGGCCTGCGCCAGCAGCGCGTCGGCCTGGGCCGAGGCCGGGTAGGCGGCGAGCGACTCCCACTGCAACCGCATGCGCCTGAGGGCCCAGAACAGGTTGACCGCCGTGGGCCGGCTCGCCGCCAGCACCTCGAAGCCGCGTTGCATAGCCCGCGAGAATTCGGTGCCCGGGGCATGCCGGTGCCGCAGCGCTTCCAGTGCCACGCCATAGGCGGCGGCGCAGCCGATCGCCGGCGCGCCGCGAACCACCATGTCGCGGATGCCGGTCGCCACCGACTCGGCGCTGTCGTAGCTCAGGTAGCGCAACTGCGCCGGCAGCACGCGCTGGTCGATCATCTCCAGTCGGCCGGCGCTCCAGCGCAGGGTTTCGACTCGGGTTGCTGAAGGTGGCGTCATGGCTGGCGCGGCTCCGGTTCGGCCTGGCGGCCATAGGTCTTGAACTTCTCCATCACCTCGGCCATCTGCTCCGGGGAGAGATGGCGCGGCTCGCCGATCTGTCGGGCGCGCCAGTACTGCTCGCACAGGCTCTCCACCTCGACGCACAGCGCCAGTGCCTGCTCCAGGCCCGCGCCGGCGGCGATCATCCCGTGGTTGCCCAGCAGGCAGGCGCGGCGGTCCTGCAGCGCCGCCAGCGCGTGGTCGGACAGCTCCTGGGTGCCGAACAGCGCGTAAGGCGCGCAGCGGATCGTGTCCCCGCCGGCCGCGGCAATCATGTAATGGAACGGCGGCACGTCCAGCCCGAGGCAGGCCAGCGTGGTCGCGAACGGTGAATGGACGTGCACCACCGCGTGCAGTTCGGGCCTGGCCCGCAGGATGTCGCGGTGGAAACGCCATTCGCTGGAGGGGCGGCCGGTGCCGATCACGTCGCCGCTCGCGGCCAGCCGCACGATCGCCTGCGCCGTCAGCTCGCGCGCCGGGACGCCCGAGGGCGTCACCAGCAGGCCGTCGTCGCAGCGCGCGCCCACGTTGCCCGAGGTGCCGCGGTTCAACCCGCGCGCGTCCAGTTCGCGCGCGGCTTCCACCATGGCGCGCCGCAGCGCGGCTTCGTCGCTCACGTCAGCCGCCCGGCGTCATCGCCGCAGCACGCGACCGGCCACGGCATCCAGCCGCGCCAGCACGGCGGGGTCGCGCACCTCGGGCGCCGTGATCAGGGCGTGGTCCAGCGCGTGGCGGCAGCCGCAGGCGGGCGCCGCGCCGTCGGCGCCGATGCGCGCCGCCGCGTCGTGCAGCAGCGAACGGGCCTTGTCGGCGTTCGCCAGCAGCACGTGGATGATCTGCTGCACCGTCACCGCGTCGTGGCCCGGATGCCAGCAGTCGAAGTCCGTCACCATCGCCACCGTGGCGTAGCAGATCTCGGCCTCGCGGGCCAGCTTGGCCTCGGGCATGTTGGTCATGCCGATCACGTCGCAGCCCCAGGACCGGTACAACTCGGATTCGGCCTTGGTCGAGAACTGCGGGCCCTCCATGACCAGGTAGGTGCCGCCGCGCACCGTCCTGATGCCGGCGGCCGAGGCGGACGCTTCGAGATGGTCGCCCAGCCGCCTGCACACCGGATGCGCGAGCGACACGTGCGCCACCATCCCGGTGCCGAAGAAGCTCTTGTGGCGCGCGATGGTGCGGTCGATGAACTGGTCGACCAGCACGAAGGTGCCGGGCGGCAGTTCCTCCTTCAGCGACCCCACGGCGCTGACCGAGACCAGGTCGGTGACGCCGCTGCGCTTGAGCGCGTCGATGTTGGCGCGGAAGTTGATCTCGTGGGGCGCGATCCGGTGCCCGCGCCCATGCCGTGGCAGAAACACCATGCGCTGGCCGTCGAGGTCGCCGAACAGCAGTTCGTCCGAGGGCTCGCCGAACGGCGAGTCGACCTTGACCCAGCGCTTGTTGGCCAGGCCCGCGATGTCGTAGACACCGCTGCCGCCCAGGACCCCGATGACCGGGGTTGCTGCGGGGGCGGCGCTCATGGCCGCGACCCGGCCCGGGCCGGGAACTGCGGCGGCAGCGCGGCGCGCCCGGTCATGGCGAGGAAGTGCGGCAGGCAGCGGCGTGGCGGCGACAGGTGAGTCATGGGCGTGCTGGGCGTCTCTTGCGGATCCAGGACAGCAGGTGCGGCGGCGATGCCGCCCGCATGGTGCGTCGGTGGGGCGATTCTAGGGCCGCGCCGCGCCTGGCCTCATCGCGGGAATTCCCATGTCGCGCCCAGCGTCCAGTCGGACGCGCCGGGGCCGCTCAGGCGCTGCGCCCGGCTCAGGTCGATGCTCCAGCCCTCGCGGAAAGTCCACCGGGCACCGGCCCGCAGGAAATGCGTCTGCTCGGCCCGGAATCGTTCCAGGACCAGCGTCCAGTCCGGCTGCGGCGTCCACTCGACGGACGCGCCATGGCGCGCCTGGTCGCCGGCCCGGTGCAGGAAGTCCCGGCCGAGGTTGAAGTGCAGGGACAGGTCGTCGCGCGGCGCCCAGGTCGCCAGCGCCAGCACGGTGCTGCCCTGGTAGCGCGGCCGCACGCGTGCCTGCCACACTGGCGCCAGCACGACGCCGAGGCTGACGCCGGTCGCCGCCTCGGTGGCCCACTTGGCTGCAAGCCCGTAACCTGTGGCGCTGCTGCCGGCTGCGCGGGCGTAGTCCGCGCCGGCCGAGAGTTCGACCGGGCCGACGCGGCAGCCGGCCCCGGCGTGCAGCAGGCGTTCGCCGCCGCCCCGCGCGATCCAGCTTTCCACCTTGCAGGCGCCTTCGTCCAGGATCGCGGCATCGTCCACCGCGTGGTGGCCACCGGCACCCCAGGCGACTGTGGCGGAGGCCAGCGCCGCCAGGGCGGCGAGCCGCCGCAGCACTTCGGTGCGGCGGGCGCAGGGTGCGGCCGTCGTCGTTTGCAAAGCCATGGTGAGCCCCGTCGTTCTTGTGCGTCCCACTATAGAGACGAGAGAACCCGCCGGCCGCGGCGCGAAGCCGGCCGTTGTCGCAGATCAAGCGATCCGGGTCAGCGCAGCCAGCCGCGCTTGCGGAAATACCACATCGGCACCAGCGCGCTCGCGACCATCAGCACCAGGGCGAACGGATAGCCCCAGGCCTGGTCCAGCTCGGGCATGTGGCGGAAGTTCATCCCGTACAGGCTCGCGACCAGCGTCGGCGGCAGCAGCGCCACGCTGGCCACCGAGAAGATCTTGATGATCTTGTTCTGGTTGATGTTGATGAAGCCGACCGTCGCGTCCATCAGGAAGTTGATCTTGTCGAACAGGAAGGCGGTGTGGTTGTCCAGCGACTCGATGTCGCGCAGGATCTGGCGCGCCTCCTCGAACTGGCCGGCGCTGAGCATGCGGCTGCGCATCATGAAGCTGACGGCCCGCCGCGTGTCCATGACGTTGCGGCGGATCCGGCCGTTCAGGTCTTCCTGGCGCGCGATCTCGCCCAGCACCTCGCCGGCCAGGGTGTCGGTCACCTCGCCCGCGAGCACCTGGCGGCTGACCTTTTCCAGCTCGTCGTAGATGCCCTCGAGCGCGTCGGCGGAATATTCCGCGTCGGCGTCGAACAGCTTCAGCAGCACTTCCCTGGCGTCCTCGATCAGCCCGGGCGCCCGCCGCGCCCGCAGCCGCAGCAGCCGGAACACCGGCACGTCCTCGTCGTGGATCGAGAACAGCACGCCCTTGCTCTTGAGGGCGTCGTTCATCAGGTTGAGGATGAAGGCGACGCGGACGGTGCGCGGCTCTTCGTCGTCGGCGATCAGGAAGTCGCTGCGGATGTGCAGCTCGCCGTTGTCTTCCTCGTAGAAGCGCGCTGACTCCTCGATGTCCTCGTCCATCGCGTCCTCGGGGATGGACAGGCCGAAGTACTGCTTGATCCAGCGCTTTTCCTCGACGCTCGGCGCCTCCAGGTCGACCCAGATCGGCTGGAACCTGGAGAGCTCCTCCAGCGACTCGATCTCCTCCTGGAAGAGCCGGCCGTTGGCGAGCGTGAAGACGTTGAGCATTGGCGCAGGATTATGCCGTGACGACCTCGAAATGAGCGAGGAGTTCGTCCTTGCGCGCGTACGCGTCCTGCGCCCCGAGCTGCATCAGCGACTGCACGAAGCGCGGCTCGAACAGCAGGTAGCTGGCCATCGCGCCGCCGCCGCGCAACGCGCCGAGCGCGCGTAGCGCACGCCGCAGCTGCACGGGCAGCTCGCCGACCGATCCCTGCGCCAGGGCGTCGAGGGATTGCGACGGCTGGATGGCGAGCACCTCCACGCTGCGATACGGCAGCACGCCGGCGACCTCGCGCGGCAGCTGGCGGAGCGTCCGGGTCACCCGCTGGGCCTGTTCGACGTCCGCCTGCAAGGTGTCGTGGAACACGCTGGCCATGGCGTGGCCGGCGATGCCGCCGAACGTCGGCTGGCGCGCCGGCCCGCCGGCATTCGCTTCGCCGAACCCGGAGCGCTGTGGTTGCCCCACCCCGACCACGAGCACGCGGTGGGCGCCCAGGTGCAGCGCCGACGACAGCGGCGAGATCTGGCGCATCGAGCCGTCGCCGAAGTATTCGCGCCGGCCGTCGACCCACAGCGGCGTCGCGGGGAACAGGAACGGAATCGCGCTGGAAGCCATCAGGTGCTCGATGGTGAGGGGCTGGAATTCGGCCCGGCGGCCGGGGCGGTTCCAGATCTCCGCGCTGCGGTCGCGCGCCGCATGGCAGAAGGTCCAGTGCACGCCCGTCGTGTAGCTGGACGCCGTCACGGCCACCGCGTCGATGGCGCCGGACTGCAGCGACTCGTCGATGCCCCCCAGCGCAATGTTCCGGTGCAGGGTGTCGACCAGCGGCATGGTGTCGAGGATGGCGCCATGCCCTTGCGCCCGGCGCCACAGTGCCAGGGCGGCGGCGACGCGGCTCATGCGCACCCAGGCCGGCAGGCGCAGGTCGTACACGTGGGGCGATCGCAGGCCGTGCCAGAACTGCGCCAGGTGGTCGAACGCGTGCAGCCCGGTCGACGCGGCGCTTGCCAGGTAGGCGGCATTGAGTGCTCCCGCCGACGTGCCCACCAGCACCTGGAACGGAAAGCGGCCCGCCGCGCCGTTCTGCAGCCGCAGCATCGAGGCCAGGGCCTGCAGCACGCCGACCTGGTAGGCCGTCCGGGCGCCGCCGCCCATCAGGACGAGCGCGTGCGTTGGCCGGCCGGGCCGGGTCAGGCCCGCGTGAATGATGGTTTCCAGGCTCATGCCCCGCGCCGGCGGCTGCCCGCGCTCTCCTCGGCCGCAATGGTAGGGGAAGAAGATGCCCGGCGGAACCGGCTTCAGCCCGGGGGGTGCTTCCGGGCCGAGGGGACGGGCGGGCTCGCGCCGTCGCGCCGGATCACGCTGATCTGGCCGTCGTTCTCCATGGTCGCGGCCTTGACCTGTTCCAGCGAGTCCAGGCCATGTTCGCGCAACTGGGACATCAACTCCTCGACGGTGATGAACTCGCGTCGCATGTTGCGGCGCAACAGCCGACCGTCGCGCACCAGCGGCAGCGGCTGCGGCTCGAGCACGCGGCGCAGGCTCGCGAACCGCCAGGTCGCGAAGTCCACCAGCCAGTTCCAGCCGGCGATCGTGGCGACCAGAAGACAGCCTTCGGTGATCGACTCGTAGCTGCCCGCCATCGCGTTCTGCGCGGCGTCCGCGATCAGCACCAGCAGCAGCACGTCGGCGATGCCGATGGAGCCGACGTCGCGCCGCAGGACGAAGCGGAACAGCAGGAACAGGAACCAGTACATCACCGTGCCGCGGACGACGAGCTCCAGCGGGTGCACGCCGATCGAGAAGAGCGCGCCGAAATCAGGCACGGGCTTCCCGGGCCGGGCGGTCACGCCGCGCCGTCGTCGATTCGGCCGTGTCGCACTTGAGCACGTCGGCCATGTAGGCGAGGCTGGCCGCCTTCGCTTGCGCAGACTCGGCGGCGGTGCAGTCGGACGGCACCCAGACCTCGTATTCACGCAGGAAGGCGTCGCCGGCTGTCAGCTGCACGCACATGTCGGTGGCCAGCCCGCAGATCACCAGTTCACGCGCCTGCATCTCGCGCAGCAGCAGCTCCAGGGGCGAGGCGTAGAAGGCGGAGTGGCGCGGCTTGAGGATGGTGAGGTCGTCCGCCTGCGGGTACAGCAGCCGCGCGATCTCGCCGGCGGGTCCCTGCATGCCCAGGCAGGTGGCGACGAGGCTGTGAAAGTCGGACTGCCACACCCCGTAGTTGTCGTTGGCGAAGATGGTGAGCACGCCCTGGCCGGCCAGCCGCTGCTTGAGCGCCGCCGTGGCCCGCGCGGCTTCCACGGCGGCCGGCGCCAGGTGCTCGCCGCCGGGGAAATCCAGGGGGTTGACGAAGTCGACCAGGAGCAGGACGCGCTCGCTTCGGGCGAGCCGAGCCGGCTTCAGGCCCGAGGGTGGCACGGGGGTTGGAGGTGGCATGCCGCCCATTTTCGGCAGGCCTCAGCAGCTGGGGGCTTCGCGAACCCTACAGAGTGCGCAGGACAAATCCTACAGCTGAGCGTCGACCTGTCCGACATACCGGTTGAGGCGCAGCCCCTAAATTTGCTCTTGTCCATTCCCGCCCCCGGACAGGGAGTGGGGCACCCAAGGAGTTTTCCATGATCCAGCTGGCGACCGCACCGAACGCAAGCGCTACGAGCTACCGGCCGGCCCCGAACGACGGCAAGGGATCGACTTTCGATGCGCCCCGGGGCCGTACGGCCCGCGCCTGGCCGTTCCCCAGCCGGTACGCAGTGCGCGCCGCGCAACCCCAGAGCCAGAAACCCGCCGCCAACGACAGCGGCAGCTGATCGCACGGAGAGAGCACCATGAACAAGGAACCCAAGTCCCCGAACCGCACCTCGGACACGCCGCGCGACAAGCCCATGAGCGAGCGCACCGAGCATGCCAATCTCGAGCGCCCTGGCGCGCAGGCTCATCCGCGCGCACGCGGCGGCTGGAACCATCCCGATCCGGCTGCGGCCTGGCTCATGCGCTGACCGGGCGCGGCAGACGACGGAAGCGGCCCCGAGGGGCCGCTTTGCTTTTGGAACACCGGTTTCGGCGCCGGCGCCTTGCGCGTCCGCGACCTTGCTCCAACTCCACATCCTACCCGGCGGCGGGCCGACCGACAAAGCGTTTCACGTGGGCCTGCAGGCCTCACGGAATTGGATTGCTTTTCGACCTGGCGGGGCGCATAGTGGGTCGACCCCAGAGACAGAGAGATACCGGTTCCGGCGCGCGGCCCCCAAGGCCGGGCAGTTCAACCAGAGAGAGCGCAACAAGGAGGCTACTCATGAACCTGACGATCAGCGGTCACCATCTCGCAGTCACCCCGGCACTGAGGAATTACGTGACCACCAAGCTTGATCGGATCACTCGTCATTTCGACCAGGTCGTCGGCATCAAGGTGCTGCTGACGGTGGAAAAGCAGAAGGAAAAGGAAAGGCGCCAACGAGCTGAATGCAAGATTCACGTCAAGGGCAACGACATGTTCGCCGAGAGTTCGCATGAAGACCTGTACGCCGCGCTGGACGAACTGGTCGACAAGCTGGACCGCCAGGTGTGGAAGCACAAGAGCCGGATGCAGGACCACCACCACGAGACCCAGAAGCGCCTGAGCTGAGCGCCGCCTCGCCAGAGCCAAGCCGCCGCTGGCGGCTTTTTTTCGCCCGTTCACGGCTGAGCCGGGCGCCGGCCATGGCCGGGGCCGGTGCACCCGGCACCCGCGGTGCATAATGGAAAACCCCCGAAACCATGAATCGCCTCGCGTCCATCCTGCCCGCCGCCCAAGTGCTCGTGAACGTCGACGCGACCAGCAAGAAGCGCGCTTTCGAGGAGGCCGGCCTGCTGTTCGAGAACCTGCACGGCCTGTCGCGGGCGCTGATCACCGACAGCCTGTTCGCGCGCGAGCGCCTCGGCTCGACGGGGCTCGGCCACGGCGTCGCCATCCCGCACGGGCGGATCAAGGGACTCAAGGCGCCGATGGCGGCGCTGTTCCGGCTGGAGCAGCCGATCGGTTTCGACGCGCCCGACGAGAAGCCGGTCAATCTCCTGATCTTCCTGCTGGTGCCGGAGGCGGCGACGCAGAAGCACCTGGAGATCCTCTCGGAGATCGCCGAGCTGCTGAGCGATGCGCCGCTGCGGGAGAAGATCAAGGCCTGCACCGACGCGGCCGAACTCCACCAGCTGATCGCCACCTGGCAGTCCGCCCAACCAGCGCCGTGAAGCCGACCGTCGTCAGCGCGGACGTTCTCTTCGAAGATCATCGCGCCCAGCTCAAGTGGGAGTGGGTGGCGGGCCTGGGCGCTTCCGAGCGCCGCTTCGACGAGGTCGCGGTGCGGGCCGCGCGATCCGGCGCCGACCTGGTCGGCTACCTCAATTACATCCACCCCTACCGGGTGCAGATCCTCGGCCACCGCGAGATCGCCTACCTGACCAACGGGACGGCGGAGGACTGCGGCCGCCGGATCGCGCGCATCGTGACCCTGGAGCCGCCGGTGCTGGTGCTCACCGACAACCAGACGGCGCCGGATGCGCTGCTGTCGATGTGCGAGCGGGCGCAGATTCCCATGTTCTCCACGCACGAGCCGTCGGCCTTCGTGATCGACGTGCTGCGTGCCTACCTGTCCAAGCATTTCGCCGAGCGCACCTCGATGCACGGCGTGTTCATGGACATCCTGGGGCTCGGGGTCATGATCACCGGCGAGTCCGGGCTGGGCAAGAGCGAGCTGGGGCTGGAGCTGATCTCGCGCGGCAATGGGCTCGTCGCCGACGATGCCGTCGATCTCTACCGTATCAACCAGACCACGATCGAGGGCCGCTGCCCCGAGCTGCTGCAGAACCTGCTGGAGGTGCGCGGCATCGGCCTGCTCGACATCCGCGGGATCTTCGGCGAGACTGCCGTGCGCCGCAAGATGCGGCTCAAGCTGATCGTGCACTTGGTGCGGCGCGAGACCATGGAGCGCGAGTACGAGCGGCTGCCGTACGAGCCGCTCACGCAGGACGTGCTGGGCGTGCCGGTGCGCAAGGTGGTGATCCAGGTGGTGGCCGGCCGCAACATCGCCGTGCTGGTGGAGGCGGCCGTGCGCAACACCATCCTGCAGCTGCGCGGCGTGGACACCTACCAGGAGTTCGTCGAGCGGCACCGCCGCGCGATGGAGCAGGACAAGTGACCGGCCGGCGCCGGCGCTGACCCGCCGTCCGCCGTTTCAGCCCTTGCCGTCGGCCGCACCGGGCGCCTCGCCGGGCTCGACCGGGTGGCCGGCGGCGCGGTGCGGGCAGGGATTCTTGGTGCAGTGGGCGTACAGGCTCAAGGCGTGGTCGGCGATCGCGAAGCCCTTGGTGCGGGCGACGTCGTGCTGCCGCTTTTCGATCTCGGCGTCGTAGAACTCCTCGACGCGGCCGCAGTCCAGGCAGACCATGTGGTCATGGTGGGTGCCTTCGTTGAGCTCGTAGACGGCCTTGCCGCTCTCGAAGTGGCTGCGGCTCAGGATGCCGGCCTGCTCGAACTGCGTCAGCACCCGGTAGACGGTGGCCAGGCCGATGTCCGAACGTTCTTCCAGCAGCACCCGGAAGACGTCTTCGGCCGTCATGTGCCGCTGCCCGCCCTTGCGGAAGACGTCGAGGATCTTCAGCCGCGGCAAGGTGGCCTTCAGGCCGGTGCTCTTGAGTTCGTCGATGTTGGACATGGCTGTGGCGCAGGGGGGCCGCGCAGGGCCTGCCGCTACAATCATTCGATCATATCGCTACGGCTTTTCCCATGTCCGCATCCATTTTCCGCGCCTGCCGCATCGGCCTCGCCCTCGTGGCCGCGGCCGCGGCCGGCGGCTGCGGCTCCCTGAACTCGATGAGCCAGCGGGTGGTTGGATCCATCGCGCCTTACAAGGTCGAGGTGGTCCAGGGCAATTTCGTGTCGCGCGAGCAGGTGTCGGCGCTGCGTCCGGGCATGAGTCGCCTGCAGGTGCGCGACGTCCTCGGCACGCCGCTGGTCACCAGCGTGTTCCACGCCGACCGCTGGGACTACGTCTTCACCATCAAGCGCGACGGCGTGCAGTCCCAGGTGCGCAGGCTGGCGGTCTTCTTCAAGGGCGACGTGCTGGACCGCTTCGAGGGCGACGAGATGCCGACCGAAGCGGAGTTCGTCGCCACGCTGGACAACAAGCGCAAGGGCGCCAAGGTGCCGGTGCTGGAGGCGACCGAGGAGCAGCTCAGGAAGTTCCCGGCGGCCCAGCCGCCGGCGAAGGCGGCCAGCGCGCCGGCCGAAGCGCCGGCGTCGGCCAGTTACCCCCCGCTCGAGCCGGTCACCCGCTGAAGGCGCCCATGGCTGATCGCGAGCGCCAGCACCAGGTCGCCGTCGCCGGCGCCACCGGCCGCATGGGCCACATGCTGATCGAGGCGCTGCGCGCCTCCGACGACTGCCGGCTGGCCGGCGCCCTCGACATTCCGTCCAGTCCCGCGCTGGGCAACGACGCCGCCGCCTTCCTCGGCCACGCCAGCGGCGTGGCGGTCGTCGCCGACGTCCGTGCCGCGCTGGCGCGGGCGCAGGTGCTGATCGACTTCACCCGGCCCGAAGGGACGATGGAGCACCTGCGGGCCTGCCGCGAGCTGGGCGTCAAGCTGGTGATCGGCACCACCGGGTTCACCGAGGGGCAGAAGGAGCAGATCGCCGACGCCGCGCGCGACATCGCGATCGTCATGGCGCCCAACATGAGCGTGGGCGTCAACGTCACGCTCAAGCTGCTGGCCATGGCGGCGCAGGCGCTGGCGACCGGCTACGACATCGAGGTGATCGAGGCCCATCACCGCCACAAGGTGGACGCGCCCTCAGGCACGGCGCTGAAGATGGGCGAGGTGATCGCGCAGGCGCTCGGCCGCGACCTGAAGGACTGCGCGGTGTACGAACGCCACGGCGTCACCGGCGAACGAGATCCGTCGTCCATCGGCTTCGCCACCATCCGCGGCGGCGACATCGTCGGCGACCACACCGTGCTGTTCGCCGGCACCGGCGAGCGCATCGAGATCACGCACAAATCGTCGAGCCGCGCGACCTACGCCCAGGGCAGCCTGCGCGCCGTGCGCTTCCTGGCGGGACGCGGCAGCGGCCTGTTCGACATGTTCGACGTCCTCGGGCTGCGCTGACGCGGCGCCGCGCCGGGCCTTCGGATCACCAGACGATGACCCTGCTGCAACTGTTCGGGCAAGGCGACGCGGTCACCCGGTTCGTGGCCGCCTTGCTGCTGGCGATGTCGGTCGCGAGCTGGGTCGTGATCTTCTGGAAGGGTTGGCTGCTGCGGCGCGCCACGCGTGACGTCGGCCGCAGCACGGCCGCCTTCTGGCAGTCGCCTTCGCTGGAGCAGGCGCGGCAGACCGTCGGCGCCTTCGACCGCGAGTCGCTCGTGCTGCCGCTGATCGCCGCGACGGCGGGCGAGCCGGCGGGCTCCCTGGCGGCGGCCGGGGACCGCGCCCAGCAGCTCACGCGCCGGCTGCGCGACGCGCTGCACCGCATCCTCGACAAGCTCCAGTTCGGGCAGGTGCTGCTGGCGACGGTGGGCGCCACGGCTCCGTTCATCGGGCTGCTCGGCACCGTCTGGGGGATCTACCACGCGCTGACGGCCATCGCCGCGGAGGGCCAGATCACCATCGAGAAGGTCGCCGGGCCGGTGGGGGAGGCGCTGATCATGACGGCCGCCGGGCTCGCGGTGGCGATCCCCGCGGTGCTCGGCTACAACGTCTATGGCCGCCTGATCGGCCGCATCGAGGCCGACCTCGAAGGCTTCGCGCGCGACCTGCGCGAACTGCTGACCCATCCGCCCGTCGCGGTGGGGGGCGTCGAGACCCCTCCATGAGCTTCGGCCGACTCGAGCGCCGCCAGGACCCGCAGCCGATGAGCGAGATCAACGTCACGCCGCTGGTGGACGTGATGCTGGTGCTGGTGGTCATCTTCATCATCACCGCCCCGCTGCTGGCCAGCTCGATCCGCCTGGACCTGCCGCGCACCGACGCCGCGACCCCCAACGAGGCGCCGGCGTTCGTCACCGTGGTGCTCGACCAGTCGGGCGGGCTGTTCCTGGACGACCGGCCGCTGCCGCCCGGCGAGCTCGCGGAGCGGCTGGCGCAGGCGGCGCGGCGCAACCCGGATACCGAGGTGCAGCTGCGCGCCGACCGGAGCATTCCCTATGGCCGCGTCGTCGAGGTGATGGGGGCCGCGCAGCAGGCGGGCCTGAATCGCATCGGCTTCGTCGCGGAGCCGTCGGGCATCGCCGCGCCCGCCCGGTGAGCCGCCCGTAGAATCGGACGAGAGGCCGGCCCATCGCGCCGGCACCCTTCCTATGCAAGAAAAATACACCCCTTCGGACGTCGAGCGCGCGGCGCAGGCGGCGTGGAATGCCGCCGACGCGTACCGCGTGACCGAGGACGCCGGCAAGAAGAAGTTCTATGCCTGCTCCATGCTGCCGTATCCCAGCGGCAAGCTGCACATGGGGCACGTGCGCAACTACACCATCAACGACATGCTCACGCGCTACCTGCGCATGAACGGCTACAACGTGCTGATGCCGATGGGGTGGGACGCGTTCGGCCTGCCGGCCGAGAACGCGGCGCTCAAGAACGGCGTGCCGCCGGCGAAGTGGACGTACGACAACATCGCCTACATGAAGAAGCAGATGCAGGCGATGGGACTGGCCATCGACTGGTCGCGCGAGATCGCAACCTGCGATCCGTCCTACTACAAATGGAACCAGTGGCTGTTCCTCAAGATGCTGGAGAAGGGCATCGCCTACCGCAAGACCCAGGTCGTCAACTGGGACCCCGTCGACCAGACGGTGCTGGCCAACGAGCAGGTGATCGACGGCAAGGGCTGGCGCACCGGCGCGGTGGTGGAAAAGCGCGAGATCCCCGGCTACTACCTCAAGATCACCGACTACGCCGAGGAACTGCTGGACCACGTCCGCAACCGCCTGCCGGGCTGGCCGGAGCGGGTCAAGCTGATGCAGGAGAACTGGATCGGCAAGAGCGAGGGCGTGCGCTTCGCGTTCACTCACGGCATCCGCGACTTCGACGGCCGCCTGATCGGCGACGGGCGCATGTACGTGTTCACCACGCGCGCCGACACCATCATGGGCGTGACCTTCGTCGCCGTGGCGCCTGAGCATCCGCTGGCGGCGCACGCCGCGCGCACCAACGCGAAGCTGGCGAACTTCATCGACGAATGCAAGAAGGGCGGCACGACCGAGGCCGAACTGGCGCTGCGCGAGAAGGAAGGCATGCCGACGGGCCTGGTGGTCTTCCATCCGGTCACCGGCGAGCCGGTCGACGTCTGGGTCGGCAATTACGTCCTGATGGGATACGGCGACGGCGCCGTGATGGGCGTCCCCGGCCACGACGAGCGCGACTTCGCGTTCGCGCTGAAGTACAACCTGCCTATCATGCAGGTGGTGCACGTCGACGGCGAGCACTACGACTACAAGCACTGGAACGACTGGTACGCCGACAAGGAGCGCGGCGTCACCATCAACTCCGACATCTTCAGCGGCTTCTCGTACGAGGACGCCGTGGCGGCGGTGGCGCACCACCTGCAGCAGAAGGGCCTCGGCGAACTCAAGACGACCTGGCGCCTGCGCGACTGGGGCATCAGCCGCCAGCGCTACTGGGGCACACCGATCCCGATCATCCACTGCGACGAGCATGGCGCCGTGCCGGTCCCGGAGCGGGACCTGCCGGTGGTGCTGCCGCAGGACTGCGTGCCGGACGGCTCCGGCAATCCGCTGAACAGGCGCGAGGACTTCCTCGCGTGCACCTGTCCGGTGTGCGGCAAGCCGGCCCGGCGCGAGACCGACACCATGGACACCTTCGTCGACTCGTCCTGGTACTACATGCGGTACTGCGATCCGAAGAACGACCAGGCGATGGTGGCCGAAGGCGCGGACTACTGGATGCCGATGGACCAGTACATCGGCGGCATCGAGCATGCGATCCTGCATCTGCTGTACGCGCGCTTCTGGACCAAGGTGATGCGCGACCTCGGCCTGGTCAAGGTCGACGAGCCGTTCACGCGGCTGCTCACGCAAGGCATGGTGCTCAACGAGGCCTTCTCGCGCACCGGGGACAAGGCCGGCAAGCAGTACTACTGGGCGCACGACCTCGACATCGTGCGCGACGAGCACGCCAACGTGCTGTCCGCGACGGCCAGGGCCGACGGCCTGCCGGTGACGTACGAGGGCTGGACCACGATGTCCAAGTCCAAGAACAACGGCGTCGATCCGCAGGACCTGATCGACAAGTACGGCGCCGACACGGCGCGCCTGTACACCATGTTCACGGCGCCGCCCGAAGCAACGCTGGAATGGAACGACGCCGCGCTGGAAGGCTCGTTCCGTTTCCTGCGGCGCCTGTGGAACTTCGGCGTCAAGGTCGCGGCGCAGCCGGCCGGCGCGAATGCAGCGGCGGGCAAGCAGGCCAAGGCGCTGCGCTACGAAGTCCACACCGTGCTGAAGCAGGTGGACTACGACTATCAGCGCATGCAGTACAACACCGTGGTCTCGGGCGCGATGAAGCTGCTGAACGCCCTGGAGGACTTCAAGGGCGGTGGCGAAGCCGGCGCCGACGGCGCGGTGCGCGAGTGCTTCGGCATCCTGCTGCGCGTGCTGTATCCAGTGACGCCGCACATCGCCCAGTCGTTGTGGACCGAGCTGGATTACACGCGCGAGCACGGGGAGCTGCTCGACGCGCCGTGGCCGAAGGTCGACGAGCAGGCACTGGTGCAGGACGAGATCGAGCTGGTGCTGCAAGTGAACGGCAAGACCCGCGGATCGGTGCGGGTGCCTGCCGGCGCCAGCCGCGAGGAGATCGAGCGGATCGCGACGGCCAGCCCCGACTTCGCCAAGTTCGCCGCCGGCGCGACGCCGCGCAAGGTGATCGTGGTGCCGGGGCGCCTGGTGAACGTGGTGGTCTGATGGTCCGCAAGCGCACGCTGCTCGTCGCCGCCGCGTCCGCGGCGCTGGCCGGCTGTGGCTTCCAGCTGCGGCAGGCCCCGCGGTTCGCCTTCAGCTCGATCTACGTGGCGGCGCCGCCGAATTCCGCGCTCGGCAGGGAACTGCGCCGCAGCATCGCGTCGGGCGACAGCGTGCGCGTGGTCGACGACCCCGCGGCCCAGGCGGCCGCCCAGGTGGTGTTCGACCTGCTGGCCGACCAGCGCGAGAAGGTGGTGGTGGGCCTGAGCGCGAGCGGGCAGGTACGCGAGTTCCAGCTGCGCACGCGGGTGCGGTTCCGGCTGCGCACGCCGGCCGGCAAGGAGCTGATCCCCGAGACCGAGTTGCTCCAGCAGCGCGACATCAGCTTCAGCGAGTCGGCGGTGCTGGCCAAGGAAGCCGAGGAGAACCTGCTGTACCGCGACATGCAGACCGACATCGTGCAGCAGCTGATGCGGCGGCTGGCGGCCGTGAAGACCATCTAGCGCATGGAACTGGATCGCGCCGACCTCGTGTTGCTCGATGCACTGCAGCGCGACGGCCGCGCCACCATCCAGTCGCTGTCCGAACTGGTGAACCTCTCGGCGCGGGCCACCCTCAACCGGGTGCGCAAGCTCGAGGCCCAGGGCGTCATCGAGGGCTATCGCGCGGTGATCGACCGGCGCGCGCTCGGGGAGCCGATCTGCGTGTTCGCGGAGGTGGCGCTCAAGGACCAGCGCCAGCCGGTGGTTCAGCGTTTCGAGAAGAAGATGGCGACCGCGCCGGAGGTGGTCGCGTGCCACGTGATCAGCGGCCGCTACGACTACCTGGTGCGCATCGCCTGTCCGCACCTGGAGAACTACCACCGCCTGATCAGCGCGTGGCTCGACGACCCCGCGCTGGGCATCGAGAAGATCGTCACCAACATCGAACTGCAGACGATCCGCGAGTTCGCCGGCTTCCCGGTCCCGCGGCCGCCGCGCCGGCACTGACCCCGAACGGCCGCGCGCGCATCCCTCAGCGGCGCGGCATCCCGGCTTGCAGCGCCTTCGACAGGCGTCCTACAGCACTGCCGTTTCGGAAGTGCGATACCTGCGGTTGTGCCGCCGCCGCTGCGCGCGGGCTCCAGATTCACCACGTTCGCAGCGGGTCGCGGCCTAGACTGTCCTGCAAGCCAACAGGAGTAGACATGGACGCGACGACCGCCACCGCCACGCAGACCTTCATCGGCCAGGAAGCACGCTTCGGCGCGCGCAATTACCAGCCGGTGCCGGTGGTCGTCGCACGGGCCCGCGACTGTCTGATTTGGGACGTCGAGGGCCGCGAATACATCGACATGATGAGCGCGTACTCCGCCGTCAGCCATGGGCACCTGCACCCGCGCCTGGTCGCGGCCGTGCAGCGGCAGCTGCAGCAGGTGGCCGTCACGTCCCGCGCCTACCACGGCACCACGCTCGGTCCGTTCCTCGAAAAGCTGTGCACCGTCGCGGGCTTCGACCGCGCCCTGCCGATGAATACCGGCGCCGAAGCCGTGGAAACGGCGATCAAGTGCGCGCGCCGCTGGGGCCACTTCGTGAAGGGCATCGCCGACGGCGAGCAGCAGATCCTGGTGGCGCGCGGCAATTTCCATGGCCGCACCAGCACGATCATCGGCTTTTCCACCGAGGCCGACTACCGCGCCGGGTTCGGCCCGTTCGCGCCCGGCTTCCGGCATTTCGACTTCGGCGACATGGCCAGCGTGCGGGCTGCGACGACGGCCAGCACTTGCGCCGTTCTGATCGAGCCGATCCAGGGCGAGGCTGGGGTGATCCTGCCGCCGGACGGCTTCTTCCGCGAGCTGCGCGACTGGTGCACGCGCAACGACATCCTGCTGATCGACGACGAGGTGCAGGCCGGCCTGGGCCGCACCGGCCGCTGGTTCGCGTTCGAGCACGAAGGCATCCGACCGGACGCGCTGATCCTCGGCAAGGCGCTGGGCGGCGGCGTGCTGCCGGTGAGCGCGTTCCTGGCCGACCGGGCCGTGATGGACGTATTCAACCCCGGCAGCCATGGATCGACCTTCGGCGGCAACGCCCTCGCGGCGGCCGTGGGCCTGGAGGCGCTGCTGGTGATCGAGGACGAGGACCTGGTGGCGCGCAGCGCGGCGCTGGGCGAGCACATGCTCGAGCGCCTGCGCGGCGTGATGCACGCCGCCGCGCCGCTGGTCCGCGGCGTGCGCGGCCGCGGCCTGTGGGCCGGCGTCGACATCGATCCGGCGCACGCGAGCGCACGGGAACTGGTCGAACGGCTGGCCGAGCGCGGCGTGCTGTCGAAGGAGACGCACGAGACCGTGATCCGCTTCGCGCCGCCGCTCACGATCACCCGCGAGCTGATCGACCGGGCCGTCGATACCTTCCAGGAAGTGGCGATGCAGAAGTGCCGCGAGCTGGCGCTCGACGCGACCTTCGTGAGTGCCAAGACCCGCATCGAGGCGGTCGTTCCCGCGTAGTCGCCGGCGGGCGGCCCCGCAAGAGGGCCGAACAGCTCGTCGTAAACTGCCGGCATGCAGCTTTCCGCGGGCCAGCTCGGCCAGCATCTGGCCAAGGGCCTGAAGTCCCTCTACACGCTCCACGGCGACGAGCCGCTCTTGATCCAGGAGGCGGCGGACGCGATCCGCGCCGCCGCGCGCAGCGCCGGCTACGGGGAACGCAGCGTGCACACCGTGGCCGGCGCCCACTTCGACTGGAGCGAAGTGCTGGCGGCGGGCGGCTCGCTCAGCCTGTTCGCCGAGCGCCAGCTGGTGGAGATCCGCATCCCCTCGGGCAAGCCGGGCAAGGAAGGCAGCCCGGCGCTGCAGCAGATCGCGCAAGGCGCGGCCGGCAGCGACAGCACCTTGACCCTGGTGCTGCTGCCGAAGCTGGACCGGATGACGCGCAGCAGCGCCTGGTTCGCCGCCCTCGAAAGCAACGGTGTCGCGATCCAGCTTGACCCCGTCGAGCGGCATGCGCTGCCGCAATGGATCGCGCAGCGGCTGGCGCGGCAGGGGCAGCGCGTGGCGGGTGGCGACGAAGGCCAGCGCACCCTGCAGTTCTTCGCCGACCGGGTGGAGGGCAACCTCCTGGCGGCGCACCAGGAAATCCAGAAGCTCGCGCTGCTGCATCCGCCCGGCGAGCTCGGCTTCGAGCAGGTCGAGAGCGCCGTGCTCGACGTGGCGCGCTACGACGTGTTCAAGCTGTCCGAAGCGGTGCTCGGCGGCCAGCCGGCCCGGGTGCAGCGCATGCTCGACGGCCTGCGCGCCGAGGGCGTCGCCGAAGTGCTGGTGCACTACACCCTGGCCGAGGACATCCGGGCGCTGCGCCGGGTCAAGGAGGCCACGGCGGCCGGCCGGCCGTTGCCCGTCGCCCTGCGCGAGCAGCGGGTCTGGGGGCTGAAGGAGCGCCTGTTCGAGCGCGTGCTGCCGCGGCTGACGGCCACCGCGCTGGACAACCTGCTGTACTCGGCCCACCTGGTCGACGGCATCGTCAAGGGCCTCAAGGCGCCCGGCTGGCCGGCCGGGGGCTGGGAGGCCTTGCACCGGCTGGCCTTCGCGCTGTGCCAGGAGTGCATCGGCGCGACCGGCGCCGCCGCGGCCCAGCGGGCCCGGGCCTGACGGCCCGCGGGGGCAGCGGATAATCGGGGCATGAACGCCCTCAACGTGGCCGAATACATGCAGACGCTGGGCTTGCAGGCCCGGCAGGCGGCGGCCCGCATGGCCGCCGCCGACGCGGCCAGCCGCAACCGCGCGCTGCGCCTGCTGGCGGGACTGCTGCGCGAGCAGGCGCAGCCGCTGCAGGCCGACAATGCCAGGGACCTGGAGCGCGCCGCCGCCGCCGGGCTGGCCGAGCCGATGATCGACCGCCTGCGGCTCACGCCCAAGACGATCGAAACGGTGGCCCAGGGCTGCGAGCAGCTCGCCGCGATGGCCGACATCGTGGGCGAGGTGAGCGGCCTGCGCCAGCAGCCCAGCGGGATCCGGGTCGGCCAGATGCGCGTGCCGATCGGCGTCTTCGGCATGATCTTCGAGAGCCGGCCCAACGTGACGATCGAGGCCGCCAGCCTGTCGATCAAGAGCGGCAACGCCTGCATCCTGCGCGGGGGTTCGGAGGCCATCGAGTCGAACAAGGCGCTGGCCCGGCTGGTGCAGCAGGCGCTGGTCCAGGCGGGGCTCCCCGCCGAGGCGGTGCAACTGGTGCAGACGACCGACCGCGAGGCGGTGGGACAGCTGATCGCCATGCCGCAGTTCGTCGACGTGATCATTCCGCGCGGTGGCAAGGGCCTGATCGAGCGCATCAGCCGCGACGCGCGGGTGCCGGTGATCAAGCACCTGGACGGCAATTGCCACACCTATGTCGACGATCCGTGCGACATCGACATGGCCGTGCGCGTCGCCGACAACGCGAAGACCCAGAAGTACAGCCCGTGCAACGCGACCGAAGGCCTGCTCGTGGCGCGCGGCGTGGCCGCGGAGTTCCTGCCGCGGATCGGCGCCGTCTACGCTGCCAAGGGCGTCGAGATGCGCTGCGACGCCGAGTCGGCGGCGGTCCTCGCCGGCGTGCCGGCGGCCAAGGTGCAGGCGGCGAGCGAGCAGGACTGGTTCGAGGAGTACCTCGCGCCCGTGATCAGCGTCAAGGTGGTGGCCGACGTCGTCGAAGCGATCGCCCACATCAACCGGTACGGCAGCCACCACACGGACGCGATCCTGACCCGCGACCACGTGCATGCCCAGCAGTTCCTGCGCGAGGTGGACTCGGCCAGCGTGATGGTGAATGCGAGCACCCGCTTCGCCGACGGATTCGAGTACGGGCTCGGCGCCGAGATCGGCATCAGCACCGACAAGTTCCATGCCCGCGGACCGGTCGGCATCGAAGGGCTGACGTCGCTGAAATGGGTGGTGCTGGGCCAGGGCGAAGTGCGCTCATAGCGCGGGAGGCGATCGCCTCGCCGCGCGCTCGTGCTGAACCTCCGCGGCCGGCGCCGGTCTGAAGAATCGTGGGTTGCAAGCCGTCGGGCAGCCCGCATCTCCCTACAATCGTCGGGACTTTCCCGAACAGAAGGCGAAGAAGGCCGCATGGTTCCGCACCTCATCACCGCCCTGACGGGGCCAATCAACGAGCTCGAGCAGCGCATCCTGGATTCCACGCCCGCCATCGAGCGCTGGTTCCGGCTGGAGTGGATGGAGCACACGCCGCCGTTCTACAGCTCGGTCGATATCCGCAATGCCGGGTTCAAGCTGGCCCCGGTCGACACCAACCTGTTCCCCGGCGGCTGGGCCCACCTGACGCCGGACATGCTGCCGCTGGCGGTGCAGTCGGCGATGGCCGCCATCGAGAAGATCTGCCCGGAAGCCAAGAACCTGCTGGTGGTGCCCGAGAACACCCGCGACACCTTCTACCTGGCGAATCTGGCCCAGCTCAAGCGGATCTTCTACATGGCCGGGTTGAACGTGCGCTTCGGGTCGATCGACCCCGAGCTGCACGAGCCGGCCAGCGTCAGCCTGCCGGACGGCGATTCGGTGTTGATCGAACCGGTGGTGCGCACGCGCCGCCGCCTGGGCCTGAAGAACTTCGACCCCTGCACCATCCTGCTCAACAATGACCTGTCCTCCGGCGTGCCGGGGATCCTGGAGGACATCCACGAGCAGTACCTGCTGCCCCCGCTGCACGCCGGCTGGTCGGTGCGCCGCAAGAGCAATCATTTCCAGAGCTACGAAGAGATCGCGAAGCGCTTCGGCAAGCTGCTCGGGATCGATCCCTGGCTGATCACGCCGATGTTCAACAAGTGCGGCGCCGTGAACTTCGCCGAGGGCACCGGCATGGACTGCCTCACGACCAACGTCGACGCGCTGCTCGCCAAGATCCGCAAGAAGTACAAGGAATACGGCATCGGCGAAAAGCCATTCGTGGTCGTCAAGGCGGACAACGGGACGTCGGGCCTGGCGATCAGCACGGTGCGCGACGCCAAGGAGCTCGAGGCGCTGACCGGCAAGGGCAGCGGCCAGATGTCCGCGGTCAAGGGCGGGCAGGCGCCGGTGCGCGACGTGATCGTCCAGGAAGGCGTCCTCACGAACGAGCGGATCGGGGACGCCGTGGCGGAGCCGGTGGTCTACACGATCGACCGCTACGTCGTCGGCGGCTTCTACCGGGTCCACGCCGAGCGCGGCACCGACGAGAACCTCAATGCGCCCGGCGCGGACTACGTGCCCCTCGCGTTCGCCGAGAGCACGCGGCTGCCGCAGCCCGGTGCCAAGCCCGGCGCCAGCGCGCCGAACCGGTTCTACATGTACGGCGTGATCGGCCGGCTGGCGATGCTCGCCGCCAGCTACGAGCTGGAGGCCACCGACCCCGAGGCCGAGGTCTACGACTGAAGCCTTGCGGGCGGCGTTGCTGCGCCGCAACATGCCCGGCCGTTCCGGCAACGGCGGGCGCACAATAGCCAACCCAAAAAAGACGTTCAACCGCCGGCCCCCCGGGGCCCCACAAGGCGGCCCGCCCAGTGGCAACCTCAAAGTCCTCGCTCACCGCCCTGACCCTCGGCGCGATCGGTGTCGTCTACGGCGACATCGGCACCAGCGTGCTGTACGCGATGAAGGAAGTCTTCGGCTCCGGTCACGTGCCGTTCACTCCCGGCAACGTGTACGGCATCCTGTCGATCTTCTTCTGGACGCTCACCGTCATCGTCTCCATCAAGTACGTGCTGCTGGTGCTGCGCGCGGACAACCACGGCGAGGGCGGCCTGATCGCGATGCTGGCGCTGGCGTCGACGTCGGTGAAGGACAGGCCGCAGTTGCGCCGCGTGCTGCTCGTCGTGGGGATCTTCGGCACCTGCCTGTTCTATGGCGACGGCGTCATCACGCCGGCGATCTCGGTGCTCTCCGCCATCGAGGGCCTGGAGGTCCTCTCGCCCCAGTTCGCCAACTACGTGGTGCCGCTCACGCTGGTGGTGCTGTTCTGCCTGTTCGCGCTGCAGAAGCGCGGCACGGCGGGCGTGGGGCAGTTCTTCGGGCCGATCACGCTGGTGTGGTTCGGTGCGATCGCCGTGCTCGGCGCCGCGCACATCGTCGGCAACCCGGTGGTCCTGAAGGCGCTGAACCCGTATTACGCGCTTTCATTCATGTTCCACAACCCGGGGACCACGTTCGTGATCCTCGGTGCGGTGGTCCTGTGCGTGACCGGCGCCGAGGCGCTGTACGCCGACCTGGGCCACTTCGGCAAGAAGCCGATCCGCATCGCGTGGTTCACGGTGGTGATGCCGGCGCTCACCATCAATTATTTCGGCCAGGGCGCCCTGCTGCTGAAGGACCCGCTGGCGGTGAAGAACCCGTTCTACATGATGGCGCCCGAGTGGGTCGTCCTGCCGCTGGTGGGCCTCGCCACCATGGCGACGGTGATCGCCTCGCAGGCGATGATCACCGGCGCGTTCAGCGTGACCAAGCAGGCGATCCAGCTCGGCTACCTGCCGCGCCTGCAGATGCGCCACACCAGCGTGCGCGAAACCGGCCAGATCTACCTGCCGTTCATCAACTGGGGCCTGTTCGTCGCCATTGCGATGGCCGTGGTGATGTTCCGGTCGTCGAGCAACCTGGCCGCGGCGTACGGCATCGCCGTGACCTCGGACATGCTGATCACGACCATCCTCACCTTCTTCGTGATCCGCTACGGCTGGCGCTATCCCCTGTGGCTGTGCATCACGGCCACCGGCATCTTCCTCGTGGTGGACCTCACGTTCTGGGCGTCCAACCTGCTCAAGCTGCCGCAGGGCGGCTGGTTCCCGGTCCTGATCGGCGGCGCCATGTTCACGCTGATGATGACGTGGAAGCAGGGCCGCGCGCTGCTGAATGACAAGCTCAAGGCCGATTCCATCGACCTCAAGAGCTTCCTCGAAGCGGTGTTCGTGAGCCCGCCCACGCGGGTCGAGGGCACGGCGGTGTTCCTGACAGCGGAGCCGGGGACGGTCCCCAACGCGATGCTGCACAACCTCAAGCACAACAAGGTGCTGCACGAGCAGAACCTGTTCGTCACCGTGCGCAGCCACGAGGTGCCATGGATCGGCATCAGCAAGCGGGTGGAGATCGAGGCCCTGGGCCACAGCTGCTGGCAGGTGACGCTGCATTACGGATTCAAGAACGATCCCGACGTTCCGCGCGCCCTGGAGCAGATCCGCGGCCGCGGCTGCGAGCTGGACGCCATGAAGACCAGCTACTTCCTGTCGCGCGACACGGTGGTGCCTAGCATAGGGCGCGGCATGGCGCCGTGGCGCGAGAAGCTGTTCGCGCAGATGCACCACAACGCGAGCGCCGCGGCGGACTTCCTCAACCTGCCGAACAACTCCGTGGTGGAGCTGGGGTCGAAGATCGAAATCTAGAGGCCAGGGCCTGGGACTGGGGACTAGCGCTGAGGCCCGCAGGGGCTCTCCCGATTTGTGCGACAGTGGGGGTGACATTCCCCGTGCCATCCATGAACATCCTCTTCGTCGCCGATCCGCTGGAAGCCTTCCAGACCTACAAGGACACCACCTTCGCGATGATGCGCGAGCTGCAGCGCCGCGGCCACCGGCTCGCCGCCTGTGAGCCGCGCCACCTCTCGTGGCGCACGGGCGGCGTGGTCCATGCCCAGGTGCGCGAGATCGCCCTGACCGGCACCCTGGACGACTGGTTCGCGCAGGAGCGCTGCGCCACGCGGGCCCTGCGCGAGTTCGATGCCGTGCTGATGCGCAAGGACCCGCCGTTCGACAGCGAGTACTTCTACGCCACGCACCTGCTGGAGCAGGCGGAGCGCGAAGGCGCGCGCGTCTTCAACAAGCCGGCGGCGCTGCGCGACCACCCGGAGAAGCTGGCCATCATGGAGTTCGCGCAGTTCACCGGCCCGACGCTGGTCACGCGCGACGCCGACGAGGTCAAACGCTTCCATGCCGAGCACCAGGAGATCATCCTGAAGCCCCTGGACGGCATGGGCGGCATGGGCATCTTCCGGGTCGGCGCCGACGGCCTGAACCTCGGCTCGATCATCGAGACGCTCAACCGCCATGGCACGACGACGATCATGGTGCAGCGCTTCCTGCCGGAGATCGCCCAGGGCGACAAGCGCGTGCTGGTCATAGCCGGCAAGCCGGTGCCGTACTGTCTCGCGCGCATCCCGCAGGGCAGCGAAATCCGCGGCAACCTGGCCGCCGGCGGGAAGGGCGTCGCGCAGCCGCTGTCCGCGCGCGACCTGGAGATCGCCAATGGCATCGGCCCCGTGCTGGCCGCGCGCGGCCTGCTGCTGGTGGGCCTGGACGTGATCGGGGAGCGGCTGACGGAAGTGAACGTGACCAGCCCGACCTGCTTCCAGGAGATCGCGCAGCAGGCCGGCTTCGACGTCGCCGCGGTGTTCGTCGACGCGCTGGAGGCGGCGCTCGCGCGCTAAACGGCGCCGTTGCCGACGATCCCGCCGATCAGCTCCAGTTCGAGCGCCTCCTCGGCCGTGAGGTACCAGTCCTTGTCCAGCACGCGCTGCAGCAACTCGTCGGCGCTCAGCTTGCTGCCCGCCGCCAGTTGCTCGAACCCGCGGCGTTCCAGCACCTGGCCGATCTCCAGTTCCGCCAGCAGGTCGCGGGCCACCGCGATCGCCGAGCGCAGCGCGCCGGTCATCTGCACGGTGCGCTCCATGCGCCGCTCGTGCACCAGCAGGATGGTGTCGGGAGTGAGGAAGCGGTGCGTCGACGGCACGGCCCCCATCACCGTGATCCCGGCCGAATAGACGTAGGTCTTGCCGAGGAAGAACACCTCGCGCGCCTGGCGCAGCAACACGATCTCCTCCGCCAGCCGGCGGGCGCTCTCCGCGTCGCCGCCCATGGTGCTCAGTTCCAGCACCAGCGGCTTGTCGCCCTGCGCGGCGCCGGACTGGTCGAGAAACCGCTGCACCATGGCTTCGTCGATGCTGCCGAGCAGCCGGACGTCGGGGTGCAGCGACGGCAGCTTGCGCTTTCCCTGGTTCTGTTGGGCCACGTTCGCTCGTTCCTCCTGGAGCCGCAGCATGGCGCGCCGGCGCGCGCACGTGTCGGCCGCTTCGCCCCGGCCGGCGGTAGGAAGCCGCTGACGCGCTTCAACCGACGGCAGCCCCGTCCACGAACACCCGCAGCTCGCCCGGCTGCATGGCCGTCCATTGCTCGTTGGTGGTGAGGGGGGCCGTCACGACGACCGCCACCCGGTCCTGCGGCGAGGTCATGGTGGCGAAGTCGATGCTGAGGTCTTCGTCGGCGAGCTGGGCATGGGCGAACGGGTGCTTGCGTTCCACGTGGAAGAGCCGGGTGGAGCAGTGCGTCCACAGCGCCTCGCCGTTGGAGAGCATGAAGTTGAACGGACCGTGGCGGGCGATCCGCGGCACCAGTTCGCGCAAGGTGAGCGTCAGTTCCGCCACGCTCGGCACGCCGGCGTGCGATTTCGCGAACTCCTGCATCAGCCAGCAGAATGCCCGCTCGCTGTCGGTGGCGCCCACCGGCAGGAAGCTCGCGTGCAGCCGCGGCTGGAAGTTCTCCAGGTTGCCGTTGTGCGCGAACACCCAGTAGCGGCCCCACAGCTCGCGCACGAACGGATGGCAGTTCTCCAGCGCCACCTCGCCCTGCGTCGCTTTGCGGATGTGCGCGATGACGTTGCGGCTCTTGATCGGGTAGCGGCGGATCAGCTCCGCGACGGGGGACTCGAAGGCCGGCTGGTGGTCCACGAAATGGCGCAGGCCGCGTCCTTCGAAGAAGGCGATGCCCCAGCCGTCGGCGTGATGGTCGGTGCGGCCGCCGCGCTGCGCGAATCCGGTGAAGCTGAAGGTCACGTCAGTCGGCGTATTGCAGTTCATTCCGAGCAGCTGGCACATGCGGCTATTGTGGCGGCTGCGGCTCGCGCGCGGGGCCCCGGCGCCACTCCAGTCCGGCCCGCGACCACCGCGCCTTGTCGCCGGTGCGGCCGTTGACGATGATGGGAACAGTGGCGCCACGGGGATCCCCATGCATGCACAGATGAACGAGCACACGCCGCCGGGCACCCGGCGCAACAAGATCGCCAGCGCCGCGGAAGCGGTCCGCCTCATCCACGACGGCGACACCGTGGCCACCGGCGGCTTCGTCGGCATCGGCTTCGCCGAGGAAATCGCGGTCGCGCTGGAGGCGCGGTTCCTGGCGAGCCAGGCCGACACCGGCAGCGGCTCGCCGCGCGACCTGACACTGGTCTATGCGGCGGGGCAGGGCGACGGCAAGCACCGGGGCCTGAACCACCTCGGCCATCGCGGCATGGTCAAGCGCGTGATCGGCGGCCACTGGGGGCTGGTGCCGGCGCTGCAGCAACTGGCGATCGCCAACGAGATCGAGGCCTACAACCTGCCGCAAGGGGTGCTGACCCATCTGTTCCGCGACATCGCGGCCGGCAAGCCGGGCACGCTCACGCACGTCGGCCTGGACACCTTCGTCGACCCGCGCCACGGCGGCGGCCGCGTCAATGCGCGCACCACCGAGGAGCTCGTTCGGCTGATGGAGGTCGACGGGCGCGAGTACCTGTTCTACAAGGCGTTCCCGATCTCGGTGGGCATCATCCGCGCCACGACGGCGGATCCGGACGGCAACCTCACGATGGAACGCGAGGCGCTGACGCTGGAGGCGCTGGCCATCGCAATGGCCGCGCGCAATTCCGGCGGCATCGTGATCGCGCAGGTGGAGCGGGTGGCCGAGCGCGGCACGTTGCATCCGCGGCAGGTGAAGATCCCCGGCGTGCTGGTCGACGCGGTGGTGGTGGCGACCGATGCGGCGCACCACATGCAGACCTTCAGCGAGCAGTACAACCCGGCCTATTCGGGCGAGATCCGGTTGCCGCTGGACCGCCTGCCGCCGCTGCCGCTCGACGAGCGCAAGGTGATCGCGCGGCGGGCGGCACTGGAACTGAAGGCCAACAGCGTGGTGAATCTCGGCATCGGGATGCCCGAGGGAGTGGCCGGCGTGGCGGCCGAGGAGCGCGTGTTCGATCTGGTCACGCTCACGGCCGAGCCCGGCGTGATCGGCGGCATCCCGGCCAGCGGGCTGAGCTTCGGCGCCGCCGTCAACCCGCAGGCGATCATCGACCAGCCCAACCAGTTCGACTTCTACGACGGCGGGGGCCTCGACCTGGCGGTGCTGGGGCTGGCGCAGGCCGATGCCGAGGGCAACCTCAACGTCAGCCGCTTCGGCACGCGGCTGGCGGGGGCGGGCGGCTTCATCAACATCAGCCAGAACGCCAAGACGGTGGTGTTCGTCGGCACCTTCACGGCCGGCCACCGCTCGGTGCTGGTCGAAGGCGGCAAACTGGGTATCGTGAGCGAAGGGACCCGGCGCAAGTTCGTGCGGCAGGTGGAGCACCGCACCTTCAGCGGGCGCGAAGCGCGGCGGCGCGGTCAGCGGGTGCTGTACGTCACCGAGCGTTGCGTGTTCCGGCTGGCCGACGGCGGGCTGGAACTGATCGAGATCGCGCCCGGCATCGACTTGGATCGCGACGTGCTCGCCCACATGGAGTTCGTGCCGGCCATCGCGCCGGACCTGCCATTGATGTCCTCGGCCCTGTTCGGCGAGGCGGCCATGGGATTGCGCGAGCGGCTGCTGTCCAAGCCCTTGTCGGCCCGCTACCAGCTGGACCTGGCGCACCGGATGCTGTTCATCGACTTCGAGGGGCTGAGCATCGACAGCCGCGAGGGCATCGCCGCCATCGAAGGCTACGTGACGCGCTTGCTCGAGCCGGTGGTGAAGCAGCCGGAGGATCGGCTGGCGGTGGTCGTCACCTACGACAACTTCAGCATCCTGCCGGGGCTGGTCGAGGAGTATTCGGAGATGGTGACGCGCCTGACCGGGCGCTTCTACAGCCGGGTGACGCGCTACGGCACGGGCGGCTTCCTCAAGGCTCGGCTGGAGGGCCGGGCGGCGGGCTGACCTGCCTGGCCGCACAGGCGGCGCAGATGCACGCCTGGCCCTGCGCGGGGGCCGGTACCTGCGCCAGCAGGGCGGCGCCGAAGTCGACCTGCGTGCACCAGCAGGCGTCCTGCTTCAGGCCGGTCTCGCGCTCCACCTCCATCGCGCAGCGATTGGGCTGGCCGCAGATGGGGCAGCGGGTGGGGTCGGTCATGAACGCGGCCTCTGCGTCCGGCTGTTGGGTTTCGGCGGTTATGCCGCAGCCTTCACCTTCAGCCGCCACGCATGCAGCAGCGGCTCGGTGTAGCCCGACGGCTGCTCCTTGCCCTTGAACACCAGGTCCAGCGCCGCGCGGTAGGCGAACGACGTGTCCCAGTTGCCGGCCATCGGCTTGTAGAACGGATCGCCCGCGTTCTGGGCGTCGACCACGGCCGCCATCCGCTGGAAGGTCTCGATCACCTGCTCCTTCGTCAAGACGCCGTGGTGCAGCCAGTTGGCGATGTGCTGGCTGGAGATGCGCAGCGTCGCGCGGTCTTCCATCAGGCCGATGTTGTGGATGTCCGGCACCTTGGAGCAACCCACGCCCTGGTCGACCCAGCGCACGACATAGCCCAGGATGCCTTGCGCGTTGTTGTCGATCTCCTGCTGGCGCTCGGCGGCGCTCCATTCGGCCTTTGCCACCACCGGCACCGTCAGCAGGCCCGTGAGCAGTTCCTCGCGCTGGCCGTCGGCGTCGATCTTCTCCAGGTCCTGCTGCACCTGGGCGACGCTCACCTGGTGGTAATGCAGCGCGTGCAAGGTGGCGGCCGTGGGCGAGGGCACCCATGCCGTGTTGGCGCCGGCCTTCGGGTGGCCGATCTTCTGCTCCATCATCGCGGCCATCAGGTCGGGCATGGCCCACATGCCCTTGCCGATCTGGGCCCGGCCGCGCAGGCCGCAGCCCAGGCCCACCAGCACGTTGTTCTTCTCGTAGGCCTGGATCCAGGCGCTCGACTTCATGTCGCCCTTGCGGATCATCGGCCCGGCCAGCATCGCGGTGTGCATTTCGTCGCCGGTGCGATCGAGGAACCCGGTGTTGATGAATGCGACGCGCGACGAGGCGGCGGCGATGCAGGCCTTCAGGTTGACGCTGGTGCGGCGCTCCTCGTCCATGATGCCCAGCTTGACGGTATTCTCCGGCAGCCCCAGCACGGCCTCGACGCGCGAGAACAGCTCCGAGGCGAACGCCACTTCCTTGGGCCCGTGCATCTTCGGCTTGACGATGTAGACCGATCCGGTCCGGGAATTGCGGATCCCGTTCGCACCATGTCCCTGGAGGTCGTGCATGGCGATGGCCGTCGTGATCATCGCGTCCATGATCCCTTCCGGGATCTCCTTGCCGCCGCCCCACAGGATCGCCGGATTGGTCATCAGGTGGCCGACGTTGCGCACGAACAGCAGCGACCGGCCGTGCAGCGTCACCTTGCCGGCGCCGTCGGGCGCGGTGTAGACGCGGTCGGGGTTCAGGCCGCGGGTGAAGGTCCTGCCGCCCTTGGTGACCTGCTCGGTCAAGGTGCCGCGCAGGATGCCCAGCCAGTTGGAGTAGGCAAGCGTCTTGTCCTGCGCGTCGACGGCGGCGATCGAGTCCTCGAGGTCCAGGATGGTCGACAGCGCCGCTTCCAGCACCACGTCGGCCACGCCGGCGGCGTCGTCCTTGCCGATGGCCGAGCGGCGGTCGATGCGGATGTCGATGTGGATGCCGTTGTTTCGCAGCAGGACCGACGAAGGATTGGCAGCATCGCCCTGGTAGCCGGCGAACCGGGCCGGGTCCTTCAGGGCTGCCGTCCCGCCGTTCTTCTGCGCGACCACCAGCTTGCCGCTCTCGACGCGGTAGCCCGCGGCGTCGTGATGAGAGCCACCGGCCAGCGGCGCGGACGCGTCGAGGAAGCGGCGGGCGTATTCGATCACTCGTGCGCCGCGGCCCGGGTTGTAGCCTTCGCCCTTTTCGGCGCCGCCGGTCTCCGGAATGACGTCGGTGCCGTACAGCGCGTCGTAGAGCGAACCCCAGCGGGCGTTGGCTGCATTCAGGGCATAGCGTGCGTTCAGGATAGGCACCACCAGTTGCGGGCCGGCCTGCAGCGCGAGTTCGGCGTCGACATTGGAGGTCGTCGACTTCGCGCCGGCCGGCGCCGGCACGAGGTAGCCGATCTTCTCGAGGAAACCGCGGTACGCGGCCATGTCGCGGATCGGGCCGGGGTTGGCGCTGTGCCAGCGATCCATCTCGGCCTGCAGCCGGTCGCGCTCGGCCAGCAAGGCGCCGTTCTTCGGCGCCAGGTCGGCGACGATCGCGTCGAAGCCCTTCCAGAAGGCAGTGCTGGTGACGCCGGTGCCGGGCAGCAGCTGCTCCTCGACGAAGCGGTGCAGTTCGGCCGCCACTTGCAGGCCGTGGACGGTGATGCGGTCGGTCATGGTTCTCTCTCCGGGGAAAATCAGGTCAATCGAAAAAAGCCAGCACGTCGCGCAGGCTGCTGCCGCTGCGGGTCGGCTGGGTGCCGAGTTCCTCGAACGGCAGGCCCGCGCGATTCACCCACAAGGTGCGGTAGCCGTACCAGGTCGCGGCCAGCGCGTCCCAGCTGTTGCTGCTGACGAAGACGATCTGTTTCGCTGCCAGCCCGGTGGCGGCAGGGCCCAGGCCGTACGCCGCGGGATGGGTCTTGTATTTGCGGACGGCGTCGACGCTCAGCACGTGGTCGAGCAGGCCGTCCAGCCCGGCGCTGCGCACCGCCACGCCCAGCATGTCGGGGTCGCCGTTGCTCAGGATGCCGGTGGTCACGCCGGCGGCCTTGAGCGCCTGCAGCACCTCGCGGTCCTCGGGGAAGGCGGAGAGATGCCGGTACTCGTTCATCAGCCGCTCTTGCGCGGTGGGCGACAGCTCGAGCCCGAGCCGCTTGCACGCGTAGCGCAGGCCGGCGCGCGTCAACTCCCAGAACGGCCGGTAGTGCTCTCCGTCGCCGCTGCCGGTGACCAGCCGCGTGTATTCGATCTGCTTGTCGCGCCAGAGGACACTCAAGGCACTGCCCTGCCCGGGGAACAGCTGCTCCGCGGTCAGGGCGACGCTGTACACGTCGAACAGCGTCCCATAGGCGTCGAACAGGACCGCGCGGGGTTTTTCCATTCCGCGACTGTATTTGGAACCTGTGGGTCGATCCAGCTGCCGTGGCGAGAAGGATTTGTGACCTGAGCAGTGGTAATCGCTGAGGCGAGGGGCAAGGGTAGAGTAGCCACCGGCCACCGGCCACAGGAATTCACGGGAAGGAGCCCCGGTTGTCCGAGACGAAACAATTGCCTTACGAAGGCATCCGGGTGGTGGAATTCACCCACATGGTGATGGGCCCGACCTGCGGCATGGTGCTGGCGGACCTGGGCGCGGAAGTGATCAAGGTCGAGCCGATCGACGGCGACAAGACGCGCCGGCTGCTGGGATCCGGCGCCGGGTTCTTCCCGCTCTTCAACCGCAACAAGAAGAGCATCGCGCTGGACCTGCAGCAGGCCGAAGGCCGCGAGGCGGCGCTGCGCCTGATCGCCACCGCCGACGTGGTGAGCGAAAACTTCAAGCCGGCGACCATGAAGAAACTGGGCCTCGACTACGCGTCGCTGGCCAAACTCAATCCGCGGCTGGTCTACGTCAGCCACAAGGGTTTCCTGCCGGGGCCTTACGACCATCGCACGGCGCTCGACGAAGTGGTGCAGATGATGGGCGGGCTGGCGTACATGACCGGGCGGCCCGGCGATCCGCTGCGAGCCGGCACCAGCGTCAACGACATCATGGGCGGCATGTTCGGCGCGATCGGGGCGATGGCCGCGCTCGCCTTGCGCCAGAGGACCGGCCGCGGCCAGGAAGTGCAGAGCGCCCTCTACGAGAACAACGTGCTCCTGGTGGCACAGCACATGATGCAGTACGCCGTCACCGGCCAGCCGGCCGCGCCGATGCCGGGCCGCATCTCGGCCTGGGCGGTCTACGACGTATTCACCGTCAAGGACGGCGAGCAGATCTTCCTGGCCGCCGTGAGCGACACCCAGTGGAAGATCTTCTGCGACGCCTTCGGCTACGCCGACCTGTTTGCCGACCCGCGCCTGAAGACCAACAACGATCGCGTCCGGGCGCGCGAGTGGCTGATCCCGCTGCTGCGCGAGCGGCTCGCCTCGCACAGCGCCGGCGAACTGACCGAAGTGTTCGAGAAGAACGGGCTCCCGTTCGCGCCGATCACCAGACCCGAGGAACTGTTCGACGATCCGCACCTCAACGCCACCGGCGGCCTCGCGCCGCTGACGCTGCCCGACGGGCGGGCCACCAAGGTGCCGCTGTTTCCGTTCACGCTGGGGGGCGAGCGGCCGGGCCTGCGGCTGCAGCCGCCGCGCCTGGGCGAGCACACGCAGGAGTTGCTGCGCGAAGCGGGTTACAGCGCCGGGGAGATCGCGCGGCTGCAGTCGCTGCGAGTGATCGCGGCCGGCGAGTGATCGCGGCGTGCGCCGCCGGGGCGGCCGGTGGCTCGCGATGCAATTCCGCCCGACAGCGGCAGGATTGCGAACGCCGGTGCGCATAATCGGCTCGTGGACAAACTCAAACAGCTGGAGTCCTTCGTCTCGGTCGCGACGCGCGGCAGCCTGACGGCGGCCGCCCGGGCCGAGGGCGTGGCGCCGGCGATCATGGGCCGGCGCCTGGACGCGCTGGAAGAGCGGCTCGGCGTCAAGCTGCTGGTCCGCACTACCCGGCGCATCAGCCTCACTCACGAGGGCAGCGCCTTCCTCGAGGACTGCCAGCGGGTGCTGGCCGACATCGCCAATGCCGAAGCCAGCGTCAGCGCGGGCGGCGTCAAGGCCAGCGGGCACCTGCGTATCACGGCGCCCGCCGGCTTCGGCCGGCGCCACGTGGCGCCGCTGGTGCCGAAGTTCCGCGAGGCGCACCGGGACGTCACGATCTCGCTGAACCTGAGCGACCGGGTGATCGACCTGGCGGCCGAAGGCTACGACTGCGCGGTGCGCGTCGGCGACCTGCGCGACTCGTCGCTGGTCAGCGTGCGGCTGGCCGAGAACCGGCGGCTGTGCGTGGCGACGCCGGGCTACCTGGAGCGGCACGGCGCGCCGCAGCATCCCAGCGAGCTGGTCAAGTTCGACTGCCTCACCTTGTCCAGCGACGCGTCGCAGACGCGCGGCTGGGCCTTCCGCGTCGCCAAGGCCGAAGGCGACGAGGTGATCCACCTGAAGCCGGGTGGCCCGCTCGACTGCTCCGACGGTCAGGTGCTGCACGACTGGTGCCTGGCCGGTTACGGCATCGCGTGGCGCAGCACCTGGGAGGTCGAGCACGACATCGCCGCCGGCCGGCTGACCGAAGTCCTGGCGGCGTTCGCCGCCCCGCCCAACGGCATCTACGCGGTCTTTCCGCAGCGCAAGCACCTGCCCTTGCGGGTGCGCCTGTGGATCGACTTCCTCAAGCACAACTATGGCCAGCCCGCCTTCTGGCAGGCCGGCGCCGACCACCCATGACCCTCGAAGCCATCCTCGCCTCGATCCACCTGCTGGCCATCCTGACCGCGGTGGTGTTCGTCACCAGCGAAACGGCGATCTGCCGCAGCGAATGGATGAACGCCAAGGTGGTGCAGCGCCTGGTCACCGTGGACACCATCTACCTCATCGGGCTGGCCGCCGTGCTGCTGTCGGGCCTGGCACGCATCTGGTGGGGCATGAAGGGCGACGCCTGGTACTGGGCCAACTGGCTGGTGCACCTGAAATTCACGCTGTTCATCGTCGTCGCGCTGCTGGCGATCAAGCCGGCCCGGATGTACCGGGCCTGGGCGCGCGAACTGGCGGCCAGCGGCGCCCTGCCGGGGGAGGCGCAGGTGCGGTCGGCCCGCCGCCAGGTGATGCTCGCCGCCCACCTGATCGCGCTGGTTCCGATCGCGGGCGCGTTCCTGGCGCGCGGTTTTGGCGCGCCAGGCTGAGGGCACTCAGGCCCGAACGCGCGGGCCCTGGCTCAGGACTTCTTGAGGCACTCGCTCATGAACTTCTTGCGCTCGTCGCCCTTCTTGCCTGCGGCTTCCTTGTTGCAGGTCGTCATCTTCGACTGTTGCGTGGTTTCTCCCTTGGCGCTGAGGCATTCCTTCATGAAGGCCTTGCGCGCGTCGCCCTTCTTGTCGGCGGCTTCCTTGTTGCAGGTCGCCATCCTGGTCTGCTGGGCGCTCTTGCCGGCGTCGGCGGCCGGCGCGGCACCGGCATGGCTGGCAGCGTAGGCGCCGCCCGCGGACAGGGCCAGGCCCAAAGACACGAGGGAAATCAGCTTCTTCATGCCATCTCCTTGGAAGGATTGATGAGATCTGCAGGGGCCCCCAGCATACAGTGCCTGCCAGGCGGCCCGGCGCGGGCTGCGTGGCCCGCCCCGTAAAATCCGCCGATGCTCCTTGTCAAACAAGATCTGCTCCGCAGCCTCGCGGCGGAGCTGGAGAAACTCTCACCGGGCGCCGCCGACAGGGCCGTCTTCGAATCGCCCAAGGTCGCTGCGCACGGCGACTTCGCCTGCACCGCGGCCATGCAGCTGGCCAAGCCGCTCAAACGCAATCCGCGGCAGGTGGCCGAGGAGCTGCGCGGCGCGCTGCTGCAGTCCGCGCCTTACGCGCAGTGGGTCGAGGCGATCGAGATCGCCGGCCCCGGCTTCCTGAACATCCGGCTCAAGCCCGCCGCCAAGCAGCAGGTCGTGCGCGAGGTGCTGGCCGCCGGCGCCGGCTTCGGACGGCGCGCCGCCAACGGCCAGCGCATGATGGTCGAATTCGTGTCGGCCAACCCGACCGGCCCCTTGCACGTGGGGCATGGCCGCCAAGCGGCGCTGGGCGACGCGATCTGCAACCTGTACGCCAGCCAGGGCTGGGACGTGCACCGCGAGTTCTATTACAACGACGCCGGCGTGCAGATCGCCACGCTGGCCACCAGCGTGCAGCTGCGGGCACGCGGCTTCAAGCCGGGCGATGCGCAGTGGCCCGAAGCGGCCTACAACGGCGAATACATCGCCGAGATCGCGGCCGACTTCATGGCGCGCCGGACGGTGCGCTCGGACGACCGCGAGTTCACCGCCTCGGGCGACGTGGAGGATCTGGACGGGATGCGCCTGTTCGCGGTGGCCTACCTGCGCCACGAGCAGGACCTGGACCTGCGCGCCTTCGACGTGCGGTTCGACCACTACTACCTGGAGTCGAGCCTGTACACCAGCGGCAAGGTCGATGCCGTGGTGCAGAAACTGCGCGACGCCGGCAGGACCTACGAGCACGACGGCGCCCTGTGGCTCAAGACCACCGAGTACGGCGACGACAAGGACCGCGTCATGCGCAAGGGCGACGGCACCTACACCTATTTCGTGCCCGACGTCGCCTACCACGTCACCAAGTGGGAGCGCGGTTTCACCAAGGTCGTCAACATCCAGGGTACCGACCACCACGGCACCATCGCCCGGGTGCGCGCCGGGCTTCAGGCGCTGGACGCCGGCATTCCACCGGGCTATCCCGACTACGTCCTGCACACCATGGTGCGCGTGATGCGCGGCGGCGAGGAAGTCAAGATCTCCAAGCGCGCCGGCAGTTACGTGACCTTGCGCGACCTGGTCGAGTGGACCAGCAAGGACGCGGTGCGATTCTTCCTGCTCTCGCGCAAGCCGGACACCGAATACGTGTTCGACATCGACCTGGCGCTGGCCCAGAACAACGACAACCCGGTCTACTACGTCCAGTACGCGCACGCCCGGATCTGTTCGGTGCTGGCGGCCTGGGGCGGCGACGCGGGCGAGCTGAAGGATGCCGACCTCGGCGTGCTGGAAAGCCCGCAGGCGCAGGCACTGATGCTGCAGCTGGCGCGCTATCCCGAGATGCTCGCCGGGGCGGCCGCGGACTTCGCGCCGCACGACGTCACGTTCTACCTGCGCGAGCTGGCTGCGACGTACCACAGTTACTATGATGCCGAGCGCATCCTCGTCGACGACGAGCGGCTGCGCCGGGCCAGGCTGGCGCTGGTCGCGGCCTGCGCGCAGGTATTGCACAATGGCCTGGCGGTGCTCGGCGTCGGTGCGCCCAGCAAAATGTAAAGCCCTTGCAGGGCAGGAATTCCAGCAGTGAAGAACAGTCAGCGCGGCTCCATGATCGTGGGCATCATCATCGGCATGGTGATCGGCCTGGGCGTGGCCCTGGCGGTCGCCGTGTACGTCACGAAGGTGCCGGTGCCCTTCCTGAACAAGGCCACCTACCGCTCGGCGGAGCAGGATGCGGCCGAGACGCGCAAGAACCGCGACTGGGACCCGAACGCGCCCTTGTACGGCAAGAACCCGGCCAAGCCGCTGCCTGCGGCGCCCGCCGGCGCGGTTGCGGCCTCGGGCGCGCCCGCACCCGCGGCGCCGGTCGCTACCATCCCCGCTCCCGACCCGGCGGGCGCGGCGAAGGGCCGCGCGGCTGATCCCCTGGGGGATTTCGCCGCGGCCCGCGCTGGCGCCGGCGCCAACGTCGATCCCTTCTTCTACTTCGTGCAGGCCGGCGCGTTCCGCACGCCCGAGGACGCCGAGGCCCAGCGCGCCAAGCTTTCGCTCATGGGCGTCGACGCGAAGGTGACGGAGCGCGAGCAGTCCGGGCGCCAGGTGTTCCGGGTGCGGGTCGGTCCGTTCGACCGCAAGGAAGACGCCGACCGCCAGAAGGAACGGATCGAGGCCGGCGGCTTCGAGACCGCGCTGGTGCGGGTGCAGCGCTGAAGGCGCGGCACGGTCCGCTGCCGGAACCTTCCGGCCGGCCCCGCCTCAGAGATGTTCTGCAAGGAGTGAATGCGATGAATCGACGCGACTTTTCCGCGGCCGTGGGCGGCGTGCTGGCGAGTGCCGCCGCCGGGGTGCCGGTTGCCGCGCTGGCACAGGCGAAGCAGCCGCAGGAAGGCATCGACTACATCACGCTCGACAAGCGCGTGCCGGTGGACGCCTCGCAAGGCAAGGTCGAAGTGCTGGAGTTCTTCTGGTACGGCTGTCCCCACTGCAACGCTTTCGAGCCGCGCTTCGAGCCCTGGGTGAAGCGGCAGGCCGCCGACGTCGTCGTCAAGCGGGTGCCGGTGGCGTTCCGCGACGATTTCGTGCCACACCAGCGGCTGTACTACACGCTCGAAGCGCTCGGAAAGGTCGACCAACTGCATCCGAAGGTCTACCACGCCGTCCACATGGAGCACCAGGCGGTCAATCGCGAGGACCTGATCCTCGCCTGGGCCGGCAAGCAGGGGCTCGACGCCGCGCAGTTCAAGGAGCTGTACAACTCGTTCTCGGTCGCGAGCAAGGTGCGCCGCGCGACCCAATTGCAGAACGCCTACAAGGTGCAGGGCGTGCCGTCGATCGGCGTCGCCGGTCGCTGGTACACCGACGGCACGCTCGCCGGCAGCATGGATCGCCTGCTGCAGGTGACCGACTGGCTGGTCGCCGACGCCCGCAAGACCCGCTGAGGCGCGCTGCCCGCGCCGTCGGATTTTCGCGCCGCGCGGGCACCGGCGGTGCCGTCGCTGGGTACAATGACAGCAAGATTCATGCCTTCGCGTGCCCTGGCGCGCATCGGGAACCTGCCTGTGCCGACACCAACCCATCCGCCGTCCGTTCTCGCCCTGCTGCTGGCGGCGGCCCTGGCGTTCGGCGGCAGCGCCGCCCACGCCGAGCGGGCCGACCGCAACAAGCCGATGAACGTCGAGGCCGACGCGCTGCGCTACGACGACCTGAAGCAGGCCAGCGTGTTCACCGGCCGCGTGGTCATCACCAAGGGCACGATCGTCATCCGCGGCGCCCGGGTCGACGTGCGGCAGGACGCCGAGGGCTACCAGCACGGCCTGGTCACGGCCGAACCGGGCAAGCTCGCGTTCTACCGGCAGAAGCGCGAAGGCGTCGACGAGTTCATCGAAGGCGAGGCCGAGACCATCGAGTACGACGGCAAGGCCGACCGGGTGAAGTTCATCAAGCGCGCGGAACTGCGCCGGTACCGCGGCCCGACCCTCAGCGACGAGATGGTCGGCAGCCTGATCACCTACGACAACGGCAACGACACCTTCTCCGTCGACGGCGGTCCGGCCAGCGCGGCGGCCGGTGGCCGGGTGCGAGCCGTGCTGGCGCCGCGTGCCGGCGCTTCGGCGCCGTCCGCGCCCCCGGCGCCGCCGGCGCGCTTGCGCCCCAGCACCACCCTGGACGGGGGGAAGAAGTGATGCAGGTGCTGCCGGCGGCGGCGCGTCCGGCGGCGCCGGCCACGGCCGCGGCCAGCCGCCTGGAGGTGCGCCACCTGCAGAAGACCTACGGCAGCCGGCGGGTGGTCAAGGACGTGTCGCTCGACGTCGCCAAGGGCGAGGTCGTGGGCCTGCTGGGCCCCAACGGCGCGGGCAAGACGACGTCCTTCTACATGATCGTCGGGCTGGTGCGCGCCGACGCCGGCGAGATCTCGATCGACGGCCGCTCCGTGGAGCACATGCCGATCCACCGCCGCTCGCGGCTGGGCCTGTCCTACCTGCCGCAGGAGGCGTCGATCTTCCGCAAGCTCGACGTCGAGGACAACGTGCGCGCGGTGCTGGAACTGCAGCGCGACGGCGACGGCCGGCCCCTGCCCCGCGCCGAGATCGACAAGCGCCTGACGGCGTTGCTGCAGGACCTGCGGGTGGACCACTTGCGCGACTCGCCGGCGCTGGCGCTTTCGGGCGGCGAACGGCGGCGCGTTGAGATCGCGCGCGCGCTGGCGACGCAGCCGCGCTTCATCCTGCTGGACGAGCCGTTCGCCGGCATCGACCCGATCGCCGTGATCGAGATCCAGCGGATCATCGGCTTCCTCAAGTCGCGCGGCATCGGCGTGCTGATCACCGACCACAACGTGCGCGAGACGCTGGGCATCTGCGACCACGCCTACATCATCAGCGAAGGCGAGGTCCTGGCGCAGGGCACGCCGTCCGAGATCGTCAACAACGCCGACGTGCGCCGGGTCTACCTCGGCGAGCACTTCCGCATGTGACCATGATCGCGCCTGGCATCGCTACCTGCCGGCCCGCGTGCGGTCCGGCTGCGTTCCTGCCATGAAGCAGGGCCTGTCGCTGCGGGTTTCGCAGCACCTGGCGCTCACGCCGCAACTGCAGCAGTCGATCCGGCTGCTGCAGCTTTCCACGCTCGAACTGGCGCAGGAGGTCGAGCAGATGCTCGACGAGAACCCGTTCCTCGAGCTGAACCAGGAAGAGCCGCCGCGCGAAGAGGCCGGGCCGCCGGCGGTGGAGACCGCGCCGCGCGACGCTGACCGTGACGCGGGGCCCGATGACGGCGGCGCGGCCGACGACGGCGGCTCGGCGGAACGCGAGACCATCTCGCCGGCGGAGTCCGACGCCCCCGACTGGGACGGCGACGGCGCCACCGACATGGTGGCCGACGACGGCGAATGGGGTGGCGACGCCACGCCGCGCACGGGCAACGCCGCCGGCGACGAGGACATGGACGCGACCGAGCTGGCGTCGGGCGACGAGACGCTGCAGTCGCACCTGCTGCGGCAGGCCGCGTCGCTGCGGCTGTCGCACGAGGACCGCTGCGCCCTGGAGTTCCTGATCGGCTCCCTCAATGAGGACGGGTACCTCGACGACCCGCTGGAGGCGTTGGCGGAGGAGCTCGCCGGCCCCGACCTGGAGCAGCGCGAGGAACTGGTGCACCGTTTCACCGTCGCGATGCGCCTGCTGCAGAGCCTCGAGCCGGCCGGGGTCGGGGCACGCACGCTTGCCGAATGCCTCACGCTGCAGCTGCAGGCGATGCGCGCGGCCGGCGCCGGCGGGACCGCCTGCTCCACGGCGCTGCGCATCTGTGCCCAGCCGATGGAGCTGCTGGCGCGCCGCGACGTCAAGCGCCTGGTGCAGCTGTGCGGCGCGGCCGAAGCGGACATCAAGGCCGCGATGGCGCTGATCGTGCGCCTCGAGCCCAAGCCGGGGCGGCGGTTCGGCAACACGGACCGCAACATCGTCGTGCCGGACGTGCTGGTGACGCAGGTCGGCCGCGGCGGGCAGCCGCGGTTCCGGGTGCAACTCAATCCGGACGTGCTGCCGCGGCTGCGGGTGCAGGAGGTCTACGCCACAGCGCTGCGCAGCCACCGCGGCGAGGGCCACCAGGCGCTGCAGCAGCGGCTGCAGGAGGCGCGCTGGTTCATCAAGAACATCCAGCAGCGATTCGACACCATCCTGCGGGTGGCGACGGCGATCGTCGAGCGCCAGAAGAACTTCTTCGTGCACGGCGAGCTGGCGATGCGCCCGCTGGTGCTGCGCGAGATCGCCGACGAGCTGGGCCTGCACGAGTCGACCATCAGCCGGGTGACGACGGCGAAGTACATGGCCACGCCGTACGGCACCTTCGAGCTCAAGTACTTCTTCGGCTCGGCCCTGGGCACCGAGACCGGCGGCAATGCGTCGAGCACCGCGGTGCGGGCGCTGATCCGGCAGTTCGTCGCCGCCGAGAACCTCAGGAAACCGCTGTCGGACAGCCAGATTTCCGACATGCTCAAGGAGCAGGGCATCGAATGCGCGCGCCGTACCGTCGCGAAATACCGCGAGGCGCTGCGGATCGCGCCGGCCAGCCTGCGCCGGGCGTTGTAGGCTCGCTGCTTCCATGAACCAACTGCAACTGTTCCTGCCTTGCGCGGCCGGCGTCGAGGGTTTCCTGGCCGACGAGGTCCACCGGCTCACGGGCCTCGCCGGCGACGACCTGCTGGTCGGCCGCGGCGGTGTCGTGCTGCGCGCGTCCTGGCGCGACGCGCTCCTGCTCAACCTGCACAGCCGGCTGGCGCAGCGGGTGCTGGTGCAGCTCTCGCACACGCCGTACCGCGGCGAGAACGATCTCTACGAGGCCGCGAGCGCCGTCGCGTGGGAGATCTGGTTCGGGCCGCGCCAGAGCTTCAAGGTGGAGGTCACGGCGCAGCACAGTCCGCTCAAGAGCCTGAACTTCGCGGCCCTGAAGATCAAGGACGCCGTGGCCGACCGGTTCCGCCACAAGGCCGGTGTCCGCCCCGACGTCGACACGGCCCGTCCCGACGTGCGGCTCTACGCGCACCTGACCAGCGACATGGCCACGCTGTACATCGACACCTCGGGCGAGCCGCTGTTCAAGCGTGGCTGGCGCGAGGACAAGGGCGAGGCGCCGCTGAAGGAAACGCTGGCGGCCGCGATGATCGCGGCCAGCGGCTGGGACGCGACGGTGCCGCTGTACGACCCGTGCTGCGGCAGCGGCACCATCGCCATCGAGGCCGCGCAGGTGGCGTGCCGCATCGCTCCGGGCCAGTTGCGCCGCTTCGGCTTCGAGAAGCTGCTCGCGTTCCAGGCGCATGTCTGGACCGCGCTGCGGGAAGAGGCGCGCAGCCAGCAGCGTGCGCCGGGCGCGCCGGTGTTCGGCAGCGACGTGGCGTTCCGGATGGTCGATTTCGCGCAGCGCAACGCCGCCCGGGCCGGCGTGGAACATGCCGTGCAACTGCGCGGCGGCGACGCGCTGCAGCGCATGCCGCCCACGGCCGAGCCGGGCGTGATGCTCGTCAATCCGCCCTACGGCGAGCGGATCGAGACCGCCGGCGTCGCCGGCCGCAGCCAGGGCGGGCGCGAGCGGGCGCAGGTGGCCGACGAAGGCGCCGATTTTTTCAGCCAGCTCGCCGCCCACTGGAAACGCCACTACCCGGGCTGGACTGCGTGGGTGCTGACGCCCGACTTCAAGCTGCCCACCCGCATGCGGCTGAAGGAGTCGCGCCGGGTCCCGATGTGGAACGGCCCGATCGAGTGCCGGCTGTTCCGCTTCGACATGATCAAGGGTTCGGCCCGCTCCGGCGATGCAGCACCTGGTGCTTGACACCAACGTGGTGCTGGACCTGCTGGTGTTTCGCGACCCGGCGGCCGCGGCGGTGGACGACGGGCTGCTGCGCGGACGGTGGAGGTGGATCGCGACCGCCGCGATGCGCGACGAACTGGAACGCGTGCTCGCTTACGCGGCAGTGGCGCGGCGCCTCGCGGCCGCCGGGCTCGCGGCGCAGCAGGTCCTGGACCATTTCGACGCCCGCTCGCAGCGCGTCGCGGCGCCCGGGCGGGCCGCGGTGACGTGCAGCGATCCGGATGACCAGTGCTTCGTCGACCTGGCGGTGCATCACGCCTGCACCTTGCTGAGCAAGGACGCCGCCGTGCTGGCCCTGGCGCCGCGCCTGGCCGGGCTGGGCGTGCACGCCGGCGCGACCCTGCCGGCTCACGACGCCTGATCGCGCAACCTCGACACCAGGGCCTCGATCGCGTGGCGCACCGTGGCCGCGCGCACCGCGGCGCGGTCGCCGCCGAAGTGCACGCATTCGCTGGCCACGGCGCCGTCCACCGCATAGGCGAACCACACCGTCCCGACCGGCTTGTCCGCGGTGGCGCCGGCGGGGCCGGCGATGCCCGTCACGGCAACCGCCACCCGCGCCTGCGAATGGCGCACGGCGCCAAGCACCATGGCGCGCGCGACCGGCTCGCTGACGGCGCCGTGCTGCTCCAGCAGCGGCTGCGCGACGTCGAGCAGGTCGGTCTTGGAGGGATACGAGTACGTGACGAAGCCGCGGTCGAACCAGGCGCTCGATCCGGCGAGATCGGTGCACGCGGCCGCGATCAGCCCGCCGGTGCAGCTTTCCGCGGTGGCGAGCATCCAGCCGCGCGCCAGCAACAGGGCCGCCAGTTGCTCGACGCCGCTCACAGGAACCTCCAGCCCGCGATCAGCAGCAAGGTGCAGAAGGCGGCGACCAGGTCGTCGAAGAAGATGCCGAATCCGGCGCGCCAGCCGAAGCCGTGGAAGAGGCTGTCGGCCCAGGCGATCGGTCCGGGTTTGACCGAGTCGAGCAGGCGGAACAGCACGAACGCCGCCGCCTGCGCCCAGAACCCCGCCGGCATCACCAGCCACAGGACGATCCAGAACGAGACGATCTCGTCCCAGACGATGCTCCCCGGGTCCATGACGCGCATGTCGTCGGCAGTCCGGGTGCAGGCCCACAGCCCGACGAGCGTGGAGATGACGATCACGATGCCGATCTGGCCGGCGGTGAACCAGTCCTGCAGCAGCAGGTAGCTGGCCCAGCCGAAGGCCGTGCCGACGGTGCCGGGCGCGACCGGCGAGAGGCCGGAGCCGAAGCCGAGGGCAATGAAGTGCGCCGGGTGCGCGAACATGAACCGGGCGGTCGGGCGCAGCACGGGCGGGCGCACCGGCGGGGCGAGCGGCGCCGTCGTCATCGCGCGCGAACGGAAAGGCTTGGCATGGGCTAGGGCCTGTTCACACTATTTTTGGCAGTGCGAACGTGCTGAGAACCGCGCCAATCTAGGCGGACGACAACGCCAAGGCTGGACGCCTTGGCTAGGAGTTCAACAACGAGTGGCGCGGTTATCAGCACGTTCCCTCCGGGTTGCGGCCAAAAAGGCCAATTGCGTTGTTGCCGCGGTCGAAATAATTGGGGTCAGATTCCAAATTCGTAGGCCCGTGAACGGGCCTGGAGGCCGGCGCATCGCGCCGGAACGAAATTGGAATCTGACCCCAATTATTTCGACCGCGGCGCCTAGCACTTGACCTTTTTGACTCGCAACGCATCTGTCAAAAATAGTGTGAACAGGCCCTCATGGTAACGAGCGCGCCGGGTCACCGGTGGCAACTGCCGTGGCGCTTCCGGAAGGTGCGCGGCTCCAGCGCGCCGGCGCTGCGCCACAGGCCCAGCCGCGTGCCGGCGGCCTGCGCCTGCTGGCGCGCGTACGGGCCGCCGCTGCCGCGCCAGCCATCGGACCAGGCATGGCCGTGTTCGACCATCCAGCCGCCGAGGTCCTGGCCGTCGAGGCCCACTCGCGCCAGCACACGGTCGTAGCGGTCGCGCGCGCGCGGGCGCACCGTGACCTGGCGGTGCAGCGCCAGGGCGGCGAGGGCGGCCCGCGCTTCGCGCCCGTGCGGCTGGCAGATCTCCGGCGCATCGATGCCTTGCAGCCGGACCTCGACTGGCTCGCCGCCCGCCAGCGGGCGGATCCAGAGCGAATCGCCGTCGCTCACATGGGTGACCACGCCTGCGAACGGCGCCGCGTGCAGCCACAGCGGCGCGGCGAGGGCGGCCACGGCCAAGGCGCGGCGCAGGCAGTGCGACAGGACGGTCATGGGTTGGCAACGGCCGTCGCGGCACCGGCGCCGACAGTGCGATGAAGTTCAGGCGAAATGGTCGAAGGAGGCGTAGCGATGCGGCACCGGCCGCCCGCCGCCATCGACGATGCGCAGTCCCGGCTCGGCTTCGATGCGGCCGATCCGCGTGACCGCCACGCCGCCCGCCGCGGCCGCCGCCGCCACGGCGCCGGCCTGCGCCGGTGCGGCCGTGAACAGCAGCTCGTAATCGTCGCCGCCGGCCAGCACGCACTCCAGGCGCCGCTCGTGCGGGACGGCGCCGGTCGGGGCCGCCATCAGGCCGGGCAACAGGTCCACCTCCAGCCGCGCGCCCACCCGCGACTGATCGAGGATGTGGCCGAGGTCGCCGGCGAGCCCGTCGCTGACGTCGATCGCCGCGCTGGCGACGCCGCGCAGCGCGAGGCCCAGGGCCACGCGGGGCGTCGGCGTCTCCAGGCGCGCGCGCGTGGCGTCGAACACTTCGCCCGACAGCGACACGGTGCCGCGGAACGCCTCGAGCGCCAGCCGGGCATCGCCCAGCGTGCCGCTCACGTAGATGTCGTCGCCTTCGCGTGCGCCCGAACGCAGCAGCGCCTGCCCGGGCGGCACCTGGCCGAACACGGTCACGCAGATGTTGAGGGGGCCGCGCGTCGTGTCGCCGCCCACCAGTTCGCAGCCGTGCTGGTCGGCCAGCGCCAGCAGCCCGCGCGAGAACGGCTCCAGCCAGGCGTCGTCCGCCTGCGGCAGCGCCAGGGCCAGCACGAACGCCAGCGGCTCGACGCCGCACGCGGCCAGGTCGCTCAGGTTCACGGCGAGGGACTTGTGGCCCAGCTTGCGCGGGTCCACGGTGGCCAGGAAATGGCGGCCTTCCACCAGCATGTCGCAGGACACGGCCAGCTGCATGCCGGGCGCGAGCCCCAGCAGCGCGCAGTCGTCGCCCACGCCCAGCGGATGGCGCCGCGCCGGGCGCTTGAAATAGCGGTCGATCAGTTCGAATTCACCCACGGCGACATTGTCGCTCGCGGCTCACTCGCTGCGGAAGCGGTGGGCGGCCTGGCGCACGACTTCGGCCAGCAGGCGCTCGCGGGCATGCCGGTCGCGCAGCCAGCAGGCGTCGTTGGTGGCGTTCTCGACGTCCTCGGCCAGGTATTGCAGCTGCTTGGTGGCGCCCAGCGGGCGCGCGTGCACGGCCAGCCGATCCAGCGTCGACAGGATGTGCTCGCGCAGCGGCAGGTGCTCGCCGGTGGTCGGCTCGACGTACACCGCCTCCAGCCCGAAGCGGCAGGCCTGGAAGCGGTTGTAGGTATAGACCATGTAGTCGTCCTCCTCCGGCACGAAGGGCTGGTCGTGCAGGAACCAGGCGGCCAGGCACTGCACGAAGGCCGCCAGCGCCACGGCGCGGCGCACCGTCAGCGGCGTGTCGAAGACGCGGATCTCGATCGTTCCGTATTCAGGCTTGGGGCGGATGTCCCAGTAGAAGTCCTTCATGCTCCTGACCACGCCCGTGCGGGTGGTCTTGGCGAAGAAGTGCTCGAACTCCGACCAGCGCAGCGTGAACGGCGCTCGGCCCGACATCGGGAACGCGAACACCGAGTTCAGGCGCGCCGAATCGAACTGCGTGTCCTGGCCCTGCACGAACGGCGAGGACGCGGACAGCGCGATGAAGTGCGGGATGTAGCGCGACATCCGGTGCAGCATCAGCAGCGCGCTGTCGGCGTCGGGACAGCCCACGTGCACGTGCTGGCCGAAGATCGTGAACTGCTTGGACAGGTAGCCGTACAGCGCCGACAGCTCGCGAAAGCGCGGCTTGTCGTAGATGCGCCGCTCGTGCCACTGCTGGTACGGATGCGTGCCGCCGCCCACCACCGCGATGTTGAGCTTGTCGGCGGACTTGACCAGCGCGTCGCGGATCGCGGAGAGCTCCTCCTGCACCTGCGCCGTCGACTGGCACACGCCGGTGGAGATCTCGATCATGCTCGAGGTCATCTCCGGCACCACCGCGCCCGGCAGCTTGTGCCCGGCCATGAGCCGCAGCATCTCGTCCGAGTACGGCGCCAGGTCGTAGTCGTGGGTGTTGACCAACTGCAGCTCGAGCTCGACGCCCAGCGACAGGGCCGCCGAGTGCTGGAACGGCTCCAGTTTCGCGGCTTCGGCCACGCGGCCGGACTCCGCCGGCTTATCCACGCAGTGCTCCCGGTCCGCGGGCCGGCGCGCTGCCGACATGGGTGGGAACCGAGCTCTCGCCGGCGCGGTACAGGGCGAAGGTGGCGATCACGGCTCCCAGCACTTCCATCAGCAGGATCGCCGGCAGCGCGATGCTGGCGATGCGCGGACCCAGCGTCAGCGACGAGGCGAGGAACTGCGTCACGAGCAGCAGCGCCACGGCCGACATCGGCGCCATCGCGCAGCCGGTCCAGAAGGCCTGGCGCCAGTTGGTGCCGCTGCCCCAGTTGGCGAGCTCCACGCCGGCGAGCTTGGCGCCGATGCGCACCAGCACCAGCGCGCCCACCAGTCCGGCCACGGCCGGGTTCCACGGCGCCTGCGCCGCCACCAGCGAGACGAGCACGAACATCAGCGTGATCAACAGCGACGCGGCACTGCCGAGCTGGCGCGGCCAGGCCCAGGGCCGCGGGTTGAGCTGCTTGAGGATGATGCCGCCGATCAGCGCGGCCAGCGGCGCCGAGCCGCCCAGGTGCGCGGCGATCGCGGCGGCGGCGGCGATCAGCGCGATCAGCAGCATGGACGTGTTCTCGCTGGTCGGGATCATCACCCGCAAGGCCATCCGCAGCACCAGCGCCAGCACGGCACCGACGACGAACGAAACGCCCAGCACCACCATCACCGGGTACAGCGTTTCCCAGGCGCCGGTCTGCGGCCGGTGCATCACCCCGGCGCGGGCGCTGACGAGCGTCAGCGCATAGAGCGTGCTCAAGGTCGAGAGCACCAGGGCGCGCTCGGTCACGGGGCCGGAAGCGCCGGTGTCCATCACCACCCGGCTGAGGACGGCTGGCGACGCCGCCATGGCGATCAGGCCCAGCGCTTCGGCCACCGTGGACTGCACGCCCATCCAGCGCAGCGCGTAGGTGACGGCGAAGGCCGTCAGCAGCGCCTCGCACAGGCTCTGCAGCAGCACCATCGGGTTGTGGCGGAACCAGCGCAGCGCGACGCGCCCGCCGGCCTCGAACAGGACGACGGCGACGCCGAGTTCCAGCAGGAACAGCGACAGTCCCTGCAGTGGCCAGCCGGTGCCGGAAAAGCCCGTGAGCCCCGCGAGCGCGCCGATGAAGGAATAGCCCACGACCTTGGGCACCCCGGTGTGGCGTTGCAGCAGGTGGCCGGCCGCCGCGGCCACGGCCAGCAGCAGTGCCCATTGCACGGTCGGCAGGCCGGCGGACGGCCTGAGCCATTCGGCCCAGATGGCCATGAGTTCGGACATTCCCTTGGGTTCTCCTCGCGCCGGACTGTACCCGGCCTCAGCGGTGCGCGGTGCGGCGCCGCTGCATCAGTGCAGCACGCGGCGGCTGCCGTCGTCGAGCACGAACGCCGGGATCTCGACGTCGAAACGCGTGCCGTCCTCGGCGACGCAGAAATAAGTGCCCTGCATGCTTCCGCTGGGGGTACGCAGGCGGCAGCCGCTGGTGTACTGGAACGCTTCGCCCGGCTTGAGCAGCGGCTGGTGCCCGACCACGCCGAGGCCCTTGACCTCTTCGGTGGCGCCGTCGGCGTCGGCGATGATCCAGTGGCGCGAGATCAGCTGCGCCGGCACCTCGCCGTTGTTGGTGATCGTGATCGTGTAAGCGAAGCTGTAGATCCGCTCCCGGGGCACCGACTGCTCGGGCAGGAACTGCGGCTCGACCGCCACGCGGAAGCTGTACTTTGCCATCCCGGCGATGGTACCTGTTCGCCGATTTGCGAGAATTCCGCCATGACAAGCCCCGCCCGCATCGCACCGTCCATCCTGTCCGCCGACTTCGCACGCCTCGGCGAGGAAGTGCGCAACGTGATCGCGGCCGGCGCCGACTGGATCCACTTCGACGTGATGGACAACCATTACGTGCCGAACCTGACGTTCGGGCCGATGGTCTGCGCGGCCCTCAAGCCGCACGCCGTCACGCCGCAGGGCGCCGCGGTGCCGGTGGACGTGCACCTGATGGTGCAGCCGGTGGACGCGATCGCGCAGGCGTTCGCCCAGGCCGGCGCCGACTACATCAGCTTCCACCCCGAGGCATCGGGCCACGTGCATCGCAGCGTGCAGGCGATCAAGGCGGCCGGCTGCAAGGCCGGCCTCGTCTTCAACCCGGCGACGCCGCTCGACGTGCTCGACTGGATGATCGACGAGATCGACCTCGTCCTGATCATGAGCGTCAACCCCGGCTTCGGCGGGCAGGGCTTCATCGACTCCGCGCTGCGCAAGATCGAGCAGGCGCGCCGGCGCATCGAGGCGTGCGGGAAAGACATCCGGCTGGAGGTCGACGGCGGGATCAAGGTCGACAACATCGCCCGCGTGGCGGCGGCCGGCGCGGACACCTTCGTGGCCGGCAGCGCCATCTTCGGCCAGCCGGATTACGCGCGCGTCGTCGCCGCGATGCGGGCCGCACTCAGCCCCTGAACTTCGTGTCCGGGTTGTCCGAGGTCTTGCGGGCCTTCTCGTAGGCCTGGTCGATCACCGGTCCCTTGTCGGTGTCGACCAGTCCGCGCTCGACGTCGTCGTGCGCCATCTGCCCCATTCGTCGGCCCGACGGCTCGGCCGCAGCCTGGCTGTCGACCGACTCGTCGCGCTCGTGGGGCATGCGCGGCCGCGGCTGCTGGACCGGCCCCTGCGCCGCCCGCGTGTCGCCCTGCGCTTCGCGCGCTTCGGGCCGCGTTTGCGGTCCGTATTCATCGCCTCCACCGGCGTTGCGGTTGTGCATGGCTGTCTTTCATGTGCTGATGCCGCGATCGTCGGTCGTGCGAGCGCGGCCGGCGGTAGGACGTGCCGTGCCACCGGTGTAGGAACAGGCCGGTCGCGGCCGCACCGCGCTGTGGGAGCCGTCCTACCCGCAAAAGCGCGGCAGCCTCACAGCGCCCCCCGCCGCGACACTACGGGCAGTCCACATGAGCTTGCCTAAGCTGGCGGCACTCGCAAGGCAGGGAGAAGTGATGGATCTGTTCGCCGTGATGCCGGAATGGCTGGTCTGGTGCGCCGCCGGCGTCGCCGGTGCGATCGCCCTGGCCGCGCTCGCGAGCATGCTCGAGGCCGCGCTCGACCTGGACGCGAGCTGATGCCGCCCCCGAATCCGCGCGCGTGCCGGCAGGCCGCCGCGTAGCAGTCCGAGAAGAACAACCAAGGGAGCAGTGCATGCCACAGTCCAAGCAGGAGACCCAGCGCAAGTCGAAGGCGAGCGAGGCGCTCGCCGCCAAGCAGAAGCAGCTGGAGTCCTTCAGCCAGGGACCGGAGAGCCTTTTGACCACGAACCAGGGCGTGGTCATCCCCGACAACCACAATTCGCTGCGCGCCGGCGCGCGCGGGCCGACGCTGCTCGAGGACTTCATCCTGCGCGAGAAGCTGCTGCATCTCGGGCGCGAACGCATCCCCGAGCGCGTCGTGAACGCGCGCGGCGCCGGTGCGCACGGCTATTTCGAGCTCACGCGCTCGCTGGTCGAATACACGCGGGCCGACTTCCTGCAGGAAGCGGGCAGCCGCACGCCGGTGTTCGTGCGGTTCTCCACCGCCAGCGGCGCGCGCGGGTCGGCCGACACCGTGCGCGACGTCCGCGGCTTCGCGGTGAAGTTCTATACCCGCGAAGGCAATTACGACCTGGTGGGCAGCAACGTGCCGGTGTTCTTCATCCAGGACGCGATGAAGTTTCCCGACCTGCTGCATGCCTGGAAGCCCGAGCCGCACCATGGCATGCCGCAGGCGTCGAGCGCGCACGACACGTTCTGGGACTTCGCGTCGCTGATGCCCGAGAGCTCGCACATGCTGATGTGGCTGATGTCGGACCGCGCCCTGCCGCGCAGCTGGCGGATGATGGAAGGCTTCGGGGTCCACACGTTCCGCTTCGTCAATGCCAAGGGCGCGTCGCACTTCGTCAAGTTCCACTGGCGGCCGAAGCTGGGCAGGCATGCGCTGCTGTGGGACGAGGCGCAGAAGCTCGCCGGGCGCGACCCCGACTTCCACCGGCGCGACCTGTGGGAGGCGATAGCGCAGGGCCACTTCCCGGAATGGGAACTGGGGCTGCAGGTGATCGACGAGGCCAAGGCCGCCGCCCTGGGCTTCGACCTGCTGGACGCGACCAAGCTGGTGCCCGAGGAACTGGTGCCGGTGCTGACCGTGGGCAAGCTGGTCCTCAACCGCAATCCCGACAACCATTTCGCCGAAGCCGAGCAGGTCGCCTTCAATCCGGGGCACGTGGTTCCCGGCATCGATTTCAGCAGCGACCCGCTGTTGCAGGGGCGTCTCGTCGCGTACACCGACGCGCAGCTGGGACGGCTCGGCGGGCCGAACTTCCACGAGCTGCCGATCAACCGCGGCGTGTGCCCCTTCCACAACTTCCAGCGCGACGGCGCGCATCGCATGCTGCTGAACAAGGGGCAGGTCTCGTACGAGCCCAACTCGCTGGCCAGCGGGGCCGAGTCGCGCGTCGACGGCGGGCAGCAGGGGTTCCAGAGCGTGCCCGACGAGTTCGAGTCGCCCAAGGTCCGCCGGCGCAGCCCCAGCTTCGACGACCACTTCAGCCAGGCCAGCATGTTCTGGAACAGCCAGAGCGCGGTCGAGAAGGACCACATCGTCGCGGCCTTCCAGTACGAGCTGTCGAAGGTGGAAGTGGCGGCGATCCGCCAGCGCGTCGTCGACAACCTCGCCCACGTGGACGCCAAGCTGGCGCGCAAGGTCGCCGAGCCGCTGGGCCTCAGCCCGGACGCTCGCGCGGCCGCCGGACGGGCGGGATTTCGCGACGTCGCCGCCCGGCTGCCGGTCGAGGCCTCGCCGGCGCTGAGCATGGAAGGCAATGGCAACGGCATTGCCACCCGTCGCGTCGCCGTGCTGGTCGCGAGCGGCGTCGAGGTCGGGGCCCTGCGCGTGGTGCAGCAGGCGCTGCAGGACGCGGGAGCGACGTGCCGCGTCGTCGCGGCCAACCTGGGCAGCGTCGCCACGGCTTCGGGCCAGCAGCTGGCGGTGGACCACACGTTCTGCACCGTGTCCTCGGTGATGTTCGACGCCGTGCTGGTGCCAGGCGGCGCCAGCGCGCAGGTGCTGGCGGCCAACGGCGACGCCGTGCATTTCGTGCTGGAAGCCTACCGCCACTGCAAGACGATCGGCGTGATCGGCGAAGGCGTTCAGCTGCTGCGCACCCTGGGGATAGGGGCCGGCGAGGGCAGCCCCGCGGTGCCCGGCGTCGTGCTGGGTCGCAACGACCCGCCCTCCCGCGCCCAACTGGCGCAGGAATTCGTTGCCGAGCTGGCCAGGCACCGCCACTGGAGCCGGGGCAACCTGGAGGCCGTGCCGGCCTGATCCCCGACGCGCCTGCTCGGCCCTGGGGTTATCCACGCTCGCGCTTGACGCGCGGCGGCGGGGGGCTCCAAATTGCAGTCCGGCCGCCCGCGGCGGGCTGTCAGCATTCCTTGCAGGAGAAGCGCCATGGTGACCAGTCAGCCACACCGCAGCGGCGCGGCCCAGGCCTGGTGGGCCCACACCGGCTCGACCAACCGCGGCTTCGTCTCGCTGGACCCGGAGCGCCAGCGAGAAGTCGACAGCGACCGGCCGGCCCCAAGGAAGTCCCTCGCCAACGCGTTCACGTTCGACGTCCGCCGCGCCGGCGCCGCCGTGCGGCCGGCGGGGCGGGGCAAGAGCGCGGCAAGGAAGGCGAAGACGGCGGGCGAACCCGGGTGCGAGCCGCCGGCCGACGAAGGCGGCAGCCGGCGCTGAGCCAGCCGTGACCCGCGAGGGCGCCTGGGGCGCCCTTTTTTCTGGCGCGGACGCTTCATGGGCCAGAATGCGCAGCTTTGGCCCGCGCCCCACGATGCAGCACATCCCGCACGACCTGCACGCCGCCATCGTCGACCTCGACGGCACCATGGTCGACACGCTCGGCGATTTCGAGTTCGCCCTGAACCGGATGCTCGAGGAGCTCGAGCTGCCCGCCATGCATGCGGCGGCCATCGCCCGCCTGGTCGGCAAAGGGTCCGAACACCTGATCCGTTCCGTGCTGGCCCAGGCCGGCGCTGGCGAGCGCTCCTTCGGCGCCGCCTGGGAGTCCTACCAGCGGCACTATCTCGCCATCAACGGCCGGCACTCCGTGGTCTATCCCGGCGTGGATGGCGGACTCGCGGCGCTGCGCGGCGCCGGGCTGCGCCTCGTGTGCCTCACCAACAAGCCCACGGCGTTCGCCAGGCCGTTGCTGGAGGCCAAGGGCCTGTCGCACCATTTCGAACTGGTGTTCGGCGGCGACGCCTTCGAGCGCAAGAAGCCCGATCCGCTGCCGCTCGTCAAGGCTTGCGAAGCACTTGGCGTGGCGCCGTCACGCACGCTGGCGATCGGCGATTCCAGCAACGACGCGCAGGCGGCGCGCGCGGCCGGATGCCCGGTGGTGCTGGTGACCTACGGCTACAACCACGGGGAGCCGGTACGCGACGTGCCGGCCGACGGTTTTGTCGACTCCCTGGCGGACCTGCCGCGCTGGCTTGCCGGCGCCTGAGCCGTTCCCCGCTTCGCTCGCCTTCCTGTCCCGAAAACAGGGGATGGCGCCAACCGGCTCGGCCACCATACTGGACGATGGCCAGCGCCCGACGTGGGGTCGGGCCGGTCCTCGCTCCTGGAGCATGGAGGTCCTCATGACGCGCAAGTACATCGACTGCCGCGAAGTGCCGAGCGACTCGCATTGCACCGTGGCCATCGCCGCCGACACCGACGAGGAACTGCTGGAAGCGGCAGTGCAGCACGCGGTCGCGGTGCATCAGCACGAGGACACGCCCGAATTCCGGCAGATGATCCGCGGCGCGTTCCACGAAGGCACGCCGCCGGTCGAGGCGCCTGCCCACGCCTGAGCTGCGCCCGGCCGCGCGAGGCCCGCGCCCGGGCGCTCACGAGCGCTCGCCGCCGTCCCAGTCGGCGGCATGGATGGCTGCGGCCAATGTGAGGCCCAGCGTGCAGAGGCTCAGCGCCACGACCGCGTACAGCGCTTGGGGCGGGCCGCCGGTGGCATGGACTGCCAGCCAGCCGCCCAGCGCCACCACGCCCAGGCGCAGGCTGCTGGCGGCCAGCGGCCAGCGCAGGCGGCCCGCGCCCTGGGAGGCGAAGAACAGCGCCAGCCCCAGGCCGAAGAATCCATAGCAGCCGCCGACGATGCGCAGGTAGCTGACGCCGGCGCTGTGCACGACGCTGTCGCTGGTGAACATGACCATCCATGCCTGTGGCCACAGCGCGGCCACCACGCCGATTGCGCCCGTGACGCCAAGCACCAGGACCGCACCCGCCCACGTGGCGTGCTTGGCGCGCGCTGCCTGGCGCGCGCCTAGATTGGTGGCGACCATGGCCGTGAGCGCGCTCCCCATGCCGAAGGCGATCGGCACCAGGATGTATTCCAGTCGCGCGGCGATCCCGTAGGCGGCAACCACCGCCGTGCCGTAGCTGCCGGCGTAGGCCGTGGTGAGCGCGATCGAAGTGTTGCTCAGCAAGGGATTCGCGGCGGACGGCAGCGCCAGGGCCAGGACCCGGCGGAAGGCGGCCCGCTGCCATTGCCAGGGGCCGCGCAGGAGGCGCAAGGGCCCGCTGCCGCGGCTCAGCCACGCCAACAGCGCGAGCGCCGACACTGCGTTGCACGCAACGGTGCTGGCGGCCGCGCCGGCGACCCCGAGCGGTGCCAGCGGGCCCAGGCCGAAGACCAGCAGAGGGCACAGCATCAGGTGCATGACCGTGGTGCCGATCTGGGTGAGCGAGGCCGCCAGCATGTCGCCGGCGCCGCGCGCCACGCCGCCGAGCACGCTGGCCGTCCAGACCGCCGCGGCGCCGGCGAACAGCACCGTCGCGTAGCGGGAGGCCTGCTCCAGCGCATCGTCGCGCGCCCCCATGAGCGCATAGAGCCAGGGGCCGGTCGCCAGCACGGTGAACGGCAGCGATGCGGCGAGCCCGACCAGCAGCGCGTGGCGTGCGAGCCGCCCTGCCAGGGCGGCGTCATCCGCACCGAGCGCCCGGGCCACGACGGCGGTGGTGCTGCCGCCGAACGCGCCGGCCGACATCTGCAGCATCAGCATCGCCAGCGGCAGCACCACGGCCACCCCGGCCAGCGCCTGCGGCCCCAGCCGGCCGACGATGTAGCCGTCGAAGCCGATCATCACCGTGGCGGCGAACAGCCCGACCACGTTCGGCGTGGCCAGGCGCAGCAGGGTCCCGAGGACCGGGCCGTGCAGCATCCTGTGCGTTGCCGTCGACCGCGCGGCTGCGGCGGCGCTCACGAGTCCCTCCGGATGGCGGGGGCGAGTGCGGAGCCGCGACCGGCGCCGGCCAGCAGCAGGAGGGAGCGGGCAGGGCGCATCGGCGGCTTCTCTTTCCATATGACGTTCGTCATATTTCGGTTCGAGCGACATGGGCGTGGGCTCTGCATGGTCAGCGCACGCCGGAGCGCGGAGCTTCGAACTGCTCGAGCAGCAGACGGCGCGCGGTCGCAAGGTGACGGCGCCCCTGCGCCGTGTCGCCCAGCGCGCGGGCCAGCTGCAGCGAGCCGACCAGCTGGCCCGCGACCGCGGCGGCCGTCCCTGGCGCGCAGCCCTCGGGCAGCGCCGCGTCGACGGCGGCTAGCAGGGATTGGATTCGCGCGGCCGCGACTTGCCGCACCGCCTCCGGCTGGCGCGACATCTCGGAAGCCAGCGCCGCGACCGGACAGCCGGCCTCCAGGGCCTTCAGGTGGCTTTCGGACAAATAGCCCTCCACCAGCGCCCGCAACGGCGTCAAGCCCCGCGCCCGGCCGGCCGCGATGGCGCGCTGCAGCCGCTGCGCGCTCTCCCCCCCGGCGTGCTCCAGGGCTTCGGCCAGCAGCGCCTCGCGCGACGCGAAGTGCGCGTAGAAGCCGCCGTGCGTGAGCCCGGCCTGGTGCATGATGTCGGCGACGCCCACCCCGTCGAAGCCGGTGCGGCGCAAGGTGCGCGCGGCGGTCTCGACGATCCGATCGTGCGTGAGCTGCTTGCGGCTGGGGGTGTGATCCATGCGATCGTGGCGGAGGGTGGTTGCACCATACGCCAATATGATGCCCATCATATTCCCGCGGTCATCAGCGGGCGGCTCCGGGTTCTTGCGGCTCGCGCCGCAAGACCACGCGCGGAGCCTGGGCCGCAGGCCAGGCCGCTACGCCGGCTTGCCCAGGAGCGCTTCCTTGAGGCTGCGATCGGCCGGCGCCGGGCCGAGCCAGATGCGCAGCAGCGCGGTGTAGAACTCGGGCTCGCGGATCGGCTCGCCCTGGGCCGCGCCCTTGACGCGGATCGACGTGCCGGCGCCGGGTACCCAGTCGATGGCGATGCTGTCGCCGGTCGCCAGCTTCTTGTGTTCGGCGAAGATGCGGTTCATGCGCTGGATGCTTCCCGCCAGCCGGGCCAGCGTCGCCGCGTCGTTGTTCTCCTCGATCCCTTTGGCGAAGGCGGCGCCGAATTCGTCGGCGTCGACCTCGCGCAGCATCGTGAGGCTGATGCGCTTGGCGCCGGCCTGTGCCAGGACTTCGTCCGCCGTGGCGGACTTCTTCGGCAGGTACAGGCCCGCGGTGTAGACCTTGAAGATCACCTTGGTGCGGATGCCGGCGCCGTTCAGGGCGAGCCTGGTGCCGGCCAGTTCCGCCGCGTCCTCGTATTTCACGCCGGCCACCGTCACGTCGGCCCAGGCCGCCGGCGCGGCGGCGAGCGCCGCGACCACCAGCCAGCGTTTGACTCCGTTCATCTGCCTTCTCCGTCGAAAAAGAATGATCGTTCGATTCTTGGGCGATGGCGGCCGCGCCGCAAGCGGGTTTTCCGGGGCGGTCGGTCGTGCGGCAAGGTGGTTTGCTACACTTTGCCCATGTCCATCCACCGAAATGCCGACACGGGGCGCTCCAGCCGGGGAGCCTGGCCCTGGCGTCGCTGATGCATTTCTGATCGCACGGTCCCGCCGTGCTTCGCGCCCCGCCCCGGGGCAATCGATTTGAACGTCCAGCGGCCGCACCGGTCGCCGAGCTTGTGGAGGCTCACCCTTGATCACCGAACTCGAATTCAAGAGCCTGGCGCTGCAGGGATACAACCGCATCCCGCTGATCGCCGAGGCTTTCGCCGACCTGGAGACGCCGCTGTCGCTGTACCTGAAGCTGGCGCACGCCAAGGACGGGGGCAAGCACAGTTTCCTGCTGGAGTCCGTCGTAGGCGGCGAGCGCTTCGGGCGCTACAGCTTCATCGGCCTGCCGGCGCGCACGCTGCTGCGCGCCAGCGGTTTCGGTCCGGAGGCGAAGACCGAGGTGGTGCGCGACGGGCAGGTAGTCGAGACGGCGCACGGCAACCCGCTCGATTTCATCGGCGAGTACCAGAAGCGCTTCAAGGTGGCGCTGCGCCCGGGGTTGCCGCGCTTTTGCGGCGGCCTCGCCGGCTACTTCGGCTACGACACCGTCCGCTACATCGAGCGGAAGCTGGAACACAGCTGTCCGCCCGACACTTTGGGCTGCCCGGACATCCTGCTGCTGCAGTGCGAAGAGCTGGCGGTCATCGACAACCTCTCGGGCAAGCTGTACCTGATCGTCTACGCCGACCCCGGCCAGCCGGAGGCGTTCGCCAACGGAAAGAAGCGTCTGCGCGAACTGCGCGAGCTCCTGAAATACTCCGTCAGCGCGCCGGTGGTGCGCCAGACCCAGGGCTTTCCGGCGGAACGCGAGTTCGCCAAGACCGACTACCTGGAGGCAGTGGAGCGCGCCAAGGAGCTGATCGCCGCCGGCGACTTCATGCAGGTGCAGGTGGGGCAGCGGATCAAGAAGCGCTACACCGAGTCGCCGCTGTCGCTGTACCGCGCGCTGCGCTCGCTGAACCCCAGCCCGTACATGTATTACTACCACTTCGGCGACTTCCACGTAGTGGGCGCGTCGCCGGAGATCCTGGTGCGCCAGGAGCAGACCGAGGACGGCAACAAGGTCACCATCCGTCCGCTGGCCGGAACGCGGCCGCGCGGCGCGACCCCGGAGCGCGACAAGGCGATCGAGCAGGAACTGCTGGCCGATCCCAAGGAGCGGGCCGAGCACGTGATGCTGATCGACCTGGCGCGCAACGACATCGGCCGCATCGCGAAGACCGGCAGCGTCAAGGTGACCGAAGCCTTCGCGATCGAGCGCTACAGCCACGTGATGCACATCGTGAGCAATGTCGAAGGCATCCTGAACGAAGGCATGGACAGCATCGATGTGCTGAAGGCCACTTTCCCGGCGGGTACGTTGACGGGCGCGCCGAAGGTGCATGCAATGGAGCTGATCGACCAGCTCGAACCGAACAAGCGCGGCCTGTACGGCGGCGCGTGCGGCTACCTGAGCTATGCCGGCGACATGGACGTGGCGATCGCGATTCGCACCGGCATCGTGAAGGACCAGATGCTGTACGTGCAGGCGGCGGCGGGGGTGGTGGCGGACTCCGTGCCCGAGCTGGAATGGAAGGAAACCGAAGCAAAGGCGCGGGCGCTGCTGCGGGCTTCCGAGCTGGTCGAGGAGGGGCTGGAATGAACAGCCGACCGCCACGCATGAAGCTCCTCATGGTCGACAACTACGACAGCTTCACCTACAACCTGGTGCAGTACTTCGGCGAGCTGGGCGCCCAGGTGGAGGTGTTCCGCAACGACGAGATCACCGTCGAAGGCATCGAGCAGCGCCGCCCCGACCGGCTGGTCATCTCCCCCGGTCCCTGCTCCCCCGCCGAAGCGGGGATCTCGGTGGCCGCCATCCGGCATTTCGCCGGCAAGCTCCCGATCCTCGGCGTCTGCCTCGGTCACCAGTCGATCGGCGCCGCGTTCGGCGCGAAGATCATCCGCGCCCGCGAACTGATGCACGGCAAGACCAGCGTGATCACCACCACCGGCGAAGGCGTGTTCCAGGGGCTGCCGAGGCAGTTCACCGTCAACCGCTACCACTCGCTGTCGATCGAGCGCGCCACCTGCCCGCACGACCTGGCCGTGACGGCCTGGACCGACGACGGCGAAATCATGGGTGTGCGGCATCGCGAGCTGGCGGTCGAGGGCGTGCAGTTCCATCCCGAATCCATCCTCACGCAGCATGGACATGCCATGCTGCGCAACTTCCTGCAGGAGCAGCGATGACGACGCTCGTGGATCTTCGAAGCGACACGGTCACCCGGCCGACGGCCGCGATGCGCGCCGCCATGGCGGCCGCGCCGCTGGGGGACGACGTGTTCGGCGACGACACGAGCGTGAATGCGTTGCAGGAGAAGATCGCCGGGATGCTCGGCTTCGAGGCAGCCCTGTTCGTGCCGACGGGCACCCAGAGCAATCTGTGCGCGGTGCTGGCCCATTGCCAGCGCGGCGACGAGTACATCGTCGGCCAGATGCAGCACTGCTATCGCTGGGAAGGCGGCGGCGCCGCCGTCTTCGGCAGCGTGCAGCCGCAGCCGATCGCCCACCAGCCTGACGGCACGCTGGCGCTCGCCGACATCGAAGCAGCGGTCAAGCCCGACGACCCGCACTACGCCCGCAGCCGCCTGCTGGCCCTGGAAAACACGCTGGGCGGCCAACTGATCCCGATGACGTATATCGAGGACGCGACGGCGCTGGCGCGCCGCCTGGGCCTCGCCACGCACCTCGACGGGGCGCGGCTGTTCAATGCGGCGGTGGCGCAGGCCGCGGGCGGGGATCCGTACGCGCAGGCGCGGCGCATCGCGCAGCGCTTCGACAGCGTGTCGGTCTGTTTCAGCAAGGGGCTGGGCGCGCCGGTCGGGTCGGCGCTGTGCGGTTCGCGCGAGCTGATCGCCCGCGCCCGGCGGATCCGCAAGATGGCCGGCGGCGGCATGCGGCAGGCCGGCATGCTGGCGGCCGCCGCCAGCCACGCGCTGGACCATCACGTGGAGCGGCTCGCCGAGGACCACGCGCTCGCCCGCCGACTGGCCGACGCACTCGTGGGCATCGACGGCCTGCGGGTGGAGCCGCCCCAGACGAACATGCTCTTCGTCGATCTGGTCGGCGCCGCGCGCGACCGTTCGGCGGCGCTCCTGAAGCACCTGGCGGACCAGGGGGTGCTCGCCATCGGCTTGTACCGCCTGCGGCTGGTGACGCACCTCGATGTGGACACGGCAGGCGTCGACCGCGCCGCAGCTGCCATCCGGCAGTTCTTCGCGCGCTGAGGGTGCGATGCCTGACGGGCAACAACTGGTGCTGTTCGTCCTGGCGGGGTGGTTGCTGAACCTCACGCCGGGCCCGGACGTGCTGTACATCGTGACGACTGCGCTGCGTTCCGGCGCGCGGGCCGGCGTGCTGGCGGGCCTGGCGATCGCGGCCGGCTGCCTGGTGCACGTCGTCGCCGCGGCCGTGGGCCTGGGCGCGTTGCTGGCCGCTTCGGCGCCGGCGTTCATGGTGCTCAAGTTCGCCGGCGCGGCCTACCTGGTGTGGCTGGGCGTTCGCATCCTGCTGGCCAAGGCGCCGCCGGCCGCGCCCGTCCTCGAGCCGCGCCAGGCAGCGTTGCCGGCGCGGGCGGGCACGGTGTTCCGCGAGGGCTTCCTCACCAACGTGCTGAACCCCAAGGTGGCGCTGTTCTTCCTGGCATTCATGCCGCAGTTCATCCCGGCGCATGCGCCGGACAAGGTCACGGCCTTCCTCCTGCTGGGGCTGCTGTTCACCTTGAACTCGATCCCCGTCAACAGCGGCTGGGCGCTGGCGGCCGCCTGGCTGGCACGCCGCGACGCAGTGCGCAATGCCATGCGCTGGCTCGACCGCGCCGCCGCGCTCATGTTCATCGGCTTCGGCCTCGCCCTGGCTGTTTCCGACCATTCACCACGTCCATCCACAGGAGGCTGACATGCCGATCACGCCGCAGGAAGCGCTGCAGCGCACCATCGAACACCGCGAGATCTTCCACGACGAGATGCTGAAGGTCGTGCGCATGATCATGAGCGGCGAACTCTCGCCCGTGATGATGGCGGCGCTGATCACGGGGCTGCGCGTCAAGAAGGAAACCATCGGCGAGATCACGGCCGCCGCCCAGGTGATGCGCGAGTTCTCGACCAAGGTGAACGTCGCCGACAAGACCCACCTGGTCGACATCGTCGGGACCGGCGGCGACGGCTCGCACACCTTCAACATCTCCACCTGCTCGATGTTCGTCGCGGCGGCGGCGGGCGCCAAGGTGAGCAAGCATGGCGGGCGTGGCGTCTCCAGCAAGAGCGGCAGCGCCGACGTGCTGGAAAGCCTGGGCCTGAACATCAACCTGCCGCCCGACGCCATCGCGCGCTGCATCGCCGAGGTCGGCATCGGTTTCATGTTCGCGCCGAACCACCACCCGGCGATGAAGAACGTGGCGCCGGTGCGCAAGGAGCTGGGCGTGCGCACCATCTTCAACATCCTGGGCCCGCTCACCAATCCGGCGAGCGCCCCCAACATCCTGATGGGCGTGTTCCACCCCGACCTGGTCGGCATCCAGGTGCGTGCGCTGCAGCGGCTCGGCGCCGAGCACGCGGTAGTGGTCTATGGCCGCGACGGGATGGACGAGGTGAGCCTGGGGGCTGCGACCATGGTCGGCGAACTGGTCAACGGCGAAATCCACGAGTACGAGATCCATCCGGAGGACTTCGGACTGCCGATGGCGAGCAACCGGTCCCTCAAGGTGGAGACGCCCGAGCAGTCGCGCACGATGCTGCTGGGCGTGCTGGACAACCAGCCGGGCGCGCCGCGCGACATCGTTCTGTTCAACACCGCGGTGGCGCTGTATGCGGCCAACGTCGCCGACAGCATCCCGGCCGGGCTGGCCAAGGCGCGCGAAGCATTGGCCTCCGGCGCCGCGAAGGCGAAGCTGGAGCAGCTGATCGCCGTCTCCCAATCCCTGGCGGCCTGAGCCATGGCCGACATCCTCAACCAGATCGTCGAGGTCAAGCGCCAGGAGGTTGCCGCCGCGAAGAAGCGGGTGCCGCTGGAGGCCATGCGCGACGACGCGCTCAGCCGGGTGCTCACGCGCGACTTCGAAGGCGCGCTGCGCCGCAGGATCGCGGCCGGCCGCAGCGCCGTGATCGCCGAGATCAAGAAGGCCAGCCCCAGCAAGGGCCTGCTGCGCGCCGATTTCATCCCGGCCGACATCGCGCAGAGCTATGCGGAGGCCGGCGCCGCCTGCCTGTCGGTGCTGACCGACCGCCAGTTTTTCCAGGGGCAGAACGACTACCTGAAGCAGGCACGCGCCTCCTGCGACCTCCCGGTACTGCGCAAGGACTTCATTGTCGATCCGTACCAGGTGTACGAGTCGCGGGTGGTCGGCGCGGACTGCATCCTGCTGATCGCCGCCTGCCTGCAGGACGAGCAGATGGCCGAGCTGGAGGCGATTGCCCGCAGCCTCGACATGGCGGTGCTGGTCGAAGTGCACGACGGCGCGGAGCTGGAGCGCGCCCTGAAGCTCAAGACGCCGCTGCTGGGCATCAACAACCGCGACCTGCGCACGTTCGAGGTGAAGCTCGAGACCACGCTGTCGCTGATGGAGCGGGTGCCGCCGGCCAAGCTGCTGGTCACCGAGTCCGGCATCCTCGGTCCGGCCGATGTCCAGCGCATGCGCGATGCCGGTGTGCACGCGTTCCTGGTCGGCGAGGCGTTCATGCGCGCGGACGATCCGGGCGCGGCGCTCGAGGCGCTGTTCGGTGCCTGACCGCGCCCTGGACCAGACCCAGCTGGACCTGGGCGAGCGCGCGCCGGACCGGCTGCTGCGCTGGGAGCCGGAGCGCTGGCCGGTCGCGCCGGGTTGGCGGCCGGTCATCGACGAATTCCTGGCGAGCGACGCCGGGCAGCGACTGGGCGAGTTCATGACCGCACGGCTTGCGGCCGGGGCAACCGTCTTTCCGCCGCGGCCGTTCCGCGCGCTCGAGGAGACCCCGCCGGAGCGCGTGCGGGCGGTGGTGCTGGGCCAGGATCCGTACCACGGACGCGGGCAGGCCGAAGGACTGGCCTTTTCGGTGCCCGACGGCGTGGCCCTGCCGCCTTCGCTGCGCAACATCTTCCGTGAACTGGCCTGTGGCGAAGGGCCGCCGCCGAGCGGCGGCTCGCTGCTGCCCTGGGCCCGGCAAGGCGTGCTGCTGCTCAACACCTGCCTCACCGTGGAGGAAGGCCAGCCGGCCAGCCACGCGAAGCGCGGCTGGGAGCGGCTCACCGACGCCTTGCTGGCAGCGGTCGCGAGCCGCGCGTCGCCGTGCGCCTACCTGCTCTGGGGCGGCCACGCGCAGGCCAAGGCCGGGCTCATCCGGGAGGTGGCCGACCGCAATGGCTGCGAGATCCTGCTGCTGCAGGCCAACCACCCTTCACCCCTGTCCGCCCGGCGGCCGCCGGTGCCGTTCCTGGGCTGCGGCCATTTCGCGCAGGCACGCGAGTGGCTGGCCCGGCGGGGGGTGGCGGGACTGTTCGGCGCGCCGGGTCCAGGCGCGGCTGCGGCAACCGGCCGTGACGGAGGGGAAAAGGTGTAGTCCGCGGCTGACGAGCGTTTTGAACCGTGCTATAGTTCGAGGTTCGCCGGAGGGGTGCCCGAGTGGCTAAAGGGGGCAGACTGTAAATCTGTTGGCTTACGCCTACGCTGGTTCGAATCCAGCCTCCTCCACCAGCCTCGCTTGTGTCGAGGTCGGCGAAATGTTTTGAAGTGGTTTGTGCGAGCGAAGAGAAGGACGGATCCGGAAGGGTTCGGTACCTGCCGGGGTCGTTGAAGTTCACCCGATGCGGGAGTAGTTCAATGGTAGAACCTTAGCCTTCCAAGCTAATGACGCGGGTTCGATTCCCGTCTCCCGCTCCACGAACCTGATGAATTCTGCCCTTGTGGCTCAGTGGTAGAGCACTCCCTTGGTAAGGGAGAGGTCGCGGGTCCGATTCCCGCCAAGGGCACCAGTTACAGGCGCGGTCCATGAGGCGGCGCCGTGTAGAGCGAGTGATCGTCTAGTTACTTTCGGAGTCGAAAATGGCAAAAGGAAAATTCGAGCGCACCAAGCCGCACGTCAACGTTGGCACCATCGGCCACGTGGACCACGGCAAGACCACGCTGACGGCGGCGATCACCTCGGTGCTGGCTTCCAAGTTCGGCGG
>NZ_VTOX01000005.1 GCF_012184415.1 Ramlibacter lithotrophicus
GGATTCACGCAGGAGCAACTCGATGCAGTGGCAGACAGGCTCAACACCCGTCCTCGCAAGACCCTCGGCTACAGAACGCCAGCGGATAAACTCGCCGAGACCGTTGCAACGACTGGTTGAACCCGCCCCGCAAAAGTTACGCAGAAGCCGCAAAGAAGACAAGGAAATGAAGAGAATTTTTCAATTCTTCTTTCCTGAATTTTCTGCGGCTTCTGCGTAACCTCTGCGGCTTCTGCGTTCGGCTGTCCGCTCCCGCTCCCGCTCCCGCTCCCGCTTCCTCTAACGCGAGACAGCCTCGCCCGCGTCGCGATAGCCGTTCGGATTCGCGCTCTGCCACCGCCATGCGTCCTCGCACATCTGCGCCAGCGTGCGCGTCGCGCGCCAGCCGAGCAGCCGCTGCGCCAGCGCCGGGTCGGCGTAGCACTGCGCGACGTCGCCGGGTCGCCGTGCCACCTGCTGGTACGGCACCGGCCGGCCGCTGGCCGCCTCGAACGCACGCACGACCTCCAGCACGCTGTGGCCGCTGCCGGTGCCCAGGTTCACGGTCAGGCTGCGGCCGCTCTCGATCAGCGTCCTGAGCGCCGCGACGTGGCCTTCGGCCAGGTCGCACACGTGGATGTAGTCGCGCACGCCGGTGCCGTCCGGCGTCGGGTAGTCGCTGCCGAACACCTGCAGGAACGGCCGCTGCCCGGTCGCCACCTGTGCGATGTACGGCATCAGGTTGTTGGGGATGCCCGCCGGGTCCTCGCCGATCAGGCCGCTCGGATGCGCGCCGACCGGATTGAAGTAGCGCAGCGTCGCCACTTTCCACGCGGGTTGCGCCACTTGCTGCGCCGCCAGCATGTCCTCGATCACCAGCTTGGTGTGGCCGTAGGGGTTGGTGTGGCTGCGCGGGAAGTCCTCGCGGATCGGCACGCTCGCCGGGTCGCCATAGACGGTGGCGCTGCTGGAGAACACCAGCGTGTCGCAGCCGGCCGCCTCCATCGCCTGCATCAGGCTGACGGCGCCGCCGAGGTTGTTGCGGTAGTACTTGAGCGGCTTGGCGACGCTCTCGCCCACCGCCTTGTCGCCGGCGAAATGGACCACGCCGCCGACGGCGTGGCGCCGCAGCACCTGTTCGACGAAGGGCGTGTCCAGCACGTCGCCGCGCTCGCACAGCACCGGCTTGCCGGTGATGGCCTGCAGCCGTTCCAGCACGCGCGGATGGCTGTTGGCGAAGTTGTCCAGGATCACGGGCGTGAAGCCGGCCTCGACGAGGGCCACGTACGTGTGGCTGCCGATGTAGCCGGCGCCGCCGGTCAGGAGGATGTTCATGAACGGGATCAGAGTGCCGTGCCGCGATTCGGTCTGGGGGTGCCCGCCGCCAGTGCCAGCGCGCGCGCGATGAACAGGGGATTGCCGATCACGTAGCGCTTGAACAGGCGACTGGGCTCGAGCGCGAGGCGGAACAGCCATTCCAGGCCGGCGCCGCGCATCCAGCGCGGCGCGCGCGAGGTCTTGCCGCCCATGAAGTCGATGATCGCGCCGCCGCAGACGATCAGGCACGGATGGTCGAGCGTCGCGCGCAGTTCGCGCGCCACCTCCTCCTGCCGGGGCATGCCCATGCCCAGCACGATCAGCGCGGGGCCATGGGCCACCGCCAGCCGGACGTACTCGGTCGTCGGCAGGAAGCCATGCGCCGTGTGGCACTCGCTGCCCGCCGCCAGCTCGGCCGTGACCTTCTCCCGCGCCCGCGACAGGTATGGCTCCTCGGTGCCGAACAGCGCGATCGGCCGGCCCGCGTAGCGCCGCAACAGCTTCGGGATCAGGTCGGTGCCGTTGAGGTTCAGGCCCGGATCCAGGTTCAGCAACTTGAGCAGGATCGCCATGCCACTGCCGTCGCGCAGCACCACGTCCGCCGCTCGCAGCGCCTCGAAGAAGTCGCGCGACGACGCCGCCGAATTCATGGCGTGGGCATTGACGAACGCCAGCACCGTCGGCTGCGCCGGCTGCGCCAAGTTGTCCAGCAGCCGGCGCTCGCCGCGTTCCGAATCGATGCGCACCAGCCCGCTCACCAGCTGCCGCCAGTGCCCTTGCCAGCCGCGCGCTTCAACGGCGATGGGCATGGTCGGGCGCTCCGTTGAGCACGGCGCCGACGACGGTGACGCCGAACTGGCGCAGGTCCTCGGACAGGCTGGCCAGCCGCGGCACCGAGCTGCGGTCGCGGCAGGCCACCATCAGCGCCGCGCCGGCTCGCGCGGCGATCGTCCCCGCGTCGGCGCAGGATTCGGCCGCCGGCGTGTCGACCAGGATCACCTCGTAGCTCGAACGCAGCGCCGAGATCAGGCGAGGAAAGCCCGGCCGCGCCAGCAGCTCCTGCGGGTTGGGCGGCACGGCGCCGGCCGGCAGCAGCCACAGGCCGGGCACGGCCTTGACTTCGCTCACGGCTTCCCAGCCGGCGCGGCCGGCCAGGAGCGCCGAGAGGCCGACGCGCCCGGGCACGCCGAACATCTGGTGCTGGCGCGGACGCCGCAGGTCGGCGTCGATGAGGATCGTGCGCTTGCCCAGTTGCGAGAACAGCACCGCCAGGTTGGCGGCGATCCAGCTGCGGCCCTCCCCGGCGCCGGGACTGACCACGGCCAGCGCGGCCTGGCGCTCGTCGTTCTCGAACCAGCGCAGCATCAGCTGGCTGCGCAGCGCCCGCAGGTGTTCCACGGCGTCGCTGTCGGGGTCGGTCGCGGCGACCAGTTCCGGCGCGAGGCCGGAATCGGGTGCCAGCGCGGAATGGCCGAACTGCGCCGCGAGCACCTGGTGCACGTCGTCGTCACCGAGCAGGCCGAGCGCCACGCCGGCGGCGCCGAACGGCAACCCGGCGCGGGTCTGGTAGTCGAGGATGCGCTGCACGTCCTCGGGGGCGAGCCGGCCGGACTCGACCAGCATGCGCCCCATCGGCTGCGCGGGCTCGCGCGTCGCGAGGCTGAAATCCATGTCGCCGCGCGCCGCCAGGCTGAGGTCGGTCTCGGAGCGTTGGGGCAGCGGATACACCTGGCTGTTCATGCAAGGCTCCTTTGGGGGGTGAGCGCCAGCCGGCGCGGGGCGTCCGCGAGGCGCAGCGGCGAAATGCGCGACCTGGGTGCGGGCACGACGCCCAGGATCGGCAGCTGGGTGACCATCTCGAGGTCCTCCACCGAGCGCACGCGGCGGTTGGCCAGTTCGGCCAGCAGCGCGCCGGCCATGCCGAGCAGCAGGCCGCCGCCCAGGGCGACCAGCATGGCCTGCAGCGGCGTGGGGCCGCTCGGCTCGAGCGGTTCGACGGCCGAGCCCAGGAACAGCACGTTGCTCTGGGTCGACAGGCTTTGCAGGCGCGACTGCGCCGCGCTCGCGCTGACGGTCTCGAACGCCTTCTGGGCGGAATCGACTTCCCGCTGCAGCACGCTCAATTCGCCGCGCTGCTTGTTGGTGGCCAGCACTCGTGCCTTCTGGGCCGCCAGCGCTTCCTGCAGGTCCCGCACCCGGTTGGCGCTGGCCTGGCTGGAGACGGCGGCCGCGGCGCCCAGGCGCGAGCTTTCCGACGCCAGCCGGCCCCGCATGGCGCGCAGCTCGGCTTCCATCTGCTGCATCTTGGGATGGTTGGGGCCCATGGTGGCGGAGGCCTCCTGGACCTTGGATTCCAGCTTGGCGACGTCGGCGCGCATGTTGTTCACCAGCGGGCTCTGCAGCACCTCGGTGGACGCTTCGCCGGCGCCGGCGCGGCGCCGGCCCTGCGCCACCATCAGCTGGGCCGACAGCTCGGCCAGGCGGGCCGTCTCGTAGTCGCCCTGCTCGTTGCTGGAGATGATGCCGGCCTTTTCCTGGAACGCGGACAGCTTCGTCTGCGCCTGCTCCAGGCGCTCGCGGGCGGCGGCAACCTGCTGGTCGAACCACTCGGAATAGCGCTTGGCCGGGGCCGTCTTCAGGTTGAGGTTGGTGTCGAGGTAGGCCTGCGCGAACGCGTTGGCTACGCGCGCGGCCTCGGACGGGCTGCGGCCGATCCACGAGATGTTGATGATGTTGCTTTCGCGGGCCGGCTTGACGTCCAGCTGGCGCTGGATGGCGTTCACGATCCACTGCTGAGGCGACGACCTCTTGCTCGCCTGCTCGCGCAGCCGCAGCATCGGCTGCTGGTCGGCCGGCAGCATCTCCACCACGCGCTCGGCCACCCGGTCGCTCTTGACGATGTCGATCTGGGTCGAGATGTAGCCGGGCGAGACCATGCCCTGCAGCGGCGTGGTCCCGGTCGGGTCGGTGCGCACGTCGACCAGCACCGGGGCCCGCGCCACGTAGGTCGCCGGGCGCAGGACGACCCAGGCGAGTGCGAGCGCGAGCGTCGCCAGCAGGATCAGCCCTGCCAGGCCGCGCCGCGCGCGCATGATCGAAAAGAATTGATGCAGACTCATCGGTGCTCCCTGGGACTCTTCAGAACAGGCTTTCCTTGACGAACAGGACGTCGCCGGGAAGGACGGGGTCGGTCAGCCGCGGCTCCAGCTGGACGACGGTGCCGTCCGGGCGCGTGCGGTTCAGGCGCACCCTCTCGCTGCCGCGATTGGTGGGGCCGCCGCCCTGGGCCAGGGCCTGCAGCACCGTCATCCCGCGCTCGATGCGGTAGGTGCCGGGGCGCTGCGCCTCGCCGTAGATGTAGAAGGTCGGAGCCTTGTTCACGTAGAGCGTGTCGCCGGGCTGCAGCAGGATGTCGTCGGCCGAGCGGTCGCCCTTGAATAAGTTGGGAATGTCGATGGACTTGCGGAACGGCTTGCCGTCGCGGTTGCCGCTGATGACGAGGACGTCGTCGCCGGTCGGCGTGACGCCGCCGGCCGCCGCGAGCATGTCGCTCACGCGGACGGTCGTGGTTTCCAGCGGGAAGCGGCCCGGCCGCTGCACCTGGCCGAGCACCGTCACCTGGTTGCCGCGCACCTGCAGCAGCACGATGTTGACCTGCGGCTGCTTGAGGATCTGCTTCTTCTGCAGCGCGTCGGCGATCTTCTTCTCGGCCTGGGAGATGCTCATGCCGCCGATCGGAACGCTGCCGACCAGCGGGTAGCTGATCGAGCCGCTTTCCGACACCCGTGCCTCCAGCGTCAGGTCCGGGTTCTGGTAGACCTGGACCTTGATGGCGTCGCCGGGCGAGAGCTTGTACTCCGGCGCGGCGGCCGCGGCGCTGTCCTGCGCCGACGCGAGCGTGGCGCAGACAGCGAAGACGAGCGCTATTGCTGATCGGAACAGGTGTGGCATGAGCAATCTCCCTTCATATGACCTCTAGAAAAATGCCTTCACGGCGGCCCCCACGGTGGTGTTGCGGTAGCCGGCGTTCAGGTTGGACTTCTGCCGCTCGCCGCGGATGTAGCCGGACACGGCGAGCCAGCGCCGCGGTTCCCACTCCACGCCTGCGGAGAGCATGCGGATGGATTCGTTGCGCCCGACCTCGCGCGAGCCGCCCGGAACGTCCTTCCAGTCGCGCGAGATGTAGTCGTAGCGTGCGTTGACGGCGATCAGCGACGTGGCCTTCCAGACCGGGCCGACGAAGAAGCGGTTGCTCTGGACGTGGCCACCGGTGGCCAGGCCCGTCGCCGTCAGGTCGCGGCTGACGCCGGCCAGCACGCGGGTCTTGCCGGTCACGTCCCAGGACACGGCGGCGCTGCCGACGATGCCGCTGAAGTCGCGCTGCGTGCCGGTGTCGTGGCTGCGGTCCAGGTGCGCCAGGCGTGCTTCCACCGCCGTCTTCCCGGTCACGGGCCACTTGAGGACGACGTCGAACTCGTCTTCCTCGAAGTCGCCGCGCGAAGCGCCGGGCGTCGGATCCGTGTACTCGCCATCGCCGCGGCGATAGCGCGCGGTGAGCGAGGTGCCGGAGCCGAGCTCGTACCCAACGCCGACGCGGCCGCTGCTGACTTCGGGGCTGGCGTCCCAGGTCGCGGGCTGGTCGCTGCTGGCCTTGCTGTGCGAGACCCCGGCCAGCAGCCGCAGCCGGGCGCCCGCTTCGTAGACGCCCTCGAGCACTTCGTTGCGTTCGGTGCGCCGGCCGACGCGGTTCACGAGCGCGACCGGGTCGGTGGCGACCTCGCGGTACTGCTTGCGGTCGGCGCTGGCCACGCCATGGAAGCGCGGCGTCAGAGCCCAGTCCCAGGCCAGCGAGTAATTGACGACGTTGTAGTCCAGGTCGGACTGCTTGTCGTACTTGTAGGTGTTGGCTTCGACGTCGGCGCGCAGGCGCTGCAGGCCGAAGCGGCGGTCGGCGCGCAGACCGACACCGAGGATGAACGCGGTGTCCGAAACGCCGCCGCCCGGCGTGCGCAGCACGTTGCTGTCGTGTTCGACGCCGGCCATGGCCCGCAGCTGGAATGGCGGGCTCTCCTGGTCTGAGACCGTGGAGGCCTGGGTGCCGGCCGGCTGGAAGCCGCCGCCGGCCGGATACCAGATGCTGCCCGGATACGGCATGCCCGCGGGCTGCGACGGCGTCGCCGGCAGCGTGGGCGTGGTCGGCACCGACGGCGCCGACGGTTGCGAGGCGGCCGGTGCCTGGGCGTGCACCGCCAGCGGCAGCACGCAGACCGATGCCACCGCGAGCAGGGGGCTGATGGTGAGATGTTTCTTCAAGGGAGTCCTCGCGCTTTCTTCTGAAGCGTCCCGTGCGCCGGGGCATGCGCCCATCGACTGCGCGCCATTCGGCATCGCATTGATGGGGATCTTCGCGTACACCCGGGTTCTCACCAATGGCTCCGTCGGACTAGTGGGCTAGTAGGCGGCGCTGTCCTGGAAGACCAGGCGTACGGTCTTCCAGATTATGTACAGGTCGAGTCGCAGCGACCAGTTGCGCAGGTAGTCGAGATCGCAGTGGATGCGGGCCTCCATCTTCTCCAGCGAATCGGTCTCGCCGCGGAAGCCGTTCACCTGCGCCCAGCCCGTGATGCCGGGCTTGACCTTGTGGCGCACCATGTAGCTCTTGATCAGCGGGCGATAGAGCTCGTTGTGCGCGACGGCGTGGGGACGCGGGCCGACGATGCTCATGCGGCCCTGCAGGACGTTGACGAACTGCGGCAGTTCGTCCATCGACGTCTTGCGCAGGATCGCGCCGATGCGGGTCACCCGCGCGTCGTTCTTGCGCGCCTGCTGGATCTGGCCGCCGTCCTCGGTGACGGTCATCGACCGGAACTTGTAGACGATGATCTCCTCGCCGTCGAGGCCGTAGCGGCGCTGGCGGAAGATGACCGGTCCCGGCGAGCTCAGCTTGACGGCGATCGCCACGCCGAGCATCACGGGGGAGATCAGCACCAGGATGATCGAGGCGAGCACCACGTCGCTGATCCGCTTGAGCACCCCGGCCGGGCCGCGGAACGGCGTCTCGCACACCGAGATCACCGGCAGCCCGCAGACGGAGTCGCTGCGGCCCTGGATCAGGTCGGTCACGAACATGTCGGGCACGAAGTAAACCGACGCGGTGGTGTCCTTGAGCGCGTCGAGCAGTTCCTTGATGCGCGGCTGCGACGCCATCGGCAGCGACAGGTAGATCAGGTTGATGCGGTTGGACTTCACGAACCCGGCGATCTCGGCCAGGCGCCCGAGGTGGCGGTGCCGGTCGCGGCCGTGCTGCCGGTCGGGGGTGCGGTCGTCGAAGAAGCCGACCAGCTCGATGCCGGCATCGGCGGCCGCGGCGAGCCGATCGGCCAGCGAGCAGCCCTGCTCGTTCATGCCCACCACGACGGCGCGCAGCGCCGGCCCCTGCAGCCGCACGAGGTGCGGCGCGGCCCGCCGCAGCGCCCAGTGGGCGCCGAGCTGCGCCACCGGCGCGAACCACAGCCAGTTGAAGACGATCGCCGGGTCGAACAGCGACATCTGCCCGGTGGCGAAGCCCATCAGCAGCAGCAGCCCGGCGATCCAGAGCCAGCTGAGCAAGGTGCCGGCGACGACGCGGGACGGCGACAGCCGCAACTGGCGCCGGCCCGGGAACGCCAGCGCGAACACGACGATCGACGCGATCAGCCACGCGGGGCCGAGGTCGTCTTCGTGGAACCACACCAGCAACCACAGCGACAGCACCGTGACCAGCGGCTCGAGCACCGCCTCCAGCGCCTGCAGCAGCCGGTTCTGCCCCAGCACGGGCACCGTCGGAATCGGCGGGACGTGCGGTGCGGCAATGGCCATCATCGGATCGGCTTCACGCATACGCGGTCATGCGGGTGAGTTTGGCGACGGCTTGCGCCCGGTTGGTGACATCGAGCTTGGTGAAGATGCTCTTCATGTGGTTCTTCACGGTGAACTCGCTGATGCTCAGGATGCAGCCGATCTCGGGATTGGTCTTGCCCAGCGCCACCCAGTCCATGATCTGGCGCTCGCGCTCGCTGAGCGCCGCCGGCTTGACGCTGCTGGTGTGCACGCCGTCGCGGTCGCAGGCCGCCTGGCGCACCGGCGCGGGCGGAATGCGCCGCAGCGCCGTGTCGATGAAAGGCAGCAGGAGCTTCAGGGCCGTGCCGCCGCCCGGGCGGATGGCGGTGTGCGTGCTCAGCGCCGCGAAGATGCGCTCGCCGCCGCGCACGCCGTCGGCCGTGCCGTGCACGAGCGCCGTGCGCATGCTGGCGATGGCCTGGGTCGAGGCCCAGCTGCAGCGGCCCAGCAACTGCTGGCAGCCGGTGATATCCACCTGGCAAGGCGCCTGCTGCGCGGCCACCCAGCAGTCGCGGAAGTAGCTGATCAGGGGCGCGATGCAGGCGGGCGTGAAGTTGTGGGAGCGCAGCCCGGCCACGCTGGACACGATGTCGTAGTGCAGTTCACCGGACCGGAAGTCGCCCCAGCCGACCAGCATGGCGTCGTGCGCGAGCCACTGCTGCACGTCGCCCTGCAACCACTGCCAGAGCTCGGCATGGGTGGCGACGGCGGCGCCCTGGCCGGCGATCTCGAGGAATTTCGCCGGGTCGCGCTCGGGGAGGGGAGATGTGATGTTGTTCATGACGAAGGGCTGGCTCGCACGTGAAAAATGCTGTGCTTCGAGGGAGCCCACTGTAAGAACCGCGTCGATTTTGTTGGTGTGGGAAACACGGTGTTCTTCATGTAGGACGAGCCCCATAGCCGGGAATCAGGTGCAGACGACATCACAAGCCGCCGGGGCGGACGTCATCGAAAGTGCTCGTCCCGTGTGCGTGTCGGAAGTGTCTGGCGGCAATACGCATGCCCGAAACAGACGGACACACCGACGGCGCGGAACCCCCGCCGATCACGACGCAGCGCGGCCCGGCGGCTCAGCCGCAATTCGCACGCCGTTTACACGCGGCCGGCCAATGGCGCGCCTCGCGACGGAAGTTACAGAAACCTGGCGCAAGGCCGCGTCGCGAACTGCCAACGAAGCGCCCGTCCGACGCGCCGCCCGGAGCCGCGGCGTGGTCCTGTCAGCCCGCAGCGGCGCCCGCTGGCGTGTGACCGGCGTCACAGTACGGCGTGGGCGGCGCGCCACGGTGCGGCGCCGGCAGGCTGCGTGCCGACCGGGGGACTGTAGGACGACGCCGCAAGGCACGGCGATTTCCTTGCGGGGCCGGTACCCCGCACAGCAGAATGCGGCGCCGCCGCCCGGTCGCCCCGGTGCGCGTCACAGCGACTTCTCGACCCATGCTCCGAACCTTTCCTGCCAAGCTCCTTCTCGCCGCCGCCACCGTCGCCACGTTCGGCGCCGCCGCGGCCCAGCCTTCCCGGCGCGACGCCGTGCCGCCGCCCTCCTGCACGGCCGTCACCCGGCAGACCTGCGCCACCGCGCAGGCGCTGGGACGCGGCATCAACCTCGGAAACATGCTCGAAGCCCCGCGCGAAGGCGACTGGGGCGTGCGCCTGGAACCCGCCTACATCGACAAGGTCGCCGGCGCCTTCGGCACCGTCCGCGTGCCCGTGCGATGGAGCAACCATGCGGCGCCGACGGCGGACGCCAGGCTCGACGAGGCGTTCGCGAAACGCGTGGACCAGGTGGTGGATGCGCTGCTGGCCAAGGGCGTGTACGTGATCATCAACATGCATCACTACAACCAGCTGTCCGGCACCGCGTTGCACCCGAACGAAATAGAGGTCGATCCGGCAGTGCTGGAAACGCGCCTGGTCAACATGTGGCGGCAGATCGCGCAGCGCTACCGGGACCGGTCGCCCAGGCTGCTCTTCGAGCTGCTCAACGAGCCCCACGGGCGCCTCAACGGCGAGCCCTGGAACACGCTGGCGCCCAGGGTGCTGGGGGCGGTGCGCGCCACCAATCCGTCTCGCACCGTGCTGATCGGCCCCGGCGAATGGAACAGCGTCTACGAGCTGAAGAAGCTGCGGCTGCCGCCGGACCGCAACATCATCGTCTCGATCCACAACTACGACCCGTTCAACTTCACGCACCAGGGCGTGGAGCATCTGGCCAAGCCGTTCCCCCTGGGCACGACCTGCTGCGACGCGACGCAGCGCAAGGCGATCACCGACGCGCTCGACACCGCCCGCGGCTGGAGCGCCGCGAACGGCTATCCGCTGCACCTGGGCGAGTTCGGCACCTACGAGAAGGTCGACATGCCCTCTCGGGTGGCGTACACGCGGTTCGTGCGCGACGAAGCCGAGCGGCGCGGCATTCCATGGACCTTCTGGGAATTCGCCTCGGAGTTCGGCGTGTGGTCGCCCAAGACCGGCGAGTGGATCGAGCCGCTGCGGCGGGCGCTGCTGGATTAGGGCCGGCCCGCCGGGTCAGGACACCCGCTGGTAGAAGATGTTCTGCGGGTGCCGCGCCTGGGCGAAGAACACCCAGCGCTCGGCCACCAGCCCCGCCGCCTGCACGGCGACGGCGGCGAGCAGGGGCAGGGCCGAGCCGGTGCGCCAGCCCCAGGCCACCAGCACCAGCGGCACGGCGAACCCGAACAGCATCGCGGCCCATTTCACGCGCCGCAGCGCCTGCGCGCCGAGGCGATGGAAGAACTCGCGCGTGTTGAAACTCCCAGCCGACATGCCCATCGACATCTGCACCAGGCGCCTGGCGTCGATGCCGGTGGCCGACTGGATGGTCGAGCGTGGCCTGAGCGCCGCGTTGCGGCGCAGGCTCGCCAGACGGCCCAGCGCCGCGGCGACCGTGAGCAGGACGGCGGCCGGCCCGGCCCCCGCGAGCAGGCGCGACTCGCCAGCCAGCGCCGCCAGCCCGGCGGCCAGCACGGCGCCGGACGCGAGCCCGATCAGCAGGTAATTGAGCAGCGTCAGCGGATGCGCCCATTCCTGGATGAAGCGGATGCCGGCGTAGATCATTCCCGTGCACAGCCACAGCAGCAGCGACAGGACGATGGTCGCGAGCGCGAACAGCGCCCCGGCCGGCGGCCCGGCGCGCCCCGTGACCAGCGCCAGCCACCACAACGCGAGCACGCCCATCAGCGCTGGCAGCGCGAGCACCTCGCGCGACAGCCACGAAGTGCGCCACATCGCCGCCGCCCGCCAGGCGCGCAACGGCCGCGCCAGGTGGAAGAACGAGGCGACGAGCCCGATCGCCAGCAGCCCGAACGAGAGGGCGATGGCAGTCGACAGGAAGGCGCCGGCCGCCGGCAGTGCCCCCGCCAGGACGGCGACGGCAACGCACACGGCCAGCCCCTGGCCGAAGCCGGCCAGCACGGTGAAGAAGACGACGGACCAGGCTGGGTTCATGGCTGGGGTTCGGACTGCGGTTGCGCCGCCGGTGAGCGGCGCGGCAGGTAGCGGTTGGCGGGCCGGGTGCCCCACTCCGGCATCAGCTCGTAGCCGCCGCGTTCGGCGATCGCGGTCGACACGGGCGAGCGCGGGTCGTTGACGTCGCCGAACAGGCGCGCGCCGGTGGGGCAGGCTTTCACGCAGGCGGGCTGGCGGTCGGCTTCGGGCAGCCCGCGGTCGTAGATGCGGTCGACGCACAAGGTGCACTTGGTCATCACGCGCATTTCTTCGTCGAACTCGCGGGCCCCGTACGGACACGCCCACGAGCAGTACTTGCAGCCTATGCACTTGTCGTAGTCCACCAGCACGATGCCGTCTTCCTTGCGCTTGTAGCTGGCGCCGGTCGGGCACACCGGCACGCAAGGCGGGTCCTGGCAATGCAGGCAGCTCTTGGGGAAGTGCACCGTGTCGGTGGCCGGGAAGGTGCCGGCCTCGTAGGTCTGCACCCGGTTGAAGAAGGTGCCGGTCGGCTGCGCGCCGTACGCCGACTGGTCGGACAGCGGGCCGGCCGCGCCCGACGTGTTCCACTGCTTGCACGAGGTCACGCACGCATGGCAGCCGACGCACACGTCCAGGTCGATCACCAGGGCCAGCTGGCGCGCGAGCGTCGGCTCTGGCCGCTCGCGCACGCCGCCCGCCTCCGTGCGCCAGTCGCGCGCGTTCATCGGCTCCTCCTGCCGGCGAAGTAGGCCAGCCACGCCGGCGGCCGGGCGCGGGTGCCGGGCACGGCCGGCATCGCCGCCACCTGCGGATACGTTTCGTGCGGCTCGCCGCCCGCGGCCGGGCGCAGGCGCACCCGCACGTCGTACCAGCCGGCCTGGCCGGTGACCGGGTCGCTGTTGCTGACGATCGAGCGCGGCGAACCCGGCGCCGGCAGCTCGCTGGAGATCAGGTGATTGAGCAGGAAACCCTGGCGCGACTCGTCGGCGTCGTCGGCCAGCCGCCACGCGCCGCGGCCCTTGCCGATCGCGTTCCAGGTCCACACCGTCCCAGGCTCCACGGCCTCGCTGTAGCGCAGCTGGCAGCGCACCCGGCCCCACTGGCTCTCGACCCAGGCCCAGCCGCCGTCGGCGACGCCGGCGGCGCGCGCCGTCGCCGGGTGCGCGTGCAGCCAGTTGTGGCTGTGGATCTGCCGCAGCCAGGCATTCTGCGAGTCCCACGAGTGGTACATCGCCATCGGCCGCTGGGTGACGGCATTGAGCGGGTAGGCGCCGCGGTCGGTCGCGCCGTCTTCCAGCGGCGGATACCAGAACGGCAGCGGGTCGAAATACGTTGCGATGCGCTCGCGCAGGTGCGGCGGCGGCTGCCGCCCTGTCGACTTGCCTTGCGCGGCAAGCCGGAATCCCTGCAGGACATCGGAATAGATCGCCAGCTGGATGGGGTCGTTCTTCTGGCGCCAACCCTTGGCCTGCGCAAAGTCCAGGTAGGCCCGGTTCCAGTTGCGCATGTACTGCATGTCCTCGGGCAGGTGGTGCTGGAAGACGCAGTTGTTGGCCGCGTACATCTCCCACTGCTTCGGGTTGGGCGCGCCGCGCAGCGGCTCGGTGCCTTCGCTGCCGCGCCAGCCCATGAGAAAGCCGACGCCGGGCTGCGCCTCGAAGTTGACGATGAAGTCCTGGTAGCCGCTGAACTTGCGGCCGCCCTGCGCCGTCGTGAACGCCGGCAGCTTCAGGCGCGAGGCGAGTTCCACCAGCACTTCCTGGAACGGCTTGCAGCCCGGTGGCGGCGCCACCACCGGGACCCGCACCGAGTCGACCGGGCCGTCGAACTCGGAGATCGGGCGGTCCAGCATGCTCATCACGTCGTGCCGCTCCAGGTACGTGGTGTCGGGCAGCACCAGGTCGGCGAAGGCGACGGTCTCGCTCTGGAAGGTGTCGCACACCGCCAGGAACGGGATCATGTAGCCGCCGTCTGCGTCCTTGCGCGTGAGCAGCTCGCGCGTGGCCAGCGGGTCCATGCTGGAGTTCCAGGCCATGTTGGCCATGAACAGCAGCAGCGTGTCGATGCGGTACGGGTCGCCCCGGGCGGCATTGGCGATCACGTTGTGCATCAGGCCGTGGGCGGCCAGCGGGTACTCCCACGAGAACGCGTGGTCGATACGCAAAGGCGTGCCGTCGGGCAGCACGGCCAGTTCCTCGGGGCTGGCGGGAAAGCCCAGCGGCGCGGCATTCAAGGGCGTGTTCGGTTGCACCTGCTCCGGCGAATTGAATGGCCGGTAATTGGGAACGATGTGGCGCGGGTACGGCGCCTTGTGGCGAAAGCCCCCGGGCGCGTCGATGGTGCCGAGCACCGACATCAGCACCGCCAGCGCACGCACGGTCTGGAAACCGTTCGAGTGCGCCGCCAGGCCGCGCATGGCGTGGAACGCGACCGGGCGCGCCGGCGTCGTCTCGTGCCGGCGGCCCCACGCATCGATCCAGGGGATCGGCAGTTCGAACGCCTGGTGCAGCGCCGTCTCGCCCATTTCGCGCGCCAGCTGTGCGATGCGCTCGGCCGGGATGCCGGTGATCGCCGACGCCCACGCGGGTGTGCAGTCCGCAACGCGCTCGACCAGCAACTGGAACGCGGTCGCCACCCGGGTGCCGTCGGCCAGCGTGAACCGCCCTTCCAGCGCCGGATCGGCGGCGCCGGCGACGCCCTCGGGATATGCAGCGATGGCCCGGCCCGCCGCGAGGTCCCACACCAGCTTGTTGTGGGGATGGCGGCCGTCGGGCGGCGGGCCGGCCGCCGGGTCGAAAGCGAACAGCCCTTCGCGCTCGCCCTCGTCCAGCACCACCAGCTGCGGCGCGTTGGTGAAGCGCTTGAGGAAGGCGCGGTCGACCAGGTCGTTGGCGACCAGCTCGTGCAGCAGCGCCATCAGCAACGCCCCGTCGGTGCCCGGCCTGATCGGGATCCACTCGTCCGCGATCGCCGAGTAGCCGGTGCGCACCGGGTTGACCGAGATGAAGCGGCCGCCGCCGCGCTTGAAGCGCGAGAGCGCCGCCTTGAGCGGGTTGCTGTGGTGGTCCTCGGCCGTGCCGAGCATCACGAACAGCTTCGCGTGCTCCAGGTCGGGGCCGCCGAACTCCCAGAAACTGCCGCCGACCGAATAGATCATGCCGGCGGCCATGTTGACCGAGCAGAAGCCGCCGTGCGCCGCGTAATTGGGCGTGCCGAACTGGCGCGCGAAGAGGCCGGTGAGCGCCTGCATCTGGTCGCGCCCGGTGAACAGGGCGAACTGCTTCGGGTCGGTCGCACGGACGCGCGACAGTCGTTCCTCCAGGATCGCGAAGGCGCGGTCCCACGAGATCGGCTCGAACTCGCCGGCGCCGCGCTCGCTGCCCCGCTTGCGCAGGAGCGGTTGCGTCAGCCGCGCCGGCGACAGCTGCTTCATGATCCCCGACGACCCCTTGGCGCAGATCACGCCCTTGTTGATCGGGTGCGCCGGGTTGCCGTCGATGTAGCGGATCTCGCCGTCCCGCAGGTGCACCCGGATTCCGCAGCGGCAGGCGCACATGTAGCAGGTGGTCGTCTTCACCTGCGTGCCCGCCGCCGCGAACGGCGGTCCCAGCGGGTCGTGCAGCGGCATCAGAACTTCTTGCCCCACGACAGGCCGGCGGAGAACTGCCGCATGCGCACGGTTTCGCTGCCGCCTCCACCGGGTCCGAACATCGCGTCCATCAGCGAGGGCCCGGTGACGCTGACCCGCGGCGCGTACATGAAGGCGGCGGTGATCTCGCTGTTGCCGGCCATCGCGTAGGTGAAGCCGGCCGTGTAGTGGCTCTTCATCACGCCGGGCGCCAGGATGTTGAAGCTCACGTCCGCCGGCTGGACCGGGTTCTCGCTGCGGTTGTAGCCGGCGCGCACGGTCCACTGGGGCGTCATCTGCCAGGCCGCCCCCAGGATGAACACGTCGATGTCGCGCCAGCCGAAGCCGGGGCCGCCGGGCGCGCCCAGCGGCGCCTGCGGCATGCTGGCACGGCCGACCGAGGGGACTCCTGAGTAATTGATGCGCTCGTAGTCCGCGGCCACCGTCCAGTTGGGCGCCGGCCGGAAGGCGACGCCGAGCCCGAAGTGCCCGGGGATGTCGAAGTCGCCGTTGTTGGCGAACAGGCCCCGGTACTTGTCGAACTCGCTCATGCGCATGCGCGGCGCGTAGGCGAGCCCCAGGTCGAAGTTGTCCGTGAGCCGGCCGAAGTAGCCCAGACGCACGCCGACGCCGCGCGAGCTGTCGCTGCCAACGTTGGTGACGTTCCCCGGCGCCTGCGAGAAGCCCGGCATGCCCGCGAACGCGTGGATGCCCTCGGCCTTGAAGCGCTGCCAGCCCAGCAGCAGCGAGGCCCCGACCGAGTGACGCTCGTTGAACTTGTACGCCACTGTCGGTGCCACGATCAGCTGCATCAGGTCGACGCCGAGGCTGCCCTGGCCGCACAGGATGTTGGCCGGACCCTGGCCGCAGTTGAAGCCGCCGCCGGGATAGTCGGTATTCATGCCGCCGTTGCCGTAGACGGTGACGCCGACCGACAGGTTGTTGCCGATCATCCGGTTGTAGCCGCCTTCGGGCACGAGGAACCACTCGCTGTCGCTCTCCACGAAGCCGTTGAGCGAAGGCATCGCGGCGCCAGTTCGCCGGGCATCGCGCCGCGGGCTGAAGAGGTTGACGCCGACGTCGAAGCGGTTGCCCGACCACACCATGCTCGCCGGGTTGGTGGCGCCGCCCATGCTGTCCTGCGCCATGGCGGTGGACGCGCCGCCCATGCCCAGGGCCTTCATCCCGTAGCCGTGCGGAAAGTAGCCGTTCGTCGCCAGGGCCGGGCCGGCCGCCAGTGCGGCCGCGAACGGCGCGAGCCTGGCAAGTCCCTTCAGGATCGTCATGGGTTGTCTCCTCTTTGTGTGACAGAAAAATCGTGATCGCGCGCGCTTCACCAGCACGCCTGCAGCGTGCCGCCGGCGACGCGGCACTCCAGTGACTGCAGCGGCCGCTGTCCCTGCGTGCAGGCGCCCGAGCGCACGTCGAAGCGCCAGCCGTGGCGCGGACAGGTCAGCGTGTTGCCGTCCAGCGCCGCCAGCGCGATGGCGTTGCCTTCGTGCGGACAGCGCGCGTCGAACACGCGCCAGCCCTGCGCGCCGCGGTGCGCGAACACCGCGCGGCCGTCGCGTTCGATGCGCTGCGTGGCGCCGGCCGCAATGGTGTCTTCGGCGGCGAGGTCGTGCCAGCGCGACGGTGCGCCGGCGGACGCCGCGGGCTGCGGCAGGTCCATCGCGAGCATCACGTCGACGGCCCACACGATCTTCGCCAGGCCCAGCGCCGGCATCGCCATCAGCAGCGCGTCGAGCACTTCATCGCGCGTGCAGCCTTCGCGCAGCGCGCGGGCGAGGTACTGCCGCAAGCCGCGCTCGGTGCGGGCATGCACCTTGGTGATCACCGAGATCAGGTTGCGCGTCTTCGGGTCGAGCCGGCTGCCGCAGTCCTTGAGGAACGCGAAGTAATGGCCCATCGCCTCGGGCCGCGCCTTGACGAGGTGATTCAGGGCATCGCTCATTGGGCAACCCTCGCGCGCAGCGCGGGCCCGCGGCGGCCGCAGCGTCGAGGTGGCACGGGCACCGGCATCTGAAGTGGTCTCCCTGGCGATGCACCGCGCACCGCGTCTTCGTGTGGGGACCGATTACCGCAGCGCGCGCCGGATGCGTCTATCACCGCGAAGGGGGAGCGGGCACTACCCAGAGTGGGTATGGATGGGAAGAAGCCCGCGCGGGCTACTCCTTGGGGATACTCCCCATGGTAGCCGGCAGGCAAAGACGATTGAATCGCGATGCCACTGCCAGCCACCTGCCCCTTCTCTCTTCAGACGAACCAATTCCGTGATTGCCGACAGCGCCGCAGGCGGCGCGGACCCCGCCATCCTGGCCGAGATCACGGCGGGACTCGCCGCCGGCCAGGAACTGCGCGAACTGCTCGAGCGGTTCCTCGAACCGGTCGTGCGGCTGGCCCAGGCGCAAGGCGGGGCCGTGCGCATGCTGTCGCTCGCCGGCGAAGGCTTCGAGCTCGTCAGCAGCATCGGCCTCGCGCCCGACGTCGAAAAGCAGGAGCACTGGGTCTCCAGCCACTGCGGCTTCTGCGGCGTCGCCTCCGACGAGGCACGCACCGTGTGGTCGACCGACCTCTCCGCCTGCGCCCGCCGCAGCCGCGGTGCGTTCTTCGGCCGCGAGTGCCGCGGCGCGCTGGCCGTTCCGCTGCAGCATCGCGGCCGCGTGCTGGGCGTCTACAACCTGTTCTTCGACGCCGGCCACCAGCCCGGCCCCGCCGTCGCGCCGCTGCTGCGCTCAGTGGGCGACCTGCTGGGGCTGGCGCTGGACCACCTGCGGCTCGAGGCTGAACACATGCGGGTGACCGTAACGCAGGAGCGCCAGCGGATGGCCGGCGAGGTGCACGACGCGCTGGCGCAGAACCTCGCCTTCGTCAAGTTGCGGCTGCCGCTCCTGCGCGACGCGATCGAGACGCATCACGATCAGGATGCGCTGCGCTACCTGGACGAAGTGCGCGACACCGTCGGCGACGCGCATTCCAGCCTGCGCGAGATCATCACGCACTTCCGCACGCGCGGCGAGGCGGGGGGCCTGAACGCCGCGCTGGAGTCGCTGGCGGCCCGCTTCGGCGTGCGCACCGGCATTGCGCTCCAGCTCATCAACAGGATGCCGCAATTGAGGATGAACTCCGAAGCCGAAGCCGATGTCTACTACATCGTGCAGGAAGCGCTCGCGAACGTGGAGCACCACGCGCGGGCCCGCCACGGCTGGCTGCGCGTCGAGCCGGCGCCGGCAGGCGCGGAGATCCGCATCGAGGACGACGGCGTCGGCGTGGCGGGGGCCTCGGGCAGCCCGGGCCACCATGGCGTGGAGATCATGCGCGAGCGCGCACAGCGCCTGGGCGCCGAGCTCACGCTCGATGCACGGCGCGGAGGCGGGACAGTGGTGCGACTGGTGCTGCCGGTCGCCAACGGAGAGGGAGGCGCTGCTTGAACCAGCCATTGAAGATCGTGATCGTCGAGGACCATTCCCTGTGCCGCACGGGGCTCACGGACCTGCTCAACCAGCGCGGCCAGATGCAGGTGGTCGCGGCCACCGGCGACGGGGAACTGGTCGCGCAACTGTTGCGCGACCACCAGCCGGACCTGCTGGTGCTGGACCTGCGGATGCCGTCCATCGACGGCCTGTCGCTGCTGCGCCGCCTGCGGGCCGCCGGCTTCGAGACGCCGGCGCTCATCCTCACGATGAGCGATGCGCAGGAAGACCTGAGCGCTGCGCTGCGGCTGGGCGTGCGCGGCTACCTGCTCAAGGACATGGAGCCCGAGGACGTGATCGCCGCGATCGGACGCGCCGCGCGCGGCGAACTGGTCGTCGCACCATCGCTGATGCTGAAGCTGGCGCAGATGCTGCAGACCGGCGCGCCCGGCACCGAGCGCAAGGACCTGATGGGGTCGCTGACCGAGCGCGAACTGCAGATCCTCGAGCACCTCGCGCGCGGCGAGAGCAACAAGACCATCGCCCGCGCGCTGGAGATCAGCCACGACACCGTGAAGCTGCACGTGCGCCACATCCTGGCCAAGCTCAATCTCAGCTCGCGCGTCGAGGCGGCGGTGTTCGCGGTGGAGGCCCGGGCGAAGGCACGATAGGCGGTTGTACGCCGCGCGTCATCGGGGTCAGACCACGATTCGGGACGACGCCGTGGCCGGAGGGTTGGCTCGCGAGTCATCGGGGTCAGATCACGATTCAGGACGGGGGGTCGCCGGAGGGCTGGACCGCATACGAAATCGTGCTCTGACCCCGATGACGTTGCTCGCACGTTGCACCGTGCCTGCGGCAGGCGCTGCCCGGCGTGACCTCATACCGGGTCGGTCGCCGCTCGCGCGCCGACTTCGCTGCGCTGTTCGCCCCGGGGCCGGCGCCGTCGAACTCGCTGCGCGCCGCAAACGGCGCTCCGCTCAAATAAACGCCGGCGAGTCAGACCACGAAGCGGGCCCAGGGGCCCGCTCCGGCCCCAGGGCGAACACCGCAGCCGCCCCAGAAATCGGCCTCGCCGGACAGCGCCCGCCGCAGCAGTGACGTTCCAGCGCTCCAACGGCGATACACGACTCCTTCTTCCTCCTCTCCTCTCTCCTCTCTCCTCTCTCCTGTCTGCTGCCTTCTCTGCGGCTTCTTCGCGTCCTTTGCGTCCTCTGCGTCCACCTGCCCGCTTTCGCATTCGAATCTCACGGACACGTCCCCCAGTCCCCCGCCACCTTTCCCACCAGCAGCAGGAAACTCTCGAACGGCACCATGTTGCCCATGGCTTCCATCTTCGGCCCCTCGAAGTTCAGCCGGCCGAACATCATCGCCCGCATCGGGCCGTATTCGCCGGCGCCCATCTCGCGCCAGCGCGGCGTCTCGGCCCACATCCGGTAGTCCGAGCCCGGATCCAGCGCCTGCGCCGTCGCCGCGCCGGCCGCGACGCACTGCGCCTTGTCCTGCTTGAGCGCGATGCGCATCTCCACCCGCTCGCTGCCCTGGCAGTCGGCGCGCCAGATCTGCATCGTCTTGAACCCGCGGCCGGCGTCGTTCTTCACCCAGCCGCTCTCGACCAGCCTGGCGGTCAAGGTCTCGTCCTCGTTCCACGCCGCGCACAGCGCCTTGGCCCAGGCGGAGGACATGGCGCGGCTCGATTGCGCGGCGGCCGGCAGCGCGAGCGCCAGGGAGGCTGCCGCGAGCAGCATCGGTCGAACGAATGGCATGGTCAGGCTCCGGTGAGGATGGAAGGCGTTTCCGTGGCGGCGGCGAAGCGGCCCTGCGGCTCGAACCACGCGAGTTGCTCGCGCAGCCGCACCACTTCGCCGACGATCGTGAGGCATGGCGACTTCAGCCCGGCGGCGTCCACGGCGGCTGGCAGCGTGGCCAGGGTGCCGGCCACCACCCGCTGGTCGAGCAACGTTCCCTGCTGGACGACGGCCGCGGGCCAGTCGGGCGGCAGGCCGTGTGCGACGAGCTGCTTGCAGATGCGCTGCAGGCCGGCCAGTCCCATGTAGATCACCACCGTCTGGCGTGGCCGCGCGAGCGCCGCCCAGTCCAGGTCGCCGCTGCCGTCTTTCAGGTGGCCGGTGACGAACACGCAGCTGTGCGCGTAATCGCGGTGAGTCAGCGGGATGCCGGCGTAAGCCGCCACCCCGCAACCGGCCGTGATGCCCGGCACGACCTCGAACGGCACGCCTTCGGCCGCGAGCACCTGCAGCTCCTCGCCGCCGCGGCCGAACACGAACGGATCGCCGCCCTTGAGCCGCACGACGCAGTCGCATTCTCGGGCCAGCCGCACCAGCAGCGTGTTGATGTCCTCCTGCACCACCGTATGCCGGCTGCGCTCCTTGCCGACGTAGATGCGCCTGGCCTGCGGCCGCACCAGCGCCATCACCTCGGGGCCGACCAGGTGGTCGTAGACGACGGCGTCGGCTTGCGCCAGCAGGCGCGCCGCGCGCAGCGTCAGCAGGTCAGGATCGCCCGGGCCGGCGCCAACCAGGTACACGGTGCCGCAGCTCGCCCGGCACGCGGCCAGCATCGTCGGCAGGTCGACAAACGAATTCATGCCTGGTCTCCTTGGTGTCTCATTCAATCGCAGCTGGAGCAGCCGCCGCTGCCGCAGCCACGGCGCCGGGTGGCGCAGTCTGGCGGCTGCGGTGGCTGGACGAAGATGAAGTCGTGCCCGCCGCCGTCGAGTTCGACGTAATCGAGCACGGTATCCGCGAGCAAGGGTCGGCTCGGCCCGGCGATCAGCACCGTGAGACCGGCGAACACGGCCACCTCGTCCTCGGGCGCCGGCTCGTCGAAGCCCATGCCGTACGCGATGCCGTCGGGCGCGGGCTTGGCGGCGACGCGCAAGGCCATGCCGGTGGCGCCGCTGCGCGCGGCGGCAGCCTGGATCTCGCGCGCGGCGGCAGCGGTGAGTTGAAAGCTCATGGACGGCCCCTTCAGTGTTCGCCCTTGGTGCGCAGCAGGCCGGCGAGGCGGTTGCCCTGCTTCTGCGGGCCGCCGACCGGAAACAGCTCGTGCAGGTGGTGGTTGCTCCCGCGCTGGGGACCCCAGGCCTGCGTGAAGTGACGGATCATTACCCGCACCTGGGCCTGCACGCCGTGCTGCTGGTAGTGCTCGCGCAGGAAGCGGATCACTTCCCAGTGTTCGTCGGTCAGGGTGAGGTTCTCCTCCCGTGCCAGGGCCCGGGCGAAGTCCTCGGACCAGTCCTGCAGGTTGCGCAGGTAGCCTTCGGAATCGGTGGCGATGTCGCGTCCATTGACGCGCACGCTGCGCTGCAGGTTGGTGTGCATGTGCATGCGGATCTCCGTGCGGTCAGGCGGCGAACAGCGCTTCGCCGGCGGCGCGAGCACTGCGGCGCGCGCGCCATTCGCGCGCGAACGCCACGAACCGCGGCGCCCACCCCGAAGCCGCGGCGCTGCGCAAGTGGGTGTAGGAAGCCAGGAGGTTGTGCACCCGCAGTCCGTCGCGCGCGCCGGCGATGCCTTCGCCGCGCGTCACTTCCCAGGCGTAGTCGAGGCCTGCCGGCAGGTTTTCGAGCCGCGAATGGTGGAACTCGTGTCCGCGCGCGAGTCCGCCCGGCGCACCCCCCGGCCACGGCATGGCGGCGGTCTCGCGCAGGTGGGCGTACCCGCGGCCGACCGGGTGTGGCTGCATCACAGCGTCCCCCGGGATCACGCCGGCCATGCGCGCGCTGCTGCCGTTCCACGCGATGCCGCGGGCCAGGTACATGAGGCCGCCGCATTCGGCATAGGCCGGCAGGCCGTCCTCGATCGCCTCGCGCACCGACGTGCGCATCGCGACGTTGGCTTCCAGCTCGGCCATGCAGGTCTCCGGAAAGCCGCCGCCGATGAACAGGGCGTCGGCATCCGGCAGGCGCGTATCGTGCAAGGTGTCGAACGGCACCAGTTGCGCGCCGGCCTGCTCCAGTGCCGCGAGGTCGTCGGGGTAGTAGAAGCTGAAAGCGCGGTCGCGGGCGATGGCGATGCGCACGTCGGCCGGCCCCGGCCGGCCGGGGGCCAGCGGATCGAGCCCGGCGCCCGCCGCAGCCGCGGCCGCGCGCACCGCCGCGAGGTCGACCTGCGCCCCGACGATGCGCCCGACGCGCTGCACGCGAGGCCTGGCGTCCTCCACCTCGGCGCAGGTGACCAGTCCGAGGTGGCGCTCGTCCAGCGTGAGCCGCGAGTCCTCGGCCACCGCGCCCAGCACCGGGATGTCGGTGTAATGCTCGACGGCCGCCCGCAGCTTGCCCTCATGCCGCGAGCCGCCCACCCGGTTGAGGATCACCCCGGCAATGCGGACGCCCCGGTCGAAGGCCTGGAAGCCGAGCAGCAGCGGCGCAATGCCGCGCGTCATCCCGCGCGCGTCAATGACCAGGACCACCGGCAGGCCGAGCCGCGCCGCCAGCGCCGCGTTGCTGTTGCTGCCGTCCAGCGCCATGCCGTCGTGCAGCCCCTTGTTGCCTTCGACGACGGCAAGCTGCGCGCCGTGCAGCCCTTCGCGAAAGCAGCGCTCCACCCCGGCGTCGTCCATCAGATACGGATCGAGGTTGAGGCACGGCCGCCCGGCCGCGTGCCCCAGCCACATCGGGTCGATGTAGTCCGGTCCCTTCTTGAATGGCTGCACGCGCGTGCCTTGTGCCGCCAGCGCGGCGCACAGGCCCACCGTCACGATGGTCTTGCCGGACGACTTGTGGGCGGCGGAGACGAGCAGGCGGTCCATTCAGGCCCTTTTCGCGGCCGGCGCCGCATCGTCGTGCGGCGCCATGTCGAACAGGCGCAGGCCGGCGACGGTGATCAGGAACGCCGCGCCGATACCGCCCAGCCCGAGCAGCAGTTCCGGCAGGCTGGGCGCGTACGCTGCGACGGCGCCGTCAGCGAAGCTGCTGGTTACCGCCCGCCCCGGGAAGATCTCGAGCGGATACGCCTGGCCGCCGATGATGAAGGCGTACAGCCAGGCGAAGGCCCCCAGTACCACCAGCCCACTGGCCGCGAGACTGCAGCGCTCGCGGCCCAGGCGCGGATGAAACACCAGCACCAGCGGCAGCACCGACCCGAGCAGCACGTAACCCAGCCAGAACAGGAGCGCGTAGCGGGCGCCGCCGCCCTGCCCCAGCAGCAGGAAGGCTTCGAAGCCGCCCCGCCGCGTCTCGTACAGGTGGGTCATGTGCTGCACGGCCACGAAATACAGGCTCGCGGCGACGAAGATCCCGAGCAGGCGCACCATGCGGGCGCGCACCTCGGGCGGCCACCAGCGGCCGCTCCAGGCGGAGACGCCCGCCTGCACCAGCACCAACACAGCCAGTCCCCACGCCAGCGACAGCACGATGAACAGCGGCGCCAGCACCGCCGACTGATAGGCCTCGCGGGCCACCAGGAAGCCGAAGATGGACCCGGTGCCGGTGGTCAGCACGAAGCGCCACATCAGCACGGCGATGCCGGCGGGCTTTGTCCAGCGGCCCAGGCCCGGCTCCAGCATGGTCCACAGGTAGACGATGACCACGGCGGCCATGCCGGAGTACAGGAACACGTTCCAGGCGAACACGGAGCGGAAGTTGTAGTGGGTGGCCGCGACGACGACCCGGTCCGGACGGCCCAGGTCGAGCATCAGCACCATCAAGCCGCCCGCGAGCAGCGCCAGCGAGAGGAGTCCCGACAGCCGGGCCCGCGCCTTGTACGCCGGCTGGCCGAAGACGGAGCCGACCGACGCCACGTTGAGCACGCCCGAGGCGGCCACGATCATGAAGATCGCGAACACATGCGGCAGGCCCCACACCACCTCGTTGCCCATGCCCGTGATGGCGTGGCCGTGCGTTTCCATGAGGTGCGCAGCGCCCAGGCCGGTGGCCGTCACGGCGCCGCCCACGGCCAGCAATAGCCAGAACATGCGGGTGGAACGGATGCTTTCCATGGTCACACTCCGCGGTAGCGCACGCCCGGGTCGAGCCGGAGGTCGGCCCGCAGCTGCACCGTGTTCCACTCGCGCACCCGGCGCGAGATCTCGCTGTCCGGATCGTTCAGGTCCCCGAACACGATGGCGTGGTGCCCAGCCTTGGCGCAGGCCTCGGCGCAGGCGGTGACCTTGTTGCCGCTGTCGAGCCGGTGCACGCACAAGGTGCAACCTTCGACGCAGCCCTTGCCGCGCGGCACGTCGGCCCGCTGGTCCTGGAGCGGCTCGTGAACGAACGATCGCGCCTTGTACGGGCAGGCCATCATGCAGTAGCGGCAACCGATGCAGGTGTGCCGGTCGACCAGGACGATGCCGTCGGCCCGCTTGAACGAGGCGCCGGTCGGGCAGACGTCGACGCAAGGCGGTTGCGCGCAGTGCTGGCACATCACCGGCGCCGACACGGTGCGGCCGCTGCTGATCTCCTTGATCTCGATCTTGCGCACCCACTGCGCGTCGGTCGGCCTGGGGTCGGCCGGCAGGCCGTTCTCGGCGCGGCACGCCTTGACGCAGTCGTCGCAGCCGGGCGCGCATTTGGTCGCGTCGATCAACATGCCCCAGCGCACCCCCGGTGCGGCCTGCGCCGGCGCGGCCTGCGCGATCTCGACCAGGCGCACGCCCGGGGCCAGCATCACGCCGCCGAGGCCAGCCGCCGCGACCGCCAGGAAGCCGCGGCGGCTGGGGCGGGTTTCCTCTTGCGCCGCGCTCACTGCCTTGCTCCCCTCAGCGCCGGCTGCACCACCGGCACCGCCAGCGTCGCGCCGGCAGGATGCGGCGCCGGCCCCGACGGCTTCGAAGCGTGGCATTCGAAGCAGTCGATCCTCACGGCCGCGTACGCGTGGCAGCTCACGCAGAAATTCGTTTCGCCCCTGGCGACGCTGCCGGTCTCGCGGCTGGCATGGCAGTTGATGCAGCCCTTCAGGCTGAACTGGCCGCTGCGCGCGCCGGCTCGCACCGTGTCGTCGCGCTGGTGCTTGAGCATCTCCATGTGGTTGCGTCGCATCACGGCCGGCTCGGCGACGCACTGGCTGCCTTGCACCGCCCGCTCCACGACGGGCAGCGGCGTGCGCCCCGCAGGCTGCGCGAGCGCGGCCGAGGCGGCGACGGTCCAGGCGAGCACCAGCGCGAGCCGCATGCCTTACTCTCCGAGCCCCATCTGGATGTAGCCCGTCGGGCACACGTCCTTGCAGATGTGGCAGCCGATGCACTTGCTGTAGTCGGTGTCGACATAGCGGCCCGTCGTCGACTTCGCCTTGGGCACCTTGAACACCGCGGTCTGCGGGCAGTACACCACGCAGTTGTCGCACTCGAAGCACTGGCCGCAGCTCATGCAGCGCTTGGCTTCGGCCTGCGCCTGGGCCTCCAGCAGCGGCAGCATCCGCTCCTCGAAGTTGTCCAGCGCCTCCTCCTTGCTGAGGGTCAACACCTTGCGCCGGTTGCGCGGCGTGTACTGGAAGTGGCCCAGGAACAGCTCGGTGCTCGGAATCACGTAGCGGTCGGAGCGGTTCTCGTAGTTGTGGATGGCGCCCACGTTCTGGTCGGTGCCGTGCAAGGGCGCCTCGATCCTGGCGGTCGGCAGCCCCTTCTCCACCATCTTGCGCATCAGGTCGAAACCGTGGACGTCGATCTTCGGGCGCTTGTCGATGGCCTCCCCGCGCAGGTGCCGGTCGATGCCATCCGCCGCGATGGCCCCCTGCCCGATCGCCGTCGTCAGCAGGTGCGGTCGCACCACGTCGCCGCCGACGAACATGCCGGGCTGGCCCTGCACCTGGTAGTTCCTGTCGGCGGTGATGCCGCCCTTGCCGTTGTTCAGCCTCTCCAGGCCGGTGAAGTCGACCGCCTGGCCGATCGCCGAGACAATCAGGTCGGCTGCTATGTCCTCTTCGGTGCCGGCCACGGTCTTGATCTCCAGCCGGCCACCGACGAACTTCGCCTCGCACTGCGCCACGCGCAATGCCGTGGCACGGCCGGTGGCGTCGCGCACCACGCCCACCGGCGACAGCCCGCCGCGGATCGCGATCCCTTCGGCCAGCGCCTGCTCGATCTCGTGCTTGTTGGCCTGCATCTTGTCGACGGTGAAGACCGAGGTCAGCGTGACTTCGGCACCCTGCCGCGCGGACAGCGCGGCGACGTCGTGCGCGGTCTGCCCGGCGATCACGTGCTCGGGCCGGTCGCTCTCGTGCGCATGCTCGATATGGCCCAGGCGGCGCGCCACCGTGGCGACGTCGATCGACGTGTCGCCGCCGCCGACCACCACCACCCGCTTGCCGACGTGCCGCATCCGCCCGTCGTTGAAGGCCTTCAGGAACGCGGTCGCCGTCACGCAGTTGGGCGCCTCGGCGCCATCCACCGGCAACGCCCGCCCGGCCTGGGCGCCCAGCCCCAGGAACACGGCGTCGTAATCGGCCTTCAGCTGCTCCAGCGTCACGGCGGTGCCGATGCGGCAATTCATCCGCGTCTGCACGCCCAGGTCGAGGATGCGCTGGATCTCGGCGTCGAGCACCTCGCGCGGCGTGCGGAAGCCCGGGATCCCGTAACGCATCATCCCGCCCAGGTGCTCGCGTTCGTCGAAGATCGTGACCGAATGGCCTTTGCGCGCGAGCTGGTACGCAACCGACAGCCCGGCCGGCCCGCCGCCGATCACCGCCACGGTCTTGCCGGTGCGCTCCCTGGGCGCCGGAAACGCCAGCTTGTGCTCGATCGCCCACTCGCCGAGGAAGTGCTCGACCGAGTTGATGCCGACGAAGTCCTCGACCTCGTTGCGGTTGCAGCCCGATTCGCAGGGCGCCGGACACACGCGGCCCATGACCGAAGGCAGCGGATTGGCTTCCGTCAGGCGGCGCCAGGCGTATTCCTGCCACGGCACGCCCGCTGGCGGTTTCTCGATCCCGCGCACGATGTTGAGGTAGCCCCGGATGTCCTCGCCCGAGGGGCAGCTGCCCTGGCACGGCGGCGTGCTCTGGACATACGTCGGGCACTTGTGCGAATGGTCCGCGTCGAAGATCTCCTGCTGCCAGGCGAGCGGCTGGTGGTCGCCGTCCTTGAAGCGGCGAAAGGTGACCGGCTTGGCCTGGACGTTCTCAGGGATGGCGGACATTGGTGAGATCCTGTGCTGTGGTTGCGACCGGCTGGCCGTGCTTGATCACCCGCACGATGCCCAGCGCCTTGAGGATGTATTTCTCGTAGATCGGTTCGGACGTCCCGGTGCGCAGCTTGCGCATGAAGTACTTCTCGTAGGCGATCTTGGCCAGATGCACCCACTTGCCCTTCTTGAACCAGTTCACGTTGCGCGGCGGAATCTGCGGCAGCGCCACGAAGGCGGCGCCGGTGTCGCCCATGTCGGCCAGGCAGATCGCGTTCCAGGTGCCCTTGGTGCTGGCCGTGCTGCCGGCGAGTTCGTCGGCGATGTTGTGGACGATCGCCGTGACCATGGTTTCGATCATGTAACCGGTCTTGGGCGCGCCCGTCGCCACCGGCGTCACCTCGACCGGGGGAATGGCCACGCAGACGCCGGCCGAGAAGATGTTCTTGTAGGCCTTGCTGCGCTGGTAGTCGTCGATCAGGACGAAGCCGCGCGGATTGCACAGGTTGGGCACGGCAGCCACCGCGTCCACGCCCTTGAACGCGGGCAGCATCATGGAAAGCCTGAACGCGATCTCGTGCTCCTTGAACACGTCGCCGCGGTCGTCGAGCTGCGTCACGAACAGCTTCCCGGGCTCCACCTTCGTGGTCTTCGCGTTGGTGATCCACTTGATGTCGTGGTTGCGCATGTCGGACTCGAGCAGCGACTTGGAGTCGCCGACGCCGCCCAGCCCCAGGTGGCCGATGTACGGTTCGCTGGTCACGAAGGTGATCGGCACCTTGTGGCGCAATTTGCGGCGGCGCAGGTCGGTGTCCAGGATGAACGCGAACTCGTAGGCCGGGCCGAAGCAGCTCGCGCCCGGCATGGCGCCGACGACGACCGGACCCGGGTTCTGGAGGAACTCCTGGTAATCGGCCCAGAACATCTCGGCATGGCCGACGGCGCAGACCGAATGGGTGTGGCCGCCGTGCGGGCCCGATCCCGGCACTTCGGCGAAGCTCAGCTTCGGCCCGGTCGTGATGACGAGATAGTCGTAGTCGAGGACTTCCCCGCCTTCGAGCTCCATCCGGTTGTGGTCGGCGTCGATCCTGGTCGCGGCCTTTGGAATGAAGCCCACGCCCTTGCGCTCCAGCAGCGGCGCGATCTGCACCACCACGTCCTCGCGCTTGCGCCAGCCGACCGCCAGCCAGGGATTGGACGGGACGAACTGGAAGTAGTCCAGCGCGCTGACGACAGTGATGCGGTGCTCCTTGGGGAGCATGTCGCGCATCTCGATCGCGCAGGGCATGCCGCCGATGCCGGCGCCGAGGATGACGATGTGGGCCATGGTCATGCCTCCCGACGAGCCGCCTCTAGGGAGGCATGCGCCCCCTCGGGGGGCAGCGAACAAATGTGAGCGTGGGGGTTCATATCGCCTCCTCTGCAATCGATTCAATGCGGCTCGCCGAGCCGGATGGCCTTGGAGACCAGCTGGTGCACGCCGCCGACCATGCTCATGTCGAAGCCGTAGTAGGGCAGCACCTTGCTGAACTGCGCCTTGCAGATGGCGCAGATCGTGGCCATGAAATTGACGCCGTGCTGGTCGACGACGTGCTTGAGCGCTTCCATCCGGGGCAGCGCGCCCTTGACGCGCAGCTCCATCAGGTCGTCGGTGAGCAGCCCGCCGCCGCCCCCGCAGCAGAAAGTGCCCTCGTGGATGGTCTCCGGCGCCATGTCGTGGAACCGGTTGGCCACGGCCTTGATGATCTCGCGCGGGATGACGAACTGCCCGCCCGGCATGGTTCCCATGCGCGAGCCGCGTGCGACGTTGCACGAATCGTGAAAGGTGATGATGCGGTCGTCGTTCCTTTCCTTGTCGAACTTCAGGGCCCCAGCCTGGATCAGGTCGTAGGTCAATTCGCAGATGTGCTGCGGCACCGGATAGCGCCGGTCCAGCCAGTCGAACGGACCCATCAGCGTGTTCCAGAAGCTGTAGGCCACGCGCCAGGCGTGGCCGCATTCGCCGACCACGATTCGCCGCACGCCCAACTCCTGCGCCGCTTCCTTGACGCGCAAGGAGATGTTGCGCATTTGCTCGTAGTTGCCGATGAAGAGGCCGAAATTGCCGGCTTCGCTGGCCTTGGAGCTCAAGGTCCAGGAGATTCCCGCGGCATGGAACACCTTGGCATAGCCGATCAGGCTTTCCACGTGCGGCTCGGAGAAGAAGTCGGCCGATGGCGTCACCAGCAGCACTTCGGCCCCTTCGACGTCCAGGGGGAAGCGGACGTCGATGCCGGTCTCTTCCTTCGTGTCCTCTTCCAGGCCGGCGAGCGTGTCGGCCAGCGCCGGCTCGGGAATGCCCAGGTTGTTGCCGATGCGGTGCACCTTGCCGATGATCTCGTTGGCGTACTTCTGGCCCAGTCCGACCGAGTCCATGATCTCGCGCGCCGCCATGGTGATCTCGGCGGTGTCTATGCCGTAGGGGCAGAACACCGAACAGCGCCGGCATTCGGAGCACTGGTTGTAATAGCTCCACCACTGGTCCAGCACGTCCTTCGTCAGATCGGTGGCGCCGACCAGCTTCGGGAAGTGCTTGCCGGCGAACGTGAAGTAGCGGCGGTAGACCGAACGCATCAGGTCCTGGCGGGCGACCGGCATGTTCTTCGGATCGCCGGTGCCCAGGAAGTAATGGCACTTGTCGGAACAGGCGCCGCAGTGCACGCAGGCGTCCATGTAAACGCGCAAGCTGCGGTACTTGTCCAGCAGTTCGCCCATCCTGGCGAGCGCGCGCTGCTCCCAGCCGTCCGCCACCTCGCCCGGAAAGCCGATCGCCGACTGGATCGCCGCGGAGGCGACGAACGGCTTGCTGTGCGCCATCGCCCCGACGGCGACCAGCGGGATCACCGGATAGGGCTTGAGCGTGGGCGTGTCGAAAGCTGCGGCGGCCACGATCTTTCCTCTCAGGAACGGCGTTCCAGCCGGGCCGCCCAGGGGGCGACATGGCGCTGTTCGCGCGACGTGTCGGCCTGGTTGCGGGTGGGGCTGAAGAACAGCGCCGGGCCGTGCATCAGCTTGCTGATCGGGAAGATCGCCATCAGCAGCGCGACCAGCGCCAGGTGCACCAGCAGCGGCGGATCCAGCGGCAGCGGCTGCAGGTCCAGGCGCAGCAGGCCCAGGGTGAATGCCTTCACCGCCACGATGTCGGTGTGGTTCACGAAGCGCATCACGAGCCCGCTGGCGCCGATGGCGACGAGGAGCAGCAGGTGCAGGTGGTCCGACGGCGTGGAGATGTAGCGCACCCGGTCGACCAGCCAGCGCCGCGCCCACAGGCCGGCCAGCCCCAGCACCATCGCGATGCCGGCGTATGCGCCCACCGACTGCACCAGCACGATCGGTTCCCATACCGGCTGCTGGAAATAGCGCACGTGGCGCAGCAGCACGACCAGCAGCGCGGCGTGGAAGGTCCAGCCGAACAACCAGGTCCACTTGCTGGAGCGGAACAGGCTTTCGAAGAACACCACTTCGCGCGCCATCCGCAGCGCGACCCCACGCCGCGTGGTGGGTGCCGGCGTGGTCGGGATCTTCAGCGGCGCGGGCGTGCGCAGGTAGCCGCGGAGCTTCAGCGCGACGCCGGCCACCAGCACCGATGCCGACAGGTACAGCAGCGCGGCGTAGACGGCGGACAGGGTGGCCATGGTGCGGACTTCGCGCTGACGGATGGCCTCAGACGCAGCCGGTCGGCTTGGGCAGGCCGGCGATCTTGCACGCCTGCTTGGCCGGGCCGTAGGGAAACAGCTCGTACAGGTACTTGCTGTTGCCCTTGTCGGGCCCCAGCTGCTTGCCGATGGCCTTGGTCAGCACCCGCACGGCCGGGGCGATCTGGTACTCGTTGTAGTAGTCGCGCAGGAAATTGACGACCTCCCAGTGGTTGGGCGTCATGTCCACGTTCTCCGTCTTGGCGATGATGTTGGCCAGGTCCTCGTTCCATTCGGCGAGGTTGACCAGGTAGCCCTCCTCGTCCGTCTCGTAGGTGGCGCCGTTGATTTCGATGGGCATGGGTGCTCCTCTTTCGCGTCAAAGCCAGGATTGGCAGGTTGGATGTCCGGCGGCCAGGTCGACGAAGCCGGCGTAATCGACGGGCTCGATGCCCGCAAGGCGGCGCGCGGCCATGCCGCGCGCCTCGAGGTCCGGCAGCAGCACGTAGACCTTCAGCCGCTGCAGCGCGCTGTCCAGGCCGCAGCGAGCCGCCAGCGCGGGGCTCGCGGCGTACACCGCGTCCTCGATCAGCAGGACGCTGTGCCCGTCCTGCGCCAGGCGCAGGCAGCTTTGCAGCGCGCCGGCGGCATCCGGAGACTTGTTGACGATGTGCAGCATGGGTGGCCCTTCAGAAGGAAAGGACGACGTCCTGCGCCGCCATCAGGTCGGCCAGTTCGGCGCCGGAGAGCACCGCCACCGGCACCATCAGGTCGTCTTCGGTGAGGCCGCGCCGCTGCAGCGACTCGCGTTCGACGTACAGCTTGTTGATGTCGTAGTCGTCCAGCGCCCGGTAGGTGGGCGAGAAGTTCTTGACGCCGATCGCCTTGGTGTTCTGCGCCTTGGCGAGCTGCCAGACGCCGTCGTCCATGAAGACGAGGCTGCAGTCCTGGTCGAACGTCGCGGCGATCAGGACGACCTCGAGGCTCTCGAGCGCATAGACGGTGCCGTACGGCGCCTTGCGGTTGACGAACATGAATTTCTTCATCGCGATTGCTCCGCCGCTGTGCGCGCCATCCGCGGCGCATGAAAACCGGGTGCTCCCTCTCCCGCCTGGCGGGAGAGGGTTGGGGTGAGGGTTGGCGCGCCACTTGGCACCCTCGTCCCCCGCCTTCTCGCGCAAGCGGGAGAAGGCGCCAGGGCGGCGGCGCAGGCGGTGCGATAAGAGCCGGCCTTCATCTCAGTCCCCGAACGTCACCAGCCGGTCGCTCTTGATGCCGGCGTCGACCAGCTGCCCCAGCCCGGAGATGCGGAACCCCGGGGCCAGCACTTCGTCCTTGATGCCGCGGCGCAGCGCCGCGGCGACGCAGACCACCAGGTCGACCTGGTGCTCCGCATTCAGCTTTGACCAGCGGTTGACGATGTGGCGGTCGTCCTGCGGCGGCTCGGTCAGCTTCGTCGCGTTGTAGACGCCGTCGTGATAGAAGAAGACGCGCTTGACCTCGTGGCCGCGTGCGATGGCCGCGGCCGCGAAGTTCCAGGCGGTGTCGGCCGCCTGGTGGGTGTAAGGGCCTTCGCTGACCAGCAGGGAGAATCGCATGATTAGAAGCGGATGTGCGCCGACGCGTTCAGGTTGGCGCGCGAGCCGCGCCAATCGTCGATCAGGTACTTGGTGAACGGCAGGTCGCACTTCTCGAAGAAGCGCGGCCAGCCGATGCGCTCGACCCAGTCCGACAGGCGCTCCCAGGGCCGCGCGTCTTCCTTGTACGTGTACAGGATCTTCTTGACGATGGCCGACACTTCCGGCCAGCGCGGCGGGTTGTTTGGGATGCCCGAGGCGACCATCTTCATGAAGGTCGGCTTGCCGCGGGCGTTGGAATTCTTGCCGCCCACCCAGATCGCGAGCTTGGAATGCTCGGGATCGTTGATCTGCATCGGCGGGCACGGCGGGTAGCAGGCGCCGCAGCAGATGCATTTCTTCTCGTCGACTTCCAGCGACGGCTTGCCGTTCACCAGCGCCGGCCGGATCGCCGCGACCGGGCAGCGCGCCACCACGGCCGGCCGCTCGCAGACGTTGGCCACCAGATCGTGGTTGATCTTCGGCGGCTTGGTGTGCTGCATGATGATCGCGATGTCGGCCTGGCCGCCGCAGTTGATCTCGCAGCAGGAGGTCGACATGTGGACGCGGTTGGGCATCTCCTCGCGGATGAACTCGGTGTAGAGGTCGTCCATGAGCGCCTTGACGGCGCCGGAGGCGTCGGTGCCCGGAATGTCGCAGTGCAACCAGCCCTGGGTGTGGGCGATCATCGAGACCGAGTTGCCGGTGCCGCCGACCGGGAACCCGCTCTCGGTGAGCGCGTTGATCAGCGGCGCCACCTTGTTCGGGTCGCCCACCATGAACTCGATGTTCGAGCGGATGGTGAAGCGCACGTGGCCGTCGGCGTAGGTGTCGGCGATGTCGCACAGCTTGCGGATGGTGTACACGTCCATCTGCCGCTGCGTGCCGGCGCGCACGGTCCACACCTCGTCGCCGTCCCACGCGACGTGGTGCAGCACGCCGGGGCGCGGGCGGTCGTGGTACTTCCAGTTGCCGTAGTTCTTCGCGAGTTTCGGGTGCAGGAACGGCCTGTTGTCGGGGCAGCCGCTTTCGATGGGGGTGCGATGGGCCATGCTGGCGCTCTCCTTCAGGCGGCCTTGCGGGCAGTGATCTTGGCGACTTCCTCGTCCCAGCCGTCGGTGCGGACGTACGGGTTGGTGCGCGGCGTCGACACCATGTGCGGGTCGATCTCGACGCCGACGCCCTCGAGGAAGTTGACGAGGCCGATGCGCTCGATCATTTCGCCGGTGCGCTCGTGTTCCAGCGCGTTCTCGGCGAAGAAGTCGATCACCCGCTGGCCCAGGTCGACCAGCGCCGCATAGTCCTCCTCGGTCTTGAGCGGCATGAACGGCACCACCACGGTGCCCATCAGGTCGCCGATCTTCAGCGTGCGCTTGCCGCCGACCAGAATCGTGGCGCCGGTGTCGGTGCCGTGGGCCAGGGCGCCCGTCATCACGTTGATGCAGTGCATGCAGCGCACGCAGTCGCCGTTGTCGATCTCCAGGGCGTGCGTGTCGCTGACCTTGACGCTGGTGATCTTCGGGCCGGCGCGGACGTCCTTCACCTCCTTGAGCATGATCGCCTTGGTCGGGCAGCGCGTCACCACGTCGTTGACCAGTTCGTTCATGCCGTGCTTGTCGAACCACTTCCGGGCCAGCGTCTCGTCGCTGCGCATGTTGTCGCGCCAGGTGCCGATGACGGCCATGTCGGCACGCTGGATCGAGTTCATGCAGTCGTTCGGGCAGCCCGAGAACTTGAACTTGAACTTGTAGGGCAGCGCCGGGCGGTGGATGTCGTCGGTGAAGGTGTTGATCACCGTGCGGTGCGCCTTCGCCTCGTCGTAGCAGCTCTGCTCGCAGCGGGCCGCGCCGACGCAGCTCATCGACGTGCGCACCGCCGGGCCGGCGCCGCCGAGGTCGAAGCCAAGCTCGTTGATCTCGTCGAAGGCGTCCTGGACCTTGTCGGTCTTCGCGCCCTGGAACATGATGTCGCCCGATTGCCCGTGGAAGGCGATCAGGCCCGAACCGTGCCGCTCCCAGATGTCGCACATCCTGCGCAGGATGTCGCTGGTGTAGTGCATGCCCGGCGGCGGCTGCACGCGCAGGGTGTGGAACTCGGCGGCGTCGGGAAAGACCGGCTTCTCATGCTCGTCCTTCAGCTCGGTGAAGCGCGGGATCACGCCCCCGCCGTAGCCGAACACGCCGACGGTACCGCCCTTCCAGTAGCCCTTCTTGGTGCGGTACGAGGTCTCCAGCGTTCCGAGCACGTCGACCATGTAGTCCTTGTCCTGGGCCAGGCGCTTCAGGCCCGTGACGAAACTGGGCCAGGGCCCGCCCTCGAGCTGGTCGAGGTTCGGCGTCTCATGCATCTTCTTCGCCATGTGCTTGTCTCCTGCACGTTGAAGGCACGAATGTGCTTTCGGCGGCCGCCGCGCGCCATCACCCTCGTTGGTTAGTGGCGCGAATCGGAAGGGGCAGGCGCCACCTACCCGGATGGCGTAGCCGGCGCTCACCCGCAGCGGGTATGGACGGGCAGCGGGCGCCTCGCGCTCAATGCCGGACTCGAACCGCCATGAAAGCAACCCTGTCCCTCTCCAAGCTGCGCGTGCCCGTCGGCGGGCAGGAGATCGAGCTGCAGCAGGTCGACCACGAGAGCGGCGGCATGAGCCTGCTGCGCACCCGGATCCGGGAGAAGAGCCGCTTCACCGTGTTCGACATCGACCCGATCACCGCGCGGCAATGGGGCGAAGCGCTGCTCCAGTGGGCGCGTGCCCAGCCCGAGGAGTGACGTGGCAGCCGTGGTCGCCGAGATGATCGACGTCGCCTTCGCGCTGGAGGGCGATGCCGTGCCGCGGGAGCACCGGTTTGCGCTCGCCGAGGCGCTGCAGGACGCGCTGCCCTGGCTCGGCGACGAGCAGCATGCCGGCGTGCACCGGCTCAAGCTGGTGGCGAGCGGCGACGGCGCCGAAGCGCTCGTGTCGCCTCGCACCCGCCTCATGCTGCGCGTGCCGCGCGGCCGCGCCGAGGCGGTCGATGCCCTGGCCGGGGCCGAACTGTCGCTCGGCAGGCGCCGGATTCGCGCCGGCCGGTCGCAGCGGCGCGAATTGCTGCCGCACGGCACCCTGTACGCGCCGCTGGTTGCCGCGGACAGCCGCGACGAAGCGCAGTTCCTGGTCGCAGTACAGCTCGCGCTCGACGCGCTGGGCGTGCGGGCGCAGCCGGTGTGCGGCCGCTGGCAGGCGGCCGAAGCCGGCCGGCTGATCGGCTGCAGCCTGATGCTGTCGGGACTGGACCGCGACCAGTCGCTGGCACTGCTGCAACGGGGGCTCGGTCCGCACCGGCGACTCGGCTGCGGCCTGTTCGTCCCGCACCGGTCGGCGGCCGCCGTCGGCACGCCGGCCTGACGCCAGACTTTCATCCCAGGGAGAAACACATGGCATACACCGTCGATGACCACGAACTCCTCGCCGACGAGCAGGGCTTCCTGCTCGGCCCCGACTACCGCGACGAGGTGGTCGACGCGATCGCCGCCGCCGAAGGCATCACTTTGACCGCCGACCACTGGACGGTCGTCCGCTACCTGCGCGACCAGTTCCGCGAGCACGGCCACACGCCCAATTTCCGCAACATGCTCAAGGACCTGGCCGAAGTGATGCCGGGGTGCGACAGCAAGTCGCTGTACGCCCTCTTCCCGACCGGGCCCGCGAAACAAGGCGCCAAGGTCGCCGGACTGCCGCAGCCGCTCGGCAAGGGCGGCTACTGAAACTGGAATCCGACCCCAATTGAGCGCGCTGCCCACTCCCGCCACGCCGCGACTGAAGACGCACTGGTTCCGCCATGCCGGCAGCCGCGGCGCCGACCAGCAGGCCAGCGCCGCCGCGTTCATCGTCTGGCGGGTGGCGCGGCACACGCTGGACCGCACGCGCCATGCCGGCTTCGGCGTCGAGATCGGCGAGCCGTATTTCCGCTTCCTGCGCGAGGTGCTCGCGTTCCTGGTCGCCGTCGCCGACCGCATCGCCCACGCGCGGCTGGAGCCGGTGCAGCGCATCGGGTTCACCACGGCCCTGGTGCATCACCTGGCGCGCATCCTGCAGGACAGCGAGGACGACCTGATCGGTCCCGCGCCGCCGGGCGAGCCAGCCAACGGCGAGCGCTTCATCGACCTGGTGAACGAGTTGTGTGCTCACTATGCCGAGTTCGGCGCTGACCCCACCGCCGGCGCCGGCGGCTTCCACCCCGACTTCGCGTTCCTGCGCTACCTCGGCACCCGGCTGGAGCCGGCCCTGCCGCCGCACGACCGGCGCTGGATCGTCGACCAGGTCATCGACGTGCAGGCGCCCGAGGCGGTGGCCATGTTGCGCCGGTCGCTCGCCGACCTGTTCGATCCGCCCGCGCGGGCCAGGCGCGCGGCTTCCGTGAGCGGCGACTGAGATGCTCGTGATCGAACCGCGTTCGCGCTGCCGGGCCGCCAATCCGTTCGACCTCGGCAACGAAGCCGGCTACCGGCGCTGGCGCCACTGGAAGCTGGCGCTGCAGCCGCGCCAGTTGCAGGACCTGTTCGTCGACGTGCGCGATCCGCACGACCTCTCGGCCGGCGAACGCAGCGCCCTGCAGGCATGCATCGCCCGAGCCGGCGTCGCCATCTACCGCTCGCGCGTGGTGGACGACGACCCGGACCTGCCGCGCCGGCTCGGCGCGCAACTGGGCCTGCACCGCCTCGACGCCAACTGGTTGGCGCAGGAGGACGGCGTCTCCAGGATCACCGTGTCCGGCGCGAGCGACGGCCACGGCTTCATCCCGTACACCAACCATCCGATCGGCTGGCACACCGACGGCTATTACCACCCGCAGCGGCGGCGCATCCGCGGCATGGTGCTGCATTGCGTGCGGCCGGCCGCCAGCGGCGGCGAGAACGCCCTGCTGGATCACGAGCTGGCGTACATCGCACTGCGTGACCGCTCGCCTCGGCTGGTGCAGGCGCTGATGGAGCCGGATGCCATGACCATCCCGGAGCGTCGCGGCGAGGATGGCGTCGCCCGGCCCGCGCAGGGCGGTCCGGTGTTCTCCATCGACGATGACGGTTGCCTGCACATGCGGTACACGGCGCGCACGCGCTCCATCGCCTGGAAGGACGACGAAGTCACGGCCGCGGCGGTCGCGATGCTGCGCGACGTCATGAAGCAGTCCCCCGCGGTGTGGCGGGTGCGCCTGCAACCCGGCATGGGCATGGTCGGCCACAACGTGCTGCACGAGCGCAGCGCCTTCACGGACGACCCGCGTTCGCCGCGCCTGCTGCTGCGCGCGCGCTTCCTCGACCGGGTGCAGCCCCCCACGGAGGCCTCGTGGCGCAATGGGTGAGCATCTGGCGCGCCGCCCAACTGGCCGGCATTCCGCGCGCGACGCTGCAGCGGCAGGTGCGCGCGGGCGAGCTCGAGGAGAACGAGGGGCTGGTGTCCACGCGCTCGCTGCTGGCGCTCTATCCGCAACTGCAACTGGAGTCGGCCGGCCTGGCCGAGCGGGTGGCGCAGATTCGCGACGAGTCGTTCGGCCGGCGCGTGCGCGAGCGCCTGCTGCCGAGCCAGGAAGTGCTGGCGCAGCGGCTGTTCCGCCAGAGCCAGGAACTGGCCGACGCCCAGCGCCACCTGCAGCGCTACCACGCGCTGGTGGTGGTCTTGCGCGACGGGATCCGGCAACGCCAGCGCGAAGCGGGTGGCGATGACCCGCGGCTCGCAGCGCTGGAGCGCGAGCTCGCCGCCGGGCTGGCGCGGGTGCTGGCCACCGAGGCGGTGGACGCCCTGCACGTGATGGACGACATGCTCAAGCTGATCTCGGCGCACGTCACGGTGCGACCCAGCGGCCGCCAGTTTGTGGTCGAAGGCCACGACACGCTGCTGCAGGCGGCACTGCGCGCCGGGGTGAACATCAATTACGGCTGTGGCAACGGCAGCTGCGGCATGTGCAAGGTCCGGGTCATCGCCGGCGAGGTGGCGCGCACCGGCCACAGCGACTACGCGCTGTCCGAGGCCGAGCGCAGCCAGGGCCATGTGCTGGCCTGCACCCACACCGCCGCCAGCAGCGAGCTCACGATCGAGACGCTGGAGGCGGGCGGGCCGGCCGACATCCCGCTGCAGCACATCACCGCGACGGTGCGGGCGCTGCGCGAGCTGGCGCCGGACATCTTGCACCTGCACCTGCAGACGCCGCGCACGCACCGGCTGCGCTTCCTGGCCGGGCAGTCGGTCGCGCTGGGCCTGGCCGGCGTCGACGGCGCGCCGGCCCGGCACCCGGTCGCCAGCTGCCCTTGCGACGACCGCAACCTGCACTTCTTCCTGCCGCGCGATGCGGAGGACCCCGTCGCCACCCGCCTGTTCGAGGGCGCGGTGCGGGCGGGGGACGCGATCAGCGTGTGGGGACCTTACGGCCGCTTCACTCTGGCCGAGGGCTCGCAACCGCTGGTGTTCGTCGCCTGCGACCATGGTTTCGCGCCGGTCAAGAGCCTGATCGAGCATGCGCTGTCGCTGGACGCGGCGCCGTCGATCACCTTGTTCTGGCTGGCGACCCGCGCCGGCGGGCACTTCCTCGCCAACCAGTGCCGCGCCTGGTCGGCCGCCATCGACCTGTTCGAGTACAGCCTGTTCACCGACACGGAGGCCGCCGCCGGCGCCCTGCAGGTAGCCCGCGCGATGCGCGCCGACGTGTTCCAGATCGACTGCGAGTTCCATCTCGCGGGCCCGGTCGACTTCGTGATGACGATCGCCGCGCAACTGGCCGAGGCCGGCGTGTCCGAAGGCCAGATCCACGTGGAGGTGCTGCCATGAGTTGCCACTGCGCCAGTCCGCCGCCTTCCGAACCCCAGGCGGAGGCCGGCTGCAGCGGCGGGGAATCCTTCGCCTTGCGCGTGCTCGGCTGCGACATGGAGCCCGAGTTCCGCGAAGGCGACATCATCATCGTCGAGCCCGACGGCGCACTGAAGGACGGCAGCTTCGTGCTGGCGCGCCCCGGCGGCGAATGGACGCTGCGCCAGCTCGCGCGCACGGAGGCTGGCTGGTTCCTGCGCGCCCTGAATGCCCCGACGGCGCCCGAATTGCCGCTGGCCGACCTCTCCTGCGTGCACGGCGTGGTGATCCAGAAAGCCGTGCCCGGCCGGCGCCGACTCACCAGGAGCTACATCTGAAATGCCTTACTTCCTCTACGCCGTCCAGCCGTTCGCCCAGCTGGAACAGCTCGCCGAATGCCCCACCTTCCCCGAGGCCTCGCGCCAGGCCAAGTCGCTGCGGGCCGCGCAGCCGGCGCCGGGCGCGCGGCGAATCCGCATCGTCTTCGCCGACACGCCGCTGGCCGCGGAGGACCTGCTGCTGCAGGTGCGCGAGGCGCCCCCGGACGGCGACGACTGATGGACGAGCACGCACCGTCCGGCGAGTGCTGCGGCAGTGCCGCCGCCTGCGTGTTCGCCAAGGCGCTGCTGGCACGGACCGCGGCCTGCGAACTCGCGCAGCGTTCGAGCCTGGGCGAGCAGGAGCTGATCGTGTGCGGCTCACCGATGGCCCGCGTGGACTGCGCCACGGTCGCGGCCCTGCTGCACGAGCGCGCCCGGTTCGCGCTGCGGCTGCCAGCGCCTGGGCGTCCCCTGATGCACGTGCACGCGCTGCGGCTGCAGTGCGGCGGCCTGGCGGCGCTGACCGAGGTCATGGGTGGCCACGCGGATGTTCACCGGCTGGTCGCCGCTGCGCACGAGCGCCGCGGCGGCCTCGCGGATCTGCCCTGGGACCGCATCGTGCCCACCGTCGCGGGCTGGCAGCCGCGGCGCCGCGCCGCGCGGCGCGAGTAGCAGCCGCGCCGTCGCAGCGGGCGCGCCACTGTCGCAGATTGAGACCAGCGCGCTCGTTCTTGTCCTTCCTCAAAAGCGTCCCGGAACGCCACACCCGTGGCCGATCGCGTCCATAAAATCGGCGCCATCTGCTCCGGGGGGCTGCACTGGCTGCCGTCGACGTACTCACCAATCCATCCCTGGCGACCGCCTTCCAGTCCTTGCGCCTCGGGAAGACGGCGCCGGTGCGCCGCGCGGCCCATGCGATCGCCAGGCGCGGCCGTCCCGGCGCCGACACCCATCTGCAAGGGCAGGCCCTGCTGGTGCTGGCGCACGCCTACGTGCTGGAATCGAGGTTTCGCCTCGCGTATCGCTGTTGCTCGCAGGCGCGCGAGCGCTTCGCGCGGCATTCCGACGACCGGGGCCTCGCCGAATCGGCCGGGGTGCTCAGTTACGTCCTGAGCACACTGGGCCTGCACGAGCTCGCGGCGCGGGCGGCCGTCGAATGCATCTCGATGCCGCGGAGCGCCCGCGCGCCGCTGGTCCAGGCGTTCGGGCTCAACTATTCCGGCGTGGCAGCGTTCTGGGCCCAGGACTTCGCTACCGCCAGCGGCGTGCTGGAGGCGTCGGCCTGGTACGCGGGCGAGGCGCCGGGCGGCGGCGCCGGCTTCCACCCCCTCGTGAACGCCGGCCTCTGCGAGGCCCTGCGGATCGTGCACGGCGAGGCGGACGCAGATCTCTCGCAGATGGAATTCATCGTCGCGCGGGCCCGCGCCATGGAACATCGGGGCCGGGTAGGCACCTTGCCACTGGGAAGCCGCGACATCGGGCTGCTGTTGCTCGCGTTCGAGGAGTGCTTCCTGGCCTGCCGCCTGGGTAACCTCGAGGAGGCGGACGTGTGCTACCAGGTCTGCCGGGACCTCGCGACGCGCCTGCCGCCCACGAGCTGGCTGTACGCCGTCACCTGGTGGGCCAGGGTCGAATGGGCGCAGGCCCGCGGACGCCGCGCGGAAGCACGCTCGTCCGCGGCGCAGATGGCGGCGTCGGCCAGGCTCGGAGAGCACACGCCGTTGCGGGTCCTGGGTCTCTCGATCGAGCACAGCCTGCGCTTCGCCGGCGGGCAGCGACAGCCCTGATCAGCCCGTGGCGCCGGGCGTGCGCTGCGCCGAACCGGCCAGCGGCGTCTCGGCCGCCGGCCCGGTCTTGCCGGCGCGAGCGCCGAGCACCATCTCGGTCATCCAGTTGACCAACAGCGAGGTGTACGTCTGCTGCCACTCCTTCTCCGACAGGGCGTGGTCCGCGCCGGTGATCATGCGGTAGGTCAGCGACTGGGCCTGGGCGCAAGCCCCAATGTAGTTCTGGATCACCTGGTGCGGCACCAGCGAATCGTGCTCCGATTCGACGATCAGCACGTCGCCGCCGAACGCCGCGCAGGCGCGCAGCGCGCGGTTGTCCTCGGGACGCACCGCGCCATGCCGGTACGCGGCGAGTTCCTGGCGGTTCAGCTTGCCCTTGGGAACGTCCCAGTCGCCGTCCTGGTACAACGCCGGCACCCGCAGCGCCAGCCATCGCACCGGACGAAGCGCACTGGCGATCGCCGCCAGGTAGCCGCCGTAGCTGCTGCCGACGATCGCGACCGCAGCCGGGTCCACCGCCGGATGGCCGACCAGCACGTCGTAGGCGCAGACGACGTCGCGCAGGTTTTGTTCGCGGCTGACCGTTTCGCGCTGGTCCTGGTGCCGCACGTGGCCGCGCAGGTCGAACGTGAGGCAGATGCAGCCGAGCGCGGCGATCTCGTGGGCCCGCGCGATGTACTGGTCCTGGCTGCCGTCCCAGCCGTGCACCAGCAGCACGCCGGGCACCATGGTGTCGGGGCCGACCAGCGTGCCGGCGATGTGCTGGCCGTCCACCGGAATGTCGATCGGGTTAGTGCGCGTCGACATGCGGTTCGACCACCGTGTACTTGGTGAGCAGGCCGACCTGCGGATCGATCGCCCGGAAATGGACCGTCGCGCCCGGCGGCGGCTCGGGGCTGGCGCCGAAGATCTCCACGCACCTGGTGCGCACACGGGTGCGCGCCGGCTCGCGGCGGAAGACCTCCAGCGCGGCCAGCTCGGCGCCGGTAGCGCCGCCGGCGCGCCAGGACTGTTCCAGCACGCCCGAGCGCCATTGCCCGGCCGCGTCGCGCCCCAGCGCGACGTCGTAATTCCTGCGTGAGGCGAAGAAGCCGGGATAACACGAGGCGACGCAGGCGTCGTAGCGCCGCGCCTGCTCGATCGCGTGGCGGATCTCGGGCCCCGGATCGGGCTCGAGCAGCGATTCGAGACCGCCGCGAGCTACAACGAGCTCCGAGCCGCCGAACACCTCCTCGCCGCGGTTGTCGCGCGTCAGCCGCTGCCAGCCGTAATAGCTGGCCATGAGGCCGGCAACCTGGACCTGCCCGACGCTGAACGTGCGGACCTGGTCCAGGTCCTGTTCCAGGACCAGTCCGTGCCGGGCGAGTTCGGATGCGTCCGCTGCTGCCAGCGACCGTTCCAGTTCGGCCGCGTCGCGCGCGACCGACTGGCCGCGCCCGCCGGTGGCGCGCACCGGCTTGACCCGCACCGGCCCTTGCGCGAGCAGTTTCATGCCGGCCCGGCCGGCATCCTGGAGACTGAAGACGCTGTAGCCGGCCAGCACGGTGTCTCCGGCGCATGACGCGAACGCGGGGTTCCAGCCGGGAATCGCCGCTGCATCGGGCCCGACCAGTGGATGGCTGATCGCCTTGGTGGCCACGAAGGGGTATGGCACGACGCCGCCGAAGAGATCGTCGACACAGTGGATGCCGAGCGCCACCGCCTGGTCGGTGGTCAACGTGGTGGACGGCAGGAAGTACAGGTGCGACGCGCCATGACGGCCTGGCTGGTAGGCGCCGCTCGCTTCGTATCCCCGCAGCGCGGCCAGTTGCCGGGCGAACGCCAGGTGCGTGATGCGCTCGTGCTCGCTCGCATGGTCGTGCTCGTCGGGCGCATGGGTCACGACGACGCCGCGCGGGCCGGCAGGACTGGGCTGCAGGGACACGGTATGGCTCCCGAAGGCTGTGGCGCATTCTGACGGGTGCGCCGGTCGCGGCCGTGTCGGACGGGAAGCCGAACCCGGGCGGGACTGGCCGGGCAGCGGGCGGCGGCTCGCGCCCGCGCGCAGGCTGGACGGCGTCGCGGCCATTGATGCATCGACGAAGAATGTTTGATCCAGATCAAAACCACACCGCATGGCGGCGAGGCAATATTGGTATTCCGGTACCGCAATACGCCTATAGCCGTTCACAGGAGACGACATGGAGACCCAAGGACCAGGCCCCGAGGCCGAACTGGACGAGATCCTCGAGTACTGCAACAGCCTCAGGCAGTCGCCGGTCCCCCGCGACGACGCCCTGCCCGACGGCTTCAGCGGCACGCTCGGGCACTTTCCCGTCTACTTCCCCGAGGAAATCGCACACGCGGCCGGCCTGCTGCCGGTGGGTGTCCTGGGCGGCGGCAACAAGCTCGAGCTCAAGCATGCGGACGCCCACATGGGATCGTTCATCTGCTCGATCTGCCGCTCGACCTCCGAGATGGGGCTGAACGGCTCCCTGCAGGGGCTCAAGGGCTTCATCACCCACCCGATCTGCGACGCGGCCAAGCACCTGGCCGGCATCTGGAGCCGCAACTTTCCCGACCAGCTGGCGCAGATCCTGTACCTGCCGCAGAACCCCAACACCCCCGGCGCCATGCGCTACGTCGCCGCCGAGTACCAGCGGCTGCGCGGCGAGCTGGAGCGCAAGTCCGGCCAGGAAGCCAGCGACGACAAGCTGCGCGCCAGCATCCGCGCCTACAACCGCAACCGCGCCCTGTTGCGCGAGCTGTACGCCATCCGCCGCGACGAGCCGTGGAAGCTGAGCTGCACCGAGTCGTACCTGCTGGTGCGGGCGCGCACCCGCATTCCGTGCGAAGCCCACAACGACCTGCTGGAGCAGGCGATCGCCGGCATCCGCGCGCGCAACCGCCAGGCCCAGGACAAGCCGCGGGTGGTGTTCGTCGGCGGATTCTGCGAGCAGCCGCCGCTGGAGATGCTGGAGGCGATCGACGACAACTGCTACGTGGTCGACGACGACCTGCTGATCGGCCTGCGCTGGATCACCGGCGACGTGCCGGGCAACGGCGACCCGATCTGGGCCCTGGCCGAAAGCTTCATCCAGCGGTCGGCGGCCAGCCCGGTGCAGCACGACGAGCGCAAGACCAAGGAAGGCTACCTGATGGACATGATCGCCGGCAGCCGCGCCGAGGCGGCGATCGTGACGGCCGCCAAGTTCTGCGAGCCGGGCCTGGACGAGCAGGTGGCCTGGTCCAAGCACCTGGACGAGGTCGGCGTGCAGTACCTGGTCCTCGAGTTCGAGGAAAAGATGACCTCGTTCGAGCAGATGGCGATGCAGCTCGAGACCTTCGCCGAATCCCTGCTCTTCGCCACCGCCTGACCCGGAAGGACACACCATGACCACAGCCACGCTCGAACGGCCCGACGCGCCAGCCCTCGCCGGGGAATTCGATCCGATCGCGGACGGCCAGCGCCTGATGAAGGCCTGGTACGCCAACCTGGAGCAGGCCAAGGCGCGCGGGCAGAAGGTCGCCAACGTCTTCGTGATGGGCAACGCCATCGAGATCCTGCGCACCTTCGACTTCCAGCTGGTCTTTCCGGAGATCAACTCGCTGCAGACGGGCGTCAAGAAGGTGTCCGAGGAGTACCTGCGCGAGTCCGAGGACTACGGTTACTCGCCGGACGTGTGTTCCTACGTCAAGGCCGACGTCGGCCTGATCCTGCGCCAGCAGAAGCACCCGGCGGGCACCATCCCGCACGCGGATATCGCGATCACCTCGAACATGTGCAGCACGTTCATCAAGTGGGGCGAGATCTGGGAGCGCATGCTCAAGACCCCCACTTTCACGCTGGACCTGCCCGGCCAGCGCGGCGCGGGCTGGCAGGTGCGGCGCGGCGACGCCCAGCACATGGCGGACGCCCATTGGGTGGAAGCCCAGTTCCGCGAACTCATCACCCGCTGCGAGAACATCACAGGCCAGCGCTTCAGCTTCGACCGCCTCGCCGAGGTACAGGATCGCGTCAACCGGATGGTCTACCACTGGAACAACGTGATGGCGCTCAACCGGATGTGCCCGGCGCCGTACAACGCGATGCTCGACGGGCTGACCTACATCGGCATCATGAACGTCTACCGCGGCACCGAGGAAGGTGTCGAGTACATGCGCCGCCTGGAGGAGCAGTTGCGCGCGAAGGTGGCCCGAGGCGAAGGCCGGGTGCCCGAGGAGCGCTTCCGGCTGCTGTTCTCCGGCACCCCCTGCTACGTGTCGATGCGCCGGCTGGTCGAGCTGTTCGAGTCCTGGGGCGGCGTGTTCGCCTATTCCGACTATCTCACGTTCGCGGCCGGCGGCATGGACGCGGGCGAGATGGTCTACGACACGTCCCGTCCGCTGGAGAGCCTGGCCGAGATCTCGGCCCTGGCGGCGCAGCGGGGCCTGTCGAACCAGTTCTTCGCCCACGAGCGGCTGGCCCAGCAGATCAAGGACTACGAGGTCGACGGCGTCGTCTTCCACGGCATCAAGAGCTGCCGCTTCGTGTCCTCGGGCATGGCCGACACGCGGAACTACCTGAGCCAGCGCATGAACATCCCGAGCCTGTACGTCGAGTCGGACCTGATCGACCCGCGCTACTGGTCCGACGCCCAGATCAAGAACCGGGTCGATGCGTTCTTCGAGTCGCTGCACCAGCGCGGCGGGCCGCCGCCCAGCGAGCGGGTGCAGGCAGCCACCAAAGGAGGTGTGAAATGAGGTACGTCGGCGGCGTCGACGTCGGATCCACCCAGACCAAGGCGGTGATCCTGGACGAGGACGGCAAGGTGGTCGGGCGGGCCCTGCTCGACATGGAGACCAGCATGGTCACGATCGCGCAGGACGCCTTCCGGGCGGCCCTGGCGGACGCGGGCCTGCAGGAAGAACAGGTGGCGCGCGTCGCCAGCACCGGCTACGGGCGCTACAACGTGTCGTTCGGCGACGAGCAGGTGACCGAGATCACCTGCCACGCGCGCGGCGCCGTGGCCCTGTTCCCCGGCACCCGCACGGTGATCGACATCGGCGGCCAGGACACGAAGGCGATCGCCGTCAAGCCCGACGGCCAGGTCGCCGACTTCACGATGAACGACAAGTGCGCCGCCGGCACCGGGCGCTTCCTCGGCGCGGCGTCGTACGCACTGGAGATGTCGCTGGGCGAGCTGGGGCCGCTGGCGCTGAAGTCGCGCAACCCGGTGCGCATCACGACCACCTGCACCGTGTTCGCCGAGTCCGAGATCATCAGCCACCTGGCCAAGGGCATCCTGCCCGAGGACGTGCTGATGGGCGTGCACCAGGCGATCACCAGCCGTTGCGTGTCGCTGGCCCGGCGGGTCGGCGTGCACTCGGAAGTCACCTTCACCGGCGGCGTGAGCCGCAACGTGGCGATCGTCAAGCTGCTGGAGGACGCCGTTGGCATGAAGATCAACGTCAGTCCCGACGCGCATTTCTGCGGCGCCCTCGGCGCCGCCCTGTTCGCCCGCGAACACGCGTTCGCGCCCGCCGCGCAACCGGCCGAAGCCCTCGCCCAGGAGGCAGCATGACCCACGTCGTCGGATTGGACATCGGATCGACCTACACCAAGGCGATCTGCCTCGACGGCGACCGCAAGGTCGTCGGCACCGCGGTGCGGCGCACCGGCTTCAAGCTGGCGCAGGCCTCGGAGGCCGTGTTCGAGGACCTGCTGGCCAACTGCGGGCTGCAGCGCCCGGACATCCTCTACGTCGGCGCCACCGGCTACGGCCGCTACACCGTGCCGTACCGCCACGCGCAGATCACCGAGCTGACGGCGCATGCCCAGGCGGCGGTGCACCTGTTCCCGGACACCCGCACCATCCTCGACATCGGCGGCCAGGACATCAAGGCGATCAAGGTCGACGCACAAGGCCGGGTGAAGGCGTTCCGCCTCAACGACAAGTGCGCCGCCGGCACCGGTGCCTTCCTGGAGAAGACCGCGCGCTACCTGGGCCTGACGACGGAGGACATCGGTCCCTACGCGCTGCGCTCGACGGCCCCAAAGTCGATCAGCAGCGTCTGCGCCGTGTTCGCCGAGTCGGAGGTGATCAACCACCTGTCCAACGGCATTCCGGCCGAGGACATCATGATGGGGGCGATGGTGTCGCTGGGCGGCCGCGCGATCCAGCTGATGCGCCGCGTCGGGCTGGAGCCCGGCTTCATGCTGACCGGCGGCATGACGCGCAACGAGGCCATGGTCAAGGCGCTCGAACAGGCGCTGGGCGAAACCTTCCACGTCGCGCCCAACGGGCTGGGGCAGCTCAACGGCGCCTACGGCGCGGCCTACCTGGGCCTGCGGCGGGTCGAGAAGCTGCTGGCCGAAGGCAAGCCGATCCCGCCGACCGCGGCCCAGCTCGGCCAGGCGCAGACCACCGCCACCGTGCGCCGCTGGTCGGCCATGGCGGCGACGCGCAGGCGCTTCGAGCCGTGCGGCGACACCGGCGAGTGCCCGGTCGTCATCAAGGTGACGAAGCCGGCGCCGGCCGCCGCATCCGAGCAGGCCCCCGCCTGAGGGTGGCGCCGGTCACCCGAATGCGGAGGCAGCCATGACCCATGTCGTCACCGAATCGTGCATCAACTGCAAGCACACCGACTGCGTGGAGGTGTGCCCCGTGGACGCGTTCCACGAAGGACCGAACTTCCTGGTCATCGACCCCGACGTCTGCATCGACTGCATCGCCTGCGTCGCCGAGTGCCCCGTGGCCGCGATCTACGTCGACAGCGACGTGCCGGCCAGCCAGCGCCAGTTCCTGGCATTGAACGCGGAGCTGGCGCGCGACTGGCCCGTGATCGTCAGGAAGCGCGAGCCCCTGCCCGACGCGGCCCACTGGGCCGACGTGACCGGCAAGATCGACCATCTGCAGCACCCATGAGCGGGCGCGCACCGAAGGAAAGCACCATGGAAACGATCAGCAGCTATATGCAGCAGGACCATGTCCTCATCGACGGCATCGCGGAGCGCGCCGCCGCAGCCGCGGCCGCGCGCGACTGGACCGCGTTCGCGCGCGATGGCGCCGAGTTCCTGCAGCGCCTGCGGCGGCACATCCAGGTGGAGGAGCGGCTGCTGTTCCCTGCATTCGAGCTGCGCACCGGGATGACGACCGCCGGCCCGAGCGTGCAGACGCGGGTGGAGCACGAGCAGATGGCGCCTATCCTCCAGCAGATGGAGGCCGCCCTGGCGGCGCGCGACGCCACCGGCTTCCAGCTCTCGACGAAGGCCCTGTTCGACATCCTCGTGCCGCACAACCAGAAGGAGGAACAGATGATGTACCCCATGCTGGACGAAGCGGTGGGCGCCGAGGCAGGGGCGCTGCTGGCGCAGGCCAGGGAGATGGCGAGCTGAGATAGATATCGATGAGGCAATACACCGATTGGTGTATTGCGATGCGCAGCCTGGGGTGGTCTCTTTGTGTTCCCTTCCGTCGCCAAGGAACCGTCATGCCTCACGCCCTCATCATGCGATCCGCCGCCGTCGTCTCGTTGATCTTCGGCCTTTCGCTTCTGTTTGCGCCCAACGCCTTGCTCGCGTTGTACAAGGCCCAGGGCCTGAACTCGCCCGGCGTGTACAACTCGATGCTGCTCGGCGCCTACCTGATCGCCATTGCAGTCATCAACTGGAACGCGGCCAGGGAGAGTGCGCACGACGCGAGGCACGTGATCCTGGGGACATTCATTGCCATGGCCATCGGGTTCGTGGTCGCCCTGCAGAGGCAGTTGACCGACCCGAGCGTGACGCCGGCGGCATGGCTGAACGTGGCGATCTTCCTCGTGTTCTCGCTGCTGTACGGTTACCTGCAGTTCGCCCACCTGATGGCTGCCACCCTCGCCGAAGGCCCGGCCATTCGACCATGAGTGGAGCAAGGCGGCTGGCGCAAGAGTCAAACAGCCAACGAAAAAAGGGTCAGCTCGTGCGAGCTGACCCCTTGAAGACTTGGCGGAGTGGACGGGACTCGAACCCGCGACCCCCGGCGTGACAGGCCGGTATTCTAACCAACTGAACTACCACTCCGCGTGGTGCAGCGTCCGCCCTTGCGGGCCAAGTGCTGCGGCTTGTGCTTCATCCACCTGCGTGGAATCTGGCGACCCTACGGGGATTCGAACCCCGGTACTCACCGTGAAAGGGTGATGTCCTAGGCCTCTAGACGATAGGGTCAAAACCTTGGACGAACCGATCGACAACCTTGGTGGAGGTAAGCGGGATCGAACCGCTGACCTCTTGCATGCCATGCAAGCGCTCTCCCAGCTGAGCTATACCCCCGTCGGGTGTCGAGCCTCAAATTATAGCGTGATTTTCCGGGCCGGTTGAGCATCGGACGATTCGACGCTCATTTTTTTCATCCATCCGCCGTCACGCCGCCTGCAGGCGCCGCAGCACCGCGTCGCGCCCGCACAGTTCCAGCACGGCATCGACCGACGGCGTCTGCGGCGTGCCCATCACCAGCACCCGCACCGGCATCGCCAGTTGCGGCATCTTCAGGCCGGTGGCGCGCAGCACTTCCTTGATCGCTTCGCCGATGGCCTGCCGGTTCCACGGACAGGTCTCGAGCATCTTCGCGAGCATCCCGATCGCCGGCCGCACCTGCTCCGTGACGTGCTTCCCCACTTCTTCCACGGCTGGCTGCACCGGGCGGTAGAACTTCTCGGCCCAGTCGGCGAGCGCGACGGTCGTGTCGCAGCGGTCCTTGAACACGGCGCAGATCCGCGCGACATGGTCCTCGAAGATGCTCTCGACGCCGCGCTTCTTCAGCTGCTGCGCCACCAGCACCGCCAGCTGGTCGTCGGCCGTCATCCTGATGTGCTGCGCATTCACCCAGCGCAGCTTGGCCTCGTCGAACTGCGCGGCGCTGCGGCCCAGGTGGTCGAGGTCGAACCATGAAATGAACTGCTCGCGGCTGAAGATCTCGTCGTCGCCGTGCGACCAGCCCAGGCGCGCCAGGTAGTTGACGACGCCGTCGGCCAGGAAGCCTTCTTCGCGGTACTGCGTCACCGGCTTGGCGCCGTTGCGCTTGCTCATCTTCTCGCCCTGCTCGTTCAGGACCGTGGGCAGGTGTGCGTACACCGGCGGCTCCTGCCCGAGCGCGCGGAAGATGTTGATCTGGCGCGGCGTGTTGTTCACGTGGTCGTCGCCGCGGATCACGTGCGTGATCTTCATGTCGATGTCGTCGACCACCACGCAGAAGTTGTACGTGGGCGTGCCGTCGGGCCGGGCGATGACCAGGTCGTCGAGTTCGTCGTTGCTGATCTCGATGCGGCCCTTGACCTTGTCGTCCCATGCCACCACGCCGCCCTGCGGATTGCGGAAGCGCCAGACCGGCTGCACGCCTTCGGGCACCGGCGGCAGCGTCTTGCCTGCCTCCGGACGCCAGGTGCCGTCGTAACGCGGCTTCTCCTTGTTGGCCATCTGCCGCTCGCGCAGCGCATCCAGCTCCGCCACGCTCATGTAGCAGGGGTAGACCAGCCCCTTGGCCTGCATCTGCGCGATCACCTCGCGGTAGCGGTCCATCCGCTGCATCTGGTAGTACGGGCCCTCGTCGGGATCGAGCCCGAGCCACGACATGCCTTCCAGGATGACGTCGACGGCGGCTTGCGTCGACCGCTCGAGGTCCGTGTCCTCGATGCGCAGGATGAAGTCGCCGCCGGTCGCGCGCGCGAAAGCCCACGGATAGAGCGCGGAGCGGATGTTGCCCAGGTGGATGAAGCCGGTCGGCGACGGTGCGAAGCGGGTGCGCACGCGCGCCCCGGTGGGAGTGGTGCTCATAGAGTGTCCAGGCCGCGCGCGAGGTCGGCCTTCAGGTCGTCGAGGTGTTCCAGGCCCACCGCGACGCGGATCAGGCCCTGCCCGATGCCGGCGGCCTGCCGCTGTTCTTCCTTCAGGCGGCCGTGCGAGGTCGTTGCCGGATGCGTGATGGTGGTCTTGGTGTCGCCCAGGTTGGCGGTGATGCTGACGATGCGCGTGTGGTCGATGACGTGGAACGCATTGCGGCGCAGCGCCTCGGGTCCATCGCCTTGCACGTCGAAGGAGACGACGGCCCCGCCCTGCCCCGACTGCTGGCGCATGGCCAGTTCATGTTGCGGATGCGATGGCAGGCCCGGATAGTAGACGCGCGCCACCTTCGGCTGCGCCTCGAGCCAGCGCGCGAGTTCGAGCGCACTGGCGCATTGCGCCTGCATGCGGATGCCCAGCGTCTCCATGCCCTTCAGCACCACCCACGCGTTGAACGGCGACAGCGCCATGCCGGCGGTGCGCACCACTGGATCGAACACGTCGCGGATGTACTTCGCCGGGCCGCAGATGGCGCCGGCCAGCACTCGCCCCTGGCCGTCGAGGTACTTGGTGCCGGAGTGGATGATCAGGTCGGCGCCGAGTTCGGCCGGCCGCTGCAGGGCCGGCGTGCAGAAGCAGTTGTCCACCACCAGCAGCGCGCCGACCGAATGCGCGAGTTCCGCCAGCGCGGCGATGTCGCACACGTCCGTCAGCGGATTGGTCGGCGTCTCGGCGAACAGCAGTTTCGTGTCCGGCCGCAGCGCCGCGCGCCACTCACCGACGTCGGTCTGCGACACGAACGTGGTCTGCACGCCGAACTTGCCGAACTCGCGGCCGATCAGGTTGAGCGTCGAGCCGAACACGGAGCGCGAGCACACGACGTGGTCGCCCGCCTTCAGCAGCCCCATGCACAACATGAGGATCGCGCCCATGCCGCTCGACGCGCCGATCGCGGCTTCGGTGCCTTCCAGCGCCGCCAGTCGGTGCTCGAAGGCGGTCACCGTCGGATTGGAGGTACGCGAGTAGGTGTAGCCTTCCTCGGTGCCGGCGAAGCGGCGCGCGGCGGTCTCGGCGTCCGGCTGCACGAAGCTGGAGCTGAGGTACAGCGCCTCGGAGTTCTCGCCGTACTGGCTCGGTTCGATGCCGGCACGCACCGCCAGGGTCTCGCGGTGCAGGCCGGGGGGAAGCTTTCTCTCGGTCATGGCAGGCGGGTCAGGCGTCCTGCGCGTTGGGCAGCGCCAGGCGCGAACTGTTTTCCTCGAGCGGATCTTCCTGGCCGACGCGCGCCTCGTTGATCTTCGCGATGTCGTCGGGGTTGATGTCGCCGGTGATGTAGACGCCGTCGAAGCAGGAAGCCTCGAAGCCGTCGAGCTTCGGGTTGAGCGAGCCGATCGCCTTCTTCATGCCCTCGACGTCCTGGTAGATCAGCGCGTCGCAGCCGATGATCTCGCGCACCTCCTCGATCGTGCGGCCATGCGCCACCAGCTCGCGGCCGGTCGGCATGTCGATGCCGTACACGTTGGGGTAGCGCACCGGCGGCGCGGCGCTGGCCAGGTACACCTTGCGCGCGCCGGCGTCGCGCGCCATCTGCACGATCTCCTGGCTGGTGGTGCCGCGCACGATCGAGTCGTCGACCAGCAGCACGTTGCGGCCCTTGAACTCGCTGGCGATCGCGTTGAGCTTCTGCCGCACCGAGCGCTTGCGCACGCCCTGCCCCGGCATGATGAAGGTGCGACCGACGTAGCGGTTCTTCACGAACCCCTCGCGGTACGGGATGCCGGTCAGCTGCGCCAGCTGCATGGCGCTGGGCCGGCTCGACTCGGGAATCGGGATCACGACGTCGATCTCGTTGGGCGGCACGGTGGAGATGACGCGCTTGGCCAGCGCCTCGCCCAGGTTCAGGCGGGCCTGGTACACCGAGATGCCGTCCAGCACCGAATCCGGACGGGCGAGGTAGACGTACTCGAAGATGCACGGCTGCAGGGTGGGGGCGTCGGCGCATTGCTGGCTGTGGACCTGGCCCTGCAGGTCGATGAACACCGCTTCCCCGGGCGCGACGTGCCGCTCCAGCGCGTGGCCCGTGCCCTCCAGCGTCACCGATTCGCTCGCGACCATCACCGTGCCGTCCTTGCCGCGGCCGATCGACAGCGGGCGGATGCCGAAGGGGTCGCGGAAGGCCAGCACGCCGTGGCCGGCGATCAGCGCGATGACGGCATACGAGCCCCGGATGCGACGGTGCACGTTGCGCACGGCCTCGAACACTTCCTCCGGCTTGAGCGGGAGCCCGCGCGTGGTCTTCTCGAGTTCATGCGCGAAGACGTTCAGCAGCACCTCGGAGTCGCTCTCGGTGTTGATGTGCCGGTGGTCGGTCGAGAACAGCTCCGCGCGCAGCGCCTGCGCGTTGGTCAGGTTGCCGTTGTGCACCAGCACGATGCCGAACGGCGCGTTGACGTAGAACGGCTGGGCCTCCTCCTCGCTGTAGGCGTTGCCGGCGGTCGGATAGCGCACCTGGCCCAGGCCGACGTTGCCTGGCAGCGCGCGCATGTTGCGCGTGCGGAACACGTCCCGCACCATGCCCTTGTCCTTGTGCATGAAGAACTTGCGGCCACGCTGCGTGACGATGCCGGCCGCATCCTGGCCGCGATGCTGCAGCAGCAGCAAGGCGTCGTAGATCAGCTGGTTGACGGGGGCGCTGCTGACAACGCCGACGATTCCACACATTTGATGCTCTCGTTGGCAGCGGCGGCCTTCAGCCGTCCCGCTCGCCCGGAAGGTAACGCCCGAACTGCTCGGGCAACATGGGTTTCAAGCCCTTCAGCACCGCCAGCGACCACTGGGCGCCGGTCGCCTCGGTCCACCAGCCGGCCCTGCGCGCCGGCGACATGTTGATCACGATCGCCACCACCAGCAGCAGCACGGCGCCGCGCAGCAGCCCGAACAGCGCGCCCAGCCCGCGATCGATCGGCCGCAGGCCCACCGAGTCGACCAGCTTCTTGGTGAGCCACGCCAGCAGCCCGCCGGCGAACACCACCACGATGAACACCGCCACAAAGCCTACCGCATACCGGCCCGCCTCGGGTGCGCGCTCGACGGGCAGCAGGGCTGCCGCATCCGGTGCCAGCCACTGCGCCACGACGAACGCCGCGATCCAGCTCAGCACCGACAGCACCTCGTAGACCAGCCCCCGCCACGCCCCCACCAGGAAGGAGACGGCGAGCACGGCGACGAACACCCAGTCGAGCGGCGCGAGGTCCAAGGCGCGCCTTACAGCGTGAGGATGGCGGCCGGCATGTCCAGGCCCTTGATCTTGCTGGCCGCCTTGTCCGCGTCGGCCCGGCTCGGAAACGGCCCGACCCGCACGCGGATGCGCTTGCCGGCCTTGGTCTCGGCCACGTTGGTGTAGGTCTTGAGGCCGGCGCGCTCCAGGCGCGCCCTCGCCTCGCGGGCCTTGTCGGGGTCGGCGAAGGCGCCTACCTGCACCACGAAGCGGCCATCCGCCGCGGCTTCCGCGGCCGCCTTGCCTTCCAGCAACGCCTTGGCGCGGGTCGCATCGGCCGGCGGCTCGGCCTTCGCCGCGGCCGGCCTGGGCTCGGGCTTGGGCTCCGGCTTGGGCGTCGCCACCGCTTCCGGCTTCGGAGCGGCAGGGGCGGGCGCTTCCGCCTTCGGCGCGGGCGCTGGCGCAACGGGCACCGGCGCCACGCCCGCCGTGCCGGCGACGCCGGCCGCCGGGCTGACCTTGCCGCTGGCAACGGGGGCCGACGGCGCGGGCCGTGCCGGGACCGGCAGCGGCGCCGCCTTGTTGCGATCCGGGATCTCGATCGGGATGTCCACCGGGATCGGGCGCGGCTGCGTGTCGAACAGCAACGGAAAGCCGACCACGCCGGCCAGCACCAGCACCGTGGCGCCGATCAGGCGATGGCGCGCGCGCCGCCGCATCGCTTCGATGCTTTCCGGCTGGCGCGCCGCCGACGTGGCTTCCCCTGCGGTGCGGAACTTGAAGAAAGCCATGAAACCCTTGGCCTGGCGGCGCTTAGCTCGCAAGATGTTTGGCTTGAAGGCGGGGCACGCCGTCCCGCAGGACGCCGCCCACCGTGTGGAACGATCCGAAGACGATGATTCTATCAGTGGGGTTCGCGGCGGCCACCGCGGCGGCGAACGCCTCCATGGGGCTCGCGTGGATGCTCACCGGCACCTTGGAAGCGGGCTGCTGCGCCTGCCAGCGGGCGGCCAGTCCCTGCGCCGTTTCGGCCCGCGCGATCGGCAGGTCGGTGAAATACCAGCGGTCCACCAGCAGGCCGATCTTGCGGAACATCGCCTCCAGGTCCTTGTCCGCCATCGCGCCGAACACCGCATGCGTGGCCGGATAGAAGCCTTGTGCGTCCAGGTTGGCCGTGAGCGCCGCCACCGAGTGCGGGTTGTGCGCGACGTCCAGCACCAGGACCGGCTGCCCCGGCACCACCTGGAAGCGCCCGGGCAGTTCCACCATCGCCAGGCCGTTGCGGACCGCCTGCGCCGTCACGGGAATGCGCGAGCGCAGCGACTCCAGCGCCGCCAGCGCGCCCGACGCGTTGATCAACTGGTTGGCGCCGCGCAGCGCCGGGTACGCCAGGCCGGCATACCGGCGGCCGCGCCCGGCCCAGGCCCACTGCTGCTGGTCGCCGGAGAAGTTGAAGTCGTGCCCCAGCCGCCAGAGGTCCGCGTCGATCTCCTTGGCCCGGTCGATCACGCTTTGCGGCGGGACCGGGTCGCTGACGATGGCGGGCCGGCCGGTGCGCAGGATGCCCGCCTTCTCGGCACCGATCGTCTCGCGGTCCGGCCCCAGGTGGTCCATGTGGTCGAGGTCCACGCTGGTGATGACGGCGCAGTCGGGATCGATGACGTTCACGGCGTCCAGCCGCCCGCCGAGCCCCACTTCCAGGATCGCCAGGTCCAGCGGCGCGGCGGCCATCAGGCTCAGGATCGCCAGCGTCGTGAACTCGAAGTAGGTCAGCGCGACGTCCTGGCGCGCCGCTTCCACCCGCTCGAAGTGCGGCACGAGGGCGGCGGCCTCGACGATCTCGCCGTGGATGCGGCAACGTTCCTCGAAGTGCACCAGGTGCGGCGACGTGTACACCCCCGTGCGGTACCCCGCCTGCAGCGCGATCGCTTCCAGCATGGCGCAGGTGGAGCCCTTGCCGTTGGTGCCGGCCACCGTGATCACCGGGCAGGTGAAGGCGAGCTGCAGGCGCTGCGCGACGGCGCGGACGCGGTCCAGGCCCAGTTCGATGGTCTTCGGGTGCAGGCGCTCGCAGTGCGCGAGCCAGTCGGCGAGGGTGTCCATCCCCCGATTGTCTCCCGGGCAGCGCCCGCTATCGCCCTTCGCCGCGCGCCCCGGGTGGCCGGTTCGCGCCGCCCGGCTGCTGCTGCGGCCACTGCGCGCCATAGGGCTCCAGGGCCCGGCACGGCCCCAGCACGGTGAGTGCGATCACGGCCTGCCGCATACCGGCGGCGGAGCGGAACCGGTCGGCCTTGCGGGCGGTAGTGGCGGCGGCCGTCCGGATGTTGGAGGCTGCCGTCGGCGCGCCCGCCACCGTCGGGCGCGGGGCCCGGGTCGCCACCGGCGGCGTCCACGGCGGCAACGCAGCCGCTTCCGGACGCGCGGGCGCCTCGCGCCAGTCCGGCGGAATTTCCGGCGGCGGCACCGCCACGGCCGGCCCGCGGCCCCATGAAGTGTCAGGCACCGGGCCGGCTTGCACCGGCACCGGGGTGGCGAGCGGCTCGACCTCCACCGGCACGGACATCGCCTTCATGCGTTCTTCACGGCGGCGCCGGTCGCGCTGCTGCCGCCAGGCCGTGAACGCGAACATCGCGCCGAAGACCAGCAGGAACCACAGGAACTCCGACAGCCCGGTGAAGTTCACGGCGTCAACCCCGGGGCGGCTTGGCCGGGCCGCCGTCGGTGGCGGCGATGCCGGTGCGCATGTCGGTGTCGGCCTGCAGGTTCTTCATGCGGTAGTAGTCCATGATGCCGAGGTTGCCCTCGCGGAACGCCTCGGCCATCGCGCGCGGCACCTCAGCCTCGGCCTCCACGACACGCGCCCGCATCTCCTGTTCGAGCGCGACCGCCATGGCGCGCCGTTCCTCGGCCTTCGCCTGGGCGATCTGCTTGTCGGCGTCGGCCTGGTCGATCTGCAGCTTGGCGCCGATGTTGGCGCCGACGTCGACGTCGGCGATGTCGATGGACAGGATCTCGTACGCCGTACCCGCGTCCAGCCCGCGGCTGAGGATGTTCTTCGAGATGTGGTCCGGATTCTCCAGCACGCTCTTGTGGTTGGCCGCCGAGCCGATGGTGCTGACCATGCCTTCGCCCACGCGGGCGATGATGGTTTCCTCGCCGGCACCGCCGACCAGGCGGTCGATGTTGGTACGCACCGTGATGCGCGAGACCACGATCAGCTGGATGCCGTCCTTGGCGACGGCCGCGATGCGCGGCGTCTCGATCACCTTGGGCAGCACCGACATCTGCACCGCCTCCAGCACGTCGCGGCCGGCCAGGTCGATCGCCGCGGCCCGCTTGAACGGCAGCGGGATGCTGGCCTTGTCGGCCGAAATCATCGCGTTGACCACCCGCACCACGTTGCCGCCGGCCAGGAAGTGTGCCTCCAGGTCGTTGAGCGGTATGTCGATGCCCGCCTTCACGGCACTGATGCGGGCAGTGACGATGGTGTGCGGCGGCACCCGGCGCAGCCGCATCGCGATCAGCGTGAACAGCCCCACGTAGGCGCCCGAGGCCCAGGCGGCGATCCACAGCGGCACCGGCACCAGATACAGCAGCAGCGCCAGGAAGGCAATCACCACCACCAGCAGCCCGAAGCCGCCGACCAGACCGGTCTCGATCATGTTCCACTCCTGCCAGGCGCTTGCGCGCGTTTCACGACGATGCGATTGCCGTCCACCCGCGTCACCAGGACCGGTGTTCCCGCCTCGATGAGTTCCCCGTCCGACACCACGTCGACCCGCCGGCCCTCGATCTCGGCGATGCCGGCCGGGTGCAACATGGACCAGGCGGTGCCCGACTTGCCGAGCCAGTGCGCGTCGTCCTGCGGCGGCGAGGCGTAGCCCTGGCCCGCGGCCAGTTCCGTCTCCAGCACCAGCTTGCGCCCGAGGGGCGACTTCGCCATGAATCGCAGCAGGAACAGGCTGGCGAGCAGCGCGACGAGCAGCGAGAACACGACCCGCCCGGCCACCACCATCAGCATCTGGGCGCTGTTGCCCGAGCCAAGCATGCTCAAGGCGATACCGGTCACCAGCGCCGCGATGCCCAGCGCCCCGGCGATGCCGAACCCGGGGATCACGAAGAGCTCCAGCACCAGCAGCACCAGCCCCGCGACGACCAGCAGCATTTCCTCCCAGCCGGCCAGCTGCACGATCCAGTGGCCCCACAGGAACAGCGCGAGGCTGGCGAGGCCCAGCACGCCGGCGGCGCCGAAGCCGGGTGTACGCAGTTCGAGCACGATGCCCAGCATGGCCACGGTGACGAGCAGCGAGCTGACGAGCGGGTGCGTCAGCAGCCGCACGACGCCTTCGGCCCAGTTGGGCGCCGTGCGCCGCACCTGCGCGCCCGCCAGCCCGGCTTGCCGCAGCACCTCCTCGAGCGTTTCCGCGCGGCCGTCCGCCAGCTTGTGCGCGATCGCCTCGTCGGTCGTCAGCGTCAGCAGCTTGCCCTTGTCGACCAGGCCCGGGATGACGACGTCGGCGTCGACCATCGCCTCGGCCAGCAGCGGCGGCCGCCGCCGGCTCTCCGCCGTCGCGCGGAACTCCTTGCGCACGTAGGAGACGGTCTTCTCCTCCACCGGCAGCATCCCGCCGCCGCCTTGCCCGATCTGCACCGGCGTGGCCGCGCCTATCGTGCCGCCGCCGCTCATGACAATGCGCTCGGCCGCCAGCGCGATGAGGGCGCCAGCGGAGATCGCCCGCTTGTTGACGAAGGCAATGGTCGGCACGGAAGTCGTGAGCAGCGCATCGCGGATCTGCACGGCGGCGTCCACCCGGCCGCCGAAGGTGTTGATCTCCAGCACCACGGCCGCAGCCCTGGCCGCCGCCGCTTCGCGCAGCACCCGCTGCACGTACGGCGCCAGCCCGAGGTCGATCACCCCTTCGATCTGCGCCACGTACACCACGCGCCGCGGCTCCTGCGCCTGCAGCGCCGCGAGCAACGCCAGCAGCAGCAGCGAAAGCAGCAACCTGGAGCGCCGGAGGAGGCTCATGCGGCGGAGTGTAGGGCCTGGCCGGGGGCGGCGCTCTATGATTCCGCGCATGACGACGACCCTGTACGGAATCTCCAACTGCGACACGGTGAAGAAGGCGCGGGCCTGGCTGGCCAGCCACGGCGTCGAGCACCAGTTCCACGATTTCCGCAAGGAAGGCGTGCCGCAGCCGCAGCTCGACGAATGGCTGCGGGACTTCGGCTGGGAGAAAGTGGTGAATCGCCAGGGCACCACCTGGCGCAAGCTCGACGCCGCGCAGCAGGCGGGCGTCAGGGACGACGCCAGCGCGCGCCGCTTCGTGCTGGCGCATCCCAGCGCCATCAAGCGGCCGGTGGTCGAGTGGGCCGGTGGGCACCGCACCATCGGCTTCGATCCGGCGGCGTGGGCGTTGGCCGCCGGGCAATGAACCCGGCACTTTTACCGCCGCTTTACCCGAAAGCGACGGGGCGGGCCCCCCGCCTGCCTAGAATTTCCAGGAACGGGATCAACGAAGGAGCGGCGATGAAAAAATCTGTTCTGTTTTCCGCCGCCGGCATGGTGCTTGCCGGCGCAACGGCCGCGCAGGCGCAGGAAGTCGGCCGGGTCATCTCCTCGACGCCGGTGATCCAGCAGGTCGCGGTGCCGCGCCAGGTCTGCGCACCGCAGCCGGTCGTGGTCCAGCAGCAGCCGGCCACCGGCGGTGGCGGCGCCGTGATCGGCGCCGTCGTGGGAGGCCTCGCCGGCAACCAGATCGGCGGCGGCAGCGGCCGGGCCGCGGCCACGGCGCTGGGCGTGATCGGCGGCGCGCTGCTGGGCAACAGCATCGAGGGCAGCCAGGCGCAGGCGGCACAGGTGCAGAACGTGCAGCAGTGCACGACCCAGACGGTCTACGAGAACCGCACTACCGGCTACCACGTGCGCTACGAGTTCAACGGCAAGGAATACAACGTGCAGCTGCCGTACGACCCGGGCCCGACGATCCGGCTGCAGGTCACGCCCATGAGCTCGGTCGAACCGGCGTTCGATTCGGCCACGGCCGCGGAAGGCACCGCTGTCGGAACCATCGTCGGTGCCGGCGCGCCGGTGGTGACGACGAGCGCCCCGGTCGTCGTTGCGCCGGCGCCCGTATACCCGATCTACCCCGCCTACGCGTACCGGCCGTACTACGCCTATCCGCCGGTGGCGTTCTCCTTCAGCCTCGGCTACGTCGGCGGCCACGGGCACCGCCACCACAGACGCTGGCGCTGAGCGGCCGCCAGGGGCCGCTCACAGGGAAAGCAGCCGCTGGAAGAACGAACGGTAGCGCCGCAGCGCGACCCGCATCAGCTCGGTGTCGCCCTGGTCCATCTGGCTTTCCACGTTCGCGCGCTCGTCGGCAAAGGTCTCGGCCAGGTTCTTCATGACCTGGGCCACCAGTTCGTCCGCCCGGCGCACGGCCTGCGTCGGATCGTCGACGAATCCGATCTGCACCTCGTCCCACTGGTCCTTGAACTTCTGCGCGATCTGCGGCAGGAAGAGCGGAGCCAGCCGCTCGTCCTGATGCTGCAGGTGTGCGTCGGGCTGCGGCCCGGCAAACTCGTCGGTGCGCCCGCGCGTTTCCACCTGCGTCGGCGGACCGCCGTCGGCCTGCGGCGGAAGCATCTGGTCGCCCCTGGCAAGACGATCCTGCTCGGGCGCGCGCTCGCGCTGGTCGGCGGCCGCGGCAAAGTCCGCGGTGCTGAGCTTCTGGTCGTGGGTCGTCGTGTTCATCAGTGATGCACCTCCATGGTTTGCGCTGCGCGCTGGTCGTCGCGACGCGGTGGCTCGCCCACTTCCAGCAGTTCGCCGAAGAGGGCGCGGTAGTGGACGACTGCCTGGCGCAGGTCCTCGGTATCGGCTTCGCCGCGGTGGTCGCGCCGGGCGATCGCGTGGGCAGCGCGGTAGTGCTCGACCACCGCCGGGTGGTGGACCGAGATGTCGGCCGCGCGGTGCTCGAAATCACCCATCGGGTAGCCGCGGCGCAGCATCAGCTCGCGCACCAGCTGGTCGGCATCGGCCAGCGTGCCTTTCGGGTTGTCGATGAAGCGCGCCTGCAGCCCGCGCCAGGCCTGGCTGAAGTGGGCGGCGTCGGCGGGGGAAAGCGGCACGATGTGCAGCTTCTCGACCCGCTTTTCCCGCGACCGCAGCTCGGCCTCGGCCTTGGCCACGTCGCCATGCCGGTGCAAGGCGCGCTCGTATTCGGGCCCGAAGCGTTGTTCGAGCCGTTTGCTCTGCTGCTTGCGGCTCCACAACCAGGCGCCGACGGCGACCAGTGCCAGCAGCACGACCACCGCGACCATCAAGGTGTTGTCCATTTGACTCTCTCCTTCAAAATGCGATGCGGGAATTGGGGCACACGCGCGAACCCTGCGGTGTCGGACCTCAGGCCGGCCGGGCCCCGGCGCCGCTGATCAGCGGGTAGGACTCGTCGGGCCAGCGGTGGCCCCTTGGTGCGCCGGCGCACGCAAGGTCCGCGGCGAGCGCAGCGGTAAAATCGCCTGCTTTGCCGGCGCGCGCCTCGCCACCGGCGCCACAACGCCGAACCCGCATGACCACCACCACGCTCGACGCTGCCCGCGTCACGACCCAGGCCAACGTGTACTTCGACGGCAAGTGCGTCAGCCATGCCGTCACCCTTGCCGACGGCACGAAGAAGTCGGTGGGCGTGGTCCTGCCGTCGCAGCTCACCTTCAACACCGGCGCGCCGGAGATCATGGAATGCGTCGCCGGCTCCTGCGAGTACAAGCTGGCGGGCACCAGCGAATGGAAGCAGTCCCGGCCCGGCGACCGGTTCTCCATTCCGGCCAACAGCAGTTTCGACATCCGCGTCACCGAGCCGTACCACTACATCTGCCACTTCGGCTGATCCCTCACGCATCAGTCCCCGGGCCCTCCGCATGACCACCATCCTCGAACACCTGCCCGCCGGCCAGAAAGTCGGCATCGCTTTTTCCGGCGGCCTGGACACCAGCGCCGCGCTGCACTGGATGCGCAAGAAGGGCGCGATCCCTTACGCCTACACCGCGAACCTGGGCCAGCCCGACGAGCCCGATTACGACGACATTCCGCGCAAGGCGATGCAGTACGGCGCCGAACAGGCGCGACTCGTCGACTGCCGGGTGCAGCTCGCCCACGAAGGCATCGCGGCCCTGCAGGCCGGCGCGTTCCACATCTCCACCGCGGGCGTGACCTACTTCAACACCACGCCGCTGGGACGGGCGGTCACCGGCACCATGCTGGTGGCGGCCATGAAGGAGGACGACGTCCACATCTGGGGCGACGGCAGCACCTTCAAGGGCAACGACATCGAGCGCTTCTACCGCTACGGCCTGCTCACCAACCCGAGCCTGCGCATCTACAAGCCGTGGCTGGACCAGGCGTTCATCGACGAGCTGGGCGGCCGCGCCGAGATGTCGGCGTTCATGACGGCGGCCGGCTTCGGCTACAAGATGTCGGCGGAGAAAGCGTACTCGACCGACTCCAACATGCTGGGCGCGACGCACGAGGCCAAGGACCTCGAGCACCTGAACAGCGGCATCCGCATCGTGAACCCGATCATGGGCGTCGCGTTCTGGCGCGACGACGTCGCCGTGAAGGCCGAGGAAGTGACGGTGCGCTTCGAGGACGGGCAGCCGGTGGCGCTGAACGGCCGCACCTTCGACGACCCGGTCGGGCTGATCCTGGAAGCCAACCGCATCGGCGGCCGCCACGGACTGGGCATGAGCGACCAGATCGAGAACCGCATCATCGAAGCCAAGAGCCGCGGCATCTACGAGGCCCCCGGCCTCGCGCTGCTGTTCATCGCCTACGAGCGGCTGGTCACGGGCATCCACAACGAAGACACGATCGAGCAGTACCGCGACAACGGCCGCAAGCTGGGCCGGCTGCTCTACCAGGGCCGCTGGTTCGACCCGCAGGCGATCATGCTGCGCGAGGCGGCGCAGCGCTGGGTGGCGCGGGCGGTCACCGGCGAGGTCACGCTGGAGCTGCGCCGCGGCAACGACTACTCGATCCTGAACACCGAGTCGCCCAACCTCACCTACGCGCCGGAGCGGCTGTCGATGGAAAAGGTCGAGAACGCACCGTTCTCGCCCAAGGACCGCATCGGCCAGCTGACCATGCGCAACCTCGACATCGTCGATACCCGCGAGAAGCTGAGCATCTACAGCAAGACCGGGCTGCTCTCGGCCGAAGGGACGGGGCTGCCGAGCCTGGGCCACCGCAAGGACGATTGAAACGCATCCCCGCGCGGCCTATCCTGCGGTAGAGGCGAACCGAATCCTCCGGTGACGCCTCTAACGATCTGCCGCCGCACCTGCGTGACGGCAAGGAGGCAAACCATGAAGCAGTTGAAGCACTGGCAGGATCCGGTGAACGCGGTCCTGGGCGCATGGTTGATTCTCTCGCCCTGGGCGCTGGGTTTTTCCGGCGAGACGATGGCGATGTGGAACTTCGTCGCCGTGGGCGTATTGTTGCTGGCCGCCGCCATGGGCGCCATCTTCCTGCCGCGCGCCTGGGAAGAATGGACCGAAAGCGCGCTGGGCCTGTGGCTGGTCGTGTCGCCCTGGATCCTGGGCTTCGCGGCCGTCGAAGCCGCCAAGGTGGATGCGGTGCTCTCGGGCCTGGTCGTCGTCACGCTGTCGCTGTGGGCGCTGCAGGACGAAGGCGGCTGGCTGACGTCCGACAAGGCGGCGCCGCGGTAAGGCGCCACCGCACCGCCAGGAGCGCACTGCCTACTTCGCCGTGAAGGTGAAGATCAGGTCGACGGCGGTGCGCTCGCCGGCCTCGGCGCGGATGGTGATGCGCCGCGTGAGGTCGTAGAAGATGAACAGCGTGCCCAGCGCGCCGGAGAGGCTGCGTTCGTACGCCGCGTAGAAGTTGCGGCCCAGGCGCTTGCCGAGCGTCACCGCCGGTCCCTCCGCGCCGTCGCGCCGGAACGAGAGCTGGTCCAGCCCCAGCGAGCCCGCGATCCCCTTGCCCCCCTGGCCCGAGCGGCTCGCCAGCAGCGCCAGTGCCGCCTGCTGCACCAGGGCCGCTTCGGCGCCGCCGGTGGCGCTCGCGCGCCCGAGGATCAGCCACGACAGCTTTTCGGCGTCGGGCAGCGCCGGCTCGGAGTACAGCCGCACGTAGGGATTGAGCACGTTGCCGGTGATCTGCACGCCGACACGCTGGAGCATGTTGGGCCGGATCGCCAGGATGTCGAGCGACGGGTTGTCGACGGGCCCCGTGAAGCGCAGCACCCCGCGCTCGATGTCCAGCCACTGGCCGTAGGCGCGGTATTCGCCGCCCACGGTGCGGATCGTTCCGGCGAGGCGCGGCGCCGTCAGCGACTGGCCCGAGACCGCCAGCACCCCTTGCAGGCGCGTGTCGATGCCGTGTCCCTGCACCCGGAAGTTGTCCCCGAGGTCGAGCGCGACGTCCAGCCGCAACCGGCGCCCGCCCGAGCGCTGCGGCTCGGCGGCGCGCGCCTGCGTGCGGGTGGGACGCGTCGCCGCGCCGCGCACCACCACGTCGTCGCCCAGTTGCGGCGTCCCTTCCTCGGGCAGCAGGATGCGGGCCGCGTCGACCTTCAGGCGCCCGGTCAGTTCCGTGGCGGCCGCATCGACGCTGGCGGCCAGCTCGCCCGACACCGTCAGCTGCCGGTCGGAGCGGATGCTGCCGCGCAGGCGGTCCAGCCGCACCGCCAGCCTGGCCTGCGGTCCGTCGCGGGTCCAGGTGCCTTCGCCGGTGGCCATCAGCGTACCGCCGCCGCCGGCGGACTCCGAACCGCGCAGCAGGAACTCGTCGATGACCAGCCGCCGGCCATCGAGCCGGGCCCGCAGGCGGCCGCCTTGCAGTTCCACCCCGTCGACCACCGACCGCAGGGCGAGGTCGTCGGCCACCAGGGTGCCGCTCAACTGCGGGTCGGCACGCGTGCCGGCCACCTTGACGTTGGCGCCGAGCGAGCCGCGCAGGCGCCAGCCCGGCGGCGCGAGCAGCGACCACACCCCGATGCGGGGCAGCTGGGCGCGCAAGGTGCCGTCCAGTGGCGCGCTCTCCGGCCAGTGCCAGCCGGCGGCCCCGCCCGGCGCGAGCCGGCTCGCGAGTTCGCCTTGCGCCACGCCGCCACGCTCGCTGTCCCAGCGCAGCGACAGCCGGATCGCCTCGCCGTCGCTCTCCAGCGCGACCCGCGCATCGCGCACGCCGGCGGGCACCCGCGTGGAACCGCCGTCCGCGCCTTCGGCCAGCACGGTGACGTCGCCGCGGCTGCGCACCAGCGAAGCCCGCACGCGCGGCGTCGCACCGAGCGCCGCATCCCACTGGGCGTCGAAGACCATGTCCCCCGACAGCGCCGAGCCGGCCAGCTGCGGTCCGCCGAGCAGTTCGATCCACGCCATCGGCAAGCCGGTGAGCCGACCGGCCGTGCGCAGCTCGCCGCCGCCCCAGTGCACCGGGTCCCACGCCAGCGTCGCCGGCGTGGGCGCCGCCGGGCGCTGCGGGCCCGCAGGCGGCAGCAGGATCGCCTGGCCCGCGCCGGCGTCGAGGCTGCCGGCGGCCCAGCGCAGCGACACCGGTTGCTGCAGCGTCAAGTTCCACGGGCCGGAACCGATCGCCGGATCCGTGGCGGAGAGGTGCAGTTCGCGCAACTGTCCTTGCCACACGGCGGGCCGGTCGCCGCGCCGGCCGCCCTGCCCCGCCAGTTCCATCGCCACTCGGCGCTGGCCGAACTCGGCGCGGGCGCGGGCCCGCAGCTTCGCATCACTCAGGCGGCCGTCGACGTTCACCACCGCATCGCGCACGCTCCAGGCCGGCCCCGGGCTGGCGCCCGACCCGGCCGCTGGCGCCGGTGCTTCCAGCAGCGGCACGTCGATGCGGGCCTGCACGGCCGGATCGCTCCAGCCGCCTTGCCAGGCAGCGCGCACCTCGCCGCGGCCGGTGGCGGCCAGGCCGCCGAGCGCTTCTCCCGCCCTGGGCAGCTGCCGCGCCCAGCGCAGCGCCCGGCCGGCGTCCGCCACGCGCAACTGCAGCGTGCCGCCGCCGCTGGACTCGGCCAGCCGTCCGTCGGCCGTCGCCTGCAGTCCGGGCGCATCCAGCGTCACCTTGCCGTCGCCCGCCAGCCCCTTGGGTCGCACCTGCAGCGAGCCACGCAGCCGCGCGTCGGCGGTGCGCACGTCGAACGCCGGCAGCGCCAGCAAGGCGCCGTCCCAGCGGCCGCGGGCCGTGGCCTCGCGCAGTTCCAGGGCCTGCACCGTGCCGGCGAGGCCGGACTGGCGCCGGCCGCGCCCCGCCCGGGCCGCGTCCAGGTCGACCTCGAAGGAGATTGCCTTCCCCTCGCCTTCCAGGTCGGCGCGGCCGCTGACCGGCACCGGCGCCATCGCGCTGTACACGCGCGCCGGATCGACCCCGTCCAGCCGGCCCTGCACCTCCCAGCCGCCGGTGCGCCGCCACTGGCCTTTGGCCTGTACCTCGCCCCCACCCACCTGCGCCTGCAGGTGGCGCACCAGCGCCTCGCCACCGTCGCGCCATTCGCCTTGCGCATTGACCTTGCCCAGCGGCAGGCGGCCCTGGTCCCAGGGACCGGGGTTCTCGTTGGCCAGATCCGCCGTGAGCGACCACGTGGCGGTGCCAGCGGGCTGGACTCGCACCTGGCCCGAGAGGCTGGTCCGCGGCGCCTGTGCCCACAACGCATGCAGGTCGAGCTGCTGGAACTCCCCTTGCGCCTGCGGCACCGGTTGCGCGGCCCACGGCGTCAGGCGTGCCGTCGCGTTGGCCCGGGTGCCCGCCGCCGGCGAGCCGGTTCCCACCTGCAGCCGGCCTGTGGCCTGCATGTCGGCCAGCGGCCCGAGCAGGGACACGGAGAAATCGAGCGGCAGCGCGTCCGCGCTGCCCGGGACGGCAGCCGGAAAACGCCCTTCCAGCAGGGCGTTGACGTGCAGCGCGCCATGGGCGCCGACACTGGCGCGGCCCCGGTAGGTGCCCGACTGCCAGCGCACCTTGTCGACCTGGAACTGGTGCTGCACGCCGTTGAAGCTGTAGTGCGCCACCAGGTCGTTGGCGACCACCGAGCTGGCGGGCGTCACCCACTCGATCGTGCCGACCTGGAGGTCGTCGATCGCCGGCTGGACCGGCAGCGCCAGCGAAGTCGGCGCTGCCGCCGGCTTGGGCGGCCGGCGGTCCTCGACCCGCACGCTGCGCGCCCGCAGTTCGTCGAGCTGCAGCCCGCCGGTGAACAGCGCGAGCGGCTTCCACTCCAGCCGCACCTCGCGCGCGTCCACCTGCAGCCCCTCCTGCTGCCAGCGCAGGCGGTCCACGTACAGTCCCGAGCGCAGCGAGCCGCGCACGCCCTCGGCCTGCACCGGCTGCCAGCGCCCGAGCTGCCGCAGCGTCCACGCCAGGGAGCCTTCGGTGCCCGACCACCACCACGACGCGGCGATCGCCGCCGCGGCGAGCACGATCAGCGCCAGCGCCAGCAGCGCGATCCATTTCAGGCCGCGGGCGAGCCAGTTCGCGCTCAAAACGTGACCCCAACGTTGAAGTGCAGCCGCACCCGCCGCGCCTTCACGCCGTAGGCGAGGTCGACCTGCAGCGGCCCCAGGGGGCTCTTCCAGCGCACGCCCGCGCCCACGCCGAACGAAGGCCGCAGGCCGCCCAGCCGGTCGCTGACGGCGCCGGCATCGACGAACAACGCGCTTTCGAACTCGGTCGGCAGTCCATTGCGGCGGATCGGCCGCTGCCATTCGGCGCTGCCCACGGCCATGAAGCGCCCCGGCCCCACCTTGCCGCCGGGCAGGGCGACGCCGATGTCGCGGTAGCCGTAGCCACGCACCGTGGTGTCGCCGCCGGTGCGAAACAGCTGCGTCGCCGGCACCCGCGCCTTGCCGCGCGCCAGGACAGCGCCGCCCTCGGCGCGCAGCTGCAACCGGCCTTCGGTGAGCGGGCGGATGCCCAGCCAGCGCACGACGGTGCGCTGGAACGGACTGCGGCTGCCGGTGAGCGTCAGCCCCCCGCCCAGTTCGAAGCCGACGCCGAAGCCGCTGGTGGGGAATGGCCGGCGGTCGAAATAGCGCCCGGTCCACACGTAGTTGGCGCTCACGGCCGTGCCGTCGCCCTGGTCCTCGGGCGGCGTCGTGATCCCGGGCAGCGCCTGCACGCTGGCCCGGTCGTACTGGACGTAGACGCTGCGGTCGATGTGGTCCTCGGCCCGGGTGCGGCCCACGCGCAGGCGCTGGCCGTGGGTGACGAACTCCCCGTCGTCCACCCGCTCGCCGCGCGCCAGGACGCCCCAGCGCCAGAGGTCGGGACCGGGGACCGCGGTCCATTCGGTCTCGATGAAGGGCGACTTGCGCTCCACCTGGATCTTGGTCTGGGCCCGCCAGCCGATCCCGGGCACCCGGTTGTTGAGGTACTCCAGCGAGGTGCGCGGACCACTGTCGGTGGAGATCCCGACGCCCAGCACCCACTTGTGCAACGGCGCCTCGCGCACGTTGACCTGCACCGGCGCCGCCTTGGGGTCGGACCCGGGGTCGACGAAGATGAAGGCGGAGTCGAAGTAGCCGCTGCCGGCCAGGCGCAGCTGGGCCTCCTCGATGCGGTTCTGGTCGTAGACGGTACCAGCCGGCAGCCGCGCGATGCGCGGCACCAGTTGCGGGTCGTAGCGCTCGATGCCGGTCACCTCCATCGGCCCGAGCCGGAACAGCGGACCCGAGTCGAGGCGCACGTCCAGCTTCGCCCAGCCAGCCGGGGCGTCGATGTCGGCCAGGCTGTAGCTCACCTTGCCGGCCGGATGGCGGCGGGTCACCAGTTGCCGCAGCGCCGTCGTCTTGGCGTCGTCCCACGCCTCCTGCGTGAACCGATGCCCCGGCGGCAGGCGCCAGCCGCCGCGGATCTCCTCGCGCTGCTCGCGGGCGGCGGGGTCGGCGTCTTCGGTGATCTCGCCTTCGAACGACAGCACCGCCGCCGAGACCATCGTCGGCTGGCCGGGCTCCACCTCGACGACGATCAGCGGCCGCGGCCGCTCGCCCGGCTCACGCCGGATCGTGATCCTGGGATCGAAGAAGCCGAGGGTGGCGACCAGCTCCCGGACGTCCCGCTCGGCGAGCGCCATCAGCCGGGCCAGCTCCGCGTCGTCGAGATCGGTGACCTCCCGGTAGCGGCGCAGTTCGAGATGGCGGTCCAGCAGCGGCCGCACGGAGTCGGGCGCACGCAGGTCGACGTCGAACGACGGGACGCCCGCGGGCTGCTGCTGCTGCGCCGGCAGCTGGGCGAGGACCGGCGGGGCGCCGACCACGGCGCCGAGCACCAGTGCGGCCGCCACCCGGAGGCGGAGAAATCGCCCGCGGCAGCGGGCGATGCAGGAAAAGGGCATTGCCGATGAGCACTTGGATGGCGTGCCTGAACTATGCAGGCTGCGGCTGACGCGGCGCGTAGGCGAACGCCGACAGTGGCGCCATGGCAAACCCGGTGTGGCCCGGCCGGCGCCGGGCCGCCGCCGGCCTTACACCACCACCGGCTCGGGTTCCAGCCGGATGCCGAACCGCTCGTAGACGCTGGTCTGGATCGCACGCGCCAGGGTCACGACCTCGCCGCCGGTCGCGCCGCCGCGGTTCACCAGGACCAGGGCCTGCTTTTCGTAGACGCCGGCGTTGCCCACCGATTTGCCTTTCCAGCCGCAGGCGTCGATCAGCCAGCCGGCGGCGAGCTTCACCGAGCCGTCGGGCATCGGGTAGTGCACGATCCCCGGCTCGCGCGCGATGATGTCCTGGCACTGCTCGGGAGTCACGGTGGGGTTCTTGAAGAAGCTGCCGGCGTTGCCGATGACGCGCGGGTCCGGCAGCTTGGCCGAGCGGATGGCGCAGACCCAGTCCCGCACCTGCCGCGCCGACGGCTCGCGGATGCCCGACTCCTGCAGCTTTCGCTCCAGGTCCACATACCCCAGCACCGGCTTCCACGGCTTGGGCAGCCGGAAACGCACCCGCAGGATCAACGCCCGGCCGGCCAGGCCGAAGTCGCCCTCCTGGGCCGCCACGTGCTTGAAGACGGAGTCGCGGTACCCGAAGGCGCATTGCGCCGCGTCGAGCGTGAAAGGCTTGCCCGTGGCCAGGTCGATCGCGTCCAGCGATTCGAAGCGGTCCTGCAGTTCCACGCCATAGGCGCCGATGTTCTGGACCGGCGAGGCGCCCACCGTCCCGGGGATCAGCGCGAGGTTCTCCAGCCCGCCAAAGCCCTGGTCCAGGGTCCAGTCGACGAAATCGTGCCAGTTCTCGCCGGCGCCGGCCTCCAGGATGGTGGCGCGCGGCCCGTCGTCCAGCACCCGGCGGCCCGGCACTTCGACCTTGAGCACCAGCGGCCTGACGTCGCCGGTCAGCACGATGTTGCTGCCGCCGCCCAGCACGAACTTCGGGATCGGGCCCCATTCGGGATCGGCCAGCAGCTGCTGCACGTCCGCGGCGCCCCGCACGCGCACCAGCGCCCGCGCCTTGGCGACGATGCCGAAGCTGTTGTGCGGCTGCAGCGGGACGTTGCGCTCCACGATCATGGGAGAATTGTCGCATCAGCACATCGCCCCGGACGGAGGGACTCGAATGCCTTCTTTTGACACAGTCTGCGAACCGAACATGGTGGAAGTGAAGAACGCCGTGGACAACAGCGCCAAGGAAATCGGCACCCGTTTCGATTTCAAGGGAACGTCGGCCGCCATCGAACTGAAGGAAAAGGAGATCACCGTCTACGGCGACGCCGCCTTCCAGCTGAGCCAGGTGGAGGACATCCTCACCGGCAAGCTGGCCAAGCGCAACGTGGACGTGCGCTTCCTCGACAAGGGCGAGGTGCAGAAGATCGGCGGCGACAAGGTCAAGCAGGTGATCAAGGTTCGCAGCGGCATCGAGGCGGAGCAGGCCAAGAAGATCAGCCGCCTCATCAAGGACAGCAAGCTGAAGGTGCAGGCGCAGATCCAGGGCGACGCGGTGCGCGTCACGGGCGCCAAGCGCGACGACCTGCAGGCGGCGATGGCCCTGATCCGCAAGGACCTGCCCGACCTGCCGCTGTCGTTCAACAACTTCCGCGACTAAAGGACGATGGGCCTGCGGCTGGCGCTCGCCCTTGCCGTTGCGGCGCAGCTCGGGAGCGCCGCAGCCGGCGCGCAGACGGTGACGCTGCAAGGCATGCTGGGGAACCGGGCGCTGCTGATCGTCGACGGCAAGCCGCCCAAGGGCGTCGCGCCGGGCGACACGCACGCCGGGGTCAGGGTGATCTCCACCAGCGCGGACGCGGCCGTGGTCGAGATCGCGGGCCAGCGGCAGGTGCTGCGCCTGGGCGAGGCACCGGCCAGCGTCGGCGCGGCCGGCGTGCCGCCGCGCGGCAGCCGCATCGTGCTCACCGCCGGCAGCGGCGGCCACTTCATGGCCAGCGGCGCCATCAACGGCCGGGCGGCGCAGTTCGTAGTCGACACCGGCGCCACCTTCGTCTCGATGGGCGCGGCCGACGCCCAGCGCTTCGGCGTCGACTGGAAAGCCGGCCAGATCGGCTCCGCGCAGACCGCCAATGGCGTCATGCCGGCCTGGCGCGTCAAGCTCGCCTCGCTGCGCATCGGCGACGTCGAGTTGTTCGACGTCGATGCGCTCGTGTCGCAGCAGCCGATCCCCGCGATCCTGCTGGGCAACAGCTTCCTCAATCGCTTCCACATGAAGCGGGACCACGAACAGATGGTGCTGGAGCGCCGGTACTGATGCCGGAGCAAGCAAGCGCGGTGGCGCCGGCCGCCGACGATCTTTCGCCGCTCGCGCCACTGCGGCGCCCCGTCTTCCGCATGCTGTGGTTCACATGGCTGGCGGCCAACATCACGATGTGGATGAACGACGTGGCGTCGGCCTGGCTGATGACCTCGCTGGCGCCGTCGCCGCTGTGGGTGGCGCTGGTGCAGTCGGCCTCCACCTTGCCGGTGTTCCTGCTCGGGCTGCCCAGCGGCGCGCTGGCCGACATCCTGGACCGGCGGCGCTTCCTGATGGTCACGCAGTTCTGGGTGGCCGGCATCGCCACCGTCGTCTGCCTCGCGGTGGCGCTGGAGATGATGAGCGCGCCGCTGCTGCTGGCGCTCACCTTCGCCAACGGCGTGGGCCTGGCGATGCGCTGGCCGGTGTTCGCCGCGATCGTGCCGGAGCTGGTCCCGCGCCAGCAATTGCCGCTGGCGCTGGCGCTCAACGGCGTGTCGATGAACATCTCGCGCATCGTCGGGCCGCTGCTGGCCGGCGCCATCATCGCCGCCGCCGGCAGCGCCTGGGTGTTCGCCTTGAACGCCGTGCTGTCGGTGGTCGCCGGCTTCACCATCATGCGCTGGCGGCGAGTGCACCAGGAAAGCCCGCTCGGGCGCGAGCGGTTCACCAGCGCGATGCGGGTGGGCGTGCAATACGTGCGGCAGTCGCGGCGCCTGCGCGGCGTCTTCGCGCGCATCGCGGTCTTCTTCTTCCATTCCACGGCGCTGCTGGCGCTGCTGCCGCTGGTGGCGCGCGGCCTGCCGGGCGGCTCCGCCGGCACGTTCACGGTGCTGCTGGCGTCCATGGGCGGCGGCGCCATCGTCGCCGCGCTGTCGATCGCCCGCATCCGCCGCCTGATGCCGGTGCAACGCCTGCTGCTGGCGGGCGCGGCGCTGCAGTCGGTGGCCGTGCTGGCCGTGGCGCTGGCACCCAACGTCTACGTTGCGGTGCCCGCGATGTTCTGTGCCGGCGTGGCCTGGATCACGGTCGCCAACACGCTGACCGTGGCGGCGCAGATGGCACTGCCGGACTGGGTGCGGGCCCGCGGCATGTCGATCTACCAGATGTCGATCATGGGCTCGACCGCCGCCGGGGCCGCGCTGTGGGGCCAGGTCGCCACCTGGACCAGCATCGACCGCAGCCTGCTCGTCTCGGCGCTGACCGGCACGGTGCTGATGGCGCTCGCCCAGCGCCTGTTCGCCGACCGCGGCATCGAGGAAGACCTCACCCCGGCCCGCGTGTTCAAGGTACCGCATGCGGAGGCGCCGCCGCGGACCGGCCGGATCCAGGTGCAGATCGAGTACCGGATCGACCCGGCCCGCATGGACGAATTCATGGAGCTCATGCAGGAAAGCCGGCGCAGCCGCATGAGCCAGGGGGCGCTGGACTGGCAGGTGATGCGCGACGTGCACGAGCCGGGCCGGGTCGTCGAGACCGTGACCGACGAGTCGTGGACCGAGCACCTGCGCCGCTTCGATCGCGTCACGGCGGACGACGTCCGGCTGCGCGACCGCAAGCTCGCGTTCCACATCGGCGTCGCGCCCCCGGTCGTCAGCCGGTTCCTGATCGAGCGCTGATGAGGGCCTGTTCACACTGTTTTTGGCAGTGTGAACAGGCCAAGACCCTGCCGGCGCTGCGGGGGCGCCGGCGCCACGCGGCCCCAGGGACGAAATGCCGGTACGCTCCGCGCGAGCATGAAGCTGAACATCCTGTCCGACCTGCACCTTGGGCAAGGCGGCCTGCCGCCGCCGGACACCGATGCCGACCTGGTGATCCTGGCCGGCGACATCGCGCGGCCGCAGCCGGCCGTCGAATGGGCGGCGCAACTGGGCAAGCCGGTGCTGTACGTCGCCGGCAACCACGAGTTCTACGGCAACAGCCTGGGCGGCACCAGGCGCGCCCTCAAGGCGCACACCCACGGCACCCCGGTGCGCGTCCTCGACGACGACGAGGCGGTGATCGGCGGCGTGCGCTTCCTCGGCACCACGCTGTGGACCGACTTCCGGCTGTTCGGCGACGGTCCCGGTCGCGACGAAGCGCAGGCGCAGGCGCTGCGCTTCATGCGCGACTTCAGCCGCATCTTCATCGACGACGCGCTGCGGCAGCCGCTGGCGCCGGACGACACGGTGCGGGAATTCGAACGCCACGCGGCATGGCTCGCCGCACGCCTGGCGCAGCCGTTCGACGGTCCGACGGTGGTGATCACGCATCACGCGCCTTCGCGCGGCAGCATCCACCCGCGCTTTGCCGGCTCGCCGGTCAACGCCTGCTTCGTTTCCGACGCGCAGCACCTGCTCGGCGCCGACCGGGTGCAGCTGTGGGTGCACGGCCATACCCACGACAGCTTCGACTACCGGGTGGACGGCACCCGCGTGGTGTGCAACCCGCGGGGCTACTCGCGGGACGGCGTCAACGAGAACGCCGGCTTCGATCCGCATTTCACGGTCGAGCTCGGCTGAGCCGCTGGCGCTCTTTTTCGGGCGGCCCTGTCACCTTTGGCGGCCGGCCTGCGTCTAACGACCAGGAAAGCGAGAAACCTGAGATGCCTGCGCTCCAACTCGACCCGGTTCCGGCCACCGCCGCGGCGGCCGCCGCCAGCGACGTGCAACTGGCGCTCAGTGCTGCCGCCGGCAACGCGAGCGCCTTCGAAACCATCGTGCGCCGGCACAACCGGCTGCTGTTCCGCACGGCGCGCGGCGTGGTCGCCGACGACGCCGAGGCCCAGGACGTGGTGCAGGAAACCTACCTGCGCGCTTTCACCAACCTGCACGCCTTTCGCGGCGACTCGGCGCTGGGGACCTGGCTCGCCCGCATCGCGATCAACGTCGCGCTGACCGTCCAGCGCAGGAAAGGCCACCTCGTGCAATTGCAGGCGGGCGGCGACGACGAGGGCGATGCACCCGAACTGGAGGACGCCATGGCGGCGCAGACCACCGACAGCGAAGCGCCCGACGCGGCGGCCCAGCGCCATGAGGTCCGCGAGCTGCTGCAGGCCGCGATCGGCGAGCTGCCGCCGATCTACCGCAGCGCATTCATGTTGCGCGCCGTCGAGGAGCTGAGCGTGCAGGAGACGGCGTTCTGCCTCGGCGTGAGCGAGGACGTCGTGAAGACCCGCTTCCTGCGCGCCCGCGCCATGTTGCGCGACCGGCTGGCGCTGCGCGTGGAAGCCAGCGCCGCGGAAACCTTTGCCTTCGCCGGCCAGCGCTGCGACGCGGTGCTGGCGCACGTGATGGCCGAACTCGTACGCCGGGGGCTGGTGCGCCTGCACTGATCCCGGGCATTTTCCGGACCCAAGGAGACCACCATGACATCGAGAATCTTCGTTCCCTCGCAGCGGCTGGCGCTGCCTTCGCGCCGCAACGTCGTCGCCGGCGGCGTGCTGTCCGCCGCCGCGGTGGCCCTGCTCGGCGGCCGTGACGCGCTCGCGGCGAAGAACACGGCGGCCAAGGGCGACGGCCAGGGCGACATTGCCATCCTCAACGCCGCGCTGGCCGCCGAATACCAGGCGATCGCCGCCTACCAGGTCGGGGCCGAAAGCGGCTTGCTCACCGCCAGCGTGAAGCCGCTGGCCTTGCAGTTCCAGGGCCACCACAAGGCCCACGCCGACGTGCTGGCCGGCACCGTGCAAAAGCTCGGCGGCAAGCCGGTCGCGGCCAAGGCGAAGTACGACTTCCCGCTCGAGAAGCTCAAGACCCAGGCCGACGTGCTGCAGTTCGCGGCGGGCCTGGAAAAAGGTGCCGTCTCAGCCTATCTCGGCGCGGTGCCCAAGTTCGACGATCGCGCGCTGTCGCATGCCGCCGCCAGCATCCTGGGCGACGAGGCGATGCACTGGGCCGTGCTGCGGCAGGCCCTGGGTGAGCAGCCCGTTCCCGCGGCGTTCGTCGGGTAAGCGCCACCAGGAAGCCCATCATGCGATCCATCCACGAGGCCCCGGCCGAAGCCGGGGCGGGACGCACTCGTCCAGCTTTCAGGTGGTGGCTGGCCGCCCTGCCGCTCGCCGTGCTCGCCGCCTGCGGCGGCGGCTCCTCCACCGGCCCGAGCGAGCAGGATCTCGCTGCCCAGGGCCGGCAGATCTTCCGCTTCGACACCTTCGGCGACGAGGCGAAATGGACCGGCCAGTTGCGCATGCACGAAGTGATCAGCCAGGCGGTCGATCCTGCGACGGCACTGGCTGTGGGCCTCAAGGTCGATGCCGAGGCACTGCCGCCGGCCGTGGCGCAAGGCATCCGCGACGGCACGATCGACCTCACCGATCCGAGGACAACCGTGGCCCTGCTGAAGCTCGACGCCGTCGTCGGCTTGAAAGGCACGGTGGAGACCGTCGACGGTCAGGACCGGCTCACCAAGGTGGGCACGACCTGCGCGCTGTGCCACTCCACGGTCGACGACTCGTTCGCACCCGGCATCGGCAAGCGGCTCGACGGCTGGGCCAACCGCGACCTGAATCCGGGCGCGATCATCGCGTTGTCGCCGGCACTGCCGGCCGCCACCAGGGCGGTGTTCAACAGCTGGGGCCCGGGCAAGTACGACCCGCGCTTCAACCTCGACGGCCAGAGCAAGCCGCTGGTGATTCCGCCGGCGTACGGCCTGCAGGACATCCACCGCATCACCTTCACCGGCGACGGCGAGGACATCGCGTACTGGAACCGCTACGTCGGCGTGACGCAGATGGGCGGCCTGGGCACCTTCACCGAACCGCGCCTGAACCTGTCGGTCACCAACGGCACGGTGGACCTGGTGACGAGCAAGCTGCCTGCACTGCAGGCCTACCAGCTCTCGCTGCTGCCGCCGCCCGCGCCCGCCGGCAGCTTCGACGTCGCGGCGGCGGCAAGGGGCAAGGCCGTCTTCGAGGGGCCGGGCCGCTGCGCCACCTGCCACACGGGAGCGAAGTTCACCGATGCCAACGAGCGTTTGCATCCGGCGGCCGACTCGATGGCGGAGCCGGAGATTCCGAGCTACGCGTCGCGCACCGCGACGAAGCAGTACCGCACCAGCCCGCTGCGCGGCGTCTGGCAGCACGCCCCGTATTTCCACGACGGGTCGGCGGCGACGCTCCAGGACGTGGGTCAGCGCTACAACAGCCGGCTGGCGCTGGGGCTCAGCGCGCAGCAGGTCGCCGACCTGGCGCAGTACCTCAAGTCGCTGTAGGGGAAGCTCTCCAGGCTTGCCCTGGGTCTGGCACCTGGCATCTCATCCCGGAAAAGCACCGTCGCGCACGGCGGGATTGGTCAGAGCTTCCCTACTGATGGTGGCCGTGGCGGCCGTGGTGGCGCGGCGGGGGCTCGGGGGCCTTCTTCGCGCCGATCCGCGACTCGGTGCCTTTCAGCAGGCGCGTGATGTTCTCGCGGTGGCGATACAGCAGCAGGCCGGCCATCGCGGCGAGCACGATCGCCACCGTGGCGTCCACGTACCAGGCGATGCGGTTCCCCAGCAGGTAATACACCGGCGCGAACACGGCCGACACCAGCGAGGCCAGCGAGGAATAGCGGAAGAAGAAGGCGATGATCAGCCAGGTGAGCGCGGTCGCGAGGCCCAGCACTGCGTCGATGCCGAACACCACGCCGATGAAGGTGGCCACGCCCTTGCCGCCCTTGAAGCGGAAGAAGACCGGATACAGGTGGCCAAGGAAAGCGGCGAGGCCGACCAGCGCCATGGTGCCTTCCTCCAGGCCGTAGGGCTTGCCCAGCAGCCTGACCAGCAGCACCGGCAGCCAGCCCTTGACGCCGTCGAGCAACAGCGTGACGGCTGCTGCCGCCTTGCTGCCGGAACGCAGCACGTTGGTCGCGCCCGGGTTCCTGCTGCCGAAGGTGCGCGGGTCCTGCAGGCCCATGAGCCGGCTGACGATGACCGCGAAGGAGAGCGAGCCGGCGAGGTAGCCGAGGACGATGGCGATGACAGAGTAGAGAGGTTGCAAGGCAGGCTCCGGCGGCGATGAGGCTCGACCGTATTCTGCCAGCGGCGGGTGTCCGTCATTCCTCCAGGGCGCAACGCACCGGCTTCGCATCCAGCAGCCGCACGCATACCTCGGGAGCTATCCCGACCAGGTAGCCGCGGCGGCCGCCGTTCAGGACGATGCGCGGCAACTGCAGGATCGTCTCCTCGACGTACACCGGCATCGCCCGGCGCGTGCCGAACGGCGACGTGCCGCCCACCAGGTAACCGCTGTGGCGGCTGGCGACCTCGGGCTGGCACGGCTCGACCGACTTCGCGCCGATCTGGCGTGCCAGGTTCTTGGTCGACACCTTGCGGTTGCCGTGCATCAGCACGATGAGCGGCCTGGCTTTCTCGTCCTGCATCACCAGCGTCTTGACGACGGTGAACGGATCGAACCCAAGCACCTTCGCGCTGTGCTGCGCGCCGCCGTGTTCGAGGTACTCGTACGGGTGCTCGGTGAAGTCGACGCCGTTGGCCCTGAGGAAGGCCGTGGCCGGCGTCTCGCTGACATGCTCTTTCCTGGCCATGAACGGATTGTGGCGCGCCCGGAATGAAATCGGTCCCGCCTCCCGCCTCTCAATGAGCCGGGTCCCGAATCTCCCACCGGATCCGGTCGATCTCGGCCAGCACCTGCGGCGACAGTCTGGTGCCCCACGCGTCGAGGTCCTCGTCCAGTTGCGCGACCGAGGTGACGCCGATGATCGTGCTGGCCACCTGCCACCTGGTGTAGCACCAGGCCAGCGCCATCCGGGCGGGCGTCATGCCGTGGTCGCGCGCCAGCTGGTTGTAACGGCGCGCCGCGGCCAGCGCCTCGGGCCGGCCCCAGCGCTGCTTGCGCACCGACTCGTAGCGCCCGATGCGGCCGTCGCGCGCTGCCGCGCCCTCGAACCCGCCCGCGTCGTACTTCCCGGTCAGCAGGCCGAAGCCGAGCGGCGAGTACGCCAGCAACGACACGTCGAGCCGGTGCATGGTTTCGTCCAGGCCGTTTTCGAGCCCCCGGCTGACGAGGCAGAACACGTTCTGCACCGTAGCGATCCGCGGCAGGCCATGCTGCTCGGCGAGCCGCACGAATTCGTGCACGCCGTACGGCGTTTCATTGGACAGGCCGATATGGCGCACCTTGCCTTCGTGCACCAGCCGCCCCAGCGTTTCCAGCTGCTCGTGGATCGAGGTCTGCGAACGTTCCTGCGCCGGGTCGTAGTACTGCTGGCCGAACGCCGGGACGTGACGCTCGGGCCAGTGGATCTGGTACAGGTCGATCACGTCGACCTTCAACCGCCGCAGCGAGCCTTCGCACGAGTCGACGATGTCCTGCGCCGTCATGCCGTTGCCGGGCCGGATCCACGGCATGCCGCGCGCCGGGCCGGCGACCTTGGTCGCCAGCGTGATCCTGTGCCGCAGGTCCGGCCGCTTGCCGAGCCAGTTGCCGATGATGGTTTCGGTGGCCCCGCAGGTCTCGGCCCGGGCCGGCACCGCGTACATCTCCGCGGTGTCGATGAAATCGACACCGCGCTCCACGGCGCGGTCGAGGATGGCATGGGCGGTCGGCTCGTCGACCTGTTCGCCGAAAGTCATGGTGCCCAGGCAGACGGGCGTGACATCCAGGTCGCTGCGGCCGAGACGGATTCTTTGCATGTGGTGACAGACACACGTGTTGCTGAAGGGCCAGCATCTTACCGAGCAGCGACGCTGTCCGCAGGGGCATATGCCGGAAGGCCCTTCGATCGTGATCCTCAAGGAGCAGGCCGGTCCCTTCGAGGGACGGAAGGTCCTGCGGGTGGACGGCAACACCAGCATCGCCAAGGAGCGGCTGAAGGGGCGGCGGATCGAATCGCTGCGCAGCTGGGGCAAGCACTTCCTGCTGGACCTCGGCGAGTTCTCGCTGCGCGTGCATTTCCTGATGTTCGGCAGCTACCGCATCAACGAGCGCAGGGAGGATCGCCCGCCGCGGCTGTCGCTGGGATTCGCGCGCGGCGCCGAACTCAATTTCTACAGCTGCTCGGTGCGCTTCATCGAGGAGCCGCTCGACGCCGTCTACGACTGGCGCGCCGACGTGATGTCCGACCGGTGGGACGCGGCGCTGGCGCGCAAGCGGCTGCGGGCGGCGCCCGACACCCTCGCCTGCGACGCGCTGCTGAACCAGGACTGGTTCGCCGGCGTCGGCAACATCATCAAGAACGAAGTGCTGTTCCGCATCCGCGTGCACCCGCTGTCGACCGTTGGCGCGCTGCCGCCGAGGCAGTTGCAGGCGCTGGTGCGCGAGGCGCGGCAGTACAGCTTCGACTTCCTGGAATGGAAGAAGGCCTACGTGCTCAGGAAACACTGGCTCGCGCACACGAAGCGCACCTGCCCGCGCTGCGAGATCCCGTTCGTCAAGGCGCACCTCGGGACGACCAACCGCCGCAGCTTCTTCTGCGAACGCTGCCAGGTGCGCTACTGAGCGCCGGCGCGGGCGCGCTCCTCTTCCCGCAGCCGCAGCACCCGCCGCTGCACCTTGCCGGTGGTGGTCATGGGCAGAGCCTCGATGAACTCGATTTCCTTCGGATACTCGTACGGCGCGAGCTTGCCCTTCACGTGGGCCTGCAGCTGCGCGATGAGATGAGAGTCGAAACCGGCCTGCGCCAGCCGCGCCGCGTAGTCGGGCGCGAGCACGACGAACGCCTTCACCACGGCTCCGCGCTCGCGGTCCGGCTTGGGCACGACGGCGGCGTTGATCACGGCCGGATGCTTGACCAGGCAGTTCTCGATCTCGCTCGGCCCGATGCGGTAGCCCGCGGCCTTGAACACGTCGTCGGCCCGGCCCTGGTACCAGAGGTAGCCGTCCTCGTCGCGCGTGGCGAGGTCGCCGGTGCGGCACCAGTCGCCCGTGTACTTGGCCCGGGTGGCGCCTTCGTTCTTCCAGTAGCCGAGGAAGAAGATGGGGTCCGGGTCGCCATGCACGTCGTAGCGGTTCACCGCGACGTCGCCCGCGACGCCAGGCGGGCACTCGTTGCCGTCGTCGTCGATCACGGCGACGCGATGGCCGGGATACGGACGCCCCATGCTCCCGGGGCGCGCCGGCCAGCCGACCTGCGGGTGGTGCGGCACGGGCGGCGCGCCGGGCGTGTCGCTCCATTCCATGCCGCAGTTGCCGACGACGTAATTGATCTCGGTCTGGCCGAACATCTCGTTGACGGTGACACCCAGCTGGTCGCGGCAATAGCCGAACACCGCATCGCCCACCGCTTCGCCGGCGCTCATGATCGCCTGCAGCCGCAGCCGGAACTGCTTTCGAGGCTCGGGGAACGCCTTCATCATCGCCTTGAGCGCGGTGGGGAACAGGAAGGTGTGCGTCACGCCGTGTTGCTGCATCAGCTCGAAGGCAAGCTCGGGGCTGAAGCGGCCGTTGCAGCCGACGATGGTGCGGCCGAAGTAGAGGGTGGGGAGCAGCGCGTCCATCAATCCACCCGTCCAAGCCCAGTCGGCTGGTGACCAGAACACTGACGTGTTCTGGTCAGCGCCGCTGGGCGCGCTCTCGGCTTCGCCGGAGCGGACCGCCCGCAATGTGCTCCCCCCCTCCCCCGCCCTCCCCCTCGAGGGGGAGGGAGTGAACTCCCCCGGCGAAGCCGGGGCTTCCCCGAATGTGCCCGCCCCCACCCCAACCCTCCCCCTCGAGGGGGAGGGCGTGAATGCCCTGGCCGTGGCAGCAGTCGCGAGATCTGCGATCTCGCTCCCTCCGGGGTGAAATCCGAACCAGTTCTGGCTGCACACGAAACCGGGCAGGTTGCCGATCAGGGCGCGATGGGGAATCAGTGCGCCTTTCGGTGGGCCGGTCGTGCCGCTGGTGTAGATCAGGACGGCGCCGTCGTCGGCCTTCGTGCGCACCGGCGGGAAGCGTCCGCGATGCCGATCGAGCTCGGCCACCCAGTCGAGGTCGGCGCGCAGCGCGGCGGCGCCCACGCCGATCAGGGTCCGCAGCGCCGGGCAGGCCGCACGGATCGCGAGCATGTTGCCGATCGAGCTCTCGTCGCAGATCGCGACGGCCGCCTCGCTGTCTTGCAGCCGGTACTCCAGCGCGTCCGGGCCGAACAGCATCGACAGCGGCATCGCCACGGCGCCCATCTGGAAGACGGCGATGTAGGCGATCGCCGTCTCGAACCGCTGCGGCATCACGATCGCCACGCGGTCGCCGCGCCGCACGCCCAGCGCCGCCAGCGCGTGGCTCAGGCGGTCGGCCGAACGCTGCAGCGCGCCGTAGGTCAGCGTGTCCGATCCCGGTGGCGCACCGTGGGCGCGGATGGCGACGCGTTCGCCGGCGTCGGTGCCCGCCGCCCAGCGCGCACTGCATGCCTGCGCGATGTTGAAATCGGCCGGCACCCGCCAACCGAAGTCCGCGTGCATGCGGGCGTGGTTGTCCCTGCGTTGACTGACGACCATCGGCGGCCTCCTTATGATGGGCTGAATGTACCAAGCGAAGAGAGCCGCGCGCAGCGAGTTTGTCCCGATCCGCCACATCGACTACCACGTCTGGATCTGGGGCGAGCCTGCACCGGGGCGCGTGCCGCTGGTGATGGTGCACGGCTGGATGGACGTCGCCGCCTCGTACCAGTTCATGGTGGACGCGTTCGCGAACGACCACTACGTGATCGCGCCGGACTGGCGCGGCTATGGCCTCACGCGGTCCGCGCCGACCGACGCCTACTGGTTTCCGGACTACCTCGGCGACCTCGACCAGCTGATCGACCACTACTCGCCCGACGCTCCGGTGCACCTCGTCGGCCACAGCATGGGCGGCAACGTCGCGATGATGTACGCCGGCGTGCGGCCGCACCGCATCCGCCGCCTGGTAAACCTCGAAGGCTTCGGCATGCCGGCGACCCGCCCCACGCAGGCACCCAGGCGGATCGCCCGCTGGCTCGACGAGCTCAAGGCGCACCGTCGCGGCGAAATGGACCTCAAGACCTACGAATCCGCCGCCGGGGTCGCCGAGCGCCTGATGAAGACCAATCGGCGGCTCGGCGCCGACAAGGCGCACTGGCTGGCGCAGCACTGGGCCCGCCAGGACGAGCAGGGACGCTGGCGCGTGCTGGGCGACCCCGCCCACAAGGTCATCAATCCCCAGCTCGCCCGCGTCGACGAGGTGCTGGAAATCTACCGTTCGATCACGGCGCCGACGCTGGCCGTCGAGACGCGGGAAGACAGCCTCACCCAGTGGTGGCGCGGCAAGTACACCTTGGCGGAGTACCACGAACGTCTGAAGGCGCTGTCCGACGTGCGGGTGGAGGTCGTGGATGACGCCGGCCACATGGTCCATCACGACCAACCTGAACTGCTGGCGCGCCTCATCGAGACCTTCCTCGACGCGTAAACGCAGTACTGGTGCGACAAATTACCGTTGTGTTCGCGATCGCCAGCTCAAGAAGTAACAGCGCTTGAGGTAGGAGGCGTCCTACGGCAGACTGCTGTCACCAAGTGTGCTCGAGGTGACGGATGCGGAGAATCTGTTGGGGACTGTGTCTGGCGTTCCTGCTGCCGGCGGCAGCGGTTGCCCAGGAGCTCGACCAGGGTTTCGCGACCCTGTGGGAAGTGCTGTGGCACCAGAGCGGCACCCCGACTCGCATTGTCCGCTGGGAGAACGACATCCGGGTGCGGATCGGCGGCGTCAATGCGGCGGCGCACCGCGAACACCTGCTCAAGGCCCTGGGCGACGTCACCCGTGAAGCCGGCGTCAAGCTGGTCGACGTCAGCGGCCAGGTCGACGCCGAGCAGACCGCCAACCTCACGATCGAGATCACGCCCGACAACCAGCTCGAAGACATCCAGCCCTGCGTCACCTATCTCGACTTCCGGACCGAGACCCGCATCGACAGCGCCACCGTGCAGATGCGCGACAAGGACGCCTGGCGCTGCGCATACCACGAGTCCATGCACGTCATGGGCGTGCGCGGCCACCCGGCCGGGCAGACCGTGCTCAGCTATTTCCCCTGGAAGATCGACGGCCTGCTCCCGCTGGACCGGGTGATGCTGCGTGCCTGGTACTCCAACCGGATGGCCGCCGGCATGACGCCGTTCGAGGCGCTGCCCGTGCTGGCCGACGAGCTGGTGGCCACGGCGGCCGACAAGCAGGCGGCCATGCGCTCGCGCGACCAGTTCTTCGGCGGGATCATCCAGAAGATGCACGCCTACGCCAACGGGCAGGGCGACGTGCCGGCGGTCATCAAGCGCTCGGGCAAGTCGACGCCGGATGGGATCCGCTTCGGCCGCAGCGAGATGAGCTACTTCCTGGGCATCGCCTACCTCGAGGGCGTGACCGTGCAGCGCGACGCGACCCAGGCCGTGAAATGGCTGGAGCGCGCGGCCAACCTCGGCAACCGCAACGCGCAGACCAAGCTCGGCGGTTTCAGGTAGGCACCGGCCGCAGCGCGGCCGGTCCATGAGAAAATGGCGGGTTCACCAGAAAGAATCGCCATGGAAGCAGAACGCATCAACCAGATCGGCACCCAGCTGGCCGACCTCGCCGCCCGTACCGCAGCCCTCCGGGGGTATCTTTGACTTCGATGCCAAATCGGAGCGCCTGAGGACCGTCAACGCGTCGCTCGAAGACCCGCAGGTCTGGAACGATCCCAGGAAGGCCCAGGAACTGGGCAAGGAAAAGAAGCAGCTCGACGGCGTGGTCCTCATGCTGTCCAACCTCACGCGCGAGCTCGGCGACAACCTCGAGTTGTTCGAGATGAGCAAGGAGGAAGGCGACGAGGCCGGCCTCGCCACGATCGAGCAGGAGGCTGCGAAGCTCGCGCAGGACGTCGAGGCGCTGGAATTCCGCCGGATGTTCAACAACCCGGCGGACCCGCTGAACTGCTTCCTGGACATCCAGGCCGGCGCCGGCGGGACCGAAGCCTGCGACTGGGCCAGCATGCTGCTGCGCCAGTACCTGAAGTACGCCGAGCGCAAGGGCTTCAAGTCGACGGTGGAGGACGAGACGCCGGGCGACACGGCCGGCATCAAGGGCGCCACCATCAAGATCGAGGGTGAGTACGCCTACGGGCTGCTGCGCACCGAAACCGGCGTGCACCGGCTGGTGCGCAAGTCGCCGTTCGACTCGTCCGGCGGCCGCCACACCAGCTTCGCCAGCGTCTTCGTCTATCCGGAGATCGACGACTCGATCGAGATCGAGATCAACCCGGCGGACGTTCGGGTGGACACCTACCGCGCCAGCGGCGCCGGCGGCCAGCACATCAACAAGACGGATTCGGCCGTGCGCCTCACGCACATGCCGACCGGCATTGTCGTGCAGTGCCAGGACAGCCGCAGCCAGCACAGCAACCGCGACGTCGCCTGGAAGCGGCTGCGCTCGCGCCTGTACGACCACGAGATGCGCAAGCGCATGGAAGAACAGCAGAAGCTGGAAGACACCAAGACCGACGTCGGCTGGGGCCACCAGATCCGCAGCTACGTGCTGGACAACAGCCGCATCAAGGACCTGCGCACCGGCGTGGAGATCTCGGCGACCCAGAAGGTGCTGGACGGCGACCTGGACGCGTTCATCGAAGCATCCCTGAAGCAAGGCGTATGACGGCCGCCGTGCTCCGGCCGGCGGCGCCCGCCGCCTGCACGACCCATTCCGCCGGCGAACCGGCGGGCCCCACGTGGCGGCGCAAGTGCGCGACCACGACGAACTGAAAACCAAGAATTTCCTGGAGACCCTCCATGCTGCGTGAAGGCCAGAACAACGTGATCTACCGCGCCGACTACCAGGCGCCGGGCTACTGGATCGACTCGGTGGAGCTCAGCTTCGACCTCGACCCCGCGAAGACGCGCGTGCTGAACCGCATGAAGCTGCGGCGCAACCTCGACGCCGCGCCCCAGCCGCTGCGGCTGGACGGCGAGGAGCTGAACCTCGCCCGCGTGCTTGTCAACGGACAAGGCACGTCGTTCAAGCTGGAAGACAACCAGCTGGTGCTCGAGAACCTGCCGGAAGGCGGCGACAGCTTCGACCTGGAGATCCTCACCACCTGCCAGCCGGCGAAGAACACCAAGCTGATGGGCCTGTACGTCAGCAACGACTCGTTCTTCACGCAGTGCGAGGCCGAGGGCTTCCGCCGCATCACCTACTTCCTGGACCGGCCCGACGTGATGGCCAGCTTCACGGTGCTGCTGCGCGCGGACAAGGCGAAATACCCGGTGCTGCTGTCCAACGGCAACCTGGTCGACCAGGGCGACCTGGCGGACGGCCGCCACTTCGCGAAGTGGGTCGACCCGTTCCGCAAGCCGAGCTACCTGTTCGCGCTGGTCGCCGGCAACCTGGTCGCGCGGGAGCAGCGCATCCGCGCGCGGGGCGGCAAGGAACACCTGCTGCAGGTGTTCGTGCGCGCCGGCGACCTCGACAAGACCGAGCACGCGATGAACTCGCTGATGGCCTCCATCGCCTGGGACGAGGCCCGCTTCGGCCTGCCGCTGGACCTCGAACGCTTCATGATCGTCGCCACCAGCGACTTCAACATGGGCGCGATGGAGAACAAGGGCCTGAACATCTTCAACACGAAGTACGTGCTGGCCAGCCAGGCCACGGCGACCGACACCGATTTCGCGAACATCGAGTCGGTGGTCGGTCACGAGTACTTCCACAACTGGACCGGCAACCGCGTCACCTGCCGCGACTGGTTCCAGCTCTCGCTGAAGGAAGGCCTGACGGTCTTTCGCGACCAGGAGTTCAGCCAGGACCTGGCCGGCGAGGCATCGGCGCGCGCCGTCAAGCGCATCGAGGACGTTCGCGTGCTGCGCACCGCGCAGTTCCCCGAGGACGCCGGCCCGATGGCGCACCCGGTGCGTCCCGACCAGTACCTCGAGATCAACAATTTCTACACCGTCACCGTCTACGAGAAGGGCGCCGAGGTCGTGCGCATGATGCAGACCCTGGTGGGCCGCGAAGGGTTCGCGCGCGGCCTCAAGCTCTACTTCGAACGGCATGACGGCCATGCGGTGACCTGCGACGATTTCGCCCAGGCGATCGCCGACGCCAACCCGGATTCGACGCTGGCCCGCCTGCTCGATCAGTTCAAGCGCTGGTACAGCCAGGCCGGCACGCCGCGCGTGCGCGCCAGCGGCCTCTACGACGCCGATGCGCGGACCTACCGCCTGACGCTGGCGCAAAGCTGCGCCCCCACGCCGGGGCAGGACGTCAAGGAACCGTTCGTCATCCCGGTGGGCCTGGGCCTCGTCGGCGCCGACGGGGCCGAACTGGCGAGCGGCATGCACGTGCTCACGCAGGAGAGCGAGACGCTCACCTTCGAGAACATCGGCAGCGAGCCGGTGCCCTCGATCCTGCGCGGCTTCAGCGCGCCGGTGATCCTCGAGTTCGACTACAGCGACGCCCAGCTGATCGCGCTGCTGGCGCACGACACCGACCCGTTCAACCGCTGGGAGGCGGGCCAGCGCCTGGCCGTGAACCGGGCCCTCGGTTTCATCCGCGACGCCGGCGTGGCAGCCCGCGACATTCGGCTCGACCCTCCATTCATGAACGCGATGCGCGCGGTCCTCCGCCATCCCACGCTGGACGCGGCGTTCAAGGAACTGGTGCTGACACTGCCGGCCGAAACCTACATCGCCGAGCAGCTCGACGTGGTCGATCCGCAGCGCATCCACGCGGTGCGCGAGGCGATGCGCGAACAGCTCGCGCGCGAACTCGCCCCCGACTGGGAACAGGCCTTCGAGCAGCACCGCGAGAGCGGCGCCTACCGGCCCGATCCGGTGTCCTCGGGCCGCCGCGCCCTGACCGGCATGGCGCTGTCCAACCTGTGCCTGGCGGCCCGGGCGAGCGGCGACCAGGTCTGGCCCGGCAAGGCGTACCAGCGGTTCAAGGATGCGGGCAACATGACCGATCGCTTCAACGCCCTGGCGGCGCTGGTCACGTCGGGCAGCGAACTCGCGGCGCCCGCCCTGCAGCGCTTCCACGCGATCTTCAAGGACGAAGCGCTGGTGCTCGACAAGTGGTTCGCCCTGCAGGCCGGGGCGCCGGACCGCGGCGGCAACGTGCTGCCGGCCGTGAAGCAGTTGATGAACCACCCGGACTTCAACATCCGCAATCCCAACCGCGCGCGCAGCGTGATCTTCAGCTATTGCAGCGCCAATCCCGGCGGCTTCCACCGCCCGGACGCGGCCGGCTACGTCTTCTGGTCCGAGCGCGTGCTGGAGCTCGACGCGATCAATCCGCAGGTGGCGGCCCGCCTCGCGCGGGCCCTCGACCGCTGGAAGAAACTGGTGGAGCCGCTGCGCAGCGCCGCCCGCGAGGCGATCGCCCGCGTCGCGGCCCGCCCCGACCTGAGCAACGACGTGCGCGAGGTGGTCACCCGCGCGCTGGCCGACTGACGCGGCGCCCCACTGCGGCCCGGCTCCGGGCCACAATGGAGCATCGAACAGCAGGAGACCCCATGGCATCGCGAACGATTTCCCTCACCCGCTACCTCGTCGAGCAGCAGCGCATCGACGGACTGATCCCGGGGCAGTTGCGGCTGCTGCTGGAAGTGGTGGCGCGCGCGTGCAAGCGCATCAGCCAGGCCGTCAACAAGGGCGCCGTGGGCGACATCCTGGGCGCGGCCGGCAGCGAGAACGTGCAAGGCGAGATGCAGAAGAAGCTCGACATCATCGCCAACGAGGTGCTGATCGAGGCCAACGAATGGGGCGGCCACCTGGCGGCCATGGCGTCCGAGGAAATGGAAGGCATCTACGTGGTGCCCAACCGCTATCCCCAGGGCGAGTACCTGCTGCTGTTCGATCCCCTGGACGGCTCCAGCAACATCGACGTCAACGTCAGCATCGGCACCATCTTCAGCGTGCTGAAGAAGCCCGAAGGCCACCCCGGCGTGACCGAGGAGGACTTCCTGCAGCCTGGCAGCCGGCAGGTGGCGGCGGGCTACTGCGTGTACGGCCCGCAGACCACCCTGGTCCTCACCGTCGGCGACGGCGTCGCCGAGTTCACGCTGGACCGCGAGCAGGGATCGTTCATCCTGGTGCAGGAGAACATGCGCATTCCCGAGGACACGCGCGAATTCGCGATCAACATGAGCAACATGCGGCACTGGGCGCCGCCGGTGAAGCGCTACATCGACGAGTGCCTGGCCGGCAAGGACGGCCCGCGCGGCAAGGACTTCAACATGCGCTGGATCGCGTCGATGGTGGCGGACGTGCACCGCATCATCACGCGCGGCGGCATCTTCATGTACCCGTGGGACAAGCGCGAGCCGGAAAAGCCGGGCAAGCTGCGGCTGATGTACGAGGCCAACCCGATGGGCTGGCTGATCGAACAGGCCGGCGGTGCGGCGACGAACGGGATGCAGCGCATCCTCGACATCCAGCCGACGAAATTGCACGAGCGGGTGTCGGTGATCCTCGGGAGCAAGAACGAGGTGGAGCGGGTCACGTCCTACCACCGTCAGTAAGACGGAAGCGGGAACGAGATCCGTACCCATTCACCCGCGCGCCAGCTCCTCGGCGATCCAGTCGTCGATCACCCGCTCCAGCACGTCCAGCGGCAGCGCGCCCTGGTCGATCACGGCATTGTGGAACCGCCGCACGTCGAAGCGTGACCCCAGCCGCTGCGCCGCGCGCTCGCGCAGTTCCGCGATCTTGAGCTTGCCGATCATGTAGCCCAGCGCCTGGCCCGGGATCGACGTGTAGCGGTCGACCTCCGACGTGACGAAGCCGCGCTCCATGCCGGTGCGCTCCACCATGAAATCGATGGCCTGCTGGCGCGACCAGCCCTGGCTGTGGATGCCGGTGTCGACCACCAGCCGCGCCGCCCGGAACGCCTGCCACTGCAGGTGCCCGAACAGGCTGTACGGATCGTCGTACACGCCGATCTCGCGCCCCAGCGTCTCGGCGTAGACTGCCCAGCCTTCGACGAACGCCGTATAGCCGCCCGCGCGGCGGAACTGCGGCAGCGCGCCCAGCTCGACCGAGCGCGCGATCTGCAGGTGGTGCCCGGGCACCGCCTCGTGGGCCGTCAGCGTCGCCATCTTCCAGGTCGGGCGGGTGCGCCAGCCCAGGGTGTTGGCATTGAAGAACCCGGCGCGGGTGCCATCCAGCGCCGGGCCTTCGTAGTATTCGGCGGCGTCCGGTCCCTGGAACGAGGGCATGGCACGCACGCCGTAGGGAGCGCGCGGCAGCTGGGCGAACAGCCGCGGCAGCTCGGCATCGATCCGCTTGGCGATGGCACGGTACCCGGCCAGCAGCTCGTCGGGCGAGCGGTGGAAGTAGCGCGGATCGGTGTTCAGGTGCTCCACGAAGGCCGCGAAGCCCCGGTCGAACCCGACCTGCATCACGATCGCGTCCATCTCGGCACGGATGGCGGCCAGTTCGCGCTGGCCGATCGCATGGATCTCCGCGGGTGCAAGGCTGGTGGTGGTCGAGCGGCGCGCCAGGTACTCGTAGACGCGGGCGCCGTCGGGATAGCCGCTGAGCGCGCCGTTCGCCGGCGCGCGGCCCAGGTACTCCCCGGCGATGAAGGCCCGCAGCCTGCGCAGCGCCGGCAGCACCTGGTCGGCGATGGCCCGGTGGGCCCGGGCCCGCAGCGCCGCCTGGTCGGCGGGCGCAATGTCGCTGCCCAGCCGCCGGAACGGCTCGGAAAAGGGCCCCGACTCCACGGGGGCGGCGAGCTGGTCGTCGATCTGGGCCAGCGAGCGCTCCAGGACCGACCGTGCCGGCACCCAGCCGAGCGCCATGCCCCGGCGCATCAAGTCGACCTGCTGGTCCACCAGCCGCGGATAAGCCGCCATGCGCTGCAGCGCCTGCTCCGCCTGCAGCGCCGTGCGCACGGGCACGAGACGCATCAAGCCGGCGAACTCGTTCTGGGCGCCGCCGAGCGCCCCGATCATGAAGGTGCGGTACCCGGCGAACGCCTGCTGCTCCGCGCGCAGCGCGAGCTGCCGGGTGAACAGGTCCAGCGACAGCCGGTCGGCCGGGTCCAGACGCTCGCGCCGGATGGCGCGGGCCTCCTCCAGCCACTGCCGCACCAGCGCGTCGTGGGCGGCGATGGCCTCGGGCGACAGGTCCGTCAAGCGGTCGTTGAAGCGCAGGTCGCCGCGGTACGTGGCGTCCTCGGGGAAGCGGCTCGCGTTGGCTTCCCACTGCCGCTCGAACAGCGCATGCAGGGCCGCCGCCTCCTGCGGGTCCGCAGTGGCAGGCGCCGGCGCCGCGAAGGCGGTGGCCACCGCCAGTGCCGCGGCCGCCAGCAGCCGTCTCATGGCCGGTATCCGACGGCCGCCAGCGCCCGCGCGGGGTGCACCAGGACGCGCCGTCCGTCCTCGCTGCGATCGGCGGTGTTGCGCATGACCGCAATCACCTCGGCAGGCTTGAGCGAGGGCTTCACCGCCAGCATCTTGGCGGCCAGGTTGGTCACCTGTGGCGAGGACATCGAGGTGCCCGACAGCGCGATGTGGCGGCCGCCCGGCACGAGGCTCTCGACCTGGTAGCCATTGGCGTGCAGCAGCACCGTCGGACCGTAGCTGGTGAACGCGGCTTCATCGCCCGCCTTGTCCACGGCGCCGACCGCCACGACGTTGGGCAGCACGATCCCCGCGGGATAGGCGTCGTTGAACGTCGGGTCGTTCGCCGAATTGCCGGCCGACACCACGAACAGGACGTCGGGGGCGGAGGCGAGCGCCGCGGTGAGCGCTTTCAGGTGCAGGTCGAAGTACTGGCGCGCCAGCGCCTTGCGCTCGGCGAGGTCCTTGCCGATGCCGCAGGATTCCAGCGCCACTTCGTAGCTGCGCAGGTTGCCGCCCCAGCTCATGTTCACGACGCGCGCGCCGGTCTGCCGCGCGAACGCCACGTAGCGGGCGAAATTGGCCGCGCCGCGCTCCTCGAGCTCCCGGGTCGGGCAGGGATCGGGCAGGAGCGTGTGGCCGAACTCGATCCGCGCGTTGGCGAGCCGGGCGTAGGGGTTGCCGGCCATCGCGATGCCGGCAACGTGCGTACCGTGCTGGTACACGCCGACCAGCTGCAGCTCCTCCGTCACGGTCTTGTACTGCGCGGGCGGCAGCGTCGACAGGAGCGTCTTGACCGCATTCGCCTCGGGGCTGTCGATGTCCGCGCCCAGGTCCGACAGGCCCTTGCTGCGATCGAGCAGCGCCGGCAGGCGCGAACGCAATTCCGTTGGGATTGGCTTGAGCGGTTCGGCCGAGGGCAGCGCGAAACGGTCGAAGGCGATCAGCGCCGGCGCTGCGCCCTGCTCCACCAGCCGGGCCGGGAACAGCGCGGTGTCCACGCCGCTGTCCCAGACCACGACGGGCACCGGCGCATAGGGCCGGCCGGCCGGCAGCGTGACGTCGCGCGCGGCCCAGATGTCGGGTTTGTCGACCTTGTTCGCGAGCAGGTAGCGGCCGTAGGCTTCGACCAGCGCCGCCTTCAGCGGCAGGTTGAATTCCAGCGAATAGCGTGCCGAAACCAGCGCCGGCACCATGTCCGAGCTGAGGTGGCCGGTGCGTGAGGCGACCGGCTGCAGCACGTTGCGCACCCGCCCCAGCGCCACGGTTTCGCCGAGGGTCTCCATGCCGGCCTTCGCACGCTGGATGTCGTTGCGGATCACCGGGTAGGGCAGGCGCGCGAGTTCTTCCGCGACGTGGCGCGCCACCTCGGCCTGGTACGCCGGCGTGTTGCGCTCCCCGGTCTTCTTCACCGCGGCCACGATGGCCCGCACCACCATGCCGGACAGCAGCTTGTCCGCCGGCTTCTCCTGCAGCACCCGGATCTGCTCGGAGCGGCGCAGCGCCTCGTCCCAGCGGCCCTCGATCAGGTCGAGCATCATCACCAGCCCGAGCAACTGGCGCCGCGTGGCGTGTTCCGCGATGTCGTACCCGGCCAGGGTGGCCTCGGTGTCGCGCCGCACGTCACGCGCGAGCGCCGCGAAGCGCTCCGGATCGCGCACCAGCGGTTCGAGCTCGGCCGGCACCGGGTACGTGAAGCGCGGCAGGTCGGCCGCCTTCTCGACGCGCTTGGGCGGCGCCGAGCAGGCGGTCGCCAGCGCCAGCGACGCGAGCAGCGCCAGCCGCCAGCGCGCGCTCATGCCGGCACCACCGCGGCCGCGGCGCCGTGCACGTCCCCGCGCGGGATCGCGGCCAGCAGCTGCTGGGTGTATGGGTGCTTCGGGCTGCGGTAGATCTCGTCCGAGGCACCGCGCTCGACGATCTCGCCGTTGCTCATGACCAGGATGTCGTCGGCCATGTACTTCACGACGGCCAGGTCGTGGCTGATGAAGAGGTAGGTCAGGCCGAATTCCTCCTGCAGGTCCAGCAGCAGGTTCAGCACCGTCGCCTGCACGCTGACGTCCAGCGCGCTGACGCTCTCGTCGCACACGATGATCTCCGGCTGCATGGTGAGGCAGCGCGCGATCGCGATGCGCTGGCGCTGCCCGCCTGAGAACTCGTGCGGGTACTTGCCGAAGGCGGTGGCCGGCAGGCCCACCTTCTCCAGCCAGCCCAACGCGAGGCGGGCGCGCTCGTCCTCGCCCGCGCCGATGCCGTGCAGCCGCATCGGCTCCATCAGGATCTGGCCGACGGTGAAGCGCGGATTCAGGCTCGCGTACGGGTTCTGGAAGATGATCTGGATGCGACGGCGGTACGGCTGAAGCTCGCGCGCGGCCAGCGTCGCCAGGTCGCGGCCTTCGAACATGATGCGCCCGGTGCTCGCCGGCGTGAGGCGCGTGAGCATCATGCCGATGGTGGTCTTGCCGGATCCCGACTCGCCCACCACCCCCAGCGTGCGGCCCTTGTGCAGCACGAAATCGGCGGACTTCACGGCATCGATCTGCTTGTGCCGGAAAAGTCCTTCCTTCAGGCGGTACGCCTTGGACAGCCCGGCCACCTCGATCAGCGGCGCGCCGGCGACCGGCACGGGGCTGCGCTCCTGCGTCTGCAGCGGCCGGTTGTTGACGATGTCATCGATCACCGGCAGCCGGCGCGGCCGCGCGTCCAGGCGCGGCCGGCAGGCCAGCAGCGCGCGCGTGTAGGAGTCCCGCGGGGCGCGGAATACCTCGCCGATGTCGCCGGCCTCGCGCACTTCGCCATGGCGCATCACCACGATGTTGCGCGCGACCTCCCCCACCAGCGCCAGGTCGTGGCTGATGAAGAGGATGCTCATCTTCTTGCGTTCCTGCAGGCCGGCCAGCAGGTCGACGATCTGGCGCTGCACCGTCACGTCCAATGCCGTCGTGGGCTCGTCGGCGATCAGCAATTTGGGCTCGCAGGCGATCGCGATCGCGATCATCACCCGCTGCTGCTGCCCGCCGGAGAGCTCGTGCGGATACGAGTCGAGCCGCGCCCGCGGCTCGGGGATGCCGACCTCGGCCAGCAGTTCCAGCGCGCGCTCGCGCGCCTGCCGCCCCGACAGCCCGGCGTGGATGCGCAGCACCTCGGCGATCTGCTCGCCCACCGGGAACACGGGGTTCAGCGAGCTCATGGGCTCCTGGAACACGACCGAGATGTCCTTGCCGCGCAGCGAGCGCATCTCCTCCTGGCTGGCGTGCAGCAGGTCGCGGCCCTGGTACAGCACGCGGCTGGCCGGGTCGACGATGGCGTTGTCGGGCAGCAGCCGCACGATGCTCATCGCGCTGACGCTCTTGCCCGAGCCGCTCTCGCCGACCAGCGCCACGCTGGTGCTGGCGGGGATGTCGAAACTGACGCCGCGCACGGCCTCGTGCGTCTCCTGGCCCAGGCGGAACGCGACGCGCAGGTCGCGCACTTGGATGAGTGATTCCATCGGAGGCCTCGTCAACGCAGTTTCGGGTCCATGGCGTCGCGCAGCGCGTCGGTCAGCAACGCGAACGCCGTGACGAAGGTCGCCATGAACGCGGTGGCGGTGGCCAGCTGCCACCACTTGCCCAGCACCAGCTCGGTCTGGGCTTCGGCCAGCATGGTGCCCCAGCTGACCATGTCGATCGGAACGCCCATGCCCAGGAAGGAAAGGATCACTTCGGCCTTGATGAAGCCGACGACGTGCAGGCTCATCTGCACCAGCACCACGTGGCTCACGTTGGGCAGGATGTGCCCGAACATGCGCGCGCCGTGCCCGGCGCCGATCGCCTCCGCCGCGCGCACGTACTCGCGCGAACGGTGCTTCATGTACTCGGCGCGCACCAGCCGGTAGATGCCGGTCCAGCCGACCACGCCCAGGATGATCACCACCGGCATGATGCCGCTGGAGAAGGTCTTGGCGAGCGGGCCGGACTTGAACACCGCCGCCAGCGCGAAGATCAGCAGGATGTAGGGCACCGAGGTGAAGACGTTGTAGACCCACTCGAGGAAGTCGCCGGTCTTCCCGCCAAAGTAGCCGCCCAGCGCTCCCAGCACCGTGCCGATCAGCGTCGCCAGCAGCGCCGCGGCGATGCCCACGAGGATGGAGACCTGCGCCCCCTTGATCGCCTTGTCCAGCACGTCGCGGCCCAGCCGGTCGCCGCCGAACGCCAGCGTCGGCGCGCGCTCCACGACGACGGTCTTCACTTCGGATGCCCGCCTGGCCCATTCGGCATAGCGCGGCGCCAGCGGGTCCACGTCGGACAGGTCGACGTTGGGCGGCTGCTTCTGCGCGACGGCGACTTCCTGCCGCGCGTCGGCGCCCACCACGTGCGGCGGCGCGAACGGCTCGCCCACCTCGCGCTGCCAGCCGTCGGCCAGCACCCCGAACTGCGCCAGCAGCACCAGCGCGAGGAACAGGGCCACCACCACCAGCGACACCATGCCGACACGGTCGCGGCGCAGGCGGATCCAGGCCTGCATCCAGACGCCGGGCGACTTCGGCAGCGCGGCCAGCGTAGGGGCGGAGCCAGTGGCCGGGGGCATGATCTCGGGCGCGGCGCCCGGCACCGGAGGAACGGCGCTCACTTGAGCACCACCCGCGGGTCGACGAACTTGTAGAGGACGTCGGTCACGAGGTTGATCACCATCGTCAGGGCCGCCAGGTAGATCGTCACGGCCTGGATCACCGGGTAGTCGCTGCGTCCTACGGCCTGGTACACCTCGCGCCCGAGGCCGGGCACCGAGAAGAACACCTCGATCAGGAAGGAGCCGATGAAGACGCCGGGCAACTGGGTGGCGACGTTGGTGAGGATCGGGATCATCGCGTTGCGCAGGACGTGCTTGAACAGGATCGTCCGCTCGGGAACGCCCTTGGCGCGGGCCGTGCGCACGTAGTCGTGGCCGATCTCGTCCAGGAAGAAGCTGCGGTACAGGCGGGTCTGCGGCGCCAGGCTGACCAGCACGGCCAGCAGCACGGGCAGCGGCGCATAGACCAGGAGGTTGGTCCAGACGCTGTGGCTCCAGCCCTGGACAGGGAACCAGCCGAGCCGGAACGCGAACACGTACTGGCCGATGATCACGTACACCAGGAAGCTGATCGACAGGGCCACCGTGGAGATGATCATCACCGCGCGGTCGGTGAGGCTGCCACGCACGTAAGCCACGGCCATGCCGGCGGCGATCGCGAGCACCACTTCCAGCACCAGGATCGGGATCATGATCGTGAGCGTGGCGGGCAGGCGCGTGACGAAGATGTTGGAGACCGCCTCGTTGGTCGCCCAGCTGCGGCCCCAGTCGAAAGTGGCGACCTTGGTCACAAACAGCCAGAGCTGCTCGACGACCGGCTTGTTCAGCCCCAGCTGGGTGCGGATGGACTCGATCTGTTCCGCCGAAGCCTGCAGGCCCCCGAGAATCTCGGCCGGGTCGCCGCCGAAATACTTGAAGAGGAAGAACACCAGCAGGATCACGCCGGCCAGGGTGGGGATCATCTGCAGGATCCGCCGCAAGAGGTAAGAGAACATCCAGGACTTTCTTGGGTCCCTCGGCGCCCGGTCCGGCACCTTAGGGGAAACCGCTCGTGGCAGGCTTCAGGGCGGGCATTATGCTTGCGGCTTCAAGTTTCCCGTATTGGTGTTTCCAAGAATGATCAAGAGCCACTGGGCACTGGCCACCAGCCTGTGCCTGGCCTGGGGTGCTATCGCGCCCGCCCTGGCCCAGACTGCCGCCCCCCCGCCCGAGAAGGTGCTGCGCTACGCGTTTCCCGTCGCCGAGACCGGATTCGATCCGCCGCAGCTGTCGGACCTGTATTCCCGCATCATCACGGCCAACATCTTCGACGCGCTGTACGGATACGACTACCTGTCGCGGCCGGCGCGGATCAAGCCGAACCTGGCGCAAGGCATGCCGGCGGTCTCGGCGGACTTCCGCACCTACACCGTCACGCTGCGTCGCGGCATCCACTTCGCCGACGACCCGGCGTTCGGCGGCAGGAAGCGCGAGGTGACGGCACAGGACGTCGTCTACACCTACAAGCGCATCTTCGACCCGAAGACCAAGAGCCCGAGCCTGAGCGGCCTGCAGGAGGAGAAGATCCTGGGCATGGACGACCTGCGCAGGAAGGCGCAGGCGAACGGCAGCTTCGACTACGACACCGAGATCGAGGGCCTGCGGGCTCTGGACCGCTACACGGTGCAGTTCCGGCTGGAGCAGCCGCGCCCCCGGTTCATCCACACGCTCTCCGACCCGGGGATCCTGGGGATCATGGCGCGGGAGGTGGTGGAGAAGTATGGCGACCAGATCATGGAGCACCCGGTGGGCACCGGCGCCTTCATGCTGGCCGAGTGGCAGCGCTCCTCCAGGATCACGCTGGTGCGCAACCCGAACTACCGCGAGGAGTTCTACGACGAGCAACCGGACCCGAAGGACCCGGAGTCGGTGGCGATCGCCGCCCGGATGAAGGGCAAGCGGCTGCCGCTGCTGGACAAGGTGGTCGTGTCGATCATCGACGAGCCGCAGCCGCGCTGGCTGTCGTTCCTGAACGGCGAACACGACCTGATGGAGCGGCTGCCGCAGAACTTCGCGACGCACGCCATCCCGAACAACAAGCTGGCGCCCAACCTCGCCAGGCGCGGAATCCAGATGGAGCGGGTCCCGCTGTCGGACATCACGATGTTCTTCTTCCGGATGGACCACCCGCTGGTGGGCGGCTACACGCCGGAGAAGGTGGCGCTGCGGCGGGCGATCAACCTCGCCTACAACAGCGAAGAGGAAGTGCGGCTGCCGCGGCGCGGCCAGGCGATCGTGGCCCAGGGCTTCGTGATGCCCAACACCGGCAGCTTCGATCCGCAGTTCCGCTCCGAGATGGGCACGCACGACCGGGCCCGGGCCGTCGCGCTGCTGGACATGTTCGGCTACGTGGACAGGGACGGGGACGGCTGGCGCGACCAGCCGGACGGCCAGCCGCTGGTGCTGGAGTACGAGACGCTGGGCACCGCCGACTACCGCGAACTCGATGAAGTCCTCAAGAAGAACCTGGACGCCGTCGGAATCCGGATCGTGTTCCGCATCGGCAAGTGGCCCGAGCAGCTGAAGGCCGCCCGCGCCGGCAAGCTGATGATGTGGGGCGTGGGCCTCTCGGCCAGCAGCCCCGACAGCGGCCCGGTGCTGGAGCGCGGCTACAGCAAGGCCTGGGGCCAGGGCAACCTCGCGCGCTTTTCCAACAAGCAGTTCGACGAGCTGTACCAGAAGCAGAGCCAGATGCCCGACGGGCCCGAGCGCGACAAGGTGATCCAGGACGCGGTCCGCATCCTGGTGGCGTACATGCCTTACAAGGTGCGCACCCACCGCATCGGCACCGACCTGATGCAGCCCTGGCTGGTGGGGTACAAACGGCATCCCAACGCCCGCGAGTTCTGGCGCTACGTCGACGTCGACACCGCCAGGCTGCCCAAACAATGAGAATCGGCACCGAGGAATCGACCATGCACCACGCTCCCCTGTCCCACCTTGCCGCCATCGCGCTCGGCATCGCCCTCGCCTGGCCCGCCGGCGCCGCCGTGGTCCCGCCGGGTGTCCAGCTCCACCCGACCCAGACGCTGGTGCGCAACAACGGCTCGGAACCCGAAACGCTGGACCCGGCGCTGGCCGAATCGGTCGGCGCCAACAACCTCACGCGCGACCTGTTCGAGGGCCTCACCGCCAACGACAGCAACGGCAAGATCGTTCCGGGCGTGGCCGAGAGCTGGAAGCAGACCGACCCCCTCACCTGGGTCTTCAAGCTGCGCCAGAACGCGAAATGGTCCAACGGCGACCCGGTGACGGCGCAGGACTTCGTCTACGGCATCCGCCGCTTCGTCGATCCGAAGACCGCGTCCACCTATGCCGCGACCTTCGGCGTCTTCCTCGCCAACGGCCAGGACGTCGCCCTGGGCAAGAAGCCGCCGGCGCAGATCGGCGTGAAGGCCGTCGACAAGCACACGCTGGAAGTGAAGACGGCCTTCCCCGTTTCCTTCCTGCCCAGCCTGATGTCCAACAACAACCTGGGACCGGTGCACCAGGCGTCGCTGGAGAAGCACGGCAAGGACTGGACCAAGCCCGGCAACCTGGTGAGCAACGGCGCGTACGTGCTCAAGGAATGGCTGGTCAACAGCAAGGTGGTGATCGAGAAGAACCCGCAGTACTGGGATGCGAAGAACGTGCAGCTCACGCGCGTCACCTACCTGCCGGTCGAGGACGGCAACGCCGACGTCAAGCTCTACGAGTCGGGCCAGAACGAGTGGGTCTACCAGCTGCCGCCCGGCACCTACGAGAAGTACAAGCAGCAGTACCCCAAGGAGATCCGCAACGCGCCGATGATCGGCCTGCGCTATTACTCGCTGCAGAACCAGAACCCGGCGTTCAAGGACGTGCGGGTGCGCAAGGCGCTGTCGATGGTGATCGATCGCGACATCCTGGCCCAGCGCATCACGGCCGACGGCCAGACGCCCTCCTACAGCCTCATGGTCAAGGGCGTCGAAGGCGCGGACGTGACCGACTACGAATGGGCCACCTGGCCCATGGCGAAGAAGGTGCAGGAAGCCAAGGCGCTGCTGCAGCAGGCCGGGGTGCAGCCGGGGACGAAGTACACGTTCTCGTACAACACCAGCGAGTACCACAAGAAGATGGCGATCTTCGCGGCCTCCGAGTGGAAGACCAAGCTGGGCATCCAGGTGGAACTGGAGGCGATGGAGTTCAAGGTGCTGCTCAAGAAGCGCCACGACGGGCAGTTCCAGATCGCCCGCAACGGCTGGCTGGCGGATTACAACGACGCGACGACCTTCCTGGCGCTGGTGCGCTGCGACTCGGACCAGAACAACAACTTCAACTGCAACCGCAAGGCCGAGGACCTGATCGTGCAGGGCACGCAGCAGACCGACCAGGCCAAGCGCAAGGCGTTGCTGACGCAGGCCTCGAAGATGATCATGGAAGACTACCCGATGATCCCGCTGCTGCAGTACTCGCTGCCGCGGCTGGTCAAGTCGTACGTCGGCGGGTATTCGCTGGAAAACGCCCAGGACCGGTTCCGCAGCAAGGACCTGTACATCATCAAGCATTGATGCACCCCCACCGGCCGCGCCGGCCCGCAAGGGCCTGACCCCAGCCCGGCGCGGGCGCAGGAGAGCTCGCCATGTGGTCCTACACCTTGCGTCGCCTGCTGGCGACGATTCCCACGCTGCTGGCGGTCATCACCGTCAGCTACCTGCTGGTGCACGCCGCGCCCGGCGGCCCGTTCGACAGCGAGCGGGTCGTCTCCGCCGCGGTACTGGCCAACCTGCAGGCCAAGTACCACCTCGACCAGCCGCTGTGGCAGCAGTACCTGCACTACCTGGGCAACCTGCTGCAGGGCGACCTGGGCGCCTCGTTCCGCTACGCCGACTGGTCGGTGAACGAACTGGTCGCCAACGCCTTGCCGGTGTCGCTGGCGATTGGCGGCACCGCGCTCGCGCTGTCCTTCGTCATCGGCGTCGGCCTGGGCACCGCCGCCGCGCTGCGCCAGAACAGCGCGGCCGACTACGGCGTGATGCTGGTCGGCAACCTGGGCAGCGTCGTCCCGTCGTTCGTGATCGGCCCGGTGATGATCCTGGTCTTCGCCCTCTGGCTGCACTGGCTGCCGGCCGGCGGCTGGGACGCCTTCGCCCCCAGGTTCATGATCATGCCGGTGGCCCTGCTCACCCTGATCAACGTGGCGACGATCGCGCGCGTCATGCGCGGCAGCCTGATCGAGGTGCTGCACAGCAACTTCATCCGCACGGCCCGCGCCAAGGGCCTGCCGACCCGCGTAGTCGTCTTGCGCCACGCGCTGAAGCCGGCGCTGCTGCCGGTGGTCTCGGTCCTCAGCCCGCTGGCCATCTCCTCGATCACGGCTGCGCTGGTGACCGAGACCGTGTTCTCGCTGCCCGGCCTGGGCAAATTGATCGTCAACGGCGCCGGCAACCGCGACTACACCCTGGTCCTGGGGCTGGTCGTGCTGATCACGCTGCTGGCCGTGCTGCTCAACCTGCTGGTCGACCTCGCGTATGCGGCGCTCGACCCCAAGATCCGCTACTCATGATGACCTCCACCCGGCGCCAGGCCCTGGCGGACCAGCTCGAACGGGCGGCGGTCCCCACGCCGGGCCGCAGCCCGTGGCGCGACGCGCGCACCCGCTTCATGCGCAACAAGGCAGCCGTCGCCAGCCTGGCGATCCTGGCCTTCATCGCCCTCGCCTGCATCGTCGGGCCCTTCCTGCTGCCGCACGAATTCGATTCGGCCGACTGGGACGCGATGTCGCTGCCGCCGACCTGGAAGAACATGCACTGGTGGGGCACCGACGAATCGGGACGCGACCTGCTGGTGCGCTGCCTGATCGGCGGCCGGATCTCCCTGATGGTGGGCGTGCTCGCGACGCTGGCCTCGGTCGCGCTGGGGATCGCCTGGGGCGCGACCGCCGGCTTCGTCGGCGGCAAGGTCGACAGCTTCATGATGCGCATCGTCGACATGATGTATGCGATCCCCTACCTGCTGATCGCGATCCTGCTGGTGACCATCCTCGGGCGCGAGTTCTACCTGGTCGTGCTGGCGATCACCGCCTTTTCCTGGATGGACATGGCGCGCGTCGTCCGCGGCCAGACGCTGTCGCTGCGCAACATGGAGTTCGTGGAGGCGGCGCGATCGATCGGCGTGCCGACCCGGCGCATCATCTTCGCCCACATCGTGCCCAACCTGCTGGGCGTGGTCGTCATCTACACCACCGTCACCGTGCCGGGGGTGATCCTTACCGAGTCCGTGCTGTCGTTCCTGGGCCTGGGCATCCAGGAGCCCATGACCAGCTGGGGCGTGCTGATCGAGGACGGCACGAGCGTGATGGAAGTGGCGCCCTGGATGCTGCTGTTCCCGGCGGCGATGCTGTCCACGGCGCTGTATTGCTTCAACTTCATCGGTGACGGCTTGCGCGACGCGCTGGATCCCAAGGAGCGCCTCGCATGACGGCGGACAGCCTGCTGGCCGTCGACGACCTGGCCGTTCGCTTCAAGACCGAGGACGGCGAAATCACGGCCGTCAACGGTCTCAGCTTCCATCTCGAGCGCGGCCAGACGCTGGGCATCGTCGGCGAGAGCGGCTCCGGCAAGAGCCAGAGCATGCTGGCCCTGATGGGCCTGCTCGCCGCCAACGGCCGCGCGAGCGGACGCGCCCTGTTCCGCGGCGAGGACCTGCTGGCGATGCCCACCGCGGCGCTCAATCGGATCCGCGGCGACCGCATGGCGATGATCTTCCAGGACCCGATGACGTCGCTCAATCCATACCTGACGGTGGAGCGGCAGATGACGGAGGTGCTGGAACTGCACCAGGGCCTGTCTCGGTCGGCGGCCCGCACCCGCGCCATCGCGGCGCTGGAGGCGGTGCGGATTCCGGACGCTGCCCGCCGCATCCGCCGCTATCCGCACGAGTTCTCGGGCGGCATGCGCCAGCGCATCATGATCGCCATGGCGCTGATGTGCGAGCCCGACGTGCTGATCGCCGACGAGCCGACCACGGCGCTGGACGTCACGGTGCAGGCGCAGATCATCGCGCTGCTGCGCGACCTGCAGCGCGACTTCGGCACCGCCATCATCCTGATCACGCACGACCTGGGCGTCGTCGCCGGCCTCTGCGACGACGTGATGGTGCTGTACGGCGGCCGCATCATGGAACGCGGCAGCGCCGAGAGCATCTTCTACCAGCCCACGCACCCATACACGCTGGGGCTGCTGGGCGCCGTGCCCAAGCTCGACCACGAGGGCGAGCGCCTGGTCGCCATCCCGGGCGTTCCGCCCAACATGGCCCGCCTGCCGGCCGGCTGCCCGTTCAGCGAGCGCTGCACCTTCGCGCAGGAGCGCTGCTTGACGGACCGCCCGCCCCTCGTCGACGCCGGCAGCGCGGCGCCGGTGCTGCGCGCCTGCCATGCCGAGGCCGGGTTCGTCGCCGCCCAGGCCGCGAGGGTGCAGCCATGAGCGCCGCGCTGCTCTCGGTGCGTGACCTGCGGGTTCACTTCAAGGTGCGCGGCGAAGGCGGCCTGTTCCCGCAGCATCGCACCCTCAAGGCCGTCGATGGAGTCACCTTCGACCTGCAGCCGGGCGAGACGCTGGGCATCGTCGGCGAATCTGGCTGCGGCAAGTCCACCCTCGCCCGCGCCCTGCTGAACCTGATCCCCGCCACGTCCGGCGACATCGCCTGGATGGGCCGCGACATGAAAGGCGCCAGCCGCGACGACTGGCAGCAGGTGCGGCGCAGCGTGCAGATGGTGTTCCAGGACCCGCTGGCCTCGCTGAATCCGCGCATGAACGTGGCGCAGATCATCGGCGAGCCGCTGCGCACGCACCAGCCGCAGCTGCCGGGGGACGAGGTGCTGCGCCAGGTGAAGGAGATGCTGGGCAGGGTCGGCCTGTCCGAGACGCATCTCTATCGCTATCCGCACGAGTTTTCCGGCGGCCAGTGCCAGCGCATCGGCATCGCCCGCGCCCTGATCCTCAAGCCGCGCCTGATCGTCTGCGACGAGCCGGTCTCGGCGCTGGACGTCTCGATCCAGGCGCAGATCATCAACCTGCTGCAGGACCTGCAGCGCGAGCTGGGCCTGGCGCTGATCTTCATTGCGCACGACCTGGCGGTGGTGAAGCACGTGAGCCAGCGCATCCTGGTGATGTACCTGGGCCGCACGATGGAAATCGCACCCAAGCAGGCGCTGTACGCCGACCCGAAGCACCCGTACACCCGGGCGCTGCTGTCGGCCGTGCCGCTGGCGGACCCGCGCCGCGAACGGGCGAAGGCGATCCAGGTGTTGCCGAGCGAATTGCCGTCGCCGCTCGATCCGCCTTCGGGCTGCGTGTTCCGCACCCGGTGCCCCCAGGCGTTCGAGCGCTGCCCGCGCGAGGTCCCGCCGCTGCTGGAGGCCGGCGCGTCGCGGGCGGCCTGCTGGCTGTACGGCTGACGGCGCCGCGGTCCTGCGCCGATCGACTCCCGCGCCGCGCCGGCGCGGCCTCACCCTGCCGGCGCCGCCTTGGGCAGGACGATGGTGAAGCGGACCCGCCGTCCCGTCATCGCCACGCTCGCGTCGCCGCCGTGGGCCCGGGCGATCTCGCGCACGATGAACAGGCCGAGTCCGAGATTGCGGCGCGAGCCGCCCGCGCCGGCCGAGCGGCGCCGCAGCGGTTCGAACAGGCCTTGCAGCACGTCGGGCGGTATCGGGTCGCTCTCGTTCTCGGTCGAGACTTCGACGGCGTCGCCTCGGTCGCGCAGCGTGATCGTGATCGGCGTGCCCGCCGGCGTGCTGTGCTGCGCGGCATTGAACACCAGGTTGGCCAGCGCTTCGCGTACCCGCGAGCCGTCGAAATCGCCGTTCGTGTCGCCCTTCGCATCGAACACGATCGCCACGTCGGGCAGCGCGTCGTGAAGCAGCCGCACCTCCTGCCGGCAGAGGTGCGCCACGTCCACCCGGCTGCGGTCGATCGCCATCCCGACGCCGAGCCTGGACTTGTTGTATTCGAGCAGGGAATCGAGCAGCGCCTCGAGCCGCCGGCCGTTGCGCAGCAGTGCCTGCGCGTGCATGGCCGCGGCGCCGGTGACCTCCTGCCGCAGCACTTCGGCGGTGAGCAGCATCGCGTTGAGCGGTCCGCGCAGGTCGTGCCCCAGCACGCCCAGGAAGATGGCACGCCAGCGCTCCAGCTCCGCCGCGTGGAAGGCCACCGACTCCGCGACGGCCTGGTCGATCGCCTCGTTGAAGCGCATGGTGTCGGCCAGGACGTGCTCGTCGGGCTCGGCCGCGTCAGCCCACAGCCGCAGCACGCTGGACCGCAGCACGCGGTATTCGGCCACCAGCTGTTCGATGGTGAGGCCGCTGCGTGCGCGCAGCGCGCCGTGGGTCTGGGCCGCGCTTTCCGCGCCGGTCGCCGGGCCGAGCCCTTGCGACTTGGCGATCGACTGGGCCCGGCTTTGCGGTTGCTCGAGGTCGCGCGCGATGGCATCGAGCACCAGCGGCAGGTGGTCTCGCAGCGCCTCCAGCGATTCACCGCCTAGCACTGGCAAGGTGGCCGCGTACGCGACGGATTCGGCAAGAATCCGCTCTCGGGCCTGGTCGAGGAAATCGTGAAGCCTCATGCTGGATGGCGCCATTGTCCACCGCGCTGCAGGCTGCCGGGGGTAGTATTCACCCGTGAAATGCGGGCGACTGCTGATCATCGACGACCACCGCGACTCCGCCCGGATGCTGGCCGCGGTGCTGGAGCTCAGGCAAGCCGACCTGACCGTTGAAGTGGCCTTCGACGGCCGTTCCGGACTGGCCCTGGCGCTGGCGCAGCAGCACGACGCCGTGCTGCTCGATCTGGGGCTGCCCGACATGGACGGGGCCGAAGTGGCCACGGAGATACGGCGCCTGGCCGACCGGGCCTGCCCGGTGCTGATCGCCTTGTCCGGCGGCGTCGCCGAGGTGGCGCTCCACCAGTCCAGCGGCGTCTTCGACCACGCCTTCACCAAGCCCGTGAACGTGGACCGGCTGGCGGCGCTCCTGTTCGCCCCCTGCTGAAGACGGCAAGCGCCCCACCGCGCCGCGGCCCGCGCACCCGAAAAAAAACCACCGCCGAAGCGGTGGTTTTTCGTTCAGGCGGCGCCGATCAGAACTGGTGGCGCACCCCGACGCTGTAGAAGCGGCCAACCGCGCCACGGTAGTCGAGCGGGTTGTAGCTCACGGCGCCGTAGGTGATCGGGTCCAGCGGCGGGATGCGGTCGAACACGTTCGCCACGCCGCCGAAGATCTCCGTCTTGTCGCGCAGCTTGTAGCGCACCGACAGGTCCACGGTCGTGAAGGAAGCGATCCGGCAGCCGCCGGGCGCGTCGTTGCCGTTCGCGTAGTGCGAAGCACAATCGGCATCGTCCTTGGCGAACTTGTTGATCAGCGAGCCGCGGTAGTTGGCCACCGCGCCCAGCTTCCAGCGGCCCACGTCCCAGCCGACGCTCAGGTTGATCCGGTCCTTGGGCGTGCCGGTGGCGTTGGTGACGTCGTGGTTGCCGATCGTGCCCGCCCACTCGTACGTCGTGCCGTCCTTCTCCGTGCGCTGCCACTTGAACAGGTGCGTCCACAGGGCGCCGAAGTTCAGGCGACCGCCCTGGCCGGCCAGGTCGATGCGATGGCGCAGGTCGAAGTCGACGCCGCGCACGGTGCTCTCGTTCGAGTTCACGTAGTTGATCAGCACCGCCGTGATGGCGCCCGGATCGCCCGGGAAGGCCGGCAGGGCCGTCGACGGGTCACGCGACACGCGGCCGGCGGCCACGGCCGACTGGGTCGACTCCTGGTTGATCTCGTTCTTGCGGCGGATCTCCCACAGGTCGACGGCCAGGCTGGTCTTGGACGTCAGGTCCCACACCGCGCCCAGGGTCAGGCTGCGCGCCTTTTCCGGCTCGAGGGCCGGGTTGGGCGAGGTGATGCCGGCGACGCTGCCCGCGTTGCAGGCGATCTGGATGCCCATCGCGCAGCGGGTCGGGTCGCTCGCCGAGCTGAAGAACGCCAGGCCGCCACGGCCGTTTTCGGCCGCGCTCGGCGCACGGAACGCATGCGCGTAGGTGCCGCGCAGCGCCAGGTTGTCCATCGCGCGGAACTTGGCGCCGAACTTCGGCGTCACCGAGTTGCCGGCGTCGCTGTAGTGGTCGGCACGCAGGGCGGCGTTCAGTTCCAGGCGCTTGGTCACCGGGAACAGCGCTTCGCCGTAGGCCGCCGTCACCGTGCGGGCGCCTTCATAGGCCGAGTACCCCAGGCCGATGATGTTGCCGCGCTCGGTGCCCGTCGTGGGCGTCAGTTCCATGCTCTCGCGGCGGATTTCCGCGCCGAACGCCACGCCGATCGGGCCGCCTTCCAGCTTGCCCAGTTCGCGGTTGACCTTGAAGTCGATCTGGGTCGTGCGGCTGGTGGCGTCGTTGGAGATATCGGGCGACAGCGCCGCGTACAGGGCGGACGAGTTCAGCCCGGCGTTCTCCGCGATGCGCCACACGCTGCCGGCCGGCAGCGCCGCATAGGCGGGGCTGCGTGCCGTAGCGGCGGCGACGTTGGCGGCCGTCGGATTCAGCAGGGCGAAGGTGACGTCGCGCTGCAGGAAGCCGTTGCGGACGTTGTTGACCTTGTTCTGCGAGAACAGGAACGCCGTGTCGTAGTCCCAGGCGCCCATGGTGCCCTTGGCACCGGCGACCAGGCGGGTGAACTCCGATTCGACGTTGTTCACGCGCGCCCCGACGTCCGTGGCCAGGTAGCGCAGGCGCGCCGCCGTGCCGAAGTACGGGTTGTCGGGGTGCGAAGCGCCCAGCGCCACGGCGGCGTTGCTGACCGGGCCGCCCGGGTACCCGGTGGAGCTGTGCACGCCCGACGGCGTGGTCTGCGAGCGGGAGTCGCTCTTGTAGTAGTTGAATTCGCCGTAGACCTCGTTGTTCGCGTTCAGCATCTTCGAGGCGCGCGCGAAGAAGTTGACGGTCTTGTTGTCCGGCTGGATCTGCGTGTAGTCGTTCGCGGCGTCCGTCAGGCAGCCGCCGCCCGGGTCGCCCTGGGGATAGCCGCGGCTCATCACGTCGCAGTTGGCGCCCGGGAACGTGCGGGTGAAGCCCGTGCCGGCGCCGGTGTTGCTGCGGCTGAAGTACTCGAGGTTTGTCGGGTTGCGCACGTTGCCGACCACCGAGCTCACGGCCGCGCCGCGCTCGCCGATGATCGCGCCGGTGCCGCCATTGGCACCGCCGGACGTCTCGGCATCGAAGCCTTCCGGACGCAGGTCGGAGCGGCCCACGGTGCCACGGCCCTTGCGGTCGCGGTTGTAGATGGCATCACGGTCGGCCATCTCGAGGTTCAGGATGACGTTGAAGCCCTGGGTATCCGGGTCGCCGAAGCCGTGGGTGAGCGCCACCCGGCGGTCGGTGCCGTCGCCGTAGCGCGACTGGCCGAACGTCGCCTTGGCCACCGTGCCGCGGTAGTTCTTGCGCAGGATGACGTTGACCACGCCCGCCATCGCGTCGGAGCCGTAGATCGACGAGCCGCCGTCCTTCAGGATCTCGACCCGGTCCACCGCTTCCAGCGGGATCACGTTCAGGTCGCCGAACACCTTCTGCCCGTCGTCGGCCAGGCCGTACGGAGCGATGCGGCGGCCGTTGATCAGCACCAGGGTGGAGGCGGCGCCCAGGCCACGCAGCGAGATGCCCGAGGCGCCGGAAGCGAAGCCGCTGCCGAAGGTGGTGGGCACCGAACCCTGGTTGTCGACGGACAGCGTCTGCAGGTATTCGGCGACGGTGGCCTTGCCGGACTTCTCCAGGTCTTCCCGGGTCACGGTCTGCACCGGCGAAGCCGTTTCCGCCTCGGCGCGGCGGATGTTCGAGCCCGTGATTTCGACCCGCTGCAGCGATTGGCCGCTCTGCTGCGCCATCGCCTGGTGGGCGATCATCATCGAGGCCGAGCCGCAGGTGGCGGCGATCAGGGCACGGACGATCACCGTCTGCCTGAACTGTTGTCTGCCTGTTTTCAAGTTTCTTCTCCAGTGCTGTTGCTGTTGTTCAGGCCCCGCGTACTGCATGACCCGCGAAATGCGATGGAGGCGGCCAGCAAACAGAAAACTCCGCCCCCACTCAGAGACAGCGTTTCTACACAAGTGGTGACAAGACGTCACCTCGTTGAAACCCCCCTGTTGTCCAAATACGTCAAGCGTCGACACCGTGGAAGGGAGCTACCGACGGGCCCACGTGCGAGCGCCGTGCGTTCCCGAGGGAAGGCACGGCGCTGCGGGACCGCGGGGGCCGCTCAGTCGATCTTGAAGACGAACTCCTGGGTGGCGATGACTTCGCCACCGCTGACGCACTTGTACTGCAGCATCGCCGTCCGGACCGGCGCGTGGTAGACGCGCGGACCGGAGAGGATGGTGACCTCCTTGACCACCCCGTCGCGGATCACGGCCTGCGCCTTCACGATCCCCTGGGTGCCGTCCCGCAGGGCCTGGCGCGGCATCTCCGGGCGGACCTGGTCGGGGCAGGCCACGGTCATGTCCTGCCGGGCCGGGGCGGCCGGCGCGGGAGCAGGCGGTGCCGGCGGGGGCGGCGGAGCAATCACGTGCGGCGCGGGCGGGGGCAGCGGCACGGACTGCACGGCCACCGCGGACTGCGAAACCGGCGGCGCCACTTCCGGCGGCGGCACGTACGGCGGCGGCGGGGCCACCACCTTGGGCATCTCGGGCTTGGGCGGCTCGATCTTCTTGGGCGGCGGCGGCGGCGGTGGTGGCGGCGGCGGGATGATCACTTCCTGGATCACCGCTGCTTCCATCGGCTTCTTGATGAGTTCCAGGCCCTTGCGGGCGGTGCCGCTCACCAGGGCCCAGCCGATGAAGGCGTGGACGGCGACCACGACTCCCCAGCCCACGGCCTTGCGCCTGGGGTCGCTGCCGCGGTAGCGGCGTCGGTGGAGGGTGGCTGCGTTCATTGGACGAACTGCTCGCTGCCGATCACGGCGACCTTGGTGAGCCCCTTGCGCTTGGTGGTGGACAGCACGTTCGCGAACACGGCGTACTGGGCATCCTTGTTGGGGCGCAGGTGGATCTCGGGCGGCACCGGCTGTTGCGCCACCAGGGTCATCTTCTGGTCGAGTTCCTCGGCACTGACCGGCAGGCCCTGCCAGTAGACGAGGCTCTTGTCGTCGATGTCGATCTGCACCTTCTCGGGCTTGATCGCGTTGTCCGGCGGCACGCCGACCGGCATCTCGAGGTTGACGGCGTGCAGCTGGATCGGAATGGTGATGATCAGCATGACCAGCAGCACCAGCATCACGTCGATCAGCGGCGTGGTGTTGATGTCCATCATGACTTCGGGATCGCCCGCGCCAAAACGCCTGGATTTGAGGCCCATGTGCGTTGTCCTTGTTCTGTCAAACAGCCCGTGGGGGCTTCAACCGCCCAGGGGCGGCGGTTCGGTGATGAAGGCGACCTTGGTGATGCCGGCGCGCTGGCAGGCGTACATGATGCGCCCCACGCCGTCGTAGCGGGCCGTGAGGTCGCCCCGGATCTGCACCTCGGGCTGGGGTTTCATCTGCGACACCGCCTTCAGCTTGACCACGAGGGCCTCGACGTTGGGCAGCTTCGCGTCGTACCAGTAGATGCCGCCGGCCTTGTCCACCGAGATGATGATGTTCTCGGGCTTGGTCTCGCGGACCTCGACCCGCTCCTTGGGCAGCTGCACCGGGATCGACGTGGTGACGACCGGAATGGTGATCAGGAAGATGATCAGCAGCACCAGCATCACGTCCACGAGGGGCGTGGTGTTGATGGCGGAAATGACTTCGTCCTCGTCCCCGCTGGACGGGCCGACGGCCATGGCCATGGCGAGCTCCTCGCGGCCGCTTACGCGGCCTTCCCGGCCGAGCCGAGGATCACGGCGTTGAGTTCATCGCTGAACTCGCGCACCTCGTCCATCACCGCCTTGTTGCGGCGGGCCAGCCAGTTGTAGCCCAGCACCGCGGGAATCGCGACGGCCAGGCCGATGGCGGTCATGATCAGCGCCTCGCCGACCGGGCCGGCCACCTTGTCGATGGACGCCTGCCCGGAAATGCCGATCGCGGTGAGCGCGTGGTAGATGCCCCAGACGGTGCCGAACAGGCCGACGAACGGCGAGGTGGAACCGACGGTGGCCAGGAAGGCGAGGCCGCCCTGCGTCGTCGCGTGCACCCGGTCCACCGCACTGGTGATGCTCATGGGAATCCACTCGTTCATCGGGATGTGGCTCTTGAGCCCGCCGTGGTCGGTGGTGGCCTGCACGCCGCTCTCGGCGATGAACCGGTAGGCGCTGTTCTTCTCCAGCGCCCCGGCGCCGGCGCTCACCGACTGCGCGCCCCAGAACTTCTCGTCCATCGTGCGCGCGTGGCGGTGCATCTTGGACTGCTCGAGCAGCTTGGTGATCATGATGTACCAGCTGCCGACGCTCATGATCGCCAGCAGCACCAGCACGCCGCGCGCGATGTTGTCGGAGCCGCGCCAGAGCGCTTCCAGGCCGTACGGGTTCTCGACGTCGCCGTTCTTCTTGGCGCCGTTGGCCGGGGCGGTGGCCGGGGCCGCCGCTGCGGCGGGCGCGTCCACGGCGGCCGCGCTGGCGGCCGGCGTTGCCGGGGCCTGCGCGCTGGCAGGCAGGGTCGCGACCAGCATCGCGACGGGCAGCAGGGCCAGCGCCACGGCGCGGCCCAGTGAGGCGAGGAAGGGGATCTGCAAGGTGAAATCCTTTGCGTCCGGCGGACGCCCAAAAAGAGAGTTGAATGTATTTGGTAGTGCGCCCCAGACGGCGCTACGCAACCGACGAGTATAGATTCCCCGCCTGGCGCGCGGACGGGGATTAGTACCGAGGCGCCGGGTTGGCACATCGGTTAAATGATTGAAGTGTCAAGCAAGTGGGGCCGGCGCGACAGCGCCGGCCGCCGCCGGCCGAGCAGCGGCCCTGGCGCCTTTTTTGCGGGGACGCCGGCGAGCCCTTCCGCTGGCACGCTATAATCGCGGACTTCAGCCGGTGTAGCTCAGTCGGTAGAGCAGCTCATTCGTAATGAGAAGGTCGGGTGTTCGAATCATCTCTCCGGCACCACTCACAAAGCCCCCTGGCTGTCACGGTCAGGGGGCTTTTCTGCGTAGTTGGCGCGTAACTCGGCATTTATTTTCGTCCACTGGACCAGGGCAGGCAACTTTCGGCGCTACGGCCCATCGGGCCGCCTATGTCCAGACCTTGTAGGCGGTACGCGTGCCAGAGCCCGAAGGATGCGGCTCAAGACTCAGCGCCTCCCGCTTGTCGATGCTGCACAAGCGGGGATCCATATCCAGCAGGCTCACGGAACCGTCAAAGAAGTTAGCTGGCCAGACCGCTTCAAACTTCCTCGGCAATACCGGCCACAGCAGAGAAACGTAGGACACACCACTGCCGTCCTCCGTATCCATCGAGGAGCACAGCAAACCGACCAGCCGTCCTCGAGCATCAAATACGGGACCTCCGCTCATGCCGCCGACGGTCGGACAGGTCACCTCTACGACTGGCCAAGGAAGCATTGCACGGTCGCGCCCAAGAGGATACGTTTCGGAGATCAGCCCCCTACTCAAACGTACCTCCCCCTCTATCTGGATAGTGGCCCACGCCGCGGGCGTTGGGAACGCCTCCTCGGCTGCTCTAAACCCGCAGATGACGAACTCCTCACCCACGGAGGGCATCCTTGTCGTGATCGCCGCCTGAAGAAACTCGTGCCCGGGCGGCAATGCGGAAGCCAAGACCAAACCCAGGATTGCAACATCAGAGTCTGGTGCAGTCGTCACCTTCCTGATCTGCCAAATCTGGAGACCGTGGGGCGTGAACCCTTGACACATGACCACGCTTTCCGAAGAGAGGAGCGCCTCTAAGTAGGGCTCGATGACATGAGTTGCGCAAAGTGCGATCCCAGGAGCGACAAGGACCGCAGACCCTTCCACGCGATGGTTTTCCTTGTCCGCAAAAGTCATACACAGAAGAACCCCCTGAAAGAAGTCCCAATTGCGCAGACTGCATGACACTTCGGTAAACACCGGCTGAATCGGCAACGACCGAAAGGCCATCGTCATGCCTCTTGGCGCACCCGCAGTGGGGTCGTCACCGAAGAAGCCGGAGAGCACCGACCATTCTTGCTTTTCTTGCATCTATCCTCCGCAGATCATTGCCCGGATGTAGATACACAGACGAAGGAGCTCAATCTGTCAGCCGCAGCTGACAGCCCTTCGGGGGCGACATGGGCATATCTCTCGACCATCGATTGCGTCTTCCAGCCTCCAAGTCGCTGCAATTCGCGAGTCGGTGTTCCTGCTTCACTGTGGCAAGTGGCAAATGTATGCCGTAGATCGTGCCAGCGGAAGTCCTCGATCCCGGCCCGCTTAAGCGCGTTCCGCCAAGCCTTCGTGTTTACCTGCGTGATCGGGTTGCCCTCGTACGTGAAGACGTGGGTCGGGTGATCGCCCTGCCGCCTGACGAGCGCCTCCATCGCCAGCTCGATTTGTCCCGGGCGTGCGTATGCTTGTTGGCGGTTTCCTCCAGGAACTTGGCGGCCGCCTCGTCCCAGGTCCGCCGCGGCTTGACTCCGAGGCGATCCTGTTCCCACCGCTCGCTTTGCAGCTTGTCGTGGTACTGCTGCGCCTGGAGCTTGCTGGCCCGTGCCGGTGCTTTGGGTGAAGCGCTACCCCTGCCGGATCAACTGCCGCGCCCGTTCGCCGATCTTCTCGAACGCGGCGTCCAGCGCCTGGCGCTCGGCCCCGCTCAGGTCGGCCAACAGATACTCCTCGCGCGCCTGCACCATAGGCACGATCCTGCGGTACAGCGCGAGGCCGGCCGGCCGCAGGCGGACGAGCCAGGCGCGGCCGTCTCCCGGGTCGGGTGAGCGCTCCACAAGCCCGTCGCGCTCCAGCCGCGCCAGCGCCCGGCTGACCTGCATCTTCTCCATCGTCGTGCGCCCCAGCACGTCGCCGGTCTTCATCTCGTCGCCCTGCGCCAGCGCCGCCATCACCCGCCATTCGTCGCGGCCGAGCGAGAAGCGCGTCCGGTAGACCTGGGCCGTCGCCAGGCTGACCTGCTCGGCCAGGCGCGCGAGCTGGTAGGGAAAGAATTTCTCGAGATCCACGCGGCGATGGTATCGCGGGTTACTTTCCTTGAATTCGCAATCAGCGAATTCGTTTGTCAAGAGGGCAAGCACCCGCTTGCCCCCCAGATCGAGGGTCGGCACGATAGTAACCCTCGTTACCAAATCCTGAAGGGAGCCTCCCATGAAGATAGCCCGCATCCACCACGTCGCCTACCGCTGCCGCGATTCCAAGGAGACCGTCGAGTGGTACCGCAAGCACCTGGACATGGAGTTCGTGCTGGCCATCGCCGAGGACCGGGTGCCCTCGACCAAGGCGCCGGACCCGTACATGCACCTGTTCATGGACGCCGGCAACGGCAACATCCTGGCGTTCTTCGAGATCCCGAACTCGCCGCCCATGGGGCGCGATCCGAACACGCCCAACTGGGTGCAGCACATCGCCTTCAAGGTGGACAGCGAAGCCGTCCTGACCGAGATGAAGGCCAGGCTGGAAGCGCAAGGCATCGAGGTGGTGGGCATTACCGACCACACGATCTTCAAGTCGATCTATTTCTACGACCCCAACGGGCACCGGCTCGAGCTGGTGGCCGACACGGCGACGCCGGCCCAGATGAAGCAGCTGGACGACGTGAAGTGGGAGATGCTGGAAGAGTGGTCACGCACCAGGCGCGCGCCCAAGCACGCCGCGTGGATGCACGAGCGCGAGCTCGCCAACGCGGCCTGAGCCGGCGATGCTGAAGACGTACCGCTACCCCGAGTTCGCGTACCGCCAGTCCGACGAACAGCGCCGCGGCGTCGCGAAGCGCCACCCGGTGGTGATCGTCGGCGCCGGGCCGATCGGACTCACGGCCGCGCTGGAGTGCGCGCACCGCGGCATCCCCGCCGTGCTGCTGGACGACAACAACACCGTCAGCATCGGCTCGCGGGCGGTGTGCTATGCCAAGCGCCCGCTCGAGATCTGGGACCGGCTCGGCGTCGCCGAGCCCATGGTGCGCAAGGGGGTCAACTGGAAAGTGGGCAAGGTCTTCTTCCACGAGGACCTGGTCTACCGCTTCGACCTGCTGCCCGAGGCCGGCCACAAGATGCCGGCGATGATCAACCTGCAGCAGTACTACCTGGAGGAATACCTGGTCGCCGCCTGCGAGGCCAGCCCCCTCGTCGACCTGCGCTGGAAGCACAAGCTGATCAGCCTGTCCCAGGAGGCGGACCACGCCAGGCTGACGCTGGAAACGCCGGACGGCGTGTTCCACGTCGAGGCTGACTGGGTGATCGCTTGCGACGGCGCCAACAGCGACACGCGCAAGATGGTGGGCGCCGGGTTCACCGGCCAGTTCTTCCAGGACCGCTTCCTGATCGCCGACGTGGTGATGAAGGCCGACTTCCCGACCGAGCGCTGGTTCTGGTTCGACCCGCCTTTCCACCGCGGCCAGAGCGTGCTGCTGCACAAGGAGTGCGACCAGGTCTGGCGCATCGACTTCCAGCTGGGCTGGGACGCCGACCCGGAGCACGAGAAGAAGCCGGAGAACGTCATCCCGCGCATCCAGGCCATGCTGGGCAAGGACGTCGAATTCGAGCTGGAGTGGGTGTCGGTCTACCAGTTCGCCTGCCGCCGCATCGACCGTTTCCGCCACAACCGCGTGCTGTTCGCCGGCGACGCGGCGCACCAGGTCTCGCCGTTCGGTGCGCGGGGCGCCAACACCGGCGTGCAGGACGTGGACAACCTGGTGTGGAAGCTCAAGCTGGTGCTCGACGGCACCGCACCCGAGTCGCTGGTCGACACCTATCACGAGGAGCGGGCCCGCGCCGCCGACGACAACCTGCTGAACTCCACCCGCTCGACCGACTTCATCACGCCCAAGAGCCGCGGCAGCCGCATCCTGCGCGACGCCGTGCTGCAGCTGGCCGAGCACCAGCCGTTCGCCCGGTCGCTGGTCAACAGCGGGCGGCTGTCCACACCGACGCCGTACCTGGCGTCGGCGCTGAACACGCCCGACGAGGACGAGTTCGCCGGCGCCATGCGGCCCGGCACCAACTGCGCCGATGCGCCGGTGGTGCGTCGCGGGGAGCCGGGCTGGTTCCTGAACCAGCTGCCGCCGGGATTCGCGGTGCTGGTGTTCGCCCCCGACGCGCCGGTGGCCGCCGTGACCGCCGGCGACGTGACGGCCACCGTGGTCTGCGTGGGACGCGACTTCAGCGACGCGCAGGGCCTGCTGGCGCAGCGCTACGACGCCCGTCCCGGCACCGTCTACCTGCTGCGGCCGGACCAGCACGTCGCCGCGCGCTGGCGCAGCTTCGATCCCGCCCGCATCCGCGCCGCCATCGCGCGCGCCTGCACCATGGAGCCGTCATGACCCTCAAGCTCGAACCCAACATCCCTGACCCGGACGGCTTCTACCAGGAGCTGGTTGGCATGCAGCGCGACCTGGACGACGAACAGGCGGCGCAGTTCAATGCGCGCCTGCTGCTGGTGCTGGCCAACCACGTGGGTGACCGGGCGGTGCTGAGCGCAGCGATGCAGGTGGCGCGCGACGCCGGCACGAAAACCGTCAGTTAAGACCACGCACTGCCCGCCGCGGCGGGCAGCAGCGAGGCGGCAGCCAGCGCGAAGCTGCTGCCGCCTCGCGACCAAGAACTTCCCGGTGTCCTGGTTCAGATTTTTGGCGAGCACGGGTCGACAAGACGGCAAGGGCACCCTCGGGGCCCCAATCTCGCGGCCGAACAGAGGCTCCTCCCAGTCGGCAGCCCCGCCCCCGGAGTAGATTAGAAGGCGTCCGCGTCACTCTACGTACGCGGACTGATCTCAAGGACTCAAGTGCCCGATTCGTACAAGCAGGCGTTCGAACAGCATAGGTTCGTGGTGCTCGGGATGAGCGGCGCGGGCAAGAGCTCGCTGGCCCGGGCGCTTGCGATGAAGCTCCGCGCGCCCCACGTTGAGCTGGATGAACTCTTCTGGGGGCCGGAATGGACCCCCAAGCCAGCGGCGACCTTTCGCGAGCTCACACGCGCGGCAGTGTCTGCGCCGACGTGGGTAGTCGACGGGAACTATTCTTCCGTGCGGGACATCGTCTGGCCCCGCGCTGACGTCGCCGTATGGCTCAATTTCCCGCTCTGGCTCGTGCTATGGCGGGTCTTCTGGCGTACCGCGCACCGACTTCGAACGCGCGAGGCTTTGTGGCACGGGAACCGCGAATCCTTTCGCCGCACGTTCTCGTCGCGGGAGTCGATTCTCTGGTGGGTCGTCACAGCCCATGCCAAACGACGACGCGAGTTCTCTCTGCTGCGAAACAGCCGGCAATTCCCGAATCTGAAGTGGGTCGAAATCCGGTGGCCGAGGCAGGCCGAGGCTTTCATTCGAGCCCTCGATGCGCACGATTAGGTCAGGACTCATCCCTTGACTCGCCACGACGCGCGGGAACGATGGTGCCCGCGCACGGCCCGAAGCCGATGCGCCGGGCGCCGGGACGTTCGCACCAGCCGCGCAGGCCGAGCGTGTCGCCGTCTTCCAGAAACGTGCGTGACTCGCCATTGGGCAGGCGGATCGGCTGCTTGCCGCCCTGCGTGAGTTCCAGCAGCGAGCCGGCCTGGTCCGGCGCCGGACCGGACAGCGTGCCCGAGCCGAACAGATCGCCCGGCTGCAGGTTGCAGCCGCCGCTGGTGTGGTGGGCCACCAGTTGCGCGGCCGTCCAGTACGCGGCCTGCGCCGCCGATGCGCCGGAGATGCGCACCGCCGGCAGGCCGGCCTCGCGCATCGCGGCGGTCTGCAGCGAGATCTCCATCCGGATGTCGAGCGCGCCGCTCGCGCGGGTCTCGACCGAATCGAGGTACGGCAGCGGCTCGGGCGATCCGGCCGGCCGCTGCAGCGGCGCGCGGAACGGCGCCAGCGCCTCCATCGTCACCACCCATGGCGAGATCGTGCTGCCGAAGTTCTTCGACAGGAATGGGCCCAGCGGCTGGTACTCCCAGGGCTGGATGTCGCGGGCCGACCAGTCGTTGAACAGCGTCACGCCGAACAGGTGCTCCTCCGCCTCGCCCACCGGCACCGGTTCGCCCAGGGCATTGCCCTGTCCGATCAGGAAACCGAGTTCCAGTTCGCAGTCGAGCCGCCGGCTGGGGCCGAACGTCGGCTGCGCGGCGTCGGCCGCCTTGGTCTGGCCGAGCGGGCGCCGGATCGGATGGCCGCTGGCGACGATGGACGACGAGCGGCCGTGGTAGCCGATCGGTACCCACTGGTAGTTCGGCAGCAGCGGGTTGTCGGGACGGAACAGCCTGCCGACCGAGGTCGCGTGATGGATGCCGGTGTAGAAATCGGTGTAGTCGCCGATGGCGCACGGCACCGTGAGTTCGACGCCGCTTTGCGGCAGCAGGCACGGCGCCAGCGCGTCGCGCTGCGCGCTGCCTTCGGCGAGCGCGTGCGACAGCGCGGCCCGCAAGGCGCGGCGCGGCCGCGGGCCGAGTGCCATCAATGGCCGCAGGTCGCCACCAGCCACTGAATCCAGTGCGGCGGCTGCCTCCGCGTCCCAGCGGCCATGGCCGCGGGCGGCTTCCAGGTCGAGCACCCGGTCACCGATCGCGACGCCGATGCGCCACGCCGATGCCGCGCCGGCCGGTCGGAAGCGGCCGAACGGCAGGTTCTGGATCGGGAAGTCGGTGCCTTGCGCGTTGGCCGAGGCCACCCAGCTGCGCAGGGCAGGATCGTGCGTCTGGTCGACGGGCATCGAGTCGTTCGCCGTTTCAGTCCAGCTTGATGCCGGCGTGCTGCACCAGCCGGCCCCAGCGCTCGCGCTCGAGGCGGGTGTACGCCGCCATCTGCTGCGGCGTGCCGGGCAGCGCCTCCAGCGCCAGCGCCTGGAATCGGGCCTTGACCGGCGCCGACTCGAGCGCGGCCTGCAGCGCCTTGTTGAACTTCGCCACGGTTTCCGGCGGCGTGCCCGCCGGCACGACGAGCCCTTGCCAGGCATAGGCGGTAAAGTCCTTCAGCCCCTGCTCCGCCAGCGTCGGCACGTCCGGCAGCGTCGTGAGGCGCTCCGGGCTGGCGACCCCGATCGCGCGCAGCTTGCCGGCGGCGACGTACTGCTGCACGCTGGCCGTGTCGATCAGCCCGAACGGCACCTGGCCGCCCAGCAGGTCCTGCACCGCCGGCGCGGCGCCGCGGTAGGCGATGTGCTGCATCTTGACGCCGGTGCGTTCGCGCAGCAGCTCGCCGGCCAGGTGGTGCGGGCTGCCGACGCCGGCCGACGCATAGCTCACGCCCTTCGCCTCGCCCTTGGCCCACGCCAGGAACTCCTGGAAATTCTTCGCCGGGACGTTCGGCGCCACCACCAGCAGCAGCGGGAAGCGCGCCAGCATGCTGACCGGCACGAAATCCTTCTCAGGGTGGTACGGGAGCTTCGCGAACAGCCAGGGATTGGCCGCGAGCGTCGCGAAGTCCGCGGTGAACAGCACGTGGCCGGTGTCCTTGGCGTTGGCCACGTAGGCGGCGGCGATGTTGGTCGCGGCGCCGGGCTTGTTGCTCACCACGATCGGCTGGCCGAGCGTCTTGCTCATGACCTCGGCGACGGTGCGGGCGACGGCGTCGGACCCGCCGCCGGCCGGGTAGCCGACGACCCACTCGATGGGCCGAGCGTCCTGGGCCCAGGCCGGCGTGGACAAGGCGGCGGCGCCGAGCGCGGCGGCGAGCAGCCGGCGGCGGGAAATGGCGTTGAACTTCATGGCGTGTCTCCGGGTTGGAATGGTTGTCGGTGCGAAAGCGGTTCCGCGGGCGCGATTTCAGCCCTCGAGGGTCTTCCACATCTCGACGTCGCGCTCGGCGGTCCAGATGCGGGGATCGGCATGGCCGGTCATCTCGTCGTAGCAGCGCGTCACGTCGAACGGCATGCAGTGGTCGAAGATCACCCAGTGCGCGTACTTCGGCTTGAGCGCGGCACAGGCTTCCTTGTAGATCGCGTTCAGGTTCCTGCCGGCGCGCACCCCGGCCTGCACGCATTCGCGCACGTCGACGAGGAACTGGCGGGTGCCGGCCAGGCCCTGTCGCACCTGTTCGGGGGTCGTGAGCGCGGCGCCGCGCCCCGGCACCAGCGCCAGCGGCTGCAGCGCGGCGATGTTGTCCAGGGTCTGCGGCCAGTCGGTGAAGTACGCGTCGCCGGCGTACGGCGTGGCGTCGAATTCCACCAGGTCGCCCGAGAACAGGATGCGCTGCTGCGGCAGCCAGGCGACGGTGTCGCCCTTGGTGTGGCCGCGGCCCAGCTGGATCAGCTGCACTTCGAGCTGCCCGAGCCAGATCGACATCCTGCCCTCGAAGGTGATCGTCGGCCAGGTGAGCCCCGGCGGCACCGACTCCACCGCGCGGAACAGCCGCGGGAAGCGGCCGATCTCGCTCGCCTTGTCCTGCTCGCCGCGCTCGACGATCAGGTCGTAGGTGTCGCGGCTGGCGATCACGTGCTGCGGCTCGTAGCCGGCGGCGCCCAGCACGCGCACCGCGTGGTAATGGCTCAGCACGACGTACCTGATCGGCTTGTCGGTGACCTCGCGGATGCGGCGGATGACGTCCTGCGCCATGACCGGGGTCGCCTGCGTGTCGATCACCATCACGGCGTTGTCGCCGACGATGACGCCGGTGTTCGGGTCACCCTCGGCGGTGTACGCGTAGGCGTTGGCCGAGAGCCGGACGAAGCTCACTTTCTTCTCTTCGAGGTCGGCTTGCGAGGCAAAGGCTTTGACGGTCATGGGTCGGTGGGCGGCGGTGTGTGACAGCGGAAATTCGGGTGGATTTGTCTTATGCAAATGCGTTCGGCGATGGTAGCGAAGCTGTTCCCGCGTTGTCAAATGGGTTTGCCTATGACAAACTCGGTGTTTTCCATGAGGGGCGAGGCGGACATGCAACAGAAGGCCGGCGAGGACCAGGAGGGCGGACAGCGCGCAGTGCAGTCCGTCGAGGTGGGCGGGCGGCTGCTGCTCGCCCTCGCCGACAGCGGCGCGCCGCTGCCGCTCAAGGACCTGGCCGCGCGCGCGGACCTCAGCCCGTCCCGGGCCCACCCTTATCTCGTGAGCTTCCAGCGCCTGGGCCTTGTCGAGCAGGACGCCGCCTCCGGGCGTTACGCGCTCGGACCGGCCGCCATGCAGATCGGCCTGGCCTGCCTGCACCAGTTCGATCCGCTCACGGCGGCCACGCCGGTCGCGGAAGAGCTCGCCCGCAGCTCCGGCCACGCCGTCGCGCTGGCCGTGTGGGGCAACTTCGGGCCGACCATCGTGCGGCTGTTCGAGTCACGCCAGCCACTGCACGTGTTGCTGCGCGTCGGCACTGTGATGTCGGTGCTGGGCACCGCGACCGGACGCGCCTTCGCCGGGGCCCTGCCTGCCGAGCGGCTGGAGCGCGCCGTCGCGATCTCGCACGGCGTCGAGACCGGCGCCCCGGCGGCGGCACCCAGGGGCTGGCGCAAGGAACTGGAGGCGGTGGTCGACGAAGTGCGCCGGCACGGCCTGGCGCGCGCCATCGGCCGGCCGATCCCGGGCGTCAATGCGTTCAGCGGCGCCGCCCTCGACCACGAAGGTGAACCCGCCGTCGTGATCACGGTGCTCGATCACGAGGATCGCCTCAAGGGCGACTGGAGCGGCGAAGGCGCACGCGCCGTGCGCGAGGCGACGCACGCAATCACGCGCCGGCTCGGCGGCAAGGCGCCGGTGGCGCGGCGCTGAGGCCGGACACCGCCCTGCCCCGGTCAGGTATTGGTCTGGTCCTGCTGGGCCTGGCCGGCGGCCTCGTCCGGCGCCGCCAGCCGCGGCAACTCGAACAGCCGGAACGGCGGCTGCTGCGGCCGGGTGCGCAGCAACAGCGGCCTCGCCACGTTGAACACCGGCACGCCGTTGATGGTCTTGCTCTCCAGCGTGCCGCGGTGCGCGTGGCCATGGAAGACGGCGTCCACCGGATAGCGCAGCAGCGGCTCCTCGAGCCGGCTGCTGCCGAGGAACGGGAAGATCTCGACCGGCTCGCCTTCGACGGTGCCGGTGATCGGCGAATAGTGCAGCAGCGCGATGCGCTGGCGCGTACGCAGCTTGGCCAGCGCCGACTCCAGCTTCATCGCCTCGTTCAGCGCCTCCTGCACGAACAGCTTGATTGCCGGCTCGCCCCAGGCGCCCAGCGACCCGCGGCCGAATCCCCCGGCGAACCCCTTGGCGCCCGCGATGCCGACCCCTTCGATCTCGCAGGCCTCGCCGTCGAGCACGCGCACGCCGGCGTGGGTCAGCGCGTCGGCCACCACCTCGGGCGTGCCCGATTCGTAGTCGTGGTTGCCCAGCACGGCGACGACCGGCACCGACACCGCGGCCAGTTCGTCGGCCAGCACCTGCGCTTCCTCGGCGGTGCCGTAGTCGGTCAGGTCACCGCACAGGAGCAGGACGTCCGCGGCCTCCGAAGCCTGGGCGAAGAAGCCGCGCAGCGTGCCGGCCGAATCCCTGGTGACGTGCAGGTCGCCGACGGCGGCGAAGCGCACGCTGGTCGCCGACTTGGGCGCGACCCGGGCTTCCTCGCGGTGAGTGACAGCGTGCGGGCGCGCGCGCAGGGATGCGGCCGGAGCGGCCGTGCTCGGGGCATTGGGCATGGAGCGGGTCTTCGTGGTGGATCTTCGTGACGAGACAGCGCCATGTTGCCGCCAGCCGCGCAGGCTGGCCGCCGCCATCCGCCGCCGCAGCCTGTAGGCCGGCGCTGACGCTGGTTGAGGTGACTCGTCCTCGGTCCGGGCGGCGCCGCCGAGATTAGGCTCCTCCCAGCACATTCTTCAGGATGCAGAGGACCACATGATCGCCGCCCCGCTCGCCCCTTCCCTCGAGGACGAGGTTCCGCCCCACACGGCGGCGTTCTACCGGCGCGCGCTGCAGGCGCTGGTGGATGCCGGCGTGCCGTTCCTGGTCGGCGGCGCCTTTTCCCACGCCTGCTTCACCGGCATCCGCCGCTCGACCAAGGACCTCGACCTGTTCATCCGGCGCGGCGACTACGAGCGCGTGGCCGCCCTGATGGAGGCGCAGGGCTGGCGCACCGAGATGACCTATCCGCACTGGCTGGCCAAGGTGTACGCCGGCGAGGACTTCATCGACCTCATCTTCAATTCGGGCAACGGCGTCACGCCGGTGGACGACCGCTGGTTCCGCGACAACGCCGAAGCCGACGTGCTGGGCGTGCCGGTCAGCGTGGCCAACCTGGAGGACAGCCTGCTGTCCAAGGCGTTCATCATGGAACGCGAGCGCTACGACGGCGCGGACATCGCCCACCTGCTGCAGGCCAACGCCGAACAGGTGGACTGGGACGGACTGCTGCAGCGCTTCGGCCCGCACTGGCGAGTGCTGCTGGCGCACCTGACGCTGTTCGGGTTCATCTACCCGGGGGAGCGGCATCGCGTGCCGCGATGGGTGATGGACAAGCTGATCGGCCGGCTGGCGGCCGAGACCCGCGATCCGCCCGGCGACGACCGGCGCGTCTGCGCCGGCACCTTGCTGTCGCGCGAGCAGTACCTGCACGACGTGGAGCGGCTGGGATACGTCGATGGCCGCCTCACCCCGGCCAGCACCATGACGGCCGAAGACGTCGCGGTGTGGACCGAGGCGATCCCGGCGCGACAGGCCGAGGCCGGTGCCACGGACGGAAAGGTCTCGCCGCTGGTCTAGGGCCGGCCGGCCACAGCCTGCAGGACCACGTCCGCGGCGCGCCCCGGATCGAGGGTCGCCGTATCAAGCAGCAGCGCCTCGCCCGCAACCGGTTCGAACCGCATGCCCCGCACGGCCTCCCACGACGGCAGCACCTGGCCCGCGATGTCGCTCGTGCGGGTCGCGAGCCGCCGCCGGTGCTCGGCGGCGTCCGAGCACACGACGTGGACCATGAGGCAGCCGCGGCCCGCCTCGGCCGCCACCCGCGCCCACTGCCGCCGGCTCGCCGCGACCGGGTTGACGCAGTCGGCGACGACGGAAAGGCCGCGGCCCAGGTTATCGGCGGCGACGCCATACGCCACCTCATAGCCTGCGGCGCCCACGTCGGACATGCTGCCGCTGGCGACGAGCGCCCGTTCGATGGTGTCGATGCGCAGATGCACCGCGCCAAGACGCTCCGCCAGCAGGCGCGCGATCGTGGTCTTGCCGGTACCGGGCAGGCCGGTGAGCGCGATGAGCATGCACCATTGTGAGCTGTGCCCGCCACTGCGGCGCCCACGGGGATTTCCCGTGGGCACGGCGCGGCCGGCTCAAGCACAATCCGGGGCTTTCGCATCGCCATGACCTTGCTGCTTCGCCGCGCCCTCCTCGCCTCGGCCCTTGCCGCCCTCGCCTTCGCCGGGACCGCCCGCGCGCAGAACCCCATGGTGCGCGTGCACACGACGGCCGGCCCCATCGACATGAGCCTGCTGGCCGCCGAGGCCCCGCGCACGGTGGCGAACTTCCTCGCCTATGTGCGCGGCGGCGACTACACCGACGTGTTCTTCCACCGCAATGCATGGCTGGCGACGATGCCGCCGGTGCCGTTCGTCATCCAGTCCGGCGGCTACCGCTGGCCGGAGGGGACCTGCTGTCCGACGGTGGCCTCGCGCGGCGCCATCGCCAACGAGTTCAGCGCGGCGCGCTCCAACGTGGTCGGCACGGTGGCCATGGCCAAGATCGGCGGCGATCCCGACAGCGCCACCAGCCAGTGCTTCATCAACATGCGCGACAACGCGGCCAACCTGGACACGCAGAACGGCGGCTTCACGGTGTTCGCGCGCGTCACCGCGCCGACCCTGGCGACCGCCAGCCGCATCGCCGCCCTGCAGCCGGTCAACGCACCCCCGTTCACCGAGCTGCCGGTGACCGGCTGGCAAAGCGGCACGCCGATCCAGCGCCACAACGTCGTGCGGATCACCGCCGTGACGGAATTCCCCGCGCAGCAGAGCGCGAGCGACCGCATCTTCAACTACCTGGAAGCGATGTACCCGCAATACACCGTGCCTTCGCAAGGCGTGTCGGGGGAAGCGCTGGGCTATCTGTTCCGCCACTACGGCGGCAGCGACGTCTACGTGGGCACGAAGGACGGCAAGGTCTGGTACCTGACGCCGGCGCAGGCAGGCAGTCCTGGCGAACTCGGCACCGTCGCCGACTGGCTCGCGGCGGCGCAGGCGGCAGGGTACTGAGTCGAGCGACGGCGCTCAGCGCGCCGGCTTGACGAGCGGCCAGCCGCGGCGGGCCCATTCCGACATGCCGCCCGCGACGTAGCGCACGTGGCCGTAGCCGCGCTCGCGCAGCGCCCGCAAGGTGGCACTCGACCGGTTCTGCGTGTTGCAGATCAGCAGCACCGGCTTCTTCGGATCCAGCGGAATCTCCGCCAGGCGGGCGCCCAGCTGGCGCATCGGCAGCAACCGCGCGCCCGGCGCGACGCCGGTCGCGTGTTCCTGGGGCTCGCGGATGTCGATCAGGATCGCGCGGCCGGCCTCGTGCTCGGCCCGCGCGGCCTCCAGGCTCACCTGGTCGGGATCGCCCGCCGCGACCGCGGCGCCGCACGCGACCAGGGCGACCAGCAGGGCGAGGGCGCCACGGCGGGCGGCGAATGATCGGATCATGGGCAAGGACTCCAGCGGGGGGGCGCGCCGGCAGGCGCACACTGTGGGGAGTATACGCAGCGGCGTCGCTTGCCCGTCGCCTGGCCCCACGCCAACCTTCACCGGCGCAACTGCTCCCAGTCGCCGGCCTTCATGCCCACGTCCACCAGGTAGCGCACGTGCACCTCGTTGGCAGCCGTCCACAGGAAGAGCCGCTCCTCGATGAAGAACATGTGGCGCGAAAAGCTCATGTCCCGCACGACGTCGCCGGCCCTCAGGTCCGCGCTGGCGGCGAGGGCCGCCATCAGCAGCCGGCACTCCGAGGGCTGCTCGCGTCCCACGTACTCGGCGAACAGCGCGGCGCGGGCATCCTCCGTCACTTGCACGCGCTCGGCCTCGAGGTCAGGCCCCAGGCGCGCGGCCGGCGCCTCGTCCAGCAGCAGCGAAATCGTGGCGTTGGCGTGCGGGTCGACCAGCAGCAGGCGCTGCTCGACGCGCCAGACGCGATCGGTGAGCCTGAGGTCCGCGACCAGGTCCCCGGCGCAAGGCAGCTTGCCGGTGGCCTGCAGCGGCTCCAGGGTGAACATGGTGCGGGGCCGGTCCCAGCCCGGGCCGAGCTGCGCCCGCAAGGCGGCGGCGGCGGCGGCCGTGAACGCGACGGCCACGCGGAGGTAGGGCATCGTTGGTCCCCGTCGACGGGATCACCCCCGGCCGCCGCCGGGGCGGCCGAGCAGCTGGTCGAGCGCCCCCACCAGCGCATCGAGGTCGACCGGCGCCGTCATGTACGCGTCGGCCCCGGCCTCGCGTGCGGTCAACTTGTCCTGCTCCGTCACGTAGATCGCGGAAACCTGCACGATCGGCAGCGACGCGGTGCCGATGTTGGCGCGCAGCAGCCGGCACACTTCGAATCCCAGCAGGTCGGGCAGGTGGACGTCGAGCACGACGGCAGATGCGTACTCCGCCAGCTCCAGCGCCTCCGCGCCGGCGGCGGCCTCGATCGTGCGGAAGCCGGCGGCCCGCAACGCACGCGCGGTCGCGTAGCGGCTCGGCTCATGGTCGTCCACCACCAGGACGCAGTACTCCGCACGTTCAATCATCGAGGCCTCGACGATACCGTGTGCTCGACCGGGCGTCACATGCCGACCGACGCGTAGGGACTTTGCGGCCCCCCGGGCTGCGAGGTGAGACGTTTGTCACGGTAGCGTGGGCCCGCGGCCAGCGCATGCCGCGGCCCATTAGGGAAAAGGCGTAGCCGCGAGGCGCCATTTCCGCACGGCGGCCGGGTCGGCGGCCACCACACTGCAGACAACCAGTTCCCCCCGATGTCTGCCGTCACCGCCACGCTCGCCACCTGGGCCCGCCGCACCCGGTCTTCTTTCGCCCCGCTCGCGTGGCTCCCCTCGCGGCCGGCGCCCCTGCGGGACGCCGTCGCCGAGGCCGTGGCGGAAAACGGTCTCGTCTACCGGCTCAAGCGCTGGCCCGACCTGCCGAGCGCGGCGCGCACTGCCGACGTCCTGCGCCTGCTGTCCGTGATGAGCCATCGCCCCGTGAACCGGCGCTGGATGCTGTCGTACAGCCGCCTCGACGCCGAGCATGTGGACGCGCTGCTGCGGCGCCTGGTAGACCGCGGCGACGTCGACGTGATCGACGCGTCCGGCTTCCCGGTTCAGGCGTGAGATTCGCCGGCCGGCAGTGACGGCACGGGGGCCCGGGGGCGGGCGACGACCTTGTCGATCCGCCGGCCGTCGAGCGCCGTGACCTCGAACAGCCAGTCGCCGCACTCGATCTGCTCGCCCGCCGCCGGCAGGCTGCCAGAGACCGACATCAGCAGCCCGGCGACGGTGTTGTAGCGGCCCCTGTCCTCCTCCGGCAGTTCGCGGATGTCGAGCCGGGCCTTCAACTCGGAGATCGGCATGGTGCCATCGAGCTCCCAGGCGCCGTCCTCGCGCTGCGTCGCCCAGGCATCGGCGGCGACGTCGGACTGCAGCTCGCCGGTGATCGCTTCCAGCAGGTCGTGCGGCGTCATCAGCCCCTGCACCACGCCGTATTCGTCGACGACGAACACGATGCGGCCGGATTTCTCGCGGAACTGTTCCAGCAGGTCGGTCCCCGACAGCGTCTCGGGCACGAACACGGCGGGCGTGGCGATCGCTTCGACCCGGGTGGAGTCGTCCGGCCCCAGCGCCAGCAGGCGCGAAACGCTGACGACGCCGACGACGTCGTCGAGCGAGCCACGGCAGACCGGATACCAGGAGTGGGCGCCTTCGCGCCCCACTTCGCGCAGGCACTCGCCGATGGTCTGCTGGCCCTCCAGCCACTCGATGTCGGAGCGCGGCACCATCATCGACGTGAGCGGCCGGTCGTCGAGGCGGAACAGGTTGCGCACCATCTGGTGCTCGTGCTCCTCGATGACGCCGGCGTCGACGCCTTCCTCCAGGCTGTGGGTGATCTCCTCCTCCGTCATGCCGCGGCCCTGCGTGGTGTCGATCCCGAGGACCTTGAGCACCGCCTGGGTGGAAGTCGTGAGCAGCGCGACGAAGGGACCCGCGGCGCGCGAGAGCCAGCTCATGGGACGCGAGATCCAGCGCGAGACGGCCTCCGGATGGACCTGCGCGATCCGCTTGGGCACCAGTTCGCCGAAGATGATGGTGACGTAGGTGATCACGGCGACCACGATGCCGGTGGCGAGATAGCCCGATGCGACCACGCCCACGCCATACCCCTGCATCCAGCGGGCCAGCGAAGCGCTGAACGCGGCCTCGCCGACGATGCCGTTCAGGATGCCGATCGAGGTGATGCCGACCTGCACGGTGGACAGGAAGCGGGTCGGATGGTCCATCAGGCGCAGCGCCGCGGCGGCGCCCTCGTCGCCCGCCTCGGCCAGGGCGGCCAGGCGCGCCTTGCGGCTGGAGGCCAGCGCCATCTCCGACATCGCGAAGATCCCGTTCAGCACCGTGAGCAGCGCGATCAGCAGGATTTCCATCGTTCAGGGAGAGAATCGGCCACCATGGGACTTTACTTGATCGGTGACGTGCAGGGCTGCGATGCCGCGCTGCACCAGTTGCTGGAGAAGATCGGTTTCTCGCCGAGCCGCGACCACCTCTTCCTGCTCGGTGACCTCGTCAACCGCGGGCCCGATTCCGCCGCCGTCCTGCGCCGCGCCATGCGGTACGGCGATGCCGCCACGACGCTCCTGGGCAACCACGACCTGAGCCTGCTGGCCATCGCCCATGGGCAGCGCCCGCCACACCGCAACGACACCCTCGACGAGGTGCTCCTCGCCCCCGACCGCGAGGCCATGCTGGAGTGGCTGCGCTGCCAGCGCATGGCGGTGCACGCGCACGGACTGCTGATGGTGCATGGCGGCGTGCTGCCCCAGTGGGACGTGGCGCGGACGCTGGCGCTCGCCCGCGAGGTGGAGACCGTGCTGCGCGGCCGGGAGCTGGTGGACTTCCTTGCGCAGATGTACGGCAATCACCCGGATCGATGGGACGACGGCCTGGCGGGCGCAGACCGGCTGCGCGTGATCGTGAACGCGCTGACGCGCCTGCGCTTCTGCACGCCCGCCGGCGTGATGGACCTGCGCGCGTCCGGCCGTCCCGAGCAACCGCCGCCCGGGATGCTGCCATGGTTCGACGTACCTGGCCGGCGCACGGCCGATGCGACGATCGCCTTCGGCCACTGGTCGACGCTCGGTCACGTGCGCCGGCCCGACATCATCGCGATGGACACCGGCTGCGTGTGGGGCGGCTGCCTGAGTGCGCTGCGGCTGGACCCGCAGGGCGGCGCCCACGAGTTGATCCAGGTGCAGTGCGAGCAGTCGCAGGTGCCCGGGAAGTGAGGACTCGCGTGCCCGAGGCGCTCCGGGATGCGCCGCCGGAGGAACGAATCACCCGGCCTTGAACAGCGCGGGCAGTTTCCGCCTGGTCTTGATGTTGGCCGAGACCCGGCTGGTGCTCGCCTGCTTCGCGCCCGCTTCCCACGCCGGGGCCTCTTGCGTCGACGGCGGCTGGTACGGCTGGTCGAAGAACGGATCCTTCGGCTGGGCCGGCGGGCGCGGGTCGCGTCGCGGCCGGTCGCGTGACGGGCCGTCGAGCACGTCGCGCGGATCGCCGACCTCGCCGGCTTCGCGCCAGGCGCGGCGGCCGTCGTTGATCCGCCCGCGCGGCCGCTCGTCCTCGAACTCCATCGGCTCCAGCTCGATCTTGCGTTTGAGCAGCTTCTCGATGTCGCCGACCAGGCGCGTGTCGCTGCCCGAGACGAAGGTCACGGCCAGGCCGCTGGCACCGGCGCGGCCAGTGCGGCCGATGCGGTGCACGTAGTCCTCGGCGTTGAACGGCACGTCGAAGTTGAACACGGCGGGCACGTCCTTGATGTCCAGGCCGCGCGCGGCGACGTCGGTCGCCACCAGCAGGTCCACCTTGCCCTGCTTGAACGCATCGAGCGCCTTCAGTCGCTCGTCCTGGCTCTTGTCGCCGTGCAGCGCCGTGGTGTTCAGGCCTTCCCGCTCGAGGGAGCGGGCCAGCCGGGCGCAGCCCAGCTTGCTGTTGACGAACACGAACGCCTGGGACAGGCCGCGCTGGCGCACGATCTGCTTGAGCGCGCGGCGCTTGTCGTCGTCGGTCACGCTGTAGAAGTGCTGTTCGACGGTGGACGCTTCCTGGTTCGGGCGCGCCACCTCGATGGTCACCGGATCCTGCAGGTAGCTGTTGGCCAGCCGCTTGATCTCCGGCGAGAAGGTGGCCGAGAACAGCAGCGTGGTGCGCTGCTTCGGCAGGAACGAGAGGATGCGCTGCAGGTCCGGCAGGAAGCCGATGTCGAGCATCCGGTCCGCTTCGTCGAGCACCACGTATTCGACCTGGTTCAGGACGGCGTTCTTGGCTTCGATGTGATCGAGCAGGCGACCCGGCGTCGCCACCAGCACCTCCACCCCGCGCTTGAGTTCGGCGGTCTGCGGCTTCATGTCGATGCCGCCGAACACGACCGCGCTGCGCAGGTTCGTGTACTTGGCGTAGAGCTTGACCTGCTGGGCCACCTGGTCGGCCAGCTCGCGCGTGGGCAGCAGCACCAGCGCGCGCACCGGGTGCCGGGCCGGCGACGTCGACGTGTTCTCGTGCTTCATCAGGCGCTGCAGCAGCGGCAGGGCGAACGCCGCCGTCTTGCCGGTGCCGGTCTGGGCCGCGCCCATGACGTCCTTGCCGGTGAGGACGACCGGAATCGCCTGGGCCTGGATCGGGGTCATGGACTCGTAGCCCATTTCGGCCACGGCGCGGGCCAGCGGCTCAGCCAGCGCGAGTTTCGAGAAGGATGCTGTCATGTCAACCCCGTATTGTCGCACCCGCGGGCGGGGGCGGCCGCAAAGGGCTTTTCGCCCTTGCCGGGGCGCCGGCCGCCGCCGTCCTGGCGCGGCCGGACGGCGCTAAAGCTGCCGGCTGGCGAAGGTATCGCAGGCCTTGACGCTGCCGGTCTTCAGGCCCGTGGCAAACCAGCGCTGGCGCTGCTCGCTGGTGCCGTGCGTGAAGCTGTCGGGCACGACGGCGCGTCCCGCCGACTGCTGCAGGGCGTCGTCGCCGATGCGCGCCGCCGCGTTCATCGCTTCCTCGACGTCGCCCTGCTCGAGGATCTGCCGGGCGTTCTGGGCATGGTGGCCCCACACGCCGGCAAAGCAGTCAGCCTGCAGTTCCATCCGGACGCTGAGCGCGTTGGCGTCGGCCCGGCTCACCCGGGAGCGCATGCCCTCGACCTTGCGCGTGATGCCCAGCTGCTCCTGGACGTGGTGGCCGACTTCGTGGGCGATGACGTAGGCCTGCGCGAAGTCGCCCGGCGCGCCCATGCGGTTCTTCAGCGTCTCGTAGAACGAAAGATCGATGTAGACCTTCTGGTCGGCCGGGCAGTAGAACGGCCCCATGGCGCTCTGGCCCGAGCCGCAGGCGGTCGCCACCGCGCCCCGGAACAGGACGAGCTTGGGCTCGGTGTAGGTCGCACCGCCCTGGCTGAACAGCTGCTTCCAGACGTCCTCGGTATCGGCCAGCACGACGGAGACGAACCTGGCCATCTGGTCGTCCGCGGGCGGGCGCTGCGCCGGCGCCTGCTGCACCTGGGGCGCCGGGCCGCCGCCGCTCAGGATGCTGAGGATGGTGAGCGGATTGATGCCGAAGATCGCTCCGCCGACCAGCGCGATCACGATCGTACCGATGCCGATGCTGCGGCCGCCCAGGCCGAAGCCTCCGCCGCCGCCGCCGCTGCGACGCACATCCTCGACGTTGCCCGATTCGCGGTTGCCTTCCCAGCGCATGGTCGTTCTCCTTGTCAGCGCCAGGCGCTGCGATGCGGATGAGGCTGATCCTAGCCCGCGCGCCGCTGCCGCGTAGGTGGAAAACGCCGCATCTTGGCCAGCGTCCTGTCCTACGGCGTGCGCAGCCGAAGGGCTTTGCGCGACGACGCGGCTGCGTGCGCCCGGCGCGCCTAGAATCCGCAAGTGCCTACTCTCAATGCCGACCTGCATTGTCATTCCGTCGTCTCCGACGGCACCCTGACCCCCGAGCAACTGGCCGAACGCGCCGCCGCCAACGGCGTGGCGCTGTGGTCCCTCACCGACCACGACGAGGTCGGCGGCCAGCAGCGCGCGGCCGCGGCGGCCCGGGCCAGCGGCATGCGCTACGTCACCGGAACCGAGGTGTCGGTCACCTTCGCGGGCGAGACCGTGCACATCGTCGGCCTGGGCTTCGATGCCGACGACGAGGCGCTGCGGGCCGGCCTGCGCGCGACCCGCGGCGGGCGCGGCGCACGCGCCAGGGAGATGTCGGAGCAGCTCGCCGCGGCCGGGATCGAAGGCGCCTACGAAGGCGCCCTCAAGTACGTCGGCAATCCGGAACTGATCTCGCGCACCCACTTCGCGCGCTTCCTGGTGGAGGCCGGCGTGTGCCGCGACACGGGCGAGGTGTTTCGCCGCTTCCTCACCGAAGGCCATCCGGGCTTCGTGCCGCACCGCTGGGCCGGCCTGCGCGACGCCGTGCGCTGGATCACCGGCGCCGGCGGCATCGCCGTGATCGCCCATCCGGCTCGCTACCGGTTCACCGCCAACGAGGAATATGCGCTCTTCAGCGAATTCAAGGCCCATGGCGGGCAAGGTGTCGAGGTCGTGACGGGCAGCCACACCGTCGCGGAGTACGCGCGCTATGCCGACACCGCCCGCGAGTTCGGCCTGGCCGCCTCGCGCGGGAGCGACTTCCACAGCCCCGGCGAGAGCCACACCGACCTCGGCCAGTTGCCACCCCTGCCCGGCGCCGTCACGCCGGTGTGGGACCTGCTGGCCGACCGCATCCGGTGAGGCGGTCGCAACGCGCGCTGGCCGGCATCGCCCTGGCCGTGGGGGCCTGCGCCTGCTTCGCGGCGCTGGACACCACCACCAAGTACGTGAGCCTCTCCGTGCCGCTGCTGATGGCGCTGTGGTTCCGATATGCGTTCCAGGCCGTCGCGACCACGCTGGTGGTGCTGCCCTTGCGCGGCTCCGCCGTGCTGCGGACCGAGCATCCCCGGTTCCAGCTGCTGCGCGGGGTGCTGCTGCTCACCAGCAGCCTGCTGGCGTTCGCCAGCCTCATGTACATGCCCGTGGGCGAGTTCACCGCCATCGTCATGATGGCGCCGCTGGCGATCACCCTGCTGGCGGCCACCGTGCTCAAGGAACATGTCTCGCCGCTGCGCTGGACGCTGGTGGCCGGCGGCTTTGCCGGGACGCTGGTGATCATCCGCCCCGGCGGCGAGGCGTTCCACTGGGCCAGCCTGCTGCCGGTGGGACTGGTGGTCACGAACTCCTGGTTCCAGGTGCTCACCAGCCGCATGGCACGGACCGAAGACCCGATGACCATGCACCTGTACACCGGCTGGGTCGGGACGTTGCTGGCGTCGATCGCGCTGCCGTTCGTCTGGACGTCGCTGCCATCGTGGTGGCTGTGGGCCGGCCTGTGCTTCATGGGCGCGCTGGGCGCCATCGGCCACTTCCTGCTGATCCTGGCCTACCAGCGGGCCGCGGCGGCCACGCTCACGCCGTATCTCTATACCCAGATCGCGTTCGCCATGCTGGGCGGCTGGCTGGTCTTCTCGCACGTGCCCGACGGCTGGTCGCTGCTGGGGATGGCCGCCATCGCGGTATGCGGCGCCGGCGGCGCCTGGCTGACGGTGCGGGAAAGCCGGGTCGTGATGGAGCCGATCGAAGCGTGATGGCCGGCTTCCGCGCCCGTGGTAGTTTCGGGGGCCGCCGGCACCGGCGCTGATCCCCATGGCCCAGTACTTCGAAGTGCACCCCGAGAACCCGCAGCCGCGGTTGCTGCGGCAGGCCGTCGCCCTGCTCGAACGCGGCGGCATCGTCGCCGTTCCCACCGACTCGAGCTACGCCCTGGCCTGCCACCTGGACGACAAGAGTGCGGTCGACCGGCTGCGCCAGATCCGCGGCGTCGACGAGCGCCACCACCTCACGCTGCTGTGCCGCGACCTGAGCGAGCTGGCCACCTACGCCCGGGTGGACAACCGTCAGTACCGGCTGCTCAAGAGCGGCACGCCGGGGCCGTTCACCTTCATCCTGGAAGCCACCCGGGAGGTGCCGCGCCGGGTGAGCCACCCCCAGCGCAAGACGATCGGCCTGCGGGTGCCGGACCACCGGGTGCTGCAGGAACTCCTCGCCCTGCACGGCGGGCCGTTGCTGGCGACCACGCTCATTCCGCCGCAGGCGAGCGAGCCGCTCAAGGACGGCCGGGAGATCCGCGACCGCTACGAGAAACTGATCGCCGCCGTGGTGGACGCCGGCGCCTGCTCGTCGGAACCTACCACGGTGATCGACCTCACGCCGATGGGGACCGGCGGCGAAGCCGTCGTCACCCGCCGTGGCCGCGGCGACCCGGCCGCGCTGGGGCTGTAACCACGAGTCGCGGCCGGCGGCCGACGTGCCGCCTGACCCGTCTGAGACAATCCGAACCGTGGATATCAACAACCTCGTCCAAACCGTCCTGATCTATGCGCTGCCGGTGCTGTTCGCCATCACGATCCACGAGGCGGCGCATGGCTACGTGGCGCGGGCCCTGGGCGACAACACGGCGTATGCGATGGGCCGGGTGACGCTCAACCCGATCAAGCACGTCGACCCGATGGGCACCATCCTGATGCCCCTGCTGCTGTATTTCGCGACCAAGGGGGCTTTCCTCTTCGGCTACGCCAAGCCGGTGCCGGTGAACTTCGGCCACCTGCGGCATCCCAAGCGCGACATGATCTGGGTGGCGCTGGCCGGGCCGGCCTCCAACTTCCTGCAGGCGATCCTCTGGGCCGTGGCGTACACGGTCCTGGTCGGCAGCGGCGTCACCGAGCGCTTCTTCCTGGAGATGTGCAAGGCCGGCGTGCTGGTCAACCTGGTCATGTGGGCCTTCAACCTGTTCCCGCTGCCGCCGCTGGACGGCGGACGGATCCTGGTCGGGCTGCTGCCGCGGCGGCTGGCGTGGTCGTTCAGCCGGATCGAGCCGTGGGGCTTCTTCATCGTGCTGGGCCTGGTGCTGGTCGGCATCGTCGGCACGTACTGGCTGCGGCCGCTGATCGGGCTCGGCTACGTCATCCTCGATTTCCTGCTCACCCCCCTCACCGCGTTGTTCACCTGATGGCTGCTCCCGTGCGTTTCCTCACCGGCATCACCACCACCGGCACCCCTCACCTGGGCAACTACGTCGGCGCCTTCCGCCCCGCGGTGGAAGCCAGCCGCCGCCCGGGCACCGAGAACTTCTATTTCCTGGCCGACTACCACGCGCTGATCAAGTGCGACGAGCCGGCGCGGGTGCAGCGCTCGACGCTGGAGATCGCGGCGTGCTGGCTCGCCGTCGGGCTGGACCCGGAGCGCGTGCTGTTCTACCGCCAGTCCGACATTCCCGAGATCCCCGAGCTCACCTGGCTGCTGACCTGCGTCACCGGCAAGGGCCTGCTCAACCGGGCGCACGCGTACAAGGCCGCGGTCGACAAGAACAACGCCGGCGGCCTCGACCCCGATGTCGACGTGACGGCCGGCCTCTTCATGTACCCGGTGCTGATGGCGGCTGACATCCTGATGTTCAAGGCGCACAGGATCCCCGTGGGCCGCGACCAGGTGCAGCACGTCGAGATGGCGCGCGACATCGCCAATAGCTTCAACCACCTGTACGGCGACCTGCTGGTCCCGCCCGAAGCGCAGATCGACGAGACCGTCGCCTTGCTGCCGGGGCTGGACGGCCGCAAGATGAGCAAGAGCTACGACAACCACATCCCGCTGTTCGCGCCGCGCGAGCAGTTGCGCAAGCTGATCGCCGGCATCGTCACGGATTCGCGCGCGCCTGGCGAGCCCAAGGAGGTGGAGGGCTCGGCGCTGTTCCAGATCTACGAGGCGTTCGCCTCGGTGGAGGAAACGCAGCGGCTGCGCCAGGCTTACGCGGACGGCATCGCCTGGAGCGAGGCCAAGCAGACGTTGTTCGACCGCATCGACGCCGAGATCGCGCCGATGCGCGAGCGCTACGAAGCGCTGGTCGCCGAGCCGGCGCGCATCGAGCGCATCCTCAAGGCGGGCGCCGCGAAGGCGCGTGCCATCGCCACCCCGTTCATGGCCGAACTGCGCCACGCGGTGGGGCTGCGCAACCTGGGCGCCGCTGCGTCGGCGCCGAAGGCGAAAGCGGCCAAGGCGGCGACGCCAGCCTTCAAGCAATACCGCGAGGCCGACGGCAAGCACTACTTCAAGCTGGTCGATGCGGCCGGCCGGCTGCTCGCGCAAAGCACCGGCTTCGAATCCCCGCAGGACGCGGGCCGCGCCGTGGCCCGCCTCAAGCGCGAAGGGCTCGCGCCGGGCGAGCCGCAACTCCAGCTTGCCGAGGGCGTGGCCGCCGACCAGGTGGCCGCCGCGCTGCGCCAGTTCGCGGCCGATTGACGCGCGGCCGCGGGGCACCCGGCGCGCCCATGTTCAGAGTTATGCTTTCTTTCTTATGACCGCTGAAAACAAAACCCCGAAGCCCATGGTCCTGTACGTCATCGACGACCATCCGCTGATGCGCGAGGCCGTCGTGATGCTGTTGCGGCGGCTGCGTCCGGGCTCGACGGTGATCGAACTCGAACGGCTGGGCGGCATCGAATCGGCCGTGCGGCAGAACGGCCAGCCGGACCTGATCTGCCTGGACCTGAAGCTGCCGGACACCACCGGCACCTCCGGCATCCACGAGCTGAAGAAGCGCTTTCCCGAGGCGCCGCTCGCCGTGCTCTCGGCCTCGCCGGCCGCCGACGCGGAAGAGGGCTGCATCGAGGCCGGGGCCGACATCTACATCGAGAAGTCAGCCGGGGCGCAGGAGATCGCCAGCGCGCTGCGGGCGCTGCTCAGCGCCGACGGCGGGTTCGAGGAACTCGCGCCGAACGACAACAAGCTGTCCAAGCGGCAGAAGCAGCTGATCGTGATGCTCGACCGCGGCCTGTCCAATCGCGAGATCGCCGACGAACTCGGCATCAGCGAGCACACGGTGAAGGTCCACCTGTGGCGGCTGTTCCGGCGCCTGGGCGTCAAGAGCCGCACCCAGACGATCCACTACGCCCGCACTCACGGCATGCTGACCAGCTGAGCCACGCTGGCGGCCGCGCGGTCGGCGGCCTGCCGCGCGTCGGTCGGCGCGAGCCGCAGCCGGAACACGGTGCCGCGGCCGGGACGCGACGCCAGGTCGATGGGGTGGCCGAGGATCGCCGACAGCCGCGCCACGATGTACAGGCCCAGCCCGAACCCGTCCTCGGTCCCGCCGTGCGCGGGCACCTTGTAGAACTCGCGGAAGATCTCGCGCTGGTGCACCGGTGCGATGCCGACGCCGGTATCCCACACCTCGATGCGGCAGCCGCCGCTGCCGGCCCGCGAAGCGAGCAGCAGCCCGCCGCGCTCGGTGTACTTGATGGCGTTGGACAGCAGGTTGCCGACGATGCGCCGCAGCAGGATCGGATCGGAAAGCACTCTTCCCGGCGTGGCGTGGACCCGGAACTGCAGACCCCGCGCCTGCGCCAGCGGCCGGTACTGCAGCTCGAGGTCGTGCACCAGTTGCGCCAGGTCGACCGGCTCGATGTTCAGCTTGATCTTGCCCGAGTCGAGCCGCACCAGGTCGAACAGCGAATCGAACAGCGCGTTCACCGCCTTGGTCGACTCGACGATCTTCGGCGCCAGTTCGTGCACCAGCTCGGGCTCGCTGCCGAGCCAGTCGGCGTACAGGCTCAGCGCATGCACCGGCTGGCGGATGTCGTGGGCGGCGCTGGCGAGGAAACGGTTCTTGATCTCGACGGCATCGAGCGCCGCCTGCGTCTGCCGCGTGAGCGACTCGATCAGCTGGTTGTTGCGGAACTGCAGCTCGAAATTGCGCCGGTGCGTCATGTGCAGCCGCAATCCCGCCTCGCGCAGCACCTCCCAGAAGATCAGCAGCAGCGCGATGATCCAGTAGTGGTAATAGGGACCGCGGAACTGCAGCTCGGCGCCGACCCGCCAGAGCATGACGGCAAGCGCCGTGAGGGCCAGCGTGTCGAGATACGCGCGCAGCGTCGCGAGGTGCGTCGACAGCGCGTTGATCGAGAACATGGCCAGGCCCGCGAGCAGGAGCCAGCAGATGAACTGGTCGGCCAGCGACGAGCGGTCGAAGTACAGCAGCGTCGAGGAGCCCCAGACCATCGCGCTCACCGGCCACAGGAAGCGGTACCGGGCGAAGAACGCCAGGTGTTCGGCCGCGCCGAGCGGTGCCACGTCGCGCACGTACCGCCGCATCACCGCGAAGCGCACGCCCGCCAGCGCCAGGGCGCAGGCGGACCACAGGGCCAGGGCCGACCAGGCGACGTCGCTCCACAACACGCCCACGATGATCGGCACCAGGAAAAGCCCCAGCAGCTGCGTCGTCCGCGCCGTGCGCAGCAGGCTGCGCACCAGTTCCGCTTCGACCCACTGGGCTTCCGCGGGGGTCGCGACGGCGGCAGGCAGATCGGGTTTCATGCCCGCAGTCTACCGAGCCGGCGGAGCCGGGCCGCGCGCTTTCGGGTCAGCCCGAACCGCCCTCGCCGCCGGCATCCGGTTCGCCGCGGGCTCGCCTTGCGCGCGCCGGCTGCGCGGCGGCGCCTCCCACGGGTCCGCGGCCACCGCGGGACGGCGGCACCTTGCCGTGCTCGTCGGGCGCGTTGCCGCCGGCGACGGGTTCGCGCTGGCGCTCCGGGTCCACCGACGCGAAGCCGCGGTTGACGGAGCCGGGCCGCGTCGCGACCGGGCGCGGCCTCCCCGCCGCGGCGGACCCGCCCCGCGAACCGCCCTGCCTCTCAGACACCATGTGCATCTCCTTTCCCGGCGCCGGCGGCCCGGCCGCGCCGCCGTTCGGCCGGCTCGATCCTGAGCAACTGGCGGTACTTCGTGACCGTGCGCCTGGCCACCTGCAGCCCCTGGCGGGAAAGCTCGGCCGCGATCTCCACGTCCGACAGCGGCCGCCCTGGCGTCTCCGCGGCGATCATTTCCTGGATCAGCCCGCGGATCGCCGTCGGCGAACATGCGCCGCCGCCCGCGGTGGCCAGCCCGCGCGAGAAGAAGTACTTCAGCTCGAACACGCCGCAGGGCGTGGCCATGAACTTGTTGTTGGTGACCCGAGAGACCGTCGACTCGTGCACGCCGACTTCCCTGGCGATCTCGCGCAGCGCCAGCGGCTTCATCGCCATCGCGCCGTATGCCAGGAAGTGCTGCTGGCGCCCGAGGATGGCCCGCGCCACGCTCAAGATCGTCGAGAACCGCTGTTCGACATTGCGCACGGTCCAGCGCGCCTCCTGCAGATGCGCGCCGAGCTCGGCGTGGCGCGGCTCGCGGTGCCGCTGGAACAGTTCGACGTAGCTGCGATTGAGCTTCACGCGCGGCACCACGGCCTCGTTGAGGGTGGCCACCCACTCGCCGCGGATCTTGCGCACGATGATGTCGGGCGTCACGTACTGCACCGCCGGCTCCGAGAAACGCCAGCCCGGGTGCGGATCGAGGCGGCGGATCGCGGCGCAAGCGTTTTCCACGGCCGCGGGCGGCTGGCCGAGGCGCCGGGCCAGCGCGCGCAGGTCGCCGGCGGCGAGCGCCTGCAGGTGCTGCGCGAGGATTCTTTCGGCCAGGCTGCGCGTGGCCCCGGGAGGTGCCGTGCGCAGCTGCAGTTGCAGGCATTCGGCCAGGTCGCGCGCGCCGACCCCCGCGGGATCGAGCGCCTGCACGAGGCGCAGCGCGATCGTCAGTTCCTCCGGCTGCGGCGGCGGCGCCAGCCGCAGCGGATCGGCCGTCTCCGCGAGCGGCATGCGCAGGTAGCCGTCGTCGTCCAGCGACTCGACGACGGCGCTCGCCAGCGCCAGGTCGCGCGGCGACAGCGGCAGCACGTGCAACTGCCCCAGCAGGTGGCCTGCCAGCGACGTGCGCGCCTCCAGCGTGTCGAACAGCGCGCCATCGGCATCCGCATGCCGCAGGCGACCCGGGCTGCCGACACCCCAGAGCTCGGCATGAGACGGCGGCGGCAGCGCCGGCTCGTCGGTCGCGGCATCGTCATCGACGCCCGGCGGCACGTCCTCCTGCTCCAGGAACGGGTTGGTGTCGAGGGCGTCGCGCACCACCTGGGCGAAATCCTGCGACGACAGCTGCAACAGCCGCACCGCGCGCTGCAGCCGCGGCGACAGGGCGGGTTGCAGGCTGGCGATCGTCGATGCGTGCAAGCTCAGGGAATGCATGTGCGGGTTCCGGTTTCGCGTGATTGTTTCCGCGCCGGCGCCGCACCGGTGCCTGCGAATGCAACGCCATGTCGGCTGCGCAACGGCCCGGTGCTGGTCACGCCTGAAGGCTTTCGTGACACCGGCGCCGTGTGTGGTGCGAAAAATGTGGCACCCGCCGCCCGCAGCGCAGCGCCGGCGCGGCCAAACCGGGGCATCGGTCTCGCGTGGCGGAACGATTTGCCGCAAGAGCTGGCTGCGGGGGCCACGCATCGGCCAGCCGGTCCTTACAAAAGGTTGCCTCCATGGCCCGCCCGACCTCCTGGCCGGTTACGCTCCGCTTCTTGCGCCCCATGAGCCTGCTGCCACGTCTGAAATCCCGGCTGGAGCGGGTCTGGCCGACCGCGTCGCTGCGCACGTATCTCTTTGCGGTGATGCTGCTGGCGACCCTGCCGATGGCCGTGTTGATGAGCGTGCAGCGCGTCGCCGAAATCCGGGGGCAGCAAGCCCGCATCGAGGAGGAGCTGGCGGGATCGGCCGCTGCCCTGGCCGCCTCGGTGGATCGGCAGCTGCGGTCCTCCCTGGAGGGCCTGGAGGTGCTCGCGCAGTCGGAGTTGTTCCAGCAGGGCCGCATCGCGGCGCTGGGACGGCTGCTCCATGGGCGGCCCCGCGGCGACTGGGACAGCGTCTTCCTGCTGGACCGCCAGGGGACGGTGGTGCTCGACACCGGGCAGCCACGCGAGAAGGCGGCTTCCGAGGTACTGCGCCGCCTGCACGGTCAGGTCCTGCGCGGCGAGGCAGGTGTTTCCGGGCTGTCGGAGCAGGCGCCGGCCGGTCGCTGGACCGCGGTCGCCGTGCCGATCGTCCAGAACGGACAGGTGCGCTACGTCCTCGGCGCGCGCATGGATGAAAGCGTCTGGCAGTGGTTGAGCACCACCGCCCGTCGGCCGGGGGCGGCAAAGGCGGCGGTGTTCGACGCGCAAGGGCGGCTGCTCGGCGCGTCGACCGCTTCCGTGCCGCGCGGGGCGGCCCTGCCCCGGGACGCGGCCGCGGAAATGGCCCGCGCTCCCGCGGGCGTGCACCGCTCCAGCGACGTCGATGGCAGCGCGGTGTATGCCGCCTGGCGCACGGGCGCCCTGTCGGGCTGGCGCGTCCGCGTCTCGGTGCCCGCGGCCCCGATCGACGCCGCCGACCGGCGCGCGATCGGCACCGCCCTGGCCACCAGCGGCGGCAGTCTCCTGCTCGGGCTGCTGCTGGCCGCGCTGGTCGCGCGGCGGGTGGCGCAACCGTTGCGGCAGCTTGCCGCGGCCGGCGGCGCGGGGCTGCCGGACCATGTGGCCGTGCGCGAAATTGCCTCGCTGCGCGAAGCGCTCAGGGCCGCGCGCGAGCAGGATGCCGCCGGCCACGCCGCGCTGCAGGCCAAGGCGCAGGAATTCGAGACGCTCTTTGCCAGCAGTCCGGTGGCCATGGCCTTCGCGCAGGATCCCGCCTGCCGCGCCATCGCCCGCAACGCGGCAATGGACGCGTTGCTCGGGCCGCCCGGCGCCGCAGCAGCCGACGGTGTCCGCATGTTGCATCAGGGACGCGAGCTGCCGCCGGCCGAGCAGCCGCTGCAGCTGGCCGCCGCGCTGGGCGAGACGATCGCCGGCCTGGAACTGGAGCTGCCGGCGCCGGGACAGCCCTCGACCTTTGTCATCGCGCACGCCGTGCCCCTGCGCGACGCGCGCGGGCGGCCGCGGGGCGCGCTCAGTGCGTTCGTCGACATCAGCGAGCGCAAGCAGGCCGAGGAGCGCCTGCGGGCCACCGACCGCCAGATGGCCCTGGCGCAGGAGGCGGGGCACGTCGGCTTCTTCCACTACCTGTTCGACGCCGACCGGCTGTCCTGGACGCCGGGGCAGTGCAAGCTGTTCGGCATCGAAGCGCTGCCGGTGGGCCGCCTGGCCGACTGGCTGGGCCGCGTGGCCGAGGAGGATCGCGAGCGCGTCGAGCGCGAGTTCTGGACCGCCTGCGCCCTGCGGCGGGAAAAGGAAACGCTGAACTACGGCGTGCGCCGGCCGGACGGCAGCCTGCGCTGGCTGTCGAGCCGGGTGATGCTGCAATACGATGCCTCCGGGCGGGCGGCGCGGCTCGTCGGCGTCACCCTCGACGTCACGGACCAGGTGACCACCGAGCGCGAGCGCGCGCAGCTCATCGAGCGCGCCGTGGCGGCGCAGCAGGAGGCCGAAGCAGCCAGCCGGGCCAAGGACGAGTTCCTCACCATGCTCAGCCATGAGCTGCGCAATCCGCTCAGTGCGATCTCGGCCGCGGTCGACGTGCTCGAAACGGCCCCGTCCGACAGCCAGGTGCTGGCCGAAGCGCGGCAGATCATCGCCCGCCAGACCCGCAACCTGGCCCACATGCTCAACGACCTGCTGGACGTGGGGCGCGTGATCGCCGGCAAGATCCTGCTGGCACGGCAGCCGGTGGACCTGGCGGCACTGGTGCAGCGCGTCGACGAAACGCTGGCACTGACGGGGGAGGCGGCCGGGCACCCCCTGCACCTGCGGCTGCAGCCGGTCTGGGTGGACGGCGACCCGGTGCGCATCGAGCAGGTGGTGACCAACCTGGTCACCAATGCGATCAAGTACACCCCCGCGGGCCGGCCGATCCGCGTCGGCGTCGGCCGCGAGGGCGAAACGGCCGTGCTCGAGGTGCAGGACGCCGGGATGGGCATTCCGCCCGCGCTGCTGCCGCGGGTGTTCGACCTCTTCGTGCAGGGCGAGCGCGGCCTCGACCGGCGCGCAGGCGGGCTCGGCATCGGGCTCACGCTCGTGCGCCGGCTGACCGAACTCCACGGTGGCACGGTGGAGGTGCAGAGCTCGGACGAAGGCAGCCGGTTCACCGTCCGGCTGCCCGCGATCGCCGTTCCCGAGTCGCGCAAGGACGGCACCGAGCCCCGCGCCCGCCGGCGCAACGTGCTGGTGGTGGAGGACAACGGCGACGTGCTGGCCGCGCTGCGCGCCAAGCTCGAGCTGGACGGCCACAGCGTCAGCACGGCGGCCGACGGCGTCGAGGGCCTGCAGTGCCTGCTGCGGCTCAAGCCGGAGGTGTCCATCGTCGACATCGGACTGCCCGGCCTGACCGGGTTCCAGCTGGCCCGCCACGCCCGCGCCGCCGGGTATGCGGGCAGAATGATCGCGATGTCGGGTTACGGCGCGGAGCGCGATGCCCGCGAGGCGCTGGTGGCCGGCTTCGATGCCTTTCTGGTCAAGCCGGTCGATGGCGCCCAGTTGCGAGCCAGTCTCGGTGCCGAATGAAGGGTTGCTGACGCCGGGTTACAGCGGCGCACCGGCCGGGCACCAATAATGGCCATGGCCCGGCTGAAACCGGACCGTGGGAGCAGACGCAGGGATGCACGACATGGGACACGCACTGATCGTCGAGGACGATGCCGACTCCGCGCGGATGGTGGCGGCGCTGGTCGGCAACGAAGGCTTTTCAGCGGCGACGGCCCGGTCGCTGCGTGACGCGCGCCGCCAGATCGCCCTGCAGCAGCCCGACCTGTTGCTCCTCGACCTGCGGCTGCCCGACGGCAACGGGATGTCCCTGCTGGACGAACACGAACTGGTCGGCAAGTCCGAGGTCGTCCTGATGACGGGGCACGCGAGCCTCGAAACGTCGATCCAGGCGCTGCGCTACGGCGCGGCCGATTACCTCATCAAGCCGGTCAGCGCCAAGCAGTTGCAGGGCATCCTGTCGCGCGTGACGCGGCCATCGGTGCTGCGCACCGAGGCCGACGAACTGCAGCAGGACCTGCAGCGCACCGGGCGCTTCGGCCACCTGGTGGGCCGGACCGAGCCGATGCAGCGCATCTACGAGCAGATTGCCCGCGTGGCGCGCACGTCGGTGACGGTCTTCGTCACGGGCGAGAGCGGCAGCGGCAAGGAACTGGTGGCTCGCACCGTGCACGACCTGAGCCGCCGCCGCAACAAGCCGTTCCTGGCCGTCAACTGCGGCGCGATCTCGCCGAACCTGATCGAAAGCGAGATCTTCGGCCACGAGCGGGGCAGCTTCACCGGGGCCGAGCGGCAGCACCACGGCTTCTTCGAGCGAGCCCATGGCGGCACGCTGTTCCTGGACGAGATCACCGAGATGCCGCCGGCGCTTCAGGTGAAGCTGCTGCGCGTGCTGGAGACCGGGACAGTCATGCGCGTGGGCTCCACCACGCCACAGGAGACCGACGTGCGGGTGGTCGCGGCAAGCAACCGCGACCCGGCGCAGGCGGTGGCCGCCGGGGCGCTGCGCGAAGACCTGTTCTATCGGCTCAACGTGTTCCCGATCGAGACGCCGCCGCTGCGCGACCGGCGCGGCGACCTGCCGCTGCTGGTGGACCACTTCCTCAAGGAGATCGGCGCGCGCGAAGGAGGATTCAAGCGCGCGTCCGCCGCGGCCCTGGACCGGCTGGCGCAGTACCGGTGGCCCGGGAACGTGCGCGAGCTGCGCAACGTGCTGCAGCGCGCGTACGTGATGACCGCGGGCGCCGAGATCGGCGACCAGTGGCTGCCGCGCGACGTGCTGGTCGATCCGGTGTCGGGCGGCGATGGCAGCACCTTGCAGGTGCCGGTGGGTACGCCGCTCGCGGCGGTGGAGCGCCAGTTGATCCTGGCCACCCTGGAGCACTACGGCAACCAGAAGGAGCGCACGGCCGCGGCGCTGGGCGTGAGCCTCAAGACTCTTTACAACCGCCTCAAGGAATACGGGTCCTGAAGGGCCGGCGCGCGGCGCGGTGGGCACCGGCCAAAGGCACCGACGTTCCCAGCCGTTACCGCAACTTTTACCTGTCGAGCGCACCGCGCGCTCCTGCGGGCCGCGAGTTCCCGAGGCGGCGCTTCGCGATCGCCGCCGCGCCGAAACAGGCACGGACCTTGCCAGTATCCGGACTCTCTTCGTCCTTCATTCACTCATTGAAAGGCTTCCGATGACCCTGCAAGACCAGAACACAGCGCGCAACGAGAAGGACAGCAGCGCGCCGCGGCGCAGCCTGCGCGGTTTTGCCGCCATGGATCCCAAGCGCCAGCGCGAGATCGCCAGCCTCGGCGGCCGGGCCGCGCACCAGAGCGGCCATGCCCACGAGTTCACGAGCGAGGAAGCGCGCGCCGCGGGCCGCAAGCGGCACGCGCGCAGCGGCCCGACCGAACAGCGGTGACGGCCGTGGGCGGGCGCCTGCGGTCGTAGGAAACGTCGCGCCGGCGCTGGCCCATGCCACTGACAGGCGGGCTGCCGGCAGGACTTTAGGATGCATGAAGTCCCCTGCCAGGAGCCCCCCGATGCACCACGAGACCGCCGCGCACGCGGCCACCAGCGAGTCGCGCGCGCGCGACAAGCTTGCCCTCACCCAGGCCTGCAGCGCACTGTGGGTCGCCACGCTGTCGCTCATGACCGCGTTCATGCAGACCGCCGCGCCCGTCCATCGCCATCTCATCGCCCGCAAGATCGCCAGGAACCTCGCGCTGCTGCGCGCGGAAGAAGCGGTGTTCAGCGCCGAGTGCCGGATGATCTTCGACAACCTTGCGCAACGCTGGTCGGCCAAGGCGGACCAGCTCGCCCCCGAGCAGGAGCGGCCGCGCGAGCAGGCGGGACTGCGGGCCGCCATCGCGAAGCTGCACTGACCCGTCGTTGTGGGGGCCGGCCTACACGCCGCCCTGACGCCGTCCGACGCAGAGCCGGCTGCCGCGTTTGCACACTCTGGACGGCATCAGGAGTCCACATGTCCCTCTTCAGCTTCATCCGCGACGCGGGCGAAAAACTGTTCAAGAAACCCGACGCGACGGCGACGGCCCAGGCGCCCGCTCCGGCTGCGGCCGCACCGTCCGCGCCCGCGGCGTCACAGCGCGAGAGCGTCGACGTGCTCAACGCCCGCGCCGGCGACGCCATCGAGGCCTATGTCGCGCAGCAGAACCTCGGCATCCAGGCGCTCGACGTCAAGTACGACGGCGCGACCGAGACCGCCACCATCAGCGGCAACGCGCCGTCGCAGGAGGCCGCCGAGAAGGCCGTGCTGTGCTGCGGCAACGTGGCGCACGTGTCCAAGGTCGACAACCGCCTCACGGTGCCGCAGGCGGCCGAGACCGCGCAGTTCCACGACGTGGCCAAGGGCGACACCTTGTCGGCGATCGCGAAGAAATACTACGGCGACGCCAACAAGTACAACGCCATCTTCGAGGCGAATCGCCCGATGCTGTCGCATCCGGACAAGATCTATCCCGGCCAGAAGCTGCGGATCCCGAAGCTCACCTGACGGGCAGGTGTGTCCAGCCTCGCGTCGTACTACCTCGCCTCGCTGGGCGCCGCTCTGCTCGTGATCGCGGTCGCGAGCGGCCTGATCGCACGGCGCGTGCGGCGCGGGCAACGCCGGTTGCAGGCCATGGCCTTGCTGGCCGCGCTCGGACGCTCCACCGACTGGGTCGCGGCGCAGGGCCGTGCGGTCTGCTTCCAGGCCGCCACCGACCTGGACGACCAGAGCCTGGACGAAATCCGCTCGCTGCAGCGGCAATGGTTTCCCGAACTCGATGCGCCGGCCGCCGAGCTCTTCAGCGTGCACGGCAAGCTGGCCGCACTGCTGCGAATCCACGAGCGGCTGCGCGCCCAGGATCCCGAAGCGTGGCTGGACGGTGCTTACGACGCAGCGTTCATGGCGTTGTGGCGCGAGCACGGCGCGATCGTGCAAACGATGGAGCGGCAGCTCGTTCCCGCCGCGAGGACGGCGGCGGCGCTGCGGCAACACACCTTCCCGGCCTGAGCTCGCCAGTGAGCTGGACGCCGCAGGCGACGGGTACACGACCTTGACGCCCTACGGCTGTAGGACGGCGCCGCATCCTGCGCTCCAGGGCTCGGCGGCAAGCCGCCCCGTTCGGCGCTGCCAGCATAATCGGCTTCCTTCAAACGGACCACCAGCCTGTGCTCAGCCCCATGCGAGCGGTCGACCCCGCCGACGGCCGCTTCCAGTTGCTCGTCGAAGCCGTCGTCGACTACGGCATCTTCATGCTCGACCCCGAGGGACACGTCCTGTCGTGGAACTCGGGCGCGGAAAAGCTCAAGGGCTACCAGCGCGATGAGATCCTGGGCCGGCATTTCTCGGTGTTCTACCCGCCCGAGGTGGTCGCCGCCGGCTGGCCGCAAGAGGAGCTTCGCCGTGCCACGGAATGCGGCCGGTTCGAGGACGAGGGCTGGCGGTTGCGCAAGGACGGGTCCCGCTTCTGGGCCAACGTCGTCATCACGGCGCTGCTCGACGGCAACGGCCGGCTGACGGGTTTCGCCAAGATCACTCGCGACCTGACGGAACGGCGCGAGCACGAGAACGCGCTGCGGCAGAGCGAGGCGCGGTTCCGGCTGCTGGTCGACAGCGTCCGCGACTACGCCATCTTCATGCTCGACGTGGACGGCAACGTCCGCAGCTGGAACGCTGGCGCGCAGGCCCTCAAGGGCTACGCTGGCGACGAGATCATCGGTCGGCATTTCGGCAGCTTCTACACGCCCGAAGACCAGGCGGCGGGCAAGCCGGCCGCCGTGCTGGTCGCGGCCCGCCAGCACGGGCGCACCGAGCAGGAAGGCTGGCGGCTGCGCAAGGACGGTTCGCTGTTCTGGGCCAACGTGGTCGTCACGGCGATGCGCGACGAGCGCGGCGAGCTGATCGGCTTCGCCAAGGTGACGCGCGACATGACGGACCGGCGACGGCTCGAGGAACTGGAACGTTCCAGCCGCATGATGAGCCAGTTCCTGGCGATGCTCGCGCATGAGCTGCGCAACCCGCTGGCGCCGATGCGCAACGCCGTCACGCTCATGCAGCTGGAGCCGACGGCCAGCCCCGCCCTGCGCAATGCGCGCGACATCCTCGACCGCCAGCTCACGCACGTCACGCGGCTGGTGGACGACCTGCTCGACATCGGGCGGCTCACCACCGGCAAGATCCGGCTGCAGCGCGAGGACGTCAGCGTGGCCGACCTCGTGGCCCGTGCCGTCGAAACGGCGCGCCCGCTGATCGAGGCGCGCCGCCATACCCTGTCGATCGAGCTGCCGTCCCAGCCGGTGCACGTCGAGGCCGACCCCACGCGGCTGTCGCAGATCATGCAGAACCTGCTGGTGAACGCGGCCAAGTACACGCCCGACGGGGGCCGGGTGTCGGTGAAGGCGCATGCGGCGGACGGCTTCGTCACGATCACGGTCACCGACAACGGCCGCGGCATCGCCCACGGCGACCTGCAGCGCATCTTCGAGCTGTTCGCACAGGGCGACAACGGCACGCCCAACGACAGCGGCCTCGGCGTCGGGCTCACCCTTGCCCGTTCGCTGGCCGAGATGCACGGCGGCCGGCTCGACGCGGAAAGCCCGGGCCCCGGCCAGGGCAGCACCTTCCTGCTGCGGCTACCGCTCGGGCAGCATCAGGAGCGGCCTGCCGGCGAGGCGTCGTCGACGTTCAGGGTGCTGGTGGTCGACGACAACCGCGACTCCGCGGACAGTGCCTGCGCGATCATCCGGATGCTGGGGTACGACGCGGAATGCGCCTACGACGGCACGGGCGCCCTGGCCGCCGCCGCGCGCTGGCGGCCGGACATTGTGCTGCTCGACCTGGCGATGCCGGGGCTGGACGGCTACAAGACGCTCGGCCGGCTGCGGGCGCTGCCCGCGATGGAACAGGCGCACGTCGTGGCGATGACGGGGTACGGCAGCCAGGAAGACCGGCGGCGCACCACCAGCGCGGGATTCGACGGGCACCTCACCAAGCCGGTCGAGCTCGCCGCGCTCACCAGCCTCATCGACTCCGTGCGCAGGAGCACCGAGCAGGCGAAGCCATTGGCGCCGTGACGCGGCGCCGTCCCGCAAAGGCCCGCAGTTGCGGGCCTTCTGTGCCTGAAGGAGGGTCGGATTGCGCGGCGCGGGCTCACCCGCTCGGCGGCCCGCCGGGCCCGCTGCGCGTCCGTCACGGCCGTCCCGCGGCCGTGCCGAACGAACCGACTCGGCGCCGTCGGTTCTTCATCCGACCCGTCCGCAAAACGCGAAGGCCCGCGGTTGCGGGCCTTCTGTGCCGGGAGGAGGGTCGGATTGCGCCGCGCGGGCTCACCCGCTCGGCGGCCCGCCGGGCCCGCTGCGCGTCCGCTGCGGCCGTCCCGCGGCCGCATCGAACGAACCGACTCGGCGCCGTCGGTTCTCATCCGACCCGTTCCGCAAACGCGAAGGCCCGCAAGTGCGGGCCTTCTATGTTTTGGCGGAGAGGGTCGGATTCGAACCGACGGTACGTTTGCACGTACACCGGATTTCGAGTCCGGCGCATTCGACCACTCTGCCACCTCTCCAGGTGTTCGGATTCGCGTGGTGCGAAGCCCGCTATTCTAGCCGACCCCGGGCGCCAGTTTCTCCAGGCCACCCAGATAGGGCCGCAGGACCTCGGGAATCGTGACCGAGCCGTCCGCGTTCTGGCCGTTCTCGAGCACCGCCACCAGCGTGCGGCCCACGGCCAGGCCGGAACCGTTGAGCGTGTGAACCCATTCGGTCTTGCCCTGCGCCGTGCGCAGGCGCGCCTGCAGGCGCCGCGCCTGGAACGCCTCGCAGTTGGAGACCGAACTGATCTCGCGATAGGTATCCTGCGCCGGCAGCCAGACCTCCAGGTCGTGGGTCCTCGCCGCGCCAAATCCCATGTCGCCGGTGGACAACAGCATGACGCGGTAAGGCAGCCCCAGTTGCTGCAGGATCGCCTCGGCGTGGCCGGTCATCTCCTCCAGCGCCTCGTAGCTGCGCTCGGGATGGACGATCTGCACCATCTCCACCTTGTCGAACTGGTGCTGGCGGATCATGCCGCGCGTGTCGCGGCCAGCGCTGCCCGCTTCCGAACGGAAGCACGGCGTGTGCGCCGTCAGCTTGATCGGCAGCTGCTCGGGTGCGAGGATCTCGCCGCGCACGAAGTTGGTGAGCGGCACTTCGCTGGTGGGGATCAGGTACAGCGGTGCCTCGTCGCCCTCCTGGCCCCCCTTCTTCGCGGCAAACAGGTCGGCCTCGAACTTTGGCAGCTGGCCGGTGCCCTGCATCGACTCGGCGTTGACGATGTAGGGCGTGTAGCACTCGGTGTAACCGTGCTGCTGCGTCTGCACGTCCAGCATGAACTGGGCGAGCGCGCGGTGCAGGCGGGCGATCTGCCCCTTCATCACCGTGAAGCGTGAGCCGCTGAGCTTCACGCCCAGCTCGAAGTCCAGGCCCAGCGGCGTGCCGAGGTCGACGTGGTCGCGCGGCGTGAAGTCAAACCGGCGCGGCGTGCCCCAGCGCCGCAGTTCCCGGTTGGCGTGTTCGTCGGCGCCGACCGGCACGCTCTCGTGCGGCAGGTTGGGCACCGCCAGCAGCAGCGCCTGCAGCTCGGGCTGGATCTGGTCCAGCCGGGCGGCCGAGCGGTCGAGCTCGTCCTTCAGCGCGGCGACCTGCGCCATGACCTCGTCGACCGGCTCGCCCCTGGATTTGCGCTGTCCGATCTGCTTCGACAGCTGGTTGCGCTGCGCCTGAAGCTCCTCGGTGCGCGTCTGGATGGCCTTGCGCTCCGCCTCCAGCGCCTTGAAGGCGTCCACCTGGAGAAACGGTTGCGGGTTCTTGCGCGACTCGAGGCGGCCGACGACCGACGCCAGGTCCTTGCGCAACAGGGTGATATCGAGCATCCGGGGATTCTAAGTGGCGGCCCGGGCCGCGAAACTCACGACAGGCTGGCGGGATCCAGGTTGGCGCCGCACACGACCAGGCAGACGCGCTCGTCCGCCGCCGGCCGGTAGGCACCCGACTGCAGCGCCGCCAGTCCGAGCGCCGCCGCCGGCTCGACGGACAGCTTGAAGTCCTTCCAGAGCGTCAGCTGCGCCTCGCGGATCGCCGCGTCGGGCAGCAGCAGCGAGTCGGCGACGTGGGCCTGCGTCACCTCCCACGCGATGGCGCCGATGCGCCTGGCGCCCAGCGAGTCCGCGGCGACGCCGCTGACGGCGACGTCCACCGGCGCGCCGGCCCGGCGCGCGGCGTGCAGCGTCGGTGCCAGCTCCGGCTCCAGGGCGACCACGCGCGCCTCACGTTCGAACCATGACGCAATGCCGGCGATCAGGCCGCCGCCGCCGACGCTGACCAGCACGCTGTCGGGGCGTCCGCCGTCCTGGTCGATCTCGCGTGCCAACGTGCCGGCGCCGGCCACCACCTCCGGCTGGTCGTAGGCATGCGTCACCAGCGCGCCGGTGCGGCGCTGCCGCTCCATCGACGCGTCCAGCGCCTGGGCGTAGGCGTCGCCGCCAACCACCACGTGCGCGCCGAGTTCACGCAGCTTCGCCTGCTTGGCCGGACTGCAGACCGTCGGGACGAACACTTCGCAGCGAACGCCCAGGCGGCGCGCGGCGGCCGCGGTGGCAATCCCCGCATTGCCGCCCGATGCAACGACGACCCCGCTCGCGGGAATCGGGTTGGCCAGCAGGCGATTGAGCATGCCGCGCGCCTTGAAGCTGCCGCTGGCCTGCAGGTGCTCCAGCTTCAGCCAGACCTCGGCGCACGCGACGCCGAGCGCCGCTCCGGGCAGCTTCCACAGCGGCGTGCGGCGCAGGAACGCGCCTTCGTGCGGCGCGAAGCGCGCCGCCGCCGCCTCGATGGCTTGCCGGCTCACAGCTTCAGGCCCTTGGGCAGCGGGAACTTGATGGTTTCCTCCACGCCTTCCATCCGCCGCACGGTGATCGCGCCGAAGTCGCGGATGCGGGCGATCACCTCCTGCACCAGCACTTCCGGGGCCGAGGCGCCGGCGGTGATGCCGACCCGGGCGCGCCCTTCGAGCCATTCAGGCCTCAGCTCTCCGGCGTTGTCCACCATGTAACTGGGGACGCCCAGCTTGCCGGCGAGCTCGGCCAGGCGATTGCTGTTGGAACTGGTGGGACTGCCCACCACCAGCACCACGTCGACCTGCGGCGACATCATCTTCACCGCGTCCTGCCGGTTCTGCGTGGCATAGCAGATGTCCTGCTGCTTGGGCTGGCGCACGTTCGGGAAACGCCGGCGCACCGCCGCCGTGATCTCCGCCGCGTCATCGACCGACAGCGTGGTCTGCGTCACCACGGCGAGCTTGTCGGCCTGCGCGGGCTGGATGCGCGCGACGTCGGCCACGTCCTCCACCAGGTGGATGCCGCCGTCGAGCTGGCCCATCGTGCCTTCCACCTCGGGATGGCCCTTGTGGCCGATCATGATGAACTCGTAGCCCTCGCGCGCCAGCTTGGCCACTTCCACGTGGACCTTGGTGACCAGCGGGCAGGTGGCGTCGAAGATCGAGAAGCCGCGCGCCTGGGCCTCGGCCTGCACGGCGCGGCTCACGCCATGGGCGGAGAAGATCAGCGTGGCACCCGGCGGCACCTCGGAGAGCTCGTCGATGAAGATCGCGCCCTTGGCCTTGAGGTCGCTCACGACGAAGGTGTTGTGCACGATCTCGTGGCGCACGTAGATCGGCGGCCCGAACTTCTTCAGCGCCCGCTCCACGATCTCGATCGCCCGGTCCACGCCGGCGCAGAATCCGCGCGGCTCGGCGAGCAGGACGTCGAGCTGCCTGGGGTCCTGGCTCATAGCACGCCGATCACGTGGACTTCGAAGGTGACCGGCTGGCCGGCGAGCGGGTGGTTGAAGTCCAGCAGCACGGCGCCTTCCTCGCCCGCGCGGACCTCCACGACCGCGCCGGCGTAGCGGCCCTGGCCGTCGGGGGTCGCAAACTGCACCACCTCGCCCGCTTCATACTGCTCGGCGGGGTCGCCCTCGCCCTGCAGGAGCTTGCGCGACACCCACTGCACCAGGCCGGGATTGCGCTCGCCGAAGGCCTCGCCGGCCGGCAGTTCGAAAGTGGCGCGCGTGCCTTCCTCGAGGCCCAGCAGCCGCTGCTCCACGGCCGGGGCGAGTTCGCCGTTGCCCAGGGTGAGCGTCGCGGGCTGGCCGCCGAAGGTATCGATGATGTCGCCCCGCGGTCCGGCCAGCCGGTAGTGCAGGGTCAGGAAGGAGCCCGGCTGAACCCGGTGCGCGTTGGAGGCCATGTCAGTCCCGATAAACTGGGCCCTATTGTAGAAAGCTGCCCCGCCGCACCGGCCGCCGTGCCGCCATACCCATAGCCGCCGGCGGGCGCCGTGCGCCGCCACCATGCCGATGAAAGAGCTCCCTGCCGACGCCCGCCCGCGCGAGAAGCTGCTGGCGCGCGGCCCCGGCGCCTTGAGCGACACCGAGCTCCTGGCGCTGCTGCTGCGCACCGGCACGCCCGGCCGCGGGGTGCTGCAGATGGCGCAGGAGCTGCTGGCCGAGCCCGTCATCGGGAACGGCGGGGAACGCCGCGGCGGCTTCGGCGGAATCGCCGGCCTGTTGCACGCCGAGCTCGACGACCTCAAGCGCGTCAAGGGCCTGGGTGGCAGCGCCAAGCGCGCCGAGCTGGCCGCGGTGCTGGAACTGGCACGCCGGGCCGTGGCGCAGCAGTTGCAGCAGCGCGAGATCTTCAGCTCGCCGGGCGCCGTGAAGCAGTACCTGCAACTCACGCTGGCCGGGCGGCCGCACGAGGTGTTCGCCGTGCTGTTCCTCGATGCGCAGAACCGGCTGGTCGCTCTGGAGGAGCTGTTCCGCGGCACGCTCACGCAGACCAGCGTCTATCCGCGCGAAGTGGTGCAGCAGGCGCTCCACCACCGCGCCGCGGCCGTGGTGCTGGCCCACAACCACCCGAGCGGCACCGTCCAGCCTTCGCGCGCCGACGAAGCGCTCACCCAGACCCTGAAGGCGGCGCTGGCCCTGGTCGACGTGCGCGTGCTCGATCACGTGATCGTGGCCCCCGGCGGCGCCCTGTCGATGGCCGAACACGGCCTCATCTGAAAGCGGCGATGAAGTCGAAATCGCTCAAGGACCTGCAGCACATCCAGCAAAAGCTCGCGGAGCAGCAGAAAGTGGCGGCCGCGCAGGAAGCGGCGCGCCAGGAGGCGGAGCGCCGCGCGCACGCCGAGCGCACGCTGTTCATCCGCGCCGCCGGCCAGGTGCAGCCGATCCGGCGCCACGGGCGGGTGGACCTGGCGCCCGACCAGCCAGCGCCGCTGCCGGTGCAGCAGCAGCTGGACGATCAACGGGTGCTGCGGGAAGCGATCAGCGACGAATTCGACGCCGCCACGCTGCTGGACATCGACGACGCGCTCAGTTTCCGGCGCCCGGGGGTGGGGACGGACGTCACCCGCAAGCTGCGCAAGGGCGAATGGAGCATCCAGGGCGAAATCGATCTGCACGGGCTGCGGCGCGAGGATGCGCGCGAGGCGCTGGCCGGCTTCATCCGCGAGGCGCACCGCCGCGGCTGGCGCTGCGTGCGCGTCGTGCACGGCAAGGGACTGGGCTCGCCCGGCAAGACGCCGGTGCTCAAGAGCAAGGTGCAGGGCTGGCTGGTCCAGAAGAACGAGGTGATGGCGTTCGTGCAGGCGCGTGGCGACGAAGGCGGCACCGGCGCGCTGGTGGTGCTGCTCAAGCCGAGCCCGGTGGCGGCGGTGCGGGGGTGAAAGCGGACAGCCGCACGCGATACCAAACCCAACAGCCGAACGCAGAAGCCGCAAAGGAAACGCAGAAGCCGCAGAATGAATTCAAGAACTGCTCTTGAACCTTCTGCGGCTTCTGCGAAATTTCTGCGGCTCTTGCGTTCGGTCGTTGGAGTTCGGATCAGAACCCGATCGCCAGCAGCTTCCAGGCCGCGACCACAGTGATCGCGAAGGCCCCGCCGTAGCAGACGGTCTTGGCGGCCAGGCCCGTGGGGATGCCCAGGTCGTGCAGGCTGTGGTAGATGCGGTGCATCGCGTGGTACGAGAACAGCCAGATCAGCGCGAACAGCAGTCCCTTGCCGAACCAGTGCTGCGAGAACGCCAGCACGCGCTCGTACGACAACAGGTTGGGCCCGAACGGCCAGCCGAGCGGCGCGGCGATGCCGGTGACGAACACCAGCGCCGTTCCGAACAGCGCCGACAGCATGCCGCCGCCGCCGAACATCACCCAGAAGATCGGCGCCCTGGATCGCTTGAGGTTCGCGTTCATGCCCGCACCCCCCACACCAGTGCCAGCACCAGCACCGTCGCGACGATCGTCACGACGTAGCCGGTGCGGGTGATCGTCGAGCCCTCGACGCGATGGCCGCCCACGAACATCAGCGGCATGGTCTTGGGCATGATGTCGAACCAGCTCTTGGCGTGCACGATCATCGAGGCGAGCAGCACCAGGTGCAGCAGGATCGAGCCGGGCGTCTTCAGCGCCGCGAGCCAGCCGTTGAACGCCTCGGCGCCCTGCGACAGGCGCACGACGCCGACCATGAGGATGATCGCGTAGACCAGCACCGCCAGCGCCGTGACTTCGCGGATCATGTACTTGACGAAGAACGGATCGCGCCGCCACCAGCCCTGCATCGGGCGGACATAGCCCCTGCGCAACGTGGCCCTGTGGTTCATGTCGTAGCTCCCTTCGGAGACAGGAATCGGAGGAAGAAGTCCTTGGCGCTGTTCACCTTGTTCTGGTTCACGGCGTTGGCGGGGTCGACGTGCTTGGGACAGACCTCGGAGCAGTAGCCCACGGCGGTGCAGCCCCACACGCCCTCTTCCGCGTTGACGATCTTCATGCGCTCGGCGCGGCCGCCGTCGCGCGAGTCGGCGTTGTACCGATGCAGCAGCGCCAGCACGCCGGGCCCGGTGAAGTCCGGATTGAGCCCGAACTGCGGGCAGGCCGCGTAGCACAGCATGCAGTTGATGCAGGAGCTGAACTGCTCGAACTGCTCCAGCTGCTCGGGCGTCTGCAGGTACTCGCCCTGGGAGAGCTCGCGCTCCTCCTTCGGGATGATGTACGGCTTGATGCCTTCGAGCTTGCTCACGAACTCGCCGACCGAGACGACCAGGTCGCGCTCGATCGGGAAGTGCGCCAGCGCCTCGACCCGCACCGGCCCGGGCAGCAGGTCGCGCAGGAACGTGGAGCACGACAGCATCGGCTTGCCGTTGATCATCATGCCGCAGCTGCCGCAGATGGCCATCCGGCACGACCAGCGGAACGTCACCGACCCGTCGAGTTCGTCCTTGATGTACTGCAGGCCCTGGAGCACCGACATGTCGTTCGTGAACGGCACGTAGTAGCTCTGCCAGACCGGCTTGTCCTCTTCCTCCGGCCGATAGCGCAGGACCTGGATCTCGATTCTCTGGGCTTCAGGCATGGGCGGCCTCCTTGGCTTTCCGGTCGGCTTCCTCGCCCGCCGCGCCGTACGCGCGCGTGCCGGGCTGCGAGGTGGTGATCTTCACCGGGCCGTAGTCGATGCGCGGCGCCGCGTCCGCGCCCTGGTAGTACGCGAGCGAGTGCTTCAGGAAGTTGACGTCGTCGCGCTGCTCGTAGCCGTCGAGCCGCTGGTGCGACCCGCGCGACTCGCGCCGATTGAGCGCCGAGTGCGCCATCGCCTCGGCCACGTCGAGCAGGTAGCCCAGCTCGATCGCCAGCAGCCATTCGGTGTTCCAGCCCTTGGACTTGTCGTCCAGCCGGATGTTCTTGTAGCGCTGCTTCAGCTCGGCGAGCTTGTCGCAGGTGGCCTGCATGGTCTGGGCGGTGCGGTAGATGCCGCAGCCGTCTTCCATGCTCTTGGCCATCTCCTTGCGGATGGTGGCCAGCCGCTCGGTTCCTTCCATGCGGGTCACGATGCCGGCCGCACGCGCCTGCGCGTCGAGCGCGAGCTTCATGATCCGGTCGCCGTTGGCGTGCGGGGTGCTCTTGGCGAAGGCGGCTGCCTCGACGCCGGCCACCTTGCCGAACACCAGCAGTTCCGTGAGCGAGTTGGAGCCGAGGCGGTTGGCACCGTGGATCCCGACGCTGGAGCATTCGCCCGCGGAGTACAGGCCGGCGACGCCGGGCGCGGCCGTGGCGCCGTCGGCCGCGATGCCGCCCATGGTGTAGTGCACCGCCGGCAACACCGGAATGCACTGCCTGGCCGGATCGACGCCGAGGTACTCGACGGCCAGTTCGTAGATCTGCGGCAGCCGTTCGCGCAGCTTCTTCTCGCCCAGGTGGCGCAGGTCGAGGTGCACGTACGAGCCCCAGCGCGGGTCGGACAGCGTGCGGCCCTTCTGCTTCTCGTGCCAGATCGCCTGGCTCAGGCGGTCGCGCGGGCCGAGTTCCATGAACTTGTTGCGCGGCTTGTCCTCGGCCGGGCCGAGGCCGTAGTCCTGCAGGAAGCGGTAGCCGTCCTTGTTCAGCAGGAACCCGCCTTCCCCGCGGCAGGCCTCGGTGAACAGCAGGCCGGTGACGGGCATGCAGGTCGGGTGGTACTGCACGAACTCCATGTCGCGCAGCGGCACGCCGTGGCGGAAGGCCATGGCCATGCCGTCGCCGGTGACGATGCCGCCGTTGGTGTTCTCGCGGAACACGCGCCCGGCGCCGCCGGTGGCGATGATCACCGACTTGGCCTGGATCAGGCGAAACTCGCCGGTGGCGATCTCGATCGCGACCACCCCTTGCACGCGGCCCTGGTCGACCACCAGGTCAAGGCAGAAATGCTCGTCGAAACGCCGGATCGAGGGGTACTTGATCGACGTCTGGAACAGCGTGTGCAGCATGTGGAAGCCGGTCTTGTCGGCCGCGAACCACGTGCGTTCGATCTTCATGCCGCCGAAGGCGCGCACGTTGGCGTGGCCGTCGGCCTTGCGGCTCCACGGGCAGCCCCAGTGCTCCATCTGCACCATTTCCTCGTGGGCCTGACCCACGAAGTACTGCACGACGTCCTGCTCGCACAGCCAGTCGCCACCGGCGACGGTGTCGTGGAAGTGCGCCTCCAGGCTGTCGTGCGCCTGCGTCACGGCCGCCGCCCCGCCCTCCGCCGCCACGGTATGGCTGCGCATCGGGTAGACCTTGGAGATCAGCGCGATGCTGAGCGTGGGGTCGGCCTCGGCGACAGCGATCGCCGCTCGCAAGCCGGCGCCGCCGGCGCCGACGATCGCGACATCTGCCTTGAATGTTTCCATTATTGGCCTCAACGGACGAGGACCAGCTTCTGGTACAGCCCGCCGTAATAGGTTTGTTTGGTGATGGACGCCGGGGCCAGGTGCGCGGGCAGGAACGCCTGCACCTCGTTCTCCCACAGGTCCATCGCATAAGGTTCGAGCTTGCGGAACACACCCGTCATCAGCAGGCGCAGCGGATGCCAGCGCACCGGCAGGTGGTAGTCGACGATCACGATCCGGCCGCCCGGGCGCACCACGCGCATCGCTTCCGCGAGCGTGGCGCGGCGCACCGCTTCCGGCTGCTCGTGCAGCAGGAAGAACAGCAGCACCTGGTCGTAGGAGGCATCGGGACACGCCAGCGCGGAAGAATCGCCCTGCAGCAGCACGATCCGGTCGTCCGCCGGCAGCTTGGCCGCCAGGTTCTTCAACTGCACCGGCAGGATGTCCACCACGTCCAGGCTCGCGCCGGGCGCCAGCCGCCGCGCGAGGCGCGGCGTCAGGTTGCCGTAGACGCAGGCCAGTTGCAGCGTCTGGCCGGTCACGCTCTCACCCAGTTCGGCGAGGGCCGCGTCGCGCAGCCGCCCATAGTTGCCGAACAGGATGAGGTTGACCAGCCATTCCCGCTCGAACACATGGACGGCGTTGGGGTGGACGTACGCCCACCAGTAGACCTGTTCCAGGTACTTCGGGATGGGCAATGTCCGGGCCGGGGCCGAGGCCGGGCCTCGGAACCCGGCGTCGGCGACTGCGGGCGGCGGCATGGATCGTGGCGTCCGCTGTGGGGGCAGGCGCTTACTGCGCGAGGATGAACTTGATCAGGTTGGGCAGCGAGCCCTTGTCCTTCACGGCCTTGTGGTCCTCTTCGCTGCCGTCGTCCATCTTGACCTTCGGGCTCTTGGTCAGGAAGTCGGTCAGCTTGGCTTCGGCGTCGGCCTTGCCCTTGTACTTGGCGGCGACCTTCTGGTACGACGGACCCTTCTTGGACTTGTCGACGGCATGGCACTTCGTGCAGCCGTCGCCCTTCAGGACCTTGTTGGCGGCATCCGCGTCCTGCGCGACGGCGGGCAGCGAGAACGCCAGGGCGGCAACTGCGGTGGAAAGGAGGGGGAGGACTTTCACTTTTTGAGCTCCTGTAGTGAAGGTTGAGACTGTCCTGTGTGACGCGAGAATGGTGCGCCCGCCCCCCGGGAGCGGCGTTGACAAAGGTCAACCGCTCCGGGAACAGCCGGGTTCGCGCAGCAGCCAATTCGGTGTAGGTAGCGCATTGGTCCACACCGCCGAGGGCGCCCAGGAAAAAAGGCCAGTGGGCTCGCGCGCACTGGCCTTGCATCGGACCGCGGTTTCCACGGCGGTACGGCCGGGGAGCTACTGCCAGCGCCGCGTGTACGTGAGGCCCAGGAAGCTGACGTTCTGCAGCGTCTTGTAGTTCAGCGTCGTACCATCCGAATACACGAACGGAACGCCGTTGTAGTTCCAGGCCCAGTCGGTCCAGCGCGAGCGCTGGTGCCCGACGTCCAGCCGCACCGCCGACTGCTTGTCGATGGCGTACTTGGCGAACAGGCGCAGCTGCGTCTGGCGGAACACGATGTCGGGCAAGCCGCCGGTGGCGCCCAGCAGCGCCGCGCTGCCCAGGTCGGCACTCGCATCGAGCGTCTGGCCGTACTTGCTGCGATCCTGCAGCCAGCTGACATTGCCGCCCACCTCCAGCTTCTGGACGGTCCCGGTGACGCCCACCCCGAACATCGTCGCCGTGTTGTCCAGGGCCAGGAAGGCGCCGCCGGGGCGGACCTGGTCGAGCTCCTGCCGTCCGCGCGAGACGAACCCGTTCACGTTCCAGTTGTCGTTGATCGCGTAAGTGGCATCCACGTCGACCTGGTCCATGTCGGACCGGCGCACGCCATAGGCGCTCGGCATGTCGTAGCGGTCACGGCCGAATTCGGCGCCGGCCTGCAGCGACAGCGCCTCGGCCGGCTGCCAGTCGGCGCTCACGCGCACCTTCTCGCGCCGGCGGTCGGCGAGGTTCACCGGGAACACGCCGTTCTGGAAGAACAGCACGGAGGCCGGATCGGCTTCCTCGGTGACACCACGGCCGCCGACGTCGCGCAGCCAGTGCGAGCCATCGCGGCGGCTGCCTTCCAGCGCCACGGCGCCGCTCAGCGTCTCGGTCATGCGGCGGCGCAGTTCGGCCTTGAGCCCGGTCTCCTCGGTCTTCAGCCGCAGCGCGGTGATGCCGGAGGTGGCGCTGGTCTCGGTGAAGGTGCGGCGATCGACCTGGTTGAACGTGCCGCTCAGGGTGCCCTTGGTCTGCGGCGTGAACTGGTAGCCTGCGGCGAGGCGCCCGCGCAGCGTCGACAAGGGGTACTGGCGGTTCGTGAAGCCGTTGGCGAAGGAGCCGGTGCCGACCAGTCCGTACTGCGCCAGCGGCGTGCTGTCGTCGCGGTACTCGTAGCGCAGGCTGCCGTTCACCGACAGCTTGGGCAGCGGGCGCGAACTGAGGCCCACCTGCGCCAGCGTCGTGGACACCTTGCCGCCCAGGTCGCTCACGCCTGCCGGTGCGGCAAAGCCGGCGGCGGCGAAGTTCTGGTGCTGCGTGGCGCGCGAATAGGCCAGCTTGAAATTGGCTCGCGTGGTCTGCGAGAACGCGTAGGCGCCCGTGAGATCGACCTGGTGCGCCTGGTTGTCGGGCGGCAGCGCCACGGGCTGGTTCAGCACGCCTTGCAGGCCCGTCGTGACCGGCAGCAGCGCGCCGAGCGGGTTGTAGAGACTGCCGGAGACGCCAGGCACGAGGGCGCCGAGGCTGTTGCGGTAGAACGAGCCGTAGTAGCCAAGCGAGAGGCTGAACCTCTGGGCCGCGTACGTGAGACGCGCTTCCGCCTGGCTGTGGTTGGCGTCGATCGGCTCGGGCAGCATCAGCACGGCCGAGCCGACCTCGGCGCTCGTCGTGCCGCGGCAACCCGGTGCGACGAACGTCGGGCACGCCATGCCGATGCCGAACAGGCGCGAGCCCTCCTTGTTCTCGGTCGAGAGGCTGGCATCGAACTGCAGCCGGTCGGAGATCACCTTCTGGAAACCGAGGCCAAGGCTGGTGCGCTTGACCTTGAGGTCGACGTCGCCGCCGGTGCCGGGTCCGCCGGGCAACGGAACGACGCGCGGCGCGAAGGAGCCGGCGTCGACCAGTCCGGTATCGGGGACGAACGGGTCGTATCGCCGCAGTTCGCCATAGCGCGCGGAGAACGACCAGTCGCCCTGCCGCTTCCACAGGACGTCCAGCTCCCGATTGTTGGTCAGCAGATCGCTGCCGGAGAAGCGCGCGAGCGTCCCGGCCTTGTCGTCGCGTCGGTAGTAGTCGACACCGAACACGCCGAAGACAGTGCTGCCGGGGCGCAGGCCGCGATACTGGTCATACAGCGAACGGTCGTCGCGGCCTTCGTTGATGAAGCCGATGCCTGCGCTGACGGAGCCGTCGACGACCTGCGCCTGTTCCTTGTCCTGCGCAGCCGCGGAACCGAAGGCCGCCAGCAAGGCGAGGGTCAGGAGGGTGGGACGGGCCCGGAGGGTGGGGACGAGGGTTTTCGTGCTCATGCTCGGCCTCAGCGGAAAAAGAGCCGCGGCGTCGGGTTGGTCGCCGAGGGGTTGTTCGTGCCGTGCACCTGCGTGTGGCAGTTCATGCAACTGCGTCCCTGCCACATGTTGACCACGTTCTTGCCGCTGCTCGTCGCGCCGATCGCGGACGAAAGCTGGCCCGGAGCGGCCGGCGGGAACACGCCCGGCTGTCCGCCCACCGCACCGACGCCGCCCGCCACGTGCGGGGTGTGGCACTGCTGGCACAGGACCGGGGCGCGCGCCTTCAACATGCCTTGTACGGTGCTGCCGTGCGGGTTGTGGCAGATGGCGCAGTCCTCGTTGACAGGCTCGTGCCCGAACACGAACGGGCCGCGCTTTTCGGCGTGGCAGCTGTAGCAGGTCGCGTTGATGCTGTCGCGCTTGGCCAGCTTCGGGCCCGCGGAGCCGTGCACGTTGTGGCAGTCGGAACAGGTCATCTTGCCTTCCGGCACCGGATGGTGCGAGGGCTTCGCGATCTGCGTGCGCTGCTCCTTGTGGCAGGTGATGCACATCTCCGCCTCGCTCTTCCTGGCGAGGATCTTGTCGTGGTTGGCATGGATCTTGTGGCAGCTCGAGCAGGCCAGGTCGGCCGTCTCGTGCTGGCTGCCGCCCCACATGGCGCGCCGGAAGTCCTTCTGGTGGCAGGTCAGGCAGGCCGCGTTGCGTTCGCCGACCGGGGTCGGGGCGGCCTTGGTGAACATGATGTCCGGCGGCGGCCGCTTCGCGACGTTCGCCGGCTTCTTCACGTGCGTCGGGCTCGCCCCGTGGCAGGTGATGCAGGTCGGCGTGCGCGAGTCCGTGGCCACCGCGTGCGCGCTGCGGCTCATGTCCGGCATGTCGTCCGCATCATGGCACTCGATGCACGCCTCCGACGCCGCGGCGTCGCGCGGCGCGCCCATTGCGATCCCGGTCAGGCCGAACAGGCCCAGGGCGATGACCGCCATCGCTCGCTTGATTTGCATTCGATCTCCTCGGGCCAGCGGCCCTCTCAGGCGATTCGCCGGCGCCCGTCCCTCCCGGCCGGGCGCCGGACCGTGTTTCCTACTTCTGCCCGTGCACGATGTCCACGCCCATGAAGACCCCTGGGGCATGGCAGTCGCGGCACGTCTCCGGCGTCTGCAGCGACTGCGCCTGGGTGCGGTCGCCGAAGGAGGCGTTGCCGAAACTGGTGACGTGGCCGATCGCCTTGGGCGAGTCGTGGCAGGCGGTACAGGTGGCGGCCTGCGGCGAGACCACCAGCCAGCGCATCGGATCGGTGACGCCGGCCGGCTTGGCCACGACGGAGCCGACCTGGCCGCGGTCGATCATCCACGACTTGTTCACGTGGCACGAATCGCAGTTGAGGCCAACCTGCGGGTAGGCCACCTCGGCCGCGTAGTTCTCCGCGGCCGCCACGGCCGCCCCCGTGTAGCCACGGGCGCGAGCGGCGTTGGTGACCATCTCGGCGATGGTCTCGAACGTGCTGCCGGCGGCCACGGCCGTGCCGGCCGTGATCACGACCGTCGACGTTCCGCTGATCGTCACGCGCTGGTCGGCGAAGAACGTGCCAGCGGTGGTCAGGGCGCCGGCGTCGTTGAAGGCGCCCTGCACCGGGTTGCCGTGCGTGAACGGGAAGGTCCGCTTCGAGTTGCCGTGGATCCCGTGGATCATGCGCTTGAACTGGTAGGACTCGTTCAGAGCCAGGCCATTGGTCATGACCGTGGAGGACATGCGGTTCGGGTCATGGCACAGCGCGCAGGCTTCCACGGTGTTGCGGGCGCCGCCGTGGAACGCATTGATCAGCGTGTTGGATCCGGAGGTGGTGCCCAGCGCGCCGTGGCAGACGTTGCACTTCTCGTTGGAGACGACCTGGCGCCGCGGCGTGAGCGTGCCGGTCAGGGCCACGTCGGCGTAGGTGTTCTGCACGACGACGTTGATCAGCTCGCGCGGAGCGACTTCCGGCCGCGGGTCGGTCGCCGCCTTCACCTGCAGGCGCGGCTCCTTGATCTGGCCGATCGTCAGGACGCGGCCGGTGCCCTGCACGACATGCGTGGCCGTATCCGCCGGCAGCGGGATCGAGATCGTGTAGTGGTTGCTGCCATCGTTCGTCCCCTTGTAGGCGAACACGTTGGCGCCGCTGCCGCCGTTGTTGTACGACGTGAACTCGGTCACCCCGAGCGGCTGGCCGGCCATGCTCGGATACGCGACGTACAGGCGCAGGTTGCCGAACTTCGTGTTGCTGGAGCAGGCGGTGGTGGCGCCGCTGCCCGTGCAGTCGGAAGTCACCAGGTTGTAGGCCGTGCCGTTGGCCGGGTTGGACAGGAAGTACCTGACGGTGACCGCGCGCGCCGCCGCATCGTAGACGGCGCTCTCGATGTTCATCTTGTACAGCGCGCCGTTTTCCTCGTTCTGGTTCCAGTGCACGCGCTCGGGCGAGATCGCGTTGCCCGGCACGTGGCAGCCCTGGCAGGCGCTGCTGGGCATCTGGGTGGCCGCTGCGTTCGGGTCGCGGTTGCCGTTGAGCACGAAGTGGGTGTTGTACCAGTCGGAACCCGGATTGGCGGCATGGCAGGTCAGGCAGGCGTCGCGGCTGACGCGGGTCTTCCAGTTGTCGCCCTGCGGCGTCTTCGGGTTGGCGCCGGTGTGGCACGCGGTGCAGTTGCGCAGGTCCTGCGGGAAGCCGACCTCGGAGTAGTCGTGCATGCCGTTGCCGTAGCCCCAGATCACGTAGCGCTCCCCGCCGCGGCCGGCCTCGAGCTCGCGCTCGAGCAGGCGTCCGGCGTGGATCTTGTGCACCATGGTGGACAGCGTCAGCACGTTGCCGCTGTTGGCGTCGGTCGTGCCCGGGTTGTGGCACAGCACGCAGTACTGGACATCGACGCGCCCGCCGCCATGGATGGCGAGACGTTCGTGACAGCCGTTGCACTGCGTGACGTCGGCCATGACGCGTGTCTGCGACGGGTCGGTCACCGGGACGGAATTGCCGGCGGCATCGAACTTGAAGTCGTAATACGGATTGACCCGCACCACTTCGCCCGCCGCGTTCGTGTACGACAGCTGCAGGGCGATCCTGTGGGTGCGGTCAGGCTCGAACGCGACGCCGCTGGTCTGCGCCGGGTTCCTGATGTCGGTGCGGAACGTGTATGTGTAGTAGCCGTCAGGATTCAGCACGAGCTGCTGCGCCGCCAGGGCGGGATCGGTCTGCTTGCTGTCGGTCGTCGCCTGGCGCGCGCTCGCGAGCACCGGGCGCCCGTTCGGACCTACCGTGGCGGTGGCGTTCTCCGTGCGATAGATGTAATTGACCCACTGGTCAGGGTTGCCGCTGGTACCTGGAACCAGCTTGGCGATCGCGACGCTGATGTCGGCGAGCTTCAGACCAGTGACTGCGCGCGCATTCGAAAAAACCGCGAAATTCACCTTGGGTGCGCCGCTCGCGACGCTGACCGCCGGCACGCCCGCCTGCTGCACGACGGCGAAGGATGCGGATGAGTTGGTCGCGGTGTCGTTGGCCGCCGAGGCCGCCGCGCTGGCGATCGCCTGGCTGACCGCCGACCCGCTGGGCGGGGTGGGGCTCACTGGCGTGTCGCCGCCGCCTCCTCCGCCGCCGCACCCCGCGATAGCAAGCGCGAACATCAGCGCTGCACTCCAGTGAACCCACTTCTTCATCTTTTGCTCCTGGATCGGACGGACCGATCAAATCGGGGCCGCAGCTGCCGGCCCCACACTTCTCCGGGATGGACCCGTCAAGGGATTCTCCGGGAGCGGACCGCGATGCGAAATCGGAAGGCGCTCAAGATTGTCCTAGGAATAATCTGATCCGTGTAGCTGCGATGGCGGATGCGTAGCGCGCCGCCAACATTCCGGGATGCGCCGGTTTCCGGATCGGACCGACCAAGCCTTCGAAAAGCACGAAGCCGCCCCAGGCGGCTCCGTGCCAAAAGGAAACCGGCCCGCGGGCCGGCTCCTCTCATGTCACCCGCGGAGCGGGATCACTTGTACGCATGCGCCTTGTCGACACCAAGTGCGGTACCCGGTGCGTGGCAGCCTTCGCAGGCTTCGAACACCTTGCCGCCGTACAACAGGTCGTTCTGCGTGAAGTTGCCGAACGCGCCGCCGCCGATGTTCTTGACGTGCGTCTGCACCGACTTCGCATCGTGGCAGGTCGTGCAGGTGGCCACCTTCGGCGAGAGCACCATCCAGTCGAGCATGTTGGTCTTGCCGGTCGGCTTGAACACGACGGTGCCGAGCACGCTCTTGTCCTGCTTCCAGGAGTCGTTCACGTGGCAGTTCGAGCAGGACTTGAGGGCGCCCGGATAGGCGACTTCGGCCGTGAAGTTCAGCGTCTCGCCAGGGTACTGGTCGGCGCAGGTTGCCACGCCGATGCTCGGGGCACCGGCCGTCTTGCTCGTGCCGTCCTTGTTGTATTCACCGCCGAGTTTCATGCAGTGCGTGAACGGATAGTTGCGCTTGGCGACGTAGTGGATGCCGTGGACGAAGCGCTTGGCCTGGTAGGACTCGTGCAGGAACGACGAGGTCGCCGCGTTCGGGATGGACGTCAGGCTGTCTCCGACCACGGGCGCCGTCGAGCCGTCCGCCATCAGCGTGTAGCTGCCCGCCTGGTTGGCGTTGTGGCAGATCGCGCAGCCGTCGGCGTTGTTGCGCACGCCCTTGTGGAAGCCGACCGTCTGCGAGGACATCGGCACGCCGAGGAACGCGTGGCAGTTGTTGCAGCTGTCGTTGCTGACGATCGCGCGGCGCGGCGTCGAGGAGTTGGCGCCGGTGGCGATGTTGACGTCCTTGATCGCGTTCTTCACCGGCACATAGGCCAGGTCGGAGTTCTGCGTCGGCGGCACGGCACCGATCGGATTGCGGGTGACCGCATCCAGGCGGCGTTCGGCGACCGAGCCGATGATCATCACGCGGGCGTTGCCCTTCGAGCCGGCCGGGATCGTCACGTCGGCCGTGTAGCGACCCGTCGCGTCCGCCACGCCGCGGTACGCAGCGTAGCTGGCCGAGGCGGTCACGTCGTCCAGCGTCACGCCGGCCAGGGTTTCCGTGGCGACGTAGACCGTGAACGTGCCGAACTTGTCCTGCGGCTTGCCGGGCACCGCCGGCGGGAACACCGCGTCCCAACGGTAGTTGGTGTTGCAACCGACGATGGAGGTGCCGGCGGAGTCCGTCGTGGCGGCGCCGGAGCAGCCTTCGCGCAGGTCGTAGGCCGCGCCTGTCTTCGGATTGACGATGGCGTACTTCACCGACAGCAGGCCCGTCGCGGTGGCCGTGGCCGCTTTCTTCAGCGACACGCTCTCGATCTTCGCTTCGTAGTTCGCCGTGTTGGCCAGTTCCTGGACCCAGTGCACCTTGTCGGCGCTCAGCGGGCTGGAGGGACCGTGGCACGAGGCGCAGGTGGAGTTGCCGATGGCCGCGGCCGAGGCGCCCAGCTTGAGCGTCGTCACGTGGGTGGCGTAGAAGCCGCTGGTCGTGCCGGTCTGGTGGCAGCTCAGGCAGGCTTCCTTGCTCGGGACGCTCTTCCAGTTGTCGCCCTGCGGCGTCTTCGGGTTGGCTCCGTCATGGCAGGCCACGCAGTTGCGGATCGGCTGCGGGAAGCCCACCTCGCTGTAGTCGTGCTTGCTGTTGGAGTTGCCCCAGATGGTGTAGTTCTCGCCTTGCTCGTGCAGCAGCCGGCCGGCGTGGATCTTGTGCACCATCGTCGACAGCGTCAGCACGTTGCCGCTGTTGGCGTCGGTCGTGCCGGTGTTGTGGCACATCACGCAGTACTGCGTGTCGACGCGGCCGCCGCCGTGCAGCGCCAGCTTGTCGTGGCAGTTGTTGCAGGTGGCGATGTCGACCATCTTGCGCGCGGTGGAGGCAACCGACTTGCCATCGGCGCCGACCGTGAAGTCGAAGTACGGATTCACGCGCACCAGCTCGCCGGCCGCGTTCTTGTACGACAGCTGGATCGCGACGCGGTGCGTGCGATTGGGCTCGAACGCCACCCCGTTGGTGGAGTACTTGGTCGTGCCCGAAGTGGCCGTCCAGGCCGGATCCTTGAGGTCCGTGCGGAAGGTGTAGGTGTAGTAGCCGTCCGGGTTGTAGACCAGCTGCCCGGCGGCCAGGGTCGCGTCGGACTGCTTCGGATCGGTGGTGGCCTGCAGCGCCTGCGGCAGCACCGCGGCGCCGTTCGGGCCCACGGTAGCCGTGGCCACCTCGGTGCGATAGACGTAGCTCACCCACTTGTCGGGGTCGCCGTTGCTGCCGGGCACCAGTTTCGCGATCGCGAAGCTGACGCTGCCCAGCGCCACGCTCGACACCGGCTTGCCGTCGGAGAAGACGGCAAAGTTCACCTTCGCCGGGCTGGCGATGGTGAACGCCGGAACGCCGTTCTGCTGCAGCACGGCGAACGACGCGGTCGAATTGACCGACGTGTCGTTGGACGCCTGCGCACCGGCCGTCGCCAGCGCCTGAGCCACCGACGCCGCCGGCGGTGGCGGCGTGCCGCCATCGGGCGGTGGAGTGACGACGTCACCGCCGCCCCCGCCGCCGCACCCGCTCAACGCGAGGACCAGCGCGGCGAACGCCGCCGCGCTGCTGCGAACAAGAAATTTTTTCATACCTGACTCCATGGAAACACGACAAGCCTCTGACCGAACCCGCTGTCCCGCGCCGCCAGTTGCTGGCGCGCCGCGGTCAATCCGAATCGAGTTCACTCCATCTCTTCGCGCTGTTCCGACCCACTGCGGGTCATGATCCGAGCTGTGCAACGATTCTCCCGAAGGGGGTCCGGCGCCGATATCGGAACCGCTTCAAAATTCACCTAGGAATCGTCTGAGGAGGGAACCTTGGCGCGATCGCTACGCTCGAAGGGCGTTCGCTGCCAGTGAGTCGTGGTCCGCTGCAGGCATGGACAGCCTGGCCGCCCTGAGGGGCCAGGCGAGTCAGGGCAACGGCCGAGCGAGGCGCGACGCGAAAAAACCACTACCCGAGCGAAGCCGTCGGCCAATGGCCAGGAACGGCGGCGAACGGACGGCGGCCGCCGCTACGGGCGCAGCAGCGGCGTGATCAGCCCGCCGATCACGGTGGAGGCGGTGTAGAGCACCACGACGGCCGGCACGGCCGCCACCGCGGCCTTGATCATGAACCAGAACATGGTGCTGAACTTCATGTTGAGGTCCGCGACGTAGACGGGCAACGTGCGGACGGCGTCGGGCGACACGGCGCCGCACCGCGGGCAACTCGCGGCGGTGTCGCTGATGCTGGCCTTGCATTCGGGGCATTCGATGAGCACGGGAATTCCTTTCGAGGATCGGGGGATCGCGCCGTCCTAGTGACGCGCGGGCTCCTTCGCGAACATCTCCTGCGGGCCGGGACCCTCAGGCTCCTTGTGCGACATCGCGAAGTGGCATTCGATGCAGGTCAACCCGTCGAGTCGCCCCTTTTCGTGGCGCTTCAGCGCCTTCTCGCTCTGCCTGTCGGGATCCATCTTGGCCGTGGTGTGGCAGTGGCGGCACTCCCTGGAGTCGTTCTCCTTCATGTATACCCACACGCGCCGGGCCAGCTCGAAACGCTTGGCCTCGAACTTCTCGGGCGTGTCGATCGACCCGGTAAAGTGGCCCCAGTAGTCGGCCCACAGGCCCAGCTTCGCCAGGTAGTTGGGCACGTACGCGTGCGGCACGTGGCAGTCGTTGCACGTGGCCCGCACGCCGCTGCGGTTGACGTCGTGCACCGCGCCCTTGTGCTCCTTCTGCAACTGCTTCATCTCGTGGCACGAATCGGCACAGAACGCCTCCGAGTTCGCGTACACCATGAACGAGCCGACCGACGCGAACGCCACGGCGCCAAGCGCGAGGCCGGCGACCAGCACCAGCAGGCTGCCGGGGCCGGCGCCCCAGGACCGGAACTTGCGATAAAGCTTGAGCATCTCGGCTTCTCCTCGTGTTCGTGTGGCAGGCGCCTACAGGATCGCGCTGCGCGGGATCAGGCTGCGGTCGACCTCGAGCTCCTGCGGGCCGGGACCGCCCTCGGGCACCTTGTGCGTGATGCCGAAGTGGCAGTCGACGCAGGTGAGCTTCTCCCGCTTGGCCTTCGCGTGCCTGGCCACGGCCTGGGGCGACTGGCGGTCCGGGTCCATGTTCGCGGGGTTGTGGCAGTGGCGGCACTCGCGCGAGTCGTTGCCCTTCATGTAGGTCCAGACGCGCTGCGCCATCTTCGGCCGCTGGGCATCGAACTTTTCCTTGGTATCCACCGCCTTGGTCACGTGGTGGCTCCAGAGGTCGTTCAGCGCGCCCATCTTCGCGATGTAGAGGGGGATCGGCGAGTGCGGGACGTGGCAGTCGACGCAGGTCGCGCGCACGCCCGTGCGGTTGCGGTCGTGCGACGACCCCATGTACTCCAGGTTGGAGTTGTTGGCCATCTCGTGGCAGCTGGTCGCGCAGAACGGCTCCGTGCTGGTGTAGACCATGGTCGTGCCGAACACGCTGAGGCCGGCCACCCCGAGGAAGAATCCGGCCACCAGGACCATGAAGGCCCGCTTTCCGGCGGCCCATCTGGCCAGCCTTGCAAGTGCTCTCGGGGGCATGTTCGCTCCTTCGCTTCCGGGAGCGCGGGCTTCGGCGCGCGGGCATGCGCCCGCGGCGGGCGCCGGCGCTCGTGACTCTGGGCCGTGTGACGGCGCACGGCGCCGCCATGCAGCGGCGCCCGCGCGCGGGTCACGGGGCTACGGGCTTACGAGGCGCAGGGAACGGCCGCTACAGCGACAGGATCCACTGCACCACGTTCTTGATCTCGGCAGCATCCTTGGTCTTGAGCGCGCGGTGCTCTTCCTTCTTGCCGTCGATCTCGACCATGGGACTGGTGGTGAGGTGCTTGGTGAGCTTGTCCTCGGCGTCGGCCTTGCCCTTGTACTTCTTGGCCGTTTCCTTGAACGGAGGCCCGTCCTTCTTCTTGTCGACCGCGTGGCACTTGAAGCAGTCGCTCTTCTTCAGCACGGCCTGGGCGCTGTCGGCGTCGGGCGCGGCCTGGGCGGCCAGGGCAGTCATCAGCCCGCAGCCGATGGCCAGGGTGGTCAGCAACTTCATACAGCGTCTCCTTTGAAAAAATTCAAACACCTCGTTGCGTTGCCACCGCCCCGAAACCGCTGTGCCGGCACCTGCGCACGGGGCGCGGGTGCCGGCAGCGGCAGGGCGGATCCTGCTTGGACCGTGACTGTTCTTGTTAACGACCGTCCGCGATCAACCTCCGAAGAAGAATCCGATGCCCACCAGCGTCAGCAGGGTCAGGCCGATGGCGATCAGCGTGAAGCCAAGGAGCTTCGACAGCCTCAGCCTCGTGGGCGACGGCGCGTCGACCAGGTGGCGTTCCAGCTCGCCGCTGGCGACCAGGCGCTGGTACTCCAGGGCGTGTTCCTTCTTGAACTCCTCGAGCGGCACGCTGCCCGTGAACATCACCACGTCGACCGGGAACTTGTCGGGGCGGAAGTGGTTGTTGAAGAAGTGCACCGTGAAGAGGAACACCACCGCCAGGAACGCCTCCTCGCCGTGGAAGATCGACGCCACGTTGAAGATCCAGCCGGGCAGGAAGCTGCCGAAGAAGCTGGGCAGCCACATCACCAGGCCGCTGACGCCGATGATCGTCACCCCCCAGAAGGGCGCCCAGTAGTCGAACTTCTCCCAGTACGTCCAGCGGTCGAAGGTCGGGCGCGGGCCCTTGCCGAAGAACCACCGGAACATGCCGATGATGTCCTCCAGGTCCTTCAGGTTCGGCACCATGGAGTTGGGGCCGAAGATCTCGAAGGTCTTCCACTGGCGCCCGATGCGGAACAGCATGTAGAACAGGTGCCAGAAGAAGATGCCGGCGAAGATCACGGCCGCGGTGCGATGGATCACGCCGGTGACCTGCGGGCCGCCGAAGAACTTCATGATCGCGGGCGCCCATGGCACGTCGGGATAGAACAGCGGCATGCCGGTCAGGGTCAGCACCATCAGGCTCAGCGCGAACAGCAGGTGGGCGACGCGCCAGGTGGCGGTGAAGCGCTGGTACTGCTTGCCGTGCAGCTGCGCCGGCACCTCGTCGATGCGAACGTGCTGGTGGCCGCCGCCGCGGGCCTTGCGTTCCTTCCATTCCCGGTAGAACCACAGGATCGTGTGCAGCCAGAAGAACCCGAAGGTGCCGATCAGTAGGCCGCTCATGAGCTGCCACGCGGCCCACACCTGCGGATAGCGGTTGAAGTCGCCCGCGTCCGCGTGCGGCTGGAAGCTCGCGAAGCCCTTCGAAACGTCGGGCAGGCCCTTCTTCGGGTTGTGGCAGGAGCGGCAGGTCTCCAGCCGGTTGTCCGGATGCGCCTTCGATTCCGGGTTGTCGACGCGGACGATGTCGTGGCTGCCGTGGCAGTCGAAGCACTTGGCGGTGTAGGCGTAGCCGAGCGTGCTGACCTTGCCGTGGAACGTGTCCTTGTAGGTCTCGAACTGCTTGGTGTGGCACTCGCCGCACTGCGCCGTCACCGTGAGCTTGAAGGGGTCGCTGGAGGTGCCGGCCACCGCATGCGCCGTGTGGCAGTCCGAGCAGACGGCCGCATCGGCCAGCATCTTCTTGGCGTTCTCCTGTCCATGGACCGACTGCTGGTAGGTCTCCAGCTGGTCGGTGTGGCAGGTGCCGCAGTTGGCCGAGATGCCCAGGCGGAACTGCGTGTACTCGGGCGTGTTCTTCGCCGGGACGTTGAAGCTGTGCGTGTCGTGGCAGTTGGAGCACGAGGCGTTCGGCTTCGTCTTGTCGTCCGCGTTCGGGCGCGCGTGGAACGACTTGCGGTAGGCCTCGATGTTCCTGGCGACCACGCCCAGGCGCGGCCGCTCCTCGGTCCGGCCGCGCTTGACGGTCTGGTCCCAGAGATCCTGGTGGCACGACGCGCAGTCGACTTTCGCGAGGGGCTGGGCCGGGTCACGCGCGTGGACATTGCCCTTCTCGGCGTTGTCCTTGATGTCCGTGTGGCAGGCGACGCACTCCATCCGCGCGTGCACGCCGGCCTGGAACTTCTGCGGGTCGACGACGTGCAGCGCCCGCGGCTTGCCCGCGGGCGTCGGAACCTCCAGCTTGCCCTTCTTGCCGTCGTGGCAGGTCAGGCAGGTTGCGTTGTCGAGCTTCGCCTCAACCGCTGGCGCCGGGGACTGGGCAGCGGCTGGCGCCGCCAGTCCGCCCAGTCCGAGGCAGGCGAAGACCAGACCCGCGGAGACCGCGGCCCGGCGCAGGCGTGCAAAGTGGCCCTCGTGATGCATTGTTGGTTTTCCTGACTGCAAAAAAAGGCGCCGGGCACAAGGCGGCCCCGCACCGTTCCAAGAATCCCGACACCGCCTGCCCCTGGTCCGTGGCCGGACCAGGTTCCCTGGCATGAACGGTGCGGGACGCCATGAGCTACTCGCGGACAGTGTCGAGCAGCTTGTGCTCGATAGCGTAACGCACGAGTTCGACCTGACCGCCGAGGGTCATCTTGTCGAGGATGTGCGACTTGTGCGTACTGACCGTCTTGATGCTGAGCGACAGTTCGTCGGCGATGTCGGTCAGCGTGGCACCGCTGACGATGCGGCTGAAGATGCCGTACTCGCGGTCGGTGAGCCGGTCGTGGGGCAGCATGGCCCCGTCCTGCACCGGATGGCTCGCCAGCAGCTCGGTCACCCGCTGGCTGACGAACATGCGGCCGCCGGCCACGCGCCGCAGCGCCGAGAGCACCGTCTCGGGATCGGCGCGCAGCGAGAGATAGCCGGAGGCGCCGGCGCGGATCGCCCGCACCGCGTACAGCTCCTCGCGCTGCGGGCTGAACACCAGCACGGGCAGGCGGGGGCGCTCGGCCTTGATCATCTTGATCAGTTCGAGGCCGCTGCGGCCGGGCATGCACAGATCCAGCATGACCAGTCCCCACTCGCGCTGCCGGATCATCGCCAGCGTCGCATGGCCGTCGGCGGCCTCGCCGGACACCGCGATGTCGGGCGCGCCGGCCACGAGGAACTTCAAGCCGAAACGCACGACCGGATGTTCGTTGGCTATCAGTACCTCGATCGTCACTTGCCCTCCAAGGCCCTTACCACAATGTTCGTCACCGAGCCGCCGCGCGGGCCAGTCTCAGGGTGGTTGATAGTGTCTTGGCAGGGTGGCGGGGCACCGTTGATCTACGTCAACGGCAACGCGACAGTGCGACCGGGCGGGGGCCGGCGTGCTCTGGGATAATGCGCTGCCCCTGGCTGACGGGGGCGCCATGGTCCCTCGCGCCGACAGACGGGCCCATGAGGCGGGCCGGCACCAGAACAACAGCGCGCGTCCATGAGGGCCACCGTGCATTGCCTTGTGCACCGTGGCCTCCCGCGGCGATCCCGATGCGGTTGACATTCCTCAACGGGGTCGCGTCCGTCCTGTTGGAAACCACTGTTTGCCTCCCGACAATCGATCCGTCAATGTTGAGCGCCCACCAACTCACCTGTGTCCGCGGTGAACGCACCTTGTTCACCGGGCTCGATCTCGCCGTCGGAGCGGGCGAGTGGCTGCACGTGCGTGGCGGCAACGGCTGCGGCAAGACCAGCCTGCTGCGGCTGCTGGCCGGCCTCGCCAGCCCCGCGGCCGGTGAAATCCGGTGGTGCGAGCAGCCGGTCCGCGAGGACCTGCAGGCCTACCACCAGGCCATGCTGTTCCTCGGCCACCAGGGTGCGGTCAAGGAGGAACTGACGGCGCTGGAGAACCTGCAGCTCGCCGCGGAACTCGACGGCGCGACGCTGGACGACGACGAAGCCATCGCCGCGCTGCACCGGTTCGGCCTGAAGGGGCGCGAGCACCTGCCGGTGCGGTTCCTGTCGGCCGGCCAGAAGCGGCGGGTGCTGCTCGCCCGGCTGGTGACCCGCAAGGCGAAGCTCTGGATCCTGGATGAACCGTTCACGGCGCTCGACACGCGGGCCGTGGACATGCTCGGCGGGCTCGTCGGCGAGCACCTCGCCGCGGGCGGCATGGCGGTGGTCACCAGCCACCAGGCCATTCCGCTGGGCAACGGGAAGGCGATCGAGCTGTGAAGGCGATCCTGGCCGTCGTCCGGCGCGACCTGCTGCTCGCCATGCGCCGCAAGACCGAGGTGCTGACGGCGCTCTTCTTCTTCGTCATCGTCACCAGCCTGTTTCCGCTGGGGATCGGGCCCGAGACCGCGCTGCTGCGCAAGATCGCGCCCGGCGTCCTGTGGGTGGGCGCCCTGCTGGCCACGATGCTGGGGCTGCAGCGCATGTTCGCGGCCGACCATGCCGACGGGACGCTGGAGCAGATGGTGCTCTCGCCCAGTCCGCTGGGGCTGCTGGTGAGCGGAAAGAACATCGCCCACTGGCTGGTCTCGGGGCTGCCGCTCGTCGTGCTGGCGCCGATCCTGGGTATCCAGTTCGACCTCACTGCAGGGGAACTAGGAGTACTTATGTTGAGTCTGCTCCTCGGGACCCCGGTGCTGTCGCTGGTGGGCTCGATCGGCGCGGCGCTGACGCTGGGGGTGCGCGGCGGCGGCGTGCTGCTGAGCCTGCTGGTCCTGCCCCTGTACGTGCCGGCGCTGATCTTCGGCGCCGGGGCGGTGCAGGCCTACAACTCCGGGCTGGGCGCCGCGGGCCATCTTTCGCTGCTGGCCGCGCTGCTCGTGATGGCCCTGTTTTTCGCGCCGTGGGCGACCACGGCGGCTTTGAGGATCGCATTGGAATGAGCCAGAGTGTCGTCACTGATCGCATCGAGCCGAACCGGGGCGTGATCCACTGGTTCAGGTTCGCGAGCCCCTACAGCTTCTACCCCATGGCCGCGCGGCTCGAGCCCTGGTTCTGGATACTCGCCATCGCCTTCGGCATCGCCGGGCTGTGGGTAGGCTTCTTCGTCGCGCCCACCGACGCCCAGCAGGGCGAGGGTTACCGGATCATCTTCGTGCACGTCCCGGCTTCCTGGCTGTCGATGTTCATCTACCTGGTCATGGCCGGCTGGGCCGCCGTCGGGCTGGCGCTGAACACGCGGCTGGCCGGGATGTGGGCCCAGGCGCTGGCGCCCACGGGTGCGCTGATGGCCTTCCTGTCGCTGTGGACCGGCGCCTTCTGGGGCAAGCCGATGTGGGGCACGTGGTGGGTGTGGGACGCGCGGCTGACCTCCGAGCTGATCCTGTTCTTCCTGTACCTGGGCTTCATCGCCCTGCAGGCCGCGATCGACGACCCGCGCCGCGCCGACAAGGCCGGCGCCATCATCGCGCTGGTGGGCGCCATCAACGTGCCGATCATCTATTTCTCGGTGAAGTGGTGGAACACGCTGCACCAGGGTTCCTCGGTCTCCATGACCAAGGCCCCGTCCATGGCCATGACCATGTTCACGGGGATGATCCTGATGGCGCTGTGCTTCTGGATGTACTCGATCGCCGTCGCGCTGCGGCGCGTGCGGGCCATCATCCTGGAGCGCGAGGCGCACACCGACTGGGTGCAGCAGTTGCCGGAGGTGAAGGCATGATCTGGAGTTCGGCATCGGAGTTCTTCGCCATGGGCGGCTACGGACTCTACGTGTGGGGCAGCTTCGGCATGTGCGCCGTCGCGATGGCCCTGGAGCCGGTGCTGGTGGCGCGGCGGGAGAAGAGCATCGTGCAAAGCCTGCGCCGCCGCGCGCAGGCCAACAAGTTCGACAAGGAAGATCATCAATGAAGGCGTGGAAACGACGTGGCGCCATCGTCGTCGGTGGCGTGGCGGTGGTCAGCATCGCGGCGGCCCTGGTGCTCAACGCGCTGAACAGCAACATCGCGCTGTACGTGACTCCCAGCGAGGTCGCCGCGGGCAAGGCGCCGAAGGACTCGGCGTTCCGCATCGGCGGCATGGTCAAGGAAGGGTCGGTCCGCCGTGACAACCTGACGGTGCATTTCGTCGTGACCGACACCGCCAAGGAAGTGCCCGTCGCCTACACCGGTATCCTCCCCGACCTCTTCAAGGAGGGCAAAGGCGCGGTGGTGCAGGGCCGATTCCAGGGCGGCCAGTTCGCCGCGACCGAGGTGCTGGCCAAGCACGACGAGAACTACATGCCGCCGGCGGCGCAGCACGCCGTCGACCAGGCCCAGCGGGCGCAGAACGCCCAACCGGTGCAAGGGGCGGCCAAGTGATCCCAGAGCTCGGGCATTTCGCCCTCATCCTGTCCCTGTGCGTGGCCATCGTGCTGGGCACCTTGCCGCTGGTCGGCGCCCACCGCGGACGGCGCGAATGGCTCGTCCTCGCGCGCCCGGCGGCGCAGGCGATGTTCCTGCTGATCGCCGCCGCCATGGCGGCGCTGACCTGGAGCTTCTACGTCAACGACTTCTCGGTGGCGTATGTGGCCGGGCATTCCAACTCGCTGCTGCCCACGCCGTACCGGATCGCCGCGGTGTGGGGCGGGCACGAGGGCTCGCTGCTGCTGTGGGTCTTCATGCTGGCCGGCTGGACCGTCGCCGTGGCGCAGCGCTCGCGCACGCTCGACGAAGCGATGGTGGCGCGGGTGCTTGGGGTGCTGGGACTGGTCACCACCGGGCTGCTGCTGTTCGTCCTGCTGACGTCCAACCCGTTCGACCGGCTGATCCCCGCCGCTCAGGAGGGCCGTGACCTCAACCCGCTGCTGCAGGACCCGGGCCTGATCTTCCATCCACCGCTGCTCTACATGGGCTACGTCGGCTTCTCGGTGGCTTTCGCCTTTGCCATCGCCGCCCTGCTCTCCGGCCGGCTCGACGCCGCCTGGGCGCGCTGGTCGCGGCCGTGGACGACCACCGCCTGGCTGTTCCTGACCCTGGGCATCGCGCTGGGTTCCTGGTGGGCCTATTACGAACTGGGCTGGGGCGGCTGGTGGTTCTGGGACCCGGTGGAGAACGCTTCCTTCATGCCGTGGCTGATCGGCACGGCGCTGTTGCACTCGCTGGCCGTGACCGAAAAGCGCGGGAGTTTCCGCAACTGGACCGTCCTGCTGGCGATCGGCGCGTTCTCGCTCTCGCTGCTCGGCACGTTCCTGGTGCGTTCCGGCGTGCTGACCTCCGTCCATGCGTTCGCGACCGATCCCAAGCGCGGCATCTTCATCCTCGCGCTGCTGGTGATCGTGATCGGCGCCTCGCTGACGCTGTTCGCCTGGCGCGCGCCGAAGGTCGGCCTGGGCGGCGCGTTCGGCCTGTTCTCGCGCGAGTCGCTGCTGCTGGTGGGCAACGTGCTGCTGGTGGTGGCCGCCGGCTCGGTGCTGCTGGGCACGCTGTACCCGTTGCTGGTGGACGCACTGGGCCTTGGCAAGATTTCGGTCGGCCCGCCCTACTTCAACGCCGTGTTCGTGCCGGTGATGGCGCCGGTGCTGCTGCTGATGGCCGCGGTGCCGCTGGCGCGCTGGAAGAACGCCGAGTTCCGCGAGATGGCCGGCAAGCTGTGGGGGCCGGCCGCGTTCGGCGTCGCCTGCGGCGTGGTCGTCCCGCTGCTGCTGGGCGGCTGGACCGTCCTCACCGGCGTCGGCATGTTGCTGGCCGGCTGGATCGGCGCCTCCACCTTCATGCAGGTCGCCAAGCGCCTGAAATCCGGAATGCCGCCGGCGTCCTTCTGGGGCATGCACCTGGGGCACCTGGGCGTTGCCGTGTTCGTGGTCGGCGTCACCCTCGTCGGCGGCTACCAGGAAGAAAAGGACGTGCGCATGGAGCCGGGCGACGTCGCCACGGTCGGCGGCCACGAATTCAAGTTCATGGGCGTGCGCGACGTGCAGGGCCCCAATTACCGCGCTGCGCGCGGCGAGTTCCAGGTGAGCAGGAACGGCAAGCCGCTGCGCGCGCTGTTCCCCGAGAAGCGCAATTACGCGTCGTCCGGCATGCCGATGACCGAGGCGGCGATCGACCCCGGCGTCACCCGCGACGTCTACGTCTCGCTCGGCGAGCCGCTGGAGGGCAAGGCCTGGGCGGTGCGCGTGTACTACAAGCCGTTCGTCAACTGGATCTGGGGCGGCTGCCTGCTGATGGCGCTGGGCGGCCTGATGGCCGTGATGGACCGGCGCTACCGGCTGAAGGTGAAATCGGCGGCGGCGGCGGCCGACGCCAACCTGCGCGGGGCGGCGGCATGAAGGCGCGCTTCCTGATTCCGCTGGCGCTGTTCGTGGTGCTGGTCGGCTTCCTGGCCGTGGGCCTGCAGCGCGACCCGCGCGAGATTCCGTCGCCGTTGATCGAGAAGCCGGCCCCGGCGTTCAACGTGCAGCAGCTGGTGCTGGCGGACAAGAACTTCTCGCCGGCCGACATGAAGGGCAAGGTCTGGATGCTCAACGTCTGGGCCTCGTGGTGCGTGGCCTGCAAGGTGGAGCATCCGGTGCTGATGGACCTGAAGCGGCGCGACATCGTGCCGGTGATCGGGCTGGACTACAAGGACAAGCGCCCCGACGCGCTGAAGTTCCTGGCGCAGAACGGCGATCCGTACGACTTCTCGGCCATGGACGTCGACGGCCGGGTCGGCATCGACTGGGGCGTCTACGGCGTGCCGGAAACCTTCGTCATCGACCAGAACGGGATCATCCGCTACAAGCACATCGGCCCCGTGACGGCGGAAGCGCTGGACAAGACGATCCTGCCGATCATCGAGAAACTCAAGAGCCAATGAAACGCCTGTTGACACTGTTGCTGCTGGCGCTCGCGTTCGCGGGCGCCGGGGCCAAGGAAGCCGCGCCGCTGGCCGAGGATCCCGTGGTCGAAGCGCGCCTGCTGGCCATCTCCGAGGAGATGCGCTGCCTGGTCTGCCAGAACGAGTCGCTGGCCGGCTCGCGCGCGGAACTGGCGATGGACCTGCGCCGCGAACTGCGCACGCTGATCAAGCAGGGCAAGACGGACGCGGAGATCCGCGAATTCATGGTGAGCCGCTACGGCGACTTCGTGCTGTACCGCCCGCGCATCAGCCCCATGACGTACCTGCTGTGGGGCGGGCCGTTCCTGTTCATGGTGGTGGCCGTGGTGGTGCTGCTGGTCTACCTGCGGCGGCGCAACCGCGCTGTGGCGGGCGAGGTGCAACTGAGCCAGGAAGACGAGCGTCGCGCGGAGGCGCTGCTCAAGGGAGAACCGAAATGACCGCATTCATCGCGGCCGCCGCGGCCGCGGTCGCCATCGTGCTGGTGCTGCTGATGCGGCCCTACTTCGGCCGGCTCGCGCCGGGCCAGAGCTCGCGCGCCCAGCTCAACGCCGCCATCTACCGCGAGCAGTTCGCGAAGCTGGAGCAGGACCTGGGCGAAGGCACGTTGAGCCAGGCCGACTACGCGCAGGCGAAGGCCGAACTGCAGCGGCGCGTGCTGGAAGACACCGACGTGGCGGACCAGCAGTCCACCGTCGTCGGCGCGCCGCGCAAGACGATGATCGGCCTGGCGCTGGCCGTGCCGATCGTCGCCGGCGCGCTCTATCTGCAGATCGGCACGCCGGCGGCGATGGATCCGCTGGCCACGCAGGCGGCCGGCGCCGGTCATGGCCAGATCACCAGTCCGGAGCAGCTCGAGCAGATGGTGGCGGCCCTGGCCCAGAAGATGGAGCAGGAGCCCGGCAACAGCAAGGGCTGGGCCATGCTGGCGCGCTCGTACAAGGCGATCGGCCGCCCGGCCGACGCGCAGAAGGCCTTCGAGCGGGCTGGCTCCTTCATCGACGACGATCCCGAGATGCTCGCCAGTTACGCCGACGTGGTGGCGAGCAACGCGGGCACGCTGGCCGGCAAGCCGACCGAACTCATCGACAAGGCATTGCGGGTCGACCCCAACCATCCGATGTCGCTGTGGCTCAAGGGCACGGCGGACTTCGAGCAGAAGAAGTACCCGCAGGCCATCGCCACCTGGGAGCGGCTGGTGGCGATGCTGCAGCCTGGCTCGGACGACGCGCGCATGCTCGAAGGCGCGATCAACGATGCGCGTTCGAAGGCCGGCTTGCCGGCCGGCGCGGTGGCCGCGGCCCCCACCGGCGTCAACATCAAAGGCACAGTGGAACTCGATCCGGCGCTCAAGGCGAAAGCTTCGCCCGACGACGTCGTGATGGTGATCGCCCGCCGTCCGGGCACGCGGATGCCGCTGGCGGTGCTGCGCAAGCGCGCCGCCGAACTGCCGCTGCAGTTCACGCTGGACGACTCGCTGTCGATGGATCCCAGTTCGCGGCTGTCGTCGGTGCGTGAGATCGAAGTGGAGGCACGCATCTCCAGGACGGGGCTGGCCAAGCAGGAGCCGGGCGACCTGCTCTCGCAAGCCCAGACCGTGAAGCTCGGCGCCGACGGGGTGGCCCTGCGGGTCGCCAAGGTGGTGCAGTAGACGCGAAGAGCGCGGGACGGAAACCGCTGGAGCCGGGCCCGTGGACCCGGCTTTTTCTTTGAGCGGTCAGCGCAGGCCGCGCAGCCGCTCCTGCAGCGTGGCGGCCGAGAGTTCGCCGACGCGGGTGGCGACCAGCGTCCCGCCGGCGTCGAAGAACAAGGTGGTCGGCAGGCCAGGCGCGGCGAACTTTGCGGGGACCTGCCCGGACTGGTCCAGCAGCACATTGCGCAGCGGCAACTGACGCGACTGCAACCAGGCGTGGACCCGGTCGCGCGGCTCGCGCACGTTGACGAAGACGAAATGCACCCCCGGATGGGCGGCCTGCGCCTGCTGCAGCACCGGCATCTCTCGCACGCACGGCGGGCACCACGTGGCCCAGAGATTCACCACGACCGGCTTGCCGGCGAACGACGACAGGTTCACCGGCTCGCCCTTCAGCGAGACCAGGGCGAGCGCCGGCAGCTTCTGCCGGTCGCCCGCGGCGATCGAGAAGGCAAGCGCGCCCAGTCCCCACACGATGGCGCCCGCCGCCAGCCCGGACCAGAGCGCGTCGCGGACGTGGGGACGGCGCCATTGCCGCACCAGCGCGAACAGCGCCGTGGCCGCGGCGCCCGCGACCGGCGACCAGCCGCCGTCCCGGATGTCCAGGACCGCCAGCGGTGACGCGAAATACTGTTCCCGGAACTGCCAGACGTAGGCGAGGCGCGCCGCCACGAAGCCGGCAGCCATGCTCTGCCACAGCAGGCCTTCCACTTCGGCGGCCGCCTCCCTGCCGATGCGCCAGCCGACGGCCAGCGCCGCCGCCATGGCGGCGAGCACCAGCAGCACGCCGTAGGGGATGGCCAGGGGCCCGAGTTGGAATGCGCCGCTCATATATCACTCACATTTTATATATGGATGGAGTGAAGCGGGCCGGCCTTCGGCCGCACGGCGGATTCAGCCCGGCGTGTTGCGCATCCAGTCGGCTGTCTGGAAGAACGCGGCGTTCAGGCGCTGGCGCAGCCCCTGCCCGACGCCGACGTCGGCCATCGCCTGGTCCATGCAGGCGAGCCATTCGTCGCGCTCCCGGGTGCCGATCGCGAACGGCATGTGCCGCATGCGCAGGCGCGGATGACCGAAGCGCTCCACGTAGTGCTGCGGACCGCCGAGCCAGCCACAGAGGAACCAGAAGAGGTTCTGGCGCGCCCGCGCCAGTTCGGTGCCATGGGTGGCGCGCACCGCCGCGTAGCCCGGCTCGAGCTCCATCAGGTCGTAGAAGCGCTCGACCAGCGCCCTCACCTGCTCCTCCCCGCCGATCGCCTCGTACGGCGTGCGGGTCTCCTGCTGCATCGTCATCGGCGCTGATTGTCACGATCTCCGCGCAGCCTTGCTCGCCCCGGAGTATTCCGGTGCGGGCACCGGCACACGGCCATGCCCGCCTACTGCGGTGCCCGCCGCAGCGTTTCGACCACGGGCCGGTTCAGCACCTCGCGCAGGCCCCACCACCCGGCGGCCAGCGCCAGCACGGCGCCAGCCAGGGCGCCGATCACGGCCACCCACGGCGAAGCCGTCCAGTCGAAGCCGAACGCATACCGTGCGAGGCCCCAACCCACGGCGCTCGCCACGAGGCTGGCGAGCAAGCCGGCCAGCAGGCCGACCCCGATCAGCTCCGCCCGCTGCACCTGCCGCAGCAGCGCGCTGCCGGCGCCGACGGCGCGCATGATGGCGAACTCGCGCGCCCGCTCCTCGCGCGTGGCCGTGACGGCCGCGAACAGCACCACGACGCCCGCCGCCAGCGTGAACCCGAACAGGAACTCCACGGCCCGGATCACCTTGTCCAGCACGCCCTGCACCTGGTTGATGGTGCTGGTCATGTCCACGTTGGTGATGTTCGGGAAGGCGCGCACCAGCTGGTTGTCGAAGCCCTGGCGCTCGGGCGCGCGGAACGCTCCCATGTAGGTGACCGGCACCTCGGGCATCTCGCCGACCGGATACATCACGAAGAAGTTGGCGCGCATCGAGCCCCAGTCCACCTTGCGCAGCGAGGTGATCCTCGAGTCCAGCTGCATGCCGCCGATGTCGAAGCGCAAGGTATCCCCGAGCTTGAGCCCCAGGGTCTTGGCGATGCCTTCCTCGACGCTGACCGCGCCCCGCTCCTCGGGCCGCCACTGGCCGGCGACCACTTCGTTGTGCGGCGGCGGTGCGGCGCTATGCGACAGATTGAATTCGCGGTCCACCAGGCGCTGCGCGCGGTTCTCCACGTAGTCGTCCGGCGAAACGGGACGCCCGTTCACGGCCACGAGGCGCCCGCGGATCATCGGATACCAGTCGAACTGACGCACGCCGGCCTCGCGCAGCGTGCGCTGGAAGGCATCGCTCTGTTCCGGCATCACGTTGATGACGAAGCGGTTCGGTGCGTCGGGCGGCGTCGCCTTCTGCCAGCTCGCGATCAGGTCCGTGCGCAGCAGCACCAGCAGCACCAGCGCCAGCAGGCCCACCGCCAGCGCGCTCACCTGCACCACCGCGTAGGCGGGGCGGGCGGAGATCTGGCGCACGGCCAGCACCAGCCAGCGCGGCGCGGTGTTCTCGTTCACGACCCGCCGCAGCACCTTCACCGCCACCCAGCTCAGGCCGGCAAACACGACGACGGCGGCGCCGAATCCGCCGACCGCGATCGCACCCAGCCAGAGGTCGCTACTCGCCGCCAGCAGCAGGGCCGCGAAGCCGGCGATGCCCACGCCCAGCACGGCGGCCGACGCCGGCTTGAGGTTGCCGACGTCGCGCCGGATGACGCGCAGCGGCGGCACCTGCGCGAGCTGCAGCACGGGCGGCAGGCCGAAGGCAAACAGCAGCGTGAGGCCCATGCCGAGACCGAAGCCGACCGGCCACCAGCCGGCCGCCGGCAAGGCGGTCTCCACCAGGCCCGCCAGCAGCAGCACGAAGACGAAGTGCACGCCGTAGCCGATCGCCACGCCCACCAGGCTGCCGACGATGCCGACGAGAGCGAATTCGAAGGTGTAGGCGAACGCGATGGTGCGCTGGCTCTGGCCGAGCACCCGGAGCATGGCGCAATCGTCGAGATGGGCGGCGGCAAAGCCGCGGGCTGCCAGCGCGACGGCCACGGCGCTCAGCAGCGCGGCCAGCAACGCGACGAGATTCAGGAATTTCTCGGCGCGCTCGAGCGTCTGCTTCATCTCCGGCCGGCCGCCCTCGAGCGACTCGACGCGCACGCCGCGCACCGTCGGACTCTTTACCTCCTCGGCGGCCCACGCGACGAAGCGTGCCACCTGGGCGTCGCTGCCGGCGACGGCGAACCGCCAGGACACGCGGCTGGCCGGCTGGACGAGGTTGCTGGCCGGCAGGTCCGCCTCGTTGATCATCACCCGCGGCGCGAAATTCACGAACCCGGTGCCGCGATCGGGCTCCAGCACGATCACGCGGGCGATGCGCAGGCGGATGTCGCCGAGCAGCAGCGGGTCGCCGGTCTTCAGGCCCAGCAATTCGAGCAGCGAGCGATCGACCCAGGCCTCGCCCGGCGCCGGAACGTCGCGGGTGCTGCTTGCCTTCGCCTCCGGTGCCGGGGCGGTCTGCAGGTTGCCGCGCAAGGGATAGCCCGCCGGCACCGCCTTCAGCGCCACCAGTTTGCTGGCGCCGCCCTGGGCGTCGGGCGCGCGCGCCATCGTCGGGAAGTTGAGGGTCGAGATGCCGGCCAGCCCCAGCGACCTCGCCTTGTCCACGAAGGCGGGCGGCGTCGGGTTGTCGCTGGCGACCACTGCATCGCCGCCGAGCAGTTGCCGGGCGTCGCGCGCCAGGCCGCCCTTGAGCCGGTCGGCGAAGAAGCCGACGGCGGTGAGCGCCGCGACGGCCAGCACGACGGCGACCAGCAGCAGGCGCAGTTCGCCGGCGCGCAGGTCGCGCCACAGCGTGCGCCAGCCGAGCCCCCAGGCCGACGTCATCACGCGACGGCGCGCAGCGGCGCGGGCCCGGCCAGTTCCGGCTGCAGCACCAGCCGCTGCGCGGCCGTGTAGCACAGGAAATGCTTGTTGGTCGCACGCCCGATCGCGCACAGGCCCAGGCGCTCCGCGATCTCGTGCCCCATCTGCGTGATGCCGCTGCGGGAGATGACGATCGGCACGCCCATCTGGGCCGACTTGATCACCATCTCGCTCGTGAGGCGCCCGGTCGTGTAGAACACGAAGGATGCCGGGTCGGCGCCGGCCAGCGGGCTGGCCGGGTCGTGCTGCTGCAGCCACAGCCAGCCCGCGATGGTGTCGATCGCGTTGTGGCGGCCCACGTCCTCGACGAACAGCAGCATCTGCTCGCCGCGGAACAACGCGCAGCCGTGCACGGAGCCGGCCGACTTGTACGTGCTTTCCTGCAGCCGGATCGCATTGACGATGCCGTAGAGCTGGGCCTGCGTCATGGCGGCCTCGGGCAGCGCGATCGATTCGATTTCGTCCATGAGGCCACCGAACACGCTGCCCTGCCCGCAGCCGGTGGTCACGACGCGGCGGGCGGTGCGCTCCTTGAGCCTGGCGATGCCGGCCCGCGTCTTCACGGCGGCCGCGCCCACGTCCCAGTCGACCGTGACCGAGCGGATGTCGGCCAGCGCGGGCACGAAGCGCTGGTTGCGCAGGTAGCCGAGCACCAGCCATTCCGGGTGCGCGCCGAGCGTCATCAGGGTCACCAGTTCGCGCTTGTCGACGTACAGCGTCAGCGGGCGCTCGGCCGGAATCGGGATGCGGGCGCGCTCGCCGCGCTCGTTCACCGTCTCGATCTCACGCGTCAGCGGCGCACGGGCAGAGGTGAGTTCAGGCAGGGCCATCGGTGCAGGCAAGGTGGGGGTCGGGCGCGGGCGCTCTTGGACAAACGGAACGCCCAAGGCTACAGCAAAAGGGCCGGCGCTGCCCCGCCCGGCCCCCGAAGGATCACGCCCCGGCGGTGTTCAGGGCTTCTTCTGCGGCGCCGTGGGCGCCGGCATCTGCCCCGAGTGCGGCTTCACGCTGGGCGGCGAGGCCGCGGTCCCGCTGGGCGAATGGGCACCCGCCGTCTCCAGCGGCTTTTGCTCCGGCGGGTTGTACGCGAACGGCCCCGGGTCCTGGCACGGCGGCGGCGGAGTGGCCGCAACCGGGGTCCCCGCGGCGCTGGCACCCGCGGCCGGTGCCGCTGCGCCGCTGGCGCCCGCCTGCGGCGCCGCGGGGGCCGCGACCGGCATGGCCGTGCCCGCCGGCGCCGGCTTCGCCTGCTTCCCGGCGTTGGCCTTGTAGAGCGCCGCGACCCGGTCCTGCGACTTGCACAGCAGGAAACCGTCGACCTTCGCCTGCCATGCGGCCTTGGCGGCCGTTTCGGCGGCCTTGGCCTTGGTGGCGTCGTCGGGCGGCGGCAGCTTGGCGGCCACGACGCCGCAGGCGATGGCCAGGGTCACCGGAAGCAGAACTCGTTTCATCGCTGTGTCTCCCGCCCGCTTCACGCCGGGCGAACGTTCTTGATGTCTTCGGGTGCACCGCCGGCGGGGCGGCTGCGCTGCGCGGGCACGCGCCCGGCCTGGATGTCTTCGTACCAGTACGCGTGATGCTCGCGCGCCCATTCGTCGCCCACATAGCCGTTGCGCATCGCGCGGTAGGCGCCGCGCACGCCGACGGTTCCCAGGTAGATGTGCAGCGCCAGCACGGACATCATCAGGACGGCCGCGATCGAATGCACCATGTGGGTCACCTGCATGGTCTGGCGGTCGTAGACAACGCCGGGAATCAGGTGGTCCATGACCAGGCCGGAGCCCACCGCGATGATGCCGAACAGGAACGTGCCGAGCCAGAAGACCACCTTCTCGCCGGCATTGAACCGGTGCGACGGCAGTTCCTGGCCGTTCTTGCTCAACGTCCCGCCCATCTTCAGCAGCCATTTCAGGTCGCCGCGCTGGGGCAGGTTGTCGCGCACGAAGGCGACGATGATGATCACCAGCGAGACGGCGAATACCGGCCCGGCGAAGTTGTGCAGGTTCTTCAGCAGGTACGTCAGCCAGCCGTACAAGGTCAGCCCGAGCACCGGCAGCATGAAGAATTTCCCGAAGGCCATGACCAGGCCGGAAACGGCCAGGATCACGAACGCGATCGCGTTGGCCCAGTGCGCCGAACGCTCGAAGGCGGTGAACCGCTCGATGCGCGCGCCGCCGGCCTCGGTGTCGCTGTGCCCGATGGGCCCGCGCGCGAGGAACAGCAGCGCCAGCGCGCCCAGGACGATGAGGAACAGCGCGCCGCCGTAGGGAATGATCCAGTTGTTGCGGACCTGCCGCCAGGCTTCGCCGGCCGTGGTCAGGCGCGACCCTGGATACTGCACCGGCCCCTGGATCAGGACGCCGGCCTCCGGCGCCTGCGACCTGGGCAGGCTGGAGTAGCCCTCGATGCCGCCGGCGACGCCGCGCCACATCGGCGCGTTGTTGCCCGGCTGGACGCGGTTGCGTTGGGCGTTGTTCTGCTTCATGTAGTCCGGGTCGGAGCTGGCGTCGGGCTTGACCTCGGGCTTCACGTCGAAGATGTTCTGGCCCTGGATGCCGCCCTGGGACGGCACGCCGGCGCCCGCCGGCGCCGGGTCGTCGGGCGCCTTGGTCTGCGCCACGGCCGCGAGGCTGAGCGCCAGCAGGGATCCCAGCAGCAGTGATCGCAACATGGCGGCCTTCCTCACCTGACCTTGGTGTATTCGTTCTGCCCGTTCACCGTGCGGGTTTTCAGCTGCTGCTCCCAGCTCGCCTTCTCGCCCTGCTTCCAGCCGGCAGCCGCGAACGGATAGCCGGTACCCTGGAACGCGGCGCTATCGACCTTCACGCCGCTTTCGAGCGTCTGCGGCTTTTCCGTGCAGCCGGCCAGCGCGGCCAGCCCGGCCGCCAGGAAGATGATGGTGATGCGCGGTTTCATGACTTGCCTCCCGGCGGCTGGCCCGCCTGCTTGGAACCGTAGGCCGTGCCCCAGCCCCAGGCTTCGGCACCCTTGCCACGCGTGATCACCCGGTTGCGGAAGATGTCCGCCACGACGTCGCCGTCGCCGCCGAGCAGCGCCTTGGTCGAGCACATCTCGGCGCACGCCGGCAGCTTGCCTTCGGCCAGGCGGTTGCGCCCGTACTTCTCGAACTCCGCCTGCGAGCCGTTGGCCTCGGGCCCGCCGGCGCAGAACGTGCACTTGTCCATCTTGCCGCGCACGCCGAACGTGCCCGACGCCGGGAACTGCGGTGCGCCGAACGGACAGGCATAGCTGCAGTAGCCGCAGCCGATGCACACGTCCTTGTCGTGCAGCACCACGCCTTCGTCGGTGCGGTAGAAGCAGTTCACCGGGCACACGGCCATGCACGGCGCGTCCGAGCAGTGCATGCACGCCACCGAGATCGACCGCTCGCCCGGGACGCCGTCGTTGAGCGTGACGACGCGGCGGCGGTTGACGCCCCACGGCACCTCGTGCTCGTTCTTGCAGGCGGTCACGCAGCTGTTGCATTCGATGCAGCGCTCGGAATCGCAGACAAATTTCATTCGTGCCATGTCAAGCCTCCCGATTCAGCTGTTGCGCTGTCTGTCCTGCCGTGCTCATGCCGTGACCTTCTCGACGTTGCAGATCGTCGTCTTGGTTTCCTGCATCATGGTGACGCTGTCATAGCCGTAGGTCGTCGCGGTGTTCACGGCCTCGCCGCGCACCACCGGCGCGGCCCCGCTCGGGTAGTACGGCAGCATGTCGGTGCCCTGCCAGCGCCCGGCGAAGTGGAACGGCATCCAGCACGTGTCCGGCCCGACGCGCTCGGTCACCAGCGCCTGCACGTTCAGCCGCGCGCCCGTCGGCGTCATCAGCCAGACGCGGTCGCCGTTGCGGATGCCGCGTTCGGCGGCCGCCTTCGGGTTGATCTCCACGAAGGCTTCCTGCTGCAGTTCGGCGAGCCACGGATTCGAGCGCGTCTCGTCGCCGCCGCCTTCGTATTCGGTCAGCCGGCCCGAGCTCAGGATCAGCGGGAACTTCTCGTGCACCTTGTCCGTGAGGTTCTTCTGCTGCAGCGTCTTGTACAGCGTCGGCAGCCGCCAGAACGCCTTCTTGTCGTCGTGCGTGGGGTACTTGGCGACCAGGTCCGGGCGCGTGCTGTAGATCGGCTCGCGGTGCTGCGGCACGCCGTCGGGGAAGTTCCAGACCACGGCGCGGGCCTTCGCGTTGCCGAAGACGTGGCACCCGTGGTTCTTCATGGCCACGCGGATGATGCCGCCCGACGAATCGGTCTTCCAGTTCTTGCCTTCGGCCGCGGCCTTCTCCGCGTCGGTGAGCTCGTCCCACCAGCCCAGCTTCTTGAGCAGCACATGGTCGAATTCGGGATAGCCGGTCTGGATGTCGGCCCCCAGCGACGCGGAGCCGTCCTCCGCCAGCAGGTTCTTGCCGTTGCGCTCCACGCCGAAGTTGGCGCGGAAGTTCCCGCCGCCGTCCATCACGTGCTTGCTGGTGTCGTACAGGTTCGGCGAGCCGGGATGCTTGAGCTCCGGCGTGCCGAAGCACGGCCAGGGCAGCCCGAAATAGTCGCCGGTCAGGTCGTAGCCGGTCTGCGCGTCCTTGACGTTGCCCTTGGCCTTGAGCGTCTTCACGTCGAACGCACCCATGTTGCGCATGTGAGCCTTCAGCCGCTCGGGGCTCTGCCCGGTGTAGCCGATGGTCCACACGCTGCGGTTCACCTCGCGCAGGATCTCCTCGGGCATGGGCTCGTCCATGCCCTTGACCTTCTGCATCTTGAAGTTCTTCGACAGTTCCTTGCCGAAGCCCAGCTTCTCCGCCAGCTGGTGCATGATCATCTGGTCGCTGCGGCTCTCCCACAGCGGCTCGATCACCTTCTCGCGCCACTGGATCGACCGGTTCGACGCCGTAACCGACCCACTGGTCTCGAACTGCGTCGCGGCCGGCAGCAGGTAGACGGCGCGGTTGGGGTTCAGGTCCTCCGGCTTGCCCGGCATCGCCGCCATCGCCGCCGTGGCGGACGGGTACGGGTCGATCACGACCAGCAGGTCCAGCTTGTCCATCGCCCGCTTCATCTCCAGCCCGCGCGACTGCGAGTTCGGCGCATGGCCCCAGTAGACGACGGCGCGCAGGTTCGGGTCCTGGTCGATCAGCTCGTTCTTCTCCAGCACCCCGTCGATCCAGCGCGAGACCGTGATCCCCGGCTTGCTCATCATCGCCGGGCTCGCGAAGCGGCCCTTGATCCAGTCGTAGTCGACGCCCCACACCTTGGCGAAGTGACGCCACGAACCCTCGGGGATGCCGTAGTAGCCGGGCAGCGAATCCGGATTGGGGCCGATGTCGGTAGCGCCCTGCACGTTGTCGTGGCCGCGGAAGATGTTGGCGCCGCCGCCCGACACGCCGACGTTGCCCAGCGCCAGCTGCAGGATGCACGACGCGCGCACCATGGCGTTCCCGATGGAATGCTGCGTCTGCCCCATGCACCACACGATGGTGGACGGCCGGTTCTTGGCCATCATCTCGGCGGCCTTGTAGATCTGCTCCTCGGGCACGCCGGAAGCCTCGAACACCTTGTCCGGCGTCCACTTCGCCATGACGTCGGCCTTCACCTCGTCCATGCCGTAGACGCGGTCGTTGATGTACTTCTTGTCTTCCCAGCCGTTCTTGAAGATGTGATACAGGATGCCGAACAGCACCGGGATGTCGGTGCCGGAGCGGAAGCGGATGTAGTGGTCCGCCTTGGCGGCCGTGCGCGTGAAGCGCGGGTCGCACACGATCATCTTGGTGCCCCGCTCCTTGGCGTGCAGCATGTGCAGCATGGAGACCGGGTGCGCCTCGGCGGCGTTCGAGCCGATGTACAACGCGCACTTGCTGTTCTGCATGTCGTTGTACGAGTTGGTCATGGCGCCGTAGCCCCAGGTGTTCGCCACGCCGGCCACCGTCGTCGAGTGGCAGATGCGCGCCTGGTGGTCGCAGTTGTTGCTGCCCCACAGGCTGACGAACTTGCGCATCAGGTACGACTGCTCGTTGCTGTGCTTCGACGAGCCGATCCAGTAGACCGAATCCGGGCCGCTCGCCTTGCGCAGCTCGAGCATCTTGGCGGCGATCTCGTCGTAGGCCTGGTCCCAGCTGATGCGCTGGTACTTGCCGTTCACCAGCTTCATCGGATAGCGCAGGCGGAACTCGCCGTGGCCATGCTCGCGGATCGCGGCGCCCTTGGCGCAATGCGCGCCGAGGTTCAGCGGCGAGTCGAACACCGGCTCCTGCCGCACCCAGACGCCGTTTTCCACCACGGCGTCGATCGCGCAGCCCACCGAGCAGTGGGTGCACACGGTACGCTTGACCTCGATCTTGCCCTGGCCGATGGCGGGCGCGCGGCCTTCGACGGCCTGCGCCTTCTTCACCAGCGCGAGCGACGAGGCGGCGATGCCGACCCCCACGCCCAGGCCCGACCGGCGCAGAAAGCCGCGCCGGTCCATCGTGGGCAGCGCCTGCGACAGGCCGCGCTGGAGGCTGTGGACGAACGGGGACCGGCCCGCCGCGTTGATCGAACCGTTCTTCTTGGTCAGCAACATGATGACGACTCCTGCCCGGGCGCGTCGCAGCGAGCGCCGGAACGATGTGAAGCGTGGAAACGCATGGACTGCCCGCGGGCGGGAGTCAGACGAGCGTGGACTGGTAGTAGCGCTTGACGTGATCGGTCACGTGGTAGCCGCCGCCGCGCGCCGGCGGCTCCTTGGCCTGCGGCGCAGGCTCGGCCTGGGGGGTGATGCCCGGAAGCAGGGTCGCCGCGGCGGCGACCGCACCGGCGGTGCCGGCTCCGGCGAACAAGGTCCTGCGTGACACGAGGCTCTTCGGCTGCTTCATCGTCTGTCTCCCTGTCTTCGTGGCGCATTCCGGATGCGCGGCTGGAATGTAATCCGCGCACCTGTTCAGTGCAATGATGGAAACCCCGCAGACAGCTTTGTGCAAGGTTCGCCGCCTTCTGCAGTGTGCCGCGCCTTGGAAAACCCTATTCCAGCATGTCGAACGCCTGCGCCTCGACGCTGGCGAACGCGCGGGCAAACCCCGCGAGCGCGCGATAGAAATTCGCTTTCGGATGAGCTTCGATCGCGTCGCACAGTTCGTTCACCCACGGCTGCAGGTGGGCGGCGAAGAACTCGCGCTGGCGCGTGAGATTGCTGACGGCGACGTCATCGCCGGCGATGAGGTAGCGCATCACCTCGCACAGGTAGGCAATGTGGTCTTCGGTCTCCGGCATCGCCTCGTCGCGCCCGAGGCCCAGCGCGGCCAGGTCCGAGCGCAGCCGCGCGAGCGACTTGTCGTTGAGGAAGCCGCTGAGGTAGTGCGAAGCGAACAGGTAGACCTCGGGCTTGCCGACCCCGCCGAACAAGGCAGCGTATTCCCCAGCCACGGCCTCGGGCGCGGTCTCGCGCGCGGTGCCGACGACCTGCCGCCACGGTTCCTCCAGGAAGCCGCCGGCGACCGGCGCCTCGGTGACCGCGACCCGCAGCGCATCGAGCAGTTCGGCCGGCGGCGGAGCATAGAACAGCTGGGCCAGCAGGCCGTAGACCTCGGCGCGGGCGGTTTCCTCGTCGAGGGCGGAGGAGACGGGAATGGATTTCATTGATGTGTTGGGGTCAGAGCCCGATTTCGTTCACCACTTTCACGCTTCGGAGCCATCTTCGTCCTGAATCGGGATCTGACCCCAAGGTCTCACGAGGTGTCGGGGTCAGAGCCCGATTTCGTACATCGTTGTTTCGCTCCGGAGGCATCGAGGTCCTGAATCGGGATCCGACCCCAAGGTATTCATCTAGGTTAGAGATCCGTGATCTTCACTTCGTCGGTCGCGGAGTAGATGTCGATCACCCGGCAGTCGCCGCACATCTTGAGCCGCTCGGCGGCGGCCCCCTGGAACATGGGATGGCCGCCCAGGCGCGCCAGCATCGCCTCGATCGCCTTAAGCGTGCCGAAGGGCTTGCCGCAGCGCACGCAGGCGTAGGGCTGCGCTTCGTTGAGCACGCGGGCCTCGCGCCGCTCGCGCGCCAGCAGCAGCCGCGGCTCGAGCGTGATCGCCTGCTCCGGGCAGGTCCGGGCGCACAGGCCGCACTGGACGCAGTTCTTCTCGATGAAGCGCAATTGCGGGAGCGCCGCGTTGTCCTGCACCGCGCTGGCCGGACAGGCACTGACGCAGCTGAGGCACAAGGTGCAGCGGTCTTTGTTCACCTGCACGCTGCCGAAGGGCGAGCCACGCGCCGGCATGGGCACCACCGCCGGCCGCAGCGGCGCGTATTCCACCAGATGGTCGAGCGCGAGTTCCAGCGTCGCGCGCTTCTCCGGCGCGAGCGAAAACTGCGCCGGCCGCTCCGGCGCCGCGGGACGCTGCCGTACCAGCAGCTGCAGTTCCTGGTCGAGGTCGCCGAGCGTGCGGGCCTGCAGCAGCGTGAAATGGCGGCCGTCGTAGCCCAGGCCGCCGAGCACCGCCTCGGCAACGTCCATCTGTTCGCGCAGCGCGTCCAGGTACTGCGGCGCCTCCTCGCCAGTCGTCAGCACGGCGACCTGCGATGCACCCATCGCCACGGCGCTCAGCCACACATCGACGCCGAGGCTCGCGGTATGCCACACCGACATCGGGATCACGTTGGCCGGAATGCCTTGCGCGACGCCGAGCTGGGCGGCCCGGCCGACCTCTTCGACCAACGCCTGGCCACCTTCCTGGCTGTGCAACAACAGCACCGGGGCCTTGCCGCCCGCCTGCAGGTACGTGGACAGCAGCGTGCGGATCTTCAGACCTTGCGCGGCAGCCGTGGGATAGGCGTAGCTGATGGCGCCGGTGGGGCACACCGTGGTGCAGGCGCCGCAGCCCACGCAGAGGTTGGCGTTGACCTTGACCTGCTGGCGCGACGCGTCGCTCGTGATCGCCTCCGCGGAGCAGACCTCGATGCAGGCATTGCAGCCCACCTTCTCGTTGCGGCTGTGCGCGCACAGCTTCTGCTTGTAGGCGAAGAATTTCGGCTTCTCGAATTCGCCGACCAGCTCGCGCAGCTTGAGCACCGTCGGCAGCGCCGCCGCGGCCCAGTTCGCGGCAGGCACGTGGTAATAGCCTTGCGGCCGTGCGTGCTGGAGGAACGCCGGGGCCGGACGCAAGTCCAGCACGAGGTCGAAGCGCTCGGTGAGCGCCTGCGCCTCGCGCCCGAAGTCGATGGCGCCCGCCACCGTGCACGCCTTCACGCACTGGCGGTGGCCGGTGCACAGCGCCGCGTTGATCTGGTAGTCCAGGCCGATCGCGCTCTCGGGGCAGGCGACGACGCACGCGTTGCAGCGCGTGCACAGGTCCAGGTCGATCGGGTTGCCGGCCGTCCATTGCAGCTCGAACGCGCCGAGCCAGCCGCGCAATGCATCGATGCGCCCGCCCAGCACAGGGTAGCGCCGCTCCTGCGCGCCGGCGCCGCCTTGCGTGAAGATGGTCACGTCGAGGACGTCGGCAACGAGCGCGGCTGCGCGCTCGGCATCCTCCATCGCTCCGATCACCAGCAGGCGGCCCGCGCTTCGGTAGGTCACCGTTGGCACCGGATCCGGGTCCGGCAGGTGCGCCGCGGCCAGCAACGCCGCGATCTTGGGCATCGCCTTGCCCGCATCCCGGCTCCAGCCGCCGGTCTCGCGGATGTTGACGAACCGCACGGGGGCGACGGCGCCCTCGGTGCGCTCGCCGATCTCGGCGAACAGGCGCTTCTCCTGGGTGCACGCCACGACCACCTCGCCGCCACCCTGGATCACCTTCTGGAAGGCGCCGGCTTCGCGGCGGCACAGGCTGGAGTGGAGGGTCAGATCCTCACGCAGCGCCTTGCCCAGGGCCCCCGGCTGCAGGGGCATCGTCTTGTTGCAATCGCAGATCAGGGTCGGCATCGTTGGGCGGCGCGGCAGCGGCATCGGAAACGGTGGTGGACTGTGCCACGCTTCGGGCAGCGTGGTTATCCGCAACATCCCTCGGCTGGCCCGGCTGCGCGCCGGCTTCCGGCGGTCCGGGCGGCTCGTCGAACAGGCGCAGGAAGGAGGCGCTGGCGAGCTGGCGCAACATGCTGTCGGGCATCGGATCGGGCCGGGAATAGTCGTCGATGTAGACGTCCATGCCGTCCATGACGTTGTAGCGCGGATCCGCGAACAGCTTCTTCATGGCGGCGTTCTTGACGTCGGCGGCGACGTCGCGGGTCGCGAAGCGGCTGAAATCGGACTCTGCGGTGAGGGCCTGCACGTCATCCATCGTCGGCGGCGGCGGTTCGTCGGCTGCCGGCACCGGCACTTCCGCAGCCGGCGCCGGGGGCTGCGCCACGACGGCGGCGGGCGCGGGATCCGCGGCCGCGGCCGGCAGCGCGGACACAACGGGCGCTCGCGCCGCGGCAGCTTCGGGCGGCTCCTCGGGCAGGGGCCGGCCATCGCGGGCGTCGAGCTTGCGGCGCGACCAGCGGCCCAGGAAGCCGTCACTCATGTCCGCCACCGAATTTCTTTTCGGTCGTTACCGAGGCCGGATTGCCGAACCGGTCCTGCAGCGCCCGAAAGCTCTGCGGCCGGCGCCGCTTCTTCGGCTCCTGCACGTAGTGCTGGTCGACGAAGGCGCGGACCCACTCGATCACGTCGGGCGGCGCCGGCACCTGCTCCACGGTTTCCTGCGCGTCGAGCCAGCGCCCGGCGTCGTGGTAGCTCAGCGTCACCACCACCGGCCGGGGAATCGGCTCGGCCGCCAGGCCCGGTTCTTCCTCCATCCGCCACATCACGAACCAGCACGGCGCGGGCGTGGTGATGTTCAGGTAATAACCTTCGGCGTCATCGCGGAACAGCTCCACGGTGAAGCCGGGATGCAGCCAGCGCTCGCCCGCCTCGTCCTGCACCAGCAGGCGCGGGCCGGTGCCGAAGGAGGGCTCGTGCGGCACGACGTCTTCCAGCGTCCAGCGCCAGGGCTGCCACCGGTTGGCGAGCCGCTCGCGGCGCATGATCACCGCCACTTCCATGCTGGGACGCTCTGTCATCCGGCGCACTGTAATTGATCGGGCCCACGGGCGCCCTCGGGGGAAGCACTGGTGCCGGCACGGACTCTCGACCGCGGTGCCGGCCGCGTTCACGCAAACGCGCTCACGCGATGGCCACGCCTTCGATCGCGACGGCGCAGTACTTGAACTCGGGGATCTTGCCGAACGGGTCGAGCGCCGCGTTGGTCAGCAGGTTCGCCGCCGCTTCGGCGTACGCGAACGGAATGAACACGCTGCCAGGCGCCGTGCCGTCGTCGCGCCGCACCTGCAGTTCGACTTCGCCGCGCCGCGAGCGCACGCGGATCGGCTGGCCCGGCGCGAGGCCGAGCGCCTCGATGTCCGCCCCGCACAGGCAGGCCGTCGCCACCGGCTCGATGGCATCGAGCACGGCCGAGCGGCGCGTCATGCTGCCGGTGTGCCAGTGTTCCAGCTGCCGGCCGGTGATCAGCACGAACGGGAAGGCGGCGTCGGTCTGCTCGTCGGCCGGCACGAGGCCGGCCGGCACCAGCTTCACCCGGCCGTCCGGCGTCGGGAAGCGGTCGACGAACACGATCGGCTGGCCGGGGTCGTCCTCGCCGAGGCAGGGATAGGTGACGCTGCCTTCGCGCTCCAGCCGCTCCCAGCTGATGCCGCCGATGGCGGCATGCTGCGCCTGCCGCATCTCCTCGTAGACGGCCGCGACGCCGGCGTCGGGGCCCGGATAGTTCCAGGCGAGGCCCATCCGCCGCGCCATCTGCTGGATCAGCCACAGGTCCGGCTTCGCCTCGCCCGGTGCGGCTATGGCCCGGCGTCCCAGCTGCAGCATGCGGTCGGTGTTGGTGACGGTGCCGGTCTTCTCCGGCCAGGCAGTGGCCGGCAGCACGACGTCGGCCAGCCAGGCGGTCTCGGTCATGAAGATGTCCTGCACCACCAGGTGTTCCAGCGCCGCCAGCGCGGCGCGGGCGTGGTTCAGGTCGGGATCGCTCATCGCCGGGTTCTCGCCCGCGATGTACATGCCGCGGACCTTGTGCGGATCGCCCTGGGGCGCCAGCGCCTTGTGCATGATCTCGACCACGGTGTAGCCCGGCTGCGCGTCGAGCCTGGTGCCCCAGAACTGCTCGAACCACGCATGGGCGTCGTGGTTGTCCACCCGCTGGTAGTTGGGGAACATCATCGGGATCAGGCCGGCATCGCTCGCGCCCTGCACGTTGTTCTGGCCGCGCAGCGGATGCAGGCCGCTGCCCGGCTTGCCGATCTGGCCCGCCACGGCGCACAGCGCGATCAGGCAGCGCGCGTTGTCGGTGCCGTGGACATGCTGGCTGACGCCCATGCCCCACAGGATCATGGCGCTGCGGGCCGTGGCAAAGGCGCGAGCCACTTCGCGGATGGTGGCGGCCGGAATGCCGCACACGCCCTCCATCGCTTCGGGGCTGAAGCGCGCAACGCCCTCGCGCAGTGCCTCATAGTTGCTGGCGCGCTGCGCGATGAACTCCTCGTTGGCAAGTCCCTCCTGGATGATCGTGTGGATCATCGCGTTGAGCAGCGCGACATCGCTGTCCGCCTTGAACTGCAGCGTCCGCCACGCGTGCCGGCTGATCTCGGTGGCGCGCGGATCGGCCACGACGATCTTCGTGCCCGTCCTGGCCGCGTTCTTCATCCAGGTCGCGGCCACAGGATGGTTGCTGGTCGGGTTGGAGCCGATCACGATGATCAGCTCGGAGTGCTGGATGTCGTTGACCTGGTTGCTCACGGCGCCGGAGCCGACGCCTTCGAGCAGCGCCGCGACGCTGGACGCATGGCACAGGCGCGTGCAATGGTCGACGTTGTTGCTGCCAAAGCCGGTGCGCACCAGCTTCTGGAAGAGGTAGGCCTCTTCGTTCGTCCCCTTGGCCGAGCCGAAGCCCGCGAGCGCCTTGGGCCCGTGGCCATCGCGCAAGGTCCTGAGCTTGCCGGCCGCGAAATCGAGCGCCTCGTCCCAGCTCGCTTCGCGGAACACTTCGCTCCAGCGCGCCGGGTCGCGCCTGACATTGCCGTCCTTGGCGACCCCGGACTTGCGGATCAGCGGCTTCGTGAGCCGGTGCGGATGATGGGCGTAATCGAAGCCGAAGCGCCCCTTGACGCACAGGCGGCTGCCGTTGGCCGGGCCGTCACGGCCGTCGACGGCCACGAGCTTCCCGTCCCGGACCTTGTAGGTGACGAGGCACCCGACGCCGCAGAAAGGACACACCGACGCCACTTCGCGGTCGACCCGCTGCGAGCCGACCAGCGTCCTGGGCATCAGGGCGCCGGTGGGGCAGGCCTGCACGCACTCGCCGCAGGCGACGCAGGTGCTGTCGCCCATGGCGTCGCCGAGATCGAACACGACGATGCTGTCGGCGCCGCGCCGGGCATAGCCGATCACGTCGTTGACCTGCTCCTCGCGGCAGGCGCGCACGCAGCGCTTGCACTGGATGCAGGCGTCGAGGTTCACGGCCATGGCCGGGTGCGACAGGTCGGGGACCGGCTGATCGCGGCGCAGTGCCTTCAAGGCGGAGCGCGCGGTGACGCCCAGGCGCGCGGCCCATTGGCTCAATTCGCCGTGCTGGCCCGGGAGACCCTCACCCCCACCCTCTCCCGCAGGCGGGAGAGGGGGCTCTTCACTCCCTCTCCCCGCTGGGGAGAGCGAAGCGAGGGGCCGGGGTGGGGTGAGGGGCGCGTCCGTCCACTTGTAGCCCTGCTCCGGCATGTCTGCCAGCATCAGCTCCAGCACCATGCGCTGGCTCTTGAGGGCGCGGTCGCTGTCCGACTGCACCTTCATGCCCGGCGTCACGGCCCGGCAGCAACTGGGCGCCAGCACGCGCTCGCCGGCGATCTCGACGACGCAGGCGCGGCAATTGCCGTCCGGCCGGTATCCGTCCTTGTGGCATAGGTGCGGGATGGCTACGCCGGCGCGGCGGGCCGCTTCCAGGATGGTGTCGCCCTCCACGGCCTTCACGGCGGCGCCGTTCAGCTCGAAGTCGACGAGCGGGAGATCAGATTTCATGGGCGAAATAGTCCTGCACGCAGCGCACCGGGTTCGGCGCTGCCTGGCCGAGGCCGCAGATCGACGCGTCGGCCATCACCTGGTTCAGGTCGGCCAGCGTCGCGTTGTCCCAGCCGGGCGCCTCCATCAGCTGCGCCGCCTTGGCCGTGCCGACCCGGCACGGCGTGCACTGGCCGCAGCTCTCGTGGGCGAAGAAGCGCATCATGTTCAGGGCCGCGTCGCGCGCGCGGTCGTGCTGCCCGAGCACGATGATCGCCGCCGATCCGATGAAGCAGCCGTGCGGCTGCAAGGTGTCGAAGTCCAGCGGCACGTCGGCCAGCCGCGCCGGCAGGATGCCGCCGGAAGCACCCCCGGGAAGATAGGCGTACAGCTCGTGGCCCGGCGCCATGCCGCCGCAGTATTCGTCGACCAGTTGCCGCAGCGTGATGCCGGCCGGCGCCAGCTTCACCCCCGGCTGCGCGACGCGGCCGCTGACGCTGAAGGACCGCAGTCCGCTGCGGCCGTTGCGCCCGGCGCCGGCGAACCATTCCGGCCCTTTCTCGAGGATGTCGCGCACCCAGAACAGCGTCTCGAAGTTGTGTTCCAGCGTTGGGCGACCGAACAGCCCCACCTGCGCCACGTACGGCGGGCGCAGCCGCGGCTCGCCGCGCTTGCCTTCGATGCTCTCGATCATCGCGGACTCTTCGCCGCAGATGTAGGCGCCGGCGCCGCGCCGCAACTCGATGTACGGCAGCGGGCAGGGCGGGTCGGCCTGCAGCGCGGCAAGTTCGGATTCCAGCATCACGCGGCACGAGTGGTACTCGTCGCGCAGGTAGATGTAGACGGCTTCCGTGCCCACCACCTGCGCGGCGATCAGCATGCCTTCCAGGAAGCGGTGCGGATCGCGCTCCAGCCAGAACCGGTCCTTGAAGGTGCCGGGCTCGCCTTCGTCGATGTTGACGGCCATGAAGCGCGGCCCCTCCTGCCCGCGCACGATCCGCCACTTGCGGCCGGCCGGAAAACCGGCGCCACCCAGCCCGCGCAAGCCGGAGTGCTCCATCGCGCGCAGCACGTCCTCGGCATCGTCCTCGCAGTTCACGACGGCCGCGGCCGTCGAATAGCCGCCGGCGTCGCGGTATTCGCGGTAGCCGATGAAGCCGGCCGGAGCGCCGGCCGCGCCGCACTGCGCCGGCGGCCGCTGCAATTCGTTCGCGGCCGCCTGGGCGACCACCTCCGGCGTCGCCTGCGGTACGGCCACCTGCCCCACCAGCGCGGCCGGCGCCTGCTCGCAGCGCCCGATGCAGGGCGCGGCGACCACCCGCACGTCGCGGCCGACCAGGGATGGCAATCGGGCCAGCAGGTCGCGCGCACCGGCCATCTCGCACGACAGGCCCTCGCACACGCGCACCGTCAGCGCGGCGCCGGGCTCATCGCCCGGCAGCAGGTCGAAGTGGTGGTAGAAGCTCGCCACTTCCATCACCTCGGCCATGGGGATGTTCATTTCGCGCGCCAGCGCCACCAGGTGCCGCTCGTGCAGCCCACGCCAGGCGTCGTTGAGGCGATGCAGGTATTCGATCAGCAGGTCGCGCCGGTGGCCCTCGGCCGGGCGCGGGCCGATCAGCGCCCGCACTTCCTGCAGCGCGCCTTCCTGCGGCTGGCGCCCCTTGAGCTGGCCCGCGCGCCGCAGCCCGCGGCGCAAGTCATCGGCCGTGCCCAGGACCGTGGGAGCACCGTCGTTCATGATCTCGTGGAGTCAAAGAAAAAATCGTAGCAGGCCGGGCGGGGCCGGCCTTGCCGTCACGCAAAAGGACGCGAATGTGGCGCCCGGACGCGCCATTGTCGGGCTTGGGACGCCGGTGCCACGCTCCGGCCGTGCCTGGCCTCAGGTTTCCTTGGAAATCTTGATGCTCGGGAACTTGGCCGAGAAGTCCTTGGACTTGGCCGCGATCTTGATTGCCACCTGGCGGGCCACGGCCTTGTAGATGCCCGCGATCTCGCCGTCGGGCTCGGCGACCACCGTCGGCTTGCCGCCGTCGGCCTGCATCCGGATCCTGATGTCCAGCGGCAAGGCGCCCAGGTAGTCCATCCCGTACTCGGTCGCCATGCGCTGGCCGCCGCCTTCGCCGAAGATGTGCTCGGCCTTGCCGCAGTTGCTGCACACGTGCACTGCCATGTTCTCGACGATGCCCAGGATCGGCACGCCGACCTTCTCGAACATCTTGATGCCCTTGCGGGCGTCGAGCAGCGCGATGTCCTGGGGCGTCGTCACGATCACGGCCCCGGTCATCGGCACGCGCTGCGACAGCGTCAGCTGGATGTCGCCGGTGCCCGGAGGCATGTCGACCACCAGGTAATCGAGGTCCTTCCAGTTGGTCTGGCGCAGCAGCTGCTCCAGTGCCTGGGTCGCCATCGGGCCGCGCCAGATCATCGCCTCGTCGGCCGCCACCAGGAAGCCGATCGACATGACCTGCACGCCGTAGTTCTCGAGCGGTTCCATGGTCTTGCCGTCGGCCGACTCGGGCCGGCCCTCGATGCCCAGCATCATGGGCTGGCTCGGGCCGTAGATGTCCGCGTCCAGCACGCCGACGCTGGCGCCTTCGGCCGCGAGCGCCAGCGCCAGGTTCACGGCCATCGTGCTCTTGCCGACGCCGCCCTTGCCCGACGCCACCGCGACGATGTTCTTCACGCCCGGCAGCAGCTGCACCCCGCGCTGCACCGCGTGGGCCGTGATCCTGCTCGTGATGTGGGCGGAGACGTTCTTCACGCCCGCCACCCCCTTGGCGGCGGCGACCAGCGCCGTGCGCAGCGCCGGGATCTGGCTCTTGGCGGGGTAGCCCAGCTCGACGTCGAACGAGACGTCGCCGCCCTCGCTGACCTGGAGGTTCTTCAACGCCTTGGTGCTGACGAAGTCCTTGCCGGTGTTGGGATCGATGACGCCCGAGAGGGCCTGGAGCAGCTGGTCTTGGGAAGCGGACATGGGTGTGGTATTCCTCTGCGGCAAGTGTAGCGAGTCCACCTCGGCCGGCCGGCCAAGCCCCCGCCCGGCCAAGGGCACCCGGGCCGCCCGGCCGGCCGGAAGCCGTCGCCTAGAATTCCAGGTTCCCCGGAAAGTCCCCCATGCCCGCACAGCGCAAGCTCTTCGTCACCACCGCCCTGCCCTACGCCAACGGCAAGTTCCACATCGGGCACATCATGGAATACATCCAGGCCGACATCTGGGTGCGGTTCCAGCGGATGCACGGGCACATGGTGCATTTCGTCGGTGCCGACGACGCGCACGGGGCGCCGATCATGATCGCGGCGGAAAAGGCCGGCAAGACGCCGCAGGCCTTCGTCGCGGAGATCGCGGCTGGCCGCAAGGAGTACCTGGACGGGTTCCACGTCCGGTTCGACAACTGGCATTCCACGGACAGCCCGGAGAACACCGAGCTCGCGCAAGGCATCTACCGCAGCCTGAAGGCGGCCGGCCTGATCGCCACCCGCACCATCGAGCAGTTCTACGACCCGGTCAAGGGCATGTTCCTGCCGGACCGCTACATCAAGGGCGAGTGCCCGAGCTGCCACGCGAAGGACCAGTACGGCGACTCGTGCGAGGTGTGCAGCAGCGTCTACGCGCCCACCGACCTGATCGAGCCGTACTCCACGCTCAGCGGCGCGAAGCCGGAGCTGCGCAGCTCGGAGCACTTCTTCTTCAAGCTGTCGGATCCGCAGGTGGTGGAATTCCTCAAGGCCTGGACGCAGGACGGCAAATTGCAGCCCGAGGTGGCGAAGAAGGCCAGCGAGTGGTTCGAGGCCGGCATGGCCGACTGGGACATCAGCCGCGATGCGCCTTACTTCGGCATCGACATCCCTGAGGCTCCCGGCAAGTACTTCTACGTCTGGCTCGATGCGCCGATCGGCTACCTCGCCAGCCTGAAGAACCACTTCGACAAGGGCCAGGCGAAGAACCATTGGCACGAGGCCTCGCGCACCGGCGCGAGCTTCGACGACTTCGTCGCCGACCCGTCGGTGGAACAGGTGCACTTCATCGGCAAGGACATCGTGTACTTCCACACCTTGTTCTGGCCGGCGATGCTGCAGTTCTCCGGCCGCAAGACGCCCGGCCAGGTCAACGTGCACGGCTTCATCACAGTCAGCGGCGAGAAAATGAGCAAGAGCCGCGGCACCGGCATCGACCCGCTGAAATACCTGTCGCTCGGGATGAACCCCGAGTGGCTGCGCTACTACATCGCCGCCAAGCTCAACGGCAAGGTCGAGGACGTCGATTTCAATCCGGACGACTTCATCGCCCGCGTCAACGCCGACCTGGTCGGCAAGTACGTCAACATCGCCAGCCGCGCCGCGAAGTTCATTCCCGGCGGCAAGCTGGCCGCCAGCGACTTCGGCCGCTTCAATGCCGCCGCCCGGGTGGAACACGTGGCGCAGTTGTACGAAACACGCGAATACGGCAAGGCCCTGCGCGAAATCATGGCGCTGGCCGACGAGGTGAACCTGCGCTTCGACGGCGCGGCGCCGTGGAAACTGGTGAAGGAAGATCGCCGCGCCGAGGCCGCCGAAGTCTGCTCCGAGTGCATCGAGCTGTTCAAGGTGCTGACGGCCTGCCTCAAACCGGTCCTGCCCGAACTGGCGCGGCAGGCGGAATCCTTCCTGCGCTGCGGGCCGCTGGACTGGCGCAATGCCGCGGCGCCGCTCGGCGAAGGCCACCAGATCGGCGAATACAAGCACCTGATGCAGCGGGTCGAGGGCAAGCAGATCGACGCGCTGTTCGACGTGCCGGCGGAAGCCGGAGCGGCCGCGCCCCCACCCCAGCCCTCCCCCAAAGGGGGAGGGAGCGAACAAGGCGCCGGCGAGCCGGGCGGCGAGGCGATCGGAGGCGATATCTCGATCGACGAATTCGGCAAGGTCGACATGCGCATCGCCAGGGTCGTCGAGTGCAAGGCGGTCGAGGGATCGACCAAGCTGCTGCAACTGACGCTCGACGTCGGCGAGGGCCGCACGCGCAACGTGTTTTCCGGCATCGCCTCGGCCTACAAGCCCGAGGACCTCACGGGCCAGCTCGTCGTCGTCGTGGCCAATCTCGCCCCGCGCAAGATGAAGTTCGGCGTGAGCGAAGGCATGGTGCTGTCCGCCAGCCACGGCGACACGAAGGCCAATCCCGGCATCTTCGTCTTGAAGGCATGGCCCGGCGCCCAGCCGGGAATGCGGGTGCGGTAACGCTTTACACACGCTGCCTACAATGCCTCATCCATTGAAGGCCGCACGATGTTCCGCAGTCCCCGCTCCGCTCTCCGATTCCCCGTCCGACTGGCCGCGCTGCTCGCACTCGTGACGCCGCTGCTGGGCGGGTGCGCGGTCGCGATGGTCACGGGTGCCGTGGTGGGCGTGGCCGCGACCGGCGTCGGACTGGCCGTGGATGCGGGTGTCGGCGCCGTCAAGCTGACCGGCAAGGCCGTCGGCGCCGTGCTGCCCGGCGGCGACGACGAGTAGCGTTACCGGCGCCGTCGCACGGCGGCGAGGATGCCGCGCATGATCTCCAGCGGCGGCGGCGGGCACCCCGGCACCGTCACGTCCACCGGCAGGATCTTCGACACGCCGCCACACGAGGCGTAGTTTTCGCCGAAGATGCCGCCGCAGCCGGCGCAGTCGCCCACGGCCACCACCAGCCTCGGCTCCGGCACGGCTTCGTAGGTGCGCAGCAGCGCCTGCTCCATGTTGCGCGTGACGGGACCCGTCACCAGCAGCATGTCGGCATGGCGCGGGCTGGCCACGAACCTGATGCCCAGCCCCTCCAGGTTGTAATAGGGATTGTTGAGCGCCTGGATCTCGAGTTCGCAGGCATTGCACGAGCCCGCGTCGACCTGCCGGATGGCCAGCGCCTGGCCCAGGATGTCGAGGATCTCCTGCCGGATGCGGGTGGCAGCGCCCACGTCGGCAAGATCGGGCGCCGGCGCGGCTTCGGTCGGGATGCCGGCACGTGCTATCTGGCGGACGATCTTCCACATGCCTAGAGGTCCACTCCGGAATAACTGAGGTTGAAGGACTTGTTGATCAGCGGGAAGTCCGGAACGATGTTCCCGATGATCGCGTGCTCCAGCACGGGCCAGTTCTGCCACGACGGGTCGTGGCAGTGGCAGCGCAGGATGCTGCCGTCGGCGGCGAGTTCCAGCGCGACGAAGACCTCGCCGCGCCAGCCTTCGACCCGGCCGGCGCCGGCCCCGCGCGGAGGCGCCAGGTCGACGCGGGCCGGCCCCGCCGGCAGGCGCGTGCAGAGCTCCCGGATCAGGCGCAGGGATTCGAACGTTTCGTGGAAGCGAACGGCGACGCGGGCCGCCACGTCGCCGGCCTGCTCGCCGGCGGCGACGACCCGCAATTCGTCGTAGGGCGGCCAGGGCTGGTCGCAACGCAGGTCGGTAACGCGGCCACTCGCGCGGGCCGCCAGTCCGGTCAGCCCCAGCTGCGCCGCGAGCGTCGGCGCGACGATGCCGGCGGTGGCGAACCGGTCCTGCAGGCCGGCATGCGATTCGTAGATGCTGTCCATCGTGCGCACCTGCGGCTCGATCGCGTCGCACTGCCGCAGCAGCCGGTCGCGGGCCGGGCCGTCGACGTCGCACGCCACGCCCCCCGGCGCCACGCAATCCATCGTCAGCCGGTGGCCGAAGACCTCGCCGGACAGCCGCAGCCAGTCCTCGCGCAGCCGCGAGAACTGGGCCAGCCCGAAGCCGAGCGCCGCGTCGTTGCCGAGCGCGCCGAGGTCGCCCAGGTGGTTGGCCACGCGCTCGCGCTCGAGCAGCAGGGCGCGCAACCACTGCGCGCGCTGGGGGACGGCCACGCCGAGCGCGCCTTCGACGGCCATGCAGTAAGCCCAGGCGAAACCGACCGTCGAATCACCCGAGACCCGGCCCGCGAGCCGGTGCCCTTCCAGCGCGGGCAGGCCGATGAAGCGCTGCTCGATGCCCTTGTGCGTGTAGCCAAGGCGCTGCTCGAGCCGCAGCACCTTCTCGCCGACCACCGAAAAGCGGAAATGGCCCGGCTCGATGGTGCCGGCATGCACCGGCCCGACCGGAATTTCGTGGACGCCGTCGCCTTCGACCCGAACGAAGGGATAGTCCTGGACCGGCAGCGGCGTCACGGCCGTGGCGGCCGCCCCGCGCCGCAGTGGCTGGTACTCCGCGGGCCAGGCGCCGTGGTTGAACCAGGGACGCCGGTCCTGCGCGCCCTCGGCCACGATGCCGAGCAGGTCGGCCGCGGCTCGCTGCATCCGGCCCGCGAAGGGGAACAGGTTGGCGATGTCGGGGTAGCTCCCCTCGCCTCCCAGCGGCAGGTCGAGCCAGTACAGTCCTTCGCGCACGGCATACGCGGCGCACACCGCCAGCCCCGGCTCGTTGCCGCGCGAGCGGTCGACGCCCCACAGCGCCAGCAGCCGCCCGCCGCCGGCGGCGACCGTACGTGCGGCGGCGAGCCACTGCAGGTGGTCCACGCTCGCCCGCCACATCGGCAGCGGGCCGTCCAGGCGTTTCGCATCGAGGTTCAGGCCGGACAGTGGCATGGCGTCAGTTCCCCAGCATGCGTGCCGCCTGCCGGTACCACATGTCCAGGTACGGCGGGATGTACAGGCCCAGCATCAGGCCCAGGCCCAGGTGCAGGAACACCGGGATCAGGGCCGGCGGGTGCGGCAGGCGCTTGACGGTGGTGTCGCCGAAGACCATGGGCTGGACCCGGCTGAACACGGTCGCGAATGCCACGCCCAGCGCGACCAGCAGGAACGGCGTGGCCCAGGGCTGCTCGCGCATCGCCGTGGTGACGATCAGGAATTCGCTGGCGAACACGCCGAACGGCGGCATGCCCAGGATCGCCAGCGAGCCGAGCATGAGGCCCCAGCCGACGGTGGGGCTGGTCTTGATCAGGCCGCGGATCTCGTCCATCACCTGGGTACCGGCCTTCTGCGCCGCGTGGCCCACCGCGAAGAAGATCGCCGACTTCACCAGCGAATGCACGGTCATGTGCAGCAGCCCGGCGAAGCTCGCGATCGGCCCGCCCATGCCGAAGGCGAACGTCATGAGCCCCATGTGCTCGATCGACGAGTAGGCGAACATGCGCTTGACGTCCTTCTGCCGGATCAGCAGGAACGCCGAGACCACCACCGAGAGCAGCCCGAACCCCATCATGAGGTTGCCGGCGAGGTTGGTGTGCAAGGCGCCATCGGTCAGCACCTTGCAGCGCAGCGCCGCGTAGAGCGCCACGTTCAGCAGCAGCCCCGACAGCACGGCCGACACCGGCGTGGGGCCCTCGGCATGGGCGTCGGGCAGCCAGTTGTGCAGCGGCACCAGCCCCACCTTGGTGCCGTAGCCGATGAACAGGAACGCGAACGCCAGCGTCATGATGTTCGGGTCCAGCCGGTCCTTCACCGCATCCAGGTGCGTCCACAGGAGCGCGCCGCCCTCGGCGCCGAGCACCCGTTCGGCCGTCATGTACAGCAGCACGGTGCCGAACAGCGCCTGCGCGATGCCGACGCCGCACAGGATGAAGTACTTCCAGGCCGCCTCCAGGCTGGCCGCCGTCCGATAGACGCTGACCAGCAGCACGGTGGTCAGCGTCGCCGCCTCCATCGCCACCCACAGGATGCCCATGTTGTTGGTGGTCAGCGCCAGCAGCATGGTGAAGCTGAACAGCTGGTACATGCTGTGGTACAGGCGCAGCCGGTTGGGCGTCATCTTGCCGTGGTCGCGCTCCACGCGCATGTACGGCCGCGAGAACACGGCCGTCGTCAGGCCGACGAAGGCCGTCAGCGTCACCAGGAAGACGTTCAGCGGGTCGATGAAGAACTCCTCGTCCCAGGCGAACAGCGGACCGTCGGAAATCACGCGGGCCGTGAGGCCGCAGGCGGCGATGAAGGTGCCGAGGCTGAAGCCGACGTTGATCTCCGGCGCGCTCTCCCAATGTCCCGTCAACGCGAGCACGACTCCGCCCGCGATGGGAATCGCCAGCACCAGGAACAGCACGTCGAGATTCATGGCCTCATTGATCCTTGAGCTGTTCCAGGTGGCGGATGTCCAGGCTGTCGAACTGCTCCCGGATCTGGAACATGAAGACGCCCAGGATCAGCACGCCGATCAGCACGTCCAGCGCGATGCCCAGTTCGACCACCATGGGCATGCCGTAGGTCGCCGACGTCGCCGCGAAGAACAGCCCGTTCTCCATCGCCAGGAAACCGATCACCTGCGGCACCGCCTTGGCGCGGGTGATCATCATCAGGAACGACAGCAGCACGCAGGCCAGCGCGATGCCGAGCGTGCCGCGGGCCAGCGACGACGACAGCTGGGCGATCGGCGTGGCCAGGTTGAAGGCGAAGATCACCACCAGGATCCCGATCAGCATCGTGGTCGGGATGTTGATCAGCGTCTCGACGTCCCAGCGGATCTTCAGCCGGTCGATGATCCGGTGCAGCAGGACCGGGATCAGCACGACCTTCAGCACGAAGGTCAGAGCCGCCGACAGGTACAGGTGGGGCTGTCCGGTGACGTGGCCGACGATCGCCGTCGAGACCACCAGCGCCAGGCCCTGCAGCGTGAACAGGTTGATCAGCGACAGGATGCGGCGCTGCGCGATCATCGCGAACGCCAGCATCAGCAGCAGCGCGCCCAGCAGGTTGATCGACTGCGCCAGCAGGTGGTTCATGCGCCGCCCCCCGAGGCCAGCAGCAGGTGCACCAGCATCCCCAGCACCGCGAGCAGGAAGGCCGACGCGAGGAACTCCGGCACGCGGAAGATGCGCATCTTGGCGGCCAGCGTTTCCAGCACCGCCAGCAGGAACCCGCCGATCGCGAGCTTGCCCACCAGGGCCGGCAGCGCCAGCAGCATCGCCAGCGGCGCATGCGCCTCGGCAATGCCCCAGGGGAAGAACAGCGCCAGGCCGATGCACGAATACGCGAACAGCTTCAGGCTGGCCGCCCATTCGATCAGGGCGAGGTGCCGGCCGGAGTACTCCAGGATCAGCGCCTCGTGGATCATGGTCAGCTCCAGGTGGGTGGCGGGGTTGTCGACCGGCACCCGCGCGTTTTCCGCCAGCGACACCATCGTGAACGCGACGCCGGCGAACGCCAGCGCCGGATAGATCGCCAGTTCCCGGTGCGCCAGCGTCTCGACGACCGTGGTGAGCGACGTCGAGCGGGAGATCAGCGACGCCGAGAACAGCACCATCAGGAGCGCCGGCTCGGCCAGGAAGCCGATCAGCATCTCGCGGCGGGCGCCGAGCGAACCGAACGACGTGCCGATGTCCATCGCCGCCAGCGAGATGAACACGCGCGCCAGGGCGAACAGGCCGACCAGCGCGATCGCGTCAGCGGCCGGCGCGAGCGGCAGGTCGGTGGACAGGGTGGGCACGATCGAGCTGGCCAGCGCCATGCAGCCGAACACGAGGTACGGGACGGCCCGGAACAGCGGCGACGCATGTTCGGCGACCACCGAATCCTTGTGGAACAGCTTGTGCAGCACCTTGTACGGCTGCAGCAGGCCGGGCGCGGAGCGGTTCTGCAGCCGCGCGCGCCACTGGTTCACCCAGCCCGTGAGCAGCGGCGCGAGCGCCAGCGCCACCACGATCTCCAGCACCTGCGAGACGATGCCGGTCCAGGTCATGGGGCCCCCTCCGCGCTGCTCATCGCCGCACCACCATCAGCACCGTGATCAGGGTCGCGAAGCTGTACAGCAGGTAGACCGAGATGCGCCCTTGCTGCAGCAGGCCCACCAGCCGCGCGATGCGGTCGGCCAGGCCCACCAGCGGCAGGTAGATCCAGCGCCAGAAATGATCTTCCACCACCACCCGGTAGCGCGGCCTGGCGTCGAACGGCGTCGGCAGTTCGCGCCGCATCACGAAGAAGGGCTCGAAGATCTGCCGGATCGGCTGGCCGAAGCCCTCGGCCGTGTCCTGCATCCGGGCGTTCTGCCACGGGTAGCCGCAGTCCCACGCCGGCGCCCGGCGCAACCTGCCGTGATAGAGAAGCCGCACCATCAGCCAGGCCAGGCCGAAGCTGGCCGCGACACCCAGCAGGAAGATCACCGGTCCGTAGCTCGCCCGCTCGACGCTGATCGGCGCCAGCAGCCAGCCGCCCGTCGCCACGGTGCGTCCGAGCCCGGCCGCGACCAGTTGCTGCGTGACCGGATCGATCGACTGGATGAACTGCACCGGGGCCAGGCCCAGCCCCACGCAGCCCACCACCAGCCACAGCATGCCGATGCGCTCCCACAAGCCCGCGTCATGCGCCTGCGCCAGCTTGTCCTCGCGCGGCTGGCCGAGGAAGATCACGCCGAAGAACTTGACCATGGTGTAGCCGGCGAGCGCCGCCACCAGGGCGACCAGGGCCGCGGCCAGCGGCACCAGCATGTTCAGCAGCGAGTGCGGCAGCCCCGGGGTGAACAGGAAGCTTTGCAGCAGGAGCCATTCGGAGACGAAGCCGCCGAAGGGCGGCAGGCCGGCGCTGGTCAGCACGCCCAGCAGCGTCACCCAGGCCACCCACGGCATGTAGCGGATCAGGCAGCCGAGCTTGCCCAGGCTGCGCTGCGCCGTCGCGTGCAGCACGCAGCCGGTGCTGAGGAACAGCAGGCTCTTGAAGAACGCGTGGCTGGCCACGTGATACAGGGCGGCGGTGAGCGCCAGCGCCGCCAGCGCCCGCATGTCGTAGGCGGTGAAGACCAGGGCCAGGCCGACGCTGGCCAGGATCAGGCCGATGTTCTCGATCGACGAGTACGCCAGCAGCCGCTTCATGTCCACCTGCACCGCCGCGAAGACGACGCCGAACAGCGCGGTGGCCAGCCCGATCGCCAGCAGCAGGACGCCCCACCACCACACCTGCGAGTGCAGCAGGTCGAAGGACACGCGCAGCAGCCCGTAGATCGCGGTCTTGAGCATCACCGCGCTCATCAGGGCCGACACCGGCGAGGGCGCCGCCGGGTGCGCTTCGGGCAGCCACACGTGCAGCGGCAGCAGGCCCGCCTTCGCGCCGAAGCCCAGCAGCGCCAGCAGGAACGCGATCGAGGCCCAGAAGGCCGACAGGTGCTGCGCCCGCATGTTGGCGAACGTGTAGTCGCCGGTATTGGCCTGCAGCACGCCAAAGCACAGCAGGATGGCCACCGCGCCGATGTGCGCCATCGTGAGGTACAGGTAGCCGGCGCGCCTCACCTCCGGCACCCGGTGGTTGGCGGTCACCAGGAAATAGGAGGACAGCGCCATGGTTTCCCACATCACCATGAACGCGTAGGCGTCGTCGGCCAGCACGACCAGCGTCATCGCCGCCAGGAACACGTGGTATTCCAGGCACAACAGCCCCGGCGGCGTGCCTTCGGCCTTGCGGAAATAGCCGGCGGCGAACACGGACACGCCCGCGCCGACGGCGCCGATCACCATCAGGAAGAAGGCCGCGAGGCTGTCCAGGCGCAGGTGGAAGGGCAGGGTCGGCAGCCCGACCGGCAGCACCACCGTCTGCGGCCCCCCGAAGACCGCGGGCAGCGCCAGGCCGAAGAGCGCCAGGCCGAGAACGCCGCCGGCCGGGAACAGCACGTGCGACACCAGCGTGAAGCGGCGCAGTGCAGCGACACCGGCCAGCCCGATGAGCAGCCACGCGCCGACCACCAGCAGCATCCAGTCGAGCTGGCGCCACAGGCCCGCCTGCGTCAGTCCCCACAACTCCGTCATCTTCGGCCCACGCGCACCGGCGCATCGGCGCCCGGCCGTTCACTGCTGTGGCGAACGGTCTGGTCTTGCGAACCGATTGCGGCCGGTTTCATTGATAAGCCATATCGTAATGCCAATCATCAGGCCCTGATTTGTGATTTGGCAATACCTAATCATTCCGCTCTGCGGCCTCCGACGGCGCCGGGCGGCGCGCGTCAGCGCCCTTGGTGCTCGGGCGCCTCCAGGTCGGGACCGCTGCCGGTGCGCAGCACCCGTTCGTCGGGGCCGAACCAGACCGTGAACACCATGGACTGGTTCGGCGGTTCGAGATAGCGCCAGTCCCAGGCGACCTCGTTCTTCAGCGCGTACGGAGTCTTCTTCATCGGCTTGCCGAGCAGGCGCCGCACTTCCTGCGCCGTCATGCCGGGCCGCACCTTCGCGAACGTGCCGGGATGGAGCACCTGGCGCAGCGAGGTCATCCGGCCGTCCGGGCCGATGCCTATCATGTAGTTCTTCTGGCCGGCGGGCTGGCGGTTGTACTCGAGGATGCGCTCGCCGCCGGCCCCGTCCCAGATCGTCTCCGGCTCGCCGAAGCGCGCCCGGACGTCGGCCTCGCTGGAGACGCCTTCCTCCAGCTCGGCGATGCGCTGCGGATCGCAGGCCGCAAGCGCCAGCACGAGGACACCAGCCATTGTCTTGATGAGCATCAACGGGGCCCCGGGGTAAAATTCGACGCGAAAGGCATCAGTCTATGTCCATCCTGCTTCGCATCTTCCGCCGCCCCGACTACAACTCGGACACGACCGAATTCATCGAGCAGCTGAAGGCCACGAAGCCGTCGGTCGAAGCCGGCCAGCGCGCCGGGCGCGCCCTGCTGTGGGACAAGCACGTCGACCGCGACGCCTCGCGCGAGTGGAAGGCCGCCCGCGTTCGCCAGAAAGCCTACGTCTACTTCTCCAAGCCCGACAGCCGATGACCCGGCCGGCGCCCGCGACGCTGCCCGAGCCGCCGGCGCCCGAGCTGGGGGCCATGCCGGACGTGGTCGACCAGGTCGCGCTGGCGCGGCTCTATGGCGAGCCGCTGTTCGCCATGCCGACCGACCTCTACATCCCGCCGGATGCGCTGGAGGTCTTCCTCGAGGCCTTCGAGGGGCCGCTCGACCTGCTGCTGTACCTGATCCGCAAGCAGAACTTCAACATCCTCGACATCCCGATGGCTGGCGTCACGCGCCAGTACCTGGTGTACGTCGAGGAGATCCGCTCGCGCAACCTGGAGCTCGCCGCCGAATACCTGCTGATGGCCGCGATGCTGATCGAGATCAAGTCGCGCATGCTGCTGCCGCCGAAGAAGAGCGCGGAAGGGCAGGAGGCCGAGGACCCGCGTGCCGAGCTGGTGCGGCGGCTGCTCGAGTACGAACAGATGAAGCTGGCGGCGGCGCGCCTGAACGAGGTGCCGCAACTGGGCCGCGACGTCTGGCGGGCCGAGGTCTACATCGAGCAGTCCCTGCAGCCGCGCTTCCCGGACGTGAACGTCGCCGACCTGCAGGAGGCCTGGCGCGACATCGTCAGGCGCGCGAAGCTGGTGCAGCACCACAAGATCACGCGCGAGGAGCTGTCGGTGCGCGAGCACATGAGCGTCGTCCTGAAGCGCCTGCAGGGCCGCAAGTTCGTCGAGTTCGAGCAGCTGTTCGACGCCGCGCGCGGCGTGCCGGTGCTGATCGTCACCTTCATCGCCGTGCTGGAGCTGGCCAAGGAAGCGCTGATCGACCTGACCCAGGCGGAGGCCTTCGCCCCGATCTACGTGCGGCTTGCGTACCAGCCGGCGTGAACCACACTTCCCGTATCTGGCCGCCGCCGGCCGCGAATGACTGAGGTGACCCCGTGACAGCAACTTCCATGGACTTCGACGTCGTGATCGTCGGCAGCGGCCTGGCCGGCCTGTCGGCCGCCCTGCACCTGGCACCCTCGCACCGGGTGGCGGTCCTCACCAAGCGCGGCATCACCGACGGCTCCAGCGAACGGGCCCAGGGCGGCATCGCCGCCGTGATGGCCGAGGGCGACACCTTCCAGTCGCACGTGGACGACACGGTGGTCGCCGGCGCGGGCCTGAACGACCTGGCCGCCACGCGCTTCGTCGTGGAGCACGCGCCCGAGAGCATCGCCTGGCTGCGCCAGCTGGGGGTGCCGTTCTCGCTGGAAGACGGCCAGCTGCACCTCACGCGCGAGGGCGGCCACAGCGCGCGCCGCATCGTGCACGTCACGGACGCCACCGGCGCCGCCGTGCAGCAGACGCTGATCGAGCACGTGCGGCGCACGCCGAACATCACCGTGTTCGAGGGACACACGCTGGTCGACCTGATCACGAGCCGCAAGCTCGGCATGTCGAGCGGGACGCCGTCGGCCTGCCTGGGCCTGTACGCGCTGGACGAGGCGAAGGACCAGGTCATCACCTTCCGCGCGCCGCAGACCATCCTGGCAACGGGCGGCGCCGGCAAGGTCTACCTCTACACGACCAACCCCGACACGGCGACCGGCGACGGCATCGCCGCGGCCTGGCGCGCCGGGTGCCGCGTGACGAACATGGAGTTCATCCAGTTCCACCCGACCTGCCTCTACCACCCCAACGTCAAGTCGTTCCTGATCAGCGAAGCGGTGCGCGGCGAGGGCGGGCGCCTGCTGCTGCCGGACGGCACGCGCTTCATGCCGCGGCACGACGAGCGCGGCGAACTGGCGCCGCGCGACGTGGTGGCGCGGGCGATCGACTTCGAGATGAAGAAGGGCGGCCTCGACTGCGTGTACCTGGACATCTCGCACCAGCCGGAGGCGTTCATCAAGGAGCATTTCCCGACGATCCACGCCCGCTGCCTGGAACTGGGGATCGACATCACGAAGCAGCCGATTCCGGTCGTCCCGGCCGCGCACTACACCTGCGGCGGCATCCACACCGACCTGGCCGGCCGCACCGACCTGGCCGGGCTGCACGCGATCGGCGAAGCGGCCTACACCGGCCTGCACGGCGCCAACCGGCTGGCGAGCAACTCGCTGGTCGAATGCATGGTGTTCGCGCGCGCGGCCGCCCACGACATCCGCGCGACCCCGCTGCCGACGCCGCCTGCCGTTCCTGCCTGGGACGTCAGCCGCGTGACCGACCCGGACGAGTGCGTCGTCATCTCGCACAACTGGGACGAGCTGCGCCGCTCCATGTGGGACTACGTCGGCATCGTCCGCACGAACAAGCGCCTGGAGCGCGCCGCCCACCGCATCCGCCTGCTGCAGGAAGAGATCCAGGAGTTCTACGCGAACTTCCACGTGACGCGCGACCTGCTCGAGCTGCGCAACCTGGTCACGGTGGCCGACCTGATCGTGAAGTCGGCGCAGGCGCGGCACGAGAGCCGGGGACTGCACTTCAGCCGCGACTATCCCGACATGCTGCCGAACGCGGTGCCCACCATCCTCACTCAGGAGCAGGTGCTCTCGCGCGCCTGAGGGCCCCGGCTTCCCTCGGGCCGGCCGCCAGGGTCCGGTTCAGGACCGTCCCGAGCTTGGCCGCGGCGTAGTCGGAAACGTGGTCGGTGTAGCTGTACAGAACGCCCTTGCCGTCCGCCGACGTGCAAAAGCCGGAGTGCTCGTCGCACAGGTGGGGAACCGTGTCGAAGATCGCGATGCGCCCTGGCGCCATCTGCCGGACCTCCCCGAGCAGCCGCAGGTACTGGCCGGACAGCTCCCGGTGCCGGGCCAGCGCGAGGCGACAGCCGGGCTTGGGCGCCACGACGGCGAACCAGCTGGCCAGTGGCTCGGGCGGCACCAGCCGCGCCTTCGTCAGGCACTTGCCGGGATCGGGCAGCGTGGGGTTGTCGACGACCAGCACGACCTTCTTGCCGGCGCGCAGCAGTTCCGCGGTGAAGCGCGAGAGGCCGTCGCGCGCCACGGCGTAGTGGAGGCTGGCCGGCAGGTCCTCGATGCTGTCTTCCGACTTCAGGTTGAACAGCGCGCGCGTGGCAGCGGCCACGACGACGGTTTCGACGTTGGGATTGACGGCGACCGTGTCGAGGGCGAGTCGCACCCCAGGCTGGTGGCGCGCGTAGCCGCCGGCGTCCGTCAGCAGCGGAATGACCTGGGTGTGCGGCAGCGCGCCGCCGATGAACAGCCACCGGCCGGCCTCCGACGAGGTACGCACCAGGCCGTTGAGCAGCGCGTCGGCCTTGCTGTCGCCGACCAGCGCGAAGCGCTCCGTGCCCCGCGGGTCCCTGGCGCAGCCGCGCACGAGGTGCCGCAGGTCGGGACGGGCCAGCCTGCAGTCGTCGAGCAGCTCCGGGGTCTGTTCCTGGAACCGGCCGGCCGTCAGCGCGACTCGAGGCCCGTCACCGCCCTGCCCGCCCCGCTGCGCGAGCAGGACGCCGGCGCCGCCGAGGACGGCCATGAGGCCCGCCAGCACCGCCACCTTCTGCCGCGCGTGCGCCCCCGTGCGCAGCGGCGTCTCCACCAGCTTCCACGTGCCCCAGGAAAGCAGCACCGCCAGCACGAACAGCAACAGCAGCCCCTCGGGCCGCGGATCGGCGTTGAACAGGATGCGCGCGAGCGCCAGGAGCGGCCAGTGCCAGAGGTAGAGCGGGTAGCTGATGTTGCCGAACCACACCATCGCGCGGTTGCCGAGAACCACCTGGTTCCAGCGAGCCTGCGGGCCGGCCGCGATGACCAGGCCGGCGCCGGACACCGGCAACAGTGCCCACCACCCGGGAAATTCACTGGCGGAGTGGATCAGGCCGATCCCGAGCACGAGCAGGCCAAAGCCGGCCACCGACAGCAGGGCTGGCCGTGCCGGCGGCCAGTCGCCCCCGGCGCGATGGGCCGCCAGCGCCAGCAGCGCGCCCGCGAGCAGTTCCCACACGCGGAACACCGGCAGGTAGAAGGCCGCGACCGCGTCGTGCCGCAGCATCGCCACGCCGGACAACAGCGAGACCAGGAACACCACGGCGACGATTCGCAGCCGGTGCCGGTGCTCCCGCAGGAACCAGAGCAACAGCGGCCAGGCGATGTAGAACTGTTCCTCGATCCCGAGGCTCCACAGGTGGGCGAGCGGCTTGGCTTCCAGGGCGATGTCGAAGTAGCCGCTCTCGCGCCACAACAGCAGGTTGGCGGCGAAGGCGGCGCCGCTGGCCGTGTGCGCGCCCAGTTGCGCGTACTCGTCCGGACGAAGCCATGACCAGCCAGCCGCCAGGACCGCCGCGAGCACCAGCGCCAGCGCGGGGAACAGGCGCCGCACCCGGCGGGCATAGAAGGACAGGACGGAGAACGTGCCGGCCGACACCTCCTCGACCAGGATGCGGGTGATCAGGAAGCCGGAGATGACGAAGAAGATGTCGACGCCGACAAAGCCGCCGAGGAACACATGCGGGAAGAAGTGGTAGCCGACCACCGAGAGGATGGCCACGGCACGCAGGCCGTCGATGTCCGGCCGCCACGTGGAAGGCGCCCGCGCGCCGGACCCCGTCTTCTCCATATGCCCTGGACTCCTTCTCCAGGCGCAGTGTAGACGTGCGCGGGGGTGGCTCCTAGGCCGCGCCGATGTTCGGCACCAGCGACCCCGGCGGCTGGCCCGCCTTGAGCGCGGCCGTGAAGGCCAGCATGCGGTCGATCGGCAGCCGGGCGCGCTGGCCGACCGCGGGATCGACGTGGACCTCGTTGGCGCCGGTCTCCAGCACCGCCGCCAGCCCGGCCAGCCCGTTCATCGCCATCCACGGGCAATGGGCGCAGCTCTTGCACGTGGCGCTGTTGCCGGCCGTCGGCGCCTCGATGAACACCTTGTCCGGATTGAGCGTGCGCAGCTTGTGCATCATCCCGTTGTCGGTGGCGACGATGAACTCCTTCGCGTCCATCTCCCGGGCCGCCTTGAGGATGGCCGAGGTCGATCCCACGGCGTCGGCCAGCGCCACCACTTCGGCCGGCGACTCCGGGTGCACCAGCACCTTGGCCCTGGGGTACTGCTTCATCAGCGCTTCCAGCTCGAAGGCCTTGAACTCGTCGTGCACGATGCACGCACCGTTCCAGAACACCATGTCGGCGCCGGTCTCGCGCTGGATGTAGCCGCCCAGGTGCCGGTCCGGCGCCCACAGGATCTTCTGGCCCGCATCCTTCAGCGCCCGGACGATGTCCAGGGCGCAACTGGACGTGACCAGCCAGTCCGAGCGCGCCTTCACCGCGGCGCTGGTGTTGGCGTACACGACCACCGTGCGGTCCGGGTACTGGTCGCAGAAAGCCGAGAACTCGGCGATCGGGCAGCCGAGGTCGAGCGAACAGGTGGCGTCCAGGTCCGGCATCAGCACGCGCTTTTCCGGCGACAGGATCTTGGCGGTCTCGCCCATGAAGCGCACGCCCGACACCACGAGGGTCCGGGCGGGGTGGTCGCGGCCGAAGCGGGCCATCTCGAGCGAGTCGCTGACGATGCCGCCGGTCTCCTCGGCCAGGTCCTGAAGGTCAGGATGCACGTAGTAGTGCGACACCATCACGGCGTCGCGTTCCTTCAGCAGGCGCCGGATGCGGTCCTTCAGCCCGGCCCGCTCGGCCGGGGACGGCTCGGCCGGCACCCGCGCCCAGGCGTGCCTCGTGTCGCAGGCGTTGCCGGGCAACGGCTGCTCGTACTCGACGTCGAAAATCGGGATCACGGCGCTCATCAGATTTCCTTGAGTCGCATGGAAAAGTCGATCGCCTTCACGTCCTTGGTGAGGGCTCCGATGGAGATGCGGTCCACGCCGGTTTCCGCAAGCGGGCGCAGCGTCTCCAGCGTGACGCCGCCCGAGATTTCCAGCACCGCCCGCTGGTCGTTGGTCCGCACGGCCTCGCGCAGCGTGGGCAGGTCCATGTTGTCGAGCAGGATCATGGTGGCGCCGTTGTCGAGCGCCTCCTTCAGCTGCGCCAGCGTCTCGACTTCGATCTCGACGAACGCCGCCTGCGCGGCGACCTTCGCCGCCGCCTGCAGCACCTGCTTCACGCCGCCGGCGGCCGCGATGTGGTTTTCCTTGATCAGCACGGCGTCGAACAGGCCGATGCGATGGTTGGTGCCGCCGCCGGTGCGCACCGCGTATTTCTGGGCCAGGCGCAGGCCGGGCAGCGTCTTGCGGGTGTCGACGATCTGCGCCCGCGTGCCCCGCACGGCCTCGACGTACGTCGCGGTCTTCGTGGCCACGGCACTCAGCAGCTGCAGGAAGTTCAGGGCCGTCCGCTCGGCGGTGAGCAGGCCGCGCGCGCTGCCTTCGATTTCCACCACCACCTGGTCGGCCATCGTCCGCTGGCCCTCGCCGACGAGCCAGTGCACCGTTGCCGCCGGATCCACCTGCCGCACGGCAGCCTCTACCCAGGCCGCGCCGCAGATCACGGCCGGCTGGCGGGCCAGGATCCGGGCCCGGGCGCGGCGGTCCGCCGGGACCAGGGCGGCCGTGAGATCGCCGGCCCCCACGTCCTCGGCCAGAGCCCGCGCGGCATCGGCCCGGGCCAGCTCTGCCAGCGCTGCCGCGGAAAAATCGGTTGTCGTTGCCATCGGGCAAGCATAGCCGCACGGCGCCCCCGCACGGGCTGTGCGGCCTTGTCCGGCATCAAGGGCGCACCGCGGCTCGTGGCACCACGCGAACGACGACCGGCGCGGCTCAGAGCGTGCTCCCGGCGCGGGCATCGCCTAGACTGTAGACATGAACCGACTCGCTCCCGTGCTCCTGGCGCTGAGCCTGGCCACGGCTTTGCCTGCCGCGCGGGCACAGGCCCAGGGCGAACTGCCCAGCGTCCGGATGGTGCGAGGGCACGTCGCCGCCGTCGATCGGGCTCGGCGGCTGGTGGTGCTGAAGCATGACGAGATCCCCAGCCTGGGGATGCCGGAAATGCAGATGGAGTACGTGGTTCCCGAAGGCGCGGTCTTCCCCGAGCTGGCCGCCGGCGACAAGGTGCGGTTTGCCGTGGTCCGCATTGACGGCCGCCACGTGATCACCCGCGTCGCGGCGCTTCCGCCAACCCGCAGCGCGGCCCGGCAGCGCGGGTCGCGGGACGCAGCCCGCTCCGACCCCTGACGCCGGCGCAAGCCTACGGGCGAGCAACGGCTCCGGGCGACAATGGCCGCATGAACACTGCATATGCGCAGCGCGAACCCTCGCGCGCCGAGGTCGATGCGCTGCCCGGGCCGACCCTGCTGGAGTTCGGCGCCCCCTGGTGCGGGTGGTGTCGCGGCGCCCAGCCGCTGATCGGCCAGGCCCTGGCAGCCCATCCGGGGCTGAGGCACCTGAAGGTCGAGGACGGCAGCGGCCGCCCGCTGGGCCGCTCCTACCGCGTCAAGCTCTGGCCGACGCTCATCTTCCTGCGCGACGGCGAGGAGGTGGCACGGCTGGTGCGGCCGCAGGACGCGGCCGCGGTCGGCGAGGCGCTCGCGCGGATCGCTCCGGAACCTTCCTAGTTCTCGTCCTCGTCCGCCGCATCGCCCGGCTCGGTGTCGCGCACGCGGATGTTGTACTTCTTCATCAGCGCCTGGAAGTTGGCGCGCTGCATGCCCGTTTCCTCCGCGCTGCGGGTGACGTTCCAGCCATGGCGCTTGAGCGTCTCGTGGATGAACAGCTTCTCGATGTCCTCCACCGACTTCTCGCGCGCGATCTTCTTCACGCGCTTCAAGTCCTCGCTGGTGCGCGGCACCTCCAGGTCGCGCCGCGGCGCCACGTGCAGGATGCTCGCCAGGTGCGCCTGCCGGATCATGTCGTCGGAGGCCAGGATCACGGCGCGGTGAATCGTGTTCTGCAGTTCGCGCACGTTGCCCGGCCAGTCGTACGTCATCAGCAGGCTCATCGCGCCGTCCGAGAACTTCGGCACCGGGCGACCCAGTTCCTCGCTGAACTGCTTGAGGAAATGGAAGGCCAGCGCCGGGATGTCGTCGCGCCGCTCCCGCAGCGGCGGGATGTGGATCGGGAACACGTTGATGCGATAGAACAGGTCCTCGCGGAACGTGCCTTCCTCCACCATCGCCCGCGGATCCTTGTTGGTCGCCGCGAGCACCCGCACGTTGGTCGTGTGCACGCGCGTGTCGCCCACGGCGCGGAACTCGCGCTCCTGGAGCACCCGCAGCAGCTTCGCCTGCGTCGACAGCGGGATGTTGCCCAGCTCGTCGAGGAACAGCGTGCCGTTGTTGGCCACCTCGAACATGCCGCGCTTGTTCGCCACCGCGCCGGTAAACGCCCCCTTGACGTGGCCGAACAGCTCGCTTTCCAGCAGGTTCTCGGACAGCGCCGTGCAATCCACCGGCACGAAGGGCTCGTCCTTGCGCAGGCTGTTGTAGTGGATGGCCCGCGCCACCATCTCCTTGCCGGTGCCGCTCTCGCCCGTGATCAGCACCGTGGCGTTGGTCGGCGCGCACTTGGCGATCAGCCGGTACACGGCCTGCATCTGCGGCGAGAAGCCGATGATGTTCTCGAAGCGGTACTTGGAACTGACCTCGCTCTTGAGCGAGCGGTTCTCCTGCTTCAGCCGCCGCTGCTCCACGGCCCGGGCGACGACCATCTTCAGCTCGTCGGGGTCGAAGGGCTTGGAGAGGTAGTCGAAGGCGCCCAGCTTCATCGCCTTGACGGCGGTCTGGATCTGCGAGAGGCCGGTCATCATGACGACGTCGATGTCCGGGTGCCGTTCCTTGACGTGCTGCAGCACCTCCATGCCGTCGATCTTGGGCATCATGATGTCCAGCACCACGATGTCGTAGCCGCCCTCGTCGATCCGCCGCAGCGCTTCCCAGCCGTCGCCGACCGCCTCCACCTCGTAATCGTCACCCTCGAGGATGCGCAGGCAGCTGCGAACGACGATCTCCTCGTCGTCCACGATCAGGACCCTGTTTTTCATTGAATGCTCTCCGAGAGATGAAGCGCCGACTCGCCGACGGGCAGCCGGGCCGGCAGGCAGATGCGGAACGTGCTGCCCTCGCCCACCGTGCTTTCGACCTCGATCTCGCCGCCGTGCGAGCGGACGATGCCGTAGCTCACCGACAGGCCGAGGCCGGTGCCCTTGCCCACCTCCTTGGACGTGAAGAACGGATCGAAGATGCGCTGCAGGTTCGCCGTCGGGATGCCGCAGCCGGTGTCGGCGATCGCGATCTCCACCACCGGCAGGGCTTCGCTGGCGCCGGCCAGCTTGCGCGGCGGCAGCAGCCGGCTGCGCACGGTGACGCGGCCCCGGCCCTCGATGGCCTGCTGCGCATTGACCAGGATGTTCATGAACACCTGCTTCATCAGGTCACCGTCGACCGACAGCCGCGGCAGGTCGGGGTCGAGGTCGGTGACGATCTCGACCTGCTGCAGGGCGGCCGAGCGCTCCACGAAGCGCACCGTCTCCTGCACCAGCTGGTTCATGTCGACCAGCGCCTTTTCGGGCGTCTTCTCGCGCGCGAAATCGAGCAGCCGGCGGATGATGCTGGCGCAGCGCTTGGTTTCGCGGATCACGAGGTCCAGGTCGTCGGCGTCGGCGCTGCCTGCGGGCATCTTCTTGCGCAGCAGCGTGGTGAACGTCAGCACGCCGGTCAGCGGGTTGTTCAGCTCGTGCGCGATGCAGGCGGCGAGCTGGCCGATGGAGGCCAGCTTCTCCCCGCGCGCGACTTCGGCCTCGGCCAGCCGCAGTTCCGCGGTGCGCTCCTTGACCTTTTCCTCGAGCTTCTCGACCCAGCCTTCCATTTCCTCCCGCGACGCCTTCAGCGCCGCCATCATCGTGTTGGTGGAGCGGGCGAGGCTGCCGAACTCGTCGTCGCCGCGCACCGGGATCGAATGGTCGAAGTTGCCGGAAGCCAGCCGCTTGGCGCCTTTCTCCAGGTCGGACAGGCGCACGTAGATCAACCGGTGCAACAGCCACCCGACGCTCAGCGCCACCAGGAGGACGAAGCCGACCGACACCACGATCATGTTGATCATGTGGCTGCGCATGGTCTGGTTGATCGCATCCATCGAGTACGTGATGTCGACCACGCCGAGCACGGGCTGCGCCTTGGGGTCGTTGTGGCACGAGGCCGCGGCGCACGACTTCTCGTTGCGGATCACCTCCATGGTGCCCAGGCGCTGGTGGCCGTCGGCGGTCTCGAAGATGCGCCACTTCTTGTGGTTCGGGATGTCCGAGAGCACCTTCTCGGCTTCGTGGCAGTTGGAGCAGTGCTCGGCTTCCTTGTCGATGTTCTGGCCGATCTCCTCCGGGTGGTTGGAGTGCGCGATCACGCCGCTCTTGCGCACCACGCGCACCCGCTGGATGCCCTGCTGCTTGCCGATGTCCTGGATGATCTTGTCGACGATGTCGGGCTCGTCGAGCAACATGGCGTAGCGGGTGCTGCGGGCGATCACCTGCGACAGCTGCGTCATCTGGGCCACCAGGGTGTTCAACTGGTCGCTGCGCGCCTGCTGCGCGACCAGGAACACGAACAGCACCATCACGGTCACCAGGACCGCGCTGAGGGAGAGACTGACCCTGGCTTTGAGGCTGGTCGGGAACATGCCGGCGGGGCGCGCCGTGGTGCAGCGCGCCTCGGGGCCAGTGTGCCCTCAACCGTAACAGGGTCGTTTGATCACAAGCAAGTGAGCCGGGGTTAGCGCCTGCCGCGGCGCAGGAACGAAGAAGCGGGGACGAGCCCCGCTTCCGGTGTCGCATGGAGCGCGGCCCGCCGGCCGCCGCGACTCAGTTTTCCTTCTTCTCGTCCTTGCGCTCGACGATCTGGGTCTTGCTGATCAGGACCGGGCGGCCCTTGAGCTGGTTCAGCGCCTGCACCAGCTGGAAGTCCTTGTCGCTGCCGAACTCGGGCATCTTGCGGTCGGCCACCGGCTTCTTGGCCTCTTCCTCGGCCCGCTTGCGCGCTTCCTCGCGCGCCTTCTCGCGCACCGGATCCTTGGTCTCGGGTCCCTGGCCGCTCATCAGGTGCTTCTCCAGGTCGGCCTCGCGGGTGCGCAGGGCCGAGAAGATGTTGCCTTCCTCGGTCTCGTCGACCAGCACGTCCGGCACGATGCCCTTGGCCTGGATCGACCGGCCGTTGGGCGTGTAGTAGCGCGCGGTGGTCAGCTTCAGGCCGGTGTCCGGGCCCAGCGGGCGCACGGTCTGCACCGAACCCTTGCCGAAGGTCTGGCTGCCCAGGACCGTGGCGCGCTTGTGGTCCTGCAGCGCCCCGGCGACGATCTCGCTGGCCGAGGCCGACCCCTCGTTGACCAGCACCACCAGCGGCACCGTCTTCAGCGCAGCCGGCAGGCGGCGCAGCGGATCGGCGCCGGCGCGGCGCTGGTAGTACTCGGGCGCGGCCCTGTAGACGAACTTGCTTTCCGACAGCTGGCCGTTGGTCGAAACCACGGTGACGTTCTCCGGCAGGAAGGCCGCCGAGACCGCCACGGCCGCATCGAGCAGGCCGCCCGGGTCGTTGCGCAGGTCGAGGACCATGCCCTTGAGGTTCGGCTCGGCCTTGTACAGCTCCTCAACCTTGCGCACGAAGTCGTCCACGGTGCGCTCCTGGAACTGCGACAGCCGGATCCAGCCGTAGCCCGGCTCGATCAGCTTGCCCTTGACCGACTGGGTCTTGATCTCCTCGCGGGTGATCGTCACCGGGAAGCTGCGGTTCTCGTCCTTGCGGAAGATGGTCAGCATGACCTTGGTGTTCGGCTCGCCGCGCATGCGCTTGACGGCGTCGGAGAGCGACAGGCCCTTGACCACGGTATCGTCGATCTTGGTGATCAGGTCGTTGGGCTTGAGCCCGGCGCGGTAGGCCGGCGAGCCCTCGATCGGGGACACCACCTTGACCAGGCCGTCCTCCTGCGAGATCTCGATGCCGACGCCGACGAAGCGGCCGGAAGTGCCTTCGCGGAATTCCTTGAACGACTTCTTGTCGAAATACTGCGAATGGGGATCGAGGCTGGCCACCATGCCGGCGATCGCATCGGTGATCAGCTTCTTCTCGTCGACCGGCTCGACGTAGTCGCTCTTGATCATCCCGAACACGGCGGCAAGCTGCTGCAGCTCCTCCAGCGGCAACGGCGCCAGCGAACCACGGGCGACCGTCTGCAGGGAAACGGTCGTCAGCGCGCCGGCCAAGGCGCCCACGGAAATCCAGCCGGCAATCTTCAGTTTGTGGCTCATGGGAAAAAGGGGTCCAGTCCTTGCAGCGTTCGGAAAATATACACCTGAGAAGCTGCTCTGACGCAGCGGTTCCCCCGTGGTTCCCGCCCGCGCCGTCCAGATGTACGAAAACTTCGCGTTTACCTGAGCTTTACCCTGGTTTTCCCCAGTGCCGTCGCCGCCGTCAGGCCTTGCCCTGCGCCGCCACGGCCGCGGCGGCCTTCGCGGCCGCCTCGGGGTCACCCAGGTAATAGTGCCGCAACGGCCTGAGCTGCTCGTCCAGTTCGTACACCAGCGGAATGCCGTTCGGGATGTTGAGGCCGACGATCTCCTGGTCGGAGATCCCGTCCAGGTATTTCACCAGCGCCCGCATCGAGTTCCCGTGGGCCGCCACCAGCACGCGCTGGCCCGACCTGATCGCCGGTGCCATGGCCTCGTTCCAGAACGGCAGCACGCGCGCCACGGTGTCCTTGAGGCACTCGGTGCGCGGAAAGTCCTCGGGGCGCACCTGCTCGTAGCGCCGGTCGCCGCGCTCCCAGCGCGGGTCGCCCTCGTCCAGGGCCGGCGGCGGCACGTCGTAGCTGCGGCGCCAGACCAGCACCTGCTCGTCGCCGAACTTGCGGGCGGTTTCCGCCTTGTTGAGGCCCTGCAGCGCGCCGTAATGGCGCTCGTTCAGGCGCCAGGAGTGCACCACCGGCAGCCAGGTGCGGTCCATCTCGTCGAGCACGTGCCACAGCGTGCGGGTGGCACGCTTGAGGACGCTCGTGTAGCACAGGTCGAAGTCCCAGCCTTCCGCCTTGAGCAGCCGGCCGGACTGCACGGCCTGCTCCAGTCCGAGCGGCGTGAGATCCACGTCGGTCCAGCCGGTAAAGCGGTTTTCCAGGTTCCAGGTCGATTCGCCGTGGCGGATCAGGACGAGCTTGTGCATGGGTGAGAGGGCCCTCGGTGTGCGGTGCGGAACCCGGCATTTTAGAATTGCGGGTTCACCTGCAAGCCGCATTCCCCAAGGAACCATGAAATTCATCATCGACAACTGGATGCTCATCTCGGTGGCATTCGTCTCCGGCGCCATGCTGCTGTGGCCCGCCGTCCAGGGCGGGGCCGTGCGCGGCGTATCCGCGGCGGGCGCCGTCCAGCTCATCAACCGGGAGCGGGCGGTGGTCGTCGACGTGTGCGGAGCCGACGAATTCGCCGCCGGACACGTCACGGGCGCCAGGAACGTCCCGCTGGGCGAGTTCGAGCAGCGGCTGCCGGAGGTCGTGAAGAACAAGACCGTGCCGGTGATCCTGGTGTGCGCCAGCGGCATGCGCGCCAACCGCGCGCTGGCCACGGCCAAGAGACTGGGCTACGAAAAGGCCCAAGTGCTGGCCGGCGGGATGAAGGCCTGGAAAGAAGCTAACCTCCCGGTCGAGAAGGCCTGAACCGGCGCCCGCAGCGCGGTCGGACCCACACACAGGAATTCCATGCAGCCCGTCAAGATGTACACCACGGCCGTTTGCCCTTTCTGCATTCGCGCCAAGCAGATCCTCAAAGCCCGCGGGGTCGATGCCATCGAGGAGATCCGCGTCGACACCCAGCCGGAAGAGCGGATGAAGATGATGGAGCTCACCGGCCGCCGCACGGTGCCGCAGATCTTCATCGGCGACACCCACGTCGGCGGCTGCGACGACCTGATGGCCCTGGACGGCCAGGGCGGGCTGGTCCCGCTGCTGAACGGCCAGTCGTCCTGACCCGGGCGCCGCGCCCGCGGGCCGGTCCGCCCGCCCTGAGATAATCCCCCATCCAGCCCGCTTCGGCCGCCGCCGGCGGGCTTTCGCTCGCATTGACAGGAAGAGAAACCATGGCCGAACAGTCCAACGATCCCGTGTTCCAGATCCAGCGCGTCTACCTGAAGGAGGCGTCCCTGGAGCAGCCCAATTCGCCGGCCATCCTGCTGGAACAGGAACAGCCTTCCGTGGACATCCAGCTCGGCGTCGAGGCCCAGCAGGCCGCCGACGGCGTGTACGAGGTGGCCGTGACGGCCACCGTCACCACCAAGATCAAGGACCGCACGGTGTTCCTGGTCGAAGCCAAGCAGGCCGGCATCTTCGAGATCCGCAACGTCCCGGCCGAACAGATGAACGCCGTGATGGGTATCGCCTGCCCGCAGATCGTCTACCCCTACCTGCGCAGCAACGTGTCCGACATCGTGACCCGCGCCGGCTTCCCGCCCGTGCACCTGGCCGAGATCAACTTCCAGGCGATGTTCGAGCAACAGCAGCAGGCGCAGGCCGAGCAGCCCTCCGGCATCATCACCACCGCCTGAAGCCGTCCGGTCCGGCGCCATGAAGATCGCGGTGTTCGGCGCCGGCGCGTGGGGCACGGCGCTGGCCGTCTCCGCCGCGCGCCGGCACGAGGTCACCCTGTGGGCCCGCGACCCGGCGCAGGCGGCGGCGATCGACCGCGAGCGCGAGAACCGGCGCTACCTGCCCGGCATCGCCCTGCCGCCGGCACTGGCCGCCGCCACCGGCGGTGCGCACGTCATTCCCCGGCTGGCGGGCGGCAGTGACCTGTCCATCGTCGCGACGCCCATGGCGGGACTGCGGGAGATGCTGACCCACCTGCGGCAGCATCCGGGGCCGGTCGCCTGGCTGTGCAAGGGCTTCGAGGCGCCCGTCGGCGATGCCGACGGGCTGCTGGGCCACGAAGTCAAGGCCCAGGTCGCGCCCGGCCTGCAGGCCGGCATCCTCAGCGGACCCAGCTTCGCGCTCGAAGTGGCGCGCGGCCAGCCCACGGCGCTGGTGGCCGCCAGCGACAGCGCCGTCGTGCGCGACGCCCTCGTGGCCGCCTTCCACAGTCCGCAGTTGCGCGTCTATGGCAACGACGACGTCGCCGGGGTCGAGATCGGCGGCGCCGTGAAGAACGTGCTGGCGATCGCCACCGGGCTGTGCGATGGCCTGGCCCTGGGCCTGAACGCCCGCGCGGCGCTGATCACCCGCGGCCTGGCGGAAATGACGCGGCTGGGCGTGGCGCTCGGAGCCCGTCCGGAGACCTTCATGGGCCTTTCCGGGCTGGGCGACCTGGTCCTCACGGCCACCGGCGACCTGAGCCGCAACCGCCGCGTCGGGCTGCTGCTGGCCCAGGGCGCGACCTTGCAGCAGGCCGTCGATTCGCTGGGCCACGTGGCCGAGGGCGTCTACTGCGCCAGGGCGGTCGTGCGTCGCGCGAGGCACCTGGCCGTCGAGATGCCGATCGCCAGGGCCGTCGTCGCGCTGCTCGATGGCGAGCTCGCGCCCTCGGGCGCGGTCGCGGCCCTGATGGGGCGCGACCCCGTCGCCGAAGGCTGAGAGCCCGGCGGCATCCCCTGCCGTCCGGGCTCCGCCCGCCGGGCGGGGCCTCCCCAGGCCCGCCCCAACCCCGTCACGCCTTGGCGGCGCCTTCGGCGGCCGGCGCCACCGGCGCGTCGCATTCCTCGTGCTCTTCCTCGTACCCCGTGATCATGGCCTTGATGTGGGCGGTGGGCGTGTGGCCCAGCGTGGCCAGGTACGGATGGAAGAACATGTAGAAGACGAAGAAGATGAAGATCAGCACGTGCACCGTGTCGACCACCCGCACCCCGCCGACCATGTCGATGTACGGCTGGAAGCGCTTGACGTCCCACAGCATCAGGCCGGTGGCGAACTGCAGCGGCAGCAGGAACAGCATCAGGATCTGGTAGAGCATGCGCTGCAGCGGGTTGAACTTGTTGTACGGGTCGATGTGGTGCGGATTGGGCTCGCCGCGGAACATCCCGTACCCGTAGTACAGCATCTGCTTGAGCGACTGGTCGGCCAGCTTGACGATGTTGAACTCGGGGTGGTAGGCCTTGTTCCTGTCCGAGAACAGGTAGAACAGCAGCCAGATGAAGAAGTTGGCGATCAGCGCGAAGGCCACCCAGTTGTGCACCACGACGGCGGTGCGGAATGACATCAGGCTGAAGAGGTCCAGGTAGCGGATCTGCACCCCGGTCACGATCAGGATGATGAACATCAGCGCGTTGGCCCAGTGCCAGATGCGGACGGGCAGCGGATTGACGTAGACCCTGCTCATGATGTGCTCCGATCGTCCTGTCGCGCGGCGGACGCCGCTTCGAGCGCCTTGCGTTCGCGCTGCCGCCTGAAGTACAGCTTGGCCGCCAGGTGGGCGCCCGGCAGCAGGATGCCGCCGGCCACGGCCAGCACCAGCAGCACGTCCAGCAGCACGATGCGCGTGCTGCCGATTGCATAGAAGCCGCCGACGGCGCCGACCGACTCGATCGAGGTCAGGATGCCCTGGCTCGCCTCGCGCCGCAGCGGCCGCCCGTCCGGCCCCGCCATGCTCACCGTCACGGCCTGGAACGATGCCGCACCGCGGCGATGGCAGGTGTCGCAGTCCGCGACCGCCAGCGCCTTCGCGCCGAGCTGGTGGGCCTGCACGCCGGTCTGGACTTCGAGCCGGCCGCGGACCACGGTCTTGACGGCCGCGCCGTCCTGGTTGAATTCCTGCAGCAGGCTCCACAGCGCGCGCCCATCCAGCCCGGCATTGGCGCTGCCGGCGGCGCGGCTCTTCTCGAACGTGGGCACGCCCACCTTGCCGGCCTGGTGCGGCGCGGCGCCTTCGTACAGCCGCAGGTTGACGCGGCGCGTGGTGCCCGGCGAATGGCAGGCGGGGCACGAGATCGCCTCCAGGTGCCGCGGCGTGTTCGGCAGCCACTGCGCATGGGTGGCCGCCACGTCCTTGTGGCACGAGACGCACTGGTTCTTCAGGTGGTCGCCGAGTGCCGCGGCCTTCACGTCGTGGGTGCGGTGGCAGTCCTTGCACACCAGCGCTTCCTCGCCGCCCAGCTGCCCGTGCACGCTGTCGGCGAACGCGCGGCTGATGCCGTCATGGCACTTGGCGCATGGCGCGGCCAAGGCCCGGCCGCTGTCCTGTTCCTTGGCCGAACGGGTCGCATGCGGGTTGTGGCAGTCCGTGCACAACGGAGCCTTGTCGCTGCCCGCGCGGACCAGCGCCGAGTGCACGCTGTCCTCGTACTGCTTCGTCGTCTTCTTGTGGCAGTCGCGGCACTGCTCCATCAGCTCGGTGGCAAGCACGCGGCGGCTGGCGATCGTCCTGCCCTGCTTGTCGTGGCCGTCTTCCAGCCCCGAGTGGCAGGCGGCGCAGCCTTCCTCGCCGTGCACCGACTGCGCGAACGGCTTGCCGGCGACGTGCAGCGACAGCTTCTCGCCATTGCCAAGCTGCTTGGCCAGCTGGGGCTTCGCATGGCATGCGAGGCAGGCCCGGTCCTCGTCGGACAGGGCGGCGGCGGGTGCCGCCTGCGCCGCCAGCCCGAACAGGGAAAAAGCCAGCGCCGCGGCGACGCCCAGGAAGGCATCGCAGCGGCGCCGGCGGTCGGCGCTGCGGGAGGTCGTTCGGACACTGGTCATGAAGTCCCCGTTCGGTGCCGGCCGCCCGCCGTTTCGTCACTTCGCGGCGTGCGCGCCCGTGAGTGCCCTGGCCCCGGTCCATGCCAGCAGCGCGAGCCCCACGAAAGGATACGCGATGACGTAGCCGAGGCCGATGAACGGCGCGAACGCCAGCTTGGTCATGAACTTCGCGAAGGCGAAGCCCTCGCGCACCTTAGGCGACTCCATCGCCGCCTTGCCGCCGATCCACGCCAGCATCCCGAGGCCGACGAACGGCAGCAGGACCGCGTACAGCAGGCCGATGAAGGGCGCCGACAGGAACAGCAGCATGTTGACCAGCGTGCCGTGCTTGCGCACCGGCGCCGCGGGCACCGCAGCCGCCGGGGCGGCCGTCACCACCGCGGGCGGCGCCGGCTCCAGCGCCTTGGCGGCGGACGCCTCGATCATCTCGGGCGACAGCGGCTTGTGCAGGAACTCGGAGACGCCCGCCGCGCGGGCGCGCTCCTCGCTCTTGCCGCTGCCGTAGCCGGTGACGATCACGACCGGCGTCCACGGCTGCCGGGCCTTCACCTTCTCGGCCACCTCGACGCCATCCATCCCAGGCATCCTGAGGTCCGTGAACACCATGTCGTAGTGTTCCGACTGCAGCTTCTGCAGGGCCTCGTAGCCGTCTTCGGCCGTCACCACGATGTAGCCCTTGCCGGACAGGACGCGGTTGAAGCTCTTGCCGACCACCGGGTCGTCGTCGACGACCAATACCTTGCGCAGTGCACTCATGATGCCCTCCTGGAGAAAGAAACGGGTTGGCTGGACGAAGCGGCCGCTGCGGCCCCTTCGCTGTCGTCGTGTTCGCCGCCGGCCTCGTGCAGGGCCCAGCGCTTGTGCTGCATCGCGGCGTTGGAAGCCTCGATCACCTGCTCGGGATCGACGGGCTTGGCAAGATAGTCATAGGCGCCGAGCGCGACCGCCTCCTTGGCGGTCTCCAGCGTGGGATAGCCGGTGATGATGATCACCTCGCTGGTCGGCCAGCGCTGCTTGACGGCGCGCAGGACGGTGATCCCGTCGAGGTCGGGCATCCGCAGGTCCAGCAGCACCACGTCATACGGCTCCGCGCCCAGCGTTTCCGCGACCTGCGTCCAGCTCGACACCGCCTTCACCTGGCAGTCGGTCGTCGCCAGCGCCCGCGAGAAACTGTGGCGGACGACTTCTTCGTCGTCGACGATCAGGATCCTGGCCTTGTGGTTCATGGTGTCCCTCGGTTGCTCTCTTTGCCATGACAGATGCATCAGCCGTGCCAGTTCCGGACCGCGCGTGGTTTTGCTTGTGGAATCAAGGACTTGGATGCGCGAAGCGGCTCCGGGCCGGAACCGCTCGCGGGCGGCGAAGTACATGCGCGCCATGCACCGCCGCGGGCGGCCCGCGGCAATGTGCAATGAAATCAAGCGCTTGCACGGCAGCCACCAGCCGGAGGCGGCTATACACCGGTGCCGGCCGGCGCGGGCCGTGCTTCCGCCACAATGCGCGGATGACCGACGAACAGTTGCTGCGTTACTCGCGCCACATCCTGCTGGAGGAGCTGGGCGTGGAAGGCCAGGAGCGCCTGCTGGCGGGCCACGCGCTGGTGATCGGCACGGGCGGCCTCGGCTCGCCGGTGGCGCTGTACCTCGGCACCGCCGGCGTGGGCCGCATCACGCTGGTCGACAACGACGTCGTGGATCTCACGAACCTGCAGCGCCAGGTCGCCCACAACCTCGCCCGGGTCGGCCGGCCCAAGACCGAGTCGGCGCGCGAGGCGATCGCGGCGATCAATCCGGAGCCCGTGGTGCGGGCGATCACGGCGCGCGCGGATGCCGCGCTGCTCGACGAACTGGTGCCGCCGGCGGACGTGGTGATCGACTGCAGCGACAACTTCGGCACCCGTCACATGATCAACGCCGCCTGCGTGAAGCACGGGCGGCCGCTGGTGTCGGGCGCGGCGATCCGCTTCGACGGGCAGGTGACGGTGTACGACACGCGCGACGCGAAGTCGCCGTGCTACGCGTGCCTGTTCGCTCCGGCCGACGATTTCGAGGAGACGCGCTGCGCCACGATGGGCGTGTTCGCGCCGCTGGTGGGCATCGTCGGCGCCGTGCAGGCCGCCGAGGCGCTCAAGCTGCTGAGCGGCGCCGGAACGCCGATGGCAGGACGGCTGCAGATGCTGGATGCGCGGAGCATGGAGTGGCACGAGGTGCGGGTGCCGCGCAATCCGTCGTGCCCGGTGTGCGGGGGACGCTGAATACGGACACCCATTCACAGAGGTCGCGAAGGAGGCGTCCTCTGCGTGGCCTTGGCGTCCTCTGCGTACGGAGGTCCGCTTTCAACCCCGCGAGTCCGGCGGCGTCAGAGGCGGGCGGGCGATCGGCTGCACCTGCTCGTACGCGCGCGCCGCCCGCAGCACCAGCGCGTCGCCGAACATGGGCCCGACGATCTGCAGTCCGATCGGCAACCCAGCCGACGTCAATCCGCACGGGATCGTGCACGCCGGCTGCTGCGTCAGGTTGAACGGATAGCTGAAAGGCGTCCACCCCAGCATCGCCTCCGGATCCATCCGGCTGTGCCCGGCGGGCCTCGCCTCGAACGCGGGCACCGCGACGGCCGGCGTGACCAGCAGGTCGTAATCCAGCATGAACTGCCGCATGCGCGAACCAAGCTCGCCGCGCCGCAGGTTCAGCCGCTGCACGTCGAGCGCGCTGTAGCCGGCGCCGAGTTCCGCTTCGGCTCGGAAGTCCGGATCGGTCACCGCCTGCTGCTCGCGGGTCAGGGTGTTCCACACCGTCCACGCGCCGACGAACCACAGCCCGGTGGTGATCTCCAGCGGATCGTCGAAACCCGGGTCCACCTCCCTCACCTGCGCGCCGAGCGTCGCCAGCCGGTCGACGCCGGCCCGCACCGCGGCCGCCACCTCGGGATCGACGGTAGCGTAGCCAAGGGCCGGCGAGAACGCGATGCGCAGCCCGCGGATGCCGTCATCCAGGCCGGCGGTGTAATCGCTGTCGTCGGGCGGCAGCGACGTCCAGTCGCGGGCGTCGGGCCGCTTCATCACGTTCATCGCCAGCGCCGCGTCGGCCACGCTCATCGTGTGCGGCCCGAGGTGGGCGACGCTGCCGAACGGCGACAGCGGATAGGCCGGCACCCGCCCGAAACTCGGCTTGAGGCCGAAGTTGCCGCAGAACGCCGCCGGGATGCGCACGCTGCCGGCGCCGTCGGTGCCGATCGCGATCGGGCACATGCCGGCCGCGACCGCCGCGGCCGTCCCCCCGGAGGAGCCACCGCTGGTCCTGGCCAGGTCCCATGGATTGCGCGTGATGCCGGTCAGCGGCGAATTCGTTTCTCCCTTGCAGCCGAACTCCGGCGTCGTGGTCTTGCCCAGGATCACCGCCCCGGCTTCGCGCAGGCGGGCCGTCACGGGCGCGTCGACCTCCCAGGGCTGGCTCGCATCCACCGTGCGCGAGCCGCGCAGGGTCGGCATGCCGCGCGTGAGGATCAGGTCCTTGATCGCGACCGGCACGCCGTCGAGCGGCCCGCACGGCGCGCCGCGTTGCCAGCGCTGTTCGCTGGCGCGGGCGCTTGCCAGCGCCGGCTCCTCGTCGATCCAGCAGAAGGCCCGCAGCGCGGGATCGGCCTCGCGGATGCGCGCCAGGCAGGCGGCGGTCGCGTCGACCGGCGACAGGCTGCGGTCGCGGAAACGGGCCAGTAACTGCGTGGCCGTGAGTTGCGTGATGTCGGGCATGGCGGTTCTCCTCGCCCCACCATGATGCGCGGCGCGGCGGGTGCCGAGGCTGGTGTTAGCCCTGAGAGCGCTGCTAGGGCCCGTACGGCTTGCCGGGCGAGCCGGGCGCGTGGGGGCCGCGCTCCTGGCCGGCTTGCGGCGCGGGCGCCGACGCGGCGCCCTGGCGCTCGCGGCCGGTCGGCGCCGGCACGTCCTGTGTCGCCGGCTCCTTGTCGTTCGGGCCGCCGAGGATGCGCGACAGCAAGCCCTTCTTTTTCGTGTCGTCCTTCACTTCGGGCGGCTGGTTCATCACCGCGATGCGCGCCGCCTGGTAGGCCGACGACGCCTCGCGCAAGGCAGGTCCGCAGTTGGCGTTCTCGCCGGGGCCGGTCTCGATGGTGGCGGCCAGCGCCAGCAGCGGGTTGACCGCGCCCAGGGCCAGCGCGAACCCGCCGCGCGCGGCCAGTGCGCCCTTGTCCGGGCCGGCCTGCGGTCTGGCGAAGGTACCGCCCACCTTCAGCGGCGAGCGCAGGCTCAGGATGCTCATGTCCTTGGGATAGGGCCGCAGCGTGAAGTCCATCGCCTCGGTGGCCAGGCTGATCGCGCCGCTGCCGTAGATCACCGTGTCGCTGGTGTCGAAGACCACCGCGCGGCTGGTCATCAGGCCGTCCTTGACGTCGAACGCGGCCGCGGCGCAGCGCAGTTCCACGTTCTCGTCGCCCTGCATGAAGAACTTGATGATCTCGGCGCCGTCGATGCCGGCGATCTCCATCAGCAGGTTGCTGATCCGGCCGCTTCCCATCAACAGCGCCACGGCGCCATCCGACGTCGCCAGCATCTTCGCCACCGTGTTGCCGCGGCCCTTCAGGTCGATGTCCCCGTGGATGCGGCCGACGCTCGCCTTGGTCAGCTTCGCATTCGGAAAGAGCCGGGCGAGCTGCAGCGACCTCGCATCGAGGCGCACCTCGGCCACCGCCGGGTCCTTGGCGCCGTCGATGCGGACGCGGCCGGCGAGGCTGCCCCCCGCCACGCCCAGGTTCATCTGGTCGAGATCGAGCACGCCGTCCTTGAGCCGCACGTGCACGCTCATCCGGTCCAGCGGCAACTTCTCGACGTGGGTGATCCGGGCCGCCCGGTAGGTGACGTCGGCGTTCATCCGCCGCAACCGGTCGACGTCCAGTTCGGCGGTGGGCAGCACCTTGGTGCCCGCCGCCGTGCGCACCGGCGCCGGCCGCCTGCCCTTGACCTGCGGCACGCCCGCGGCGCTGCGTGGCTGCTCCTGCAGGCCGACGAGCGGTGCCAGGTCCACGAAATCGAGGGTCCTCGATTCGAGCTTGCCGGTCAGCACCGGTACCGCCACGCGGCGGTCGAATGCCAGCTCGCCGCGCAGGTCGGAGTTGCCCAGCTTGCCGTCGATCTGCCGGATGTGCCACACCTCGTCCTGCTTGGACAGGCGTCCCTGCAGGGAATAGCGCGGCGTCGCGGGCAGCACCATGCCAACCAGCTGGTACAGCTCCTGCAGGTCCTTGCCCTGGATCGTGAACGAGGCGTCCGCGCCTTCCAGGCTGGCCAGGCTCGCGATCGAGCCCTTGGCGCGCAAGGTCGTGTTCGCCGCCGTCGCCTCGAGTTCGGCCGGGAACGGCTGCTGCAGCGCCTCGCGCAGGTACAGCACGTTGCCGGTCCGGCCGCGGGCCGTGAACGGCTCCTTCTGCCAAGTGCCCTTCGCGACGAAAGCGAGAGGCAGCGCGGCTTCGGCCGACGCACCCGGCTGCGCGGCGCCGGCGCCGGACGACGCGGCTTGCGGCGCCAGCCGCAACGGCCCGGCGACGGTGAAGTCGGCCCGGATGTCGGCGCCGTGCTCGCTGGCGACGAAATGCACGCTGCCCTGGTCCACCGCCAGCGCGCCGATCTCGGGCAGGTTCGCCGGGTCCCCGGTGTCGCGGCCGAGCGCCCAGCTGCGACGGCCATCGGGCTCGATCTGCAGTCCCAGCTGCGGCTCGCGCAGCGCGACCAGCGGCATCACGACGCGGCGCCTGAGCAGCGGCAGCAGTTCGATCTGGACTTCCGCGCCCTGCGCCTTCACCAGCATCGGATCGCGGGCCCACTCGGGGTTGGCGAACTCGAGGCCGTCGGCAAGGATGCGAGTCGTCGCCCCGAGCTTGACGTCGAGGCGGCGCGTGATCTCGAAGTGGCGGCCGGTCTTTTCGGTGACGTAGCGGTTGAGGGGACCGCGCAGCACGTCCCATGGAAAGAAGGCGATCAGCAGCCCGAGCAGCGCCGCCAGCACGACGACCCCGGCCCACAGGGGGCGGCCCCGGGGCGCGCGGTGCGTGGCAGCGGCATCCATGCGGCTCTCAGCGCGCGGACGCAGCGGCCGCCGGTTCGGGCCAGGAGCCCTGCAGCACCACGAGCGTGCCGGGCTCGCCGCCGCCCTGCGTCGCGAAGGAAGCTGTCGCCTGCGGCTCGCCCAGCGCCAGCAGTCCGGCCGCCATCAGCGTGCCGAAGAAGATCATTGCAGATTGAACCAGCAGTCTCATCGCGCATCGTTCCCGAGTCTGCGGCAAGTGTGCGCGGCCGCGGGCGGCTGCCTGGTCGGCACCTCGCGGCAGATCCTGTCAGCAGCGGCCTACGGCGAGCCTGTAGGATTGCTCCTACCGCGCGCCGCCGGGCCCGCTGGCACAATGGGGCGGAGCACGAGGTGGGACGCTCGCGAAGACGGACGGCCCCGGCGCCGGCACGACACCAACAAAGCCATGCGGCCCAGGCCCTGAACTGACCCACTGTGGAATTGCGCACCTATATCGTCGAAGACAATGCCACGATTCGCGAGAACCTGATCGGCGCGCTGGAAGAACTGGCCTCCATCAAGGCGCTGGGCTGGGCGGAAACCGAAGGCGATGCGACGAACTGGCTCACCGGCCACGGGTCGGGCTGGGACCTGGCGATCGTGGACCTGTTCCTCAAGCAGGGAAGCGGCCTCGGCGTGCTCGAAGCCTGCCGCGCCCGCGGGCACGACCAGCGCGTGGTCGTGCTCAGCAACTATGCGACGGCGGACATGCGCAAGCGCTGCCTGCAGCTGGGCGCCGATGCGGTGTTCGACAAGTCCAACGAGATCGACGCGCTGGTGGAGTACTGCATCGTGCAGTCGGAAGGACCGCGGCCCGATGCCTGATCGAACCTCAGTCGATCAGCTTGTTCTTCAACGCGTAGTACGTCAGGTCGCTGTTCGACGCGAGGCTCATCTTCTCCATCAGCCGCGTGCGGTAGGTGCTGACGGTCTTGACGCTCAGGGACAGCGCCTTCGCGATGTCGCCGGCGGTCTCGCCCTTGGCGAGCTTGAGGAACACCTGGAACTCGCGCTCGGACAGCTGCTCGTGGGGCGCGCCGCCTTCCTTGCGATTGAGTTGCTGCGCGAGCAGTTCGGCGACGGCCGGCGAGATGTAGCGCCGTCCCAGCGCGATGGTGCGGATCGCGTTGACGATCTCCATCGGCTCGCATTCCTTGTTCAGGTAGCCGCTGGCGCCCTGCCGGATCAGGTTCATCGCGTAATGCTCCTCGGGATACCCGGAGAGGATCAGGATGCCGACGTCCGGTGCCTTGGCGCGGATCATGCCCAGCGCGTCGATGCCGCTTTGCCCCGGCATCGACAGGTCCATGACGAGAACATCGAGCTCGGTGGTGCGCACCAGGTCGATCGCTTCACGGCCGCTGGCGGCCTCGCCCACCACGCGCAGGTCGACCTGTTCGGAGAAGAACTGCTTCAACCCCGAGCGGACGATCGCGTGGTCATCGACAATGCCGACTTTGATCATGTCTGTTCTCTTTCGCGTTCAAGTTCAGGGCATTGTGCCCAACTTCCAGCTGAAAAGGCCTACCCTTCAGTGATGGCTCATACGGATTCTAGGCACATCGGGGAGAACGTGGCGTGCTGAGGTTCCTGCGCAGCTTCTCGATGCCGAAGACGGGCATCGGCCTGGCGCTGGCCCTGCTCGCCTCGGTGGTCCTCATCGGCATCAACGAGACCGGCTTCAACCAGTCGACCAAGGCGCTCGACCATATCGCCGAGGCGTCGCGCACGCGCGCCTCGCTCAACCGTGTGCTCCAGCACGTGCTCGACGCCGAGACCGGGTCGCGCGGCTACCTGCTGACCGGCGATCCGCGCTACCTGGAGCCCTACAACGCCGCCGTGGCGGAGATCGGGCAGCAGCTCGATGCGCTGCGCGTGATCTACGCGCCCAGCGCCGACGAGCACGCGATCCTGGGCCAGCTCACGCGCAACGTGCAGCGCAAGCTGGCGGAGATGGACCTGTCGGTGCGGATGCGCAAGCAGGGCAACGAGGACGCGTGGAAGTTCGTGCTGATGACCGACGTCGGCAAGGAGCATATGGACGCCATCCGCGAGCAGGCGACGCGGCTCATCACCGCAGCGACGGGACGCATGGAGGTCAGCCAGGTGCAGGTGCGCAGGTCGCTGCTGCTCTCGCGCATCGGCATCGCGGCCGTGGCGATGGCTGGCCTGCTCGCGTTCTATCTCTACCTGCGGCAGACCACCGCGCTGGAGCGGGCGGGCGAACAGCAGCAGAAGATCCTGCAGCAGGAGCGCGACCTGCTGGAGCGCCAGGTGCGCGAGCGCACGGCGACGCTCGCCGAACTGGCCACCCACCTGCAGCAGGTGCGCGAAGAGGAGCGCGGCCACCTCGCGCGCGAACTGCACGACGAGCTCGGGGCGCTGCTCACCGCGGCCAAGCTGGACGTGGCCCGGCTGAAGTCGCGGCTGGGCACCCAGTTGAGCCCCGAGGTGGCGCAGCGGCTGCAGCACCTGACCGACGCCCTGAACAGCGGCATCGCGCTCAAGCGCCGCATCATCGAGGACCTGAGGCCTTCTTCGCTGTCCAACCTGGGGCTCACGGCGTCGCTGGAGATCCTGGCGCGCGAGTTCTCCGAACGTTCGGGGATCGAAGTCACCTCGGAACTCGAGTCGGTGCAGCTGGACGAGCCGCGCCAGCTCACCGTCTACCGGCTGGTGCAGGAGTCGCTCACCAACGTGGGCAAGTACGCCGAGGCCAGGCACGTGGCGATCACGCTCCAGAACCACGACAACCACGTCGAGGTGGAGATCGGCGACGACGGCAAGGGCTTCAACGTCGCGGACATCCGCCCGTCGACCCACGGCCTGGCCGGCATGCGGCACCGGGTGGAAGCCGCGGGCGGCCGCCTGACGGTGGTGTCGACGCCGGGCAAAGGCAGCCGGATCTCGGCGGTCCTGCCGAAGCCGGTGCTCACTGCCGCCTGACTGCTGCCGAGTTTGTCCGACAGCGCCTTTTTCGCCGTAGGCCGGTTCCTACACGCGCGGGTCCCGCCTACCGACATGCAGTCACGCCTGCCGCTGATCAGGGGCGGCTGACGGCACCCACTACCCTTGGCGCAGGCGTTCGGCGACGCCCCCACACCGGCCGCGGCCCAAGGAGTTCGTGATGTTGCACTACGCCATAGTCTTCCTCGTGATCGCGCTCGTGGCCGCCCTCTTCGGCTTTGGCGGGATCGCCGCCGGGGCCGTAGGCATCGCCAAGATCCTGTTTTTCGTGTTCGTGATCATGGCCATCGTGGCCTTCGTCGCGAGCTTCGGCCGCAAGGGCTAGCCACCGCATTCCACCAACCACCGAGAGGACCAGCCACCATGTTTTCGACCCGCAGCAAAGAACTCCATGCCTCCGCCGCCGCCGACGAGGCGCATGGCATGACCGAACGGGCGCTCGGCACGACCAAGGAGATCGCGGCGCAGGCGATCGACCGGGTACGGGGCCTGGGCACGGGCGTGAAGGGGCTCGCCAGCAAGAGCGCCAGCAGCATGGGAGACGTCACGGCGCGGGCCGGGCGCCACCTGGGCGACTATGCGCACGCCACCGGCCGCTACGTGAGCGACCAGCCGGTGAAGTCGGCCTTGATTGCCGCCGCCGTGGGCGCCGGCGTCGCCGCGCTGCTGCTGGCCATGCGCCGCAACAAGCGCTACTACTACTGAACCGCGGGCTCGAGGCAGGCATGGTCCATCCGATCTTCTCCGTGCTGATCACGCGTCCCGAACTGGTCGTGGACCATGTCGCGGGCTATGCGGCGCTGGTGCAGGAAGAGGCGTCGACTGTCGGCCTGCAGGTCGCCAGGCGCGTGATCGCCGGTGGCATCGCGCTCGTGGCGCTGATCGTCTTCTTCCTGCTCGTGGGCGTGGCCGTCATGCTCGGCGCGATCCACGGCTTCCACTGGTCGCTGGTGCTGACACCGGCGGTGGCGCTGGTGGTGGCCGGGGTCGCCGCGAACGTGGCGCGCCAGAAGCTGCCTTCCAGGGCGTTCACCGAGCTGAAGGCGCAGCTGGACGCGGACGCCCAGGCGCTGCGAACCATCGGAGCGCGCACATGAGCGGTGCCCGCCAGCACCGCCCGCCACCCGCGGCCGCCGCGCGGCCATCGTCCACCTTCATGTGCAAGAGGCCCGCATGAGCGACGCCGCCGACAAGCTGGCAGCCACGCGCCTTGCGATCATCGCGCACCTGCAAGGGCGCGAACGCCGCCACGAGCATCGTGGCGCCGAGCGCTACGCCGATCCGCAGCAGGATGCGCAGGACGGGGAACGGACCGACCGGCCGCGGGCCCGGAATGGCGGCCGCCGCAGTCCGGCCGGCTGGCTGCAGCACGCGCAGCACGTCGCGCGCAGCTGGTGGCGCCACCATCCGGCCAGCATGGGCCTCGAGCTGGTGACGCCCGCGCTGTCCTCGTATGCGGCCCGCAAACCCGTGCAGTACCTGGGCATTGCCGCCGCGGTCGGCGCGGTCTTCATGGTCGTGCGCCCCTGGCGGCTGATTTCGGTGACCGGCCTCATTGTCGCGATCGTCAAGTCGTCGCAGCTCTCCAGCGTGGTGATGTCCGCGATGGCAGGCGCCGACTTCGGCAAGGAGGACGGCGAGCCGCCGGTCTAGCAAGGTAAACAAGCCGGAGCGGGTGGTGCCGTCGCCCCGGGGAGTCTTTGGGAAGCTTCGGCACCGCTCAACCACCCAATCAAGGAAGGGAGAACCTCATGAAGGCAATCAAATACACACGCGCGCTGGCGTTCGCACTGCTCGCCGGCGCCACCGTGCTCGGCACGGGCTGCTCGGTGATCCGCGGCCAGACCTCGGTCGGCGGCTACGTGGACGACACCGCCATCACGACCGCCGTCAAGGCCAAGTTCGTCGAGGACAAGACCGTGGACGCCGGCGCCATCAAGGTGCAGACGCTCAACGGCACGGTGCAGCTGTCCGGCTTTGCGAAGTCGAATGCCGAAAAGGCGAAGGCGGAATACATCGCGCGCAACACCAAGGGCGTGCGCGAAGTGCAGAACAACCTGGCGGTCCGGCCGTAAGCGGCTGCGAGACCAGGGGCCAGGGCAAAGCCCGGCTTCGGTGCAAGAGCGGGCGGCTCGCGAGGGTCGTCCGCTTTTTGCTTGCGGGCCCAGCCCCTCCGCCGCCCCCATCTTCAGCCTCCAGCCTCCAGCCGCATGAAGACCTTCGACTGCGACCACTGCGGCCAGCCGCTCTTTTTCGAGAACGTGCAATGCCTGCGCTGCGGCAGCGCGCTGGCGTTCCTGCCCGACCGGCTGGCGCTGGCCGCCATCGAGCCGGTCGGGGGTGTCGAGGGGACCTGGCGCCGGCGAGCCGCCGAGGGGCGCGAGGCCGGGAGCCGCAACTACCGGCTGTGCAGCAACAACACGGAACACCAGGCGTGCAACTTCGCCGTCCCGGCGGACGATCCGAACCCGCTCTGCGTCTCGTGCCGGCAGACCCGGATCCTGCCGGACCTGTCCGTGCCGCGGAACCGCGACCGCTGGTACCGCATCGAGGTCGCCAAGCGGCGGCTGTTCTACACCCTCGCCAGGCTCGGACTGGTGGCGGTGGAGCCGCCCGGCAGCGAGCGCGACGGGCCGGTTTTCGAGTTCCTCGCCGACCTGCCGGGGCAGCAGGTGCTGACCGGCCACTGCGAAGGCGTGATCACGCTCAACGTCGCCGAGGCGGACGACGCCGAGCGCGTCGCCCGGCGTATCGCCCTGCATGAGCCGTATCGCACGCTGCTCGGCCACCTGCGGCACGAGTCGGGCCACTACTACTGGGACCGCCTGATCCTCGAAGGCGGGCGCACCGGGGATTTCCGGGCGATGTTCGGCGACGAGCGCATCGACTACGGCCAGGCGCTCGATGCCTATTACGCGGCCGGCGGCGCGGCGCCCGGCTGGCAGGAGCGTCACGTCAGCGCCTATGCGACTTCGCACCCGTGGGAGGACTGGGCCGAGACCTGGGCGCACTACCTGCACATGGTAGACCTGCTGGAGACCGCGTCCTCCTACAACACCAGGCTGGCCCTTCCCGGCCAGGCGGCGCACGACGTGGAGCAGGTCATCAATCCGTTCGACGCCGGCACCGCCGACTTCCATCGCCTCGTCGAGCAGTGGGTTCCGCTCACGCTCCTCCTCAACAGCCTCAATCGCAGCCTCGGCCAGGACGACGCCTATCCGTTCGCGCTCAGCGGACGGGCCCTCGAGAAGCTGCGCTTCGTCCACGACCTGATCGAGTCGCGGCCGGCCGGCGAGCAGGTGGCGGGAAGCTGCCAGGCGCAGGCAGCGGCCCGCTGAGTCCGCCGGACCCGGTGGAGAGGACCGCCCGGAGGCGGCCCTGTTGCACATCGGCGCTCCGTCAGCCGGCCCTGATCGTGAGCTGGTTGTTCACCGAAGCCACGCCCTTGACCTTGAGCGCCAGTTCCGCGGCCCGCTCCTTGGCGCTGGCCGTCGGGGCCGGACCGCTGAGGGTGACGACGCCGTCGCGCGTGTCGACGTCGACCCGCAGCGCGCTCAGCTCCCGGTCCGCCGCCAGCGCGGCATTCACCTTGGCGGTGATGGTGGCGTCGTCGACCTTGCCGGCGGCGGCAGCGCCCATGGCACGGGTGTCCTGCGCGGCGCGGTCCATGGATGCGTCCGCAGCCGCGGTGGCTTCGCGCGCGTCCTTGCGCGTCTCGCGAGCCGCCTCGCGGGTCTCCTGGCGAGCCTCGCGCGCGGTTTCGCGGGTCTTGTCGCGACTGTCCCGCGCCACCTGTTCGTTCTGGCCGGTCGCGGACTCGTGGGTCGCGGCAGTGCGGTCGTCGGCGCGGTCACAGGCGGCCAGTCCCAGCGCCAGCGCGGCGGCCGAAACGGCGAGCAGGCTCTTGCGTTGATGGGTTCGCATGGTTTCTCCTTCCAGGGTCGGTTCCGGGGCATGTCGCCCCACGGATCACCTCACTGTAGGCAGCCGCAAACCCCGCTGCGGTCGGACCGCTCCGAAGCGGGCGTAGGAGAAGGCGAGTGATGAGCCGGGGCCGGTCATCCCGTTCGGCTGCGGCCGCAGCCCCCTAAGAGTCGTCCCGCTCCATGTCGCGCAGGATGCGGTCCAGCCGGCTGGAAAGCTGTTCGGTGGAGAGCTGCTCGCGGAAGCGCTCGACCATCAGCGGCAGGCTCATCGGGCTCGGATGGCGCAACGGCGCATGCTCGAGGTTCTTGCCGAGCAGCCGTTCCAGCGTGGCGCGCAGGCGGGTCAATTCCAGCTCCTGGCTCAGCACTTCCTGTTGCGCCTGGCCCAGCAAGAGGTTGCCCTCGTCGTACTTGCGGAAGACCTCGAAGAACAGGCCGCTCGAAGCCTGCAGTTGCCGCGCGCTCCTGGGCTGGCCCGGATAGCCGGAAAAGATCAGCCCGGCGACGCGCGCGATCTCGCGGAAGCGCCGCTGCGCCAGTTCGGTGGAGTTGAGCGAGGCCAGCACGTCGTGCAGCAGATCGTCCGTCGAGAACACCGCGCGGCTGGTCACCGGCTCGAGATCGATCGGATCGGCGCTCACCAGCTCGAACCCGTAGTCGTTGACGGACATGCTGAAGGTGTTGGGCCGATCGCGCGCGAGGCGCCAGGCCAGCAGGCTCGCCAGCCCCAGGTGGACATGCCGGCCGGCAAACGGGTACAGGTACAGGTGGTGGCCTTCGCGCGAGCGGAAAGTCTCCAGCAGCAACGCTTCGGGGGTCGGGATCCGCGAGAGCCGCGCCTGCGTCTCCAGCATCGGCCGCGCCGCCCGCAGCTCCGGTTCGCCGAAATCGCCGCGGGCCCCGCGCTGCATCATCGCCTGCACGGCATCGCCCAGTTCAACCGACAGCGCCATCTTGCTGCCCTGCCACGTGGGCACGGTGCCCTTGTTCCTCGTCGCCTTGCGCACGTAGGCCGCCATCTCCCGCACCCGGACGAACTCCAGCAGCCGGCCGGCGAAGTAGAAGCAGTCGCCCGGTCGCAGCCGCGCGATGAAACCTTCCTCGATGGTGCCGATGTGGCCGCCGCTGAGCCACTTCACCTGCATCGCGGCGTCGCTCACGATCGTGCCTATGCCCAGCCGGTGCCGCTTGGCCACCTGGCGGTCCGGCACCCGGTACACGCCGGCCTCGTCCGCCACGATGCGGTGGTAATCGGGATAGGCGGTGAGACTGCGCCCGCCCCGCTCGCAGAACGCCACCGCCCAGTCGAACTCGTCGCGCGTGAGCTCGCGGTAAGCCCACGCGCTGCGCACTTCCCCGAACAGGTCGTCGGCGCGAAAGCCGCCGCCCAGCGCCACCGTCACGAGGTGCTGGACCAGGACGTCGAGCGGTTTCTCCGGCGACCGCCTTTCCTCGACCCGCCCGGCCAGCATCGCCTCGCGCGCGGCCGCCGCCTCGATGATCTCCATGGTGTTGGTCGGCACCAGCGTGAGGCGGCTCGCGCGGCCCGGCGCGTGTCCGCTGCGGCCGGCGCGCTGCATCATGCGTGCCACGCCCTTGGGCGAGCCGACCTGCAGCACCCGCTCCACCGGCAGGAAGTCCACGCCGAGGTCCAGCGAGGACGTGGCGACCACCGCCCGCAGCCGGCCGTCCTTCAGGCCCTGCTCGACCCAGTCGCGGGTGGCCTTGTCGATCGAACCATGGTGCAGGGCGATCTCGCCGGCCCAGTCGGGACGCGCTTCCAGCAGCAGCTGGTACCAGATCTCCGCCTGCGAGCGCACGTTGGTGAAGACCAGCGTCGTCCCGGAGCGGGCGATCTCGTCGACCACCGGCTGCTGCATCCGCGCGCCCAGGTGGCCGGCCCACGAATACTTGCCGGGATCGGGCGGGATCAGCGTGTCGATGACGAGGTTCTTCTCGATGCGGCCCTGCACCAGCACCGGCGCTGTCGCCCCCGCCGCCACGCCGGGATGGCACAGCGTGGCCATCGCGCCTTCCAGGTTGCCCAGCGTGGCGCTCAGGCCCCAGGCGACCAGCCGCGGGTTGAATCGCCACAGCCGGGCCAGCGCCAGTTGCGCCTGCACGCCGCGCTTGCTGCCAAGCAGTTCGTGCCATTCGTCGACCACGACGAACTCGACGCCCCCGAGTTCCTCGCGCGCGTGCTCGCGGGTGAGCATCAGGCTCAGCGACTCCGGCGTCGTCACCAGGACCGTCGGGAAGCGCCGGTCCTGGCGCGCGCGCTCCGCGCTGGGCGTGTCGCCGGTACGCTGCCCGATCGTCCAGGCCGGTGCGAGGTCGCGCAGCGGGGCGGCCAGGGCCCGCGTCGTGTCGGAGGCGAGGGCCCGCATCGGCGTGAGCCAGACCATGCGCAGCGGCTCGGCCGCACGCGCCGACGGCGGATGGCGCCGCACGAGTTCGGCCAGCATCCCGAGCCACACCGCGTAGGTCTTGCCGGACCCGGTGGTCGCGTGCAGCAGTCCGCTGCGCCCCTCGCCGATCGCCTGCCACACCTGGCGCTGGAAGGCGAAGGCGTCCCACCCGCGCGCGGCCAGCCAGGCGTCGACGGGGGAAAGGCTGGGGATCGCGGGCGGCATGGCAGCCCGCTGTTATAAACCGCGCACCGGCTCCAGCGCAGGCACGAACACCATGAACCGTCCCAACATCGTCTTCATCGTCGCCGACGACCTCGGCTTCGCCGACCTGGGCTGCTATGGCGGCAGGCCGGCCACCTTCGGCGGCGTCTCGCCGGTGCTGGACGGGCTGGCGGCCAGGGGCCTGAAGTTCACCGAGGGGTATTCGAATTCGCCGGTGTGCTCGCCGACCCGGTTCGCGCTGATGACCGGCCGCTACCAGTACCGGCTGCGCGGCGCGGCCGAGGAGCCCATCAAGAGCAGCAGCCGCGGCAGCACGACGCTGGGCCTGCCGCCCGGGCATCCGACGCTGCCTTCGCTGCTGCGCGCCGGCGGCTACCGCACGGCCCTGTTCGGCAAGTGGCACCTCGGCTACCCGCCGGCGTTCGGCCCGCTGCGCTCGGGCTACGAGGAGTTCTTCGGCCCCATGTCCGGCGGGGTCGACTACTTCACCCACTGCGGGTTCACGGGAGACCCCGACCTGTTCGAAGGCGAGGCCCTGCGCCACGAGGAAGGCTACCTCACCGACCTCATCTCGCGCCGCGGCGCGGACTACATAGCGCGGATCGCGGCGCAGGACGCGCCGTTCTTCCTCAGCCTGCACTACACGGCCCCGCACTGGCCATGGGAAACGCGCGACGATGCGGGCGTCGCGCCCGACGTCAGGGGCAACCTGTTCCACCTGCACGGCGGCAGCATCCACGTCTACCAGCGGATGATCCACCACATGGACGAAGGCATAGGCTGGGTGATGGAGGCGCTGCGCCGCAACGGCCTGGAAGAGGACACGCTGGTCGTCTTCACCAGCGACAACGGCGGCGAGCGCTTCTCGGACAACTGGCCGCTGGTCGGCGGCAAGATGGACCTCACCGAGGGCGGCATCCGCGTGCCATGGATCGCGCACTGGCCGCGCGTGATCGCACCCGGCGGCGTGACGCGGCAGCACTGCATGACCATGGACTGGTCGGCCACCATGCTCGATGCGGCCGGGGTCGCGGCGCATCCGGACTACCCGCTGGACGGCGTGTCGCTGCTGCCGGTGCTGCGGCAACCGGCGCAGGCGTTCGCGCGGCCGCTGCACTGGCGCATGAAGCACCGCGGGCAGCGTGCGCTGCGCGATGGCGACTGGAAGTACCTGCGCGTGGATGACAACGACTACCTGTTCGACATCGCCGCCGACGAGCGCGAACGCGCCAACCTGGCGGCGCGCGAGCCGGACCGCCTGGCGGCGATGCGCCAGGCCTGGGAGCGCTGGAACGCGACGATGCCGCCGATTCCCGAGGACGCCACTGTGAGCCTCGGCTATTCGGTGAAGGACATGCCGCAGCGGTGAGCCTCTTTTCTGCGTCCGCTGCGAATCTTTCGCCGCCTCTGCGCCCCGTTGTCTGGTTTCTCCCCGGGCATACTTGAAGCGATGCAGTCCCTCTCCCGCTGGTTGCCTTTTCTTCGCTGGCCGCGTCCCGACGCGGCCTTGTTGCGTGGGGAGTTCGCCGCCGCGCTCACTGTCGCCGTCGTGATGGTGCCGCAATCGGTCGCCTATGCCGGCCTGGCCGGCATGCCGCTGGTGACCGGCCTCTACGCCACCTTCCTGCCGGCGCTGGCCGCCGTCCTGTTCAGCGCTTCGACCCGGCTGTCGGTCGGACCTTCGGCCCTCAGCGCGGTCCTGGTGGGCGCATCGCTGACGGGGCTGGCGCAGCCGGCCAGCCCTGAATGGGTGGCGCTGGCCGTATGGCTCGCGCTGCTGTCCGGCGCGATCCAGGTCGGGCTCGGCGCCGCCGGCGCTGCCTGGGTGCTGAACCTGGTGAGCTCCCCCGTGCTGGCCGGTTTCGCGCAGGGCGCGGCGCTGCTGATCATCGCGTCGCAAATTCCGGCGCTGCTCGGCCTGCAGGGCCCGCTCGCCTCGCTGTGGCAGTCGCCTCAGTTCGACTTCACGGCGCTGGCGTACGGTGTCGGCAGCGTGCTGCTGTTCGTCGCCGGCAAGCGGTTCGTGCCGCGCCTTCCCACCGTGCTGCTGGTTCTGGCCGGCGCCGCGGCGCTGAGCTGGTGGAGCGGCTATTCCGCGCGCGGTGCCGTCATCGGTGCCTTGCCGGTGGGCTTGCCCGCCCCATACTGGCCGCCGCTGCCCCCCGCCGCCACGCTCGCGGCGCTGCTGGTGCCGGCGCTGGTGATCACGCTGGTGAGCTCGCTCGAGATGGCGGCCAGCGCCAAGATCGAGAGCCAGCGCGACGGCAAGCGCTGGGACGCAGGCCAGGACCTGGTCGGCCAGGGCGTGGGCAAGCTCGCCTCGGCCCTCTCCGGCGCGTTTCCGACCAGCACCTCCTTCTCTCGCTCCGCCATCACCTTGTATGCCGGCGCACGCACCGGCTGGGCGACGGTGTTCGCCAGCGGCGTGGTGCTGGTCGTGCTGCTGTTCCTCACCCCCGCCCTCCAACACGTGCCGCGCGCCGTCCTGGCCGCGGTGGTGGTCACCGCGGTGGCCGGCCTGGTCAAGCCGGGGATCGTCGCGCGGCTGTGGCGCATCGACCGGTTCGAGGCGGTGACGGCGCTGGTCACCTTCGCCGTCACGGTGGCGAGCGCTCCCCGCATCCACTGGGGCGTGCTGGCGGGCGTGCTGCTGGCCCTCGGCCACTTCCTGTACCTGCGCCTGCACCCGCGCATCATCGAGGTCGGACTGCATCCGGACGGCAGCCTGCGCGACCGGCAGCTGTGGAACCTCACCCGCCTGGGACCGCAGGTGTTCGCGCTGCGCATGGACGCGGAACTCGATTTCGCCTCGGCCAGCGCCTTCGAGCGCACGCTGGTCGACTACCTTGCCGCGCATCCGGCCGTGGCCCACGTGTGCCTGTTCGCGCTGCCGATCAACCGCGTCGACGCGACCGGCGTGGAAGTGTTCGGGCAGGTGCGCAAGATGCTGGCGGCCCGCGGCATCCACCTGCACGTCAGCGGCCTGAAGCTGCCGGTGGAGCGGGTACTCGAGAAGGCCGGCGTGCTGGCGCCGGGGCCGCTGCTGAGCATGTATCGCACCGACGCCGAGCTGCTGGCCGCACTGGAGCGCCTCGCCCCGGCCGCGCCCAAGCCCGGCTGATCAGGCGCTGACGATCCAGCCCTCCAGCGGGTCCAACGTCGCCGGCAGCCCGTACCATGGCGCGCCCTGGCGCCGCGCCCAGGCCGCCTGCATCAGGCACAGCACGGCGTCGAGCCGGTCGCCGCTGGCGTCCGCCACCAGCGCGTCGCGCTGCGCGTGGGTGAGCTTCAGGCGCAGCCCGAGCCGGGTCTGCCCGTGCTCGAGCGCCGTGATCAAGTCCTTGCGTGCGATCAGCCGCTCCGGCGTCTGCTTGCCCTTCTCGTCGCTCTTGTAGCTGCGCCGCGCCAGGACCTCGCGTGCCAGCAGCCCCGGATACGCTTCCAGCGCCACCCGGCTCGAGTCGCCCTCCTGCAGGCCGGGAATGTGCACGCCCGCGGCCAGCAGCCGCGGCAGCGCCGCGTGCAACATGTAGGCCACCGGCGGATTCACCCATTTCATCGACGGGCTGGAGCCGGCCAGCCTGTCGAAGGCGCGGTTGGCGAACTTGGCGCCGGCCGGCCGGGCCGCGCAGAAGGCAGCGAAGGTCTCGCGGATACGCGGCCGCGTGAGCGACGCGTAGTGCTCGATGCAGGCACGCCACTGCGTCGGCCAGCCCAGGTGCTCGACCAGTTCACGCGGCAGGCCGAACGGGAAGTCGAAGCCGCCGACCCACTCCCCCGGTTGCGCGAGCCAGTCGCCGAAGGCGTCGAGCGTCTCGAGCAACTGCGTGCCGGCCAGCGTCACGCGGCCGCCCTGCTCGTGGCCCAGGGCCAGCACGATCGGCTTGCGGCGTGTCGGCGTGCTGGAGAAATCGCAGCCGACCAGCAGCGGCCCGCTCACCCCCGGCTGCAATCCACCACCACGTTGCCCATGGCCTGGCCCGACTCGACGAGTTCGTGCGCCTGCACGATGTTGGCCAGCGGCACCCGCTGCGCCACGTTGTGGGCCAGCGCGCCGCGGCGCAGCCAGGCCGCAAGGTGCGCTTGCGCCTGCGCGCGCGCGGCCGCGTCGAGCTCGTACACGATGAAGAAGCGCAGCCGCACGTGCTGCACGATCAGCGGGAAGAACGGCAGCTTGAACTCGCCCGCGCCGCTGCCGTAGACGACGACGTCGCCACCCTGCTTCAGCACCTGCAGGTCCAGCGCCGAGTTGGCGGCGATGTCGACCTCGATGATGCGGTCCACGCCGGCCCCGGCGGTCGCTTCGCGGATGCGGGCGGCGGCGTCATCGCGCCGGTAGTCGACGGCCAGGTCGGCGCCTGCGTCCAGCGCGAGCCGCGCCTTGGCATCGCTGCTGACGGTGGCGATCACCTGGCGCGCGCCCAGGAGCCGCGCGCACTGCACGGCGTAATGGCCTACCGCGCCGGCCCCGCCGGCGACCAGCACCGACTTGCCGGCGACGCCGCCATCGACCGCCGCCGCGTGGTAGGCCGTCAGCGCGGGAATGCCGAGACAGGCGCCGGCATCGAAGCCTACCTGCTCGGGCAGCTGCACGGCCTGCGCCGACGGCAGCACGACGTATTCGGCCGCCGTCCCCCAGGCCCGCTTCCACGCGGCGTTCCAGATCCACACCCGCTCGCCGACGCGGGCCGGCGCGACGCCAGCGCCGACGGCATCGACCACGCCCGCGCCATCGCTGTGCGGCACGATGCGCGGGAACGGCAGCGTCTTGTTGCGCAGCCCGGCGCGGCCCTTGACGTCGGACGGATTGACGCCTGAACACACCACCCGCACGCGGACCTCGCCGGGGCCCGGCTCGGGCAGCTCGATCCGGCCGACGTGCAGGACTTCGCGCGCTGGACCCGTGGATTCGTAGAAGGCAGCTTGCATGTCACGCTCCCGGTCGCAGCTACACCCGCCCGCACACCGCCGCCGTCGCCGCCAGGTCCTCCAGCAGCGCCAGCGAGACCTTGCCGGACAGCGCATACGGGTCGAGCTCCAGCCCTTCCGAGTACTTCAGCAGCTGGGTGTGGTTGGATTTCGAGATGTTGACCTGGCCCATGCTCCAGCCGCCGAAGCGGCGCTCCAGGATCTCCTCGTAGTGCAGCAGCGTGACGTCGCGGTGGCGCGCATCGCGGAGGATGTGGCCGTACAGGTCGTTTACCGCGGCGCGGCCGCCTTCGATGCACTGCAGGAAGATGCCGCTGCCGTAGCACAGCACGCCGGTGATGCCGTTGGCCGGGTTGTACTCGCGCGACTGGGCCAGGATGGATTCGATCGCCTCCGGGCTCGCGTCCACGGCCCGGCTGGCATAGAGCAGTCGTACCAGCATGGCTAATCTCCTTTCCGTGGCGCGAGCGCCAGGAATTCGCGGCGCAGCGCCGCGTCCTTCAGGAACGCGCCGCGCATCACCGAGGTGATCATCTTGGCGTCCATGTCCTTCACGCCGCGCCACGCCATGCAGTAGTGGCTGGCCTCCATGACCAGCGCAAGGCCGTCCGGCTGGGTCTTTTCCATGATCAGATCGGCCAGCTGCACCACCGCTTCTTCCTGGATCTGGGGCCGCCCCATCACCCACTCGGCCAGCCGCGCGTACTTCGACAGGCCGATCACGTTGGTGTGCTCGTTGGGCATCACGCCGATCCACAGCTTGCCGATCACCGGGCAGAAGTGGTGGCTGCACGCGCTGCGCACCGCGATCGGGCCCACGATCATCAGCTCGTTGAGGTGTTCGGCATTGGGAAACTCGGTGATCGCCGGCGGCTTCACGTAGCGGCCGCGGAACACCTCGTTGACGTACATCTTGGCGACCCGGCGCGCGGTGTCGGTGGTGTTGTGGTCGCTCCCGGTGTCGATCACCAGGCTGTCCAGCACCGCCTGCATCTTGCCCTCGACCTCCTGCTGCAGCAGGTCGAGCTCGCCCGGCTCCAGGAAAGCCGCGATGTTGTCGTTCGCGTGGAACCGCTTGCGCGCAGCCTGGATGCGCTGGCGGATCTTCACCGACACCGGGGTCCCGATGTCTGCCTCGGATGCGTCCATGGTGGATTCGGCCTTCATGAGCATGCCAAATGCTAACACCGGGGCCCCCGACCGCCCGCTCGCGGCCCGGCCGCCCCGGACGGCAGCGCGCCTATGCGCCGAGCAGCGCTTCCAGGTCCTGCAGCGTGTTGGCCTCGTGCAAGGGCTTGTCGAAGCGGATGCGCAACATGCGCGGGAAGCGCACGGCGATGCCGCTCCTGTGGCGGCCGCTGCGGTTGATGCCTTCGAAGCCGAGTTCGAACACCAGCGACGGCCGCAGGCTGCGCACCGGCCCGAACTTCTCCACCGTGCTCTTGCGGATGATGGCGTCCACCTGGCGGAACTCCTCGTCGGTCAGGCCGGAATAGGCCTTGGCGAACGGGACCAGCTGCAAGGCGCCCGCGGCTGGCGGCTCCTTGCGCGCGATCGCCTCGACCACGGCCTCGGCCTCCTCGCGCCCCGCCGGCGCCCGGTTCCATACCGCAAACGTGTAGTCGGTGTGGATCGAGGCGCGCCGGCCGTGCCCCGGCTGGGCGTAGACCAGGACGCAGTCGATCGTCATGGGCTCGATCTTCCATTTCCACCAGAGGCCCTCGGCCTTCGTCCGCCCCGTGCCATAGGCGGCGTCCTGCCGCTTGAGCATGAAGCCTTCCACGCCCAGTTGGCGCGAGCGCTCCCGGCGCTGCGCGAACTCGAGCCAGGAGCCGGCGGTCTCCACCGGCGACAGCTTGATCCGCGTCGGGCGCAACAGCTGTTCCAGCCGCCGGCGGCGCTCGCGCTGCGGCAGCGCACGCACGTCCATGCCGTCCTGCTCCAGCAGGTCGTAGGCCATGAAGGTCGCCGGCGCCTCGGCCAGCACCTTCTTCGTAAGCGTCTTGCGGCCGATGCGCTGCTGCAGCAGCGCGAACGGCGCCGGCCGGCCGACCCAGGTGCCGGGCGGCTCGGCCGGCTCGTCCGACCAGACCACGATCTCGCCGTCGAGGACCGTGCCATCGGGGAGGTCCTGCGCCAAGGCGACGATCTCGGGAAAGCGCTCGGTCACCAGCTCCTCGCCGCGCGACCAAACCCACACCCGGCCGGCGCGCTTGACGACCTGGCCCCGGATGCCGTCGTACTTCCACTCCACCAGCCAGTCGTCGACTGGCCCCAGGCGCGACGCGAACACCTCCGCCGGCGCGTCGAGCTGGTGGGCCAGGAAGAACGGGTAAGGCTGGCCCTCGTCCTGCGGGGCGCCGCCGCCGTCGGTGGTGGTGGCGACCAGCGCCTGGAACCGCTCCGGCGTCGGCATCACCTTGCCGTCGGTGTAGCCCATCATGCGCTGCGCCACCAGCTTGGCGTCCACCCCGGCATGCGCCGCCAGCGCCCGCTGCACCAGCAGCTTGCTGACGCCGACCCGGAAGCCGCCGCCGATCAGCTTGGAGAGCAGGAAGCGCCCGGTCTCGTCCAGCTCGCGCCACCAGGACGTGACGCGCTGCGCGATCTCCGCCTCGCCCATGCCGCGCAGCGGCAGCAGCCGCCCCTCGACCCATCCGGCCAGGCCAAGGTCGGTCGCCTGGTCGCCCCGCGGCAGCACCAGCGCGATGGTTTCGGCCAGGTCGCCGACGGCGTGGTAGCTCTCGTCGAACAGCCAGCCCGGGATGCCAGCCTCCTGGCAGGCGAGCTGAGCGAGAAAACCCATGCTGACCACCTGGCGCGGCTTGCCGCCGGAGAGGAAATACACGGCCCAGGCCGCATCGCGGGCCGGCGCCTGCGCGAAATAGCGCTGCAGCGCGTCGATCTTCGCGTTGGTCGATGTGGTCGCGTCCAGTTCGGCGAACAGCTGCACGAAGCGCTTCATGCCGGGGGCTCCTGCGTGTCGGCCTCCACGGCGTCGCCGCCGTATTCGGTCTCGAACAGCTCGGCACGCAATCCCAGTTCGCCCAGGAAGCGGGCCAGCACCGGCCCGCTGCCGTGGGTGACGATCACCCGCTGCGCGCCGGTGGCGGCGATCGCCTCGAGCAGCCCCGGCCAGTCGGCGTGGTCGGACAGCACGAAGCCGCGGTCCCAGCCGCCGCGCCGCCGGGTGCCGCGCACCTGCATCCAGCCGCTGGCGAAGGCCGTGCCCGCATCGCCGAAGCGGCGGATCCACGGACTCGCGACGGCGCTGGGCGGGCAGATCACCAGCGCCCGCCGCAAGTCCGCCTTGTCCTTGACCTCGGTGACGTGCTGCGTGTCCGGCAGCCCCACGCCGGCCGCGCGGTAGGCGGCGTTGAGCGGCTCGACGGCGCCGTGCACGATCACCGGGCCGATCGACGCGTCGATGCCGCTCAGGATCCGCTGCGCCTTGCCGAAGCTGTAGCAGGCCAGCACGCTGGCCCGGCCGGCCAGCACGTTGCGGGCCCACCAGTCGTTGATGCCGGCAAACAGATCCGCGTCCGGGCACCAGCGGTAGATCGGCAGCCCGAAGGTCGATTCGGTGATGAAGACGTCGCAGCGTACCGGTTCGAACGGCGCGCAGGTCGGGTCGGGCGCCACCTTGTAGTCGCCGCTGGCCACCCACACCGCACCGCCGTGTTCCAGCCGCACCTGGGCCGAGCCCAGTACATGTCCCGCCGGGTGCAGTGACAGCGTCACGCCGTGGTGCACGATGCGTTCGCCATACGCGAGCGTCTGCAAGTGGATGTCGCCCAGCCGGGCCCGCAGCACGTGTTCGCCGGCGGCCGACGCGAGGTAGTGGCCGTTGCCGACGCGCGCATGGTCCGAGTGGGCATGCGTGATCACCGCGCGCAGCACCGGACGCCAGGGGTCGATGAAGAAGTCGCCGGCCGGGCAGTACAGGCCCTCGGGCCGCTGGACGACCAGGTCCTGCGCCATCAGAGGTACTTCTTGCCCTGGATGATCAGCGCCACGCGCATCAGAGCGAGCGCCACGTGTTCCATCACGCGCTGGCGCAGCGGCCGCTTGCCGTACTCGTCGGGGCTCATCACCCGCCCTTCCTCGCGCATCGCCTGCAGCAGTCGGGCGCGCAGCTGGCCGGCGAAGGCCGTGTCGTCGATCACCACGTTGGCCTCGCGCGCCAGCAGCAGGCTCAAGGGATCCAGGTTGGAAGAACCGACCGTGGCCCAGCGGCCGTCGATCACCGCCACCTTGGCATGCAGGAAGCTCGGCGAGTACTCGTGGATCTCGACCCCGGCACGCAGCAGCGCACCGTACACCGGGCGCGCCGCGTAGTACTGCATGAAGTACTCGTAGCGCCCCTGCAGCAGCAGCCGCACCTTCACCCCGCGCCGGGCGGCGGCGATCAGCGCCACGCGCATCTTGCGTCCCGGGACGAAGTAGGCGTTGGCGATGATGATCTCCTTGCGCGCGCGGCCGATCGCGCGCCGGTAGGCGCGCTCGATCCGCGTGCGGTTGCGCAGGTTGTCGCGCAGCAGCAGCGCGGCCTTCGCCCTCGGATGGGCGTGCCCGGGTCCCGCGCGCCGGCGCAGCCGCCGCCTGGCTCTGGCGGCGCGCAGCGCGTCCAGCGCCACCGCGAGCTGGACCCGGCGGATGTCGCGCACCGCCTCCATGCGCCACCACAGCTGCGCCATGCTGGTCTCGGCTTCGGCCACCAGCGGCCCGGTGACGCGGACGGCGAAGTCCAGCCGGGGCGCCTCCAGCGGCCCGTGGTTCGGATCGTGCAGGTCGTCCAGGACGTTGATGCCGCCGCAGAAGGCCACCTCGCCGTCGACCACGCACAGCTTGCGGTGGAGCCGGCGCCAACTCCCCAGCCGCAGCATGCCGATCCAGCCGACCGGCGCGTACACGCGCCAGCCGACGCCGGCGCGCTGCAGGCGCTGCTGCCACGCCGGGGGCAGCGGCGACGTGCCGAAGCCGTCCACGACCACCTTCACGGACAACCCGCGCCGGCCGGCGCGCTCGAGCGCGGCGGCGACCTGCTCCGCGTCGCCGGTGACGTCGAAGATGTAGGTCTCCAGGAGCACTTCACGCGTCGCGCCGTCGATCGCCGCCACCAGCGCCGGGAACAGCTCGCCGCTGCCCTGGAGCAGTCGCACCTCGTGGCCGCTGCGGGGGGTGAACAGGCCGTGGGTCATGGCGGGCTAGATGCGGAACTCCGCGATCAGCGGCAGGTGGTCGGACATGCGCCACCAGATGCGGCCTCGCGGCACGTGCACGCCGACCGGTTTGAGCCCGCGCGCATAGACGTAATCGAGCTGCGTCAGCGGCAGGCGCGACGGATACGTCAGCACCCGCTCGCCGACGAAGTCGCGCAGGCCGATCCGGTTCATGGCGGGGCGCAGCTTGGCGCCCCAGTCGTTGAGGTCGCCGGCGACGATCAGCGGCGCCGTGCGCGGCACCTCGCGTTCGATGAACTTGCCGAGCTGCTCGACCTGCCGCACGCGGCTGCCCGCGATCAGGCCCAGGTGCAGCACGATCACGTGCACCGTCCGCCGGTGCGTCTTCACTTCGACGTGCAGCAGTCCGCGCTGCTCGAACCGGTGGTCGGACATGTCCTCGTGGCCGTGCGAGACGATCGGCCAGCGCGACAACATCGCGTTGCCGTGCTCGCCGTGGCGCGTCGTCGCATTGGTCTGGTACACCGCCGCGTACCCTTCCGGACACAGGAACTCCGCCTGCGGCAGCTCGGGCCAGCGCGTGAAGTAGCGCTCCTCGCGCCGGTGCAGCTTGCGCACCTCCTGCAGGCACACGACGTCGGCGTCGAGCTGCTCCACCGCATGCCCGAGGTTCAGGATCTCCAGCCGCCGCGCCGGGCCCAGCCCTTGCACGCCCTTGTGGATGTTGTAGGTGGCGACCCGCAGCAGCGCCATCGTCAGCGCGCCTCCAGGGCCGCCGCGGCGGCCGCCAGGGGATCGGCGTGCCGGAACTGCTGCCTCATGCCGCAAATTGTGGCAGCAACAGGATCGCCTCGGCGTTGGACGGCGAGAAGCAGGCATCGGCGGCTGCGCGCCAAGGTAACCACCGGTATCCCGTGTGCTCGCGCGGATCGAGCGTCACCGGCGTCGCGGCCGGCACGCGCAGGCCGAACACGTGCTCCGTATTGCGCGTCACGCCCGGCGCATAGCGGTGTTGCCAGCGCGGATAGATGTCGTAGACGTTCTCCAGGCCCCAGTCCGCGAGCCCCGCGTGCAAGGGCGTGCCGGGCCGGCAGTCGATGCCGGTCTCCTCGAAGACCTCGCGCACCGCGGTCTGTTCCAGCGTTTCCTCCAGCCAGTCCTTGCTGCCGGTGACGGACTGCCAGAAATCCGGCGCGTCGGCCCGATTGATGAGCAGCACGTCGAGCTGGGGCGTGTGGATCACCACCAGGACCGACTCCGGGATCTTGAAGGGACGTGGCATCAATGACGAAAGGGCGCCGCAGCGCCCTTTCATTCTGCCGCACCGGCGGCTGTTTCAGGCCGCGGGTTGGGGATTGCGCAGGCGGATATGCAGCTCGCGCAACTGCTTCTCGTCGACCGGGCTGGGCGCCTGCGTGAGCAGGTCCTGCGCGCGCTGGGTCTTCGGGAACGCGATCACGTCGCGCAGCGACTCGGCGCCGGTCATCAGCATCACGAAACGGTCCAGGCCGATGGCGATGCCGCCGTGCGGCGGCGCGCCGTACTGCAGCGCGTCGAGCAGGAAGCCGAACTTCAGCTGCGCCTCCTCGGCGCCGATCTTCAGGGCGCGGAACACCTTGCTCTGCACTTCCTCGCGGTGGATCCGCACCGAGCCGCCGCCCAGCTCGATGCCGTTCAGGACGGCGTCGTAGGCCTTGGCGACGCAGCGGCCGGGGTCGGTCTCCAGCCAGTCCTCGTGGCCTTCCTTGGGCGACGTGAACGGATGGTGCACGGCGTTCCAGCGCTGGCCTTCCTCGTCGAACTCGAACATCGGGAAGTCGATCACCCACAGCGGCTTCCACTCGCCTTCGATCAGGCCGTGGGCCTTGCCGAACTCGCTGTGGCCGACCTTCACGCGCAGCGCCCCGATCGCATCGTTGACGACCTTGGCCTTGTCGGCGCCGAAGAAGATCAGGTCGCCGCTGGCGGCGCCGGTGCGCGCCACGATCTCGGCGATGGCGCGGTCATGCAGGTTCTTGACGATCGGCGACTGCAGCCCCTCGCGCCCCGCCGCCGCGTCGTTGACCTTGATCCAGGCCAGCCCCTTGGCGCCGTAGATCTTGACGAACTCGCCGTAGCCGTCGATCTCGCCGCGGCTCATCGCGCCGCCGCCGGGCACCCGCAGCGCCACGACGCGGCCTTCGGGCGAATTCGCCGCGCCGGAAAACACCTTGAAGTCGACGTCCTTCATGACGTCGGTCAGCTCGGTGAACTGCATCTTCACGCGCAGGTCCGGCTTGTCCGAGCCGTACAGCCGCATCGCGTCCGTGTATTTCATCACCGGAAACGCGCCGATCTCGACGCCGATCGCGTTCTTGAAGACGGTGCGGATCATGCCCTCGAACATGGTGCGGATCTCCTCCTCGGTGAGGAAGGAGGTCTCCACGTCGATCTGGGTGAACTCGGGCTGGCGGTCGGCGCGCAGGTCCTCGTCGCGGAAGCACTTGGTGATCTGGTAGTAGCGGTCGAACCCGGCCATCATCAGCAGCTGCTTGAACAGCTGGGGCGACTGCGGCAGCGCGAAGAACATGCCGTCGTGCACGCGGCTGGGCACGAGATAGTCGCGCGCGCCCTCGGGCGTCGACTTGGTCAGCATCGGGGTCTCGATGTCGACGAAGCCGTTGGCGTCGAGGAACTTGCGCACTTCCATCGTCACCTTGTAGCGCAGCATCAGGTTCTTCTGCATGTACGGCCGGCGCAGGTCCAGCACGCGGTGCACCAGGCGGGTGGTCTCTGACAGGTTCTCGTCGTCCAGCTGGAACGGCGGCGTCACCGACGGATTCAGCACCGTCAGTTCCTGGCACAGCACCTCGATCTTCCCGCTCTTGAGACTTTCGTTGGTGGTGCCTTCGGGGCGCGCGCGCACCAGGCCCTTGACCTGGATGCAGAACTCGTTGCGCAGTCCCTCGGCGGCCTTGAACATGTCGGGCCGGTCGGGGTCGCACACCACCTGCACGTAGCCCTCGCGGTCGCGCAGGTCGACGAAGATCACGCCGCCGTGGTCACGGCGGCGGTTCACCCAGCCGCACAGGGTCACGGTCTGCCCCAGCAGGGCTTCGGTCACAAGACCGCAATAGGTCGTACGCATTTTCTGGGTGAACATGGATGGAACTTCCGCTGCAGGCGCGGCACCGGCGGTGCCGCCTTATCGATTGAGGAGGGGGGGCGCGCCGGGCACGACGACGCCCATGGAAATGACGTACTTGAGCGCCTCGTCGACGGTCATCTTGAGTTCGAGGCAGTCGGTCTTGCGCAGGATCACGAAGTAGCCGCCCGTGGGGTTGGGCGTGGTCGGCACGTACACGCTGACGTAGTCGCCGGGCAGGTACTGGCTCACTTCGCCGCCGGGCGAGCCGGTGACGAAGGCGATGGTCCACACGTCCGGGCGCGGCCACTGCACCAGCACCGCCTTGCGGAAGGCGTTGCCGCCCGGCGAGAACAAGGTGTCCGAGACCTGCTTGACGCTGGAATAGATCGAGCGCACCACCGGGATGCGCGCCACCAGCGCATCGCCCCAGGTTACCAGCTTCTTGCCGACCAGATTGCTGGCAGCCGCCCCCACCAGCAGCAGGATCGCCAGCGTCAGCAGCACGCCCAGCCCGGGGATGTGGACTCCGATGAAGCGATCCGGCTGCCATGACTCGGGCAGGATCAGGAGGGTGCGGTCCAGCGTGCCGATGATCCACTGCAGCACGCTGACGGTGATGGCGACCGGGACGACGACGAGCAGTCCGGCCACCAGCCATTTGCGCACCGCGGACATGGTTCGCGCTTTCAGTGGCAGGCGCAGCCGCCGCCGCAGCCGCCGGCGGACGCTGCGGGGCTGTCGGACTTGGTAGCGGGAGCGGTGTCGGCCGGCTTGGCCGCCTCGCCGGCCGGCTTCGCGTCGCCGCCGGCGTCCTTGGCGGCGCCGCTGGAGCCGCCCCGGAAATCGGTGGCATACCAGCCCGACCCCTTCAGCTGGAACCCGGCGGCGGTGAGCTGCTTGGCGAACGCGTCCGCGCCGCAGGCCGGGCACACCGTCAGGGGCGCGTCGGAAAACTTCTGCAGGACATCCTTGGCATGGCCGCAGGAGCCGCATTTGTAGGCGTAGATGGGCATCGCTCGAGGGAGGGGGTTGTCTGCAAAGCCCTCAATTATAGGCGGAGCGTCGAAACGCAACCCCCCGCCCCCAGTCCCCGATCAGGCGGCGGCACTGCCCTCGAAGTGGTGCACGCGCCCGCGATGGTCGGCCACCCGCTGGGGCAGCAGCGAACCGGCGACCATGCCCGCCAACGCCGCCAGCACGCCCGCCAGCTGCTGCGGGAATGCCTCGGACAGCGCCGGCGTCGCCACGAACACCAGCCAGGTGCCCAGGCCCAGGACCACCGAGGCGATGGCGCCCTGGGTGGTGGCGCGCGACCAGTACAGGCCGAAGACGAGCGGCACGAAGGCGCCCACCAGCGGCACCTGGTAGGCGCCGGACACCAGCTCGTAGATCGACGTCCCTTCCATGGCGATCGCGTACATCAGCACCACGCCGGTGACGACGACGACGGTGATGCGCATCGCCTTGAGCGTCTGGCCGTCGGTCATGTGGGGCCGCATGTTGCGCAGGATGTTCTCCACGAAGGTCGTGCTCGGGGCCAGCAGCGTCGCCGAGGCGGTCGACATGATCGCCGACAGCAGCGCGCCGTAGAACGCGACCTGCAGCGCGACGGGCATGTGCTTCAGGACCAGGGTCGGCAGCACCTTCTGCGGATCGTCGGCCAGCAGTTTGGTCGCCTCCTCGCCCATCACCAGCACGGCGGCCGTCACGACGAACATCGGGATCAGCGCAAACAGGAAATAGAGCGTGCCGCCGATGACGGGGCCGCGGACGGCGGTCTTCGCGTCCCTGGACGACATCACCCGCTGGAACACGTCCTGCTGGGGGATCGAGCCCAGCATCATGGTGATGGCGGCGGCGAAGAAGAAGATCCACTCCTTGGCGCCGCCGGTCGGGAAGAACTGGAACTTGCCTTCGCTCCTGGCGTAGTCGATCACCTTGCCCGCCCCGCCCGCGAGGTCCGCGGCGAACCATGCGATGGCGACCAGGCCGATGGCGATGACGATCATCTGGACGAAGTCGGTCAGCGCCACCGACCACATGCCGCCGAAGATCGTGTACAGCAGCACGATGCTGGTGCCGATCACCATGCCCATCGGGACCGAGACGGCGCCGTCGGTAAGCAGGTTGAACACCAGTCCCAGGGCCGTGATCTGCGCGGCGACCCAGCCCAGGTAGCTGATGATGATCATGATGGAGCACAGCAGCTCCACGCCGCGCCCGTAGCGCTGCCGGTAGTAGTCGCCCAGCGTGATCAGGTTGCGCTGGTATAGCTTGTAGGCGAAGAACAGGCCGACGAACACGAGGCACAGGGAAGCCCCGAAGGGGTCTTCGACCACGCCACCGAGCCCGTCGGTCACGAATCGCGCCGACACGCCCAGCACCGTTTCGGAACCGAACCAGGTGGCGAAGGTCGTGGCGATCACGACCGGCAGCGCGAGGCTGCGGCCGGCCACCGCGTAGTCGGCGGTATTGCGCACGCGCGTGGCGGCGAACAGGCCGATGGCCACCGAGGCGATCAGGTACAGCACGACGAAGGTGATCAGCATGGTTTCTCCGGGACGGCGACCCCGCTCGTGGCTCATGTGTGGCGGGCTGCGGGCGATTATCGTCAAACCCGCGCGGCCAGCGAGTCGGGACACCCCTGATGCCGCAGCCCCTACCAGAGGCCGGCGCGGACGGCCAGGTGCATCGCCATCAGGCCCAGCCCGAAGCCCATGAAGGCATAGAGGACGCGCTGCAGGCGGCGATTGGAGCGCCGCTGCTCCGCCAGCAGTTCGAGCAGCTCGCGCCGGTGGTCGGCCGGACGGTGCGACAGGTATTCGTGCAGCAGCCGCGGCAGCTCCGGCAGCATCTTGGCGTAGCGCGGCGCCTCGTCGCGCAACTCGTTCAACATCTTCTGCGGGCCGATCTGCTCCAGCATCCACTTCTCCAGGAAGGGCTTGGCCGTGGCCCACAGGTCCAGCTCGGGGTCGAGCTGCCGGCCCAGGCCCTCGATGTTCAGCAGCGTCTTCTGCAGCAGGACCAGTTGCGGCTGGATCTCCACCTGGAAGCGGCGCGAGGTCTGGAACAGGCGCATCAGCAGCAGACCCAGCGAGATCTCCTTGAGCGGCCGGTCGAAATACGGTTCGCACACCGTGCGAACGGCGGCCTCGAGCTCCTCCACCCGGGTGTCCGCCGGCACCCAGCCCGACTCGATGTGCAACTGGGCCACCCGCTTGTAGTCGCGGCGGAAGAACGCCGTGAAGTTCTGCGCCAGGTATTCCTTGTCGTATTCGGTCAGCGTGCCGATGATCCCGAAGTCCAGCGACACGTAGCGGCCGAAGGTGCCGGGCGCGACGCTCACCTGGATGTTGCCGGGGTGCATGTCGGCGTGGAAGAAGCCGTCGCGGAACACCTGCGTGAAGAAGATGGTCACGCCGTCGCGGGCGAGCTGCGGGATGTCGACGCCCGCCTCGCGCAGCCGGTCGACCTGGCTGATCGGCACGGCATACATCCGCTCCATCACGATCACCTCGGGGTGGCAGTAATCCCAGAACATCTCCGGGATCAACACCAGGTTCAGCCCCGACATGTTGCGGCGCAGCTGGGCGGCATTGGCGGCTTCGCGCACCAGGTCCAGCTCGTCGTGCAGGTACTTGTCGAACTCGGCGACCACGTCGCGCGGCTTCAGGCGCCGCCCCTCGACCCAGATGCGCTCCAGCCAGCCGGCCGTCATGCGCATCAGGCTGATGTCCTTTTCGATCACGGGCAGCATGCCCGGGCGCAGCACCTTCACGGCGACGTCGCGGGTGTGGCCGTTGCGATCCACGAGGGTGGCGAAATGCACCTGCGCGATCGAGGCGCTGGCCACCGGCACCCGCTCGAAGCTGGCGAAGATGGTGTCCACCGGCTTGCGGAACGCCCGCTCGATGGTGGCGATCGCGATTTCCGGGTCGAACGGCGGCACCCGGTCCTGCAGCCGCGCGAGCTCGTCGGCGACGTCGGGCGGGAGCAGGTCGCGCCGGGTCGAGAGCACCTGGCCGAATTTGACGAAGATCGGGCCGAGGTGTTCCAGCGCCATGCGCAGCCGCTGGCCGCGCGGCGCCGTCAGGTTGCGCCCGACCGCCAGCACGCGTGCGATCCGGCTCAGCCAGGGACGCTGGAAGCTGTTCAGGACGAGTTCGTCCAGGCCGAACCGGAAAGCCACCCAGATGATGGCGATGCCGCGCAGGTACCGGGTCATGCCCCCGCCTGCCCCGGGCCGTCGCCGCTGCCGCCGGCAAAACGGCGCAGCGCCTGCATCATGCGGCGCATCGTCTCGCCCATCGCGTGCGCGGGCGCGTCGCCGATGATGCGGGCCAGGTCCTCCTCGGCGTCCCAGCGGACGTGCTCGACCAGCCAGTTGATGTCGGCCGCGAGCTGCACGTCGCCGGCGATGTGCACCGGGGGCCGTGCGCCGCCCAGCGCCGCCTGGGCGAACTGCCATGGCGACACGTCCGACAGGGAGAGCGTCAGGTCCGGCTGGGCATCCGCGGGGGCCAGGTCCAGCAGGCCGGCCGGCGTGATGCGCAGGCGCATCTCGAACAGGCGCCAGCGCGCCTCGACGGTGCCGCCGGCCTGGCGAGCGAGCCGGGACTGCGCTTCGGGCTCCTGCATCAGCACGTGGTTTGCGAGCAGCAGCAGCCGCCGCTGGATCTCCTCGAGCATCCAGGCCGGGGGCTTGAGCCCGCCGGCGATCCTGGAAACCAGGTCGTCCAGGAAGGGAAATGGGGACTGTGTTGCCATAGCCCGCAATTCTCGCCGAGAACCCGGGGGCGCCCTCGGCGCCCCACTTCACTGTCTTCTCTTGCGGCTTCCGCGCAACTTCTGGGGCTTCTGCGTCCCGGCTGTCCGCCCTCCGCGTCTGGCGGCTACTGCAGCGCCTGCACGCCCGCCACCAGCCAGCCGCCGCCGGACTTCGGCTTGGACATGTTCCAGACCTCCCGGAACGAGCTCGCGCCGGCGGACGGCTCTTCGCGGATCATCCCCGAGAACTCCACGCTGGCGAGGTAATCCGTGCCCGTGTCCTCGATGCCGAGCAGCTTGGCGTCGAGCATCTCGACGTCCGTCTTGCCCGATCCAGCGTTGTCGCGCTCGCGCTGGGCCAGCTGCGACTTGATCTCGCCGAGCATCTCGTCGGTCATCATCGACCTCAGCGTGCCGACGTCGCCGCGGTCCCAGGCGTCCTGCAGCATCACGAAGTTGCGCTTGGCGGCGACGAGGAACCCTTCCGTGTCGAAGCCCGCCGGGATGCCCCAGGTCTGCGAACCGGCCAGGCCCGAGCCGATCTGCACGCCGCTGCCCGCGCCGGCCTTCGGCGCCTCGAACGCCATGCTGCTGCGTTCCCAGGGACGTGCCGAAGCGTCATTGCCGACCTTGTCGGGGCTGTACTGTCGCGGTTCGACCGGCGACTGCGCGGTCGCGCCGGCTCCCTGGTACGCATAGCCGCCCTGCGGCCGGGCGCCGGCGCGCGAGCGGCGCACGGCAGCGATGACCGCCAGGATCGCCATGCCCAGCAGCAGGATCAGCAGGAAGTTGGCAAAGCCGGCGCCCAGCCCCAGCGAATTCGCCAGCCAGGCAAGGCCGAGGCCCGCCGCCAGTCCGCCGAGCATCGCGCCCCACGGACGGCGCGGCGCCTGCGCCGCGGCATTGGCGCCGGGCTGGGTGGCCGGCGTGGCCTGTTGCTGCTGCTGCGGCGCCTGCGCGGGGCGTGCCGCCTCGCGCTGCGTCACGTTGCCCGACTGGCGGCCGAGCGAGCCGCCTCCGCCCAGGCGACGCGCCGCCTCGGATTCGAAGCTGGCGAATGCCAGCACTGCCACCAGAACCCAGGACCACATCTTCATACTGCCTCCAGAACGGCTTGCCTCAACACTTGATTCCAACATGGAGGGCGACGACACCGCCCGTCATGTTGTGATAGTCCACGTGCCCGAATCCGCTTTTCTGCATCATCGCCTTCAGTTCGCGCTGGTCGGGATGCATCCGGATCGACTCGGCCAGGTAGCGGTAGCTGCCGCTGTCGCCGGCGACCAGGCGGCCCAGCTGCGGCAGCACGTTGAACGAATACCAGTCGTACGCCCGCCGCAGCGGCTGCGCCACCTTCGAGAACTCCAGCACCAGCAGCTTGCCGCGCGGCTTGAGCACGCGGTTCATCTCGGCGAGGGCGATGTCCTTGTGCGTCATGTTGCGCAGGCCGAAAGCGACGCTCACCACGTCGAAGCTGCCGGCCTCGAACGGAAGTTTCTCCGCGTCGCAGACCAGCGTGGGTAGGACGACGCCGGCATCGAGCAGGCGGTCGCGTCCGGTCCTGAGCATCGCCTCGTTGATGTCGGTATGGACCACCTGGCCGGTGGCGCCCACCTTCTTCGCGAACGCCAGCGCCAGGTCGCCGGTGCCGCCCGCGATGTCGAGCACCCGGTCGCCCGGCCGCACGCCGCTCACCAGGATCGTGTACGCCTTCCAGGCCCGGTGCAGGCCGAGCGACATCAGGTCGTTCATCAGGTCGTAGCGCGGCGCGACGGAATCGAAGACGCCCCGGACGCGGCGCGCCTTCTCCCGCTCTTCCACCGATTCGAAACCGAAATGTGTGCTGCTCATGTGCGTGTGGCGCTCCTCGCGCGCGGCCGGTCCGGGAACGACCCGGAATGGTTCATGTGGGGGTAATCGTAGGGCACCCAGGCAAAGCGTGCTTGGAGCGCCGTTGCGCGCCGACGTCCGCGTGGCGGCCGCGCGGACGGCATCCGGGAAGCGCTGAACGACCCGGACCGCGACCGCCTCAATGGCCGCAGCCCGGTGCCGCCTTCTGCGGCATGGGCGCATCGCGGTCCATGCCGGCTTCCTTCAGGCGCCTTTCGTAGTCGGCCCACAGCTGCTCCTGCTTCGCGCCGAGGAAGTAGAGGTAGTCCCAGGAGAAGATCCCGCTGTCGTGGCCGTCGGAGAACCGCGGCTGGACGGCGTAATTGCCCACCGGCTCCAGCGACTCGAGCTCGACCTGCCGCTTGCCGGTCTGCAGCACCTCCTGGCCCGGACCGTGTCCCTGCACCTCGGCCGAAGGCGAGTAGATCCGCATCAGCTCGAACGGGAGCCGGAACTGGGCGCCGTCGGAGAACGTCACCTCCAGCACGCGGGACTGGCCGTGCACCGTGATCGACTGCGGCGTGGGGGTCTGGGAATTCAAGCCTGCCATGGGCCGATTCTAGTGCGCGGCCCCCGCGCCTGATGCTTTCGCCCTACCCGGCACGGGCCTCAGAACCGCCAGGAGAAGTTCACGTACACCCGGTCGTCGCCGCGCCGGGGCGAGGCCGAGTTGAGCGCGAGCGGTACCCGGCTGCCCTTGACGATCCGGCCGTAGTCGAGCGATCCGCCGAACCGCTCCCCGCCGTAGCGCACGCCGACGCCGACGCTGGCGAGCCGGTCGCCGGACGGCTTGTTGGCCCCGTTCGGGCTGTTGTTGCCGAGCCAGCCGGCGTCGGCGAAGCCCACCAGCCGCAGCGCCGGCCGCAGCTCGGGTGTCGTGACCTCCAGCGACGCGGCGATGCCCTTGTCGCCCGTGACCGGACGATCCGTGCGGGTCCCCCGCACGAAGCCGATGCCGCCCAGGCCGAACTGCTCGCCGGAGATCAGCACGTCGGGGCTGTACTGGAAACTGGCGCGCGCCAGCCACATCCAGCTGCCGGCGAACGGCGCGGCGTAGTTGGCGCCGCCGCGCAGCGCCTTCCACCGGGTGGTGGTGATGCGCGGGTCCTCGGTCTGGTAGGAAGCCAGGTCGTTGAAGCTGCCGCCGCCGGTGTTGGCGGCCAGGTCGAGGTTGTAGCCCCAGCTGGCCGTGTCGGAGTCGGTGCGTGCCGAATAGCCGACGGTCACCGGCCGGCTGCGGCGATCGGTGCCGATCGGCACGTCGTTGATCACGGTGGCCTCGAACACCTTGTCCTCGAGCCCGAGGGTGACGTAACTGCGGCGCCCCGCGTCCGGCGTGAGGTACCAGGTGCCGGACACGCCCATCGTGTGGCCGGCGCCGGTGCTGGTGAACGTGCCGAAACTGCCGACCACGTCCGAGCGGGTGTAGCTCGCGCCCACCACCATTCCCTGCCGGTACCAGGGCGCGCGGTAAGACAGGCCCAGTTGCTTGACGTCGCCCGGCCGCTCCAGCGACGTGGTGTACGCGGCGAGCACCTGGTGATCCAGGTCCCACACGTTGCTGTGACCAGCCGTGAAGGTGACGCGATCGCGCCCCGACGATTCGCTGCCGCCGATGTTGGATGCGTTGACGCCGAAGCTCCAGGGCGCGCTTTCCTTGACGGTGATCACGGCGTCGATGCGGTCGGGCTCCTCCGACTCGCGCAGGCCCACCTGCAGCTGCTTGTTGGGGTTCTCGTTGGCGATCGCCGTCTGCACCGCCAGGCGCTTGAAGTTGGGCGTCGCGCCTTCGCGCAGTTCCGGCACCGCCTGCCGCACGTTGGCGTCGCCGTAGCGGCTGTTGCCCTCGATCAGCACCTTGGCGATGGTGAACTTCACGATCTCCAGCCGCACGACGTCGCCCACTTCCTGCGGCGGCAGCGCGACGCGGTGCAGGCCGAAGCCGCGCTCCCGCAGGGCCGTCTCCAGGGCCGCCGTCGCCTTCTGCAGGGTGTCGATGGTGCCCTGGCCGACGAACGGCGCGAGCACCTGCTGCGTGCGGGCGTCACCCAGCGGATTCTCGCCCGTGACCTGGAATCCCTTGATCGCGAACACCGGCGACGGTGCGGCGGTGGCCGGGGCCGGCGCGGCCGGCGCCTGGGCCGAGGCGGCCGTCGCGCCCGCGAGGGCGGCGGCGAGGATCGCAAGGCGGATGCGGCCGCGGCGCGGGCCGGTCGGGGGCAGGCCTGAGACCATGTTGTTCTTGTCCCTCTCTCAAAATGGGTGGGCCGCCGGGGCGGCCCACTGCCTCGCGACAGCGCCGGACGCCGTCAGCGGCACTGATTGTTGCTGCGGCCGCCCGACTCGGACAACAGCGTCGTCACGCCGGGGTTGCGCGCCGTCGGCAGCGGCAGCCGGTCGAAATCGATGAACTTCGGGATCAGCAGCGGACGCGCCGTGTCGCCGCGCGGCCCGGCGAAGCCGGCCTCGCCGCGGCCCAGGTGGAGGATCTCCCCGGTGGACGAGGCCACCGCGATGTGGCCCTCGCGCACGAACACGAACAGGCCCTCCTGCGTGTCCTGGACCGGCGCCGCGGAAAAGAGCTTCGGCGGCACGGTGACGCTGTCCGGGCGCGGGCCTTCCATCGGCGGCTGCGTGAACACCGGGCGGATGCCGGTGGGAGAGATGAACAGGCCCTGGCCGGCCTGCAGCACCTGCAGGGCCGTCTGGCCGGCGGGCGTGACGGCGATCGAGCCGAGCCAGGTGAACAGCGTCAGGCCCGAGTTGCCGTCCAGGGACGGCTCGCCGGCGCAGGCGCCGGTGCAATTCATGTCGATCCCGGTGCCGCGGATGCCGATCGTGGCCGTGGCGGTGGTGAAACCGACGTTGCGGTTGTTCGCCTTGGCGATCAGGCCCGTGAGGGCGCGCACCGACCCCTTGAGCAGCGACACCAGGAAGCGCCCTTCACCCGCGTTGCGCTCGTCATAGATGAAGTTGTCGACGCGGAACCGGGTGTTGGAGCCGAGCGTGATCCGGCTGTCGTCGCGGAACGCCAGCACCGCCCGCGTTCCGCCGGCCGTCTCCACCTGGTCGCCCGGGTAGACGCTGCCGCCGTCGACCAGGCGGCGCCGCTGTCCGGAGGCGTCGACGGCGAACAGGTCGCCGCCCTGCAGCGAAACGACCTTGGCGCTGGCCAGCACCGCGTTGGGCCGGGCAGACGCGCTGACCCGCGCCGACTCGGCGCCGCACTCGCCGGCGCACAGGCGCGCGTCGAAGTCGGTGCCGCGGATGCCGATCGTGGCGGTGCTGGTCTGCACCTTGGCCGCGTCCGGGCCGCTCTTGGCGATCAGGCCGGTAACGGCGCGAAAGCCGCCCCGCACCAGTTGCATCAGCATGCTGTTGTCGGTGGCGTTTTCCTTGAACTGGTATTGCTGCAGCACCAGCTCGGAACTGGGGCGCACCGTCATGCGGGTGCCGTCCGCCATCTTGATGATCGCGGAGCCGTTCTCCGAGGTCGTGACGCGATCTCCTTGCTGCAGCGGCAGGCCCTTGCCCAGGATCCGGGGGGTCTGGGTGCCGGTCTGCGCGAAGCCGACGCCGCGCGAGAACTCCACCTCCCCGGCCGCCTGCGCCTGCGCGCCGCTGGCCGCCAGCGCGAACGCGGCGGCGAGCGCCAGGCGCACCAGCGGTGAACTGTGCGAGGCATCCATCGCGAAGCTTCGCTCCTCTTGTCTTTGTGGCAGGGTGTAACGAACAGTTATACACCGTTCTGCCAGGGATGCCCACTTCGGCGCCGCGCTCCGGCGCCCGCGTCCGGTCAGCGCCGCGGGTTGGCCGGCGCCAGCGTGGAGAGTTGCCGCACCATGTCGGCTGCCAGCAACGGTCGCAGCGCGGCGACCCGTGCCAGCTGCGCTGGCGGGGCCTCGCGCCTCGCGGCCGCCCACACCGGCGCCGGGAAGTGGCTGTCCCACTCGAAGCGCGCGATCACGTGCCAGTGCAGGTGCGGCACCATGTTGCCCAGGGTCGCCAGGTTGACCTTGGCCGGGTGCAGGTGGGCCCGCAGCGACTGTTCCACGGCGACGACGGCGTCGAGACAGAGGGCGCGGTCGGCCGGCGCCAGGTCCGACAGCTCCGGCACGTGCTCGTTCCAGACCACCCGGTAGAACGCCGGAAAGCCGCCTTCGTCGGTGCGGATCACGCGAAAGGCGGCGCCCTGGAACACCAGGTCGCCGCCGGGGCTCTCGCACAAGGGGCAGCCGGCCTGCTTCATCACACCAGCACGCGCTCGATGCCGCCGCTGTTGGCGGCGTGCACGTATTCGGGCAGCCAGTTCTCGCCCAGGATCTGGCGCGCCATCTCCACCACGATGTAGTCGGCCTCCATCAGCCCGTTCTGCAGGTCGTGGGTGTAGCGCGACAGCCCTTGCAGGCAGCTGGGACAGCTGGTGAGCATCTTGATGTTGCCCTTGGCCGCAACGGCACCGCTCGCGCGCAGGGCGGCCTCGTCCTTGCGCAGTTCTTCCTCCTTGCGGAAGCGCACCTGCGTGGCGATGTCGGGCCGCCCGACGCCGAACATCCCCGATTCGCCGCAGCAGCGCTCGGACTTGCGCACCTGGTCGCCGACCAGCGCCTTCACCGTCTTCAGCGAGTCCTGCAGCTTCATCGGGTTGTGGCAGGGCTCGTGGTACAGGTAGCCGCCCTGTCCTTGCGGCAAGGTGATTCCCTTCTCGAGCAGGTACTCGTGGATGTCGATCAGCCGGCAGCCGGGGAAGATCTTCTCGAATTCGTAGCCCGCGAGCTGGTCGTAGCAGGTGCCGCAGCTGACCACCACCGTCTTGATGTCCAGGTAGTTCAGCGTGTTGGCGACGCGGTGGAACAGCACCCGGTTGTCGGTGATCATCTTCTCGGCCTTGTCGAACTGGCCGGCGCCGCGCTGCGGATAGCCGCAGCACAGGTAGCCCGGCGGCAGCACCGTCTGCACCCCGGCGTGCCACAGCATGGCCTGGGTCGCGAGCCCGACCTGCGAGAACAGCCGCTCCGAGCCGCAGCCGGGGAAATAGAAGACCGCCTCCGTTTCCGCGTTGGTCGCCTGCGGGTCGCGGATGATCGGCACGTAATCCTTGTCCTCGATGTCCAGCAGCGCGCGCGCGGTCTTGTTCGGCAGGCCGCCCGGCAGCTTCTTGTTGACGAAGTGGATCACCTGCTCCTTGACCGGCGCGCTGCCCCCATGGGTGGCCGGCGGACGCGAGACCTGCTGGCGCGCGAGCCCGCGCAACAGGTTGTTGGCCATGCGCTGCGCCTTGAAGCCGACGCCGACCACGCCCGCCCGCAGCGCCTTGATCGTCTCCGGGCTGGTCGCGTTGAGCATCAGCATCCCGGCCCAGCTGCCGGGCTTGAAGCTGCGCTGGCCCATCTTGCGCAGCAGGTTGCGCATGTTCATCGACACGTCGCCGAAGTCGATGTTCACCGGGCACGGCGACTCGCACTTGTGGCAGACGGTGCAGTGGTCCGCGACGTCCTCGAACTCCTGCCAGTGCTTGATCGACACGCCGCGCCGCGTCTGCTCCTCGTAGAGGAACGCCTCCACCAGCAGCGAGGTCGCGAGGATCTTGTTGCGCGGGCTGTACAGCAGGTTGGCGCGCGGCACGTGGGTGGCGCACACCGGCTTGCACTTGCCGCAGCGCAGGCAGTCCTTGACGCTGTCGGCGATGGCGCCGATGTCCGACTGCTGCATGATCAGCGACTCGTGCCCCATCAGGCCGAAGCTGGGCGTGTACGCGTTGGTCAGGTCCGAGTAGACCGACGTCGCCGAATCCGCCTGCGCATGGCGCAGCAGCTTGCCGCGGTTGAAGCGGCCATCGGGGTCGACCTGCTGCTTGTATTCGGCGAACGGACGCAGCTCCTCGTCGGTGAGGAACTCCAGCTTGGTGATGCCGATGCCGTGCTCGCCCGAGATCACCCCGTTGAGCGATCGCGCCAGCACCATGATCCGCTTCACGGCCGCATGCGCCGTCTGCAGCATCTCGTAGTCGTCGCTGTTGACGGGAATGTTGGTGTGCACGTTGCCGTCGCCGGCGTGCATGTGCAGCGCCACCCAGACGCGGCCCTTGAGCACCCGCTGGTGGATCGCGTTGACCTCGGCCAGCAGCGGCGCGAACGGCTGGCCGCTGAAGATCGTCTGCAGCGGCGCGCGGATCTGCGTCTTCCAGCTCGCGCGCAGGCTGTGGTCCTGCAACTGCGGGAACAGGGCGTCGACCCGGGCCAGCCAGTCCCGCCACTGGGCGCGCACGCCCCGGATCAGTTCCAACGCCTTGCCGACGCGGTCTTCCAGCAGCTCGGGCGACGGAATCTCGCTGGCGTCGTCGTGGCGCGAGAGGGGCAGCTGGCCGCGCGCGAAGAAGGCCTCCAGCTCGTCGGCCAGCCTGATCTTGTTGGCCAGCGACAGCTCGATGTTGATGCGCTCGATGCCGTCCGTGTACTCGGCCATCCGCGGCAGCGGGATCACCACGTCCTCGTTGATCTTGAACGCGTTGGTGTGCTTGCTGATCGCGGCCGTGCGCTTGCGGTCCAGCCAGAACTTCTTGCGCGCCTCGGGGCTGATGGCGACGAAGCCTTCGCCGCTGCGCGAATTGGCGATGCGCACCACCTCCGACGTGGCGCGCGCTACGGCGTCGGCGTCGTCGCCGGCGATGTCGCCCACCAGCACCATCTTGGGCAGCACGGCGCGCCTGGACTTGGTGGAATAGCCCACGGCCCGCAGGTAGCGGTCGTCCAGGTGTTCCAGGCCGGCCAGCACCACGCCGGTCCGCCGCTGCTCGGCGAACATGAAGTCCTTGATCTCCACGATGCTGGGCACCGCGTCGCGCGCATTGCCGAAGAACTCCAGGCACACGGTGCGGGTGTGCTGCGGCATGCGGTGCACCACCCAGCGGGCGCTGGTGATCAGCCCGTCGCAGCCTTCCTTCTGGATGCCCGGCAGGCCCGACAGGAACTTGTCGGTCACGTCCTTGCCCAGGCCCTCCTTGCGGAACGTGCGGCCCGGGATTTCCAGGCGCTCGGTGCGCACCGGCGTCTTGCCGTCCGCCTCGAAATAGCGCAACTCGAACCGCGCGAAGTCCGCGTCGTGGATCTTGCCGAGGTTGTGGTCCAGGCGGGTGATCTCCAGCCACTCCGACTGCGGCGTGACCATGCGCCAGGACACCAGGTTGTCCAGGGCCGTGCCCCACAGCACGGCCTTCTTGCCGCCGGCGTTCATGGCGATGTTGCCGCCGATGCAGGACGCCTCGGCAGAGGTCGGGTCGACCGCAAACACATAACCGGCGCGCTCGGCCGCATCGGACACGCGCTGGGTCACGACGCCGGCCTCGGTCCACACCGTCGGCACGGGCTGGTCGTGGCCGGGGATGGCGACCATCTCGACCTCGGTCATCGCCTCCAGCTTCTCGGTGTTGATGACGGCGCTCTTCCAGGTCAGCGGCACCGCCCCGCCGGTGTAGCCCGTGCCGCCGCCGCGCGGGATGATCGTCAGCCCCAGCTCGATGCAGCCCTTCACGAGCGCGGCCATCTCGGCCTCGGTGTCCGGCGTCAGCACGACGAACGGATACTCCACCCGCCAGTCGGTGGCATCGGTGACGTGCGACACGCGCGACAGGCCGTCGAACTTGATGTTGTCCTTCGCCGTCACGCGCCGGAGCGCGCGCACGGTGCGGCGGCGCAGGTCGGCCACCTCGCGAAAGCCGCGGTCGAAGGACTCGACGGCGCCCCGGGCCACCGTGAGCAGGTCGCCCACCAGGGCGTCGCGTTGCGGGTCGGTGTCGGGCGTGCGGCGCTTCTCGACCTCGGCCAGCCGGTGGTGCAACGCGTCGACCAGCAGCTGCCTGCGCTTCGGGTTGTCCAGCAGGTCGTCCTGCAGGTAGGGATTGCGCTGCACCACCCAGATGTCGCCCAGCACCTCGTACAGCATGCGGGCCGAGCGGCCGGTATGCCGCTCCTCGCGCAGCTGGTTGAGGACCGTCCACGCCGGCGCGCCCAGCAGGCGGATGACGATTTCGCGGTCGGAGAACGACGTGTAGTTGTAGGGGATCTCGCGCAGGCGCGGCGCCCCGGCGTCGACATCGGCCAGGAGATGGGTGAGCGTGATGGGTGCGTTCATTCGTCTGTCGGTGCCTGCTCGCGCCGTCCCTGGCCAACGGCTTTCCGGGTCGGCGTGTCGTGCGGGCGTGGCGGCTTCAAGGCGCGCGGCGGCTGGGCGAAAGATGGTACCGCACTGCAGCATTCCGCAGGCGCGGCGCGGCCATCCGTGCGCCCGGCGCATGCCGCTGCGCCTTGAGGGAAACCCGGTTGCCGAGCGCGCAGCGCGGCTGTCCAATCTCCTGTCACAAACTGTTCGTACACTCCCAGGTTCTTGACAGAAGGAGAATCCATGAAGCTTCAACTTTCCGCGGCAGCCGTCGCCCTCGCCCTGTGCATTCCGGCGCAGGCCCAGACCGAGATCCAGTGGTGGCATTCCATGACTGGCGGCCTGAACGACTGGGTGGTCGACCTCGCCAACGGATTCAACGCCAGCCAGAAGGAATACAAGGTCGTGCCCACCTACAAGGGCAGCTACGACGAGTCCATGTCGGCGTCGATCGCCGCCTTCCGCGCCGGCAACGCCCCGCACATCCTGCAGGTGTACGAAGTGGGAACCGCCACCATGATGGCCGCCAAGGGCGCGATCGTCCCGGTGGGCAAGGTCCTGTCCGATGCCGGCTACAAGTTCGACCCCAAGGCCTACATCCCCGCCGTGGTCGGCTACTACACGGCGCCCAACGGCCAGATGCTGAGCTTCCCGTTCAACAGCTCCACCACGGTGCTGAACTACAACAAGGACCTGTTCAAGAAGGCGGGCCTCGATCCCAACAACCCGCCCAAGACCTGGCCCGAGCTGGTGCTGGCGGCCGGCAAGCTCAAGGCCTCCGGCGTGGCCTGCCCCTTCACGACGAGTTGGCAGACCTGGACCCAGCTGGAGAGCTTCTCCACCTGGCACAACACGCTGTTCGCGACGCACAACAACGGCTTCGGCGGCACCAAGGCGCGCCTGGCGTTCAACAGCCCGCTGCACGTGCGCCACATCGAGAACCTGTCCAACATGGCCAAGCAGGGCCTGTTCCACTATCGCGGCCGCGGCAACAAGGGCGACGCGCCCTTCTACTCCGGCGAATGCGCCATGGCCACCGCCAGCTCGTCGACCTACGCCAGCATCAAGAAGAACGCCAAGTTCGACTTCGGCATCGCCCCGCTGCCGTACTACCCCGACGTGCAGGGCGCGCCGCAGAACACCGTCATCGGCGGCGCCTCGCTGTGGGTCATGTCCGGCAAGCCGGCGCCCGAGTACAAGGGGGTCGCGGCCTTCTTCAACTACCTGACCAACGCCGAGATCCAGGCCAAGAGCCACCAGCGCACCGGCTACCTGCCGATCACCCTGGCTTCCTTCAAGATGACCGAGGACTCCGGCTTCTACAAGCAGAACCCCGGCACCGATACGGCCGTGAACCAGATGATCCGCAAGACGACCGACAAGTCGCGCGGCGTGCGCCTGGGCAACTTCAACCAGATCCGCGCGATCATGGAAGAGGAACTGGAACAGGTCTGGGCCGGCAAGAAGTCGGCCAAGGAGGGCCTGGACGCGGCCGTCAAGCGCGGCAACGAGCAGCTGGAACGCTTCGAGCGCGCCAACAAGGGCTGACACCCCCCCTGACGCGGCGGGCACGGCCCGCTGCGCGACAATATGACCCCCGCCAGCGCGCGCCAGCGTGCCGGGCGGGGGTCCTTCCATCCAGATCCCAAGAGGTATCGTGGCCGTCGAAAAACGAGTTCGCTTCAAGAGTTGGTGGCTGCCGTGGGTGCTGCTCGCGCCGCAGGTGGCTGTCATCACGATCTTCTTCTTCTGGCCGGCCGGCCAGGCGCTGCTGCAGTCGCTGCAGCAGCAGGACGCCTTCGGCGCCTCGATCGAGTGGGTGGGCCTGGACAACTTCCGCCGGCTCTTCGACGACCCCGGCTACATCGCGTCCATCCGCATCACCGCCCAGTTCTCGGTCCTGGTGGCGGGCCTCGGCCTGCTGCTGTCGCTGGCGCTGGCGGTCTTTGCCGACCGCGTGCTGCGCGGCGCGTCGGTCTACAAGGCACTGCTCATCTGGCCCTACGCCGTGGCGCCCGCGGTCGCCGGCGTGCTGTGGCTGTTCATGTTCGCCCCTTCGATCGGCATCGTGAGCTACTGGCTGCGCAAGGTGGGCGTCGAGTGGAACCACCTTCTCAACAGCGATCAGGCGATGACGCTGGTGGTGTTCGCCGCCGTCTGGAAGCACATCTCGTACAACTTCCTGTTCTTCCTGGCGGGGCTGCAGTCGATCCCCAAGAGCCTGATCGAGGCCGCCGCCATCGACGGCGCCGGCCCGTGGCGCCGTTTCTGGAGCATCGTGTTCCCGCTGCTGTCGCCCACCACGTTCTTCCTGCTCGTGATCAACATGGTGTACGCCTTCTTCGACACCTTCGCCATCATCGACGCCGCCACCGAAGGCGGCCCCGGCAAGGACACGGCGATCCTCGTCTACAAGGTGTACTACGACGGCTTCAAGGCGCTCGACCTGGGCAGCTCCGCCGCGCAGTCCGTCGTGCTGATGGCGATCGTCATCGCCCTCACGGTCATCCAGTTCCGCTACGTCGAGAAAAAAGTGAACTACTGATATGGTCGAACGACGTCCCCTCGCCACGGCCGTTTCCCACCTGGTGCTCGCGCTGGGTGTGCTGGTCATCGCCTTTCCGCTCTACGTCACCTTCGTCGCCAGCACCCATACGGCGCTGGACATCGTCCAGGTGCCGATGCCGATGTTGCCCGGCCCGCACCTGGTCGAGAACTACACCGCCGCCATCATGGGCACCAGCGACAGCGCCGCCTCGACAGCGCCGGTGGGCCGCATGATGGTCGTGAGCCTGATCACCGCCTTGGTCATCGCCATCGGCAAGATCGCGATCTCGCTGCTGTCGGCCTTCGCCATCGTCTACTTCCGTTTCCCGGGACGGATGTTCTTCTTCTGGGCGATCTTCGTGACGCTCATGCTGCCGGTGGAGGTGCGCATCGGGCCCACCTACCAGGTGGTCTCCGACCTCGGCATGCTCAACTCCTATGCCGGGCTGACGGTGCCGCTGATCGCCTCGGCCACCGCGACGTTCCTGTTCCGCCAGTTCTTCCTCACTGTCCCCGACGAGCTGGTGGAGGCCGCGCGCGTCGACGGCGCCGGCCCGATGCGCTTCTTCAAGGACGTCCTGCTGCCGCTCTCCACCACCAGCGTCGCCGCCCTCTTCGTGATCCAGTTCATCTACGGCTGGAACCAGTACCTGTGGCCGCTGCTGGTCACCACGGACGAATCGATGTATCCGGTGGTGATGGGCATCAAGCGCATGATCTCCGGCGGCGATGCGGCCAACGACTGGAACATCGTGATGGCCACGGCCATCCTGGCGATGATCCCGCCGGCGCTGGTGGTGCTGCTGATGCAGAAATGGTTCGTCAAGGGCCTGGTCGATTCCGAGAAATAGAAATGTCAGCAATCTCCTTTCGCAATGTCGTCAAGCGCTACGGCGCCGGCAAGCATGCAGTCCAGGTGATCCACGGCGTCAACGCCGAAGTGGAGACCGGCGAGTTCGTCGTGATCGTGGGGCCTTCCGGCTGCGGCAAGTCCACCTTGCTGCGCATGGTGGCCGGCCTCGAGGAGATCACCGAGGGCGAGATCCACATCGGCGGCCGCGTGGTCAACCGGCTCGAACCGGCCGAACGCGACATCGCCATGGTGTTCCAGAACTACGCGCTGTACCCGCACATGAGCGTGTTCGACAACATGGCGTACGGCCTGAAGATCAAGAAGGTGCCGGCCGCCGAGATCAAGGCCCGCGTCGACAAGGCCGCCGGCATCCTCGAACTCGGCCAGCTGCTCGAGCGCAAGCCGCGCCAGCTCTCCGGCGGCCAGCGCCAGCGGGTGGCCATGGGCCGCGCGATCGTGCGCCAGCCCAAGGTGTTCCTGTTCGACGAGCCGCTGTCCAACCTGGACGCCAAGCTGCGGGCGCAGACCCGCATCGAGATCCAGAAACTGCACCGCGAGCTGGGCATCACCTCGCTGTTCGTCACCCACGACCAGGTGGAGGCGATGACGCTCGCGCAGCGCATGCTGGTGATGAACGCCGGCGTGATGGAGCAGTTCGGCACGCCCGAGGAGGTCTATCACCGGCCGGCGTCCACCTTCGTCGCGAGCTTCATCGGCTCGCCGCCGATGAACCTGCTGAAGAACGCGCCCGGCAGCAAGCCCGGCACCATCATGGGCGTGCGCCCCGAGCACCTGGACATCGCCGACGCCGGCTGGCCGCTGCGGGTGGAAACCACCGAGTTGCTGGGCGCCGAGCGGCTGGTCTATGGCCGCCTGGGCGACGAGCAGGTGATCGTGCGCCACGAGGAGGGCCACGTCGAGCCGCCGAAACCCGACAGCACGATCCACGTGCGCCCGCGCGAGGACCGCGTGCACTGGTTCGACGCCGGCAGCGGCAAGCGCATCGCGAGCTGATGAAGCCCTGGCCGTACCCGCGCTGGATCGCGCACCGCGGCGCCGGCAAGCTGGCGCCGGAAAACACCATGGCCGCCTTCCGCCTGGGCGCGAGCCACGGCTACCGCATGTTCGAGTGCGACGCCAAGCTCTCAGCCGACGGCGTCGCCTTCCTGCTGCACGACGCGACGCTGGAGCGCACGACCAACGGCGCCGGCATCGCCGGCGAGCAGCCGTGGCGCGAACTGGCCCGGCTCGACGCCGGCGGCTGGCACTCGCGCGCCTATGCGGGTGAACCGGTGCCCACGCTCGAGAACCTGATGCGGTTCTGCCGCGCCGGCGGGTACTTCCTGGACCTGGAGATCAAGCCGACCCCGGGCGTCGAGCGGCACACCGGCGAGGTGGTCGCGCGCGAGGCGGCGCGCTGCTTCGCCGACGCGGCGGTGCCGCCGTTCCTCACCTCGTTCCGGCCCGAGGCGCTGGCCGGCGCCCAGGCCTCGGCGCCGCACCTGCCGCGCGGGCTGCTGCTGGACACGCTGTGGAACGGCTGGTTCGACGTCGCGCGCCAGCTCGATTGCGCGGCGATCGTCTGCAACCACGCGCTGTGGGACGAGGCGGTCGTGGCGCAGGTGCACGGCGCCGGGATGCGCTGCCTCAGCTACACGGTGAACGACGAATGGGCCGCCGCGCGCCTCATCGCGCTGGGGACCGACGGGATCGTCACCGACCGCGTGGACCTGTTCAGCCCGGCGGACTGAGCGGCGCTCAGCTCTTGCCGCCGCCGGCCGCGCGCCCGGCCACGCTGGCGGGATCCTGGGCGGGGGCGCCGATCGGCCCGCTGGAAGCCAGCAAATCCTTGTTCCCGCCGACCAGGTCCACCCGCAGCACCTGCGCGATCAGCTGGCCCGGCCCGGGGCCGATGGCCGCTTCCTGCACGAACACGTAGACGCGCAGCGAGCCGGTGAGCGCCAGCGGCGTATTGGTGCGCAACTGCTCGATCCTGCGCGCCGCCGCCTCGTCCTCGACCCGCAGCAGGGCGAAGTCGGCGCCGTTGGAAAACGCCAGCGAGTAATCCGCCGCCGTCCGCGCGAGGTCGAAGCCGCGCATGAAAGTGATCTTCGAGTCGGGGCCGACGGCGCGCAGCGGAAAGCCCTTCCTGAACACGTCGTACGGGCCCAGCGTGGCCTCCGTCTGGACCACGCGGTAGCGCAGCAAGGGATTGGCGGCGATGCGCCGCGCGCCCTCGCCGATCTGCGCGGCCAGCTGCGCCGTCGTTTCCTTCTTCTTCGCCTCGTCATACTGCGACTTGACGATCGGGGCGTCCGCGGCCTCCTTGGCCGCATCCACGGGTTGGCCGCTCACGGCGTAGAACAGCTCCGCCAGGTCGCGCCGGGTGGCGATGTGCTGGGAGGCAAAGGATTCCGGCTGGACGGCCGGGTCGGCCAGCGGCACCGCGGGCACGCGCGGGGCCGGGGCAGCGGCGGGCGCGGTGGACGAGGAAGCGGCGTTGGCCTGCGTCCATACGTCGGCGCCCTGGCCGCTGCACGCGCCCAGCAGCGACAACGAAATCCATGCGGGCAACAAACGACGCATCCCGGTGCTCTCCCTAGCTCGACTTCAGGCCGGCTCCACGGGGGCGCCGACGGCGCACCTGTCCTGCAGAGCCATAGCGTGAGATTAAGTCACTTCCATGACCATCTGTGTAACACGGTTGGGCGACCGGCGCGAACCGTGCAGTAGTACCGCACTCGAGTTGCGGGGCGGCGACTGGAGCGGCGCGCTACCGCAGGTCGCCCGCCAGGCAGGCGAGGGTCTCGGCGGGGATGGCGACATGCGCCGGGTAGTTGCGGTGGTCGCACCCGAGCTTGACGCCGGCACCCGCCCGGATCGCCGCCGCCGTCGCCGCCGGGAATTCGAACCGCAGGAAATGCACGGCCGACGTCTTCTGGTCGTTCTCGCGGTCGAGGTCCTCGTCGGCGATCGCGTACACCCTCGGCTGCCCTTCCACCTCGACGAACATGCGGTCCTCGATCCCGATCAGCCGGGCCAGTTCGCGCTGGCGTTCGTTGACGTCGGGATACTCGATCAGCATCGTGGCCTTCCAGTTGCTGCCGTCCGGCGCCAGCGGCGCGTAGGTCTCCAGTTCGTGCCCGATCGCGTCTTCCTCGAAGATCTTCTCGATCCGCAGCATCTCCTGGATCTGATAGCGGATGGTGCGCTCGTCCTCGAACTGCAGCGTGACGTGGTCGCCCAGCGCGACACTGCGCAGCTTGCGGTGCGCGATGACCTCCGCCTTGTGCTGCTTGCGCCAGGTGCTGTAAGCCTCCAGCGTCATGAGGCTTTCGCGGGTGATCTTTCCGGTCAGTTGCATGATCATTTCAATCCATTGGCGACGGGGCCGAAGACCTGTTCAGTCAGTTGGGGACAGAGCTGGAGATCTGTCCCGCAAGACATTCCGGGAATCAGCTCAATCCATAGGCCTTGCGCAGCAGCGTCAGCGGATGCGCCAGCCGCGGCTCGCCGAGCTGGTTGACCTCGAAACCCTGCTCGATGTGGTGGCCGCCCAAGGGGCAGTCCGAGCTGATGTAGTCGGGCAGCCCGCCCTGCGGGTGGTCGGCCATCTTCCTGAACAGCGGCTTGCCGATCTTCATCGCCATCGCATGCCCGTGCTTCTTGACGCCGTAGGTGCCGGCGTGCCCTGAGCACCGCTCCACGGTCTGCACCGAGGTCTGCGGAATCAGTTTCAGCAGCTCCTCGGTCTTGCGGCCGATGTTCTGCACCCGGCCATGGCACGGGACGTGGTAGCTCACCTTGCCGAGCGGCTGCGGGAACTCGGTCTTGAGCAACCCGTCGCGCTGGCGCGCGGCCAGGTATTCGAACGGGTCCCACATCGCTTCCTTCACCGCCTGCACGTCGGGCTCGTCCGGGTACATCAGCGGCAGTTCCTGCTTGAACATCAGCGTGCAGCTCGGCACGGCGCTGAGGATCGCGTAGCCCTCCTTCGCGTATTTCGCGAGGACGGGGATGTTCGCCTCCTTGGCGCGGTTCACCGAGTCGAGGTCGCCGATCTCCAGCTTGGGCATGCCGCAGCAGCGCTCCTTGTGCACCAGTTCGTAGGGAATCTCGTTGTGCCGCAGCACGGCCAGCAGGTCGTGGCCGATGCCCGGCTCGTTGTAGTTGATGTAGCAGGTGGCGAAGATCGCGACCTTGCCCGGCGTCTTGGCGCCGTCCTTCACCGGGAACTGCTCCGACTTCCCGGCGCCGGACCGGAACTTGCGCGTCGCCAGGTCCGGCAGCCAGGCGTCGCGGTCCACGTGCATCACCTTCTCCAGCGCGGCGCGGGCCGGCTTCGTGTGGTTGATCGCGTTGGCGGCCTGCACCACGACCGGGATGCCGGCCAGCTTGCCGTGCACGTCGGTCGACGCCAGCAGGCTGTCGCGCCGCGACACGCCGCCGTTCCTGAACTTGATCGCCTTGGCGCGCAGCATGGTGTGCGGGAAGTCCAGGTTCCACTCGTGCGGTGGCACGTACGGGCACTTGGTCATGTAGCACAGGTCGCACAGGTAGCAGTGGTCGACCACCTTCCAGTAGTCGGCCTTGGCCACGCCGTCGACCTCGCCCGACGAGCTTTCGTCGACCAGGTCGAACAGGGTCGGGAACGACCCGCACAGGCTCACGCAGCGGCGGCAGCCATGGCAGATGTCGAACACCCGCTCCAGCTCGGCGAACGCCTTCGCTTCGTCGTAGTACTCGGGATTGCGCCAGTCGACGGGATGGCGGGTCGGCGCTTCGAGGCTGCCTTCGCGTGCGGCCATGATGCTTTCTTTCTAGAAGGGCTCGGGTGAGGAGCGCGCCCTCACCCCAGGCCTCCGGTGGCGGGGGGTATTTGCCCCCACCCCAACCCTCCCCCGCTGGGGAGGGAGCCAATGCGCCCTCCCCGGAGGGGGAGGGAAGCAAAGACCTCAGTCGGTCAGTTCGTTCAGCGCCTTGGTGTAGCGGTTGGCGTGCGAGCGCTCGGCCTTGGCCAGGGTCTCGAACCAGTCGGCGATCTCGTCGAAGCCTTCGTCGCGCGCCGTCCTGGCCATGCCCGGGTACATGTCGGTGTACTCGTGCGTCTCGCCGGCGACGGCGGCCTGCAGGTTCTCGCGGGTCCGGCCGATCGGCAGCCCGGTGGCCGGGTCACCGCACTGCTCCAGCCACTCCAGGTGGCCGTGCGCATGGCCGGTCTCGCCCTCGGCGGTGGAGCGGAACAGCGCCGCCACGTCGTTCTGGCCCTCGACGTCCGCCTTGTTCGCGAAGTACAGGTAGCGCCGGTTGGCCTGGGACTCGCCTGCGAACGCGGCCTTCAGGTTCTCTTCCGTTTTGGAGCCTTTGAGTGCTGCCATGGTGACCTCTCCTTGGGTTGATGATCGGCGACCGGGCGCCTCGCGGCGCCCGGACCGACCGAAGATTAGACGCGGGTCCGGGCTGCGTCTAATTGGATGGATTAATTCACATCATAGCCGTTGGCTATGGTAGAGATAGAAATCATTGCCTTGTTCGCGACGCGGTCCGCCGGCATCTCGCCGCCGGCGGCCGGCTTAGCATCGCACCGACAGTCCGCACCAGTGAATCCAGGGAGACTTCCATGGCCGCCGTTCCGCAAGCAGGCGCGATTCCCGCGCCGCCGCCGATCCAGCAACTGCACCACTACGCCTACCGCGCCCGCGACGCCGAGGAGACGCGGCATTTCTACGAGGACATCCTCGGGCTCCCGCTCTACCACATCATCCAGAGCGACCACGTCCCCAGCACCGGCGAGTACTGCCCGTACACGCACTTCTTCTTCCGGCTGCAGGACGGCTCGTTCATCGCCTTCTTCGACCTCGGCGACGACGTGAAGTGCGAGCCCTCGCCCAACACGCCGATCTGGGTCAACCACATCTCGTTCCGGGTCGACTCGATGCAGGCCCTGCTGGACATGAAGGCGCGGCTGGAAGCGCACGGCATCGAGGTACTCGGCGTCACTGACCACCACATCTTCCACAGCATCTACTTCTTCGACCCGAACGGGATCCGCCTGGAGCTCACGGCGCAACTGGCCGACGAATTCCAGATGCTGCAGGAGAGCCGGACGGCCCATGCGCGCCTGCAGGAGTGGACCGCGCGCAAGGAGCAGTGGCGGCGCGAGCGGGCCGCCGGCCAGGCCGCCGAGCCGCTCAAGCCGCAGCGCAACGACCGGCCCGAGGTCGGCGCGCGACAATAGGGCCGTCCGCCTGGTCCGCGCGGCGCCGCGCGCCGCCGGCCAGCCGCGGCAGCACGAGGAGAAGCACATGCCGGCCGACTACGCCGAGACACCGTTTGCCAGCGGCTACGAATTCACCGAAGGCAGCGGCTACCAGCTGCCCGAGTATCCGTTCGAGGCGCCGCCCGAGATCGCGAGCGGCCAGACCAGCCATCACCACGTCGTGATCGTCGGCGCCGGGCTGGCCGGGCTCACGCTGGCCTGCGCCCTCGCCCGCTACGGCGTGCCGGCGCTGCTGCTGGACGAGGACAACACGGTCGGCGCCAAGGGTGCATCGTCGCGCGGCATCTGCTACACCCAGAAGTCGCTGGAGATCTTCGAGCGGCTGGGCGTATACGAGCGCATCGCGGCCAAGGGCATCCAGTGGAGCGTGGGCCGCACCTTCGCCGGCAGCGACGAGATCTATTCGTTCGACCTGCGCCAGCAGAGCAACTACAACCTCTCGAGCCAGCCGCCCTTCATCAACATCCAGCAGTTCTACATCGAGGGCTACCTGGTCGAGCGGCTGGCCGAACTGGGCCACGTGCAGGTGCGCTGGAAGAACCGGGTCACCGCGTTCCGCCAGGACGGCGAAGCGGCGACGCTCACGGTGGCCACGCCGGCCGGCGATTACCAGGTGCGAGCCGACTACGTGGTGGACGCCACCGGCGCGCACAGTCCTTTCCGCGGCTGGGTGGGCGCCTCGGTCACGGCGAAGAAGGGCGACGACCGCTGGTGCATCGCCGACGTGCGCTTCTCGAAGCGGCCGCCGGTGGAGCGCCACACCTGGATCGAGGCGCCGTTCAACGACAACCGCGCCGTGTGGCAGCACCTGATGGCCGACAACGTCTGGCGCATCGACTACCAGATGGCGCCAGACTCGGATCCGGTGGCGGTCAGCAAGGAGTCGGTGGTGCGCGAGCGGCTGGCGCGCCAGTTCGGCGCCGACTGCGAACTGGACATCGTGTGGGTGGGGCCGTACGCCTACCGCAGCGAGTGCATGGACCGCATGCGGCATGGCCGGGTGTTCTTCATGGGCGATGCCGCCAAGGTGGTGAGCCCCTTCGGCGCCCGCGGCGGCAACACCGGCGTGTCCGACGCCGACAACCTGGCCTGGAAGCTGGCGGCCGTGATGAAGGGCCGGGCCGACCCGGCGCTCCTGGACAGCTACGACGAGGAGCGGCACGAGGCGGCGCTGCAGAACGTGCGCGTCACCAACCGCACCTCGCGCTTCCTGCGGCCGCAGCCCGGCCAGCAGAAGCTGTTCCGCGACGCCGTGATCAGCCTGGCGCGGCGGCACGCCTTCGCCCGGCCACTGGTCAACACGGGCCGGATGGCAATCGCCAATCCGTACACCCGCTCCAGCGCCTGCGACAGGACCGGCGGCCAGCCGGTGCAGAACGTGAGCTTCGGCTGGGCCGACGGCTCGCCCGGCAGCGTCAACGACCTGGTCGAATGGGCCGAGGGGCGCCTGTTGCTGCTGGTCTTCGGCGACACCAGCCCGCAGGCGCTGCAGCGGCTGGCCGCGATCACCGAGACCATGCCGGTGCGCGCGGTTCAGGTGGTGGGCACCGAGGACATGCCGATGGCGCTGGAGCACGTGCTCGATCCCAAGGGCCACCTGCAAGGCGCCTGCCACGTGTTCGGCCACGCCTGGGCGCTGGTGCGGCCGGACAGTTACGTCGCGGCCACCGGCGAGAGCATCGATGCGACGCTGGTGCATGCGATCGCCAGGGCGCTGGGCCTCAAGGACGAAGCCGCCGGCCCGGCCGCCCAGATCCACAGCCCGCAACTGGGCGCGGAGCCACCCAGCTTCGAAGCGACGGGCGAGGAGGCGGCGTGAGGCCGGCGTGCTCGCCGGCGCGCGCCGGCGGCCCCAGGCGACTCTAGTGCGACTGCGATTGGCCGATGTGCGCGACCAGCGCGACAATCCGCCTCTGGACGTAGCCCTGCTGCGGATACGGCACGTCGCGGCAGTACTCGGCGGCTTCGCCGGTCTCTGCGGCGAGCAATCGCGCCCCCAATACCCTGGGGAATGTCAGGCGCCGACGACCTCTCCGTAGAAGGCGACACCCTCTCCACTGACACCGACCAGCGCCAGCATCGAGTGGTATTCGGCCGCGTCCGCGGTGAAGTAGTGGCCGCCTGAACTCCCGTTGGCAGGGTTGAAATCCTTGTCTTGAATCCAGACGCGGTAGACGGGTATGGCGGACTTGCCGGAGCTGTCCGTGGGCGATGAGTCTCTATAGACGCGGAAGCCTTCACCCTCGAGCCGCCAGTCATAGCCATTGATGCCGCTCGCTGACCACGTAAGGATTTGATCCCTTTCGGCAGTGTTGATGGTGAAGAAATGAGATTGGTGCTTTTCCGACCAGAACCGATACAGCGAGACGGCAGAGTCTGGGTTGCTATGGGCAGCTTCAAACGTAGATGTCCTCTGTACCCACGGCCATGCCGACTGCGACTTGACGAAAGCTGCCTCACTAGCTTGGACCGTATAAAAGTATGCGTAAGAGGCAGGGTTCACGCCGGGTCCGACCTTCTCGCTCTTGAACACGTACACCACATCCTTATCTGCGTCGCCTTTCGCCTGGTCCGTGGCCGACGGCTGTGATGCTGCTGAAACCACCGTGAAGGTATATGACTTTTTGTTGTTGGCTTCGACGCTCTCCGTCACCCAATTATTGTCATCGGGATTTAAATACAAGGTGTGCGTTCCGACAGCCAGGCTTGTGGTGTCCAGCGTGTAGTTGTAGGTGAATCCATTCGCCGGAGATATCGATGGAACTGCCGAGAAGCCGTAGTAGACGCTCGCACCGTTCGCACTCGTTTCCGAATCCAGCCGTATGCCAGGGTAAACCACAACGCCAGACGCGGCCGTCCCGATGTTCGAGACAGTCATCGAAAACTTCAATGCGCTTCCTTGAACGATGCTCGTACTTTCGAGCGTGGCGTTAACGATCAAATCGGGAAGAAGGGAGGAGGAGGCCGGTGCAGTAACCGTCAACGCCACTCCAGGCGAGGGGTTGTTGGTCTCGTTGCTCTCGCTGATCGCTGCGTCGTAGTCCGCAACCACGCCGATGTAGTAAGTCCCCGCGGCGGTCGTGTCCGGAATGGTCACCGTCGCGTTCTCGCTGGACCATGAGCCTGCCCCAATCGCGCCCACCGCGTCCGATGCCAGCAACACGTCTGCCGTGCTGATCGTGCTGTTTGTCGACAGATAGATGCCCGCCAACGAGGCACCCGCCGCAGCCGTACCCAGGTTGTCTACTGAGTAGGAGAGCGCGACCGTGCCGCCTTTGACCACCGACGTGCTGCTCAGCGTGGGGGTATATGCAGCGTCAAGGTCCACCGACGTCACGGGTGCAGTAACCGTCAACGCCACTCCAGGCGAGGGGTTGTTGGTCTCGTTGCTCTCGCTGATCGCTGCGTCGTAGTCCGCAACCACGCCGATGTAGTAAGTCCCCGCGGCGGTCGTGTCCGGAATGGTCACCGTCGCGTTCTCGCTGGACCATGAGCCTGCCCCAATCGCGCCCACCGCGTCCGATGCCAGCAACACGTCTGCCGTGCTGATCGTGCTGTTTGTCGACAGATAGATGCCCGCCAACGAGGCACCCGCCGCAGCCGTACCCAGGTTGTCTACTGAGTAGGAGAGCGCGACCGTGCCACCTTTGACCACCGACGTGCTGCTCAGCGTGGGGGCATGTGCGGCGTCAAGGTCCACCGACACAGCAGGCGTCGGCGCTGGAGCCGGGCTCGGTGCTGGCGTCGGCACCGGGCTGGAAGACGCGAGCAGTTCTGCTCCAGTCTTGATTACGCCGTCCGAGAACTGAAAACTCTCAATGGACCGAAGCGTGTCCTCCCCCGCGGAACCCGAAAGCAAAAGGCCGCCGCCCGTCGCAGCCACCGTATACCCCCTTCCGAACGCATAAGGGAGCTTGACGATATCGGTGCCAGCACCTCCATCGACAATGTTATTGACATTTTCGGCAGACATCGTCACGGTGTCCGCGCCGCTCCCCCCGACGATATTTTCGATGCTGACGATAGTTTCAACGATCGAGTCTGCGCTGGCCGTGCCGCTCGTCGCCAGTTCGATGCTCCACGTTGCCGAACTGTGCGAGAAATCAACAGTATCGGTCCCTGTGCCGCCGTCGAAAAAGTCGCGGCCAGGCCCCCCTACCAGCAGATCGTCGCCCCCTTCGCCATAAAGCCGATCAGGCCCGGCCCCGCCGAAGATGCGGTTGTTCGCGCTCGTGCCTCGAAGGTCATCAGAGTCGCTGGAAGTCGCGCCCGCCCAGTTCCCGGTACCGAATATATCCGTCGCTGCGATCTCCGATGGATTGCTGACATTGATGGTGTTCCCGACAAAGGCGAAATCGAAGAAGTCTGCAAAGAACGCCGGCGGAGCCGCATCGCCGCCGCCCCACGCGCGCATGATGTCGCCTGTGCCCTCAACCGCCGTCCGCGTGGTGGTGGACCCGAAGTGCACGTGAATATGCGGCCCGAAAGACATGCCGGTGTTGCCCGAGTACGCGATCTGAGTACCTGCGCCGACGAACTGGCCCACCCGCACCACGTCGGAATTGAGGTGGGCGTAAGTGGCATAGAAACCTCCGGTATGCAAAACCGTGACGAAGTTGCCGTACCCGCCGGCACCGCCCTCTCCGTTGTAACTGCCCGTGCGGATCGACACGACCGTGCCGGATGCGACAGCCAGTACGGGCGTGTTGGCGGCTGCGCTGAAGTCTACTGACCACGGATTCGGGCCATGGCTCGTGTCGCCCCCGTATCCCTGCGTGACCAAAGCACTCCCGCCCAACGGGAACTGAGTAAGTGCAATAGGTTTCGCCACGACTGCTATCGCTGGAGTTCGGCGCGCGTCGGCTCGTCGAGCATGCCGGTCGCGGGCAACTTGCGGTCAGCCTGGAATGCGCGAACCGCGGCCGCGGTTTTGCGCCCCAGCAGCCCATCCGGTGTCCCGGTGTCGTACCCCAGACTGCGAAGCCTTTCCTGCGCCTCCTTGACTGTGAGCCCGCTGCGCGGCGCAGGCGCCGCTGCCGCCCCGTCCACGGCCAGCTTGCCACCGGCGCCCAGCCCCTCGCCGCCCATCGACTGTGGCGTGTAGTTTCGGACGGCTTGGACCAACTGGTTGTACGCATTCAGGAAAGCCGCCGCGACGACCTTTCCCTGCGGTGTGTTGGTGTATCCGCCCAAGCCCACGGCACCGGCGCCACCGGCGACCAATCCGCCGAGACCGAAGTCGGCATTCTTGGCGCTACCTTCCGCAGCGGCTACTTGCACTCCCGACCGGTTGTCCACAAGCGTGAGAATGGCTGCGGCTTCGTTGGTCCTGATGCCTGCGACGAGCGCGCCGACGATCGGATTAAACATGGCTACCGCACCGCCAATGCCGCCTGTGCCTTGCTCGCTAAACAGCACTTCGGGGTTGATGCTGTAGTCAGCACTGACCATCTGCCCCTTGCCGAAGTTGCTGTTTGCCCGAAGCTCACCGGTTTGTTGGAACGCCCGTTCCTGCTGCATGTTGGCGAGCGCCCGCCCGCGGTCCACGACGACGAAGCAATTGCTCTGCTGCACCAGCAGGCGCAGCACCGGGACGGTGGAAGGAAGCCGGTACTGCGACGTCAATTGCTGATACCAGGCCGCCTGTTGGTCTTCGACCAACGCCATAGTGCCCAATGGTTGGGAGCATTTCTCCAGTTGGGATGAAGCGTTCTGTGCGTTCGCACCGCCTGCGGACCCGGTCGCGGCAGTCTTGGCTGAGCCATCTCCCAGTTTGGGCGCCGTAGCGACGCATGCCTGGAGGGCCGCTGCCAGCGTGGCGAGCGCGATGAGATGCACACTCTTCTGACTCATGCGTCTTCCCCGGTCTGTTACGGAAAGTAATTCAAAACCTTTGTCACGGCGCGGTCAAGGTGCATGCCTGGGGGGTTGCAGCCGCGGCGGCGAATGCGGCAGACGTCCGCGAACAAGCTATTCAATCCATCGCTCGCGCCGCGACGGGAGAGGAATACGTTTGCGTTCGAGCATCCGACGCTGACAGACAGGCGACTTCGCGCTGCGTGTGACGGTACGACCCCCCTCGTACTTACCCTTAGAGGTTTGCTACCACTTGATGACCTGAATCAAACGTGACGTGGCTATGGTCAGCAACTCCGTCCAGGTGTATCTCGGTCGCGGCGGCCGCAGCGCTATAGCTGGCATCGCCTGCACCAGGGCATAGGAGGCGCCGCCCCATCTCACGACTCAACAAATCGAGGAAGCAACCTCTTGACTCGCCGGTCGGGTCTGATCGAGATGCGCAGCCGCGCGCGAACACGGTATAAGACTGCCGTCGAGATCGCCCTGACCATGAAAGGAAAGCGGATCAAGGGCACCGCCGGCGCACGGGGCGTGCGCGCCGGATTTCCGCGCGAGCCATGAAGACCACATTCCACATGCAGGACGGCGACGGCTTCTACGAGCAGTTGCTCGACGCCCACGAAGGCCTGACGAAAGAGCAGTCCGACCTGCTCAACGCCCGCCTGATCATCGTGCTGGCGAACCAGGTCGGCGACGCGAAAGTGCTCAAGGAGTGCATCGCCACCGCAAAATTGGGGTCAGATTCCAATTAATCGGGCGCGGACCGCGAGGCCCGTGGCCCCGGGCCGCTCTCCCCGCCTGGCTAAAATCGAGCCCCAAGTTCCATGCCCGCGGGGTCGGATTCCAATTGAGGGATTAATTGGAATCTGACCCCATTTATATGACCACCCTCCAGCAGCCCGGCCTCGAAAGCCTGTCGAAATCCTTCGAACCCGCCGCCATCGAAGCCAGGTGGGGGCCGCTGTGGGAAGAGCGCGGTTACGGCCGCGCGGGCCATCGCGGCACGGGCGCGCCGAAGGCCGGCGAGCCCTCCTTCGCCATCCAGCTGCCGCCGCCCAACGTCACCGGCACGCTGCACATGGGGCACGCGTTCAACCAGACCATCATGGACAGCCTCACGCGGTACCACCGCATGCGGGGCTTCAACACGGTGTGGGTGCCGGGCACCGACCACGCGGGCATCGCGACCCAGATCGTCGTCGAGCGCCAGTTGCAGGAACAAGGTCTCTCGCGCCATGAACTGGGCCGCAAGAACTTCGTGGCCAAGGTCTGGGAGTGGAAGGAGAAGTCCGGCAACACCATCACCACGCAGATGCGCCGCATGGGCGACAGCGTGGACTGGTCGCGCGAGTACTTCACGATGGACGAGAAGCTCTCGCCCATCGTCACCGACACCTTCGTCAAGCTCTACGAGCAGGGCCTGATCTACCGCGGCAAGCGGCTGGTCAACTGGGACCCGGAGCTCAAGACCGCCGTGTCGGACCTCGAGGTGGAGAGCGAGGAGGAAGACGGTTTCCTCTGGCACATCCGCTACGAGCTGTCCGACGGCTCGGGGCACGTCACCGTGGCCACCACGCGGCCCGAGACCATGCTGGGCGACGTGGCCGTGATGGTCCACCCCGAGGACGAGCGCTACCGGCATCTGGTGGGCAGGACGGTGCGCCTGCCGCTGTGCGACCGCGAGATCCCGGTCATCGCCGACGACTACGTGGACCGCGAATTCGGCACCGGCGTGGTCAAGGTGACGCCGGCCCACGACGCCAACGACTATGCCGTGGGACACCGCCACCAGCTGCCGATCATCGGCGTGCTGACCCTGGACGCGAAGATCAACGACAACGCACCGGCCGCTTACCGCGGCATGGACCGCTTCGAGGCGCGCAAGAAGGTGGTCGCCGACCTGGAGGCGCTCGGCCTGCTGGAGGAGACGCGCAAGCACAAGCTGATGGTGCCGCGCTGCGCCCGCACCGGGCAGGTCGTCGAGCCGATGCTCACCGACCAGTGGTTCGTCGCCATGACCAAGGTCGGCGAGCAGGACCCCACGGGCAAGTCGATCGCGCAGAAGGCGATCGATGCGGTGCAGTCCGGCGCCGTGACGTTCGTGCCGGAGAACTGGGTCAACACCTACAACCAGTGGATGAACAACATCCAGGACTGGTGCATCTCGCGCCAGCTCTGGTGGGGCCACCAGATCCCGGCCTGGTACGACGAGCAGGGCGAGGTCTACGTCGCGCGCAACGAGGCCGAGGCGCAGGCCAAGGCGCCGGGCAGGAAGCTCACGCGCGACCCCGACGTGCTGGACACCTGGTACTCGTCGGCGCTGGTGCCTTTCTCCACGCTCGGCTGGCCGGCGAAGACGCAGGACCTCGACCTGTACCTGCCCTCCACGGTGCTGGTGACCGGCTACGACATCATCTTCTTCTGGGTCGCCCGGATGATCATGATGACGACGCACTTCACCGGACAGGTGCCGTTCCGGCATGTCTACATCCACGGCCTGGTGCGCGACTCGCACGGCAAGAAGATGAGCAAGTCCGAGGGCAACGTGCTGGATCCGGTCGACCTGATCGACGGCATCGCGCTCGCGCCGCTGCTCGACAAGCGCACCACCGGCCTGCGCAAGCCGGAAACGGCGCCGCAGGTGCGCAAGAACACCCAGAAGGAATTCCCCGAAGGCATTCCGGCCTTCGGCGCCGACGCGCTGCGCTTCACCTTCGCGTCGCTCGCCACGCTGGGCCGCAACATCAATTTCGACCCGAAGCGCTGCGAGGGCTACCGCAACTTCTGCAACAAGCTCTGGAACGCCACCCGGTTCACGCTGATGAACTGCGAGGGCCACGACCTGGCCGAGGCCGGTGCCACCCTCACGCCCGCCGACCGCTGGATCGTCTCGCGGCTGCAGCGCGCCGAAGCCGAAGTCGCCGAGGGCTTTGCCACTTATCGCCTCGACAACGTCGCGAACGCCGTCTACCAGTTCGTGTGGGACGAGTTCTGCGACTGGTACCTGGAGATCGCCAAGGTGCAGATCCAGACCGGGGGCGCCGAGCAGCAGCGCGGCACCCGCCGCACCTTGATGCGCGTGCTGGAAGCGATCCTGCGCCTCGCCCATCCGGTGATCCCCTTCATCACCGAGGAGCTGTGGCAGAAGGTCGCGCCGGTCGCCGGCAAGCAAGGCGAGTCGGTGAGCATCGCGCCGTATCCGCAGGCGCAGGAAGCCAACATCGACCCGCAGGCCGAGGCCGCGATCGATCACCTCAAGCAGGTAGTCGACGCCTGCCGGGCGCTGCGCGGCGAGATGAACGTGTCGCCGTCGACGCGCCTGCCGGCCTACGTGCTGGGCGACGCCGACTTCATGCGCCAGGCCGCGCCGGTGCTGCAGGCGCTGGCCAAGCTGAGCGAGGTGAAGGTGTTCGACGACGAAGCCGCGTGGGCCGCCGCCAGCCAGGCCGCACCGGTGGCCGTCGTCGGCGACGCGCGCCTGTGCCTGCACATGGAGATCGACGTCGCCGCCGAGAAGGTGCGCCTGTCCAAGGAAGTCGCGCGGCTTACCGGCGAACTGGCCAAGGCCAACGGCAAGCTGGCGAACGAGGCGTTCGTGGCCAAGGCGCCGCCCGCCGTGATCGAGCAGGAGCGCGGCCGCATCGCGCAGTTCACGCAGACGCTGGGCAAGCTGCAGGACCAGTTGAAGCGGCTGGGATAAGGGACGGCGCGGACGGGCGCCAGTCCCGTCTCACCGCTCGGAACGAGCGTCGTTGCGCAGCGGACGCTCCGGCGCTGTTCAACTACACCAGACGTCGCGTCCACCGGCGGCGTTCCAGTCCTGTTGGATGGAGCGCGCATCCTCGTCGGAGCGCGGTTCGACCATCATCAGGATGCCGCCCGCCTGGATGCCTGCTTCGTAGTGGCGGACCCGCTCCTGCGGGATGCCCCAGTCGCCGAGGGCGCCGATGAGGCCCGCCGCCAGTCCGGCCGCGCCGGCGCCAGCGAGTGCCGCGGCGACGGGGCCGGCGGCAACGAAGCCAAGGCCTGGCAGCGCCAGCGCGGCGCCCGCCGCGGCGAAGATCGTCACCAGGATCTCGACGCGCCCTCCCGCGGGCCCGCCGAGCTCCCCTCCTTCCGCCTTCTTGCGCGCCAGCACCGTGGCGGCCTCGCTGCCGTCGGCGAAGAGGCGATGGCGAGTGTCCTCGGACATGCCGATGTTCACATCGCCGATCTGGTAGCCGCGGTCGGCGCAGGCCTGCCACGCGCGCCCGGCGCTGTCGCCGTCGCCGAACAGGCCCGTGATCATCCTGCGCTTGCCGCTGTCGGATGCAGTGGCCATCGATTCCTCCCCGCCGGCCCTCCAGGCGCGAGCCGGCTCTTTCGTCAGACGACGAGGTCCTCGATCACGAGGAAACGATAGCGCTGCCCGTAGGAGATGTGCGTGTCCTTCAGCAGGTCGATCACGTGCTGCGAGTTGACCTTGGCGCCGGCGTGCACGAACAGCGCGTAATGGCCTTCGTGCGCGAGCTGGCGAAAGTGCTGCGCCGTCTCGCCTTCGGTGCCGACGGAGGGCAGCACCCAGTCGCTGTCTTCCTCGGTGGCGCCGGTGATCTGGCTTTCGAATTCCCGGGGCGTCGCGAGGCTCATCTCCTCCTCCGATACGCCGTCCTTCTTGAGCAGCTCGCACGCGTGGCGAGCGTCCTGTTCGGTCGGGAACATCAGCACCATGTGCCCGGTGGGGTAGAAGACGCCGCGCATCGCGGACTTGAAGGGAAAGAGGCTGAAGTGTTTCATCGGCGACTCCTGGACGAACTTCAACGAAAGTGAGCATAGGCTTGCCATCTCCGCGCGGAAACAGGAGACCATGACTGCGCAGGGGCGAACGCATCGGGTGTAAAAGCTGGTGCTCTGCGCTGTCGCGGCGCAAGGGAGGCACCATGGACACACTCCTGTGGTTGCGTCGCGCGGGATTGCGCGCGATGCACCGGACTGCGGTGGCATCCGGTTCGCTCTCCACTCCGGTCGAGCTGCCTCGCGGCGCCGGCGGCACCGCACGCTAGCCAGCCATGGCGCTCGCGATCGCACTGGTCGGCCTGGCCCTCGGCTCCGTCCTGTTCCACTTCCTCAGCCCCTGGTATTTCACGCCGATCGCGTCCAACTGGGGGGCCATCGACACCACGATCGCCATCACCTTCTGGGTGACCGGGATCGTGTTCGTCGCCGTGAGCTTCTTCATGGCGTGGGCGTTGGTCCGTTACCGCCACCGCGCCGGTGCGCGCGCGGCCTACGAGCCCGAGAACAAGAAGCTGGAGTGGTGGCTGCTCGTCCTCACGGGCGTCGGTGTCGCCGCCATGCTGGCGCCGGGGCTGGTCGTGTGGGCTGAGGTCGTCCAGGTACCGAAGAATGCCCAGGTGGTCGAAGTGCTCGCCCAGCAGTGGCACTGGAGCTATCGCCTTCCGGGCAAGGACGGAAAGCTCGCGACGGTGCATTCGCGTTTCGTCAACGACGGCAATCCGTTCGGAATCAACCCCGCCGATCCCAACGGCGGCGACGACGTGCTGTTGTCGACTGCCGAAGTGCATGTGCCGGTGGGCCAGCCCGTCAAGCTGCTGCTTCGGTCCAAGGACGTGCTGCACAACTTCGCGGTGGCCCAGCTGCGCGTGAAGATGGACATGGTGCCGGGCCTGGTCACGTATGCCTGGTTCACGCCCACCCGCACCGGCTCGTACGACCTGCTGTGCGAGGAACTTTGCGGCGTCGGCCATTTCGCGATGCGCGGCCGGCTCGTGGTGGACGAGCCTGCCGCCTACCAGGCCTGGCTGGACCGCCAGCAGACGGCGGCCCAGGCCCGGGCCCGCCCCGCGGCCGACGTCGCGGCGGGCAAGGCCGCCTACGCGCCATGCGCTGCCTGCCATGGCGCGAACGGCGAAGGCAACGTCGCCCTCAACGCCCCACGGCTGAGCGGCCACGGCGCCTGGTACCTCGAGCGGCAGCTCAGGTCGTTCAAGCAGGGCCTGCGCGGCACGCACGAGAAGGACGTGTTCGGCAGGATGATGGCGCCGATGGCCGCGACCCTCGCGGATGACAAGGCCGTGGCCGACGTCGCGGCCTACGTCGCCGGCCTGCCGGACGCGCCCGTGCCGGCCACCATCAAGGGCAACGTGAAGAACGGGCGCGAGCGCTACGCGACCTGCGCCAGCTGCCACGGCGCGGACGGGCGCGGGATCATGGCGACGAACGCGCCGCGGCTCCAGGGGATGAGCGACTGGTACATGGCGACCCAGCTGAAGAATTTCCGCGACGGCGTCCGCGGCGGCCATCCGCAGGACATCTACGGCGGCCAGATGGCGCTGGTGGCCGGCATGCTCGCCGACGACGCGGCGATCGGCGACATCCTGGCCTACATCAACTCGCGCTGACCCCCGTGGAGGAGCGATGACCACTTACGTTGCACACGAGGAATCGGAGTTCGCACCGGCCGCGGAGGTGGGCGAGGTCGAGCTCTACCACCCCAGGACGTTCGTCGGCAAGTACATCTGGAGCCAGGATGCGAAGGTGATCGCCATCCAGTACTCGGTGACCGCGATCGCGATCGGGCTGGTGGCGCTGGTGCTCTCCTGGCTGATGCGCCTGCAGCTGGGCTTTCCGGGCCGGGCCGGCTTCATCGATCCCAGCACCTACCTGCAGCTGGTCAGCATGCACGGGATGATCATGGTGATCTACCTGCTCACCGCACTGTTCCTGGGCGGCTTCGGCAATTACCTGATCCCGCTGATGGTGGGGGCGCGCGACATGGTGTTCCCCTACGTCAACATGCTCAGCTACTGGCTGTACCTGCTGGCGGTGCTGCTGCTCGCGGCGAGCTTCTTCGTTCCGGGCGGACCCACCGGCGCCGGCTGGACCCTGTACCCGCCGCAGGCCATCCTGGACGGCACCCCGGGCGCGAGCTGGGGCATCATCCTGATGCTCGTCTCGCTGATCGTCTTCGTCATCGGCTTCACGATGGGCGGCCTGAACTACGTGGTCACCGTGCTCCAGGCCCGAACGCGGGGCATGACGATGATGCGCCTGCCGCTGACGGTGTGGGGCATCTTCATGGCCACGATCCTGGCATTGCTGGCGTTCCCGGCCCTGTTCGTCAGCGCCGTCATGATGCTGCTGGATCTCACGCTGGGCACCAGCTTCTTCATGCCCGCGCTTGTCTCGAAGGGACAGCAGCTGAGCTACTCGGGCGGCAATCCGCTGCTGTTCCAGCACCTGTTCTGGTTCTTCGGCCATCCCGAGGTCTACATCGTGGCGCTGCCTGCCTTCGGCATCGTGTCCGACCTGATCAGCACGCACGCGCGCAAGAACATCTTCGGCTACCGCATGATGGTCTGGGCCATCCTGGTGATCGGCGGCTTGAGCTTCGTCGTGTGGGCCCACCACATGTACGTGAGCGGCATGAACCCCTACTTCGGGTTCTTCTTCGCCACCACCACCCTCATCATCGCGGTGCCGACCGCCATCAAGGTCTACAACTGGGTGCTGACGCTGTGGCGCGGCAACATCCACCTGAACGTGCCGATGCTGTTCGCCATCGCGTTCATCTTCACCTTCGTCAACGGCGGCCTCACGGGCCTGTTCCTGGGCAACGTGGTGGTGGACATGCCGCTCTCGGACACCATGTTCGTGGTCGCGCATTTCCACATGGTCATGGGGATCGCTCCGGTGCTGACGGTGTTCGGCGCCATCTACCACTGGTACCCCAAGATCACCGGACGCATGCTGGACGACACGCTGGGCCAGGTCCACTTCTGGATCACCTTCGTCGGGACCTACGCGATCTTCTACCCGATGCACTACCTGGGCTTCATGGGCATTCCGCGCCGCTACTACGCGATCGGCGGCACCAGCTTCATCCCCGACTCGGCGCACCTGCTGAACGCGTGGATCTCGCTGGCCGCCTTCGTCGTCGGCGCGGCGCAGCTGGTATTCCTCTACAACCTGTTCGCCAGCTACTTCAGGGGCAAGCCGGCCGGACCGAACCCCTGGAACGCCACGACGCTCGAATGGCAGACGGCGCACACGCCGCCCCGCCACGGAAACTTCGGCAAGGAACTGCCCGCCGTCTACCGCTGGCCCTACGACTACGGCGTTCCCGGCCTGAAGACCGACTACATCCCGCAGAACGTGCCCCCGGCGGCGGTCCCGGCCGAAGGCTGGACGCGGACCGCGCAACCGGCAGCAGGGTAGCCACATGACCATCGGACTGGTCTTCCTCACCGGCCTGATGGCCGTGATCGTGTGGTGGCTGTTCCGGCAGACGATCGACGTGCAGCCGTGGCTGGCGCACGCCACAGCGGGCGACACGCGCGGCGCGGCGGCGCGGCCGGCGGTCAAGACGGCCCTGTGGGTGTTCCTCGGCGTCGCCACGTCGCTGTTCGTGCTGTTCGTCAGCGCCTATGCCATGCGCCTGCCGCTGGCGGACTGGACGCCGCTGCCGCGGCCCCGGTTGCTCATGTTCAACACCGCGCTCCTGGTCGGCGCGAGCCTGGCGATGGAGTGGACGGTGTACGCCGCCCGCCGCGCGAATCGTGACGGCGTCGCCCGCGGCCTCTGGGCGGCCGGCCTGCTGACGTTCGGCTTCCTCGCGGGGCAGTTGTTCGTCTGGAAGCAGCTCGACGACGCGGGCTACTTCGTCGCGGCGAGCGCGGCCACGGCGTTCTTCTACCTCTTCACCGCCGTGCACGGCCTGCACGTGCTCGGCGGGCTCGTGGCATGGGCGCGCGCCGTCCTGCGGGTGTGGCGCGGAGCGGAACCGGCGAGGGTGCGGCTCGGCGCCGAACTGTGCGCGACCTACTGGCATTACCTGCTCGCCGTGTGGGTGGCGCTGTACGCGCTGCTCGTGTCGGACGGGATCGGATTGGCGATCTGCTCTTCGGCCACCTTGTGAACCACGGCCGCCAGCGATGAAGGAGCCGCTCTCATGACGCACCAGGCAACCGGCACGGCAGGACCGCTGCGCTCGCGCGGCCAGTGGCAGAACCTCGTCGCGGACGTGTCCTCGGACCAGCGCGCCTTCAAGGGCGTGCCCTGGGGCAAGCCGATGATGTGGATCTTCCTGCTCAGCGACACCTTCATCTTCGGCAGCTTCCTGGTCTCGTACATGACGGTGCGCATGTCCACCACCGTGCCATGGCCGAATCCCAGCGAGGTGTTCGCGCTGACCATCTTCGGCAAGAGCGTTCCGCTGCTGCTGATCGCGATCATGACCTTCATCCTGATCAGCAGCAGCGGCACCATGGCCCTCGCGGTCAACTTCGGCTACCGACGCGACCGCAAGCTCACGTTCATGCTGCTGATCGCGACGGCGGTGCTGGGTGCGACCTTCGTCGGGATGCAGGCATTCGAATGGTCAAAACTGATCCACGAAGGCGCGCGCCCGTGGACCAATCCCTGGGGTGCGCCGCAGTTCGGATCGGCGTTCTTCATGATCACGGGCTTTCACGGCACGCACGTCACGATCGGCGTCATCTTCCTGGTGATCGTGGCGCTGAAGGTCCTGCGCGGCGATCTCGACCGCGAGCGGCCCGGATTCCTTACCGGGCGCCGAGGGAATTACGAGATCGTCGAGATCATGGGCCTGTACTGGCACTTCGTGGACCTGGTCTGGGTCTTCATCTTCGCGTTCTTCTATCTCTGGTAGGACGGAGGCCGCACATGGAGCACACCGAGCACGCACCTGCCCCGCCCGCGGGGGAACGCCGGTCCGCCGACGTCCATGGCCAGCAGCATCCGCTGGGGGTCTACTTCAAAATATGGGGCCTGCTGTTCGTGCTCAGCGCGGCCTCCTACGCCGTCGACTATTTCCAGTTGCAGGGCCTGCTGCGATGGTCGCTGATCATCGTGTTCATGCTGCTGAAGGCTGGCCTCATCGTCGCCGTCTTCATGCACATGATGTGGGAGCGGCTCGCCCTGGTCTACGCCATCCTGGTGCCGCCGCTGCTGCTGGTCACGCTGGTCGGCATCGGGGCGTTGGAGGCCGACTACACCTTCCTCACGCGCGGCACCTTCTTCGCGCCCGCGGGCGAGCAGGCGGCGACCCCTGCCCGGTAGAGCCAGGCGATGCGCACGCGCGTCTACTGGCTGCTGCCCGACCTGGCGAGCGCGCGGGCGACCATGGAAGACCTCATCGGCTCGCGCGTCGAACGCCGCCACCTGCATTTCTTCGGCCGCAGCGACTGCGACCTGTCGGACCTGCATGCCGCCAACGTGCTGCAGACTTCCGACGTCATCTGCTCGGCCGAGGCCGGACTGGCCGTGGGCGCCGCGGTCGGCGGCCTGCTCGGGTCGGTGGCGGCGGTGAGCTATCCCGGCGCCGGGGAGCCGCCCCAGTGGAGCCTGATCCCCCTGCTGGTGCTGGTGGGGGCCCTGTTCGATGCCTGGACCTCCAGCATGATCGGCATCTCCGCTCCCAACCGGCGGCTGCGGCGGTTCGCGGCCGCCATCGAGCAGGGCAGCATCCTGCTGGCGGTCGACGTGCCGGCGGCGCGGGTCGCGGAACTCGAAGCGCGCCTGCAGGCGCTGCACCCGGAGGCACGTCTCGCGTGGAGCGAACCGGGCAAGCCGTCCTTCCTGTAGGGAAGCTCTGAACAAATCGCGTCGCGCGCGCTCGAGGCAAGAACGGGATGATTTGTGCGCCAACGTTTCGCAGCCGGTGCTGGACGCACCGGCCAGGAACTTGGTGCGCAAAGCGCCCGTTGTTGCCCGAGCCCTTCGGGACGGCGCTTTTCCGGGCGACCTGCCGCGTTGCCAGACCAGGCAAGCCGTCCAGGCTTGCCTTGGGTCCGGCGCCTTGCATCTCATCCCGGAAAAGCACCGTCGCGCACGGCGGGATTTGTTCAGAGCTTCCCTAGCGCCGTTACGACGTGTAGCGGTCATCCGCGCGATGTCGAGCAGCCCGCCCTTGTCCGGGCGCGCCCGGCCGCAACCGGACCGCCCGCGCGGCGACACCGCCGGTTACCGGACCTGTGATAGTTGACAGGGGACCGGCTGTGCCTCGCGGCAGTACAAGTGCGGTTCGCGCGGCTCGGCAACGGCCGGATCCGGCAGGACCGGCCACCGACTGCGCCGATGGCGCCGCACGGCCCCGCTCTGGCCGGCGGGGGACGGCCGGGAGAGCACAACTCATCGGGGAGCCGCCATGTTGTACCTCTACCTGTTCGGCCACCTGTCCGTCGCCCGGTGCGACCGGCCTCAACCGTGGCCGGCCGTCGATCTCGAGGGGCGGCCCGGCAGCTTGCTGGCCTACCTGGCGCTGGCGCGCGGACGCTTCTTCGCGCGCAGCGAGCTGCTGGCCGCGCTGTGGTCCGGGCAGAACGACACCGGCAGCCTGCACTCGTTCAACACGGCGCTCTGGCGGCTGCGCAAGGCGCTCGCCGGACCGCCGCTGGAGCAGACCGACGTGGTGGTCTGCGACCGGCGCGGCGCGGTAGGCCTGCGGCCCGACGCGCGGCTGCGGCTGGACGTCGACGAGTTCTCGGCGCTGGTGAATCCGGTGCTGCGGAAGTCCCTGGAGGAGCTCGACGCAGCGGACGTGGAATGCCTGCGGCGCGGCGCCGGCCTGTACCGCGACGACGTGCTCGCCGGCTTCACCGACGACTGGGCGCTGCGCGCGCGCGAACTGCACCGGCGCACGCTGCTGAACGCCCTCGGGCGGCTGATGCAGGTGAGCACGCTGGCGCAGGACTGGGCGGGCGCGATCCGCTTCGCGCAGGAGATCCTCGACCGCGACACCTTGCGCGAGGACGTGCACCGCGAACTGATGCGCCTGTTCGTCCTGAACGGCCAGCGCGCCATGGCGCTGCGGCAGTTCGAGCTGTGCCGCGCGACGCTGCGCAAGGAACTCGCGATCGAGCCGATGCGCGAAACGATCGCGGCCTACCAGCGCATCGCCGACGGCGCCATCCGACGCGGCGGCGACATCCCGCCGGCGCCAGCCCCGCTCGCGCCCGTGCCGTGGTTCCCGCCATCGCCGGTGCGCGCGTCACCCGGCAGCGACGGCGCCTTGACCCTGGAGGAGCTCGTCAGCCGCGCCCACTGGTACGTGGCGCAGGCCGATGCGCGGCTGAAGCGCGGGCCCTCGGCGGCGGCCGCGGAGGAGCCGGGAACCGGACCGACGTAGAGGCTCCTTCCCCCGCGCGGGAGGGTTGCCGAAAGGAACTCCCTCCCCCGCTGGGGGAGGGTTGGGGTGGGGGCCGTGCGTGCCCTCACCCCCGCCCTCTCCCAGGGGGAGAAGGAGGAAAACCCGTCAGGGTGCCGGTGTCGGTGCCGGTGTCGGGGCCGGCGTCGGGGCCGGCGTCGGGGCCGGCGTCGGGGCGGCCGTCGGCGCCGGCGTCGGATTGCTGCCCGGCTGCGGCACGCGCAGCGGCTCGGCGGACATCGCCGGCGGCGTCACCGAGCGCACGCTGCCGTCGACCCCGGCCCGGCGCGCTTCCTCCGCCGTCCGCGCCCCGGCGATGCGCTCGTTCATCGCGCGGCCGGCCGCCAGCTCCGCTTCGTGGTCGGGATTCAGGCTGGCATTGCGCACGCGGTCCGCCTGCGCCTGCGCGGCCAGCCGGTTCAGCGGAATCGCATCGGTATGGAAGTGCAGTTCCACCGACGAATTGAGGTCGGCGCTGGTGTTGATCTCCTCGGTGGTCTGCTGCCGGTTGGTGCTGACGAACGAGATCGTGTTCTCCACCTCGGCGCTCACGCCCCAGGGGCCGGCGCCGAAACTGCCGCCGGCGCGGATGCGGTTCTGGATGCTCGACTGGTTGGCGCGGTCCTGCGCGGCGGCGCTGCGGGTGTCGATGTGGAAGCGCATCGCCGCGTTGATCTTCCCGGCGTCGATGACGATGCGCTGCATCCCCATCTGGACCATGGTCGCCAGCATCTGCTGGCGCTGGCGGGCGAGCTGCCGGCGTGCCAGCGGCACCAGCGCTTCCGGATTGCTGGCGTTGAATTCCTGTCCCGGCTGCACGCCCAGCGCCGCGCGCAAGGCTTCCTCGGGCGGCATGCCGGCGCCGGCCACCAGGCGCAGCCGCGGCGGCTCGACGTCCTCGGGATCGGGCGGCGGGTCGCCGGGCTCCGGCGGCTCGGGCAGGTCCATCTCGAACTTGTCCGGGAAGTGGTCGACCAGCCAGGCGCGCACCTGCAGTTCGCTGGTTTGTGTCTGCTCGAAACCGCCGGCGGTGCTGGACACGGCGTTGAGCAGTTGCAGGTACTGCTGCATCTGCGCCTGGCTCGAATCGTTCATCGCGCGGAACACACCGTTGAGCAGGTCCGTGACGAAGCGCGGAAACGAGATCGCCTGCAGCGTGTCGCGCGTGATCTGGCCGATGCGGCGCGCCGATTCGCCGAACTCAGGCTGCTCGGCCAGCGTGCGCGACAGCGGCGGGGCCGCATCGATCTGGGCCTGTGCTTCCTGCTCCTGCGCGATGCAGTCGGCCGCCAGCTGGCCCACCCGCACCATCGCCTGCGCCAGGTCGCGGCGCTCGGTCGCGCCCATGTCCTTGTAGCTGCGCGTGCCGCGCAGCACGTCGCGCACCGCAGTTCGCAGCCAGGGCGGCGGAGGGTGGGTGGCCGTGGTCCGCTGGTCAGGCAGCGGCGACGCCAAGGCGGTCATGGTCGTGGCCCGGCTCGGCAGCGCCCGGTTCGGTGTTGGACAGCCACCGCTGCGCGTGGGCCATCAACGTCTGCAACTGCGCCGCCTGCGGGTCGATCGCGAACCCCTGCGCCGCGGCCGTCGCCAGCCAGCGCAGCACGGCGGCGCCGGCCTGGGCCCGCTCGGCCAGGCGGCGGGCGCGCTGCCCTTGCCGGCCGCCGGCGCGCTCGCTCAGCTCGATCAAGGCGTAGAAATCGCGCACGGCGAACGCCGTCTGCAGCGCGCGCGGCGACAAGAGGGCGACGGCGGCGCGGGTCTGCGCCAGCAGGTCGGCGGCGGCCGCGGCGGGCGCACCCTCCAGGCGGGCGGCGCCCAGGTCCAGCAGGGCGGCCGCGGCCACCTGCAGCCCCACTTCCTCGCGGACGTCGCGCTGGCCGGCGTTGTCGGCCAGCGCCACCAGCGCCGTGCACAGGCGCCGCAGCGCCGGCTCGAAATCGCGCGGATCGAACACGAGGCCCAGCAGGTGGGCGCGCTCCGGCGCCGTCAGGCGCTGGCGCCGCGCTCGCCAGTAGTCCTGCAGCGCCTGGCCGCGATCGGGCAGCGGCACCTGGATCGCCCCGCTGGCCCACAGGCCGGCCACCGTCTCCGCGGCCTGCAGCAGCCCGGCCTGGTCCAGCCCCCACACCCAGTAGAGCGTCGGCAGCACGGCCAGCGTCCCGGCATGGCGCGGCGGCGCCGCCGGCGCCGGCAGGTCGATGTCGCCCAGCGACGCCAGCGCCAGCGTGAGGATCTCCGGCGTCCAGTCCTGCGCCTCGGCCAGCGCCGACGCGAGTGCCTGCGCCTCCCCGGATGGCGCCTGCGACAGCTCGCCAGGCACCTGCGATGCCGCCGGCGCGGCGTCGGCGTCGGCGGGCGCGGCGTCCAGCGGAACGAGCACGGCGGCGTCCATGGGTCGGCCCTCAGGCGGTCACCCGCGCCGCTGCCGGCGCCGGCGCGGCGGCGGCACCCGCGGCCGGGCGCGGCGGATTCGGATCGAACGGCGTCGCGTTGCCCTGGATCGAGGCGATCATGCCGGGCGAGGCCAGCTTCTCCATCGGGAAGTAGTCGCTCTTGAAATTCACGCGCACCTCGCCGCTCAGCCTGGCTTTCAGTTCGGCCTTGGATTCGCTGGTCTCGTCCACCGACGACTGAACGGTCGTGACGTGGCTCTGCTGGTTGGTGTTCACCGTCGCGGCGCCACCCCAGGGCATCACGAAGCCGCCACCGGTGGTGTTGGTGTTGCTGCTGGCCTGCCGGTCGTACAGCGACGCCCGGGCGCGGCGCTGGGCCTGGTCGCTGGCGCGGAAGTCGAACATCACCTTGGCGTTGATCAGGCCGTCGGTCACCACGATCCGGTTGATGCCCAGCAGCACCATCGACGACAGCATCTGCTGGCGCATGCGCGCCATCTGCAGCCGCGCGGCGCCCACCAGCCGCGCCTCCTGTTCGGGATCGGCGAGGTCGGTGACCGGTTTGAGCAGCTGCTGCTCCTCGTTGATGCGGCGCAGGGCCGCATCCTGGTCCTCGCCACGCACGGCCAGCCGCGGGCCCGCCGCCGCCTCCTCGTCTTCACCGCCGGTCTCGATGGTGAGGAGGTCCGGGTACCTCTCGGCCAGCCAGTCGCGCGCGTTGTTCATGCTGATGTTGTCCTGCGCGAACTGGTCCACCGTCTGCGCCACCGCCTTCAGCAGCTTGCCGTAGGCCTCCATCTGCTGCATGGAGGCGGTGACGATCGCCTGGAACACGTTCTGGATCAGGCCGCCGACGAACGCCGGAAAGTCCACCGCCCCCACCAGGTTCTTGAACTCCTGCGTGCCTTGCTGCAGCGCGCCGGCCTTGAAGTCGGCGCCGGCGAAGGTGCCGAGCTTGGCCGATGCCTTGTTCTTCGCGTCGTCCACGCCGGCCAGAGCCTGCGCCACCGGCTCGCCCGGGCCGGCGCCGCCGCCCAGGTCTTTCGCCAGCTGCGGATTGGCGAACTCCTCGCGCGCCAGCCCGTGCGGGTTGGCCATGTAGGCCGCCACCCGCACCATGGTCTGCGCGATGTCGCGCTGCTGCGCCGCCGACAGGCCGGCGAAACCGGGCGACTGCTCCAGCAGCGCGCGTACCGGCCGGCGCACGGCGTCCAGCGTCGCATCGTCCGGTGCCGGCGGCGCTGCGCCGACGAGCGTGGCGGCGGGTGCCATGATGGTGCTCCGGTGGGCCGCGCGCGTCTCAGGCAGCCGGGGTCGTGGCAGGCGCCGCCGCGGGCGCCGCGGCGGCCGGAGCGGCGGCGGGCCGCTGCGGCCGGCCGGCCATGGTCTTGACCATGCCGGGCTGCGCGTTCATCTGGATCGCGGCGATGTTCTCCGGCGTGGCCATCTTCTCCAGCGGCAGGTAGTCGCTCTTGAAGTTGACTTCCACGTTGCCGAGCAGCGAGGCCTTGGTCTGCAGCGACGAGTCGTCCGCCAGGCGCGAGCTGCTCATCGCGGTGATGACCGGCTTCTCGGAGTACTTGTACGTGCCCTTGCTGTAGTAGCCGGCGCTGTCGCTCGAGACCGAGCCGTCCTTGTCCCGGGTGTAGCTGCCGCCCTTCGAGCCGCTCTCGTACTCGCCTTCGTAGCCGCGGGTCTTCTGCAGGTTGCCGTACGCGTCCTTGGCGTAGTCGAACTGCGACGCGCTCGCCTGGTAGCGCCGGTTGTCCTTGGCCTGGAAATCGAACATCACCTTGGCCTGGATCTTCCCGTCGGTCACCACGATGCGGTTGATGCCCATCATCACCATGGTCGCGAGCAGTTGCTGGCGGCCGGTGGCGATCTGCGTGCGCGCCGCCGGCACCAGCAGCGCCTCCACCAGTTCGTCGTCGAGCTTCGTGACCGGCTTGTCCAGCGGCAGCGAAGCGTTGACGCGCGCCACCGCCTGGCGCTCGTCCACGCCTTCGCGCAAGGCCACGCGCGGGCTCGCGGGCGCGGAGGAGTCGCCGAAGCTGGCGAACGGATCGTCGCCCGGCATCTGCAGCTCGAAGAGGTCGGGGAACTGCTCCACCAGGTGGTCGCGTCCCTGGTTGGCCGTCGTGTTGTCGTCGCGGAACTGGTTGAGGCTCTTGGACACGTCGGCCACCAGCTTGCCGTAGGCCTCCATCTGCTCGATCGAGCTCTTCACGATCGAATGGAACACGCCTTCGATCAGGCCGCTCACGAAGGCGGGGAAGTTCACGCCTTCGATCAGCGCCACCGCCTGCTCGACGCCGGTCCGCACGGCCTGGCCGAACTTGGGCTGGTCGCCGACCTTCGTGGAACCCGAGTCGGCCTGCGCGAGCGACAGCACGTCGGGGCTCATGTGTTTCGCCGGCACCCGCATCCCCGGCTCGGCCAGGAAGGAGCCGACCTGCACCAGGTCGTGCGCCAGCGCCTTGCGGCTGGCCTCCGGCATCCGGGCATAGGCCTCGCTGCTTTCGAGCAGGGTGCGGACCGTGTCGCGCGCGGCCTGCAGGGTCTCCGCGCTGACCGGTGGCTTGGTTGCGGTGGCCGACATCGTGCTCTCCTTGGGCTTTACGGGACTGGGGACCGCGGGTCGCTACGCCGCCTTGCGCTCCTGCAGCGTGTCGCGCAGCTCGAACTCGATCGGCCGCACGTACAGGCTGATGCGCGCGCTGGACTTCGGCGTCACGCGCACCGACAGCACCGAGAAGTTGCCGCCCTCCTGCGCGTCCTCGACGCCGAAGGCGCCCAGCCAGCGCTCCAGCGCGCCGAGCTGGCGCGGCCGCTCGGCCAGCCCCAGGCGCAGCAGGTCGAGGAAGCGCACCGGCAGGTCCGGCAGCGCCGCCAGCAGCACTTCGAGCTTGAGCTCGACGCCGCTCTGCGTCTCGCGCAGGCCGATCAGCACCGCGCCCTGCGGCAACTCGAAGCGCCCGCCCAGCGCCACGCCGACGGTGCGCATCAGGCTGGGCAACTGGTGGCCGATGCCCAGGTGGTTCATCAGCGGCCCCAGGCTGTTCAAGGCGAGCGGCCCGCGGTGCATGAAGGTGACGCGCTGGCTCCCGGTGTCGCGCTTGCAGCCGATGGAGGTGAAGATCGGCGCCAGCCGCGGCATCACTTCCATGGCTTCCCGCGTCAGGCGCGCCAGCGACGGCGCCAGCGCCTCGATCTGCTGCGGCGCCAGCTCGTAGTAGATCTTGGTCGCGTACAGGCCGTCCTCGTCGAACGCGCTGCCGAACCAGGCGCCGTAGTTCATCCAGCCCATGCCGGAGAAGCCGCGCCACGCCTCGCTGCGGGCGTCGAACCAGCGCAGCGAGTCGCGGCCGAACGCGGGCCCGACCAGCCGGCGCATCTCGCGCGTGGCTTCGTCGCGCCGCGCCATCGGCGAGGCGTCCGGGCCCAGCGGCTCGATCGTGAAGCGCAGCGCCTGCGGTTCGGTCTCGGAAAACGAAGGCTCGTAGGCCACCGCCCCCGGCGCCAGGTGGTTGTAGGCGTAGCGGATGTCGTCGTCGGGCCGGGCGAAGCTGCGCCGGATCAGCCCGTCCAGGTAGGGGACCGGGTCCCTCACCCCCAGCGCCCGCGATGCGTTGTGCAGGGAATGCAGGACGTGCTCGGCCATCGGCGTGGCGCTGCGGTCGGCATCAGGCATGGTGGTTCTCCGTTGGGGTGGGGACGGCCTCCGTCACGCCGGCAGGCTGATGCCGGCCGAATCGAGCGCGTCGCGCGCGAACTGCGGCATGCCGATGGGCCGCGCCGAGGTGATCGGCGCCTCGATCGGCTGGGCGTACTGCTCCACGCTCTGCCCCTGCACCCCGCCGACCGCCAGCCACTGCTCGCAGGCGTTCACCAGGTCCCAGTCGGTCGGATCGATCGTGGGCTTGTGGTTGGACTCGACGCGGAACATCTGCGGGTCGACGATCTGGTCGATCAACAGCACGGGTCCGGCGATGTTGGTGAGCGCCTGGACGTGGTTGGCCAGCCAGCGGATGATGATGGCGCCGTTGCGCGACTGCGTGCGGAAGCGGTGCGTGTTGCGCGCGCCGCCCAGGTAGTTGGCGTTGACCAGGTCGATCACCTGCCACATGTCGCGCGCGCCGAACACGTTGCGCAGGTCGGGATTGGTCAGCACCGTCTTGAAGTCCAGGATGGACTGCTGCATCTCGATGGCCGCGTTGTAGGCGATGCCGTAGCCGTTGCGCGAGAGGTTGGCGGCCAGGTCGCGTCCGGCCTTGCGCACCTGCTCCTGCGACACGGCCACCGGCACGTTGCTGCGCAGCATGCGGTCGACGCTGAGCTGCCGGGAGAAGCTGGAAACCGCGGACAGGAAGCGCAGCCACAGCTCGTTGAAGTCGCGATTGGGTTCGCCCATGTTGGGGTTGCCGCCCGGCGCGCCGAAGCAGCGGAAGTACAGGTCGCGCCGTTCGCCCTCGGTCATGCGTTCCCCGGCCTTCTGGTAGTAGTGGTAGAGGAAGTCGCTGACGTAGCCGCGGCCGAGCGGCAGCATGCCCTGCCGGAACAGGTCGACGATGCGCTCGACCACCTGGAACATGCGCATCTCCTCCAGCTGGTAGGTGAAGTAGATGGCCTGCACCGCCTGCAGGTTCTCGGGGTCGATGTCGACGCCGCTCTCCACTTCCAGGTCGGGCAGGTCGATCTCGATGGAGGACGGCGGCGCGCCGTCGATGGCGCCCGTGAGGCGGCTGAAAGCCGTGTCGATCCGGCTGGCCAGCCAGGGGTCGTTGGGCGTGATCTTCTCGGTCGCCAGCCGCCGCACCACCTGCGCGACGGTGCGCGCGGAGATCGCGCGCACGAGTTCGTCGGCGCCGGGCACCTGCTTCCTGGTCTCGTCCACGCGGTCGTCGATGGAGTGGTCCGGCTCGATGCAGCCGATGACCGACTTGCTCACCGTGCCGTTGTCGATCTGGCTTTGCAGGGTCACCTCCGAGCGCTGCTTGGCGCGCTCGTAGGCGGCGTCGAACAGCGCGAGGTGCTGCCGGTACTCGCCCTGCCGCTCGGCGATCCTGGTGGTGAACTTGTCGTGCGCGGGATCGGCGAGGTTGTCCAGCTGCAGCAGCCCGCAGACCATCGCGATCTCGCGTTCGTTGACGCCCAGGTCCGCCGTCATCGACGTGCGCTGCGAGCCGAACAGGCCGTACTTCAGCACGTACTCGGGATCGGATCCGGCCGACAGTTCCTTCCAGGTCTTGCGCGCCACCTCGGCGGCGACGGCCTTGTAGAAGTCGTCGACCGGGTTGTCGGAGTTGAGCCTGGCCAGCAGTTCGGCGAGCCGCGCCGTCTGGTCGATGCTCAGCGCACCGCGGGCGGTTTCGGGCAGCTCCCTCTGAAGCTCCTGCCCCAGCTGCTCCGGCGTGATCCCGGGCTTCTCCCTGGTGATGCGCTTCACTTCCTTGAGGATCACGTCGAGCTGCGCGGACTGGCCCGACACCCGTCGGCTTTGGGTCTGCAGCTCGTCGATGCGGTTCTTCAGGCGCGTGCGCGCCTGCATTTCACGTTCAGCGAGATCGATCAAGAGAATGCGGCTCATGGCACGGGCTCCTTCGGAGGTGGACTTGGCAAAGGCGGAAAACGCGGCGGGCGGGACCGTTGGAATGGCCGGCCCCGCGGGAGCGCGGGCAACGACCGGGATCGGGGCCTGCACCTGGGGCGTCCCGGAGGCCGGGAGACGCCGGCGGGGCGCCGGGGGCGGTGGGGTTCTGGGGCTCTTGGCCATGGCGTTCTCCTTCGTCGGCGCTACGGGGCCTTGACCGGATCGCCGTCGCCGGCGTCTTCTTCGTCGTCCATGCTGGCTTCCAGGGCGCGCAGCGCGGCCCACACGTCCAGCACGCCGGCGCCGCAACCGGTGGTGTCGGCGCGCCGGTGGGGCTGGCAGCTGGCCGCCAGCAGCGTTCGCGCGTCATGGCTGTTCAGCGGCCAGGCGCGGGCGTTGGCGCGCGCGGCCAGCAAGGCGCAGGCGGCGCTGACGAACGGCGCGGCGAAACTGGTGCCGTTGGCGCGCTGCAGCCCGGCCCCCGCGCCGTCGAGGCCGCAGGTCCAGATGCCTTCGCCCGGCGCGCACAACGCCACGTGGTCGCCGCGCGTCGAAAAGCGCGAGGGCTCGCCGCGGGCGTTGACGGCGCCGACGGCGATCACGCCGTCGTGCGCCGCCGGGAAGTAGCGCTCGGCGAGGCCCGAATTGCCGCTGGCGGCCACCAGGATCACGCCGCGCGCCAGCGCGTAGCGCACCACCTCCAGGTGCGGCAGCGCGCCGCCCGGGGGCAACTGCCCTTCCGCCGTGCCGAAGCTCATGTTGATGACTTTCACCCCCAGGTCGACCAGGCGCTTCATCCCGGCGTCGATGTTGGCGATGGAGCCAACCCCGACGCGGCGCTCGCCCGACATCGCGGCGGCCAGCACGCGCACCGGCAAGAGGCTGCATTGGCCGGCGGCGCCGGGCGGCAGTTCCAGCCCGTCGGCGCGCAGGATGCCCGCGCAGCCGGTGCCGTGGCCGACGTCGTCACCGGGGTCTTCGTCGCGCTGCCGGCTGTCGCCGACCAGTCCCAGGCCGCCGACCGAAGCCGGATCGAGGTCCACGGTGTCGAACCCGCGCCGCACAGCCGCCTCCGGCAAGGCCAGGTGCTGCGCCATCACGCCGGTGTCGACCAGCCCGACGATCACCGCCGGGTCGCCTTGCGTGTACCCCAGCGCCTGCGGCAGGCGGATCAGTTCGCGCGCCTGCCACGCCTCCTGCGCGTCGTACTCCCGCGCGGCCTGCGCCTGCGCGAGCGACCCGAAGTTCTGCGCGTCGAGCGGCGCGAAGCTGAGGTGCTCGCACAGCGCAGCCTCCACCGTCGGCACCTGCTGCAGCGCCTGCAGCAGGTCCGCGAGCCCGTCGTCCTGCTGCACTTCGATGCGCAGCACCCGGCCCACGCCGCTCAACTGCTCGACGTCGTCGAAGCGCCGGGCGCCCGGCACCGCCGTGCTGCGCGGCAGGCGCGCGCTGTGCACCCGCGCGCAGCGGAAGTCGCCGCCGTGGCGGTGCAGCAGCCGGTCGACGATGCCGCCGTCGATGCGTTCGGCCGGCGCCACGCCATAGCGCGTGGTGGCACGCCAGGCCGGCATGTCGTCGGGCACTTCGCCCAGGTGCAGCGTCACCAGCAGGCGCCGCGGGACGCGTGGCACGGTGGCGTTCACGGCGACTCCTCGCTGGCCGCCTGCCAGGCGCCCACGCTGCCGTCCTCGAGGCGGACCGACGCCAGCTGGCCGTCGCCGAAATCCAGCTCGGCCACGCTGCCCAGTTGATGCGCGAGCGGCTGCAGCACCAGCGTCTGGTCGACCGCCTGCACCACCGGCACCGGCAGGCCGCGGGCGCGGATCGTCGGGAGGCGGCCGGCCTTGAGCAGCGGCGCTTCCAGATGCACCCGGGCCGGCTGCGGCAGCGGACCGGCCTTGACCGGGCCGACCGCGACGTCGGCCTTGGGGACGACGCGCGGCGGGATGACGGACGGGGCGACCGGCGGCGCGCCGGTCGGCGTCGCTCGCGGCGGCGGCGTGAACGGCGCCACGGCGACGGGCGGCGACGGCGGCGCGTCGCGCTCGACCTTCGTGACGCGCGGCGCGCTCGCCGCCAGCATCGCCTGCTGCAGCCGGTTGACCGGCATGCGCGCCAGCCGCGCGACCACGTCGGCGCCGGCTGCCCGCCGCAGTTCGTTCAACTGCACGATCGAGCGCACGCCGATGCGCTCCAGGCTGCGCTGGTCCTGCTCGCTGATCTGCTGGCCGAGCGCCTCGCGCAGCGAGAACTTCGGGTCCTCGGCCTGGAAGCTCATGGCGTTCTCCTCGATCATCGGCTTGGTGATCGTGGTCAGCGCCAGCTTGATGCTGCTCGCCCCGCTGTCGCCGGGACCGGCCGGCCGCACGTACACGTCGTCGTCGACCAGCTGCACGAAGGCACGCAGTTCCAGCGACACGTCCTTCACCGCGAACGTCATCGGCAGCTTGCCGACCCGCGCCTTCAGCGCCATGCTGGCCTGCGCCTTGTCCAGCTGCTCGGTCAGCGCCTGGATCAGCACGTCGAACGGCACACCCGCGTTCTGCAGCAGCGGCGGCAGGGCTTGCGCCGTGGCAGTGGTGGTCATGCGCCCTCCCCCTGGCCGGCCGGCGTCGCCGCCAGCGTGAACTGGAGCCGGTTGGGTTCCTCGTTCCAGCTGGCGTCGGCCAGGTTGCGCGGCACGTCGGCCAGCAGCGTGCAGCCGCCCCCGCGCAGCACCAGCGCCATGTCCAGCGGCAGGTCCACTTCGACGGCGCTCACGCGCATGCCGGCGCGGGCGGCGGCCGCCAGCGGCGCCACGCTGTCCTGCAGCTCGGCGACGACTTCATGCAGTTCGCGCAGCATCAGCGTGCTCCCGGCGTGGCCACGGGTGCGGGCAAGGCGGGCGCGGCCGCGACCGGCGCCGTGGCACCGCGCACCGCGTGCCGCTGGATCAGGTTGCGCTGCACCGGATCGGTCAGCTTGTCCAGCGGCAGCGTCTCGGAAACGAAGTTCAGCTTCACCTCGCCGAACAGGTCGGCGCGCAGGTCGGTGCTGCTCTGGGCGTTGACGCTCACCGTCTGCACCAGGGTCTGCACGCCGGCGTAGGCGTTGTTGCCGCGTGTGCCCCAGTTGCTCGCGCCGCCGGCGCTGCCGTCGGGGCTTTGCGCGTACTGCACGTTCGAGGCGTCCTTGGCGGCGGCGCGGAACATCACTTTCGCGCTCACCGACCCATCCTTCACCGCCACGCGGTTCAGGCCCAGCGTGACCATGGTCGACAGCAGTTGCAGCCGCTCGGAGCCGACCTTGTTGCGCACCTGCGGCAGCACCTGCTGCTCCAGGATTTCGGCCGTCAGCTCCTGTCCCTCCAGCCCGTATTCGGCGAGCCACGCCGGACTCGCGCCTTCGGTCCTGGGCGCCAGTTGCGCGCCCACGGCCACTTCGTCGGTGCCGCGCGGCAGCAGCAGGGCCACGTCGCCCGGATGGCGCTGTGCCAGCCAGTCGCGCGCCTGGTCGGGCGTCACGTTGCGTTCGGTGAACTGCTCGGTCGTCATGGCCACGGCGGCCAGCAGGTCGGCGTAGCTCTCCATCTGCCGGATCGACGCGTCGACGATGGCGTCGAAGGTGCCGTGCACCAGTTGCGCCACGAAGCCGGGGAAGTCGACCTCGTTCACCAGCGCGCCGGTGCGCGCGGCCAAGGTCTCGGTGGCCGGCGCCGCCTTGGTCGGGACGGGCGCGGCCGGCGCGCTTGCCGCCGGCTGCGTAGCCGCCGCCGGACGCGCGCCGCCCGGCAGTCCGGGCAGCATCCCCGGCAGGCCGGCAAGCGCCTGCACCGGTGCGTCGGCGTCGGCAAAGCCGATGTGCGCCGGCGGCGGGCGGGATGGGCGGGCGTCCATGGCGGGGCGTGCTCGACGTGGGGCCTACAGGAAGGTGTTCTGCGTCCAGTCGCCGGCCAGGTTGTAGCTGCCGTTGGCGAACAGGTGCACCTCGCGATAGGCCAGCCGGTCCGAGCCCACCACCGCATGGAAACGGTAGTCGAAGCGGATCCGCAGCGCCGCGAAGCTCGGGTTGTTGCGCGGGTAGACGATGTTGTCGTCCATGATCTGCGCCTTGACGTGCAGGCCCCAGCCCACCGCGTCGTTGGTGCCGACGTTGGAGATCTGAACGTTGCCCAGCGACTTGCCGTTGTACTGCCACGCGATCTCGAAGCCGGCGCTGATCTCGTCGACCAGGCCGACGTCGAACTTGGGCCAGCCGACCAGCCGGATGACCGGGCCGTCGTTGAACGCCGGCACGGGGTCGGGCGCCTGGTCGTTCGGGTGCTTGAGGCCGCGCAGCTGGTCCAGCTCCCAGGTGATGTCGCCGACGTTGTTCATGACGCGCGTCATCGTCGCGCCCAGGATGGTCGTGGCGATCGGCACCACCACCGGCGCGGCCTGCGCTTCGGACACCGGCTGCTGCACCTGCGGCGGCGGCGCCGGCATGGGCCGTGCGTCCGCCACGGCCGGCTGGGCCGCGGGCGCGGCCCTCGTCTGCTCCTCGGCGGCGGCCTGCGCGGCGGCCACCGGTTCGACCGCCGGCTCGGCCAGCGCGGCCGGCTCCGCGTCGTCGACGCTGAGCGTGAACGGCGCGCCGAGCGCGTCGGCCAGGCCGAGCTGGATGCCCAGCGGCACGTCCTCGGCCTTCAGGTGGCCGACGTAGGCCAGGTTGCTGCGCGCGATCTGCACCACCTGGCTGGGCGTGCTCTGGCCCGGCCGGCCGGTGGCCAGCGGCACGCCGGCCCGCTCGAAGCTCTCGAGCACCAGCTCGGAGCAGTACACGGCGCCGGCCTGTCCCACCTCCACGCCGAGGCGCCGGCCGATCGCGTCGACGACGGCCGCCGGCAGCGGATTGAGCAGGCGATAGCCCTGGTAGGCGACGCCCGCGTAGTTGTACGGATTGCCCACCCGCGTGCGGGCGTAGGCCACCAGCACCGTGGCGCGTGCGGCGTCCAGCTGCGGATGGCGATAGGCCACCGCCAGGATCGCGTCGTCGATCGCCGCGGCCAGCGTCGTCTCGCGCACGCCGGAGCCGACGGCTTCGATCACGCGGCCGTCGCCCACGTACAGCATCACGTGGCTGACCGGCGACAAGGTGCCGAGGCGGATCGCGCGCGAGACGAACTGGCGCGTGGTGGAGACGATGATGTCGCCGGCCTGCAGCGCGCTGGTACCGATGGAGCGCCCGCCCACGCCGGGATCGAGGGGGATCGCCAGCGCGTCGGCCAGCTCGGCGTCCTCGACTTCCATCGCGTTCGACTGGCCCCACTCGGCGGCGCGGGCGCGGATCCAGGCGATCTTGGCGTCCGTCAGGCGGCAGCCCCGGTTGGTGACGTCGTCGGCGCCGGCCACGTGCACGCCCACCAGGTGGGCCCGCGGGTTCGCGCCGCCCTCGATCCAGTACACCGGCGAGCCGCTGGCCCCGGGCAGCGTCTGGATGTCGTAGGTGAAGGTCTCGTCGTCCACCGTGCGCACGGCGCCGGCATGCAGGTGCTGCTTGCGCGTGTCGATGGTGCGAGAGACCAGCCGGCTGACGATGTCGCTCTGGCGCGAGCGCACCGAATAGCCGCACACCGCCACGCCCTCTCGCCGCGACTCGCGCAGCTCCTCCAGCAGGTTGAACCAGCGGCCGCCCGGCGCCGCGGTGGTGGTCTTCACGATGGCCAGGTCGAAATTTCGGCTGCCCGTCGTGTAGCGCTCGTGGGCCCGCCAGTTGCTGCTGGCCACCGTGAAGCGCCCGAACGGCTCGTGCGTGGCGTCGATGCCCTGGCCGTTCTTGCCCGGCACGAACACCAGGTTGCGCTTGCCGGCCACCACGTGGGCGGCGGTGAGCAGCAGGTTGCGGCCGATGTAGAAGGCCGTGCCGTGTTCCTGCTCCGGCCCGGCGGCCGGGTCGAACACCTGGCAGATGGCCGAGTGCGGGAACGACCGCGTGCTGGGCACGCCGGCGAACCACTGCACGCTTTCGGCGAAGAAGCGCAGCTGCTCGGCCAGGCCGTCGTGGTAGTCCTTCAGCAGCAGGTCCAGCGCGCCGGCGACCGGCGGCGGCTCGGGTTCCGGGAAGGCGCCGAAGCCGTCGTCGTAGGTGTCGCCGGCGGCCACCGCAACCGGCGCGACCTGCGCCGGCGCGGCCGGGCTGGCGGCGGGTTGGGTGCGGATGGGGGCGGGCGTTCCCGGCGCGGCCGGCGCCGCGGCCGGCGTGGCCGGGCTGGCGCCCGCATCACGCACGGCATCGCCACCCCAGTCCAGGCTGGGATCGCGGCCGTTGACCTGGCCGTACGACGAGACGATCTGCGGTGACAGCGAGCGGCGCAATCCGCGTTCGGTGAGCTGGCGCATGCTCACGTACATCGAGCCGTCGCTGGGCGCCTGCACGAAGTCGGGCGCGCCGCGCGAGTTCTCGCGGTAGGTCGCCAGGCCGAAGTACAGGCGGGGCTGGCCCACGAAGTTGCCGAGCACGTCCGGCGGCACCAGGTACACCGCTTCGCCGCGGCGGGCGCGCGTGACGCCGTGGGCGCGGCTGGAGAAGAAGTTGCTGCGGGCGCGGCGGCCGCGGTTCTCGGGCTTGAACAGGTTCGGGTCGGTGGCCACCGCCACTTCGAACAAGGGGCTTTCCGTGCGCACGGTGAAGCCGAGCACGCTGAAACGATCGTCGATGGTGTCGCGGTTGGCCTGGATGCGGGGCATGGCGCTCTCCTGATGTTGACGAGTGCGGCGGTGGGTGCGGTTTGCTGCTGGCGTGGCGGCCGGGTCAGCGGCCGTGGCGTTGCGCCTTGCGGGCAGCCGCGGGCGGTGCGGCCGCGATGTCGGGACAGGCCTGCAGCGGGGCGGCGACCAGGTCGTCCATGCGTTCCCAGAAGCGGTTGGGCTCCTCGATGCCCAGCGCGACGAGATGCGGTCTCATGAAGGCAATCACGGCATCCAGCTCCGTAAAGAAAACCCGTTGGCCGGTGGACACATGCTCGATCGACCCGCGCCAGGCGCGCACCGCGCCCGGCACTTCGCCACCGCTTTCGCACCAGACCCGCACGATGAATGCGGCGCTTCGGTCTTCCAGCAACGCCATGGGAGTTCCGGTGTGCAGGGTCGGGTGGGTCTTTGCGAGCTCGAGGCCAGTCTCGCGCCCGCCGATCACCGGCCGGTCACATCCGGATCACGTGGCCATCACCGAGGTGGAAGCGGGATGGGAAGGTCGAGCAGGCGCGGTCGAGTTTGTTGCTCGCGACTGCCGCTGCGACGAGGTCGAGTCATCGGGGTCGGATCACGATTCGCGCGTGGTGCTGCCGGAGCGGGAGGGCTTGCACGAATCGTGCTCTGACCCCGATGACGGGGGGGAAGAAGACCTTCATCCTCCGGCTACAACGCAATCGGGGTCAGAGCGGAATTTCGTCCACCACCGAGCCCTCCGGCCACACCATCGTCATGAATTCCGATCTGACCCCGATTGCTCGCGGCTGCCGTTGGCGCCGAGGTCGAGTCATCGGGGTCGGATCACGATTCGCGCGTGGTGCTGCCGGAGCGGGAGGGCTTGCACGAATCGTGCTCTGACCCCGATGACGGGCGGGGGAGGGGGAAGAAGACCTTCATCCTCCGGCCAGAACGCAATCGGGGTCAGAGCGGAATTTCGACCACCATCGCGCCCTCCGGCCACACCATCGTCCTGCGATCTGACCCCGATTGCTCGCGGCTGCCGCTGCGACGAGGTCGAGTCATCGGGGTCGGATCACGATTCGCGCGCGGTGCTGCCGAAGCGGGAGGGCTTGCACGAATCGTGCTCTGATCCCGATGACGGGCGGGGGGAAGAAGACCTCCATCCTCCGGCCAGAACGCAATCGGGGTCAGAGCGGAATTTCGTCCACCACCGAGCGCTCCGGCAACACCATCGTCCTGAATTCCGATCTGACCCCGATTGCTCGCGGCTGCCGCTGCGACGAGGTCGAGTCATCGGGGTCGGATCACGATTCGCGCGTGGTGCCACCGGAGCGGGAGGGCTTGCACGAATCGTGCTCTGACCCCGCATGACGGGGCGGGAAGAAGACCTTCATCCTCCGGCCAGAACGCAATCGGGGTCAGAGCGGAATTTCGACCACCAGCGCGCCCTCCGGCCACACCATCGTCCTGAATTCCGATCTGACCCCGATTGCTTGGCGATTGCTCGCGGCTGCCGCTGCGACGAGGTCGAGTCATCGGGGTCGGATCACGATTCGCGCGTGGTGCCACCGGAGCGGGAGGGCTTGCACGAATCGTGCTCTGACCCCGATGACGTGCGGGGGGAAGAAGACCTTCATCCTCCGGCTACAACGCAATCGGGGTCAGAGCGGAATTTCGTCCACCACCGAGCGCTCCGGTAGCACCATCGTCATGAATTCCGATCTGACCCCGATTGCCTGGCGATCGCGTCCTGAATTCCGATCCGACCCCGATTGCTCGGCGCTGCGGCACCCTCACCCTAACCCTCTCCCAGAGGGAGAGGGAACCAGACAGGTCTACAGCGGCGCCGGCGCGCTCAGGATCTGGTCGAAGGCCGTGCTGCGCGGCATGGTCAGCGTCTCGTGGATCCGGTGCGCCACGTACCAGCTGGCGCGCAGGCGCGCCTGGTGCGTGTGCGCGCCCAGGCGCGGCGTGAGGTACAGGTTCTCCACGTCGTGCAGCGGCGAGCCCCTGGCAGCGAAGCCCTCCTCGCCACCATCGAGCATGCAGGCTTCGATGCGCCCGTCCTGCAGCGCCTCGGACAGCGCCTGCGCCTCGAACAGCGACGACCGCGTCGTGCCCACCCACACCTGCCCCGGCTTGCAGTGGGCGAGCAGCTTCTCGTCGATCATCCCGCGGTAGCGCGACGCGTACAGCACGGTGACGCACACCGCGTCGGCAGTGGCCACCACCTCGCGCGCGGTGACCGGGCGCACCTTCAGCCGCTCCCAGATCGGCGCCGTGTGATGCACGGCCGGGTCGTAGCCGATCATCCTGACGCCCAGCGCCGCGAGCATCCCGGTCAGGACGTGCGCGCTGGGCGCCAGCCCCAGGATGCCGACGACGCTGCCATGCAACTCCTGCCCGATCAGCGGCGGCGCGTGGCGCTCGCCCGCGAACGACAGGCCGATGCCCTGCCGCAGCAACAGCAGCAGCGCACCCAGCAGGTATTCGGCGTTGGAGCGCACGCTGGCCGTGGACGGATGGATCACGCGCACCCGGCGGTCGCGGCAGGCCTCCAGGTCGGTGTTGTCGGTGGCCACGTGCAGCCTGGCCACCGCATCCAGCAGCGGCGCGAAGTCGAGGAACTCGCGGTTGACCGGCAGCTTGCGCGGCAGCACCAGCGCGCGCACGTTGTAGATCGCCTTGCGCAAGGCACTGGGGTCCTTGGCGAGCTCGGGCCGGTATTCGACCGAGTGGCGCTCGGCCAGCCAGTCCTGTGCTTCGGGCGCCAGGTCGTCGACGAGTAAGATTTCCAAGGCTGAATGCGTCCTTGTCTGACAAGATGAGGCGGCATTTGCCCGGATAGTGACGCAGCCGCCCCGACGAAGGGCAAAACTCTAGCGCCAAACCACGAGCGAGTCGATGACGAAAACCCCCAGGATTCAAAAGGCAGTCTTTCCGGTGGCCGGGCTGGGCACCCGCTTTCTCCCCGCGACCAAGGCCATCGCCAAGGAAATGCTGCCGGTGGTGGACAAGCCCCTGATGCAGTACGCCGTCGAGGAAGCCTACGACGCCGGCATCCGCCACATGATCTTCGTCACCGGCCGCAGCAAGCGCGCGATCGAGGACCATTTCGACACCTCGTACGAGCTGGAACACGAGCTCGAGGCGGCCGGCAAGAACGACCTGCTGCAGCTGATTCGCTCGGTGATGCCCGAAGACATGGTCTGCTCCTACGTGCGCCAGCCGCGCGCGCTGGGCCTGGGCCACGCCGTGCTGTGCGCCCAGCCGCTGGTGGGCAACGAGCCGTTCGCCGTCCTTCTGCCCGACGACCTGATGTGCGGACCCGAGGGCGGTTCCAACGTGCTGGCGCAGATGGTGGACGTGTTCCAGGACTTCCCCACCTCGCTGGTGGCGGTGCAGGAGGTGCCGGTGGAACACGTCAAGCGTTATGGCATCGTGGCCGGCGCGCAAGTGGGCGATCGCATCATCAAGGTCGACCGGATGGTGGAAAAGCCCAGCCCCGAGAACGCGCCTTCACGCATGGGCGTGTCGGGCCGCTACATCCTGACGCCGGCGGTGTTCGAGGAGATCCGCAACAACCCGCGCGGCGCCGGCGGCGAGATCCAGCTTACCGATGGCATCGCCAAGCTGATGGCCACGGAAGGCGTGCACGCGTACCAGTACCAGGGCAAGCGCTACGACTGCGGCAGCAAGCAGGGCTTCCTGGAGGCGACGGTGGATTTCGCGCTGAAGCACGAGGAAGTGGGCGCTGCGTTTCGCGAGTTTCTGAAGAAGACGGTGGGCTGAGGGGCCTGCCCTCACCCTAGCCCTCTCCCGGAGGGAAAGGGAACTCTCAAACGCCCTCTCCCCTCTGGGGAGAGCGAAGCGAGGGGCCGGGCGGGGGTGAGGGGCAAGCCCGTCATCGGGGTCAGAGCACGATTTCGTACGAGACCGCGCGCTCCGGTGGGACCTTCGTCCTGAATCGTGATCTGACCCCTGCCCTCACCCTAACCCTCTCCCAGAGGGAGAGGGAACTCTTCACTCCCTCTCCCCTCCGGGGAGAGGGTGGGGGTGAGGGGCAAACCTAACGAGGCTGTGCAAAAACCGCCTTCGCGGCCGCAGCGAAGTGGGCGATTGGATCGAACAGGAATTGCATCGCGGTCATGCTCGCTCGGGGCGCCGATTTGATCTCCAGCCGATTCTGGCAGCCT
>NZ_VTOX01000006.1 GCF_012184415.1 Ramlibacter lithotrophicus
TCGTCAGCCAGTTGCCGCCGCCGCGAAAAACGGCCATGCTTAACCCTCGCTCGGGATGCCCGTTTGCAGCCGCAACTGGCTTGAATATGCCGGAAACGGATTGGCTCGAAAACGGTGAGAGGTGACACGCGGGCGCATTCGCCAGTCCGAGCCGGCGAGCGGCCGAGGCGCGAACGGAGTTCAGCTGGAGTTGCTCGCCCTCGATCTGCGCGGTGGCCAGCGCTTCCTGCGTCCAGCCCGCCAGCTGCAGCTCGGCAAGGTCCATCACGCCCAAGCCGCCCGCCAGCCCCAGCATCCGGCCCTGGGCCAAACGCGCCTGCGCCAGTGGCGCCGTGACGGCGCTCGCGTCCCACGTGAGTGCCGGCCAGCCCGGTTCCTGCCAGAGGTACATGAAGCGTATTCTAGGCATTTGCGCTTCACGGATGAAGCGCAAAAATCCAATAGCGCTTCACGACAGCCGCTGACGTTCCTGTGGTCGCTTGCTCCAATACCTTTGGGGGACGGCGCCAAACACTCCCGTGCTTCTCATCTGCCCCCTATCGCGTGCGCCTGCGCTAGCGTGGCCCAAGTCCCCGCAGGCAACGTCACAATTCAGGGTGAACCCGGTCTCGACGTCAACGACTGTTTCAGACGCACATGCAGGTGCACGCTTGCAGATCCTTCCGACATCGGAGCCTCTTTGACGTCCAGATAGTCCTGCTTGCGCATCAACTCGCCGAGCTTGGCGCAACCATAGTTGCGCGAATCGAAGGACGGGTTGTTCTTGGTGATCTGCCCACCGACGGCGGCAAGCGAGGCCCAGCCGTCCTCGCGAGTCGTTGCTTCAATAGCCGCGACGACCATTGGCCGGAGCGGCGGCAGCGCGGCGGCTTCACCAATCTTCTCCTGCGTCGGGACGGGCCGGAGAATCTCCGTGAAGATGAACTTGTCGCAGGCAGCGACAAACGGCGCGGGCGTCTTGCGCTCGCCAAAGCCGTAGACGACCAGGCCCGCCTCCCGAATGCGCGTCGCCAACCTTGTGAAATCACTGTCAGAGGATACGAGGCAAAACCCATCTACGTTGTCGGCATGCAGCACGTCCATCGCATCGATAATCAGAGCGGAGTCGGTCGAATTCTTGCCGGTGGTGTACCGAAACTGCTGAACGGGCTGGATCGCCATTGCGTGAAGGGTTTCCTTCCACGAGACCAGATTGGGCGTTGTCCAATCCCCGTACGCGCGCTTGATGGTGGCAGTACCGTATCGGGACACTTCAGCCAGCAATTCCTGGATGACCAGAGCTTGCGCATTGTCCGCGTCGATCAGTACTGCGAGCTTCGCAGCTTCCCTTGTTGCCATTTCTCTTCCTAGCAGCCTAGCTTTCGGTACTTCTTGCGACTCTCGAAGAGCGCTGCTTCCGCGGCTGCCCCTTCGCCCTGTCCGGCATTGCGCACAGCCATCTCCTGCGCAGGCAGCCGGGAGTCAAGAGTCGCGCATTCGGTCCGGTCCTTCGGCGGCAGCTTGAACCTCTTGTGGCGCAGCTCATATTGGGCCGCCGTCTCTCCGAGGATTGGCTCTAGCGCCTTGGCCATCGCTTTGTTCGTCTCGCTCCTCCGGACGTCTGCGCCCTTCCTGCTTTGGCCGCTTGACTTGTCCAGGCCTTGCGTGGGAGTAGTGTCGACCACCCGTGCACCGACACAGGGCTCGTGCGAGTACGCGACCGTCCCTTGGGGGGACTTGCATTTGTAGACCGGCTGCGCTCCGACTGACGCAACCGCGCCGGTCAGGAAAACCAGCAGGGTCGAGAGCATCAGCGTCAGCGCCATTGCAGCCCCAGGTCACCGCGTGCCGCGACAGGACGGATATTGCGAACAGCCCCAGAACTGCGCGCCTGCATTCGCGCCCTTCCGAGCGGTCCTGCGCACCATTGACGCGCCGCACTGCGGGCACTCGGGTGTCGCCGCCGCTGCGGTCCTGGCGGCGGGTGTCGGCGAGGGTGCACTCGAAGGCTTCGACCGCCCCGCCGTGGCCTGCTGTATGAGCCCGAACAGCTTGGGGCCATCCACCAGATTCACGTTTCGGCCTTTGGCGAATGCGTGCGCATCCGCTGTGAAGGTACCGGAGGTAACGACAAACCCGCCGGCAGCTCCTTGCGCCGCCATGAGCCCGTACAGCTCGCGAACCACCTTCACGTCGACCTTGAATGCCTTCCACTGCTTGCACTGCACGAGGTAAGTTTCGTCGGCTCTGCGCAGGACCAGATCCACTCCCCCGTCAGCGCCACCACCACCTTGCTCGGTGACCCTGTATCCCTGCAGGCGAAACGCCTCGCCTACGAGCATCTCGAACTCCCGCCATGACATTCCATTGAGCGCGTCTGCTCCTTTGGATCGAACCACCCCGCGCACCAGCGATTCGCGTCGTTGACGGCGGAAAAAGGATCCCAGCGCGCCGAGAAGACAGAAGAATGGAATGAGGAACTGCCCGATCGATGCGAGCGACGCCACCATCGCCCGGGTAGCAAACGCCGCCATCTGACCTGGCTGCGCAGCATTCGGACTGGGGTTGCTTCCCGCCATCTGATGCAGCACCAGATAGGACACAAGGGCCAAGGCAACACCGGCCCACCAAGGCATCATGGCTACGAGATCCATGAAATCCTCTGCCGGAGTCGATTTTCTGCGCCCCATTGCTTACCTCGCTGTTGAGCTTCCATGCTAGCCGCGGTCTGGGGGCAGGCTTAAGAAAATTTCTTAGCAGTCAAGACAGTAGACGGACACGCTCGAAGCAGGCGCAGGGGCAGTCCGGCGGGGACGGCATTTCTTCCGGGGCATTTCTCACGCTTTCCCCCACCATCATCCGGCCAAACCGTTCACCGGTGCGCCCTCTCGGCCATTACTGTACGATCATCCAGTGGATCTGAATTCCAAGCTCGCCATCCTCGCCGACGCGGCCAAGTACGACGCGTCGTGCGCGTCCAGCGGCGGCGTCAAGCGCAACTCGGTGGGCGGGCGCGGGCTGGGCTCGAACGAAGGGATGGGCATCTGCCACAGTTACGCGCCGGACGGGCGCTGCATCTCGCTGCTCAAGATCCTGCTCACCAACTTCTGCCAGTACGACTGCCTGTATTGCGTCAACCGCGCCAGCAGCAACGTGCCGCGCGCACGCTTCACGGTCGACGAGGTGGTGCACCTCACGCTCGATTTCTACCGCCGCAACTGCATCGAGGGCCTGTTCCTGTCCAGCGGCATCATCCGCAGCGCCGATTACACGATGGAGCAGGTGGTGGAGGTGGCGCGCTGCCTGCGCGAGGACCACGACTTCCGCGGCTACATCCACCTCAAGACCATCCCCGATGCCGCGCCCGAGCTGCTGCAGCGCGCGGGCCGCTACGCCGACCGGCTGTCGATCAACATCGAGCTGCCCACCGAACAAGGCCTGGCGGCGCTGGCGCCCGAGAAGGACGGCGCGGCCATCAAGCGCTCAATGGCGCGGCTGCGCATCCACATCGAAGAAGCCAAGGCCGAAGCCCAGGAGACGGCGCGGGCGCCGGCCGTCTCGCTGCCGGGCGCACGTCCCAGGCGCGCCAGGCCCAAGGCATTCGCGGCAGCGGGCCAGAGCACGCAGATGATCGTCGGTGCCGACGGCGCCACCGACGCGACCATCCTCGCCACCAGCGCGCAGCTCTATGGCGGCTATCGGCTCAAGCGCGTGTACTACTCGGCATTCAGCCCGATCCCGGATGCGTCCTCGTCGCTGCCGCTGCAGGCACCGCCCCTGCTGCGCGAACACCGGCTGTACCAGGCCGACTGGCTGATGCGCTTCTACGGCTTCGAGGCCGGCGAGATCGCAGCCGGCTCCGGCGGCATGCTGTCGCTGGAGATGGACCCCAAGCTCGCGTGGGCGGTGGCTCACCCGGAGCGTTTTCCGGTCGACCTGAACGCAGCGCCGCGCGAGCTGCTGCTGCGCGTGCCGGGACTGGGCGTGAAGGCGGTCGACCGGCTGCTACTGGCGCGGCGGGTGCGCCGGTTGCGCGCCGACGACCTCAAGCGCCTGCACGTGCCGCAGCGCCGCGTGCTGCCGTTCGTGGTGCTGGCCGACCACCGGCCGGCCGCGACCAGCGCGCCCTTGGCCCAGGCAGTCGCCATGGCCAAGGCGCCACCGGTGCAATCCGCCCTGTTCTGACCATGCGCGCGCAGCTGGCGGGCGACACCGACTTCGCCGGATTCCGCGCCCAGGCGCGGACGCTGCTGGCGCGCCAGGTGCCGCCGGACCAGGTGCACTGGACCACCTCGGCCGACGCCGGCGATCTCTTCGCGCAGGAGCCCGCGCTGCCAACCATGCCGACGGCCGCCGGGAGCGCGGCATCGGTGCCTTCCGCCTTCCTGGCCCTGTGCGAAACGGTGGTGCTGCACGCGGACCCCCAGCGCTTCGCCCTGCTCTATCGGCTGCTCTGGCGCCTGCAGCACGAGCCCACCTTGCGCCACGACCCGCTCGATGCCGACATGTTGCTGGCGCGCCGCATGGCGCACGCGGTAGGGCACGACATCCACAAGATGCGCGCCTTCGTGCGGTTTCGCGAGATGCCCGATGCGCAGGCGCCGGGGCAGGTACTGCACGTGGCCTGGTTCGAGCCCGAGCACCACGTCGTCGAGGCCAACGCGCCATGGTTCATGCGGCGCTTCACGCAGATGCGCTGGGCCATCCTGACGCCCCGGCGCTGCGTGGAGTGGGACGGCCATGAACTCCACTTCCGGCCCGGTGCGCAGCAGCAGGACGCGCCGCCGGCGGATGCGGGCGAGCAGCTCTGGCTCACCTACTACCGCAGCATCTTCAACCCCGCGCGGCTGAAGCTGGCCATGATGCAAAAGGAGATGCCGCGCAAGTACTGGCGCAACCTGCCCGAGGCGCAGCTCATTGCGCGGCTGGCGGCGGACGCACTCGAACGCAGCGGCGGCATGATCGAGCAGGCGCCGACGCAGCCGATGCGGCGGGTGGTCAAGCTGGCGCGGGACGCCGAGCCGTCGGCGGTGGAGCGTCCCTCCTCCTTGCCCGAACTCGCCCAGGCCGTGCAGCGCTGCCGCGCCTGTCCGATTGGTGCGATGGCGACGCAGGCCGTCCCGGCGAAGGCCCCATGCGCCCGGCGCTGATGCTGGTGCGCGAGCAGCCGGGCGACCACGAGGACCTGCGCGGCCGTCCCTTCGTCGGCCCGGCGGGCGAGCTGCTGGCGCGCGCGATGGACCGGGCGGGCCTGGCGCGCGACAGCGTCTTCCTGACCAACGCCGTGCGCCATTTCAAGTTCGAGCCGCGCGGCAAGCGGCGCATCCACAAGACGCCTTCGCAAGCCGAAGCCGCCGCCTGCCGGCACTGGCTGGAAGAGGAGATCGCCATCGTGCAGCCGCACGCGCTGGTGGCCCTGGGCGCGACCGCGGCACGCTCGCTGCTGCGCCGGCCGGTGGCGGTGACGGCCGAACGCGGCCAGTGGCACGAGCGGCCCGACGGCAGGAAGGTGCTGGTGACCTTGCACCCGTCGGCGCTGCTGCGGATGGACCCCGCACTGCAGCCGGACGCCTTCGAGACCTTCGTCAGGGACCTGCAAGCCTCCACGCAGCAAGAGGGACGATGAGGGTCGCACCCCATTCGTGCCGGACCCGCCATCCCTTAAGCTCGCCGCACTCGAACGAGGAGCGGGGAATGGGACGACGGCGATCTCAGGCCGGGGCGAGGAAGTCGCCCGGCAAGCTTTTTGAGGCGGGCATCGCGGCGGTGGCATTGGGCGCAGTGCTGCTGGTGGTACCAGCGTTCATGGGCAATTCCGCGATCGCCGGCGCGTTCGCCACCGGCGTCCGCATCCCCGCTGTGTTCGCCCTGCTGGTCGGGGCCTGCCTGATCGCGTTCCACTTCGCGCTGCGCGCCCGGGTCAAGCCGCAGCAGCCGGTCGCGCCGCGGCAGGAGCCGGACTGGACCTCCTGGGCCCCGCCCGAGACGCTGGCGGCGCTGCAGCGTGCCATCCCGCAAGCGGGGCCGATCTCCGCGTTTCCCGACACCGGCGATACCGGCGCCGCCAGCCTCGAAGCAGCGCCGCAGCGGCGGCGCGAGATCGCCTGGGGCCAGAAGGTGTTCGACGACATCGAGTGGCGCCGCTTCGAGGCGGTGTGCGAGAAGCTGTTCGGGCAAGCCGGGTTCGAGACCCGCACGCAATCGCACGGCGCCGACGGCGGCGTCGACATCTGGCTGCACTCGAAGCACGCGCAAGGGCCGGCGGCGGTCGTCCAGTGCAAGCACTGGAGCGGCAGGCAGGTCGGCGTGAAGGAGGTCCGCGAATTCCTCGGCGTGATGACGGCGCACGGGCTCAAGCGCGGCACTTACGCCACGACCTCCACCTTCACCGCCGACGCGGCGAAGTTCGCCAGGGAGAACGGCATCAACGCGCTGGACGGCGCGCGGCTGCTGGCGCTGGTCGGCAAGCGCTCGCCCGAACAGCAGCTGGAGCTGCTGCAGATTGCCTACGAGGGCGAGTACTGGCGGCCCACCTGCGCCAGCTGCGGCACCAAGATGGTCGAGCGCGAAGCCCGCAAGACGGCGTCGCGCTTCTGGGGTTGCGCGCAGTACCCCAGGTGCAAGTCGATGCTGCCGATGCGCAGCCTGGCCTGACTCAGCAGCGCAATTCGCGAAATCGCCTGCGGCTTTGCTCCAGGGCCGCGGCGGCGCTGGAGACCTCGTGCGGGTCCGGGTTGTCCATGCGCGCCGCTTCGACCGGCATGCGGGTGTCCAGCCGCGCGCATTCGGCGCGATCCGGCGCCAGCATGGCGGCGCGCCGGCGCCGCAGCTCGAACTGCGGCACGGTCTCACCCGGCCGGCGTCGCAACGACTGCGCCAGGATCCGGTTTTCCCTGAGGCGCCGCACGTCCACCTGGCGCGGGTTTGCCCTGGCCGGCACGGGTGCGTCGGCGGTGTCGACGATGCGGCCAGTGCAAGGCCGGTCGGAGTACTTCACGGCGCTGCCGTATCCGCACTTGTAGACCGTCTGTGCCGCGGCCGGCAGGGCCGCGCCGGCGCAGGCCAGTGCGATCAGCACCAGGAGATTCGGGTTGATTGACATGGGTCGCTCGCAAACTGCTGAGCTTCATCGTATCGGCCGCGCCCGCGGCCTCACGTTGCCGATTGCAACGAAGCTTCAGCAGTTGTGAGCGCGGCGCGGTGGCGCCGTCTCGACGGACAGACCCGCGGCCGCAGCCGCCGCGCCGCTACGGCGCCTTGAACTCGAACTTCGCCGTCACCGGAGACGGCATCCCGGCCCGCTTGATCTCCGTTGTGATGTTGTACGAGTTGCCGCTGGTGAACCTGAAGAAGTTGCCGTAGCTCACCGCGTTGTTGGCGGCCAGCCGCTCCAGCGTCTTGGTCTCCACGCTCATGCCGTCGGAAACCTGCATCGTCACCTGCGCGTCGGTGACCGGCGCCCGCGTCTTGTTGTCTTCCACCGAGATGTTCAGGTGGTAGTAGCCGCGTCCGGCGGGGATGGACAGCTTCGTTCCGCCGGCCTTGGCGCCCTGCGAGCGCAACGCGTCGGCCCGCATCATGCCGAAATAGACGTCCAGCCCGGAGACCAGCTTGTGGTGCGGGTCCGGCGCCGCCGGCGGCTGCGGCGCGGCCACCGCCGGCAGGCCGTAGTTGAACATGTACAGCGTGGCGTCGCGGATGTCCTCGCGCTCCAGGTCCGGCATCCCGCCGCGCGCCGGCATCGCGCCGTGGCCGTGGACGGCCGAAGCGACCAGCCGGTCGAGGCCCTTGGCAAAGCGCGGCGTCCAGGCGGCGCGGTCGCCGATCCTGGGCGCACCGTCCTTGCCTCCCTGGTGGCACGCAGCGCATTGCTGCTGCACGATGGTCTCGCTGGTGAGCGTCGACGTCCGCATCGCGGCGGGCTCGATCCAGCGGCCACCGGAGTTGTTGACCATGTACACGATGGCGCGCTGCAGCTCGAGGTCGCTTACGCCGGTGCTGCCGCCGTGCGCCGGCATCTTGCGGATGCCCTTGAGCGCGTGCTCGGTCAGCATCGTCAGGCCCTGTCCCGTGCGGGCGGCCCAGGCTGCGGCGTCGCCGATCCTGGGGGCTCCGTCCTTGCCGGAAAGATGGCACGCGCCGCACGCGGCGTCGACCACTTCCTTGCCGGGGCGCTCGCGGCGCTGCGCGTCGGCCGGCCCGCTGAAGGCCGAAAGTGCGGTGAACAGGACGACGGCGGACACCGATGCCCAGGCGGGAACGGATGCGAATGGCAGACCCATGACAACTCCTCGATGCAGGGGGCGAGCCCCCTGGCAAGAAGGCTACCCACCCGGTCGGGCGAGGCGTTGACCTGTATCAACGATCAGGAGTCGTGGATGGGCGTCCCCGGCGCCGCGTCCCGTCCTTCGCGCCGCCGCGCGTTCAGTGCGACTTCTTCGCCGCGTTGCGCTTGCGCGTCGCGGCCGCCTTCTTCGCCGAGGCGGAGCGCTCCTCGGCGGAGCGCGAGGCCGAAGCACGGCCGCCGGCCTTGCCGCCCTTCTTCGACGGCCCGGTGTCCATCGCCTTGCCGCGGCCCGATCCGCTCTTCTTGCCGCCGCCCGTTTCCTTGTTGACGGTGGCCCAGGCGCGGCGCTCGGCCTCCTGGTGGCCCACGCCGCGCTCCTCGTAGCCTTCCTCGATGTGCTCGGCCTGGCGTTTCTGCTTGTCGGTGTACGACGACTTGTCACCGCGTGGCATGGCTGTGCTCCCTTGGGATTGAGATGGTTCAATCTAGCGCGCGCATGTGGGCGCCGCTGTAGGAACACGACGGCGCCGCGGGTCGGTGCCGCCGGACCGGACTACGGCTTGCCTTGCTCCAGGGTCCGCGCGCCGGCGCCCCCGCCATGCGCCGCATCGCCGTGGTTCAGGATCAGCGTGACGAGCACCGCGCAGTTGGTGCGCGCGCGCAGCGAATGGCGCTCTTTCGCCGGCAGCACCACCAGGTTGCCGGCCTGCAGGCGCCGCACGCCGCCCGGCCACGCCACCTCGACGTCGCCTTCGAGGCAGTGGATCGTGCACTCTTCCTCGACGTGGTGTTCCGGCTGGTCCTTGTTGGCCGGCAGCACCAGGTGCAGCAGCTGCAACCGGTCGGTCTTGATCAGGCTGGTGCTGACCGCTTCCCGCAGGTCGGGGCCGAGCGGGGAAACGTTGATGATGTCCAGCGGCTGGGCGTGTGGCAGGGCCATGCGAGTCCTTCGGTAGTGACTTCCCGGCATCGAGCGTAGCCCTTCCGCGCGGCCGCGTCTGTCAGCCGGTGCCGCTTGCGGCTCCTTGCACTTTGTGACCTCATCGGTGCACGTCCTCGACCAGCATCACGGCTGGGTTACCGGAAGCAATCGAAATGGCATCCCCTCGGTCTGCGCATGTTGAGACCGGCGCCACGCGCCGGATGCTGGGCGGCATCGGCCGCACGCTGGCCTTCATGGCGCTCGTGGGCGCCGGCACGACCGCCGCCGCGCTCGCGCCCGAGCTCGTGCCGGCGCGTTTCAATGACGGCACCGACGTCGACGGCACCGCGGTGGGCACCCGCTTGCCGGTGCTGCTCGTCCACGGGCTGGGCGGCTCCAACGAAGGCTGGGAGAGCTTCCTGCGCGCCTACGAGCGCCAACCCGCGTGGCGCGCCGCGTTCAAGCCGTACACGTTCCGGTACAGCACCGGCTCCCAGGAAGTGAACGCCGATCCCGCGGCGCCACGCAGCATTCCGGCGGTGGCCGCCGCGCTGCGCGACGCGATGCAGGCGTTCCAGGACCGGCCCGCGAAACCACCGCACTTCGGCTTCGGCGGCAAGCGCGTGATCGTGCTCGCGCACTCGATGGGCGGCCTGGTCGCGCGCTCGATGATGCAGGAGCACGCGTTCCGCGATGGCCAGCGCGGCGGCGAGAAGGTGCTGCGCCTAGTCACGCTCGGCACGCCCCACCACGGCAGCCCGCTGATGGACGCCGGCCTCGCGCTGGGCCTGGACACGATCGCCGAACTGAGCGACACCCACGCCGGCTTCCTGGCGCAACTGACGTGGACCAACTACGACGGCCTCGACATGTTCCTCGGCCGCTGCAACCCGTGGCTCGCGCAATTGAACAACTACGCGCCGGCCACCGGCGGCCGGCACGGGCGCTGCGGGACGGTCGCGGCGAACCCGCTGGCGGGCTACTACGAGAAGATCGTCGCCTACGGCACGAGCGCGGTGCAGGACGAGGACGTGGACTCGGGGGCCATCGGCGCTTACAAGCCCGGTTCGCCCTCTTCGCTGCGCGCCACCTCGCAGTACCTGCTCAGCGCGTATGGGCGGCCGTACCCCAACGACGGCATCGTGCCGATGGCCAGCGCGCAGTTCGCCGGCGCCCCGCTCGCGCAGCGCCGTGCGGCCTTCGCCTGCGACCATCGGTTCATCAAGCGGGGCTACACCGAGCTGGTCCGCAGCGCCACCGGCACCTATTTCGATACGGCGTTCTGCTCCGCCAGCAGCGTGACGCCGACCGTGCCGTCCGGCATGCCGGACGGCTACGCGGTCGCCGGGTCGGTGTTCGGCGATCCGGGCGGGATCGCCGGGATCCTGCGCACGCACTCGCAGGCCGAGCGTGTCTTCGACTGGGCCGAGCAGGCGTATGCCGGACACCTGCAGCCGGCCGGCGCCCGCAGCGACCTGTGGGGCGGCTACATCTACCGCTGGTATCCGGCGACCAACGCGTACGTCGGCGTCCGCGACGGCAACGTCTACTACATGGGGCCGGCGTCCAACGGCGACATGCAGTTCATGGGCACGCTGGCGGAGTTGGCCGCGCAGGCGCAGGGCGCCGGCTTCTAGGCGCGGGTCAGCGCTGGATGCGGCAGGCCACCGGCGGCCGCGGCGCCACCGACCACAGGCCGTCGCCGGTGCGCACCTGGAAGCTGTGCGTCGTGGTCGCGTAGAAACCCGATCCCACCGCCTGCAGCGGCAGCTTCAGGTCCAATCCGCTGTTCAGCTTCGCGATCGCGGTGCGCTGCCCATACTGCACGACCACCACCGTGAGGTCCTCGCACAGGTAGGTCACCTCCGGGCCCTGGTTCAGCCGGGCCGGCGTGCCGGCGTAGGGGTCGGCGGGAGACGCGGTGCCGGTGAACGGGCCGGTTGCCGCGCAGGACGCGAGCAGCACAGCAGCGGGCAGGATTGCAGCCAGTCGGATCATGGTTGGCTCTCGGTTGCCGATGAACCTCGATTCTGCACCTGCGCACGCCTCGCGCCGCGGGCGGGCCCGCGTGCGTTCAGCCAGAGACGCCGCCCATCACCATCCAGGGCGTCCCGAAGCGGTCCGTGAGCATGCCGAAAGCCTCGGCCCAGAACGTCTTGGTCACCGGCATCGTCACCTTGCCGCCTTCGGCCAGCTGGTCGAAGATGCGGCGCGCCTCGTCGGCGCCCTGGTACGCCAGCGAGAGCGAGAAACCGCCCATGGCGGCGGCCTGGCCAGCGGGCGTGTCGCTCGCCATCAGGTTGCGCCCGTCGACGATGAGGTTCGCATGCATGATGCGGTCCTTCGATCCGGGCGGGCACTGCTGCGGGTCGGGCGACTCGCCGTAGGTCATCATCATCTCCAGCTTGCCGCCGAGCGTGCGCTCGTAGAACCGCATCGCCTCGGCGCAGGTGCCGTCGAAGAACAGGTAGCTGTCGAGGATAGGCATGGCATCTCCCTTGGTTGGCTGCCGGAAGGGGAGCGACTGTACGAGGATGCGCGGCCGATGACAAGCCAGCTGCAGCGCAGCTCTGCCGTCCTCCGGCAGGAGGATGGGTGTTTGGCTGACAGCCAGGCGCCGCTCGCGGCGCTGCAATGGAGGACCTGCAACCCAAGGAGCTTCCATGTCCCAGCAAGCGGTCATCCGCGGCGAAGTCTCGTTCCGCGCCGGCGACGGCGTGCTGATGCCGATCCCCCCGGGCCCCGTCGACCTCGACGTCGCCGACGACAGCGTGACCCTCGGCTGGACCGAGAGCAACGGCGCCGCCGGATCGACGGCGATCACCCGCGACGAGTACGAGCGCTACGTTCGCGAAGGCAAGATCCGGGTGGTCGAGCACTGAATCGGGAACCCGCGGACCGGTTGCCGATCCATCGGGGCTGTTCTGCCCGTGTTCCCATGCGCCTGCCTGCTTTCCGTCTTGCGTTCTTCGCCGCGCTCTTGTCCGTGGCTGCCATCCCTGCGACCCAGGCGGCCGCGCGCGGCCGGCCGAAGGCGCCGCTGGCCGCCTTCGACGGCCTGTGGTGCGGCACCGGGCTGCTGCACGAGTTCAGCCTGCAGCTGTCGCAGCAGCAACAGGACGTGCAAGGCACGCTGGTGCGGCGCGAGCGGCGCCGGGAACTCGAGGGGCGGGTGGAAGGCGGAACGCTGCATACCCAGGCCACCAGGCACGGATCGCTGGTGCTGCAGCGTGCCGGCGACGAGCTGCGCGTCACGGGGGGCGACGGCTTGCTGGCCATGGCGCGGGGCGCCACCTTCCAGCGCGCGAGCGGCGCCGCCTGCACAGGCTGACGGGCCCGGCCGCACCGCCGCGCGGGCAACGGCGGAGGCGGCCGGCGCACAGCCGGGCGACTGCGGGTAATTACCGAGTCAACCGCGCGGATGAGTGCCGCGTTGATGGGAGGCAGCCTTTCCAGGCGGCATCCTCCCCAACATCGAATGGAAAAGTCTTATATGAACAAGCTCCTTGCTCTCCTGCTGACCTCCTTCTTCGCCGTGTCGTCGTTCGCCGCCTCGCACGCCGGCGCCCCGATGGCTGGCGCCTCCGCCGCCAAGGCCGAAGCCAAGGCCGAGAAGAAGGAAGCCAAGGCCGAGAAGAAGGCCGCCAAGGCCGATGCCAAGGCCGAAAAGAAGGAAGCCAAGGCCGACGCCAAGGCCGAGAAGAAGACCGCCAAGGCCGAGAAGAAAGAAGAAGCCAAGAAGTAATTCCAGGCTTCGCGCAGCGCCCGCTCGAGGCGCCGCGCCGCGAAATGCCCGCCATCGGCGGGCATTTTCTTTTTGGCCTGGAGCGCGGCCCACCCGGGACGGGCTTCGGGGTTTACCCTTGCCGGAATCGAATCGCTGCGAGAATGGTGGGTTTTGCACTGCCACTCGCCGCGCGGCGAACCCCCTGGAGCCCCTCATGTCGAACAAGATCCCAGCCACCTTGATTCCCGGCGACGGCATCGGTCCCGAAATCGTCGAAGCCACCCTGGCCGCCCTGGACGCGCTGAAAGCGCCCTTCGAATGGGACAGCCAGGTCGCCGGCCTCGGCGGCGTCAAGAGCGCCGGCGATCCCCTGCCGCCGGCCACGCTGGACAGCATCCGCCGCACGCGCCTCGCGCTCAAGGGCCCGCTGGAAACGCCCCTGGGCGGGGGTTACCGCTCGTCCAACGTGCGCCTGCGCGAGGAGTTCCAGCTGTTCGCCAACCTGCGCCCGGCCCGCACCATCATCCCGGGCGGGCGCTACGACAACATCGACCTCGTGGTGGTGCGGGAGAACCTCGAGGGCCTGTACATCGGGCACGAGAACTACATCCGGATCGACGACGATCCGCAGGCCGTCGCCATGGCCACCGGCATCAACACGCGCCAGGGCAGCCGCCGGCTGATCGAATACGCCTTCGAGCACGCGGTCGCCACCGGGCGCAAGAAGGTGACGATCGTGCACAAGGCCAACATCCTCAAGGCGCTGACCGGCATCTTCCTGGATACCGGCGTGAAGCTGTACGAGGAGAAGTACAAGGGCCGGTTCGAACTCGAGACCATGATCGTCGACGCCTGCGCGATGAAGCTGGTCCTCAACCCGTGGCAGTTCGACGTCGTGGTCACGACCAACCTGTTCGGCGACGTGCTGTCCGACCTGGTGGCGGGCCTGGTCGGCGGCCTGGGCATGGCGCCAGGGGGCAACATCGGGCGCGACGCGGCCATCTTCGAAGCGGTGCACGGCTCGGCGCCGGACATCGCCGGCAAGGGCATCGCCAATCCCACGGCGCTGCTGCTGGCGGCCGCGATGATGCTCGATCACGTCCGCCGGCCCGAACTCGCCACCCGGCTGCGCCGCGCCATCGACGAAACCCTCAACGTCGACAAGGTCCGCACCGGCGACCTCGGCGGCAGCGCCAGCACGGCCGCGTTCACGAAGGCGCTGGTGAGCCGCATCGCCAACGCCTGATCCGAAGGCCCGCGCGGCCGCGACCGCCGCTGGCGCCGGCCACGCGCGATGCCTCACGCCAGCGGGGGGCGGATTCCTACACTCGCCGGCGCCGCACCGTCCAACAATGAACTTCCATCGTTCCGTTGCCCGGTGCAGGTGCCAAGGTGCAGGAAGTTTCCTTCTGGACCCTCCTCTATCGCTATTTCTTCTTCGACTGGCTGTTCCAGGACGCCGGCCGCGGCGACGCGTTCCAGCGCGCGGCGGCGTGGCGGCACAACCGCGAGCAGGCGCGCTGGCTGCCGCTGTACCTGTGGCGCTGGGTCTGCCTCGGGCTGATGCTCTACGGCCTGGGCAGCTACTTCGAGGTGCTGCTCGAACTGCCGGAGCTCTCTTCCTTTTTCTACGTTCCGGCTTCCCTCAGCGTGCCTGTCAGCGCCGTGATCGCCGCGGCCTGGATCGGCCTGAAGGCGCTGCCGCGGCCCCTGTGAGCGGCGCGGTGCGCGCCGCGTTTCAGTGCCGCCGGGAGACCAGCCCGTAGATGAACAGCAGGATCATCGCGCCGACGACCGACGCGATGAAGCCGGCGCTGCTGCCCTCGGCGTACCAGCCAAGCCCCTGGCCGAGGAAGGTGGCGACCAGCGCGCCCACGACGCCGAGGATCGTGGTCAGGATGAATCCCATGGGATTGGGTCCGGGCATCAGGGCGCGGGCCACCAGCCCGACGATGAAGCCGATCAGGATGCTCCAGATGAAGTGCATGCCAGTGTCCTTCAGATGACCTTGATGGCTGCCGATCGTAGGAGTGGGCCCGCCGGCCCCGTGTAGGACTGCGGCGTCACTGACCCGTGGCTGGGCGACGGCATCGCACGCCGCCGAGCTACCGTTGAGGGACAATGCCCGGCCGCCAACCGGCAACCGGACATTCCCCCGACGGAGACCGCATGACCCAAGACACCGCGCAGCACACGGTGCGCCCCGAAACCGTGGAACGCTTCAGGCGCGTGAGCACGGCCACCATCTGCACCTGCCTCTACAAGCGCGGCCTGCGCCACCAGTTCGTCCAGGACGTGCAGCCGGTAGGCCGCTACGAGCGCAACATGGTCGGTCCGGCCTTCACCCTGCGCTACATGCCGGCGCGCGAGGACCTCAACGCACTGGAGGTGTTCCGCGATCGCGGCCATCCGCAGCGCAAGGCGGTCGAGGAGTGCCCGCCGGGCGCGGTGATGGTGATCGACAGCCGCAAGGACGCGCGGGCCGCGTCGGCTGGCGGCATCCTGGTCGGGCGCCTGCACGCCCGCGGCGTGGCCGGTGTCGTCACCGACGGCGGGTTCCGCGATTCGAGCGACATCGGCAAGCTGCCGATGCCGGCGTATCACCAGCGGCCGAGCGCGCCGACCAACCTGACGCTGCACCAGGCGATCGACATCAACGTGCCGATCGGCTGCGGCGACGCGCCCGTCTTCCCCGGCGACATGGTGGTCGGCGACGGCGACGGCGTGGTGATCGTGCCGGCCCACCTCGCCGACGAGATCGCCGCCGAGGCCACCGAGATGACGGTGTTCGAGGACTTCGTGGAAGACGAGGTCAGGCGCGGCCGCTCGATCCTGGGCCTGTATCCGGCGACCGACCCGCAGACGCAGGTCGACTTCGCCGCGTGGCGCAAGTCCAGGGGCCGCTGACCGCCGGCGCGGCGGATCACTGGCCGACCAGCATGTTGACGATTTCGCCGTTGCGGCCGATCAGGAGGTAGTTGCCGGGCTCCGGCTGCACCCACTGGTGGCCGGGCGGCGGCGCATACAGGCGGTGTGCCCGCCAGTCGTTGACGACGAACTGGCGCTGGCGGTATTCGGAGGGCAACGGATCGCCGGGGCGCAACCGCGGGGCGCGGGGATTCCAGCGCCGCTCGGCGCGGTCGTCGCCACGGCCCTGCCACTGCGGGGACGGCTGGACCTGGGCTGGCGGCTGGACATGAACGGGTGGCTGGACGTAGACCGGCGGCCCGCCTCGGCCGGGGTGGTCCTGCGGCTGGCGGCCCCAGCGCTCGCCCCCCTGGCCGCGCCAGCCGTCGGGGCGCTCGGCTTCGAAGCGCCGCTGCTCGCGCCGGTCCTGCCGGTCGCGTCCGCCGCGCGGGTCGGCTGGCTGCACCCAGCGACGGTCGCCTCCGCGGTCGCCGCGTGGCTCTCCCTGCTGCACCCAGCGGCGCTCGTCGCCGCGGCCGCCCCGACCGCGGTCGTCGGGCTGGGCGACAGCCGGCGTCCCCAGCCCGGCGACGGCCAGGGCGAGGGCGAGCGCGGCGGCTGTGAAGGGCGAAGCTTTCCCGGACATGGGCCCAATGATGCGGCGAAAAGGTGTCCGCCGTGCAAAGACGGCGTGCCGGGCGTGCAAATGCGCAGGCCCCGGCCCTACTCCACGCCCAGCAGTTCGTAGATCCGGCGGACGTACTCGCCGAACTCGGGGCTCGTCTTGACGTGTAGCTTGCGCGGCTCCTCGAGCTCGATCGGGAAGCAGTCCGCCATGCGGGCCGGGCCCGCGGTGAGGACGGCGCAGCGCGAGCCGAGGAACACTGCTTCGTGGATGCTGTGGGTGACGACGACGAACGTGGTCCGGCTCTCGGCCCAGATCCTCAGCATCTCCAGGTTCATCTTCTCGCGCGTGAGGGCATCGAGCGCGCCGAACGGCTCGTCCATCAGCACGAGCTTGGGCGAGTGGATCAGCGCCCGGGCGATGGCGGCGCGCTGCTGCATGCCGCCGGAGAGCTCGTACGGATACTTGTTGTCGAAACCGGCCAGGCCGACCATCTCCAGCAGTTCGTGCGCGCGCTGCGTCGCCTGCCTGCGGTCCAGGTGCAGGATGTCGGCCGGCAGCAGCACGTTCTCCAGGATGGTCCGCCACTTGAGCAGCAACGGCTGCTGGAACACCATGCCGACGTCGCGCCCCGGATTGAAGTTGCCGCCGCCCACCTCCAGCGTGCCGCCGTCGTGGGACTGCAGCCCGGACAGGATCTTCAGCAGGGTCGTCTTGCCGCAGCCCGACGGCCCCACCAGCGACACCATGTCGCCGGGGAAGATGTCCATCGTGACGTCCGAGACGGCGAGGAATTCCTCGTCGCGCTTGCGGTACACCTTGCGCAGGTTGCGCATGCGGATCAGCGGCTCGCCGGCCGCGGCCTGCGGCTCGCGCGCGGCGTTCATGACAGCCATCGCTGCAGGTTCTCGCTGACGAAGGCGTCGTCCGAGAGGTCCGCATGCATGCGGTAGACGCGGTCGATCTCCCCGGCCTGGCCGGGCCCCAGGCCCTCGGCCGGATCGAGGCACCAGATGCCTTCGAGCAGGCCTTGCCGGCGCAGCACCTCGTGGCAGCCGGCGATGCAGCCGTGAAAGTTGTTGGCGACGTCGAAGAACGCGGAGTTGCAGTCGGTCACGCGCGCGTCGAGCGCCAGCAGCTCGGGGCCGAGGCTGCCGCCGCCCTGCGCCAGTTCGGACTTGATGCGAGCGAGCTGCTGCACCGCGCTGCGGGTCCACACCGACCAGTGGCCGAGCAACCCGCCGCGGAACCGCACGCTGACCGGCGCGCCATCGCGCATGGCCACGAACGGCAGCGCGAGGTCCAGCACGATGTGGTCGTCGTTGCCGGTGTACAGGAACACGCGCTCCTCGGCGCGCGCCGCCACCACTCCGCGCACGACGTCGAGCGTGCGATAGCGGTTGAACGGCGCCACCTTGATCGCCAGCGCATTGGGGATCGAGGCGAAGCGCCGCCAGAAGTCGCTGGAGAGCACCGGGCCGCCGACGGCCGTCTGCAGGTAGAAGCCGACCAGCGGGATCTCCCGGGCCACCGCCTCGCAATGCTCGATCAGCTGGTCCTCGGGCGCACCGGCCAGTGCCGCGAGGCTGAGCAGCCCCGCGTGGTAGCCGAGGCCCACGGCGATCCGCGCCTCGTTCTTCGCCTGCGCGGTGCCGCCGCACAGGCCGGCGATCATCGCCATCGGGCGTTGGTCCCAGTCCAGCCGGTCCTGCATGGCGCTGCGCAGCACGGTTTCGTACAGGCCGTGTTCGCGGATCGCGAACTGCGTGGTGTGCACGCCCACGGCCAGCCCGCCGACGCCGGCGTCGACGTAGTAGCGGGTGAGCGCGCGCTGCCGGCGCGCATCGAAGCGGCGGCTGGCGTCGAGCGCCAGCGGGTGCGCCGGGATGACGGCGCCCTGCGCCAACAGCGACAGCACGTTCTCGGGGAGGTCGGATCGGTTCAAGGCCATGGGATGCTCCTGTCGCGCGGCGCCCTCAGGCGAACTCGGGCCCGGCGACGGCGTGGATGAAGTGGGCCTGGCCCTGGGGCACGCATTGCCCGCCGAGCGCCAGCGCCATGCGGGCGAAGCCGCGCTGCGGCGTGAAACCGGCGTGGAGCAGCGCTTCGCGCAGCCGGGGCCGTTCGTCGGGTACGTCGATCAGCAGCGGCCCGCCGTAGCGCGCGGCCGCGTCCCGCAGGACGGCGATCGCCGCGGCCTCGTCGACGGCGACCAGCGGGCCGATGTGGTGCGCCACGCGCCCGCTGCGCACGATCGCGAACCCCTGCGGCTGCCGCACGCAGCGCGAGTCGGGCCGCTCCAGCAGCGCACGCAGCAGCGCGGGCCGCGAGAAGCCGAGCGCCTCCTGGTCCAGTTCGGCGAGGCTGTCGAGATCGGGATGCGACGGCGGCAGTTCCGGGGCCGTGGCCGGCCGCGCCTCGCGCCGCCACCGCGTGAGCCGCCACAGCACCTCGAAACCGAATTTCGCATACAGCGCCTCGCCCGCCGGCGTGGCGTCCAGCATCGCGATGCGGCCCTGCGCCTGGATGTGGCGCAGGCACTCGCGGAAGACCAGGCGGCCGAGCCCGCGCCCGCGGCTGGCGGGGGTCACGAGGATCATGCTGATCCACGCGACGCCGCGGCCGGTCACGCTGGCAAGGCAACCGGGGCGGCTCTCCCCCATCGGCAGCACGGCGCCGCTCGCCAGGAAGCGGCCGGCGTCGTCGCGCACCACGTAGATCGCGCCGCTGTCGAAGAAGACGCGCCAGTCGTCGAAGGTCTGGTTCCAGTGGCTCTGCTCGACGAGCTCGCCCAGCATCGCCAGCGCCTGCGGCGTCAGCTGCGCCAGCCGCTCGACCTCGGTCACCGCGGCCGGGGCTTGGGGCTCAGTACCTGCCATCCCGCGACTCGAACCTGGTCGGCTTGCCCAGCAGCCGCTGCTCGCGCGCGATCCAGTCCGCCATCCAGCCGACCAGCCGCAGCAGCGGGACGCGCGGATAGCCGAACAGCTGCTCGGCCTGGCTGGTGTTCATGAGCCAGGCGGTCGGCGCTTCCTGGCCGGTGATCGTCACCGGCTTGCCGAACCGGCGGCCGAACTCCTCGGCCAGCCAGCGCACCGAGGTCGTTTCGGGACCGCTCACGTTGATCGGCGAGGTCGGCACGGTGGCGGCGGCAAGGCAGCGCAGCGCCTGCGCATTGGCGTCGCCCTGCCAGATCACGTTGACATGGCCCATCGTGACGTCGACGGGCTCGCCGCGCCAGACCTTGAGCGCCACGTCGGCCAGCACGCCGTAGCGCATGTCGATCGCGTAGCTGAGGCGAAAGAGCCGGCCGGGCGTGCCGTACTGCTGCGAGAAATGCTCGAACAGGCGCTCGCGGCCGACGCAGGAGTTGGCGTACTCGCCGGGCGGCGTGAGCGATTTCTCGTCCTCGCTCGCGCCCTGGCTGATCACCGGCACGAACGGGTAGACGCAGGCGGTGGAGAACGCCACGATGCGCGACTGGCGGAAGGTCTCGGCCACCAGCGCCGGCACGTACGCGTTCATCGCCCAGGTGAGCGGCGTGTTGCCCTCGGCGCCGAACTTGCGCCCGGCCATGAAGACCACGTTCCTGCACTGCGGCAGCTTCGCGACCGCCTCGCGATCCATCAGGTCGCAGGAGATCGTCTCGATGCCGTGCGCCTGAAGGCTTTCGCGCACGCCGGGCTCGGAGAAGCGAGCGACGGCGATCACGCGGCGCTCGCGCGGCATCGCGTTGCGCGCCAGCCGCGCCAGGGTCGGCCCCATCTTGCCGCCGACGCCCAGGATCAGGAGGTCGCCGTCGATGCCGGCCAGGTCCCGGACCAGCTCGCGCGACGGCGTGGCGAGGTAGTCCTCGAGCGCCGCCTCGTTCTCGAAGCGCTCCGGGAACGGCAGGTCGTCGAGCAGCGTGGGTTCGGCGGCAGCGGTCATTGCAGTCTCGCGTCTTGGGTGATGAACAGGCGTTCCAGCAGGAGCACCAGCATGTACAGCAGCACGCCCAGGGCGGTGATCAGCAGCACCGCCATGAAGACGGCGGGGATGTCCAGCGATGCCTGCACCTGGATCATCAGGTAGCCCAGGCCCTTGTCCGAGGCGATGAACTCGCCGACGACGGCGCCCGCCACCGCCAGCACCGTGGCGACCTTCATCCCGGAGAAGACATAGGGCAGCGATCCCGGCAGCTGGATGTGGCGGAACAACTGCCAGCGCGATCCCTTGAGCGCGCGGACCAGGTCCAGCAGGTCGGGCTCGGTCTCGTTCAGGCCGCGGATCGTGGTCAGCAGGATCGGGAAGAAGCAGAGGCTGAACGTGATCAGGATGTTGGGGCCGATGCCGTAGCTGAACCAGACGATGATCAGCGGCCCGAGCGCCACCTTGGGGATCATGTTCAGCGTCACCAGCAGCGGGAACACCAGCAGCATCAGCTTGCGGCTGGTCACGAACAGCAGCGCCGCCAGGATGCCAAGCACCACGCCCAGCGTGTAGCCGGCGAACACCTCCAGCGCCGTCACGGCGGTGTTGGACAGCCAGCTGAGGTTCTCGTTGCCCAGCGACGCCAGCACCCGCGACGGCGCGGGCAGGATGAATTGCTGGATGTCGAACACGCGCACCGCCGCTTCCCACAGCGCGATGCCGGCCAGGTGCACCGAAACGATCAGCGCCCAGCGCTGCCAGCGCGGCTGCCCGGCGGCCAGGCCGGGCAGCACCGGGGCCGCGAGCGCGTTGTCGGAGGAGGTCATGCGGGACGGGGAAAAGTGCGCGAAATGATAGGAGCGGCGCCCGGCAGTGTCAACCAGATGGTTGACAACGCGTCAGCCGGCGCCCTCCGGCCGCAGCGCGTTGAGGGTGAAGGCGATCACGTGGCGGCGCCGCGCCGCCAGCGCCGCGCGCGAGCCGAGCTTGCGGCCGAAGATCGCCGACAGCGTGTGGTTGTTGGAGAAGAAGAAGTACGAGATGCCGGCCATCGAGATGTACACGTTGACGGCGTCGAAGTCGGCGCGAAAAACCCCCTGCTCCACCCCCTTGGCGAGCGTGGCATCGAGCATGTCGAGGAACGGCGTGTGCATCCGGCGCAGCTTTTCCGATCCCAGGATGTGCTCGCCCTTGTTGCGGTTCTCGTCGGCCAGCAGCGCGATGAACTCCGGGTGCTCCAGCAGGTAGTCGAACGAAAAGCCCACCAGTTGCGCCATCGCCTCCACCGGGTCGAGCTCGCCGAGCGACAGGCGCCGCTCCTTCTCGCGGATCTGCACGTACACCGATTCGAGCGCGGCCAGGTACAGGCCCTGCTTGCTGCCGAAGTAGTGGTAGACCAGCTGCTTGTTGAGGCCGGCGCCGGCGGCGATCTCGTCCACCCGCGCCCCTTCGAAGCCCTTGCGCGCGAACTGCGCGACGGCCGCCGTCATCAGCGCCTCGCGGCTGGCGGCGGGGTCGCGCCGCGGCGCCGGCGCGGCGCGGACGGGCGATGGGGAGCGCGCGGTCTTGGTCACGGTGGAGTGCGGGTCGGACTGGTTGCCTGTCAACCAGCCAGTTGATACTATCAGAGACACCTCACCTTCCATCTTCCCGGAGCGATTCACCATGAAACACCTGCTGTCGGCGCTGGGCGCCGCCGCGATGCTGGCCGCCGCCCCCGCCGGCGCCGCGGAGTCGATCAACCTGATGCTGAACTGGACGCCGACGGCCGACCACTCGCCGATCTACTTCGCCAAGGCCAAGGGCTGGTATTCGCAGGCCGGGCTCGACGTCAACATCGAGGCCGGGAAAGGGTCGGCCGTGTCGGCGCAGCGGGTCGGCTCCGGCGGCGCGGACCTCGGCATCTCGGACCTCGCCACGTCGATGCAGGCCAGGGGCAAGGGCGCGAACATCACCGCCGTGATGGTGATCTACGCCAACAGCCCGCAGGGCTTCTACTGGCTCAAGTCGTCGGGCATCAAGGGCCCGAAGGACTTCGTCGGCAAGAAGGTCGGCAACCCGCCCGGCGACGCGGCGCGCATCATGTGGCCGGCGTTCGCGAAAAAGGTCGGCATCGACCCGGCCTCGGTCAACTTCGTCAACATCAGCCCGCCGGCCAAGGTCGCCGCGCTGAAGTCCAAGTCGGTGGACATCATCAGCGACTTCTACAACGAGCACGACCTGAAGGCCAGGGAGTTCGGGGCCGACCTCGGCTTCCAGCCGTGGCGCGAGATCGGCGTCAACCCGTACGGCAACTCGATCATCGTGAACAACGCGTTCCTTCAGGCCAACAAGGAGCGTGTGGCCAAGTTCACCTCGATCACGCAGCGCGCCTACGAAGCCTGCGTGAAGGACTTCAATCCTTGCCTGCAGGCGCTCACGGCCGCGGTCAGCGGCCTCAATCCCGACAACCAGCGCGACCAGTGGGAGCGCATCAAGACGCTGATGCGCGACGACACGACCGCGCTCGGCGCGTTCGACCCGGCGCGGGTGAAGGCCGACTACGAACTGGTGTCGTCGCTGATCGGCGTGGACAAGGCGTTCGATCCGGCCACGATGTTCACCAACGACTTCCTGGACAAGAAGCTGAAGATGCCGGCGAAGTAAGGCGTCGCCGGCGACGCTGGAACGGGCGCCGCGGCGCCCGTTTTCACTGGTCACACGGCCAGGTACCGCCCGGGCTTGTGGTTGATCGCCAGCGTCAGGTTCAGCACCACAGCGCCGAGCACGGACAGCGCCACCCGCGGCAGGTCGGCCACGAACAGCGCCGCGAGCAGGATCAGGCCGTCCAGCAGCATCTGCACCTTGCCGGCGCGCCAGCCGAGCCGCTCCTGCAGGAACAGCACCAGCGTGTTGAGGCCGCCCAGGCTGGCCCGGTGCCGGAACAGGATCAGCATGCCGGTGCCGCACAGCAGCCCGCCCAGGACGGCGGCGAGCACCGGCGAGAGGTGCCGGAACGCCAGGCCGAGCGGCAGGTAATGCGCCATCAGCGCCAGCAGTCCCACCGCCGCGAAGGTCTTGAACGTGAACGCCGCGCCCATCCGCGTCCACGCGAGGACGTAGAACGGCAGGTTCACCAGGAAGTAGGCGGGCCCGAAATCGATGCCGCTGGCATAGTGGGCCAGCAACGCCAGCCCCACGGTGCCGCCCGTCAGGAGGCCCGCCTGGTTGAACATGATCACGCCCAGGGCCACGAACAGCGTGCCGGTGGCCAGCGCCTGCAGGTCCTCGTAGGGGCGATGGCGGGCGGTGGGTTCGCTGGCGGGCGGGACGATGGCGACAGGCTGGCTCATGGTGCGCTGCGACGATAGCGGCCGGCGGCGGCGCTGTCGTTGACGGATGTCATGCGTGGCGGGACCGCTCGCGCACGCGGGGCGTGCAACCGAATGTGAGAGGCCGCCTCCTGTTGACGCGGGTCACTGTGGGAGCGGGTGGGCAGACGAAGAATACGGGCATCCACAGGCGGGAGCACAGCGTGAGCGAGAGCGTTGCGGAAGCCGGGCGTCACCACCTCCTCGGGGCCGCCGCCCTGCACGCCCTGATCGACCATGCGCCCGACGGCATCTTCGTGGCGGACGCCGCGGGCAGCTACCTGTACGTCAACGACGCGGGGTGCGCGATGCTCGGCTACACGCGCGACGAGCTGATGCGGCAGCGCATCCAGCAAGCGGTCCCCGACACCGACCTCGGCCGGCTGGACCGCGCCCGCGCCGCGATGATCGAAGGCACCACCGGCGCGACCGACTGGACGCTGCGCCGCAAGGACGGGAGCCTGCTGCCCGTCGAGGTGACCGCGCGCATCCTCCCGGACGGCCAGTGGCAGGGCTTCGTCCGTGACATCTCGGAGCGCCGGGCGCTGCAGGCAGAGCGCGAAGCGCTGTTCCAGCAGGTCGATGCCGACCGCCGCCAGCTGCAGACGCTGGTGGACACCTTGCCGCTTGCGGTGATGCTGTACCAGCCGGACGGCAGCATCGTGGCCAACCGGCGCTGCGAGGAGCTGATCGGCATGGCGGTGGCGCCCGCGGCGGGCAGCGCCCAGTACGCGGACCGGATCTTCTTCGCCGATGGCAGGCCGGTCCCGCCCGACCAGCTGATGTCGGCGCGGGCCCTGCGCGGGGAGACCGTGATCGCCGAGGAGTTCATCGTCCGGCGCCCCGACGGGTTCGAGCTGCCGGTGCTCGCCAGCGCCGCGCCGATCACCGACGCCGGCCGCCGCACCATCGGCGGCGTCGGCGTGTTCCAGGACATGAGCGAACGCATGCGCCTGGAGCGGCAGGTGCACGACAACGAGCAGCTCCTCAAGAGCGTGTTCGACCTGCTCCCGGTGGGGATCTGGATCGCCGACGCGTCGGGGCGGATCGTCGGCCACAATCCCGCCGCGGAGCGCATCTGGTGCGGCGCACCGCATGTCGGGCCGGAGCAGTTCGGCGAGTTCCAGGGCTGGTTCGTGGACACGGGCAAGCCGATCGCGCCGGACGAATGGGCGATGGCGCGCGCCATCCGCAACGGCGAGACCTGCATCGGCGAACTGGTGCGCATCCGCTGCTTCGACGGCAGCCACAAGACCATCATCCACTCGGCGGCGCCGCTGCGCGGCGAGGACGGGCGGATCACCGGCGGGATCGTCCTCAACGAGGACATCACGGCGCTGCACGCGGCCCAGGAGCGCCTGCGGGCCAGCGAGGAGCTGTTCCGCACCGTGTTCGACCTGCTGCCGGTCGGGCTGTGGATCGCCGACCGCGAAGGGCGCATCACGCGCGGCAATCCGGCCGGCCACCGGATCTGGCAGGGCGGCGGCGACATGGGCCCGGAGCACTACGGGCGCCAGATGGGATGGCGGGTGGACACCGGCAAGCCGCTGCTGCCCGAGGAGTGGGGCATCCCGCGCGCGCTGCGCGACGGGGAGACCTCCACGCGCGACCTGGTCCGCATCCAGTGCTTCGACGGATCGATGAAGACCGTGATCAACTGGGCCGGCCCGATCCGCTCCGACTCGGGCGAGATCACCGGCGCAATCGCCGTGAACGAGGATGTCACGGCCCTGCACCAGACGCAGGAACAGCTGCGCGCGGCGGTGCGCGACCGCGAGGAGATCCTGGCGCTGGTCACGCACGACCTGCGCAGCCCGCTGAGCGCGATCACGACGCTGGCCGCCACGGTGGCGCTCAAGGCGCACAAGCTTCCCGGCGGCGAGCCCGTGCGCGCCATGGCCGACAACATGATGGAGATCGCGCGCCAGATGTCGGCGCTGGTGAGCGACCTGCTGTCGGTGGCCGTGGTGCGCTCCGGCGGCGCCACGCTCAAGCTGGTGCCGGCCAGGGCCACTGCCTTGCTGGAGAAGGCGGCCCGGGCGGCACGGCCGCTGCTGGCGCGCGAAGGCATCGATTTCGAAATCCACGCCCACGGCGAGCTGCCGGCCGTCCACGTCGACTCCGACCGCATCCTGCGTGTCTTCGCCAACCTGCTGGACAACGCCTGCAAGTTCACCAGACGCGGGGGCAAGGTGATCCTGGGCGCGGAGGCGCTGTCGGCAGGCGTGCGCTACTGCATCGCCAACAGCGGCCCCGAGCTGCCCGCCAGGGAGCTCGAGGCGATGTTCCAGCCGTTCTGGCAGGCCGGCCGGGGCGACCTGCGCGGCGCCGGCCTCGGCCTGGCGATCTGCCGCGCCATCGTGGAGGCGCACGGCGGGAGCATCTGGGCCGAGCCGTCGGCCGGCCAGCGGGTGCGCATCTGCTTCCTGCTGCCTTGCGCGCCGGCCGCGATGCAACGGCCGTGAGCCGGTGGCGGCGCCTGCCTCAGAGCGGGCGCGTCAGGTAGACCGCCTCGCGCCCGACGGTGGCGGCGCGGGCCGGCATGAAGATGGTGCAGCGGTCGCAGGGCGAACGGATCTCGGCGGGACCGTCGGTCGCGATCAGCTCCCCCTCGCCGAACTCCTCGAAACCGACCACGGGCCGTGCGAAGCGGAACTCCGGCGTCCGGATCATGACGGTCTGCAGCAGCTCGAAGCGGCGCTGCGCCTGGCGCGGCCTCACGTCGCGCTGGATCAGCCCGAAGTGAGCCAGGAAATCCAGCGTGACCTCGACGGCAAGGTCGGCCGTCGCCTGCAGGAAGTGCTGCCCGCACTCGGCGACCAGGGCCACCCCGCCGCCGCCGGGCTCGCCATGGCGGCCATGCTGGATCACCGGGGTGCCGCTGCCCAACCCGCTGGGCATGACCAGGTGCACCGACGGGCGGCCGATGGCCAGCGCCGCGGCCGCGTTCCGCTCGAACGCGGGATAGACCCAGAAAGGCTGCACCGGCTGCGAGGTGGAATGAAGGTCGAGGATGTGGTCGGCCGCGGCCACCACCGGGCGCAGCTCGCGCGCCCGGCGCAGTTCGGGGCTGTCCTCGCTGCCGTCCAGCCATTCCGGCGACCACACGCGATTGAAGTTGTGCACCAGCTGGCGGCTGTCGAACGGCTTGTCGCGGTCGAACGACTCGTAGGCGGCGACGTTGGCGAAGCTCACCGTGAGCGTGCCGGCCGCCGGCCGCACGCCGCCGTCCAGCAGGTGCGTCGCCGCGACCATTCCGCACAGCTCGTTGCCGTGGGTCAGCGCGTTGACCAGCACGTGCGGCCCGGGGCGGCCCGACTCGAAGCGGTGCACGTAGGGGATGCCGGTGTTGCCGGCGCGGTAGGCCGACAGGTCGCGCGGCACGACCTCCAGCAGCGGCTGTTCGGAAATGGGGGCAATGGGTTGTCGCATGGGCTGCGACTGTACCGAAGCCGGGGCGGACGCGCCGCGGGCGTCGCGCCGCCGGCATGTCGCCGGCGCGGCAAGTGACGTACCATCACCGCACATTCACGACGACGGCGGAGGCCATATGCCCAAGGGCGAACAGCGCAGCAACAAGATGACCAAGAAACCCAAGAAGGACAGCACCCCGCCCAAGCCGGCCACCTCGGACCGGCCGATGCCGCCGACCACCGCCGTGATCCCGCGCGGCAAGATCGCCAAGACGAAGTAGCCGCTCGCCGCCCGCCGGCCCTCGGTCCCTACGGGTTCAGCAGGCCGACGATGATGTCGACGATCAGCTGGTTCTCGTTGCGCACCAGCACGATGTCGTTGCCCACCCGCGCGTAGCGGTAGCCGTAGGGCGGCGGCGGCAGCTGGACGATCACCGGCTGGGGCACCGGGTACAGCGTCACGCCGGCCGGCACCGGCTGCCCCGGCACCAGCTTGCGCGCCTGCCCGGGTGGCATGCAACCGTTGTTCTTCTTGGCGAGCCCGGGCGGGCATGCCTTCGCGTTGGAATAGCGTTCGGTGTAGTACTCCCGCGCGTAGCTGCGGTGGCGGTCGCTGAAGTAGCCGCCCACCGGGACGTCTTCCACCCGGCGTTTCCCGGCGTGCCTGCGCTCCTTGTCGTCGCGCTTGTCGGCCTGCTTCTGCTCCTTGTCCCGGCGCTTCTCGGCCTTCTCGCGCTGCTTCTCGGCGTGCTTGCCCTGTCCGCGTCCCTGGCCCTGGCCGGGGCCGTCGCCCTCCTTGTCCTTCGCCAGCACGGGACCCGCCGCGAAGGCGCACGCGAGCGCGAGGGCAATCAGTCGGGGGAAGGTCGGGAAGTTGCGCATGGTCGCTCCGGTAGTGTGTCGGTACTCAACGGCAAGATTCTGCGCCGCGCCGACCGGGCCGTGTAGGACAACGCCGCGCTCCTGGCTCAGCCGTTGCCTTTTCCATGCAAAAGGCGCAGCGGCAGCGCAGGAAATGGAGGCCGGGCCCCCTTGCGGTCCTGCGTCGCCGGCTGCGCCTCGAGCCAAGGCTGCAACCGCCGGTTCACTACCGGCTGGGCGGCGGGCCGTTTCGGCCCGCCAGGTGGCGGAACGTGATCCGGCCCTTCGTCAGGTCGTAGGGCGACATCTCCAGGGAGACGTTGTCGCCCGCGATGATGCGGATGTGGTGCTTGCGCATCTTGCCGCCCGAGTAGCAGATCACCTGGTGTCCGTTCTCCAGGGTCACGCGGTAGCGCGAGTCCGGCAGCACTTCGTCCACGTGGCCTCGCATCTCGATCAATTCTTCCTTGGCCATGCTGAGTCTTCCTCCTGAAAGTGTGGGCCTGCGCACGCCGCGAGTGCCAGCCCCCGTGCGGCAGGCTGGCGACCATCGAACCCCGGTGGCATTGCCTCGCGCTCGAGGCCGGGACTGCGTCCGGAACGCGCCGGCCGTCGTGGCCGGCGCACGGACCTGCGAGGCCCGGCGAAGACGCGTGCACGATGGAAACCCGGCGCGCCCCGAGGCGGCTTGGCGGCCGCCCGGCGCTTCGGATCACCTGCGCAATCGAAGTGGGTATTCTACCGCGCCACGGGTTTTCCCGCCGGGACTACGGACTTTGGCGCCGCCAGCCGCTCAGACCGCGGCGAGGGCAGGCGCGCTGGCGTTGGCCGCCGGATCGAGCAGCTCGGCGGACACGTACTGCTGCCGGAAAGTCTCGAACGGCACGCGGTCCGCGGCCTCGATCTCGCGCTGGTCGCGCACCGACTGCTCGCTCTCCGCCGCGAACCTCGACTGCAGCGCCGCGCCGAACGGCAGCGACAGCAGCTTGCCCCGCGCCTGCTGGGACTGGGCGCAGCCGAACGCGGTGAACGAGTTGCCGAAATCGCGCTCCATCACGGCGAGCACGCGCGCCGACGGCAGCAGCTCCGGGCTGTGCAGGAGAGTCTGGGCGCTGCGCAGTGCGTCGGTGTAGTCGCTCGTCCGATGCGTGGCGTCGAGCACGGCCGCCACCGGCGCGAACGACTCCATCAATTCGCCGCCCCAGTCGACCAGCGCGACCTCGCCCTGGCCCCGCTCCAGCAACAGCCCCGGCTGCCGCCCGAACGCGGCGGTCTGGTGCTGGTTGCGCCCGAGCGCCGCGATCTCCTGCGGCGTGTCCGGCGGGCTGTCCGAGAGCAGGCAGTGCAGCAGGAACACGTCCAGGAAGCGCAGCGTCTGGGCCGTGATGCCGACCGGGACGAACGGGTTGAGATCGAGCAGCCGTACCTCGACGTATTCGACGCCGCGCTCGCGCAGCGCATGCAGCGGTCGTTCGCCGCGGCGGATCACGCGCTTGGGCCGGATCGTCCCGTAGAACTCGTTCTCGATCTGCAGCAGGCTGGTGGCCAGCTGGTTGTATTCGCCGCCGGGATTGACGATACCCACCGCCTCATAGGCCGGATAGGGCCTCGTGAGCGCCTCGTGCAGCGAGGCCGCGTAGCCGTCGAGCCCGTTGTAGCTGACGGCCAGGCTGGCCTGGGCCGCGCTCTGGTAGCCGAGCCGGCCCATGCGCAGGGAGGTGCCGTGCGGCATGTGCAGCGTGCCCGGACCGAGCGGCTGCAGCCCGTGCTCGCGGCCGGCGACGAAGCCCGAGCAGACCGCCGGCGACGCGCCGAAGAGGTACAGCAGCAGGAAGGCGTGGCGCCGGAAGTTGCGGATCAGGGCGAAGTACTGCTCGCTCGACACGTCGGGCAGCGACCAGTTGTAGTGGATGCCGCAGATCGTCTGCATGCGGCGCCCGTAGCGGTGCGCCAGGCCCATGCGGTACACGCTCTTGGCACGCCCGACGTTCGACGACCCGTAGCGGCCGATCGGGATGTTCTCGTCGGCCGGGAGGTTGCACGGCATGCTCGAGACCCACAGCATCTCCTCCTCGCTCAGCGCGCGGTAGGTGAACTGGTGGATCTGCATCAGCTCCTCGAGGCAGGTCTCGGGCGTGGCATGGACGCCCGTGATCAGCTCCAGCTGGGACTCGCTGTAGTCGGTGGTGATGTGCGGATGCGTCAGCGCCGATCCCAGCGCCTTCGGATGCGGGGTCAGCGCCAGGCTGCCGTCGAGGCTCGCGCGCAGGCTTTCCTTCTCGATGCCCCGACGCATGCCCTTGAGGCGCTCGGGCTGGAGCGCGGCGAGGCGGGCCTGGAGGTTGCTCATGTCGGGCGCGGGGTCTTTTCAGTGGTGGACGAAGTTAGCACGGCCGCCGAATGCATGCTGCCGGGAGGCCAAACGCGGGGCGGCCGCCAATCTTCTCACGGCCGTCCGTCGCCTGCGAAATGGCCCCACGGGGGCCGGCTCACGGACGGGCGAGCACGTCCAGCAGCCAGCGGTTGAAGTCGGCGATCTCGTCCAGGCTCACCGAGTGGCCCATCGGGTATTCGTGCCATTCCACCTGGTGGCCCTGCTGGCCAAGCAGGTCGCGCGAAGCCCGCCCGCGCTCGATCGCGACCACTTCGTCCTGCAGGCCGTGGGCCATGAAGATCGGCGTCAGCGCGTTCGCGTCGCTGCGCTCGGCAGCGGTGTGCTGCGCCAGCGGCAGGTAGCCCGACAGGCCCGCGATGCCCGCGAGCCGCCGCCCGTGCCGCAGCCCGGTAAGCAGCGCCATGGCGCACCCTTGCGAGAAGCCGGCGAGCACGATGCGCCCGGCCGGCATGCCGCGCTCGTGCTCGCGCGCGAGCAGCGCCTCGATGTCGTCGCGCGAGCGGCGCAGTCCGGCCTCGTCCTCGCGCCGCACCAGTTCCATGCCGAGGATGTCGTACCAGGCGCGCATGCGATAGCCGTTATTGATCGTCACCGGAATGACCGGCGCATGGGGCAACAGGAAGCGCACGGGACCGACCGCCGTGAGGTCCAGCGCCCGGACGACCGGCACGAAGTCGTTGCCGTCCGCACCCAGCCCGTGCAGGACGACGACGGTGGCCACCGGCTCGGCAGCCGTGTTCATCTCGATCGCTTCAAGGCCAGCCATTGATCCTCCGCAGGCAAACGCGCAGCATACAGGCGGCCGCGCCGGCTCGCCCGGGCCGTCCGAAGGCGATCAGGGGCGCTCTCCTACACAACGGTGCCGGGTGGGCCCGCACACTGGAAGTCGAGCAAAGAAAGGAACTTGACATGCAAGTGCAAGTGAACACCGGCAACGGCGTCCAGAACAAGGAATCCCTCGAGCGCTGGGCCAACGAATTTCTCAACGGGGAACTGGCCCGGTTCCGCCAGGAACTCACCCGCGTCGAAGTGCAGCTCACCGACGAGAACCGCGGCAAGGGCGGCTCGGACGACATGCGCTGCATGCTCGAAGCCCGGCTGACCGGCCACGAGCCGGTGGCGGTGAACCACCGCGGTCAGACCATGGATGAGGCGATCCGCGGCGCGGCGACGAAACTGGTACGCGCGATCGACCACATCCTGGGCAAGCTCGACCGCCATCAGCACCGCGACCGGGAGAGCATCCGCCGGTCGGAGAGCCTGCTGGGCTGAGCTACGCCGTCCAGAAGGCCCGGTTTGATCGGGGTCAACATTTCCAATCTAACTTAGAACTATTCTCATTCCCGCGGCTTGCCTGACTGGCGGCCGAGGAAGGAATGAGATGCCCCCCACTCCACTGAGCAGCCTGCGCCCCGGCATTGCCGGGACGGTGGCTGCCGTGCTGCCGCCCTCGACCCCGCAAGACGAGCCGCTGGTGCGGCGGCTGGCCGAGATCGGATTCCTGCCTGGCGAGGCCGTGCGGGTGATGGCGCGCGCGCCCGGCGCCGAGCCGATCGCGGTGCGGGTGGGCCGCAGCACCTTCGCCCTGCGCCGCTTCGAGGCGGCGTTCGTGCAGGTGGAGACGCGTTGATGGACGCCGCCCTGCACCTGAGAGTGGCCCTGCTGGGCAATCCCAACTGCGGCAAGACCGCCCTCTTCAACCTGCTCACCGGCAGCCGCCAGAAGGTGGCGAACTACGCCGGGGTCACGGTGGAACGCAAGGAAGGCCTGATGCGCACGCCCTCGGGACGGCTGGTGCGGGTGCTGGACCTGCCGGGCGCCTACAGCCTGAGCCCGCTGAGCCCCGACGAGGCGCTGACGCGCGACGTCGTGACCGGCCTGCGCTCGGACGTGGAGCGGCCGGAACTGCTGGTCTGCGTCACCGACGCGACCAACCTGCGCCTGAACCTGCGGCTGGTGCTGGAAGCACGCCGCCTCGGGGTTCCGATCGTCGTCGCGCTGAACATGAGCGACCTCGCGCGCCGTCGCGGCATCGTCATCGACCGGCAGGCGCTCGAGCGGGAACTGGGGATGCCGGTGGTGGAGACGGTCGGTGTGCACGACGACGGCGCGCGGGCGCTGGTGGCGCACCTGGACGCCTGCATCCGCGACCAGCGCCCGGTGCCGGGCGACTGGACGCCGCCCAGCGTCGCGGAAGTCGTGCAGACGCAGCAACAGGTGCGACGCATCCTGCAGGCCGCCGTGCGCGAGCCTGAGGTGGACACGCGCCTGGACGACGCCATCGACCGGGTCGTCCTGCATCCGTTCTGGGGCGTGCCGATCCTGGCGGCGATCCTGTTCCTGATGTTCCAGGCGGTCTTCGGCTGGGCGCAGCTGCCGATGGACGCGCTCGAGCAAGGCATGCAGCACGCCGGCGCCCTGTTGCAGGATGCGATGCCGCCCGGCGTGCTGCGCAGCCTGCTGGTCGACGGCGTCGTCGCGGGTGTCGGCAGCGTCCTGGTGTTCCTGCCGCAGATCCTGATCCTGTTCCTGTTCATCCTGGCCCTGGAGGACTCCGGCTACCTGCCGCGGGCTGCCTTCCTGCTGGATCGCGTGATGGCGGTGGCCGGCCTGTCGGGGCGCTCGTTCATCCCCCTGCTGTCCAGCTTCGCCTGCGCCGTGCCGGGCGTGATGGCCACCCGCAGCATCACGAGCTGGCGCGACCGGCTGGCGACGATCATGGTCGCGCCGCTGATGACCTGTTCGGCACGGCTGCCGGTCTATGCGTTGCTGATCGGGGCGTTCGTGCCCGAGCGGCAGGTGGCGGGGCTGTTCAACCTGCAAGGCATGGTGCTGTTCGCCCTGTACGTCGCGGGCATCGTGGCGGCCATGGCGGTCGCGTGGGCCTTCAAGCACCTGCGCCGCCAGGAAGGAGCCGCGCCGCTGCTGATGGAACTGCCCGCGTACCGGATCCCGCGCCTGCGCAGCCTCGCGCGGGGCCTCGCGGAACGCGCCGGCATCTTCATCAGGCGCGTTGGCACGATCATCCTGGCGCTGATGGTCCTCGTCTGGTTCATCTCCAGCTTCCCGGCGCCGCCGGCCGGCGCGTCCGGCGCGGCCATCCAGTACAGCATCGCGGGCATCCTCGGCTCGGCGCTCGAGCCGCTGTTCCGGCCGATCGGCTTCAACTGGCAGATCTGCATCGCGCTGATCCCTGGCCTCGCCGCGCGCGAGATCGCGGTGGCAGCGCTGGGCACCGTGTATGCCCTCTCCGCCACCGGCGACGCGGTGGCCGACCAGCTCGGCCCGGTGATCGCCGGCAGCTGGCCGCTCGCCACCGCGTTGTCGCTGCTCGCCTGGTACGTGTTCGCGCCACAGTGCATCTCGACGCTCGCGGTCGTCAGGCGCGAGACCAACTCCTGGCGCTATCCGCTCCTGATGGCCGGCTACCTCTTCGGCCTCGCGTGGGTGGCGTCGTTCCTGACCTACCGCATCGCGCTGGCCGTCGGCGCGTGAACGATACCCCTGGAACTCACCATGACCCAGTTGCTGATCGCCGCCTTCATCGTCGCTGCCGCGCTGGCCTACAGCGCCTGGGTGCTGATGCCGGCTTCCTGGCGCCGCGCCGGCGCGGCCCGGCTCGCCCGGCGCGCCTCTCGTGCCGGGCTGGCGCAGGAACACGCACGTGCCATCCAGGCCAGGCTGGAGCGCGCCGGCGGCTGCAGCGAATGTGCCAGCTGCAAGGGCTGCCCGAGTTCGCCGCCGCCGGCGCGCTGAGACGCGCTCAGTTGCTGTCCAGGGCCCGGGAGCGCTCGACCGGCCCGTGGTAGCCGAGCAGCGCGGCGACGCTCGCGCCGGACGGGTTGCCGCCGGCGTTGGGAGACAGTCCGCTGCACGCGGACATCATGGCGACCACGCTTGCGATGGCCAGCAGCTTGTTCATGAGGTGGGCTCCGTTGCTCGAGCAGGCATTTGGCGACACCCTCGGCAGGCGCGGTGTAGGACCTGTTCCAGCCCAACCGTCGGCGCCGCGCGCTGCCCTTTTTTGTGCCAGTGTGTGAGGCATCGTCGCCCCGGCGGCGCAACGCGGACAGGTGGCACACACAAAGGAGGGCGGCACGCGTATATTGGCCCGGCGCCGCGGCGGGGTCGCCGGCCGGCGCCCGTCCGTAACCCTCCCTCAAGGAGCTGAACATGAGAACCACGATGAAGAAGATGACTTGCCGCGCCCTGGTCGTTTCGTTGCTGGCGTTTTCGTTCCAGACCGCGAGCGCGGGCATGATCGGCGCGGACCAGGCGCTGTCCGGCACGGCCAGCGCCGACCGCGGCATGGTACTCACAGTGCTCGGCCGCGCCGAGACCGCGGCGCAGTTGCAGTCGCAGGGCATAGACCCCGAACTGGCGCGCGCGCGTGTCGCCGCCATGACCGACCAGGAGGTGCAGAGCCTCGCCCGCGACATGCAGACGGCACCTGCCGGTGCGGGGCTGGACACCGGCGGCTGGCTCACCCTGATCCTGGTGGCTGGCCTGGTCTGGTACTTCGCCTTCCGCAAGTGACACGCGCCGCATGAGCGGGCGCGCGATCGCGCGCAGCACGGCGCGCCTGGCCGGCGCGCTGCTGCTGGCCCTGGCCGCCGGGTGCGCGCAACTGGTGCCGCAGACGATCGCGCTGCGCACCGACTGGCCCGCGGGCGTGCCGCAGAGCGTCGAGCTCACTGGCGTTCCCTTCTTTCCGCAGGACGAATACCAGTGCGGCCCGGCCGCCCTCGCGACGGTGCTCGTCCACAGCGGCGTCGCGATCGCGCCCGAGCCGCTGGTGCGCGAGGTGTACCTGCCTTCGCGCCACGGCAGCCTGCAGGCCGAAATGGTGGCCACCCCGCGCCGCCACGCCCGCATCTCGTATCCGCTGGCGCCCCGCTACGGCGACCTGTTGCGAGAGGTGGCGTCCGGCAATCCGGTCGTGGTGCTGCAGGAGATCGGCTACCTGCCGCTCGTGCCCAAATGGCATTACGCCGTCGTCAACGGCTTCGACTATCCGTCAGGCACGGTGTGGCTGCGCTCCGGCACCGAGCGCCGGCAGGCGATGCCGTTCACGGCCTTCGAGCGCACCTGGATGAAGAGCGGGTACTGGGCGATGGTGGTCACGGCGCCCGACCGGATCCCCGTCACGGCAACCGAACAGGGGTGGCTGGCGGCCGTGCTCGCGTTTGCCCGCAGCGAGCAAGGCGAGCCGCTCACGCGCGCCTATGCCGCGACCCTCAAGCGCTGGCCGGACAGCCTGCCGGCCGCGGTGGGCCTGGCCAACCAGCACCATGCGCGCGGCGCCATTGCCGAGAGCGTCGCGGTCCTGCGCGCCGCCAGACGCAAGCACCCCCAATCGGCCGTGGTGGCCAACAATCTCGCACAGGCGCTGTCCGACCTGGGGCGCCAGCAGGAAGCACTGGCGCTGATCGACCAGGTCGCCGACCCGGCCCATCCCTTCGCCGCCGAAGTGCGGGCCACCCGCGAGCTGATCCTGCAGCGCATCGGGCGGCAGAAGTCGGGCAACCGCTGATCGCCGCGAGCAAAAGCAAAAGGCCGGGGGCACGCTGCCACCGGCCTTTCTCATTCCTGCGTCCGCTTAGTTGCGGTCGGCGCGCGCGACGCGCGTCGGCTCGGGTTCGGCCGGTGCCGCGCCCATGGTCGACGTCGCCGGTTCCGGAGCCGGCGCGGCGGCGACCGGCTCGGGCGCGGGCGCCGGAGCGGCGGCAACCGGTTCGGGCGCGGGCGCCGGAGCGGCCGCCACGGGCTCGGGCTCCTTCGTCAGCGTGGCCGTGCGGGTTTCGCCCATCCAGGTCAGCACGCCGGTCTCGCCCATCGGCGTGACGTGGGTGCTTTGCTGGCCGGCGCCGATGGCGTGGTTGGGAATCAGCGGGTTGGGCGGCTGGCCCTGTGCGATGGCGACGCCCAGAACGGCGACCGTGGACACACCGGCTGCAACGCCTGCGATTTTCGTGAACAGACTCATGACGAACGCTCCTTGAAATTGGACTGAGTTGAGAGGCCGGCCTTTTCCTGGCCAGCTGGATGCAAGCCTAGTGCTCGGCCAGCCGCGAAGCGTCAGGTCCAGCCGCCATTGCATGTCGGACGACGGCGGCGCGCCGTGCCGCCCTTGACCGACGCCAGCCCCGGAAGGAGCCACCTTCCCATGGATGAGGCATGCGGCCGCGGGGCGGCGCGCGCTGGCCCGCGCTGCCGGAATGTGCCTACACCGCCTCGAGCGGCCGACTTGCGCGCCGCTGCCACGTGATCGAAGGACACTGGCAGCGCCGGCCGGGCTCCGCGCTACAACGACAGGGATCGAGCTTCCGCACCCCGTGCGAAACGCAAGGCCATTGTCCAGCGGCCCGGCTGCACTTTTTCCGGCGGGCTGCCGCGGCACCGGCGGCAGCCGCACCACCACAAGGTAGAACCGCACCGGCATGACGACCCAGCCCCACGAGGCCCGGTTGTCCGCCGGCGCCGGCGTCAGGGTGCGCTCGCCTCGGCCTTGCTGTGCGCGACCTTCAGCGGCGCCGCGACGTCGTGGAAGGAAGCGAAGACTTCCTGCAGCGGGCGCGTTTCGGGCAGGACGTAGATGACGGCGCCGCTACCCTTCACCAGCGGCCGCAGGACGTCCTCGAAGAAGCCGGCGGGCAGGTTGATGCAGCCGTACGACATGCGGTTGTCGTCGTTGGAGGGCGAAGACAGGGCCTGCAGCCGCTCCGGGACCTTGATCACCCGATGCATGGATACCGCTGCGTCGTAGTCGACCCACACCACGTCCTCGCCGCGACTGCTGCTCATCCCCATTTCGGCGACGAAGCGGCCGGCCGGCGTCGTCCGCTCCTCGGGCAGCACCTGCGCGACCGGCTTGTCGCCGATGCCGGGCACCGTGTGGTCGCCACGCGCCGAACCGAGCAAGGCGGGGACCGCGGCCTGCAGCCGGCCGCGCGGATCGAACGCATAGACCTTCGCTTCCTTCTTGTCGACGATGACGAAGGCCATCCGGCGGTGATCGCCGGACTGCACCACCCAGTGGGCCATGCGGCGCACGTCTTGCGATGGCTTCGCGCCGGCGAAATCGGCCAGGCGCTTGCTGCGCACCGCCGGCACGGGGGCGGTCGGCGCGGGCCGCACCGCCGCCTGCGGGGCCTTGGCAGGCGGGCTCACCGTAAGCACAGGCGGCAACACCACCGTGAGAACGGCAGCCCCGATGAGGAGGCCCTTGCGCAAGGCGTCGGCGAATTCGGACCGTGGTGCTGCAGTGTGGTGCGGTCGGTTCATCGATCAGGCTTGCGAAAAGGCCCATCGGGCGCGCGGCCCGATGGACAGGAGCAGGTCCGGTTCAGTTCCGGTCAGCGCGCGTGCGGCCGGAGTCCATGCCGCCGCCGGTCGTCGTGTTGCTGCTGGAGCCCATGCTGGTGGAACCCGAGGTGCTGGTGTCGGTCGAGCCGGTGCCGCTGGCGCCCATCGTGCTGCTGCCCGATCCGGTGGTGCCGCTCGCGCCCATCGTGCTGCCGCTCGAGCCGGTGGTGCCGCTCGCGCCCGTCGTGCTGCTGGTGCTGCTGGTGTCGTTGGGGTTGGTCGTGGCGCTGGTCGAGCCGGAACCCGCCGTGCCCGAGGAACCAGAGGTCTGCGCGACGGCGATGCCGCCCAGTGCCATGGCGGCGGCCGCGGCCAGCGCGGTCAGCGTCTGCTTGGTGGTGATCATCTTTACTCCTTGAATGAGAACCCCGAAGGGCGTGCTTGGAAGAAGCCGGCCTCCCAGCCGACTGCCACGCAGATTAGGGGGCGCCCCAGCCGTCGGAAGTGGGCCATTCCAGACCCCGTCTGTAGGACACTTGCTGTCACGATTCGATAACGAGCCCGGCAGCAGCGCCGGCAGAGGCGGCCTCGTCGGCGCCCCAGGACTCGATCTGCAGCGCCGGATTCGCGCATTCCCAGCCGAGCGGGACATCCTCGTCCTCGGCGCTGCGAAGGAACACGGTCGCGGCGGCGGCCGGAATCGGTGCGGGAACGTTGTCCATGGGGCCCTCCCAGGCAGTCGTGGCAGGCATCCATGGTGACCTGCAGAGCTTGCGCGGTCGCTTCCGCGGCAGCGCGAGACAGCGTCGGACGATGCCTACTTCGGGGCGGTCTCGGTCTTCGAAACACCACGGACGTTGAGCCCGGCGAGCGCCACCTGCAACGCGATCAGCGCGTACGCACCATCGTGCCAGCCCCACAGCCCCCACAGCACATTGCTTGCGAGAAACACCCAGAACCCGGCGTTGCGCCGGCCCTGTTGATTGGAGGCCACCAGCCATGCGGCCAGCACGGTGGCGACCATCGCGGGCCATTGGAGCAGGTCCAGCCATTCCGGAGAGAAATCCATGCGCCACCGTACCGTGCATCGCCGGCGGCGCACGGCGGAACGCACCGGCCCGCGATGTAGGACCGCGCGCTCAGCGAACCGCGAGCCGCCAGAGGGAGGTGCGCTCCCTCGCCCGCGCTGCGTGCAGCGGATCGGCGGGATCGGTGCTCTTCGGATGGCGCGGCTGCACCTGGGTGCGCGCCAGCACGCGCAGGCCGGCGGCCTCGATCCAGCCGGCGAGTTCGCCTGGCGCGCGCAGGCCGAGGTGCTCGGCCAGGTCGGACATGACCAGCCAGCCTTCGCCGCCGGGCAGCAGGTGGTCGGCCAGTCCCGCGAGGAAACTCCGCAGCATCCGGCTGTCTTCGTCGTAGACCGCGCGCTCGACCGGGGCGCTGGCACGCGCCGGCAGCCATGGTGGGTTGCACACGACCAGCGGGGCGCGACCGTCCGGGAACAGATCCGCCGCCACCACCTCCACCTGCGACTGCAGGCCAAGGCGCGACACGCTCTCGCGGGCGCAGGCCAGGGCGCGCGGGTCGAGGTCGGTGGCGACCACGCGCCGCACGCCGCGCCGCGCGAGGATCGCCGCCAGCACGCCGGTGCCGGTGCCGACGTCGAACGCGAGGTCCGTCGCCGGCAGCGGCGCCGCGGCGACCAGTTCCAGGTACTCGCCGCGCACCGGCGAGAAGACCCCGTAGTGGGGATGGATGCGGTTGTCCGGCGGCGGACCGAGCGCCGGAATGGCCACGCCCTTCTTGCGCCACTCGTGCGCCCCGACCAGGCCCAGCAGCTCGCGCAGCGCCGCCACCGAAGGCTCGCCGTCCGGCGGGCCCCAGGCCTCGCGGCAGGCGTGGCGCAGGTCCGGCGCCCGCGGCAGCGCGATCCCGTAATCGCCATCCAGTTCGATCAGCACCTTGCCCAGGATGCCGGCACGCTGACCTTGCGCCTGCCGGTGCTGGTGGAACGCTGCCAGCGGGGACGTGGCCGGCGCGCGCGCGCCGGGCCGCGCGGCGCGCTGGTCGATGCGGCGGCCGATCGCCTGCAGCAGCTGGCGCGCGTTGTGGAAGTCGCTGCGCCACAGCATGGCCGTGCCTTCGCTGGCCAGGCGCACGGCCTGCGCCGCGGACAAGGTGTCGTCGACTGGCTGCACGCGCGCCGGCGGCGGCAGGCCCGCTTCCGAGCGCCAGCGGGCACGATGCGCGGCGCCGCCTTCGGTCCACTCGAGGACCGGCGGGTTCACGCGGCGGCCTTGCGTCCCGCCAGCCGCTGTCCCAGCGTGACGACCCCGAGCACGATCGCGCCGGCCACGACGCCCGCCAGGCCGTTCATGACGGACGACACCAGCAGGCCGACGCCGGCGGCCATGTCGTGCGCCAGCGCTTCGATCGCGTGGGCGAGCGCCGGAAAACCGTGCACCAGGATGCCGCCTCCCACCAGGAACATGGCGGCGGTGCCGGCGATCGACAGCGCCTTCATCAGCCAGGGCGCGAGGCGCAGGATGCCGCCGCCGACCGCGCGCGCGGCAGCGGACGTCCTTCGGCTCAGGTACAGGCCCAGGTCATCCAGCTTCACGATGCCGGCCACCAGGCCATAGACGCCCACCGTCATCAGCAGGGCGATCGCGGTGAGCACCGCCACCTGCACCATGAACTCGCTCTGCGCCACCGTGCCGAGCGTGATCGCGATGATCTCCGCGGAGAGGATGAAGTCGGTGCGCACGGCGCCCTTGATCTTGTCCTTTTCGACCGCGCGCAGGTCGACCTGCGGGTCCACCACCGCCCGCGTCAGCTCCTCGTGGTGCGCTTCGTCCTCCGCGCGGCTGTGCAGGAACCTGTGCGCCAGCTTCTCGAAACCCTCGTAGCAGAGGAACGCCCCGCCGACCATCAGCAGCGGCGTCACCGCCCATGGCGCGAACGCGCTGATCGCCAGCGCCGCGGGCACCAGGATCGCCTTGTTCACGAACGAGCCGCGCGCGACCGCCCACACCACCGGCAGCTCGCGCTCCGCGTTCAGCCCCACCATCTGGTTGGCGTTGAGCGCGAGGTCGTCGCCGAGCACGCCGGCCGTCTTCTTGGCGGCCACCTTCGAGAGGATGGACACGTCGTCGAGAATGGTCGCGATGTCGTCCAGCAGTGCCAGCAGGCTCGATGCCATCAGGTCCCCTTCAGTTCAATGGGCGCCGCAGGCGGATCTCTTCGAGCTTGACGCCGCCGACAGGGGCGGTCTTGGCGGTGTTCAGCTCGCGCTTGAAGCCGGCGTGCTCCGCGAAGCGCAGGGCGCGTTCGTTGACGAGCGGAATCCACATCGTCACCTCGGTGCAACCTTCCTCCATCAGCCCCTCGCGGGCGGCATCCCACAGCGCCAGCCCGGCCCCCTTGCCCCAGGACCCGGGCTCGACGTACAGCGCCCAGATCTCGCCGGTGGTCGGCTTGGACTTCGGGTCGCGCGAGCGGTCGTAGCCGACGAAGCCGACCACCTGCCCGCCGGCCGCGGCCACCTGCAAGAGCGGCTCGCCGTATTCGATCGCATCGCGCCAGAAGGCGCGGCGCTGCTCGATCGGCGGCACCTTGGGCTGGTCCTGCACGAGGCCCTCGTAGGCGGCGTGGGAAGACGCCGCGTGGACGTCGGTGATGCGGGTTGCGTCGGCGGCCTGCGCGGGCCGCACCTGGTAGCTGGTCATGGGCAGTTTCGTTCCTTCGGCCTGATTATGATGGGCCATGAGCCACGAAGAGCGCGACGCGCCGGCCGCAGCGCGCGAGTCCGCCGCAGTTTTCAAGGTGCAGTTCGAGGACGGCGGCGACGCTTTCACGGTCGGGCCCGACGAGGCGCTGCTGCACGCCGCGGCGCGTGCCGGCATCGAGCTGCCCAGTTCCTGTCGCAACGGCACCTGCCGCACCTGCATGTGCCAGCTGGTGAGCGGCGAGGTCGGCTACAAGATCCGCTGGCCGGGCCTGCTGCCGGAGGAAAAGGCCGCGGGCTGGATCCTGCCGTGCATCGCCCATGCGCAGTCCGACCTCGTGCTGCGGCGCGACCGGCCGCGCATCGACTGGCGGCATCAGCGCGATCAGTAATTGCCGGTCGTGTAGGGGCTGCGCTTGACGTAGCGCTGCTCCCCGTCGGGCTTGTGGTCGGCGCTGGGATCGGGTTCGTGCTCGACCTCGTTGGTCCCCCGGTCCTCGTTGCCGGGCGGCGACTGGCGCTGCTGCTCGTCGGCGGCCTCGGGCGGTTGCGGCTTCGGGGTGGTCATCGTCGCTCTCCAGGTTGGTGGCTCGGCTCCAAATCTAGCGGCGAGGCCGCGGAGGCCATGTAGGACTGGCCCGCGGGCGCCCGTGCGATGGCATAGTCAGCGCGTCGTGAAACACCTGCTTTGCCTCGCGCTGGCGCTGGCCGCGCCCGCCGCCCTCGCCACCCCCGCCTTCGAGGACACCATGGCCCAGCGGATGCTTGCCTGCAGCGCCTGCCATGGGAAGGAAGGGCGCGCCGGGCCCGACGGCTATTACCCGCGCATCGCCGGCAAACCGGCGGGCTACCTCTACAACCAGTTGCTGAACTTCCGCGATGGCCGGCGGCACTACGGACTGATGGCGCGCCTGCTCGATCCGCTCTCGGACGATTACCTGCTGGAGATCGCGCGTCACTTCGCCTCCCTCGACCTGCCGTACCCGCCGCCACGGCCGGCGAATGCGCCGGCCGCACTGCTGCACCGCGGCGAAGCGGTGGTGCGGCGCGGCGATGCGGCGGCCGGGCTGCCGCCTTGCACCGAATGCCACGGCGAGCGCCTGACCGGCGTCGCGCCGAATGTCCCCGGCCTCCTGGGACTTCCGCGCGACTACCTCAACGCCCAGCTGGGCGCCTGGCGCACCGCGCAGCGGCAGGCGCATGCCCCCGACTGCATGGCGCAGATCGCGCGGCGACTGCCGGCCGCGGACCTCACGGCGGCGACGGCCTGGCTGGCCGCCCAGCCGGTGCCGGCCGACGCCAGGCCCGCGGCTTCCCTGCCGCGCCCGCCCTCCATCGCCTGCGGCAGTGCAGTGCTGCCGGCGGGAAGGCCGCGACGATGACACGCCGGTCCATCGCATTTGCGGCGGTGCTGCTCGCGGCGCTGGCGGCCCTCGCCTGGTGGGCGTGGCCGGATCGCGTCGCCGACAACGGGGCCGCCGCCGGGCGGCCTGCGACGGCCGAATCCGTCGCGCGCGGCGCCTACCTCGTGCGGGTCGGCAACTGCACGGCCTGCCACACGGAGCGCGGCGGCGTCCCGTTCGCCGGCGGGCGGCCGATCGAAACGCCCTTCGGCACCGTGTACTCGACCAATCTGACGCCCCACCCCGAAGCGGGCCTGGGCGCGTGGTCGCGCGAGGACTTCTGGCAGGCGTTGCACGACGGCCGCTCGCGCGACGGCCGCTTGCTGACGCCCGCGTTTCCATATCCCAATTACACGGTGGTGGCACGCGCCGATGCCGACGCGATGTACGACTACCTGCGCAGCCTCCCGGCCGCCGGCGAGCCGAACCGGCCGCACCGCCTGCGCTGGCCATATCGCACGCAGGCGGCGCTCGCGCTGTGGCGGGCCCTGTATTTCGAGCGCGCACCGCGGCTGGAGCAGGCGCCGGCAGCGGGGCGCGAACGTGGCGCCTACCTGGTGCAGGGGCTGGGCCACTGCAGCGCCTGCCATGGCCCGCGCAACGCGCTGGGCGCAGGCAGCAACCTGATGGACCTGTCGGGCGGCCTGATCCCGATGCAGAACTGGTACGCGCCGTCGCTCACGTCGCCGGCCGAGGCCGGCGTCGCCAACTGGCCGCTGGCGGAAATCGAACGCCTGCTCGCCACCGGGGTTTCGGCTTCCGGCACGGTGCTCGGGCCGATGGCCGAAGTGGTCCTGCACAGCACCCAGCACCTGGCGCGGTCCGACCTGCGGGCCATGGCGATGTTCCTGCAGTCGCTGCCGCAGGCGGCGGCCCCGGCTGTCCAGCCGGCCGTGCCGACGCCACGCGAGATGGCCGAGCGTGGCTCGAAACTGTACGAACGGCATTGCGCCGCCTGCCACGGGGCGCGCGGCGAAGGCGTGCCCGGCGCGTACCCCGCCCTCGCCGGCAACCGCGCGGTGACCCTCCCCGTGACGGCCAACCTGGTGCAGGTCGTCCTGCACGGTGGCTTTGCCCCGGCCACGGCGGGGAACCCGCGGCCATTCGGCATGCCGCCGTTCGCGACCCTGCTCGGCGACCGTGACGTGGCGGCGGTGCTCACCCACGTGCGCACGTCGTGGGGCAACCGGGCAGCGCCCGTGGCCGAAGTGGACGTCGTCCGCCAGCGGGGCACCACCTACTGACGGATCAGCTTGCACTGGGCACAATGGAACACGGAAGACGAGAAGTGCCATGGAACTGCGCCCAGTGGACCTGCCTGCCAGCGTGAAGGGCACGCTGCTGCTCGGCGGCATGCCGGCGCGCTTCGAGCCCTGGAGCGCCTTCGAGGTGCGGGCACGGGCCGCCTCGCTGGGCCTGGTCGTATGCCTCACGCCGCGCATCGAGGTCGAGGAGCTGTCGCCCGCCTATCATGCCGCCGTCGCGCAGGGCACGCTGCCGTTCCGCTGGCTGAACGTGCCCATGCGCAATTTCGGCCTCCCCGAGGACGCCGCGGCCTTCCGCGACGGCGTCCACCAGGTGGCGCAGGCACTGCGCGCCGGCGACGCCGTGATGCTGCATTGCGCCGCCGGCCTGGGCCGCACCGGAACCACCGCCGCCTGCGTGCTCAAGGCCCTGGGCCTGGGCGCCGAGGAGGCAATGCACCGGGTGCGCGAAGCCGGCTCGAATCCGCAGAACGCCCAGCAGTCGGGCCTGGTCACCTGGTTCTGATCAGGCCACCCGCTCGATCCGCTGGCCAGCCACGGCCTCCAGTTGCGCGGGCGTCACCAGCGCCGGCGCGATGTCGGCCAGCGGCACGAGGACGAAGGCACGCTCGTTCATGCGCGGATGCGGCACCGTGAGGCGCTCGCTGGCCAGGCGCGCCGACCCGAACAGCAGCAGGTCGAGGTCCAGCGTGCGCGGTGCGTTGCGGTAGGGCCGCTCGCGGCCCGCCCGCGCCTCGATGGCCTGCAGCTGCGCCAGCAGTTCGGGTGCGCCGAGCCGGGTGGCGATCTCCGCCACCGCGTTGATGTAGTCGGGGCCGCTCGCTTCCAGCGGCGCCGTGCGGTACAGCGGCGAACTGCGCACCAGCTGCGTGTCCGGCAAGGCGCGCAAGGCTTCGATGCCCTGGCGCACCGCCTGCACCGCGTCGCCGAGGTTGGCGCCGAGGGCCACGTAAGCGGTGACCGGCTCCCGCCGCACGGCCTCAGCTCTCGTCGCTGGGGGCGCTCGGTTCGCCCGCGGCGGCGCCACCCGCGCCGGTCGGCTTGCGGCGGCGGCGCCGGCGCTTGCGCGGAACGTCGGCGCCGGCTTCGGCGCCCTCGGGCGACGGCTCCGCGCCCTCGCCTTCCGCAGGCGGCATCGGCTCGCCGGCGGGCGGTGCCGGCGGCCGCGGTGGACGGACGCGGCGCTGCCCGCGGTGCTGCTCCTGGCGCAGTTGCGCGACGAGGTCCTCGCGCAGCTCGTCGCTGGCCTGGCTGAACTCCTGCCACCAGTCGGCCAGCACCACGTCGACCTCGCCGGTTTCGGCGCGCAGCCGCATGAAGTCGAACGCCGCCCGGAAGCGCGGCTGCTCGACCAGGCTGAACGGCGTCTGGCCGACGCGTTTCTCGAAGCGAGGCTGCATCATCCAGATCTCGCGCATGTCCGCGCCCAGCTTGCCGCGGCCGGACACGTCGCCGATGCGGGCGTTGAAGACGTCGTCGATCGCGTCCTGCAGCGCCGGGAACGGATGCTGCTTGCGCTCCAGGCGCTGCGCCCAGCCGTCGCGAACGTCGGACCACAGCACGCAGGCGAGCAGGAAGCTGGCCGCCACCGGCTTTTCCTCGCTGACCCGGCGATCGGTGTCCTGCAGCGCCGCCTTCACGAACGGCTGCTCGGCCCGCTCCACGACCAGGTCCAGCAAGGGGTAGATGCCCTTGGCCATGCCCAGCGCCTGGAGCTGCTCGATGGTCGCCAGCGAATGGCCGGTCTGCAGCAGCTTGAGCATCTCGTCGAACAGGCGGCTTTGCGGCACGTCGGCGAGCAGTGCCCGGCACTCGAGCAGCGGTTTGGCCGTCTTCGGTTCGATCTTGAAGCCGAGGCCGCTGAGCTTGGCCACGAAGCGCACGGCGCGGATCAGGCGCACCGGATCCTCCCGGTAGCGCGTGAGGGGGTCGCCGATCATGCGGATGACGCGCTTCTTCGCATCCTTGATGCCGCCGTGGTAGTCGACCACCGTCTGCGTCTCGGGGTCGTAGTACATGGCATTGATCGTGAAGTCACGCCGTGTCGCGTCCTCCTCCTGCGGTCCCCACACGTTGTCGCGCAGCACGCGGCCGCTCGAATCGACCGCGTGCTTGAGGCCGGCCAGTTCGTTCTTGCTGGTCTTCTCGTTGCCGGCCACCGCTTCGGCGGCCGCGTTGTCCATGTAGGCGCGGAAGGTGGAGACCTCGATCACCTCGTGCTCGCGCCCGCGCCCGAACACCACGTGGACGATGCGGAAGCGCCGCCCGATGATGAAGGCGCGCCGGAACAGCGCCTTCACCTGCTCCGGCGTCGCGCTGGTGGCGACGTCGAAGTCCTTGGGCCGCAACCCGACCAGCAGGTCGCGCACGGCGCCGCCGACGATGTACGCCTCGTGCCCGGCTTCCTTGAGCGTGTGCACCACGTTGGCGGCGCGTTCGTCCACCAGCGAGGGATCGATGCCGTGCTCCTGGGGCCCCACCTCCTGGCGCTTGCCGAAACTGGGACGCGCGGGTCCGTTGCCGAACAGATTGGCGATGAATTTCTTGATCATGTGTGCGTGAAGAGGTCCAGGATACGCCAGCCGCGCTGGGTGGCGATGGCGCGCAGCCGCGCCTCGGCGTTGGTGGCCACCGGATGGTCGACCCGCTCGAGGAGCGGCAGGTCGTTCATGGAGTCGGAATAGAAGACGGTCTCTACGCCGTGCCAGTCCAGCCCGCGTTCGACCAGCCACCTGGCGACGCGGGTGATCTTGCCTTCGCGCAGCGAGGGAACGCCGAGGATCTCTCCGGTGATCCAGCCGTCGGCCCCGCGCTCGAGTTCGACGGCGATCAGTTCCTCCACCCCGAAAGCGTCGGCGATCGGGCGAGTCACGAACTCGTTGGTGGCGGTGACGATCACCGTGAGGTCGCCGGCCTGCTGGTGGCCGCGCACCAGGTCCAGCGCCGCCGGACGGATCGCCGGCTCGATCACCGACTGCATGAACTGGCGGTGCGCGGCCTGGGCTTCGTGCGGGCTGCGCTGGCGCAACGCCTCGGTGGCGAAGCGCACGTAGTCGTGCACGTCCAGCGTGCCGGCCTTGTAGTGCTCGTAGAACTCGTCGTTGCGCTGCTTGAAGCGCACCGGGTCGGTCCAGCCCAGGACCTGGGTGAACTCGCCCCAGGCGTGGTCCGAATCGATCGGCAGCAATGTGTGGTCCAGGTCGAACAGCGCGATCCTGGGTTTCGTTCGGGTCACCGGTTCTCCAGCATCGATCTGATCAGCGGAATGGTGATGGCCCGCTTGGTCTGCAGCGCATAGCCATCCAGCTGGTCGAGCAGCTGCATCAGGCTGCCCAGGTCACGCGAGAAGCGCGTGAGCATGAAGTCCATCACCTCGTCGCCGAGGAAGATGCCGCGGTCGTCCGCCGCCTGCCGCAGCACGGCGCGGCGCTCGGGCTCGCTCAGCACCTGCAAGTGGAACACATGGCCCCAGCCCAGGCGCGTGCGCAGGTCCTCGCGCAGGCGCAGGTCGGCCGGCGGCAGCGCCCCGGCGGCCAGCACGCCGCGCTGCAGCGTCTGCGCGTTCACGAACCAGTTGAAGGCCGCATGCTGCTGCACCGCGCTGTAGCGATCGACGTCGTCCATCAGCACGACCGCCCACGACTCGTCGAACTCGGGCGGCTCGTGCAGCGACGGGTCGAGCCATCCGGCCGCGGCGCCCTGCTCGCGCAGCGCCTGCGCCACGGCTTCCAGCAGGTGCGTCTTGCCGCTGCCGCTGCCGCCCCACAGGTAGGTCGGCACCGGGGACCGCGTCGGGCTGCCGGCCCACAGGCGCAGGTGCGCCAGCGCGGCCTCGTTGGGGCCGGCGCAGAAGTTCGCCAGCGTCGCGCCGCGCGCGAGGCCGATGTCCAGCGCGATCTGCTTCATCATGCTCAGCTCTGGTACAGGTTGCTGCGGATATAGCCCGCGCGCAGCCGCCGGATGGCGACCAGCAGCACCGCGCTGGCGGGAAGCGCGACCAGCACGCCGACGAACCCGAAGAGCTGGGCGAAGGCGAGCAGTGCGAAGATCACGAGCAGCGGATGCAGCCCGATGCGCGTGCCCACGAGTTTCGGCGTGAGGTACAGGCCCTCGATGACCTGGCCGCTGCCGTAGACCACCGCCACCATCACCAGCGCCTTGGCGGAGGCGAACTGCAGGAGCCCCGCCAGCAGCGCCATGATCAGGCCGATGCCGAACCCTACGTAAGGCACGAACATCGCCAGCCCGGTGAACAGGCCGATCGGCAAGGCAAGGTCGAGGCCGAACAGCGCCAGGCCGGTGCTGTAGTACATGCCCATGGTGAGCATCACCAGCAGCTGCCCGCGCAGGTACTGGCCCAGTACCTGGTCGGCTTCCGCGGTGAACGAATCGAAGGCGGGACGCGCGCGGGGCGGGACCAGTTCCACGATCCGGGCCACGAAGGTCTCCCAGTCAAGCAACAGGTAGAACAGCGCGACCGGCACCAGCAGCGTATAGGCGACGACGATGATCGCCAGGCTGCCGCCCACCTTCAGCGACGAGAGCACGGACGCCACGGCGGCATCGTAGTTGTCGTTGAGGTACTCGAGCAGGCGCGTCTTGAGGCTGTCCAGGTCCAGCGGCACGTAGATGCCGTATTGCTCGAGCCAGGGCGTCAGGCTCGCGTTGAGTCGGTCGAACAGCACCGGGAGCTGCTCGCGCACCAGCGGAACCTCCTTGACCAGGATCGGCGCGATCAGCAGCACCAGCCCGATGAGGACGAGGATCAGGAGCAGTTCCACGACGATCACGGCCAGCAGTCGCGGCATGCGCCCGCGGCCCACTTCGTCCAGCCGGTCGACCAGCGGCGTCAGCGCGTACGCCAGCACCGCGGCGATGACGAACGGCGTCAGCACCGGCCCCAGCAGCCACAGCGCCAGGAATGCCAGGAAGCCGATCAGCAGCCAGGCCGAAACGCGCTTCTGGGAGGTGGTGAACTGCATCGACGATGGCTTGGGGTGGGGAGTTGCCGAGGCGGCCAGGAGCGGCGGCGCCGGCGGGTGCGAAAGCTAGAATCTCCCAAATTCTATCGGGCCCGCCTCAGCCGGGCCCGCCGCCCGATCCAATGAGCTCCTCCCCCCTCTCCTACAAAGACGCCGGCGTCGACATCGAAGCCGGCGACGCGCTGGTCGAGCGCATCAAGCCGTTGGCGAAGAAGACCATGCGCGAAGGCGTGCTGGGCGGCATCGGCGGCTTCGGCGCCCTGTTCGAGGTGCCCAAGCGCTATCGCGAGCCGGTGCTGGTGAGCGGCACCGACGGCGTCGGCACCAAGCTGAAGCTCGCGTTCGAGTGGAACATGCACGACACCGTGGGCATCGACCTGGTCGCCATGAGCGTCAACGACGTGCTGGTGCAAGGCGCCGAGCCCCTGTTCTTCCTCGACTACTTCGCCTGCGGCAAGCTGGACGTCGACACGGCGGCAGCCGTGGTCGGCGGCATCGCCCGCGGCTGCGAGCTTTCCGGCTGCGCCCTGATCGGCGGGGAAACCGCCGAGATGCCGGGCATGTACCCGGCCGGCGAATACGACCTGGCCGGCTTCGCCGTCGGCGCGGTGGAGAAGTCGAAGATCCTCACCGGCGCCACGGTGCAGCCGGGCGACGTCGTGCTGGGGCTCGCCTCGAGCGGCGCCCATTCCAACGGCTTCTCGCTGGTGCGCAAGTGCATCGAGCGGGCTGGCACGGCCCTCCCGGCGACGCTCGACGGCAAGCCGTTCAAGGAAGCGGTGATGGCTCCGACCCGCCTGTACGTCAAGAGCGTGCTGGCGGTGCTGGCGCAGCATCCGGTCAAGGCCCTGGCCCACATCACCGGCGGCGGCCTGCTGGAAAACATCCCGCGGGTGCTGCCCGATGGCTGCGCCGCCCACCTGAAGGCGGGCAGCTGGCCGCAGAGCGAGCTGTTCGCCTGGCTGCAGCGCACGGCCGGCGTTGACGACCAGGAGATGAACCGCACGTTCAACAACGGGATCGGCATGGTGGTCGTGGTCGCGGCCGCCGACGTGCCGGCCACCGCCGCGATGCTGCGCGAGCAAGGCGAGACCGTCCACGAGATCGGCGCCATCGCGCCGCGCGACGGTGGCGCCGCGGTGGTGATCGCCTGACCATGGCCAGCCCGGGCGCCGCCCGGCCCCGCCTGCCGCCCGCCATCTGGGCGCTGGGCTTCGTCAGCCTCCTGATGGACGTCTCCTCGGAGCTGATCCACAGCCTGCTGCCGGTGTTCCTGGTCGCCGGCCTCGGTGCGAGCATGCTCACCGTGGGCCTGATCGAAGGTTTCGCCGAGGCGACGGCCCTCATCGTGAAGGTCTTCTCCGGCGCGATCAGCGACTACTGGGGGCGCCGCAAGCCGATGGCGGTGCTGGGCTACGGGCTGGGCGCCTTGTCCAAGCCGCTGTTCGCGCTGGCGACCACCGCCGGCATGGTGCTGGGCGCGCGCCTGATCGACCGCATCGGCAAAGGGTTGCGCGGCGCGCCGCGCGATGCCCTGGTGGCGGACATCGCGCCGCCGGCGATCCGCGGCGCGGCCTTCGGCCTGCGGCAGTCGTTGGACACGGTAGGCGCGTTCCTCGGCCCCTTGCTTGCGATCGGCCTGATGCTGCTGTGGGCCAACGACTTCCGGGCGGTGTTCTGGGTGGCCGTGGTTCCGGGCGTGCTCTCGGTGGCGCTGCTGGTGTTTGGCGTCCGCGAACCCGCGCATCCGGACGGCAAGCCGCGCACCAATCCGATCCGCCGTGAGAACCTGAGGCGCCTGAGCCGGGCGTACTGGTGGGTGGTCGGCGCCGGGGCGGTCTTCACCCTGGCGCGCTTCAGCGAGGCCTTCCTGGTGCTGCGAGCCCAGCAAGGCGGCCTGGCGCTGGCCTGGACGCCGCTGGTGCTGATCGCGATGAACGTCGTCTACGCCGCGGGGGCGTACCCGTTCGGCAAGCTGGCAGACTCGATGAGCCATCGGGCGCTGCTCGCGTGGGGCCTGGTGGTGCTGGTCGCGGCTGATCTCCTGCTCGCCGCGGCCGAGGCGGGCCCGCTGCTGTGGGCAGGGATTGGATTGTGGGGCCTGCACATGGCCATGACCCAGGGACTGCTCGCGACGATGGTGGCCGACACCGCCCCCTCCGACCTGCGCGGAACCGCCTTCGGCTTCTTCAACCTCGTCAGCGGCGTGGCGCTGCTGGTGGCGAGCGCGCTGGCCGGCTTGTTGTGGGACCGGTGGGGGGCGCCGGTCACTTTTCTGGCGGGCGCCGGATTCAGCGCGCTGGCGCTGGTGCTGCTGGTACTTCGGAAAGGCTAGTTCTTTGCCCGCCGCAGGTGCGCCACCCGTTCGGCGATGGCGTCGATGTCCAGCGCGTCCTGGGCGTGCACCAGGTAGGTTTCGAGATCACTGACCGCCAGGCTGCTGTGCCCCTGCTCGGCGTGGGCCAGGCCGCGGTCGCGGTACTCGCCCCAGGCTTCGGGCAGCAGGATGATCAGGCGGTCTTCGACGGCGATCAGCCGGGTCCAGTCTTCCTGCGCCTGGTGGATCTCCTTCAGGTTGCGCAGCATGCGGGCGATGATGTCGCGCGCCGGCGCGGCCTGCAGGTACAGGCCCAGCGGCACCTCGAATTCGTCGACCAGGCCGCTGCTGCGCTTGTACGGCTCGAGCCGCTCCGCCAGCTCCTCGCGCGACAGCGACTGCCCGGTGAACGGGTCGATCACGACCTGCCCCTTCGGCAGGTTCACCTTGACCATGAAATGGCCCGGGAAGCACACGCCGCGGGCGTGCAGCCCGAGGCCCTGGGCCAGCTCGATCCAGAGCACCGCCAGCGAGATCTGGATGCCGCGCCGGGTGCGCAGCACCACGTTGATGTGGCTGTTGTCCGGGTCGCAGTAGTCGTTGACGTTGCCGCCGAAGCTCAGGTCGCGGAAGAAGAACTGGTTGAGCGCCCGCAGCCGCTGCAGCGGCGCCGCGTCGGCCGGGATCCGGCGCTTGAGGCGGGCCAGCAGCTGGTCGACGTCGCCGAGGACCTGCTGCACGTCGAGGTCGGGGTATTCGTCCTGGGCGATGCTGGCCGCGGCCTCCAGGAGCGGGAACTGCTCGTCGCTCTGCACCAGGACGCTGAAGTACTCCAGGGGCGTCGGATCTGACAGGTTCAACCGCATGAGTTCTTTGTAATGGAGCCGCATGGGCGCGTCAAGAGCGGCAGCGCTCGCCCGTTGATCCAGGCAAGCCCAGGATGAAATCCGTCGCGCCGGCGTGCCGGGGGCCCGCGCGCGCCCGGGCGGCGCAGGCCCTCAGCGCGCGGCGAACTGCCGCAGCTTGACGCCGCCGGCCCACAGCGCGGCGAAGTAGATGACGGCCGATGCGGCCAGCATCGCCGCCATGATCCCGATGCGCTCCCAGTGCTGCGCCCGCAAGGCCACCCAGGCGAAACTGCGCGCCGCCCACAGCAGGAACACGGCCAGCAGCGCGCTGGCGGCCAGTACCTGCAGGCCGAACCGGGCCCAGCCGGGCGCCGGACGGTAACTGCCGCGCCGGATCAGGCCCACCAGCAGCCAGCCGGCGTTGATCAGCGCGCCCAGCCCGATCGACAGCGCCAGGCCCGCGTGCTTGAGGGCCGGCACCAGCGCGACATTGAGCAGCTGGGTGATGACCAGGACCACGATGGCGATGCGCACCGGCGTGCGGATGTCCCGGCTGGCGTAGAAGCCGGAGGCGAGCACCTTCACCGCGACCAGCCCGAGCAGCCCGGCGCCGTAGCCGGCCAGTGCGAGCGACACCTGCGCCACGTCGCGGTCGGTGAACGCACCATAGTGGTACACCGTCGCCACCAGCGGCTGCGCGAACAGCAGCAAGGCGATGGACGACGGCACGGCCAGCAGCACGACCAGCCGCAGGCCCCAGTCCAGCATCGCCGAATAGCGCTCGCCATCGCCGCTGGCGCGGGCGCTCGCCAGCTGGGGCATCAGCACCACGCCCAGCGCGACGCCAAGCATCGCGGTCGGGAACTCCATCAGCCGGTCGGCGTAGGTGAGCCAGGTCACGCTGCCGGTGGGCAGCCACGAAGCGATCTGGGTGTTGATCAGGAGCGAAACCTGCGCCACGCCGACGCCCAGCAGCGCCGGCAGCATCATGCGGGCGACCCCGCGCATGCCCGGGTCGGCCCACGCCGCCCGCAGGCGGGACCAGCCCAGGCCGATCCGCGGCAGCAGGCCCAGGCGTGCCAGCGCCGGAATCTGCACCGCCAGCTGGAGGACGCCGCCCAGCATCACGCCGGCGGCCATGGCGTAGATCGGCTCGATCCCCTGCCGCGCGAACCAGGGTGCGCCCAGCCAGGCGGCGGCAATCATGGCCAGGTTCAGCAGGACCGGCGTGGCGGCCGGGACGGCGAAGCGCTTCCAGGTGTTGAGGATCCCGGAGGACAGCGCCACCATGGACATGAAGCTGATGTAGGGGAACATCCAGCGGGTCATGAGCACGGCCGCCTCGAAGCTGTCGGGGCTCTTCTGGAAGCCGCTGGCGAGCGCCCAGACCAGGATCGGGGCGCCGGCCACCCCGATGATGCAGGTCACCAGCAGCGCCCAGGCCAGCGCCGTGGCGACGCTGTCGATCAGCCGCCGCGTGGCCGCCTCGCCGTCCTGCTCCCGGGAATGGGCCAGCGCCGGCACGAAGGCCTGGCTGAACGCCCCTTCCGCGAACAGGCGCCGGAACAGGTTCGGGATGCGAAAAGCGACGTTGAAGGCATCGGTCAGCCCCGACGCGCCGAAGGTGGCCGCCATCAGCAGCTCGCGCACCAGCCCGGTGATGCGGGACGCCAACGTGAACAGGGAGACGGTGGATGCGGCTTTGAAGAGGCTCATGGAGCGTGCCGAGTGTATCTGCCGCCCTCGCGCCCGCCCGCGGCGCGCCGCCGGACGGCCTTTTCCCCACGGCAGCGCGGCCGGGCCTGGGGGCTATAATGGCGGGCTTTGCTGCGCATCATCCTCAGACACAAGGACACATCACCATGGCATCAGCCAAACCCAAGAAAAAGAACCCGCGCCTGGCGTCGGGCCGCAAGCGCGCCCGCCAGGACGTCAAGCTCAACGCCGCGAACACCTCGCTGCGCTCGAAGTACCGCACCGCGGTGAAGAACGTCGAGAAGGCCGTCGCCGCCGGCGACAAGACCAAGGCGACCGAAGCGTTCGCCAAGGCGCAGAGCATCGTCGACACGGTCGCCGACAAGCAGATCTTCCACAAGAACAAGGCCGCTCGCGACAAGAGCCGCCTGGCCGCCAAGGTGAAGGCCCTGGCGACCGCCGCCGCCTGAGGCACTCCAGGCAACCAGCCCGGATTCCTGCCGGGGCCCGCCCCCAGGAACCCGCCGTTTGAAATGGGTGCGCTGCCAGCAAAGCAAGAAGCCGTCCGCGAGACGGCTTTTTTGTTGCCCGCGGCCGGCGCCGCTTCCGCGAGCCGGACGGCGCTCTGTGCCTAAAATCACGCTTCAACGGCTCACTTCGTTGAGCCGCTTCTTTTTGGAGATCCAGAGATGGCATTGATAGCGGCTGCTTCGCCCCACGTCATGAACACCTACGGCCGCGTGCCGATCGCCCTTTCGCATGGGGCAGGCGTGCGCGTGTGGGACGTGAACGGCAAGGAGTACCTCGACGCCTTGGGCGGGATCGCCGTCAACACGTTGGGCCATGGACACCCCAAGCTCGTGCCGGCGCTGCAGGACCAGGTCGCCAAGCTGATCCACACCTCCAATTACTACCACGTGCCCCTGCAGGAGCAACTGGCGGCCAGGCTGGTCGAAATGTCGGGGATGACCAACGTCTTCTTCTGCAACAGCGGCCTGGAGGCCAACGAAGCCGCGCTCAAGATCGCGCGCAAGTACGGGCACGACCGCGGCATCGCCCTGCCGCAGATCGTCGTCTACGAGAAGGCGTTCCATGGCCGCAGCATCGCGACCCTGTCGGCCACCGGCAACGAGAAGGTGCAAAAGGGCTTCGAGCCGCTGGTGGAAGGCTTCATCCGCGTGCCGCTCAACGACATCGAGGCCTTGAGGAAGGCGACGGAAGGCAACCCGAACGTCGCCGCCGTGTTCTTCGAGACCATCCAGGGCGAAGGCGGCGTGAATCCGATGCGGATCGAGTACCTGCAGCAGGTGCGCAAGCTGTGCGACGAGCGCGAGTGGCTGCTGATGATCGACGAGGTGCAATGCGGCATGGGCCGCACCGGCAAGTGGTTCGCGCACCAGTGGGCCGGCATCCGGCCGGACGTGATGCCGCTGGCCAAGGGCCTGGGCTCGGGCGTGCCGATCGGCGCCGTGGTGGCCGGCCCGCGCGCGGCCGGCGTCCTGCAGCCGGGCAACCACGGCACGACCTTCGGCGGCAATCCCCTCGCCATGCGCGCCGGCGTCGAGACGATCCGGATCATGGAAGAGGACAAGCTGCTGGAGAACGCGGCCACGGTGGGCGCGCACCTGAAGGCGGCGCTCGAGCGCGAGCTCGGCGGCCTGCGGGACGTCAGGGAGATCCGCGGGCAAGGCCTGATGCTGGGCATCGAACTGGGCAAGCCCTGCGGTGCGCTGGTCCAGCGCGCGGCCGACGCCGGGCTCCTCATCAGCGTGACGGCCGACAGCGTGATCAGGCTGGTGCCGCCGCTCATCCTCAGCGTGGCCGAGGCCGACGAGATCGTCGCCCGGCTCGCGCCGATCGTGCGGGGATTCCTCGCGGAACCACAATGAAGTTGCAGCACTACCTCCAGTTCAGCGACCTCACGGCCGACGACTACGGCTGGGTGTTCGAGCGGGCGTCGATCATCAAGCGCAAGTTCAAGGCCTACGAGACCTACCACCCGCTGGCCGACCGGACGCTGGCGATGATCTTCGAGAAGGCGTCGACCCGCACCCGCGTGAGCTTCGAAGCCGGGATGTACCAGCTGGGCGGCAGCGTGGTCCACCTGACCACCGGCGACACCCAGCTGGGCCGCGCCGAGCCGATCGAGGACACGGCGCGCGTGATCAGCCGCATGGTCGACCTGGTGATGATCCGCACCTACGGCCAGGACAAGATCGAGCGCTTCGCCGCCCACTCGCGCGTGCCGGTGATCAACGGTCTCACCAACGAGTTCCACCCGTGCCAGATCATGGCGGACCTGTTCACGTTCATGGAGCACCGCTGCGCCGGCCCCGACGGCAAACTGGACCTGGCGGCCCTCAAGGGCAAGGTCGTTGCCTGGGTGGGCGACGGCAATAACATGGCCAACACCTGGCTGCAGGCGGCCGAGCTGCTCGGCTTCACCGTGCACGTCAGCACCCCCAGCGGCTACGAAGTCGACCAGGCGGTGGCCGGCCTGCGCAGCAACGAGAGCTACAAGGTCTTCAAGGACCCGATGCAGGCCTGCCGCGACGCCGACCTCGTCACCACGGACGTGTGGACCAGCATGGGCTACGAAGCCGAGAACGAGGAGCGCAAGAGGGCCTTTGCCGACTGGTGCGTCGACCAGGACATGATGCGCGTCGCGAAGTCGGACGCGTTGTTCATGCACTGCCTGCCGGCCCACCGCGGCGAGGAAGTCGAGGCCGAGGTGATCGACGGCCCCCAGTCCGTCGTCTGGGACGAGGCTGAAAACAGGATGCATGTGCAGAAGGCACTCATGGAGTTCCTTCTGCTGGGCAGGGTTGGCTGAAAGCCGCCTGCCGTACGCCTACGCCGGCGCGCTGGTCCCGAACCGCATGCCGCTGCGCGGCGGCAGGCGCCCCAGCTTCACGAGGCGGGCTTCCAGCGCGAACGTCGTGCGTCCGAGTTCCTGCGCCAGGGGCTTGAGGTCGGCGCCGTCGACGAAGGCCGCTTCCAGCTTCGCATCGTCTTCCGGCGCCCAGGGCTTGCCCTGGTTGGGCGCGCCGGAGCGGCGCTCGCCCGCCTCCCTGGTTGCCTTGCCCTCGCCGCCCTCCAGCGCCCGCGCGACCGTGAACAGCGCCCGGATCACCACCGGTTCGTTGTAGGGACCGTCGGCGTCCATGAGCTCCCCGGTGACCGGGTGGATACCTTGCGCCAGCGTCTCCACGATGGCGCGCGCCTGTTGCAGTTCCATGATCGGCTCCTTTGAGCTGTATGTGCATACAGCTTCCATGGAACGCGCCGGCGCAACCGGCGGTTGACAACGCCCCGCCCGCACACGGGTCGCGCCCGCCGAGGCACACTGCCTCCATGAGCAGGATCTGGGACATTTCGCCGCCGGTCGGCCCCGGCTCGCCGGTGTTTCCCGGCGACACCCCGTACGCGCAGGAGTGGTCGGCGACGCTGGCGCCGGGCTGTCCGGTGAACGTCGGTCGGATCACCATGTCGCCGCACGTCGGCGCGCATGCGGACGCGCCTCTGCACTACGCCCCGGGCGGGGACGCCGCCGGCGCCCTCGATCTCGAGCCCTACCTCGGCCCGTGCCGCGTGATCCATGCCATCGGCCGCGGGCCGCTGGTGCGTTGGGCCGACCTCGAGCACGCGTTGCGCAACCTTCCGCCACGGGTGCTGGTGCGCACCTACGAGCGGATGCCGATCGAGCGCTGGGACCCGGATCTGTCCGCATTCGCGCCCGACACCATCGAACGCCTGGCGGCCCTCGGGGTGCGGCTGGTCGGCATCGACACCGCCAGCATCGATCCCGCGGACAGCAAGGACCTGCCCAGCCACCAGGCGATCCGCCGCCACGGCCTGCGTGTGCTGGAGAACCTGGTGCTCGACGACGTGGCCGAAGGCGATTACGAGCTGATCGCCCTGCCCCTGAAGCTGATGGCGGCGGACGCCTCGCCGGTGCGCGCCGTGCTGCGTCCGCTCCCGGAGAGCCCGCGATGACGACCTTGCAGGACTGCCGCACGATGGACGCGCAAGATCCCTTGCGGGAATTGCGCGACCTGTTCGCCCTGCCCGAGGGCGTGATCTACCTCGATGGCAACTCGCTCGGCGTGCTGCCGCGCGCCACGGCCCAACGTGTCGCCCGCACGGTCACCGACGAATGGGGCCAAGGCCTCATCGGCTCCTGGAACGGCGCCGGCTGGTTCGACCTGCCGCGACGGCTCGGCGACAGGATCGCACCGCTGATCGGCGCGCAGCCGGGCGAGGTGGTCGCCACGGACAGCACGTCGATCAACCTCTACAAGGTGCTGAGTGCCGCGCTCCACCATGCCCAGGCCGAGGCGCCCGGGCGGCGGGTCGTGCTCAGCGAGCGCGACAACTTCCCCACCGACCTGTACATCGCGCAGGCGCTGTGCCGGGACCGCGGCTTCGAGCTGCGCCTGGTGGATGGCGCGCAGGTTCAGTCGTCCTTGTCGACCGACGTCGCGGTCGTGATGCTCACGCACGTGAATTACCGCAGCGGCGCGATGCACGACCTGGCCGCGGTCACCACCGCGGCCCACCACGCCGGCGCGCTCACCATCTGGGATCTGGCGCACAGCGCGGGCGCCGTGCCGGTCGAGCTCGCCGGCGCGGGTGCCGACTTCGCCGTCGGCTGCGGCTACAAGTACCTCAATGGCGGTCCGGGCGCGCCGGCGTTCGCCTGGGTCCATCCGCGCCACGCGGACCGCTTCGAGCAGCCGCTGGCCGGCTGGTGGGGCCATGCCGCTCCGTTCGAATTCACGCCCCACTACCGGCCGGCTGCCGGCATCGCCCGCTATCTGTGTGGCACACAGCCGATCCTCAGCATGGTGGCCCTCGAGTGCGGCATCGACACCGTGCTGGCGGCGCAGCCCCTGGGGGGCATGGCGGCGCTGCGCCGCAAGTCGCTCGCGCTGACGGACCTGTTCATCGCACTGGTGGAGGAACGCTGCGCCGGCCATGGCCTTGCGCTGGTCACGCCGCGCGAGCACGCGCGCCGCGGCTCCCAGGTCTGCCTGTCACGGACCGACGGCGCCTACGGCATCGTGCAGGCGCTCATCGCCCGGGGCGTGATCGGCGACTTCCGCGCCGGCTCGGCAGACGGCGGGACACCCGACATCCTGCGCTTCGGGTTCACGCCGCTGTACACCGGCTTCGAGGAGGTGTGGCACGCCGCCGACCATCTCCAGCAGGTATTGCAAGGCGGCGAATGGCGCCGACCGGAATTCAACCGGAGGCACGCCGTCACATGAACAGCCGCAAGCCGCAGGACATCGTGCGCGAGGAAGAGGCGCAGCTCGATTTCAGCCGTTCGATGAGCTACGGGGACTACCTTCAGCTCGACACGATCCTGGCCGCGCAGCACCCGCGTTCGCCCGACCACAACGAGATGCTGTTCATCGTCCAGCACCAGACCAGCGAGCTGTGGCTGAAACTGATGCTGCACGAACTGCGCGCGGCGAACGCCGCCATCGCCGGCGACGAGCTCGGGGCCGCGTTCAAGATGCTCGCGCGCGTGAGCCGCATCATGGAGCAGCTGGTGCACGCCTGGGACGTGCTGGCGACGATGACGCCGACCGAGTACAGCGCGATCCGCCCATACCTCGGCAACTCGAGCGGCTTCCAGAGCGCCCAGTACCGCTGCCTCGAATTCGCCCTGGGCAACAAGAACGCGACGATGCTGCAGCCGCATGCCCATCACCCGCAGCGGCTGGCCGCGGTGCAGCAGGCCTTCGAGGCTCCCTCGCTCTACGACGAAGCGCTGCGGCTGCTGGCCCGGCGCGGACTGCCGGTGCCGGCGACGCACGTCGATCGCGACTGGAGGCAGCCGTACGCGGAAAGCGCCGACGTGGAGCAGGCCTGGCTCATGGTGTACCGCGACCCGAAGCGGTACTGGGACCTGTACGAACTCGGCGAGGAGCTCACCGACCTGGAAGACGCTTTCCGCCTGTGGCGCTTCCGCCATGTCACCACCGTGGAACGCATCATCGGATTCAAGCGCGGCACCGGCGGCACCGGCGGCGTGAGCTACCTGCGCAAGATGCTGGACGTGGTGCTGTTTCCGGAGATCTGGCGGCTGCGCACGGATCTCTAGGAGCCTGGGCGGCAGAGAGACGGGCACCGCGTTGGGCCTGCAAGGGGGCCCAGGCTCCAGGTTCAGCGGCCGTAGAGCCACGGCTGGTCGAGCAGCCGCTCTCCCAGCAGGCGCAGCGACAGATCGCGCCCCCAGCGCACCGGACCGGTGGCGTGGAAGATGCGGCCGTTGCGCTCCGCGCGCGACTGCACCCGGGCGCACCGCCTCCAGCGGTTCTCGGCGTAGGAGCGCAGTGCGCCAGCCACTTCGGCCGGCCGGCCGGCGACCGGCGCCAGCACGCGTCCGAGTTCCGCGGCATCCTCGATCGCCATGCCCGCGCCTTGCGCGAGGTAAGGGCGCATGGGATGCGCCGCGTCGCCCACCAGCGCGATGCGGCCGCTGGCCATCTGGTCGGCGCTCGCCAGCGGCGGCCGGTCGTGCAGGGCCCACAGGCGCCAGCCCGGCATCGCGGCCACCAGGTGCTGCAGCGGCCTGGCGAGCGGCCCCATCGCCGCTACCAGGTCGGCCACCGCGGCGGCCTGGTCCCAGTCCTCGGGCGCGCCGCCGGTGCTGCCCTGCACGACGGCCACCACGTTGAGCATCTCGCCGGCGCGCACCGGATAGGCGACCACATGCAGCCTCGGTCCCAGCCAGACCGTCACGTCCTCGCTGCGCAAGGCGGCCGGCAGGTCCCGCTGCAACGCGAGGGTGCGATATGCGAGGTGGCCGGTGGCCCGGGGCGGGCCGTCGTTGCACACCTGCTGGCGCACCTGGCTCCAGACGCCGTCCGCGCCCACCAGGACAGCGCCCAGGTCGTGCCCGGACTCGGCGACCTCGACCCGCACCTCCTGCGGTCCCGGCAACACCGTCGCTATGCGCGACCCGAGGTGCAACTCGGCGCCGGCCCGCTGCGCGCCTTCCAGCAGCACCGCCTGCAGGTCGGCCCGGTGCACGGTGAGGTATGGGGCGCCGTAGCGCTGCGTGAACGTCGGCCCGAGCCGCAGCGTGCCCACTTCCTGCCCGCCGACACCGTCACGTACGTGCAGTTCGCGCGGCTGCGCAGCCACGGCGCGCAGGGCGTCCCCGAGGCCCCACTCGCGCAGGATCCGGGTGGCGTTGGGGCCGAGCTGGATGCCCGCGCCGACCTCGCGCAGGGCTTCGGTGCGCTCGTACAGGCGGGCCTGCCAGCCCGCGCGCCGGCAGGCGATCGCGGCGGCGAGCCCGCCCATGCCGCCGCCGGCAATGAGCAACTGGTCGGTCACGCCCGCCCCCATGGCGTTGCCCCACCGCATGGCGGCGGACTGCGCCCTGCGGCGGGCGCGGGCGTCATGCGGCGGCGAGCAATTGTTTCAACACGAACGGAAGGATACCGCCATGCCGGTAATAGTCGGCCTCGATCGGCGTGTCGATGCGCAGCGTCACGGTGACCTCCTGGCGGCTGCCGTCCGGCCGCGTCACCACGACCTGGGCGTCGCTTTGCGGCCGCAACTGCGTATCCGGGATGACGTCGATCGTTTCCTCGCCCGTCAGGCGCAGCGACTGCCAGGTGTCGCTGTTCTTGAACTGCAGCGGCAGCACGCCCATGCCCACCAGGTTGCTGCGGTGGATGCGCTCGAAGCTGCGCGCGATCACGGCCCGGATGCCCAGCAGCTGCGTGCCCTTGGCGGCCCAGTCGCGCGACGACCCCGTGCCGTACTCCTCGCCGGCGAAGATCACGGTGGGACGGCCCTGCGCGACGTACTTCATGGCCGCGTCATAGATGAACATCTTCTCGGCGCGCCCGTCCTCATCGCGGTAGATCGTGAGGCCGCCCTCTTCGCGCGAACCGTCCGGCCCGGCCGGGATCATCAGGTTCTTGATGCGCACGTTGGCGAAGGTGCCGCGCATCATCACCTCGTGGTTGCCGCGGCGCGAGCCGTAGCTGTTGAAGTCGGGCTTGGCGACCCCGTGCGCCAGCAGCCACTGCCCGGCCGGCGAGCTCTCCTTGATCGAGCCCGCCGGCGAGATGTGGTCGGTGGTGATCGAGTCGCCGAACAAGGCCATGATGCGGGCGCCGCGCACCGAGATGCCGGCCCCGCTGCCGGGGTGCGCCACCTGCGCCGGCGGTTTCAGGTCGAAGTCCTTGAAGAAGGGCGGCTCGGCGATGTAGGTGCTGGCGGGCCAGGTGTAGGTCTCGCCGCCGACGCCCTCGATGCCCTGCCACAGCGCGCCGGGGTCGCTCTTGACCTTGGCGTAGTTGTCGCGATAGGCGTCGCCGTCCAGCGCGTACTTCATCAGCTTGTGGACCTCGTCGCTGGTCGGCCAGATGTCGCCCAGGTACACGTCCTTGCCGCCATGCCCCTGCCCGACCGGCTCGGTCATGAGGTCCCGGAGCACCGTGCCGGCGATCGCATAGGCCACCACCAGCGGCGGGCTGGCCAGGAAGTTGGCCTTGATGTTGGGATGGATGCGCGCCTCGAAGTTGCGATTGCCAGACAGCACGGCGGCGCAGATCAGGTCGTTCTTGGTGATCGCCTCGTTGATCTCCGTGGTGAGGTCGCCGGAGTTTCCGATGCAGGTGGTGCAGCCGTAGCCGACGACCGAGAATCCGAGCTGCTCCAGGTACGGCAGCAGCCCGGTCTTCTGGTAGTACTCGGTGACGATGCGCGAGCCCGGACCGAGCGAGGTCTTCACGTGCCTCTTGACCCGCAGGCCCTTCTCGACGGCCTTCTTCGCCAGCAGGCCCGCCGCGAGCAGCACGCCGGGATTGGAGGTGTTGGTGCAGCTCGTGATCGCGGCGATCAGCACGTCGCCATGGCCGATGGTGACGTCCTCCACCTTCACTTCCGGCGGCGGCGCCTCGTGCTGCGCCGACGCGAGCGTCGGCTTGTTCGCCTCCATCTCCATCTCGAAGCGCTCGGCGGCCGGGCGCGTGTCCGGGGTCTGCGGCACCTTGGGCGCCGGCTCCTCGCCGCCCATTCGCACCAGCGCGCGCGTCTGCAGCAGTTCGGCGGGCTGGTTGAAGCCGTTTTCGCCGATCGGCCTGCTGAAAAGTCCGGTGAACGTGCTCGCCACCTTGCCCAGCTCGATGCGGTCCTGCGGCCGCTTCGGGCCGGCGAGGCTGGGCGTCACGTTGCCCAGGTCGAGGCGCACCACCTGCGAATAGTCGATGTCGCCCGCCCTGGGCACGCCGAAGAGCTCCTGGGCGCGGAAATACGCTTCCAGCGCCTCGATCTGCTCGCGCGTGCGCCCGGTGCCGTGGTAGTAGTCGATGGTGCGCTCGTCGACCGGGAAAAAGCCCATCGTGGCGCCGTACTCGGGCGCCATGTTGGCGATGGTCGCGCGGTCCGGCACCGCCAGCGTCCGCGTGCCCTCGCCAAAGAACTCGACGAACTTGCCCACGACCTTGTGGCGGCGCAGGATCTCGGTCACCGTGAGCACCAGGTCGGTGGCCGTGCAGCCTTCGCGCAGGCGCCCGGTCAGCTCGAAGCCGACGACGTCGGGCGTCAACATGTACAGGGGCTGCCCCAGCATGGCCGCCTCGGCCTCGATCCCGCCGACGCCCCAGCCCACCACGCCGATGCCGTTGATCATCGTCGTGTGGCTGTCGGTGCCAACCAAGGTGTCGGGGTAGTACACGCCATCCTGGGGCCGCTGGTGCAGCCCGCGCGCCAGGTACTCGAGGTTGACCTGGTGCACGATGCCGAAGCCGGGCGGCACCACGCCGAAGGTGCTGAACGCCTGCATGCCCCACTTCATGAACTGGTAGCGCTCGCGGTTGCGCTGGAATTCCAGCTTCATGTTGAGGTCCAGCGAATCCTTGCTGCCGTAGTGGTCCACCATGATCGAGTGGTCGACCACCAGGTCCACCGGCACCAGCGGCTCCACCCGGCTGGGGGCCTTGCCGAGCCGTGCCGCGACGCTGCGCATGGCCGCGAGGTCGGCCAGCAAGGGCACGCCGGTGAAGTCCTGCAGTACCACGCGCGCGACGACGAACGGGATCTCCTCGGTGCGGTCGGCGTTGGGCAGCCAGTTGGCTACCTGGCGGACGTGCTCGGCGGTGACTTTCCGCCCGTCGCAGTTGCGCAGGACCGACTCCAGCACGATTCGCATGGAGACCGGCAGCCGGTTGATCTTCGGAAACTTCTTCGCCAGCTCCGGCAGCGCGAAGAATTTCCCGGTGCGCCCGGACTTGGTCCTGAAGGTCTTCAGCGTCTCGGCAAAGGCATGCGGCATCGCGATCTCTCCCGGTTGTTTTCGCCGATTCTGCCCCGAGACGACTGACGAGGTGCTCCGCTGCAACAAGATGCGGCACGCGCGCCCAGGCGCAGCAGGTCAGGCGTGGCCGGCCTCGAACTCCTCCATGTACGCCACCAGGGCCCGGATGCCTTCCATCGGCATGGCGTTGTAGATGGACGCGCGCATGCCGCCGACCGAGCGATGGCCCTTGAGCTGGACCATGCCGCGGGCCTGGGCGCCTTGCAGGAAGGCGTCGTCGAGCGACTCGTCCTTCAGGCGGAACGGCACGTTCATCAACGACCGGTCCTCGCGGGCGACGGTATTGCGATAGAACGCGCTGCGGTCGAGGTAGTCGTAGAGGATCGCGGCCTTGTCGCGGTTGTGCCGCTCGATCGCGGCGAGCCCGCCCTGCGCCTTGAGCCAGCCGAACACCAGGCTCGCGATGTAGATCGCGTAGGTGGGCGGCGTGTTGTACATGGAGTCGTTCTCGGACTGGACCTGGTAGTTGAACGCCGACGGCGTCGCCGGCAGCGCATGGCCGAGCAGGTCTTCGCGCACGATCACCACCGTGAGGCCCGACGGTCCCATGTTCTTCTGCGCGCCGGCGTAGATCAGACCGTACCGGCCGACGTCGATCGGCCGCGACAGGATGTTGGACGACATGTCCGCCACCAGCGGCACCTTTCCGGCGTCCGGCGTCCAGTGGTATTCCACGCCGCGGATGGTCTCGTTGGAGCAGATGTGCACGTACGAGGCGCCGGGGTCGAGCTTCCAGGTGGCCTGCGGCGGCACCTCCGTGTAGTTGCTGCCCTCGGCCGAGGCCGCGAGGTTCACCTTGCCGTAGCGGGCGGCTTCCTTGGCCGACTTGGCCGACCAGTCGCCGGTAACGATGTAGTCGGCGCGGCCGGTGCGGCCGATCAGGTTCATCGGCACGATCGCGTTCTCGCCGATCGCGCCGCCCTGCATGAACAGCACCCTGTAATTCGGGGGAATCGAGAGCAGTTCGCGCAACAGGCTCTGCGCCTGCGCATGGATCGACATGAACTCCTTGCCGCGGTGGCTCATCTCCATCACCGACATGCCCGAACCCTGCCAGTCCAACATCTCCGCGGCGGCCTGGCGCAGCACCGGTTCGGGCAGGGCGGCGGGGCCGGAGCTGAAGTTGAAGACGCGGGTCATGAGGGATCTCTTTCGGGCAGCCAGACAAGAGGGGCCGCGGCGTTCCGGCGGCCCACTGCCGCAAAGCATACAAGAGATGCGCGGCAGCTCAGCGCGCGGCCGCGGCGGGAACCGAGAATGCGCACATGAACACCGTCCATGTTCTCGCTACCGCGGACGTTCCCCGGCCCTTCGGCAACCACCTGCGGCACTGGCGCCAGCAGCGGCGCCTGAGCCAGCTGGAACTGGCGGCGCTGGCCGACATTTCGCCGCGGCACCTGAGCTTCGTCGAGACCGGCCGCTCCTTGCCCAGCCGGGAGATGGTGCTGCGGCTGGCCGCCCGCCTGGACATTCCGCTGCGCGAGCGCAATGCCTTGTTGGTTGCCGCCGGCTATGCGCCGATGTACCGTGAGCGGCCGCTGGACCATCCGGACCTCGCCGATGCGCGGCGCGCCGTGGAGACAATCCTCGCGAGCCACGAGCCTTATCCCGCGCTGGCCATCGACCGGCACTGGAACCTGGTGGCCGCCAACCGCATGGTCCCCCTCCTGCTGGCCGGCGCGGACCCGGCGCTCCTCGCCCCGCCGGTCAACGTGCTGCGCATCAGCCTGCACCCCCGCGGCCTGGCTCCCGCGATCGTGAACCTGGGCCAGTGGCGCGCGCACCTGTTCGAGCGGCTGGCGCAGCAGATCCACGCCACGTCCGATCCGGCGCTGGTGGCGCTGCGCGACGAGCTGCGCGCGTATCCGGCGCCAGAGGGCGCGCAGGACGTGCACCTGCCCGGCGAGCACCTGGGCGTCGTGATGCCGTTGCGCTTTCGCACGCCGGCCGGTGAACTGAGCCTCATCAGCACGACGACGGTGTTCGGCACGCCGGCCGACGTGACCTTGCAGGAGCTGGCGCTGGAAACGTTCTTCCCGGCCGACGCCAGCACGGGCGACGCGTTGCGGCAGCTCGCCGGGACAGCCTGAAGACCTTGTTCATGTGGCATGTCAAGGAAGTCGGCGCGAACGGAGGTAGTGTTCGCGTGCCGACGAAGAAGGATCGCAATATGGATCGCCGCCAATTCAACTCGCTTCCCGCGCTGGGGTTCGGCCTGTACGCACTGGGGCCTGTTCGCCATGCCACCGCCTTTGGTTTGGCCGACCTGAGCAGCACCGAGGCGAACCAGGGCCTGCGCACGGCGCTCGAGCGTGGCGCGCTCTCGGCCGTGGGCCTGCTCGGCCGTCCGGGCGGCTTCCTCGACAACCCGAAGGTGCGCATTCCCCTGCCGGGCTTCCTGGAGGATGCCGCCAGGCTCCTGAAGGCGATCGGCCAGAAGAAACGGGTCGAAGAACTCGAAGTCGCGATGAACCGTGCCGCGGAGGGCGCCGTGCCCCTGGCGAGGGACTTGCTGGTGAACGCGGTGAAGACGCTCACCGTCACGGACGCCAAGAAGATCCTGACGGGCGGACCGACCTCCGTCACCTCGTTCTTCGCCGACAAGACCCGGGAGCCGCTGTTCGTGCGCTTTCTTCCGGTGGTGACCGATGCCACCCGGAAGGTGGCGCTGGCCGACAAGTACAACCGCCTCGCCAGCAAGGTGCCGGCCGGACTGATCCGGAAGGAGGACGCGACGATCGAGCAGTACGTAACGCGCAAGTCGCTCGACGGCTTGTACTTCATGATCGGGGAAGAAGAGAAAAGCATCCGGCACAACCCGCTCGCCACCGGCAACGCGCTCCTGGGCAAGGTATTCGGCGCCATCCGGTAACCCTGGGCACGCGCAGCATGAAAAAAAGCGGCCGGTGGGCCGCTTTCATTGCGCCTGGACGACTCAGGCCGGCACGCTGTCGGCGGCCTTCCTGAAGTCCTCGATCTGGTCGAAGTTCAGGTACTGGTACACCTTGCCGCTGGCGGCCGTGAGCACGCCCATGTCGGCCATGTACTCCTCGCGCGTCGGGATGCGCCCCAGCTTGGAGCAGATCGAGGCCAGTTCGGCGCTGCCCAGGTACACGTTGCTGTTCTTGCCCAGGCGGTTCGGGAAGTTGCGGGTCGACGTGGAGAAGACCGTCGCGCCTTCGCGCACCTGTGCCTGGTTGCCCATGCACAGCGAGCAGCCCGGCATCTCCATGCGCGCGCCGGCCGAGCCGAGCACGCCGTAGTGGCCCTCCTCGGTCAGCTGCTGCGCATCCATCTTGGTCGGCGGCGCGACCCACAGGCGCACCGGGATGTCGCGCTTGCCTTCCAGCAGCTTCGACGCCGCCCGGAAGTGGCCGATGTTGGTCATGCACGAGCCGATGAACACCTCGTCGATCTTCGTGCCGGCCACGTCGGACAGCGTCTTCACGTCGTCCGGGTCGTTGGGGCAGGCCAGGATCGGCTCGGCGATCTGGTCGAGGTCGATCTCGATCACCGCCGCGTATTCCGCGTCGGCATCGCGCTCCAGCAGCTGCGGATTCTTCAGCCACGCTTCCTGGGCGGCGATGCGGCGGCCCAGCGTGCGCGCGTCCGCGTAACCGTTGGCGATCATCCAGCGCATCAGCGTGATGTTGCTGTTGATGTACTCGATCACCGGCTCCTTGTTCAGGTGCACCGTGCAGGCGGCCGCCGAACGCTCGGCCGACGCGTCCGACAGCTCGAACGCCTGCTCCACCTTCAGGTCGGGCAGTCCTTCGATCTCGAGGATGCGGCCGGAGAAGATGTTCTTCTTGCCCTTCTTCTCCACCGTCAGCAGGCCCTGCTTGATCGCGTACAGCGGGATCGCGTTGACCAGGTCGCGCAGCGTGACGCCCGGCTGCAGCTTGCCCTTGAACTTGACGAGCACCGATTCGGGCATGTCCAGCGGCATCACGCCGGTCGCGGCGGCGAAGGCCACCAGGCCGGAGCCGGCCGGGAAGCTGATGCCGATCGGGAAGCGGGTGTGGCTGTCGCCGCCGGTGCCCACGGTGTCGGGGAGCAGCAGGCGGTTGAGCCACGAGTGGATCACGCCGTCGCCCGGCCGCAGCGCCACGCCGCCGCGGGTGGAGATGAAGTCCGGCAGCTCGTGGTGCATCTTCACGTCCACCGGCTTCGGATAGGCCGCGGTGTGGCAGAACGACTGCATCACCAGGTCCGCCGAGAAGCCCAGGCACGCCAGGTCCTTCAGCTCGTCGCGGGTCATCGGGCCGGTGGTGTCCTGCGACCCCACCGACGTCATCTTCGGCTCGCAGTAGGTTCCGGGACGCACGCCCTGCCCTTCCGGCAGTCCGCACGCGCGGCCGACCATCTTCTGCGCCAGCGTGAAGCCCTTGCCGCTGTCCTTGGGGGCCTGCGGCAGGCGGAACAGCGTGGACGGCGGCAGGCCCAGGGCCTCGCGCGCCTTGGCCGTCAGGCCGCGGCCGACGATCAGCGGGATGCGGCCGCCGGCGCGCACCTCGTCGAACAGCACGTCGCTCTTGACCTGGAACTTCGCGACCACGTCGCCGTTCTTGAGGGCCACGCCTTCGTACGGCCGCAGCTCGATGACGTCGCCCATCTCCATCCTGTTGACGTCGAGCTCGATCGGCAGCGCGCCGGCGTCTTCCATCGTGTTGTAGAAGATCGGCGCGATCTTGCCGCCCAGGCAGACGCCGCCGAAGCGCTTGTTCGGGACGAACGGGATGTCGTCGCCGGTCCACCACAGCACGGAGTTGGTGGCCGACTTGCGCGACGAGCCGGTGCCGACAACGTCGCCGACATAGGCGACCGGGTGGCCCTTGGCCTTGAGTTCCTCGATGAACTTGACCGGGCCGCGCTTGCCGTCTTCCTCGGGCGTGATGCCGGGCCGCGCGTTCTTCAGCATCGCCAGGGCGTGCAGCGGGATGTCGGGGCGGCTCCACGCGTCGGGCGCCGGCGACAGGTCGTCGGTGTTGGTTTCGCCCGTGACCTTGAACACCGTCACCTTCAGGCTCTGCGGCACTTCGGGGCGGCTGGTGAACCACTCGGCGTCGGCCCAGCTTTGCAGCACGGCCTTCGCGTTGGCGTTGCCCTTGTCGGCCTTTTCCTTGACGTCGTGGAACTGGTCGAACATCAGCAGCGTGTTCTTCAGCCCGGCGGCGGCGGCGGCGCCGACCTCGGGGTCGTCGAGCAGGTCGATCAGCGGGCCGATGTTGTAGCCGCCCAGCATGGTGCCGAGCAGCTCGGTCGCCTTCTCGCGGCTGATGATCATGCACTTCTCGGTGCCATGCGCCACCGCGGCGAGGTAGCTCGCCTTGACCTTGGCGGCGTCGTCGACGCCGGCCGGCACCCGGTTGGTAATCAGGTTCAGCAGGAAATCGGCCTGGGCCGCCGACGGGTTCTTCAGCAGCTCGATCAGGTCGGCCGTCTGCTTCGCCGAGAGCGGCAGCGGCGGGATTCCGAGCGCCGCGCGTTCGGCGACGTGGTCAACATAGGCTTTCAACATGGGTTCTCTCTCTTGGTCTTCGATCAGGGTGGTGATCACTTCGCTGCGTCGGCGGCCGGTGCCGCGGCCGCCGGTGCGACGGCCGGCGCGGCCGCCGGGTCGGCGGGCGCGGCCGGCTTGGCCGCCGGCAAGGGCTCCAGCAGGCTGGGCAAGGGGTTGTTCTTCAGGTGCGCGTCCAGCACGGCCTGGTCGGGCGCCTTGCAGTCGTCGGCCAGGCGCCGGCCCATCTTCTGGCTCATCAGCATCGACTTGTTGCCGAGCTGCAGCCACATCGCGCCGGCCCGCGGGTCCTCGAGCCGGATCGCGCCGGTGCGGCTGGCGACGGGTTGCATGCGGAAACGCTGGATGCCGGCGCGCACGATGAAGAAGCCGGCGCGCTTCTTGTGCGGCGTGATGTGCACGGTGGCGCCCAGTTCGCACGGGATGTCGCCGACGTAGACCTTCTTTGCCACCTCGAGTTCGCCGGGGGAGAGCTCCACGTGCGGATCGTCGTCGACCTCGACCGCCTCCTCGATGGCCTTGACGCCGTTGGCCGGCTTCGCGTTCTTGCGCGGCGCCTTCTTCGGGGCCGGCTTGGTCGCGGTGGTGGCGGCCTGCTTGCCGTTGGCCGCCTGGGCGCCGGCCGACATTGGCGCGGCCGCGATCAGCAGTGCGCACGGCAAGATGGCAAAAACGAAATTCATACTGCTGTCTCCTTGAGTGTTCTAGTGTCCGGGCGCGGAGTCGAACCACCTTTGCGCCTCGGGCGGCAAGTGGCGTCCGGTCTGGTGGGCCCGCTCGAGTACCTGCCAGTAGTAGCGGTAGCTGGCGCGGTCCTCCAGCTTCCCGCGAAAGCTGATCGGCGCCCACTGCGCCTGCTGCGCGGCGGCGATCACGGCCGCCGCGGTTTCGACCTCCTGGCCGGCCGGCGCGAACGCCTCCACGATGGGACGGATCTGGTCCGGATGGATGCTCCACATCCGGGTGAAACCGAGCTCGCGCGCCGCCTTGCGGGCGGCTTCCGCGAAGGCCGCATGGTCCTTGAATTCGGTGACCACGCCGTGCGATGGCACCTTGCCGTGGGCATGGCAGGCGGAGGCGATCTCCAGCTTGGCGCGGACCACCAGCGGATGCGTGAACTGGCCGGCGATGCCCATGCCGGCCGACGGGATCGCGCCGCCGTGCGCCGACACGAAGTCCATCAGCCCGAAGCTGAGGGACTGCAGCCGCGGATGGGCCGCAATGTCGAAGGCGCGGTGCACCGCCGCCGGCGACTCGATCAGGGCGTGCAGCGGCAGGTGGGGCGCACCGGCGGCATCGAGCGCGCGGCCGGCGCGCTCGAGGTCGGCGGGCGATTCCACCTTGGGAATCATGATGTGGGCCAGGCGCGCGCCGGCCTTGCCGGCCACGATGGCGACGTCCTGGTCGAAGGCCGGATGGTCCACCGGGTGGACCCGCGCCGCCACCCGCGCGCCATCGGCCGCCTGCAAGGCCAGTGAAACGACGAGCTCGGCGTGCTCGGCCTCGCCTCCGACCGGCGCGCCGTCCTCGCAGTCGAGCGTGACGTCGAAGACGCAGGCGCCGAACTCCTGCATGAGCTCCGCCTGCAGCTGCAGGCTCTTGCGCATGCGGGCCTCGACGCCGCTGTAGTGGTCGCACACCGGCAGGAAGCCGGTGCTGGCCTGCGCGCCAAGAAGAACTGCCCGCGGATGCTTCACTGGCGCGCGGCCCGCTGCTTACAGGAGGTGGGCGACGCCGGCCTGCTCTTCCTGCAGTTCCTTCAGCGTCTTGTTGATGCGCTCCTGGCTGAAGGCGTCGATGTCGAGCCCCTTGACGACCTCGTACTTGCCGTTCGAGGTGACCACCGGGAAGCCGAACATGATGTCCTTCGGGATGCCGTAGTCGCCGTTGGACGGAATGCCCATCGTGACCCACTTGCCGTTGCTGCCCAGCGCCCAGTCGCGCATGTGGTCGATCGCGGCGTTCGCGGCGGAAGCCGCCGACGAGAGCCCGCGCGCCTCGATGATGGCGGCGCCGCGCTTGCCGACCGTGGGCAGGAACGTGTTGGCGTTCCATTCCTGGTCGTTGATCATGTCCTTGATCGACTTGCCGCCCGCGGTGGCGAAGCGGTAGTCGGCGTACATGGAGGGCGAATGGTTGCCCCAGACGGTGAGCTTCTCGATGTCACCCACGGCAACGCCGGTCTTGGCGGCGATCTGCGAAGCGGCCCGGTTGTGGTCCAGGCGCAGCATGGCGGTGAAGTTCTCGCGCGGCAGGCTCGGCGCGCTCTTCATGGCGATGTAGGCGTTGGTGTTGGCGGGGTTGCCGACGACCAGCACCTTCACGTTGCGGCTGGCCGACTTGTCCAGGGCCTTGCCTTGCGCGGTGAAGATCTGGGCATTGGCGGCGAGCAGGTCGGCGCGCTCCATGCCGGGGCCGCGCGGACGGGCGCCCACCAGCAGCGCATAGTCGGTGTCCTTGAACGCGGCGACCGGGTCGGCGTAGGCTTCCATGCCGGCCAGCAGCGGGAACGCGCAGTCCTGCAGTTCCATCATCACGCCCTTGAGCGCCTTCTGCGCCTTCTCGTCCGGGATCTCCAGCAACTGCAGGATGACGGGCTGGTCCTTGCCCAGCATCTCGCCCGCGGCAATGCGGAACAGGATGGCGTAACCGATTTGACCGGCGGCGCCGGTGACAGCGACTCGGACGGGCTTCTTGCTCATGGGGAATCTCCAAAACGAGTGGGGGAACAGGTCCGCTGGCAGGGGCCGGGGCTCGTGGACCCGACCCGCTGGAAGCCCTTCAGTTTACCCGCACGCCCCGTCGAGGGTCAACTTGTCTTGTATCTTATATAAGATTAAGATGACCCCATGGCCCACCTGCCTTCCTCCTCCGCCGGACCCGGCCTGGCCGACGCCGCGACGCCGGCCTTCAGTCCCCTCTACCAGCAGATCAAGGCCCTGATCCTGGAGAGCCTGCAGGCCGGCGAGTGGAAGCCGGGCGAGGCCATCCCCAGCGAGATGGACCTGGCGGGGCGCTTTCGCGTCAGCCAGGGAACGGTGCGCAAGGCGATCGACGAGCTGGCGGCCGAGAACCTCCTGTTGCGCCGGCAGGGCAAGGGCACCTTCGTCGCGACCCATTCCGAGCAGCAGGTGCGCTATCGGTTCCTCAAGCTCATGCCCGATGCCGGCGACCTCGCCAGCGAAGGCCAGCCGCAGCGCGAGGTGCTCGAATGCCGGCGCGTGCGCGCCCCGGCGGAGGTCGCTCGGATGCTCGCCCTGCGCGCGGGCGACGCGGTGGTGCAGGTCCGACGCGTGCTGTCGTTCGGCACGGTGCCCACCATCCTCGAAGACCTCTGGCTGCCCGGGGCGTTCTTCAAGGGCCTGACGGCGCAGCAGATGGCCGGCTACCACGGCCCGACCTACGCGATGTTCGAAGTCGAGTTCGGCGTCCGCATGGTGCGCGCCGAGGAAAAGATCCGCGCCGTGGCGGCCGACGCCGTCCAGGCCGAACTGCTGCAGGTGCCGCACCACACGCCGCTGCTGAGCGTCGAGCGGGTGGCCTACACGTACAACGACGCGCCCATGGAATTGCGGCGCGGGCTGTACCGCACCGACACGCACCACTACCGCAACGAACTGAACTAGCGGCGGGCACGGCGCGGCCGCGGTCTTGTTACAGCGTTGCAATAGAATTTTGGGTTTGCATCGCGCAGCCCGCCCCTGCGAAAACAACACGAGAAGGACCAATCCATGCCCGAGATCGCGAAGAAGCGCCCGGAATTCCGCAACATCAACGCGTTCCGGGACCTCCCGACATACCGGTGGCCGCTCGCGTCGATCGTGTCCGGCATGCATCGCATCAGCGGCGTGCTGATGTTCGTGCTGCTGCCGTTCGTGATCTGGCTGTTCGACACGTCCATTTCCTCGGAAATCTCCTTCGCCCGGTTCCGCTCGGCATTCCAGAACGGGGTCGGCTTCGTGCCGGGCGTGCTGGTCAAGCTGGTGGTGCTGGCCCTGATCTGGGCCTACCTCCACCACCTCTTCGCGGGCGTGCGCCACCTGTGGTCCGACGTGAGCCACGCGGCGGTCGCGAAGGCAGCCGGCGCCAGGTCCGCGCAGATCGTGCTGGTCGCCACCATCGTGCTCACCGTGGCCCTGGGGGCCAAGCTGTTCGGACTCTATTGATGACTCTTTCCCTCGGGGGCCCGTCCGCGGGCCCCTTCCGCCAAGCACCAGGAAACCACCCATGGCAGTGAATTACGGATCCCGGCGCGCCGTCAGCGGCGCGCACTACGGCATGCGCGACTGGCTCAGCCAGCGCGTCACCGCCGTCCTCATGGCGCTGTTCACGCTGATCGTGCTCGCGCAGGTGATCTTCACCCGCGGGCCGATCGGCTACGACAAGTGGGCCGGCATCTTCGCCGCCCAGTGGATGAAGGTGCTGACCTTCGCCGTGGTCGCCGCGCTGCTCTGGCACGTCTGGGTCGGCATGCGCAACGTGTGGATGGACTACATCAAGCCGGTGTGGCTGCGCCTGACCCTGCAGATCGTCACCATCGTCTGGCTCACGGCCTGTGCCGGCTGGGCCATCCAAGTGCTCTGGAGAGTGTGAACCCGATGTCCTATACGTCCAACAACATCGCCCGCCGCCGCTTCGACGTCGTCATCGTCGGCGCCGGCGGCTCCGGCATGCGCGCCTCGCTGCAGCTCGCGCGCGCCGGCCTCAACGTGGCCGTGCTCTCCAAGGTGTTCCCCACCCGTTCGCATACCGTCGCGGCGCAGGGCGGCATCGGCGCGTCGCTCGGCAACATGAGCGAGGACAACTGGCACTACCACTTCTACGACACCATCAAGGGCTCCGACTGGCTGGGCGACCAGGACGCGATCGAGTTCATGTGCCGCGAGGCGCCCAAGGTCGTGTACGAGCTGGAGCACATGGGGATGCCGTTCGACCGCAACCCCGACGGCACCATCTACCAGCGCCCGTTCGGCGGCCACACCGCCAACTACGGCGAGAAGCCGGTGCAGCGCGCCTGCGCCGCGGCCGACCGCACCGGCCACGCCATGCTGCACACGCTGTACCAGCAGAACGTCAAGGCCCGCACCAGCTTCTTCGTGGAGTGGATGGCGCTGGACCTGATCCGCGACGCCGACGGCGACGTAGTCGGCGTGACGGCCCTCGAGATGGAGACCGGCGACCTGCACATCCTGGAAGCCAAGACGACGCTTCTGGCCACCGGCGGCGCCGGCCGGATCTTCGCCGCCTCGACCAACGCCTTCATCAACACCGGAGACGGCCTGGGCATGGCGGCGCGCGCCGGCATCCCGCTGGAGGACATGGAGTTCTGGCAGTTCCACCCGACCGGCGTCGCCGGCGCCGGGGTGCTGCTGACCGAAGGCTGCCGAGGCGAAGGCGCCATCCTCCTGAACAGCAACGGCGAGCGCTTCATGGAGCGCTATGCACCGACGCTGAAGGACCTGGCGCCGCGCGACTTCGTCTCGCGGTCGATGGACCAGGAGATCAAGGAAGGCCGCGGCTGCGGGCCGAACAAGGACTATGTCCTGCTCAAGCTCGACCACCTGGGCGCCGAGACCATCCACAAGCGCCTGCCCTCGGTCTACGAGATCGGCGTCAACTTCGCCAACGTCGACATCACCCGCGAGCCGATTCCGGTGGTGCCCACCATCCACTACCAGATGGGCGGCATCCCGACCAACATCAACGGCCAGGTGGTCGTCCAGCGCGGCGGCGACGACAACGCCGTCGTCAGCGGGCTGTATGCCGTCGGCGAGTGCTCGTGCGTGAGCGTCCACGGCGCCAACCGGCTCGGTACCAATTCGCTGCTCGACCTGCTGGTGTTCGGCCGCGCCGCCGGAAACCACATCGTGGAATTCGCGAGCAGCACCAAGGCCCACAAGCCGCTGCCGGCCGACGCCGCCGAGCGCACGCTCGCCCGCCTGAACCGCCTGGAAAGCGACAGCAGCGGCGAGTACGCACAGGACGTGGCCAACGACATCCGCAGCACCATGCAGCGCCACGCCGGCGTGTTCCGCACCCAGGCCAGCATGGACGAGGGCGTAGGCAAGATCGCCGCGCTCCGCGGCCGGGTCGACAGCCTGGGGCTGAAGGACAAGTCACGGGTCTTCAACACCGCCCGGATCGAGGCGCTGGAGGTGGAAAACCTGATCGAGTGCGCCCAGGCCACGATCGTCTCGGCCGCCGCCCGCAAGGAATGCCGCGGCGCCCACACCGTGAGCGACTACGAGCGCCCGGCCGACGACGCCACGGCGCCGCTCGGCCGCGACGACGCCAACTGGCTCAAGCACAGCCTCTGGTACAGCGAGGGCAGCCGCCTGGCTTACAAGGCGGTCAAGCTGAAGCCACTCTCCGTCGACTCCGTCCCGCCCAAGGTCCGGACCTTCTGACGCCGCCGCCCCAGACGTTCCAGAGAACACACCATGCAAAAGCGCACTTTCCAGATCTACCGCTACGACCCCGACAAGGATGCCAAGCCGTACATGCAGACCATCGAGATCGAACTCGAGGGCAACGAACGCATGCTGCTTGACGCCCTGGGCAAGCTCAAGGCGGTCGATCCTTCGCTGTCCTTCAGGCGCTCCTGCCGCGAAGGCGTCTGCGGCTCGGACGCCATGAACATCAACGGGAAGAATGGCCTGGCGTGCCTGACCAACATGCGCACGCTGAAGGGCACGATCGTCCTCAAGCCCCTGCCCGGCCTGCCGGTGATCCGCGACCTCATCGTGGACATGACGCAGTTCTTCAAGCAGTACCACTCCATCAAGCCTTATTTGATCAATGACAATGTGCCGCCCGACCGTGAGCGGCTACAGTCGCCCGAGGAACGTGAGGAGCTGAACGGTCTCTACGAGTGCATTCTGTGCGCCAGCTGCTCGACCAGCTGCCCGAGTTTCTGGTGGAACCCGGACAAGTTCGTCGGACCGGCCGGGCTGCTGCAGGCCTACCGCTTCATCGCCGACAGCCGCGACGAGGCCACCGGCGAGCGGCTGGACAACCTGGAAGACCCGTACCGCCTGTTTCGGTGCCACACGATCATGAATTGTGTGGATGTGTGCCCCAAGGGACTCAATCCGACCATGGCGATCGGCAAAATCAAGGAATTGATGGTCCGCCGCGCGATCTGAAGCAGTACTGGAACCCGAACTTTCATGAGCGATCGGCCACCCCCTGGCGCAGACACCCTCGACGGCGCGGGCGCGGCGGCCGTGTCCAGCGCGGCCAGCCGGCCGATCACCCAGGGCGAGCTCAGCAAGCTGAAGTGGCGGTGCCGCCGCGGCTTGCTCGAAAACGACCTCTTCGTCGAGCGCTTCTTCGATCGCTACGAGGAGACGCTCACCGCCGGCCAGGCACAAGCGCTCGGACGGCTCATGGAGTTGGGCGACAACGACCTGCTGGATCTGCTGCTTCGCCGCCGGGAACCGCAGGGCGACATAAATACAAGCGAAGTGAGACAAGTGCTGGAGATGCTGCGCACTCGGGGCGCATCGCCGGATGTTGTGCAATGAAACTCTAGGAAGACCATATGAAACTCGCTGACAACAAAGCAACCCTCTCCTTCAGCAACGGCAGTCCGGCCGTCGAGTTGCCCGTCTACCACGGCAGCGTGGGTCCGGACGTCATCGACATCCGCAAGCTCTATGCCCAGACGGGCATGTTCACCTACGACCCGGGCTTCCTGTCGACCGCCTCGTGCCAGTCGGCGATCACGTACATCGACGGCGACAAGGGCGAGTTGCTGTATCGCGGCTACCCGATCGAGCAGCTCGCCACGAAGTGCGACTTCCTGGAGACCTGCTACCTGCTGCTGTACGGCGAGCTGCCGAATGCGGAAGCGAAGAAGAAGTTCGACCGCACGGTGACCATGCACACGATGGTCAACGAGCAGATGCAGTTCTTCCTGCGCGGCTTCCGCCGCGACGCGCACCCGATGGCCGTGATGACCGGCCTGGTGGGCGCCCTGTCGGCCTTCTATCACGACAGCACCGACATCAACAATCCGCAGCACCGCGAGATCGCCGCGATCCGCCTGATCGCCAAGATGCCGACGCTGGTCGCCATGGCCTACAAGTACTCCATGGGCCAGCCGTACATGTATCCGCAGAACGACCTCTCGTACACCGAGAACTTCATGCGGATGATGTTTGCCACGCCGTGCGAAGACTACAAGCCCAACGACGTGCTGGTGCGCGCGATGGACCGCATCTTCATCCTGCACGCCGACCACGAGCAGAACGCCTCGACCTCGACGGTCCGCCTCTGCGGCAGCTCGGGCACCAACCCGTTCGCCGCGATCGCGGCCGGCGTGGCCTGCCTGTGGGGCCCGGCGCACGGCGGCGCGAACGAGGCGTGCCTCAACATGCTGGGCGACATCCAGGCCCAGGGCGGCGTCGAGAAGATCGGCGAGTTCATCAAGCAGGTCAAGGACAAGAACTCCGGCGTCAAGCTGATGGGCTTTGGCCACCGCGTGTACAAGAACTACGACCCGCGCGCCAAGCTGATGCAGGAAACCTGCAAGGAAGTGCTGGGCGAGCTCGGCCTGGGCAACGACCCGCTGTTCAAGCTGGCGATGGCGCTCGAGAAGATCGCGCTGGAAGACGAATACTTCGTGTCGCGCAAGCTGTACCCGAACGTCGACTTCTACTCCGGCATCGTGCAGCGCGCGATCGGCATCCCGGTGTCGCTGTTCACCGCGATCTTCGCGCTGGCCCGCACCGTCGGCTGGATCGCGCAGCTCAACGAGATGATCAGCGACCCGGAATACAAGATCGGCCGCCCGCGCCAGCTGTTCACGGGCGCCACCAAGCGCGACGTGAAGGCGATCGCCCAGCGCTGACCGCCCGCGCCCGCCCCGGGCGGGCGGCGACGAAAGCCCGCGCCTGCGCGGGCTTTTTTCATGGTCCGGTGCTTCCACGACCGGCGCAGGCGCAGGCCCGGGCGATGGTTGACCCGCAGGAAAGACCCCAGGGCCGCGCTACGAATAAAATCGCGCGCTACAGGAAGGCACCATGGGACGAACTCTCTACGACAAGATCTGGGACGAGCATGTCGTCCACACGGAGGAAGACGGCACGTCCATCCTCTACATCGACCGCCACCTGGTCCACGAGGTGACGAGCCCGCAGGCCTTCGAGGGCATCCGGCAAGCCGGCCGCAAGGTCTGGCGCGTGAGTTCCATCGTCGCTACGGCCGACCACAACACGCCGACCACCGGCTGGGAACTGGGCTACGACGGCATCACCGACCCGATCAGCAAGGAGCAGGTCACCACGCTCGACAAGAACCTGGCGGAGTTCGGCGCGGCCGCCTACTTCCCGTTCCTGTCGAAGCGCCAGGGCATCGTGCACGTGATCGGCCCGGAGCAGGGCGCGACGCTTCCAGGCATGACGGTGGTCTGCGGCGATTCGCACACGTCCACCCACGGCGCGTTCGGCGCGCTGGCGCACGGCATCGGCACCAGCGAGGTGGAGCACGTGATGGCCACCCAGACGCTGCTGGCCAGGAAGATGAAGAACATGCTGGTGAAGGTCGAGGGCCGGGCCGGCCGCGGCGTCACCGCCAAGGACATCGTGCTGGCAGTCATCGGCCGGATCGGCACCGCCGGCGGCACCGGCTACACCATCGAATTCGCGGGCTCCGCCATCCGCAACCTGTCGATGGAAGGCCGCATGACGGTCTGCAACATGGCGATCGAAGCCGGAGCCCGCGCCGGCCTGGTCGCCGTCGACGACAAGACCATCGAATACGTCAGGGGACGCCCGCTGGCGCCCACCGGCGTGGAATGGGACCAGGCCGTGGCCTGCTGGCGCACGCTGCACTCCGACCCGGACGCGAAGTTCGACGCGGTGGTGGAACTGGACGCCGCCGACATCGTTCCCCAGGTCACCTGGGGAACGTCGCCCGAGATGGTGCTGCCGGTCGACGCGCGCGTGCCGGACCCCGACAAGGAGAAGGACGCCAACAAGCGCGACGCGATGGAGCGCGCGCTGGCCTACATGGGACTGGAGCCCGGCAAGCCGCTGGCCGACATCCATGTCGACAAGGTGTTCATCGGCTCGTGCACCAACAGCCGCATCGAGGACATGCGCGAGGCCGCGGCGATGATCAGGAGGCTCGGGCAGAAGGTCGCGAAGAACGTGAAGCTCGCCATGGTCGTGCCGGGGTCCGGCCTCGTGAAGGAACAGGCGGAGCGCGAAGGCTTGCACGAGGTCTTCAAGGCCGCTGGCTTCGAATGGCGCGAGCCGGGCTGCTCGATGTGCCTGGCGATGAACGCCGACCGGCTCGATCCGGGCGAGCGCTGCGCTTCCACCAGCAATCGCAACTTCGAGGGACGCCAGGGCGCCGGCGGGCGCACCCACCTGGTAAGCCCCGCCATGGCCGCGGCCGCCGCGGTCCACGGCCATTTCGTCGACGTCCGCCAGTTCGCATGAAGAGGAGCCTTCCCATGAAAACGATCGCCACCCTGCTCGCCGTCTCCTTCGCGCTGCTCGCCGCCGGCTGCGGCACCATCCGCGGCGCCGGCGAGGACATCCAGAAGGCCGGCTCGGCGATCGAGAACGCGGCGAAGAAAAAGTAATGACATCGGGGACAGACCGCGAAGCGAAGCGAGCCTCTGTCCTTGACTGATCGGAAAGCCATGCAGAAATTCACCGTGCACAAGGGGCTCGTGGCCCCCATGGACCGCGAGAACGTCGACACCGACGCGATCATCCCCAAGCAGTTCCTCAAGTCGATCCGCAAGACCGGCTTCGGGCAGAACCTGTTCGATGCGTGGCGCTACCTCGATCCCGGCGAACCGGGCAAGGATCCGGCCAGCCGCAAGCCCAACCCGGATTTCGTCCTGAACCAGCCGCGCTACCAGGGCGCCTCGATCCTGCTGGCGCGCAAGAACTTCGGCTGCGGCTCCTCCCGCGAGCACGCACCCTGGGCCCTGGACCAGTACGGCTTCCGCTGCGTCATCGCGCCCAGCTTCGCCGACATCTTCTTCAACAACTGCTTCAAGAACGGCCTGCTGCCGATCGTGCTCGGCGACTCGCAGGTCGACCGGCTGTTCAACGAGGTGGCGGCGTTCCCGGGCTACCAGCTCACCGTCGACCTGGAGCGCCAGGTGGTGGTCCTGCCGCAAGGCGACGAGATGGCATTCGACGTGCAGCCGTTCCGCAGGTACTGCCTGCTCAACGGCTTCGACGACATCGGCCTGACGCTGCGCCACGCCGACAAGATCAAGGCCTTCGAAGCCGAACGCCTGGCCACCAAGCCCTGGCTGGCTCATACGCTGTAGAAAGACTCACAATGAAAATCGCAGTCCTCGCCGGCGACGGCATCGGCCCCGAGATCACGGCCGAGGCCGTCAAGGTGCTCCAGGCGCTCGACCTGAAGTTCGAGATGGAGCGCGCGCCCGTCGGCGGCTGTGCCTACGACGCGCATGGCCATCCGCTGCCGGAGGCGACGCTGAAGCTCGCGAAGCAGGCCGACGCCGTGCTGTTCGGCGCCGTGGGCGACTGGAAGTACGACAAGCTCGATCGGCCGCTACGGCCGGAGCAGGCGCTGCTGGGACTGCGCAAGAACCTCGGGCTGTTCGCCAATTTCCGCCCCGCCATCTGCTACGAAGAGCTGGTGGGCGCCTCCAGCCTGAAGCCCGAGCTGATCGCGGGGCTGGACATCCTCATCATCCGAGAGCTGACCGGCGACATCTACTTCGGGCAGCCGCGCGGCCGGCGCAGCGCGCCCGACGGCCACTTTCCGGGCAGCGAGGAAGCATTCGACACGATGCGCTATTCGCGCCCCGAGATCGAGCGCATCGCCCACGTCGCCTTCCAGGCGGCCCGCAAGCGCAGCAAGCGCGTGACCAGCGTCGACAAGGCCAACGTGCTGGAGACGTCGCAGCTGTGGAAGGACGTGGTCTCGGAAATCGCCGCGCAGTACCCCGACGTCGCGCTGGACCACATGTACGTGGACAACGCTGCGATGCAGCTGGTCAAGGAGCCCAAGCGCTTCGACGTGGTGGTCACCGGCAACATGTTCGGCGACATCCTGTCCGACGAAGCGGCCATGCTCACCGGCTCGATCGGGATGCTGCCGTCGGCCAGCCTGAACGAGCGCAAGCAAGGCCTGTACGAGCCGAGCCACGGCAGCGCCCCGGACATTGCCGGCAAGGGGGTTGCCAACCCGTTGGCTACAATACTGTCTGCTGCCATGATGCTCCGTTTTTCGCTGGAACAGCCCGAAGCCGCCGACCGGATCGAGTCCGCGGTGAAGGACGTGCTCGCCTCCGGACTGCGCACGGCGGACATCCATTCCGAAGGCACGAAACGGGTCGGCACCCGTGAGATGGGCGACGCCGTCGTCGCCTCCCTGACCAAGAAGACAACCAAGGGCTGATCCAGCTCCGGTTCGTTGCGCGCCTTCTCCCCGGCCCGACGAGCCGGAGAGACAAAGTTAACTGCAACTTTCGACAAAGGCGGACTCATGAAAATCGCGAACGGACAACAACCCCTGGTCGGCCTGGTCGGCTGGCGTGGCATGGTGGGCTCGGTCCTGATGGACCGCATGCAGGCTGAAGGCGACTTCGGCCTGATCGAGCCCCTCTTCTTCTCGACCTCCAACGCCGGCGGCGCGGCGCCGGCCCAGGCGAAGAACGAATCGAAGCTCCAGGACGCCTTCGACATCGAGGCGCTCAAGCGCTGCGACGTCGTCATCACCTGCCAGGGCGGCGACTACACGACCGAGGTCTTCCCCAAGCTGCGCGCGGCCGGCTGGACCGGACACTGGATCGACGCCGCCTCCACGCTGCGCATGAAGGACGACGCGGTCATCATCCTCGACCCGGTCAACCTGCCGGTCATCAGGAACGCGCTGGCCAGGGGCGGCCGCAACTGGATCGGCGGCAACTGCACCGTCAGCTGCATGTTGATGGGCGTGGGCGCGCTGTACAAGGCGGGACTGGTCGAGTGGATGACCACGATGACCTATCAGGCAGCTTCCGGCGGCGGTGCGCAGCACATGCGCGAGCTGCTGACCCAGTTCGGCACCCTGAACGGCGAGGTGAAGGACCTGCTCGCCGACCCGAAGTCCGCCATCCTCGAGATCGACCGCAAGGTGCTGGCGAAGCAGCAGTCGCTGTCGGCGGACGAGATGGCCAACTTCGGCGTGCCGCTCGGCGGCTCGCTGATCCCCTGGATCGACAAGGACCTGGGCGGCGGCGTCTCGCGCGAGGAGTGGAAGGGCGGCGCGGAGACCAACAAGATCCTCGGCCAAGGCGCGGGCTTCGGCACCGCCGCGACGCCGGTGGACGGATTCTGCGTGCGCGTCGGCGCGATGCGCTGCCATAGCCAGGCGCTGACGTTCAAGCTGAAGAAGGACGTGCCGGTGGCCGAGATCGAACAGATGATCGCCGCCGACAACGCCTGGGTGAAGGTGGTGCCCAACACGCGCGAGGCGACGCTCAAGGATCTGACGCCGGTCGCGGTCACCGGCACGCTCTCGATTCCGGTGGGCCGGATCCGCAAGCTGGCGATGGGGCCGGAATACCTGGGCGCGTTCACCATCGGCGACCAGTTGCTGTGGGGCGCCGCCGAACCGCTGCGCCGCATGTTGCGCGTCCTGCTCGAGGCGTGAACGCGTCTCGGTGTCGAACCGACGGCCTGTAATCAGCGGTTACAGGCCGTTGTCGCATCGCCACAGGCAGGAAGCCGGAGCTAGCCTCGACGGCAGGGCCGGGAAGTTAACAGGTGTCTCAGCTTGTCACGCTAAGACGTTGATGTTATGGTCCTTTTAGCAAATCCAGCCCCGAGGCGATGGTTCGCATGATGAGAAAAAAATGCCAAGCAGACCCGGCAGGCGCGGTCTGCACCTCCACGAAGAGACCGAGCTGGCGGGCCACGGCGTTGGCCGTAGCCGTCGCCGCTGCGCTCGGGTCCGCTTCGTTGGACGCCAACGCCCTGGCGCTGGGCAACGTGAACGTGCGTTCGGCACTCGGCGAGCCGCTGCGCGCCGAGATCGACATCGTCGAGATCACGCCTGAAGAGCTTGCGAGCCTGCGGGCCAACGTGGCGCCGCCCGAAGCATTCCGTGCCGCCGGGCTCGAGTACAGCCCCGCGCTTTCGAACGTGCAGGTCAGCCTGCAGCAGCGCGCCAACGGCCGTCCGTTCCTGCTGGTGACGAGTCCGCGCGCGGTGAACGACCCGTTCGTCGACCTGATCCTGGAAACCCAGTGGGCGTCGGGTCGGGTCGTGCGTGACTACACGATGCTGTTCGACCCGCCGCAGCTGCGGCAGGCCGCTCCGGCAACGGCCCAGGTCGCCCCGATGCCGCCGGCGGCAGCCACCCCGGCGGCGCCTGCGGCCCGCACCACGCCCGCCCCGGCGGCTGCGGCTCCGGCAGCGCCGGCCAGCCAGCCCCGGGAGGCGCGAACGGCGCCGGTCGCGCCCAGGGCGGCGACCGCCCCGGCGCCGACCCCAGCCGCGGAAGGCGAGAAGGTAACGGTGGAGCGCGGGGACACGGCGGGCAAGATCGCCGCCGCCCACAAGCCGCCAGCGGTGTCGCTGGACCAGATGCTGGTGGCGTTGCTCCAGGCCAATCCGGACGCGTTCATCGCCGGCAACGTCAACCGGCTCAAGGCCGGGACCGTGCTGCAGATGCCCAGCGCGCAGGACGCCGCCCAGGTCACGCCGGGCGAGGCGACGCGCACCATCATCGCGCAGAGCCGCGACTTCAACGAGTTCCGTCGCCGGCTTGCCGAGGGCGTGCCGACGACGCAGGTACCTGCGTCCGAGCGCCAGGCATCGGGCAAGGTCCAGACCGAGGTCCAGGACAAGACGCCGGCAGCGCCGACGCCGGACAAGCTGACGCTTTCCAAGGGTGCGGTGCAGGGCAGGACGGCCGAAGAACGGATCGCCCGCGAACGCGAGGCGAAGGATGCCGCCACCCGCCTGGCCGAGCTGAACAAGAACATCGCCGAGCTCAACAAGCTGCAGAGCTCGACTGCCGCGCCGGCAGCGGCCGCTGCGGCCAGGCCCGGCAGCGCGCCGGCTCCGGTGGGCGGCCCGGCCGTCACGGCGCAGGTTCCCGCCGCCCCCGTGCCCACCGCCCCGGCGTCCGCACCGGCCGCCAGCGCACCCGTAGCACAGGTGGTCCCCGCGACGGCGGCGAGCGCGTCCGCGCCGGCGCCAGCCGCCACGGCCTCGGCACCCGGCGCCCCTGGCTCCGCCCCCGTCTCTGCGGCCGCTTCGCCGGCGGCCTCTGCCCCCTTGGCCGCGGCTGCGTCGGCGCCGGCCAAGCCCCCGGCCACGGTAGCGACCAAGCCGGCGGCGCTGCCGCCGATGGAAGAGCCGAGCATCCTGGACGAGTTCCTGGAGAACCCGCTGCTGCTCGCGCTGGCGGGAGGAGCCTTGGCTGCCCTGCTCGGCTTCGGCGCCTACCGCCTGCGCCAGCGCAGGAAATCGCCGCAGGTCGACAGCTCGTTCCTCGAGAGCCGGCTGCAGCCCGACTCCTTCTTCGGCGGCAGCGGTGGCCAGCGCATCGACACCAACGAGGGCGGCGCGACCGGTTCGTCGATGGTGTATTCGCCGAGCCAGCTCGACGCCGCCGGCGACGTCGATCCGGTGGCCGAAGCGGACGTGTACCTGGCGTATGGGCGCGACCTCCAGGCGGAGGAAATCCTGAAGGAGGCGCTGCGCGTGTCCCCGCAGCGCGTCGCGATCCATTCCAAGCTGCTCGAGATCTATGCCAAGCGGCGCGACGCGAAGGCATTCGAGGTGACCGCCACCGATGCCTACGCGCTGACGCACGGGGAAGGCCTGGAGTGGGAGCACATCTGCGAGCTCGGCCGCGAACTCGACCCGAACAACCCGCTGTACCGTCCCGGCGGCGCGCCGAGCGGCGGAGCGGCGGCGCCCGCGCTCGGCGCCGCGGCGGCGGCCCGCATCAGCGCGCTGGACGCCCCAGCCACGACGTCACCCGACCTCGATCTCGACCTCGACTTCTCGACCGGCGACGAATCGCCTGGTGCCGGGGAAGGCGCGTCGCGCGCCGTGCACCTGCACTCGGCGCCGGAACCGGTGCACGGCCTCGACCTGGAGTTCGAGGAAGCACAGGCCGAAGCCGCGACCGAGGCCAGCGCCAAAGCTACCGCGGCCACTGCCGCGCCGCCGTTGGACGAACCACTGGCGTTCGAGCTCCCGTCGATCGAGGAGCCGGCGACGGACGAGCCCGCGCGCGCTGCGCAGGCCCCGGCTGCGTCCAACCCTGCGTCCGACGCGGCGCCGGGTGACGAGGGTCTCACGTTCGACCTGGAGTCGCCCGAGCCCAGTGCGGCTCCGGTAGCGGCCGCGCCGGTCGCGGCCGCGCCCGCGGCCAGGGACGACAAGATGATCGAGTTCGACCTGGACTCGCTGTCGCTCGATCTCGACACCCAGGCGCCAGCCGACGCTGCGCCGCCGCAGCAGGAACCCCCTCCCCTGCCCATGGTCTCGGCCGCCGCGCCGGAGCCGGCCGCCGACGACACGCTCAGCACCCAGGGCCTGGAAGAGGCTGGAAGCGATCCGCTCGCCACCAAGTTCGCCCTGGCCCAGGAGTTCAACGCCATCGGCGACCCGGACGGCGCCCGCAGCCTGGCCGAGGAAGTGCTGGCAGAGGCCTCGGGCGAACTCAGGACCCGCGCCCAGAAGTTCCTCGCCGAAATCGGTTGATCACGGCGGCGGACGCGCGCCGCGCAGGGAGCGGCCGGTGAGGCTGGCGCTGGGCATCAGCTACGACGGCCGCCCTTACCAGGGCTGGCAGAGCCAACCCTCGGGCCAGACCGTCCAGGACCACCTCGAGCGCGCCTTGTCGCAGTTCGCCGCGCAGCCGGTCGGCACCGTCTGTGCCGGCCGCACCGATGCCGGCGTCCATGGCCTGATGCAGGTCGTGCACTTCGACACCTTCCTCGCGCGCGAACCGTTCTCCTGGGTGCGCGGCACCAACCGCTACCTGCCCGCCGACATCGCGGTGCAATGGGCGCAGCCGGTCCCAGACGCCTTCCATTCGCGCGCCAGCGCCATCAGCCGCCGCTACGCCTACCTCCTGCTCGAATCCGCGGTGCGGCCCAGCCTCGAAGCCGGCCGGGCCGGGTGGGTGTTCCGCAGCCTGGACGGCAATGCGGTCCGCGAGGCGGCGGCCCTGCTGCTGGGCCAGCACGACTTCACTTCCTTTCGCGCCGCGCAATGCCAGGCGAAGTCGCCCGTGAAGACCCTGCGGCGGGTCGAGGTCAGCCGCCGCGGCGCCTACTGGCGATTCGATTTCGAAGCCGACGCCTTCCTGCACCACATGATCCGCAACATCATGGGTTGTCTCGTTGCCGTCGGCCAGGGGCTGCATCCGCCCGCGTGGATCAGCGAAGTGCTGGCCGCGCGCAGCCGCGACGCGGCCGCCCCGACCTTCGCCCCGGACGGCCTGTATTTCCTCGGCCCAGTGTACGAATCGCGCTGGAACCTGCCGGACCGCACCCCTGCGTATGATTGGTTGCCATGACCCCGAATCCGCTGGCCGGCCGTACCCGGATCAAGATCTGCGGACTCACCCGCGAACAGGACGTGGAGGCCGCGGCCGCCGCCGGAGCCGACGCCGTCGGCTTCGTCCTGTACCCCAAGAGCAAGCGCTACGTGACGTCGCAACGAGCCGCCGAGCTGGCCCGCCGCCTGCCGCCCTTCGTCACGCCGGTGCTGCTGTTCGTCAACGAAAGCCCTGGCAACGTGCAGGCCGCCTGCGCCCTCGTGGCCAATGCGTGCGTGCAGTTCCATGGCGACGAGACGCCGGCCGATTGCCTGTCGGCCACCGGCGACGGCGCGCGGCCGTTCATGCGGGCCGCCCGCATCCCGCTCGGCGACGCGAATTCCTTCGACTTGCTAGAATTTGCGGCACGGTATCCCCAGGCCCAGGCCATCCTCCTCGACGCCCATGTCGAGGGCTACGGCGGCGGCGGCAAAACCTTCAATTGGTCACTTCTTCCTCCAAGCGTCGGCTGTCACCTCGCCTTGTCTGGTGGGTTGACGCCTGCAAACGTGGGCGATGGCATCGCGCAGGTGCGGCCGCGTTGCCTGACACTGGCCGTCGACGTGAGTTCCGGCGTCGAGCTTGACGGCCAGCCCGGCCGCAAGGACCCGGCCAAGATCCACAGCTTCGTCGCGGCCGTGCGTGCCGCCGACGCGCTCATTGCCCAGTCCACCCATGCCCAGTTCCCAGCAACCTGACGCCGCCGGCCACTTCGGCATCTATGGCGGCAGCTTCGTCAGCGAAACGCTGACTCACGCCATCGACGAGCTGCGCGAGGCCTACGCGAAGTACCAGCACGACCCGGAGTTCCTGGCGGAATTCCGCTACGAGCTGAAGCACTTCGTCGGGCGGCCCTCGCCCGTCTACCACGCCGCCCGCATGAGCCGCGAGCAGGGTGGCGCGCAGATCTACCTCAAGCGCGAGGACCTCAATCACACCGGCGCACACAAGATCAACAACGTGATCGGCCAGGCCCTGCTGGCCCGCCGCATGGGCAAGCCGCGCGTCATCGCCGAAACCGGCGCCGGCCAGCACGGCGTCGCCACGGCCACGATCTGCGCCCGCTACGGCCTCGAGTGCGTGGTCTACATGGGCAGTGCGGACGTCAAGCGCCAGAGTCCCAACGTCTACCGCATGAACCTGCTCGGGGCCACGGTGGTGCCGGTGGAGTCCGGCAGCAAGACGCTGAAGGACGCACTCAACGAGGCGATGCGCGACTGGGTGACCAACGTCGAGAACACGTTCTACATCATCGGCACCGTCGCCGGGCCGCATCCGTATCCGATGATGGTGCGGGACTTCCAGAGCGTGATCGGCCAGGAGTGCCTGACGCAGATGCCCGAGATGACCGGCGGCCAGCCCGACGTGGTCATCGCGTGCGTCGGCGGCGGCAGCAATGCGATGGGCATCTTCCATCCGTACCTCCCGTACGCGAACACGCGCCTCGTCGGCGTCGAGGCTGCCGGCGAGGGCCTGGAGAGCGGCAAGCACTCGGCGTCCCTGCAGCGCGGCTCGCCGGGCGTGCTGCACGGCAACCGGACCTACATCCTGCAGGACGAGAACGGCCAGATCACGGAAACGCACAGCGTCAGCGCCGGCCTCGACTATCCCGGAGTCGGCCCCGAGCACGCATGGCTGAAGGACACCGGGCGGGCCGAATACGTCGGCATCACCGACGCCGAGGCGCTCGCCGCCTTCCACTACCTGTGCCGCACCGAAGGCATCATCCCGGCGCTCGAGTCGAGCCACGCCATCGCGTACGCGATGAAGCTGGCGCGCACCATGAAGCTGGAGCAGTCCATCCTGGTGAACCTGTCCGGCCGTGGCGACAAGGACATCGGCACCGTGGCCGACCTCGCCGGCGTCGACTTCTACGACCGGCCTTCGATGCGCGGCCTGCAGGTCAAGGGCGCCGGGAAGGCCGGTTCATGAGCCGCATCGCGCAGACGTTTGCCGCGCTGCAGGCGAAGGGCCGCAAGGCGCTCATTCCGTATGTCACCGCCGGCTTTCCGTTCGCGGACATCACGCCGGAGCTGATGCACGGCATGGCCGCGGCGGGCGCCGACATCATCGAACTGGGCGTGCCCTTTTCGGACCCGATGGCCGACGGCCCGGTGATCCAGCAGGCCGGGGAACAGGCGCTGGCGGCGGGCGTGGGCATGAAGCAGGTGCTCGGCATGGTGCGCGCGTTCCGCGAACGCGACGGCCGCACGCCGGTGGTGCTGATGGGGTATGCGAATCCGGTCGAGCGCTACGACCTGATGCATGGGACCGACGCCTTCGTGCGCGACGCGGCGGCCAGCGGCGTTGACGGCATCCTCATCGTCGACTATCCGCCCGAGGAATGCGAGGCGTTTGCCGGGAAGCTCAAGGCGGCGGGGCTGGACCTGATCTTCCTGCTCGCGCCGACCAGCACGGCGCAGCGCATGGACCAGGTCGCGCGCGTGGCGAGCGGCTACGTCTATTACGTCTCGCTCAAGGGTGTCACCGGCGCGGGGCACCTGGACACCGCCGCCGTCGCGCAGATGCTGCCTCGCATCCGCGAACACGTGCGCGTCCCGGTGGGCGTCGGCTTCGGCATCCGCGACGCGGCCACGGCCGGCGCGATCGGCAAGGTCGCCGACGCGGTGGTGATCGGCACGCGCATCATCCAGCTGCTGCAGGACCAGCCGCGCGAGCAGGCGGTGGCGACCGTCGCCGGCTTCCTGCGCGGAATCCGGGCCGCGCTCGACGCATAAAATCGACTCTCAGGACTCCAAGGACCACGACACCATGAGCTGGCTCGAAAAACTGCTCCCGCCCAAGATCCAGCGGACCGACCCCGCCGACCGCCGGCAGGTGCCCGAGGGGCTCTGGGTGAAGTGCCCGAGCTGCGAGAGCGTGCTGTACAAGACCGACCTGGAGCAGAACCAGAACGTCTGTCCCACCTGCGCCCACCACCACCGCATGGGCGCCCGCGCCCGCCTCGACCGCTTCCTCGACGCCGAGGGCCGCTACGAGATCGGCCAGGAAGTGCTGCCGGTCGACGCGCTGAAGTTCAAGGACAGCCGCCGCTATCCGGAGCGCCTGCAGGAGGCGCTGGAGAACACCGGCGAGACCGACGCGCTGGTGGTGATGGGCGGCGCAGTGCACAGCATCAGCGTTGTCGCCGCGGCCTTCGAGTTCGACTTCATGGGCGGCAGCATGGGCAGCGTGGTCGGCGAGCGCTTCGTGCGCGGCGTCGAATCGGCCGTCGAACAGAAGGTCCCCTTCATCTGCTTCACCGCCACGGGCGGCGCGCGGATGCAGGAGGGCCTGCTGTCGCTGATGCAGATGGCCAAGACCAACGCGGCGCTGACGCGCCTGGCGAAGAAAGGGCTGCCGTACATCAGCGTCCTGACCGACCCCACGATGGGCGGTGTGAGCGCCGGCTTTGCGTTCGTCGGTGACATCGTCATCGCCGAGCCGAAGGCGCTGATCGGCTTCGCCGGGCCGCGCGTGATCGAGTCGACGGTGCGCGTGACGCTGCCGGAGGGCTTCCAGCGCGCGGAGTTCCTGCAGACCAAGGGTGCCGTCGACTTCATCTGCGACCGCCGCGACCTGCGCAAGACTGTTGCGCACGCGCTGGCGATGCTGCAGCGGCAGCCCGCCGACGCAGTGAGCTGAGGCCCCGGCCGGGACAGCCCGCGTCACCGGCCCTGCCGCCAAAGGCGGCCTATGACGACCTGGACGTGCGAGCGCGGCCTGCGGATGGCGCAACGCCGGGGCGCGCCCTCGGTTGCACCGGTGGCGCGGCAGGCACGCTCGGCCGCGCGGCCAGGCTCTGCAGCAGGTAAGGCAGGATGCTGGCACTCCCGGCGCCGCTGCGCCGGCCGGGTGGCGGCAAGGCGGGGTCGTCGAGGATGCGTTCGGCCATGACAGCACAACCTTAGCACGGGTCCGCCTGCCCCATGGAAGCCCCTGCCGTGGTCAGGGGAGGCACGGCCCAGCCGTGCAATTCTTCCGCAAGTCGCGGTCCGCATCGCCTTCCCGGCCCCTTCCCCGCGGCGCCCGGAGGTGTGCACTCGACAATTCCGGCCTGGACGGCAGGAATGACAAAGACTTCGAGGATGGGGCTGCGCGCGGCGGCCTGGTGGATGGCGGCGATTCTGGCGGGCTGCGGCGGGGGTGGCGACGACCCCGCGGCAAGGGGCGGCCCGCTGCGCGCGCGGGTCGAAAGCATGACCCTCGGTTCGCCCTCCGATGCACCGCCGCAGGTGCCGACGGCCGAGCGCCGCGCCGCCGATGGCGGAGGCCGGGTCGCCCTGGAGGCGCTCGTTCCGCTGGGCGCGCTGCGCGGGGCGAAACCCGGCGAGCCGAGGCGGATCGGCTACGGCCGCGACGTGCCCCACACCGACTCGGCCGCCAAGACCGGCAGCCAGCTCGCCTGGCGGCCCGTGCCCGGCGGCGGTCTGGCCGGGCAGATCACGTTCGCCTCCCCGCAGGCGCTGGGATTGCGCCTGGGATTGCTGGTGCAGCGGTTGCCGGCGGATGCGACGCTGCGCTTTTACGCCCTCGCCTCCCCCGCCACCCTGGAGGTGCCGGCGCGCGAAGTACTGGCGGTGCTCGAACGCAATCGCAACGCGGGGGACGACTCCGAGGCCGGCCGCCTCTACTGGAGTCCCCAGGTCGAAGGGGACGAGATCACGATGGAAGTGGAACTGCCGCCCGGCGTTCCCGCCGCCGCCGTGGAGCTGTCCGTGCCGCGCCTGTCGCACCTGTTCCGCGATGCGCTGGCCGGCGGCGAGAACACGCCGCAGGCGATCGGCGACTCGGCCGCCTGCGAGGCCGACGTCAGCTGCCACGGCTACGGCACCGAGAGCAACGCGGTGGCCCGCATGTCCTTCGTCGGCAGCGACGGCGGCAGCTACTGGTGCAGCGGCACGCTGCTGAACGACCGGGCCTCCAGCGGAACGCCTTACTTCCTCACGGCCAACCACTGCATTTCGAAGCAGGCGGTCGCCTCGACCCTGGAGACCAACTGGTTCTTCCGTTCCTCCGCCTGCAACAGCGGCGCGCTTCATCAGGGCACGCGCACGCTGCGCGGCGGCGCGACCCTGCTGTGGTCGAGCGCCGCGACGGACACGGCGTTCCTTCGGCTCGCCGGCACCCCGCCGCCCGGCGTCACGTATGCGGCCTGGTCCCCCGACGCCGTCGCGCTGGGGACGGACGTCGCGGGCGTGCACCACCCGCGCGGCGACCTGCAGAAGATCAGCCTCGGCAGCGTGACCGCGTACGGCGACTGCCGCGTCACCGACGCGTCCGGCAGCTTCAGCTGCGCCCAGGCGAGCCAGTCCACCGGCGAATTCGTCAACGTGCGCAACGCCGTGGGTACCACCGAAGGCGGCAGCAGCGGCTCGGCGCTGTTCCAGTCCATCGGCGGCTCGCGCTACGTGGTGGGCCAGTTGTACGGCGGCAATTCCAGCTGCACCAACGCGGCGGGCAGCAACTTCTACGGACGCTTCGACATCGCCTACAACGCGGCACTGCACCAGTGGCTGGATGGCGGCGCCGGCATCTCGCTCGCGGTGAACCGCGCCGGCACCGGCCAGGGCAGCGTGGATTCGGCGCCGCGGGGCATCAGCTGCGGGGCGACCTGCACCGCGCCGTTCGCCGCCGGCACGGCGGTCACCCTGTCCGCGACGCCGGCGCCAGGTTCGGTCTTCACCGGCTGGGGCGGGGCCTGCAGCGGCACTGGTGACTGCGTCGTGGCCATGACCAGCGCCCGCAGCGTCGTCGCGACGTTCGCAGTGCCGGTCGTGCCGCTGGCGGCCGCCGCCGACAACCCGGACCTGGCGTGGTCGACCGGCGGCAGCGCCCCGTTCGGCGCCCAGGGCGGTGTGGTGAACCACGGCACGTCCGCGCTCCAGAGCGGCCCGGTCGGTCATTCGCAGAGCAGCTGGCTCGCCGCCTCCATCACCGGGCCCGGCCTCCTCGCCTTCGACTGGAAGGTGTCGTCGGAAGCGAATTACGACTTCCTGACGCTCTCGCTCGACGGCGTCAAGCAGGGGGCCGTCAGTGGCGAGGCGGGCTGGACCCGCAGTTCGCTGTGGATCCCCGCGGGCATGCACACGGTTCGCTGGCAATACACCAAGGACCAGGCGGTGATTTCGGGCCGCGATGCCGCGTGGATCGATCAGGTCACGTTCGTGCCTGACGGTGTCGCGACGGACACGGCCCGGTTGTTCAACTGGGCGGAGTTCGCCTTTCCCGCCTTTTTCGCGGGTGAGTGGACGACAGGCAGCTACGCGGGTTTCACGTTCCGCCACTACCCCGCCACCGGCAACTACGTGGCGGTGCGCGAAGGCCGCGTCGTCGTGCACAACGGTGCGGACTGGAATTTCCTCGACGTGGGCGGACTGGACGAGTACCTGGTGAGCGCGAGCGCCGCCGGATTCTGAGGGCATCGCGCCGGCGCGCAGCGCGGCCGCAACGGCACAACTGGAGCGCTTGTCGGACAAGGGAGCGACCGGGCGTCAGCGCGCGCGCCAGCGGCTCAGTTCGCCGGGTGCGGCCATTAGACTTTTCCGATTGCAACCAGCCAGCTTTTGGGAGAGACCCTAGTGCGCCAATCCGTTCGCCGCCGTGCCGTTCTGAAATCGTTCATGGGCGCCGCCGTGGCCTCGGGCCTCGCGGCCTGCGGCGGCGGTGGCGGCGACAGCGCCGCTGCGCCGGCTCCGGGCCCCACGCCGGCGCCGACTCCGGCCCCGGTGCCAACGCCCGCTCCTTCGCCCGTGCCGACGCCGGCTCCCACGCCGGCGCCGACGCCCACTCCGGCCCCGACCCCGGCGCCGACGCCCGCGCCCACCCCGGCGCCGAACCGTTTCCATGCCTCCTGGACCGCCGCCGCCGTCGATGCGACGGCGAACCTGCCCGGCGCCGCGCCGCAACGGGCGCCGACGTTCGACAACCAGACCGTGCGCCAGGTCCTGCGGCTCTCGCTCGGCGGCAACACGCTGCGGGTGAAGCTGTCCAACCGCTTCGGCACGGCACCGCTCACGGTGACCGCGGCACGCGTGGCCAGGAGCGCGGGACAGTCGGACATCGACGCCGCCACCGACCGCGCATTGACCTTCGGCGGCCAGGCGTCCGTCACGATCCCCGCCGGCGCCGAAGTCACCAGCGATGCCGTCGCCGTCGCGGTGGCGCCGCTCACCAACCTGGCGGTGAGCCTGTATTTCGCCGGACCGGTGACGATAGCCACCATCCATCCGGTCGCGCGCCAGACGGCCTGGACGATCGCCGGCAACCAGGTGTCCGCTGCGATGCTGGCCGGCGCCAGCGTCGATCCGTTCGCCGCGTACTACGCGCTCGCGGCGGTCGAAACGTCGAGCACGGAAGCAACCAGGCTGGTGGTGGCCTTCGGCGACTCGCATACCGACGGCATCGGCTCGACCGTCGACGCGGCGAAGCGCTTTCCCAACCAGCTCGACGACCGGCTGAAGGCTGCCGGCCGCGCTCGCACCGGGGTCGTCAACACCGGCATCGGCGGCAACCGCTGGCTCAACGACTTCGCGGGCCCGAATGGCCTCGGACGGTTCGACCGCGACGTGCTGGACGTGGCCGGCGTGACGCATGCGCTGATCCTCATGGGCATCAACGACATCGGCTTCTCGGTCAGCCCGGTGCCGAGCCAGGAGGTCACGGCCGACCAGATCACCGCCGCGATCGCGAGCGCCGTGGGCCGTGCCAGGTCGCGCGGCATCAAGGTGATCCTGGGCACGCTGCTGCCCTACCGCGGCGCCGACTACTACTCGGCAGCGGGCGAGAGCAAACGCCAGGCGGTCAATGCCTGGATCAGGAGCAGCAGCGGCGCCGACGCGGTGGTCGACTTCGACCTCGTCATGCGCAGCGCGTCCGATCCCTCCATCCTCAACCCGGCCTACGACAGCGGCGACCACCTGCATCCCAACGACGCCGGCTACGCGGCGATGGCCGGCGCGGTGGATCTCGGGCTGCTGGCGTAGGCCGCCGGTCGGCAAGGCGCGGGCCAAGGGCGCCGCGGCAGCCGCCCTGCGGATGGCCCGGCCCTTGCCTGCTTCGGGAATCCCGGGTGGCGCATTCCGGGATCCGGGAACCCCGTGACCGCAGCAGCGGGGCTTTGAGCCAGCCCAGCCGTCGCAGCCCGCTGGCACGCAACCTGCATTCCCCGGGTCAGCCGGCTTGCGCCGGCCACCATCCGCATGAATCCCGACGAGCAACCGATCTTTCCCAACCGCCTGGCCGCGTCGCACCAGCCGGGCGCCTTCCCGGCGGTCGCTTGCCTGTCCTACCTCGTCGTCGGCACGCTGTGGATCTGGTACTCCGACCACGCCGGCGCCGCGCTCTTCACGAATGTCGAGCGCCTCACGCTGTTCCAGACCTACAAAGGTGCGCTCTTCGTCGCGGTCTCGGCGCTCTTCCTGTTCCTGTCCCTGCAGCTCGCGTATCGCATGCTCGACCGGCTGCCGGTCGTGGAGCGGCTGTTGCGCGACAGCCGGCGCCAGTACCTCGCCTCCGTCGAGCTGTCGCCCGACGGCGTGGTGGTGCACTGCGAGGGGCGGATCCTCCATGCCAACCAGCGCTTTCGCGAGATGCTCGGCATCGGGGAACAGGTGGCGCTGCAAGGGCTGCCCCTGGTGAGCCTGGTGCGCTCGGACGAGCAGGAGACGATCGAGACGCAGCTGAACCGCCTGTCCGCCGTCGCCGACGCCAGCATCCCGGTCGAGCTGACCATCCACGCCCCGGGCGGCAGGCAGGTCGAGGTCGAGCACGCGAGCCGCTCGGTGCGCGTGGGGAACCGCATCATCATCCAGACCCACTTGCGCGACCTGGGCATGCGCAACCAGGCCCGCCGCGAACTGGAACGGGCGAACCGCGAACTGGAACAGCGCGTCGAGGTACGAACCCGGGAAGTGCGGGCCGCGAACGAGGCCCTGACCTCGTTCAGCCACTCGGTCGCGCACGACCTGCGCGCGCCGGTGTCGCGCGTGGAAGGCTTTGCCCGTGCCCTGGACGCCGCCATGGCGCAGAACGACTGCGCCAAAGTGGCGCACTACACCGGCCGGATCCGCGCCAATGCCCAGCTGATGGAGCAGATGATCGACGGCCTGCTGAAACTCTCGCGGGCCGAGCGCGCCGAACTGGACGTCAAGCTCGTGGAGACGCGAGCGGTCGTGGAGCACGTGGTCCACGAACTCCTTCCCGCGGCGCCGGCCGGCCGGGTGCTGATCGGCGAACTGCCCGCCGTCCACGCGCATCACTGCACCTTCCAGCAGGTCTGGACCAACCTTCTCTCCAACGCGTTGAAGTACAGCACCGGTGCCGCGGACCCGACAGTGCGCGTCGCCGCGGAGGATCGCGGTGACGAACTCGTCTTCAGCGTCAGCGATCGCGGCATCGGCTTCGACCCGGCCGAGGCGGGAAACCTGTTCGGCCTCTTCCAGCGGTTGCCCGGCGCGGCCGGCTTTCCGGGCACCGGCATCGGGCTCACCGTGGTGCGCCGGATCGTCGAGCGGCACGGTGGCCGCGTGTGGGCCACCGGCCGGCCCGGCCACGGCGCCACGTTCTCCTTCTCGCTTCCGAAACAGAACTGACCGGGGCGCGGCCACCGGATCCGCCAGGCGCTGCGGATAGACTCGACGCCTCGTGAACCCCGATGCCGATCAACTCTGGCGCGCGCCGCGCTGGGCCCTTGCCGCGCTGCTTGCCCTGCTCGGCATGCTGGGGCCGTTCTCCATCGACACCTACATTCCGGCCTTCGCTGGCATCGCCCGCGCGCTCGACGCGTCGCCCGTGCAGATGCAGCAGACGCTGTCGGCCTACCTGTTCGGCTTCGCCTTCATGAACCTGTTCCACGGTGCGCTGGCCGACAGTTTCGGCCGGCGGCCGGTGGTGCTGTGGGGCATCGCGATGTTCACCGTCGCCTCCGCCGGCTGCGCGCTGTCGCAGACCATCGGCCAGCTCGTGCTGTTCCGCGGCCTGCAGGGCCTGTCCACCGGCGCCGGCATCGTCGTCTCGCGGGCCGTGATCCGCGACATGTTCCCGCCGGCGGAGGCGCAGAAGGTGATGAGCCAGGTCACCATCTATTTCGGCGTCGCGCCGGCCATCGCGCCGATCATCGGCGGCTGGCTGTTCGTGCATGCCGGCTGGCACAGCATCTTCTGGTTCCTCACCGGCGTCGGCATCGTCCTGTGGACGGCCAACTTCCGGCTGCTGCCCGAGACGCTGCACGTCACACAGCGCCAGCCGTTCAACGTGCGCAACCTGATGCAGGGCTACTGGCAGCTCGGATCCAGCCCGCGCTTCCTGCTGCTGGCGTTCGCCAGCGGCGTCCCGTTCAACGGGATGTTCCTCTACGTGCTGTCGGCGCCCGCCTTCCTCGGCGAGCACCTGCGGCTGGCGCCCACCGAGTTCTTCTGGTTCTTCGTGCTCACCATCAGCGGGATCATGGGCGGCGCGTGGGCGAGCGGGCGGCTGGCGGGCAAGATCGCGCCGCGGCGCCAGATCCGGCACGGCTTCGTGATCATGGTCGTGGTATCGCTCGCGAACGTCGCGGCGAACTTCGCCTTCGAGCCGCACCCGGGCTGGGCATTGCTGCCGATCGCCATCTTCGCGTTCGGCTGGGCGCTGATGGTGCCGGTCGTCACGCTGCTGGTGCTGGACCTGTATCCCGAACGGCGCGGGCTCGCGTCGTCGCTGCAGGCGGTGATCGGCTCCACCGCCAACGGGCTGGTCGCCGGCGCCATCGCCCCGCTCGTGATGCACTCCACCCGCGCGCTCGCCCTGGCGTCGCTGGCGATGATGTCGATCGGCCTCGTCGCATGGGTCTGGGTGAAGCAGTACGCACCGGAAATCGGACGCCTGCACGCGGGCCATCCCGCCCAGTAAGAAGAACGGCAGCGCGGGAGGCACCTGCGCGACACCGCGGCGGCCCGCGGCATTGGGACTTTCCCTCTGGAGTTCCGCCGTGCAGCACGGCGCGTTGATCGGGCACGTGCACGGCGGCTACAGTGGCGCGGCCGCCCTTCGCGGTTTCGATCGCACCGCTTCACCGTCGCTCGCGCCCACGCCGTCACGCCGTTCTTCCCATGGATCTCTTTCTTCAACAAGTCCTCAACGGGCTGACGCTGGGGGGCATCTACAGCCTCGTGGCGCTCGGGCTCACGCTGGTCTACGGCATCCTGCACGTGCCGAACTTCGCCCACGGCGCCTTCTACATGGCCGGCGCGTTCGCGTCGTTCCACCTGATGAAGGTGTACGGCTTCAACTACTGGCTGGCGATGCTCGGCTCGGCGCTGTTCGTCGCCGTGATCGCGACGCTGGCCGAGCGGCTCGTGTTCCATCCGCTGCGCAAGGCTTCGGGGCTGCACCCCATGATCGCCGCGATCGGCGTGCTGCTGTTCCTGGAAGCCGGCGCCCAGGCGATCTGGGGCGCCGACTTCCACCGGCTGCAGACGCCGTACACGGGCATCCTGGACCTGGGCGGCGTCACGGCCCCGGTGCAGCGGCTGCTGATCATCGGCGCGGCGTTCACGCTGATGGTGGTGCTGCACCTGTTCCTGCGCAAGACCGTGACCGGCTCGACCATCATCGCGATGGCCCAGAACCGCGACGGCGCGTCCCTGGTCGGCATCGACGCCAACCGCGTCGCGATGCTGACGTTCGCGATCTCGGGCATGCTCGCCGCAGTCGCGGCCACCTTGTATGCGCCGATCAACCTGGTCTATCCGGCGATGGGCCACCTGGTGATCACCAAGGCCTTCGTCATCATCATCCTGGGCGGGATGGGCAGCGTGCCCGGCGCCATCGTCGGCGGCCTGATCATCGGGTTCGCCGAGAGCTTCGGGGCCTTCTACATCTCGACCGACTACAAGGACATCATCGCCTTCGTGCTGCTGGTGGTGATCCTGTCGCTGCGCCCCGAAGGGCTGTTCACGAAGGGGGCGAACTGATGAAGTACCTCACCGGCAAGCCCGGCTGGCTGCTGCTGCTGGCGCTCGGCCTCGCCTTCCCGTTCTTCGCGAAAAACGACTACCACCTCACGGTGATGTCCACCGCCTACATCTTCGCCATCGCCACCCTGGGTTTGAACCTGATCACCGGCTACACCGGGCAGTTCAACCTCGCGCACAGCGGTTTCATGGCCGTCGGCGCATACACCGTCGGCATCCTCACGGTGGACTACCAGGTGCCGTTCTGGATCGCGTTCGTCCTCTCCGGCGTGGTGGCGGCCTTCCTGGGCATCTTCATCGGCCTGGTGTCGCTGCGGCTCAAGGGCCACTACTTCTCGATCTTCACGATGTGCGTCGGCTACATCATGTTCCTGGTGATCGAGAAGTGGGAGAGCCTGACCCACGGCACGGTAGGCATCATCGGCATCCCGGCGCCCACGGGCGTCGGCTCGTTCACCTTCGACACGCCGCGGTCCCTGTACTACCTGGTGTTCTTCTTCCTGGTGCTGGGCACCTGGGTGATGCACCGCATCGCCACTTCGCTGCTGGGCCGCACGTTCGTCGCCATCCGCAACAGCGACAACCTGGCCGAATCGCTGGGCATCGACCTGATGCGCAACAAGCTGCTGGCCTTCCTGCTGTCGGTGTTCTATGCGGGCCTCGCCGGCGGCCTGTATGCCGGCTTCGTGCGCTTTCTCGGCCCCGGCATCGCCGGCATCGAGCACACCTTCGACATGACCATGTACATGCTGATCGGCGGACTGGGCACCTTGCTCGGGCCGCTGCTGGGCGCGTTGTCCGTGCCGTGGCTGACGCAGTACCTGCAGTTCCTGCAGGAGTACCGCTTCATCGTCTTCGGCCCGATCCTGGTCCTGCTGGTGATCTTCGTCCCGCACGGCATAGTCGGCACTTACATGGGCTGGCGCGCCCGCCGCGAGGCAGGAGCGATCGCGCCCAGGTCCGAGGCCGCGCTGGCGGCCAAGACCCAACCGGAGGCCGGCCGTGCTTGAAGTGCGCAACCTGACCAAGCGCTACGGCGGTCTGTCCGCCGTGAGCGAAGTGACCACCACGATCGAGAAGGGCAGGATCCACGCGGTCATCGGCCCCAACGGCGCCGGCAAGACCACGTTCTTCAACCTGATCAGCGGCGCGCAGCGCGCCACGGCCGGCTCGATCGTGTTCGAAGGCCAGGACGTCACCGGCCTGCGCGCCGACCAGGTGGCGCGGCTGGGGATCTCGCGGACGTTCCAGACGACATCCCTCTTCGACATGGCCAGCGTCGTCGACAACCTGATCGTCGGCCACCGCCTGCGCACCCGCTCGGGCCTGCTGGACGTGCTGGTGAATTCGCCCCGGCTGCGCCGCGAGGAAGCGTTGTGCCGGCAAAAGGCGCGGGAGGCGCTGGACTTCGTGGGACTCTCGCACGTCGCCAACCGCATGGCGGGCGACATCTCGCAGGAGGAGCGCAAGCGCGTCGCCTTCGCGCTCGCCATCGCCACCGAGCCGCGCCTGGTGCTGCTGGACGAGCCGGCTGGCGGCGTGAATCCCGAGGAGACCGTTGGACTCGCGGACCTCATTCGCAAGATGGTGCGCCACGGCCTCACCGTGTGCCTGGTGGAACACAAGATGGACATGATCATGAGCCTGGCGGACCGCATCACGGTCCTGAATTACGGCGAAAAGATCGCCGAAGGCACGCCGGCCGAGATCCGTGCCAACCCCGCCGTGATCGACGCCTACCTGGGGAGCGAGCATGCTGACGTTTGAGAACGTTTCCCAGCATTACGGGAGCTTTCGCGCGCTGCACGGGGTGACGCTGAACGCCAAGGAAGGCGAACTGGTGGTCCTGCTCGGCGCCAACGGCGCCGGCAAGAGCACGATCTTCCTCACGGCCAGCGGGCTGCCGAAGGCCACCGGCGGCAGCATCCGCTTCCGCAACCAGGAACTGGTGGGCATGAAGCCCTCGCAGATCGTGCAGCAGGGCATCGTCCACTGCCCGGAGGGTCGCAAGCTCTTCCCGCAGATGTCGGTGCTGAAGAACCTGATGCTGGGCGCCTACGTGCACCGCCGCGACCGCGCCGGCAACCAGAAGATGCTGGACGAGGTGTTCAAGCTCTTTCCGATCCTCGCCGAGCGCCGCGAGCAGGCCGCCGGCTCGCTCTCGGGCGGGCAGCAGCAGATGGTGGCGATCGGCCGGGCGATGATGGGCCGGCCCAAGGCGCTGCTGCTCGACGAGCCCTCGCTGGGCCTCGCCCCGCTGGTCGTCAAGCAGGTGTTCGAGGTGATCCAGCGCATCAACCGCGCCGGCACCACCGTGCTGCTTGCCGAGCAGAACGCCTACGCGGCGCTGAAGATCGCGCACCGTGCCTACGTGATCGAGGGCGGCCGCATCGTGCTGGAGGGCGACCCCGCCAGCCTCATGAACGACCAGGCCGTGCGCAAGGCGTACATCGGCGCCTGACCATTCTTTCCAACGCAAGGAGACCGTGAAAGTGAAATCATCCCTGAAGCGCCTCGCCGCAGCCGCCGCCACCACCGCTGCCCTGGCGAGCGTCCCCGCGCTCGCGCAGGAAGTCGTGAAGATCGGCTACTCGGGCCCGCTGTCCGGCGGCGCCGCGCTGTACGGCAAGAACGTCCTCGACGGCATGCAGATGGCTGCCGCCGAGGTCAACGCCGCCGGCTTCGAAGTGGCCGGCAAGAAGTACAAGCTGGAGATCGTCCCGCTCGACGACAAGTACAACCCGAGCGAGACCGCGATCAACGCCCAGCGGCTGGTGCAGGAGCACAAGACGCCGGCGATCCTGGTGCCGCATTCGGGCGGGAGCTTCGCGCTGCAGACCAACAACGAGGCGCAGAAGTACCTGCTGCTGTCGTACACCAGCGTGCCGCAGGTGACCGCGCGCGGCAACAAGCTGACGCTGCGCATCCCGCCCGAGTTCACCGGCTACATCGGGCCGTTCACCAAGTACGCGATGGGCAAGTACGGCAAGAACGTGGCGATCGCCAATGCGGATCACGACTACGCCAAGGCCTGGACCGCCGCGTTCAAGCCGGCCTGGGAAGCCGCTGGTGGCAAGGTCGTCGCCGAGAACCCGATGTCGTACAACCGCGCGACGGACTTCTACAGCGGCGTGAGCCGCGTGCTGGCCTCCAAGCCGGACGTGCTGTTCATCGGCGGCGCCTCCGAGCCGACCGGCCTGGTCGTCAAGCAGGCGCGTGAGCTCGGCTTCAAGGGCGGCTTCGTCATCATCGACCAGGCCAAGATGGACGAGATCAGCCAGGTGACCGGCGGCTATGGTCCGCTGGAAGGCTCCATCGGCGTGCTGCCGGTGGTGGACGACCCGGCGCCGGTGACCAAGGCGTTCGTCGAGCGCTTCCGCAAGGCGTACCCGGGTCGCAATCCGAGTTCCGAGGTGTCGCTGAACTACACCGCCGTGCACGCGACCGTGCAGGCGATGAAGCTGGCCGCCACCGTGAGCGACGCCGCGAAGATCCGCGCGAACCTGGACAAGGCGATGAAGGCCCTGCCGGACCAGTACAACCCGCACGGGCTGGACGGGGTGGACGAGCGCGGTGGCTCGCTGGCGAACACCCGCGTCGCCACCGTCGAGGGTGGCAAGGTCAAGGAGCGCGCGCTGCGCGACTTCAAGTAAGGCGCTCCGGGCCCGCGGCAGACGGGCATCAGGCAAAAAGCCGGCATCGCTGCCGGCTTTTTCACTGGTTGGCGCCGATCAGGCCGCCTTGTACGGCCGCTTCTTCAGATCGCGCGGCACGAACACCTTGCCGCCGTTGCCCAGCCGGGCCGGCTGGTCGAAGGTGGCGCGGCGCGGCCCGCCATCGCCGTGGCGCGCCGCCGCTTCGTGGCGGCCGGCCGGAAAGCGAGGATCGAAGCCGCCCTTGCGCGGGTCGGCAAAGCGGTCGCGCTCGCGGCCACCCTGGCCGCCGAAGCCGCCGCCGGCGTGCCGCGCACCATCGAACGGACCGCGCGCCTGGCGCTCGGCATCGAACGGGCCGCGCGCCTGGCGGTCACCGAAGCCCTTGCGCGGCGCGCCGAACTTGCGATCGCGCGATGGCGTTTCGCGGCCACGTCCGAAGTCGCCACGCCCGCCCTGGGGCGCACGCTGCTGCGGCTCGAGTCCGGGAATCTGCTCGGGCTTGAACTGCTGCCGGGTGTAGGCTTCGATGTCGAAGATCTTGCGCCGGTCGCGGAACTCGGCAAACGTCACGGCCAGGCCGTCGCGGCCCGCACGGCCGGTGCGGCCGATGCGGTGCGTGTAGTCCTCGGCCTTCATCGGCAGCCCGTAGTTGAAGACGTGCGTGATGGTCGGCACGTCGATGCCGCGCGCGGCCACGTCCGTGGCCACCAGCACCTGCACCTGGCCGTTGCGCAGCGCCATCAGGCGCCGGTTGCGCAGGCCCTGGCTCAGCGCGCCATGCAGCGCCACGGCGTCGAAGCCGGCCTGCTGCAGGTCGCCCGCAAGCCCATCGCACTCGACCTGGGTGCTGGCGAACACGATCGCCTGGTTGATCGACGTGTCGCGCAGCCAGTGATCGAGCAGCTTGCGCTTGTGCTGCGGGTTGTCCGCCCAGAACAGCACCTGCTTGATGTTGACGTGCTTTTCCTGCGGGTTGTCGATCTGCACGCGGCGCGGCTGACGCATCACGCGGGCCGCGAGTTGCTGGATGCGCGGCGCGAAGGTGGCGCTGAACATCATCGTCTGCTGGCGCTCGATGGTGAGCTGGTTCACTTCGGCCAGGTCGTCGGCGAAGCCCAGGTCCAGCATCCGGTCGGCCTCGTCGACCACCAGGAACTGCACCTTGTCGAGCTTGATCTGCGACGAGCGCTGCAGGTCCAGCAGGCGGCCTGGCGTCGCCACCACGAGGTCGGCGTTCTGCAGCTTCGCGATCTGCATCTGGTACGGCATGCCGCCCACCACGTTGGCGATCCGCAGCCCCTTGCAGTGCTTGACCAGGTCGATGGCGTCGTGCGCGACCTGCTGCGCGAGTTCGCGCGTCGGGCACAGGATCAGCGCGCCGGGCGTCGCGGCCTTGAAGTTGCGCGGGCTGGTCGGGTCCTTGCGCTTGGCGCGCTTCGGGGCAGGCTCGCCCCTGGCCGCGGCTTCGGCCGCCGCGCGCTCGTACTCGGCGCGCTCGGCGGCGCGGGCCGCTTCCTGCTGGCGCAGCAGCGTGTGCAGCACCGGCAGCAGGAAGGCCACGGTCTTGCCGCTGCCGGTCTGGCTGGAGACCATCAGGTCGGTGAAGCCGGCGGCTTCGTCGTCCGCGGGCATGGCCTGCGGGATGGTTTCTTCCTGGACGCGGGTCGGCTGGGTGAAGCCCAGGTCGTCCAGCGCACGCAGCAGCTCGGGCTCCAGGCCCATCTTCAGGAAGCCGTTGGGGGCCAGGGCGACGGCCGCGCCGTCGATGGTGATGTCGTCCTGCGCAGGCAAAGCGTCGCCGCGCACGTCAATCGTGTCGTTCATGAATGCTCACACGCACACGCCGCCGGGATGGGCGGTCGCGGTCGTCAATGGTTAAAAAACATCAACCATCAGACGACGTTCAGGCCGCGAAGGCACTGCGGGCTCCAGCTTGTGTGCTGTGTCGGCCGGAAAACCGGCCGGGCGAGCCAATGTGTGAAGGGAGATGCACGAGGGCTGCGAAGTGCAGCCAAGCCCGCTATTGTCGCACAGTCAGGGTTTTCCTGCAGGCGGCTGCGGACTTTCGAGCCGCAGGAAGTGTTCGCGGTAGTGCGCGAGCTCGTCGATCGACTCGTGGACGTCGGCCAGCGCCGTATGCTTCTGTGCCTTCTTGAAGGAGTTGCACAGGTCCGGCCGCCAGCGCTTGGCCAGCTCCTTGATCGTGCTGACGTCGACGTTGCGGTAGTGGAAGAAGGCTTCCAGCTTCGGCATGTACTTCACGAGGAAGCGCCGGTCCTGGCTGATGCTGTTGCCGCACATCGGCACCGCGTTCTTCGGCGCATAGCGCGCGATGAAATCCAGGACCTCCTGCTCAGCCTCGGCTTCGGTCACGGTGGAAGCCTTCACCTTGTCGATGAGGCCGCTGCGGCCGTGGGTGCCCTTGTTCCAGGCGTCCATCCGGTCGAGCTGCTCGTCGCTCTGGTGGATGGCGAAGACGGGGCCTTCCACGCGGGGGCTGAGTTCGGGACCGGTGACAATGACCGCGATCTCGATCAGCCGATCGTTCTCGGGGTCCAGCCCCGTCATTTCGCAGTCGAGCCAGATGAGGTTCTGATCGCTCTTGGCCAGAGCCGGCAATAGGGTGTCGGACATCCTTGCAATTGTCGCCGATGGCCTAAACTCGCCCGCAATGCAAGCCAATGCCTCCTCCACGCTGACCCTCGCATTCGCCGTATTCCTGCTGGCGGGGCTGGCGGTGAAATTCTGGCTCGCCACGCGGCAGGTCCGCCATGTCGCGGGCCACCGCGGCAGCGTTCCCCCGATGTTCCAGTCCACGGTGAGCCTTTCGGCGCACCAGAAGGCGGCCGACTACACCATCGCGAAAACGCGCTTCGGCCTGCTCGAACTCGCTTTCGGCGCGGCCGTGCTCCTCGGGTGGACGCTGCTGGGCGGGCTCGACGCGTTGAACCGGTCGCTGCTCGACTGGCTCGGCCCCGGCATGACGCAGCAACTGGCGCTGATGGGCGCCTTCGCGGCGATCGGCGGCCTGCTGGAACTGCCGTTCGCGCTGTACCAGACCTTCGTCATCGAGGAGCGCTTCGGCTTCAACAAGATGAGCCTGAAGCTGTGGCTGGCCGACCTCGCGAAATCCACGGCCGTCGGCGCCGCGATCGGACTGCCCATCGCGGCGCTGATCCTGTGGCTGATGGGCGCGACCGGCCGCTACTGGTGGTTGTGGGCATGGGCCGTGTGGATGGCCTTCAACCTGCTGCTGCTGGTGATCTATCCGACCTTCATCGCCCCGCTCTTCAACAAGTTCCGCCCGCTCGAGGACGAATCGCTGAAGGCGCGCGTCACCGAGCTGATGCAGCGCTGCGGATTCGCGGCCAAGGGGCTGTTCGTCATGGACGGCAGCAAGCGCAGCGCGCATGCCAATGCCTATTTCACCGGCTTCGGCGCCGCCAAGCGCGTGGTCTTCTACGACACGTTGCTGGCCAAGCTGTCGCCGGGCGAAGTCGATGCCGTGCTCGCCCACGAGCTGGGCCACTACAAGCACAAGCACATCGTCAAGCGCATCGGCGCGCTGTTCGCGCTGAGCCTGGCCGGGTTCGCGCTGCTAGGATGGCTCTCGACGCAGGTCTGGTTCTACACGGGCCTGGGCGTGCGGCCGAACCTCGACGGCGGCAACGACGCCCTGGCCCTGCTGTTGTTCCTGCTGGCCGTGCCGGTGTTCTCGTTCTTCCTGTCGCCGCTGATGGCGCTGGTGTCGCGCCGCCACGAGTTCGAGGCCGACGCTTATGCCGTGCAGCAGACCAGCGGGCTGGATCTCTCCAGCGCCCTGCTGAAACTGTACGAGGACAACGCCTCGACGCTCACGCCCGATCCGGTCTTCGTCAAGTTCTATTACTCGCACCCGCCGGCGTCGGAGCGATTGGCGCGGATGGCGCCGGCCTGAAGCGAATAGAGCCGGCGATGGCGAGCATGCTGAAGAAGAAGGATTGGTCCAAGGTGGCGCGCCGGGCGCTCGGGCCGACCCAGGTCGTCAGCCGCCTTTCGTCGCTGGACGGCTGGCAACTCACCGGCGACGGCCCGGACGTTGCCATCGAGAAGGCCTACCGCTTCGCGAACTGGCACGAGACCATGTCGTTCGTGAATGCCGTGGCCTTCATCGCGCACGCGCAGGATCACCATCCCGAGCTGTCGGTCCGCTACGACCGCTGCGTCGTGCGTTTCAGCACCCACGACGTCAAGGGCCTCTCGGACACCGACTTCGAATGCGCGGCGCAGGTCGACGCGCTGCTGGCGTGAAGGGGCGCGTTTGAGCCCGGGCAATCCGCTGCAGCCGGGGCTGGTGGTCGCCAGCCACGGCCGGCACTGCCTGGTGGAAGCGCCGGATGGCACCCGGCTGATCTGCCACCCGCGCGGCAAGAAGAGCCAGGCCGTCGTCGGCGACCGGGTGCTCTGGCAGGGCTCGCACGACGAAGGGACGATCGAGCGCGTGCAGGAGCGGCGCAACCTGTTCTATCGCCAGGACGAGGTCCGGACGAAGTCCTTCGCCGCCAACCTGGACCAGGTCCTGATCCTGGTCGCGGCCGAACCCGAATTCTCCGAGCACCAGCTGGCGCGCGCGCTGATTGCCGCCGAAGCCGAGGGGATCAAGCCGCTGATCGCGCTGAACAAGAGCGACCTGGTCGAGCCGTTCGAGCGGGCCTGGGCCCGGCTGCTGCCGTACCAGCGGATGCACTACGGCGTGCTCCCGCTCTCCCTGCGGCTCTCCGGCGACGTCGACCGCGCCAAGCTGCTCGCGCTGATGCAAGGCAGGACGACGCTGGTGCTGGGCCCGTCGGGCGCCGGCAAGAGCACGCTGATCAACCTGCTGGTGCCGGGTGCCGCGGCGCAGACCGGAGAGATCTCGAAGGCGCTGCAGTCCGGCAAGCACACGACGACCACGACGACCTGGTACTGGGTGGACGCCGAGCGCCGCACCGCCCTCATCGATTCGCCCGGTTTCCAGGAATTCGGACTGCACCACATCGAGCCGACCCGGCTCGCCGCCTGCATGCCCGACCTCAAGGCCCACCTGGGCGACTGCAGGTTCTACAACTGCACCCATCTGCACGAGCCCGGCTGCGGCGTGATCCCCAGCGTCGGCGCCGCCGGCGACGGCGGCATCTCGCCGTCGCGCTACCGGATCTACCAGGATCTGTTCGCGGAGCTGTCGCAGCCCCGGTTCTAGACGCTCGCGGCGGCGGGCCGCCCCGGTTCAGCCCAGCAGCCGCGCCAGCGTCAGCAGCGCCAGCAGCACCATCCACAGCACCACCGATCGCCATACCAGGCCGACGATGCTGCGCAGGTGCGCGACTTCGGCCTCGCGCCCCGGGGTGCTCTCGGTATCGACCATGCCTTCCACGCCGCTGGTGCGGAATGCCTGGGGCGCGCCGGCGGGATAGGCCGACTTCAGCGCCTCGCCGCCGAGCCGCACGTTCACCGCGCCCGACGTCGCGGCAAGGATCACGCCGTCGTTGTCGTTGGGGAACCGCTGCGCGTAGTTGCGCCAGCAATCGATCGCGTCCTCGAAGCTGCCGACCACCGCGAAGGCCAGCGCGGTGATGCGCGCCGGCAGCCAGTCGATGGCGGCCCATGCCTTGGCCGCCGTCGTCTGCAATGCGGGGCTGGCCGGCTGGCTGTGCACCTGCGCCCGATGGCGCCAGTACCGGGCGACGAACTCGCTCATGCGATAGAGCACCGGCCCCGCCGGCCCCAGGCCGAAGGCGGCCAGCACCGAAAACCACGCGAGGACGCCGAACACGTGGCGGTGGGCGGCCAGCACCGAATACTCGATCACGTGGCGCACGATCTCGCTGCGCGGCAGTTCGCTGGCATCGACCTGCTGCCATTCCGCCAGGAGCTGCCGGGCCTGCGCTTCGTCGCCTCCGTCCAGGGCGTCCCTGATCGCGGTGAAGTGGTGGCTGAACTGGCGGAAACCGAGCGTCACGTACAGCACCGCCACGCTCCACAACACCGCGAACGGCCACCCGGCCAGCAACGTCAGGGCCCAGTGCACGCCCAGCGCCAGCAGCGCCGGCACCACCACGGCCAGCGTCCAGGCGACCACCGCATGCTGCCGCTTGCCGGTGTCGAAGTTGCGGCTGACCGAGCGCGCCCACACCCGCAAGCCGGCGTGGATCGGGTTGTGGCGGGCGAGCGGGCGCACCTGTTCGATCAGCAGCGCGAACAGGATGGCGAAAAAGCTCATTCGCCAATGATACGGGCAGCCGCAAGGCTCCCCCTGGCAGCGCTCAGGCGATCAGGAAGCGGTAGAAATTGCGCAGCATGGCGGCCGTGGCGCCCCAGACGAAGCGCTCGACCTCGCCCTCGCGGTACGGCATGGAGATCCACTCGCGGCGCACGCCCCCGACCTCGATGGCATGCCGGCGATGGTGCGCCGGGTTCATCAGGAACTCGAGCGGCACCTCGAAGGCGTCCGCGACTTCGAAGGCGTTCAGCGTGAGCCGGTGCCGCGGGTCCACCAGGCCGATCACCGGCGTGATGATGAACTGGCTGCCCGTCGTATAAGTGGGCAGCCGCCCCACCACCTCCACCAGTTCCGGGGCGAGTCCGATCTCCTCCTGCGCCTCGCGCAACGCGGTGTGCGCCTCGTCGGTGTCGGTGTCGTCGCGCTTGCCGCCGGGGAAGGCGACCTGCCCCGAATGCGTCGACAGGTGCGTGGTGCGCTCGGTGAGCAGCACCATCGGCCGCTCCCGCATCACGATCGGCACCAGGACCGAGGCCAGGGCCGGCGCGCGGTCGGCGAAGCGGCGCTCCGTCGACAGTTCCGGCTGCCAGTCGGGCGGTGCCTGGAAACGCGCCCGCAGCGCCTGCGGCTGCAGCGCCGGCGCGCTCACGGGCGGCAGGTGCGCGTCCACCCCGAGCACCGGCACTTCGCGCGGGTCGAAGTTCGGCAGCTTGGACAGCGGCAGGTGGGCGGGGGCCGGATTGATGGGTGGCGACATGTCGGGCCGGAATGAAAAAGGCCGCCTTCAGCGCGTGGCTGCGGCGGCCCGTTCCGAAGCGCTGCTGCTTATTCGGCGGCAGGCTTGTTGCGGTGGGCCAGCTTTTCCTTGATGCGCGCCGACTTGCCGCTGCGCTCGCGCAGGTAGTACAGCTTGGCGCGGCGCACGTCGCCGCGGCGCTTGACTTCGATGCCGGCGATCAGCGGGCTGTAGGTCTGGAACGTGCGCTCCACGCCTTCGCCGCTGGAGATCTTGCGCACCGTGAAGCCGCTGTTGAGGCCCCGGTTGCGCTTGGCGATCACCACGCCTTCGTAGGCCTGGACGCGCTTGCGCGTGCCTTCGACCACGTTCACGCTGACGATGACGGTGTCGCCGGGGGAGAACTCGGGAATGTTCTTGCCCAGGCGGGCAATCTCTTCCTGCTCGAGGGTCTGGATCAGATTCATGGGTTACCTTGCATTGATCGTGCCCGCGCTACACGAGGGGCGGCGTTCAGGCTCGAAAGCGGGCCGCGGCCGGGCAGAGGATCGGAAAGCCCGCTATTATAGCGCGTCAGCCCAGCTGCGCCAGGAAAGCCTCGTCCGACCCGGTCAGGCGCCCCGCCGCACGGGCGGCGGCGATCAGGTCCGGCCGCTCGCGGGCCGTGGCTTCCAGCCGGCGCTCGCGCCGCCAGCGCTCGATCCGGGCATGGTGGCCGGAGAGCAGCTCCGCGGGCACCCGCTGCCCCTCCCACTCCTCGGGCCGCGTGTAGTGCGGGCAATCCAGCAGCCCGTCCAGGGCCGGATTGAAGCTGTCGAACTGGTGGCTGTCCTCGTCGCCCAGCACCCCCGGCTGGAGCCTGGCCACGGCATCGAGCAGTGCCATGGCGGCGATTTCACCGCCGGAGAGCACGAAATCGCCGAGGCTGAGCTGCAGGTCGACGTGGCGGTCGATGAAGCGCTGGTCCACGCCTTCGTAGCGGCCGCACAGCAGGATGGCGCCCTCGCCGGCGGACCAGCGCTCCGCGCCCGCGTGGTCCAGCTTCCGGCCGACCGGCGAAAACAGCACGACCGGCGCGGGCTCCGCGCGGTCCGCCCGGATCGCCTCGAGGCAGCGCGCCAGCGGCTCCGGCATCATCACCATGCCGGGACCGCCGCCGAACGGCCGGTCGTCCACGCGCCGGTAATTGCCGGCGGCGAAATCGCGGGGATTCCACAGCCGCACCTGCACCTGGCCCGACTCGTACGCGCGGCGCGTGACGCCGCATTCGAGGAAGGGTCCGAACAGCTCCGGAAAGAGGGTGACGACGTCGAAGCGCATGGCGATGGCCCGGCTCAGTAGTCCGGCTGCCAGTCCACGATGATGCGCCTGGCGGCCAGGTCGACCGTGTCGACGTAGGCGGCCACGAACGGGATCATCCGCTCGGCCGGCTGGCCGTCTGCCTGGTATTCGATCACCAGCACCGTCTGCGGTCCGGTGGAGAGCAGGTCCTTGACCTGGCCGAGCGCAACGCCTTCGCGGTTGACGACGTCCAGGCCGATCAGGTCGACCCAGTAGTACTCGTCCTGGCCCGGCGTGGGAAAGCTCGACCGGGCCACGAAGACGCGCGCGCCCTTCAGTGCTTCGGCGCCGGTGCGATCGTCGACCTCCTGGGCCGAGGCGACCACGCTGTCCGAATGCTCCTTCGCCTCGCGGATGCGCAGCAGGACCGGACCCGCGAAGGCCTTCGGCCCGCGCTCCGGGGGCAGCAGGTACCAGCGCCTGGAAGAAAAAAGCGCTTCCGGGGAAGCGCTGTGGGGCAGGACCTTGAACCAGCCCTTGATGCCCCAGGCATCGGCGATGCGCCCGACTTCGACGGCGTCCGCGGGCAGTTCCGCGGGCTCGAGCCCGGGCGTCGCCATCGACCTCAGGCGGCGGCGGGAGCCGGAGCGGCGGCGGCCTTGGAGGCGGCCTGCTTGATCAGGCGTTCGACCGTGGGGGACGCCTGCGCGCCCACGCCGCGCCAGTACGTCAGGCGGTCCTGGGCGATGCGGATGCTTTCCTCGTTGTCCTTGGCGATCGGGTTGTAGAAGCCGATGCGCTCGATGAAGCGGCCATCGCGGCGCACGCGCTTGTCGGCGACCACGATGTTGTAGAACGGCCGCGCCTTGGCGCCGCCGCGGGAGAGTCGAATGACGACCATGATTTATCCTTCGGGTGGAGGGGTTTTCTCCCAGCGTTGAGACACGCGACATGGCCACCCGGCCAGCGACACGCTGAAGAACCTGAGATTATAACCTTCAGCGCCATGACCATCATCCGCCCCAGCCGCGACGAGGACGTTCCGGCCATCGCCGCCATCTACGCCCACCATGTGTTGCACGGCACGGGCACGTTCGAGACCAGCGCGCCCGCCGAGGCGGAGATGGCGGCCCGGCGGGCCGACGTCCTGGGCAAGGGCCTGCCCTATCTGGTGGCCGAGGACGGCGGCCGCGTGACCGGCTTCGCCTATTGCCAGTGGTTCAAGCCGCGCCCGGCCTACCGGTTCTCGGCCGAGGACTCGATCTACCTGCACCCCGACGCCGCCGGGCGCGGCCTCGGGCGCCAGTTGCTCGACGAGCTGTGCTCGCAGGCGCAGCAGCGCGGCATCCGCAAGCTGATCGCCGTGATCGGCGATTCCGCCAACACGGCGTCGGTGGGCGTTCATCGGGCGGCAGGCTTCACCCCGGCCGGCGTCATCACGTCATGCGGCTGGAAATTCGAGCGCTGGCTCGACATCGTCCTGATGGAGAAGTCGCTCGGCGACGGCGACGGCTCGCCACCGCGGGATCCCGCATGAAGAACAAGACGCTGGCCGCCTGGCTGGCCTTCCTCGGCGGTCCGCTCGGCCTGCACCGCTTCTACCTGCACGGCTGGCGCGACGCGCCGGGCTGGATCCTGCCGCTGCCCACCTTGCTGGGAGCGTACGGCGTGCTGCGGGTGCAGCGGCTGGGCGTCGACGACCAGCTCAGCTGGATGCTCGTGCCGCTGCTGGGATTCACGATTGCCGGTTGCGCGCTGACGGCGATCGTTTACGGCCTGAGCAGCCGTGAGAAGTGGAACGCCCGCTTCAACGCCGGGGCGGACGAGCAGGCCCCGGCCGGCGGCACCAACTGGTTCACCATCCTGGCCGTGGCCGCCGCGCTGATGGTCGGCACGGGAATCCTGATGGCCACGATCGCGTTCAGCTTCCAGCACTATTTCGAATACCAGGTCGAGGAAGGCCGCGCGATCTCGCAGTAGCGGCCTTCGCGCATCGACCGATGCCGTCAGCGCATTGGCGCCAACCGCAGAGCTTGTGTAGATTGAGCGTCCAACCATCCACACCAGGAGAGCGCCATGGACCAGGCTCACGAGGCCGACCCCGTCACGATCCGCGCCCAGGAACCCGAGGATGCGGCCGCCGTTTCGGCTTTGTTGGGCCGGCCCGGCAGCTTCGAAGGCACGCTGCAACTGCCGGACATGCCCGTCGCGTCGCGGCTGGAATTGCTCCAGAAGGTGGACACGCACAGCTGCAAGCTGGTCGCCGTGGCCGGTGGCGCCATCGTCGGCGCCGCCGGCCTGCATCCGGCGGGCCTGTCGCTGCGCCGCAGTCACGCGCGGATGCTGGGCATAGGCATTGCCCGGGAGTGGCAGGGCCGCGGCCTCGGCCGGCGGCTCATCGCGCGCCTGCTGGACTGGGCCGACAACTGGACCGGCGTGCTGCGCGTGGAACTGACGGTGCATGCCGACAACGAGCGCGCCATCGCCTTGTACCGCGCCATGGGGTTCGTCGAGGAAGGACGGATGCGTGGCTATGCGCTGAAGGACGGCCGCTACGTGGACGCCTTGTGCATGGCGCGGCTGCACCCGGCACCACCACGGCTCGCGGCCTGATCAGTAAAGCTGCAGGCTCAGCCAGTAGGCGATGGCGGCGACGAACGCGCTGGCCGGGATCGTGAAGATCCAGGCCCAGACGATGTTGCCGGCCACGCCCCAACGCACCGCGCTGGCCCGCTGGGTCGAGCCGACCCCGACGATCGCCCCGGTGATGGTGTGGGTCGTCGAGACCGGAATCCCGAGGGCCGTCGCCAGGAACAGCGTGATCGCCCCGCCGGTCTCGGCGCAGAAACCGCCCACCGGCCGCAGCTTGGTGATCTTCTGGCCCATGGTCTTGACGATGCGCCAGCCGCCGAACATGGTGCCCAGGGCAATCGCCAGGTAACAGGTGACGACCACCCACATGGGCGGCATCGCTTCGCCGGCCGAGTGGTAGCCGGTGGCGATCAGCAGCATCCAGATGATGCCGATCGTCTTCTGCGCGTCGTTGCCGCCGTGGCCCAGGCTGTAGGCGCCGGCCGAGACGAGCTGCATGCGGCGAAACCACCGGTCGATGCGCGACGGCGCCGCGCGCCGGAACACCCGCGAGACCAGCACCATCATCAGCGACCCGAACAGGAAGCCGAGGAAGGGCGAAACGAAGATGAACAGCACCGTCTTCCAGATGCCGGCGCCGATCAGCGAACCGGCGCCCGACTTCGCGAGCACGGCGCCGACGATGCCCCCGATCAGCGCGTGCGAGGAACTGCTGGGAATGCCGTAGTACCACGTCAGGACGTTCCAGGTGATCGCCCCGATCAGGGCGCCGAACACCACGTGCGTATCCACCACGCCCGGCTGGACGATCCCCTTGCCGACGGTGGCTGCCACGCTGAGGTGGAAGATGAAGATGGCGACCAGGTTGAAGAAGGCGGCGAACAGCACCGCCGTGGTCGGTTTCAGGACGCCGGTGGAGACGACGGTGGCGATCGAATTCGCCGCGTCGTGGAAGCCGTTCATGAAATCGAACGCGAGCGCCAGCGCCACCAGCAGGATCACCAGCCAGAGGGCGGCTTGCACGTTTTCCATCTTTGCTCCGGACCTTACGAATGCTCGATCACGATGCCTTCGATCACGTTGGCAACGTCTTCGCACTTGTCGGTGATGGTCTCCAGCAGCTCGTAGATGGCCTTGAGCTTGATGACTTCGCGCACGTCCGGTTCCTCCCGGAACAGCTTGCTCATCGCCGAACGCATGACGCGGTCGGCGTCGGACTCGATCTTGTCGATCTCCTCGCAGCTCTTCAGCGCCGCCTCGACCGAGGCCGCCTGGGACAGCGTGCCCAGCATGGCCACCGCCTCCTTGACGCGGTCGCAGCAGCGCACGCTGAGGTCGGTGAGGCGCGTGATTTCCTCGGTCATGTGCCGCACGTCGTAGAGCGCCATGGTTTCGGCCGAATCCTGGATCAGGTCCGCCACGTCGTCCATGGTGTTGATCAGCTTGTGGATCTGGTCGCGGTCGATCGGCGTGATGAAGGTCTTGTGGATGAGCTTGTTGACCTCGTGGGTCACCCGGTCCGCCGCCCGCTCCGCGTTGTCAACGTCCCGGTTGTACTGCTCGCGCAGGTGCGGGTCGTTGTAATTGGCCACCAGCTGGGAAAAGGCGCGGGCCGCTTCGACGATGCGGTCCGCGTGGTGGTTGAACAGCTCGAAGAAATTACCTTCGCGCGGCAGCAGCTTGCCGAAGAACATCTGGCTCCTCCGAGTCGTGATCCGGGTTGCGGCGAGTGTACCTGCCGCCTCCGGTCACCCGTTGCGGAATATGAAATACACGGCGCCGACCATGCACAGTGCGGCCCACAGGTAGTCGAGCTTGAGCGGCTCCTTCAGGTACAGCACGGCGAACGGCACGAACACCGACAGCGTGATCACTTCCTGCATGATCTTGAGCTGCCCGACCGAGAACCCGGCCTCGCGGAAGCCGATCCGGTTCGCCGGCACCTGCAGCAGGTATTCGGCCAGGGCGATGCCCCAGCTCACCAGCGCGGCCAGGTACCAGGGCGCCGTCGCGAGATTCTTCAGGTGGCCGTACCAGGCCATCGTCATGAACACGTTGGAGGCGACCAGCAGCCCGATCGTCTGCAGGGAAAATGGCAGGGCTGACAACGTACTCATGCATGGATTATCGGATTGACGCGCTGCCGCTGGTCTACGGCGACCGGCACCTCCTCGTCGTGGACAAGCCGGCCGGCCTGCTCAGCGTCCCCGGCCGCGGCCCCGACAAGCAGGACTGCGCACTGGCGCGGGTGCGCCGCGACCATCCGGACGCGCTGGTCGTGCACCGGCTCGACATGGCCACCTCGGGGCTGCTGCTGATGGCGCGCGGGCCGGCGGTGCAGCGCGCGCTCAGCCGCGCGTTCGAGCAGCGGCGCGTCGGCAAGCGCTACCTCGCGCTGGCGGCAGGCCGCATCGGCGCGCCCGCGTCGGTGGACGATGACGGCTGGGGCTGCGTCGACCTGCCTCTTGCGGCCGACTGGCCCAACCGTCCGCTGCAGGTCGTCGATCCGGTCCATGGCCGACCGAGCCAGACCCGCTGGCGCATCCTGGGCTACGACGCTGCACGCGACGCAACCCGGGTCGAACTGGAACCCGTCACGGGTCGCTCGCACCAGCTGCGCGTGCACCTGCTGGCGCTGGGGCACCCGATCCTCGGCGACGCGCTCTACGCCCCGCCCGCAGTGCGCGAGCGCGCGCCGCGGCTGCTGCTGCACGCCAGCGTGCTCGAGCTCGTGCATCCGGCCACCGGCGAACGGCTGCGCTGGTGCAGTCCCGTCCCCTTCTGAGCGCGGTGTCGCGCCTTGCGGCACCATCCGGGTTCGCGAGGAAAGACCGATGCCGCCGAAACTGTTCCACCGCCGCCATGTCACCGCCGTCCTGATCGCGGCGCCGTTCGCGTGGACCGGCCTGCGCGCCCAGCCGGCACCCGCGCGCCGCCCCACGCCCGCCCAGACGGAGGGGCCGTTCTATCCCGTGACCTTGCCGAGAGACACGGACTTCGACCTGCTGCGCAATGGCGACCTCGCCTATGGCCAGGGCCAGCCCGCGTGGCTGGAAGGCAGCGTCACCGACCTGCAAGGGCGGCCGCTGGCCGGCGCGCAGGTCGAGATCTGGCAATGCGACGAGGCCGGCCACTACCACCATCCGGGCGACGGCGGCCGCGCCGACTCGGCGTTCCAGGGCTTCGGGCGGGTCGGCGTCGCCGCCGACGGCCGCTATCGCTTCCGCACGATCCGGCCCGCGCCGTACTCCGGGCGCACGCCGCATATCCACGTCAAGGTGCGGCTCGGCCAGCGCGATCTGCTGACCACCCAGCTCTATGTCGCTGGCGACCCGCGCAACGAGCGCGACTTCCTCTGGCGCCGGCTGGACGCGGAGCAGCGGCGCGCGCTGACGGTGCCATTCGAGCGCACGAGAGACGGCCTGCGCGCGGCATTCCCCATCGTCATCGCGGCGTGATGCGGGCGCGCGCTACCATGCGCGGATGACGCACCACCTCACCATCATCACGGGCGCTTCGCGCGGCATGGGCCTGGCCATGGCCGAACAGCTGCTCGATGCAGGGCACGACCTGTTGTGCATCGCACGCCGCCACAACGACGAACTGGGCCAGCGCGCGACCCGCGCCGGACGGCGGTGCGAGCAGTGGGCGCTCGACCTGGGACAGCCGCAGGCCGCGGCGACCCGGCTGGAAGTGTGGCTCGCATCGACCGACGTCGCTTCGCTCGCATCCGTGACGCTGATCAACAACGCCGGCGTGCTGCCGCGCATCGCGCCGATCGCGGCGGTCCCGGCGCTGGAGCTCACGAATGCGCTGCGCGTGGGGCTGGAGGCGCCGATGCTGCTCACCTCCGCGTTCCTGCGCGCCACGCAGGGCTGGGCCGTGCCGCGCAAGGTGCTCAACATCTCCTCGGGCCTGGGGCGGCGCGCGATGGCCTCGCAGGCCGCCTATTGCGCCGCCAAGGCGGGCATGGACAACTTCACGCGCAGCGTCGCGCTCGAGGAAGCCGGCCAGCGCAACGGCGCGAAGGTCTGTTCGCTCGCGCCGGGCGTGATCGACACCGACATGCAGGTGCAGATGCGCGGCGCCGACGCGAAGGAGTTCCCGGACATCGGCACCTTCGTGGGGCTGAAGGAAAAGGGCGCCCTCACCTCGCCGCAGGAGGCCGCGCAGCGGGTGCTGGCGTTTCTTGCGCGGGCCGATTTCGGGGACAACCCGGTGGCCGACGTGCGGGGTTGAGCCGCCGCTTCAGGGCTCGATCTGCACGCCTTTCCAGAACGCGACGCGGTCCTTCACCATTTCGGCGTCCGGTTTCGGGTCCGGGTAGTACCAGGCCGCATCCGGGTTCAGCTCGCCGTCGACCAGCAGCGAGTAGTAATGCGCCTGGCCCTTCCATGGGCAGGTGGTGCGGTGGTTGCTGAACGTCACGTACTGCCGGTCGAGCGAAGCGGCCGGGAAATAGTGGTTGCCTTCCACGACGACGGTGTCGTCGCTGCGCGCGATCACCGCGCCGTTCCAGGTTGCCTTCATGCGTCGTCTCCTTCCTGCGGCGCCTGCAGCCAGTGCACGCTGAACAGCCGCTTCGCATCGGTCCACACCGGGCCCGGCCGGAATCCGGCGCGGCTGGCGAGGTCCCGCAGGCCGGCCACCGTGAACTTGTGCGAATACTCGGTGTGCAGCGACTCGCCTTCTTCCAGTTCCCAGGCGCGGCCGCCCAGCGCCACCCGCTGCCGGCAGCGGCTGACGAGATGCATCTCGATGCGTTGCCGCGGCGCGTTGTAGAAGGCGCTGTGGAAGAACTGGTCCAGCGCGAACGTGGCCCCGAGTTCGCGGTTGGCGCGCGCCAGCAGGTTCAGATTGAATTCGGCGGTGACGCCCTGCGCATCGTTGTAGGCCGCGTGCAGGATGGCCGGGTCCTTCACCAGGTCGACACCCAGCAGCAGGGCGCCCCCGCGCAGCACCCGGGCGGCCACGGCGAGGAATTGCACCGCCTCGTCCGGCGTGAAATTGCCGATCGTCGATCCCGGGAAAAAGCCCACGCGCCGCCCCGCGCCCGGCAGCGGCGCCGGCAGCAGCAGGCGCTGCGTGTAGTCGGCCACTACCGGCTGCACGGCCAGCCCGGGGTAGTCGCGCTGCAGGACGCCGGCCGCGCCGGCGAGATGCTCGCCCGAGATGTCGATCGGCAGGTAGCGTGCCGGCCGGTCCAGCGCATCGAGCAGCAGCCGCACCTTGCGCAGCGATCCCGCGCCGAACTCCACGATCTCCGCGCGCGGCCCCATGCAGGCCGCGATCTCGCGCGCATGGGCGGTGAGGATCGACACTTCGGTGCGCGTCGGGTAGTACTCCGGCAGTTCGCAGATGCGGTCGAACAGCTGCGAGCCGCGCTCGTCGTAGAAGTACTTGGGCGAGATGCTGTGCGGCCGCTCGGCCAGGGCCGCCGCCAGGTCGCGGGCGAAGGCGCAGGCGTGGCCGGCCGTCGCCGTCGCCGGATCGTCAGGCAGCGCCGCCGCTGCCGCCGTCGTGGGGCGGTGCATCAATTCACCCCGTCTCGCGCCAGCCGCAAGCCGGAGAACTGCCAGCGCGCCGCGGCCGGAAAGAAGTTGCGGTAGGTGGCACGCGTGTGCCCGTCCGGCGTGGCGACGCTGCCGCCGCGCAGCACGACCTGCCCCACCATGAACTTGCCGTTGTATTCGCCCACAGCGCCCGCGAGCGGGCGAAAGCCCGGGTACGGGTCGTACGACGAGCGGGTCCACTGCCACACGTGATCTGTCATCTGGCTGATCCCCGGCGCGCCATGCGCCGCCTCCCATTCGAATTCCGTCGGCAGCCGCGCGCCGGCCCATTGCGCGTACGCCGCTGCTTCGTAGAAGCTCAACTGGCTCACCGGCGCCGCCGGCTCGAGCGGCCGCACCGCGTGCAGTCCGAACACCTGCCATTGTGCGGCCGGCGCGCGCGGATCGCCCGGAGCCATCCAGTACAACGGCGCTTGCCAGCCACCGGCCTGGACGGCGGCCCAGCCGTCCGACAGCCACAGCGAGGGCTGACGATAACCGCCGTCCTGCACGAATTGCAAGTACTCACCGCAGGTGACGAGCCGGTCGGCGATGCGGTGGTCCGCGAGCAGCGCACGATGGCGCGGCGTTTCGTTGTCGAAGGCAAAGCTGGCGGCGCCGTGGCCCACCTCGACGATGCCGCCCGGGCGCTGCAGCCAGCGCTGCGGCGCCGGCGCAGCCGCAGCCGACGCCGGGTCGGACCGGTACGCGGGCAGCATCGGATTGCACCAGAACGCATGCAGGATGTCGGTCCAGATCAGTTCCTGGTGCTGCTGCTCGTGGTGCAGCCCCAGCTCGACCAGGGGCGCCGCGGCCGCCCAGGTGTCGGCGTCGGCGCGCTCGATGAAGCGCTGCAGCGCCACCTCCACGTGTTCGCGATAGCGATGCACCTCCTCCACGCCGGGACGCGTCAGGAGGCCGCGCTGCGGCCGCGGATGGCGCGATCCCAGCGCCTCGTAATAGGAGTTGAAGAGATGGAAGAAGCGCCCGTCGAAGGCTTCGTAGCCGGGCGCATGCGGCGCCAGCACGACCGCCTCGAAGAACCAGGTGGTATGCGCCAGGTGCCACTTGCCCGGGCTCGCCTCGGGCATCGACTGGACGCACTGGTCCTCCGCCGACAGCCCGCCGGTGCGGGCGCGGGTTTCGGCACGAACCTGGCGGAACTGCAGGGCCAGGCGGTGACGGGAGGCTTCGGGCTGTTGCTGCAACGCGCCTGGCCCGTCAGAACGGCGAGTCGGCGCCGGCCGCCGGGCCCGCGGCCCCTGCGGCAGCCTTGCTGCGCTGCTTCCAGCTTCCGAGCTTGAACGGCGCGTTGTCCACGCGGACGAAATAGACCGGACGTTCGCAGGCGTCGTAGCGGTCGCAATAGCGGCTCCACCGGCGCACCTGGCCCGCGGGGACGTAGAGGTACACCGGCTCGAGCCGCGACGGCCCGAGCGCCCTCGAGGCGACGACCGGACGCGGGGACAGCAGCGGCGGCGGCGGCGCATTGCGCACCTCGATCCGGCCGTAGACACCCGCCCGCAGCGGACCCCCCGCCGTCGCGTTGACGTAAGCGTGCGGCTGCGCGTCGGCGGCGCCGGCCGCCGACAGCAGCAGGCCGCCGAGCATCTGGTGCGTCGCCGCCATGGCCGCGCTACCCCCGCCCCGGCCGGCTCGACAGGACGCGGACGGAACCGCCTGCCACCATGACGCGCGAACCGGCGGGCAGGGGCCCGCGCTGCTCCACGGTGCGCGTGCTCCCGTCGTCCATGCGGATGCGCATCCGCCACGCCGGGCCGGACTCCGCAGCCGACGGTCCCATGGGAACGGCAGCCTCGACCACGCCGCACTCCGCACACACCGGCGCCAGCGCGGGCGCCTGGCCCACCCCCCTCGCATCCGCGCCAACCTGGGTGGCATGCGTGGCCGCCGCGAGAACGGCTGCAATGGCCACCGCACCGACCGCCAGCACCGTCACCACCAGCTCGCGACGCTGCGGCTCGCCCGGTGGCGAGGACTCTTCATCGGCGATGGCGCGGGCGTGTCGCTGCATGCGGGGTCTTCCTCCCCGGAGGTTTTAGCGAAAGATTCCCGCGCGCGCCCGTAGGCGCACGTGACGTTCGTAAGGGAAAATTGCTGAGCTTCGCGTAGGACGCGACTGACGCCGGGCTGGTTCGCTGTCAGTCGACGGCAGCGTAGACGAGGTGGCGGAACAGGTTGCGGTAATGGATCCGCTGGTTCGGCGCCTGCAGGAGCAGGAGCGCGAACAGGTCTTCGGCGGGGTCGACCAGGAAGTACGTGCCGCCTATTCCGCTCCAGAAGTACTGCCCCACGGACCCCGGCTGGGGCGCCAGGCCGGCGGCGGTACGGACGGCCACGCCGAGCCCGAAGCCGTGCCCCGGCGGCAGCAGGTCATGGCGTACCGGAATCGGGCCGAGGTGGTCCGCGGTCATCCATTCGATGGTCTTGCGCGACACGAGCCGCGTCCCTTCGAAGCGGCCCTGGTTGCGCAGGAGACGCAGGAAGCGCAGGTAGTCGTCCGCCGTCGAGACCAGGCCGCCACCGCCGGATTCGAACGCGGGCACCTTGCGCACGTCAAGCAACGTGACGGCCTCGCCCGTGTCGGGATCGCGGTCCAGCGGCTCCGCGATGCGATGCCATTGCGTGCGCGGCACGGCAAAGGCCGTGTCCTTCATGCCGAGGGGCTCGAACAGGCGCTCGCGCAGCAGCGTCGCGAGCGACTGGCCCGTCACCACCTCCAGCACCGCGCCGAGGACGTCGGTGGCGCGGCTGTATTCCCAGCAGGCGCCCGGATGATGCGCGAGCGGCAGCGCCGCCAACACCTTGCAGAACCCGGCGTTGCTGCGCGAACGATCGGCAAGGCGCGCGTCGCGGTATTGCCGCTGCAACGCGGACTCGCCGAGGAACTCGTAGGTGAAGCCCGCCGTGTGGCGCAACAGGTCGTGTACCGAGGCGTGGCGGCACGCCGGCACCAGGCGCACCCCGCCGCCCTCCTCGACGGCCACCTGCTGACTCCCGAACTCAGGCAGGAAATCGGCAACCGGATCGGTCAGCTGCAGCCGCCCTTCTTCGGCCAGCATCAGCGCCGCCAGCGACACCAGCGGCTTGGTCATCGAGTAGATCCGGAAGATCGCGTCCGCCGGCATCGGCGTGCCGGCCCGCGCGTCGAGCGAGCCGACGGCCTCGAAGCACTCCACGTGCCCGCCCAGGGCGACCACGGCGATGGCGCCAGGAATGCGGCCGCGGTCCACGTGCGACTGCAGCACCGAGCGCAGCCGCTGCAGCCCGGCGGCGTTCAGCGCCGCCATCAGCCGAACTTCCGCCGCGCCAGCGCTGCCCCGCGCGCCAGCGCCTCGAGTTTCCTCAGCGCCACCTCGCGGTCCATCGGCGCCAGTCCGCAGTTGGTGCAGGGGAACAGGCGGTGCCTGGGCACGAACTGGAGCGCGGTGCCTATCGTTTCGGCCACCTGTTCCGGCGTCTCGATGTCGTCGCTGGCGACGTCGATCACCCCCACCAGCACGTCCTTGCCTTCGAGCAGCCGCATCAGCTGCGGCGGCACATGCGAATGGAAGCACTCCAGGCTCACCTGCGCGATCGAACTGGCCGCCAGCGCCGGGAAGACCTGCTCGTACTGCCGCCACTCTTCCCCCAGGCCGTGCTTCCAGTCGATGTTGGCCTTGATCCCGTAGCCATAGCAGATGTGGACAGCCGTGGTGCACGTCAGGCCCTGCGCCGCGCGCTCCAGTGCCTGCACGCCCCAGTCGGCCGCCTCCTTCATGTACACGTTGAAAGCCGGCTCGTCGAACTGGATGATGTCGACGCCGTCCGCTTGCAGCGCCAGCGCCTCCTGATTGAGCAGTTCCGCGAAGGCGAAGGCCATCTTCACGCGGTCCCCGTAATGCGCATCGGCCACGGTGTCCACGATCGTCATCGGGCCCGGCAACGTGAACTTCAGCTGCCGCGTCGTGTGGGCGCGCGCCAGCCGCGCCTCGAACCCGTGCACCCGCCCCTTCAGGCGCAATGGCCCCACCACCTGCGGCACCAGCGCCTCGTAGCGGTTGTTGCGGATGCCCATCTTCACCTTGTGCTCGAAGTCGATGCCCTCGACCTGCTCCAGGAAGCCGTGCACGAAGTGCTGCCGCGACTGCTCGCCGTCGGTGACGATCGCCAGCCCGGCGTCCTCCTGCAGCTTGATCCACAGCAGCGTCGCGTCGGCCTTGGCCTGGCGCAAGGGCTCGCCCTCGAGCCGCCACTGCGGCCACAGCTTGTTGGTCTCCGCGAGCCAGCCCGGCTTGGGCAGGCTGCCCGCGATCGAAGTTGCGAACATGGCTTCTCCTGGTGCGCTGCAGCGTCGCATTTTGCACCGCCGGCGCGTGCGGCGCGGCCCGTATCATCGCCCGCATGCCCGTCCACGGTGCTCCGGTGAGTCCGCCGGTCCTGCACGCGCGCGCGGCCCTGGCGTTGCTGGTGCTGGGTTGCGGCGCTTTCGCCGCCCTTGCCGCCGACCTGCTGCTGCAAGGGCCGGTGACGGCCGCCGATGCCGGCGTCAGCCGCTGGCTGTACCGCAATGCCGGCGCGGCGTTCACGGCGCTGATGGCCGCGGTCAGCGCCCTCCACGGCACCTGGCCGCTGCTGGCGATGTCGGCTGCAGCCGCGCTGGCACTGTGGTGGCGGCACCAGCGTGCGTGGGCCGCGGCGCTGGTGCTTTGCGTACCGGGCGGCATGCTGCTCAACTACGCCGTGAAGCACGCCTTCCAGCGCGCGCGCCCGGCCTTCGACGAGGCCGCGGCCATCGCCAGCTACAGTTTTCCAAGCGGTCACACCGCGGGCGCCACGCTGTGGTGGGGTTTCATGCTGGTCTGGTTGTTTGCCCATCGCGCCGACGCGGGGACGCGCATCGCGGGCGCGACGCTGGCGGCCGCCATGGTGCTGCTGACGGCGTTGTCGCGCGTGTACCTGGGCGTGCACTACCTGAGCGACGTGCTGGCGGCGATCGGCGAAGGGGCGGCCTGGCTGGCGCTGTGCTTCCTGGTCCTGGCACGCCGGCCGTGGCGCCGTACGGAATCCTGAACGCGCGGCATTGTGGCGGGTGCCGGACGGTGCCAGAATTCCCGCCGCTACAGGAGAACACCATGGGGATTCGCATCGTGCGGCTCGGCATGCCGCGCGCGCCCGGCGAAGGCGTGCGCCTCGGGACCGTGCGCCGGCCGCCGCGGGGCGTGCCGAAGTCGGAATTCGCCAGCCGCGACTTCTACGACAGCTGGCTGCCCAATCTGTCTCCCAGCGCGCCGCTGATGGCGCAGGGGCAGGCCGCCACCGACGACAAGTCGTGGGCGGCGTTCAAGCGCAAGTTCCACGCGGAGATGAAGCAACCCGAGGCCAGCCACCTGCTGGACGCGCTGGCGGCGCTTTCGCACCAGGCTTCGTTCTCGATGGGCTGCTATTGCGAGGACGAGAATCGCTGCCACCGCTCGGTGCTGCGCGAACTGCTGACGGAGCGCGGCGCGGCCATCGAGTAAATCAGCGGCTCACGTCGGCCGGAATCGAATGGACGCCGGGCACCACGTCGGGCAGCGCGCTGCCGCACTGCTGGCAGAACCTCGCCTCCGGCCCGTAGCCGGCGGCCCCGCACCCGGCGCACTGGCGCGCGCCGAGCGGCGGCCGGACGTGGCGGCGCACGGTCATCTCCGCCGTGACGATGCCGGTTGGCACCGCCAGGGTGCCCCAGCCCACCAGCATCATGAAGGATGCGATGAACCGGCCGAGATCGGTTTTCGGCGTGATGTCGCCGAAGCCGACGGTGGTCATGGTGGTGATCGCCCAGTACACCGACGTCGGGATGTCGACGAAGCCGTTGGCCGGTCCCTCGACGACGTACATGACGGTCCCGACGACCAGGTCGATCATGAGCACGGCGACCAGGAACACGAGAATCTTGCGGCGGCTGGCCAGGAGCGCGCTGCCCATGTACTGGTACTCGCTGATGTAGGCCGTGAGCTTGAAGATCCGGAAGATGCGCAGCAGCCGCAGGATCCGCACGTCGATCAGTGCGTGCAGTTCGGGGAAGAACAGCGCGAGCCAGGTCGGCATCACCGCCAGCAGGTCCACGATGCCGAAGAAGCTGCGCGCGTAGCGCCAGCGGTTTTCCACGGTGGCGAGCCGGGCCAGGTATTCCACCGTGAACAGCAGGGTGAAGAACCACTCGACGCCGACGAAGAAGCGCCGATACTCGACGTGCCAGCCGGCCACGCTGTCGGCGATCACGACCACGACGCTGACGACGATGGCTGCCACCAGGATCTTGTCGAACAGCCGCCCCGCCGGCGTGTCCGACTCCCAGATCACCCGTGCCAGCCGCTGGCGCCACGAAGCGGCCTGCCGAACCGGGTCGAATCCCGGGTCTGCCATCGCGTCAGGCGACCGGACGGCTGAAGCGCTCCCACGCGTCCTGGGTGGGCGTCGTCCCCGCGCCCGGCTGCTGCGGCAGCCGGAAGCTGCCGTCCACCACCTCCGCCGGTTCGGTGAAGCAGTCCTTGATCCAGGGGATGTACTCGAGCACCTGGCAGGCCGGATGCGCGTAGCTCAGGTGCACGTGGACCTGGCTCATGTCGCCGGCATGCAGGGCCACCGGCAGCCTGTAGGCGTGCGCCGTCTCGCACACGCGCATCACCTCGCTGACGCCGCCCATGCGGGTGGAGTCGGGCTGGACCCAGTGCACGGCTTCCTGGTGGAAGAACTCGGAGAAGGCGTCCTGCGTGTACAGCTGCTCGCCCAGCGCCACCGGGATCCGCGTGGCACGCGCCAGCTGCGCATGGCCCTTGACGTCGTCGTGCCACAGGGGCTCCTCGAACCAGTACACGTCGAAGGGCTCGGCGCCGCGGCAGAAACGCAGGCAGGTCGCCAGGTCCCACTTGCCGTTGCCGTCGACGGCCAGCGTGACGTCCGGGCCGATCGCGCGGCGGACCGCCTCCAGGCGCCGCAGGTCGCGCTCGACGGTGGAGCCCACCTTGATCTTGATGCCGGTGAAGCCCTGGCCCACCGCCCGCTGCGCACCTTGCACCAGCTTGTCGTCGGCGATGCTGAGCCAGCCGATGTCGGTGTTGTAGGCACGGACGCGATCCCGCACCTGGCCGCCGAGCAGCTTCCACAGCGGCACGCCGGCCTGCTTGGCCTTGAGGTCCCACAGCGCCACGTCGACGGCCGCGTGCGCCAGGGTCGTGATGCCGGCGCGGCCGATCCACTGCAGCGCCGGGTTGCGCGCGATCTTCAGCCACAGCCGCTGGACGTCGGACGCGTCCTCGCCCACCAGCAGCGGCGCGAGGCAGGTCGCGATGCAGCGCGTGATGAGGTGGTCGCCCGCCAGCTCGGCGTGGGTGCCGGTGAAGCCGTAGCCGGCCAGGCCGTCTTCGGTCTCGATGCGGGCCCCGACCACGCCCCAGTGGGTGATGCTGTGGGTGCTGTCGGCGATCTGCGAGCCGGTGACCGGCACATGCAGCACGAAAGGTTCTACGGACTTGATCTTCACTTGGGATTTCCTGGGTCGACGGACCAGGCGATGGTAGACCAGGCCGGCGCCGTCACAGGCTGTTGTGGATCGCGGTGGCGGCGATGGCGGCCTGGCCGGCGGCGACGTTGATCTGGTTCAGGTCCACCGCCACGTCACCCGCGGCGTAGAGGCCCGGCACGGTCGTCTCGTAATGGTCGGACACTTCGAGTTGCCCGTCCGCACGGCACTGCGCGCCCATGCCCGTCGCGAGTCCGCATGCATGCACCAGGCCCAGCGCCGGATACAGCACGTCGAACTCCAGCGACTCGCCGTCCGCGAGTTCCACCATGACCTTGCTCGTGCCGCAGCGGATCTCGCGCGGGGCGCGGTCCTCGATCCGCACGCCGGCCGCCTGCAGCCGGGCAAGCTCGGCGGCGGCGACGTGCTGCCGAGACTCCATGGCGAGCCAGGTCACCTCGTTGTCGAACCCGGCAACGAACACCGACTCGCGCACGCCGTGCTTCGCCCGCCCCAGCACCGCGACCCGCTGGCCTTGGGTTTCATAGCCGTCGCAGACCGGGCAGTAGCGCACCACCCCGGCCTGGAGCGCCGGCGCCAGCCCCGGGATGTCGGGCTCGACGTCGCGCGCGCCGGTGGCGAGCAGCACGCGCCGGGCGCGCACCGTGCGCGACCCGGCCACGGCTTCGAAGCCGCCGTCCTCGTGGCGCCGCAGGCCCTCGACCCGGCCCATCTCCAGCACCGTGCCGTAGCGGCCGGCGTGCACCCGCATGCGCTCCAGCAGCTCCGGCCCGGCGATGCCGTCCGGAAAGCCCAGGACGTTGCGCGTCTTCGGAATCCGGACCACGCGGCTGCCGCCGTCGTCGATCAGCACCGAGCGGCGCCGGTAGCGTCCGAGGTAGACGGCGGCGGTGAGCCCCGCGGCGCCGCCGCCGATCACGAGGCAGTCGAAGATCTCCGAGTTCAATGGTTCCTTTCTTCTTCAGCCGGCGAACGGCAGCTGCCTGGCGACCATCAGCCAGAAGATCGCGAGGAACGCGACGAAGGCGACCACGCCCAGCCCCGCCCACCAGCCGAAGAACCGCCAGTACGCCGGCGGCAAGCGCGAATTGGCCGACGCGGCCTGGGCGGCGATGTCGCGCAGCCGCAGCTGGATCCAGACCACCGGCAACCAGCATGCCAGCGCCAGGACGTACAGCGCCAGCGACCAGGCGATCCACGGCGTCGACCAGGACAGGCCGGCCAGGGACAGCATCCAGAAGCCGCTCAAGGGCTGGAACACGGCCGTGGTTGCGGTGAACACCCAGTCGGTGACGACGACATAGCGGCTGACGGTCGCGACCTTCAGCGAGTCGCGGCTCATGGTCGCAAGCAGGAGGTAGAAGGCAGAGCCGATCCCGGTGCCGAACAGCATGGTCGACGACAGCACGTGCAGCCACTTGGCGATGAGGTATTCCATTCAGCGCGTCCCCGGCAGGGCCAGTCGCGGCTCCATGGCCCACAGCAGCGCGATCGCCGCCAGCAGTGGCAGGTTCTTGCTGATCGGCCCATAGGGATGCAGCCAGTACTCGGGCAGGAACAGCGTGATCAGCGCCGTGTAGCCCAGGATCAGCAGGAGCTGCGCCGCCCACACGGGGCCGCGCCGCCCCGCCGGCACCAGCAGCGTGGCGAGGCCCAGGGCGAGGTCGAGCGCCGCCGCACCGTACAGGGCGAGCCTGGCCAGCGGCCCTTCGAGCCCGACGCGCGCCAGCAGCGCCAGGCTGTCGGCGACCGGATACAGGCCCAGCGAAACGATGCCGGTCCAGATCCAGAGCAAGGCCACCGACCAGCGCAGCGCCGGCAGCCACGTGCCCAGCACGGCCTCGTGCCGCAGCGCATCGGCGCGGTCCGGCTCGACGAAAGCGCTGACTGGTCGGGGTGAACGGCCGAGCAGTTCCGCGAACGGCGCCGCCGGGGAGGTATTCCCGCGCAGCAACATGCCCGCCGTTTCCCTGTCGAGGAAGCTGCCCGGCACCCGGCCGGCCACGCTGGCGCCCCAGCGAAACAGGCGCTCGGGCAGGGGCAACACGCGCAGCCCGCTGCGAAACCCGAGCTGTCGCCGCAGCTGCGCGAGGAAGTCGCGCAGCGTCATCGGCTCGGGACCCACGAACGCGACGGTTTCGCTGCGTGGCGGTGGCGACTGCAGGGCTGCCAGCACGCCGGCCACCACGTCGGCTACGTGCACCGGCTGTACCTGCATCGCGCCGCCGCGCGGCAGCGCCAGCGCCGGCAGCGCGGCCATGCCGTTGAACATGCTCGCGCTGGCCCCGCCGCCGCCGTAGACCAGCGACGGCTGCACGATCGCCGAGCGCAGCGGCAACTGCCGCAATGCGTCGTCCGCGGCCCGCTTGGTGAGGTGGTAGCGGCTCTGTGCGCCGGCGTCGGCGCCCAGCGCGGAAATCTGCACGACGAACGGCACGCCCGCGCGGTCACAAGCTTCGAACAGCGCAATCGGCGCCTGCGCATGCAAGGCCTGGAAGGTCTGCCCGTCCTGCTCGCGCAGGATGCCGACCGCGTTCACCACGGCATCGACGCCGGCCAGGTGCGGCAGCCACCAGTCGGCACCGGGAACCGCCGCGAAGTCGACCGAGAGCGGCTCGCAGCGCGGCTCGCCGGTCGCGGGACGGGCATGGCGAGAAGCGCAAACCACGGCATGTCCGGCGCGCAGCAACGCGGCGACCAGGGACCGGCCGATGAAGCCGGTGGCGCCGGTCACGAGAACACGCACGGTGTGCCTTCCTGCATGGTGGTGGCCAGTCTAGCTTCCGAGGCGGGCGGCCGGGCCGGTGCTGTTACGCCTTGAGAGCCTGAGCCACGCATCGCCGCTCAGCCGCGTAGAGTGGGATCCATGAGCACCTGGAAGCAAGCGCTGCGCGAGGGCGCCATCTCGGGCGCAGTCGCCAGCGTCCTGTCGACCGTGGTGCTCGTGCTCGCCGGCGCGCGCCAGAACCGGGCGCCGGCCGCGCCCGTGAATGCCATCAGCCACTGGGTCTGGGACCGGCCGGCACTCACCGCGGACGGTGCCAGCGCGCGCCACACCCTGGCGGGCTACCTGATCCACCACGCCGCTTCGGTCTGGTGGGCCACCTTGCATGCCAGGGCATGGGGAACCCGGGCTCGCGCGAAACGTCCCGCTCCGGCGCTGGCCGGGGCCGCCGCCGCCGCGGCGGTCGCCTGCTTCGTCGATCTCGTGGTGACGCCGCGACGGTTCACGCCCGGATTCGAGCACCGGCTTTCGCCGGACGCCTTGCTCGGCGTCTATGCCTGCTTCGCGCTCGGGCTGGCACTGGGCAGCATGGCCATGCCGCCGGTTCCGGAGGAGGAGCGCGAGGACCCGCCGGCGGATGGCGCAGCGGCTGCCTGAGCGTCGGCGCGGATCGCGGGATCAGGCGCTCACGACGCGCTGGCGCTCGGCGTCGCGCTCGAGCGCATTGGCGACGGCCGTTCCCAGCGAGTTGATGTCGAACGGCTTGCGCAGGATCGCCGGCTTGCCGGCCAGCCGTTCGACGGCCGCCATGTCGGCATAGCCGGTTGCGAGGATCACCGGCAGGTCACCGACCAGGGCGCGGGCCTTGGAGATCACTTCGGCGCCGGTCATGTCCGGCATGGCGTAGTCGACCACCAGCAGGTCGGGCTTGCTGCTCGCGATCGCCGCCAGCCCCTCGGTGCCGTTCGGCGCCTCCGTCACCGCGTAGCCGATCAGGCCCAGGCACTCGACGATCACGCGGCGCACGTCGGCGTCGTCCTCGACAACCAGGATCCGCCGCGGCGCCGCCGGCGCCGGAATCTCGGGCGCCTGGCTGGGCTCGGGCGTCGGCTGGGCGTCGGCCGGCGCCGCCGGGAAATGCAGTTCCACGGTGGTCCCCTTGCCCAGTTCGCTCTTGATGGAGGCGGTGCCGCCGGACTGCCGCGCGAATCCGTACACCTGGCTCAGGCCCAGCCCGGTGCCGCTGCCCAGCGGCTTGGTCGTGAAGAATGGATCGAAGACCTTGGACAGCAGCTGCGTGGGGATCCCGCTGCCGGTGTCGGTCACGCGGACGACGACGTAGCGGCCGGGCTCCAGGTGTTCCTCGGCCTCGCTGCGTTCGTCGGTGCAGGTCGAGATCGTGAGGGTGCCGCCGTCCGGCATCGCGTCGCGCGAGTTCACGGCGAGGTTGAGCACAGCCATTTCGAGCTGGCTCGCGTCGACGACCACCGCCGCCTGCTCCTCGCACAGGTCCAGTTTCACCTCCACCGCCGAACCGGCCGAGATTTCCAGCAGGTCCTTCATCCCGAGCAGCAGCTTGTTCACGCTCGTCAACTTGGGCAGCAGCGACTGGCTGCGGGCGAACGACAGCAACTGGCCGGTCAGCTTGGCGCCGCGCCGGGCCGCGCTCTTGGCGCGGTCGACCACCGGCTTGACCTTTTCCTCCTTCGCGTACAGCGAAATGAGTTCCAGGTTCATGTTGACCACGTGCAGCAGGTTGTTGAAGTCGTGGGCGATGCCGCCGGTCAGGCGGCCGATCGCCTCCATCTTCTGCACCTGCGTCAGCGCGGCCTGGGCCCGCTCGCGCTCGGCGATCTCCTTCATCAGCCGGTCATTGGCACTGGCGAGCTCCCGGGTGCGCTCGAGGATGCGCGCCTCCAGCTGGCTGTTGAGCCGCTCCACTTCGGTGCGGGTGCGGCTGAGTTCGTCCAGGTGCTGGCGGGTCGCGTACTGGCGTTTGCGCGCCCGCACCGCGGCGTCGGCCGCGCTCAGCAGCGTTTCGGAATTGAGCGGCCGCTCCAGCAGGATCACGTTGCCCAGCCGGTGCAGCGACTGGATCGCCTCGGCGGAGCGCCCGGCCACCTGCTTGGTGGCGAGCACGATGAACGGGAAGTCCGACCACGAAGGCTGCGCCGCGAGCCAGCCGGAGAGCGAGCGGATCAAGGTCCCGTCGGCGAGCGCCTCCTCGGTGACGATGGCCGCGGCCGCGCCTTCGTTGATGCAGCGCAGCAGCTGGGCCGGCTCGTCGCACACCACGCCCACGTGCGCCTGGCCCAGCACGCCCTGGACGACGGTGGCGTCGCGACCGCGCGGCGCATGGATCAGGACACGCAATTCCATCAGGCGGCCGGCTCCTCGCGGTCGCTCAGCAGCGGCAGGCGACCCTTGTACGACGTGACCCCGCTCAACACGCCTTCGAAATCGGTCAGTGCCTCGCCGACCTGGATGCCCGCGGTACCGAGTCCGAACTCGCGGATCGTCATTTCGTGGGCGCTGGTGCGGCTCTTGACCACCGAAACCGCCTTCAGCAGGCTGCCGCGTGCCTCGAAGAACCGGAACAGCAGGATCGCATCGCTCAGGTAGCTCAGGTCGACGTCGGTGCGCACGTCCCCCAGGACCCCGTGCAGGCCCAGGATCATGATGGTCACGACCCCGCGCCGGTTCAGGTATCCCAGCAGCTCGTGCATCTGCAGCAGCAGGTGCTTGTCCCCCGACATCGCCTGCAGGTAGGCGTTCAGGCTGTCGATCACCACCATGCGCGCGCCGCGCTCCTCCACCGCCCCCCGCACCATGTTCGCGAAGGCCCCCGGCGAGACCTCGGCGGGATCGAGCGTGAGCATCTCCAGCTGGCCGCTGTCGAGGTACTCCTCCACGCCGAGATCCAGCGCCTGCGAGCGGGCGAGCAAGGTCGCCAGGCCCTCGTCGAACAGGTAATACGCCGCCACCTCGCCGCGCTGCAGCGCGGCGCGCACGCAGGCCACCGCCGTGGTGGTCTTGCCCACGCCCGAGGGCCCGCTGAACAGCGTGTTGCTGCCGCGCGCCAACCCGCCGCCCAGCAGGGCGTCGAGGGCCTGCGTCCCGGTACTCACCATGGACGTATCCATCGATCGGCGATGCTCGGCCGCGACCAGGCGCGGGTACACGGCCAGCCCCCCGGTGTCCAGGCTGAAATCGTGGTCACCCCCGCGGAAGCGGATGCCGCGCATCTTCACCACGCGCAGGCGCCGCCGCTCGGGACCGTACTGGTCCACCACCTGTTGCAGCTGTACCACCCCATGGGCGATGCTGTGCAGTTGCACGTTGTCGTATTCGGCGCTGCGGTCGTCCAGCAGCAGCACGGTGCAGCCGCGACTGGCGAAGAAGCCCTTCAGGGCCAGCACCTGCCGCCGGTAGCGTAGCGGGTTCTGCGCCAGCAGCCGCATCTCGGACAGGCTGTCGAACACCACCCGTGAAGGCTGGAGGCGCTCGACGGCGGCCATGACGCCGCGGGTGGTCTCGCCGAGCTCAACCTCGGCCGGGTGCAGGATCGACTGCTCCGAAGCGGGGCTGAGCCCTTCCTCGGTGACCAGCTCGAACACCTCCACGCCGTCGAGCGACCAGCCGTGCGACGCGGCCACCGTATGCAGTTCGGCGGCTGTTTCGGACAAGGTGATGTACAGCCCCTTCTCGCCGGCCTCCACGCCGCGCCGCAGGAACTGCAACCCCAGCGTCGTCTTGCCGGAGCCGGGCGTGCCTTCCACGAGGTACAGGTGATCCGCCGGAAGCCCGCCTCCCAGGATGTCGTCGAGGCCGGGAATGCCGGTCGACGCCCGCTCCTGTTCCGGAATGTCGATGCTCTTGGGTGCTTGTCTCATGTCAGTGGATGCCAACCGTGCATCGTAGAGGTGCCGGCGGCGAAAGGATGTAGTCCGTTTCCGACACATCCTTCCGTGAAACGCTCGTTGTCCGGTGAGTGTCAGCCCCGGCCGGTACGGAAGGGGCGGCGGGCGCGCCCTGGAACGTTCGTGCTCGTCGCGCGGCGCCCTTCACGCGGGCCTGCGTGCTTCGGCTTCCTGCAAGGTGCGCCACATCACCTTGCCGCTGCCGCTCTTGGGCAACGCGTCGGCGAACTCGACGATACGCGGCACCTTGTACACCGCCATGTGATCCCGGCACCAGTCGATCACGTCCTGCTCGCTCACCTGGCCGCGATGCCCGGCGCGCAGGACGACCACGGCCTTGACGGTCTCGCCGCGATAGGCGTCGCGGGTGGCGATGACGCAGGCTTCCTGGATCGCCGGATGCCGGAACATCAGCGCTTCCACCTCCGCCGGCCACACCTTGAAACCCGAGGCGTTGATCATCCGCTTGAGCCGGTCGGTGATGAAGAAGTAGCCGTCCTGGTCGACGCGGCCGAGGTCGCCGGTGCGGAAGAACTTTCGGCCGTCGAACTCGATGAAGGCGGCGGCGGAGGCCTCCGGCTGCTTCCAGTAGCCGGAGAACACCATCGGGCCGTGGACGATGATCTCGCCCTGTTCGCCAACCGGCATCTCGTCGCCGGTTTCGGGGTCGATGACCCGCGCATCGCAACTCATGAACGGAATGCCCAGGCACTGCTGCTTGGGGGCGTCGGGCGGATTGCTGTGGCTGGGCGCCGCGGTCTCCGTGAGTCCGTAGCCTTCCACGTACCGCAGCTGGAACTGCTCGAGCAGGCGCTGCGCCACGGCCTGCGGCATGGCCGCCCCGCCGCCGCCGATGTAGGCGAGGCTGGTGAGGTCGTACTGGTCGAAATTGGGGCTGGCCATCAGGTCGATGACCATGGTCGGGATGTTCGTCCAGGCGGTCACCTGCCAGCGCGAGATCAGACGCCCGGCCAGTTCGCGGTCCCAGCGCGGCATCACGACCTGGGTCGAGCCGGTGTAGATCGCGTTGTGCATCAGGCTCACCATGCCGGTGATGTGGAACATGGGTACCACCAGCAGCGATACCGTCTCGCAGGTCGCGTTGCCCCAGGCGGAACTCGCCACCGCGTTGTGCATGATGGTGCGGTGCAGGTGCATGCATCCCTTGGGCAGGCCCGTCGTTCCGCTGGTGTACGGCAGCAAGGCAAGGTCGTCGGGGCCGACGTCGAGCGTCGGCGCTGGCGAGTTGCCGGCCAACGCGTCCGCCCACGTCGAGGCGGCGCCGCCGGCCAGCGCAGGCAGATCGTGGCGCGGCAGCAGCCAGGCGCGCCAGGCCGACGGCAGCGGGTCCGCTTCGGGGGCGTCGGGATCGAAGGCGTCGGTGAAGTGGGTGACGACCAGGTGCTGCAGCCCCTGCCCCGCCGGCAGTTCGTTGCTGGCGCGCGCCAGTTCGGGCGCCAGGTCGGACGTCGTGATCGCCACCCTGGCGTCCGGGTCCTGGATGTAGTGCTTCAGCTCCTCGGCCCGGTTCATCGGGTTCACCGGCACCACCACGGCGTTGGCCCGCAGGATGCCGAAGTGCGCGATCACCAGTTGCGGGCAGTTCTGCATGTCCAGCAGCACGCGGTCGCCCTTGCGAACCCCCAGCGCATGCAGCCGCGCCGCGATCCGTTCGGCGCTGTCGCGCACCTCGCGATACGTGAAGACGCGACCGAGGAAGATCAGCGCCGCCCGCTCCGGATAGCGCCGCGCGCTGATGTCCAGGTTGTCCCACAGGGAGGTGGCAGGCGGGGAGAGGCGGTGCGGCAGGCGCTTGGGCCAGAACTGGTGGTGCGGACGCTTCGGGGCAGTGGACACGGGTGGGCTCCTGAAGCGGCGAGCCTAGCGGCGGGGCCGCCCGCAGGCATCGGGAAAGCCCCGGGGGCTTCATTCCGCTGTGCAGGCGCGCCCGGCCGGGATCGCACTGGCGGCGGCGCCGCGTGCCGGCACAATCGGACGATGCCATTGTCCAGGACCTTGCTCGCGCCCCTGATGGCCGCGCTCGCGATCGCCGGCGCGGCGCCCTGCCTCGCCTTCGACCTGCAAGGCCACCGCGGCGCGCGCGGCCTCGCGCCGGAAAACACCGTGCCGGCCTTCGAGCGGGCGCTGGAGATCGGCATCACGACGCTGGAGCTGGACGTGGGAGTCACCGCCGACGGCGTGGTCGTCGTCCTGCACGACCCGTTCCTGAACCCGGCGATCACGCGCGATGCCGCCGGCCACTGGCTGCCCGGCGGACAGGGGCCCCTGGTGCGGTCGCTGACGCTTGCGCAGGTGCAGGCGCACGACGTCGGACGCATCAGGCCCGATACGGCGTATGCCAGGACATTCCAGGCGCAGGAGGGCCGCGACGGCGTGCGCGTGCCGACGCTCGCCGCGGTCTTCGAGCGCGTGAAGTCGCTCGCGGCCGACCACGTGCGCTTCAACATCGAGACCAAGCTGAACCCGCTGCGGCCGCAGGAAACAGTGACGCCCGAAGCGATGACGCGCGCCGTGCTCCGGGTGGTCGCCGACGCCGGTATGGCGCAGCGGGTGGCGATCCAGAGCTTCGACTGGCGCAGCCTGCAACTGGTACGCCAGCTCGCGCCGTCGATTCCGACGGTCCATCTGACGATCCAGACCGCGAACAACGACAACGTGCGCGACGGCGCCTGGACGGCTGGACTGCGCATCGGCGACCACGGCAGCGTGCCCAGGCTGGTGCAGGCCGCCGGCGGCAGGATCTGGTCGCCCAACCAGGGCGCGCTCACCGAGGCCCTGGTGCGGGACGCGCACTCGCTGGGACTGCAGGTAGTGCCCTGGACGGTCAACGAACCAGCCGACATGGAGCGGCTGATCGCCTGGGGCGTGGACGGGCTCATCAGCGACTACCCCGACCGCCTGCGCGCCGTGCTCGCAGCCCGGGGCATGCCGCTGCCGCCGCCGGTTCCGGCGAGATAGATCCCGGACCGGCGCCTTCAGTGGCGCGTGTTCAATGCAGCACGCAGTGGCAGTAGACGAACTGCTGGACCGCGCCGGCCGGCGTGCGGTGCTGTTCTGTCAGGCGGTCCACCAGTTCGAACGAATCCCCGAACTGCGCATGCAGGGCGCCCGGCTCGTAGCGCACCACGGGCAGGCCGCTGCACTGTTCCGGACCCTCGGGGCCGAACGCGGCCACGATGACATGGCCGCCCGGCCGCACGGCGCGGCGCACCTGCGCGACGTAGGCGGCACGGTCGGCCGGGTCGGTGAGAAAGTGGAACACGGCCCGGTCATGCCAGATGTCGTAGGCGGCCGGCTCGAGCTGGACGCGGGTGATGTCGCCGGCGATCCAGTGCACGCCCTTCGCGGCGGCCCCCAGGCGCTGCCGGGCCACCTGGAGGGCCGCGGCCGAGATGTCGAGGACCGTGACGTCGCCCATCCCGTGCAGCAGCAGGTCGTCGACCAGCGTGGAGGCCCCGCCGCCCACGTCGATCACGCGCGTGCCGGGGCCGGCGCCGATCCGCCGGATCAGGTCCAGCGACAGCGCGGCATGCGGCTGGTACCAGCTCACCGCGTCGGGCGAGCGGCTGGCATACACGTGTTCCCAATGGGCGGCCGTTTCCATCGACTCCTCCTGCAAGAGAACCGATCTTACGGCCACCGCGGCCGGGCGGGCGAGCGCCCGGGCTCCGGTCAGCGGGTCAGCTTGGCCAGGACGAAGCCGACGACGAAGGCGCCGGCCACCACGGCCAGCGGGTTGGCGCGGACCTGCTCGCGCGCCATGTCGCCGTATTCCTGCTGCCATCCCATCATCTTCTCGCCGCTGGAGCCGATGGTCTGCTCGAGGCGGTCGACCGCTTCGTGGGCTTTCTGCGCGACGCGGCGGACGGTGGTCTCGTTGCCGCTGCCGTTCAGGCCGGTGGACCCCATCGACGTGTTCATGCTGCTCATGCTCTCGCTGGTTTCGCTGTTCATGGTGCTTCCTCTTCTCGGGCTGTCGAAAAAATCGCCAGCGGCGCCGGCGAAACACCACTGTAGGAAGCTCGGCGTCAGCAACGTGTCGGCCAAACCGCCGCAGCGGTTGTAGGACAATCGCCTGCCGCTGCAAGCGCGGCCGTGCGAACTGCGTATCATCGCGCGATGCTTCGCTGGCTCCTCATCCTCGCAATGGCCGTGCTGCCCTGGCACGGGTGGGCCGGCGGCGGGCTGGCGGCCGTTCCCGCGCCACTCCAGCAGCAGGCGGCGCAGGCCAGCACGTTCGCCACCGGGTCCTCTCACGAGGCCCACCCCGGGCATGCCAGTGCCGACTGCCTGGACGAAGTCGCTGCCGCGGACCACCACGCGGCGGCCGGCACGGATGGCGGCTGCCCGGGCTGCTCCATGTGTCACTCCTGCTCACCCGTCGGCCTGCCGGCCATGACGGCGGTGCCGCCGGCCGACTCCGCCCCGCCCCAGCGCCTCGCGAGCGCCGCGAGCCGCTTCGCCAGCGCCGAGCGCCTTCCCGGCCTGAAGCCGCCCATCTCCTGACGCCCAAGCCCGAGGTGCGTCCGCTGCCGACATGAAAGGCCGCGGCGGACGCGATGTTCGTCGTCCAGGGAGAGTCAGTCTTGAAGATCATCGTCTTGGCGGCCGCAGCGGCCGCAGCGGCCGCAGCAGCGGGGGGCGCCGCCATGGCCCAGCCATCCGCCGGTCCGTCCGATCCAGCCGCGCCCGTGCCGGCGTCCGTCCATCGCTCCGTGTTCGAGGGCCTGCCGGCAGGCGTGGAGCAGGAACAGCTGGACTGGAGAGAGGCCAACGCCGACGTGGCCCGGTTTGCGCGCGGCCATGCCGACTACGTGAAGTGGGAGGAGCAGCAGCTGGGCGGCGCACCGGCGCCATCCGCGGGCATCGCGCCACCTGCCGGGGCCACCCCACCTGCCCGCCAGCAGGGCCACCGCCATCACTAGGGGCTGCGCGATGGAACACCTGGGAAAAGGACTGGCGCCGCTGGCGCTCGCCGTGCTGGCGGGCTGCAGCACCGTCTCGCCGGATGCATTGCGCGGGGACGTCGACCGGCTCGCACAAGGCAGGGTCGGCGACGTGGCGCCGGCGCCGGCCGGCCAGAGCCGGAACGAAGCCGTGCAGGCCCTGCTGGCCAAGGGGCCGCTGGACGCCGCGGCCGCCGTGCGCGTGGCGCTGCTGAACAGCCAGTCGCTGCAGGCCAGCCTGGCGACCCTGGAAATCAGCGAAGCCGAGCGCGTGCAGGCCGGCATCCTGCCCAATCCGCTGCTCGCGGTCGGTCGGCTGCGCGAGGACCAGTTCGTCGAGATCGAGCGGCTGATCAGCTTCAACGTGCTGAACCTGGTGACGCTGCCCTGGCGCACCCGTTTCGCCGGCCAGCAGGCCGAGCTGGCCCGGCTGCGGGCGGCGCAAGTCCTGATCCAGCACGCGGCCGACACCCGCAAGGCCTGGTTCAGCGCCGTCGCCGCGCAGCAGACGGCCAACTACCTGCGCGATGCCATGGAAGCCGCCGAAGCCGGCGCGGAACTCGCGCGGCGAATGGCCAAGGTCGGCAACTGGAGCCGCCTGCAGCAGGCGCGGGAGCAGGCGACGCTCGCCGACATCGCGGCGCAGCTCGCGCGGGCGCGGCAGTCGGCGCTCGCCGAACGCGAGAAGCTCACCCGGCTGATGGGGCTGTGGGGTGCGCAAGCCCGGTACACCCTGCCCGAACGCCTGCCCGACCTGCCCCGGGAGCTGCCGCAGCGCACCGACGTCGAAGCGCAGGCGCTGCGCGAGCGGCTCGACGTGCGCGCGGCGAAGGACGAGGCCCGCTACGTGGCGGACTCGCTGGGGTTCACCCGCGTCACCGGCGCGATCAACGTGCTGGAACTCGGGTACCAGCGCAACACGACGTTCGACCACGCGAGCGGCCACAAGGAGATCGCCCGCGGTCCGGAAATCGAGGTCACGCTGCCGCTGTTCGACTGGGGCCAGGGGCGCGCCGCCCGCGCCGAGGCGACGTACCGGCAGGCTGCCGCCAAGGTCGGCGCCGTGGCGGTGCAGGCGCGCAGCGAGGTACGCGAGTCGTGGCATGGCTGGCGCACCAGCTACGACGTGGCACGCCACTACCGCGACGAGATGGTTCCGCTCGCGAAGTTCATCAACGACGAAACGGTGCTGCGCTACAACGGCATGCTCTCCAGCGTGTGGGAGTTGCTGCGCGAGGCGCGCAACCACGTGGCCGCCGTGAACGGCGCCATCGCCGCGCAGCGCGACTTCTGGATCGCGGACACCGACCTCAACACCGCCCTCACCGGCACCTCGCCGGGCGCGCTCGCTGCCATGACCGCCGCCCCCGGACCAGCCGCCGCTGCGCAAGGACACTGAGCATGGACAGAAGAAGATTCTTCGGTGGCGCCGCGGTCGGCGCGATGGCCGCCGCCTCCGTCGCCAAGGTGGCGATGGCCGCGTTGCCCGAGCCGGTGACCACCGACAGCGCCGACACCGCGCCGCCGCTGGAGCCGCCGACCGGCCGCCCGTACCGGCCGGTGGTCACCCTCAACGGCTGGACCCTGCCCTGGCGCATGAACAACGGCGTCAAGGAGTTCCACGTCGTGGCCGAGCCCGTGGTGCGCGAGATCGCGCCCGGCATGAAGGCCAACCTGTGGGGCTACAACGGCCAGAGCCCCGGGCCGACCATCGAGGTGGTGGAAGGCGACCGGGTGCGCATCTTCGTGACCAACCGGCTGCCGGAACACACCAGCATCCACTGGCACGGGCAGCGCCTGCCCAACGGCATGGACGGGGTCGGCGGCATCACGCAGCCACAGATCCCGCCCGGCAAGACATTCGTCTACGAGTTCGTCGCCAGCCGGCCCGGCAACTTCATGTACCACCCGCACGCCGACGAGATGGTGCAGATGGCGATGGGGATGATGGGCTTCTGGGTGACGCACCCGAAGGGCCGGCATCCGCTGATCGAGACGGTGCAACGCGACTTCTGCTTCCTCATGGCCTCGTACGACATCGAGCCGGGCAGCGCCACGCCGCGCGTGAACACGATGCTGGACTTCAACCTGTTCACGTTCAACAGCCGCGTCTTTCCCGGCATCGCGGCGATGAACGTGCGCCAGGGCGACAAGGTGCGCATCCGGATGGGCAATCTCACGATGACCAACCACCCGATCCACCTGCACGGCCATGAATTCATGGTCACGGGCACCGACGGCGGGCCGACGCCCAGGCCGGCGCGCTGGCACGAGGTGACGACCGACGTCGCCGTGGGCCAGATGCGCCAGGTGGAATTCGTGGCCGACGCGCCGGGCGACTGGGCGTTCCACTGCCACAAGAGCCACCACACGATGAACGCGATGGGCCACGACGTGCCGACGATGATCGGCGTCGAGCACCGCGGCCTGGTCGGCAAGATCCAGAAGCTGGTGCCCGACTACATGGTGATGGGCGAACGCGGCATGGCCGACATGGGCGGCGAGATGGAGATGCCGCTGCCGGACAACACGCTGCCGATGATGAGCGGGCGGGGCCAGTTCGGACCCGCCGAGATGGGCGGCATGTTCACCCTGGTGAAGGTGCGGCGCGACCAGCGCCCGGGCGACTTCAGCGACCCCGGCGACTACAGGCATCCGCCAGGCACCGTCGCCTACGAGTTCACCGGCGCGCTGCCCGAACCGGCTCGTGCCGCGGCCCCGCCCGGCCAGGCGCCGGCGCAGCTGAACGTCCGCAAGCCGAAACCGTCCGGCCATTCCGGCCATCACTGAACACGAAAGGAACTGCATTCATGACATACCAGGCAGTGGCCACGGCGGCCATCCTCACGTTCTCCGCAGCCGCGGCGCTGGCCGGGGCCGGCCACCACGGGCACGGGCAAGGGGCCAGGAAGGCCGGCGTGCCCGCCAGGGAGCAGACGGCGTGGGGCGTGGCCGGCGACGCCAGGGGCGCGCGCACGATCGAGGTGACGATGACCGACGACATGCGGTTCACGCCCCAGCGCATCCAGGTGCGCCAGGGCGACACCATCCGCTTCGTCGTCCGCAACAACGGAAAGATGCTGCACGAGATGGTGCTGGGGACCAAGGCATCGCTCGAGGAGCACGCGGCCCTGATGGTGAAGTTTCCCGGCATGGAACACGACGAGCCCTACATGACCCATGTCAAGCCGGGTGCACGCCAGGCGATTGTGTGGAACTTCAACCGTCCGGGAGAATTCCACTATGCATGCCTCATAGCCGGTCACTACCAGGCCGGCATGGTCGGCACCATCAGCGTGGTGCCGGCGGGCACAACAACCGCAAGGAACTGAAATGACCGAGACCACAACGCCCCTCGCATCCCGCCGACGGCTGCTGCTGGCCATGGGGCTGCTGCCGCTCGCCGGCGCCGTGCACGCCGCCGCGCCGGCCGCCGCCCTGCCGCCGGTGGAGGTCTGGAAGGAGCCGACCTGCGGCTGCTGCAAGGACTGGATCGCCCACATGGAGGCCAACGGCTTCAAGGTGTTCGTCAACACCGGCGGCACGCAGGCGGCCAAGCAGCGGCTCGGCATTCCGCAGGACATGGGGTCGTGCCACACGGCCAAGGTCGGCGGGTATGCCCTCGAAGGACATGTGCCGGCGAAGGACATCAAGCGCCTGCTCAAGGAAAAGCCCAATGCCGTGGGCCTGGCCGCACCGGGCATGCCGATCGGATCGCCCGGCATGGACACGCCGGCCTACAACGGCAAGAAGAACCCGTACAACGTGATGCTGATCGCGAAGAACGGGAAGCACACCGTCTACCAGAAATACGAAGGAAACAACCTGTGAAGAACGTCCACGCCATCCTCATCGCCGCGGCCACGGCCGCCATTGCCGCCGCCTCGCTGCCGGCCCGTGCCCAGAGCCACGCCCACGGACACGACGCGCCGGCGAAGGCAGTCAAGGTCGCGGACACCGCTGGCGAGCTGAGCGAGGGCGAAGTCCGCAAGGTGGACAAGGCGGGCAAGAAGATCACCCTGCGCCATGGGCCCCTGAAGAACCTCGACATGCCGCCCATGACCATGGTGTTCCAGGTCGGCGATCCGGCCATGCTGGACAAGGTCAAGGCCGGCGACAAGGTGCGCTTCGTCGCGGCGAACCCGGGCGGCAAGCTGACCATCACCCGGATCGAAGCGGCCAGGTAGACGGCCCACCGCAGAGGCGCCCTGGATGGGTCCGGCCATTGCCGGGCCCATCACGCCTGCCGGGCGGCGCGAGGCAAGGAGGGACATGAAGATCCTGGTCATCGAAGACGAGGTCAAGGCCGCGGCGTACATCCGCCAGGGCCTGGCCGAGAGCGGCCATGCGGTCGACGTCGCGCACAACGGCACCGACGGCCTGCACGCGGCCGCCACCGGCGACCATGACCTCGTGATCCTCGACGTCCAGTTGCCCGGCATCGACGGCTTTGCCGTGCTCTCCGCGCTGCGCACCTCGAAGCAGGTGCCCGTGCTGATGCTCACGGCGCGCGGCAAGACCGACGACAAGGTGCGCGGCTTCGACCTGGGCGCCGACGACTACCTGGTCAAGCCCTTCCAGTTCCCCGAGCTGCTGGCCCGGGTGCGTGCGCTGCTCAAACGCGGACAGCCGGCGCACGCCGATCCGGTGGTGCGGGTGGCCGACCTCGAGCTCGACGCCGTACGGCACCGGGCCACCCGGGGCGGCCAGCGCATCGACCTCACCGCCAAGGAATTCGCCCTGCTCACGCTCCTCAGCCAGCGCAGCGGCGAGGTGCTCTCCCGCACGCAGATCGCCTCGCTGGTCTGGGACATCCATTTCGACTCCGACAGCAATGTCGTCGAGGTCGCGGTGCGCCGGCTGCGCTCCAAGATCGACGACCCCTTTCCCGAAAAGCTGATCCACACCGTGCGTGGGGTCGGCTACGTGCTGGAGCGGCGCGACGAGTGACCAGGACGCCGCGCCTGTGGCCTGGCCGTCACCGCGGCTCCCTGGCGGTGCGGCTTGCCATCGCCAGCGCCCTGTTCGGACTGGTGGTCGCTGCCGGCGCAATGCTCGTCGGCGTCTGGACGCTCCTGAATCAGCTGGACGAGCGTGCGGCGGTGCAGGTGCAAGGGCGGCGCGAACTGCTGGTGCACGTGCTGGCCAGCCTGCCTTCGCTGGCGGCGGTGCCCGAATCGCAATCGCGCTTCGACGAGCTGTTCTTCGGCCACGACGACCTGCACCTTGCCCTGGTCGAGCGCCGCAGCGATCGCCTGCTGTTGACTTCTTCCGAGGTGGCGACGCACTCGCTCACCGCCCTCGGCCACGCCGCCGCCGAAGCCGACATCGTGCACTCGTGGATCACGCCGGACAATGTCCGTTTCAGCGGCCTCCACGGGACCGCGCTGGTCGGGGACGGCGGCGAAGTGGAGTTCTTCCTGTCCGTCGATCGCCGCCACGACGCAGCCCTGCTGGCAGGCTTCGTCAAGTCCACCTTGCTGGCACTGCCGCTGCTGCTGCTGCTGGTGGCCCTCGGCGCCGGCCTGGTGGCGCGCATGGGGCTGGCGCCGCTGCGTCGGCTGAACAAGGTCGCCGCGTCCATCGGCACCAGGTCCCTGAACCAGCGCCTGACCGTCGACGGCCTGCCGGCGGAGCTTGCCGACGTGGCGCTGGAGTTCAACCGGATGCTGCAACGCATCGACGACGGCTACCGCCAGTTGCAGGACTTCGCCGGCGATCTCGCCCACGAGATGCGCACGCCCGTGGCGACGCTGGTCGGACGCACGCAGGTCGCGCTCTCGCACGGGCGCAGCGCCGACGAACTGCGCGAGGTGCTCGAAGGCAACGGCGACGAACTGGAGCGTCTCGCGCGGCTGATCTCCGACATGCTGTTCCTGGCGCAGGCCGATCATGAGACGGTCAAGATCCAGCCGGAGCCGGTGGACCTCGCCGCCGAGTCGCAGCGCGTGGCCGAATACATCGGCGTGGTCGCCGAAGAGAAGAACGTGGCTCTGCAGGTCCAGGGCAGCGCGCCGGCCATCGCGGCGGACCGCCTGCTGGTGCAGCGCGCGATCACGAACCTGCTGTCGAACGCCGTGCGGCATGCCAGCGCCGGCTCGCGCGTCGAGGTCGCCCTCGAGGCCGGCGCCGACGCGGTCACGCTTTCGGTCGCCAACCGCGGCGAGACGATCGCGCCGGAACACCTGGATCGCATCTTCGAGCGGTTCTGGCGCGGCGACACCGGCAGGGCCCGCCGCGAGGGCGGCACGGGGCTCGGGCTGGCGATCGTGCGCTCGATCATGAAGGCCCATGGCGGCAGCATCCGCGTGCAAAGCGGCGCTGGCCGGACCACGTTCACCCTGAAGTTTCCCCGCGCGCGCGCCGCTGCGGCTCGGTCCTGACCGGCCATGCGCTGGCGCATGTCGGGTGCCATGTCCTTCATGTGCTCCTGCATCAACGCCTGCTGCTCGGCGGCACCCTTGCCGGACATTTCCTTGCAGTCCATCTCGCACATCTTCGTGGCACGGCGCGCAGTGCCCCGCCTGATCTCCGCCCCGAGCCGTGAGGGCGGCCCGGCTTTCCGCGCCGCCTTCATTGCCGCGCTTCACCCCGCTGGCGCGGCAGCTCCGCGCAGCCGCAGTGCATTGGTCACCACCGACACCGAACTCAGGCTCATGGCCAGCGCGGCGATCATCGGCGACAGCAGCAGTCCGGTAAACGGGTAGAGCACGCCGGCCGCGAGCGGCACGCCCAGCGCGTTGTAGATGAACGCGAACCCGAGGTTCTGCCGCATGTTGCGCACGGCGTCCAGGGAAATCCGCCGCGCGCGTGCGATGCCGCGCAAGTCGCCGCGCACCAGCGTCAGGTGAGCGCTGTTGATCGCGACGTCGGTTCCGGTGCCCATCGCGATGCCGACGTTGGCCTTGGCCAGCGCCGGCGCGTCGTTGATGCCGTCGCCGGCCATGCCGACGATCCTGCCTTGCGCCTGCAGCCGCTCCACCAGGTCCAGCTTGTCGCGCGGCTTCACCTCGCCGTGCACTTCGGCTATGCCCAGGCGCGCGGCGACCGAGCGCGCGGTGGTGACGCCGTCGCCGGTGGCCATGATCACCTCGATCCCTGCCGCGCGCAGTTGCTCCATGGCTTCCATGGTGCTGGCCTTCACCGGATCGGCCACGGCGAGCACTCCCGCCAGCCGCCCGTCGACGGCGAGATACATGGCGCTGGCGCCTTCGGAGCGCAGCGACTCGGCTCGCGTCGCCAGCGGCTGCCAGTCGACGCCCTCGCCTTCCATCAAGGCGGTGTTGCCGAGCGCCAGCGACCGGCCCTCGACGCGGCCGCGCACGCCGATGCCGCTCGCCGACTCGAAGCTTTCCGGCCTGGCCAACGCGAGCCCTGCCGAGCGGGCATGCGCGACGATGGCATGCGCCAGCGGATGCTCGCTGCCCTGGTCCAGGCTGGCCGCCAGGCGCAGCACCTCGTCCCCGGCGAAGCCCGGCGCGGGCGCCACGCTGTGGAAGGCCGGCTTGCCCTCGGTGAGGGTGCCGGTCTTGTCGACGATCAGCGTGTCCACCTTGCGCAGTCCCTCGATCGCCGCGGCGTCGCGGAACAGGATGCCCTGGGTGGCGGCGCGGCCAGTGGCCGCCATGATGGACATCGGCGTGGCCAGCCCGAGCGCGCACGGGCAGGCGATGATCAGCACCGCCACGGCGTTGATGAAGCCATAGACCCAGCTGGGCTGCGGTCCCCAGAGGCCCCACGCCGCGAGCGTCAGCACGGCGACCAGCACCACGGCCACGACGAAGTAGCCCGCCACCACGTCCGCCAGCCGCTGCATAGGCGCGCGGGAGCGTTGCGCCTGGGCCACCATCTGCACGATCTGCGAGAGCATGGTCTGCGCGCCGACCCGCTCCGAGCGCATGACGAGGCTGCCACTGGTGTTGATGGTGGCACCGATCACCTTGTCGCCGGGGCGCTTGCTCACCGGCAGCGGCTCGCCCGTCAGCATGGACTCGTCCACGGCGCTCTCGCCTTCCGTCACCTCGCCGTCCACCGGCACTTTCTCGCCCGGCCGGATCCGCAGGACGTCGCCCGGATGGACATGGGCGATCGGCACGTCCTCCTCGGCGCCGTCGGCGGCGATGCGGCGTGCCGTCTTCGGCGCGAGCCCCAGCAGCGACTTGATCGCGGCAGAGGTCTGAGAGCGGGCCTTCAGCTCCAGGATCTGCCCCAGGAGCGTCAGCGAGACGATCACGGCCGCCGCCTCGAAATAGACGCCGATCCGTCCACCGTGACCGCGGAAACTGTCCGGAAACGCGCCGGGTACGAGGGTCGCGAGCACGCTGTAGGCGAAGGCGGCGAACACGCCCAGGCCGATCAGCGTCCACATGTTGGGGCTGCGCCGGCGCACCGAGCGCCAGCCGCGCACGAAGAAGGGCCAGCCGGCCCACAGCACCACCGGCGTCGTGAGCACGAGTTCCAGCCAGCTTTGCCCCGGCAGGCCGCCTTCGCGCCAGCGCACGGCGAACATCGCGATCAGCGTCGCGACCACCGTGAGCGGCAATGTCCACCAGAAGCGGAGGCGGAAGTCCTTCAGCTCGGGGTCCTCGCCTTCGTCCAGCGCCGATAGCACCGGCTCCAGCGTCATGCCGCATTTCGGGCAGTTGCCGGGCGCCGGCTGGCGGATCTCCGGATGCATAGGGCAGGTGTAGACGGTCCCCTCCGCGGCCGGCTGCGCGTCCGGCCGCGGCACGGCCTGGGCCGGCGAAGGGTGGTGGTGCGCCTGCGTATGCTCGCCGTGGTGCTGGTGCGCCTGCGGTGTCGTCATCCTGTCGTGCTCCGGCTGTCGTCGATGTGGTCATGGCCGCGCTCGTCGCGTCCGTCCGGCCGGCGGTGCGAGCCATGGCGGTGGCCCAGCAGGTGCATCAGAGGGCACGCGAGCAGCAGCAGGAATGGCCAGACCTCGCCCAGGTGGGCGCTGTGGCGCCACACCAGCCACACCACCGCGGCGGCGAGGCCCAGCCACAGCAGCCACTGCTTGACCCGCGCAATGACGGCTTTGCGGTCGGCGCCGTCGGACGGGAGGCGTGTCATGGCGATCTCCTGGCGGGCGCGCCATGCAGCGCGTCCTCCAGGGAATCCTAGGCGAAGGGCCGCCGCGCCGGAGCCAGATGACGAAATTGTCATCGGCAGGTCAGCTCGGCGCCGCGGGCGTTTTCTACAGTCGCCCCGTGGGCTTCCTCAAGCCCGGCTCCGCCGGGCTCGCTCGTGCCGGGGTGCCGCCAGCCGCAGATCCTCACCGTTGCCGGTCCAGCCGCGCGCGGATCGCATCCATCTGCCTGATCTCCTCGCGCTGGGCGCGAGCGATTTCGCCGCACAGCTTCACCAGCTCCGGGTCACTTAGCCGGGCCTCGCGGCACATGAGGATCGCGCCGGAGTGGTGCGGAATCATCGATGCGATGAACTGCCCGTCGCCCACGGACGCCTGCGTCCGGGTGCCGCCGAACGCCGCGGCGAACAGGAGCACCAAGCCGGCGTACAGCGCCACGTTCAGGGACTTGTTGCGGTACATGCCGCCCATGGTGGCCAGCATGATGATCCCCATCGGCGCCACCATGGTCAGCGCCATGTAGAGCATGTTGATGTTGTTCCGGAAATCGCGCCAGCCGTCGATCATCGAGAACATCACCAGGTACATCGCGGCCAGGCTGAGCAGCATGTTCAAGGCGAACATGCCATAGGGATGCCTGGCGTGGTGCTGCATGGGTTCTTCTTTCACGATGGAGGTCCTTTCGCTGGGGGTGCCGGCTCGTACGCCCGCGCAGCGGCCGGCGAATCGACAAGACAAGGCTCCTGATCCTGCGCAAGACCGGCGCCGCCGCATGCCGGACTGTCCCTCGTCGCGGTGCAGGACCCGGCGCTTGCGGCAGTGCAGCGCCCCCGGATAGGGATCTTTCCCTATCCCGATCGCTTCTTATGACAATTTCGCCGCTGTGGGCCCGGTCCTAAGCTCGTCTTCACTCATACGGAGCCTTGCGATGAAAGACCAACCACTGCCCAGCCGCCGCATGTTCCTGGCGGCGTTGCCGGTCGTGACCGCGGGCCTGGCGGCCTCGCCGCCGGCACGCGCCGCAGGCGGTGTCCAGCCGCGCTGGGGCATGCTGATCGACACCCGGCGTTGCATCGGTTGCCAGGCCTGCACGATCGGCTGCTCGATGGAGAACGCGCTGCCCATCGGGCAGTTCCGCACCACCGTCGCCACCTACGCCGTCACCAATGGCTACGGCCGCACCGGCGTCGCCATGGTGCCCCGCACCTGCAACCACTGCGACGAGCCGCCGTGCATCCCGGTCTGCCCCGTGGGCGCCACCTACAAGCGCGACGACGGCGTGGTGCTGGTCGACGGCGACAAGTGCGTCGGCTGCGCGTACTGCACGCAAGCCTGTCCGTACGAAGCGCGCTTCATCAACCACGAGACCGGCAAGGCCGACAAGTGCACTTTCTGCAGCCACCGGGTGGATGCCGGCCTGCTGCCGGCCTGCGTCGAAACCTGCGTCGGCGGCGCCCGGGTGTTCGGCGACCTGAACGACGCCAACAGCGAGATCAGCCGCCGCATCAAGGCCGCCGCGGGCCGCACCAGCGTGCTCAAGCCGGAGGCGAACAGCAAGCCCAACGTCTTCTACATCGGCCTGGACAGCGAACTGGACGGTCGCGTCGAAGGCGAATCCGCCGCCGAGATGATGTGGCGGCCCGGCCAGACCACCCACGGAGCATGACCATGAACAGCACCGTTGAAATCCTCGGCTTCGCCCGCGAGGCTTCCTGGCTGCCCTGGGCGGTCCAGTACTTCTTCCTGGTGGGCATCTCCGCCGCCGGGTTTTTCCTGTCCGTCCCGGGCCTGGTCTTCGGCCGCGCGCGCTGGTCGGCCGTTTCGCGGCAGGCGCTGCTGGTGGCCCTGGTCTGCGGGCTCACCGCGCCGGTCGCGCTCCTGTCCGACCTGCACCAGCCGGGACGATTCCTCAACTTCTACCTGCACCCGAATCTGCGGTCGTGGATGGCCTGGGGCTCGTTCTTCATTCCCTTGTACCTGGGCGGCCTGCTGCTGTACGCGTGGCTGTGCCTGCGGCCGCAACTGGCGGCGCTGGCGCAGTCCGAGTCCGGCACGCGCCTCGCTGCGGTGTACCGCGCGCTCGCCTACGGCGGCCATGACAACCGGGCGGCAGTGAAGCTCGCCGCCTTGGTCACCGCGATCGGCGCCGTGCTGATCCTGCTGTACACGGGCATGGAAGTGATGGTGGTGCATGCCCGTGCGCTGTGGAACACGCCGTTGCTGCCGCTGCTGCTGGCGACGACGGCTTTCACGGGTGGGCTGGGCATGACGGCACTCTTCGCGGCGATCACGCGCCAGGACGCTGCGGCGCCCCTGCTCAACCGGGGGATCGCGCTCACGCAGTGGCTGCTGCTCGCGCTGCTGGCCGGGTGGCTGGTCTCCGGCCTCTCCGGCATCTCGCCGGCGGCCGCCGAGGCGCTGGCCGCGGTTCGCGGTTCCGCCGGCTGGGCGATGACCTTCGCCTGGCTGCTGGCGGCCACGCTCCTGACGATCTGGGTTGCGCAGCGCCGGCCGCACTCGCTGGTGCTCGTAGCTCTGCTCGCGCTGCACGGCGCCTGGGCCTTCCGCTGGATCCTGTTGATGGGCGGCCAGGCGATTCCCAAGATGGGCAGCGCCTTCCACCCCTATTCGCTCACGCTGACGCGGGACGGCCTGCTCGGCATCGTCGGCACCACCGGCCTGTTCCTCGCCGTCTACATCGTCCTCACCAGCTTCATTCCGTGGAATGAGCCGGCCAGGGCGTAAAGGAGTCCAGTCATGAAGATCAGCAGACGTCGCCAGGTGCTCGCCGTCGGAGGCGTCGCCGCCTTCGCCGCCGGGTTCTCGGAAACCGCGGGCCGCATGGTCGGCAAGCTCATGGGGCAGGACAAGCCCAAACACAAGACCGCCGGCAATGCGCCCGCGCCCGAGTTCACCGTGGACCGCAACGGGCACGTCGCCGTGAACACGGCGCAGCAGGTGAGTTACACCACCTGCCTGGGTTGCACCACGATGTGCGGCGTGCGGGTGCGCACCGACCGCGCCACCGGCAAGGTGCTGCGCGTGGCCGGCAATCCGTACAGCCCGCTGTCGACCGACCCGCACCTGCCGATGAAGGCCAGCGTGCGCGAGAGCTTCGCCGCGATCTCCGCCTTCGAGGGCAAGGGCCTCGCCGGCCGTTCGACCGCCTGCGGCCGCGGCAACGCGGTGGCGCAGCAGATCGACTCCCCGTACCGCGTGCTGACGCCGCTCAAGCGCGTCGGGCCGCGCAACGGCGGCAAATGGGAGCCGATTTCCTTCGAGCAACTGGTCAAAGAAGTCGTGGAAGGCGGCAACCTGTTCGGCGAAGGCCCGGTGGCCGGCCTGGCCGCGTTGCGTGACACGAAGACGCCGATCGACGCCGCCCAGCCCGAGTTCGGGCCGCGCGTGAACCAGGTCGCGGTGCTGTCCAGCGTCAACGACGGCCGCGAGAGCTTCGCGCGCCGCTTCTTCAACAAGTCCTACGGCACGATGAACTTCTTCGGCCACGGCTCCTACTGCGGCGGCGCCTACCGCTCGGGATCGGCGGCGCTGTTCGGCGACCTGAAGGGCCTGCCGCATGCCAAGCCCGACTTCGCCAACGCCGAGTTCGTCCTGTTCGTCGGCACCGCGCCCGGGCAGGCCGGCAACCCGTTCAAGCGCCAGGGCACGCTGGTGGCCAAGGCCCGCACCGAAGGCAAGCTGTCCTATGTGGTCGTCGATCCGGTGCTCACCCACGCCAGCAGCCGCGTGAGCGGCGACCGCGGCCGCTGGGTGCCGATCCGCCCCGGCACCGACGGGGCGATGGCGATGGCGATCATGCGCTGGATGTTCGAGAACGAGCGCATCGACGGCCGCTTCCTCTCCTTCCCCAACGCGGAACTCGCCAAGGCCAATGGCGAACCGTCCGTCTCCAACGCCACCCACCTCGTCATCGTCGAAGCGAAGCATCCGCGCGAAGGCCGGATGTTGCGGGCGTCCGACCTCGGTGCGGCCGTGGCCGAGGACCAGCGCTACAAGGAAGGCGACGCCTTCGTGTGCCTCGACGAGGCCGGCAGGCCGGTGTTCCACGACAAGGCGACCGGCCCGGCCCAGCTGTTCGTCGACACCGTGCTGCAGGTCGGCGAGCAGCCCCTGCGAGTCAAGTCGTCCCTGCAACTGCTGAAGGAAGAAGCGCTGCGGCTGGACCTGGCCGCCTACTCGCAAGCCTGCGGCATCGACGTCGCGACGCTGGAAGGCCTGGCGCGCGAACTCACGGCGCACGGCAAGAAGGCGTCGGTGATCGCGCACGGCGGGATGATGAGCGGCAGCGGCTTCTACAACGCCTATGCGCTGATGACGATCAACGCGCTCCTGGGCAACCTCAACTGGAAGGGCGGCCTGGTCGCGAACGGCGGCGGCTTCAAGCCCGACGGCGAAGGGCCGCGCTACAACCTCGACACGTTCCCGGGGATGGTCAAGCCGGGCGGCACGCCGATCGGGCGCAACGTGCCGTACGAAAAGACTTCCGAGTTCGCGGCGCGCAAGGTGCAAGGCAAGCCGTACCCGGCGAAGGCGCCGTGGTTCCCGAACGCGCCCGGCCTCACGACCGAGGCGCTGCCCGCCGCCGTGAACGGCTACCCGTACGGCCTGAAGGCGCTGGTCCTGTGGTCGTCGAATCCGATGTACGGCATTCCGGGGCTGCGCGAACGCATCGGCCGCGACCTGGCGGACCCGAAGAAGCTGCCGCTGATCGTATCGGTCGATCCGTTCATCAACGAGAGCAACGCCTACGCGGACTACATCGTGCCGGACTCGCTGATGTACGAGAGCTGGGGCTGGGTGGCGCCGTGGAACGGCGTACCGACCAAGTCCATGGGCGCCCGCTGGCCGGTGGTCGAGCCGAAGGCGAGCAGGACGCCGGACGGCCAGCCGATCGGCATGGAGACATTCTTCATGGCGCTGGCCAAGGCGATGAAGCTGCCCGGGTTCGGCGCGGAAGCCCTCACCGACGCGGAAGGCAACAGCTATCCGCTGGAGCGGCCCGAGGACTGGTACCTGCGGGCCGGCGCCAACATCGCGTGGCTCGGCAAGGAGCCGGTTGCCGACGCGACCGAGGAGGACATCCTGCTGTCCGGCGTGCAGCGCATCGCCCCGGCGCTGCAGCGCACGCTCAAACCGGAGGAGGTCGCGAAGGTGGCGTTCCTGCTCACGCGCGGCGGCCGCTACCAGCCGGCGAAGGAGGCCTACGACGAAGAGAACGCCGAGTGGATGCGCAACCCGCTCAAGCAGATGTGCCATCTGTGGAACGAGAGCCTCGGCACGACGAAGAACAGCCTTTCGGGCAAGCGCAACACCGGCTGCGCCACGTGGAAGGAAGCGACGTTCGCCGACGGCACGCCCATGCGCAAGCTGTACCCGGCGTCCGAGTGGCCGCTGGAACTGGTGAGCTACAAGTCGGCGTTGCAGAACCCGTACTCGATCGGCGCGACGCGGCTGCTGGCGGTGCATCCGGAGAACCCGGTGCTGGTCCATCCGGACGACGCGAAGCGGCTGCGCCTCGAAATGGGTGACCTGGCCGAGATCGCGACGCCCAACGGCAGCGTGCGGGCGCGGATCATGGTGCACCCCGGCGTGATGCCGGGCGTCGCGGCCTTCGAGCACGGCTTCGGCCATCGCGAGCTCGGCGCCCGCGCCCACCGCATCGGCAGGGAGCGCCAACCCGAGGACGCGCGGCTCGCCGCGGGCGTGAACCTCAACGACGTCGGCGTGCTCGATCCCACCCGCGCCGATCGCGCGCCCTGGGTCGATTCGGTGTCGGGCACCTCGGTGCGCAACGGCCTGCCCGCGCGGATCAGGCTCGTGTGAAGCGTTTGGGTGGGCACTCGCGCTGCCCGCCTCGAAGACTGCGTGGAACAACGTGCAACGCAGTCTCCCTTGCGGCCAGGATCCGGCTTCGCCGGTCCTGGTCGCACCGATCAGCCTCCGCGAAATCGCTTCGGCGATTTCACGGAGATCAATCCAGCGCCGCCGGATCGGCCCGCAGCATGAGGCGGGCCAGTTCGGCGGCCGACGACACGCCCGCCTTCTCCATCACGTGCTGGCGATGGATGTGGACGGTCTTCTCGCTGATACCCAGGTTGGCGGCGATCAGCTTGTTGGGCTGCCCCTGCGCCACGAGCTGCGCCACCTCGCGTTCCCGCGGCGACAGCGCGCCCAGCAGCCGCACCGCCTCCTCCCGGACCTGCTGCTCGAGCAGCGCCTCCGCGCTGCGCCGCATCGCGGCCGCGACCGCGTCGAGCACCACCTGGTCCTTGAACGGCTTCTCGATGAAGTCGGCGGCGCCCGATTTCATGGCCTGCACGGCCATCGACACGTCGGCATGTCCGGTCATGAACACGATCGGCACGGCGATGCCGCGCGCCTGGAGCACCTGCTGCAGCTCGAGCCCGCTCATGGCCGGCATGCGGATGTCCAGCAGCACGCATGACGGCTGCCGGGCCTGGCCCACCGCCTCCAGGAACTCCTCGGCCGATGCGTGCAGCTGCACCTTCCACTCCACCGATTCGAGCAGGAAGCGCAGCGAGCGCCGCAGCGCGGGGTCGTCGTCGACGACGTGAACGACGCATTGGTCAGGCTGGTAGTTCATGGCAGGGGAGCGAAAAAGTGAAGCGCATGCCGGCTCCGCCGGCGTTGGGTTCGGCCCAGAGCCGGCCCCCGTGCGCTTCGATGATGGTCTTGCAGATCGGCAGCCCCAGGCCCAGGCCGTCGGGCTTGGTGGTGAAGAACGGCTCGAACAGGCGCGCGCGCTGCGCCTCGTCCAGACCGACCCCGCGGTCGATGACGTGCACCAGCACGCGGCTGCCGGCCGCTTCGATGTCGACCTCGATCGCCTGGCGCGCCGGTGGCAGGCCGCGCGCGGCGTCGATCGCATTCTTGACCAGGTTCAGCAGCACCTGCTGGATCTGCTGCGGGTCGGCGAGCACGGCGCGCCCGGGTGACGACCGGTCGTGGATCGCGATCTCGGGCGCGTGCGCGAGCATGCCCGTGACGAGGCGCCTGGCTTCGGCGGCGATCGCGGCGAGGTCCACCGGTTCGCGCACCGCCGCGCGCTTCCTGGCGAAATGGCGGATCCGCTGGACGATTCCGCCCGCCCGCTCGGCCTCGTCGGCGATCTCGGTGCAGGCCTGCGACAGCGCCTCCGGCGTGAGCGTCCGGTTGTCCTGGCGCCGCAGCAGGCTGCGGGCATAGGTGCCGATGGTCGTCAGCGGCTGGTTGATCTCGTGGGCCAGGCTGCCCGAGAGCTCGCCCAGCACCGACAGCCGGGACAGGTGCTCCATCTGTTCCTGGTTCTCGCGCATGCGCGCTTCGGCCAGCTGGCGCGCCTGCAGCGATTCGCGCAGTTCGGCCGTGCGCCTGTGCACCTGGTACTCGACCCGCACCGTGTGCACGATGCCCGCGATGAGCAGGACCACCAGCCCCAGCAGCCAGGGCCAGAAACGGCGCGCCAGCGCCTCCGGGGTCAGGCGGTGCAGGTCGGCGTACGGCCCCACGCCCAGTCCCTGGTACAGCTCGTGCACGGGCCGATAGTCGGCCGGCACCGTCCAGCTCAACAAGCCTTGCCCATCCGGCATGGCCAGCAGCGCGCGGGCGACGGCCTTGGCCAGCGCCGGATCGGTCTGCCGGGTGACGGCAATCGGCCAGTCCGGATAGAGCGGCGTCGAGGTCGCGCACGGGAAGCCGTCCTCCTGGCGCGCGCCAACCACCCGCAGGTCGCCCGGCCGCACGTACTCCTCGTCCAGCAACTGCTCCAGCAGACAGGTGCGCACGATGCCCGCATCGACGTCGCCGCGGCGGACGGCATCGACGATGTTGTTCATCGGCAGGCCCATGAAGCGCACGGCGAGGTCGGATTCGGGGTCCAACCCCCGCCGTTTCAGCTCGCCGGCCACGATCAGCCAGCCGCCGAAGGCGTCCGGGGCCACGGCCGCCACCCGCCGCCCGGCCAGCGCGGCGAGGTCGGGCAGGTCGGCGCGGTCGGCGCGCGCAATCACCACCGAACCGATGGCCCGGTCCGGCGAGCGCACGTTCGGGGCGGCGAGCGTGGCGATGCGGCTGAGTCCGAACTCGGCCTCCATGGTCACGTAATAGCCGGGGTTCGTGATGACGAGGTCCACCCGGTGCTCCGCGATGGCGCGCCGCAACCCGGCCGCGTCGTAATGGTCCAGGCGGAACCGGTGCTCAGGCAGGGCGGCGTTCAGGTCGCGGATGACCGGCGACCAGTCGGCGATGGCGGCGCGCTCGCCCTGCCACGCGAAGACGCCGATGGCGACTTCGCGGGCGGTCGCCTGCCCGGCCGCCAGCAGGCCGGCCAGCACGGCCGCGCCCAGCAGGCGCAGGCCCGCGCCGGCGCGAGCCCACGCGGTCCCGGGCGCGCCGCGACCCGCTGCCGTGGTGACGAGTGGCGTTTTCAAGATAGACCCGCCGACTATTGGCGCTGGCGGCGCCCGCTCCATTGATGACTGTCAAGCACGGCCACATTCCGCGCGCGAGCTGGGCAGCACCTGTCACGAACGCTTGCCGCAGTCCCACGGCCGGCGCCCGACGGCCTAGACTGAAAGCGCTTGGCACGTCTTCAGGAGAACCTTGATGTCGCACGAGAAATACGAGGAATACCAGGAATGCATCGCGGCCTGCCATGCCTGCGCCGTCGCCTGCAACCATTGCGCCGCGTGCTGCCTGCAGGAGCCCGACGTCAAGATGATGGCGCGCTGCATCGCGCTGGACAGCGACTGCGCCCAGATCTGCGAGCTGGCGGTCGCCTTCATGTCGGGCGGCAGCGAGTATTCGCCCGCCCTGTGCGCGCTGTGCGCCGATGTCTGCCGCGACTGCGGCGCGGAATGCGCCAGGCACGACATGGACCATTGCCAGCAGTGCGCCGAGGCCTGCCGCCGCTGCGAGCAGGCCTGCCGCGAGATGGCGCAGCGCTCGCGCGCAGGGGCGGTGGAGGTCTGAGGCTGCAGCCCGGCCATGGATAATTCCGATCCATGGCCAGCACCGCATCGCCTTCGCCACGCCAGCGCCGCAAGGCCGGCGCGATCACCGACGTCGCCGGCATAGCGGTCGGCCACTTCACCGACAGCCGCCGCCCCACCGGCTGCAGCGTGATCATCGCCCGCGACGGCGCCGTGGCCGGCGTCGACGTCCGCGGCGCCGCCCCGGGCACGCGCGAGACCGACCTGCTGGATCCCACCCACCTGGTCGACAAGGTCCATGCCGTCCTGCTGGCCGGCGGCAGCGCCTGGGGCCTGGACGCCGCCACCGGCGTGGTGCGGTGGCTGGAGGAACAGGGCGTCGGCTTCGACGTCGGCGTCGCCCGCCTGCCGCTGGTCCCGGGCGCCGTGCTGTTCGACCTGATGGTGGGCGACGCGTCGATCCGCCCCGACGCTGCCGCCGGGTATGCGGCCTGCGAAGCGGCCGCCACCAGGACGCCCGCGGAGGGCAACGTGGGCGCCGGTGCCGGCGCCTGCGTCGGCAAGATCTTCGGCATGAATCGCGCCATGAAGGCCGGTATCGGCACGGCCAGCGTGACCGTCGGCGGCGTCACCGTGGGCGCGCTGATCGCCGTCAATGCGCTCGGCGACGTGGTCGATCCGGAAACGGCGCAAGTGGTCGCCGGCGCGCGCACCCGCAACGGCAAGGCGCTGCTGGACAGCCGGCGCGCCCTGCTGCGCGGCGAGGCCCCGATCCCGGTGCTGGCCGGCACCAACACGACGATCGGCGTCGTCGCCACCGACGCCACGCTCACCAAGGCGCAGGCGACCCGGCTGGCCGTGATGGCCCACGACGGGCTCGCCCGCAGCATCAACCCCGTGCACACGATGTCCGACGGCGACACGCTGTTCGCGCTGGGCACCGGCCGCGCCGGCCAGGCCGTCGGCATGATGACGCTGGGCACGATGGCCGCCGAAGCGACGGCCATGGCCGTGGTCCGGGCGGCGCGCGCGGCCACCGCCCTCACGCTCGGCAAGCTGCGCCTGCCGGCCGCCGCCGACCTCTGAATCGCGTGCCCAAGGCGCTCCGCTTCACGCTGCTGTCCCTGCGCGACCTGCTGGTCTCGGCCGGACCGTTCGTGCTGGCGGCCGTCGCGCTCATCGCGCTGGCCTACCTGTGGCTCGACCCCACGCCGCCGCGGCAGGTGCGGCTCGCGACGGGACCGGCGCAAAGTGCGTACGACGAATTCGGCAGGCGCTATCGCCAGGCGCTGGCGTCCAACGGCATCGACGTGGTGCTCGTGCCCAGCCAGGGTTCGTCGGACAACCTGCGGCTGCTGCGCGAAGGCCGGGCCGACCTGGGATTCGTGCAGGGCGGCAGCAACGAGCGCGCGACGCGCGAGGAGCACGGGCTCGAGTCGCTGGGCAGCCTCTTCGTCGAACCGCTGTGGCTGTTCTACCGCGAAGGCGCGACGCGCGCCGCCATCACGTCGCTCACCCAGCTGCAAGGGCTGCGCCTGAACGTCGGCAGCCCCGGCAGCGGGGTACCGGCGCTGATGCACAAGCTGTTCGAGGCCAACCGCGTCGCCCCCGCCGGCATGGCCTTGTCGCAACTGGCGGAGACGCCGGCCACGATGGCGTTGCTCGCCGGCCAGATCGACGCGATCGTCTTCGCCTCGGCGCCCGAGTCGCTGATGGTGCAGATGCTGCTGCAGACGCCCGGCATCCGCTTGATGGACTTCGCGCAGAGCGAAGCCTATTCGCGCCGCTTTCCGTTCCTGACCCCGGCGGTGCTGCCGCAAGGCGTGGTCGACCTCGCGCGCAACCTCCCGCCGGCCGACCTGCGGCTGGTGGCGACCACGACGTCCCTGCTCGCGCGGGCGCAGACTCACCCCGCCCTGCTGCAGCTGTTCTCCCAGGCGGCCCTGGACCTGCACGGCCCGGCGGGCTGGTTCAGCCGCGCCGGCAGTTTTCCCAACACGCAGCACAGCGAGTATCCGGTCTCGCGCGAGGCCGAACGCGCCATCACGGGTGGACGGCCGTTCCTGCAGCGATACCTCCCGTTCTGGCTGGCCAACCTGGTCGAACGCATGTGGCTGGCACTGGGCCTGATCGCCGCGCTCCTGCTGCCGCTGTCGCGCGTGGTGCCGCCGTTGTACGAGTTCCGCATCCGCTCGCGCGTGTTCCGCTGGTACGGGCAACTGCGCGAGCTGGAGCTGCGGATGCAGCGTGAAGACGCCGACGCCGCGCAGCTGGAGCGCGAACTGGCCGCGCTCGAGCGCAAGGTCGCCGCCATTGTCGTGCCGTTGTCCTACGCCGACGAGCTCTATGCGCTGCGCAACAACATCAACCTGGTGCGCGGTCGCCTGCGGGAGCTGGCGGCGTGAGCAAGCCCTCGATGGACAGCGGCGTCGCGGCCCGCGTCAGGGTTTTCCCGGCAACGATGGACTACCCCGTCGGCCTCCCCGGCTTCGGACGATTCCCACAAGGTGTCGGCAGGATGGAAGGCAAAAACGGGACGCCGCCGACCGCCTGATTCAGCGCCCGCCTATGTTCCGGCACCGCGCCAGCCGCGATAGTGACCATACGCGATGCACAGGAGACATCACATGGTCACCGAATACGAACTGCGCTTCCAGTCCCTCTTCGACAGCGGCCGGGGCTTCGCCTTTCCCTGCGATCCCATGGGCCAGGTCGACCTGGACAAGCTGAGCGACCGGGCGCGCAACAACTACCTGTACGCCCGCGCCATGGTCGGCCGCGAGCTGGCCTGCCCGGCCGTGAAGCCGGCGGCCATGCACTGACGCGGCCGGGCTGGCAAAACAAAGGCGCCCGAAGGCGCCATGTGCGGGACGGAACGGCCGACCGGCCGCTTGATGGTCGGGCAGCCGACGCAGCAACCTTACTTCAGCGCCTTGAACCGCATCCGGTGCGGCCGGGCGCCCTCCTCGCCCAGGCGCTTGAGCTTGTCGGCCTCGTACTCGTGGAAGTTGCCGTCGAAGAAGGTCCACTTGCCTTCGTCCTCGGCGGCCAGGATGTGGGTCGCGATCCGGTCCAGGAACCAGCGGTCGTGGCTGATCACCAGCACGCTGCCCGCGTACTCGAGCAACGCGTCCTCCAGCGCCCGCAGCGTCTCGACGTCGAGGTCGTTGGACGGCTCGTCGAGCAGCAGCACGTTGGCGCCCTGCTTCAAGGTCTTGGCCAGATGCAGCCGGCCGCGTTCGCCGCCGGAGAGCGTACCCACGCGCTTTTGCTGGTCGCCGCCGTTGAAGTTGAAGCGGCCGCAGTAGGCACGGCTGGGCATCTGGAACTTCCCGACGTTGATCATGTCCAGGCCGTCGGAGATGTCTTCCCACACCGTCTTCTCGTTGGACAGGTCGTCGCGGCTCTGGTCGACGAACGCCAGCTGCACCGTCTTGCCGAGCTTCACCGTGCCCGAATCGGGCTGCTCGCGGCCGGCGATCATCTTGAACAGGGTCGACTTGCCGGCGCCGTTGGGCCCGATGATGCCGACGATCGCGCCGGCCGGGATCTTGAAGCTGAGGTTGTCGATCAGCACCCGGTCGCCGAAGGCCTTCGAGACGTTCTCGAACTCGATCACCTCGTTGCCCAGGCGCTCGGCCACCGGGATGAAGATTTCGTTCGTCTCGTTGCGCTTCTGGTATTCGACATCCGACAGCTCCTCGAAGCGGGCCAGGCGCGCCTTGCTCTTCGACTGGCGGCCCTTCGCGTTCTTGCGCACCCACTCCAGCTCGCGCTTCATCGCCTTGGCGTGGGCTTCCTCGCCCTTCTGCTCCTGCTCCAGGCGCGCCTCCTTCTGCTCCAGCCAGGTCGAGTAATTGCCCTTCCACGGAATGCCGTGCCCGCGGTCCAGTTCCAGGATCCACTCGGCGGCGTTGTCCAGGAAGTAGCGGTCGTGGGTGATGCCAACCACCGTGCCCGGATAGCGCTGCAGGAACTGCTCCAGCCATTCCACCGATTCGGCGTCCAGGTGGTTGGTGGGTTCGTCGAGCAACAGCATGTCGGGCTTGGACAGCAGCAGCTTGCACAGCGCCACGCGGCGCTTCTCGCCGCCGGAGAGCAGCCCGATCGTCGCGTCCCAGGGCGGCAGGCGCAGCGCGTCGGCTGCGATCTCGAGCTGGTGCTCGGAATCGGTTCCGGCCGTGGCGATGATGGCCTCCAGGCGCGTCTGCTCGGCGGCCAGCGCGTCGAAGTCCGCATCCGGCTCCGCGTAGGCGGCGTAGACCTCGTCGAGCTTCGCCTTGGCGGTGTTGACCTCCGCCATGGCCTCTTCCACCTCCTCGCGCACCGTGTGCTCCGGATTCAGCTGGGGCTCCTGAGGCAGGTAGCCGATCTTCAGCCCCGGCATCGGCGTGGCTTCGCCCTCGATCTCCTTGTCGATGCCGGCCATGATCTTCAGGAGCGTGGACTTGCCGGAGCCGTTGACGCCCAGCACGCCGATCTTGGCCCCGGGGAAGAAGGACAGCGAGATGTCCTTGAGGATCTGGCGCTTCGGCGGCACGATCTTGCCGACGCGGTTCATGGTGTAGACGTATTGAGCCATTGCCTTGTCTTGCGGTGGAGGAGCACGGCCGCGGCGGCCAGAAACGGCCCGGGCTTTGCGCTGCGAACCCTCGATTATCGCGGGGCGGCGGGATTCGCGGATTTCCCGTTCACACCGGACGCGAATGGCCTTGCCGCGCGCGGCGGCCAAGTGTCAGGTCTTGCCCTGCACGCTGTTGTGCAAGGCGGCCTTGGCCACCTGGTCCAGGGCCTCGTCGACCAGGTTGCGCTCGGCGACGATGCGGATGTGCCCTTGCGCCAGCAGGCGGTCCAGGCTGCGGCGGGACATCGAATGGGCCGAGCCGGATTGCGCCGTGAACATGTAGAGCGTGGCGTGCGGGCTGGCCCAGGTCAGTTGCGCCCGCACCCAGGCGCCGTTGACCAGCAGCTCGACCCAGGTGCCCGTGTGCCATTCGCCGGGGCGCACGGGGCCGGCCGGCTCCTGCTGCTCGAGCTGGGCTGCGGCCGGCTTTTCCGCGCTGAACGCCTCGTCGGGCACGAAGCCGGACTCCTCGCTCTCCTGGCTGTCGAGCCAGATGCTCTGCTCGCTGTCGTCGAAGCGCGACGCTTCGGCTTCCACGGCGTCGGCGGCGGCCTTGCTGGTCTTGTCGCGCCCCTCGTGCACGGCGGCGCGGTGGATCGTGATCAGGTTGTTGAAGAAGCGCGCCGTCAGCTCCGGTGGGTACTGGATCCGGTCCAGCCCTTCGCGCAGCTTGGACAGCAGGCCGGGAATCATCTGCACCAGGCGCCGGGCGCGGCCGCGCTGGGCCGTGCTCTTCTGCACGCTCCAGACCAGGTCGTCGACGAGCGCGCGGTAACCATAGGGGTCGTCGGAGCCGTCCGCGCAACTGAGCTGGACCTCGGCCACCACCTGGCTCCAGGAGCCCTTGAGGAAGTCGATCACGAAATCGGCGACGCCCAGGCCCTCCGCCGCCTGCGCGAACTCGGCCGCCAGCTTCTGCGCGAGCAGGTTGCGCTGCTCGGCGTGCAGCAAGGCGCGCGCCGCTTCCTCGCGCTTGCCGCGCACCACGTCGTCGTGGCCGGTCCACTGCTCGTCCAGGTGCCTGATCAGCTCGTCGAAGGTCTCGGCGTCGACCACCTTGCTGCCCAGCCAGCGCACCGAATCCTCCACGGTCACGACGAAGCGGCGCCAGCCCGGGTCCTTTTCGTCGGTGAACGCGAGGCTGCGCTGGGTGATCCGGTCGAGGAACTGCCGCGCCGGATGGGTGCGATCGCTGAAGAAGCGCGAATCCTGCTTCGCCAGCTTGTGCACGCCCGGCTCCATGGCCTTGAGCTGGCGCTTGAATTCGGGCAGCAGGCGCTTGTCGCGTTCGAGGTTGTCGAACATCATGCGCACCACCTCTTCGCCCAGCTGCAGCCCGATACGCGGAGTCTCGGCGGGGGCGGGTGCCTCCGCCAGCATGTCGCGTTCCGCCGGATCCGGGGCAGGCGGCCTGGGCCGCTGCTCCAGTTTCTGCACCAGGGCGTCGACGCCCTTCATCTCCTGCAGCATCGCCATCGACGCCGGCACGGTGTAGAGGAACTCGGGCCGGCCGGCCTGCGGGTCGAAGTCCCCGGCCAGGAGCTTGCGCAGGCGATCCAGCGTCAGCAGCGTCCTGGCCACCGAGTCCGCCACCGGCTTGCCGTGGGCGCCCGTGCCTTGTTCCAGGCGGCCGCCCAGCGGCACGGCCGGCTCCACGCCGCAGGAGCGCAGCCAGTCGGCCAGTTCGCGATACAGCTTGTTGAGGTTGACGCCGAGCAGGCCGGCGGCCGGGGCGATCAGGACCTCGCGCACGGCCGCATCGGGGACGTGCGTGGCCAGGCACGCCTGGAGCGCCCGCACGAACGCGTCGGGCCGCAGCGGATTGAGGCCCGGCTGGATCGTGCGCCAGCCGAGTAGCGTGCTCACCAGCGCGTCGAGCGGCGGCAGCACGTCGTCGACGGCGTGCGAGACCTCCTGGTGCGCGCGCGCCACCTCGATGCTCTGGTCGATCTCGGATTGCTCGAACAGCCGCAGGTCCTCGAAGCGCAGCGCTTCCGTGTGCACCTGCTCCTTGCCGCCGCCTTCATAAACGATGCGGGTCAGCTCCGTGCGCCAAGTGGCGCCCACCGCCTTCGCGTTGGCGGACAGCTGCTGGATCGCCGCCTGCGTCCCCGGCGCCTGCAGCAGGGCGGAGCGGCGGGCGGCCGTCGGCGCCGAAGCGAAGACCAGGCCGTTCAGCACGTCGGTGATCAGGAGGTCGGCCTGCTGCAACACCGCGTCCAGGCAGTCGTTGAGCGACGGCTCGCGGGCGGTGGGATCGTCGGAGACGCCGATGCGGAACTTCAGGAGCTTGGCCATGGCTGAGCTTGTGAGCCAACCGATTATGAGTCCCGCAACGCGGCTCGCACCAGCGTTTTCCGGTCTCGTCGTCTCCGGGCGGGGGCCGGACGCGACAGGCAGCCGATCGACCGGTAAACCTTTGTTCCGCCGCGTAACGAGGTGAGAACCGCGCGCCGGGATCACGCCGTCGGGGGGCTTTCAGCAGGTTTGGCCAGCCCATGCGACAATACCGGCTGTTGCGGACTCCAGTTGCCCGCAACTCCAGCGTTTCGCTGGGGACCCCAGCCGGCTCGCATGCCGGCAGCGCGGGCTCCCACTCTCCTGAAACTCATCAGCCTTTGACTGGCACGGTGCGCCGCACCGTACAGGCCGATGCCCAGCGCCACGGATGGCGCCTCTTCAATGACTTTTGACGAACTGAACCTGGCACCTGCCATTCTCAAGGCCGTGCGCGAGCAAGGCTACGAAAACCCCACCCCCATCCAGGCCCAGGCGATCCCCGCCGTGCTGGCCGGCCATGACCTCCTCGGCGGCGCGCAGACCGGCACCGGCAAGACCGCGGCCTTCACGCTGCCCATGCTGCACAAGCTCTCCAAGGGCCAGGGCAAGACCAACAAGTTCGGCAAGGACGGCATCGCCGCCCTGGTGCTCACGCCCACGCGTGAACTGGCCGCGCAGGTGGAAGAGTCCATCCGGACCTATGGCAAGTACCTGCCGCTCACCTCGACGGTGATCTTTGGCGGCGTCGGCATGAACCCGCAGATCGACCGCATCCGCGGCGGCGTGGACATCCTGGTCGCCACCCCCGGCCGCCTGCTGGACCTGCAGCAGCAGGGCCACCTGGACCTCTCCACCGTGGAGATCCTGGTGCTCGACGAAGCCGACCGCATGCTCGACATGGGCTTCCTGCCCGACGTGAAGAAGATCCTGGCGCTGGTGCCCAGGGAAAAGCAGAGCCTGCTGTTCTCGGCCACCTTCAGCGACGAGATCCGCCAGCTGGCCAATGGCCTGCTGCGCGATCCGCAGACCATCCAGGTCACCCCGCGCAACACCACGGTGCAGCGCATCACCCAGGTCGTGCACCCGGTCGGCCGCGGCAAGAAGAAGCAGCTGCTCGCCCACATCATCCAGGAGCACGACTGGAGCCAGGTGCTGGTGTTCACGCGCACCAAGTTCGGCGCCAACAACGTCGCCGAGTACCTGACCAAGAACGGCATCAGCGCCCTGGCGCTGCACGGCAACAAGAGCCAGTCGGCGCGCACCCAGGCGCTGGCCGGCTTCAAGAGCGGCGAGCTGCGCGCGCTGGTGGCGACCGACATCGCCGCCCGCGGCATCGACATCGACGACCTGCCGCACGTGGTGAACTACGAGATCCCCAACGTGCCGGAAGACTACGTCCACCGCATCGGCCGCACCGGCCGGGCCGGCAACGACGGCGCGGCCGTCAGCCTGGTCTGCCTGGACGAGGAAGGCTTCATGCAGGAGATCGAGCGCTTCACCAAGCAGCAAATCCCGGTGCAGGTGGTCGACGGCTTCGCCCCCGAGCCGGGCGAGCGCGCCGAGCCGATCGCCATGGGCCGCCAGACCATCTGGGGCGGCGCCGGCAAGCCGCCGGGCCGCGAGGTGATGCAGGCCGCCGCGAAGGCAGCCCGCCAGGAGATGATGCAGCGCATCCGCGACAACAAGGCCGCCGATGCCGAACGCGGCCGCAGCCGCGGCGCCGGCAACGGGTCGGGCAACGGCGGGCGCGGCGCCCAGCCGCAGCCGCAAGGGCAACGTGCCGGCAACGGCCAGAAGCCGGCGCGCGGTCCGGCGCCGATCCAGACGCGCAACGGCAACGGCAAGGGCCAGCGTCCGCCGCAGCAGCCGCGCCGCGACTACGAGGAGCAGCCGCGTCCGGGCGCGCACGAGAGCGCGAGCCCGTTCGTGCAGCGCGACGCCACGCCACGCCACAGCGGCGACGGCCAGCCCGATCCGCTGCGCACCAGCGTCGACACCATGGGCGGCCGCGGCCGCCGTGGCGGCGGCGGTGGCGGTCGGGGCGGCCGCGGCGGCGCCGGCTACGGCAACCGCGGCGGCGGCAGCGGCGCGCGCAGCTACGGCCGCTGAAGCCGGCCGCTGGCCGTGCCACCGGCGCACGCGGGCCGGCTGAGGATCCTCAGCCGCCCGCGAGTTCCACCAGCCGCCGCGCGAGTTGCGCGAGCGGCAGCACTTCGCGCACCGCGCCGGCGGCGATCGCCTGGCGCGGCATCCCGAACACCACGCAACTCGCCTCGTCCTGGGCCAGCGTGTAGCCACCGGCGGTGCGCAATCGCAGCATCGCCTCGGCACCGTCGGCGCCCATGCCGGTCAGCATGACCGCGATCGCGCGGCCGCCGGCGGCGTCCGCCACCGTGCGAAACAAGGCATCCACCGACGGCCGGTGCCGGTTGACGGGCGGGTCGTCGTTGACGCGGACCACGTACCCGCCCCCGCGTCGCGCGAGCGCGAGGTGGCGACCGCCTGGCGCGATGTAGGCGACGCCGGGCAGGGCCGCCTCGCCTTCCTGGGCTTCCTTCACGGTGATGCGGCAGATCGCATCCAGCCTGCGGGCAAACGTTTCGGTGTAGCCGGCAGGCATGTGCTGGGCGACCAGGATCGGTGGCATGGCCGCGGGCAGCGCCGACAGCACTTCGCGCAGGGCTTCGACGCCGCCGGTGGAAGCGCCGATCGCGATCACCCGGTCGGCGCCGGCGGGCAGCACGCGCGGCGGCGGCAGCGGTGCCGCGACGGCGTGCGGCATCACGACGGCCGCGGCGCGCCGCGGCAGGCGCGCCAGGCTCGCGGCGCGGATCTTGTCGGCGATCTCACCGGCGCTCGCCTCGAACTGGGCCCGATCGGCCGGCTTCGCCACGAACTCGACCGCGCCGAGCTCCAGCGCGTGCAGCGTGGTCTGCGCCCCCTCCCGGGTCAGCGACGAGATCATCACCACCGGCAGCGGCCGCACGCTCATCAGCTTGCGCAGGAATTCGAGCCCGTTCATGCGCGGCATCTCGACGTCGAGCGTGATGACGTCCGGCGAGCGCAACCGGATCTGCTCGATCGCGATCAGCGGATCGGCAGCCACGGCGGCCACTTCCATGTCGGGCTGCGCCTCGACGACGCCCGCCAGGAACGCGCGCATCAGGGCCGAGTCGTCGACGATGAGGACCTTGATCATCGGGGCGGCGCGAAGATCTCGATCGAGCCGGCGCCCGCCGCGGCGCGCAGCCGCGTGAGGTACTCGCGCTCCTGCCGCTGCACCTGGTCGTCACCGGTCGGGTCCAGCTTCTTGAGCAGTACCTTGCCGCTGGCCGGACAGAAGTGCAGCTTGCGCGCGCAGTTGTCCAGCAGGTCGCTGCCGACCACCGGGATCGCCTCGGTCGCCAGGAAGCCCAGCACGAACTCGCAGTTGGCGGCACCGACGTCCAGTGACGCGAAGCCGCGCAGGACCCGCCCGCCGCCGAACACCTTCGCCACCAGCCGCCGGCGGTCGGCGCCGAGCTTGAGCATCTGGTTGATCAGCAGTTCCATTGCGTGCACGCCGAAGCGCGCGGACCGCGGCACCGGCGACGCGGCCGTGCCGTTGTCGCCCGGCAGCATGAAGTGGTTCATGCCGCCGATGCGCCGCTGCGGATCCCACAGGCAGGTGGAAACGCAGGACCCGAGCAGCGTCGTCATGCCCAGCGGCCCGGAGCCGGCGTGGTATTCGCCGGGCAGGATGCGGATCGCCTCGAGCCTGAAGTCGCGGTCGAAATAGCGGGCGGACTGGCCGGACTGCATGGTGCGCGCGTCAGCAGCCGCTCGACTCGTAGGCGGTGCGGCCGCAGGGGCGGAAGGCCGGATGGGCCGAAGGGAAGCTCTCGGCGTGCCCCACCAGCAGCAGTCCGCCCGGGGCCAGCGCCGCCGCCAGCCGGCCGGCCAGCCGCCGCTGCGCCTCGCGCTCGAAGTAGATCACGACGTTGCGGCAGAAGATCGCGTCGAAGCGGCCGGGCGCCGGCCATTGCTCGCCCTGCAGGTTGAACTGCGCGAAGCGCACCATGGTCCGCAGTTCCGCTCGGATGCGCACGAAGCCCTCCTTGCCGCCGGTGCCGCGCAGGAAGTGGCGCTGCAGCCGCTCCGGTGCCAGGCCCGACACCCGCTCGGCCGGATACACCCCCTCGCGCGCCGCCGCCAGCACGTCCGAATCGATGTCGGTGGCGAGGATCTCGGCCGGCTGGCCCGCCTCGCGCATCACCATCGCGATCGACCATGCTTCCTCGCCGGTGGAACAGGCGCTGCTCCAGATGCGCATTGCGCCGGCGCCGCGTTCGCGCGCGGCGCGGGCCCGGCGTGCCAGCAGCTCGAAATGGTGCGGCTCGCGGAAGAACGCAGTGAGGTTGGTCGTCAGCGCGTTCACGAAGGCCTCGCGCTCGCCGGAGCCGGCGTCCTGCACCAGGTCCAGGTAGCGCTCGAACGCCACCCCGCCGTGCGCCCGCAGCCGCCGCACCAGCCGGTTGTAGACCATGCTGCGCTTCTGCTCGCCCAGGCTGATGCCGGCGTAGTCGTGGATCAGCCGCCGCACGCGCTCGAAGTCGCGGTCGGTGAGCGCGAACGGCTCGGCAAAGGACACTAGAACTCCTGCCACTCCTTGGCCGACTGCGGCGCGCCCAGCGCCACCGCGGCGCCGCCGTGCCATTGCGGGGGACGCTCGGACCAGGTCCGCGCCGGCAGGGGCACCGCCGCTTCCGGCCGCGGCGGCGGCTGCGGCTGCGTGTCCTGCTCCTCTTCGTCGCCAAGCTTGAAGCGCGCCACGCTGCGCAGCAGGCCGGACGCCTGATCCTTCATCGATTCGGTGGCGGCCGTCGCCTCTTCGACCAGCGACGCGTTCTGCTGCACCACCTGCTCCATCTGCGTCACGGCCATGTTCACCTGCTCGATGCCCGAGCTCTGTTCCTGGCTGGCGGCCGCGATCTCGGCGATCAGCTCGGTGACGCCCTTGACCGAGCCGACGATGTCGTCCATGGTCTTCCCGGCCGCGTCCACCAGCCGGCTGCCGGCTTCCACCTTGCCGACCGAGTCGCCGATCAGCGCCTTGATCTCGCGCGCCGCCGCCGCGCTGCGCTGGGCCAGGTTGCGCACTTCCGAGGCGACCACGGCGAACCCGCGGCCCTGCTCGCCGGCGCGCGCCGCCTCGACCGACGCGTTGAGCGCCAGGATGTTGGTCTGGAACGCGATGCCGTCGATCACGGCGATGATGTCGCCGATCTTGCGCGACGAGCCGCTGATGTCGGTCATGGTGGCGACCACCTGGCCCACCACCTCGCCGCCGCGCCGTGCCACCTCCGAGGCGTCCAGCGCCAGCTGGCTCGCCTTGCGCGCGCTCTCGGCGTTCTGCATCACCGTCGTGGTCAGTTCCTCCATCGAACTGGCAGTTTCCTCCAGCGTGCAGGCCTGTTCCTCGGTGCGCTGCGAGAGGTCGACGTTGCCCTGGGCGATCTGGGTGCTGGTGTCCGCGACCACGCGCGCGCCGCCGGCCACTTCGCCCACCAGCTGCCGCAGGCTGGCCGCCATCCGGCTCATCGCGTACAGCAGGCTGTCCTGGTCGCCCGGCTGCAGGTCGACCTGCACCGACAGGTCGCCGCGGGCGATGCGGCCGGCGACGTGCGCCGCGTAGTCGGGCTCGCCGCCCAGTTGCAGCCGCAAGCGGCGCGAGAAACGCCAGGCGACGGCGGCCGCAAGGACGATGGCCAGTGCCGACAGCGCGAACATGAGGTCGCGGCTGCGCTGGTAGGCGACTTCCCCGTCGCGCGACCATTCGCGCGCTTCGTCGGCCAGGTCGCCGGTCAGCCTGGCCAGCGCCTCGCTGTAGGCGTCTTCCGCCGCACGCACGCGGACCAGCACCTCGCTCCAGGCCTGGTCCTGCCCGCTGCCGCCGGCGTTCAGGAACTCCTGTTCCAGCGCGTCGTAGACCCGCGCCGCCTTCACGATCTCGGTCAGGAACGCGGCGCCACGCCCATCTGCCAGCAACCGCCCGAGCTGGGCGACCAGGCCGGCGCGCTCCCCGCGCGCGTCGCGCGCCCGCGCCAGTTCGTCGCGCACCTGTTGCGGCTCGACGATAGTCGGCAGCAGGCGCAGCCTCGAGGATGCGCGCAGCAGGTCCTCCTGCAGGCGGCTGGCCACGACCAGCGCCGGAATCCCGATGCTGGCCTGGGCCTGGATCTTCTGCTGCAGGAGATGGATGCTGAACAGGCCGAGGCCGGCGCCGCCGATCATCATGCAGATCATCAGGCCGAAGGCGAGCGCCAGGCGTGCGGCCACGCTCATCTTGCGATCGGGTGCCAGGACCCTGGCGAGGCGTTTGTCGGTCGACATAACTGCTCCCGTTGAAAGTGATCTCACGGCATGCGCTCCTCCACCAGGGCCATGTCGGCCCCGGTGACCAGTTTCTCGATGTCCAGCAGGATGAGCATGCGGCCGTCCACCGTCGCCAGTCCCGTGATGTAGCTGGTGTCGAAGACCGAGTCGGCGAATTCCGGCGGCGGCTGGATGGCTTCGCCGGCCAGCGGCAGGACGTCGGAGACGGCGTCGACCACCACCCCGACCACGCGGTCGGCGACGTTGAGCACGATCACCACCGTGCCTTCGTCGTAGGAGAACGGCAGGTCGAAGCGCACGCGCAGGTCGACGATCGGCACGATCACGCCGCGCAGGTTCATCACGCCCTTGATGAAGGCCGGCGCATTGGCGATCGCCGTCGGCCGCTCGTAGCCGCGGATCTCCTGCACCTTCAGGATGTGGATGCCGTACTGCTCATCGCCGAGCCGGAAGGTCAGGAATTCGCGGCACTCCGGGGCACTCTCCGCCGCGTACGGCGCCTGCATGGTCGTCTGGTTCATGTTGCGGTTCCTTCCGGTCCGGGTCCGTGCGCGACCGGCCTACTTCGCGGGCTGGAAGCCGCCGCCGACGGCCTTCAGGTGCACGGTGGCATCCAGGTCGACGCCATCGCTGTCGCGCTGGCTGGCCACGAGCGACGAGCTCCATCCCGGCTCCGACATCGCGTACGGCGGCACCACCCGGGTTTCGTCGGCGGTCACCGAGCCGACCATGTACAGCCCCGCCAGTTGCCGCGCGAGGTCGGCCGCGGCGGCGCCGGTGCGCGCGAGCAATTCGTTGAAGGTCGCGGGGGCGCGCTCGAGCTCGCGCACCACCAGCAGGCAGCGGTCGCTGAGCAGGCGCGGCGGCAGCTGCGGCGGACGGCGCAGGTACAGGCGCTTGCGCCGGTAGTGCCTGGGCAGGCAGTCGCGCGTCGTGCGCGTCGCGTACTGCCACATCGTTTCGGCGACGCTGGAATGCACGAAGCTGGCGGGCATCGCGTCGGCCGAGTCCGGCCGGCGGTTCCACTCGGCCTGGGCCAGCTGCGCCGGGTCGGCCAGCGGCCACACGCCGACGCCGCCGCGGCGGCTCACGACGGCGTACAACTTGCCTTGCACCGTCACGTGGTACACGCCGGCGCCCAGGTCGATCCTGCGCTGCACGATGTGCGCCGCCAGGTGGAACTGCACCATCGCCGGGCGCAGCCAGCCCTCGAGATGTCCGAGGAGGGTCTGGATGCCGGCCGGCGAGTCCAGGTCGAACAGGTGCGCGGGCTGGAAGTCGGGCGGTCCCGCCGGCGTGGAGAACGCGACCGGCCACTCCAGGTGTTCCGGGTTGATGTGGATCGGATGGTCGGTGACGCGCACCGGGACGATCCGCCAGCTGCCGTCGGGCAGCCGGCGCAGCCGCGGACCGCTGACGCACCAGGCATCGGCTTCGCCGAGCGGCGCGAGCTGCCAGACCATCTGCCGCTCGCCGGCGCGCCGGGCGAGCTCCACGCACAGCAGCGCCTCCTCTTCGGGTGCGAAGCCGACGAGCCCCAGGCGCAGCAGCGGAACCTCGGCGGTGCTGCGGGCGGCGGTATACATGGTGTTCCTCGCGTTCTTCAGCCCGCCAGCAGCGGGCGCGCTGCGTGGCACATCTGGATCACATGGGAGACGTCGAGGATCAGCGCCACGGAGCCGTCGCTCATGATGGTCGCGCCGGTGGCGCCCGGCACCTTGCGGAAGTTGGTCTCCAGGCTCTTGACCACGACCTGCTGCTGCCCGACCAGGGCGTCCACCAGCAGCGCGGCGCAGGCGCCTTGCGCCTCGACGACGACGGCGATGTCCTCGCCTTGCGGCGACGGCGTCTCCGGCGGGAACAGCGCTCCCAGCCGCAGCACCGGCAGGTACGTGCCGCGCACGCACAGCGTCTCGCCCTGTCCCGGCAGCATGTGCAGGTCGCCCGGCGCCAGGCCGCGCGACTCGACCACCGACGCCAGCGGCAGCACGTAGACCTGGCCGGCCAGCGACACCGTCATGGCTTCCATGATCGCCAGCGTCAGCGGCACGGTCATCGTCACGGTGACGCCGCGCCCGGCACGCGACGCGACGTCGACGGTCCCGCCGAGCGAGAGGATGTTGCGGCGCACGACGTCCATGCCGACGCCGCGGCCGGAGACCTCGGTCACCTCCTGCGCCGTGGAAAAACCCGCTTCGAACAGCAACTGCCACACGTCGCCGTCCGCGGCCTCCGGCGGCAGCACCCGGCCGCGCTCGGCGGCGCGGGCGAGGATCAGGTCGCGGTCCAGGCCGCGCCCGTCGTCGCTCACTTCGATCACCACCTTGCCCCCGCGCTGGCTCGCGGCCAGCGTCACCGTCCCTGTCGGCTGCTTGCCGGCCGCGATGCGGGCCTGCGGCGTCTCGAGGCCATGGTCGACGGCGTTGCGTACCAGGTGCGTCAGCGGGTCGAGGATCTTCTCGATCAGGCCGCGGTCCAGCTCGGTCGATTCGCCCAGCGTCTCCAGCGCCACCTGCTTGCCGAGCCGGGCCGACAGCTCGCGCACGAGCCGCGGGAACCGTGCGAATGCGTCGGAGATCGGCACCATGCGGATCGCCAGCACGGCCTCCTGCAGGTCGCGCGTGTTGCGCGCGAGGTCCGCCAGGCCGGCCTCGGCGCCGCCCGCGGCCAGGCCGGCCAGCCCGGCCTGCCGCGACAGTACCGACTCCGTGATCACCAGCTCGCCCACCAGGTTCACGAGCTGGTCGATCTTCGCGGTGGCGACGCGGATCGAGCTGGCGCCATGGGCGGCCGGCATGGCTGGCCCGGGTGGTGCCGCGGCCGCGACGGTGGAGCCCGCCTTGCGTGCGTTGAAGATCTCCGGCGTGACGAACAGGTCGACGGACTGCTGCTGGCCGCCGCCCGCGCCGGCCGGCGTCGCTGGCGGATTGGCCGCGGCGCCCGCTCGCGCCCGGCGGAATTCGTCGGGATCGACGAAGAGTTCGTTGGCCTCGTCGTGCCCGGCCGCGGCAGCCATGGCAGCGGCGGCGGGCGGCGCCCCGCCGCCCGCGGGCGATGGCACTGGCCCCACGTGCGTGAGGTCGGGCGGCACCACCAGCGCCAGCACGCTGCGCAGGTCGGTCTCGGTCCCCTCCAGCGTGACGTCGAAGGCGACGCTGCCGCCGGGGACGTTGTGCACCGCTTCGTTCGCCACCGCACCCATTTCCGCCAGCCCCGACAGCATCATCTCCAGCTCGGCGGCGTCGACCGGCGCCGGCAGCGGGCCCATGCGCACGTGGAAACTGCGGCTCGTCGCGCCGGTGCTGCCACCGCCGGCCGCGGGCACCTGCACCCGTTCGCGCAGCAGCGCTTCCGCCGGCCCGGCGTCGGGCGCCGCATCGAGCTCGCCGCGGCGCCATGCGACCTGGGCCTTGACGACGTCGCCGGCCTGCAGCATCACGTCGACGTCCTCGCGTGTCACGGCCCGCTCGCCCTTGCGCAACAGGTCGAGCAGGTTCTCGAAGACGTGGGCCAGCACGCCGATCTCCTGGAAGCCCAGCATGGCTGCGCTGCCCTTGATCGAATGCACGGCGCGGAAGATCGCGTTCAGTTCGTCGGGACAGGGCGCGCACGGATCCAGCTTCAGCAGGCTCGCCTCGGTCGCCTCCAGGTGCTCGCGGGCCTCCTCGAAGAAGATCTCGCGGAACGCGCCGCCGTCGCCGAAGGGGAACCCCTGCTTCACCGCGGCGCCCCTAGATGAACGCCCGCACGATGTCGAGCATTCGTTGCGGATCGAAGGGCTTGGCCATCCAGCCGGTGGCGCCGGCTTCGCGACCGCGCTGCTTGAGCTCCGGATTGACCTCGGTGGACAGCACCAGCAGCGCCACCGGGTCGTACGCGGCGAGGCAGCGCAGCTCCCGGATCAGGCTCACGCCGTCCATGCGCGGCATGTTCTGGTCGGTCACCACCAGGTCGTACACGCGCCGCCGTGCGAGTTCCAGCGCTTCCACGCCGTCCCCCGCTTCCTCGACGGCGTAGCCGGCCGTCTCCAGCACGGCCGTCACCATCTTGCGCATCGAGCGCGTGTCGTCCACCACCAAGATCGATTTGGGCATGTCTCACCTGTGCCTGGAATGGTGCTTGCGGCTGCTGGGCAGGAACCTGGCGATCACCTCGAGCAGGCGGTCCTCGTCCAGCGGCTTGGTCAGGTACTCGTCGCACCCGGCGAGCGAGCCGCGCAACTTGTCGAAGGGCGAACTGCGGCTGGTGAGCATCACCACCGCCGTCTTCTTGATCGCCTGCTTGTTGCCCTTGATCAGCTTGCAGACCTGGTAGCCGTCGATGCCGGGCATCACGACGTCGAGGAACACGCACGCGTATTCGCGGCCACCGGTCAGGCCCACGGCCTCCTCGCCGTTCTCGGCGAAGTCGACCTCGAACCTGAACGGCGCGAGCTTGGCCTGCATGAACGCGCGGACCGTGGCGTTGTCGTCGACCACCAGCACGGCGTCGCCCAGCGCGCGCCGGATGTCCGAGCGGTTCGCATCCGGCGCCAGCGGATTGGTGCGCAGCGGCCCGGCCCCGGAGCGGCGCGACCAGGTATTGACCCCGGCCGCCTCGGCAGTGCGCGCCACCAGCGGCGCGGGGGCCGTCTCGTCGAGATCGGCGACCGCATCCTCCATCGCCTGCAACAGCCGGGCCCATTGCAGCGGCCGCTCCACCACCTCCTGGGCGCCGCCGTGCCCGGGCGAGGCCACCAGCACGGCAGGCAGGGCGTCGCGGCGGTTGAGGGCGCGGAATTCGCCGAGCGCGGTCGCGTCGTCCACGTCGACCAGGTACAGGTCCGGCGTCAGCGCCGAGACCGGGTCGTATTGCACGAAGCCCGGGTCACGCCGGGCGGCGAGCGCGAAGATGCTGGTCAGCATCGCGCGTTCGGTCGGATTGAATCCGATCACGTCGACGAGGTACTGGTGGTTGTGGGGCACGGCTGGCTCGCTTTCCTTCAATCGCTGCCGGACCCGTGCCAGGGAGCCAGGCGCTGGATCTCCTGCAGAACGCCGTCGGCGTCGGCGGGGCGGTGCTGTGGCTGCTTGGCCAGCATCCGGTCGACGAGGTCCTGCCAGGCGCGCAGCGGCCGGGGCAGGCGCGGCACCGGCGCGACCAGGTGCTGCGCCAGCAGCTCGGTGGCGGTGCGGCCGGAGAACGGCGGCTGCCCGCACAGCATCTCGTGGAACACGACGCCCAGGCTGTACACGTCGGCCTGCGGTTGCGGCGCCGCGCCTTGCGCCTGTTCCGGCGCGGCGTAGCAGGCCGTGCCGACCAGGCGGCCGGCGCCGGCTCGCGCCGATGCATCCCCGGCACGGGCTGCCACGCCGAAGTCGGCCAGCACGAGCTGGCCCTCGCGCAGCAGCAGGTTGCGCGGCTTCACGTCCCGATGCACGATGCCGCGGCGATGCGCGGCGGCGAGTCCGCACGCAGCCTGCCGCAGCAGCGACACCGCGTGCTCCGGCGCGATGCCGCCACGCAGGTGGTCGCCCAGCGTTCCGCCGGGCAGGTACTCCATGGCCAGGTAGGCCACGTCGCCCACGGCGCGGTGCTCGTAGGCGCGCACGACGTGCTGGTCGCGCACCGCGCTCACCAAGGCGCATTCCGAGGCGAACCAGCGCCAGCTCGCGTCGCCGGGGCTGGGGGCGCGGTGCACCACCTTCAACGCCACGTGCCGCCCGCGCCGGTCGTGCGCGACGTGGACGACCGCGGCGCCTCGGCCGCCGAGCTTCCGGCCAAGGCAGTAGCCACCGATGATGCGGCCAGCCACTTCCTGCTGCCAATCCACCGGCGACGAGCCCGCCGTCAGGAAAGCGTCGTTGCCGGCGTCGGGCCACATGGTCAGAGCTCCCGCCGTTCGAGGTCGTCGAGCAGCGCCAGGGCCGACGGATAGCGCTGCTCGCGGTCCTTGGCCATCAGCCGGTTCAGCACCGGCTGGAACGCCTTGTGCGGCGCCGGCAGCTGCGGCACCAGCGCGTTGATGTGCAGGTCAAGCATCGCCTGCGCCGTCTCGGCCTGGTACGGGCGGCGGCCCGTGAGCAGCTCGTAGGCGAGCACGCCCAGGCTGTAGAGGTCGCAGCGGGCGTCGACGCGTTCGCCGCGCGCCTGCTCCGGGCTCAGGTAGGACGGGGTGCCCACGATGTCGCCGTGGCCCGTGTTCATGATCAGCATGGCCACCTGCTTGGCGACGCCGAAATCGGCCAGCGCCAGGGTGCCGTCCTGCCGCAGCATCAGGTTGTCCGGCTTCAGGTCGCGGTGCACGATGCCCTGAGCGTGGATGGCCGCCAGCCCTTCCGCCGTCTGCCGCACGTAGCCCATTGCCTCCCGCGGCGTGATCCCCTTCGCGATGCGCGCGCGCAGGTCGCCGCCGGGAAAGTACTCCATGGCGATGTAGGCGTGGCCCGCGGAGAAGTCCTGGCGGTGGATGCGCGCGACGTGCGGGCTGTCGACCTGCGCGAGCAGCGCGTACTCCTGGATGAAGCGCTGCAGGCCGTCCTCGCCGGAGAAGCTGTCCAGCGGCATGATCTTGAGCACCTGCGGCGGCCCGTCCTCTTGCGCTTGCGCCAGGAACACGTTGGCCATCCCGCCGGCCCCGATCTGGCGCAGGATGCGGTAACCCTCGATCAGCAGGTGGGCCGGCGCCTGCGCCGGCACGCCAGGCAGCGAGACCTCGTGCGGCCGCTCCCGCGCCTGGCCGTTCCCGGCGATGGCCTCGCGCAGCAACTGGTACATCTCCGGCTTGGTGCGGGAACCGCGCCGCGGAACCAGCCCCGTGACCTCGACGATGTCGACGAACGAGTTGTCCGGCGGCGCGACCGACCCGATGCGCCCGCCCTCGGCCCGGCCGGCTGCCGCGCGCATGGTGCGCCCGGAACTGGCGATGCTCCAGCCCAGGTCGCCGGCCGTCACCTCCAGCAGCCGCGCGATCTCGACCGCCTCACCGGTGGCATGCACCATGCCGTTGCTGCGAGCGCCCCGTCCGCTGATCTCGGCGTTGCCCAGGTTCACGCCGGCCGCCACGGTGAGCGGCGGTGCCTGCGGGTCCGCCAGTTGCTGGGCGACGCGCCTGGCCAGCTCGACCGCCTCGTACACCACCAGGATGGCGGCGTGCAGGCCGCGCTGCGCGTGGTCGGGCTTGCGCGCATCAGGTTTGTTCGAGAACACGGCCAGGATCGAATCGGGCCGCCGCTGCGCGATTTCACCGCCGAGCTTGAGGACCGGCTCCGACAAGGCGCGGCGCGCCTCGTTCAGGAACCCGGTGAGGTCTTCGGCGGAGAGATGCCGGCAGATCGGCGCGAAATTCTGCAGCCGCGCATACACGAAGGTGGCCACTGTCGTGCGCGCCCACTGCCCGCTGCGGTGACGCGCGCCAGCCGCCGCCGGGGGTGGCGTCAGGACGGCTGGTGCGGACTCCAATGTAAGCATCGTTTCAAATTTACACACGCTCAGCAATTGTTTTCTTGCCGATGCGGTGTTGCCGTGCGGTAAGCCGATGCCTCCTCTGACCAGCAATTTACGCCAACTTCTGGGGCTTTACCTTAACTAGGAAGCACTATCTCGCTGCGATTAGGCGTCATAGTGAGAGGAATGTCACGAATCGCACCTTGATCAGGATCAACGCAGCCGAACAAAGACGAACAGCAAAACTGCTCTGCCGATACGGTTAACCCAGGTTAAAGACGTGACGAAATGAAACAACTGTATCTACAGCGCGGGGTCGTTCGAGTCGCGGCGTTCCTCCCTGACGGAGTCGGCCCGTGAAGTCCGCGCGGCTTGCCTCGGTCGGACAACGGGTGCGCGACCTGCTGCCCCCGACGGTCTTCGGCCGTTGGCCGCTCGGTTGTGGCGCGGCCGGTGCGGTCCTCATCATCGGTGTCGGAGGTGCGAAGGCACCAGCCGTCCTGGCGGCCGGCACCATGGCGCTCATCGGACTGCTGGCCGCCCGCGCGCTCGAGCAGCGTCACGCGTCGGCCCTCGCTGCCGCCGAGCGCCGCGCGCGAGCGGAGACCGACCGCGTGACCAGATTGTGCGGCCAGGCGGCGCCGGTCTGGGTGCGCCAGATCGAGACGGTGCGCAGCGAGGCCGACCACGAGGTCGGCGAGCTCGCCCAGGTCTTCGGCGAGCTGTGCAGCAAGCTCGACCGCGTCCTCGGTCCCGTGGGCGCCGACGGCGGCTCGCCCGAGGAGATCCTGGCCGGACTGGAGCGCAACGGCCGGCAGCTGGAACACCTCGTCGCCGCCCTGCGCCAGCTGCAGGCGAGCAAGGACCGCATCGTCCAGGAAGTCGGGCTCCAGGCGGCGCAGCTGCGGGAGAGCGCGTCCGACATCCGCCAGATCGCGCTGAACATCCGCATGGTCTCGCTCAACGCGACGATCGAGGCGGCCCGCGCCGGCGCGGCGGGCAAGCCCTTCGGCGTGATCGTGGCCGACATGCGCGGCCTCGCGGCGCGCACCGCCGAGGCGAGCGACCAGTTTTCCAGACAGACCGAGCACCTGCACCGCACCCTGAGCGGCGTCTTCGCCGGCCAGCAGGATTCCGGTGCGCAGGCGTTCTCGATCGGTGCCGCCGAGGACCTGGTTCACCACGTCGTCGCCAGCTCCGAAGCCATGACGCGCCAGCTCACCGAGGCCATCGGGGCGATGGAGGACGAGCGCCGCAACGTGCGCGGCGACCTCTCGCGCGCGCTCGTCGCGCTGCAGTTCCAGGACCGCGTCAGCCAGATCCTGTCGCACGTGACGCACAACCTCCAGGAGATGCAGGCACGCATCGCGGCCGGGCACTGGCACACGCTGGACGAGCGCGAGTGGCTGGCGCGGCTGGCCAGCGACTACTCGACGCACGAAGAGTTCACCAACCACGCGGCAGGCCCGCTGCCGGCCGCGCAGCCGGCCTCGGCGATCACGTTCTTCTAGGGCAGCAAGGAGCACCCCATGACCCGCAAACGCATCATGGTCATCGACGATTCCGTCTCGCTGCGCGAGGTGGTCGGCATTTCGCTGCGCAGCGCGGGCTACGAGGTCACCGAGGCGTGCGATGGGCAGGACGCGCTGTCCAAGCTGAACGGCAGCCGCTTCCACCTGATGATCTGCGACGTGAACATGCCGGTGATGGACGGCATCAGCTTCGTCAGGGAAGTCAAGCAGCTGCCGCGCCACCGCTTCGTGCCGATCATCATGCTCACCACGGAGTCGCGCGAGAGCCGCAAGGCCGAAGGGCAGCTGGCCGGCGCGAAGGCCTGGGTGGTCAAGCCGTTCCGCCCCGACCAGATGCTGCAGGCCGTGGCCAAGCTGATCCTGCCATGAACGCCGACCGAGCCACCGCCATGGACGACGCCCCGGCCCGGATCTCGCTGGCCGGCAGCATGACCATCTACGAGGCGCCCGCGCAGAAAGCCCAGCTGCTGGCAGCGCTGGCCGGCGCCGCCGCACTCGACCTCGACCTCGCCCAGGTCGACGAGGCGGACACGGCGGGACTGCAACTGCTCCTGCTGCTCAGGCGCGAAGGCGCCCGGGCCGGCAAGCCGGTGCGCGTGCTGGGCCTCGGCCCCGCCCTCCTCGACGTGCTGGACCGCTACGGGCTGGGCACCGCCTTCGCCGATCCCTCGCCGCGGCGTGCCGATGGCGCAGCCGGAGGACAACCATGACCCACGAAACAGCCGCACCGCACACCTTCATCGTGGAAAGCCGTGAACTGCTGCGCGACATGGAAGCCGCGCTGCTGACGCTGGAGCAGTCGCCCGCCGACCGGGAGGCGATCAGCGCGGTGTTCCGTGCGATGCACACGATCAAGGGATCCTCCGGCGTGTTCGGCTTCGACGTCATCGTCGAATTCACCCACGCGATGGAGAGCGTGGTCGAGGAAATCCGCGCCGGACGGCTGGCCGTCGACGACGTGCTGGTGGCGTTGCTCCTCACCTGCGGCGACCACGTGGCGGCGCTGATCGACTGCCTCGAGCCGCCGGACCGGCTCGAGCGGCTGGAGGCCGCCCGGGGCGCCGGCGCCGACCTGCTGCAGCAGCTCGGGTGCTACGTCGCGGTCGACGGCGCGGCGCCGCGGTCGATCGCGCGCACTGGCGCGAACCTGTCGCCACCGGAAGGCGGCTGTGCCGGCGGCGGCGCGTGGCATGTCTCGGCGCGTTTCGATCCGGACGTGCTGCGGCACGGCATGGATCCCCTGTCGTTCCTGCGCTACCTGGCCACGCTGGGCGAAGTCAGGTCGGTTGCCTGCCTGTGGGATGCCATGCCGGACGCAACGGCGATGGATCCGCAAGCCTGCTACGTCGGGTTCGAGCTCCAGCTGGCCGGCGAGCTCGAACGCGACGCGGTGGAGGATGCGTTCGAATTCGTGCGCGAGGACAGCAGCATCGTCGTCCTGCCGCCGCTGGCCCCGCTGGCCAGCTGGGCCGGACTGCTGCGCGAACGCGGCGAAGGCGAGCGGCTCGAAGCGGCGCTGGTGGCGAGCGGCGCGCTCACCCCGCTCGAACTGGAGCAGGTGCTCGCGCTGCAGCGGCGCGATCGCGCAACGCAGCCGGCCGCCGCGCCGGCGGCCGCGTCCGCGCCGGGAAAGATTCCTTCGCGGGCGGCCGCCGAAGCGCGCTCGGTGCGCGTGCACGCCGGCAAGCTGGACGCCCTGATCGACCTGGTCGGCGAACTCGTGATCGCCAGCGCCGGCGTGAGCCTGGGCGCCCGGCGCACGGTGGACGGCGAACTGCGCGAAGCCACCGCCAGCATGACCCGGCTGGTCGAGGAAGTGCGCGACGCGGCGCTGTCCCTGCGCATGGTGCCGATCCGCGAGACCTTCAACCGGTTCAACCGCGTCGTGCACGACCTCGGACGCGAGCTGGGCAAGGACGCCGAGCTGGTGATCAGCGGGGCCGACACCGAGCTGGACAAGTCGCTGGTCGAGAAACTGAGCGATCCGCTGATGCACCTGGTGCGCAACGCGCTGGACCACGGCATCGAATCGCCCGGACAGCGGCTGCTGCGCGGCAAGCCGGCGTGCGGCCGCGTCCAGCTGCACGCGTACCACGAGACCGGCAGCATCGTCGTCGAGGTCGTCGACGACGGCGGCGGGCTGGACCGCGATCGCATCCTGGCGCGCGCGCAGGACGCGGGCCTGGTCCAGCCGGGACAGACGCTCGCCGACCGCGACGTGTACCAGTTGATCATGGAGCCGGGCTTCTCGACCGCGGATACGGTCACCAGCGTGTCCGGCCGCGGCATCGGCATGGACGTCGTGCGCCGCAACATCGAGAGCCTGCGCGGGACCATCCACATCGACAGCGTCGCCGCGCAAGGCACCGCCATCGCGCTGCGGGTGCCGCTGACGCTGGCCATCATCGACGGCTTCCTGGTCGATGTCGGCCGCTCCACCTACGTCATCCCGCTCAAGATGGTCGTCGAGTGCCTCGAGCTGCCGCCCCAAGACCGGGCGCGGGTGCGCGAGAGCGGCTACGTCAACCTCCGCGGCGAAGTGCTGCCGCTGCTGCGGCTGCGCGACGTCTTCGATGTCGCCGGCGACGCCGGCAAGCGCGAGAACGTCGTCGTCGTGAACTACGGCGACCAGCGGGCGGGCTTCGTCGTCGACGCGCTGCTCGGCGAGTTCCAGACCGTGATCAAGCCGCTCGGGCGGCTCTTCGACGGACTCGCGGGCATCAGCGGCTCCACGATCCTGGGCAGCGGCGAGGTGGCGCTGATCCTCGATGTGCCGGGGCTGGTGCAGCGGGCGACCCAGGCGGGCGGTCCGCGCCAGTCGCAGGCAACCGCCTCGACTGTCGAAAGGGGATGAGGGGGTCGAAATGAAGATGAGTCTGAAAGCCAAGTTTCTTGGGTTCGCCCTGGCCATCCTCGCCACCGTGGGGATCGTGGCGGCGGGCGCCTTGTTCATCGCGAATACGCTCAACGGCACCTTCGCCGCCTATGCGTCCAGCAGCAGCGCCGTGCAGCGCCAGCTGAAAGTCGACATGGAGCATGAGGGCATCCTCGCCTACGTGTACCTCGCGGTGGCAGGCGCCCACGCGCAGGACGCGGCCCGGCTGAAGGAGGCGCGCGTCGAGCTCGACGAGCACGTGGGTGCAGTTCGCAGGCACCTCAAGGAGGCCGCGGGCGACGGAACCACCGAGGCCAGCCGGCACGCCGCCGCGAAGCTCGAGCCGGGGTTGGCGGCCTATGGCGACAGTGCCTTCGCCGTGCTGGCGGCGGCGCAGAAGGATGCGGCCGCCGCGGAAGCAGCCCTTCCCGCCTTCGTGCAGCGGTTCAAGGCGCTGGAAGTGGAACTGGCCCAGTCCGCCGAGCAGATCCAGAAGCAAGCGGACGATGCGCTCGCCGCCGGCACCTCGGCCGCGCAGCGTTCGACCGTCGCCCTGCTGATCGTCGCCGCGGTGGCGGCCCTGGCCGCCACCGCCTTGTGCTTCCTGCTGGCACGGACGATCCTGCGCCAGCTCGGCGGCGACCCCAGCTATGCGGCCGACGTGGTCCGCGCCGTGTCGCAGGGCGACCTGACCGTGGACGTGGCCACCGGCCGGGACGATCGCGGCAGCCTCCTGTTCGCCATGCGCGGCATGGTCGAGCGTCTCTCGCAGGTGATCGGCGAGGTTCGCAGCGGCGCGGGCAACCTGTCCTCGGCGTCCGAGCAGGTCAACGCGACGGCCCAGTCGCTGAGCCAGGCCTCCAGCGAGCAGGCCGCCAGCGTCGAGGAGACCAGCGCCTCGGTCGAGCAGATGACCGCCTCGATCACCCAGAACGGCGAGAACGCCAAGGTCACCGATGCGATGGCCGTGCAGGCGTCCCAGCGCGCGGCCGAGGGCGGCCAGGCCGTGCAGCAGACGGTCCAGGCGATGAAGGACATCGCCAAGAGGATCGGGATCATCGACGACATCGCCTACCAGACCAACCTGCTGGCGCTCAACGCCGCGATCGAGGCGGCACGCGCCGGCGAACATGGCCGGGGCTTCGCCGTGGTCGCCGGCGAGGTGCGCAAGCTGGCCGAGCGCAGCCAGGTGGCCGCGCAGGAGATCGGCGAGATGGCCGCCGGCTCGGTGGCCGTGGCCGAGAAGGCCGGCCAGTTCCTGGCCGAGATCGTGCCGGCGACCAGGAAGACCTCCGATCTGGTGCAGGAGATCGCCGCCGCCTCGCAGGAGCAGTCCTCCAGCGTCGCGCAGATCAACACCTCGATGACGCAGCTGGCGCAGATCACGCAGCAGAACGCGTCCTCCTCCGAGGAGCTGGCGGCCACCGCCGAGGAAATGAGCTCGCAGGCCATCAACCTGCAGGAAGTCGTCGCGTTCTTCAAGACGCAAGCACGCGACGCGCCGGCCGCGCCGCCGGCCACGCCTGCCGCAGCCCGCACCGCGGGCGCCCAGCCGGCGCTGCCAGTCCTGACGCACCTGGCCGGCCAGCTGTCGCCGGCCGTGGTGCAGGACCGCGACTCGTTCGTGAAGTTCTAGGGAAGGGAGCAACGCAATGAGCCCGTTTGCGAAATTCGTCCTTCGAACTCGTGTTGCGGCGGCAGGCGCATTGGTCTTCGCGGCGGCCGCCCTGGTCGCGGTGGTCATCGAACCGCCAGCCGCCCTCCCCGGCGCAGCGGTGATCGGCGCCCAGCAGGGAAAGACGCTCGCCGACCTCGGCGCCCCGCTGATCGACACGCGCTCCCCGAGCGAATTCGCCCGCGAGCACATCCCCGGCGCCACTAGCCTGCCTCATGGCGCGGACCGCACCCAGCAAGGCGGCGAGCAAGCGGCGGCGTACGGCGTCGACCTGGCGCAGGTGGCGGCCGGGAAGGACTCGCCGCTGGTCTTCTACTGCGGCGCGAGCGAGTGCTGGACCAGTTACGAGGCGGCGCGGCTGGCGGTGCAGGCCGGCTACCGGCAGGTCCACTGGCTGCGCGGAGGGCTCGCGGCCTGGCGCGCCCGCGACTACCCGACGACTTTCGCCGCCCCCACGAGGAGAAGCGATCGTGAACCTTCAGAGATGGCTCAGCGCTGAACACGCGCCGTGGCCGGTCCGCCCCGGTCTGTTGTCGCGCCGCCTGGCTGCGGGCGCATCGGCGGGGCAGGTGCTGATACCGGCGCCCGGCTCCGCCCGCCTGCGCGCCGAGCCGACCTGCTGCGCCACGGTGCTGGGCGAGCTGCCGCGGCTGCTCGCGCACTCCGCCGCCTCGTTCGTCAGGTCATGACAAGGGGCATGCACCCGGAACCGATCGACAGAGTTTTCAACCCACCGAAGGAGATCCCATGAGACCCGTCAACGCCATCAGGAATGTGTTCGCGCTGGTCGTGATGTTCGCTGTCGCGGCATTCGCGCTGCAGGCGCGGGCGCAGGACCACAGCCGCGGCAGTCCGGCCGAAGCGCAGGCCATGGTCAAGAAGGCCATCGAGTTCTACCAGAAGAACGGCAGGGAGAAGGCCCTTGCCGAATTCGTGAAGAAGCCGGGCCCGTTCGTCGACCGTGACCTGTACGTGACCGTCTACACGCTGCAGGGCGACTCGCTGGCGCACATCAACCCGAAGATGGTCGGCAAGAACATGATGGAACTGCGCGACGGCGACGGCAAGTACCACATCCGCGAGCGGATGGAATCGGCCGCCAAGGGCACGTCGGGCTGGCAGGACTTCAAGTTCTTCAATCCGGTCAACAAGCAGATCGAACCCAAGCAGATGTACTGGGAGAAGCACGACAACCTCGTCTTCGCCGCGGGCGCCTACAAGCCCCTCTGATCGTCGCGCGTACACCGGCGACAGCACCCGATGGGAACGCTGTCCTCCCAACCACCAACCGAAGGAGATATCCAATGAGAACCGTCAACGCCATCCGGAACGTGCTCGCGCTGGTCGCGATGCTCGCGGTCGCGGCATTCGCGCTGCAAGCGCAGGCCCAGGACCCCAGCCGCGGCAGTCCGGCCGAAGCGCAGGCCATGGTCAAGAAAGCGCTCGAGTTCTACCAGAAGAACGGCAGGGAGAAGGCCCTCGCCGAATTCATGAAGAAACCCGGGCCGTTCGTCGAACGTGACCTGTACGTGACCGTCTACACGCTGCAGGGCGACTCGCTGGCGCACATCAATCCGAAGATGGTGGGCAAGAACATGATGGATCTGCGCGATCCGGACGGCAAGTTCCTGATCAAGGAGCGGATGGATGCGGCCGCACGAGGCAGCTCCGGCTGGCAGGACTACAAGTTCTTCAATCCCGTGAGCAAGAAGATCGAGCCCAAGCAGATGTACTGGGAGAAGCACGACAACCTCGTCTTCGCCGCAGGCGCCTACAAACCCCTCTGATCGTCGTGCGCGACGCCGGCGGCAGCGCACCACGGTGCCCGCCGGCCGCGGCCCAGGAGACATATCCATGCAGTTACGTTTTCTCAAGATCGGCACGCGGCTGGGCGTCGGTTTCGGCGCCGTCCTCGCGCTGATGACCGCCGTCGCGCTGACCGGCAGCTATTTCCAGAACCAGAGCCGCGAGGACCTGGCCGCCTCCCTCGGCGCCGCGTCGGCAAAGGAGGCGCTGGTATCGAAGATGAAGTTCCTGATGCTCGAGCAGTCGGCCGCGATGCGCAACATCGGCCTGCACTCCGAGGTCAAGGCCATGAACCAGGAGGCGGATCGGGCACGCGAGCTGGGAAAGAAATACCACGAGCCCCTGCAGCGACTGGAGAAGTTCGACCTCACCCCGGCGGAGAAGCAGCTGCTGGCGGAGATCGACAGGATGGACGACGAGCTGGAGAAGCCGCTGAGCGCCGCCTTCTCGCTCTCGACCGGCCTGCGCACCGAAGAAGCCGCGCAGGTCATCGTGAAGGAGATCGATCCGGTCGTGCAACGCATCGTGTCGGGACTCGACCGCCTCGCCGAGCTGCAGACCCGCGACAGCGAGGGCGCGATCGCCGCGGCACGGCTGCGCGGCGACCAGGTGGTGAAGCTGCTCACCGCGGTCGTGGCCGTCGTCCTCGTGGCGGCTGCGTGCCTGGCGTATGTCGTGACGCGCAGCATCACGGTGCCGATCTCGAAGGCGGTCCGGATTTCGCAGCGGGTCGCCGCCGGCGATCTCGCCGCCGACGACGTCGACGGGAAGATCTCCGCGGATGCGGGCCGGGACGAGGTCGGCCAATTGCTCGTCGCGATGGACGCCATGGTCGAGCGTCTCTCGCAGGTGATCGGCGAGGTGCGCAGCGGCGCGGGCAACCTGTCCTCGGCGTCCGAGCAGGTCAACGCGACGGCCCAGTCGCTGAGCCAGGCCTCCAGCGAGCAGGCCGCCAGCGTCGAGGAGACCAGCGCCTCGGTCGAGCAGATGACCGCCTCGATCACCCAGAACGGCGAGAACGCCAAGGTCACCGACGCGATGGCCGTGCAGGCGTCCCAGCGCGCGGCCGAGGGCGGCCAGGCCGTGCAGCAGACGGTCCAGGCGATGAAGGACATCGCCAAGAGGATCGGGATCATCGACGACATCGCCTACCAGACCAACCTGCTGGCGCTCAACGCCGCGATCGAGGCGGCACGCGCCGGCGAACATGGCCGGGGCTTCGCCGTGGTCGCCGGCGAGGTGCGCAAGCTGGCCGAGCGCAGCCAGGTGGCCGCGCAGGAGATCGGCGAGATGGCCGCCGGCTCGGTGGCCGTGGCCGAGAAGGCCGGCCAGTTCCTGGCCGAGATCGTGCCGGCGACCAGGAAGACCTCCGATCTGGTGCAGGAGATCGCCGCCGCCTCGCAGGAGCAGTCCTCCAGCGTCGCGCAGATCAACACCTCGATGACGCAGCTGGCGCAGATCACGCAGCAGAACGCGTCCTCCTCCGAGGAGCTGGCGGCCACCGCCGAGGAAATGAGCTCGCAGGCCATCAACCTGCAGGAAGTCGTCGCGTTCTTCAAGACGCAAGCACGCGACGCGCCGGCCGCGCCGCCGGCCAGGGCTGCCGCAGCCCGCACCGCGGGCGCCCAGCCGGCGCTGCCAGTCCTGACGCACCTGGCCGGCCAGCTGTCGCCGGCCGTGGTGCAGGACCGCGACTCGTTCGTGAAGTTCTAGTGCATTTCGAAGGAGACGACCGTGAAGCCGCCCGCGACGCTGACCATCCGGCACAAGCTGTACCTCCTTGGCGCGGTCTGCTTCGCCTGCGCGGTCTCGCTGGGCGTCGCCGCGATCCTGTTTGCCGGCGAGGTGGAGCGCGGCTGGCGCATCCTCGGCGAAGGGCGCGCGCTGACCGCGGAGGCGGGCGCCCTGCAGGCTTCGGCGAACCGGTTCCGCAACTTCGCAGCGGCCGTGGCCCTGGCCGGCGGCGTGGCATCCATGACCATCGTCGTGCTGATCTACGCCTCCCTCATGGGCGGACTGCGGCGCGCGCTGCTGGCCGCCCGGGCGATGGCGCACGGCGACTTCGTGTCGCCGGTCGAGGTCGGCGCCCGCGACGAGATGGGCCTGCTGCTGCGAGCGCTGCGGGGGGTGCGCGACGGCTTCGTGCAGGCGATCGGCGAGGTGCGGGCCAGCGCCGACGCCCTCGGCGCCGCCTCGGCCGAGATCGGCACGGCGGCGGGCTCCCTCAGCCGGGAAGCGGCGCAGCAGGCGGCCGGCGTAGCCGCAACCACCGCCTCGGTGCAGGAGATCACGGCCTCGATCGTGCGCAATGGCGAGAACGCGCAAGTGACCGACCGCGTGGCCATCGCCTGCGCCATGCAGGCGGCGGACGGCGGCGCGGCCGTGGACGGGACGCTCGCCGCGATGAAGCAGATCGCCGCCCGGATCGGCATCGTCGACGAGATCGCCTACCAGACCAACCTGCTGGCGCTCAACGCCGCCATCGAGGCCGCGCGCGCCGGCGAGCAGGGCAAGGGCTTTGCCGTCGTTGCCGGCGAAGTGCGCAAGCTGGCCGAACGCAGCCAGTTCGCGGCGCGGGAGATCGGCGAGCTGGCGGGCAATTCGCTGGCGGTGGCCGACAAGGCCGGGCAGTTGCTCTCCGACATGGTGCCGGCCATCCAGAAGACGTCGCACCTCGTGCGGGAGATCGCCGCGGCCTCACAGGCGCAGTCGCTCGGCGTCGGGCAGATCAACGACACCATGGGCCGGCTGAACGGAACGACGCAGCGCAATGCCGCGTCGTCGCAGCAGCTGGCGACCATCGCGCAGGCGATGAGCGGGCACGTCGAAGTGCTGCAGCGCCTGGTGGGAATGTTCCGCGTGCCGGCGCTGCAGGGCTCGACCGCCGCCGTCCCCGTCCACGCCCCGGTTGCGGCGCCCCCCGCATCCCGGCCATCAACAGGTTCCAGGAAGGAGCATCCATGACCGAACTCGCCAGAAACGGCAAGCACCAGTCCGCGGCGGCGGGCACGGAGGCGGCGCCGCAGCGAAGCCGCCAGTACCTCACCTTCCTGGTGGGCGGCGAACCCTTCGCGGTCCCGATCGCCGCCATCAAGGAGATCATCGAATACCGGCAGCCGACCGACGTGCCGATGATGCCGGCCTTCATGCGCGGTGTGATCAACCTGCGCGGCCGGGTGGTGCCGGTGGTCGACCTGTCGTCGCGCTTCGGCCGCGGCAGCGGCCAGGTCACGCGGCGCAGCTGCATCGTCGTGGCGGAAATCCGCCACGACGAGGAGCTGCACGACATCGGGGTGGCCGTCGACGCCGTCAACGCGGTGCTCGACATCGCCGACGAGGACATCGAGCCGCCGCCCGCCTTCGGCGCGAAACTGCGCGCGGAGTTCATCAGCGGCATGGGCAAGCTGGGCGAGAAGTTCGTCATCGTCCTGGACATCGACAAGGTGCTGTCCGTCGACGAGCTGTCGCTGCTCGCCGGGGCCGGCGCGTTCCACGACGCCCCCGCCCCGCCGGCCGCGGACACGACCCGCCCGGCGCCGGAGCCGGCCTCCTCGCCGCCCGACGCGTGACGGCGCCGGCCCGCCAACCCAACGAAAGAGCACCATGTTCAACACGCTGCGCGTATCCACCCGCCTCGTCCTCCTCAACGCGGTCGTGGCGCTGTTCACCGTCACGCTGGTGGCGGTCGCCTACTCCATGATCTCCGGCATCGCGGCGTCGCTCGCGGACGTCCGGGGCCTGGAGGGCAACCGCGTGCTGTACAAGGGCAGCGACGCCATCTGGGAGCTGCGGTTCGGCATCGCCAACTACACCCTCGCCACGCCTGAAAACAGGAAGAAGATCCTGGCCGGGCGGCCGAAGCTGTACGAGACCCTCGACCAGAGCCTGCAGGCGTATTCCGACCTGGGCGCGTCCAGCGAGCAGAAGGCGGTCCTGAAGCAGCTGGGGGAGCAGTACCGCCGCTACCGCGAGGGCGCCCCACGCTGGTTCGAGCTGATCGACGCCGGCCAGCTGGAGGAGGCGGCCGCTTACCGGGCGAAGGTGACCAACGACGCCGCCAGTGCCATGGTCAGGCACTTCAACGTCCTGCTCGAGAACCAGTCCAGGCTCAACCAGGAGCTGTCGGCGGAATCGATGGCGATGGCCAGCCGCGCACGCGACGTGATGCTGGCGATTTCGATCGCTGGCCTGGTGCTGGCGGTGGCGATCGGGTATCTCATCACGCGCAGCCTGCTGCGGCAGCTGGGTGGCGAGCCGGCGGACGCGGCGCGCATCATGGGCGAGGTGGCCGAGGGCGACCTGACGGTGGACGTGCCACTCAGGCCCGCCGATACGTCGAGCATGCTGTTCGCGCTGAGGAACATGGCGGCCAGGCTCGCCCGGACGATGGACGAGGTGCGTGCCAGCGCGCAGGCGCTGTCGTCGGCGTCGCAGGAGGTCAGCGCGACGGCGCAGGCCATGAGCCAGGGAGCCAGCGAGCAGGCCTCGAGCGTGGAAGAGACCAGCGCCTCGGTCGAGCAGATGACCGCCTCGATCACCCAGAACGGCGAGAACGCCGGGGTCACCGACCGCATGGCCGTCCAGGCTTCGCAGCAGGCGGCCGAGGGCGGGCAGGCCGTGCAGCAGACGGTGCGGGCGATGAAGGACATCGCCCGCAAGATCGTGATCATCGACGACATCGCCTACCAGACCAACCTGCTGGCGCTCAACGCCGCGATCGAGGCGGCACGCGCCGGCGAACATGGCCGGGGCTTCGCCGTGGTGGCCGGCGAGGTGCGCAAGCTGGCCGAGCGCAGCCAGGTGGCCGCGCAGGAGATCGCCGAAATGGCGAGCGCCTCGACCTCCGTCGCGGAACGGGCGGGCTCCATGCTGGACGAGATGGTGCCGGCGATCCAGAAGACCTCCGCGCTGGTGCAGGAAATCGCCGCGGCGTCCCGGGAACAGTCGGCCAGCGTCGGCCAGATCAACACGGCGATGGGACAGCTGAACCAGATCACGCAGCGCAACGCATCCTCGTCGGAGGAACTCGCCGCCACCTCGGAGGAGATGAGCGCCCAGGTCGAGAACCTGCAGCGGCTGATCGCCTTCTTCAAGGTGCCCGGCGAGGCGGCTCAGCCGCCCGGCGGGCCCGGACCGCGACGGGCAGCAGCGCTGGCGACCCCCTCCCGGCTGGCGCTGGAGGCCGCGCCGGCATGAGCACCCTGGTGCTGCCGTCCGCGCCGCAGATCACCGACGGCGAGTTCCGCGACCTGCGCGGCTGGATCCACCGCCAGGCGGGCATCCACCTGTCGGACCAGAAGAAGGCGCTGGTGTGCGGCCGACTGGCGCCGCGCATGCGCCATTACCGGCTGTCGCGCTTCGCCGACTATTTCCGGCTGCTGCAGGAGGGCGCGCAGCCGGGCGAGCCCCAGGTCGCCGTGGACCTGCTGACCACCAACGAGACGCACTTCTTCCGCGAGCCCGCCCACTTCGACTACCTGCGCGAGCAGATCGTGGCGGCGCACCGCTCGTCGGGCAAGCCGCTGCGCGTGTGGAGCGCCGCGTGCTCCAGCGGGGAGGAGCCGTACAGCATCGCCATGACGCTCGCGTCGGCCATGGGCGGCGTGCCGTGGGACATCGTGGCGTCGGACCTGAGCTCGCGCGTGCTGGAGCGGGCGCGCACCGCGCATTACCCGATGGCCCGCGCCAGGACCATCCCGCGCGAGCACCTGCTGGCGTTCTGCCTGAAAGGGACCGGCGCGCACGAAGGGTCCTTCATCGTGGCGCCGCAGCTGGCCAGCCGCGTGCGCTTCATGCAGGTGAACCTCAACCAGGCGCTGCCGCGGCTGGGCGAGTTCGACCTGGTCTTCCTGCGCAACGTGATGATCTACTTCGATGCGCCCACCAAGCAGCAGGTGGTGGAGCGGATCGCCTCCTGCCTGCGGCCCGGCGGCCACCTGATGATCGGCCACTCGGAAAGCCTCGCCACGATCGCCTGCAGCCTGAAGCCGCTCGCCCCTTCGATCTACCGCCGGCCATAGGGCCGGTCCAGGCCCTTCCCCGTGCCGTTGCCCGCCGCCCCCGACGTCCTGGAGGTGTTCCTCGCGCCGGGCGAGTTCTGGTTCGGCGACGAGAAGACGCGCATCCGCACCCTGCTCGGCTCGTGCGTGGCGATCACGCTGTGGCATCCGCGCCTGCGCATCGGCGGCATGTGCCACTACATGCTGCCGCATCGGCCGCACGCCGCCGCCGGGGAGCCGCTGGACGGGCGCTACGGCGACGAGGCGATGGAGCTGTTCGTGCGCGAGCTGCGGCGTTCCGGCACCGCCGCGCCCGACTACCACGTCAAGCTGTTCGGCGGCGGCAGGATGTTCGCGCACCAGCACGCCGCCAGCCGTCACGCCGACATCTCCGCCCGCAACATGGACGCCGGCCGCGAACTGGTCGTGCGCCACGGCTTCCGGCTGCACGCCCACGACATGGGCGGCGAAGGCCACCGCAACGTGATCCTCGACCTGTGGACCGGCGACGTGTGGCTCAAGCGCGCGCCGCGCGGCGTCCAGGGCGGCTCCTGATGGCGGCGTCGAGGATCGAGGTGCTGGTGGTCGACGACTCGGCCGTCGTGCGCCAGGCCGTTTCCGCGGTGCTGGCCGCCGATCGCACGATCCACGTCCTGGGCGCCGTCGCCGACCCGCTGTTCGCGATGCAACGCATGCGCGCGCAGTGGCCCGACGTGATCGTGCTCGACATCGAGATGCCGCGCATGGACGGCATCACCTTCCTGCGGCAATTGATGGCCGAGCGGCCGACGCCGGTGGTGGTGTGCTCCACGCTCACGACGCGCGGCGCGGCCACCACCATGCAGGCGCTCGCGGCCGGCGCCGTCGCCATCGTCGCGAAGCCGCGGGCCGGCGTGCGGGACTACCTGCTCGACGCCTCGGCCGGCCTGGTGCGCACCGTCAAGGCGGCCGCCCGGGCCAACCTGCGCAACCTCGTCGCGCCCGCGAACGCACCGGCACCCGTGCCGCTGCCCGGGGAGGCGCAGCCCCTGACGGACACCACCGAGAAGGTGGTGGCCATCGGCACCTCCACCGGCGGAACCCAGGCGCTCGAAGCGATCCTCGCGGCGCTGCCGGCCGCGACGCCGGGCATCGTCATCGTCCAGCACATGCCGGAGAAGTTCACGGCCGCCTTCGCCGGCCGGCTCGACATGCTGTGCCGGATCGAGGTGCGCGAAGCGCGCGACGGCGACCGCGTGCGGCCCGGCCGCGCGCTGATCGCCCCCGGCGGGCGCCACATGACGCTGGTGCGCAGCGGCGCCCAGTACGTGGTGGCCGTGAAGGACGGGCCGCTGGTCCACCACCATCGTCCTTCGGTCGACGTGCTGTTTCGTTCGGTCGCGCAAACGGCCGGCCAGAACGCGCTGGGCATCATCATGACGGGCATGGGTGCCGACGGCGCGCGCGGGTTGCAGGCGATGCACCAGGCGGGCGCCCGCGCCGTCGCGCAGGACGAGGCGACCTGCGTCGTGTTCGGCATGCCCAGGGAGGCGATCAAGCTCGGCGCCGTCGACGCGGTGCTGCCGCTGCAGGAGCTGCCGCGCGAGATCATGCGCCTCGCGTGAGCGGCGGCGGCCGGCGCACAATCGGCAGCCGGCGCCGGTGGCGCGCCGGGAAAGGCACGACATCCATGACGTCCTCACCGGGCCAAACGAGGGCTCCCGTCGCGGCCGGCGGATTCAGCGTGCTGTTGGCGGGGGGCTCCGGCCTCGTCGGCCGCGAGCTGCTGCGACTGCTGCTCGCCGATCCTTCAGTGGCGGCGGTGCATGCCCTGGGCCGCCGCGAACTGCCGCTGCGCGATGCCGGGCTGGTCCAACACCGGGTGGATTTCGCCGCCCTGCCCGCGCTGCCGCCCGTGGACGAGGCGTTCATCGCCCTGGGGACCACGATCAAGGTGGCCGGCAGCCGGGCGGCGTTCCGCACCGTCGACTTCGACGCCGTGCTGGCCGTCGCCAAGGCGGCGCGGACGGCCGGCGCCACCCGGCTGGGCGTGGTCAGCGCGATGGGCGCCGATGCGCGGTCACGCGTCTTCTACAACCGGGTCAAGGGCGAGATGGAGCAGGCGCTTCCGGCGCTGGACTTCGACACCCTCGTGATCGCCCGCCCCTCGCTGCTGGCGGGCGACCGCAAGGCGCTGGGCCAGCCGCTGCGCTCCGGCGAGGAAATCGGCCTCAAGGTCTCGCGCTGGCTGACGCCGCTGGTTCCCGCCAACTACCGCCCGATTCCCGCGGCGGCGGTCGCCCGCGCGCTGGTGCGGGCGGTGCGCGAGACGAACGGGCAGCGCGTGCTGCTGTCGGGTGAAATGCAGCCCTGAGGCGTTCAGGCCTGCGACACCCGCACCATCGCGTCGGCGCGCTTCGTCAGGTCCGGCAGCAGTTCCAGCCCCAGGCCCGGCTTGTCGTTCAGGCTGATCATCCCGTTGCGTACCTGCGGCAGCTCGGTCACCAGCTCCTGGTACCAGCCGGTGTAGAAGGCACGAACGCTTTCCTGGATCAGCGCATTGGGCGCATGCAGCGACAGGTGCGTGGACGCGGCCCACACGACCGGCCCGGTGCAGTCGTGCGGCGCGACCGGCAACTGCCACGCGTCCGCCATGCCGGCGATCTTGCGGGCTTCGGTGAGGCCGCCGCACCAGCTCAGGTCCAGCATCACCACGCCCGCCACGCCGGTCTCGAGGTAATCCTTGAAGCCCCACTTGTAGCTGAGCGTCTCGCTGGCGCAGATCAGCGCCTCGCAGTCCTTCGCGTACTGCTTCAGCAGGTCCAGCGAGTCCATCCGGATCGCGTCCTCGTGCCAGAACGTGTTGAACGGCTTGAGCGCGCGGGCGATCTTCTGCGCCATCGGCAGGCGCCACAGGCTGTGGAACTCCACCATGATGTCCATGCGCTCGCCCACCGCCTTGCGGATCTTGCGGAACGGCTCCAGCGCAGCGTCGAGCTGCTCGCTGCTGATGTACTGGCCGTGGCTGGCCTCGGCGGCCGGGTCGAACGGCCAGATCTTCATCGCCGTCACGCCTTCGGACAGCAGCGACTCCGCCAGTTCGTCGGCGTGGTGCAGGAAGCCCTGCAGGTCTTCGTACGGCCCGGCGTTGTTGCCCAGGCCCCAGTTCGACGACGTCTGGTTGGCGTTGCTGCGGATGTACTGGTAGCCGGCGCAGGTGTTGTAGATGCGGATCGCGTCGCGGCTGCGCCCACCCAGCGCCGTGTGCACGGGCATGTTCGCGGCCTTGCCGAACAGGTCCCACAACGCGATGTCGACGGCGGAATTGCCGCGCGTCTCGACGCCGGAGCCCCGCCAGCCGAGATAGCCGGTGAGGTCGCGGGCCCGCGCCTCGATGGCCAGCGGGTCCTGCCCCAGCAGCCGCTGGGCCGCCCATTCATGCAGGTAGGCCTCCACCGCCTGCGCGCCCATGAAGGTCTCGCCCAGCCCGACGAGCCCCTCGTCGGTGTGCAGGCGGACCCACAGGATGTTGGGAAATTCGCCGAGACGGATGGTTTCGAGTTTCGTGATCTTCATGGCAAAAGGCCCGCGCAAGGCGGGCCATCATCAACTTGCAAGTCGCCGTCGAAGTCGCCGGTGGCCGAAGCACCGACCAGGGGGTCGGTGGCGACGGCCATCCGGCTTATCCTCCAAAAGTTCCTTATTTTCCGCGCGCCTTCTTCAGCGCGTCCAGCACCTGGTTCACCGCGTCGGCGCCGATCGTCGGCACGTTCTTGGCATAGACCGGCTGCACCTTGGCGAACATCCGGGCCTGCTCGGCTGGCGTGACGTCGTTGACGACCATGCCCTTGGCCTTGAGGCTCGCCAGCGACTTCTCGTTCAGCTGGCGGTTGGCGATGCGCTGCACCTTCTGGCCTTCGATCGCCGCTTCACGCAGCACCGACTGCTCCTGCGGGCTCAGCTGGTCCCACAGCTTCTTGGAGTACAGCACCAGGAATGGCGTGTAGGCGTGGCGCGTGACCGACAGGTACTTCTGCACTTCGTTGAACTTCGACGTCTCGATGGTGACGAACGGGTTTTCCTGGCCGTCGATGGTCTTGGTCTCGAGCGCCGTGAACACTTCCGGGAACGCCATCGGCACGGCGTTGGTGCCGAGCGTCTTGAACGTGTCGAGGAAGATGTTGTTCTGCATCACGCGGACCTTCACGCCTTCGAAGTCCTCGACCTTGGCGACCGGGCGCTTGCTGTTGGTGAGGTTGCGGAAGCCGTTCTCCCAGTAGGCCAGGTTCACCAGGCCCGCTTCTTCCAGCTTCTTGTTGAAGTAGACGCCCGCCGGGCCGTCCAGCACCGCGTCGGCTTCCTTCTCGTTGGCGAACAGGAAGGGCAGGTCGAACACGCCCAGTTCCTTGACGATGCCCACGAGCGGCGACGACGAGGTGCACACCATCTCCTGGGTGCCGGCGCGCAGCGCCTGCGTGGCCTGCAGGTCGTTGCCCGCGGAGCCGCCCCAGAACGCGTTGATCTTCATCTTGCCGCCGGTCTTGGCGGCCAGGATCTCCTGCATCTTCTTGACGCCGACGCCGACCGGGTGGTCCTCGTTCACGCCGTTGGTGAACTTGATCGTGCGGTCGGCGAACTGCGCGAACGCGGGCGCGGCGGCCAGCAGGGCGGTGGCGGCAAAGGCCACCAGGGTGCGTCGTTGGATCATGAAATCTCCTTGGGATGAACGACAGGGTGGGAAAAAGGGGGCGTCCTCATTGCATCAGGAACTTCAGCGGCACGAGGACGATGTCGGGGAACAGCACCAGCAGGAACAGCACGGCCAGCTGGGCCAGGAAGAACGGCATCACGCCCTTGAACGCGTCGTCCAGGCTGATGCGGGCGACGCCGGAGACCACGTTCAGCACGGTGCCCACCGGCGGCGTGATCAGGCCGATGGCGTTGTTCATGATGAACATCACGCCGAAATAGACCGGGTCGATCCCGGCCTTGAGCACCACCGGCATCAGCACCGGCGTGAGGATCAGCACCGTGGGCGTGAAGTCCAGCGCCGTGCCGATCACGACCACCAGCACCATCATGATGAACATGAGCAGCGTCTTGTTGTCCAGGAACGGCTCGAGCAGCTTCACGACCTCGCCGGGAATGTTGGCGACGGTGATCAGCCAGGCGCTCACCATGGCCGCCGCCACCAGGAACATCACGACGGCGGTGGTCTTGCCGGCGGCGAGGATCAGCCCGTACAGCTCGCGCACCTTCAGCTCGCGGTAGATGAACATCCCGACCACGAAGCTGTAGACCGCGGCGACGACCGCGGCTTCGGTCGGGGTGAACACGCCCATCTTCATGCCGCCCAGGATCACGACCGGCAGCGCCAGCGCCCAGAAGCCCTCGACGGTGATCTTGAGGCGCTGCTTCATGGCGACCCGGGGCGCGGGCCGGATGTCGTCGCGCTTGGCGATCCACCACCAGGTGACGCCGATCGCCAGTCCCATCAGGATGCCGGGCACGATGCCCGCCAGGAACAGCTTGGTGATGGAGACGTTGCCGGCCACGCCGAACACGATCATGCCGATCGAGGGCGGGATCACCGGCGCGATGATGCCGCCGGCCGAGATCAGCCCGGCCGAGCGGTTCACCTCGTAGCCGGCGCGCTTCATCATCGGGATCAGCAGCGCAGCGAGCGCCGCCGTGTCGGCGACGGCCGAACCGGACAGCGAGGCCATGATGATCGCGGCCATCACCGCCACGTACCCCAGCCCGCCGCGGAAATGCCCGACCCAGGCCGTGGCGAGATTCACGATGCGGCGCGAGAGCCCGCCGGCGTTCATGAACTCGCCGGCCAGCAGGAAGAACGGCACCGCCAGGAGCGGGAAGTTGTCGGCGCCGTCGACGAAGCGCTGGGCCAGGATCTGGCTGTCGAACGCCGGTAGCGCCCCGGTCGCCGCCATGAACCACATGAGGGCGAGGCCGCAGACCAGCAGGGCATACGCGATCGGCATGCCGATGGCCATGGCCCCGAGCAGGCTGAAGACGAAGACACTGACGGTCATGGGCGCACCCCGTCCTTCAGCAGCGCCTCGGTGTCCGTGAGGTCGCCGTGCGGCATGTCCTCGGACTCGACCACCTGCACCAGTTCGTCCTCCGTGATCCGGCCGCTGACGAGCCGCCACAGGACGTGCAGGTTGAACAGGGCCATGACCGCGGCCACCACGTAGCCGATGCCGTAGATCCAGATCATCGAGATGCCGACCACCGGCGAGACGTTGGTGACCTGGAGTTCGTGCATCTTCCAGGTGCCGACGAAGAACAGCACGTTGCACAGGAGCATCAGCGCCTCGCTGATGAACAGGCAGACCTTCTTGCCCAGCCGCGGCAGGTGCTTGACCAGCGTATCCACGCCGAGGTGGCCACGCTCGCGCATCGCGATCATCGCGCCGATGTACGTCAGCCAGATGAAGCAGTACCGCGACATCTCCTCCGACACCAGGATGCCGGAGTTGAAGGCATAGCGCAGCACGACGTTGCCGAACACCATGATGACCATCGCCACCAGGCTGACGACGACGAGCAGTTCCAGCAGCTTGAAGAACAGGTCGACCGGTTTTTTCATGTTGTTTGCGAGTCAGGCGGCCTTCAGCAGGACCGTTGCGCGAGCAACCGGATCGCCGCCGCGGCTGGCCAACACGTCCTCGATGTCCTCGTTGGCGCCGGCGATCAGGACCAGGATGGCCTGCTCGGCGGCAGCCGGATTGTGCGCGATCACGGCATCCAGCACCGCGCGGTGCAGCGGCAGCGAATGGCGCGGACCGTCCTCCCGCGTCGTCGAGATCTCGAAACTGGTCCGCAGCAGGGCACTGAGCACCTTGCTCATCTGCACGATCATCCGGTTGTGCGAGGCTCGCAGCAGCCCCTGGTGAAAGCGCAGGTCGCAGGCCACGTAGTCGCCGCCGCCGCCCTCGGCCGCGCTGCGCATCGATTCAAACGCGGCTTCGATCTCTGCCAGGTCCTCGTGCGTGGCGCGTTCGGCCGCGAGCCGCACGGCGGCCGGCTCCATCACCCGGCGCAGGTCCTGCAGGTCGCGCAGGAAGTCGCGCGTCAGCCCCGCCTTGGACTTCCAGGCGATGACGTCGGGATCGAACCAGTTCCACTGGTCCTCGCTCAGGACGCGGGTGCCGACCTTCGGCCCGGTCGAGACGAGTCCCTTGGCGATCAGGGACTTGACGGCCTCGCGCACCACGGTGCGGCTCACGCCGAGTTCCTCGCACAGCATCGGCTCCGGCGGCACGACGGCGCCCGCGGCGTACTGCCCGGCGACGATGGCGGCGCCGAGGTGGTCGACAGTGTTGCCGTGGACGTTCTTGATCATGGTTTGCCCTAGGTTGGGGCGCACCAATGGTATGACGATAATACGAATGCACCATCCCGGACTAACCCTATGACCCAACCCAAACCCAAGAAGAACCCCTCCGAGTTGCGCAGCCAGCAATGGTTCGGACGCCAGGACCGCGACGGCTTCGCGTACCGGAGCTGGGTCAAGGGCAAAGGGGTGCCGCACGACCAGTTCGACGGCCGGCCGGTGATCGGCATCTGCAACACGTTCAGCGAACTGACCCCCTGCAACTCGCATTTCCGCACCCTCGCCGAACAGGTGAAGATCGGCGTCTACGAGGCCGGCGGCTTCCCGCTGGAATTTCCGGTGATGTCGCTGGGCGAGACGCTGCTGCGGCCCACGGCGATGCTGTATCGCAACCTGGCCAGCATGGACGTCGAGGAAAGCATCCGCGGCAACCCGATCGACGGCGTGGTGCTGCTCATGGGCTGCGACAAGACGACCCCGTCGCTGGTGATGGGCGCGTCCAGCGTCGACCTGCCGACCATCGGCGTGTCGGGCGGCCCGATGCTCAATGGCAAGTGGCGGGGCCAGGAACTGGGCTCGGGCACGGGCGTCTGGAGCATGAGCGAGCAGGTCCGCGCCGGCACGCTGAAGCTGCAGGACTTCTTCGAGGCCGAGAGCTGCATGCACCGCAGCCACGGCCACTGCATGACCATGGGCACGGCCTCGACCATGGCCTGCATGGTGGAAGCCCTGGGCCTGGGCCTGCCGGGCAACGCCGCCTATCCGGCCGTCGACGGCCGCCGCAACGTGCTGGCCCGGATGGCGGGACGCCGCATCGTCGACATGGTGCACGAGGACCAGAAGATCTCGCAGGTCCTCACGCGCGAGGCGTTCGAGAACGCGATCCGCACGCTGGCCGCCATCGGCGGCTCCACCAACGCAGTGATCCACCTGATCGCGATCGCCGGGCGCCTGGGCGTGAAGCTGTCGATCGAGGACTTCGACCGCCTGGGCAGCGAACTGCCTTGCCTGGTGAACCTGCAGCCTTCGGGCGAGCACCTCATGGAAGACTTCTGCTACGCCGGCGGCCTGCCGGTCGTGATGAAGGAGATCTCGCAGTACCTGCACCTGGACGCGGTAACGGCCAACGGCAAGACGGTGCGGGAGAACATCGAAGGCGCGGTGAACTACGAGCCGCAGGTGATCCAGCCGCTGGACAAGCCGTTCAAGGAAAAGGCCGGCATCGCCGTGCTGCGCGGCAACCTGGCGCCGCGCGGCGCCGTCATCAAGCCGAGCGCCGCGACCCCCGCCCTGATGGTGCACCGCGGGCGCGCCGTCGTGTTCGAGGACAGCGACGACTTCCACAAGCGCATCGACGACGAGAACCTGGACGTCGACGAGACCTGCGTCCTGGTGCTGAAGAACTGCGGCCCCAAGGGCTACCCCGGCATGGCCGAGGTCGGCAACATGCCGCTGCCGCCCAAGGTGCTGCGCAAGGGCATCACCGACATGGTCCGCATCAGCGACGCCCGCATGAGCGGTACCGCCTACGGCACGGTGGTGCTGCACACGGCGCCCGAGGCGGCTGCCGGCGGCCCGCTCGCGATCGTGCGCAACGGCGACATGATCGAGCTGGACGTGCCGAACCGCCGCATCCACCTGGACATCAGCGACGCGGAACTGGCCGCGCGCCTGGCCGACTGGAAGAAGCCCGAGCCGCCCCTGTCGTCTGGCTACTGGAAGCTGTACGTCGACCACGTGCTGCAGGCCGACCAGGGCGCCGACCTGGACTTCCTGGTCGGCAAGCGCGGCTCCTTCGTTCCGAAAGATAACCATTGACGGACTGCCGCGGCGCGACAGCGCGGCGCTGCAGGGCAACGATCGGCATTCCATGAGCACCCTCATCGGCGTCGACTGGGGCACCTCCTCGCTGCGCGCGGCGCGGCTGGACGCCGCCGGCGAGGTGCTCGAGGAGCGCTCGCTGCCGCGCGGCATCCTCACCGTGCCGGCCGGCGGCTTTCCCGCGGTGTTCGACGAAGCGTGCGGCGACTGGATGCGCGAACCCGGTGCGCTGGCCCTGCTCTGCGGCATGGCCGGCAGCCGGCAAGGCTGGGTCGAGGCGCCGTACGCCGGCTGTCCCGCGGGTTTCGCCGACGTCGCGGCGCAACTCACGTGGATCGAACCGGGCCGCATCGCGCTGGTGCCCGGCCTCACGTGCCACGAGCACGGCGTGCCCGACGTCATGCGCGGGGAGGAGACGCAGGTCTTCGGCGCCCTGGAGTTGCTGGGACTGCAGTCGGCGCTGCTGGTGCTGCCCGGCACGCACAGCAAGTGGGTGCGGGTGATCGACGGCGGCATCGACCGCTTCGCGACTTTCATGACCGGCGAGTGCTACGGCCTGCTGCGCCAGCATTCGATCCTCGCGCGCATGATGCCGGCCGGCGACGGCGAGCTCGATGCGGCCGCCTTCGTGCAAGGGGTGCACCACGCGCGCCGCAGCGGCACCTTGCTGCACGCGGCTTTCAGCGCCCGCACCCTCGCCTTGTTCGAGCGTCTGGCGCCGGCCGCCGTGCCGAGCTACCTGTCGGGCCTCGTCATCGGCGAGGAACTTCGGGTGCAGGACCTGCGCGGCACGCTCAGCGTCGCCGTCATCGGGGCGCAGGCGCTCACCTGCCGTTACGAACTCGCGCTCGCCACGCTGGGCGTCACCGTCACCCGCGTCGGCTCGCAGGCGACGTGGCGCGGCCTGCGGGCGATCGCCTCCACATTGCAGGGAACATCGTGAGCCCCGGCACCCCATTCCGCGACGCCTTCGCCGCCTGCCCGCTGGTGGCCATCCTGCGCGGCATCACGCCGCCGGAAGCGCAGCCGGTCGGCCAGGCCCTGGTCGCGGCCGGCTGGCGCCTGATCGAGGTTCCGCTCAATTCGCCCGATCCGCTGGCCAGCATCGCCGCGCTCGCCGCGGCCTTCCCGCAGGCGATGGTCGGCGCCGGCACGGTGCTGCACCCGGCGCAGGTGGCCCTGGTGCATGCGGCCGGTGGCCGGCTGATCGTGGCACCGAACTTCAATCCCGAAGTCGTGCGCGAGGCCATGCGCCTGGGCATGCAGTGCCTGCCCGGCGTGTTCACCGCCACCGAAGCCTTCGCCGCGCTGGACGCCGGCGCGACCGGCCTGAAGCTGTTTCCGGCGGAGATGATCCCGCCGGCGGGCGTGAAGGCGCTGCGCGCGGTGCTGCCGCGCGAGACGCTCGTGCTCCCGGTCGGCGGCATCACGCCGGGCAACATGGCAGCGTACCGGGCGGCCGGCGCCGACGGCTTCGGCATCGGCTCGGCGCTGTACAAGCCCGGTGCCACGGCCGCGCAGGTCGAGCGCAGCGCCCACGAGTTCCTCGCGGCATGGGCAGGTACCATGCGCGCATGAACCCGCCCGCACCTTCCAACACCGTTTCCTTCGGCCTCGGCGATCGGGTCTGCGTCGTGACCGGCGGCGCGCAAGGCATAGGCGAGGCGTGCGCACGGCGCTTCGCGGGGGAAGGCGCGCACACCGTCATCGCCGACGTCGCCGACGAGCGCGGCCAGGCGCTGGCGGCCGAACTCGGCGCGATCTACGTGCACTGCGACGTGGGCGACAAGGCGCAGGTCGACGCCGCCGTGGCCCGGGTGCTGCAGGCGCACGGGCGCATCGACGTGCTGGTCAACAACGCCGGCATCTTCAAGGCCGCGGACTTCCTCGACGTGACCGAGGCCGACTACGACGCCGTGCTGCGCGTGAACCTGAAGGGATCCTTCCTGATGGGACAGGCCGTCGCGCGCGAGATGGCGAAGGCGGCGCCGCGGACCGCGGCCGCAGGCCAGGCCACGCGGGGCGCGATCGTCAACATGAGTTCGGTCAACGCGGTGCTGACGATCCCGACGATCTCCACCTACAACATGAGCAAGGGCGGCGTGAACCAGCTCACGCGCGTGATGGCGCTGTCGCTTGCCGACAAGGGCATCCGCGTGAACGCCGTCGCGCCGGGCACCATCGCGACCGAACTGGCCGCGAAATCCGTGCTCACCAGCGAGGAAGCGAAGCAGCGGATCATGAGCCGCACCCCGATGCGGCGCTTCGGGGAGCCGTCGGAGGTCGCCGACTGCGTCGCCTTCCTGGCCAGCGATGCGGCCAGCTACATCACGGGCGAAATCGTCGTGATCGACGGCGGTCGCATGACGCTGAATTACACGGTCCCGACGTAACAAGCGCTTACAGTCAGACTCTACCGTAGAAACCGCTCGTCGGTAGCGCGCTGCCTGCTGTCCTCCCGCCGCCGTGCCGCGCCGGGCGCGCCGCCAAGATCGGGGAGTGAACGAGCTCCTGACCTCCCCCTTGCTGCTGCTGCCAGTCTTCGCCGTGGTGGTGGCCGTGCTGCACACGCTGATCCAGCGCATCCGGCGCCGGCGGCGACAGCGCCGCGAGCGCGGGGGCCAGCTGATACACGAGCTCAAGGCCTATTCGGCCTGGGTCGAATCGCTCCGTGGCGAGCCGCCGCCGACCGGCGAGGCCGAAGAGCTCACGCCCGCGCAGGCGCTGCGCGACGCCCGGACAATCGCACAGGCGCACTTTCCGCAGCTGGCACAGAGCATGCTGCGACTGCTGCGGGCCGACAGCGAGCTGATGCGCCACCTCTGGGAGCAGAAGCTGCTGCGCCTGAGCGAACCGGGCGCCTGGGTGTCCTACGAGCGCGACCCCGAGTACCGCGCGTTGCGCGACGCGCAGGAAGACCTGATCGACGCGATCATCGCGCGCTGCCAGGCGCTGACCGGCGACCGCGGCCCCCGCTGGCACAACACGCGGCTGGACCCCGAGTTCTTTACGTCGATGGGAGTGACCTCCAGTCCGTCCCGCTGAACGGCGCGGACTGGAGACCCGCGGCGCGGCTCTACTGTGCCGGCGCCTGCAGCCCCAGGCGGGCCGCCAGTTCCGCCGTCGGCATCGAACCTTCGGCCGTCACCAGCTGGCCGGTCTGCGCGTGCAGTGCGACGATCGAGGGCACCGACGCGAATCCCATGCGCGTGAGCAGATCGGTGTTCTTCTTGACCTGCTCCTTCTGGGCGTCGACGCCGCTGGCGGCCGTGATGCCGCCGGTCTTGGCCAGGATCGACGCCTCGTTCTCTTCCATCTTCGCCACCGGGTCGGACGCGGCCAGGATGGTGGCGCCTTGCGCCATGCCCGTGGCGCCGCTGAACGCCACCGGGATCCAGACGAACTTGGCCTGGTTCTTCAGCGGCTTGGCCTGCTGCCAGAGCACGGCGCAATGCGGGCACTGCGGGTCGAAGAAAACGTACACGGTGCGCGTGGCCATCGGCGTGCCGACGACGAAGCCCTTGGCTTCGGCTTCGATCGCGGCCGTGGTGACCGGCGTCTTGGCGGCCGGGGCCGCAGCGGGCTCGGCCGGGGCGGCTGCGTCCTTGCAGCCGGCGAGCAGCATGGCCGCGGCCAGCAGGGCGCCGGCGAACTTCAGGAGTTTCATGGGAGAAAGCCTCGAGGGAAGACGAAGGAAACGCCGACGATACCAAACCGGGGGCGGACGCTGCTGCGCTATCTCAACCGAACGGCCAGGCGGCGGCGGCGGCGGGCTCTGGGACCTGGCCGGGGCGCGGGGCGCTGCGCAGTTGGCCGCAGCGCTGGCGCAAGCCGTCGCGCAACTGGCGATGGCGCTGCGCGAACGGATCGGCGCCCACCGGTGGCGGCCAGGCGGCGAGCTTGTCCAGGCAGTTCGCGGCGGTCAACTCCGGCCCCAGGGACACCAGCGTGCGCTCCAGGGCGGCCAGGCTGCCGTCGCCCCGCCCGCCCCGGTAGCGCTCGAGGTCCGCGGCGGCCGCCTGCCAGCGCTGCACGGCCGGCTCGCCGGCGAACGTCCCCGCCGCCGCCAGCAGCGGGGCCACCTGGCGCACGGCCGCCTCCAGCCGGCTCACCTGCGGCGCCAGGACGTGGCGCAGCGTGAGCCCGTCCATCGCGCCCAATGCCGCCAGCAGCGGCGAGCCTTCACCGGTCCACCAGCCGAAGTCCTGCAGCCGCGGCGAGGCGAAGTCCGACCGGGCGAGCGCCTGCTCGGCGACGCCCAGGCGGGCCACGAGATCGCCGGTCACGAGCATCCGCAGCAGGTGCGCGCGGTCGCGAGCGCCGAGCTGCACCAGCAGCGACTCGACCCGGGCGACCAGCTGCTGCTGCGCGCCCCACGCCGCGAGGTCCGGCGGGGCGTCGGCGCTCGCCGTCACCAGCGCCTGCGCCGCGGCGTGCTCGACGTGCCGGGCGAACTGGCGGTCCACCGCCTGCGCGATCCCGCTGCGTGCGCCGGCCGGGAATCGCGGCAGGTGCTCGGCCCGGAACCGGCGCCGCGCCTGCGCGAGCTCCAGCGCGCCGGCCAGCCGCTGCAGGTCCCACCTGATCGCGCCCGGCGGCGCATCGGGAAAGGCAGCGTCCCCCGGCATCGCCATGTACGGCTCCTGCAGCAGCGCCGCCAGCCGGTCGCGCAGGACCAGGCGCTGCGGCGACAGCACGTAGCGGCCCTCGCCTTCGCGCCAGACCAGTGCCGGCTCGAGACCGGCACCGAGCGATGTCGCCAGCCGGCCGCGCAATCGCTGCAAAGCCCGGCCCGACTGCTGGCTCAGCTGCTGCACGGTTTCGCTGCCCAGCAGGCCGATCCGGGCCACCCGGGCGAGCGCCGCGTCGTGCGCCGGGCCGAGACCGCGGCTGGCGCCGCCCAGCCAGCCGCTGTCGCCGGCATCGAGCAGGCGTTCCTGTTCGCCGATCAAGGCGACCATCGCATGCCAGCGCTCCAGCGTCTGTGCCGGAAGACGCCCCGCCCCCGGCCGCAGGAACGCGGCCAGGTGCGGTGCCAGTTGCTGCTCGCTCGCCAGCAGATCGTTGCGCTCGAACACGCGCGCGTCGAGCAGCGCCATGCGCCTGGCGAGGCTGCAGCGCACCGCCTGCTGCAGCCGTGCCGTGCGCAGACCGTGCTGCGGCCGCTCGGACGGGCGCAGCACCTGCCGCACCCGCGCGGCGCTGTGCGACAGGCGTTCCGGCGGCTCCGCGGCCAGCGCGTACCGCACCAGCAGCCGCAGCGGCTCGGCGCCGTCCCCGCTGCCGGGCGACTGCAGTTCCTCCAGCGCCTGCACGGCGCGGTCGAGTTGCTCGATCTGGTCGAGGTGCGCGAGGACACTGCGCAGCTCCGGCAGTTCATCGCCGCGCGCCCCGGGCTGGAAGAAGCTCGGCGCGAGTGCCGGCGCGGCGCAGCCACCAGCCGTGAGCAGTTCACCGGTCGCGGGATGACGCGCGACGCCGGACAGTTGCCCGGCCCGCTCGTCCAGCTCGCGGCGGATGGTGTCGACGGCAATCTCGCTGAATTCGCGCTCGATGCGCTGCGCAAGCCGTTCGCGCAGGTCGTCGAAGCGGGGCCAGGCGCCCGGCATGAACACGGTCCACCGGCCGTCGTCGTGCAGCCGGTCGCCGGCGGCCAGCAGGGCCAGCGCCTTGCTGCGGTACCACTCGCGCGGAATCGGCTCGCGCCGTTCGGCCATGCGCACCCGGAAGGCCCGGTCCGCCCGGATCTGCAGCAGCACCTGCACCAGCTCGCGGTCCCAAGCAGCCAGATGGACCGCCGCCGTCGCCAGTCCCAGCGCCCAGGCCGCCAGCAGCGCGATGGCCACGCCCCGCGCGAGCCATGCCAGCTTCACGGCAAGCCTCCGCCGGCCACGTCCGTGTCGAGCAGTTCGCGCACCGGCCAGGAATGCCAGAGCCACAGCGTTTCGGACAGCCCCAGCAAGGTGCACGCCGCCAGCACCCACAGCAGCCAGAACCAGCGCGACCGCCACGCCCGCACCAGCCACGAGCGGCTGTCCCCGGCGGCCGCATCGTCCGAGGCGGAGTGCTCAACAGCCATGATGCGTCCTGCCTGCCGGTGAATTGCGAGCAGGAAATTATGGGTTGCGCGTGACGGGCCGTGTGCCGGACGGCACGAGAGTTTCGAAGATCGCGGATGCTTACGCGGGGGGCGCGGCGCGGCCGGTCAGGCGCGCAGCGACACCGCCGGTGCGGCCCGCGGCACGGCAGCTTCCCGGATGGGGAGATGGACGAGCGCCGCGCCCGCGGCCAGCACGATGTCGACGTACCAGACCCAGTCATAGGAGCCGGTGGCGTCGAACACCTTGCCGCCCAGCCACGCGCCCAGGAACCCGCCCACCTGGTGCGCGAGCATGACGATGCCGAACAGTGTCGCCATGTTGGCCGGGCCGAAGAAGCGCGCCACGAGCCCGGCCGTCGGCGGCACCGTGGACAGGAAGGTCGCGCCCATCACCGCCGCGAACAGCAGCACGATGGGACCGGTCTTCGGCGCGAACAGGAACGCCAGCACCGCCAGGCCGCGCGCCGCATAGACCAGCGACAGCAGCGACTTCATGCGCCAGCGGCCCACGGCCCAGCCCATGGCGATGCTGCCGGCGATGTTGAACAGGCCGATCATCGCGAGCGCCCAGCCGGCCCACTGCGTTGGCAGGCCGCAGGAGGCGATCACGCCGGGCAGGTGGGTCGCAAGGAAGGCCACATGGAAGCCACACACGAAAAAGCCCGCCGACAGCATCAGGTAGCTGGGGTGCCGCAGCGCGGTGCGGATCGCCTCGCGCGTGCCGACCGGTGCCTGGGCAGCCGCGCCGTGCTCCATCGGGCTGCCGCGCAACACGAAGGCGGCCGGCAGGCACAGCAGCACCAGCACGCCGAGGATCTGCATGGCGGCGCTCCAGCCGAAAGCGCCCATCAGCGCGGCCGCAAGCGGCGCCATCACGAACTGGCCGAAGGAGCCACCGGCGTTCACGACGCCGGTCGCGAGCCCCCGGCGCTGGGGCGGGACCAGCCGGGTGGTGGCCGCCATCAGCACGGCCGGTCCCGCCATGCCGGCGCCGCCCGCGGCCAGCACGCCCACGGCGAGGATCAGCCCCGCGGTGCTGGTCATGAACGGCGTGATCACGGTCCCCAGCGCGACCAGCGCCACGCCCGCGAAGAGCACCCGGCCGGCACCGACCCGGTCCGCCATCGCCCCGGCGAAAGGCTGCGTGAGGCCCCACCAAAGCTGGCCGAACGCGAAGGCCAGGCTGATGCTGCCGACGCCCAGCCCGGTCGCGGTGTTCAGGGGCGAGACGAACAGCCCCATGGTCTGGCGCGTTCCCATCGTCAGGGCGAAGACGCCCGCGGCCGCCGCGAGGACGACCAGGAACGGCAGGGCCTGGCGTGGCGCGGCATCACTCTTCATGGGCTTCTCCGGGAGCGGGTGACAGCAGATCCAGGCATTCGTCGATCAGCGCGTGCAAGGCCGTCACGCGCGGCACGCCGAGCACCATGTTGATGCCCTCCTGGGCCACGCGCCAGCGGCGCTGCGCCTCCCGCCGCTTCTCGCGCCCGGCGTCGGTCGCCGTGACGAGCCGGCTGCGGCCGTCGGCGCCGGGGCCCAGCTCGAGCCAGCCGGCGTCGACCAGCGGCCGCAGGTTGCGGGTGAGCGTCGAGGCGTCGACCTTCATCGCCCGCGCAAGATCGCCGGGGCGGATCGGCCCCAGCTTGACGACGTACGACAGCAGCGAATACTGCGTCGTCTTGAGCCCTGTCTTGCCGAGCTCGCCGTCATAGTGCTGCGCCACCCGGCGCATCAGCTGGCGCAGCTTGAGATTGGTGCAGCCCTGGGGCTTGACGGTGTGGTCCATCGCGATTATTGTAGCTGCAACTCTTGCAACTGCAACTCTTCACGATCCACCATGACGACCATGAACCAGCTGGAGGCCTGGCTTGCCCAGGAACGCGAACAAGGCGCCCGCTACGAGGCCGGCGCCGGGCCCGGCGTGGCGACCGCGGCCCAGGTCGCGGGCCGCGGCGGGCTGGACCTGATGCGCGCGATGCTGGCCGGAGAACTGCCGTACGCGACGATCGCCAGGACGCTGGACTTCATGCTTCTGGAAGCGGACGAGGGCCGCGCCCTGTTCCAGGGCACGCCCGGCCCGGCGCACTTCAACCCGATGGGGACCGTGCACGGCGGCTGGTACGCGACGCTGCTCGACTCCGCGCTGGGCTGCGCTGTCCATACCATGCTGCCGCCGGGCCGCGCCTACACGACGGCGGAACTGGGCGTCAACCTGGTCCGCGCCATCGGCCCCAAGGCCCCGCGCGTGCGGGCCGAAGGCAAGGTGATCCACTGCGGGCGCCAGCTCGCCACCGCCGAGGGGCGGCTGTTCGGCCCGGACGGCACGCTGTACGCGCACGCAACCACCACCTGCCTGGTGTTCGACCTGCCCCCGGCGCGATAATCCCGCGCATGAGACTCCTCCACACCATGCTGCGCGTGGGCGACCTGCAGCGCTCGATCGACTTCTACACCCGCGTGCTCGGCATGAAGCTGCTGCGCACGACCGACCGCCCGGAGCAGAAGTATTCGCTGGCGTTCGTCGGCTACGGCAGCAATCCGGAGCAGGCCGAGATCGAGCTCACCTACAACTACGGCGTCGACAAGTACGACCTGGGCACGGCCTACGGCCACATCGCGCTGGGCGTGCCGGATGCCTATGCCGCGTGCGAGAAGATCCGCGCCGCCGGCGGCGCCATCACGCGCGAGCCGGGCCCGGTCAAGGGCGGCAACACGGTGATCGCGTTCGTCACCGATCCGGACGGCTACAAGATCGAGCTGATCCAGCGCGACGCCTGAGCGGCGTCACCCGTGGCGGTGCACCGCGGCAGCCTGCCTGGCCAGCTGCGTGATGTGCGCCCAGTCGCCGCGCGCGACCACTTCCGGCGGCGTGAGCCAGGAACCCCCGACGCACACGACGTTCGGCAGGCGCAGGAAATCGCCGGCATTGCCGCCCGTGATGCCGCCGGTGGGACAGAACTTCACGTCGCCGAACGGCCCTTGCCAGGCCTTGAGCATGGCGACGCCGCCGGCCTGCAGCGCCGGGAAGAACTTCAGCGCGGTGTAGCCGTCCTCCTGCGCCGCCATGATCTCGCTGCCGGTGGCCACGCCGGGCAGCAGCGGCAGTTCCAGGTCGTGGCAGGCCTTGCCAACCGACTGGGTGTAGCCGGGGCTCACGGCAAAGCGTGCGCCGGCCATCGCGGCGGCCTGCGCATCGGCGGCGCTGCGCACCGTGCCGGCACCGACGACCGCCTCCGGCACTTCCCTGGCCATGGCCTCGATGCAGGCCAGCGCCACCGGCGTGCGCAGCGTGACCTCCAGCATGCGGATCCCACCTTCGACCAGCGCCCGCGCCAGCGGCACCGCGTGGGCGACCTCGGTCAGCACGATCACCGGAATCACCGGCGCGTCGCCCATCACCTCCAGCGACGTCAGTTTCACAGCCATGTACAGGCACCTTCCTCAGCGGACAGTGCGTTGCGGCGGAAGGAGGCGAACAATTCGCGTCCGGTTCCATGGCCATCGGCCTGCCGCAGCGCCTGCGGCATTGTCGCAGCCTCGCGCGCCGACCATTCCGCGTCGGTCACCAGTGCCTGCAGGACACCGGCGTCGGCGTCCAGCCGCACGACGTCGCCGTCGCGCAGTTTCGCCAGCGGCCCGCCAGCCGAGGCTTCCGGGCAGACGTGGATCGCCGCCGGCACCTTGCCCGAGGCGCCGCTCATGCGGCCGTCGGTCACCAGCGCCACGCGAAACCCGCGGCCCTGCAGCACCGCGAGCGGCGGGGTCAACTTGTGCAGCTCCGGCATGCCGTTGGCCCGCGGCCCCTGCCAGCGGACGACACAGACGACGTCGCACTCGAGTTCGCCCGCCTTGAAGGCGGCAAGGAGTGCCTCCTGGCCGTCGAAGACGCGGGCCGGCGCTTCGACCAGATGGCGGTCGGCGGGCACCGCCGACACCTTGATCACGCTGCGGCCGAGGTTGCCGGTGAGCAGCTTCAGGCCGCCGGTGCGGCTGAACGGCTCGCTGGTGGGGCGCACCACCTGCGGATCGCGCGATGGCCCGATGTCGTGCCACACGATGCCCCCACCCCCACCCTCCCCCAGCGGGGGAGGGAGTGAACGCCCCTGCCCGTGTTCCTCCCCCTCCGTCGGCGAGGGAGGGGCTGAACGCCCCTGCCCGTGTTGCTCCCTCTCCCCCTGGGAGAGGGCTGGGGTGAGGGCTGGCGCCAGCGCCGGTTCGCAGGTGAACTCCCGGATGCCGCCCTCGCGCACCGTCAGCACGTCCTCGTGCATCAGGCCCGCATCGAGCAGTTCGCGGATCACGAAGCCAGGCCCGCCGGCGGCCTGGAACTGGTTGACGTCGGCGCTGCCGTTCGGATAGACGCGGGCCAGCAGCGGCACCACGGCCGACAGCTGTGCGAAGTCGTCCCAGTCGATGGTGATGCCGGCGGCGCGCGCCACGGCGACCCAGTGGATCAGGTGGTTGGTGGAACCGCCGGTGGCCAGCAGCGCGGCCATCGCGTTGACGATTGCCCGCTCGTCGACCAGCCGGCCCACCGGCGTGTGGCGCCGCCCCTTGGCAATGGACAGCGCCGTGCGCACCGCCTCGCGCGTGAGCTGCTCGCGCAATTCGCCGCCCGGATTCACGAAGGCCGTGCCAGGCACGTGCAGGCCCATCGCCTCCATCAGCATCTGGTTGCTGTTGGCCGTGCCGTAGAAGGTGCAGGTGCCCGGCGAGTGGTAGGCGCGCGACTCGGCGCCCAGCAGTTCCGCGCGCCCGACGAGCCCCTGGGCCGCCTGCTCGCGCACCTTCGCCTTCTCGCTGTTGGACAGCCCGCTGGCCATCGGCCCGCCGGGCACGAACACCGCCGGCAGGTGGCCGAAATGCAGCACGCCGATCATGAGTCCCGGCACGATCTTGTCGCAGATGCCCAGCAGCAGCGCCGCGTCGAAGACGTCGTGGCTCAGCGCCACGGCCGTGGCCTGCGCAATCACGTCGCGCGAGAACAGGCTCAGCTCCATCCCGGGCAGGCCCTGCGTGACGCCGTCGCACATCGCCGGGACACCGCCGGCCACCTGCGCGGTCGCGCCGCGCTGTCGTGCCTCGTCCTTGATGATGTCGGGATAGGAGGCGAACGGCGCGTGCGCGGACAACATGTCGTTGTACGACGTGACGATGCCGATGTTGGGCACGCGCTCGGCGACCACGCGGAACTTGTCCCGGCCCGGCAGCGCCGCGAACGCATGGGCCACGTTGGCGCATCCCATCCGGTCGGCGCTGCGCTCGCGGGCGGCGGCCGCGTCGACGCGTTGGAGGTAATCGCCGCGGGTGGCGGCGCTGCGCTGGCGCATGCGCTCGGTCACGCGCGCCACGACAGGGTGAAGGCTCATCGGCAGACAGCAGGAATCGCGGACTCGCGGCAGCCCATGCTACGTGAAGGCGCGCTCGCGCGGACCGCGCCGTTACCACCTGAAGGCATTCGAGCCAGAGCTGGCGCTACAGTTTGGGCATGAGCATGACGAGCGAGCCGCCGAAGCCGCTGCGCGATCCCGCCGCGCTGCTGGAGAAGGTCCTGCAGGAGTGGGGCGGCGCCGGCGACCTGTGGATCTTCGGCTATGGCTCGCTGATCTGGCGGCCGGGCTTCGAGTTCGCCGAGCAGCGGCGCGCCAAGGTGCACGGCTGGCACCGCGCGCTCAAGATGTGGAGCCGCATCAATCGCGGCACGGCGCAGCGGCCAGGACTGGTCTTCGCGCTGCTGTCCGGCGGGTCGTGCCATGGGATGGTGTTCCGCGTACCCAGGGAACAGGGCGAGGCCGTGCTGCGCCAGCTCTGGCCGCGCGAGATGCCGCTGGCGACCTACGATCCGCGGTGGCTCGCCTGCCAGACCAGCCATGGGCCGGTGCGGGCGCTGGCGTTCACCCTCTCGCGCAAGAGTCCCAGCCACACCGGGCTGCTGACGGAGGCGGAATACCGGCGGATCTTCGCCGAGGCCAGCGGCATCTACGGCACGACGCTGGACTATGCCCACCGCACGCACGAGGAACTGCGGCGCCACGAGATCCGCGACCGGGCGCTGGAACGGTTGCTGAAGCTGCTTCAGGATCGCGGGTCCTGACCCAGCAGCCGGACGCTCTGCGTCCGGCTGCTGGATTTGAGCATCAAGGCACCGGCGTCAGTTTCGCCACCGCCAGCGCCAGCCACTTGATGCCGTGGCGGGGGAAGTTGATCTGCGCCCGCGCGTCGTCGCCCTGCCCTTCGATCGACAGTACCGTGCCCTCGCCGAACTTGGTGTGGAACACCTTCATGCCTTGCTTGAGTCCATGCGAGGGCGCCGCCTTCTGCGCCGGCACCGGCGGGCTGGCGATCGACTCGCGCTGGAACCCGCCGCCGTAACTGCCGCCGCGCGTCGTCGGGTATCCCGCGCCGTAGCCGAACGCGGAGCCGCCGAAGGTCTGGTGCTTGGGCGTCAGCCACTTCAGCGCGCCTTCCGGCAGCTCGTCGAAGAAGCGGCTGCGCACGTTGTAGCGGGTCTGGCCGTGCAGCAGCCGCGTCTGCGAGTGGCTCAGGTACAGGCGCTTGCGCGCCCGCGTGATCGCCACGTACATCAGGCGCCGCTCCTCCTCCAGCCCGGCCGGGTCGGACAGCGAGTTCTCGTGCGGGAACAGGCCCTCCTCCAGGCCGCTGATGAAGACGCAGTCGAACTCGAGGCCCTTGGCCGAGTGCACCGTCATCAGCTGGATTGCATCCTGCCCGGCCTCGGCCTGGTTGTCGCCCGATTCGAGCGCTGCATGGGTCAGGAACGCGGCCAGCGGCGACAGCGTCTCGCCGGTCTCGGCGTCCGGCGGCACGTAGTCGGGCGCCGGTTCGTTGATCTCGGGCTGGCTCGGATCCAGGCCCTGGCTGGCCGGCGACTGGCGCAACATGCCCGGGGACAGCTCGTCCACCGGCAGCGCCACCGCGTCGCGGCCGAACCCTTCCTGGCTGACGAAGCTCTCGGCGGCGTTCACCAGTTCCTGCAGGTTCTCGACCCGGTCGGCGCCTTCGCGCTCGGCCTTGTAGTGTTCGACGAGCCCCGACTCCTGCAGCACCAGCTCGATGATCTCGCGCAGCGTGAGGTCGATGGTGCGTTCGCGCAGCACGTCGATCTTCGCGACGAACGCCGTGAGGTTGGCGCCCGCCTTGCCGGTGGTGGCGCTCACCGCGTCGTGCAGCGAGCAGCCGGCGGCCCGCGCGGCGTCCTGCAACTGCTCGATGCTGCGCGTGCCGATGCCGCGCGGCGGGAAGTTGACGATGCGCAGGAAACTGGTGTCGTCGCTCGGGTTCTCCAGCACGCGCAGGTAGGCCAGCGCGTGCTTGATCTCGGCCCGCTCGAAGAAGCGCAGGCCGCCGTAGACCCGGTACGGCACCGCGGCGTTGAACAGGCCCGTCTCGATCACCCGGCTCTGCGCGTTGCTGCGATACAGGATCGCGATCTCCTTCCGGTCGAAACCTCCCTCGGGCCCGTCGCCGCGCACCAGGTGCCGGATCTCCTCGACGATCCACTGCGCCTCGGCCAGGTCGGTGGGCGCCTCGTAGACCCGCACCGGCTCGCCGGCGCCCTGGTCGGTGCGCAGGTTCTTGCCGAGGCGGTTGCGGTTGTGGCTGATCAGCTCGTTGGCCGAATCCAGGATGTTGCTGTAGCTGCGGTAGTTGCGCTCCAGCTTGATCTGGTGCGCGACCTGGAACTCGCGCACGAAGTCGGCCATGTTGCCGACGCGGGCGCCGCGGAACGCATAGATGCTCTGGTCGTCGTCACCCACCGCGAACACGGAATTCGGCTGGGCGCCGGGCGACCCGTCGCGCGGCTGCGCGAACATCTTGATCCAGGCGTACTGCAGCTTGTTGGTGTCCTGGAACTCGTCGATCAGGATGTGCCGGAAGCGCCGCTGGTAGTGGTCGCGGATCGGATCGTTGCCCTGCAGCAGCTCGTAGCTGCGCAGCATCAGCTCGCCGAAGTCGACCACGCCTTCGCGCTGGCACTGCTCCTCGTAGAGCTGGTAGATCTCGACCTTCTTGCGATCGTCCTCGCCGTGCACCTCGACCATGTTGGGCCGCAGCCCGTCCTCCTTGCATCCGGCGATGAACCACTGCGTCTGCTTGGCGGGGAAGCGCTCGTCGTCGATGTTGAACTGCTTCATCAGCCGCTTGATGGCGGAGAGCTGGTCCTGGGTGTCCAGGATCTGGAAGCCCTGCGGCAGGTTGGCCAGCTTGTAGTGGGCCCGCAGGAAGCGGTTGCACAGGCCGTGGAAGGTACCGATCCACATGCCGCGCACGTTCAGCGGCAGCATCGCCTGCAGCCGCGTCATCATCTCGCGCGCCGCCTTGTTGGTGAAGGTGACGGCCAGCACGCCGCCGGGCGAGACCTGCCCCGTCGACAGCAGCCAGGCGATGCGGGTGGTGAGGACGCGGGTCTTGCCGGAGCCGGCGCCGGCCAGGATCAGCGCGTGCTCGTTCGGCAAGGTGACCGCCGCGCGCTGCTCGGGGTTGAGGTTGTGTAACAGCGGCGAGACCGCGTCGGCTTCTGGGAACATACGGCATTGTAGGAAGCCACCATGAAGGATTTGTCCCGTCCCGCGATCATCGCGGCGCTGCTGGCGCTGGCTGCGGCCGCGGCCGCCCAGCCGGCCTGCTCCAGCGACGGGCAGCCGCCGGCGGCCGCACTGCTGGAACGGTTCATCAATGCAGATTGCGACGGCTGCTGGACCGACGTGAAGACGGCCGAGCCCGGCCGCGGCGAGCTGGTGCTGGACTGGATCGTCCCCGGCCGGCGCGGGGACGACGCGCCGCTGTCCGCCGCCGCCCGCGACGAGGCCCTGGCCCGGCTCCAGGCCCTGGGCCAGGACGTTCCGGCCCACAGCCAGGACTGGCACCGGCCGCGCAGCGGCCGGCCGCTGGCGCTGCGGGTGGCCCACGGACTGGCGTTCAACGGCTACATCGGCACCTCGATCGAACTGCGCGAGACCGCCCCCGGTCCCTGGCGCGCGTGGCTGCTGCTGGTCGAGGCGCTTCCCCCCGGCGGCGAGCGGTCGCCGGTGGCCCGCAACGTGGTGCGCAACGTGTTGCACGTGTCCTGGGACCCGGCGCGCGGCGAGCGGCCGTCCACAGCGCGCCCCATGAGCATTCCGGAGGGCGCGCGGCCGGAGCGGCTGCGGGTGGTCGGCCTGCTGGAAGACGCCCGCGGCCGGATCAGGGGCATCGCGCAGTCGCGCTGCGCCGGCCGCTGAGCGCTACCGCCGTGCGACGAACTCGTATGCGTAGTGGCTGCTCTGCTTCTGCTCCCACTTGTCGGCGAGGTGGTAGGTGCGCTTCCAGATCCAGCGCTTGCAGTAGAACCTGAAGGCGCCCTGGCGCACGCAGTTGCCGATGTTGAACGGCATGTGGAAGCTGATGCGCTTGCCGCGCTCCACCACCCGCATGTCGACCGGCTTGGCCAGGCGGGTGCCGTGCGCATCCAGCGTGACGGCATAGATCCCGGCGTCGGTGACCACGCGGCTCTCCTCCACGTTGATTCCCGACACCGCCGTCGTGCCGGTCGCGTTCAAGGGCGCGTACTGGCGCAAGTCGGACGCCGCGCCGCCCGTGTAACTGGGCCACAAGCTGGGGATCGGGCTGCCGCCGCCGTCGTAGGAATGCTCGGCCAGGCTCTGGATGAACGAGTAGTGGTTGGCGTAGCGCCGGCGCGCGTCCAGCGCCGTGCCGCCGAACGCGTTCGCGACCGGCATCACCATCCCGGACGGCGACAGGTATGGCGTGCACCCGCCGGCGAGGTAGGACGGCTGCACGCCCGGCAGCATCAGGTGTTTCTGGCTCACCCACAGCTTGGTGCCGCGGACCAGCCGCGGCAGCCAGTCGGAGAATTCGAACGCCTTCACCAGCTGCGAAACGGACAGGCCGCTGGGCGCCGAGATGTTGGGAAACACCGGGTTGGGATTGCCGCAGGCCGAGTTCATCGTGACCACGCCGTCATCGAGCCCGGGCAGGAACCACTGGGTCAGGCCCGCCGCCTGGTTGCCGCGGGGATGGCCGCCCGCCAGCGTCACCGTGGGCACCGGCGAGTTCTCGACGTCGCGTCCCCACACGCCCTGCGCCACGGCCGGAATCAGGTCGCGCAGGATGCTGCCGGCGACGAAGGAGAGGTCGGCGTTGCAGGTGTTGGAGGTCCCGAACAGTTCGTCGACCAGCGGGCACAGCACGTTGGAGGCGGCTGCAATCGGCGCGCCGACGGTGGCCACGGCCATGCCGACGGTCGCGATGCGGCTGCCCGAAATCGCGCCCGCCAGCGACACATGGGCCACCATGCGGCGCGCGATCAGTTCTCCGCCGGGACCGAAGTCGCCGGCGCGCGCCCGGCCCATCGCACTGCTCGTGACGAGCGGCCCGGTGGAATGGCCGATGAGAATGCAGCCGTTGGCGCAGAACGGGCGCACGTGGCCGGCCGGATAGGTGGGCGGCGTGACCACGTTCAGGTTGCTGGCCATGGCCTGCTGGATCTGGGTCAGCAGCGCATGTTGCGCGTACTCGATGGTCTGGTTGCTGGACCAGGCGACGACCAGGTAGCGGTTGGCCTTGGGAACGTAGACCGGCGCCGCGTCCGCGGACGTCCACTGCCAGCCGGTGCCCGGCCAGGGACTCGGCGAGCCGGCCGGCACCGGCGCCGAGAGGTGCTCCACCAGGTGCGCCGTCCAGTACTTCTCGGCCTCGGCGCGGAAATAGCCGCTGCTGTTGACGAACTCGGCGGCATCGGCCGGCCAGGTCTTGCTGGCCGAACCCGTCGGGTTGCCGATGCGATCGAAGAGATGGCTGGTCTGCAGGCCATGGACGTAGATGATGTCGCGGCCCTCGAACGGCATCGCCGAGTCCAGGAACGACGCGTCGTTGCAGTCGACCTGCTTGCGGGTGCCCGGCGAGCCGGCCGTGCCCTCGGTGCGCTGGAAGCAGTCGCCCATGGAAAACGACGGCAGCGCCTCCAGGCCCGGGCGCGGCGCGGCCAGCAGCGTGTCGAGCAGGGCGCGGCCCTCGTTGTCCTCGTACTTGGCCACGAACTCCTCCGCCGCCACGGTGTCAGCGTCCGGCGCCTCCTCCGCCGGCAACGTCCCGCCGATCGACGGCTCGCACGGCAGGCTGGGATAGAAGGCGTCGGTGGTCGTGTCGAGGTCCGGATAGAGGGCCGCCAGCGAACCGAGGTCGGCGTCCACCGATTCGGGCGCTCCGACCTCGAAGGCCTCGGTCGGCAGGACGGCGTTGCCGCGCGCGTCGACCTTCGCCGCCTGGTCGCAGCGTGAGATGCGCGCTGCGAAATCCGCCACGGCCGCGACCGCCGTCACGCGTCCTGCGGTGTAGTCCCTGCCCAGCAGGTAGACGATGCCGTCGGCGATGCCGATGTACAGGTCGGTGCCGGGGTAGTAACGGTACTGGTACTGCTCCAGGGTCCGCGTGTCCTCGCGGCTGGGGAACAGCGACGGATACATCGACTCAGCCCAGTCCAGCACTTGGTCCGCCGCCAAGGGCTCGGCGGCGCCGGCATCGGCCCGGCTCGGCGCTCGCGGCTGCAACGCGGCCCGGAAGGCGCTCGCCTGCGCGTTGAGGTCGCTGCCGGAGCCCTTGGGGGATGCCAGCAAGGGATGTTCACTCGAGCCGCCGCCGCAGCCGCTGGCCAGGACGGCGGATACGGCCAGCACACGCAGGACTGCACGGAAGTTCATGGGTTTCTCCTCGCGCCGCCTCGGCCGGCGGCGAAGCCGACTGCTTCGCTCGGAGGCGCAGGTGCGCCGTGGGAGGAACCCAGCAGCCCGGGCACGCCTCGCGGCGGCCGCCGGACGGTGAGAACCAGGAGAGCTTGTAAATGGCGGGTAACAGGATGTCAATGAGACCTACCCGCGTCCCGATCCACATGCCCCGGCGGGGAAATCCGGCCGGCCCGGCCGCCGCCGGGCGGCACGGATAGAATCAATCACCGGGCCCAAGCATTTGCGGCCCGGTTTTTTGTTTCCGCCGCCTCCGGTGGCGGTGGACGGACACCGGGTCTGAAGTCCAAGCGCTCACCTGTTCTCTCAACAGCTTTCTGGAGCCTGGAATGGAAATCTTCGACTACGACAAAGTATTGCTGCTGCCGCGCAAGTGCCGCGTGACCAGCCGCTCCGAGTGCGACGCCAGCGTCGAACTGGGCGGGCGCAGCTTCCGCATCCCGGTCGTGCCGGCCAACATGAAGACCGTGGTGAACGAGCAGATCTGCCTCTGGCTCGCACGCAACGGCTACTTCTACGTGATGCACCGCTTCGACCTGGACAACGTGAAGTTCGTCCGCCAGATGAAGGCCGAGGGCGTCTACGCCTCGATCTCGCTGGGCGTCAAGCCGGCGGACTACGAGACGGTCGACCGGCTGGCCGCCGAAGGGCTCGTGCCCGAGTACGTCACCATCGACATCGCGCACGGCCACGCCGACACGGTGAAGAACATGATCGCGCATCTCAAGGAGAAGCTGCCGGCGACCTTCGTCATCGCCGGCAACGTGGGCACGCCCGAGGCGATCATCGACCTGGAGAACTGGGGCGCGGACGCCACCAAGGTCGGCATCGGCCCCGGCAAGGTGTGCATCACGCGCATGAAGACCGGCTTCGGCACCGGCGGCTGGCAGTTGTCGGCGATGAAGTGGTGCGCCCGCGTCGCCACCAAGCCGATCATCGCCGACGGCGGCATCCGCGAGCACGGCGACATCGCCAAGAGCATCCGCTTCGGCGCGACGATGGTGATGATCGGCTCGATGCTGGCCGGCCACGAGGAGTCGCCGGGCCAGACCGTGGACGAAGGCGGCAAGCTGTACAAGGAGTACTACGGCAGCGCGTCGGACTTCAACAAGGGCGAGTACAAGCACGTCGAGGGCAAGCGGATCCTGGAGCCGGTGAAAGGCAAGCTGGCGGACACGCTGCGCGAGATGGAAGAAGACGTGCAGAGCTCGATCAGCTATTCCGGCGGGCGCAAGCTGATGGACATCCGCAAGGTGAACTACGTGATCCTGGGCGGCGACAACGCGGGCGAGCACCTGCTGATGTAAGCAGGCTTCCTGCGTACGGATGTTCGGCTATTCGACGAACATCCCGCGAGGCCACGGGTCGCCGATCGTCTCGGGCGGCAGCGGCTTCGGCGCCCGCAGCGCGGCGGGGGCGCCGCAGCTGCCGGTCGACACGTAGTTCAGCGCGGTACGGGTGCGAGCCTCCTGCGGGTCGCCCAGCTGGTGGTCCAGGTCGTCCGCCACCGCGCAGGTCGGCGGGAACCCGGACGTGAAGCCCCCGACGCCGTCGGCATTGAGCGTCTCGAACTGCACCGCCTGGTACGTGGTGCCGCACAGCTCGTACGGCACGAAGCCGTACGGCTTGCCGTAGGTCGGCTCGCCCACCAGCACGACGTCCACGAACGGCTGCAGCCCGTTGATCACGAGTTCGCTGGCGGACGCCGTCCCGCCGCCGGTGATCACGAACACGCGCCGCAACCCGTCGCCCAGCGCCGTGCCGGCCGTCGCGTCGGGCATGTCGAACAGCAGCCGCTGCGTGCTGCCGGCCTGCTTGTCGTTGAAGCGCAGGAACGCGTAGAGCTTGCTCGCCGTCGCCGCACCGCCCACCAGGCTGGCCAGCTCGCGCGACACATTGACGCTGCCGCCGCCGTTGTAGCGCAAGTCCAGGATCAGCTCACCGACGCCGGCCTGCGCGAACTCGACGAACGCGGCCCGCAGCCGTTCGCGGCTGTAGGTCACGAACTGGTGATACGCCAGGTAGCCCACCCTGGCCCCGCCCGCCGGCCCGGGCACCTCGAAGACCTTGGTCGCCGCCACCGGACTCAGGAGGTACTCCTCCGACGCCGCGGTGAGCAGCTTCCACTGGCCCGCCGCCGTGACCACGTTGAACGTGCGCGGCACGCCTGGGGTGGTCACCGCCGGCAGCAGGCCGGCCGCAATGTCGGCCGGCGCGTAGCCGTCGATCGACTGGATGCGGTCGCCGCGCGCGAGGCCGGCCCGCGCCGCGGGGCTGAGCGGCTCCACGTTGCGCACCCGCAGTTGCGTGCGCGCCATGTCGGCCCACGCCAGCGTGTAGCCGTAGCCGACGCGCCGCCCTTCCGTGAACACCTGCCGGTAGTCCTCGGTCCGCTGGCTGTAGCTGAAGCGGTCCAGCGGCCGCACCAGCATCGACTGGAAATAGGCATCCATCGTCGCCGCCCGTTCGTCGGGCACCGGCATGTCGGCGTACCAGTAGTACTGCTCCTGCATGAAGTCGCGCAGGCTCTGGCGCTGGTTGGCGACGGTGCAGGCCTCGGCCGTCGGCGGCGGCGCCGTATCGCCTCCGCCGCCGCCGCAGGCCTGCAACAACGCGGCCAGGAGCAGGATCGCAAGCCGCTTCATCGGCTCACTCACTTCGCAGCAGCTCCAGCGCGAGCTGCTGCAGGCGGTGGCCCGGTTCGACCAGCGCCTCCAGCACGCTGAAGTGGTTGAGGCCCGGCAGTTCCTCGCACACCGGCACCACGCGTTCGCCCCACGCGTCGCGGATCAGCCGGTTCTGGCGCGCGAACTCCTCGCTCTCGGCGCCGCCGCAGACCGTGGCGAGCGTGCCCTGCGCCGGCGGCGGCAGCAGCGCGGGGCTTGCCAGCCGCACGTGCTCGGGGGTGAGCTGCAGATCCGGTTGCAGGAACGGCGTGTGCATGATCGGCTCCAGGTCGAACAGGCCCGAGATCGACAGCGCCCGCCGCACCAGCGCCGGCGGCAGGTCGCGTGCATGCGCCTGCCAGTCGCACGCCAGCAGCATCGCGGCCAGGTGGCCGCCGGCCGAATGGCCCACGACGGTGATGCGCCCCGGGTCGCCGCCGAACTTGTGGATGTTGCGCCAGGTCCAGGCCAGCGCGTGCACCATCTGCAGCACGATCTGCGGCACGGTGACGGCGGGGCACAGCGCGTAATTCGGGATGACGACACACGCGCCTTCGCGCGTGAACGGCGGCGCCACGAAAGCGTGGTCGCGCTTGTCCAGGCTGCGCCAGTAGCCGCCGTGGATGAACACCAGCACCGGGGCGCCCGACTGCTGCGCCGCCGGGAAGATGTCCAGGTGCTCGTTGGGCCCGCCGCCATAGCGCACGTCGAGCTCGCGCTGCTCGCTGCGCATGGCGTCGGCCGACCAGGCGGCCCAGCGCCTGAAATGCTCCGCATGCTCGGGCACCAGTGCTCGGTTGTTGTACATGCGGTCAAGCCATTGCGGCTCGTGCTGGCTGCTCATGAATAAGCTCCTGGAATGGCCTTATCTTGGCACACGGTCCGGGGCGGCGGGGCCGCGCGACGCGGTTTAAGGTATGTTTCCGGCTCACCCAGCCAACAGGACGAAGCACCATGAGCCTCCATTCGAAACTCCAGCAGCGTGCCGCGCAAGGCAAGCCCGTGCGCGTCGGCCTGATCGGCGCCGGCAAGTTCGGCTCGATGTACCTGGCGCAGGTCCCGCGCACGCCGGGCGTGCATCTCGTGGGCATCGCCGACCTGGCTCCCGATGCCGCACGGACCAACCTGGCGCGCGTTGGATGGAAGGCCGAGCAATCGGCGGCCCGTTCGCTGGACGCCGCCATCACGGAAGGCACGACCCACGTCGGCGAGGACTGGCAGGCGCTGGTTCGGCATCCGGCGATCGACGTCATCGTGGAGTGCACCGGCCATCCGATTGCGGCCGTCGACCACTGCCTGGAGGCATTCGCGAACGGCAAGCACGTGGTCAACGTCACGGTGGAGGCCGACGCGTTCTGCGGTCCGCTGCTGGCGCGCAAGGCGGCCCAGGCCGGCGTCGTCTATTCGCTGGCCTTCGGTGACCAGCCGGCGCTGATCTGCGACCTGGTCGACTGGGCGCGCACCTGCGGCTTTCCGGTGGTGGCGGCCGGACGCGGCCACAAGTGGCTGCCGCATTTCAGCGAGTCGACGCCCGACACGGTGTGGAACAACTGGGGGCTGACGCCGGAGCAGGCCAGGCGCGGCGGCCTCAACCCGAAGATGTTCAACAGCTTCCTGGACGGCTCCAAACCGTCGATCGAGAGCACGGCGGTCGCCAACGCCACCGGCCTCGAGGTGCCGAGCAACGGCCTGCTTTACCCGCCGGCCAGCATCGAGGACATCCCGTACGTGACGCGCCCCGTGAGCGAAGGCGGCGTGCTGGAGCGCAAGGGCATGGTCGAAGTGATCTCCTCGCTGGAGGCCGACGGCCGCGCCATCCCCTACGAGATCCGCATGGGCGTATGGGTGACCGTCGAGGGCGAGACCGAATACATCCGCAACTGCTTCGAGGAATACAAGGCGCACACCGACCCGAGCGGGCGCTACTTCACGCTGTACAAGCGCTGGCACCTGATCGGCCTGGAAGTGGGCGTCTCGGTGGCCAGCGTGGCCCTGCGCGGCGAGGCGACGGGCGTCGCCACCTGCTGGAACGCCGACGTCGTGGCGACCGCCAAGCGCGACCTGCAGCCCGGCGAGGTGCTCGACGGCGAAGGCGGCTACACCGTGTGGGGCAAGTTGCTGCCGGCCGCCACGTCGCTGAAGATGGGCGGCGTGCCGCTGGGCCTGGCGCACGACGTGAAGCTGGTGCGTCCGGTGAAGAAAGGCCAGAGCCTGACGTGGGCCGACGTGGCGATGGACACGAGCACGCGGGCGTGGAAGGTCCGCAACGAGATGGAGACCCTGTTCGGCGAGCCGTCGCGCAAGGCGGCGTGACCCGCTCAACGGTGGCCACGCCGCACGCGGCGCGGTTTTTTGGCGGAAATCGGAGCGCCGCCGCGGCGGTGCGGCAGACTTGGGCTAAAATAGCGAACTTCGTGGGGGGGTAGCTCAGCTGGGAGAGCGCCGCGTTCGCAATGCGGAGGTCGGGAGTTCGATCCTCCTCCTCTCCACCACAATGCTCCTAAGGCCTTGTTCTACAAGGCCTTTTTTCTTTTCCGGCTGCCACTTCGACGAGATGTCCAACTTTTCGTCCAAGTCGCACCAGAAATGTATCCAGAACAGGCCCCTTGTTGGACATTGCCCGCCCAACTGAGCGCCGGCGGCGAGCCAGCAGCCTCCACTTACCCTGGGGCGCCCGGCAGCGTCCCGCCCCCCTCGCTGCCCACGACGAGCGCCGGCGGGCCCGCCGAACTCACGCAAGCACTGCGCTGGCGCCCCCGCCCCGGCGCCGCTCACCTGTCCCGAGGCGCCAACGGCGTCTACTACGTGCGCCTGGTGATTCCTGAGCGCGTGCGCGCGCTGCGCCCGGACCTTCCGCGAGAGGTGAAACGCTCAACAAAAACGAGTCAAAGAGCCCTCGCTATTCCCAAAGCGCGAAAAATGCTCGCAGAATTGGTAACCAGCTTGAACACGAAAAACGACATGCTGGCACCCTCCACTTCCTCCATTAGCTCCCGCAATCAGGGGTTCCTCATCGAGTTCGCCGATGGCGCGCTGCGTACAGAGCTCTATCCGGGGGCGGACGATCGAACGCTGAACCTGTTCGGGCGCTTGGTGCCCCTGGTGATGCTGCATTTGCAGCAGGGGCCGCAATCGTTGACGCTGCATCCTGCCGCAGCCGCAGCCGCAGCCGCAGCCGCAGCCGCGGCCGAAGCCGCAACCATCGTGCAGCGCCACGACGACGCCCCGGCTGAGACCTCTTCGTTCGCCGATGCCGCTCGCGCCCCGGTTTTCGTGAGCCGTACCACGGCGACGGCGGCCGAGACACTCTCGGTCGGGGCAAACGAGCCGACCGCTTCGCAGGGCGCTCAGGACAAAGCGCTCGATGCAGTGCCGCGGCCGCAGTGGCTGTCAGAGGCCATTGAAAACTGGAGGACCACCTCGGGGGTGCGCTTTTCGGCTCAGACCTGGCTGGACGCCTATGCGCCGACTTTCCGTATCTTCCGTGAGCTGCTGGGAACTGCTCGCCGCGACATAGGCGCGGCGCCATCACAGTTGGACATTCGCCTGACCGACCTCCAGCGCGCCCATATGGAGCTGTTGCACGATCTTCTGAAAAAGTATCCGGCGCGACAGGGCAAGCGCAACGATGGCCTCGAGGCGCCGGAAGTTCTGAAGCGCGCCGCAGAAGGCCGACAGCGCCCGCAAGGCCCGGGGAATGTCGCGAAGAAGCTGCGCCAGCTGTGGCCTTTCATTCAGTTCGCGAAGCAGAAAGCCTGGATCAGCGCTGATTTGCTCGATGAGTTCTCGCTGACGTTGAAGGCTGCCGAGGCGCGCGCGACCAAGTGCAAAAGCGCTGGTCCTAAGAAAGGGGCGGTCGCTCTGAGCGTCGAGGAGCTTTGCAGAACCTACGAGTCCGAAGCCTGGCTTGAAGGGGCGCTGAAGGCTCCGTGGAAATACTGGGTGGATCCCATGCGCCTGTACACCGGCGCGCGCGTCAGCGAAATCAGCCAGCTCTACACCAACGACATCGTCGAGGTAGACGGCATCCCGTGCATTTCCTTCGTGAACGACACTGCGCCGGATAACGAGGACGACGAGGCCGCCGGGTCGGTGAGCAAGGCCGCCACGCCGGACGAATTCAGGCGGCTGAAAAATCGCGCCTCCCGTCGGATCATCCCCGTGCACCCGCAGTTGATCCAGCTTGGGTTTCTCGAGTGGGTCAGAGAACGGCAGGAGCTCGCCGGACGCACCCCTTGCCTGCTGTTCTTCGGCCTGACCTGGGAGCCGAAGTCGGGCTACGGGCGCAAGCCATCGCGCCACACACTCTTGCTGCTCAAGGCGGCACGCGTGTGGCAAAAACGTAGGAAAGTTGGACACAGCTTGAGGTCGAACTGTTCGCAGGCGCTCGAGAACGTGGGCATGCCGACTGACATGGTGCAGCGTTACGTCGGCCATTCGACAGGCACCGAACTCCAGACTTCCTACGGCGAAGCGGATCAGGGCCCTGCCTTTCCCATGAAGCGGGCGCTGGAGTACCTCGAGAAAACCGACTTCGGGGTGACCTTTCCTCCGTACTCGCAAATTCGCGATATGCAAGTGGCCAAAGCCAAGGCGAAGCAGATCTCGCGAAAGCGCGTTCAGAGCGAACAGCCCGCTTGAGCGCCCAACGATCCGGAACATCCAGGCAGCCTGCCTCGTCACAGTGAGCACCAAAAATGAGCCAAGCAATCGCTACCAAGGAAGCCGTCGAATCGGCATGCCAGAAGATTCTTTCGAGAGCGCAGCGGGTCCCCGCCCGGAAAGCCGAGCCGGGGTGAGGCGCGCGTCAACCGGGCCGCGGCGCCTGCTGCGCCTGCGCCTGCTGCCTTCGCCACAGGTACGCGGCAACGATCAGGGTCTGCGTCAGCCCCTGCCAGGCGAGCCCTCCGCGCCGTGGCGTGGATCCCCAGCAGCGGCAATTCGACCAAGCCGACGGCCGTCGCCTTCACAACGCCCGCCTCCTGCAGCGCCGCGACGCCATGGCCGACGAACACCGGGGCCGCCAGCAGCGCGGACATCACCGAAAAGGCGCTTGGTAGAACAGGATGATCTCGACCAGCTCGCGGTAGACGGCCCAGGAAGGACACGTCGGCCATGGTCCAAGCGTGCGCTTGCCCAGCGCCGACGTGAGTTGGTCCTTGATGAACGACTGCCAGCCTGCGCGTTCAGCCAAGTAGCCGACGTACAGCAGCATCGCGGCCGCCAGCAGCGCCGCCACGCCCTCGGTCAGTTCGCGGTTGGCGCCGGAGATCTCCAGCACCTGCATCGCCACCAGCCGTCGCGCCGCCCAGCGCCACCGCCGCGATCCAGCCGGCGTGGATGTACGGCAGCGCGTCGCGGCGTCCGGTTTTGACAACGAAGGCGATGATGACCGCAAGCGCCAGGATCCCCTCCAGCCCTTCGCGCAGCAGGATCAGCAGCGAACTGGCGAAGCCGCCCGCCGGCGACAGGGAACCGTGCACAGCAGTGATGAAAGGCCCAGCAGGCGACCTGTAGCCCCATCATCTTCCCTGAAGCTGACCCGGTGCCAGGCACGTGAATGAACTTTCCGTGCAAATTGTGCAGCGCCAACGCTCACAACTTGCGTTTGCCGAAATAAAATCCGAAGAGCCAGCGCACACACGATTACGGCCTTGCTTCGGCGAGGAGGGACCCATGGCCTGCAGGCACTTGGGGAGCCCGTGCTGGTGACACGGTAACGGCCGCCGTGAACACCCGCCCCACGCATGTGGGGTTTACGAACGTTCGTTCGTGGGAGTTCACGCGCGCGTGCCGCTCTCCCATGACGAACACCCGACGAGAGGTCTGTCATGGAAAATCAATGCACACACTCGATCCAACTCGCACCACTGGACAAGCGTTGCCGCTACTGGGCGAAAGTTGTGCGTCGCGGTTCACCCTTGCCGCTGCCATCATCTGTACTCGGGGCGGAGTCCATTCCCGGCTTGTATCTGCCGCGCGGTGACGAAGAGCTTTTTCCGGGCGACGTGCTGTTGGAAGGGGAATCCAATCATCACCGACACCAGCGTGGCTGGACTTATTGGGTCACGTATGTGCAGGAGGACGGAGAACTCGTTCGCTTCGTCTCCGGCTTCAGCGAGCAGAAGGCGGCCGCGAAGAGGCAGGGACTGCCGCCGGAACTGCTCGCCGGGTCGGGAGACTTGGCCGGGGCCGTCCGCGTGGGCCACGCACTGCGGCTCGGTCTCGATCTCTGCGGCGCCTAAAGATCGTTGGACCATTCAAATTGCCTCGCGGCGCTCGATGCCGCCGATCACCTCATGACCGACCAGCTCGAGGCGCGTCCGCCTGCGCCGAGCGGCCACGCATGACCGACGGCGGGGCGCGCCTCACTCGGGTCGACGGCGTCGCGCCGCGCCGCGCCCTGCCATAGACGCACCAATGGCTTGCCACCAGGATCTTGAGCGGCCGCGGCGGCGACGTGGAGGCTGTCGATAAGCGGACATTTCACCTGCCCTTCGATTGCGCAGCACTTTTGGCGACGAATGCCGTGAGCGCGTCGGCCATGGCCTGCAGGTCAGCGAGCCGGTCGGACTTCAGTGCAGTCCTGATTCGGCCAGAGCGCGCGCTTCGTCTTCGTAGCAGTGCGTGCCATCCGTGGCGCCCCGCTTCGTGGTGAGTCGGTTGCCCAGGATGCGGTCCATCAGCCGGTCGGCATGCTTCATCTCGCCGAGCGACTCCTCATACTCCTTCTTGGCGAGCTTGCCCAATCCCCAGTGTTTCAGGATGCGGTAGTGCAGAAAATACTGGTTGATCGCAGTGAGCTCATTTCGGAGCTGGGCTTGCAGATGCTGCCCTGATATGAGCACCTTGGCTCTCATCCTACTGCTTCATTGAATACCGATTGCGGGGCGGAAAGCAGGAGAGGTAGTGCGTCTTGGCTCAGTTAAGAAGTATGTCCACGGCGAGGACTTGGTCGTCGCGGGCCGCGCGAAGCCGGCCCTCAGGGCCGCCGGCCCGGCCGAACCTCCCAGACCACAGCGCGTGCGCGAGCAGGGCCGACGCGAACCTCGTATCATCGCGCGATGCTTCGCTGGCTCCTCATCGTAACGATGGCCTTGCTGCCCTGGCACGGGTGGGCTGGCGCGAGCCTTGCGGCACCAGTGCCGCAGCCGGCGGTGCCGGCCAGCGCCGTGTTGGCCTCCGCGGCCGACCACGGGACGCATTATCCAGGGCAGCCCAGCGCCGACTGCTTGGACGACGAAACCGTGGCCGCCGATCACCACGCGGCCGGAGCAGCCGACGGTGGCTGCCCCGGCTGCTCCATGTGCCACTCGTGCTCCCCGGTCGGACTGCCAGCCATGGCTGGCATCCCGCCAGCCGATGCGGCATCGGCGCAACGCCCTGCTACGGGCGAGAGCCGCTTTGCGAGCGCCGACGGCGCCGCCGGCCTGAAGCCGCCCATTTCCTGATCTTCCACACCCGAAGTGCGTCCGCGGTCGGCTACAGCCGGACTGCGAACGCCGTGTTCGTTGCTCCAGGGAGATCAGCTTGAAAAAAATCGCCTTCTTGGCGGCAGTCGCCGCCGTGTTTCCGGGAATCGCCGCGGCCCAGCCCGGGGTCGGTCCCGCCGATCCTGCCGCCGCTGCGTCACCGCCGGCCTACCGCTCCATCTTCGACGACCTTGCGAAAGGTGTCGAGGAAGGCCAGGTCGACTGGCGCAAGGCCAATGCCGACGTCGCGCAGTTTCCGCGCGGCCACGCCGACTACGTGAGGTGGGAAGAGCAGCAGCCGGGTGCCAATCCCGCAGCCAGCGCTGCGCCGGCCTCTTCCGCCGCGCCCGCAGCCGCACGGCCGCCGGCCGCCCCGCGCCCACAGGGCCACCAGCACCACTAGGAGGTAGCCATGAAAACTCATACGAGGGCCGTGGCGCCGCTCGCGTTGGCGATCCTGGCCGGCTGCACCACGGTGTCGCCCGACGCCTTGCGCGCGGACGTCGACCGGCTGGCGCAAGTACGGGTGGGCGAAGTCGCGCCTGCACGCCCCGGACAGAGCCGGAGCGAGGCCGTGCAGGCCCTGCTATCCGAGGGGCCGCTCGACGCCCCGACCGCCGTGCGCGTGGCGCTGCTGAACAGCCAGTCGCTGCAGGCGAGCCTGACCACCCTGGAGATCAGCGAGGCCGAGCGCGTGCAGGCCGGCATCCCGGCCAATCCGCTGCTCGCGGTGAGTCGCCTGCGCGAGGACCAGTTCGTGGAGATCGAGCGGCTGATCAGCTTCAACGTGCTGAACCTGCTGACGCTGCCCTGGCGCACCCGCTTCGCCGGCCAGCAGACCGAGCTCGCCAAGCTGCAGGCGGCGCAAGCCTTGATCCAGCACGCCGCCAACACCCGCAAGGCCTGGTTCAACGCCGTCGCCGCGCAGCAGACCGCCAACTACCTGCGCGACGCAAAGGAAGCCGCCGAAGCCGGCGGGGAACTGGCGCGGCGCATGGCCAAGGTCGGCAACTGGAGCCGCCTGCAGCAGGCGCGCGAGCAGGCGACGCTCGCCGACATCGCCGCGCAGCTCGCCCGGGCGCAGCAGTCGGCGGTCGCCGAACGCGAGAAGCTCACCCGGCTGATGGGGCTGTGGGGTGCGCAGGCCCAGTACACCTTGCCCGAACGCCTGCCCGACCTGCCCGGGGAGCTGCCGCAACGCGCCGACATCGAAGCGCAGGCGCTGCGCGAGCGGCTCGACGTCCGCGCGGCAAAGGACGAAGCGCGCTACGTGGCGGATTCGCTGGGGTTCACCCGCGTCACCGGCGCCATCAACGTGCTGGAACTTGGCTACCAGCGAAACACGACGTTCGACCACGCGAGTGGCCACAAGGAAACGGCGCGCGGGCCCGAAGTCGAGATCACGCTGCCGCTCTTCGACTGGGGCCAAGGACGCGCCGCCCGCGCCGAGGCCACTTACCGGCAGGCGCTGTACAAGGTTGGCGCAGTCGCCGTGCAGGCACGCAGCGAAGTGCGCGAGTCCTGGCACGGCTGGCGCACGAGCTACGACGTGGCGCGGCACTACCGAGACGAGATCGTGCCGCTGCGTAAGTTCATCAACGACGAAACGGTGCTGCGCTACAACGGCATGCTCTCCAGCGTCTGGGAACTGCTGGCCGAGGCGCGTAACCACATCGCGGCCGTCAACAACTCGATCGCCGCGCAGCGCGACTTCTGGATCGCCGACACCGACCTCACCACCGCCCTCACCGGCACCTCGCCCGGCACGCTGGCCACGCTCGGCGCCGCCGCCCAACCGGCGGCGGCCGCACAAGGACACTGAATATGGATCGCAGAAAATTCTTCGGCGGCGCCGCAATCGGCGCGATCGCCGCCGCCTCGGTCAGCAAGGTAGCGATGGCCGCCTTGCCCGAGCCGGTGACCACCGACAGCGCCGACACCGCGCCGCCGCTGGAGCCTCCGAGCGGCCGCCCGTACCGCCCGGTGCTGACCCTCAACGGCTGGACCCTGCCCTGGCGCATGAACAACGGCGTCAAGGAATTCCATGTCGTCGCCGAGCCCGTGGTGCGCGAGCTCGCGCCCGGCATGAAGGCCAACCTGTGGGGCTACAACGGACAGAGCCCGGGTCCGACCATTGAAGTGGTGGAAGGCGACCGGGTCCGCATCTTCGTGACCAACAAGCTGCCGGAGCACACCAGCATCCATTGGCACGGGCAGCGGCTGCCCAATGGCATGGATGGCGTCGGCGGCATCACGCAGCCGCACATCCCGCCCGGCAAGACCTTCGTCTACGAGTTCGTCGCCAGCCGGCCCGGCAACTTCATGTACCACCCGCACGCGGACGAGATGGTGCAGATGGCCATGGGAATGATGGGGTTCTGGGTGACGCACCCGAAGGGCCGCCATCCGCTGATCGACCAGGTCGACCGCGACTTCTGCTTCCTGATGGCGTCCTACGACATCGAGCCGGGCAGCGCCACGCCGCGCGTGAACACGATGCTGGATTTCAACCTGTTCACGTTCAACAGCCGCGTCTTTCCCGGCATCGCGTCGATGAACGTCCGCCAGGGCGACAAGGTGCGCATCCGCATGGGCAACCTGACGATGACCAGCCACCCGATCCACCTGCACGGGCACGAGTTCATGGTGACCGGCACCGACGGCGGCCCGACCCCCAGGCCGGCGCGCTGGCACGAGGTGACGACCGACGTCGCGGTGGGCCAGATGCGCCAGGTGGAGTTCGTGGCCGACGCGCCGGGGGACTGGGCCTTCCACTGCCACAAGAGCCACCACACGATGAACGCGATGGGCCACGACGTGCCGACGATGATCGGCGTCGAGCACCGGGGCCTGGTCGGCAAGATCCAGAAGCTGGTGCCCGACTACATGGTGATGGGGGAGCGCGGCATGGCCGACATGGGCGGTGAGATGGAGATGCCGCTGCCGGACAACACCCTGCCCATGATGAGCGGGCGGGGACAGTTCGGCCCCGCCGAGATGGGCGGCATGTTCACCCTGGTCAAGGTGCGGCGCGAGCAGCGCCCGGGCGACTTCAGCGACCCCGGCGACTACAAGCATCCACCTGGCACCGTCGCCTACGAGTTCACCGGCGCCCTACCGGAGCCCGCGCGCGCGCGGCCGGCCGCCGGAAAGGAGCCGGCGCAGTTCAACGTCCGCAAACCGTCCGGCCAGGCCGGCCATCACTGACAAAGGATGATTCGATGAAGTACCGACTCTTCACCCTTGCGGCGGCCGCGTTCGCCGCGGGGGGCGCTTTCGCGCACGGCGACGACGGCAAGGGCAAGGCCTCGCACGCGCCAGTCGTCAAGGAGCAGAAGCCCTGGGGCATTGCCGGCGACACCAGGGGCGCCCGCACCATCGAAGTCGGCATGACCGACAACATGCGTTTCACCCCCGCCCGGATCGAGGTACGCCAGGGAGAGACCATCCGCTTCGTCGTGCGCAACAAGGGAAAGACGCTGCACGAGATGGTGTTGGGGACCAAGGCCTCGCTCGACGAGCACGCCGGCATGATGGTGAAGTTCCCGGGCATGGAGCACGAGGAACCGTACATGACCCATGTCAAGGCCGCGCGTACCGGGGAGATTGTCTGGAACTTCAATCGTGCCGGAGAATTCAGATTCGCATGCCTGATTCCCGGTCACTACGAGGCGGGCATGGTCGGCACCATCGTCGTGGCGCCGGTTGACCAGCCCGCACAGAGGAAATCCCGTCCATGAGCTCAGTCCCTGCAAGGAACACCCGGCGCCAGCTGCTGCTGGCCCTCGGTGCACTCCCCCTCGCCGGCCTCGCCCAGGCCGCCCCGCCGTCCGCGGCCCTGCCGCCGGTGGAAGTCTGGAAGGAGCCGACCTGCGGCTGCTGCAAGGACTGGATCGCGCACATGGAGGCCAACGGCTTCAAGGTGTTCGTCAACACCGGCGGCACGCAGGCCGCCAAGCAGCGCCTGGGCATCCCGCAGAACATGGCCTCCTGCCACACCGCGAAGGTCGGCGGTTACTCCCTGGAGGGCCATGTGCCGGCCAAGGACATCAAGCGCCTGCTGCGCGAGAAGCCCGACGCGATCGGCTTGGCCGCCCCTGGCATGCCGATCGGCTCGCCGGGCATGGACACGCCGGCGTACAACGGCAAGACGAACCCCTACAACGTCATGCTGATCGCGAAGAACGGCAAGCACACCATCTATCAGAAATACGAAGGAGACAACCTGTGAACCACTTCCAACACATCTTGATCGCCGCGGCCACGGCCGCCATCGGGGCCGCGTCGCTGCCGCTCCATGCCCAGAGCCACTCGCACGGGCACGACGCGCAGCCGAAGGCCGTCAAGGTAGCCGACACCGTTGGCGAAATGAGCGAGGGCGAGGTGCGCAAGGTCGACAAGGCGGGAAAGAAGATCACGCTGCGCCACGGCCCGCTGAAGAACCTGGACATGCCGCCGATGACCATGGCGTTTCAGGTCAGCGAGCCGGAGCTGCTGGACAAGGTCAAGGTTGGCGACAAAGTGCGATTCGCCGCCTCGAACCCGGGCGGAAAGCTGACGGTGACGCAGATCGAGCTGGCGAATTGAGCCGCGGGCCCAGCAGTCTGTCGATGCTTCCATCGCGGTGAGCGCAGCGCCACGCCGGTCCGTGCGAGCACAGCCGCCGGTTGATCCGCCCACAAACGAGCGAGAAGAACATGAAGATCCTGGTAATCGAAGATGAAGTGAAGGCGGCCGCGTATATCCGCCAGGGTTTGGCCGAGAGCGGCTATACCGTCGACGTGGCACACACCGGCACCGACGGACTGCACGCAGCGGCCACGGGCGACCACGATCTGATAATCCTGGACGTGATGCTGCCCGGCATCGATGGCTTTGCCGTACTGTCGGCCCTGCGCACCTCGAAACAGGTGCCGGTCCTGATGCTCACCGCGCGCGGCAAAACCGACGACAAGGTGCGCGGCTTCGACCTCGGCGCGGACGATTACCTGGTCAAGCCGTTCCAGTTCCCCGAGCTCCTGGCGCGCGTGCGGGTCCTGCTCAAACGCGGCCAGACGGCACAGCCCGACCCGGTGGTCCGCGTCGCCGATCTCGAAATCGACGCGGTGCGCCATCGTGCCACGCGCGCCGGCCAGCGCGTTGACCTCACGGCCAAGGAATTCGCCTTGCTGACGCTGCTGACGCAGCGCGCCGGTGAGGTCCTGTCGCGCACGCAGATCGCCTCGCTGGTGTGGGACATCCACTTCGACTCCGACAGCAACGTGGTCGAGGTCGCGATGCGCCGGCTGCGTGCCAAGATCGATGATCCGTTTCCCGAGAAGCTGATCCACACCGTGCGCGGCGTCGGCTACGTCCTGGAGCGCCGCAGCGAAAGCTGACACGCGGCGGTACCCGACCGGGCAACGGGGACGACTTTCCGGATCGATCCGTGGCTCCCTTCGGGGTATTCTGCTTCGTCCGCTCCCGGCCGGAAGGCCGACACACGCTCCTGCGGATTGCATCGCGCCCCCGTGGATACAAGGGTACTCGCCTGTTACCCATGGCCGGGCACACATGCGGCGCGCGCATTGCTACAAATGCATCGACGGGCGGCGCGCCCTTCCTTGTTCGCAAGTACGGAATCCGTGCCGTTCTGCCTGCATCGTTCCTTTGCAGGCCGTCGCGCCACCTTCCCAACGTTTCATTTTGGAGTCTTCATGCCTCACCAGAACTATCAATCGTGCATCGATGCCTGCAACGCCTGTGCCGTCGCCTGCAACCACTGCGCCATCTCCTGCCTGATGGAGCCGGACGTCAAGATGATGGCCCGCTGCATCGCCCTCGACATCGACTGCGCTGAGATCTGCCAGTTCGCCGCCGCGGCGATGTCGCGCGCCAGCGAGAGCTCGCGCCTGGTCTGCCAGGCGTGCGCCGAGATCTGCCGCCTGTGCGGCGAGGAATGCGCAAAGCACAGGATGGAGCACTGCCAGCAGTGCGCCCAGGCCTGCATGCGCTGCGCCGACGAGTGCAGCAAGATGGCGGCTATGGCCTGACGGCCGGGGAGGAACACCACGATGACACGACGCGAACACGAAGGGCGCGGCTCGAAGCAGAACGCCATCGACAACGTCACCGGGCACTTCCTCGCGCGCGGCGGACTGAGCTTCGACTTCGACGCCGGTCGCGCGCCTTATGACTATCAGGTGGCGATCGGCTCCACCAGGGCCGACACGCTGGTCGGCGACGAGCACCGCGACTGGTTCTGGGGCCGGGCCGGCAACGACCGGCTGTGGACCGGCGCGGGCGACGACGCGTTGTTCGGCGACTCGGGCGCCGACGTGCTGGTGGCCGGCGACGGCGCCGACCGGATGTACGGCGGCAAGGGCGCCGACCAGCTGTACGGCGGCGCCATGGGCGACGCGCTGATGGGTGGCGACGGCGCCGACTTCCTCGACGAAGGCGCCGGCCACGGCGACCTCAACGGCGGTGCCGGCAACGACACCTTGGTCGGCGGGCTGGGCGCCGACGCCTTCGCGGTGCGTCCGGGCAGCGGCGACGACGTGATCAAGGACTTCACCGCCGGGCCCGGCATGTTCGACCACCTGGCGCTGCAAGGGCTGCGCTGGGAGGACCTGAGCTTCGAGGACTCGGCGGCCGGCGTGGTCGTACGCTGGGACGGCGGCTCGGTGCTGCTGGAAGGCGTGCGGCAGGCCGACTTGGCGCAGGACGACTTCATGTTCGCCGAGTCGCCCGACCTGCCGCCCGGCACGCGCGAGCCCGTGGGCCCGACGGCGGAACGCGCCACCACGAGCACCGAAGGTCCGCAGTTCGAGGACCGCGGGCTGCCGCGCGAAATGCTGGACCGCTTCGTCGACGCCAAGCTGCGGCACAGCACCGACTTCCGCTTTTCCTTCGAGGGCGACGAGCGCTACCAGATCGTCGTGGGCGGCATGGAAGGCGACGTGCTCGCCGGCGGCGAGACCTGGGACCAGCTGTTCGGCCGCGACGGCAACGACCGCCTGCTCGGCGCCGGCGGCGACGACATCCTGCAAGGCGACGCCGGTGACGACCAGCTGGACGGCGGCGACGGCTCAGACCAGCTGGACGGCGGCATGGGCGCCGACCGCCTGCAAGGGGGCGCCATGGCGGACGGCTTGATGGGCGGGGACGGCGACGATGTGCTAGACGCGGGCGCGAACCACGACATGCTCGAGGGCGGCCGAGGCGCCGACACGCTCACCGGCGGCAGCGGCGCCGACGCTTTCATCGTCGACCCCGAGAGCGGCAACGACATGGTGCTCGATTTCGAGGCGACCGGCGAGGCTCAGGGAGCGTTCGACCACATCGCGCTGGTCGACATCCTGCCGGGCCAGGTGACCGTGGTGGACACCGCGCGCGGGGCGCTGGTGAGCTGGGACACCGACGGCGACGCGACGGCCAACGGATCCATCCTGCTGCAAGGCGTCGCCAAGGCCGACCTGCGCCAGAGCGACTTCATGTTCAACACGGAGCCGGGCTTCGTCGAAGGCATCAGCACCGTAGGCTCTTGGTACATCTTCCCGGAGACGCCGTAGATGAGCGTCAGCGCGCCTTGCACTGTCGCTTGATGCCGTCCCTCTCGCCTGCCCCCGCTTCAGTTGTCGATGCAGGGATGCTGCGCGGCGGCGCGTGACCGAATGGCCGCCGTTGCTTACCGCTCAGGAAGGCCGAGCGAGCCACGGGCTTCCTGGTCACCGCCAGCAAGCACTCGCCGCAGGCAGTCCTGCAACAGCGGGAACGGGGCCAGCACGACGCGCGGACGCACAAACTGATGTGGGCGGATGCCCTGCGCCACGCCAGCGCGGGCACCCGCCCACCAGCGATGACGCACATTCAGATCCTCCCGGTCGACGTCGTCAGCCGCTGGATGAGGGCCGCCACATCGCTCGGATTCAAGCCGGACATGTTGGCGCCAGAGTTCATGTAGCTGGTCAGTGCGGCGGCCAGTCCGCTGCTGCCGGCTGTGGCCGGCATCATCGACGAACCACCCATCATGCCTCCCATGCCCATCTGAATCTGCGCGCCGGCGGCCGAGCCATCCATCACGCCGTCGGACGCATCCTTCATCATGGCCGTGACCAAGGCGGACGACGCCGACATGCCGGCGGTCCTCGCATACTGCGACATGGCCGCCAGTGTCATGCCGTAATTGCGCGAGTCCTGAGTCGCCGTCGCCCCAGAGCCGACCACGAGCGGATTCATCGGCTGTACCCGCAGGATGTCGTTGATGCCGAAATAAGCGCCCATCGCCGCGTTCGCCGCCGTGATGTTCGCTTCGGTCATGCCGCCGCCCATCCGCTGCGCCATCGCCTGTGCCATCGCCGTGACAGGCGTGACCTGCACGGTAGTGGTCGATCCCGCGCCGACGGAGGGAATCGTCGCCGTCATGATCTCAGCGCCCATTGACATGACCTGTCCGGTGGCTTCATCTTTGTAGCTGCCGCCGCTGGCGCGCAGCATCAGGGCGCCGGCATAGCTGCCGATATCCATCATGAAGCGACCGCTGGTGTCGGTCGCCGCGGTGCCGAGCTGCGCACCAACCTGCCCGCCCGAAACAGCAAAAGCAGTGACCGCGGCGTTGGCGACGGGCCCTTTGACGACCTCCCCGCTGATCACGCCGGTGCCACCGGTACCGACGATGTCGCCACCGCCGCCGCCGCATGCGGCGAGGGCCAGCACGGCAGTGAACGCTGCGACGAGAGAGGTCAATCGAATCATGGAAAGGGAATTGCTCATGTCAAGCTCCTGGATGAGGCTGTCTGCGAACACGTTCATCCGCTGCGCCTTGCGGCGCGCGGTAGAAGTACATGCCGACGCGAACCCGCTGGTGCGCGTCCCGCCGCTGCGCGTCCTGGGCGCTCGCCGCTGCGGCTTGCCGCACGAGATCGCGCACGGCCTTTTCCCAGATCTCGCGCGCCAGCGCACCGATCGCGGCTGCCGACTTCGGCGTGAGTTCGTCGGCGAACATGCTCTGTTCGAGCATCGGCGCTTCCGCCGCGACGATGTTGTGGACCGCGGCTGCCAGATGGTCGCCGACGTTGTCGGACAGCAGCTGCAGCATGTCGGCCGCGCTCTTGGAGGGCACGAACGCGTCCACGCAGAGCTCAACCCGGTCGCCACTCCCAGGCGACCGCGGTTCGACTCGCCTCACCACGCCAAGGCGCATCAGTTCCTGCAGCAGCGTATGCGAGTGCACGTCATTGGAAACGGCCGCCGCGAGCGATTCAAATGAGCCAACACTTCCCTGCCGATCCAGGACCCGGGGCCTGCCGCGCCTGTCGCGGTAGGCCGGATCGTTCATCCAGCGGGTGAATACGGCCATCGCGACGCTGAGCGTGCGCGTCTGCGAGGGCGCCTCGCTGTCAGTGCGCCAGGCGCGAACGTCCTTGCGATGGACACCGGTCAGTGTGCTGATGCTCGAATCGGTGATACGAGCGCCGCTCGATTGCAGGACATCCAGCCCCGCGTCAAGAAACGTCGTCTTCAGGGCCGTCGCAAAGTGCCCGTACGTCACGCCTTCGCGCAGCAGCAACGTGACCAGCGGCGCGATCACGCGCAGCGCCGCCGACAACGTCAGGTCCGCGCGCGACGTGACCACAGGTGGATTTTGCATATCTGGGAATATATCCCAGATTCCATGCACTCAGACGCAATTGCGTTTGCGCCAGATCAACAAGCGCGCGAGCGCACCGAAAGTGATCGTTCGGACGCCCATGTTGACCGCGGCCGCAGAGGCCGTTGACCTCGTCGTGATCTCGCCCCAGAGAACCCGGCCGATTGCCTTGTCCAGCCATTCGAGGAGCGCGGTGAAGATCTCGCCATCCCGTCCGACCTCAGCCCCGCCCTGATCGGAGGAAGGTGCTGCGCCTGTGAACCGGGATGCAAGAGTTGCGTCGCTTCGGGACGTGCAAGGCCGGCACGCGGGTTCTTCAAGGAGCGCATCATGTCCATCCCATCAACGCCAACGTCCTGGCCCTCGTTACCGTCGCCGCTCCCGCGTTTGCCCAGTCCGTGTTCGTCGGCGGCGCGCAGGGCTGGGTCGACCACCCAGTGCAAAGCCGCGTCATCAGCGAATACCTCGCGTTCCGCAAGAACCAGGTGGCGCTTGACGGTGGGCAGTATGTCGGCGGCGAAGCGGGCTACGGGTTCCCGCAACACACCTATGCCTACCAGAACGGCGAATGGGTGTGCACCGACACGATCGCCCACAATCCGGCCCCCGCCTCCATCAAGACGACTGCTGAGCGCGTCGCCTTCAAGGTCCGATATCCCGCCTGAGTCGGCCACTGGCCGCCGGCTCATCGGTTGCCGTGCGAAGTGCTCGCGGCGCCGACGGAATCGAGCCGTCCTCCTTGGCGGGCGGACGGCTCGCCATCGCATACACCTGCCATGTCCACGCTCGCATTGCGCGCGCGGTCCCCTCCTGCGCAGGCAGCGCCGCGATGCGGCGACCGAGGCGCCGCTGTGGTGACCTCAGACGGCATTCAATCGAAGGTTGCCCGGCGCCATCGGAGGAAGGACGTACCCTCTATAATCGCGCCCTTATGTCCCGCTGGTTCGCCATCCTCCTGCTCGTTCTGTTGCCCCTGCAAACGGTCTGGGCTGCAGCCGCGCCATATTGCGCGCATGAGGAAAGCCCTGCCAGCCTGCACATCGGGCACCACGATCACGAACACCAGGGCCCCGAACAGGACCCGGACCGCTTCGACGGGCTTGCAGCCAGCCACACGGATTGTCATGTTTGCCATGGAGCAGCCTGTGCGTTTTCTGCGCCGCTGAGCGCGTCGGGCCAAGGTGCGTACTTCGGCCCCCAGCCGGCGTGGAGCATCGCATTACCGACGGCTCCGATCTTTCTGCCTGAACGGCCCAATTGGGCACGCCTCGCCTGACGGCGGGGCGGGTTTGGCACCCCTTCACTGACGCTGGGCGCAGCTGCGCCTTCTGCGTGCCTTGCCGATTCCCGAATGAAAACCTTTGGAGAATCGGATGCTTGCATTCAGGAGCACGACCGCGCCATGGCTGATGACCGCCATCGCGGTGTGTATTTCGCCTGCGGCCGTTGCGCAATCCCTAAATAGCGGGACTGCAACCACGCTGCGCGACGTTTATGAAGCGGCCTGGGTGCGTCAACCTGACGCACGGGCGGCGACCGCCAGACGACAGGCCGCGGAAGCCGGAAGGGAGGCCGCACAGCGGCTGACTGCCGAACCGGGTGCGCTGGAGGTGCAGACCAAGGCCGGCAGGTCTGCTGCCGGAGGGCGGGAGTACGAGGCCGCGCTCGCCTTCCCACTCTGGCGCCCGGATGAGAGGTCGCGTGCTTTCAGCCTGGCTGACGCGCGGCTCGAGGCCGTGGACCTTCGCACGCGTGCTGCCCGGTTGGACCTTGCCGGTGCCGTCCGCAACGCGTGGTGGGCCCTCCAGCGTGCCGAGGTCGAAGTGATGGCCGCCCGCGACAGGCTCAAGAGCGCGCAGCAGCTTGCGGCGGATGTCGCCCGACGCGTGCGCGCTGGGGATTTGGCCCGGGCAGACCAGCACCAGGCTGAGTCGGCGGTCGCGCAGGCCGAAGCGGCAGTTGCGGAGGCGGAATCTGCCCGCGCATCGGCCGCAGGCGCGGTTCGCGCCATCGCCTTGGTCGCTCCGGCATCTGGTGCTTTCTCAATCTCCGAGCCAATGCCTCCGACGACTGAGGCCGTCGGAGAGCACCCGGCGGTCGCGGAGGCCCTGAATCGGGCCTTGGTTGCCCGCCGGACGATGGAGCTAACGGCGACGCAGCGTCGGGCAAACCCCGAACTGACACTGGGTGCATCCCGCGAAACCGGTGGGGCGGGTGAGTCGTCGGTCCGATCGCTCATCGTGGGCATCCGCATCCCTTTCGGTGGCGGCCCTCGCCACGCGGCCCGCTTCGCGGGGGCGCAGGCCGAAGCCCTGGAAGCGGAAGCAGTCGCCGAGGTAGCCCGCGCCCGCGTTGCCATCGAAGCGGTCAGCGCCCGCGCGCGCTTGCAGGCCTTGGAGGTGCAGCTCCAGGCCGCGGAGCGCCGGGCCCGGCTCGCGGCAGAGACCCGTGGCTTCTACGACAAGTCCTTCCGCGTAGGTGAAAGCGACTTGCCTACCCGCCTGCGGGTGGAACTCGAGGCCGCCGAAGCCCAGCGCGCGCTCGCCAAGACCCGGATTGAAGTTGCGGCTGCAGTCTCGCAGCTGCGCCAGGCCCTCGGCCTGCTCCCCCAATGAATCAGAACGACCGATGAAATCAATTCTCCTCACGCTGGCGCTGGTTTCGGTGCTGCTGTCGCCGGCCATGGCAGGCGAAGGCCATGACCACGGCGATGAAGCCCCTGCGGGAGCCGCAGGGCCTGCGCTCCCGCGCTTCGCCGCCGTCTCGGAAGCCTTCGAACTGGTCGGCATCGTCAATGGCAAGCACCTGGCCATCTACCTGGGCCGCTTCGAAGACAACAGCCCGGTGCCCGACGCCAAGCTTGAACTTGAAGTCGGCGGAAAGAAGGTACCTGTCGCTGTGCATGCGCCTGGCGAGTACGAGGCCACCCTTCCGGAGGAACTCAAGCCCGGTGTGACGCCGGTGACGGTGATGCTGGAGGTCAAGGGCGACACCGACCTGCTTGCAGGAGAAATCGACATCCACGAACAGGAAGAGCACGCGGAGGCTTCTGTGGACAGATGGCTGCCTTATGCGGGTGGAACGGCCGCCGTACTGGCCGCCCTGGCAGCCGTGGTCGCCGTGCTGCGGAAAAGAGGGCGTTGCGCCCATGGAGGTGCAGCATGAAGGCACGAGCATTCCTAGCGGCAGCGCTGCTTGCCTTGGCGGCGCCCGTGTGGCCAGGCGAAGGTCACGACCACGGAGACGCGCCGGCCCAGACGAACGGGAACGGGCCGCAGCGCCTGCCGGACGGCCGTGTGTTCCTGCCCAAGCCGGCGCAGCACCAGCTGTCGGTGCGGACGACCGTCGCGAGAGCAGGGGAACTCGGGCGAACCGTCGAACTTGCGGGCCGCATCGCCATGGACCCGAATGCCGGCGGCAAGGTGCAGTCCACCATCGCCGGCCGTATCGAAGCAGCCGGCAGCGGTCTGCCAGCCCCAGGCCAGAGTGTCCGCAAGGGCCAGGTGCTCGCTTACGTGGTCGCTTCCGCTGCCCCGATGGAGCGAGCCAGCCAAGCGGCGCAACTCGCCGAGTTGCAGGCCGCGCGAGCCTTGGCAGCCAAGCGGCTGGCGCGCTTGCGCGAGCTCAGTGACACGGTTCCGCGCAAGGAAATCGAGGCAGCCGAGTCCGAAGTTGCGAGCCTGGCCGCCCGTGCCACCGCCGTGTCCGGCGGCCTGCGTGCGCGCGAAGCACTGACCGCACCGCTGACCGGCGTCATCGCCTCCTCGAACGTGGTCCTCGGACAGGTGGTGGATGCCCGTGAATTGGCCTTCGAAATCGTGGACCCCACGAAGCTGGCGGTGGAGGCGACCACCTTCGACCCGGAGCTGGCGGCCAACATCGGGAATGCGTCCCTGGCCGTGGGCGGAGAGACGGTGCAACTTCGGTTCACCGGAGCCGCACGCAGCCTTCGTGACCAGGCATTGCCCCTGAACTTTCGGGCACAGGGGGCGGCCCTGTCCCGCTTGGCGGTGGGTCAGCCGGTCAAGGTGTTCGTTCACACCCGCTCGTTCGTCCGCGGCGTCCCGCTGCCGTCTTCCGCGGTGATGAGAAGCGCCTCCAACCAGAGCATCGTCTGGGTCAAGACGGCGCCCGAGAAGTTCGAGGCGCGCGTGGTCACGGTGGAGCCGCTCGATGGCGTGAATGTCGCGGTCACCCAGGGTCTTTCGGTGGGCGACCGCGTCGCCACCCAAGGCGCAACCCTCATCAACCAAGTGCGCTGAAGGGACCGACAGAATGTTCAAGTGGCTTTTGGCCAGCAGCCTGTCCAACCGGCTGCTGGTACTCATCGCGAGCGCCGTCGTCATGGTCTACGGCGCCTGGACACTCGCCCAGACGCCGGTGGACGTGTTCCCGGACCTGAACAAACCCACCGTCACCATCATGACGGAGGCGGGAGGAATGGCCGCCGAGGAAGTGGAGCAGCTCATCACGTTTCCGCTGGAGACGACGATGAACGGACTCCCGGGCGTCGAGACCGTGCGCTCCGTGTCGTCGTCGGGCCTCTCGTTCCTGTACGTGACGTTCGACTGGAATACGGAAATTTTCCGGGCCCGCCAGATGGTGTCGGAGCGACTCTCCTCCATGGAGGAATCCATTCCGGAGGGGACCGTGCCGCGCATGGGCCCCATCAGCTCCATCATGGGCGAAATCATGCAAATCGCCATTCCGGTCGACACCGGCAAGATTTCGCTGATGGACGTGCGGGAGTACGCGGACTGGACGCTCAGGCCGCGGCTCATGGCCATACCGGGGGTGGCCCAAGTCATCCCCATCGGCGGCGAGGTGCGCCAGTTCCAGGTACAGCCCAACACCACCAGGATGTCGGAGCTGGGAATCACCCACGAGCAGCTGGAAGAAGCCCTCAAGGGTTTCTCGGCCAACACGTCCGGAGGGTTCCTGGAGCTCAGTGGCCGCGAGTTCCTCATCCGGCACATTGGCAGGACTTCACGACTGGAAGACTTGCGGAACCTGGCGCTGACCGCCAGGAATGGGCAGCCGATTGTTCTGCGGCAAATCGCCGAAGTCACCTTCGCGCCCGCGCTCAAGCGCGGCGACGCAGGACTCGAGGGCAAGCCGGCCGTCATCCTGGGTATCCAGAAACAGCCGACGGCGGACACCATCGGACTGACGCGAGCCGTGGAGGACGCACTCGAGGGGATGAGAACTTCGCTTCCGCCAGGCATGGAAGCGCCGCGGGTGACCTTCCGGCAGGCGAGTTTCATCGAAGCTTCTATCAGCAACCTGCAGATGAAGCTGATTGGCGCCTCCGTGTTCGTGGCGGCCACCCTGTTCTTCTTCCTGGGAACGCTGCGGCCGACTGTCGTAGCGCTTACGGCCATCCCCGTGTCCATCCTGATGACGGCCCTGGTCTTCAAGTACTTCGGCCTGTCCATCAACACGATGACGCTGGGCGGCCTGGCCATCGCCATCGGCGGCCTGGTGGACGACGCCGTGGTCGGGGTGGAGAACGTGCTGCGCAGGCTGAAGGAGGACCGGGCAAAGCACCCGGACCATCGTTTGAGTCCGGTGGAACTGGTCGCCAAGGCCACGATGGAGGTGCGCTCGGCCATCCTGTACGCCACGGTCATCATCGTGCTCGTTTTCGTGCCGCTCTTCGCGCTGCCGGGCATGGAAGGGCGGCTTTTCGTGCCACTGGGCATCGCGTTCATCGTTTCCACGCTGGCCAGCCTGGTGGTCTCCGTCACCGTGACACCGGTGCTCTCGTACTACCTGTTGCCCAGGATGAAATCGCTGGAGCACGGAGACACGAAGCTGCTGGCGTGGATGAAGACCCGCTACCGCTCGGCGCTTCAGAAGGTGCTGGACCGGCCCAAGGTCGCACTCGGTGCCGGCGCAGTCGCCGTGGTGGTCGCGCTAGTTGCTGTCCCGTTCTTCCCGACCACATTCCTGCCTCCATTCAACGAGGGCACTCTTCTCATCGGCATGCGCCTGAATCCGGGCGTGACGCTCAGTGAATCAGCGGCGCTCGCCAGGCAAGCGGAAGTGCTCGTGAAGCAGGTGCCGGAGGTCACGCACGTGGGTCGGCGCAGCGGCCGAGCGGAGCTGGACGAACATGCCGAGGGTGTTCACGTCAGCGAACTGGACGTAGGCCTCAAGCCGACGCACGAGTTGGAGCGCACAATGGGCGAAATCGCGGCCGACATCCGGTCACGGCTGGTCAACCTGCCTGCCGCCATCGCCATCGGGCAGCCCATCTCCCACCGGATTGACCACATGCTTTCGGGCGTGCGGTCACAGATCGCCATCAAGATTTTCGGCGAAGACCTCGACGTACTGCGGGCGCAAGCGGACCTCCTGCGCCGGAAGCTGGCGAGCATCCCGGGAGTTGCCGACCTCGAAATCGAGAAGCAGGTCCTGGCACCGCAAATCAAGGTCACGCTGGACTATGCCGCGGCCGCCCAGTATGGGGTTCCGGCACCGCAGGTCCTGCGTACGCTCGGCAGCCTGGTGGAAGGCGAGCGCGTCACGCAAATCGTGGAGGGCGGCCGGCGGTTTGCGCTGGTGGTGAAGTTGCCGGAGACAGCGCGTTCGGCGCACGGCCTCGGACAAGTCCTCATCGAGACCCCCAACGGGCGGATTCCGCTTTCGAAGATTGCGACCATCGAGGAGAGCGACGGGCCGAATCAAATCAGTCGTGACGACGGCAAGCGGCGCATCGTGCTTTCCGCCAACGCCCAAGGCCGGGCGCTGTCCGAAATCGTGACCGACATGCGCGAGGTGATCGCCCAGGTCAAGCTGCCCGAAGGCTACTTCGTGACCTTGGGCGGCCAGTTCGAGGCGCAGGAGCAGGCTTCGCGGCTGGTCGGGCTGCTGTCGCTGGTGTCGCTCACACTGATGTTCGTGGTGCTCTACACGCGCTACCAGTCCACCCGGCTTTCGCTCCTCATCATGGCGAACATTCCGCTCGCCCTGGTGGGTGCGGTAGTGGGCCTGTGGCTGTCCGGGCAGCCGCTCTCCGTTGCTGCACTGGTCGGGTTCATCACGCTGGCCGGCATCTCGGTGCGCAACGGCATCCTGAAGGTCAGCCACTACATCAACCTGATGCGGTTCGAAGGCGAAGAATTCGACCAGAAGATGATTGTTCGAGGGTCGCTGGAGCGGCTGGCGCCCGTGCTGATGACAGCTCTCGTCACGGCCTTCGCCCTGGCTCCCCTTCTTTTCGAGGCGGAGCAGCCCGGCACCGAAGTGCTGCACCCCGTGGCCGTCGTCATCTTCTCGGGCCTCATCAGCTCGACCCTGCTCGACACCTTCCTGACGCCTGCGATGTTCTGGCTGTTTGGGCGCGAGGATGCCCAGCGCCTGATGAGCGACAAGGACGCTGAAGCGCTCTGACCAACCATTTCAAGGAACATCTAACGAAAGCAAAGCTCGTTTCAGTCCGACTGCGCCACTCCCCTTACGCCACGCCGCTCGCCTGCAGGCTGGCTTGGCAAGTTAGCCCCAGGGGTGACTGCGAGAGAGCCGGCGCACTCTTCGGCGCCTGGAGCTGCGCACCTTATACAAGCGCCCGGTCCGCGCGCATCAGCGCCTCGATCAGCGGGCAATTCACCTTGCGCCTAGTCGTCGAGCAGCTGGCGACCAGGCGTTGAAGAGCCTCCTCGAGCGCTCGCAGACTGCTGATTCGCTCGCGCACAGCCGCGAGCTTGCGTTCACCCAGTTCGCGCGCGGACGAACACGCTTGGCCGTCCTCCAGCGATAACAGAACTTGCACGTCGTCGAGGGAAAAGCCCAGCGACTGCGCCCGCTTGATGAAGCGCAACCGGGTCAACGCGCTCTCCGGGTATCTGGCGATGCTGCCCGGCTCGCGCCTGGGAACAGCAAGCAGTGCGCGGCGCTGGTAATAGCGCACCGTTTCGACGTTCACGCCGGCCGCTGCGGCCAGTTGCCCAATCGTCATTGATTCCATGGCATCTTGACTCCGTACCCAGGTACGTCCATAGACTACCCGACATGACTTCAAGACGCTCTGATCCGAAGCCATGGACCCTCGGCGCATCGGTCTTGGCGGGAGCCGCCGCTGCGGTGGGCGCGTCCGCCTGCTGCGCGGGGCCGTTGCTGCTCGTCCTGCTCGGCTTGGGTGGCGCGTGGGGTTCGCAACTGGCGGCCATGGAGGCTTACCAGCCGTGGTTCATCGCGGCCATGGTGGTGTTCTTCGGCTACGCCTTCTATCGCCTGTACCTCGCGCCAGCGGAGTGCGCGCCCGGCCACGCCTGCGCCCTGCCCGCCACCCGTGCACGGCAGAAGGCGCTGTTCTGGGTCGTCTCCGCGCTCGCAGCCGCCTTGGCGGCGCTGCCGATCTACGCACCTGCGTTCTACTGACGCCATGAAACCTGTCATCCTGCTGGCTGGGCTGGTCATCGCCGCCTGCACCGACGCGGCGGCCGACCGCCGCGTTACACTTGAGGTCAACAACATGACCTGTGCCACCTGCCCTGTTGCAGTCCGTGTGGCACTCGAGAAGGTCCCCGGCGTTGCTGCTGCCACGGTCGACTTCAAGTCCAAGCTCGCCGTGGTCGCGTTCGATTCGGCGAAGACCACCCCGGCGGCACTGACGAAAGCCACCGCGGACGCGGGGTTCCCGTCGACCCTGAAGCAGGACCAGTGACATGACGGGCGTCGTTTTGCAATCGATGCTCACCTGCCCGGAATGCGGACATGCCAAGTGGGAAATCATGCCCACGGATGCTTGCCAGTGGTTCCATGAGTGCGGGCACTGCAAGGCGGTCCTGCGGCCGTTGCCGGGCGACTGCTGCGTCTTCTGCTCGTATGGCACCGTGAAGTGCCCGCCGATGCAGCACGGCGCTGGCTCGTGCTGCGCTGGCTGACTCGCTCCTTCACCGCCGCGTCAGGGACGGGCCGGATCCTCAACGGGAAGAGAAAGGGTGAAGGTGGTCCGTCCCCCTGCGCTGGCCGCGCCGATGGTCCCGCCATGCAGCGTCGCAATGGAGCGCACGATAGCAAGGCCAAGGCCGCTGCCGCCCTGACCACGCGCGCGCCCTTGGTCCACGCGGTAGAAGCGCTCGAAGATCCGCTCCTGGTCGGCAGGCGAGATGCCTTCGCCGACGTTGCTCACCGTCAGCGTGGCCACTTTGCCGGCGCTGCCGACCTCTACGTCGACCGTCGACCCCCTCTCAGCGTGCCGGATGGCATTCGACAGCAGGTTGGTGATCGCGCGCTGGATCATCAGGCGATCCGCCTGCAGACTTGGGGCGCTTCCGCGCACGTCGAGATTGAGCGCCTTTTCCTCGGCGATGGCCGAAAGGTAGTCCGTCACCCGTCTGGCCTCCTGCGCCAAGTCCACCGCCGCCCGTTCGATCGGCGCCACGTTGTGTTCCGCGCGCGCAATGAACAACATATCGCTGATAAGCGTCGACAGCCGCTCGAGCTCTTCGACGTTGCCTTCAAGTACCGCCCGGAGCTCGTCGCCGCTGCGATGCCTGGACAACGCCACCTGCGTTCGGCCCAGCAGCGTGGCGACGGGGGTCCGCATCTCGTGGGCGAGGTCGCCAGCGAAGTCTTCGAGCTTGCGGTAGCCCTCATCGATGCGCTCCAGCATCGAGTTGAACTCGGCGGCCGTGCTCGCCAGTTCAACCGGCAGACCCGCCATGGAAAGTCTGCGATTCAGCGACTTCGTGCCGATGGAGGCAGCCAGCTGATTGAACCGCCGCAGCGGCGCCAGACCGGTGCGGGTGATCACGCCGGCACCGGCCGCGACGACGATCAGCAGCAATGGCAGCGCGATCAAGGTGGCCTGCAAAAAGCCGCCAAGCAAGCGCGAGTCCCGGGCCCGGTCGACCGAAAGATAGAAGTCCACTTTGCTGCCGTCGGCAAGGCCGGCGGCACCGTGGATGCCGCTGAAGCGCTCGCCGCTGGCCCGGCGCCAGGTGTGCAGCCCGCTGGATCGCGCTGCCACTCGGCGAAGTGCGGCGACGGACTCTGCCCCGATGTCCGAGAATCCGGTGATGAGAGTGCCTCCGTCGGGCTCCAGGATCGCCAGGTGCAAGTCGTCGTGGCCATAGAACAGTTCCGCGAAACGGTCGTTCGACTCACCGATGGCTTGGCGGTTCGGAACCTCCAGCAGGATGTGGATCAGGAGACGCCGGCGGCCCTCCATCTCGGCCTCGGCACGTTCGTCGAGCTGGTTCGAGAGAGTCCAGAAGCCGACGGCCGTGGCCCCCCCGACCACGACCAAGCCGAACAAAGCACTTGCGAACGCGAGGCGCAGCGCCAGAGAGCGCTGTTTGAGGAAGTTCAATAACTGTTTCATTGGTTTTGTGCTGGCGCAGCCGCCAGAGCATACGACGTACACCCCAACCACGCACCCGAGACAGCGCGCCCCGCGTTTTCCTAGCCGATGCTTGATGACAGATTTGTCATCGCGACGTTAGCCTGCCGTCATGTCGTTGCGCGCAGACTCCCGGCCGCAGGCCCACAAGAAGCGCCTGCATTACGCAACTTCCGGAGTTCACCATGTTGAAAGTGATTGCAACCGCCGCCGCGGTTCTCTTCAGCGCAAACGTTGCGCTGGCCGCCGACAAGGCGAATGTCGACAAGTCCATTCCGCTCAAGGACGGCTCGACGGTGTACATCTTCAAGGACGGCAAGATGGCCATGGAAGACAAGCTCGGGCGGGTCGTGCCGATGAAGCCAGGGCACGTGATGCAGACCAAGGACGGCCAGAGCATCCTGATGGTCGGCAATGAACTCGCACGCCTCGACTGGATCAGGAAGTCCGACCTCGGCGGCAAGTAGTCCGGCCCTGGCCTGCCTCCCTCGGGCACCCCCTCCTCATGGAGAGGCAGGTGCCGCTCGGCGCAGCGCATGCCCGCAGCACCGATCGCGATCTCCCGCTGTTGCGACGAAAGACCAAGGCCGCGTGTACATGACGCATTTGTCATCCTGACGTCAGCGTGCTGTGGCCGTCTCCTTTCTACAGTGGCAACCGTGATGCACGACTTGCATCCAGCTGGTTCCTCAGGAACAGCAACGTTGAACCATTCAAGAAAGGAACATTCATCGTGTCAGTTCGAAATACCGCGATCGCCATCGCTCTCGCCGCCTCGGCGCTCCCGGCTGCTTTCGCCCAAAGCGGCAGCGTCTTTGTCGGGGGGGAAGCCGGGTGGATCGACCTTCCGGTGCAAAGCAATCTCACGCGCGAGCAGGTTCGCGAAGAGTTCCTGCAATTCCGCAAGAATCCAGTCGGACCGGACGGTGGCCGCTTCGTTGGCGGGGAGGCTGGATACATCATGCCGCCGCCAAAGCCGGACTCGCCGAAACCGGATCCGGTCATGACCCCGGCGGAACGCAAGCGGTTCCAGGAGCTGTACCCCGCCTAGAGCTACCGCCGTTCACCCAGTTCGGCAGCGCAGGAATTGCTTGCTCACTCGAGATGCACATGAAAGCCTCTTCCGCACTCACGCTGCCGCTCTTGCTGGGAGCGGTGCCTCTTCTTTCCGCCTGTACCACTTTGCTGGACGGGCGCTACGACTACCGCGACGGGTGGCGACGGGGCAAGGTCGTCGCCGTCATCCCGGGTGCAGCGGTCGAGCGGCCAGGTTACTGGTCCTGCCTGAGGCAAGTGCCTGCGGCCCAGAGGGCGGCGACCAACTACGTGCTCGTCCTCTACCCCGTCACCGGACGGGCGTCCCGTACCCGCCTCGTCCCACGGATGCCTGGGGTCGATGTCGCGCCCGGGGACAGCGTACTTGTCAATCTGGCGCGATGCGACGATGCAGTCGTGCTGCGTGGGAATCCGGACGCGGCAAACCTGCAGCCGAGACTCGACGAACGCACGGTGTTGACGGATGTCAATCGACCGGAAGCGCCTGTGACTAACCTTCACCGCTCGGCGGGTGACGTGAACGCAGAATCTCCGCCACCGTTTTTCCCCAGCGATGACCACAATGATCTTCCGGCCCACACTTGACCATCCACCCCGGCAATCGCATGTGCTGCGCACGGCAGCGCTTGCCGCCGCCCTCCTCGTTTCCGCAAGCTTGCAGGCGGCCGAACTTGGCGAGGACGTGCAGGGCCTCCTGGACATCGCCCGCACGCAAAACCCCGAACTTGCCCTGATGCGTGCGGAAGCCGAAGCCGCCGGCCAGCGCGTGCAGCCCGCGGGCGCCCTGCCCGATCCGTTGCTGCGCGTCGAGCTCATGAATGTGAACAACTACGGCAACGACGCCGGGTTCAACCTGCTCCCGAACAAGGTCGGCGAGACGCGCTACACGCTGATGCAGATGCTGCCGTGGCCCGGCAAGCTGGAACTGCGGCGCGGCGTCGCCCAAGCCGACGCGCGCCAGGCGCAGGCTCGCACGGAGGCCGCCTGGAACGAACTGGCGATGCGGATCAAGACTGCCTATGCCCGCTATTACCTGGCGGCGGGAAATGAACGGCTGGTTCTCGAGATCCTGGACCTGATGAAGCGCATCGAGCAGATCGCCCAGGTGCGCTACGCCGGGGGACTGGTGGTCCAGCAGGACGCGATCCGCGCTCAGCTGGAACAGACTACCATGCGCGCCGAGCTGATCATGCTGGAGAGCGAAAAGCGCCAGCAGCGGGCACGGCTGAACGCACTGCTCTCGCGCGAACCGGGAGCACCGCTCGGCGAGCCCAGGGCCCTGCGGCCGCTGCCGCCCCCCGCGGCCCTGGACGTACCCGACCTCGCGCAACGGGCGCGCGCCAGCAATCCGCAGCTGGTTGCCGAGGAGGCGCGCCTGGCGAGCGCCGAAAAGAGCCGCGAACTGACCTTGCGCAACCGGTATCCCGATTTCTCGGTCGGCCTGCAGCCCACCCAGATGGGGTCCCGGATCACCAGCTGGGGCGTGATGTTCGAGATGAACATTCCGCTGCAGCAGACTACGCGCCGCTCGCAGGAAGCTGAGGCGCAGGCGATGGTGACCGCGGCGCGCGCGCGCTGGCAGAACGTCGCCAACCAGCTGGTGGGCGAGCTGGGCGAGACGGTGGCCATGCTGCAAGCCGCTCGCCAGACCGAGGCACTCGTGAGCAACCAGACGCTGGCGCAAAGCGAGCTGAGCCTGCGCTCGGCCATCGCCGCCTACGAGAACGGGCGCCTGGACTTCACCGCCTTGCTCGAGGCGCAGCGCGAGATCAGGAAGGCGCGCCAGGAGCAACTGAAGGCACAAGCCGAAGCCCAGGTCCGCCTGGCCGAAATCGAACGCATCGTCGGAGAAGCACTGTGAAAGCAACGAACGTGATCGCGGGCCTCGTGCTCCTGGGCATCGCCAGTGCCGGGGGGTACTGGCTGGGTGGACAACGGCAAGCGACGGATGCGGCGGCGGGTGCAGCGCCGGCGGGCAGTGCCTCGGCCGCGGCGCCGAAGGCCCGAAAGGTACTCTATTACCGTAACCCGATGGGCCTGCCGGACACCTCGCCGACGCCCAAGAAGGATCCGATGGGAATGGACTACATACCGGTGTACGAGGGCGAGGACGAGGACGCCGGCAAGCCGGGGACCGGTAACCAGATCCGCATCAGCACCGAGAAGATCCAGAAGCTGGGCGTGCGCGTGGAGCCCGCCAGTTTGCGGGCGCTCGGCAAGACGGTGCGGGCCGCCGGCCGAGTGGAGCCCGACGAGCGCCGCGTCCACGTCATCTCGCCCAAGTTCGAGGGCTATGTAGAGCGGCTGCACGTAAACGTCACGGGGCAGTCAGTGGCCAAGGGCCAGCCGCTGTTCGAGGTCTACAGCCCGGAGCTGGTCTCGGCGCAACGCGAGTACGCCATCGCCGCGCAAGGCGTCCAGGCCATGGCATCCGCCGCCACTGAGGCACAAGCCGGCATGAAACAACTGGCGGACTCGAGCCTCGCGCGCCTGCGCAACTGGGACCTGTCGTCCGAGCAGGTGGCAGCGCTGGTGAAGACTGGCGAAGCGCGGCGCACGGTGACCTTCCGCTCGCCGGTGGCGGGAATCGTCACCGAGAAGAAGGCCGTCCAAGGCATGCGCTTCATGCCCGGCGAAATGTTGTACCAAGTGACTGACCTGTCCTCGGTCTGGGTGATCGCCGACGTCTTCGAGCAGGACATCGGCCTGGTGCGCAACGGCTCGCAGGCGACCGTCCAGATCAACGCCTACCCGGACAAAGCCTTCCGCGGCCGCATCACCTATGTCTACCCCACGATGAATGCGGACACCCGGACAGTGCCGGTGCGGGTGGAGTTGGCCAATCCGGGCCACCTGCTCAAGCCGGCGATGTTCACCCAGGTGGAAGTGCAAGTCGGCGGCAAGACCCCGGTGATCGCGGTTCCCGACTCGGCCGTCATCGACAGCGGCACCCGGCAAATCGTGCTGGTGCAGGCCGGCGAAGGCCGTTTCCAGCCACGCGAAGTCAAGCTCGGTGCTCGCAGCGACAACTATGTCGAAGTGCGCGAAGGGGTGAAGGAAGGCGAGCGGGTCGTGGTCGCCGCCAACTTTCTGATCGATGCCGAGAGCAACCTGAAGGCGGCTGTCGGCGGGCTCGGCGGACATTCGGGCCATGGCAGTGACCCGAACGCCAGCGGTGCCGCGGCGACGCAGGCCAAAGGCACAAGCGCTGCGGCGGTCGGCCATCAGGGCCAGGGAACAGTTGACACCGTGGACGCCAAGGCCGGCACTGTCAGCCTGAACCACGGCCCGATCGCCACCTTGAAGTGGCCGGCCATGACGATGGAGTTCAAGGCCGCCAATCCGTCGTTGCTGAAGGACCTCAAACCTGGCATGGCGGTCTCGTTCGAGTTCGTCGAACGCCAGCCGGGCGAGTGGGTCGTGACGTCGATCGTGCCGACCGGGGCCAGGCCCGCGGCGAATACCGCGGCCGCCGCCAAGAGCCACTCCGGCCACTGACACGGAGCCGACATGCTCAACAAGATCATCGAGTGGTCGGGACGCAACCCGTTCCTGATCCTCCTCGCGACTGCGTTCATCGTCATCGCCGGCGTCATCGCCGTGCTGCGGACACCGCTTGATGCATTGCCCGACCTGTCCGACGTCCAGGTGATCGTCTACACCGAGTATCCGGGCCAGGCGCCGCAGGTGGTCGAAGACCAGGTGACGTATCCGCTGACCACGGCGATGCTGGCGGTGCCGAAGTCGAAGGTCGTGCGCGGCTTCTCGTTCTTCGGCGCCTCCTTCGTGTACGTCATCTTCGAGGACGGCACCGACATCTACTGGGCGCGCACCCGCGTGCTGGAGTACCTCAACTTCGCCGCGGGCCGGCTGCCCAAGGGCGTGACGCCTGCGCTCGGCCCCGACGCAACGGGCGTGGGCTGGGTCTACCAGTACGTTCTGCTGGCCAAGGACCGGACGCTTGCTGAGTTGCGCACGGTCCAGGACTGGTACGTGCGCTACCAGCTGACCAAGGCGCCGGGCGTGGCCGAGGTTGCTTCGATCGGCGGCTTCGTACAGACCTACCAGGTCACCGTCGACCCTGTGAAACTGCGCAGCTATGGCATCCCGCTCTCGAAGGTCTCGCAGGTCATCCGTGACTCCAACCGCGACGTCGGCGGCCGGGTCGTGGAAATGGCCGAGACCGAGTACATGGTGCGCGGCAAGGGTTACCTGCGCGGCAAGAGCGACATCGAACTGCTGGTGGTCAAGAGCGAGGGCGGCACGCCGGTCCTGGTACGCGACATTGCCCGGGTCGAACTGGCGCCGGACGAGCGCCGCGGCCTCACCGAGCTGAACGGCGAAGGCGAGGTCGTCTCCGGCATCGCCATGGCGCGCTACGGCCAGAACGCGCTGGAGGTGATCCACAACCTCAAGGCGAAAGTCGAAGAGATCTCCGGCGGGTTGCCGCAAGGCATGACGATCCAGGCGGTCTATGACCGCTCCGATCTGATACATCGGGCGATCGACACCCTGACGCGCACCTTGATCGAGGAAAGCCTGATCGTGGCCGCCGTCTGCATCGTGTTTCTGTTGCACGTGCGCTCGGCCCTGGTGGCGATCTTCATGCTGCCGGTTGGCGTGCTGATCGCGTTCATCGTGATGCGGCTGCTCGGCATGAACTCGAACATCATGAGCCTGGGTGGCATCGCCATCGCCATCGGCGCCATGGTGGATGCGGCCATCGTGATGATCGAGAACGCCCACAAACACCTGGAGCGGCTGCCGCCGGGACATACCGTGAAGGAGCGGGGCGACGCCATGATAGCCGCCTGCAAGGAGGTGGGGCCCGCCCTCTTCTTCTCGCTGCTGATCATCACCGTGTCGTTCCTGCCGGTGTTCACGCTGGAGTCGCAGGAGGGGCGGCTGTTCTCCCCGCTCGCCTACACCAAGACCTTCTCGATGGCCGGGGCGGCGCTGCTCTCGGTCACGCTCGTGCCGGTGCTGATGATGCTGTTCATCCGCGGCCGGATCATGCCGGAGGCGAAGAATCCAGTGAACCGATTCCTGATCTGGGTCTACCGGCCGATCATCGCGTGGGTGATGCGCTGGAAGAAGCTGACGATCTTGCTGGCAGTCGTCACGATGGTGGTATCGATCTATCCGGCCTCGAAGCTGGGCAGTGAGTTCATGCCGACGCTGAACGAAGGCACCTTGCTGTACATGCCGGCGTCGCTGCCGGGCATGTCGATCACCAAGGCAGCCGAGGTGATGCAGACCCAGGACAAGATCATCAAGAGCTTCCCCGAGGTCGAATCGGTCTACGGCAAGGCGGGGCGCGCCAACACCGCCACCGACCCGGCACCGGTGGAGATGTTCGAAACCGTGATCAACCTGAAGCCCGAGGAGCAGTGGCGTCCCGGCATGACCACCGACAAGTTGATCGCCGAGATGGACAAGGCGCTCCAGTTCCCGGGCATCTCCAATGCCTGGACCATGCCGATCAAGGCCCGCACCGACATGCTGTCCACGGGGATCCGCACGCCCATCGGGATCAAGGTGTTCGGCAAGGACTTGGCCGAGATGGAACGGCTGGCCAAGGAGATCGAAGCGGTCGTGAAGAACGTTCCAGGCACCACCTCCGCTTTTGCGGAGCGCATCACCGGTGGCTTCTACTTCGACATCGAACCGAACCGCGAGCAGCTAGCCCGCTATGGTCTGAGCATTGGCGAACTGCAGGAGGTGATCGGCACGGCCCTCGGCGGCGAGATGGTGACCACCACCGTGGAAGGCCGCGAGCGCTTCAGCGTCACGGTGCGCTATCCACGCGAGTTGCGCAGCAATCCGCAACAGATCGAACGAGAAGTGCTGGTGCCGACGATGAGCGGGGCGCAAGTGCCTCTCGGGCAGGTCGCCCGCATCAAGGTGGTGCGCGGCACGCCGGGCATCCGGACCGAAAACGCCCTGCTGTCGGCCTACATCTTCGTGGACATCCGCGACCGGGATATCGGCTCGTACGTCAAGGACGCGCGCCAAGCGGTCGTCGACCAGGTCAAGTTCCCACCCGGCTACTACATCACTTGGAGTGGCCAGTTCGAGTACATGGAGCGGGCGATCCAGAAGATGAAGATCGTCATCCCCGTCACCCTGCTGACGATCTTCCTGTTGCTGTACCTGAATTTCCGGCGGATCGCTGAAACCGTGATCGTCATGCTGTCGGTGCCGTTCGCCCTCATCGGCGGCATCTGGCTCATGTGGTGGCTCGGCTACAACCTCTCGGTTGCGGTGGCGGTCGGCTTCATCGCGCTCGCCGGGGTGGCCGCGGAGACCGGCGTCGTGATGCTGATCTACCTGGACCAGGCGTGGCAGGAGGCGAAAGAGCGCTGCCGCCATGAGCGGCGGGACCCCGACGTGGCCGACCTGTATGGCGCCGTCATGGAAGGCGCGGTGGAGCGGGTTCGACCGAAGATGATGACCGTAGTGGCGATCATGGCCGGCCTGCTGCCGATCATGTGGGGCACCGGGACCGGCTCCGAAGTCATGAGCCGCATCGCGGCACCAATGGTCGGGGGCATGATTTCCTCGACGGTGCTCACCCTGGCGGTGATCCCCGCGCTCTACGCCCTCGTGAAGCAGTGGGAGATGCGGCGTGATCGGCGCGCCGCCGCACAGGCGACCCCATCCGGCCTGGCGGCGCTGGCCGCAGCCAGCGGGGAGTAACCGCTTGCCTGGCGGGTGCAGATCGGCTCAATGGCGCACGAGTTCTTCGGCCTGCCCAGCGAGTCGCACGAGGTCCTCTCGCTCGCGGTGCTGAACGGTGCGTTGATGTTTCTCCTGCCGGTGGGGCTCATCGCCTACCTGTGCTGGCGCGACAAGCGCAAGGCACGTGCGGGCGTCGCCAAGCCGCGTCGCCGCCGGCGCCGCCGGGCTAGACCAGGCAGGCAGCCGGGGGTGTAGCCGCGCACGTCTCACATCTTCTGAAGGTACGTCATGCCCGGCGCCGACGCCGCTCTCGCACGCCGTTCGACGGCATGACATGACCAATCGGTAATCTCGCCGTCCGCTTCCGGTCAGGACAGCGGAAGGAAGATGCAATCCGCAGGTTCTGCGGGGCCTGTGATCTGACGCGGAATTCTCCACTGAAAGAAAGGAACCACCCATGAAGACTGTCGCAGCACTGGCGATCGCGGCGCTCCTCGCCGCCTGCTCGTCGCTTGGTACCTCTACCGGGCAGTACACACCGGACAGATCGGATCGGTCGCAGAACGGCGGCCCGATGGGGGCATCCACCGGCGGACCTTGAAGGGAGGGCGACCCAGGACTCAGGATCGCGCCGTTGCTTCCACGGCGCGTTCAAGGCCTTGACGAAGCGTTTGGACCGACTTTCGTGACGCGTCCTCGCCAGGGACGGGAAGCCGCTTTCCATCCTTGTAGTTCGCATGCGCAGCGGCCCCTTCTTCTGCGAACTGGTGCATCGCGGCCGATCTGATCTGGATCTCGAACACTGCCTGATCCCGATCGCGCGCGGAGGTGTGCAAACCGCGATATCCGTTTTCCTTCGGGGCAGCGATATAGTCCTTGAAGCGGCCGATCACCGGCGGATACAGATCGTGAACCACGCCCAAGGCGTGGTAACAATCCGACTCAGTCGGCACCACGACCCGCATGGCAAGAAGATCGTGCACCTGGTCGAAGCTCAGGTTCTTTTCTCTCATCTTCTTCCAGATCCCGGCGGCGTGCTTGATCCGGCACCCGATGCGAAGTACCGGAACGCCTCTGGTTGCCAGGCTATGGCGGATCTCGCCGGTCCGCTGTCGGACCTGTGCGTCGAGCTGCGACCGCCGCGCGTGCAGCTGCCGGCTCACATCGTGGAACCCGTCCGGGTCAAGCACCTGGAAGGCCGCATCTTCGAGCTCGATGCGCAGGTCTGGCCGGCCGAGCCTTTCTGCCCGGGGCGCGAGCCGATCCCAGGCCAGCCGGGCCAGTGCTCGACGGTCCACTTCCGCCTCGCCGCGATCTTCCAGTCGGCGCAGCGACGTTTGCAGCGCACAAATGGCCTCACCCGCGTCGTCTCGTGGAAGTTCTGGAGAGGCGAATTCGGCAGGTGCCGCACCGGCAACGCGAGCATGCGTGTCAGCCGCTGCCGCATAGGCTCGTCGCTGCGCGGCGATGAGGTGTGCCGCCGTACGACTCAACTCGTTGGCCAGCGCGCGGAAGCGCCAGCCGAGCCAGCGCACCTCCCAGGCGCCGCCCGGGTCCGGCATGGCGTCCCAGTAGCCCAGCTCCATCATCTGAACGCCGGTCAGGAGACGCTCGATCGGTCCTGTCACCTCGCGCCGGATCACCACATGGAGCAATGCCAGGGTCGCCGCGGCGGTAAGAGCGACATGAAGCGCCCACCCCCACCACCGCCGCGCACGAGCGGCCAAGTAGTCCGTACCGTCCTGTGCCACCACCAGGGTCACCGGCTCGGCGCCGAGGGCGGCAGATGTCAAGGACATGTTGGCGCTCAGCAGCGGAGCTTGGGTCGTCGCGGGACGCTCTCCTTCCTCCACCACCAGCTGGCCGGAAGCATCGATGATCGCCAGGTAGTGTCGTTCGCGGCCACGCACCACGAACGACGAATGGAATCTGGTCACGGCGGCCTGCGCCTCCTCGCGGTTCGTCGCACCATGCAGCTCCGCCGCCAAAGGGCTGAGGGACTCGCTCAGGAGCGATTGCCTGTCACGCAACTCGGTGTGCAGGTCCCATGCGAGTTGGCCCCCCGTGACGAGCGCCATGACGCCCGACACGACCAGGGTCGTGAGAAATCCGAGCCGCAACCCCAGGCCCATGCCGCGCGCGACCGGCGTGTTCGCCAGTGCCACGGCGTCAGCTGCCGACCCCTGCGGGCCTGAACCAATGCACTGCCCGCGCGAGTGCCTGCGCTGGAGCCAGAACATACTCCCCAACCATCGGCCGATGCGCATTGCGATTGGGTTCATGTGCGCCAAGGAATCACGGCCGTACGTACCAGCTTGAGGAGTTTCAGTGTCAACGGGAGGGCGTGACCAGACGGTGACGGCTGCATTACCTTCCTGTAAGAAGGTTTCCTCGACCGACAGGCGCCGCTTGCCTCACGAACAGCGGGCCGGACCTCGCAGATAACAAACTTGTCATCTGGGCGACCAGCAGTGGTCATGGGCGCGGGCGCACATTGGCAATATGGCCACGCACAGGCGGGACACTCCTCCAATCGTCATCGTCCATGGTACGCATTGCGACTGCGTGCAGCTCGCGGCGGCGCTTGGGCTTGCGCCAAGTGCCATCCCATTCTTCTATTGCAGGAACATCCTTCAGCGGCGGTGGACGATGACCTGCAGGCACGGTGACGTTCAGGAGCCGCAAACGCCGGCCGGCCCCAGCGAGAAATGGAAGGAGCCGACGTACATGAACCCGGTCATGACCATCCTGGTGCAGAACGCGTGAGCGACACAAGCAAGCGAAGAACATGAGCACACTTCCCAGGCCAAAGGCGTCGCCCGGCTCCGCCGGTACGCGCTCCCGGGCATACGCCAAGGCGCAACCATCCGGCGCCATCGCTGCAAGGCACGACCCAGCCGAGCACAGGAGAGAGCCTTCGCGCCCCGAGTTGCCGTGGCTCCAGGCGTGGAGGTATCAGGTGGACTTCCTGCAACGCAGCGTGCTGTTCCTGGACACGCTGCGCGAGCGTGGCGAAAACCTGCTGGCACACGAAAAGAGGGGACTGCCGCCGCTGCTGGCTTTCGAGTACGAGACAGTCCTCGACGCCCGGCGCTTCGAACACCCCGCGAACTATGCATTGTTCAGAGTCATCGGCCACCGCGACGGTGACTCGGCCCAGCCAACCCGGCCGTGTCGGCCGGTCATCATCTTTGATCCGCGCGCCGGGCACGGGCCAGGCATCGGCGGCTTCAAGGGCGAGTCGGAAGTAGGGATGGCGCTGGAGCAAGGCTACCCAGTCTATTTCGTTGCCTTCTTTCCTGACCCATGCCCAGGCCAGTCGCTCGCCGACGTGCACCATGCGTTGCGCCGCTTCGTCGCCGAGGTTGCAAGGAGGCATGCCGGGCAGCCCCCCGTGCTGTACGGCAACTGCCAAGCGGGCTGGGCGGTCGTGCTGCTCTCCGCCGATTGCGTAGGGACCGCAGGGCTCGCCGTGTTGAACGGCTCGCCACTTTCATACTGGGCAGGGGCGCCCGAAGTCAACCCGATGCGCCTGGCCGGTGGCTTGTCTGGCGGCGCGTGGGCGGCACACATGGCCGCCGATGCGGGCGATGGTTACTTTGACGGCGCTTGGTTGGCACTGAACTTCGAGCTACTCAATCCGGCGCACACGCTGTGGGAGAAGAACTACCAGCTGTTCGCCAACGTCGACACCGAACGCGAGCGCTTCCTGCAGTTCGAACGTTGGTGGAGCGGCTATTACCGGCTCTCCCGGGAAGAGATCGTGGCCATCGTGGAGAACCTGTTCATCGGCAACAAGCTGGAACAGGGCCTCATGAGAATCTGCGAACACTGCGTCGCGGACTTGAAGCGCATTCGCAATCCCATCCTGGTCTTCGCCTCCAGCGCAGACAACATCACGCCGCCGCACCAGGCCCTGAACTGGGTTCCGGTAATCTATCCCACGACGCAGGCGCTCAAGGCTGCCGGACAGCGCGTCGTCTATCTGCTCAACCCCCATGTCGGCCATCTCGGCATCTTCGTCTCGGCGGACGTGGCGCGGCGCGAGCACCGTGCGATCCTTGGACACGTGGACGAACTCGAGGCGCTAGCCCCGGGGCTCTACGAGATGAAAATCGTCGACGGCGCTGCAGCCACGGGTCCGTCAACGGCCCCGCGGGTCGAGTTTCATCCCCGCCGTGTCGAGGATCTGCGCTACGACTACCCGCGCAAGGCGTTCGAGCGAGCGCGCGACCTGTCCGAGCTCAACGAATTGCTGTACCGGGCGTTTCTCAGCCCATTGGTCAGGGCCACGTCGAGCCCATGGTCTGCAGAGCTGTTGAAGTGGCTGCATCCCATGCGGTGGAGCCGCTATCTGTGTGCAGAGCGCTTCTCCCCCTGGATGGCGTCGATCAGAATGCTCGCGCCACTGGTCGAGAAGAACAGAATTCCCGTGGAGATTGACAACCCGTACCTGGCGCTCGAGCGGGTCGCCAGCGGGGACACGTTGCGCGCACTGGAGACATACAGGAAGGCCCGCGACTCGGCATATGAGGCCGTCTTTACTGTCTTGTTCGAGCAAGCGCCGGCCGGCTTCAAGCAAGTCGCGGCGGCCTCCACGACGAGCAGCCCGCTGCGGCGCGCCAAGCGCAACCGCATCCCGCGGCGGCTGATGGAAACAGACGACCCCGGGACGAACTGCCTTTGTGCAGGCATGCCGACACGCACCGGCGTCATCAGCTGAGCTAGCCATGCGCGGCGCAGTGCCCTGCCGCGCAAGATCTCGCCTGCGTTCGACGCCCAGATTGCAGATTTGTCACCTCGCCGTCCGCGCACCGTCATCACGATCGCCGCAAAGTGGTGATGCTGGCGCATAGGCGCCGGCGCCCCCACCAACTTCGCAGGAGAGGAACATGTTGAAGATGCTCACCATGGCCGCCGCCCTCACGCTCGCAGCGACCGGCGCAACCGCAGCGGAAACCACCAATGTCGACAAGTCCTTTGTGCTCAAGGACGGCACCACCGTGTACGTGTTCAAGGATGGGAAGATGGCCATGGAAGACAAGCTGGGTCGAACCGTGACGATGAAGCCCGGCCAAGTGATGCAGACCACGGACGGCCAGAGCCTCGTGATGATCGGAAACGAGGTGGCGCGGCTCGACTGGATTCGCAAGACCAGGCTGGGCGGCGGAAACTGACGCCCGGAGCGCCTGGCCTGTAGCCGCCGCGCGAGGCGATTCGATACCCGCAAATGCGCGGTGTTTACCTGGAGAATGGAATGAGAACCGTGACCCTCTTGATTTCAGCCGTCATCGGCCTGCTGCCCGTGGCCGCGTACGCGCAAGGCGCCGTCACGCAGCCGCAGCTTTCGACCCCGGCTGCCGCTTACGCAGAGTGCGCCGCCCGCGTCCGAAAGACGTTGCATGACCACGGCCTTGAACGTGGATATGGGCCGATGCCGATCAAGGCGTGCCTGCGCACGACCCTCGCAGATGCCGGCGGAACTTCGGCCGTCACCGCCGAAACGCCGCCGGCCCGTCATGACCACAGCAGGTTCCACAAGAACCAGTGAGCATGGGCGGCGCGCCGGGCGAGCGGATGCCACCGAGGTATCCGCTCGCGAGGGCTGCGGCAGGCACAGCTTGGAATTGCCTGCTTCGGCGCTGCTACTGCGCAGGTTGCAGCTGCGTCACGGTGAGCTTTCCAGCAGCGTTGCTCGCGGCGAACCGCACCTTGTCGCCGACTCGGACTCTGTCGAGCAGTGCGACGTCCGGAACCTGGAAAACCATCGTCATGCCGGGCATGTCGAGCTGCTTGATGGGCCCGTGCCTGAGCGTGATCTTGCCGTTTTCCTTGTCGATCTTGCGCACCTCCCCCTCCGCCATGTCGGCCGCCACCGCCTGGGTCGGCACCGGCGGCGTCTGGGCCTTGACGGAGAGTCCGGCTGCGCCGAGAGCGAGCAACGCAACGGCTGCGTGAAAGGCAATGGATTTCATGGTCGTCTCCCTCGATTGCATATCCGGTGGAGCATCAGCCGCGGCTGAGCCCCGGAGCCGCGGAATGCCTGTTGCTTGAAGCGGGCACTACCTTGATCGTGCCGACCATTCCGGCCTGGAAGTGGCCGGCAATCAGGCACGCGAAGTCAAAGTCGCCCGGACGATTGAACGTCCAGGTCACTTCGCCAGAGGCTCCGGACTTCACGTGCGTCATGTAAGGCTCGTCGTGTTCCATCCCCGGGAACTTCATCATCAGTGCTGCGTGTTCGTCCAGCGTCTTCTTCGTGCCCATGACGAACTCGTGCATGATGGCGCCGCTGTTCCTGACGACGAGCCTGACCGTCTGCCCCTGCTCCACTTCAATGCGATTCGGCGTGAACCGCATGTCGTCCGTCATCGACACCACGATCGTCTTCACCGATGCTCTGGCATCACCGGCGATTCCCCACGGCATCTGCTCCTTCTTGGCCGATGCTGCCGGGTGCTGCTGTCCTTCGTGCGCGTTCGCACCCAGGGCAAGGGGCAAGAGCAGCATGGGCAGCGTTGCATTCCACAGTCTCATCTTTCTTTCCTCTCTTGTGCCAACCGTCCCCGGAGGCGCGTTCTTGAACCGGTCTCGAGCCAGCTGTTCGCGGCCCTCGTCGGTCCGCGCAAACTCGACTCAAAGCCGCTGAAGTGCGCGAGTATCGCGGATTGGCAGTGTCCCGTACGCACGTGAACGGCAGATGACTGATTTGTAATCGGCTTGTCATCTGCGCTCGCCCGATCGGTGGAAGTGGCCCAGTGCAGCGCAGGAAGAAAAATGCCCGCCAGGCACAAGCCTCCGCGGGCACGGGCAGGCGGCGCAGGCACTGCGCCGGCGCAGCGTCAGTGATTCGGGTGGTCCTTCTCGAGGCGTTTGTCCGCCGAGTCGTTGATCTTCCCGTGTGTCTTCTTCAGGTGCTTGGCTTCCGCTTTTGCCTGTGCGCCTGCGTCGCCGGCCATCTGCGCCTGCGGCTGCTTGACAGGTTGAAGCCCGTGCTTCTTGGCCAGATGCTTCTTCTCGGCGACGGCCTTGGGCGCAGCGCTGCCGGGGGTTTCAGGCGGGGCCACGTCGGCGGCGTAGGCGCTCGTGGCGAGCAGGGCCGCGAGCACTGTGGTGATCATCTTGCGCATGGAGAGAGTCCTTTGTGGAAGTTGAATTCGATCCCCTCTCGGGGAGGAGTGAATGTAGGTTTCGCCAGGGCGTGCTCCGTTGACAAAAATCAAGGTGCGCCACGGCAGCGGTGCACACGATGCCCGCCGCATTCCCGGCCCGCGCTGCCTCTCCTGCGGCCGATACGTGCGATGCGCGCCTGCGACCGAAGTCGGGTGCAGGAGGTAAACGATGTTGGCCACCGCAGGGCCAAGACCCTTGATGGGTCCACGGCCAAGCGTAACCGGAAAAATTACAGAACTGTAATGAGCACGTCAGGCGACGAACGGGAGGTCCAGATCATCATCGGTGCGTCAGGCTGCCGCCGTGCACCTGCCAACGATCCTTGCGACTCCCGCTTCTTAGCCCGTGAAAGCCCGTTTTCTCGTTCCCCTGGCGCTGTTCTTCGTCCTCGTCGGCTTCCTCGGCGCGGGGTTGCTGCGCGACCCGCGCGAGATCCCGTCGCCGCTGATCGAGAAGGCCGCACCCGACTTCAAGCTGCCGCAACTGATTCTTGCGGACAAGACATTCTCGCCCACGGAGATGAAAGGCCAGGTCTGGCTGTTCAACGTCTGGGCTTCATGGTGCGTCGCCTGCAAGGTGGAACACCCAGTCCTGATGGACCTGAAAAGGATGAACCTCGTGCCGATCGTCGGCCTCGACTACAAGGACAAGCGACCTGATGCCCTGAAGTTCCTGGCCCAAGGCGGCGATCCCTATGAGCTTTCGGTCATGGATGTCGACGGGCGGGTCGGCATCGACTGGGGGGTCTACGGAGTCCCGGAGACGTTCGTCATCGACCAGAACGGAATCATCCGCTACAAGCACATTGGCCCGATCACGCCGGAATCGCTGCGTGCGACGATTCTCCCGATGATCAACAAGCTGAAGGATCATTGAGCATTGAGTGACCAGTCGTCCGCATGTCCTGTGCGCTCCGTTGAATCTTGCGATGCCGCTTGGGGACCGCTTTTCGCAGCCTGGCTCGCGGCAACGGCATCTGCGCTCGGTGCGTTGTTCCTCAGCGAGGTGACAGGGGTGGCGCCCTGTGTCCTGTGCTGGTACCAGCGCGTGTTCATGTTCCCCCTGGCAGTTGTGCTGACAGTCGCGCTCTTTCCGCTTGACCTGAAAGTGATTCGGTATGCAGCGCCCCTCGCCGCTGCCGGTTGGCTGGTGGCGCTGTTCCACGTGCTGCTGACCCATGGCTATATCCCCGAGAGGGTTACCCCATGCACACAGGGCATTCCCTGCTCGCAGATTGATGCGCAGTGGTTTGGGTTTCTCACCATCCCGATTCTCTCCCTGCTGTCCTTTTCCGCCATCGGCCTCGCCCTTGGGGCCGCCTACCACAAGGCCCGTCAATGAAGCGAAACACGATTTTCGTCACCGCGCTCGTCCTGCTTGCCATTCTGTTCACCGGCGGCGCATATCTCTACCGAAGCCAGCAAGCCGAAGCCGCAGTGCGGCTCGCGGCCAAGAACAGGGAATCACTTGTCCGGTTTCATTCGCCGTCTCTGGGACGCATCGATGCTCCTGTCCACATTGTCGAATTCTTCGACCCCGCTTGTGAAACCTGTGCCGCCTTTTTCCCATTGGTCAAACAGATCATGGCGGCCAACCGTGATGACATCCGGCTGACGGTTCGCTACGCCCCATTCCATCAGGGCTCTGACGAGGTCGTGAAGGCGCTGGAGGCCAGCCGCAAGCAAGGCCGGTATTGGCAAGCCTTCGAAGCCCTGGTGGCCTCCCAGCCGGCCTGGGTGCAGCACCACCAGGCAAGGCCAGACCTTGTGTGGCCGTATCTTGCCAGGGCAGGCCTGGACACGGCGCGGCTCCAGACCGACATGCAATCACCAGAGATCGCCCGCGCAGTCGCACAGGACGTCGCCGACGCCCAGTCGTTGGATGTGAGAAAAACGCCTGAATTCTTCGTCAATGGCCGTCCACTGCCTTCGTTCGGGATCGAACAACTGCGCACGCTGGTCGACGAGGAACTGGCCGCCGCGCGCAAGGCGAAGGCGGGATAGGCATGCAGTCGCTTCAACCGGTGCCGGGGCTTTGCCTGATTACAGTTCATCCCCGGCAGCGACGACGGCGAGCTCGGTTTCCGAATGGGCCAATTCCTCCAGCGACAACAACTTCAACATGAGCACCACCGAAGCCGACATCCGCACAGCGCGGTTGCCGATGCGATAGCCGGTCGGACTGATCGGGTCGCGATCGGCTGGCGCACGACGTTACCCGCATCCCCGCGAGGAGCGGCCCTGGAATTGAAGGTCTTGAAGCCGCATTTGCAGATAACGATTGCGACGCTGCTGGCCGCCGGCCGCAGCCAGCGCGAGGATCTCTGCCGCAGCTGCATTGCGCTATGTGGCAGACGCGCGCGTGGATGTCGTGGAAACAGGCCCTCGTCTTAGCCGTTCGAGATTTTTCAGGAACTGCGCTGGCGGCTGATATCCGATCACCCGAATGGGCAGCTCCTTTCCATCCGTGTCGAAGAAGACGATACCTGGGGGGCCGAACAGTGAAAAACGGCGCAGCAGCGCTCGGTGCTCCGCGGTGTTCGCCGTCACGTCTGCACGCAGGAGCACCACTTCCCTCAGATGCGCCTGCACGCGCGGATCGCTGAAAGTGTAGCGGTCCATTTCAAGACACGAGACACACCATTCAGCCCAGAAATCGAGCATCACCGGCCGCCCGCCGGCAGTTTCAATGCGCTGCTCCAACTCCGGCAGGCTCCTGATCTGCTGAAACTTCAGTTCCTCGCCCCGCATTGCCTCGGCAGTGCGCACCGCAGCCAGCGGCTGCAGCAGGTCACGGTTGCCGGACATGCCGCCAACCAACAGCGCCAATCCCAGCCCCAACGCCAACACCCCGATACCCTTGACGAACCGACGGTGGCCCGCTGCGTCGGCGGGTAAGGGATCGATAGCGTGGAGATACATTGCCAAGATCACCAGCAGGCTTCCCCACAGCAGGTGCTGTACGGATACAGGCACCACCGGAGAGATCGTATAGACGGCGAGTGCCAGCATTGTCACGCCGAATACCCGCTTGACTCCTTGCATCCACGGGCCGGCTTTGGGCAACAGCGTACCCGCCGTGGCACCGACTACCAGCAGCGGCACGCCCATTCCGACGGCCATGGCGGACAGAGCCGTGCCGCCGAGCACCACGTCGCGAGTCTGGCTGATGTACAGCAGGGCGCCCGCGAGAGGTGCTGCGACGCAGGGGCCGACGATGACGGCTGAGAGCACGCCCATGCCGAACACGCCCGCGGCGCGGCCTCCTTTCAGTCCTGTTCCGGCGCTGGCCAATCGGCTTTGCAGCGCCGTCGGCAGTTGCAGTTCGTACATTCCGAACATCGACAGGGCGAATAGAACGAACATGGCAGCGAATGCCCCGAGAACCCACGGGTTTTGCAGGTAGGCGGAGAGCAGGGTGCCGGCTAAGCCTGCAGTAACGCCGGCGGCCGCGTAGGTGATCGCCATGCCTAGCACGTAGGCGGACGACAGGACGAGCAGTTCGCGCCGACTGGCACGCCGTTCGGCTCCGACGATGATGCCGGTCAGAATGGGGATCATCGGCAGCATGCAAGGAGTGAACGCCAGCAGCAGGCCGAAGCCGAAGAAGGCGGCGATGATCGCCCAGGTGCTACCGCTCGTGAACAGCTCCCGGACCTGGAGGTCGTCGGGTGCGGTGGCGCCCTGCGATGGCGCCGCGGCGGCCGCGAGGCGGCCCGTCCCCATTGCAGACGCGTCCGCCGACAGCGCGACGACAACTGTCTTTTCGGTGGGGGGATAGCAGACACCCAGGGGTTCGTTACAGCCCTGGTAGCTCGCACGCAGGTGCACATCCCGGTCACTGCCCGAACCAGAATGCTTGAGGGCGATCACGGCTTCAACAGGTCCATGAAACACCTCTACGGTTCCGAACGTAGGGTCGGGCTTGGGCTTGCCTGGAGGCAGCCACACATCGGAGATCGCGATGGTTGGCGGCTGCACCATGGCAAAGCTGATGCGGTCCCGGTACAGGTAATACTGGGGCGCGGGCGTCAGCGTAGCGACGAGGGTATTCGCATCCGCGGCGCGAACCTGGATCTGAAAAGCCTGATCCGGCTCGAGCAATGTCGGCTGGGTGCCGGCACCGAACCAAGCCCTGATGCTATCCAGGGCGGATCCCGCGAGCCGTTGCGGTCCTTCCAAAGGCGCCGGGGTGAAGCCCTGGGCTTGCGCGGCCGCCGCAAGGACGACCAGGAAAAGGGCAATGAGGCCGCGCCAGCGGTAGTGGCTGCTGATGATCATGACTGGCTGCTATGCCTTCACGAGATAGTTGCGCATCAGCCCCGAGTCCTCGTGCTCCAGCATGTGGCAGTGGTAGATGAACAGGCCCGGATAATCGTGGAAGCCGACCAGTACCCGCACACGCTCGCCGGGCATCACCAGCACCGTATCCTTCCAGCCGTCGTCCACCAGGCCCGCCTGCACTGCGCGATAAGCGGGGGCAAAGCGACTGGACACTTCCCGTTCGAGCACGCGAAACTGCAGCCCGTGGATGTGCATCGAGTGCGGCATCACCATGCCCATCATGGCCCCCCGGCCCTCGTTGCGGAATTCCCAGACCTCGTGCGTTCCCAGCTTCACCGTCTCCTCCGAGCTCGCCTCGAGCATCTCGAAGGAGCGGCCGTTGACGCCCCAGGTCATCATTCCCATGGTCAGGTCGAACACCTTGGGACGATCGGCGTTGACCGCCATCCCGGGTTGCGGCGCGGGCAGCTGTGAAAGCTGGCGCGGTGGCTGCACCGCCCCTGCAGCGCCGGCGCTGCGCAGGTCGAACGCGAGCACTGGAAATCGCGCGCCGTCAGGCAGGGCCAGACCTCCCATGCTCATTCCGGGATCGAACTCCAGGCTGTGCAAGGCAAGCTCGCCGCTGGCGGGCCAGCGGGCGAAATCCACCCAGACCTCGACGCGCTCCGCCGGTCCGAGCATGACGTACGGGCGCTCCTGGGAAGCTGCAAGCAGACCGCCGTCCGTCGCGAGTACGGTGAGCGGCGAGCCGTCGCTCCAGGCCAGCTTGTAACTGCGCGTATTGGAGCCATTGACGAGGCGCAGCCGGTAGGGGCGACGTTCCACCCCCAGCGACGGCAGCTGCCGACCATTGACCAGGATCTTCTCACCGAGCACGCCCATCATGCGCGCCATACCGCCGCCCATGCCCGAGCCGGTGCCGTCGCGGCCCATCATGCCGCGGCCCATCATCCCGCCGCCACCCATTCCGCCGGAGGGGTAGACGAACCGGTTGTCGCGGTCGAAGTTGCGGTCTTGCAGCACCAGGGCGACGTCCTGCGCACCACCCGGGAGCGAGAGGGCCTGTTCCTCGTCGTCGGAGATCAGGAGCAGCCCCGCGAGCCCGTGATACACCTGAAATCCGGTGCGCCCGTGTGGGTGTGCGTGGTACCAGTAAGTGCCAGCGCGATTGACGACCGGGAACTCGTACACGAACCGCTGCCCGGGCGCCACGGCGTGGCGCGGGTGACCGTCCATGTCGTCCGGCACGTGAAGACCGTGCCAGTGGATCGTGGTCGGCTCGGGCAGGTCGTTGGTGAACTCGACGCGCAAGCGTTGTCCGCGGCGCACACGAATGGTGGGCCCGAGATAGCCATCGCCCGCCTGCAGCGACTCGGCCTCGCCCTGCAGCAACTTGCCCTCGTAACGCCACACGGCGGTGGTGTTTCCCGGCCGCAGGCTCGCGCGGCCGCGCACCGCCCGCAGTTCGACATGCACGCCGGCCGTGGGGCCGGCGGCCTTCGCTGCCGGCGCCGCAATCCCGAGCTGCGCGAACCCCAGTCCCGCGAGCGCACCCGTGGAGTGCAAGAGAACGCGCCGCCTGTTCTTGTCCATCACCTTGCCTCCCGTGGACTCGCCTGCTAACAGCCGAATCCACCCATGATCGAGTAGTGCATGACAGCCATGCCCGTTGCCCCGACCAGCGAAATCGCGCCGACGACGGCGAGCACCCCGACGGCCACCTTGAGTACTGGGTTCATCTTCAATGGTCCTGGCCGGTGCCCTGGGCTGCGATCTGCTTCCAAGTACGCCCTCGGTCGGGACTGACGAACACGCTGCGCTTGAAGGTGGCCACCGCGACCTCGTGATGGCGCGCCGGGTTCTGCGCGATGTAGGAGATCGCGTCCTCCGACAAGGCGGGCAGGGGCACTTCCTCGGGCTTGGCTCCTGGCTTGAGCGCGATGCGTGCGAAGCCGGGCCTGCCGGCATGGCTGCTGAACCAGAGGGAGTGCCCGTCCAGGTCGAAATGCGTACCGAGCACGCCCTGGACGGCTGTGATGCGCTCGAAGCTCTGGCCGGCGTCACGCGACAGGAACAGGCCTTCCGCGGTGCCAGCCGCGACGACCCGCGCATCGGACGGGTGCACGGCCAACGTGGCGAGCCGTCCGCGCAGCCCCTTGGCCGCCGCGGCCTGCCACTTCATGCCGTCGTTGAGAGTGAAGTGGATCCCGGTCTGACGCATGCGCGAGTTCGTCGCCGGGTTGAACACGTAGATGGTGTTGGTGCCGTGGCTCGCCGTCATCAGATGGAAGTCGGACTCGCCTTCGAGCCCCAGCTTCCGCCAGGTTCTGCCTCCATCGCGGCTCTTGATCAGCCCGAAGGGGTTGACGAAGCCGGAGCCCGGCGCCGGATGGCCGCTGCTGTACAGCGCGTCGCGCGTGGCCGCGAAGCCCATGTAGTCGTGCGCGGGCCCCGGCGCCTTGGACCAGCGCCCCTCGGCGTAGATGGCCAGGCCGTGGTGACTGGGGATCATCAGCTGCTTGCCGTCGGCCGAGTAGGCCAACCCGTGCACGTGCAGGAGGGTCACGGGGTCGGCCTGCACGGCGCCGGCGGGGAGCAGCACGAAGATGAGGAGGGCCTGGAGGAGTCGTGTGATGGAGAGCATGTGAATCCTTTGATCAGAGAGCCGCCACAGGGTGGGCGTTATTCCTTCAGGAGCAGGGCAAGGTCGGCGGCCATTTGGTCGACGGTGCGCCCGCTGGTCATGAGCAGCCGCAGTTTTCCGCGGCGGTCGAAGACATAGATCGCACGGGTGTGGTCCACCATGTAATCGTCGTGAGCGTGTCCGGCTTCAGGCTGGCGCGCCGCGTAGAACGCCTTGAATTCCGCAGCCAGCGCTTTCATCGCGGCGGCGTCGCCACGCAGGCCCAGGAATGCGGGGTGGAACGCAGTGACATACCGGCCGAGAACCTCGGGGGTGTCGCGTGACGGGTCCACGGTTACGAGGAGCCCCTGGACACGCTCGCCTTCCTCGCCGAGCTTGCGGATGACCTGAGCCATGTCGGCCATCGTGGTCGGGCAGATGTCCGGGCAGTTGGTGAAACCGAAGAACATCATGACCACCTTGCCGCGGAAGTCCGTCAGGCTCCTGGGCTGGCCCTTGTGATCGGTGAGATCGAAGTCACGGCCCCACTCCACGGCACTGATGTCGACCGAGTGGAACGGTGCGGCAGGCGCCTCGGATCGCTGGCCGCAGCCGGCGAGCGCCAGCGCGACGGCCCCGAGCGCCCCCGCCCGTCGCACCACCGCAATATGCCTTTGCCGATTCACCTTACCGGTACCTCTTCGGAGTGCGCCACTTCGGGCCGGCCGGTCGGTTCCGCCGCCCGGCCAGCGCGGCGATTCAGCTGGGGCGCAGGATCCGCTCCCGTCAGGCTTTTGCGTCATGACCATCATGAGGACCATGCGCGCGCTTCGGGAAACGCCAGATACGCGATGGCAAGGATGCTGCCGAGAGCGGCAGCGGTCTTGACCATAATTCTTGGGCTGCAGGACATCGATTTGCCTCTGGGAATGGATACACACACGTTCGGCGTTGCGGCCGATCGGAAGATGACAAAAAGCTCGCAGAGCTGCTGCGCCTGTGATGGGCGCGCCACGGAAGGGGCTGCCCACTGCGCCACTCGCTCGAGAGCCCGCGCGGCGGGGCCCCCGCCAGGTCAATCCCGGAAGCAGCAGTGAAGAATCGCGTGCGGCGGCTCGCTCGCGCCCGGTTGGCCGCCGAGGAGCAAGCTCGTCCGGGGTGCTGCCACGGCTTCTTCGGCAGGAGGAAGCGTGTACATCACCGTCATCAGCGCCGGTGAAACGGTAGGCGCCGGCGTGTAGTCGACAGATTGATTGCCAGCCTGACAGTGCCCCATACACAGGTTCGGCGATCCCGGATCCATGCCCACGTACCTGTGCTCGCCGCTCGTGTGCAGCCCGTGCGCGGGTCCGTCCGCACCGGTGGTGTCGGACACCATCTCTACGCTAGCCGAGGGTTCGTTGTCCGAGTGGTGGGCGCCTGATCGAGACAGGTCCGGACAGGCGTAGGCCGCTACGGAAAGCTGGGCGAACACAAACAGTCCGATCAGCACTCGGCAGATCAGTCGTTTAAAGGATTGTGTCGCTGAGATCACGTCTTGGTTCATCCAGCCCTCGCGGCCGGTCTGGGTAGTCTACCCCGCGAAAAATCTCCACACCTCAATACTGGTTGCGTCCCGACTGAGTCAGCCGTTCGACTGGAGTTCCCGCACCTGAAGCTCGTCTGTGCTGTCGCGTTACCAACCGTTGGAACGGCGGTGAGCGTCGCCGCGAGGCTGCTACCCACGGTGACGCTGAACTGCCATCGAGCCCACGGTCAAGCACCACGTCTGCTAGCCCGATCCGGGTTCGCTTGTAGCGATCAATGAGGGAAGGCAGCGGTGCTGGATCCAATGCTCCATGAGTGAGGCCCGTCCGAGTCGGCGACGGTCGAAGGTCGGGCGCCCGCGGTCATGACGTATTGGTAATGCGCGGGTCAGCGTCCTGCGGGGGTGCGGTTCCTACAGTAGGAACCGTGATGCAAGGGCTTGCATCGCGCCCAAGCCCCACAAGGGCCGGCACCGCAAATCGACCAAGGAGTCCACCATGTCCGTTCGCACCAGCACCATCGTCCTGGCCCTCGCCGCCCTGGCGCTTCCCTCGGCCTTCGCCCAGACCGTCAGCGTCTTCGTAGGCGGCGAGCGCGGCTGGGTCGACCAGCCTGTGCAAAGCAGCCTCACGCGCGAGCAGGTCACCAACGAGTACCTGGCGTTCCGCGCCAACCCGGTCGCGCCCGACGGCGGCCAGTTCGTCGGCGGCGAGATGGGCTATGTCTTCCCCGCGCACACGTATGCGCGAGTCAACGGGCAGTGGGTGTGCACCGACAAGATCGCGCACAACCCGCCGCCCGCGGCCGTGAAGAGCCCGGCCGAGCAGCGTGCCTTCCAGGCGCAGTACCCCGCCTGACCGCCAGCCTGCCTCGCCACGGAGAAGGGCCACCGCCCTTCTCCGCAGGACTGCGCAGCGTCGGCCAACCCGCGGTGCCGACACCGTGCATCGCACCGGCCTCTGACGCACGCGGACCGCCACGGTCGCGGGAGCAGTTGGCGTGAGGGAACCGCCGGGCAGCAGGGACCTATCGGCAGCGCGCGTGCATTTCCTGCATGCGCTGGCGCATCTCCGGTGACATGGACTTCATGTGCTCCTGCATGAGCGCCTGCTGCTCCGCGGCGGTTTTGCCCGCCATTTCCTTCTTGTGCATGTCGCACATCGCGGCCGCATCCATGTCGTGCGAACTCCCATGATCCATGTGTCCGTGGTGGCCTGGCATCGCGCAGCCGGCCAACGCCGCGGCCAGGAACAAGGGTGCGCCGAACGTCAACAAGAAACGAGGCTTCTTCATGGTGATCCTTCCAGATGTTGGGTGGTGGTAGCCAAAAAAGGAGAGTCGCCGCACTGTACCCGTCAGGAGAGGCTTGCTTCATTCGGTGTCAGCGCGGGGCTGGCTATCACAATAGTTGCGCCGGCTTCGCTGACCTGGCGGCTAGACGACATGGTACGCCGGCGAGGCTCGGCGCGGGCAGGTCACCGCAGGCCATTTCATGGCTAAGCCGGCGCTCCCCAGTTCCACATTTCAGAAATGTCATTCATCCGTCCGCGTGCTGTCACCGCCCGTGTCGATACTTCACCATGCAGGCATGGATGACCTGCTCCTCGTAACACTCTATTGGAGAGAAAGATGCTCAGCAAGTTGGTGATCACCGCAGCGATTCTCGGTGCCGGGACCGCAGCCCTCGCGCACGATCTGTCGAACGTCGCAAAAACGGTGCCGCTGCAGGACGGCACGTCCGTCTACATCTTCCAGGACGGAAAGATGGCCATGCAGGACAAGTTCGGCCGCAGCGTCTCCATGACGGAGGGCCAGACGATGGTGACGCGTGACGGGCAACTGATCCGGATGGCGGGCAATGAAACCGCGCGACTCGACTGCATCCGCCGAATGGAAATCGGTGGTGCGTGAGTCGCACCCGAGCGCCTGTTCCGGCTCTCGCTTGCGCGAGACTTACAGACGTTCGCAACGGCCTGCAAGGCACGCCCCGAAAACAATGGGGCGTGCAATGCCAGCCAATTGGACAAGCGCCCCATTTCAGCGTGCGCTCACACCTGCCCACGGCGAGGGCGCAGGTACCGAAAAGGGCGGCAGCCTTGATCGCCGCCCGATGCGTGGTCAGAAGCTGTGGCGTATGCCCAGATCCAGTCCGCTTGAGGAAGCGTTCGCCGCCGTGCTCGAACCGTTCAGCGAGGCAGCTGCGCCTCCACTGTTCTCGACGCGGGCCCACGTCGTGTAGAGCGCGGTACGTTTGCTAAGGTGCTGCACGTAGCCTAGCGCAACCTTCTTGGATTCTGGGTTGCCGGCGGCATCAGTGCTGTAGTCGGAGAGCGCCAGCTTGAACTCACCGCGGCCGAGCGGTACGACGCCCGCCACTTCCCAACTGCGCCCGCGCAGGGCGCCGCGGCGGTCGCGCCCAATGACGAGGAAGACCTTCGCCACCTTGAAGTTCCAGGACCCGCCGATATTCGTCTGGCGTGTGTCGCCACTGGCGTACTCGGTGCGGCCGGTCGCCACGGCCATGTCAAGCGGGCCGCTCGCATATCCGATCCGCACGCCGCCGCCATTGCCGTCGTCCTCCGTGGCCGCGCCGTCACGGGAGTTCTCGCCCAAGTAGTACCGCGCGGTGCCGTAAAAGCCTCCGAGACCGGCTGGCAGGAAATACGCAACGCCGTTGGAAGCGCGCGTAGACGTCACGCCCGTGATGATGGACGAGAGCGTCAACGGCACTCCCACACCGACGTTGCCGAAGGGATCGAACAGCAGGTTCAGGTACTGCGGCACATATTCGCGTCCGAGGCGCAGTTCGCCCCAGTTCCTGCCCGTGAGACTCACCGTGGAGCGCCGCGCGAACGTGAGGCCCTGCGAACCGCTGCTACCCGTCCCCGCTCCACTCGCCTGGTTGTTGGTGTTGGTAGGTCCACCTGCACCGCTGTCGTTGCTCAGCGCTGCCTCAAGCCAGAACGACGCCGCGAGGCCCCCGCCGAGATCCTCGGAGCCCCGAAAGCCCAGACGCGAGGTGTTCAGTCCTGCGCTGGTGAGTTGGACGGCGTCGGCGAGGCTGCCACGGCCGATTGCCACTCGCGCGTCCACCACGCCGAACAGCGTGATGGACGGCTGTGCGGACACTGTAACGGCGCTCGCCAGCAGTGCCGCAGCGAAAAGAGTCTTCTTCATCGAAAATTTCTTGTTCAACATATTGATTGGGTATTCATGCAGTGCCAACGCCGAGCCGGCGCGTGAAATAGCTGAGGATGATGTATGTGTGAGGTGAGTCTCCTTCTCAATGTTGTCCCGGCTGCAAATCCAGGGACAAGAGCCACCGTAGGAAGCGCTCCCTCTCTGGAAACCGACAGGAACATTACAAAAATGAAATCTTCGGCTGCGCGCCGCTGCGCCTTGACGTGCGTCAAGCATTCAAGCGCCGACTCGCTGGCGGCGAGTGGCGCTTCAGCAACAGCGGCTGCGCCGCGCACTCCGACGAGCAGGGACCGCCGCGGTGCTTGCTTTGTGTAATGGCTGACGGTCATGACGTACTTGTAATGCGTTGGTCAGCGTCCTGCGGGGGCGCGCTTCCTACAGTAGGAACCGTGATGCAAGGGTTTGCATCGCGCCCAAGCCCCACAAGGGCCGGCACCGCAAGTCGACCAAGGAGTCCACCATGTCCGTTCGCACCAGCACCATCGTCCTGGCCCTCGCCGCCCTGGCGCTTCCCTCGGCCTTCGCCCAGACCGTCAGCGTCTTCGTCGGCGGCGAGCGCGGCTGGGTCGACCAGCCTGTGCAAAGCAGCCTCACGCGCGAGCAGGTCACCAACGAGTACCTGGCCTTCCGCGCCAACCCGGTCGCGCCCGACGGCGGCCAGTTCGTCGGCGGCGAGATGGGCTACGTCTTCCCCGCGCATACGTATGCGCGAGTCAACGGGCAGTGGGTGTGCACCGACAAGATCGCCCACAACCCGCCGCCCGCAGCCGTGAAGAGCCCGGCCGAGCAGCGTGCCTTCCAGGCGCAGTACCCCGCCTGACCGCCAGCCTGCCTCGCCACGCGAAGGGGCCGCCGCCCCTTCTCGGCAGGCCTGGACAGCGTCGGCCAGCCCGCCATGCCGACACCGAGCATCGCACCGCTTCAGTCGAGCGGGCAGGAGCGTCCATCAGGGTTCAGGCACTCATCAGAACAGGTGCAGCATCCCTACAGCCCGCGCGGATGGGCTGGCGCCCGCCGCGGTCGAGGGGCAGTTTCGAGCTGCCAGTAAAACCCGCGTGGCCTGCTTCGGACGCGAAGCACCGTGCGACTTCGAAGGGGCCTTCACCGCTACGCTCGGTTGTTCGGCGAGCCTGATACGCCCTCTTCCTCGACACGAGGCGTCACGTGAAGCCTCAGGTTGCCGCCGAGGCTGCCATCGGCCTGGTGCGCCGCTCGTCCGCCGGGGCTTCATCGGAGCGCCTGCAGCTCATAAACACCCATTTCAGTTTTGTAATTCGCCCGTCACTCCGTTGTCACCGGGAGCTTGAGAGGATCGTTCTCACCCGCAGGCGGCTTGCGCCATGCGGCTTGAACGAAGCCCGCCCGTGGCGAAGACCAGCGAAACAGACCCCGTTTGCGGCATGCCCGTGCGGGTGGACCACGCCTTGGTGGTGCAGTTGGGGGAAAGGCGGGCGCATTTTTGCTCCGCGTATTGCCGAGACGAATTCCTGGCGCACCCAGAGCGTTATATGGGCGCGTCCACTGAGCCTGGGGCGCAGCGTGGCCCGGCGTGGCGGCATATTGCCTACTTCTCGATGGAAGTTGCTGCGCAGAACAGCATGCCAACCTATTCAGGTGGCCTGGGGGTCCTGGCAGGCGATATGCTGAAGTCGTGCGCCGACCTCCGGCTGCCCGTCGTCGGCGTGTCGATTCTCCATCGCGAGGGATATTTCGATCAGACCCTGGACGATTCGGGACGCCAGCATGAAGCCCCGGCCCATTGGCAGGTGAAGGACCTCCTTCAGCTACTCACACCGATCATCCAGATTCAAATCGCCCGCAGAACGGTGCAGGTGCGCGCGTGGCAGTACACCATCGTCGGCCACGATGGCTACGACGTGCCACTGGTTCTGCTGGATACGGACATGGACGGCAACAGTCCCGAGGACCGGTCCCTCGTGCAGCATCTGTATGGCGGCGATCAAGCGTATCGGATGGCGCAGGAGATCTTGCTCGGCATCGGCGGCGTGAAGATGTTGCATGCGCTTGGCTATACCGGCTTGCGCAAGTACCACATGAATGAGGGACACGCAAGCTTGCTCGCCTTGGAACTGCTCGACCAAGGCGCGTCGGCAAATCCGCCGCCGCCTGATTTTCACGTGGTGCGAGATCGATGCATCTTCACCACTCACACCCCCGTGCCAGCCGGACACGACCAGTTCGACTATGAGCTGGTTCAGCGCGTGTTGCCGCGGGACGTTCCCTCGTCGCTGCTGCAGATGCTTGGCGGCTCCGACCGCCTGAACATGACCCTGCTCGGGCTGAATCTCAGCCGGTACGTCAACGGTGTGGCGCGGCGACATGGCGAGGTGACGCGGGAGATGTTTCCCGAGTACCCAATCCATCACATCACCAACGGCGTTCATTCGGCTACGTGGACGTGCGACAGCTTCAAACTCCTCTTCGACGCCTGGTTGCCCGGGTGGGAAAGCGATTCCTCGATGTTGAGGCACGCCATAGCCATACCGGCGCGCGAGATATGGCAGTCGCACGTTGAAGCCAAGGCCCGTCTGCTCTCGCTGGTCCGCGAGCGCAGCGGGATCACCTTGAGGGCGGACGCACTGACCATCGGCTTTGCACGCCGTGCGACGGCGTACAAGCGGGCCGATCTCGTCTTCACCGACATCGCCCGGTTGCGGCAGATCGTGAACCAAGCCGGCCCCCTTCAGCTTGTCTTCGCCGGCAAGGCACACCCAAGCGACGAAGACGGAAAGAAGTTGATCCAGCACGTGCTCGCAGTAGCTCGGCAATTGGCAGATGTGGTTCCCATCGTCTACCTGGAGAACTACGACATGAACATGGCCAAGCTGTTGGTCGCCGGAGCCGACCTTTGGCTCAACACACCGCGCCGGCCGTTCGAAGCGTCTGGCACGTCCGGGATGAAGGCGGCCCATAACGGGGTCCCCAGCCTCAGTACGCTGGATGGCTGGTGGCTCGAGGGCCATATCGAAGGGGTCACGGGGTGGTCGATCGGCACACTGCGCGAAGATCCGTCGTCGACGGAGGCAGCCGATCAAGCTGACGCGGATAGCCTTTATCGCAAGCTCGAGGACGACGTCATTCCGATGTTTTATTGGAGCCGCGAGCGGTGGACAGAGATGATGCGCCACTGCATCGCACTGAACGCCTCGTATTTCAACACCCACCGGATGGTGCAGCAATATGCAAGCAACGCGTACCTGCCGTGAAATGGGACACTGCGCACCCGTGTTCGTCCTGTTGAGCTTTGAGGGGCCGGACCCATATGCGCGCGCCGGCGGCCTGAGTGCCCGGGTCAGCGGACTTGCCACCGCACTGGCGGAGGGCGGCTATGAGACCCACCTGTTCTTTGTTGGTGCCCCCGACCTGCCACCCCACGAGGTGAGCTGCCGCGGCCATCTTCATTTGCATCGCTGGTGCCAGTGGATCAGTCGCTACCACCCGGGCGGCGTCTACGACGGCGAGGAGGGAAAGCTGCGCGACTGGACCGCTTCGCTGCCCGGCTGGCTCGAGCAGCACTTCTTTCCGGAGCTCGTGTCGGCGGGGCGTTCGGTGATCGTGATCGGCGAGGAGTGGCACACCAGTTGGAGCATGGTCGATATTTCGGTACGCGTCTCGAAACGAGGTTGGTCGAAGCGGGTCCGCTGCTTCTGGAATGCGAACAATACCTTCGGGTTCCTGCGTGTTCCATGGGCCACGCTGCGCCAGGGGGTGATCATCACGAGCGTGAGCCGCTTCATGAAGCACGAGATGCGGCAATACGGTGTGGATCCGCTCGTCATCCCCAACGGCATAGCCAGGCAGTGGTTCGAGCCATGTGACCCACAAGCTCTTGCAGCGCTGAGGACTCTGGCCGGTGAACGTTTGCTTCTGGCAAAAGTGGCTCGCTGGGATCCTGACAAACACTGGCTCATGGCCGTCGACACAGTCGCCCAGCTCAAAGCGCGCGGACTTCGGCCCTTGTTTGTCGCGCGAGGTGGCATGGAGGCCCACGGAAGCGAAGTCGCGGCGCGGGCCGCTGCCATTGGCCTCGTCACAACCCAGATATCATGCGCAGAAGCCACGCCCCTCGCGCTTTGCCGGGAGATCGCGGCCAGCGGCGGTGCAGACATGCTTCTCGTCGAGACCGCCTTGTCGCGCGCTCAGCTGCAAGTGCTGTACCAGGCCAGCGAGGGCGTTCTCGCAAACAGCGCCTTTGAGCCTTTCGGTCTGGTCGGTCTCGAAGCCATGGCTTGTGGCGGCTTGAGCTTCCTGGGCGCCACGGGTGAGGAATACGCCACCCCCGGATTCGATTCCATCTCCGTGCAAACGGACAGCCCCGCGGAAGTCGTCGGGCAACTGCTGCGACTGAGGGCGCAGCCGCAGCTTGCGCGCCGCATGCGGCACCACGCACGCCGCACGGCGACCAGATTCAAATGGGCCGAGGTCATTCACAGCCACTTGACGCCGATGGTGAGTCGATCCTGAGAGATCCGGCCCGGGGTGTCTCACTCTTCATGGTTCCCCATCGTCTCCTGCAGGTCCACACCTGCGTCGGTCGGGAGTCTTGGGTCCGACGCGGCGTCAGCACGGTGCGTGATAGTACTGCTCCGTCGCCGAACTCTTGCAGGCCCAGATGTGCACGTGAACCTGGACTTTGGGAATGGGCTTGAAAACAGTCTTCGCTTCCGGCGTCGACCTGAGATCACCGAACCCCGCACGCCGCTGGCGCCCGGACCAGGGGCTGTTGCGATGACGTATTCGTAATGCGCTGGTCAGCGTCCTGCGGGGGCGCGCTCCCTACAGTAGGAACCGTGATGCAAGGGTTTGCATCGCGCCCAAGCCCCACAAGGGCCGGCACCGCAAATCGACCAAGGAGTCCACCATGTCCGTTCGCACCAGCAGCATCGTCCTGGCCCTCGCCGCCCTGGCGCTTCCCTCGGCCTTCGCCCAGACCGTCAGCGTCTTCGTCGGCGGCGAGCAAGGCTGGGTCGACCAGCCTGTGCAAAGCAGCCTCACGCGCGAGCAGGTCACCAACGAGTACCTGGCCTTCCGCGCCAACCCGGTCGCGCCCGACGGCGGCCAGTTCGTCGGCGGCGAGATGGGCTATGTCTTCCCCGCGCACACGTATGCGCGAGTCAACGGGCAGTGGGTGTGCACCGACAAGATCGCCCACAACCCGCCCCCCCCGGCCGTGAAGAGCCCGGCCGAGCAGCGTGCCTTCCAGGCGCAGTACCCCGCCTGACCGCCAGCCTGCCTCGCCACGGAGAGGGGCCGCCGCCCCCCACTGGAGGGCGCCTCACGCGGCGAGGCTCAGCCGGCGTAGTGCTCGAGCGGAGTGCCGTCCGGTGCGCGATCCTCTTCCTGCGCAGGATCGAGCGCGGCAGCCTCGCAAACGCGGCGGTGCCGCAGAACGACCAAGGCACCGAGAACGACAAGAGCCATCCAGCCGGCACGGGCCGCGGTGCTCACTTTGACCCCCCATCGATGGACGAGCAGGCGATACGTTGCATTTTCACTGCAGACCTCCCGGGTGTCAGATCGTCTAAGGCATGGAATGCCGTGAAGTGATGTGCGGTGGAGGGACCCCCGGCCGCAAAGTTCACCGGCGTGTCGAAGATGCCGGAACGTCAATGGTGTCCTACACCGGCTCCGCATGCCCGAACGGATACTCGCACTCCTGTTTGCTGCCCCCGCGGGATCCGGGCCCCGACGGGCTGCTCAAGGAGGCGGTGCCTCGCACCTCCGCACGCACACCTATTCGCACAAGCCATGCAGCAAGAGCAGCACCGCGAGACAGTCGTCCTGACCGGCGCCACCGGGTTTATCGGCAGCGCGCTGATCAAGCGGCTCGCCGACCGATATACGGTCGTGGCACTCGACCGCGCTGGTCCGCCCGAGCCGGCATCTCCAGCCCACGCCATCGCATTCGATCTCGCGTCCGATCAGGCGGTGCGCGACGCGCTGGCGCAATTGCGGGAGCAATTCGGGCCAAGGATCGCCTCGGTCATTCACCTCGCGGCCTACTACGACATCTCGGGCGAACCCAATTACTTGTACGAAACGGTTAACGTCCAGGGCACGCGGCGGCTCATCGACGCGTTGCAGGCGTTCGAAGTCGGACAGTTCCTGTATGCCAGCACCATGCTCGTCCACAGGCCCTCAGGAAATCCCGACGAGCGAATCGACGAATCCTCACCGATCGAGCCGTCCTGGCCGTATCCCGAGTCCAAGGTACGTACCGAGGCAATGCTGCGCGAGCGGCACGAGGGAATCCCCCTGGTGCTGCTGCGCATCGCCGGGGTGTACGACGACAGCGGCCACTCACCGTTCCTGGCAGAGCAGATTGCCCGCATCTACGAACACCGCCTCATTTCACACGTGTACCCGGGCATGCTGTGCGCCGGCCAGTCCTTTCTCCATGTCGACGATCTCTGCGACGCCATCGCGCGCCTCGTCGAGCGGCGGCGCCACCTGGCGCCAGAGCTGGCGCTGCTGGTCGGAGAGCCGGAGGCGCTGGGCTACGCGGAAATTCAGGACATCATCGGCGAAGCGCTGCACGGCGAGGAGTGGCGCACCATCCGCGTGCCGCGGCCATTGGCCAAGGCCGGTGCATGGCTGCAGAGCGAGGTCATCGGCGCAGACACCGCGATCAAGCCGTGGATGGTGGAGCAGGCGAGCGACCACTACGTGCTCGATACCGCCAAGGCCCGGCGGCTGCTCGAGTGGGAGCCTCGGCACAGCTTGCGCGCCACCTTGCCCAAGATGGTGGCCGCGCTGCGGCAGGATCCTACGGCGTGGTACAGGACGAACAAGCTGAACGCCGCGCTGGTGGCGTGGTATGGCCAGCGAAAGGAGCCGCGGGCGCCGGCGGCGCGCAGCCCCTCCGATCAGGCGCACGACGGCGAGCACGGCCACCCAGCCGACCAACCCCCCGGCATCACCGGAGAAGGCGTGGCGCACGGCCCCAACGACCACATGGGCATGATGGGCGAGGACGCACGCCGCACGCGCTGGGCGCACTACGCGAATATCGGCCTGGGACTGTGGCTCGCTGCCAGCCCCTTGGCCTTCCAGGCGGCGAGCGCCACCGCCGCCCCGCTGGTGCTCGCGGTGACCGAGGAGCGTGGCCTTCCTCCTGTTGAATGGCGCATGCAGGCGCTTGCCGTGAGCGACGTGGTCAGCGGGCTGCTGGTGGCGCTGTTTGCCGCGCTTTCCCTGTCGCGGCGCACGGCCTGGTTCGCGCAGTGGGCCGTGGCCTTCACCGGAATCTGGCTGTTGTTCGCGCCCCTCGTCTTCTGGAGCCCGAGCGCCGCGCAAACCCAGAACGACCTCCTGGTCGGCGCCCTCGTGATCGCGTTTTCAGTGCTGGTCCCGATGATGCCTGGCATGAGCATGGAGGGAATGATGGATCCGAAGGTGGTGCCGCCGGGCTGGACCTATTGCCCGTCCACCGCGGCCCAGCGCCTGCCCATCGCCGCGATGGGATTGATCGGTCTGCTGATCTCGCGGATGCTCACCGCCTACCAGCTCGGGCACGTCGACGGCGTGTGGGAGCCGTTCTTCGCCGGCAGCCTGCAGGACCCGCGCAACGGCACGGAGGAGATCATCACCTCGGACGTGTCACGCGCCTGGCCCATCCCGGACGCGGGACTGGGTGCGGTGAGCTACCTGCTGGAGATCCTCATGGCGGTGATGGGAACGCGCGACCGCTGGCGCACCATGCCGTGGATGGTCACGTTCTTCGGAATTCTGGTCATCCCGCTCGGCGTGACCAGCGTCTACTTCATCATCATCCAGCCGATCGTGATCGGAACCTGGAGCACGCCCGCGCTGCTCGCCGGCCTGGCCATGCTGGTCATGATCCCCTTCGCCATCGACGAGGTGGTCGCGATGGGGCAGTACCTGTGGTGGGTGCATTGCACCGGAAGACCGGTATGGCGGACCTTCTTCCGCGGCGGTGCGGTCGAAGGCGGAAAGGAAGATACTGCCGATGCACTCTCCAGCCCCCGCGGCTTTTGGCACGACACCGTGCGCGGCATCACGCTGCCGTGGACGCTGCTCGCGTCGATGGCCATGGGCGCCGTCCTGATGTTCACCCGCCTGCTGTTCGGATCGCAGGGCGCCATGGCCAACAGCGACCACGTGGTGGGTGCCCTCGCCATCACGGTGGCCATCATCGCCACTGCCGAAGTGGCCCGCCCGCTGCGCTTTGTCAACGTGCTGCTCGGCGCTTGGCTGATGATCGCCCCATGGGCGCTGCAAGGCGCTTCGGGGCTGGGGACAGCCGCCAGCGTCGTGCTGGGGCTGGTCCTCGCCGCCCTGAGCCTGCCGCGCGGGCGGCGCAGCAGCGAACATTACGCGAGCTGGGACCGTTTCGTGATCTGAGGAAAGCCGTGGCAGGTTCATCCGCTCTTTCCCTGGAGGGTCAGGTGGCCCTCGTCACCGGCGCCAGCTCGGGCATCGGGAGCGCGGTTGCCGAGGCGCTCGCCTGCGCCGGCGCCGCCGTGGGCATCAACTTCCGCTCCCACCCGAAACAGGCCGAACAGGTGGTGGAACGCATCCGGCGCGGCGGCGGGCAGGCCGTCCCGATTCGGGCCGACGTCGCTGCGGAGGCCCAGGTGCAGGCTATGTTCACAACGCTGGAGCGCGCCTACGGCCGCATCGACATCCTGGTCGCCAACTCCGGCATCCAGCAAGATGCGCCGTTCCAGGAGATGACCCTGGAGCAGTGGCAGCGGGTACTGGACGTCAACCTCACCGGCCAGTTTCTCTGTGCCCGCGAGGCAGTGCGCCGGTTCCTCGTGCAACCCGCCACCGCGGCGTCCCGCGCACGCGGCAAGATCATTTGCATGTCTTCCGTGCACGAGGTGATCCCGTGGGCGGGGCACGTGAACTACGCCGCGTCCAAGGGCGGCGTCATGATGATGATGCGCAGCCTCGCGCAAGAGGTCGCCGGGCTGGGCATCCGGGTCAACGGGCTCGCACCCGGTGCGATTCGCACCAGCATCAATGAGGAGGCGTGGCGCACCGCGCAAGCCGAGGCGAAGCTGCTCCGGTTGATCCCGTACGGCCGCGTCGGGGACGCTGCGGATGTCGCGCAGGCGGCCCTGTGGCTGGCCTGCGACGCATCCGACTACGTGGTCGGCACCACGCTGTTCGTCGACGGCGGCATGGCGCTGTACCCCGCATTTCGGGAAGGTGGCTGAACCATGCCGCTCAGGCTCGAGGACTACGCCTTGCTGGGCGACTGCGAGAGTGCCGCCTTGCTCGGGCGCGATGGCTCCGTCGACTGGCTGTGCTGGCCTCGCTTCGATTCCGGCGCGCTGCTGGCGGCCCTCCTCGGCACGCCGGAACACGGACGTTGGCTGCTCGCACCCGTCGACGTGCAGGCGCAGTCGCAGCGGCGGTATCGTGCCGGCACGGTGATCGTGGAGACGCGATGGGAGACACCATCGGGCTGTGCCGTGGTGACCGATTTCATGCCGGTGCGCGGTGTCTCCCCGCACTTGGTACGCATTGTCTCGGGCTTGAGCGGGGAGGTTCAGTTGCGGATGGAACTGGTGCTGCGCTTCGACTACGGCGGCACCGTGCCCTGGGTCGCGCGGCTGCCAGACGGCCGCGGCATCCGCGCCATCGCTGGGCCGGACAAGGTCGTGCTGCGCTCGCCCGTGCCGTCGCGTGGTGAAGACCTGCGCACACTTGCGGATTTCCCGGTGCGCGCCGGCGACCGCTTCGCCTTCAGCCTGTCGTACACCCCGTCTCACCTGCCCGATCCCGCGCCTGTCGACGCCGAGGCGGCACTGCGGCGAACCGATGCATTCTGGACCGAGTGGTCCGCGCGTTGCCGCCACCAAGGCGAGTGGCACGACGCCGTGCTGCGCTCGCACATCACCCTCAAGGCGCTCACCTACGCGCCCACGGGCGCCATCGTGGCGGCGCCAACCACGTCGCTGCCCGAGCAGCAAGGCGGTGCGCGCAACTGGGACTATCGCTACTGCTGGCTGCGCGACGCGACCTTCACGCTGCTGTCGCTGATGGACGCGGGCTACATGGACGAGGCCCGCGCCTGGCGCGAGTGGCTGCTGCGCGCGGTCGCCGGCTTGCCGGCGCGCGCGCAGATCATGTATGGCCTGGGCGGCGAGCGGCGGCTGCCGGAATGGGAAGTGCCATGGCTTCCCGGCTATGAGGGCGCGCGACCCGTGCGCGTAGGCAACGCCGCACACGGGCAGTTGCAGCTGGACGTGTTCGGCGAAGTCGCCGATGCGCTCTACCAGGCCCGCTGCGCCGGGCTGGAGGCGCCGGACGCCGGCTGGGATCTCGAGCGGGCGCTGGTCGACCATCTGTGCACCGTCTGGGAGCAGCCCGACGAGGGCATCTGGGAGGTCCGCGGAGGGCGGCGACACTTCACCCATTCGAAAGTCATGGCCTGGGTGGCCGTGGACCGCGCGGTGCGGGCGGCGCAGCGGTTCGGGCTGCAAGCGCCACTGGAACACTGGCGGGACATGGCGCAGCGGATTCACGGCGACGCCTGCAGCCACGGCTATGACGCGCGGCTGGGCACGTTCGTGCAGTCCTACGGCAGCGACCAACTGGACGCCAGCCTGCTCCTGCTTCCCCTGGTCGGCTTCCTGCCCGCGTCGGATCCACGCATCCAAGGCACCCTCGCCGCCATCGAGCACCGCCTGCTGCGCGACGGCCTGGTGCTGCGGTACGACACGTCACGTGGCCAGGACGGGCTGCCGCCGGGTGAAGGCGCGTTCTTGCCGTGCAGCTTCTGGTTCGTGGACAACCTGCTCCTGCAGGGCCGGCGTGAGCAGGCGCTTGCGATGTTCGAGCGGCTGCTGTCGCTGCGCAACGACCTGGGGCTGCTCGCCGAGGAATACGATCCGGTGGCCGGCCGCCAGCTGGGCAACTTTCCGCAGGCCTTCAGTCACCTCGCCCTCGCAGATACCGCACGGAATCTCGGGTCTGCGCACGGTCCGGTGCAGCGGCGGCAGGTAACCCAAAGCGGGAACAGTGACGGGAACAGTCAAGCTGCTCATTGCTGATGCACTCGTGGGCTTGTCGAAGGCAATGCTGCGCGACCCGGACATGACAGATTCGTAATCCGGACGTAGGCTGTTTGACACCCAACCTGCGTATGCTGGCTTTCGGTTGATGCAGGTGCACAACCGCATGGAAGAGTACCTCCAGTGGGTCTGTGTCGAGCCGCAAAGCTCTTCGTCCGGCCCTCTTCTGCCACGGGGCCCCCGCTCCGTGGCCTTTTTTTTGACACAGAACGGGCAGAAAATGAAGCGCTACGCAACGCTGGCAATGCTCCTGGGTATCCTCCTGCTTGGGGCATGTGCGGCGAACGACACGTACAACAGCCAATCCACACCACGATCACGCTCGTCGCATCAGCACTAGCGAACGGTCCCTGCGCAGCGCGCTGCGCCCACCGCCAGCTCGACGAGGCGCGGGAAGGCAGACGCCAGCGCACGCGCCGCGCGCGGAACGCAGGCCGCTGGCTCGGAAGGCCGCTCCACGCTGCCGCATCAGACGGTGCCGCTCGCGCCTCGCAGCCGCAACGCGTTGGCAATGACGGACACCGAGCTCAGGCTCATGGCCAGCGCCGCGATGAGCGGCGACAGCAACAAGCCGGTGAACGGAAACAACACGCCGGCGGCGACCGGCACGCCGAGCGAGTTGTAAATGAACGCGAAGCCGAGGTTCTGCTTCATGTTGGCCACCGTGGCCACCGACAGGGCACGCGCGGCCGCGATGCCGCGCAGGTCTCCCTTGACCAGCGTGAGCTGGGCGCTGTTCATCGCCACGTCCGTGCCGGTACCCATGGCAATTCCGACGTCGGCGCGGGCCAGCGCGGGTGCGTCGTTGATGCCATCGCCCGCCATCGCGACCACTCGGCCTTCGGACTGCAACCGTTCGACCAGCGCCAGCTTGTCGGCGGGCTTCACTTCGCCGAGCACTTCATCGATGCCAAGACGCTTGCCGACGGCGCGGGCCGTGGTCAGGCCGTCGCCGGTGGCCATCACGATGCGCAAGCCGGACTTCCGCAACATGGTCAGAGCGTCCAGTGTCGTCTTCTTGATCGGGTCGGAAACCGCGAGCAAGCCCGCCAGGCGTCCATCGACCGCCAGGTGCATGACGCTGGCGCCCTGGCCGCGCAGTTCCTCGGCCTGGCTGGCCAGCGCGGCGACTCCTATGCCGAGCTGGTCCATCAGTGCGGTGTTGCCCAGCGCCAGCGCCTTGCCATCGACGCTGCCACGCACGCCGATCCCGGACTCGGAGTCGAACTGGCTCGGCTTCGACAAGGTCAGCCCCCGCTCGCGCGCTGCCGCGACGATGGCGGCAGCCAGCGGATGCTCGCTGCCCTGGTCCAGGCTCGCGGCCAGGCGCAGCACCTCGGCGTCGTCGAAACCGTCGGAAGCGACGGCGCGCTCGAAGACCGGCCGGCCCTCGGTCAGGGTGCCAGTCTTGTCGACGATCAGCGTGTCGACCTTGCGCAGGTTCTCGATGGCCGCCGCGTCACGGAACAGCACGCCCTGGGTGGCGCCTTTGCCGGTGGCCACCATGATCGACATCGGGGTGGCCAGGCCCAGCGCGCAAGGGCAGGCGATGATCAGCACCGCGACCGCGTTGATCAGGCCGTAGACCCAGCTCGGCTGCGGCCCGAACAAGCCCCACGCGACGAAGGTCAGCAGCGCAATCGCGACGACCGTGACGACGAAGTAGCCAGCTACGACGTCGGCCATGCGCTGCATCGGCGCGCGCGAGCGCTGCGCCTGCGCCACCATCTGCACGATCTGCGACAGCACGGTGTCGGAACCCACGCGCTCGGAACGCATCACCAGCGCGCCGCTGGTGTTCATGGTGGCGCCGATCACCTTGTCGCCGGCGCGCTTGCTGACCGGCATCGGCTCGCCCGTGAGCATCGATTCATCGAGCGAGCTGCTGCCCTCGACGACCACGCCGTCCACCGGCACCTTTTCGCCGGGTCGCACGCGCAGCAAGTCGCCTACGTGCACATGGGCCAGGGGCACGTCTTCCTCCGTACCGTCCCCGCCGATCCGGCGCGCCGTCTTGGGCGCCAGGCCGAGCAACGACTTGATCGCCGCCGAAGTCTGGGACCGCGCCTTCAGTTCCAGGATCTGCCCGAACAGGGTCAGAGAGATGATCACCGCCGCCGCTTCGAAGTACACCGCCACGCGGCCGTCGATCACGAAACTGGCGGGGAACACCTGGGGAGCCACCGCGGCGACAACGCTGTAGATGAAGGCCACACTGGTGCCCAGACCGATCAACGTCCACATGTTGGGGCTGCGGTTGATCACTGACCGCACGCCGCGAACGTAGAACACCCATCCTGCCCATAGAGCCACTGGCAACGTCAGTACGAGCTCGACCCAGCTCTGCAAGGCGCCGTCGAACCAGCCCAGCCGGTGGCCGGCCATGGCCAGCACAGTCACCGCCACGGTGAACGGCAGCGTCCACCAGAAGCGACGCTGGAAGTCGACCAGCTCCGGGTTCTCCTCTTCTGCCAAGGTGGGCAGCTCCGGCTCCAGCGCCATCCCGCACTTGGGGCAGTTGCCGGGATGATCCTGCCGGATCTCCGGGTGCATCGGGCAGGTGTAGATCGCTCCGGCCACCGCCTCGGGCGTGGCGGGCGCCGCGACGGGGGCAGCACTGCCGGATGCGATGAATTTGGCGGGCTCTGCCGCGAACTTCGCCTGGCACCGCACGCTGCAGAAGTAGTAAGTCCGTCCTCCATGCTCGAGTTGGTGCGGCGACGACTCGCTGACCGCCATGCCGCAGACGGGGTCCTTGAGACGGTCCGCCGCCTTTGGCGGCGGATGATGGTCGTGGCGTGATCGCATTTCCATATTCACTCCCTCGAAGCAGGCTTGTCGTCCGGTTTTCCATGGGCACCGTGTCCGCCATGACCATGGAACAGGTGCATCAGCGGGCAGACCAGCAGCAACAAGTACACCCATTTGCCGGCGACATGGTCCCAGTGCTCGCGCAGCAGCAAGAAGCCGACGATGACCGCGACCATCAGCAGAGCAACTTTCAATGACGCATTCATTCCCGACGCGCGGGGCGAAGGCGGGGCATGTTCATGATTCGTCGTGTTCATTTCAGGCTCCTTCGACACCGGCGGGTACGGAAGGCACCCGCCGCTGGAACAAGAATAGGCCTTGACAACGAGTAAACGTGAAGATGAGGCGCCAATGTTCGCACGCGAGCAGAGCCAGCGCGGGCGTTCACTGCATATGTAATCTTTCCGTCATGTCCAGGATAGCTGCACGCCTGATCCATTGACGGACAGAGGCAGGCGCTGCCCCGAGCGCGACGTCGGGCGTTGTACACGACATCCATCACCGGACCGTCGCTAGAAATGGAGTGGGCCGCGCCAGTGCCGGCGCATCAAGGCGCCCCATCGCCCGAGCGTGAAGTTGGTTGAGGCGGGAAGGTGGACATGAAGCCACACCGGCAGCGCCCATGTACGTGGCTGGCGCAAGCGCTCCAGGTGCCACGCCGGCGCCCGCACACGAAAGTGCATGCGCGCCCAAGCGTAAAAAGACCACGGAGCTGGAGGACTCCGTGGCCAAGGGACCGGTGGAGAAACTTGCAATTTCAGCCGGTCAACGAACTCCTATGCGGCGCGCTGCCAACTCCGCTTTCACCGTAATCGCGTGAGCTGGCAGCAACACCATTGCGTCAGAACGAGTGGCGGATGCCGAGGTCGAGGCCGCTCGAAGACGTGTTTGGCGCCGTCGCTGCGCCATTGAGCGCGAGCGCCGCGCCACCGCTGTTCTTCAGCCGAGCCCAGGTGGTGTACACGGCCGTGCGCTTGCTCAGATTGTGGATGTAGCCCAGCGCCAGCTTCTTGCCTTCGGGGTTGCCCGTGGCCGTGGTTTCGTATTGCGAGTAGCTGGCCAGGATCTGGCCGGCACCCACAGGGACCCAGCCGCCGAGCAGCCAGCCCTTGCCGGTGAGCGGCCCCTTCTTGTCGCGGCTGATCTGCAGTCCCACCTTGGCGACTCCGAAGTTGTACGTAGCGACCGCGTTGCTCTGACGGTTGTCCCCGGCGGCATACTTCGTACGGCCAGTCGCCACGGACGCGTAGATGGGGCCGCTCGCGTAGCCTACACGCACGCCACCGCCGCTGCCGTCATCTTCGGTTGCGGCGCCGTTTTGCGGGTTTTCGCCGAAGTAATACTGCACATGCCCGAAGAACCCGCCGAGGCTGCCCGGAGTGAAATAGCTTACGGTATTCGACGCGTAGACGCCCACGTTGGCAGCTGGGCCACCGAACCCGTTGACCCCTCCGAACGTGTAGGTCGCCGGCATCGGATTGCCCACTCCGACGTTGCCGAACGGATCGGCGTAGTACAAGTTCCAGTATTGCGGGATGTAGTCACGGCCTGCGCGCAACTCGCCCCATCCGCTGGACAGACTGACAGTTGACCGTCGGTTGAAAACAAGGCCTTGGCGCCCGGCCACCGCAGGTCCTGAGCCGCTCGCCTGGTTATTGGCGTTGCTGCCACTGCCCTGTCCGTCGTCAGTGAAAAGACCAGCCTCCAACCAGAAGGAGGCGGACATGCCGCCACCAAGATCTTCGACGCCGCGAACGCCAAGGCGGGGTGTGTTGGTCCCTGCACTTGCCAGTTGCGTCCGGTCGGCGATGCTGCCGCGCCCAAGCGCCACACGGGCGTCGAGGACCCCGAACAGGGTGACTGACGACTGCGCCGCCGCCGCACCTGCAAGCGCCAGCAGCGCGACACCAAGAACAGGTTTCTTCATTCAAATTTCTCCGTACTCGTGGGTGGTTCGATAACGCTGGAAGTTCAGCATCTGCACGATAAGTCGGCGCCGCTGCGAGGCCCATCCGGGTTATCTGGCATTGGTGATTTTTCAACCCCGTTGCGATTTTCCGACATCTGGGACTGTCAGACGCCGGCAGATGACAACGCTGTCAACCGGCGCTCCGCTGAATACAAGGTGAGCAAAATTGCGCGAGCGTGAGTGGCAAAGACGGTCCCTGCTTGCGTCGGCTGGAGCCCCAGATGATCGCGCTTGAACAGGCGCGTATTCAACGCCTTCTCCAGGTTGGTGAGGCGGTGGCTGGCAGCTGACAAGGAGATGCTGCACTCCCTGGCGGCCGCCGAAAGGCAGCGCTTGTCTGCACAGAAAACCACGAGACGAATCGAGAGGAAGTCAAGTCCCCCCAGCTTCGCTTTTCCGCGCTGGTCGGTCACTTCGGCAGCGTCTGCGCCGACGCTGTCGCGAACCAGCCACAAAGACTCAGGAGGCGGAACGTCATGCGCGGTCCGGGGCCCGTACGGCAGCCCCTGCTTTCGCGAGTTCAGTAGTACGGAGTCGGCGATGCCCGGCGTGTGTTGGGAATTCATGAGCAGTCTCCTCGCACGGTGATGCGCAACGTTGACTGCAGTTACCCGTCTCAAAGCGGACGAGAAGATTACAAATTCGTAATCACGCAAACCTGTTCGAAGTGCCAGACCGCGCTCAGCGATTTCTCGCGACGACGCCCGCCGGCTCAAGCCTCTCTTGCGGGCGACAGCCACGACAACGCGCTGGCCGAGGCGATCATTCGCCTCTACAAGGCCGTTGATCCATTGCCGGCCGCCGTGGAAGACGCGCAAGGCCGCCGAACTGCCACCCTGGAATGGGTATCGTGGCTCAACCAGCAGCGCTGCTTGAGCCAGATCGCTACATTCCGCCGACGGAAGCCGAGGCGAACTACTGGCGCCGGAGCGCGGTTTGAACCCTGAGTACAGGGGTGCAACCGGGAGATTTCCGCCGGCCGGGGGGCCGAAGAAAAGTCGAATCCAACAGCTGAAGTCAGCAGACGATACAGGTCTGACTCACATCAACCGGCCTTCTCGCAACCCGGGGTGATTCAAGGTGGCGGCTGAAGCGCACGCGATGCCAGCGTGCCATGAGATCGGCGCTCTGCGCGGATACCACGAGCCGCACTCACCGGGAGAGGACCGCGGCTTAACGTCGGTCGAGACCCTTGGAAAGTTGCTGCACACCTTGCGAACCCCGGAGACTGTGCGCGAGCACCGCCCCACCCCATGAGAATCCCGCCATGTCAGTTCTCTCCGCGCTCCGCATGGCGAGGCGCCATGCACCCCGGAACGCCGCGAAGACGCGTGGTACGGCCTGGAGCGGATCGCATCCGAGGCAGTCCATGACGCGCGACAGATGCGCGGCGCCAGTGGCGCAACGTGGCAGCAGAGTGCTGGTTCCACTCGCTCTGCGCCGCGCCGTACGCTGAACCTGCGAGACGAGATGCAGCACGGGGGGCAGGCACGTGCGCTGGGTGTGCTGCCCGCCACTGGAGACCGCGTTGGGACGGGTGTTGCGCGTCAGCCGAGCAGCCGTGCTGAGCGGGCGGCGCAGCGCAGGCGCGCGGAAGAAAACGAAAGTGCCCGCGGGCCACTCGGCCGGCGGGCATCCTTGAGGGCGGCTCGGCCGCGGCGGGCATTAGAGCCTGGAGGCATCCTTCAGCATGCGCTGATCGGCTGAGTCGTTGACGCTCCCATGCTGCTTTTTCAGGTGGATCGACTCGGACACCGCCTGTGCCTGCTCGCTGCCGGGGGCCTGTGCGATCGGCTGCTGGACGTCGGGAAGGCCGTGGACCCTGGCGTTGTGGATCGCTTCGGCGGCCATTTTGGGTTTTTCGCTTCCGGGCGTCTCGGGCTCCGCAGCGGGAGCGGCGATACCGATGGATGCGAACAGCGTCGCCGCCAGCAGGACGATGGTGCTCTTGCGAGTGAACATAGTGGTGACCTCCGATAGTTGGTTTGGGGTGCCGCTTCATGCGGCAGTGAGAACCCCGTCTCACGGTTCCAATGTAGGCAATGCTATGCAGCGCGGCGATGACCCTCGCATTACATTTCCGACATCTAGCTCGCGATCGGGAGCCTTGTCGTAAGCGGCCGTCAAGCCTGGGTTGGGTTGCGCGGCGGCGGCGCGGCGTGGCGCGGTCAGGCTGCGCGTTGCCGCGGTGCGGCAGCAGCTCGCCGATACGGTTGGCTACGCTCTGAGCGCCCGGCGGTGCCGACAGGCGCAAGGTCCAGGCAGCGTCACGGACCGAGGTTCAGGCCGCGCGCGATCTTCCTCAGAACGGAGCGGTCGACGCCGTAGCGGCACATCGCGTCGCATTCGGCCTTCAATTCCCCGCTCGGGAGATAGCCGAGCTCGAAATCCCTGACTTCGCTCACGAGCGCAGGTCGCGTCATCTGCGCCAGCACTTCTTTCTCGCGAGCCTGCGGCGCCACGAGGTAGAAATGCGCCCCCCGCTGCCGTAGGGAAAGCGCCAGGTCCTTCATCCGCAGGATGCCTGAATAGATCGACGTGCTCTGTTCCACCTCGAAAGCGCAGACCAGTTCGCTGGTCCCCTTGCCGAACCAGATCACATCGATCAATTCCACGGTCTGCCGGACCTCGCTCGCGACTTCCAGGGGCGGCAGCGCCGGAATGGTGAGCGCGGAGAAGCTTTCGCCGTGGCAGCTGCGGCCGCGGTCGTTGCGGGCGACGAACACGTCGTAGCCCAGCGCGCGCCCGATCCGTATCAGCGTGTGCTGCGCCTGCGTGTGCTCCGAGGCTTCCTTCTCGTCGGCGAGCGCGTCTTGGTGCCGCTTCTTCGCCGCCTTCGCGGCCTTCTCCCGGAGCTCCTCGAGCACCCGGTCGGCGTTGCCGAAGATCACGATGCGGTTGCTGCCGATTTCGAACAGCAGCCCGGCGAACGCGCCCAGATCCTTCGACAGTCCCGGCTGGTCGTCGTTGGCACGAATGATCGTCTCGCGCATCGCGAGGTAGCCGTCCCAGGACCCGAGCTTCTGCCGCGCGCCGAACAAGGCATTGAACCCGTTCACGATGGCCGTGTTGAAGGGAGGCACGAGCGTCGGGTGCAGGAAGTAGACGATGTTCGCCGCGGCCGGACCGAGCCCCTTGATCGAGGCGCGACCCAGCCGGCTCATTTCGGCGAGCACCTGGTCTTCGCGCGTTGCGTTCATGCAAGCTTCGAGGAAACGGCCGAAGGTGCGCTGGTTCGCCTCGTTTTCGTAGATGTCCGGAATGCGCAGCTTGGGCTTCCAGTAGAACGGGTGGGCCGCTCCTTCGAACACCTGCTTCTGCTCGGTGATCGCCGCGAGCACGACCTCCAAAGGCGAACCCTTGAAGTCGTTGCCGAAGCTGCCAGCATTGATGGCGTCCACCGTGTCCTTGACGCCGCGGCGGATCGCGCGAAACGCCTTCATGCGCGCCTCCCCGCCGACGAACCAAGTGTGATAGACGGACTCGGGATCGCGCTTGTAGCGTTCGATGAGCGAAGGCAGCGATTGCGGTGATGGCAGGTCCATGACGCCGATACGTACGGGCTGGAAGGATGAGTATAGGCACAGCGGCGCCACATGACGGATTTGTAATCCGCCGTCACTGCTTTGCGCGGCGAGGAGCCGTTTTCGCACCTAGACTTGCTTCGAGAGCACCACTCGAAGGAGAGAGTCATGAGCACCGCGATCCTTCCACTTGACAACGCAGCCGCTTCGCGCCCACTGGGGACGGGGATTGCGTTGGCCGTCACCGTGGCGGTCTTCTACACGGCATGCACCTTGGTGTGGGTGGTCGCTCCTGGTCCCTTCCTCGGCTTCATGAACAACCTCTTCCACGGCCTCGACTTCTCGGCCCTCGTGCGGCCGGCGGCATTCTCTTGGGCCGGGTTCTTGGAAGCGCTGCTGGTGATGTCGGCATGGGCGTTGCTGGCCGGTGCCTTCTTCGGCTGGTTGCGGCCACGGCTTCGCGTCTGACACGCGGGCGGCGCGGCGCCGCGCTCAGTAAGGCAAGGCGTGGCCGGCGGCCGCGGCCGCGGGGCGCGCTGCCCGCTGCCCGCTGCCAGCTGCCAGCTGCCAACTGCCAGCTGCGCAGCACGTCACCACATCCGCCAGAGCTGCATCAGCGCGCGCGAGCGCTGGGCCTGGGCGTACGCGCTTTGCTGTCGCTGATGGGGCGTATGGAGCTCACCATGACGTCCAGGACGCTCCCAATGGGCTTTGCGCGCAGTAGCGCCGGCGAGCAGCGAATCCGCAAGGTTCGCCGCCCTACTCGGTTCCCGCAGCGTCGCTGCCGCGTTTCCACACAGCCTCGGTGGAGACGAGATGTGGCGCGGTGACTGTAGGTCTGAGCATCGCTGTTGCCGCCGCCTTCGCTGTGACGGCGCCCTATGAGCCAGACCATGGCTCCGTTTCCGCATCCCGCTCATCGAACCGGACGTGCAGATCTCCCGCATCGGGCTCTCGGACCAGACTTCACGCCTTCACCCACGACTCGTGCGCCCTCGCGCGGTCAGGCGTACGAGTCCGAAGTTGCTCGTACAGGTGCGAGAGTGGATAGCTCCCGCCCTTGCGTTGCCTGACCTTGTGCTTGTGGCGCAACCACCTGCGCAGCGTAAGCGTTCGGACGCCCGGCAGCACGAGCAGCGCCGCAGCCCAGGCGTTGTCGCGCACCAACAACGAATGCCGTTGATCCTAGGGTCGACGATCTGGACAAGGTGCGGCCCTCCCATAGACTGACCTGCATGAGGTCGTCTCCCATCATGACTTTCCTGGCGCTTGCATTCGCGCTAATGGCCGTCGGCAGCGCGCTGGTCCTAGGCGAAGACGGAGCGCGGACAGGATGGGCTTCTGCGGCCGGCGCGGCTTCCATCTTAGTCGGCCTGCTGTTCGCAATTTGGGCAGTCGCAGCGCGTCTCACCAAGACGAGGAAAGACCGGACGCTGGGTCATGCTCCCGAGTTGTCGACACTCGTCTTTCCGCCATCTTCCTTCAAGTAAGCGAGCGGCGACCACGGCACTGGCCGCCGCCGGCCCTTCTGGTTATGGACGACGCCGGCGCGCGGGCACAGGTCACACGGGCACGCGTCTACCGGCGAGGGCAGAAGGCCGATCCGCTCCTGAACCGCGTCGGTTACCGGTGACTGTGCAGATTGAACTGCCGGCATCCGCACAATCCGGGTCACCCTTTCGCCATCAAGTTGGCAGGGCCTCGGACCGGGCAGAGCAGCTTTGCTGCTCACCCAACACCGTGCGACGGTATCAAGACCCCGATTTGGCGCAACAGGCGCGAGCGCTCACGCTGATCCGGCACAGCCTCCTCAAGCAGGGCCACCCACTTTTCTTCCTTCCTGCGATAACGCTCGGCTGCTTCCAGCATCAAAGTCTTCATCCGCTCGTACTCCGGCTTGACGGCAGCGACCGCTTCCCTTTTTAAACGCTCGAGCTCCATTTCGCGTCGCGCAACCATGTCCGCTTCAGCCTGCGCCACCGCGGCTTCCACGTCAGCCCGGGCGCGCTCTTCACCGCTCGCCTTGATTGCGTCCGCCTCTTGCTTGGCTGCCTCTCGCAGTGCACGCGACTCTTCTTCCGCCTGCGCCACGAGACGGGCCGCTATTTCTCTTGCCCTCTTCTTCGAGTACGCGCGGCCCGTTGGCGACGGTTTTGGGGCCGCCGACCGGCGCAGGTGATCGAACCGTGAGCTGACACTCTGGTGGTAGTCATCTCCCAACTGCCGGTTGGCCGCATACAGGGCGTCCTGAGCTTGCTTCCTGCTACCTCCCTGTTTTCGAATTAGCAACGCGGCTCCGAGGCCGGCGATGAGCGGCTTCACGCTCGCTGTGCCATTGTGGAAGATCATGTGCAGATGCAGGTTCGCTTCGTCCACGTGGACGCAAGCAGTCACCGGCACCGCCCTTGAATATCGCCGGCGTGCCCACGCAACGGCCGCATCTCGCCACTCCCGGAACTCCGTCGAGCGCGCGAGTTCTCGGTTCGCGTCTACCAGCTTTCGGTGGGCGGCACGCCGTTCAGCCGCTGGCATTCTCGCCAGGTCCGCGTCGGACACTTGCGCGCACGCCTTGTGCGGGTACGAGGCTACGATCGCGAGCACAACTGGAACGTCACACTTCCTCTTTATCATCCCCGTTCCACATCGATTTGGCACCATCACCCGCTCACACTGTTGTGTGAACTCTCGCGCCCAGGTCAGCAAGCTGTGGGGATGCATGCCAAAACCCGCAACGAATTCGGGCTCCGCAGGCGAGCGACCATTTCCGGCATTGAAGTGCCGCAGGTATGTCCCGCCGCCCAAGCGGATCAGTTCACCAATCAGTTCGGTGACGTTTGGCCGCTCGCTTCCCCTCGCAACGCGTGCCGCAAAGCCCCTTTCCGAGACAAACTGCGCCCCCGATGTCGTCTTGCCTGGCCCTGTACCCCGCGATTTCGGCTGTTCCTTACCCATCGAATACCCCCTACTTGGGGTGCACCAGGCCGGTCGACCGTGGCGCACCGCGTTCTACTTTCGTGTTCGCTACCTAACGTCGGTACCGAAAGCCTCGGCACCGGGTCGTTCGTTTTCGACGCCTGCGCATACGCAACTTCGGCGGCGTACCAGCGACCTCGTTCGCCTTTCGTCTGTCGTCACTTCCGTGCACGTTGTGCAACGCGCCCGATGCACTCGTTGACGAAGGCGTAGCGGCGGGGGCTACAGGATCGAAGACGGCTTCCTGTAGCCCTTACGATGGCCGGCGCGCTGCGACCGCTATAGAGCAGGATAGAGATCGGCACCGAGTAACCCGCGCCTGCTGAAGTCGGCGATGTATCCAAGTCGCTTGCGTTAGCCGCCCTTCGACTCACGAAGGAGCACCTTCGCGCGCTTCTTGCGCAGTCGGTCGTAGCAGTTCTCGATCGCTTTCCTGAACGCATGCACATCATTGAAGCTGTCCTGCATGAATATCACGTTGAGCTTCTTGCTGCTCAACTGGAGTTCCCCAAAAGGCTCGTTGTCGACGGTCAAGGGCAGGTCTTGAACCGTTCAACCCGCGCCGGATGCGACGCTTCGGTAAGCAGCTTGATGACCTCCTTGGTGCACGGGCGCGGCTCCATGGTGGCAATCGTCTTTGCCTTCTCAATCACCTCCTGCTTATTGGCTTTGACGGCGTCTGTCAAGGGCTTCGCATCGCGGTATGTGAGCTCGCAGCTGAGCGAAAACGCGGAAAGCACTTCTTCAGGAAGCCGCGCAAGCTCAAGTGCTTTGCTCACTTGTGACTCATCGAGGCCAAGGTCGTCCGCCAGCGCTGCCTGCGTCCTGAAATGCCCAGCATTTAGCGCGGCAAGGCAAATGCGGCCCTGTTCAAGCGCGGTGTATTCCGATCGACCCCGGTTCTCCGCAATCCGCTCGATCAGAAGTGCCTTGTCATCCATGTCAGCGACGACGACCGCAAGGACCGGCAGACCCAGGCTTGCGCACGCATCCATGCGGCGGTGGCCGTAGACGCATTCATGCACCGGGGGATTGCCTTCTTCGCCGGTCCCGGGGCGAACGCGGACCTTGATGGGCTCCACGTTGCCGCCCGCCGATCTGATGCTCTTGCGAAGCTCGAGAACCTTGGCTTCATCCTGGCCGTTCTCGTCTCGATTCGGAAACTGCGTGCGCGCGATCTCGGTCGGATCGAGCTTCATCAGCGCGCCCTTGTGCGCTGCATCGGTGACTGTCGTGGAAAGCATTGCTGCACTCTCTATTAGTTGCCGGCCGCGGCGGGACATAGCACTCGCCCGCTTGGCCAACGGTTCGTCAATGAACGCCATTTGCATGGCCTTCGCCAGTGCGGCGCCCGGCAGCCGCAAATAAGGGCACGTGGACCGGTTGTGGAGACCGTCATGGTCGCTGTTGCGGCCGCAAAGTATGTGTCCTCTTCGAAGAGTGTATTGGCCGGAGCTCGGCCTGTGGGGCTACCAAGGCCGAAAAGGGGCTGCGAATTTGGGCGGTGCGCGGCGGAAGGTCAGGTCTGCGCATCTGACGCATCGCGCCGTGTCGCTGCGGCCACATTCAGCTGCGTCAGTTTTGCAGATTGCGACCCGACCCGTACAGTTTTCCCCATCGTCAGTTCTCCACTCACCCCACAACAACCAGCGAAAGAACAGAGCATGCAATTCATTCAAACTCACCAACCCGCCGAAGACACCGAGATGTACCTCGCGCTCGACTTGGACGGCGTGCTTCACCACCACGCGGGCGCGCCGCTGGTTTCGCAGTGCAAGGCATTTGCGGGTGGCCGCATCGGTCGCGATGAGCTCATCTCGCTGGCGTCCGAAAGTGCGCTGTGGCCGTCAATCCTTTTTGAGCGGGCGGAGATGTTCAGCCGGACGATCACTGCAGCGCCATCGGTGAAGATCGTTATCGCAAGTGCCTGGCGCTATGACCTCTCAGTGGCGCAGCTGCAAGCCGCCCTCCCCGCCGAAATCGCTGCTCGAGTGGCTGGCGCGCTGGACAACGACCGCGAGCAGGATAGCGATGGATTGCTTCAGGGGATTCGGGGTCGCCTGATGGAGCGCTGGATGGCGCAGCATGCCGCCCCAGACGCAAGGTGGATCGCGCTGGACGACAACAGGGCCTACTGGTCTGGGTACCTCCACCGCTTGGTCGAATGCCCCCATGCAGGGATCGACGCGGCAACCTCCAGGCGGCTGAAAGCCGCGATCCGAACGGGCGTCGGCTCGCCACGCCCTCCGATGGTCACGCCCGCTCGCATCCAGCACTCCGCGGTTGGTCAAGCGCTGGCGTTGCCCTGACGCCGATGGCCTGCCGGTGTGGTCGGCCGCCTGCCGGTTGCCGCGTGGCTCCAACCGAAGATTGACAGCGCGGCGAAGCCTCCTCGATGCGAAAGCGCTGTCCTCGGCGGCGGTTGTGCCGTGGACAGACTCCCGCCGAGCGCTGACGGTCAGCGGCCTCCGCTGCCTCACCTGTGCGGCCCGTCCTGGAAGGGGCGGGGCCGCAGATCGGGTCCCGCCAGGGCTCGGCTGACTCACGACATTTTCCCCCACACGACAAAGTTCTCGCCCATGTTCAAAGTCGCCCAGGAAGCCGCGCCGTTGCCGAAATGGCTGCACGTGCGCATTGACCCTCGAGTACCCGAGGAGTGGCACTTCATCGCGGCGCTGTTTGTAGCAGCTGCGCTGCAGGTGTTGGCAGACGTCACGCCAGTGCGCGCCGTCCTGCGCTTGCGGATGTGCTCCGGGGACCTGGATCTCAGGTTCCTTGTCGATTCGTCCTTGCCAGCCGACAAGGCCGCTGCCTTGAAGAACCTGACCGCGCTTGTATCCCGATTGGGCAATGCTCTTCGCGCAGAAACGCAGCACGCCGACGAGCAGCCGGGGGCGTTTACTCTCGTCGACTTGAGCGGGGAGCAAGCCAGGAAGCCGGAGTCAAGCTTCAGTGGCAGTCGCGGCAGGGAGAACGCCGCCGAAGGCGGGGTGGAGGTACTCACCTGGGATGAAAGGGCCATGGCCGGCGCCGCGGAGCGCGGTCGTGATGGCGAAGGCGCGGCTCGAATTGTCAAAATGCTCAAGCGGCTTAGCGCCAGCGGAGGCCTTCGTCCGCTATGCGTCCCCGATACGACGTGGCCGCAGATGGCAGATACCCTGGCCCAGGACTTCCCGAACTTTGCCGCGGTGGTGAAGAGCGTGATCCGCCCGCACGTCGCCTTGTGCGCCCGAGGCATTCGACATCGCCTACCACCACTGCTACTCGTCGGACCTCCCGGAATCGGCAAGACGCACTTTGCCGAAGCACTGACGCGGCTGCTGAATGTGCCGTCCCCGCTGGTGGTCTCGATTGCCGGCGAAACCAATGGCTCGGCCATCGGGGGAAGCTCCACGTTCTGGTCGAATTCGAGCCCAGGACGGGTCTTTGAATTCCTTGCTTGGGGTGGGCACGGTGCGCCGGCAGTTGCAAACGGTTTGGTCGTGCTCGACGAAATCGACAAAGTGGCCACGGATCCGCGGTACGACCCGCTGGGTGCCCTTTACACCCTCCTCGAGGAGGACACGGCGCGCAAGTTCAGGGACCAGTCTTTGCCCGATGTAATCGTGGACGCGAGTTACCTGCGGGTGGTAGCAACCGCCAACGAGGTGGAGCCAATCCCACTGCCGCTGCGCAGCCGAATGATGATGTTCCACATCGAGCCGCCCTCGCCCGAGCAGGCGCGACGGATCGTCGAGTCAATGTTCCGGAGCCTCGCCCGACAAATGGGCATGCCCGACATCGAGGTGCCACCGGCGGTCATCGAACAGGCTGTTCGCCTCGAACCAAGGCGTGCAAAGCTGCTGCTGCAAGGGGCGCTCGCGACGGCTTTGGCGAGCGATCGACCGAGGGTGGAGATCTCAGACTGGGAGACCGTTCAGCCCACCGGCACAACCGTGCGACGGCGACCTATCGGCTTTGTCAGCCATGTCTAGAAGCAGGCCGCCATCGGCGCCGTGATACCGCTCCAATGTGCGCGGACTCGGGTCGCACGGTACGCCAAGGCACACCGTGCGCACCAGAGGCTCACCATAGCCCGTGAGTGACGGCACTTGGGTCACTCGTCATCGATTCGGCCTCGCCCGGGAAAGGTGACGGGGAAACCGCGTTGCTTATCCGAGACGCGATGGAGGTCCAAATCGCCGGCCGGACAAAAAAACCTCACGCGCTTCACCTAGATCGTGTATACGCGCGCTATATTAGCCAATATACTAGCTAAGATATTAGCCAATATCTAAGACAAGATTTATAGGATGTTGGTCAATTGTTTGAAAGATGTTTTTCGAAATAGTGACGGAGGAAGGCAGAACGTGCGCGCGAGGTTGAACTGACGGCGGCACTTACTCACCCCTCGAAGAATGCGCCATAGAAGCCGTTATCTGCAGGCGCAGCACCCCCACCCCCAGGTCGGCAGACGAAGCGGCTCCTGCGCCCCTATAGGGGCATTGGCGGCCGTTTCTTCTTGGCAAGGGTCTCACACGGCAACAACGCACCGCAACGATGCGCCGATAGGCCGCAGGCCGTCTGGATGCGAAAAGTTGACGCGATAGCGCGAGTTGCGTCCGATTGCTTGCAACAAAATCAAGGAGTTAGGCGCGTTTGCATCGCCAGTTGCATACGCTTTGCATCAGTTGGTGAGAGTGTCATCGCGGTTTACGAGCTTCCGCCGGAACGCGGCACAAATCCGCCCAGACCGCTTGGCGAACGAGTCCAGCGCGCACCCGGCCTGCGGACACAGCGGCGGCCGACCGCCGCTAAATCGGTGCCCCGCAGCTGCTCGATCCGCGCCTGCACCGCCGCCGCTCAACCCGCTTTGGCCGCGCCCCGCGCCCTCCACAGGCACCGCCACCAGAGCCACCACCGCCGCAGTTGCCGGCCTGACCACCGCGCATGTCAAGGCTCCGCGAGTTCGCCCCCCGGACGAAAAGCTGTTCCGCGCCGCCAATGAATTTGTGGACCTGCAAGCATGCCGGAGCGCGACTCGGACATCAGACGCCTGGCCACCCTGATGCGGAAATTTCCCGAACTGCGCGCGAACGCCGGCGCCGCCGCAGCGCTGGTCGCCCGCGCTGCTCACAAAGTCCTCGCGAAACTCGCGAAGAAGCCCTCGAGCCGCCTAAGGCAACTGAAATGTCGCACTCGCCGCGCCCCTATTTGGCCGCCAGAGCACGACAATAAAACACGGCCTAGCCGATTCCGGGATCACCTCAGGACCCGTGGAAGACCAAAGGAAACTGAAAATGAACTCCACCAACACCACCACTTTCGACATCAGCGGGTGCACCGTCGCCATCGCCAAAATGGACCTGCAGCGGCACGATTCGGGCGACGGCAACTACGACGTTTTGTTCGATCTCCTCGTCGACGGTAAGTCCCACGCGCTGTTTCTCCAGTCGGACGAAGGTGGCGACGGCGAACTTTCCGTCGCGGATTTCTCCGCCGGCATGCACGAGGAGCACATAGCGTTGTTCGAAGCGCTGGGCCTCGACACCACGAATGTCGGCGGCTTCACGCCTGAAATGGACGCGCTCGACACCGCCGTAGAGCCGCTTGCGGCGGCCGCGAGCGAGGCAATCGCGGCGGAAAATGACGACTACGAGGACCAGATCGTCTACCGGCTGGACGACATCCGCGACTACCAGGCGCCGCTGTACGAGACGGTGGCACACGAAGTAACCCCGGCCTATGCACACGTGGAGTTGGACGAAGAGGGCTTCGTCAGCACGAATACTCGCCACCGCACGAGCGGCACCCCCGTCGAAGCGTGGAACGGCCGCACGATCGAATGGGAGGTCGAACCGAGCGTTGACGGCGACGAACTCGCGGACTTTCTCGAGAGCGAGGAGTGCGAAAAACTGCTGCAACGGGTTCATAACGGCCACAGGATCGAGTGGGATGGCCACAACAACGTGGGGCGCCTGACCGGCGACGCCGAGGCGGCGAAAGAAGAATTCGGACGGCTGCTCGAGTCGTTCGGCGAGGGCGCCGCGCGCGCGGTTGGGCACGCGGCGGACTGGTTTGAGTCGAACTCTCTGGCCGAAGCTTGGCCCGATGGCATGACCCTTTTGCAGGCGGTGGCTGCGGCGGAAGCGGATGCCAGCGCTCAGGATGTTGTGCTCCTCGGTGACGTCCAGGAGGTGCTGCTTGACAGGGCGGAGGCTGCTTACGAGCGCGCGAACGACCTTGAAAGCTTCGACCCAATCAAGCGCAAAGAGCTGATCGATAGCTGCCGAATCAGCGAGTAATCCCAGGCCTTGGCCGCCCGATCGGCTTCCGACCCGGCGAATCCGGAGGGGGCACAAACGTGGAAGGATTCCAGGGTCGGCATGTAGATGGTCTTGTGGCTTGCGCCAGTCGCGAGCTCGCGCACCGTGACCACAGCTGTCTGCAAATGCGTACCGGTTCTGGCCTGGATGGGCCTGCAGGGAAGGGCTCTCGGGGTCGCGCCTCAATCGTCACGTGGAGCTCATTCCGATGGGGTGGCAGCGGCTTTACTCCGACCTTCGCTTCACCCTAGCCGTGATCGCCACATCCAAACGTTGCACCATCGAGATTGCCGGCGCATGGAAAGGAGACGGGCTGCTTCAGGTGCAGTCGGACACGACGGATCGTGTGGTCCAAGGGGTTCTGCGAAAGGCTCGAGTCCGGGCAATGCATACGTGCATGGAGTGCGGCAAGCCGGGCAAGCAGCGCGAGCTGGACGAGTGGCGGCAGGCCACGTTGTGTGGCTCATGCGCCGGCCGCGGCTGCTGGCCCTGGAGATTGCACGGCTGATTGCGCTGGATCGGTGTGGCTCGGTGGACCAGCGGCATGAGTTGCAATTTTTTCCGTCGGCGCGCTTGGTCCGCGCGGCCGCGGAAGCAAGCGTCCTCACGTGCAATCTGCCCGCCAGGTTCGTTCTTGAGCAGCTTGATCACGCCGGACAGCTTCGCTGGCTGGAGAGGCTCAATAATCGTGCGCAGGAGGAAGCAGGAGCATGATGCCGAGGCGGTACCCAACACTTACAACGACGCGGAGGCCTCGCGGATGCTGGATGATTAAATGCCAGCGTTGTACTGGCTCGTGCTTTGCGGCCCTGCAGCGCTCGGAGTCGCCGCTCTATGGTGGGAACACAGAAAGCGGGTGTAGGTCAGCCCTCAGCAGGCTTGTCGATGGCAGCGAGCCAGTCCTCCACCTCCTTAACCGTTAGCGCGTCGCCCATAGCATCGAGCGCACCAGGTGGAAGCGGCACCGCCTCCGCGAGGTACTTCTGCACAGCGTCAACGGCCGGCAGTTGCAATCGGATATGCGCGGCAGCATTAGGAAACTCTTCTTGGCATACCCGCGCCAGCAGAACCAACAGCGTAAGCAGCCAGGGAACACATGTTGAACGTAGCCCATTCAGCGTCAGTCTTGTGCTGCGTGAGTTGCGCATTGGTGCTGTGGCATTGGCAGCCGCTCGCGTGGGCGTGGCGAAGGCTTGCGAGAACT
>NZ_VTOX01000007.1 GCF_012184415.1 Ramlibacter lithotrophicus
AACATGCTCACGTTGATCACTCCTGCTTCCCCTGCTCATTTCCTGAGCAGGCCAGTGTCTACACGTGGGTCAGTTTTGGCCGATCGCGCCCCTCAAAGGTGGGTCAGTTTTCAGTGATCATCAACAGCCGCTTCTACCTGCAGGCGGCCAACCCGGACTACTCCGACATCTTTCCGGAAGGCGAGCTGGAGATTCTGGGCGTCGTGGTCGGCCAGTGCCGGACGTACCGGAGATAGGTGATGCAGGCCGGAAAAGCAGTTCTCCAGCCTAAAACGAGCCGCTTAAAGCGGCCGGGTTCTTAGACGCGCGATAGGTCAAAGGACACGAAGATGAAGGTCAAAGTTAGAACGCTGCGCCATCAGGGACAAAGCCTCAACCAGGACGACCTGCGCAAGCTGCCGCCCCGTGTGGGCGAACTGCGCGTCATTGAAGAACGCGACCCGGCTCTGCACCGGCAGGTTCTCCGGGCGCGGCTGCTGGACATCACCCGGGACGCAGAGCGGGACATCCTGCCGGCGCTCTCGGACGCGCGCCTGGTGTTCGCCGCGGACGGCAAGATGACCCTCATCGGAACGGAGCGCAACGAGCGGGTCGAATACGGACAGACTTGGTCCGTCGAGGTGGCCTGATGCTGCACGTCTTCATCCACTCCGGCGCGCTCGACGAGCGCAACCCCGGCAACCAGCTGGCCGTGCTGGACATCGCGTACGCCAAGCGTTCGTACATGGCGGACTACGACATCGCACTCCTGGTGAAAGGCTACGGGGAGGCCCGCCGCGACGCCGTCAAGGGCTACCCGCGCTGGTCCGGGAGCCTCTGGGACCTCGTGGCCAGGGCGCTGACCCGTGCGTTGTACGAGGCCGATGAAGCTCCACCCGCAGGCCCCGTGGACCGGCGCTGCGCCTATGCAACCAAGCTGTGTATTGCCGTCTTTCGCTCGACCGCGGAAGAGGGGCCTGGCTTCGAGATTGCCACCGGCGAAATCGTGCAGGCTGGCAAGCGAGGTTTGTACACGGTGAACCTCGAAGAAGACATTCTTGGCCGGCGCAGCGCCACCTTCGAGTACGGCACGAAGCGACTGGTACACGCCGACTTGGTGTTGCGCGCTCTGTGCTGGGCGCTGTTCGGCAAGGACACGTTGGGGCGCCGGCCGGCGCTCATCCTGCCGCCCGCCATCAAGGTCGACGGTGTTGAGCGGTTTGACATCGAGAACCTTGAGGAGCCGGCTCGCACCGGCTTCGACCGGTACCGCGCGCCGGCGGGGACCACGTCTCCCGACCCGATGCCCAAAGCGGAGGACTACGCCCGCTTCCTCACGAGAGGCTGACCATGAGTGCAGCGGCGACTCCTCCTGGCAACTTCCCTCTGCGTAGCCGCACGGGGACGGCATCTTGGCACCTGAGCAAGCGAGCTGTCGACCTGACGCAGGAGCACATTGCCCGCCTGACTGAACTCCAAGCCGTGATGATGATGGCGGAGGCAAACTGGGGGTCGACGACACAGATGCCGTGTGTGCACTGCGGCACCGTGGACGTGCATTACTGGTCGAAGGAGCAGCTGCGCTGGAAGTGCAAGTGCTGCGGCAAGCGCTTCTCCGCCACATCGGGCACGGGCCTGGCCGACCACAAGCTGCCGTTGAAGAAGATTTTCCAGATTGCGCTGTCCTGGTCGAACGGAGCATCCGGGATGCCCGCGCTGCAGCTTCGCCGGGATTGGGGTGTTGCCTACAACACGGTCTTCACGCTTCTGCACCGGTTTCGGGAGGGCCTTGTGCGCAGCTTTAACGTGGGCATGCTCGCCGGCACCCACGAGATGGACGGCATGGACGTGAACGGCCGACGCTATCGCGAGAAGCGAAACAAGCCGCTTGGCGGCAAGGCGGCGGCTGGCAGCGGCCCCAAAATCCCTGAGTTCTTGCTCAAGCCGAAGGACGGCGAAGAAGTTGTGGGGCCTCCCACCCCACCGAAGTGGGGCAAAGCTGCAAAGCAGCCCATCGACCGGCGTCTCATCATCGCCATGGTGCAGCGCGGGGAGAGCGCTGGCCTGGGCAGCGCGGCGACTCGCATCGCTATTTCCAAGACGGAGTCTCGCGTCAGTGTGACGACCATGGCAACGCGCCATGCCTCCGCAGAGTCGGTGATGATGACCGACGAGGACCCGTCCTACGCCGCGTTCGGGGCGCTGTTCGCCCAGCACGAGACCATCAACCACTCGGTGGGCTACAGCAAGCCGGGTGGCATTTCGAACAACCTGGCCGAAAGCCTGAACTCGCGCCTGCGTCGCGGCGCAGAAGGCATCTACTTGAACCAGAGCGGCAAGTACACCCACGACTACTCGGTGGAGCAGGCTTGGCGCAGCGACTACCGACGAACGCCAACCGGCAAGCGCTTCCTGAGCCTTCTACGGTACGCATGCGCGGCCGGCATGTCGATGTGGTGGCGCGGATTCTTCCAGGGCAAGCACCGCGACCACGAGTTGCTGCTCGAAGGGAATCAGCCCGCCAAGGGACGCGGAAAGCGCAAGGGCTGGAAGCCCCGGCCACCACGATAGGAGCGGACATGACCTGGCACTTGGCAGCAATCGACTCGGCGACCGAACGAACGCTCGATGCCTGGATGGCATTTGAAGTGCCTTTCGATGGCCCGGACAGGCCGTGGACGTGGCATCTGGTTGGTTGGCGCCTGGAAGGTGGCAGGGGACAGGTCAGCTCACCGGTGGTCCAGCTCGACCCCGTGGCGAGAAAGGCGGTGACGCGCAGCGGCCGGGTCTACGAGCTGGGCAAGCGGCCGGGGCTGAACCCCGATGCGTTCGCCACCTGGAGTGCTTGGAAGCGACGTCACGGGTTGCGCGACGAGCGCGAAGTGACGTCGGAGCTCGAAGAGGTGCTTCTCGCCGGCGTGCGCTAGCCTCCGCGCGCCGGCATCATGTTCGCCCGGACATACCGCCGCACTGCTCCCGTGGTCACCTTCCGGCCAAAGGGCTTGAGCCACTCGTTCAAGGCACCGATGGTTTGTGGGTCAAGGCGCGGGTCGAACACGCGGAGCGTGACGTACAGCGCGTCCCGCTGCTTCTCTAGGGCTTGCTTCTTTGCCTCCAGCACGGGATAGGCTTGGTGCTCGCCAAGACGCATAGCCCAGTCGATGAACTCGAGCTCGCCGTGGACGTTTGCAATCAGCCTGCACAAGGTGGTGAGCGCGGTTTGAGTCCGCGTGCGGGTCATCGTCAAAGCCATGCCTGGCGCTCCTGTTCGAGGCGCCGGAGGCTAGGCACATCATCGGCTGCCCATCTCCACAGGCCCGGGCCGCCGGCGCTCTGCGGGTCGTGCAGGCGCTCCACGAGGCCGAGTTCCAGCAGCTTGCGAACGGCGCGGCCAAGGGTGTTCTTCCGGTACCGGTCGCGGGCTTCGGGCGTTGGTAGCTCGAGGCCGAACTGTTCTTCCGCCATGAGCACAAGGGTGCGCATGTCGACAGCGTGGGGTGCCGCTGCTTTCAAGACGCCCCGAACCCAGTCAACCAGGAAGCCACGCCCGCCGTATGCCTTGTGGACTCGAACCGTGGGCACGAGCGCCTGCAGCTCGGATATGCCCATGACCCGGCCGACCTGGTTCAGGGACGCGCGCTGTACCTCCAAGCGTGCGCGGCGGGCTTGAAGCTCCTGCATCTGCTGGTCCAATCGGTCGAGTTCACCCTGGAGGGCTGCCAGTTCGTTGGCAACCCACTTCAGGCCCGATGGCGTACGCGTCCTGGCCACGATTCAGCTCGCGGGCGATGTCACCAAAGGAAGGCTGTGCGCGCCATCGCCACTGCACCGCCCCGGACTGGCCGGGGACCGGTAGCTCCTCGACGACAGCGGCCTCTTTGCGCAGCTGAATGCGCAGCTGCTTGCGAAAGTTCGTTCGCTCGCGCTCTGTCAGGGGCCGCAGGTTGAACTCCGCTAGAGCCAGACGGGCCAGCGCACCAGTGCCTACCGACTTGGGTGCCACCCGCCGCAGCTGCGACAGCAGGAATTCCCTCAAGGCGCCCCTGTGTCCGTACTTGCCGGTGGTCGCCCTGACGACTCCGCCAGCTGCAGGGTTCACTGCTGGATAGCTCGCTGCGAGAACAACATCCAGAGCCGCCAGCTCCTCGACTGCGGCCTGCTGATTCGCTGTCAGGGCGGCGACCAGCGCTGCCAGTTCCTCCGCCCGGCGCTGCGCCCGCTCCGCGGGAGCCTGTGCCGCGGCGGCACTCTCCTGAAGCCGGGCGATTCGTCCCACAAGGGCAGCGCGCTCGTTGAGCAGCCACTTCAGAGTGGGGTCGGTGTTCTGTCGGTGCACTTCTGCGGTCCATTTCGTGACGGTACCGAGGTGAAGCGACCCCACCAGAGCAAAAGCCGCCCTTCAGTTACGAAGGACGGCTTACTTTTGGGTGCTCAGACTCAAGGCTGGGCCATCAGCTGATTAACACCCGTGCTCGCGAGAAAGGCCACCCGCAGGTGGCCTTTCTCGCGTTCTCGTGCAGGCGGCAGCGTCTGCGGACGCGGCCGGCTTACGCCGCCTTGCGCAGCGCGGGTTTCTTCGCCACCGGCGCCTTGGCGACCGGCTTCTTCACCACGGCTTTCCTGACCGCGGCCTTCTTCGCCTTCGGTGCGGCCGCGGCCTTGTCGGCCTTGCGCTTGGCGAACTTCGCGTCGACGGCCGCCTTGAAGCCGGAGCCCGGCGTGAACTTCGGCACCTTGGCCGCGGCGATCTTGATCTTGGTGCCGGCCTGCGGGTTGTAGCCGGTGCGCGCGGCGCGGGCGACCTGCTTGAAGGTGCCGAAGCCGACCAGCGACACCGTGCCGCCCTTCTTCACGGTGGCGACGATGCTGTCGATCACGGTGTCCAGTACCCGGCCGGCTTCTGCCTTGGAAAGCTGGTGCTTGTCGGCGATGGCCTGGACGAGTTCGATGCGATTCATGTAGTAGTTCTCCGAAAGTGACACCCGAGTTGCGCGAGTGGCCGCTCGACGCGAGCGGCGCGCAGAGTGTACCGGCCGGCGCCCGGCGGCTTGTTGCCGGTCCACCGCAAAGCCGCCGCATCGCGCAGCAGGCGACCGGACCCGCCGGTAAACTGGTGGCAACATGACTGATTCTTCCGGCTACACGCCGCCCGCCGTCTGGTCCTGGAAACGGGACAACGGCGGCCGCTTCGCCAACATCAACCGTCCGGTCGCCGGACCGACCCACGACCGGGAACTGCCGGTCGGTCGCCATCCGCTGCAGCTGTATTCGCTGGCGACGCCGAACGGCGTCAAGGTCACCGTGATGCTGGAGGAACTGCTGGCCCTCGGGCACGCCGGCGCGGAATACGACGCCTGGCTCATTCCGATCAACGAGGGCGCGCAGTTCGGCAGCGGCTTCGTCGCGGTCAATCCCAATTCCAAGATACCGGCGCTGTCGGACCGCAGCGGGCCGACGCCGATCCGCGTGTTCGAGTCGGGCGCGATCCTGCTGTACCTCGCCGAAAAATTCGGCGCCTTCCTGCCGGCCGACGCGGCGCTTCGGGCGGAGTGCCTCTCCTGGCTGTTCTGGCAGATGGGCAGCGCACCTTTCCTGGGCGGCGGCTTCGGCCACTTCTATGCGTATGCGCCGGTCAAGATCGAGTACGCCATCGACCGCTATGCCATGGAAACCAAGCGCCAGCTCGACGTGCTCGACCGGCGGCTCGCCGAGAGCGCCTACCTCGCGGGCGACGAGTACACCATCGCCGACATCGCCGTCTGGCCGTGGTACGGCGCGCTCGTCAAGGGGCAGCTGTACGAGGCCGGCGAGTTCCTGCAGGTGCAGGAGTACCAGCATGTCCTGCGCTGGGCCGACGAGATCGCGCGGCGGCCCGCTGCGCAGCGCGGCCGCATGGTCAACCGCACCTGGGGCCAGCCGGCCAGCCAGCTGCACGAGCGCCACGACGCCGGCGACTTCGACACGAAGACGCAGGACAAGCTGGCGGCGCCGCGCTGACGCGCTTTCCCGTTGCACGGAGTTGCCATGATCACCTTGTACGACTGCGCCACCGCGCCGAGCCCGCGCCGCGCCCGCATCCTGCTGGCCGAGAAAGGCGTCGCCCATGAGACGGTGCAGGTCGACCTGCGCAACGGCGAGCAGTTCGGCGAGGCTTTCCGCAGCATCAATCCCCAGTGCACCGTTCCGGCGTTGCGCACCGAGGAGGGCCTGGTGCTGACGGACAACGCCGGCATCACGGCCTACCTGGAAGCGCGTTACCCGCAGCCGCCGCTGCTGGGCGACACGCCGGAATCGAAGGCGCAGATCGCTTCCTGGAACTGGCGCGTCGAATTCGAGGGCCTGCTCGCAATCGCGGAGACGCTGCGCAACGGAACGCCGGCCATGGCCAACCGCGCACTGCCCGGCCCGGTGGACTACGCGCAGATTCCCGAGCTGGCGCAGCGAGGCCTGGCGCGCGTGCAGCAGTTCTTCGCGACCCTGAACGAGCGGCTGGCCGGCCGCGACTTCATTGCCGCCGGCCGGTTCAGCGTGGCCGACATCACGGCGGTGGTGGCGGTCGACTTCGCGCGGGTGGTGAAAGTCAAGCCCGGCGAGCAGCACCCCCACCTGCTGCGCTGGCGCGCCGCGATGGGGCAGCGGCCCTCGATGGCGCCGTAGAGCCGCGGACCGCTCGCCTCGCCCGGCGCGCACGGCTCCTGCGCTGCGGCAAACCGGCGCCTGGAGCCTTGACGTAGCATTGCCGCTTTGCGAGCCAGGGTCGGCCCCCAATGCGAATACTCCTCGTCGAAGACGACAGCATCCTCGCCGATGCCCTCAGTCGCGCCCTCGTCCAGTCCGCCCATGCGGTGGACGTGGTGGAGACCGGCGAGGAGGCCGACCGGGCGCTGGCCGCCGACATCTACGATCTGGCGATCCTCGACATCGGCCTGCCGGGGCTGAGCGGACTGGACGTCCTGCGGCGCCTGCGCGCCCGGCGTTCGCGGGTGCCGGTGCTGATGCTCACCGCGATGGACACCTTGCGCGACCGGGTGCAAGGGCTCGACCTCGGCGCCGACGACTACCTGACCAAGCCGTTCGACCTGCCCGAGCTCGAGGCCCGGGTGCGGGCGCTGCTGCGGCGCGGCAGCACCAGCGCCACGCCTTACCTGCGGCACGGGCGCCTGTCTTTCGACACCGTGGGCCGCCGCGTCTTCCACGACAAGACCCCGGTGGAGCTGTCCGCGCGCGAACTCGCCGTGCTGGAACTGCTGCTGATGCGCGAAGGCCGGGTGGTGAGCAAGGAGCACATCGTCAACCACCTCTACGGCTGGGACGAGGAGGTCGGCGCGAACGCGATCGAGGTCTACGTCCACCGCATCCGCAAGAAGGTCGAGCCGCTCGGATGCGAGATCCGCACCGTGCGGGGCATGGGGTACCTGGTGGAACGCGTCGATGACGCGGAGTGAGCCGCGGCTGCAGGCCAAGCTGCTGCGATGGCTGCTCGGCCCCCTGCTGGCGCTGCTGGTGCTCGACACGGCGGCCACCTACTGGACCTCGTCCAATTTTTCCAACCTGGCGCACGACCGATCGCTGCAGGAGATCGCCAGGGAAGTGGTGCTGCACGTCAAGCCGAACGGCGCCGGGCCCAGGCTGGACCTGTCGCCCGCCGCCGAACGGATCCTGCTGGTGGACCAGGACGACCGCCTGTTCATCAAGATCACTTCGGCCGCGGGCACCGTCATCGGCGGCGACCCGGACATCGCGCCGCCGCCGGCGGACCCGGCCAGGCACGGCAAGCCGGTCTCCTACGACTCGGTGCTGCACGGACTGCCGGTGCGCGTGACGGCGGCCTGGCTGCCTTACGAAGAGGGACCGCAGTCGCCCAGCGTCCTGGTGCAGGTGGCCGAAACCTTGAACAAGCGCCAGCGGCTGGCGTGGGACATCATGGCCACGGCGATGGTCCCCCAGCTGCTGCTGGTGCTGCTGGCGACGGCCGCCGTTTACCTGGGCGTGCGGCACGGGCTCGCGCCCCTCAGCCGCCTGGGGCGCGACGTCGCACGCCGTTCGCACGTCGACCTGAGCCCGATCGATGCCAGCCGCGTGCCGGGCGAGGTGCGCCCGCTGGTCGACGAGGTCAACGAACTGATGCTGCGCCTGGGCAAGACGCTCGACTTCCAGAGCCGCTTCATCGCCGACGCGGCGCACCAGTTGAAGACGCCGGTCAGCGGCCTGAAGGCGCAGATCGAACTCGCCTTGCGCGAAGCGGAACCGCAGCGCCTGCACCATTCGCTCGCGCAGCTTTACGTCGGCGTCGACCGCCTTTCGCGGCTGGTGCAGCAACTGCTGGCGCTGGCCCGCAACGAGCCGGGGGCGATCGACGCCGTGCAGATGCAGTCGCTCGACCTGGACGTGCTGGCCCTGGAAACGAGCATGGAGTGGGTGCCGCAGGCCCTCAGGCACGGGGTCGACCTCGGGTTCGAGGGCGGCGAGGGGCCGCTCATGATCACCGCCGACGCGGACCGGCTGCGCGAGTTGATCAACAACCTCATCGACAACGCCGTGCGCTACAGCCGGCGCGGCGGGCGCGTCACGGTCGCGACGCGGCGCTCCGCCGACGGCGCCGCGGAACTGTCGATCAGCGACGACGGCCCCAGCATCCCGGTGGCCGAACGCAAGCGCATCTTCGAGCGCTTCCACCGGCTGCTCGGGACGCACGCCGACGGCAGCGGGCTGGGGCTCGCGATCGTCAGCGAGATCGCGACGCTGCACGGCGCCCGGATCAACCTGGAAGAGGACGTGGACGGCGTCGGCAACACGTTCAGCGTCCACTTTCCGCCGCCGCCGCGTCCCGCGCCGTAAGCGCGGCGAAAGCTTGGCGACATCTTCACGACAGCAGGGCGGCAGGAGGGCGTAAGCGCCCCTCCCTACCCTCGAAAGTCATCGGCCGCATCCGCGTGCCGGCCACTTTCGAGGAGAAAAGATGTCCTTGCTTTCCAGCCCGGAATTCTGGGTCGCGCTGTTCCAGATCATCCTGATCAACATCGTCCTGAGCGGCGACAACGCCGTCGTCATCGCGCTCGCCTGCCGCGACCTGCCGCAGCGGCAGCAGAAGAAGGCGATCGTGTTCGGAAGCGTGGGCGCCATCGTCCTGCGCGTCGTGCTCACCTTCTTTGCCGTCTACCTGCTCACCCTGCCTTACCTCAAGCTGGTCGGCGCCGTGCTGCTGCTGTGGATCGGCGTCGGGCTGCTCAAGGGCGAGGACGACGGCGAAGAGCTCTCGAGCAACGCCAACCTGGCCGCGGCGATCAAGACGATCATCGTGGCCGACCTCGTGATGAGCCTGGACAACGTGATCGGCGTGGCCGCCGCGGCCAAGGGCAACGTTCCGCTGCTCGTGATCGGCCTCGTGATCAGCATCCCGCTGATCATCTACGGCAGCACGCTGATCCTGAAGCTGATGGCCCGCTTCCCGGTGATCATCACGATCGGCGCCGGCCTGCTCGGCTGGGTGGCCGGCGAGATGGCCCTGTCCGATCCGGCGGTGAAGGACTGGGCCGAAGGCCAGCACACCTTGCACATGCTGGCGCCGGCGATCGGGGCCGCGCTGGTGGTTGCCACCGGCAAGTGGCTGACGATCCGCGCCGCGGCGCAGGGCGCGATCGAACCGGTCGGCGACCGTACGGCGGCCTGAACCTGGAGACCATCATGACCAAGCTCCTCGTGCCGATCCACGGCAATCCCGACCGGTGGCGCGCCGCACTGGCGCAGGCGACCGAGATCCATCGGCGGGAGAACGCGTCCGTGCATCTCCTGAGCGTGCAGCCGAAGGTGTCCGGCCACGTGGCCATGTTCTTCGGCCGCGGCGAGCTGCACCAGATCCAGCAGGCCGCGGGGCTGGAGGACCTCGAGCCCGCGCAGGCCCTCCTGCGCACCGCCGGCGTGCCGTTCACTTCGAGCGTCATGGTCGGGCGCAGCGCGGACACCATCGCTCGCGCCGCCCGCGAGTTCGGCTGCCAGCGGGTCATCATGGGCGGCGACGGCGAGGCGCGCCGCGGCGTCTTCGGCTCCGTCGCGACCCAGGTACGGCAGATCCTGGGCGGCGGCAACGACTGCCAGGTGATCGGCTCCTGAGCCGGCGGCGCGGCGGCTCGCGCCGGGCGGCGGGGCCTCCGCGCCCACGCGGGAAGCATCACCACGTGATAGATTGCGGCAAGTCCCCGCGACTTGCCATGCCGACGAAGAACGAAGCTCCACGTCCCGCCGGTACGAGGCGCCCCGCCGGGCCGCGCCCCGAAGGCATGACGGGCGTGCCTGCGCCGCCCGCCGCGCCGGTCCGGATCTGGACCATCGGGCACTCGAACTCCAGCGCCGGCGAATTCATCGCGGCCCTGCGCGCGCACGGCGTCGAGGCGGTCGCCGACGTGCGCCGCTTTCCGGGCTCGCGCAAGCATCCCCAGTTCGGCGGACCGGCGCTCGCCGAAAGCCTCGCTGTCAACGGCATAGCCTACGCCTGGCTGGCGAAACTCGGCGGCAGGCGGCGCGACGACCCGGGCTCGCAGCAACTGGGCTGGCGCAACGCGTCGTTCCGCTCCTATGCCGCGTTCATGTGGAGCGAGGAATTCGCCGGGGGGCTGGTGGAGCTGGTCAACATCGCGCAGGCGATGCCGACGGCGGTGATGTGTTCCGAGCTGCTGTGGTGGCGCTGCCACCGGGCACTCATCTCCGACGCGCTGCGCTTCCTCGGATTCGAGGTCGTCCACATCATGCGCGAAGGCGCGGGAAAGCCGCATCCGTACACGGCGCCGGCGCGGATCGTGGACGGCGAGCTGGCGTATCCGGCGGAGCCGGCGCCTGCTGACTGCTGCGAAGACGGCTGAAGCGGCCGGTCACCACGTAACCGGCCGGCGCCAACCGGCCGGCGCGGACCGAGTCGCCTCAAAGCGAGCCGAGACGCGGCACGGCCGTCTCCAGGCGGGCGCGCAACACGGCCACGAGCCGCAAGCTCGTCAAAAGGCAATGCGCGTGGAAGGGCCGGCGCGGTGCGGACGCGCTGGACGCGTCTGGCGCGGGCGCTGCATCCGCCATGAACTCCCAATCGTCCGCCGCTTCCGCCGCCACGGCGGAGCCGGCATCGGCGCGGAGGGATCGCGCCGGCGCGAGGGCGGAATCGGCGGGCACGTCGCGCAGTTGCCGCGCCAGGGTCTTGAGGCCGGCGGCGACCTGCTTCCACTCGCCCAGGATCCGGCAACGCTCCGCCTCGGTCAGGTCGGGCTCGTGCAGGCGTCCCCACGACTCGCGCTCGGCGACCAGGGCCACCGCGTAATCGGCCAGCAGTTTCTTTCGGGCTTCGCGTCGCATAGATCAGGTCTTCTATGCGTCGATTCTTGTTCGCCGCCCGCGTAAGCGTTCGTAGCGGATATGCCGGAGCAACAGCGAGTTTGCAACCGTCTTGAAAAGTGTTGACGGCGGCGGCGCGGCGCGGTATTTGGCACGCGCCGTCCGGGCGGTTCAAGCCGCGCGGGTGACCCGGCGGGCGCGGCGCTGCAGCGCCTGCATCAACAGGAACAAGGTGGTGGAGAACACGATCATGATCGTGGCCACCGCTGTCAGCGCCGGCGTCATGCTGTCGCGCAACCCCGAGAACATCTCGCGCGGCAAGGTGCGCTGGTCGGGCCCGGCGATCAGCAGGGCGATCACCACGTCGTCGAAGGACGCGGCGAAGGCGAACAGCGCGCCCGAGCCCATGGCCGGCATGATCCCGGGCAGCGTGACGCGCAGGAAGGTAACCCGCGGCGTGGCGCCGCAGGCGGCGGCCGCCCGCGCCAGGTTCGGGTCCAGCAGTTCCAGCGCCGTTAGCACCGGCACCACCACGAAGGGCACGGCGATCACGGTGTGCGCGACGATCAGGCCGGTGTAGGTGCTGGTGAGCGACAGCGGCGCCAGGAAGAAATACGACGCCACCGCGATCAGGATCACCGGCACGATCATGGGCGAGAGCACCACCATCTTCAGCGCGTCGCTCCACCAGGCCCGCTGCCGCATCAGGCCCAGCGACGCCAGCGTGCCGAGCAGCACCGACAGCACGGTGGCCGCGGCGCCTACCAGCAGCGAGTTGCCCAGCCCGCGCAGCCACCTGCCGCCGCCCAGCACCTCCTGGTACCAGCGCAGCGACAGCCCGGGCAAGGGATAGGTCAGGAAGGAACCGCTGGAGAACGACAGCGGAATCACCGCCGCGATCGGCGCCAGCAGGAACACCAGCACGCACGCGCACAACAGCCAGTAGAGCGTTTTCCAGGGACCGGGCCAGCGCCGCACGTGCATCACCCCATCGACAGCGCGCGGCCGCCCGAAAGCCGGTGCGCCACCGCGTACAGGGCCAGCGTGGTTACCAGCATCAGCAGCCCGAGCGCGGCGGCCAGGCCCCAGTTGCCGGTGTCGGTGGTGTAGGTGGCGACGAAGTACGACAGCATCTGGTCCGAGCCGCCGCCCACCAGCGCCGGCGTGATGTAGTAACCCATCGCCAGGATGAACACCATCAGCGATCCGGCCGCGATGGCCGGCGCGGCCAGCGGCAGGTAGACGCGCAGGAACGCCGTGACCGGCGGCGCGCCCAGGCTGGCGGCAGCCCGCATGTAGTGCGGCGGAATGCCCTTGAGCACGCCGTACAGCGGCAGGATCATGAACGGCAGCAGCACGTGCGTCATGGCGATCAGCACGCCGGTGCGGTTGTAGATCAGGGTCAGCGGCTCGCTGATGACGCCCAGCCGCAGCAGCAGGCCGTTGACCATGCCTTCGCGCTGCAGCACCACCACCCACGCCGCGGTGCGCACCAGCAGCGAAGTCCAGAACGGCAGCAGCACCAGGATCATCAGCCAGTCGGCCGTCTTGTCGTTCACCTGGGTCAGCAGCATGGCCACCGGAAAACCCAGCAGCAGGCACAGCACGGTGACGCTGGCGCTGATACCCAGCGTGCGCAGCAGCACGTCGACGTAGATCCGGTTGGCGGGCGCCACGCGCTCGACGTCGCCCTGCGCATCGCGCCCCAGGTCGAACGCCGCCAGCAGGTAGTAGGCCGAGACCGGGCCGCGCGCCCGCTGCACGGCGGCGAAGAAGTCGGGGCTGGCCAGCGCCGGGTCGACCGCGGCAAAGAACGCGGCGTCGAAAGCGGCACCGGCGCCGGCCGAGTTCACTTCGCGGGCCGCGCGCATCAGCGTGCTGCGCACGCCGTTCACCTCGTAGTTGAGGCGGCGCGCGGCATCGGCCAGGGTGCTCGCGGCGCGCGCCTCGACCAGATCCTGCGCCAGGCCGGCGAACACCGGCGGCGGCACCGGCTGGCCGGGCCGCCAGTCGTGCAGCGCCGCCACGGTCCTCGGCAGCGCGCGCGGCACCTCGGCCTCGCGCACCGCCAGCGACAGCAGCCACGCCAGCGGCGCCACGAAGAACACCAGCAGGAACGCCGCCAGGGGCAGCAGCAGGAAGGTCCGTTGGTGCTGCGGCATGGCGGCTCAGCGAGCGAGGCGGCCTACTTCGTGCCGGACCACTTCGTCCAGCGCTCGGCCAGCTTGTCGCCGTTGTCGATCCAGAACTTCGGGTCTTCGGCGAAGGCCAGCTTCAGGATGTCCGGGTTCGTCGGCAGGTCGGACACCAGCGACTTGTCGATCAGCGGCGCCGCGGCGGCGGCGGTGACGCCGTAGCGCACGTACTTCGGCAGCCTGGCCTGGTTCTCGGGGCGGCCCATGAACTCGATCAGCTTCTCGGCGTTGGCCTTCTGCGGCGTGCCCTTCATGATGACCCAGCTGTCCATCGTGTACGGGGTGTCCTTCCAGACCATCCTGAAGTTCTTCTTGTCCTTCTCGTTGGCCGCGGTGATGCGGCCGTTGTAGGCCGTGGTCATCACGACGTCGCCCGCCGCCAGCATCTGCGGCGGCTGGGCCCCGCTCTTCCAGAACACCAGGTCGCCCTTGATGCTGTCGAGCTTCTTGAAGGCGCGCTCCACGCCCTCTGGCGTGCGCAGCACCTTGTAGACGTCGGCCGCTCGCACGCCGTCGGCGATCAGCGCCACCTCCAGGTTCCACTTGGCGCCGTTGCGGATGGCGCGCTTGCCCGGGAATTTGCGCGTGTCGAAGAAATCGGCCCAGCCGGCCGGCGCGGTCTTGAGCTTGTCGCCGTCGTAGGCCAGCACCAGGTTGTAGATGATGGCGCCCACGCCGCAGGGGTGCACGGTCCCCGGCAGGTAGCGCCCCGCGCCGCCGATGCGGCCGACGTCGAGCTTCTCGTACAGCCCCTCGTCGCAGCCCACTTCCAGCTCGTCGGCCTCCACCTGCACCACGTCCCAGGTGTTGTTGCCGCCCTTGATCCGGGTGCGCAGCACGCCCAGGCCGCCGTCCCAGGCCTCGTCCGTCACCTTGGTGCCGGTGGCGTTGAACGGCTTGAAGAACACCTCCTTCTGGCCGTCCTGGTACGCGCCGCCCCACGACACCACGTTGAGGTCGCGCGACTGCGCCAGCGCCTGGCTGCCCAGGCAGGCCAGCGCCAGGGCGCCGGCCACCACTGCGTACACATGCTTCGTCATGGCTGTCTCCTTCCAGTAAGAGCAACGCTTCAGAAGATCCATGCGTCTTCGGGCCGGAAGCCCAGACACAGGTTCTGTCCCACCACCAGGCCGGCCGGCAGGGCCGCCGGGCTGATCTTCGCGAACCATGGCCGCCCCTGGCTCGCTGCGCTCTCCTGCGCGCCGCGCAGCCGGGCCACCAGCCGCCAGTGATCGCCCTGGTGGATGATGTCGGTCAGGGTGACGTCCAGCGCGTTGGGGACGGTGCGGCTGTCGCCCGGCACCGCCACCTGCAGGAATTCGGGGCGCACGCACAGCTGCACCGGCGCGTTCTCAACCGGCCTGGCCGCGCCGGAGATCCGCGCCTGCAGCGTGTGGCCGGCGCCGGTGCGCACGCTCGCCGTCGGCGCGGCCGTCTCCGGGGACGCGGCCACCGCCAGCGTGCCGCTCAGCACGTTGTTGTCGCCCAGGAAGTTGGCGACGAAGGGGTTGGCCGGTGCGTCGTACAGCACCTGCGGCGCCGCGAGTTGCTCGATCCGTCCGTGGTTGAACACGGCCACCCGGTCCGACAAGGTCATCGCCTCGGACTGGTCGTGGGTGACGAACACCATCGTGACGCCCAGCTCGCGGTGCAGCTTGCGGATCTCCAGCTGCATCTCCTCGCGCAACTTCTTGTCCAGGGCCGACAGCGGCTCGTCCATCAGCACCACGCGCGGCTCGAACACCAGCGCCCGTGCCAGCGCCACCCGCTGCTGCTGGCCGCCCGAAAGCTGGTGCGGCTTGCGTTCAGCGAAATCCTGCAGGTGCACCTTGGCCAGTGCCGCCTCGACCTTGGCGGACATGGCCTGCGCCGGCACCTTGCGCACCGACAGCGGAAAGGCCACGTTCTGCGCCACCGTCATGTGCGGAAACAGCGAGTAGCTCTGGAACACCACGCCCATGTTGCGCAGGTGCGGCGGCAGGCGCTCGATCGGCACGCCGTCCAGCCGGATCGCGCCCGAGCTCGGCGCCTCGAAGCCGGCCAGCAGCATCAGCGTGGTGGTCTTGCCCGAGCCGGAGGGACCGAGCAGCGTCAGGAACTCGCCGGATTCGATGTGCAGGTTGAGCTCGTCGACGGCAGCGGCATGGCTGCCGGGATAGCGCTTGCAGACACCATCGAACTCGATCAGCGCCATGTCCTGACCCACTCCCAGGTGTCGGCCAGGGCGAGCTCGGTGCGCGCCAGCATCGCGTCGATCTCGGCCTCGGTGATGACGAGCGGCGGCGAGAACGCGATGATGTCGCCGCCCAGGACGCGGACGATGAGTCCATGGGCCTGGGCGCGCCGCACGAAGTACGCGCCGACGCCGCGTGCCGGCTCGAACGGTTTGCGCTGCGCCGGATCAGCAGCGAGTTCGAGCGCGCCGATCAGCCCCAGCCCGCGCGCCTGCCCCACCAGCGGGTGCGAGGCGAACTTGCGCAGCCCGTCCTGCAGCCGCGGCGCCACCTCGCGCACGTGGTCGACGATCCGGTCGTCCTCGTAGATGCGCAGCGTTTCCAGCGCCACGGCGCAGGCCAGCGGATGCCCGCTGTAGGTGTAGCCGTGACCGAACACGCCGACGGCGGCGCTGGCATCGGCCACTGCCTGGTAGATCTGGTCGCTGACGTACAGCGCCGACATCGGCACGTAGGCCGAGGTCAGCATCTTGGCCACCGTGATCATGTCGGGCTTGAGGTCGAACACCTGCGTGCCGAAGGGCTGGCCGAGCCGCCCGAAGCCGGTGATCACCTCGTCGGCGATCAGCAGAATGTCGTGCTTCTTCAGGATGGCCTGGACCTTCGCGAAGTAGCCGGCCGGCGGCACGACCACGCCGCCGGCGCCTTGCACCGGCTCCGCGATGAACGCGGCCACCGTCTCCGGCCCTTCGCGCTGGATCGTGTCCTCGAGCTCCTGCGCCAGCCGGTCGACGAACTGCGCCTCGGTTTCCCCGGGCAGCCCGAACTGGTAGAAGTGCGGACAGCTCACCCGAACCACGTCCGGCAGCGGCAGGTCGAAGTGCTGGTGCATCATCGGCAGCCCGGACAGCGACGCGGCGGCCATGGTCACCCCGTGGTAGCCCTTGTTGCGGGCGATGATCTTCTTCTTGAGCGGCCGGCCGCGCGCGTTGTTGTAGTAGCGCACCAGCTTGAACGCGGTGTCGTTCGCCTCTGAGCCCGAGTTGGCGAACAGCACCCGGCCCATGGGCACCGGCGCCCATTCGATCAGCTTGTCGACCAACGCCGCCACCGGCCCCGGCACCTTGCCCGAGAACGAGTGGTAGTAAGGCAGCGTCGTCATCTGCCGATAGGCGGCATCGGCCAGGCGCTTTTCCGAGAACCCGAGCGACGCGCACCACAGGCCGGCCATGCCTTCGATGTAGCCATTGCCGTGCTCGTCGAACACGTTCACGCCGTCGCCGCGCACGATGACCAGGGGCCCTTCCCGTTCGAGCTGGCGCAGCTGGGTGTAAGGGTGGAGGTGGTGCGTGAGGTCGCTGCGTCCAGCGGGCGAGATCGGGAGGGTGGGCGCGTCCATGTCAGTGCTCGTCGTCGGAATGCGGGCTGATCATGGAGGAGATCGGAGAGGTCTGCAATCGCGCAAACCTGCACCGCGCTCGGGACGCTTGATACACGCATCCTCGCAGCCGGACTTCCACCCGAAGCAGGTAGTGGTGACGCGGATCACCGCGGTCACGACTGACGACGGAGCCCGCTTTCATCGAGGATCGATCGTACGGGTAATCCCCAGGGTCGAACCGCAGCTATCCTGACCTGTCTCAACAATGGCGTGTGCCGACGAGCGAAGGATTGCGAATCTCGCGATGGAAGGCGCCCATGCACACGAAGCTTTGTGCGACTGTTGGCTGGCTGCTGCTGGCCATCTCACAGTTGGCCATGAATACGGTATGCAGCGCGCAGCCAGCGGACAGTGCTGTCGCTCGTTTTCCGCCGGTGGCCTTGCCAGACGCAATTCCACACAACGCGGTGGCGCTCTCAGGACGGTGGACTGTGAGCGTGGACGGCGACGGCCGCCGCCGAGAACTGGTCCTGTACCCGTTCGCTCTTCGCCCGCGGCGCTGGCTCTGGGCAGCCGCGTATGGATGGACAGACGGCGCCATGGATCCGGTCCCGCTCAGGATAGAGAACATGGCCGACAAAGTGACGATGGAGCTGACAACCCCTGCAAGGGTGCTCATTCGAGCCGTTGTTCGTGCTGACGACGAGATGGCGGGCACTTTCGAGCCCCGAGCTGGGCCCTCAAGAGCTGTCTCGTTGAAAAGAACCGGCCAGATCACGTTGACTGAGGCGGACAGCTTCGCCGACGAGACCCGCGATTTCGCAGTCGCCCCAACCGCGAGTCTCTCGAAGACATACCACGCGAAAACACCGCTCATCGTGCCCGGCGGAACCACGATCACCACCGTTCACCTCTGGAAATGGCTGACGAGCAGCAACCCACCGGTCGTTGTTGACCTCCTCGACGGCGAGCCCGGCAAGCGGCACTGCCTGCCAGGCGCGGTGTGGGCCGGATCCCGCTTCGGTCAGGGGCAGGTATTCGCCAACGATGAACGCGATTTCGCCGCACTGCTGAATGACGTCACGAGTGGCGACAAAGCCACTCCCATCGTGTTCTATTGCCTCAATCCGGAGTGTTGGCTTTCATACAACGGCGCGCTGCGCGCACTCGCAGAAGGCTATACGAGCGTGCATTGGTACCGCGGCGGGCTCCACGCGTGGAAAGCTGCGCGACTGCCTATGGTCATCGGCGATCTTTATCGGCCATAGCCACGGAAGCGGGACACCCTCTGACTGCGGTAAACAAGGCAAACCCCAGCTACGCAAGTCTACAAGTCATGCCAGATCGGCAGGAGAAACCATGTCGCAGAATCGAGAGCCCATCCCCTTCCTGACTCTTTCGACCGTTGCTGCTGTCTTGATTGCGATATCTCAACCGACTCTCGGGGCCGACTTCCCCGAGCTTCAGCAGCAGGTGGACTCCACCCGCATCCCGTTTGGAAAGGGTACCTGCGCCACCTATCGCACCGGCGTCTGGCTGGCACAAGGCGGCGTGGTCATAGAAATTCAGAAGCCAAGCAACTGCCGCTTTGAGTCGCTCCAGTTAGTAGTTGACGGAAAGCGCTATCCGCTGGCTGCAGCCGACAGCTCGTTCTACCATGGCAAACGGTCCAATGCCTACTGGGAAGTCAAGGTGTACGAGTGGTACAGAAGTGACGCTGGAAAGCTGTTTTTCAGGACGGAGCTTCCTATCGATCCGTCGAAGATACAGGGAATCTTGGAGCCAGGGTGCCAGTCGAAAGACTGCCTGAACGAGGACGCTGCCCTCCCAGCTCGGTAGAGCTGAGGAGATCGATCCAGCGAGGCGTTTCGCCTCCGCGCCTGCTTCTCGCCCGCGGAGGAGCGGAGACCCAACCGCTCTTCAATGCTCCGTGGCCTTTGTTGCGGGCTTGGGGAGAGTCAGACCTGCTGGTCCCACCAGCCGCCTACCAGCAGTTTGCGCACCGGGTCCGCGATCGCCCGGCTCCATTTTGCGATATGCAGTTAGCGGGCGCCGACCACGGTTTGCAGCTCCGCGGTCGTGACGGTATCCAATGGTTGTGGACTCGTCTCGAAAACTGGTCGCGCTCGCGAAGCATGAACATCTGCGCATCGTTACTTTCGCCGCAGTTGCTTCAGGAAGGCTCGCTCCGTAACGTCCCGATTGGTACCGCAAGCGTTACGGGCGCGCATCTGCGACAACGGGCTAACCTCCAGTCTGTCGGCGCCGATGGATTCTGACCCACCTTCGCGGCGATCCTATGCGGGTCTATCCGATTGGATGGCCGTTCGATGACCGCATCATCACCCCGTCACCAAGTGCGCCGCATCTGCACGGAAAGAACGAAGGTCAACCTCAGCACCGTGAGCCCGGGGATAATCCCTTCGGGCCTCGAGTGTTAACCATGTGACCGGCACAACCTGTTAACCGTGTCTCAGGTACGTACCTTGTCTTATTGGTAGGGCGTGTTGGACTTGAACCAACGACCAAAGGATTATGAGTCCTCTGCTCTGACCAACTGAGCTAACGCCCCCCGCCGAGGATTCTAAGAGCCGCCGCGGTTGTGGCTCAGCGCGTTGCTGACCAGCTTGGAGGTGATGTCCACGATCTGGATCATGCGGTCGTAAGGCATGCGGGTCGGGCCGATCACGCCGACGGTGCCCACCACCTGGCCGTCCACCTCGTACGGGGCGCTGACGATGGACAGTTCCTCGAACGGCACGACCTGGCTTTCGCCGCCGATGAAGATGCGCACGCCGGCGGCCTGGCTGGAGATGTCCAGCAGGCGCATCAGCTGCGTCTTCTGCTCGAACAGGTCGAAGGCGCGCCGCAGGTGGCTCATGTCGCTGGAGAAGTCCTGCACCTGCAGCAGGTTGCGCTCGCCGGAGATCACCACCTCGTCCTGCTCGCTCATGGCCTCGGAGCTGGCGTCCACCGCGGTCTGCATCAGCGTGGCGATCTCGCTGCGCAGGCTCTCCACCTCGGCCTTCAGGCGCTCGCGCACCTGCTCGATGGCCATCCCCGCGTAATTGGCGTTGAGGAAGTTGGCGGCCTCGATCAGCTGGCCCTGGGTGTAGTCCTGCGCCGTGAACACGACCCGGTTCTGCACGTCGCCGTCGGGCGTGACGATGATGACCAGGAAGCGCTTTTCCGACAGCCGCAGGAATTCGATGTGGCGGAACACCGACGAACGCTTGGGCGCCATCACGACGCCCACGAAGTGCGACAGGTTCGACAGCAGCTGCGCCGCGTTGGTGATCACCTTCTGCGGCTGGTCGGCGACCAGGCTGGGGGTGGCCAGGATCTGGTCGCGCTGCGCCGTCAGCATGGTGTCGACGAACAGGCGGTAGCCCCGCGCGGTAGGCACCCGGCCGGCGGAAGTGTGCGGACTGGCGATGAGGCCCAGGTCCTCCAGGTCGGCCATCACGTTGCGGATGGTCGCGGCCGACAGCTCCAGGCCCGAGGCGCGCGAGAGCGTGCGGGAGCCCACCGGCTGGCCCTCGGCGATGTAGCGCTCGACCAGCGCTTTCAGCAACAACTTGGCACGGTCATCCAGCATGGCGTTGGGTAGATGGATTCTAGTGAAATCGCCTGGTTCCGCGAGATTCGCCGTGGATGCCACACCCGCGGCCGGCGGGCGCGGCTTCGCCGCCTCCGGATGGTCGTCCCGGCACGCCCGCCATACATAATCCGGCGATGACTTCCCAGTTCCGCCAGGTGGCGCTGATCGGCAAATACCACGCGGCAGTGTCGCACGGCGCCGCGGCGCAGACGCGGGCCGCGCTGGAAGACATCGGCCAGTTCCTCGCCGGGCAGGGCTGCGAGGTGGCGATCGAGCGCGAAACGGCGACCAGCACCGGCATCCAGGGCTACCCGGCGCTGGACCTGCCGGCCATAGGCGCCGGCTGCGACCTGGTCCTGGTGGTCGGCGGCGACGGCACGATGCTGGGCGTCGGCCGGCAGCTCGCGCGCTACGGCGTGCCGCTGATCGGCGTCAACCAGGGGCGGCTGGGCTTCATCACCGACATCCCGCTGGACTACTACCGCCGCATCCTGGAGCCTATGCTGGGCGGCGCCTACGAGGAAGACCTGCGCAGCCTCATGCACGCCCAGGTGTTCCGCGACGGCCAGTGCATGTTCGACGCGCTGGCCATGAACGACGTGGTCGTCAACCGCGGCGCCACCTCCGGCATGGTGGAACTGCGGGTGGAGGTGGACGGCCATTTCGTGGCGAACCAGCGCGCCGACGGCCTGATCGTCGCCTCGCCCACCGGGTCCACCGCGTACTCCCTGTCCGCGGGCGGCCCGCTGGTGCACCCGTCGACCATGGGCTGGGTGCTGGTCCCGATCGCGCCGCACACGCTGTCCAACCGGCCGATCGTGCTGCCCGACGGCTGCGAAGTGACGATCGAGCTGGTATCGGGCCGCGATGCCAGCGCCAATTTCGACATGCAGTCGCTGGCCTCGCTGCTGCACGGCGACCGGGTGACCGTGCGCCGGTCGGAGCACCGCGTGCGCTTCCTGCACCCGGTGGGCTGGACCTACTTCGACACGCTGCGCGAAAAACTGCACTGGAACGAGGGCAACTGATGGGCCTCAAGCGCATCGCTCTGCGCGATTTCGTCATCGTGCGCGAGCTCGACCTGGACTTTGCCGGCGGCTTCTCCGTGCTCACGGGCGAGACCGGCGCCGGCAAGTCGATCCTGGTGGACGCGCTGCAACTGGCGCTGGGCGCCCGCGCCGAAGCCGTGGTGGTGCGCGAAGGCGCGCCGCGGGCCGAGATCAGCGCGGAGTTCGACGCGCCGGCCACCCTGGACGCGTGGCTGCAGGAGGCCGGCTTCGACGCCGGCGACGGACTGCTGCTGCGCCGCACGATCGACGCGCAGGGCAAGAGCCGGGCCTGGATCAACGGCAGCCCGGCCACGGCCGGCCAGCTGAAGGAACTGGCCGACCAGCTGGTCGACATCCATGGACAGCACGCCTGGCAGAGCCTGACGCGGCCCGACGCCGTGCGCGCGCTGCTCGACGCGTATGCCGGCGCCGACCCTCAGCCGCTGCTGGCCGCCTGGCAGCATTGGCGCGCCGCCCAGCGCACGCTCGAAGAAGCGCGCGCCGCCCAGGACTCGCTGCAGCGCGAACGCGAGCGGCTGGCCTGGCAGATCGGCGAGATCGACAAGCTGGCGCCGGGCGCCGACGAGTGGGAGGAACTCAACGCGGGCCACACGCGGCTGGCCAACGCGCAGGCGCTGCTGGAGTCGGCGCAAGGCGCGCTGCAGGCGCTCGAAGGCGAGGACGGCGGCGCCGCCTCGCAACTGGCGCAGGCCCAGGGGCTGCTGGAAGGCCAGCAGCACGTGGAGCCGGCCTTCCGCGAACTGGCGCAGGTGCTGGCGTCCAGCCTCGCGCAGGTCGAGGACGCCGCGCATTCGCTGCACGCCTACCTGCGCAAGACCGACCTCGACCCGCAGCGACTCGCCGAGCTGGACGAGCGGATGTCGCAATGGATGTCGCTCGCGCGCCGCTACAAGCGCACGCCGGCGGAGCTGCCGGCGCTGCTGGCCGGCTGGAAGGACGAACTGGCTCGGCTCGACGCGGCGGCGGACCTCGCGGGACTGCAGGCGGCGGCCGACCAGGCGCAAGCGGGCTACATGGCGCTCGCGAAGGCGCTGTCCGGCGCGCGTGCCAAGGCGGCGCCCCAGCTTGCCAAGGCGGTGACGCAGGCGATGCAGGGCCTGGGCATGAAAGGCGGGCGCTTCGAGGTCAAGCTGGAACCCTTGCCGGAGCCCGGCTCCCAAGGGCTGGAGCAGGTGAATTTCCTGGTGGCCGGCCATGCGGGCGCCACGCCGCGCCCCGTCGGCAAGGTGGCCTCGGGCGGCGAGCTGTCGCGCATCGCGCTGGCCATCGCCGTCACCACCAGCCGGCTCGGCGAAGCCCAGACGCTGATCTTCGACGAAGTGGACGCTGGCGTCGGCGGCGCCGTCGCCGAGACGGTGGGCCGGCTGATGAAGCAGCTGGGGCGCGACCGCCAGGTGCTGGCCGTGACGCACCTGCCGCAGGTGGCCGCCTGCGCCGACCACCACCTGGTGGTCTCCAAGCAGAGCGACCGCGCCGGCACTTCGAGCACGGTGGCGCCGGTGCAAGGCGAGCAGCGGGTCGCGGAGGTCGCGCGGATGCTGGGCGGCGAGAAGCTGTCGGGCACGAGCCTGGCCCATGCCAAGGAAATGCTCTCGACCGCGGGCGAGGCCAAGCCATGACGCTGGAAGTGGTCCTCATCACCGGCATGTCGGGGTCCGGCAAGTCCGTGGCCCTGCGCGCGCTGGAGGACGCCGGCTATTACTGCGTCGACAACCTGCCGCCGGAACTGCTGCTGCCCTTCGTGGCGCTGGAGCAGCAAAGCAGCGTGGAGCGCGTCGCCATCGCCGTTGACGTGCGCAGCGCGACGGCGCTGCCGCTGGTGCCGGCGCAACTGCGCGAGCTGCGACGCGGCAACGTCAACGTGCGGCCGCTGTTCCTCGACTCCACGACCGACACGCTGGTGCGGCGGTTCTCCGAGACCCGGCGCCGCCATCCGCTTTCGAGCACGCCGGCGCCGCAGGACGGCCCGGACGGGCAGCGCGCGCTGGTCGAGGCGATCGAGCTGGAACGCGAGCTGCTGGCCGAGCTGCGCGACCAGGCGCACGTGATCGACACCAGCGTGATCCGGCCCAGCCAGCTGCAGGCCTACGTCAAGTCGCTGCTGTCGGCACCGGTCAGCCAGCTGACGCTGGTGTTCGAATCCTTCGCCTTCAAGCGCGGCATCCCGGTGGATGCCGACTTCGTCTTCGACGTGCGCATGCTGCCCAACCCGCACTACGAGCCGGGGCTGCGCGACCTGACCGGCCGCGACGAGCCGGTGCGCGCTTTTCTGGAGCAGCACCCGGACGTGGAGCGCATGCGCAGCCGGATCGCCGCCTTCATCGACGAGTGGCTGGAGCCGCTGGCGCGCGATCACCGCAGTTACGTCACGGTGGCTATCGGCTGCACCGGCGGCCAGCACCGGTCGGTGTACCTGGTGGAGCAGCTGGCGGCGTGGTTCGGGCAGAAACGCACGGCGCTCAAGCGCCATCGCGAGCTCGACGCGGGCTAGTCGCACTGGAGGCTCTGACCGCGGTGACGGGGCGGGCGGAGACAACCCTTCCTTCCTCCACCACCGCAGTGCCGCCGACCCGTGCCACGAGGTCGAGTCAGCGGGGTCAGATCACGATTCAGGACGAGGCTGCGGCCGGAGCGGGAGGTCTGGTTCGAAATCGTGCTCTGACCCCGCTGACGGGCGGCCCGAGACAACCCTTCCTTCCTCCACCACCGCGATTGGGGTCGGAGCGGAATTTCGAACACCACCGAGCGCTGCGGTGGGGCCATCGTCCTGAATTCCGGTCCGACCCCAATTGCTCCGGCGCAAGGCACTCACCCTGGTTCCTCCCCCCGGGGAGAGCAAGGAAAACCTAGTCCTGCGCCAGCAGCCGCTGCACCGGCGCCGGCACGCCGTAGCGGCCCAGCTCCTCGCGCACCGCCCATGTCCCTTCGCGTCCGGCCATCGCCTGCCTGGGCAGCCGCACCGCCACCGGATGCAGGTACAGGTCCTTGTGGGTCAGCACGTGCAGGAACGGCGGATCCTCGCGCCAGCCGGCACGCTCGTGGCCGCCCAGCGATTGTTCCAGGGCGCTGGCGCTGTCGAACACCGGCAGGCAATACAGCCCGGCCCAGATGCCGGTGGCCGGCCGCTTCTCGAGCCACACCGCGCCTTCTTCGCTCGCCGCCCGCAACAGCCACAGCGACTGCGAGCCGCGGGTGAGCTTGCGGGTCCTGACCGGGTAGCGCTCCGGATTGCCCGCGGCGCGCGCAACGCACAGCGAGTTCGCCGGGCACAACAGGCACGACGGATTGCGCGGCAGGCAGATCGTGGCGCCCAGGTCCATCAGGCCCTGGGTATACGGCGGCATGGCCCGCTGCAGGTCGCGACTGGGCAGCAGGTCCTGCGCGTGTTCCCACAGCTTGCGTTCGTTCGCTGCCGCGGCCAGGTCGTCGCCGAACCCGAGCACCCGGGTGAGCACGCGCTTGACGTTGCCGTCGAGGATCGCGGCGCGCTCGCCGAAGCAGAAGGCGGCGATCGCCGCCGCCGTCGACCGGCCGATGCCGGGCAGCGTCTCCAGCACCGCCGCGCGGCTCGGGAATGCGCCGCCATGCACGGCAACGACTTCCTGCGCGCAGCGGTGCAGGTTGCGCGCACGGCTGTAGTAGCCGAGCCCGGACCAGCAGGCATACACGTCGTCCAGGCTGGCGGCGGCCAGCGCGCGGACGTCCGGAAAGCGCGACAGGAAGCGCGGGTAGTACTCGAGCACGCGCGACACCTGCGTCTGCTGCAGCATGATTTCGGAGAGCCAGACGCGGTAGGGGTCGCGGGTGCCTTGCCACGGCAGCCCGGCGCGGCCATGCGAGCGCTGCCAGCGCACGACGCGCCCGGCAAAACCCGCCGGCAAGCCGCTCATGCGGACATGCGCAGGGGCTCGGATGGCGCGGATTCCTCTTCGGGGACGGTGATCAGCTGCCCCGTGAGCTCCAGCAGCTTCGCCTCCAGGACTGACAGCGCGGCTTCCTGGCTCTCAATCTCGGCGATGCGCTGGTCCAACCCCGACGCAGCCTGCTGGATGCGCTCGATCGCCTCGAGCCGCCGGCCGAAGTTGCGGCGGCGCTCGCGCAACTGCGCGTCGAGCTGGGCTGCGGCCGACTTGTTCCACAGTTCCAGTTCGCCGAGCGCCGATTCGTAGACCACCCGCAGCCGCGTCGCCAGGGCGCGCACCAGCCGGTCGGCGAATTCGGGCTGCGCCAGGCGGAACATGTTGCCCATCCCGAGGTACTGGATGTGGCTGCGCTCGACCAGGTCGAGGTCGCGCTGGAACCGCACCAGGTCCGGCTCGCGCGGCGCCTGCAGCGAGAACCCGTATTCGGCATTGAGCTGGCGGAAGGTGCCGGTGAGCATCGACTGGATCTCGGCGCTGCTGTCCGCCGCCTGGCGCAGCGTGGCGCGCAGCCGGTCGAAGGTCTGCGCGTAGGCCTTGCGCGCGCCGAGCTTGATGCCGGGCTGCCGCAGCTTGGCGGTGAGCTCGGCCATCTCCTGCTTCAGCGCGGGCGTGCCGAGCAGGGCGAGCACTTCGCGCAGCAGCTTCAGGTGCACGGAGCGCACCGCGTGCACCCGCGCCCCGCTCACGTCGAACTCGCGCTGCTCCTGCTCGATGCGGGCGCGCATCTGCCGGATCACCGACGTGTTCTTGCCGCGCAGGCCCTTGAGCTCCATCATCTGCTCGGCCAGGTCGCGCCGCCGGATCTGGATGGCGCGCGCGGCCTCGGAGCGCAGCGACACGATGTTGGCGGCGACGGAGGCGCGCAGGATGTTGCGGCGGTGCCCCATCACCCCGTGGCTGAGCGCGCGTTCGAGCACCGGCAACTGGCTGGCCTGCAGCAGAGCGGCGTCCTCGTTGATCTTCGCGAGCAGGCCCTTCTGGGCGGAAACGGGGATCACCTGCGACTCCGACAGCCCGAGCACCTGCGCCGAGGTGGCGCGCTGGCGCTCGATCTCGCCCTGCACCTCGTACGGGGTGCGCAGCGCGTCCCACATGGTGTCGATCTTGTTCAGCACCACCAGCCGCGCGTCGGCGCTGTCGCCCTCTGAGATCAGGTGCTCGCGCCAGATGGCGAGGTCCGACTTGGTGACGCCGGTGTCCGCGGCCAGGATGAACACCACCGCGTGGGCCTGCGGGATCAGGTTCACCGTCAGTTCCGGCTCGGCGCCGATGGCGTTGAGGCCTGGCGTGTCGAGGATGACGAGGCCCTGTTTCAGCAGCGGGTGGGCGATGTTGATCAGCGCGTGGCGCCAGCGCGGCACCTCCACCTTGCCGTCCGGCCCCAGCAGCGGGTTGTTCTCGGGGAATTCGTCGTGCCAGAACCCCAGCGCGCGCGCCTCGTCGGTGGTCACGCGCCGCACTTCGGCCACTTTCTCGAAGGCCTGCGCCAGCTGCGACGCGTCGTTGACGTCGAGGTCGAAGCGGACCCACTTCTCGGGCACCGCGCGCCATTCCATCAGCGGCTGCGGCTGCAAGCGGGTCTCGATCGGCAGCAGCCGCAGGCAGGGCGGCACCTCGCCGTCGTAGCCCAGCTCCGTCGGGCACATGGTGGTGCGGCCCGCGCTGGCCGGCATGATGCGGCGCTTGTAGCCGGCGAAGAAGATCGCGTTGATCAGCTCCGACTTGCCGCGCGAGAACTCGGCGACGAAGGCGACCATGACCTTGTCCGAGCGGATCTGCGTCTCCAGCCGGCGCAGCCGCTCCTCGACGGCGGCGTCGAGGAGGTCGTGGTCACGCAGCCACTCCGACAGCAGTTTCAGGCGCAGCGCGAACTGGCGCCTCCAGGCGCCGTGCTGGTCGAACTGTTCGTTGAAGGAAGTGCCCACTGTGTCCCCGTGGTAGAGCAATTGAATATAGCATCGGCCCCCCGGCGCGCGTCCACGCGCGCGCGCGGATGTCGTTTTTCGGCAAGCGCGCGCCGGCCGCCCGCGCCGCAGTTCACGGCTTCTGGCAGGTGGGGCAGAAATAGGTGGCCCGCTGGCCCTGGCGGATCGTCTTCACCGCCGTCCCGCAGACGCGGCATGGCTGTCCCGCGCGGTCGTACACCATGGCATCGAGCTGGAACAGGCCGGCCTCGCCATGAGCATTGGAGAAGTCGCGCAAGGTGCTGCCGCCCCGCTCCACGGCCCGCGCGAGCACGTCGCGCACCGCCTGCTGCAGCAGCCGGGCCCGCGGGCGGCTGATGCGCGACGCGCGCAGCGTCGGCCGGATCCGCGCCAGGAACAGCGCTTCGGAAGCGTAGATGTTGCCGACGCCCACCACCACGTCGCCCGCCAGGAGCACCTGCTTGATCGGGGCGTTGCGCCGCCGCAGGCGCTGGTGGAAGGCATCGAGGTCGAAGGCGTCCGACAGCGGCTCGACGCCCAACCGCCCCAGCAGCTTGACCGCCTGCGCCGCATCCTCGCCGGGCGCAAAGACCACCGCCCCGAACCGGCGGGGGTCGTTGAGCCGCAGCACGCCGCGGGTGGTGACGAGGTCGAAGTGGTCGTGCGCGCCCGGCTGCGGCTGCGACGGCGCGAAACTCAGGCTGCCGGACATGCCCAGGTGCAGCAGCAGCACACCCTGGTCGAGGTCGATCAGCAGGTACTTGCCGCGGCGGCGCACGCCGGTGACTGTGCGTCCCACCAGCGCCTGCGGCGTCACGCCCAGCGGCCAGCGCAGGGGCTTGCCGACGCGCACCGCCTCGACGCGGCCGCCCGCGATGCGATCGGCGAAGCTGCGGCGGGTGACTTCGACTTCCGGCAGTTCGGGCATGGGTCCTGGATTATCATGAATCGATGAAGAGATTGACCCTCGCCGGCGCCCTGCTGCTGGCATGGATTCACATCGCACCGGCCCAGGCGGCGGAGCCCCCGGCACAGACGGCCCTCGACGCGGAACTCTTCTACGAGTTGCTGCTGGGCGAACTCAATGCGCGCGGCGCGGAGCCGTCCACCGGCTACTCCCTGATCCTGGATGCGGCGCGCAAGACGAACGACCCGGCCCTGTACCAGCGGGCGGTGGACCTGGCGTTCCAGTCGCGGTCGGGCGATGCCGCGCTGCAGGCGGCCCGCGCCTGGAAGGACGCGCATCCCACTTCGCGCGACGCGAACCGCTACGTGCTGCAGATCCTGATCGCGCTGAACCGGGTCAGCGAGAGCGCGCCGGCGCTGCGGACCGAGATCGAGCTGTCCGACGCCAAGGACCGCAATGCCACCTTGTCGCTGATTCCGCGCAATTATTCGCGGGTCTCCGACAAGAAGCTGGCGGCGTCGGTGGTGGAACAGGCACTGGCCGACTACCTGCGGCAACCCGACACGGCCGGCGCCGCCTGGACGGCCGTCGGCCGGATGCGGCTGGCCGCCGGCGACCGCAAGGCCGCGATCGACGCGGCCCAGCGCGCACAGGCCGCGAGCCCGGGCGCGGAAGGGCCGGTGCTGCTGGCACTGGAACTGATGGATCCGAAGGAGCCGCAGGCCGAGTCCCTGGTGCGGCGGTACATGGCAGGCAAGCCGCTGCCCGAGCTGCGCATGTCCTATGCCCGCGAACTGCTGGAAGCGCAGCGCTACCAGGACGCGGCGCAGCAACTGGAGTTCGTCACCAGGGAGAAGCCCGACTATCCCGAGGCCTGGCTGGTGCAGGGAACGCTGCAGCTGCAGGACAACCGCGACGATGCCGCTGAAGCGTCGATCAAGCGCTACCTGGAGCTGGCACAGGCCCAGGGCAAGCCCGAGGACCGCAGCCGCGGCATGGCGCAGGCCTTCCTGTCGCTGTCGCGGATCGCCGAGCGCCGCAAGGACCTCGCCCAGGCCGCCGCCTGGCTCGACCGCATCGAGAATCCCCAGGACCTGGTCGCGGCCCAGCAGCGTCGCGCCTCGATCATGGCGCGGCAGGGCAAGCTCGAGGAGGCGCGCAAGCTGCTGCGAGCGCTGCCCGAGCGCAACCCGGCCGATGCCCGCACCAAATTGATGGCCGAGGTGCAGCTGCTGCGCGACACGAAGCACTGGCGCGAGGCCTACGAGCTGCTCGGCCGGGCCGCGGCCAAGCCGCCGGTCGACGTCGACCTGCTGTACGAGCAGGCCATGGTCGCCGAGAAGATGGGCAACCTCGCCGCCATGGAACGCCTGCTGCGCCAGGTGATCGCCACCAAGCCGGACTACCACCATGCGTACAACGCGCTGGGCTATTCGCTGGCCGATCGCAACCTGCGGCTGCCCGAGGCGAAAGAGCTGATCCGCAAGGCGCTGACCTACGCGCCCGACGATCCCTTCATCAGCGACAGCCTCGGGTGGGTGGAGTTCCGACTGGGCAACCTGGGCGAGGCGCTGCGCATCCTGGAGACGGCGTACAAGACCCGGCCCGACGCCGACATCGCCGCCCATCTCGGCGAGGTGCTGTGGACCCTGGGCCAGCGCGAGCGCGCCGAGGCCGTGTGGAAGGAAGGGCTGCTGCTCAACGCCGACAACGACACCCTGCAGGAAACGCTCAAGCGCCTGCGCGTCAAGCCATGAACCGGCGGCGGGTGTCGTGGCTGCTCGGTTGCGGCCTGGTGGCGTTGGCCGGATGCGCCACGCCGCCGCGGCCGGCCGACGGCGCGGGTGACAACGGCCCCTGGAGCGGGCGGCTCGCGCTGCAGGTCAAGGACCAGGCGAGCCAGTCCTTTGCCGCGATGTTCGAACTGCGCGGAACCGCCGAGTCGGGCGAATTGACGCTGACGAGTCCGCTGGGCGGCACGCTGGCCGTGCTGGCCTGGGCGCCGGGGAGCGCCACCTTGCGCAGCAACGGCCGCACGCGCAGTTTTCCGTCGGTGGAGGCACTGGTCACCCAGGCCACCGGGGCCGCCATCCCGGTGGCGGCGCTCTTCGACTGGCTGCGCGGGCGCAACACGCCGGTGCCCGGCTGGCGGGCGAACCTCTCGCAACTGGCGGAAGGACGCATTTCCGCCGTGCGGCACGAGCCGCAGCCGGAGGCGGACCTGCGGGTGGCGCTGGACCGATGAAGGCGCTGTACGACGTCCCGGCCCCGGCCAAGCTGAACCTGTTCCTGCACGTGGTGGGGCGCCGGGCGGACGGCATGCACCTGCTGCAGTCGGCGTTCATGCTGATCGACTGGTGCGACACGCTGCACTTCGAGCTGCGCGCCGGCGGCGCCATCAGCCGCGAGGACCTCGGGGTGCCATTGCCGCAGCAGGATCTCGTGCTGGCGGCGGCGCAAGCGCTGCAGCGCGCCGGCGGCGTCACGGCCGGCGTCCACGTCGCCATCGACAAACGGGTGCCGAGCGAAGCCGGCCTGGGCGGCGGCTCGTCCGACGCGGCCAGCTGCCTGCTGGCGCTCAACCGGCTGTGGGGCCTGAACCTGCCGCTGGCGCGGCTCGCTCAGATCGGGCTGGCGCTGGGCGCCGACGTGCCCTTTTTCCTGCACGGCCGCAACGCCTGGGTGGAGGGCATAGGGGAGCATTCGACGCCGCTGGCGCTGCCGCCGGGGCGGTTTGCCGTCGTGAAACCTTCCCAGGGCCTGGCCACCGCCCGCATATTCGCGGACCCGCTGCTCAAACGCGACACCGAGCCTGCTATAATCTCAGGCTTTGCTGCAAACCCTTCCGGGAATACGGACCCTTACCGGTTCGGCCGGAACGATCTGCAACCCGTTGCCCAGCGCCTGTGCGCCGGGGTGACCCAGGCGCTGGAATGGCTTGGATCGCAAGGCCTGCAAGGGCGGATGACGGGCTCCGGCAGCGCGGTCTTTGCGCCGCTACCGGCAGGGCAGGCACTGCAGGCGGCCCCGGCGGGCTGGCAGGCGCGGGAATGCAGCAATTTGGAGGTCCATCCCCTCTTCGGGTGGGCCCCCAGCGACGATTGATCGGTGGTCGGCTGGTTGCAGCCGGCAACCCGTGTAGGGGAGTCGCCAAGTTGGTTAAGGCACTGGATTTTGATTCCAGCATGCGAGGGTTCGAGTCCTTCCTCCCCTGCCAAATACGCGTTGCGTACAGGCACTAAAGTTCAAATTCGCTGGGTCAGTCCATGCAGGTTGCTCCCCCCTCTCCCGATTTCATGGTGTTCACGGGCAACGCCAATCCGGCGCTGGCCGCCGAGATTGCCGGCCACCTGGGCATCTCGCTCGGCGCCGCCAGCGTCGGGCGCTTCTCGGACGGCGAAGTCACCGTCGAGATCAACACCAACGTGCGGGCCAGGGACGTCTTCGTGGTGCAGTCCACCTGCGCCCCGACCAACGACAACCTGATGGAACTGCTGATCATGGTCGACGCGCTCAAGCGCGCCTCGGCCGAGCGCATCAGCGCCGTGATCCCGTATTTCGGCTACGCCCGGCAGGACCGGCGGCCGCGTTCCACGCGCGTGCCGATTTCGGCCAAGGTGGTCGCCAACCTGCTGCAGAAAGTGGGCGTCGCCCGGGTCCTCACCATGGACCTGCACGCCGACCAGATCCAGGGCTTCTTCGACATCCCGGTGGACAACATCTACGCGTCGCCGGTGCTGCTGGGCGACCTGCGCCACAAGAGCTACGACAACCTGATCGTGGTGTCGCCCGACGTCGGCGGCGTGGTGCGCGCCCGCGCGCTGGCCAAGCAGCTGGACACCGACCTCGCGATCATCGACAAGCGCCGGCCGCGCGCCAACGTCAGCGAAGTGATGCACGTGATCGGCGAGATCGACGGCCGCAACTGCGTGATCATGGACGACATGATCGACACCGCCGGCACGCTGGTGAAGGCGGCCGAGGTGCTGAAGGCGCGCGGCGCGAAGAAGGTCTACGCCTATTGCACGCACCCGATCTTCTCGGGTCCCGCGATCGAGCGCCTGTCCAAGGGCACGGCCCTGGACGAGGTGGTGGTGACCAACACGATCCCGCTGTCGGAAGCCGCGCGCAACTGCGGCAAGATCCGCCAGCTCTCCGTGGCCCCGCTGATCGCCGAGACGGTGCAGCGGATCGCCAAGGGCGAGTCGGTGATGAGTTTGTTCTCGGACCAGGAAAACCTCTTCTGAGGCTTGCCTGACGGGACATCGAGCGGGCCTGCGCGAGCAGGCCCTTTTTTGCAACGGAGCCGCACTGGTCGCGGTGGGCTTCAACTGGAGTGAATCATGAAATTCGTCGCTTTCGAGCGCGCCAAGCAGGGCACGGGTGCGAGCCGCCGTCTCCGCAATACCGGCAAGACGCCGGGCATCGTGTACGGGGGCTCGGGCGAGCCGCAGCTGATCGAGCTGGATCACAACGCCCTGTGGCACGCCCTCAAGAAGGAAGCCTTCCATTCCACCATCCTGGACATGGAGCTGAACGGCAAGGAAGGCAAGGTGCTGCTGCGCGACGTGCAGGTGCACCCGTTCAAGCCGATGGTGCTGCACATCGACTTCCAGCGCGTCGACGCCAAGACCCGCCTGCACATGAAGGTGCCGCTGCACTACGTGAAGGCGGACGAGTCGCAGGCAGTCAAGTTCGAGAACTGCGTCGTGAACCAGGTCATGTCCGAACTGGACATCTCCTGCTTCCCTGGTGACCTGCCCGAGTTCATCGAAGTCGACCTGTCCTCGCTCAAGAAGGGCATGTCGCTGCACCTGAACGACGTCACCCTGCCCAAGGGCGTGACGGCCGTTACCCGCGGCAAGCCGAACCCGGTGCTGGTCTCCGTGGTCGTGGTCGGCGGCGAGGAAGCCGCCGCCGGCGCCGAGGGCGCGGAAGCCGCGCCGGCAGCCGCCGCTCCCGCGGCCGATGCAAAGGCCGCGCCGAAGGCCGACGCCAAGCCGGCCAAGAAGAAGTAAGCCGCCCGCCGCGGCAACGACGGCCCGCCCCCCGGCGGGCCGTTTGCTTTTGGAGCCGGATAATGCCGCTCCATGATCAAACTGTTCGTGGGGCTGGGCAATCCGGGCCCCGAGTACGAAGCGACGCGCCACAACGCCGGGTTCTGGTGGGTGGACGCGCTTGCCGGCGAGCTCAAGCTGTCGCTCGTCCCGGAGAAGGCATATCACGGCCGCATGGCGCGCGCGACGCTGCACGGCCACACCTTCTGGCTGCTGCAGCCGCAGACCTTCATGAACGTTTCGGGCCGCTCCGTCGCCGCCCTGGCGCGCTTCTACAAGATCGCGCCGGAGGAAATCCTGGTGGCGCACGACGAACTCGACATCGTGCCGGGCCAGGCGAAGCTGAAGTTCGGTGGCAGCCACGCCGGGCACAACGGCCTGCGCGACATTCACGCGCAGCTGGGCACCGGAGACTACTGGCGGCTGCGGCTGGGGATCGGCCATCCGGGCGTGAAGTCCGAGGTGGTCGACTGGGTGCTGCGCAAGCCCGCGCCGGAACAGCGCACGGCGATCGAGGACTGCATCGCCCGCACGCTCAAGGCGTTCCCGGCCCTGATGGCCGGCGAGATGGAGAAAGCCACCTTGCTGGTGCACACCAGCAAGCCGCCGCGCGCCAGGCCGCCGCGGCCTGAAGGGGTCTGATCGTCCACCACGAGGAGAGTCCGTCATGTTCCATCCCTTGCGCGTGCTGTGCCTGCTGGCCTGCGTGGCCGGCTGGAGCATTCCCGCGGCCGGCCAGACGGTCTGGCGCTGCGGCGACACCTACAGCCAGAAGCCTTGCCCCGGCGGCAGGGAGGTGCCGGCCGAGGACGCGCGCGACGCCGGCCAGCGCGCGCAGACCAGCAGTGCGGCGCGGCGCGACGCGAAGCTGGCGGACGAGATGGAAAAGGCGCGGCTGAAGGACGAAGCCAAGGCCGCGCCCGCGTACATTCCGCCGCCGAAGGCCGGCGACCCGGCGGACCAGGGCGACCGCACCCGCTCGATGGCGGTGGCGAAGAAGCCGGCCCACTTCACGGCGGTGTCGCCGAAGAAGCCGGGCGAGTCGAAGCCTTCGAAGAAGGCGGCGAAGGCGAAGAAAAGCGGCGACTGATCGCGCCGGTCAGGGCCTGGCTGTTTCGGAATCGGGCGCCGGCACGCCCGTTTCCGGCTTGCCTGTCAGGCGCTGGTATTTGCGCCACAGCGATTCGCGGCTCTCGACGTGGGCCGGGTTCACCGGGATGCAGGCGACGGGACAGACCTGCACGCACTGCGGTTCGTCGAAATGGCCCACGCATTCGGTGCAGCGGCCGGGATCGATCTGGTAGATCTCCGGGCCGAGCGAGATCGCCTCGTTGGGACACTCGGGCTCGCACACGTCGCAGTTGATGCACTCGTCGGTAATCATCAATGCCATGGCGCCACGCCCTCTCGAAAACAGCTCTGCACTTCTGGCATTATCCCCGCCGGAATGAGCATTTTCCTCTTCAAGCGCCTGATCACCCTGATTGCGACACTGGTAGGCGCTTCGGTGGTGGTCTTCCTGGTGCTGGAGATCCTTCCCGGCAACGCGGCGCAGATCCTGATGGGTCCCGATGCATCGCCCGACGCGGTGCAGGCGCTGGCCGCCAAGCTCGGACTGGACCGCCCGCCGCTGGAGCGCTACTTCGACTGGGTCGGCGGCATGCTGACGGGCGACCTGGGCCTGAGCTACACCTACAGCACGCCGGTGTCCGAACTCGTGCTGGAGCGACTCTCCCTCACCGTGCCGCTGGCGCTGATGGCGATGGCGCTCACGTCGATCATCGCCCTGGCTGCCGGCATCTACGCCGCCGCCCGCCACAACAAGCTGGGCGACGTCGGCGTGATGGGCCTGTCGCAGGTCGGCATCGCGATCCCGAACTTCTGGTTCGCGATCCTGCTGATCCTGCTCTTCTCGGTGCACCTCAAGTGGTTCTCCGCCGGCGGCTTCCCCGGCTGGGAAGAAGGCATCCTGGAAGGCGTCAAGGCGCTGCTGCTGCCGGCGATCTCGCTGGCGGTGGTGCAGTCGGCGATCCTGGCGCGCATCACCCGATCCGCCGTGCTCGAAGTCCTGCGCGAGGACTTCGTGCGCACGGCGCGGGCCAAGGGCGTGTCGCGCACCGGGACCTTGTGGGGCCATGTCCTGCGCAACGCGATGATCCCGGTGATCACGATCATGGGCCTGCAGTTCGCCGAGCTGCTCGCCGGCACCATCGTCGTCGAGAGCGTGTTCTACCTGCCGGGCCTGGGTCGGCTGATCTTCCAGTCGATCTCCAACCGCGACCTGATCGTCGTGCGCAACTGCGTGATGCTGCTGGCCGCGATGGTGGTCATCGTCAACTTCGTCGTCGACCTGCTGTACGCCGCCATCGACCCGCGGGTGAAAGCCAGCGACATTTGAGGGCCTGTTCACACCTTTTTTGACAGATGCGTTGCGAGTCAAAAAGGCCAAGTGCTAGGCGCGGCGATGCAGCCGCACCCGACGTGCGGCCAGTCGCCGCAACAACGCAATTGGCCTTTTTGGCCGCAACCCGGAGGGAACGTGCTTACAACCGCGCCACTCGTTGTTGAACTCCTAGCCAAGGCGTCCAGCCTTGGCGTTGTCGTCCGCCTAGATTGGCGCGGTTCTAAGCACGTTCGCACTGCCAAAAAAGGTGTGAACAGGCCCTAGCATGAGCGCAGTCCCCGTCGCAGTCCCTCCCATCGTCCAGGGTCCCGGCTTCTGGCGCCGTGCGTTCTCGCACCGCAGCTTCGCCGTCGGCTCGGTGCTGAGCCTGCTGCTGGCGTTCGCGGCGCTACTGTCGTTCGTGTGGACGCCGCATTCGCCATACGAGATCGACATGGGCCTGAAGCTGCTGCCGCCCGACGCGAAGTACTGGTTCGGCACCGACGCCTACGGCCGCGACGTTGCTTCGCTGCTGCTGGTGGGCGCCCGCTCGTCCATCGTCGTCGGGGTGATCGCCGTCGGGATCGGCCTGGTCGTGGGCACCGCGTTCGGCCTCCTCGCCTCCGCGAAGCGCGGCTGGGTCGAGGAAATCATCATGCGGCTGGCGGACTTCGGCTTCGCGTTCCCGGCCATCCTGTCCGCCATCATGCTGACGGCGGTGTTCGGCCCCGGGATGGTCAACGCGATCATCGCGATCGGCATCTACAACATCCCGACCTTCGCGCGCATCACGCGGGCCTCGGCCAACGCCGTCTGGTCGCGCGAGTTCGTGCTGGCCGCGCGCGCCTGCGGCAAGAACGCGTTCTCGATCACGATGGAGCACGTGCTGCCGAACATCATGTCGGTACTGATCGTCCAGGCGACCATCCGCTTCGCCATCGCCATCCTGGCCGAGGCGGCCTTGTCGTACCTCGGACTCGGGACCCAGCCGCCGCAGCCCTCCTGGGGCCGCATGCTGAGCGAGGCGCAGACGCTGATGTTCCAGGCGCCGCTGCTCGCCGTCTTTCCCGGCATCGCCATCGCCCTGGCGGTGCTCGGCCTGAACCTGCTCGGCGACGGCCTGCGCGACCTGTTCGATCCGCGGCTGGCCCGCAAGCGCTGAAGACGCCGCCGATGCCCCTGCTCGAAGTCAACAACCTGCACGTGCGACTGCAGACCCATCGCGGACCGGCCTACGCGGTGCGCGACGTGAGTTTTTCCCTGGAACGGGGCGAGACGCTTGGGCTGGTGGGGGAGTCGGGCTGCGGCAAGTCGATCACCGTCATGGCCCTGATGGGCCTGCTGCCGGAGAACGCGCAGGTCACGGGCAGCATCCGCTTCGAGGGCCAGGAGCTGGTCGGCAAGAGCGACCGCGAGCTGTGCCGGATTCGCGGCGACCGCATCGGGATGATCTTCCAGGAGCCGATGACCGCCCTCAATCCGGTGCACAGCATAGGCCGCCAGGTGGCGGAGCCGCTGCGGCTGCACCGCGGGATGTCGGCGGGGCAGGCGCGCCAGGAGGCGATCGCCCTGCTGGACCGGGTGGGCATTCCCGACGCGGCGCGGCGCATCGACGCGTATCCGCACCAGTTCTCCGGCGGGCAGCGCCAGCGGGTGACGATCGCGATGGCGCTGGCCTGCGGTCCGGACCTGCTGATCGCCGACGAGCCGACCACGGCGCTGGACGTGACGATCCAGCGCCAGATCCTCGACCTGATCCGCGAGCTCGTCGCCGAGCGCGGCATGGCGCTGATGCTGATCTCGCACGACCTGGGCGTCATCGCGCAGAACGTGCGGCGGATGATGGTGATGTACGGCGGCAGCGTGGTCGAGAGCGGCCCGACGACTTCCGTATTCGCGCACCGCATCCATCCGTACTCGCTGGGCCTGTTCGCCGCCCGTCCGGCGCTGGGAACGGCCAAGGGCAAGCGCCTCGTGACCATCGCCGGCACCGTGCCCGAGCTGGTCGACCTGCCCCCCGGCTGCCCGTTCGCCGGGCGCTGCAGCTTCACCATTCCCGAGTGCCACGTCACCGTGCCGCCGCCGCAGCTGGTGGAGCCGGACCACCAGGCCCGGTGCATCCGCCTGGATGCAGTGGCCGCCGCCCGCCGTGAGGGAGTGGCCGCATGACGGAACCACTGCTGCAGGTGGACAACCTGGTGCGGCACTACCTGATGCCGCGCGAGAAACTGTTCACGCCGCATCCCGTGGTGCAGGCGCTCAACGGCGTGAGCTTCACGATCGAGGCCGGCCGCAGCCTGGGCATCGTGGGCGAGTCGGGTTCCGGCAAGTCGACGCTGGCGCGGCTGGTGATGGCGCTGGACCACCCCACGTCGGGCAGCGTGAAACTGCTCGGCCGCGACCTGCAGGCGCTGCCGCGCGAGGAACTGCGCCAGGCCCGCCGCGACATCCAGATGGTGTTCCAGGACCCGTACGGATCGCTCGATCCGCGCCAGACCGTGGAACGCATCGTGACCGAGCCGCTGGCGGCCCAGGGCGACACCACGCGCGCCGAGCAGCAGCGTCGCGCCGCGCAGGCGCTCGACTCGGTGGGGCTGCGGGCCAACGACCTGGGCAAGTACCCGCACGAATTCTCGGGCGGCCAGCGCCAGCGCATCGCGATCGCCCGTGCCCTGATCACGCGCCCGCGCCTGATCGTCGCCGACGAGCCGGTGAGCGCCCTGGACGTTTCGGTGCAGGCGCAGGTGCTCAACCTGATGCAGGACCTGCAGGCGCAGTTCGGCATCACGTACATGTTGATCAGCCACGACCTGGCGGTCGTTCACCACCTGTGCGACGACGTCGCCGTGCTCTGGCAGGGCCGCATCGTGGAACAAGGTCCCCCCGACCGGCTGTTTCGGGCGGCCGAACATCCCTACACGCGCACGCTGCTCGAAGCCGTGCCGAAAGCCGAACCGCCGTCCCGTGCGGCGCCCCCGCGCGACGGGGAAATCCCGCTTGTCACTGCGAGCCGATCCCGGCCATGATCCGCCACGCCCCCGGAGGGGCTTTTCACACCCTGGAGTCAAGCACCATGTTGAAGCGACGCACCGTTCTCACCCACTCGGCCTCGCTGGCCGCGCTGGCCAGCGTGCCGCTGGCGGTTTCCACGCCGGCCCTGGCGCAGGGCCGCAAGGATGCGGTGGTGCTGGCGATGGCGCTCGAGCCGCCGGGACTGGACCCGACGGCCAACGCCGCGTCGGCGATCGCGGAAATCACGCTCTACAACATCTACGAGACGCTCACCAAGATCAACTCGGACGGCACCGTGTCGCCGCTGCTGGCCGAAAGCTGGGAAGTCTCGCCCGACCTGCGCACCTACACGTTCCGCCTGCGCAAGGGCGTCAAGTTCCACAACGGCGAGCCGTTCAACGCGCGCACGGTGAAGTTCGCGTTCGAGCGGGCCGGCGCCGAGAAGAGCACCAACAAGGACAAGCGCACCTTCGCCAGCATGGAGACGGTGCAGGCCGTGGACGACAACACGCTGGTCATCGTCAACAAGGAGCTGGACCCCGACTTCCTGTTCCTGATGGGACAGGCGACGGCCGTCATCGTCGAGCCCAAGAGCGTCGATGCGAACGCGACGAAGCCGGTCGGCACCGGCCCGTACAAGCTGGAGAACTGGAGCAAGGGCTCGTCGGTCACGCTGACGAAGTGGGACGGCTATCGCGATCCGGGCAAGGCGAAGATCAAGCGGGCCACCTTCCGCTTCATCTCCGAGCCCGCGGCGCAGGTCGCCGCCCTGCTGGCCGGCGACGTCGACGCCTTCCCGCGCGTGACGCCGCGCAGCGTGCCGCAGTTCAAGGGCAACCCGAAGTTCCAGGTCGTCGTCTCGGGCTCGCGCGCGAAGACCGTGCTCGCGATCAACAACAAGAAGAAGCCGCTGGACGACCTGCGGGTGCGGCGGGCCATCAACGCGGCGATCGACCGCAAGGCGGTGATCCAGGGTGCGGGCGACGGCTACGGCGCCCCGATCGGCAGCCATTACGTCCCGGGCGCCTTCGGCTATGTCGACACCACCGGCGTGAATCCGTACAACCCCGACAAGGCCAAGGCGCTGCTGAAGGAAGCCGGCGTCACGGCGCCGCTGGAACTCACCATGGTGCTGCCCCCGCCGCCGTATGCACGCCAGGGCGGCGAGGTGATCGCGTCGCAGCTCGCCAAGGTCGGCATCAACGTCAAGCTGCAGAACGTCGAGTGGGCGCAGTGGCTGAGCGGCGTCTACGGCAACAAGAACTACGACCTGTCCATCGTGTCGCACGTCGAGCCGTTCGACCTCGGCAACTTCGCCAAGCCGGGCTATTACTGGAACTACGAGTCGCCGAAGTTCAACGACCTGTACACGAAATACAAGACGTCGCCACGCGAAGCCGACCGCAAGAAGATCGTCGGCGAAATCCAGCGCCTGCTGGCCGATGAAGCCGTGCTCGGGTGGCTGTACCAGCCCCAGTGGGTGACGGTGGCCAACAAGAACATCAAGGGCCTGTGGAAGGACATGCCGGTGTTCGTGAACGACCTGTCCGCCCTGTCCTGGGCCTGAAGACCGGGATCGCATGACGACACCTTCGCCGGCCCTGCATGAACTCTCCGCCGCCGAGCTGGTCGGCGGCTACCGCCGGCGGGACTTCTCGCCGGTGGAAGTGATCCAGGCCGTCCTCGGCCATGTCGAGTTGTGGGAGCACAAGCTGCAGGCGCTGTACCTGCTGCGCCCGGAACTCGCACTGGAACAGGCGCGCGCCAGCGAGGCACGCTGGCTGCGAGGCGCGCCGCTGGGTCCGCTCGACGGCGTGCCAGTCACGGTCAAGGACAACATCGCGACCCGGGGCGATCCGCTGCCGCTCGGCACGGCCGCGAGCGAACTCGCGCCGGCGGCGGCCGACGCGCCGCCAGCCGCGCGGGTGCGCGAGGCGGGCGGCGTCGTCATCGCCAAGACCACCATGCCGGACTACGGCATGTTGTCGTCCGGGCTTTCGAGCTTCCACCACCTCGCGCGCAATCCCTGGGACCTGGGCAAGACGCCTGGCGGTTCCAGTTCTGGCGCCGGCGCCGCGGCGGCCGCCGGGTATGGTCCCTTGCACATCGGCACCGACATCGGCGGTTCGCTGCGGCTGCCGGCCGGCTGGTGCGGCATTTTCACGCTCAAGCCGAGCCTGGGCCGCATCCCGATCGATCCACCGTACACCGGCCGCGCGGCCGGGCCGATGACACGGCGCGTTGCCGATTCGGCGTGGTTCATGCAGGTGCTGACGCTGCCGGACGCACGCGACAGCATGAGCCTGCCGTACCAGGCGATTGCCTGGGACCAGTTCGACGCCGGCGTGGAAAAGCTGCGGGGACTGCGCATCGGGCTGCTGCTGGAGGCCGGCTGCGGACTCGCCGTGGAGCCCGAAGTGCGCGCCGCGGTCGAACATGCCGCCCGGCTCTTCGAACGCGCGGGCGCCGTGGTGGCGCCGATGCGTCCCTTCATGACGCAAGCCATGCTCGACGGCATGGACCACTTCTGGCGGATGCGCTCGCTCGTCGACATGAAGGCGCTCTCGCGCGAGCGCAAGGCCAAGGTGCTGCCCTACATCCAGCAATGGGCGGACAGCGCCGCCGGCATGGACGGCGAGGCGGTCTACAAGGCCGCCAGCCAGTTCCACCAGACGCGTGTCGCGACGGTGGCGGCCTGCGCCGGCTTCGACTACGTGATCTCGCCCACCTCGCCGGTGCCGGCGTTTCCCGCCGAACTGCCCTCGCCGACCAACGACCCGCTGCGGCCGCTGGAACACATCGGCTTCACGGTGCCGTTCAACATGTCGGAGCAGCCGGCCGCGTCGATCAACTGCGGCTACACGGCCTCGGGACTGCCGATCGGGCTGCAGATCGCGGGCAGGCGCTTCGACGACCTGGGCGTGCTGCAGGTCTCGCGCGCATTCGAACTGATCCGGGACGAGCAGCGTCCGTGGCCGCTGCCGCCGTCGGAGGCGGTCGAGCACATCGACTGAGGGCGGCCGGCGCCTTCAGCGCGACGGCGGCAGCTCGGCGAGCAGCTTGCGCTGGTCGTAGACCGGCTGCGGCGGCAGGTCGGCCAGGTGCGCCGTGTCGGCCCAGGCCAGGACCTCGATGCGGCCAGCGCTCACCCGCACGCGGCTGACGCCGGCATTGGGGATCTCGCTCTGGCGGGGGCCGCTCAACGAGAGCGAGCGCGCCGTGCGCCAGATCATGTCCAGCACCCCGCCGTGGGTGACCACCACCAGCGTGCCACCCGGATGGTCGCCGGCGATGCGATAGACCGCGTCGACCACGCGGGCGTGGAACTCCCGGGTCGTCTCGCCGCCCGGCATGCAGAAATCCTCGTGGAACCGCAGCCATTGCTCCCAGGCCTGCGGATGCTGCGCCTTGATGTCGTCGACGCGCATGCCGTCCACGGTGCCGAAGCTCTGTTCGCGCAGCGACGGCTCGGTCACGCTCGGGACGCCGAGCTGGTCCGCGACCGGCCGAGCGGTCTGCTGCGCGCGCAGCAGGTCGCTGGCGTAAAGGTGCGCGGCGGGCTCGGCGGCGAGGCGCGAGGCCAGGCGCCTCGCCTGCTCGAGGCCGATGGCGTTGAGCCCCACGTCGACATGGCCCTGGAAGCGCAGCTCGCGATTCCAGTCGGTTTCCCCATGCCGCACGAGAATCATTTCAGTCATCGCGGCGATTATCCCGCCGCGCCGCGCCGGCCACGGTCCTGCGCGCGACCGAACTGTCGAGCACGGCTTCCGGCGTGCGGTATTGCACGCCCGTGCCGTGGCGCCGGCTAGTCGCGGCCGAGGCTGCGCACCTTCTCCTGGAGCTTGCGCTGGACCGAAGGCGACACGAACTTGTCCACCTCGCCGCCCAGCACCGCGATCTCGCGCACGAACGTGCTGCTGATGAACTGGTACTTGTCGCTGGGGGTGAGGAACACGGTCTCGACGTCCGGCATCAGGCTGCGGTTCATGCCGGCCAGCTGGAACTCGTAGTCGAAGTCGGTGACGGCGCGCAGCCCCCGCACCATGGCCTTGCCGCCGCGGGCGACCACGAAGTCGCGCAGCAGGCCCGAAAAGCTCTCGACCTCCACCTGCGGATAGGGCTGCGCCACCAGGCGCGCCATCTCGATGCGCTCCTGCAGCGTGAACATCGCCTTCTTGTGGTGGCCGGCGGCCACGGCGACGATCACGCGGTCGAACAGCTGCGTGGCGCGGCGCACCACGTCCTCATGGCCCAGGGTCATCGGGTCGAAAGTGCCGGGGTAGACGGCGATCACGTCGTGGGCCATTGGATCTCCTGCGCCGGGCCCGCTGCCGAGCCCATGTTGCGCCGCATTATGCAGTCCGCTGCAGCAGGTGCGCGTGCACCGCCCCGGCGCGCAGGTGCCGCAACAGGGCGAATCCGTGTCCGGCCAGGGCCGGCTCGCCCCAGGCGGTGGGGGACTCGAGGTACGCCAGGTCGCCTGGCGCGAGCAGCGTCGCGGCCGCGGCGAGCGCCTTGTCGAAGATGGCGGCGTCGAACGGCGGGTCGAGGAAGACCAGGTCCACGCTGCCTGGGGCGAGCCGGGTGAGGACCGACAGGCCATTGCCGCGCTCGACCTTGACGGACTGCGCGTCCAGGCGCTTCTGCACGGTCCGCAGCTGCGCGACGAGTTCGGGATCCTGCTCGACCATCAGCACCTCGGCGGCGCCGCGGGATGCGGCCTCGAAGCCGAGCGCCCCGGTGCCGGCGAAGGCGTCGACACAGCGCCAGCCGGCCAGGTCGTGGTCCAGCCAGTTGAACAGCGTTTCGCGCACCCGGTCCGGCGTCGGCCGCAGGCCCGGCTTGTCGGCCACCGGGAGTTTGGTGCGCTTCCACTGCCCGCCGATGATGCGCACCTCGCGCGGCAGCGGTCCGCGCGGCGGGCGCGCGGGCCGGGCAGGATTCGCGCCGCGGGCCATCAGCGCGCCGCCGCAGCGCCGACGGTCACCATGACCATGCGCTGCGGCTGCAGCTTGCGCGCGAACGCCGCCTTGATGTCGGCGATGGTGACGCGCTCCACCCTGGAGATCCAGGTGTCCAGGTAGTCCAGCGGCAGGTCGTACCACGCGATGTTCGCCACGTTCTCCAGCAGCTTGCGGTTGCTGTCGATCAGCAGCGGGAAGCCGCCGACCAGGTTGTCCTTGGCGGCCTGCAGCTCCACGGGTGTCGGGCCGTCGGCGACGAACCTGGCAACCACGTCCCGTGCCACCTCGATCGCCTGGGCCGCCTGGTCGGGCCGGGTCTGCAGGCCCACGGTGAAGGCGCCGGCATGCAGTCCGGGCGAAAAATAGCTGTAGACGCTGTAGCTCAGGCCGCGCTTTTCCCGCACTTCGGTGGTCAGGCGCGACACGAAGCCGCCGCCGCCCAGCGAGTAGTTGCCCACCAGCAGGGGGAAGTGGTCCGGGTCCCTGCGCTGGTAGCCCGGCTGGCCGATCAGGACATGCGCCTGCGCCGAGGCGAAGGGGACCTCGCGCAGCACGGGGGCGGCGAGCGGGGGCACTTCGGCCACGGCCGGCAAGGCCTCGCACCGTCCCGCGGCCGGCAGGCGCGACAACAGGGTGGCGACCATCGCATCGGCCTGGGCGCGCGTGACGGCGCCGACCACGCTCACCCTCGCGCGGCACGTGGCGAGCAGGCCACGGTACATCGTCTTCATGTCCGCGACGGAGATGCGCTGCAGCGTTTCCTCGGTCATCTCGTAGCCGTACGGATGGCCGCCGTACACCGCCTTCGCATATTCCTTGCCGACGATGGTGCCGGGGCGCGTGTTCGCCTCGCGGATCGCCGCCGAGATGCGCTGGCGTTCGCGCTGCCATACGTCGTCGGGAAACGACGGCTCGCCCAGTTGCCGCGACGCGAGCTGCACCGCCTTGGGCAGGATCTCCGGGTCGGTCAGGGAGCGCAGCGAAAAACTCATGCGGTCGGAACTGGCGCTGGCGTCGAACCCCGCGCCCAGGTCGGCCCAGGCGTCGCTCAGCTGGTTCTCGTCCATGGCCTGCGGGTACGGCGTGGCCGCGCCGTTCGCCGCCGCGGCGATGCCCTTGGACGTCATGCCCGCCGTCACGCTGGCCAGTCCGGCCTGGGGCGCCGGGTCGCGGCGGGAGCCGGCATCGAAGTCGACGCGGATGTCCACCATCGGAATGGACGGACTTTCGACGAGGTAGACCTTGGCGCCGCCCGGCTGGGTCCAGTGCTGGATCGGGATGGCGGCGAGCACCGGTCCCGATGCCAGCAGGAGTACCACGGCGCAGCGGCGCAGGGCAGCCGCGATGTTCTTGGTGTTCATGTTCATGGTCGCGGGCCTGTCGGTCAGTGGCGGGCGCCGGCGGGGGGCTTGCGCGGTTTGCGGTTGGGGTCGACGGGCTGCGGGTGCAGCGTGGCGACGGTGAGCTGGTCGTCGCCGAAATAGCGCGCGGCGACCGACTTCACCTGTTCCGCGGTGACGCCCTTCAGCCGCTCGATCAGGCGCTCGCCGGCGTCGGGCGGAAAGCCCATGATCCAGTAGCTGCCGATCTCGCGGGCCTGGTTCATCACCGAGTCCAGCTTGTAGATCTCGGCCGCGATCCATTGCGTCTTCACGCGCTTGAGCTCCTCCTCGCTGACCCCGTCGCGCGCGACCTTGGCGACCTCGGCGCGCAGGGCCGCCTCGACCTGCGCGGCCGTCTTGCCCTTTGCCGGAACGCCGTCCAGCGTGAACATCTGCGGACCGCGGCCCCACAGGCCGTTGCCGGCGCCCACGCTGTCGGCGACCCGGTCCGGGCCCTGCGTCAGGTTGCGGTTGAGCCGCGCGCCGCTGTGGCCGTCGAGGACGGCCGCGAGCACCGTGAGGGCCAGCGCATCGTCGTTCTCGGGGGCCGGTTCGAACGACGTCAGCTGCGGCACCTTGAACGCCAGCGCCACGTACGCCTGTTCCGCCGGCGCCTTGAACTCCAGCCGGCGCACGCCGGCCTGCGGCGGCTCCTCCCGCGGCTTGCGTGGCGGGACCGGGCTGGCCTTGATCCCGCCGTAGTGCTTCTCGGCCAGCCGGCGCACCTGCTCCGGGTCGACGTCGCCGGCCACGACGATGACCGCGTTGGCCGGCACGTACCAGCGGCGGTAGAAGTCGCGGGCGTCCTGCGGCGTCATCGCCTCGAGGTCGCTCATCCAGCCGATGATGGGGCGGCGATAGGGCGAAGCGAGGTACGCGGTGGCGCTCAGCTGCTCCCACAGCAGCGAGCGCGGTGCATCCTCGGTGCGCAGCCGGCGCTCCTCCTTGACGACTTCGAGTTCAGGCTTGAACTCGCTGTCGGGCCACTTGTTGTTGGCGAAGCGGTCGGCCTCGAGCTTCATCACCTCTTCGAGCTTGCCGGCCGGGATCTGCTGGAAGTAGCCGGTGGCGTCCTTCATGGTGAAGGCGTTCTCGCGGCCGCCGAGCGCCGCCACGCGACGCGAGAACTCGCCCGGCTTGAGCTTCTCCGTGCCCTTGAACAACATGTGTTCCAGGACATGGGCCACGCCGCTCGCGCCGTCGACCTCGTCCATCGATCCGACGCGCACGTACACCATGTGGACCGCCGTCGGCGCCCTCTTGTCGGGTTTGACGATCAGCGTGAAGCCGTTGGCCAGCTTGAACTGCTGGGCCTTGGCGGGTCCGGCGGCTGGGCTCTGCGCGAGGCTCGGAGGCAGGAAGGCCAGGGTCCCGCACAGGCAGAGACTCCACAGGGCTCGGCGAAGGAGGTGTTTCATAGAATCGCAGATTCTAGAGAGCCCCTCAATGTTCAGTTTCTTCAGGAAAAAGCCGGCAGCCACGCCGGCGCCTGCGCCGGAACCGGCGCAGGTCCAGGCTCCCACCCCCACGCTGCCGCCCGCCACCCCGCCGGCCACGCCTGCGCCCACGGCTGCCCCCGCCGCGCCGGCGAGCACGCCGGCTCCCGCTCAGCCAGCCGCGGGCGGCCTGATCGGCAGCGCCCTGGTGCAGGCGATGGACATCCCGGTCGCGCCGCCGGTCGCGCCGGAGCGGCAGGGCTGGATGACGCGCCTCACGGCCGGGTTGCGCAAGACCGGCTCGAACATTTCCCAGGTGTTCACCGGCGCGCAGATCGACGATGCGCTGTACGAGGAACTCGAAACGGCCCTGCTGATGGCCGACACCGGGGTCAAGGCGACGGAACACCTGCTGGAAGAGGTGAAACGCCGCGTCAAGGCGAGCGGCGCCACGCGGCCGGTGCAGGCCAAGAACATCCTGGTGGATTCGCTGACCCAGCTGCTCAAGCCGCTGGAGAAGCCGCTGGTCATCGGCCAGTTCCAGCCCACGGTGATCATGGTGGCGGGCGTCAACGGCGCCGGCAAGACGACCTCGATCGGCAAGCTCACCAAGCACCTCGCCGGCGAGGGCGCCTCGGTGCTGCTGGCGGCGGCCGATACCTTCCGGGCCGCCGCGCGCGAGCAGCTCGCGATCTGGGCCGACCGCAACATGGTGGAGATCGTCAGCCAGGCAGGCGGCGACCCGGCGGCGGTGAGCTTCGACGCGGTGACTGCGGGCCGGGCGCGCGGCAAGGACGTGGTGCTGGTGGACACCGCCGGCCGGCTGCCGACCCAGCTGCACCTGATGGAGGAGCTGCGCAAGATCAAGCGAGTGGTGCAGAAGGCCGACGCGACGGCGCCGCACGAGGTCCTGCTGGTGATCGACGGCAACACGGGCCAGAACGCGCTGGCGCAGGTGCGGGCTTTCGATGCGGCGCTGCAGCTCACCGGCCTGATCGTCACCAAGCTGGACGGGACGGCCAAGGGGGGCGTGCTGGCCGCCATCGCGCAGGAAAAGCCGGTGCCGGTCTACTTCATCGGCGTGGGCGAGCAGCTGGAAGACCTGGAAACCTTCGACGCCCGCGAGTTTGCCCTGGCGCTGCTCTCATGAGCCGGCCTGCGCAGGCGGTGGTTGCCCGGTCGCCGGGCCGGCCGCGCTGACTTCGCCGCGCACCCACTGGGCGTATTCCGCGCTCGCCGCCACGGTCATCGCAACGAATTGCGCCAGTTCGTAAGGGTGGTGCCCGGCGAGGAAAGCCCGCAGCGCCGCCTCCCGTGCCGGCATGGTCTTGATCACCAGCCGCGCTTCCCGGTCCTCGCAGAGCTCGCCCTTCCAGCGGTAGAGCGAAGTCACGTCGTGGTCGATCTGCACGCAGGCGGCCAGTCGCTGCTCGACCATTTGGCGGGCCAGCGCTGTGGCGGTCGCTCCGGAATCCACGGTCGTGGTCACGACCAGGATCTGCTGTTCCGGCTCGTCCCTCTCCCCGGTCATAGCGAAACGGGGCGCGACTGGTACTTGAGCTCTGCCGGCAGCCCCAGCAGGGAGGTCGGCGAACCCTGGGTGCTGCTGGTGGCCTGTACCCACAGGCCGTCGAACTGGGTGTGCTCCAGGAGCACCGAGGCGCTCACCACCTTGCGGATGCGGGCGTCGATCACTGGCAGGTTCTGCAGCACCACGGGCGTGACGACCGGATCCCAGCGCAGGACGCGCACGTAGCCGGCGAAGGAGCTCAGGCCCGATGGCGCGGTTCCGGTCCGCCTGACGCCGATCTGGACGTCCTCTTCCTTGATCAGCATCCGCTTGAGGCAGTTGCCTATCACACGAAGGTAGTACGTTTCGATGTCGCGGGTGGTCAGGGTCGAGGATACCGACGAGCTTGCGCCCGGGGGCCGGGCCTTGCGCCGGTTGCCGAACAGGACGCGCTCGAAGATGGGCTTCATGGTGCCTCCCGGCCCACTCACCGTGCGCTGGGCCTTGCCGCACCATGCTAGTCCACAAAGGGCCCGGGCAGAAGCGGGTACGGTTTGATACCCGGGAAAACCCCGGATTGGGTAGCCTGGACCCTGAACTTTTGCGTTTAGCACTCCCCTAAGCAGAGTGCTAACATCGCAGACGAGAACGAAAGGAGATTCCGGTATGTCCGCTTCCACTGGAGCCCCAGGCACCGCGTTGGCCATGGCCAACCCGTGGTCGGTTGTTCCGTCCCTGGGCAACCTGGATGCCTACATTTCCGCCGTGAACCGCCTTCCCCTGCTGACGCTGGAGGAAGAACAGGAGTACGCGAGGAAGTTCAAGCAGCACAACGACCTGGAGGCCGCCGGAAAGCTGGTGCTGTCGCACCTGCGGCTGGTCGTGTCGGTGTCGCGCAAGTACCTGGGCTACGGGCTGCCGCATGGCGACCTGATCCAGGAAGGCAACATCGGCCTGATGAAGGCCGTGAAGCGCTTCGACCCCGAACAGGGCGTGCGCCTCGTGAGCTACGCCCTGCACTGGATCCGGGCCGAGATCCACGAGTACATCCTGCGCAACTGGCGCATGGTCAAGGTCGCCACCACCAAGGCGCAGCGCAAGCTGTTCTTCAACCTGCGCTCGATGAAGCAGGGCTTCAAGGACGATGCGCACGCCCAGACCCACCGCGACACGCTGACCGACGACCAGATCGACGTGATGGCGCGCGAGCTGAAGGTCAAGCGCGAGGAAGTGATCGAGATGGAGGCGCGCATGGCGGGCGGCGACGTTCTGCTGGACCCGTCCCCGTCCGACGACGGCGAGGACGCGTTCGGCCCGATCGCGTACCTCGCGGATGCGAACCACGAGCCGACGGCGGTGATGGAATCGCGCCAGCGCGACGTGATGGCCACCGACGGCATCGCCGCCGCCCTGGAAGAGCTGGATCCGCGCAGTCGCCGCATCGTGGAAGAGCGCTGGCTGAAGGTGAACGACGACGGCTCGGGCGGCCTCACGCTGCACGAACTGGCCGGCGAGTACGGCGTCAGCGCCGAGCGCATCCGCCAGATCGAATCGGCGGCGATGAAGAAGATGAAGAAGGCGCTGGCCGCCTACGCATGACGCCGGCGCCGGTGCGCCGATGAGACATGAGGCCCGGTCCCCCCGGGCCTTTTCTTTGGCCGGCCGCGGAATGCGATAACAATCCACGGATGAGGTTGTTCGCTGCCTGCTGGTTCGTGGTCCTGCTGTGGATGGCGGCCGCCGGCCCCATGGCGCAGCCGGCGCCGCCGGTCCTGGGCACGATCGAGCTGTCGCCGGAGCAGCCGATCGTGCCGCTGTCGGGCCGCACCCGTGCGTGGGTCGACCCCACGGGTTTCCGCACTGCGGACCAGGTCGAAGAGATGGCCGCGTCGCTGCCCTGGTCGGTGCACCAGCGCAGCAGCCGCTACGAACTCGACGACAAGGCGCTGTGGCTGCAGTTCGACGCCGCGATCCGCGGCGGGGGCCATTTCTTCCTGCAGGTCACGTCCTCGACGGTGCCGAGCGCCCAGCTGTTCTACCGCGCGAGCGACGGCCGCTGGGTGACCCAGGAAGCCGGAACGGCCACGGCCGTCTCCGATTGGGCGGTGCCCGGCCGCTATCCGACGTTCGAACTGGCGCCGGCCAACGGCACGCCGGTGCGCTATTGGCTGCGGATCCAGCAGGAGCACGTGGCGTTCTCCGTCCCGCTGCGGCTGTACGAGGCGTCACGCCTGCTGGCGACCCGGGAGCAGGGCCAGTTCCTCCTCGGCGCGTACTTCGGGCTGGCCGCCCTGATCATCCTGGGCGCCCTCGTCAACGCGATCGCGCACCGCGACCGCAATTTCGCCACGTTCGCGTTCTACGTGACGGCCCTGGCCGCCGGACAACTGGCCGCGCTGGGCCTGGGCGAGCAGCACCTGTGGGACGGATGGACCGGTTGGAACGAGATCGCGACGTTCCTGCTGCCGGGGATTTCTTCGGCGGCGGGCCTGTGGTTCGCGCGGAACGTCACGGAGCCGGCACGGTTCTCGCGGGCGCTCGACCTGGCGGTGTGGAGCGTCATCGCTGCACTGCTATCCACGGCGGCCCTGGATACGGTGCTGCGGCTGCCCAGTTCCCACATGCTGCTGATGGTGCTCACGCTGCTGGGCATCGCGGTGGCGGCCGGCCTGATCCTGATGGTGTGGGTCCACGGCGAGGAGCCCCAGATCGGCCTCGTCGCGGCCGGCTTCGTTCCGCTGCTGGCGACCGAGCTGCTGCGGGCCCTGGTCGGCCTGGACCTGGTGGCCGCGAGCCCGCTGACGCGCGATGGACTGCTGCTCGGCGGCGCGGCCGGACTGCCGCTGCTGTTCTACGCCCTCAGCCTGCGCAGCAGCCATCGCCGCGAGGCGCAGCTGCGGGCGGCGGCCCTCGCGCGCGACGACGTGCTCACGGGGATCGCGCACGACCGCACGCTGCTGCAGCGGCTCGAGGGCGCGATCGGTCGGGCACACGCGCTGAAGCAGCGCTGCGCGCTCGTCACGCTGAAGATCTCCAACTTCGACGCGCTCGCAGCCGAGTTCGGCCGCGAGGCGGCCGACCGGGCGCTGGTGGTGTCGGCGTCGCTGCTGCGGCGCGCCGCCACCGACATCGACCTCGAGGCGCGGGTCGGCGACCACCATTTCGCCCTGCTGCTCGAGAGCCCGACCACGGCGGAAAACGCGATGAACCGGGCGCAGGAGCTGGTGGCGCGCGGCCTGCGGCCGACCACCGCGCTGCCCGGCAACGCCGCGGTCAGGTTCCACGTGGCCGTGGCCCTGCTGCCGCACGAACAGCTGGACGCCAGGTCGTCGCTGGACTGGCTCCTGGATGCCGTGAACGCCATGCCGCCCGAGGCACGCAAGGTCATCCGGGCGATGAACTTCTGATCCGCCCGGCTCAGGCGTCCTTGAGCAGTATCTTCAGGTCGGACGCCAGCGCCTCGGGACCGGTGCCGTAGCGCGTGTACAGGCGCACCCGGCCCTGCGGGTCGTACACGTAGCTGCCGGCGGAGTGATCCATCGTGTAGCTGTCCGGCATCTTGCCGTCGACCTTCTTGTAGTAGATCTTGTATTCCTTGGCGACCGCGGCGAGCTCGTCGGGCGTGCCGCGCAGCGCCACGAAGTCGGGGCCGAAATTGGCCATGTAGGCCTTCAGCATTTCGGGCGTGTCGCGCTGCGGATCGACCGTCACGAACACGCCTTGCACCCTGGCTCCGTCCGGCCCCAGCAGCCGCTTGGCCTCGGCGATCTCCGACAGAGTCGTCGGACACACGTCGGGGCAGTGCGTGTATCCGAAGAACACCACCACGGCCTTGCCGCGGAAGTCCTTCAGCGTGCGCGGACGGCCGTCGTGGCCGGTGAGCTGGAAATCGCGCGCGTACTCGGCACCGGTGACGTCGATCGCCTTGAACTGCGGTTTGGTCTCGCCGCACGCGACGAGAAGCGGCGCCAGCGCGGTCGCCAGCAAGGGAGCGGAAGTGGCGCGCAGGAGGCTTCGGCGGTTCATGGTCGGAACAGGTAGTGGTCGATCAGCAGGGCCGCAAAGAGCAGGCTGAGGTGGATCAGCGAGTAGCGGAAGGTCTTGCGCGCCAGCGCATCGGAGTAATCGCGCCACAGGCGCCATCCGTACCAGCAGAAGCCCAGGCTCAACGCCGTGGCGGCGGCGAGATAGAACCACGAGCTCATGCCGGAGGCAAAAGGCATCAGGCAGGCGGCGAACAGCACCAGCGTGTAGAGGAAGATCTGCAGCCGCGTGAACTCGTTCCCATGCGTGACCGGCAGCATCGGCAGCCCCGACTTGCGGTAGTCCTCCACCCGGTACAGCGCCAGCGCCCAGAAATGCGGGGGGGTCCACAGGAAGATGATCAGGAACAGGATCAGCGCCTGCGGCCCGACGTCGCCCGTCATCGCCGTCCAGCCGAGCACCGGCGGCATGGCGCCGGACGCGCCGCCGATCACGATGTTCTGCGGCGTCAGCGGCTTGAGCACGACGGTGTAGACGATGGCGTAGCCGACGAACGTGGCGAACGTCAGCCACATCGTCAGGGGGTTCACCCAGGCGTACAGCAGCCAGGAACCAAACGCGCACAGCAGCGCCGCGAAAACCAGCGTTTCGCCGTCGCCGAGCTCGCCGCGCGCGGTCGGCCGCCAGGAGGTGCGGCGCATCTTGGCGTCGATACCCTTCTCGACCAGGCAGTTGAAGGCCGCCGCCGCGCCGGCCACCAGCCAGATGCCGGCCGCCGCCAGCACGGCCTGCTGCAGGTCGGCCAGCGTGGGCAGGCCGGGGACGGCCAGCGCCATGCCGATGACGGCGCAAAACACGATCAGCTGCACCACGCGCGGCTTGGTGAGCGCGTAGAACTGCCGCGCCTTGGCCGCCAGCGGCGCCACCACCGCTTCCTGCTCCACCGCGCTCATCCGGATCGCTCCCGTGCGGCACCCGCGGCGCGGGGCTGCCGCGAAACGCTGCGCCTCGTCTCCGCCAGCGCCCAGGTCAACACCAGGACGAGGCCCGCAGCGCCGCCCGTGTGCGCCACTGCCACCAGCACGGGCCAGTCGAGGAGCACGTTCGAGACGCCGCTTGCCAGTTGCCACACCGCCAGCCCGCCAATCAGGCGAGCCTGGCGCTGCACCGCGTCGACCCGCGCGAGCTGCCATGCGAGCAGCCCCAGCACGGCCAGCACGACATAGGCCGCCAGCCGGTGCGCATAGTGGATCGCCGTCAGCGCGGCGAAGCCGACGTGTTCGCCGCCACCGGTCATTCCCAGCTCGCGCCAGAGCTCGAAGCCCTGGCGGAAATCCATCGTCGGCCACCAGCTGCCCTGGCAGGCCGGGAAGTCGCTGCAGGCGAGCACGGCGTAGTTGGTGCTGACCCAGCCGCCCAGCGCCGCCTGCAGCCACGCGAGCGCGGTGGCCGCCACCAGCCAGGTACGCAGCCGCGGCGCGATGGCGACGCGCGAGCGCCCCTGCTGCGCGTGCTCGTAGGCCACCGCCTGCCGGCACAGCAGCGCCAGCAGCACGAGCCCGGCCAGCAGGTGCATGGTCACCACGGCTGGGAACAGCTTCATCGTCACGGTCCAGGCGCCCAGCGCGCCCTGGAACGAGACCCACACCAGGGTGACGGTGGGCCACCACGGACTCACCGCCGCGCCGCGGCGGCGCAGCACCCAGGTGCCGGCCGTGAGGGTCAGGATCAGCACGCCGACCGCGGTCGCCAGGTAGCGGTGGATCATCTCGATCCACGCCTTCTGGTGCGTGACCGGCCCGGTGGGCATCGCGGCCTGAGCTTCGGAGATCTGCGCGTGGGCACCGGTGGGACTGGCCTGGCCGTAGCAGCCCGGCCAGTCGGGGCACCCGAGGCCGGAATCGGTGAGCCGGGTGAAGGCGCCGAACAGCACGAGGTCGAAGGTCAGGAACAGGACCAGCAGCGTCAGCGCCTGCAGGCGGCGCGCTGGAACCGCCTTCTTGTTGCGCAACCACATCCAGGACAGCGGGCCGAGCGCCACCACCACGCCCATCAGCATGATGTGCAGCACCGGCGAGAGGTCGTACAGCGGTTGTTCCATGTCAGGGGTTCCCTCGGCCGGGCTGGTCCCAGGACGAAGACGCCCGCAGCAGCCGCTCCAGGTCGCGCCTGGCCTTGCCGGCGCCGGCCACGTCGAGATCGGCCGGGAACCGCATCATCCAGTGGCCCATCGGATCGACCACGTACAGGTGGTCGGCCAGCCGCCGGCCGGCAGCGGGCGCGAGCCACGCCGCCAGCGGCGCCTCGCCGACGCGCAGCACCGTCGCCTGCCTGAGCGCCGGCAGCAATTCGGGGCGCAGCGGCGCGCCATCGGTGACCAGCCACACCCAGTCCATGCGCTCCTTGTCCTTGCCCAGCGCCTCCCGCAACTGGCGCTGCAGGTAGAGGTGCTTTTCGCACTGCGCATCGCAGGCGCCGCCACCGACGCTGACCAGGAGCCACTGCCCCTTGAGCGACGGCAGTGCGACCGCCGCCCCGTCCAGGTTCGTCGCAGCCAGCGGCGGCACAGGACGCTGCTCCACCAGGTCACCGAAGTTGCGCTGCCCTTGCGGCCGGACCACGTAGTAGCTGAAGTAGGAAGCGACGATGGGCGCCACGCAGACGGCGAGCAGCGCGAGCATCTTGAAGCGCCCGGAGCGCGTGCGGCGGCTGTCGGCGGCGACGGCGTGCTGCGGCGCGGGCAGCGAGTGCACCGTGAGCGCGAGCGGCTCGTCAAGCAGGCGGTGCCTTCCGGCGGGGGGCGATGAACTGGAACCAGACATAGAGGATGGCGGTGACCGCCGCGAGCGCCCACCACTGGAAGGCATAGCCGTAATTCTTGCCGGCACCGCTGGCGGGCTCGGGCCACTGCCGCAGGAGCCCGTCGGCAGCGCCGTCCCCCGTCTGGCGCACGGCGACGGCCAGCAGGGGCAGGCCGGTCTCGGCGGCAAAACGGCCCAGGTCGAGATTCTGCCGGATCGGGCCGGACACCGCCCCGCTGAACTCATAGAGCTTGGCCGGCAGTGGGGCAATGCGGCCGCGGATTTCCACGAGGCCGGGTGGACTGGCCACCGGTGGCAGCTGCTCGCGCCGCTCGAAATTCCGCGGTGCCCAGCCCCGCTCGACCAGCACGGCCCGGCGGCCGCCTTCCAGCAACAGCGGCGTCACGACGTAGAAGCCCTGTCGCCCGTTCATCTGCCGGTTGTCGAGGAACACGGTGTGCTGCGCGGCCCAGGTGCCGCGCACGACGACCGGCCGGTGCATCAGGTCCGCGGCCGGGTCGCCGCCGGGCAACGCCGCGCTGCCGAGCGGCGGCAGCAAGGCTCGCTGCGCGATCGCTGCGTGCAGCGCCTCCCGCTGGCGGCCCCGGTCCAGTTGCCAGGCGCCCAGGGCGAGCGTCGCCCCCACGGTGGCCACGGCGGCAAAGGTGATGATCCAGAAGCGAAGCGTGCGCACGGTGCTCACCCGATAATCCCCGCGATGAAATACCTGGTGATCCTGGGCTTTCTCGCCATCATCGGCAGTCTGGCGTCGGCCCTGTTCTTCATGATGCGCGACGGCCGCGACGGGCGTCCCAAGACGAGCAACATGGCCCGGGCGCTCGGCTTCCGCGTGGGCTTTTCGATCCTGTTGTTCGTGTGCATCCTGCTGGCCTGGAAACTGGGGTACATCCACCCGACCGGAATCCCGGTGGGGCAGTAGGCGCGGACTGCGGCCGCAACAAAAAAGCGCCTTGCGGCGCTTTCTTGTCGGGCTTGGCGGCCGGCTACATCCAGTACACGAGAGTGTAGAGGCCCAGCCAGACCACGTCGACGAAGTGCCAGTACCACGCGGCCCCTTCGAAGCCGAAGTGGCGCTCCGCCGTGAAGTGGCCCTTCATCAGGCGCAGCGTGATGAACAGCAGCATCAGCATGCCGACGATCACGTGGAAGCCGTGGAAGCCGGTCAGCATGTAGAACGTCGAGCCGTAGGCGCCGGAAGTCAGCTTCAGGTTCAGGTCGTTGTAGGCGTGGAAGTACTCGTAGCCCTGCACGGCGACGAAGGTGGCCCCCAGCAGCACGGTAATCCACATGAACGCGATGGTGCGGCCGCGATGGTTCTCGCGCAGCGCGTGGTGGGCGATGGTGAGCGTCACCCCCGAGGACAGCAGCAGCGCCGTGTTGATGGTCGGCAGCCAGAAGGGCGTCATCACCTGGAACGGCTCGATGATGCCGGCCGGCGACGCGGTGGTGCCGGGGGCGACCGTCGGCCAGACGGCCTTGAAGTCGGGCCACAGCAAGGCGTTGTCGACGCCGCCCAGCGCGGGAATCGAATGGGAACGCATCCACCACAACGCGGTGAAGAAGGCGCCGAAGAACATCACCTCCGAAAAGATGAACCAGCTCATGCTCCAGCGGTAGGACAGGTCGATCTTGCGGCCGTACTGCCCGCCTTCGCTCTCGCGGATCGACTCGCCGAACCACTGGTAGAGCACCCAGAAGAGCCAGGCCAGGCCGAAGAACAGCGCGTACTTGCCCCAATCCACGCCGTTGATCCACTGGGCGGCGCCCAGGATCACCCAGAACAGGCCGAATGCCGCGAACGCCGGATGCCGCGACGGCTCCGGGACGAAATAACGAGGCGCTGTGCCCGGTGTTGTGGTGCTCATCTCGACTCCTGATTCCCCAAACTTGTCTCTCTTGTTTCCGAAACCCTAGCCGGCCACCCAGTGCACCAGCGCCACCAGCGACCCGACGAACACCACGACGGCGACCAGCGCCACGACGACGATGTGCAGCGGGTTGAGGCTGCGCATGTCGTCACCCCATGCCCGGTTCTGCCGCACGCCCAGGAAGGCCCAGGCGACGGCCTTGGCCGTGCGCCAGAACGAGCCCTTGCGCGGCCCGGGTTCGACGCCCGCCATCACGTGCTCGGCCCCTTCGGCGCCGCCGGGAACGAGCCGCCGACCTCGAAGAAGGTGTACGACAGCGTGATCGTCGTCACGTCCCGGGACAGGCGCGGATCGATCACGAACGCGACCGGCCACTGCCGGCTTTCGCCCGGCTCCAGCGTGTGCTGCTCGAAACAGAAGCACTGGAGCTTGTTGAAGTGCGACCCCGCCTGCATCGGCGCATAGCTCGGAATGGCCTGGGCGACCATGCGCCGGCTCTGCACGTTGCGGAACTCGTACATCACGGTGGTCAGTTCGCCCGGGTGGACCTGCACCGAGCGCTGGCCCGGCTTGAACTCCCAGGGCCCGCGCGAATTGGCGTCGAACTCCACGGTGATGGTGCGGCTGCGGTCCACCTGGGTGTTCACCGGCGTGGCGGCCGCGTTGCCCGGCACCTGCCGCTCCGCGAGCGACAGGATGTTGATGCCGGTCGCCTCGCAGATCGCCTGGTACAGCGGAATGAGCGCGTAGCCGAACGCGAACATGCCGGCCGCCACCACGGCGAGCTTGCCCAGCATCCTGCGGTTTTCGGCGCGCAGCCCCATGTCGCCTCAGCCTCCGAACAGGACGAACTTGGCGATCACGCCCAGGAAGAAGGCGCCCGCGATCGTCGCCAGGACCAGCGCCATCCGCAGGTTCCTGTGCTTGCGCTCGTCACGGTCCGTCATCACGCTGGTCGCCATGTCAGTGCGAGCGGCCGGAGAGCTGGGGCTCCAGCAGCCGGTTGCCGCTCGCGTCGAGCCGGGGCGGCGTCTCGAAGGTGTGGAACGGCGCCGGCGACGGCACTTCCCACTCCAGGCCCTCGGCACCCTTGCCGTCCGGGTCGTTCCACGGACGCTGGGGCGCGGGCTCGCCCTTGCCGCGCATCATCGGCACGACCACGGCCAGGAAGAAGAACACCTGCGCCAGGCCGAAGCCGAACGCGCCGATCGTGGCCACCGCGTTGAAGTCGGCGAACTGCGCCGGGTAGTCCGCGTAGCGGCGCGGCATGCCGGCCAGCCCGAGGAAGTGCATCACGAAGAAGGTGATGTTGAAGCTGATCATCGACCACCAGAAGTGGATCTGCCCCATGCGCTCGTTGTACATGACGCCGGTCCACTTTGGCGCCCAGTAGTAGAAGCCGGCGAACATCGCGAAGAGCGAACCGGCGACCAGCACGTAGTGGAAGTGCGCCACCACGTAGTAGGTGTCCTGCAGCACGAGGTCGATCGGGGCCATCGCCAGGATCAGGCCGGTGAAGCCGCCGATCGTGAACACGAAGATGAACCCGACGGCCCACAGCATCGGCGTCTCGAAGGTCATCGAGCCTTCCCACATCGTCGCGATCCAGTTGAAGATCTTCACGGCCGTGGGCACGGCGATCAGCATGGTCGCATACATGAAGAACAGCTGGCCGGTCACCGGCATGCCGGTGGTGAACATGTGGTGCGCCCAGACGATGAACGACAGGATGGCGATCGACGAGGTGGCGTACACCATCGACGCATAGCCGAACAGGCGCTTGCGCGAGAACGCCGGCACCACCTGGCTGATGATCCCGAACGCGGGCAGGATCATGATGTAGACCTCGGGGTGGCCGAAGAACCAGAAGATGTGCTGGTACATCACCGGGTCGCCGCCGCCGGCCGGGTTGAAGAAGGTCGTGCCCAGGTGGCGGTCGGTCAGCGTCATCGTGATCGCGCCGGCGAGCACCGGCATCACGGCGATCAGCAGGTAGGCGGTGATCAGCCAGGTCCAGCAGAACATCGGCATCTTCATCAGCGTCATGCCGGGCGCGCGCATGTTCAGGATGGTGACGATGATGTTGATCGAGCCCATGATCGAGGAGGCGCCCATGATGTGCATCGCGAAGATGCCGGCGTCCATCGACGGGCCCATCTGCAGCGTCAGCGGCGCGTACAGCGTCCAGCCCGCGGCGGGGGCGCCGCCGGGCATGAAGAACGAGCCGACCAGCATCAGGCCGGCCGGGACCAGCAGCCAGAAGCTGAAGTTGTTCATGCGCGCGAACGCCATGTCGGGCGCGCCGATCTGCAGCGGGATCATCCAGTTCGCGAAGCCGACGAAGGCCGGCATGATGGCGCCGAACACCATGATCAGGCCGTGCATGGTGGTGAACTGGTTGAACAGCTCCGGATTCACCAGCTGCAGGCCGGGCTGGAACAGCTCCGCGCGGATCAGCAGGGCCAGGACGCCGCCCACCATCAGCATGGTGAACGAGAACAGCAGGTAAAGCGTCCCGATGTCCTTGTGGTTGGTGGCATACACCCAGCGCCGCCAGCCGGTGGGCGCATGGTGGTGGTCGTCGTGGGCGTGGTGGCCGGGATGGTCGAGGACGGCGCTCATCAGGAATTCCTTGTCTGGGGACTCGTTGCGGCCGGCTTACTTGCCGCGCTGCGCCAGCACTTCGGCGGGCTGCACGATCTGGCCGGTCTTGTTGGACCAGTTGTTCTTGGTGTAGGTGATCACCGCCGCGAGGTCGGTGTCGGAGAGCTGCTTCCACGCCGGCATCGCGGCGCGGCCATTGAGCACCACGTGGATTTCCTTGGCCTTGTCCGGATCCTGCACGACCGGCGAGCCGTCCAGCGCCTTGATCGGGCCGGCGCCCTTGCCCGTCGGCTGGTGGCAGGCGGCGCAATTGGCCGCGTAGACCTTCTCGCCGCGCCTGGCCAGGTCGTCGAGCACCCAGACCTTGTTGGGATCGTCGGCGCGCGCGGCCATCTTCTTCTTCTCGCCGTCCACCCAGGCGGCGTAGTCCTGCTGCGACAGCACCTTGACGTGGATCGGCATGTACGCGTGCTCCTTGCCGCACAGCTCGTAGCACTGGCCGTAGAAGTCGCCGGTCTTCTCGCTGCGGAACCAGGTGTCGCGCACGAAGCCGGGAATCGCATCCTGCTTCACGCCGAAGGCCGGCACGCCCCAGGCGTGGATCACGTCGTTGGCGGTGGTGATGATGCGAACCTTCTTGTTGACGGGCACCACCAGCGGGTTGTCCACCTGCAGCAGGTAGTTGTCGGGGACCTGGCCGGTGGCGCCGTCGTTCGACATCTGCCGGTGGCCGGCATCCAGCGTCGAGAGGAAGGAAATGCCCTCGCCCTCGCCCTTCAGGTAGTCGTAGCCCCACTTCCACTGGTAGCCGGTCGCCTTGATCGTGAGGTCGGCGTTGCTGGTGTCCTTCTGCGCGACGACCACCTTGGTGGCGGGCAGCGCCATGCCGATGACGATCAGGAACGGGATGACGGTCCAGACCACTTCCACGGTGACGGACTCGTGGAAGTTGGCCGGCTTGTGGCCGCGCGAGCGCCGGTGCTTCCAGATCGAATAGAACATCACGGCGAACACCAGCACGAAGATCACGATGCACGTGATCAGCATGAACCAGTGCAGCCAGGCCTGCTCGACCGCGATGCGGGTGGCGGCGGCGTGCAGGTTCAGCTGGCGCACCGCCGGCCCCCCGGGCAGGTCGTTGGCCGCATGGGCGGCCGTGCCGAACGCGCCCAACGGGAGCAGCAGCGAGGCCAGCTTGTCCGAAATGCTCTTCATGGTTCTCACTCGTTCTACTTTCACTCAATCCCGGCCGCTGTCTCCGCGCGGCTGTCCGGCGCCTTCACGCACAGGCCCTTCCGATCTTCGGCGCCACCGGCCGGGCTGCCTGCCGCGCATGCACGAGCAACGCGATGCCGGTTGCCGCCGGTTCGGTCCCGGCCAACGGCAGCACGAGCACGGCCCCTTGGAACCGGAAGATCGTGGCAAGTCCAAGCGACAAGGCACGGATCGAGGCACGAAGCCTGTCGAGCCGGGCCGGTCACCGAACGGTTTCGCCGCAGGAACCAAGAACTGCTCTGGTCCTGCACGACGGCGAAACGAGAAAGCGGGGACGGCAAGGTGTCGCTTGAAAAATGAAGCGCGGATTGTAGCGCCGGCCCGAAAACCGCCCGTACTGCAATTCCGACCGTCCCGCAAGGTGCTTTCCGGGAATTCCTTTGAGCCAGGTCAGATTCAGGGCGATTTTCCGGCCCCGGGGCGCAGCATGGCCCGCATGTCGTCGAGGGAAACGGCGCTTTCGCCGGCGACCTTGAACCGCGGCCGCGGCTTGACAGCATGCCCGTAGATGATTTCGAAGGTCAGCGCCAGGCGGCCGTCGGCATCGCGCAGGGCGCTCGCCAGTTCGCGCTCCAGCCGCTCGCGCCAGGCCCGGCCGCGCAGTCCCCCGAAACGCCGGGGATGGAGGTTCGCGCCAAGGCCGCGCAGCTCCTGCAGCAGCCGCTGCGGGTTTTCCCAGGTGATGGTGATCCGCTCCATGTCCATCACCGGATCGGCAAAACCCGCATGAGCCAGCATGTCCCCCCAGTCGTGCATGTCGGTGAACTCGTGCGCCGGCGGCGGCCAGCCCAGCGCCGCATAGATCCCGCGCAGTTCCTGCAGCGTGTCCGGCCCCAGGCACGAGAACATGAGGAAACCCTCGGCCGCGAGCGCGCGATGCCATGCCGCGAGGAGCGACTCGGGATCGGCCGCCATGTGCAGCGCCATGTTGGCCCACAGCATCTGCGCCGCCCCGTCCGGCACGGCGCCGTGCTGCACAGGGGCCGCGGACCAGCGGCGCCACCACGGCCTGGCGAGCTGCTGCCGGGCCAGCGCCGCACGCTGCGGGTGCGGCTCGTACACGTACGTGTGCGCCTGCGGATAGCGCCGCTCCACCAGGGCATGCGCCTCCAGGCCGCCGCGCACTGGCTCCCAGTCGGCCCAGGTTTTCGGATCGAGGCGGATCCACTGCAGCCGGTCTTCCATGCGCCGGCCAACCTCCTCGTGCAGCCACGGCGACGTCGCGGGAGCGACGCGCTGCCAGTGGCCGGCGGCGACCGGATCGATGGTGGGTGGGCGCTGGTTGGACATCGGGAAACCGGTCAGTATATTGACCGGATGCTGCGCCACCTGTTCGACGGACTTGCCGGCAAGCTGCCGGGCCAGTGCGCCGTCTGCCGGGCCTGGCCGGCGCAGCCCGTCTGCGAATCGTGCGCAGCCCGTTTCGGCCAGCCGCAGCCGCGCTGCCGCCGTTGCGCACTGCCGGTGCCCCCGGGCACGATCGACTGCGGCCGCTGCCTGCGCGAGCCGCCCCCGATCGACGCATGCCACGCCACCGTCGGCTACGGCTACCCCTGGGCGGCGCTGATCACGCAGTTCAAGTTCCATGGGCAGCCGGGCTGGGCCCGCACGTTCGCCGAGCTGATGCGCGGCGCCCCCGGCGTGCAGGCCGCGATCCGCCAGGCCGACGTCGTCGTGCCGATGCCGCTGTCGCGCGAGCGGCTGGCCGAGCGCGGCTTCAACCAGGCGTTGCTGCTCGCGCGCGGCCTCGACTCGCACAAGGCGAACCCCGGCGTGCTGCTGCGGATCCGGCATACGCCGGCGCAGACCGCGCTGGACCGCGACGGCCGCCTGGCCAACGTGAAGGGGGCGTTCGCGGTCGAGCCGTCACTGGAGGCCAGCGTGCGCGCCAGGCGCGTCGTGCTCGTCGACGACGTGATGACGAGCGGCGCGTCGGTGTTCGGCGCGGCTGCGGCCCTGCGGCAGGCCGGCGCGGCCGACGTGGCCGCCGTCGTGCTGGCGCGCACCGACGTGCCGGCGTGAGCCGGCCGCGACAATGGCGGCATGTTCCACATCGTCCTGGTCGAGCCCGAAATTCCGCCGAACACCGGCAACGTGATCCGGCTGGCCGCCAACACCGGCTGCGCGCTGCACCTCGTCGAGCCCCTCGGGTTTTCGATGGAGGACCGCCTCATGCGCCGCGCCGGCCTCGACTATCACGAGTATGCGCAGGTGCGCCGGCATGCCGACTGGGATGCCTTCCTGGCGGCCATGCGGCCCGATCCGCAGCGCATGTTCGCGCTGACCACGCGCGGCGAGCGCATCGTGCACGAGGTGCAGTTCCGGCCAGGCGACTGGCTGGTGTTCGGCTCGGAGACCGCTGGCCTGAAGCCGGCGGTGCGGGAATGGTTCGTGCCCGGGCAGCGCCTGCGGCTGCCGATGCGGGCCGGCCAGCGCAGCCTCAACCTCTCCAACGCCGTCGCCGTGACGGTGTTCGAGGCCTGGCGGCAGAACGGGTTCGCGGCTCCGGCGGCAATGCCTCAGGGATAGCGCCGGCTGAGCGACTCGGCAATGCAGACCGGCCGGTCGCTGCCTTCGCGCTCGACGGTGACTTCCCAGGTCATCTGCATGCCATTGGCCTCGATCGGCTTGCACTCCACCAGTTTCATGCGCCCGCGCAGGCGGCTGCCGACCGGCACCGGCGCCGTGAAGCGCACCCGGTTCAGTCCGTAGTTCACGCCCATGCGCGAGTTCTCGATGCGAAACGAGGTCTCGAAGAACTTCGGGATCAGCGAAAGCGTGAGGAAGCCATGCGCGATCGGCGCGCCGAACGGACCGGCCTTGGCCTTCTCGACGTCCACGTGGATCCACTGGTGGTCGCCCGTGGCCTGGGCGAACAGGTTGATCTGCTCCTGCGTGACGGTCAGCCAGTCGCTCACGGCGACTTCCTGGCCGACGCAGGCAGGCAGCTCGTCGAGGGTGTTGAAGGTCTTCATCGCGCGAATGTAGCAAGCGGCGGGGCCACTCAATTGTCCAGCCAGCGACAGATGCTCTCCCACTGCGCCAGGTCGCGCTCGACGCGGCCGGGCGCCACGTCGAACACCGTCAGCCCGCGCGCCGCGAGATGGATGTAGTTCTGCGTATGCCGCAGGAAGCCGAGCACCGGGAGCCCGAGGCTGTCGACGAACTCGTGCAGCTTGTCGGCGGCGATCGTGCGCTCGTCGACCCGCATGCCGACGATCCCGACCTGCAGCCGCCCGGCCTTGCGGCTGGCGGCGAGCTCGTCCAGGAAGGCGCGGGTGGCGAAGATGTCGAACACGCTCGGCTGCAGCGGCACCACCACCTTGTCGGCGAGCTGCAGCACGTCCTTCAACATGCCCCCGTGCATGCCGGCCGGCGTGTCCAGGACGACGTGCGTCGTGCCCTTGGGCGGTTTGGCGACGTTGCCCTTGCCCACCTCCCAGGTGCCGATCGGCCGGGCGGCGGCGGGACGCAGCCCGAGCCAGAGCCGGGACGACTGCTGGCGGTCGGCATCGCCCAGCATGACCGAGCGGCCCTTGCTGGCGAAATAGCCGGCGATCTGGGTGGCCATCGTGGACTTCCCGACGCCGCCCTTCGGATTCGCGACAACCACGATCGGCATGGCAGACTCCTTTGCAAGGTTGCACGCTCCCGCCGGGAGCGCGGCCTGCCGCTATGGTACCCGTATGGATGAGTTCTCGACCGTCGGCAGCCGCCCCGGGATCCTGGTGCTGGCGGCGCACCCGAACTGGCGCGAGTCGCGCGTCAACCGCCAGCTGCTGGCCGCGGCGCAGCGCGTACCCGGCGCCGCCGTGCACGACCTGTACGCCGCCTATCCCGACTACGACATCGACGCGGCCGCCGAACGGGCTCTGCTCGCGGCCGCCGGGCTGGTGGTGCTCCTGCATCCGGTGCAGTGGTATTCGATGCCGGCCCTGCAGAAGCTGTGGCTGGACGAGGTTCTCGCGTATGGGTGGGCCTACGGTCCCGGCGGCGATGCCCTGCGCGGCAAGGATCTCTGGCTCGCGGCCACCACCGGCGGTTCGGAGCGCTCCTATCACCCCCAAGGCTACAACCGCCATTTCTTCGACGCCTTCCTGCCGCCCTACGAGCAGACGGCGGCACTGTGCGGGATGCGCTTCCTGCCGCCGCTGCTGCTGCACGGCGCCCGCAGGGTGAGCGACGCCGCCGTGGCCGCGCACGTGGCGGTCTTCGAAGACCGGCTGCGCACCTATCCGGGCTGGCGCGAACTCGAGGACCTGCCGCAGTGTCCGGCCTGCGAGGTACCGGCCGGCGACCGGCCCGCGCCAGGCGCCGCGGACGACGCGCAGGGGCGGTGATGGAACACGCGCCCGCCTGGCTCACCAGCAGCCTGATCTACCTTGCCGCCGCGGTGGTGGCCGTGCCGCTGGCGCGCGCGCTGGGGCTGGGCTCGATCATCGGCTACCTTGCAGCGGGCATCGTGCTCGGGCCATGGGGCCTGGGCATCGTGAGCAACGTCGAAGCCATCCTGCACTTCGCCGAGCTCGGCGTCGTGCTGATGCTGTTCCTGGTCGGCCTCGAACTGGAGCCGCGGCGGCTGTGGAGCCTGCGCCGCTCCATCTTCGGCTGGGGCAGCGTCCAGGTGCTGGGCTGCGCCGCCCTGCTGTTCCTCGTGGCCACGCTGCTGGCCGGTGCGTCGTGGCGCATCGGCCTGGTCGCCGCCCTGGGGCTGGCGCTGTCGTCCACGGCCGTCGCCCTGCAGGTCATGGCCGAGCGCAACCTGCTGCCCACCATGAGCGGCCAGGCGGGGTTGTCGATCCTGCTGTTCCAGGACGTCGCGGCGATCCCGATCCTGGCATTGCTGCCCCTGCTGGCCGAGTCCACCGCCGCGACCCACCTGGTCGCCGGCGGCGGATGGCTGGCAGCGGCGAAGATCGTGGCGGTGGTCGGCGCCGTGGTGCTCGGCGGGCGGCTCCTGCTGCGGCCGCTGCTGCGGTGGATCGCCAGGAGCCGAACGCCGGAAATCTTCACGGCCGCCGCCTTGCTGCTGGTGGTCGCGACGGCCGCGCTGATGCAGTTCGTCGGCCTCTCGATGGCGCTGGGCGCCTTCCTCGCCGGCGTGCTGCTCGCCGACAGCGAGTACCGGACGGAACTCGAAACCGACATCGAACCGTTCAAGGGATTGCTGCTCGGCCTGTTCTTCATCGCCGTGGGCATGAGCATCGACTTCGGCGTGCTGCTGGCTTCGCCGGCGCTCGTGGCGCTCGCCGTGGCTGGATTCCTGGCCGTGAAGGCGATCGTCATCGCGCTGCTGGCGCGCCGGATCGAGCTGCCCGCGCCGGAGCGGCCGGTGTTCGTGCTGTTGCTGGCCCAGGGCGGCGAGTTCGCGTTCGTGGTGTTCCAGGCCGCGGCCGCCAGCGGCGTGCTGCAGGCCAGGACATCGTCGTTCCTGGTCGCGGTGGTGGCGATCTCCATGCTGCTCAGCCCGGTGCTGCTGGTGATCGCCGATCGCATGCCGCGCACGCGGGGCGCCCGTCCGGCGTCCGCGCCGGGGGAGATCCTCGAGCAGCAGCAAGCCCCGGTGATCATCGCCGGCTTCGGCCGCTATGGGCAGATCGTCGGCCGCCTGCTGGCGGCGCAAGGCATTGCCTCCACCGTGCTGGACCACGACGCCGACATGATCGCCACCGCCCGCGCGTTCGGTTACGAGGTGTTCTATGGCGATGCGACGCGGCTGGACCTGCTGCGCACGGCGGGCGGCGCGACGGCCAGGGTGCTGGTGGTCGCCGTCGACGACGTGCGCCAGTCGCTCGAGATCGTCGAGCTGGCGCGGACCCATTTCCCGCAGCTGGAAATCGTGGCGCGAGCCCGCGACGTGACGCACTGGAACGAACTGCGGGACCGCGGCGTGCGCAAGGTCGAGCGTGAGCTGTTCGAATCCAGCCTGCGCAGCGGACGCACGGTACTGGAGGTGCTGGGCCTCGCGCCGCACGAGGCGCGAATGCTGGCCATGCGCTTCCGCCGGGCCAACCTCCAGCTGTTCGAACGGATGTACCCGCATCACGCCGATCGCGCCAAGGTGATCGCGGTCACCAGGCAGGCGCGGCGCCAGCTGCAGGAACAGCTGGCCGTCGAGCGCGCCGCGAGCCTTGCGCGTCAGCGCGAGGAGGAGCAGGAGCGAGCGGCGCGCTGACGCCGCTCAGACGCGCTCGAGGATCACCGCGATGCCCTGCCACACGCCTATGCACATGGTGCACAGCGCGTAGCGCCCGCCGGTGCGGTGCAACTGGTTGACGGCGGTGGTCGCCAGCCGCGCGCCAGAGGCGCCCAGCGGATGGCCCAGCGCGATCGCGCCGCCGTTGGGATTGACGCGCGCGTCGTCGTCCTTCAGGCCCAGCAGGCGCAAGACGGCGATGCCTTGCGCGGCAAACGCCTCGTTGAGCTCGATGACGTCGATCTGCTCGAGCTTGATTCCGGTGAGGGCCAGCACTTTCTGCGTCGCCGGCGCCGGGCCGATGCCCATGACGCGCGGTGCCACGCCGGCCGTGGCCATGCCGACGATGCGCGCCCTGGGCGTCAGGCCGTGTCTGGCGGCGCTCGCCTCGTCGGCCAGCAGCAGCGCGCACGAGCCGTCGTTGACGCCGCTGGCGTTGCCGGCGGTCACCGTGCCGTCGGGCCTGACGATCGGCTTAAGCCTGGCCAGCGCCTCCAGGCTGGTCTCGCGCGGATGCTCGTCGCGGCTGACCACGATCGGATCGCCCTTCTTCTGGGCAATGGTGACGGGCGTGATCTCGCCTTCGAAGAACCCGGCCTGCTGGGCCGCCACGGCCTTCAACTGGCTGGCCAGGGCCATGCGGTCCTGCGCCTCGCGCTCGATCTTGTAGTCGGCCGCCACGTTCTCGGCCGTCTCGGGCATGGCGTCGATGCCGTACTTCTCCTTCATCAGCTTGTTGACGAAGCGCCAGCCGATGGTGGTGTCGTACACCGCGTTGTTGCGCGCGAAGGCGCTGTCGGCCTTGGGCATGACGAACGGTGCCCGGCTCATGCTCTCGACGCCGCCGGCGATCATCATGGTGGCTTCGCCGGCCTTGATGGCGCGCGCTGCCGTGCCCACCGCGTCCAGCCCGGAGCCGCACAGGCGGTTGACGGTGGCGCCTGGCACTTCCACCGGCAGTCCGGCCAGCAGCGAGGCCATGTGGGCGACGTTGCGGTTGTCCTCGCCGGCCTGGTTGGCGCAGCCGAAGATGACGTCGGTGACGGCCTGCCAGTCGACCTTGGGGTTGCGCGCCATCAGCGCCTTGAGCGGGATGGCGGCCAGGTCGTCGGTGCGCACCGACGACAGCGCCCCGCCGTAGCGGCCGAACGGCGTGCGGATGGCGTCGCAGATGAAGGCTTGTCGGGTCATGGGGAGGCTCCTGTGGTGGCGCGTGTGATGCTGCGCAGGGGGACGGGCAAGGCATTCTAGGACCCGCTGCCGGCGGCGCCAGTCGCGCGTGCTACGCTGGCAGGATGTTCAATCCCTCGCAAGCGGACGTGCGCCGGTTCTTCTGCGCCGTGCACACCAAGGCCCAGGCCGGACAGCCGATGGATGCGCTGGAAACCCTGGCCGGACAGTGGCTCCAGGAGCATCCCGAATACCACCCGGAGATGACGGACGCGGAAGGCGCCGTGGCCCGCGCCTACGACGGCCAGGACGGCCGCACCAATCCGTTCCTGCACCTGGCCATGCACCTGTCGATCAGCGAGCAGTGCTCGATCGACCAGCCGCGCGGCATCCGCCAGGCCGTGGAACTGCTGGCGGCCCGGCGCAACTCCCTGCACGACGCGCATCACGAGGCGATGGAGTGCCTCGGCCAGATGCTGTGGGAGAGCCAGCGTTCGGGACGGCCGCCGGACGGCGACGCCTACATTGCCTGCGTGCAGCGCCGCGCCACCAGCGACTGATCGCGGCGACAGAAGAACAAAGCCCCGCTTCGCGGGGCTTTGCCTGGGAACGAGCGCTCAGCGGAACCGCGGCTCGGGATGCACCCGCAGTTCGCTGTCCAGGGAGGCCATGTAGTTGGCGATGACCTTGAGTTCGGCGTTGCTGAACTGCTTGGCGATCGCGCCCATGACGCCGTTGTTGCGTCCGACCGCCGGATTGTTCTCCGCCTTGTACGCCTTCAGTGCGACGAACAGGTAATCCGCATGCTGGCCGGCGAGCTTGGGATAGCTCGGATCGATCGGCTTGGAGTAGTTGGCGCCGTGGCACGAGGCGCAGGCCGCCTTCTGCAGCAGCCCCGCCACCTGGGCATTCGGTTCGCGGCCGGGCTTGTCGCCGAGCGGCTTCACCTCCTTCGGCAGCGATTCGTAGTAGCCCGAGATCGTCGCGATGTCCTGCTCGGTGAGGCTCACCGCGATCCCGCGCATGGTGGGGTGCTTGCGGTCGCCGTTCTTGTACGCGTTGAGCGCGGCCGCGATGTACTTGGCACTCTGCCCGGCGATCATCGGTACCTTGTGCACCTCGGGAAAGCTTGCCTGGTAGCCGCGGATGTTGTGGCATCCCATGCACATGGCGACCTTCGCCTCGATGCTGGTGGCGCTTCCGGCCCCGGCGGCAGCCGCGGCTGGCTGCTGCGCGGGGGCGCCGGCGGGGTTCGTGGCCTGCGAGTGGGCCAGCCCGGTCGCGCAAGCGACACCCAGGGCGAGGAACGCGGTGAACAACGGCTTCATTTTGCGAGCAAAATCCCTGAAAGAGTTCTAGAAATGAACTTTTGAGTATAGCCACGCGGCTTTTCCGCCCATTCCCCCCGGATTTCTTCCCATGAAGTTCCAAGGCTCCCAGAACTACGTCGCCACCCAGGACCTGATGCTGGCGGTGAACGCGGCGATCACCCTGAAACGCCCGCTCCTCGTGAAGGGCGAGCCCGGCACCGGCAAGACCATGCTCGCCGAGGAGGTCGCGCAAGCGCTCAACATCCCGCTGCTGCAGTGGCACATCAAGTCCACCACCAAGGCGCAACAGGGGCTGTACGAGTACGACGCCGTCAGCCGCCTGCGCGACTCGCAACTCGGCGACGAGCGGGTGAAGGACATCCACAACTACATCGTCAAGGGCGTGCTGTGGCAGGCCTTCACGGCCGACCGGCCGGTGGCGCTGCTGATCGACGAGATCGACAAGGCCGACATCGAATTCCCGAACGACCTGCTGCGCGAGCTGGACCGGATGGAGTTCTACGTCTACGAGACGCGCGAGCTGGTCAAGGCGAAACACCGGCCGCTGGTGTTCATCACGTCCAACAACGAGAAGGAACTGCCCGACGCCTTCCTGCGCCGCTGCTTCTTCCACTACATCAAGTTCCCGGACGCCGACACGATGAAGCAGATCGTGGACGTGCACTTCCCCGGACTGAAGAAGGATTTGCTGACGTCGGCGATGAAGACCTTCTACGACGTGCGCAACCTGCCGGGCCTCAAGAAGAAGCCGTCCACCAGCGAGCTGCTCGACTGGCTGAAGCTGCTGGTGGCCGAGGACATCCCGCTCGAGGCGCTGCAGACGAAGGACGAGAAGGTCGCAGTGCCGCCGCTGGTGGGCGCGTTGCTGAAGAACGAGCAGGACGTCACGCTGTTCGAAAAGCTGGTCTTCATGCAGCGCCACAACCGGTGAGCGCGAAAGCCCAGGGGCCGCGATGAAGAAGCCGGAGCCGGTCACCTTGTCGTCCAGTGCGGTGCGGCTGGAGCCGCTCACGCCGCACCACGTCGCCGGGCTGGAAGCCGCCGCGCGCGACGGCGAGCTGTGGACGCTGCGGGTGACCTCGGTTCCCGCGCCGGGCGAGACGGCCGCTTACGTGGCCGCCGCGTTGAAGGGCCTGGCGGACGGGCACATGCTCCCCTTCGCCGTGCTCGACGCCGCGACCGGCGCCGTCATCGGCAGCACCCGCTACCACGACATCGTGCCGGCGGTCGAGCGGCTGGAAATCGGTTACACGTGGTATGCGAGGCAGTGGCAACGTTCGCACGTGAACACCACGTGCAAGCTCCTGCTGCTGACGCACGCCTTCGAAATGCTCGGGGCGCAGCTGGTCGGCTGGCGCACGGACAACTTCAACTTCGCCAGCCAGCGTGCGATCGAGCGGCTCGGCGCCCGCAGGGACGGCGTGCTGCGGCACCACGCGCTGCGCCGGGACGGCACCGTGCGCGACACGGTGATGTACAGCCTTGCCGCCGGGGAATGGCCGGAGGTGAAGGCGCACCTCGAATACCAGCTCGCCCGCCCGCGTGAGGCATCGCCATGCTGATCGACTTCTTCTACACGCTGCGCAGCGCCAAGCTGCCGGTTTCGGTCAAGGAATACCTGACGCTGGTCGAGGCGCTCAAGGCCGGCGTGGTGGGGCCGCAAAGCGACGGCGCGTACAGCGTCGACGACTTCTATTACCTGAGCCGCACGGCGCTGGTGAAGGACGAGAAGCACTACGACAAGTTCGATCGCGCGTTCGCCGCCTACTTCAAGGGCGTGGAAATGGTGGCCGACTTCACCAAGGACATCCCGCTCGAGTGGCTGCGCAAGAACCTTGAACTCGAACTCTCGCCCGAGGAGAAGGCGAAGATCGAGAAGATGGGCTGGGACGAGCTCATGGAGACGCTGAAGAAGCGCTTCGAGGAGCAGAAGGAGCGGCACGAGGGCGGCAGCAAGATGATAGGCACCGGCGGCACCTCGCCGTTCGGCGCGTACGGCTTCAATCCGCAGGGCATCCGGATCGGCCAGGACAAGGGACGCAACCGCAGCGCGGTGAAGGTGTGGGACCAGCGCGCCTACAAGGACTACGACGACTCGCAGGAACTGGGCACGCGCAACATCAAGGTCGCGTTGCGGCGCCTGCGCAAGTTCGCCCGCGAAGGCTCCGACGAGGAACTGGATCTCGACGACACGATCCGCTCGACGGCCGCGAACGCCGGGTACCTGGACATCAAGATGGTGCCGGAGCGGCACAACAACGTGAAGATCCTGCTGCTGATGGACGTCGGCGGCACGATGGACGAACACATCCACCGTGTCGAGGAGATGTTCTCGGCGGCCAAGGCCGAATTCAAGCACCTCGAGTTCTACTATTTCCACAACTGCGTCTACGACTTCATGTGGAAGAACAACCGTCGCCGCTTCTCGGAGAAGTTCCCGACCTGGGACATCATCCGCAAGTACAACAAGGACTACAAGCTGATCTTCGTCGGCGACGCGACGATGAGTCCGTACGAGATCCTGCAGCCGGGGGGCAGCGTCGAATACAACAACGAGGAAGCCGGGGTCGAGTGGCTCCAGCGCCTGACGAACGCCTTCCCCAAGTTCGCCTGGATCAATCCCGAGCCGCAGGGCGTGTGGCAGTACCGCCAGAGCATCAGCGTGATCCAGCAGCTGATGAACCATCGCATGTATCCGCTCACGATCAAGGGCCTCGAAGAGGCGATGCGCCTGCTGTCGAAATAGCCCTCCGTGTCTGGCTCCTTTCCCCCTCCTGGAGGGGGAAGGCGGGGGATGGGGGAGCCCACATCCGGCCGAACGGCGGCCGCCAGTGCGCCATTACAATGGGCGCACTCTCGGCCGCCGTAGTTCAATGGATAGAACGAGCGCCTCCTAAGCGCTAGATGTGGGTTCGATTCCCGCCGGGGGCGCCATGAGGCTGCCGGGTCGTCGCCCCCCGGAAAACCAGGGTTTCCCCTAGCAGCAATTAGCCACCGAACACCTAAACAAAAGGGTTTGCACAAACCCTTTGTGAGGCGTGGTTATTTCCGTACCGTCCAGTGACCCCTCGCCGCGCGGCGGGCCGCTGACAGGCGCACGCGATGAAGCGCCCACGGCCGGCGCTGGCCCGTGGCGGGTGGTGCTCGCCGACCGCTACGCGATGGTCCGTGCCGCGATCGGGGCGTTGCTGTCCACGGTCACCGGCTTCGAGGTGGTGGGAGAAGCCGCTACCGGCGCCGAACTCGTCGCGCTGGTGGAGCTTGCACACCCAGACCTGGCCATCACCGAAGTGTGCATGCCCGGCCCCGATGCGTTTGGTGCGATCGCCGAGATCCACCGGCGCTACCCGCACGTGCGCCTGCTGGCGCTCTCGGCGGACGAGACCATCGATGCCGTCAAGCACGCCATCAGCAGCGGCGCGTGCGGCTACCTGATGAAGAGGGCGCCCTCGTACGAACTGGAACATGCGGTGCGCAGCGTCATGACGCGCGGCTTCTACTACAGCCCCCTGGTGGCGCAACGGCTCCTGGATCAGCCACAGCCCGCCGCGGACCAGCCACTGACCCCGCGGCAGGTGCAGATCCTCACGCTGCTCGCCCAGGGACGTTCCAGCAGGGAGATCGCCGGCGACCTCGGCCTGAGCTCCAAGACCGTCGACGTCCACCGCGGACGCATCATGAGCCGCCTGGAGCTCAATGACGTCGCGAGCCTCGCCCGCTACGCGCTGCGCAACGGCCTGCTGCCCGGCGGCGGATAGCCCCGCCCATTCACCGCCCCGCCCACGCCCCCACGATCTCCTTGATCGCCCGGCCGCTGCCTTCCAGCGCCTCCGCATCCGGGACCATGTCGAGCAGCCTGAACGGGCGGTCCACGATCTCATGGTCGGTCGGCGCCGGGATCACTCCAATGCCTTCGCGCTCGAACAGCGCACGGGCACGCCGCATGTGCAGCGCCGACGTGACCAGCAGCACCTGCCGGATGCCGCGCTGCCGCAGCAGCCGGGCCGAGAAGGCGGCGTTCTCGGCCGTGGTCACGCTTGCGGGCTCCAGCACCATTGCCGCGGGGGGCACGCCCAGCTCGACGAGGAACAGGCGCATGACCTGCGCCTCGGGCGCTTCGCCTTCGTGCACGGTGCCGCCGGACAGCACCAGCAGCGGCGCCTTCGCCGCGCGGTGCAGGCGCGCCGCGTGCCACAGGCGGTCGGCGGACGCGCCCAGGTCCGGGTAGGGCCGTCGTGGCAGCCTTGCTCCGCGGATGCTGCCGCCCAGCACCACGAGGGCCTGCGCAGGCGGCAACGCTTCGACCGCGCGCGACCCTGCGGCTTCCTCCAGCCAGCCGCGCAACCCGTCGCTGGCGACCGGCAGAGACCAGATCGCCAGCCAGCCCAGTGCGCCGGCGATCAGCAGCAGCCCGGCGCGTCGTCGCACTGCGGATGCGCCGGTGGCCAGCGCCAGTCCCGCCAGCCCCAGCAGCAACGCCGTCCCCAGCGGCGAAATGGCCGCGATCACCAGCTTCGAGAGCAACGGGATCCTTTCTCCGTCAGTGAAATGGCTGAGCGATCTTAGCCAGCACGCCGCAAGGGCCCCGCCGCCACCCGTCAAGAGCCGCCATGCGTAACCTGCTGCAACGCAACATTACATCCGGAGACACCTGTGACGGGCAGTTTGCAAGGGCGGTCCCCCGCCCGGGAGCTGGATGCTTAGCATGGTCCGGACGAACCGATTCCAGCCAGCAGACAGCCAGGGGGCTCCCATGTCGCCAGCCGATTTCCGCGTCGAGAGCAATCACCCGATCACCGGCCGGCTGTGGCCCGCCGCCGGCAGCCAGCAGTACTTCTTCAGCAACCGCGACCTGGCCGTCGCCATGGCGGCCAAGAGCGTGACCAAACCGTCGGGCCAGGAGATCAGGGTGGTCCACGTGCCCACCGGCGAAGTCGTCTACCGCAAGCCGGCCGTCAACCGGTCCGAGTGGGGCGACGAGCTCTGACCGGCCTTGCTGCTACGACGGCGGATTGCGCAGCGTGCGACTGAGCAGCACCACCGGAATCAGGCCCACCAGCACCAGCGCCAGCGAGGGCAGCGCCGCCTCGCCCAGCCGCTCGTCGCGCGCGAGCTGGTAGGCGACCACGGCCAGCGTGTCGGTGTCGAAGGGGCGCAGCACCAGCGTCGCCGGCAGTTCCTTCATCACGTCCACGAATACCAGCAGCGAGGCGGCGGTTGCCGAGCGCCGCAGCAGCGGCCAGTGCACGCGCGCCAGCAGGCCGAAACCGGCCGCACCCAGCATGCGGGCGCTGTCGTCGAGGCTGCCCGGAATGCGCGAATAGCCGCTTTGCAGCGACTGCAGCGCCACGGAGACGAAGCGCACGAGGTACGCCCACACCACGCCGAGGACCGTGGCGGTCACCAGGGCGCCCAGCCCCGCCTGCGGAATCGTCGCCTGCAGCCAGCCCACCGGCAGCAGCAGCCCCACGACGATCACCGCGCCAGGGACGGCATAACCGAGCGCCGCCAGCTGCACCACGCCGCGCGTCACCGCGTCGGGTGAACGCCGCAGGCTGAAGGCAAGCAGCGTGGCAAGCAGCACGGCCAGAGCGGCGCTGATCGCCCCCAGCCGAACGCTGTTGAACGCCCACTCGACGAAACGGTCCCAGGGCAGCACCGACCAGTCTGCAGCGAGCGGGCGCAGCATGAACAGCACCGGGAGAACGAATCCCATCAGGACCGGCACGCCGCAGACGATCCACGCCAGCACGAGGCGACCGCCAGTCAGCGCCACGGGCCGGTTTTCCGCGGAGCCGGCCCGCCCGCCGCGCGCCGAGACGAAGCGCAGCCGGCGCTGGGCGCGCCGTTCGAGCGCGAGCAACAGCGCCACCAGCAACAGCAGCACGGTGGCGAGCTGGGCGGCCGCGATGCGGTTGTCCATGGCGAGCCACGCCTTGTAGATGCCGGCGGTGAAGGTCTGGATGCCGAAGTAGCTGGACACGCCGTAATCGGCCAGCGTCTCCATCAGCGCCAGCGCGACGCCGGCCGCGACGGCCGGTCGTGCCAGCGGAAACGCGATGCTGCGGATGCGCCGCCGCAGGGGCGCGCCCAGCAGGCGGGCGGCCTCCATCAGGTGCCCGGCCCGCTCCACCAGCGCGGTGCGGGCCAGCAGGTAGACATATGGATAGAGCGTGAAGACGAAGACGAATGCGGCACCGCCTTCGCTGCGCACTTCGGGGAACACCCTGCCTTCGAGGCCGGTCGCCGCCCGCAGCCAGGTCTGGAACGGCCCGCTGAACTGCAGGTAGTCGGTGTATGCGTAAGCCACCACGTACGCGGGCATCGCCAGCGGCAGCAGGAGCGCCCATTCGAAGGTGCGGCGGCCGGGGAAGTCGAACAGGGTCACCGCCGCCGCGCCGGCCCCGCCGACCAGGGCGACGCCGGCGCCGACCACCAGGCACAAGCCGATGCTGGTGGCGGCATAGGCCGGCAGCACCGTCCGTGCCATCTCGCCCAGCACCTGGGCGCTGACGCGGTCCCATTGCAGCCAGGAACCCACGATCGCGAGCACCGGCAGCACCAGCAGGCCGGCAACCAGCAGCAACATGGAGTCTTGGAGCCGGCGCACGGCGAGGGCAAGGAGGGAGGGAAGTCCGATTGGACGAAATGAGAATTGTAATTATCTAGAATCGATGACATGTTCGTTGAAGTCTCGCAACTGCGGGTCCAGTACGGGGGCCGGCCGCAACCGGCGGTGGAAGACGTCTCCTTCGGGCTGGCCGCGGGCGACATCGGCGTCCTGATCGGCCCCTCGGGTTGCGGCAAGACCACCTTGCTGCGCGCGATCGCGGGCCTGGAACGTGCGAGCGCCGGCGAGATCCGCATCGGGGGCGCGCTGGTGGGCTCGGCCGGCGTGCACGTGCCCGCGGAGGCCAGGCGCATCGGCATGGTGTTCCAGGACTATGCGCTGTTCCCGCACCTGGACGTCGGGCGCAACGTCGGCTTCGGCATCGAGCACCTGCCCCGCGCCGAGCGCGCGTCGCGTGTCGCCCAGTCGCTGGAACTGGTCGGCCTCGCCGGGATCGAGCGCCGCTTCCCCCACGAACTCTCCGGCGGGCAGCAGCAGCGCGTCGCGCTGGCGCGGGCGCTGGCCCCGCAGCCCCAGCTGCTGCTGCTGGACGAGCCGTTTTCCAACCTTGACGTCGACCTGCGCGAGCGGCTTGCCCACGAGGTGCGCAGCATCCTGAAGGAGGCGCAGACCACCGCGTTGTTCGTGACGCACGACCAGATGGAAGCCTTTGCGATCGGCGACGCCATCGGCGTCATGCACGAGGCCAGGCTGCACCAGTGGGACGACGCCTACACCTTGTACCACCGCCCGGCCACCCGCTTCGTGGCCGACTTCATCGGGCACGGCGTGTTCGCGCCGGCCACCTTGCGCGAGGTGGAGAACCAGGTGGTCGTGGAGACGCCGCTGGGCGAACTGACCGACATGGCCGAATGCCCGCTGCCCTGCGCGTTCGTCGGCGGCCAGTGCGACGTGCTGCTGCGGGCCGACGACATCGTGCACGACGACGCGGCGCCGGTGAAGGCCGAGATCCTGCGCAAGTCGTTCCGCGGTTCCGAGTTTCTCTACACCCTGCGACTGGCGAGCGGCCAGATCGTGATGGCGCACGTGCCGAGCCACCACGACCACCACATCGGCGAGTGGATCGGCATCCGCGCCGAGGTCGACCACGTGGTCACGTTCAATCGCACCTGCCCGTTGAACGGCAACGAGCTGTGCCAGCTGCCGTGCAAGATCCTGCCGGAGCGGCTGGCTGTGGATTCAGCCGTCGCGCAGCGCGGCGACCACTGACCGGAGGTCCGCCGCCCACTCGCGGCGCCCGCGCCCCAGCGCGTGCTGCGGCTCGCCGTAGTGCACCACGGCCACCAGCGGTGGCCCGCTCACCGTGCGCCACACCGACCCGAGCAGCGTCTCGTCGCCGACGTACGAAGGCGAGTGGCTCACGGCGCGGGTCTTCGCATCGATGAACGCGAGTCCCACCGGCTGCGCCGGCGCGTGCGCGGAAATCGCCGCCTGGATCAGGTTGCCGTGGAACGGCAGCAGCGTGATGCCGTCGCTGGTGGTGCCCTCCGGAAAGACGGCGACGACCTCGCCGCGCTTGAGGCTGTCCGCCATGGCGTGCACGACGCGCATCGCGTCGCGCCGCGACTCGCGTTCGATGTAGATCGTGCCGCCGCCGGTCGCCAGAGTGCCGATCAGGGGCCAGCGCCTGACGTCCGCCTTCGACACGAAGCGGCAGTAGCGCGCCGCGTGCATCACCAGGATGTCGAGCCACGAGATGTGGTTCGCCACCAGCAGCACCGGGCCGGATCGCGGCGGCTCGCCGCGCAGTTCGAGCCGCACGTTGAGCAACGCCAGCATCCGCAGCGACCACGCCTGCACCCGCGCCTCGCGCTCCCCGTCGCTCATGCGCGGGAACAGGAACGTGATCGTGGCGAGGCCGCGCAGCGCGTGCAGCACCGCGCGCCACAGCCGCCACGCGGCGCGCAATGCGTTCATGCGGTCAGGCGCGGTCCCAGGCCTCGTGGGCGACGTTGCCGGCGGCGATCGTGCAACGCACCCGCGCCGGCAGTTCGTAGCCCGAGAACGGCGTGTGCTTCGCCTGGCTGCGCAGCGAGCCGGCGTCGACGGTCCAGTGCGCCTGAGGATCGAAGACGCACAGGTCGGCGACGCCGCCCTCCACGATCTTGCCGACGCTGGCCTGCAAGGTGCCCAGCGCGCCGCCCAGGACGCGGGCCGGCTCGCTGGTGAGCACGGCCAGCACGCGCGGCAGCGCCAGCCCGCTCTCCTGGCCCCACTTGAGGGCCAGCCCCAGCAGCAGCTCGAGGCCGGTGGCGCCGGGCTCGGCCTCGGCGAACGGCAGGGTCTTGGCGTCCTCGCTCACCGGCGTGTGGTCGGACACCAGCGCGTCGATGGTGCCGTCGGCCAGCGCCTGGCGCAGCGCGTCGCGATCGCGCTGCTGGCGCAGCGGCGGATTGAGCCGCATACGGCTGTCGAAGTAGCCGATGTCGACGTCGGTGAGATGCAGCGAGTTGATGCTGACGTCGCAGGTCACGGCCAGGCCGCGGTCCTTGGCCTGGCGCACCAGGGCGACGCCGGCCGCACTGCTGATGCGGCACAGGTGCACCCGCGCGCCGGTCGCCGCCATCAGTTCGAGGATGGTGTGCAGCGCGATCGTCTCGGCCGCGACCGGGACGCCCGGCAGCCCGAGCCGCGTCGCGAGCGCCCCGCTGGCGGCGACGCCGCGCCCGAGATGCAGCTCCTGCGGCCGCAGCCAGACGCAATAACCGTAGGTCGACGCGTACTGCAGCGCCCGCTGCAGCACCTGGGTGTTGGCCAGCGGCACTTCGGCCTGGCCAAAGCCCACGCAACCGGACTCGGTGAGTTCCATCATCTCGGTGAGGACTTCGCCTTCCAGCCGGCGTGTCAGCGCGCCGAGCGGGAACACACGCGCCTGGTGCAGCTTCTCCGAGCGGTACTTGAGCATGTCGACCAGCCCCGGCTCGTCGAGCACGGGGTCGGTGTCGGGTGGACAGACGACGCTGGTCACGCCGCCGGCCACCGCCGCGGCCATCTCGCTTTCCAGCATGCCCTCGTGCTCGAAGCCGGGCTCGCCGAGCCGGACCGAAAGGTCCACCAGCCCCGGCACTACGAGGCAGCCCGTCGCGTCGATCACCTTGGTCGGGGCGAAGCCGGCGGGGATGCCGCCGATCGCGAGGATGCGCCCCGCGGCGATGGCGATATCGGCCGTGCGGTCGCAGTTCGATGCCGGGTCGACGACGCGGCCGTTCCTGATCAGGATCTTCATGATGCTTCCGTCCCCGCCACGATGCTCATCACCGCCATGCGAACGGCGATCCCGAACGTCACCTGCGGCAGGATGACGCTCTGCTTGCCGTCGGCGACCGCCGAATCGATTTCGACGCCGCGGTTGATCGGCCCCGGGTGCATCACGATCGCGTCCGGCTTGGCCAGTTGCAGCTTCTCCGGCGTGAGCCCGTAGCTCTTGAAGAACTCCTGCGACGACGGCAGCAGCGCGCCGCTCATTCGCTCGTTCTGCAGGCGCAGCATGATGATCACGTCGCAGCCGCGGATGCCTTCCTCGAGCGAGTGGCACACCCGCACGCCCATCGGGGCCAGGTCGGAGGGCACCAGGGTCTTCGGCCCCACCACCCGCACCTCGGGGCAGCCGAGCGTCGTGAGGGCGTGGATGTCGGAGCGGGCGACCCGCGAGTGCAGAACGTCGCCGACGATCGCCACGGTGAGGTTGGTGAAGTCCTTCTTGTAGTGCCGGATGGTGTACATGTCCAGCAGCCCTTGCGTGGGGTGCGCGTGGCGCCCGTCGCCGGCGTTGATCACGTGCACGTGCGGCGCCACATGCTGCGCGATCAGGTAAGGCGCCCCCGATTCGCTGTGCCTCACCACGAAAAGGTCCGCGGCCATGGCCGACAGGTTCGAGATGGTATCGAGCAGCGACTCGCCCTTGGACGACGAGGAGCGGGCGATGTCCAGGTTGATCACGTCGGCCGACAGGCGGGTGGCGGCGATCTCGAAGGTCGTGCGGGTGCGCGTCGAGTTCTCGAAGAACAGGTTGAAGACGCTCTTGCCGCGCAGCAGCGGCACCTTCTTGACCTCGCGGTCGCTCACGCTGACGAAGCTGGCGGCGGTGTCGAGGATGTGGGCGAGGAGGCTGCGCGGCAGCCCCTCGATGGAGAGCAGGTGAACCAGTTCACCGTGCTTGTTCAGTTGCGGGTTGCGCCTGGAGAGCATGGTCATTGCTCCTCGACCTGGAAACTGAAGCGCCCCGCCGCGTCGCGCGCGAGGGCCAGCGACTGGGTGTCGGGCAAGGCAACACGCGCCGCCGCGAAGTCGGCACCGACCGGCAGCTCGCGCCCGCCGCGGTCCACCAGCACCGCCAGTTTCACGCTGGCCGGTCGGCCGTAGTCGAACAGTTCGTTGAGCACCGCCCGGATCGTGCGTCCGGTGTACAGCACGTCGTCGAGCAGGATGATGTGGGCGTCGTTCACGTCGAACGTGAGATGGGTCTGGTGCCCGGCGCCGGCCAGGCCGCGCTTGGCGAAGTCGTCCCGATGCATGGCCGAGGAAATCACGCTGGCGTCGCCGGCCAGTCCCAGGTCCCGGTGCATGCGTTCGGCCAGCCAGGCGCCGCCCGACGTGATCCCGACCAGGCGGCCGTCCCGGCCGCGCAACTGCTGCACCCCGCGCGACAGCTCGCGGTACAGCGCCTCCGCATCCAGCGTCAGGGCCCCGGCCACGGCTGGCCGTCCCTCCTTCGATGTGCTCACGGCAAGCTCCTCAAGAATTGTTCAAGAATGATGCAGGCGGCCCCGGCATCGGCGTCGCCGCCGCGGCCATCGGCCAGTGCCTCGGTGGTGCTGTAGCGCTCGTCCACCTCGTAGACCGGCAGCCCGAGCCGGCCGCGCAGCTGGCGGGCGAACTTCTGCGCGCGCGCCGTATTCTCGTGGCTCGCGCCGTCGGGATGCAGCGGCACGCCGACCACCAGCGCGTCGGGCTGCCACTCGCGCACCCGCGCCTCGACCTGCGCCATCCGCGCCGCCGCCCCTTCGGCGCGAATGGTCGGCTGCGGCGTCGCCGTCCGCAGCAGGCGGTTGCCCACCGCGACGCCGGTGCGCTTGAGGCCGTAATCGAAAGCGAGAAAAGTGCGAAGCTGGGGAGGTACGTCGGGCACGGCCGCCAGGCTCATGCTGCGGACTCCGCCCGGTGCGGCGCGCAGCGCGTCATGCGTGGCCCGCCGCCGGAGAGAGCATCCACGCCTGCAGCCCGAGCAGCGACAGCGCCTTCTCGTAGCGCTTCTCCACCGGCGTATCGAAGATGACGACCGGGTCCGCCGCCACCGTGAGCCAGCTGTTCTCGGCCAGCTCGGACTCGAGCTGGCCTTCGCCCCAGGCGGAGTACCCGAGCGACACCAGCACCTTGCGCGGACCGGCGCCGGTCGACAGCGCCTCCAGCACGTCCTTGGACGTCGTCATTTCGAGGCCGCCGGGGATGGTCATGGTCGATGCGTAGACCGGCTCTTCGGGCGCCTGGGTGCTGGCGAGGACGGCCTCGTGCAGCACGAAGCCACGCTCGGTCTGCACCGGGCCGCCCTGGAACACCGGGGTGCGCTGCAAGTCGGGGCGGCCGAGCGGCAGGTCGACCTTGTCGAAGAGCCGCCGCAGGTCGATGTCGCTGGGCTTGTTGATGACCAGCCCGAGCGCGCCGCGTTCGCTGTGCTCGCACAGGTACACCACGCTGCCGGCAAAGGACTGGTCTTCCATGCCCGGCATCGCGATCAGGAAGTGATGCGTCAGATTCATCGCGGGACCATCGGCAGGCATGGGGCGATTTTAGCGCGAGCACGACAAAATGCTGCCGGAGAATGGCCGGTTTCCCCAAAGACCGCCGCCGCGCACAGATCAAGGATGTCCTCCATTCCCTCGGGCCTCATGTGGTTCCGGCGCGACCTGCGCGCCCACGACAACGCCGCACTGGCGCAGGCGCTGCGATCCTGCGAGCGTCTGCACTGCGTCTTCGTGTTCGACCGGGCCATTCTCGATCCGCTGCCGCGCCAGGACCGGCGCGTCGAGTTCATCCGCGATTCGCTGGTCCAGCTCGACGAGCGGCTGCGCGAGCTCGCCGCGACGCCGGACGGCGGCCTGGTCGTGCTGCATGGCGACGCGGCCGAGGCGATTCCCCGGCTCGCGCAGGAACTGGGCGTGCAGTGCGTCTTTGCCAACCGCGATGACGAGCCGGCGGCGCTGGCCCGCGACGAGCGGGTGCGGACCGGCCTCGCCGGCTCGGGAATCGGATGGCGCGACTTCAAGGACCATTCGATCTTCGCCCGCCAGGACTTGCTCACCCGTGCCGGCGCCCCCTACACCGTCTTCACACCGTACCGCAACGCCTGGCTGGCGAAAGTGCAGGCCGCGGACCTGGCGCCGCATCCCGCGGCCGCCCGGGCCGGCGTGCTGGCGGCCCGCCCGCCGCGGCACCGCCACGCGGTGCCGACCCTGCAGGACCTCGGCTTCCGGCCGACCAACCTGCCCGAGCTCGGCGTCGGCTGCGGCTGGCGCGGTGGCGCCGCGCGGCTCGACGCCTTCGTCGCGCGGATCGACCGTTACCATGCCGACCGCGACTTTCCGGCGCTCGAGGCCACCAGCGGGCTGAGCGTTGACCTGCGCTTTGGCACCGTGTCGGTCCGCGAGCTGGCCCGCCGCGCCTACCCCGTCGCCCAGGCGGGCGGCGCAGGCGCGGCCAGCTGGCTCGACGAACTGATCTGGCGCGATTTCTACCTCCAGATCCTGGCCAACTTCCCCCGCGTCGCCCCGCCGTCCGGCGAGCACCGCAGCTTCAAGCCGGCTTACGACGCCGTCGAGTGGGAGCAAGGGCCGCAGGCCGACGAGGCATTCGCCGCCTGGGCCGAGGGCCGCACCGGCTATCCGCTGGTGGATGCCGCGATGACGCAGCTGCGCCGCACCGGCTTCATGCACAACCGGCTGCGCATGGTGACGGCGAGCTTCCTGGTCAAGGACCTGGGGATCGACTGGCGCCGCGGCGAGCGCCACTTCGCCGAACACCTCCTCGATTACGACTTGGCCGCCAACAACGGCGGCTGGCAGTGGGCGGCTTCCACCGGCTGCGACGCGCAGCCGTGGTTCCGGATCTTCAACCCGGTGACGCAGAGCCGGCGCTTCGATGCGCAAGGCGAGTTCATCCGCCGCTACCTGCCACCGCTCGCCGGCCTGGCCGCCCCGGCGCTGCACGCGCCATGGACGGCGCCGCCGCTGGAGCTGGCGGCGGCGGGCATCACCCTGGGAGAGACTTATCCGCGCCCGATCGTCGACCACGAGGCGGCGCGCGCCCGCACGCTGCAGCGCTATGCGGTCGTCCGCGCCGTGCGCTGATCAGGCCGCCGCGGCGATCGTGCTGTAGTGCCTGACGAGGCTCAGGAGCTCGTCTTCGGCGTAGGGCTTGCCGAGGTAGTGGTCGACACCGAGCTCCTTCGCATGCTCGCGATGCTTCTCGGCGATCCGCGAGGTGATCATGATGATCGGCAGGTGCTTCAGGCGCTGGTCGCCGCGGATGTTGCGCGCCAGGTCGAAACCATCCATGCGCGGCATCTCGATGTCGGAGAGCACCACGGCCGGCACTTCCTCGGCCAGCCGCTCGAGCGCCTGCAGCCCGTCCGCCGCCATCGCCACCCGGTAGCCCTCGCGCTGCAGCAACCGCTGCGTCACGCGGCGCACCGTGATCGAGTCGTCCACCACCAGCACCAGCGGGATTTGCGGCTTCGCCGCGGCGGTTTCGGGCGTGGCCCCGCGGTCCGCCGGCGAGGGCGCGGCCTCTCCTGCCTTGGCGCCGAGCTGGCGCGCCTGCTCACCGTACACGGTGGCCAGCGCCACCGGGTTGTAGATCAGCACCACGGCGCCGGAGGCCAGCACGGTCATGCCGGCGAGGCCCGGCAGGCGAGCCAGCTGGGGCCCGAGGTTCTTCACGACCACTTCCTGGTTGCCGAGCACTTCGTCCACGTGCATCGCGATGCGCTGCGCGGCGCTGCGCACGACGACGATGTGCATGTTCTTGCCCGGCGGCTCGGTGCTGCCGCGCGAGGACTGCAGCAGCGCGCCGGACCAGTAGAACGGCAGCTGCTCGGCACCGAGCTCGTACCAGCCGGTCTCGTAAGCCTGCTGCACCTCGGCGGCGGTCGCGCGGCGCACGATCTCGACCAGGTTGGCCGGAACACCGACCGACAGCCCGCCGCTGCGGATCATCACCACCTGCGTCACCGCCGTCGTCAGCGGCAGCACCAGCTTGAACGTGGTGCCCTGGCCGGTCGCGGTCGTGGTCTCGATGCGCCCGCCCAGCGCGTTGACCTCGGCGCGCACGACGTCCATGCCGATGCCCCGGCCGGCCAGCTCCGTCACCTGGGCCGCGGTGGAGAAGCCGGGCACGAACACCAGGCTGGCGGCTTCGGCATCGGTGAGTTCCTGGCCTTGCGCGACCAGTCCCTGCGCGGCGGCCTTGCGCCGGATCAGGGCCAGGTCCATGCCGGCTCCGTCGTCGCGGAACTCCACGGACACGTCGTTGCCTTCCTGGTGCAGGCCGATCACGACGGTGCCCGTCGCCTCCTTGCCGGCGGCGCTGCGCAGCGACGGCGACTCGATGCCGTGGGCCACGCAATTGCGCAGCAGGTGTTCGAACGCCGGGGTCATGCGATCGAGCACGCCGCGGTCCATTTCGATGTTGCCGCCGGTGATGTCCAGCTTCACCTGCTTGCCGGTCTCCTTGGACGCGAGGCGCACGACCCGGTACAGCCGGTCGGCGATGCTCTCGAACTCCACCATGCGGGTGCGCAGCAGGTCGCGCTGCAGTTCGCGCGTCTGGCGCGCCTGGTCCACCAGGTTGTCCTCGGTCGCTTCCACCGTGCGCTGCAGGTTGCGCTGCACGGTGGCCACGTCGTTGACCGATTCGGCCATCATCCGCGTGAGTTCCTGCACCCGGGTGAAGCGGTCGAATTCCAGCGGGTCGAAGCCGGCCGCGGAGTCCCTGGCCTGGGCCAGCCGCGACTGCATCTGCGACTCGGCCTGCAGTTCGATGTCGCGCAGCTGCGTGCGCAGGCGGTCGAGGTTGCCGGTCAGGTCGGTGAGCGACGCGCGCAGCTGGCGCACCTCGGCCTCCAGCCGCGAACGGGTGATCGTCACCTCGCCGGCGCGGTTCACCAGCCGGTCGAGCAGTTCGGAGCGCACGCGCACCATGGCGGCCGTGCGCTGCGGCGCGAGCCGCGTGGTGGCCGCTGCGGCCGGCGCGGACGCGGCGGGCGCCGCCGCGGGCCCGGCTGGCGCTGCGGCAGCCGGCTCGCCGGCAACCTCCTGCTGCGCCGCCGCGCTGGCCGCCACGCTCGCCCGCAGCCGGTCGAAACTCGCCTGCAGCGCGTCGAAGCGGTGCAGCAGGGGCTCGAGGTCGCCGGCCGCGAACTCGCGGTCCCAGCCCAGCGACTCGATCGACGACTCCATGCGGTGCGCCATCTCGCCCAGGCGCAGCGCGCCGGCCAGCCGGGCGCTGCCCTTGAGCGTATGCAGCGCGCGCAGCACCTCGTCGCGGGCGCTGCGGTTGTCCGGGCGGGCCGTCCACTGGCGCAAGGCGCCACCCAGCTGCGGCATCAGCTCCTGCGCCTCTTCGTCGAAGATCGGGAACAGGTCGGGATCGACGGCGTCCGCCACGTCGATGTCGCTCTCGTACGCCGCTTCCTCGTCGCCATGCAGCCCGGCTCGTTGCGCGAACGAGGCAGGCGGCGCCACTGCGTCGACCGCAGCCGCGCCAGCCGGCTCGGGCCGCGGCTCGTTCAGGTCCGACGGCTCGGTTGGCAGGACGCTGGGTCCGAACCCGCTGGCGTCCGCGCCCAGCGTCATCGGCGGCTCTTCGATCGCGAGCAGTGCCTCGACCACGTCGGCATTGGGCTCCTTGAGGAAGCCGGCGGCGAACTGGTGCAGCAGCCGCCGGATTTCCTCGGCGGCATCGGTGAACGCCTGCGCCATGTCGCCGCTGCCCACCGGCATGCGCTGCGCCCGCTGCAGCGCGGTCTCGAGCGCGCGCGCAATCCCGGACAGGGCATGGAAACCCACCGTGGCCGAACTCCCGCCGAGCGCGTGGGCCAGGCCGACGGTGGAGTCGGCGACCGGCCGGTCGAGTTCGAGCGCCCACTCGGCGATTTCGGTGGCGAGGCGCCGCGACCACTCGTCGGCCTCGTTGAGGTAGACGTTGTAGAGCGGAATCCCGATGCGCAGCGTGCCGATCACCTTGACCTGCTCGTCGCTCTCGCCGGATTCCTCCTCGACGCCGCAGGCCTCCGACGGCCCATCGGCTGCGGCCGTCGAACCGGCCTCCTCTTCCTGGCCCGCCTGCGGCGCGACCACCTCCGGCGCGGCCGGCAGGTCGCCGCCGGGCTGCGGCGTCACACCGAAGTCGCTCAGGTCCAGCGCAAGCTCGTCCATCGGGACCTCGGCACCGACTTCCAGGCCACCATCGCTCTCGGCCTGCCCTGGCATGGTTTGCTCGACCGGCGCGGCGGCGCGGTCGGAGAACCCCGCGAGCGCATCCAGGTCGATGCCGGCAATCTCCTCGGCCGGCGGTCCTTCTGCGCGAACCGGCATGGACCAGCCGAGCGGCTCGGCGCCGGGCAGATGCTCCGGTTCGGCCCCCGGCGGCGCGGCCTGCGGCCACTCCGGCACGGCGACTGGGGCGTCGACATCGAACATGAGGTCGGCGGCGACGACGGCGGGCAAGGTCTCCGGCACGCCCTGGGGCCGCAGCACCTGCGTCGTCTCCAATGGCCCCGCCGGCTCGGGAGCCAGGTCGAACCCCGGCAGGGAGTCCGGCGCGGCAGCCTCGGGCTGCGGCTCGGGCTCCGGCCGCAGCAATTGCGTTCGTTCGAGCGGCCCGGACGGTGCCGGGGCCTCGAACACCGGCAGCTCCAGCTCGGGCAGTTCGAAGGATGGTTCCGGCAACCCCGGCTCGGGCACCACCGGGGCGGCGGCCGGCGCCGGCAGGTCGAGGAAGTCCATGGCCGGCGCTTCTTCGGCCAGCGCCGCGCCTTCGGCCGGAGGCGCGTCCAGGGCTTGCGCGGTCTCGGCCGCTGCTGGCGCCGGCTCGTCCGCCACCACGGGCTGCTCCTCGCTGGCTGCGGCGGGGGGCGCCTCCACGGTGGAACCCGCCGGCAGGTCCAGCGGCACCAGCCGGTGCTCGATGCGCAGCGCGTCGGCAGGGCCACGGAACAGCCCGGCCTTCCAGCCGCCGTCACGGTGCGCCGCCACGTCGGCGATCCACCGCTCGAAGCCGGTCATGGCCTCGCGGGAGAGCGTCAGCAGCTCGGGAGTGGCAGGCTTCTGGTCGGCCAGCCAGGTGTTGAGCACCTGTTCCATCGACCATGCGGCCTCGCCGAATTCGGCCAGGCCCACCATCCGCGAACTGCCCTTGAGCGTATGGAAGGCGCGGCGCAGGATCGTCAGCTCCGCCACTTCGGACGGCTGCACCGCCAGGGCCTGGAGGGCGGCGCGGCCGTTCTGCACGACCTCACCGGCTTCCTCCAGGAAGATCTCCAGCAGGTCGTCTTCCTCGATGCCGGCCGCTTCGGCCGGCGCCGGCGTGGCGGCCGGCTCCGGTTTCCGGACGGCCAGCCCGCCCAGCGCCGCTGCCGCGGCCTGGGGCCCGTCGGCCGAGACCGCGGCGGCCGCCTGGCGCGCCGTGAGCGCGACGCCGGCCTGGTCGGCGAGCGTCGCCTGCTGGGCCAGCGTGGTGAACTTCGCGGAGAGCTGCTCGCGCGCGCCTGCCTCGTCGGACGCGGCCGCCGCCTCCCGGCCGAGTTCGTCGGCCACCGCCGCGAGCGACGCCGGCGCGGGAGCGACGGCGCGCCCCATCAACGGCCGCAGTTCCGCCTTGCCTTCGTCGTATACGAACAGCTTCTTCGCCAGCGCCGGCTGGTAATTCAGCATGTCGATCAGGAAGCCGAGCGCGCCCAGGTTGTTGCCGAGCTTGTCGAAGGTGCCGGGCCCCTGCGCCTCGGCCGGCTCCTCGGCGAGCATGATCGCTTCGACCGCCTCGCGCATGCGCGCCACGGCCTGCGCCGCCTGGTCCAGCCCCAGCACGGACAAAACCCCGCGCATCTGTGCCAGGTAGCCCGGTGCGTCCCGCAGCGGCCCCTTGTCCGCAGGCTGGCGGAAGAACTGGTCCAGCAACTTCTCGAGTTCGCTCAGCGTGCTTCGCAGCTCGCTGACCACGCTGCCCATGGTCTGGCGGTCGCTGACGCGGCGGTACAGCTCCTCCATCCACGGCTCCAGCGCCGGCGCCTGGCCGCCGCCGCCGACGGCCTCCAGCCGTTCGGCGAGGCGCGCGATGCGCCCGGCCAGTTGCGTATCGGCCGGATCCAGGTCCTGCAGCGCCGCTTCCAGGTAGAGGACGGCGGTGGCGACTTCCATCGCCAGTTCGGGCGCGGGCGGCCGCCCGGCGCGCACCACACCTTCGACCACGCTGGCCAGCGCGTGCGCCAGCGGCGCCGTGCCCGGATGCAGTTTGACGAGCGAATCCGACAGCTGGCGGGTCTGGTCGACCAGCCCCTTGATCTTGGCCACGTCACCGCCGGAGAGCGCGGACCAGGTGTCCTTGGTCGCGGCAATGCGCTTGCGCGCCTGGGCCAGCAGCGCGGGATCGAAGCGCCCGAACTGCGGCGTGGCGTAGTCGACGGGCGGGTGGCGGTCCAGGCGCCAGGCAAGGCGCACGGCTTGCAGGCTGGGAGCCTGCGCCGGCTGCGGCGGCACGGCCTGCGCGCAGAAAAAGACCAGGTCGTGCACCAGCCGGTCGGACACGGCCGGGTCGCCCTTGGCGAGCGACGCGTACTGCAGCAGCACACGGGTCGCCGCCCGCTTGACGTAGACGTCCAGCGGCAGCAACTGCAGGGCCATGGCTTCGAAGAAGCCGGCGCACACCTGCCAGAACACGCGGGGCTGCCGCGCCGCCTGCGTCGCGGCCAGCCCCAGGCTCACCTCGGCAACGTCCCGCGCCGCGCCCGCGTCGCCGGACTTCATCAGCCGGAGCACCGCCGTATCGATGCGGGACCGGACGGCCGGCGCGTAGTCCAGCGCCGCGCGCGGCGCCGGGCTTGCCGGCTGCCGCCAGTCCCACTCGAGCGACCACAGGTCCGCGGGATGGATGCGATCGGCGCCGGCCAGGTCCTGCGCGTCCTTGTACTGCGGAAACAGGGCGACGGCCGAAGCCGGTTTGCCGAGCAGCAGAACTTCCAGGTAGTCCGCGAGCGCGAAGCCGGCGCGTTCGACCTTGGCCGCCGACGCGTCGTTGCACAACTCCGGCCGCTCGACGAATTTCTGCACCGCCGCTTCCATCGCGCGCAGCATGTGGGCGGGCCCGGCCTGTCCCACCATCTCGAGCGCACCGACCGCCTGGTGCAGTTGCTGGCGGGCGATGCGCAGCTGTCCGTCGTCGACCGACGCCATGTCGGCGCCGCGCGCCAGCCCGGTATCACGCACGTAACGGCGCAGGGCGGCCGATGCGGCGGCCAGCGACTTGCGCAGCTCCTCCAGCACCCAGGCGAGCGGCCCGAGGTCGGCGGCGGCCGGATCGAGGTCGTGTTCGGTGGCTTGCATGCAGTGCCTGGCCTGACGCCCTGGTTACGCGATCTTGAACCGCGCCACCGACTGGCGCAGCTCTTCGGCCATGCGGGAGAGTTCGCGCACCTGCTGCGCCGTGGACCGCGTGCCTTCGCCGGTCTGCTCGGTCACGGCGAAGATGTGCTGGATGTTGTCGGCGACCACGTTCGCCGACTGGGCTTCCTTCGAGGCCGAAGCGGAAATCTGCTCGATCAGCTCGGCCAGGCGGCGCGAAACCTGGTCGATCTCGGTCAGCGCGGTGCCGGCGTTGTCGGACAGCTTGGCCCCTTCCACCACGCCCTGCGTCGAGCGCTCCATGGCGGCCACCGCGTCCTGCGTGTCGGTCTGAATCGCCTTCACCAGCGCCGAGATCTGGCGCGTGGCGTCGGCCGAGCGTTCGGCCAGCCGCTGCACTTCCTCGGCCACGACCGAGAAGCCGCGTCCCGCTTCACCGGCCGACGCGGCCTGGATGGCGGCGTTCAGCGCCAGCACGTTCGTCTGTTCGGTAATGTCGGAAATCAGTTCGGTGATTTCGCCGATCTCCTGCGACGACTCGCCCAGCCGCTTGATCCGCTTGGACGTTTCCTGGATCTGGTCGCGGATCGAGTTCATGCCGCCGATCGCGTTCTGCACGGCCGCCAGGCCCGACTCGGCCGCCTGCAGCGACTGGCGCGCCACCTGCGCCGACTCCTGCGCCTGTCCGGACACCTGGTTGATTCGGGTCGCCATGTCCAGCACCGACTGGCCGGTCTCGCGGATCTCGCGCAGCTGCTCGGTGGAGGCCGCGAGCAGCTCGGTCGAGGTGCTTTCCACCTGGGCCGTCGTCTGCGCCACCTTGGTCGCCGTGTTCTGCACGTTGCCCACCAGCTGCCGCAGTTCTTCCACCGTGTAGTTCACCGAGTCCGCGATGGCGCCGGTGATGTCCTCGGTCACGGTGGCTTCCTGCGTGAGATCGCCTTCGGCCACCGTCTGCAGCTCGTTCATCAGCCGCAGAATGGCCGCCTGGTTGGCATCGTTGACGCGCTTGGCTTCCTGCTCCTGCTGCTCGGCTTCCAGCCGCTGCTGCTCGGCGACGGCCTGGCGCTTGCGGCTGTCCTGCAGCTGGACGTAGGCCAGGCCCACGGAGCAGAGGATGGCGAAGCCGGCGGCCAGCGCCAGGGCGATCAGCGCGCCCAGGCCCAGGCCCGTCTGCGCCGACAGCTTGCCTTGCAGATCCTCCAGCGAGCGGCGCAGCGGCTCGCTGTCGCCGATGATGGCCCCTTGCGCTTCGCGCGCGGACACCAGGCCCTGCAGGTTGCCCAGGATGGCGCCGGCCTGCACCCGCGTCTGCTCGTACAGCTTCAGCAGCGCCTCGAGCTGGGCCCGGGTCTGCGGGTCCCTGGAAGCCGCGAGGCGCAGCTCGGCGCTGCCGTCCAGCAGGCCGGTGGCGATTTCCTTGAACGAATTCAGGTCCTTGCCCAGCAGGAACACCGCCTCCTGGCTCACGCCTTCCATCGTCAGGAACTCGTTGGCCGACTTGCCGATGCGCTGCGTCAGCATCACGAGCTGGCCGGCGCCGGAAAGCTCGGCCGCCGGCGCGTTCTGCTGCAGCTTCAGCGCCGACACCGTCTCGGCGATTTCCAGCAGGTCGGAGGACTGCTGGTTGATGGCGCGCAGCGCGGTGCCCACCTGGGTCAGGATCTTCTGCTGGCCCATGACGACGCCAGCGTTCTGCTCCGCGCGCTCCATCATCGGGGTGATCTTGTCCAGCTCCTCCTTGAATTCGGTGCCGAGCGGCTGCAGCCCCTGCGCCTCGTCGCCGGCGCGCAGGCCGCGCACCTTGCGCGCCAGCACGTCGGAGCTTTCCTTCACGTCGGCGAATGCCTGCGGGCTGCCCACGAGCGCCTGCGACACCGATTTCGCGAGCCGCTGCGACTGCATCAGCGACTGGCCGGACGCGGCCACCTGCTGCGCGACCTTTTCCGCCGAAGTGATGGCGAAGCCGGCGACGGTGCCCAGCACCACCAGCGCGATGGCCAGCAGCACGAACAGGATGCGCTGGTGCGCGACGATGGTGCGGCGTCCGAGCAGCGGCACCGACATCAGTTCGGCGCCGTCGACCTCCTCCAGCGGGCCGATCGAGTCCTCGTCATGGCCGATGGTGTCGGGCTCCAGCGTCTGCAGGCTGGCGGAATCGAGGGCCGCCGCCGCCACCGGATCGAGCGTGGCGTCCGGGCTGCCGAGGCTCAGTTCCTCGCTGCCCTCGGCGCGGGACTGCTTCTTCCGGGAGAACAGGGATTTCAGTTGGTGGGCGACGGACATGGGTGGCCTTCCTGGGGACTCAAGCGCTGATACTCAGGAATCTCGGTTGTTGTGACAGCGCCTGGAGGTTGATCTCCTGCCAGTGCGCGCCACTGGCATCGGTGTAAGCGTTGCCGAAATAGCTCGGCGAGCCGGCTGCAGGCTCGCTGGACGCGGTGAACGCATCGGGGTTGCGCAGGCCGGCCAGGCGGTCGATCAGCAGGGCGCAATTCACGTCCAGGGCCGCGTTCAGCGCCACCAGGCGCGACTCGGCGCGGCTGGCGTCGGAGCGCGCCGCGGGAGCCCGCCCGGCGACGAAACTGGCCATGTCCACGACGCCGTAGACGCCGCCCCGCAGGTTGGCAACCCCGAGGAACCAGTGCTGGGTGTACGGCACCGCCTGGGCGCTGGTGAACGGAAAGATCTCGCCGGACTGGGCCAGCGGGAACAGGTACTTGCCGCCGGCGGCCTCGACGGCGAGCCAGGACGCCTGCACGCCCTCGCTGCGGGCGGCCTGCAGCCGGGTCGCCAGCCGGCTCTGGAGCTCACGAAGGGCTTCGCGGTTGGCCATGGGCGCGCGGCGGCGTCAGTTCAGCGCCTTGATCTTGGCGAGCAGTTCCTCGGTGTCGAGCGGCTTCGTGACGTAGTCGCGCGCGCCCTGGCGCATGCCCCAGACGCGGTCGGTTTCCTGGTTCTTGCTGGTGCACATGATGATCGGCACGTCGGCGTAGAGCGGATCGCGCGAGATCGCGCGGGTCAGCTGGAAGCCGTTCTGCCCGGGCATCACCACGTCCATCAGGATCAGGTCCGGCTTCTCCTCGGCCAGCCGGCGGAAGGCATCCTCGGCGTTCTCGGCGGTGCGGACCGCGAAGCCCTTCTTCTGGAGCAGGTCCGTCATGAACATCAGCTCGGTCTTGGAATCGTCCACGATCAGGACGTTACGAATCGCCATCACATCACTCCTTCTTTGGCCCCGAACTGCTTCACCGTCTGCAGCAGCTGGTCCTTGGTAAACGGTTTGGTGAGGTACTCCTGCGAGCCCACCATGCGGCCGCGCGCCTTGTCGAAGACGCCGTCCTTGGAGGACAGCATCACGACCGGCACCGATGCGAACTTGGCGTTGCGCTTGATGATGGCGCAGGTCTGGTAGCCATCCAGCCGCGGCATCAGGATGTCGCAGAAGATCAGGTCGGGCGCGTAGTCGTTGACCTTGGCGAGCGCATCGAATCCGTCTTCGGCCAGCACGACTTCGTGGCCACCCTGCTTCAGGAAGATCTCGGCGCTGCGGCGGATGGTGTTGCTGTCGTCGATCACCAGCACCTTCATTCCGGTCGTGCTCACTTGGTGCTGCTCCTCATCCTGTTACTGCCTCACGGACTCCATGTGCGAGCATGGAACGCCGCCGCCCGTCGCTTCAAATCTGGACCATCTCGAAGTCTTCCTTGCGGGCGCCGCACTCGGGACAGGTCCAGTTCATGGGCACCTGCTCCCAGGGAGTGCCCGGAGCGATGCCGTGGTCGGGCGCGCCGGCGGCCTCGTCGTAGATCCACCCGCAGATCAGACACATCCAGGTCTTGGTATCGGTCACAGCTTAAAGGGGCTTCGAATAGAATGCAACGATTGTATCGAGGCCCTTCGCAGCTCCGCCGCCAGAGCGCCCCGGTGGCTGGAAGAATCAGGCCTATGACAAACCCCAACTTGCCGCAAGCCCCTCAGGACGCCGACGACAGCGAAGGCGACGCCGGCAACCCCGCGTGCGTGATCGTCTTCAACGCGAGCGATCCGAGCGGCGCCGGCGGCCTCGCCGCCGACGTCAGCGCCATCGCCTCGGTGGGCGCCCACGCGCTGCCGGTGGTGACCGGGGCCTATGCCCGCGACTCCGCGGAAACCTACGACCACTTCGCGTTCGAGGAGGACGTGGTGGCGGAACAGGCCCGCGCGATCCTCGAGGACGTGGCCGTGCAGGTGATCAAGGTGGGCTTCGTCGGCAGCCCTGAAACAATCAGTACCATCGCCGAAATTGCGTCAGATTACGCAGAGGTGCCGCTCATTGCCTACATGCCCGACCTGTCGTGGTGGGACGAGGGCCAGATCGACCTGTACCTCGACGCGTTCCGCGAACTGATGCTGCCGCAGACGACCGTGTTGGTGGGAAACCACAGCACGCTCTGGCGCTGGCTGCTGCCGGACTGGAGCAGCGACCGCAGCCCCAGCGCGCGCGACATCGCGAAGGTCGCCGGCGACCTGGGCGTGCCATACACGCTGGTGACCGGCATTCCGCTGCCCGAGCAATACATCGACAACGTGCTGGCCACGCCGCAGGCCGTGCTGGGCAGCGAGAAATTCGAGCGCTTCGAAGCGGTGTTCTCCGGTGCCGGCGACACGCTCTCGGCCGCACTGGCGGCGCTCGTGGCGAGCGGCACCGACCTGGCGGGCGCCGCCACCGAGGCGCTCGCCTACCTTGACCGCTGCCTCGATGCGGGCTTCCGGCCCGGCATGGGCAACGTCGTCCCCGACCGCCTCTTCTGGGCCCAGCCCGAAGGCGAACCCGAAGAACTCACTCCCGAGGAAGTGCAGGCCCTGCAGGTCCTCGACATGCCAGCCCATGACACCAAGCACTGACCGCAACCAGACCCTCTTCGACCGCGCCCGCGAGCTGATTCCCGGCGGCGTCAATTCGCCGGTGCGCGCGTTCCGCGCCGTCGGCGGCACGCCGCGCTTCGTGCAGCGGGCGCAAGGCGCCTCGTTCTGGGACGCCAACGACAAGCGCTACATCGACTACATCGGCTCCTGGGGGCCGATGATCCTGGGCCACGGCCATCCCGCCGTCGTCGAGGCGGTGCAGCGCGCCGTGCTCGAAGGCTTCTCCTACGGCGCGCCGACCGAGCGCGAAGTGGAACTGGCCCAGGCGATCATCGACCTGGTGCCCTCGATCGAGATGGTGCGGCTGGTCAGCTCCGGCACCGAGGCCGCAATGAGCGCCATGCGGCTGGCGCGCGGCGCCACCGGCCGCAGCAAGCTGATCAAGTTCGAGGGCTGCTACCACGGCCACGCCGACGCGCTGCTGGTGAAGGCGGGCTCGGGCCTGGCCACCTTCGGCAACCCGACCAGCGCCGGCGTGCCGCCCGAGGTGGTGCAGCACACGATCGTCCTCGAATACAACAACATCCAGCAGCTCGAGGAAGCGTTCGCCCGGCACGGCGCCGACCTGGCCTGCCTGATGATCGAGCCGATCGCGGGCAACATGAACTTCGTGCGCGCCAGCGTGCCGTTCATGAAGCGCTGCCGGGAACTGTGCACGCAGCACGGCGCCCTGCTGGTGTTCGACGAGGTGATGACCGGTTTTCGCGTCGCCCTGGGCGGCGCCCAGAGTGTCTATGCCGGCCTGATCCCGGGCTTCCGCCCCGACCTCACCGTCATGGGCAAGGTGATCGGCGGCGGCATGCCGCTGGCGGCGTTCGGCGGCCCGCGCGCGATCATGGAGCAGCTGGCGCCGCTGGGCCCGGTCTACCAGGCAGGCACCTTGTCCGGCAATCCGGTGGCGACTGCCTGCGGACTGGCGACGCTGCAGCAGATCGCGAAACCGGGATTCTTCGACGGCCTCGGCGCGAAGACCCGCCAGCTGGTGGACGGGCTGAAGTCCGCCGCGGCGGCCGAAGGCGTGCCGTTCAGCGCCGACTGCCAGGGCGGCATGTTCGGCTTCTTCCTGTTGGCCGAACTGCCGCAGAACTATTCGCAGGTGATGAAGAGCGACTCGGCACGCTTCAACGTGCTGTTCCACGGGCTGCTCGATCGCGGCATCTACATCGCGCCGGCGCTGTACGAGGCCGGCTTCGTCAGCTCGGCGCATACCGACGAGGACATCGCGCAGACCGTCGCGGCGGCGCGCGAGATCTTCAAGGGGCTAGAGGCTAGAGGCTAGAGGCTAGAGGCTAGTGAGAAACCGCCGCCGGAGCACGGGCTGCTTCCCTAGAACCTAGCCCCTAGAACCTAGCCCCTGCATTTCCGCCACCTCAGTGGCGGAAATGCCGCACTCCCGAAAACACCATCGCCACGCCGCGCTCGTCGGCGGCGGCGATCACTTCCTGGTCGCGCATGCTGCCGCCCGGCTGGACGACGCAGGTGGCGCCGGCGTCGACCACCACGTCCAGCCCGTCGCGGAACGGGAAGAACGCGTCGCTGGCGACCGCCGTCCCTTGCAGGGAGAGCCCCGCATGCTGCGCCTTGATGCTGGCGATGCGTGCCGAGTCCAGGCGGCTCATCTGGCCCGCGCCGACCCCCATCGTCATGCCGTCCTTGCAGAAGACGATCGCGTTCGACTTCACGTACTTCGCGACCGTCCAGGCGAACAGCAGGTCCTCGATTTCCTGGCGCGTCGGCTGCTTCTTCGTGACGACCTTCAGCTCCGCGGCCGTCAGTTCGCGGATGTCGGCCGTCTGCATCAACAGGCCCGAGCCGACGCGCTTGATGTCCAGCGCATTGCGGCCGGCGTCCCAGCCGCTGCGGCCGCCGGCCGGCAGCTCGATGCGCAGCACGCGGACGTTCGCCTTCGCCTTGAGGAGGTCCAGCGCCTCGGCACTGAAGTCCGGCGCCATCAGCACTTCGACGAATTGCTTCGAAACGGCCTGGGCCGCGGCCAGGTCCACCGGCCGGTTGAAGGCGATGATGCCGCCGAAGGCGGATGTCGGGTCGGTCTGGAACGCCTTGGAATAGGCCTGCAGCGCGTCCTTGCCGATGGCGACGCCGCACGGGTTGGCGTGCTTGACGATCACGCAGGCCGGCGCATCGAAGCTCTTGACGCATTCCCAGGCCGCGTCGGCGTCGGCGATGTTGTTGTACGAGAGCTCCTTGCCCTGCAATTGCCGTGCGGTGACGAGCGAGCCGGGGGCCGGCCGCAGGTCGCGGTAGAACGCCGCCTGCTGGTGCGGGTTCTCGCCGTAGCGCAGGTCCTGCAGCTTGACGAACTGCATGTTGGCCTGCCGGGGGAAGGCGGCGCGGGCGCCGCCCTCCTCGATGGAGGAGAGGTAGTCGCTGATCGCGCCGTCGTAGTTGCTGATGCGGTTGAACGCGGCGACCGCCAGCGCGAACCGGGTGCGCTCCGACACCTTGCCCTCGGTCCTGAGTTCCTCGATCACCTTCGGGTACTGGCTGGCGTCGGTGAGGACGGCCACGTCCTTCCAGTTCTTGGCCGCCGACCGCACCATCGCCGGGCCGCCGATGTCGATGTTCTCGATCGCGTCCTCCAGCGTGCAGCCGGGCCTGGCGACAGTGGCTTCGAACGGATAGAGATTGACGACCAGCAGGTCGATGGTGTCGATGCCGTGCGCCTGCAGCGCCGCCATGTGCTCGGGCAGGTCGCGCCGCGCCAGCAACCCGCCGTGGACCTTGGGGTGCAGCGTCTTCACCCGCCCGTCGAGCATCTCGGGGAAGGCAGTGACTTCGGCCACTTCGGTCACCGGCAGGCCCTCCTGCGCCAGCAGCTTCGCGGTGCCGCCGGTGGAGATCAGCCGCACGCCCAGGCCATGCAACGCCCTGGCGAGTTCGACGATGCCGGTCTTGTCCGAGACGGAGATGAGTGCGTTCATGATTTCAACAGTCTGTGTTCGACGAGTTTCTTGCGCAAGGTGTTGCGGTTCAGGCCCAGCCACTCGGCCGCCTTCGACTGGTTGTTGTCGGCCTTGGCCATCACCACTTCCAGCAACGGCTTCTCGACCACCTTCACCAGCATTTCGTACAACCCGTCCGGCTCGGTGCCCCGCAGGTCACGGAAATAGCCTTCGAGGCTGGCGCGCACGCACTCCTCGATGTGTTTCTTGCTCATTGACTACCTGCCTTCGCCGCGAGCGCCGACACTGCGGCCGCCTGCCTGCGGTTCATGCGCTGGCCTCCAGCGCCTCGTCCTCGCGGTGCGCCGCCACGGCGGGCATCCGGTCCATGCGAGCCCCGAGCTCTTCGAAGAAGTCACCGACGGCGCGCAACTGCGCCGCCGCGTCCTCGATGCCGTTCATGGCGGCGCGGAACGCATCGGCGCCGGGCAGCGCCTTCACGTACCAACCGATGTGCTTGCGCGCGCTGCGGACGCCCGTGTACTCGCCGTACAGCTCGTAATGGTCCTGCAGGTGCTCCAGCAGCAGCCGCCTGACTTCGGCCACCAGCGGCGGCGCCAGGTGGGTGCCCGTCGCCAGGTAATGCGCGACCTCGCGGAAGATCCAGGGCCGACCCTGCGCGGCGCGGCCGATCATGATCGCGTCGGCGCCGGTCGCCCGCAGCACCGCCTGCGCGCGCTCCGGCGTCGTGATGTCGCCGTTCGCCACCACCGGCACCCGCACGGCAGCCTTCACGGCCGCGATGGTCTCGTACTCGGCGACACCGCCGTAGCCCTGCTCGCGCGTGCGGCCATGCACCGTGAGCATCTGCACGCCGGCGTCCTCGAACGCGCGGGCCAGACGCACGGCGTTCCTGTGCGCGTGCGACCAGCCGGTGCGCATCTTCAGCGTCACCGGGACGCCGTGGGGCGCGCACGCCTCGACCACGGCGCGAGCGATGGCCACGGCCAGCGGCTCGTCCTGCATCAAGGCGGAACCGGCCCACTTGTTGCAGACTTTCTTCGCCGGGCAACCCAGGTTGATGTCGATGATCCGCGCACCGCGGTCGACGTTGTAGGCGGCAGCCTCGGCCATCATCAGCGGATCGGTGCCGGCGATCTGCACCGCGACCGGTCCGGGCTCGCCGTCGTGGTTGGCGCGGCGCGAGGTCTTGAGCGTGTGCCACAGGTCGCGGCGCGAAGTCACCATTTCGCTCACCGCATACCCGGCGCCCAGGCGGCGGCACAGCTGCCGGAAGGGCCGGTCCGTCACGCCCGCCATCGGCGCCGCGAACAGGTTGTTCGCGAGAGGATGGGGACCGATGTTCATGGCGCGTGCTGCTGAAAAATGAGGCACGATTGTATGCGGTGGCGATTTCAGCAATTGAAATCAAATGCCTCCGCGCGCCTACAGGCCGCGACCTGCTGCGCTGCCTATACTGGACCGAGCATGCACCCTTTCCACCGCCTCGCCCTGCACCGTCTCCTGAGCGCGCCCGCGCTCCGGCGGCGCCACCCGATCCACTGACATGCCGCTGTGGCTCACGTCTGCCTTCGACATGCTGGCGTTGCCGCAGTACGGGCTCAGCACGCTGTTCGTCGCCGCCTTCGTTTCCGCGACGCTGATTCCGGTCGGATCGGAACCGGCGCTGTTCGGGCTGCTGCAGCTCAACCCGGACCTGTTCTGGCCGGCGGTCCTCGTCGCCACCGCGGGCAACACGCTGGGCGGGGCCGTCGACTGGTGGATGGGATACGAGGCGCACCACCTGGTCGACAAGTACCGGCATTCGCGCACACACATCAAGGCGATCGACTGGCTGGAACGGCTCGGCCCCAAGGCCTGCCTGCTGGCCTGGCTGCCGCTCATCGGCGACCCGCTCTGCGCCGTCGCCGGCTGGCTGCGGATGCCGTTCTGGCCCTGCCTGGGCTACATGCTGATCGGCAAGCTGCTGCGCTACGTCATCATGACGTCGGTGCTGCTGCACATGTTCCCGGCCGGCAATTTCGTCCGGTGATGCGCGCCGTCAGACGTTGAACAGGAAGTTCAGCACGTCGCCGTCCTTGACGACGTACTCCTTTCCTTCGCTGCGCATCTTGCCGGCGTCCTTCGCGCCCTGCTCGCCCTTGCAGGCGATGAAGTCGTCGAACGCGATCGTCTGTGCGCGGATGAAGCCGCGCTCGAAGTCGGTGTGGATCACGCCGGCGGCCTTCGGCGCCGTGTCCCCGACGTGGATCGTCCAGGCCCGCACTTCCTTCACCCCGGCCGTGAAGTAGGTCTGCAGGCCCAGCAGCCTGAAGGCGGCGCGGATCAGGCGATCGAGCCCGGGTTCGTCCTGGCCGATCTCGGCGAGGAACATCTGCTTGTCCTCGTCGCTCATGTCGGCCATCTCGGCCTCGATCTTGGCGCAGATGGCGACCACCGGGGCGTTCTGCTTCGCGGCGTACTCGCGCAGCCGGTCCAGGTAGGGGTTGTCCTCGAAGCCGTCCTCGTGCACGTTGGCGACGAACATCGCCGGCTTGGCCGTGATCAGGAACAGCTGCTTCAGCAGCGCGCTCTCCTCGTCGTTCAGACTCAGCGTGCGCACCGGCTGGCCGGCGTCGAGGCAGGCCTGCACCTTGGTGAGCACCTGCACCAGCTTGGCCGCCTCCTTGTCGTTGCCGGACTTGGCCGCCTTGGTGTAGCGCTGCAGGCTCTTCTCCACCGTACCGAGGTCGGCCAGGCACAGCTCGGTCTGGATCACCTCGATGTCGGAGACCGGGTCGACCTTGCCGCTGACGTGCACGATATTCGGATCGTCGAAGCACCGCACCACGTTGACGATGGCGTCGGTCTCGCGGATGTGCGCCAGGAACTGGTTGCCCAGGCCCTCGCCCTTGCTCGCCCCGGCCACGAGCCCGGCGATGTCGACGAACTCCACGATGGCCGGCACGATCCGTTCCGGCTTGACGATCGCCGCGAGCTGTTGCAGGCGCGGGTCGGGCAGTTCCACGATGCCGACGTTCGGCTCGATGGTGCAGAAGGGATAGTTCTCCGCGGCGATCCCGGCCTTGGTCAAGGCATTGAACAAGGTGGACTTGCCCACGTTGGGCAACCCGACGATCCCGCACTTCAGACTCATGACGCTTCCACCACAAACAAGGGCGAAAGTGTACCCCCGGGCGCCGGTCAGTCCGCAGCCGCGTCCACCTGCTGGCCCACGCGCAGCGTCTGTTCCACGCCGCGCGCCACGATCGCGTTCATGCCGAACGCCGCCTTGCCGGCGATCAGGTCGTTGCGGCGGTACTGCATGAGCGTCGCCAGCACGTGCGGCGATACCTCCCCCGTCGCCGGATCGATGTTGGGGATGGGGCAGCGCCCGCACGGCTTGACCAGCCGCAGTTCCACCGGCTCTGCGGCCGCGATCGTCATCCGCGCCGCTCGGTCTTCCTCGTGGGCCGGCAGCCCGGCCAGCACGATGTTGGGCCGGAAGCGCTCGATGCCCACTGGCGCATGGCCGGCGGCGCCCAGCCGGCCGTTGAGCTCGTCGACGGCGGCTTCGCCGAGGACCAGGAGCGGAAAGCCGTCGCTGAACTGGTTGAGCGCTTCCGCGCCGCTGGTCCAGCGGGCATCGGAGAGGCGCCGCTGCTCGGGGTCGAAACGCACGAGGCGCAGCGGCTGGCCCAGGAAATCCGTGAACCACTGCGCCGCCACCGCGCCCATGTCGTACGCGGCGACCTCGTCTCCCCAGACCCGGACCTTGACCGGCTCCTCGACCGAGTCGATCGACAGGTGCAGCGCCAGCATGCCCGGCGCGCGCAGCACCACCTCGCTGTGCCTGATCTGCGGCCGCACCAGCGCCATCCGCGGCAGCTGGCGCTGCGTGACGAACCGGCCTTCGCCATCGACCACCATCCAGGCGCGGTCGAGGTCGAGGCCGGTCTCCGTGAGCAGCGCCTCGCGCACCTCCACGCCGGCGCAGGATTTGACCGGATAGACGAAAAGGCGGGCGATCCGTGCCCGGACGGCGCTGGCGGAAGAGTTCATCGCTAGTGTCCTGTCCCAGAAATATCTGTGCTCTCGCTGGTTCGTAGCGGGCCGCAGGCAAGGCGCGGGCGCCGGCCAATACTTGACGTATTGGCCGGTGACCGTAACGCGGCATGCGGCCCGCTACGAGCCAGCCCGAAGGGTTCGGCGCCTGCGGGGCCCTCGGCGGCCGTCCGAAACGGGTCCAGACGTCCAGTCTGGACCCGCTCCGGCCAGCCACCGATGATCCCCGCATCCATCCGAACGAGAGTACAGATATTTCTGGGACAGGGCACTGGGCTGCTGACGGGCAAGCCGCGATTGTGCCCCGCTCCTACAATCCTTCGCATGGCGATCGCTCCTGACGTGTGTATTCGCGGTGCCGGCATCGTCGGCCGCACCCTGGCCCTGCTGCTTGCGCGCGAGCGCCTGCGGGTCGGACTGGTGCGCGAGCACGCCCCGCGCACCGGCGCCACGAGCGACGTGCGGGCCTACGCGCTCAACGCATCTTCGCGCGAGCTGCTCGAACGCGTGCGCGCCTGGCCGGACGAGCAGCACGCCTGTCCGGTGCTGGGCATGGAGGTCCATGGCGACGAAGGCGGGCAGGTGAGCTTCGACGCCAAGGACACGGGCGCTGCTGCGCTGGCCTGGATCGTCGACGTCGATGCCTTGCAGCAGCGGCTGGCAGACGCCCTGCGTTACCAGCCACTGGTGGAGTGGCTGGACGCGCCCGTGCCCGCGCCGCTCACGGTGGTCTGCGAAGGGCGCCACAGCGCCACCCGCAGCGAATACGGCGTCCAGTTCGGCATTCGCCCCTATCCGCAGCGCGCCATTGCCGGCCGGCTGCACTGCGAGAAACCGCACGGACACGTGGCGCGGCAGTGGTTTGCCAACGGCGAGATCCTGGCCTTCCTGCCCCTGCACGGCGGGCCGGCGCCGGCCGCCGGGAACTCGGTGGCGTTCGTCTGGTCAGTCGATGAGCACCGCGCGCCGCAACTGCTGGCCCACGCCGATACCCTGTTCGAGAGCGAGCTGGGCGCCGCCAGCGAACACGGGCTGGGCAAGCTGACGCTGTCCACCGAGCGCGCCTGCTGGCCGCTGCAACTGGCGACGGCCGACCGCTGGTGCGGCCCCGGCTGGGTGCTCGCCGGCGACGCGGCGCACACAGTGCACCCGTTGGCCGGCCAGGGCCTGAACCTGGGCCTGGCGGATGCGGGGGAGCTGGCGCAGGTGCTGCACCAGCGCGAGTACTGGCGCAGCGTCGGCGACCTGCGGCTGCTGCGGCGCTACGAACGCGCGCGCAAGGCCGACGTGCTGGCGATGGGCGCCACCACCGACGGCTTGCAGCAGTTGTTCGCGCAGACGGCGACCCCGTGGGCGCAGCTGCGCAACTGGGGAATGACGGGATTCGACCGCACCGGTTGGCTCAAGCAGTGGGTGGCCAGGCAGGCGATGGGACGGCTTTGACTTTGGAAGCGAAGGACACATGAGATTCAACCGAACCGCTGCGCTGGCAGCCACGCTCGCCGCCGCGCTGCTCGCCGCGCCGGTTCAGGCCCAGGAAGCCACCATCCGCAAGAACCTGGCGGAGCGGGTGCCGCAGTTCCAGAAGATCGACGAGGTTCGCAAGACGGAAATGCCGGGCCTCTACGAAGTGCGGATCGGCACGGACATCCTGTACAGCGATGCCGAAGGCAACTTCCTGATCAACGGGCAGCTGATCGATACCCGCGGCAAGCGCAACCTCACCGAGGAGCGCATGGAGAAGCTGCTGGCGATCGACTTCTCGGCCTTGCCGCTGAAGGACGCGTTCACGATCGTGCGCGGGAACGGCAAGCGCAAGCTGGCCGTCTTCGAGGACCCGAACTGCGGCTACTGCAAGCGCTTCGAGCGCGACCTGCAGAAGGTCGACAACGTCACCGTCCACATGTTCCTGTACCCGATCCTGGGGCCGGATTCGGTCGAGAAATCGAAGAACATCTGGTGCACCAGGGACAAGGGCAAGGCGTGGCTGGACACGATGCTGCGCGAACAGCCGCCGGCGGCGGCCTCCTGCGACACGAGCGCCCTGAACCGCAACCTCGAGTTCGGCAAGAAGCACAAGATCAGCGGCACGCCGACCCTGATCTTCGCCGACGGCACCCGAGTGCCGGGTGCCGTGAGCGCGGCCCAGGTCGAGAAGATGCTCGCCGAGGCGAAGTGAACGCCGGCCGCATGGCGCGGCCGTCCGCGCGCCCGCCGCAGCCCGGCGGTTGCGTATAGTCCCTCGATGCCCAGCCTGTTCCCGCCTCGCAGCGCCAGCGTCCATTACCGGGTGGAAGCGGCCGACCTGCACGCCCACCTGTTCCACGTCACCCTCTGCATCGACCAGCCGGCGGCGCAACAGCGGGTCTCGCTGCCGGCGTGGATCCCCGGCAGCTACCTGGTGCGCGAGTTCTCGCGCCACCTGCAGCGGCTGTCGGCCCGGCAGGATGGCCGGCACGTCGCCGTGCAGCAGCTGGACAAGTGCACGTGGCAGGTCGAATGCGTCCCGAGCACGCAGCTGCTGCTCACGTACGAGGTGTACGCGTTCGACACCTCGGTCCGCACGGCCTGGCTGGATGCGCAGCGCGGCTTCTTCAACGGCACCAGCCTGTGCCTGCGGGTGCACGGCCAGGAGAAGCTGGTGCACTCCATCGAACTGGTCGCCGACAAGGCGATGGCCCAGTGGCAGGTCGCCACCGGCCTGCTGCCGCACAAGGTCGGGCGGCACGGTTTCGGCACCTACCTCGCGACCGACTACGACGAGCTCGTGGACTGTCCGTTCGAACTGGGGCCCTTCTGGAGCGCGGAGTTCAGGGCCGGCGGGGTGCCGCACCGCGTCGTCGTCTCGGGCGCGGCCGAATCCTTCGACTCGGCCCGCCTCGTTGCCGACATGCAGAAGATCTGCGAGGCCCAGATCCGCTTCTGGCACGACCGCAAGCGCCCGCCGCACAAGAACTACCTGTTCCTGCTCAACGTGGTCGACGACGGATACGGCGGCCTGGAACACCGCAACTCCACGGCGCTGATCGCCGCGCGGCGGGACCTGCCGCGCGTGGGCGAGCCGCGCCAGTCCGACGGCTATGTCACGCTGCTCGGCTTGATCAGCCACGAGTACTTCCACACCTGGAACGTCAAGCGCCTGCGGCCCGCGGAATTCCTGCGCTACGAGTACGGCCGCGAGAACTACACGCAGCTGCTCTGGTTCTTCGAGGGTTTCACCAGCTATTACGACGACCTGCTCCTGCGGCGCGCCGGGCTGCTCGACGACGCCGCGTACCTGAAGCTGCTGAACAAGACCATCAACCAGGTGCAGCAGACGCCCGGGCGCGAAGTGCAGTCGGTCGCGCAATCGAGCTTCGATGCCTGGGTGAAATACTACCGGCAGGACGAGAACACCGGCAACGCGACGGTGAGCTACTACACCAAGGGAGCGCTGGTCGCGCTGTGTTTCGACCTGACGCTGCGCGCCGAAGGACACACGACCCTCGACGAGGTGATGCGCGCGCTGTGGCAGCGCTGCAAGGCCGGGCCGATGACGGAAGCGGATTTCGCCGCGGTGCTCAAGGAACTCGGTGGCCGGTCGTTCAGCCGCGAGATCGCCGCGTGGGTGCACGGCACGCGCGAGCTGCCGCTGGCCGAGCTGCTGCCCGCCCACGGCGTCGGCGTGAACGAAGAGCCCGCCGCATTGCAGCAGCGGCTGGGGTTGCGCATGGCCGAGACCCCGCCCCTGCAGATCAAGACGGTGCTGCGCGGGGGCGCCGCCGAGCAGGCGGGCCTCGCGGCCAACGACGAATGGATCGGCGTGGAAGTGGCGGGCACCGGCTGGCGGCTGGCGAAGCTGGACGACCTGCCGCTCTATGCCGGCGCGCACCGCAAGCTCACGGCGCTCGTCGCCCGCGACCGGCGCCTGCTGCGGCTGGAGCTGAACCTGCCGGCCGCCGCCACTACCTGGAGGCTCGTCCTGCGTGATGCGGCGCGGGCCCAGCCGTGGCTGGCGCCGGCCGCCTGAGCGGCCGCACCGCGCGGCGCTGGCTCGCGCTGCTGGCCGCGGTGCTGCTGCTGCACCTGGCGGCGCTCGACTGGATCGGCCGCCGGCTGCAGCACACCGGCTTGCTGCAGCCGCTGGCCGAGCCGATGTTCACGCGCGTGCTCCAACCGCAGGCGCCACCCGAGCCGCCCGCTGCAGCGCCGGCGCCGGCTCCGGCGTCCACCCGTCCCGCAGTGCGCACGGTCGCACCCGCCGCGCCCAAACCGGCGGCGCCGGCCTCGACGCCGGGCGAGGCCGAACCGCTGCCGGAACCCCCTGCCCCCGTCGCGGAGGCGACCGAGCCGTCACCGCTGGAGGAAGTCGCCGCCGCACCGGTGGTGCCGGCGAGTGCCCCCGCCGTCGCGGACCGGGCGCCAGCCGCGCCGCCGGCGGCCGAGGCCGCTGCGCCCCCCAGCCTCGAGGGCTGGCCGCTCGACACGCGCGTCAACTACCGCCTCGGCGGCGCCTTCCGCAGCGGCGACCTGCACGGCGACGCCCGCGTGCAGTGGCTGCGCCAGGACGACCGCTACGAAGTTCGCATCGACATCGACGTCACCCTGCTCGCGCGGCTGGTGATGACCAGCCAGGGCGCGGTGACGCCGCAGGGGCTCAAGCCAGAGGTGTACGAAGAGCAGCGCCGCAGCGGCGTGCGCCGGGCGACGCTGCGCGAGGGGACCATCCTGCTGGGCAACGGCGAGGTGGTGCCGCGGCCGGCCGGGGTCCAGGACACCGCCAGCCAGTTCGTGGAGCTGAGCCACCGCTTCGCGAGCGGCCGCGAACGGCTCGAAGTAGGCCGCAGCGTCGAAGTGTGGCTGGCCCGCCCCGGCCACCTGGCGCTGTGGACCTACGACGTCGTCGCGCGCGAGACCCTGCAGACGCCCGGGCTGGGCCCGGTCGATGCGTTCCACCTGAAGCCGCGGCCGCTGGCCAATCCGCGCGGAAACATCACGGCGGAGATGTGGTTCGCCCCGAGCCTGCAGTACCTGCCCGTACGCATCAAGGTCAACATGGACCCGGCCTATGTCGACCTGATGGTCGAGAGCATCGAGCAGCGCTGAGGCGCCGACTCACAGCTTGCGCTGGTCGACCACCCGCCTGGCCTTGCCCAGGCTGCGCTCGATGCCGCCGGCGGGGCGCAGCTCGATCCGCGCGGAGGTGCCGATGTAGGTCTTGATCTCGTGCGCCAGCGTCGCGGCCGCCTCCGTGGCTTCCGGCGAGCCGGGCGACAGGTCGGGGCGGGTCTCCACCGCCACCGTCAACTCGTCCAGCGGTCCCTCGCGCGTGAGCACGCACTGGTAGTGCGGCGTCAGTTCGCCGCGCTTGAGGATCAGCTCCTCGATCTGCGTCGGGAACACGTTCACGCCGCGCACGATCATCATGTCGTCGCTGCGGCCGGTGATCTTCTCCATGCGGCGCATGGTCCGCGCGGTGCCGGGCAGCAGGCGCGTCAGGTCCCGCGTGCGGTAGCGGATCACCGGCAACGCCTCCTTGGTGAGGCTGGTGAAGACCAGTTCGCCGAACTCGCCGTCGGGCAGCGGCTTGCCGGTCTCCGGGTCGACGATCTCCGGGTAGAAATGGTCTTCCCAGATGGTCGGGCCGTCCTTGGTCTCGACGCATTCGTTGGCGACGCCGGGCCCCATGACCTCGGACAGGCCGTAGATATCCACCGCTTCGATCTCCAGCCGGCGCTCGATCGCGGTTCGCATGTCGTTGGTCCAGGGCTCGGCGCCGAAGATGCCCAGTCGCAGGCTGGTGCGCGCGGGGTCGAGCCCCTGGCGCTCCAGCTCGTCGGCGATCGCCAGCATGTAGCTGGGGGTGACCATGATGATGTCGGGCCGGAAGTCGTGGATCAGCTGCACCTGTCGCTCGGTCTGGCCGCCGCCGAACGGCACCACGGTGAGCCCCAGGCGCTCGGCGCCGTAGTGGGCGCCGAGCCCCCCGGTGAACAGGCCATACCCGTAGCTGACATGCACCAGGTCGCCCGGTCGCGCACCCGACGCACGCAGGCTGCGGGCCATCAGGTCGGCCCAGAGGTCGATGTCGGCGCGGGTGTAGCCGACCACCGTGGGCTTGCCGGTCGTGCCGCTGGAGGCGTGGATGCGCACGCACTGTTCGCGCGGCACCGCGAACATGCCGAACGGGTAGCTGTCGCGCAGGTCCTTCTTGGTCGTGAAAGGAAACTTCGCCAGGTCGGCCAGCGACTGGCAGTCCGACGGCCGCACGCCGGCCGCATTGAACTTGGCACGATAGACCGGCGAATTGGCGTAGGCGTGTTCCAGCGTCGCCCGCAGGCGCTTGAACTGCAGCGAGCGCAGCTCGTCGACGCCCGCCGTCTCGATCGGTTCGAGGGGAAAGTGTCTCATCCCGCGTTCTCCAGGACATGTCCCTTGATCTGCGTGCTCTTGCCGCGGAACAGCGCCACGACCTCGCCGCGCTGGTTCACCACCCGCATGTCGTACACCCCGTGCCGGCCCTGCAGGACCTGCTCCTGCCCCTCGCAGGTGAGCACGTCGCCCAGGTGGGCCGGCTTCAGGAAGTCGATGCTGCAACCCGACGCCACCGTCGCATGGTTGCGGCTGTTGCACGCATACGCGAAGGTCGAATCGGCCAGCGTGAAGATGAAGCCGCCGTGGCAGATTTCGTGGCCGTTGAGCATTTCCTCGCGCACCACCAGCCGCAGCACCGCGCGTCCCGGCCCGCACTCGACCAGTTCCATCTGCATGAATTCGCGCGTGGCGCGGTCGGACGCGAACATGCTCGCGGCCACCTGCGCGGCGAGCGCCTGCGGATCGCGCCCCATCACTCGCCCTTGAACCGGGCCGGGCGCTTCTCGCGGAACGCCATCACCCCCTCGATGTAGTCGTGGGTGCGGCCCAGGGCCGACTGGGTGTCGCGCTCGAGATCGAGCTGCGCGTCGAGTTCGTTGCTGGCGGCGGCACGCAGCAGCTTGCGCGTCTCGACCAGCGCCTTCGTGGGCAGCTCCGCCAGCCGCTGTGCCAGCTTCAGCGCCGCGTCCATGCAGTCTTCGCCCTGCGCCGCCACGTCCCAGATCATCCCCTGGTCCTTCGCCTCGGCGGCCGTGAGCTTGTCCCCCAGCATGGCGCAGCCCAGGGCTCGGGCGAGTCCGAGCCGCTTCACGAGGAACCAGCTGCCGCCCGCGTCCGGGACCAGGCCGATCCTGCTGAAGGCCTGGATGAACACGGCGCCCGGCGCCGCCACCGCCAGGTCGCAGGTCATCGCCAGCGACGCGCCGGCGCCGGCCGCGACGCCGTTGACCGCGGCGACCGTCGGCACCCTCAGCGCCTGGAGTTTGCGCACGGTGGGGTTGAACGCCTGGTCGATGACGGGCCCGGGGTCGGCGCGCTCCACGAGGTTCGGCCCCGGCTCGAAGTCGAATTCGGCGAGGTCGGCGCCGGCGCAGAAGCCGCGGCCCGCGCCGGTGATCACGAGCGCCCGCACGCTGGCGTCGGCCTCGATCCGGTCGAGCGCCGCCCACAGTTCGCGGTGCATGGCGCGCGTGAAGCTGTTGAGGGACTGCGGCCGGTTCAGCGTGACCACGGCGACGGCGCCCCGGGTCTCGTACAGCACGGTCTGTTCGGTCATGGTTCTCCCTTGTTTTCGTCGCCGGCGCCCGCGTCGCGCGGCGCCCGTCTCCTGTGCCGCATGACTCTATCACCGCCGCGCCGCGGTCCGCGGCCGCGCCGCTTCGCTATAGTTCCCGCGCAACTTCCAGGAGAAATGTGATGGCGTACGAGCTCATCGAAGTGCGGACCGAAGCGGGCAAGGTCGGCATCGTCACCTTGAACCGCCCCAAGCAGCTGAACGCCCTCAACAACCAGTTGATGGACGAGCTGGGCGCGGCGCTGAAATCCTTCGATGCCGATCCCGCCATCGGCTGCATGATCATCACCGGCAGCGAGAAGGCCTTCGCCGCCGGTGCCGACATCGGCGCGATGGCCAGCTGGTCGTTCAAGGACGTCTACAAGGACGACTACATCACGCGCAACTGGGAGACCATCCGCGGCATCCGCAAGCCGGTGATCGCCGCCGTGAGCGGCTTCGCACTGGGCGGCGGGTGCGAGCTGACGATGATGTGCGACTTCATCATCGCGGCCGACAACGCGAAGTTCGGCCAGCCAGAGATCAAGCTGGGCATCATCCCCGGCGCCGGCGGAACCCAGCGCCTGCCGCGCGCCATCGGCAAGGCCAAGGCGATGGACATGGCCCTGACCGGCCGCATGATGGATGCGGCCGAGGCGGAGCGCTCCGGCCTGGTCAGCCGGGTGGTGCCGCTGGACAAGCTGATGGACGAGGCGCTCGCTGCGGCCCTCGTGATCTGCGAGTTCTCGCAGATCGCCGTGATGGCGGCCAAGGAGTCGGTGAACCGGGCTTTCGAGACCGGCCTGTCGGACGGCGTCATGTTCGAACGCCGGATGTTCCACGCGCTGTTCGCCACCGCCGACCAGAAGGAAGGGATGGACGCTTTCGTGAACAAGCGCAAGGCGCAGTTCCGCAACGAGTAGGCGGAACGCCGGAGCAGTTCCGGGGTCAATCGGCGGTGCCTGCCGATCGTGCCCGGCTTCGCTATAATGGCGGGCTCGGCGCTTTAGCTCAGTCGGTTAGAGCGATGGAATCATAATCCACAGGTCCGCGGTTCGAGTCCGTGAAGCGCCACCAATCAGCCCGGAAACCCGCACCAGCACACGCTGGGGCGGGTTTTTCACTTCCAAGGCCGGTGGTCCAAGCGGTGGGCCAATGCCGACCATGCGAAACGCCGTCCCGCACCTGCACCGCGACCGCCACGGAACCTTCTACTTCCGCATCACCGATGGCGGGAAAACCATCAAGCGGTCCCTGCGGACCAAGAATGTTGAGCTTGCTACGATGCGAGCAGCTTGCCTCAACTACGAATGGGATGCGATGAACCGCAGAACCGAGCCGACCGTCGCCGAGATACAGCAAGCCCTCTCCGAGGGCCGCATCAAGGAATTCGATGTGGAGCTGCCCAACGGCGTCAAGTTGAAGAACATCAACAACGACGACGATGCGCGAAGGGCCAAGGAGTTGCTCGCCAACATCGGCCCCATCTCGCAGCCCAGTGCCACACGGGCCATGATTCCGGAGCCGCCTCGCACGCTTGGTCCCGTGCTCCGCACCGCGACGAAGGCATTCGTCAAGGAGCTGCGGACCTCCAAGCTGCACAAGGCCAAGGGCATCGAGGACAAGGAGGCGACCTATGAGCAGTTCGCCACGCAGTTCAACAACCCCAAGTGCGGCGAGATCGACAAGGCCATGGTGCTCGCCTTCAAGGAAGCCCACTTGAAAAACGCCGGAGCTGGGCGCGTCAACACGAAGATCGGACACATGTCCGTGTTCTTCGATTGGGCCATCGGGCATGGCTTCGCCGATGCGAACCCGTTCACCGGCACGCGCATCGGCAAGAAGTCGCAGCTGGTGAAGGGCGTGCAGTCGTATGAGCCGTTCACCGCTGGCGAGTTGAAGTTGATCTTCAACCCGAAGACCTATCCCGAGTATGCGACGAAGGCTCACTTCCACTGGTTGCCGCTTCTGCTCCTCTACTCCGGTGCTCGCCCGGAGGAACTCGCGAGCATGCCGCTGGACAACGTTCGCAGCGAGGGCGGCATTGACTACTTCGCAGTGGCCTCGGGGAAGAACTCCAACAGCATCCGCAAGATTCCCTTCCACAAGGTCATTCGCAACTCCGGGTTCCTTGCATACGTGAAGATGCGGCGGAAGGTCGACCCGGGCGGGATGCTGTTCCCCGATCTCGCTCCCAGCAAGAACGGCTATTGCAAGAACGTCTCCCGGCGTTTCAATGAGAGCTACTTGCCGCAACTGCGAATCACGGAGAGCACGAAGCGGTTGTATAGCTTCCGCTCCACCTTCATCACACGCATGACCGAGTTGAACGTCAACCCCGGCATGCTGATGGCCCTCGTCGGCCACTACGAGCAGACCGCCGTCGATCTGAGCAGCCCGCACTTCAAGAACTACCAGGGCACGAAGCTGTTGACGGCGTTGCAGTCCACCATCGACCTGTTCGACGTCAAGATTTCGCTGACGCTCTGACGCTGCCAAGCGGGCGTTGACAGGCGCCCTGGCACGCTGCGAGGCTGGTGCTCAGGAGGACCACTCTATGAGCACTGCACTCGCACCCAGCCCCGATCTGCTCGCGGTGGACCTGCTCCGTATGCAGATGGAGTCGATGCCTGCCGAGGACTTGCAGGAACACATCGACGCACTCCGTGCGGTGCTCGTCGCGTTGGTGGAATCGCGCCATCTGCGACCCCACATTAGTCTCACAGCAGCCGCCAACCTCGACCGGCTGATTCGCAAGCTGCAAGCGAAGTTGCCGTATGCCCTGGACCTCCTGTGCAGCCTCCGCGTTACCGCTGCGTGGCTCGATGCCGCACGGCAGGCCGAAAGTGAAAAGGCCGGCAGCGAGTGCCGGCCTTCGCGTCTGGATGCTTGATGGCTCACGCCATCGCAGCTTCCGCGTCTGCTCTCGCTACTTGCTCGCACTCTCGTTGCTGCACCTGCTGGTGATCGCGAAGCGACTTCACCTTGCCCTTCCATCCATAGGACGATTCCAGCCGAAGCGAGCCGTGCTCGCCGTCGATCAACACCTTGCGTTCGCGTAACTCCCTAATAGCCCGCGTCACATTCGGGCGCTGCATCGACAAGGCTGCTGCGATTTCGCTGTGAGTCGGGCGAACATAGTTCTCGAATTCCATTTCGCTCATGAGATACAGCAAAACTCGCATCGACTCGCCTCGGAGCGGCTGCTTTGCCAACATCGCCAACCCATCTTGCATCGCCATAAACCATCCCTCCTTCATTCGCAATCGTCGTGGGACATAGACCATGTCTCCATCATCAATCACCTCTCCGGTATCGCTGTCAAGCAGCTTCACTCGCGTCGGGTGTTTCGTCTTCATCGCCTGCCTCCTCTGGTTGGTATCCGTGAAGATTCATAGGAATCTCACGCGATACCAACGAAGTCAAGCTCTCCCTCTGAGAATTCCTTTCTCTTTATGCCTATGGAAGTGACGCAATGGCTTATGCCGCCGTTGCGTCACTGATCTCGCTGCTTGCACAGGCGTGCAGCAGCGAAGCGCGAGCGGCGGCGCCGCTCGCCGGGCCGGACACCGTCGGCTCGCTGTCGCTCGCGAGCACGATCAACGCGTCGCGTTGTTCGTGCTGCGCGGATCGTGGCTGTTGATCCCTGCCCCACCGGGCAGGGCGAACAACCGAGCTTGCTCGGTGTAGTGAGTAGACCGACCTGCCGGGCGGTCGTGTCATCTTGGCTTCGCGGCGGTATCCATGTCTCATGACTGCACCCGCCGCTCCCGCATACGCCGTGCTCCGCGTGCACGCCAAGAAGGCGAAGACCATGGCCGCGATTTCCGCCGCGTCCGAACACCACATGCAAAGCGAGCCGTCCCCGCACCATGACCCGCGTTCCGGTGCGCCGCTGGTGCTGCACCTTGCGGCGGGCAAGACTCCGTATCAGGCCGCTCGCCACCTGCTGCAAGGCGTCGAGCGTCGCAATCGCGAGACGGTGCTGTGCCGCGAGGTAGTGCTGTCCGCGAGTCCTGGCTACTTCCGGCCAGGACGAGAGGAGCAAGCGGGAGTTGCCGACCCTGAACGGTTGAAGGCATGGACCGTCGCAACCCTCGCTTGGGTGAGGCGGCAATGGCCCGATCAGGTCGCCTCCGTCGTGCTACACGGTGCAGGCAGAGAGTCAACCCCGCATTGCCATGTCCTCGTGGTTCCTCGCGTGCGTGCTGATGGTGGATGCAAGCTGAATAGCAAAGCGCTCTTCGACCGTGCGAGGCTTCGTGAGTTGCAGTCCTCGTATGCAGAAGCTCTCGCACCACTCGGCATTCGGCGAGGCGAGCCGGGGAGCGAAGCGAAGCACTCGGAGGTAAAGCAGTTCTACGGCGTTGTGCAAGCTGCGAAGCAGATGCCCAGGCGAGCACCGCTGCCACCAGCGCCGAAGGCGCCGATGCCGCCCGCCAAGCTCTCGGTGCGAGTCTGGTCCAAGATGCTTGGCGTGCTCGGAATCGAGTCGGACCATGACCGTGCAATGCGAGCACACCGCCAGCAGCTCGCAACATGGCGGCAGGAGGTTCGTTCGATCATGGAACAGAATGAACAGGCTTGGCAGACCCTGCGAGCTGCTGCGTCCTTCGCGCCGCTCGCTCGCAAGGGCCACCACGCCCCGCGCGAGCCGCTGCTCGCACCGCCCGCGCCGGTCAGGTTGCAACCAAGGCACCAACCGCCACGGTAGCTCGTCTCCCGTAGGGGCAAGCCGCTGGCAGAGCTACTCATGCGCTCGAAAAAAGAGCACACTGAGGCTCCACCACTTTGCGTGGTGAGGAAGGCTGCGCCATGCATGAATTCTTGATCCACAATCGCGCCGAGCTCATAGAGCGCTGCAAAGCGAAGGTTGCTCTCCGTCCGCTGCGCTCTGCCACACCGGAGCAGCTGAAAAACGGCATTCCGCTTTTTCTGGAGCAGTTGATACGGACACTGCAAGCGGAATCGGAAGGCGAGTCCGGAGAGAGCATTCGGATTTCGGGTGCGTCCGGCGGCGGATCCTCGAGCACGGTGTCCGAGATGGGCTTGACTGCTACTGCGCACGGCAAGCGACTGCTGGAACTCGGCTACTCGGTCGACCAAGTTGTGCACGCCTACGGAGACTTGTGCCAAGCCATCACCGATACGGCGGTCGAGCGGGATGCACCATTCACGGTGGACGAGTTCAGAACGCTCAACCGCTGCCTTGACAATGCAATTGCCGAGGCGGTGACGGAGTTCAGCGTCCAACGCGACCTTGCGACGGCACGCCGTTACTCGGAGGAATCCAACGAGCGACACGGCTTTCTCCTCCACGAGTTGCGCAACTCCCTGCACACCGCCAGTCTCGCGCTGACGGCTCTGGAAACCGGCAAATTGCCGATTGCGGGTGCGACCGGGGCCGTGTTGCGACGCAGCCTGGTAGCGCTGACTTCGCTCGTCAAGCATGCGTTGGACGAGGTCCGTGTTGCCGCTGCACTTTCAGACGACAAGGAAGTCTTCTCGCTGGCTTCGTTCGTTGCGGATGCCGGTAGCGCCGCACTGCTCGACGCGAATGCACGCGGCTGCTCCTTCATCGTGCGAAACACCATTGACCCGGATATCGAAGTTGAAGGCGAGCGTGAGCTTCTTCTCGGAGCGGTGATGAACCTCGTGCAGAACGCCTTCAAGTTCACGCGCCCCGGGACGGAGGTTTCGCTGAATGCGCACGCAACCAGTGATGGCATCGTGTCGATCGACGTCGAGGACCGGTGCGGCGGCCTTCCCCCCGGCGTCGCCGAAATGATTTTCAGGCCCTTCACCCGTCGCCATGGGGACAAGAGCGGACTCGGCCTCGGACTCTCCATTGCTCGGCAGAATGTCGAGGCAGTTGGAGGCACTCTGACGGTGAGTGACTTGCCCGGGAAGGGATGCGTGTTCACGATTACCCTTCACAGACACAAGCACCACTTCGCGGCAGAAGCACCAGGGAAGTAAGGATGCATACAGGCCCCGTGGTGCACCATCTGGCACAATCGCTGGTCCGATCAACTCTCTGCCCGCTGCGAACGCAGTGCCTCGGAGTTTCCGACTGAGCGGCACCGCTTCTGGAATTGGGGGGCACCCTTTCCCTGAAGCGCCACCAGACCAGAAGAGGGTGACCGGCAGCAGCCGGCCACCCTCTTCGTTTTTCCGGCCTGCCTCTCGCGGCGCAACAGGCGGTCACCCATCTTTCGGTTCCGGGGCCGGTGCAGCCCCGCATCGCCCCTACAGTTCGCGCTCCCCGGCCGCCGCGAACTTGCCCCGGCCACGACCCGCTTTCGCGCTATCCCGCTCCGGACCCATGGCCACTGTCCAGTTGCTTTCCTCCACCGACATGCTCAACGGCGAGCCCTGGCAAGGCCAGGTGACGTCCGCCAGCGGCAGCCAGTTCACGGCCGGAACACCGCCGGTCGCCATCACGTTCACCGGCAGCTTCGCGCTCAGCAGCGCCGGCCTCAGCGGCATCGTCGACGGCGCGGTGCAGACCAGGAACGACGTCCAGCAACTGCTGATCTCCGGCCTGGCCGAGGACGCCGCCGCGGTCCAGGGCGTTCTGGCGCCCGCCCAGAGCCGGCCGGAGCTCTATGCCTGGCTGCTGCGCGCGGACGACACCGTCACCGGCAGCATGCAGCCCGACCTGCTGGCCGGTTTCCGCGGCACCGACACGCTGGATGGCGGCGCCGGCATCGACGGCGCGTTCTACAGCGGTGAGCGCGCCGGCTACCAGGCGACGAAAACCGGCGGCGCCTGGCAGGTGGTGGATCACAGCGGGCTCGACGGCGTCGATACGCTGGTCAACGTGGAGCGGCTGTCGTTCGAGGACGTGTCGGTGGCGCTGGACCTCGAAGGCAACGCCGGCACCGTCGCGCGCATCCTGGGCGCCGTCTTCGGCCGGCACGCCGTGGCCAGCACGGAACTCGCCGGCATCGGCCTGCGGCTGGCGGACACCGGCACCACGGCCGAAGCCCTGGTGCAACTGGCGCTCGACCACCGGCTCGGACCCTGGCACACCACCGACGACGTCGTGAACCTGCTCTATACCAACGTCACCGGCACACCACCACCGCAGCAGCAGCTGGCGGTGTACCGCGGGTGGCTGGACAGCGGCCTGTACAGCGAGGCCAGCCTGGGCCTGTACGCGGCGCAGACCGGCGAGAACGAGGCCGGCATCGGGCTGGCGGGCCTGGCCCAGACCGGGCTCGCGTTCGTCTGACGCCCGGAGGCGGCGCCGGCCGGCCGCCGCAGCGCGCCAACTGCGTACAGTCGCAGCTCCATGGCCCAGCGACCCGGCATCTTCCCGACCTTCTTCCTGTCGGGCTTTGAATGTTCGACCTTCCTGTGGAAGGACCGCCGGCGGCGCGACCTGGTCGAGGAAACGGGGCACCGGGCGCATGCGCTGGAGGACTACCGGATCCTGCAGCAGCTGGGCATCGCGGTGGCACGCGAAGGCATTCCCTGGCCGCTCGCGGATCGCGGCGCGGGCTACGGCTTCGACTGCATCGCGCCGATGATCGACGCCATGAAGCAGACGAAGATCACGCCGGTGTGGGACCTCTGCCACTACGGCTATCCGGACGGGCTCGACCCGCTGTCCGACGCGTTCACGAGCCGCTTCGCGAACTACTGCCGCGCGGCGGCCGAGCATGTGTCACGCCACCTGCCCGGACCGGCCTTCTTCACGCCGATCAACGAGATCACCTTCTTCGCGTTCTGCGGCGGCGAGTGGGGCTGGGTCGCGCCGTACCTGACCACGCGCGCCGACCGCGAGCGGTTCCGGCTCGCCTTGTGCAAGGCGGCCATCGCCGGCGTCAAGGCAATCCGCGAAGTCCGGCCCGACGCGCGCATGATGCACGTCGATCCGCTGGTGCAGGTGGTCGCGCCGCCGGATCGGCCCGACCAGGTGGAAGCGGCCCGCCACGAAACGCACGTGGACACCTTTCTGGCCTGGGACATCCTGTGCGGCAAGGAGCACCCGCAGCTCGGCGGATCGCCCGAAGTCCTCGACATCGTCGGGGTCAACAACTATTCGTTCGGCCAGATGGAGTACCGGGAGCGCGGCCCCCACCAGGCGCTGGAGCCGGGCCATCCCGGCATCGAGCCGCTGTGCGTGCTGCTGCAACGAGTCTGGGAGCGCTACCGCAGGCCGATGGTGATCGGTGAGACCAGCGGCATGGGCCACGGCCGGCCCGAGTGGCTGCGCGACGTCATGAACGAGGCCATGGCGGCGGTGAACCAGGGCATGGACCTGCACGGCATCTGCCTCTTTCCGGCGGTCGACATGCCGGACTGGCACACCGGCCAGTGGCTGCACAACGGGATCTGCGACCTGGTGGAATGCGGCGGCGACCTGCGGCGCCAGCCGTTCGGCCCGTATGTCGACGAGTTGCGCCGCTGGCAGAAGGAGCTGAACCGGGTGACGGCGGTGGACGCCGACCCGTACAGCGATCCGGTCGAACTGCAGGACGTGATCGACGCCGCGCGGCGGCTGCAACCCAGGCCCGACGCCGACTGGCACTAGCAGCGGCGGCGCGCCGGCGCGGGGCGGGCGGGTAAACTTCATGGCCCGGCAGCACCCGCCGCTGCCGCACCCGCGTGAGTGCCGCCCGCCGTCCCGGCCACGGCGCGTGCCGCGTTTTTCCGACACAGCCTCTGGATATCACCATGAACCGCTGCATCCGCTTCCTCCTTGTCTGCTTCGCCCTCGCGACAGCCCCTGCCTTCGCGCAGGGGCTGGAGCGTTCCGCGCCGAAGGACGTCGTCCTGGGCCGGATCGCGGTCACCGCGCCGCCCCAGATCACCGTCGACGGCAAGCCCGACCGGCTGTCGCCCGGCGCGCGCATCCGCGATCTCAATAACATGCTGGTGCTCTCCGCCAGCATCGTCGACAAGCCCATGCCGGTGGTCTACCGCCGCGACGCGGCCGGACTCGTGCACGAGGTCTGGCAGCTCACCGAGGACGAATACCGCAAGCTCGGCGGGGCGGGCAGCGGCGCGGACGGCGCGCGCCGTTTCGCGGAGCTGCTCACGCTGATCTTCGGCGGGCGCCGCTGAAGGGAGACGAAGATGGGAAAGAAAGTCTTCATCAAGACCTTCGGCTGCCAGATGAACGAGTACGACTCGGACAAGATGGCCGACGTGATGCGCGCCGCGGAAGGGTACGAGCCGACGGCGAACGCCGAGGAGGCCGACCTGATCCTGTTCAACACCTGCTCGGTGCGCGAGAAGGCGCAGGAGAAGGTCTTCAGCGACCTGGGCCGGGTCAAGCACCTGAAGGAAAAAGGCGTCCTGATCGGCGTCGGGGGCTGCGTCGCGAGCCAGGAAGGCGCCGCGATCATCGCGCGCGCGCCGTACGTGGACGTGGTGTTCGGCCCGCAGACGCTGCACCGCCTGCCGCAACTGCTGCAGCAGCGCGGGCAGCAGCAGCGGGCCCAGGTGGACATCAGCTTCCCCGAAGTGGAGAAGTTCGACAACCTGCCGGCCGCGCGGGTCGACGGCCCGACGGCCTTCGTCAGCATCATGGAGGGCTGCTCCAAGTACTGCAGCTACTGCGTGGTGCCGTACACGCGGGGCGAAGAAGTCTCGCGCCCGTTCGAGGACGTGCTGGTGGAGGTCGCGGGGCTGGCCGACCAGGGCGTCAAGGAAGTCACGCTGCTGGGGCAGAACGTCAACGCCTACCGCGGCGCGATGGGCGACAGCGGCGAGATCGCCGACTTCGCGCTGCTGCTGGAATACGTGTCCGACATTCCCGGGATCGAGCGGATCCGCTACACGACCAGCCACCCGAACGAGTTCACGCCGCGCCTGATCGAGGCCTACGCGAAACTGCCGAAGCTGGCGAGCCACCTGCACCTGCCGGTGCAGCACGGCAGCGACCGCATCCTGATGGCGATGAAGCGCGGCTACACGGCGATGGAATACAAGAGCACCATCCGCAAGCTGCGCGCGGTGCGGCCGCAGATCGCCCTGTCCAGCGACTTCATCGTGGGCTTTCCCGGCGAAACCGACGAGGACTTCGGCAAGCTGATGAAGCTGATCGAAGACGTCGGCTACGACAACAGCTTCAGCTTCATCTTCAGCCCGCGGCCGGGAACGCCGGCGGCCAACCTGCGCGACGACACGCCCTACGAGGTGAAGCTCGCGCGCCTGCAGCAGGTCCAGGCGGCGATCGAAGGCAACATGCGCCGGATCAGCGAAAGCCTGGTCGGCACGGTGCAGCGGATCCTGGTGGAAGGCCCTTCGCGCAAGGACTCGCAGGAGCTGGCTGGCCGCACCGAGTGCAACCGCGTCGTCAACTTCAAGGGCGCGCAGCACCTGGTCGGCCAGATGGTCGATGTGCGCGTCACCGCCACCAGTTCGCACGCACTGCGCGGCGAAGTGGCCACGGCGGAACGACTCGCGGCTTGAGGGCCCCGTCATCCCGGGCTTGACCCGGGATCCATGGGACCGGCGCGCCGGAGCCGCTCGCCGCGTCCCGGGTCGTCGTCGAGCTTCGTGGGCGCTGGTCCACAGGTCCACCAGCGCGATTGCGCCGGCCGTCCAGCGGCGCTACGCTGCGCTGCAGGAGGGATCAATCATGAAGCAGCGAGCCAGGTTGGCTCTGTATGCGTTGATGCTGGCGGGCTTCGGCGCGGGGGCCGTATTCGCAATCAGCGACCAGTTGATACCGAACTTCAGCGGCTGCCGCGATTGGCTGTGCTCGCTTGCCGACCCGATCGGGCTGGCCTTGCTGCTGATGGAAAGCGGCACGGAAAGCCCAGGGTTCCAGTCGGTGCAGCATGCCTACCACCGGATGCATGGAACGCTGGTGATTGCCGCGCTGCTGCTGGCGCTCTGCGCGGTCCGGGGACGCGCATTGTGGCGCACGCGCGGCGCGTCGCTGCCGCCGGAATTTGCGGGCTTCCCACTTGGCGTTGCGAGTTTCGGGGCGGTCATCTATCTGCTGGAGTCCAATGTGTGGGTGGTCGTTCCGTACCCCCTGCTCAATCCGCCGCGCCTGTACGGCACACTGTCCATGCTGCTCGCGCTGTTGCTGACGGAGGGCTCGACCCTCATCGCGAAACGCCGCGCAGCGCAGGCCCCGGCGCATGTGGCTGGCGAGGACGGCGCCGTCCCCGAAGACCGCCGCGCGCGTTCACGGCGTCGTCCCATCTGGACTATTGCCGCCGTGTCCTCGCCCGCGGTCGGCGTGCTGCTCACGCTCTTGATCTCTGTGACCGTCGGGCGCGCCGGCGGATACGCAGGGATGGCAGCCATGGGTTTGGGCATGATCGCCATCGCCGGGGGCCTGGCCTGCGGCGCCGTGGCAACGATCGTTGCCGTGGCACGTCGCGAGCGCTGGCCGGCGCTGCAGGTCACCGCCTTCCTGGTGAACTTCGGCGTCGGCGTGCCGCTGCTCCTGAAGTTCATGTGACGGCGACGGGCGGGGCTGGCTTGTCGCTCCGCCGCCCCTTCGCCAGCGCAGAGGCCTGCTGCCCGTCCTCGCCAGCTCCTAGAACGGCATCTTCGGCAAGCCGCCCTTGCCGCCGCCCATGCGCTTCATCATCTTCATGAGGCCGCCGCCCTTCATCTTCTTCATCATGCCCTGCATCTGCTCGAATTCGTTGAGCAGCCGGTTGACTTCCTGCACATGAACGCCGGCGCCGGCGGCGATGCGGCGCTTGCGGGTGGCCTTGATCAGTTCCGGCTTGCGCCGCTCCAGCGGCGTCATGCTCTGGATGATGCCTTCCTTGCGGCGGATGTCGCGCTCGGCCTTGTCCATGTCGACCTGGCCGGCCTTGGCCTGCATCTGCGCCGGCAGCTTGTCCATCAGGGTGGAAAGGCCGCCCATGCTCTTCATCTGCTGCAGTTGCGCCAGGAAGTCGTCGAGGTCGAAGCCGGCGCCGCTCTTGACCTTGGCGGCGAGCTTCTGCGCCGCCTCCATGTCGACGCCCGCCGTGACCTGCTCCACCAGGGCCACGATGTCGCCCATGCCAAGGATGCGCCCGGCATGGCGCTCGGCGTCGAACACCTCCAGCCCGTCGAGCTTTTCGCTGACGCCCGCGAACTTGATCGGCGCGCCGGTGATCTGCCGCACCGACAGGGCGGCGCCGCCGCGCGAATCCCCATCCATCTTGGTAAGCACGATCCCGGTGAGCGGTAGCGCCTCCTTGAAGGCCTTGGCCGTGTTGACGGCATCCTGGCCCTGCATGGCGTCGACGACGAACAGCGTCTCGACCGGCTTGAGCGCCGCGTGCAGTTCCCTGATCTCGCGCATCAGCGCCTCGTCGATCGCCAGCCGGCCGGCGGTATCCACCAGCAGCACGTCGAAATACTGGCGCCTGGCGTGATCCAGCGCCGCGCGCGCGATGTCCAGCGGCTTCTGGTCGGGGGTGCTGGGAAACCACTCGGCTCCGGCCTGCGCCGTCACGGTCTTGAGCTGCTCGATGGCCGCGGGGCGGTACACGTCGCCGGACACCGTGAGCACCTTCTTCTTGCGCTTCTCGATCAGGTGCTTGGCGAGCTTGGCCGTCGTCGTGGTCTTGCCGGAGCCCTGCAGGCCGGCCATCAGGATCACCGCCGGCGGCTGCGCGTGCAGGTTGATGTCGCTAACGCCCTCGCCCATCGTCGCCGCGAGTTCACGATTGACGATGCCGATCAGCGCCTGCCCGGGCGACAGCGAGCCCAGCACTTCCTGGCCCAGCGCCTTCTCCTTCACCCGGGCGATGAAGTCGCGCACGACCGGCAGCGCCACGTCGGCTTCGAGCAGCGCCATTCGCACCTCGCGCAACATGTCCTGCACGTTGCCTTCGGTGATGCGGGCCTGGCCCCGCAGTTCCTTGGCCAGGCGGGAGAGTCGTTCGGAAAGGGAGGAGGCCATCGGGGGTGCTCGGAGAACCGGCGCGGGGCGCGCCGCAGTTTCGCGCCGCAGTCAAGCGCGGCTAAACTGTGGGACCATGATTCTAGCGAGTGCGCCCTTTCCCAGTGTGGTGCTCACGCTGGCAGCCGCCGCGGCTTACGCAGTGCCGGCGGCCGGCGCGGCCCGCCTCTCCGACCGCGCCGCGCGCATCGCCCTGCTGCTCGGATGGTTCCTGCATGCGATGGTCCTGGCGTGGGGGCTGCTCAGCGAGCCGCCGCGCTTCGGCTTTGCCCCGGCGCTCTCCGTCACGGCCTGGCTGGTGCTGACCGTCTATGCCGTCGAGCAGCAGATGTTTCCGAAACTGGAGGCGCGCTGGGCGCTCGCCGGGCTCGGCTCCGCCGCCGTGCTGCTGGCGCTGGTCTTTCCGGGCTCCGAACTGCCGGTGACCGCGTCGGCGTGGCTGCCCCTGCACTGGGCGCTGGGCATCGCGTCGTACGGACTCTTCGCCGCCGCGGTGATCCACGCATGGCTGATGACACGGGCCGAACGCAGCATCCGCCACGCGGCCGACGCGCAGGCCGGCCTGCCGCTGCTGACGCTGGAGCGCCTCACCTTCCGCTTCGCGACGGCCGGATTCATCCTGCTCTCGGCCACGCTGCTCGCCGGCCTGCTGTTCAGCGAGAGCCTCTACGGGCACGGCCGTCCCGCGCGCCTGGATCACAAGATGGTGTTCTCCATCCTGTCGTGGCTGGTGTTCGCCTTTCTGCTGCTGGGGCGGGCGCGCTTCGGCTGGCGGGGGCGCAAGGCGGTGCGCGTGCTGTACACGGGATCGCTGCTGCTGCTGCTGGCCTACGCCGGCTCCCGCTTCGTCCTCGAAGTGGTCCTGAAGCGCCCGGCATGAAATACCTGCTGCTCCTGGCCGTCGTGCTGCTGGTCGTGTGGCTGTGGCGCGGCAGCCGCGCCCAGGACCGCGCCGAAGGCGGTGCCAGGCCGCGCCGGCCGGACCCCGGCGCGGCCCAGCAGGACATGATCCAGTGCCCCGTCTGCTCGGTGCACCTGCCGCGCTCGGATGCGCTGCCCGGCCCCGACGGCCAGCTCTATTGCTGCGCCGAGCACCGGGCGCGCGGAGCCGGGTGATCTCCTTGCGACGGCTCGGCGGAGACTGAAGTGAACGGGACGGCCTCGGACTTCGCGCCGCTGCCTGCGCTGGCGGAAACCACCCGCGACTCCGCCTTTTCGCGCCTTTGGCGCGCGTTCATGACGGCCCGGGTCGCGCTGGCCGTCGTGCTGGTGGCGCTGCTGGCCTCGTTGACCCTGATCATGGCGGCCGGCAGCGTGAGCCGCTGGCTGGTGGCGTTGAGCTTCACCTACCTGGCGGCGGCGCTGGGCGTGCGGCTCTTCACCCGGCCGCGGCCGCCGGGCTCGTCATTCGATCCGCAGTGGGTCTCCACCATCGGCGTCGACCTGGTCGTGTTCTCCACGTTGCAGTTCCTGCAGGCCGGCGGCATCAACTATTCACCGCTGCTGGCGCTGCCGGTGCTGATGGGATCAGTGCTCGGGTCGGGGCTGCTGGCGCTCGGCACCGCCGCCGGCGTGACGCTGCTGCTGTTGATGGACGCGTGGGTGCTGTCGCTGCACGCGGCCGAGGAGACGGCGGCGCGTTTCCTGCAGGCGGGCCTCACCGGCACCGGCTACTTCGCGCTGGCGCTGCTGGTCAACCAGATGGCCGTGCGGCTGGCGCGCGAGGAGCGCGCGGCGCGCCAGGGACAGCGTGCCGCGCGGGTGCAGGCGCAGGTCAACCAGCTGGTGATCGAGACCCTGTCCGATGGCGTCCTCGTCGTCGACACCGCCGGCCGCGTGCACGCGGCCAACCCCGCGGCGCGGGTCCTGCTCGGCTTCGAGCAGTCAGGCGACGCCCGCTTCACGCTGACCGCGCGGCCCGCCTGGCAGCAGTTGGTGACGCTGGCGGCAACCACCTTCGAACGGCACGAACCCCAGGTGGCGGACATCACGATCCCGCGGCCGCGCGACGAGCCGAGGCGGTTGCACGTGCGCACCCGGCTCACCAAGACCGACTCGTCCCAGGTCGAGCGCCTGTGCGTCGTCTTCCTGGAGGACCTGCGCGAACTGGAACAGCGCCTGCAGATCGAGAAGCTCGCCGCGATGGGCCGCATGTCCGCCGCCGTCGCGCATGAGATCCGCAATCCGCTCGCGGCGATCGCTCAGGCCAACGCGCTGATGGACGAGGACCTGCGCGAGCCGGCGTTGCGCCAGCTGAGCGGCCTCATCCAGAAGAACACGCAGCGGCTGGCGCAGATCGTGGACGAGATCCTGAACGTCGCCCAGATCCAGCCCCGCGACCGCGCCAGCCTGCCGCCGCTGGAACTCGATCCTGCTGTGGGGAGCGTCTGCAGCGACTGGGCCGTGCAGACGCGCAGCGGCGCCCGGCTGCAGGTGGCGCTCGGAGCCCCCGGCGCCCAGGTGCCGTTCGAGCCGCCGCACCTGCGGCGGGTGCTGGTCAACCTGCTGGACAACGCGTCGCGCTACGCCAGCGAGCAGGCCGGCGCGATCCGGGTGACCACCGCCCTCGTCGAAGGCCACGCCGAGCTGCAGGTGTGGAGCGACGGGGCGGCCCTGCCTCCCGCCGTCGAGCCGCGCCTGTTCGAGCCGTTCTTCTCCTCGGAAAGCCGCTCCAGCGGCCTGGGCCTGTACATCTGCCGCGAACTGTGCGAGCGGCATGGGGCGGCCATCCGCTATCGGCGTCGCAGCGCCGGCGTCGCGCCCGGCGCGCGCGAAGGCAACGAATTCTTCGTGAGCTTCGGCGCACAGCGGCCCGCGTTGGCCGGCGCGGCGCCATTTGACACAATGGCGGCCTGATGTCCGCTCCCGCCCAGCCGCCGCAGATCCTGGTCGTCGACGACGAACCCGACCTGCGCACGCTCTACGAGCTCACCTTGCTGCGCGAGGGCTACCGCGTCGATGCCGCGGGCAGCCTCGCCGAAGCGTGGCAGCGGCTCGAGGCCCAGCGTTTCGACGCCGTGATCACCGACATGCGCCTGCCGGACGGCCTCGGGCTGGAGCTGCTGCAGCGAGTCGCAGGGCAGCAGCGCAGCGAGCGCTGCATCGTGATGACTGCCTACGGGTCCGCGGAGAACGCGGTGGAGGCGCTGAAGGCCGGCGCGTTCGACTACCTCACCAAGCCGGTCGACCTCAAGCAGTTCCGGTCGGTGGTCGCTTCGGCGATCCAGCGGGACGCCACGCCGCCGTGGCCGCGCGCGGTCGGCGGCGCGCAGCGCCAGCCGCCGCCGGCAGCCGGCGCGACGGGCGGCGGCCCGGCGCTGCAGCGGCTGGTCGGCGAATCGGCCGCCATGCGCCAGGTGAAGGAGCGAGTCGCGAAGGTGGCGCGCAGCATGGCGCCGGTGCTGGTGCGCGGCGAGTCCGGCACCGGCAAGGAGCTGGTCGCGCGCGCCATCCACGACTGCAGCCACCGCGCGGGCGGCCCCTTCATCGCCGTGAACTGCAGCGCGATCCCGGAGTCGCTGCTGGAAGCCGAATTCTTCGGCGCGAGAAAGGGCTCGTATACCGGATCGCACCAGGACCGCGAAGGCTACTTCCAGGCCGCGCGCGACGGTACGCTGTTCCTCGACGAGATCGGCGACCTGCCGCTGCCGATGCAGTCCAAGCTCCTGCGGGCGATCCAGGAGCGCCGGGTGCGCCCGCTCGGCTCGACCCAGGAGGACGCGGTCGACGTGCGAATCGTCAGCGCCACCCACAAGGACCTCGCCGCCGAGGTGCGCGCCGAGCGGTTCCGCCAGGATCTCTTCTACCGCCTGAACGTCATCGAGATCGTGGTGCCGCCGCTGCGCGAGCGGCGCGACGACCTGCCGGCCCTGTGCGAGGCGCTGCTCGCACGGATTGCCCAGGAATCGCAGCTGCCCGTGCCGTCGCTGTCCGCCGAGTGCCTGCAGCGGCTCGCCGAGCAGCCGCTGGCGGGCAACGTGCGCGAACTCGAGAACCTGCTGCACCGCGCCGTGGCGCTCAGCGACGGCGAGCAGCTGCACGTGGACTTCGAGCCGGACCCCGATGCGCCGCCGCAGGCCGGCGAGCCGGGGCCGCCAGCGGTGCCCGCCGACCTCCAGGCCTGGCTCGACCAGCAGGAGCGGGAGATCCTGGTCAAGGCCCTGCAGGACAGCGGCTTCAACCGCACGGCCGCGGCGCAGCGCCTGGGCCTGAGCCTGCGGCAGATCCGCTACCGCATCGCGCGGCTGGCCATCACGGCGCCGGGCGACGAGGCCAATGACGATCCCACCTGACGTGCCGCCCGCGCTGTGGCACGACGGCTGGTACCGGTTCGCCCGCCGGCTCGCGTCGCCCAACCACGGCCCCCGTCCCGCGGGCGCGCAGGTCGACCTGATCGTGGTTCACTCGATCAGCCTGCCGCCCGGCGAGTACGGGGGCGACCAGGTGCAGCAGCTGTTCACCAACACGCTCGACTGGAATGCCCATCCCTACTTCAAGGGGATCGAAGGCATCACGGTGTCGTCGCATTTCTACATCCGGCGCGGCGGCGAGTTGTGGCAGTTCGTGAGCTGCGACGATCGCGCCTGGCATGCAGGTGCATCCCGCTACCGCGGCCGCGCCGACTGCAACGACGACTCGATCGGCATCGAACTCGAAGGGCTCGAGGGCGAGCGTTTCGAGCCGGCGCAGTACGAGGCGCTCGCCGCGCTTTGCGCGGCGCTCGCGCAGCGCTACCCGGTGCAACACGTCGCCGGGCACGAGCACATCGCGCCGGGGCGAAAGCGCGATCCCGGCGCCGGCTTCGACTGGCGGCTCCTGCAGCAAAGCCTCGCCTGGCCGCCGCAGTATTTCCCTGCATAGCGCGCGACCCCGACCCCGTCGCCGGTTGCTGCGTTGCAGCGAACGCTCCGGCGCCTGGACACTAGATCTAGTGGGTTGCGTGGCGGGTACACACTAGATATAGTGCCAACCTTCCACCGCACTCCGGCGCGATGCGGTGGCGGCGGGCCGCCTCGGGGCCGGCCCACACCAAGAAAAGAAGTGAATGGGAGAAGCAATGCAGATCGCCGTCAGCACACCGTCCAGCGCACCCACCGCCATGCCGCACAGCGGCGTCGCCGCCGCCAGTGGCGCCCTCGAACCCGGCGTCCTCGCCCACTACCAGATCATCCGCCGCAACGGCGCCGTCGTGGCGTTCGAACCGCAGAAGATCGCGATCGCCATGATGAAGGCGTTCCTGGCCGTGCACGGCACGCAGGGCGCGGCGTCGGCAAGCGTGCGCGAGACGGTGGACCAGCTGACGCAGGCGGTGGTGCGCGCGCTCATGCGCTCGCGGCCCGGCGGCGGCACCTTCCACATCGAGGACGTGCAGGACCAGGTGGAGCTCGGGCTGATGCGCGGCGGCCACCACGAGATCGCCCGCGCCTACGTGCTGTACCGGGAGCGGCGCGCGCAGGAGCGGGCGCGCCAGGCCACGCCGGAAACGCCGGCGGCGCCGGTGCTGCATGTGCTCGACGGCGGCGAGCGGGTACCGCTCGACCTGCAGCACCTGCAGTCGCTGATCGGGGCCGCCTGCGAGGGGCTCGGCGGCGACGTGAAGCCCCAGCCCATCGTGGCCGAAACCATGCGCAACCTGTACGACGGCGTGCCGATGGATGAGGTCTACAAGGCCTCCATCCTGGCCGCGCGGACGCTGATCGAGAAGGACCCGGACTACACCTATGCCACGGCCCGCCTGCTGCTGCACACGATCTTCAAGGAGGTGCTGGGGCGTGACCTGGCGCCCTCGGAGATGGCGCGCAGCTACGCCGAGTATTTTCCCGACTTCATCAGGCGCGGCGTCGACGCCGAGCTGCTGGACGAGAAGCTGCTGCAGTTCGACCTGCCGCGGCTGGGCGCCGCGCTGAAGGCCGAGCGCGACAAGCAGTTCGACTACCTGGGACTGCAGACCCTGTACGACCGCTATTTCCTGCACGTGCGCAAGACGCGCATCGAACTGCCGCAGGCGTTCTTCATGCGGGTCGCCATGGGCCTGGCCCTGAACGAGATCGACCGCGAAGCACGGGCCATCGAGTTCTACGAGGTGCTGTCGAGCTTCGACTTCATGTCCAGCACGCCGACCCTGTTCAACAGCGGCACGCTGCGCTCCCAACTGTCCTCCTGCTATCTCACGACGGTGCCGGACGACCTCGACGGCATCTACGAATCGATCAAGGAAAACGCGCTGCTGTCCAAATTCGCCGGCGGCCTGGGCAACGACTGGACGCGGGTGCGGGCGCTGGGCTCCCACATCAAGGGCACGAACGGCGAGTCGCAGGGCGTGGTGCCATTCCTGAAGGTGGTGAACGACACCGCCGTGGCGGTGAACCAGGGCGGCAAGCGCAAGGGCGCCGTGTGCACCTACCTGGAAACCTGGCACCTGGACGTGGAGGAGTTCCTGGAACTGCGCAAGAACACCGGCGACGACCGCCGGCGCACCCACGACATGAACACGGCCAACTGGATCCCCGACCTGTTCATGCGCCGCGTCGCCGAGCAGGGCGAGTGGACCCTGTTCTCCCCTTCCAATGTCACCGACCTGCACGACCTGGTCGGCGCCGAGTTCGAGCGCGCCTACGTCGCCTATGAGGAGAAGGCCCGCCGCGGCGAGATCAAGCCGACCCGGACCATCCGCGCCGTCGACCTCTGGCGCAAGATGCTCAGCATGCTGTTCGAGACCGGCCATCCCTGGATCACGTTCAAGGATGCCTGCAACGTCCGCTCGCCGCAGCAGCACGTCGGCGTGGTGCACTCGTCCAACCTGTGCACCGAGATCACCCTCAACACCAGCGACACCGAGACGGCCGTGTGCAACCTCGGTTCGGTCAACCTGCTCAACCACCTGAAGCAGGGCGCGGACGCGCAGGTGCTCGATCACGAGAAACTGCGCCGCACCGTCGCCACGGCGATGCGGATGCTCGACAACGTCATCGACATCAATTACTACGCCGTGAAGAAGGCGCGCGACGCCAACATGCGGCACCGCCCGGTCGGCCTGGGCGTGATGGGTTTCCAGGACGCGCTGTACCAGCTGCGCATTCCCTACGCGTCGCAGGCGGCCGTGGACTTCGCCGACCGCTCGATGGAAGCGGTCTGCTACCACGCCTACTGGGCCTCGACCGAGCTGGCGCGCGAGCGCGGCCGCTACTCGAGTTACCAGGGTTCGCTGTGGGACCGCGGAATCCTTCCGCTCGATTCGCTGGACCTGCTGGAGCAGCAGCGCGGCGGCTGGGTGGAGGTGGACCGCTCGAGCACGCTCGACTGGGACGCGCTGCGCCAGAAGATCGCCCGTGACGGCATGCGCAACTCCAACTGCGTCGCCATCGCGCCCACGGCCACCATCTCCAACATCATCGGCGTGGACGCCTCGATCGAGCCCTGCTTCGGCAACCTGTCGGTGAAGTCCAACCTGTCGGGCGAGTTCACCGTCATCAACCACTACCTGGTGCGCGACCTCAAGCGCCTGGGGCTGTGGGACGAAGTGATGGTGATGGACCTCAAGCATTTCGACGGCTCGCTGCGCCCGATCGACCGCGTGCCGCAGGAGGTCAAGGCGCTCTACGCCACGGCCTTCGAGGTGGAGCCGCAGTGGCTGGTGGAGGCCGCGGCGCGCCGGCAGAAGTGGATCGACCAGGCGCAGTCGCTCAATATCTACATGGCCGGCGCTTCGGGCAAGAAGCTGCACGAGACCTACACGCTGGCATGGCTGCGCGGGCTGAAGACGACCTACTACCTGCGCACGACGAGCGCGACCCAGGCCGAGAAGTCGACGGTGCAATCGGGTCGCCTGAACGCGGTGGCGAATGGCGCCGCCGTCGGATCCGGCGCGCTCGACGCGGCGGCCGCGGCGCCGGCGACCGACATCAAGTTCTGCGCGATCGACGATCCGTCGTGCGAGGCGTGCCAGTGATCGAGGAATGTGTCGGCGTTCTCCGACAGAACGTCGATGCAATTGAGCAACAGAATCGAGCGGTGACGCGAAGGGGCACTTTGCAATTCGCAATCACTGCTCACATAATCCGAGCACTGGAAAACTTATGTTGACCTGGGACGAAGAAGTCAAGCCCATTCCGCCAGCATTGAACAACGGTTCGAATTCGAGCCGGGTGCCGCATTCACCCGTTCAGACAGTTTCCGCCCTCCCCCAACTCGCTGCTGCCGTCGCGTCCGCACGGCCCGCGACCATCGCCGCGCGTCCCGCGCCGACCGCCGAACGCCGCGTCAACGCCGCCGACAAGCGGATCATCAACGGCCAGACCGACGTCAACCAGCTCGTCCCCTTCAAGTACAAGTGGGCCTGGGAGAAGTACCTGGCGACCTGCGCCAACCACTGGATGCCGCAGGAAATCAACATGAACCGCGACATCGCCCTGTGGAAGGACCCGAACGGTCTGTCCGAGGACGAGCGCCGGATCATCAAGCGCAACCTCGGCTTCTTCGTCACCGCCGACTCGCTGGCCGCCAACAACATCGTGCTGGGCACCTACCGCCACATCACGGCGCCCGAGTGCCGCCAGTTCCTGCTGCGCCAGGCGTTCGAGGAAGCGATCCACACGCACGCCTACCAGTACATCGTCGAATCGCTCGGCCTGGACGAGTCGGAGATCTTCAACGCGTACCACGAGGTGCCGTCGATCCGCGACAAGGACCAGTTCCTGATCCCCTTCATCGAGGCGATCATGGATCCGGGCTTCCACACCGGCACGCCGGAGAACGACCAGAAGCTGCTGAAGTCGCTGATCGTCTTCGCCTGCCTGATGGAAGGCATGTTCTTCTACGTCGGCTTCACCCAGATCCTGGCGCTCGGCCGCCAGAACAAGATGACCGGTGCCGCCGAGCAGTACCAGTACATCCTGCGCGACGAGTCGATGCACTGCAACTTCGGCATCGACCTGATCAACCAGCTCAAGCTGGAGAACCCGCTGCTGTGGACGCCGGAGTTCAAGACGGAGATCAAGGCGCTGTTCCTGAAGGCCGTCGAACTCGAATACCGCTACGCCGAGGACACCATGCCGCGCGGCGTGCTGGGCCTCAACGCCTCCATGTTCAAGGGCTACCTGCGCTACATCGCGAACCGACGCGCCACGCAGATCGGCCTTGAAGCGCTCTTCCCGAACGAGGAGAATCCGTTCCCGTGGATGAGCGAGATGATTGACTTGAAGAAGGAACGCAACTTCTTCGAGACCCGCGTGATCGAGTACCAGACCGGCGGCGCGCTGAGCTGGGACTGACACGCACGGGGGAAGAGACATGCACCGGATGCCGACCGTGCCGAAAGAGCATGGCGCCATCCGGGCAACGGTGTTCATGGAGCTGGGCCGCGGCCCAACTTCATGGATCGCTTCGTGCCACCAACAGGCCTGGAGCGCTTCATTGGTTGACGTTTTGATCAACTTGAACAGGAGATAGCAATGGCAACTGCGAAAAAACCGGCCGCGAAGAAGGCCGCAGCAAAACGGCCGGCCGCGAGGAAGTCTGCGGCCAAGAAGGCCCCGGCGAAGAAGGTAGCCGCGAAGAAGGCCCCGGCGAAGAAGGCCGCGGCCAAGCGTCCGGTCGCCAAGAAGGCGGCAGCGAAGCGCCCGGCCGCCAAGAAAGCGGCAGCGAAGCGCCCGGCAGCCAAGAAGGCAGCCGCGAAGCGCCCGGCCGCCAAGAAGGCGGCGGCGAAGCGTCCGGCAGCCAAGAAGGCGGCACCGGCCAAGAAGGCAGCTGCGAAGAAGACGACGGCGAAGAAGGCCGCCGCGAAGCGCCCGGCCGCCAAGAAGGCCGCCAAGAAGGCCCCGGCGAAGAAGGCTGCGAAAGCTCCTGCTGCGAAACCCGCGGCAAGTGCAGCGCCCGCGGCCCCGGCAGCCCCTGCGGCTCAGACGACCCTGAACCCGCAAGCAGCCTGGCCGTTCCCGACGGCAAGCAAGCCCTGAAGACACGGCAGTTTCGTGTCCCGACCCGGCATCGCAGGATGCCGGGTTTTTTGTTGCCCGCGGTCGGCGGTGCGGCGCCCAAAATGGCGTCATGAATTCCGGCGGCCTGCAATCCGAATTGTTCGAACCCGCCGCGCCCCCGCTGCCGGAGGGAATGCGCTACGAGCCGGAATTCCTGAGCCCGGCCGAAGAGGAATCGCTGGTGGCGCTGGCGCAATCGCTGCCGCTCGCCGAGATGAATTACAAGGGCTACACGGCACGGCGCCGCGTGGCGAGTTATGGCGGCTCCTACGATTTCGATGCAAACCGGCTGCGGGAAGCGCAAGCGCTGCCGCCGTCGCTCGAGCCGCTGCGCGCCAAGGTGGCGGCATGGCTGGGCGTGGCGCCGGGGGCGTTCACCCAGGCGCTCGTCGCCGAGTACCGGCCGGGCACGCCGCTCGGCTGGCACCGCGACGTGCCGGACTTCGAGGACATCGTGGGCGTGTCGCTGCTGGGTGAGGCCGTGATGCGCTTTCGCCCGTACCCGCCGGACCGGCCGAAAAAAGCCGACGTGCTGAAGCTGGTGGTCGAACCGCGCTCGATCTACCTGCTGCGCGGTCCGGCGCGATGGGCGTGGCAGCACGCCGTCGCGGCGACCAGGACGCTGCGCTACTCGATCACGTTCCGCACTGCGCGGCGGCGCTGACGGCGGCCGGCCGCACCCCGCGGGGCTAGCGCTCGCCCGCCGCGAGTGCCATGCGCCGGCGCAGCTGCTGCGCCTCCTCGAGCGCGCCGGCCTGTTCCGCGCGCAGCGCGCGCACCCCAAGCCACGCGAGCAGCGGACGCCGCCAGCCTTGCGCGGAGGCGGTGTCGCTGGCGACGACCAGCACGTCCGGACTGGCGCGCCCGGTGCGAAAGAGCACGCCCGCCGCCACCAGCCGCGCCACCGGATCGGTGATCGCGCCGAGGCCAGCCGGATCGGCGGCGCCTTGCGCCAGCGGCCGGTGCTGCGGCGGCAGCATCGGTACCTGCTCCGCGCCGATCCGGCCCGCCAGGTAATCGGCATAGGCGCGCTCGGCGGCGGGGGCGTCGGCGCGCAATGCTTCGAAGCCGGCGCAGGACTCGAACGCCAGGGTAGCGACCAGCAGTGCGCAGCGGGTGAGCTCCGCGCGTGCGACGAGGCCCGGCTGCCCGGTGCCCGCGAGTGCGGCGCGCGCGCGGGCGAACTCAGCGGCCGCCGCCGGAGCGCGGCCCTCGAGGAACGCCGACGTGTAGCGTGCGAGGCTGTCGTACGCGTTCATCTGCCAGTCGGGCGCCCGCGGCTTGCTGCCGCAGCCGGCGGCGAGGAGGACGAAGGCCAGCAGCCAGCGCCGGCTTGCGCTCATGGCAGCTTCACCTCGGTGTCGCGGGCAAACGGCCATTTGCGATTCAGCTCGTTGATCATCCCCTCGACCTTGCGCAGGGTGGCGTCCACCTCGCCGCGCAGCGTCCCCAGGTCCGCCGTGGCGCCGCGCACGTTGGCGCCTATGCCCTGCGCCTCGACCAGCACGGCGTCGACCCGGCCCAGGCTGGCTCGGGCGTCGCCGAGCAGCCGCTGCAACTCGCGCACGGTGGAGCGGGTGTCGTCCATCACGCCTTGCGGGCCGAACACCTGTGTTTCCGTCTTCGCCGCCATGCCGTCGACGCGCGCGGCGAGGCTGTCGATGCGGGCCAGGACCGCATTGGTACGGTCCAGCGCCGCCACCAGCTTCCTGGAGTCGGCTTCGTTGCCGAACAGCACGCCCATCGCGCCGCGCGGTCCGTTCAGCTTGTCGGCGACCTGCTGCACGCTGGCGAGCGTCTGGCGCAGCGCCGCGTCCTCGCGCGTCATGGCATTGATGTTCTCCAGGACCTCACGGGCCGTCGCCAGCACCCGCGGCAGTTCCGCGGTTGCATCTCCCCGCAGGACCGGACGCTCGGCGCCGTCCGGCAGCGGCGGATCGCCGAGCACGCCGCTGAACGCCCGGATCGCAGTGCCTCCCACGAGGCCGCGCACCAGCGTGAAGACGCTCGAGGTGCGCAGCCAGTGCGCATCGCGGCGCGGCACGTCGACCAGGATGCGCACGTTGCCGGCGGGCGCCAGCTCGACGCGCCGCACCCGGCCGATCGGAAAGCCGGAGAACGTCATGTCCATTCCGGCGGCCACCCCTTCGGCGTCGTCGGTGACCAGGACCAGCGACTGCGTCGGTTCGAAAAAGCCGCGGGCATGCAGCAGGTAGAGCACCGAGCCGGCCACCAGGAGCGCCGTGAACACCAGCAGCAGCGCCGCCTTCAATTCGAGGTTGCGCACCGGGCTGGCGGCGCCCGGCTCAGAGCTCTCCAGCGGTGTCGGCGCGGCCGGCGGCGTGGCCATCAGGCGTAGTTCCCGGCGAGCGACACCGCTTCGAGCACCAGCAGCACGGCGAACATGCGCACCAGCCCCTGCAGCGCGGCGCTCTCGCGCGAGCCGTGGCTTTCGACGTCGTGGAGTCCCGACGCCATCGGAATGATGGAGACCGCCAGGCTGAAGAAGATCGTCTTCAGCAGGAAGATCAGCGCGACCGACGGATTGAACACATGGCCGAAGACGTGGGTGTAGCCGGCCACGCCGGCCAGCGTCCAGCCATACACCGCGAAGTACGCGAGCACCAGCGCGACGACGCAGCTCAGCGCCGCCAGCGTGATGGTGGCGTAGACGCCGGCCAGCGCCCGCGGCAGCGCTTCGGTGACCACCGGGTCGGCGCCGCGGCCGCGCAGGACCGCGAAGCGGCCGTCGCGCCGCATCTGCGCCAGCGCCGCGCCGTTGGGAATGGTGCAGCGCAAGGCGACGAACAGCGCCGCGGTAAGCGGAATGAGCTCCAGCACCAGCACGCGGATCACCATCTCCAGCGCGTAGCGCGACAGGCCGTAGCTGTACGCGGTGACCACCACGATGCGCGTGATCACGAGCGTGAGCAGCGCACACAGCGCGGTGAACCACCACAGGATCGGTGCCGTGTCCTGGTACAGGTGCCGCAGCAGGGCGGAGCGCGTCTCGCGGCCATAGCTCGAGGGCGAGCCGGCCAGCACCAGGATGCAGGCGCCGAAAAAGAGGATGCGCCACCAGCCGGCCGCCCAACGCAGCGGCACGGCGCCGGCCGGACCAAGCCTGGAAAACACGGAAGTCGGCACGCCCATGGCCGGGATGATAGGGCAGCGGCCCACCGGCGCCATTGCCCGCGCGACGCACCGATGCGAAGGCCGCATGCGTGTGGCGCGCGGCCACGCCCACCTTACGCGGCATTACAAAAGAAATCACGCACGGCGCGCCCTTTACCTGCCCTTTGCGATGTCGTCATCAGTCCAAGCGGCCGGTTTGGCAGAGTCGGCTGTCATGAGTGCCCCTGCCCCGTTTCGCGTCCTGCTGCGCGTCCTGCCCGTGGTGCTGCTGTTGCTCGCGGCGGCGTCGGTCCGCGCCGACCCGCCTGGGCGGGTGGCGCGCGTCAATCACGTGGAGGGCAGCGTCAGCCTGGCACCGGCGGGCGACGACGAGTGGACGGAGGCACCGCGCAACCGGCCGCTCACGCGCGGCGACCGGCTCTGGACCGATCGCGGCTCGCGCGCCGAACTGCAGGTGGGTTCGTCGGCGCTGCGGCTCGACGGCCGCACCCGCCTCGACATCCTGGCGCTGGACGACCGCTCGACGCAACTGAGCCTCACGCAAGGCACGCTGTACGTGCGCGTGCGCAGCATCCCGGAAGGCGAGAACTTCGAGGTCGACACGCCCAACCTCGCCTGGCGTGCCGCCTGGCCCGGCGACTATCGCATCGACGTCGATCCCGGCGAGGGGACGACCCGCGTGACGATCCACTCCGGCACCGGCGCCGTGTACGGCGAGAGCGGACAGGCGCTGCCACTCGGCGGCGGCCAGCAGATCACCTTCCGCGGTCGCGAGCTGGCGCAACTGGCAGCGCAGGAGTCGCCGCCGCTGGACGGCTTCGACCGCTGGGCGCAGGCGCGCAACCGGCGCGAGGACCAGTCCATCGCCGCGCGCTACGTGCCGCGCGAGGTGGTGGGCTACCAGGATCTCGATCCGCACGGGCAGTGGCGCCGCGACCCGGTGCACGGCGCGGTGTGGCTGCCGCAGGCCATGCCGGCGGACTGGGCCCCGTACCGGCACGGCCATTGGGACTGGATCGGGCCGTGGGGCTGGACCTGGATCGACGACGCGCCGTGGGGCTTTGCGCCGTTCCACTACGGGCGATGGACGCTGCTCGACGAGCAGTGGGCGTGGGTGCCGGGCCGCCTCGGCGTGCGTCCGGTGTATGCGCCGGCCCTGGTCGCCTTCCTCGGCGGCGGCACCGGCAGCGTGACCTGGTTCCCGCTCGCCCCGGGCGAGGCATGGCGGCCGCCTTACCGGACGAGCCCGGCATACCTTGGCGCCGTCAACCGCGACCTTGCGCTGGAAGCAAATCCGGTGCACGCACACCAGCGCAGCCCGCAGGCGCTGACGTCGGTGGCGGTGTCGGACTTTCACCGCGGCCGGCCCGCCGGCGCCGGCTGGCTGCGAATCGCGGCGAACGTCCTGATGAATGCGCAGGTCGTGGCGCCGCCGGCGATGCCGGATCGCACGGCGCTGGCGCAGGCGCGCGCCAACCGTGTGCCGGTCACCGCGCCGGCGTCAGTGCGGCAGGTCGTTGCCGATGCCGCGCGTCCCGAAGCGACAACACGTTCGGCCTCGCCGGCGCCGGCGCTGCGGGCGCAAGCAGCGACCCAGCCACCGGTGCGGGCGGCGGCTCCCGCCGCGTCGGATCCTGCGCCCGCAGCCGCCGCATCCACGCGAGCGGCCACCCCGCAGCCGGCGCGCGTGCCGAAGGCGGTGGCAGTCGCGAGGGAAGCGGCGCGCAGCGAAGCAGTCGCAGTCCGGCGCGAGCCCGGCGCCGTCCGCGGCAGCCGTGGCGCAGCGGCGCCGCCGCCCGTGCGTGCGCAGGCCCCGCTACCGGCTCGACCCGTTGCGGCCGAGGCGCGCCAGGCGGCGCAGGCGGCGGCAGCCCGCCAACGCGCGGTCCGCCAGCTCGAAGCGAAGCGCGCGGTCGCCGCTCGCACGGAAGAAGCGCGACGCGACAAGCTCCGCGCGGCGGACCTGGTGCGGCGCGAGGCGACAGCGAGAAGAGCCGAGCAGCTCCAGCGGCAGGAGCAGTTGCGGCGCGAAGCCGTCGCCCGCCGCGCGGAGCATGCGCGGCGTCAGGCGCATGCGCAGCAGGTCGAGCAGGCCCGCCAGGCCGCGGAACGCGACGCGCGGGCGCTTGCCGAGCAGCGAGTGCGCCGCGAGCAGCAGGCGCGCCGGGCCGAGCAGGAGCGCGAGCAGGCGGAGCGCGCGGCGTGGCAACGCGCGCAGCAGGCGACCACCGAGCAATGGCGCCGCGAGCACGATGCGTGGGAGCAGCGCCAGCGCCCCCGCGGGCGTCCGGACCTGCGCTCCGATCCCCGCTACGAACCCGCGTATCGCACGCCGGAAGTGTGGCAACGCGGTATTCCGCTGCTCGCGCCGGGCCGCACCAGCTGACGCCCGGCGCGCGGCAGGACCTGGCAAGGCTCGCAAGGAGAACGACATGGATGCACGCGGCAAGATCCTCAGCTCGCTGATGGTGATCGCCGGCCTCGCCGGCGCGGCGAGCTCCGCCCATGCGAGTGCCGCCGCGGCGGCCAGCATGAGCCATCGCGAAGGCTCGGTGGCGGTAGCCCCGGCCGGCGCCACCGAATGGACCGAAGCCGCGCCCGGGCGGGCGGTGGCGGGCGGCGACCGCCTGTGGACGGACCCGGGTGCGCGCGCCGAAGTTCACCTCGGCGGTGCCGTCCTGCACATGGACAGCGAGGCCTTCCTGGAGGTGGCCGATTTGGGCGGCGGACTGTTTCTGGGCCATCTGCATGACGGCGCGCTGATCGTGCGCGTGCGCGCGCTCGCGGCTGGGGACCAGCTCGAGATCGGCACGCCGCACTTTTCCGTCCGGTTGCTGCGCGCCGGCGACTACCGCATCGACGTCGACCCGGCGCGTGGCGCGAGCCGGCTGACGGTCGGCCAGGGGCACGCGTTCGTGCGTGCCGGCAAGGGCCAGGCGCTGGCCGTGCCGGCTTCGCAGCAGCTCGAATGGACCGCGGGCGAACTGAAGCTGGTGCCGGCAGCGCGGGCCGCGCCGGATGCATTCGAGCGCTGGGCCGCGGGTCGCCACCGTCGCGAAGAGCAGGTGCTCGCATCGCGTGCCCGGCCCGCCTCGCGCCAGGGCGTGGCCGACGCACAGACTGCGGGGGCATGGGTGTGGATCGGCTCCCGATGGGCCTGGATGCCGGCACCGGCACCGGTGGCACCGTCGTCAGGCGGCGAGTGGGAGGAACCGCGGGCGAGGTTGCCGGCGCCCAGCCGGATCACCCGCGGCGAGGCGGAGGATCCGCGCACGCAGTGGCAGCTTGACCAGGCGCAGCGGCAGATGCAGCCGCTGCCGCCCCGCACGCGGCCTCCGGGGCCCTGATGCAAGAACGCCGCAGCGGAGCTGCGGCGCTTGATTGGATGCCGGACAGGGTGACTCGCCCCGCCGTGCGGTCAGGCCTCAGTTGACGGCCTGGGCGAAGGAACGGACGACGGGCGCCGGCTTGTCTTCTTCGGGCGGCAGGTAGATCGTCGTGCGGTCGATCTTCGCGTCATAGGCCGCGAGTTCGGCGCTGGCGCTGCGGATCACGGCGCGGTCCAGCGGATGGCACTTGCGCTGGCTGAGGCGGCTCAGGGATTCGGATTTCTCGATCGTCTGCCGAATGCTGCCGGGGTCGGTGATCAGCGCGAAAGGATTGCCAGCCGCCGTTTCTGTTCTCATTCTCTGAACTCCTGTAATTGCCGAAGTGATCGATGGAGGCAATGTGGCAGGAGGGCCGACTTTGTAACGTCAGGGCGTTTCGTTACACCTTGTAGGACGCATTCTCACGCGGTAGCAAGAACTGATGCTGTGGCGAGCGAGGTTGCACAATAGCCGCATGCCCTTCCTGCCGCCCTTCATCGAGCCGACGCGGCACAGCGATCCCGACAGTGCGCTGGCCCAGGTCCGCAAGATCTACTCGCAGCAGATCGCCCACCTGCGGGGAGCCATGCAGCGCTTCGTTGCGGGTGAAGACCTGCCCGGCCACGTACGTGCCTGCTATCCCTATGTGCGGATCCACACCGACACCGTGATCCGGCAGGAGGTGCTGGAAAACCTCGGCCTCAGTTACGGCTTCGTCGCCGGGGTCGGCCGCTTCGAGACGACGCTGACCCGCCCGGACCTGTACGCGCGCTATTACCTGGAGCAGTTCCGGCTGCTGCAGCAGAATCACGGCGTCGAACTCGAAGTGGGCACCAGCACCCAGCCGATCCCTGTCCACTTCTCGTTCGCGGAGAACGACCACCTGGAGGGCAGCCTCAGTCCGGCGCGCCGGATGATGCTGCGCGACCTGTTCGACCTGCCGGACCTCGGGTCCATGGACGACGGCATCGCCAACGGCACCTGGGCGCCGCACCCCGGGGAGGCCCAGCCCCTGGCGCTCTTCACCGCGGCGCGCGTCGACTACTCGCTGCACCGGCTGCGCCACTACACCGGCACGCTGCCGGAGTGGTTCCAGAACTTCGTGCTGTTCACCAATTACCAGTTCTACATCGACGAATTCGTGCGGCTCGGGCACGAGGAGATGGCCAACCCCGACAGCGGCTACGCCGCGTTCGTGGAGCCGGGCAACGTCGTCACGCGGCGCGCGGGACTGGCCCCGGAACCGGGCGACGAACTCGGCGCCGTGCCGGGCCGGCTGCCGCAGATGCCGGCCTACCACCTGAGCCGGCCAGGCCACGGGGGCATCACGATGGTCAACATCGGTGTGGGGCCGGCGAATGCGAAGACGATCACCGATCACATCGCGGTGTTGCGGCCGCATGCGTGGATGATGCTGGGGCACTGCGCGGGCCTGCGCAACAGCCAGCAGCTCGGCGACTACGTCCTGGCCCATGCCTACGTGCGCGAAGACCATGTGCTGGACGAAGAACTGCCGCTGTGGGTGCCAATCCCGGCGCTGGCCGAAATCCAGCTGGCGCTGGAGCGCGCCGTCGCCGACGTCACCCAATGCCAGGGCGCCGACCTCAAGCGGATCATGCGCACCGGCACCGTGGCCAGCACCGACAACCGCAACTGGGAGCTGCTGCCGAACAACATGCCGCAGCGCCGTTTCAGCCAGAGCCGCGCCGTCGCCCTCGACATGGAAAGCGCGACCATCGCCGCCAACGGGTTCCGCTTCCGCGTCCCCTACGGCACCTTGCTGTGCGTGAGCGACAAGCCGCTGCACGGCGAGATCAAGCTGCCGGGAATGGCCAACAAGTTCTATCGCGAACGCGTCGACCAGCACCTGCGCATCGGCATGCGGGCCATCGAGATCCTGCGCGCCGAGGGGCCGCAGCGGCTGCACAGCCGCAAGCTGCGCAGCTTCGACGAGGTGGCGTTCCAGTAGCCGGCGCGGCGTCAGCGCAACGCGGTCGCCATCGGCTCGCCCAGGCGCACCGGCCGTGTCGGGGCCCAGTCCGGCACGAAAGTGAGCACGTTCTTCGGGAACAACATGACGACCGTGGACCCGAGCAGGAACCGGCCCATCTCGGCGCCCTTGGCCAGCACGATGTCCTGGTCTTCGTAATGCCACTCGCGGATGCCGCGGGTGCGCGGCGGATTGACCACGCCGTGCCACACGGTGGCCACGCTGCCCACGATGGTCGCGCCCACCAGCACGTTGACGAACGGCCCGAACGGCGTCTCGAACACGCACACCACCCGCTCGTTGCGGGCGAACAGGCTCGGCACGTGGCGCGCCGTCAGCGGATTGACCGAGAACAGGTCGCCCGGCACGTAGATCATGCGCACCAGCCGGCCGTCGCACGGCATGTGGATGCGGTGGTAGTCGCGCGGTGCCAGGTACAGCGTGGCGAAGTGGCCGTGGTCGAAGCGGTGCGCCAGCGCCTGGTCGCCGCCCACGAGGGCGCGGGTGGAATAGCTGTGCCCCTTCGCCTGGAAGAGCTGGTCGCGCTCGATCGGGCCGAACTGGCTGATCGCGGCGTCCACCGGGCACACGAACGGCGAATCGGCGATCGGCCGCACGCCTTCGCGCAAGGCGCGCGTGAAGAAGTCGTTGAACGTGGCGTAGCTCTCGATCGACGGGTCCGCGGCCTCCGACATGTCGACCCCGTAGTGGGCGACGAACTTGCGGATCACGGCGTGGGTCAGCGCGCCGCCGCGCAGGTTCGCGAACTTGCCCGCCAGCACGGTGAGCACCCGCTTGGGCAGCAGGTATTGCGGCGTCACCGCCAGACGGTTGGACATGGGGCCGGTCTTTCTCAAAACGGAAAATTCTGCCATCGGGCAGTGCCGGCGGGGCGGCGCCGCGGACGATCGCTGCTGACGGACAATACGCGCTGTCCACCTGCCCGTCGATGAGCGAACCCATTTTCGATGTCCGCCACCTGAGCAAGCGCTACGGCGGCACGCCCGTCGTGCAGGACCTGTCGTTCGGGATCGCGCGCGGCGAGTGCCTGGGCGTGATCGGGCCCAACGGCGCCGGCAAGACGACCACCATCCGCATGTGCCTGGGCCTGACGGCGCCCGACGGCGGCAGCATTTCGTACTTCCCCGGCGGCGCTGCCGCGGACGCCCTGACCATGCCGCGCGATGCGCTCGCCATCAAGGCGCAACTGGGCGTGGTGAGCCAGTTCGACACGCTCGATCCGGACTTCACCTGCGCCGAGAACCTGCTGGTCTACGGCCGCTACTTCGGGATGCGAAGCGCCGACATCCGCGCGCGCATTCCGCAGTTGCTCGAGTTCGCTGCCCTGTCGCACAAGGCGCAGGCGCGGCCCGCCGAACTCTCCGGCGGGATGCGCCGCCGCCTCAGCCTGGCGCGCTCGTTGATCAACGACCCGCGCCTGCTCCTGCTCGACGAGCCGACCACCGGCCTGGATCCGCAGGCGCGCCACCTGATGTGGGAACGGCTGCAGCTGTTGCTGCAGCGCGGCAAGTCGATCCTGCTGACCACGCATTTCATGGACGAGGCCGAGCGCCTGTGCTCGCGGCTGCTGGTGATCGACCACGGCCGCAAGATCGCCGAGGGCCGGCCGCGCGACCTGATCGCCCAGCACCTCGAGCCGGAGGTGGTGGAGGCCTACGGGCAGGGCGCGCTGGAACTGGCCCAGGCGCCGCTCGCGCGGCTGGCAGCGCGGGTGGAAGTCAGCGGCGAGACCGTCTTCTTCTACATCCATGACGCGCGCTCCCTGGTGGAGGCGCTGTCCGCGCGCCCGACCCTGCGCACGTTGCACCGGCCGGCCAACCTGGAAGACCTGTTCCTGAAGCTGACTGGCCGCCAGATCAGGGAGGAAGGATGAACGGAGCCGGCATCTGGCGCGCCCCCGACCTGTCGCTGCGCTGGTGGCCGGTGTTCCTGCGCAACCTGCTGGTGTGGCGCAAGCTCGCCGTTCCCAGCCTGGTAGGCAACATCGCGGAGCCGCTGATGTGGCTGGTCGCCTTCGGTTACGGCATGGGCGCGCTGGTCGGCCAGGTGCAACTGGGCGGCACCCGGGTGCCGTACATCCTGTTCCTGGCCAGCGGCTCGATCTGCATGAGCGCGATGAACGCCGCCTCGTTCGAGGCGCTCTATTCCGCCTTCTCGCGTATGCATGTGCAGAAGACCTGGGACGGCATCATGAACGCGCCGGTGAACCTGGACAACGTGGTGATGGCCGAGATGTTGTGGGCCGCCTTCAAGGCGATGTCATCGGTGACGGCGATCCTCGTGGTCATGCTGGCCCTCGGGATCAGTTACAGCCCCAAGCTGCTGGTGGCCTGGCCCGTGCTGCTGGGGGTGGGCATCACGTTCTCCTGCATCGCGCTGATCTTCAACGCGCTGGCGAAGGGCTACGACTTCTTCACGTACTACTTCACGCTGTTTCTCACGCCGATGATGTTCCTGTCCGGCGTTTTCTTCCCGCGCGACCAGCTGCCCGTTGCCCTGCGCCTGTTCTCCGACTGGCTGCCCCTCACGAACGCCGTGGAACTGGTCCGTCCGATGTTCATGGACCAGTGGCCGGCGGCGCCGTGGCGGCACGCCGTGGTGCTGGTCGCCTACACCGTGGCGGCTTTCTGGCTTGCGTTGGCCCTCACCCGTCGCCGGTTCCGCGCCTGACCGCCGCTGTCACTGGCGAGACAGTGGATGGGGACCGCATGTAACACTATGTATCAGAGCTACCGAACGGTGCCTCGACGGCCATGACCGCCACCTTCGCGCCACCCACCAGTCCGACGCCGCCGACCGACGGGCTTCAACTGCGCGCCAGCCCGCAGCTCGAGGCGGTGCCGTTACACCGTCCGCGGCCCGCGTCCGCCCCTGCCAGCGCGACCGCCACGCCAACCGGCGTATCCGGGCGCACCCTCGGCAATTCGCCGCTCTGGCTGCTGGTCGGCCTCGCCGCGCTGGCGAGCGCGGGCTGGCTGCTGGAACGCCGCCGCCGCCGCGAGCTCGAAACCGAAAAGGACTCCGTGCTGTGGGCCGGCGTGCAGCCGCCAGGCTCCTCGATCATCACCGAGCTGAGTGACGGCGAGGCGGACGACGATGACGCGCCGTCGCGGCCGCCGCTGCCGTCGGCCGCGCCGCCGACGACCGCCGGCGCGCGGCGCGAGGCAACCCTGACCGACCTGCACGAGCTCGACGGGCGGCTGCGGCGCCGGCGGGCGAGCGGCGACCTGCTGGCCGCCGTGCTGCTGCTCCAGCAGCACGTCGCGGATTTCCGCTTCACGAGCCCGTGGGTGTTCCTCGAACTGCGCGAGCTCTATCACCTGCTGTCGCGCGAGCGCGACTGGGAACTGGCGCGCGAGGTGTTCCAGCTGCGCTTCGGCCAGCGCGCCCCGCTGTGGCAGGCACCATCCACCGCCGAGGCGCAACTGGCCGACGATCGGGTGATCTGCGACGAGCTCGTCCCGCAGTGGCCATTCCGGGAAGCGAGGGTGGCGATGCTGCGCTGGGTGCTCGGGGAGCCGGAGACGCCCGGGGAGCCGTACCACCCGCCCGTGCTCGCGCTCGGCGTATACCGCGACCTCCTGTTCCTCGATCGGCTGCTGGACCGGGTGCTCATCACGCGTGCGCCCGCCGTGGATTCGCTTCTGTAGCCGCGCACCGCGGGCCCGGGCAGCACGGACAATGGGGCATGTCCTCCCATCCCTTCGACGCGCTCACGCCCGACGTCGTGCTCGACGCGCTCGCCGCCGTCGGCCTGCATGGCGACGGCCGGCTGCTGGCCCTGAGCTCCTACGAGAACCGCGTCTACCAGGCGCACCTGGAGGCGCCGTGCGACGGCCATGCCGCCGTGGTCGCCAAGTTCTACCGGCCGGGCCGCTGGAGCGAAGCGCAGATCCTGGAGGAGCATCGCTTCGCGGCCGAACTGATGGCGGCCGAAGTGCCGGCGGTGGGCCCGCTGGTCCTGGGCGGTGCGACACTGCACCGGCACGCGGGTTTCCACTTCAGCGTCAGCCCGCGCCACGGCGGCCGCTCGCCGGAGCTCGACGACGCGGAAGTACTAGAATGGATCGGCCGGTTCCTGGCGCGCATCCATGACGTGGGCGCGGCCCGGCGGTTCGAACACCGGCCGCCGCTCGATCCGCAGACCTTCCTCGTGGAGCCCAGGGACTGGCTGCTGCACCACCACATGATCCCGCTCGACGTCCAGTCCGCCTGGGAGAAGCGCTGCAACGAGGCGCTGCGAATGATCGAGGATTCTCCGCTGTCGCGGACGGCCGCGGCCGGCATCGCCGTGCTGCGCCTGCACGGCGACTGCCACCCGGGCAACATCCTGTGGACGCCGGACGCCGGGCCGCACTTCGTCGACCTCGACGACGCGCGCACCGGATCGGCGGTGCAGGACCTGTGGATGCTGCTGTCCGGCGACCGGGCCCAGCGCCAGCGGCAACTCGGCCCGCTCCTGGACGGCTACGAGACCTTGCGCGAGTTTGACCGCGCCGAACTCGCGCTGATCGAGCCGCTGCGCACCTTGCGGCTGATTCACTACAGCGCCTGGCTCGCGCGACGCTGGGACGACCCGATCTTTCCGATCAACTTTCCCTGGTTCGGCACCAGCGATTACTGGCAGGGACAGGTCCAGATGCTCGAGGAGCAACTCGAGGCGATGGCGGAGCCGCCCCTGATCGCGTAGCGATGGATTTGCTGAAATCTTTCGACCGCATCGCGCGGGTTTACCCTGAGCAAACAGAGCGCCGCTTGTACGCAGGAGCCCTCATGCAGCGGGGCTCCGGCCGACGTTAGGATTTGCGCCAGCGAACTGTTCTCGCGCCACTTCCGGAGAATTTCTGATGCACCGCCGTTCCGTACTTGCCGCCCTGTTGCTGTCCATCGCCAGCCTGGCCGGCGCGCAGGGGTCATACCCGACCAAGCCCATCACGATGGTGGTGCCGTTCCCGCCGGGGGGCCTTGCCGACCTGGTCGGCCGCCCCGTTGCCGAGGCGATGTCGCGCGACCTCGGCCAGAACGTGATCGTCGAGAACAAGGGCGGCGCCGGCGGCGGCATCGGCATGGCGCACGCCGCCAAGGCGCAGCCCGACGGCTACACGGTGCTGATGGCGCTGTCGTCGTTCACCGTGATTCCGGAGGCCGACAAGGTGCTGGGACGCGCACCGATGTACGCGCTGAATTCGTTGCGCCCGATCGCCCGCATCACGGCCGACCCGACGGTGCTGGCCGTGCGCGCCGACTCGCCGTGGAAGACGGTGAAGGATTTCGTCGAGGATGCCAGGAAGCGGCCCGGCGCGATCAACTACGGCTCGTCGGGCAACTACGGCACCATGCACGTCCCGATGGAGATCCTGTCGCAGAACGCGGGCATCAAGATGACGCACGTCCCGTTCACCGGCGCCGGCCCGGCCGTCGTGGCGCTGCTCAGCGGACAGATCGACGCGGTGTCCTCGGGCCCCGCCACCGTGCTGCAGCACGTGAAGGCCGGCAAGCTGCGCGTGCTGGGCCACTGGGGCAATGCGAAGCTGGAATCGATGCCCGAGGTGCCGTCGCTCAAGTCCGCCGGCTACAACGCCGAATACGCGCAGTGGTCTGGCCTGTTCGTGCCGGCGGGCACGCCGGAGCCGGTCGTGCAGCGCCTGCGCAAGGCCGCGCAATTCGCCGCCAACGACGCCAAGGTCAAGGACACCATCCTGAACGCCGGCAGCCCCGTGCTGTACCAGGACACGCCGGACTTCGAGAAGTACGTGGCCACCGACGCGAAAAACATGACCGAGGTGGTCAGGAAGATCGGCAAGGTCGAATAAGAGCTGCACGGCCGCGACGCGCGGCCGGCGACGGAAACGAGAAACGGCCGTCAGGAGCTGTAGCGCGAGCTGTGCCGCGATAGCCTTCTCTCTCGCTTGGCCGCGGTGCTGGTGAGTGTGACCCTCGGAGACCGCGTTGGACTAGTTGCGCCCGATGTACATCAGACCGGTTGACTTGTCCGAATCCGCCGCGACGAGCACGAGCCGCCGTGCGGCTCTGTCGTAGTACGCCGATCCGGTGAAGGTGTACAGCCGGCTCAGTTTGCACCCGACGCCAACCGTGACTGTCACATCGAAGACGTTCTTGCCGCTGGCGCGTGGCGTGAGCCTGCCCGATCCTCCGCACGCAATGGCGAACGGGACTGTGAACGCACCCGAGCTGTCGACTGTGATCGAGATGCCCGCCTGAAGAGGGCTAACGAGGGCAGAGCCGGCGCCACTGAAGGTGCCAGCGACGTCCGCCAGTAACGCGGGTTCGTCATACCCGGGCTGGTACCTGGCCTCTATCGTGGTGCCGGTGGAGGTCGTCACCGCGATCATGCTTTTCGCACTGAACGTCCCTGAGTACGAGCCGGGGGTCAAGATCAGCGGGGTCTTCACTGTCGTCCCGATGGCCCCACCCGAGCCGGAGAAGGCGTTTCCGCTGGCGGTGGTGGTGCCATAGAGACCTCCGAAGGGCCACTGCGGGAATGACGGCGGCACGCCTTCGTAGACAGCCCACGTGTCGCCGTTTTCCAGGATCAACATTGAGACGTTGTAGCCGGTCGTCCTGTTGTAGCCCGGGCTCGAAACACCCTGCCAGTAGCCTTCCGGGGTCGAGTCGCCACCGCCACATCCCGCCAAGACCGACGCGAGAATGGCCGAAATGATCAGGTTGTTCACTGCTCTGTACTCCTACCGAGGCGCAAGCCAAAACAACTGACACCGGCCACTTCGGTGAGCGTCAGTCTACTCGGGCCCCTGCTTTTGCGGATCGTGCTCGCTAAAGGTATATGGTGGCCGGACGCTTGCACTCACCCACCCGCGCGCCAACCTGACCCTGCGCACTGGCCGGTCCTCTGACGGCGCCGTCCAGCGCAAACCGAGGCGCCGGGTCGCCAGCGCGCCGCGCCATCTCTCAACGTTGAGACCAGCCCGCTGACCCAGTCATAAACTGCTATCTCGGCCCGGCGTCAAGGCGGGATCGCCGCGCTTACGCCGTTCTTGCGTACCGGCTCAGGCCAGCAGCGCGTTGACCCGGCGCACGTAGGCGGCCGGGTCTTCCGGCAATCCGCCTTCGGCCAGCAGCGCCTGGTCGAACAGGATGTGCGCCAGCTCGTCGAAGTGCTCGCCGCCTTCGAGCTTCTTCACCAGCGGGTGCGCGGCGTTGACCTCCAGCACGGGCTTGACGTCCGGCACCTTCTGGCCGGCCTGCTTCAACATCCGGGCCAGCTGCATGCTCATCCCGCTGTCCGTCACCACGAGGCAGGCCGGCGAATCGACCAGCCGCGTCGTCACCCGCACGTCCTGCGCCTTGTCCTTGAGCGCCTCCTTCAGGCGCTCGAGCACCGGCTTGAACGTCTCCGCGGCTTCCTCGGCCGCCTGCTTCTCGGATTCGTCCAGCAGCTTGCCCAGGTCGACCGCGCCCTTGGCAACCGACTGCAGCGGCGTGCCGTCGAATTCGTGCAGGAAGTTCAGCGCCCATTCGTCGACGCGGTCCGTCATGAGCAGCACCTCGATGCCCTTCTTGCGGAACACTTCGAGCTGCGGACTGTTCTTTGCCGCGGCCGGCGTGTCCGCGGTGATGTAGTAGATGGCCTCCTGGCCTTCCTTCATGCGCGCCTTGTAGTCGGCGAACGAGACACTTACCGCGTCCGACTGCGTCGAGGCGAATCGCAGCAGCTTCGCGAGGCGTTCGCGGTTGGCCATGTCCTCGCCCAGGCCTTCCTTGAGCACCGCGCCGAACTCGGCGTGGAACTGCGCGAACTTGCCCTTGTCCTCCTCGGACGCGGCCTCGTCCTTCTCGTGTTTCGCCAGGTCCTCGATCATCGCCAGCACCCGCTTGGTGCAACCCTCGCGGATCGCCTTGACGTCGCGGCTCTCCTGCAGCAATTCGCGGCTCACGTTGAGCGGCAGGTCCGACGAGTCGACCACGCCCTTGACGAAGCGCAGGTAGGAAGGCAGGAGCGCCTCCGCCTCGTCCATGATGAACACGCGCTTGACGTACAGCTTGACGCCGGCGGCCTTTTCGCGATTCCAGAGGTCGAACGGCGCGCGCGACGGCAGGTACAGCAGCTGGGTGTACTCGGTCGCGCCCTCCACCCGGTTGTGCGACCAGGCGAGCGGCGGCTCGTGGTCGTGGCTGATCTGCTTGTACAGCTCCTGGTACTGCTCCGCGGTGATGTCCTTCCTGGCGCGCGTCCACAAGGCGCTGGCCTGGTTGACGGTCTCCCACTCGTCGGTGAGCACCATCTCCCCGCCCTTGTTGTCCTCGCCTTCCTTCCATTCCTCCTTGCGCATCAGGATCGGCAGCGAGATGTGGTCGGAGTACCTCGAGATGATCGACTTGAGCTTCCAGGTGCCGAGGTAGTCGCCGGCGTCCTCGCGCAGGTGCAAGGTCACGCTGGTACCGCGCTGGGGACGCGGGATGCTCTCCACCTCGAAGTCACCGGCGCCGGCGCTGGTCCAGCGCACGCCTTCGTCGGGTGGCAATCCGGCGCGGCGCGACTCCACGACGATGCGGTCGGCGACGATGAAGCCCGAATAGAAGCCGACGCCGAATTGCCCGATCAGCTGCGCATCGGCCTTCTGGTCGCCGGTCAGGCGGCTCACGAACTCGCGCGTGCCGCTCTTGGCGATCGTGCCCAGGTTCTCGATCGCCTCGTCGCGCGACAGGCCGATGCCGTTGTCGGCGATCGTGAGGGTGCGCGCTTGCCTGTCGAAGCTGACCCTCACTTCCAGATTGGGCTGGTCCTCATACAGGGCGTTGTTGTGGAGCGCCTCGAAGCGCAGCTTGTCGCAGGCGTCGGACGCATTGGAGATCAGCTCCCGCAGGAAGATTTCCTTGTTGGAATACAGGGAATGGGTGACCAGGTGCAGCAGCTGTGCGACCTCGGCCTGGAACGAAAGCGTTTTCTTCTGGCTCATGGCGGCTCGTGGTGGACGAAAAAATGCTCCGCACAAGTGGGGGTCGCCGAATGCAATTCAAGTCCCCGCCTGCCCGGCCGTCGGAACCGCGCCACAAGGCGTCCGTGACAAATTCGCGCCGCGAGGCAGCTGCGAGGCAGTTCTCCGCCCGCCGCGTTGGACAAATTCCGTCTGCCGGTACAGTAGAGCTTGGCCTTGAGGAGCCGTGCTATGGAGCACGACGGGGCCGAGCAAGAGTCCGCATGACCAGTCACACCCCAGGATCAGGCGCCCAGCCCGAAGGCACGTCCCTGCCCCCGCCGCGCCCGTTCGGCGAGGCGAACACGTTGACGCTGCCGCGCCGGCGGCGCCACGCGCCGGGCCAGGGCAGCGTCGTCGGCCTGACCGCCGTCGCCGTCGCCGACGCGGGCGGCGCCGTGCTGCGCGCGGAGATCATGCGACTGGAGGCGACGCCGGTCACCGTCACCTTCTGACCGGCCGCGCGAAAGAAGAAAGCGCCCTCGCGGGCGCTTTCTGTCTTCTGCCGGCGGGCTGCCGGGGTGTTCAGCCGGCTTCGCCGCGCGGAATCAGGCCCTGGCGCAGTGCCTGCGCGGCCCGCGCGCGCACTTCCTTGGCATCGATGCCGGACTTGACCTGCGCCGCGACGCGCGAGCCGGCGGGCTCGGTGCTGCGGGTGGCGGAAACGGTCGCCGCTTCCGCCTGCACTTCGGCCTTGGTGCGCGTGCCCTGGAACTGGACGGCGTACTGGGAGGCGTCGGCTTCGTCGGCGCGCGCGGCACCCGCGGCGATGGTGGCGACGGCGGCGATGGCGAGGAGGATTCGGGAGGACATGATGGCTACCTTTCAGTGAGTGGGACTGTCCGGTCGTTGCCTGCTTTCGCATCGACCGTGTTGTCACTGTAGGCAGGCTGACTGAGCTGACGCTGAGCGGTTTCTGAGCTGGAAATGAGCGCGCCGTGCCGCCCCGCGCCGGGTTCCACGCGCGCGACCAGGCCCTGGACGTCGGGACGATTGCGCAGGCTGATGCGCAGGCCGCAGCGCTCGGCGGCAGCTTGCGCGATGGCCAGGCCGAGGCCGCTGCCGCGCGAGTCGCCGCCCGCGACACGGTAGAAACGATCGAACACGCGATCGAGGAGCTCCGGCGGGATTCCGGGCCCGGTGTCGACGACCTCCACCACCGCCGCGGGAAGCAGCCGGACGTCGACCACCCCGCCCTCGGGCGTGTAGCGCAGGGCGTTCTCGATCAGGTTGTCGACGACGCTGCGCAGGTCGCCGGCGGCGCAGCGCCAGGTCGCCCCTGCCTCGCCCTGGGTCAGGTCGATGAAGCCGAGATCGATGTGCCGGCGGTCGGCCAGCGCGATCAGCGAGCTGATGCTCTCGTGCAGTTGTGCGCGCAGGTCCAGGTCGCGAGCCTCCTCCACGAAGGGCGCCTGCTGTCGCGACAGCTTCAGGAGCTGTTCCACGAGCCGCTGCGCGCGCCTCAGTCCGGCCTCGAGCTGCGAGAAACTCTCGGCGCAGGCGCCGGGCGGCAGGTCGCCGCGGACGTTCTCCATCTGCAGCGCCAGGGCCGTGATCGGCGTGCGCAATTCGTGCGCCGCGTCCTGCACGAAGCGCCGCTGGTCGGCGAAGGCGTCACGCAGCCGCGTCAGCAGGCTGTTGAACGACACCACCAGCGGCTGGATTTCCTGCGGCACCCGCTCGAGCGGCAGTTCCGCGATGCTGTGCGCATCCTGCAGTGCCGCCTGGCGGCCGATGTCCTGCACGGCCAGCGACATCGCGCGGGCCAGCCCCCACAGGATCGCGATGGCCAGCGGCAGCAGGATCAGCACCGGCGCGGCGGCCGCGAGCGCGCGCTCGGCGGCGAGCCGGCTGCGGAAGCTGCCGCTTTGCAGCACCTGGACCCGGCGGCCCCCGGCGCCCGAAGCCTGCGTGCTGTACACGCGCCAGGTCACCCCGCCGGCCTGGACGTCGGCGAATCCGGCGGCCGGCTGCAGGCCGGCCTGCAGCTGCGGCAGCGAACTCGCGAGCAGTGCCCCGTCGGCGCCGTACACCTGGGTGACGAAGTTTCCGGAGGTGTGGATCCTCTCGGGAGCCGGCACCGGGGCTGCGGCCAGGGTGCGGCTGCCGGCGACGGCCTGCGCCAGCTGCTGCATCTGGTCGTCCATGAAGACGCTGGCCATCCGGCTGAAACCCCAGTAGGAAAACAGCGCGGAGCCGAGGCCGACGGCCAGGAACAGCGGCACCAGCCACAGCAGGAGGGCGCGGCGCAGCGAGCACATCGGCCCGCCGGCCGGGAAGACGTTGAACAGGCGCCGCTGCGGCGCGCAGATCCACTCTGGCGGGGCCGGCTGCGAGCTCATGTCGCGTTCTCCGGCCCGGACCGCGCCGTGTCGGCCGGGGCGGCGATGCGCCAGCCGAGGCCGCGCACGTTCCGGATGGCGTCGGGACCGAGCTTGCGCCGCATGCCGTGGATCAGGACGTCCACCGCGTTGCTGCTCACCTCTTCGCCCCAGCCATAGATGCGGTTTTCCAGTTGCGCCCGCGACAGGATCGCGCCCGGACGCTCCAGCAGTGCGTGCAGCAGGGCGAATTCGCGGGCGGAGAGCTGCGCCCGCTCGCCCTGAAGGAGGACTTCGCGCGTGGTGAGATCGAGTTGCATTCCTTCGCTGCCGATCACCGAATGCGCGCTGCCGTCGCGCCGCCGGATCACGGCACGCATGCGCGCCAGCAACTCCTGCAGATCGTACGGCTTGACCAGGTAATCGTCGGCGCCGAGGTCGAGGCCGGCCACCCGCGAATCGACTCCGTCGCGCGCGGTGAGCACCAGCACCGGCGTACGGTCGCCGGCGCCACGCGCCTTGCGCAGCACCTCGATCCCGTCGCGCCCCGGCAGGCCCAGATCCAGCAACACACAGGCGTAATCGCCGTCGGACAGCGCGCTCTGGGCGAGCAGGCCGTCCTTGACCCAGTCGACGGACCAGCCCGCGCCAGCCAGCGCCTGCTTCAGGCTGGCGCCGATCATTTCATCGTCTTCGGCAAGCAGAACACGCATCTCTTTTCCGACCTTCCCGCCACGGGTTTGCGCTGGCTGACAGTAATCCCGCGCCGTTAGGTGACTGTTAGCCCAGCGCAGGGGGCCCCGGAATTTGACCGCCCTTGTCGTTCAACGCGCCGGCCGCATCCCACTCCGACGAAATGGTTAATCGATGCTGCAAATATAAGTTATTGGAAGTAACCGTGACTTTTCCCACACACAATGCGTTGCATCGTGTTACGAAGTCGCTTAAAGTTCGGGCTTAGGAAATCCACCTAACACCGCTCAACCATATTTCGTAAGGGGGTCGCATGAAACTACCTAAGGCTCTTCCGCTGCTGGTGGCTACGCTCGTGATGTCGTCGACCGTGTCCGCCCAGGTCATTGCTCCGCTGTCCGCCACCAAGGACGTCACTGTCGACGCGAACCTGACAAGCGCCTGCGTGTTCACCACCGCCACAGCCGTGAGCCTGACCGCCGTTTATCCTGCATTTTCGGCGGATCCGGTCGAGCCCAACGATACCGTCAGCGTGCAGTGCACGCGCGGCGGGGGCACGCCCTCGGTCAATTTCGCCGGGGGTGCACTCGGGGTCGTTGGTGGCCTCGTCTTCCAGCTGAGCGCGGCCTGGACCAGTGGCGCGGCCGGGGCCGCTCCTGCCGGGGCGCTGATCACCGACCTCGGTTCTCCCCGTACCGGAACGTTCCTGGTCAAGGCCAGCTTTCCGGCCGGCCAGGCGGGTACCACCGGCGCGACTACACCCGTCACCAAGCAGATGACGCTTACGTTCTGACGACCCGGACTCACGAGAACCCGTGCACGCTGGCTTGCGTTTCATTTCGCTGATCGCAACGGCTCTGCTGTCCAGCGGTGCTGTGGCGGGGCCGTCGCTCGACCTGGTTGTCAGCGTCGTCCCGGCCTCGGGAATTTGCGGCGCCACGGTTCAACCCTCGTCGATCAGCGTGGCGTGCGGCCTGCCGACGGGCGTTCCGGTCGTAGTCCCCCCCGTGCTCGCGGCGACTCAGCATCCACCAATCGCTGCAGGCACCTTTGGACCAGCGGTGGCGCCCTTCATTCCCCCTGTCATCACGGCCAGCCGGGGGCTTGCGGGAACCGCGCCACTCGGCCCGTCCAGGCTCCCGAACGTGCGTCCCGGCCCCGCCGGCGCGACCGAGCCGGCCACTCCGTTGTTCTTCGATACCGGACCCGCCGCACCTTCGGAGCTCCCGTCGGACGGCTTTTACCGCTCACCGGACGAAGAGCCAGGGTACCGCCAGATTGGCGAGCTGCCGTCGGTCGCCGGGCGGCCAGGCGTGGCCCTGTACAGCGGTGGTGTAAACATAAGTAGCTGGCGAATGGTTTCCACAGATAATGTTCAGCATGTCGAACTGACCATTTTCTGGTGACCACCATGACGACGGATTCGAGAATGAGCCGGCTGACTGTCGGGCTCGCCGCAGCTGCTGTCGTTTTGCCCCTGGCGCCGGTCGCCGCATCGGCCGCGGCTTTCTCGGTCAGCCCGGTTCGCATCTACATGCATGCTCGGGAGCGTGCCACAGCGATCACGGTGGTGAACGAAAGCGATACCGAACTGGTCATGGAGGCCGAGCTCTTCCAGTGGGCCCAGAAGCCTGACGGCACGGATGAGCTGGTTCCGACCGATGACCTGATCCTGGCGCCGCCATTGCTCAAGATGGCGCCCAAGTCCCGGCAAGTACTGCGCCTCGCGAACCTGAAGCCCGTCCCGCCCGGCGAGCAGCTCACGTACCGGATGATCGTGCGGGAAGTACCGGAAGCCGCCCAGGCCGCTGAAGGGGTACAGGTCCAGGTGACGCTCGCCTTCTCGCTGCCGGTATTCATCACGCCCGCGGGCGCCAAGCAGCGCCTGTTCTGCGATGCCAAACCGGCCGACGCGGAAACGATCGTCGCCTCCTGTGAAAACCAGGGCGGCGCGTATGCACAGCCCGTCAACTTTTCTTTTCGCGGGCCCTCCGGCGATGTCCTGCTTTCGCAAGACGTGATCGGCGGCTACATCCTCCCGAAGATCCGCCGGGATTTCCAGTTAAAACGTCCTGCGGCCGGTCCGGCCCTCAGGGGCCCGATGAGATTGGCCGTGACGCAGGATGACGGCTCGGTGCAGTCCTTTGATGTCATGTTGGGCAACTAGCGACGGCACCGGGCATGTCAGAAAGACGCTCCGACTCCTGGCACTGGCGGTCACACTCGTCGGGGCCGGCGCGCTGGCTCAATCCGCCGGCCCGGTGGAAACGAGAGTTCGCGTCTATCCCCTCGAAGTCCTGCTGAACGGCGCGCCGGTCGGCATCTGGCCCATCGTCGAGCGCAACGGCCAGTCCTTTGCGCCGCCCGAGGCATTCGACTCGTGGCGCGTGCAGCGGTCCGTCCGGGGCGAGCCCCTGGAATACAAGGGGCAAACCTATTTCTCGATCTCGTCCCTGCCGGGCGCGAACGTCCATGTCGACGTAGTCCAGGGCACGCTCAGGCTGGATGTTGCGGCCGAGGCATTCGCCGGCATCCGGGCACAGCGCCAGGAGGCCGCGTCGCTGCGCCGGGACGCAGTCGTCCCGAGCGTCTTCCTCAATTACGACATCAACTACAACCACAGCCAGTTCCGGGACGCCGACGGCAACCGCTCGCTGGGGATGCTGGGCGAGTTGGGGTATTCGAACGCCCTGGGCCTGTTCACGAGTTCCTTCGCCGTCCGGGACCTCGTGAGCAGCCTTCCCGAAACGCGCGCGAAGCTGCTGCGGTTGGAAACGACCTTCCGGCGCGACATCCCGGAGCAGGGCCTCACGTTCAATGCCGGGGACGCAACCACCCGCAGCGGGTATCTCGGTCGCCCGACGCTGTTCGGCGGCTTCCAGGTCGGCAGCAACTTCGGCCTGGCGCCGCAGGTGAACCGGCAGCCCCTGCCCGTGATCATGGGCCAGACACTGGCGCCTTCGACCGTCCAGCTGTACGTGAACGATGTGCTCCGGCAGACCGCCAGGATCCCTGCGGGTCCGTTCACGATCGACTCCCTGCCTGCCATCGTCGGCAACGGAGACGTCTCGGTCGTGGTGCGCGACATCCTGGGCCGCGAAACAGTCATCACCCAGCCTTTCTTCATTTCAGCTGATCTCCTGGCTCCCGGGCTGAACGATTGGAGCGTCGAGGCCGGCCGGCTGAGGGAAGACCTGGGAAGCTCCAGTTCGCGCTACGGGGCTGCATTCGCGAGCGGGATGTGGCGGCGCGGGCTGACGCCCACAATCACGGCCGAAGGTCGCGCTGAAGTGTCCCGCACCAGGAGCACGCTGGGACTGGCCGGAGTGACAGCGCTCGGCGGCAGCTACCTGGCCCGCGGCGGACTGGCCGCCAGCCGCGACGAGCGCCTCGGACAGGGAGTGCGTTGGTCGCTCGGACTGGATTGGCGCGGCAAGGCGAATAGCGTACTGGTCAATGCGGCTGGGAGTTCGCGCGTCTTTCGCTACCTCGCGGAGCCCGAATCCGCTGCGCCGTCGCGGCTGGAGCTCGCAGCGCAGGCCGGCTTCTTCCTTGGCCCCTATGGTCGTCTCGGGGCCGGCCTGGCGATGCAGTTCCCATACGGCCTGTCGCGCATTTCGACGGCGTCGCTCACTTACACCACTGTGTTGCGCGACAACTGGCAGTTGAACATCGGCCTTTCTCGGGCGATGGGCCCTGCCCCCGCGACGAGCTTCGGTGTTTCGGTCAACATCCCCCTGTCCAGGCGCAGTGCGGCGGTGGTTTCAGCTCAGTCGCGCGGCGGCCGGCTCGATACCTACAGCAGCTTTTCGCGCTCGCCGGAAGGCGCCTACGGGACCGCATGGCGGGTTCTGGGCGGCTATCAGGACGAGCCTCGGGCCGAGGGAAGCCTCTATCACTTCGGCGCCGGCGGCATCGCTTCGGCGGACGTCAGCGCAACCCGCGACGAGACCCATCTTCGACTCGGATCGGTCGGCGGGCTGCTCTACACCGGCGGCAAGGCCTATGCCTTGCCACGTCACGACTCGAGCGCGGCGCTGGTGCGGGTACCAGGCTATCGCGGCGTCGGCGTCGGCCTGGGGCAACAGGTATCGACGCGCACCGATACCGATGGCTATGCGCTGGTTGCGCGCCTGAACGCGTACCAGTCCAACCCGATCCGGCTCGATCCCAACGACCTGCCGATCACTGCCGAAATCGACAGCATCGAACTGCCCGCCGTGCCGGCGTGGCGCAGCGTGGCCCTCGTGGTGTTCCCGGTCCGCGGCGGGCGGGCCGCGGTCATTCGTGTCATGCTCGAAGACGGACAGCCGGCACCGACCGGCGCCTCGGTCCGCATCGTCGAGGAGGCCCGAGAGTTCTACGTGGGGCGGCGCGGCGAGGCCTACATCACGGGACTTCGGGCGCGCAATCGACTGCGGCTGTCGTGGAAGGGAGCAAGTTGCGCGTTGGATGTCGACCTGCCCGAGGGGAGCGTCGACGAGGTGGCCCGCGTGGGGCCGGTGACATGCCAAGGAGCAATACAGCGATGATGCCCAAGGTTCTTTGGGCGGCCGCTCTGGTCGCGAGTGCGTTGATGTATGGCGAGGCCCGCGCCGCACTGAGCTGCACGATCATGGCCGCGCCGCCGACGATCGCGGGCGCGTACGATCCGGCCGGCCATCTGGACCTGCAGGGCTCGTTCACCATCAACTGCACGAGGGCCAAACAGGACAAGAACTGGACGGTGTGGGTGGGCTTGAACCAGACCACCGCCCAGGCCTTGGCGAAGGCGCCGCCCTACGCCGACACGCTCGCCTATGGCATCTACACCGATGCGGCCCGTTCGATCCGCTGGATGGACGGGGTCAGTGGCGGGTCGACGGCCGTCCTTCCCTTCTCCGGCAGCGTCACGGCCGCCTCGGTCAGCGTGCCTTTCTACATGCGCGCACCCGCTGGTCAGCAGGACAAGGCCGCGGGCACCTATCAGGACACGCTGACGGCGACGCTTCGGCTCACCGACAGCGTGGGTCAGCAGCTCGGCACGACAACCGTGACGACCGAGGCCGAGGTTGCGAAGAACTGTTCCGTCGGCGCGGCACCGATCGCCTATAGCGTCTCGTACCAGGCTTTCCGCAGTACGGCACTGGTGGATTCCTCGCAAAGCGTATCGGTGACCTGCAGCAAGGGCACGCAGGTCAGCCTCAGTCTGGATCAGACGACCGGCGTCATTTCGCCGATCGGCCTCACATACGCGCTCACGTTTCCTGGCTGGTCACCCTCCACCACGGGCACTTCGAGCACGGGGACCCTGCCGCAGTCGTTCGGCTTGGTGCTGACGCTGCCCGCGGGACAGGCAGGCACTTGCGCCAGCGGGACCTGCAATGGCACGGCGACGCGGCAGATCACGATCACCTACTGATCAGAGCCCCCCAGGGGTGCCCCGCCCCGGGGACACGATTCGCCGCCCGTCCATCACCTGTAACATCGCCCGCCGTCGTAACCAACTGTGACAAAGTTGCGGAAGCGGCTGATTTTAAAGAGATTACCGCGATTATTCGCTCGTCATAGGTTGCTTTCCTAAACCCAAGGAGTAACCTTCGGTTGCCTTTTGATACATTTCCAGTTGGGCATGTACCTGGCACCGAAGCAGTACCACCCTCAAGGAGCATCGAAATGACACTGAATCGCATCGCCAAGACCGCCGCTCTGGTGGCGCTCGTCTCGGCCTCGTCCCTCGCCCTTGCCGACACGCAGAACCTCGTGGTCACCGCCAGCGTCACGGGCGTGTGCAAGCTGACGAATATCCCGAACCTGGTGTTCGGCCCGATCGACCCGTCAAGCGTGGGCGCCGGCGGCGTCAACGCCTCCACCAGCGTCACCTACAAGTGCACCAAGGGAACGGCCGCTACGGCGCTCTCGGCCTCTGCGCTGTCGGACACGATGAGCGATGGAACGAACACCCTGGCCTTCTCCATCACGCTGCCGGCCGTCGGTACGCTGTCGGCAGGTACCGGATTCTCCGCGGCGGCCGCTGCCACGACGTTCACGGTCAACGGCAACATCGCGCAGGCCGCTGCGCAGGACGCGGTCGCCAGCGCCGCCTACACGAAGACCCTGACGCTCACGCTGACGCCGTAAGGGCGCGGCATTCCCGCCGCCCGGGCATCCCGCCCGGCGCGGGGGACGCCCCAGACCCGACGATGTCTGCCAAACGCCTTTGGATTCACGGGGGCCACGATTGAAGGCTCGACTCGCGCCCTGGCTGCTGCCCATGGCACTGCTCGCGATGGCGGCGCCCGTCATGGCCAAGGACTTGACCTGCAGTTTCAGGGCCAAGGGACTCACCATGAGTTTCGGCGCGCTCGACCCGAGCAGCGGATTGAACGCCAGCGCGGTCGTTTCGCCGGCGACCCTCACTGCCGACAGCGCCGGCGACTGCGACAAGGCCGTCACCATGACCATCGATGCGGACGGCGGCAGCAATTACAGCGGGAGCCGGCGGCTCAGGGGCGCGAGCGGTTCCGACTTCATTCCGTACACGCTGGTCGGAATCCCGATCAGCATCGCCGGCCCGGGCAACGCGAAGTACACGCAATTCACGTTCAGCGGGGTCATCCTCTGGACCTCCTACGCGGACGCGCCGGCGGGCAACTACTCCGATACGGTTATGATTTCAGTCACTCCGTAGAGCGCGCGAGCGCACAGGTGATTGGATCCCGGCCGATGGCATCGATCTTCAGGAGCTTCGCGACGGTCTTGCTCAGTGCCGCGGCACTCGCCGGCGCTTCCGCCTTCAGCGGGGAGTTCGCGGTGCAGCCGGTACGCCTCGACCTCGGCCCTTCGGTCAGGAGCGGCGCCATCGCGGTGCGCAACGAGGGGAAGGAGAAGCTCTCCTTCCAGATCCAGGCCGTGGCCTGGAGCCAGGACCAGTCCGGCAAGGACCAATACCAGGACACCCAGGACCTGATCTACTTTCCGCGGCTGCTTTCGGTGGAGCCGGGCGAGGAAGGCGTCATCCGGATCGGCGCCCGCAACACCGTGCTGCAGGTAGAGAAGACCTACCGGGTGTTCATCGAGGAGTTGCCGGGGAATCTGCAGCAGGGTGAAAAGGGCACCGCGCAGGTGAGCGTGCTGATGCGTTTCGGGGCTCCGGTTTTCATGAGCCCGGTGAAGCCCCAGGACAGCATCGTGATCGGATCCATCCTGCTGTCCAAGGGCGCGCTCACTTTCTCGGCCCACAACACGGGCAACCGCCACCAGGTGCTCGGAGGCATCGACGTAAAGGGAGCGGACGCGACAGGCAGCCAGGTCTATGCGACCACGCTGGCCGATCGATACCTGCTGGCAGGAGCCACCAAGTCATTCTCGACCAACATCGCGGCGGAGCAGTGTGGCAGGATCAAGAGCATCGTCATCGACGTCAAGACGGACAAGGCGGGCGCGTCGCGCACCATCGACGTGACGCCAGCCATGTGTCCGTGACCAGCGTCCGGCCCCAGCCCGTCGAGGAGTTGGGTCGCCGACGGTCGCGCGCATTCGGTTTCGCTTCATTCGTGGCCGCCCTGCTGTCGGTGGTGCAGGCCCCTTGCTGGCCGGACGACGGCACCGCCGCTGCGGCGCAGGCGGCGCAGGCGGAGCACCTTGTCGCCAGGGTCACGCTGAATTCCGAGGACAAGGGCGACCTGTTCGTGCGGCGCGATGCGAGCGGCGACTTCCTGGTGCGGCTCCAGGATCTCAAGGCGATGGGCTTCAAGGACCCCGCCCGCGCAGCGACCCTCCTCGACGGGGAGCCGCACGTCGCATTGACGTCCATGCGAGGCGTGTCGTTCAGCTTCGACCAGAAGAAGCTCACTCTTGACATCGTCGCCGACCCGCGGCTGCTCCCCAGTCAGACGCTCAACGCCGATCAGGGCCGCTGGCTGCGCGGCAGGCCGCTGAAAGGAGCAAGCGCCTTCTTCAATTACGCGCTGGATCACGTCAAGAGCGACGGCGCCCCCGCCGCAACGACCTTTTCGGGCGAGTTCGGATGGAACAGCGGCTCCTTCCTGTTTCTCACGGACGCAGTTTCGATGCAACCGGCGCTCGGCGAGCGCCGGCTGATTCGGCTGAACACCAGCCTCACGCGCGAGGACCTGGACGACCTGCGCCGGGTGGTCGTCGGCGATTTCTTCACGCCGTCGCGCGACATCAGCAGCGGCGTGGCGATGGGCGGCCTCAGCGTGTCGAAGGTCTTCGCCCTGAACCCCTACGTCGTGCAGTTCCCGACCCAGACCGTGAGTGGCACCGTCGCCCTCCCGAGTGATCTGGAGGTCTATGTCGACGGGCAGCGCATCAGGGTGGAGAAGCTCAGGCCCGGCGAGTTCGAGTTGCGCGACATCCTCGGCTACGGGGGTGCGCGGTCGGTGCAAGTGGTGCTGCGCGACGCGTTCGGCCGCGTGCAGCAGCTCGACTACTCGTTCTATTTCAGCGACCAGCCGCTGAAGACGGGGCTGCATGAATACAGCTACAGCGCCGGTGCGCTCAGGCGCCGTTACGGGACGGCAAGCAGCGATTACGGGCCGGCCGCCGCCGCCATGTTCCACCGCTACGGAATCAGCGACACGGTGACGCTGGGCCTTCGTGCCGAAGCCACCCGCGGATTCCACAACGCGGGCCCGCTGGCCACCGTGGTGCTCGGGAATGCCGGCGTCGTCAATCTCGCGCTCGCATCCAGCCGGCTGCACGAAGCGCGTGGCCGCGCGGCGTCGGTCGCCTACAACTATCTGGCCCGCCGGTGGAGCACGGGGCTGGCGCTCCGGCGCGACTGGGGCGACTACGCCGCCCTGGGCAGCCCCCCCGCGTTGAGCACGAGGCGGTATGAGGCCAGCGCCATCGTCAGCTTCAACCTGCCGGGCTCGGCTGCCCTGTCCCTCAGCCATTCAACCCGCGCCTTCCGCGGCGCCCGCAGCCTGGCTCCGGCCACGCCGCTCCTGCCATTCACCTCGGTTGCCGGAAACCAGCGCGTCACCACCGTGAGCTACTCGGCGCCGCTCTTTCCGGGGCGTGCTTCGCTGTCGGCCAGCCTCAGCCGCATCCGGGACCGGGAGCCTCGTACCGAGGTCACGTTCCGGCTGACCGTCTATCTGGACAAGGACCATTCGGTCGCAGCCAACTATCAGGGCAGCCGGTCCGGGCGGGCCGCCAATGTGCAACTCATCAGGAACCAGCCGGTCGGCGAGGGACTGGGGTATGTGCTCGATGCGAGCCACACCAGCGATGCGGCCACCCGACGATGGGACAGCCGCTCCACGGTGCAGTACAACGCAGCCCCGGCGATCGTGCGCGCCGAGTACGCCCGCCACCGAGACCGCGATTCGGCGGCGACCAACGAGTATCGGGCTTCGCTGGCGGGCGGAATGGCATATGCCGGCGGTGCCTTGGCCCTGGGGCGGCCGGTGACGGGCAGTTTCGGGATCGTGAAAGTCGGCGAACTGGCCGACGTCGCCGTGGCAGTGAACGGTCAGCCGATGGGGAAGACCGGCGCCAACGGCACGCTGTTCATACCTACGCTCAACTCCTACTACAACAACGACATCGTCATCGCACCCGACAGCATCCCGATCGACTATTCGATCCGTTTCACCAGGCAGCGCGTGGTGCCCCCTGGTCATGGCGGAGCGCTCATCGACTTCCCCGTCACGAAAATCCAGGCGCTCAGCGGCCGGATCAAGGCCGCGGCGGACGGTACGGCAAGTGCGGTCGAATTCAGCGAGGCGACGATCACCGCGGCAGGCGAGCCGCTGAAGTTTCCGACCGGCCGCGGCGGCGAGTTCTACCTCGAGAACATCGGGCCAGGGGCCTACCCGGGCGCCGTCCTGCTCAACGGCCGCGACTGCCCATTTACCTTGACCGTCCCGCGGTCGGACGAAACGTTCGTGGAATTGGGCGATGTCATCTGCCGGCGGGCGCAGTGAGCGCCGCCGCCTGGACCGTCAGATCGGCGTCACCGACAGGTGGACCGGCCAGGCGTAGGTACCGGGCCGCGCGCCTTCCGCCAGCATGAAGCGAAAACCGAGCTCGAGGGTCGTCCGGGTCACGCCGGTTGCACTCGCGGGCTGCATCACTGCGCCGCCGGTGGGACTCAGCTGCAGCTGACTGGACAGCCCCTTGACGAGGATCTGCCGCATGAAGTCCCCTTCGCTGGCAAATTCAAGCATGTAGCCGCGCGGGCTGTTGCTTTTGATCGCCACCTGGGCCGGCGCACTGACGTCCACGTAGCCCCGAGCGACATCCTGAGGCGTGACGACGACAGCGGCCGGTTGCGCGAGCACCCTCAGGCTGGCGTGCTTCAACACCGTGGCCGACACGGTCATCCGGGCCTGCTCGGTGGCAACGGCCGGCGCCACGGGCGCCACCATCAGCAGCGCCATGGAAGACGCGCTGAAAGAAGACGAATTGAACGAAGACGCGCCGAACGCGGAATGGCGCGCTTCGTTCTTCTCGTCCTGATTGCGCTGCCAGAAGAATCTCATGTCGTCCTCCCTTTCCGGCTTTGCCGCATGAGGGATTCATACGAAGAATAGACCCTCGCCGCAGGATTGCATAAGAAACGCGCCGGTCCGCCTTAGGAATTTCGCTGACTCCTGGCTCCTTTCGACCGGCCCCTGGTCTGGCGCCTGCGTACCCCGCCGAAATGCAGGACCATACTCTTCCGCGCGCCGGATGGCGACAGGAGAATCACTGAGAACCGCCCTCAGAAGCCCTCGTGCTCCCCCAGATACCGCCACTGCCCCAGTGGCAGCTGACCCAGCAAGACGCGGCCGATGCGGACGCGCTTCAGGCCGGTGACCTTCAGGCCCACCAGTTCGCACATGCGGCGGATCTGGCGCTTCCTGCCCTCGGTGAGGACGAACCGCAGCTGCTCGGGGTTCTGCCAGTCCACTTGCGCTCGCTTGAGCGGCTTGCCGTCCAGGCTGAGGCCATGCCGCAGCCGCGCCAGTTGCGCGGCGGGGAAGGCGGACTGCACGTCGGTGAGCGCGGCGCCGTAGCTCACGCGCACCAGGTATTCCTTCTCGACGCCGCTGTCCTCTCCGATCAGCTGGCGCGCGATGCGGCCGTCCTGCGTCAGCACCAGCAGTCCGGTGGAATCGATGTCCAGGCGCCCGGCCGGCGCCAGCCCGCGCAGCTGCTGCGGCGCGAAGCGCTGTTTCGACGGATCGCCTCTCCAGTGGGTGCGCTGCTGCACCAGCGTCACCGCCGGCTGGTAGCCGTCTTCCGCCTGGCCGCTGACGTAGCCCACCGGCTTGTGCAACAGGATCGTCACCTGCTGGCTCTGCTGCCCGCGCGCCTTCGGATCGACGTCGATGCGGTCGCCGGCGCCCACCTGCAGGCCCATGGCCGCCACCTGACCGTTGACACGCACCCAACCCTTGGCGATCCAGTCGTCGGCCTCGCGGCGCGAGCACAGGCCCAGGTCGGCCAGGCGTTTGTTGAGGCGGGTGGTCGGTGCGGGTGCGGACTCGGGCATCGGGCCTATGCTACCCGCGAGAACAGGCTCGAACGCAGTGCGTCCAGGTCGAGGATGCGCAGGCCGCCGTATTCCACGCGGATGGTCGACTGCGCCTCCAACGCCGCCAGCGCCTCGTTCACCCGCTGGCGCGAAAGACCCACCAGGTACGCCAGCTCCTGCTGCGTGATGCGAAGCACCTCGCCGACGCCGGGATAGAGCACCGGGTTGAACAGCGCCGCCAGGCTCCGTGCGACCCGCACGTCCGGGTTCGTGAGCCGGTCGATCTCGCGGGCGGCGATGAATTGCGCCAGCCGCTCGTTGAGCTGGTTCATCACGAAGCGGTTGAAGCCGATGGAGTGATCGAGCAGCCAGTGGAAGGTGTCCACCGGAAGGCCGGCGACGATGCTGCGGCGCAGCGCCTGGATGTTGTAGCGGTAGCTCTCGCGCTTGAGGGCCGTGCCTTCGCCGAACCATCCGCCCGGGGGCATGCCGGTGTAGGTCATCGTCTGCCCCTGCGCGTTGTCGGTACTCATCTTGAGCAACCCCTCGACGACGCCGAACCAGTACGTGACCGGCCGGCCCACGCGACACACGTAGTCGCCCGGCATCGCATCGCTCACCTTCAGCTCCGACACGGCCCGGGCGCAGTGGTCGGGACTGAGCACCTTCAGCCAGGGGACGCCGGCAAGTTCCTGGGCCGTGGGATCGCGGCGCCGCTGGTGCAAGGTCAGGTCGGTGTTCATGTCGCGCGCTTCGCATCGCTTCCGGCCGCCGGACCAACCGCGGCGGCCGGCCTGTCCTCATCGGGGCAGCTCCTATGAGGACATTCCCTAGGAATGTCGTCGCAAAGACAAAAGGACGTCAAAGTAAATCCTAGTATGCGCTGGACTCAAGCCAGCAAGCAAGGACTACCACATGGACACGACGTTCCCGCGACTGCTGCTCCAGCACGCCGCGGAGCGGCCTGGGGACCCCGCCATTCGCGAGAAGGAATACGGCATCTGGCAGACCCACACCTGGTCCGACCTGGCCACGCTCGTCGAGCACGTGGCGTGCGGCCTGCACGGCGCCGGGCTCGTCGAGGGCGATCACCTGGTCGTCATCGGTGCCAATCGCCCCCGCCTGTACGCCACGATGCTCGCCGTGCAGGCGCTCGGCGCGGTGCCGATCCCGCTGTACCAGGATGCCGTCGGCGGCGAGTGCGTCTTCCCGATCAACAACGCCGAGGTTCGCTTCGCGTTCGCCGAGGACCAGGAGCAGGTCGACAAGCTGCTGGAGATCCGCGGCCAGTGCCCGCTGCTGCAAGGAATCTACTACGACGACCCCCGAGGCCTGCGCAAGTACAGCGAACCCGGCCTGGCGCCGCTCGACGAGCTGATCGAGTCGGGCCGCGGCTTCGCCCGGCAGAATCCCGCGTTCTTCCGCGGCGAGGTCGAGAAGGCGCGGTCCGACGACGTGGCGGCCATGTTCTTCACCTCGGGGACGACCGGCAACCCGAAGGGCGTGGTCCACACGCATCGCAGCCTGCTGGACCGGGCCAGGGCCGGCGCCGACTTCGACAAGCTCACGCACCGCGAGGAGGTGCTCGCGTACCTGCCTCCGGCCTGGATCGGCCAGAACATCTTCAGCTACGCCCAATGGCTCGCCTGCGGCTACGTGGTCAACTGCCCCGAGTCGGCCAGCACGGTGAGCATCGACCTGAAGGAAATCGGGCCGACCTACTATTTCGCTCCGCCCCGCATCTTCGAAGGGCTGCTCACCAGCGTGACGATCCGCATGGAGGATGCCGGCTGGATCAAGCGCAAGATGTTCGGCCATTTCATGGAGGTCGCGCGCAAGGTCGGGCCGGCGCTCAAGGAACACAAGCCCGTCGGCTTGCTGCAGCGCGTGCAGTACGCCCTGGGGAATGCGCTGGTGTACGGGCCGCTGCGCAACAACCTGGGCTTCTCCCGCGTCCGGGTCGCGTATACGGCGGGCGAGGCGATCGGGCCGGACCTGTTCACTTTCTATCGCTCCATCGGGGTCAACCTCAAGCAGCTGTACGGGTCCACCGAAACCGCGGTATTCGTCTGCCTGCAGCCCGACGACCAGGTCAAGCCCGACACGGTCGGCATCCCGATCGCCGGCGTGGAGATCAAGGTGGCCGAGAACGGCGAGGTGCTGGTTCGCTCGCGCGGCCTGCTCAAGGAGTACTACAAGAACCCCGAGGCGACCGCCGAGGTGCTGACGGCCGACGGCTGGTATCACACCAGCGACGCCGGCTTCCTCGACGCGCATGGACACCTCAAGATCATCGACCGCGTCAAGGACGTGGGCCACATCCGCGGCGGCGTCAACGACGGCGCGATGTTCGCGCCCAAGTACGTCGAGAACAAGCTGAAGTTCTTCCCCTACATCAAGGAAGTGGTCGCGTACGGTGACGGCCGCGAGCAGGTTTGCGTCATGATCAACATCGACTTCGACGCCGTCGGCAACTGGGCGGAGCGGCGCAACCTGCCATACGCCGGTTATCCGGACCTCTCGCAGAAACCCGAGGTCTACGCTCTGATCAAGGAATGCGTCGAGAAGGTGAACGCCGACCTCGCGGCCGACGAGCGGCTGGCCGGCTCCCAGGTCAGCCGCTTCCTGATCCTGCACAAGGAACTCGATGCCGACGACGGCGAGCTGACCCGCACCAACAAGGTCCGGCGCGGATTCATCGCCGAGAAGTACGCGGTGCTGGTCGACGCGCTGTACGGAGGCAGGACCGAGCAGCACATCGAGACGCAGGTCAAGTTCGAGGACGGCCGCACGGGCGTCGTGAGCGCCACGTTGCGCATGGTCGACACCCGCACCTTCGAGCCCCTGAAGGCCGCCGCATGAAAAACGCCAGCCCCGAGAGCCGGGCCGAGGAGATCCAATGAGCAGCATCACCTTGCGCTCGGAACCCGTCGAAGCCGTGCCGCCGGACATGGCGGCGCGACTCGTCGAGCAGACGAGCGCCAACCAGCCGATCGCCCCAGCCCGCCGCACCGGCGAGGTGATCATGGACGTGCAGAACATCTCGCTCAGCTTCGGCGGCGTGAAAGCGCTGTCGGACATCTCCTTCGACGTGAGGGAGCACGAGATCCGCGCCATCATCGGCCCCAACGGCGCCGGCAAGAGCTCGATGCTCAATTGCATCAACGGCGTCTACCAGCCGCAGGAAGGCTCGATCACGTTCCGTGGCCGGACGTTCCGGCACATGAACAGCCACCAGGTGGCGACCATGGGCGTCGCGCGCACGTTCCAGAACCTGGCCCTGTTCAAGGGCATGAGCGTCCTCGACAACATCATGACGGGGCGCAACCTGCGCATCAAGAGCAACCTGTTCCTGCAGGCGCTGCGCATCGGCCCGGCGGAGCGCGAGGAGATCCGGCACCGCGAGTTCGTCGAGCACATCATCGACTTCCTCGAGATCCAGCCGTACCGCAAGACGCCCGTGGGCCAGCTGCCGTACGGACTGCAGAAGCGGGTCGACCTCGGACGCGCGCTCGCGATGGAGCCGCAACTGCTGCTGCTGGACGAGCCGATGGCCGGCATGAACGTCGAGGAGAAGCAGGACATGTGCCGCTTCGTGCTGGACGTCAACGACGAGTTCGGGACCACGGTGGTGCTGATCGAGCACGACATGGGCGTCGTCATGGACATCAGCGACCGCGTGGTGGTGCTCGATTACGGCCGCAAGATCGGCGACGGAACGCCCGCCGAAGTCCGCGACAACCCGGACGTGATCAAGGCCTATCTGGGCACGTCGCACTGAGGAAACGTCATGGGATTCTTTCTGGAAACGGTATTCGGCGGCCTCATGGCGGGGATGCTGTACTCGCTCGTCGCGCTGGGGTTCGTGCTGATCTTCAAGGCGTCCGGCGTCTTCAATTTCGCGCAGGGCGCCATGGTGCTGTTCGCGGCGCTGGCCATGGCGCGCTTCGCCGAGTGGCTTCCCGGCTGGATCGGCGTCGAGAACATCTTCGTCGTCACCGCCATCGCCGTGATCCTCGCCGGCGCCGTCATGTTCGTCGTGGCGTGGCTGGTGGAGCGGCTAGTGCTGCGGCACCTCGTGAACCAGGAAGGCGCCACCCTGTTGATGGCGACGCTGGGCATCGCCTACTTCATGGACGGGCTCGGCCAGACGATCTTCGGCAGCGACATCTACAAGATCGACGTCGGCATGCCCAAGGACCCGGTCATGGCGTTCGAGAGCGTCTTCCAGGGTGGCATCCTCCTGAACAAGGAGGACATGGTCGCGGCCGTGGTGGCCGCGCTGCTGGTGTTGCTCCTCAGCCTGTTCTTCCAGAAGACCGGAACGGGCCGCGCCCTGCGCGCGGTGGCGGACGACCACCAGGCCGCGCAGTCGATCGGCATCCCGCTGAACCGCATCTGGGTCATCGTCTGGTGCGTGGCCGGCGTCGTGGCGCTGGTTGCCGGGATCATCTGGGGCAGCAAGCTGGGCGTGCAGTTCTCGCTCGCGACCGTGGCCATGCGGGCGCTGCCGGTGGTGATCCTGGGCGGGCTCACCTCGGTGCCGGGCGCCATCATCGGCGGCCTGATCATCGGCGTCGGCGAAAAGGTATCGGAGGTCTTCCTCGGCCCGTACGTCGGCGGCGGCATCGAGATCTGGTTCGCGTACGTGCTCGCGCTGCTGTTCCTGCTGGTGCGCCCGCAGGGATTGTTCGGCGAGAAAATCATCGACAGGGTCTGAGGAGCCGCCATGCTTTACAGAGAAAACGGCCAGTTCAAGACGACCTATCGCGCCGACCAGCAGATCTTCCCGATCACGCAGGACCGCCTGTTCATCGCCGCGGCACTGCTCTTCGCCTTCGTGGTGGTGCCGGGGATCGCCAGCGACTACACGTTTCGCGCCCTGCTGGTGCCCTTCCTGATCATGTCGCTCGCCGCACTCGGCGTGAACATCCTGGTGGGGTACTGCGGGCAGATCTCGCTGGGTTCCGGCGCGTTCATGGCGGTAGGGGCCTATGGCGCGTACAACTTCTTCACCCGCATCCCGAACATGCCGCTGCTGCCGGCGCTGCTGGTCGGTGGCCTGTGCGCCACCGTCTTCGGCGTGATCTTCGGTCTGCCGAGCCTGCGCGTGAAGGGCCTGTACCTCGCCGTCGCGACGCTGGCGGCCCAGTTCTTCTCCGACTGGATGTTCCTGCGCATCAAGTGGTTCACCAACTATGCGCCGTCCGGCTCGGTTTCCGTGTCCGGCATGCAGGTGCTCGGCATGCCGATCGATTCGCCCGTGAGCAAGTACCTGCTGTGCCTGAGCATCCTGGTGGTGATGGGCCTGCTCGCGAAGAACCTCGTGCGCAGCGCCATGGGACGGGAATGGATGGCGATCCGCGACATGGACGTGGCAGCCGCCGTGATCGGCATCCGGCCGATGTACGCGAAACTCACGGCCTTCGCGGTCAGTTCCTTCATCGTCGGCGTCGCCGGCGCGCTGTGGGGCTTCGTCTACCTCGGTGCCTGGGAGCCCGCCGCCTTCTCGGTCGACCAGTCGTTCCGGCTGCTGTTCATGGTGATCATCGGCGGCCTCGGCTCGATCATGGGCAGCTTCTTCGGCGCCGCTTTCATCGTGCTGCTGCCGATCGGGCTGAACCAGTTCCTGCCGGTGTTGCTCGGCTGGTTCGGCATCGAGATTTCCACCGCCGGCATCTCGCATGCCGAACTGATGATCTTCGGCGCGCTGATCGTGTGGTTCCTGATCGTCGAGCCACACGGCCTGGCCAAGCTGTGGTCCACGGGCAAGCAGAAGCTGCGGCTGTGGCCGTTCCCCCATTGAGCGAAAGAGTCTGTTTTCAGGCAACCCGGCACCGCAAGTGCCCCAACTAGAGGAGACGTCATGAAATTGCGCAACCTTGCTCTCGCCACGTGCCTGGCGGCGGTGGCCGCCACGGCGGCGATCGCCCAGCCGAAGGAGCAGTTCTTTCCCGCCCTGCCCTACCGGACCGGCCCTTACGCCCCCAACGGCGTGCCCTGGGCCAACGGTTATCTCGACTACCTCAAGCTGGTGAACGCCCGCGGCGGCATCAACGGCGTCAAGATCATCTTCGAGGAATGCGAGACCGGCTACGACACGGCCCGCGGTGTCGAGTGCTACGAGCGGCTGAAAGGCAAGCACGGCGGCGCCACGCTGTTCCAGCCGCTGTCGACCGGCATCACGTTCGCCCTGACCGACAAGGCGCCGGGCGACAAGATCCCGCTGATCACGGCGGGCTACGGCCGCAGCGAGAGCCAGGACGGCGGCGTGTTCAAGTGGAACTTCCCCCTGGCCGGCACCTACTGGCTGGCTGCCGACGTGCTGGTGCAGTACATCGGCAAGAAGGAAGGCGGCCTCGACAAGCTCAAGGGCAAGAAGATCTCGCTGGTCTATCACGACAGCCCGTACGGCAAGGAGCCGATCGCGCTGCTGCAGGAGCGCAGCAAGATGCACGGCTTCGACTTGCAGCTGCTGCCGGTCGCTCACCCCGGCGTGGAGCAGAAGGCCACCTGGCTGCAGATCAGACAGGCGCGTCCCGACTACGTGCTGCTGTGGGGCTGGGGCGTGATGAACTCCACCTCGCTGAAGGAAGCGCAGGCCACCGGTTATCCGCGCGACAAGATGTACGGCGTCTGGTGGTCCGGTGCCGAGCCCGACGTCAAGGACGTCGGCGAGGGGGCGAAGGGCTACAACGCGATCGCGATGCAGCACGGCGCCGAACCGCAGGCAGCGGTGGTCAAGGAGGTGCTGGACAAGCTGCATGCCAAGGGCCAGGGCACCGGGCCGAAGGAAGAAGTCGGCAGCGTGCTGTACATGCGGGGCCTGATGAGCGCCATGATGGGCGTCGAGGGCGTGCGTGCGGCGCAGGAGCGCTTCGGCAAGGGCAAGTGGATGAGCGGCGAGCAGGTGCGCTGGGGCCTCGAGAACCTGAACCTCACGCAGGCCAAGCTCGACGCACTGGGCTTCAAGGGCGTCATGCGCCCGATCAGCACCTCGTGCATGGACCACCTGGGCTCGAACTGGGCCCGCATCCACACCTGGGACGGCAAGCAGTGGAAGTTCACGTCCGACTGGCTGCAGGCTGACGAACAGGTGCTCAAGCCGCTGGTCAAGCAGACCGCCGACAAGTACGCCACCGAGAAGAAGCTGCAGCGGCGCACGCCGCAGGATTGCCAATCCTGAGGTCGGCAATCCGCGGCGCCGCCGCGGATTGACAGCACCCTCCCCGTCCCCTCCCGCCAGGCGGGAGGGGCAGCGCCTCCGAGGAGGCGCCAATCGACAGGGGCGCCCGCGCTCCTGCCGATTGGTGAAAGAGAACCCATGGACCCAAAGAACATCGTCCTGAACGTCAACGGCATCGAGGTGATCTACAACCACGTGATCCTCGTGCTCAAGGGCGTGTCGCTGCAGGTGCCCGAAGGCGGCATCGTGGCGATCCTCGGCGGCAACGGCGCCGGCAAGACCACCACCCTGCGTGCCGTCTCGAACCTGCTCAAGGGCGAGCGCGGCGAGGTGACCAAGGGCTCGATCGAGCTGCGCGGCGAGCGCATCGAGAACCTGTCGCCCTCTGACCTGGTGCAGCGTGGCGTCGTCCAGGTCATGGAAGGGCGCCACTGCTTCGCGCACCTGACGATCGAGGAGAACCTGCTGACCGGCGCCTACACCCGCAAGAACAAGGCGGAAGTGGCGGCGAACCTCGAGAAGGTCTACGCCTACTTCCCGCGCCTGAAGACGCGGCGCGCCTCGCAGGCGGCCTACACGTCCGGCGGCGAGCAGCAGATGTGCGCGATCGGGCGGGCCCTGATGGCCAGCCCCAGCATCGTGCTGCTGGACGAGCCCTCGATGGGCCTGGCGCCGCAGATCGTCGAGGAAGTGTTCGGCATCGTGAAGGACCTGAACACCAAGGAGCGCGTCACTTTCCTCCTGGCGGAGCAGAACACCAACATGGCGCTGCAGTACTCCGACTACGGCTACATCATGGAGAGCGGCCGGGTCGTGATGGACGGGCCCGCCTCCGAGCTTGCGACCAACGAGGACGTCAAGGAGTTCTACCTCGGCGTTGGCGGCGGCGAGCGCAAGAGCTTCCGCGACGTCAAGAGCTACAAGCGGCGCAAGCGCTGGCTCGCCTGAACGCGCAGCCGGCGGGCTGCGGTCCCCGGCACAGCCCACCGGACCCCCATCGTTTCCCGGAGCCCCTCATGACCTCGTACTACGACGCGCTCGAAACGCGCGACCCAGCCCAGCGGGAAGCGCAACTGCTCGCCGCCCTGCCGCGCCAGGTGGCTCACGCGCAGCGGACCAGCAGCGCTTTCGCCCAGATCCTGCAAGGCGTCGACGCCGCCGCCGTCACCACGCGTGATGCGCTCGCACGCCTGCCGGTGACACGCAAGCCCGAGTTGCTGGAGCGGCAGAAGGCCAGCCGGCCGGCGGATCCTTTCGGCGGTTTTGCCGCGCTGCGGCGCGGCCCCGGCATGCCCCGCATCTTCTCGTCGCCCGGTCCGATCTACGAACCGGACAGCGCGGCGCGCGACTACTGGCGGATCGGGCGGGCGCTGTTCGCGGCGGGCTTCCGCGCCGGCGACCTGGTCCACAACGCCTTCAGCTATCACATGACCCCGGGCGCATTCATGATGGAGTCGGGCGCGCACGCCGTCGGCTGCACCGTGTTCCCGGCCGGCGTCGGCCAGACGGAACAGCAGTTGCAGGCCATCGCGGAGCTGCGGCCACAGGCATACACCGGCACGCCCAGTTTCCTGCGGATCCTGATCGAGAAGGCCCAGGAAGCTGGCAGCGACATCTCGAGCCTGCGCAAGGGCATGACCGGCGGCGAGGCGCTGCCGCCGACGCTGGTCGACTGGTTCGCGCAGCGTGGCGTCACCGTCTACCAGAGCTACGCCACGGCCGACCTCGGCCTGATCGGGTACGAAACCGAGTCGCGCCAGGGCCTCGTGGTGGACGAAAGCGTGATCGTCGAGATCGTCCGTCCCGGCACCGGCGACCCGGTCGCGGCCGGCGAGGTGGGCGAAGTGGTGGCGACCACGCTGAACCCCGACTATCCGCTGGTGCGGTTCGGGACGGGCGATCTGTCCGCCCTGCTGCCCGGAAGCTGCCCGACGGGGCGCACGAACATGCGCATCAAGGGCTGGATGGGGCGGGCCGACCAGACCACGAAGATCCGCGGCATGTTCGTGCACCCGGCGCAGGTGGCCGACATCGCGCGGCGTTTTCCGGAGGTGAAGAAGGCCCGCCTCGTCGTCAGCGGGGAAATGGCCAACGACGTCATGACGCTGAAGGTGGAGAGCGCCGGCGCACCGCAGGGTCTGGACGCGCGCATCGCCGAGGCGATCCGGGACGTGACCAAGCTGCGTGGATCGGTCGAACTGGTGCCGCCGGGCACGTTGCCGAACGACGGCAAGGTGATCGAGGACGCACGCAGCTACAAATAGCGTGGAATAGTGCCCATGCACGAGCCCTTCCTGGGGCTTTCCCGGGGGTGTTTGTAAGTACTTCCCTTGATGACCGGGCGGCAACACTACCTTAGCATCAACCGTCATCTGAAAAAGGAGCCCCCATGAATCCGTTGCTCAAGACCCTGGCGCCCGTGGCGCTGGCCGCTGTCGCCACGGTCGGCGCGCACGCCGCCGACTTCCCGGTCAAGGACAAGGTCGTCTCGATCGTCGTGCCGTTCGCGGCCGGCGGCCCGACCGACCGCGTCGCCCGCGACCTGGCGGAAGCCCTGCGCAAGCCGCTCGGCGCCACCGTGGTGGTCGAGAACGCAGCCGGCGCCGGCGGCACGATCGGCGCGAACAAGGTGGCCAAGGCGCAGCCGGACGGCCACACGGTCCTGCTGCACCATATCGGCATGTCGACCCAGCCGGCGCTGTATCGCAACCTGCCTTACAAGACGATGGACGACTTCGAGTTCCTCGGCATGGTCAACGACGTCCCGATGACGGTCATCGGCCGGTCCACGCTGCCGGCGAACAATTTCGCCGAGCTGCGCACCTGGATGAACGCCAACAAGGGCAAGGTCAACCTCGCGAACGCCGGCCTCGGCGCCGCGTCGCACCTGTGCGGCCTGATGTTCATGGAGGCGATGCAGTTCGACATGACCACCGTGCCTTACAAGGGCACCGGCCCGGCCATGACCGACCTGCTGGGCGGCCAGGTCGACCTGATGTGCGACCAGACGACCAACACCAGCGGCCAGATCGAGGCCAAGAAGGTCAAGGCCTTCGCCGTGACGACGGCCAAGCGCCTGTCGACCCCGGCGCTGAAGGACCTGCCGACCCTGCAGGAGGTCGGCATGAAGAACTTCGAAGTGACGATCTGGCACGGCATGTATGCGCCAAAGGGCACGCCGGCAGCGACGGTCAAGAAGCTGAACGACGCGCTGAAGGTCGCCCTGAAGGACCCCGAGTTCATCAAGAAGCAGGAGGGCCTGGGCGCCATCGTGGTGACCGACAAGCGCCTGGAACCGGCGGAACACAAGAAATTCGTGGCCGCCGAGATCGCCAAGTGGGGCCCGGTCATCAAGAAGGCGGGCGTCTACGCGGACTGACCGCCGGCCTGCTTGCGAGCGAGCCGCCCCCCGGGGCGGCTTTTTGCTGGGCGCTCACACGCCCCAGACGATTTCCTTGTCGGCCTGCGCGCAGCGGCGCAACATGTCGATGAACGGGACCGCGCGCTGGCGCAGCGAGACGCCTTCGAAGCGCGGCGGCACCTCGCCCCGCGTCCGGGCCTCCTCGATCGCGGCCTGCTGCTCGGCCTCCTCCGCGGCGATCGCCGCCTCCAGGGCACTGATCGCGCCGGCCATCTGGTGCGGCTCGATGATGCCCTTGGGCCCCGGGTCCTTGCCGATGATCTGGAGGACGCGGCGGCCGTTGGGCTCGAGCATGATCAGGTCGCCGGCCGCCTTGGACTTGAACTTGAAGAGCATGGATCAGTGAACTGTGCCGCCGTCGCCGGCGTACATGTACTCGCGGTTGAACGGATACGCGGATTGTGCGCCGTTCAGTGATCCGGTCTGCAACTGGCCGTCCGGCCGCGTCGCCAGGATCTGGTGCAGGCAGATCCAGCCCTGCTCGAAACACATCGCGCAGCCTGCGAGGTAGAGCCGGTAGGCGCGCAGGATGCGCCCGGCGTTGTCCGGGCTGCTGGTGGCGGACAGCACCTGCGCCGCCTGGTCGACCCGCTCCTCGAGGTTGTCCGACCAGGCCCACAGGGTCCGCGCATAGTGGGGCCGGAGGTTCTCGACGTCCACCGCTTCCAGCCCGGCGGTGGCCATCTCCCGCAGCACGTGGCTCACGTGCAGCAGTTCGCCCCCCGGGAAGATGTACTTGCCGATGAATTCGCCCATTCCGGCGCCAAGTTCTCCCGGCACGATGTTCGATGCCGTGATGCCATGGTTCATCACCAGCCCGCCCGGCTTGAGCAGCCCGAACATCTTGCCGAAATAGGCCTGCATGTTGGCTTGCCCCACGTGCTCGAACATGCCCACCGACGCGATCTTGTCGAACGCCGCCGATTCGTCGAGGTCCCGGTAGTCACGCAATTCCATGCGCACCCGGCCCTCGAGGCCCTTTTCCCGGATCAGCCGCTGCACGTGAGCATGCTGGTTCTTCGACAGCGTGATGCCCGTGGCGGTCACGCCGTAGCGCTCCGCCGCCCACAGCAGCAGGCCGCCCCAACCGGCGCCGACGTCGAGGAACTTCTCGCCCGGCCTCAGCATGAGCTTGCGGCAGATGTGGTCCAGCTTGGCCTCCTGCGCCTGCGCCAGCGACATCCCCGGGTCGCGGAAGTAGGCACACGAGTACACCCGCCGCCGGTCCAGCCACAACGCGTAGAAGTCATCGCTCACGTCGTAGTGGAACTGGACCTGCTGCGCATCCTTGTGCGGCGTGTGGGAGGCGAGCGACTTGGCCCGCCGCATCACCTGCGTCCACCAGTGGGTGTCGCTGTTCACCGGCGCTCCGGGCAGCAGTCCCCGCGCGATGGCCATGACGTCCCGCATGCGGCCTTGCAGTTCCACGCGGTTCTCGACGATGTCCTCCGCGAGTCGGCCAACCTGTCCGGCGGCCAGGGTCGCCAGGGCAGTCCAGTCGTGAAACGACAGCATCACCTTCGCCGCCGGCGGGCCGAGCCGCTGTCCGCCGGGCAGTCGCAGCGCCAGCGCCACGGGCAGCTGCGCCAGTTGCGACTCGACCCGGCGCACCAGAAGTGTGTCCATGGGGAAATTCTGGCCCGGCCGGCCGGCCGCCGTCAACGCCGCTCCTGTAGGACGGCGCCGACGCCGGAGCGGCGGGCGCATCTGCGGGTCGCCGCTGTTGACATCGATTGGTTGACACCTAAACTAATCGCGATGACCCACCGCGACGAGCACATGGACCTGGAAGCGCGCGTCCACAGTGAACACCCGGAAGCCCTGCGCCTGTGGCTGCGGCTCCTGACCTGCACGCAGCTCGTCGAAAAGGACGTGCGCAGCCGCCTGCGGGAGCGCTTTGCCACCACCTTGCCCCGCTTCGACCTGATGGCGCAGCTCGAACGCGCCCCGCAGGGGCTGAAAATGAACGAGTTGTCGACCCGCATGATGGTGACCGGCGGCAACGTCACCGGCATCACCGACCAGCTGGTTGCCGAAGGACTCGTCGACCGCCTGACGGTCGCCGGCGACCGCCGCGCGTGTCGCGTGCGGCTGACGTCCAGGGGCCGCCGGCTGTTCCGCGAGATGGCCCACGAACACGAGGCGTGGATCGTCGACGCGTTCGCAGCCCTGAATGAGCGCGAACTCGCCACCTTGCACCGACTGCTCGGGAAGGTGAAGGACCACGCACGGTCCCACCGGGCCGCAGCATGACCGCCCCCACGGGGCAGGAGCCGCCGATGTCAGCCCAGACCGATCGCTTCGTCCACGACCGGCTCCCGCCGCGCGAGCAATGGCCGCAATTGCGGTATGACCTGCCGGAATTGCAGCTGCCGGGGCAGCTGAACCTCGTCGAGCGCCTGCTCGATGCAGCGCCGTCCCGCGGCTGGGGCGGCCATCCCTGCCTGCGGTCGGCGCGCGAGATCCTCACCTATGCGCAGGTGCGCGGGCGGGTGGATGCCACCTGCAAGGTGCTGGTGGAGGAGCTCGGCCTCGTGCCCGGCAATCGCGTGCTGCTGCGCGGCGGCAACTCGGTCGCCATGGCCGTCGCGTGGCTGGCGGTGGTCAAGGCGGGACTGGTCGCGGTGGCGACGATGCCGCTGCTGCGCGCGCGAGAGCTGGCCGACATCGTCGACAAGGCCCAGCCGACCGCGGCGCTCTGCGACGCCGCCCTGCTCGACGAACTGGAACTGGCCCGCGGCGAGCGGCCCGGGTTGCCGGAACCCGTCCTCTTCAACACGGCAGGCACGCCCGGTTCGCTCGAGGCGCGGGCCGCCTCGAAATCCGGGGCGTTCACCGCCTGCCCCACCGCCGGCCACGACATCGCGATGATGGCCTTCACCTCCGGCACCACCGGCAAGCCGAAGGCCGCCGTCCACACTCACCGCGACGTGCTGGCCGCCTGCGAGGCGTGGCCGCGCCACGTGCTGCGCGCGACGCCCGACGACATCGTCGTGGGCTCGCCCCCCCTGGCCTTCACGTTCGGGCTGGGCGGCCTGCTGGTCTTCCCGCTGTGGGCCGGCGCCTCGGTCTTCTTCCCGGACGGTCCGTACAACCCGGAGAGCATGGTCAGGCAGATCGGGGAGATCGGCGCCACGATCTGCTACACGGCGCCGACCTTCTACCGGCAGATGGCGCCCTTCGCGCGCCAGCACGGCATCGGGCGGCTGCGCATCTGCGTGAGCGCCGGCGAGGGCCTGCCGGACGCGACGCGCCAGCTCTGGAAAGAGGCCACCGGCATCGAGATGCTCGACGGCATCGGCGCCACCGAGATGTTCCACATCTTCATCTCGTCGGCGGGCAGCGACGTGCGGCCCGGCGCCATCGGCAAGGTCGTGCCCGGCTACCAGGCCAAGGTGGTCGACGCCGAAGGCCGGGAGCTGCCACGCGGCACGATCGGGTCGCTGGCGGTGATCGGGCCGACCGGCTGCCGCTACCTGGAGGATGCCCGCCAGACGCAGTACGTGCGCGGCGGCTGGAACTATCCCGGCGACGCCTTCATGCAGGACGAGGACGGCTACTTCTTCTACCAGGCGCGCGCCGACGACATGATCATCACGGCCGGCTACAACGTCGGCGGCCCGGAAGTCGAGGACGCCTTGCTGCGCCATCCGGCCGTCGCGGAGTGCGGCGTGATCGGCAAGCCGGACGAAGCGCGAGGCATGATCGTGAAGGCGTTCTGCGTCCTGAAGCCGGGCCAGACCGGCGACGCCGCCATGGTCAAGGCGCTGCAGGACCACGTGAAGGCCACTATCGCGCCGTTCAAGTACCCGCGCGAGATCGAATTCCTGCCCAACCTGCCCCGCACCGAGACCGGCAAGCTCCAGCGATTCAAGCTGCGCCAGCTTTGAGGAAGCCGCCGCGGGCGACGGCCGGATAATCGCGGCATGCCAGCTTATTCGTTCGAAGCCCTGGACGCCCAGGGCGAGACCCGCCGCGGCGTGATGGAGGCGGACACGGCCAAGGCCGTGCGCAGCCAGTTGCGCGCGCAGGCGCTGGTGCCGCTGCAGGTGCAGCCCGTTGGCAGCGGCACCGCCGCCAACGAACCCGGCTTCGGCTGGGCCGACCAGCTGCTGCGGCGCAACGTCTTTTCGGCCACCGGCCTGGCGATCTGGACTCGCCAGCTGGCGGGCCTGGTCACGTCCGGGCTGCCGCTGGAGCGGGCGCTGACGGCGCTCACCGAAGAATCCGAGAACGAGCGCGAGCGCCACCTGGTGGCCGCGCTGCGCGCCGAGGTGAACGCCGGCTCGTCGTTCGGAAAAGCGCTGGCGCGCTTTCCCCGCGAGTTCCCGGACATCTACACCGCCGTGATCGGCGCCGGCGAGCAGAGCGGCAACCTCGGCCTGGTGCTGGAGCGGCTGGCCGACGACCTCGAGGAGCGCCAGGCGCTGCAGGCGCGGCTGATGGGGGCGGCGCTGTACCCGGCGATCGTCACCGTCGTGGCGATCGGCATCGTGCTGTTCCTGGTCGCCTACGTGGTGCCGCAGGTCGCCAACGTGTTCGCCGGCAGCAAGCGGGCCCTGCCGTTCCTCACCGTCGCGATGCTCGCCATCAGCGGCGCCGTGCGGAACTGGGGCTGGATCGCGCTGATCGTCGCCGTCGCCGGGGCCATCGCCGGCCGGCTCGCGCTGCGCAACGCCGGAACGCGGGAGCGCTTCGACGCCGCCTGGCTGCGGCTGCCCATCCTCGGGCGGCTCTCGCGCGGCTACAACGCGGCGCGCTTCGCCAGCACCCTTGCGCTGCTGGCAGGCGCGGGCGTGCCGATCCTCAAGGCGCTGCAGGCGGCGGCCGAGACGCTCGGCAACCGCGCCATGCGAGCCGATGCGCTCGACGCGCTGGTGCTGGTGCGCGAGGGCGCGCCGCTCGCCTCGGCGATGGCGCAGAAGAAGCGCTTTCCCGGCCTGCTCGCCATGTTCGCGCGGATGGGCGAGCAGACCGGCCAGTTGCCGGCGATGCTGCAGCGCGCCGCCAACCAGCTCGGCGCCGAAGTCCAGCGGCGCGCCATGCAGCTGGCGACCATCCTGGAGCCGCTGCTGATCGTCGGCATGGGCGCCATCGTGATGCTGATCGTGCTCGCGGTGCTGCTGCCGATCATCCAGTTGAACCAGTTCGCCCGCTGAAGGAGAGCCGCCGTGGCCGTCTCGCTCGACAACAAGCTGGTGGTGGCCATTTCCTCGCGCGCACTGTTCAACTTCGAGGAAGAGAACGCCATCTTCGAGAGCGGCGATCCGCAGGCCTACATGCGGCTGCAACTGGAACGGCTGGAGCAGCCGGCGCGGCCGGGCATCGCCTTTTCGCTGATCAAGAAGCTGCTCGCCTTCAACGACACGACGGCGCAGCGCGTCGAGGTGGTGATCCTGTCGCGCAACGACCCGGTGTCTGGCATGCGCATATTCCGCTCCGGCCATGCCAACGAGATCAAGCTGGAGCGCGGCGTGTTCACGCAGGGAAGGTCGCCGTTCCGCTACCTGCGCCCGCTGCGGGCGCACCTCTTCCTCTCGGCCAATGCCGACGACGTGCGCGAGGCACTCGCTGCCGGCTTTCCGTCGGCCCGGGTGCTGACCGAGTCGGTGCTGGCCGGCAACAACTATCCGAACGAAGTGCGCATCGCCTTCGACGGTGATGCAGTGCTGTTCTCCGACGAGGCGGAGCGCGTATTCCAGGCGCAGGGCCTGGACGCATTCCAGGCGCACGAACTGAGCAAGGCGACGCAGCCTTTGCCGGAGGGCCCATTCAAGCCGCTGCTGGCGGCCTTGCACCGGCTGCAGCAGGCCGGCACGCCCGCGATGCGCATCCGCACCGCGCTGGTGACGGCGCGCAGCGCGCCGGCGCACGAACGGGCGATCCGCACGCTGATGCAATGGGACATCCGGGTGGACGAGGCGATGTTCCTCGGCGGGCTGGCCAAGGGCGAGTTCCTGCGCGAGTTCGAGCCCGACTTCTTCTTCGACGACCAGACCGGCCACGTCGACCATGCCGCGCGGCACGTGCCTTCGGGCCACGTGGCGGCGGGCATCTCCAACCTGCAGCGCTGAGCCGGCGCGGCGCTCAGGTGCGCCCGATGCTGCGCGCCTCGCGCCGCGCGATCCAGATGGTCGAGGCGCTGATCACGATGCCGCCGATGATGGTCGAACGGCTCGGCTGGTCCGAGAACACCAGCCAGCCCAGCAGCGAAGCCCACACCAGCTCGAGGAACTTGACCGACTGCGTGGCCGAGATGTCGGCCACGGTGTAGGAACGCGCGAGGAAGTAGTGGCCCAGGCTGCCCAGGAGGCCGCACACCAGGAAACTGAACCACTGGGCCGCGCTGGGCGTCTGCCACGAGATCAGCGCCAGCGGCAAGCTCAGGAGGGCGACGGAGATCGACTGCCAGACGACGATCACCGCCGGCCGCTCGTAGCGTGCGAGGCCCTTCGTGATCAGGAACGAGGCAGCGAACATCGGCGAGGACGCCAGCATGAGCAGGGTGTAGATGCCGCCACTGCCGGTGAGCTGCGGCGCGACCACGATCAGCACCCCCGCCAGGCCGATCAGGGCGGCGACCCAGCGCTCCCAGCGCATCCGCTCGCCGAAGAACCATGCCGCCCCGAGCATGATGAAGATCGGTCCGGTGAACCCGATCGCGGTGGTGTCGGCCAGCGTGATGTGCGGGATCGCCGTGAACCAGAGGCAAAGGCCTGCCGTGTGCACTCCACCGCGCACGAACTGGCCGGTCACGTTCCTGGGGCGGTACGCGGCGGCGCCGTAACGCACGATCAGCGGCAGCATCACGACCAGGCCGAACGCGTAGCGCAGGAACTGGGTCTCGAACGGATCGAGCTGCAGCGACAGCTCGCGCATGATCGTGTTCAGGGCCACGAACGTGAAGCCGGCCGACATCGACCAGAGCAGCCCGCGTACCGTGGGGTCGAGCCGCGACATGCGCCGCGGCACCAGCGCCGCCTGGCGCCTGAGGTTTGCCAGGCTGGTGCGAGCGCGACTACTTCGGGCTCGCACGGCAGGTCGCATGCGCGGGACTATAGCCGAGGCGCGGCGGCACTGTTGGTCGCGGCCCGCGGCCGCGGCGGGTCAGTGGGCGCCGAGCTCGCCGGGCCGCGGCGGCGCCGCCGCCGGCAGCCACCGCGCCGCGCGGGCGCCCTCGCCCGCCTTCACGATGGTCACTGGCACCGGCGCCGCATGGGCCAGCGCATGCGAGACCGAGCCGAGAAAAGCACTGGCCAGCGCGCCCTTGCCGTCGGCGCCGATGACGATATGCGCGCAATTGCGCTCGACGGCCAGGTCGGACAGCGCGCGCACCGGATCGCCAGAGACCACCTCGCATTCGAACGCGATGCCGGCCGCCCGGCACAGCTCGCGGGCCGGCTCCAGCAGGTGGGCGCCGGCGCCGGCGCTCACGTCCTTGATCACGTCCGGATCGTGCGCCACCACGATCTCGTACAGCGAGGCCGGCGGCTGCACGTTGGCAAGCACCAGGTCGGCGCGCAAGCCCTGCTTGACCAGGGCGATGGCATGCCGCACCGCCTCGAGGGAGAGCGGCGAGCCGTCGACGGGGACCAGGATCTTCATGGCGAGCTCCTCGGGTGGCCGTGTCAGCCACCTTAGCATCGGCCGGAGTGCGGCGCAACCGGCCGCGCCCCCGCGCGCGGCAGCGGCCCGCCACGAAAATGCCGCCGCCGGTGACTTTCGTCAACGCGGCCGCCGCGCCCGGCGGCGATGCTTGGCACATGGGGTCGAGCCACCGCCGGTCACACCGGCGCGCGCCGCTTGATGTAGCCTCGCGGCCTGCACTGCCCAGCCGCTGCGGCCCGGCCTCATCCAGATCCACGAGAAAGAGTTCATGAAGCGTTTTCCCGGTTGGGAGCAACGCGCCGTTTCCGCCGAGGACGTCGTTGCCCATCTCAAGAGCCAGCACAAAGTCTTCGTCCACGGCGCCGCCGCCACCCCTACGACCTTGCTCGACGCGATGGTCGGCCGCACCGACCTGGAAGGCGTGCAGCTGTTCCACCTGCACCTGAGCGGGAACCTGCAGTTCGCGCAGCCGCGCTACCGCGACGCATTCGTCTCGAATCCGCTGTTCACCGACCACGGCATGCGCGGTGCGGTGGAGGACGGCCGGGCGTTCTTCGTGCCGGTGTTCCTGTCGGACGTGCCGGACCTGTTCGCGACGCGCCGCATTCCCCTGGACGTCGCCGTGGTCTCCCTGTCGCCCCCCGACGAGCATGGCCTCTGCACGCTCGGGACGTCGGTCGACGCGGCCAAGAGCGCCACCGAGAACGCCACCATCGTGCTGGCCGAGATCAACGAGCAGTTGCCACGCACCTATGGCGCCACGGTGGTGCCGTTCGAACGCGTCACCGCCTTCGTGCACACCGACCGGCCGCTGCACGAGGCCCATACGCCGCCGATCGGCGAAGTCGAGAACCGAATCGGCGAACACATCGCCGGCCTGGTCGAGGACGGCGCCACGCTGCAGATGGGGATCGGGGCCATTCCCAACGCCGTGCTGAGCCGCCTGGGCAGCAAGAACGATCTGGGCGTGCACACCGAAATGTTCTCCGACCTGCTGGTACCGCTGATGAAGAGCGGCGTGGTCACCAACCGCTACAAGAACGTGCACCGCGGCCGTACGGTGACCAGCTTCGTCAGCGGCACGCGCGAACTGTTCGACTTCGTCGACAACAACCAGCTGGTGGAATTCCACCCCTGTGACCGCACCAACGACACGGCGCTGATCCGCCAGAATCCACGCGTGGTGGCGGTGAACGCGGCGCTGGAGATCGATCTCACCGGGCAGGTGTGCGCCGACTCGATCGGCCACCGCATCTATTCCGGCATCGGCGGGCAGATGGACTTCATCCGCGGCGCGGCCCTGTCCGAAGGCGGCAAGGCCATCATCGCGCTGCCGTCCACGGCCAGGAACGGGCAGTTGTCGCGCATCGTGTCCACGCTCAAGCCGGGCGCGGGCGTCGTCACCACGCGCGGACACGTGCAGTACGTCGCGACGGAGTTCGGAATCGTCGACCTGCACGGACTGAACCTGAAGCAGCGGGCGCAGGCGCTGATCTCGATTGCGCATCCGGACTTCCGCGCGGAGCTGGCGCGCGAAGTGCGGGAGATCCGGCACTTCATCCTGGGTTGACCCCGGAACGACACCCGCGGGAGGGCACCGGCTCGAGGGGCAAGAGGGCGTCGTCCACCGCCCCGCTGTCGGACAAGGGGCTTGAATCCTGTCGGAAAACCCGTATCATTAGCACTCGCTGGAGTTGAGTGCTAACAGCCGTGCTTGGGCGCCCACTCCACAGGTTAATGAGCGCTGACTTCGTTGGCGCTTTTTTGTCCCCCTCAGTTTCAGTCAAGGAGATGCAATGAAACTTCGTCCCCTGCACGATCGCGTGATCGTCAAGCGTGTGGAAAACGAGACCCGCACCGCTTCGGGCATCGTGATCCCGGACAATGCCGCCGAGAAGCCGGACCAGGGTGAAGTCCTGGCCGTGGGTCCCGGCCGCAAGAACGACAAGGGCGAGCTCATTGCCCCGAACATCGCCGTGGGCAACCGCGTCCTGTTCGGCAAGTACAGCGGCCAGACCGTCAAGGTCGACGGCGAGGAGCTGCTGGTCATGAAGGAAGACGACCTGTTCGCCGTCATCGAGGGCTGAGCCCGGCCATCCCGTCCAATCATTCAATCGAGGTAAGAACACATGGCAGCTAAAGACGTCATTTTCGGCGGCGACGCACGTCACCGCATGGTCGAAGGCGTGAACATCCTGGCCAACGCGGTCAAGGTCACGCTGGGTCCCAAGGGCCGCAACGTGGTGCTGGAACGCTCGTTCGGCTCTCCCACGGTCACCAAGGACGGCGTGTCCGTGGCCAAGGAAATCGAGCTGAAGGACAAGCTCCAGAACATGGGCGCCCAGATGGTCAAGGAAGTCGCTTCCAAGACCAGCGACATCGCCGGTGACGGCACGACCACCGCCACCGTGCTGGCCCAGGCCATCGTGCGCGAAGGCATGAAGTACGTGGCCGCCGGCATGAACCCGATGGACCTGAAGCGCGGCATCGACAAGGCCGTCGTGGCCCTGGTCGACCAGCTGAAGAAGGCGTCCAAGGCGACGACGACGTCGAAGGAAATCGCCCAGGTCGGCGCCATCTCGGCCAACAGCGACGAGACGATCGGCAAGATCATCGCCGACGCGATGGACAAGGTCGGCAAGGAAGGCGTGATCACCGTGGAAGACGGCAAGTCGCTGGAGAGCGAGCTGGACGTCGTCGAAGGCATGCAGTTCGACCGCGGCTACCTGTCGCCGTACTTCATCAACAACCCGGACAAGCAGTCCGCGCTGCTCGACAACCCGTTCGTGCTGCTGTACGACAAGAAGGTCAGCAACATCCGCGACCTGCTGCCGATCCTGGAGCAGGTGGCCAAGGCCGGCCGTCCGCTGCTGGTGATCGCCGAGGAAGTCGAAGGCGAAGCGCTGGCGACCCTGGTGGTCAACACCATCCGCGGCATCCTGAAGGTCGTCGCCGTCAAGGCCCCGGGCTTCGGCGACCGCCGCAAGGCCATGCTGGAAGACATCGCCATCCTGACCGGCGGCAAGGTGATTTCGGAAGAAGTCGGCCTGACGCTCGAGAAGGTGACGCTGGCTGACCTGGGCCAGGCCAAGCGCATCGAAGTCGGCAAGGAAAACACCACGATCATCGACGGCGCCGGCGCTGCCGCCGACATCGAGGCGCGCGTCAAGCAGATCCGCGTCCAGATCGAGGAAGCCACCAGCGACTACGACCGCGAGAAGCTGCAGGAGCGCGTGGCCAAGCTGGCCGGCGGCGTGGCCGTGATCAAGGTCGGTGCCGCCACCGAAGTCGAGATGAAGGAAAAGAAGGCGCGCGTGGAAGACGCGCTGCACGCCACCCGCGCTGCCGTCGAAGAAGGCATCGTGGCCGGCGGCGGCGTCGCCCTGCTGCGTGCCAAGCAGGCCGCTGGCGAGATCAAGGGTGAGAACCCCGACCAGGACGCCGGCATCAAGCTGGTGCTCAAGGCGATCGAGTCGCCGCTGCGCGAGATCGTGTCCAACGCCGGTGGCGAGCCGAGCGTGGTGGTCAACGCCGTCCTGGGCGGCAAGGGCAACTACGGCTTCAACGCCGCCAACGACACCTACGGCGACATGATCGAGATGGGCATCCTGGACCCGACGAAGGTGACGCGCACTGCGCTGCAGAACGCCGCTTCCGTCGCCGGCCTGATGCTCACGACCGAAGCCATGGTCGCCGAGGCGCCGAAGGACGAGGCCCCGGCCGGCGGCATGCCTGGTGGCATGGGCGGCATGGGTGGCATGGGCGGCATGGACATGTAATGTCCTGCACGGAGAAGACGCGATGCGTTTTCTCCGTGCGCTCCAGTCAGATGGAAAAGCCGGGCCAAGCCCGGCTTTTCCATTGGGTGGCGCGCTGCGCGTTGCTCCGCCGCGCCCGAAACTTCTGCTTTAGACGGCGCCGGGTGGAAGGGCTCCGGGCTCCTCGCTGCCGGGCAGGGAACCGTATTCGTTCGCTTGCGGATCGCTCTGCTGGGCGCACCAGTACAGCAGGATCAGGAAGCCGAGGACCGGGATGAATCCAAGCAGCAGGAACCACGCGCTCTTGTGCACGTCGTGCAGGCGGCGCGCGCCGACGGCCAGCGCGGGCAGCAGCAGTGCCAGCGTAGCCAGCACATAGAGCATCTCCCCCAGCATGCTGGCCACCGCCAGCACGATCACCTGGAACAGGAAGAACCACCAGAATTCGGGCCGCCCGGCGCGGCCCGTGAAAGTGGCGTACTTGTTGAAGCAGGTCTTGATCGCCTGGGTGAAATCCATCGGGTCCTCCTCGTACGGCCAGGCCGTCCGCTGCGATCATAGTCGCCGCCCTGGCCGCCGCTACCGTCCCGTGGACAGCCGCTGCAACAGGCCGGCGGTCGACGGGTCCAGGCCCGCGGTGTCGCCACTGGCCAGTCGCGGCGCAAGGTCCTTGGCAAGCACCTTGCCCAGTTCCACGCCCCACTGGTCGTAGCTGTTGATGCCCCACAGCGCGCCGCTGACGAACACGCGATGTTCGTACAGCGCCACGAGCGCGCCGAGGGCGGCCGGGTCGAGCCGTTCCAGCACGAAGAAGGTGCTGGGCCGGTTGCCTGGGAAGTCCTCGTGGCCGCCGGGATCGGCCTTGCCCAGCATCAGCGCCTGGGCCTGGGCCAGGGCATTCGCCAGCAGCTGTTCGTGATGGCCAGGCAGCGCATGGGCCGGCTCGCGCACGGCGATGAACTCCACCGGGACGACGTCGGTTCCCTGGTGCAGCATCTGGAAGTACGCATGCTGCCCGTTGGTGCCGGGCTCGCCCCACAGCACGGGTGACGTGCCGAACCCGAGCGGCCGGCCGTCGCGGTCGACGCGCTTGCCGTTGCTTTCCATCTCCAGCTGCTGCAGGTACGCGGGCAAGCGGCGCAGCGCGCTGTGGTACGGCGCGATGCTGCGGCTGGTGAAGCGATGGAAGTTCCGGTACCAGACGTCGAGCAGGCCGAGCCGCACCGGCAGGTTGCGCTCCAGCGGCGCGGTCGCGAAATGGCGATCCATCGCGTGCGCCCCGGCGAGCAGTTCACGAAAGCGGTCAGCGCCGATGGCGATGGCCAGCGGCAGTCCGATCGCCGACCACATGGAGTAGCGCCCGCCGACCCAGTCCCAGAAGCCGAAGGTGGTCGTGATGCCGAACTCGCGCGCCGCCCCGACGTTGGTCGTCAACGCGACGAAGTGCCGCCCGATGTCGCGACCGCCCCGCGCTTCGAACCACGCCTTGGCCGAACGCGCGTTCGTCATGGTCTCCAGCGTGGTGAATGTCTTGGAGGCGACGAGGAACAGCGTGCGGTCCGGCTGCACCTGGCGCAGCACGGCATCGAGCTCGTGGCCGTCCACGTTCGAGACGAAATGGAAGCGCCGCCCGGACGCGGCGTGCGCCCCCAGCGCCACGACGGCCATCTGCGGCCCGAGGTCGGAGCCGCCGATGCCGATGTTGACGACGTCGGTGATCGCCGCGTCGCCGCGCACCTGCTCGGCATACCCGAGCATGGCGTCGAGTGTGGCGTGCACCTGCGCAAGGTCGGCGTCGGCACCGGCCCCGGGCGGCGTTCGCAGCAGCCAGTGCTTCACGGCACGCTGTTCGGTGTTGTTGATCGGGGCACCGGCCAGCATGGCGTCGCGCTGCGCCTCGAGGCCGCATTCGCGCGCCAGGTCCATCAGCAGCGCTTCCGTTCGCGCATCGACCAGGTTTTTCGACAGATCGGCGAAGAGGTGCGGCGCTTCCTGGCTGAAGCCGGCGAAGCGGCCCGGGTCGGCGCCGAACGCCTGCCGCAGGTCGAACGCGTGGCCGACCTTCTCGAAATGGTTCTGCAGCGCCGCCCAGGCCGCGGTCCGGTCGCAGCGCACGGCTGCGGTGTGTCCGCCGGCCACCGCTCAGCCCTTCATCAGCGCTTCGAGCTTGATCGCATCGGCCGCGAACGCGCGAATGCCCTCGCCGAGCTTCTCGCTGGCCATGGCGTCCTCGTTCAGCGCGTAGCGGAACGAAGGCTCGTCGTAGCTGATGCGCTCGATCTGCATCGCCTTCGCCTGTGCCGGATCGAGCGCGCGCGAGACCGGCTCGCCGGTGCCGGCGAGCTGCGCCATGAGCTCCGGGCTGATCGTCAGCAGGTCGCAACCGGCCAGCGCCAGGATCTGCCCGACGTTGCGGAAGCTCGCGCCCATGACTTCGGTGGCGATGTCGAAATGCTTGTAGTAGTGGTAGATCTGGCGCACCGATCGCACGCCAGGATCGTTCACTCCGGCGCTGGCAGCCTCGTCCCAGTTGCTGCCCGCCGACTTCTTGTACCAGTCGTAGATGCGTCCCACGAACGGCGAGATCAGCTGGACCCGCGCCTGGGCGCAGGCGACCGCCTGGCTGAACGAGAACAGCAAGGTCAGGTTGGTGCGGATGCCTCGCTCTTCCAGTTGCCGCGCCGCCTCGATGCCTTCCCAGGTCGCGGCGACCTTGATCAGCACCCGTTCCACCGGGACGCCTTCTGCCCTGTACAACGCGATGATCCGCTCGGCCCGCTTGATCGACCCGGCCGTGTCGAAGCTCAGCCGCGCATCGACCTCGGTGGAAACACGGCCCGGAATGATCGACAGGATTTCACGGCCGAAGCGCACGAGCAGCCGGTCCATGGTCTCGTCGAGCGGAGCCTTGCGGTATTGCTGCAGCGTCTCCTGCAGCAGGTGCGCATAGTCGGCCTTCTGCACCGCTTTCAGGATGAGCGACGGATTGGTCGTCGCGTCCTGCGGCTGGAACTGCGCGAGCTGCTTGAAGTCGCCCGTGTCGGCGACCACGGTGGTGAACTGTTTCAGGGCGTCGAGTTGGTTCATGCCGCGATTATCCGGCGCGGCGCCCCGCCGCGGGGTGATCTGCGAGGCGCCCCGGCTTTCTGCTGCCTGCGGGTGTGGCATGGCGGGCCGGGCGCCGGCGAACGCAGGTACAGTAGCCCGACTCCACCCGATCCATTCATGAGCTTCGATCTCGTCCTGTTCGGCGGCACCGGCGACCTGGCGTGGCGCAAACTGATGCCGGCGCTGTTCCAGGCCTTCCGCCACGGCTCCCTGCCGGAGCACGGCCGCATCATCGGCGTCGCGCGCGACGACCTCGGCGACGCGGCCTACCGCGAACTGATCCGGTCGCGGTTCAACGAGGTCGACCTCGCCAAGCGGCCGACGCCGGCCGAGTTCGACCGGTTCGCGGCCCTGCTGCATTTCGTGCGCATGGACCTGTCGCGCCCGCAGGATTTCCAGCGGCTGGCCGCCACCTTGCGCGAGCGGCACGCGGACACCGTGGTGATGTACCTCGCCACGGCGCCATCACTCTTCACGACGGCCGTGCAGCAGCTCGCCGCCGCCGGCCTGAACCGGCCAAACACCAGGATCGTGCTGGAAAAACCGCTGGGCCATGACCTCGCGTCGAACCGGGCGATCAACGAGACCGTGCGCAGCGCGTTGAGCGAGAAGCAGATCTTCCGCATCGACCACTACCTGGGCAAGCCGGCGGTGCAGAACCTGTTCGCGCTGCGCTTCGGCAACGCGCTGTTCGAACCCCTGTGGCGGCGCGAGAACATCGCGAACATCCAGATCACGATCGCGGAAGACCTGGGCGTCGCCAAGCGCGGCGCCTTCTACGACAACACCGGCGCGCTGCGCGACATGGTGCAGAACCACGCGCTGCAACTGCTGTGCGCGATCGGCATGGAGCCGCCCATCAACGCGCATGCCGACGCGATCCGGGACGAGAAGCTGAAGGTGCTGCGCTCGCTCAAGCCGTGGACGACGCAGGCGCTGGACGGGGACGTGATCCGCGGCCAGTACACGGCCGGCACGGTGGCCGGGGAAAGCGTGCATGGCTACCGGGACGAGCCGGGCGTGAATCCGCAGAGCAGCACCGAGACCTTCGTGGCGCTGCGCACCGAGATTGCCAACTGGCGGTGGGCCGGCGTGCCCTTCTACATCCGCACCGGCAAGCGCCTGGCCGGCCGCGATGCGCGGATCGTGGTCAACTTCCGGCCGGCCCCGCATGCCATCTTCCACTCGCCCTCGGGCTCCGTGAACCGGCTCGTGATCAACCTGCAGCCGCGCGACGGCCTCGAACTGCACCTGCTGGCGCAGGCGCAGGACAACCGCCAGCGCACGCGTGCGCCGGTGCAGTCGCTCACGCCGGTGCACCTGGACCTGGACTTCGAGAAGCGCTTCGGTTCCGAGCGCGTCGGCGCCTACGAACGGCTGCTGCTGGACGTCATCGACGGCCGGCTCAACCTGTTCGTGCGCAGCGACGAACAGGAAGAGGCGTGGCGCTGGGTGGAGCCCGTCATGGAGCACTGGCGCAACCAAGGCGCCGGCCCGCGGCCCTACGCCGCCGGCAGCTGGGGCCCGAGCGCCGCCAGCGCGATGATCGCGCGCGACGGGCATTGCTGGAGCGAGGAATGCTGAGCGCGCGGCAACCGGACTGAACCGGCGCCGGCGTTCAGATCCGGCCTTCCTCCACCGCGTGGCAGGCCACGCGAATGCCCTGGATCGCGAGCAACGCGGGCCGCTCGGCCGTGCATCGGGCATTGGCGTGCGGGCAGCGCGGATGGAAAGCGCAGCCGGTGGGCGGGTTGAGCGGATTCGGCACCTCCCCTTGCACCGCCGTGCGCGCGCGCCCCGTTTCGTGCATCTTGGGGATCGCATCCAGCAGCATCCGCGTATAGGGATGGCGGGGCTCGCTGAACAACTGCTGCTTGCCGGCCAGCTCGACGAGCCGGCCCAGGTACATCACCCCGACCTCGTCGCTCACGTGGCGCACCACGGCAAGGTTGTGCGAGATGAAGAGGTAGGTCAGGCCCCGCTGGCGCTGCAGGTCCTTCATGATGTTGAGCACCTGCGCCTGCACGCTGACGTCGAGCGCCGAGGTCGGCTCGTCGCACACCAGGAATTCGGGCTCGGTGGCCAGCGCGCGGGCGATCGAGATGCGCTGGCGCTGCCCGCCCGAGAACTGGTGCGGGAACTTCACGACGTCCTGCGAGGAAAGACCGACCGACTGCAGCAGCTGCGCCACGCGGTCCCTGAGCTGCGCCTGGTCGCTGATGATCCCGTGTTCCTGCAGCGGCTCGCCGACGATCTGCGCGACGGTCCAGCGCGGATTGAGGCTGGCGTACGGGTCCTGGAAGATCATCTGGATGCGCCGGCGCAACTGCTTCGCGCCGGCGCCGCCGTAGGCGGCATGCGCATCCTGGCCATCGAACACGACCTTGCCGCGCGTGGGCGCATACAGGCCAACCAGGAGGCGGGCCACCGTGCTCTTGCCGCAGCCGGATTCGCCCACCAGCGCCAGCGTCCGCCCCTTGGCAATGCCGAAGCTGACGCCGTCGACGGCGTGCAGCAGCTGGCGCGGCCGCCGCTCCAGCACCCGGTTCAGCCACGGCGCCGAGACGTCGAAGGTCTTGGCCAGGTCCGTGGCCTGCACCAGCGGCTCACGGGGGTCCGCGACCGGGCCGCCCGCGTTCGCCGCGACCGTGGGGTTGAGGACGGCACTCATGCGACGGCTCCTGCGTGCGCGTCGTGCAGCCAGCACGCGGCGTGGGTGGCGCCGGCGCCGAGCAGGTCGGGCCGCTCGACCCCGCAGCGCTCGAACGCGCGCGGACACCGTGGATGGTAGGCGCACCCCGGCGGGATGGCGTTCAGCCGCGGCATGGCGCCGTCGATCTGGTTCAGTCGCTCGCGGTCCACGGTGATGTCGGGAATGGCGGCCATGAGTCCCATCGTGTACGGATGCGCCGGCTGGTTGATGACCTCGTGCACCGGGCCGATTTCCGCGATGCGACCCGCGTACATGACGGCCACGCGGTCGCAGGTCTCGGCGATCACGCCCATGTCGTGGGTGATCAGCATCACGGCCGCGCCGTGCTCGCGGCAGACGCGCTTGAGCAACTGGATGATCTGGGCCTGGATGGAAACGTCCAGGGCCGTGGTCGGCTCGTCGGCGACGATGAGCTTGGGCTCGGCCGCCAGCGCCAGCGCGATCACGACCCGCTGCCGCATGCCCCCGGAGAACTGGTGCGGGAAGTGACCGAGGCGCTGCGCGGCGGCGGGAATACCGGTGTCCTCGAGCAACGCGATCGCCCGGCGGCGCGCCTCCTCGGCGCTCACCGGCAGGTGCGCCTGGATCGTCTCGACCAGCTGGCGGCCGATGGTGTAGAGCGGGTTCAGCGAAGTGAGCGGATCCTGGAAGATCGCGCCGATCTTGCGGCCGCGGATATGCCGCATCTGGTCGTGCGACAGGTTGTCGATGCGCTGGCCTTCGAGCAGGATCTGCCCCCCGGCGACGCGTCCAGGCGGCTCCAGCAGCCCGATGATCGACGCCCCGGTCAGCGACTTGCCGGCGCCGGACTCGCCCACCACGCCGAGCACCTCGCCCGGCGCGATGTTGAAACTGATGTCGTCGAGTGCCCGCAGCGTGCCATGGCGGCCGGGGAATTCGACGATGAGGTTGTTGACTTGCAGCAGGCTCATGCTGTTCAGCGCAATCTCGGGTTCAAGGCGTCGCGCAGCCAGTCGCCGAGCAGGTTCACGGACAGCGCGATCAGGATCAGCATGAGTCCCGGAAAGATGGTGATCCACCACTCCCCCGAGAACAGGTAATCGTTGCCCACGCGGATGAGGGTGCCGAGCGACGGCGAGGTCGGCGGCACGCCGACGCCCAGGAACGACAGCGTCGCCTCGGTGATGATGGCCGTCGCCACGTGGATGGTCGCGAGCACCAGGACCGGGCCGAGCACGTTCGGCAGCACGTGGCGAACCATGATGCGCAGCGGCGGCACGCCGGTGACGCGGGCCGCCTGCACGTATTCCTTGTTGCGCTCCACCATGGTCGTCCCGCGCACGGTGCGGGCGTATTGCACCCAGCCGGTGAGCGTGATCGAGAGGATCAGGACGCCGAACGCCACGGTGTCGTGGGCATTGGGAAACATCGCGCGGCCCACGCCCGCCATCAGGAGCGCGACCAGGATCGCCGGAAACGACAGCATCACGTCGCACACCCGCATCAGGATCGTGTCGGTCCAGCCGCCGCGAAAGCCCGCCAGCAGCCCGAGCGCCACGCCGATGATCATCGAGAGGATCACCGAGGTGACGCCGACGACCAGCGAGATCCGCGCGCCATAGATCAAGGCGGAAAGAATGTCGCGTCCCTGGTCGTCGGTGCCCAGCAGGTACTTGCGCGACCCCTCAGGCTCCCAGGCGGGCGGCAGGCGCGCGTCGCTCAGGACCAGGGTCGTCAGGTCGAACGGATTGTGGGGCGCAACCCAGCCGGCGAACACGGCGCAGAAGATGCAGATGAAGGCGATCGAGGCGGCGACGATCGCGACCGGCGAAGTGCGAAAGCTGTAGCCCACATCGCTGGCGTACCAGCGGGCGAGGGTGGATCTCATTGAGTCAGGACGGTAAGGCGCCGGCCGGCCTCAGGCCGGCGCGGCGCCGCGGAACAAAACTACTTCTGGACGGTGATCCACTTGAAGGGCATGTAGTTGTCGCCCATCTGCACCAGCTTGATCTTCTTGCTGACACCCCAGGCCAGCGCCTGCTGGTGCAGCGGCAGATGCCCGATGTCGGCGGCGTGGATCTCGAAGGCCTCCTTGATCAGCGCGTTGCGCTTGGCCTTGTCGGTCTCGGACTGGACCGACTTGGTGAGCTGGTCGACCTTCGGATTGCAGTAGCTGCCCAGGTTGAACTGGCCGGTGCCCTTGTCGTCCGGGCAGGCCATGAGGGCGTTCAGCGCGTTGTGCGCGTCGTAGGTGGCCGGCGTCCAGCCCAGCATGTAGAAGCTGGTATCGCGGCGCAGGATCTTCGGAAAGTACGTGCCCTTGGTCTCGGCGGCCAGGTTGATCTTCACGCCGATGCGCGACAGGTTGGCGGCCACGGCCTGGCAGATCCGCGCGTCGTTCACGTACCGGTCGTTCGGGCAGTTCATGGCCACCTCGAAGCCGTTCGGATAGCCGGCGTCGGCCAGCAGCTTCTTCGCCGCGTCCGGATCGTACGGCAGGCGCTTGTTCATCTCGGCCTGGAAGCCGTTGATGCCCGGCCCGACCATCAGGGCCGTCGGGTTCGACGCGCCGCGCATCACCGTCTTCTTGATGCCCTCGATGTCGATCGACTGGTAGAACGCCTGGCGCACCCGCTTGTCCTTGAACGGGTTCTTGCCCTTGACGTTGGAGAACTGCAGCTCGTCGCGCTTCTGGTCCATGCCCAGGAAGATCGTGCGCAGCTCGGGCGCGACCAGCGCCTTGGTGTTGGGCGAGCCGTTGACGCGGTCGATGTCCTGCACCGGCACCGGCTCCATGACGTCGATCTCGCCGGAAAGCAGCGCGGCCACGCGGGTGGCATCGTTGCCGATCGGCGTGAAGATCACCTCCTGCGCATTGCCTTCGATCTTGCCCCAGTAGTTGCCGTTGCGCACGAACGTGGTGCGCACGTTGGGCTGGCGCTCGCGCAGGCGGAACGGACCCGTGCCGTTGGCGCGGAACGAGGCGGCATTCTCGATGCCCTTGCGGCGGTCGACCGGGCGCTGCGCCTGGTTGGTCTCGCACCACTTCTTGCTCATGATGTAGACGCCGGTGAGCACGTCCGGAAGGATGGGGAACGGCGCCTTGGTCTCGATCTCGACCACGTGATCGTTGACCTTGCGCACCTCCTTCACGTCGTTGGTGTAGCTCTTCATGTCCGAGCCTTCGACCTGCGTGCGCGCCATCGAGAACAGCACGTCATCGGCCGTGAACGGGGTGCCGTCGTGGAATTGCACGCCCTTGCGCAACTCGAAGCGCCACACCGTGGGCGAGGTCTGTTTCCAGGATGTCGCCAGTCCCGGCGCCACGCTCAGGTCCTTGTTGCGGCCGACCAGCGGCTCGTACACATTGCCGGTCACGCTCAGCTGCAGCGACTCGTTGAGCGAGTGCGGGTCCATCGACAGCGAGTCGCCCTGGTTCGCAATGCGCACGGTCTGGGCGCCGGCGCCGAGGCTGGCCACCCCGAGCGCGGCCAGCAGGGCGGCCTGCAGCAGTTTCATGTTGAAGATCATCTGAAAGCTCCTTTGATGATGGATTGCCGACGGAAAAAGTGTGAGGGGCTCAGGGTTGCACCAGGGGCATCGAGCGCTCGACCAGGCTGGCGTGCAATGCCGAGCCGAGCGGCAGGATCTCGTCGTTGAAGTCGTAGCGGCTGTTGTGCAGCATGCAGCTGCCCTCGCCGCCCTGGCCGATGCGCATGTAGGCGCCCGGCTTGACCTGCAGCATGAAGGAGAAATCCTCCGCCCCCATGCTGGGGTCCATGTCGCGGATCACGTGGTCCGGGCCGACGAGCGATTCGGCGACGTCGGCCGCGAACATGGCCTCCCGCGGCGTGTTGATCGTGGCCGGATAGACCCGCTCGTAGTCGACCTTCGCGGTCGCGCCGAATCCCAGCGCCACGGCACTGCACAACTCCGTGAGCCGCCGCTGCACGAGGTCCTGGACGTCCGGGGAGAAAGTGCGCACCGTTCCCACCAGCGTGGCCTTGCCAGGGACCACGCTCATGGCGTGGACGTCGCCGGCGGTCATCGCGCACAGGCTGATCACGGCGCTGTCGACCGGCCGCACGTTGCGCGAAACGATCGTCTGCACCGCCGTGATGACATGGGCCGCGACGACGACCGGGTCCACCGTGAGATAGGCGTGCGCTCCGTGGCCGCCCTTGCCGATGATCTCGATCGTCACCCGGTCGGCCGCCGCCATCAGCGGCCCCGGGTTGATGCCGATGGTGCCGGGCTTCATCGCCGGCCAGTTGTGCATGCCGAAGACCGCCTGCACCGGAAAGCGGTCGAAGAGGCCGTCCTCGATCATCGCCTTGGCCCCGGCGAATCCCTCCTCGCCGGGCTGGAAGATCAGCACGGCGGTGCCGTCGAAGTCGCGCGTTTCCGCAAGGTAGCGGGCGGCGCCGACCAGCATCGCCACGTGGCCGTCATGGCCGCAGCCGTGCATCATGCCGGAGCGGGTCGACTTCCAGGCGAAGTCGTTGTCCTCCGTCATGGTCAATGCGTCCATGTCGGCGCGCAACCCGATCACCGCGCCGCTGGTGTTGGCACGGCCGCGGATCACGCCGACGACACCTGTCTTGCCGATGCCGGCATGGATTTCGTCGACGCCGCAGACTTCGAGCGCGGTCTGAACCCGGCGCGAGGTATAGCGCTCCTCGAAACCGAGCTCCGGATGCGCGTGCAGGTCGCGCCGCAGCGACGTGAGCTCGGGGACGAACTGCGAGATGTGCGCGAAGGCGCGGCCGCTGGCCTTCAGGGACTGGCCGGAACGTGGAGCGAGCATCAGTGGGCTTCCGACCGGGCCACCCGCAGGCGCGGGTCGACCGCGAAGTACAACAGGTCGACGATCAGGTTGATCACCACGAAGATCAGGGCGATCAGGCAGAGGTACGCCGCCATCACCGGAATGTCGGCGAATGTCACCGCCTGGATGAACAGCAGCCCCATGCCGGGCCACTGGAAGACGGTCTCGGTGATGATCGCGAACGCGATCAGCCCGCCGAGCTGCAGCCCGGTGATCGTCATCACCGGCACCAGCGTGTTCTTCAGCGCATGGCCGAAATGGATGGCGCGGTTGGACAGGCCGCGGGCGCGCGCGAACTTGATGTAGTCGGTGCGCAGCACCTCCAGCATCTCGGCGCGCACCAGCCGCATGATCAGCGTGAGCTGGAACACGGCCAGCGTGATGGCAGGCAGCACGATGTGGTGCCAGCCCTTGGCCTTGAGCAGTCCGGTCGACCACCAGCCGATCTGCACCGTCTCGCCCCGGCCGAAGCTCGGAAACCAGCCGAGCTGGACCGCGAACACCAGGATCAGCAGGATGCCGATGAGGAAGGTCGGCAGCGACACGCCCAGCAGCGAGATCGTCATGAACACCTGGCTGAGGAAGTTGCCGCGGCGCAGGGCCGCGTAGACCCCCATCGGGATGCCGATCGCCAGCGCCATGACGGCGGCGATCAGCGCCAGCTCCAGGGTGGCCGGGAAGCGCTCCGAGATCAGGCGCGACACCTTCGCGCCCTGCCGCAGGCTCAGGCCGAACTCGCCCTGGGCGGCATTCACCAGGAAATGCCAGAACTGCACGAAGAACGGCTGGTCCAGGCCGAGGTCCGCGCGCAGCTGGCGGATCTGGTCGGGAGTGGCGTCCTGGCCGAGCAGGAACACGACGGGATCGCCGACGTACTGGAACAGCAGGAAGGCGATAAAGGCGACCGTGACCATGACGATCACGGCCTGCATGAGGCGGCGCAGAATGAAGGCGAACATGTGTTGAGCTGGGGCCCGCCGAATGCTAGCAGAGCAGGCAACGGGCCGGAACGGAGGTTTGCCCCCGTCCGCGGGAAAGTGGAAGCGCCGCCCTCCGCGCGGCGCGCGAGGTGCGGCGGCCGGTTTACGCCGTGGTCAGTTCACCTTCACCAGTCGCCAGTCGATCCGGTTGTCCGCGCGATGCACGACCTCGACCGACTTCTTCATCGCCCAGGGAATGATCTGGTTGTGCAGCGGGATGTGCGAGACCGTGTCGCTGCTGATCTGCAGGCCCTCGGTCAGGAAGCGGTTGCGCACCGGCAGGTCGGTCTCGACCTTGACGCGGTCGACCACGACGTCCATGCGCGGGTTCTTGTAGCGGCCGACGTTGTAGTTGCCGTCGCCACCCGTGCCGACGCTGCGCGTGAGCGACTGCAGGCTGTACAGCGCGTCGAAGGTCGGCACGCCCCAGCCCAGCATGTAAATGCTGGCCTCGTACCGCTGGATCATCGGGAAGTAGGTCACCAGCGGCAGCGTGCGCAGCTTGGCCTTCACGCCGACCCTGGCCCACATGGCGGTGACCGCCTGGCAGATTTCCTCGTCGTTGATGTAGCGGTTGTTCGGGCACGCGAAATCAACCTCGAAGCCCTGCGGGTAGCCGGCCTCGGCCAGCAGCTTCTTCGCCCCTTCCGGGTCGTACGGCAGCCGCTTGTGCAGCGACTCGGTCCAGCCGTTCACCTGCGGCGCCACCAGGGTGCCGGTCGGCTGCGACAGGCCGCGCATGGTCACGCGGTGCAGCGCGTCGCTGTCGATGGCCTGGTACAGGGCGCGGCGGACCTTCACTTCCTTCAACGGGTTCTTGCCCTTGATGTTGGAGCCCGGCAGCTCGTCGCGGTGCTGGTCCATGCCGAAGAAGATGGTGCGGTTCTCCACCCCGTCGATCACCTTCAGGTTCGCGTTCGCGCGCAGCCGCGCCAGGTCCTGCGGACTGGGGTCGAGCACGAAGTCGACCTCGCCGGAGAGCAGCGCGGCGATGCGGGTTGCTTCCGCCTTGATCGGCGTGTAGACGATCTCGGTGACGTTGGTTTCGGCGTTGCCCCAGTAGTTGGGGTTCTTCACCAGCACCAGCTTCTGGTCCGGCTGCCACTCCTTGACCATGTAGGGTCCGGTGCCCATGGCATTGCGATGGGCGAACGTCTCGTCCTTGGTGCGGATGTCCTTCGGTTCCGTGGACTTGTTCTTCTCGGCCCACGCCTTGCTCATGATGCGCAGTTCCGTGAGCTGGCTCAGCAGGACGGGATTCGGCCCCTTCATGAGGAAGTCCACGGTGTTGTCGCTGACCTTGACGACCTTGTCGATGCCCTGCGTGTACACGGCGTAGTTGGACGTCTTGGCCATCGCCCGGTGGATGGAGAACACCACGTCGTCGGCGGTGAACGGCGTGCCGTCGCTGAACCTGACGCCGCTGCGCAACGTGAAGCGCACCTGCGTCGGGCTGATCTCCTTCCAGGCGGTGGCGAGGAGCGACTCCGGCTTGAACGTCTTGCTGTTGTAGTACACCAGCGAGTCGTAGATCGCGGCGTGCACCCCGTTGCCGAGGGCGTTGTTCTGCGAATGGACGTCCAGGGTCGGGATGTCGCTGGCGCTCGTCCACTTGAACGGCTTGGCTTGCAGGCCGGGCGCGGCCAGCAGCGTCACTGCCGCCGCCACGGACAACAGGGCGAACTTCAGTTGCATGGGGGAACTCCGAATTTTTGAAAGCCAGGACTATGCGGCCGCCCGGCCGTAGCGTCAAAAGGACTTACCCGAATGGGGCGGACGCGGCCAAATGGTTACTGCGCACCCGCCGCCGCGACGATCCGCAGCGGCCCGTACCAGGCCCGCACCAGCGAGCGCGTGTTGTCGCTGTCGCTCATGATGCCGACGCCCACCAGCGCGCCCGGAGGCTCACCGAAGGCGCGCTCGAAATCGGCGCGCACGTTGCGCCGGTAGTCGAGCCAGCGATTCAGCTTCTGCGGCCCCGACTCGACCACGAGGGTGCGCACCCGGCTGGTCCGCGCGTTGGTCACGACCGTGCCGGCTTCACGGCGGCTGCACCACGAATACATCAGCGTCGCATACGGCATTTCCTCGCCGGTCAGCGCGCGCATCAGCTCGGACAGCATCGCGTCGCGCGGCGAAAAGCGCGAACGGTCGCCGTCGAACACGAGCATGACCCGCACCGGCGAGTCGTCATTCTCGCGCGATGCCATGTCGGCATCCGCGATCAGCGCCGGCACTTTCCAGGAGAACACCACGCTGCCGAGTTCGGCCGGCTCCACGCGCAGCCGGCGCCGCAACATGCTGGCCGAGGAGGAAGCGGTGGCGGACACCGCGTGGCGCCCCTCCTCGCGGGCGTACGTGAACCGGGTCGGCGCCTTGCCGGGGAAGGCCTGGTGGCGCCACGGAGGCGACGAGCCCGGCCCCGCCGACTGCGCCGCCCACGGGCTCGCGTCGACTGCCGGCTCGGGCGGCGGCCCCAGCGACGAGCAACCGGCCAGCAACGCCGTGCCGCCGGAAGCGGCGAGCCAGGCTCGCCGGGTGCATGAACCGTCCATGACCGCCATTCTCCTGCCGCGCCCCGCGGGGCGGCACACCTCGCGCGGCGGGATGCCGCGCGCAATCCCAAAAAAAAGCCGCCCGAAGGCGGCTTTTCAAGTTTCTTCGATTCTGCGGCTGGCGCGAGCCAGCGCCCGAATTAGAAGCTGTGGCGAACGCCCAGGTCGAAACCGGACGAGTTGGCGTTCACGCCGGTCGTGGAACCACCCAGAGCTTGGGCGGCGCCACCGGAGTTGCGCACGCGGGCCCAGGTCGTGTACACGGCCGTGCGCTTCGACAGGTTGTGGACGTAGCCCAGCGCCAGCTTCTTGGTCTCCGGCTGGCCAGCGGCATCCGTCTCGTAACGCGAGTAGGACGCGCGGATCTCGCCGGCGCCGACCGGGAACAGGCCACCGATCAGCCAGCCCTTGCCGTCGATCGCGCCGTTTTCGTCACGCGAGTAGTGAGCCATGGCCTTGGCGATGCCGAAGTCCCACTGGCCGCCGATGTTGCTCTGGCGAACGTCGCCGGCAGCGTACTCGGTGCGGCTGGTGGAGAACGCCACGTTGAACGGACCGTTGGCGAAGCCGATGCGCAGGCCCAGGCCATTGCCGTCGTCTTCGGTGGCGGCGCCGTTCTGCACGTTCTCACCCATGTAGTACTGCACCTGGCCGTAGAAACCGCCCAGGTTGCCCGGCAGGAAGTAGCCGATGGTGTTGGAAGCGCGGACGGCGGTGGAGCCGGTGATGATGGAGTTCAGGGTCTGGGTGGTGCCCACGCCGTTCGTGCCGAACGGATCGAACACGGTCAGGTTCCAGAACTGCGGGGTGTAGTCACGGCCCAGGCGCAGTTCGCCCCAGCCACCAGCCAGGCTCACGGTCGAGCGGCGGTTGAACGTCAGGCCCTGACGGCCGGCCGAGGCGGCACCGGTGCCGGAGGCCTGGTTGTTGACGTTGGTCGGGTCGCCTTCGCCGTTGTCGTTGTTCAGGCCGGCTTCCAGCCAGAAGGAGGCCGACATGCCGCCGCCGAGGTCTTCCGTGCCACGGAAGCCCAGACGCGAGCTGTTGTAGCCGGAGTCGGTCAGCTGGGTGCGGTCGGCGACGGTGCCACGGCCGACGGTGACGACTGCGTCAACGATACCGAACAGCGTGACCGACGATTGAGCAGAAGCTGCGCCGGCGGCGGCCAGGACAGCCAGAGCAATCAGGGACTTTTTCATGCAAGTTTCTCCAAGGTTAAACAGAGGGCTCCGGTGCGAAGGGGGCTCGAAAATGCAGGCACTTTTGTGCTCCCACCGGATCCCCGGGCCAACCTCCTTTTGGGAAGTTGGGCTTATTGCACCAGAGCAGCCCTGCTTTCGCAAAGTATTTAGCCTTTGCAGGGGCCAATCGTTGCAGGCGGACAACACCGCAAAACGGCCGAGTGGAACCCGCGCAACACCCGTGCAGTGAGGTTCCGTAAAGGGCCCCGGAACGCGCTCGAACGTGGCTGGTTTGCGCGCGCACCCCGCGGCTGGGGACGGTCTATTAGACTTGCCTGATGGATCGATTCCTCGGCGCCGCCGACAGCGCTCTGCGAACACTTTTCGCCAAACCCCACGCCGGTCGCCCCTGCCCGGTGGTTCCGGCCGACGAAACCAGGCTGCAGGAGCGCGAGATGCGGCAAGCCGCGGCGCTCATGCGCGTGAACCACGTCGGCGAAGTCTGCGCGCAGGCGCTCTACACCGCCCAGGCGCTGGGGACGCGCGACCCGGCCCTGCGCCGGCACTTCGAGCGGGCAGCGGACGAGGAAACGGATCATCTGGCGTGGACCGCCGAGCGCCTGCAGGAACTGGGCGACCGGCCGTCCCTGCTCAACCCGCTCTGGTACGCCGGCGCTTTCGCGATCGGCCTGGTCGCGGGACGGCTCGGCGACCGGGTGAGCCTGGGTTTCGTGGTGGAGACCGAGCGGCAGGTCGAGGCCCACCTGGAGACCCACATGCGGCGCCTGCCGCCGGGGGACCACGCCTCGCGCGCGATCGTCGCCCAGATGAAGGACGACGAGGCGGCGCACGCCGGACAGGCGCTGGCGGCCGGGGCCGTGGAACTTCCGGCGCCTGCCAGAGCGCTGATGCGGGCGGCCGCCAAGGTCATGACCACGACGGCGCATTACATCTGAGCACGCCTTCAGCCCGGCAGCACCTCGAAGCTGGTCGTGATCGCCGCCGTCTTCGCCAGCATGATGCTGGCGGAGCAGTACTTCTCGTGGCTCATGGCGATCGCACGCTCGACCGCCGCCGGCGGCACGTCGTTGCCTTTCACGGTGAAGTGCATGTGGATCTTCGTGAACACCTTGGGGTCGGCGTCCGCGCGCTCGGCAGTCAGCTTCACGGAGCAGGCACGGACGTCATGGCGCCCGCGCTGCAGGATCAGCACGACGTCGTAGGCCGTGCAGCCGCCGGTGCCGGCCAAGACTGTTTCCATCGGCCGCGGCGCCAGGTTCTGCCCGCCCTGGGCGGGGCGCGCCGGGTCGGGCGCACCATCCATCACCAGCACATGGCCGCTGCCGGTCTCGGCCAGGAAACCCATCCCGGAGCGGGCGCCGGTCGCTCCAGTCCAACTCACCGTGCATTCCATCACTTGATCCTCGTCAAAGCGGCCGGGCGGAAGTCTCAGTTTGAGACACTCGCGTGCTGCGACGCAGCAAGGCCGAGCTATACTCCCCCCAGAGCATAACGAAGTCGTTGTGCAGAGCATCAAGGCCACGACGGCACAGCCGGAGTGGCAGGCAGGTTGTCTCCTCCACCTCCTCCTTTGGTGGATTCAGCCCCCGAACCGCAAGGTCCGGGGGCTTTTTTCTGAGCTGCCCCCTCACCAGTACCGCTGAGCAGCAGTCTTATCATTGACCTGCCATGCCCAAGCACCTCACCCCGGCCGACTACCTCAAGAAGATCCTCACGGCACGGGTCTACGACGTCGCGATCGAATCGCCGCTGGAGCCGGCCCGCAACCTCAGCCGGCGCCTCCACAACAAGGTGCTGCTCAAGCGGGAGGACCAGCAGCCGGTCTTCAGCTTCAAGCTGCGCGGCGCCTACAACAAGATGGCCCATCTGGCCCCGGAGCAGCTCGGGCGCGGAGTCATCTGCGCGTCGGCGGGCAACCATGCGCAAGGCGTGGCACTGGCGGCGCACCGGCTCGGCGCGCGGGCCGTCGTCGTGATGCCGGTGACGACGCCGCAGGTGAAGATCGACGCCGTCAAGGCGCTCGGCGGCGAGGTGGTGCTGCAGGGCGAGAGCTATTCCGACGCCTACCTGCACGCCGTCGATCTCGAACGTGAGCAGGAGCTCACATTCGTGCATCCCTTCGACGACCCGGACGTGATTGCCGGCCAGGGCACCATCGCCATGGAAATGCTGCGCCAGCACCAGGGACCGCTCGACGCCGTGTTCGTCGCCATCGGCGGCGGCGGCCTCATCGCCGGGGTGGCCAGCTACATCAAGGCCGTGCGGCCGGAGATCAAGGTGATCGGCGTCCAGATGAGCGACTCGGATGCCATGACCCAGTCGGTCGCGGCCCGCAAGCGCGTCACGCTCGGGGACGTCGGCCTGTTCTCCGACGGCACGGCCGTGAAGCTGGTGGGCGAGGAGACCTTCCGCATCGCCCGCGACCTGGTCGACGAGTACATCCGCGTCGACACCGACGCCGTCTGCGCGGCGATCAAGGACGTCTTCGTCGACACCCGTTCGATCGTCGAGCCCGCGGGCGCCATGTCGGTGGCGGCGATCAAGCAGTACGTGTCGGAGCGCAAGACGCGCGGCGAAACGTACGCCGCGATCCTGTGCGGCGCCAACATGAACTTCGACCGGCTGCGTTTCGTCGCCGAGCGGGCCGAGGTCGGCGAGGAGCGCGAGGCGCTGTTCGCGGTCACCATCCCCGAGGAGCGCGGCAGCTTCAGGCGCTTCTGCGCGCTGATCGGCGCCCTGCCCGGCGGGCCGCGCAACGTCACCGAGTTCAATTACCGCATCAGCGATGCGCAGCGCGCGCATGTGTTCGTCGGCGTCACGACGCACGGCAAGGGCGAGTCCACGCGCATCGCCGCCAATTTCACCCGGCACGGCTTCGAGGCGCTCGACCTCACCCACGACGAACTGGCCAAGGAACACATCCGGCACATGGTCGGCGGACATTCGGGGCTGGCGCGCGACGAGCGGCTGCTGCGCTTCGTGTTCCCGGAGCGTCCGGGCGCGCTGATGAAGTTCCTGTCGCACATGCAGCCGGGCTGGAACATCACCTTGTTCCACTACCGCAACCAGGGGGCGGACTACGGCCGCATCCTGGTCGGGCTGCAGGTACCGAAGAGCGACAACAAGGCGTTCAAGGAGTTCTTAGCCACGCTCGGCTATCCGTGCGTGGAGGAAACCGACAATCCGGTCTACCGCCTGTTCCTGCGCACCTGAGCGCCGGGGGCTTCGGCCGGGACCGGGCTGCTCGCCGCAGCGCCGGCGTCGGCTCCGGCACGCGGCAGTTCCAGGGTCAGAACGGACTGGCCATCGCCGCCTTGCGCCAGCACGGCGCGGCGGCCCTGCACCGACTGCAGCACCACGCCTTCCTCGATCGCCGCGCCGACGCGGAACGGCTTGGCCGGCTTGCCGTCGACGGAGATGAGCGCGACGCCTTTCTGCGACGCGGCGCCGGCGACCACGCCGACGAGCATCAGGCGGCTGGCCAGCGCGGGCGCGGCCGGCGCCGCGGCTGCCGTGGCGGCCGGGCTGGCCCCAAGCAGCCGCGCCACGGCGAGCGGATCCGCCGCGGCAGGCGCGCGGGTGACCGCGGGCGCGAGCGGCGCGGCGCCCGAACGCGCCGACATCCTGAGGCCCCAGAACACGGCACTGGCGGCTACCAGCGCCCACAGGAGGAAGGTCGTGCCCGCCACGGCCCACCGGCTCTGCATATTCGTCACCATGCGGCGATTATCATTGAACCGATTGATCCACACCCGCAATGAACTCCCTGACCATCGCCCTGCGCCGCGCGCGCCAGGCCGGCTTCACCCTGATCGAACTGATGGTGGTGCTGGTCATCATCGGCGTGCTCGCCGCGCTGATCGTGCCGAACGTGCTGGACCGCGCCGACGACGCGCGCGCGACCGCCGCGAAGACGGACGTCAACAACCTCATGCAGGCGCTCAAGCTGTACCGGCTCGACAACCAGCGCTATCCGACCACCGAGCAGGGCCTCCAGGCGCTCGTGGCCAGGCCCGCGGCGGCGCCGGTGCCTCCCAACTGGAAGCCTTACGTCGAGAAGCTGCCCAACGACCCGTGGGGCCGGCCGTACCAGTACCTCAATCCCGGCGTGAAGGGCGAAATCGACGTCATGTCGTTCGGCGCCGACGGGCAGCCCGGCGGGGAGGGCAACAATGCGGACATCGGCAGCTGGCAGTAGCTGCCGGCGCCGCCCATCCACCGCGCTGCCGCACGGGCGCAACCGCGGCTTCACCCTGATCGAACTGCTGGTGGTGGTGGCGATCATCGCGATCGCGTCCGCCGGCGTGAGCTTCGCGCTGCGCGACTCCGGCGCGACCCAGCTGGAACGCGAGGCGCAGCGGCTGGCGGCGCTGCTGGAGTCGGGACGCGCCCAGTCGCGCAGCACCGGCGTGCCGGTGCTCTGGTCGCCGACCGACGGCGGCTTCCGCTTCGACGGCGTGCCCGCCGAGCTGCTGCCCCAGCGCTGGCTCGCCGACACGACGCAGGTGCGCGGCAGCGTGACGCTGCAGCTCGGACCGGAGCCGATCATCGGCCGCCAGGAAGTGGTGCTCGAATCGACGGCCGTGCCGGGGCGCAGCCTGCGCGTCGCCACCGACGGCCTGCGGCCATTCGCGATCGCGCCGGGGGACGGTTCGTGAAGCACCGGCGGACGCAGCGCGGCTTCACGCTGATCGAGGTGCTGGTGGCGCTGGCGATCGTCGCCATCGCCCTCAGCGCCGGTCTGCAGGCGACCACCGCCCTCACGCGCAACGCGCTGCGCCAGTCGAGCGTGCTGCTGGCGCATGTCTGCGCCGAGAACGAGCTGGTGCGTGTGCGCCTCGCGAGCACGATGCCGCCCATCGGCGACGCCAACGTCGCCTGCGAGCAGGCCGGGCGCACGTTTGCCGTCACGCTGTCGGTGCTGCCGACGCCGAACCCGAGTTTCCGGCGCGTCGATGCGCAGGTGTTCGAAGACCAGGTGCCGGTGTTGCGCCTGTCCACGGTGGTGGGTCGCTACTGATGGGACGCACGCGCCATGCCGGCTTCACGCTGGTCGAACTCCTGGTGGCACTGTTCGCGATGGCACTGCTCGCCGTGATGAGCTGGCGCGGCCTCGACGGCATGACTCGGGCCCAGGAACAGACGCAGGCCCGCGCCGACGACGTGTTGACCCTGCAGGTGGGCCTGGCGCAGTGGGCGGCCGACCTCGATGCGCTGATCCAGCTGCCGCAGGCCAGCGCCCTGGACTGGAACGGCCGGGTGCTGCGGATCACCCGGCGCAGCAGCGTGGCGCCTGGCGAAGGCGTGGTGGTCGCCGCCTGGAGCCGCCGCGACGTCGAAGGGCGCGGCACCTGGCTGCGCTGGGAGTCGGCGCCGGCCACGACGCGCGAGCAGCTGGAACGTGCGTGGCAGCAGGCCGACCTCTGGTCCCAGAACGCGGGACCGGAGGAGCGGCGGCGCGAAGTGGCGGTGACGCCGCTCGCCGAATGGCAGATCTTCTATTTCCGCGGCGGCGCCTGGTCGCACCCGCTGTCCAGCGACGCGGCCGCGGCCGCGCCGGCCCTGCCGGCTAGCGCGCCCGCGCTGCCCCTCGCGGTGCTGCCCGACGGCGTGCGCCTGGTGCTCACGTTGCCGCCGGGCCCGTCGATCACCGGCGTGCTGACGCGCGACTGGGTGCGTCCCACCTTGAGCGGCGGCAAGTCGTCATGAAGCGGGCACCCGCCGTGCCGGACGGCATGCGCCAGCACGGCGCGGCGCTGCTCTCGGCCATGCTCACCGTGGCCCTGGTGGCCACGTTCGCGGCGGCCGCGCTGTGGCAGCAGTGGCGCACCGTCGAAGTGGAGGCCGCCGAGCGCGCCCGCATCCAGGCCGCCTGGCTGCTGGTGGGCGGCCTCGACTGGGCCCGCCTGCTGTTGCGCGAGGACGGCCGCTCCGGCGGCGCCGACCACCTGGGCGAGCCCTGGGCGGTGCCGCTGGAGGAAGCGCGGCTGTCCGACTTCCTCGCGGCGGAACGCAACGTCAGCACCGACGTCGGGCCCGACGTCATGGAGGCCTTCCTGTCGGGGCAGATCGTCGACCAGCAGTCGATGATGAACGTGGCCAACCTGGTGAAAGACGGGCAGCTGTCGGTCCAGGACATGCAGGCGTTCGGCCGCCTCTTTGCGCTGCTCGAGCTGCCGCAGGCACAGCTCGACACGTTGGCGGAGAACCTGCGCTTCGCGCTCGACGCCAGCCCCGCCAATCGCTCCAGTCCGCTCGCGCCGCTGCCGCCGCAGCGCATGGAGCAACTCGTGTGGCTCGGTGTGCCCGAGCGCACCGTGGCCGTGCTGCGGCCGTACGTCACGGTCCTGCCGCTGCGCGCGCCGGTCAACCTCAACACCGCCAGCGCCGAGGTGATGCACGCCATGGTGCCGGGGCTGAGCATGGCGGACGCGCAGCGGCTCGTCTCGGCCCGCGAACGCTCGCCGTTCCGCGACGTGGGCGAGGCGCGCCTGGCCATCGGCGCCGAGCCGTCCATGTTCTCCGCCGAACAGGCCTACGTCGGCATCAACACGAACTACTTCGAAGTGCGTTCCCGGCTGCGCCTCGACCGACTCATGATCGAGGAGCGCGCCCTGGTGCGGCGCGACACCATGGAGGTGCGGGTCGTGCAGCGCTGGCGGGCGGCGGCGCCGGGGCCGGCCGCCCCGGCCCAGGCGGCGCCGCGCTGACCGACCGCGGGGACGAGTCGACGGACCGGCCGCGCACCTTTCTACAATGGGGACATTCCATGAGCGCACTCATCGTTCTCCTGCCGCCGGATCCGGCCAGCGCCTCCGCCGAATACCAATACGTCGTCACTACCGACGGCGTCGCCGCGGACAGCCACGGCAGCGCCCAGGCCGCGCTGCTGCCGCTGCCCCGCCGGGGCGGCACCGAAGTGGTGGCGGTGGTGCCGGCCGCGAAGATTTCCTGGCACCAGGTCGTGCTGCCCAAGGGCAGCACCGCCGCCTCGCCGAGGCTGCGCAGCGTGCTCGAAGGCCTGCTGGAAGACCAGTTGCTCGACGAGCCGGAAGCGCTGCACTTCGCGCTGCCGCCGCAGGTGCGCAGTGGCGTGCCGGTGTGGGTCGCGACCTGCGACCGGACCTGGCTGCGCGACGCCATGCAGGCGCTCGACGCGGCGCAGCGGCCGGTCGCCCGCATCGTGCCGGAGTTCGCGCCGCAGGGCGAGTCCGTGCTCCACGCCCTCGGCGATCCGCAGCAGCCGGTGCTGGTGCTGGCCGGCGGCGAGGGGGTCATCACGCTGCCGCTGGCTGCGCAGGCCCTGTCGCTGCTGCCGTCGCTGCCGGAAGCCACGCGCTGCGTGGCCGAACCCGCTGTCGCCGCGCTGGCCGAACAGGTCCTGCAGCATCGCCCCGAACTGCAGCAGGCGCCGCAGCGGTGGTTGCAGGCGGCGCAGTCGGACTGGGACCTCGCCCAGTTCGAGTTCTCGAGCTCGGGCCGGGCGCGCGCGATGAAGAAGATCGGCACCGCCTGGGCCGACCTGCTGGCCGCGCCGCAATGGCGCGCCGCCCGCTGGGGCGCCGTCCTGCTGGTGGTGCTGAACCTGGTGGGACTCAACGCGTGGGCCTGGCGCGAGCGCGCCGCGCTCGAAGACAAGCGGGTGGCCATGCGCCAGATCCTCACCGGGACCTTTCCGCACGTGAAGGTGGCGGTGGATCCGCCGGTGCAGATGGGCAAGGAAGTCGCGGCCCTGCGCCAGACCACCGGCGCGGTTTCCAGCCGCGACCTCGAGGCCATGCTGGGGGCGCTGAGCAGCGGGCCGCTGCCGCAGCGGCCCGCCGCGGCGATCGAGTACTCGAGCGGCGAGCTGCGGGTGCGCGGCATCGCCTCCAACCAGGACGAGGCCGAGCCGCTCATGTCGGCGCTCGCCGGGCAAGGCTACAACGCCGCGCTGCAGGGCGAGATGCTGGTCGTCACGAAAGGAGGCACGCCATGAACGCTGCTTCCCTGCGGGCCCGCTGGCTGCGGCTGGCGCCGCGCGAGAAAGTGCTGGTGGCGGCCTCGTCCGCCATCGTCGTGCTGGCGCTGCTGTGGCTGGTCGCGATCCGGCCGGCGCTGGGCGTGCTGCGTTCCGCGGAGCAGCAGCACCGGATGCTGGACGCGCAGCTGCAGCAGATGGCGGCCCTGCAGGAAGAGGCCCGCGCGCTGCAGGGCCAGCCCAAGGTCGGGCATGACGAGGCCACGCGCCTGCTGGAACGCTCGCTGCGCGACCGCCTCGGAACGACCGCCAGGCTGGCGATCTCCGGCGACCGCGCGACCGTCACGCTGACCGGCACGCCGGCCGACGCCCTGGCGCGCTGGCTCACGCAGTCGCGGGTGGACGCGCGCGCGCTGCCCGGCGAAGCGCGCCTGCAGCGCAATGCCACCGGCCTGTGGGAAGGCACCGTGGTGCTCTCCCTGCCGCCGCGCTGACGAGGGCCCACGGCGGCCGTGGCACGTCCCGCTCCCCACCGGCACTTGCGGCCCTCGTGGCCCTGGGCACTCGCGGGCGCGGCCGCCGGGCTGCTGCTGGCGCTGCTGCTTTTCGCGCCGGCCCGCTGGGTGGCGAACACCGTCAACGAACGCAGCGGCGGCCACGTGGTCCTGGCCGATCCGCGCGGCACCGTGTGGAACGGGTCCGCGACGCTGGTGCTCACGGGCGGGCCCGGCAGCGTCGACGCCGCCGCCCTGCCGACGCGCCTGGACTGGCGGCTGCGCCTGCGCTGGAACGGCCTGCGCGGCGAGCTCGCCAGCGCCTGCTGCACGACGGCCCCGCTGCGGGTCCGTGCGAGCTGGCGCTGGGGCGGCGCCCGGCTGGCGTTCGACGATGCCCAGAGCCGCTGGCCCGCTGCGCTGCTGACCGGGCTCGGCACGCCGTGGAATACGTTGCAACTCGAGGGCGACCTTCGGCTTCAGACCAAGGGCCTTTCAGTAGAATCAGTCGCTGGACGGCTCGCCATCGCCGGGCAGGCCGAACTCACGGCGCAAGGCATCTCGTCGCGCCTGTCCACGATGAGGCCCATGGGCAGCTATCGAATCACCCTGGTGGGCGGCCAAGCGCCGACGCTGCAGCTCGACACCCTCGAGGGAAGTCTGCACCTCAGCGGCAGCGGGAGCTGGGCCGGTTCACGCCTGCATTTTTCCGGCGTCGCCAGCGCCGCGCCGGACCGCGAGCGTGCCCTCTCCAACCTGCTGAACATCATCGGACGGCGCAGCGGCGCGCGCTCCATCATCACGATAGGCTGACATGAAACACCGACTCGCCGTCCTCTGCATCGCCTGCGTCCTCGGCGCCGGCCCGCTGGGGGTGACCCACGCGCAGCGCACCTCCGAGCCGATCACGCTGAACTTCGTCAACGCCGACATCGAGGCGGTGGCACGCACCATGGCGGCGATCACCGGGCGCAACATCGTCGTCGACCCGCGCGTGAAGGGCACGATCAACCTGAGCACGGACCGCCCGGTGGCCCCGGCGGCGGCATACAACCAGTTCCTGGCCACGCTGCGGCTCGCCGGATTCGCCGTGGTCGACTCCGCGGGACTGCTGAAGGTGGTGCCGGAGGCCGATGCCAAGCTGCAGGGGGGCGCGGTGTCGATCGGCTCGCCGGCGGCGGGCAGCCAGATCGTGACCCAGATCTTCCGCCTCAACCACGAGCCGGCGGCCAACCTGGTGCCGATCCTGCGGCCGCTGATCAGCCCCAACAACACGATCAACGTCAATCCCGGCAACAACTCGCTGGTGATCACCGACTATGCGGACAACCTGCAGCGGATGGCGCGCATCATCGCGGCCCTCGACGTGTCCAACGCGACCGACGTCGAAGTGATCCCGCTGCGCCACGCGCTGGCCGTCGATCTCGCGCCGGTCGTCCAGCGGCTGGCCGAGGCCGGCGGGCCCGCCATCGGCCCGGTCGGCGCCCCCGGGCAGGGCCAGGTCGATTCGAGCTTCCGAACGACGGTGATCCCGGAGTCGCGCAGCAACGCCCTGCTGGTGCGCGCAGCCAACCCGGCCCGCCTCAACCTCGTGCGCTCGCTGGTCCAGAAACTGGACCAGCCCGGCGCGCAGCCGACCAGCGGCAACATCCATGTGGTCTACCTGAAGAATGCCGAGGCCACCCGCCTGGCGGTGACCTTGCGCGCGGCGCTGGCGGCCGCGACGCCGGCCGGTGCCGCCGCGGCCGGCGGCGCGGTGAGCGCGCCCACGCCGGTGAGCGCGACCGCTGCCTCCATGCAGGGCGCGAGTCCGGCCACTGCACCGACTCAGGGGCCGGCGCAGCCTTCCACCGGCGGGCAGATCCAGGCCGACCCGGCCACCAACGCGCTGATCATCACGGCGCCCGAGCCGCAGTACCGGCAGCTGCGCGCGGTCATCGACCAGCTCGATGCCCGGCGCGCCCAGGTCTACGTCGAAAGCCTCATCGCCGAAGTCAACGCCGACAAGATCGCCGAGTTCGGCATCCAGTGGCAGAACGTCCTGGGCAACAAGGGCGACAAGAACATCGGGATCATCGGCACCAACTTCAGCATCGGCGGGGCCAACATCTTCAACGTCCAGCAGGGAATCTCGTCGGGCGGCCAGGCCGGCGCCTTCCCGTCGACCGGGGGCAACCTCGGGCTGGTGCGCAACGTGAACGGCTTCTACCTGCTGGCCGCCCTCGCCCGCTTCCTCGAGACCAACGCCGACGGCAACGTGCTGTCGACGCCGAACCTGCTGACGCTGGACAACGAGGAGGCCAAGATCGTGATCGGCCAGAACGTGCCCTTCGTCACCGGCCAGTACACCAACGCCAACGTCGGCACCGGCGGCAGCGTCAATCCGTTCCAGACGATCGAGCGCAAGGACGTCGGCCTCACGCTGCGCGTGCGCCCGCAGATCAGCGAGAACGGCACGGTGAAGATGCAGATCTTCCAGGAGGTCTCGAGCGTCCAGGCGTCGTCCGTCAATTCGCCGTCGGGCCTCATCACCAACAAGCGCTCGATCGAGTCGAGCGTGCTGGTCGAGGATGGCGCGATCGTCGTGCTCGGCGGACTGCTGCAGGACGAATACTCCGGCAACCAGGAGAAGATCCCGGTCGTGGGCGACGTGCCCCTGTTCGGCAACTTGTTCAAGAGCGAGTCCCGCACGCGCCGCAAGACGAACCTCATGGTGTTCCTGCGCCCGGTCGTGCTGCGCGACGCGCCGGGCACAGACGAACTCTCGCTCGACCGCTACGACCTGATGCGCGGGCTGCAAGGCGGCGCCCAGCCCAAGCCGAGCGCCGTGGTGCCGGTCAACGCCGCGCCGCAGCTGCCCCCGGTGGTGCGGCCCGCGCCGGCGGCACAACCGGCCGTCACCTCGCCCGTGGCGCCGGCGACGCCCTTGACGCCGAAGTAGCCGCATGCGCTATCCCCTGCCTTACGCGTTCGCGCGCGGGAATCAGCTGTTGCTGGAGGACGATGGCCAGGCACTGACGCTGTGGCATGCGAGCGGACCGGCGGGCGCCGCGCTGACCGAAGTGATGCGCAAGTTCGGCGTGCGCTCGCTGCAGGTGCTGGATGCGGCCGCGCTGGCGCAGCGCATCAGCGCCGCCTATGCGCAAGGCGAGTCGAGCGCCGCCACGGTGGTGAGCGAAGTGCAGAACGACGCCGACCTCTCCCGCATGATGCAGGAGCTGCCGGCCGTGGAAGACCTGCTGGAGACGAGCGACGACGCGCCGATCATCCGCATGCTGAACGCGCTGCTGACGCAGGCGGCGCGCGACGGCGCCAGCGACATCCACATCGAACCGTACGAACGCCATTCCAGCGTGCGTTTCCGCGTGGACGGCGCGCTGCGCGAGGTGGTGCAACCCAACCGGGCGCTCCACGCCGCGCTGATCTCGCGCCTGAAGATCATGGCCGAGCTCGACATCGCGGAAAAGCGCATGCCGCAGGACGGACGCATCAGCCTGCGCATCGGCACGCGCGCCGTGGACGTGCGCGTGAGCACGCTGCCGAGCGCGCACGGCGAGCGCGCGGTGCTGCGGCTGCTGGACAAGAGCGAGTCGAAATTGAGCCTGGAGTCGGTCGGCATGACCGGCGAGGCGCTGCGCCGGTTCGAGGCCCTCATCGCCCAGCCGCACGGCATCATCCTCGTCACCGGCCCCACCGGCTCCGGCAAGACCACCACCTTGTACGCGGCGCTGAGCCGTCTCGACGCGGCCACCAGCAACATCATGACGGTGGAGGACCCGATCGAGTACGAACTGCCCGGCGTCGGCCAGACGCAGGTCAATCCGAAGATCGACCTCGACTTCGCCAAGGCGCTGCGCGCGATCCTGCGCCAGGACCCGGACGTGATCATGATCGGCGAGATCCGCGACTACGAGACGGCGCAGATCGCGATCCAGGCCTCGCTCACCGGGCACCTGGTGCTGGCCACGCTGCACACCAACGACGCGGCCAGTGCCGTCACCCGGCTCACCGACATGGGGGTCGAACCGTTCCTGCTCAGCTCTTCGCTGCTGGGCGTGCTGGGCCAGCGCCTGGTGCGCAAGCTGTGCACCCAGTGCCACGGCAAGGGCTGCGGCCAGTGCAACCAGGGCGGCTACCAGGGCCGCACCGGCATCTTCGAGCTGATGGTTGCCAACGACCAGATCCGCGCCCAGATCCACGCGCGCGCGTCGGAAGCGGAGATCCGCGAGGCGGCGCTCCAGGCCGGCATGACGCTGATGCGCGACGACGGGGAACGCCTCGTGCGCGAAGGCATCACCTCGCGCGAGGAACTGGTCCGGGTGACCCGCGATTAGCCTGTTTCGCCGGCCACGCGCTCGGGTGCGTGCGGCTGGCCCGGCAGTTCAACCGGCACCACTGGCGTGCCGCTGTCGTCCTCCGGCGGCGGCACCTTCGGCTTCGGATCGTTGGGTTGCGGGTCCGGGTTGTTCACCGGCGGAACCGATTCAGGGGCGGGAACATCCGGGTTCATGAATCATCACCTCGTGCGAGTGCCTGGCGTCGCCCCGGCGGGTTGATCCACAGGGGGCATGGCAGCGGCTTTCGAGGCGATTCTGGTCGAGGCAGGGCGGTTTCGCGTTCGGCGGAGGCGCCAACCTGCTGTCAGCCAGCTCGCACGAACTCACGGGCTCATCGACACGGTCGAGGCAGCGCGGGTATGCTCATCCCATCTGCCACCAGGAGGCTTTCCATGGCCGCGCCTTTCAACGAAGCTTCGGCCCTGCGGGTCCTGATCACGGGGGCCGCCGGCAACATCGGACGCACGCTGCGCGCCCACCTGAAGGGCCGTTATGCCCTGCTGCGCCTGACCGACATCGCCCCGCAGGAGGATGCCGGTCCCGGCGAAGAGGTGGCCACCGTCGACATCGGCGACATGGCCGCACTCGAGAACAGCATGCGTGGCATCGATTGCGTGATCCACCTGGCCGGCGTGCCCGAAGAGGCGCCGTGGGACAAGGTCCTGCCGCTGAACATCGAGGGTTGCTACAACGTTTTCGAAGCGGCGCGTCGCGCCGGCGTGCGGCGCGTGGTGTTCGCCAGTTCGAACCACGCGGTCGGCTTCCACCGGCGCGAAACCTTCATCGACACGCGCGTGGAGCCGAGGCCCGACGGACGCTACGGCGTCTCGAAGGTGTTCGGCGAAGCGGTCGGTCGCCTGTATGCGGACAAGTACGGGCTGTCGGTCGCCTGCCTGCGCATCGGTTCGTTCCGGCCGGACAACCGCCCGAGCGAATCGCGCCACCTGCTGACCTGGATCAGCCATCGCGACATGGCGCAGCTCGCGCGCCGCTGCCTCGAGCATCCCGGCTACCACTTCGTCATGGCCTATGGCGTGTCCGACAACCTGCGCAGCCGCTGGGACAACACGCCGGCGAAGTTCCTGGGCTACCGGCCGCAGGACAACGCCGAGGATTTCGCCGCGCACGTGCTGGCCACGTCGCCGCCCGAAGATCCCATCGCCGCGCAGTTCCACGGCGGCATGTACTGCCCGATCGAATTCGTCGGCGACACCAGCCGCATCGACGGCGGACCGCCCTGACCGTCCGTTCGCGCCAGCAACAGCCACGCCATCCCGACAGGACCCGCATGTACGCCGCACCGCCTGTATTGCAGACCTCGGTCTTCACCCGCATCCCGGATTCGTTGCGCATCCGCGGCCGCAGCAACCGCTGGATCGAAGTCCAGCGCGGCGGTGCGCCGACCGACTGCTTCCTGGAAGGCCCGTCGTTCGATCGCGCCGGCAACCTGTACGTGGTCGACGTGGCCTGGGGCCGGATCTTCCGGATCGCGCCAGACGGCGCCGTGGAGCTGTTCACCGAATACGACGGCGAGCCCAACGGACTGAAGATCCACCGCGACGGCCGCATCTTCGTCGCCGACTACCGCCACGGCCTGATGGTGGTCGATCCCGTCACCCGCGCCGTGTCGCCGTTCCTGGAGCGCGGCGCGCTCGATCGCTTCAAGGGCCTGAACGACCTGGTGTTCGCAGGCAACGGCGACCTTTACTTCACCGACCAGGGCCTGACCGGCCTGCACGACCCCACCGGGTCCCTGTACCGGTTGCGCGCCGACGGGCGCCTCGACCGCCTTCTTGCCAACATTCCAAGCCCCAACGGCCTGGTGCTGAACCAGGCCGAGAACACGGTGTACCTGAACGTCACCCGCGGCAACTGCGTCTGGCGCGTGCCGATGCTGCCGGACGGCACGCCGTACAAGGTCGGCGTGTTCATCCAGCTGTCCGGCGGGCTCGGCGGACCGGACGGGCTGGCGATCGACAGCGCCGGCAACCTGGCCGTGGCTCACATCGGGATGGGCACGGTCTGGCTCTTCAGCGCACTGGGCGAGCCCCTGGCCCGGATCAAGTCATGCGCCGGCCTGGCGACCACGAACCTGGCCTACGGCGGCGCGGACAACAGGACCTTGTTCATCACGGAGTCCGAGTCGGGCTCGGTGCTGTCGGTGCGGCTCGATGTGCCGGGGCAGCCGATGTTCTCGCACCGCTGAGGGCTCGCCGACTACGCCGGCCGCCCGGCGAATGCCGGCGCGAGAACCTGCGGCGCCACGGCCTCCCTGGCCGCTTCCAGCACGGTGATGCGCCACAAGGTCCGGGCGTCCTGGGGATCGGTCAGCGTCGCGGAGTGGAGCAGCGCGGCGTTGTCCCAGACCACGACATCGCCCACGCCGTACCTGAAACGCAACTGGTACTTCGGCTGCGTGGCATGCGCCGCCAGTTCGTTCAGCAGGTCGCGTGCCTCGTCGTCGGGCATGCCGACGATCCCGAAAGAGCTCCCGGACACCGCATAGAGCGCCTTGCGGCCCGTCACCGGGTGCGGACGCGCGACCCGGTGCGTGATCAGCGGCATCTTCGCCTTCTGCTCGGCGCTGAGGGGCGATGCCGCCGTGCGGCTCGCCTCATCGACGTCGTGCCGGTTGCCATAGTGATGGATGGCGAGCAGCGGCTCGATCCGCCGCTTCATCGCCGCCGGCAGATCATCGTACGCCGCCTGCTGGTCGGCGAACAGGGTGTCGCCGCCGACCTTCGGCACCACGCGCGAATAGAGGGTGGTGGCCCGCGCCGGAACGGCGAGATAGGAGTAGTCGGTGTGGAAGTACGAGCCGGCGTCCTGCAGCCCGGTCGGGCGGCCGTTCTCCTTCACGTTCGACAGGACCAGGATGTCCGGATCCTCGGGGTGGTGGAACTGGTCGATCACGTGCGGTTGCGGCGGGCCGAGGCGGCGCGCGAAGGCCAGGAACTGCCGCGCCGTCAGATCCTGGCCGCGCAATGCGAGCACATGGTTCGCGTAGAACGCCCGCTCGAGCTCGGCGAATTGCGCGTCCGCAAGCGGCTGCGACAGGTCGATGCCCTCGGCCTCGACGCCGAAGGGCGACATCGCGGTGAATGCGGCCACGGCTACTTGAGGAACTCCGGGGAAACCAGCCCCGGCAGGAACAGCACCAGCTGCGGCCACACGATGATCAGCACCAGCACGCCGATCATCGGCAGCAGCATCAGCATCACGTCCTTCAGCGCCTGGCTGAGCCGCATGTCGGCGATCCGGCAGCAGATCATCAGGCACAGGCCGTAGGGCGGCGTCACCAGGCCGAACGCGAGCGAGACGATGCCGATCATGGCGAAGTGGACGGGGTCGATATGGGCCGCGGCGGCGATCGGTTGCAGGATGGTGCCGACGATGATGATGGCAGGAATGGCGTCGAGAAAGCAGCCAACCACGAGGAACACGAAGGAGATGAACAGCCCCGTGGTCGCCCAGCCCATGCCCCATCCCGACACGCCGGACAACAGGGCCTCGGGAATCTTGTAGTACGCCATCAGCCAGCCGAACGCGCTCGCCGTGCCGACGCAGAACAGCGTCACGGCCGAGAACTTGCCGGTGTCGGAGAAGGCGTGCAGCACGCCCTTGAAGTCGATTTCGCGGTAGACGAAGATCGACAGCGCGCCGGCGTAGAGAACCGCCACCGCGGCCGATTCGGTGGCGGTGAACCAGCCGAAGATCTTGCCGCCGATGATGATCACCGGCGTCATCAGCGCCGGCACCGAGACGGCCGCCGACTTGAGGAACTCGATGAAGGTCGCCCGCGGATAGGTCGGATAGCCGCGCGACTTCGCATAGGCGTGCACGGTCGCCATCTGCACCCCGACCAGCAGCAGGCCGGGCACGATGCCCGCCAGGAACAGGGCGCCGATCGACACCGACAGCACGCCGCCCCAGACGATCATCAGGATCGAAGGCGGGATGATGACGGCGAGCACCGAGGAGACGGCCGTGATGGCCACCGAGAAACTGTCGTGGTAGCCCTCGCGCCGCTGCGCCTCGATGAAGATCTTCGACTGGCTGGCCGCGTCCGCCGTGGAGGATCCGGAGATGCCGGCAAAGAACAGCGACAGCACCACGTTGATCTGCGCCAGCCCCCCGGGGAAATGCCCCACCATGGTCCTGGACAGCAGCAGCAGGCGATCGGTGATCCCGCCGACGTTCATCAGGTTGGCCGTCAGCAGGAAGAACGGCACGGCCAGCAGGATGAACGAGTTGTACGCATTGAAGGTCTCGCTCATCAGCATCATGGCCGACAGGCGCGGCTCGATCAGCAGGATGGGCAGGCACGCGAGGCCGAGCGCGAACGCCACCGGCACGCGCACGACCATCAGCGCGAAGAAGATGAAGAACAGGACCAGGCTGGCGACGCCGGGCGTCAGGACCGCGCCGTTCATTGGGCTGGCCTCCCCGCCAGGATGCGCGCGTTGTCGACGAACTGTTCGCCCAGGAAGACGATCCAGGCGAGGCCGGTCAGCGGCCAGGCGATGTGGATCACCCACAGCGGGAGTTCGGCCAGCTCCGAGATGCGGTAGATCGCGAACTGCGTGAACTCGATGCCCGCGACGACGAAGACCAGCGCGAACACCAGCGTGCAGACGTTGGTGACGAGATTCAGCGCGGCGTTGGCCCCGCGCCCGAGCTTTGGCCACACGTCGACGTCGAAGTGCGCGCTTTCGCGCACGCCGATCATCGCGCCCAGCATGATCATCCAGATGAAGAGGAAGCGGGCCAGCTCCTCGGTCCAGATGTAGGGCGGGATCAGCGACGTGTAGCGCGAGACGATCTGCATCGTCACCGGAACGATCAGCACGGCCACGGTGCCGATCAGCAGCCAGTTCAAGAGCGCCGCGAAGCCGGCGGTGAAGCGGCGCCACGCGCTGGGCGCGCGCGGCGGGCGGGCGGTCATCGACGCTTCAGTGCCTGGCAAGATGCTCGGGAACCCCCGATCCTCACTTGATGCCGTTGATCTTGGCGTAGATCGCGTCGGCGCCGATTTCCTTGGCGTAGGCGGCGATCACCGGGTCCACCAGTTTCTTCATCTGGTCGCGGTCGGCGAACGGAATGCGCTTGAGCTTGCCGGCCTTCTCCATCGCGTCGAGCTTGGCGCCGTCCTCCGACGACTCGATCTGGCGGCCGTAGGCACCCGCCTCCTTGCCGGCCTTCACGATGGCGGCCTGCAGATCCTTCGGCAGCGACTTGAACGTCTTGCCGGAGAAGCACAGCGGCCGGATCGTGATGGCGTGCTGCGTCATGAGCAGGTTCGGGGCCACCTCGTTGAACTTCATCTGCTCGACGCCGGCGGCCTCGTTCTCGCCCGCGGAGATCACGCCGTTCTGGATCGCGTTGTAGACCTCGTTGTAGGCGATCACCGTGGGCGCCATGCCGACGGCCGTGAACGAACGGCTCCAGATCGGCGCGCCCTGCACACGCACCTTCAGGCTCTTGATGTCGTTCAGGCTGGACGCCGGCTTGTTGGAGAAGATGTTGCGCACCCCACCGCCGGCGTAGCCGATCAGCATCACGTCGGCCCGCTGCGCGATCTCGTCGGCGATCGGCTTGAAGGTGTCGGCGTCCAGCACCTTGTTCCAGTGGCCGAGGTCGCGGAACAGGAACGGCGCGTCGATGAAGGGCGCGGCCTTGGAGAACGTGGACATGTGGGCCGGGGAGACCACGGCGTAATCGACCGCCTTGCCTTGCGACATGTATTCGAAGTACTGCTTCTCCAGGCCCAGTTCGCTGTTCTTGTGCAACACGAAGTTGACCGGCTTGCCGTAGTACTTCTTCACCAGCTCCTCGAACTTCACCATGGTCTTGGTGAAGGCGTGGTCGTCGCTGAACTGCGACGCGCCGTGCAGGGTGATGGCCTGCTGCGCCGCCGCCGGAAAGGCGATCGCGCCCAGCACCAGGGCCAGGCCGGCGCCGGCAAGGAGGGCGCGACGCCGCGCTTTGACGGAAGTGTTCATGGCTGGTTGTCTCCTGGAGTGGTGGCGCTCGATGCGCTCTGGAGGTGCATTCTGGAACGCTCCGCCGCGAAACGGCAAACTTTCTCGCCACTTTCCCTCGGGACAAGCCAGCTTGACAGGAAGAAGGCGAAATTACATTCCGCTCCTTTTTGGCCCGCCCCGCAACTGATGAGCATGCTCTCCTGCTGTGCACGCTGGCCGGGAGCGGCGACTGCCATGCGGGTGCCGCTCCCGAGGTGTATAGAAAGCCTCGCCGGCCCTGACCGGCGCAAGTAGTTGAATTTGCGTCACATCGCCGGCGCGGGCGGCTCGCGGTGCACAGAGAAAATGTACTTCGCGCCTGCGGAGCGCGCCCGCGCCGCTCACGCAAGCTGTTGATTCGCCAGCAGAAAACCGCGATCCGCCGAGGTGGCACAACTCGTGCTGAGGAGTTGGCGAGCACCAGACCGGAAGCGGCGCATGAACACCCAGCAAGCCAGGATCCTGATCGTCGACGACGAGGAAGTCGTCCGCCGCAGCTTCATGCGCATCCTGGAGGGCAACTGCAAGGTGCAGGCGGTGTGGAACTGGACGCAGGTGGCCGAAGCCATGCAGCAGCACCCGGCCGACGTGGTGCTGCTGGACCTGCGGATGCCCGAGATGGACGGCATCACGGTCCTGCGGGCGCTCAAGCAGCGCTGGCCCGAGAGCGAGGTGATCGTGATCACCGGCTACCCGACCCTGGAGACGGCGAAGCAGGCCGTGAGCCTGGGCGCCTACGACTACCTCACCAAGCCGATCAACCCCGAGCAGGTGATCCATGCGTCGAACGCCGCGTGGCTGCACAAGCGCTGGGCGCTGCACCGCGACCGCAGCGCCGCCCGGGCCCAACCCGATTCTTCAAGGACGACATCATGAGTGCACTGCGCAAGGTACTGGTGGTCGACGACGATCCCGTCGTCGGCGAAAGCTTCAACCGGGTCCTGACGGGCAAGGGGTACGCGGTGATCACCGCCGCCAACGGCGAGGAGGCGCTCGCCAAGCTGAGGGACGAGAAGTACGACCTCGTCTATACCGACCTGCGCATGCCCGGCATGGACGGCCTGGAGGTCGCCGAGCGGGTGAAGGCGAAACAGCCTTGGACGCCCGTGGTGATCGTCACCGGCTATGGCAGCCACACGAGCGAGGAGCGGGCCTACGCCGCCGGGGTTTCCGACTTCCTGAACAAGCCGCTGTCGCCCGAAATGATCGAGGACAGCGCGGCCCGCGCCCTGGCACACGCGCCACTGCCCGCTCCCGCCGCGGCCGCCGTTGCCGCCGCGGCCGTGCCGGAGGCCGCGCCGGCGGCCGCGCGCAAGCCGAACGTCCTCAAGAACATGCTGCTGTTCCTGATGGCCCCGTTCGTCGGCCTCGTCTATGCGGTCCTGCTGCCCTTCGTCGGCATCGGGATGCTGGCCTGGGTCGCGCTGAAGAAGGAACCGAAGCAGGCAACTCCGGCCCAGCCCGAGTGACGACCGCCGCGAGCCGCATCCAGAGACTTTCATGCAAGAGGACTCCATGACATCCTGCCGCACCGCGGGCGCCAGCGCGAACTGGCCTCGCCTCGCCGGCGCCGTCGCCGGCGTCGTCGCGGCGCTGGCGCTTTCGTTCGCCGGCGCCTCCGCCCATGCCGCCCCGTCCCCCGCCGCCGCCAAGGCCGCGGCGAAGGTCGCCGAACTGTCCGCCGAGGACAAGGCCTGCCTCGAGTGCCACGCCCGCCCCGCGCAGCCCAAGATGCTGGCGAGCGGCGAGAAGCTGTCGCTGGCGGTCGCGCCCAAGGCGTTCGCGCAGTCGGTGCACGGCGGCGAGGGCTGCGAGGCCTGCCACTCGGGTCTCGAAGAAGGCCACGACAAGCAGCCGCGCAAGATCGCCAGCCGCCGCGCGCTGGCGCTCGAGATGAAGGACCAGTGCGCCGACTGCCACAAGAAGGCGGTGAAGCAGTACGACGACAGCGTCCACTCGGCCCTGGTGCGCACCGGCAGCGACAAGGCGCCGCTGTGCTCCGACTGCCACAACCCGCACACGGCGACCTCCCTGAAGGACCAGGCCGAAGCCAGCAGCGAACCCGTGGTCTGCCAGAAGTGCCACGAAGGTGTGTCGAAGGCGTTCGCCCAGAGCGTGCACGGCAGCACCGGCGACGAGGCGCTGGCCTGCAAGGACTGCCACCGCACCCACAACGTGAAGGCCGCCGCGTTCGCCGACAACATGCGCAAGGAGTGCCTGTCCTGCCACAAGGAAACCGCGGCTACCCACGCCGAGTGGCTGCCCAATGCCGACCGCCACCTGGAAGCCATTTCCTGCCCGGCGTGCCACACGCCCGATGCCACCCGGCGCGTGAACCTGCGGCTGTACGAAGGCGCAGCCCCGCACCAGTCGACCGACAAGGTGGGCGTGCCGAAGTTCGTGAAGCTCGCGAACTGGGCCAACGGAAACGGCACCGGCGGCCTCGACGCGCGCGCCCTGTGGAGCATGCTGCAGGAATTCAACCAGAACGGATCGGCCGGCAAGATGGTGCTGCGCGGCCGGCTCGAAGTGCAGACCGGCGAGCAGGCGCACCAGCTGGCGGCCAAGGCACTCGCGATCAAGGATTGCGACACCTGCCACCGCCAGGGCGCCACGTCGTTCCAGGCCGTGACCGTGAGCATGGCTGGCCCCGACGGCCGGCCGCTGCGCCACGAAGCTAGCAAAGGCGTGTTGACCTCGGTGGAGTCGATCGGCTCGATCGGCGGCTTCTACGCGATCGGCAGCACCCGAATCAAGCTGCTGGACGTACTGCTGGTGATGGTGCTGGCCGCCGGCATCGCGTTGCCAGGCGCCCACCTGACCATGAAGCTGCTCTCCAGGCGCCAGCGTGCCAAGGCGGCCGCCGCGCAGCAGGGCGAATCATCCGGATCGAAGTAAGGAAGTCACCATGACCAAGGTCTATGTCAATCCGCTGCCCGTCCGCATCTGGCACTGGGCCAACGCGCTGATGTTCATCATCCTGATCGTGACCGGGGTGCAGATCCGCTACCTGGACCTCTTCAGCCTGATGTCCTTCCGCACCGCCGTCGTGGTGCACAACTGGGTGGCCTTCGCGCTGATCGCCAACTTCTTCATCTGGCTGCTGTTCTACCTGTTCTCGGACAGGAACAAGGCCTACCACCCCGAGTTCAACATCGTCAAGCTGGCCGACCAGTCGCTCAAGCAGATGCTGTACTACGGGTACGGGATGTTCCGCGGCGAGCCCAATCCGCACCACATCGACCCGTACAACAAGTTCAACCCGCTGCAGCGCATGCTCTACCAGATCCTGATGCTGTTCCTGCTGCCGCTGCAGTTCGCCACCGGCCTGATGCTGTGGGACGTCAAGCGCTTCCAGCCGTACATCGACATGGTCGGCGGGGTGCGGGTGGTCGACACGGTGCACGTGCTGATCTTCATCTTCTTCGTCTTCTACATGTTCTTCCATCCGTACCTGGCCACGCTGGGCCACACGCCCACCGCCCACATCAAGGCCATGATCACGGGGTACGAGGACGACGACCACGGACATGCGCCTGCGGGATCGGTGTAGCGACGCGGATGCCTGCAAGACGAAGCGACATGGAACATGTACCAAGCAAGGACCGGTTCTGGGACGTGGCCCCCGCCGCGGAAAGGATCTTCGGCCACGTGAAGAGCCACCCCGAGCTGAGTGCGATGGCACTCGACTTCGACTACGGCCTCGTCGACGCACCCAGCAGCCGGGCGGTGGCGAAGTTTTCCTGCTCCGCGACCTGCAAGCCGTGCCAGGCCATCGTCTGGGTGACCGCCGCCACGCAGATGGACGGCAGCTGGCGGATCACGCACTCGCTGCAGTGGGGGGAATGAGGCCTCGGCGACCTGCCGCCCGCAATGAGAAAACGCCTCGACAGCGTGGAGCTGCCGAGGCGTCATTTTTTGGTGGCCTGGGGCGGAATCGAACCACCGACACGCGGATTTTCAATCCGCTGCTCTACCAACTGAGCTACCGGGCCGGAAGCCGCTGATTATATATCAGCCGCCACGCTTGCCCCGCGACAGGTCGACACCCAGCTGCTTCAGCTTGCGATACAGGTGCGTGCGCTCCAGGCCGGTCTTCTCGGCCACGCGCGTCATCGAGCCGCCTTCCTTGGCCAGGTGGAACTCGAAGTAGGACTTCTCGAAGTCGTCGCGCGCATCGCGCAGCGGCTTGTCCAGCTCGAACAGCTGTCGCGCCTGCGGGCCCATGTCGACGACCGGCGGCAGCGGCTGCCCGCCGGTCATCGCGGCTTCCACGGTCAACTCGGCCGGCGTCATCGGCAGGCTCGCCGGCGCCCCGGGCTTGCGCGCCAGCGCCGGCTGGTTGCGCGAGAGGCCCGCCTCCACCGCCTTCAGCAGCTTCTGCATCGTGATCGGCTTTTCCAGGAACGACTGGGCGCCGATCTTGGTCGCCTCGACAGCGGTCTCGATCGTGGCGTGGCCGCTCATCATGATCACCGGCATGCTCAGCAGGCCCGTGGTCGACCATTCCTTCAGCAGCGTGACCCCGTCGGTGTCCGGCATCCAGATGTCCAGCAGCACCAGGTCCGGCCGGGTGCGGCTGCGGGCCGCGCGGGCCTGGGCCGCGTTCTCCGCCAGCTCGACGTTGTGTCCCTCGTCGTTGAGGATCTCCGAGAGCAGGTCGCGGATGCCCAGCTCGTCGTCGACGACCAGTATGTTTGCCATTGATGTCCTGATGGTGCGGCGGCCGCGCCACGGAAGTGTTGCTATGCCGCAACCGGGAATGATAACGACACTTGCGCGCCCAGCACGAGGCCGTTTTCCACACGATTCTTCAGATCGACGCGGGCCGCGTGCTCATCCGCGATTTTTTTCACGACTGCCAGCCCCAGCCCGGTTCCCTTGGCCTTGGTGGTGACGTACGGCTCGAAAGCGCGCTTGAGGATGTGCTCGGGAAATCCGCTGCCGCTGTCCTGGACGATCAGCCGGGTGCGCCGACTGCCCTCGTTCCATTGCGTCTTCACCGCCACCTGGCGCACGGCCGCGCCTTCGGTCGCGTCCTGGGCGTTCTGCAGCAGGTTGTGGAGCACCTGGCGCAGCTGCTGCGCATCGCCGAGGATCGGCGGGCAGCGGGCGTCCAGCTCCATCCGCACCGGCACGTGCGACGGATGCTCGCCGTCGCCCTCGCGCGCATACAGGTGCAGCACGTCGCTGACGAGCGCGTTCAGGTCGAGCGGCTTCAGCTCGGCGGCCGGCAGGCGGGCATAGTCGCGGAACTCGTTGACCAGCCGCTTCATCGCGTCCACCTGGTCGACGATGGTCTGCACCGACTTGGTCATCAGCGCCTGCTCCGCCGGCGCGAGCTTGCCCGCCAGCTTCTTTTCCATCCGCTCCGCGGACAACTGGATCGGCGTCAGCGGATTCTTGATCTCGTGCGCCAGCCGCCGCGCCACCTCGCCCCAGGCCTGCGCGCGCTGGGCGGAAACGATCTCCGAGATGTCGTCGAACACCAGCAGCCGCGCCGTCCGGCCCGGCTGCTCGCCCGGCATTTCGGCGCCGCGCGCCACCAGCGTCACCACGTTGCCGGGTGCGCCGGCCCCCACCGCGCCAAGTTCGAAGGACTGCTGCCAATGGTCCAGGCCATGCTGCCGGCGCTCGGCCAGGTAGTCGTCGAACTGCTGCTGCACGGCCGCGCCGAACGTCTCCAGCCCCTCGACGCTCGCCAGGGGCCGGCCCTCGCACGCCGCCAGCGGCACGCGCAGGATCCGCGTCGCGCCGGGGTTGGCGGTCAGGATGCGCCCCTGCTCGTCCAGCACGACCACGCCGGCCGTGAGGTTGTCCAGGATGGTTTGCAGGTGGGCGCGCGCCGCGTTCACCTGCACCATGCTCTTGTCGACCGCCGCCCGCGCATCGGCAAGCTGCTGCGTCATCTCCGCGAACGACCGGGTGAGGCCGCCCAGTTCGTCCTTGCCCTGCAGCGCCGGCTTGGGCGACAGGTCGCCTGCGGCCACCTCCCGCACGCCCGCCGCCAGCACCAGCAGCGGCCGCGCCAGCTGGTTGCCCAGGACGATGGCCAGCACCACGGCGCCGAAGACGGCCAGGAACAGGCTGAGCGTCAGCGTGCCGATGTACATGCGGCGCAAGCCCTCGCGCCCGAGGGCGCGCTGCTGGTACTCGCGGTTGGCCTCCTGCACCGAAATGGCGTTGGCCACCAGCGGCGACGGCAGCATCTGGGTCACCTGCAGGATGCGCGGCTCGGCCAGCAGGCCGACCGTCGGCGGGGAAACGACGGCGAGCGCCTTGATGCGGGTGTTGTTCAGGCCGCCCGGGTCGTCCAGGCCTTCGATCACCGCCACCGCGCGCTGCGACCGCACGTTGCGCAGCAGCTGGTTGCTGGGTCGTTCCGGATTGAGCTGGAAGCGCGATTGGCCGGCGCTCGCGACCAGCTGGCCGGTCCCGCTCCACAGCACCACGTCGGAAGCGGAAAGCTGCTCGCGCAGGCGCTCCAGGGCCAGCGGCGCCATGGCGGCAGGCGTGTCCGCGAGCTCCTGCGCCGCCGACCGGGTCTTGTTGGCCAGGTCGCTGGCCAGCGTGTCGAGTGTGACGCGGCCCAGGTTCAGCCCGGCCTCGAGCGCCCCTTCGACCTTGACGTCGAACCAGCTCTCGATCGACCGCGACACGAACTGGTAGGACACCACATAGATCAGCAATCCCGGCAGGAAACCCACCAGCGCGAAGATGGCGGCCAGCTTCACCAGCAGGCGGCTGCCGAACTTGCGCTGGCGCAGCCGGGACACCATCCGGACCGCGATCCAGGCGATCACCAGCAGCAGCAACGCGGCGACGGCGACGTTGATGACGAACAGGCGGCCGTAGTTGCGCTCGTACAGCTCGCGGTTGCCGGTGGCCTGGGTCAGCAGGAACATCAGCACGATGCCGATCGCCATGATCACCGCCACGGCGACGAACATGCCCCAGCGGAAGGCGCGCGAGCTGCGCAGCGGGTAGCGCTGGTCGGCGCTCGCCGGCGCGGTGCTCATCGCGCGCTCTCGGCCGGCACGGCCAGGTTGCGCACGGCGCTGATGCTCCACTCCGACTGGCCCACGGCGCCGATCTGGAACGGCCGCGGCAGCTGCGAGACGTCGAGGCGGAACCGGAAGTCGACGTTGTACTGCAGCTGAGGATCGAGGTCCTGCAGGTCCGCGATTTTCCACCGGGACACGCGTTGCACGGCAGCGAGCGCTTCCTCACGTGTCTCGAAGGTCTGCCCGAGCCCGCCCGAGTTGCCGATCGGCGCCGTCGAAACCACCAGGCGCCAGCGCCGCGTCAGCGGCTGGAAGGACAGGCGCATGTGGCGGGCCGCCGTGACGATCTGCTTGTCGTACCAGTACCAGCGATCGCGAAACAGCACGGCTTCGGTCGCGAAGAACATCGGAATGCCCTTGGCCAGCGCATCCTCGATCACCGGCGGCAGGTCGAAGCGCACGCTGGCCGACAGCAGCACCCCCTCCTCGGCGAGTTCCACCCGCAGCTGGGTGATTTCGGCATTGCCGGACTGGGCGTGCACGGCCGGCGCCAGCGCCAGCAAAGCCAGCGCGAGGGCTGCCGCCGCCAGCAGCTCAAGCCCCCGGCGCAGCGCGCCCGGGACCCGCCTTCTCCAGCAGGGCGAAATAGAAGCCGTCGTGATCACCTGGCTGATTGTCCCGGAGCGGCTTGCCCTTTGAGCCGCCCTGGGGCAGCAAATGGCCGGGCGCGCCCAGCGAAAGAGCGTCGCTGTTGTGCGCAAGAAACGTTCGCGCCTGGGCCTCGCCTTCTTCGCGAAACACCGAGCACGTGCAATAGAGCAGCCGCCCGCCCGGCTTGAGCAGCGGCCAGAGCACGGCCAGCAACCGGGCCTGGACCTGGGCGAGCCGGTCTATGTCGCTCTCCCGGCGCAGCCACCGCACGTCGGGGTGGCGGCGCACGATCCCCGACGCGGTACACGGCGCATCGAGCAGGATCGCGTCGAAGGGCTCGCCGTCCCACCATGCGGAAGGATCGGCCGCATCCGCCGCGACGACGCGCGCCTGCAGGCCCAGCCGCCGCAGCGTGTCGCCGATCCGCTCGCAGCGGGCGGGATCCACGTCCAGCGCCAGTACCGCGGCATCGGCCAGCTCCAGCAGGTGCCCGGTCTTGCCCCCGGGCGCCGCGCAGGCGTCCAGCACCCGCAGCGGCGCGCTGCCGGCGCGCAGGCCGTGCAGCAGCAGCGGCGCCGCCAGTTGCGCCGCCGCATCCTGCACCGAGACGACGCCGGCGTCGAACCCGGGCACCGCGTGCACGCCGCGAGGCCGCTCCAGGATGACGCCATGCTCGCCCACCGCGTGCCCGGCGCTGCCCTCGGCCTCCAGGCGCGCCAGATAGGCGTCGCGCGTGGACCGGCGCACGTTGACCCGCAGCGTCATCGGCGGCTGGCTGTTGTTGGCCGCCAGGATGTCCTGCCACTGGTGGGGGTAGTCGCGCCGCAACCTGGCGATCCACCAGTGCGGATGGTTCCACCGCGCCACCGGATCGGCGTCGGTGGTGGCGACCAGCGCGTCGCGTTCGCGCAGGAACCGGCGCAGGCAGGCGTTGATGAAATTGGCCTGTCCGCGGGTCGCCGGCTGCCGCTTGGCGGCCTCCACGGCCTGGTCGACCAGCGTGAACACTTCGTACGGCGCTTCGTCCTCGCGCCAGCACAACGCCAGCGCGGCGCACAGCAGCGCATCGGCGTCGGGCGGTGGCGGCCGCCTGGCCAGCTGGCGGCGCAGCGCCTCGGCGCGCCCGAGCTGGCGCAGCGCATGGAACGCCAGCGCCTGCGCGCCGGCACGCAGCTCGGCGGGCGCCTGTTCCAGGGCGGCGGTGGCGGATTCGCCCCGCCGCACCGCTGCCAAAACGGCAGCGGCAGCCTGAAGCTGCCGCCAGAGGGGTGGGGCCGGACCTGTCATCCGGCCATTGTGGCATCGGGCGCGCGGCTGCTCAGGCCAGCGTGTCCGCCCAGATGTTCTGCGCCCAGTTCCAGGCGTAGATGCCTTCCATCTCGTTGGGCGCGGGGCTCAGCCCGCCGGAGCCGGGCACGGTCTTGAAGGTCTTTTCGGCCGCGACGTACGAATGCACGCTCGCGACGTGGACGACGTTCCGGTCGTCGACGTAGCTGTAGCAGGTGTTGGTCAGCATCGGCGCCGGATTGACCGGCCAGCCGGCGAGCTGGGCGACCACCGCCGCCGCGGCCACCTTGGCGTGGCTGTTCGCCATGTGGCCGCTCTTGGGCATCAACGGCGCGAGCTGGATCGAGTCGCCGAGCACGTGGACGTCCTTTGCGACCGCGGATTCGAAGGTGAGGTAGTCGACGCCGCACCAGCGCCCGTTCACGTTGGCCAGCCCGGACTGCCCGGCGATGCGGCCCGCGCGCATCGGCGGCACGACGTTGAGCACGCTGGCCTTCACGTCGTCCTGCACCTCGAACTTCAGCACGCCGGCACGCGCGTCCACCGCCGCCACCTTGTGCTGCGGCCGGTACTCGATCATCCCCTGGTACTGGCCGGCCCACACCTTCTTGAACAGCGCGCCCTTGGAGGTGACGTCCTGGTTGGCGTCGAGGATCAGGACCTTGCTGCGCGGCTTCGCATGCTTGAAGTACCACGCCACCTGGCAAGCGCGCTCGTACGGCCCCGGCGGACAGCGGTACGGCTGTTCGGGAACGGTGATCGCATACACGCCGCCGTCGGGCATCGCCTCGAGCTGGCGCCGCAGCGCGAGCGTCTCGGGACCGGCCTTCCATGCGTGCAGCACCTGGCCGGCGGCGTGTGCCGGCTGCAGGCCCTCGACGGCGGCAAAGTCCAGTTCGATGCCGGGCGCCATGATCAACTTGTCGTACGCCATCGTCGCGCCGCTGGCCAGGGTGATCGTCTTGCGCCGCGTGTCCACGGCGGTGGCCATGTCGCGCACCACCCGCACGCCGTGCTTGCGGGCCAGGCCGTCGTACGGGGTGGTGATGTGGGCAATCTGCCTGCTGCCGCCGATCACCAGGTTCGAGATCGGGCACGACACGAAGGCTTCGTTCGGCTCGATCAGCACCACGTCGATCCGGTAGTCGGACAGCAGGCGTACGTACTTGGCCGCCGTGGCGCCGCCATAGCCGCCGCCGATGACGGCGACGCGTGCCTTCGCCGGCACGCCAGTGGTGGCGCAGGCGCCGAGCCCGAGCAGGCCCAGCGCCGCGGAAGACTGCAGGAACGAGCGTCTTTGCATGGTGGTCCTCACTGCTTCAAGCCGGCGAAATAGGTGGCGATCTGATCGAGCTGGGCGTCGCTGAAGCCCTTGGCGATCTGGTGCATGACGCTGGCCGGCCGGCTGCCGTCCTTGAAAGCCGTCAGCTGCCGCAACATGTATTCCTTCGGCATGCCCGCCACCGACGGAACCTGCGAGCCCTTGGTGGCGGAGCCGTTGGTGCCGTGGCAGTTGGCGCAGGTCGCGGCAAGGCTGCGCACGTACAGGGCTTCGTGCCCCTGGCCCTGCGCCATGGCTGGCAGGGTGGCCACGGCGGCCCCGGCGACGAGCAGGAACTGCAACCGAGCGAAAGCAGGCACGTTCATCATGAGCTCCCGGGTTAGGGCCTGTTCACACAAATATCTATGCTCTCGCAGCCCTGTATCGGGCCGCAGGCTAGGCGCGGGCGAAGGCCAATACCTGACGTATTGGCCTTTGACCGTAACAACGTATGCGGCCCGATACGGGGCTGCCCGAAGGGTTCGGCCGATACGGCGCCCTCGGCGCGCGGCCGAAATGGGTACAGACGTCCAGTCTGTACCCATTCCGGCCACACGCCGATCATCACCGTCTCGGCCGAACGAGAGTACAGATATCTGTGTGAACAGGCCCAGGGAGGCCGAGCATACTGAAGACCTTCGCCGCCGTGCAACAACCCGGACGGAGTACGGGTCAATCCCCCGAAGAAGTACGGGGGAACGGGGTCGTCAGCGCGCCGGAGCGACGTCGCCGAGGCTTGCAGCCAGTGGCAGACCGGGCTCGAAACCGAACAGCCAGGCCAGCAGGAGCGCCGGGAACTGGACGATGGCCTCGTTGTAGCGGACTACGGCGGCGTTGAATTGCTCGATCGCCGCGTGCGTCTGCGAGGCCAGTTGCGACCGCCGCGCGAGCAGGCTGTCGGGCAGCCGCGGACCCGCCAGGTCGTGCGCCTCGTCGCGCTGCGCCGTCTCCCAGGCCACGACCAGCACGTCGCAGGCCGCGTTCAGCGCCGCCATCCGCCTGGCGTCGAGCGGCCGGGTTCGCACGGCGGCGAGCGACGCCGCGAACTGGCGCGCCGCCCCCTGCAGCCCGGCCCAGAAGGTGCTCTCCGCCTCCAGTCCCGCCGGCTGCGTGAACTCGGCGCCCGGCAGGTGCTTGCTCACCAGCTCCACCTGTTTGGTGAACTCCGCCTCGACGCCGGCAAAAGCCGTTTGGGCCTCCGCGCGCAGCCGCACCAGCCGGTTGTACGCGCCCACCGCCCAGAACAGCAGGACGGCGGCGAGGGTCCAGGAAAGGATGGAGTTGGAGATCACGGCAAGAAAAAGGCCCCGGCCCTCTCGCGAGGATCCGGGGCCCGAGTGTACGGCGCGAAAGCGGATGCTCATTCGGCCGGCGTGTCCTCGCTGGTCTCCGGCACCGTCGCGCCTTCGCCCGCACCGGCCAGTTCCGCCGCTTCGGCGTCGGCGATGGCGCGGCGCTCGGCCTCGTCCATCTGGTCCTTCACCTTGCGGGCCTGGTGGTAGGCCATGCCCGTGCCCGCCGGGATGAGGCGGCCGACGATCACGTTTTCCTTCAGGCCGCGCAACTCGTCGCGCTTGCCCATGATCGCCGCCTCGGTCAGCACCCGCGTCGTTTCCTGGAAGGAAGCGGCGGAGATGAACGAGTCGGTCGACAGCGAGGCCTTGGTGATGCCCAGCAGCAGGTTGCTGTAGGTCGCCGGGATCTTGTCCTCGCCGCGCAGCGCGTCGTTGGTGTCCAGCATCTCCGAGCGCTCCACCTGCTCGCCGCCGATGTAGCTCGAATCGCCCGGGTTCTCGACCACGACGCGGCGCAGCATCTGGCGAACGATCACCTCGATGTGCTTGTCGTTGATCTTCACGCCCTGGAGGCGGTAGACGTCCTGCACTTCATCGACGATGTAGCGCGCGAGTTCTTCCATGCCCAGCAGGCGCAGGATGTCCTGCGGATCGGCCGGGCCGTCGACCACGGATTCGCCCTTGTTCACCACCTGGCCTTCGTGCACCAGGATGTTCTTCTCCTTGGGCACCAGCTCTTCCCAGACCTTGCCGTCCGGATCGGTGATCTGCAGGCGGATCTTGCCCTTGGTCTCCTTGCCGAACGACACCGTGCCGGTCATCTCGGCCAGCACGCCCTTGTCCTTGGGCGAGCGGGCTTCGAACAGCTCGGCGACGCGCGGCAGACCGCCGGTGATGTCGCGGGTCTTCTGGCCTTCGATCGGGATGCGCGCCAGCACTTCGCCGCCGCCCACGTCCTGGCCGTCGCGCACCTGGATCAGGGCGCCGACCTGGAAGCCGATCGTCACCGAGTGGTCGGTGCCGGGGATCTTCACCTCGTTGCCGGCGGCGTCGATCAGCTTCACCTGCGGACGCACCACCTTGGCGGAGCCGCGGCGCTTCGGGTCGATCACGACCAGGGTCGACAGGCCGGTGACCTCGTCCACCTGGCGCGCGACCGTCAGGCCTTCCTCGACGTTCTCGAACTTCACCTTGCCGGCGAATTCCGTGATGATCGGGCGCGTCAGCGGGTCCCAGTTGGCCAGCACGGTGCCGGCCTTCACCTGCTGGTCGGCCTTCACCGTCAGCGTGGCGCCGTACGGCACCTTGTGCCGCTCGCGCTCCCGGCCGTGCTCGTCGTGGATGATGATCTCGCCCGAACGCGCGATCACCACCAGCTCGCCCTTGCTGTTCGTCACGTAGCGCATCGTGCTGTTGAAGCCGATCGAGCCCGTGGACTTGGCTTCCACCGCCGAGGCGATGGCCGCGCGCGAGGCGGCGCCGCCGATGTGGAAGGTCCGCATCGTCAGCTGGGTGCCCGGCTCGCCGATCGACTGGGCGGCGATCACGCCGACGGCCTCGCCGACGTTCACCAGGCCGCCGCGGCCGAGGTCGCGGCCGTAGCACTTGGCGCACAGGCCGAAGCGGGTGGCGCAGGTCAGCGCCGTGCGGACCTTGACCTCGTCGACGCCGGCGCCCTCGAGCGCCTCGATCAGGTCCTCGTCCAGCATGGTGCCGGCCGGGGCGATCACAGCGCGGGTTTCCGGGTGCACTACGTCCTCGGCCGCCACGCGGCCCAGGATCCGGTCGCGCAGCGACTCGATGACCTCGCCGCCTTCGACGATGGCGCGCATCAGCGAGCCCTCGCGGGTGTCGCAGTCTTCCTCGGTCACGACCAGGTCCTGCGTCACGTCGACCAGGCGCCGCGTCAGGTAACCCGAGTTCGCCGTCTTCAGCGCCGTGTCCGCGAGGCCCTTCCGGGCGCCGTGGGTGGAGATGAAGTACTGCAGCACGTTCAGGCCTTCGCGGAAGTTGGCCGTGATCGGGGTCTCGATGATCGAGCCGTCCGGCTTGGCCATCAGGCCCCGCATGCCCGCCAGCTGGCGGATCTGCGCGGCCGAGCCACGGGCGCCGGAGTCGGCCATCATGTAGATGGAGTTGAACGACTCCTGGTCCACTTCCTTGCCGTTGCGGTCCTGCACCTTCTCCTTGGCGAGCTGGGCCATCATCACCTTCGACACTTCGTCGCCGGCCTTGCCCCAGATGTCGACCACCTTGTTGTAGCGCTCGCCGGCCGTCACCAGGCCGGACACGTACTGCTGCTCGATCTCCTTCACCTCGCGCTCGGCGCGGCCGATGATCTCGGGCTTCTGCGGCGGCACCAGCATGTCGTCGATGGCGATCGAGATGCCGGCCTTGGTCGCCAGCCGGAAGCCGTTCTGCAGCAGCTTGTCGGCGAAGACCACGGTCTCCTTCAGGCCGCACTTGCGGAAGGAGGCGTTGATCAGCTTGCTGATCTCCTTCTTCTTCAGCGCCTTGTTCAGGTTCGAGAACGGCAGCCCCTTGGGCAGGATCTCGGACAGCAGGGCGCGGCCGACGGTGGTGTCCACCAGCGAGGTGGACGGCACGAACTCGCCGCTGTCCTTGTCGCGGTTCCACTCCGTGAGGCGCACCGTCACCTTCGCGGTGAGGTCGACCTGGCCGGCGTCGAGCGCGCGCTGCACTTCGCCGACGTCGGCGAAGATCATGCCTTCGCCCTTGGCGTTGATGCGCTCGCGGGTCGTGTAGTACAGGCCCAGCACGACGTCCTGCGACGGCACGATGGACGGCTCGCCGTTGGCGGGGAACAGCACGTTGTTGGAGGCCAGCATCAGCGTGCGGGCTTCCATCTGCGCTTCCACCGACAGCGGCACGTGGACGGCCATCTGGTCGCCGTCGAAGTCGGCGTTGAAGGCGGCGCAGACCAGCGGATGCAGCTGGATCGCCTTGCCTTCGATCAGGATCGGCTCGAAGGCCTGGATGCCCAGGCGGTGCAGCGTCGGCGCCCGGTTCAGCATCACCGGGTGCTCCTTGATCACCTCTTCGAGGATGTCCCACACCACCGGCGTGCCGGATTCGACTTCCTTCTTCGCGGCCTTGATGGTGGTGGCGATGCCCATCGCCTCCAGACGCGAGAAGATGAACGGCTTGAACAGCTCCAGCGCCATCAGCTTCGGCAGGCCGCACTGATGGAGCTTGAGCGTCGGCCCGACCACGATGACCGAACGGCCCGAGTAGTCGACGCGCTTGCCCAGCAGGTTCTGGCGGAAGCGGCCGCTCTTGCCCTTGATCATGTCGGCCAGCGACTTCAGCGCGCGCTTGTTGGCGCCGGTCATCGCCTTGCCGCGGCGGCCGTTGTCCAGCAGCGAGTCCACCGCTTCCTGCAGCATCCGCTTCTCGTTGCGCGCGATGATTTCCGGCGCCTTGAGTTCCAGCAGCCGGCGCAGGCGTGAGTTGCGGTTGATGACGCGGCGGTACAGGTCGTTCAGGTCCGACGTCGCGAAGCGGCCGCCGTCCAGCGGCACCAGCGGACGCAGGTCCGGCGGCAGCACGGGCAGCACGTCCATCACCATCCACTCGGGCTTGATGCCGGACTTCTTGAAGGCTTCGAGCACCTTGAGCCGCTTGGCGTTCTTCTTGACCTTGACTTCGGAGCCGGTCAGGTCGCCGCGCAGCTTCTCGATCTCGATGTCGAGGTCGATGCCCATCAGCAGGTCCTTGATGCCTTCGGCGCCCATCTTGGCGACGTACTCGTCACCGTACTCCTTGCGCTTGGCCTCGTAGTCGTCCTCGGACATGATGCTGAACTTCTTCAGCGGCGTCATGCCGGGGTCGGTCACCACGTAGGCTTCGAAGTACAGCACGCGCTCGATGTCGCGCAGCGTCATGTCGAGCACCAGGCCCAGGCGCGACGGCAGCGACTTCAGGAACCAGATGTGCGCGCAGGGCGCGGCCAGGTCGATGTGGCCCATGCGCTCGCGGCGCACCTTGGTCTGCGTGACTTCGACGCCGCACTTCTCGCAGATGACGCCGCGGTGCTTCAGTCGCTTGTACTTGCCGCACAGGCACTCGTAGTCCTTGATCGGGCCGAAGATCTTCGCGCAGAAGAGGCCGTCCCGCTCCGGCTTGAAGGTGCGGTAGTTGATCGTTTCCGGCTTCTTGACTTCGCCGAAGGACCACGAGCGGATCTTCTCGGGCGACGCCATGCCGATGCGGATCGCATCGAAATGCTCGTCGGGCGTGAACTGCTTGAACAGGTCGAGGAGTGATTTCATGTGACTCTATTCCTTGCGAATTAGGAGCGTTCCAGTTCCATGTCGATGCCAAGGGACCGGATTTCCTTGACCAGCACGTTGAACGACTCGGGCATGCCCGCCTCGATCGCGTGTTCGCCCTTGACGATGGACTCGTACACCTTGGTACGGCCCTGCACGTCGTCGGACTTGACCGTCAGCATTTCCTGCAGCGTGTAAGCGGCGCCGTAGGCTTCCAGCGCCCACACTTCCATCTCGCCGAAGCGCTGGCCGCCGAATTGGGCCTTGCCGCCCAGCGGCTGCTGCGTGACCAGCGAGTACGGACCGGTGGAGCGGGCGTGCATCTTGTCGTCGACCAGGTGGTGGAGCTTCAGCACGTGCATGTAGCCCACGGTCACCGGACGCTCGAACTGGTCGCCGGTGCGGCCGTCGTACAGGTGCGCCTGCGTGCGGGTCCTGGTCAGGCCCTTGGCCTGCGCGACCTCGTCCGGATAGGCGAGCTGCAGCATGGCGCGGATTTCCTCTTCGGAGGCGCCGTCGAACACCGGGGTGGCGAACGGAACGCCCTGCGACAGGTTGCGCGCCATCTCCTGCACGTCGGCGTCGGAGAGCCCCGCGAGGTCTTCCTTGCGGCCGGAGCGGTTGTAGATCTGCTCCATGAACTGGCGCAGTTCGGCCGCACGGGCTTCCTGCTGCAGCATGTTGCCGATGCGCTGGCCGATGCCCTTGGCCGCCCAGCCCAGGTGCACTTCCAGCACCTGGCCCACGTTCATCCGCGACGGCACGCCCAGGGGGTTCAGCACGATGTCGCACGGCGTGCCGTCGGCCATGTAAGGCATGTCCTCGACCGGGACGATCTTGGACACGACGCCCTTGTTGCCGTGGCGGCCGGCCATCTTGTCGCCAGGCTGCAGGCGGCGCTTGACGGCCAGGTAGACCTTGACCATCTTCAGCACGCCGGCCGGCAGCTCGTCGCCCTGCGTCAGCTTCTTGCGCTTTTCCTCGAAGGCGAGGTCGAAGCTGTGGCGCTGCTGCTCGATCGAGTTCTTGATCGACTCGAGCTGCGAGGCGACCTCGTCTTCCGCCGGGCGGATGTCGAACCAGTGGAACTTCTCGACCGACTGCAGGTAGGCCTTGTCGATCTTGGTGCCCTTGGCCAGTTTCTGCGGACCGCCGTTGGCGACGCGGCCCGTCAGCAGCTTCTCGATCCGGTCGAACGCGTCGGCTTCGACGATCCGCAGCTGGTCGTTCAGGTCCAGGCGGAAGCGCTTGAGCTCGTCGTCGATGATCTGCTGCGCCCGCTTGTCGCGCTGGATGCCTTCACGGGTGAAGACCTGCACGTCGATCACGGTGCCTTGCGAGCCCTGGTCGACGCGCAGCGAGGTGTCCTTCACGTCGGAGGCCTTCTCGCCGAAGATCGCGCGCAGCAGCTTTTCCTCCGGCGTCAGCGTGGTCTCGCCCTTGGGCGTGACCTTGCCGACCAGCGTGTCGCCCGGCTGCACTTCGGCGCCGACGTAGATGATGCCCGACTCGTCCAGGCGGTTCAGCTGCTGCTCGGACAGGTTCGGGATGTCGCGCGTGATCTCCTCGGCGCCCAGCTTCGTGTCGCGGGCCATCACGACCAGCTCCTCGATGTGGATCGAGGTGTAGCGGTCGTCGGCGACGACGCGCTCGGAAATCAGGATCGAGTCCTCGAAGTTGTAGCCGTTCCACGGCATGAACGCGACCAGCATGTTCTGGCCGAGGGCCAGTTCGCCGATGTCGGTGGAGGCACCGTCCGCCACCACGTCGCCCTTGGCGATGCGGTCGCCGCGCTTGACGATCGGGCGCTGGTGGATGTTCGTGTTCTGGTTGGAACGCTGGTACTTGATCAGGTTGTAGATGTCCACGCCGACTTCGCCGGCCTGGGCTTCCTCGTCGTTCACGCGCACCACGATGCGGGTCGCGTCCACGTAGTCGACCACGCCGCCGCGGGTGGCGGTGACCACGGTGCCGGAGTCGACCGCCGAGACGCGCTCGATGCCGGTGCCGACGAAGGCCTTCTCCGGACGCAGCACCGGCACCGCCTGGCGCTGCATGTTGGCGCCCATCAGCGCGCGGTTCGCGTCGTCGTGTTCCAGGAACGGCACCAGCGAAGCGGCCACCGACACGATCTGCGCCGGCGAGACGTCCATGTACTGGATGCGGTCGGCGGAGACCAGGATCGACTCGCCCATCTCGCGGGCCGAGACCAGGTCGCCGGTGAGGCGGCCTTCCGCGTCCAGCGTCGCGTTGGCCTGCGCGATCACGTACTTGCCTTCCTCGATCGCGGACAGGTAGTCGATCTGCATCGTCACCTTGCCGTCGATCACCCGGCGGTACGGGGTCTCGATGAAGCCGTACTCGTTCAGGCGGGCGTACAGGGCCAGCGAATTGATCAGGCCGATGTTCGGGCCTTCCGGCGTTTCAATCGGGCAGACCCGGCCGTAGTGCGTGACGTGCACGTCGCGCACCTCGAAGCCCGCGCGCTCGCGGGTCAGGCCGCCCGGGCCCAGGGCCGAGACGCGGCGCTTGTGCGTGATCTCGGACAGCGGGTTGGTCTGGTCCATGAACTGCGACAGCTGCGACGCGCCGAAGAACTCCTTGAGCGCCGCGGAAATCGGCTTGGAGTTGATCAGGTCGTGCGGCATCAGCGGCTCCTGCTCCGCCTGGCCGAGACGCTCCTTCACGGCCTTCTCGATCCGTGCCAGGCCGGTGCGGTACTGGTTCTCGGCCAGTTCGCCGACGCAGCGCACGCGGCGGTTGCCGAGGTGGTCGATGTCGTCGACTTCGCCGCGGCCGTTGCGCAGGTCGACCAGGATCTTCACCACGGCCAGGATGTCCTCGTTGGTGAGGACCATCGGGCCGGTCGACTCGTTGCGGCCGACCTTGGCGTTGAACTTCATCCGGCCGACGCGCGACAGGTCGTAGGTGTCCGGGTTGTAGAACAGGCGCTGGAACAGGGCCTGCACCGCGTCTTCCGTCGGCGGCTCGCCGGGACGCATCATGCGGTAGATCGCGACGCGGGCGGCGAACTCGTCCACCGTCTCGTCGATGCGCAGCGTCTGCGAGATGTACGCACCCTGGTCGAGCTCGTTCGTGTAGATCACCTGCAGGTCTTGCACGCCGGCGGCGCGCAGCTTCTTCAGCAGGGCCTCGGTCAGCTCGTCGTTGGCCTTGGCGATGATCTCGCCGGTGTCCGCATCGATGATGTTGCGGGCGACGACGCGGCCGATCAGGTAGTCCTCGGGCACGCTGATGTGCGTGGTGCCCGACTGCTCGAGGTCACGGGTGTGGCGCGCGGTGACCCGCTTGTCCTTGGCAACGATGACCTTGCCGGACTTGTCGGTGATGTCGAAGCGCGCGACTTCGCCGCGCAGGCGCTCGGAGACGAACTCCATCTGCGCGCCGCTGTCCATCAGGCGGAAGTTGTCGTTGACGAAGAAGTTCGCCAGGATCGACTCGGGCGTCAGGCCGATCGCCTTCAGCAGGATCGTGACCGGCATCTTGCGGCGGCGGTCGACGCGGAAGTACAGGATGTCCTTCGGATCGAACTCGAAGTCCAGCCAGGAGCCGCGGTAGGGAATGATGCGCGCGGAGAACAGCAGCTTGCCCGAGCTGTGCGTCTTGCCCTTGTCGTGCTCGAAGAAGACGCCGGGGGAGCGGTGCAGCTGCGAGACGATGACGCGCTCGGTGCCGTTGATGATGAACGAGCCCTTGTCCGTCATCAGGGGCACCTCGCCCATGTAGACCTCCTGCTCCTTGACTTCCTTCACGACCTTCGACTGGGGCGTGGAGGACTCGCGGTCGTAGATGATCAGCTGCACCTTGGCGCGCACGGCCGAGGCGAAGGTCAACCCGCGGGTCTGGCATTCGCGCACGTCGAACGCCGGCTTGGCCAGGTTGTACTCGAGGAACTTCATCTCGACGAAGCCGTTGTGCGAGACGATCGGGAAGGCGGCGTTGAACGCGGCCTGCAGGCCTTCGATGGTGCGCTTGCCCGGCGCGAGGTCGGCCTGCAGGAAAGCGGTGTAGGCGTCCTTCTGCATCTGCAGGAGGTACGGAATTTCGAGCACGCTGTCGCGGCTGCCGAAGCTTTTGCGGATGCGCTTGCGTTCGGTATAGGAATAGGCCATGAGATCTCCGGGCTAATGAGCTCTTCGCAACTGTCGCCCGGGCACCCGGGGCGAACGGGTGTCGGGCCGGCTTGGTCGGTTGGCCACTACCAACCTTGGCGGACGGCGATGCATTGCACATCGCCCGAACCAAGGCGTCTTCTGCAGTCGGGGTCAGAAGACACTGGGAAACGCCAGGTCGGGGCGTTTTCCGGTGCGCTCTGTCAACGGCAAAGGCTGGAGGCCCTTGCGAGCACTCCAGCCTCGGCAACCAGGGGCGACTTACTTCAGTTCGACCTTGGCGCCGGCTTCTTCCAGCTTCTTCTTGGCGGCGTCGGCGTCGGCCTTCGCAATGCCTTCCTTGACGGGCTTCGGCGCGCCGTCCACCAGGTCCTTGGCTTCCTTGAGGCCCAGGCCGGTGATCTCGCGCACGGCCTTGATGACCGACACCTTGTTGGCGCCGACTTCGGCCAGCATCACGGTGAATTCGGTCTTCTCTTCGGCGGCCGGGGCGGCGGCGCCACCGCCACCGGCGGCCGGGGCGGCCATCGCGGCGGCGCTCACGCCGAACTTCTCTTCGATCGCCTTGACGAGATCGTTGAGTTCCATGACCGTCATGCTGTCCAGCGCGGTCAGAAATTGGTCTTTATCGAATGCCATGTTGATTTCCTAGAAACAGTTTTGATCGAATGGTTCCGCCACTTCAGGCAGCGGCGCCTTCGGCAGCCGGCGCTTCCGCGCCGCCACCCTTCTTCTCTGCCAGTGCCTTCAGCACGACCGCGGTGCGCGAGATCGGCGACATCAGCAGGCCGCACAGCTGGGCCAGCAACACTTCCTTGGAAGGAATGTTGGCCAGTTGCTTCACGCCATTGACGTCGAGGGCCTTGCCACCGAACGCACCACCGCGAATGACCAGCTTGTCGTTGGTTTTCGCGAAGTCAGCCACCACTTTCGCGGCGGCGACGGCGTCGACGGAAAAGCCGTAGATCAGCGGGCCGGTCATCTGGTCGCCCACCACTTCGAACTGGCTGCCGGCCACAGCACGGCGGGCCAGAGTGTTCTTCAGAACACTCAGGCTGACGCCTTGGCTGCGTGCCTGGCTGCGCAGTTTCGTCATGTCGGCGACCGTGATGCCGCGGTACTCCGCCAACACCAGCGTTTGAGCTTTTGCGGCGAGGCCGGTCACTTCTTCAACGACCGCTTGCTTCTCACTGCGATTCAGACTCAAGGTCTACTCCTTTGAATGTGCCTTCGGGATTTCGCCCTCGGGCACGCCTGGTTTGCAGCGACCAACTGTTCGAAGAAATCTCTCGATTCCATCTGCAGCGGGATCGCCATCTGCGTTGGCTGGTTGATTAAGCGCCACTGCCCCGGCGCGCCAACGGTCTTGGATGGCCCGCCGTTCCCGCGAACGGCTCCGGCGGCCCACCACATCGGCGGCGCCTCGCGGCGCCGCCGGATTCCTCGCGATTACGCCGAGATGGATTGCGTGTCCACGCGGACACCCACGCCCATGGTCGACGAGACCGCCACTTTCCTCAGATACACACCCTTGCTGGTCGCGGGCTTGGCCTTGTTCAGGGCCTCCACCAGCGCGACCAGGTTGCCTTGCAGCTTGTCGGTCTCGAACGAGCGGCGGCCGATGCTGGCGTGGATGATCCCCGCCTTGTCGGCGCGGAACTGCACCTGGCCGGCCTTCGCGTTCTTGACCGCGGTGGCGACGTCGGGCGTCACCGTGCCGACCTTGGGGTTCGGCATCATGCCGCGCGGGCCCAGGATCTGGCCCAGCGCGCCGACGACGCGCATCGCGTCCGGAGCGGCGATCACCACGTCGAACGGCATGTCGCCGGCCTTCACGCGGGCAGCCAGGTCGTCCATGCCGACCACGTCGGCGCCGGCAGCCTTGGCTTCTTCCGCCTTGGCGCCCTGGGCGAACACCGCCACGCGCTTGGTCTTGCCGGTGCCGTTGGGCATCACGACGGCGCCGCGGACCACCTGGTCCGACTTCTTCGGGTCGATGCCGAGCTGCACCGCCACGTCGATCGACTCATCGAACTTGGCGTTGGCGCATTCCTTGACGAGGCCGAACGCATCGGCCAGCGGGTACAGCTTCGTGCTGTCGACCTTGCCCTCGAGGGCTTTCTGCTTCTTGGTCAGCTTGGCCATTTACACGCCCTCCACGGTGATGCCCATCGAGCGGGCCGAACCCGCCAGGGTCTTGATCGCCGCGTCGACGTCGGCGGCATTCATGTCCTTCAGCTTGGTCTTGGCGATTTCCTCGAGCTGGGCCCGGGTGATCTTGCCGACCTTGCTGCTGTGCGGCGTGGCAGAGCCCTTGTCGATCTTCACGGCCTTCTTGATCAGGACCGTCGCGGGCGGGGTCTTGATGATGAAGGTGAAGCTCTTGTCCGCATAGGCGGTGATGACCACCGGCAGCGGCAGGCCCGGCTCGACACCCTGGGTCTGGGCGTTGAACGCCTTGCAGAACTCCATGATGTTGAGGCCGCGCTGGCCCAGCGCGGGACCGATCGGGGGGGACGGGTTGGCCTTGCCGGCTGGCACTTGCAGCTTGACAAAACCGACGATTTTCTTCGCCATGGTTTATTTCCTTGCGGGTGATAGCGCCGGGCCCTGCGGCCTCGGCTCCCCGGGGTTGGCGGCTCGCCTGCTAAGGTTGATTGCCGAGCCGTGAAGGCAATCAACATCCGGGGACGAGGCTCCGAAGAAGCCTCCTCATCCTCTGTTTACGTTTTCTCGACCTGCGAGAACTCCAGTTCCACGGGCGTGGCGCGGCCGAAGATCGTGACCGAGACGCGCACCTTGTTCTTCTCGTAATTGACTTCCTCGACGGTGCCGTTGAAGTCGGTGAACGGGCCGTCCTTGACGCGAACGTACTCGCCCACGACGAATTCGACCTTGTGGCGCGGCTTCTCCGTGCCTTCTTCCATCTGGCCGAGGATCTTGGCGACTTCGTCTTCCGAGATCGGCGCCGGGCGGTTCTTCGCGCCGCCCACGAAACCGGTCACCTTGTTGGTGTGCTTCACCAGGTGCCAGGTGTCGTCGTTCATCACCATCTGGACCAGGACGTAGCCCGGATAGAAGCGGCGCTCGGAGGTGCGCTTCTGGCCGTTCTTGATCTCGACCACCTCTTCGGTCGGCACCAGGATCTCGCCGAACATGTCCTGCATGCCGGCACGATTGATCCGCTCGCGGATGTTTCGTTCCACCGCCTTTTCCATGCCGGAATAGGCGTGCACCACATACCACCGCAGGTCGGGGTTGGCGGCCTTGGCCGCGGCGCCGGGCACCTGGGACTCGGCGGAACTCGTTTCGGCGGCGTTGGTGGAATCGCTCATCATTTCTTCCAGCCCAGGATCAGGTCGTAGAACACCCATTCCAGGGTCTTGTCGGTGAGCCACAGGAACAGGGCCATCACGGCGCAGAAACCGATGACGTACAGCGTCATCTGCACCGACTCCTTGCGGGTGGGCCAGACGACCTTCTTGACTTCCTTCCAGGAGTCACGGCCGAAGGCGACGAACTGCTTGCCGGTTTCCGCCGTCATGAAGACGACGAAGGCGGCGGCCAGGCCGAGGACCAGGGCACCCCACTGGGCCAGTTGCCCCTGGCGGCCCAGCAGGTAGAAGCCCGCGAGCGCCGCGATCACCAATGCGATGGCGGCGCCGAGCTTGGCCTTGTCGGCGCCCGTGCTGACGGTTTCAACTTGAGAAGTGGCCATGTGAGGCGGGTTCCTGCTTCGATTTCCAGCGCTTTTTGAAGGCGCCAAACCCGCCTGCGGCGGGTTTTCGGTTCTACCCCCTCGCGGGGGCGTTTCACTGTCCGCCGTGGTGGCGGTCGCCACTCAGGTGGCAGGGGCAGTAGGAATCGAACCTACAACCTTCGGTTTTGGAGACCGACGCTCTGCCAATTGAGCTATACCCCTATACCGCTACGCTCCGGACGAAAACACGGATCGCCTGCTTTGCAGGCGACCGTGTCCTTCGATGTTTACTCCATGATCTTGGCAACGACGCCGGCGCCCACGGTGCGGCCGCCTTCGCGGATGGCGAAGCGCAGGCCCTCTTCCATGGCGATCGGGGCGATCAGCTTGACGGTGATCGTCACGTTGTCGCCGGGCATGACCATTTCCT
>NZ_VTOX01000008.1 GCF_012184415.1 Ramlibacter lithotrophicus
AGGCTGCCAGAATCGGCTGGAGATCAAATCGGCGCCCCGAGCGAGCATGACCGCGATGCAATTCCTGTTCGATCCAATCGCCCACTTCGCTGCGGCCGCGAAGGCGGTTTTTGCACAGCCTCGTTAGGCGGAACGGCGGACGGCTACACTCCCTAGCATGGAACTACCCCTTTGGCTAGTAATCATTCTCGGAATTGCCGCGGCCATCCTCGGGCTCTGGTTGGTCGTCAAAATCGAGGAGTTTAAAGAAGACTCGAGGCGCAAGTTCAAAGGGGAGATGGTACGGGCCATTCTTCATACGCAACCTTCATGGCAGCAGATGCTCGATATCGCCGAGACTTCGGATGTGAGCGTTACGACGACGTATCAGCTCGCGCGTGAATTGCTAAAGGACATCCTCACCGGGGCGGACAAAGAACTACAAAGCCATAGAGCATTGATCGAAGGGTACATCTCCACGCACAAGCGAACGGAGCCGTTTGAGGGGCTTCCCAACGAGATCCGCATTCACCTAGAGCGCCTGCGTGACCACTTGGATGGAAAGGATCACTTCCTTGAGCCACTGACGATCCAAATCCGGGAACTGGTCACGGTGTACAAGAAAGATTACAAGGCACAGAAACGCTATACGACCTGGGGATTCTTCATCGGAGTTGCTGGCGCCGTGTTTGCCGCTTATGCCTACTTCTATCCGGCCAGTACAACTCCGCCGCCATCTGTTCCAAATGCGCATGTGGCACCACGCTGAAGTGCTGCCTAACAGGTCGTTCGACGCGGACACGCACGGGCAAGGCGCCGCAAGCCGTGCGCGGGAGCATACGTCTCGCGGCACCTTGCCGGTGCGCGCCGGTCAACTCCGACGTTCGACCGCAAAGGCCGCCTCCCGTTGAGTTTGACCGACTGTAGTCCATAGGATACACTCTGCGCATGCGCGTGGAGATGACCGAGGTCTACCGAGATTGGATCAACTCCCTCAAGGACAGAGTCGGCCGCGCGCGAGTCCAGGTCCGAGTGGATCGGCTGGCTCATGGGAATCCTGGGCAACACCGAGTGCTGACGCATGGCGTGTGCGAGTTGAAGATCGATCTTGGTCCCGGGTATCGCGTCTACTACACCGAGCGTGCTGGAATTCTGATCATTCTTCTCGCCGGCGGAGACAAGTCGTCGCAGCAGCAGGACATAAAGACGGCAATCTCGTTGGCTAGAGGCCTGAAGGAGTAGTTATGCCAAAGGCAGCATCGAAAGCAAAGGCCCCTGCGCCCGCTTACACCAAGACGGTCGCGTATGACGTAGCGGAGCAACTTCGAACGCCAGCAGAAATGGCGGCGTACTTGGACGCATGGCTTGAAGAGGCCCCCGATGACGTTGCGGGTATTACTCGTGCACTTGGCGACATCGCGCGCGCGAAAGGCATGAGCCAGGTCGCGCGAGATGCTGGTCTAAGCCGAGAAAGCCTTTACAAGGCCCTGAGCGAGAACGGCAACCCCAGCTTTGCGACCGTTCTGAAGGTTGCGCGAGCCCTCGGCGTGAAGTTTCATGCGCAGCCCGCGTGAGTTGCTGTCGAACAGGTCGTTCGACTGGGACGTCCTATTGGCCGGCTCCGCCGGCGTACTGGACGCCGGTCATCTCCGACGTTGAGGCCGTGCAATAACTCCCCCGCGCATTCGCTGGCCGGCCACCGTTTCGGCACCGGCTGAGCGCTGAGCGGCCATCGGCGCGTTCAGTTTGCAGTTCCGCTGGCGGCAACGCATGATGCGCATCGTGAAGCAGACCCTTGACCGTCCTACACGCTCTTCCAGCAGGACGGCCAGGACGTGGCGGGAATGATGAATCCGACGTCGGAAGCTTCCGGGGGCGGGGCGTACTGGCACGCGTACATCGCCGTGGACGATGTCGAAGAATGCGCGAGGCGTGCGCCTGCGCTCGGCGGGCGCGTCCTGGTGCCTCCGCATGAGGTCCCCGAGTTCGGAAGGGTCTGCGCCATTGCCGATCCCACCGGCGCGGTGGCACACGTCGTGCAACCGCTCGGCCGATGACGCAGGGCCGCGATCGACCGGGGTTCAGGCCGCCGTGATCCAGCAGTGCAGCGACGTCAGCCAGCCCGGATGGCTTGCGCTCCGACAGCAACTGTGGCCGCATTGCGCGGCGAAGGAGCATCTCGCCGAAATGTCGGCGTTCTTGGCGGAGCCTGCCCGCTTCGCGCAGTTCGTCAAGTACGACGGGTCGGGCGTTGCGGTCGGTCTGGTTGAAGTGGCGATCCGCACCGACTACGTCAACGGCGCGGACACTTCGCCGGTCGCCTTTCTCGAAGGAATCTACGTCGTGCCTCGGGCGCGGCGTTCCGGCGTTGCCCGGGAGCTTGTCGCCGCCGCGGAACGCTGGGCCCTGGGCATGGGCTGCACGGAGCTTGCATCCGATGCTGCGATCGAGAACACTTCCAGCCACGCCATGCACGCCGCACTCGGTTTCGTCGAGACGGAGCGCGTGGTGTTCTTCAGGAAGGTACCCCGCTGACGCAGCGGGGCCGCCCAACCAGCCCCCCGCCGGAGGAGGACCCATGACCACCGAAGTAGAAGCCCTCGAGCAGTTCTTCGCCGCGATCAACCGCAACGACATGCAGGCCATCACCAGGCACTTCGATCCGCAGATCGTTCGCGTCGAGCCCGAGGGGTTTCCGACAGTCGGCACCTACCGCGGCATCGCGGCAGTGCAGGAGAACGTCAGGACCGGCCGTGGAACCTGGGCCGAGGGAACGTGCGAGCCCGAGAAGTTCCTGGTCCACGGAGACAAGGTCGTCGTGTACCTTCATGCCTGGGTGCGCCTGAAGAACGCGACCGAGTGGACGGGCGGACGATTCGCCGACGGCTTCATGTTCCGCGGCGGCAGGATCGTCGAGTACCGCACTTTTGCCGAGCGGGCGGAGGCGCTGCAGTGGGCTGGCATCGCGCTACCTGCGCCGTGAGAGCGGCGATGCAGCTCGTACGCCCAACCGAAGACCATCTTCCCAGCTACCTTGCCGCGCTCAAGGCCGGCTGGTCGCCCAACAACGAGCGCGGACTTGCCGCGTCACTGGAAGAGATCGCGCTCATCGAGGCCGACGCGGGCGCGTTCGTGCGTTCGCTCGACAACCGGGAAGGCCAGGGCTTGCCCGTCGCCATGCCCGATGGGTCGACCGTTCCCCGGCTGCCGGGGCTTCGGCTGTGGATGTGGGACGGCGAGTTCGCCGGGAGCATAGGCTTCCGGTGGCAGCACGGAACGACGGAACTGCCGCCGTACTGCCTTGGGCATATCGGCTATTCGGTCGTCCCATGGAAGCAGCGCCGCGGCTATGCGACGGCAGCCCTGCTTGGCATGCTGGACGAAGCGCGCCTGATGGGAATGCCGTACGTGGAGCTCACGGCCGACCCGGACAACATCGCATCGCAGAAGGTCATCCTGGCCGCCGGCGGCACGCTGCACGAGCGATTCATCAAGCCGCCGCAGTTCGGCAGCAAGCCATGCCTGCGCTTCCGCATCGCCTTGCGGTGAGGAGCGCATGCAACGGCGCACATGTCTGGGGGCAGCAAACGAACCGCAATGCCTGGGCCGGCCAGCCATCGGGCTCAGTCGTGCGCCGAGCCGCACGCCTCCAGGAAGACCAGCTTCACGGCGCGGGCGGCAAAGAAGCGTTCAAACCGACGCCGGGTCAACCGGTGCGTGCGCACGATCTTCCACTGATCATCCGCCCCAGCCGGCGGGAAGACAGCATTTGCCAAATCGACGGCAACGGTCGTAGCATCCATGTCGGACTACTTTCGTTTGAAGATCTGATCCCCACGCCAATGTCGACTCAGACACGTTGCGGCAAGGGGCGGCACGGCGCCGTTGGAAACCGTGCACCCGGCGGCTCTTGCCACAACGTGCCGGTCACCTTCACGTTCAATCGCATGAGAGCACTCGTGCTGGTCCTCGCTTCGTTGGTGCCGCTGTGCGCTGTCGCCCAGAAATTGCCGCGCGACGTCGCCCGTTACCTGGAGGACCGAAGGCTCTGCGATCACTTCCGGGGAGAGCCCACGGAAGGTAATCTGCCGGAACAAGTGGAACGCCGCAACTTCGTGAACGACAGCCTCGACATCTATTGCGCGGGAACCGATACGCGACTAGCAGCGCTGAAGCGGCGCTACGCGAAGGACAAGACCGTGATGAATGCGCTGAAGTCGTTGGACGAAAAGATCGAATGAGCCGCATGCGACCTGACTGGTCGTTCGGCACCGGCGCACAGGTGCTCCGTGCGCTGCCGCGTCCTCGAATCATGTGCGTCGGCCCTCAGGTCAGGCCGCCCGTGCAGGTCGCTCCTGGATCCGGCGCGGACGGAGGGAGTTGCACACATCGGAGATGCTCGCCCCTGCGCATGACCAGGGGGGGCGTAGGCCCGGAAGCGGTTCGACGCGGTTCAGTGCAGATCGTCGAGGAGGCGGCAGATGCTTAAGGTGGGGCTGATCATGCTGGCGGTCGCTGCGGTCTGCCTGCTCGGTTCGTACACACCCATATTTGGGCCGCTCTTCATCTTGCCTTTTGCGGACCTGGTGCTGATTGCGCTCGCGCTGATGATCTGTGCGGCGCTCCCGGTCAGGAACGCTGTGCGTGGTCTGCTGGTGGTCGCGCTGTGGATCGGAGGCAGCCTCGGTGTGGAATTGGCTCGTCTTCCTCAGCACCTGTCGGGCGCGGAGGGCCTGCTGCGTCCGCAGGTCGTCGTTCACAAGTCATTGAACCTGGCACGGGGCCAGCCTGTGGCATTGCACGGGGACACGAACCCGTTCCTCGCCGCGGCAGGCCCGGTGGTGTTTGTCACTGCTGAAACGCGATATGGCGCGCGCATCTCTCCCGGAAGAGCACTGATCAACGCTGCCGCGACGATCGATCTCGAGGATTTGCTTGCTGCGCGAGGACGTGAGCTGATCATCGGCCATTCGTTGTATCCCCGGCTTGTCGTGAAACGCACCAGCGCCGATGGTTGGAGCCGACTGAACATACGCGTCGAGGCGGCGCCAGGACAACTGGCGGGAGAGTTTCATCGCACGTTCCCCCTGCCGCGTCCCTTTCCTGGCGTGGCCATCGGTGACAAGCTTGGGCTGAGCATCTTCCATGACAACATGCTGCGGCGACTGCTCGGATGGAATACCCCCGTCTACCTTCATCACGAGCTCACCCGCTTTCTCGATGAGGCCTTGGGTCTCGGGACGTTGAACACGGCTGAGGGAGCGTCGCCGACACTTGCCTTCCGGCTTGAGAGGGAGTCGTTGAAGCCGATCGCTGCATCGACGTACCTGTCGGCCGTACTCGAGAGCCGCAGGCGCGGCATCAAGATCGATCGTGAGGCCAACAGGATCGAGGCCTGCGGCATGGTCATCTCGAACATGGAGTTCGGGGACCACGGCGGGCGGACCTATGCCGCCGTCATCGCCGCCGAAAGCGGGGCGGATCCGGTCGTGCTGGGCCACGTGACCCCGGACAACGCGGCCTTCGACTACTACTGCGACGAGGGGGCAGGCCGGCTTCTGACATTCATTGCCACCGGTAGCCCGGATAGACCTGTGCTCAAGGTGTCAACCTATTCCCAACAAGGCGTGTTGCTCGGGGTGCAGCGTTTCGGGATGCCATTTTGGCTGCACCGGACGTCGGTTGTCACCCGCGGGTCCTGGCAACGGCTCGGCGAATCGAAGTATCGATTCTCGGTGTCGTCTCCCCTGCTCCTTCAAGTCGCCCCGCACGAAGTAGCAGACAAGACGCACTACCGCTATCTGGAGTTTGCAAGTACCCCGAGCAGTGGGTCCTGACGATGGCATCAATGCGCAGACCGGATGCGGGAGCACTCTCGAAGGCAGCGCGGGGAATCACCGGGATCGCTCCGAAACATGAGCGGAGCAGCGCCGAGCCGCAGCCAGACCGACTGATGCATGACTATTACGCAGCACGGGCGCCCGAGTACGACCGCGTCTATCTCAAGCCGGAGCGGCAGGCCGACCTGGATGCCATCCGCAGATGGCTGCCGCCCCGGTTCGCGGGCAGGTCCGTCCTCGAAGTCGCATGCGGCACGGGCTACTGGACCCGGTACCTGGCGCCCGTGGCTTCGGGCATGCTGGCCGTCGATGCCTCTCCCGAGACGCTGCAGATCGCGCGGACGCGCGTTGCACCAGGGGACGTCGAATTCGTGGTTGGCGATGCCTACCGGTTGCCGGCCGCCGCTCACGGCTTCCAATCCGCTTTCGCCGGGTTCTGGTTCTCCCACATTCCCAAGGACCGGGTCCGCGAGTTTCTGACCCATCTGCACCGGGCGCTGGTGCCAGGCGCCAAAGTCGTGTTCCTCGACAACCGGTTCGTCGAGTGCAGCAGCACGCCCATTTCCGGGCGCGACGCACAGGGCAATACGTATCAGATGCGGCATCTTGCCGATGGATCGACTCATCGCGTGCTGAAGAATTTCCCGTCCCATCTGGAGTTGAGTGAGGCGATCGGGGGAATCGGCACGGACTTCGAGTTCCACCAGTGGCAGTACTTCTGGGCGATCGAATATGCCGTTGCGACGTAAGGCGCGATGGCCTTCATCACCGGGCCGCTGACGTGCGAAACCAACTCCTGTTGTCCGTTGCCCTCCTGGTCGCCGCGGCGCTCGTGTGGCTCCTCGGCTGGAGATCCAGCGCCGGCCTCGGCCTGGCCGTTGCCGTCGTGCTCACGTCGCCCCTCGTCGCCGTGGCGCTGGCGCCGCTCGTCGCGTCGTTCCTCGGCGCTTCGTTCCGGGCAGTGAAGGAAGTCGCCTGTCGCGACATCCAGGGCAATTACTTCGCGTACAAGGGACACCGCGTCAGGATCCAGGAGGACCTGTCCGGAACTCGCTGGGTCCGGTTGCGCGATATCCGGGATTTGGTCCCCGACTTCCCGAGAGAGCAGGTCCTGGTGCGAATCGCGCCGGACGCGATCGCGCGGCCGGAAGGCGAGCGCGAACTGTATTTTCAGGCGAGCTCGCTGGATGGCTACCTGGCGCGCAGCCGGTCCGACGCGACGATCCGGTTCCGGATCTGGCTGCAGCGCGAAGTGCTCGCGCCCGCGGAGCGGGCTTCCCGGCGCGCGGCCACCCATGCGGCCGTGCACGAGCCAGCGGTTCTCCCTGCGGCGCCGACGGCCGCCGCGCGCGAACGGTCAGGCTGCCCATGACGACACGGCGCAAGGCAATCCTGTGGCTTGGCCTGCGCCTGTCGTTACCGGGCGCCGCCTACGCGAGCCTGGGCTTCGTCTAATTCCGCTTTTTCGAAAGCTTCTGGTGCAGCTGCGGCACCAGCATCAGCGCCGCCGAGCCGTAGTACTGGTGGTACTCGGCCACCATCTCGCCTTTCGCCAGCACGGGGTCGCTCGCCGCGAGCTGCCTGGCTTCGTCGATGTCCTTGACGGCAAACACGAACAGGCCGCGCCAGCCGTCCACGCCGTCGAACGGGCCCGCCAGCACCAGCTTCCCCTCGTCCGACAGCCGCTTCATGTTGGCAAAGTGCCCGCGGAACATCTCGTCCCGCTCGGGGCCGTCCGGCACCCGTGACGGTCCGGTCTTCAGCACGACCAGCACGTAGCCGCGCATGCCCCGCTCGTCGGCGCCCGCCCGTGCCGCCAGCTCGGCGTCGTAGGGCGGCGCCGGTTGCTGCGCCGCCGCAGGCGCGATGGCCAGGGCCAGGGTCGTCGCCAGCGCGCAAGACAGCTTGTTCATGATGACTCTCCCTGGGTCGAAGTGCGGATCCTACGCGCGGCGCGGTGTTAAGAATCCGGTAAGTCCCCGTGCGGATGCTTCCCCTCAGGGTGGGCACATTGCTCGCCCGTCTGCAAAGGAACCGTCCCATGAACCGTCTTGTCCTCGCCATTCCCGCCGTCGCGCTGTCGCTTTCCGCGATGGCCGAAGTGCAACCCCTGGAGATCCAGGCGCCGCAGGCGCAGCTGACGATGGCGCAGGCCGTCGTGATCGCCGAGTCCATGGGCAACGGACGCGCCGTTCGCGCGCGCCTGGACGATCGCTCGGCGCTACCGGTGTACAAGGTCACCGTGAAGTCGCGCGGCGAAGCGCCGCTGAAGCTCGAGGTGGCAGCGCGCGGCGGGCGCATCGTGGCCAGCGAGCGCCAGGACCACGACGACTGAGCCTTCGGTGATGGTAGATTGACCATGCTCGCCGCCTCGGCAAAGGTTTGCCGGCAACGCAGCGAGCCGCAACGGTGCGGCAGGACGTAACCCCTCCGGAAAGCAGCATGGCCATCGAGATACCGAAGGAAGCGCGCAAGGAGGCCATCGCCTCGATCGAGCGGTACTTCAGGGAGAACATGGAAGAGCCGATCGGCAACATCGCCGCCGGCGGGCTCCTGTCGTTCTTCCTGGAGGAGATCGGGCCGCTGGTCTACAACCGGGCGGTGGCCGAGGCGCAGGAGCGGCTGCAGGCGCGGGTGATGGAGCTCGACATCGAGCTGCACGAGGACGAGTTCCAGTACTGGCGCAAGTTCGAGCGCCAGCGCAAGCCGGGGTAGGTGCGCGGCGCATGACCGACTCCCCGCTCGGCAAGCCGTACGACTACGCGGTCTCGCGCCTCGCGGCGGCCGGCGGCGACCTGGAGGCGCTGCCGCTGCCGCTGCAGACACTGCTGCTGGTCGAGATGGCCCAGGCCATGATCGACAGCGGCGGCCTCGAATACTTCTTCGAAACCGACTTTCCGAACAATCCCGCGTACGAGGTGTTCGTGCAGGCCTACCGCCGCATCGGCGCGGAATCGGCCGCGGCCTGCATCGAGGCGTCGGCGCTGATGTTCCCGTTCGGCGAGCCGCATTTCTTCGAGGAACTGCGCCAGGTATGGCTGGAGAAGATGCGCGTCGACCCGCGGTTCGCCAGCCTCGGCGAGCGCATCACGGGCGATGCGTCGGTGTGGGAGAAACTGTCGCAGTACGTGCAGCGCCACATCGATGCGTTCGGCGCGTGAGACGCCCGGCATGAAACCACTCGCCAACGATACGGAGGCATGCGGATGAAACCCGTCAGGTACTACTGGGAAGACTTCACGCCGGGCTGGCGCTACGAATCGCCGCCGCGGACGCTGACGGCGCAGGACATCACGACCTTCGCCCGCGAATACGACACGCAGTCGTACCACACCGACGAAGAGGCCGCGAAGTCGTCGCCCTTCGGCGGCCTGATCGCCAGCGGCTGGCAGACCTGCGCCGTGGCGATGCGGCTGATGTGCGACGGCTACCTGCTGGAGACCTCCTGCATCGGATCGCCCGGGCTGGACGAATTGCGCTGGCTCAAGCCGGTGCGGCCGGGCGACGCGCTGCGGCTGCATTCGGTCGTGCTGGAACAGGCTCCGTCGCAGAAAGACCCGGCCCGCGGCACGGTCAAGTTCCGCTGGGACGTGTTGAACCAGCACGGCGAAGTGGTGTGCTCGATGACGGGGCGGCAGCATTACCGCCGCCGCTCGCCGGCGACGGCCGACAGCTAGGCAAGCCGCTGGCCGAGGGGCGTGAAACGCCGGCCGGCCGTGTGCGTCAGTGCAGGGCGAGCGGAACCGGGATGGTCGCCGGCAGCGGCGGGATGTACCGGGGCGCGGCTGCGGACGTTGCGAGATGGATCGGCGATGCGCTGGCCGCGCTGTCGCACGCCACCTGCTGCGGCACGCAACCCAGGATGGCCTGGCGGTGCTTGCGCGCCTTCGCGACGTAGCGGCACAGGTCGGCGTAGACCTGCGCCACCGAGTCCTGCGGGCCCACCGGATGGACCATGACGTCTGGCACGACCAGGATCTCGTCGCGGCCGAACCCGAGTTCGATCGTGCAGGGCTTGCCGAATCGCGCCTGGAGGGCGGCGATGGCCGCTCCGGCGCCGCCGCCCGCCGTCAGCAGTGCGAACGTGTCGGCGGCGGTTCGAACGACCAGACCCTGCCCGGCGGCAACCCGCGTGAGTCCGGACTGGATGGCCTGCAGGACCCGGTCGACGCCGGGACGGCCGAAGACGAGTTCGAGTTCCGGCAGGTCGTCGACCTGCATCACGGCCAGGGCTGGCGTCCGGCCAAGGGCGCGCGCCGCCTCCAGCAGTTTCTCGCCGCCGGTGTGCAACAGCGCCAGGTCCGGCTGCGCCATGGCGGGAGCCTCCAGGTCGAGGCCGGCCACTTGTTGGGGTGCGTCGGGGACCGCGCGGCGCCGCGCTCTCGCAGGCTCGCAGGAGGCGGGGGCCCTGGGGCTGAACCGGCTCTTGTGGCCTCGCACGATGCACCAGAGATCGCGGATGGTGGTCATTGCAACGGACTTCCTGCGAACGTGAACATCTTCTTACCTGTTGCAATTAACGCATTCAGATACAAGCGCGCCCTCCGGGAGTTCCTTAGCGGCCTTAGGCGCTTCGCCTAAGCCGGCCCGGCGCCTCGGGGGCCGGCCGGCGTCAGAACCGCATCTCCATGTCCTGCGCCATGAGCCAGAAGTTCGCCGCCGTCACCAGCGCGAAGAACGCCAGCAGCGGCAGCAACCTGAGGCGGGTAGCGACGCCGCCGCTGGCGGGCAGCAGGCGGCGCGCCTGGTAGCGGGCGATCTGCACCGCCAGCCAGAAACCCAGCACCATCAGGCCGGCCTGGATCGTGAACGTCACGTTCTCGGGCATCACCACGGCCATCATCAGGTCGTGGCGTTCGGTGCTGGTCAGGGGCCTGGCGCCGAGGCCGAACGGGTTGGCGATCACGCGCAGCACGTCGCCGCCTTCGCGCAGCAGGTGGTCCATGTTGTGCGCGAGGTGATAGGCGAAAGCGAGCGGCAGGGCGGTGAAGGCGAAGCCGCCGAACAGCTTGCGGTAGGACGCGGCGCCTTGCCCGCCGACGTTGGCCAGCGCGATCATGGCCCCGTACAACGCGACCGGCAGCGCGGACGAAGCGACCATGCCGGCCGCGAAGCTCAGGAACAGGTGTCCCGTTTCGCCGATGGCGGTGCCCATCGTCACCACCCACTCCGACCACTGCGGGATCATCGTGATGCCGTGGAAGCTGGTGATTCCCAGCAGCGCCAGCATGAACCAGGCGGCGTCCCAGCCAGGCGTGCCGGTTTTCCTGGCCTCGGTGTCCAGTGTGCGCAGCCGCCAGGACACGTTCTTCTCGGGGCAGCTCAGCACGCAGTTGCCGCACGACAGGCAGAAGGTGTTCTCGCTGAAGCGGCCGACCACCAGGCGGCTGGGGCAGGGCTCGATGGTCTCCGAGCCGTGGTAGCACTCCATGGTCTTGCAGCCGTCGCAGGTGGACTGGGCGATGGGGCGCACGGCGATCGGCGACAGCCGCGAATAGAAACCTACGGTGCGGCCGACGGGGCAGGCGTAGCGGCAGAAGGCCTTGCGCTCGAACACCAGCAGGAACACGACCGACAGCACCAGCATGACGATGCCGAGCGCCGCCGTCAGCAGTGGCTTGCCGGTGACGCCGGCGCCCAGCTCCAGCCAGCTCAGGCCCATGAACATCAGCAGCGCGATCCACACGTTCTGCAGGGCGCGCGGCACCTTCAGGTTCAGGCCCGGGTGCGGCGTGACCCGCTTCCACCAGCTGCGGCGCACGATCCAGTTGGCCAGCGTGTCCCAGGGGCAGACGGCGCACCAGGCCGAGCCGATGAAGAACACCGCGACGATCACCAGCGGCCACCAGATGTTCCACACGAAGGCGGTGGCGATGTTGTGCTCGGGATGGACGGTGCCGAAGAAGCCTGCCGCGATCACCACCAGGAAAACGCTCACGGAGGCCAGGCGCGCCGCGAGCAGCGGATAAGGACTGCCGTTCAGGAAGCGAACGAGGCGGCCGACGAGCGGCATGCGCGCGAGATTCCAGCTGCGCGGCGGCGCGTCGCTGGCCGGGCGGGCCAGCAGCGACCACAACGCGATGAGGGCCATCACGATGGCGGCGGCCTGGATCCATTCGCCGGGCAGGCCGGGATGGATCATCACGTTTTCGGCGTCCGCGCCGGCTTCGTCGGCGCTCGCTGCGGCCGGCGCGGGGGTGCCCTGGTCCGGCGGGACGTCGGCTGCCGGACCGGCGGCCTGCTCCGCGGGCGCGGCGATCGTCGGCACGCCGTGTTCGTTGGTTCCGTGCGCGGTCGCCGGTCCCCACCAGGCCGCCGCCACGGACAGTACGCACGCGAGAATGATTCGCTTGGGCATCGCTCTTCGCGGCCGCGCGGGACCGCGCCAGTGTTCGTGGCTCAGGCAATGCAAGTTCCGGGCCGCCGGCGCAAAGGGCGCAAGCGGGGGCAAACGCCACCGGTGCGTGAGCAATGCACGCCCGCGCGTCTCAATCCCGGAAAAGGCGCCCCCGCCGGCCACCACATACGGGAAGCCGGCAGCCGCACGCCGGCGGGAGCGCGTCGTGGCTCTGGCACACTGGCGCCTCCTCGTTGCACGGAGCGCGCCGACTTGACAGCCACCCCGCCCGTCGCCAGCCCTGACGCGCACGCCGCGACGCCGGCGCAACCGGTCCGGGGCACGCCGCTGGAGGTGCTGCTCGCCTTCCTGCGCCTCGGGCTGACCTCGTTCGGCGGACCCGTGGCCCACCTCGGCTACTTCCGCACCGAGTTCGTCGAGCGCCGGCGCTGGCTGGACGACCGCAGTTATTCCGACCTGGTCGCCCTGTGCCAGTTCCTGCCCGGGCCGGCCAGCAGCCAGGTCGGGATGGCGCTGGGCCTGTCGCGGGCGGGCTGGGCCGGCGCGCCGATGGCGTGGCTGGGTTTCACGCTGCCTTCCGCCTTCGTGCTGATCGCCTTTGCGTACGGCATCGCGCGCTGGGGCGGCCTCGCCGCATCGGGCGCCGTGCAGGGATTGAAGGTGGCCGCCGTCGCCGTCGTGGCGCAGGCCGTGTGGGGCATGGCCAAGTCGCTGTGCCCGGACCGCGCGCGCGCCGGGCTGGCGATCTTCGCCGCGCTGCTCACCTTGGCGCTGCCGTCGGCGATCGGGCAGGTCGGCGCGATCCTCGCCTGCGGGCTGGTCGGCTGGCGGCTGGTCCGGGTGCCGCACCAGCAGCCGATGGCCCATGCCGGGTATCGCGTCCCGCGCGGCGCCGGCGTGGCCGCACTGACGCTGCTGCTGGTACTGCTGGCAGGCCTGCCCGTCATCGCCACTGCGACCGGCTCGGCGCTGTGGGCGCTGGTCGACGGCTTCTACCGCGCCGGCGCGCTGGTCTTCGGCGGCGGCCACGTCGTGCTGCCGCTGTTGCAGGCGACGGTGGTGCCGGGCGGCGCGGTGAGCAATGCCGACTTCCTGGCGGGATACGGTGCGGCGCAGGCCGTGCCTGGCCCGCTCTTCACGTTCGCCGCCTACCTCGGCACCGTGGCGGACAGCCCGCTGCAAGGCTGGACCGGCGGCCTGGTGTTCCTGGTGGTGATCTTCGTGCCGGCCTTCCTGCTGCTGGTGGCCGCCTTGCCGTTCTGGGACGAGCTGCGCCAGCGCGACGCGGTGCAGTCGGCAATGGCCGGCGTCAACGCCGGGGTGGTCGGCATCCTGCTGTCGGCGCTGTACGACCCGGTGTGGACCAGCGCGATCCATGGCCGCGCGGAATTCGGCATCGCGCTGGCAGCGTTCGGGCTGCTGGTGTACGCGCGGCTGTCCCCGGTGTTCGTGGTGGCGCTGTCGGCCGCGGCGGGGTGGGCGCTGCTCGGATAACAACGCGCGTTCCGCGCCCGCCCGAAACGCTGCGTGGCTGCTGCGGCGCTGTCTGCATCGGCACCACGGTCGGAGCCAGTGCGGGCTGCGAAGGTGCAGTCGCTCTGCAAGTTTTGACGGCCATCAAACTTGAGCTTTTTGCTCATTCACAGAATCCAGTTGACCTCGGGGATTTTCCCCTTGCGGCGCCCGTGCCGCCACCTCGGCGGCGGAGGATTCCCGGCCGCAAGAGGACAGAACCCCGATCGCGATCAACAGGAGAAGAAGCATGTTTCGTTGGTTCGGTTCCTCATTCTGGCGGGCCATGCTCGGCCTGGCGGCGGCGCTGGCGCTGCTGGCCGGCGCCCCGGCCGCTTATGCGCAGAAAGCCAAGGCCTACAACGCCAAGGACTGCTACGAGTGCCACGAGGCGATCCAGGAGTTCCACGAGAAGAGCCAGCACAAGTCGGTGGGCTGCGACTCCTGCCACAGCGGCCTGGAGGCGCACCGCAAAGCCGGCAAGGGCCGTCCGGTGACCAACAACGATCCTGCCAGTTGCGGCAACTGCCACAAGAACCAGTTCCGCACCATGTACACCATGAACACGGAGAAGGCGGCGCACAAGGAAAAGGCCGTCGCCGCCGGCGGGGCGCTGGACAAGGCGCTGGCGCCGCACGGCTTCACGCGCGAGCACAACGAGCCGAGATCGCATGCCTTCGCGCTGTATGACCAGCTGGTGGTCGACCGGGCGTTCGGTGGCCGGTTCGTCAACAAGGAAGGCCGCGCCGGGCTCACCCGCATGGGCGGAAACTTCAGGATCTGGGACGTGCTGAAGGACGAATTCCCGGGCGAGCCGCACAAGGCGTTCAAGCCGGGCACGGCCGCCGCGGCCAACCCGGTGTGCATGTCGTGCAAGACGTCCGACCACATCCTCGACTGGGCGTACATGGGCGACCCGAAGCCCGAAGCGAAGTGGAGCCGCCTGTCCAAGGTGAACGAGTTCGTCAAGGACACCAACCACGCGCTCAACTGCAACTTCTGCCACGACCCGCACAGCGCCGGGCCGCGCATCATCCGCGACGGCCTGATCCAGGCCCTGTCGCGCCCCGAAAAGGACACGCTGTGGCACAAGGACCCCAAGGGCGCCAAGATCGAGATCAAGGAGCTGGGCGAGCGCGGCTTCACGCGCAAGATCGCGACGCTCAGCCGCTATGACGCCAAGCTGCAGTGCGCGCAGTGCCACGTCGAATACAACTGCAATCCCGGGTTCGATCCGGTCACCGGCCAGGCCATCGGCATGGACGACCAGCGGACCAACCACTTCCCGCTCAAGAGCGTGAACGACATCGGCCAGCACTACAAGGACCTGCGGTTCGGCGACTTCAAGCACGCCGTCACCGGCGCCACCCTGTGGAAGGGCCAGCACCCGGACGTGGAGGTGTTCTACAACAGCGTCCACCAGAAGCAGGGGGCGGACTGCGCGACCTGCCACATGCCCAAGGCCAAGGACCCGAAGACCGGCAAGCAGTACACGTCGCACTGGCAGACCTCGCCGCGCCACTACGTCAAGGACGCGTGCCTGGGTTGCCACAAGAGCTGGACGGAGAAGCAGGCGCTCTACAGCATCGACTCGCTGAAGAACAAGTGGGTGGGCAAGATGCGCAAGGCCGAGTTCTGGCTGACCCGGCTGATCGACAAGTACGAGGCGGCGCAGAACATGGGCGTGGAACCCGCCGTGCTGGCGGAAGCGCGGACCAAGCACTCCGAGGCCCATATCCACTGGGAGTTCTGGTCGGCCGCCAACGGCGGGCACTTCCACAACCCGCAGCAGTTCGAGGAATCCATCAACAAGGGCATGACGATCTCGCAGGCTGGTATCAAGCTGCTGGACGACGCGATGGCCAAGCGCCGCGCGCAGGGCTCGGCAAGCGCCGCGCCGGCTCCGGCTGCAGCCGCGGCCGGCCCCGCCGCCATGGTGCCGGTGGCCGCGCCGGCGGCGAAGTAGCATGGCCGCGCCCTCCGCGTCGCTGCTCCGGCTCGCCGCCACTGGTGCGCGGCGCTCCGGGCTGCGCCGGGGTGTGGCGCTGGCGGGGCTCGCGCTCGCGGCCGCCGCCATGGTCCTCGTGCAACGCGAGGGCGCTGCCGGGGCGGATGTCCAGGACGCCAGCGCGCTGGCGCTGGAAGTCGAACGCGCATTGCAGGCCCAGGCTGGGCCACTGGTGCCCGGCAATCTCTACGCGCAGCTGGAACTGCAGTTGCAGCGCCATCCAGACGACGTTCGGGCGCTGGTCCTCAAGGCCCGGCTCGACATGGAGGCGCAACGCGTCGAGCTGGCGGCGGCCGGCTACGAGAAGGCGCTGGGCCTGCCGAACTCCAAGGCCGTGCGCGACCCCGACGTCTGGGCCGAGTACGCCGAGGCGGTCGGCATGCAACAGGGCGGCACGCTGGCGGGAAGACCGATGGAGCTGGTCGACAAGGCGCTGGCGCTCGATCCGCGGCATGCGACGGCGCTGGACCTTGCAGGCAGCGCGGCCTGGGAGGCGAAGGACTTCGCCGGCGCCGCGGCCCACTGGAAACGCCTGCTCGAGCGGCTGCCCGGCGGGACCGCGCGCCACGGCGAACTCACGGCGGCCATTCGCGCCGCGGAGCAGCGTGCCAGGCTGGCACTGCCTGCCGCCCGCAAGCCCTGAGCGCCGGTCGCGGCAACCCCGGTTTTTCAGTTGCCCTTGCGCTCCGGCTCGCGCTTGCCCGCCGCGTTGGCCAGTTGCTGCAGGTCGCGCACCTCGATGCGCCGGCCCTTGACTTCCAGCAGGCCGTCGCTGGCCAGCTCGTGCAGGATGCGCGAGAAGTGTTCCGGCGTCAGGTGCAGGTGCGATGCGACGGCGGCCTTGGCCGCCGGCAGATGCACCAGGGCGGGCCCGGCGTCGGCGCCGGCGTTGCGCAGCAGGTAGTCGATCAGCCGGTCGCGGCCGCTGCCCATCGCCTGGCGCTCGGCCTCGTGCACCATCGCCTCGATGCGCTGCGCCAGCCCGGCGATCATGCGGCGCGCGAAGACCGGGTTGCGCTCGATCTCCTCGAACACGGCTTCCTTGGGCACGTGCAGCACCAGCGCGTCGGTGGCGGCCTCGGCATCGACCACCGCCGGCCGCTCCAGGAACATCACCGGCTCGCCGAAGGCGCGGCCCGCCCCCACCACGCCGGTGAGCCGCTCGCGCCCCGCGCGGCGCGCCAGCAGCCGGACCTCGCCATACACGACCACGTACATGCCGGTGGGCAGGTCGCCCTTGCTGAACACGCGCTCGCCGCGCTTGAGGGAACGACGGGTGGTGACGGCGGCCAGGCGCGCCAGCCCGGCCTGGTCCAGCGCCTTGAACAGCGGCACCGCGGACAGGAAGACGCCGGGGGTGAGTTCAGGCCGCGCCATGCTCCCCCGCGGCCGGCACGCCGAGGGCGGGCGCCGCTCGTGGCGCGGTGCCCGCTGCCGGGTCAGTGACCCAGGTGGATCGGCTTGAACCCCGGATGCTCGAAATAGCGTCCATAGTTGTTGACGGCGCTGGCCACCTTCACCAGCCCCTGTTCCGGCTTGGCCTTTTTCGCCTTGCCGGCCATCGCGTCGGTGCCGGCGCCGAGGTCGGCGATCACCAGGTGCAGCATGGCGTCGGCCTTCGGCTCCAGCTTGCAGTTGCCGACGATGCCGGCGACTTCATTTTCCACCTTGCCGGCCAGCGCCGCATAGTCCGCGGGCGACAGCTTGCCGGCGTGGGCGGCCGCCAGCTGCGGCTCCACCGCGTTGCGGATGCGCTCCATGCCGGTCCTCAGGGCCTCGTCGGTGCCCCACTTCTTGCCATGGTCCAGCGAGAGCCTGGCGGGCGCCGCGGCGTGGTGGTCGTGCTCGGCCTTGGCGCCGGCCGCGAGGGCCGGCGTGCTGGCCATCGCGAACGAAGCGGCCACGGCGGCGGCCACGGCCAGGAGGTGCAGTTTCTGTGCGTTCATGTCTCAGGTCTCCAAAAGGGTGGGGGCATGGCGACCCTCGCCAGCCTGACGATGTGAACGGACGGCCGGTCCGCCCGTTCGGCGCGGCTGCGGCAGCCTTCGCAAATATCAAGAAACCGGCTACCAGGCGCCGACCAGTCCCGCCGCCCGGGTCGACGACTTGGCGAAATGCGCTGCCAGCAGGTCGACGAACGCGCGCACCCGGGCCGACGTCTGGTGCCGCTGCGGATAGACCGCGTAGATGTCGGCCGGGGGCGTCTGCCACTGCTCCAGGACCTGCCGCAGCCGGCCGCTGCGCAGGTAGCGGGCGATGTCCCATTCGGCGCGCATCACGATGCCATGGCCGGCCAGCGCCCAGGCGACGGCCATCTCGCCATCGTTGGTGGACAGCGGCCCGCGCACCTTCACGGTTTCCGTGCGCCGGCCCGACGAGAGCCGCCACACGCCATAACCTTGTTCGCCTTGCCGGATCAGGATGCAGCTGTGCTGGGCCAGGTCGTGCGGCGACTTCGGCGTGCCATGCTTCGCGAGATAGGCCGGCGAGGCGCACAGCAGCCGCCGGTTGGGGGCGATCAGGCGCGCGATCACGCGGGCATCGGGCGGCTCGCCGAAGTGCAGGCAGACGTCGAACGCATCCTCGGTCAGCGGCGGCGGGTCCACCGTCAGCTGCAACTGCACCTGCACCTCTGGATGCTGGCGGGCGAACTGCGACAGCAGCGGGCCGACGTGGCTGCGCCCGAACCCCAGCGTCGTGTTGATGCGCAGCAGCCCGCGCGGCGCGGCCTGCGAGCCGGCGACCAGCCGCTCCATGTCGTCGATCTCGGCCAGGATGCGGCGCGCCTGCGCCAGGTACAGCTCGCCTTCGGGCGTGAGGCTCACGCGCCGCGTCGTGCGCGCCAGGAGGCGCACGCCCAGGCGCGCCTCCAGCGCCGCCAGCCGCTTGCTGACGGCGGCGGTGGACAGGTCCAGTTCGCGCGCTGCGGCCGACAGGCCGCCGCAGCGCGCCAGCAGGCTGAAGAACGCCATCTCGGACGGGGCGTTGACGGTCGTGGTCATTGTTGAATTCCAGGAAACAATGACATCACTGTAGCGCCGGTTCTTGCCCGGCGGCCAGGGGTAGATTGCGCTCCGAGAGCAACCCCCTGAGGAACCAAAGACATGAAGAGCTACCGCATCGCCTGCATCCCCGGCGACGGGATCGGCAAGGAAGTGATCCCGGCCGGCCAGCGCGTGCTGGCGGCGCTGGCCGAGAGCCAGCGCGACTTCCGCTTCGAATTCAGCACCTTCGGCTGGGGCGCCGACTGGTACCGCGAGCACGGCGAGATGATGCCGGCCGACGGCCTGCAGGCGCTGAAACCCATGGACGCGATCCTGTTCGGCTCGGCCGGCGACCCCGACATCCCCGACCACATCACGCTGTGGGGCCTGCGCCTGAAGATCTGCCAGGGCTTCGACCAGTACGCGAACGTGCGGCCGACGCGCATCCTGCCCGGCATCGACGGACCGCTGAAACGGTGCGAGCCCGCCGACCTGGACTGGGTGATCGTGCGCGAGAACTCCGAGGGCGAATACGCCGGCGTCGGCGGCCGCGCCCACCAGGGACACCCGATCGAGGTGGCGACCGACGTCAGCATGATGACCCGCGCCGGCGTCGAGCGGATCATGCGCTACGCGTTCAAGCTGGCCCAGTCGCGCCCGCGCAAGCAGCTGACGGTGGTCACCAAGTCCAACGCGCAGCGCCACGCGATGGTGATGTGGGACGAGATCGCGGTGCAGGTTGCGAAGGAGTTCCCCGACGTCAAGTGGGACAAGGAACTGGTGGATGCCTGCACGGCGCGCATGGTCAACCGGCCCAAGTCGCTGGACACCGTGGTCGCCACCAACCTGCACGCCGACATCCTGAGCGACCTGGCCGCCGCCCTGGCCGGCAGCCTGGGCATCGCGCCCACCGGCAACATCGATCCCGAGCGCCGCTATCCCTCCATGTTCGAGCCGATCCACGGCTCGGCCTTCGACATCATGGGCCAGGGACTCGCGAATCCGGTGGGGACCTTCTGGAGCTGCGTGATGCTGCTGGAGCACATCGGCGAGCAGGCCGCCGCGGCGCGCCTGATGGCGGCCATCGAACGCGTGACGGCGAATACGAAACTGCACACGCGCGACCTCGGAGGCCGGGCCACCACCCAGGAAGTCACCGATGCGGTCTGTGCGCAGCTTGCGCTCAAATGACTGCAAGCGCGCCGCCTGGGCGCGCCCTCATTCACTCAAGGAAGACAAAAGCATGAAAGTCAGCATCAGCAAGTTGATCGGCATCCTGTGCCTGGCCGCCGCGCCCGCCGCGATGGCGCAGGCCTGCCCCGAGAAGAACGTCCTGTACTTCCAGGCCTTCCCGCCCGGCGGCGAGTCCGACCTGTCGGCGCGCCACCAGCAGGTGGTGCTCAAGAAGAAGTGCCCGGCCATCGACACCATCATCCAGTACAAGGCGGGTGCCGGCGGCGCGCTGATGTGGACGCAGATGAACCAGCTGCCCGCCGACGGTTCCAACGTCGTGGGCATCAATCTGCCGCACATCGTGTTCCAGCCGATCGAAGGCCAGGTGCAGTACAAGACCGGCGACATCACGCCCGCGTTCTGGTTCCACTACACGCCCGACATCCTGGTGGTGCACGAGCAGAGCCCGATCAAGAACTTCCAGGACTTCGTCAAGGCGGCAAAGGCCGATCCCGGCAAGCTGAGCCTGGGCGGCTCCGGCTCCAACTCGGCCAACCACGCCGCGCACGAGCGCCTGAATGCCGCCTTCGGCATCAAGACCATCTACGTGCCGTTCAAGGGCACCGGCGACATGGCCACCGCGGTGCTCGGCCAGCAGGTGTCCGGCGCGATGACGTACGTGCCGTTCGCGATCAACAACAAGACGAAGATGCGCCCGCTGGCGGTGGCGATGGACAAGCGCCATCCGCTGATGCCCGACGTGCCGACCTTCAAGGAACTGGGCGTGGACTGGGTGGACGGCGCCTACCGCGGCATCGGCGTGCCCAAGGGCACGTCGCCGGAAGCGCGCAAGAAGGTCTCGGACCTGTGGCGCGCGCTGAACAACGATCCGGAAATGAAGGAGCTGGCGGCCAAGAGCGGCTTCGAGCTGATCAACGTCGGCGTCGAGGAGATGGACGGCTTCATGAAGGACAAGGTCAAGCTCTACACGGAAGGCGCCTCGCGCCTGAACTTCGGCGCGAAGAAGTGACGGTGGCGGCGGGCCGAGCCTGCCGCCTTCGTCCGCTGGATCCAGCGCCACGATGATCCTCAGCAGACATCTTCGTGGTCGCCCACGTTGATCGGCGTGATGACCGTGTCGTGGATCAGCAATTCGAGCGTGATCCGGTACCAGAGATTGATCGAGACCGAGTGCAGGCCCTGATGCTTTCCAGCCAGGGCGTGCAACCGCAGCGAGGAACGGTGCGGGTTGGCCTCCAGCAGAGCCAGCGTCTTCGCGTATTGCCGCTTCAGGTCGGGGTGGCGCAGGAGCAAGCGAAGACCGGGTGACAATGCGCGCTCCACACGAACCACCAGGCACCATGACCGCGCCTCAGCCCGCCGCCGACCCCCGCGGCTTTCTCGAACACCTGCTGCGCGTGGCCGTACGCCGCGCGATGCCCTTGCACTCGATGGGCACCTTCCTGCCGGCGCCGCCGAAAGGCCGCACCATCGTGCTGGGCGCCGGCAAGGCCGGCGGTTCGATGGCGCAGGCGCTCGAAGCCCTGTGGCCCGCCGACGCGCCCCTCGAGGGCCTGGTCGTGACCCGCTACCACCACGTGCCGCCGCGCCCCGAGGGGCTGCGCCAGCGCATCGAAATCGTCGAGGCCGCGCACCCGGTGCCCGACGCCGCCGGCCTGGCCGCGGCGCAGCGCATCCTGCAACTGGCCCAGGGCCTGACGCGTGACGACCTGGTGCTGTGCCTCATCTCCGGCGGCGGCTCGGCCCTGCTGACGCTGCCGGCCGAGGGCCTGACGCTGGAAGAGAAGCAACGCATCAACCGCGAGCTGCTGAACTCCGGCGCCAACATCGGCGAGATGAATTGCGTGCGCAAGCACCTTTCGCGGATCAAGGGCGGCCGGCTCGCCGCCGCCTGCGCGCCGGCGCGCGTGGTGACGCTGGCGATCAGCGACGTGCCCGGCGACGATCCGTCGGTGATCGCGAGCGGCCCCACGGTACCGGATGCGACCAGTTGCGCCGACGCGATCGCCATCCTGCAGCGCTACGGCATCGCCGTGCCCCCCGCCATCATGGGCCTGCTGGAACAGGGCGCGCTGGAAACGCCCAAGCCGGGAGATCCGCTCTTCAGCGGCCACGAGGTGCATCTGATCGCGACACCGCAGCAGTCGCTGGAAGCGGCGGCCCAGGCGGCCATCGACGCCGGCATCGCCGCTTACGTCCTCAGCGACGAGATGGAGGGCGAGTCGCGCGAAGTCGCGAAGGTGCAGGCGGCCCTGGCGCGCGCCGTGGCAAGGCGCGGCCATCCGTTCGTGCGGCCATGCGTGATCCTGTCCGGGGGCGAGACGACGGTGACCGTCAAACCGCAGCCGGCCGGCGGCGGGCGCGGCAAGGGCGGTCGGGCCGGCGAGTTCTGCATGGGCCTGGCGCAGGCGCTGCAGGGCCAGCCCGGCGTTTTCGCGCTGGCCGCCGACACCGACGGCATCGACGGCATGGAAGAAAACGCCGGCGCTTTCGTCGCACCCGACACGCTGGAGCGCGCCCACGCGCAGGGCATGAAGGTCGACGCGTTCCTGGAACGCAACGACGCGTACGGTTTCTTCAGCGCGCTCGGCGACCTGGTCGTCACCGGCCCCACGCACACCAACGTCAACGACTTCAGGGCGATCCTGGTGGAGTGACCGCGCGGCTCTCGCGGTGGCCGCGACGGTGTCCTTCGATGGCGTCGCTGGGTGAATGCGACGAAAGGTAACCGAGGTTTCGGTGCAAGCGGCGCGGAAGTCCGCGCTCTAGAATTCCTCGAACTCAACAGGAGCTGCGATGGGCCTCTCCCGCCCACGGTGGGCGACGCGAGCATCCGTCGCCATCCTCGCCGCCACCTTCGGCCTGTGGATGGCGCTCCTCGCCGTGGTCGCCCTGCTGCAGTGGAACGAGCGGCAGGCTCTCCTGCAGGAAGCAACGCTGCGCGGAGCGGCGACGACGGCGCTGCTGCAGGCGCATACCGCCAACACCTTCCGTGCCGTCGACAACGTGCTGGTCGAAGTGGCGAAAACACTCGAGCGCGACAACCTCGCGCGGCATGACGCCGGCCTGAGGAACGAGATGCGCAAGCGCCTCGCTTTCATGCCCTATGTCCGTGCCATCTTCGTCATCGGCCCCAGCGGTTTCATCCAGCACGACACGGACCATCCGGCCACACCCGACGTCTCGCTGGCGGACCGGCCGTACTTCCGCCAGTACCTGGACGGGGACGCGCCCCTGACGCCGGTGTCGGCGCCCATGCTCAGCCGGTCGGGCACCGGCTGGTTCGTTGCCGTCACGCACCGCATCGGCCGGGGACCGGATTTCCGCGGCGTGGCGGTCGCTGCGATCCAGCTTGCCTATTTTTCCGATCTCTACCAGAAGGTCGGCGTCGCCGAAGGCAGCGAAATCCTCCTCTTCCATCGCGACGGGCGACTCATTGCACAGTATCCCGGAACCTCCGGCAGGGTCGGCGAAAGCTACGCCCGCTCGCCCCTGTTCCGTGACCACCTGGGGCGCGCGTCTTGGGGCACGTATCTGGAGCAGAGCGGGCCATGGCCTCATGCGCGCATCTTCAACTACGCGGCGCTGGACGAGGTGCCGCTCGTGGTGGCTCAGGCACAGGACATGAGCGAACACCTTGCCGTCTGGCGGCGCTGGGCGATCGTCGGTGCCGCGGGATTGCTGCTGCTGCTGGGGGCGATGATGGCGGGGGCCAGCCAATACCTGCGCGCGCGGCAGGATCGCCAGCGCCAGCAGGAACGGTTGCTCCAGGGCGAGAAGATGGAGGCGCTGGGACAGCTCACCGGAAGCATCGCCCATGACTTCGGGAACATCCTTGGCGTGCTGGCGACGAACATCAGCCTCATCCGCAAGCTGGGTGCCGATCCGCGGATCGCGGCGGCGCTGGGTCGCGCCGAGCGGGCCGTGGGCAACGGCACCGTCCTGACCAGGCAGCTGATGTCCTTCAGCCGCAAGCGCGAGCTCGAGGTCGTCGACTGCGACGCCAATGCCGCCATCGCATCCGTGCTGGCATTGCTGGAGCACGCGGCCGGACCGCACTGCAAGCTCGCGTTCGAACCCGGCTCGCTGGCGCGGCCCTGCCGGCTCGACCGGGCGCAGTTCGAGACGGCGTTGATCAATCTGGTGGTCAACGCGCGCCAGGCTGTCGAAGGGCAAGGCCGCATCACGATCAGGACCCGCAGCGCGTCGGGTGAAGACCTGCACCTGACGGCGGCTTCGCACCAGCAGCGGTTCGTGTGCGTTTCCGTCGTGGACGACGGCAAGGGGATGCCGGACGAGGTCAGGCGGCGCGCCGTCGAACCCTTCTTCACGACGAAGGGCGAGGGCGGGACCGGCTTCGGGTTGGCACAGGCCTACAGCATGATGGAACAGCTGGGCGGCGACCTCGCCATCGAAAGCCGGGTCGGGGCCGGCACGTCGATCCATCTCTGCTTTCCCGAAGCACCGGCCTGAACGGATGCGCCGGGGGACGCGCCGCACCTCGCGCGGCCGGCGCGCACGCAACCGGGCCGTCAGGCCGCGGAGTTGCGCGATGGCGCCTGGTGTATAGAACGCGCCCACGGTACAAGCGCTTGATTTCAAAGCGGTTTCGCCCTGGCGCGCCGGCAGCTGCATGGCGCGGCTGTACTTCGCGGCCGGCGCGCGTTGCCGGCCGGCCCGGCACCTGCGTCCAAGTCGTTGATTCGCAAAGAAATTTCCCCCCGGCCTTGGTGTGGCACGTTTGATGCGTTGTCGATGGTGACGAGAAAGCAGATTCACCAGAGCAACCACCGGAGAACATCATGAGAGCGCTTCACACCACATTGGCCCTGGAAACCGGCACCGCCTGGACCCCGGCGATGATCGTGAAGGCCCGCCGCCCGGTCGCCCGCCGCACGGCAACCCGTCGCGCCGAAGCGCGCGTCACCTGGACGCAGCTGCGCAACGTCGCCCTCTTCCTCATGGCGCCGTTCGTCGGCCTGCTCTACATCGTGCTGCTGCCCTTCGTCGGCCTGGGCATGCTGGCCTGGTTCGCCGGCCGCACCTTCGTCGACACCGGCCGCCTGGCCACCACGCTGCGCGTCGCGAAGAAGGTGCTGCTGGTCGCGGCGGCTCCGTTCATCGCGCTCGGCTACGTGATCGCGATGCCATTCGTCGGGCTTGCGATGCTCGCCTGGGCAGCGATGGGCCCCGCGCTGCCCGCACGATGAGCGATCCGCCCGCGCCGCAAGGGCGCGGCATCCATCACCGGCCGCCCTTGCATCGGGCGGCCGGTCTTGCGTCCTGGGTCGCCGTGCCTTCGCGGCACGGCGCGGTCGAGCCTTGGAAACAGTTGATTGCCCAGCTTGGGGAGGCGCGGCCTGCGCCTAGGATGGTCCGCTTCGAAACAGCAGGATCAGCAAGATGAGCAAGCGAACGCGCCACGCCGACAACAGCAAAAGGCAGCAGCCCGTCCAGCAGCAGCGCGCCGAGGCGGCGCGCCAGGTGGTGAGCCAGAGCAAGGCCGCCAAGCGCAGCGACCAGCAGCAGCCGCAGGAGCGGTCCGGCCAGGACTCGCGCTAAGCCCGCGTCAGTGCATCGTCTGCGCCGGCAACCCCAGCCGGCTGCGCAGGCGGTGCTCGTACTCCCAGTCGTCGGCGCAGTCGACGTCGCAGAACAGGCGATCCGCGATCCCGTCGGTGTTGCCGCAGTGGTGGCAGCAGCCGGCCGGTTGCAGGCCCTGGTTGCGCCGGCGCTGGGCGGCAAGCGCCTGCATCAGGTGGCGCTGCTCCGAATCGAACGCGAGATCTGCTTCATCGGCCATGTCGGTATCGGATCGGGTCGGGATCCGCCTCGTGCAAAGACAGCGCATTGTTCGAGCGGGCGACGCGCGCCGGGACTTCCGGAAGCGCGGGTGTTGCTGTAGGAGCGCTGCTGAGGCACGCATCGGCCGGCACGCGGTGCGGGTGTCAGCTTGACATCCACGCCGCCATCGCATCGGCCAGTTCCTGCAGCACCTGCGAATCGGAGCGGCCCGAGCGGACCAGCACGTGGAACGAGTGGTCCGCCCCTTCGACCACATGGAGCGTCGCCCGCTTGCCCAGCTGCGACGCCGTCGCCCGCACCAGTGCCAGGTCCGCCAGCGCGTCGCGCGTGCCCTGCAGGAAGAGCATCGGAACTTGCACCTCGGCCAGGTGCTCGGCGCGCTGCGTGCCCGGCTTGCCGGCCGGATGCAGGGGGAACCCGATGAAGACGAGGCCCCGCACGCCGAGCGGCTGCGCGGCCTGCGCCTGCGACGTCATGCGGCCGCCGAAGGACTTGCCGCCCGCGTAAAGGGGCACGTCCGGCAGCCGGGCAGCGGCTTCGGCCACGGCCGCCCGCACCGCTGCCTGCGCGACGGCGGGCGCGTCCGGGCGCTTGCTGGCTTGCTCCATGAACGGGAACTGGTAGCGCAGCGTGGCGACGCCGCGCTCGCCCAGCGCCGCGGCAAGGTCCGCCATGAACGGGTGGTGCATGCCCGCGCCCGCGCCGTGCCCGAACACGAACAGCGCCGATGCCTGCGGCGGCGCGCACAGCAGGGCAGAAACCGAAGTGCCCGAAGGGAGACTGATGTTCAAGGGTGTGACGGCGTGCTCCATGAGTGGGCCTCCCTCAGGCACATGACGCATTTGTAATGAGCGCGTCAGCGCGCCGGACGGGCGCGCTTCCTACAGTGGGAACCGTGATGCAAGGCCGCATCGCATCCGAATCCGGAACCGATCCACACCAGGAGCAATCCATGAGCAACCTCCGCACTTCCACCCTCTCGCTCGCGATCGCCGCGATGACCTTGGCCGCATCGGCCGCCTTCGCCGCCGACGTGGCGCAGCCCGAGACCCCCGGCAGCGCAGCCGCTCAGGCAGCGGCCGAAACGAAGCACCTGGCCAGGGTGCATGGCATCGACTACCGCGCGCCGCAGCCGCAGGCGCAGGCCGCGGGCGACGCGCGCGCCCAGGCCGTGGCCGAGGCAAGGCACCTGGCGAAGTCGCACGGCCTCGTCAACGATTCCGCCGACCAGCGGCTCGAGATCGATCACCCCAACCATTGAGGCCGCCGCCGCCGAGGCGCAAAAGCCGGTGCGCCTCAGCCCCTTCGGGCCGCCTCGATGGCGGCGATGTCGATCTTCGTCATCGGCATCATCGCCTCGAAGGCGCGCCTGGCCGCCGCGCGGTCCGGATCGGAGATCGCCTCCATGAGCACCCGCGGCGTGATCTGCCACGACAGCCCCCACTTGTCCTTGCACCAGCCGCAGGCGCTTTCCTGGCCGCCGTTGCCGACGATCGCGTTCCACAGGCGATCGGTCTCGGCCTGGTCGTCGGTCGCCACCTGGAACGAGAAGGCCTCGGTGTGCCTGAACTCCGGTCCGCCGTTCAGGCCGAGGCAGGGAATGCCGAGGACGGTGAACTCGACCGTCAGGACGTCGCCTTCCTTGCCGGCGGGGTAGTCGGCCGGCGCGCGGAGGACGGCGCCGACGGCGCTGTCCGGAAAGATCCTGGCGTAGAACTGCGCCGCTTCCAGTGCGGTGCCGTCGTACCACAGGCAGATCGTGTTCTTGCTTGCCACTGGCGTTCTCCAACTGATGTGACGTAGGCGGCCGGGCAGCGATGACGCCCGGCCCGGTTCTTGGCGGAAGCCGCGCGAGAGTCTCCCACTGCGGGCCGGCGACGTCCACCGCCGTTCCCCTGCCGAGGCTGGGGCGGCGCGACGCACACGGGCACGGCGTTTGCTGCGACGATCTCGCGAATGTCCAAACCGCTCGCCGCTTCCATCGTCGACTTCGTCCTGGGCCTGGCGCTGGCGCCCGCGGACCAGGAGTCGGGCAATCGCTTCTCGGTCGAGGGCTTGTCGCTGCGCGCCGCCGGCGAGGGCGCGCTCGAGGTCGGCATCCAGAGGCTCACGGCGGCTTCGCTGCGCGTCGCCTCCGGGCCGCTCATGCTCGAGCTCGAACACCTTGCCGTTCACAAGGTCGTGGCGCTGGTGCGCATCGAGGCGGGCCGGCCGCGCCTGCAGGCCCTGGAGGCGGCCGGCGCCGAACTCTCGGGCGTGAAGGTGCAGGCCCCGCTGGTTGCTTCGCGGCCAACCGGCGGCGAGCCGTACGCGCTGCATGTCCATGGCGCCGCAGCGGCGACCGGCCACGTCACGTCACGTCAGCCGGCCGGCGGTCCCTGGTGCCTCGGCCCGCTTGCCGATGCCAACGGCACGATCCGGGCGGAGATCATCGATGCGCATCTGCTGTTCGACGCCGACGTGACGGTGCCGATCCGCGAGGGACGGGTCGACTTCAATGCCGCGACCGTGGAGCACGTGGGCCCCGATTCGCGCATGGGCGTGAGCCGGCTCGGGCTCTATGTCGATGCGCCCAATGGCCGCAGCTATCTCTACCAGTTCCCGTCCGCGCCGGTGGCAGGGGTGGAATTCGAAAGGCGCGGCGCCGCACTGGGACCGTGGGTGGCGGACCGCGGCAAGCTGCTGCTGCAGGAATTCGGCGAGGGACTGCTGCGCCAATGCGGCGGGGCGCAGGGCGCGGGGCTCACCGAGCAGGCGCGGCTGCTGTTCGAGCGCACCGCGCTGTCGGGGGAACTGCGGCTCGGCGACGGCAGGTTCTGCGTGCCCGGCGCGCAAGGCGAGACGGCCGGACGTGCCGAAGGTCGCAACGCGATCCGCCTGCACTCGGAGGCCGTCGGCCGCGGAGTCACCGTCGATGTGGCTTCGCTGCTGGTTCGCAATGCGCTGTTGGGCACCCGCGACGCGGGCATTGCCTGCGACGAGATCGCTGGCGCCCTCAGGCTGCGGCTGTTCGTTGCCGAGTCGCAGGTGCGCCTGGCGTTCGAGCTCGCGAACATGAACATCGCCGGCCTGCGCCTGGGAGGTGGCCGCCCGACAAGCGCGTGAACGTGGCGGCCGCCGCCGGAGACGCGCCGCATGGCGCGGGTGCTACTTCGCGTACTTGCGGAAATCCGGCTTGCGTTTTTCCTTCAGCGCCGCCACGCCCTCGCGCGACTCCTCGGTGTCGTAGTACAGCTTGAGCGCGTACATCCCCATGCCGGCGATGCCCGCCTGGTGCGCGGTGTCCATGTTGAAGCTGCGCTTGGCGATGGCGATCGCGGTGGGACTGCGCTCGCAGATCGTCTCGGCCCACTCCTGCACGGTGGCATCCAGTTGCTCGTGCGGCACGCAGACGTTGGCCAGGCCCATCGCCACCGCCTCGGCGCCGGAGTAGCGCTTGTTCAGGTACCACATCTCGCGCGCCTTCTTCTCGCCCACGACCCGGGCCAGGAACGCGGTGCCGTACCCGGGATCCACCGACCCCATCTTCGGGCCGACCTGGCCGAAGATCGCCTTGTCCGAGCAGATGGTCAGGTCGCAGATGGTGCACAGAACGTTGCCGCCGCCGATCGCGAAGCCCTGCACGCGCGCGATCACCGGCTTGGGCACGTCGCGGATGGCGGTGTGCAGTTCCTCCATCGGCAGGCCGATGGTGCCGCGGCCGTCGTAATTGCCGTCGTGCGCCGACTGGTCGCCGCCGGTGCAGAACGCACGGTCGCCTGCGCCGCCGAGCACGATGCAGCCCACGGACTTGTCGTAGCCCGCCTTGTTCAGCGCCTTGATCAACTCGTCGCAGGTGGTGCCGCGGAAGGCGTTCATCTTCTCCGGGCGGTTGATCGTGATCCAGGCTACTCCGTTGCGGATCTCGTACAGGATGTCTTGGAAGTCCATGTCGTCGTCTCCAGTGAAAAGGGAGCGAGGGTCCGGCGCCTCAGGCCGCCGCGCCGGCCTCCAGCCGCAGGGTGCGCTTGACGACCCAGTTCGTGACGCGGTGGCGCCAGGTCGTTTTCGGCAGCACGAGTTCATCCAGGCGCGTCGGCGACTGCGTCAGGCAGCGATGGCCGTCGGCCGTGACCAGCACGGTATCGCTGTGCCGCCAGCCGCCGGCGTTCTCGACATAGAGACCCGGCTCGATCGAGACCACCATGTTCTCGGCCAGCACGTCGGTGCTGCCCTCCGCCAGCCACGGCGGCTCGTGGTTGCCCAGCCCGAAGCCGTGGCCGCAGCGATGCAGGCGGGTGCGGAAGTCGGCGAAACCGCAGTCGCGCAGGAAGGCGTTGACGCGGGCGTCGATCTCGGCGCAGGCGACGCCCGGCCGCACCATGCCGAACGCCAGCTCGCGGGCCCGCGCCATCGCGTCGAACAGCTCGCGCTCGCGCGGCGTCGGGCTCACGGTGAAGAACGTGCGCTCGCATTCGGCGGCGTAGCCGTTGATGCGGGTCAGCACCAGCGCCACGTGGGGACCGGCGAGCAGGCGGTCGGCCAGGTGGGGAATCGAATGCGGCTCGGCGCTGATGGGGGCCGGCCACGCCGCGGCGATCACCTTGGTGGCGAGGGCGTCCCACTCGGGCGTGTGGCGGATCACCTGCCGCAGCAGCGACTGCGTGGCGGCGTAGGTCTCGGCCACCGATCCGCCGGCCCAGGCGGCGCGCAGCACCCTGGCCAGGCCCACGTCGGCGTAGCGCGCGGCCCGCTCGATCTGGCCGATTTCCCACGGCGACTTGACGATCCGCAGCGGCGCCACGAGGTCCAGCGCCACGCCGCCGGCGGCTTGCAACTGCTGGCCGATCTCCCACACGCCCGACGGTTCGAACGCGAAACGCCCGCGCAGGAATCGCCCGTCGAGCAGCCGGTCGGCCCAGCCCTCGCCGAGGGGCGCCGGAAACTCGCGGTAGCTGGCAATGCTGCCGTCCGGCAGGCCCCAGGCCTTGCGCAGGTGGCCTGCTTCCAGCAGGGGCACGAGCATCCGCCGCGAGCCGTCGGCGCCGAGCACCAGGAAGAACGGCCGCTCCAGCGGCTCGAACGTGGCGCCGGTGAAGTAGAAGATGTTCTCGCCGGTGGTCACCACGTAGTGGTCCAGGCCGGCCGGGCGCAGCGCGGCCACCAGTGCGTCGCTGCGGCGCTGGAAGTCCGCGGACTGGGCGGACGCGTGGACGGCATGCATGGGTTCCCTCCTGGCGGCGAGTCTGGTGAAGTCGTGGCGGCGCGCGATCAGTCGCAGGGCTGGAAGCGCACGCAGGGCGGCACGGCGCGGATCGCGACCAGGGTGTTCTCGCCGTCGATCCGCTCGGCGCGGAACTTGACGCTGGAGCCCGCGGCCAGCCCGGCCACCAGGGCCCGGTCGCGGACACGGAAGCGCAGCGTGGTGAACGGCAGCCTGGCGCCGGGCACGATCTTGAGGTGGACGTAGACGCGATCGCCGCCGTCCTCCTCGGTCACCGCGCGCAAGGTGGCGCGCGTCTCCACCATCGTCGCCGCCTCCTGGCGCTGCGCCGGGACGGGCTCCGCCGGGCCGGCGCCGAGTTCCGAGGTGGCGGCGACCACCTGTTCCAGCAGGCGCCGCTGCACGCGCCCTATGGTGCCGTCGTTGTACTCGCCCGCCGTCATGGCCACGACGAGGTCCAGTTCGGGGACGAGGAACAGCCGTTGCCCGCCGTTGCCCAGCGCGCCTTGCCAGCCCACCTGCCTGCCGTCGACCCAGACGCTGCCCGACCACCACTGGTAGCCATACTCGCCGCCCGGCGTGCAGGGCGCCAGGGCAGCCCGCACCCAGTCTGCCGGAACCAGTTGCCGCCCTTGCCAGCGGCCGTCCTCCAGCAGCAGCCGCCCGATCCGCGCCATGTCGCGCGGACGCAGGCGCAGGCCGGAATAGGCGCGCGTGCGCCCCCGCAGGTCCCCGACCCAGGCCCAGTCGCGCACCCCGAGCGGCTCGAACAGTTTCCGGCGCGCGTATTCCTGCAGGCTCATGCCGGTGCGCTCCTCCAGCAGCAGGCCCAGGACGGCCGTCAGTCCGCCGTTGTAGTTGAAGCGCGCGCCGGGCGATGCCGCCAGCGGCCGGTCGAACACGTAGCGAGCGCGGTCGCCGCGCCACAGCAGCCCGCGCTCGTCGTTGTCCGGCCTTCCATAGCCGCCGCCCTCGTCCCAGGCCAGGCCGCTGCGCATGCACAGCATGTCGGCGACGGTGATGCGCTCGCGCCCGACGTTGCGCAGGTCGGCGAGACCAGGCAGCAGGTCCAGCACCGGCGTGGCGACCGGCGGCACCACGCCCTCGCCGTGCGCGATTCCCCACAGCAGGGCCACCACCGACTTGGTGACGGATCGCACATCGTGCAGCACGTCCGCATCGAAGCGGACTTCGCGCGCCGCCAGCGAGTACGTCGAGCTATCGTTGCCGGTGCGATAGGCCTCGGCCACCAGCCGGCCGTGGCGCTCCACCACGACCGCGTGCAGGTTGCGCGGACTGGCGGCGAAAGCGCGCAGCGCGTCGCACAGCGGTTGCGCCGCGAAGCCCGCCGATGCCGGATCACCTTCGACGCTCCAGCGCACAGCCGTCGACGCCGGCTCGCCACAGGGGCCGCTGGCGGCGGCCGCCGGCGCAGTTGCGATGGACGCCATGAACAACGCGACAGCGATGAAGTGCCAGCGCATGCATCCCCCGTTCATTCGATGGACCTCGCGAGCCGGACGGCTCGCGCCGATCTTAACGGGGCCGGATCGCGCGCTTTCAGCCGCAGCGGCGAGGCTCGCTCAGAAGCTCCCCTCCAGTTCGTCGATCATTCGTCCCACGCTGGCCACTGCGTCGCGGACCGGCCGCGGCGAGGCCAGGTCGATGCCAACCTGCCGCATCAGCGCCAGCGGCTCCAGCGTGCCCCCGGCGCGCAGCACGCCCAGCCAGTCGGCGAACACGCCATCGCCTTCGGCGCGGGCCTTTTCGGCCAGCGCGGTCGCGGCGACCAGGCCCACCGAGTAGGTGTAGGGGTACAGGCCGAAGTAGTAGTGCGGCTGCCGCATCCAGGTCATCGCCGCGCCCGCGTCGATGGCGACCGCGTCGCCCCAGAACGCCTCCAGGATGGCGGCCTTGCGCTGGTTCAGGAGCGCTGCGGTGACACCATGGCCGGCCTCGGCGCGGGCGTAGACCTGGCGCTGCAACTCCGCCTCCAGCAGGTGCGTGACGAAGTTGTGGTGGTAGGTTCCCAGCACCTGCATCAGCACCCAGCGGCGCATGCGCGGGTCGGCTTCGTCCGCCAGGATCCTGCGCGCCAGCAACACCTCGTTCATGATTGACGGTGCCTCGACGAACGGCATCGCCGGCCGGGTGTTGACGTAGCGCTGGTGGCGCTGCGCCGTCAGGAAGTGGCCGGCGTGGCCCAGCTCGTGCGCCAGCACGAAGGCGTCGCGCATCGAGTCGGTCCACGTCACCAGGATGAACGGGTGCGAGCCGTACGGCGACGCGCAGAACGCGCCGGACGCCTTGCCCGCGTTGCCGGCCCGGTCGATCCAGCGCCGCTGGAACGCCGTGCGCACGATCTCCACGTACTCCGGCCCCATCGGTGCGACCGCCTCCAGGATCAGCTCGCCGGCCCGCTCGAACGTGACGCGCGGCGCGTAGGCCGGATCGAGCGGCGCCTTCACGTCGCAATACAGCAGGCGGTCCAGGCCGAGCACGCGCCGGCGCAGGCGCGCATAGCGCCGCATGTGGGGTGCGAGTTCGGCCTGGATGGTGTCGAGGATGTTGGTGTAGAGCTCGAACGGCACCTTGTGCTGGTGCAGCAGGAAGTGCTCCGCGCTGCGGTAGCCGCGCGCCCGGGCCAGCACGATGTTCTTGGCGACCTCGGTCGCGAAGGTGGCGGCGAAGGTGTTCTGGTACGGCTCCAGTCCCTTGCAGAACGAAGCCCAGGCGGCGCGCCTGACCTCGGCGCTGGCCGCGGGCTCGTACGTCCACTCGTAGAGGTTGAAGGAGTTCGGGTGCTCGCGGCCCTCCGCGATGAACGGTGCGAACCGCATGTCGCTCGTCTTGCCGCGCTGGAAGATCAGCGACGGAGCCTCCAGCACCTCGCCCAGGCTGGCGAGCACGCGCTCGGTCTCGGACGACAACATGTGCGGCTTCAGGCTGGCCAGGTCTTCCAGGTCGGTGCGGTGCACCGCCAGCGCCGGCTGCTGCGCGAGCCAGCGCTGCACGGCGCCGTCGGGCAACGCCAGGATTTCGGTGTCGACGAACTTCAGCGCCGCCTCCACGCGCGCCGACACGCCGTTGGCGTGCGCCAGGTCCGATTGCCGCGCCGGGTCGCCGCCGTCCTCGGCATGGCGCAGGCCGGCGAAGATGCCGGCCCGCTGCATCCGCGCCATGAGCGAGTCGCGTGCGTCGAGGCAGGCCAGCAGCCGGTCCGGGCCTTCGGCGAGCCGGCCCTGGTGGACGGTCACGGTTTCCAGCGTGCCTTCGATGTCAGCCAGTTCCGCGAACCAGGCGTCGCGGCTGGCGAAGAGCTCATCGAGGTTCCAGGTCTGATCTGGCGCGACCTGCGCGCGGGCCAGGGGCTTGTCCATGCGCGGAGTATCGCCGGGCCGCGGCGGCCGCGGACCCGGTGCGCCAGACCGGCGTGACCCGCCACCAGGACGGCAGCAGCTCGCGCACCGCCGGCCGCTGGAACCGGTCGTCGATGAGGTACACGATCCCGCGATCCTCGTGGGTGCGGATCACGCGGCCGGCGGCCTGCACCACCTTCTGCAGGCCGGGGTACAGGTAGGTGTAGTCATAGCCCGCGCCGAACGCCGTCTCGAGCCGCGCCTTGAGCTGCTCGTTGCGCGGGTTCACCTGCGGCAGGCCCAGCGTCGCCACGAAGGCGCCGACCAGCCGGTCGCTGCGCAGGTCGATGCCCTCGCCGAAACTGCCGCCGAGGACGGCGAACCCGACGCCCGCGCCGCCCGGAACGAAGCGCGCGATGAACTCGCCGCGCCGGGCTTCGTCCATGCCGCGCACCTGGGTCCACGTGGGGATGTCCGGGTGGCTGCGGCGGAACTCCGCCGCCACGAGCTCGAGGTAGTCGAAGCTGCTGAAGAAGGCCAGGTAGTTGCCGGCGTGCGCCCCGAACTGCTCGGCGATGAGGGCGGCGATCGGGGCCGCGGAGCGTTGCCGGTCCGGATAGCGCGTGGAAATGCCGCGCACCGTCCGCACCTGGAGCTGCTCCGGCTGGAACGGCGAGGCCACGTCGGTCCAGGCCGTGTCGTCGGGCATGCCCAGCATGTCCAGCGCATAGCGCGGCGGATTCAGCGTCGCCGAGAACAGCGTCGCCGTGCGCGCGGCCGCGAACCGCGGCTTGAGGAACGGCGCGGGGATCAGGTTCTGGATGCGCACCGTGGTCGCGGCACGCCGGCCGCGCACCGCCTCCTGCGTGACCTCCAGCACCGAGTGCGAACCGAACGAGTCCGCCAGTCGCAGAAAGCCCAGCAGGTCGAAGTAAGCCTGCTGCAACGGGCTGTCGGCGGCTCCCGCCGCTTGCGCGAGCTGCGTCTCGATGGCCGCCGCCGCGTTCCTGAGCGCCGTGACGAACGCCGCGGGCAGGGCCTGCAGCCCGCCTTCGTCCTGCGCGTGGGCCTTGCGCACGCTGCTCCAGCTGCGTTGAACCCTGTCCAGCGCCTTGCGCACGTCTCCGGCCGCCGACTCGCGGGCCGGCTGCAGCGCGGCCTGGCCCAGCGAGGCCGAGTACATGGCGCGCGCCCGCTCGACCAGGTTGTGGGCCTCGTCCGCCAGCACGCCGACGCGCCATTCGTTGCCCGCCGTCGTGGCGTAGAGCATCGCGCTGCCGTCGAACCAGTAGTTGTAGTCGCCGACGACCAGATCGGCCCAGCGGGCCGCTTCCTGCGCCAGGTAGTACGGGCAGACCGCGTGCCGCCGCGCGGTCTCCCGCAGGGCGGCGGCGTCCATCAAGCCGCTGGCGAGCGCGTCGGCGCGGGCTGCCGGCAGCCGGTCGTAGAAGCCGCGCGCCAAGGGGCAGGAGTCGCCGTGGCAGGCCTGGTCCGGGTGCTCGCAGGCCTTGTCGCGAGCGGTCAGTTCGAGCACGCGCAGGCGCGGCGCGAACTCGCCCTCCTGCAGCCGCGCGGCCGCTTCCAGTGCCATGCGGCGGCCGGTCGACTTCGCGGTCAGGTAGAAGACCTTGTCCAGGCCGTGCGACGGCGCCGCCTTGAGCATGGCGAAGGTCGTGGCGATCGTCTTGCCGATGCCGGTCGGCGCCTGCGCCAGCACGCAGCGGCCGCTCGCCGCGCCGCGGTAGACGGCTTCGGCCAGCTCGCGCTGCCCCGCGCGAAAGGCCTCGTGCGGGAAGGCGAGGGCGGCCAGCGCCCGATCCCTGCCGGTGCGGTGCGCCAGCTCCTGCTCGGCCCAGGCCAGGAATTCAGTGCACAGCGCCTCGAAGAACGCCTGCAGCGCCGGCGCGGAATGGGTCTCGACGAACGTGGTCTCTTCCTGCGTCGCGAGGTCGAAGTACACCAGCGCGAGGTCCAGTCCGGCGAGCCCGCGCGCCTGGCACAACAGCCAGCCGTAGACCTTGGCCTGGGCCCAGTGCAGGGCCCGGTGGTTGGCCGGCTGCCGGGACAGGTCGCCGCGCCGCGTCTTGATCTCCTCGAGCCGGCGCAGCACAGGGTCGTAGCCGTCGGCGCGTCCGCGCACGACCAGTGGACCGAACTCGCCGCGCAGGCCGATCTCGGTCTCGTAGCCGGCGCCGCGCCGGCCGGTGACGTGCTGGTGGCCCGCCATGCCCTCCAGTGCGGTCGGCGACGGCGTGAAGCGCAGGTCCAGGTCGCCGCGCTTGGCGGTGAATTCGCACAGCGTGCGCACGGAGACCGAGTACTGCATCGCCGCAATGGTAGGTGATCGCGTCACCTGCGCGGCGGGCCTGCACCCATCATTTCATTTTCGCGGCTTCATCAGCCGCGTCGCCACCGCGACCGAGCCCAGCATCACGAACGCGCCGGCCAGCAGGGCGGTGACGGTGAACAGGCACGAGACGAGCAACCGCGTGCGCATGGCCGCCTCCTCCGCGCCCGGCGGCGCCGGGACCGTGTACGGCACGCCGAGCGCCGCGCCCTGGAACTGCGGCAGGTGCTGGTTGGCCTTCAGCCATCGGTGGGCGACGATTCTGCTGCAGGCCGTCTGCATGATGACGACCTCGCTGCTGCTACCGTCGCGCGTCACGCGCACGGCGCACCGGGGGGTCGCGCCGCGCCCGAGCGTCAGGTCGAAGTGCATGCCGCCCGGCAGCAGCATCGTTCCCGTGCTGCCGGACCCCGTCCACGGCGCCATGGCCAGCGACCCGAAGAACCACAGGATCACGACGGCCGTGCAGAACCAGGCAATGCCGATGATGGCCTTCGCGGCCGGGTGCCGTGTGCCGTCGCTGCCCATTGATGTCTCCTCGGTTGTCGTTCTCGTGGCGCGTTGCTCGCGCCCGTGCGGCCCGGCCGCGGACCGGATCCGCCAGCGACACTCTCCCGCGCGTCGCCGTCTCGCGCCTTGAGGGACGTCAAGATTCCCGCCCCGACACCGACTACCGGGGAATGCGAGCGTCGTCCTTGGGCCCCCGGCCTCGGGTGTTCCCAATCAGGCGGCCTTCGATTAAGGTTCCGGGCGGACGGCGCCGCTCGGGAGGGCAGGGCGCCGACCCGTCACCGGTCAATACGAAAGAGCTATCACCAATGGAATTCAAGTCTCTTGCGTGCGCCCTGTCGCACACGACCGCCGCGGCACTGCTCGCCTGCGGCTCACTGGCCAGCGCCCTTGCGCAGGAGCCGTATCCGGCCAGGCACGTCGAAGTGATCGTGCCTTATGCCGCCGGCGGCGGTGTCGATGCGATGGCCCGGTCGTTCGCGCGCGAAGCCGCGCAGGTCACCGGCCAGTCCTGGTCGGTGGTGAACCGCGACGGCGGAGGCGGGCTGGTGGGTTTCACCGCACTGGCCAATGCCGCACCCGACGGCTACAAGGTGATGTTCTCCCCGGCGTCGGCGCTGACCAATGCGCCGTTCGTGACCAGGACGATGCCGTTCAGGCCCGAGCAGATCGAGCCGGTGTGCCAGGTGTTCGAGAACGTGTTTGCGCTGGCCGTGCGCCAGGATTCGCCCATGCGCTCGCTGCAGGATCTCGTGGCGCGCGCCAAGGCCGAGCCGGGCAAGCTGTCGTATGGGCACGCCGGTCCGGCCTCGGTGCCGCACCTGGCGGTCGCCGCCATGGAAAAGGCGCAAGGGCTGCGCTTCAACGCCATCCCCTACCGCGGCGACGGCGCCATGCTGCCCCAGCTGCTGGGCGGACAGATCGACTTCGGAGCGCCGGCGCTCTCCTCGATCGGCGGCAAGAACCTGCGCGTGCTGGCCGTGCTCTCGGACAAGCGACACCCGTCGGTGCCGGAGGTTCCGGCGCTGACGGAGGCTGGCTTTCCGGCGGTGACGCCGGGACTGAACGGGGTCTATGTGCCTGCCGGCACGCCCCGGCCGATCGTCGAAAAACTGCAAGGCTTGTGCAGGCAGGTGCTCGACTCCGACGGTTTCAGGAAGGCGGCGCAGACGCTCCAGCAGATCCCCACCTGGCTTCCCGCCGATGCGTTCAAGCAGCGCATCGATCGCACCTACCGCATGCACGCGGACCTGGTGCCGGGCCTGAACCTGGAGAAGCAATGACGACGAACGGGATGCCGGCGATCCGTCGCGTGGTGACGGCCGACGATGCGCAAGGCCGCTCCTTCATCGCCGAGGACGGACCTTCGCCGGCCGTGCGGCTGGTGGCGGAGCGCCCGGGTTACCGCGTCACCAACCTGTGGCGCACCACCGGGCCCGACGCCGGCGTGGACGCGCCGGACAGCATTTCGGAGCACCAGGGCGTGTCGCCGCCGAAGGGCGGCACGGTACTGCGGATCATCGACTTCCCGCCGGAGCCGGGCGACCCGCGGGAACTCGAGCGCATGCTGCATGCCACGTTCGGCGCGATGTACCGCGACGCGCGGCACACGCCCAGGCCAGGGGAACATCCCGGCATGCACCGCACCGATACGGTGGACTACGCCATCGTGCTGGAAGGAGAGGTGGTCGCCATCATGGACCAGCAGGAAACCGCCTTGCGGTGCGGCGACGTGCTGATCCAGCGGGGCACGAACCACGCGTGGGCCAATCGCTCCGGTCGCCCGGCGCGGGTGGCGTTCGTGCTCGTCGATGCCCGCACGCCGGGCTGATGCGGCGTCGGACGATCGGGGTCCGGCGCGCGTCAGGCGAAGGAGACCTGCACGCTTCCGAGGAGAGAGAAGTCCATCGTCGCCTGGTCGCCGGGATCGAGCCAGACGGTTTTCACCAGGCTGCCGGTCATCACGATTTCGCCCGCACGCAGTCCCGTCCCCTGGCTCGCGAGGTGATTGGCCAGCCATGCCAAGGCGTTGTGCGGATGGCCCAGCACGTCGGCCGCGGTCCCTTGCCCGCGCTCCTGGCCGTTGATCAGGGCCCGGCCCTGCACATCGATGAGGTCCGCGATGGCGGACCGGGCGACCGGACGCCCGAGAACGATGCCGGCCGCGAAGAAATCGTCGGCGATGAGCGTCGGTGCGCCGAGCGTTTCCCACTGGACGTAGCGGTCGTCGACGATTTCGATCGCTGGCAGGTAGCACTCGATGCGGCCGGCCACTGAATCGCTGGTGAAGGGTGCTGCCGCGCCAGCGAGATCCTCGCCGAGCCGGACTGCGATCTCGCACTCGACACCGACCCGGACGAAGTCCGCCGGGTCCAGCACGACGCCGCTCTGGTGCACGCCGCGTGCATGGACGCCCCCGGCGCATGGGTGCGGAATGGCCAGGTATTTCTGCATCACCTCGCTGGTGCAGCCGATCTTGTAGCCGGCCAGTGGACCGAGCTCGGTGGCCAGGAGCCGGTGCACTTCGGCCTGGACCCGGTAACCATCCTCGATGCTCTTCGGCATGGCCGCTTGCGGCAGGGGCGCAAGCGCGTTCCGGCTCTTTCGCGCGGCCGCGATGATCCGCGCGGCGTCCCGTGATGCGCCTGGAGCAAGCCATTGGTCCGTCACGCCGGTTCTCCTGGAAGCTGATTCATGATCCCGTCGACTCGAGCCACCGGATCGCAGCCGACAGGTCGTTGTAGAAGACACGATAGTTCGCCTCGCCCACGTGACCGAACGCGATGCGGGACAGGTACGCGATCCGGGTGTTCGGAACGAGAATGGCGGTGCGCAGCGAGGTCGTGCCGAGACCGGCCTGTCGCTGCGAGTCCAGCTGCTTCTGCAGGAGGACCAGATCCATCTCTGGCGCCTCGAGTTCCAGCGCGTCGTACAGCACGCGCACGTGCGGGGTGTCGCGAGTGAGTTCAACCACGCGTGCCTCGCATTCGCGCAGCATCTCGGCAGTAGGCTTGCCGCGCAGGCGCGCCACGATGACCGAGCCGACCGGCTCCACCCAGATGCGTTGGTCTTGCATGGTGCGATGCTACAGCGCGCGGCAGCGCGGCGCAGGGGCGAGGTCCGCGCCCGGTTGGAAGCAGACCTGCCCGGCGACCCGCGTCCGCGCATCGCGGGCGGGCAGGCCTCGAGGAAGAGATTCGCCCGCTTGAGGCAGCGCAAATTCGGTTCCAGGGCCGGGACCTATGCTAGGTCGGTGGCCGGTCCGGCCACCCGAATGGAGGATGCAACATCATGTCGACAGCCCTGTCCCGGATGACGGCCCTCACGCTGCTGCCGCTCTGCGCGGCCCTGGCCGGGTCTGTGCAGGCGCAGACATTGCCGCGCTCGTACGAAGCATCGCCGGACGTCTACCACGTCATCTCGCAGAACGAGCAGTTCAAGATCATCCTCGCGACCTGGAAGGCGGGGCACCGGGATGCGCCACATTCGCACCCCGCCGGCGCGCTCTACTTCGTGGACGACTGCAGCCTGCGTGCCCATGCGCCCGACGGCTCTTCCCGCGTCCTGTACACCAAGTCGGGCTCGGGCACTGTCCAGGCCGCAATACCGGGGCACGTGATCGAGAACGTCGGCAGCCGCGATTGCCGCGTGGTGATGTTCGAACCATCCTGAAGCCGCGGCTGGGCCGGCCGGGAATGCACGGCTCGCGCCCCGACGCTCGGCGGCGAGCGGCCGTGCGGCGCGCGGTCTAAGATGCGCCGATGCGGCAATCTCTCGACACGATCATCATCCCCACGTCGGGGCGCGGCCTGGTGGAAATCACCGACCGCCTACAGGAACGCATCGCCGCCAGCGGCATCGTCCGCGGTCTTGCCAATCTGTTCCTGCGGCATACCTCAGCCAGTCTCCTGGTCCAGGAGAACGCGGACCCTGCCGTGCGCGAGGACCTGGAGCGGTTCTTCGCGCGGCTCGTGCCCGATGGCGATGCGCTCTTCCGCCACCAGGACGAGGGCCCGGACGACATGCCCGCGCATGTGCGCACCGCGCTGACCGCCGTCAGCCTGGCCGTGCCCGTGGAGGGCGGCGCGCTGGCGCTCGGCACCTGGCAGGGCATCTACGTGTGGGAGCACCGGAGGCAGGGTCACCGCCGCGAGGTGATGCTGCACGTGCTGGGGGAGCGCTGAACGCGCGGGTTCGCATCGTCCGCTCATGGGCCGGGACTGGCCGTCGAGGTCAGCCGCGGGGGCGGTCACCCAGGGGCAGGCGCAGGACACGCGCCGTCAAGGCCCGCCAGGCCGGCCAGCCGCTGCAAGCGCGAGCGCTGCTCCAGGCAGGCCTGGTGCTGCGCTTCGGCTGCCCTTTGCTTCGCGAGTCGATCGGCTTGATGGCGCGCTGCCTGCAACTGCGCAATGCGTTCGCGCAACCGAGGGATTGCGGCCAAGGCCGCTTTCTCTCCCTCCAGGATGGCGCTGGCACGTTGCGAAAAGTCGGCCCCGCCGATGTCGAGGACCTGCGGCCGCACGATGACATCGGCGCGAGACAGCTCGGCCTGTCCGAGCTTCTGCCCCATGATCGCAATCGACTGGCCGATCGTACCGAGCATGCCGCTGGGAGTCTGGCCGCGGGCCTTGCTGGAGATATCCACCGCGACGACCACGTCCGCACCCAGTTGGCGTGCCGCATCGACCGGCACCGGGCTGACGAGGCCGCCATCGACAAAATGGTGCTTGCCGATGGGCACGGGCTGGAACACGCCCGGCACACTGCTGGAAGCCCGCACGGCCTGGCCCGTGTTGCCCCTGGCGAAGACCGTGCGCTCGCCGTCCTCCAGCCGCGTTGCGACCGCCGCGAAAGGCCTGGCGAGCCGCTCCAGCGACTGGCTGCGCACCTGCTCGTTCACGAAGTCCTGCAGCTTCTGTCCCAGCAACAGGCCGCCCGAGGAAAGCTGCAGGTCGCGGATCCTGGCTTCATCGAGCGCAACCGCCTTCTCCTGAAGCTCGAACGCGTCCATGCCGCTGGCATAGAGCGCCCCGACCACACTGCCCGCGCTGGTGCCAGCCACCACGTCAGGCGTGAAACCGTTGGCCTCCAGTATCTTGATGACGCCGATGTGCGCGAAGCCCTTGGCTGCGCCGCCGCCCAGGGCGATGCCCACCTTGATGGCAGGAAGGGAAGGGGATGCCACCGCGGCCTGCGCGGGCAGCGGGATCGCCCTTCCTGCAGTGGGGCCGGCAGGTGGCGCGCTGCTGCAGGCGGCAACAGCCGCAACGGCCAGGAGGCCCAGCGGGCGACACCAGGCGGCCACACCGGCGACGCGGGTCGGGGCGTTCAGACGCCCGCCGGAAAGGAGGGACACAGAAGACACGGGCAAGAGTCCATGGAGCGCTCGTGGACGCAATCTGCATAGCTTACAGCCGGTGAACCGCTGCGACCCGATCGGACGCCTACCGTGCGACTCGCTCTGGACCTGGGGATATGGATGCAACGCCATGAGGGAAACCACGTGCGCGTTCCGTGGGCGCGGCGCGCACCATTCCGGCCTCTCTCCACCACCACCGAAGGAGCCCACGATGGCGACGATCTTCACGCGCGAAGTGACATTCAGGTCGATGGCAGACGCGGCGCGCGGCGCATCGCTGGTCGCCCAAGTGGTCAAGTACTACAAGGAGGCGGTGGGCGTGGACATCCAGGTGCAGCGGGCAATTTCCGGGTCGCCGCTTCGCGTACGGTATGTCGCGCAGCTCGACTCCCTGGACAAGTGGCGGGTCGACAGCGCGACGGTTGCCCAGGACCCGGCGTTCCAGAAGCTGCTCGGGGAGATGGCGCCGCTGGTCGACGCCTCCAGGACCTGCGACGAACTGTGGGCCGTGTAGCTGCCGGTTTCAAGTTCGACGGCCGGCCGCAGAAGCGAGTAGACGGCTGCGTCTGGCCGGAAGCGGCGAATCACGGCTGGAGAAAGTGCTCCAGGACGGACTCGAGCGGCTGGAAAGACCTGATCTCCGTGGCCGCTGCATTTGCTTGCGGGTCGCGTTGGTATCGGTTCAGCCAAACGGCACTCATCCCGCTTGCTGTCGCACCGACGATGTCCGTGTTCCAGAGGTCCCCGACCATGACGCACTCGCAGGCTTGGCAGCGCGCTCTTTTCGCGGCCAGCGCAAAGAACTCAAGCGATGGTTTCTCGCACCCCAGCTCCTCTGAAATCAGGACGTCGTCGACGCGCGGGAGCAGCCCCAGCCGCTGCAGCTTGGCAAGCTGGTCGTTCTTGCGACCGTTGGTGACCACCGCCACCCACGCGCCGGCTCGCTTCAGCGCGTCGAGCAGTTCCACCGAGCCCGGCACGGACCTCCAGTGCCGGTCGTATGCCGAACGATAGACGGCCTCGAGCGATGCCAGCCGTTCGTCATCCACTTCGAGGCCGTGGTCCGCCAGCGCTCCACGAAGTCTCTCGAGTCTCGCCTGCTCGAGCGTGATGGCGCCCGCGAGCAACAAGCCGTGAGTTCGCTGGAGGTGCCGCTCGTGAGCAGCCTCCAGCGATGCGGCTACGTCCCCGTTCAATCGGACGGCGGCCCTCAGCGCGGCCAGCGCTTCCCGCCGATGCGCCCGGTGGTCGAACAAGGTGTCGTCGAGGTCGAAGAACACGGCTTTGTATCGCAACGCGGGCATGGCCGCACATTGTCCCGCACGGCTGCTCCCGGCCCCGGCTCGGCGTCCGGAGCTATCCTCGAGCCCATGCGCAGCCTCATTCCCGTCGGCCTCTTGCTGCTGAACCTGATCCGTCTCGGCGCGCAGGCATGAATTCCGAGCACCTGCCCCGGTTGACGCCGGTGGGCGAGCGCTGTCTCGCCGTGGCGTTCGGCGACCAGTTGAGCGTCGAGGTCAACCTGCGCGTCTGCGAATTCGCGTCCCGGGTTCGAGCCGCCGGCTGGGACTTCATCACCGATGTCGTTCCTTCCTTCGTGGCGGTCGGTCTGCACTACCGGCCCGAGGCCCTGCCCTTGCGCACCGGCCAGACGCCGCTGACTGCACTGGAGGACATGGTGATGGCCTTGCTGGCGGCGCCGCCCGCGGCCGGGATCACGGGGCCGCGCACGGTGGAAATCCCGGTTTGCTACGGCGGCGACTGGGGACCCGATCTGGCGGAGCTCGCCGCGCGGGCCGGCACGACGCCGGAAGACCTGGTGCGCCAGCACACCGAGGTCGTCGGGCGCGTGTTCATGGTCGGCTTCGCTCCCGGGCATCCCTACCTCGGCCTGTGGGGCGACGCCTTCGACGTGCCGCGGCGCGGCACGCCGCGGACGCGGGTGCCCGCCGGTACCGTCGCCGTGGCCAACCGGCAGTGCGTCATCTATCCGTACGAGCTGCCGGGCGGCTGGAACCTGATCGGCCGCACGCCGCTGGTGTTGTTCGACCCCACGCTGGCCGAACCCTGCCTGCTCGCGCCGGGCGACCGCGTCCGGTTCGTCGCCATCGCGGCCCCTGAGTTCGCTGCGCTGCAGCGGCACGGACATGCCTGAACCGAACGCTGCCGTCGAGGTCCTCAAGCCGGGCGCCTTCACGACGCTGCAGGATCTCGGGCGCCATGGCTACCAGCACCTCGGCGTGCCGGTCGGCGGTGCGATGGACGAGATCTCGCACCGCCTGGCGAATGCGCTCGTCGGCAATCCGGCGTCCGCCGCCACGCTCGAAATCACCTTGCTCGGCCCCACGCTCCGCTTCGCGGCCGATGCACTGGTCGCATGCTGCGGCGCGGACCTCTCGATGACGATCGACGGCAGGGCGGTTCGGCCGGCCGCTGCCGAGCTCGTCCCCGCCGGAGCCACCTTGCAGTTCGGCCCTCGCGTGCGGGGCCTGCGCGCGTATCTGGCGGTGCGTGGTTCCTTCGCCGTGGACCAGGTGATGGGCAGTGCCAGCACCTACGCCCGGGCCGGCTTCGGCGGGTACCACGGACGTCCGCTGCGCAAGGGCGACGTGCTCCTGCTCGGGGACCACGATTCGTCGCCGCCGCAGCGCAGTGCCGACGCCCGCGCGGCCGCGGCGGCGCTGCTGGCGGCGATGGACGATTCCGGCCCCATCCGGGTGCTCCCCGGGCGTGAGTGGGGCGCGTTCACGACGCCATCGCAAGCGAACTGGCTGGAGCAGGCATGGCGCATCGGCGTCCAGTCGGAGCGCATGGGCTACCGGCTCGAGGGCCCGGTGCTCGAACGCCGCGAGCGGCGCGACATGCTCTCGGAGGCGGTGGCCTTCGGCACCGTGCAAGTGCCGCCCGACGGGCAGCCGATCGTGCTGATGGCCGAGCGACAGACCACGGGCGGCTATCCCCGCATCGCGCAGGTGGCCGCCGTCGACCTGCCGCGCCTTGCGCAGCGCGCTCCCGGGGAGTACCTTCGATTCGCGGCGATCGACATCGACGCCGCTCAGCGCCTGCTGATCGAGCGGGCTCGTTTCTTCGACGATTTGAATGGAGGGCCAACCGGCCAGCCGCGGTGATGAAGACACTCGACCTGAATTGCGACATGGGTGAAGGCTTCGGCGTCTACGGCGCCGGCGACGATGCGGCGCTGCTGGCGCACGTGACTTCCGCCAACATCGCCTGCGGTTTCCACGCGGGCGATCCGGGCACCATGGCCCGCACCGTGCGACTGGCCGTCAGCCACGGGGTGGCGGTCGGTGCGCACCCCGGGCTGCCGGACCTGCAAGGCTTCGGCCGGCGCGAAATGGCGCTGTCCCCCGACGAGGCCTACGACTGCGTCGTCTACCAGATCGGCGCATTGCAGGGGGTGGCGGCGGCCGCAGGGACGCGGCTGGCGCATGTCAAGCCGCACGGCGCGCTCTACAACATGGCGGCCCGAGACATCCGGTTGTCCGAGGCGATCGCCCGCGCCGTGCGCGACGTGGATCCGTCGCTGATCCTGTACGCCCTGGCCGGCAGCGTCACTGTGCAGGCGGCCCGCGGCCTCGGCGTGCGCGTCGCATCTGAAGTGTTCGCCGACCGCAGCTACCAGGACGATGGCACGTTGACGCCGCGGCGCCTGCCGGGGGCAATGATCACCGACCTCGGGCAGTCAGTCGCCCAGGTGCGGCGCATGGTGCACGAGGGCAGGGTGCGCGCACTGTCCGGACGCGAGATTCCGATCGAGGCGCACACGGTCTGCCTGCATGGCGACCAGCCCGGCGCCGTCGAGTTCGCCGTCGGACTGCGCGCGGCTTTGAGCGAAGACGGCATCGAGCTGAGGCCGCCTTCGATCCCGGCCTGACGAAAGAAGAACTTTCGCTTTTCGAAAAGTTCTTGCTTCTCGTCCCGGGAGTCGCCCCGCATACTGCGCCCTCGAATCGAGGAAGTTCATGATGCGACACGCGACACACAAGGTGCATCGGGCGGCGACCCCTCCCGGGCTCTGCCGGCCGATCGTTTCGTCCGCTTGCGCAACCCGGACCGGGCGGGCGCGGGCATGAGCGGGCCATCCCAGGACATCCGGGTCGGCGCCGACATCGGCGGCACCTTCACCGACGTGGTCCTCGACGTCCGCGGCGACCTCTTCTCCGCGAAGGTCCTGACCGATTACGCATCGCCCGAGCAGGCGATCTTCGACGCCCTGGACATCGTGCTGCGCGAATCGGGCGTGGCGATCGGCGACATCGGGCTGCTGATCCACGGCACCACGCTCGCCACCAACGCCTTGATCGAGCGGCGCGGCGCGCGTACCGCGTTCGTCACGACCGCGGGCTTCCGTGACGTCATCGAGATGCGCACCGAAAGCCGGTTCGCGCAGTACGACATCAATCTGCGCCTGCCGCCGCCGCTCGTCCCGCGCGAGGACCGTTTCCCCGTCGCGGGCCGCATCGACGCGTCCGGCAGCGAACTGCAACCCCTCGACGAAGCCGCGCTCGACGGCATCGCGCGGCACATTGCAGAGGGCGGCTTCGGCTCGGTCGCGGTCGGTTTCCTGCATTCGTACATCAATCCGGCGCACGAGCGGCGGGCGCGCGACATCCTTGCCGCGCGGCTCGACCTGCCGATCTCGATCAGCTCGGACGTTTCGCCGCAGATGCGGGAGTTCGAGCGCTTCAACACGGTCTGCGCCAACGCGTACGTCCGGCCGCTGATGGCCGACTACCTGCTGCGGCTGCGGCGGCGCCTGCGTGACATGGGCGGCCGCTGCCCGGTCTTCCTGATCCACTCGGGCGGCGGACTGGTATCGGTCGAAACGGCGGCTGAATTTCCGGTGCGCCTGGTCGAGTCGGGCCCGGCCGGCGGCGCGATCTTCGCCGCGGACATCGCCCGTCGCTTCGACCTCGGGCAGGTGGTCTCCTACGACATGGGCGGTACCACCGCCAAGATCTGCCTGATCGAGAAATCCGCTCCGCGCACCGCGCGGACCTTCGAGGTGGCGCGAACCTACCGCTTCGCCAAGGGTTCTGGCATCCCGGTGTCGATCCCGGTGATCGAGATGATCGAGATCGGTGCCGGCGGCGGTTCGATCGCCTCCGTCGATGCCATGGGCCGCATCCAGACCGGCCCGGAGAGCGCCGGCTCCGAGCCCGGGCCGGCCTGCTACGGACGGGGCGGCGAGCGGCCTGCCATCACGGACGCCGACCTGGTGCTCGGCAAGATCGACCCGAGGAATTTCGCCGGCGGCGCGATCGTGCTCGACACGGCCGCCGCGGAAAACGCGATCCGGCGCGACGTTGCCGCCCCGCTCGACCTCGAGCTGGAGGCCGCGGCCTTCGGCATCTCGGAGGTGGTCGACGAGAACATGGCGAATGCCGCCCGGGTCCACGCGGTGGAGAACGGCAAGAACATCTCCGACAACGTGATGATCGCGTTCGGAGGCGCCGCTCCGCTGCATGCCGCGCGCCTGTGCGAGAAGCTCGGCGTCAGCCGCTGCCTGATCCCGCGCGGTGCCGGCGTCGGTTCGGCCATCGGATTCCTGAAGGCGCCCTTCGGCTACGAGGCCGTGGCATCGCGCCTGACGCACATGTCCGCATTCGACGCCGCCGGCGCCAATGCCCTGCTCGCGCACCTGCGCGAGACCGCCGAGCGCTTCGTTCGTGCCGGCAGCAGCGGCACGCTGCGCAGGGAAACCACGGCGTTCATGCGGTACGCCGGCCAGGGCTGGGAAATTCCCGTGCCTCTGCCCGATCGCACGTTCGGCGCCGACGATGCCGCGCTGATCGTGCAGGCGTTTCGCGACAGCTACGCCCGGTTCTTCGGGCGGCCGATCGATGGCCTGGACGGCCTGGAAATCGAGATCGTCACCTGGTCGGTCAAGGTGCAGGACGAGCGCCCGGCACCGGCGCGGCACGCGCTGCTCGCCGGCCGGCGCGTGGTCAGGCCCGCGGCCACGCGACCCATCTTCGACGCCGCGAGCGGCAGCGCACTCGCCTCCGGCGTCGTCCGGCGCGAAGACCTCGAACCCGACGACCGGATCGAAGGGCCGGCCGTGATCGTCGAGAGCGAGACTGCCACCATCGTCTCCAGCCTGTTCGACGCCGTGCTGCAGGTCGACGGCTCCATCCTGCTGGTTGCAAAGGAGCACCGCGCATGAGCGACATCAGGGACATCCGCATGCAGGTCATGTGGAACCGCCTCATTTCGGTGGTCGAGGAACAGGCGATGACGCTGCTGCGCACCGCCTTCTCCACCTCCGTGCGCGAAGCCGGGGACCTCTCCGCCGGCGTGTTCAATCCGCGCGGCGAGATGCTCGCCCAGGCGGTCACGGGCACGCCGGGCCACGTCAACACCATGGCCGAGGCCGTCGGGCACTTCATGGCCGCGATTCCGCGCGACCAGATGCATCCGGGCGACACCTACGTGACCAACGATCCCTGGCACGGCACCGGGCACCTGCATGACGTGACGATGGTGTCGCCGTCGTTCCTCGGCGACGAGCTGGTCGGCTTCTTCGCGTGCACCGCGCACGTGGTGGACGTCGGCGGCCGCGGGTTCGGGGCGGACGGCAAGTCCGTCTACGAGGAAGGCATCCTGGTCCCGATCATGAAGTTCATCGACCGGGGCGTGGTGAACCGCGACCTGATCCACATCCTGCGGGCCAACGTGCGCCAGCCCAACCAGCTGGTCGGCGACTTCTATTCGCTGGCGTCCTGCAACGAGGTGGGCCATCGCCGCCTGCTCGACATGATGAGCGAGATCGGCCTCACGTCGCTCGACGCGCTCGGCGAATTCATCTTCACGCGCACGCGCGAGGCGGCACTCGAGCGCCTGCGCGCGCTGCCCAAGGGCACCTGGGCCAACGAGCTGACCTCCGACGGTTACGACGACCCGGTGCGGCTGGTGGCCGCCGTCACCATCGCCGACGACGGCGTGCACATCGACTGCACCGGCACCTCGCCCGTCAGCCGCTGGGGCATCAACGTCCCGATCAGCTACACCAAGGCGTATGCGGCATACGGGTTCAAGTGCATCGTCGCGCCGGACATCCCCAACAATTCCGCCTTGCTGCAGCTGGTGCACGTGACCTCCCCGGTCAACATCCTCAACGCGGAGCGGCCCGCGCCGGTGTCGCTGCGGCACGTGATCGGCCACCTCGTGCCCGACCTCGTGCTGGGGGCGCTCACCAAGGCGCTGCCCGGGCAGATCCTGGCCGAGGGCGCCGGCTCGCTGTGGAACTTCCACATGTCGTTCCGGCCGGTGGCCGGCAAGACCGGGCGCCACGCGGAAGTTCTGATGTTCAACTCGGGAGGCATGGGCGCCCGGCCGGGGCTCGACGGCCTTTCGGCGACGGCCTTTCCCTCCGGCGTCCAGACGATGCCGGTCGAAGCGACCGAGCAGACCGGTCCGGTCGTGGTCTGGCGCAAGGAACTGAGGCCGGACTCCGGCGGCGATGGCGCATGCCGCGGCGGACTGGGACAGATCATCGAAATCGAAGCGGCGGCCGGCCATGAATTCGATTTCTCGGCGATGCTCGACCGCACCCGCCATGCGCCGCGAGGCCGCGACGGCGGCCAGGACGGCGCCGTGGGCATCGCGCGCCTGGACGACGGCACCCGGCTGCGGCCCAAGGGCTGGCAGTTCGTGCCCGCGGGGCGCCGCCTGATCCTCGAACTGCCGGGTGGCGGGGGCCACGGCGATCCCGCCAAGCGCAGCGCCGAGCAGAGGGCGCTGGATCGCCTGCGCGGCTACGTCACGGTCGACGCGAAATGAACTACCTCGCGTCGCGGCTCGCCGCGGTCAAGCCGTCCGCCTCGATGGCGGCCTCGCAGGCCGCGAAGGCCCTCGGCGCCAGCGGCGTCGACGTCATCGACCTGGGGCTGGGGGAGCCCGACTTTCCGACGCCGGCCCACATCGTCGAGGCGGCCCATGCGGCGGCCCGGGCTGGGCAGACGCTGTACACGGCCGCCCATGGCACGGCGGCACTGCGCGAAGCCATCGCCTCCAAGTTCAGGCGCGAGAACGGCCTGGATTGCTCGGCTGCCGATGTCGCGCTGGCCAACGGGGCCAAGCAGATCATCTTCAATGCGTTGATGGCGACGCTCGATCCCGGCGACGAGGTGATCCTGCCGGCGCCGTACTTCGTTTCCTATCCGGAGATGGTCAAGCTGGTCGGCGGCACGCCGGTGGTGGTCGAATGCGGGGCGGAAACCGGGTTCAAGCTGACACCGGAACTGCTCGCGCCGGCGATCGGTGCGAGGACCAAGTGGCTGTTCCTCAACTCGCCAGGCAATCCGTCGGGCGCCGTGTATTCGGCGGACGAACTGAAATCGCTCGGCGAGGCGCTGGCCCGGCATCCCCACGTCATGGTGCTGTCGGACGAGATCTACGAGCACATCCTGTTCGACGGACACCGTTTCGCCTCGTTCGGGCAGGCCTGCCCGGGGCTGCGGGACCGCACGCTCGTCGTCAACGGCGTTTCGAAGTCATATGCCATGACGGGCTGGCGGGTCGGCTATGCCGTCGGGCCGGCCCCGCTGGTGACGGCGATGTCCGTCGTGCAAAGCCAGTCGGTCACCTCGGTGTGCGCCGTGGCGCAGGCAGCCGCCCTGGCTGCCCTGACGGGACCGCAGGACTGCGTCGCGGCGTTCCGCGGCGCCTTCGAGCGGCGGCGCGACCTCGTGGTCGGCCGGGTGCGCACCATCGAGGGGCTGACGCTGGCGCCGCCGGCCGGTGCGTTCTACGCGTATCTCGGCTGCGAGCGGCTGATCGGCCGGCGCACGCCGAGCGGCGCCATCTTGCGCGACGACGTCGCCGTGGCGGCCTACCTGCTGCAGGAAGGGCACGTCGCATCGGTGCCCGGAAGCGCCTACGGCCTGTCGCCGTACTTCCGCATCTCGACCGCCGCCAGCGATGCCGTGCTCACCGAGGCCATGGACCGCATCTCCCGCGCCGTGGCCGCGTTGACCGCGCCCGTGGCACACCCTTTGCTAGCATGACAACACGGATTCTGGAGCAGACGTAGCGGTAGTCGTTGGATCTTTCACCAAAGGAGACAGTATGCGTATCGGAACCTTCCTCAAGTCGATGGTGTTCACGCTCGCGGCCGCCGGCGCGAGCCTGCCGGCCCAGGCGCAGACGACCTGGACGATGGCCTCGGGCTATCCAGAGAGCAGCTTCTTCACCCAGAACATCCGCCAGTTCATCAAGGAGGTCGAGGACAAGAGCGGCGGCAAGCTGAAGATCGACCTGCGCTCCAACGACAGCCTCATCAAGCTCGACGCGATCAAGCGCGCCGTGCAGTCCGGCCAGATCCAGATCGGCGAGATCCGCCTGGGCGTCTACGGCAACGAAGCCGCGATGTACAACCTCGACAACACGCCCGGCGTCGCGGTCGACTACAACCAGGCGATGAAGCTCGCCAATGCCCAGGCTCCGTTCTTCGACAACATGTTCAAGAAGAACGGCATGCGCCTCGTGACCATGGTTCCGTGGCCCGGCCAGGGTTTCTACACCAAGCAGCCCGTCAACAGCCTGGCGGACCTGAAGGGCCAGAAGCTGCGGATCTACTCGAAGCAGACGCAGCAACTCGGCGACCGCCTCGGAATGCAGGCCCTGATCCTTCCGTTCGCCGAAGTGCCGCAGGCGTTCTCGACCGGCATGATCCAGTCGCTTTGGACCAGCGCCCAGACCGGTGTCGACGTCAAGGCGTGGGAGAACGTCAAGCACTTTACCTATACCGGCACCATGCACAACAAGAACGCCATCATCGTGAACGAGCGTGCGCTGCGCCAGCTCGATGCGAACCTGCAGAAGATCGTGCTGGATGCCGGAAACGCCGCCACCTTGCGCGGATTCGAGATGAGCAAGAAGGCCAGCGCCGACCGCGAGCAGACGCTCAAGGAGAACGGCATGGTGATTGCGCAGGCGCCCAAGGACGTGCTCGCGAAGATGGACGAGATCGGCAAGGACATGATCGCCGAATGGCTCGCCACCGCGACGCCCGACGAAAAGGCGGTCTACGAGACCTACCGCAGCAGTCTCAAGTAACAACGAGCCCGCGGGCCGGCGGCGCCCGGTCCCCGGGCCCGCGGCGCCGCCGCGCTTTGCCGACGCGAGGTCTCACATGGTCAGATCGGTTCTGGACAGCTTCTATCTCGTCTGCGGCTACCTGGCCGCCGCGTTCATGGTGGGCATCGGCGTGTGCATCCTGGCGCAGATCGCCTGGCGCATGCGCGGCCTCACGCTGGATGCCACCGAAGCGTCGGGGTTCTGCCTGGCAGCCGCCACCTTCCTGGGACTGGCCCATACGATGCGCCACGGTTCGCACGTGCGGATCGACCTGCTCACGAGCCGCCTGCCGGGGCGGTTGCGGCACCGGATGAACATCCTGAACTGCCTGCTCGGTGCCGCCGTGACCGGCTATCTCGCCTGGAACGTCGGCCTGCTGGCGCTGCAGTCGTTCAACTTCCGCGACGTCAGCCCGGGACTGCTCGCGATGCCGATGTGGATTCCGCAGACCGGTGCCGCGCTCGGCGTCGCGGCCCTGTCCATCGCCCTGCTGGATGAAGTGGTCTGGCTGCTCGGGGGGCGCGATTCGCGTTACGGGGCGCCCGACGAGGTCCGGATCGACGCGCCCGTCGCCTGAGGCGCTGCAAGATGGACAACACCGCAATCGCCTCGCTCGTCCTCGCCGGGCTGCTCCTGCTGCTCCTGGCGGGCGGCTTCTGGATCGCGCTGTCGTTGCTGACCGTGGGCATGGTCCTGATGGGCCTGTTCTCCACGGCGCCGATGGGCTCGCTGGTGGCATCCACGCTCTGGGACTCGAGTTGGGGCTGGGCCTTGACGGCGCTGCCGCTCTTCATCTGGATGGGCGAGATCCTGTTCCGCTCGAACCTGTCCTCCAACATGTTCGAGGGCCTGGCGCCCTGGGTGAACCGTCTGCCCGGCGGGCTGCTGCACGTCAACGTGCTGGGCTGCGGCATCATGGCGGCCGTAGCGGGATCCTCCGCGGTGACCTGCGCCACCATCGGTCGCATGAGCGTGCCGGAGCTGCAGCGCCAGCAGTACCCGCTGAACCTGACCATCGGCACCCTGGCGGGCTCGGGCACGCTGGGCCTGCTGATCCCGCCGTCGATCATCATGATCGTCTACGGCGTGACCGCCGAAGTCTCGGTGGCCAAGCTGTTCATCGCCGGAATCATCCCGGGCATCCTGCTGATGTTGTTCTTCTCGGGGTACACGGCGCTGTGGAGCATCGTCCACCGGGACCGCATGCCGCCGCCCGGCCCGTCGATGCCGTTGCGCCAGAAGCTGTACCACTCGCGCCGGTTGGTCCCCGTTGCATTGCTGATCGCCTCGATCATCGGCTCGATCTACGGCGGTCTTGCCACGCCGACCGAAGCGGCGACGATCGGCGTGATGGGCGCGCTCGCGTTATCCGCGATCACCGGGTCCCTGACGCGCGAGACCTTCGTCGAAGGCGTGATGGCGGCGATGCGCACCTCGTGCATGATCGCCTTCATCATCGCCTGCGCGGCCTGCCTGACGATCGCCGTGGCCTTCGTCGACATTCCCCGCACCCTCGCTTCCTGGGTCGATGCGTTCCATTTGTCGCGCTATGCGCTGCTCGGCGTCCTGGCGATCCTGATGCTGATCCTCGGCTGTTTTCTCGAAGGCATCTCGATCATCGTCCTGACCTCCTCCGTGGTCCTGCCCATGGTCCAGGCCGCCGGGATCGACCTGCTGTGGTTCGGCATCTACATGACGATCCTGATCGAAGCCGCCCAGATCACGCCGCCGGTCGGCTTCAACCTGTTCGTGCTGCAGAGCATCACGGGCAAGGACATCCTGACGGTGACCCGCGCGACCATGCCGTACTTCTTCCTCCTGATGGCCGTGCTGGTTCTCACGGTCGTCTTCCCCCAGATCGTGCTGATCGGGCCGCAGATCATGAGGTAGCCGCCGTCGGCGGCCGGGACGGGTGGAAACACGGAGTCGAGTCACGGAACCCGGCCGCAATAATGGCCCTGACGGTCGCCCGGAAGGGCGGCCGTTGGCAGCAGGTGACGTTCGAATGACCACTCACGATCAGATCGGGGCCACGTGATGCGCGGGGCCACCCTGGCGATGCCCCGCAGGGCCCGGCTGCCGTCCCTGACTGCACTGCGCGCCTTCCACGTCGTCTTCCAATGCCTCAGCCTGCAACGGGCGGGCGAGGAACTGTCGGTCACTCCGCAGGCGGTCGGGCAGCAGATCAAGCTGCTGGAGGAAACGCTCAAGGTCACGCTGTTCGAGCGCAAGGGCCGCTCCCTCCAGCCCACGGAGTCGGCGCTGCTGCTGGCGACCTTCGTCAAGTCGGGCTTCGACGAGTTTGCGGAGGGCGTGCGGCGCGTCACGAAGTCGGACCACCGCAGCTACGTTGCGCTGAACGTCAGCCCGTATTTCGCGACGCATTACCTGGTGCCGACCCTGTCGGTCCTCGGGGAGGCGGCCCCCAGCACCGAGATCCGCCTGACGACCAGCGTCCATCTGCCCGACTTCGAGCAGGACGAGGCAGACATCGCGATCCAGTGGGGGTACGGCAACTGGAAGGGCTACGACTGGACCCACCTGGTCTCGGATCCCAAGGTCATATGCTGCACGCCGGCGATTGCGAGAAACATCAGCAGCCCGTCCGACCTGGCGCGGGTGGGACTGCTGAACTCCATCGCCGCGAAGCGCCTCTGGGAAGACATCTTCCGGCACCTCGGCGTGGACGAACGGCCGCCGGTGCACAAGATCGGGTTCGACGACTCCGCCACCATGCGCCGCGCGACGCTGCAGGGCATTGGCGTCGGCCTGCTGTCCGAGATCCATGCCGACGAGGACATCCGCTCCGGGGCATTGGTGGCCCCGCTGGGGCGCGAGGTGCTCAGCGACATGCCGCCCAGCGACGTACCGGGGTTCTACCTGGTGGCGCCGCGCTCCAAGCTGCGGGTGGCGTCCGTTGCGGCGTTGTACCGCTGGCTGTTCGACGAGGACTGGAGCGTCGCCCGCCGGCTCGCGCTGGGAAACGCGCGTACCTGATGCGGGTGCGCGGCGGCGCGGGCTTCCGCCCAAAGAGGAAGCGGCGCACCGGACCCGGCCTGCGTCACGGGTGCCAGCGCGATACCGCGGCCGGCGTGGCCGGCGACCGGGTTCCGGCCAGCGCATACGAAAGCTGGTTCGCCGCGCGGATGACCATCTTCGCGTGTTTCTCCAGCAGGCCCTTGGTGAGCCGGGAGCTGGGTCCCGAAATGCACATGGAGCCGAGCAGGCGCCAGTTCAGGCCGAAGACGGGCGCGGCGACGCTGGCGACCTCGGCTTCGCGCTCGCCCATCGAGATGTGGTAGCCGCGCTCCCGGATGGCTTCATAGGGTTCGCCCTTGGCCCCGCTGAACGCCAGGATCACCCGCCCGGGCGCGCCGCTGCCCAGGGGCAGGCGCTCGCCGATGCGCACGTTGTGGCGGACCGACCGGGGTCCTTCGATGCGGGCGACGCAGGAGCGGATGTCGCCTTCGCGCACGTAGAACGACGCGCTCTCGCCGGTCTGCTTCACCAGTTCGTGCAGCGCGGGCTCCACCACGTTGTTGACGTCGAATCCGGCCTGGTACCGTGCACCGAGCCACCCGGCCGCGGGCCCCAGCCGCCACTGGCCGTCCTCCGTCTGCACCATGTACTGGCTGAGCGCCAGGGTCCGGGCCAGCCTGAGGGCCGTCGTCTTGTGCATCCGTGCGCGACGGCTGAGCTCGGCCAGGCTCAGCGCCCACTCGCCCACCGTGAAGGCTTCCATCAGCGACAGGGCCCGGGTGACGGCGATCACGCCGCCGTCCTTCTCGGCGGTCCGTCGCTCACCGCTTGTTTCGTCCGTGTTGCGCATCTCGCACCGTGGTCCACCGCATGAAACGGTATTGTACGGTGCGGAACATCGACCTAGAGTCCGGACCTGTCGCCGCTCGGGCGCGCATCTTCACCGGAGACACCCAATGCACATTTCCCGTCGTTCCCTCGTCGCCATTGCCGCCGGCGCCATCCTGTCCGGCAGCCTCCACGCCCAGGCCTGGCCCGCCAAGCCGGTGCGCATGGTCGTGCCGTTTCCGGCGGGCGGTGGCACGGACCTGATCACCCGCGAGGTCGCCAACCGGCTGGCGGGTTCCGGCTACACCTTCGTCCTGGACAACAAGCCCGGGTCGGGCGGCAACATCGGCGTCGATGCGGCGGCCAAGGCGGCGCCCGACGGCTACACCTTCGTGATGGGCCAGACCAGCAACCTGGCCATCAATCCCACGCTGTATTCGAAGCTTCCGTACGATCCCCTGAAGGACCTGACGCCCGTGAGCCTGGTCGCCAGCGCGCCGCTGGTGATCGTGGTGGGCGCGGACTCGCCGTTCAAGAGCCTGGCCGACGTCGTGAACGCGGCGAAGGCGCGGCCCGCGACCATCAATTTCGCGACCTCCGGGAACGGCACCGTCGCCCACCTGGCAGCCGAGGCCTTCCAGAAGGCGGCGAACGTCAAGCTCACCCACATCCCTTACAAGGGCGCGGCGCAAGGAGCCACCGACGTGATCAGCGGGCAGGTGCACCTGTACGTGTCGTCCATCCCCACGCTGCTGGGCTACATCAAGAGCGGGAAGATGCGTCCGATCGCCGTGACCTCGGCCAGGCGCGCCGATGACCTGCCGCAGGTGCCGGCGATTGCCGAGACGTACAAGGGGTTCGACGCGGTGACCTGGTTCGGCATCGTCGGGCCGGCCAACCTCCCCAAGGAAGTCGTGGCCAAGCTCAACGCGGACATCAACAAGGTGCTGAAGGATCCCGAACTGCGCAAGAAACTGGGCGACCAGGGCGCCGACGTCGCGGGGAGCACGCCGGAACAGTTCGCGACCCTGATCCGCGACGACATCGTCCGCTGGGGAAAGATCGTCAAGGAATCCAACGCCAGGATCGACTGACCGGCCGGCGCGCGCGCCGAGCCGCCGCCAATCCGCTCCCGCCCGTTCGAGCCGCGGCGCTGCCGCCGCGGCCGTGCCGGCCCGCGCCTGCGCCTTTCATTTCACGAGAACGCAATGACACAAGACATCCTGCGCGACTTCGAGCGCGTTTCCCCCGACCTGGTGCGCCAGGCCGGCGAGTTCCAGGCCGCCATCCTCGCCGACGTGGCCGGCCGCCGCGGCGCCATGCATGGCCGCATCGCCGCGCTGCGCCCGCACATGAGGCTGGCGGGGCCGGCGCTTACCGTGGACGTTCGCCCCGGCGACAACCTGATGATCCATGCCGCCATCGCCCTGGCCAGGCCCGGTGACGTGCTGGTGATCGACGGCAAGGGCGACCGCACGTCGGCGCTGATGGGCACCATCATGATGACCGCCTGCCGCCAGCTGGGCCTGGCCGGCGTGATCATCGACGGCGCCGCGCGCGACAGCCTGGAAATCGAGGAGATGGGCTTCCCGGTGTTCTGCGTCGGCACCAATCCCAACGGCCCCACCAAGAACGTCTCCGGCCGCATCGGGCATCCGGTCAGCTGCGGCGGCGTGACGGTGCGCTCCGGCGACCTGGTGGTGGCGGACGCGGACGGCGTCGTGGTGGTGGAACGCGAGCGCGTCGAAGCGCTGCTGCCGCTCGCGCGCAAGAAGGTCCAGGACGAAGCCGCGCGGATCGCGCAAATCAAGGACGGCAATACCAGTGCGCCGTGGCTCGCTGCCGCGCTGCGTGCCGCGGGCGTGCTGAAGGAGGGCGAAAGCCTATGAGCGCCCGCCCGGTGATCCTGGTGACGGGGGCCGACCTGGCGCCGCAGGCGCTGGCGCTCCTGGAAGGGTTCGACGTCGTCTATGCCGGCAAGGCGCCGCAGGAGGCGGACCTCGTGGCGCTGTGCCAGCGCCACGATCCCGTGGCCATCATCGTGCGCTATGGCAGGATTCCGGCGGCGGTCATGGACGCGGCGCCTGCGCTGCGCGTCGTTTCCAAGCACGGCAGCGGCACCGACACGATCGACAGGCAGGCGGCCCAGGAGCGCGGCATCGAAGTGCGCGCGGCCGCCGGCGCCAACGCCGCCGCGGTGGCCGAGCAGGCGCTGGCGCTGCTGCTCGCTTGCGCCAAGTCGGTCGTGCAGCTCGACTCGCGCATGCATGCCGGCCACTGGGACAAGGCAACGCACAAGAGCGTCGAACTCCGCGGTCGCACCATCGGCCTGGTGGGACTAGGCGCGATCGGCCAGCGCTTCGCGCGGATGTGCCATGCGATGGACATGAAGGTGATCGGCCACGATCCGTTCGCGCAGGACGTTCCGGCCGTCGTGCGGCGCGTCGACCTCGACACGATCTGGCGCGAGTCGGACGCGATCTCGCTGCACTGCCCGTTGACGGCCGGGAACCGGGGCCTGGTCAACGCGCAAACGCTGGCGGCCTGCCGGCGCGGCCTGCTGCTGGTGAACACCGCGCGCGGCGGGTTGGTCGACGAGCAAGCCCTGCTGGATGCCGTGCGCTCCGGCCAGGTGGCCGCCGCCGGCCTCGACAGCTTCGCCACCGAGCCGATGACGGCGCCGCACCCGTTCCAGGGTCACCCGAACATCGTGCTGTCGCCGCACATCGGCGGCGTGACCCACGACGCGTATGTCGCCATGGGGGTCGGCGCCGCACGCAACGTGCTGGCGGTCCTCCAGCCGCAAGCGGCGTAGCGATCCGGCGGCAGTCGCCTCGAGCCGCGGCCCGCTCAGCGACGCCGCGCTTACGCCGCCCGCCGCTCCGCCTCGACCTGCTCGCACGCGGCCAGGACGCCGATGAACGTCGACACCTTGTCGACCAGCACCCGCACGACCTCGTCGGTGTCGGCATGGCGGCCGTCCACGGACACCCGCAGCTTCATGACGTCCCGCGCCGCCCAGGCGTAGTCCGCGCCGAGCACGTCCACGCCGCGAGCCGCGTACAGGCCGAGGATGCGGCACAGCAGGCCTGCATCGCGTTCCAGGAGATAGACCTGCACCAGGCTGGGCGCGGTCCGTGTGGAGTCGGAAAGGTTCATCGTTTCGATCCCGGGTCATTCGACGACAGCCGGCCATGCGCAGGCCGGCGGTGAGAAAGCGCGTGGATCGAAGAGGGGGCGAGGAGGCCCGGAGCGTCGACCCGGCTGACCGGGACGACGCGCACGTGCCCGGTCAGCTGGGAATTCGAATGATGACCGGGATCGACGTGCGGGGTTGCATGGGGCAAGTCTAGCACCGCGGCGGGGTGCATAGGCGGCACGCGGCTCCAGCGACGCCGGCTCGACGCCGCGATCGGCGATCGCGTGCAACCGCGGCCAGTACTTTGCGTCGTGCGGATACGCGTCGGACTACGACGATGCCGCTCAAGCCGGCAACATGTACCGCTGCTCCAGGTCCGCCTTGTCCTGGCGCAGCGCGTTCTCTGTGTCGCGCGCCAGTCCGGCCTGCACCAGGGGGCGCAGCAGCTTCATCGCGCCCGCCACGGGCATCTCCACCTTGATGCTGACCAGGGTGGACTGTGGCCCGGTCGCTTCGAACATCTGCGTGATCAGCAGGCCGGCGTTGGTTCCGGCCACGCTGCGCAGCGTGGAGTTTCCATCGGGCAGCGACGTGACCTCGATCTCGTCCTCCTGCAGCAGGCCGAGCACGCGACGGCGGCCCGTGAAGGTGCAGCCTTGCCCGGCCGGCCGCAGGTTGGCGACCTCCAGCCCAGGGTGGACATTGCCCGTGCAATGGTGCTCCATGTCCACGAACTGGCGCCGTACCACCTCGATGGGGCGGGCGATCTCGATCTGGCGTTCGACCACGACCTTGTGCATGGCTGGCTCCGCTGAAGCAGGTTCGCGATTCTGCCAATGCGGGGGGATCTCGCGCAAGGCTTGGCGGCGCATCGACATCCAGCCTTCCGCCGTATAGATCAGCAGCGCCGCCCAGATCAACATGAAGCCGGCCAGCCGCGCTCCGGCGAACGGCTCGTGGAACAGCCACACGCCGAGCGCGAACTGGATCGTCGGCCCGATGTACTGCAGCACGCCGAGCGTCGTCATCGGGAGCCGCCTCGCACCGGCGGCGAAGAGCAGCAGCGGCAACGCGGTGAGCGGCCCGGCCAGCGCCAGCAGGCCGAGCAACGCCGCGTCGCCGCCGCCCAGGGCACTGCCGCCATGCGACGCCCGCCAGGCCAGCAGGCCGGCGGCCAGCGGGGCGAGCAGCAGCGTCTCGAGCGCCAGGCCTTCCAGCGCGCCGAGCGGGGCGGTCTTGCGCAGCAGTCCATAGATCCCGAAGCTTGCCGCCAGCACCAGCCCGACCCACGGCAGCGAACCGGTGGAGAGCGTCAGCCACAGCACGCCGGCCGCGGCGATGGCGAGTGCCCACCACTGCGCGCGGCGCGGCCGCTCGCGCAGCACGAAGTAGCCGAGCAGCACGTTGACCAGCGGCGTGATGAAGTAGCCCAGGCTCGATTCGACGACGCGGCCGTTGTTCACCGCCCAGACGTAGACCAGCCAGTTGGCGGACAGCAGCAGCGCGCTCGATGCAAAGATGCCCACGGTCCGCGGCGAGCGCGCGATGTCCCGCAGCCACGCCCAGCGCCGCAGCACCGCCAGCAGCAGGAGCACGAACGCGAGCGACCACAGCGCGCGATGGAGCACGATTTCCAGCGGCGCCACGGCCGACACGAGCTGGAAGTAGAGCGGGAACAGACCCCACATCGCGTATGCGAGGGCCGCCTGGAGCACACCGGAAGACATGGCCGCGATTCTCGCCGCTGGGCCTCGGGGACGCCGGCCACGTGGACCGGAAGACGCAGGGAAAAGATCCCCGTCGACACGCGTGCTCGCGCCTGCCTCGACACGGGCCAGCGGTCCGGCCAGATCAAGCAGTTCGCGAGAACCACCAGATGCCGGACGCGGCGGCGCAGTGGATGACCACGGTGACCCAGTAGGTGGCGCGGAAGCTCGCCTTGGCGGATTTGTGGCGCAGGACCTGGTGCGCAAACCACGCGCCGCCCCAACCGCCGGCCAGGCTCCAGAGGTGAAGGGTGTCCTCCCTGATGCGCCAGCGCCCCTGTTGCGCCGCATGCTTGTCCTGCCAGTAAGCGAAGAAGGTCGCCAGGTTCAGCATGAGGGAAGCAGGAAGCACCCACCACGGCAGCTGCCGTTGCCAGACAAGCCAGGACAGTGCGAGTGCATACGCCGCCATCAGGGGCAGGGCCCACCAGCCACCGGCGCGCGGCGCTGGCGCGCGCCGGCCGGCCCCCTGATGGCGCCGCGGCGCCGGCGCGCGGGGAGCTTGGGGCGGGGAACTGCTGCCACGCGGTTCGACTGCCGGCTGCACGGCCATTGCCCGTGGGCCCTTGCTGCCGACGTGGATGTCCTCGAAGCTGACGCGCAATCCCTGGCGAGGGGACTCGCCGCCGGTGGAGCGGTAGTCGCGCACATGGACGAACACGTCTTGCGCGACATCGCGGCTGCGGATGAAGCCGAAGCCCTTCGCGTCGTCCCAGCGGACGATGGTCCCTTCTTTTCGCATGGCCGCCATTGTCAGGCGCGGCGGCCGGACAAGCGTGGCGCAGTCCTTGCCTTTTCCGGCATGATCGCGGCTGGGGACACCGCCCAGGGTCGACCCACCCGAGCGGCCGGCCGCCCACACCCATGCAGATCGTCGAATTCATCACCGACAAACGCTTCCTGCGCCGCCGGCGCGAGCTCAAGATCATTCAAACGATGGTGGGCCTGTATTGCCGCGGAAATCGCCACGAAATCGGGGCGCCGCTGTGCACGGATTGCGCTGCGTTGCTGGCCTACGCCACGCGGCGGCTGGAACGATGTGTCTTCGGCGATGCGAAGCCCACCTGCGCCAACTGCGTCGTCCATTGCTATGGCGCCGGGATGCGCGAGCGGATCCGCGTCGTCATGCGCTGGGCGGGCCCGCGCATGATGGTGCGCCACCCGATCATGGCCATTGCCCACCTGATCGACGAGCGCCGCCCCGTCCCCATGCTGCCCGCGAAGAAGTCCGGCGGGGCGACGAGCGACGTTGCGGGCACCGCTGGACGCGAAGTGACGCGGCCCGGGCAGGACGGCAGCGCGGGGTCCGCCCTGGGAGAAACCCGGCGATGAACCAGGTGGCGGACCCTGGCCAGGGTGACCCAGGCCACATCCGGCCGGACGAGCCGGACAACCTGCGCGAGTGGTCCGCGCGATTGGGCGTAAGCGTGGCAGAGCTCACGCGAATCATCACCGAGGTGGGACGCGATCCGGACAAGGTTCGCGCCTACCTCAACACCAGGGCGTGAACCAGGACAGGGAAGGCCGAATCCGATGAACGATCCCGTCGACGTCCTGATCATCGGCGCCGGCGCCTCGGGCGCGGCGTTCGCGTGGAGCATGGCCGACACGAGGATGCGGATCCTGTGCCTCGAGCAGGGCGACTGGGTGAATCCCGCCGACTATCCGGCGACCCGGCGCGACTGGGAACTGCGCGCCGACTCCGACTTCTCGCCCGACCCGAACGTGCGGCGCCGTCGCGAAGACTATCCGGTCAACGACGACGATTCGCCGATCTCGATCCTCAACTTCAACGGCGTCGGCGGCGGCACCATCCTCTACGCCGCCCACTTTCCGCGCCTGCATCCTTCGGACTTCCGGGTCCGCAGCCTCGACGGTGTGGCCGACGACTGGCCGATCGGCTATTCGACGCTCGAGCCGTGGTACGCCGTCAACGACCATCACATGGGCGTAGCCGGCCTGGCCGGCGATCCGGCGTATCCGCCGCACCAGCCGCCGCTGCCGCCGGTGCCCCTGGGGCGCCTGGGCGAAACCATGGCGCGCGGCTTCAACCGGCTGGGATGGCACTGGTGGCCCTCCGAGATCGCCATCGCCACCCGCGAGCACGAGGGCCGGGCACCGTGCATCAACCTGGGCACCTGCAAGCTCGGCTGCGCGCAAGGCGCCAAGGGCACGGTCGACATCACGTACTGGCCGCTGGCCCTGCGGGCCGGCGTCAAGCTCAGGACCCGCTGCCGCGTGCGCGAGATCCTGGTGGACGACAACGACATGGCCACCGGCGTCGTCTACTACGACGCGGACGGACGCGAACAGGTCCAGCGGGCGGAGGTGGTGGTGCTGGCCTGCAACGGCATCGGCACGCCGCGGCTGCTGCTCAATTCGAAGTCGGCGCGGTTTCCGGATGGCCTGGCAAACCGGTCCGGACTGGTCGGCAAGAATCTGATGATGCATCCGTGGGCCGCGGTGCGCGGCGTGTTCGACGAGCCGCTCGAGTCGCAGTTCGGACCCCAGGCGGTCTGCATTCTCAGCAAGCAGTTCTACGAGACCGACCTCGCCCGCGGCTTCGTGCGCGGCTACAACCTGCAGGTCACGCGCGGTTTCGGACCCGTCACCACCGCGCGCTCCGGTCACCTGCGCGGTGACATTCCGTGGGGCGCCGGCCATCACGAGGCCTTCGCGAGACATTTCGGCCGCACCATCGGTGTCGGCGTGTGTTGCGAAGACCTGCCCGAGGAATGCAACACCGTCACGCTCGACCCCGAGTTGACCGACTCGGACGGCGTCCCGGCGCCACGCATCACCTACCGCCTCGCCGACAACACGCAGCGCATGATCCGCCACGGCCTGGAGCGCGCCAGGGAAGCCCTGCTGGCCGCGGGCGCGCGCGAGATCCTGGAGAACCCGGTTCCGATGCGCGCCACCGGCTGGCACCAGCTGGGCACCGCGCGCATGGGGACCGATCCCCGGCGTTCGGTGGTGAATGAATGGGGACGCAGTCACGACGTGAAGAACCTGTTCATCGTCGACGGCAGCGTGTTCGTCACGTCCGGCGGCGTCAACCCCACCCCCACCATCCAGGCGATCGCGCTCCACGTGGCCGATACGATGAAGCAGCGCCTGGCCAATCTCTTCGATTGATCCGCATGACGACCTCGTCTCCCACACCCGGTGCCGAGGCAGGCCTCACGCCGTCGCGGCACGAGACACTGCGAGTGTTGCTGGGCATGCTCGTGCCCCCGAGCGCGGATGGACGGATGCCGGGTGCCGCCGGGATGCCGGAAGTGCTGCGTCACGTCGAAGGCGTCGCAGCCGCGCTGCCGGTCTTGCGGGATGGCCTCGCCGCGCTCGAACGCGAGGCAACGGCGCGATACGGCGCCGGCTTCGCGGCGCTGGATGACGCCCGCCGTTCGGCCTTGCTCGATGAATTCGCCGCGCGCCAGCCCGCCGTGCTGCAACGGCTGGGCCTCGAGGCCGTGACCTGCTATTACCAGCAGGATGCCGTCGTCCAAGGGCTGGGGCTGGAGGCTCGTCCGCCCTTTCCGGGCGGCTACCAGGTGCCGGCCGGCGACCTGACGTTGCTGGAGCCGGTCATCGCCCGCGGCAGGATCTGGCGCGACGCATCCTGACAGCGGCGCTGCAGGGGCCGGCGCGATGCTGGCCCCGGCGACCCTGGCATCCCGCTCATTCCGGCACCCAGACGTTCGCGTCCAGCAGCGGATGCTCTTCGCAATCGTCGGCCGCGAGCGGCCCGCCACGGTCGACGACGAGGAAGTCGCCGCCCTGGTCCAGGGCGATCAGCGGGTGATGCCAGGTGCCGGCGGCGTAATTGACTCCCTGCCCGGGACCCGCCATGAAGCAGCGCAATTGTGCGGCCGAGGGCCCCGGCCCCGCCGGTGCGACCACCACCAGGAACCGCTGCGAGCGCATCGGCACGAACGCCTGGCTCCCGAGGAGGTGGCGCTCGACGAGCCGCAACTGCAAGGGCAGCGGTCGTGGCCGCGCGCGGAACACGCTCACCACCGGACGGCCGCCTTGCCGGCCGGTATCGAGTCGCGCGAGGTCGTCGAAGCGCTCGGCGAAGCCTTCGTTGATGGTCCGGTGCTTGCCGGGGCGACCGGCCTCGATGACATCGCCGAAGGGCAGGAAGGCGGGCGCCTCCAGCGGCTCCACTGTCAACCAGCGCCGGGGAGGTCGTGCAGTCGTCGTCATGGGCAGAGGCTACCCCAGGCGCAGGGTGGCCGCCTGCCCGCGGTTCGCGCCGACAGCCGGCTGCCACCTCGGCCTACAGGCGGCCCGCGCCCGCAGTGCTAGCTTGGCCGCAGTGGCGTCGAGCACGCCGCGTCCGCTCACGGGAGAACACCATGGCCCAGGATGCCATCGCCTTGCTCGAGGCCGACCACCAGCGCGTGGAAGGCCTCTTCCGGGATTTCAGGTCGGCCGGCGGCGACGCTGCCGCCAGGTTGCACCTGGCGCAGATCATCTGCATGGAGCTCACCTTGCACTCGATGGTGGAGGAAGAGCTCTTCTACCCCGCGCTGGCACGCGCCACCGGCGATGAGCAGCTCGTCGAGCGTGCACGCAAGGAGCACCAGCACCTCAAGGAGCTGATCGCCCGGGTGCCGAACGCCGACAACCTTGACGGCGCGGTGGAGGCCGTCTGCCGGAACGCGCTGGTGCACATCGAGGCGGAGCGCCGGGACATCTTCCCGAAGGCCAAGGCCTGCGGGATGGAACTGGCCACGCTGGGCGGCCGGATCCAGGGCCGCCGTGCCGAGGTGGCGACGAACGTTCAGGAGGCCTGAGAGAAGGCTGGCCGGTTCACTTCGCCGGCTTTTTCGACGGCCGGCGGGCGGCTTCCAGCGCCGCCGTCTTCTCCGCGTGCTTCTCGGCCCGCGTCCGGCGCGGCTTGGGCTTCTTGGCCTCGTGCGCCTCCTTGCTCGCCTTCGGCTTGGCCTTGGCCTCGGGATGGTGCGTCCGCACCAGCCGGTCGAGGGCGCTCGGCCCGGGCAGCAGCGCCCGCGCCTTGCGCTTGTCCCGCTCCTTCTTGAGCAGCCGGCGCTCCTCGATCAGGGCGGCCTCGGCCGCGGACGGTGCCGCGTCCGCGCCCTCGGTGGCGATCCGGCGCGCCATCGCGCGGTGCAACGCCTGGCCGTTGGCGGAGATCCTCTTGGTGAACGAAGCAGTACGAGTCGGCATTTGGCGGTTCCTCATGTGCTGGCAGGCCACTGTAGGCCACCTCGGCGCGCTGCGCCAGTCCCCTGCGTTCGACCGCCGCCCGGCGCCAGGGCACCTCGAGGAGGCGGCGAACCCCGCCGCCGCCGACAATCCCGGCATGACGAACGCACCACTTCTCTCCCTGCTGCACACCGTCGTCGAAGGCAGCGCGACGCTCGCCTTCGCGTTGTCCGGCCTGCTGGAGGCGGCGCGCAAGCGCCTGGACGCGGTCGGTGTCTGCCTGGTCACCGGACTGGCGGCGTTCGGCGGCGGGACGCTGCGCGACGTGCTGCTGGACCGGCGGCCGTTCTTCTGGGTGGCGCACCCCGGCTGGCTGTGGCTGCTGCTGGCCGTGTGCGCCGGCGCGATGCTCTTTCTGCGGGCGCGCCATTTCGCACCGACGGAGCGCGCGATGCAGTGGCCCGACGCCCTGGGCCTGGGCCTGTTCAGCGCCAGCGGGACGCAGCTCGCACTGGCGCAGGACCTGCCGGGCATCGTCGCGGTCCTGATGGGCGTGATCACGGCGACCTTCGGCGGCGTGCTGAGGGACATCGTGTGCAACGAGATACCGACCGCGTTGCGCGATCACCGTCCTTACGCGATCTGCGCGTTCGCCGGCGGCTGGGTCCTGGTCCTCGCGCAGCAGGCGGGTCTGCCGCCGGGAGCGGGCCTCGTGCTTGGGGCGGCCACCGCCAGTGGCTTGCGGGTGCTGGCGCTCGTGACCGGCTACCAGCTGCCGCCGTGGTCATCCGGGGACGTCGCCAAGTAGACCGGGGGGATCCCCGGGCGCAGGCACAATGGCACTGCCATTTCAGAGGAGCCGGCGATGACCATTCTCGTAGCTTACGTTCCCCGCCCCGAAGGGCATGCGGCGCTCGCCGCGGGGATCGACCTGGCCAGGCAGCGCGGCGAGCGGCTGGTGGTCGTCAACGCGGGACCCGGCGGCCAGCACGAAGACGCATCGGTGGCCGATGCACCGGAGGTCGAGCGCATCGAGACGATGCTGCAGACGGCGGGCGTGGCCGGCGAGTTCAAGCAGTTCATCCGCGGCAAGGACGCCGTCGAGGAAATCGAAGCGATGATCGGGCCGCAGCAGGTTTCGCTGCTGGTCATCGGCCTGCGCAAGCGCTCGCCGGTCGGCAAGCTGCTCCTGGGCAGCGTGGCGCAGCAACTGCTGCTGTCCGTGCCTTGCCCGGTGCTGTCGGTCAAGGCCCAGTAGCCGGACGGCCGACTGCGGCCGCAAGTCGCGCCGGGTTCTGCCCGGTGGCGCAGGTTGCCGAAGGCAACGCCGGTAACCGGTTGGCAGTGCGGCGCCGCGCGACCGCGCTGCCGCGCCTGGCCCAACTATCATGGATGCATGCCCCTTCCGGCGTCATCCGAATCGCGACGGGCGCGCCTGGCGGCCATCGCGCGGGAATACACGGTCGCGACGGCCGATTTCGCGAGCGACGACCGGCACAAGGCCCTGAGCGAATTCCTGGCCCGGGTGCGCGCCGCGCTGGGCATGGACATCGCGTTCGTGTCGCAGTTCGTGGACGACCAGCGCGTGTTCCGGATCGTGAGCGTTGCCACGCAGGGCCCCTCGCCCGTCGCGCCCGGCAACTCCGATCCGCTGGTCGACAGCTACTGCAAGCGCATCGTGGAGGGACGGTTGCCGCGGGCGATCCCGGACACTTCCGCCTCCGCCGAGGCGAGCGCGCTGGCCATCACCCGGCGGCTGGCGATCGGCTCCTACCTCAGTGTGCCGATCGTGCTCAGGAATGGCGAGGTGTATGGCACGCTGTGCTGCTTCAGCCACCAGGCACGGCCGGATCTGGGCGAATCCGACGTCCTCGGACTGCAGGACGTGGCCAGCGTGATCGCGGCGGGCATCGACCGGGCCGGCGGCGCGTAGCCGCTGCGCGGAGCGGCAGCCGCCGCGAGGTCAGGCGTTGCCCGGTGAATCCGGCTGCGGCAGGCCCGCGTCCTCGCGCCGCATGAGCGCCCGCACCAGTTGCGCGAACCACGCGATGCCCGCGGCAACTGCGAGCGCGACCAGCAACTGGCCCAGGCGCACCTGGTCGTCGAGGAGGTAGGCGTTGCACAGGCGCAGCGGCGAGTCCTGGTACAGCTGCCCGGCCGCCGCCGTCATCGGCAGCACATTGCCCAGGAAAAAGCCCTGTACCAGCGCGCCGGCGCGCCGCCACGACAGGCGCAGCGCACCGCCGCAGGCGACCAGCGCCAGCGCCTTCGCGGCGTCGATGCGCCAGTCGGTGAGGGCGAGATCGAGCAGGCGCGGGATCATGACGAGCGCGAGCACGACGGCCGTCGCGAACAGCCCGGTGATGCCATAGGCGTTCCAGGCGTCGACCCTCGCGCGCCAGCCAGCCGGCAGGCCAGCGGCGATCAGCGCACCGCACAGCATCAGCAGCGGCGCCTGCCCCAGCATGTGCAAGGTCATGCTGGATTCCAGCGCCTGCCGCGCCGGCGGCAGCAGCAGGAGCAGGGCCGTGGCGGCGGCCAGCCAGGCCAGCGCGCGGGGCTTCATGACGAGCCCTGCGCCGCGAGATGCCGCGCGTAATTCAGCGCCAGCTCCTGTTCGGCGATGTCGAAGACGCGCACCAGCCGGCCGCGCGGGTCGACCACCAGCAGCGCCGCGTTGTGCTCGAAGTCGCCCCGCCCGTCGGGTACGACGACGACCTGGAACGCCGACAGCAGCGCCCGCGTCTGCCGCTCATCGACGCCGCGCACGAACCGCCAGTGCTTCGCATCGGCCCGCATCCGGCCGGCGTAGGCCTGCAGGTCGGCGCTGCTGTCGCGCGGATCGAAGCTCACGGACAGCAGTCGCACGTTCGCTCCGGGGTCGGCTTGCAGCGCCGCCTGCATCTGCTGGAAGGTGCTGCCCAGCGACAGGCAGACCGTCTCGCAGCGGGTGTAGATGAAGTCCACGATCGTGACCGACTGGCCGTCGCCGACCACCTGCGCCAGCGAACGCGCCGGCGTGGCCGGGCCTTCGACCAGCACTGGCGGCGTCGCGACCGGCGACAGCGCGACCTCGAGCCGGCGCGCGCCTTCGGCGGTCCACGCCTGGAAGTCGTGCGTGAGCCAGGCGGCGCTCGCATAGCCGCCGATCGCCAGCGCGGTACACAGCAGCGCGGTGCGCAGCATCAGGCGGCCGCCCGCGCGGGGCGCTTGAATTCGAGCACCCGCGGGCCGTTCCCGGGCGGCGGCAGCATGATGTCGGCCAGCGTATGGCGGTCCAGGTGCTCGATGAACTGACGCAGCGCCCCGTCCATCACGCCGGTGAGCCGGCACGAACCGGTCAGGCTGCACGTGGAAGCGGCCGAGAAGCACTCGACGACGAACAGGTCCGGCTCCATGCTGCGCACCACCTCGCCGATGCGGATGTCCTGCGGTGCCCGCGCCAGCCGCATGCCGCCGCCCTTGCCGCGCGTGGTGGCGATCCAGCCGGCCCGGCCGAGCTGGTGCGTCACCTTCATCAGGTGCGGCCCGGACACGCCGTACCGGGCGGCGACCTCGGCGATCGTGCAGACGCGGTCCGGCTGCTGCGCCAGGTGGATCAGCACCCGCATCGCGTAGTCGGTGAGCAAGGTGAGCCTCATGTCCGCTCGCCGCTCAGGAACCGCTCGTGAGCGCTTTCAGTTCGGCACCGCCTTTGAACGGCGCGTCCCGCGAGGCGGCCTTGCGCTCGGCGGCGATCGCCTCGGGCTTGATCGCCCCCGCGGTGTTGCCCCATTCGGCGCGGATATAGCTGGCGACCGCCGCGAGTTCGGCATCGCCCAGCTGCTTGAACGAGGGCATGGATCCCTTGTACGTCGTGCCGGCCACCGTGAGTTCGCCGTCCACCCCATGCAGCAGGATGTTGGCCAGGACGCGTTCGTCGCCGGTGACCCACTCGGAACCCGCCAATGGCGGGAAGACGCCGGGCAGGCCCTTGCCGGTGGCCTGGTGGCAGGAGGCGCAGTTGCCCGCGAACACCTGCTTGCCGTCGGCGCTGCCGGCTGCGGCGCCGGCCGCCGGCCGCAGGTCGGCGATGGTGCGGCGGTCGCCCAGGCCCGGCGCGCCGAACGGCTCGGAAAGCAGGATGTAGGCGGCGCCGCCGAGCACCATGGCGAGCGTGATTGCGGCCACCAGCAGCGGGATCGGCTGGCTGCGCTCGGAGGGGTCGGCCTGTTCGCGCGCCTGCGGCGGTGCCGCGGCCGGTCGCGGGGCGCGCAGGAGTGCGTCTTCGGGCGAGGGGGTCATGACTTTGGCTCCGGCGGCAGCACGGGGTAGGTCCGGTCCAGCGACTGCAGGTATTTCACGAGGTCCAGCGCTTCCGGCGTCGGCACCACCACCTGGCCGACCATCGGGCCGTAGCCGGGCGGCAGCGTGATCGGCTGGTCGCCTTCCTGCTTCGCCTCGGCGGCGTCCTTGACCTGGAACAGGTAGGGATAGGACGGCATGATCGAGCCCGGCACGTAGGCGCGCGGCTGGTACAGGTGGCCCAGGTGCCAGTCGCGGCTCGGCTGGCGCGCGCCGATGTTCAGCAGGTCGGGGCCGGTGCGCATGCTGCCCAGCAGGTGCGGCTTGTCGTAGGCGTAGTCGGCCGGCACCGAGGCGCGGCCCCAGCCGCGGTCGGCATCGGGACCGAGGTTGCGGTCGCGCGGCTGCTGGGTGTGGCAGTACACGCAGCCGTTGGCGACGTAGACGTTGCGCCCGCGCTGCTCGGCGCTGGTATAGGGCTTGAGCTGCGGCGCCGGCTTGACGTCGCGCACTTCGACGTAGGGCATCACCACCAGGGCGGCCGTCGCGACGCCGAGGGCGACCATCGCCCCGGAAGCGAGTTTCAGTTCATTTTCCATAGACGACCTCCAGCTCGCGGCTGTGTGCGAAGAGGGCGGCGCCGGTGCGCTGCGGACCGAAGCGCAGCGCCATCGCCAGGAAGTGGCCGGCGAAGACCAGGTGGCTTGCCAGCATCAGCGTTCCGCCGACCGAGCGCCACTGCAGGTAAGGCAGGGTGACCGCCACCGACTCCATGAAGGTGCGGGCCGGGTCGAGCATGGCGACGCCCTGCAGCCAGCCGCCGACCGTCAGGGCGACGAAGTAGATGCCTATGCCCACGGCGGCCAGCCAGAAGTGCACGGTGATCAGCCGCGGGAACGGCCACTCCCAGTTCAGCACGCGCGGCATCATGAAGTACACGGCGCCGAACAGCACCATGGTGACGAAGGCGTAGGCACCCAGGTGCGCGTGGCCGACGGTGTAGTGCGTGAAGTGGGTCACCGCGTTCATGCTGCGCAGCGACTCCAGCGACCCCTGGATCGACGACAGGAAGTACATCGCGCCGCCGAACATCATGAAGCGCAGCGTCGGCGAGTAGCGCGCCAGGTGCATGCGGCCCTTCATGGTGCCGGCCATGTTGATGCTGAACGCCACGACCGGGATCACCATCATCATGCTCTGTACGATCGACAGCGTCGTCAGCCAGCCGGGCACCGGACCGCCGATCAGGTGGTGGCCGCCGACCTGGCCGTAGAAGAACGCCAGCGTCCAGAAGCCCAGGATCGACAGGTTGTACGAGCGCACCGGCCGGCCGATGATCTTCGGCAGGAAGTAGTAGATGGCGCCGACGCTCACCGGCGTGAACCACAGCCCCAGCACGTTGTGGCCGTACCACCAGTTGGTGGTGGCCTGCTGCACGCCGGTGTGCACGCCCGGCATCTTGCCCACCAGGAACAGCAGCGAGATCCACAGCAGCGCCGCGACCGTGTACCAGACGGTGACGTACAGGTGCTCCACCTTGCGGTTCACCAGCGTGTACAGCACCGGCAGCACGATCAGCACGAAGCCGACCAGGATGAAGATGCCGATCTGCCACGGGATCTCGAGGTATTCCATGCCGTCGGACCAGCCCGAGGCGATGGCGCCGATGCCGGCGGCGATGCCGGTGTTGATCAGGGCGCCGCCCAGCATGGTCCAGACCGGCGCGTGCAGCGGCGTGCGCAGCAGGCGCGGCAGCAGCCACAGGATCATGCCGAGCGCGGCGTTGGTGATCCAGCCGTAGAGGACGGCCGTGAGGTGCACGGTGCGCAGCCGGCCGAAGGTCATCCACGCCTGCTGGTTGAGCCAGTCCGGTTCGTGCAGCTTGATGGACGACACGAGGCCGGCCGCCGAACCCAGGATCAGCCAGAAGAGCGCGAACGCGATGAACATGAACACCGGGAAGGCGCTCGAGCGGTCAGCCGCCACCCGGTCCTGCAGCTCGCCGGCGTCCGCGCCGTGGCCGGCCGAGCCGTGTTCGCTCGCCGCCGCCTGCAGCGAACGGCGCTCGCCGTCGGCCGCGGCCGGGTCGTCGGTGTGCCCGATCTCACCGCGGGCGAAGATGACGGACGCGGCCGCCGGGTTCTCCACCAGCAGGCCCTTGCGCAGCGACCAGATGAAGACGAACAGGCCGATGATCGACAGGACGAAGGCGCCCGCGAGGCTGAGGATCGCGCTGTCCATCACGCGGCTCCCGGGAGGGGCTCGGCCTGGCGGCTGAGCTGGTAGCCGTACCACAGGCTCTCGGCGATGCGGCTGGCGAGGTCGTTGGCGCGCTCGCGCATGGCCGCGTTGGGGAGCTGCGCGGTCGTTTCACCGAACAGGCCCAGCCAGCGCTGGAACAACTGCCGGGTCAGGCCCGGCAGCGCTACGTGCTTGGGCATCGGCGTGCCACGGAAGCGCGCGGTGCCACGCAGGGCAGACGACCAGAAATCGACCATGGTCGCCAGGTGGCGATTCCAGTCGTTGACATGTCGGTCGAAGATGGGGCCGAGGGCGTCGTCCTCGCGCACGCGGTCGTAGAACGCGTGCACCAGGCCGCTCACTTCCTCCTCGGTGCAGAGGTCGGGCGTTGGCATTCGAGAGGGCTCCTGCGCCGGGATGCATTGATCCCGATCAAAGATTCCCCAAGAATGTATCTTTAGGTGCCCCCGGCGCGCTCGCGGCGCCGCAATTCCCGGAGAAGCCGTATTCCGGCGCGGTGAATTGAAAGGCTCCCTCTCCCGCTGGCGCAAGTCGCTCGCCGTGTCCGCTCCCTCTCCCGCTGGCGGGAGAGGGCTGGGGTGAGGGTGGGCCCAGGCTCTTAGTGGTCGACCCCGTTCACGAACCGGGTCTTGAACCACGCGAAGAGCATCCGCTTCTCGTAGAACAAGGCCTGCGAGTCGCCCCGGTTGGCCAGGCCGCGCGTGTAATCGAGGTCGGCCACGCGCTCGTCGCCGCTGCGCTGCTGGCCGTCGCCGGCGAGCGTCCAGCGCAGCCGCATGCGCGGGAAATCGGCGCCGCCGCTCACCAGGCGCAACTCGGTGCCGTCGCGCTGCGGCCGCACGCCGCCGGCCAGGTCGACCTCCAGCACCTCCACCGTCAGGGTCTGGCCCGCCGGCAGCAGGCGCTCGCCCAGGGTGCGCAGGTAGCGGCCGATCTGCCGCAGGTTCGCAGCCTCCTCCGTCGCATCCGCGCCAGCGTCGGTGTACGAGGCGGGGTTGACGAAGGCGATCTCAACCTTCCCGGCCTGGGCGGCGCCGGCGAAGGCGAGGGCGAAGGAAATGGGGAGCAGGACAAGCGCGCGCAGCTTCATGGTCGTCTCCTTCGAGCCGTGCCCGCCGCCGGGAGGGCGGCGAGCGCGGGGCTCGAAGCGATTCTGATCCTGGCGCGCGGGTTGCGCAAAAGGCCGAGGCGCCCCTCCTGCTCAGGCGTGCAGCGCCTCGTACTTCGCCTGCAGCTCCTCCGGCGTTTCGACGAAGTCGGGGTGCTGCTCGATGCAGTCGGCGGGACACACCAGCTTGCACTGGGGCTCGTCCTCGGCGCCCACACACTCGGTGCACTTGGCCGCGTCGATCACGTAGATGATGTCGCCCACGCTGATCGCTTCGTTGGGGCAGACCGGCTTGCAGGCGTCGCACGCGGTGCAGCCATCGTTGATCATCAATGCCATGGTTCTCTCTCCTTCCTGTACTGCCGCGAATCAGGCAGCGACTTGTTCCTGGAGTTCCTTCAGCCGCTCGTGCCGGAACGCGCCCCACAATGCCGCGCCGATGGCGCCGGCGTAGATCGAGTCGGGATGGCTCACCGCCTGGACCCCAACCTTCTCGTTGACCATCTCCTCCTGGATCGCCGCCAGCAGGCCGACGTCCAGCGCGAGGCCGCCGGTCAGCAAGGCGGTGCCCTGCTTGATGCCGGTGACCTTGAGCAGCTTGACGATCCGCGAGGCCATCGACAGGTGGATGCCCTTGAGGATGTCGGGCGTGGCGATGCCGCGGCTGACCATGTTGATCACGTCCGTCTCGGCCAGCACGGCGCAGATCGAGCTGCACTTCTCGGGGTCCTGCGAGCTCTTCGACAGCTGGCCGATCTCCTCCACGGCCACGCCCAGGTAGCGGGCGATGTTCTCGAGGAACTGGCCCGACCCCGATGCGCACTGGCTGGTCATCTTGTACGCCAGCACCTTGCCGCGCTCGTCCACGTAGATCGCGCGCCCGTTGAGGGCGCCGACGTCGACCACGGCGCTGATGCCGGGCTGCAGGAACACGCCGCCGCGCGCATGCGTGGTCATCGAATAGAAGTGGCCGGTGGCGAACTTGACGTTCTCGCCTTCGCCGGTCGTCGCGATGTAGTCGATGTCCTGGGGCGACACGCCGGCCTCCTCGATCACCGCGTCGCGGCCCTCCTGCGCCAGCACCATGGGGTCGCGCCGGCGGATGCGCTCGCAGCGCTTGGCCAGCCACTCGGTCTTGCCGTCCTCCACGCGGAAGAGGGTGCTCTTGACGGCTCCGGAGCCGACGTCGATGCCGATGGTCAGAGTCATTTGGTTTCCCTCGCTTCCGCGGTCTTGCCTTCTTCGACGACGGCCCGGTAGGCGAACGTCGCGCCGCCCAGGGCCCCGGTGTAGATCGAATCCGGATCGATGTTGAGCTGCAGTTCGCCGTAGTTCTCGGCGACCAGGTCCTTCAGCGCTTTCACGGCGGCCTCGTTCTTGGCGACCCCGCCGGTGAAGGTGAACTGGTTGCGGATGCCGCCCGAGCGCGCCAGGATCGACATGGCGCGCAGGATGATGGCGCGGTGCAGGCCGGCCATGATGTCCTCGCGCTTGTCGCCCAGCGAGAGGCGGTCCCGCAGTTCGGCGCCGGCGAACACCGTGCACGTCGAGTTGATGCGGATGGTCTTGGTCGACTGCATGGCCATGGGGCCCAGCTCGTGCAGGCCCATGTTCATCTCGTCGGCGATGTAGCCGAGGTAGCGGCCGCAGCCGGCCGCGCACCGGTCGTTCATCTGGAAGCTCTCGACGATGCCGGCCGGGTCGACCTGGATCGCCTTGGTGTCCTGCCCTCCGATGTCGAGCACCGTGGCCGTGCCCGGGTACATCACGTGGGCGCCCAGGCCGTGGCAGAGGATCTCGGAGCGCACGTGCTCCTTCGAGAACGGCAGGCGGGCCCGGCCGTACCCGGTGCCCACCACGTAGGTCTCCTCCATCTCGGTGTCCAGCACGCCCTTGATAGGCGCCTCGATACCGGCGCGCTTGCTCTGCGTTTCTGGCAGCTCGACGAACGTGCGTTCCAGCGCCGACAGCAGGTGGCGCCGGATCGAATCCGCATAGACGCGGTTTTCCACGTCGATGATCGAGCGGTCGAACAGGTTCAGCAGGTAGTCGTAGCGGGTCCCTGCTTCCTTCGATACCGTTTCGCCGATCGCCAGGTACTGGCTGCCGGCGATGTCGCGGAAGAAGTCGCTCTTGCGCTTGGCGCCCGGGGCGAACAGCGCCGGTGCTTCGGCCTTCAGCCGCCGGAACACCTCGGTCAGGGTCTCGCCCACCGCCGCCGTGGCTGCACCGAAATGCGCCGTGGCCAGGCTGCGCTGGCAGGTCTCCTCCAGGTCGACCAGCTGCTCCAGGTACTGCTCGGCGCGGAAGTCGCGCTCCAGCTGGTTGATGAAGGCGTCCAGCCCGCCGTTGAGGGCGTGCGTGCGGCCGAGCGCCTGCCGGAACAGGTGGAAGCGGCCGTTCAGCAGCGCCTCCTGCTTGGCGATGGTCGCCGCGGTGTCGTAGTTCGAGCGTGAATTGGTGATCCCGCGCCCGATGATGTTCTGGTCCTCGTCCAGCACCACCGCCTTGGTGGTGGTCGACCCGAGGTCGATGCCGATGAAGCAGCGCATGGCTTGTCTCCTCTTCCCTGTTCAGTGCGCGCCGGCCAGGGCGGTGCGCTTCTGCTTGACCATCTGGAAATAGCTTTCCAGGCGGTTCTTGACGTTGGCCGCCGAGAAATAGCGCGGATCCACGAGGTCGGTCTCGACGAAGGCCGCCGGCTTGCCGGTGCGCCGCTCCACCTCGCGCAGGATCAGCAGCTGGCCAGCCGAGAAGCTGTTGCAGCTCTTGATCGAGTTGATCAGGAGGCCGTCGGCCTGGTATTCGTCGATGTACTTGCAGATCATGTCGATCCGCGACGGCAGGTTCAGGTTGGTGTAGCAGCCCAGGCAGTAGTCGGCCAGCGACTCCAGCGGGTTCTCCGGGTCGTGGCGGAAGCCGAAGTCGTACAGGCCGCCGACCTTGGCGTAGGTGGACGACACCACCACCGCGCCTTCGTCGTAGAACATCTTCCAGAAGTCGCGGAAGCTGGTCCAGTTGGGCGGACCCTCGACGATCAGGCGGTACTTCTCCTCGCCCATCTCGCCCTCGGGCGTGATCGGGCCCTTGCCCAGGCGCACCCGCTCGTCGATCTCCTTGCGCAGCATGCTGTAGTACTGCGTCGCCTCCGGCGTGCCGCGGAAGGCGGTGAAGATCGGGCCGATGTAGTACACCGCGCCGAAGTAGCCGTCGATCGGCGAGGGCCGGTTCTTGGCCGACTGCAGCACCCGCACCAGGTCGTCCTCGGCCTTCACCGACTCGCGCATGTACTGGCGCAGCCGGTCGATGTCGAACTTGACGCCCGAGATCCGCTCCAGCGTCGGGATCACGGTTTCCTTCAGCTGCTTGACCACGTATTCGCGCATGTTCGGCTGGATGCGGCCCTCGCCCTGGTAAGGAACGTGCAGCATGACCGTCTCGCAGCCGTACTTGTGGCGGATCAGCTCGAACCACTTCATGAACGTGAAGCAGCCGGTGTAGGAGAGCAGCAGGACGTCCGGCTTGGGCATCGGGTCGCCCGTGGGGCCGATCTCGCCGCCCATCATCATGCCGAGGTCGGCCTTGACGTAGGTGCAGACGTCCTCGCTCTGGCCGTCCCGCTCGGCGTCCATGATCATCTTGCCGGACTTCTTGCGCATGCCGTTCTGCAGCGCATTGGTTTCGGGCAGGCTGCGCGCGAGGTTGAAGCACATCAGCAGCTCGTTCAGGTTGCCCGGAACGAACGTGGCCGCGACCTTTCGACCTTGCGAATGGGCCTTGGCCAGGTCCATGTAGTTCGCGTTGATCATCTCCTTCTGGAGCCACATCGCGTCCTCTTTCTGGGCGACCGGCTTGGCTTTCTTCGTGTCCGGCATCTGGACGACTGTGTTCATGGTTTGCCTCCTGACTTGTCGTGGACGCGGCTCACGCCGCCGCGCTCCACAGCTTGATGGAATCGGCGAAGGTGCCGGACTGCTCGCGGATCGGCGCCATCTGGCCCGTGTTCTCCGCGTACTTGAACGCGGTGTACGGAACGTTGTGCTTCGCGCAGACGTCCTGCAGCATCGGCCGTTCCAGCAGCGCCGGATCGCAGAACGAAGGCGCGGCGAACACCACGCCTTCCGCGCCGCGGGTCTTCACCTGCTTCATCAGGAACACGCCTTTTTCCTCGCGCGTCGTGTCGTACTTGGCGGCCGTCGAGGCCGAGCGATGCAGGAAGGCCTTGGACAGCTCCTCGAGCGGGTTGCCGTTGGCCGGCACCTCGTCGAGCAGCCAGCGCGTGACCAGCATGAAGTCGTCGTCGACGATGTAGCAGCCCGACATCTCGATCGACTTGATCAGCGCCAGCGGCGGCTGCTCGCAGAACGAGCCGTTGATGACGACGCGGGCGTTGTCGCGCCTGGGCCGCTGCACCTGCTCCGCGGCCTCCAGGTACTGGCGCACCAGCACCGTATGCTCCTCCGGCGGCAGCACCATGCCGGCGCGCAGCAGCAGGTAGACCTCGGAGGTCGGCGCCTGCCACGGCTTGGCCGCGCGGTACTTGTACAGCTCGTCGATGGCCACCCGGTTTTCGTTGTACACCGCGATCGAGGCGTTGAGCTCCTCGTCGGTGATCGGCTTGCCGCGCAGCTTGCCGAGGTCGTCGCGCAGCGTCTGCATCTCGTGGATGTAGAAGTTGCCGCCGATCGAGTCGACGTAGTTCTGCGGCACGTCGATGTACTTGACGTACTTGTCCTTGAACAGGATCTGCCACATGCCCGACAGGTTGCGGATCACGTCGCAGATCGACGGGAACAGCATGCCGTCCACGCAGTCGAGCCGGCCCGTGAGGCCCAGTTCGATGGTGGAGCGCGGGATCCGGCAGATGTAGCTCTGGTAGTAGGCGTCGCCCTGGATCACCTCCAGCGCGTCGCCGCCGCCCAGGATGCCCACCGGCAGCATGCCGGCCGCGTGGATCAGCTCGCGGGGGACGTACACCGGCATGTAGCCGATGGCCTTGCGTCCGGGGACCGCGGCCTTCCATTCCTTGACGGCCTTGAAGTCGAGATCCTCGAAGAGCTGCTGGCAGCGCTCGACGATCTGCTGCACCGGTGGGACTGCTGACATGGTTGTCTCCTTCACTTGTGGGTCCAGCTGGGCTGGCGCTTGGCCATGAAGGCAGCGAGGCCCTCATTGGCATCCTGGGTGCGCATGAGGCGGTCCAGATAGAGTCGTTCGACGTCGGCGAGACGCTGGCGCACGGCGGGCAGCATGGCGCCGCGCGCGGCGGCCAGGGCGCAGGCCAGCGCGGCGGCGCTGCGGTCCTGCAGGTGCTGCTCGAAATAGGACAGGGCTGCAGCCTCCGGGTCTGCGGCGACCACGTGCACCAGCCCGCAGGCCTGCGCCTCGGCGCCGTTGATCGACCGACCGGAGAAGAGCAAGTCCTCGGCCATCGCCTGGTTGACGCGGTACGGCAGCAGCACCGAGGCGGCCGGCGCAAAGACGCCCAGCTTGATCTCGGGCTGGCCGAGCTGCGCGTCGGCGGTGGCGAAGATCGGCCCGCCCGCCATCGCCAGTTCCAGCCCGCCGCCCAGGCACTGGCCGCGCACCGCGACCAGCACCGGCGCCGGAAACTCCACCAGCTCGATCAGCAGCGCGTGCAGCGAGGCGAGCATCTGCGCGCAGTTGCCGGGCAGGTGCTCCTCGACGCTGGCGCCGAAACTGAAGTGCGGCCCTTCCGCATCCAGCAGCACGCCGCGCAGCGTGTTGCGGCCGCGGTGCTCGCGCAGCGCCGCGTGCAGCGCCACGATCATTGCCGCGTCTACGATGTTGGCCTTGGGCCGGCCCAGGCGCAGGCGCAGCAGCGCGCCGTCGCGTTCGACCCAGACCTTGAGACACGATTCAGCCATGGAGTGGACCTTCAGCCTTTCTTCGGCTGGATCTGGTCGTGCAGCTTGTCCAGCCAGCTCTGGCCGGCGGCCAGCTTCTGGCGCAGGAGCACGAAATCGACTTCGCGGTCGTCCTTCGGGCCGTCGTTGAAGGCGGTGAAGCCGGCGCGGGCCTCGGTCATCATGTTGAGGGCCAGCCAGGCGCGCGAGCTTTCCTTGTTGCGGTCCCACATCGCGAGCTTGGGCTTGCGCAGTTCCTCCACCGTCTTCAAGGTGCACTCGGGGAAGGTGAGCAGCATCTTGGCGCACAGCGCTTCGACCTTCTCGTCCAGCGCGGAGAGATCCACGGTGCCCCTGGCCATCAGCGCCTTGCCTTCCTTGGCCGCCTCGCCGGTCTTGGCCGAGCCGTACACCTTGCGGCCGTACTCGTCGAACAGGCGCTGGGTCTCGACCATCGGGTTGGCGACGAACTTGCCGTCCACCTTCAGCGCGGGGGCGATGTCGGTGAGGATGCCCATGTCGTAGGCCTGGTGGGCCGAGAAAGGCTCGCACAGCACGCAGGCGGCCATCGCGCGCTCGGCGCCGACCATCAGCGGCAGGAAGTCGGTGGCGCCGCCGATCGGGGCCGAGCCGTGCTTGGGACCGGCCTGGCCGAACCGGGCGAGGTCGGAGGCGACGGAGAAGTCGCAGGCCATGCCGATCTCCTGGCCGCCGCCGATGCGCATGCCGTTGACGCGACAGATCACCGGCTTGTCGGCCAGCAGCAGGGCCGTGACCATGTCGTTGAACAGGCGCAGGTACTGGCGATATTCCTGGGGCTGGCCGGCGTAGTACTCGGCGTATTCCTTGGTGTTGCCGCCGGTGCAGAACGCCTTGTCGCCGGCGCCGGTCAGCACGATGCAATTGACGTCACGCGCGTTCGAGGCCGCGCGCAGCGCCAGGATCACGCCCTTGACCATGTCGGTCGTGTAGGAGTTGTACTGCGCCTGGTTGTCCAGGGTGATCCAGGCGTTGTACAGGCCGGGAACCACCGTGCCGTCCGGGCGCTTCGCCGGCTTCTTCTCGTAGCGGACCTGCGGCTTCGAGATATCGTCGACGATGTCGTGGTTCTTGAAGTCCAGCATGGGCGGGAAGCTGACGGGCGCGTTCATAAGGTCTCCTTCGGGTTGACTCTCTCGGATGGGCGGCTTCAGTCGGGCACCAGCACGACCCGCTTGCGGATCTCGTGCTTGTGCACCGCGTCGAAAATGGCGTTGATCTGCGACAGCGGGTGCTTCTCGACGAAAGGCACCACCTGCACCTTCCCGTCCAGCACGAGGTCCAGCGCCGGGGCGTAGTACTCTGGCGGGCAGCCCCAGTTGCCGACGGCGCGGGCGTCGAACGCCATCAGGTTGGAAAGGCGCACTTCGACCTTGTCCATCGTGAAGCCGACCACCGACAGCGTCGCGCCGTGCACCAGCAGGCCGAACGCCGTGAGCTGGCCGGGTGCGCTGCCGGAGCACTCGAAGATGAACCACTCGGTCTGCCGCAGCCCCTTCTCCCTGGCGAAGGCGACGACCGCCTGCTTGATGGCCTTCGCGTCGAGGGTGCGGCTGTTGAGGGTGAGCGAGGCGCCGTGCTCCGCCACGGCCGCCAGCTTGGCGTCGTCGATGTCGATCGCGACCACGGTGGCGCCGAACGCCCGCGCCACCTGCACGCAGTAGCCGCCGACCCCGCCGGCGCCGACGACGATGGCGAGGCTGCCGGGCGTGACGCCGGCCCGGCGCACGGCCTGGTACGGCGTGGTGAGGGCGTCGGCGACGATCGAGACCTGCGCCAGTTCGAGGCCGGCGCGCTGCAGGCGGTCCAGGTCCACTTCGCACAGGCCGCGGGCCGGCACCACGATGTGCGAGGCGAAGCCGCCCTGGATGTCGTTGCCGGGCATCTTCTGGGCGCGGCAGATCGTCGCGTGACCGCGCTTGCAGAGGTCGCATTCGCCGCAGGGCAGCACGGCCGGGACGATGACCGAGCGGCCGACCCAGGCCTGCGCGCCTGCACCGGCTTCCACGACGCGGCCGCTGATCTCGTGGCCCAGCGCGAGCGGCAGCGGCTGGTTGGTCCGCACGCCGTCGTAGTAGTAGCCGAGGTCGGTGTGGCAGACGCCGCAGCCGGCGATCTGCACCACCACCTCGCCGGGGCCGGGTGCGGCCGTGAACGCGGCGCGCACCAGCGGCGCCTTGGGGGCCGTCATCAGCCAGCGGTGTGCTTCGATGCTCATGTGGAAAGCGCCTTTCATCGCGGAGCGGGCCTTGCGGTCCCGGGGAAAAACCGGAGGTCCTGCGGGGTAATATGGTAAAGCGGTACCAAATTACGTGTTTGAGGGATTCTGGGGAGCTTTTCCGGAGGGCTCCTTGATCCACGTCAAGGTATCGCCGGCCGTCGGCGGTGTTTACTGCACCCCACTCACACGTAGCAGGAGACATGCGTGGACGCATCAACACACACACGAGCCGGGCAGTCAGCCGACCGACCACCCCCCCAGGCGCAAGCCGGCCTCTCGATCGCCATCGCCGGCAGCGGCGGCAGCGGCGTCATGACCGCCGGCACGCTGCTGCTGGAGGCGGCCGCGCAGGCGGGCCTGTACGGCCTCATGGTGCGCACCAGCGGCCCGCAGATCCGCGGCGGCGAGGCGGCCGCGCTGCTGCGGCTCGCGCCGACCCCGGTCGAGTCGCTCGACGACCGTTTCGACCTGCTGCTGGCCGTGGACTGGCAGAACATCCACCGCTTCGCCGACGAGATCCCGCTGCATGCCGGCAGCCTGCTGATCGGTGACGCCGAGGGCGGCGAGGTGCCGGAGGTGTTCGTGCGCACCGGGGCCAGGACGGTGGCCCTGCCGCTCAAGAAGATGGCCAAGGGCCTGGCCGGCAGCTGGATCAACATGCTGGCGCTGGGCATCGCCGGCGCTGTGGCAGGCATTCCGGTGCAAGCGCTCGAAGGGGCCGTGCGCCGCGGGTGGAAGCGTCCGGAAGCGGCGCTGCTGGCCAACCTGGCGGCGGTGCGCGAAGGCATGGCGGCGGCCGAGGGCCTGTCCAGCCTGCCGAAGATCAAGGCCGGGCCCGCCACCGAAGGCCGCTGGGTGCTCTCCGGCAACGAAGGCGCGGGCTACGGCGCGCTGCGCGGCGGCGTGCGCTTCGTGGCGGCCTACCCGATCACGCCGGCCACCGAGCTGCTGGAGTGGATGGCGCCGGCGCTGCAGAAGGTCGGCGGGACGCTGCTGCAGGCCGAGGACGAGCTGGCCTCGGTCAACATGATCATCGGCGCCTCCTACGGCGGCGTGCCGTCGCTCACGGCCACCGCCGGGCCCGGGCTCGCGCTCATGACCGAAGGCATCGGCCTGGCCGTCGCGGCCGAGGTCCCCATCGTCGTCGTGGACGTCATGCGCGGCGGTCCGTCCACCGGCATCCCGGCCAAGAGCGAGCAGAGCGACCTGTCGTTTGCCGTCAGCGGCCTGCACGGCGACGCGCCGCGGCTGGTGCTGGCACCGAGCTCGATCTCCGACTGCGTCGCGACCACGCAATGGGCGGTGGAACTCGCCGAAACGCTGCAGGCGCCGGCGATCGTGCTGTCGGACCAGTTCATGGGGCAGTCGCGCGCGATCGTCGAGAGGCCGGCGCTGCGGCCGGGAGGCGCGCAGCGGCTCACCGTGGAGGCCGGCACGCCCGAGTACAAGCGCTACCGCGACACCGAGTCCGGGGTCTCGCCGATGGCGATTCCCGGCACTCCCGGCGTGGTCTACACGGCGGACGGCCTCGAGCACACCGAGGGCGCGATCCCGAGCAGCCAGGCGCGCGACCACACGATCCAGCTCGACAAGCGCGAGCGCAAGCTGCTGCGCCACGACTACGGCAGCCGCTGGGCCGACGTCGAAGGCGACGCTGCGCTGGCGGTGATCACCTTCGGCTCCGCCACCGGCCCGGTGCGCGAAGCGGTGCGGCGCGCCGCGGCGCAGGGAGTGGCTGTGCGGCTGGTCGTGCTGCGCCTGCTGGCGCCGGTGCAGCAGGCGGCGTTCGATGCCGCGCTGGCCGGCGTCGCGCGGGTGATGGTGATCGAGCAGAACCACGGCGCGCAGCTGCTGCGGTACCTGCGCGGGGTGGTGGACCTGCCGTCCCGTCCCGACAGCTTCCACCGGCCCGGTCCGCTGCCGCTGCGGCCGGCCGAGGTCTGCGCCGCGCTCCTCGAGTGGGCCGGCGCCACAACCCAAGCGAAGGAGACGGTATGAGCGACATGGTCGAAGCCCCGGCGCTCACACCAGCGCAGTACAAGTCCGGCTACAAGCCGATCTGGTGTCCCGGCTGCGGTGACTACACCGTGCTGGCCTCGGTCACCAAGGCATTGGCGCAGCTGCAGCGCCCGCCGCACGAAGTGGCGGTGGTGTCCGGCATCGGCTGCTCGTCGCGAATCCCCGCCTACACCTCGTGCTACGGCTTCCACGGCGTGCACGGCCGGTCGCTCGCGGCCGCCACCGGGTTGAAGGTCGCGCGCCCCGAGCTGACGGTGCTGGTCGCCAGCGGCGACGGCGACGGCTACTCGATCGGCGGCAACCACTTCCTGCACGCGTGCCGCCGCAACGTCGACCTGACCTACATCGTCATGGACAACCACGTGTACGGCATGACCAAAGGCCAGGCCTCGCCGACCACCGAACCGGACTGGGACAACAAGCTGTCGCCCGGCGGCACCGGCATCCGGTCGTTCCACCCGCTCGTGATCGCGCTCGCATCCGGCGCCAACTTCGTGGCGCGCGCCTTCTCGGGCGACCAGAACGGCACCGCGGACATCATCGCCCAGGCGATCCGGCACCCCGGCTTCTCCTTCGTCGAGATCCTGAGCCCCTGCGTCACGTTCCGGCCCGAGCAGCGCGACTGGAAGAACCTGGTGCACCCGGCGGCGGTGGAGCACACCGACGACGCCGCGCGGGCGGCCCGCCGCATCATGACCGACGACGGCTTCAACATCGGCGTGCTGTACGCCGGCAACCGCCCGGTCTATCCGGGTGGCGCGGTGGCCGCGAAACAGTCGGTCGCCGACCTCGAAGCGGAGTTCGCGCTGTGAGCGCCGCCGCCGGCCCGGCGCTGCCGGAACTGACCCTGGAGCAGTTCATGGCGCAGGCCTACGCCATGGAGCTGGAAGCGGTGGAGCGCTACACCGAATTCGCCGACATGCTGGAGACGGCGAACAACCCGGAGGTGGCGGCACTGTTCCGCACCATGGCCGGCTACGAGACGAAGCACGCCGAGCAGATCCTGGCGCAGATGGGTTGGACGCAGGCGCCGCCGCCGCCGCCCGGCCTGCTCACGGCCCCCGGCATGGAGGCGCCCGAGGCGATGCCGATCGACGAGGCGCACTACCTGATGCGGCCGTGGCACGCGCTGCAACTCGCGCTGGCGGCGGAGCGGCGGGCGCAGGCCTTCTTCGCCCTGCTGGCGCGCATGGCGACGACCGAGCCGGTGCGCAAGGCGGCGCTGGAGCTGCAGGCCGAGGAGGCCGAGCACGTCGCGCTGGTGCAGGCGTGGCTGGCGAAGGTGCCCGCGCCTGACCAGGACTGGGCCGTGGATCCCGATCCGCCGCGTTACACAGACTGAAGGATTCGTGATGAAGACATTGCTCCCCGAGGGGTGGGCGGCGCCGATCGGCTACGCCAACGGCATCGAGGTCGAGGCGGGCCGGATCGTGTTCGTCGCCGGCCAGGTCGGCTGGGACGCGCAGCAGCGCTTCGCGTCCGAGGACATCGTGCCGCAGTTCGACCAGGCGCTGGTCAACATCCTGGCGGTGCTGGCGCTGTCCGGCGCCGGTCCGCGGCACATCTGCCGCATGACGGCCTATTGCTGCGACAAGCCGGCCTACATGGCGGCGCGGCGCGACCTCGGGGCGATCTGGAAGCGGCGCATGGGCAGCCACTACCCGGCGATGAGCATGATCTTCGTCGCGGACCTGCTCGACCACCCGGCCAAGATCGAACTCGAGGCCACCGCCGTGCTGCCGCGCAGCGGCGGCTGAAGGGAAACGGGAACCATGCTGCAGATCATCATCCAGGGCCGCGGCGGCCAGGGCGCGCAGACCGCCGGCAACCTGCTGGCCAAGGCCTATTTCAACGAGGGCCGCCAGGTGCAGGCCTTCGCCAGTTACGGCGGGGCGCGCCGCGGAACGCCCGTCAGCTCCTTCCTGCGCGTGGACGACAAGCCGGTGCGGCTGCGCTGCGACATCGAGCGGGCCGACGCGATCCTGTGCTTCGACGCGAGCCTGCTGCAAGGCGCGTTGCTGGCCGCCGCGCACGCCCAGACGCTGATCGTCGTGAACTCGGCGCGCAGCCCGGCCGAGTTCCGCACGGCGCTGCCCGGCTACCGCGTGGTGCCGGTGGACGGGCTCGCGATCTCGCGCCAGGCGGGCCTCGGCCGCATCGTCAACTCGGCGCTGCTCGGCGGCCTGGCCCGCGCCGTCGGCGATCCGCCGCTGGAGGTGCTCGAGCGCCTGCTGCAGGCGGAATCGCCGAAGCTGCGCGACGAGAACGTCGCCGCGTGCATCGCCGGCTACCGCGCCGTGGAAGCGCAGCTCACCGAGGCAGCCGCATGAACGCCCCCATGTTGCCCCCGACCACCTGGACCACCGGCAGCACCGAGGTCTTCAAGACCGGCACCTGGCGCGCGCAGCTGCCGCACTACGTCAAGCCGCCGTCGCCCTGCCACCAGGCGTGCCCGGTCAACGGCGAGATCGCGAACTGGATCGGCCTGGCCCACAAGCGCGATTTCCGCGGCGCCTGGGAAGTGCTGGCGATCAACAATCCCTTCCCGGCGATCGCCGGCCGGATCTGCCACCACCCGTGCGAATCGGCCTGCAACCGCGGCGCCCACGACGAGTCGGTGTCGATCTGCAAGCTCGAACGCCTGGTCGGCGACATGGCGCTGGAGCAGGGCTGGGCCTTCCAGCCGCCGCCCGAGGAGCGCGAAGGCCATGTCGCCATCGTCGGCGGCGGGCCGTCGGGCCTGTCGGCGGCGTACCAGCTGCGGCGGCGCGGCTGGCGGGTGACGATCTACGAACAGCAGGATGAACTCGGCGGGCTGATGCGCTACGGCATCCCCTCCTATCGCCTGTCGCGCAAGATCCTGGATGGCGAGATCAACCGCATCGTCGCGATGGGCGTGCAGGTCAAGCGCAAGAAGCTTGGCGGCATCGTCGACCTCGAGAAGCTGAGGGCCAGCCACGAGGCGGTGTACCTCGCGCTCGGCGCAGGCCGGCCGAAGCGCCTTCCGCAACTGCCGGCCAAGGCGCCATGGCTGATGGACGGCGCGCAATACCTCGCCCGCAGCAATGCCGGCACGCCGCCGGAACTCGGACGGCGGGTGGTGGTGATCGGTGGCGGGAGCGCGGCCATCGACGCGGCCCGCAGCGCCAGGCGCGCCGGGCACGACGTCACGATGCTGGCGCTGGAGAGCGCCGGCCAACTGCCGGCGCAGCGCGACGAAGTGACCGAGGCGCTGGAGGAGGGCATCACGCTGGTGGACGGCGCGATGCTCAAGGAAGTCAAGCCAGCCAACGGCCAGGGCATCGTCCTGACCTGCCAGAAGGTGCGCTTCGTCGCCGGCGCGGTGCGCGGCCAGTTCACGGTGGAGCCGGTGGACGGCGCCGAGTTCACGCTGGCGGCCAACGCCATCGTGACCTCGATCGGCGCCGACCCGGACCTGGGCGACCTGGCGGCGGCGATCCCGTCGCAGCGCGGGCTGTTCGTCGCCGATCGGCACAGCCAGGCGACCGGCGCGGACAAGGTGTGGGCCGGCGGCGACGTGGCGAGCATGGCGCGCTTCGTCACGGAGGCGGTCGGAATGGGCAAGCGCGCCGCGATCGACATCGACCGTGCGCTGCGCAGCGAGGCGGCGAGCCAGGCGCAGGCGCTGCCGGCGGTCGGGCTGGACGCGATCGCGCTGCACTACCACCCGAAGACCGCGCGGGCGCAGGCCCAGGTGCGGCCGGCCGCCGACCGCCTGGCCAACGGGCTCGAAGTGCAGCTCGGGCTGGAGCTGGAGCAGGCGCTGGCGGAGGCCGGCCGCTGCTTCTCCTGCGGCACCTGCACCAACTGCGACAACTGCTTCCACTATTGCCCGGACCTCGCCATCCGACGCGTCGACGGCGGGTACGAGGTACTGACCGACTACTGCAAGGGCTGCGGCATGTGCGTGAAGGAATGTCCCACCGGCTCGATCACCATGCGTGAGGAAATTCGATGAGTGCAAACCAAACGGCGATGCTGCTCACTGGCAACCACGCCTGCGCATGGGCGGCGCGGCTGGCCCGCCCACACGTGGTGCCGGTCTATCCGATCACGCCGCAGACGCCGATCCTGGAACTGCTGACCGACTTCCACGCCAGCGGCGACCTGCAGGCCGAGGTCCTGACGCCCGAGTCCGAGCATTCGGTGCTGTCGGCGTGCGTGCCGGCGTCCCTGGCCGGCGCCCGCGTCTTCACGGCCACCGCCTCGCAAGGCGTCCTGCTGATGCACGAGGTGCTGCACTACGCCAGCGGCGCGCGCGCGTCGATCGTCATGGCCAACGTGAACCGCACGGTGGCCTCGCCCTGGGCCTTCTGGCCCGACCAGACCGACAGCCTGGCGCAGCGCGATACCGGCTGGCTCCAGTTCTACGTCGAGACCGCGCAGGAAGCGCTGGACACCGTGCTGCACGCGTTCCGCGTCGCCGAGCAGGTGCAGTTGCCCGCGATGGTCAACCTCGACGCGTTCTACGTGTCGCATGCGGTGGAGCCGGTGCAGGTGCCGGCCCAGGAGCTGGTGGACAGGTACCTGCCACCGTACGAGCCCGAACACCGGCTCGACACGGCCACGGGCTCGTCCTGGGGCAACGTGGTCAGCGCGGACATGTTCTACCGGCACCGGCAGGCTATCGACGACGCGATGGGGCGCGCAGTACCGCTGGCGCAGGAGGCGGACCGGGAGTGGGCTGAGCTGACCGGCCGCAGCTGGGGCGTGCTGGAGCGCTACCGCTGCGACGGCGCCAAGGCCGTGATCGTGACGCTCGGCAGCATGTGCGGCACGGCGCGTGAAACGGTGGATGCGATGCGTGCCGCCGGCGAGGCCGTCGGCCTGGTGAAGCTGCGCCTGTTCCGGCCGTTCCCGCTGCAGGCGCTGCGGGTGGCGCTGGCCGGGGTGCCCGACGTGATCGTCCTGGACCGCAACCATTCCCCGGGCATGGGCGGGATCCTGCACCAGGAGCTGAAGGCGGCGCTCTATGGCATGGATGCCGCGCCGCGCCTGCACGGCCTGCTGGCCGGTGTCGGCGGGGTGAACGTGTCGCCGGAGGCGATGGCGGGAATGGTGCGCGGGGCGCTCGCCGCCGCGCCGCGCGTGGAATCGACCTGGGCCAGGTGAGCAGCATGCGAAAACTCGAACTCAACGAAGAGGCGATGCTCTGTTCCGGGCACGCCGCCTGTCCAGGATGCGTGGAAGCGCTGTCGGTGCGCCACGTGCTCGCGACCATGGGGCCGGACACCATGGCGGTGATCCCGCCGTCGTGCATGGCGATCATCGCCGGGCCGCAGCCCTTCAGCTCGCTGAAGATCCCGGTGTACCAGCCGACGCTGGAGGCGAGCGCGGCGGCGGCCTCGGGCCTGCGGCGCGCGCTCGACGCGCGCGGCAAGCGCGACACGCACGTGATCGTGCTGGCCGGCGACGGCGGCACCTACGACATCGGCTTCCAGTGCCTGTCGTCGGCGGCCGAGCGCAACGAGAACATCCTGTACTTCTGCCTCGACAACGAGGGCTACATGAACACCGGCGCGCAGAAGTCGTCGTCGACGCCGCACTACGCGACCACCGGCTCCACGCCCGACGGCAAGCTGACGCGCAAGAAGAACCTGATCGACATCATGGCCGCGCACCAGGTGCCGTATGCGGCGACCGCCTCGGCCTCTTACCTGCCGGACCTGATCCGCAAGGTGGAGAAGGCCAAGGCAATGCGCGGCTTCCGGATCATCACCATCCTGATCCCGTGCATCGATGGCTGGGGCCTGTCGGACGACGCCGGGCTGCGGGCCGGACGCTACGCGGTGGAGACCGGGGCCTTCCCGCTGTACGAGGTGGAGGATGGCACGCGCTACACGATCAACCAGCCAAGCTGCACGCGGCCGGTCAGCGAATACCTGGCGCTGCAGCGGCGCTACCGCGGCCTGAGCGCGGAGCGCACGACGGCGCTGCAGGCCGAGCTGGAGGCCGGCTGGGCGCGGCTGCAGCGGATGGCGGCGCTGGACGCGGCGACGGCTTAGGAGAGACGAAAGCCAACAGCCGAACGCAGAAGCCGCTAGCGCTTCCCCAGCGCCGCCAGGTGCGGCATTGCCGCGCTGGCTGCGCGCGGGCTGCAGGCGCGGGCAATGCAGTCGAGATGCGCCATATCCTGCGCCGCCGGCGCGGGTGCCAGCAGCGCGAGGTAGCGCTCCAGGTTGGTCGCGGCCGCGGACTGCGCCGCGGTGGTGGGCCGCGGCCACTGCGCCGCCAGCTCCGCCAGCAACCACTGCTCCGCCCGCTCCAGGTCCAGCTCGATGGCGGCCAGGCGCCGGCGGAACGGCAGCCCCAGTGCCGCCGCGCCGGCGTCGTGCTGCTGCTTGAGTGCCCGCCGCGCCAGGCGCACCGGCGCGATCACCTGCGACTGCCAAGCGGCGACCCGGCCCATCGCGGCGCGCAGCCGCTGCGCGTCCAGCTCGCGTCCCTGCCGGCCGCTCCAGCCGCAGAACAGCAGCACGTTGACGTCGGCGTCGCACCGCTCCTGCAGCGCGAGGCAGGCCTGCGCCACCCCCGGCATGCGGTACACCCGCAGTGAAAAGCGCCAGAACGGATTTCCGGCGGCGCGCATCAGGCTGACAGACGCATGCCGGTCTTGTGGCAGGCGTCGTCGCGGTGCCCGCTCCAGCGCCGGAACAGGTCGTGTTCTACGCCCACCTGGTCCAGCGCCTTGCCGATGGTTTGGTGCACCAGGTCCATGATGGTCTGCGGCCGGTGATAGAAGGCCGGCATCGGCGGCAGGATGATGGCCCCGCAGTCAGCGGCGCGGGTCATCAGCTCCAGGTGGCCCTTGTGCAGCGGCGTCTCGCGCACCAGCAGCACCAGCTTCCGGCTTTCCTTCAGCTGCACGTCGGCCGCCCGCACCACCAGGTTGAAGGTGAACGAGTTGGCGATCGCCGACAGCGTCTTCACGGTGCATGGCGCGACGATCATCCCCCGGGTGCGGAAGGAGCCGCTGGCCACTGCCGCGCCGACGTCCTTGTTGCTGTACACCTCGGTGGCGAGCGACCGCACGTCCTCCAGCGAATAGTCGGTTTCGATCGACAGGTTCAGGCCGGCGGCCTCGCTCAGGATCAGGTGCGTCGGCTGGTCGAGCTCCTTGAGCACCCGCAGCAGCTCGACGCCGTAGACGACGCCGGTGGCGCCGGTGATGGCGACGATGAGGGGAAGGGTCATGACGGGCTCCGGGTGGCGGGCGCCGGCGGCGCCGGCTGGCTGGCAGTCGGGTCAGGGTGCGATCCCGGCGGCGAACTGGCGACGCAGTGGGCGGCCAGCTGGAAGATCTCGGTGGCCGAAATGACGCCGACCAGCGCCTGCCCTTCGAGCACCGGGAACTGGGCGACGCCGAGCTCCCGGCCGCGCTGCAGGCACAGCTCCATGGTGTCGTCGGCCTGGACGGTGGCGGGGCGGCGCACCATGATGTCCTTCACCTTCAGCCGGGTGACGAAGAAGGCCATTTCGTCGGGATTCTGGGTGCGCGTCGCGAAATGCCCCATCCGCAGGACGCTGGCGCGGGTGACCAGCCCGCGCAGCCGCGCGCCGTCGACGACCGGCAGCGCGTGCAGGTTGTTCTCGATCAGCAGGCGCTTGGCCTCCGACACCAGGGTGTCCCCGACGATGGTCAGCGGGCCGGCCTGCATCCAGTCGCGCACCAGCATCGGCCGCGTCGCTGCGGCGTCGCGCATGTTCATGCGGCCATCCTTTCGCGCACGGCGCCGGCGCCCTGGTACAGGCGCACGAACTCGTCCACCGCGGCCCGCGCGAACTCCGGCGTGTACAGGTGCACGTCGAGCTCCTTCACATGGGACGGGTCGGCCAGCCTGTCCTTCAGGCGCGCGACGAAGGCCGCGTCGGCCTCGGGGTCGTGGATCGGCCGTCCGGGCTTGTCGAGCGAGGACCAGCCTTGCAGCGGCACCAGGAAGGTCCACGGCCCCTGCGCCTGGTTCAGCCGCTGCGCGATCACCTCGGCGGCCCGGCGCAATTCTTCCGCGGTGGTGCGGACCTGCACCCGCAGCGCATCCTGCACTACCTGCGGCCGCTCCTTCATCTTCTCCAGCATGTCGGTGCGGCCACCGTAGGACAGGATGTCCAGGCCGCAGGGGGCGAGCACCGTCGGCACGCCGCGGCGTACGGCGGCCATCAGCCGATCGGGCCCCGGGTCGCGGTTGCCCTTGAACAGGTGCTCCATCACGCCGCCGGTGCAGATGTCGAGCACGCCCTGGAACGCGCCGTCGGAGATCATCTCCTCCATCGCGCGGTCGCCCTTGCCCTGCGCATGGCACACGATCGCGGTGAAGCCCGCATCCTCCAGCATGCCGACGGCCGATTGCACCGCCATCTCGCCGAAGCCGAAGGAGGACACCGCGACGCACGGCTTGTCGAAGCGGATGTCGGTGCCCTGGGTCATCTCCACCATGCCGCAGATGGCGCCCACCGCGTTGATGATCTGCGCCTTCAGCAGCGGGTTCATCCTGACGATGTCCAGCACCGTGTGGTGCATGGTGATGTCCTTGGTGCCGACGTACCTGTCGATGTAGGCCGGGTGCGCCGCCATCGGCGAGGCCATCAGCTTGGGCATGCCGAACGGCAACCGCTTCATGATCGATGTGGCCACCAGGGTCGCCGTGCCGCCGCCGATGCCGATGACTCCGTGCACGCGCTGCTGCCTGGCCAGGTCGAGCACGATGGCCGCCGCACCGGCGATCTGGTTGTTCGTGGCCCGGTCGCGGTCGCTGCGGAAGGTCGCACGCAGTTCGTCGATCGCGAGACCTCCGCGCAGCGCGACCTCCTCGGTGGTGATGTCGCCGGGGAAGGGCGGCGGCTCCTCCATGCTGAAGTCCAGCAGGACCGGCTCGATGCCGCGCCCGGCGATCAGGTCCTTGACGAACAGGATGTCCTCGCCCCGGGTGTCGAGGTTGCAGACGATGACAATGCGCTTGCTCGTGCTCATGGATACCGCCTTCCGCCGCCGCGCCGCCGGCTCAGCCGGCCTTGGCCTTCTTCGCCACCTCGGGCCTGGTCAGCCGGTTGATCATCCCGGCCACCGGGCTGGCGCCGCGGAAGCCGTAGTCGTTCCAACGGTCCGACACCTTCTGCAGCACGGCGCGGTCCATGAAGATCTCGTTCGGCTTGTTCTTCCACTCGTACGGCGTGCAGGCGTCCAGGATGATCCGGCTGGTGATGTCGCGCGCCTCGATCGGCAGCCCGGGGTCGAGCGGCGTGGAGCGGCCGCGGTCGATGATCTGGGCCGAGCGCTTCGGGTCGAACCGGGTGGCCAGCGCCCACCAGACGCGGTCCCAGTCGTCGGCCTCGATGTCGTGGTCCACCGTGATCACGCCCTTGACCCCGTAGTGGCCGGTGGTGCTGGCGATCACGGCGTTGCCGACGTGGCTGGAATGGCCCGGATACATCTGCTTGACCGAGACCACCACCCAGAACCGGCCGCAGGCCTCCGGCGGGATGTACACGCTCTGGATGCCGGGCACCTTCATCATCTCCAGGTCGTACCACAGCGTCGCCGTGCGGTTGAGGGACTGGATCATGTGGATATCGTTGATCGGCTTGCCGACCGTGGTCGACCACATCACCGGCTTGTTGCGGTGCAGGATGCGCTTGATGCGCAGCACCGGCTTCGGGTAGTCCTTGCCCTTGTTGCCCGAGTAGTAGCCGGTGTATTCGCCGAACGGACCCTCGTCCATCAGCTCGTTCGGGTCGATGAAGCCTTCCGCGATGATCTCGGCGTTGGCCGGCAGCGTGAGGCCGGTCACCTCCGACTTGAACACCGGCACCGGGCGGCCGCGCAGCGACCCGGCAATGTCGTACTCGTCCACGCCGGCGCTCACCAGGGTGGACGCCGCCAGGAACAGCACCGGGTCGCAGCCGACCACGGCGGCGGCGGGCATCAGCTCGCCGCGCTCCTGGTACTTCTTCATGTGCATGTCGCCGTGCTTGCCCTTGATGATCTGCGAGCCCAGGATGTCCCTTCCCAGCACCTGCGAGCGATAGGTGCCCAGGTTGGTCCAGCCGGTGTCCGGGTCCTGCGTCACCAGGTAGCCGGCGGTGACGAAGAAGCGGCCGCCGTCGTCCGGGTAGAACCAGGGCACGGGGAACTTCTCGATGTCGATGTCCTGGCCGGTGATCTGGTTTTCCATCACGGGCGGCCGGTCCACCATGACCGGCTTGATCAGCTGCTTGGTCGTCAGCTCCATCCATTTCTTCGAGAGCTGGCTCATTGACAGCGAGGGATCCTGCTCCAGCGCGATGGCCAGCCGCTGCGGCGTCGTGAAGGCGCTGGTGAACACGGGGATGTCGTAGCCCTTCACCTTCTCGTACATCAGCGCCGGGCCCTTCTGCTCCTCGTTCACCTTGGAGACGTGGCACAGCTCGTACTTCCAGTCGACTTCGGTCTTCACCCGGTGGATCTCGCCGTTGGCTTCCAGCGCGGCGATGTAGCTGCGCAGGTCGTCGATGGGGCGGACTTCGGTGCGTGCGTTCATGGTGTCTCCGGAGGAATGCGTGGTGGTGTGGCGGGAAAAGGGCGCGGGCAGGAGTCAGCCGACCTTCTTGCCGGCCAGCATGGCCGACAGGATGTAGTCCATGGCGGTGCCGGCGGGGTGGTTGCTCGCGGCGCGGCTGCGGGCGCTCCATACGGTCTCGGGCCGCGCCTGCAGGATGAAGATGTTGCCGCCGGCGGGCAGGTCCTTGTCGACCGCCCATTCGATGTCCATCGGCCGGCCGTAGTGCTTCTCGATGCGCTTGCCCATCCAGGCCAGCTCGGTGACCTCGTCGTCGATCAGCGACTGCACGCGCTGCCGCTCGAACGGCACTTCGGTGGCGCGCGAGACCTGCTCCTTGGCGTCCACCGTGTAGCAGACGAGCTTCTGCGAGACGACGCGGTCGATGATGTCCAGCGTGACCTTGTTGACGACGAAGTGGTCGGGCGTCACCTCGCCGGACACCACCGACTCGCCAAAGCCGAAGTTGGAGTCGATCACGATCACCGAGCGATCGCCGTTGGCCGGGTGGATGGTGAACATCACGCCGGCGGTGTAGGAGTTGGCCATCTTCTGCACGCCCACCGCGATCGCCAGGCCGATGTCGTCGTAGCCCTTGTTGGCGCGGTAGGCGATGGCCCGCGCGGTGTAGAGACTGGAGATGCAACGGCGCATGTGGTGCAGCACGGCGTCCGCGCCCCGGATCCACAGGTAGGTGTCCTGCTGGCCGGCGAAGCTGGCGCCTTCGAGGTCCTCGGCGGTGGCGCTGGAGCGGACGGCCACCGGCACCGCCGGCATGCCGCAGCGCACCGAGAGTTGCCGATAGCGTTCGGCCACTTCGTCTTCGATGTCCTCGGAGAACGGTTGTGCCTCGATCAGCGCGCGGATCCGCATGCTGGCTGCCTCCAGCGCGTCCAGGTCGGCGGCGTCGGCGCCGTTCAGCAGCGATCGCACTTCCAGGTCGAGCCCCGCCTCGGCCATGAAGCGGCGCGAGCCGGCGGTGGTCAGCGCGAAGCCGGGGGGCACCCGCACGCCCGCGTTGATCAGCTCGCCGAGCGAGGCGCACTTGCCGCCCACCAGCGGCACCGAGTCGCCGTGGCAATCCTGCAGCCAGCAGACCGACGGCAGCACTCCCTCTCCAGCTTGCGGGAGAGGGTTGGGGTGAGGGCAAGCACCTGCGCGGAGCCCCCCATCCCCCGCCGTCTCCCGCAGGCGGGAGACGGAGCCAACGGCGGAAGGCGTTTCCACGGCGTCACCTTCAGCGCGCGATCGTCACGGCCCCGGTCGAGCCGTCGACGCGCAGCGTCATCCCGGTCTTGATGATCTTGGTGGCGTGGCCGGTGCCCACGACCGCCGGCATGCCGTACTCGCGGCAGACGATGGCCGCATGGCTCATCACGCCGCCGACATCCGTGATGCACGCGCCGATCTTGGCGAAGGCGGGCGCCCAGGACGGCGAGGTGGTCGGTGCCACCAGGATCTCGCCCTGCAAGAGGTCGCCGACCTCGGCCACGGTCTTGCAGACGCGCGCCTTGCCTTCCACGATGCCCGGGCTGCCGGCGAAACCCTTCAGCTCCGAGATGGTCTCCGGGTCGGCCACCTCCTGCACCGCGGCCCAGTCGGCCAGCGACTTGTTGGTGACGCCCCAGAGCACGATGGTGAACGGCTCCTGAATCACCTCGGGCGCGGTGCCGATGGCCGGCGGCGCGTTCCACTCCTTGAACTTCGCCATCACGCCCTTGCGCCAGACGATCTCCCTGGGCCAGGTCTGCGTGCCGCGCGGCGTGACGCCGGTGGCCCAGGCGGTGACGATGTCCCACAGCGCCGACTTGATCTCGTCGCGCCGCAGCAGCCAGATGTCCTCGACGTCGGCGATGACGCCGTGCTCCTTCATGATCGCGCCGACCTCGCGCATCTTGTTCCAGAACACCGAGTGGAACCAGTGCTCGACGTAGAACAGGTGGTTCTCGACGTAGGGGAACACGGTCTTGGCGCATCCCAGCAACTCGTCGAACTGCTTCAGGTCCTCGGGCTTCTCGATCAGCGCGCGGTATTCCGCGGTGATGCGGTCGCGCTCGGCGCGCACCTTCTCGGTCGGGCGGTCGATCGACGCGCCTTCGTGCAACTTGCCGATATAGGTCTGGATGCCCGACAGCGGCACGTTCATCTGGTCGTTCCACGAGCGGTCGTGGTGGAACCAGCCGGTGCCGGTGGAGATGTTGAACCAGGGCTCCTTGGCCAGCTTCAGGTCCGCCAGCCACTTCACGCCGTTGGGCAGTTTCTTCAGGGCCTCTTCCACGACGGTCCACTGCGAACCGAAGGTGACGACCTTGTCCACGCCCAGCTCGATCGCGCGCCGCGCGAGCTTCTTCAGCTCCTCGTCGGGCTGGTACATGATGACGTCGATGCCCGAGATCATCTGCGTCACGCGCTGCGCCGGGATGTTGGGGAACAGCTTCTGCGCGAAGTCGAGGAAGAACACGTAGGCCGCGTAGCCCAGGTTCAGGAACTCGAAGTGGTATTGCCAGCACTTGATGCCCAGGTTGATCAGGTCGTCGTAGTTCTTCAGCAGGTGGAAGCCCTGCGATTCGCCCAGGGCGTCGGTCACCACCGACATGTCCTCCATGTCGGCCAGCCGCGGGATCTGCACGGCCTCGAGCTGGCGGATGGTGGCTTCCATCTTCACCTTCCACTTGGCTTCCAGGGCATCCCAGTTCCTGTAGTAGTAGCCGGCGCGCTCCATGAAGTGCGGCACGCGGGCGCCGATCTCGGTGCCGTCCTTCACCGGCACCGGCGAGATGTAGACGTAGCCGTTGATGATGCGGTGATCGACGCCGCGCACAGGCGGCACCATGAAGATGCGGTTGTTGAATTGCGAAAGGGCGAGATACCAGGCCTCGTCCCAGATCGTGTCGAACGGATACAGCGGCTCCGGGTAGTGCAGGCCGTCGTAGAACCAGAAGGTCTCCTTCTCGTAGCCGTTGCGCACGGGGTCGTCGGTGACGAATTGATACTGGTACGGATACATGCGCTCCCAGCCCTCGGTGCCGGGAATCTGCTGCGCCTTCACGTCGTGCGGAACGGGGAATTTCATTGCTTGTCTCCTTGGTGTTTGGCGCCGGCGGCCGGGGCGTCGCGCCGTGGCTGCGCGTGGGCTGGACGCAAGAGGCGTGCCACGGGCGCCGCCGCGGAGGGCCGCCGCCGCTGGCGCGGTTCGCGGCGCCTGGCGGGCAGCGCCGGGCGCGCGCGGCCGTTGTTCATTTGATGAGCGCGACGGCCGCGGCGCGGGGCGACTTGATCATTTGGTGAAGTGCCGCACCGCGATGCATGCGGGAAGACACGGGGCGGCGGCGGGCCCGGACCTTGACATCGCTCAAGGTCGCTGCCGGGGACCGCCCTACAAAGGCCCCCTGGAGACAAGAAGTCAGGAGCGAGACGATGGCGAAGCTCTACAGCATCGCCCGCGCGGCCGGCAACGACGTTCGGGCGCAGGTCCATTTCTGCCCTGACACGGGCCAGATCTGGCTGCACGAGCACCGCATGCTGCTGGTGCACGCCGAAGCGCAGGGACTGCTGCGCAAGGAGTTGATCGACTCGCTGGGCATGGACCGGGCGCGCGCCCTGCTCACCCGCATGGGATATGCGTCGGGACTGCGCGACGCGGAGCTGGCGCGGCGCCGCTCGCAGGATTGCAGCGACGAGGAGGCGTTCATGACCGGTCCCCAGCTGCACACGCTGGAAGGGATCGTCAGGGCCACCCCGGTGCGGCTGGAACTCGAGCGCGGGTCCGGCCGCTTCGACGGCGAGTTCCTGTGGGAGAACTCTTGGGAAGGCCAGTGGCACCGGCATCACTACGGGCGCCATGGAGAGCCGGTGTGCTGGACGCAGGTCGGCTACATGTGCGGGTACGCATCCGCGTTCATGGGCCGGTCGATCCTGTTCAAGGAAGTCGAGTGCGTGGGCGCGGGCCACGCCAGTTGCCGGATCGTGGGCCGCCCGGCCGAGGAGTGGCCCGACGCGGCCGAGCAGTCGCGCTATTTCACCCCGGAGTCCATCGCCGACCAGTTGATCGACCTGCAGACCCAGGTGGTGCAACTGCGTTCGACGATCGGCGACAAGGAGACGCTGCCGGCGGACATGATCGGCGTATCCCCCGGCTTCCGGCGCGCGTTCGACCTGCTGCGCCAGGGCGCGGGCAGCCAGATCACGGTGCTGCTGCTCGGCGAGACCGGCGTCGGCAAGGAGCTCTTCGCGCGGGCGCTGCACGCCATGGGGCCACGCCGCGACAAGCCCTTCGTCGCCGTGAACTGCGCGGCCATCCCCGCGGAGCTGGTGGAGGCGGAGCTGTTCGGCGTCGAGCGCGGCGCCTACACCGGAGCGCAGTCGGCGCGCGCCGGGCGCTTCGAGCGTGCCGACGGCGGCAGCCTGTTCCTCGACGAGGTCGGCGACCTGCCGCTGCCGGCCCAGAGCAAGCTGCTGCGCGCGCTGCAGGACGGGGAGATCGAGCGCGTGGGCGACCACCGGGTGCGACGCGTGGACGTGCGCACGATCGCCGCGACCAACGCCGACCTGCAGCGGCTGGTCAGGGAAGGGCGCTTCCGGTCCGACCTGTACTACCGGCTGAACGCGTTCCAGATCGAGATTCCGCCGCTGCGCGAGCGCAAGGAGGACGTCTCCTTCCTGGCCAAGCGCTTCCTCGAGAAGTACGGCGCCGTGCACGGCAAGAAGCTGCGCGGATTCACCGACAAGGCCAAGCGCGCGCTGCTGACGTACCACTGGCCGGGCAACATCCGTGAGCTGCAGAACATGGTGGAGCGCGGCGTCATCCTCGCCCCCAGCGGTTCGCGCATCGAGGTGAACCACCTCTTCTCATGCCAGTCGGCGGAGGGCCAGCCGCTCGAATTGGGGCTGGGCCTGGACGGCAACCTCGACGCTGCCACGTGGGCGATCGGCAAGGACCTGTGCGAGGCCGTGTTCAACGGGGTGCGCACGCTCGACGAAGTGGAGGCCATGCTGATCGAGACCGCGGTCGACAAGGCGCACGGCAACCTGTCGGCGGCGTCCCGGATGCTGGGGCTCACCCGGCCGCAGCTGGCGTACCGCCTGAAGCGGCTGAACGAGGCGGCCGCCAGCCGGGAGGGCGGGCCACCCGCGGAGCCGGCCGGCGAGGTGCCGCGGTGGCGTTGAACCTGACAGCGCCGGTGCGGGATTTCCTCGCGCGCCACCACGTGATGACCCTGGCGACGCAGGGCGGCGCGGGTCCCTGGGCGGCCGCGCTGTTCTACGCGACCGATGGCGACGCACTCGTGTTCCTGTCGGCGCCCGGCAGCCGGCACGGACGCGACATCGCGCTGCAGCCACGCTGCGCGGCGACGATCCAGGGCCAGGAGCAGGACTGGCGCGCCATCCAGGGCGTCCAGATCGAGGGCGTGGCCGCGCCGCTGGACGGCGACGACCGGGATCGCGCCCGCCGGCGCTACGCCGAGCGCTTTCCCTTCGTGCGACCGGAGGCTGGGCCCGACGCGATCGTCCGCGCGCTGGCGCGGGTGCGGTGGTATCGGCTGCGGATCGACCGGCTGTTCTTCATCGACAACGCGCGCGGACTGGGGCAGCGGCAGCAGTTCGATGCGTCCTGACGGCCTGGCTGCAGGAGGGGAACCCCAAGAAGAACCGGCAGCCGGACGCAGAAGCCGCCAAAGAAGCCATTGGTGTGCTCGGGCGCCTGCCGCGGTCGCCTCGCGGCCGCTTGCACAGTCTCGGCGCGCTCACGCGCCATCATTTCTACTAGCGCTTCCCCCGGGCCACCAGCCGCAACATCGTCGCAATCGTGATCGAGCTGAACGTCGCGCGGGCGATCTGGTCGATCTCGGCCAGCACCGTGTCCAGCGCCTGGTCCACCGGCGTGGGCGGGGCGCCGTCGTGCCGGTTGGCGGGTGTCGAATCCTCGAACAGCTGGATCACGTCCATCATCGTCAGGCGCCGCGCATTCGCCGTGAAGCGATAGCCGCCGCCGACGCCGCGCACCGACTCGACGATGCCGGCGCGCGCGAGTTCGGCCAGCACCTTGGCCAGGTGGTGCGGCGAGACGTCGTACTTCTCGGCGATCTCGGCCGCGGGAATGTGGCGCTCGGGAGCCGCTGCGAATTCCAGCACGCTGTACAGCGCCAGGGTCGTGTTGACCTGCAGCTTCATGGGGCCACGTCCATCTCGAGCGGGATCAGCGGCGCGGCCATCATGCCCTGGCTGCGGAAGAAGGACAGGATCAGCGTGTTGTCGTGCGACAGCAGCGTGCGCAGCTTGCGCACGCCCGTCTCCCGCAGCGCGTCGGTCAGGGCCGCCAGCAGCTTGGTGCCGATGCCGGCCTGCCGGGCCGTCGGATCGACGTCGATCGCGAAGACCCAGCCGCAGGGTGCGGAGCCGAATTCCCAGTCGCGCACCTCACCGATGAGGAAGCCGACCACGCGCTTGCCGGCCAGCGCCACCAGGAACCAGCGCTGCTCGCCCTTGAAGCCGATGCCGTAGCGCTTGTAGACGCGCTGCCAGTAGGGCCGCTTCTCGATCCCCGTCACCAGCGTGTCGATCGCGATCACGTGGTCCAGGTCGGCGCGGCGCACCGGACGCACGGTGATTTCATCCGGCGCGGCACGGCCGCGGCGCGCGCCGGCGCGCCGCGGCGACGCCGTGCCTGCAGGGGGTGTGGAGGTTCTGGTCAAGAAGTTGCGCTAGATCAAAGCTAATAACGGCATTCCGGTACCAGAATGGCCTGAACTGGCGTCGATTCTAGTCCAGGCCTGCTGCGCAGGCACCAACAGGAGACAAAACAATGAGCGAAGTGCACAGTGGGCGTCCGGCCGTCCTGCCAGCGGCGGGTCCGGCGCGCGCGGTGATCGACGGGATTTTCCGCAAGGCGAACGACGAAGGCCGCTCCTCGCTCTTCGAGCACGAGGTCTACCGCCTGCTCGCCGCCGCCGGCATCGGCTCCACGCCGAGGCACGAGGTGATCGCCGCCGGGGCGCAGCCGTCGGATGAACTCCTGGCCTCGTTTCCGGGAAGCCGGGTGGTCGTCAAGGTCGTTTCCAGCAGCATCGCCCACAAGTCGGACGTCGGCGGCGTCGCCGTCGTGGCCAAGGAGTCGGCGGCGGTGCAAGCCGCCTGCCGCAAGATGGCTGGGCTTGCGGACAGCGAAGGCGTGATGGTCACCGAGTTCGTCCAGGCCGACGCCGCGGGCGTCGGCAGCGAACTCCTGGTCGGCCTGCGGAACACGCGCGACTTCGGCATGGTCATCACCGCGGGGATCGGCGGCGTCGACACCGAGCTCCTTGCCGGCAGTGCCCGCCGCGGGCAAGCGGTCGTGTCGGCCTCGACGGCGCTGACCACGGCCGAGGAATTCCTGGAACTCTTCAAGCCGACCATCGGCTACCGCAGGCTCGCCGGGCTGACCCGGGGCGGCCGCCGGCTGGTGACGGACGAAGCCCTCGTGCAATGCTTCGGCGGCTTCATGGCCCTGGCGAACAGCCTGTCCCAGGGCAATCCCGAGACCGACTTCACTGTCGAGGAGCTGGAGGTCAACCCCTTCACCTGCTCGGGCGGCTCGCTCGTCGCACTGGATGGCCTCTGCCGCATCGCGCGGCCGCAGCCCGTCCGTCCGCCGCGGCCGCAGGCCAAGATCGACAAGCTGCTGCATCCGGCTTCGATCGGCGTCATGGGTGCGTCGGCCACGCGCATGAACTTCGGCCGGATCGTCCTGAAGAACATCATCGCCTCCGGCTATGACAGGTCGCGGCTGCTCGTCATCAATCCAGACGGCCAGGAAGTCGATGGCGCGCGCTGCGCCACGAGTCTCGGCGCGCTGGAGCAAAAGCTCGACCTGCTGATCCTCGCGGTGACCGCGGACGTCGCGTTCAAGGTCGTCGACGAGGTGATCAGGACCGATGCCGCGGAATCGGTGCTGCTCATTCCCGGCGGCATGGGCGAAACCGAGGCGAGCCGCGAGCCGGCCCGCCGGATGCTGGAGACGATCGACAACGCCCGGCGCGAGGGACGCGGGCCGGTGTTCGCCGGCGCGAACTGCCTGGGCATCATTTCCCACCCCGGCAACTTCGACTCCTGGTTCATTCCCGAGGAGCGCCTGCCCAGGACGCAGAAGAAGGCAAAGCGCACGTCGGCGCTCATCAGCCAGAGCGGCGCGTTCCTGGTCACGCGGCTTTCCAAGAACCCGTGGCTCGACCCCGCGTACATGGTCGCCATCGGCAACCAGAACGACATGACGCACGGCGACCTGATCGAAAGCTTCGCCGCCAACCCGGAGATCCGCGTGATCGGGGCGTACGTCGAGGGGTTCAAGGACCTCGACGGGCTGGCCGTGGCGCGGGCCGTGCGCAAGGCGACCCTGGCCGGCAAGCAGGTGGTGATCTTCAAGAATGCACAGTCCGCGGCGGGCGGCAAGGCGGCGATGGGCCACACCGCCTCGATCGCCGGCGACTACGAAGTGTGCAACGCCGTGCTCACGCAGGCCGGCGCGCTGATCGCCAGCGACGTCAGCGAGTTCAGCGACCTGTTCTACCTCTCGGACTGCATGGCCGACAAGGTCGTCGGCGGCAAGCGGCTCGGCGCCCTGTCCGGCGCGGGGTACGACACGGTGGCCATGGCCGACAGCGCCCAGGTCGGCGACTTCTCCATGTCGCTGGCCGCCATCAGTCCATCGACGCGGGATCGGTTCATGACGATCCTGGCCGCCAAGAAGCTCGACGCGATCATGGAAGTGCGGAACCCGTTCGACATCAACCCGGGGGCGGACGACGAGGTTCACCAGCTTTGCATCGAGGCCATGGCCGCCGAGCCGGACGTCGACGCCGTGGTCGCCGGACTCGACCCGACGTCGCCCGTCGTCAGGTCGCTCAAGCAGAGCGCGCGGCCCGGCTTCGACATCGACAGCCCGGAGAGCATCGTGCAGACCCTGCCGAAGGTGGTCGCCGCCTCGCGCAAGCCCATCGTCGGCGTGATCGACGGCGGCGCGCTGTTCGACCCGATGGCCGACAAGCTGATGGAGCAGGGCGTCTGCATCTTCCGCTCCAGCGAGCGTGCCACGCGGGCGCTCGTCCGCTACACCGAGGCGCGGCTGCGCGCGGCGCGCCTGCGCGGCGAGCCTGCGGCTGGCGCCCAGGGCCTTTGAGACTGTTTTCCTGACAGACGGTTGCGAATCCGGGGCCTCGGCACCGATTGCAAGAAAGGACTTCCATGGGACCCACCCTGGGCGGCGAAGGCGGGACCGTCCTGAACGCTCCCTCCGCGGCCAAGCGCGTGCCGACGTACTGCTATCAGTGCGTCGCCGGCCCCGACCTCCTCACCGTGAAGGTGCAGGACGGCGTCGCCACCGAAGTGGAGCCGAATTTCTGCGCGGCAGCCGTGCACCCGGGTGGCGGCAAGGTCTGCGTCAAGGCCTACGGGCTGGTGCAGAAGACCTACAACCCCAACCGGGTGCTGGCCCCGATGAAGCGCACGAACCCGAAGAAGGGCCGCGGCGAGGATCCCGGCTTCGTGCCGATCACGTGGGAAGAGGCGATGAGCACCATCGCCGACAAGCTCAACGGCATCCGCACCACGGGCCTGACCGATGAATCCGGCTACCCGCGGGTGGCTGCCAGCTTCGGCGGCGGCGGCACGCCGCAGTCGTACATGGGCACCTTCCCGGCGTTCCTGGGGGCCTGGGGGCCGGTCGACATGGGCCTGGGCTCGGGCCAGGGCGTCAAGTGCTACCACTCGGAGCACCTGTACGGCGAGTTCTGGCATCGCGCGTTCATCGTCGCGCCCGACACGCCGCTGTGCAATTACCTGATCTCGTGCGGCGCCAACGTCGAGGCGTCCGGCGGCGTGGCCGGCGTCTGGCGCCATGCCAAGGCGCGGGTGCGCGGCATGAAGCGGGTGCAGGTCGAGCCGCACCTGTCGGTCACCGGCGCCTGTTCGGCGCAGTGGGTCCCGATCAAGCCCAAGACCGACGCGGCGTTCCTGTACGCGCTGATCCACGTGCTGCTGCACGAGGTCGAGCGCGGCAGGCTCGACATCGAGTTCCTGGCCCGCCACACGGCGTCGCCGTACCTCGTCGGGCCGAACGGCTATTACCTGCGCGACCGCGCCACCCGCAAGCCGCTGGTGTGGGACGGCGGCGCCCGCCGCGCGGTGCCGCACGACACGCCCGGCATCACCGAGGTGCTGGACGGCCGCTACGAGGCCGACGCCGTCGAGATCGGCCCCGACGAGGAAGTGCTCGCCGACGGCGTGTTGCAGGGCGAAACCGCGTTCAGCCGCCTGTTCGAGCACATGCAGCCGTATTCGCCGGAATGGGCCGAAGGCATCTGCGACGTCAAGGCCGCGACCATCCGCCAGGTGGCGATGGAGTACGTGGACCACGCCTGCGTCGGCCAGACGATCGAGATCGACGGCCAGACCATGCCGTACCGGCCGGTCGCGGTGTCGCTCGGCAAGACCGTCAACAACGGCTGGGGCGGCTTCGAATGCTGCTGGGCCCGCACGATGCTGGCGGTGCTGGTCGGCGCGCTGGAAGTCCCGGGCGGCACCATCGGCACGACGGTGCGGCTGGTGCGGCCGATGTCCGAGCGGCTGCAGGCGGCCAAGCCGGGTCCGGACGGGTTCATGCACTACCCGCTGAATCCGACCGACAAGGCGACCTGGTCGCCCACGCCCAACATCCGCAACGCGTACAAGACGATGGTGCCGCTGGCGGCCGACGGCCCCTGGAGCCAGGCGCTGGGGCCGACCCACTTCTCGTGGATGTTCATGCAGGACACGCCCAAGGGGCTGCCGCGCGTGACACTGCCGGACGTGTGGTTCGTCTATCGCACCAATCCGGCCATCTCGTTCTGGGACACGGCGGCGCTGGGCGCGACGATGGCGAAGTTCCCGTTCATCGTGGCGTTCGCCTACACCCACGACGAGACCAACCACCACGCCGACATCCTGCTGCCGGAGGCCACCGACCTGGAGAGCCTGCAGCTGATCCGCATCGGCGGCACCAAGTACATCGAGCAGTTCTGGGACCACCAGGGCTTCGCGCTGCGCCAGCCGGTGGTGGAGCCCGGCGGGCAGGCGCGCGACTTCACCGACATCGCCAGCGAACTGGCGCAGCGCACCGGCCTCACCGAAAAGTACGTCGCGTACATCAACAAGGGCGCCGGCGGCGTGCCGCTGAAGAACGGGCACGGCGACTTTTCGCTCGACACCGGCCGCAGCCACAGCCGCGAGGAGATCTGGGACGCCGTGTGCCGTGCCGCCAGCGCCGAACTCGGCGAGCCCGAACCGCGCGGCCTCGACTGGTGGAAGGAGAACGGGCTGGCGACCAGGCCGTTCCCGCGCAGCGAGTGGTACCTGTTCCCGACCATGCGCGAGCGCGGCCTGCGCTTCGAACTGCCGTACCAGGAGCGCCTGATGCGCGTCGGCCGGCAGCTCGGCCGGCGGCTGCACGAGCACGACATGCACTGGTGGGACCACCAGTTGCAGGAGTACCAGGCGCTGCCGCCGTGGAAGGACTTCGCGGCGCCCTGGCAGGCGGACGTGGCACGCGCCGGCGGCGAGCCGGGGGACTACAGGTTCTGGCTGCTCACCGCGCGCAGCATGCAGTACGCGTGGGGCGGCAACGTCGGCATGCAGATGATCAAGGAGGTGGCCGACAACATCGCCGGCCACCGCGGCGTGATCATCAACACCCAGGCGGCCGCGAAGCTCGGCATCGCCGAGGGCGACGCGATCGAGATCGCCACGCCGCAGCGCAAGGTGCAGGGCCGCGCCGTCCTGCGCCAGGGCATCCGGCCCGACACGCTGCTGCTGATCGGCCAGTTCGAGCACTGGGCGACGCCGTTCGCCAAGGACTTCGGCGTGCCCAGCCTCAACACGCTGGCCAGCATGTCGCTGGAAACCACCGACGCCACCGGTTCCGGGGCCGACCTGGTGCGGGTGAAGATCGGCAAGCTTGCCGCAGGGAGGCGCGCATGACTCGCTGGGCCATGGCGGTCGACCTGCGCCGCTGCGTGGGCTGCCAGACCTGCACGGCATCGTGCAAGCACGCCAACGCCACGCCGCCCGGGGTGCAGTGGCGCCGCGTGCTGGACATCGAGGTCGGGGAGTATCCCGACGTGCAGCGCGCCTTCGTTCCGGTCGGCTGCAACCACTGCGACGAGCCCGCCTGCCTGCCGGTGTGCCCGACGGGCGCCACCTACAAGCGGCCCGACGGCATCGTCCACATCAATTACGACGCGTGCATCGGCTGCGCCTATTGCGCCGTGGCGTGCCCGTACCAGGCCCGCTCCAAGACCGACCTGCTGTCCTTCGCCTACGGCGGCAAGGCGATGGCCAACGAGGCGGCGCGCGGCGACGACCAGGAACAGCGCCGCGCCGTTGCCACCAAGTGCACGTTCTGCGTCGAGCGCATTGATGCCGGCCTGGCCGCTGGCCAGACGCCGGGCGTGCATCCGGAGGCGACGCCGGCCTGCGTGAACTCCTGCATCGCCGAGGCGCTGGCCTTCGGCGACGTCGAGGATCCACAGAGCAACGTCTCGCAGCTGCTGGCGCGCAACGAGCATTTCCGCATGCACGAGGAGCTGGGAACCGGCCCCGGCATCTTCTACCTCTGGGACAGGAAGGCCACATGAGCTACGGACCCGACCCCTGGCAGCAGGCGCACTGGGACTGGCGTGCCGCCGGCAACTTCATCTTCGGCGGCGCCGGCGCCGGGCTTCTGGTGGCCACGCCGTATGCCGGCGCCGAGGGGCTGGCCGGTACCCTGCTGGTGCTTGCCGGGATGGGGCTGATCGGCCTCGGGCTGCTGTGCGTGTGGCTCGAGATCGGACGGCCGCTGCGCGCGATGAACGTGATGCGGCGGCCGGGCAGCTCCTGGATGTCGCGCGAATCCATGGTGGCGCCGCTCGTCTTCGGACTCGGGCTGGCCGTCGCGGCCGGCCTGCGCGCGTGGGCGCCGTTGCTGGTGCTGGCCGCGCTCGGCTTCCTGTACTGCCAGGCCCGCATCGTGCAGGCGGCCAAGGGCATTCCGGCATGGCGCGAACCGATGATCGTCCCGCTGCTGGTGGCGACCGGCCTCGCGGAGGGGGCCGGTCTCTACTGGCTGGGCGCGCTGGCGCTTTCGGTGCCGATGCGGAGCGGGGCGGCCGGTTCGCTGCTGCCTTTCCTGTTCGCGCTGATCGTGCTGCTGCGCTGGATTGCCTGGGGCGCATGGCGCTCGCGCATCGCAGCGACGGCGGCGCCGCGCGCGCTGGCACAGATCGAGCGGGCCGGCAGCGCCATGCTGTGGTTCGGAACGCTGCTTCCGATCGCGCTGGCCCTGCCGGCGGCGGCCGCCATCCCCGGCGCTGCGTGGCTGCTGGCCGCGGCCGGCGCCAGCGCCGCAGCGACGGGTGCGTTCTTCAAGTTCACCCTCGTCACGCGGGCCGCCTTCAACCAGGGCTTCCGCCTGCCGCACCTGCCGGTGCGGGGCGTGCCGCGCTGACGCGGCCAGAAAAGATTCCAGAACGATCCAGGAGACAACATGGGCGCCCTTTCGAGAGCAGAAACCGGCCAAGGCAGCCACACCGGCGAACGCAGTTACCTGCACGCCGACATCGAGACCATGCCGCGCGAGCAGCTCGCGCGGCTGCAGCTGGAACGGCTGCAGGCCACGGTGGCCAATGCGTACGCCAACGTGGCGCTGGTGCGCCAGCGCTTCGAGTCCGCCGGCCTGCGGCCCGCCGACATCCGCAGCCTCGACGACATCGCGCACCTGCCGTTCACGGTGAAGACGGACCTGCGCGACCAGTACCCGTTCGGCCTGTTCGCGCGTCCGACGCAGGACCTGGCGCGGCTGCATGCCTCCTCGGGGACGACCGGCAAGCCGACGGTGGTGGGGTACACGCTGCAGGACATCTCCAACTGGTCCGACCTCATGGCGCGCTCGATGCACGCCGCCGGCGCGCGCCGCGGCGACATCATCCACAACGCCTACGGCTACGGCCTCTTCACCGGGGGCCTCGGCGCGCACTACGGCGCCGAGCGGCTGGGCGCCGTGGTGGTGCCGATGTCCGGCGGCTCGACCGAACGGCAGGTCGCGCTGATCATGGACTTCAAGGCCCGCGTGCTGTGCGCCACGCCGTCGTATGCGCTGGCGATCGCCGAGGTCGCCGAGCAGCAGGGCGTCGACCTGCGCCAGAGCAACCTGCAGATCGGCCTGTTCGGCGCCGAACCGTGGAGCGCCGCGATGCGCCACGAGATCGAGGAGCGCATCGGCGTCAAGGCCGTGGACATCTACGGCCTCTCGGAAATCATGGGGCCTGGCGTCGCCTGCGAATGCGAATGCCAGGAGGGCCTGCACGGCTGGGAGGACAACTTCCTGTTCGAGGTGATCGACCCGGAGACCGGCAAGGTATTGCCCGAAGGCCAGGCCGGCGAACTGGTGATCACCACGCTGACCAAGCAGGCGCTGCCGATGCTGCGCTACCGCACCCGGGACATCACGAAACTGACCACGCAGCGGTGCGACTGCGGCCGCACCCACGTGCGCATCCTGCGCATCACCGGCCGCAACGACGACATGCTGATCATCCGCGGCGTCAACGTCTACCCGTCGCAGATCGAGTCGGTGCTGGTCGGCCGGCCGCACATCGCGCCGCACTACCAGCTGATCGTCGAGCGCGAAGGCAGCCTGGACAACGTGCGGGTCGAGGTCGAGGTGCTGCCCGGCACGCCCGAGGCCCAGTTCCCCGCGATTTCGCGCGACGTCAGGCACCACATCAAGTCGATGATCGGCATCACCACCACGGTGGCGGTGCAGGCGCCCGGCACCGTCCCGCGCTCGCAGGGCAAGGCGGTGCGGGTGCGCGACCTGCGTCCGAAGGGAGCGTGACATGGCCAAGGAAGTTCTTGCGCTCACGGTGAACGGCCGCGAGCGCCAGGTGGCAGTTCCCGGCAGCGCGCTGCTGCTGGAGGTGCTGCGCGATGACCTCGGCCTGACCGGCACCAAGCAGGGGTGCGACGGCGGCGAGTGCGGCGCCTGCACGGTGCTGGTGGACGGCCAGCCGCGGCTGGCCTGCCTCACGCTTGCCGCCAGCGTGGCGGGCCGCGAGATCGAAACCGTGGAAGGGCTGGTGCGCTCGGGCCGCATGAGCCGGCTGCAGCAGGCGTTCCACGAGAAGCTGGGCACGCAGTGCGGCTTCTGCACGCCCGGAATGATCATGGCGGCCGAGGCACTGCTGCGGCGCGAGCCGAACCCCAGCGAGGCTCAGATCCGCGAAGCGCTCTCGGGCAACCTGTGCCGCTGCACCGGCTACGTCAAGATCATCGAGTCGGTGCAGGCCGCCGCCGGAGTGGCGCCATGAAGCGCGAACCGCACGCGCTCGAGCGGCCGGTCGCGCCGCCCACGCACTCCGTCGGCGAGCGCACCCCGCTGGTCGACGGGATCGAGAAGGTGACGGGGCGGGCCCGCTACACCGCCGACCTGCCGGTGGGCATGGCGCTGGTCGGCCTGATCGGCCGCAGCACCGTCGCCCACGGCCTCATCCGTTCCATCGACGCGTCGCGCGCGCTGGCGCTGCCCGGCGTGCGCGCCGTGATCACCGGCGAGGACTTCTCGGCGCCTTACGGTGTGATCCCGATCGCGCAGAACGAATGGCCGCTGGCCCGCGGCAAGGTGCGCTACCGGGGCGAGCCGCTGTTCGCCGTGGCCGCCGACGACGAGGTGGCCGCGCGCGCGGGCCTGGCGGCGGTGCAGGTGGACATCGACGAACTGCCGGCCCATTTCAGCGCTGCCGACGCACGGGCCGAAGGCGCCGTGCTGCTGCACGACAACAAGCCCGGCAACCTCGAGCGCGAGGTGGTGCAGGACTTCGGCGACGTCGACGCCGGCTTCGGCGAGGCCGACCTGGTGCTGGAACGCCGCTACGAGTGCCCGGAGATCGCGCACGGCCAGATCGAGCTGAACATGACGATCGCGCAGTGGGAGCCCGAGCGCGAGCGCCTGATCGTGCAGTCTGTCACCCAGGTACCGTACTACCTGCACCTGATGCTGGCGCAGACGCTGGGCCTGGACGAATCCCAGATCCGCGTCGTCAAGCCGTTCGTGGGCGGCGGCTTCGGCCACCGCGTCGAGCCGCTCAACTTCGAGATGGTGGCCGCGGCGCTGGCCCGCGCCGCCGGCGGCACGGTGAAGCTGGAGCTCACGCGCGAGGAAGTGTTCCTCACGCACCGGGGCCGGCCGCACAGCGAGATGCGGGTGAAGATCGGGCTGAAGAAGAGCGGCGAGATTACGGCGCTGGATGCGGAGGTGGTGCAGCGCGGCGGTGCCTATGGCGGCTACGGGCTGGTCACCATCCTGTACGCCGGCGCGCTGCTGCACGCCTTGTACAAGGTCGGCGCGGTGCGCTATCGCGGCTATCGCGTCTACACCAACCTGCCGCCTTGCGGCGCGATGCGCGGCCACGGCGCCGTGAACGTCCGCTTCGCCGTCGAATCGCTGCTGGACGAGATGGCGGGGCAGCTGGGGCTCGATCCGTTCGCGTTGCGGCGCGCCAACCTCATCGAGGCGCCGTACCGCACGCTCAACGACCTGCAGGTCAATTCGTACGGACTGCCGCAGTGCCTGGACGCCGTGGAGCAGGCTTCGGGCTGGCACCAGCGGCGCGGCAACTTGCCGCCCGGCCGCGGGCTGGGCCTCGCCTGCTCGCACTACGTCAGCGGCTCGGCCAAGCCGGTCCACTGGAGCGGCGAGCCGCATGCCGTCGTCAACCTCAAGCTCGATTTCGACGGCGGCATCACGATCCTCACGGGCGCCTCCGACATCGGGCAGGGCTCCAACACGCTGCTGACGCAGGTGGTCGCCGAGGTGCTGCTGCTGCCGATGACGCGCATCCGCGTGGTCTCGGCCGACAGCATGCTCACGCCCAAGGACAACGGCTCGTACTCGTCGCGGGTCTCGTTCATGGTCGGCAACGCCGGACTGCGGGCGGCCGAGGGACTCAAGCGAACGCTCGTCGCCGCCGCGGCGAAGAAGCTGGAAGTCACCCCCGACGAGATCGAATGGGGCGGCGAGTCGTGCTGGGTTGTCGGCACCGACAAGGCGCTGACCTGGGCCCAGTGCGTGCAGGCCGCGCTGGCCGAGGACGGGACGATGACCATCAAAGGCACCTGGTCCACGCCGCCCGAGACGCAAGGCGGCAAGTTCCGCGGCGCCGCCGTCGGTTCCACCGCCGGATTCAGCTACGCGGCGCAGGTGGTGGAAGTGCAGGTCGACGAGGACACGGGCGCCGTGCGCGTGGAGAACGTGTGGGTCGCCCATGACTGCGGGCGGGCGCTCAATCCGCTGGCCGTCGAAGGCCAGGTGCAGGGCGCGGTCTGGATGGGCATGGGGCAGGCGCTGCAGGAGGAGACGCAGTACCACGAGGGCCTGCACCTGCGGCCGAACATGCTCGATTACCGGATCCCGACGATCGCCGAATCGCCGCCCATCCATGTCACGCTGGTCGAGAGCATGGACCCGCTCGGGCCCTTCGGCGCCAAGGAAGGCAGCGAAGGCGGCCTCCACGGTTTCCCCCCGGCGCTCACCGCGGCCATCGCCGACGCCCTGGGGCTGCGCCTGAACGCGTTGCCGGTCACCCCCGACCGCGTCTTCGATGCGCTCCAGGAGCGGCGCCGCGAGCGCAAGCGCCAGGCCGCGAAGCGCCAACCCTCGCCGGAGCCAACCTGATGCACGCCCTGCCCGAATTCACCTTGCGCCGGCCGTCGACCCTTGCGGAGGCCGCGGCCCTGCTGGCTGCCGAGCCCGGGGCACGCCTGGTCGCCGGCGGCACCGACCTGCTGCCCAACCTGCGGCGCGGCCTGGAGCGTCCGGCGCTGCTGGTCGATGTGTCACGGCTCGCCGGTTTCGCCGGCTTCGAGGCGCTGGCCGACGGCAGCATGCTGCTGGGCGGCGGCACGACGCTGGCGGCGATCGCCACCGATCCCGCCATAGGCGCACGGCTGCCGGCGCTGGCACAGGCGGCCAACGCCGCCGCCGCGCCGACCCATCGCAGCGCGGCGACGCTGGGCGGCAACCTGTGCCAGGACACGCGCTGCGTGTTCTACAACCAGAGCGAGTGGTGGCGGGCCAGCAACGATTACTGCCTCAAGCGCGGCGGCGACACCTGTCACGTGGCGCCGCAAGGCAACCGGTGCCATGCCGCCTTCAGCGGCGACCTCGCCCCGGTGCTGCTCGCGCTCGGCGCCCAGGTGGAACTGCAATCGCCGACCGCCAGCCGCTGGCTCGCGTTGCAGGACCTCTATCGCGACGACGGCGCCGCCCACCTGACGCTCGGCCGCGACGAGGTGCTGGCCCGGGTGCGCGTGCCGGCGCCGCCGAAGGACCTGCGCAGCGGCTACCGCAAGGCGCGGGTCCGCCAGGCGATCGACTTCCCGCTGGCCGCCGTGGGCATCGCCATGGTGCTGGAGCAGGGCCTGGTGCAGTCGCTGGCCGTCGGCCTGTCCGGCACCAACTCGCATCCGCTCCTGCTGCAAGGCACCGGTGAGCTGGTCGGCCGGGTCGTCGACGACGAGCTGCTGCGCAAGCTGGGAAAGCTGGTGGCGCAGCAGGCGAGCCCGATGCGCAGCACCGTCACGCCTTCGAATTACCGGCGCCAGGTGGCGGCCACGCTCACGCAGCGGCTGCTGCGCGAACTCGCCGCCGGCTGAGCGCTTTTTCTTGCAGACCCGGGAGGGACGACCATGGTCCGCATCGTGCGCCGCGAGCAGTTCTCCGACCAGACCTTCCTGTGGGAGGTCGACGCCCCCGACGTAGCGCAGGCGGCGCAGCCGGGCCACTTCGTCATGCTGCGGCTGGACGAGGAGGGCGAGCGCATTCCGCTCACCGTCGCCGACTACGACCGCGAGCGCGGCACGATCTCGCTGGTGGTTCAGGCGCTGGGCAAGACCACGCGCCAGATGCGCGACGAATTCGGCGAAGGCGACGAGTTCGCCGACTTCGCCGGCCCGCTGGGCCTGCCGCAGCACATAGAACGCGTGGGCCATGTGGTGGTCGTCGGCGGCGGCCTCGGCGTCGCGCCGATCTTCCCGCAGTTGCGCGCGTTCAAGGAGGCCGGCAACCGCACGACCTGCATCGTCGGCTTCCGCAGCGCGGATCGCGTGTTCTGGACCGAGAAGCTGGCGCAGTTCAGCGACGAACTGATCCTGTGCACCGACGACGGCAGCGCCGGGCGCGCCGGCTTCGTCGACGCCGCGTTGCGTGACGTGCTCGCGAAGGAGCATGCCGACCTGGTGGTGGCCATCGGGCCCATGCCGATGATGCACGCCTGCACCGAGGCCTCGCGCCCGTTCGGCGTGCGGACCATGGTGTCGCTCAACACCATCATGGTGGACGGCACCGGCATGTGCGGCTCGTGCCGGGTCACGGTCGGCGGGGAAGTGAAGTTCGCCTGCGTCGACGGCCCCGACTTCAACGGCCACCTGGTCGACTTCAACGAGCTGCACGCGCGCCAGAAGCGGTTCAGGAAGGAAGAGACGCAGGCCAACGAAGACCAGGCGCACGTGTGCAGCCTGGAGGAACTGCTCGTCAAGCAAGGCAAGCGGACCTACAAGAAGTACTCGGCGCTGGAGCGGGTGCAGGTCAGGATGCCGGAGCGCGACGCGGCCGAGCGCGCGGCCTGCTTCGAGGAAGTGAACCTCGGCTACGGCCATGCCGAGGCGCTGCGCGAGGCCGAGCGCTGCATCCAGTGCAGCAAGCCCACCTGCATCGAGGGCTGCCCGGTGCGCATCGACATCCCGACCTTCATCCGGCACCTGATGCTGCGTGACCTGGAAGCGGCGGTGGACACCATCCACGAGTCCAGCCCGTTTCCTTCGGTGTGCGGCCGGGTCTGCCCGCAGGAAAGCCAGTGCGAGGCGCAGTGCGTGCTGGTCAAGGCCAAGATGGAGCCGGTGGCGATCGGCCGGTTGGAGCGCTTCGTCGGCGACAACGCCAGGCCGCGCCCGGTGCAACTGCCCGCCTTCGAGCGCCGCCTCGGCAAGGTGGCGATCGTCGGTTCGGGCCCCGGCGGCCTGGCCGCCGCCGCCGACCTGCTCAAGTACGGCTGCGCGGTGACCGTGTTCGAAGCGCTGCACGTCGTCGGCGGCGTGCTGCGCTACGGCATTCCCTCGTTCCGGCTGCCGCGCGACATCATCGACCGCGAAGTGCAGCGGCTGCGCGACGCCGGCGTGCGCTTCGAGACCAACAAGGTGATCGGCAAGACTTTCACCATCGCCCAGCTCACCGGGGCGATGGGCTTCGACGCCGTGTTCGTGGCGGCCGGCGCCGGGGCGCCCGCGTTCCTGGGCATCCCCGGCGAGTTCGCGGGCCAGGTCTATTCGGCCAACGAGTTCCTCACCCGCGTCAACCTGATGGGCGGCGACCGCTTCCCGTACCGTGACACGCCGGTGGGGCTCGGTGAGCGCGCGATCGTGATCGGCGCCGGCAACACGGCGATGGACTGCCTGCGTGTTGCGCGCCGGCTGGGCGCCGCCGACGTGCGATGCGTGTACCGGCGCTCGGAGGCAGAGGCGCCGGCCCGCATCGAGGAACTGCGCCATGCGCGCGAGGAAGGCATTGCGTTCAGCTTCCTGCATGCGCCGGCGGAGATCCTGCTGAACGAAGAGGGCAACGTGCGCGCGCTGCGGGCCCAGAAGATGGCGTTGGGCGACCCGGACGAACGGGGGCGGCGATCGCCGGTGCCGCTGGGCGAATTCGTCGAATGGGAGTGCGACACCGTGATCTACGCGCTGGGCACGCGGGCCAACCCCATCGTCGGACAGGCCACGCGCGGGCTGGCCCTGGACAAGCGCGGCTACATCGTCGCCGACGAGGCGACGCAGTCCACCAACCTCCCCGGCGTGTTCGCCGGCGGCGACATCGTCACCGGCGGCGCCACCGTGATCCTGGCCATGGCGGCCGGACGCCGCGCGGCGCGCTCGATCGGCGCCTGGCTGCAGCAGGGCAAGGCGACATGGCCGGTGGGCGTCGACGCGGCGCAGGCCTTCACCGCAGGCGCCGGCGCGGTGCCGACAACGACGTGAGGAGACATCATGCAGTGCCCAAAGTGCCATGCGCCGCTCGCGGACGAGAGCGACGGCCGCTACATCTGCTGCGCCCACGCGCCGATGCAGTGGCAGTGCGGCCAGTGCGGCAAGGTGAGCGAAGGCTTCGCCTTTCCCTACGGCAGCTGCCCGCTGTGCGGCGGCAAGCTGGCGCTGCGCCACGATGACCGCACGCCGCCGGCGGACCGCGCGGCGCTCGATGCCGTGCGCATGGCGTTCGAGATCGAGCTGGGCGGCCGCGCCTTCTACCAGCGTGCTGCCGTGGAGACCGCCGACGAGGAACTGAAGACGCTGTTCGGCCGGCTGGCGGTGGTCGAGGGCCAGCACATGGAGACGCTTTCGCGGCGCTACCACGTCGCGATTCCCGAGCATTCCCCGGCCTTTCGCCTGGAGGTGGCGGCGATCTTCGCCGACGTCGACCACCGGCCGCAGGACCCGGACAACCTGTTCCGCATCGCCATCGCGCTGGAGAAGCGGGCGGCCGCCTTCTTCGCTTCACGCGCCGCCGCGGCGCCGGCCGGCTCGGCCGAACAGCGGCTGGCGATCGAACTGGGCGCCGAGGAACGCGAGCACGCCGAGCTGCTCGCCACCGAATACGACCGCTGGCGCGCGCGCAAGCCGGGCCTCTTCAGCGGCGCCGGCCTGCTGGAGGCGGCGCGCAGCCCGCGCGAAGCCGGTGCCGCGGGCGAGCCGCTCAACGCCGCCGCCTTGCTGCTGGCAGGGCAGGACGCGGGGCGCCTGGCGCTGGTCTGCGGCGAGCAGCGCCTCACCTACGGCGAGCTGCGCGACCGCGTCGCACGCGCTGCCGCCGTCTGGCAGTCCAAGGGGCTGAAGCCGGGGGACCGGGTCGCGATCAAGCTGTTCGACGGCGTCGACTGGGTGGTCGCCTTCCTCGGCACCATCTGGGCCGGCGGCGTCGCGGTCGCCGTGAATCCGCAGATCCCGGCGCCGGAGTGGCAGTACATCCTGGAGGAAGCCGGATTCAACGTGATCCTGGCCGAGAACGCCGACGACACGCCGGCACCCTGGCGCGAGCGCGTGATCCTGGTGGAGGAGGGGCGCCATGCCGTCGCCGCCGCGACGCCGGCCCCGCCTCATGCGGCCAACGCCGATACACCGGCGTTCTGGTGCCACTCGTCCGGCACCTCCGGCAAGCCCAAGGCGGTCGTGCATGCGCACGGCTTCGCGCGCGAGATCGAGCGCGTGTCGCGCGAGCGCCTGGGCATCCAGCCCGGCGACCGCCTGTTCGCGACGTCGCGCCTGTTCTTTTCGTACCCGCAGACCAACAGCCTGTTCGCCGGGCTGAAGATCGGCGCCGCGGTGATCCTCGACGCGCGCTGGCCGACGCCGGCATCGGCGGTGGAGACGGTGGAGAAGACGCGGCCGACGATCTTCTTCAGCGTCCCGTCGCTGTACCGCAGCATCCTGCACGCGGGACTGGCGCCGCGCCTCGCCGCCGCCGGCGTGCGGCTGTGCGTCTCGGCCGGCGAAGCGTTGCCGGCGAGCCTGCGCGAGGCATGGCGGCAGGCCTGTGGGCTGCCGATGGCCGACGGCTACGGCGCGTCGGAGACCCTGGTCCTCGTGCTCACCGGGATGGACGGCGACGACGGCCTGCAGCCCTCGCCCGGCGTCCAGGTCCACCCCGCCGATCCCGAGGCCGCAGCCGCCGGCATTCCGACGCGGCTGCGGATCCGGGTGTCGACGCTGGCCCTCGGCTACCTCGACCGGCCGATCGCGCAGGCCGAGACTTTCCGCGACGGCGCCTTCTGCCCGGCCGACCTGTTCCTGCGCACGCAGGGCGGCGGCTGGCGCTTCGCCGGGCGCGAAGACTCGCTGATCAAGATCAAGGGCCGCTGGGTCAACCTGGTGGAGCTGGAAGAAAAGCTCGCTGCCGGGACCCCGGGCCTGCTGGAGGCCGGCTGCGTGTGCGTGCCCGACCGCGACGGCGTCGACACCGTCGCGCTCTTCTACGCGGCGCGCGAAGGGCAGGGCACCGAGGTCGAGCGGCTGCTGCGCGAGCGCGCGGCCGCCATGCCGCCCTACCAGCGGCCGGGCGTGTGGCAGTGCGTGCCGCAGTTGCCGCGCACGCCCACCGGCAAACTGCTGCGGCGGCGGCTCGCGGAACTGCTGGCGCCCCGGCCCGGGAGCGTGTCGTGAGCACGGCGGCCGCGGCTGCGTCGTTGCACGCCGCCGTCGAGGCCGGCGTCTGCACCGTCACGCTCGGCCGCCCGCCCGTGAACGCGCTCGACGACGCGCTGGTCGACGCGCTGCTCGCTGCCATCGATGCCGCCTGCCAGGACGACGCCGTGGCGGTGCTGCTGCTGCGCAGCAGCACCAAGGTGTTCTGCGCCGGCGCCGACCTGGCCCTGATGCAGGAAAGCATCCGCACGCCGCGCGGCCTGGAAGACATGCTCGCCCTGGTGCGCCGCCTGCAGGAACTGGCGCGGCGCATCGAGGCGGCGCCCGTGGTGACCATCGCCGAGATCGGCGGCGCGGCGCTGGGCGGCGGGTTCGAGCTGGCACTGGCCTGCGACCTGCGCATCGCGGCGCACGAGGCGCGCGTGGGCCTGCCGGAGGCCGGACTGGGCCTGCTTCCCGCGGCCGGCGGCACCCAGCGCCTGACGCGGCTGGTCGGGCCGGGACTGGCGAGCCGTCTCATTCTTGGGGCCGAGACGGTTGACGGCGCTGCCGCCGAACGCCTGGGCCTGGTGCAGTGGGCCGTGCCGCGCTCTGAACTCGAACCGGCCGCGCGCGCGCTGGCGGCGCGCGTGGCCAGGCTGCCGCGCGCGGCCAGCGCCGCCGCCAAGCAATGCATTGCGGCCGCGCTGGATGCCGCGCGCGACGGCTTCGCCGAGGAAGTCGCCTTCACGCGGCACCTCTACCAGCATCCGGCGACACGCGAGCGGGTGGCCGCCTTCCTGGCCCGCAGCGCCCGCTGACCCAAGACTTCCTTCACTTCCGGAGAACAGCATGAAGCTCGACAACCGCACCGCCATCGTCACGGGCGCCGCCTCCGGCATCGGCCGGGCCACGGCGCAGGCCTTCGCGCAGGCCGGCGCGCGGGTGCTGCTGGCCGACATCGACGAGGCCAAGGGAGCGCAGGCGGCCGCCGAACTGCGCGCGGCCGGCCACGACGCCGAGTTCCTGGCGGTGGATCTCACCTCCGCCGGCTCGGTCGATGCCCTCGCCACCCGGGTGATGGAGAAGTTCGGCGTGCCGGATGTGATCGTCAACGGTGCCGGCTGGGGCAAGACGCATCCGTTCTGGGAGGGCACGCCCGAGCTGTGGGACCGCGTCATCGCGCTGAACTTCGTCGGGCCGATGCGCCTGGCCAAGGCGTTCGTGCCGGCGATGATCGAGCGGCGCAGCGGCCACATCATCAACGTCGCCAGCGATGCCGGCCGCGTCGGCAGCCTCGGCGAGACCGTGTACTCGGGCGCCAAGGGCGGCCTGATCGCCTTCACCAAGGCCCTGGCGCGGGAAGTGGCCCGCTACGGCATCAACGTCAACTGCGTCTGCCCCGGCCCCACCGACACGCCCTTGATGGCGGCGGTTCCCGACAAGGTGAAGGAGGCGCTGACCAAGGCCGTCCCGTTCCGCCGTCTCGGCCAGCCCGAGGAGGTGGCCGACGCGATCCTGTTCTTCGCCACCGAGCGGTCCCGGTACGTGACCGGCCAGGTGCTCAGCGTCAGCGGCGGACTGACCATGGCCGGCTGACCGCCCCCTCATTCCAAGGAGACTCCCGATGAAGCGCATCCAGCTCGCCAACTACCGCGCCACCCACTTCGGCTACAGCGTGCAAGGCAAGGTCGCCACCATCACGCTCAACCGGCCCGAGCGCAAGAACCCGCTGACGTTCGATTCGTACGGCGAGCTGCGCGACCTGTTCCGCGAGATGGTCTACGCCACCGACATCAAGTCGGTCGTGTTCACCGGCTCCGGCGGCAACTTCTGCTCCGGCGGCGACGTGCACGAAATCATCGGCCCGCTGGTGCAGATGGACATGCCAGAGCTGCTCGAGTTCACGCGCATGACCGGCGACCTGGTCAAGGCGATGCGGGCCTGCCCGCAGACCATCGTGTCGGCCATCGACGGCGTGTGCACGGGGGCCGGCGCGATGATCGCCTGCGCCTCCGACATGCGGGTGGCGACGGCACGCAGCAAGCTCGCCTTCCTGTTCGTGCGGGTCGGGCTGGCCGGCGCCGACATGGGCGCCTGCACGCTGCTGCCGCGGCTGATCGGCCTGTCGCGCGCGGCCGACCTGCTGTACACGGGACGGGTCGTCGGCGGCGAGGAGGCAGAGCGCTTCGGCTTCCATAACCGGCTCGTCGAGCCGGACGCGCTGCTGGAGACGGCCACGGCCCTGGCGCGCGAGCTCGCGGACGGCCCCACCTTCGGCCATGCGATGACCAAGACCATGTTGTGGCAGGAGTGGAACTCGGGCCTGGGCGAGTGCATCGAGGCCGAGGCGCAGGCCCAGGCCATCTGCATGCAGACCAGGGACTTCGAGCGCGCCTACCGCGCGTTCGCGGCCAAGCAAAAGCCCGTGTTCGAAGGCAACTGATGGACAGCCTTGCCGTCGCGGCGACGTCGCCGGGCGCCGCCGGCCCGCACGGAAGGGCGCCGGCAGAGGGCGCACCGGATGCGTTCGGTCCCGGCGGCCGGGTCCTGCTGCGGGCGTGCGAGGCGGCGGCCGTCGCCGGAGCGCTCGTGTTCACGGTCCTGGTCGGCATGTCGATCGTGTCGATCACCGGCCGCAAGCTGTGGGCGGCGCCGGTGCCTGGCGACGTGGAACTGCTGCAGATGTGCTCCGCCTTCGCCGCATCGTCGTTCTTCGCCTACTGCCACCTCAATCGCGGCGACGTGAAGGTGGACTTCTTCACCGAGCGGCTGCCCGACCGCTGGGTGCACGGCCTGGACGCCGCAGGATCGCTCCTGGTCGGCCTGTTCGGCGCGCTGATCGCATGGCGCACCGCCGCCGGCGCGCTGATGGTCGGCGCGGCGGGCGAGACCTCGATGATCCTGGGGGTGCCGCTGTGGATCGGCCAGGCGCTGATGGTTCCCGGCTTCGTGCTGCTGGCGCTCGCCGGCCTGTACATGGCCGCCTGGCATTGGCGCCGGGCCAGGGCGGAGGCGCGGCCGTGAGCGGCATCGCGTCGGGGATGACGCTGTTCAGCGCGCTGATGCTGCTGCTGCTGGTGCGCGTGCCGATCGGCGTCGCCATGTTCATGATCGGCGCAACCGGCTATGTCTGGTTTACCGGCTGGGAATGGACGCCGCTGCTCAACTCGCTGAAGAACCTGGCCTACGCGCGCCTGTCGAACTACGACCTCATCGTGATTCCGCTGTTCCTGCTGATGGGGCAGTTCGCGACCCACGGCGGCCTGTCGCGTTCCCTGTTCCGGTTCGTCAGCGCGTTCCTGGGCCACATGCGCGGCGGCATCGCCATGGCCGCCGTGGGCGCCTGCGCGGCCTTCGGCGCGATCTGCGGGTCGTCGCTCGCGACGGCGGCGACCATGGGCCAGGTGGCGCTGCCGGAACTCGAACGTGCGAAGTACTCCGGCTCGCTGGCCACCGGGGCGCTCGCCGCCGGCGGCACGCTGGGCATCATGATCCCGCCGTCGGTGCCGCTGGTGATCTACGCCATCCTGACCCAGGAGTCGATCGGCAAGCTGTTCATGGCCGCGGTCGTGCCAGGCGTGATCGCCATGGTCGGCTACATGGTCGTGATCCAGATCATGGTGCGATTGAATCCCGGCAGCGGCCCGGCCGGCCCGCGGGTCGGCTGGGGCGAACGCGTGCGTTCGCTGCTCGTCGTGCTGCCGGTGCTGCTGGTGTTCGTGGTCGTCATCGTCGGCATCTACGGCGGCTGGGCCAATCCGACCGAGGCGGCCGCGATCGGCGCGGCAGCCTGCGGCGTGCTGGCCGTGGTGAACGGCGGCCTGCGCTGGCGCGGCCTGTGGCATGTCGGCCTGGGCACGGCGCAGACCACCGCGATGATCTTCCTCGTACTGCTCGGCGCCGACCAGCTCAATACGGCGCTGGCGCTGTCGCAGATGCCGACCGAGCTGGCCGCATGGGTCAAGGATGCCGGCTTTCCGCCGCTGCTGGTCATGACCGCCATCCTGCTGGTGTACGTGTTGCTCGGCTGCGTGATGGACTCGCTGGCGATGATCCTGCTCACCATTCCGGTCTTCTACCCGGTGGTGATGGGACTCGACTTCTGGGGGCTGTCGCCCACCGACAAGTCGATCTGGTTCGGGATCCTGGCGCTGATGGTCGTCGAGATCGGCCTGGTGCACCCCCCGGTGGGCATGAACGTGTACGTGATCAACCGCATCGCGCGCAACGTGCCGCTCACCGAGACGTTCAAGGGCGTCGTGCCCTTCCTGCTGTCGGACTTCGTGCGCATCGCCGTGCTGCTGTTCTTTCCGGTGCTCTCGCTGGTGCTGGTGCGCACGTTCCAGACCTGATTTCCCCGTTTTTTCCCGCGCTTCCCATCACAACCACAGGAGACAAACCATGCAGATCCCATCCACTGTCCGCCTCGTCGCCGCCGCCGCCTTCACGGCCTGCGCCATGGTGCCTGCCATGGCGCAGCAGGTGGTGCTCAAGGTGCACCACTTCCTGCCCGGCACGTCGAACGTGCACAGGAACCTGATCCAGCCCTGGTGCGACAAGGTCGCCAAGGACTCCGGCGACAAGCTCAAGTGCCAGATCTATCCGGCCATGCAGCTGGGCGGGACGCCGGCGCAATTGTTCGACCAGGCCCGCGACGGCGTCGCCGACATCGTCTGGACCATTCCCACCTATTCGGCCGGCCGCTTCCTCAAGAGCGAAGTGTTCGAGCTGCCGTTCTTCACCCGCAGCGCCAAGGGCTCCAGCACCGCGTTCTGGCACTTCGTGCAGAAGAACGCGCTGGATGAATACGCGGGCGTGAAGCCGCTGTGGCTGCACACCAACGACGGCTCCTCGTTCCACCTCACCAGCGCCAAGGGCGTCAGGAGCCTCGACGAGCTCAAGGGACTGAAGATCCGTGCCGCCACCCGGCTCAACTCGCGGATGCTGGCGGCGCTTGGCGCGACCCCGGTGCAGATGCCGTTGCCGGCGGTGCCCGAGGCCATGGCCAAGGGCGTGATCGACGGCGCGATGGTGCCGTGGGAAGGCGTTCCCGCCGCCAAGCTGCAGGAGATCGCCAGGAGCCACGTCGACGTCCCGGCGGGCGAGCCGAAGTTCGCCAACTCGATCTTCGCCTTCGTGATGAACAAGGCGAAGTACGACGGCCTGCCGGCCGACCTGAAGAAGGTGATCGACGCCAACAGCGGCGCCGAAACCTCGGCCTGGGCCGGCGAGAAGGGCTTCGACAGCGTGGTCGTGCCGTTCCACAAGCTGGCGACCGATCGTGGCAACCAGGTGCTGGCGCTGCCGGCGGCGGAGCTGGCGCGCTGGACCAAGGCCACCGCCGACATCGACGAGCAGTGGGTCAAGGAAGTCTCGGCCAAGGGCGGCAACGGCGCGGCGCTCCTGGAAGATGCCAGGGCGCTCAGCCGACAATACGACAAGTGACCACGCCGGACCGCCGATGACGCCCGAGACCGATCGCCCCTGCTCCCCGCCGGACGATGGCGAGTGCCCGCCGCCCACGCGTGCTGCGGCGGAGCAGTGGCACGACGGGCAGACGGTGCACATCGACGTGCGCGGCATGGTGCCGCCGCAGCCCCTGGTCGCGATCCTGCGACTGGTGCGTTCCATGCCGCCGGCGCAGGTCGTGGCCCATCTCGACCGCGACCCCGTGATGCTGTACCCCGAGCTTGCCGAGCTCGGGTGGGAGGCGTCGCCCATGCCCGGCGACGCCGGGGAGGTCCGGCTGTTGCTGCGGCGCATTCCGTGAGCGCCGGCGCCAGCGTCTTCCTGGGCGGCGCCCGCGGCCGATTGCTGCCGGCGTGGACGACGCTGCGATTCTTCGCGGCGGCCGTGGTCTTCCATCTGTTCGCGTGGCTGGCCCTCGCGGCCGGCGCCGCGCAGTGGCTGGCTTTCAGCGGCGGCCTGGGCTGGCCGCTGGCCGCCTTGCACCTGCTGACGCTGGGCGTGCTGGGCATGACCGCGCTGGGCGCCGGCGCGCAGCTGGTGCCGGTCGCAACGCGCCGGGCGGCGCCGGGGCACAGCCTGCTGAGCGCGATCTGGTGGGTCTACACCCCGTCAGTGGCCGTGCTGGCGCTGGGCATGGGCTGGCCGCAGCCGCAATGGCTCGCCGCCGGTGCCGTCGCCGTGGCGCTGTGCTTTCTTGGCTGGGGCGCGCTGATGCTGCGCAACCTGCACGGCGGCCGCGGCATGCCCGGCGTGACGGCGCACGGCTGGGCGGCGCTTGCATCGCTGGCGGTGGTGCTCGCCAGCGCGCTGTCGCTGGCCGCCACCTGGCTCGGGCTGCCCGCGCCCAGCCGCACCACCGCCGTGGCGCTGCACCTGGTGTTCGCGCCCTTCGGCTTCATGGGGCTGCTGGCGCTGGGCCTCGCCTACATCCTGGTGCCGATGTTCGCGTTGGCAGAAAGCCCGCGCGAGCGCGACCAGCTGGCGTCCTGCGCGCTCGCGGTGGGTGGCCTGGGGCTGGCCGGCGCCGCCGCCTTCGGCCTGGCGCCGATACCGCTGCGCGTTGCCGCGATCGCGTGCGGCGCGCTGGCCACCGCATTGCACCTGCGGACGATGCGGAACGCGCTGCGCAGCGGGATGCGCCAGGAACTGGGCCGGTCGTTCGTGCTGGTCAGGATCGGCTGGGCCGGGCTGGCCGGGAGCCTGGTGCTGGCGCTGGCCCTCGCGCTCGAATGGCCGGTGCCGCGCCTCGAGGCCTGGTTCGGCCTGGCCGTGATCGGCGTGTGGCTGCTCAGTTTCGTGCTCGGCATGCTGCAGCGCATCCTGCCGTTCCTGTCCGCGATGCATGCCGCGGGCGCCGGCCGCCGGGCGCCGACGCCATCGAGCCTGACGCACGAGCGGGCGCTGGCCATCCACTTCTGGTGCCATGTGACGGCGCTGGGCGGGCTGGCCGCCGCCATCGCCCTCGACAGTGCCTGGGTCGCCACGGCGGCGGCCGCCGTCGGCGCCGCCGGCGCGGCGGCATTCTGCTGGTTCGCCGCCGTCGTGCTGGCGCGCCTCGCGAAAAAGAAGGCGACCTTGAGCTAGCGCAAACCCACGCCACCCGCGCGCCGCGATATTCCGGTATCCAGATACCAGAATCAGTGGAGACGCCATGAATTCCTCGCAGGTCAGCCGCATGCTCGACGACGAGCACCGGGCCAACATCGCCTTGCTCGGCCAGGTCGAGCAGCTGCTCTCGCGCAGCCCCCGCTACGACCCGGCCTGCGCCGGACTGCTCGGCCAACTGGTGCGGCTGCTCGAAAACGACGTCGACCGTCACTTCGCGTTCGAGGAGGAGCAGTTGTTCCCGCGGATGGCGGAGGGCGGCGACGGCGGCATGGCGGGCCTGCTGCAGGAGGAGCACGACGCGATCCGCGAGGTGTGCGCCGAACTGCTGCCGCTGGCGCGGGAGGCGGCCAAGGGGGCCATCGACGAAGCCGGCTGGAGCGCGCTGCGTCCGCTCGGCATGGAACTCGTCGAGCGCCAGGTGGCCCACATCCAGAAGGAGACCATGGCGCTGCTGCCGCTGCTGGACGACCTGCTCGACGAGGAGTCCGATCGCGAACTGGCGTTCGCCTACTCCGCCGCCTGAAGGAGCCCGCCATGACGACCGCTGGATCCGCCGTTGCCTTCACCATCCGCGCGCTCGCGCGCGACGACCTCCCCGCCGTGGTCGCCATCGACGCGGCGCTGGAAGGCCGATCACGGCGCAACTACGTGGAGCGCCGGCTCGCGGCCGCGCTGCGCGAGCCGAAGCTGCACGCACAGTTCGCCGCGTGCGACGAGCGCGGACTGGCCGGCTACATCCTGGCGCGGGTGCTGGAGGGCGAGTTCGGGCGCAGCGAACCGGGGCTGCGGCTGGAGATGGTCGGCCTGCGCGAGGGAACACGCGGTCAGGGCGGCGGCACGCGGCTGTTCCAGGTGCTGGCGGACTGGGGCCGGCGCCACGGCATCCGCGACGTCCACACGACGGCGACCTGGCGCGACCGGGCCATGCTGGGCTGGCTCGATGCCATGGGCTTCCGGCTGGCACCGAGCTACGTCCTCGACGCCGGACTGCGGCAGGCGGCGAGCCGCGAGCCGGACGAGCCGGTGACGCTGCCGCGCGGCCACGGGCCGGGGGGCGAGGTCGACTTCGGCGCGCCGCAGGCCAACGACGACGAACGCATGGCGCTGGACCGTCCCGAGGTGCGGCCGATGGCGTCAGGCGACCTGCGCGAGATCGTCCGCATCGATCGCGGCATCACCGGTCGCGACCGCGGCGGCTACATCGCGGCCCGTGTCGCGGAGGCGATGGACGACTCGGCGATCCGGGTGTCGCTGACGGCGCGGCGCGACGGCGCGATCGTGGGCTTCGTGATGGCGCGTGCCGACCTGGGCGACTATGGCCGCGCCGAGCCGGTGGCGGTGGTCGACACGCTGGGCGTGGACGTCGGGCACTCGCGGCGGCAGGTCGGGCGTGCGCTGCTGGAGCAGTTGTTCGCCAACCTGGCGGCGCTGCAGATCGAGCGGGTGGAGACGCAGGTGGCTTCCACGCAGCTGCCGCTGTTGTCGTTCTTCCAGCAAAACGGCTTCCAGCCGTCGCAGCGGCTGGCGTTCGCGCGGCGGCTGGACGTGTAGAAAGCCGACAGTCGAACCCAACAGCCGAACGCACAAGCCGCAGAGATTACGCAGAAGCCGCAGAAAAGACAGCAGGAAGCATTTTGAATCTTGGAAAAGCCTCCTCGGAGGAGCCTCTCCTATCCTACCTTCCTCAAATCTTCTGCGGCTTCTGCGCTTCCTTTGCGGCTTCTGCGTTCGGATGTCCGCTTTGCCCCGTTGAAGGTTCGTCGTCGCCCGCCGCGTCCAGCGCCGGCCACTCGCGCCGGGCCAGCGCCAGCAGCACCACGCCGGCGCCCAGTGGAACGAGATACACCAGCACTTCGGCCGCCGTGCGCAGCGCCGGCATCGCGTCCAGCTTGCCCAGCCAGTAGCGACCGTACATCGCCAGCAGCAGCGGCGCCATCCACAATGCCGCACGTCGCCAGCCACCGGCCGCCTGGCCCAGCACCTCGCGCCCGGCCAGCAGGAACAGCGCCGACGCGATGAACACCAGCGTGAAGAAGGTGCCGACGATCGGCTGCGCCCGCCCCAGCAACTCGTGGCTGGACCAGTAAGGCAGCCAGGCCAGGCACGCGAGCCCCAGCACCAGCGAGGACTTGCGCGCGCGACCCTGCGCCAGCGCGTCGGTGAACGTGCCGGGCGGCCGCTTCATCATCGGCAGCAGCGCCAGCGCAAGCAGGCCGACGATGGCGTCGACCAGCAAGGTGCGCGGGTAGCCCCACGCCTCCACCGCCACCCCTTGCCAGCTGGCGCTGATCGCGATCGCCAGGTTCATCATGGCCATGTACGCGGTGAACTGGGTCGCGGCCACCCTGGGGTTGGTCACGTCCATCATGATCGCGGCGTGGGTGCCGTACATGAGGCCCTGGAACACCGCGTAGGCGAGCGAAGCGATCCACAGCGCGGTGACGAGTTCGGGCAGCGGCGCGCCGCCGGGCGCGCGCGGCATCACGTAGCCGTGGCCCTGCAGCACCCACATCAGGTAGACGACCGGCAGGCTCATGGCCGCGGTGTAGGCGAACAGGGTGCGCCGCCGCCCCAGGCGGTCCGACAGCAGGCCGCCGACCACCATCGCCGAGCCGGAGATGATCATGGCCCACAGGTTGATGGCCGCCACCTCGTCGTCCGTCATGCCCACCTCGACGGCCAGGTTGGACTGCAGCGCGAGCCCCAGCGACATCGCGCCGGCCGGCAGCAACGAGAAAAACACGCCGGCGAACGCACCGCGCGTGCCGACGAACGCGCGGAATGACTGCACCGCGAAGGCCTTCATCTCGGCGCCAGCGCGGCGCCAGCCGGCGGCGGCATCGCGCGCCCGCTCCACCGCCGCCTCCTTGATCGGCAGCACGACGAACACGGTGACGGCCAGGATCGCGGCGGCGACGAAGACGAAGCTGCCCTGGAAGCCGATCACGTCGACCAGGAACAGCACGCCGGCGCCGCCGATCGCCTGGCCGACCGACGCGCCGGCGAACATGAGGCCGTTGGCGAGGCCGCGCTCGTGCTCCTGCAGCGTGTTGACGGCCAGCGAGTCGATGGCCACATCCTGGATCGCCCCGAAGATGTTGTGCACGAACAGCACGGCGGTGAACAGCCACAGGCCTTGCGGCAGCGGCACCAGCACCAGCGACAGCAGCGTGAGCGCCATCACCAGCTGCGTGGCGAGGATCCAGCCGCGGCGGTGGCCGAAGCGCTGCGAGCGCATGACGTCCACCAGCGGGCCGAACGCCCACTTGAACGCCCACGGCAGGTAGAGCGACGCGACGAATGCGCCGATCTCGGCCGGGCCGATCCCCTGTCGCCGCAACTGGGTGGCGACCGCGGTGGCGGCGAAGCCGAGCGGAATGCCTTCCGTGACGTAGAGGCCGAAAAAGGCGGCCAACCGGCCGCGCCGCGTCGCCAGGAGATTGGGAAGTCGCATGCCCCGATTGTCGGGGCGGCGGGACGGTGCTCAGCGCGGATGGGCCGCAGCTGCGGCGTCCGGCGACGCGGCGCTTACCAGAGCGCGGAGTCGCGCAGTTCCTGCAGCTTCTGGCGCTGGCGGCGGCGCGCCACGAAACGCCAGCGCGCCACGACGACAGTGACGGCCAGCGCGGCGAGCACCCATTCGACATGCGTCGCGCCGCCGAGGACCGACGGCGCGAAGAACACCGCCGCCAGGGCCAGTGCGGCAACGCAGAGGAGAGTGATCACGATTTTCATGTCGCGCAAGAGGCAGGCGTCGGGGCAGCAGAACGAGGATGTTCAGTCGTTATACGAACAAGGGGAGGTGGGAACTGTAGCGTTTTCCCGAAAGCGTTGCAGGATGGGGACTCTCGGCGTGCGGGATTGACGCGCGCGTGACTTATTGCCGAGCGCGCGCCACCCGTGCCGAGCATGCCGATTGCCTATGATTGCCCGACCATGACAAGGGACAAGGCAGCATGAACGCAGGGCGGAGACTCACCACCGATGTACTGGTGTCGGGCGGGGGCATGGCCGGCCTGTGCGCCGCGCTGGCCGCCGCGCAGCAAGGCGCGAAGGTGCTGCTGCTGGAGAAAGGCAACCGCTTCGGCGGCTCGATGTACCTGTCCAACGGCATCGTGTGGACGTACGCGGCCAGCGACGAAGTGCGCCGGCGCATCCCGGACGGCGATTCCGCATTGCAGGACGTGCTGGTGTCGCGTCTTGGCGACGGTCTCGACTGGCTGGAGGCGCAGGGCGTCGCGCTCGAGGCCGAGCGCGTCTACCTGCAGGCCGGCCGCGGCCGTGCCGCCAGCGGTCCGCAGATGACGCAGGCGCTGGTGGATGCGTTGCGCGAGCGCGGCGGGCAGCTGCTGGCGAGCACGGCGCTGCAGCAGTTGTCGACGCAGGGCGGTGCCGTCACCGGCGCGCTGGCGTTCGGCGCGGACGGCCCGCTGCACGTCGACGCGCGCGCGGTGGTGCTGGCAACCGGCGGGTTCCAGGGCAATGCGGAGCTGCTCGCGCGTTACGTGAGCCCGCATGCCGCGTCGATGTACTTGCGGGCGAACCCCTGGAGCACCGGCGACGGCCTGCTGGCGGCACTGGACTCGGGGGCAGCCACGACGCCATGGCTCGACACGTTCTACGGCCATGCCTTGACGGCGCCGCCGGCGCGGTTCGACGCGTCCGGGTTCCAGGAGATGAGCCACAAGTACGGGCCGCTCGCCGTCGCCCTGAACCTGCACGGCCAGCGCTTCACCGACGAGTCCGCCGGCACCGGGGAGGAGTGGCTCAATTCGCAGATCGCCCGCCAGCCCCAGGCGAGCGCCGCCTACGTCTTCGACGCCGTGACCGCGGAGCGTGAATACGAGGGCGGCGCGCTGGCTCGCGTCGTGCTCGAACGCGCGCGCCGCGCCGGCGGGCCGGTGGCGCAGGCGGCCACGCTGGACGAACTCGCCGTGCAGATGCACGCCTGGGGGCTGCCGCCGATCGAAGTGCTCAGGACGCTGGATGCCTACAACGCGGCGATCCGCGGCGGCCGCGGCGAGCTGATGCATCCGCCGCGCCGCGGCAATCCGTTCCCGGTGCTGCAGCCGCCGTTCAGCGCGGCGCTGGTGCGGTCGGGCATCACGTTCACCTGCGGCGGGTTGCGCTGCGACCTCGACATGCGCGTGCTGCGGCGCGCCCAGTCGGTGTCGACGCTGCCGCTGGTGACGGCGGGAGCCGATGAATTCCAGTTCGCGTCGGTGCCCGGCCTGTTCGCGGCCGGCTGCGACGTCGGCGGGTTCAGCACCAATGCCTATCTGGGTGGCCTCGCGCAGGCGCTGGTGAGCGGGCGCATCGCGGGGGCTGGGGCGGCGGAACGCGGGTAACCCAACAGCCGAACGCAGAAGCCGCAGAGGTCACGCAGAAGCCGCAAAGAACACCGCGGAAGAATTGAAGATGGGGCGCCCCATTCGTCCTTCGTTCCTGCAAATCTTCTGCGGTTTCTGCGAAACTTTTGCGGCTTCTGCGTTCGGCTGTCCGACCTCGACTGGCGGGCTGACTGCGACCTAAAGGTTCTCCAGCATCTCGCACGTCACCAGCACCACGCCGTTGCCGGTGCGGTGGAAGCGCTTCGCGTCCATCTCCGCGTCCTCGCCGATCACCATGCCCTCCGGGATCCTGCAGCCGCGGTCGATCACCACCTTCGTGAGGCGGCAGTTCCGCCCGATCTCGGTATTGGGCATGATCACCGCCTGCGTGATGGTGCAGCCCGAGTGCACCCGCACGCTGGAGAACAGCACCGCCTCGCGCAGGACCGAACCAGACACGATGCAGCCGCCCGACGCGATGACGTTCGCCGTCACGCCGTGGTTGCCGCGGATGTCGGGCACGAACTTCGCCGGCGGCAACTGCTCCTGGTAGGTCCAGATCGGCCACTCGCGGTCGTAGATGTTCAGCTCCGGCATGTCCGACGCGAGGTCCAGGTTGGCGGCCCAGAAGGCGTCCACCGTGCCGACGTCGCGCCAGTACGGCCGGTCGCGCGTGGCGTACGGCACGCTCGACAGGTTGAGCGGATGGGCCAGCACGTTGTCCTCGCGCACCACGCGCGGGATGATGTTCTTGCCGAAGTCGTGCTCGGACGTCTCGTCCGCGAGATCCTGGGTCAGCAGCTCGTAGAGGTAGTCGGCGTTGAAGACGTAGATGCCCATGCTGCCGAGCGCGCGGTCCGGCTTGCCGGGGATCGGCGGCGGGTCCTTCGGCTTTTCCAGGAAGGCCGTCACGCGCCGGTGCTCGTCGACGTGCATCACGCCGAGCGCCGTGGCTTCCATCCGCGGCACCTCGATGCAGCCGACGGTACAGCGGCTGCCGCTTTCCACATGGTCCAGCAGCATCAGCGAGTAGTCCATCTTGTAGACGTGGTCGCCGGCCAGGATGAGGATGTACTCGGGACCGTACGACTTGAGGATGTCGATGTTCTGGTAGACCGCATCGGCTGTGCCCCGGTACCAGTAAGCCTCGTTGACGCGCTGCTGCGCCGGCAGCAGGTCGATGAACTCGTTGGCCTCGCCCCGCAGGAAGTTCCAGCCGCGCTGCAGGTGACGCAGCAGCGAGTGCGACTTGTACTGCGTCAGCACGCCGATGCGGCGGATGCCCGAGTTGATGCAGTTCGACAGCGCGAAGTCGATGATGCGGAACTTGCCGCCGAAGTAGACGGCCGGCTTGGCGCGCTTGTCGGTCAGCTCCATCAGGCGCGATCCCCGTCCGCCGGCCAGTACCAGCCCCACGGTCCGGTTGGGCAACTGCCGTGCCAGCATCAAACGGTCGGCGGTCCCCGCCACGCTGTTGCCTTGTGCATTCTTGCTTTGCTGGTCGACCATGGCTTCGAGTCCTTGTCGCCCGACTGTCGTTCAGCACGGGTGGCGGCCATGTAGGACGCGATCTCTTCTGCGGCTACTGCCGAGGTGGGCGGCCGCGCCGGCGCCAGAGGAAGAGCAGCACCGCGGACGCCGCGAGCAGCAGCGCGGCCGGAATCAGCACCGCCTGGAAGCGCTGCACGCCGGCCAGGATGTCCTGCCAGCGGCCGCCGACATACCGCACGCCATAGACCAGCAACGGCAGTTCCACCAGCGCCGCCGCGCCGTCGAAGACGAACAGGTGGCGGTACGGAATCCTGAGCGAACCGGCGGCGAAGAACAGGGCGGTGCGCATGCCGGGCATGAAGCGGACGGCAAAGATGGAAGCCGGACCCCAGCGGCGCATCCGCTCCTGCATCGCGGCCAGGCGGGCCGCGGGCAGCACCCGTTGCGCCGCGCGGTGCCGCAGCAAAGGCGCGCCGAAGCGGTGGCCCCAGTGGAAGACCAGCGCGTCCGCGGTGAGCAGGCCACACCAGGCGACAGCGATCAGCGGCACCGGCTCCATCACGCCGCGCAGCGTGAGCGCGGCCGCGACCAGCAGCAGGATGTCTTCGTTGATCGGCAGGCCGAAGCCGCTTGCCGCCAGCGCGCCGAACAGCAGGCCGTAGGCGGGCAGTCCCTGCAGCGATTGCAGGAAGGCCATCACCGACTCCATCGTGCTCATGGCGCCATTCTGGCGCGAGGCGCTGCCGTCCCGTTTGCCGCGCCGGCCGGCGTCACTCGTCGATGGGCTCGGCGCTGGGTTCCGCGGCCGCCGCGGCCGCGTGGTCCGGCGTCCTTATCGCGGCGGCCGGCGCGAGGTAGCCATCGCGCAGCAGGTCGCTCACGATCTGCTCGCCCATGCCGTGGAAGAGGCGCCGCAACCGGGTTGCGGGGGCGCGCCGTTCAGCCAGCAGCAGCAGGCTGCGTTCGCGCAGCGCCAGCGTCTGGACGCCCGAGCGCAGCGCCCGGTCGGCCTTGGGGGTGGTGTGCAGGAACATGGGAAACCTCCGTGGTGCATCGCATTGGACGGGAACTGCATGACGCCCCGATGACGGCGCGGAGCGCACCGCCGCGAGGCGCCCGGCGCCGCGTGCCGGGCCGCATGCCGTCTCCATGCAACGAGCGTGCCGAAACAGAACGGCCGCCCCGGGGCGGCCGTTTTTCGGCGCGGCAGGATCAGCCGAGCACGTCGTCGCCGTCGGCGGCGATCAGCCCGCCGTCGTTGCGGCTGATCGCGATCGTCGCCGAACGCGGTCGCGCCGCGGCACCGCCGGCGCCGTAGCCCGCATTGCCGGGCCAGTGGCTCAGGTACCTGGACGGGTCGGCAAGGTCGGCCTTGGCCACCGACTCGCCGGGATGCTGGATGTTGACGAAGATGGTCCGCCCGTCCGGCGTTTCGGTGATGCCGGTGATCTCGCAATCGACCGGGCCGACCAGGAAGCGCCGCAGGTTCTGCGTGGTCGGCCTGGCGCCGACGCGGGTCTGCACCGCCAGGGTGCTGCCGTCCGCCTTCTGGTAGTTGATCGTCTGCGCTGCGCCGTCGCCCACCTGGCCTGCCTTGGCGACCAGCATCATGCAGTTGGTGACGTCGGTGTAGGCGCCGTCGTCGGTCTGGATGAACGCCAGGCCGGTCTTGCGGCTGAACCAGATCCCATCCGGGCTCGAGAAGTCGTTCTCGGGGTTCAGTGCCGACAGGTTGATCCGGGCCGGGTCCATGCCGGCCTCCGCGCCGAACAGGTAGATGTCCCAGGTGAAGGTGGTGGCGCCGCTTTCGTTGCCGGCCTCGCGCAGCCGCACGATGTGGCCGTTGACGTTGCCGGACGAGCTTGTCGCCGTGGGCGCGTCGGTGTAGGAACGCGGGTTCACGGCGTCGACCTGGTGCTGCGAGGAACTCGAAGGTTCCACCTTGCGGTTGCTGTTGTTGGTCAGCGTGACGTAGATCTCGCCGGTGACCGGGTGCACCGCGCACCATTCCGGCCGGTCCATCTTCGTGGCGCCGACGGCATCGGCGGCCAGGCGCGCGTTGACCAGCAGGTCGGCCTGGTCCGCAAAGCGGTAGCGCGAGTAGCCTGCGATCGTGGCGTTGCCCAGGGTCAGCTCGATCCACTGGCCGCTGCCATCGGCGTTGAACTTCGCCACGTACAGTTTGCCGTTGTCCAGGTACTTGTCGCCGGTGGTGATGCGGTTGGCCGGGTTGGCATCGGCGTCACTCCAGGTAGCTGCGGACACGAACTTGTAGATGTATTCGCCGCGCGAGTCGTCGCCCATGTAGACGGCCAGCGGCTTGCCCGCCCTGGCCGGCCCGAACACGCCCATCTCGTGCGCGAAGCGGCCCAGCGCCGTGCGCTTGCGCGCCGCCTGCCCCTTGTCGTAGGGATCTACCTCCAGCATGTAGCCGTAGGTGTTCATCTCGTTGCGGTAGTCGTCGCTGCCGTCTGCCGAGGTGCCGGTCTGGCTGATGTTCCAGCGCGCGTACCTGTCGTCGGCGCCGGCGGTTTCCCAGCCGTGCCGGCTGGACGCGCCCTGCGCCTTGCCGTAGCGCACCAGCGATACCACGCTGGGGGCCGCACTGCCGCCCCGGGCGGCGTCGTCGGTTGCCGAGCGGGTGAAATAGCCGTTCCAGTTCTCTTCGCTGGTGAGATACGTGCCCCATGGCGTCACGCTCGCGCCGCAGTTGTTGATGGTGCCGCGGGTCTGCGTGCCGGCCGGCGAGTACTTCGTCTTCAGCAAGGCGCTGCCGCGCGCGGGGCCGTTCAGCTGGATCGGCGTCAGCGGCGTGATGCGGCGGTTGAACGCCGAGTCGCGGCGGTACGCGAACCTGCCGCCCGCCTGCTGCACCTCGACGAAGGACAGGCCATGGGCGTCCACCTCCTTGTCGGCCTCGGCGGCGGGGCGGGGCCGCGCCGTCACGCCGGCCTGGTGCAGGAACTGGTCGGTGATGGCCTCGTGGTTGACGGCGAGGATGCCGCGCTGGGAGCCGGCCGCATCGCGCGCCGTGCCGGCGGCGTTCAGCGGGAAGAACTCCATCCCGTCGTGGTGATCGCCGGCGCGGTTGGCGAAGTCGGTGTCGGTGCCGTCGTTGCGGTAGGCCGGCGTCGCCGCGGTGAGCGGATCGCCCAGCGCGTACAGCACCGTCGCGGTGTAGCCGGCGGGCACCGTGACGGCGTCCGCCTTGTTCTTCGCGACCGGGTTGAAGCCGAGCGTGATCGGCGTGGGACCGTCGCTGCCGCCGCCGCAGGCCGGCAGGGAAGCGAGCATCGCGGCGCCCGCGGTGCCCAGCCCGACGTGCAGCAGGTTGCGGCGCGACAGCCGCGCTTCCAGCACGTCCATCAGCGAGGGGTTGCCGCTGGTGTTGCTGTCTTCCTCGTCGATCCGGTGCAGCGCCGCCGCTTCCGTCTTCGTCGTCATGTTCATTGAAGTTCCTTCCTGGTGTGGTTGTCGTCGCGAGAGCTCGGCAGCGTAGACATGCTTCGTGACAGCGGCGTGGCAGCAAGGTGACGGTTGGGTGACGGAGAACCACCTCGCGCTGCCATCAGCCCGTCACATTTCGGCCGCAGCATGCAGCCATCTTTTGAAGGGGGAAACGATGGAGACTGCAATTCGCGTCAGCGCACTGAGCAAGACCTTCGGCAACGGACGCAAGGCGCTGCAGGAGATCGAGCTGGAGATCGCCCCCGGCGAGATGGTGGCGCTGATCGGAGCCTCCGGTTCCGGCAAGTCGACGTTGCTGCGGCACCTGGCCGGGCTCACGGCCGGCGACACGGGACACGTCGAGGTTCACGGCCGCACCGTGCAATTGCATGGGAGCGTGGCAGGCGACATCCGCTCGGTGCGCGCGGGGATCGGCTTCGTCTTCCAGCAGTTCAACCTGGTCGCGCGTCTGCCGGTGCTGGTCAACGTGCTGGCCGGGATGTTGCACAAGGTGCCGCTGTGGCGCAGCCTGGCGCTCGTCTTCACGCGCGAGGAAAAGGCCCGCGGGGTGGAGGCGCTGCGCCGCGTGGGCATCGCGGAGTGCTGCTTTCAGCGCGCCTCTACCCTGTCGGGCGGGCAGCAGCAGCGCGCCGCGATCGCCCGAGCGATGGTGCAGGGAGCGCGGGTGATCCTGGCCGACGAACCGATCGCATCGCTCGATCCGGAGTCTTCGCGCCGAGTGATGGACATCCTGGCCAAGGTCAACCGCGAGGATGGCTGCACGGTCGTCGTCTCGCTGCACCAGGTCAACGTGGCGATGCGCTACTGCGCCCGGACGGTGGCGCTGCACCGCGGCCGGGTGGTGTATGACGGTCCTTCGTCGGCGCTCACGCCGCAACTGCTGCGCGAGCTGTACGGCGCGGACGCCGACGAGATCCTCTCGCTCGGCGACCACATCGGCAGCCTGCACGGCGCGCACCGCCCGGCGGAGCCCCGGCCGTCCTGGACCGTACCGCGGCCGGCGGTCAGCGCGGCCCAGCCTGCCTGAGCCGCGGTGGCCCCGGCACTTCCAACCCCAACCAAAGAGGAAAGCTCCATGATCAAGAAGATCGCAAGCGCACTGGCTGCCGTCGCGGCACTGGCCTGCGTGCCGGCCGCGGCGCAGGACCTGAAGGAAATCAACTTCGGCATCATCTCGACCGAGTCGTCGCAGCACCTCAAGTCCGATTGGCAGCCGGTGCTGGACGACATGGGCCGCAAGACCGGCTACAAGGTGAATGCCTTCTTCGCGTCGGACTATGCCGGCATCATCGAGGGCATGCGCTTCGGCAAGGTGCACGTCGCCTGGTTCGGCAACAAGTCGGCGATGGAGGCGGTGGACCGGGCCGGCGGCGAGGTGTTCGCCCAGATGGTCAACGCCGACGGCACCCAGGGCTATTACTCGCACCTGATCGTGCACAGGGACAGCCCGCTCAAGTCGCTGGACGACGTGCTGAAGAACAGCAGGAACCTGTCCTTCGGCAACGGCGACCCCAACTCCACCTCGGGCTTCCTGGTGCCCGCCTACTACGTGTTCGCGCAGAACAGGGTCGATCCCAAGACTGCCTTCAAGGTCACGCGCAGCGCCAACCATGAAAGCAACGCGCTCGCGGTGGCCAACCGGCAGGTCGACGTGGCGACCAACAACAGCGAGAACCTCGCCAAGCTCGGCGATCGGATGCCGGAGAAGTTCCGCGAGATCCGCGTCGTCTGGACCTCGCCGCTGATCCCGCTCGATCCGCTGGTCATGCGCAAGGACCTGCCGGAGGCAGCCAGGCAGAAGGTCAAGGACTTCTTCTACAGCTACGGCCAGGGCGGCCAGCAGGAGAAGGACAACCTGATGAAGCTGTCCAAGCTGTCTGCGTTCAAGCCGTCCACGAATGCGCAACTGGTGCCGATCCGCCAGCTCGAACTGTTCAAGGACCGCAACAAGGTCGAGGCCGACGCCGCGCTGCCGGCGGCCGAGAAGCAGGCCAGGCTGGCGGACATCGATCGCCGGCTCGCGCAGCTGGGGACCCACTGAGCGGGGCCGTGCACTCCCCCGCCCAACTGCGCGTGGTGCCGCCGGCGCCGCGCGCGAACCTTGCCGCGCTGCTCGCCTGGGGCGTGCTGGCGGCGCTGCTGGCCGCCTCCTGGAAGGGCGCGGACATGCGCCCGGCCGATCTGTGGCGCGATTCGTCCAACATGGGGCAGTACGCCGCCAGCTTCTTCCCGCCGGACTTCCGCGAATGGCGCTACTACCTCGAAGAGATGGTGGTGACGCTGCAGATCGCGCTCTGGGGGACAGCACTGGCGGTCGTCTGTGCGGTGCCGCTGGGCCTGCTGTCGTCCGCCAACATCGCACCGGTTTGGGTGCGCCAGCCGGTGCGGCGGTTGATGGATGCGGCGCGCGCCATCAACGAGATGGTGTTCGCCATGCTGTTCATCGTGGCCGTCGGGCTTGGACCGTTTGCCGGCGTGCTCGCGCTGTGGGTCCATACCACCGGCATCCTCGCCAAGCTGTTCTCCGAGGCGGTGGAGGCGATCGATCCGCAGCCGGTGGAAGGCATCCGCGCCACCGGGGCCAATGCGCTGGAGGAGATCCTGTACGGCGTGATCCCGCAGGTGCTGCCGCTGTGGATTTCCTATTCGCTGTACCGCTTCGAGTCGAACGTGCGCTCGGCATCCGTCGTCGGCATGGTCGGCGCCGGCGGCATCGGCGTGGTGCTGTGGGAGATCATCCGCGGCTTCCAGTACGCGCAGACCTGCGCCGTGATGATCGTGATCGTCGTGACGGTGAGCCTGATCGACCTGGTGTCGGCCCGCATCCGGCAGGCGCTGGTCTGAGCTCGCCGGTGCGGGGCTTGGGGAACTGCTAGGGCGTTCCGGCCAGCCGCTTCACCAGGTACTTCGGCGACTCGTCGTAACCCTGGCGCGCGTAGAAGCGGTGCGCGTCGTGGCGCCGTGCATGCGAATGCAGTTCGATCCGGTCGCAACCGCGGGCCCGGGCTTCCGTCACGGCGCGCTGTTCCAGCAGCGCCCCCACGCCGAGCGAGCGAGCGGCCTCGTCGACGCACAGGTAAGCGATGCGGCAGAAGTCGCCGGCCAGCGCGATCTGCGGCATGAAGTGCAGCGAGATGAAGCCCAGCACCTTGCTGCCGGCGTGCGCCACCAGGAGCAGTGCGTCGGGATGGACTCGCAGTTGCCGGATACGGTCCGCGAGGAAGGAGTCGCTGCCCGGATAACCGAGTTGCGCCAGCAGCTGCGCCAGCGCGGGCAGGTCGTCGGGTGTCGCGTCGCGGATTTCAAGCTGTGGCGGCATGGGCGGATTCCGTCCTGGTGGTCAGTGTTTCAAGATAGCGCAGCAGAAGCTCGCCGGCGGCGGCGATGGACGCATCGTTGTGGATCACCAGGTCGGCGTCCAGCGTGACCCGGGCGTTGCGGGCCAGCCGCGAAACGATCGCGGCCGGCGCCTCCCGGCCGCGGTGGCGCAGCCGCGCGACCAGCTGCGCTGGCGGGGCCGTGACCAGGACCCGCCGCATCCACGGGCTGGCGAGCAGTTCCTGCGCGTGTTCGCGCGAACCGTTCACGACCACCACCCGGCCCCAGGCGACCTGGTGCGCATAGCGCAGCGGCACGGCGTAGCCGAAGCCGTGCGCCTGCCAGTGCCAGGCGAACGCGCCGCTGCCACGCAGGAACGAATAGTCCTCGGGGTCTATCGGGTCATGGTCCGAACCGGGCTGCGCAGGGCGGGTGACCAGACGGCGGGCGAACACGATGTCGCTGCGCGCCGCCAGCGCTCCCCGGGCCCAGTCCAGCACGCTGTCCTTGCCGGCGCCGGACGGGCCGCACACGAACACCCAGCACCCGCTCATGGCGCCAGCTCCGCTTCGGCGACGCGGCGAAACGGCGCTCGCGGATCGGGCTGGACGAACAGGCACAGCCGGTCCAGCACCAGGGGTGCCTGCGCGTTGAGACTGGCGACCGGGTCCGCCACCTGAGCGATGACCTCCCGCGCGGTGGCGGCGTCGACCGGCCCGGTCAGCGTCATGTGGAAGCGGAAGCGCTCCAGCACGTGGGGATACCCGAACCGCTCCAGCAGTTCGTGGCCGCGCAGATCCTGCGCCGCCAGTGGACGGCGCGTGCGTTCGGCCTCGCTCAGCGGGGCCCGGAGATCGTCCAGTCCGGTGACGCAGGCCGCCGCCAGCGCCTGCAGCGCAGCGGGCGGGGCCGCCGGCACCAGTGCCACGAACCCGTCCATCCACTGCGGCTCCAGGCGGCCGAGCGGAATGCGCCGCTGGCCGGCCGCGAAGTGTTCCAACCGGGCCACCAGGTCGTCGCCGCTGTGGCGGCCCGAAAGCCGGAACGGCGCCTTCAGCGTGGCGTGGAAACCGTAGCGGCGCGGCTCCGCGGTCAACGCCTCCAGTTCCGCCCGGCTGCGTGCAGCGGTCGCCGGCTGCGCCACCGGGGCATCCCGGATGTCGTCGCGGCCGAGCCACGATGCGCCGAACGCCCACCACGGCGACTCGCGGCCCGGCGCGAAGTACACGGCATGGCGGATCGTGGCGGCGCCGCAGCTCGCCGTCGCGGGACTTCGTGATTCGCTTGTCATATCAGGGTCATGTTGCGGTGTTGAACTTGGGCGCATGGCGGCACGGTACCGACCGGGCCGCGCCTCATCCGACCAATCTAGCGATTCATGGCGACACTCCTATGACAACACCGCAGGCGGCACAGGCAAGGCGTCGCGACTGGCTGTCTGTACTCACGCGCGCACCCACCGAAGATCTAGAGGCCTGCGCGGGCCGCGCCGGGCCCCTGCCGCCGGTCGAGACCGTTCGGCGGGCCGAGGTCGGAATGGTGATGCTGCGCGGGCGCGTGGGCGGGACGGGCGATGCCTTCAACCTGGGCGAGGCGAGCCTCACGCGCTGCGCGGTCCGGCTCGGCGGCACGCTGGGCGTCGGCTACGTACTGGGGCGGGACCGCCGCAAGGCCGAACTGGTGGCGCTGTTCGATGCCTTGCTGCAGGACGAGCAACGCCATCCGGCCTGGATGCGCGAGGTGGTCGAGCCGCTGCGCGAGCGCCAGCAACGCGAGCGCGGTGCCGCCAGCCGGGCTGCGGCGAGCTCGCGCGTCGATTTCTTCACGATGGTGAGGGGGGAAGCATGACGGGATCCGCATGGCGCGCGGGGCTGGCCGATCCGGTGCACGACGCCCAGCAGACGTACCGGGCGGTGCTCGACGCGTTCGCCCGGCCCGGGCAGCGCGTGAGCGTCGGGCAGCCGGTGGCAGGCCTGCCGCTGGGCGCGGCGATGGCGCATCTGCTGCTGACCCTGACGGACGACGACACCGCCGTCTGGTGGCAGCACGATGTGGACGCGTGCGCGCCCTGGTTGCGGTTCCATACCGGCGCCAGGCTCTCGGCGTCGCCGCATGAGGCCTCGTTCGTGGTGCTGACGGATCCGCGGCGGATGCCGGCGCTGGAGGAATTTGCCCAGGGCACCGCCGCCGCGCCGGAGCGTTCCGCCACGCTGCTGATCGAGGTGCCGTCGCTGGACGACGGGCCCGCGCTGCACTGGCATGGTCCGGGCATCCGCGGCTCGCAGACCGTGCGCATCGACGGCTTGGCGCCAGCCTTCTGGAGCCAGTGGCAGGCCAACCGCGCGGCCTTTCCGCAGGGCGTGGACATCGTCTTCACCTGCGGCGCGGCGGCCATCGGCCTGCCGCGCACGACCCGCGTGGCCCGCCTGGAGGAACTCTCGCCATGTACGTTGCCATAAAGGGCGGTGCCGCGGCCATCGAGGCGTCCTGGGCCCTGCTGGCCCGCCAGCGGCGCGGCGATCCCACCCTGCCGGTGCTGGACGTGGAGCAGATCCGCGAGCAACTGCCGCTGGCCGTCGACCGCGTGATGACCGAGGGGTCGCTGTATGACCGCGAGCTTGCCGCCCTGGCGATCAAGCAGGCGGCGGGTGACCTGGTCGAGGCGATCTTCCTGCTGCGCGCCTATCGCACCACGCTGCCGCGCTTCGGCCCGGCCGAGCCGCTGGATACCGCGCGGATGCATCTGGTGCGCCGGATTTCGGCCGCGTTCAAGGACGTGCCCGGCGGCCAGGTGCTGGGGCCCACCTCGGACTACACGCAGCGATTGCTCGACTTTTCGCTGCTGGCGGACGGCGCCGAGCCCGAGCCGCCCGCCCTGCCGCCGGCGCAGCCGCTGCCGCCGCGGGTGCCGCGCGTGCACGAGCTGATGGCGCGCGAAGGCCTCATGGAAACGCCGCGGGCGCCGCTGTCCGAACCGCCGGGCGACCTGACGCGCGAACCACTGATGTTTCCCGCCGATCGGGCGCTTCGCCTGCAGGCGCTGGCCCGCGGCGACGAGGGCTGGCTGCTCGGCATGGGCTATGCGAGCCAGCGCGGCTATGCCCACGGCCATCCGTTCGCCGGCGAGATCCGGAGGGGCGCGGTGGCGGTGGAGGTGGTGGCCGACGAACTCGGTTTCGCCATCGACGTCGGCGACATCGAAGTCACGGAGTGCCAGATGATCAACCAGTTCGCCGGCAGCCAGGAGGTGCCGCCCCAGTTCACCCAGGGTTACGGGCTGGCCTTCGGCGGCTGCGAGCGCAAGGCGATGGCGATGGCACTGGTCGACCGCACGCTGCGCGCGCGCGAGCTCGGCGAACCCGCCGTGGCGCCGACCCAGGACGAGGAGTTCGTGCTCGCGCATGCCGACAGCCTGGAGGCATCGGGCTTCGTGCAGCACCTGAAATTGCCGCACTACGTGGATTTCCAGGCGGAGCTGGAACTGGTGCGCCGGCTGCGGGCCGCCCGGGCCGACGACAAGCCGGCGCGGCAGCGCGAGCCGCACGACAACCCCGGCAAGAAGGCCGCCTGATGGACGCGAACTACAACTTCGCGTTCCTCGACGAGCGCACCAAGAAGATGATCCGGCGGGCCATGCTCAAGGCCGTGGCGATCCCCGGCTACCAGGTGCCCTTCGGCTCGCGCGAGATGCCGTTCGCCCATGGCTGGGGCACCGGCGGCATCCAGGTGACGGCCAGCGTCATCGGACGCGGCGACGTGCTCAAGGTGATCGACCAGGGCAGCGACGACACCACCAACGCGGTGAACATCCGCCGCTTCTTCGCCCGCACGACCGGCGTGCGGACGACCACGAGGACGGCCGAGGCGACGATCATCCAGACCAGGCACCGGGTGCCGGAGGCGCCGCTGAAGGAGGGCCAGATCCTGGTCTACCAGGTGCCCATGCCCGAGCCGCTGTTCCGGCTGGAGCCGCGGAGGCGCGAAACGATCACGCTGCATGCGCTGGCCGAATACGGCCTGATGAACGTGAGGCTGTACGAGGACATCGCCCAGCTCGGCGCGATCTCGCGCACCTACGACTACCCGGTGCTGGTGGACGAACGCTATCTCGCGTCGCCTTCGCCCATCCCGAAGTTCGACAACCCGAAGCTGCACATGAGCCCGGCCCTGCAGCTGTTCGGCGCCGGCCGCGAAAAGCGCCTGTACGCCATCCCGCCGCACACCCCCGTGCGCAGCCTGGATTTCGAGGACCATCCTTTCGAGGTGCAGCGCTGGTCGCAGGCCTGCGCGCTGTGCGGTGCGCAGGACAGCTTTCTCGACGAGATGATCGTGGACGACGCCGGCGGGCGGCTGTTCGTGTGCTCGGACAGCGACTATTGCGGCGAGCGCCGCGCCGCCGGCCATTCCGGAGCGCAGCAGGCGGTGCCGGCCGAACACCCGCTGGCGGCGGCAGGGAGCCTGCCGTGAACGGCGAGGTCCTGCTCAGCGCGCGGGGGGTCGGCAAGTCGTTCGTCCAGGCGGGGCGCAGGCGCTGGGCCTGCCGCAGCGTGAGCTTCGATCTGTATCCGGGCGAGGTGCTGGCGGTGGTCGGCGAATCCGGATCGGGCAAGACCACGCTGCTGCGCCTGCTGGCGGCACGCCTGGCCTGCGACGAGGGCTCCGTGCACTACCGGGTGCGCGACGAGGGAGCCGCCGCGGCCGACACGCTGGTCGATCTGGCCGGCCTGTCCGAGGCGCGCCTGCGCTGGCTGGCCCGCACCGACTGGGGTTTCGTCGAACAGCACGCCCGCGAGGGATTGCGCATGAACGTTTCCGGCGGCGCCAACATCGGCGAGCGGATGATGGCGCTGGGCGCGCGGCATTACGGGCGGCTGCGGTCGCAGGCCAGCGCGTGGATGCAGCGGGTGGAGCTGGACCCGGCGCGCATCGACGACCTGCCGGGCATCTGGTCCGGCGGCATGCAGCAGCGCCTGCAGATCGCGCGCAACCTCGTCACCGAGCCGCGCCTGCTGTTCATGGACGAACCCACCACCGGACTGGACGTGTCGGTGCAGGCGCGCCTGCTGGACCTGCTGCGGGCCCTGGTGGACGAGCTGCAGCTGGCCGCCGTGGTCGTCACGCACGACCTGGCGGTCGCCCGGCTGCTGGCGCACCGGATGGTGGTGATGAAGGACGGCCTGGTCGTGGAGCAGGGACTCACCGACCGCGTGCTCGACGACCCGCAGCATGCCTACACCCAGTTGCTGGTGTCCTCCGTGCTCACACCTTGAACCGCGCCGCCATGACACCCGTGCTCGAAGCCGCCCGGCTCGCCAAATCGTTCGTCCTGCATGGCCGGGGCGGGGTCGAACTGCCGGTGTTCGCCGGCGTGGACCTGCAGCTGCACGCGGGCGAATGCCTCGCGCTCACGGGCCGCTCCGGCAGCGGCAAGAGCTCGCTGCTGCGTTGCCTCTACGGCAACTACGGCGCCAGCAGCGGCGCGATCCGCATCCGCCACCGCGGCCGCTGGCTGGACCTGGCGGCGGCCGCGCCGCGCGAGGTCATCGATGTGCGGCGCCACACCCTGGGCTATGTCTCGCAGTTCCTGCGCGCGATTCCCCGCGTGCCGGCACTGGACGTGGTGGCCGAGCCGTTGCGGCGGCTGGGACAGGACGCCGATGAAGCGCGTGCGCAGGCCGGCCGCTGGCTGGCCCGGCTCAACCTGCCCGAGCACCTGTGGCAGTTGCCGCCGGCCACCTTCTCGGGCGGCGAGCAGCAGCGGGTGAACATCGCCCACGGCCTGATCGCGCAGCTGCCGGTGCTGCTGCTCGACGAGCCTACGGCTTCGCTGGACGCCGCGAACCGGCGCGTGGTGGTGGACCTGATCCGCGAGGCCTGCGAGCGCGGCGCCGCGGTGATCGGAATCTTTCACGACGACGAAGTCCGCACGGCGGTCGCCGACCGCTGCCTGGACGTGGAGCAGCACCGCTGCGCAGCCAACCTCAGGAATCCGACATGAAGCAGCGCCTCATCCGCAACGCCCGCATCGTCACCGCGAGCGAAACCTTCACCGGTTGCGTCGCCATCGAGGGCGATACCATCCGCTCGGTGGAGCGCGACGGGACGTCGGCCTGCGGCGCCGAGGACTGGGACGGCGACTGGCTGCTGCCCGGCCTGGTGGAACTGCACACCGACAACCTGGAGAAGCACCTGGTGCCGCGTCCCGGCGTGCTGTGGAACGCGACGTCAGCGACCGTGACCCACGACGCGCAGTGCGCGGCGGCCGGCATCACCACGGTGCTCGACTCGATCGTGATCGGCGACATGGACCAGGGCGGGGCGCGCAGCCAGACCTACGAGCCGTCGATCCAGGCCCTGCACGGCTGCCGCCAGCGCGAGCTGCTGCGCGTCGAGCACCTGCTGCACCTGCGCTGCGAAGTGTCGGCGCCCGACCTGATGGACGTGTTCGAACGCTACGCCGACGACCCGCTGGTGGAACTGGTCAGCGTGATGGACCACACGCCGGGCCAGCGCCAGTGGCGCAACCTGGCCAAGTACCGGCGCTACACCGAGCGCAACGGCAGCCTGCGCGACGACGACTACGAGCGGCTGGTGGAGGATCGCCGCCGGGACCAGGAGCGGTTCGCCGCGAGCCACCGCGCGGCCGTCGTGGCCGGCAGCCATGCCCGGCGCATTCCGCTGGCCAGCCACGACGACACCGAGGTCGAGCATGTGGAACAGGCCCGCTCGGAGCAGATCGACCTGTCGGAATTTCCGACCACCGTGGCAGCGGCGCAGGCGGCCCGCGCCGCCGGCCTCGGCATCATCATGGGCGGGCCGAACCTGGTGCAAGGCGGCTCGCACTCCGGCAACGTCTCGGCGGCCGAGCTGGCGCAGCGCGACCTGCTGGACATCATGTCGTCCGACTACGTTCCTTCCAGCCTCATCCATTCGGCCTTCCTGCTGCGCCAGCAACTGGGATGGAGCCTGCCCAAGGCCGTGAACACGGTCACGCGCAATCCGGCCCAGGCCATCGGCCTGGCAGACCGCGGCGAAATCGCGCCGGGGCGGCGGGCCGACTTCATCCGCGTCAAGGAAGCCGCCGGCATGCCGGTCGTGCGCGGGACCTGGTGCCGCGGCGAGCGGGCTTTCTGAAGAGAGGAGAGCCGCGCGCGGCCAGGCCGGCGCTCACTTCCGGGCGCGGTGCCGCAGCGCCTCGAGCATGCCTCGCCAACGGGCAATCGCGCGCTGTCGCCACGAGCCGGCACCTGACGCGAGCGCGCCGAGGCGCAGCCAGGTGTCGTCCGCATAGTCCTGCGCGTCGAGCGTGGCGCGAATGCCGACGTCGGCCGCGTGGGCCGCGATCCAGCGCGCTGCTGCCTCCCGGCCGAGGGAGAACAGCTCGAGGATCATGCCCGCATCGGCCGAGGCGCGGCTGGAGGGCGGAAAGCGCAGCAGTTCCTCGCTGCCGCCGATGCGGTGCAGGCGGATCAGCCGCCGCGCGGGGAGCAGGCCGAGCGCCACCAGCTGGTTGGCGTGGGCGACGGTCCTGACCTGCGACAAAAGGCTAGCGTTGAATGCCAGTTCCTGGGCGCGTTGCTGCACGTCATGCATGCTGGCAGGAACCGCCGAGCACATCGGGTTGATCTGCACCAGCAGGACGTCGATGGGGCCGTCGATGGCGAGAAACGGCGACAGTGGCGGATTGATCGAATAGCCGCCGTCCCAGTAGGCTTCCCCATCCACCAGGGCCGTGGGGAACAGCGTCGGCAGGCAGGTCGACGCAAGCACCGCATCGAGCGTGACTTCCGTGCCGCGGAAGATCTTGGCCCGGCCGCTGCGCACATGGGTGGCCCCGAGGTGCACCGCCGGAGCGCGGCTGTCCTGCAGCGCCGCGAAATCGACGTGGCGCTGCAGCAGGTTCTGCAGGGGATGAAACGAGAGCGCCGGCCCGCCCGGCCAGCCGATCAGCGAGGCGGTCCCGACCCAGGCCGACAGCCACTGGCGCTGTACCGAGCCATAGACGCCGAGTCCCATCACTTCTTCCCACACGCGGCGCAGCGCCTCGCGGGCGCCGGTCTGGCGGTCGGCGCCGCTGCGAGCCGCGACCGACCAGCCGCTGGCCAGCGCGACGGCATTGACGGCGCCGGCGCTCGACCCGGTGAGCACGGGAATGACGGCCCGAGCCTCCAGGATCGCATCCAGCACGCCCCAGGTGAACGCGCCATGCGAGCCACCGCCCTGCAGGGCAAGATGAAGCGGCTTCATGACGCAGTCATGCAAGAAGCGTTCACTTTCGGAGGCACTGACCTGGTGCGCGTGGGTGCAGGACGGCCTTGCCAAGGTCGACCGCGACCGGCACTTGCGCGAACTTCCTGGTGCCACAGGTGCATGTTGAAGACGTATTGCGGTGGACAATTGGTCGAGGTTAGGTGGACCGTGTGACGCGACGGTGACTCGGCGGCGGCCTGTTCCGGAACGCACGCGGGTCGCCGCGGTGTCATCACGTCGTCACACTGGCGTGGCAAATTTGTTTTGCCGCTGCGCAAGCGCGGTTGTCTGCCGGCCTCCACGGGGCCCTTGGCGTGCCCGGCCAGCGCCGGGCGCGCTCCTTTTTCCCCGCGTCATCGGACGGCGCCAGCGCCGGCTGCTGCTGCGTCCTGGGCGCCCACGTCATTCGGTGTCACGACAATGACATATTTGCGTGGTCTGCTCTCGACAGAGGGTGTCGCGTGGGACATCGGCAGGGACGATATGGGGAACGAAGAGTTCGCACAGCGCATGCAGCGTGAGGTGCTCGACAGCTACGACGAGGAGCTCGAACTCGAACTCGAAGACCGGCCATTCGACGCCGCCGGCAACGAGATCGCGCTGACGGAGCAGGAGAAGCTGGAGCGCCGGCACTATTTCGCCGAGCTGCTGCGGTTGCAGGGTGAACTGGTCAAGCTGCAGGACTGGGTGGTAGCCACCGGCCACAAGGTCGTGATTCTGTTCGAGGGCCGCGACGCGGCTGGCAAGGGCGGCGTCATCAAGCGTATCACCCAGCGGTTGAATCCGCGCGTCTGCCGGGTGGCGGCCCTGCCGGCGCCCAACGACCGCGAGCGCACGCAGTGGTACTTCCAGCGTTACGTGACGCACCTGCCCGCGGCGGGCGAGATCGTGCTGTTCGACCGCAGTTGGTACAACCGCGCGGGCGTAGAGCGCGTGATGGGCTTCTGCTCGGACGAGCAGTACGACGAGTTCTTCCGGACGGTGCCGGAATTCGAGAAGATGCTCGTGCGCTCGGGCATCCAGCTGATCAAGTACTGGTTTTCCATCTCGGACGAAGAGCAGCACCTGCGCTTCCTCAGCCGCATTCAGGACCCGCTCAAGCAGTGGAAGCTCAGCCCGATGGACCTGGAGTCGCGCCGCTGCTGGGAGCAGTACACGCGGGCCAAGGAAGTGATGCTGGAGCGCACGCACATCCCGCAGGCCAAGTGGTGGATCGTCGAAGGTGACAACAAGAAGAAGGCGCGGCTGAACTGCATTGCCCATCTGCTGTCGCAGGTGCCTTACCAGGAGGTTGAGCATGCCGCGGTGCAGTTGCCGGAGCGGGTCCGGCACAAGGACTACTCGCGGCGGCCGCTGCCCAAGAGCATGTTCGTTCCCGGCAAGTACTGAAGCAGTCCCGACGGATTCCCCGCGTCGCGCTCAGTTCCGGCTTGCTAGTCCCTGCGCGAGCAGCTCGTGCGCCCGGGCGCGGTCGCGGCGGCCCAGCGGGGTGAAGCGCTGGCCGCGCTGGTGGTTGTAGAAGACGAAGAAGCGCTCCAGTTCCTCGAGCAGCCCCGGCGGCAGATCGGCCAGGTCGCGCCAGCCGCCGTGCAGGTGGCTGTGGACGGCGACCGCCAGCAGCCGCTCGTTGCGGCGGGGCGGCTGGGACGGCGCGGCCTGCTGCGCCTCGATCACACCCACCAAGCGGCAGGCGGCCACCGTGCCGGGGAGCAAGGGTTCGTCCGCGAAGACAAGAATGTCCAGCGGGTCGCCGTCCTCGCCGCGCGTCGACGGCACGAACCCGAAGTTGCAGGGAAACGCCGTGCCCAGGGGGAGCGCGTGATGCAGTTCGAAGGCGCCCAGGCTCGCCTGGTACTTGAGCTTGTGGCGACTGCCGGTCGCCACTTCGATGACCGCACGCACCGCGTCGTCACCGTCCAGCGGCTCCAGCTTGTCGAGGGTGGGGACCGAGGACATGCGCCGCAGCATCGGTTTCCATGGCCCGCCATCCTGTAGTCGCCGGCCGCCAGCCGTTGTCGTCCGCCAGCACCGGCGACCGGCAAAGACCTGCTCCGGGCCGGGCTGTCACGGAGTGTTCATGTTGGGAGCGCATCCTGTGGTTCTGCGCCGCGGGGCGACCTGCGGCGACGCTCCTTTCCATGTCTTGCAGAAGGATTCCCGGTGTTCATTTTCAATCCGGTCGTCGCGTTCTTTGCCGGCGCCCCCGCCTGGAAGGTGTCCGAATTTGCGGAGTTCCCCGAACTGCCCGCTGGGGCGGACGACTCGCTGCGCGATGAATTCCTGATCGCCGGCGGACTGGCGCTGGTGTTGTCGCGCTGTCCGCGCCCGGCAGCACCCCGGCGCTTTCCAGCCGCGATGCGTGTGTACGAAGCCCTCAAGCGCGGTGGCCGCCGCCGCGGCGTCGTATCGCCCCAGTTGCTCAGCGACGCCAGCCATGAGGTGGCGGAGTTCGCCGACCAGGCCACGCGCGACGCCCTGCGGCGGCGCATGCGTGCCGCGCTGAGCTGACGATGGGTGCCCGGTCGGGCTTGGCGCTCAGGGCCCTGGCCGTCGCGGGCCTGCTGCAGGCGCTGCACGTCGCCGCCACAGCCGCCACAGCCGCTCCGTGTGCCACAACGGTCGGTGAACTGCGCTCGCTCGCGGGCGACGCCGCGTTCCCCTTGCGCTGGGAAGAGACCTCGATGTCGGATGGCAAGCCGCTGGTGGTGTCGATCGCGGACCGGGACGACGGGCTGTTCCTCGAGTTCGTCAAGGCCCGGGAGGGATTGTGGGCCGAGGGTGCGGCGACGATCTGCCAGGCCGGCGCGCAGCTGCAGGCGCGGTTGAAGGCGAGGCGGCTGCGGGTCGGCCCGTCGGCGCACTGGATCCTGCGGCATTCCATCGGCCAGGGTGGCACGTTCATGCTGTCGCGGCAGCCTGGCGGGCAGTTGCGGATCGCGACACCGGGCTGGAGCGGCCTGTTCGTGCCGCTTCGGGACTGAAGCCGGCCGCGTTTGTCATCTCGCTGTCATGCATCCAGGCGAAACTGCGCCAAGAATGATCGCGGAGACGGGCATGAACAAATGGTCGGCCGCCAGCGCGCTGGCGCTCGCGCTCGCGGTCGCTGGTGGGCTCCTGGAGTTCGCGCGCCTGCAAGTCTGGCGCTTGCGGTCCCGGGTGCTGCGCTGACGCGAACCGGACCCGCCTGGCGGCGTGCGCGCCGCGCCGCAACCGCTGCATGAATCTGCCCGAACTGGCACAGCTCGAACGCCTGATCGCCAGCGCCGGCGGCGAACTCGAGGTGCGCATCGAGTGCACCGTCCGCCATGAAGGCCAGGAACTGCCGGTCTACGTCCTGGCCCTGGGCACTCCTGCGCCGGAGGCACCCGCAGTCGGGTTCTTCGGCGGCGTGCACGGCCTGGAGCGCATCGGTACGCGCGTGGTGATCGCCTTTCTGCACAACCTGGTGGCGCGGCTGCGCTGGGATGCCGCGCTGCACGGCTTGCTGGCCCGGGTGCGGGTGGTCTGCATGCCATTGGTGAACCCAGGTGGCATGGCGCGCGGCACGCGGGCCAATCCCGCCGGGGTCGACCTCATGCGCAACGCGCCGGTGGAGGCGGCCGACCCCGTGCCTTTCCTCGTGGGCGGCCATCGCATCAGCGCCGGCTTGCCGTGGTACCGCGGCCGGGCCGATGCGCCGATGGAGCCGGAAAGCCGCGCGCTCTGCGCCGCTGTGCAGCGAGAGCTTCACCGCAGGCCATTCAGCATCGCCCTGGATTGCCACTCCGGGTTCGGCATGCGCGACCGCCTCTGGTTTCCCTACGCGCACCGTCGCCAGCCCATGCCGCAGCTGGCCCAGTTGCATGCGCTGCAGGAGATCTTCCGCGAGTCGCAACCCTTCCACCCGTACGAGTTCGAGCCGCAAAGTCGCCAGTACCTGGCGCATGGCGATCTCTGGGATCACCTGCACCGGTGCGCGCCGGACGGCTTGGGCGAGGTGTTCCTGCCGCTGACACTCGAAATGGGTTCCTGGCTGTGGGTGAAGAAGAATCCCCGCCAGGTGTTCCGCCGCGACGGCATCTTCAATCCGCTGATCGAGCACCGGGAGCACCGGGTGCTGCGCCGCCATGTGCCGCTGCTCGAATTCATGCTGCGCGCCGCGGCGGGATACCGTGGCTGGCTGCCGGACGGTCCGGCGCTCGAGGCGCATCAGCGGCAGGCGCTGGCCCGCTGGTACGGTGTGCGATGACGACCTGGGTGCTGCTGCGGGGCTGGGCGCGCGAGGCGCGCCATTGGGAGGAATTTCCGCAGGTACTGGCCGCCGCCCTGCCGCCCGGGAACCGCGTGCTGGCGCTGGACCTGCCCGGCAACGGCGCGCGCAATGGCGAACCGAGTCCCGCCAGCGCCGCCGCGATGGTGGGCGCGCTGCGTGCCGACCTCCAGCGGCATACGCCTGGCGGCCCTTACGGCGTCGTGGCGCTGTCGCTGGGGGGAATGGTCGCCTGGCAGTGGGCGTGCGAGCGTCCGCAGGAGCTGGCCGCCTGCGTGCTGATCAACACCAGTGTCGGCGCCCGCTCGCCCTTCTGGCGGCGGCTGCGACCGGCGGCGTATCTGCCATTGCTGGGATTGCTGCGGCCGGGGCTCGGTCCTCTGGAACGCGAGCACGCCATCCTCGCACTGACCAGCAACCACCGCGCCGCGGACGCCGCCCTGGCCGAGCGCTGGGCGGCCTACGCGCGCGAGCGGCCGGTCACGGTCGCCGACGCCGTGCGCCAACTGGTGGCCGCCGCGCGCTACCGGGCGCCGCCGGCGGCGCCCCGGGTCCCGATCCTGCTGCTGGCCGCGCGGGCCGATCGCCTGGTGTCGGCGCAATGCTCGCGCAGCATGGGGCAGCACTGGCAACTGCCGGTTCGCACGCATGAATCGGCGGGACACGATCTGCCGCTGGACGCGCCGCAGTGGGTGGCGGCGGAAGTGGCGCGGTGGTGGGGCGCAGCAGGCGTCGGGTGCTGAGCGGCGCTGTCACATGCGCGCCATGGAAGTGCCATCAGGGTGTCATGCGCCGACTCGACACTGGGCGGCGTTCACACAGGAGTCTTCGGATGAACGAGCTGCCGATCCCCACGTTGCCCTTGTCGCCGGCGAGGCGGTCCCGGGCGGCGCTGCACCGTCCGCATCATGGCCAGCCTGCGGCGCCGGGCGGTGCCATCTCGGCGACCTGGGCACGCCACCAGGACGAGGTGCGCGAGGCCCAGCGCCTGAGGTACCAGGTGTTCGCGGGCGAGATGGGTGCGCGACTCGACGCGCGCATCGCGGGCCATGACATCGACCTGTTCGACGAGTACTGCGAGCACCTGATCGTGCGCGAACTGGAGTCGGGGCAGGTCATCGGCACCTACCGCGTGCTCACGCCAGCCCAGGCCCGCCGCGTCGGCAGCCTCTACAGCGACACCGAGTTCGATTTGGTGCGGCTGCGCGCCTTGCGCGAGCGGATGGTGGAACTGGGGCGCAGCTGCGTGCATCCGAACCATCGGAACGGCGGCGTCATCATGACGCTGTGGGGCGCCCTCGGCGCCTTCATGGTGCGCAACGACCTGGACGTGATGATCGGCTGCGCCAGCATTCCCATGCTGCACAACGGCATCGTGAGCGGCGACGTCGCGGCCAGCATCTGGCGCCAGCTGCGCGAGACGCACCTGGCGCCGGTGGAGGACCAGGTGCGCCCGCGCCTGCCGCTGCCGGTGGAGGCGCTGGACGGCTGCCTGCCGGTCGAGCCGCCGCCGCTGATCAAGGGCTACCTCAGGCTGGGGGCGAAGGTGCTGGGACCGCCGGCGTGGGATCCCGACTTCAACAGCGCGGACCTGCCGCTGATGATGCGGCTGTCCGACCTTCCGGCCCGTTATCGCAAGCACTTCCTGGGCGACTGAATGCGCGCGGCCTTCGACGGACTCGGCCCGCTGCTGCCGCAGCTCGGAGCGCCGCCGTGGGCGGACGCCGACGAGGCGGCCGGCGCGCGCCGCGTGCGCAGCGTGTTCATCTCCGACGTGCATCTGGGTACGCGGGGCTGCCAGGCAGTCGCGCTGCTGGACTTCCTGAAAGCCCATCCGAGCGATCATCTCTACCTGGTCGGCGACATCGTCGATGGCTGGCAGTTGCGCAAGGGCTGGTACTGGCCGCAGGCGCACAACGACGTGGTGCAAAAGGTGCTGCGCGCCGCCCGCAAGGGCTGCCGTGTCGTCTTCGTGCCCGGCAACCACGACGAATTCGCGCGCCAGTTCGCGGGCCATTCGTTCGGCGGAATCGAGGTCCTGCACGACGCGGTGCACGTGACGGCCGACGGGCGCCGCTTGTGGGTGATCCACGGTGATGCCTTCGACGCGGTGGTGCAATGCGCGCGCTGGCTCGCCTATGTCGGCGACACCTTGTACGAGTTCAGCCTGCGCCTGAACCGCCACCTCAACCACCTGCGGGCCCGGCTGGGGCTGCCGTACTGGTCACTGTCCGCATGGCTCAAGCACAAGGTGAAGAAGGCGCTCAGCTACGTCACCGATTTCGAGCATGCCGTCGCGCGCGAGGCGCGGCGGCGGGGCCACCACGGCGTCGTCTGCGGCCACATCCATCGCGCGGAGATGCGGATGATCGACGGGGTGCTGTACTGCAACGACGGCGACTGGGTCGAGAGCCTTACCGCCCTCGTCGAGCACCACGACGGGAGGCTCGAACTGGTGACGTGGGCGCCGCCGATCCATGGGCGAGCGGGCCACACCATCAAGGAGCATGTCGAATGAAGATCGCGCTGGTCACCGATGCCTGGGCGCCGCAGGTCAACGGCGTCGTCACCACCTTGCTCGAACTGGTGAAGGAGCTCACCGCCGCCGGGCATGAAGTGCTGGTGGTGGAGCCGGGCCAGTTCCGCACCCGGCCGTGCCCGGGGTATGCAGGCATCGACCTGGCCATCCGTCCGGGGCGGCAGCTGGCGCGGCAGATCGACGCGTTCGCGCCCGATGCCATCCACCTGGCGACGGAAGGGCCGCTGGGGTGGGCGGGGCGCAGGTACTGCCTGCGACGCGGCCTGGCCTTCACCACGGCATTCCACACCAAGTTCCCCGAGATCGTGAACGCGGCGGTGAAGCTCCCGGTGTCGTGGGGCTATGCGTTGATGCGGCGCTTCCACGGTCCTTCGTCGGGGATCATGGTGCCGACCCGCAGCGTGCTCGGGATGCTGGAGCAGCGCCGCTTTCACAACCTGCGCGCCTGGACCCACGGGGTCGACACGCGCCTGTTCCCGTTCCAGCGGGAGCCGCAGGCGCATGAACTGCTCGCCGGGCTGCCGCGGCCGATCGCGCTCTTCGTCGGTCGCGTCTCCTACGAAAAGAACATCCAGGCCTTCCTCGACATGGCATTCACTGGCAGCAAGGTGGTCTGCGGCGTCGGGCCGGTGGCCACCCGGCTGCAGCAGCGGCATCCACACGCGCGCTGGATCGGCCTGCTGCCGCGGGCCGAACTGGCCCGCCTCTACGCGGCCGCCGACGTCTTCGTCTTCCCCAGCCATGCCGACACCTTCGGCCTGGTGATGGTGGAAGCGATGGCCTGCGGCACGCCGGTCGCGGCGTTTCCGGTCGACGGGCCGCTGGAAGTGCTGGGCCGGCTGCACCCTGACGGCACGCGGCCGTTGGGCGGAGCTCTGCACGACGACCTGCGCACCGCGTGCGCCGCGGCGCTGTCGGTGCCGCGCGAAGAGGCGCGCGAGCGCGCGATGGATTTCAGCTGGCGCGTCGCGAGCGAGATGTTCGAGGCGTTCCTGGTGCCCGCGCGGCGCGCGCGGATGGTCCGGGAGCACGCGCCGGGCAAAGGGGTGGCGACATGGATCTGATCCTCTGGCGCCATCCGGAAGCCGAGGACGAGGCGGAGGGGCAGGACGACCTCGACCGCGCATTGACGTCGCGTGGCGAAAAGCACGCGGCACGGGTGGCCGCGTGGCTGGACCGGCACCTGGGCGAAGGGGCGCGCGTGCTGTGCAGCCCGGCCCGGCGCTGCGAGCAGACGGCGCTGGCACTTGCGCGCAAGTACAAGGTGGTGGATGCGCTGGCGCCGGAGCGCGGGGGGGCGGCGCTGCTGGATGCGGCGCACTGGCCGTCGGCGCGGCAGCCGGTGGTGGTGATCGGCCACCAGCCGACGCTCGGCGAAGTCGTGTCGCAGCTGCTGCGGATCCAGGGCGACCAATGCGCTTTCCGCAAGGGAAGCGCCTGGTGGCTGCGCACCCGCGAGCGCGACGGCCACGTCCAGACAGTGGTGTGGGCGGTGCAGACGCCGGAACTGGTCTAGGACGCTTTTTCCTCGGTCTTCACCTTCGCGGGCCGGCCGGTCTTGATCGCGGGCAGGCCCGCCAGCAGCCCCAGCAGCTGTGCATCCGGCATCGCGCTCAGTGCCATCACACCGGCGCGCAGCATCTCGCTCTTCTTCGAGGGGCGGCCGAGCCGGGCGGCGCGCGCTTTCAGCACGTCGATCGCAGCGTACTCGGACTTCGGCATGGTGAAGCTGTCGCGCACCAGCTTGACCTTCTTTTCCTTTTCCACGCCGGCCACCAGGCCCGCGCCTTGCGGCGCCGCCGGCGCTTGCGGTGCGGCGGCCGGTTTCGCAGCGACGGCCGCCGGTGCTGGCCGCGCGGGTCCGGCTGGCGCGCGCTTGACGGCGGTTCGCCTGGCGGCGCCGGCCTTGGGCGGCGCTTTCGGTTTGCTGGCGGAGGATCGGGCGACGGCCATGTAAGCTCCTTGAAACGGTATAAATAGTTTATACGGTTTGCGCGGCGCCGTCGAGCAACACCGGCGAGGCCGCCTCAGGCCAGGGCCAGCGACCAGGGCGTCTTCTGCCAGGCCAGGGATTCCTGGCGCAGCAGGTGCGCGGACTGCGGCCAGGCGGCGGTCCACCCCTCGCGCACGGACAGGCGCAGTTCGCGGCCCGCTCCCTGCAGCAGCAGCCCCTTCACATCGGGATCGCGTCGCGCGTGGCAGAGAATCACGGCCAGCCTCAGGCACAGCAACTGATGGACGAAGGCCTCGTCCTCGAAATCCGCCTGCAGCTTGCGCAGCTTGCCGCGGTGTCCCAGCACCAGCAGGCTCAGGCGGTGCAGCTCGTCCTGTGTGAATCCGAGCGCGTCGACGTTGTCCAGGAGATACGCGCCGTGCTTGTGCGAGTCGCTGTGCGAGACCGCGTTGCCGATCTCGTGCAGGCGTCCTGCCCACATCAGGGCGCTCTCGGGGGCGGCCGCGCCCGGCCGCAGCTGGCGAAAGAGATGGCAGGCCAGGAGGCCGACGCGATCGCCTTGGCGGGGGTCGGCCTCGAACCTGGCCACCAGACGCGAGACCGTGGCCTCGCGCACGTCGGTGGCGCGGTGCTCCCGGTCCAGCATGTCGTACAGGACGCCGTGGCGCAGCGCGCCGGCTGCCGGACGCATCTCGTCGATCTCGAGCAGCCGGAACAACGCGCGCAGCACGCTGACGCCGCCGCCTATCACCGGCCGCCGGTCGTCCCGCAGGCCGCCGAGCCGCACCCTGTCGGCGCTGCGCGCTGCCAGCAGCCGGTCCACCAGCCAGTCGAGGCCATCCCACGAGATGACGCCTGGCGGTCTGCCCGCGGCGGCCACGATGTCGGCCACCGCGCCTACCGTTCCGGACGAGCCGTACGCCACCTCCCAGCCGACCGGGGCCGTTAGCGCCGCAGCCTCTTCGAGGATCGCCTGCGCGGCGATCTCGGCATGTTCGAACGCCGACGGCGTGAACTGCCCGTCTGGGAAATAGCGGGTCGACCAGGTGACGCTGCCGACGCGGTAGCTTTCCATCAGCCGCGCGTCGAACTGCCGACCCAGGATCAGCTCGGTGGAGCGGCCGCCGATGTCCACCACCAGCCGGTGTTCGTCCGACTGCGGCAGCAGGCGGGCGACGCCCTGGTAGATGAGGCGTGCCTCTTCACGACCTGAGATCACCTCGATCGGGAAGCCCAGCACCTGCCGGGCGCGCGCCAGGAAGACTTCACGGTTGCGCGCCTCGCGCAAGGTCTGGGTGGCGACGGCGCGGACCTGCCCGTCACCGAACCCGGCCAGGCGCTCGGCGAAGCGCGCGAGGCAGGCGTAGCCGCGGTCCATCGCCTCCGCGGTCAGGTTACGCGCCCCGTCCAGGCCGCCGCCCTGGCGCACCGTCTCCTTGAGGTATTCCACCCGGCGTACCTGGCCGTGCTCGTGGCGGCCGATCTCGAGCCGGAAGCTGTTGGAACCGAGATCGACTGCGGCGAGCAGCGTACCGTCTTGCATGCGTGGTGCCCAGGAGCGGTCAGGATAGCATCCGCTGGCACGGCGTGGGTGCGTGGCGCGCGGCCGGACCGCGTCAGCCCACGACCCGACCACCGGCGGTCAGCATGGTCTGCGTCACGTAGCCGCCGGCGCGTCGCCGCGCGTCGAAGCCCACCCGCAAGCCGCCGAGGTCGACCGGCTGTTGCCGCTGGCAGGCGGCCAGCACGGCGGAGCGCGTCAGCGGCCCGTCGATGCCCTGCAGCACCGCGAAGGTGGCACGCGCGGCCACGAAGCCCGCCAGGCTGAGCGGGACGGGCGGCTCGTCGAACAGGCGCGCCATCACTTCCCGGTAGTGCCGCACGACGGGCAGCGCCGAGGTGACCATTGGTACGGTCTGGGTCGCGATCACCGGCGTCGAGCGGGCGCCGCCCATCTGCTGCACGGCCTGCAGGTTGACGTCCGACAAGGCGATCACGAAGCGCTGCCGCTGCTGGCGGTCGAGGCCCTGCGTGAACTGCACCAGCTCGGGCGTGCCGCCGATGAACAGCAGCAGCGCGGGCGACTGCGGCCCGAGGCGCTGTCCCAGTGCGGAAAGGTCGCCGGTGCCGGGGTAGGCGCGCAGGCGCAGGTCCATGCCCGCGGCGATGCGTGCGATGTCGTCCTGGTGCCGCCCTTGTTCCGCTGCCGATGCGTACACCACCCCGACATCCTGCACGCCCACCAGGGCCAGGGATTTCAGCGCGTGCGCGACCTGCTCGGCGCGACCGGCAAACACCGGAAAAGTGCTGTCCCCCAGCGGGGCACTCGAGTTCTGCAGCCAGGGTGCGAGGTGGGCCAGCCCCGCGGGAGCCGTGGTGAGCAGCTGCGCGACCTGTGCAGCGACGGGGTCGCCGGCCGTTCCGGACAGGGCCACGCATGACGGATCGGCCACGGCCGCCTGCACGGCCTGGCGTACGGCCTTCGCGCTGCCGTCGATTTCCAGCGTTTCATGCCGCACCGGACGGCCGCGCAGGCCGCCTTGCGCGTTGATGTCCTGCCACGCGGCGCGCGATCCCAGCAGGAAATCCTTGGCCACGTCCTGCTGGGCCATCGACGTATCGAGGATCTGGACGACCGTGACAGGAGCGGCGGCGCTCTTGCGGGTCGGTTGGCCGATGGCGCTGCCGGCGACGGCGGCCAAGGCGCTGCCGCGCAGGAGAGTGCGACGGCTCAGGCGGGGGAGTTGGGGCATGGTCATGCGTGGGGAAGCCGATGGAGGATAGGGACCATCCATGACACGACGGTGACGCCGGAGGCCTGGCGCGGTCGCTTTCGGCTTGCACCTGCTGTCACAAAGCTGTCATGAAGGCCTCATAGAGTCCACACAACCGATTCACTCAGAGAGGTCACCATGAAGCTCACCAGCCGCATCCTTCCCGTCGGCATCGCCGCGCTCGCGTTCAGCGGCTTCGCGCTGGCGCAGGACGTCACCGGCGCCGGCGCCACGTTCCCGGCGCCGCTGTACGCCAAGTGGGCGTCGGACTACAACAAGGCCACCGGCGTCAAGATCAACTACCAGTCGGTCGGCTCGGGGGCGGGCATCAAGCAGATCGACGCCAAGACCGTCGCTTTCGGCGCGTCCGACATGCCGCTGAAGGACGAAGACCTGGCCAAGAAGGGTCAGATCCAGTTCCCCATGGTGATCGGCGGGGTGGTTCCGGTGGTCAACATCAAGGGCATCGAGCCCGGCCAGCTGCGCCTGAACGGTCAGGTGCTGGGCGACATCTACCTGGGCAAGATCACCAAGTGGACCGACCCGGCCATCAAGGCGCTGAACCCGAACCTGGCGCTGCCCGACGCCGCCATCAGCCCGGTGCGCCGCGCCGACGGCTCCGGCACCACCTTCATCTTCACCAACTACCTGTCCAAGGTGAATGCGGACTGGAAGGGCAAGGTCGGCGAAGGCACGGCGGTGAACTGGCCCACCGGTGCCGGCGGCAAGGGCAACGAGGGCGTGGCCGCCTTCGTCGGCCGCCTGCCCAACTCGATCGGCTACGTCGAGTACGCCTACGTGAAGCAGAACAAGATGAACTACGCGCTGATGCAGAACAGCGCCGGCCAGTTCGTCGCCCCTGACGACAGTGCGTTCAAGGCGGCCGCTGCCGGCGCCGACTGGTCCAAGAGCTACTACCAGATCCTGACCAACCAGCCGGGCGCGCAGTCCTGGCCTCTCACCGGCGCCACCTTCATCCTGATGCACAAGGTCCAGGAGAAGCCGGCGGAAGCCGCTGCCGCACTCAAGTTCTTCGAGTGGACGTACAAGAACGGCGACCAGACCGCCGCCGCGCTGGATTACGTGCCCATGCCCGACAGCGTGAAGGCGCAGGTCATGAAGCTGTGGACGGCCGAGATCAAGGACGGCTCGGGCAAGACGGTGGCGTTCAAGTAAGAAAACGGGCAAGGTGCCGCAGCCAAGGCCGGGACGTCGCGTCCCGGCCGTTCCGTTCCGACAGCAAAGGTGCTGGTGTCCTCTACACTTCCGGCCGATGAGGCCGTTCTCCATCTTTCCCCGCCGGCGCCCGGGCGCAGCCGCACGATGAGCTCCCCGCCGCCCGTCCGCAGCGCCCGCGCCGGGGCAGTCCTCGACCGCCTGTTCGGCTGGACCGCCCGCTTCGCCGCCCTGGTCACGTTGGGTCTGCTGGTGGGGATCCTGGTCTCCTTGCTGGTCGGCGCATGGCCGGCCATCCAGAAGTACGGGCTGGGCTTCCTCACCAACAGTGTCTGGGATCCGGTCAGCGGGGAGTACGGCGGCCTGGTCATGATCTACGGCACCGTCGCCACCTCGATCATCGCGCTCGTGATCGCCGTGCCCGTGAGCTTCGGCATTGCCCTGTTCCTGACCGAGCTTTCGCCCGCCTGGCTGAAGCGGCCGCTGGGCACCGCCATCGAGTTGCTCGCCGCGGTGCCGTCGATCGTGTATGGCATGTGGGGCCTGCTGGTCTTCGGCCCCATCCTCGCCACCTGGGTCCAGCAGCCGTTGCAGGCGCTGTTCAGCGACGTGCCTTACCTGGGGGCACTGTTTTCCGGCCCGCCAGTCGGCATCGGCATCCTGGCCGCGGGCATCATCCTGGCCATCATGATCATCCCGTTCATCGCGGCGGTGATGCGCGACGTGTTCGACGTCACGCCGCCGATGCTCAAGGAATCGGCGTATGCCCTGGGCTCCACCACCTGGGAGGTGGTCTACCAGGTCGTGCTGCCCTATACCAAGAGCGGCGTCATCGGCGGCATCATGCTCGGCCTCGGCCGCGCGCTGGGCGAGACCATGGCCGTGACCTTCATCATCGGCAACTTCAACCAGCTCGACACGCTGAGCCTGTTCGCGCCTGCCAACAGCATCACCTCGGCGCTCGCCAACGAGTTCGCCGAGGCCGCCGACGGCCTGCACCAGTCCGCCCTGATCTACCTGGGGCTGGTGCTGTTCTTCATCACGTTCGTGGTGCTCGCGCTGTCCAAGCTGCTGCTGTTGCGGCTGCGCCGCAACGAAGGGACACGCGCGTGAGCACGAATCCGTCCTCCACCGGCGAGCGTTTGATCCGCGCCGCAACCAGTGCCCAGGAGCGCGAGCGCAGGTATTCCGCGCGCAAACGGGTCAATACGGTGGCGCTGGCCCTCGCGCTGGCGGCCATGGCCTTCGGCGTCTTCTGGTTGATCTGGATCCTGTGGGAAACGGTGCGCCTGGGCTTTGCCGGCATGACCTGGGCCACCATCAGCGAGATGACGCCGCCGCCCAACGAGGCCGGCGGCCTGCTCAACGCGATGTGGGGCTCGCTGCTGATGGTGCTGCTGGCGACCTGCGTCGGCACGCCGGTCGGCATCATGGCCGGCATCTACCTGGCCGAATACGACCCGAAGGGCTGGCTGGGCAACAGCACCCGGTTCGTCAACGACATCCTGCTGTCGGCGCCGTCGATCGTCATCGGTCTGTTCGTCTACGCCGTGGTCGTGGCGCGGTACAAGCAGTTTTCCGGGCTCGCCGGCGCGATCGCACTGGCGCTGATCGTGATTCCGGTCGTCATCCGCACCACCGAGAACATGCTGCTGCTGGTGCCGGCGGCCCAGCGCGAAGCGGCCTATGCGCTGGGCGCACCCAAGTGGAAGGTCGTCGGCAGCATCACGCTGCGCGCGGCGCGTGCCGGCGTCGTCACCGGCGTGCTGCTGGCGGTTGCCCGGATCGCGGGCGAGACCGCGCCGCTGCTGTTCACGGCGCTCAACAACCAGTTCTTCACGTCGAACATGGGCGAGCCGATGGCGAGCCTGCCGGTCGTGATCTTCAAGTTCGCCATGAGCCCGTACGAGAACTGGCAGCAGCTGGCCTGGGCCGGCGTCTTCATCATCACGCTGGCCGTGCTGGGCCTGAACATCCTGGCGCGCGTGTTCACGCGCAGCAAGCTTTGAAACCATGAATGCTCCAATGACCGCCGGGCCCGACGCCGCCAAGCTGGCCGTGCGCGACCTGAACTTCTACTACGGCAAGTTCCACGCGCTGCGCGACATCAACCTCGAGATCGCGGAAAAGAAGGTGACTGCGTTCATCGGCCCGTCCGGCTGCGGCAAATCGACGCTGCTGCGCACCTTCAACCGCATGTTCGAGCTGTACCCGGACCAGCGGGCCGAAGGCGAGATCGTGCTGGACGGCGAGAACCTGCTGACGTCGAGACAGGACGTGGCGCTGATCCGGGCCCGCATCGGCATGGTGTTCCAGAAGCCGACGCCGTTCCCGATGTCGATCTACGACAACATCGCGTTCGGCGTGCGGCTGTTCGAGCGCCTCAACGAGGCCGACATGGACGAGCGCGTCGAGTGGGCGCTGCGCAAGGCAGCCCTCTGGGACGAGGTCAAGGACAAGCTGGGGCAGACCGGCTCCGGCCTGTCCGGCGGCCAGCAGCAGCGGCTGTGCATCGCCCGCGGCATCGCGATCCGGCCCGAGGTGCTGCTGCTCGACGAGCCGTGCTCGGCGCTGGACCCCATTTCCACCGGCAAGATCGAGGAGCTGATCGTGGAGCTGAAGCGCGACTACACGGTGGTCATCGTGACGCACAACATGCAGCAGGCCGCGCGGGTCTCGGACTACACGGCCTACATGTACCTGGGCAACCTGATCGAGGTCGGCGAGACCGAGCAGATCTTCTTCAAGCCCAAGCGGCAGGAGACCGAGGACTACATCACCGGCCGTTTCGGCTAAGGAAGCTCTGAATGAATCGCGTCGCGCGCGCTCGAGACGAAAGCGGGATGATTTGTCCGCCAAATTCCTGGCCGGTGCTGGTTGCACCGGCCAGGAATTTGGTGGGCAAAGGGCCGGCTTTTCGTCCGAGCCCTACGGGACGGCGCTTTTCCGGGCGACCTGGGGTGTTACGAGACCAGGCAAGCCGTCCAGGCTTGCCTTGGGTCTCGCGCCTACCATCTCATCCCGGAAAAGCACCGTCGCGCACGGCGGGATTCGTTCAGAGCTTCCTTTAGGAGCACGACATGGCTGACAAGCATCTTTCCACCCAGTTCGATTCGGAGCTCGGCTCGCTGTCGTCCCGCGTGATGGAACTCGGCGGGCTGGTCGAATCCCAGATCCGCCAGGCGATCGACTCCCTGGCCAACTTCAACGAGGAGGCGGCGCACCAGGTGCTCGAGAACGAGGCGCGGGTGAACCAGATGGAGGTCGACATCGACCGCGAGCTGTCGTCGGTGATCGCCCGGCGCCAGCCGACGGCGCGCGACCTGCGCCTGCTGATGGCGATCTCCAAGACCACCGCCAATCTGGAACGGGTCGGCGACGAGGCCGAGCGGATCGCGCGCATGGTGCGGTCGATCATCGAGAAGAGCGGCGCGGTGCGGGCGCTCCCCGCCAACGAGCTCTCGGTCGCCGCCGACCTCGCGTCGCGGCAGCTGCGCAAGGCGCTCGACGCCTTCGCACGCCTGGACACGCGCGCCGCGCTCGCCATCATGAAGGAGGACGACCTGCTGGACCAGGAGTTCAACGGCTTCGTGCGCAAGCTGATCACCTACATGATGGAGGACCCGCGCACGATCTCGAGCAGCCTGGACCTGCTGTTCGTCGCCAAGGCGATCGAGCGCATCGGCGACCACGCCAAGAACATCGCGGAATTCATCATCTACGTGGTCAAGGGCGCCGACGTTCGCCACACCTCGATGGAAGACATCGAGTCGGCGTTGAAATAGCCGGGCAATGAAGCAGCCGCCGCGCATCCTGCTCGTCGAGGACGAACCCGCCATCGCCGAACTGATTTCGGTCAATCTGCGGCATAGCGGCTTTCTTCCGGTCTGGGCAGCGGAGGGCGCGGCGGCGCAGCGCGAGATCGACAACGCGTTGCCTGACGCCATCCTGCTGGACTGGATGCTGCCGGGCCCCAGCGGCATCACGCTCGCCAGGCGCTGGCGCGCCGACCCGCGCACGCGCGCCGTGCCGATCCTGATGCTCACCGCCAAGGGTGACGAGCCGGACAAGGTGGCGGGGCTCGACGCCGGCGCCGATGACTACATCACGAAGCCGTTCTCGACCCAGGAACTGCTCGCGCGCATCCGGGCGGCGCTGCGCCGGCGCGCGCCGGAGCGGACCGAGGATGTCGTGTCCGTCGGCGAGCTGACCCTTGACGGCGCGACGCACCGCGTCAGCTGGCGGGGCCGGCCGCTGAAGGTGGGGCCGACCGAGTTCAAGCTGCTGCAGTACCTGATGAAGCATCCGGAGCGCGTCCACAGCCGCCAGCAGTTGCTGGACAAGGTGTGGGGCGACCACGTGTTCATCGAGGAACGCACGGTGGACGTGCACGTGAAGCGCCTGCGCGAGGCGCTGGGCGCGGAGGCCGGCGCCATGGTGGAGACCGTGCGCGGTGTCGGTTACCGCGTGACCGCGCAGCCGCAGGCGACGACCGCCGCCCCGCGGCAGCGCGCCGGCTGAGCGGCCATGGCGGTGCGCCTGCTTTTCTTCCTGCTGTTCCTCGGGGCCGGCGGGGGCGCCGGCTGGTGGAGCGGCGGCAGCCGGGGCGCGCTGGCCGGATTGGCGGCGGGCGCCGTGCTCTGGTTCATGTTCGAGACGGCGCGTGGGTTGCGGGTGCTGCACTGGCTGCGCCGCGGGCCGGCCGCGGCTGCGCCGCGGCTCGGCGGTCTGTGGGGCGAGGCGTGCGATCGCATGCAGCGGGCGCTGCTGCAGCGCGAACGCGAAGTGCAGCAGGCGCAGCGCCGCCTGGACGAGTTCCTGTCCGCCATCCAGCGTTCGCCCAATGGCGTCGTCCTGCTGGACCCGCAGGGTCGCATCGAATGGGCGAACGACACGGCGGCGGCCCAGTTCGGCCTCGATCCCCAGCGCGACCTGCAGCAGCACATCGTCAACCTGGTGCGCGAGCCCGATTTCAACGCGTACTACCAGGCGCGCAGCTTCGCCGCCGACATCGTCATCGCCGCGCCTGGCAGTTCCGCCGCCCGGCCGCGAAAGCTGTCGGTCCGCCTGCACCCGTACGGCGAGGGCCGGCTGCTGCTGCTGGCGCGCGACGTCACGGCGGTGGAGCAGGCCGAGGTGATGCGCCGCGATTTCGTCGCGAACGTTTCGCACGAGATCCGCACGCCGCTGACGGTGCTCGCGGGTTTTGTCGAGACCTTGCAGACGCTGGAGCTGCCGGCCGATGAACGGGGCCGCTACCTGCAGATGATGGCGCAGCAGGCCCAGCGCATGCAGACGCTGGTCGCCGACCTGCTGACGCTGTCGCGCCTGGAGGGCAGCCCGCTGCCCGGCGCCGGCGAGTGGACGGCTCTGGCGCCGCTGCTGGGCCAATGCGAGCAGGAGGCGCGCTCCGTTGCCCTCGCCTTGGGCAAGACGCTCGACCTGCACTTCGAGCCCGCTCCCGGTGCCCGGATCGGCGGCGTGGCCAGCGAATTGCTCAGCGCGTTCTCCAACCTCGTGAGCAACGCCGTGCGCTACACGCCCGACGGCGGCAGCGTCACGGTGGGGGCCCGGGTGCTGCCCGGCGGGCGCCTCGAGTTCACGGTGCGCGATACCGGCCCGGGCATCGCGGCGGAACACATCCCCAGGCTGACCGAGCGCTTCTACCGCGTCGACCGCAGCCGGTCGCGCGAGACCGGCGGCACCGGCCTGGGACTGGCGATCGTCAAGCACGTGGTGCAGCGCCACGGCGGCGAGCTGAGGATCGAGAGCCGGCCCGGGGCCGGGTCCACGTTCGCGATCGAGCTGCCGGCGGCGCGGGTGCGCACCGAGCCGGCGGCGGCGCTTCAGGGATAATCGAAACCAGCCGGGCTCGTCCCGGAAAGCTCGGGAAGCTCTGAACAAATCCCGCCGTGCGCGACGGTGCTTTTCCGGGATGAGATGCAAGGCGCCAGACCGAAGGCAAGCCTGGGCGGCTTGCCTGGTCTGGTAACGCGGCAGGTCGCCCGGAAAAGCGCCGTCCCTTCGGGCTCGGACGAAAACGGGCCCTTTGCCCACCATGTTTCTGGCCGGTGCGTCCAGCACCGGCTGCGAAACCTGGCGGACAAATCATCCCGTTTTCGTCTCGCGCGCGCGCGACGCGATCTGTTCAGAGCTTCCCCGGGGTGTCCCGCCGTGCGCGGACTGAGAAATACCCTTTGAACCTGAACTGGGTCGTACCAGCGGAGGGAAGCCACACGCGCACCGTGCGCCTTCCGCCTCCGACCCGCCTCGAGCAAGGATTGACGGATGGGCCTCCAACACATCGACGCCGCCGCCCTGTGGGCCGACCTGCAGGCGGTGCGCGAGCGCGCGCCGCTGGTGCACAGCATCACCAACTTCGTCGTGATGAACTACAACGCCAACGCCTTGCTGGCGCTGGGAGCCTCGCCCGTGATGGCGCACGCACAGGAGGAAGTGGCCGACATGGCCGGCATCGCGCAGGCGCTGGTGCTCAACATCGGCACGCTGGAGCCGGACTGGATCCGCGCCATGAAGACGGCGCTGCAGGCGGCGCGCGCCCGCGGCATCCCGGTCGTGCTGGACCCGGTCGGTGCCGGCGCCACGCCGTACCGCAACGCCGCGCTGGCCGACCTGATGGCTGCCGGCGCGCCCTCCATCGTCCGCGGCAACGGCTCCGAGATCATGAGCGTGGCCGGCGTCGCCGCGAAGACGCGCGGCGTCGACAGCAGCGCGTCGTCGGGCGAGGCCGTGGACGCGGCCAGGGCGCTGGCGCGAGACATCGGCGGGGTGGTGTGCGCCAGCGGCGCCGACGACCACGTGGTGGACGCGGCCGGCCGCTGGGCGGTGCTGTCCAACGGCCACCCATGGATGACGCGCGTGACCGGCGTCGGCTGTTCGGCGAGCGCCCTGGTCGGCGCCTTCGCGGCGGTGCAGCCGGATGCGTGGCGCGCCACGGTCTCCGCGATGGCCTGCCTGGGCGTTGTGGGCGAACTTGCCGTGGAGCGCACGCAGGCGGCCGGCGCGGGCGTGGGGCGGCTGCAGATTGAATTGCTCGACGGCCTGCAGCTGCTGGAACGCGAGGCGTTCACGTCGCGCCTGAAACTCGACGTGCGCGGGTGACGGGCGCGATGAAGTTCCAGGCCGATGTCCTTCGGCTGTGCCTGGTCACCGACAGCACGCTCTGCGGCGAGCGCGGCGTGCTGGCGGTCGTCGAGGCCGCGGTCCAGGGCGACGTGAGCTGCGTCCAGCTGCGCGAGAAGGCGCTGGACACGCGGGCGTTCGTGGAGCGCGCTCGCGCGCTGAAGGCCCTGCTCGAGCCGCGCGGCGTGCCGCTGGTCATCAACGACCGCGTCGACGTCGCGCTGGCCTGCGGTGCCGACGGCGTGCACGTGGGCCAGAGCGACATGCCGCCGCAGGACGTGCGCCGGCTGATGCCGCACGCGCTGGTGGGGCTGTCGATCGAAACGCTGGCGCAGCTGCCGGCGGCCGAACTGGCGCCGGTGGACTACTACGGCGTGAGCCCGGTGTTCGCGACCGGGACCAAGCCCGATGCCGCACCGGCCCTGGGGCTGGACGGGCTGCGCGCGATCCGCGCCCGCACGGCGCGGGCGCTGGTCGCCATCGGCGGCATCCACGCCGGCAACGCCGCCGCCGTGATGGCTGCCGGGGCCGACGGCGTCGCGGTGGTCAGTGCCGTGTGCGCCGCGCCCGATCCGGCGGCGGCGGCCCGCCTGCTGCGCGACAGCATGGGGCGGGCCGGCTGAGGCGGCTACTCGTACTGCGCCGCGATCCCCTCGCGACCGGTCCCGACGTCGCCGGCAAGGGCGCGCTCCAGCCGCGCGGCCAGCGCGCGATCGAGCGTGCGCAACATGGCCAGGTCGGCGCGCGCCCGCTCCATGTCTCCCTGTTGCGAGAACAGCACGCCGCGGTACATGTAGGCCTGTGCGAGGTTCGGCTTCAGCGCGATCGCGCGGTTGTAGTGCGCGAGCGAGGCTGCAAAGTTGTGGCTTCCCTGCATGCGCAGCGCATAGGCGAGGTTGTTGTGCGCCTCGGCCAGTTCGCCGTCCACGGCCAGCGCCGCCTCGAAGCGCGCCTGCGCCTCGCGGAAGTCGCGCGCCACCAGCAGCGCAACGCCGTCGTTGTAGAGGCGGACTGCGTCGGCGCGGCCGCCGCCCGCCGGCACCGGCAGCGGATCGCTCTCCACCGCGGCGGCGGCGGCCGTCGCCAACGCCAGCAGCGCTGCCACCGCGGCACTGCGCGACGAGGCCTTCATCGCGTGACCGACATCCGCGCCAGTTGCAGGCCTTGCGTGCCGGCGTCGGCCTCGGCCGTCTGGCGCGTGATGTGCTGGCTGTATTCGCGGCTCTTGCCGGCGTCGCCGGCGCGCTCGGCGGCAACCGCCGCACCGGCCAGCGCCCGCAGGCGGTTCGGCTCCTTCTTCAGCACGGCCTCGAATTCGCGCAACGCTTCTGGCGCCTTGCCGGCTTCCAGCAGGGCGCTGGCCAGCACCTCGCGTGCCGGCAGCAGCGGTCCCGGCGTCACGGCATGCTTCTCGCTGGCGTCCTCGCGGTCGGCCGCCTGGCGCAGGCCGGCCAGGCCGGCCTCGGCATCGCCGCGCTTGAACGTGCCGAAGCCGCCGACCACGTCGAGCTGGATCCCGATCTGTTCCACCCAGTACCCGAGCTTCAGCTCGCTGGCGCGGTCGCGCAGCGCCTGGAGCCGGGTGACCTCGGCAGCGACGGCGGCGGCGTCCCTCGTGGCGGCGGCGCCGAGCGCGCGGGCGTAGGCGTTGGCCGCCTCAGCCTGCGGATACTTTGTCCACGGATAGCTGCCGGCGGCCGGCGCCAGTGGCAGTTTCGCGGCCGCCGCCCAGTCGCCGCGTTCCAGTGCCAGGCGTGCCGGGATCGCGGCATAGGCGTACGCCGCGGCAAAGTGATCGGGCGGCGTGGCCAACGCCAGCGAGCGTTCCCGCACCTGCTGCGCGGCCCGATCCTGTCCCATCTGCAGGTGGGCGTAGACCATGTAGTCGTACGCGTGCAGCGTGTTCCAGCCAGTGGCCGAGTCGGCTTTCGCGGAGGCGTCGTTCGCCGCCACCGAGTCCTTCCAGGCGCCGACGCGCGTGAAGATGTGCGACGGCATGTGCTGCGCGTGCGAGGCCGCCGGCGCGATCTTGCTGTAGCGCTGCGCCGCCGTCAGGCCCTGGCCGGCGAGCGGCGGATAGTCGTAGCTGTGGATCAGGTAATGCGCCACGCCCGGGTGTTCGGGGTGCTTCTTGAACACCGGCTCGAGCTGCTGCGCCGCCTTGAGCTGGTTGGTGTACTTCTTGTCGGCCGGATCGAACGTGGCCGACAGCACCAGGCTGTGCAGGATGACGGCCTCGGGATCGTCCGCATGCCTCGCGGCGACGCCTTGCAGGGCGCTCTCCAGCGCCTTCGCGCGGGTTGCGTGATTGAGCTTGTCGGCGTCGCGGAAGAACACCGAAAGCGCATCCACGTAGTCACGTTCGCGCTGCGACTTCAGGCCCGTCCTGCGCGCCTGCTCCATCAGCTCGGCGCCTTCGGCCAGCGTCCTGGCCGAGACGTTGCCCGGCCAGCCGAACGGGTTGTCGAGCGACGCGAGCGCCCGCACCCAGTGCGCCATGCCGCAGGAAGCGTCGGCCTGCAGGGCCCGCTCCAGCGGCGCCTTGACCCGTTCCATCGCAAACGAGTGGAAATAGGCCATCGCGAGGTCGATCTCCTGCTGGGCCTCGGCGCTGCAGTCCACCTTGAAGTGGACCGATCCGAGCTTGCCGGGCGCGGCTTGCGTGCCGTGCGCCAGCACGGTGCCTGCAGCGCAGGCGGCCGCCACGGCGACGGCGGACCGGACGAGACATGAACGCATGGTTGCCTCCTTGTTTGGCACCCGCCATCTGGGTCTGGCGGAGCGGCGATTTGGAGCTTCCACGCTGAGCCGGTCAATCGCGCATATGCGGGAGTTGTCACACCGGTCGGGCTGCCTTCGCCGCACCGTGCTCGTACCGGACTGGCATCCGGTAACCGAAGTTGCACCGGATGCGATGTCGCGCCCCGGCGAAAACGTGAATGGCCGCGCCCGCGACAGGGATTTCCTCGCGATCCGGGTTGACCTTGACATCGTGTCAAGGTCAACACTCCATGCCTCCAAGGAGATCGACGATGAAAGATGCCTCCCATGCTGCCCATACCGCCCGACCCGCCCACGGGGGCCACGGGGGCCACGGTGCCGCCCCGCCAGGCCTGAACGCCACGGCCTTCCAGGCCACGCTCCACTGCCTGTCGGGCTGTGCCGTTGGCGAAGTCCTGGGCATGGTGATCGGCACCGCGCTGGGCCTGTCGAACGGCGCCACGATCGCGCTCGCCGTCGTGCTGGCATTCCTCTTCGGCTACGCCTTCACCATGGTGCCGCTGCTGCGCACGGGGATGGAGTGGCGCCGGGCGGCGAAGCTGGCGCTGGCCGCCGACACCGCGTCGATCGCCATCATGGAAATCGTCGACAACCTGGTGATGCTGGCCGTGCCGGGCGCGATGGACGCGCCGCTGTCGTCGCCGCTGTTCTGGGGCGCCCTCGCGTTCGCGCTGGTCGTCGCGGGCGTCGCCGCGTATCCGGTGAACCGCTGGCTGATCGGCCGCGGACTCGGCCACGCGGTGGTGCACGCCCATCACCATTGACCGGGCCGCCTGTCGTGTCGACGGAAAAACCATTTCGCACGTATGTGCTATTCTTGCACCCATGGACGCCAGGACGCAGAAAAGCGAGCTGACCCGCGCCGCCATCGTCGGCGCGGCGCTGGACATGGCGTCAGCGCAAGGGCTCGAATCGATCACGCTCCAGGCGGTGGCCGACCGGCTGGCCCTGTCGAAGAGCGGCGTCTTCTCCCGCGCAGGATCGCGCGAGGCGCTGCAGAAGGCGGTGATCGAGGAGTTCGGGCGCCGTTTCCTGGCCGACGTGTTCGTGCCCGCCATGCAGCGGGCGCGCGGGCTGCCGCGGCTGGACGACATCGTCGAGCGCTGGATCGGGCGCATCGGGCACGCGGCCGCCAACGAGGCCTGCATCTTCTCGGCCGGCGCCTTCGAACTCGACGACCGGGACGGGCCGCTGCGCGACCTGCTGCACGGCGAGGTGACGCGCTGGCGCGGCGTCCTGCGCCGCACCGTGCTGCAGTCGGTCGAAGCCGGGCACCTCAAGCCCGACACCGACGCCGACTTGCTGGTGGCCGAGATCTACGCGCTGATCCTGGGCCTCATGCACGACACCCGCTTCCTGCGCGACCCGCGCGCACCGGAGCGGGCCCGCGCCAGCTGGCGGCGGCTGCGCAGCAGTTACCTGGCGTAGACCGCCACCGAGCGACGCCGCCACGTTTGTTTCGTCATATTTCGCACAGTCGTGCGAATAACCAAGGAGGTTGCCATGTTCACGCTCTTCATTCTTGCCGCCGCCTGGGGCGCCTGGCGCGTCGCCACGGCGGCGCTTGCCTCGTTGCGCGACCTGCCGCGCAGCAACCAGGACATGATCTTCTACTGAAAGGCAAGGCCGCCATGAACGACACCATCGCGCCGGCCGCGGCGCTGTACGGATCGAGCACGGGCGTGCGCCTGTTGCGCCTGGCGATGGCCGCCACGCAGCGGTTGTGGCCGGGCCTGGCGGTACGCGCCGCCGCGCGCCTGTTCGCAACGCCGATGCCGCCGCGCTGGCTGCGCCGGCCGCCCGCCTGGGACGCCGCCTGGAAGGTCGAGCCGTGGGCCTTCGAGCAGGCCAGCCTCACGGTCTACTCGCCGGCATCCGTCGCACCGCGCTCGCGCATTGCGCTGCTGGTGCACGGCTGGGGTGGCCACGCCGGGCAGATGCTGCTGCTGGCGCAGGCGCTCTCGCAGCAGGGATTGACCCCGGTCCTGGTGGAGATGCCGGCCCATGGCCGCAGCGCCGGGTCGGTGAGCAACCTGCCGCAGTTCGTGCGGGCGCTCGAATACGTCGCCGCGCGGCTGCAGCAGCAAGGCCATCGGCTGCAGGTGGTGGTCGCGCACTCGCTGGGCGCGAACGCGGCTGCCTATGCCGCCGGCCGCGGGCTGCCGGCCGAGCGCCTGGTGCTGATCGCGCCACCGGCCTCGGCGCGCGAGTACACGCGGTTCTTCGCGCGGGTGTTCGGCCTCAGCGAAGCGACTCGCGCGGCGCTGCAGGCGCGCATCGAGGCGCGCGAGGCGATCGTGATGCCGGAACTGGAGCCGCCGGCGGTGGGGCCGCGCATCCGCGTGCCGACGCTGGTCGTGCATGACCGCGCCGACCGGGTCAACCCGTTCAAGGACGGCCAGGCCTTCGCCCACGCGATCCGTGGCGCACGGCTGCTGGCGACCGAGGGGCTCGGGCATGGCAAGGTGCTCGGCGACGCCGGCGTGGTCGGGCAGGTGACGCTGTTCGCCGCCGCGGGCTGACCCGCTCCGCTCAGCGCGCCGCCGGCGCGGAACGCTGCGCCGTGCGCCTGCGTCCGCCCTGGCGCAGCGCGGCGAGACTGTCTTCGAGCTCACCCGACAGCGTGCGGCTCAGCCGCGACTCCAGCAGCGCGAGCACGGCCGCCTCTTCGGGCTTGAGCGACGCGAGGTCTTCGCGCAGTTCGTCCTGGACCTCGCGCCGGATCTCCAGCAGCAGCGCGCCTTCGGCGTACGACTGCAGGATCTCCGGATGCACGTAGCACTTGCGGCAGATCGTCGGCGTGTTGCCCAGGCGCGCGGCCACCCGTTCGATCGCCGCCTTGACGTTCTTCTTCTGCGCCGCCTGCGTGTCGAACGCCTCGACCTCCTGCAGTGCCAGCGCCGCCATCACGGTGCCGGCCCAGGTGCGGAAGTCCTTGGCCGTGATGTCCTCGCCGGTGATCTCGCGCAGGTAGGCGTTGACGTCGGCGGAGCTCACCTGCCTGAGCTCGCCGTTCTCGTCGACGTACTGGAACAGCTCCTGGCCCGGAAGGTCCTGGCAGGCCTTGACGATCTTCGCCACCCGCCGGTCCTTCAGCTGCAGCTGCCAGGTCCTGCCGCTCTTGCCCTTGAACCGGAAGCGCAGCTGGGAGCCATCGACCTTGACGTGCGGATTGCGCAAGGTGGTCAGGCCGTAGCTGTCGTTGCGCTTCGCATAGTCGTCGTTGCCGACGCGGATCAGCGTCGTCTCCAGCAGGTGCACCACGGTGGCCAGCACCTTCTCGCGCGGCAGGCCGCGCAGCGCCATGTGCTCCGCCACCCTGGCGCGGATGTTGGGCAGGGCGCGCGCGAACTCCATCATGTGCTCGTACTTGGTGGCTTCGCTGAACTCGCGGAACTGCGGGTGGTAGCGGTATTGCTTGCGGCCGCGCGCGTCGCGGCCGGTCGCCTGCAGGTGGCCGTTGGGCTTGGGGCAGATCCACACGTCGCTCCAGGCGGGCGGGATCGCGAGCTTGCGAATGCGCTCCAGTGCACCCTCATCCTCCAGCGCCTTGCCGTTGGGCCTGAGATAGCGAAAGGTATCTCCCGCACGCTCGCGCCGGATGCCGGGGTCTTCGTCGGAGACGTAGACCAGGCCGGCGGACTCGGCGACTTCGCTGGGATCGGTCATGCGGTGTCGGATGGGCGCGCCTCGACAGTGAAGCGCCCAGCCATTGTGGAAGCGCCGCCACGACGGGCGTGTAGGACCGCAGGCGCGCGCGCTGTCCGACCCGGACCGCGATGGTTCCTATCGCCGCCGCGCCACCAACCCGATCAGGGCCGACATGCCTTTGTGGCCCGTGCCTTCGGCGACTTCGGCCTCGTACTCGCGCAATTCGAGGATGTCCCAGTCCGCGAAGGCCTGGCGCAGCATGGCCTCCGTGTACAGATGGGCCAGGTACGGCGGCCCCCCGGTCTTGTACTCGAGCTGCCTGGGCGTATAGCCCTGCAGCAGCAGCAGCCCGCCGGGCCTGAGCGTGCGGCGGCACTGCGCGAAGAGCCGCTCGCGCAACGCTGGATCGGCGAACTGCACGAAGATCGCGACCACCGCGTCGTAAGTCGCTTCCGGCCACGCGAAGCCGTCGACGTCGCTGACCGCGAAATCCACCTTCACGCCGCGCTCCGCCGCGAGCGCGCGCGCCTTGGCCACGCCCACCGGCGAGATGTCGAAGGCGTCGACGGCCAGCCCCTGCTGCGCCAGCCAGACGCTGTTGCGGCCCTCGCCATCGGCCACGGAGAGCACGCGCTGGCCCGCCTGCAGCAGCCCGCGGTGTTCGCGCAGCCAGGCGTTCGGCGCCGTGCCGAACAGGTATTCGTCAGTCTGGAAGCGCCGGTTCCAGGTCTCGGCGGCGTCGGTGAAGGCGGTGGGCGGGGTGGACATGATGGCGATTGTGCATGCCGGTGCCGTCCACCTGGCGGTCGGCTGTTGGGCCCGCGTTCAGTTCCGGAAATTCTGCGTCACCATCAACCCATGCACCCCGCCGTCCAGCACGCCGATCCCCACCCGGCCGAACTGCGGCCGCAGGATGTTCGCGCGGTGCCCGGCCGATTCCATCAGCCCACGGTGCGCCGCCGGCAGCGTGCGCGCCAGTGCCAGGTTTTCGCCGGCGACCAGATAGCGCACCTTCGCTTCGCGCATGCGGTCGAACGGATCGTCGCGATCCGGGCTGACGTGCGAGAAATAGCTGCGCGCGAACATGTCCCGGCTGTGCGCGCGCGCCAGCGGCGTCAGTTCGGGGTCGGCCTGCAATGGCTTGAGGCCGCGCTGCACCCGTTCGGCGTTCACCATCGCCAGCATCCGCGCCTCGAGGTCGGGCCGCTCCCGCCCCTGCGTCACGCGAAACGGCAGCGGCACCGACGTCTTCGATTCGACCGGCACGATCAGCGCGTGAAGCGTGCGCCGGATCGGCCGCTCGAAGATCGGCTCCAGCCTGGCCTGCAGCCACTCGGCCGGCGCCGACAGGCGGCTCGCGATCGCGCTGTCGCGCGCCACGCGCGTGAGCTGGTCGAACGCGGGCACGGCGAGCAGCAGCAGCGCGACCACCGTGGCGTTGATCAGGCCGTTCAACACGCCGGGGGCGAGCCCCAGCAAACGGTTGCCGACATGGGCGTGGGCGGTGCGCGGCAACGCGGCGATGGCACGCCCGGCCAGGATTGCCAGCGCCGCATACAGGACGGCGAAGATCGACAGGAAGGCCAGCGGCGGCGCCCAGTCGCCCAGCACCGGGAACCGCCCTTGCAGCCAGGCCGCCGGCTGTGCGTAGCCCGCCAGCGCCACCGCCAGGCTGATCGCCAGCGTCAACAGCTGCAGCGCCGTGGCGACGAAGCCGCGGCGCCAGCCGCCGAGCGCGCCCAGCAGCACGACGGCGACCAGCAGCCAGTCCACGGCATTGGTGGCGGAGAGCGGAGGCAGCCAGGTGGAAAGTTGGTCCATGGAGGGCGGGGCGCAGCCACGACAGTATCCCCCGCAGCCTGCCGCCGCCCGGTAGGACGCCATTGACGGTGGCGCCCTCGCGCCGTTGCGTCGATGCGTGGCCGATCAGGCCTTCGCGCGCGGCGCCCGCGCGGTGCTGCGTGCCGGCGCTGCGGGGGCTTGCGGCGGCGGCGCCGTGCTGCCGCGGAACACGAGGTCGAACGGGAGCGTCTGGTTGGCGACGTATTCGCGCCCGTCCAGGCGGGCGACCAACTGCTCCGCGGCCGCCCGCCCGATCTCGACGATCGGCGTGCGCACGCTGGTCAGGCCCGGCGTCTGCGTGGCGCCGAGGTCGGTGTTGTCGACGCCGGTGATCGACACGTCCTGCGGAATGCGCACGCCGGCGGCGCGGCACGCCATCATGGCGCCCACGGCCAGCACGTCGTTGGTCGCGAGCACCGCCGTCGGCCGCTGCGGCAGCGCGAGCAGCCGCTCCATGGCCTCCTGCGCCGAGGCGAGCGCGATCGGCGCGTATTGGACGTGCGACTCGTGCAGGGCGAGCCCCGCCTCGGCCAGCGCCGCCCGGATGCCCGCGCCGCGCTCTCGGCCGCGGTCGTTGCCGTCCAGCGGCGCGCTGATCATGCCGAAGCGGCGGTGCCCCAGCGCGATCAGGTGGCGCGCCATCTGGTGGCCGGCGGCGCGGTTGTCGAATCCGATGCAGGGGCGGCGGCGCTCGGGGTCGACGCCCCAGGTGAGCACGAACGGGCGGCCGTAGTCCTCCAGCAGCGCGAAGAGCCGCGGGTCGTGCTCCACGCCGACGAAGACGAAAGCGTCGACGCCGTGCTCGATCAGGTGCCGCGCGACCTGCAGTTCCTGCGCCAGGTCGTAATGGTGTTCGGCCAGCACCACGGCATAGCCGTGCTGGCTCAGCGTCTGCTGCAGCGCGCTGGTGGTGCGTGCGTACAGCGCGTAATCGAACGACGGGACGATGGCGCCGACCATGCGGCTGCGCTGGCTGCGCAGCGACCGCGCCACGCCGTGCGGCACGTAGCGCAGCTTGGCCATGGCGTCGCGCACGCGCTCCAGGGTGGCGGGGTCGACGTGCTCCGGATTGTTCAGCGCGCGCGACACGGTCGCGGTCGACACCCCGGCCAGCAGGGCGACATCCCTGGCAGCGGTGCGGGTGCGGGTGCGGGTGGCGGGCGGTGGCGCATCCATCACCGGTGAGCTTATCCGCTTTGCAATCGATTGCATATTCGGTCGACCCGGCGAGGGAAATCCCTGACGCCAGGGGGCTGGAGCCGCTGGGCATCGACCGGCAGAATGCATGTAATCGAATACACGGGCAGGGCGGTCCCGCCGGCCTGACGCTGCGGCTTTCCCCGCGCCGGGTGATGCACGAGCCCGGCCGGTTTTCGCCAGTGCACAAGAACCAGGAGACAAGCCCATGAGAGACCGCATTCCGCAGATCCCGCACCAGCCGGGGCGCCGGCGCGCGCTGAAGCAGGCCGCTTCGGTGGGCATGTTGGCCGCCGCCGCGCCGCACCTGCTGACCAGCGCCCACGCGCAGGCCGACGACCTGGGGCCGTACCGCAGCGCGAAGATCAACTGGAAGCAGGTCGAGGGCGAATCGATCTCGGTGGCCGTCATTCCGGCCAGCTATTTCGACAACCTGGGCACGCTGCTGCCGCAGTTCGAGGCGCTCACCGGCGTCAAGGTGCGCATCGAGAAGGTGCCGCCGGGGCAGATCCGGCAGAAGGCGATGCTGGACCTGTCGTCGAAGACGACCACCTATGCGACGCATGCGGCCGACCCGATGTACTACCCGCTGTACGTCGCCAACAAGTGGGTCGATCCGCTGGACAAGTACCTGAACGACAAGACGCTGACGGACCCGGCGTGGTACCAGTACGAGGACATCATCAAGGCCTGGCGCGAGGCCGACTCGGTCGACGGCAAGCCGTACGGCATCCCGTACGACGGCGAAGTCACGGTTCAGGTCTACCGCAAGGACCTGTACGACGCCAAGGGCCTCAAGCCGGCCGACACCTACGACCAGCTGCTGGCCAACGCGAAGGCGGTGCACGACCCCGCCAACCGCATCTATGGCCTCGCGCTGCGCGGCTTCTCCGGCGCCGGGCAGAACATGTACATCTACCCGTCGCTGTTCCGCGGCTTCGGCGGCGAGTGGTTCAAGGGCAAGGACATCGTCGTCAACTCGCCCGAGGCCGTGAAGGCGCTGGAGTGGTACGTGAACGCGCTGACCCAGTACGCGCCGCCCGCGGTGCGCAACTGGAACTGGCCCGACATCGCCGACGCCTTCTCGCAAGGCACGGTGGCGACGTACATCGATGCGCATTCGTCGGCCGCGGTGTTGAACAACCCGGAGAAGTCGAAGGTGATCGGCAAGATCGGCTTCGCCCGCTGGCCCAAGGGGCCGAACGGCAAGCGCGTGACCTCGATCTGGAACTGGGGCTTCCCGATCAACTCGGCCCTCACCGAGAAGCAGAAGAAGGCCACCTGGCTGTTCATCACCTGGGCGACGTCGGCCGAGACCCAGGCCCGCACCTCGTGGAAGTTCGCCGGCCCGGCCAAGCGATCCGGCCTGAACCGGCTGTCGTCGTGGAAGTCGCCCGACTTCGCCAAGGCGATGGGCAGCGCCGGCGTCAACTTCATCCCGGCCGCGCTCGAATCGCTGGAGCAGGACACCGACGTCGAATGGCGCCCGCGCGTGCCGCAATGGCCGGCCGTCGGCGAGACCATGGCGACCGCGATCCAGTCGGCACTGGTGGGCCAGAAGAAGCCCAAGGAAGCGCTCGACGAGGCCCAGGCGCGCATCCAGCAGATCCTCAAGGGCTGATCCCGGTGTCGGTTCCGGCAGCCTCGATCCCTGCGGCGGGCGGCAGCGCCGCGCCGCCGCTCGACACGCTGGCTCGGCAGGAGCGGCGCTTCGCGCTGGCCCTGCTGGCGCCGGCGCTGCTGGTGCTGCTGGTCACGACGACGGCCCCGTTGTTCTACCTGGCGTGGAACAGTCTCAACCGTATCGACCTCGGCATGCCCTGGCTGTCGGGGTTCGCCGGGCTCGAGAACTACGCCAAGATGGGCAGCGACCCCCGCTTCTGGAACTCGCTGTGGCTGACGTTCGTCTACACCGCGTCCACCGTCGTGCTGCAGGTGGTGCTGGGGCTGTCGCTGGCGCTGCTGGTGCTGCAGATTCCCAAGGGCCAGGGCGTCCTGCGCGTGGCCGCCATCCTGCCGATCGTGCTGGCGCCGGTGGTGGTGGGCCTGTTCTGGCGCACGCTGGTGCTGTCGCCGGAGTTCGGCCTGGTCGACCTGGTCACGCGCGCGCTCGGCCTGGGGTCGCACAACTGGCTGGGCGACCCGCAGCTGGCGCTGATCTCGGTGATTGCGATCCACACCTGGCAGTGGACGCCGTTCGCCTTCCTGGTGCTGCTCGCGACCCTGGCGACGCTGCCGCCCGACGTCTACGAAGCGGCGCGGCTGGACCGCGCCACGGCCTGGCAGCGCTTCCGCTACATCACGCTGCCCTTGATCCGGCCGGCCATCATGATGGTGGTGATCATGCGGATGATGACGGCGCTGTCGGCCTTCGCCGCCATCTTCGCGGCCACCGGCGGCGGGCCCGGTTCGGCGACCGAAATCCTCAACCTGTACGCGTACCGGACCTCGTTCACCGAGTTGAACCTGGGCTACGGCGCGTCGCTCGCGATGGTGCTGCTGGGGATCACGATGGCGATTTCCTATTTCATGTTCCGGCTGCGGAGGGCGCGATGAAGCGTTCCGCGATGCGACGCGTGGTCCTCGCCGTGGCGGCCGGCCTGATGCTGGCGGTGTGGGCGTTCCCGGTGGTGTGGGGCCTGCTCACCTCGTTCAAGACCGAGCGCGACGTGCTGGCCTATCCGCCGGTGTGGCTGTTCAAGCCGACGCTGGACAACTACCGCGAGGTGCTGTTCGGCACCTCGTCGATCCTGCCCAATCTCTGGTCCAGCCTGATCGTGTCCACGGCGTCCACGCTGCTGACGATGCTGATCGCCGTCCCCGCCGCCTACGCGCTGGCCCGCCTGCGCTATCCGGGCAAGAAGGCGTCCGGCTTCTACGTGCTGGCCACGCAGATGCTGCCGCCGGTGGGGTTGATCATTCCCTATTACCTCGTGCTGCAGAAGATCGGGATGCTCGATACGTATTCCGGCTTGACGGCGATCTACCTCACCTTCGCGCTGCCGTTCGCGATCTGGCTGATGGTGTCGTACTTCGAGGACGTGCCGTTCGAGATGGAGGAGGCCGCGCTGCTCGATCGCGCCGGCCGGCTGCGCACGCTCTGGTACGTGATCCTGCCGCAGGTGGGAGGCGGCATTGCCGTCACGACGGTGTTCGTGTTCCTCAACGCGTGGAACGAATTCCTGTTCGCCGTCGTGCTGGGCGGCAACAACGTGCGCCCGGTCACCGTGGCGATGTTCAATTTCATATCCGTGGAGCAGACCCAGTGGGCGCGCCTGGCGGCCGGGGCCATGCTGGCCATGGCCCCGGTGATCCTGATCGGCCTGTTCGCGCAGCGCCACATCGTGAAGGGACTGACGATTGGCGCCGTGAAGGGAGGAGGCCGCCGATGAACCAGTCCGCCAACGTCAGGCTCGAGGGCGTCGTCAAGCGTCACGGGACCTTTACCGCGCTGCATGGCGTCGACCTGGAGATCCGCCCCGGCGAGTTCTTCGCGCTGCTGGGACCGTCGGGTTCGGGCAAGACGACCACGCTGCGCATCCTGGCCGGGCTGGAGCCGGTCAACGCCGGCCGGGTGCTGATGGACGGCGCCGACGTCACCAACACCCAGCCGGGCGAACGCGACGTGGCCATGGTGTTCCAGAGCTACGCCTTGTATCCGCACATGACGGTGGCCGGCAACATCGGCTTTCCGCTGCGCATGGTCGGCCGGCCCCAGGCCGAGATCGACGGCGCGGTGCGCGAGGCAGCGGACAAGGTCGACATCGGACACCTGCTCGACCGGCGGCCCGGCCAGCTGTCCGGCGGCCAGCAGCAAAGGTGCGCGCTGGCGCGCGCCATCGTGCGCCATCCGCGCCTGTTCCTGCTGGACGAGCCGCTGTCCAACCTCGACGCCAAGCTGCGCCTGGAGACGCGGGCCGAGCTGCGCAAGCTGCAGCGCTCGCTGGGCGTCACGGCGGTCTACGTCACGCACGACCAGGAAGAGGCGATGACCGTGGCCGACCGGATGGCGATCTTCATGGAAGGCCGCATCGTGCAGACCGGCACGCCCAAGGAGGTATTCATGAAGCCGGCGACCGTGACCGTGGCCGGCTTCATCGGCACGCCGCCGATGAACCTGCTGCCCGGATCGCTCGCGGGCGGCGAGGTGCTGGTGGCCGGCGCGCGCCTGCCCGTGCAGGGCGCCGCGGGCGGCGCGGCGCGCGACGTGACGCTGGGCGTGCGGCCGGGCGACATCCGCATCGCCGCGCAGGGCATTCCCGCGCAGGTGGAGCTGATCGAGGACTACGGCGACAGCACGGTCGTCGACCTCGACGTGCAAGGCCAGCGCGTGAAGATGCGTTCCGGCGCGCGTCCCGGCGTCACCGAGGGCGAAGCCGTGTTCCTCTCGTTCGAGCCCGAGGCCGCGCACCTGTTCGATCGTGCGTCCGGGCTGCGGATTCAATAGCCATCAAGGAAGGTGACCACGCCATGACCGGCAAGCCGAACATCCTGCTCATTCTCAACGACGACATGGGCTACTCCGACATCGGCTGCTACGGCGGCGAAGTCGAGACGCCCAATCTCGATCGCCTCGCCGCCAACGGCATCCGCTTCTCTCAGTTCTACAACACGGCGCGCTGCAGCCCGTCGCGCGCGTCGCTGCTCACGGGCCTGCATCCGCATCAGACCGGCATCGGGGTGCTCACCTACAACATGGGGCCGGAAGGCTATGCCGGCAACCTGAACCGGCGCTGCGTCACCATCGCCGAGGCGCTGAAGGCGAGCGGCTACCGCAGCTACCTCAGCGGCAAGTGGCACGTGGCGGGCAACCTGACGCAGCCCACCGACAGCTGGCCGCTGCAGCGCGGCTTCGACGAGTTCTACGGCACCATCATCGGCGCGGGCAGCTTCTACGATCCCAACACGCTCACCCGCGGCAACGCCAACATTGAGCACGAGGCGAAGGAGCCCGGCTTCTTCTACACCGACGCCATCAGCGACAACGCCGTGGAGTTCATCCGCCGCCACCAGCGCGAGCACGCCGGCAAGCCGTTCTTCCAGTACGTGGCCTACACGGCGCCGCACTGGCCGCTGCACGCCCACGATGAGGACATCGCGAAGTACAAGGGCCGGTTCGATGCGGGCTGGGACAAGCTGCGCGAGGACCGTCTCGAGCGGCTGGTGAAGTCCGGCATCCTGGACCAGGCGTGGCCGCTCACGGACCGCGATCCGACCCAGCCGGCGTGGACACAGGCGCAGCACAAGGAATGGCTGTTGCGCTGCATGGAGGTGTACGCCGCGCAGATCGACCGCATGGACCAGGGCATAGGCCGCATCCTGCGCTCGCTGGAAGAGACCGGCCAGCTGGAAAACACCTTGGTGATCTTCCTGTCCGACAACGGCGCCTGCGCCGAGGACATTCCGGACAACCTCACCGTCGACGAACTGGTCGACAAGCTGATGATCGCCAAGGAGCGCACGCGGGCCGGCGAGCCGGTGCACTTCGGCAACGATCCGTCGCTGATGCCCGGTCCCGAGAACACCTACCAGAGCTACGGCCGGGCCTGGGCCAACCTCTCGAACTCCCCGTTCCGCCTGTACAAGCACTGGATCCACGAAGGCGGCATCTCGACGCCGCTGATCATGCACTGGCCGGCGGCGATGGGGCAGCGCAACGCGATCCGCCACACGCCCGGCTACCTGCCGGACATCATGGCGACGGTGCTCGACGTCACCGGCACGCCGTATCCGCAGGAGTGGCAGGGGCACAAGATCGAGCCGCTGGAAGGGCACAGCCTGCTGCCAGCCTTCAATCGCGAGCTGACCACCCGCCCGCCCATGTTCTGGGAGCACGAAGGCAATGCCGCGGTGCGCATCGGCAAGTGGAAGCTGGTGCGCAAGTTTCCCGATCCCTGGGAGCTGTACGACATGGAGCTCGATCGCACCGAGCTGAACGACGTGGCGGCGCAGCACCCGGACCGGGTCAAGGACATGTTGGCGCAGTACGAAGCCTGGGCGAGGCGCTGCGGCGTGATCCCCAAGGAGCGGATCGACCAGTTGCTGCGCGACCAGAAAGTACCTACCGCGTTCTGGGAACGCGACGACTTCAGGGCGCCTTACCTGCCGTGAGGCTGTCGTGAACGGCAAGGCCTGCTGCGTGCCGGCACGCGCCGGCGGGGCGACGACGACGCCGGCCGAGCACCGGAGCGCCGTCGCGACGCAGTCCGCCCCGCACGGCCTGCTGGCGCTGCCGGGGGGCCAGTTCGTCATGGGCAGCGACGACCGTGAAGGCTTTCCGGCCGATGGCGAAGGGCCGGCCCGCCGCGTGATGCTCAGCCCGTTCCGGATCGCTGCCGCGGCGGTGACCAATGCGCAGTTCGGCGACTTCGTGCGCACGACCGGCTACATCACGCAGGCCGAGCAGGCCGGCTCATCGTTCGTTTTCTACCTGCAGGTGCCGCAGGCGCTGCGCACCGCCATCCGGAAAGTGCCTTCCGGCCTGCCCTGGTGGCTTGACGTGCCCGACGCCTGCTGGCAGCGTCCCGAAGGTCCGGGGTCGCACATCCGCGACCGCATGGACCACCCGGTGGTGCATGTGTCGTGGCACGACGCGCGGGCCTACTGCGCCTGGGCCGGCGGCCGGCTGCCCACCGAAGCGCAGTGGGAGTTCGCGGCGCGGGGCGGCCTGGCGGGGCGTCGCTTCCCGTGGGGCGACGAACTGCCGGCCGATCCGCCTTGCAACATCTGGCGCGGCGCGTTTCCCAACCAGCCGGCCAGTGGCTGGCAGCCGGGCACCGTGCCGGTCCGCTCGTTCGCGCCGAACGGATTGGGCCTGTACAACGCCGCCGGCAACGTGTGGGAATGGTGCGAGGACTGGTTCAGCCCCGATTACCATCGCGGCACCGCCGCAGCCGATCCGCTGCAGTCGCAGGAGACGGGTCGGCGGTCCAGCCGCGGCGGCTCCTTCCTGTGCCACGAGTCCTACTGCAACCGCTACCGCGTAGCCGCGCGCGGCTCCAACACGCCGGACAGCTCCGCGAGCAACCAGGGCTTCCGGATGGCCGGCCATGGTGAGCCGCTCGCCTGAGCCCGGCGCGCCCGCCGGCCCGCATCCCTTCCACGTGATGGCGAAGCCGGCGGGGCCGGCCTGCAACCTGCGCTGCGACTACTGCTTCTATCTGGCGAAGGACAAGCTGTTTCCGCCGCGCCAGCCGCGCCGCATGAACGACGCCACGCTGGAAGCGTTCGTGCGCCAGTACATCGAGGCGCAGCCCGGCGACCGGGTCGTCTTTTCGTGGCAAGGCGGCGAGCCGACGCTGCTGGGCGTCGAGTACTACCGGCGCGCGCTGGCGCTGCAGCGGCGCCATGGGCGCGGGCGCCGCATCGAGAACACCTTGCAGACCAACGGCACGCTGCTCGACGACGAATGGGGCCGGTTCCTGCAGGGCAACGGCTTCCTGGTCGGCATCAGCATCGACGGCCCGCCGGCGCTGCACGACCGCTCGCGCCTGGACGCGAAGCAGCGGCCTTCGTCGGCACGGGTGCTGCGCGGGCTTCAGGTGCTGCAGCGCCACGGCGTGCCCTTCAACACGCTGACCTGCGTGAGCGCCGCCAACGCCGGCTCGCCGCTGGAGGTGTACCGGTACCTCAAGGAGATCGGCTCGCGCCACCTGCAGTTCATTCCGGTGGTGGAGCAGGCGCCGGGACGGCCCGGCGCCGTCACGCCGCAGTCGGTGACCGGCGAGCAGTGGGGCCGCTTTCTCACGGCGATCTTCGACGAGTGGGTGCGCAGCGACGTCGGCGAGGTGTACGTCGACATGTTCGAGCTGAGCCTGGCGAAATGGGTCGGCGTGCCGGGCGGCGTGTGCGTGCATGCCGAGAACTGCGGCGACGCGCTCGCGATCGAGCACGATGGGTCGGTCTATTCATGCGACCACTACGTGGATCCGGAGCATCGGGTCGGCTCGATCCATGAACGTTCCCTGGCGCAACTGGCCGTCGGCGCGCAGCAGACGAAGTTCGGACAGGACAAGTCGCACCGCCTGCCGGACGCCTGCTATGCGTGTCCCGTGCTGTTCGCGTGCAACGGCGGCTGCCCGAAGCACCGCTTCGCCGGCCCGGACGGCGCACACAACCATCTGTGCGAGGGATACCGGGCGTACTTCACGCACGTCGACGCGTCGATGCAGCAAATGGCGGACCTGTACCGGCGCGGGCAGAGCCCGGCGCAGGTCATGAGCATGCTGTAAGGAATTCGCATTTCCCTGCACACGATCGCCTTACCGGCGGGCCGCCGCGGCACGGGGAATCCCGGGGGCCGAACGCGGCCGTACCATGCCAAGATGCTCTTCTTTCGATAGCAACCGGAGACCCGAAGAAGATGGATCGCAATCGCCGACTCACGACCCTCGCCTGCCTCGCCGCCCTCGGCAGCGCCGCCTTCCCGGTGCGCGCGCAGGGCAAGTGGCCGTCCAAGCCGATCACCTACGTCGTGCCGTTCGCGGCCGGCGGGACGACCGACGTGCTGGCCCGCACCTTCGGCCAGCGGTTGTCGGTGCTCCTGGGCCAGCCGGTCGTCGTCGACAACAAGCCGGGCGCCGGCGGCAACGTCGGTTCCGCGTTCGTCGCCAAGGCGCCGGCGGACGGCTACACGATCCTGGGCGGCACGATCAGCTCGCACTCGATCAACGTGAGCCTGTATCCGAACATGCCGTACGACCCGGTGAAGGACTTCGTCCCGGTCGCCCTGTACGGCACGCTGCCCAACGTGCTCGTCGTCAAGGCCGACTCGCCGTTCAAGAGCGTCGCCGACGTGGTCGCGGCGGCCAAGGCGAAGCAGAACCTGTCGTACAGCTCGTCCGGCGCCGGCACCTCGCAGCACCTGTCGGGCGAGCTGTTCAAGAACATGGCGGGCGTCGACATCCTGCACGTGCCGTACAAGGGCAGCAGCCCGTCGATGCAGGCCCTGCTGGGCGATCAGGTCACGATGTGCTTCGAGAACATCCTCTCGTGCATCCCGCTGATCCAGTCCGGCAAGCTGCGCGCGCTGGGCGTGACTTCGACCACGCGCGCCAGCGGCCTGCCCGACGTGCCGACGATGGCGGAGGCCGGGCTGAAGGGCTTCGAAATCGTGTCGTGGCAAGGCGTGTTCGCGCCGGCCGGCACGCCGGCGCCGGTGGTGGAGCAGTTGTCGACGACGATCCTGAAGATCATCCAGGAGCCGGAGATCAAGGCCAAGCTGCTGGGCCTGGGGCTGGAGCCTTCGACGATGACGCAGGCTCAGTTCGCGGCGTTCCAGAAGGCCGAAGTGGCGAAGTGGGCGAAGCTGATCAAGGCGGCGAACATCAAGCTGGATTGAAGGCGGAAGGCAGGAGCGGACTTCCGGACGCGGAAGCCGCAGAGGTCCCGCTGAAGCCGCAGAAAAGTCAGAAAGAAAAGGGAGGGGCTCCCCTCCTTTTTTGCATTGGATTTCCTTTGCGGCTTCTGCGTTCGGATGTCCTGTGCGCGTCCGGGCGACCTCAGCTCATGATCCCCACCTGCCACGGCACGAACTCGTGGTCGCCCAGGCCCAGCAGTTCGCTCTTGCTGCGCTCCCCCGACGCCGTGCGCAGGAACAGCTCGAAGATCCGCTGACCCATTTCCTGCACCGACGCCGTGCCGTCCAGGATCTCGCCGCAGTTGATGTCCATGTCCTCTTCCAGCTTGCGGTACATGGGCGTGTTGGTCGCCAGCTTCAGGCACGGCGCCGGCTTGGAGCCGAACATCGAGCCGCGCCCGGTCGTGAACGCGATCAGGTTCGCGCCGCCCGCGATCTGGCCCGTTGCCGACACGGGGTCGAAGCCGGGCGTGTCCATGAACACGAAGCCCCTGGCCGTCACCGGCTCGGCGTAGCGGTACACCGCCATCAGCGGCCCGGTGCCGCCCTTCATGGACGAACCCAACGACTTCTCGAAGATGTTCGCCAGTCCGCCGACCTGGTTGCCGGGGCTTACCTGGCCGTTGATCTGCACGTCGCGGCCCGGCGAATAGACGTCCTTCCACCAGCGCACGCGCTCGATCAGCTTCTCGCCGATGGCACGGCTCGCGGCGCGCCGCGTGAGCGTGTGCTCCACGCCGTAGATCTCAGGCGTCTCCGACAGGATGCCGGTGCCGCCGTGGCGGGCCAGGATGTCGATGGCGGCGCCCAGCGCCGGATTGGCGGTGATCGAGGAGAAGCCGTCGGAGCCGCCGCACTGCAGGCCCACGCACAGGTGGCTCGCCGAGACCGTCTGGCGCTTCGCCGCGTTCGCCTCGGGCAACAGCGCCTTCACCGCCGCTATGCCGGCCTCGATGGTCTTCCGGGTGCCGCCGCTCTCCTGCATGATGAAGGTGTGCAGCTTCGGGCCCGGTGCCAGGCCTTCCTGCTCCAGCAGGCCGGCCAGCTGGTTGCGCTCGCAGCCCAGGCCGATGATCATCGCGGCCGCCAGGTTGGGATGGCGCGCGTAGCCCGCCATGGTTCGCCGCAGCAGCTGCATCGGCTCGCCCGACATCTCCATGCCGCAACCGATGCCGTGCGCGAAGGCGACGACCCCGTCGACGTTCGGGTAGTCCGCCAGCCGCTCCGGCGTGAACCACTCCGCGATCTTCTTGACCACCGTGGCCGAGCAGTTCACCGTCGACAGGATGCCGATGAAGTTGCGCGTGCCCACCTGGCCGTTCGCCCGCACGTACCCCTGGAACGTCGCGCGCTGCGCTTCGGGCAGCAGTTGCACCGGCTGGTATTGCGTCGCATGGGCGTAGTCGCGGTCGAACTCGCGGAACTCCGTGTTGTGGCTGTGCACCATCGTGCCGGGTTCGATGTCGGCGTTGGCGAAGCCCACGGTGGTGTTGTACTTGAGGATCGCCTCGCCCTTCGCGATGCGGCGCGCCGCGATCTTGTAGCCCGCCGGCGTCTGGCTGCGGCTCGTGAAGTTCTCGGCGGGCACCTCAGTGCCGATCGCCACGTCCATCCGCGCGACGACGACGTTGTCCTCGGGATGCAGGCGGATCACGGGACCGATGATGCGTTTGGCGGCGGTGGCTGTCATGGTGTGCTGTGGAAGTGGGGTACTGCAGGGGGGCAAGCGATTCTAGGCGGCGTGCCGCGCCGCCGGCAGCGATATCCGCACGGCCAGTCCGCCCAGTGCCGCCGACTGCCGCACCGCCACCTGGGCGCGGTGCAGGTCCGCGATGCGCCGCACGATCGACCAGCCGAGCCCGCTGCCGCTGGCTTCGTTGCCGGCGACGCGGAAGAACCGCTGTCCCAGGCGCGCGAGGTCGGCGTCGGGCAGGCCGGGGCCGCTGTCTTCCACCGTCAGCACGACCTGGCCGGCTTCGGCCGCGAGGCGCACGGCGATGCGGGCCCGCGGCGGGCTGTAGCGGGCGGCGTTGTCGACCAGGTTGCGCACCAGCACGTACAGCAGAACCTCGTCGCCCACCACCACGCTGGCCGCGCCGGCGTCGACGTCGAGCATCTGGCCACGGGCGAGCGCCGCCGGCGCGACCTCGGCGACCGCGCCGCGCACCACGGCGGCGAGGTCGACGCGTTCGCCCGCCGCAGCCGCGTCCGCTTCCAGCCGCGACAGCGTCAGCAGTTGCTCGACCAGGCGCGCGGCGCGGTCGCAGCCGGCCAGCGTGTTGCGCAGCGCGTGGCGGCGGCGCTCGTCGTCGGCTTCGGCCAGCGCCACCTGTGCCTGCGCCCGGATCGCGGCGATCGGCGTGCGCAGTTCGTGCGCCGCGTCGGCCGTGAAGCGGCGCTCCGAATCCAGCAGGGCCGCGATGCGCGCGAACAGTCCGTTGAGCGCGCCGACCATCGGTGCCATCTCGGAGGGCGCGCCGCCGAGCGCGACCGGTTGCAGGTCGTCGGCCGCGCGGCCGGCCAGCGTGCGGCCCAGCCGCCGCAGCGGCGCCACGCCGCGCGCTACGGCCCACCACACCGCCAGCCCCAGGACCGGGAGCGCCAGCAGCATCGGCCAGGCGGCGCTGCGCAGCACGGCGCGCAGGATGGAACTGCGCGAATCCATCCGCTCACCGACATAGACCTGCACGTCGCGCTCCGCACCCTGCGCCGCGAACACGCGCCAGTCCGCGCCGGCCACCGACACCGTGCGAAAGCCGCGCTCGAAGCCCGTGCCGGCACCGACCGCCGGCCAGGCCGGGGCATTGGCCGAGCGCAGCACCAGTTCTCCTTCATGGAACACCAGGAATGCCACCTTCGGCGCGTAGCGGTGCAGCGTCGGCGCGTCCAGCAGGCCGTCGTCGTCCAGGTCGGCCTGTTGCACCACCAGCAGTGCCGCCGCCTGCGCCAGATGGCTGTCCAGGAGCTCGTCGAGTTCGTGGCGGGCATCGACCCAGGTCAGCGCCGCGACGGCGGCCCAGACCAGCAGCACCATGCCCAGCACCAGTGACACCAGCCGGCCCTGCAGCGATGCCGGCTTCGTCATGGCGCCGCCGCTTCCCGCGCGATCATGTAGCCGACGCCGCGCACGGTCTGGATCAGCCCGGCGCCGAGCTTGCGCCGCAGGTGGTGCACGTGGACCTCGATCGCATTGCTTTCCACCTCGCGGCCCCAGCTGTAGAGCTGCTGCTCGAGCTGCTCGCGCGAGAGCACGCGGCCGGCGTGCAGCATCAGGACGTGCAGCAGATCGAACTCGCGCGCCGGCAGCAGCAGCGCCTCGCCGCCCCGGCGGACCGTGCGCGACGCCGGATCCAGCTCGACGCCTTGCGCGCAGAGGCGCTCACGAGGCTGGCCATGGGCACGCCGCACCAGTGCCCGCAGGCGTGCGGCGAGTTCGTCCAGGTCCACGGGCTTGACCACATAGTCGTCGGCACCGACGTCGAGGCCGCGGATGCGGTCGGCCACCGCGTCGCGCGCGGTGAGCACGAGCACCGGCAGCGTGACGCCGGCGCGGCGCACGGCCGCCAGCACGTCCATCCCGTCCTTCATCGGCAGGCCCAGGTCCAGCACCGCCGCGGCGTACGGCTCCGCGCGCAGCTCGCGCTCGGCGGCGTCGCCGGTGCGGACCCAGTCGACGTGGAACCCCGACTGCCGCAGCCCGGCCCGCAGGCCGTCGCCCAGCAGGGGATCGTCTTCGACCAGCAGGATGCGCATGGACCGGGACGGCAGGCGCCGCCTTCCTCAATCGTCGTCGTCGTGTTCGATTGTGCTCCACGCTCGCTGACCGCCGGCCAGCAGGCCCTCGCCCGGCGCCGCCTGCCACTGCAGCCACCAGAAGCCCAGCACCGCCACCAGCATCAGCGCGGCCACACTGCGCCAGGCGCCGTGGATCGCTTCCTCGCGTGGTGCGCTCTTGCGTCCGGTGACCATGGAGGCGACCAGGTTCTCGCGATGCAGCCAGCTGCTGATCGCCACCGCGGCGACGTGCACGGCCACCAGCGCCAGCATGGCGTTGGCGACGCCTTCGTGCACGTCCTCCAGCCACTCGCCGCCCATGTCGTTGAACAGCGCCCAGCCGGTGGCCGGCACCGCGACGGCCAGCAACAGGAGCGCCACGATGGCGAGCGCGCCGGCGGGGTTGTGGCCGACGTGGTGCTCCGGGCGGCCGCGCAGCAGCGACTTCAGGTAGCCCGCGACGGCGGCCGGGCCGCGCACGAAATCGGTGAACCGGGCGTGGCGCGTGCCGAACAGGCCCCACAACACGCGGAAGGCGACGAGCCCAGCCATCGTGTAGCCCAGGGTCACGTGCGCCAGGCGCCAGCGCTCGCTTTCGGCGGTGAGCCAGGCGCCGGCGAAGGTCAGCACCAGCAGCCAGTGGAACACCCGCACCGGGGCGTCCCAGACGAGGACGCGGGTGGGGGCGGCGGACCGCGCGTCAGCGCGGGATGCGGACTCGGTGTTCATCGAAATCTCCCTGGTTGGCTTGGGAATGGCAGGCGCCGCAGTTGGCGGGGCTCTTGACGGCGGCCGAGCGCCATGTCGCGGCCGGCACTTCGTCGTGCTCGCGGACGAACCACGCCGAGCGGGTGATGCGGTCCTGCGGCGGCGCCTCGCGCGCGTGCCGCGAGCTGCCGGCGTTGGCGGCGAGCCAGGACGACAGTTGCTGCGCGGTGGCCGCGTCCAGCGACGCGTCCGTGGCGTAGTGGCGCGACAAAGTGCCCATGACGCGCTGCCACGACGACGCGGGCAACAGGCCGGGCGGGTACGGTGCATGGCAGGTTCCGCATTCCTCTTGGTAGGCGGGCAGCAATCCCACGCCGCGCGATCCGTGGTCGCCCGCGTGCAGCGCGCCGGCGAAGAGGGCGAGGGCCGCCGCCGCGAAGGCGGGCCATGGTCTGGACTGGTTCATCGGTCCGCCTTGCGTCAGGGCTTGAGCGTCAGCAGCCAGGCGAGCACGTCGGCTTTCTCGGCCGGCGTGCATTCGCGTCCGGCCACGTCATTGCAGTTGCGGCGGAACCATTTCTCCACCTTGGCGGGATCGGTGAAGCGTGCGGCCCTCGCGGCCGGGGCCAGGGCCGCGATCGGCTTGCCGGTGCCCGCGTGCCGGCCGGGTTTGGTCGGCAGCTGGCCGTGACAGGACGCACAGCTCCATTCCCGCCCGTGGGTGGTGGTGAAGAACTGCTGGCCGCGCGCGGGCGACGCCGCGGCGCCCGCCTGCGCCGTGTAGCCGGACAGCAGTTGCGCCGGTGTCGCCGCCTGCGCGGTGGCCGCGGTGAGGCCCGAGAAGATGATGGCCGCCAGCCGGCGGCCTGGTCGTGGATGCGTCATGGCAACTCCCTGGCTGCCATGGTCGCGGGGCGGGCTTATCGGTTTCTTAAGCCTCCCCCCGGAGGCGGCGCTACTTCGCCGTGCAGGGCTTTTCGAGGTGGACGCCCGACGCCATCTGCGAATTGGCCTTCTGGCAGGCGGCGAGGTCCTGGTAATGCGCCAGCACCTGCAGGTCCGGCGGGTTGTACCAGAGCGTCGCCTGGGCCCGCAGCACGCCGGCTGTCGAGGCCGGTTCGCATTTCGCGTTGGCGGCGGCGACCGACTCGACCCGCCGGCAGAAGTCCTCCGACGGGTAGTCGATCTGCATCACCGGCGCGCCGCCAGCATCGCGGTACACGAGGTGCTTGCCCCAGGAGATCTTGCCCTGGCTGGCGCAGCCGGCCAGCAGGACGGAAAGAAGGAAGAAGCTCGTCAGCGTCCGCATGGATTCTCCGCGGGCCGGCACGGATGGCCCGGTGTGCGGACGTTTGTACGACATCGCGCCCGGCCGCGGGGCGCGTCGTAACCAGGCGTCAGCCCTTCGCGAGCGCGATCCGGATCACAGGACGCGGCCCGGCGTCGGCGGCCGCGCCTTGCGGTGCCACCGGATCGAGCCCCCAGGTGTCCCAGCCCTCGCCGAAGATCTCCACCGGGTGCTGGGTGCGGTCCGAGCCGTTGCCGCACTGCATGTCGTCGGCGGGGCAGTACTTGTCGCAGCCCCAGCAGTTGCGCTCGGGGTGGGCGGGGTTGACGGGAAACTTCTTGGCCATGTGGGCGGGTGATGCCTCATCCGCGCCGGCGGCGCGGCAGACTTTGAAAGTACCTATTCTGCGCACCTTGGGCGGGGAAAACTTGCGTTTGCGCAACTGGCGGGCCTCGTGGCCGCAGCCGGCGCGCCACGCCCGAGCCGACCCAAAAGAGCAGCCGCAGCGGCTATAGTGCCTCTCCGTTTCCGGCACGAGAAAGGCCCTGGCTGTGAAAAAGAGTGCGACGGATCCCGTCTGCGGCATGACGGTGCTGCCCGACAGCCAGCTGTCGGCGCATCACAAGCGAAGGACCGTGTACTTCTGTTCGGAGTACTGCCGCGACAAGTTCGTCGAACAACCGGAGCGCTACCTGCCGGCGCTGGTCGCTTCCGGCGGCGACGGCGACAAGGCCCGCCGCCGCATCGCGTACTTCTCGATGGAAGTGGCCGTGCAGTCCGACATGCCGATCTATTCCGGCGGGCTGGGCGTGCTGGCCGGCGACATGCTCAAGTCCTGCGCCGACCTGCGGCTGCCACTGGTCGCCGTCTCGCTGCTCTACCGCAAGGGGTATTTCGACCAGTCGCTGGACGCCAGCGGCGGCCAGAAAGAAGCGCCCGTCCAATGGGATGTGGAGAAATTCGTCAAGCCGCTGTCGCCCGTGATCGAACTCGAGATCGAGCGCCGCACGGTCAAGGTGCGGGCCTGGCAGTACGACGTGGCCGGACAGGCGGGGCACAGCGTGCCGCTGATCCTGCTGGACACCGACATGGAAGGCAACGCGCCGGCCGACCGCGCGCTGGTGCACCACCTGTACGGCGGCGACCAGAAGTACCGGCTCGCGCAGGAGGTGCTGCTGGGCATAGGCGGCGTCAAGATGCTGCGCGCCCTGGGCTACGCGGGGCTGCAGAAGTACCACATGAACGAGGGCCACGCGAGCCTGCTCGTGCTGGAACTGCTGGGCGAAGGCAACTGGGCCGTCGAGTCGCCGGATTTCGCCAGCGTGCGCAACCGCTGCGTGTTCACGACGCACACGCCGGTGCCGGCCGGACACGACCATTTCGGCTACGACCTGCTGCAGAAGGTGCTGCCCGCACGCATGCCCAAGTCATTGCTGCAAATGCTGGGCGGACGCGAGGAACTGAACATGACGCGGCTGGGATTCAACCTCAGCCGCTACGTCAACGGCGTGGCCAAACGCCATGGCGAGGTCTCGCGGGAGATGTTCCCCGGCTACGCGATCCACCACATCACCAACGGCGTGCACTCCGCCACCTGGACCTGCGACAGCTTCAGGCGCCTGTTCGACAGGTTCCTGCCCGGCTGGTCCAACGACCCGTCCATGCTGCGCCATGCAGTGGGCATTCCGCGCGAGGCCGTCTGGGCGGCGCATGTGGAGGCCAAGGCCAGGTTGCTGGCCCTGGTGCGCGAACGCAGCGGCGTGGCGCTCGACCCGCAGGCCCTCACCATCGTCTTCGCGCGCCGCGCCACCGCGTACAAGCGCGCGGACCTGGTGTTCAGCGACGTCGCGCGGCTGCGCCAGATCGCGAAGCAGCACGGGCGGCTGCAGTTCGTCTTCGCCGGCAAGGCGCACCCGAAGGACCTGGACGGCAAGAAGCTGATCAAGCGGGTGGTCGGCGTCGGCAAGCAGATGGCCGGGGATGTCTCGGTCGTGTACCTGCAGAACTACGACATGGACCTCGCGAAGGTGCTGGTTTCCGGCGCCGACGTCTGGCTCAACACGCCGCAGCGCCCGCTGGAAGCATCCGGGACCTCTGGCATGAAGGCGGCGCACAACGGCGTGCCCAGCTTCAGCACGCTGGACGGCTGGTGGCTCGAAGGCTATCTCGAGGGGCTGACCGGCTGGGCCATCGGCTCGAGCGAGGCGGGGCAGGGCGACGCGGCCAAGGTCGACAGGCAGGATGCCGAAGACCTCTACCGCAAGCTGGAAACGGCGCTGGTGCCCACCTTCTACGAGCGCCGCGAGCACTGGATCGACGTGATGCGCCACGCCATCGCCCTGAATGCCTCGTACTTCAACACCCACCGCATGGTGCAGGAGTACGCGACCAACGCGTATCTCGGCTGACGCGGGCTCTCGGTACCTACAGCCCGCCCTTGGGGTGGGTGGGGTCCACCCACAGCACCTGTTCCGGTTTCTCCACGGGCTCGATGTCGAGGTTGACGGCGACGGCCTCCCCGTCGCTGCGGCACAGCACGCATTCCAGCGCTTCGGTCGGGCTGGCGTTGATCTCCTGGTGCGGCACGTAGGGCGGCACGTAGATGAAGTCGCCGGGGCCGGCCTCGGCCGTGAACTCGAGCTGCTCACCCCACCTCATCCGTGCGCGACCCTTGACGATGTAGATCACGCTCTCCAGGTGCCCGTGGTGATGCGCGCCGGTCTTCGCGTTCGCATGGATGGTCACCGTGCCGGCCCACAGTTTCTGCGCCCCGACGCGGGCGAAGTTGATCGCCGCCTTGCGGTCCATGCCCGGCGTCTGCGCCGTGTTCGGATCGAGCTGGTGGCCCGGGATCACGCGGACGCCGTCGTGCTTCCAGGGCGCGGCGTGCCCGTGATCGTCATGGCCGTGGGGGTGGTGGTCGTGATTGCTCATTGCCGGCAGCGTACACGGGCGGCTGCCGCTTGACGCGGGTCATGGAAATTGACCGCGCCCGCATTAGCGTTGCGGCAGTGATCACCCTGCCGAGGAGGGGGCCGTGAAAACCTTGCCTGCCCTGCTGTTGAGCGCGCTCTGTGCGATGCCGGCGTCCGCCTGCGACCGGGTCGACGCCGCACGGATCCAGCTGGCTTTTACCGAGATGGGCGCATGGTGGTCGGAGCAGGGCGGCCGCGTCGTGGTGGAGTGGGGCCGCGCCTGGGACGGTGCCGGGCCGCAGCGGCGGGCCCAGCTCCTGCGGACCTTCGCGCAGGCGGACGCGTGCCTGGCCGGCGCCGTGCGCACGATCGATTTCCAGCGCCATGCGCGGCTGGTCGGCACCGCCTCGGCGGCCGGCGTCGAACTGGCGCCGGCCGTCAGCCGGGTGGGCGCCGCGGCGCCCGCTCCCGCCTGCCAGTGAAGCGCCTCAGGCGGACTGCTTCGCGCGCGTGAGGACGCGCCCCGGGTGCGCCCCCGTCGAGCGGCCGTCCTTCCACACCACGACGCCGTTGACGATCACGGTCTCGATCCCGCGCGACGGCGCGATCGGATGGTCGTAGCTGGCGGCCTCGTCGACCTGGTCGGCATCGAACAGGGTGAGGTCCGCGTACGCGCCTTCGCGGATCACGCCGCGGTCCTTCAGCCCGAAGTTCTTCGCCGTCAGGCCCGTCATCTTGTAGACGGCGGTCTCCAGCGGGAACAGCCCGAGCAGCCGGCCGTAGTGACCGAGCACCCGGGGGAAGGTGCCCCACAGGCGGGGATGCGGCGACGCGTCGTGCGGCAGGCCGTCCGAGCCGATCATGGTCTCGTCGAACTTGAGGATGCGCTGCACGTCCTTTTCGTCCATCCGGAAGTAGATGGCGCCGGCGGGCAGCAGGCGGCCGATCGCCTCTTCCTCGCTCACGCCCATCTGCCTGGCGATGTCCGCCAGGTCCTGGCCCGAGTACTGGGGCAGCGCCTTGGACCAGGTGACGATGGTGCGGGCCGAACCCTGCGCGCGGTCGACGGAGAGCACGGTGGAGCCGGCCGTGTAGGGATAGCAGTCCAGGCACACCGCCTGCTCGCCCATGGTCTTCCTGATGAACGCCAGCGTCTCCTCAGAGCGCCCGTGGTTGTTCGCGCCCACCACCTTGTGGTGCGAGATCACCACCGGCACGCCCACTTCGCGGCCGATGCGGAAGGTCTCTTCCAGCGACTCCATCACCTGGTCGCCTTCGTTGCGCATGTGCGTGCAGTAAACGCCGCCATGCTCCTTGAGCGGCTGGCAGGCCTCGATCACTTCCTCCGTCGGCGCCGCGATGGCCGGCTCGTAGAACAGGCCGGTCGACACGCCGATCGCGCCGGCTTCCAGCGCTTCGTCGACCAGATCGCGCATCTGCGCGATCTGCGCCGGTGTCGCCGGCTTGCCCAGGTCGTCCATGGTCGCCACCCGCAGCGTGGTATGGCCGACCAGCATCGCGGCATTGGTGGCAGCCGGCCTGGCGCGCAGGGCCTCCAGGTACGACTTGAAGGTCTTGAATCGGAACCACTCGCCGTTGCCGTCGAGCAGGTTCAGCGGCGGCGTCACCGGATCGGGAATCGCCCGCGGCATGGGCGCCAGCGAGATCCCGCAGTTGCCGCCGACCACCGTGGTCACGCCCTGGCTGACCTTGGGCGCCATGTCGGGGTCGGACAGCATCGCCCGGTCGTCGTGGGTGTGGGCGTCGATGAAGCCGGGCGCGGCGATGCGCCCGGCGAGGTCGATCTCGACGTCGCCGCGGGCGCCGGCCAGGTCGCCGATTCGGGCGATGCGGTCGCCGCGGATGCCGATGTCGCCGGCGAAGCGCGGCGCGTTGCTGCCGTCCACGATGGTGGCGTGGCGGATCAGGAGGTCGTAGTGCTCTTGTTGCATGGCTGCTGCGGGAGAGAAGAAAAAAGGAAGCCGCGACCGGTGGCCGCCGCAGCGGCCGCCGTCGCGGACAGGCATCAGGCGCCGTCGGCGCCGAGCCGGTGCGTCAATCGACCTTGGCGCCGGAGAACTTGATCACCTGGGCCCACTTCACCGTCTCGCGGCGCGCGTGCTCGCGGAACTCTTCGGGGGAGCTCGGGTCCGGCTCGGCGCCGAGCACCTTGTAGCGGTCCTTGACGGCCTGGCTGGCCAGGGCGGCGCGCATCTCCTTGTTGATGCGTTCCACGATGTCCTTGGGCATGCCGGGTGGCCCGATCAGGCCGCCCCAGGAGATCACCTCGAAGCCCTTGACGCCTGCTTCGTCGAGCGTCGGGATGTCGGGGTACGAAGGCGAGCGGGTCCTGGACGATACGGCCAGCGGCCGCACGCGCCCGGCCTGGGCCGGCGGGCCGGCCAGCGGCGTGTTGGACATCATCAGCTGGATCTGCCCGCCCTGCAGGTCGGTCAGCGCCGAGGAGGTGCCCTTGTACGGCACGTGCAGCAGGTGCGTGCCGGTCATCGACTTGAACAGTTCCACGCCGAGGTGGTCGGTGGTGCCGTTGCCGCCGGAGCCGAACGCGATCTTGCCCGGGTTCTTCTTGGCGTAGGCGATCAGCTCCTTGACGTTCTTCACCGGCAGGTCGTTGTTCACGATCATCATGTTGACGACCTTGAACGAGTTGCCGATCAGCGTGAGGTCCTTGTCGAGGTCGTACGGGATGTTCGACATCAGGCCGCGGTTGGTCGCCAGCGACACGATGTTGCCGTAGCCCAGCGTGTAGCCGTCCGGCGCGGCCTTCACCACGTCCATCGTGCCGATCACGTACGAGCCACCCGGCTTGTTGTCGATGACGATCGGCACGCCCATCTGGACGGACATCTGCTGGGCCAGGCTGCGCATCAGCACGTCGGGCGCGCCGCCGGGAGCGGACGGAACGACCAGCCGGATCGGCTTGTCCGGGTAGGCGGCGAGCGAGTGGGAGGACACGAAGGCCGCGGCGGCGGCGACGAAGGAGAGCAGGAAGGTACGTGTGCGCATGATGGAAGTGAAGAAAGCCTGGACGTTGTAGCCGAGGGCGCTGCGGTGCAGCAATCGGGTCATTCCCGCAGGATTGCAACGGTTTTCAGCGTGACAGTCGTAAGGCCGTGAGCGCGATCGCCTGCGCCCGCGGCACCATCGTGCCGACCTTGAGCCATTCGTCGGCCGTGTGGACCTTGCCGCCGACCGGGCCGGTGCCGCACAGCGTCGGCACGCCGGCGGCCGCGGTGAAGCCGGAGTCCGCCGAGCCGCCGCTGTATTCGCCGCCGGCGGCAAACCCGATGGCGCGGGCGGAATCGACGTAGGCCTCGAACAGGGCATTGCTTGCGGCGGACTGCACGAACGGCAGGAAGTAGCGCTGCTGCGTGATGTGCCCGCAGGTGCCGGGCACCTCTACCTGGCCCATGATCGCCGCCAGCTTCGCCTTGACGGCTTCCATCGCCTCGGTGGTCTTGTAGCGCACGTCGATCGAGGCGCTGGCCCATGGGGCCACCGTGTTGACGGAACTGCCGCCCTTGATCAGGCCGACGTTCACGGTGGTGCCCGATTCGTAGTCGGTGAGCCCATGCAGCTGCACCACCTTGCGGCAGATCGCCTCGATGGCGCTGGCGCCTTCGTGGTGGTTGCCGCCCGAGTGCGCGGGGATGCCGGTCACCTCGCAGTCGACGAACATCGCGCCCTTGCGACCCGTCACCACGTTGCCGCTGGGCCGGCCCGGCTCGCCGTTGAAGACGGCGCGGGCGTCGGTCGCGTGCGCTTCGATGAAGGAGCGCGAGGCCGGCGAGGCGATCTCCTCGTCGGCGGTGTACAGGCCCACCAGCGGCACGCGCAGCCCGGCCTGCGCGAACGCGGCGAGCACGAACGAGTTGACGACGAGACCGGCCTTCATGTCGGCTACGCCCGGACCGTAGGCCAGGTCGCCTTCGATGCGGAACGGCCGCTGGGCCGCAGTGCCCTCGGGGAACACCGTGTCGCAATGGCCCATCAGCAGCACCGGCTTGCCCGCCTGCGCCCCCGGCACCGCCGCCCGCAGGCAGTTGCCGGCGGTCTCGTTGCGATGCACTTCACAGGAGACGCCGTGCTGCACCAGCCAGCCGCGCAGCTCGGCGACCACCGCGTCGACCCCCGCCTTGTGGTAGCTGCCGGAGTCGATGTCGACGATGCGCTGCAGCAGGTCGAGCATCGCCGGCTGGGCGCCGGCGAGGAATTCCATGACCGCCTGCTGGCGGTCGGTGAGCGATTCGATCATTGCCTGCCTACGCCTTGATGCCGGCCTCGTCGATCACCTTGGAGTACCTGGCGAACTGGTCGGCGATATGGGCCGCGAACTTCGGCGGGTCCATCAGGTACGAATCGAGGCCGATCGCCTGCAGCTTCTTCCTGACCTCGGCATCCGCCATCGCTCTCCTGGCGGCGTCGGCGATCTTCGCGACCGCGTCGGCCGGCGTGCCCTTGGGCGCCACCAGCCCGAACCACGCGGCGGCCTCGTAGCCCGCGATGCCGGATTCGGCCACCGTAGGCACGTTCTTCAGCGACTCCAGGCGCTGCAGCGTCGTGACGGCCAGCGGCCGCATCTTGCCGGCCTCGAGGAAGCTGTTCATCTCCGACAGGTTGGCCAGCACCGTGTCGACGTGGCCGGCCAGCACGGCCTGCACCGCCGGGGCGCCGCCGCCGAACGGCGTGTAGATCAGCTTGATCCCGGCGGCGCGCTGCAGCATCTCGCCGGCGATGTGCTGCGTCGTGGCCGGACCGACCGTGGCGTACGAGATCGTGCCGGGCTTGGCCCTGGCGGCGTCGACCCAGTCCTTGAAGCTCTTGTACGGGCTCGCGGCGTTGACGGCGATCACCTGCGGCGAGTTCGTCAGGCAGGCGACGCTGTCGAAGGCCCTGATGCCGTCGTAAGGCAGGCTGGCATGCAGCTTGGCGTTGATCACGAAGCTGTTCGCCATCAGCAGCAAGGTGTGGCCGTCGGCCGGCGCCTTCGCCACCAGCGCGGTGGCGATGACGGTGCCGCCGCCCGGCTTGTTCTCGACGACCACCGGCTGGCCGAGCGTCTGCGACATGTGCTGCCCGATCAGGCGCGCCTGGATGTCGCCGGTTCCTCCGGCGGTCCACGGCACGACGATCTTCACGGGCCTGGAGGGGAAGGCCTGCGCCAGCGCGGCGGGCGCGAAGGTGGAGGCGGCGGCGGCTGCACCGGCAGCCAGGAGTTCACGGCGATTCAGCATGGTTCGAGGTCCTCGGTAGGCGGCGCGAATTGTCCGTTCATTTGCGCCGGCTTGTCATCGGCGTTTTGCCGGTTGCATGTCGCGCGCTTGACCGGCGGCAAGGTGCCGGGGAGAACTTTCGTCGTGGGCTGCCGGCGAAATGAGAACGAGCGACTGCCCCGGCGCGCGCTTCACGGCGCGGCGCGGTGCTCCAGCACCCGCCCTCGATTGAGGAGGTGCTTCGGATCGAGGGCGTTCTTCAGCGCATGCATCGCGGCGATCTCCTCGCGGCTGCGCGAATGCGGCAGGAACTCGCGCTTGGACACGCCGATGCCGTGCTCGGCGGAGATCGAGCCGCCGTATTCGCCGACCAGCCCGTACACCGCTTCCTGGATCGCCTGGAAAGTCTCCGGGCGGTCCGGCGGCTGGTGCACGCCCAGGTGCAGGTTGCCGTCGCCGAGATGGCCGTACACGACGGTGTCGCAGCGCGGGTCGATGGTGCGCACGGCGGCCTCGAACGCCGGAACGAACGCCTCCATCGCCGGGATCGGCAGGCTCACGTCGAACGGCACCGCCGGCATCAGGCTGCGCGTCACTTCCACCGAGATGTCGCGCAGTTTCCACAGCGCCTCGTTCTCGGCCCCCGACTTCGCGATCACGGCATCCGACACGGTGCCGTCCTCCAGCACCTGCTGCAGCAGGTCCTCGAGGCTGGCGGCGCCGCCGGCGCCCGCGCTCGAGGCCTCGATGAGCGCGTAATAAGGCTGTCCCGCCGGCAGCGGGGCGGCCTTGCCGGCGATGCGCACCGCGCGCGAGAAGTAGGAGTCCCACATCACCTCGAACGCCGTGAGCTCGCCGCCGAGGCGCTGGCGCGCCTGCCGCAGCAGCCCGCGCACCTGCCCGAAGCTTCCCAGTGCGCAGAGGGCCACGGTGCGCTCCCCGGGCTTGGGCACGAGGCGCAGCACGGCGCGCGTGACGACGCCGAGGATGCCTTCGCTGCCGATGAACAGCTGCTTCAGGTCGACCCCGGTGTTGTTCTTGACCAGGGGCTTCAGGCCGTCCAGCACCGTGCCGTCGGCGAGCACCGCCTCCAGGCCGACCACCAGGTCCCGCGTCATGCCGTAGCGGATCACGCGGTTGCCGCCGGCGTTGGTCGAGATGTTGCCGCCGACGGTGCAACTGCCGCGCGCCCCGAGGTCCAGCGGGAACATGAGGCCCTCGGCGTCGAGGCGTTCCTGCAGCGCCTGCAGCACGACGCCCGACTGCACCGTGGCCATGGCCGCGTCGGAATCGATGTTCTCGATCGCGTTCATGCGCTCCAGCGACAGCACGATCTCGCCCTCGCACGGGACGTGCGACTGCACGAGCCCGGTGCGGCCGCCCTGCGTCACGACGGGAATGCCGGCGGCGTGGCACAGCGCGAGCGCGCCCGAGACCTCCTGCGTGCTGGCAGGCCGCAGCACCGCGAGCGGCATGGCGCCGCGGGTGCCCTTGATATCGACGAGGTAGCGCTCGTCGGTCTCCTGGCCGGGCAGGTAGCCGCGCGGTCCAAGTCGTTCCTGCAGCGCCCGCAGCGCTTGCGCGGTGTCCATGGCTTGCCTCCGACGCCGCCTGCCGGCGGCCAGAAAAGAAAAAGAAGTACCGAATGGTGCCATGGGCCAGGGTCCGCTCCGGTGCGGCGCGTGGCCCGCAGGCCCCTCCGGTACCATGGCTGAGTGTGGCGCCGGTTCCGGTATCCGCCACCGAAAGCGGAGGTCCATGGCACCTTCAGTACCGTCGCCGGTCGCTCCAGCTGCCGCTCGCCAGCTCAAGTGGCGGCTGTTCCTGCTTGCGGCCAGCGGGCTGCTGCCGCTGGCCGTCATGGTGGCGCTGGCGCTCGCCTACCTGGTGGACGAGCGGCAGCAGGCGACGCAGCGCTCCGCGATGGCCTTGTCGCGCGCCCTGGCCAGCGCGGTGGACGCGGACCTGAACGCCGCCATCGCGGCACTGCGCACGCTCGGCCAGAGCGACGAACTGCGTCTTGCCGAATTCGAGGCGTTCTATCGCATGGCATCGCGTGTGGCACGGCAGGAAGGCTGGCGTGCCATGGTGCTGATGGACCGGCAAGGGCAGGTCCTCTTTCGCACCACGCGGCCGTTCGGCGCTCCGGACCCGGGACCGGTGGAGCCCGAGAGCGTCGGCCAGGCCCTTGCCCTCGACCGGCCCGTGGTCGGCGTGGTCACCCGGGGTTCGCAGCCGGGGCTGGCATTCGCGGTCCGCGTGCCGGTGCAGGCCGGCGGGACCTATGTCCTCACCGCCGTGCTGCCGACGGACCGGGTCCTGAACGTGCTCAAACGCCAGTCGGTGCCGGCGACCTGGGTCGTGGCAGTGTTCGACCAGAGCGGCGGCCGCGTTGCGCGCACCCGGCCAAGCTCCAGCTCGCGCGCCTCGCCCAGCCTGCAGGCAATGCTCGCCACCGGCCGGCCGGAAGGCATGGGCGTGACGACCACCCTGGAGGGCGACCAGAGCCACACCGGCTATACCCGGCTGGCCGCTTCGGGCTGGGCGGTGGCGGTCGCCATCCCGGCGGCCGAGGCGATCGCCACCGCGGTCGGGCCCGCGCTCGCCGTGCTGACCGGCCTGCTGGCGTCGCTGGCGCTCTCCGCCTGGCTCGGCCGCTACTTCGCCGGCAATGTCACCCAGCCGATCGATTCCCTGAAACAGGCAGCCGCCGCGCTCGGCCGGGGCGAGCGGGTCGAACACTCGCCGCTGGCGGTGGCGGAGCTCGACGAGGTCGGCGCCGCCCTGGCCGCGGCTTCGGAGCAGCGCGAGCGCTTCATGCGCGAACTGCAGGCGGGGCAGGCGGAGCGCGAGGCGCTGCTGCGGCAGGTGACGGATGCGCTGCAGGCGGCACAGGAGGCCGGCCGCGTCAAGGACGAATTCCTCGCCATCCTTGGCCACGAACTGCGCAACCCGCTGGCGCCGATCTCGATGGCGCTGCAGCTCATGGCGCTCAAGGGCGACGAGGCCACGGCGCCCCAGCGACGCATCGTCGAGCGCCAGCTCGCCCACATGACGCGCCTGGTCGATGACCTGCTCGACCTGTCGCGCATCACCGGCAAGCGGCTGGCCATGCGCATGGAGCCGCTGCGCGTGGCCGACCTCGTGCAGCGCGCGGCCGAGGCGATCCGGCCCGTGCTGGGCGCACGAACGCTGCACACGCAGGTCCACGGCGATGTGGCCGAGGCCTGGGTTTCCGGCGACGAAGCGCGGCTGGCGCAGGTGTTTGGCAACCTGCTGGGCAACGCCGTGAAGTTCACCGGCGAGCACGGCCGGATCGCGCTGGAGTCGCATCGGGCCGGCGACTCGGTGGAAGTCACGGTCGCCGACGACGGCGCGGGAATGGCGCCCGAGGTGTTGCAGCGCGCGTTCGAACCGTTCTTCCAGGCGCGCCAGGCGCAGGACCGGTCGCGCGGCGGCCTGGGGCTCGGACTGGCCATCGTCAGGAGCCTGGTCGAGATGCACGGCGGCAGCGTCGCGGCGCAGAGCGATGGCCCGGAATGCGGTGCGACGGTGCGCGTGCGCCTGCCGCTCGCGTCGGCGCCGGCGCCCCGCGAAGAGCCCGGACCGCCGCCGGCCGCGCCGGGCGCCGGCAAGGTGCTGGTGGTCGACGACAACCGCGATGCGGCGGACACCACCGCGGCGCTGCTGGCAATCAGCGGCTACGAGGTGCACGTGGCCTACGAGCCGGACGCCGCGCTGGCGCTGGTCGAGCGGCACGCACCGCAAGTGGCGTTGCTGGACATCGGGCTGCCGGGCATGAGCGGCTACGAACTGGCGCGGCTGGTCCGGGCGCATCCGCAGGGCGCGCGCTGCCGGCTGATCGCGCTCACCGGCTACGGCCAGGCCGATGACGTCCTCATGGCACGGCGCAGCGGCTTCGACCTGCACCTGACCAAGCCGGCGGGCGCCGACGTGCTGCTGGAAGGCGTGTCCCGGCTGATGGGAGGGCCTGGCCCGCAGTAGCGTCCAAAGGTACGGACCTATACTCGATGCTCATCCATGACTGGAGGAGCGGCATCTTGATGGAGGATCCGGCACCGGCGCTGGCGGCGCTGTACCGCACGATGGTGCGCATCCGGGCGTTCGAGAACGCGGCCGAAGCAGCCAGCCAGGGCGGTGTCAGCGCCTTCGGCACCACGGCCGGCACGGCCGCCAAGGTGCGCGGGCCATTGCATCTTTCCACCGGGCAGGAGGCGGTCGCGGCCGGCGTCTGCGCCCACCTGCGCCGCGACGACTATCTCACCTCCACCCACCGCGGCCACGGCCACACGCTGGCCAAGGGCGCCGACCCGCTGCGCATGATGTGCGAGCTGTTCGGCAAGGCGCCGGGCTACAACGGCGGCAAGGGCGGCTCCATGCACATCGCGGATTTCTCGGTGGGCATGCTGGGCGCCAACGGCGTCGTGGCCGCCGGCCTGCCGATCGCCGTGGGCGCGGCCCATGCGCAGAAGCTGCAGGGCCGCGAGGCGATCACCGCCTGCTTCTTCGGCGATGGCGCGATCAACCGCGGCCCGTTCCTGGAGGCGCTCAACTGGGCCCAGGTGTACCGGCTGCCGGTGCTGTTCGTCTGCGAGGACAACCGCTGGAGCGCGACCACCGCCAGCGGCCCGGTCACGGCTGGCGACGGCGCGGCCGCGCGCGCCGGCAGCGTCGGCATCGAAGCGGTGCAGGTGGACGGCAACGACGTGCTCGCCGTGCACGAGGAGGCCGGCAGGCTGGTGCGCGAGGTGCGCGGCGGCGACGGACCGCGCCTGCTGCACGCGCTGACCTACCGCATCAAGGGCCATGTCTCGGTCGACCCCGCGGCCTATCGCGATCCGGCCGAAGTGCAGGCGGCGCTCGAGCGCGATCCGATCGTCAGCGCGCGCCGTCGATACCTGGCGCTGGCGGGAACGCACGCGGCCACGCTCGACGCCTGCGACCGCGAGGCGGCGCAGGAGGTCGCGGCGGCACTGGCGGCTGCCGACGCGGCGCCGTGGCCGCAACCCGCCGCGGCGTACCAGGACGTCCAGGACACGGGAGCCGGCCAATGGCGCTGATGACCTATGCCCAGGCCGCGGCGCTGGCGCTGCAGCGCGGGATGGACGCCGATGGCGCCGTGGTGGTGCTCGGCGAGGACGTGGGGCGCGGCGGCATCTTCGGCCAATACCGCGGGCTGCAGGAGCGCTTCGGGGCGCAGCGGGTGATCGACACCCCGATCAGCGAGGCCACCATCCTCGGCGCCGGCGTCGGCATGGCGCTGGCCGGCCTGCGGCCGGTGGTGGAGATGCGGGTGGTGGACTTCGCCTTGTGCGCCATGGACGAACTGGTCAACCAGGCCGCCAAGAACCGCTTCATGTTCGGCGGCCAGGGGCGGGTGCCCATGGTCGTGCGCATGCCGGTCGGGATCTGGGATTCGTCGGCGGCGCAGCACTCGCAATCGCTGGAGAGCTGGTTCGCGCACATGCCGGGGCTGGTCGTGGTCTGTCCCGCGACGCCGCAGGACAACTATTCGATGCTGCGGGCCGCGCTGGCCAGCGGCGACCCGGTCGTCTACATGGAGCACAAGACCTTGTGGGGCGCGACCGGCGAGGTCGACGAGGCCCAGGCGGTGCCGCTCGGCACGGCCCGCGTGGTGCGTCGCGGCGATGCGCTGACGATGGTGAGCTGGAGCCGCCAGGTGCAGGCCTGCGCCGAAGCCTGCGAGCAGCTCGCCGCCGGCGGGATCGAATGCGACCTGATCGACCTGCGCAGCATCTGGCCCTGGGATCGCGCTGCCGTGCTCGAATCCTGCGCCCGCACCGGCCGGCTGCTGGTGGTGCACGAGGCGGTGCAGGCCGCCGGTTTCGGCGCCGAGATCGCAGCCACCGCCGCAGAGGCGACCGGCTGCCGCGTGATGCGCCTGGGCGCCCCCCGCATCCCGGTCGGCTACGCGCCGGTGCTCGAAGCCCAGTCGCGGGTGACCGCCCCCGACATCGTGGCCGCGGCGCGATCGCTGTCGCAGTCGCCGCGCTAGAGATATCCACTATGGCCAGCCGATCGCCGCCGGCCTAACCTTGCGTCCGTTCATGTCCGTGTCCCCCGACCTCCCGCCCGTCCCCGGTGAACTGCCCGATCCGGCCGGCATCGAAGAGCCCACCCGCGTGCCCCTGGCCATCGAGGACTGGCTCACCGTCGTCGTGATGGGGCTGCTGGCGCTGATCACGTTCGCCAACGTGCTGGTGCGCTATTTCACCGACCAGTCGTTCGCCTGGACCGAGGAGTTCTCGGTCTTCCTGATGATCGTGCTGGCGCTGGTCGCCGGTTCGGCTTCGGTGGCCCGCAACCTGCAGATCCGCATCGAGTATTTCGCCGACAACGGGTCACCCGCGCGCCAGCGGGCGCTGGCGATGTTCGGCGCGGCCATGGTGTTCCTGCTGTTCGCGCTGATCGCGGTGCTCAGCACGCGCATGGTGTACGACGACTTCACCTATGGCGAGACCTCGCCGGGCATCGGCGTGCCGCAGTGGTGGTACACGATCTGGCTGCCGGTGATGTCGGTGGCGATCGCCGGGCGTGCCCTGGGCCTGTTCATCCGCCGGAAGCGCCAGGCATGATCACCACGCTCCTGTTCGTCGCCTTCGTCGTCATGCTCTTCGCGGGCGTGCCGATCGGTGCCGCGCTGGGCCTGGCCGGCGCCGTGTGCATCGCCATCGCCAACCGCGACGTCCAGTGGTTCGGCCTGCTGGCCGTGCCCCAGAACTTCTATGCGGGCCTGGGCAAGTACCCGCTGCTGGCGATCCCGATGTTCGTGCTGGTCGGCTCGATCTTCGACCGCTCCGGCGTGGCGCTGCGGCTGGTGAACTTCGCCACCGCGATCGTCGGCCGCGGGCCCGGCATGCTGCCGCTGGTGGCGATCGGCGTGGCGATGTTCCTGGGCGGCATCTCCGGCTCGGGGCCGGCCAACGCGGCGGCGGTGGGCGGCGTGATGATCGCCGCGATGCGCCGCGCCGGGTATCCGCCGGCGTACTCGGCCAGCGTGGTCGGCGCCGCCGCGGCCACCGACATCCTGATTCCGCCGTCGGTGGCGTTCATCGTCTACTCGGTGCTGGTGCCGGGCGCCTCGGTGCCGGCGCTGTTCGCCGCCGGCATGGTGCCAGGGGTCATGGCCGGCCTCGCGCTGATGATCCCCGCCGTGTGGATGGCGCGTCGCCACAAGATGGGCGCGCAGGAGGCGAGCCTGCCGCGGCCCCCGTTCTGGAAGAGCCTGCGCGAGGCGGTGTGGGGGCTGGCCGCCCCGGTGCTGATCCTGGGCGGCATGCGCGCCGGCTGGTTCACGCCGACGGAGGCGGCCGTCGTCGCCGTGTTCTACGGCCTGTTCGTCGGCATGGTGGTGCACCAGACGATCCGCGTGCGCGACCTGTTCGTGATCCTGCGCGAATCGGGCGAACTGTCGGCGGTGATCCTGCTGGTGGTGTCGCTGGCAGGCATCTTTGCCTATTCGCTGTCGACGCTGGGGGTGATCGATCCGCTGACCCGCGCCATCGTCAATTCCGGGCTCGGCGAATACGGCGTGCTGTCGCTGCTGATCCTGATGCTGGTCACGCTGGGCATGTTCCTGGACGGCATCTCGATCTTCCTGATCTTCGTGCCGCTGCTGCTGCCGATCGTGCACCACTACCAGTGGGACGTGGTCTGGTTCGGCGTGATCCTCACGCTGAAGGTGGCGCTGGGCCAGTTCACGCCGCCGCTGGCCGTGAACCTCATGGTGTCGTGCCGCATCGCGCGCGTGCCGATGGAGGACACGGTGCGCTGGGTCGGCTGGATGCTGTTCTCGATGTTCCTGGTGATGGTGGCCGTGATCGCCTGGCCGCCGCTGGCCACCTGGCTGCCGCACCAGCTCGGCTACTGACTTTCTCCCCGCAACTTCATTCACCCCCGAAGGAGACCACCGATGAAATTCCGCCGCACCGTCCTTGGCCTGGCCATCGCCGCCACCGCGCTCGCCTTCGGCACCGGCGCCATGGCGCAGGCTGCCTACAAGCCCGAATACAAGATGTCCCTGGTGCTGGGCCCGCCGACGCCGTGGGGCATGGCCGGCAAGATCTGGGCCGACCTGGTCAAGGAGCGCACCCAGGGCCGCATCAACATCAAGCTGTACCCGGGCGTGTCGCTGATCCAGGGCGACCAGACCCGCGAGTTCAGCGCGCTGCGCCAGGGCGTGATCGACATGGCCATCGGCTCGACCATCAACTGGTCGCCGCAGGTCAAGGAGCTGAACCTGTTCTCGATGCCCTTCCTGATGCCAGACTACGCGGCCGTGGACGCGCTGACGCAGGGCGAGGTCGGCAAGAAGATCTTCCAGGTGGTCGAGAAGGCCGGCGTGGTGCCGCTCGCCTGGGGCGAGAACGGCACGCGCGAGCTCACCAACTCCAAGCGCGCCATCAAGTCACCAGAAGACCTGAAAGGCATGAAGATCCGGGTGGTCGGCTCGCCGCTGTTTTCCGACACGTTCAACGCGCTGGGCGCCAACCCGACCCAGATGAGCTGGGCCGACGCGCAACCGGCGCTGGCCAGCGGCGCCGTGGACGGACAGGAGAACCCGATGTTCCTGTTCACGATCCTGAAGATGCACACGGTGGGGCAGAAGTATGTGACCACCTGGGGCTACGTCACGGACCCGCTCATCTTCGTGGTGAACAAGGAGATCTGGAACTCGTGGACGCCGGCCGACCAGAAGATCGTGCGCGAGGCGGCGATCGAGGCCGGCAGGCAGGAGATCGCGCTGGCGCGCAAGGGCCTGGTGGAAGCCGACAAGCCGCTGCTCAAGGAAGTGGCCGGCATGGGCGTGACGGTGACCCAGTTGTCGCCGGCTGAGCGCGAGGCGTTCGTCAAGGCGACGCGGCCGGTCTACGAGAAGTGGAAGAAGACCGTGGGTGCCGACCTGGTGAACACGGCCGAGAAGGCGATCGCGGCTCGGAAGAAGTAAACCCAACAGCCGGACGCAGAAGCCGCAAAAGTTGCGCAGAAGCCGCAGAAAGTTGGAAGGAACGAGGGCGATCCCCGTCTCTCATCTTTCCCTCTGATTTTTTGCGGCTTCTGCGTGATCTCTGCGGCTTTTGCGTTCGGCTGTCCGCCTCAACACGCGAGGCGTCACCGCGAATAACTGCCGACCGGGAACATCCGCCGCGCCTTGTCCGCGAGCTCCTGCTGCCGCAGCATGATGCGCGGCAGGTCGGGGTGCAGCGGGTTGATCTCGCGCATCGCCCAGCGATAGAAGGCCTGCGCGACCATGACATGGATGAGGCTGAGGATTTTCATGGGCGTATGGTCCGGGGGCGTCCGCCGGCGCCGTGTAGGCGCCAGACCCGTCCACTGCTGGGGTTCGGACCGACACGCGATGTCGGACGAAGCAGACGCTCTCGCGCGCAGCCGCTTGTTGCCTTGTTCACCGACTGTTGCGCTGCCTCAGCGGCAGGCATTGGTGCTTTCCCTTGTCCGGCTGGGCCCGGCGTCGCGCCGGAAGCGGGTCTCGGCCCGCCGGGCTATTCCCAGCGCGGCGCGAGCGTGAAACGCGCCTCCAGCGTCTCGCCGGGCGCGAGGCGCGCGCCGCCGAGCGGCCCGCGGCCGTAGTGCGGCAGCAGGTTGAGCCAGTCGGTGCACTGGCTCACCGGCTCGGCGCAGAAGTGGTCGTAGCCGCGCGGGCAGTACAGCACGAAGTAGTCCAGCGGCGGGTGCGCCTCCATCACCAGGCTGCGCCGCGGCCCGTGCTGGTCGAGCGGCCATTCGACGAGCGTGCGGTGCTCCCAGCCGACGAAGTTGTTGTCCAGGTCGAGGTCGGCCAGCACCACGCCTTCGCGCAACCGGGCCACGACGTCGTTGGCCTCGAGCGTCGTCGGCATCACCTGCGAGTCGCCCATCCACATGGCTGCGGCCGGGCTGGTCAGGCGCGTGCCGGGCGGGTGCGGAAAATACGGGTGGTGCCCGATGCCCACCGGCATCGCTGCCGTGTCGTGGTTGGTGACGGTCATGGTGACCCGCAGGGCCTGGTCCGTGAGCTCCAGGTGCTGCTCGGCGGCAAAGCGCCACGGCCAGGCCGCGCTGGCGGGCTCCTCCAGGCGCAGCGATGCGTGGTGGCCGCCCGCCAGCGTCACGGTCCAGGGCCGCAGCCAGCCGATGCCGTGCAGCGGATGCGGCGACGACGGATCGCCCGGATGGTTGGGCGGCATGCGGATGTCGCGTCCCTCGAAGCTGGCGCGCCCGTCACGGATGCGGTTGCAGAAGGGCACCAGGGGGAAGCTGGCCATCGCCAGCGGATTGCGCCGCGCGAGGCCTTGCTCGCTGGCCGGCCGCAGCCAGTCGACCCGGCCTTGCCGGCCGCCCCGGTCCCACGTGCCTTCGAAGCGGGCGATGGAGCCCCCGGCATCGGGCGCCACGTCGAGGCGCAGCGTGCCGGCCTGGAGCCGGAGCAGTCTGGGCGAATCGGCCATCGGTACGGTTGTGACGCGGCTCAGCGGCCGTCGCCGTCCGCGTCGCCGGGGAGCTTTCGCTCGAAGCGTTCCCACCCGGCGCGGGCCGCATGCCGCGCTTCGGCCCAGGTCAGGCGCGACTGGCCGCGGTACGACTCGTCCCAGTCGTTGCGGAAGGACGGCTCATAGCTGTCGAAGTTGCCCTGGTCGTAGCGCGCGCGGCTCTCCCACCCCATGCGATAGGCCGGGCCGTAGTCGTCGTACGTGCGCTCGGGGTCGTAATACGGCTCGCGGACGTGGTTTTCGCGCCAGTACGCGTCTTCCTCGTCGTGGTTCACCGCGTGGGCCGCGCCCTTGCCGGCGGCCCCGCCGGCGACGGCGCCCACCACCGCGCCGACGCCGGCGCCCACCGGTCCGCCGAGGCTGCCGCCGGCCATCGCGCCGGCCGCGGCGCCGCCGCCGACCCCGACGCCCTTGCCGACGTTGTGTTCGTGCTGGAAATCCTGCGGCTCGGGGTTTGCGGCCTCGGCGGCGCCGCGTCCGACCAGTCCGCCGGCGACGGCGCCGATCACCCCGCCGACGACCGCGGCCACCGGGCCGCCCATCGCCGCGCCTGCGGTCGCGCCCGCCACCGCGCCGCCGGCGATGCCGACGCCGGTGCCGACCGGGTGGTCGCCGGCGAGGGAGCGGTCGTGGTTCAGTTGTCCGGTTTCGTCTGTCTTTTCCTTGGCCATGGGTACTCCTTCAGGGGATGCGAGAAGGAACCATGGTCCGGCGCGCCGCGCCAGCCCGGCGTCAGCCGGGGGCCGGGCTGGCCGTAGGACCAGGATGCGGGGACCGGCCTGGCGCGGCGGTTCAGCGCTGCGATCGCGCCTCGACCTTGGCGGCATCGAATTCGGCGCGCAGGCGCGCCAGTTCGTCCGCGCCCACGCGAGCCGGGTTGCAGTAGTCCTGCTTCCACTCGGCCGACTCGCTCCAGCGCTGCGGCGACTGCACGGTGGTGCGCGGTGCCGGCGCCGACTCGAGCAGGCGCAGCGCCAGCTCCAGCGTCGCCGCCTGCGACGCGGCATCGTGGGGCTTGCCGGCCGCGTTGCCCAGCGGAAAGTCGCTGAACAGGAGGCGCGGCACTCCCACGTGTTCGACGACGTCCTTGGCGCAGCCCATCACGACGGTGGCGATGCCGGCCGCTTCGAGCTGTCGCGCGGCCAGGCCCAGCGTCTGGTGGCAGACCGGGCAGTTCGCGACCAGCAGCGCGGCGTCCACGCCGTCCGCGCGACAGCGCGCGACGATCTCCGGCGCGTCGACCTCGACGGTGCGGCGCTGGCTGCGGTTGGTGGGCGCACCATGGAAGCGCGGCGCGACGCGCCCGATGCGGCCGGCCGCCGCCGCCCGCCGCAGCGCCGGCAGCGGAAACCAGGCCCCGCTGTCCTCCATCGAGGTGTGCCGGCGGTCGATCGCGACGTGCGCGATGCGCAGGTCGTGGTCCCCGGCCGTGTCGCCCGAATAGACCTCGTGGAACTTCGCCGCGCCGTTGTACGGCGCGCCGGGGCCTTGCGGCCCCTTGGCCGGATCGAACGGCACTGCCGTCGTGACGATCGCCACCGTGCATTGCGCCAGCGGCTTGCCCAGCGGCTGGAACGGCACCTCGGCGTGGTGCGCCCAGCGGTAGGGATTGCCGTAGCCGAGCGCCAGGTACCAGTCGCGCGTGCGTTGCATGTACGCGATCGGCCGGTCGTCGTCGGGCAGCGGGTCGGCAGCGGGGTCCATGCGCGCATTGTCACTCCGGCACTCGTGGCCGATACCATCCGCGAGGCCGGCACGCGGGGCCGGGGGCGGAAATACCGCACGCTGCCCGCGCAACCCCGCCACGGATCCGGGTTCCACCGGCGGCGGCCGGCCGGCCGCGCGGGTAAGCTGGTGCGAGAAGAAATACAGGGACTGGAATGAATCATGGAGACCGCGCCTTGCGGCTGGAGCACGCGCGCCTGCACCGCGACCTGGCGGATTCGCGCCGGCAACTCGAGGAAGTCCGCGCCGAATTCGATCGCTTCGCGGGACGCCTCGCCCATGACCTGCAGGCCGTGATGCAGGTCAACGAGGGCTTCGCGGCGGCCTTGTCACGCACGGCCGCGACCAAGCTCGACGACCGGGAGCGGCATTACCTGGAGCGGATCGCCGCCACCAGCTTGCGCGGCAACCGCCTGGTGCACGAGGTACTGGCGTTCGCCCGGCTCGGCGTCCACCCGATCGAGCGGCGACCGGTGGCCCTGGCCGACGCCCTGGCGCGGGCGCGGCGTTTCGTGCAGGACCAGGCCGAGGACCGCCACGTCGAATGGATCACGGGCGAGCTGCCGACGGTGGCCGGCGATGCCTCGCTGCTGCAGCAGGTGCTGGCGGACCTGCTCGCCAACGCGCTGCACTCCAGCCGTGAGCGCGCGAAGGCGGTGATCCGCGTCGAGGGCGCGGCCACGGATGGCGGCTGGGAGATCCGGGTCGCCGACAACGGCAGCGGCTTCGACCCGAAGGCTGCGGACCGGCTGTTCCAGTCGTTCGAACGCCGGCCCGGCGCCGGTGGCGAAGCAACTGGCCTGGCGCAGGCGCGCCGCATCGTGGAGCGCCACGGCGGCAGCATCCGCGCGGAAAGTGCACCCGGGGGCGGCACGCTGTTCGCGTTCACCTTGCCCGCGACCGGCGGGCTGGAACCTGATGCGCCGCCGCCGGACGCAGCGCGCCAGGCGGACCCGCCGCAGCCCGCCGCGCTGCGCGTGTTGCTGGTGGATGACGATCCGATGGTGCTGCTGTCGCTCACGAACATGGTGCAGCTCGATGGCCACCACGTGGACAGCGCCGCGGGCGGGCAGGCCGGCGTCGAGGCCTTCCGGCAGGCGCTGGCGCAAGGGCAAGGCTACGACGCCGTGATCACCGACCTGGGCATGCCCCACGTGGACGGGCGCGAAGTCGCGCGCCTGGTCAAGCAGGCCAGCCCCGCCACCCGCGTCATCCTGCTGACCGGCTGGGGCAGCACCGGCAGCGCGGAGGGCGACGGCAGCGAAGTCGACGGCATCCTGGCCAAGCCGCCGCGCCTGGCGCAGCTGCGCGAGATCCTCGCGCCGGTGCGGCCGGCATGAGCGACCGATCGCCGGCCGGACCGCGCGAACAGGCCGCACTGTTGCTGGCCGCGCAGCGCATTGCGCGCATGGGCAGCTGGCGCCTGGACCTGCGGTCCGGCCGCCTGGCCTGGTCCGACGGAACCTGCGAACTGTTCGGGCTCGACGCCGGCCAGTTCGAAGGAACGCTCGAACATCTGCGGCGCCTCGTGCTGCCCGAGGACCGGCCGGCGTTCGAGCGCGCCTGCGCCGCCCGGGCGGGGGAGGAAACGGACTACCGCATCCGCCGGCCCGACGGGGCAGTGCGCTGGCTGAACGCCCGCGGCGACGTCGAGTGCGATGCTTCCGGCGTCGCGACCGCGCGCGTCGGCGTCGTGGTCGACGTGACCGAACGGCGCGTCGCGCGCCAGGCGCACGAACGCGATGCGTGGTTGCTGCGCATCGCCAGCGAAGCGGCGCGCGTGGGCGGCTGGACCATCGAGCTGCCGGAGCGCAAGCTCACGTGGTCCGACGAGAACTGCCTCATCCATGACGTGCCCCCGGGCTACCAGCCCACGCTGGAGGAGGGACTCGCCTACTTTCCTCCCGAGTACCGCGAGGACGTGATCCGGCTGGTCGGCACCTGCGAACGCGACGGGACGTCCTACGACTTCGAGGCCGAGAAGTACACGGCCAAGGGGCGCCGGATCTGGGTGCGCTGCTGCGGCGAGGCGGTGCGCGACGCCGCCGGCCGGATCGTGCGCCTGCAGGGCTCCATCCAGGACATCTCGCGGCAGAAGGCCGCCGAAGCCCAGATCCGCAGCCTCGGCGTGCGCCTCACCGCCACCCTCGAGAACATCACCGACGGCTTCTTCACGCTGGACCGGCACTGGCGGTTCACCTACGTCAACGCGGCGGCCGAGCGCGTCCTGGAGCGCAGCCGCGACGAACTGCTCGGCGGCAACATCTGGGACAAGTTCCAGCCCGCGGTCGGCACCCCGTTCCAGCACCATTACGAGCGCGCGCTGGCGGAGAACGCCACCCGCAGCTTCGAGGCCTTCTATCCGCAACTCGCGAAATGGTTCGAGGTGCGCGTCTATCCGAGCCCCGACGGACTGGCGGTCTACTTCCGGGACGTGACCGAACTCAGGCGCCACCGCGAGGCCTTGCACGAGAGCGAGCGGGAACTGCGGGCGCTGGCCGAGTCGATGCCGCAGATGGTGTGGATGGCCGCGCCGGACGGCAGCAACATCTATTGCAACCAGCGCTGGATCGGCTACACGGGCCTGGGTGCCGCGGAGAGCGCGGGCGCCGGCTGGCTGCAGGCCGTGCATCCGGACGACCGGCAGGCCATGGAGCTCGCGCGGCCGCGCGCGGCGCCGTCGCGGGAGGATTTCACCGTCGAATGCCGGCTGCGCCGCGCGGACGGCGAATACCGTTGGATGATCGTGCGCGGCACGCCGTACCACGACCAGGGCGGGCGAGTCGTCAAGTGGATGGGAACGTGCACGGACGTGCACGACCTGAAGCTGTCGATGGAGGCGATCCGCATCAGCGAGGAGCGCTTCCGGCTGCTGGCCAAGGGCACGCAGGATGCCATCTGGGACTGGGACATGCGCGCCGACCGGCTGTGGTGGAACACCGGCGTCGAAACGCTGTTCGGGTTCCGGCCCGACGAGGGACAGGCGTCGATCGAGTCCTGGTCGCGTGGCGTCCATCCCGACGACCGCGAGGCGACGATCGGTGGCGTGCGCCAGGCCGTCGCGGCGGGCGCCGATGCCTGGTCCGGGAACTACCGGTTCCGCCGTCGGGACGGCACTTATGCGTGGGTGTCGGGGCGGACGCACGTCATTCGCGGCAGCGACGGCGCGCCGGTGCGCATGATCGGCAGCATCGCCGACATCACCGAACGCGTCGCGCTGGAGGAGCAGCTGCGCCAGGCGCAACGGCTGGACTCGCTCGGGCGGCTCACCGGCGGCGTGGCGCACGACTTCAACAACCTGCTGACGGTGATCGTGGGCAACGCCGAACTCCTCACCGAGCAGCTGGCGGCGCAGCCGAGGCTGGCGGCGCTGGCCGGCATGGTGGTGCAGGCGGCCGACCGCGCGGCGGAGCTCACCCGCCACCTGCTGGCGTTCGCGCGCAAGCAGCCGCTGCAGCCGCGCGCCGTCGACGCCAACGAACTGGTGGCGAACATGGCACCGCTGCTGCAGCGCACGCTCGGCACGCACGTCGAGATCGTGCTGGCGCCGGCCGACGGGCTGTGGCGCGCGCTGGTCGACCCGGCCCAGCTCGACAACGCCTTGCTCAATCTTTGCGTCAATGCCCGCGATGCCATGCCGCAGGGCGGGCGGCTGACGATCGCCACCGCCAACCGCGAGGTGTCGGCGCAGGAGGCGCGGCTGCATCACGGCCTGCAGGCCGGCGCTTACGTGGTGCTCTCCGTGTCGGATACCGGTACCGGCATCGCGCCGGAGCACCTGCGGCGGGTGTTCGAGCCGTTCTTCACGACGAAGGTGCCGGGCAAGGGCATCGGACTGGGCCTGGCGATGGTGTACGGCTTCGCCAAGCAGTCGGAAGGCCATGTCGACATCTCTTCGGAACCGGGCCAGGGGACCACCGTGAAGCTGTTCCTGCCGCGCACCCTGGACGCCGGCGTGGCGGCGCCGCCCGAGGCCGATGCGGCGCCGGCGCCGGGGCAGCACGAAACCATCCTGCTGGTGGAGGACGACCGCATGGTGCTGCGCTACGCCCACGAGCAGCTGGTGGCCCTCGGCTACCGCGTGGTGCCGGCGGAGACCCCGGCACGGGCCCTGGAGATCATCCGCGGCCGCGAGCCGATCGACCTGCTCTTCACCGACATGGTGATGCCGGGCATGAACGGACGGCAGCTGGCCGAACACGCGGCGCGACTGCGGCCGCGGCTGAAGGTGCTCTATACCTCGGGCTACGCCGAGGGCGGCGTGGTGCACGGCGGCCGCGTCGACGAGGGCGTCCACCTCCTGAGCAAGCCGTACCGGCGCGAGGAACTCGCGCGGCGGCTGCGCGAGGTGCTGGCCCGGCCTTGATGCGGCGCCGCCCGGCCGTTGACGGTTGTCAACGGCTTCGGGCAACGGCGGCTCCACAATGAAGGCGTTGATCGGGTGGCCTGGCAGGCAGGCCCCGACAGCACATCCCGCATCCCCCCACAGGGCTGCAGACCCGAAGCCGATGCGGTGATGTTTCCCCGGCCGGCCGGGTGCAGCAGCGCCCGGCGGGAGCGAGCAGGTGGCCTGCCGCGCCCGCGAGGCCAGCCGGACCCTTGCAACTCGTACGGAACCGCCGTCCCGGCAATGGAGGCCGGGCGCGGACATGCCATGTCCTTCACGCTGCAACTCGCCATCGTCCTCGCGTGTCTCTTCTACGGAGCGCGCAAGGGCGGCATCGCCCTGGGCCTCCTCGGAGGCATCGGCCTCGTCCTCCTCGTGTTCGGATTCCACCTGCCGCCGGGCAAGCCGCCGGTGGAGGTGATGCTCACCATCGTCGCGGTGGTCGCGGCGTCAGCCACCTTGCAGGCCTCGGGCGGGCTGGAGGTGATGTTGCAGGCGGCCGAGAAGGTCCTGCGCCGCAACCCCCGGTACGTGTCGATCCTGGCCCCGTTCACGACCTGCACGCTCACGATCCTGTGCGGCACCGGACACGTGGTCTACACCATGCTGCCGATCATCTACGACGTCGCGATCAAGAACGACATCCGGCCCGAGCGGCCGATGGCCGCCTCGTCGATCGCGAGCCAGATGGGCATCCTCGCCAGCCCGGTGTCGGTGGCCGTCGTGTCGCTGGCCGCCTTCCTGGCCAAGGCGCCGGTCGGCGGCACCGTCGTCGATTTCGTCATGCTGCTGTCGATCACCATTCCGTCGACGCTGGCCGGCGTGCTGGCGATCGGCATCTTCAGCTGGTTCCGCGGCAAGGACCTGGACCAGGACGAGGAGTTCCAGGCCCGGATCGCCGATCCGGAGGTGCGCAAGCATGTCTACGGCGAATCCACCACGCTGCTGGGCAAGAAGCTTGCCGCCGGCCAGTGGCTGGCGATGTGGATCTTCCTCGGCGCCATCGCCGTCGTGGCGACGCTGGGCGCCTTCGAAGCACTGCGGCCGGCCGTCAACGGCAAGCCGCTGTCGATGATCCTCACGATCCAGATGTTCATGCTGCTCGCCGGCGCGCTGATCATCGTCTTCACGAAGACCGATCCGGCGGCCATCGGCAGGAACGAGGTGTTTCGCGCCGGCATGATCGCGGTGATCGCCGTCTTCGGCATCGCCTGGATGGCCGATACGGTGTTCGAGGCCAATCTGCCGGCGCTGAAGGCCGCGCTGTCCGAGGTGGTCAGGAACCATCCGTGGGCGTACGCGCTGGTGCTGCTGGTGGTGTCGAAGCTGGTCAACTCGCAGGCTGCCGCCGTCAGCGCGATGGTGCCGGTGGCGCTGTCCATCGGCGTGCCGCCCGGCTACATCGTCGCGTTCGCGGCGGCGAGCTACGGCTACTACATCCTGCCGACCTACCCGAGCGACCTGGCGACGATCCAGTTCGACCGCTCCGGTACCACGCGCATCGGCAGGTTCGTGATCAACCACAGCTTCATCCTGCCGGGCCTGATCGGCGTCGCCACCTCGTGCCTGGTCGGGCTGGTGCTGGCTTCGGCGCGCGGCCTGGTCTGAAGCCGGTTGCGGGCCGCGTCCGGCGGCCCGCCCGCGACTTGCGCACCGCCTCCGGCTGGCCGCGGCGTGCCGCCTGTGCTACTTTCCAGGGAGCGAATCGCAAGCACGACGAGGAGTTCGAAGTGGAAGCATCGACGACCGAAGGACCAGGCGCCGCGCAGGAAGTCTTCGAGCGCCTGGAGGCCGCCGTCTTCCAGCGTTACGACCAGAAAGGCGTGCCGGGCGTGGTGCGGCTGCTGCAGACGCTGCAGAAGTGGGTCGGCCTCTTCACCGCGTTCGGCCAGGAGGATGGCCGCGACCTCGACGCGATCGCGACCAGGAAGCTGCTGGAGCGGCTGGCGGCGCCACAGGCCGGCTCCACCTGGGCCCGGGAGCAGCTCGCCGAGGACCAGAGGCGGTTCGACGAATCCACGCTGCGCCTCCTGCTCGACGAACTCGAGCTGTTGCACGAGCACCATGGCATGGCGCGCATGCTCAGCGCGGACCCGGTCCTGTCGCTGATGGCGGTGTCCGGGGCCGACGCGACGGATCCGGTCGAGGCGAACAAGGCCGCCTCGCGCGCGCTCCACCAGTACCTGGAGCAATTGCGCGCGGCACGCTGCGCCGTCGGCGACAGCTGGTGGACCCGGTATTGACGCTGGTCAATGTTTCGGCCGCTCCCGGCCTTCATGTCCGGGCCGGACCGGCCGATATCGGGAGTGTCACCGCGCGACGACCTGCGCGGCCGACGCGCCGATGTCCAGCCGGGAAATTGCGGGCTGGGGCAAGAGGCCGCCGCCCGGATGGGCGCTGGCACCAGGGGTCGTCCGTGCGAAGTCTCAGGGTCCCAAATGTTTCTCTCCAATCTCAGAATCCGCTCGCGGCTGGCCGTCGGCTTTGGCGCGATGGCAGTCATCCTCGTTCTCATCGGGAGCGCGTCCTGGTACACGATCCGCTCGTTCTCGGCGACGCTGCGTGACATCGACGAAAAGAACACCCAGGCCACGATCCTGCTGGCCAGCGTGCAGAACGCCGTCTGGCAACTGCGCTACGGCATCTCGCAGTACATCGCCGTGCCGGACCCGGCGTCGCGATCGGCGATCGTCAACGACACGGCCAAATGGCAGGCGCAGATCGATGCGGCGCTCAGGAAGTACGGGGCGATGGACCACCAGGCCGAAGAGCGTGCGGCGCTCGAGGCGTTCTCGAGGCACTACAAGGAGTATGCGGAGGCCCGCCCGCGCTGGCTGCAGTTGTACGGCGAGGGCAAGCTCGAAGAGGCGGCCGAATGGCGCGGCAAGACCATCCTGAAGTCCGGCGCCGCGATGGTCAAGACGCTCGAGGCGCTGGTCGACGCCCAGCGCGACGACTCGCAGGGCACCCAGCAGGCGGCGCTGACCGCCGCGGCAAGGGCGGAACTGGCACTGATGGTCTCGCTGGCACTGGCGCTGGCGTTTGCCGCCGGAGCGGGGCTCCTGATCGGCCGCAGCATCGTCCTGCCCCTCGAGGAGGCCATGAAGACCACCCGCCGCGTCGCGGCCGGCGACCTGACGCTGCAGGCGCGCAGCCACGGCAGCGACGAACTGGGCCAGCTCATGGCTTCGCTGCAGGAGATGAACGACAGCCTGGCCCGGGTGGTGGGAAGCGTGCGCTCGGGTACCGACGCCATCGCCACGGCTTCCGGCCAGATCGCCTCGGGCAACCAGGACCTGTCGCAGCGCACCGAGGAGCAGGCCGCTTCGCTCGAAGAGACCGCCGCCTCGATGGAGGAGCTGACCGGCACCGTCAAGCAGAACGCGGAGAACGCACGCCAGGCCAACCAGCTGGCGCAATCGGCCTCGGGCGTGGCCACCAGGGGCGGCGAAGTGGTCGGCCAGGTGGTCGAGACCATGTCGTCGATCAACCAGTCGTCCAGGAAGATCGTCGACATCATCACAGTGATCGACGGGATCGCGTTCCAGACCAACATCCTCGCGCTCAACGCCGCGGTGGAAGCGGCGCGTGCCGGCGAGCAGGGCCGCGGCTTTGCCGTGGTGGCCTCGGAAGTTCGCAGCCTGGCGCAGCGCTCGGCGGCGGCCGCCAAGGAGATCAAGGCGCTGATCGACGACTCCGTCAGCAAGGTGGATGCCGGCAGCGTACTGGTCGGACAGGCCGGCGCGACGATGGCCGAGATCGTCGGCAGCATCCGCCGCGTGACGGACATCATGGGCGAGATCGCGGCGGCCAGCCAGGAGCAGACGCGCGGCATCGAGCAGGTCAACCAGGCGATCACGCAGATGGACCAGGTGACGCAGCAGAACGCGGCGCTGGTGGAGGAAGCCTCGGCCGCGGCGCAGTCGATGCGCGAGCAGGCGCACAACCTCGTGGCCGCGGTGAGCGTGTTCAAGCTGGCCGAGGGACTGGCAACCGCCCGCGCAGCCACGCCGGCAGTGGTCGCCGCACCGGCGGTCAAGGTGGCCGCGCCGAAGGCAGCCAGGCGCGTTCCGCAGCTGGCCGTCGCGGAGGCATCCGAACAAGACTGGCGAGAGTTCTAGGAAAGCGGAACGCGGGAGCGGACAGCCGGACGCAGAAGACTCTGCGTCCGGTATTGGTTTTCACCCGCCCGGCAACGACCCCGTTACCGCCCGCAGCACGTTCTCCGGCGTCGCCGGCGCATCCATGCGCACGGCGCCGCCGGCCAGCGCGGCGCTGGCCGCTTCGCGCAAGGCCTCCCACACGCTGATCGCCAGCATGAACGGCGGCTCGCCGACGGCCTTGCTGCGAAAGACGTTGTCCTCCGGGTTCGGCTCTGGCCACAGCTCGATGCGGAAATGTTCCGGCACGTCCCCGGTCGCCGGGATCTTGTAGGTGCTGGGCGCGTGCGTCGTGAGCAGGCCCTCGCCGTTCCACACCAACTGCTCGGTGGTGAGCCAGCCGACGCCCTGGATGAAGCCGCCCTCGATCTGGCCGATGTCGATGGCCGGATTGATCGAGGTGCCGACGTCGTGCAGGATGTCGATCGCCAGCACCCGGCTCTCGCCCGTCAGCGTGTCGATGGCGACTTCGCTGCACGCCGCGCCGTAGGCAAAGTAGTAGAACGGGCGGCCCGTCAGCGTCGTCTTGTCGTAGTGGATCTTGGGCGTGCGGTAGAAGCCGTCGCTCCACAGCTGGATGCGGTTGGCGTAGGCGGCCTTCACCACCTCGTCGAAGCTGCGCGTGGTGCTGGGCGTGATCACCTCGCCGCCGCGGAAGGTGACGGCGCCGGCGCCGCAGCCGTCCAGGCCGCAGACGAATGCCGCCAGGTTGTCGCGGATGTTGCGCGCGGCGAACTGCGCGGCGCGGCCGTTGAGGTCGGTGCCGCTGGAGGCCGCGGTGGCCGAGGCGTTCGGCACCTTGCCCGTCTCGGTCGGCGTGACGCGCACCCGCTCGAAGGGCACGCCCAGTTCGTCGGCCACCAGCTGCATGATCTTGGTGTGCAGCCCCTGGCCCATCTCGGTGCCGCCGTGGTTCACCTGCACGCTGCCGTCGGTGAACACGTGCACCAGGGCGCCGGCCTGGTTGAAGAAGGTCGCCGTGAAGCTGATGCCGAACTTGACCGGCGTGACGGCGATGCCGCGCTTGATGACGGGGCTGTTCGCGTTCCACGCGGCGATCGCGGCTCGCCGCTGCCGGTACTGCGAGGTCTGCTCCAGCTTCGCCAGCAGCGGGTGCAGGATGTTGTCCTCCACCTTCATGCGGTAGTGGGTGACATTGCGCTCCTCGATGCCGTAGAGGTTGCGCATGCGCACGTCGAACGGATCGAGCCCGAGGTGCCGCGCAATGTCGCCGAGGATCGCCTCGATCGCGATCACGCCTTGCGGGCCGCCGAAGCCGCGAAACGCCGTGTGGCTTTGCACGTTGGTCTTGCAGCGGTACGAGGCGATCTCGACGTCGGAGAGGAAATAAGCGTTGTCCACGTGGAACACGGCGCGGTCCGCGACCGGTCCGGACAGGTCGGCCGAGAAGCCGCAGTTGGCGAGCATGGTGAGTTTCAGCGCTGTCACGAGGCCCGCGTCGTCGAAACCCACCTCCCAGTCGTAGGCGAACGGATGGCGTTTGCCGGTGATCAGGAAGTCGTCGTCGCGGTCCAGCCGCAGCTTGACCGGCCGGCCGAACTTGCGCGCCGCCAGGGCCGCCCACACCGCCATGTGGCCGGCCTGCGTTTCCTTGCCGCCGAAGCCGCCACCCATGCGCCGGCACTCCACCGTCACAGCGTTGTTCTCCAGGCCCAGCGCGTGCGCCACCCAGTGCTGCACCTCGCCCGGGTGCTGGGTGCTGGAGTGGATGTACCACTGGTCCTGCTCCAGCGGCAGGGCGTAGGCGACCTGGCCCTCCAGGTAGAAATGCTCCTGCCCGCCCACCTCGAGCTGTCCCGAGAGCCGGTGGGCGGAGCGCGCCAGCGCGGCTTCCGGCTCGCCGCGCCGCACGGTCACCGGGGGCAGCACATAGCTTTGGGCGGCGTGCGCCTCGCGCGGCGAGAGGACGGCCGGCAGCGGTTCGATCTGCACCTGCACCTGCCGGGCGGCGCGGCGCGCCTGCATGACGCTGTCGGCGACCACGATGCCGATCACCTGGCCGACGTGATTCACCGTCTCGCGGGCGAACACCGGTTCGTCGTGCACGAAGGTCGCCAGCACCGGGTCGCCCGGGATGTCGTCGGCGAGCACCACGCCGCGCACGCCGGCCATCGCCAGTGCGGCGGAGGCGTCGACGGCGAGCAGGCGGCCATGCGCCACGGTGGACAGGATCGGGGCGGCGTGCAGCGTGCCTTTCACCTCCGGAATGTCGTCGACGTAGGTCGCGCTGCCGGCCACCTGGGCGCGCGCGCTCTCGTGCGGCCGGGGGACGCCGCAGGCCGGCCCGCCCGAGGTCGCGCGGTGCGGCGACTGCGTCGCCGGCGCGAGGTTGCGCTCGCCCGCGTCGGCGGGGCCGGCCGGGCCGCCGCCGGTGGCCGACGTGAATTCGGTGGCGCGCATGTTCATGCGGCGCTCCCCGCGGCTTGCGGCGCCAGTTCCGGAATGACCCGCTCCAGGTTGATGTGCTCGGTCCCTTGCGTTTCCAGCCAGAACCGCCGCACCAGGTTGCCCAGCACCTGCGACCGGTAGGCGGCGGAGGCGCGCATGTCGGAGATCGGCTGGAATTCCTGGCGCAGCATCGTCGCCGCCTGCTGCGCCGCGTTCTCGGTCCAGGGTTGCCCCCGCAACAGGTCCTCGGTGCGTCGCGCCCGCGCCGGCGTTGCCGCGACGCCGCCGGCGCCGATGGAGATGTCCGCCACCACGCCTCGGCCGTCGAGGCGCATCTCGATCACCAGGCACACGGCGGAGATGTCGTCGTCGTAGCGCTTGGAGATCTTGTAGGCGCGCAGCAGCCCCCACCCCGACCCTCCCCCAGCGGGGGAGGGAGCAACTACCGTGGCGCCCACGGCGGCGGGGGAGGGAGAGGAAGTCACTCCCTCCCCCCTTGGGGGAGGGCTGGGGAGGGGGCTGGCCAGCGGCACCTTGATCCACACCAGCACCTCGTCGGGCGCGAGCACGGTCTGGCGGTAGCCGGCGTAGAAATCCTCCAGCGGCAGCTCGCGTTCGCCGCGGGTGCTGGCCAGCACGATCGTCGCGCGCAAGGCGATCAGCAGCGGCATCGAGTCGCCGATCGGCGAACCGTTGGCGATGTTGCCGCCGAGCGTTCCCGAATTGCGCACCGGCAGGCCGGCGAACCGCGCGGCGAAGGTCGCCAGCTCCGGCCGCTCGGCGACGAGGGCATCGAAGGCATCGGCCAGCGTCACGGCCGCGCCGATCCGCAGCCGGTCCCCTTGCGTGTCGACCCGGCGCAGTTCGGCGGCGCGCGTGACGTCGAGCACCTGCGCGAACTCGCGGTGCATCTTGGTCACCCACAGGCCGACGTCGGTGCAGCCGGCCACCAGTTGCGCGTGCGGATGCCGGGCGCGGGCGGCAAGGAGTCCGTCCAGGCTCGCCGGCGCCAGGTAGCAAACATTGGAGGAGGCCTCGCGCTGGAGCAACTGCAACTGCGCCACCAGCGCGACCTCGTCCACGGCCACGGCCGGCAACTGCGCCATCGCCTGCGCTGCATCGAGGATCGGCCGGTAGCCGGTGCAGCGGCACAGGTTGCCTGACAGCTCCTGCTGCGCCAGCTCGCGGGTGACGGGATTGCCCCGCGCGACATGGTTCTGGTACATGCCGAACAGGCTCATCACGAAGCCGGGCGTGCAGAAGCCGCACTGGGAGCCGTGGCACTGCACCATCGCCTCCTGCGCCGGATGCAACTCACCTTGGGGGCCCGCCAGGTCTTCCACGGTCCACAGCGCCAGGCCGTCGATCGAATGCGCCAGCCGGATGCAGGCGTTGATCGCGCGGTAGCGGATGCGCGGGGCGTCGCCCGGCCCCTCCAGCTCGCCGAGCACGACGGTGCACGCGCCACAGTCCCCTTCGCCGCAACCTTCCTTGGTGCCGGTGGCCGCCAGATCCTCCCTCAGCAGTTCCAGCAGCGTGCGCGTGGGTGGTACATTGCTCAGCGCGACGAGTTCGCCGCGCCGGATGAATCGGATCGTCCTGCCTTCCATGGGAGGCAGTATGGTGGATTTCCGGGCGTGCCGGGCCGGGCCGAGCGCCCATGATCCCACGCCTGTCAACAATGCAGTCAAGAATGAGTCATCGAGCGCCCTGCCGCATGCCGAACGCCGTCGCCCTGCGAGCCGCGGCGGGCACGCCCACGCCGCCCCCGCCGCCAGTGGAGGCCGTTGCTTGAGCAGCCCCCGCCTCCAGCTCGCGCACATAACCAAGCGCTACCCCTCGGTCGTCGCCAACAACGACGTGTCGCTCACCGTCCAGCCGGGCGAGACCCACGCGGTCCTCGGCGAGAACGGCGCCGGCAAGTCGACGCTGATGAAGATCATCTACGGCTCGGTCATGCCGGACGAAGGCGAGCTGTTCTGGAACGGCCAGCCGGTGCAGATCCGCAGTCCCAACGAGGCGCGGGCGCTGGGCATTGCCATGGTGTTCCAGCACTTCAGCCTGTTCGACACCCTCACCGTGGCCGAGAACGTGTGGCTCGGCGTCGGCAAGAGCATGGGCCTGCGCGACGTCACGCGCAGCATCACGGCCAAGGCTGCCGAGTACGGCCTCGACGTCGATCCCCTGCGGCCGGTGCACACGCTGTCGGTGGGCGAGATGCAGCGGGTCGAGATCATTCGCGCGCTGCTCACCGACCCGAAACTGCTGATCCTGGACGAGCCCACCTCGGTGCTGACACCGCAGGCCGTCGAGCGGCTGTTCGTGGTGCTCAGGAAGCTGGCGGCCCAGGGTTGCAGCATCCTGTACATCAGCCACAAGCTGCACGAGATCCGCGAGCTGTGCAACGCCTGCACCGTGCTGCGCGGCGGCGAGGTGACCGGCGTCTGCGACCCGCGGGGCGAGACCAACGCCTCGCTCAGCCGCATGATGATCGGCGCGGAGCCGCCGGCCCTGGAACACCATGACCGGCAGCCCGGCGACGTGGTGCTGCGGGTGGACCGGCTGCGGCTGCCGCGCGAAGACCAGTTCGGCGTCGACCTGGAAGGCATCTCGATGGACGTGCGCGCCGGCGAGGTCGTCGGGATCGCCGGCGTCTCCGGCAATGGCCAGCGCGAACTGCTGTATGCGCTGTCGGGCGAGGACCGGCGCGCGCAGCCCGCGATGATCCAGGTCTCGGGCCGGCCGGTCGGCCGGTTCGGGCCCGCGCACCGGCGCCACATCGGCGTGCATTTCGTGCCCGAGGACCGGCTGGGCCGCGGCGCGGTGCCGACGCTGGGACTCGCGCACAACCTGATGCTCACGCGCACCGAAGCCGTCACGCGCAGCGGCTGGATCGACCTGAAGGCGCTGCAGGCGCAGGCCGCGGACATCATCCGGCGCTTCAACGTGAAGGCGGGCGGGCCCAACGCCCTGGCCCGGTCGCTGTCCGGCGGCAACCTGCAGAAATTCCTGGTTGGCCGCGAGATCGACGCCCGCCCGAAACTGCTGATCGTCTCGCAGCCGACCTGGGGCGTGGACGTGGGCGCCTCCGCCCAGATCCGCGGCGAACTGCTGGCGCTGCGCGACGCCGGCTGCGCCGTGCTGGTGGTCAGCGAGGAACTGGAGGAGCTGTTCGAGATTTCCGACCGGCTGCACGTACTGGCGAAGGGGCGGCTGTCGCCGTCGATTCCGCGCGCGCAGGCCAGCGTGTCCCTGATCGGCGAGTGGATGAGCGGGTTGTGGCCGGGTCACGAGATCCACCCGGCACCGGAGGCGCAGCATGCTGAAGCTTGAACTGCGCCCCGAGCCGTCGCGTGCCTGGAGCCTGGCCTCGCCGCTGCTCGCGCTGGTCATCACCGTCGTGATCGGCGTGCTGCTGTTCATGGCGCTTGGCAAGGACCCGGTGCGCGGCCTGCAGGTGTTCTTCTGGGAGCCGATCCGCTCGCCGTATGCCCTGGGCGAACTGATGGTCAAGGCCACGCCGTTGCTGCTGATCGCGCTGGGCCTGGCCGTGTGCTTCCGCTCCAACGTGTGGAACATCGGCGCCGAGGGCCAGTTCATCATCGGGGCGGTGCTGGCCGGCGCCGTGGCGCTGCTGGCCGGCAAGGACACATCGCGCTGGATCGTGCTGCCGATCCTGCTGGCGGGGCTGGCCGGCGGCATGGCCTGGGCCGGCATCACGGCCTTGCTGCGCGACCGCTTCAACGCCAACGAGATCCTGGTCAGCCTGATGCTGGTCTACGTCGCCGAGCAGATCCTGAGCTACCTGGTGTTCGGGCCGCTGAAGGACCCGGGCGGCTACAACTTCCCGCAGAGCAAGACCTTCGAAGCGGTGACGCAGGTGCCGCGGCTGATGACGGGATCGCGCATGACGGTCGGCCTGCTGATCGCGCTGGCCGGCGTCGTCGGCCTGTGGATCTTCCTGTTCCGCACGCGGGCCGGCTTCGCCCAGCAGGTGGGCGGTCTCGCGCCCGCCGCCGCGCGCTACGCGGGCTTCTCGTCGCGCCGCGCCTTGTGGCTGGCCTTGCTCACGTCGGGCGGCGTCGCCGGCCTGGCGGGCGCGCTGGAAGTGGCCGGGCCCATCGGCCAGCTGACGCCGTACATCCCCGCCGGCTACGGCTTCGCCGCGATCATCGTCGCCTTCGTGGGGCGGCTGCATCCATTCGGCATGGTGTTCTCGGCCGTCCTCATGAGCATGTTCTACATCGGCGGCGAACTGGCGCAGTCGCGGCTGGGCCTGCCCAATTCGCTGACCGGCGTGTTCCAGGGCTTGCTGCTGTTCAGCCTGCTGGCCTGCGACACGCTGATGGCCTATCGGGTGCGCTGGACCCACTGGCCCGGCCGCGCGCGAGGGGGCGTCTGATGGACCAATACGCACTCCTCGTCGCGGCCACCCTCAACGCCGGCACCGTGCTGGCGATCGCTGCGCTGGGCCTGTTGATCAACGAGAAGGCGGGTGTCGTCAACCTCGGCGCCGAAGGCATCATGTTGTGCGCCGCCATCGCCGGCTTCGCCGCCGTGGTGCACACCGGCAGCGACTGGATCGGCTTTGCCGCCGGCATGGGCGCCGGCGCGCTGCTGGCGGCGATCTTCGGCCTGCTGGCGATCTGGCTCAACACCAACCAGTACGCCACCGGGCTGGCGCTGAGCCTGTTCGGCGCCGGCTTCTCGGCTTTCGTGGGCATCGGTTACGTCCAGGAGAAACTGCCGGAACGCATGCAGTTCGCGGTCCCCTGGCTGCAGGACATCCCGCTCGCCGGCCCGGCGCTGTTCCGCCAGCACCCGATGGTGTATTTCACCATTGCCCTGGTGCTGTGGCTGGTGTGGTTCCTCTATCGCTCGCGCACCGGGCTGGTGCTGCGCTCGGTCGGCGAGTCGCCGGAGTCGGCGCATGCGCTGGGCTACCCGGTGCGCCGCATCCGGCTGGCGGCCGTCGTGGCCGGGGGCGCGCTGTGCGGGCTGGCCGGCGCCTACATCTCCGTGATCTACACGCCGCTGTGGGTGCAAGGCATGGTCGCCGGCAAGGGCTGGATCGCGCTGGCACTCACCACCTTCGCCACGTGGCGGCCGGGGCGGGTGCTGCTGGGCGCCTACCTGTTCGGCGGCGTGACCATGCTGCAGTTCCACTTCCAGGCCACCGGCACCGAGGTGCCCAGCCAGTTCCTCACCATGCTGCCGTACCTGGCGACCATCGTGGTGCTGGCCCTGATCTCCCGCAACCCGGCCTGGATCCGCGTCAACATGCCGGCCTCGCTTGGAAAACCCTTCTATCCCGGCTCATAATCGGCGTTTCCCGACAGCAACAACCACCCCGGAGAAGGACTCACCGATGGACCTGAAGAAACGTTCGATGCTGAAGCTGGCTGCCTTGACGGCGGTCGCGTCGGCGGCCCTCGTTGGCTGCGGCAAGAGCGAGCCGCCGGCGTCGGCGACCACCGCCAGCGCCCCGGCCCCGGCCGCCGCACCCGCGGCCGCACCGGCGCCGGCCAAGGCCGAGCCGCTGAAGATCGCCTTCGCCTACATCGGCCCGGTGGGCGACGGCGGCTGGACCTTCGCCCACGACAACGGCCGCAAGGCGATGGAGAAGGAACTGGGCGACAAGGTCGTCACCAGCTTCGTCGAGAACGTGCCCGAGTCGGCCGACGCCGAGCGCGTGATCCGCGACATGGCCGGCCAGGGCAACAAGCTGATCTTCGGCACGACCTTCGGCTACATGGAGCCGATGATGAAGGTGGCCGCCGACCACAAGGACGTCAAGTTCGAGCACGCCACCGGCTACAAGACGGCGGAGAACCTTCGCACCTACGACAGCCGCACCTACGAAGGCGCGTACATGGCCGGCGTGATCGCCGGCGCCATGACCAAGAGCAACACGCTGGGCGTGGTCGGCTCGGTGCCGATCCCCGAGGTGATCCGCAACATCAACAGCTTCACGCTGGGCGCGCAGTCGGTCAACCCGAAGATCAAGACCAAGGTGGTCTGGGTCAACAAGTGGTTCGACCCGCCGAAGGAAACCGAGGCCGCGACCTCGCTGATCAACGGCGGCGCCGACGTGCTGATGCAGAACACCGATTCGCCGGCCGTGCTGAAGACGGCGCAGGACAAGGGCAAGCGCGCCTTCGGCTGGGACAGCGACATGACCGCCTACGGTCCCAAGGCGCACCTGGGTTCGGCCGTCATCAACTGGGGCCCGTACTACATCAAGGCGGCCAAGGACGCGCTGGAAGGCAAGTGGACGACCGGCCAGGCCTGGTGGGGCGTCAAGGAAGGCGCCATCGACTTCGTGTCGATCGCCGACGACGTGCCGGCCGACATCAAGAAGAAGGTCGAGGACGTGAAGGCCGGCCTGAAGGACGGCAGCTTCGTGATCTGGAAGGGCCCGATCGTCAACAACGCCGGCAAGGAAGTGCTGGCCAAGGACGCCGTCGCCGACGACAAGTTCCTGGGCGGCGTCAATTTCTTCGTCAAGGGCGTCGAAGGCAAGGTGCCGGGCGCGGACGGGAAGAAGTAAGCGGCCGCGGTCACACAAAAGGCGCGGCGAGCCACGCCTTTTGTTTGCGCCTTTTCTCGTAGTGCTTCCCTTCTCGCCGCCACGCATGGAACGAAGGGGCAGGTCAGCGTCAGCTTTCCCGGCATCGCAGGAGGAACGAAGGATGACCGACACATCGAGTGGGCGCCGCTGGTCGAACGCCTTGCGCTGGATCGCGGCATTGGGAGCCGCTGCGGTGCTGGCCGCCTGCGGAGGCGGTTCCGCACACCCTCCAGACGGCGCACTGCGGCTGGCGCTCACGGACGCGCCGAGCTGCTACCAGCATGTGTACGTCACCGTTGAAAAGCTTCGTTTGCACGGGAGCGCGACGGCTGACGAGGCGGACCTCGGCTGGACCGAGCTGGCGCTGCCGACCCCGCAGCGCATCGTCCTCGCGCGCCTGTCCAACGGTGTGCTGCAGGAGCTTGGTACGCTGCCGCTGGCTGCCGGGCAGTACCGGCTGCTGCGGTTGGTGCTCGCTGAGAACGCCGGCACCGGTCCGGGTGCCATGGTGAACGCAGTGCGGAGCCATGACGGCACCGAGCGGCCGCTGGAGACCCCGAGCACGATGCAGAGCGGGCTGAAGCTGCGCGCCGACCTGGGCGTGGCGCCCGGCCAAACGGCGGACCTGCTGCTTGACTTCGACGCCTGCCGGTCGGTGGTGCCGGCCGGAAATTCGGGCACGTTTATCCTGAAGCCCGTGCTCTCGGTAGTGCCGCGGATCGCCAGTGGCATCGCAGGCTATCTCACGACCACGCTGTCGCTGTCGAGCACGACCGTCGCGGCGCAACAGAATGGCACCACGGTGCGCTCGACGTCGCCCGACGGGACCGGGTTCTTCAGCATTCCGTACCTGCAGGCGGGCACCTACACGCTGGTCGTGACGTCGGAAGCGCACGCCATGGCCGTGGTGACGAACGTGCCGGTGGGAACGGCCACGACGGTCATCAACGGCACCTCGACTGCGATTGCACCCCCGTCGTCCCCGATGGGCGAGATCACTGGCAGCGTCACGGCCAACTCGGTGTCGCTCGACGGCTCGACGATGTCCGTGCCCGTGACCGGGGCCGACGTCCGCGCAATGACGTCGCTGATCGATGACTGCGTGACCCGCCATAGCCCGTGCTACATCAGCCCGATCGAGACCACGAACCGCGCGGTCGATCCCACCAACGGCCGCTACCGGCTGCGCGTGCCGATCGACGGGTACGTGAGGGCCGATTTCCAGGCCGGCGCCGCCGCGTTCGACTTCCGGCGGGACAGCCGCCTGACCGGCTGGCACGGGGTGGAGGTCAGCGCCCCGAACCGGCCGACAATGATGCAGTCCGCCTATCTGGGCGGCGCGACAGGGAGCACGACGGCCACGGTGAACTTCACGTACTGACGCACAGCTCCGTCGCACACAACCCGGGCCAGAGCGGCACAGAATCCGACCTGGAGCCAATCCAGATGTACACGATCCCGAGCATTCCTGCCGACCGCCTGCCCGAACTGCTGCGCCGCATGCCCAAGGCCGAACTGCACATCCACATCGAAGGCTCGCTGGAGCCCGAACTGATGTTCGCGATGGCGGCGCGCAACGGCGTGAAACTGCCGTACGCGAGCGTCGACGAACTGCGCCGCGCGTACGCCTTCAGCAACCTGCAGAGCTTCCTGGACATCTATTACGCCGGCGCCAGCGTGCTGCTGCACGAGCAGGACTTCTTCGACATGGCGTGGGCCTACCTGCAGCGCGCCAGGGCCGACAACGTGCTGCGCGCCGACATCTTCTTCGACCCGCAGACCCACACCGCGCGCGGCGTGGCGATGGGGACGGTGGTGAACGGCCTGTACCGGGCGTGCCGGCAGGCGCGCACCGAACTTGGTGTCGACGCCGAACTGATCCTGTGCTTCCTGCGCCACCTGAGCGAGGCCGAAGCGTTCGATACGCTGGAGCAGGCGCTGCCGCATCGCGACAAGTTCATCGGCGTCGGGCTCGACTCCAGCGAAGTCGGCCACCCGCCCGAGAAGTTCGCCCGTGTCTACGCGAAATGCCGCGAACTGGGCCTGCACCTGGTGGCGCACGCCGGCGAGGAGGGTCCGCCGGCCTATGTCTGGACCGCGCTCGACCTGCTGAAGGTGGAACGGATCGACCACGGCGTGCAGTCCTCGAAGGACCCGGCGCTGATGGAGCGCCTCAAGCAGGACCGCATCGCGCTCACCGTGTGTCCGCTGTCGAACCTGAAGCTGTGCGTGTTCCCGAAACTGGCAGACCACAACCTCAAGCAGCTGCTGGAGGCGGGGCTGGCCGTGACCGTCAACTCGGACGATCCGGCCTACTTCGGCGGCTACATCAACGACAACTTCGTGCAGTTGCACGAGGCCGTCGGCCTGACGGCGCAGCACGCGTACCAGCTGGCGCGCAACAGCTTCGAGGCGAGCTTCGCGCCGCCGGAACTCAAGCAGCGCTACGTCGAGCGGCTGGACGCGGTGTTCGCCCGGTTCCAGCAGGACCCAACCGGCGCCCCGTAAAATAGTCGACCTCAGGCGGCGCCCGGCCGCCTGATTTCTTTTTCCTTCCGGGCCATGTAGAGGAACACCATGTACAAAAACCTCGCTGCCGCGCTGCTGGCCGCCTGCTGTTTTTCCACTCCCTTCTTGTCCGCCCCCGCGGCCGCCGCCGAGCCGCTCAAGGTCGCGTTCGTCTATGTCGCACCGGTCACCGAGGCCGGCTGGGTGCAGCAGCACGAACAGGGGCGCCGCGCCGTCGATGCCGCGTTCGGCGGCAAGGTCAAGACCACCTTCGTCGAGAACGTGCCGGAGGGTCCGGATGCCGAACGGGTCATCCGCGACCTGGCGCGGCAAGGCAACAAGCTGATCTTCACGCCGAGCTTCGGCTACATGGAACCGACGCTGAAGGTGGCGAAGGAATTTCCGGACGTGAAGTTCGAGTCGATCACCGGCTACAAGACGGCATCCAACGTCTCGGTCGCGAACGCGCGCTACTACGAAGGCCGCTACCTGGCCGGCATCGCGGCCGGCCGCATGACGAAGACCGGCGTGGCCGGCTACGTTGCCGGCTTCCCCATTCCCGAAGTGCTGCAGGGCCTCAACGCCTTCACGCTCGGCATGCGCTCGGTGAATCCGCAGGCCCAGGTCAAGGTGATCTGGCTCAACACGTGGTTCGATCCGGCGCGCGAGCGCGAGGCGGCGCTGACGCTGTTCAACCAGAATGCGGACGTGGTGTCGTTCCACACCGCCTCCACGGCGGTCATGACGGCTGCGCAGGAACGCGGCAAGATGGCGGTCGCCTACCACTCCGACATGCGCAAGATCGCCCCCGATGCCCAGATCGTCGCGGTCACCCACCACTGGGGCGACTACTACGTCAGCCGCGTGCAGGCCGTGCTGGCCGGCACCTGGCAGCCGGCCAACGTCTGGGCCGGCGTCGACAAGGCGATGGTGCGGGCCGGCTCCTTCGGCGCCAAGGTGCCCAAGGCGGTCCAGGACGAGGTGATCAAGCGCCAGAGCGAGATCGCCCGGCGCCGGCTGCACCCCTTCCTCGGGCCGATCAGGGACAACGCCGGCAGGGAAGTGGTCGCCAAGGGCCAGGTCCCGAGCGACGAGCAGATCCTCGCCATGGACTGGCTGGTCGAAGGCGTCCAGGGCAAGATCACGCGATGAAGGCTTTCCGCGCCGCGATCCTGCGCTTTGCCGGCGACGGCGCGGCCGTGTACGAACAGGACGGACTGCTCGTGGTCGGTCCGGGCACGAACGGGCAGCAGGTCGTGCACGCGGTCGGAACTCATGCGGCGGTGGCGGCCGCCCATCCGGGGGTGCCCGTCGAGCACCTGCCGGGACGCATCATCGCGCCCGGTTTCATCGACCTGCACATCCACTTTCCGCAGACCGACGTGATCGGCTCGCCGGCCGAAGGCCTGCTGCCCTGGCTGGAGGACTACACGTTTCCGCACGAATCGCGCTTTGCGGACGAAGCCCATGCGGCCGAGCGCGCGACCTTCTTCGTCGACGAGCTGTTGCGGCACGGCGTCACGACGGCGCTGGCGTTCGGCACTTCGCATCCCGAGTCGGTCGACGCGCTGCTGGCGCAGGCGCAGCGCCGCGGCATGCGCATGATCGCCGGCAAGGTGCTGCAGGACCGGCACTGCCCCGACGGCGTGCGCGACGAGACCGGGCAGTCGCTCGCCGACACCGAGGCGCTGATCGCGCGCTGGCATGGCCGCGGGCGACTCGGTTACGCGATCACCCCGCGCTTCGCACCGAGCTGCAGCGAGGCGCAGTTGCGTGGCGCCGGCGAGCTGGCGGCGAAGTATCCGGACGTCTGGATCCAGTCGCACGTGGCCGAGAACCTCGACGAGGTGGAGTGGGTGCGGCAATTGTTCCCGGCGGCGCGCAGCTACCTGGACGTGTACCGTCAGTTCGGGCTGATGCGCGGGCGCGCCGTCTACGCCCATTGCATCCACCTCGACGACGAGGACCGCGCGCTGATGCACGACACCGGCGCGGCCGCCGCCGTCTGCCCCACCAGCAACCTGTTCCTCGGCAGCGGCTTCTTCGACTACGCGGCGGCGAAGCGCGCGGGGTTCCGCTACGGGCTGGCGAGCGACGTGGGCGGGGGCACCAGCTTCAGCCCGTTCCACACGATGCTGGCGGCCTACTACGTCGGCCGCGAAGGGCGCACGAAAGCGGGGCTGTCGCTGTCGCCGCAGGAACTGTGGTGGCAGCACACGGCCGGCGCCGCCGCCGCGCTGGGGCTGGATGGCGTCGTCGGCAACCTCCAGCCGGGGTGCGAAGCGGACTTCGTCGTGCTCGATCCGGCAGCCACGCCCTTGCTTGCCCGCAAGACGGCGCACGCGGCGTCGCTGGACGAACTGCTGTTCTCGCTGATCGTGCTGGGCGACGACCGGGTGGTGGAGCGGGCGGTGATTGCTGAATCATCCCGTTCGCCCTGAGCCTGTCGAAAGGCGCGATCTCGCGCGCGTGAGCAGGCGGCGCGGGCCGTTGATGCTTGCCGCGTATCAGGCTTTGTTGAGCGTGGCTTCGGCTTGTGCCAGCCGGTCCATCAGCTCCGCAAATGGCGGCGGCTCGGACATGAACATCGCCCGCATCTGTGCGTAGTCCAGCGCGAGCGCGGCCTGTCTTTGCGACGGCGGCACGAGCCGGAAACTGCCGGGGCGCGCCAGGTCGTATCGGGCCCAGCCGCGCGCGAACACGCGGCTTTTCCAGTTCACCACGCGTGCGCATTGCTCGGCGTCTGCCAGGAAGCGCGGCGCGTCCGCGTGCGCCAGCAGGCGCACCATGTCGAAGTAGTGCCGGGCGTAGCGCTTGGGCGTTGGCTGGCCTGCCGGGCGGTGGAATTCCGAATGCAGGATCGTCGCCTTTTCCCAGAACGTGCGTTGCAGTTCCAACGCGGTGACCTGGGCATTCCACGTTTCGAACAGTTGCGGATAGACCGGCGCGATCAGCGGGCGCACCGGGTATTGCGCGGTGGGCTGCTGGTCGGTCAAGGTTCCCAGCTCCAGCTTCACTGCGCGCTGCAGGTATTGGAAACCTGCCGGCTGGGTGACCGGGTAGCGAAAGTACACGATCGGCGATTTGGCGTCCGCGTCAAGCTCGTAGTGCAGCCATGTGCCAGCGGGTGCATCGCCCAGGCGCTGCACGATGGCACGTTCCAGCCCGGGCATCAGTTCCTCGCGCGTCTTCTCGGCGCACAGGCGCTGCATCGCGAGTACCGCGGCGTCGCGTTTGACCCGGCTGGCCAGCGCGTCGAAGCCTTTGGCGTCCGCGCCCACGAACTCGGGCACCAGGCACAGGTCGATGTCCTCGTAGAACCGGTCGATCACCCCGAATACCTTGGACAGCGACGTGCCGCCTTTGAATGGCCATGTTCCCTTTGACGTACCCATTGTCGAAACGGATAAGATGAGTCATCCCACTTCCCGGCTAGTCAGCCTTTGGGAAATGCTCAAGCACGACGCAGAACACTTTTACCGCGTGACGACCGCGCTTGTGCGGCTTGAGGAAACGCTTAGGCAGGCTGTGCCGCCGCCTGCAATGGGGGCGCCGGAAATCGCCGCGATGGAGCGGGAACAGATGGATCTTATCGGGGCGGTTTATGAAACGACCGTCCAGAAGCTCGGGGACGAACTCGAAGTTTTGGGATGTGCCTTGACGCTCAAAGAAGTCAAGCGGTTGGCGAACTGTTGAAGATCGTCGAGAACTGACCCAGCGCGATCGTTCAATTTTGACCCGCCCTCAAGGCTACCTGATGGTGGCCTCGCCTGTGGATATCTCCTGATCCTGGGTTGTCGTCTTCCCTCCTTTCTTC
>NZ_VTOX01000009.1 GCF_012184415.1 Ramlibacter lithotrophicus
GCGAGTCCATGCCTTCGCTGCCGGCGGCCAGGGCGTAGCTGGCCGGCGTGGCGCCCATCCCGTCGGCGCCGAAGACGGCGCTGAAGTTCGAGGAGAAGTCACCGGTGGCGTTGGTCGCCAGCACGGTCTCGTCCACGGTCAGTATCGGCAAGGTCCCGGTGGTCGACACACTGGGACCGTCGTCGGCGAAGCGCACGTTGCCGCCCAGGTCCACGTCCTGGCTGTGGGTGGCCGTGTCGCCGTCACCGTCGGTGGCGGTGGCCGTTCCGGTCAGCTTCACGAGGCCGGCGGCCAGCACGGCCAGCTGGTCGTCGAACGGGCTGCCGGTCGGCGTCGGGTCGTCGGCGATGGGGTGGTCGATCGCGGCGTACTGCGTGAGCGTCACGACGCCCGTGGCCGCTACGACGGAGATGCTGAAGATGGTGTTGGCCGCATCGATCGAGGCGGCCGCGAGTGCAGTGGAGCCGACGATGACGCCGGCCACGTTGTACAGGTTGATGCCCGCGCCGTCGCTGGCCAGGCCTGAGGCGCCGCCATCGGCGCCGTACAGGCTCAGCGTGTAGTTGGCAGCGACGCTGCCGGGGCCGTCGGCACCGAAGACCGCCGCGCCGCTGAATGCACCGCTGAAGTCGGCCGTGGTCGAGGCCGTATCGGCGGCCGTCGGGTCGCCGTCGGTTTCCGCGTCCTGCGTGGTCAGCAGCACGCCGGCTTCGCCGGTAACGCTGACTGCCACGCTCGGCCCGTCGTCCTCGAAGGCCAGGGCCTGGAACGCGTCGGTATCGACGGCGGCATTGCTGAGCGAGAACTTGCCGATGTCGAATGCCGCATTCATTTTCGACGCGTTGGCGATCGGATTGCCGGAGTTGCTGATCAACACCCGGTTATGCGTCAGCGTGCCGCTCGAGTTGCCGGTGCGGTACGAAACCACGTCGTTCGCTTGCAGGCCGATGAGTTCCACCGAGCCGTCCGGCCTGAAGTCCACCGATGCGCCGGTGGCGGCGTCCTGGAAGTCCGAGGTGAACACGTACTCGGGCCCCGGCGACAAGGTGTTGCCGCTCTTCACAGACGTGCTGACCTTGACCCAATTGATGTTGACGACCGTGTCGCCGCCCGCGCCGACGCCCAGCCCGTCGACGAAATTGACGCCGGATTCAGCGGCCGTGTTCAGCGCGGTGATCGTCAGCGACGCCTGGCTGTCCTGCTGCAACTGGACAACCGCGAAGGACGCCCCCAGCGCGCCGAACATGCTGGAGAACTGGATATTGGATTCGATGTCGGCTTCGTTCTGGTCGAGGTTCGGCACCGTGAGCTGATCGTTGGCCCCATTCACGAACGAGAAGTACAGGCCCTCGCCCGGATCGACCATCTGGTTGGTGTTGCCGATGGTGGTGCCCCCGCCGCCCTGCCCGGTGTTGACGGTCTGGCCCTTGGTGATGCTCTCCCCGGCCGACTGGTTGGCGGGGTGCTCGGCCGTCACTACGATGGCAACTTCGCCCGCCGCGGGCGTCCCGTCACCAAAGGTCAGGAACAGGTTCTGCCCCGAGGGCGCCCCCTGCAAGGAGAATTCGCTGCGGGTGCCCACGCTGACGTACAGCGGATCCGCCAGGATTCTCGCGTCGTCGTACGCAGCGGCGGTCGCACCATCGATGCCGTGTTCCATCGGCTCGTATTCCACCAGCCACACCTTGGCGCCGAGCGCGTCGACGTCCGTCGCCAGGGGGGTGTCACCCGCGCCGGTAGGCTGCAGATAGGCGGCGAACACGATCGCTCCGGCCGGGTTGGCCGTGCCGTCGGCATTCGCCTTGCGGCCGAACACCACGTTGTTCTCGTCGACGCCGGGAAGGTCGGATGCCGTGTAGCTGTACAGCGCGATCTTCAGGCCGTCCGTTGTCGTGAGGTAGTCGGTCGGGCCGGCGCCGTACTTCGCCAGTTCGCCGTTCAGCGGACCGCCCGCCGAGTTGGTAAAAGCCAGATCGACGACATCGGCGCCCAGGCCGGTCAGCAAGGAGCTGCCGATCGAATTGTCGGCCGTCGCGTTGCTCACGGAGACGTTGGTGGGCAGGACGCCCGGCGCGACCACCAGCGAGAGCAGCGCATCGAATTCCGGAACATTCGCGACGAGCGTGCCCAGGCCGCCCGCCACGTCGTTGCCCGTGCTGTCGCCCGAGGCCGCCGCGTTCTGCGTGCCTGTCGTTTCGTCAATGGTGAGTGAGCCGGTGATCGTGAAGGCCATGATTTACTCCTGCGGCTTTACATCGAAGGCGTCCCGGAAGCGACGCCTTGCCTGAAGAAGGATGCGGCCAGCCGAAGCTGGCCGCGCTGCAGCGTTGCGGCCCCGGGCTCCCGCCGGGAGACAGGTGGAAGACCGGGCGCCACATCGATGCATTGCGCAGGATCGACCCGGGGCAGTCCTCGTTCAATACACCGCTTGGTGTATGTGCCGCCAGGCCATGCGCCCCGCGGGCGCGACAAGGCCCGGCGCCGGGGCGCCGGGCCTTGTCGTCCGGCGGATGATCAGCCGAACGCGATGTGCGAGGCGAGCAGGTCGACGCCGACCACCGTCACCGTCGTCACCTGGGCCGCCCTGGGCGCTCGCGGTACCGGCCAGCACGCAGTCGAACAGCCCTGTTCAATACATCGCATGGTGTACCGCGTTCGCGGGAGCCGGCGCGCTCTGTGCGTCAACACACCCAGGCCGCTGCGCGCCCATGTCGTACATCAAGAACAGTTTGTAATTTTCGACTGCACAGCTTCGACATCCTTGCGGTTTTGGCGCGCACTGCTACGCTGCGGCGACAACAAACGCGAAGTCGAGGCTTCCGGTGAAGATCAGACTGCTGGTGGCGTGCCGGGAAGAGCGCCGTGCCGAGGCTCATCGGGACGCCCTGGCACGCGTCGCCGCCGATCGCATCGCGACAACGGCCGCTCGGCTCGATGAAATCATTCTCCTGTCAGCGCAGCAGCGACCTGACGTCGTCCTTCTCGAACACGTGGCCGGCGACGAGGAGCACCTGTGGAGCATCCTGCACCGCATCGCGCGGGTCAGCCCCGCCAGCCGCATGCTGCTGCTGTGCGACCTGTGCACCGACCGGCTCGTCACCAGCCTCGTCGCCAACGGGGCGTGCGGCAGCGTGGCAGCGGCCAGCGATGCACTGCTGTGGGCGAAGGCCGTGCTCGCCGTCCACCGGGGCGAGTGCTGGTTCGCGCGCTCCGCCGTGCTGCAGGCGCTGCGTCGGCAGCTTGCAGCTCACCATCACCCGCCATCCGCTTCCAGCCAGGAGGAGCGATTGCTCACGACACGCGAGCGCGAGATCCTGTCGCTGATCGGCGCCGGAATGAGCAACAAGGAAATCGGGCGTGTCCTGAGCATCAGCGACCAGACGGTGAAGACTCACCTCCACCACATCTACGTCAAGCTGAACCGGAGCGGCCGCTACAAAGCCTTCGTCGCCACGCCACCGCCCATCGCGAGTGCATCCCGGTCCGCCGGGGCGCATGCTCCACCAAGCTGATGCGTGAGCAGGTCGCGGCCAGCGAGGTTTCCGGCGACCGCGCGTCAGCGATAGTCCTCCGCCAGCGCCGGCGGCATGTGGGGCAGGCCGCATTGCGCGCCCGAAGCGCGCAGCGCGTTGAGACTGCGCCTACACCCCCAGCCGCTTGCAGATCTCCACCGACGCTGCCGCCTGGTTCATCGTGTAGAAGTGCAGGCCCGGGGCGCCGCCTGCGACCAGTTGCTCGCACAGGCGCGTGACGACGTCCAGGCCGAACGCGCGGATCGAGGCGCTGTCGTCGCCATAGCTTTGCAGGCGCAGCCGGATCCAGCGCGGGATCTCCGCGCCGCACGCATCGGAAAATCGCATCAGCTGGGTGGAGCTCACGATCGGCATCACGCCGGGCACCACGGGGATGTCGAGGCCGGCCTTGCGCACTTCCTCGACGAAGCGGAAATACGAGTCCGCGTTGTAGAAGTACTGGGTGATGGCACCGTTGGCGCCGGCGCGCACCTTGGCCGCGAAGGCGCGCAGGTCGTGCTCCGGCGAGCGCGCCTGCGGGTGCATTTCCGGATAGCAGGCCACCTCGATGTGGAAGTCGTCGCCGGTCTCGACCCGGATGAACGCCACCAGGTCGCTCGCGTGCTGGAACTCGCCGCCCGTGCCATAGCCGCTGGGCAGGTCGCCGCGCAGCGCGACCAGCCGCCGGATGCCCATCGCACGCAGTTCGGCCAGCTGCTCGCGCACCTTGTCGCGCGTGGCGCCTATGCACGAGAAGTGCGACGCCGCTTCCCTGCCTTCGGCCAGGATTTCCTTCACGGTTGCGAAAGTGCCTTCGTGCGTTGAGCCGCCCGCGCCGTACGTCACCGAGCAGAACTCGGGCTGCAGCGCATACAGGGCCTGCCGCGCCGTGCGCAGCTTCGCCGCGCCTTCCGGCGTCTTCGGCGGAAAGAATTCAAAACTCACCGGCGTCTTCATGCCGCCCTCCTCATGTCCTGGTCGTCGCGTGGACGAAAAATTCCCGGTTGCCGTCGCCGCCCTCGATGGCACTGTCGTGCCAGCCGCGCACCTGCAGCCCCAGCGCCGCGCAGCAATCGCGGATGCGGCGCTCGACCACGGCGTACAGCGACGCGTCGGTGACGATGCCGCCCCTGCCGACCTGTCCCGGCTGCAGTTCGAACTGCGGCTTGACCAGCAGCAGCAGGTCGCCGCCCGGCCTGGCCAGCGGCGCCAGCGCCGGCAGCACCAGCGTCAGCGAAATGAACGACAGGTCGCCGGTGACCAGGTCGAAGCCACTGCCCGCCTGCTCCGCCGTGAGTTCGCGCGCATTCACCTTCTCGATGGCCCGCACCCGCGGATCGCTACGCACCTTCTCGTGTAGCTGGCCGTGGCCGACGTCGACGCCGGTCACCTGCGCCGCCCCGTGCTGCAGCAGGCAGTCGGTGAAGCCGCCGGTGGACTGGCCGACGTCGAGGCAGCGCTTGCCTTGCACGCTGATGCCGCAGGCGCGCAACGCGCCCTCGAGCTTCAGCCCGCCGCGCGAGACGTACTTCGCCTCGGCCGTGTCGAGCAGCTCGATCTGCGCCCGCGGTGGCACTTCGTCGCCGTTCTTGGCCACCGTCTTCCAGGCACCGCGGTCGAGCCAGCGCACGCCCGAGGCGATCAGGCGCTGGGCCTGCGACCGCGAGGACGCGAGGCCGCGTTCGACGAGGAGCTGGTCGATGCGCATTGCCGGCACCCTCACCCCAGCCCTCTCCCGCAAGCGGGAGAGGGGGCAGAAAACTGGTCGGTACGCATGGGTGTGCTCTTCTCCCTCCCCCGCTGGGGGAGGGTTGGGGTGGGGGCACGGCACTCGCGCCCCTCACCCCAGCCCTCTCCCCAGAGGGGCGAGGGAGGAAGACATCAATACCGGTACGTATCGGCCTTGTACGGCCCCTGCTTGGGCACGCCGATGTACTCGGCCTGCTCGTCGGTCAGCTCCGTCAGCATGGCGCCCACCTTCTTCAGGTGCAGCCGCGCCACCTTCTCGTCCAGGTGCTTGGGCAGCACGTAGACCTTGCCGATGTCGTAGGCATCGGCATGCGTGAACAGCTCGATCTGGGCGATGGTCTGGTTGGCGAACGACGAGCTCATGACGAAGCTGGGGTGGCCGGTGGCGCAGCCCAGGTTCACCAGCCGGCCCTTGGCCAGCAGGATGATCTTCTTGCCGTCCGGGAAGATGATGTGGTCCACCTGCGGCTTGATCTCTTCCCACTCGTATTGCTCGAGCGCCGCCACCTCGATCTCGTTGTCGAAGTGGCCGATGTTGCAGACGATCGCCTGGTCCTTCATCGCCGCCATGTGCTCGTGGCGGATCACGTGCTTGTTGCCGGTGCAGGTGACGAAGATGTCGGCCTTGTCGCAGGCGTACTCCATGGTCACGACCTTGAAGCCTTCCATGGCGGCCTGCAAGGCGTTGATCGGGTCGATCTCGGTCACCCACACCTGCGCCGACAGGGCGCGCAGCGCCTGGGCCGAGCCCTTGCCCACGTCGCCGTAGCCGGCCACGCAAGCCACCTTGCCGGCGATCATCACGTCGGTGGCGCGCTTGATGCCGTCCACCAGCGACTCCCGGCAGCCGTACAGGTTGTCGAACTTGCTCTTGGTGACCGAGTCGTTCACGTTGATCGCGCGGAACAGCAGCGTGCCCTTGGCGCTCATCTCGTTCAGGCGGTGCACGCCGGTGGTGGTCTCTTCGGTGACGCCGATGATCTGGGCACCCTTGCGGCTGTACCACGTCGGGTCCTGCGCCAGCCTGGCCTTGATCGCGGCGAAGAGGCACTTCTCCTCTTCGCTGGTCGGGTTGGCGATCAGCGACGCGTTCTTCTCGGCGCGCTTGCCCAGGTGCATCAGCAGCGTCGCGTCGCCGCCGTCGTCCAGGATCATGTTGGGGCCTTCGCCCTCGCTGCCCTTCGCGCCGAATTCGAAAATGCGGTGCGTGTAGTCCCAGTAGTCGGCCAGCGACTCGCCCTTGATCGCGAAGACCGGCGTGCCCCTGGCGGCGATGGCCGCGGCGGCGTGGTCCTGGGTCGAGAAGATGTTGCAGGAAGCCCAGCGCACCTGGGCGCCCAGCGCCTGCAGCGTCTCGATCAGCACCGCCGTCTGGATCGTCATGTGCAGCGAGCCGGTGATGCGCGCGCCCTTGAGCGGCTGCGCCTTGGCGAACTCCTCGCGGATGGCCATCAGGCCGGGCATCTCGGTCTCGGCGATGCGGATTTCCTTGCGGCCCCAGTCGGCGAGCGACAGGTCGGCAATGGCGCAGTCCTGGGAGGTGGCGGGTTTGAGAACGGCGTTCATCGTGGCTCCAATGGTGGGTGGGGCCACTGACCGGCGCACGGGGAACTGCTCTGCTGCAAGCTCACCGCACAGGATCAGTGGGTGAGCGTCGTTGCATGTTGACCGAGCCTCACGCCTCAAAATGGCGCTGCAACGCTCCTCGGATGCCGCGGATTATACCGGCGGGCCACCTGCCCTGCAGTGGCCGGGGCGTCCTGGGGACCGTACGGCCGGGTCCTGGCCAGGACCGGCTCCACGAGGCCGCGATCCCTGTTAGAACGGTGCCCATGGCATCTTCCTCCCCCACCTCGCCTCCGATCGAGCCGATGCTCGCCAGGATCGCCGATGCGCTGCCGCCCGAGGGCGGCTTTCTCTACGAGCCCAAGTGGGACGGCTTCCGCGCCCTGGTGTTCCGCCACGGCGACGAGGTCTATCTGCAAAGCCGCGACCTGCGGCCCTTGAACCGGTACTTTCCGGAGCTGGAACGGGCGCTGGCCCAGGCGCTGCCCAGGGGCTGCGTGCTCGACGGCGAGATCGTGGTGGTCGGCGAGAAAGGCCTGGATTTCGACGCGCTGCAGCAGCGGCTGCACCCGGCGGCCTCGCGGGTGGCGAAACTGGCGCAATCCACGCCGGCGGCGTTCGTCGCGTTCGACCTGCTGGCCGCCGGCGGCCGCTCGACGATGGAACTGCCGCAGGCCGAGCGCCGCATCCGCCTGGAACGGCTGCTGGCCAGCGTCGCCCCACCGGTGTACCTGACGCCCGTCACCCGCGACCGCGCGGTAGCCGAGGACTGGTTGCAGCGCTTCGAGGGCGCGGGGCTGGACGGCGTGATCGCCAAGCCGGAGGCGCTGCCCTACCAGCCGGGCAAGCGGGCGATGTACAAGATCAAGCACTCGCGCACGGCGGACTGCGTGGTGGCGGGCTTTCGCTGGTATCGCGACAAGGAGGAGGCCGTCGGCTCGTTGCTGCTGGGCCTGTACGACGACGCCGGGGTGCTGCACCACGTCGGCGTGACGTCCGCCTTCACGATGCAGGTGCGGCGCGACCTGGTGCAGGAACTCGCGCCGTTGCGCGACGACGCGCTGGAGAACCACCCCTGGCGCGACTGGGCCCAGGCCACCGACGAAAGCACGCGGATGCCCGGCGCGCAGAGCCGCTGGAGCGCTGGCAAGGACCTGTCGTGGGAGCCGCTGCGCCCGGAGCGGGTGGTGGAAGTGCGCTACGACCACCTGCAGGGCAACCGCTTCCGCCACGCGGCGGTGTTCGTCCGCTGGCGGCCGGACAAGCCGGCGCAGGACTGCCGCTACGACCAGCTGGAAGTGGCGACGGCCTTCGAGCTGGAGAAGGTGTTCGGGGCGGCAAACGCGCCGCGGTGACGATGGCAGAGTGACCTGTGGGTTTGCTTGCATCTTGCAGGTTCCACGCCAGACTCTGCAAAATCGAGGGGAAATGAAGGTGATCGCTGGCCTTCCTGCTCGCCGCCTGCCCGGCGCCGTGGCAGCCATTCTTGCCGGCGCATGTCTTGCGGCGGCGCTCGTCACGGCCGGGGCGCTTGCTGCTCCGGTGGCCGCCAAATCCACGTACAAGTGTGCGGCGGGCGCACGGCAGTTCATCGTCGCGGCGCGCTCGGTGCAGGAAGCCAAGGCCGCCGCCCGAAGCGGTGCTGCGGGAGCACCCGGAGCAAGCCGCATCTCCTGCAAGGCCCTGCGCTCGCCGCCGGCGCAGGTGGGTTCCGTGCAGCCGCCAGCCGCACAGCCGGCCGATGGCCGCGAAGCCCGGCAATCCCACCGCTGGCGTGGTCATCCGGTCCCGGGCCAGGAGCTGCTGCCCGGCGAAACGCCGGAAGAATGCATCACCCGCCTTCACATTCCGCGCGACGACAAGCTGGAAGCGCTGTGCCGCCCGATAGAGGCAAAGCCCGCGTCCAGGTGAAACGCTGACGCGCCGTCCGCGGATGGCGCGGCTCCTGCCGAGCGCGATCCCGGTTGCGGTTACCGGCTCGCCGCAGCGCGAGGAGTTGCGCGAGAAGGACATGATCTTCGACCGCTACCTGGTCAAGCCGGTCCGCAACGCCGAGTTCCTCGGCTTGCTCGATCCGGCGCGCGCGTAGTTCCCCGCTGGGAGAAGGCTTGGAAGGGGGCAGCGCGCCTGCGCTCCCATCCCACAGTCCCCCCGGACGGGGAGGGAGACATCACGACAGCACGGCCACCTTCTTCTTCGCGATCAGCTCGAAGTCGATCTGCGCGCCCAGGCCGGGACCGGTCGGCGCATGGACCATCCCCTGTCCGTCGTATTCGATGTCCTGCGCCAGACCGTATTTCTGCGATCCCGACGGCAGCAGGATCTCGAAGAACTCCGTGTTCTGGATCGCCATCAGCACGTGCAGGTTCGCCACGTTGTTGAGCGAATTGCCGCCATGGTGCAGCTCGTAATTGAGATGGAACGCCTCCGCCAGGTGCGCCGCCTTCATCAGGCCGGTGATGCCGCCTTTCACCGCGACGTCGCCCCGCAGGAAGTCGGTGGCCCGCTCCTTGACCCATGGCGTGTACGAGTCCAGGCCGCCGGCCGGGTACTCGGTCGCCATGATCGGGATGTGCAGGTGCTTCTTCAGCTCGACGTAGTTGTAGATGTCGGCGTCCGCAAGCGGGTCCTCGTACCAGTAGTAGTCCAGCTCCTGGATCGCCTGCCCCACCCGCAGCGCGGCGGCGTACTCGTAGCTCCACGCCGCGTCGAGCATCAGCAGGTAGTCGTCGCCGACCGCCTTGCGGACCGCTTCGCACACCTTGATGTCCTCCCGCCACGCCTGCGGCGGATGGATCTTGTACGCGGCGAGGTTGAGCGATTTGTAGTGCAGCGCCTCCTCGGCATAGGCCTGCGCGCTGGGCAGCACGGCGGAGCTGATGTACGCCGGCACCTTGTCGCGGAAGGCGCCCAGCAGGCTGTGGATCGGCAGCCCCGCCGCCTGGCCGGCGATGTCCCACAACGCGATGTCCACGGCGCCGATGGAGCGCACCGTGGTGGTCCGCACCCGCTTCCACATCGCCTTGTACAGGCGTTCGCGGTCGAATGCGTTCTGTCCGACCAGCAGCGGCTTGAGCACCCGGACGAGGCTCGGCCCGTCCATGTCGGCGCCGTTGAACGCGGAGCCGAGGAAGGCGTGGCCGGTGATGCCCTGGTCGGTGGCGATGGCCAGCAGCCCGAGCTGGCTGGCCCCGGAGAACCTGCCGGTGTGCGCGCCGTAGCTGGTGGCGGGAATGCCGTCCCAGGCAAACAGGGTCAGCGTGACGTCGGTGATCTTCATTCGATGCGGATGTTCGCTTCCTTGATCAGCGAGGTCCACTTGTTCACTTCGCTGTGCACCAGCTTGCTGAAGTCCGCGGGCGTGCTGGCCACGACCTCGACGCCGGCATTGCGGAAGCGCTGCACCACGTCGGGCTCCTTCAGCAGGGTCACGATGTCGCGATTGAGCTTGTCGACCACCGGCTTCGGCGTGCCGGCCGGCAGTTGCATGCCGAACCAGACGTTCACCTCGTAGCCGGGCACGCCGGCCTCGGCCACCGTCGGCGCGTCCGGCAGCAGCGGGGCGCGCTGCGAGCCGCTGACGCCGATCACCTTCATCTTGCCGGCCTTGATGTGGTTCACGACGTTGGGCACGTTGTCGAACAGGGCGTCGATCTCGCCGCCGATCATCGCTGTCACGGCGGGCGCGCTGCCCTTGTACGGGATGTGCTGCATCTTCGTGCCGGTCATCTTCATGAACAGCTCCATCGACAGGTGGTTCGACGAGCCGGAGCCGGTCGAGCCGTAATTGACCTTGCCGGGGTTCTTCTTCGCGTACTCGATGAATTCCTTCACGGTGTTGACGGGCAGGTCGTTGCGCACCACCAGCGCGTTCTGCGTGCTGCCGGCCCACACCAGCGGTGTGAAGTCCTTCAGCGCGTCGTACGGCAGGTTCGCGCCGTACAGGCCGGGCAGCGCCGAGAACGGCAGCGGCGAGATCAGGATGGTGTAGCCGTCGGCCGGCGACTTGGCCACGAACACGTTGCCCACGGTGGTGTTGCCGCCCGGCTTGTTCTCGACCACCACCGGCTGGTTCCACATCTTCGTCAGCTTCTCGGCCGACACCCGGGCCAGGGTGTCGTTGAAGCCGCCGGGCGGATACGGCACGACGAACTTCACGGTGCGCTCCGGGAAGCCCTGGGCGGCGGCGCCGGCCGCGACGATGGCCAGGCAGGCGCCGGCGAGGATCTTCTTCAACAGACTGCTCATCTTGTCTCCTTGGTTGCGATTGTCAGAACTTGACGACGTAGCCGGGGCCGTCGATCGACGGGTACTTGCCGAAGATCGATTCGTCCACCTCGATGCCGATGCCGGGGCCGGACGGCGGCTCGACGCAACCGTCGGCGCCGATCTCGAAGGTGGGGCCGAACATGTCGCGGAACGGATTGAACTTCGAGACGCAGGCCTCGAAATAGCCGGAATTCTCGGTGGCCGCCATGAAGTGCAGCGTCGCCGCGTGGTTCAGGCCGGTCGCCGAGCTGTGCGGGTTGACCGGGATGCGCCACGCGGACGCGATCGCTGCAATGCGCACGCCTTCGGTGATGCCGCCGCACTTGGACAGGTCGGGTTGCCACACCTGCACCGCGCCAGCTTCCAGCAGCTGCGCGAACTCGAAGCGCGTGTAGTGGTTCTCGCCGGCCGCCAGCGGCACCAGCGGCGTGATCTTGGCGGCTTCCCGGTACGAGGCGAAGTCGTTGCAGGCGAACGGCTCTTCCAGCCAGCCGGCGCGGATGTCGGCCAGCACCGGCAGCACCCGGCGCGCGTCGGCCATCGTGTAGACCGTGTTCGCGTCGGTGAGGATGTCCACGCGATCGCCAAGCGCCTGGCGTACGTGCACGGCGCGCTCGATGTCGTCGCCTGCGTTGTCGCCCAGGCGCAGCTTGACGGCCTTGTAGCCGCGCGCCACGTACTCCCCAGCCTCTTCGGCCAATGATTCCTTCGGCTGGTAGCCCAGCGAGATGCCGCCGGCGTAGGCCGGTACTCGGCGCCGCGTGCCGCCCAGCAGCTCGTACAGAGGCATGTTGGCGGCCTTGCCGCGGATGTCCCACAAGGCCATGTCGATGCCGGACAGGGCCAGCGCCGCACCGGCGCCCAGTCCGTGGCTCGAGAGCTGCATGCGGTGCACGCGCTGCCAGGCGCCGACAACGTCGGTGGCATTCATGCCTACCAACATCGGCGCCAGCGTGTTCTGGATCAGGCTCGCGATCGCGCCCGGGCTGCGGCCCGGATGAGCCTCCCCGTAGCCGGTGACGCCTTCGGAGGTTTCGACGCGCACGATGATGGCGTCGCGCTTGAGGGTGCTGCCGACCCCCATGGTCACGGTCTTGCCTTCGGGCAGCCGGTACGACAGCGGCACCGCCGTGATGGATGTGATCTTCATGGTCTCCGTTCCTTGCGGCCGCGCAGGGCCGACTCGGGAGCATACCGGCGTGCCGCGCGCCCGGCGCGGCCTGGGGAAATGTTCAACGAAAGACCTGCGGGTTGACCACATTGCGCGGCCGCTCGCCGCGCAGCAGGGCCAGCACGGTAGCCACGGCGACCTCGCTCATCGCCCGCATGCTGGTGTCGCTGATGCCGGCTACGTGCGGCGTCAGCAGCAGGTTGGGCGCGTCGAACAGCGGCTCGTCGCCGGTGAGCGGCTGCCGCTCGAACACGTCCAGCGCGGCGCCGCCGAGCCGTCCTTGGCGCAGCGCGGCCACGACGGCTGCGGTGTCGACCACCGGTCCACGCGCCACGTTGATCAGGATCGCGTCGCGCTTCATCGCCGCCACGCTCGCCGCATCGACGAGGCCCCGCGTCTGTTCGGTCAGGGGGCAGCAAAGGACCACCACGTCGGACCGGGCGAACAACTGCTGCTTGTCCACCGCTTCCACGCCGGCCGGCAGGGTTTCCGGCCGCCGGGCCAAGCCCAGCACCCGCATCCCCAATGCCGCCGCCACCGTGGCGAGCCGGCCGCCGATGTCGCCGACGCCGACGATCCCGCAGGTGCTGCCGCCGAGATCGCTGCCGCCGTCGGCGAGCGGGCGTGCCGCGGCCCAGCCGTCCCGCCGCATGCGCGCATCCATGGTGGCCAGCCCGCGCCGCAGGTGCAGCATGGCCGACAGGCAGTACTCCACGACGGCCTGCGCGTTCACGCCGGGCGTGTTGGCCACCGGAATCCCGCGGGCTGTCACCAGGTCCATCGGCACCATGTCCAGGCCCACCCCGTGGCGCACGATCGCACGCAGGTTCGGCGCGTGGTCGAACAGCTCGGGCGCGAGCGGCGCGCGGACCACCAGCGCGTGAGCGTCGGGGATCAGGCGGGCCAGCGTCGCCGTAGAGGGGTCCGGCGCCAGCACCACTTCGCAGTGCTGCGCCAGCTCGGGCATCAGGTCGGGATGGATCGGATTGGTGAGCAGCACCCGGGGCTTGGCGTGGGACAAGAAAACTCCCTGTGGAAAGTCCAGGCGGCATTGTGCGGGCTGGCGGCACGCCTGCCCCCACCCCTGCCCTCCCCCAGCGGGGGAGGGAGCGAACCTCAGTCGCGATGCGCGTCCGGCTTGTCCGCCTTCGGCCGCTGCCGCGCCGGCACGTGCTCCAGGTTGATCCGAACGCGGTACCACAGGGAGGAACTGCCGCGCATCTTGTCCACCAGCACGTCGGCGGGTTGCAGGTGCGCCGCCGCCTTCGGATGGCGCTCCTTCCACGCTTCGACCGCAGCCAGCGCCTCGGCCTCGCGGTCGGCGCGGGCGATCTCGATCAGCGGCTTGGTCGACTTGCGCTTCGCCGGGATGGCCTTCGAAGCCGCGGTCTGCGCGGTCTTCGATGACTTCGATGCCGACGGCGGCGCCCGCCGCGGCTCGCCTTCCTGCTTGCGGTAATGCGGCGGCCAGGGCGCGTCGCCCGCGCCGTCGCGCTCATGGCGAGCGGACAACTCCAGCAAGCGATCGATCGAGCACACGGCCGCATCGATGCCTTCGTGCGGATCGCCGATGCTGGCAAACCGCGCCGGCATGGCCCGCAGCGTGAAGTCCGCCGGGTCGCAGGTGTCCAGCTCGCGCCAGCTCACCGGCGCCGATACGCGGGCGTCGGGCCGCGGCCGCACCGAATACGCCGAGGCCACCGTGCGGTCCTTCGCGTTCTGGTTGTAGTCGACGAAGACGCCGTGCCGCTCCTCCTTCCACCACTTGCTGGTGGCGAGCAGTGGGGCGCGGCGCTCCACCTCGCGCGCCAGCGCCAGCGCGGCACGGCGCACCTGATCGAAGGTCCAGCGGCGGGCTATCCGCACCAGCACGTGGACGCCGCGCGAGCCGGAAGTCTTGGGCCAGCCGACGAGGCCGAAGTCGGTCAGCACCGACTCCACCACGCCCGCCACCTCGACGATCTGCTTCCATTCGACGCCGGGAACCGGGTCGAGGTCCACGCGAAGCTCGTCCGGGTGCTCCAGGTCGTCGGCGCGCACCGGGTGGGGGTGCAGTTCGATGCAACCCAGGTTGGCCATCCAGGCCAGCGCGGCCGCCTCGCGCGGCACCACCTCTTCAGCGCTGCGGCCGGACGGAAAGCGGATCTGCGCCACCTCCAGCCAGTCCGGACGGTTGGCGGGCGCCCGCTTCTGGAAGAAGAATTCCTCGCCGATCCCGCCGGGGTAGCGCACCAGGATGCACGGCCGGCCACCGGCGCCGCGCAAGGCGCCCGGCGCCACCGCCAGGTAGTAATTGACCAGGTCCAGCTTGGTCAGGCCGGCATCCGGGAACAAGACCTTGCCTGGATTCGTGACGACGACCTCGTGACCGCCCACCTGCAAGGTCCAGGCGTCGGGTGATCCACTCATGGAGCCAGCCTACACCCGCACGGCACAATGCAGGGCTGGCTGCAACGGTTTGCAGCTTGGCCCGACCGTCCCGAGGACCACGATGGAGTGGGACGTCGAGCGATGCCACAGGACGAGATGACCAAGAAGAGCCTGTCCGAGAGCGACATCTGCGACAAGTTCATCCGGCCGGCCATTGAGGCGGCCGGCTGGAGCGGCATGGAGCAGATCTACCGCGAGTACGCCTTGCGAGCCGGCCGCGTGGTCGTTCGGGGACACAAGGCCAAGCGCGATGTCTCGACGGTGCTGCGTGCAGACTACGCCCTCTTCTACAAGACCAACATTCCCCTGGCCGTGGTCGAGGCCAAGGACAACAACCACGCCATGGGCGCCGGCATGCCCCAGGCGATCAAGTACGCCGAGCTCCTCGAGGTGCCTTTCAGCTTTTCCAGCAATGGCGACGGCTTTGTCTTTCGTGACGCGACGCTCGTCGACGGCGTGCTGGAGCGCAATCTGGCGCTGGAGGAGTTCCCGTCGCCGGAGCAACTTTGGTCCCGCTTCTGCGTCTGGAAAGGCTGGTCCGACGACGTCCGCAAGGTCACTGAGTCGGACTACGCGCCCAGCAAGACCCCGCGTTACTACCAGCTCAATGCGATCAACCGCACGGTGGAAGCGATTGCCCGCGGCCAGAAGCGCGCGCTGCTGGTCATGGCCACCGGCACCGGCAAGACCTACACCGCGTTCCAGATCATCTGGCGGCTGTGGAAAAGCGGCGCCAGGAAGCGCATCCTGTTCCTGGCCGATCGCAACATCCTGATCGACCAGACCATGGTCAACGACTTCCGGCCGTTCAAGGGGGCGATGGCCAAGTTGAGTCCGCACGGCAAGGGCGTGGAGATGGTCGATGCGCAGGGCAGGCCGGGCGTCGAGGAAATCGACCTTGCCGTCAGCAGTTCCAAGCAGGTCAACAAGAGCTACGAGATCTACCTGTCCCTCTACCAGGCCGTCAGCGGCACCGAGGAAGAGCGCAACATCTACAAGCAATTCTCGCCCGACTTCTTCGACCTCATCGTCGTCGACGAGTGCCACCGAGGCAGCGCGGCGGAGAATTCGGCCTGGCGCGAAATCCTCGACTACTTCCGCAGCGCGACCCAGATCGGCCTCACGGCCACGCCCAAGGAGACGGCGGACGTCTCCAACTACGAGTACTTCGGCGAACCGGTCTACACCTACAGCCTGCGCCAAGGTATCGAGGACGGCTACCTCGCTCCGTACAAGGTGATCCGGGTCGACCTGGACCGCGACACCTTCGGCTGGCGCCCCGCCGCGGGCATGACGGACAAGCACGGCAACGTCATCGAGGACCGCGTGTACACCGGCGCCGACATGAACCGCAAGCTGGTGCTGGAGCGGCGCGACGAGGTGGTCGCCGCGCGCATCACCGAGTACCTGAAGGCGACCAACCGGTACCACAAGACAATCGTCTTCTGCCAGGACATCGATCACGCAGCGCGGATGCGCCAGGCGCTGAGCAACGCCAACGCGGACATCTGCAGCACGCAGCCACAGTACGTCGTGCAGATCACCGGCGACAACACGGAAGGCAAGCGCGCGCTCGACTACTTCATCGATCCGGAAAAGACCTATCCGGTCATTGCCACCACGTCCAAGCTCATGAGCACCGGCGTGGACGCGCAGACCTGCAAGCTGATCGTGCTGGACCAGAACATCCGGTCGATGACGCTGTTCAAGCAGATCATCGGCCGCGGCACCCGTCTGCGCGAAGACCTCGGCAAGAGCTGGTTCACGATCCTCGACTTCAAGCGCGCTACCGAGCTATTCGCCGACCCGGCTTTCGACGGCGATCCGGTGCAGATCTACGAACCGCGCGAAGGAGATCCCGTCGACCCGCCGGAGCCGCCCGACACCGTCACCGCTGCGCCCGGCACGCCGCCGTCCGCCGTCGACTTGACCGGCCCGGCCGAAGTGAACGCAGACGAACCCCGCCGTTACGTGGTCGGCGGAATGGTCACCGTCGCCGTGGCACGCGAGCGGGTGCAGTACCTGAACGCCGACGGCAAGCTGGTGACCGAGAGCCTGCGCGACTACACCCGGATCAACCTGAAGAAGTCCTACGAATCCCTCGACCAGTTCCTGCAGGCCTGGAACGGCGCCGAGCGCAAGGCCGCGCTGATCGAGGAGCTGGAACGCCAGGGCGTCTTCCTCGACGCCCTGGCCGAGGAAGTCGGCAAGGACCTCGATCCGTTCGATCTGCTGCTGCACGTCGCCTACGATCAGACACCTCTCACGCGGCGCGAGCGGGCGCGGCGGGTGCGCCAGCGCAAGGTCTTCGACAAGTACGGCCCCGTGGCGCGCAAGGTGCTCGACGCGTTGCTGGACAAGTACGCGGACGAGGGCATCGCCACCATCGAAAGCAACGAGGTGCTGCGCGTGCAGCCCCTCTCTACCCTGGGCTCACCCGTCGAACTGATCCGCAGTTTCGGCGGCCGCCCGCAATACCTGGAAGCCCTGAGCACGCTGGAGCGCGAACTCTACGCACCGGCTCAGGCCTGATCCCTCATTTCTGTTTCGGATGTCCAATCTCACACCCGTCATCAAGTCCATCCAGGACGTCATGCGCCAGGACGCCGGCATCAACGGCGACGCGCAACGCATAGAGCAGATGGTCTGGCTGCTGTTCCTCAAGGTGTTCGACGCCCAGGAAGAGGAGCTGGAGCTCACCCGCGAAGGCTACAAGAGCCCCATCCCCGAGCATCTGCGCTGGCGCAACTGGGCCGCCAACCCGGAAGGCATCACCGGCGATCCGCTGCTGGAGTTCGTCAACAACACGCTGTTTCCGAAGTTGAAGGGGCTCCCCGCAGACCCGGTGCGCAACCCGCGCGCCTGGGTGGTGCGCAGCGTCTTCGAGGACGCGAACAACTTCATGAAGAGCGGCCAGCTGCTGCGGCAGGTGATCAACAAGCTGAGCGTCATCGACTTCAACCGGCAGGCCGAGCGGCACCAGTTCAACGACCTGTACGAGAAGATCCTGCGCGACCTGCAAAGCGCCGGCAACGCGGGCGAGTTCTACACGCCGCGCGCGGTCACGCAGTTCATGGTCGACATGGTCAACCCGCAGCTGGGAGAGAAGGTGTTCGACCCGGCCACCGGGACCGGCGGCTTCCTGGTCTGCGCCATCGAGCATCTGCGCCGGCAGGTACGCAACACCGAGCAGCAGGCACTGCTGCAGACCAGCGTCGCCGGCGTCGAGAAGAAGCAGTTGCCCCACATGCTGTGCGTGACGAACCTGATGCTGCACGGGGTCGAAGTGCCCAGCCTGATCGCCCACGGCAACACCCTGGCGCGGCCGCTGCGCGACTACACGCCGGCCGAGCGCGTGGACGTGGTGCTGACCAATCCGCCCTTCGGCGGCATCGAGGAACCGGGCATCGAAGCGGGCTTTCCGGCCGACGTCCGCACAAAGGAAACCGCCGACCTGTTCCTGGTGCTGATCAAACACATCCTCAAGCAGCATGGCCGCGCCGCCCTGGTGCTGCCGGACGGCACCTTGTTCGGCGAAGGCGTGAAGACGCGCATCAAGCAGCAATTGCTGGACGAGTGCAACCTGCACACCATCGTCCGCCTGCCCAACGGCGTGTTCGCACCGTACACCGGCATCAAGACCAACCTGCTGTTCTTCACCAAGGGCCGGCCGACCGAAGCGATCTGGTACTACGAGCATCCGTACCCGCCGGGCGTGAAGAACTACAACAAGACCAAGCCGATCCGCATCGAGGAATTCGACGCCGAGAAGGCTTGGTGGGGCAGCGAGGCCGACGGCTTTGCGGCGCGCGTGGGGAACGAGCGCGCCTGGAAGGTCGACATCGCCGCGATCAAGGCCACCAACTACAACCTGGATCAGAAGAACCCGCATGCCCCTGACGCGGTAAACCACGACCCCGACCAGCTGCTCGCGGAGTACGCGAAGCTGCAGCACGAGGCGCAGGCGCTGCGCGATCAGCTCAAGGCAATGCTGGCCGAGTCGTTGGGAGCGCGGGCGTGAGCGCGGTGCTGAAGGCGCAGGAGCCGAGTGCGCGATATCTCGCGGCGTTGCGACCGGGGCTGGTGGAGCACTTTGACTTGGTCGCCTCCGCCCCTGGGGGCGTGGCGCGAATGCGGGAGCTGATTCTGACATTGGCAGTGCGGGGGAAGCTGGTGCCGCAGTATCCAGAGGATGAACCGGCAAGCGCGCTGCTGGCTCAAGTTCGTGCCGAGAAGATGCAGCTCGTCGCCGCCAGCAAGATTAAGCAAACAAAGCCCCTTGAGGAGATCACAGCCCCCGAAATCCCGTTCAACTTACCCTCAGGGTGGATTTGGGTCCGCCTGGGTACGCTGTTGCAGAAGATCGGCTCGGGTAGCACCCCTCTCGGGGGTAAGGAAGTCTACGTATCTTCGGGGATCAAATTTCTGCGTTCCCAGAACGTCTGGAATGACGGGCTCCGCCTCGACGGCGTCGCTTTCATCACACCGAAGATCCACGCGCAAATGGCTGGTACGGTGGTGCGAGCCAACGACCTCCTCTTCAATATCACCGGTGCTTCGATCGGGAGGTGCGCCGTAGTACCTGCCCACTTTGATGAGGCAAACGTCAGCCAGCACGTCACGATTCTCCGACCTCTAATGAAGGCGCTGAATCCGTTCTTGCACAAGGTGATGATTTCTCGGCGGGTTCAGCAGAGCGTGATGGATGTTCAGGTCGGCGTGTCGCGAGAGGGTTTGAGCGTCGCGAAGTTGAGCCGCTTCTTGATTCCGCTGCCCCCGCTTGCAGAGCAGTCCCGTATCGTCACACGCGTCAAAGACCTGATGCACCTGTGTGACGTCCTCGAAGCGAAGGGCCGCCTCGAAGACGCGCAGCATGCCCAGTTGCTGGACACCCTGCTGGGCACGCTTATCGACAGCGCGTCCGCGGAAGAACTGGCCGCCAACTGGCAACGCGTCGCCGCCCACTTTGACCTGCTGCTTGATCGACCAGAGGCCGTGGACGTGCTGGAGCAACGCGTGTTGGAGCTGGCGGTGCGTGGATTGCTCGTGCCGCAGGACCCGAACGAAGAGCCGGCAAGTGTGTTACTTGCGCGCATTCGTGCGGCGGACGCGCAGTTGCCTTCTAAAGCCAGAGCGCGACGTGAGAAGAAATTCCCAGACCCTGGTGACACCGCACTTCCATTTGAGGCACCAGCTGGCTGGGCTTGGAGCAGATTCGTTGAAGTTGCGGAGGTAGATTCCGACTTGGTTGCACCAGCGGCGTTCAAAGCCGAATGGCAAGTTGCACCGGACTGCATCGAAAAGAGGACCGGTCGGCTGCTACATCGGCGAACCGTTGCGGCCGCAAAGGTGACGAGCCCCAATCATCGATTCCATCCCGGTCAGATTCTTTACTCCAAGATTCGTCCGTCGCTCTCGAAGGCTACCTTGGTCGATTTCGCCGGACTCTGCAGCGCAGACATGTATCCAATCAATGCCAAGATTAATTCAGAGTTTTTGCTCGTGTGCATGCTAAGTCAGACCTTCCTGGAGCAGGTTTCAGTCGCGGAGAACCGCGTGAAAATGCCGAAACTGAATCAAGAAGCACTGGCTTCATTTATCGTTCCACTGCCCCCGCTCGCCGAGCAGCACCGCATCGTCGCCCGCGTCAACCAACTCCGCCGCCTCTGCGCCGACCTGCGCAAGAAGCTGGCCATCGCTCAAGCAACGCAGGTTCGGCTGGCTGACGCGCTTGTCGAGTCCGCTGCGCCTGCTGGCTGACCCTCCGCCCGCAAGCACCGGGGCCGTCCGCTCACTGCTTCGGGTACCACACCTCGACCCGTCCGGCTGCAGCCGCGGTTTTCTCGAGCTCCGACGGGCTGGCTCGATAGACCTTCAGGATCACCGGCGGCGCATGCGCGTCCAGCATGGCCTCGATGCGATGGAGCGTATGGACGAAGTTCCGGGCCAGTTCCGCCGTGGGCACCTTGCCGACAACGACTACGAGCGGCACCTTGAACCGCACTACCGCCGCCAGCTCGTTCGGCACGTAACGGATGCGGCTGTTGTGCGTGATGGCGACGCGGCCGCGGGTGCCGCAGTGCTCCAGCCACTGCTCGTCGCTGCCGTCAGGAGGGAACAGGTCGCCGTGGCGCTCCACGCGGATTCCGGCGTCGGCCAGGATGCGCGGAAACTGCTTTCCGAGATCGCGATCCGTAAACCAGATCCGGCTCACGCCGCTCGGGTGTAGAGCACTGCTTGTTCGACCTCTTCGCGAGACAGGTCGTAATCCTCGGCGATCGCGTCGACCGACTCGCCGGCATCCAATCGGTCGGCGATGGCAATGGTCGAAACGCCGGCACGCTGCACGATCGGGCGGCCAAACGCGATCTGCGGGTCGATGGCAATGGGCCGTTCTGCGGGACGGGCCGCTGCGCCGACATAAGGATAGAGCCGCACCGGGAACTTCCAGTCGTCCCACTCCACTCGGGCCAGATGGTCCTCGAACATCTTGCGCATGGCCAACTGCCCCGATGCGCTCAGGTTGATGAGCTCCACGTAGCGATCCAGGAAGACCTGGCCGGCGTGCGTCCGCAAGTGCCGGCTGAGCAGGAGCCTGTGGATCTGGTGCTTCCTCTCGGCGTACGCGATGGCCGTGCGCAGTTCCTTCAGTGCGACACCATGCTCGGTACGCAGGGCGCGCAGCACATGGGCTTCGACCAGGTTGTAGAACGACAGCTGGAGCGGGTCGCGGTGCGCCGGCTTGATCAGCGGATGGAAGGTGGCCTTCGCCTCGCCCTTGGGATAGTCGCGCCCGATCAGCCACGTACGCAAGGTGGCACCCGGCAGGCGCACGTAGCGTGCGGCCTCGGCGAGCCCGTAGGCGGGCTGGTTGCGGATGTCGAAGGCGTCGGCTTTCATTGGTGGCGGGGATCGCGGGGGCGTCCTGGCGGCGAGACGAATTATCCGCCGAGTTGGTGTCCAGGTGTTCCTCCTGCGCCCCCCGAATTTCCCGCGGTCGCGCCGGGCCGGCGCCGACCCGCGATAATTGCGTCTTCCCGCTCGCAGCAGCCTGCTCCAGGCACATCCTGGCGCGCGGCTCCCTCGTCCCCTGCTTCCATGTCGCTCCAGTCCGAAACCCGGCGTCGCCGCACCTTTGCCATCATCTCGCACCCCGACGCGGGCAAGACCACGCTGACGGAGAAGCTGCTGCTGTTCTCGGGCGCGATCCAGATCGCCGGCTCGGTGAAGGCGCGCAAGGCGTCGCGCCACGCCACCTCGGACTGGATGGAAATCGAGAAGCAGCGCGGCATCTCGGTGGCCAGCTCGGTCATGCAGATGCTGTACCGCGACCACGTGATCAACCTGCTGGACACGCCCGGCCACAAGGACTTCTCCGAGGACACCTACCGCGTGCTGACGGCGGTCGATTCGGCGCTGATGGTGATCGACGCGGCCAACGGCGTGGAAGCGCAGACCCGGCGCCTGATCGAGGTCTGCCGCCAGCGCGACACGCCCATCATCACCTTCGTCAACAAGATGGACCGCGAGGTGCGCGATCCGCTGGACATCCTCGACGAGGTCGAGCGCGAGCTGGGCATGGCCTGCGTGCCCATGACCTGGCCGGTCGGCCAGGGCAAGACCTTCGGCGGGATCATGAACCTGCGCACGCAGACCATGACCGTGTTCGAGTCCGGCTCGGAGCGGCTGCCGCAGGACTTCGAGACCATCCCGCTGTCCAACCGTGAAGAGTTGCTCAAGCGCTTCGGCCACGAGTTCGAGACCGCCGAGCAGAGCATGGAACTGGCGATCGGCGCGTCGCCCGCGTGGGACCACGAGGCGTTCCTCGCCGGCAAGCAGACGCCGGTGTTCTTCGGCTCCGGGGTCAACAACTTCGGGGTCCAGGAAGTGCTGGAGGCGCTGGTCGACCTGGCGCCGTCGCCGGGACCGCGTATGAGCCACCTCGCCGTCAACAAGCAGATGGTCGACAAGCAGGTGCATCCGGACGATCCGAACTTCTCCGGCGTCGTCTTCAAGGTGCAGGCCAACATGGACCCGTCGCACCGCGACCGCATCGCCTTCGTGCGCATGGCGTCGGGCAAGTACACGCCCGGCATGAAGCTGAAGGTGCAGCGCACCGGCAAGGAACTGCGGCCGACCTCGGTCGTCACCTTCCTGTCGCAGCGCCGCGAGGCGGTGGACGAGGCCTACGCCGGCGACATCATCGGCTTCACGACGCACGGCGGCGTGCAACTGGGCGACACCATCACCGACGGCGCCAGCCTGCAGTTCACCGGGCTGCCGTTCTTCGCGCCCGAACTGTTCATGACCGTGATCCTGAAGAACCCGCTGCGGACCAAGCAACTGCAGCAGGGCCTGGCGCAGCTGGGCGAGGAAGGCGCGATCCAGGTGTTCAAGCCCCAGATCGGCGGGCCGATGCTGCTGGGCGCGGTGGGCCAGCTGCAGTTCGAGGTGGTGCAGCATCGCCTGAAGACCGAATACGACGCCGACATCCGGCTCGAAGGCTGTCAGTACACGGGAGCGCGCTGGATCACGGCCGACACGCCGGCGGAGCTGCGCCAGTTCATGGATGCCTATCCGCAGCGGATGGCGCTCGACGCCGCCAACGCGCTGGCGTTTCTCTGCACCTCGCCGTACGACGTGCGGCTGGCGCAGGAGCGCTTTCCGAAGATCCATTTCCATCCGCTGCGCGAGCACGCCGGTCTGGCGCTGCATGGCGGCGCCCACTGACGCCATGCCGAAGCAGTCCATGCGCCCGCTCGCCGAGATGCCGACCAGCGTCGCGGCCGGCATCCACACCGTCTTCAGCGACATCGACGACACGCTCACCACCGAGGGCCAGCTCACTGTGCCCGCGTACGCGGCACTGGCCGACCTGCGCGCCGCCGGCCTGCGCGTGGTGCTCGTCACCGGCCGGCCCGCCGGCTGGTGCGACCATATCGCCCGCATGTGGCCGGTCGATGCCGTGATCGGGGAGAACGGGGCGTTCTACTTCTGGTACGACGCCGCCGGGCGCAAGCTCAAGAGCCGCCATGTGTTCGACGAGGCCACGCGGGCCGCGAACACGGGCCGGATGGCGCAGGTGCGCGAGACCGTGCTGCGCGAAGTGCCGGGCTGCGCCATCGCGTCGGACCAGTTCTGCCGCCTGTACGACATCGCGATCGACTTCCGCGAGGACGTGCCCGCGCTGCCGCCCGCGGCCGTGCAGCGCATCGTCGACATCATGGAGGCCGCCGGCATGACGGCCAAGGTCAGCTCGATCCACGTCAACGGCTGGTTCGGCTCCTATGACAAATTGAGCATGGCGCACCTGTTCCTGCGCGAGCGTTACGGCCTGGAGCTGGAAACCGAGCGCGAACGCTGCACCTTCGCCGGCGACTCGCCGAACGACGCGCCGATGTTCTCCTACCTGCCGCACGCGGTCGGCGTCGCGAACGTCGCGCACTTCAACCTGCCGCCGGACCAGGCGCCGGCCTACGTCACGCCGTCGGAAGGCGGCGCCGGCTTCGCGGAGCTCGCGCAGGCGCTGCTCGCGGCGCGGCGCTGAGCGACGAGGTCAGGGGCGGCGGTGCCGGCGCAGGAAGGCCAGCACCTTCTCGCGGTCGTAGCCCTTGCCCGCTTCCAGCTCGCCGGTCGGCTGCGAATGCAGCAGCGCGCCGCGTTCGTCGAGCACGAACAGGTGTGGATAGCCGGTGACCTTCGGCCACCGCGACAGCACGGCCTCGTTGCGGTTGGCCGGCGAGAAGTTCACCTTCAGCCACACGTAATGCTCGTCGCGCAACTGCCGCACCTGTGCATCGGTCTCGATCAGGCGGTCCAGGATATGGCACCACGAGCACCATTCGCCGCCCACGTCCACCAGCACCCGCTTGCCCTGTTCCCGCGCGAGCGCGACGGCGGTGCCCAGGTCGGCGGCCGCGTCGCGCGCGGCATCGAAGCGCTGCGGCAGCGGTGACTGCGCTGAAGCGCCCGCCAGCATCAGGAAGGCCGCCACGAGCGCGAACAGGCTCCTGACCATGGTCAGAACCGGGCCGATACGCCGACGACGAAGGCGCGCTTGGGCGTCAACTGCACGCCGGTGACGTGCTGGTACACCGGGTGCTGGTAGAACGCGTAGCCGCGCAGCGAATCGGTGAACTGCCAGCTGGCGCCCGGGCTGAGGAACAGCGAACGGCTGCCGCTGTCCTCGGGCTCCGCATTCGCGCCGCTGTCGCGGCGCTTGACGACGGCATTGGCCTGCACGATGCCCGAGAACCGGTCGGTGAAAGCCTTCGCGTAGCCGAGGTCGGCGGAGAACTGCGCACCGGGCCGGAATCCGTCGTGCTCGTTCAGCGCGCGCTGGACCTGCACCTGCGCGAACCACGACGCAGCCTGCTGCGGCAGTTGCTGGTGCACGAAGGCGCCCAGGATCAGGTCGGTGGTGCCGCTGCCGGGCTGCAAGGTGCGCTCGGCGACGGCGCCCGCGTCGTTGGCGATGCCGGTGCGACCGGTCGGCAACTTGGCGCCGAACACGATCCCGCCGGTGCGGGGCGCGTCGGCGCCGCCCAGCGCCTTCTGGTAGCGGCCCGTCACGCGCATGTCACCGAGCTCGCGGTAGTCCCACTGGTCGACGAATTTCTGGCCGCGGTGGTTGTGGATGTGCACGTGGTCGCGGTCGCTGAACGGCGCCGCGACCGAGAAGCCCCAGCCCGAGGCGAAGGTGCGGCTGTACGTGGCGACCAGGTTGCGGTTGTCGGTGCGGACCTCGTCGTGGTGGCGCGGGACCTGGCCGACGCCAACCCTACCGGAGCCGGCGCGCGGCTGGTCCTGCCTGATGGATTCGTAGCGCAGATCCAGCACGCTGCCCTCCACGATGCCGGCCGCCTCGGCCGCCAGGTCGGTTGCGATCGAGCAGTACGCCGACCCGCAGCTGGCTTGCGCGGGAGTGGACAGGAAGCCGGCCAGCGAGGCGGCGACGGCACAGGCGAGGGGATGAAGGCGCATGGGTGAAGGATCGTTGTGAAGAGCCGCCTCGGCGGCGGGGATGTCGAAACTGTAGAGGAAGAATTGAAAGCTGTATCGGCACGGCACCTTCTGCCGTTGACAATCCTCAACGCGGGCGAGGCTCCTCGCGCCGCGGTCGCAGCCGGCCCTCGCCGGAAGGGAAAGGGCCCGCAATTTGCGGGCCCTTTGCATTGCGAGGGGAAGCTCGGGCTCAGTGCGCCATGCCGCCGGTCGCGTTGTAGATGGTGGCATCGGCCGGGCCGGTCACCTCGATCGCGCCCACCAGGCCCTTGCCGGCGCGCGACAGGGCATGGTCGACCAGCAGGTACTTGCCGGGGTAGTCCATCTTCATCTCGACCATCGTCGCGCCGCCGGCGGGCACCAGCGTCGTCTGCACGTCCTTCTTGATGGTCGTGAGCGAACCCTCGCTGTAGACCTTGTCGAAGATCTCGCCGATCACGTGGAACGAGGAGATCTTGTTGGGGCCGCCGACGCCGAAGAACAGGCGCACCGTTTCACCGACCTTGGCCGACATCTTGTGCTCCTTGGTGAGGGAGCCGACGGCGCCGTTGAACACGTAGTAGTCGGGCATCTCGGCCGCCATCTTGTTGACGTCGAAGTCCTGGTGGCCCTTGGTGCCGTGCGCATGCTTGGTGTAGATGTCACCCTGCATCACGTAGTACTCCTTGTCCACCTTGGGCAGCCCGCCTTCGGGCTCGACCAGGATCATCCCGTACATGCCGGCCGAGATGTGGTGCGGCACCAGCGGGGTCGCGCAGTGGTACACGTACAGGCCCGGGTTCAGTAGCTTGAACTGGATCGTCTTTTCCTGGCCGGGCGCGACCTGGGTGTGCTCGCCGCCGCCGTGCCCGCCGGTGACGGAGTGCAGGTCGATCGAGTGGATCTGCTTGCTGCTCTTCGCGTTGGCGAGCGTCAGCTCGATGGTGTCGCCGACGCGGGCGCGCAGCATCGGCCCCGGGACCTTCCTGTCGAACGTCCAGTATTCGAAGGTGGTGCCGTCGTCGAGCTTGCCCGTGAGTTCCACCGTCTCCATGCGCCACTTCAGGAACTGCGGCGCCCGCGCGCCGATCGGCTTGGGCACGAGGTTCGGGTCCATCGAAACGCTCACGGCGCGCGGGTCGGCGCCGGGAACGCCGGGCGCGGTGTACAGCTGCTCCACGCCGCCCTTGACGCCGCTCCTGGGCGCGGCCGCCTTGCCGGCCTCGGCCTTCGCGACGCTCTTGACCGCACCCTCGGGCACCGGGACGGCGGCGGCGGAGTCGCCGGCCACCTCGAACGTGCCTTCCATGCCGATCTGCTTGTGGCCGGGAATCGAGCAGTAGTACGTGAACTTGCCGGCGGTGGTGACCTTGAAGCGAACCTTGACGGCGCCGCTCTTGCCGTCGAATTTCGGCGAAGCGACCTTCAGTTCGTCGATCACGATGTCGTGCTGGGCGCCCTCACCGCTCTTGAGCGTGATCTCCACGGTGTCGCCGACGTTGGCGCGCAGCACCGGGTTGGCCTGGCCCTTCTCGTCCAGGAACACCATCTTGCCGTCCTTCATGCCGGTGGACAGCGAGATGCTCTTGACGGCCGTTGCGGCTGCGGCGGGCTTGCCCTTGGCGGCCGCGGGAGCGGCGCTCGCGAGCGCCGGGACGGTGAGGCACAGCGCGGCGGCCAGCGCGAGCGGCGTCAGGTTCTTCTTGAAATCGGTGTACATCGGATCAACCCTCTCGTCATCGCATCGCGTTGTTGATGCGGTGAGGAAAGTGTCTTGGAAGATGCTCTTGCCGTACACCTTCAAACGGCGGGCGCTTGATCCATGGCAAACGCCGCGATCCGATGCGTGTTTCTTGACTTTGCGCAAGCCGCTGACGGGCAGCGACCGTGGTACAGGCGCGCCGCTATTCGACCCGCGGACAACACACCGGCTGCGGCAGCGGCCGGCTCACGCCGCGGCGCGCCGGCGCCGGTGCTCGGCGCAGGCCTGCGCGAATGCCTCCAGCGTGCGCGCGTAGAACGGGTTGCTCTCGTGCCGCCACTCCGGATGCCACTGCACGCCGAAGGCGAACGCCGGCGCATGCTCCACCCGCACGCCTTCGACCAGGCCGTCCGGCGCATGGGCCTCGGCGACCAGTCCCTGCCCGATCCGCTTGATCCCCTGGCCGTGGAGCGAGTTGACCATCACGGACTGCGCGCCGGCCCATTGCGCGAACGCGCTGCCGGGCGCCAGCAGCACCTGGTGGCGGGTGGCGAACTGCGCTTCGAGGTCGCCCTCGGGCTCGCGGTGGTCCATCATCCCGGCCTCGGCATGCACCTGCTGGTGCAGGCTGCCGCCGAGCGCAACGTTGATCTCCTGCAGGCCCCGGCAGACGCCGAACAGCGGCGTGCCGGCCGCGACCGCGGCCGGCACCAGCGCCATCGTCAGCGCGTCGCGGCGCGGATCGAGCAGGTCGGTGGCCAGCGCGGCGCCGCCGAAGCGGGTTGCCTCCACGTTGGACGGCGAGCCGGTGAGCAGCACGCCGTCCACCATTGGCAGCAGGTCGGCGACGTCCGCCGCGCCGGCCATCGGGAACAGCACCGGCTGCAGGTCCAGTGCGGTGACGGCCGCCGCATAGCGATCGGCCAGCACCGTGTAGCCGCCAGGGTCCGACAGGTCGAGATTCCGGTGGCAGGCAGGCAGCCACACCAGGGGCTTGTGCGCGCGCATGCCGCGCATCATCGCTCACGGCGCACGGCCGGCGCGACAGCGCGGCCCCGACCTGGCGTCGGACGGCGCCGACGCCCGGCCGGCCCAGGCTGGGCTACTGGGCCTTGAAGAGGCCGAGCTTCTCGACCAGCGCCTTCTCGCGGGCGAAGGTCTCCTGTGCGAATTTCGCGTACTGCGCCGAGTCCATGTAGATCGGGATCATGTCGTAGCGGGCCAGCGCCTGCACGTAGCTCGGATCGTCCATCGCCTTCTTGAAGGCGTCGTGGAGCTTCTTGACGACGTCGGGCGGCGTGCCGCGCGGCGCGCCGATGCCGAACGGCGAGTTCTGCACGATGTCCAGGCCCAGCTCCTTCAGCGTGGGCGCGGTCGGGAACTTGGCCAGTCGCTGCTCGCCCCAGGTGTTGAGCACGCGCAGCTTGCCCGACTCGACCAGCGGCGCGAAACCGGTGGAATCGGCGGCCGCCATGATGTGGCCACCGACGATCGCCTGGGCGAGCTCGGAGCTGCCCTTGTACGGGATGTGGTTGAGGGTGATGCCGAGCTTCTGCGCGATCAGCTCGGTCGTCAGGTGCGGGCTGGTCAGCGTGCCGGTCGAGCCGTAGCTCAGCTTGCCGGGATTGGCCTTGGCATAGGTGACGAAGTCGTTCCAGCTCTTCATCGGGCTGTCCGCCGGCACCACGATGCCGAAGGCGTAGCCTGTCACGTTGATGATGTAGCTGATGTCCTTGACCGGATCCCAGGTCATCTTCGTGGTGTACGGCAGGCGGAACACGCCCAGCGGGATCTGCGCCAGCGTGTAGCCGTCGGCGGCCGAGCCCTGCAGCTGCTGCGCGGGCAGCGTGCCGCCGGCGCCGGGCTTGTTTTCGACGATCACCGGCTGGCCGAGCACCTTGCCCGCGTTCTCGGCGAGCTGGCGCATCGTGATGTCGGTGGGCCCGCCGGCCGGGAACGCGATGACGAGCTTGATCGGCTTGGCGGGAAAGGACTGGGCAAAGGTGCCGAAGGCGGGGGCCGCGAGGGCGGCGGCGGTGAGCTGGACGAGTTGTCGGCGGCGCATGGGATCCATCGCTAGAACTGGGACCCGTCATTTGACACCAGCCGCGCGCGGCCGCGCATCCGGACCGACCCGCCCGCGACGGCTCGCACTGCAGAACGCAGCACGAACCGCGCGGGCGCGCGCCGGTCAGCAGCCCTCGGGGCGGTCGCCGCGCATCGGGATCGATCCGGTCAAGGTGATCGACTGACCCGTGTTCTGGGTCGACGTGAGCACGGCTCCGTCGTAGATGATGCGGTTGTTCGGCTTGTCGACGATGGCGCGGGTGGTACCGGCCATCGCGAACTCGATCGTGTTGATCGACACCACGGTGTTCTCCAGCGCATTGGTGCCCGGGAGGTAGCGGATGTCGCCGTCCATGCGGCGGGCCGGCGTGACGCCCTGCTGCTCCAGCGCACTGAAGCGGAAGCGGCAGGTCTCGACCGGGGCGCCGATCGGATCCACCTTGGTCACGTTGTTCAGGAAGATGTTGTTCGACGCATAGGTGCCGCTCAGCGCGGTGCCGGCCGGCGCCGCGACGTTCATGCTGGCACTGAGGCCGCTGGCGGAGGGATCGCGCTCATCGACGAAAACGCCTTCGTCATCGCCGCCGCCGCCGCCGCAGGCGGAGAGCAGGACGGCCAGGGCGGCAGCAGGCGCGAGGACCCGGAAAGAGATCTTGGTCATGGTGGTGCAACGGACAAGTGATGGGAAGACCGCAGGCTAGCCAGCGCCCTCCCACACCTGTGTCGTCCTCCGGCTGACAGCAGCGTAGGACGGTCCTGTTGAACGGTATCCGCTGCGTATCCGGGCGTGACAAAGATGCGTCGCTCCTACCGCGACAGCACCGGCGCCAGCGCCTTCCCCGTGTGCGTGCCGCGCGCCACCAGCTGTTCGGGCGTGGCCTCCGCGACGACCCGTCCACCGGCCGAGCCCCCTTCCGGGCCGAGGTCGATCACCCAGTCGGCCTCGGCGATCACGTCGAGGTCGTGCTCGATCACCACGACGCTGTGGCCGCCGTCGACCAGCCGGTGCAGCACGCGCACCAGCTTCTCGACGTCGGCCATGTGCAGTCCGACCGTCGGCTCGTCCAGCACGTACAGCGTGTGCGGCGACTTCTGGCCGCGCCGCGTGACGTCGTCGCGCACCTTGGACAGTTCGGTCACCAGCTTGATGCGCTGTGCCTCGCCGCCGGAGAGCGTCGGCGACGGCTGGCCCAGGGTGAGGTAACCCAGTCCCACGTCCTTCAGCAACTGCAGCGGATGGCTGATGCTGGGCATGGCGGCGAAGAACTCCACCGCCTCGTCGACTTCCATCTGCAGGACGTCGCCGATGCTCTTGCCGCGCCAGGTGACGGCCAGCGTCTCCGGCGCGAAGCGCGCGCCGTGGCACGACTCGCACGGCACCTTCACGTCGGGCAGGAAGCTCATGCCGATCGTGCGCATCCCCTGGCCTTCGCAGGTCGGACAGCGTCCCTCGCCGGTGTTGAACGAGAAGCGGCCCGGCCCGTAGCCGCGGGCGCGCGCCTCCAGCGTGTCGGCGAACAGCTTGCGGATGGTGTCCCAGAAGCCGATGTAGGTGGCCGGGCAGGAACGCGGCGTCTTGCCGATCGGCGTCTGGTCCACTTCCAGCACACGGTCGATCACCTGGTAGCCCTCGAGGCCCTTGCAACCGACCCAGGGCGGCCGCTTGCCGGCCGCATCCGCGTCCCGCCCGGCCTTGGTGGTGCGCTGCTGCACCACCGCCTGCACGTTGTGCAGCAGCACGTCGCGCGCCAGCGTCGACTTGCCGGAGCCCGACACCCCGGTCACCGCCACCAGCCGGCGCAGCGGCACGTGCACGTCGACGTCGCGCAGGTTGTGCAGGTCGGCGCCGCGCAGCTTCAGGAATTGCGTGGCGGCGCTGCCGGCCACGACGTCGGCGGCGAGGCCGCTCGCGATCTGCGCCAGCAGCGAGCGCGGCTTCCTGCCCTTGACGAGCGGGGCGGCGATCTCGGCGACCGGGATGGCCGCCAGCGACGCATCGGCGGGATCGACGTCGCGCCGCGGCTTGACCGGGTGCCTCATCGCATGCAGCAGGTAGCGGCCGGTCACCGACTCTCGGGCCGCCGAGATATCGGCGGCGGTGCCTTGCGCGACGACGCGGCCGCCGCGCTTGCCGGCGCTGGGACCGATGTCGATGATGTGGTCGGCGCGCCGGATCGTGTCCTCGTCGTGCTCCACCACCACCAGCGTGTTGCCCTTGTCGCCCAGCTTGTGCAGCGCGTCCAGCAGGATCTGGTTGTCGCGGGCGTGCAGCCCGATGGTCGGCTCGTCCAGCACGTAGCAGACGCCTTGCAGGTTGGAGCCGAGCTGCGCCGCGAGGCGGATGCGCTGGGCCTCCCCGCCCGAGAGCGTCGGCGCCCCGCGGTCCAGCGTCAGGTACCCCAGCCCTACCTCCTCGAGGAACTCGAGCCGGCTGCGGATCTCGGGGATCAGGTCGCGGGCGATGCCTTCCTCGCGGACCGAGAGCACGCCCTTGACCTGCAGGCTTTCGATCCAGCGCCGCACGTCGACCACCGACAGGGCGGCGATCTCCGAGATCGCGGTGTCGTCGAAACGCACGCTGCGCGCCTGCACGTTGAGGCGCGCGCCGTGGCAGGCGGGACAGGCTTCCTCGCCCACGTCCTCGATCTCGGGCTCGGCGAAGGTCTGCTCACGGCCCTTGTCGTCGCCGGCCAGCACCGTGTCGTCGAAGGCCTTGCGCTGCTCGCGCGTGAGCCGGACGCCGGTGCCGACGCATTCCGGGCACCAGCCGTGCTTGCTGTTGTACGAGAACAGGCGCGGGTCCAGCTCGGGGTAACTGGTGCTGCACACCGGACAGGCGCGCCGGGTGGAGAACACTTCGACCTTGCCGATATGGTGATGCGAGCCGAGGCCGGCCTCGAATGCGCCGCGCAGCCCGTCCAGCGGCGCCAGCACGTGCAGCACCCCCTTGCCATGTTCCAGCGCCTCGGCGACCTTGCGCCGCAGCAGGTCCTCGTTGGCCGGCGTCACGTCGAGGTCGCACACCGGCAGTTCGATCGTATGCTCCTTGAAGCGGTCGATGCGCGGGAAACCGGTCGTCGGCAGGAAGTTGCCATCCACCCGCAGGTGCGTGTAGCCGCGCGGCCGGGCCCAGTCGGCCAGCTCCGTGTAGACGCCCTTGCGCGCGATGACCAGCGGCGCCAGCAGCCCGATGTGCTGGCCGCGGTAACGCCGCATCAGTTGTGCGACGATGCTTTCCGGCGTCTGCGGCCGGACTTCGGCACCGTCCTTGACGCAGTGCTGCACGCCCAGCTTCACGTACAGCAGGCGCAGGAAGTGCCAGACCTCGGTGGTCGTGCCGACGGTCGATTTGCGCCCGCCGCGCGACAGCCGCTGCTCGATCGCCACCGTCGGCGGGATGCCGTACACCGCGTCGACCTCGGGCCGGCCCGCCGGCTGCACGATGCTGCGGGCATAGGCGTTGAGCGACTCGAGGTAGCGCCGTTGCCCTTCGTTGAACAGGATGTCGAAGGCCAGCGTCGACTTGCCCGAGCCGGAGACGCCGGTCACCACGCTGAACCTGTTGTGCGGGATGTCCACCGACAGCGACTTGAGGTTGTGCTCGCGGGCGTTGACGATCTGGATGGCCTGCGGCCGCTTGCCCAGATAGGCGCCCTCCCCGAAATTGGGGTCAGATTCCAATTTCGAAATTGGAATCTGACCCCAATTTCGGTGCCGCGCTGGCTCGCTCACCATCCCCAGCGTCCCGTCGTACTCCCGCAGCGCCTTGGCCGTGTGCGAATCGGCGTGCAGCTTCACTTCCTCGGGCGGACCTTCGGCGACCACCAGCCCGCCGGCGTCGCCGCCTTCCGGCCCGAGGTCGATCAGCCAGTCGGCCGCGCGGATCACGTCGAGGTTGTGCTCGATCACGATGATCGAGTTGCCGTTTTCGAGCAGCTTGCGCAGCGCCCGCATCAGCTTGGCGATGTCGTCGAAGTGCAGGCCGGTGGTCGGCTCGTCGAACAGGAACAGCGCGCCGCGCGTGGCCACGGCCTGCCGGCTGGCCGTGGCGGTCTTCGCCGCCTGCGCCAGGAAGCCGGCGAGCTTGAGCCGCTGCGACTCGCCGCCCGAGAGCGTCGGCACCGGCTGGCCGAGCTTCACGTACTCGAGCCCGACGTCCACGATCGGCTGCAGCGCGCGGATCACGTCGCGGTCGTTCGCGAACATGGCCGCCGCCTCGCTCACGGTGAGCTCCAGGACGTTGGCCACGTTCAAGGTGCGGCCGCCGCGCTCGATGCCGATCTCCAGGATCTCGGGCCGGTAGCGCTTGCCGTCGCAGTCGGGGCAGCGCAGGTAGACGTCCGAGAGGAACTGCATCTCGACGTGCTCGAAGCCGGAGCCGCCGCAGGTGGGACAGCGGCCGTCGCCCGAGTTGAAGCTGAACTTCGAGCCTGTGTAACCGCGCTGCCGGGCCAGCGGCGCGTTGGCGAAGATCTCGCGGATGCAGTCCCACGCGCCGACGTAGCTCACCGGGTTGGAGCGCGCCGTCTTGCCGATCGGCGACTGGTCGACGAACACGACGTCGCGCAGGTGGTCAGCGCCGAGCAGCCGGTCGTGGTCGCCGGCCGCCTCGCTCGCCTTGCCGAAGTGCCGCATCAGTGCCGGGGCCACGATGTCCTGCATCAGCGTGGACTTGCCGGACCCCGACACCCCGGTGACGCACACCAGCCGCTGCAGCGGGAATTCCACGGTGACGTTCTTCAGGTTGTGTTCGCGCGCGCCTTCCAGGACCAGCCGCGGCGTGGACGCCGTCACGGCGCGCTTGAAGCCCATCCCCACGTGCTTGCGGGCGCCCAGGTAGGCGCCGGTGAGCGTGTCGGCCTGCCGCAGCTCCTGCGTGGTGCCGTCGAACACGATCTGCCCGCCGCGCTCGCCGGGGCCTGGCCCCATGTCGATGATGCGGTCGGCCGCCACCATCACCGCCGGATCGTGCTCCACGACGACCAGCGTGTTGCCGGCGTCGCGCAGCCGGTGCATGGCCTCGGTGATGCGGTTCATGTCGCGCGGATGCAGCCCGATGCTGGGCTCGTCCAGCACGAACAGCGTGTTGACCAGCGAGGTGCCGAGCGCCGTCGTGAGGTTGATCCGCTGCACCTCGCCGCCGGACAGCGTGCGGCTCTGGCGGTCGAGCGTCAGGTAGCCGATGCCGACATCCACCAGGTACTTCAGGCGGGTGGTGATTTCCTCGTAGAGGAGCTTGAGGGCCTGCGCTTCGCCATGCCTCGCGCCCGGGTTTGCCCCTTCCCCCTCTGGGGGAAGGTTGGGATGGGGGCTTGCGGCGCCGCTGCCCTCACCCCCGCCCTCTCCCGGAGGGAGAGGGAGTGAATTCCCCTTGCTCCCTTTCCCGTTTGCGGGAGAAGGTTGGAGTGAGGCCGCGTCGCTCCCTCTCCCGCTTGCGGGAGAGGGTCGGGGTGAGGGTGAAATCCGATCGAAGAACCTCCGCAGCCGCTCGATCGGCAACAGCATCAGATCGTGCAGGCACAGGCCGGGCAAGGCCTCGAGCTGCGCCCGCGACCAGCCGGTGCCGGCCGGCAGGAAGCGCTTCGCGGGGTCGAGCACCGCATCGGCATCCTCCTTCGTGCCCAGCCGCCACAGCAGGCTGTCGGTCTTCAGCCGGGCGCCGCCGCAGGCATGGCACGGCGTGTAGCTGCGGTACTTCGACAGCAGCACCCGGATGTGCATCTTGTAGGCCTTGCTCTCGAGGTATTCGAAGAAGCGCCGGATGCCGTACCACTGCTTGTTCCAGTTGCCTTCGCGGTAGTTGGGCGCGCCGTCGATCACCCACGCCTTCTGGTCCGGCGTCAGCTTGTACCAGGGCGTGTCGCGAGGGACGCCGGCCGCCTCCGCGTGCCGCATCAGGTCGTCCTGCGCTTCGGCCCAGGCCGGCGTCTGCAGGGTCTTGATCGCGCCGGCGCGCAGCGTCAGCTTGTCGTTGGGGATGACCAGGCCGTAGTCGACGCCGATCACCCGGCCGAAGCCGCGGCAGGTCTCGCACGCGCCGACCGCGGAGTTGAAGGAGAACATCGACGGGATCGGGTCGGCGTAGCGCAGGTCGCTCTCGGGGCAGTGCAGGCCGGTGGAGAACTTCCACACATCGGGGACGGATTTCGGCGCCGCGCCCTGCGGTTCTGCGGAATTGGGGTCTGACCCCGATTCCTGGACGTACACCGACATCCGCCCGGTGCCGCGCTTCAACGCCACCTCGATCGCCTCGATGGCGCGGGCCTTCTCCACGTTCCGGACCCGGAACCGGTCGGCGACGACGTCCAGCATCTTGCGCGGCCCGGTCGGCGTGGCGACCTCGCGCTCCGCCTGCACCCGCGTGAAGCCGCTGGCGGCCAGCCACTGTTCCAGTTCCTCGGCCGACGTGCCGCCCGGCAGTTCCACCGGAAAGGTGACCACGAGGCGCGGATCGCCGGCGGCCGTACGCGCCATCAATTCGGCGTAGATCGTCTCCGGCGTGTCGTGGCGCACCCGCAGCGCGGTCTGCCGGTCGAACAGCTCGCCGGCCCGCGCGAACAGCAGCTTCAGGTGGTCGTTCAGCTCCGTCATCGTGCCGACGGTGGAGCGCGACGACCGCACCGGGTTGGTCTGGTCGATCGCGATCGCGGGCGGCACGCCTTCCACCCGGTCCACCGCCGGCTTGTCCATGCGGTCGAGGAACTGGCGGGCGTACGCGGAGAACGTCTCCACGTACCGCCGCTGCCCTTCGGCATACAAGGTGTCGAACACCAGGCTGGACTTGCCCGAGCCGCTGGGGCCGGTCACCACCGTCAGTTCGCCGGTGCGCAGGTCGAGGTCGAGGTTCTTGAGGTTGTGCTGTCTGGCGCCGCGGATGCGGATCAGGCCCTGGGTCATACGGCGGTCGGTTTCCGGAGTTGGCCGAACATTCTAGGGATGAGCCGGAACATCCTCGGCCATGGGGGTATCCACTCGGTTACAGCCGGCGACAGTTTCCGCCGCGCCGGAACCGTCCGGCCAGGCCCTACCGACCGCGAGTGATCCCCGCACCCACCTGGCGCGCGCGCTCCCAGTCGCCGCCGGCGAACCAGCCGTCGTCCTCGAGATACGCCCGCAGCATCGGCAGCGCATCGAATCCCCAGAACAGCTTGTCGTCGACGGCACAGGTCGGCACGCCGAAGACGCCGCGTGACAGCGCATCCTCGGTATTGGCCTTCAGCTCCGCCTTGACGGCGTCGCCGGCCGGATCCCGCGCGGGCTTCAACAGCTGCGCCAGCACCTCGAGCCGCTGCGCCTCGACCGCATCGGCCCCGCCACGCCAGACGTGGCGGAACACCGTTTCGCAGACGTAGCGGTTGGCGGCGCCGCCGGCGCCGCAGGCCACGGCCAGCCGCAGCAGCGCCAGCGGATTGAAGGGATGCGTCGCCGGCAGGTCCAGCGGGATGCCATGCCGGTGCGCGTTCCAGAGCACCTGCCGGTAGGTCCAGTCCCGCTTGGGGGCGATCTCGGCCGGGCCGAGCTGCCCGTGGTGTTTCAGCAAACCGGCGAACAGCACCGGCCGGTACTCCACCCCGTAGCTCAGGCCCTGCAGCGCCTGCGGCAGCTGCTCGAACGCCAGGTAGGAATAAGGCGAGATGAAATCGAGGAAGAAGGTGATCCGCTTCATGGCTGGGGCTCCTCGGCACGCTGCACGATCTTGCGCCACACGTCACGCCTGGCCGCATCGTCCATCTGCGACCAGCCGGCGATTTCCTGGATCGTGCGGCAGCAGCCGACGCACAGCCCGCTGCCGGCGTCCATGCGGCACACCGACACGCAGGGCGACGGTACGTCGCCCGCGGCATTCGCCACGACCACCCGTGCCAGCCGCGCGAGTTCGCCGGCCGCCATCAGGCGGGAACCTGCGTCACGTCCGCCACCGGGGCGCCGGTGAGCCGCTCCAGGTCCTGCGGCGCCAGCTTGAACACGCCGTGCGGATGCCCCGCCGCGGCCCAGATCTCGTCGAAGCGGAACAGCTCGCGGTCGATCAGCGTCACCGGCGGCTGCGCATGCGCGAGCGGCGAGACCCCGCCGATCGAGAAGCCGGTGCGGGCCTTGACGAACTCCGCGTCCGCGCGCCCGGTCTTGCCGACCAGCGCATCCACCTTCTTTTCGTCCACCCGGCGGTCGCCCGAGGTGATGACCAGCACCGCGGCATCGTCGTCCTTGCGGCGGAAGATGATGCTCTTGGCGATCTGGCCCACGGCGACACCCAGCGCGTCCGCCGCCTGCTGCGCGGTGCGCGCGGCGTCGCTCAGCATGACCGGTGCGTGCGGATGGCCCTGCTCCTGCAGCGCCCGCGCCACCCGCTGCATCCCTTCGGGCAGGGCGCCGACTTCGGCTCCGCACATCGCCGTCATCCCTGCCGCTTGTTGAGGAGTGCCGTCGCCGCGCGCGAGTTCGGCGGCCGCCGCAGGAAGTCGCTGATGTACTTGCCCGCATCGACCAGCTTGTCCAGGTCGATGCCGGTGGCTATGCCCATGCCGTGCAACATGTAGACCACGTCCTCGGTGGCGACGTTGCCGGTGGCGCCTTTCGCATAGGGACAGCCCCCCAGGCCGGCGCACGAAGTGTCGTACTGCCAGACGCCCATCTGGAGCGCCGCCAGCGTGTTGCCAAGCGCCTGCCCGTAGGTGTCGTGGAAATGGCCGGACACGTCGTCCAGGTCGTAGTGCTTCAGCGCCGCCTCGAGCGCGCGCTGCACCTTCAGCGGCGTGCCAACGCCGATGGTGTCGGCCACGCCGACGTGCTGCACGCCGATGCCTTTCATCAGGCGCGCGACCAGTTCCACGTTGGCGGGCGACACCTCGCCTTCGTAGGGGCAGCCGACCGCCACCGAGATGGCGCCGCGCACGTGGATCCCGTGTTCGCGCGCGGCGCTTACCACCGGCGCGAAGCGCTCGATGCTCTCGGCGATCGAGCAGTTGATGTTGCGGTGGCTGAAGGCCTCGCTGGCGGCGCCGAAGACCACGATCTCGTCGGGCCGGCAGGCCAGCGCCGCCTCGAATCCCTTCATGTTGGGCGTCAGCACCGAGTAGCGCGCGCCCGGCCGGCGCTCGATGCCGGCCATGACCTCCGCGGCATCGGCCATCTGCGGCACCCACTTCGGCGAGACGAAGCTGGTGACCTCGATCTCCTTCAGCCCCGCATCCTGCAGGCGGTGGACCAGCCCGATCTTCACTTCGGCCGGCACCGGCGCCTTCTCGTTCTGCAGGCCGTCGCGCGGCGCGACGTCGACGATCTTGACTCGGCTGGGATATTTCATGAGTTCAGTATCCTCGCTTGGGATCGACCACGCCGGCGACGGGTTCTCCCCGCTCCAGCGCCAGGATCTTGCCGGCGATCTGCGCGATGCTCTCGTCGCGCAGCGTCCGCGCCGAGGTATGCGGCGTCACGGCGATCTTCGGATGCTGCCAGAACGGGTGGCCGGCCGGCAGCGGCTCGGTGCGGAACACGTCGAGTGCGGCCCCGGCGAGGTGGCCGCTGTCCAGCAGCGCCAGCAGGTCCTCGTCCACCAGGTGCGCGCCGCGCGCCACGTTGATGACGTAGCCGCCATGACGCAGCAGGCCGAGCGTGCGGGCATTCATGATGTCCTGCGTTTCCGGCGTCAGCGGCAGCAGGCACACCAGGACGCGGGTGGACGCCAGGAACTCGTCGAACTGCTCCGCGCCGGCGAAGCAGCGCACGCCCGCGACCTGCCTGGGCGTGCGGCTCCAGCCCAGCGTCGGAAAATCGAACTGCGCCACGGCCCTGGCGACGCGCTCGCCGAGCACGCCCAGACCCATCACGCCGACCGGGAAGTCGGCGCGGGCCAGCGGCTTGCGGTAGGTCCATTCACCCCGGGCGATGTCGGCTTCGTAGGCGTCGAGTTCGCGGAAGTGCCGGATCACGGCGTGGCAGACGAACTCCGCCATCTGCACCGCCATGCCGGCATCGTCGATGCGGACCACGACGGCGTGGGGCGGCAGCTTGCACTTGACGAGGGCATCCACCCCGGCGCCCATGTTGAAGACGCCCTTGAGGCCGGGCTGTTCGTCGAAGAACTGCTGGGGCGGCGACCACACCACGGCGTGGTCGGCCTGGGGCGCGCCGGGCTGCCATTTTTCGACGATGGCGCCGGGCAAGGCCGCGCGCAGGCCGGCCAGCCAGGGTTCGGGCTTCGGGCCGGGAGAACAGAAGGTGATGCGCATTGTCTGGTGGTGGAACTGCGGCGCCGCTGCGCCGAAGCCTTCGATTATTGGCGACCGGCGGCGCCCTTCGCAGGCGGCCCGGTCAGTTGCCCGACGCGGCCTCGGTCTTCGCCGTGATCGTCAGCAGCTCGGCGCCCTCGTCCACCTGGTCGCCCGGCGCGTACAGCAGTTCCGCCACCACGCCGTCGCCGGGCGCGGCGATGGTGTGCTCCATCTTCATCGCTTCCATGATGGCGAGCACCTGGCCTTCGCGCACCTCGTCGCCCGGTCTCACGTTGAACGACAGCACCTTCCCCGGCATCGGCGCGGTGAGGCGTCCGCCCTCCGAATGCGTTTCGCCGGCATGCGCCAGCAGGTCCACGTTGACGATCTGGGTCGCGCCGCGCTCGCTGAACACATGGTCGGTCTCGCCGTCGGCGTACACGGTGGCCAGCAATCGCTGGCCCGCGAAGTGGACCTCGATGCGGTCCCCGCGCGCCGCGAACGACAGCGCGCCGCTGACGTTGCCGATCGTCAACGTGAGCGCGCCGTCGTGCAGGTACGTGAGTTCGGCCTTCGCCCGCTCGCCGCGGAAGTCGAACTCGAAGCGCCGCACCCGCGCGCCGTGCGAGTTCCAGCCGTCGCGGCGACTGAACGGGTCGGCGCCGGCCGCCGCGCGCTCCTGCAGCAGCGCCTGGGCGATCGCCACGGCGCCGGCCAGCGCCAGCCCCAGCGGCTCCTGCCGGAAGAGGTTGTCCTGCTCGCGCACGATCAGCGCCGTGTCCAGGTCGGCCTGCGCGAAGGACCGGCTGCGCACCACCTGGCGCAGGAACTGCACGTTGTTGCCCAGGCCGACGATGTGCACCTGCGCCAGCGCCTGGTCCAGCCGTGCCAGCGCCTGCTCGCGCGTGTCGCCGTGCACGATCAGCTTGGCGATCATCGGGTCGTAGAACGGGGAGATGACGTCGCCCTCGCGCACGCCGTCGTCGATGCGCACGGCTGCCGGCTCGAAGCTCGCGGCCGGCGGATTGCGGTAGACCAGCAAGGTGCCGGTGGCCGGCAGGAAGTTGTTGTCCGGCGTCTCGGCGCTGATCCGCGCCTCGATCGCGTGGCCCTGGATGCGCAACTGCTCCTGCTTCAGCGGCAGCGGCTCGCCGGCGGCGACGCGCAATTGCCACTCGACCAGGTCCAGCCCGGTGATCGCCTCGGTCACCGGATGCTCCACCTGCAGCCGCGTGTTCATCTCCATGAAGAAAAACTCCATGGCCCCGCCCTCGCGCTGCTCGACGATGAACTCCACCGTGCCGGCGCCGACATAGCCCACCGCCTTCGCGGCGGCGACGGCCGCCTCGCCCATGCGCTGGCGCAGCGCCGGCGTCATGCCTGGCGCCGGCGCTTCCTCCAGCACTTTCTGGTGTCGCCGCTGCACCGAGCAGTCGCGTTCGAACAACCACACGCAGTTGCCCTGCGTGTCGCCGAACACCTGGATCTCGATGTGGCGCGGCCGCTGGACGTATTTCTCCACCAGCACCGCGTCGTCGCCGAAGCTGCTGGCGGCCTCGCGCTGGCACGAGGCCAGCGCCGCCTGGAAGTCCTCCGGCTTGTCGACCGCCCGCATGCCCTTGCCGCCGCCGCCGGCGCTGGCCTTGATCAGCACCGGATAGCCGATGCGCGCCGCCTCGCGCTCCAGCAGCGCCGGGTCCTGGTCCGCGCCGTGGTAGCCGGGCACCAGCGGCACGCCGGCCTTTTCCATCAACTGCTTGGACTCGGCCTTCAGCCCCATCGCGAGGATCGCGGAGGCGGGCGGCCCGATGAATACCAGCCCGGCCTCGGCACAGGCCCGCGCGAACTCGTCGTTCTCGCTGAGGAAGCCGTAGCCCGGATGAATCGCCTCCGCCCCGGTGGCACGAGCCGCTTCGATGATGCGATCCCAGCGCAGGTAACTGTCCCTGGGTGCGCTGCCGCCGATGTGCACGGCTTCGTCGCAGGCCGCCACGTGCTTGGCGCCCGCGTCGGCGTCGGAATACACGGCGACGGTGCGGATGGCCATGCGGCGGGCGGTGGCAGCTACCCGGCAGGCAATCTCACCTCTATTGGCAATCAGGATCTTCTTGAACATTCAGCTTCCTTGGGTCGGACGGCGGCCGTCGAAAAAGCCGCGCAGGCGCAGCGCGACGGCGCGCAGGAACTTCACCAGCACGATCATCAGCACCACGGCAATGACCAGCGTCACGGCCAGCGCGATCCAGAAGATCACCGGATGCGTGGCCGAGAGCCACAGCATGAAGACGACGAAGCCGTCCTCGAACAGCGACACGGCGACGTTGCTGAACGGCTCCGGCGAGGTGTTCACGGCGGCGCGGGTGGTGAGCTTGGCCGTGTGGCTGGTGGCGGCCAGGCCGCCTCCCAGCAAGGCAGCGATCCAGCCCATGGCGGCGCTGTCGGCGCCCAGCGCGCCCGCCGCCAGCGCGGCGCCGGCCGGAATGCGGATCACCGTGTGCACGGTGTCCCACATGGTGTCGAGGAAGGGGATCTTGTCGGCGAAGAACTCGACGAAGCACATCGAGCCGCTCACGCCCAGCACCGCCGGATGCTGCAGCACCTGCAGGCCGGGCGGCAGGTCGGCGAAGCCCATGAAGCCGGCCAACCCCACCAGGAACACCGCCGCGTACAGCCGGATGCCGCTGGCCCAGCCCAGTGCGGCGGCCAGCGCCAGCAGCTGCGGCGCGTCCAGCAAGTGGGTCAGCGACTCCGCCACGTCAGTCCGCCGGCAGCCAGCCGGGCCGGCGCTTGTCGAGGAAGGACTGGATGCCTTCGCGGCCCTCGGGGCTGACGCGGATGTCCGCGATCGAGCGCACCGTGGAGGCGATCAGGTCGGGGGTGATGTCGCGCTCCGCGACCTCGTGCACCAGTCGCTTGCACAGGCTCACCGCCTGCGGCCCGGCCTGGACGAGGTTGCGCACGAGCGCGCCGACGGCCTGGTCGAGGTCGGGCGCCCGCACCACCTGGTGCACGAACCCGATGCGCAGCGCTTCGGCGGCGCCGAAGCGCTCGGCGGTCAGGAAATAGCGATGGGCCGCACGGGCACCCATCGCGCGGACGACGTACGGGCTGATGGTGGCGGGGATCAGTCCCAGCTTGACCTCGCTCAGGCAGTACTGCGCGCTGTCCACGGACACGGCGACGTCGCAGGCTGCCACCAGCCCCATGCCGCCAGCGTAGACGTCGCCCTGCACCCGGGCGATGGTCGGCTTGGGACAGCGGTAGATGACCCGCAGCATCTCGGCCAGCGCCGCCGCATCGGAGAAGTTCTCGCGGTGCGTGTAGCCCGCCATGCGCCGCATCCAGTTGAGGTCGGCGCCGGCGCAGAACGCCGGGCCGTTGCCGGCCAGCACGATGCATCGCACGTCTTCGCGGCTGCCGAGCTCCTGGAAGGCCTTCGTCAGTTCGTAGATGACTTCGTCGTTGAAGGCGTTCCGTACCTCGGGCCGGTTCAAGGTGACCGTCGCCTGCCAATCTGCGCAGCGGATCTCGATGTTTGCCATGGGTGACTCCTTTCAGTAGCGCTTGGCGACTTCTTCCAGCATCACTTCCGTCGCGCCGCCGCCGATGGCCAGGATGCGGGCGTCGCGCCAGAGCCGCTCGATCGCCGTCTCGCGGATGTAGCCCATGCCGCCGTGGAACTGCTGGCAGGTCTGCACCACTTCGTTGACCAGCTCGCCGGTCAGCGCCTTGAGCATGGACACGTCCTGCACGATGTCATGGCCCTGGGCGACCCGCCAGGCACAGTGATAGAGGAACTGCCGCGCCGCCCGCGTCTTCGCGTCCAGCATGGACAGGCGCTGGCGGATCGTCTGCTGCTCCCACAGCGGCCCGCCGAAGGCCTGCCGCTGCCGCACGTAGTCGAGCGTGAGCTTCAGGGCCTGCTGGCAGTGGCCGACCGCCATCGCCCCCAGGGCGATGCGCTCGGTCTGGAAGTTCTTCATCACGGCGTAGAAGCCCTTGCCTTCCTCGCCGAGGAGGTTGGCCGCGGGGATGCGCACTCCGTCGAACACCAGTTCGGCGGTGTCGGACGACAGCCAGCCGGTCTTCTTCAGCGCCCGTCCGACGGAAAAGCCCGGCGTGCCCTTCTCCACGATGAACATCGACATGTCGCGCTTGCCGGGGCCGGTCTTCGCGGCGACGAAGTACAGGTCGGCATGGACGCCGTTCGTGATGAACATCTTGGTGCCGTTCAGCACCCACTCGTCGCCCTCGCGCCGCGCCGTGGTCCGGATGCCCGCCACGTCCGAGCCGGCGCCCGGCTCGGTGATCGCCACCGCGGTGATCAGCTCGCCGGCGATCACCCGGCGCAGGTAGCGGTCCTTCTGCTGCGCACTGCCGGCGTGGTGCAGGTGCGGGCTGGCCATGTCGGTGTGCACCAGCACCGTGATGACGAAGCCGGCGAAGGTCGATTGCGACAGCGCCTCGGCAAAGACGAGGTTGGTCAGCGCGTCCGCCCCGGCGCCGCCGTACTCGCTCTCGTACAGCAGCCCGAACAGGCCGGCGGCGCCCATGCGACGCAGCACGTCGCGCGGCACGAAACCCTGCTCCTCCCAGTCGGCGCCATGCGGCTCCACCTCGCGGGCGAGGAAGCGCGCCACCTGTTCGCGCAGGGCCTCGTGTTCGGGCGTGGTGTAGATGGAGTCCACGGCGCTACATCCGGAACACGCCGAACTTCGGTTCGCCGATGGGCGCATTGAGCGTGGCCGACAGGCCCAGGGCCAGGACGCGGCGCGTGTCGGCCGGGTCGATCACGCCGTCGTCCCACAGCCGCGCCGTCGCGTAATAGGGATGCCCTTGCACCTCGTACTGGTCGCGGATCGGCTTGCGGAACGCCTCTTCTTCCTGGGCGCTCCAGCTGCCGCCGCGCGACTCGATGCCGTCGCGTTTCACGGTCGCGAGCACGCTCGCGGCCTGCTCGCCGCCCATCACGCTGATGCGGGCGTTGGGCCACATCCACAGGAAGCGCGGCGAGTAGGCGCGACCGCACATGCCATAGTTGCCCGCGCCGTAGCTGCCGCCGATGATCAGGGTGAACTTGGGCACCTGGGCGGTGGCCACCGCGGTCACCATCTTCGCGCCGTGCCGCGCGATGCCCTCGTTCTCGTACTTGCGCCCGACCATGAAGCCGGTGATGTTCTGCAGGAAGATCAGCGGCACCTTGCGCTGGCAGCACAGCTCGATGAAATGCGCGCCCTTCTGCGCGCTTTCCGAGAACAGGATGCCGTTGTTGGCGACGATGCCCACCGGCATGCCTTCGATGTGCGCGAACCCGCAGACCAGCGTCGTGCCGTAGCGCTGCTTGAACTCGTGGAATTCGGATACGTCGACGATGCGGGCGATGAGCTCGCGCACGTCGTAGGGCTTGCGCACGTCGGCCGGCACGATGCCGTACAGCTCCTGGGGGTCGTACTTCGGCGGGCGCGGCTCGCGCAGCTGCTGCTCGAAGCGCTTTCCGCGGTTGAGCGTCGCGACCGCCTGCCGCGCCAGCGCCAGCGCATGCAGGTCGTTCTGCGCCAGGTGGTCGGCGACGCCGGACAGGCGCGTGTGCACGTCGCCGCCGCCGAGGTCCTCCGCCGACACGATCTCGCCGATCGCCGCCTTCACCAGTGGCGGCCCGCCCAGGAAGATGGTGCCCTGGTTCTTCACGATGATGGTCTCGTCGCTCATCGCCGGCATGTAGGCGCCGCCGGCGGTGCAGGAGCCCATCACCACGGCGATCTGGGCGATGCCCTGCGCGCTGAGGTTCGCCTGGTTGTAGAAGATGCGGCCGAAGTGCTCCCGGTCCGGGAACACGTCGTCCTGGTTCGGGAGGTTGGCGCCGCCGGAGTCGACGAGGTAGATGCACGGCAGGCGGTTCTGCCAGGCGATCTCCTGCGCCCGCAGGTGCTTCTTCACCGTGATCGGGAAGTAGGTGCCGCCCTTCACCGTGGCGTCGTTGCAGACGATCATGCAGTCGACGCCGCTCACCCGTCCGATGCCGGCGATGATGCCGCCGCACGGCGCGCCGCCGTCGTACATGCCGTGGCCGGCCATCGGTGCCAGTTCGAGGAACGGGCTGCCAGGGTCCAGCAGCATCTGCACCCGCTGTCGCGGCGGCAGCTTGCCGCGCGCCTCGTGCTTGGCCCGGGCGATCTCGCCGCCGCCCTCCGCCGCCTTGGCGACCTGCACCCGCAGGTCCTCCACCAGCGCGCGCATCGCGGCGGCGTTGGCCTGGAAGTCGGCCGAACGGGGATTGAGTTGCGATTCGAGAACGGGCATGGGGCTCCTCTTTCCGACGCCGCCGCCTGGCGGCCCTACCTTACGCCAGACGGCGAGCTTAGGTCCTCCGACCCGGATGCAGCGTGCCAGCGAGGTTGCAAATCCTGCCACGATTGGGCAGACTCGGTGAATGCCCCCGTCCCCGGCCCCCGCCCGTCCCGAGGGTGCCGCCGCGGCCACGCCGATGGCTTTCGCCCTGGCAATCGTCGCGGCGTACCGGCGTTGCGGGCGGGATCCGGCGCGGGCGCTGGCGCTGGCACAGATCGCGCCAGAGCACCTGAAGCAGGCCGATGGCCGGATCACGGCCGCCCAGATGGAGGCGCTGTCCGGCGCGGCGATGCAGGAACTGGACGACGAGGCGCTGGGCGCCTTCTCGCGGCGCCTGCCCTGGGGCAGCTACGGCATGGTCGCGCGCGCCGCGCTGAGTTCGCCGGACCTGGGGGTGGCGCTCAAACGCTGGTGCCGCTACCACGGCCTGCTGGCGGACGACATCGCACTGGACCTGGCGGTGTCCGGAAGCTTCGCGGCCATCACGATCGAGGAGCGGCGCGACCTGGGCCCCGCCCGCGAGTTCTGCCTGGTGCACGTGCTGCGCAACATCCACGGCCTGGCCTGCTGGTACGTCGACTCGCGCATTCCGCTGGCGGAGGCGTCCTTTCCGTTCGCCGCGCCGGGTCACGCCGGCGCCTATCCGCTGATGTTCCCGGGCCCGGTGCGTTTCGGGGCGCGGCAGGCGGCGATCCGCTTCGACGCCCGCTACCTCGCGCTGCCGTTGCGCCGCGACGAGAAGGCGCTGCGCCAGATGCTGCAACGGGCGGTGCCGCTGATGGTGCTGCAGTACCGCCGCGACCGGCTGCTGGTGCAGCAGGTGCGCCAGGCGCTGGCCGCGCATCCGCAGCGCACCCATGGCGCCGAAGGGCTGGCGTCGCTGCTGCACGTTTCCGTTCGCACGTTGCACCGCCAGCTGAGGGAGGCCGGCGCCAGCCTGCAGGCGCTCAAGGACGACGTGCGCCGCGAGCGTGCGCAGGACCTGCTCTGGCGCAGCGGAATGCCGGTCAAGCAGGTGGCCGAAGCGGTCGGTTTTCGCAGCGAGAAGAGCTTCATCCGTGCATTCCGGCAATGGACGGGGCAGTCGCCGGCGGCGTTCCGGCGCGGCGTCTAGAAGTCTGGGCTCTTAGGACCGACGGCGGCCCTTTGCCTCGTCCTCCTCTTGCTTGACCTCCCGGTCTTCCTCCTTGACCTCGCGCATCGCCTCGGGCTCGAGTTCCTCGGCCGCGCGGTTGTACTTGACGAACACGCCCCAGGCGGCGAGCACGGCGGCGGTCGACAGCAGGAGCGCCGCCGCATAGAGCAGGTGCACGAGGTCTTCGTGGACCGCCTTGAAGGTGGCCACCAGCCCCTCGATCACGAGCGCCACGACGACAACGACGAGGAACCGCGACAGGAAGCGCCGCACCCGCGTGGGGCCGCTGATGTAAGTGCCGCGCAGCACCTCTTCCTCGGCGACCGTCTGCGAGATCTGCAGGGCGACCACGGCCGCAGCGAGCAGTCCGACGGCCTCGATGATCTGCTGCGCCGCCGTCGCATCCACGTTGGCCGTCACGGCGTCCCAGCCGATGCGCGCGGCGATGGCGATCAGCACCAGCGCGGCGGCCGCAAAGAGGGCAGCGATCAACGCGTGGATCGCGCCGTAGACGCTCAGCAAGGTTTTCATCGGTGCATGGTGACACAGCGGCGGGCGGCGCGGTGGCCGCAGCCGCCTTGATACGAATCCGCTGCTCGAGCGACGCCCGTCCGTGAAATGAAACACGCGTAACGCAGCTCGAACCTCGGCCGTGGTGTAACGCCACGGTTGAGGGCCTTGCGAACTCTGACGGTTGTAAGGCGCCTTCTCAAGCTCAGAATGCGCGCCTTGTCGAACAGGAAGGTAAGAAGTTGACCGACACCAAGACAGCGCGTGCGCTGACCCTCGCCTTGTGCAGCGCCAGCCTGCTGACCGCCTGCGGCGGCGGCGGTGGCGACCTCGCGAACGCCGTCGACGGCGCGGTGAAGACGATCGCCGAGGCTGCCTCGGCGCAGGCCGGCTCGACCGCAGCGGCACCGGGCGCATCCGATGGCGCGGGCGCAAGCGGTGCAGCCACGCCCGAGGAGTCCTCCATGCGCGGCTTCGAGAACACGACGGAAGCGGCCGCCTCGTCCACGGCTGCCGAGGACGACGGACGCCGGCCGTTCTGGCCGAGCTGGGGCCCGCGGCCGGGGACCGTGGCGACGCCGGTGCCCGTCGGCACGGGTCCCGCGCCGGCTCCCGCCCCCGCGGTGTCGGGCGCGGTCCCCACGCTGGGCGATTGCCAGCTCTTCCCGGCGAACGCCATCTTCAACACGCGCATCGACGACGTGGCGCGCTTTCCCGCGCACGCGAGCAGCAGCCAGTGGATCGACGTCGCCGGGCGCCACCTGCCGTTCGGCGCCGACTGGGGCTTCCACGAGAACCAGGGCAATTACGGCGACTACTACGGGATGCCGATCAACGTCATCGACCGCACCGAGAGCGACTGGCCGGTGGTGTCGTTCGACTTCTCCACGTCCGGCACGTACTGGGAGCGCGGCTGGCCCTACAAGAGCGACTGCGCGGTGCCGGACGGCGACGGCTACTCGCTGCGGCGCGACTGCACGTCGGCGCCCGCGAACCAGCAGCGCTTCCCGTTCCCGCACGACTGGAAGATCGTCAACGAGGATGGCCAGTGCAACGATCCCAACACCTGCGGCGACCGCCACGTGCTGGTGGTCGAGAAGGGCGCGTGCCGCCTGTGGGAGAGCTTCTTCGCCTACAAGCTGGGCGGCCAGTGGTACTCGCTGGCAACCGCGGCCTGGGACCTCCGGTCGAACGAGCTGCGGCCCCGCGACTGGGCCTCGGCCGACGCCGCCGGCCTGCCGATGGCGCCGTTGCTGGTGAAGGTGGACGAAGCCGACGCCGGGGAGATCCGGCATGCGCTGCGTGTCAACTTCCGCGACGCGGCGATCGACACCAGCTACCTCTGGCCCGCCCGCTTCGGCGCCGGCGGCGCCAACCCCGGCGCGATGCCTTTCGGCGCGCTGCTGCGGCTCAAGCAGGATTTCGTCATCCCCGACTGGTGGACCACCCAGGCCAAGGCGATCGCGACGGCGGCCAAGCGCTACGGCATGTACGTCGCCGACAACGGCGGCGACTTCCACGTGCAGGGCGAGCCGAGCGTGAAGTGGCAGTTGCAGACTTCGCTGCAACTCAAGGGCATCACCATGAACGACATGGAGTTCGTCGACCTGAAGTCGGTGACGGGCGACCCGCGCTTTTCGGCGGACTCGATGGCGGCCAGCTGGTAACGGGACGGCGGCACCGTCCGCCGCTGGCATACTCGGCACAAACACCCACGGGGCGCCGGCGCGCCGCCGTCGAGGGCAGTCAGGGAGCCACCTTGCACAGCTGCGGAGGCACCATGTTCCTGGACTACGACCCCGACGACATCGACGTTCGCATTGCCGAACTGCTGGTGGCCACCAGCGAAACCACCGACCCCATGCTGCACCCGAAGGTGCAGGAAGTCCTGCGCATCCTGCGCGAGACGCTGCGCATGGACGTGGCCTTCGTTTCGCAGTTCCGCGATGGGCGCCGCACCTTCAAGGTGGTCGACAACGGGCCGGGCAAGACCCTGGTCGTGGCCGGCCAGTCGGACCCGCTCGAGGAAAGCTGGTGCCAGTACGTCGTGGACGGCCGGATTCCGGAACTGGTGAAGGACGCGGGACCGCTGATCGCCGCCGGCCAAGTGCCGCGGCCGCGCAACCGGATCGGCACCCACGTCAGCACGCCGGTGCTCCTCAAGAACGGCACCGTGTACGGCACGCTGTGCTGCTTCAGCGCGGCGGTGAAGGACGACGCGAGCCTCCTCGACCTGCGCCGCCTGCAGATCACCGCCAAGCTCCTGGCGCAGGACCTGGACGCGACGCCTGCGGCCAGGGAGCTGTCCCTGGAGCCGGCGGCCGATCAGGCGCTCCCGGGCCCGCCGCGCGAGCGCACGGCCGCCTGGGACGGCCCACCCCGAGCGGGGACTTCTCCTACAGCGCGCGGCGGGCACGGACGGTAGATTGGTCCGGATCGAGAACTTCAGGAGAGCGCCATGCCCGATCCGTTCAACAAGGCCAAGATGACCGGCGACACCCATCCTCCGGAGGTCGAATCCGACCTGCCGCTGGAAGAAGGAAGTGCCGAGGCGCGGGGCCTCAGCGGCACCCCGCGAGATCGCGGCCGTGGCATGGAGAGCGGGCGCGAATCGAAGCCTGCGCGGGGCGTGAAGAAGGCAGGTCTCTTGCAGGATGACGATGGCGCGCAGCGGCAGCGCGCGGAGGGCGCTCCGGCCTCGGGGCGCGGTTCGGGCAGCAATCGGACCTGACCGCCCGGGGCAGACGGTCACGCCGCCGAAGGCCGGTCGCCGGCCCCGGGCCGCCGGCCCGCGGTGGCGGCCAGGTGCTCGCGCACGTGGTCGGCGCGATTGCCCACCGCCTGCACGGCTTCCTTGACCCGCTGCTGGCTCGTGTTGAAATGGCGCGCCCAGGCGCACACCTCGTAGTCCCAGGTGATGTCGATGCGCTCCTCGCGGCGCGAGCCGCCCCGGGTCTGTGCCATTGCCGTAGCTCCTGTGCTTCGAAGACGGCCATCGTAGGAAGGTTGGGTCGCGACTCCCTGTAGGAGCGGGGAGCGTCCGCGTGCGGGCGGCGTGCGACGCCGCGTGGCTCGGCCGAACTGCCTCCCGTCCTACACCAACAGCCGGGTTGCTCCTGCACACTGGCGGCCTTGCCACGGCCGCCCAGGATGGAACGGTACTTCTCGCCCCAGCTCGCTTCGCTGCACGACCTCTGCCGTCAGGTGGTGGAGGCGAAAGTCGCGCCCATGGCGGCGCAGGTCGACGCGCAATGTCTCTGGCCGGCGCACTCGATGAAGGCGCTGGCGGAAGCAGGCCTGATGGGACTGCAGGCGCCGGCGAGCGTCGGCGGCCATGGGCAAGGGTTGCTGGCGCTCGCCGCGATGACCGAACTGATAGCGCGTGCCTGTCCGTCATCGGCGCTGTGCTTCGGCATGCACTGCGTCGGCACGGCGGTGATCGCGGCCAAGGCCACGGAGCACCACAGCGAGCGCTACCTGCGCCCGATCGCCGAGGGCCGCCACATCACCACGCTGTCGCTGTCGGAAACCGGGTCGGGCACCCACTTCTACCTGCCGGCGACGCGTCTCGCCGAGCAGGGCGACTGGTTCATCGTGAACGGCGAGAAGCAGTTCGTGACCAACGGCTCGCATGCCGATTCCTACGTCATGTCGGTAGCGGCCTCGGCCCCGCAGGAGGCGGGCGCCGGCGACTTCAGCTGCCTGGTCGTGGACGCCGACACGCCTGGGCTGCAGTGGCAGCCAGCATGGGCCGGCTTCGGCATGCGCGGCAACTCCTCGCGCGGCGTGCGCGTGGACCAGGCGCGCGTGCCGCGCCGCAACCTGCTCGGCGAGCACGGCGACCAGCTGTGGTACGTGTTCGAGGTGATCGCGCCGTTCTTCCTGATGGCCATGGCAGGCACATATCTGGGCATTGCCGCCGCCGCGGTCGAGGCCACCGGGCTGCACCTGCGCACGCGGCGCTACGGGCACAGCGGCGAGGCGCTCGCCGACATCGACACCTTGCAGGCCCGCTATGCGGCCATGTGGATAACCGTGGAGAAGACGCGCGGCCTGGTGCGCGAGGCGGCCGTGCGCGGCGACGGCGGCCACCCGGAGGCGCTACCGTACATCCTCGCCTGCAAGGCGGACGCGGCCGACGCGGCGGTGCAGGTCACCAACGAAGCCATGACCTTGTGCGGCGGCGCCGCGTACCGCGAGAACAGCCGCATTTCGCAGATGCTGCGCGACGCGCGCGCCAGCCATGTCATGGCGCCGACCACCGACCTGCTGAAACTGTGGCTGGGGCGCGCCTTGCTCGGCGCACCGCTGCTGTAGCCCATGGAAAGCGTCCTGGTGGTCACGGGCCGCCATCCGCCGGCGCAGGAAGAGGCGGCGCTGGTCGCCGCCGCGCTGCAGCCGCTGCGCGAGCAGCCGCGCTTCGTGGCGCAGGACGAGATCGAGGCGCGGACAGCGCAGGCGGGGCAGGCGCCGGTGGTGGTGCTGCTGCCGTCGGTGCGGGCGCCGCTGCAGCTGGCACGCAAGCTGAGGCAGGTCGGCCCCGATCGCCACCTCGTCCTGGTGCAGCAGGCCGCGGAGCTCGAAGCCTTCAGGCAGGCGATGGGCGTGGCCCCGATGCTGGGCCGGCACTGGTCGCTGGTGGCCGCGGACGGGGTCGCGCTCGCCGCGACCTTGCGCCAGGCGCTGTCGGCGACGCGGCAGCGCGCGCAGTTGCGGACCACGCTCGCCGGCGCCAACGCCCGCCTGCTGGAAACGCGGCCGGTTTCCAGCACCGAATACCAGCGCCTGGTTGCGTCGGAACACCACCTCTCGAACTTCCTGCGCTATTCGCAGGAGGCCGTCATGGGGCTCGACCAGGACCGTCGTGTGCTGTTCTGGAGCCAGGGCGCGGCCAGCCTGCTCGGCCTGGCCGGCTCGGAAACGCTGGGTCGGCCACTCGAGCAGCTGGGCCCCTGGGCCGCCGGACTCGAGGCCGGACTCGACGAGCTCGATGCCGGCCGGCCGAGCTTCGCCATGGAGCAGGCGGTCATGCTGGACGGCCGCGAAGCGGCCCTGGAAATCGCGCTGTCGCCGACGCGCGACGATGCCGGCATGCGCCTGGGCACCTCGCTCTTGCTGCGCGACGTCACCCGGCGGCGGCAGGCCCAGGACCGGCTGCGCGAAACCAACCTGAGCCTGCAGCAACTGGTGTCCGAACGCACAGAGGAACTGGAGAAAAGCCAGCTGGCCCTGATCCAGGCGCAGAAGCTGGAAGCGATCGGGCGGCTGACGGGCGGCGTGGCCCACGACTTCAACAACGTGCTGCAGATCGTCGGCAGCAACCTGCAACTGCTGCAGGGCCGGCTCGATGCACAGCCCGACGCCCAGCGCCTGCTGCGGGCGGCACTGGACGCCGTCGATCGCGGCGCCAGGCTGTCCTCGCAACTGCTGGCGTTCGCGCGGCGCCAGCCGCTCAATCCGATGCCGCTGAACATCAGCCACCGCGTGCGAGAGATGGACGAGTTGCTGCGGCGCGCACTCGGCGAGGACATCGAGATCGAGACCGTGCTGGCGGCGGGCCTGTGGACGACACTGGTCGATGCGAACCAACTCGAGAACGTGATCCTGAACCTGTCGATCAACGCCCGCGACGCGATGCCCGCGGGCGGCCGGCTGACGATCGAAACCGGCAACGCGGCGCTCGACGAAGGCTATACCGCCGGCGTGCCCGACGTGGCCCCGGGGCAGTACGTGATGCTGGCGATTTCCGACACCGGCCACGGCATGCCCCCGGAAGTCGCGGCGCGGGCCTTCGAGCCATTCTTCACGACCAAGCCGGAGGGCAAGGGCACCGGCCTCGGCCTGAGCATGGCTTATGGATTCGCCAAGCAGAGCGGGGGCCACATCCGCATCTACAGCGAGCCCGGCGCCGGCACCACCATCCGGCTGTACCTGCCACGGTCGCACGAGAAGGAAGTGGTGCCGCCGCGGCCGCTGACCGGGCCGGTCACGGGCGGCAGCGAAACCATCCTGGTGGTGGAGGACGACCTCGCCGTGCAGGCCGCGGTCGTGAACACGCTGCAGACGCTGGGGTACCACGTGCTGCGCGCGAACGACGCGCAGGCCGCGTTGAGCATCCTGCAAAGCGGCGTCCATATCGACCTCCTGTTCACCGACGTGGTGATGCCCGGGCCGCTGCGCAGCCCGGAGCTGGCGCGGCGGGCGCGCCAGACCATCCCCGGCATCGCCGTGCTCTTCACGAGCGGCTACACGCAGAACGCGGTGGTGCACGGCGGCCGCCTCGACCCCGGCGTGGAACTCCTCAGCAAGCCCTACCGGCAGGAAGACCTGGCGCGCAGGATCCGGCACCTCCTGAAGAACCAGCAGCAGGTGAACCTGCTGGCCGAAGCCTTGCGCGAGCGGCGGCCGCACGCGCCGGAGCGGCCTGCCCGGGCGCAGCGGCTGCGCCTGCTGCTGGTGGAAGACCAGCCCGAGGTGCGGGAGACGTCCCGCCAGCTGCTGGAACTGCTCGGTTGCGAGGTGCACGACGTCGCGAGCGCCGAGGCGGCGCTCATCGCCCTGCAGCGTGACCGCTTCGACGCGATGCTGACCGACATCACCCTGCCCGGGCGCAGCGGGCTCGACCTCGCACGAGACGCCGGCGGCCTCCATCCCCGGATGAAGATCGTCATCGCTTCGGGGTACGGTGGCGGGGCCGGCTCGGCCGCCCTGCAAGGCCTGCGGACCTGGAGCCTGCCCAAGCCGTACGGCCTGGCCGAGCTGCAGGCCCTGCTCGACGAACTCAAGCAGTCCTGAGGCGAGCGCCTGCACCGGCGTGGGTGCGGCGGCTGCACCGCATTCCGCCATCGACGGACTGCGCCAGCGCCTCGTCTCCTACAGCACGCCCCGGGTGCGGCCGCCGAAGATGGCCGCCATGGGGTGCGAATCGGTGAGCGCCCATTCATCCGGGAGATTGCAATGAGAGTGGTTCTTCTGTGCGCTGCCCTGGCAGCCGCGCCGGCGATCGCCGGGGATCTGGTGGCCCGCCAAGGCGGCGACAGCGTTCGCCTGGCAGAGGGACCATGCACGGCCGAGCAGGTGCTCAGCCAGCTCGACCCGAAGCTGCAGGAAAAGTACAAGGAAGCGACGGCCACCGTGCAGGGCCGCACTTTCGCCGCCTGCTGGCGGATGACGCCCAACGGGGCGCACCTGCTGTACGAGGACGGCGACCAGGGCCTGGTGCCGACGTCGGACCTCAAGCCCGAACTGACGGCCTGAGCCTGCCCGCCATCGCGCGGGCCGCGCGCGACGTCACCCCAGCAGCTGCGGCAGCTGGAACATGTCGCTGAAGATGTGGACCGCGCCAGCGGCACGCAAGGCGACCGGCGCGTCGTGGCCCGCCTCGGGCGGGCTGTAGCCGAAGACCGTCGCCCCGGCGGCGATGCCGGCGGCCACGCCGGTCACGGTGTCTTCCACCACGGCGCAACGGCCCGGCTCCACGCCGAGGGCCTCCGCGGCTGCCAGGTACACGTCCGGTGCCGGCTTGGAGCGCGGCATTTCGTGGCCGCTGAAGATGCGCCCGTCGAAATAGGGCATCAACCCGCACTTGTCCAGCTGCAGTTCGACCTTGAAGCGGTCCGCCCCGGAGGCGCAGGCGATGCGTCCCCCCAGCCGGTCGTGGACCACGGCGACGGCGGCGACCGCGCCGCGGATCGGCTGCACGCCGTCCATCAAGCCGACGTTGCGACGCTCGCGAAAGCGCACCAGCCAGTCGTCGGTGAGCGGCTGGCCGGTCCGGGCCTCGATCAGCTTGCGTTCGTCCTTCACGGCCTTGCCGATGAACAGGCGCATGCACTCGTCGGCGGTGAGCTTCCAGCCGAGCTCCTCGAGCATGTCGCGCAGCACGCCGTTGGTGATGCGTTCGCTGTCGACGAGCACGCCGTCGCAGTCGAAAAGGACGGCGTCAAAACGCATCGGTCAACTCCTGGCATCGGTCGGCGCTCATTTTGAAAAACCTTTCACGGAGGCGTGGACGGCGTGCCATGCGCCCGGTTGGCGCACGTCCAGCGAGTGGCGACCCAGCCGTGCACATGGTAGGCTGCGCAAGCATGAGCACCGCCGCGTCGACCGTCCTGGCCTTCATTGTCGCCGCGGCGGCCGCGCCCCAGTGCCTCGCGCAAGTGGGCGCGGCCGTGCCTGTCCCCGCCGATGCGGTGGCGCCGGAGTCGCTGGTCGACGCCGCCCGGGCCGCGGCCCGCGCCGATCGCAACCGCGAAGCCGCCGACCTGTTCGCCCGCGCGATCGCCCAGGCTCCGGACCGCCGCCGTGAGCTGCTGCAGGAATACGCCGATCAGCTGAACTACTCTGGCCGGTCCGCGCAGGCCGCGCCGCTCTACCGCGAAGCGCTGCAGTCGCCTCGCTCGCGCGACGAACGGCTGCGCCTGCTCAAGGGACTGGGTCTCGCGCTGCTGTGGACCGACCAGCCCAGTCGCGCCAGGCCGGTGTTCGAGGCCCTGGTGCGCGAACAACCGGAGGATCGCGACGCGGCGCGCAACCTGGGACGCGCCCTCAGCTGGAGCGGCCGCCAGCGCGAAGCCGTGGCCCACCTGGAATCGGTGCTGCGCGCCGATCCCGGCGACGGAGAGGCACGCGTGATGCTGGCCCAGGCACAGGCATGGATGGGCCGGCCGGATCGCGCGCGCGCGTCGCTGGCCGGGGCCGGCGGCGCTGCGGCTCGCCAGCTCGCCCTGGATCTGGACCGAAGCGAGGCGCCGCGCTCCGCCGCCGAAGTGCAGCATTCCAGTCAGTCCGACCAGCTGGCGATCCGCAGCGCCCGCGCCGGGCACGCGCTCGCCTTCGACCAGGGCCGGGGCACCGCGGGCGTGCGCCTCGACCGGATCGAGTACGAGCGCGAAGACGGGGCCGACTCGACCACGGTGACTCGGCCCATGGCGCACGGCCGCTATCGCTTCAGTGACGCGGTGGAACTCAACGCCGAGGTCGGGCAGGAGCGCATCCGCGCCCGCGCCGGCGCGGCACACGATGCGACCGTGTACGCGAGCTGGCTCACGTGGTGGCCCAACGACCTGTGGCGATTCGATGCCAGCACCAGCCGCGGCACGTTCGACAACCTCCAGTCGTTGCGGCTGGGCATCACGGCCAGGCAGCATGGACTGTCCGCCGACTTCACGCCGAACGAGCGCCAGCGCCATACGCTCCGGCTGGCCCGCGCGGACTACAGCGACGGCAATGTGCGGCGCGACGCGCAGTTCGAGACCGAGTACCGCTGGCGCACCCATCCGGACGCCTGGATCGGAATGCGCCACACGCGGTTCGACTTCGATCGCCAGCTCGACCACGGCTATTTCAACCCACGCTCGTTCGAGGCAACTCAGGTCACGCTGCGGGCAGCGTGGCGGCCCGCCGGGCCACAGGGCCGCTGGGACGTCACGGCGGCGATGGCGGCAGGGCAGGAGCACGCACGTCCCGGCGGCAGCAAACCGGCCCGCGACGGCAGCTTGCGCGTGGGCTGGCGGGCCGACGCGCACACCCGGCTCGACGCGCGGGTCCAGCGCTTCAGCTCGCTCGCCTCCTCGGGGGGCTTCGCCCGCACGACGGTCGGCCTCAACCTGGAAAGGACCTGGTGATGGAAGACCGCGGCGGCGTGCTGCTCATCGGCCTGGCCAGCGACATGGCAGGCGACGTGCTGGCGCCGCTCGCGGCCGCGGGCCTGCACCCACAGCTGGGCACGGTGGCCGACGTGACGGACGGGCCGTGGTCGCTGGTCATCAGTGCGCCGGCGATCCGCGGGCTGGGCAGCATGGATCTGCTGGCGGCGCTGCGCAGCGCCACGCCAGCGCCGCCACTGTTGCTGATCGGGCGCGCGGCCGAGTTGCCGCCGCCCGGCGCCGGGCCGCTGCGGATCGAGTGCCTGCCCTGGCCGTTCCAGCCCGAAGAGCTGGTCAGCCAGGTGCAGCAACTGCTGCGCAAGCACCGGGCCGCCATTCCGGCGGTGGCTCCTCCAAGGCGCGAGTCGGTGGCGCGGATGGTCGAACCGCAATTCCTGGAACTGGCGGCCCATGAGCGCGACGAGCTGCGAGCCCGGCGACGGCCGGGCGAAAGCTTCGTCGCCGTGCTGCGCCTGGCCGAGCTCGACCAGTACCGGGAGCGCCTCGGTCACCAGGCCGAAGCCCGACTCTGGGAGCAGGTCGGCGTGCTGGCCGGGATGGACGCGCTGGCGGATGAAGTCGCCGCGCTCGGCAGCGAGGGCGACCTCCTGTTGCTGCTGCCAGGCACCTCCGCGCGCGAAGCCGCCCGGCGCCTGCAATCGCTGTCGGCCCGGCTGGCAACCGCCAGCCTGCAACTTGGCGGCCAGGCGGCGCAGTTTTCGCCCGCCATCGGCTTTCGCGACCTGCGCCGCAGCGCTGGCGCGGCCGATGCCTTGGCGCAAGCGCGGCAGGCGTGCGGGCAATCGGCCCGGCACCTGGATCTCCACCCGGTGCGCTGGCGCCGGGCCACGACCGCCGCCGTCCGCCGGGCCGGGCCGCTGCGCCTGTGGTGGTTTGACTTCTACGGCCGGCACCTGCTGGCCATCCAGTATCTGCTGACGATGGTGGTCGGCCTGGCGCTGCCGTTCCTCGCCTACTGGTGGCTGGGCACGCACGGCTGGGACATCAGCGAGCTGGTGTACGACGTGGTGGTCGCCATGCTGGCGCTCACCGCACTGTCCATCTGGGCGGAGGGCTTCCTGGCCCTAAAGCGCGAGGACCCGCCGCTCGACCCGGCCACGCCATACCCGGCGGCATCGGCCATCATCGCGGCCTACCTGCCCAACGAAGCGCCCATCATCGAAGCCACGATCGCCGCGTTCCTGCGGGTGCAGTATCCAGGGCGGCTGCAGGTGATCCTGGCCTACAACACGCCGCGCGACATGCCGGAGATCGAACAGCGGCTGGCGGCCATTGCCCGCGAGCATCCGCGCTTCACGGCCATGCGCGTGCCGGGCAGCACGTCGAAGGCGCAGAACGTCAATTTCGCGCTGCCTTACGCCACCGGCGAATTCACCGCCGTCTTCGACGCGGACCATCAGCCGGACCCCGACAGCTTCCGCCGCGCGTGGCGCTGGCTCTCGCACGGCGCGGACGTGGTCCAGGGCCACTGCTTCATCCGCAACGGCGCCGCGTCGTGGGTCGCGAAAATGGTGGCCATCGAGTTCGAGCAGATCTACGCCGTGAGCCATCCGGGCCGCGCGCGGCTGCACGGGTTCGGCATCTTCGGCGGCAGCAACGGCTACTGGCGCACCGCGCTGCTGCGGGAGCTGAGGATGCACGGTTTCATGCTGACCGAGGACATCGATTCGTCGCTGCGCGCCGTCGTGCGCGGGCGCCGCATCGTCTCGGACCCGCACCTGGTCTCGCGCGAACTGGCGCCTGAGACGATGCAGGCACTGACCAAGCAGCGGCTGCGGTGGGCGCAAGGCTGGCTGCAGATCTCGCTGAAGTGGATCGTGCCCGCGCTGCGTTCGAGGCACCTCTCGGTGCGCCAGAAGCTCGGCATGCTGCAGCTGCTGGCCTGGCGCGAGGTGTACCCATGGGTGTCGATGCAGGTCATTCCGCTCGTCGCCTGGTGGGCGGTCCGCGAGGGCTCGCTGTGGCGGCTCGACTGGCTGGTGCCGCTCTTCGTCGTCACCACCTTGTTCACGCTCAGCACCGGTCCAGGGCAGATCCTGTTCACGTACCGGCTCGCCGACCCGGCGCTGAAGCAGCACCGCTCGTGGTTCTGGTTCTACGTGGCGACCTCCACGCTGTTCTACGCCGGCCTGAAGAATGCCTGGAACCGGATCGCCCATTACAAGGAGTGGCGCGGCGAGACCGCGTGGATCGTCACGCCGCGGGTCTCGGCGAAGCGGTGATTAGCGTCCGGCCGGCCGCCGCAGGCGTCCCAGCCGGCTCGCGAGCTCCGCCGGATCGAACGGCTTGACCAGATAGTCCGCGGCCCCCGCCGCGAGGGCGCTGCCCACGGATCGCTCGTCGCCCTGCGCCGTCAGCATCATCACCGGCACGCCGTTCCATCGCGGCAGCCCGCGCAACTGTTCCAGCAGCTGCAGGCCGTCGATCTCCGGCAGCATCACGTCGAGCAGCACGGCATCGGCCACCGGTCCATCGTGGATCGCGGCCAGCCCCTGGCGGCCGTCGTGGGCCTCGACCACCGCCCAGCCCTGCTGCCGCAGGATGAAATCGAGCAGGTAGCGGATGCCGGGATCGTCCTCCACCACCAGCGCCAGCGGCATCCGCTCCAGCGGCGCCGGTATGGTGCCGGGACCGGTCAGCACCGCCATGATGCGGTCGCACAGGTGCAGCGGATCGAACGGCTTGGCGATGACGTCGACGGCCCCCAGCTTGCGCAGTTCGGCGACCTGCCGAGCGTTGGTGTGGGCGGTCAGGAACACTGCCGGGACGCTGCGCAGTTCCGGCTGCCGGCGCAGCGCGACCAGGGTCTGCGGGCCGTCCATTCCGGGCATGGACACGTCGAGCATCAGCAATTCGGGCGCGAACGACGCCGCACGCGCGATGGCGTCCTCGCCCGAAGCGCAGGCCAGCACCTGGTGGCCACCCAGCTCGCCCAGCGTCATCGCGGCGATCGTCCGGATGCCGTCGTCGTCCTCGACCAGCAGGATGCGGCGTCCGCTCATGGCGAGACCTCCGGGAAGGTGACGTGGAAGCAGGTGTGGCCCGGCCGCGATTCGTAGCCGATGCTGCCACCCATGTGCTCCGTCATCTGCTTGGCGATCGACAACCCCAGGCCGGAGCCGCCCTTGGTGCGCCGGCTGTCCATGTCCGCCTGCGCGAAGCGCTGGAAGATGCGTTCGCGGAAGTGGTCGGGAATGCCGGGGCCGGCATCGGTGACCGAGAGCCGCACCCGGCCGGCCCCGGCCGGCGCGGCCTCCAGCAGCACGCGGCTGTCGCGGGGCGCGAACTTGATCGCGTTGGAGACCAGGTTGGCCATCACCTGGTGGAGGCGCTGCGGGTCGGCGGTGAGCCGGAGGTTCTCCGGGGCCAGAACGGCCAGCGCCACGCCGACGGCCGCCGCGGCCGTCTCGTAGCCGTGCGCGAGCTGGTCGAGCACGCGCGCGGCGTCCAGCGGCTCCAGGTTGAATTCCATCTTGCCGGAGGCGATCTGCTCCAGGTGCAGGATGTCGTCGACGATGCGGCGCAGGCGGTCGGTGTTGTCGGCGGCCAGCGTCACCAGACGCGCCGCCGCCGCCGGCATGGGACCGCCGGCGCCTTGCTGCAACAGCTTCACCGCGCCGTGGATGGACGTGAGCGGCGTGCGCAGTTCGTGGTTCACGACGGAGATGAATTCGTCCTTCATCCGGTCCACCTGCTTGCGTTCGCTGATGTCCTGCACGATCGACATCACCACCGGACGACCGCCTGTCTCCAGCAACTGCCAGCGGACCTCGACCGGGTAGTGCACGCCGTCGCTGCGCCGGCGCGTGCCCTCGAACACCACGTTCGCAGCGCCGGCGCGCAGCTGCCGCACATAACCTTCGAAGTCCGCCCGCCGACGGTCCGCGGTGACGTCCATGGGCGTCATGCGGCGCAGTTGCTGCAGCGAATAACCCAGCGCGTGCTGCGCGGTCGCATTGACGTGCAGGAAGCGCAGAGTGTCCGGATCGGTAATGAAGACTTCTTCGGCGATCCGGTCGAAGAGCGTCCCCAGCCAGCTTTGCAGCCGCGAGCCCTTGCTGGCTTCCAGCACCGCCATCACGACGTTCGCCAGTTGGTCGAGCGCGACGCGCTGCGCCGGCGTGAGCTCGCGTGGCCGGCCGTCCAGCACGCACAACATGCCGATGTTGTTGCCCCGCGCGCTGGTCAGCTGGCTGCCGCCGTAGAAGCGGATCTCCGGCGGCCCGGCCAGCAGCAGGTTGTCGTTGAAACGCGCGTCCTTGCAGGTGTCGGGGACTTCGAACAGCTCCCGCTCCAGGATCGCGTGGCCGCAGATGCTCTCGTCCCTGCCGGTCTCCCGCAGGGAGATCCCGAAGGAGGCCTTGAACCACTGGCGTTCCCCATCGATGAGCGTCAGCGCCGCGTACGGCGTGCCGCAGACGGTTGCCGCCAGCGCGGCGATCTCGTCGAACACCCGTTCGGCCGGTGTGTCGAGAATGCCGTAGTCGTACAGGTCCGACAGGCGATCTGCCTCGTTGTCGGGTCTCGCCGGTGCTCGCATCGCTCGATTATGAGGGGCGATGGGCGGCCGCTCCAGAGACCACGCCATCCACGTAGTACCAGCGCCCGTCCGCCTCCCTGACGAAGCGGCTGGTTTCATGCAGGCGGTCGGCGCGCCCGTGCAGGCGCGAGCGGGCGACGAATTCCACCACCGCGTGGCTGGCATCCACCACGCGGTGCGAGCGCACCTCCAGCCCCAGCCACTTGACGCCTGGCTCGAGCCCCAATTGCGCCGGCCGGGTGCTGGCATGCCAGGTCGCGAGCAGGTAGCGTTCGTCGCCGCGCGCGAAGGCCGTGTAGCGCGAGCGCATCAGCGATTCGGCGTCGGGAGCCGCTGCATCCGCATCGATCCAGCGGCCGCAGCACTGTGCATAGGCCAGCGGCCGGCCCCGGCCGTCGGTACGCCCGCAGGGACAGTCGGGGGCGGCGCCTTGCTTCATTTGCGCCAGAACTGGGCGGTGAAGAGCACCAGCACCGACAGCAGTTCCAGCCGACCCAGCAGCATCGCCGCCGTGCAAACCCACAGCTGGAACTCGTTGAGGAAGCCGAAGTTGTAGGCTGGCCCGACCAGCCCCAGGCCCGGGCCGATGTTGTTGACGCACACGATGACGGCGGAAAACGCGGTGATCAGGTCCAGGCCCGACAGGAGCAGCGCCAGCGTGAAGCCGACGATGCTGGCGCCGTAGATCAGCATGAAGCCGAGGATGGCGGCGATCACGTTCGTCGGAACCGTGCCTCCGCCGAGGGTCACCGGATTGACGACCCGCGGATGGATGATGCGCACGAGTTCGCGTCGCGCCTGCTTCACGAGCAGGATCATCCGCACCATCTTGATGCCGCCGCCGGTGGACCCGGCGCACGAGGCGAAGCAGCCGAGGAAGATCAGCAGCACGGGCGCGAACACCGGCCACAAAGCGTAGTCCGTCGACGCGTAGCCGGTGGTGGTCGCCAGCGAAACCACCTGGAATGCCGCCTCCCGCAGCGCCTTCCACGGGCTGTCGTAGGTGCCCCGCACGAGCAGCAGGATGGTGACGACCGCAATCGAGGCCGCGAGCACCGCCAGGTAGGCTCGCACTTCCGCGTCGCGCAGCAACGGCATCGCCGAGCGCTGGCGCCAGACCACGAAGTAGCGCGCAAAGCTGACGCCCGAAAGCGTCATGAAGAAGATCGCCACTCCCTCGATCAGCGGCGAGTCCCAGTGGCCGAAGCTGGCGTCGTGCGAGGAGAACCCGCCCAGGCCCATGGTGGTGCACATGTGCATGAAGGCGTCGGCCCAGCTCATGCCGGCCCAGCGGTAGCCGACGAGGCAGGCCGCCGACAGCACGAAATACACCGTCCACAGGCCGCGCGCCGTCTCGGCGATCCGCGGCGTGAGCTTCGCGTCCTTCATCGGTCCCGGCGTTTCCGCCCGGTACAGCTGCATGCCCCCCAGCCCCATCAACGGCAGCACGGCCACCACCAGCAGGATGATCCCCAGCCCGCCGATGTATTGAAGGAAACACCGCCACACGTTCACCGACACCGGCAAGGCGTCGAGCCGCGACAAGGCCGTTGCGCCGGTGGCGGTGAGCGCGCTCATCGCCTCGAAATACGCGGTGAACCACTCGATGCCTGGCACCGTGAGCATCAGCGGCGCGGCTCCGTACGCCGGCAGGATCATCCACACCAGGCTCACCAGCAGGAAGCCGTCTTTGGGCAGCAGTTCGCGCTGGTAGCGCCGCATCAGCGCGGCCAGCACCAGCCCCGAGGCCGCCGTGCCGAGAAAGGCACCGGCCCAGATGCGGGCGAGGTCGATGCCGTCCAGGCTCCACGCCCAGGCGAGCGGCACCAGGAAGGCCACGGAGAAGCCGACCAGCACGCGCGAGAGCACCGCCAGGACCGGAAGGAGGATCTCCATCGATGCTAGGCGCTCAGAAGTAGGTGGCACTCACCTGGAACAGCCGCTCGACGTCGCGGACCTGCCGCTTGCTGGGAATGAACATGATCAGGTGGTCGTCGGATTCGATGTAGGTGTCGTGGTGCGGCATCAGCACCTGCTGCTCGCCGCCCTCGCCGCGCACGACGGCGGCCAGGCGCACACCGGCCGGCAGGATGCCTTCCAGCTGGGCCACGCTGCGGCCCACCAGCTTCGAGGTCTTGGCGTCGCCACGGGCGACCCCTTCCAGGGCTTCCGCGGCGCCGCGCCGCAGGCTGTGCACCGCCACCACGTCGCCCCGCCGCACGTGTGCCAGCAGTTCACCGATCACGGTGTGCGCGGGCGAGACCGCGATGTCGATGGTGCTGCCCTGGATCAGGTCGGCGTACGCGCGGCGGTTGATCAGGGACAGCACGCGGCGCGCGCCCAGCCGCTTGGCCAGCATCGCCGACAGGATGTTGTCCTCGTCGTCGCTGGTCAACGCCAGGAACAGGTCCATGCTGGCGACGTTCTCGTCGGCCAGGAGTTCCTCGTCGGTTCCGTCGCCCTCGAGCACCAGCGTGTCGGTGGGAAGCTGGGACGCGAGGTATTCGCAGCGCACGCGGTCGCGCTCGATCAGCTTGACCTGGTAGCGGCCGGCCAGCCGCCGCGCCAGCCGCAGCCCCACGCGGCCGGCCCCGGCGATCATCACCCGGCGCACCGGCTCGTCGAAACTGTGGATGCCCGCGAGCGCGTCGCGGATCCGGTCCTGGTCGGCCAGCAGAAAGACTTCGTCGCCGGGCTGGATGCGCGTCCCGGGCCCGCACGGCTGCTCGACGTCCTGCCGGTAGACGGCGACCACCCGCATCTGAGCCTGCGGAAACAGCTCGCGGAATTCCGAGATCGTGTGATTGACCAGCGTGCTGCCTTCGGTCGCCCGCACGGCGACCAGGTGGGCCCGCCCCTTGGAGAACTCCAGCACCTGCAGCGCCTCGGGATAGTCGATCAGCTTCTGCACGTAGCGCACCACCGACTCCTCGGGGCAGATCACGTGGTCGACCGAGAACCCCGCCTTGCCCAGCAGCGGATCGCTTTCCATGAACTCGGGGGAACGCAGGCGGGCGATGGTGGACGGCACGCCGAAGCGGTCGTGCGCCACCTTGCAGGCGACGAGGTTCGTTTCGTCCAGCTCGGCGCAGGCGATCAGCATGTCGGCATCGCGGATCCCCGCGCGCTCCAGCACCGACGGTTCGATGGCATTGCCGGCGACGCCGCGCAGGTCCATGCGGTCTTCGAGATCGCGCAGGCGCCGCGCGTCGCGGTCTACGATGGTGATGTCGTTCTGTTCGGAAACCAGGCTTTCCGCCACGCTCTCGCCGACGCGGCCGGCGCCCAGGATGATGATTCTCATATGGTGTGGCCGCAGCGGCGCCGACGCCGGGCCGCCCCCTGCAGCCGCGCCATCATAGCGGCGCGGCGGCGGCCCGGATCAGGCCTTCGGCGGATGACGACGGGCCCGGTGGGCTTCGTAGCTCTCGACCGGGGCGCCCTGCCTGACCCATTCCCCGAAACCGCCGTCGATATGGGCGACATTGGTCATGCCCATGTCCTTCAGCGCCTTGGTGGCCAGGGCGCTGCGCCAGCCGGCGCCGCAGAACAGGATGTACTCCTTGCCTTCCTCGCCGAACACCGGCTTGTAGTAGGGCGAGGCCGGATCGACCCAGAACTCCAGCATGCCGCGCGGCGCGTTGACGCAGCCGGGCACCGTGCCTTCGCGCTCGAGTTCGCGCACGTCGCGGATGTCGACGATCTGCACCCTGGGGTCGGCCAGCCGCTGCCGGACGTCCTGGACGCTGTAGGTGGTGATCTGCGCGCTCGCTTCGTCGACGAGCTGGCGAAATCCCTTGGTGATCGGCATGGTGGTCTCCTCGTCTTGTATTCGATCAGTCGGCCGTGGCCACGGCGCGCGCCTCGATCGCCTCGGCCGCCGCGGCGGCCAGCACGGCGACGGCTTCGCGCTCCTCGGCGGTGGGCTCGCGGTGCTCGCGGAAATAGGTGCCGAAGGTGCCCAGCACCCGGCCGTCCGCGCCCTTGATCGGCATGCTCCAGGCGCCCAGGAACCCGAGCGCCAGCGGCAACTGGCGCAACTCGGCCCAGCGCTGGTCGGCGTAGAAACTGGGCGTGAGCACGATCTCGCCGGTGGCGGCGGCCGCGGCGCAGGTGCCGACCTTGGGGTCGGGCTTGAGCCGGTCGATCTGGTCCAGGTAGTCGGCCGGCAGGTTCGGCGACGCGCCGTTGCGCAACAGGCCCTCGCCATCCAGGACCAGGATCGACGCGACCGTGGTCCCGCCGGAGAGCGCCTCGGCCGTCGTGGCCAGGTGGCCGAGGATTGCGTGCAACGGGGCACCGTCCTGGATCATGCGCACCGAACGATCGTGCGCCGCGTCGAGCACCGCCCGGCGTCCCGCCACTGAACCCGGGGCCTTCGCTGCGGAATGAAGCTCGTCGTGCATGCGGCAGTATATTTGCCGGCTGCCGGGCGACGCCCCCTCGGCAGTGCCGAAGAACTTTCTCTTACTCCTGCTGCAGAGCTCGCTGGATGATGATCTTCTGCACGTCGGAGGTGCCTTCGTAGATCTGGCAGACGCGCACGTCACGCCAGATGCGCTCGACCGGAAAGTCCGCCACGTAGCCATACCCGCCCAGCGTCTGGATGGCGGCACTGCAGACCTGCTCGGCCATTTCGCTCGCGAACAGCTTGGCCATCGCCGCTTCCTTCAGGCACGGCCGGCCGGCATCGCGCAGGGCCGCCGCATGCCAGATGAGCTGGCGCGCCGCTTCCAGCTTCGTGGCGCACTCCGCCAGCCGGAAGCCGACCGCCTGATGGTTGAGGATCGCCGTGCCGAAGCTCTCGCGCTCCCTGGCGTAGGCGAGCGCCACCTCGAAGGCACTGCGCGCCATGCCGACGCTCTGCGCCGCGATGCCGATGCGCCCGCCTTCGAGCGCGGACAGCGCGATCCGGTAGCCCTCGCCTTCCTCACCGATCAGGTGGTCGGCCGGAATGCGGCAGTTCTCCAGCTGGATCTGGGCGGTGTCGCTGGAGTGCTGGCCGATCTTGTCTTCCAGCCGCGCGACCACGTAGCCCGGCGTGTCGGTCGGCACCATGAACGCGCTCATGCCGCGCTTGCCGGCGCCCTTGTCGGTCACCGCGATCACGATCGCCACGTGGCCGTGCTTGCCGCTGGTGATGAACTGCTTGACGCCGTCCAGCACGTAGCCGCCGCCCTCGCGGGTGGCCGTGGTGCGCAGCGCCGACGCGTCGCTGCCGACGTGCGGCTCGGTCAGGCAGAAGGCGCCGAGCAACTCGCCGCGAGCCAGCGGGACCAGCCAGCGCTGCTTCTGCGCGTCGCTGCCGTAGCGCATCAGGATCGCGTTGACGGGGCAGTTCGTCACGCTGATCGCCGTGCTGGTGCCGCCGTCGCCGGCGGCGATCTCCTCCAGCACCAGCGCCAGCGTCAGGTAATCGAGCCCGGCGCCGCCCAGCTCCTCGGGCACGCAGATGCCGTAGGCGCCCAGCGCCGCCAGCCCCCGGTGCGCCTCCAACGGGAAGTGATGCTCCTTGTCCCAGCGCGCGGCATGCGGCCACAGTTGTTCCTGGGCAAATGCACGCACCGCGTCGCGGATCGATTCCTGGTCGGAGGTCAGCAACATCTCTCGTCTTTCTCCGCTAGCGGCACCGCTTGCGCGGAGCAACGCGCAGCGCGAGCGCACCTTGGGAAAGGTCCGGCTCCGCCGGCCTTTCCCAACTGATCACGCCATCTGGAAAACGCGCAGCGTTTTTCAGATGAGTTCCAAGGCCACGGCGGTGGCTTCGCCGCCGCCGATGCACAACGTCGCGATGCCGCGCTTGCCGCCGCGCGCCTGCAGCGCATGGATCAGCGTCACCATGATGCGGGCGCCGGAAGCGCCGATCGGGTGGCCCAGCGCACAGGCGCCGCCGTTGACGTTGAGCTTGTCGTGGCTGACGCCCAGTTCCTTCATCAGCGCCATCGGCACCACGGCGAAGGCCTCGTTGACTTCCCACAGGTCGACGTCGCCGACCTTCCACCCGGTCTTGGCGAGCAGCTTCTGCACCGCGCCGACCGGCGCGGTGGTGAACCACTCCGGCTCCTGCGAGTGCATCGTGTGGGCGACGATCCGGGCGATCGGCTTGCTGCCGTACCGGGTGGCCACTGATTCCTTCATCAGGACCATCGCCGCGGCGCCGTCGTTGATGCTGGAGCTGGACGCGGCCGTGATCGTGCCGTCCTTCTTGAACGCGGCCTTCAGCTGCGGGATCTTGTCGAGCTTGACCTTGCCCGGGCCTTCGTCGATGGCGACCACCACCTCGCCGGCGCGGCTCTTCACCGTCACGGGGGTGATTTCCTTCGCGAATGCGCCCGACTCGGTCGCGGCCTTCGCGCGCTTGACGCTGGCGATCGCGAACGCATCCTGCTCCTCGCGCGTGAACTTGTACTTCGCCGCGCAGTCCTCGCCGAACGTGCCCATGGAACGGCCCGCCTCGTAGGCGTCTTCCAGGCCGTCGAGCATCATGTGGTCGTAGATCCTGTCGTGGCCCATGCGGTAGCCACCTCGGCCCTTGAGCATGAGGTACGGCGCGTTGGTCATGCTCTCCATGCCGCCGGCGACCATCACTTCGTGCGTACCGGCCAGCAGCATGTCGTGCGCGAACATGGCGGCCTTCATGCCGGAACCGCACATCTTGGACAGCGTCACGGCGCCTGCGCTCTTGGGCAAGCCGGCCTTGAACGCGGCCTGGCGCGCCGGTGCCTGGCCCTGGCCGGCCATCAGGCAGTTGCCCATCAGGACCTCGCCCACGGCGTCGCCCGAGATGCCGGCGCGCTCGACGGCCGCCTTGATCGCCGCCCCGCCCAGGTCGTGCGCCGACAGCGCGGAGAAATCACCCTGGAAGCCGCCCATGGGGGTACGGGCGGCGCCGACGATGACGATGGAATCGGACATGTTCAGCTCCTTTCAAAGCTCAGTGGGAAATGATCGACGCCGCGCCGCGTTCCTCTTCGTCGATGCGGCGCAGGTAACTCTGGAATTGTGGGTCTTCGCCCCGCAAAAGCAACGGCAGGGCGTTGTGGAAATCGTCCCGGTGGCACCATTCCCGCATGTAGTCTTCCCAGCTGTTCCAGCGGCGCGCTTCGGTCTCGCTCATGTCGGGCTTGTACGCCACCAGGTAGGCGCGCTCGAACAGCGACATCAGCATGTCGAAGATCACCAGCATGCGCTCGTGCTGCTCGGGCGTGGGGTTGGCCAGGGGCTCGTTGGAGCGCAGCTGCAGGTCCGGATTGGCCAGCACCACCTTGAGGAAGTCGTTGTAGGCATTGGAGAGCAGCTGGTAGCCCTCTTCCTCCTCGTTGTCGCGCTCCTTGCGCTGCTCCCAGGCGAAAAAGGCGATCGCGAACGGCAGGCCCAGCGCCGTGACGACGAAGCTCGCCAGCTCCCAGGCGTCGCGGACTTCCTGGCTGACGGCCATTCAGCGGCCCTCCCCGGCCACGGCCAGCGCGGGCGTCTTCGGCGCCGCCGCGGCCTGCGACGAGACATGGCCGTGCCGCCGCGCGAACCGTTTTTCCGGGTCGTACGGGAACACGTCGTGCACGTGCCCGGCGAGGATCCGCTCCTTGCGCGAATTCCAGAAGGCCGGGTCGAGCAGGACCGCGTGGTGCTTGAGGAACACGTCGCGCACGACCGGGTTGCCGAGCAGGAAGGGCGCGAAGCTTTCCGGGAAGACGTCGCGCGGCCCGACGCGGTACCAGACCTCGCCGGCCAGTTCCTCCTCCTCGGTGCGCGGCTGTGGAATGCGGCGGAACGTGCAGTCGGTGAGGTACTCGATCTCGTCGTAGTCGTAGAAGACCACCTTGCCGTTGCGCGTCACGCCGAAGTTCTTCCACAGCATGTCGCCGGGAAAGATGTTGGCTGCCACCAGGTCCTTGATCGCCTTGCCGTATTCGAGCACGGCACTCTCGATCTGCCCGCGCGCCTGGGCCGCCGCGGCCTCGTCGTCGCCGGCATCCTGGAACGCGTCGAACGCCTCCTGCAGGTAGATGTTCAGCGGAATCATCCGCCGCTCGATGTACAGGTGCTTGATGACCACTTCCTCGTGGCCGTCGCCGTCGCGGTCGCTGATCTCCAGCTGGCTCGGGGCGTGCAGCCGGATCTCGTCGAGCAGCTCGTCCTCGAAGCGCTCGCGCGCGAACGCCACCTCGCTGTATTCCAGCGTGTCGGCCATGCGCCCGACCCGGTCGTGCTGCTTGACCAGCAGGTACTTGCCCTTCACCTGATCGCGGGTGGTGTCCTTCTGGGGCGGGAAGTGATCCTTGATCAGCTTGAAGACGTACGGGAACGACGGCAGGTCGAACACCAGCATCACCATGCCCCTGATGCCGGGCGCGATGCGGAACTTGTCGCTGGAGTGCTTCAGGTGGTACAGGAAGTCGCGGTAGAACAGCGTCTTGCCCTGCTTGGCCAGCCCCAGCGCGTTGTAGAGCTCGTTGCGCGGCTTGCGCGGCATGAGGGAGCGCAGGAACTGCACGTAGGCCGACGGCACTTCCATGTCGACCATGAAGTAGGCACGGGCGAAGGAGAACAGCGCCTGCAGGTCGTCCTCGCCGAACAGGCAGGTGTCGATCACCAGTCTTCCTGACCGGTTATGCAATATCGGCAGCGCGAACGGCACCTCGTTGAAGCCGTTGATGACCTTGCCGACGACGTACGCGCCCTTGTTGCGGAAGAACAGCGACGACAGCACCTGGATCTGGAAGTTGGCGCGCAGGGTGACGTGGTGCAGCCGCGCCTCGATCGCCTCGCGCACGTACCCGGCGTCGCGCGCGAGGTCGTCGAAGGGTCGCTGCAGCTGGAAGTTGTCGATGATCCGCACGATGGTCTCGCCGAGGGTGTCGCGCGACGGGTAGTAGGCGCGGTAGGTCGGCTTGGCCGCGGGCTCGTCGTTCTCGATGTATTCGGTGCTGACGGCCGGGCGCACGAAGATGAAGTCGTTCTGGAAGTGCGTGCGGTGCAGGATCTTGGTCGTGACCGAGTTGAAGAAGGTCTCGGCCAGCTCCGGCTGGTGGTGGTCGACCAGCAGCCCGATGTAGTGCAGCTTGGCCTGCTGCCAGACTTCCATCGGCTGGTCGCCGGCCCTGAACTCACGCTCCAGGCGGGTGACGGCCTCCTTCACCCGCAGGTCGTAGAACTCGATCCGCTCGCGCTGTGCCCGCTGCTGGGCGTGCCAGTCGGCCGTCTCGAAGCGGTGCTGCGCCCGCTGCGACTCGGTGCGGAACAGCCGGTAGTGCCGGTTGAAGCCGTCGATCATTGCCTTGGCGATCCCCCAGGCCTGCGGCGAGTCCAGGCGTTGCGGGAACACGGGTCCGGCCTCCGGGGAGCGTCAGGCGTCGCGGCGCGCGCACGCCACCGCGGCGATCGCGTCGCGGTATACGGTTTCGAGGCTCGCGGCGCCGTCCACGCTCACGTGCAGGTCCTTCAGCAGCCCGTCGGAGACGCCGTAGCACCAGCCGTGCAGCGTCACCTGCTGGCCGCGCGACCAGCAGTCGCGCATCACGGTCGTGTGGGCGACGTTGAGCACCTGCTCGATGACGTTGAGCTCGCACAGCGCATCCAGCCGGTGCTCCTCGGGCACCCACTCGAGGATCGAGGCGTGCTTCTCGCGCACGTCCTTCACGTGCTGGATCCAGTTGTCGGCGAGACCGACCCGGATGTCCTGCAACGCCGCCTGCACGCCGCCGCAACCGTAATGCCCCACCACCATCAGGTGCCGGATCTTGAGCTGGTCGACGGCGAACTGGATGGTCGAGAGGCAGTTCAGGTCGGTTGGCACCACGACGTTGGCGACGTTGCGGTGCACGAACACCTCGCCCGGCTCCAGGCCGGTGATCTGGTTCGCCGGCACCCTGCTGTCGGAGCAGCCGACCCACATGTAACGGGGCCGCTGCTGCTGCGTGAGCCCCCGGAAGAAGCCGGGGCGCTCCTTCTCCATCCGGGCGGCCCATTCCCGGTTGTGGTCGAACAGGTCCTTGAGGGAGGAGGAAGTCATGGCAGCGATTGTGCGTGGACAGAAGGTACGTGGAATGCCGTAAGGCGCTGCCGGCCGGTCAGGCCCGCGGTCGCAGCCGTCGCGTCACATCGTTTCCGCGAACAGCTCCCGCCCGATCAGCATCCGGCGGATCTCGCTGGTGCCGGCACCGATCTCGTACAGCTTGGCATCGCGCCACAGGCGCCCGAGCGGATAGTCGTTGATGTAGCCGTTGCCGCCGTGGATCTGGATGCCCTCGCCCGCCATCCAGGTCGCCTTCTCGGCGCACCACAGGATGACCGAGGCGCAGTCCTTGCGCACCTGCCGCACGTGTTCGCTGCCCAGGCTGTCGAGATTCTTGCCGATCGTGTAGCAGAAGGCGCGCCCCGCCTGCAGCACGGTGTACATGTCGGCGACCTTGCCCTGGATCAGCTGGAACTCGCCGATGCTCTGGCCGAACTGCTTGCGGTCGTGGATGTACGGCACGACGCTGTCCATCACGGCCTGCATGATTCCGATCGGCCCGGCGGCGAGGACCGCCCGTTCGTAATCGAGGCCGCTCATCAGCACCTTGGCGCCACCGTTCACGCTCCCGAGCACGTTCTCGGCCGGCACCTCCACGTTGCGGAACACCAGCTCGCCCGTGTGCGAGCCGCGCATGCCCAGCTTGTCGAGCTTCTGCGCGACCGAGAAGCCCTTCATCCCCTTCTCGATGAGGAAGGCCGTGACGCCGCGGGCGCCCAGTTCCGGCTCCGTCTTGGCATATACCACCAACGTGTCCGCGTCGGGACCGTTGGTGATCCACATCTTGCTGCCATCGAGGACGTAGTAGCCGCCCTTGTCCTGCGCCTTGAGCTTCATCGAGATGACGTCGCTGCCGGCGCCCGGCTCGCTCATGGCCAGCGCGCCCACGTGCTCGCCCGAAATCAGCTTGGGCAGGTACTTGCGGCGCTGGGCTTCCGTGCCGTTGCGCCTGATCTGGTTGACGCACAGGTTGCTGTGCGCGCCGTAGGACAGTCCCACCGACGCCGACGCGCGCGAGATTTCCTCCATCGCGATCATGTGGGCGAGGTAGCCCATGCCGGCGCCGCCGTATTCCTCAGTCACGGTGATGCCCAGCACGCCGAGCTCGCCCATCTTGCGCCACAGGTCCATCGGGAACTGGTCGCTGCGGTCGATCTCCGCCGCGCGCGGCGCGATCTCCGTTTCGGCGAACGCCCGCACGGCGTCGCGCAGCGCGTCGATGTCCTCGCCCAGCTGGAAGTCAAGTCCTGGCAGTCCCATGGTGTCTCCTCGTGTTCAGTGGCGGATGCCGTCGCGGCCGGTGATCGCCATCAGCGTGCAGTGCATGGTGGCGATCAGCTTCTCGCGGCCGTCGTCGATTGCGTACGCGCGTCCTTCGGCGACGGTGATGGTGCGGCCCGGCTTGAGCACCTCGCCGACCATCCGGAAGCGCTGGCCCCTGGCCGGCGCCAGCAGGTTGATCTTGTATTCGATCGTCAGCACGCCCGCGTCCGCGGCCATCAGGCTCGAGCCGGCATAACCGCAGGCGGAGTCCAGCGCGGTCGCCACCATGCCGGCGTGGAGGAAGCCGTGCTGCTGCGTCAGGCCGGCGGACCAGGGCAGCTCGATCACCACGCTGCCCGGCTCGACCGACGTGAGCGTCGCCCCGATGGTGTGCATCGCGCCCTGGCGATCGAAGCTCGCGCGCACCCGCTCGGCGAAGCCTGGGTCCTGGGGATCGAAGCGGGCAGCGGCCATGGCGTGATTGACGTTGACGTAAACGTCAATTATGCATGGGCCCGCGTCTTCTCGAGGCGGCCGAGCAGCGCCCGCGCCTCCTTCTCGTGCACCTTCACCTCGTCGAGGTTGGCCTGCAGGTCGGCCATCTGCTCTTCGAGCTGGCGGCGGTGCTCGGCCAGCACCGCCAGGAACTTGCGCAGCTGCGGCCCGGTGTCGCGCGGGCTGTCGTACATGTCGATGATTTCCCTGGCCTCGGTCAGCGACAGGCCGAGGCGCTTGGCGCGCAGCGTCAGCTTGAGCCGGGTGCGGTCGCGGGCGCTGTAGATGCGGTTGCGCCCGCCGGGGCCGGACCGCTCGGGCTGCAACAGGCCCATGTCCTCGTAGAAGCGCATGGCGCGCGTCGTGAGGTCGAACTCCCGGGCAAGATCGCTGATCGTGTATGTGGTGGCCATGTGTACGCCGCGGGACAGTGTGGGCAAGCGCCCGTCCCTACAATGCCGATTACATATGACGTTTACGTCAACGTCAATCCTGCGACGGGCCCGCCCATGAATTCACTCGAACGACTGCTGTACTACCCGCTCGGCGACGCCATGCCGCAACAGGGCGAAACGCTGGAGGTGCGGGCCGGTGCCGGCAGCGGACTCACGCCCGCCGTGAAGTGGGTGCGCATGGGCCTGCCGTTCGCCCTGGACCACATCAACCTCTGGCTGCTGCGCGACGAGCTCGGCGGCCGCAGCGGCTGGACCGTGGTGGACTGCTGCATCACCCGCGACGAGACCAAGGCGCAGTGGGAACAGGTGTTCGCAACCCAGCTCGACGGGTTGCCGATCCTGCGCGTGATCGTCACCCACATGCATCCCGACCACATCGGCCTGGCGCACTGGCTGTGCGAGCGCTGGCAGGCGTCGCTGTGGATCAGCGCCACCGACTATTACGCGGCCCGGGTGGGCTCCACGAGCACCACCGGCTTCGGCGGGGCGGCCGCGGCGGACTTCTTCGCGAGCCACGGCCTGACCGACCCGGAGTCCGTCGAGAAGATCCGCGGCCGCGCCAGCTACTACCCCGGCATGGTGCCAAAGGTGCCGCCGCGCTTCCACCGCCTGCACGAAGGCCGGGTGCTGCGCATCGGCGGGCGCGACTGGCGCTGCATCAGCGGCTACGGGCACGCGCCGGAACACATGGCGCTGTATTGCGACGCGCTCGAAGTGCTGATCAGCGGCGACATGATGCTGCCGAAGATCTCCACCAACGTGAGCGTGCACGACACCGAGCCCGAGTCGAACCCGCTGCAGGCCTTCCTCGATTCGATCGACAAGTTCCGCCACTTGCCGGCCGAGACCCTGGTGCTGCCGTCGCACGGCAAGCCGTTCGTCGGGCTGCATGAGCGCATCCGCCAGCTGCACGAGCACCACCGTGACCGGCTGGCGGAGGTGATGCAGGCCTGCGCCACCGCGCCGCAATCGGCGGCGGACCTGCTGCCGGTGCTGTTCAAGCGCAAGCTGGACCTGCACCAGACCACCTTCGCCATGGGCGAGTCGGTGGCGCACCTGCATGCGCTGTGGTTCGTGGGAAAGCTTCGGCGGGAGTCCTGCTCGGACGGGGTGTACCGCTTCACGGCTGTCTGAATTCGGGGACAAGGACGCAGAGGCCGCAAAGGCTACGCAGAAGCCGCAAAAGAAGACAAGACAAATTCAATTGTCTTTTTTGCGGCTTCTGAGCTTTCCTCTGCGGCTTCTGCGTACGGATGTCTGCTTCCACACCCGCTTCCGGCGTTACCAGGGCGGCAAAGCCTCGCCCTTGAGCTGCGCCCGCAGCTGGGGATAGTCCGGCACCACCGTGCTCACGGTCTCCCAGAACCGCGGACTGTGGTCCATCACCCGCAGGTGGCTCAATTCGTGCGCGACGACATAGTCGATCACCGGCAGCCGGAAGTGGATCAGCCGCCAGTTCAGGCGGATCACGCCGTCCGAATGCGCGGTGCCCCACCTCGTGCCGGCGTTGCTGAGGACCAGCTTGCGCCAGCGCACGGCCAGACGCGGCGCGAAATGCTCCAGCCGTTCGGTGAACAGCCGGGTGGCCTGCCGCATCAGCCAGGCCTGCACCGCGTCGCGGATCTGCGGCGCCTGGGCGTTGTGCGGCAAACCCAGGTGCAGGCTGTGGTGCGGCTCGCCCGCAACGCGGTGGGGATCGGTCCTGAGCACGGCGCCGACCTCGGTGAAGGCATGCGCCGGATCCAGCACGACCACCACCTGTTCGCCGAGGTATGGGAACACGGCGCCGTTGCGCCAGTCGATGCGGGCCGACTCGGTGCGCTGCCGGCGATCGTGGGCGTCGCCCAGCTTGCGCAGGATCCACGCGGACTTGCCTTGCACCGCGGCGTCCACCTCGTACAGCGGCACCCAGCTGGGCGCGCTCACGGTGAGCCCTTCCGGCGCCACCATGAAGCCGATCGTGCGGCGCCGGGCGCGGCGGAATTCGTACGCCACGACCGAGTTGCCGAGCACCGCCTCGCGGTTGGCGCGTGGATGGCGGAACGAGGCCGGCACCAGGACCGAGTCGAGGTGCTCGGCCCGGCCAAGGCCCGGTTTCAAGGGGGTGGTGGCCGGCTTGGCCCGCGGCGGCCGCGCGGGCGGCTGCTGCGGCGCCGGGGGCGGCGCGGCGACGGCCGTGTCGAACAGGTCGAGCGTGAGCTGCAGCAGCCGTTGCATGGGCCGAGAGTGTAGCGGCGCAGCGCGCCGGACGCGATGGTCCGTTCGAGCCGGGGGCCTCTCAGGACTTTGCGTACGCCTGCGGATCGAGGCGGCGCATCTCCGTCTCGATCCAGTGCTCGACTTCCCGGATCAATTCGTCCGCCTCGCGGCCGGCGCTGGCGATCGGCGGGCCGATCGACACGTCGACCACTCCGGGGCGCTTGACGAAGGCCTTGCGCGGCCACACCTTGGCCGACGTCACCGCGATCGGAATCACCGGCGCCCCGGTCTGGATCGCCAGGCGCGTGCCCCCGCTCTTGTACGTGCCCTGCTGTCCGCGCGGGATGCGGGTGCCCTCCGGGAACATGATGATCCAGATGCCCTGGGCCAGCAGCCGCTTGCCCTGCTCGACCACCTTGCCGAAGGCCTGGGCGCGCTGGCTGCGGTCGATGTGGATCATGTCCAGCCGGCCGATCGCCCACCCGAAGAACGGGACGTTGAGCAGCTCGCGCTTGAAGACATAGGCCAGCGGGTGCGGCATCAGCGTTGGCAGCAGGAAGGTTTCCAGCGTCGACTGGTGCTTGACCAGCAGGATCGCCGGCATGGTCTTGCCGATGGGCAGGTGCTCCATGCCGGTCACCCGCACCTCGATGCCCAGGAGCACGCGGGCGCCGCGGATCACCTGGGCGAGCCACGCGACGGCGATCCAGTACAGCGAAGTGCGGTCGCGCCAGAACGCGCCGACCACGATCGCCAGCGCATACGGCACCACCGTGAGCACCATCCACACCATGTGGAGCACGGACCGCAGGAAAGCCATGGTCCTGGCTCAGGCCGCGAGCTTCGCCGCCATGGGACGGGCGATGAGGTAATCGGCAAACGCCCCGAGATCGTCGTGCACGCGGGTGCCGGGGGGAAACTCGGGCGGCAGCAGCCGTCCGCGCAGCGCTTCGCCCTTGCCCGTGAGCACCAGGTGCGGCTCGCATCCGACCAGCACGCCCGCCTGCAGGTCGCGCAGGCCGTCGCCGACGACCGGAACGCCCTTCAGGTCGACGCCGAACCGGTCGCCGATCTGCTCGAACAGGCCCGGCAACGGCTTGCGGCACTGGCAATGTTCGTCGGCGGCATGCGGGCAGTAGAAGACGGCGTCGATGCGGCCGCCGTGCGCGGCCAGCATCTTGTGCATCTTCGCGTGCATCGCGTTGAGCGCCGCCATGTCGAACAGGCCGCGGCCGAGGCCGGACTGGTTGGAGGCGATCACCGTATGCCAGCCGGCGTGGTTGAGGCGCGCGATCGCCTCCAGCGCACCCGGCAGCGGTGTCCATTCCTCGGGCGACTTGATGTACTGGTCGCTGTCGAGGTTGATCGTGCCGTCGCGGTCGAGGATGACGAGCTTCATGGTGGGCCTAGGTCGCCAGCCGCGAGAGGTCGGCGACGCGGTTCATGGCGCGGTGCAGGATCATCAGCAGCCCCAGTCGGTTCAGGCGCAGGTCGGCATCTTCCGCGTTCACCATCACCTGGTCGAAGAACGCGTCCACCGTGTCGCGCAGCCCGGCCAGGGTCTGCAGCGAGCCGGCATAGTCGCCGGCGTCGAACTGCGCCCCGGCCTTCGGCGCCAGTTGCCGCGCCGCGGCGTGCAGGTTCTTCTCCGCTTCTTCGCGCAGCAGCACTTCGCTGACGTGCGCGTCGGCCTCGCCCGCCTTCTTCAGGATGTTGGCGATGCGCTTGTTGGCGGCGGCCAGCGCGGCCGCCTCGGGCAGCGCCGCGAAGGCGCGCACCGCCGCCAGCCGCTTGGCGACGTCGCCCAGGCGCTGCGGGCGCAACGCCAGAACGGCGTCGACCTCCTGGGCGCTGTATCCCTGCTCGCGCAGCAGGCCGGCGAGGCGCTCGTAGACGAAGTCCGACAGCAGGTCCGCGGTCTTCGGCTCGGCCGCGGGAAACAGGCCCACGGCGGCGGCGACGATCTCGTCGAGTTCCAGCGGCAGGTCCTGCTCCATCAACATGCGCACGATGCCCAGCGCATGGCGGCGCAGGGCAAAGGGGTCCTTGTCGCCGCTGGGCAACTGGCCGATCGAGAACAGCCCGGCCAGCGTCTCCAGCTTGTCGGCCAGCGCCGTGGCCAGGCCGACCTGGTTGCGCGGCAGGGAATCGCCGGCGAACCGCGGCTTGTAATGGTCCTCGATGGCATCGGCGACGGCGTGGTCGAGACGGTCGTTCAACGCGTAATAGCGGCCCATCGTGCCTTGCAGCTCCGGGAACTCGCCCACCATGTCGGTCACGAGGTCGGCCTTGGCCAGCATCGCCGCCTGGTCCGCCAGGAAGGCGACGTGGTCGCCGCCGATCCGGGCGCCGATCACCTTGGCGATGGCGCGCACCCGCTCGACGCGCTCGCCCTGCGTGCCCAGCTTGTTGTGATAGACGACCTTGGCCAGTTCGGGCACGCGCGACGCCAGCGTCTTCTTGCGGTCCTGGTCGAAGAAGAACCTGGCGTCGGCCAGGCGCGGGCGCACCACGCGCTCGTTGCCGCCGACCACCGCACTGGGATCCGCGGGGCGGATGTTGCTGACCACCAGGAACCGGTTGGTCAGCTTGCCCTTGGCGTCGAGCAGCGGGAAGTACTTCTGGTTGGCCTTCATCGTGAGGATCAGGCACTCCTGCGGCACCTCGAGGAAAGCCGGCTCGAACTGGCACAGCAGCACGTTCGGGCGTTCGACCAGCGCCGTCACTTCGTCGAGCAAGGCGTCGTCCTCGATCGGACGCGCGTCGCCCGCCTCGGCGGCCACCTGCGCCAGTTGGCGCGCGATGTCGGCCCGTCGGTCCTCGAAACTCGCGATCACGGCGCCGTCGCGCTCGAGGGTCGCCGCATAACTGTCGGCATCGGCGATGCGGACCGGGTCGACGGCGGCTTCGAACCGGTGGCCGTGCGTGGTGTTGCCCGCCTCCAGGCCGAGGACCGAGACCGCAACGACCTCGGAGCCGTGCAGCGCGACCAGCGCATGCGCCGGCCGCACGAACTTGACGTCGCTCCAGCCGTCGGCGAGCTGGTAGGTCATCACTTTGGGGATCGGCAGCCGGGCGATGGCTTCGTTCAAGGCCTTCTGCAGCCCTTCGGCGAGCGTGGCGCCCTTGGCGGTGCTCTTGTAGAACAGCGCCTCGGCCTTGCCGTCCAGGGCGCGATGCAGCCCCGGCACCGCCTCGGCGCCGGCGCCGAGCGCCTGCAGCTTCTTCAGCAGCGCGGGCGTCGGATGGCCGCCGGCGTCGAGCGCGACGCTCACGGGCATCAGTTTCTGCGACACGGCCTTGTCGGCGGCCTGCGCGGCGACGGCAGTGACGTGCGCCGCCAGCCGGCGCGGAGAGGCGAAGGCCGTCAGGCGCGAGTCGGCGGTGGCGAGGCCCTGGGCCTGCAAGTGGTCGAACAGGGCGCCCGCGAACGCGTGGCCGAGTTTCTTCAGCGCCTTCGGTGGCAGTTCCTCGACGAACAGTTCGACCAGCAGGTTGGCGGTCTTGCTCATGCCGGCTCTCCAATGAGCTTGTCCGCGACCATCTTCGCCGTGGCGGCCTCTCCCCACTCCCTGGGCGCCATCGGAAAGCCCAGCCTCTGCCGGCTCAGCAGATAGCTCTGGGCGACGCTGCGCGCGAGGTTGCGGATGCGGCCGATGTAGGCGGCGCGCTCGGTGACGCTGATCGCGCCGCGGGCGTCGAGCAGGTTGAAGCTGTGCGCGGCCTTGAGCACCTGCTCGTAGGCGGGCAGCGCCAGTTGCTGCTCCATCAGGTGCTTCGCCTGCTTCTCGTGCGCGGCGAAGGCGGTGAAGAGGAACTCGGCGTCACTGTGCTCGAAGTTGTAGGCCGACTGTTCCTTCTCGTTCTGGAGGTAGACGTCGCCATAACTGAGGCTCTCCGTCCACTTCAGGTTGTAGACGTTGTCCACGCCCTGCAGGTACATCGCGAGGCGCTCCAGTCCGTAGGTGATCTCGCCGGTGATCGGCTTGCAGTCGATGCCGCCCACCTGCTGGAAATAGGTGAACTGAGTCACCTCCATGCCGTTGAGCCAGACCTCCCAGCCCAGGCCCCAGGCGCCGAGCGTCGGGTTCTCCCAGTCGTCCTCGACGAAGCGGATGTCGTTCTTCTTCAGGTCGAAGCCGAGCGCCTCGAGCGAGCCGAGATAGAGCTCCAGGATGTTGGCCGGCGCCGGCTTGAGCACCACCTGGTACTGGTAGTAGTGCTGCAACCGGTTCGGGTTCTCGCCGTAGCGGCCGTCCTTGGGCCGCCGGCTCGGTTGCACGTAGGCCGCCTTCCAGGGCTCGGGGCCCAGGGCGCGCAGGAAGGTGGCCGTGTGCGAAGTGCCGGCACCGACTTCCATGTCGTAGGGCTGCAGGAGCGCGCAGCCCTGCGCGTCCCAGTAGGACTGCAGTCTGAGGATGATTTGCTGGAAGGTGAGCATGCGGGAGGACGCGGCGGCGGGCAAATCGTTGATTTTAAAGGCGCACCGGCCGCTCGCCGCCGGAGGTCGCAGGGCTTCAGGCGGCCGCGGCGTCGGCCGGGCCGCCCCGGCGGCGCTGCCAGGCCCAGGCCGCGGCGACCGTGCCCAGCGCCAGCAGCCACATGGGCCACAGGCCCAGGCGCGACACCCACCAGGCGTAGGCCGTGATGGCGGTCTGCCCTTGCACCTCGCCGGTCAGCACCCCGCGCGTGTGGCGGGGCAGCGCATGCGTCACCCGCCCCCGGTGGTCGATGATCGCCGTCGCGCCGGTGTTGGTCGCGCGGATCATGGGCCGGCGGAATTCGAGGGCGCGCATCCGGCTGATGTGCAGGTGCTGGTCGATCGCGACGGAATTGCCGAACCAAGCGATGTTGCTGAGGTTCACGAGGATGGTGGGCGCGCGAGCCGCGTCGGCGAACTGCGCGCCGATCTCCTCGCCGAACAGGTCTTCGTAGCAGATGTTGGGCGCCAGCCGCTGCCCTTGCCAGTCGAAGGTCGGCTGCCGCAGCGAGCCTCGGTTGAAGTCACCCAGCGGGATGTTCATCATGTCCGTGAACCAGCGGAACAGCGGCGGGATGAACTCGCCGAACGGCACCAGGTGGTGCTTGTCGTAGCGATACGCCTCGCTTCCCGGCTTGAAGCCCATCGCGGAGTTGGTGTACCCGTCCTGCAGGCTGCCGAGCGGCAGCCCCACGAGCGCCGCCTGGGAGCCGCCGGCGAAGCGCTCCCGCACCGCCTTCATGTAGGCGTCGGGCAACTGCTGCGGCAAGAGGGGGATTGCGGTTTCCGGCGCGACCACCAGCGCGGCGGCGCTGGCGCCCAGTTGCTGCCCGTACCAGTTCAGCGCGAGCGGAATGCCGGTGCCGCCCTGGAACTTCTCGTCCTGGGGGATGTTCCCCTGCAGCAGCGCGACGGACAGGCGCTGCTGGTCGCCCCCCGCGGGGGATGACGTCGCTGCCATGTTGCACGCAGCGAGCAGGCCGGAGGCCGCCGCGAGCGCAGTCCAGTACCGCCAGGAGCGCCAAGTGCGCGGCCGCAGCGCCAGCGACAGCGCAAACGCAAGGAGGGCCGCGGCGGCGCCGATGCCGTAGACGCCGGTCCATGGCGCGAGGACGGCCAGCGGCCCGTCGACATGCGCGTAGCCGCTCGCACCCCACGGAAAGCCGGTGAACCAGGTGGCGCGCAGCAGCTCCGCCAGCAGCCAGAGGGCCGCAAAGAGCGGCGCGCTCCAGGCGGGCGCCCGCCGATGCAACGCGGCGAAGACCCCCATGGCCGCGGCGCAATACAGCGCCAGGAAGGCAGCGAGCGCCAGCACGGCGGCGGCGGCCAGCGGCGACGGCAGGCCGCCGTAGACGTGCATGGAGATGAACAGCCACCAGAAGGTGCCGCACAGCCATGCGGTCGCGAAGGTCCAGCCGAGGAAGGCCGCTCGCCGCCACGACGAGGCGCGCTGCGCCAGCCAGGCAAGGGTGGCGAGCGACAGCAGTTGCAGCCACCAGGCCGGCTGTCCGCTTCCCGGCATGGCGATCGCCAGCGCCTGTGCGCAACCGGCGAGCAGCGCGAGCGCGAACTGAATCAGGGCAGCCGCCAATGCTCAGAAGCTGTGAATGAATTGATCGCGGCCGCGACGGGGTGCATCAGGGCGCAGGCGTAGGCGCGGCCCGCAGTCCAGGCTGGCCGCCTGGACCAGGGCCGTAACACCCGCCTGCGGCCTGAGGCACCTTGGCCCGCAGGGCGAGCCGCGGTACGGACGCAACGACACCCGTGCCTCGAACAGGCTCGCGCGGGTGCGAGGAATTCGTTCACAGCTTCTCAACCCGGCTGGCGCTCCGGCTGGGCGGGGGAGACCTTGAACCAGCGTACGGCGCCGCCCTTGGTATGCAACACGACGAAGTCGAGGCCGGACAGCGTGTAGTGCTCGCCGCGCTTGGGCACGTGACCCATCTCGTGGGCGATGAGGCCGCCGATGGTGTCGAACTCCTGCTCTTCGTCGGTGGGTTGCAGGTCGACACCGAACGCCTCGGCCACCCGCTCGATCGAGGTGTCGCCGCTGACGCGGTAGGTCTTGTCGGCCAGTCCGAAGATGTCGCCCTCGTCCGCCTCGATGTCGAATTCGTCCTCGATCTCGCCGACGATCTGCTCCAGCACGTCCTCGATCGTGATCAGGCCCGCGACGCGGCCGAATTCGTCGATGACGATGGCGAGGTGGTTGCGGTTGCCGCGGAACTCGCGCAGCAGGTCGTTCAGGCCCTTGGTCTCCGGAACGAAGACGGCTGGCCGCAGCAGCGCGCGGATGTTCAGTTCGGGCGCGCGCTGCAGCTTCAGCAGGTCCTTGGCCAGCAGGATGCCGATGATGTTCTCGCGGTCGCCCTCGTAGACCGGGAAGCGCGAGTGGGCGGTGTCTATGACCAGGTGCAGGATCTCGTCGTACGGCGAATCGATGCTGATCAGGTCCATCCGCGGGGCGGCCACCATCACGTCGCCCGCGGACATCTCGGCCATGCGGATCACGCCTTCGAGCATGACTCGCGATTCGGGACCGATGATGTCGTTGTCCTCGGCGTCGGCCAACGTTTCGATCAACTCGGCCTTCGAGTCCGGGCCGGGATGGATGAACTCGGCGATCTTCTGCAGGAAAGTGCGCTTGTCTTCCCTGTCGGAAGGTCGCGCAGGGTGCGGGTCGGACACAGTCTTGGGATGCAGGACGTGCGGTAGTTGCGAGATCAATAGGATAGCGGAACGCGGGCAGCGATCCGGTGCCCACGGCGAATGTCGCCGCGCATGCCCAAGGGGCGGCCGCCCCTCGTGCAGCTCAGCCGGCGGACTTGTGGCGCGCCTCGCGCACGCCTTGCCGCACCTCCTGCACCCCCGACAGGAAGTCCCAGAAGGTCTTGACCTGCTGCTTGAGCCGGTAGTCGGTCAGCGCCAGTTGCTGCTCGACCAGTTCGCTGACGCGCGTGTCCAGCGTTGCCGGAGGCAACCTGAGGTAGGCGTCCGTCTCGCTGCCGGCGCGCTCGAGCACGGCGCCCGCGCCGCGCGCGATCTTGAGCATCGCCGTGTTCTCGCTCAGCGCGTGGATGAACAGCATGTCGACGCCTTCGTTGCGGGCGTGCATGACCGCGCGCTCGAAGAGCCGGCTGCCGTAGCGCCGCCCGCGCGCCTTCTTGAGCACGGAAACCCCGAACTCGGCGCATGACAGCGTCGCCGGGTCCTGCGAGAACGCGAGGTGGGCCATCGCGATGAGCTCGAGCTTGCGGTTGTAGATGCCGAAGATCTCGTCCCGGTCGAAGTCGAGCCCCTGCACGTACCGCCGGATCTGCTCGTCGTTGGCGGCGTAGCCGAAGCGCAGGTAGCGGTCGTGCTCTTCGAGCGCCAGCAGGTGTCGCTCGATGCGGCCGCGGTGGCTGGGGCCGAGTGAACGGATGGGAACGACCAACGGCGGGGGCCCGCCGGCTTCCGGGGAATCGATCATGCGCCGAATGTAAGGGTTTCTACTAGTTTCGCAAGCGATAAATATCAAGACCGGGCTCGACCGGAACCCCCCCGAGTCGCCCCCGCGACTCAGAGCGGAACGGCCGTGGTCGCCTTGACGTGATCCAGGACGAAGCTGCTCTTGCAGTCCTGCACGCTGGGGTGCTTCAGCAAGGTGTCCATGACGAAGCGGCTGTAGTGCGCCATGTCCCGCACCAGCACGCGCAGCAGGTAGTCCATTTCGCCGGTGACGGCCGCGCATTCGACCACCTCGGGCCAGGTGAGGGCGGCGGCACGAAACAGCTCCATCGGGTCACGCTTGTGGTGTTCCGTGCGTTTTTCCAGCCGGACGCTCAGGTAGGCGGTGAGTCCCAGCCCGACGGCTGCCGGCTGCACCAGGGCCACGTAGCGCTCGATCACCCCGGCTTCCTCCATCCGCTTGACACGCCGCAGCACGGCGCTGGCCGACAGGCCGACCAGTTCGCCGACCAGGTCGTAGGTCTGCCGCCCGTCGGCCTGCAGCGTCCGCAGGATCGCGAGGTCGACCTTGTCCAGTGCATGCGCAGCGTCCATCGTGCATGATTATTGCGCCACACCGTCACCATGCGCCGTGATACGCCGAAATACTGAGGCCGTCCACAAGTAGAGTGAAGGTGACGTCGTATTCCAGGGAGACAAGAAGATGGAACAGCCAGCGCGGCCTGCGGACGCCGGGGCCCCCGCGTGGGAGAACCCCATGGGGACCGACGGGTTCGAATTCATCGAATACGCGGCACCGGACCCCCGCGCCATGGGCGAGTTGTTCGAGCGGATGGGCTTCAGGCCTATTGCACGCCACCGGCACAAGAACGTCCTGCTCTATCGGCAAGGCGGCATCAACTTCATCGTCAACGCCGAGCCCGATTCGTTCGCGCAGCGCTTCGCGCGGCTGCACGGGCCCAGCATTTGCGCGATTGCCTTCCGGGTGCAGGACGCCAAGGCCGCCTACGAACGGGCGATCGGACTGGGCGCCTGGGGCTACGCCGGCGTCGCCGGGCCTGGCGAGTTGAACATCCCGGCCATCAAGGGCATAGGCGACAGCCTGATCTACCTGGTGGACCGCTGGCGCGGCAAGAACGGGGCGCAGGAAGGCGAGATCGGCAACATCGGCTTCTACGACGTCGATTTCGAGCCGCTGCGGCCCGGCGCGGCCGAAGCGCTCAATCCCGCCGGCCATGGGTTGACCTACATCGACCACCTGACACACAACGTGCATCGCGGGCGCATGAAGGAGTGGGCGGACTTCTACGAGCGCCTGTTCAACTTCCGCGAGGTGCGCTACTTCGACATCGAGGGCCAGGCGACCGGCGTGAAAAGCAAGGCCATGACCAGCCCCTGCGGGAAGATCCGCATTCCGATCAACGAGGAGGGCAACGACAAGGCCGGCCAGATCCAGGAGTACCTGGACATGTACCACGGCGAAGGCATCCAGCACATCGCGCTGGGCTCGACCAACCTGTACGAGACGGTGGACGCGCTGCAGATGAACGGTGTCAAGCTGCTGAACACCAGCGAGACCTATTACGAGCTGCTGCCCAGGCGGATCCCCGGCCTGGCCGAAGACGTCGCCGCCCTGCAGCAGCGCAACATTTTGGTGGATGGCAAACCCGGCGAGTTGCTGCTGCAGATCTTCAGCGAGAACCAGCTGGGACCGATCTTCTTCGAGTTCATCCAGCGCAAAGGCAACGACGGGTTCGGCGAGGGCAATTTCAAGGCGCTGTTCGAGACCATGGAACTGGACCAGATGCGCCGGGGCGTGCTGCCGCCGGTGCCGGCGACCTGAAAGCCCGTCACTCCTCCAGCAGGGCGAGCGCGCGGGCGATCACCTCGGTCCGGTACGCCAGGGCGAGGTGACCGACGCCGGGGACCAGGCGGTTGTCCGCGCCGGGCAGGGTCGCGCCCGACACGGGGAACACCATGTTGTCGCAGTTCGAGTACCAGCAGGTGAACGGCGCCCCGGCGCCAGCGGGCATGGCCCGCCCCAGTTCCTCGATCCACGCGTTGCCCAGGGACAGCTGGCGGCCGTTGGCAACGCGGCTGAAGCGGCCGATCCAGGTGCCGCGATGCGGCGAGCCGATCGTCACGACGTGGTGCACGCGCGGCGCGGCGCCGGCAGTGCGCAGCCACGCCCGCACCGCTACGCCACCCATGCTGTGGCAGACCAGCAGCGGCGCCGTCCCCGTGGCTCGCGTGATGCGCTGCACCGCGTCCTCGATGATGGTCGGGTAGTCGTCGATCGAGCCGAACGCCGGCTCGAGGTTGACGGCGATGAACGGCACGCCGCGTTGGCGCAAGAGCCTGAGCCACGGCGTCCAGAAGCCTCGATTGCAGACGAACCCGTGGACCAGGACCATGCCTCGGCGCGGCGGCCTGCGCAGGGACGCGGGCAACTGGTCCGGGATCGCGTTCCAGCGGAACGGCTGCCACCAGCCGAACACCAGCGCGTTCAACCACGTGGAAGCCAGCCAGGCGCGGATCAGTTGCCGTGCGGTCGGGCGCGGAGCGGGATCCGCGCGACCGACGACGCCCAAGGCCAGGAATTCGGCGCCGAGCACGAGCGCCAGCCCGACCCAGATGACCGCGGGGCCGCCAATTGCGAGCAGGGGCGCGGCGGGCCAGTGCCAGGCGAACCATCCCAAGGCGGCGCCGGCCAGGAACAGGACCAGCGTCCTCTGGAAACGTGCGAGGCTCGAGCCGTGCCGCATCAGGCGAGCGTCACGTTCCGGCCCGTGAGGCGCCTGGCCAGGCCCTGGGCGAGGTGGTTGACGAGCCCGTAGATCGACAACTGCGGATTGGCGCCGATGCTGGTCGGAAAGATCGACCCGTCGTGGACCGACAGGTTGGCCAGTTGCCAGTGCACGCCGTCCGGGCCGACCACCCCGTCGACAGCGCGCGCGGCCGCGCCGCACCCGCCCATGACGTGGGCACTGACCACCTTGGTGAGCAAGGGGTCCATCGGCAGCGCCTCGATTCCAGCGCTGGCTTCGGTCCATGAAGCGAACGGCCGGGCCATCTCGTGCCCGGGCATCACCTGCCGCGCGCCCGCGGCGAACTGCAGTTCCGCCATCGCGAGCAAAGCCCGCCGCGCCCCGTCCAGCACGAATGGCGTCAGCGGGTAGTCGAGGACCGCGGAGCCGTCGCCGCGCAGGTTGACCGTGCCCCCTGGCGCGTCGGGATGAAAACCATCGCGCATCAGCGCGATGAGCACATGGGTGTGGGGAAAATCGCGCAGCGCGTCCGCGTGCTCGCGGCCGATGCCGGGCGTGCTGGCGGCGAACAGCACGGGATGCAGGGGCGGCGCCTCGATCTTGAAGCCGATCGGACCGTCGATGGGCTGCGTGCCCAGGAAATGGTCGCTGTACACGCTCTGGGGCGCGCCTTGCCAGCCGGCCACCCTGGCCGGCATGACCGCCGACGAGAGGACGACCGGGTGCAGGAACGTGCGCCGCCCGAGCCGGTCATGCGGGTCGGGCGCCTGCGACCGCGACAGCAGCACCGGTGAATTGATGCCGCCGCCCGCCAGCACGAAGTGCCTTGCAACGACCACCGCCGGCGGCCCGTCGGCGCGGCCCCCGTTGCCCGCGGCCGGCACGCACACCAGTGATTGCACGCGCCCGTTGGCGATCTCGAACCGCTCGGCCCGGGTTTCGACCAGCAAGGTGGCGCCGGCGTCGAGGGCGGCCGGGATGGTCGTGACCAGCATCGACTGCTTCGCGTTCAGCGGGCAGCCCATGCCGCAGGAGCCGAGATTCGCGCAGCCCTTGACGTTGCGCGGGATCAAGGCCGACGCGATGCCGAGCCTGGCGGCGCCGCGCCGCAGCAGGTCGTTGTTCTCGTTGGGCGGAACCAGCCAGGGCGCGATGTTGAGCCGGCGCTCGGCCTGCTCGAAGTACGGCGTCAGTGCCGCGCCGTCGAACTCCAGCCCGAAGTGCCGACGCCAGTAGCGCAGCGTGTCCGGGGGCGTGCGGAAGGAACTGGTCCAGTTCACCGTGGTGGAACCGCCGACGCAGCGCCCCTGCAGGATGTTGATCGCCTTGTCCGCGGTCTTGCGGCCGGCGCTCTCCTGGTACAGCGTCGGATAGGCGATCGCCTCCTGCTGGTCGAAGTGCCGGCTGCTGCGCAGCGGGCCCTCCTCGACGATCACCACGTTCAAGCCGGCACGGGCGAGCAGCTCCGCGCTGACGCCGCCGCCGGCGCCCGAGCCGATGATGGCAACGTCGCACTCGACGCGCCCGGGGCGCGGGCGATGCGCACCGCCGGCCACCTTCCAGCCTCGGGCGAGTCCTTCGCGGATCGGGTCGGGCACGGTGCTCATGGCGTCAGATCGGCAACGGCCCGGGATAGCCGAGCGCGCGCCAGGTGGCCGGCTCGGAAAAATAGGCGCTGCCGACGATCTCGTGCAGCGCGTGATAGGCCTGCTGCCGCAGCGCCACTCCGGAAATGCGCATCGCCTGCAAGGCTTCCTGGCGCCGCGCTACCGGGGCCGTATGCCAATCGTCGCCGAGGCCGGCCAGCGCCCGGCGGCCCCCGGTGCTTCCCAGCAGGGCGAGCAGTTGCGACAGTTCAGATTGGGCGTGCGGCGGCAAGCTCGCCACCAGCCGGTCGACGCGTGCGAGCAACCCTTCGAGCGCCGCCGCCACCGCCGGCTCCCCCGCCGGCAGGCTGCCATCGAGCATCGCCCGGCCGATGCCGGCCATCACGTCCCGCCCGCGCGGAGACAGCTTGCCGTCCTGCAGGCCCGGAGCGAGCAGCGCCAAGGCGCCGCCGCCCAAGGCGAGCACGGCGGCGGACACCAGTCCCAGTGTCAGCAATCCCCTTCTTCGCATGGCCGCGACTATGGCATGCGCAAGGAGAGGGCGCCAGCCGGGCGCCCGCATGTCGCATCCGGGACCACTGCAGGCCACCCCTAGGACAAGCCCGCTGGCGCGCCAACGCCTGCCTTTCGAGAATCGCGCCACAAGGAGAAGCGGCTGCATGGAAAAGATCTGGCTCAAGAGCTATCCCGACGGCGTGCCTGCGACAGTCGAACCGGACCAGTACCGGTCGCTGACGCAGCTGCTGGAGGAGTCGTTCCGCAAGAACGCCGCACGGCCGCATTCCGTGTGCATGGAGCGCTGGATGACGTACCAGCAGCTCGACGAGCTCTCGGGCGCGCTGGGCGCGTGGCTGCAGGACGCGGGGCTGGAGCCGGGGGCGCGCGTCGCGATCATGTTGCCGACCATCCCGCAGTTCGCCGTCACGATGTCCGCCGTGCTGCGGGCCGGCTACACCTGCGTCAACGTCAATCCGCTGTACACGGCGCGTGAGCTGGAGCACCAGCTGCGCGACTCCGGCGCGACCGCGATCGTCATCCTGGAGAACTTCGCCAGGACGCTCGAAGACGTGATCGAGCACACCCAGGTGAAGCACGTCGTGCTCGCCTCCATGGGCGACCTCCTGGGCTTCTGGTACGGCCGCTGGATCACGTTCGCGGTCCGCCATCTCGCCAAGATGGTGCCCGCGTTCAAGCTTCCGCTGACCGGGGGCCGGCAGGTGACCACCTTCCGGCGCGCGCTCAAGCAAGGCGCCGGCATGACGCTGCGGGCGACGCCGCAAACCCTCGATTCGCTGGCGTTCCTGCAGTACACGGGCGGCACCACTGGCCTCTCGAAAGGCGCCGAGCTGACGCACGGCAACGTGGTCGCCGCGATCCTGCAGGCCGAGGCGTGGTTCACGCCGGCGCTGAAACGCATCGCAGATCCATCCCGCACCAACAGCATCGCCGCCCTGCCCCTGTACCACATCTTTGCCCTGACGCTGTGCTTCCTCGGCATCCGGTGGGGGTCGCACATGACGCTCATCCCCAACCCGCGCGACTTCGGCAAGTTCATCGAAGTGCTCAAGAAGCGCCCGTTCCATCTGTTTCCCGCCGTGAACACCTTGTTCAACGCGCTGCTGCAGCACCCCCAGTTCAAGTCGGTGGACTTCTCGCAGCTGGCCCTGTCCCAGGCGGGCGGCATGGCCGCGTCCGAAGGCACCGCACGCGAATGGCAGCGGGTGACGGGCTGCCCCATGGTGGAGGGCTGGGGCATGAGCGAAACCTGCGCGATCGGCACCAACAACATCGTCACCAGCCGGGAGTTCACCGGCACGATCGGCCTGCCGCTGCCGGGCATCGACATCGCGATCAAGAACGACGACGGGGCCGACCTGCCGCTCGGTGAGCCGGGGGAGATCTGCATCCGCGGGCCGAACGTGATGCGCGCCTACTACAACCAGCCCGAGGAAACGGCCAAGGCATTCACCGGCGACGGCTTCATGCGCACCGGCGACATCGGGACCATGGACGGGCAGGGCTACATCAGGATCGTGGACCGCAAGAAGGACATGATCAACGTGAGCGGCTTCAACGTGTATCCCAACGAACTCGAGAACGTGGTCTCGCTGTGCCCGGGGGTGGTGGAGTGCGCGGTGATCGGCGTCGCCGACGAGAAGCAGGGCGAGGCCGTGAAGCTGTTCGTCGTGAAGAACGACCCGACGCTGTCGGAAGAGGACGTCGCCAGGTTCTGCCGCGAGAACCTTACCGGCTACAAGGTGCCCAAGTACATCGAGTTCCGCGACGAGCTGCCCAAGACCAACGTCGGCAAGATCCTGAGACGCGAGTTGCGGACGGCCAGGCATTGAGCGGGTTGTGGCACGCTTCGGGGATGGCACAACCGCATGCGCTGCCGGCCGGCATCACCGTCTTCGAACGGGGCTGGCTGTCGGCCAACAACATCCTGTTCCATGGCAGCGGCCCGTCAGCGCTGGTGGACAGCGGATACGCGACGCATGCGTCGCAGACGGTCGCGCTGGTGAGGCAAGCGCTTGGCGAGCGGCCGCTGGACCTGCTGCTCAATACCCACCTGCACAGCGACCATTGCGGCGGCAACGCGGCGCTGCAGGCGCAGTACCCGGACGTCGTCACCTGTATACCGCCGGGACTCGCCGGGCGGGTGCACGACTGGGACCCGGTCGCGTTGACCTACGAACCGACGGGGCAGCACTGCCCGCGATTCCGGATGGACCGCCTGCTCGAGCCCGGCACCGAGCTCGCGCTGGGCGATCGCGCGTGGCAAGTGCACGGGGCTCCCGGCCATGACCAGCACTCGGTCGTGCTGTTCGAGCCGCAGCGACGCATCCTGATTTCGGCGGACGCTCTGTGGTCCAACGGCTTTGGCGTCGTCTTCCAGGAGCTGGAGGGCGAGCAGGCCTTCGAGGAAGTCGGCGCCACGCTGGATCTGATCGAGGCGCTGCAGCCGCGCCTGGTCATACCGGGCCATGGCGGCCTGTTCACGGATGTCACTGCTGCCTTGGAAGCGGCGCGGCGCCGGCTGCGGGCGTTCAGGGACGATCCGGTGCGACACGCCGGGCACGCCGCCAAGGTGCTGCTCAAGTTCAAGCTGCTGGAATTGCAGCGGGTTCGCTACGCGGATCTGGAGCGCTGGGCCCTGGGTACCGTGTATTTCCCGCTCATCCTGGAGCGGCACTTTCCCGGCCAGGAGCCGGCAGCGTGGTTCCGCGGATTGGTGGATGATCTGATCGCCGCGAAAGCGGCCGCTCTGGTGAATGGGGAGTTGATCAATGCGTGATGGCGTGGGACCTTCGATCGCGATCCGGCGCTGCGCGCTGGCGGCAGTGCTGGCCTTGGCGTGCGGGGCCGCCCCGGGCGCCCCGCCGGCGGCGGCGCCTGGCGGTATTGCCTGGCACGCGGCTGCTTCCGACGCCGAGGTCGACCGGGCGTTCGCCGCGGCTCGCGCTGCCGGCAAGCCGGTGTTCCTGTACTGGGCCGCCGTGTGGTGCCCGCCGTGCAACCAGGTGAAAGCCACCTTGTTCTCGCGTCCGGACTTCGTCGAGCGCTCCCGCGCGTTCGTTCCGGTCTACGTCGACGGCGACAAACCGGGCGCGCAGAAGGTAGCCGCTCGCTTCAAGGTGCAGGGGTATCCGACGATGATTCTCTTCAAGCCCGACGGCACGGAGATCACCCGTCTGCCGGGCGAGGTCGATCCCGAGCGCTACCTGATCGCGTTGAGCGCCGCGCTCGAGGCGCAGGTGCCGGTGCGGGAACTGGTGGCGCGCGCGCTCGCCGGCAAGACCATCGAGCCCCAGCAGTGGCGGCTGCTGGCGTTCTACTCCTGGGACACCGACCAGGAGCAGGTGGTCGCCCAGAAGGAACTGGCCTCGCGCCTGGATGAACTGGCCGCGAAAGCGCCGACGGCACTACCGGAAGTGCGCCAGCGACTGGCATTGAAGTCGCTGGCGTTGCGCTCCCAGTCCGGGACCGTCAACACAGGCGTGGTCGACGCCGGACGGCGGTTGGTCGACCAGGTGCTCCAGGATCCGTCCAGCGTGGCACTGCACGCGGACGTCCTCACCGCCTACGCCGGCAGCGCAGTGCGCTGGCTGGCCCCGGCCGGCGAGGAGCGGCGCGAGCTGGCGACACGCTGGGATGCCGCCCTCGTGAAGCTGCTCGCCGGCGCCGCGCAGCTGTCGAAGGCGAGCCGCATCGACGCGCTGGATGCCAGGGTGGCGCTATGGAAGCTGATCGGTGGCGCCGACGACCTCGCGCCGCAGCAGCGCGCCCAGGTGCTCACCGAAGTGGCGCGCATCGTCGCCGGCACCACCGACCGGTACGAGCGCCAGGCCGTGGTGCCCGCCGCCGCGCACGTGCTGCGGGAGGCGGGGCTCATCGACGAGTCGGACGAGGTACTGAAGGCGGAGCTGCCACGTGCGGTGGCGCCTTACTACCATATGCTAGGTCTGGCCGGCAACGCGAAGAAGCGCAAGGACGCGGCGGCAGCGCTGCACTGGTACGAGCAGGCGTGGCGCCGGTCGGAAGGTCCGGCGACGCGCCTGCAGTGGGGCGCCAATTACCTCGGCAATCTGATCGAGCTCGCCCCGGGCGACGTCGCTCGCATCGAGAAGACGGCCAAGGGCCTGATCGGCGAATTGCAGCCCAAAGCCGAGACCTTTTACGAGCGCAACCAGCGCGCACTGGCGCGGATCTCGGCCAGGCTGCAGCAGTGGCAGGGACAGGATCCGGAACGGCGCCGCGCGGTCACCCGGATCCGGCAGCAGCTCGCGAGCACGTGCGCCAAGCTGCCGGCCAAGGATGCAGGCCGAGCCAATTGCACCAGCCTCCTGGCAGCCTGATTTTCGGCGTCGCAAAGACAAAAGCCCCTGCGCTTACGCGAGGGGCTTTTGGGGCTGTAGAAGCCTGACGATGTCCTACTTTCACACGGGAATCCGCACTATCATCGGCGCAGAGGCGTTTCACTGTCCTGTTCGGGATGGGAAGGAGTGGGACCACCTCGCTATGGTCATCAGGCATAACTTGTTGCCATCCAGATTTGTGGTCTGGACGACCAATTCATAGAGCAAATCAGCTTGAATTCTTGTATTGCGTCTTGGCATAACATCTTGATCTGACGATCAAAGTTATAGGGTCAAGCCGCACGAGCAATTAGTATCGGTTAGCTCAACGCATTGCTGCGCTTCCACACCCGACCTATCAACGTCCTGGTCTTGAACGACTCTTCAGGGGGCTCGAGGCCCCGGCAGATCTCATCTTGGAACGAGTTTCCCGCTTAGATGCTTTCAGCGGTTATCTCTTCCGCACTTAGCTACTCGGCAATGCCACTGGCGTGACAACCGATACACCAGAGGTGCGTCCACTCCGGTCCTCTCGTACTAGGAGCAGGCTTCCTCAAATCTGCAGCGCCCACGGAAGATAGGGACCAAACTGTCTCACGACGTTTTAAACCCAGCTCACGTACCTCTTTAAATGGCGAACAGCCATACCCTTGGGACCGGCTACAGCCCCAGGATGAGATGAGCCGACATCGAGGTGCCAAACACCGCCGTCGATATGAACTCTTGGGCGGTATCAGCCTGTTATCCCCAGAGTACCTTTTATCCGTTGAGCGATGGCCCTTCCATACAGAACCACCGGATCACTATGTCCTGCTTTCGCATCTGCTCGACTTGTCAGTCTCGCAGTTAAGCACGCTTATGCCATTGCACTATCGTCACGATGTCCGACCGTAACTAGCGTACCTTCGAACTCCTCCGTTACGCTTTGGGAGGAGACCGCCCCAGTCAAACTGCCTACCATGCACTGTCCCCGATCCAGATAATGGACCTAGATTAGAACCTCAAACCCAACAGGGTGGTATTTCAACGTTGGCTCCATGCGATCTAGCGACCGCACTTCAAAGCCTCCCACCTATCCTACACAGTTCCGATCAAAGTCCAATACAAAGCTACAGTAAAGGTTCATGGGGTCTTTCCGCCTTTCCGCCGGGAGATTGCATCATCACAAACATTTCAACTTCGCTGAGTCTCAGGAGGAGACAGTGTGGCCATCGTTACGCCATTCGTGCAGGTCGGAACTTACCCGACAAGGAATTTCGCTACCTTAGGACCGTTATAGTTACGGCCGCCGTTTACTGGGACTTCAATCAAGAGCTTGCACCCCATCATTTAATCTTCCAGCACCGGGCAGGCGTCACTCCCTATACGTCCACTTTCGTGTTTGCAGAGAGCTGTGTTTTTATTAAACAGTCGCAGCCACCGATTTTTTGCAACCCCATTGGGCTCCATCCGCGAGGGACTTCACCTACTAAGGGCACACCTTCTTCCGAAGTTACGGTGTCAATTTGCCGAGTTCCTTCTCCTGAGTTCTCTCAAGCGCCTTAGAATACTCATCTCGCGCACCAGTGTCGGTTTGCGGTACGGTCGTGTGTAGCTGAAGCTTAGTGGCTTTTCCTGGAAGCAGGGTATCACTCACTTCGGCGGCAAGCCGCCTCGTTATCACCCCTCATCTCAGCCCGGCGGATTTACCTACCAGGCACGACTACAGGCTTGAACCGGGACATCCAACACCCGGATGAGCTAACCTTCTTCGTCCCCACATCGCACTACACATCGGTACAGGAATATTGACCTGTTTCCCATCAGCTACGCATCTCTGCCTCACCTTAGGGGCCGACTCACTCTACGCCGATGAACGTTGCGTAGAAAACCTTGCGCTTACGGCGAGCGGGCTTTTCACCCGCTTTAACGCTACTCATGTCAGCATTCGCACTTCTGATACCTCCAGCAGCCTTTACAAGCCACCTTCACAGGCTTACAGAACGCTCTCCTACCACGTGCACTTGCGTGCACATCCGCAGCTTCGGTAACTGGCTTAGCCCCGTTACATCTTCCGCGCAGGACGACTCGATCAGTGAGCTATTACGCTTTCTTTAAATGATGGCTGCTTCTAAGCCAACATCCTGACTGTTTTAGCCTTCCCACTTCGTTTCCCACTTAGCCAATTTTAGGGACCTTAGCTGGCGGTCTGGGTTGTTTCCCTCTTGAGTCCGGACGTTAGCACCCGGTGCTCTGTCTCCCAAGCTCTACTCTTCGGTATTCGGAGTTTGCATTGGTTTGGTAAGTCGCCATGACCCCCTAGCCAAAACAGTGCTCTACCCCCGAAGGTAATACTTGAGGCACTACCTAAATAGTTTTCGGAGAGAACCAGCTATTTCCAAGTTTGTTTAGCCTTTCACCCCTATCCACAGCTCATCCGCTAGTTTTGCAACACTAGTCGGTTCGGACCTCCAGTACCTGTTACGGCACCTTCATCCTGGCCATGGATAGATCACTTGGTTTCGGGTCTACACCCAGCGACTGAATCGCCCTGTTCGGACTCGGTTTCCCTACGCCTTCCCTACTCGGTTAAGCTTGCCACTGAATGTAAGTCGCTGACCCATTATACAAAAGGTACGCCGTCACCCTTGCGGGCTCCGACTTTTTGTAAGCATGCGGTTTCAGGATCTATTTCACTCCCCTCCCGGGGTTCTTTTCGCCTTTCCCTCACGGTACTAGTTCACTATCGGTCGATGATGAGTATTTAGCCTTGGAGGATGGTCCCCCCATCTTCAGACAGGATTTCACGTGTCCCGCCCTACTTGTCGCTAGCTCAGTACCACACCAGTCTTTTCACGTACGGGGCTATCACCCGCTGTGGCCAGCTTTTCCAAGCTGTTCCGTTAAGTCTGGTGCTATCACTAGCAGGCTCTTCCGATTTCGCTCGCCACTACTTTCGGAATCTCGGTTGATGTCTTTTCCTCGAGCTACTGAGATGTTTCAGTTCACCCGGTTCGCCTCGCATGACTATGTATTCATCATGCGATACCTTTCGGTGGGTTTCCCCATTCGGAAATCTCCGGATCAAAGCTTATTTGCCAGCTCCCCGAAGCTTATCGCAGGCTATCACGTCCTTCGTCGCCTATCATCGCCAAGGCATCCACCACATGCTCTTATTCACTTGACCCTATAACTTTGACCTCTCTCACGAGAGTTCTCGGTCCATCAAGGAATTGCGAGGTCTTTCACCTCGCGCGTTATGCCGTCTTCAAACGAATTGCTCCGTTGAAGTTCATTTGACGCAATCAAAAATTCATGTTGCTCGCGGCACGGTGGATCCGAAGACCCTTTCCGCGAGCAACGCTGATTCGACTCTATGAATTGTTAAAGAACAGCCGATTGATCGAACAATGTCGATCAACAACAAAACAGCCTCTTGCCGAAGCCGCTTTGGTGTTGAACTGAAGAAAGGTTTGGTGGAGGATGACGGGATCGAACCGACGACCCCCTGCTTGCAAAGCAGGTGCTCTCCCAGCTGAGCTAATCCCCCGGGCTTGCCTCGCTAGGAGGATGGTGGGTCTGGTTGGTCTCGAACCAACGACCCCCGCCTTATCAAGACGGTGCTCTAACCAACTGAGCTACAGACCCGAGCCGGTCGCTTTATGACCAGGCGCGAACCCGGGCCGTTGGCGACAACCTTCCAACAACCGATAAGTGTGAGCGTTCAAATTGGATTGCTTTATTTCCAGAAAGGAGGTGATCCAGCCGCACCTTCCGATACGGCTACCTTGTTACGACTTCACCCCAGTCACGAACCCTGCCGTGGTAATCGCCCTCCTTGCGGTTAGGCTAACTACTTCTGGCAGAACCCGCTCCCATGGTGTGACGGGCGGTGTGTACAAGACCCGGGAACGTATTCACCGTGACATTCTGATCCACGATTACTAGCGATTCCGACTTCACGCAGTCGAGTTGCAGACTGCGATCCGGACTACGACCGGTTTTATGGGATTGGCTCCCCCTCGCGGGTTGGCAGCCCTTTGTACCGGCCATTGTATGACGTGTGTAGCCCCACCTATAAGGGCCATGAGGACTTGACGTCATCCCCACCTTCCTCCGGTTTGTCACCGGCAGTCTCATTAGAGTGCCCAACTAAATGTAGCAACTAATGACAAGGGTTGCGCTCGTTGCGGGACTTAACCCAACATCTCACGACACGAGCTGACGACAGCCATGCAGCACCTGTGTTACGGTTCTCTTTCGAGCACTTCCACATCTCTGCGGAATTCCGTACATGTCAAAGGTGGGTAAGGTTTTTCGCGTTGCATCGAATTAAACCACATCATCCACCGCTTGTGCGGGTCCCCGTCAATTCCTTTGAGTTTCAACCTTGCGGCCGTACTCCCCAGGCGGTCAACTTCACGCGTTAGCTTCGTTACTGATCCAGTGAAGGACCAACAACCAGTTGACATCGTTTAGGGCGTGGACTACCAGGGTATCTAATCCTGTTTGCTCCCCACGCTTTCGTGCATGAGCGTCAGTGCAGGCCCAGGGGATTGCCTTCGCCATCGGTGTTCCTCCGCATATCTACGCATTTCACTGCTACACGCGGAATTCCATCCCCCTCTGCCGCACTCCAGCGATGCAGTCACAAATGCAGTTCCCAGGTTGAGCCCGGGGATTTCACATCTGTCTTACATCACCGCCTGCGCACGCTTTACGCCCAGTAATTCCGATTAACGCTCGCACCCTACGTATTACCGCGGCTGCTGGCACGTAGTTAGCCGGTGCTTATTCTTACGGTACCGTCATGAGCCCCAGGTATTAACCAGAGCCTTTTCGTTCCGTACAAAAGCAGTTTACAACCCGAAGGCCTTCATCCTGCACGCGGAATGGCTGGATCAGGCTTGCGCCCATTGTCCAAAATTCCCCACTGCTGCCTCCCGTAGGAGTCTGGGCCGTGTCTCAGTCCCAGTGTGGCTGGTCGTCCTCTCAGACCAGCTACAGATCGCAGGCTTGGTGAGCCTTTACCCCACCAACTACCTAATCTGCCATCGGCCGCTCCAATCGCGCGAGGTCTTGCGATCCCCCGCTTTCATCCGTAGATCGTATGCGGTATTAGCACAGCTTTCGCTGCGTTATCCCCCACGACTGGGCACGTTCCGATGTATTACTCACCCGTTCGCCACTCGCCACCAGGGTTGCCCCCGTGCTGCCGTTCGACTTGCATGTGTAAAGCATTCCGCCAGCGTTCAATCTGAGCCAGGATCAAACTCTTCAGTTCGATCTTGATTTGTTGCCTCTCTCGAGGCCACTCATTTGGAATCGACAAGGCGCTCCCATTGCTGGAAGCTTCTTGTCTATCTATGAGCGTTTAAAGGTCTTGCGACCTTGTTCCGAAGAACTTGGCAATCGCCTTCAAACGCCCACGCTTATCGGCTGTATGTTGTTAACGAACCTTGCGGCAGCCACTCGACTTTGCGTCTCGTTTTGCCTGCCTCGCTGCGATCAGCGAAGCCTTGAATTATGACAGTTTTTGATAAGTCCTGTCAAACTTGAGGGTTTCTACTGATTTGCCTTCGACCGTTTTCGGCTAGCGCCGCGGTTGGCTGCTCGTCAGCAGAGCCTTGTATTCTATACCAGTTTTCGCTTGCCGGTCAATACTTGACCAAACTTGCGGGCCTCACTGGCTGCCCGCGACCCCTCCGACGCGCCCGGCCGCGCAACGGCCAGGCCGCTCGCGTGGACCGCGCGCCGCCAGTACAGCTGGCCTTGGCGATCCGCCGGACACCGCCGCCGGCGAACCGGCAGCCATTCACGTCGCCTGCCTGAACCGCGCACAGCTGGTGGGCTGCGATCCGGGTGCTCGACATTGAGGTGTCTACACTAAAAGACAAAAGCCCCTGCGCTTACGCGAGGGGCTTTTGGGGCTGTAGAAGCCTGACGATGTCCTACTTTCACACGGGAATCCGCACTATCATCGGCGCAGAGGCGTTTCACTGTCCTGTTCGGGATGGGAAGGAGTGGGACCACCTCGCTATGGTCATCAGGCATAACTTGTTGCCATCCAGATTTGTGGTCTGGACGACCAATTCATAGAGCAAATCAGCTTGAATTCTTGTATTGCGTCTTGGCATAACATCTTGATCTGACGATCAAAGTTATAGGGTCAAGCCGCACGAGCAATTAGTATCGGTTAGCTCAACGCATTGCTGCGCTTCCACACCCGACCTATCAACGTCCTGGTCTTGAACGACTCTTCAGGGGGCTCGAGGCCCCGGCAGATCTCATCTTGGAACGAGTTTCCCGCTTAGATGCTTTCAGCGGTTATCTCTTCCGCACTTAGCTACTCGGCAATGCCACTGGCGTGACAACCGATACACCAGAGGTGCGTCCACTCCGGTCCTCTCGTACTAGGAGCAGGCTTCCTCAAATCTGCAGCGCCCACGGAAGATAGGGACCAAACTGTCTCACGACGTTTTAAACCCAGCTCACGTACCTCTTTAAATGGCGAACAGCCATACCCTTGGGACCGGCTACAGCCCCAGGATGAGATGAGCCGACATCGAGGTGCCAAACACCGCCGTCGATATGAACTCTTGGGCGGTATCAGCCTGTTATCCCCAGAGTACCTTTTATCCGTTGAGCGATGGCCCTTCCATACAGAACCACCGGATCACTATGTCCTGCTTTCGCATCTGCTCGACTTGTCAGTCTCGCAGTTAAGCACGCTTATGCCATTGCACTATCGTCACGATGTCCGACCGTAACTAGCGTACCTTCGAACTCCTCCGTTACGCTTTGGGAGGAGACCGCCCCAGTCAAACTGCCTACCATGCACTGTCCCCGATCCAGATAATGGACCTAGGTTAGAACCTCAAACGCACCAGGGTGGTATTTCAACGTTGGCTCCATGCGATCTAGCGACCGCACTTCAAAGCCTCCCACCTATCCTACACAGATCCGTTCAAAGTCCAATACAAAGCTACAGTAAAGGTTCATGGGGTCTTTCCGTCTTTCCGCGGGGAGATTGCATCATCACAAACATTTCAACTTCGCTGAGTCTCAGGAGGAGACAGTGTGGCCATCGTTACGCCATTCGTGCAGGTCGGAACTTACCCGACAAGGAATTTCGCTACCTTAGGACCGTTATAGTTACGGCCGCCGTTTACTGGGACTTCAATCAAGAGCTTGCACCCCATCATTTAATCTTCCAGCACCGGGCAGGCGTCACTCCCTATACGTCCACTTTCGTGTTTGCAGAGAGCTGTGTTTTTATTAAACAGTCGCAGCCACCGATTTTTTGCAACCCCATTGGGCTCCATCCGCGAGGGACTTCACCTACTAAGGGCACACCTTCTTCCGAAGTTACGGTGTCAATTTGCCGAGTTCCTTCTCCTGAGTTCTCTCAAGCGCCTTAGAATACTCATCTCGCGCACCAGTGTCGGTTTGCGGTACGGTCGTGTGTAGCTGAAGCTTAGTGGCTTTTCCTGGAAGCAGGGTATCACTCACTTCGGCGGCAAGCCGCCTCGTTATCACCCCTCATCTCAGCCCGGCGGATTTACCTACCAGGCACGACTACAGGCTTGAACCGGGACATCCAACACCCGGATGAGCTAACCTTCTTCGTCCCCACATCGCACTACACATCGGTACAGGAATATTGACCTGTTTCCCATCAGCTACGCATCTCTGCCTCACCTTAGGGGCCGACTCACTCTACGCCGATGAACGTTGCGTAGAAAACCTTGCGCTTACGGCGAGCGGGCTTTTCACCCGCTTTAACGCTACTCATGTCAGCATTCGCACTTCTGATACCTCCAGCAGCCTTTACAAGCCACCTTCACAGGCTTACAGAACGCTCTCCTACCACGTGCACTTGCGTGCACATCCGCAGCTTCGGTAACTGGCTTAGCCCCGTTACATCTTCCGCGCAGGACGACTCGATCAGTGAGCTATTACGCTTTCTTTAAATGATGGCTGCTTCTAAGCCAACATCCTGACTGTTTTAGCCTTCCCACTTCGTTTCCCACTTAGCCAATTTTAGGGACCTTAGCTGGCGGTCTGGGTTGTTTCCCTCTTGAGTCCGGACGTTAGCACCCGGTGCTCTGTCTCCCAAGCTCTACTCTTCGGTATTCGGAGTTTGCATTGGTTTGGTAAGTCGCCATGACCCCCTAGCCAAAACAGTGCTCTACCCCCGAAGGTAATACTTGAGGCACTACCTAAATAGTTTTCGGAGAGAACCAGCTATTTCCAAGTTTGTTTAGCCTTTCACCCCTATCCACAGCTCATCCGCTAGTTTTGCAACACTAGTCGGTTCGGACCTCCAGTACCTGTTACGGCACCTTCATCCTGGCCATGGATAGATCACTTGGTTTCGGGTCTACACCCAGCGACTGAATCGCCCTGTTCGGACTCGGTTTCCCTACGCCTTCCCTACTCGGTTAAGCTTGCCACTGAATGTAAGTCGCTGACCCATTATACAAAAGGTACGCCGTCACCCTTGCGGGCTCCGACTTTTTGTAAGCATGCGGTTTCAGGATCTATTTCACTCCCCTCCCGGGGTTCTTTTCGCCTTTCCCTCACGGTACTAGTTCACTATCGGTCGATGATGAGTATTTAGCCTTGGAGGATGGTCCCCCCATCTTCAGACAGGATTTCACGTGTCCCGCCCTACTTGTCGCTAGCTCAGTACCACACCAGTCTTTTCACGTACGGGGCTATCACCCGCTGTGGCCAGCTTTTCCAAGCTGTTCCGTTAAGTCTGGTGCTATCACTAGCAGGCTCTTCCGATTTCGCTCGCCACTACTTTCGGAATCTCGGTTGATGTCTTTTCCTCGAGCTACTGAGATGTTTCAGTTCACCCGGTTCGCCTCGCATGACTATGTATTCATCATGCGATACCTTTCGGTGGGTTTCCCCATTCGGAAATCTCCGGATCAAAGCTTATTTGCCAGCTCCCCGAAGCTTATCGCAGGCTATCACGTCCTTCGTCGCCTATCATCGCCAAGGCATCCACCACATGCTCTTATTCACTTGACCCTATAACTTTGACCTCTCTCACGAGAGTTCTCGGTCCATCAAGGAATTGCGAGGTCTTTCACCTCGCGCGTTATGCCGTCTTCAAACGAATTGCTCCGTTGAAGTTCATTTGACGCAATCAAAAATTCATGTTGCTCGCGGCACGGTGGATCCGAAGACCCTTTCCGCGAGCAACGCTGATTCGACTCTATGAATTGTTAAAGAACAGCCGATTGATCGAACAATGTCGATCAACAACAAAACAGCCTCTTGCCGAAGCCGCTTTGGTGTTGAACTGAAGAAAGGTTTGGTGGAGGATGACGGGATCGAACCGACGACCCCCTGCTTGCAAAGCAGGTGCTCTCCCAGCTGAGCTAATCCCCCGGGCTTGCCTCGCTAGGAGGATGGTGGGTCTGGTTGGTCTCGAACCAACGACCCCCGCCTTATCAAGACGGTGCTCTAACCAACTGAGCTACAGACCCGAGCCGGTCGCTTTATGACCAGGCGCGAACCCGGGCCGTTGGCGACAACCTTCCAACAACCGATAAGTGTGAGCGTTCAAATTGGATTGCTTTATTTCCAGAAAGGAGGTGATCCAGCCGCACCTTCCGATACGGCTACCTTGTTACGACTTCACCCCAGTCACGAACCCTGCCGTGGTAATCGCCCTCCTTGCGGTTAGGCTAACTACTTCTGGCAGAACCCGCTCCCATGGTGTGACGGGCGGTGTGTACAAGACCCGGGAACGTATTCACCGTGACATTCTGATCCACGATTACTAGCGATTCCGACTTCACGCAGTCGAGTTGCAGACTGCGATCCGGACTACGACCGGTTTTATGGGATTGGCTCCCCCTCGCGGGTTGGCAGCCCTTTGTACCGGCCATTGTATGACGTGTGTAGCCCCACCTATAAGGGCCATGAGGACTTGACGTCATCCCCACCTTCCTCCGGTTTGTCACCGGCAGTCTCATTAGAGTGCCCAACTAAATGTAGCAACTAATGACAAGGGTTGCGCTCGTTGCGGGACTTAACCCAACATCTCACGACACGAGCTGACGACAGCCATGCAGCACCTGTGTTACGGTTCTCTTTCGAGCACTTCCACATCTCTGCGGAATTCCGTACATGTCAAAGGTGGGTAAGGTTTTTCGCGTTGCATCGAATTAAACCACATCATCCACCGCTTGTGCGGGTCCCCGTCAATTCCTTTGAGTTTCAACCTTGCGGCCGTACTCCCCAGGCGGTCAACTTCACGCGTTAGCTTCGTTACTGATCCAGTGAAGGACCAACAACCAGTTGACATCGTTTAGGGCGTGGACTACCAGGGTATCTAATCCTGTTTGCTCCCCACGCTTTCGTGCATGAGCGTCAGTGCAGGCCCAGGGGATTGCCTTCGCCATCGGTGTTCCTCCGCATATCTACGCATTTCACTGCTACACGCGGAATTCCATCCCCCTCTGCCGCACTCCAGCGATGCAGTCACAAATGCAGTTCCCAGGTTGAGCCCGGGGATTTCACATCTGTCTTACATCACCGCCTGCGCACGCTTTACGCCCAGTAATTCCGATTAACGCTCGCACCCTACGTATTACCGCGGCTGCTGGCACGTAGTTAGCCGGTGCTTATTCTTACGGTACCGTCATGAGCCCCAGGTATTAACCAGAGCCTTTTCGTTCCGTACAAAAGCAGTTTACAACCCGAAGGCCTTCATCCTGCACGCGGAATGGCTGGATCAGGCTTGCGCCCATTGTCCAAAATTCCCCACTGCTGCCTCCCGTAGGAGTCTGGGCCGTGTCTCAGTCCCAGTGTGGCTGGTCGTCCTCTCAGACCAGCTACAGATCGCAGGCTTGGTGAGCCTTTACCCCACCAACTACCTAATCTGCCATCGGCCGCTCCAATCGCGCGAGGTCTTGCGATCCCCCGCTTTCATCCGTAGATCGTATGCGGTATTAGCACAGCTTTCGCTGCGTTATCCCCCACGACTGGGCACGTTCCGATGTATTACTCACCCGTTCGCCACTCGCCACCAGGGTTGCCCCCGTGCTGCCGTTCGACTTGCATGTGTAAAGCATTCCGCCAGCGTTCAATCTGAGCCAGGATCAAACTCTTCAGTTCGATCTTGATTTGTTGCCTCTCTCGAGGCCACTCATTTGGAATCGACAAGGCGCTCCCATTGCTGGAAGCTTCTTGTCTATCTATGAGCGTTTAAAGGTCTTGCGACCTTGTTCCGAAGAACTTGGCAATCGCCTTCAAACGCCCACGCTTATCGGCTGTATGTTGTTAACGAACCTTGCGGCAGCCACTCGACTTTGCGTCTCGTTTTGCCTGCCTCGCTGCGATCAGCGAAGCCTTGAATTATGACAGTTTTTGATAAGTCCTGTCAAACTTGAGGGTTTCTACTGATTTTCTTCAACTGCCTTGTCGACTAGCGACTCGGCGGCTGCGTTCATCAGCAGAGCCATCGACTATAGCACGCTATTTCCGGCATTGCCAAGCCCATCCGAAACTTTTTTGGAGCGCCTGCGCCAGCTTGCCTGCCACACGGCCTGCCGAGGGACCTCGGCTCTTCATGAAGATCGGCCCTCTCTGAGCGCGGGCGGCGCAGCGAAGTTCCGGAACCCCCGCGAAAAGACGAGCGCCACTCTTTGAAGGCTCGTCCCGAGCCGCGCTCGCCGGATCTGGCGCGCCAGTGCCCCGCTGCCGCGCCAGCTGCGAAGAGCCCGCGCCCGTCCGCGGCTGCCGGGATAATCCGCGGCTCCATGGCCGTCATCACACTCCTCAACGCCCAGCTGGCCTACGGGCACGTGCCGCTGCTCGATCACACCGATTTCGCCCTCGAAGCCGGCGAGCGGGTCGGCCTGATCGGCCGCAACGGCGCCGGCAAGTCGTCGCTGCTCAAGATCCTTGCCGGCCTCGAGCGGGCCGACGATGGCATCCTGCAGGTCCAGCAAGGGCTGCGCATCGCCTACGTGCCGCAGGAGCCGACCCTCGATCCGGCGCACTCGGTGTGGCACGCGGTGCGGGCGGCGGTCGCCGACGTCACGGCCCTGATCGACCACTACACGCACGGCGACGGCGACCTCGACCGCCTGCAGAGCCAGATCGAGGCGCACGACGGCTGGAACCTGGAGCAGCGCATCAGCGAGACAGTGCACCGCCTGCACCTCGATGGCGACGCCGTGATCGGCACCTTGTCGGGCGGCAACAGGAAGCGCGTCGCACTCGCGCAGGCGCTGGTGCGCCGTCCCGACGTGCTCCTGCTCGACGAGCCCACCAACCACCTGGACCTCGATTCGATCGAGTGGCTGGAAGACCTGCTGACCGGCTTCAAGGGCAGCCTGGTGACCATCACGCACGATCGCGTGTTCCTGGACCGGGTCGCGACCCGGATCGTCGAACTCGATCGCGGCCAGTTGCGGTCCTTCCCCGGCAATTTCAGCCGGTACCAGGCCCAGAAGGAGGAACAACTCGCCCAGGAAGCGGTGATCGCCGCCAAGGCCGACAAGCTGCTGGCCCAGGAAGAGGTGTGGATCCGCAAGGGGGTCGAGGCGCGGCGCACGCGCGCCCAGGGTCGCATCACGCGGCTGCAGCGGCTGCGCGCTCAGCGCGCGGCGCGCCGGGAGGCGTTGGGGAGCGTGCGCATGGGCGTGGCGGCTGGCTTGCCGAGCGGCAAGATCGTCGCGGAACTCGCCGACGTGGGCAAATCGTTCGGCGACAAGGTGGTCGTGCGCGACTTCTCGGCCACCATCCTGCGTGGCGACAAGGTCGGGCTGATGGGTCCCAATGGCGCGGGCAAGACGACCCTGCTGAAACTGATCCTGGGCGAGCTCCAGCCCGACCGCGGCAGGATCCGCCAGGGCGCGAACCTGCAGGTCGCCTACTTCGACCAGATGCGCGAGGCGCTCGACCTCGATGCCACGCTGGAGGACTTCATCAGCCCCGGCAGCGAGTGGATCGAAATCGGCAACCAGCGCAAGCACGTCAAGAGCTACCTGGGCGACTTCCTCTTTTCGCCGGCGCGCTCGAATTCGCCGGTGCGGTCGCTGTCCGGCGGCGAACGCAACCGGCTCCTGCTGGCGCGCCTGTTCGCGCGCCCGGCCAACGTCCTGGTGCTCGACGAGCCCACCAACGACCTCGACATCGACACCCTCGAGCTGCTGGAGGACCTGCTCCAGAACTACGACGGCACGGTGTTCCTCGTCAGCCACGACCGCGCTTTCCTCGACAACGTGGTCACCAGCACCATCGTCTTCGAAGGCGACGGCCACTGGCGCGAGTACGAAGGCGGGGTCGAGGACTGGCTGACCCAATCGCGCCGGGCGCAAGCGCTGGCCGCAACCGCCAGCGCGCCGCCCGCCATCGCTCCGGCAGCACGGAGCAGCGCCGCCCCGACCGGTCCGGGCAAGCGCAAGCTGAGCTACAAGGAGCAGCGCGAGCTCGAAGCGCTGCCGGCGCTGATCGATGCGCTGGAACGCGAGCAGCGCGAGATCAACGAAGCGCTGGCGGATGGGCGCATGTACGGCGAAGACCCCGAGCGCGCCGTGCAATTCGCCGCGCGGGTCGCCGCCATCGAGGATGAGCTCATGGTGGCACTGGAGCGCTGGGAGGCCCTCGGCGCCGTATAGCGTTTGTCCGGCAGCAAGAGGCGCCCACCGCTGACCTTTCCCGACCCCGGCCACCACGGCCGGGCAGTACAGTGGCTCGACATGAGCGCGACCACCTCTTCCGGCCCCTCGCGTGCACGGCCGCACTTCTGGCAGGCGGCGTGGCGCTTCGTGGTCGCCGTGGCGCTCGCCACGTCCGCCGCCGGCTGCGCAAGCCTGCCGAGCAACACCGGCCGCACCGCGTCGACCGCCTTCGCGGCCCCGCAGCAGACCGCGCTCGGCCGGCTGGTGCAGGAGCGGCGGGCACGGGAGGCCGCTCGGCACCAGTCGGGCTTTCACCTTCTGGACAGCGTGGACGCCGCCTTCACCAGCCGCCTGGCGCTGATCGCCGCCGCGCAGCGCAGTCTGGACCTGCAGTACTACGCCATTCATGCCGATGCCAGCACCGAAACGCTGTTGCAGGCGCTGCGCGACGCGGCCAGGCGCGGAGTGCGCATCCGCATCCTGCTCGACGACTTCAATACGGTGGGTGACGACGCCCAGGTGCTGCGCCTCGCCTTCGAACCGAACGTCGACATCCGCCTGTTCAACCCCCTCACCGGCTCGCGCAGCTCGCTGGTAGGCCGCCTGTTCACGTCGCTGCACGATTTCGGGCGCATCCAGAAGCGGATGCACAACAAGCTCTTCATCGCCGACAACGCCATGGGCATCACCGGGGGGCGCAACCTTGGCGACGCCTACTTCGGCAGCGGTGACAAGAGCAACTTCGTCGACCTCGACGTGCTCGCGGCCGGCACGATCGTGCGCGACATGTCCGCCAGCTTCGACCGGTACTGGAACGACGAACTCGCCTATCCGGTCCAGTCGCTGCTGTCCGCCCAGGACCTCGAGCGGCTGCGCCAGCGCCCTCCCGATGGCGGCGCTCCGGGCGGCGCTCAGCCCCCGGGCGTCGTTCCCGTTGCGGCAGCGCTCGAGCCGAGCCTGACCGCGTCGATCCTGCCCGGCGTCACTCCCACCGGGGTCGTCACGGCCGCGCCGCAGCCGATGGACCTGGCCCGCGTCCGGCTGGTCTGGGCTCCCGCCGTGCTGCTGGTGGACGAACCGGGAAAGATCGGGCCCGACGACGACGAGGTCGACGCCGGGGAGACCGTCATCGACGGCCTCCTGCAGTTGATGCAGCAAGCGCGGCAGGACATCCTGATCGTGTCGCCGTATTTCGTGCCGGGCGCGGCGATGATGGAAGTATTCGGGCGGCTGCGAGCCAAGGGCGTCCGCATCCGGGTGCTGACCAACTCGCTGGCCTCCAACGACGCGCCGGCGGCGCATGCCGGCTATGCGCGCTATCGGGAGCGGCTGCTCCAGCAAGGGGTGGAGCTGTACGAGATGCGGGCGACCCAGGAGGGCGATGTCGCCGGTCTGGGCTCGACCCCGGGCCTGGGCTCTGGCGGGGGCGGCTCGAAAAGCGGCGTCTCGCGGGCCAGCCTGCACTCCAAGGCCGTGATCCTGGACCAGCGGCTGGCGGTGATCGGCTCGATGAACCTCGACCTGCGTTCCCAGCGCAAGAACAGCGAGGTGGCCTTGCTGATCCGCAGCCGCACCCTTTCCCGCGAAGCCGCGCGCCAGGTCGATGCGATGGTCGCGCAGGGCGCGTACCGGGTGCGGCTGGAGGGCGGACGGCTGGACTGGCAGGCCCCGCCCGGCGCCTCGTTCCCGAGCGCGCGCAGCGAGCCCGATGCCAGCCTTCGGTTGCGCCTCCTGGTGCGGCTGATTGCCCCCTTGGCTCCCGACGAGATGCTGTAGGGTTCGCACGGCGCCGCCCGGCAGCGGCTACAGTGCGCGCCATGAACCAATCCGCGTCGCGTCCCTTCAAGCAGGTCGATGTCTTCACCGCGGTGCCGTACCGCGGCAACCCGGTGGCGGTGGTGCTCGAGGGCAGCGGCCTGTCGGACGAGCAGATGCAGCGCTTCGCGCGCTGGACCAACCTTTCCGAAACGACCTTCCTGCTGCCGCCGCAGTCGGACCGGGCCGATTACCGCGTGCGCATCTTTACACCCGGCGGCGAACTCCCCTTCGCCGGCCATCCGACCATCGGCAGTTGCCACGCCTGGCTCGAGGCCGGCGGGAAACCGCGCACCGCGGGCGTCATCGTTCAGGAGTGCCAGGTCGGCCTCGTGCCGCTGCGGCGCAGTGGCGCTCGCCTGGCTTTCGAGGCGCCGCCGCTGCGGCGCGGCGAGCCGGATGCCGCGCTGCTGGCCCGGTTGCTGCCGGCGCTCGGGTTGCAGCGGCAGGAGGTGCTGGCCGCGCAGACGCTGGACAACGGGCCGGTCTGGCTCGGTCTCCTCGTCGACCAACCCGCCACGGTGCTGCGGCTCGCGCCCGATCACGCGCAACTGGAGCGGCTGGGCCAGAAGGTCGGTGTGGCGGCAGCCTGCCCAGACGCGCCGGCTGGCAGCCCGCAACTGGAAGTGCGCGGATTCGCGGCGCCGATCGGCGTTCCCGAGGACCCGGTCACCGGCAGCCTCAACGCCAGCCTCGCGCAATGGCTGATGGCGGACGGCCGCATGCCCGCCCGCTACCTCGCGGCGCAAGGCGCGCGCCTCGACCGCGCCGGACGCGTCCACCTGGAGCGGGACGAGCAGGGGCAGGTGTGGGTCGGAGGCGACGCCGTCACCTGCATCGGCGGGAACGTGACGCTGTGAGACCCGCGTCGGTCGTCGACCACCTCGTGGTCGCCGCCGCCACCCTCGAGCAGGGGGTGCAGTGGTGCGAGGCGACGTTCGGCATCACGCCGGCGGCCGGCGGCTCGCATCCGCTGATGGGCACCCACAACCGGCTGGTCCGCCTCGGCGGCCAGCAGTATTCGCGCTGCTACCTGGAGATCATCGCCATCGATCCCGCTGCGCCAGCGCCGGCGACCGCCCGCTGGTTCGACCTCGACCAGCCCGCGCTCCAGGCCGCCGTGCAGCGGCAGCCGAGGCTCGTGCACTTCGTCGCCCGCTGCAACGACGCCGAGACCGCTGCCGTGGCGCTGCGCGACCGGGGACTCGATCCCGGCGGCCTGGTTCGCGCCGGGCGCCAGACGGCCAGCGGACGGCTGGAATGGGACATCACGATCCGCGCCGACGGGCAGCGCCTGTGCCACGGCACGCTCCCGGCCCTGATCCAGTGGCGCGGCGCCCATCCCACCGACACCATGCCCGAGTCGGCACTGGAGCTGCTGGGCCTCACGGCACGCCATCCGCGCGTGCAGGAGGTCCAGGCAGCGCACGCGGCCATCGGCCTGCAAGGCGTCGGGGTGCGCGAAGGCGAGGCCGACCTCGTGGCCACCTTCGCGGCACCGGCCGGGCGCGTCGTCCTGCACGCCGCCGGCGCCTGAAACAGCTCCGTCGCACCGGCGACTGAATGCGGCGTGCACCGCCGCCAGAATGCCGCCGATGGGAACCCTCTATCTCGTTCGCCATGGCCAGGCCTCCTTCGGCGCCGACGACTACGACCAGCTGAGCGACCTCGGGCGCCGGCAGAGCCTGCGCCTTGGCGAGTACTTCGCGCAGAAGGGCGTGCGCTTCGACGGGCTGATCGCGGGGACGCTGCGCCGCCACAAGCAGACCATGGCCGCCATCCTGGAAGGGATGAACCATGCCGGCGAGCACCTCGACTGGGACGGGCTGAACGAGTACGACAGTGCCGCCGTCATCGCAGCGATCCACCCGCACGCGCTCGAGAAGCCGGACTCGCCGGAGCGTTACCGGCACCACTTCCGGCTGCTGCGCGACGGCCTCGCGCAGTGGATGGCCGGCGTCGTGAGCCCCAGGGGCATGCCTTCGTACGCCGACTTCTCCGCCGGCGTGGCGGGCGCGCTGGACCATGTCCGCGCCAACCACTACGGCCAGAGCGTGCTGGTCGTCACCAGCGGCGGGCCGATCTCGACCGCCGTGGGCCTGGTGCTGGGCACCAGCCCCGAGACGACGATCGAGCTGAACATGCGGATCCGCAACACCGCCATCACCGAGTTCGCGTTCAACCCCAAGCGCCACATGCTGGTGTCGTACAACGCCATCCCGCACCTGGAACATCCCGACTTCGCGCATTGGGTCACCTACACCTGACGCCGGGCGGGCGCGCGTGGGGCGCTTGCTACACTGGCTGCGATGGAAGTGAATGCCGATCCCGCCAGCGGACACTGGGTGATCTGCCTGTGCGCGGAATGGTGCGGCGTCTGCCGCGAGTGGCGAGCCGTCTTCGACCGGGCCGCCAGTGAACATCCGCAGGCGCGCTTTGCCTGGATCGACGTGGAAGACGAAGCGGCGGCGATGGGCGACGTCGATGTCGAGACCTTCCCCACCGTGCTGGTCGCCGCGGCCGGGCGACCGGCGTTCTTCGGGCCGGTGCTGCCGTCCGCGGCCGGCTTCCAGCGCCTGCTCGCGAGCGTGACGGCGCCCGGCGCCGCCTCCACCGGCATCACGCCGGAGGTCGCCGGACTGTTTCAGCGCCTCGTCACGGTGCTACGAAACTCATAGCAACAAGGGGTAACGGCGCAAGGCCCCGTCCTACACATCCCGCCTTGGCTTCCTGACGAGCGGCGCGATGCGGCCAACGCTCAATCACGCCATGGCTGGCCGCGGGCCCGTCATGCATTTCCACTCCACCTTTCTGTCAGGAGATCAGTACCATGGCATCCAACAATCAAGGCAACCAGGGCAGCAGCGGCAAGTCGAACCGCGGCTTCGCGTCGATGGACCCGCAGCGCCAGCGCGAAATCGCCAGCGAAGGCGGTCGCGCCGCCCACGAGAAGGGCACCGCGCACGAGTTCACGTCCGAAGAAGCGCGCGAGGCCGGCCGCAAGGGCGGGCAGGCTCGCAGCCAGGCCAATCGCAACAAGAACTCCGAAGGTTCGCGCAGCAGCAGCTGATCACGCGCGCAGGCAGGGGCCGCGAGCTCCGCGCAAAGACAAAGGGGCGTCCAGGACGCCCCTTTTTCGTGCCGTCGCGGCGTCCTGTCCTACGACCTCACGCGGCAAAGATGGACAAGCCCTGCGCAGCGAGCACGCCTGCGGGCGGCCCGCTCACCATTCGCCCGTGAGCCGGACGCGCTGGTCGAGATCGGGCGGCACTTCGCAGGCGGGGAGCGGCGGCTGCGGCGACGGCAACGCGAGCGCGTCGTCGGGCGGCGGCACGGGCCGTGCCACAGGCGCCGGTCCCCGGGGTGCGGCGGGCTGGATGGCGGCTGAGAATCGCATGCACGGCTCCTTTCCTGCACCGAGTGTAGGAAGCGGAACGTGACGGGAATGTGTCCACCGTCACAATGCGTGCGAAACAGTGCGGTCGAGTAGGAGGCGCGCAACAACGCGCCGGTCACGAGCGGTCGGGCTCGGCCGGCGTGGAGATTTCGCTGAGCGACTCCGCGACCTCGTCTTCGTCCTCGACGCCCTTGGCCGCGATGTCGCCCAGGGTGATGATCCCCACCAGCTGCTGCTGGCCGTCCACCACCGGCATCCGGCGGATCTGGGTGTCGGCCATCTCGCTCAGGACCTGGTCCACGTCGTCGTCCTCCCTGGCGCAGCGCACGTTGGTGCTCATCACGTCGGCCAGCTTCAGGGTCTTGGGATCCTGCGCCTGCGCCAGCCCGCGCACGACGATGTCGCGGTCGGTCACCATCCCGACCAGTTTCTGGCCGTCGCACACCGGGATCACGCCCACGTTCAGCTCGTCCATCGCCTGCGCCGCCCGGACCACGGTGTCCGAGGGGGCCATCGTCCGCACGCCGCGGGTCATCACGTCTGCCACAGTTGTCATTTCGCGCTCCTTGCTGGTTGGGGCCGGCTGGTGCCGGGATGGACCCAATCTAGCGCGCACCCGGGCTGCCGTTGTCGGTTCCCTCGCAAGCTCGCGTAGGACGCAGGCTATGCGAGGAGCTCGCGCCGCAGCGGCCCCCCGCCTCAGGAATGCGCGTCGTCGACCAGCGTGGACAGGGGCAGGCTGGAGATCTCCACCAGCAGTGCGGCGAGCTTGGCGCCGGCGGCGGCCAGGACAGCCTGTCCTTTCTGCGCCGTGGCGGCGGCGGCATTGCCTGCCGCGCCGTGGGTGTTGTAGTCCTGCATCTGCCAGCCCAGCTTGGCGCTGTGGCCGTTGCCCAGGACCGGGTATTGCGCGGCACGCTGCTGCGCCGAAGACTTGAAGTCGCGCGCGTGTTCCATGTGCACGTGCGCGGGCTCCAGCGCCAGCAGCATGGACGTCTCGATCTCGCCCGCGTGCACGCCGAAGCGGTGCTCTTCGGGCGGGAACAGGCCGGTGACGGCATCGCCGAGCGGCAGGTTCCACCAGCTGCAGCTGTAGACGATAGTCTTGCACCGCGCCCGCAGTTCGCGCGCCACGATGTCCATCAGGCTCACCTGCCCGCCGTGGGCGTTGAGCAGCAGCAGTTTGCGCACCCCCGCGCGCGCCACGCATTCGCCGACCTCCGTCCACAGGGCGATCAGCGTCGCGGCCGACACCGTCAGCGTGCCGTCGAACCGCGCATGCTCGGGGCTGTAGCCGACCTGCTGCGTCGGGAGGACCAGCACCGGCAGGCCTGGCGGCAGGTGCGGCAATGCGGCCTGGACGATCCCATCCACCAGCACCTGGTCGACGCCCAGCGGCAGGTGCGGTCCGTGCTGCTCGGTCGCCCCCAGTGGCAGCACGGCGACCGTGCGGGCCGGGTCGAGCCCGGCAAAGTCGCGCGTGCTCAGCTCGGCCCAGAAACGCGATGTGCTCATGCCCCCGATGGTAGTGCCCGCCGGGGGTTTGTCACTTCAACCCGCGCCCAGCGCGGACCGCGCAGCCCGCACGATGCTCGCCGCGTCCACCCCGAAGAACTCGCGCAGCGCGGCACGGGTGTCGCTGCGGCCGAACCCATCGGTGCCCAGCGTCAGATAGCGCCGGCCGGCCGGCACGAAAGCGCGGATGCTTTCCGGCACCGCGCGCACGTAATCGCTGGCGGCGATCACCGGTCCGGCGCTGGCGGCCAGCTGGCGCGAGACGAACGGCACCCGCGGCGCTTCGCCGGCCAGCGCCTGGCGCTCCAGCGCCTGGCCGTCGCGGGCGAGTTCGCTCCAGCTGGTGACGCTGAAAACGTCGCAGCCGATCCCGCCGGCCGCGAGCTCCCCGGCCGCCTTCAGCACCTCGGTGAGGATCGCACCCGACCCGAGCAAGGTGACCCGCTGCGCGCCAGGGTGGCTGGCGAATCGGTAGCAACCACTGACCACGTCCTCCTCGACGCCGGCCGGCAGGTCGGGTTGGGGGTAGTTCTCGTTCATCAGGGTGACGTAATAGAAGACGTCGCGCTGCTCCTGCAGCATCTCCAGCATGCCGCGCGCGACGATCACCGCCATCTCGCCGGCAAATGCCGGGTCGTACGCGCGGCAATTGGGAACGGTGGCGGCCACCGCATGGCTGCTGCCGTCCTGGTGCTGCAGTCCTTCGCCCGCCAGGGTCGTGCGGCCGGAGGTGGCCCCCAGCAGGAAACCGCGGGCGCGCTGGTCGGCCGCGGCCCAGATCAGGTCGCCGACCCGCTGGAAGCCGAACATCGAGTAGTAGATGTAGAACGGCAGCATCGGGAAGCCATGCACGCTGTAACTGGTGGCCGCCGCGGTCCAGCTCGCGACCGCGCCGGCTTCGCTGATTCCTTCCTCCAGGATCTGGCCGTCGAGCGCCTCGCGGTACGACAGCACCGAGCCGATGTCCTCCGGCTCGTAGCGCTGACCCACGCTGGAATAGATGCCGACCTGCTTGAACAGGTTGGCCATGCCGAAGGTGCGCGCCTCGTCGGCCACGATCGGCACGATGCGGGGACCCAGCTGCGGGTCCTTCAGCAGGTTGCCCAGCATGCGCACGAACGCCATGGTGGTCGACATTTCCTTGCCGCCGGCCGCGGTGGCAAAGGCTGCATACGAGGCGAGGGCCGGCACCGGCACCGGCGCAGCGTCGGACCGGCGCCGCGGCACATAGCCACCCAGCCGCGCCCGCCGCTCGTGCAGGTACTGCATCTCCGGACTGTCCGCCGCCGGCCGGAAGAACTCCAGGCCGCGCGCCTGGTCGTCCGAGATCGGCAGGTTGAAGCGGTTGCGGAACTCGATCAGCGCCGCGTCGTCCAGCTTCTTCTGGCTGTGGGTGGTCATCTTCCCCTGGCCCGCCGTCCCCATCCCGTAACCCTTCTTGGTGTGGGCGAGGATCACCGTGGGCGCGCCGACGTGGGCGGCGGCGGCCGCGTAGGCGGCGTGAATCTTCACGAGGTCGTGCCCGCCGCGCTTGAGGCGGTCGATCTGCTCGTCGGTCATGCCCTGCGCCAGCCGCGCCAGTTCCTCGTTCTGGCCGAAGAAGTTGTCGCGGTTGAACCGTCCGTCCTTGGCGGCGAAGGTCTGCATCTGGCCGTCGACGGTGCTGGCGAACGCCCGCACCAGGGCCCCGGCCTGGTCGCGTGCGAACAGGCCGTCCCAGTCGCTGCCCCAGACCAGCTTGATCACGTTCCAGCCGGCGCCGTGGAACAGCTTCTCCAGCTCGTCGATGATGCGGCCGTTGCCGCGCACCGGGCCGTCCAGGCGCTGCAGGTTGCAGTTCACGACCCACACGAGGTTGTCCAGCCGCTCGCGCGAGGCCAGGGTCAGCGCGCTCATGCTCTCGGGCTCGTCCATCTCGCCGTCGCCGAACACGCCCCACACCTTGCGGCCGGCGCAATCGAGCAGGCCCCGATGCGTCAGGTAATGCATGAACCGCGCGTGGTAGATCGAGCTGATCGGCCCGATGCCCATGGACCCGGTCGGAAACTGCCAGAAGTCAGGCATCAGGTAGGGGTGCGGATAGCTCGACAGGCCGCGGGCGCCGCGGCGCGGACCGGTGATTTCCTGGCGGTAGTGCGCGAGGTCCTGCTCGTCGAGCCGTCCCTCGAGGTAGGCACGCGCGTAGACGCCGGGCGCGCTGTGCGGCTGGAAGAAGACGAGGTCGCCGCCGTGGCCGGCGGCACGCGCGCGGAAGAAATGGTTGAAGCCGACCTCGAACAGGTCGGCGGCGCTCGCGTAGCTGGCGATATGGCCCCCCAGTTCGCCGTAGGCCATGTTCGCGCGCGCGACCATGGCCAGCGCGTTCCAGCGCATCAGGGAGGCGAGCTTCTCCTCGAGCGCCAGGTCGCCCGGAAAAGCCGGCTGCTGGTCGACGGCGATCGTGTTGACGTAAGGCGTGACCAGTTCCGGCGACCAGCCGATGTGCGGGCCGCGCGCGAGCACCGCGAGCTGGTCGAGGATGAAGCGGGCGCGGGCCGGGCCGTGCGCGGCCACCAGGGACAGGAAGGCGTCGCGCCACTCCGCCGTTTCGACGGGATCGATGTCGCCGGAATCTGCGGCCAGGAAGCGGGACAGGCTGTGGTCGGTCATGCGTGACTGTAGAAAATCGGTGGCGAAATAGGGGTTCGGAAATGTGCGTCGGCTCCCGACTGTTCAGCATAAAATGCCGCAAATATCGCCATGCATAGCATTCCATGCAACTCGACGCGATTGACCTGCGAATTCTCGCCGAGCTGCAGCACGACGGCGCGCTGACCAACGTCGAACTGGCCCGGCGCGTCCACCTCTCGCCTTCGCCCTGCCTGGTGCGGGTGAAGGCGCTCGAAGCGGCGGGCGTCATCCAGCGCTACGTGGCGCTGGCGGACCCGAAGGCGATCGGCCTGGGCGTCAACGTGTTCATCTCGATCAGCCTGAAGGAGCAGGCCAAGGAATCCCTGGCCGAGTTCGAGCGCCGCATTGCCGAACACGACGAAGTGATGGAGTGCTACCTGATGACCGGCGACAGCGACTACCTGATCCGGGTGGCCGTGCGCGACATCGCCGAGCTGGAACGCTTCATCCTGGAGCAGCTCACCCCGATCCCAGGCATCGAGAAGATCCGCTCCAGCTTCGCACTCAAGCAGGTGCGCTACAAGACCGCGTTGCCCCTGAAGCGGATCTAGCGCGGCGCCACCCGCCACACCGCGTTGCCCACGTCGTCGGCGACCAGCAACGCCCCGCGGCCGTCCAGCGCCACGCCGACCGGGCGGCCCCAGGCGTCTCCTTCGGGACTGACGAACCCGGTGAGGAAGTCCACCGGCGCGCCCGAGGGCCGGCCGTTCGCGAATGGCACGAACACCACCTTGTAGCCGGCGAGCGGCTTGCGGTTCCAGGAACCGTGTTCGCCGACGAAGGCGCCGCTCGCGAACGGCGGCGGCATGCGCGCGTCCGAGAACGCGAGGCCCAGGGGTGCGACGTGCGAGCCGAGCGCGTAGTCCGGAACGATGGCGCGCGCCACCAAGTCCGGCCGCGGCGGCTCGACCCGCTCGTCGACGTGCTGGCCCCAGTAGCTCCACGGCCAGCCGTAGAAGCCGCCTTCCCGTACCGACGTGAGGTAGTCGGGAACGAGATCGCTGCCAAGTTCGTCGCGCTCGTTGACGACGGTCCACAGCACACCCGTACCCGGCTCCCAGGCCAGGCCGTTCGGGTTGCGCAGCCCGGTGGCGAACAGGCGCTTGGTGCCGGTCGCGCGGTCGATTTCCCAGACCGCGGCGCGGCCCTCCTCCGCGGCCAGCCCGCGCTCGGCCACGTTGCTGTTGGAGCCGACGGTCGCATACAGCTTGCTGCCGTCGCGGCTGGCGATGATGTTCTTGGTCCAGTGGTGGTTGACGCCTGCGGGAAGGTCGGTCACCTTGATTGCCGGTGCCTCGATGCGGGTCTGCCCCGGCTGGTACGGGAACCGCACGACGCCGTCCGCGTTGGCGACGTACAGGTCGCCCCCGACCAGCGCCATCCCGAACGGCGAATGGAGTCCGGACAGGAAACCGCTGCGCAGTTCGGCCTGCCCGTCGCCGTCGGCGTCGCGCAGCAAGGTGATGCGGTCGGCGCTGGGCACGCCGGCGCCGGCACGCTTCATCACCAGCTGGGTGATCCAGGCCTTGATGCCCTTGGGCTCCTGGCCCGGCGGCGGTGCCGGTTTGTTGCTTTCGGCCACCAGGACGTCGCCGTTGGGCAGCACGTACAGCCAGCGCGGATGGGAAAGACCCCGTGCCAGCGCCGTCAGCTGGAAGCCGGCCGGCGCCTTGGGCGACTGGCCTTCGGGCCAGCCCTTGGCCGGCGCGATCCTGACCGTCGGCACGAGGCTTTTGACCGGCGGTAGCAGCGTCGGACGGGCGCCTTCGTCGGCGCCGGGCGGCAGGCGGGAGGTCTCGCCGCAAGCCGCGAGCAGACCGGCCGCCAGCAGCGCGGCACCGAGGGAGCCCCGGGCCCGGCGGGGCTGCTTGACCGATGTCCAGGGGACGGTCGTCAGGAAACGCGAAAATAGTGGCATGACCCAGGATCTCTTCCGTGAAAACGCCTATCTGAAGGAATGTACGGCCACCGTGGCGGCCGTGGGGGCGCATGGCATTACCCTGGATCGCACCGTGTTCTATCCGCTCGGCGGCGGCCAGGCCGGCGACGCGGGCCTGCTGGTGCTCGGCGATGGAGCGGAAATCGCCATCGCCGACACCCGCAAGGGCAAGGACGAGGAAGGCCGTGCCACGTCCGAGATCGTGCACGTGCCGGCGCCGGGACAGGACGCCCTCCTTGCCCGGCTGGAAGCCGGCGCGACGGTGACCGCGCGCGTCGACTGGGACCGCCGCCACAAGCTGATGCGCTTCCACACGACCACCCACCTGCTGTGCCACCTGGTGCCGCAACTGGTCAACGGCTGCTCGATCACGCCCGAGTACGCGCGCCTGGACTTCAACATGACCGATCCGCTGGACAAGGAGGAGCTCACCGCCGGGATCGCGCGGCTGGTGACCGCCGGCCTGCCGGTGCAGGTTGGCTCCATCACCGACGAGGAACTCGACGCCAACCCGGCACTGGTCAAAAGCATGTCGGTGCAGCCGCCGCGCGGCACGGGGCGGGTGCGCACCATCCGCATCGGCGGCAAGGAACACATCGACTTCCAGCCCTGCGGCGGTACCCATGTCGCCAACACGGCCGAAATCGGCCCGGTCGTGGTCACGAAAATCGAAAAGAAAAGTGCCACCACCCGGCGCGTCGTCCTCGGCTTCGCCTCGCGGAACTTCCCCGGCAACGCTGAGCTCCACCCATCATGATGTCTTCCGTCCGTCGCGTCGCCGGCCTGGCCCTCGCCGCCGCCTGTGCGCTGCCCTTGACCTCCCTGGCCCAGACCGGTGCCACCACCGTGGTGAAGACGGAGCGGGTCCGGGCCGAGCTGATGGCCCATGCGCCGGACGGCATCGGCCCGGGCAAGCAGGTGTGGCTGGGGCTGCAGCTGGCGCACGCGCCGGAATGGCATACCTACTGGATGAACCCCGGCGACTCGGGACTGCCGACCAGCCTGCAGTGGACGCTGCCGGCCGGCGTCGTCGCCGGCGACATCGCGTGGCCGGTGCCCAAGAAAATCCCGATCGGGCACCTGGCGAACTACGGCTACGAAGGCACGGTGCTGCTGCCGGTGCCGCTCACGATCGCTCCCGATTTCAAGCCGTCGCTCGCTGGTGACCTGCCGGTCAAGCTGAAGGTCACCTGGCTGGTGTGCCGCCAGGAATGCATCCCGGAGGACGGCGAGTTCGCTTTGAGCGTGCCGGTGCGCAGCACGACCGCTGGCAACGGCGCCGTCTTCCAGGCCAGCTTCGACGCGCAGCCCAAGCCGCTGTCCGGCGCCAGCCAGGTCGAGATCGCCGGCCAGGCGATCAAGGTCAAGGTCGACGGACTGCCCGCGTCCGTGCACGGCAAGGACCTCGAGTTCTTCCCCGAAACCGGCGAAGTGATCGAAACGGCCGCGAAATGGACGCAGGCCTGGCAGGGTGGCACCTGGACGGCGCAGGTTCCGCTCTCTGCGCATCGCACGGCCAGCCCCACCGTGCTGCCGATCGTGCTGGCGGCGGGGCCGCAAGGTTGGCGGACCCAAGCCAAGGTCCTGGGCCAGTGGCCGTCCGTCCAGGCGCCGACCGTGTCGCCTGCCCTGGCCGCCGCGCTCGCCCAGAGCGGTGGCGCCAGCCCGGCCGTGCCAGCGGCGGTCCCGGCGCCTTCCGTGACCTTGGTCGCGGCGCTGCTGGGCGCCCTCGTCGGCGGCCTGATCCTGAACCTGATGCCCTGCGTGTTCCCTATCCTGGCGATCAAGGTGGTGGGTTTCACCCGCCACGCCGGCGATCGGCGCGGGCACCGCGTGGCGGGCCTGGCATACACGGCGGGCGTCGTCGCCTCGTTCGCGGCATTGGGCGGACTGATGCTGGCGCTGCGCGCGGCGGGCGAGCAGCTCGGCTGGGGCTTCCAGCTGCAGTCGCCGGGGGTGGTCGCCGCACTGGCGGTGCTGTTCACGCTGATCGGCCTGAACCTCGCCGGGGTCTTCCACTTCGGCAGCTTCCTGCCGTCGCGCGTCGCCTCGCTGGAGGCGCGCCATCCGGCCGCCAACGCCTTCCTCTCCGGCGTGCTCGCGGTGGCGGTCGCCTCGCCCTGCACGGCGCCGTTCATGGGCGCGTCGCTCGGCTTGGCGATCGGCCTGCCGGCCGTCCAGGCGCTGCTGATCTTCGTCGTGCTGGGCCTCGGCATGGCGGTGCCGTACCTGGCCGCGAGCTGGGTGCCCGCGGTGGCGCGCCTGCTGCCGCGCCCCGGCGCCTGGATGGACACCTTCCGCAAGGCCATGGCCTTCCCGATGTTCGCCACCGTCGCCTGGCTGGTCTGGGTGCTGGGGCAGCAGAGCGGCATCAACGGTGCCGGCGCGCTGCTGGCGCTGCTGGTGGCACTGAGCATGGTGGTGTGGGCGTTCACGCTGCACGGTCGCAGCCGCGCGGTGCTGGCCTCGGTCGCCGTCGCCGTGCTGGTGCTGCTGGCGTGGGGTGCGGGCCCGAACATCACGCACGCCGCGGCGGACCGGGCCGTGCGGGCCGAGAACGACGTGTGGCAGCCGTGGCAACCCGGCCGCGTCGAACAGCTGATCGACTCGGGCGAGACGGTGTTCGTCGACTTCACGGCCGCCTGGTGCGTGACCTGCCAGTACAACAAGCAGACGACGCTCGCGCGCGACGAGGTCATGAGCGACCTGGCCGCAAAGAAGGTCAGGCTGCTGCGCGCCGACTGGACCCGGCGCGACCCGGCGATCACCGCGGCGCTCGCCGCCCTCGGCCGCAACGGCGTGCCGGTGTACGTCTTCTACAAGAAGGGGCGCCCGCCGGTCGTGCTGTCCGAGGTCCTGAGCGTCAAGGAAGTGCGGTCGGCCATCGCCGCACTGTGACCGGGGCCGGTGTGCTTACACTGGCGCCATGAACGACATCGCCACGCTGCGCCGGATCCTCGGCACCTGCCGGACCATCGCCGTGGTCGGCCTGTCGCCGCAATGGCACCGGCCGAGTTTCTTCGCCGCCAAGTACATGCAGGCCCACGGCTACCGGATCGTGCCGGTGAATCCGACCGCTCCGGAAATCCTGGGCGAGCCTTCCTATCCGAGCGTGACCGAAGCCGCGCGCGCGCTCGCCACCAAGGGGGAACGCATCGACATGGTCGACTGCTTCCGCCGCACCGAGGACATAGGCCCGCTCGCCGAGGAGGCCATCGCCGTCGGAGCGAAGTGCCTGTGGCAGCAGATCGGCGTGGTGAACGAGGAAGCCGCCGCCCGCGCCCGCGCCGCCGGCCTGGACGTGGTGATGGACCGGTGCGTGAAGATCGAACATGCACGCCTCTTCGGCGGGCTCAACTGGGCCGGCGTGAACACCAGGGTGATCTCCTCGCGCCGCCCGCAACAACTGCCGTACTGACGGGGTTTGCACATGAGCAGCGAGAAGGACAGCCGGCCCGGTGCCGACCACGACTACGGCTTCGGCACCCGCGCCATCCACGCGGGCGCGGTGCCGGACCCGGCGACCGGCGCGCGGGCGACGCCCATCCACCAGACCACGAGTTTCGTGTTCGATTCCGCGGAGCACGCCGCCAGCCTGTTCAACCTGCAGACCTTCGGCAACGTCTACAGCCGGATCAGCAACCCCACCGTGGCCGTGCTCGAAGAGCGCGTTGCCTCGCTGGAGGGCGGCCGCGCGGCACTCGCCTGCGCCACCGGGATGGCGGCGCAGATGACGGCGCTGCTCGCGATCGTCAAGGCCGGCGACCACATCGTCGCCGCTTCCACCTTGTACGGCGGTACCGTGGGCCAGCTGGGGATCGGCTTCGGCCGGCTCGGCATCGAAACGACGTTCGTCGATCCGGAAGACCCGGACAACTTCCGCCGCGCGATCCGCCCGAACACCCGCGCGGTGTACGGGGAGACGCTGGGCAATCCGCTGGTCAACGTGCTGGACATCGAAGCGGTGGCGGCCATCGCCCACCAGCACGGCGTGCCGCTGGTCATCGACAACACGGTCGCGAGCCCGTATTTGTGCAATCCGTTCGCGTTCGGCGCCGATATCGTGGTGCACAGCGCGACCAAGTATCTCGGCGGCCACGGCACCACCATGGCCGGCGTGGTGGTGGAATCGGGCAAGTTCGACTGGGGCTCGCCGCTCGCGCGCGACAAGTTCCCCGAGATGCTGGAGCCCAGCCGCGCCTACCACGGCGTCAAGTTCTACGAGACCTTCGGCGACTTCGGCTACACGATGAAGGCCCGCATGGAGGTCAATCGCACCTTCGGCGGCGCGCTCTCGCCGCTCAACGCCTGGCTGATCCTGCAAGGCATAGAGACGCTGCACTTGCGCATGCAGGCGCATTGCCGCAACGCCCTGCACGTGGCCCGCTTCCTGGGCGACCATCCGCTGGTGAGTTGGGTGAATTACCCGGGGCTGGAAAGCTCGCGCCACCACGCGCTGGCCACGAAGCAGTTCCGCCCCGTAGACGGACTGCCCGGCGCGTCGGGCGTCCTCACCTTCGGCATCAAGGCCGATGACCCGGCGCGAGCCGGCGAGCGTTTCATCGACGCCTGCCAGTTCCTCAGCCACCTGGCCAACATCGGCGACGCGAAGACGCTGGTGATCCACCCGGCGTCGACCACGCACCGCCAGCTCGATGCCGCGGAGCTGGCGCGCGCCGGCGTGCGGCCCGACATGATCCGGCTGTCGGTCGGCATCGAGGACGCGGCCGACATCGTCTGGGACATCGACCAGGCACTGCGCGCCGCCACCCGCTGAGCCTGCGGCTCGGCCCTTTCCCCCTCCCTCAAGAAGACGCGGCTTTTGCTGACCCGCGCGTAGGCCGGCGCCCGGTACAAAGGTGCGGCTCGACCGGCGCCACGGCAGGAGCGCCCCTCACTGCGGGCGAACCGCTTGCCGCTTCGAGCCCAACGGTACAGCCGCGGTTTTCCAGCGTGCTACCGCAACAAGGGAGTCTTCATGGACAAAGGCAGTGAGAGTTTTCAAGGCGCGGTGTCGGCGGCGGTGCCCGGCCGGCGCGGCTTCGACTACCTGGTCGTCGGCGCCGGCTTCGCCGGCAGCGTGCTGGCCGAGCGGCTGGCGCGCGGGCTGGGCCAGCGCGTGCTGGTGGTCGAAAAACGGCCGCACATCGGCGGCAACGCGTACGACCGCTACAACGACGACGGCATCCTCGTCCACCCGTACGGGCCGCACATCTTCCACACCAACTCGGCCGACATCTTCGAGTACCTGTCGCGCTTCACGCAGTGGCGCCCTTACCAGCACCGGGTCCTCGCGAGCGTCGACGGGCAGATGGTGCCGATGCCGATCAACCTCGACACGATCAACAAGTTGTACGGGCTGAACCTCACCTCCTTCGAGGTCGAGAAGTTCTTCGAGTCGGTGGCGGAGAAGAAGGACAGCGTCAGGACGTCCGAGGACGTCGTCGTCAGCAAGGTCGGGCGCGAGCTGTACAACAAGTTCTTCCGCGGCTACACCCGCAAGCAGTGGGGCCTCGATCCGTCCGAGCTCGACGCCAGCGTCACGGCCCGGGTGCCGACCCGCACCAACCGCGACGACCGCTATTTCACCGACACCTTCCAGGCGATGCCGCTGCACGGCTACACCCGCATGTTCGAGAAGATGCTGGACCATCCCAACATCAAGGTGATGCTCAGCACGGACTACCGCGAGGTCGCCGACATCGTGCCCTGGCGGCACATGGTCTACACCGGACCGGTCGACGCGTTCTTCAACTACAGGTACGGCAAGCTGCCGTACCGCAGCCTGCGGTTCCAGCACGTGACGGTGCCGCAGGAGCAGTTCCAGCCGGTGGGGACGGTGAACTATCCCAACGACTACGGCTACACCAGGATCAGCGAGTTCAAGCACATCACCGGGCAGACGCTGCCGGGGAAGACGTCGGTGGTCTACGAATATCCGTGCGCCGAAGGCGATCCGTACTACCCGGTGCCGCGCGCCGAGAACGCCGAGCTCTATCGCAAGTACGAGGCGGAGGCCGAGGCCACCGCGAACGTCACGTTCGTGGGGCGCCTGGCGACCTACAAGTACTACAACATGGACCAGGTGGTGGGCCAGGCGCTCGCCGCGTTCAAGCGCCTGGAACAGCGCCACCAGGCAGTGACCGCCAGCACGCTCGCGGTGGAGGCCCTGGCGCAGGCCGGCGCATGAGCCGCCCGGCCGCTCCGCACGCCCATGGCCCCGCAGCCCGGCAGGGCGGAGGTTTCCCGCTGAGTCGGCTGGAACTGTGGGCCGGCCCGGAATGCACCGTCAACCGGGTCGGCGAAGAGTACTTCGACCAGCTCGCCGCCAGCGGCTTCGACCGCCGGATCGAGGATCTCGACCGCCTGGCCGGCATCGGGGCGAGGCGGTTGCGGTTTCCGCTGCTGTGGGAGCGCCTCGCCCCGCAGCGCGGCACCGTCGACTGGCGCTGGAGCGACGAGCGGATCGCCCGGCTGCGCGAGCTCGGGGTGCAGCCGATCGCCGGCCTGGTGCACCACGGCAGCGGACCGCGCCACACCAACCTGCTGGATCCCGCGTTCCCCGGACTGCTGGCCGAATACGCACGCGCCCTCGCGGCGCGTTACCCGGACATCGATGCCTACACGCCGGTGAACGAGCCGCTGACGACCGCGCGCTTCAGCGGCCTCTACGGCCTGTGGTATCCGCACGGCCGCGACGACAAGAGCTTCGTGCGAGCGCTGCTGAACCAGGTGCGCGCCACGGTGCTGGCCATGCGGGCCGTGCGCGAGATCAATCCGCGGGCGATGCTGGTGCAGACCGAGGACCTGGGCTGCACCGACTCGACGCCGGGCCTGCGCTACCAGGCCGAGTTCGAGAACCTGCGCCGATGGCTCAGCTTCGACCTGCTGGCAGGCCGCGTCGATGCCCAGCATCCGCTGCGCGGCTACCTGCGCAACCACGGCGCGAGCGAGCAGGAGCTTCAGGAATTCGTCGATGCGCCCTGCCCTCCCGACATCGTGGGCATCAACAGCTACGTCACCAGCGAGCGCTTTCTCGACGAGCGCGTCGCCCTGTACCCGCCGCACCTGCATGGCGGCAACGGACGCGACGCCTATGTCGACCTCGAACTGGCGCGGGTTCATGGCCGGTCGATCGGCGGCTTTCGCGCCCGGCTGCGCGAGGCCAGCGAGCGCTACCGGCTGCCCGTGGCGATCACCGAGGTCCACCTCGGTTGCAGCCGTGACGAGCAGTTGCGCTGGCTGCACCAGGCGTGGAGCGCGGCACAGGAGCTGCGCGACGCCGGGCACGACGTGCGCGCCGTCACCGTCTGGGCCGCATTCGGTACTTACGACTGGGACAGCCTGGTGACGAGACGGCAAGGCCATTACGAGCCGGGACTGTGGGACGTCAGCAGCGGCGAGCCGCGGCCCACGGCGCTGGCCGCGCTGGCGCGGCAACTGGCGCAGGGCGAGACGCCCGACAACCCCGTGCTCGACGGCCCCGGCTGGTGGCAGCGCGAACTGCGCCTGGCGTACCCGCCGCACGGCGACCTGGAGTCGCTCCCGGTGCAGGGCCGCCCGCTCCTGATCACGGGCGCCTCCGGCACGCTGGGCCGGGCCTTCGCCCGCTTCTGTGACCTGCGCGGCCTGCCGTATCGCCTGCTGTCGCGCGCCGACATGGACATCGCGGACGCCGCCTCGGTGTCGGCCGCGCTCGACCGCTGGCAGCCCTGGGCGGTCGTCAACACGGCAGGCTTCGTGCGCGTCGACGATGCCGAGCGCGATCCGCGCCAGTGGCGCGACAACCTGATCGGCCCGGCCATCCTGGCCCAGGAATGCGGGCAGCGCGGCATCCGCCTGGTGACCTTCTCCAGCGACCTCGTGTTCGACGGCGGCAAGAGTGCTCCTTATGTGGAGAGCGATGCGCCGGCGCCGCTGAACGCCTACGGACGGGCGAAGCTGGAAGCCGAGCGCTTGGTCCTGGACCACGCGCCCGATTCGCTCGTGGTGCGCACCGCCGCATTCTTCGGGCCATGGGATCCGCACAACTTCGTCGCGCAGGCGCTGGAGCACCTGCGCCGCGGCGACCGCTGGCACGCGGCGCAGGACCAGGTCGTTTCCCCGACCTACGTGCCCGACCTGGCGCAGGCCTCGCTGGACCTGCTGGTCGACGGGGAGCGCGGCCTGTGGCACCTGAGCAACCAGGGACAGGTGAGCTGGCAGCGGTTCGCGGAGATGGTCGCGGAAGCGGCCGGGCTGGACCCGGCGCTGGTCCAGGGCTTGCCGACGTCGGCGCTGAGCCTGGTGGCCAGGCGGCCGGCGTATTCGGTATTGGCGAGCGAGCGCGCGCTGCTCATGCCGCCGCTGGAGCACGCGCTGGACCGGTACTTCGGCGACTGCCAACGCTTCGCCGGCGACTGGCCGCTGCGGGCTGCTGCCTGAAAGCTCAAGACCAACAGCCGAACGCGGAAGCCGCAGAGATTTCGCAGAAGCCGCAAAAAGAAGACAAGTAATTTTTCTTGTTCCTGTGTCTTCTTCTGCGGCTTTTGCGCTTCCTTTGCGGCTTCTGCGGTCGGATGTTTATCAAGGCGCCACCGGCGGCACCAGAACCTGGCCACGATGGCCGGCGGCGTTGTACTGCGCCACGACGTTCGCCGCCGCCTGCTGCAGTCCGCCTGCCTCGCACAACGCCACGCACGCGCCGCCGAAACCGGCGCCGGTCAGCCGCGCCCCATGCACCGCGGGCTGCTGCTGCAACAGCGACACCAGCAGGTCCAGCTCCGGCGTCGACACTTCGTAGTCGTCGCGCAGGCTGGCGTGCGAGGCGTTCATCAGCTCGCCGAACGCCCGCCCCGTGCTGCACGCCACGGCCTGCAGCACGCGCGCGTTCTCCGTGACCACGTGCCGCGCCCGCCGCTGCAGCAGCGGCGGCAGCGAAGCCAGCCGTTGCACGTCGTCCACCTCACGCAGCGAGGCCACGCCCAGGAGCCGTGCCGCTTCCTCGCACTGCGCGCGGCGCTCGTTGTAGCCGCTGCCGGCCAGCGTGCGGGCGACGCCGGAATCGATCACCAGCACGGCCGTGCCGCGCGGCAGGTCCACCATGCGGCGCTCGAGGCTGCGCGTGTCCAGCAGCAGCGCGCGGCTGGTGTCGGCGAGGCTGGACGCCATCTGGTCCATGATTCCGCAGTTGACCCCGGCATGCTCGATCTCGGCGCGCTGGGCCAGCTGCGCGACCGCGACGTCGTCGAAGCTCAGGCCCAGCAACTGCCGCAGGCAGCGCAGCGTGGCGACCTCCAGCGCGGCGCTCGACGACAGTCCCACCCCCATCGGGACGTCGGAGTCGACGTGGATCTGGAGCCCGGGAATGTCGGCGCCGCGGCTGCGCGCCAGCACCAGGCAGCCGTAGACGTAGCTGGCAAAGTGTTGCCCGGGCGGCGCGTCGAACGCGAAGTGCACGGTGTCGCCCTGCCCTTGCGCGTGCAAGGCGAAGCCGGGCGCGGACCGCCGCCGCATCGCCACCCGCGTGCGCTGGGAAATCGCGATGGGCAGCACGAAGCCGTCGTTGTAGTCCGTGTGTTCGCCCAGCAGGTTGACGCGGCCCGGGGCGTCGGCGACGGCGTCCGGCGCGCCGCCGAACACCTGCTCGAAGCCGCTCGTCAGCGGATCGCCCTTCACAGCCGCACCTCGACCTGCTGCAGCTCGCGCGCCTTCTCTTCCGGCAGCGCGTCCATTGCGAAGAAGCCGGCCGCCAGCTCGGTGCCGGCCAGATACTTCAGCCGGTCGCGCGTGCGGTACGGCGGATAGAGCTGCGCGTGCAGGTGGGCTTCCGGGTGCTCCAGGCCGTCGGTGGCAGCCTGGTACCAGGCCATCAGGTAGGGCAGCGGCCGCTGCCAGAGCCCGTCGTACTTCAGCAGCACGGTCTTGAGCGCGCGCGCCAGGTCGGCCCGTTGCGCCGGCGTGAGCCCGGCGAAGCCCGGCACCGGCTCGATGGTCGCCAGCCACACCTCGTAGGGATAGCGCGCGCAGACCGGCACGAATGCGATGGCATGCGGGCCCTCGTAGATCACCCGTTCGCCGCTGGCGCGCTCGGCCTCGATCAGCAGGTCCAGCGGGCCGCGGCCCTTGGCGGCGTACTGCTCCTGCGCGACCTGCTGCATCCGCGCCGGCACCGGCGGCACGACCGGGTAGGCATAGATCTGGCCGTGCGGGTGGTGCAAGGTCACGCCGACCTCGGCGCCGCGGTTCTCGAACGGCAGCACGTACTTGATGTCCTCGCGCTCGCCGAGCCGCTGCGTGCGCTCGCCCCACACCTGCAGCAGCAGTTCGATGTGGTCCAGCGGCAGTGCCCCCAGCGACGCTCCCGGGTCCTGCGTGAACACCACCACCTCGCACTTGCCGGCGGCCGGCGCGGTCGGCACGATCAGCTCGGGCGGCGCGGGCGCGCCGGGCGCCTGTCCCAGCGACGGAAAGCGGTTGTCGAACACCGCGACGTCCCAGCCACCGGCCGGCAGCTCGGTCGGATTGGCCGGATCGCGCGTCACCGCCAGCGGGTTGTATTCGGGCGGCGGCAGGAAAGTGCGGCCCTGGCGATACGCCGCATACGTCACCCATTCGCCGCGCAGGGGATGCCAGCGCAGGTGGGCGCTGGCGTTGAGCGGTTCGGCGAAGGGGCTGGGCGCCTGCAGGTGCGGATCGATCGGCTGGCGCCCGTACAGCGCCAGCTGGCGGCCGTCCGGCTTCGTGAGCTCCAGCCGATACATCAGACGCCCCCGGGGATGTACGTGCGCGAGACCTTCGTCACCTCGGCGATGCGCTCCAGCGGAATCTTCGGCTTGCGGTCGGCGGTGAGCAGCCCGTTGGCCTCCTGGAACGTGTCGGCGAACTGCGTGTAGCAGAACCCGCTGAACAAGGCCGTGTGGATCACGGTCTCGAGCAGCTGGCTGTACAGGCGGTCGAACTCCTCCTCGCTGCGGGCCACCGTGTAGCCCCAGATCCGCTTGACGTCCGGATCCGGCTCCTTCTCGAACGCAATGCCGCCGAACTCGGTCAGCATGATCGGCTGTCCCCGGTGCGGATAGCCGTCCAGCGTCAGGATGCGGCCGCCCGGCCGGCGCCGGTCGAACAGCTGCTCCGGCGCGATCTCGGCCCCGTAGCGCTGGCGGATGTGCTCGGTATTGATGTCGTAGTCGTGGATCCCGATGATGTCGGTCGCGCTCGATTCCCAGCCGTCGTTGCCGATCACCGGCCGGGTCGCGTCGAGCGTCTTGGTCAGGTGGTACAGCGCTTCCACCGCGTGCCGCTGCACGCGCACCGCCGTCAGCTCCGGCACGCCCCACGACTCGTTGAACGGCACCCACACGATCACGCAGGGGTGGCTGTAGTCGCGGTCGATCGCCTCGGTCCATTCGCGCACGGTGCGCTTGATGGCGGTGCGCGTGAAGCGATACGCCGACGGCATTTCCTCCCAGACCAGCAGCCCCAGCCGATCGGCCCAGTAGAGGTAGCGCGGGTCCTCGATCTTCTGGTGCTTGCGCACCCCGTTGAATCCCATGGCCTTGGCCAGTTCGACGTCGCGGCGCAAGGCCGCGTCGCCGGGAGCCGCCAGCAGCGTATCGGGCCAGTATCCCTGGTCGAGCACCATGCGCAACGTGTAGGGGCGGCCGTTGAGCATGAAGCGGTCGCGCAGGATGTGCACCGAGCGCAGCGCCGTGTACGAAGAGAACTCGTCCAGCAGCTGGTTCCCGCGGTAAAGCCGCAGTCTTGCATCGAGCAAGGTCGGCCGCTCCGGACTCCACAGGAGCTCGTTGCGGAAGTCGTCGATGCCGGGATCGGACAGGACGATCTCGCGGTCGACCTCGCGCTCGAGCACCTGGTAGCGGTCGCGGGCCAGCAGCCGCTCGCCATGGCGCAGCTCGACCTCGATCGCCAGGTCGTCCGCGGCGTCGCCGCCGACCCGCGCCTCGATCTTGATCGCATAGCCTTCGACTTCGGGCGTCCAGCGGATCTTCTCGACGTAGGTGCGCGGCACGCGCTCGAGCCAGACGGTCTGCCAGATCCCGGTGGTGCGCGGATACCAGATCGAGTGCGGCTCGAGCTGCCAGTCCTGCTTGCCGCGCGGCTTGGTCAGGTCGTGCGGATCGTCCTCGACCCGCACCGTCACCGTCTGCCGGCCGGACGCGTCCAGCACATGCGTGATGTCGGCCCAGAACGGCGTGTGGCCGCCCTCGTGCGTCACGACCAGCCGGCCGTTGACCCAGACCCGGGCCGCGTAGTCGACGGCGCCGAAACGCAGGATCACCCGGTCACTGCCGGGCTCGAGGTCGAACTCGCGCTGGTACCAGCAGGCCTTGTGGAAGCCGCGGTCGGCGATGCCGCTGGCCCTGGACTCCGGGGGGTACGGCACGGTGATCTGCATCGGCCAGCCGTCGATCTCCGCGGGAATGGTGAAGGCGCATTCGTCGTCGAAGCGAAAGCGCCAGGGGCCGTTGAGGCTGGTCCATTGGCTGCGTTGAAGCTGGGGACGGGGATAGGCGAAATCCAAACAACACTCCTTTTGTTCTCGTCGCGGCTGCGCTGGCGCGCGGCGGCCGGCGCCCGGCGTCCACGCCGGCGCCGCCGGCGATGAGGCGGCGGCGCATGCGGAGCGGCTACTGCCGCGCCAGCCAGGCAAACAGCCCCGGAATGGGTAAACCCTGATCCTCGCGGATGGGAGCTTCGCTTGTGGCGGAGATTTCGAAACCGGATTGCTTCGCCAGCTTGTGGATGTAACCGGCGGAGTGCGCATAGCGCAGGCTGGGCTGCAGGACGAGCTCCTGTCCGGCCCCGGCAAGCTCCACCGAGAAGCAGAAGCGGCCGCCCGGCGGGATCACGCGCGCCGCGCCTTGGAAGACCTGTTCCAGCGCACCGACGTAGATGAACACGTCGGCGGCCACCACCAGGTCGTAGCGGCGCTGCGTGGTCCGCAGGTAGTCGGCGATGTCGGCTTGCACGACGTCGTCGTAGGCGCCGCCGGCCCGGGCGCGCTCGACCATCCGGGCGGACAGGTCGACGCCGTCGAGCCGCTCCGCGAGCGGCCGCAGCAGCGGGCCGCACAGGCCCGTGCCGCAACCGAGGTCGAGTGCGGCGGCGGCGCGAGCGCCGCGCAGCCCCTGCACCAGCCGTTCGGGGGCGCGGTAGTGCAGCACCTGCACCAAGTGGGCATCGAAGTCCTGCGAGTACCCGTCGAACAGGGCCTCGACGTACTCGCGCGGCGCGTTGGCGGGTGTCGCACCCTCACCCAGCGAGGCCAGGAAATAGCGATTCAGCGCGCTGTCGTCGCCGTTCGCAGCAGCGGCCCGGTACGCCGCCGCGGCCTCGGCCACCCGTCCGAGCGAGCGCAGCAGGCTGCCGCGCAAGGTCCAGGCCGGCCCGCTGGCCGGCTGCGCCTGCAGTGCGGCGTCGATGCTGGCCAGCGCCGCCTCGAGTTGCCCCAGTTCGGCCAGTGCCGCGGCACGCTGCCGCAGCGCCTCGGCATTGCCTGGCTCCTGCGCCAGTGCCTCCTCCAGCAGCGCCGCCGCCTCGGCGGGGCGTCCCAGCTTCAGCCGCACGGCGCCGAGGTTGGTCAGCGCCGACGCGCGCCCGGGGACCAGCGCCAGCGCGGCGGCGAACTCGCGCTCGGCCGCCGCGAAGTCGCCGGCTTCGTAGTGGGCGACACCGCGCATGAAGAAGTCCCGTGCCCGCTCGAAGTTGCCGCCCATCGTTCCCCCATCTGCTGCCCGCCTGAGTTTGATCATAGGGTCGGCCCGTCCGTGCCTGCGACAATCAGCGGATGACTGCCAATCACCACCTCGGCGGCCCCGCGGCCGCCACCAGCCGCCGGGAGGCCGGGCAATGAGCTTCGCGCCGCTTCGCAACGACAGCTTCCTGCGGGCGTGCCTGCGGCAGGCGACGCCGCACACGCCGGTGTGGCTGATGCGGCAGGCCGGCCGCTACCTGCCCGAATACCGCGAGACGCGCGCGCGCGCCGGCAGCTTCATGGGGCTGGCGATGAATCCGGACTATGCGACGGAAGTCACCCTGCAGCCGCTCGACCGCTACCGGCTCGACGCCGCGATCCTGTTTTCCGACATCCTCACGGTGCCCGACGCGATGGGCCTGGGCCTCACGTTCGCGCAAGGCGAAGGCCCCCGATTCGCCACGCCGGTACGCGACGAGTCCGCGGTGCGCGCGCTGCGCGTGCCCGACCTGGAGCAGCTGCGCTACGTATTCGACGCGGTCACGTCGATCCGGCGCGCCCTGGCCGGCCGGGTGCCGCTGATCGGTTTCTCCGGCAGCCCGTGGACGCTGGCGTGCTACATGGTCGAAGGCGCCGGCTCGGACGACTACCGGCTGGTCAAGACCATGATGTACAGCCGGCCCGACCTGATGCACCGCATCCTGGAGATCAACGCCGATGCCGTCGCGGCCTACCTGAATGCGCAGATCGACGCCGGCGCGCAGGCGGTGATGGTCTTCGACAGCTGGGGCGGCGTGCTGGCCGACGGCGCGTTCCAGGAGTTCAGCCTGGCGTACACCGCGCGCGTGCTGGCGCAGCTGAAGCGCAGCGCCGAAGGCGCCACCGTCCCGCGCATCGTCTTCACCAAGGGCGGCGGCCTCTGGCTGGAAGAGATGGGACGCCTCGATTGCGAAGTGCTGGGCCTGGACTGGACGGTGAACCTCGGACGCGCCCGGGCCCTGGTCGGTGGCCACAAGGCCCTGCAGGGCAACCTCGATCCCAATGTGCTGTTCGCGCCGCCGACACGGATCGAGGCGGAAGCGATCAAGCTCCTGGACAGCTTCGGGCAGCCGCACGGCGGCGCCGGCACCGGCCCGACCCACATCTTCAACCTCGGGCATGGCATCAGCCAGTACACGCCGCCAGAGCACGTGCAGGTGCTGGTGGACACCGTCCATGCTCATTCGGCCAAACTGCGCGGGCGGGATTGACCCCACGCCGCATCGGTATTTTCCCTAGTGTGAGTTCGGGCAAATTGTTTGTGCGAACTCCCACTTATGCACAAAACACGCGGTCCGGACATTTTTTCAGGCCTGCCCCTGCTCCAAAATCCATAGCGCCGCTAAGTCGTTGATTTTCCACGAATTGAAGCACGGCAGTTTTTTCGGCCGGCGACGTTAAGCTCTTGATTTTTCTGCGGGACTACGGCAGGCGCCAGAAATTTTCAACAAAGTTATCCACAGAAAATCGGGGCGTCCGGCATTTTGAGAAAAATCAACGGGTTAGGGCCGATTCCTGAATCAAGCCTGAAGTTCGAGCGCTAACTGACACTTCTCGATGGTGCACCGCCTTGCCGTCGTCGTCCCCACCCCAGCGCACAGTTCGGTCGCCGGCCCACTCAGCTACCGAAGTGAGCTGGCACTTGCCCCCGGGACCTTGCTGCGCGTTCCCCTCGGCCGGCGCGAGGTGCTGGGCGTCGTCTGGGACGGCGAGGCGGCAGCGCTGTCACCCGACGCCGGCGTCGCCGAGCGTCCCGTTGCCGGCGCCCTGGAAGGTATCGGGCCGCTATCGCGGCAGTGGCGGGATCTGGTTACTTTTTGCGCAGCTTATTACCAGCGTTCGCTCGGGGAGGTGGCGCTGGCAGCGCTGCCCCCGCAGCTGCGCGACCTGACGACCGCCCAGGTGGCGCGCCGCCTGAAGCGAAGCGCCGCGACCGACAGCGCCGGGACGCCTGACACGGCGCCCGAGCTCACCGGCGAGCAGGCGGCAGCGCTGCGGGCGATCGACGCGAACGACGGCACCTTCCTGTTGTACGGCGCCACCGGCAGCGGCAAGACCGAGGTGTACCTGCAGTGCGTGCAGGGCCTGCTGGCGCGCGATCCGCAGGCCCAGGCACTGGTCATGGTCCCCGAGATCAACCTCACGCCGCAGTTGCAGGAGCGATTCGTCGAGCGCTTCGGCGCGGGGCAGGTGGTGGCGATGCACAGCGGCCTCACCAATCCGCAGCGGCTGAAAAGCTGGCTGGCCGCCCACCAGGGCGCGGCCCGGATCGTGCTCGGCACGCGGATGGCGGTGTTCGCGTCGATGCCGGGCCTGCAGCTGATCGTCGTCGACGAGGAGCACGACCCCAGCTACAAGCAGCAGGAAGGAGCCCGCTATTCGGCTCGCGACCTCGCCGTCTTGCGCGGCCGGCTCGAGGGCGCGAAGGTGCTGCTCGGCTCGGCGACGCCGTCGCTCGAGAGCTGGCATGCCAGCGAGCAGGGCCGCTACCGGCGGCTGGAGATGGCCAGCCGCATCGGCGCCGGCGCGCTGCCGGCCGTGCGCCTGGTGGACATGAACCTGCAGCCGAAGCACGCCGTGTTCGCGCCGCCGCTGGTCGATGCGATCCGGCAGCGGGCCGCGCGCGGCGAGCAGTCGCTGATCTTCCTGAACCGGCGCGGCTATGCCCCCGTGCTGTCCTGCACCGACTGCGGCTGGAAGAGCGAGTGCCCGCATTGCAGCGCTTTTCGCGTCTTCCACAAGATCGACCGCACCTTGCGCTGCCACCACTGCGGCTTCACCGAGCGGGTGCCGCGGCATTGCCCGGCCTGCGGCAACGCCGACATCGCGCCGGTAGGCCGCGGCACGGAGCGGCTGGAGGAACACCTGGCGGAATTGCTCGCCGAGGCCGTCCGGCCCGACGGCCAGCCGGTGCGCGTGGCCCGGATGGACGCCGACAGCGTCCGGCTCAAGGGCGCCCTTCAGGAGCAGCTCGCGCAGGTCCATGCCGGCGCGGTCGACGTGCTGGTGGGCACCCAGATGGTCACCAAGGGCCACGACTTCAGGCGCATCACGCTGGTGGCGGCGCTGCAGGCCGATTCGGCACTGTTTTCCAGTGACTTCCGCGCGCCGGAGCGCTTGTTCGCGCTGCTGCTGCAGGCGGCCGGGCGGGCCGGCCGCGATGCCGCGCAAGCGGCGGCCAGCGAGATGTGGGTGCAGACCTGGAATCCGGGCCATCCGCTGTTCGCCGCGCTGCGCCGCCACGACTATCCGGCCTTCGCCGCGCAGCAGCTCAAGGAACGCGAGCAGGCCGGCATGCCCCCGTTCGGCTTCCAGGCGCTGGTGCGCGCCGAAGCGCGCACCCAGGAAACGGCGCAGGCGTTCCTGCAGGCCGGCAGCGCGGCGGCGCAGGACCTCGCCGCCGCCCACGGCGTCACGCTCTATTCGGCCGTACCCATGAGCGTGCAGCGCGTGGCGAACGTCGAACGCGCCCAGATGCTGGTGGAGGGCGCGTCCCGCCCGGCGCTGCAGCGTTTCCTGGCCCAGTGGCGGCCCCTGCTCCAGGCAAGCCGCGAGCGCGGGTTGCTGCGCTGGGCCATCGACGTCGATCCGCTGGCGATCTGACGTCCCCCGCGGTCAGGCCGCCGGCGGCGTGGCGGCCGACTTCAGCGACAACGCCGCTTGGTAGAGATCGTTGCGCCCGGCGCCGCTGATCTCGGCCGCCAGCTTCACGGCGGTCTTCACGGGCAGCTCCTGCAGCAGCAGCTTCAGCACGCGCAGGCCCTCGTCGGCGGCCGGCGCCTGCGGCGCCGCGTGCAGCACCAGCACGAACTCGCCATGCACGCGCTTGGCATTGCCGGCCAGCCAACCGGCCAGCCCTGCGCACTCCACCGTCGCGATCTCCTCGAACTGCTTGGTCAGCTCGCGTCCCACCGTGACCGCGCGCGCCCCGAGCACGGCCAGCCCGCGCGCCAGCGACTCGATCCGGTGCGGCGCTTCCAGGAGCACCACGGGCCGGCTTTCCTGGGCCAGCGCCGCCAGCGCGGCGTCGCGCTCGCCCGCCTTGGCCGGCAGGAAGCCGGCGAACACGAAGGCGCCTCCCTCCTGCACCACGCCGGCCACGCTCAGGGCGGCGGTGATGCTGCTGGCGCCGGGGACCGGGACCACCGGCAGGCCGGCGTCTCTCACGGCCCCCACCAGCCGCGCGCCCGGGTCACTCACTCCGGGCGTGCCGGCGTCGCTGGCGTAGGCCACCCGCTCCCCGGCGCGCAGGCGCTCGATCACCCCTTGGGCGCCTTGCGCCTCGTTGTGCTGGTGCACGGCCAGCCAGCGGCCCTGGTCGATCCCGTAGGCGCGCAGCAGGGCCTGGGTATGGCGCGTGTCCTCGCAGGCGATGGCGTCCGCCAGCTGCAACACGTGCAGCGCCCGCAAGCTGATGTCGGCCAGGTTGCCGATCGGCGTCGCGACGACGTACAGCGCCCCCTGCGGATAATGCTGGGCGGCGGCGGCGGCCCGCGCTGCGTCGAGGGCCAAGGAAAAGGACGCGCTCAATGGAATTCCCTCGCAAGACAGCGGCTGCGGCCGCCACGACCCGGCAGGCGGGCCGCGCCGCCGAGGACCGCGCGCTCGCCCACCTGCTGGACGGCGGCCTGAAGCTGCTGGCGCGCAATTATCGGACGCCGGGCCGCGGCGGCGGCGAGATCGACCTGATCATGCGCGAGCCGGGCGGCACCGTGGTCTTCGTCGAGGTGCGGCAGCGGGCCAGCCGCGGCTTCGGCGGGGCCGCGGCCAGCGTGGGGCCGGTCAAGCAGCGCCGGATCGTCTTCGCGGCGCGCCACTTCTTGATGCGCCTGGCCGCGCCGCCGCCCTGCCGCTTCGACGTCGTCACCGTCGAGGGCGCGCGCATCGAATGGCTGCGGGCCGCGTTCGACGCCGGCTGATCGGCCGCCGCGAGGGCTGCGCCGCGGACGGCGGGTATCATCGCGAGCCATGCTCGAACAACGGATCCAGCAGCACTTCATCGACAGCGCCGACCTCAAGTACCAGGCGGCGCAGACGCTGAGCAAGCCGCTCGCGGCCGCCGTCCAGGCCGTGCTGGCCTGCGTGACCAGCGGCGGCAAGGTGCTCGCCTGCGGCAACGGCGGCTCGGCCGCCGACGCGCAGCATTTCGCGGCCGAGTTCGTCGGCCGCTTCGAGCGCGAGCGCCCGGAGCTCGGCGCGATCGCGCTGACCACCGACACATCGATCCTCACGGCGATCGCCAACGACTACGATTTCGAGCGGGTGTTCGCCAAGCAGGTGCGCGCCCTCGGCCAGGCCGGCGACGTGCTGCTGGCGCTGTCAACCAGCGGCAACTCCGCCAACGTGCTGGCCGCGGTCGAGGCCGCGCACGAGCGCGAGATGACGGTGGTGGCGCTCACCGGGCGCGGCGGCGGCAGGATCGGCAACGCGCTGCGCGAGACCGACGTGCACGTGTGCGTGCCGCACGAGCGGACCGCGCGCATCCAGGAAGTGCACCTGCTCGCGCTGCACTGCATCTGCGACGGCGTCGACGCCCAGTTGCTCGGAGAACAGGAACCCCCCACATGAAGACACACCACATGCTGTCCCGCGCGGCGCTGGCGCTCGCGGCCGCCACGGCGCTCGGCGCCACCCTCTCGGCCTGTGCGCCGCTGGTGATCGGCGGCGCGGCCGTCGGCGCGATGATGGCGTTCGATCGCCGCACATCCGGCACACAGATCGAGGACGAGAGCATCGAGTTGCGCGCGGCCAGCCGCGTGCGCGACGCGTTCGGCGACCGTGCCCACGTCAACGTCACGAGCTACAACCGCCAGGTGCTGCTCACGGGCGAGGTGCCGAGCGAACAGGCGAAGCAGCAGGCCGAGCAGATCGTGTCCCGGGTCGAGAACGTGAAGGGCACCGTCAACGAACTGGCGGTGATGCCGCCGTCGAGCCTCTCGCAGCGCTCGTCGGACACGCTGATCACCGGCCAGGTCAAGGCCTCGGTGGTGGACGACAGCAGCCTGTCGGTGTCGGCGTTCAAGGTGGTGACCGAGCGGGGCACCGTCTACCTGATGGGCCGGGTGACGCAGCGCGAAGCCGACCGGGCGACGCAGATCGCCCGCCACGTCAACGGCGTGCAGCGCGTGGTGCGCATCTTCGAGATCATCAGCGAAGAGGAACTGCGGCGGATCACGCCGACCGTTGGCCGCTCGGCGCCGGCGCCGGCGCCGGCTCCGGCGCGGCCGGCGAGCGCTGCCCGTTGAAGACCCAACAGCCGCTTTTGGGGTTCCGGCTGTCCGGCGCCGTTTCCTACTTCAACCGCGTGATCAGGCTCGACGTGTCCCACCGCCGGCCGCCGGACTGCTGCACGTCGGCGTAGAACTGGTCCACCAGCGCCGTCACCGGCAGCCGCGCGCCGTTGCGCCTGGCTTCCTCGATGCACAGGCCGAGGTCCTTGCGCATCCAGTCCACCGCGAAGCCGTAATCGAACTTGCCTTCGATCATCGTCTTGCCGCGGTTGTCCATCTGCCAGCTCTGGGCGGCGCCCTTGCCGATCACTTCCAGCACCTGCAGCATGTCCAGCCCCGCCTTCTGGCCGAACGCGATGGCCTCCGACAGGCCTTGCACCAGGCCCGCGATGGCGATCTGGTTCACCATCTTGGCGAGTTGGCCCGAGCCGGCGGCTCCCAGCAGCGTGAAGGCGCGCGAGAACGCCATGGCGACGGGCTTCGCCGCCTCGAAGGCCGCGGCATCGCCGCCGCACATCACGGTGAGCATGCCGTTCTGCGCGCCCGCCTGGCCGCCTGACACGGGCGCATCGACGAACTGCACGCCGTGGCGCTGCGCCTCGGCGAACAGTTCGCGGGCGACGTTCGCCGACGCCGTCGTGTGATCGACCAGGATCGCGCCGCGCTTCATTCCGGCGAACGCGCCATCCGGGCCCAGCACCACCGAGCGCAGGTCGTCGTCGTTGCCAACGCAACAGAAGACGAAGTCGCAGCCTTCCGCGGCCGCCTTCGGGGTCGACGTCGATCGGCCCTTGAACTCGCCGGTCCAGGCCTGCGCCTTGGCCGCGCTGCGGTTGTAGACCGTCACGTCATGGCCGGCCAGCGCCAGGTGCCCGGCCATGGGAAAGCCCATGACGCCCAGGCCGAGGAACGCAACCTTGCGCGGGGCGGTGGATTCGTAGGTCTTGGGATTGGTGCTGCCCATTGCTTTGGTCCTCGAGTGATCGAAGCGCAGATTCTAGACGTCACCCCTGCACGCGTCCCCGCAGGGGCACCGGCCGGGCGGAGCAGCGCGCAGCCGGCCACACCATGACGAAGGCCGGGTCCCCCGGCCTTCGTCATCCGTCCAGACAACTTCGAAAACGCGCGGCGTTTTCGAAGTTAAACAATCGACAGGTGCTCCGTCCCCGCCGAGAGGTCCGTGCTCTTGGCGCGCTGGCTGTTGAGCTTGATCTGCAGGCGCAGGTCGTTGAGCGAGTCCGCGTTGCGCAGCGCGTCCTCGAAGCTGATCACGTTGTTCTCGTACAGGTCGAACAGCGCCTGGTCGAAGGTCTGCATGCCCAGGTTGCGGCTCTTCTTCATGATCTCCTTGATCTCGGAGACCTCGCCCTTGAAGATCAGGTCGGAGATCAGCGGCGAATTCAGCATGATTTCCACCGCGGCGGCGCGGCCCTTCCCGTCCTGCTTGGGAACCAGCCGCTGCGAGATCATCGCGCGCAGGTTCAGCGACAGGTCCATCAGCAGCTGGGCCCGCCGTTCCTCGGGGAAGAAGTTGATCACCCGGTCCAGCGCCTGGTTGGCGCTGTTGGCGTGCAGCGTCGCCATGCACAGGTGGCCGGTCTCGGCGAAGGCGATCGCATGCTCCATCGTCTCCCGGTCGCGGATCTCGCCCATCAGGATCACGTCGGGCGCCTGCCGCAGCGTGTTCTTCAGCGCCGCCTCCCAGGTGTCGGTGTCCAGCCCCACCTCGCGCTGCGTCACCACGCAGTTCTTGTGCGGGTGCACGAATTCCACCGGGTCCTCGATCGTGATGATGTGCCCGTAGGAATTCTCGTTGCGCCAGTCGACCATGGCGGCCAGCGTCGTCGACTTGCCCGAGCCGGTGGCGCCGACCAGGATGCACAGGCCGCGCTTGGTCATCGTCACTTCCTTGAGCACCTGCGGCACGCCCAGCTTGTCGATGGTGGGCAGGATCTGCGGAATCACCCGCAACACCATCCCCACCTTGCCCTGCTGCACGAACGCGTTGACCCGGAAGCGCCCGATCGACGGCGGCGAGATCGCGAAGTTGCACTCCTTGGTGCGCTCGAACTCGGCCGCCTGCTTGTCGTTCATGATCGATCGCGCCAGCGCCAGCGTGTGGGCGCCGGTAAGCGGCTGCGGCGACACCTTGGTGATCTTGCCGTCGACCTTGATGGCCGGCGGGAAATCGCCCGTGAGGAACAGGTCGCTGCCGTTGCGGCTGACCATCAGCTTGAGCAGGTCGTTGATGAATTTCGTCGCCTGGTCGCGTTCCATGGAAGTCCTTCGGGATGTCGGTGCCGCAAGTGGCGCGGGCGCGTCAGGCGCCCGGGAAGTTCTCGGGGATCTTGGCCTTGCCGCGCGCCTCGGAGGCGCTGATGAGGTTGCGCTTGACGAGGTCCGACAGGTTCTGGTCCAGCGTCTGCATGCCGAACTGGTTGCCGGTCTGGATGGCCGAATACATCTGCGCCACCTTCGCCTCGCGGATCAGGTTCCGGATGGCCGAAGTGCCGATCATGATCTCGTGCGCGGCGACCCGGCCGTTGCCGTCCTTGGTCTTGCACAGCGTCTGCGAGATCACGGCCTGCAGCGACTCCGACAGCATCGCGCGGATCATCTCCTTTTCCTCGGCCGGAAAGACATCGATGATGCGGTCCACGGTCTTCGCCGCGCTGGACGTGTGCAAGGTGCCGAACACCAGGTGGCCGGTCTCGGCCGCCGTCATCGCCAGCCGGATGGTTTCGAGGTCGCGCATTTCGCCGACCAGGATCGCGTCGGGGTCTTCGCGCAGCGCGGACTTCAGCGCGGCGGCGAACGACAGCGTCATGTTGCCGACCTCGCGCTGGTTGATCAGGCACTTCTTGGATTCGTGCACGAACTCGATCGGGTCCTCCACCGTGAGGATGTGCCCGTACTCGGTTTCGTTCAGGTAGTTGACCATCGCCGCCAGCGTCGTCGACTTGCCGGATCCGGTCGGGCCGGTCACCAGCACCATGCCGCGCGGCTTGAGCGCCAGCTCGCCGAAGATCTTCGGCGCGTTGAGCTGCTCCAGCGTCAGGATCTTCGACGGAATGGTCCGGAACACGGCGCCCGCGCCGCGGTTCTGGTTGAATGCGTTGACGCGGAAGCGCGCCAGGCCGTCGATCTCGAACGAGAAGTCGACTTCGAGGAACTCCTCGTAGGCCTTGCGCTGGGTGTCGTTCATGATGTCGTACACCATCGCGTGGACCTGCTTGTGGTCCAGGGCCTCGACGTTGATGCGCCGGACGTCGCCGTGGACGCGGATCATCGGCGGCAGTCCCGCCGAAAGATGCAGGTCGGACGCCTTGTTCTTGACGCTGAATGCCAGCAGCTGGGTAATATCCACGGGTCCCTCGTTCCTCGCATGCTCCGGGTGCGGTGAATTATGACGACGATTGCCGCCAAGCTCCAACTTGTCCACCAGCGTATCGCCGCAGCGTGCACTGCTGCACACCGCGGCGTGGGCGAAGTGCAACTGCTGGCGGTGTCCAAGACCTTCGGCCCGGAGGCGGTGCGCGAGGCGCACGCGTACGGGCAACGAGCGTTCGGCGAGAACTACATCCAGGAAGCGGTGGAGAAGATCGCCTTGCTGGGCGACCTGCCGCTTGAGTGGCATTGCATCGGCCCGGTCCAGAGCAACAAGACGCGCCTGGTCGCCGCCCACTTCGACTGGGTTCACACGGTGGACCGGCTGAAGGTGGCGCAACGCCTGTCGGAGCAGCGGCCCGAAGGCAGGCCGGCGCTGCAGGTATGCCTCCAGGTCAACATCGACGGCGGGCCAACCAAATCGGGCGTGGCGCCGCGCGACGTGCCGGCCCTGGCGCGGGAAGTCGCCCAGCTGCCGAACCTCCAGCTGCGCGGCCTCATGACCATCCCCGAGCCGTGCGACGACTTCGAAGGGCAGTTCGCCGTGCACCGCCGCACGCGGGCCCTGTTCGACGAACTGCGCGACCAGGGCCTCGCGCTCGACACCTTGTCGATGGGCATGACCGCCGACCTCGAGGCGGCCATCGCCGCCGGCAGCACCATGGTGCGGGTGGGAACGGCGATCTTCGGCTCGCGCGTCAAGCCCACCGGCGCCTGAGGCGCTCAGCCGGCGGTGGCCTGCCGCACCGCGCGTTCCCAGCGGCCCATCAGCTCGGCGGCGCGTTCGGCCGGCAGGGTCGGCTGGAACCGGCGCTCGGCGCGCCAGAGGCCGGCCAGTTCATCGGTGCCGCGGTACACGCCGGCCGCGAGGCCCGCGAGCCAGGCGGCGCCCAGGGCCGTCGTCTCGACGCAAGCCGGCCGCACCACGGGGATGCCCAGCAGGTCGGCCTGGAACTGCATCAGCAGGTCGTTGACGCAGGCACCGCCGTCGACCCGCAATTCGCTGACCGGCGCGCCGCCCGCGGCGACCGCATCCCGGCTCATGGCCTGCAGCAGCGCCGCGCTCTGGTAGGCGATGCTCTCCAGCGCGGCGCGCGCGATGTGCGCCACCGTCGTGCCGCGCGTGATGCCGGTGATCGTGCCGCGCGCGTCCGGCTTCCAGTACGGCGCGCCCAGCCCGGTGAACGCCGGCACCATCATCACCCCGCCGGCGTCCGGCACGCTCTGGGCGAGCGCCTGCACCTCGCCGCTGGCCTCGATCGCGTGCAGGCCGTCGCGCAGCCACTGCACCACCGCCCCCCCGACGAACACGCTTCCTTCCAATGCGTACGCATTGGAAGGAAGCGTTGCACGCTCCATGTGCCCGCCCCCACCCCAGCCCTCCCCCGCACGGGGGAGGGAGCCGCGGGATGCCTCGGGCGCCTGCGACGCGATCGTCGTGATCAGGTTGTTGCGGCTGGCGATGGCCTGGTCGCCCGTGTGCATCAGCAGGAAGCAGCCGGTGCCGTAGGTGTTCTTGGCCATCCCGGCCGTGAAGCAGGCCTGCCCGAACAGGGCGCTCTGCTGGTCCCCGGCCACGCCGCCGATCAGCACCGGTGCGCCCAGCAGCGAAGGGCGGCTCTTGCCGTAATCGGCGCTGGACGGCAGGACCCTGGGCATCAGCGAGGCGGGGATGTCCAGCAGCGCCAGCAGGTCGGCATCCCACTCGTTGCGGTGCACGTCGAACAGCATGGTGCGCGAGGCGTTCGTGACGTCGGTAGCATGCAGCGCGCCCTCGGTCAACTGCCACAGGAGCCAGCTGTCGATGGTGCCGAACGCCAGCTCGCCGCGCTGCGCCTGCTCGCGCGCGCCGGGGACGTGGTCCAGCAGCCAGCGGATCTTGGTCGCTGAGAAATACGAGTCGATGACCAGGCCGGTCCGGGACTGGATCAGGGGCGCGTGGCCTTGCTCGCGCAGTTGCGCGCACAAGGGCTCGCCGCGGCGGTCCTGCCACACGATGGCATGGTGCACCGGCAGGCCGGTCCGGCGGTTCCACAGCACCGTGGTTTCGCGCTGGTTGGTGATGCCCAGCGCCGCGATGTCGCCGGCCTTCAGCCCGGCCCGCTGCAACGCCTCGCGCGCGGTCGCGAGCTGGCCGCGCCAGATCTCCATCGGATCATGCTCCACCCAGCCGGGGCGCGGATAGATCTGCAGCAGCTCCTGCTGGGCCTGGGCAACGACGTTCCCTTGCGGGTCGAAGACGATGCTGCGCGAACTGGAAGTGCCCTGGTCGAGTGCGAGGAGGTAGCCCATGGCGCGAATGTAGTGGAATCACATCGGCTCGGTCCAGCCGCCGCCCAGCGCCCGGTACAACAGCACCTGGCTTTGCAGCTGCTGCAGCCGCGTCTGGACCAGCGCCTGCTGCGCGGCGAACAGCGAGCGCTGGGCGTCCAGCAGGTCCAGCGAGCTCGCCACGCCGCTGCGATAGCGCAGCTCGGACAGGCGATGGCGCACGCTTTCGGCCTCGGCCACCTGCCCTTGCGCGCGCAGCTGCTCGCCGAACGTGGCACGCCCCGCCAGCGCGTCCGACACCTCCCGGAACGCGACCTGGATCGCGCGCTCGTATTGCGCGACGGCGATGTCGCGAGCGGCGGTCGCCGCATCCAGCCCGGCGCGATTGCGGCCGGCGTCGAAGATCGGCTGCAGCAGTTGCGGCGCGGCCGTGAAACCCCAGCTGCCGCCCTTGAACAGGCCGGACAGCTCCGTGCTCGCGGCGCCGAGCCCCGCCGTCAGGGAAATGCGCGGGAAGAACGCCGCCCGCGCGGCGCCGATGTTGGCGTTGGCCGCCACCAGCTGCTGCTCGGCCTGCCGCACGTCGGGACGCCGCACCAGCACGTCGGAGGGCGTGCCGGCCGGCACGTCCGGCAATCGCAGCGCGGCCGTGCTGACCTCGGTCACCAGCTCCGGCGGCACCGGCTGCCCCAGCAGCAAGGCCAGCGCGTCGAGGTCCAGCGCGCGCTGGCGCGTGAGCTGCGCCAGCGCGACGCGCGCAGCCTCGGTGAGCGACTGCGCCTGGCGCACGTCCAGTTCCGATGTCACGCCGTTGTCGAAGCGAAGCCGCACCAGCCGCAGCGACTCCTCGCGGGTCGCGAGCGTCCGGCGCGTGAGCTCCAGCAGCTCCTCGTCGGCGACCAGCGCGAGCCAGGTGTTGGCGACGCTCGCGACCAGGCTGATCTGCGCCGCCTTGCGGCCTTCTTCGGTCGCCAGGTACTGCGCCAGCGCCGCCGCGCTCAGGCTCGCCACGCGACCGAAGAAATCGATCTCCCAGTTGCTCAGGCCGAGGCCCGCCGTGTAGGTCGTCCGGCTGTCCTCGCCGCTCGGCGTCCGCGTGGCACCCACGGTGGCCCCGAAGGTGGGCAGCCGGTCGGCACGACGGATGTCGTACTGGGCCCGCGCCTGCTCGATGTTGAGGACGGCGATGCGCAGGTCGCGGTTGTTGCGCAGCGCGACGGCAATCAGTTGCCTCAGCCGCTCGTCGCCGAAGAACTGCTGCCACGGCAGGTCGGCGGCCGGCGTGCCGGTGGCCGCCGCCGGCGCCGGCCAGCCGCCGGCCACCGGCGCGGGCGGGCGCTCGTACGTGGGCATCATGGAGCAGCCGGACAGCGCGCCGATCGCGAGCGCCGCCGCGGCGAGTTGGAATCGGTTCATCGATGAGCTCCCTCGGCCGGGGCCGGCCCGTCGAGTTCGTGCCGGTACATGCGGTTCTGGCGTTCGCTGCCCTTGAAGATGCCGCGCACGACGACGAAGAAGACCGGCACGAAGAACACCGACAGCGCCGTGCCGGTCAACATGCCGCCCAGCACGCCGGTGCCGATCGCTCGCTGGCTCGCCGAGCCGGCGCCGCTCGCCAGCGCCAGCGGCAGCACGCCCAGGCCGAACGCCATCGACGTCATGACGATCGGCCGGAACCGCAGGTGCGCCGCCGCCAGCGCCGCCTCGATGACGCCCTTGCCCTGCGCCTGCAGGTCCTTGGCGAATTCGATGATCAGGATGGCGTTCTTGGCCGCGAGGCCGATGATGGTGATCAGCCCCACCTGGAAATAGACGTCGTTGGCATAGCCGCGCAACGTGGTGGCGAGCAGCACCCCCAGCACGCCGAGCGGTACGACCAGAATGACCGACAGCGGGATCGACCAGCTCTCGTACAGCGCCGCCAGGCACAGGAACACCGCGAGGATCGCGAAGCCATAGAGGATCATGGCCTGCGCGCCGGCCAGCTTTTCCTCGCGCGACTGGCCGGTCCACTCGTAACCGAAGCCCTGCGGCAGCTGCGCGGCGAGCCGCTCCATCTCCGCCATCGCCGCGCCGGTGCTCTGGCCGGGCGCGGGCGCCCCGGAGATGCGCATCGCGGGATAACCGTTGTAGCGGATCGTCTGCATGGCGCCGGTGACCCAGCGCGTGGTGGCGAAGGCGCGCAGCGGCACCAGCCTGCCCTGCTGGTTGGCGGCATTGAGCTCCAGCAGGTCGTCCGGCTGCATGCGCGCCGGCGCATCGGCCTGCACCACCACGCGCTGCAGCCGCCCGCGGTTCGGGAAGTCGTTGACGTAGCTGGAGCCCAGCGCCGTCGACAGCACCGAGTTGATCGCGTCGAAGGACACGCCCAGGGCGCCGGCCTTGTCCCGGTCGATGTCGATCTGCAGCTGAGGCGCATCCTCGAGGCCGTCGGGGCGCACCTGCGTCAGCAGCGGACTCTGGGCCGCGAGCCCCAGCAGCTGGTTGCGCGCGGCCACCAGCGCCTCGTGCCCGGCGCCGCCGCGGTCCTGCAGCCGGAAGGTGAAGCCGGAAGCGGCGCCCAGCTCCGGGATCGGCGGCGGACTGAGCGGAAAGATGATGGCGTCGCGGATGCCGGCGAGGCCGCCGAACGCGCGGCCGGCGATCGCCTGCGCCGACTGGCCGGGGCCTTCGCGCTGCCCCCAGTCCTTGAGCGTGATGAAGCCCAGCGCCGCGTTCTGTCCCTGGCCCGAGAAGCTGAAGCCGAGCACGCTCACCATGCTCTGCACTTCCGGCTGCTTGAGCATGTACGCCTCCACCTGTTCCATCACCTTGCCGGTGCGCTGCTGGGTCGCGCCCGGCGGCAATTGCACGTTGACCAGCATCGTGCCCTGGTCCTCGGCCGGCAGGAACGACGTCGGCAGGCGCGAATACATCAACGCCACGGCGCCGATGATCGCCGCGTAGATGACCAGGTAGCGCGCGGCCCGCTTGAGGATGCGCGCCACGACGCTTTCGTAGCCCTTGGCGGTATTCGCGAAGCCGCGATTGAACCAGCCGAAGAAACCGCCCTTCTCGTGGTGGTGGCCGGCTTCGACCTGCTTGAGCAAGGTCGCGCACAAGGCCGGCGTCAGGGAGAGCGCCATGAATGCCGAGAACCCGATCGACGCCACCATGACCGCGGCAAACTGGCGGTAGATGTTCCCGGTGGCGCCGGCGAAGAAGGCCAGCGGCACGAACACCGAAATCAGCACCACCGTGACGCCGATGATGGCGCCCTGGATCTGGCCCATGGCCTTGCGCGTCGCCTCGCGCGGCGGCAGCCCCTCGGTACTCATGATCCGCTCGACGTTCTCCACCACCACGATCGCGTCGTCGACGACGATGCCGATCACCAGCACCATGCCGAACATCGTGAGCACGTTGATCGAGAAGCCCAGCGCGAGCAGCGCGCCGAAGGTGCCGAGCAGCGCGATCGGCACCACCAGCGTGGGGATGATGGTGTAGCGCCAGTTCTGCAGGAACAGGAACATGACGAGGAACACCAGCGCAACCGCCTCCAGCAGCGTGATGACCACCTGCGAGATCGAGATCTTCACGAACCGGGAGCTGTCGTACGGGATGTCCCACTTCATGCCGGCCGGGAAGAACTTCGACAGTTCCCCCATCCGGGTGCGGATCGCGGCGGCGGTCTCCAGCGCGTTGCCGCTGGGCGCCAGCTGCACGCCGATGCCCGTGGACGGCTTGCCGTTCAGGCGTGCCGAGGTCGCATAGTTCTGCGCGCCGAGCTCGATCCGCGCGACGTCGCGCAGGCGCACGGTGGAACCGTCGATGTTGGCGCGCAGCACGATGTTGCCGAACTGCTCGACGCTGGCGAGCTGGCCGTTGACGACGACGGTCGCGGCGATGCCCTGGCCGCCGATGTTGGGCAGGTCGCCGATGGTGCCGGAGGACACCTGCGCGTTCTGCGCCCGGATGGCCGCGTTCACTTCGCCCGCCGAGATGCCGAAGCTCACCAGCTTCGCCGGGTCGATCCACACGCGCATCGCCTGCTCGGTGCCGAACAGCTGGGCCTGGCCGACGCCGGGGATCCGCTGGATTTCGGGCAGCACGGCGCGCGAGGCGTAGTAGCCCAGCGCCACCGGGGTGTAGGCCGGATCGTCGGACGACAGGATCGTGAACAGCAGGAAGTTCGAGCGCGCCTTGTCCACGCGCACGCCTTGCTGCGTCACGGCCGAAGGCAGGCGCGGAGTCGCGCGGGACAGCCGGTTCTGCACGTCCACCTGCGCGAGGTCCGGGTTGGTGCCCGGCTGGAAGCTCAGGGTGATCTGGCCGCCGCCGTTGGCCTGGCTCACCGACTCCATGTAGATGAGGCCCGGCGAGCCGTTCATTTCCTGCTCGATGACGCTGATGACGCTTTCCTCCAGCGTCTTGGCCGACGCGCCTGGATAGAAGGCGGACACCACGATCGACGGCGGGGCCACCGGCGGATACTGCGCCACCGGCAGCTGGGTGATGGCCACGCCGCCCATCACGATGACGAACAGCGCGATGACCCACGCGAAGATGGGCCGGTCGATGAAGAAGCGCGCCACGGCCTGCTCCTTACTTCGCCGCCGATGCCGGGGCCGCGGCCGGCGCGGCGTTCCACGGCACCGGTTTCACCGGCGCGCCGGGTCGCAACTTCTGGAAGCCTTCGACGATCACCTGCTCGCCGGCCTTCAGGCCATCGAGCACCACCCACTGTCCGGCCTGAGCTGACCCGACCCGGATCTTGCGCGTGCTCACCTGGCCGTCGGCGCCCACCACCATCACGCTGTCGCCCTGGGCCGTGCGCGTCACGGCCTGCTGCGGCAGCAGCACGGCGTCGCCGGCCCTGGCCTGCTCCAGGCGCACGCGGACATACAGGCCCGGCAACAGGCTGCCGTTGGCATTGGGCACCTCGGCGCGCAGCGTGATCTGGCCGCTGGTGGGATCCACCGACAGGTCGGAGAACAGCAGCTTGCCCGGCTGCGGATGCTCGCTGCCGTCTTCGAGCACCACGCGCACCAGCGCGCCCTCGGCGCCGGCAGCCCGCTTCAGGCGTCCCTGAGCCAGCGCCTGGCGCAGCCGCAGCACGTCGGCGGCCGGCTGCGTGAAATTGACGTACATGGGGTGGATCTGCTGGATGACGGCCAGCGGCGTCGCCTCGCCCTGCCCCACCAGCGCGCCTTCGGTGACCAGGGCGCGGCCGATGCGGCCACCGATCGGCGCCACGACCGACGCGTAGCCCAGGTTGATCTGCGCCGTCTGCACGGCGGCGCGAGCTGCTGCCACCTCGGCCTCGGCGGCCTTCTGCGCCGCCACCGCGTTGGCATATTCCTGCTTGCTGATCGCGTTCGCCTCCACCAGCGGCTTGTAGCGCTCGGCGAGGGCGGTGGCCTGCCCGAGATTGGCTTGCGACCGCATCAGCGCCGCCTGCGCGCTGGCGCTGGCCGCCGCATACGGCGCCGGGTCGATGCGGTACAGCGGCTGGCCCGCGCGCACGTCGCTGCCTTCGCGGAACAGGCGCTTCTGCACGATGCCCGCGGCGCGCGCGCGCACCTGCGCGACGCGCGAGGCCTCGAGCCGGCCGGGCAGCTCGGTGACCAGGCCGACCTCGCCCGGCGCCACCTTGACCACCGCCACTTCCGGCGGCGGCATGGCGGCGGCGCCGGCCGGTGCATTGCCCTTGGCGGCGTCCTGCCCGCAGGCGGCCAGCAGCAACGCGGCGAGCAGCGCGGCCGTGCGCGGCGCGGCGGCAAGAACGGACAGGGGCCTCGGGTTCGCGGACAAGGCAGGCATCGGATTCCTCAGGCGGTGTTCTTGACTCCGGTCGCGCACGCGCTTCCGGCCGGGCTGGCGCGCCCGCGGAAAGCGCCGCAGTATACATGCATTCATGAATGTATACTCGCCGCATGCCCCGCCGCACCAAGGAAGACGCCCTGGCGACCCGCGAGTCGCTGCTCGACGCGGCGGAGCGCCTGTTCCAGGCGCAAGGCGTGTCGGGCACTTCGCTGCACGACATCGCCACCGCCGCCGGCGCCACCCGCGGTGCAGTCTACTGGCACTTCAAGGACAAGGCCGACCTGTTCAACGCCATGATGGACCGCGTCACCCTGCCGCTGGAGGATGCGCTCCCGCAGGCCCGCGGCGCGGCGAGCGAGGACCCGCTGCCGCGCCTGCGCGCGGCGCTGCTGGCCGCGCTGCGCCGCACCGCCACCGATCCGCAGACGCGGCGCGTCTTCGAGGTCGCCACGCAGAAAGTGGAATACATCGACGCGCTCGGCAAGGTGCGGGAGCGCCACCTGGACGCGCGCCGGCGCAGCGTGGTGCTGATGAAGCAGGCGCTGCAGCGCAGCGCCATCGCGCGCGGACGGCGCCTGCGGATGCCGGCCATCGCCGCGGCCCGCGGCCTGCACGCGCTGGTGGCCGGACTGATCCAGGACTGGCTGCTCGATCCCGGCGAGTTCCAGCTGGAAGCGGCCGGCCGGCAGGCCATCGACGCCTACCTGGCCGGGCTGGGCCTCGGCGCGTAACCAGTCGCCGCGCGCATCATTTCCTGCGCCGCGCCCGCTGCAGCGACGCGGCCGCGGCGCGCGGGTCCAGCCCGTACATCTGCGCGAAGGCTTCCACGCTGGCGCCGCCGCTCGCCTCGAAGGCGCGCAGCAGCGCCTCGTCCTTCGCGCGCCGCTCGGCCGCGATCGCCAGCGCCTCGTCGAGCAAGGCGTTGGCCGACTCGTCGCGCCCGCGCACCAGCTGGCCATAGTCCTCGGCGGAAAGCCCGGACGCCTCGAACGCCTGCACGATGCGGTCGCGCAGCTTCGGCCTCAGGTCTTCGCCGCCGCGCGCCTGGCGGCGCCGGAACACTTCGAGCAAGGCGTGATGCACGTGCTCGGGCGCCATTGCTTCCACCGGCTGGCCCTGCAGGTCGTGGCGCTGCTGGCCGGCCGCCACGGCCGTGAGGTAACGGCTCGAGCGGGTATGAAACGACAGCGCCTCCTTCAGCGCATCCTTGTCGAACGCGTCGGGATGCGCCTCGAGCAGGTCCTGGAAGATGCCGCGCTTGAGCGGCCGGAACACGGCCCCGAACAGATGCGGGTAGAAACCGGCCAGCTTCTCGAGCGTCGGCTGCACCTCGGCTGCCCGGGCGGCACCACGCTTCTTCTCGCGCGGCGGGGGCGCTTGCGGGTCGACCGCGGGCGCGGGCGCGGCTTGCTGCGCGGCATCGATTGCCGGCTGGTCGGCGGTCGGGGATTCGTTCATGGGTGAGTGAGGCAATCGGGGCTGGCACGGCGGGGCGCGGCCGCGCTGGCGCGCGGTGCCCGGTGAGGGATGCGAATGATATCTGGACGCGCGGACGCGCGGCCGCGCCTACCGCGCCTACCGGGCGCCGAACGGACTGACGACTGCAGCTGCGGGCGGCGCTTCGCCCCGGGCCGCGCGCATCGCGGCGATCGCCTCCTCGAACGACTTCGCCTGCACGATGGCCGGGGGGGGCACCGGGGGCGGCACGGTGCGCGCCGCGGCCAGCGCGGCCGTGAAGGGATCGTTCCCCGCGCTGCCCGGCGGGATCCGCACTTGCGGCATGGCGTCGCCGTCGGCCTCCTCGGCCGCCGCCGTGGCCGCCGAATGGACCAGCGCCGGCGCCACGTAGCGCGGGGCGGGGGGAGCCGGCGCGATCGGAGGCACATCCTGCGGCGGGCCGGCCCACCAGACGAAGGCCGCGGCCAGGGTGGCCCCGGCGAGGAGGGCCCCGGCCAGCGCCCTGCGGCCCGCCCGTGCACGCGGGACGGCCATCCGTCTACTTGGCCAGTCCCTGGAAGAACCGCGCCGCTTCGGGCTGGCCGTACGGTACCTTCGGCGCGCGCACCGATCCGCTGCTGACGCCGCCGGTGATCGAATTCACCGGGACGACCGTGACGACGCCGTTGAAGACGCTCAGCTCGAACACGGTCCAGACGTTGTTCGACCCCGTCCAGCCGGCGGCCGGCGGCGTGTAGTTGTAGACGGCGCCGTTGGCGAATTCGAGCCGTACGCCGGCGCCCGAAGTGCCGATGGTGCCGGAACCAGAGTAGTGGTGCACCGAGTAGCGGTACAGGCCGTCGGGCAGGCTGGTGGTGCTGCCGGTGGCGGGGCAGGTCACGGTTTCCGGTCCGTAGGACGAGGTGTCGTCGACATCCAGCTTGCAGACACCGCCGGCGGTCTTGTCGGAGTAATACAGGTGCCAGCGGGTCCAGATGTCCGCGTTGACGCCGCCGGTCATGTGCGAATCGAGATCCGCCGGATTGGCACCCCAGGTGAGGATCACGCGGAACTGTCCGGTCGTGAGACCGCCGCTCTGCCCCGACGAGGGCGACAGGGCCACCGCCATCCTGTTGGTGTCCGCGCAACCCATCAGGGTCGACTGCGCCGCCGCCCGGTAGCCGGTGTTGTAGACGGAGACGGCGTTCAGCCCCGCCGGCAGGCCGCTGAAGGCGGCGATCCCTTGCGCGTTGGTGGTGGCGATACGCGAGCCGATGGTGACCGTGGCGCCGGCGATCGGCGCCGTGCTGCCCTGAACCGAGTTGTACACGGAGACCTCCGCGTTGGCGCAGGTGGTGGCGCCGCTGCCCTCCGTCAGCCTGATTTCCTCGGGCACGAGGTAGAGCCACTGCGGGTCGAACTTGAAGACGACGCTATACCCGCTCTCGACCGGCGTGCTGCTGCCGGCCGGGCCGGGTGTCAGGACCCGGATGTTCTCGACCAGCACCCTGTCGGACGCGGTGCCGATGCCGCGGGCGCTCGAAAAATCGATGGTCATCTGCGCCGACGCCGCAGCACCGAGCGCCGCCACGAACAGCGCCACCGCTGCCTTTCTGATGAGCGAAATCTGCATGGGAACTCCTCGAGGTGAAGCGTCGACCGTCCTGGGCGACCGTCGAGCATCTTGCCAAAGACGTATCAAGATGTCACCGGGGCCGCTCCGGGGGAACGCGGCGGCGGGCGCGAAAACCGCGCGTCCTTGATCCTTGTTCTACAAAGAAAGCGTTATTGCGCCGGGCTCCGTCACGCTCATCGCGCAGACCCGCGCGTCCCGCTCGCCGCCGGCAGCGCCGGTGCCGGCGCCGGCCGGACGTCAGGGGCCGACGCGGCCGGCCGTGCCGGTACGGGACCCTGCCGCCACACGGCCACGACGACGGCGGCCCAGGCCGCCACCAGCGCGGCCAGCAGCAACATCCGGCCGCGGGAGCGGGCAGGCGGGGCCGCCATCAGCGGACCGCGGCCGCAGCCCGGCGGCGGACGGCCTGCAGGCGCGCGTCGACAAGGCCGCCCGGAGTGCACCGGGCCGGAAGGGCCGCGATTGCACGGCAAGACTGCATGAGTAACTCCTGGATCGGCGAGAGAGCTCCCCCTCTCCTCACGGTCGAGTATTCCCCGCTCGTTTCCAGATGTCACTACACGTATCGTAATGTTTCCAGGATGCGTGAGAAATGACGCGCGGCGGGGGCGCACCCGGCGGCATTTCTCATCCGACGTGGGTGACTTGCGCTGGTGCGGGAAGGCGTGGGTTCGCGCGGGGGATGGGGCATTGGCTTGCGGACAATGCGTGGCACCCGCGTAGCCGGATTCCCACGTCGACCACGGCGGCGGCTGACGCAGCCGCGCCCCTGTCTCCGACTGAAACGGCCCAGCACCCTGGCCACACTGTGACCATCGTCAGGAGGAACACATGGCCTACAGCAGCATCCTCGGCGCCGACCCGGCGCCGGCCCACCCCAGCGGCCGCGACGCCGACCTGCTCGGCCCGAGCGACAACTCGGACAGCGGCAGCGACACCATCGGCACCCACGAGGCGCATGCCGACAGCGACGCCGTCGGTACCGGCGAGCGCGGCTCGGTGACGCCGGGCGACGCCGTCGAAGGCGGCGACATCATGCCGGACCGCATCGTGCGCGCCGGCAGCGGCGAAGGTTTTCCCGAAGAGGACGTCGACGGCCGGGAGTACACCGACATCGACGCCGACGAACCGCTGGACGACGTCGACGAAGACGGCGGCGACCGCTGAAGATGGCAGCGCCACGCAGGAAGCCGGCGGACCCTGGACGCCGGTTGCGGGACGTGCTGCGCGACACGTTCGGGCTCAGCCGCCTGCGGCCGGGCCAGAAGGCGGTGATCGAGCGCGTCCTGGCCGGCCGCTCCACGCTGGCCACGATGCCCACCGGCGCGGGCAAGTCGCTGTGCTACCAGCTGCCCGCGCTCCTGCTGCGGGGCCGCACGGTGGTCGTCTCGCCGCTGATCGCGCTGATGAAGGACCAGTGCGAGTCGCTGCGCGAACTCGGCGTCGCCGCCGTGCAGTTGAACAGCGCCGTGGATGGCGACGAGGCGCGGGCGGCCGAGGCGGCCGTGGCCGACGGCTCGGCGAAGATCGTGATGACCACGCCGGAGCGGCTGGCCGAGCCCGAATTCATGGCGCTGCTGCAGCGGCACCCGGTCAGCCTGCTCGCGGTCGACGAGGCGCACTGCATCTCGCAGTGGGGCCACGACTTCCGGCCGGCATTCCTCGAGATCGGGCCCGCCGTCGAGCGCCTGGGGCAGCCCGTGGTGCTGGCGCTCACCGCGACGGCCACCGACGACGTCGTGCGCGATGTCTCGGAACAATTGCACATTCCGGCCGACGGTCTCGTCGACACCGGCAGCTACCGCGCCAACCTCGACCTGCGCGTGGAGCAGGTCGGGCGCGAGGCGGACAAGCTGGCGCGCGCGGTGGCGATCGTCGCCGCCAGCGAGGGTGCGGGACTGGTCTACACGGCCACCATCAAGGCGGCGCAGGAACTGCACGAGGCGCTGGCCGTCGCCGGGGAATCGGTGGGGCTGTACCACGGCCGGCTGCCCGCGGCCGAGCGCCACGCGGCGCAGGAGGCATTCATGAGCGGCAGCTGCCGGGTGATGGTCGCCACCAACGCGTTCGGCCTCGGGATCGACAAGCCCGACATCCGGTTCGTGCTGCACTACCAGTTGCCGCCGGGGCTGGAAGCGTATTACCAGGAGGCCGGCCGCGCCGGGCGCGACGGCGAGCATTCGGTGTGCACGCTCCTGTTCCTGCGCAGCGACAAGGCGGTGCAGCAGTTCTTCCTGGCCGGGCGCTATCCGACCGAGGAAGACGCGCAGGCGCTGTACGCGACGCTGCACGAGCCGCCGCCCGATGGCGATGCCTGGAATCTCGCGCTGCTGCAAGGCCGGCTCGCGCGGCCGCGCAGCAAGCTGCAGGTGGCGCTGGGCCTGCTGCGGCGGCAGAAGGTCGCGAGCCAGGACGCCGACGGCAACCTGCGACTGGAGCAGCCCGGGCTCGACCACGACGCGCTCGATCACCTGATGGCGGCCTATCGCGCCAAGCGCGGGCAGGATCGCGAGGGCCTGGAGCGGATGGTCTTCTACGCGCAGACGGGCCAGTGCCGCTGGCGCGTGCTGCTCGAACACCTGGAAGGCGAAGTGCCCTTTGAGCGCTGCGGCAATTGCGACAACTGCCGCCGCATCGCGGCGCACGAGTCGGTGCTGGCGCACCTGGCGGCGCAGCCGGCCGGCGGCGCCGAGGCCGCCAACGAGCCGAGCTTCGCCCGCGGCGACATCGTGAAGGTCAGGCGCTACGGGCGCGGGATCGTCGAGGAGGCGAACACGCTGCAGGTCACCGTCGCCTTTTCCGACGGCTCGCGCCGCTGCTTCCAGCCGGAGTACGTGGCGCACGAGCGCGCCGCGCGCCGCGCCCGTGCCGCCCCGGCCAACCAGCAGCTGGCGCAGGCAGCGTAGCGCGCTCAACGCGCCAGCGTCGACGCGCCGAACAGGCTCTGGACGAACTCCACCGCCAGTTCGGCCGTGCGATTGCGCACGTCGAGCGCCGGATTGATCTCCACCACGTCGAGCGAGCCGAGGCGGCCGGTGTCGGCGATCATCTCCATGCACAACTGCATCTCGCGATAGGTCGGGCCGCCGCGCACGCCGGTGCCGACGCCGGGCGCATCCATCGGGTCCAGGCAATCCAGGTCGAAGCTCACGTGCAGGTGCGTGCCTTCGTCGATGTCGTGCAGCGCTTCCGTCATCGTGTTGCGGATGCCGTGTTCGTCGATGTGCCGCATGTCGAACACCTGCAGCCCCAGCAGCCGGATCGCCTCCTTCTCGTCGGCGTCGACGCTGCGGATGCCGATGAAGTCCATGTCCTCGGGACGCAGCGCCGCGCGCTCGCCGCTCCAGCCGACCAGCGCCTGCGGCCCATGGCCCAGCAGGCAGGCGACCGGCATGCCATGCAGATTGCCGCTGGGACTGATCGCTTCGGTATTGACGTCCGTGTGCGCATCGAACCACAGCACGCGCAGGTGCTTGCGCTCCGCGCGGCAATGGCGCGCGACGGCGCTGATCGAGCCGATCGCCACCGAGTGGTCGCCGCCCATCAGCAGCGGGAAATCGCCGGCGGCGAGCACCGCGGCCACCGCGTCGAACACCGCGCGGTTCCACGCGGTCACTTCCTCGAGGTGGCGCAGGCCGCCGCTGGGGGCAGCCCACGGATTGGGCGGGCCGGCGAGGTTGCCGAGGTCCTGGACTTCGAATTTCTGCGAGCGCAAGGCCTCGACCAGGCCGGCGACCCGCAGCGCGTCCGGTCCCATGCCCGCGCCGCGGACGCTGGCGCCTACGTCGGTCGGCGCGCCGATGAGGGAGATGTTCTTCATCGGCCGCATTGTGAATCGGCTCGCGCGATCGTGGGGCGGGTGCGGCCGGGCACCGCGATTGCCGAGACCTTCATTTCCACCTCTTCAAGAACGAAAGGAACCGCCGATGCTGGCAATGAACTACCGCGGCCCGTACCGCGTGCGCGCCTCGCACAAGGCCGAGCCGCAGATCGAGCACCCCAACGACGCCATCGTGCGCGTCACGCGCTCGTGTATCTGCGGCTCGGACCTGCACCTGTACCACGGCCTGGTGCCCGACACCCGGGTCGGCACCACCTTCGGCCACGAATTCACCGGCATCGTCGAGGAGGTCGGGCCGTCGGTGCGCAACGTCAAGCGCGGCGACCACGTGCTGGTGCCGTTCAACATCTTCTGCGGCTCGTGCTTCTTCTGCCAGAAAGAGCTCTACGGCAATTGCCACAACACCAATCCGTCGGCCACCGCCGTGGGGGCGATCTACGGCTACTCCCACACCGCCGGCGGGTACGACGGCGGCCAGGCCGAGTACGTGCGCGTGCCGATGGCGGACGTCGGACCCACCGTGATCCCATCCGACATCGACCTCGACGACGCGGTGCTGCTCACCGACGCGTTCCCCACCGGCTACCAGGCGGCCGAGATGGGCGGCATCCAGCAAGGCGACACCGTGGTCGTGTTCGGCGCGGGACCGGTTGGAATCTTTGCCGCAAAGTCTGCATGGTGGATGGGCGCCGGCCGCGTGATCGTGGTCGACCACGTCGAGTACCGGCTGGAGTTCGTGAAGAACTTCGCCAACTGCGAGGTCATCAACTTCAAGGAAGTGGGCGACATGGCGATCCACATCAAGCGCATGACCGACTGGCTCGGCGCCGACGTCTGCATCGACGCCGTCGGCTGCGAGGCCGCAGGCAACGCGATGCAGCACCTCACCGGCGTGGTGCTGCCATTGCAGGCGGGATCGGCCACCGCGCTGCACTGGTGCATCAACTCCGTACGCAAGGGTGGCACGGTCTCGATCGTGGGCGTGTACGGTCCCACGTTCAACGCCGTGCCGATCGGCAATGCGCTCAACAAGGGCCTCACCCTGCGGATGAACCAGGCGAGCGTGAAGCGCCACCTGCCGCGCCTGATCGAGCACATCCAGGCCGGCCGCGTCAAGCCGGGCGAGGTGATCACCCACCGCATCCCGCTGGAAGACATCGGCGACGCGTATCACATCTTCTCGAGCAAGCTGGACAACTGCATCAAGCCCGTGCTGGTGATGCCGACGGTGCACTGAAAGGAATCAAATGGACAGCCCGACCTTGGCCAACGACCGCGTCTACGCGGAAAAGACCGATCCCGACGCAAGGCAGAAAGCCCACCGGCCCACCGACGTCCCCGGATGGGGCGCCGACCTGGATCCGGCGAACCGGCCCGCGGTGCCGATGGAGCGCACGCCGCCGCGGCTGCACAACGTCCACTGGGACGAGCCGGCGCCGCAGCCGCGGCACGTCACCGTGTTCCACTCGAACGAGCGGCCCGGCATGACGCCGGTGTTCGGCAGCACCGTGCCGCCATCGGGTCTGTCGGGGAAGATGCGCGCCCTGGCGTTCCGCTACAGCGAGAACGACCTCCGCCATTGGCTGATCCTGCTGGCGGCCGATCGCGTCAACGTCGGCGAAGGCCTGCTGGAGGACCTGGCGCACGGCCATGTGCCCAACGTCTTTCGCGAGATGGGCATGGCCTCGGAGTGGCGCCACAACCGCGCCGGGTTCATCCGCAAGGCGGCGATCGCCGGAGCGGTGACGGCGCTGGCGGTGTACCTGCTGCGCCGCCGGCGCGACTGAAGCCGGGCCCCACCTCGTCGCGAGCACCGCCTCGCGACGAGGTATTTGCGCGCGCGCCGCACCCCGGGGTTTCGTCGTTGACAGCCCCGGCGGGGTTCTCTAGAGTCCCAATTAACCGTTTAGGGAATTAGGGCCGGAGGCCCTCAACTGGAGACCCCATGAACAAGCGCTTTTTCCTGCGTTCCGTGTCCCTGGCCGCCCTGGCGCTCGGCTTCGCACTGCCGGCGGCCGCCCAGTGGAAGCCGACCAAGCCGATCAACCTGGTCGTGCCGTGGGCCGCCGGCGGCTCGACCGACCAGATCACCCGCGTGACGGCGGCGGAGCTCGAGAAGGTGCTGGGGCAGAAGATCATCATCGTCAACCAGCCGGGGGCGTCCGGCTCGATCGGCACCAAGAACGCGTGGGAAGCGCCCAAGGACGGCTACACCTGGGCCGCCGGCGCGGCGCAGGACCTGGGGGCCTACCAGGCGCTGGGCATGCTGGACGTGCCGGCCAGGGACTGGCACCTGTTCCTGAGCGTGGCCAACATCGCCGTCGTCGGCGTCGGCGCCAACACGCCGTACCAGAACATGCAGCAACTGCTCGACGCGATGAAGGCCAAGCCGGGCGAGGTGAAGGTCGCGACCGCCGGCGTTACCTCCGGCGGCCACAACGCCATGGAAGCGATCTCGCGCGCGACCGGCGTCAAGTACCGCCACGTCACCTATGACGGCGGCAACCCCGCCGTCGTCGCGACGGTGTCGGGCGAAACAGACCTGACGACCCAGCTGGCGGTGGAGCAGGCCGAGATGATCCGCGGCAAGCGCATCCGTCCGCTGGCCACGGTGTCCGACAAGCCGCTGGAGATCGAAGGCTTCGGCACCATCGAGCCGATCAGCAAGACCATCCCCGGCTTCAAGGCGGCGGCCAACTACTTCGGCATCTTCATTCCCAAGGGCGTGCCGGCCGAGGTGGTGAGCACGGTGCAGAAGATCTGGACCGAGAACATCGCGAAGAACGCCGCGATCAAGGCCTACGCGACCAACAAGGGCGCCTTGTTCGCGCCGGTCGCGGGCGATGCCGCGCTGGCCGCGGCGATGCCGGCGATCCAGGCCAACGCCTGGCTATTGCACTCCACGGGCAAGACCAAGGTCGCGCCGGACACGGTCGGCATTCCCAAGCCCTGACCCGCGGTGAGCATGGAGTCCGCCCCCGAGGGCGAGGTGTCGGCGCGCGCCGACCTCGTCTCCGCCCTCGTCTGGATGGCCGTCGGGGGGGCCATCGCGATCGGCGCCTGGCGCATGGACCGCCTCGAGCACCTGCACATCAACAAGTACGAAGTGCCGGGCCTCGTGCCCGGCCTGCTCGGCAGCGCCGTGCTGCTGCTCGGCATCATGCTGGCGGTCCGCTCGATCCGCCGCGGCGCGCTGGGCCCGGCGAAGCCCGCCGCCCGCAGCGGCTGGACGTACACGGCGCTGGTCATGGCCGCGATGCTGGCGTACTCCGTCGTGTTCGTCGGCCACGGGCTGCCGTTCTGGCTGGCCACGGGCGTGTTCGTCACGGCCTTCATCTTCTTCTTCGACCGCCGGCGGCAGTCCGGCCTCGGACGCAGCACGGCGCGCCAGTTGCTGCTGGCGCTGGCCTGTGGCGTCGCCACCAGTGCGACGATCTCGTTCGCGTTCCAGGAAATCTTCTACGTCAGGCTGCCTTAGGGGCACATCCATCCAATGTTCCAGGGACTGATCGCCTTCGGGCACTCGCTGGCGGGCTTTCTCACGCCGGAGTCGATCTTCTTCGTGCTGGCCTCGACCCTGGTCGGCGTGGTCATCGGCGCGCTGCCGGGCCTCACGGCGACCATGGGCGTGGCGCTCATGACGACACTCACGCTCAAGCTGCCGTCGTCGCAGGCGCTGCTGGTCCTGATCTGCACGTACGTCGGCGCGATCTACGGCGGCAGCCGCAGCGCCATCCTGCTGAACATCCCGGGGACGCCGGCGTCCGCTGCGTCCTGCCTGGACGGCTATGCCCTGGCGCGCCAAGGCATGGCGGGCCGGGCCATGGGCATCGCCACCAGCGGCTCGGTGCTCGGCACGCTGATCGGCATGTTCTTCCTGGCGCTGTTCACCCCGCTGCTGGGTGAAGTGGCGCTGAAATTCGGCGCCTACGAATTCTTCTGGCTGGCGGTGTTCGGTGTCATCATCTCGGCCACGCTCACCGGCGGCGATGCGCTCAAGGGATGGATCGCCGGTTTCGCGGGCCTCTTCATCGCCACCATCGGCCAGGACGGCATTCACGCCTTCGAGCGCTTCAACTTCGGCAACCGCGACCTCGCCGGCGGCATCTCGCTGGTGCCGGCGCTGGTCGGCGCGTTCGGGTTCGCCGAGATCCTGGTGGCGATGCAGGAGCGCCGCCCTCCGGTCAACATCAGCGGCCTCGACTCCGTGATCCCGAAGATCCGCGACGTGCTGCGCTACTGGCGCACCATCCTGCGCTCCGGCGTGATCGGCACGTTCATCGGCATCGTGCCGGGCGTCGGGGAGGACGTGGCCGCCTGGTCCTCCTACGCGGCCGCCAAGCGCGCGAGCCGCGAGAAGGAACAGTTCGGCAAGGGCTCGGTGGAAGGCCTGATGGCCGCCGAAACCGGCGACAACGCCTGCGTGCCCGGCGCGATCATCCCGGTGCTGACGCTGCAGATTCCCGGCTCCGCGCCGGCGGCGGTGCTGATGGCGGCCATGCTGATCCACGGCGTGAAGCCGGGACCGATGATCATGATCGAGTCGCCGCAGTTCGTGTACGACGTGGTGGCGATGATGATGCTGGCGACGCTCGGCATCCTGATCTACGGCCTGACGCTGACGAAATTCCTGATCCAGGTGCTGCGCGTGCCCACCACCATCATCGTGCCGATCCTGATGGTGCTGTGCACGATCGGCACGTTCGCCCTTGCCTCGCGGCTGTTCGACGTCTGGGTGATGGTCGCCTTCGGCCTCGTCGGCTTCGCGCTGCGCAAGTACGGCTACCCGATGGCGCCGCTGGTGCTGGGCATCGTGCTGGGCGACCTGCTGGAGAAGAACTTCCGCCGCGGGCTGGTGCTGTCCGACGGCGACCTGCTGCCCTTCATCACGCGGCCGATTTCGGCCGTGCTCGCGACGACCATCGTGCTGATCGTGCTGCTGCGCCTGCCCACGGTGCGCCGCTTCTTCAGCCGCAGACCTCGCCTGGAAACCACATGACCGTTCCGTCCGCCGGCGCTGGCCGGCTGCGCTTTTCGCTCTGCAACGAGGTGCTGCAGCCGATGCCGTTCGACCAGCAGTGCCGGCTGGCGGCCACGCTCGGTTACGACGGCCTCGAAGTGGCGCCCTTCACGCTGGCCGACAACCCCGAGCACATCACCGACGCGCAGGCCGCCGCGTTCCGCCGGATGGCACAGGACCAGGGACTCACCATCGACGGCCTGCACTGGCTGCTGGTGGCGCCGGCCGGGCTGTCCATCGTCGCCGAGGACCAGGCCGTGCGCGAGCGCACGGTGGCCTTCATGCGCCGGCTGGTGGAACTGTGCGCGCTGATGGGCGGCAAGTACCTGGTGCACGGCTCGCCCAAGCAGCGCTCGATCCCGCCCGGTTCCACCCGCGAGGAGGCGCTGGCGCGGGCGACCGACTGCTTCGCGCAGGTGGGCAGCACGGCCGCCAAGGCCGGGGTGGTCTATTGCATCGAGCCGCTGTCCACCCGCGAGACCAACCTGATCCACACCGTGGCCGAAGCCGTTCGCATCGTCGACGAGGTCGGCTCGCCGGGCCTGAAGACGATGATCGACTGCAGCGCGGCCGGCCAGATGGAGAAGGCTTCGATCCCCGACCTGCTGGCGCACTGGGTGCCAACCGGCCACGTGGCCCACGTCCAGGTGAACGATCCGAACCGGCGCGGACCGGGCCAGGGCGAGATGGCGTTCGCTCCCATCCTCGACAAGCTGCTGCAACTGCAGCGCGCCGGCCAGTACAAGGGCGTGGTCGCGGTGGAGCCGTTCGACTACGTGCCGGACGGTCCGGGCTGCGCCGCCCGCGCCATCGGCTACCTGAAAGGCATCGTCGAAGGTCTGGACCACCATGGCTGACGCGCCGCGCTTTCGCATCCGCGAGATCGAACTCTACGAGCGCCCGGTCGTCCTGCGGCTGCCGTTCCGCTTCGGCGTCGTCACCTTGCGCGAATGTCCGCAGGCGTTCGCGCGCGCGCGCATCGAACTCGCCGACGGCGCCAGTGCCTGGGGCGCCGCCGCCGAGATGATGGCGCCCAAGTGGTTCGACAAGAACCTGCAGCTGTCCAACGAGGACAACTTCGACCAGCTGCGCGACGTGCTGCGCATGGCGCGCGAGGCGTACCTGTCCGATGCCGCGCCGGCCACGGCCTTCGGCCACTTCGCGCGGCACCACGGCGGACATCTCGCGGCGGCGCAGGCGCGCGGCTTCAACCCGCTGCTGGCCAGCTACGGGCCGGCGCTGATCGACCGCGCGGTGCTCGATGCGCTGTGCCGCAGCCGGGGCGCGTCGTTCGCGCAGGCGCTGCGCGGCAACCTGCCGGGCATGGGCGCCGCCCATCCCGAGTTCGCGCCGTTCGACTTCGATGCTTTCCTCGCGCGGCTGCAACCGTCCGGCTCGATCGAGGCGCGGCACACGGTGGGCATGATCGACGCGATCACGGCCGCCGACGCGCACGAGCGTGTCAATGACGGCCTGCCGGAAACGCTGGAAGAAGTGATCGCTGCCTGGGGGCATCGCTACTTCAAGCTGAAGGTCGGCGGGCAGATCGATGCCGACCTGGCACGGCTGGAAGCGATCGCGGCGGTGCTGGATCGCCTGCCGCATCCCTATTTCGCCAGCCTGGACGGCAACGAGCAGTACTCGGATGCCGCCGGCGTCGCCGAACTCGTGGCCGGCCTGCGCGCCCGGCCGGCGCTGGCGCGGCTGTGGCAGTCGATCCTCTTCATCGAGCAGCCGATCGCGCGCAAGCTGGCGCTGCAGGCCGACCTGCGGGGCGCGCAACTGGGCAAGCCGGTGATCATCGACGAGTCCGATGGCGAACTGGGCACCTTCGTGCAGGCTCGCGAGCGCGGCTACGCCGGCGTGTCGTCCAAGACCTGCAAGGGGTTCTACAAGTCGGTGCTGAATGCCGCACGCTGCGCGCGATGGAACGCCGAGGCCGGCGAGCCGCGCTACTTCATGTCGGCGGAGGATCTCACCACGCAGGCCGGGCTGTCGGTGCAACAGGACCTCGCGCTGGTGAACCTGCTGGGCATCGCCCATGTCGAGCGCAATGGCCACTACTACGTCAACGGCATGGCGGCGCAGCCGCAAGCCGAGCAGGACGCCTTCCTCGCCGCCCATCCGGACCTGTACGAGCGCAGCCATGGCGCCGTGCGCCTGCGCATCGCGGGCGGGCGCATCGCGCTGGGATCGCTGCAGTGCACCGGCTTCGCGAGTGGCGCCATGCCGGATTTCGCGGCGATGACGCGGCTTGCCTAAGGCTGCAGCGCAAACACCGCCCGCCGCGCCCCGACGGCGGCGCCGCGGATGCTGGTGATGACCTCGGCACGCCAGGGCCGCAGTTCCTCACGCTGCTGCTCGTCGAGCCAGCCGAGCTGGTCCATCACCGCCACCGTCGCGGCCGCCGCGGCGACCTTGCTGCCGTCGGCGATCTTCACGGCCACCGCTTCGCGCCGGCTGCGGCTGGCCACCACCTGCATGCCGTCGGCGCCCGCCTTGCTGATGAAGTCGCCGCGCCCGGCGCGCATGAACGCGAGATCGTTGCGTCCGGTCCCGGAGACCAGTTCCGGATGCGCCGTCATTGCGTCGGCCAGGTGCGCGAAGCTGGCGCCGAACTGCGCGTCGTCCTCGCCGCTCGCCAGCCGCGCATAGCCGGCGGCAAGGTTCGCCAGCGGCACGGCGTAATTGGGCGCCGAGCAGCCGTCGACGCCCATCTTCATCGCGTCGGGCGCCATGCCCAGGGCCCGCGCCACGTCGCGGCGGATCGCCTGCTGCAGCGGATGCTCCGGCGCCAGGTAGTTCTGGACCGACCAGCCGTGCTGCACGCAGCAGGCGAGGAAGCCCGAGTGCTTGCCGCTGCAGTTGTGATGCCGCTCGTCGTATGGCTCGGCGGCCTGGCCCAGCTCGACGAAGAACGGCACGTGGCAGCCGCACTGGAGCTGGCGATACGACAGCCCCGCCTTGTGCAGCATGCCGTCGACCTGCTGCACGTGCATTGCCTCGCCGCTGTGGCTGGCGCACAGCATCGCCACCTGCTCGCGCGTGAAGCCGAGGGCGCGCGGGCCGCCGGCCTGCATGAACGGCAGCGCCTGCAGCGCCTTGAGCGTGGACCGCGTGAAGGTGGCCAGTCGCGGATCGCCCGCATGCGCCAGCACGTGGCCGTGAACGTCGGCGACCGCCACGGCGCCGAAGTGCAGGCACTCGGGCGTGCCGCCGCGGGTGGCTTCGATCAGGGGAACGAAGGGAGTCATGCGCCGATTGTGCCGCCTTGACGCGGGCGTGACAGCCCTCGCCCGCGGCGCGATGCCACCATCCGCGGGCGGCGCATCATGCTCGTCCGCACCACGCCACGGGGCCACGCATGTTCCAGAAAATCCTGATCGCCAACCGGGGCGAAATCGCCCTGCGCCTGGTGCGCGCGATGCGCGACCTCGGCATCGCCAGCGTCGCCGTGTTCGCCGACGACGATGCGCAGGCGCCGCAGCTGCGGCACGCCAGCGCCGCGGCCGCGCTCGGCGGCAGCGGCCCGGCCGCGTACCTCGACATTGCGCGGCTGCTGGCCATCGCGCGCGAGCACGGCTGCGACGCAGTGCATCCGGGCTACGGCTTCCTGGCCGAACGTGCGGATTTCGCGCAGGCTTGCGAGCAGGCAGGCATCGCCTTCATCGGTCCGACGCCCGAGCAGCTCGCCCTCTTCGGCGACAAGGTGCGCGCCCGGGCGCTGGCCGGCCAGTGCGGCGTCAGTGTCCTCCCCGGCAGCGCCGGCGCCGTCAGCCTCGAAGAGGCCCTCGCGTTCTTCACCGCCCACGGCGGCGCCGGGATCGTGATCAAGGCCCTGGGCGGCGGTGGCGGCCGCGGCATGCGCGTCGTCACCGCTGCCCAGGACCTGCCGGGCGCGTACGCGCGCTGCGTGTCGGAAGCAAAGTCGTTCGGCGTGCCGGGCGTCTACGTGGAGCGGCTGGTGCGGCACGCGCGCCACGTCGAGGTGCAGGTGCTGGGCGACGGCGTGGAAGCCATCAGCCTGGGCGAGCGCGAATGCACGCTGCAGCGGCGCTTCCAGAAGCTGGTCGAGATCGCCCCGAGTCCGACGCTGGCGGCGCCCAGGCGCGCGCAACTGGAGCAGGCCGCCCTCGCGCTGGCGTGCGCCGCCCGCCTGCGCAGCCTCGCGACCTTCGAGTTCCTGGTCCAGGACGTCGACGGCGAACTGCCCTTCGTGTTCATCGAGGCCAACCCGCGGCTGCAGGTCGAGCACACCGTGACCGAGGAAGTCACGGGGCTCGACCTGGTGCAGTTGCAGATCGCCGTCGCCGCGGGGGCGCGGTTGGGCGAAATCGGGCTCGATCCGCAGCACCCGCCACCGGCACTCGGCTTCGCCATCCAGTGGCGCATCAACGCCGAGATCCTGGAGGCGGACGGCACGGCGCGGCCCGCCGGGGGGCGGATCGAGCACCTGGAACTGCCCGCCGGTCCCGGCATCCGCGTCGACAGCCATGCCGTCGCCGGCGCCGCGCACTCGCCGCACTATGACCCGCTGCTGGCCAAGCTGGTGGTGCACTCGCGCACGCCGTCGTTCGCCGATGCGGTCCGACGGTCGCGGCGGGCGCTCGCCGAGTGTCGCATCGAGGGCCTCGCAACCAACCTGCCGCTGCTGCAGGCCATCGCGGCGCGGCCGCAGTTCGAGCAGCAGCAGGTCGACACCGGCTTCGTCGAAGCGGCCCTGGCTCAGCTGCTGGACGAAGCGCAGGCGTTCGCGCGGCCACGCCCGCAACTGCTGCCCGGCGGGCTCGCTCAGACGACGGAAGAGGCGGTGCTCGCGAACGGGCAGGCGGCGGTGCGCGCGCCGATGGCGGCCCGGCTGGTGGAACTCGAGGTGGCCGAAGGCGACTGGGTGGCGGCCGGCGCGCCGGTGGCCGTGCTGGAAGCGATGAAGATGGAACACGTGGTCCATGCGCCAGCCAGCGGCCGCGTGCTGCAGGTAGGCGCGGAGCCCGGCGACTACGTGGCGGACGGGCACGTGCTGCTGGTGCTGGAAGACGCCGGCGAAGACGCGGCGACGCACGTGGACGAGGGCGCGGCGGCCGACCCGGATGCCATCCGGCCCGATCTGCAGCGCGTGATCGATCGGCACGCCTTCACGCTGGATGCCAACCGGCCACAGGCCGTGGCGAAGCGGCATGCCGCCGGCGGCCGCACGGCGCGGGAGAACCTGGCCGACCTCTGCGACGAAGGCAGTTTCATCGAGTACGGGGCACTGGCCGTCGCCGCGCAGACGCGCCGCCGGGCTCGGGAAGACCTCATCGCCAACACGCCCGCCGACGGCATGGTGACCGGCATCGGCACCGTGAACGCCGGCGACTTCGGGCCGGAACGTTCGCGCTGCGTCGTGATGGCGTACGACTACACGGTGCTGGCCGGCACGCAGGGCATGCGCAACCACCACAAGAAGGATCGCATGCTGGGGCTGGCGCACCAGCTGCGGTTACCGGTGGTGCTGTTCGCCGAAGGCGGCGGCGGCCGGCCCGGCGACGTCGACATGCCGGTGGTGGCCGGCCTCAACAACCACACGTTCAGCCAGTTTGCCGCGCTTTCGGGGCAGGTCCCGGTGGTGGGCGTGGTGCACGGCCGCTGCTTCGCCGGCAACGCGGCGCTGCTCGGCTGCGCCGACGTGATCATCGCCACCCGCGCCAGCAACATCGGCATGGGCGGCCCGGCGATGATCGAGGGCGGCGGCCTGGGCGCCTTCAAGCCGGAGGAGATCGGCCCGGCCGAAGTGCAGACGCGCAACGGCGTGGTCGACCTGCTGGTGGCCGACGAGGCCGAGGCGGTCGCGGCGGCGCGCCGCTATCTGTCCTACTTCCAGGGACGGCTCGCCCACTGGGATTGCGCCGACCAGCGGGCGCTGCGCCACGCCGTCCCGGAAAACCGGCTGCGGGTGTACGACGTGCACACGGTGCTGCGCGGACTGGTGGACACCGGCTCGCTGCTGGAGCTGCGGGCCGGTTTCGGCGGCGGCATCGTCACGGCCCTGGCACGCATCGAAGGCCGGCCGGTCGGCGTCATGGCCAACAACCCGCGCCACCTGGGCGGTGCGATCGATCCCGAGGCGGCCGACAAGGCTTCGCGCTTCATGCAGCTGTGCGACGCCCACGGCCTGCCGATCGTCTCGCTGACGGACACGCCAGGCTTCATGGTCGGTCCCGACATCGAGGCGCGAGCGCAGGTGCGCCACTGCTGCCGCATGTTCGTCGCGGCGGCGCACCTGTCGGTGCCTTTCTTCGCCGTGGTGCTGCGCAAGGGCTACGGGCTGGGTGCCCAGGCGATGACCGCCGGCGGCTTCGACGCGCCGGTGTTCACGATCGCCTGGCCGACCGGCGAGTTCGGTGCAATGGGGCTCGAAGGCGCGGTGAAGCTCGGATTCCGCAAGGAACTCGAAGCGGCCGCCGAGGGCGAGGCGCGCGAGGCGCTCTATCGGCAGCTGGTGGCCCGCCAGTACGAGAACGGACAGGCGATGAACATGGCCGCCACGCTGGAGATCGACGCGGTGATCGATCCGGCCGACACACGTGACTGGCTGGCGCGGGGGCTGGCGTCGGCCACCCGTCGCGGCGGCCCGACGGCGCGCTTCGTCGACCCCTGGTGACCGGCGGGCCGGGGCCAAGACAGCGCCGCTCATCAGGGGCACAATGGCGCCATGGCTAACCTCGCAAGCATGCTCAAGAGCGAGATCGCTCGGGTCGCGCGCCGTGAACTGCGCGCGGAACTGCAGGGCCTGAAGAAGGCCAGCGCCTCCTATCGCGGCGAGATCGCGCGCCTGAAGCGGCGGATCGGCGCACTCGAACAGCAGGTCAAACGCCTCGCGCGGCCGGGACGCGAGGCTCCCGCTGTCGCCGCCGACGAGGAGGCCGACCTGAAGCTGCGCTTCAGCGCGAAGGGACTGGCTTCGCAGCGCAAGCGGCTGGGGCTTTCCGCCGAAGCGTTCGGCGCCCTGATCGGGGCGTCCGGCCAGTCGGTCTACAAATGGGAGTCGGGCAAGATCCGCCCCCGCGCGCGCCACCTGCCGCGGATCGCCGAGCTGCGCGGCATGGGCAAGCGGGAAGCCGCGGCGCGGCTGCAGGCGCTGGCGGCCTGACCAGCCCGCGCAACGCGCCTCCTTGAGGCAGGACAGGTCCAACGGCTCGCGAGCGGTTACAAGCATGCTCCCGTTCACGCCCGCCATGGCCACCAGGAGGAACTTTTTCCGGTCCGCGTCCGTACTGGCCGGCACCGGCGCGCTCGCGGCGTGCTCGGGGACCGGCGGGTCGGGTTACGAGCAGGCGGCGAGCGACACCTGGCGCGCTGTCGCGCCGGCGGCGCGGCCGCATGGCGCGGTGATGCGCGAACTGGTGCGCTGCGCCACCCTGGCGCCGTCCAGCCACAACACCCAATGCTGGAAGTTCCGGCTCGCCTCCCGCTCGATCACGGTCCGGCCCGACTTCGCCCGCCGCTGCCCGGTGGTCGATCCGGACGATCACCACCTGTTCGTGTCGCTCGGCTGCGCCGTCGAGAACATGGTGCAGGCGGCAGCGGCGCACGGCTTCATGGCGCATGCCGAGCCGCGCGACGACCGCATCGAGGTCATGCTGGAGCCGATGCGGCCGGCGAGCTCGGACCTGTTCCACGCGATCACCACCCGCCAGTCCACCCGGGGCGAGTTCGACGGCAGGCCGTTGCTGCCGGCCGAACTCAAGGAACTGTCGCATGCCGGCAGCCGCCCGGGGATCCAGCCGCTGCTCCTGACCGACCGCAACGCGCTGGAACAGGTCCTGGCCCTGGTCACCCAGGGCAACGAGGCCCAGTGGCGCGATCCGGGGTTCGTCGCCGAACTGAAGGCGTGGATCCGCTTCGGCGAGTCCGAGGCGGTCCGCACCGGCGACGGGCTGTTCTCCCGCTGCTCGGGCAATCCCGCCCTGCCGCGCTGGCTCGGCAGCCGGCTGTTCGACTTCGCGGTCACCCCGAAGAGCGAAAGCGACAGGTACGCGGCGCAGGTGCGCAGTTCGGCCGGCATCGCCGTGTTCGCGTCGCGCGGCGACGGCCCGCAGCAATGGATCGAGGCGGGGCGTGCGTTCGAACGCTTTGCCTTGCATGCGACGGCGCTGGGCGTGCGGACCGCGCACCTGAACCAGCCGGTCGAGGTCCCCGCGCTGCGGCAGCAGCTCGCAGGCTGGCTCGCCATCGGCGGCTGGCGCCCGCACTTGGTGATCCGTTTCGGGCGCGGACCGGTCATGCCGCGCTCGCTGCGCCGGCCGCTCGATGCCGTGCTGCCGGCGCCGGGCCCGGTGTAGGCAGCAGACTCTTCTCGTGCGGCGCGTGTCTAGGCGACGCGCAGGACCCCCATCATCCCGCCCTCCTGGTGCTCCAGGACATGGCAGTGGAACATCCAGTCGCCGGGGTTGTCGGCCACGAAGGCGATTTCCACAAGCTCCTGCGGCGCCATCAGCACCGTGTCCTGCCACTCGCGGTGCCGCGTCGGCTGCCCGTTGCGGCCGACCACGCGGAAGGTGTGGCCGTGCAGGTGGATCGGGTGGAACCAGCGGGTATCGTTGCGCATGCGCAGCACATGGGAACTGCCGCGCGGCAGCGTCAGCATCGGCTCCATTCGATGTCCGTCGGCGACGACACCGTTCACCGCCCAGGCCTTGCCGGCGCGCAGCAGGCTCATCATGTCGGTGGGCCGGCCGTCCAGCAGCGCGCGGTGCAGCGTCCCCATCATCCCCCCTTCGAAGCGGACCTCGTGCACCTGCGCCGCGGCGAGGTCCGGTTCGGGCAGCGGATTGGGTGGCAGGATCAGCGGCCCGGACTGCGGCCGGGCCCGCAGCGGTTCGGGTTCATACGCCAGGTGGAGCAGGTCGTAGGCCGCGCGCGGCGAGAACAGGTCGCCGACGGCGTAGCGCTCACCCGGCCGGCCCGAGGCGTCGAGCAGCAGGTCGCAACGCATTCCCGGCGCCAGCACGACCCGGCCACGCGCCGGCTCGTGCGCGGCGACCGGCTGGCCATCGAGTGCGATCACCAGCGGGCGATGGCCGTCGAACTGCAGCGCGAAGATGCGCGCGTTGGCGGCGTTGAGCAGCCGCAGCCGCACGCGCTCGCCGGCGCGCAGCGCGATCTGGGGTGCCACCACGCCGTTGACGTTGACGACGTTGCCGATGCGCCCGGCATGCGCCATGTCATGGGCATTGCCGAACGACTCATTGAGCCGACCGTCCCGCAGCAACTGCCAGTCGTCGAGCACCCAGGTCAGCTCGCGGTCCACCGGGACCGGCTGCGCCTCCTCCACCACCAGCGTCCCGTACAGCCCGCGTTCGAGCTGCTCGGCGCTGTGCAGGTGCGAGTGGTACCAGTAGGTGCCGGCATCGGGCAGGTCGAACTCGTAGACGAAGCGTCCGCCCGGCGGCACCGGCGCCTGCGTGAGGTGCGGCACGCCGTCCATCGCATTGGGCACGCGCACGCCGTGCCAGTGCACCGTGGTCTCCTGCGGCAACCGATTTTCCAGGACGAGGCGCAGCCGCTCGCCTTGCCGCGCCCGGATCTGCGGCCCGGGGACGCGGCCGGCGTAGGCCCACGCGTTCACCGCCGGCTGGCCCGCGCCGCGCACGTGAACCTGCGCCGGGGCGGCGACAAGGTTGATCTCGCGAATCGCGGCGCCGGGGCGTGGCGCCGCGCAGCCGGCCTGCAGCAGCGCCAGCGCCGGTGCGCCGGCAAGCAGGAAGCTCCTGCGGTCGAGGTCGGGCGGATGTCGCATCCGCCGTTTCTACACCGCCGGCGGCCCGCCGTGTGGCGTCAGCGCGCCTTGGGCGGGATGAAGTCGCGTGCCAGCTTGCGGGCGGCGGCGGCGTACAGCAGCACGTCGACGCCGGTGGCGACGAAGCTGCAGCCCAGTTCCAGGGCACGGCGGGCGTCCTGCTCCTTCGTCATCAGCGTGCCGGCCGCCTTGCCCGAGGCGACGATCGTGCGAATCGCACCCTCGATGGCGGCCACCACCTCCGGATGGTCCGGACGGCCGCGATGGCCCATCGAGGCCGCGAGGTCGGCCGGTCCGATGAACACGCCGTCCACGCCGTCGACGGCGCAGATCGCCTCCAGGTTCTTCAGCGCGGTGACGCTCTCGGCCTGCACCAGCAGGCAGATCTCCGAATCGGCGACGTCGAGGTAGTCGCCGCGCGCCATCCAGCGCGAGGCGCGGCCCACCGCGCTGCCGACGCCGCGGATGCCGGCGGGGGGATAACGGGTCGCCTTGACGAGCTGCGCCGCCTGGTCGGCCGTGTCGACCATCGGGATCAGCAGCGTCTTGGCGCCGATGTCGAGCAACTGCTTGATCAAGGCGGTGTCGCCGTTCACGGCGCGCACCACCGGCTGCGCCGGGTACGGCGCCACCGCCTGCAGCGCCGCCAGCGTGCTGCGCAGGTCGTTGGGTGCGTGTTCGCCGTCGATCAGCAGCCAGTCGAAGCCGGTGGTCGCGCTCACCTCGGCGAGGTACGGGTCGGCCATCGACAGCCACAGGCCGATCTGCGCGCGGCCGGCGGCCAGCGCGGACTTGAAGGTGTTTCCGCTCGTCATGGTTTCAGGGGAAGTTGGTTCTTCAGCTCACGATGCCCAGGTGCCAGGGCACGAATTCGTGGTCGCCCAGCCCCAGGGTCTCGCTCTTGGTCGGCTCGCCCGACGCATGGCGCAGTATGGCATCGAAGATCCGCTGCCCCATCTGCGCCACGTCGACCTCGCCGTCGAGGATCGCACCGCAGTTGATGTCCATGTCGCGCTCGAGGCGCCGGTACATCGGGCTGTTGCTCGCCAGCTTGATGGTCGGCGCCGGCTTGGAGCCGAACATCGAACCGCGGCCGGTGGTGAAGCAGATCAGGTTGGCGCCGCTCGCGATCTGGCCGGTCACCGCCACCGGGTCGTAGCCCGGCGAATCCATGAACACGAAGCCGGCCTGCCCGATCGGTTCGGCGTATTCGTACACCGCCTGCAGCGGCGTGGTGCCGCCTTTCATCGCCGAGCCGAGCGACTTCTCGAAGATGTTGGCCAGCCCGCCGGCCTGGTTGCCGGGGCCGACCACGCCGTTGAACTGCGCGTTCTGGCCGCGCGTGTACTGCTCCCACCAGGCGAGCCGGTCCAGCAGTTTCTGGCCGACCTGCGGCGTCACCGCACGGCGGGTCAACATGTACTCGACCCCGTGGATCTCCGGTGTCTCGGACAGGATCGCCGTGCCGCCGTGGCGCACCAGGATGTCCATCGCCGCGCCCAGCGCCGGATTGGCGGTGATGCCGGAGAAGCCGTCCGAGCCGCCGCACTCCAGCCCGATCTTGATGTGGCTGGCCGGCACGCTCTGGCGCCGGCAGGCGTTGGCCAGCGGCAGCATCTCCTCGATCGCGGCGACGCCGGCCTCGATGGTCTCCAGCGTGCCGCCGACCTCCTGCATCACCAGCGTGCGCAGCAGTCGGCCACCGGCCAGGCCTTGCGACGTGACCAGTTCGGCGACCTGGTTGCGCTCGCAGCCGAGGCCGACGATTAGCACGCCGGCCAGGTTGGGATGGCGTGCATAACCGGCCAGCGTGCGCCGCAGCACGTCGAAATGCTCGCTCGGCGACGACATGCCGCAGCCGCTGGTCTGTGCGAACGCTGCGACACCGTCGACGTTCGGAAACGCGGCCAGCCGCTCGGGCGTGAAATGGGCGGCGATGCGCTTGATGACCGTCGCCGAGCAATTGACCGACGACAGGATGCCGATGAAGTTGCGGGTGCCGACGCGCCCGTCCTCGCGCACGAAGCCCATGAAGCGGGCGCGCTGCTCGTGCGGCACGTAATCGACCGGCTGAACGTCCTGCCCGAAGCCGGGGTCGCGGTCGAAGTCGACCAGCGCCACGTTGTGGGTGTGCACGTAGTCGCCGGCCTCGATGTCGCGCGCGGCCGAGCCGATCACGGTGTCGTACTTGCGCACCGGCTCGCCCGCGGCGATGCGCCGCGCGGCGATCTTGTGGCCGGCCGGCACCTGCGCACGGGTGCGCAGGCCCAGCTCGGGCAGTTCCTGACCGAGGGCCAGGGGGGACTTCGCCACCAGGACGTTGTCGGCGGGATGCAGGCGGATCAGCGGACTGGCGGTCATGCGTCTTCTCGAGGCGAGGGCGTCAGCCCTTCTGCAGCAGTTCCTTCAGCTTCAGCCGCTGGATCAACTGCGTCTCGCGGTCGTACACCGTCTTGACGTAGCTGTGGTAGTCGGGGCCGTCCAGGTACATCACCGGCGCATCGATGCGGTCGGCCACGGCCTTGAACTCGTCGCTCTGCACCGCCACGCGCAGCGCGTCGCGCAGCTTCTTTTCCACGGACGGCGGCAGGCCCTTGGGCGCGCCGATGCCGTTGGGCGCATCGACCACCACGTTGTAACCGGCATCCTTCAGCGTCGGCGTCTCCTTGAAGCGCGCGGTGCGCTGCTCGCCCCAGGTCGCCAGCAGGCGCAGCTTGCCGGCTTCCACGTGCGGCGCCCAGGAGCTGGAGTCGACCAGCATGTCGACCTGGCCGCCCAGCGTGTCCTGCAGCGCCGGCGCGCCGCCCTTGTAGGCGATGGCATTGAGCTGGATGCCGGCGGCCATGGCGAATTCCTCCATGCCGACGTGGGTGGCGCCGCCGACGCCGGAGTGGCCGTAGGTCACCTTGCCGGGGTTCGCCTTGGCAGCGGCGACCATGTCCTTGAGGCTCTTGAACGGCGACGTGGGCAGCACCGCGATGCCGAAGGTCTGGCCGGAGGTGCGGGCAAGATAGGTGAAGTCGGTACGCGGATCGGCCTGCAAGGTGCCGAGCTGCGAGAAGCGGGTGACCGAGATCGGGATCTGGCCGATCGTGTAGCCGTCCGGCCTGGCGCTGGCGATCGCCTTGGCGCCGATCATGCCGGCGGCGCCGGCCTGGTTGACGACGGCGATCGGCTGCTTCAGCACGCGCGACGCCACCTGGCAGATGGCCCGCATCGACTGGTCGGCGGTGCCGCCGGCCGGCCACGGACAGATGAAGGTGATCGGCCTGGACGGGTACTCGTCGGCGGCGGCCCAGGAGGGCAGCAGCAGGCCCGCGGTGCCGCCCAGCAGCAGGTGGCGCCGCTGGAGGCGGGAGTCGGAAGCGAATCGCATGGTGGTCCTTCTTGTGGGATAGCCGACGGCACAAGCACAGCGCGCGGGCCCGTCCGTCACGAACCCGCAGCGATTGTCCCAGCGCTGCATAACGGCCGCATCGCAAAGTGGCATCGCTGCATGAAGTCCTGGTTATGTAGCATGGTGGCATGTCCCAGATCGACCGCGTCCTGCGCTCCAACATCAAGCTGCGCCACCTGCAACTGCTGGTGGCGCTGGACCAGTTCCGCCACCTCGGGCGCACCGCCGAATTCCTGTCCGTCAGCCAGCCGGCCGTTTCGAAGATGCTGAGCGAGGTCGAGGCCATGTTCGGCCTGCAGCTGTTCGAGCGCTCCACGCGCGGCAGCGAGCCGACCGCCGGCGGCAAATCGATCATCCGTTTCGCCCGCTCGGTCCTCGCCGAATACGACCGCACGCGCGACGAGATCCGCGCGGTGGAGAGCGGCGCAGCCGGGCGCACCCGGGTCGGCGCCATGGTGGTCGCCCAGCCGGTGCTGCTGGCGCGCGCCGTGGCGCTGCTGAAGCGACGGTCGGCGCAGGCCATGGTCCTGGTGGAGGAAGGCGACCTGGCGCAGTTGCTGCCGAAGCTGCGCCTGGGCGAGCTGGAGTTGTTCGTCGGCCGGCTGGAGCCCGGCTACGCCGCGCCGGACCTGGTTCCGGAGCCGCTCTACAACGAGCCCATGGTGCCGGTGGTGCGGCCCGGCCACCCGCTCGCGGCCAAGGACCGGCCCGGCTGGGCCGATCTCGCCGCGCTGCCCAGCGTGATGCCGCCGCCGTGGGCATCGCTGCGGGTGAAGCTCGAACAGCAGTTCTTCAAGCACGGCCTGCAACCGCCGACGGACGTCGTCGAGACCGCGTCCTTCCTGGCGCTGCTCACTTTCCTGACCGAGCGCGACTCGGTGGGCTTCCTGGCCCGCTCGGTGGCGCGGCACTTCGAACGCCAGGGAAGCGTGCAGGTCCTGTCCCTGCCGGTGCGGGTGGAACTGCCGCCGGTCGGCATGATGACGATGCGCGGCCGGGCGCTGACGGCGACCACGCAGCGGCTGATGGAATGCCTGCGCACCGCCGCCACCGGCGTGGCGCGCGCGTGACTCGCCGCCGGGTCTGCCGCGGCGGCTCTGGCGACACAATACGCGGATGGCCACCGAAACACTGCGCGGCGCCGACGCCTTCGTCCGGCTGCTGCAGGACGAAGGCGTCTCCCACCTGTTCGGCAACCCCGGCACGACCGAGCTCGGGATCATGGAAGCGGTGGGGCACAGTCCCGGCCTGCGCTTCGTGCTCGGACTGCAGGAGGCCGCGGTGCTGGGCATGGCCGACGGCTACGCCCGCGCCAGCCAGCGGCTGGTCGCCTGCAACCTGCACGCGGCGCCGGGCCTCGGCAACGCGATGGGCGCCCTCTACAACGCGAAGTTCGCCGGCTCGCCGGTGCTGGTGACCGCCGGCCAGCACGAGACCGGCCATGGCCTGCAGGAGCCGATGCTGTACGAGCCGCTGGTGCGGATCGCCGAGCCGCTGGTGAAATGGGCAGTGGAAGTGCCCCGGCTTCAGGACCTGCCGCGGATCGTGCATCGCGCAGCCAAGGTGGCGCTGACGGCGCCGATGGGCCCGGTGTTCCTCAGCCTGCCCGGCGACATCATGGATGCCAGTGCGCCGCTCGACCTGGGGCGGCGCACGCGCGTCGAGCACCGGGTGCGACCCGCGGACGAGGTGCTGGAGCAGCTCGCGGCGCGCTTGCTGGCCGCGCGGCGCCCCGTCATCATCGCCGGGCGCGAGGTGGCCGCGGGCGATGCCTTCGCGGAACTCGCGCGCCTCGCCGAGCTGCTCGGCGCCGGCGTGTTCCACGAGCCGGTCCCGTACAACGCCCGTTTCGACGTCGAGCATCCGGCGTTCCTGGGCGACCTGACCCGGCGCCAAGAGACGGCGCGCACGCTGCTCAAACCCTTCGACCTCGTGGTCTGCGTCGGCGCCGACCTGTTGCGGATGTCCGTCCACAGTCCCGTCGATCCCTTGCCCGCCGGCATGCCCGTGGTGCATCTGTCGAATCGCGACTGGGAACTCGGCAAGAACCATGCGACCGAGCTCGCGATCCGGGCCGACGTGCCGGAAACCCTGCGCGCCCTGCTGCCGCTGCTCGAGGCGCGCGTGACGCCGGGGTACGCCGAGGGCGCCGCCCTTCGCCTGCGCGACCTTTCCGCGCGCAACTGGCGCAGCAAGGCCGCGGCCGCGCGCGCGAAGCTGCGGGCGCACGAGCCGGGCAGCGGCATCGACCCCGCGTTCCTGATGATGACCCTGGCCGGCGTGCTGCCGCGCCAGGCCATTGTGGTCGAGGAAGCGCTCACGGCCGCGCCCGCCCTCGCCACGTTCGTTCCGGTGCATTCGCCGACCGGCTTCTACGGCCTGGCGAGCGGCGGCCTCGGCTTCGCCCTGCCCGGCGCCGTCGGCATCAGCCTCGCCCATCCGGGCCGCCCGGTGGTGGCCGCGGTGGGCGACGGCAGCGCGATGTACGGGGTGCAAGCGCTCTGGTCCGCGGCGCAGCAGCAACTGCCCATCACCTACGTGGTGATCGACAACGGCGGCTACCGGATCCTGCAGGAGCGGCTGCTGGCGCGCGGCCGCTCCACAAACCTCGTCGGCATGGAGTTGCGCGAGCCGGCGATCGACTGGGTTGCCGTGGCGCAGGGCTTCGGCCTGGCCGCCACGCGGGTCGGCGAGCCGGCCGCGCTGCACGGCGCGTTGGGGCAGGCGATCGCAAGCGGCCGGCCGGCGCTGGTGCAGGTCATGATGGCGGGCGCGGCCGACCGCTGATGGCTCGCGCGCGCACCCCTTTCCCGAATCACGGCGCGTGTTTCGCGTCCGGAAGTTCTCCTTGTCAACCGATCACGAAAGCAGTCTCACCATGAATGGAGCGGACCTCCTCTGCGACACCTTGCTGGCCGCCGGCGTCGACACCTGTTTCGCCAACCCCGGCACTTCGGAAATGCATTTCGTCGCGGCGCTGGACCGCAAGCCGGCCATGCGCTGCGTGCTGGGCCTGTTCGAAGGCGTGGTGACCGGCGCCGCCGACGGCTACGCCCGCATGGCCGACAAGCCGGCGGCCACCTTGCTGCACCTGGGGCCGGGGCTGGCCAACGGACTGGCCAACGTGCACAACGCCAAGCGCGGCCGCACGCCGATGATCAACATCGTCGGCGACCACGCGACCTACCACCTGAAGCACGACGCGCCGCTGACGACCGACATCGAATCACTCGCGCGTCCGATGTCGCACTGGGTGGGGCGGGTGGCAAGCGCCGACACCGTGTCGCGCGACGCGGCGCAGGCGATCGCCCAGGCCCGCACCGCGCCGGGGCGCATCGCGACGCTGATCCTGCCGGCCGACGCGGCCTGGAACGAGACCAGCGCGCCGCTCGCGACGATCGCGCCGCCGCTGCCGCGCCCGAAGGTGCTGCAGCCGCACATCAGCGCCGCCGTGGCGGCGATCCGCTCCGGCAAGCGAACGACCCTGATGCTGTCGGACGCGGCGCTGCGCGGCCCGGCGCTGGAAGTGGCCGGGCGGATCGCCAAGGCGACCGGGGTCCGCCTGATCGCGCAGCAATCCAACGCGCGGATGGAGCGCGGCGCCGGCCGGGTGGCGATCGAGCGGGTGCCCTATCCGGTCGACCAGGCACTGGCCGCGCTCAAGGACGTCGAGCAGCTGATCTCGCTGGGCGCCAAGCCGCCGGTGGCCTTCTTCGCCTACCCCGGCAAGCCCGGCAGCATGCTGCCCGACGGCTGCAGCGTGCTGCAGCTGGCCGACCCGGGCGACGACCTGCTGCACGCGCTGCAATGGCTGGCCGACGAACTGGGCATCGCCCCGAGCGTCAAGCCGGACGTCATGGAACTGCAACGGCCGCCGCTGCCCACGGGCGCGCTGACGCCGGCATCGATCGCGACCGCCCTCGCCGCGCTGATGCCGGAACAGGCGATCGTGTGCGACGAGTCGGTGACCTCCGGACGCAACCTGTTCCAGTTCACGCGCACCGTGCCGCAGCACGACTATCTGCAGCTCACCGGCGGCGCGATCGGCGGCGGCCTGCCGATGGCCGTCGGCGCCGCCATCGCCTGCCCCGACCGCAAGGTGATCTCGCTGGAAGCCGACGGCAGCGGCATGTACACGCTGCAGGCGCTGTGGACGCAGGCGCGCGAGCAGCTCGACGTCGTCACCGTCGTCTTCGCCAACCGCTCCTACGCCATCCTGCACGGCGAGCTGCGCAGCGTCGGTGCCGCGGCGCCTGGCGAGAACGCGCGGCGCATGCTGGACCTGGACAACCCGGCGCTGCAATGGACGCAGCTGGCGGCCGGCATGGGCGTCGAGTCGGGCCGCGCCACGACGGCGGAGTCGTTCTGCGAGCTGCTGCGCGGCGCGCTGTCGCGCCGCGGCCCGTTCCTGATCGAAGCCGTGCTGTGAGCGCCATGGACACCGCGATCACGACGCTGCACGCGCGGCAGATCCTGGATTCGCGCGGCCGGCCCACGGTGGAAGTCGACGCCTGGCTCGACTGCGGCGCCTTCGGCCGTGCCAGCGTCCCCTCCGGCGCCTCGACCGGATCAGCCGAAGCGCATGAACTGCGCGACGGCGACGCGTCGCGCTACGACGGCCTTGGCGTGCTCAAGGCTGTCGCCAACGTCAACGGCGAACTCGCGGCGGCGCTGCGCGGCGCCGACGCGCTGGAGCAGCGGGGTCTCGACGAGCGGCTGGCCGCCATCGACGGCACGCCGCAACTCGCGCGGCTCGGCGCCAACGCCGTGCTGGCGGTTTCCCTGGCCGTGTGCCGCGCGGCCGCGGCGGCGCGCGGGCAGCAGCTGTACCAGCGCGTCGCCCAGCTGTGCGGCGCCACGCCGGTGCTGCCGCTGCCGATGACCAACATCCTCAGCGGAGGACTGCACGCCGGTCGCGGCATGGACGTGCAGGACTTCCTGGCGATGCCGTTGCGGGCCGCGACCTTCGGCGAGGCGCTGCACCTCCTTTCGCGCGTGCGTAACGCCGCCTCGCAGGTAGCGCAGCAGCGCGGGTTGACTACGCTGCTCGCCGACGAAGGCGGCTTGAGCCCGGGACTGGAATCCGGTGCCGCGGCGCTCGCGATGATGACCGAGGCGATCGAGCGCGCCGGGTTGCGTCCCGGCGAGGACATCGGCATCGCCATCGACGTGGCGGCCAGCACCTTGTGCGAAACGACCGGCGGGTATCGGTTCGCGCGCGAAGGCGTGCACCGCAGCAGCGAGCAAGTGACGAATTTGCTCGCGTCCTGGGTGCGCGACTTTCCGGTGGTTTCGATCGAGGACGGCCTGGACGAGGAGGACTGGTCCGGCTGGTCGGTGCTGACGCAGGCGCTCGGCGGCAAGGTGCAACTGGTGGGCGACGACCTGTTCGCCACCAACCCGCAGCGGCTGGCGCGGGGCGTCGGCGCGGGCGCGGCCAACGGCGTGCTGGTCAAGGCCAACCAGAACGGCACCGTGAGCGGCACGCTGCACGTGATCGCGCAGGCGCGCGCCGCCGGCTACGCGACGATCGTCTCGGCGCGCTCGGGCGAGACCGAGGATGCCTTCATGTCTGACCTGGCCGTGGGCAGTGCGGCCGGGCAGATCAAGATCGGCTCGCTGCGCACCTCCAGCACCGTGGCGAAATACAACCAGCTGCTGCGGATCGAGGAGCACAGCGGCGCGGCGTACGCCGGCACGGCAGCGCTGCGAGGCTGGCGTGGGCATGCCTGACCCGGTGCCGCCGCCCGAGCTTGCTGCGTTCCTGCGGCAGCAGGGGCTGGCCGGCGACGGCGAGCCGATGCGCTGCAAGCCGCTGGCCGGGGGCGTTTCTTCCGACATCTGGCGCATCGACCTGCCGGGGCGCAGCGTGTGCGTCAAGCGCGCGCTGCCGAAGCTGCGCGTGGGGGCCGACTGGTTCGCGCCGGTGTCCCGCAACCGCTACGAGTGGGAGTGGCTGCAGCTCGCGGCCTGCATCGTGCCCGCTGCGGTGCCGCGGCCGCTGGCGCACGACGAGGCACTGGGCCTGTTCGCGATGGAATTCCTGCCGCCGGAACGCTATCCGCTGTGGAAGCGCCAGTTGCTCGACGGTGAAGTGGACGCCGGCACGGCGGCGCAGGTGGGCCGGCTGCTGGCGGCGATCCACAACGCGACGGCGGGCCGGCCGGAGGTGGCGCGGACCTTCGACTGCGAACCCAATTTCCAGGCGCTGCGGCTCGAACCGTACCTGCTGGCCACCGCGGCGCGGCACCCCGACCTGGCCCCGGTGCTCGAGGAGCTGGCGCGGCGCACCGGCGCCGCGCGCATCGCGCTGGTCCATGGCGACGTGAGTCCCAAGAACATCCTGGTGGGACGGCAAGGCCCGGTGCTGCTCGACGCCGAGTGCGCGTGGTATGGCGACCCCGCGTTCGACATCGCCTTCTGCCTGAACCACCTGCTGCTCAAGGCGGTGCTGCGGCCGCAGCAGGCGCCGTCGTTGATGGACGCGTTCGACGCACTGGCGGCGAGCTACTTCGAGGCGATCGGGTTCGAGCCGCGCGCGGGCCTGGAGCGCCGCGCGGCGGCACTGCTGCCGGGGCTGGCGCTGGCGCGCATCGACGGCAAGTCGCCGGTGGAATACCTGCTGGACCGGCCGCCGCAGCAGGCGCTGGTGCGCCGCGAGGCGTGCGCGCTGCTGCTGCACCCGCCCGCCTCCACCTCGGCCATTTCGGCGCGGTGGCGCAGCGCCGCTGCCAGCTGAGGCGTACACGGCTCAGGCACGGCGTTTGCCGCTGGGCCGGCATGAACCGCTGCGAACTCCCCCAGGCGGAAGTGCAGGTCTTCCGCAACGTGGTCAGTGCCACGGGCCGCGATCCGGCCGCGTTTGCCGTCGAGATGAACCCCGACGGCCAGGTCCATGTCACCGGGCCGCAAGGCAGCGCCTTCTACGCCGCCCCGCACTGGATCTCCCGCTTCAGCCGCCACCTCGAGCGCGGGTTCTTCGACGCGCGCGCGCAGCCGGAGCCGCCCCGGCACTGACGAGCGGGACGCGTGCTTCAGGGAACGTCGGGACGCGCGTCCACCTGGTGAAACACGCTGGTGATCGCGTAGCCTTTTTCATCGATCTGGCGCCGCGGCTCGTCGACCTCGTACGGCTCCACGTGGCTCGCCATGTCGTCCACATGGATGTCGCGCTGGCGCAGGGCCCAGTCGACGTTGGTCGCTTCCTCGGGGATGGGCTGGCCATGGGGCACGAGCAGGTACGAGAACTTGTTGCCCGCCTCGGCGCGGCGATAGATGTCTACGTGCACGGGTCGATCTCCTTGATGTGCTGACGGCAAGCTACCAGCCGAGACGCCGTCGGCGTGTCGGACGGGAGAGATCGCGGGTGTCGGACACGCGCCTTCCACCCGCATGAGTTGGAAAAACTAGGTGGCCGACCCTGCCGTGTCATTGATCGGCGTCAACGGCCGGCTTGCGCGCCACCCTCAGGCCAGCAGCGCCACCGCCGCGGAGAAGCTCACGAACGCCGCCGCGGTGGTCAGCATGATGATGCGGGCGATGCGGCCGGTGTCGGCGCCGAAGCGCTCCGACAGCACGGCGACGTTGCTGGCGCTCGGCAGTGCCGCGACCAGCACCATGACGTGCAGCGCGAACCGGTCCAGCGGCAACCCGAGCGCGATCGCGGCGTGGCCGGCGGCAAAGACCAGCAGCGGATGCAGGACCAGCTTCACCAGGACCACCGGCAGGTAATCGCGCAGCGGCAGCGGATCGTGGCGTTCCGCCGCGGCGACGTACTGCGAGCGCGCCAGCACGGCACCGATCGTGAACAGCGCCACGGGCGACGCGGCGGCGGCGAGCAGTTCGATGGTCTGCATGACCGGCTTGACGGGCTCGACCCGCAACGCCGACGCGACCCCGCCAAGCGCGATGGCCCACGGCATCGGGTTCAGCGCCATTCCCTTGAGGGCCTTGCGCGCCGCTTCGGCCGCGCCATGCTCGTCGGCGCCGTCCAGCCGCGACAGCGCGATGCACAGCGAACTGGTGACGATCAGGTCCACCAGCATCGTCAGGATCGCGGGACCCGCCGCCGCCGCCCCGAGCAGCGCCACCAGCAGCGGCACGCCCATGAAGCCGGTGTTGGGGAACGCGGCGACCAGCGCGCCGAACGACGCGTCGTTCCAGCGGATGCGCGCGTTCATGCTGGTGCGGACCACGAGCGCCACGACCGCCAGCGCGCAGGCGAGATACACGACGAGCGCCGACACGTCCAGCAACTGGCCGACCGGCGTGCGCGCGCCGAACGTGAACAACATGGCCGGCAGCGCGAAATACAGCACGAAGGAGTTGAGGCCGGAGATGGCCTCGAGCGGCAGCATGCGGCGCCGGGCGGCGACGTAGCCGGCCAGGACCAGGGCGAAAAACGGGAAGGTGACCAGCAGGATGTCAAGCACCCGCGTATTCTCCGTGCAACGGGCACGGGCAGCCGCGCCGCGGGCCACGGCACCCGCCGGTATGATTCGCCGCTTGCTCGCAGTACCCACCCGATGTCCGCAGGCCTGAATCCCGCCCAGCAAGAAGCCGTCAACTACCTGCACGGGCCGTGCCTGGTGCTGGCCGGCGCGGGGTCCGGCAAGACGCGCGTCATCACGCACAAGATCGGGCGCCTGATCCAGGCCGGACTCGAGGCCAAGCGCATCGCCGCGATCACCTTCACCAACAAGGCCGCCGCCGAAATGCGCGAGCGCGCCAAGGGCCTGATCGGCCGCCCGGCCAAGGACGTCCTGATCTGCACCTTCCACGCGCTGGGCGTGCGCATGCTGCGCCAGGAGGGCGCGGTGCTGGGGCTCAAGCCCCAGTTCTCCATCCTGGACAGCGACGACGTCACCGGCATCCTCAAGGACGCCGGTGGCACCACGGACGCCGCCACCGCGCGCCAGTGGCAGTGGGCGATCAGCCTGTGGAAGAACATGGGCCTCACGGCGGCGCAGGCCGAGGCCCAGGCGAAGGACGACAACGAGCGCGTCACGGCGCGCATCATGGCGCGCTACGAGGAGCGGCTTGCCGCCTACCAGGGCGTGGATTTCGACGACCTGATCGGGCTGCCGCTGAAATTGCTCCGCGACCACCAGGAAGTGCGCGAGAAATGGCAGGCGGCGCTCGGCCACGTGCTGGTCGACGAATACCAGGACACCAACGCGACGCAGTACGAATTGCTGAAGCTGCTGGTGGGCGCGCGCGGCCGCTTCACGGCCGTGGGCGACGACGACCAGTCGATCTACGGCTGGCGCGGCGCGACGCTGGACAACCTGAAGAAGCTGCCGGTGGATTACCCGCAGTTGAAGGTGGTGAAGCTGGAGCAGAACTACCGCTCCACCAGCGCCATCCTGCGCGCGGCCAACAACGTGATCGGGCCCAACCCGAAGCTGTTCCAGAAGACGCTGTTTTCCGAACTCGGCGAAGGCGAGCCGGTGCGGGTGGTCGACGCCGACCACGAGGAGCACGAGGCCGAGCGCGTCGTCGCGCGCATCCAGTCGCTGCGGGCCGGCGGGCTCGGCAAGGACTGGAAGGATTTCGCGGTGCTGTATCGCGCCAACCACCAGGCCAAGGTGTTCGAGCAGGCGTTGCGCAAGGCACAGATCCCGTACAAGGTCTCAGGCGGCACCAGCTTCTTCGACCGCGCCGAGATCCGCGACCTGTGCGCGTGGCTGCGCCTGATCGTCAACAACGACGACGATCCGGCCTTCCTGCGCGCGATCACCGCCCCCAAGCGCGGCATCGGCCACCAGACGCTGCAAAGCCTGGGCGTGTTCGCGGGCAAGTACAAGCTGAGCCTCTTCGAGGCCTTGTTCTCGAACTCGTTGCCTTCCGCGCTGGCCAGCCGCGCGATCGGCAGCCTGCACGAATTCGGCCGCTACGTGAACGACCTCGAATACCGCGCCCGCCACACGACCGGGGCGGAGGATGCGCGCACGTTCCTCACCGACTGGCTGAAGGACATCGCCTACGAAAAGCACCTGTATGACGGCGAGGACAACGAGAAGGTCGCCGCGGCGCGCTGGACCAACGTGCTGGACTTCTGCGACTGGATGGCGCAGCGCTGCGGCGGCCAGATCGACGACACGGCGGGCGTGACGACCGCCAGCGAGAAGAAGACGCTGATGGAAGTGGCGCAGACGATCTCGCTGCTGTCGACCATCAGCGAGCGCGAACAGGAGCAGAACGTGGTGACGTTGTCCACGCTCCATGCGTCCAAAGGCCTGGAGTGGCCGCACGTCATGCTGGTCGGCGTGACCGAAGGCATGTTGCCGTTCAAGCTCGGCGACGAGGACGGCCCGGCCGGACGGGCCGACGGCGTCATGAGCGAAGGCATCCTGCAGCGGCTGCAGGAAGAGCGGCGCCTGATGTACGTGGGCATCACCCGCGCGCAGCGCTCGCTGGCGGTGAGCTGGACCAAGCGGCGCAAGAAGGGCCGGGAGATGGTGCAGGCGCAGCCGAGCCGCTTCATTGCCGAGATGGCGCTGGAGCAGTCCACGGTGAAGGAGGACCCGCGCGCCAAGCTCAAGGCACTGCGCGCCGAATTCGCGCAGAAGGCGGTGGACAACGCCGCCGCAGCGGCCGCGGCGGCGGCGGCCGGCGCGGCGTGAACACGCGCGCGCTCATCGCGCTGGCCGCCGGCCTGGCGCTGGCCGGCGGCGCTTGCGCGCAAGCCGGATGCCCCGCCGCGGCGGACGTCGCCCAGCAGCAGCTGCTGGGACTGTGGCGCGCGGAGTTCGCCGACGGCGGCGCCGGAGCCACCTTGCTGCTGGAGCCGCATCCCGAGTACCCGCAGAGCGTGCGCGGCGCGATCAACCGCGGCGGCGAACGGGCGCTCGTCGCCGGCGATGCGGACTCGGGCGAGTTCACGCTGGAAGAGTCCGTCAACGGAAGAAACATCAGTGCCGTGTGGCTCGGGGACGTCGTCGAAGGTTCCTGCGGCCGCGAGATCCGCGGCACGTGGAAGGCGGAGGGCAATCCGCGCACACGCGCGTTCGTGTTGCGACGGCAGTAGCCGGTCAGTCCCGCCGCAGCAGTTGCTGCACCAGCGGATGCACCACCTTGCGCTCGGTGGTCACGGCGTAATAGTGTTCCGCGACGCCCTCGCACGCGCCGATGCACTTCACCGGGGTGCGCTGCAGCAGGTGCTCCTGGACCGCCATCGCCGACGGGAAGACGCCCAGCCCGGCGCCCGCAAAGGTTTCCAGCAGCGCGCTGTCCTCGAACTCGCCGGCGATGCGCGGCCGCACGCCGTGCTGGGCCAGCCAGTGGTCGATGTGCACGCGCACCATCGAATGCGCCGTAGGCAGGAGCACCGGCACGCGCTGCAGCGAGGCCGGGAAGTCCTCGCTCGCGAGCTGCCACCAGCGCGGGGCGCCGTACCAGGCCACCTTGGACGTCCCCAGCGCGTGGCTGTGGACCTTGACGTGCGGATGGAAGGGAGCGGGGTGGTCCGAGAGGACGACATCGAGCTTGTGCACCGCGAGTTCGGCCATCAGGTCGGCCATCTCGCCTTCGTGGCACAGGAGCCTGAGATCGGGCACCTCCAGCACCGGCTGCAGCAGGCGCTGCACTTCCAGCTTCGGCAGTCCGTCCGCGATCCCGACGGCCAGCCGCACGGCGGGTGCGGCCGCCGCCCCCCGCACCTGCTCCGGCAGCGCTTCGCCGAGCTGGAAGATCTGCTCCGCCTGGCGCAGGGCGACCACGCCGGCCTCGGTGAGGGCCAGGCCGCGCCCGGCCGGCCGCAACAGTTCGCAGCCGAGGTCACGCTCGAGCTCCCGCACCTGTGCGCTGACGGTCTGCACCGCCATGTCCAGCCGCGCCGCGGCGCCGGACATGCTGCCTTCCTTGGCCACGACCCAGAAGTAGTAGAGATGCCGGTAGTTGAAGGCGCGGCTCATGATCAGAAATAACGGGACAAAAGATCAGGCATTGTCACCTTTTTCGAGAATGTAGAACAACCTATCGTGGCCTTTCGTTCAAATCTCGAAGGGACACTCCATGAACCAGCCGCTCGTTTCCCGCACCACGCTCGCCCGCCCCGGCTGGGGCAGCGCCATTGCCAGCCACCGCGTGCTGCGCAACACCTATGCCTTGCTGTCCATGACGCTGCTGTTCAGCGCGGGCGTGGCGGCGGCTTCGGTGGCGCTTCGCCTTCCCGCGCCCGGCCTGCTGCTCACCCTCGCCGGCTACTTCGGCCTGCTGTTCCTGGTCCACAAGGTGCAAAACAGCGGCTGGGCGCTGCCGGCCGTCTTCGCTCTCACCGGTTTCATGGGCTACACGCTCGGTCCGGTGCTGGCCGCGCGGCTGGCCCTGCCCGGCGGCGCGCAGACGATCGCGCTGGCACTGGCGGCGACCGGCGCAACCTTCCTGGCCCTGTCGGCCTGGGTGTTGGCGACCCGCCGCGACTTCAGTTTCATGGGCGGGTTCCTGTTCGCCGGCATGGTGATCGCGATCCTTGCCGGGCTGGGGGCGATGTTCTTCCAGCTGCCGGCGCTCGCGCTGGCCGTGTCGGCCATGGTCGCGCTCCTCTCGGCCGGGCTGATCCTGTTCGAGACCAGCCGCATCGTGAACGGCGGCGAAACCAACTACGTGATGGCCACGGTGGGACTGTTCGTCTCGCTGTTCAACCTGTTCACCAGCCTGCTGGCCCTGTTCGGGTTCGGCGGCAGCAACGACTGAGCGAAAGGAACTCCCGATGAAATGCCCCCATTGCCCCGACGTCACGCTCCTGATGAACGAGCGCCAGGGCGTCGAGATCGATTACTGCCCGCAGTGCCGCGGGGTCTGGCTCGATCGCGGCGAACTCGACAAGCTGATCGAACGCAGCGCGTCGGCGCCGGCGCCGCAGGCGGCGGCCTGGCAGCAGCGGCCGGCGCAGCCGGACTTCGCCGACTCCGACTTCCGCCACCACGGCCGGCGCAGACACAAGTCCTGGCTGAGCGAGATCTTCGACTGAGAATCCGCCGGCCCGGGCACCGGTCAGAGCGCGAACCCGTAGTCCACCGTGATCGGTGCGTGGTCCGAAAAACGTTCCAGCTTGTAGATCGACTCGGCGCGCGCCGTCTGCGCGAGCGGCGGCGTCGCCACGTGGTAATCCAGGCGCCAGCCGACGTTCTTCGCCCAGGCCTGGCCGCGGTTGCTCCACCAGGTGTAGGCCGCCTCGGTCGTGTCCGGCTGCAGGTGACGATAGACGTCCACCAGGCCGCCCTGGTCGAACAATTTTGTCATCCACGCCCGCTCCTCGGGCAGGAAGCCGCTGTTCTTGCGGTTGCCGCGCCAGTTCTTCAGGTCCTGCTCCTTGTGCGCGATGTTGACGTCGCCGCACAGGACGAAGTCGCGCGTGCCGCGCAGGCTCGCCAGGTGCGGCTCGACTTCGTCGAGGAACCGGAACTTGGCCTGCTGCCGGTGTTCGCCGGCCGAGCCGCTCGGGAAATAGCTGCTGATGATCGACAGCTTGCGCGCCGGCGTGTCGAAGCGCAGTTCGAGGTAGCGGCCCTCCGCGTCGAACTCGCTGGAGCCGAAACCCGCAACCACGTCGCTCGGTTCGTGCCTGGTGTAGATGGCAACGCCCGAATAGCCCTTCTTCTCGGCAAAATGAAAGTGCCCCTTGAGGCCGGCGAGGTGGTCGAAGCGCCCCAGGACGTCGCCAGCCTGGCACTTGACTTCCTGCAGGCAAATACAATCCGGCGTGGTTTTTGCAAGCCACGCCTCCAGCCCCTTGCTCGCGGCGGATCGGATGCCATTGAGGTTGAGGCTGGTCAGTTTGAACAAGGAGTTTCCCATGGTGGCAGGCGGCGGCGAGGACAGGCTGGCGCAGGAGTTCGTGCAGTTCGCGGTGGATTCGGGCGTGCTGCGCTTCGGCCAGTTCAAGACCAAGGCGGGCCGCCTGTCCCCGTATTTCTTCAATGCCGGCCTGTTCGACGACGGCGCCAAGCTCGGACGGCTGGCGCAATTCTATGCACGGCGGATCATCGACTCGGGCATCGAGTTCGACATGATCTTCGGCCCTGCCTACAAGGGCATCGCGCTGGCCGCCGCGGTGGCCATCGAGCTCGCGCGCCTGGGCCGCAACGTACCTTATGCCTACAACCGCAAGGAGGCGAAGGACCACGGCGAGGGCGGCACCCTGGTGGGAGCGCCGCTGCGCGGCAAGGTGCTGATCGTCGACGACGTCATGTCCGCCGGCACGGCCGCGCGCGAATCGATTGCGTTGATCCGCGCCGCCGGCGCCGTGCCGCACGCGGTGGCGATCGCGCTGGACCGGCAGGAAAAGGCCACCGAGCAGGGCGTTGACGTCGATCACAGCGCCGTGCAATACGTGCGCGACAAGCTGGGGCTCGCCGTTTGCGCGATTGCGCGACTGGCCGATCTGCTCCACTATCTCGAGTTGCACCAGGGCGGCGAACTGGGCGGCCACCATGCCCAGGTGCTCGCCTACCGGGAGCGCTACGGCGTGCAGGAGTGACCACGATCTTGGCGGCGACGAGCGTACGGATTCTTGCCATGGCCCTGCTGTCGGCAGGCGGCGCGCTGCCCGCCTCGGCCCAACCCGGCATCTACAGCTGCGTCGACGCCAAGGGCCGCACCGTTACGGCGGATCGGCCGATCGCCGCCTGCATCGACCGCGAGCAGAAGGAGCTGAACCCGAGCGGCAGCGTCAAGCGCACCGTCCCGCCGACGCTGACCGCGCGCGAGCGCGCCCTGGCGGAGGAAAAGGCGCGCCAGGCCGAGGAGGAGAAGGCGCGGGCCGCCGAGGAACGCAAGCGCAACCACGCGCTGATCACCCGCTATCCCGACCAGGCGGCCCACGACAAGGAGCGCAGCGCCGCGCTGTCGGTCGCCGACGAAGTGGTGGCGACCGCCACCAGGCGCCTTGCGTCGCTGGCCGCCGACCGCCGCAAGCTCGACGCCGAAATGGAGTTCTACCTCAAGGACCCGTCCAGGGCGCCGGCCCGGCTGAAGCGGCAGATCGAGGAGAACGGGCAGCACGCCAGCGCGCAACAGCGGTTCATCGCCGCGCAGCAAGGCGAGAAGCAGCGCATCAACGCGAGGTTCGACGAGGAACTCGCCAGGCTGCGGGCGCTGTGGGCGGAAGCCAGGGCGCAGCCGCCGCTGGCGGCGGCGTCGGCGGCGTCGGCGGTGAAGCCCCCCAGCCGCTGACGGCCGCGCTCACGCGAGCTTGCGGCGCAGCAGCTCGTTGACCTGGGCCGGATTGGCCTTGCCCTTGCTGGCCTTCATCACCTGGCCGACCAGCGCGTTGAACGCCTTGTCCTTGCCGGCCTTGAACTGCGCGACGTTGTCGGCATTCGCCGCGATGACGTCGTCGACGATCTTCTCCAGCGCGCCCGTGTCGTTCATCTGCCGCAGGCCCTTGGCCTCGATCACCGCATCCACTTCGCCGCCGGCGGTCCACAACTCGTCGAACACCTGCCGGGCCGCGTTGTTGGAGATCGTGCCGTCGGCGATGCGGCCGATCAGCGCCGCGAGCTTCGACGCCGCCACCGGAACCTGTTCCATCGCGAGGCCTTCTGCATTGATCCGGCGCGACAGCTCGCCCATGATCCAGTTGCTCGCGAGCTTGGCCTGGCCGCTGGCCTGCGCGGCCGCCTCGAAGTAGCCGGCCATCGCCTTGCTCTGCGTGAGCGTGCTCGCGTCGTACTCGGGCAGCCCGTATTGCGCGACGAACCGGTTCGCCATCACGCGCGGCAGCTCCGCCATTTCCGAGCGCACGCGCTCCACCCAGTCGGCCGCGATCACCAGCGGCGGCAGGTCGGGGTCCGGGAAGTAACGATAGTCCGCCGCGTCTTCCTTGGTGCGCATGGCGCGCGTCTCGCCGGTGTCGGGATCGAACAGCACGGTGGCCTGCTGGATCGCGCGGCCGTCCTCCAGCTCCTCGATCTGCCAGCGGATCTCGAAGTCGATCGCCTGCTGCATGAACTTGAAGCTGTTCAGGTTCTTGATCTCGCGCCGCGTGCCCAGCGGCGCGCCGGGCTTGCGCACCGACACGTTGGCGTCGCAGCGGAAACTGCCCTCCTGCATGTTGCCGTCGCAGATGCCGATCCAAGTCACGATCTTGTGCAGCTCCCTGGCGTACGCCACCGCCTCGTCGGACGAGCGCATGTCGGGCTCGGTGACGATCTCCAGCAGCGGCGTGCCGGCGCGGTTCAGGTCGATGCCCGACTGGCCGACGAAGTCCTCGTGCAGAGACTTCCCGGCGTCTTCCTCCAGGTGCGCGCGCACCAGCCGCACGCTCTTCTTCTCGTCCCCGAGATAGAACTCGACGACGCCGCCTTGCACGACGGGAATCTCGTACTGGCTGATCTGGTAGCCCTTGGGCAGGTCCGGATAGAAGTAGTTCTTGCGGGCAAAGACGCTGCGCGGCGCGATGTGCGCGTTGACCGCGAGGCCGAACTCGATCGCGCGCTCGACGGCGCCCTTGTTCATCACCGGCAGCGTCCCGGGCAGCGCCAGGTCGACCGGGCAGGCCTGGGTGTTGGGCTCGGCGCCGAATGCCGTCGGCGCGCGGCTGAAGATCTTCGACTGCGTGGAAAGCTGGGCGTGCGTCTCGAATCCGATGACGACCTCGTAGCCGTGGATCAACTTCGCTGTCATGACCTCACCTCCGGTGCGGCGTCCGCCGCCACGGGAATGCGACTGTGGAAATCGGTGACCTGCTGCAGGCGGTGCGCGACGTTCAGCAGCTTCGCCTCGCCGAAGTAGTTGCCGATCAGCTGCAGTCCCACCGGCATGCCACCGTCGCCGAAGCCGCAGGGAACGCTCATCCCGGGCAACCCGGCGAGCGAGCCGGGCAGCGTGTAGATGTCGGCGAGGTAGTTCGCCACCGGGTCGTCCGCCTTCTCGCCCAGTTTCCAGGCGACCGTAGGCGCCGCCGGGCCGGCGATCACGTCGCAGGACTTGAAGGCCTGCTGGAAGTCGTCGGCGATCATGCGCCGGATCTTCTGCGCCTGCAGGTAGTACGCGTCGTAATAGCCGTGCGACAGCACGTAGGTGCCGACCATGATGCGGCGCTTCACCTCGTCGCCGAAGCCTTCGGCGCGCGTCTTCTGGTACATGTCGCCGAGGTCGCCATACTGTTTCGCGCGATGCCCGAACTTCACGCCGTCGTAGCGCGAGAGGTTGGACGAGGCCTCGGCCGGGGCGATGATGTAGTAGACGGGAATCGACAGCTCGGTGCGGGGCAGCGAGATCTCGACCAGGCTGGCCCCCAGCCTGCGGTATTCCTGCAGTGCGGCATCGATGGCGGCACGCACGTCCGGCGCCAGCCCGGCACCGAAGAACTCGCGCGGCACGCCGATGCGCAGGCCTTCCAGCGACTCGTTCAGGGAGCGCGCAAAGTCCTCGGCCGGCACGTCGAGCGAGGTCGAATCGCGGTCCGGATCGGGGCCGCACATCGCGGACAGCAACAGCGCGCAGTCCTCCGCCGTCCGCGCCATCGGACCGGCCTGGTCCAGGCTGGAGGCGAACGCGACCATCCCGTAGCGCGAGGCGCGACCATAGGTCGGCTTGATGCCGGTGATGCCGCAGAACGAAGCCGGCTGGCGGATCGAGCCGCCGGTGTCGGTCCCCGTCGCCGCCGGCGCGAGCCGGGCCGCCACGGCCACGGCGCTGCCGCCCGAGGAACCGCCGGGTATGCGCTGCGGGTCCCAGGGGTTGCGAGCCATGCGATAAGCCGAGTTCTCGTTGGAGGAGCCCATCGCGAACTCGTCGCAGTTCAGCTTGCCCAGGCTCACCGCGCCGGCCTGCGCCAGCCGCGCCACCACGGTCGCATCGAACGGCGACCGGTAGCCGTCCAGCATCTTCGAGCCGGCGGTGCTCGGGAAGTCGCGCGTGACGAAGATGTCCTTGTGCGCGAGCGGCACGCCCAGCAGCGGCGCGGCCTCGCCGGCGGCGATCCGCTGGTCGGCCGCCCGCGCCTGGGCGAGTGTCACCTCCTCGTCCACCGCGAGATACGCGCCCAGCGATTGGTGGCTCTTCGCGCGGGCCAGGAAATGCCGCGCCACTTCGACGGCCGAGATTTCGCGGGCGCGCAGCTGCGCCGCCAGCTCGGCGACGGTGAGTTCGTGCAATGCAGCCATCACTATTCAATCACTTTGGGAACGAGGAACAGCCCGCGCTCGACGGCGGGAGCGCTCTTCTGGTTGGCTTCGCGGTCCACCTGCTCGCCGGCGACGTCCTCGCGCAGGCGCAGCGGGATGTCCTGCACGGCATCCAGCGGGTGGGCCAGCGGCTCGATGCCCGCGGTGTCGACGGCACGCATCTTCTCGACCAGGTCGAAGAAGCCATTGAGCTGGGTGAGCATGCGCTCGCTCTCTTGCGGGCCGAGTTCCAGCCGCGCGAGGCGCGCAATCCTGGCGATATCTTGGGAGTTCAGTGACATGGCGGAAACGTGAGGGCGGCGCAGGCGGCACGGGCCACGCGGAGGGCCTGCCGCACGGCGGCGCTGCACAGGGGATCGGGTATTATCCCGTCTTTATCGCGACCGCCGATGGCGGCCGCTTTTTTGCTGGCAGACAGGGCGACGGCGCCCGAAGAAACAATTCACATGCGGTGGCGGGGGCCGCGGCCCGCCGCCCGCGAGAGGACTTCCTGATGTTCGGAGCTTTCCGTCGGTACCTGTCGACCGACCTGGCCATTGACCTGGGCACCGCCAACACCCTGATCTTTGTCCGCGACCGTGGCATCGTCCTCGACGAACCGTCGGTGGTGGCGATCCGCCACGAGGGCGGCCCCCAGGGCAAGAAGACGATCCAGGCCGTCGGCCACGAAGCCAAGGCCATGCTCGGCAAGGTGCCGGGAAACATCGAGGCGATCCGCCCGATGAAGGACGGCGTCATTGCCGACTTCACCGTCACCGAGCAGATGCTCAAGCAGTTCATCAAGATGGTGCATCCCCGCTCCATCCTGAAGCCGAGCCCGCGCATCATCATCTGCGTGCCTTGCGGCTCGACCCAGGTCGAGCGGCGCGCCATCCGCGAGTCGGCGCTCGGCGCCGGCGCGAGCGAGGTGTACCTGATCGAGGAGCCGATGGCCGCGGCGATCGGCGCCGGCCTACCGGTGTCGGAGGCCTCCGGCTCGATGGTGGTCGACATCGGCGGCGGCACGACCGAGGTCGGCGTGATCTCGCTCGGTGGCATGGTCTACAAGGGCAGCGTCCGGGTCGGCGGCGACAAGTTCGACGAAGCGATCATCAGCTACATCCGGCGCAACTACGGCATGCTGATCGGCGAGCCTACCGCCGAGGCGATCAAGAAGAACATCGGCTCGGCCTTTCCCGGCAGCGAAGTCAAGGAGATCGAGGTCAAGGGCCGCAACCTGTCCGAAGGCGTGCCGCGCTCCTTCACGATTTCTTCCAACGAGATCCTGGAAGCGCTCACCGACCCGCTGAACAACATCGTGTCGGCCGTGAAGAACGCGCTGGAGAGCACGCCGCCGGAACTCGGCGCCGACATCGCCGAGCGCGGCATGATGCTCACCGGCGGCGGCGCACTGTTGCGCGACCTCGACCGGCTGCTGGCCGAGGAAACCGGCCTGCCGGTACTGGTGGCCGAGGACCCGCTGACCTGCGTCGTGCGCGGCTGCGGCATCGCGCTGGAGCGCATGGAACGCCTCGGCAGCATCTTCACCAGCGAGTGATCCCGGCCTGCGCCGCCGTGGTCGGATCCGGCTCGAGGCTTTCCGCCCCGATCCCGGTCCGCGGAGGCCGGTGCACAATTCGCCATGCCCCTCGGCACCCTTGACCGCAGTCCGCCGCCCTTTTTCAAGCAGGGCCCATCGGCACTGTCCAAGCTGATGGTCTGCAGCGCCCTGGCGCTGTTCCTCATGGTCGCCGACGCGCGTTTCAGGATCGCCCAGCCGCTGCGCGCGGCCGTCGCCACGGCGCTCTACCCGCTGGAGTGGGTGGCCATGCGTCCGGTGCTGGGGCTGCGCTTCGTCGGCACCTATTTCGAGTCCCTCCAGGGTGCGCAGGCCAGCGAGGCGGCGGCCCGGCGCAAGCTGGCCCAGCAATCGCTGCGGGCCAACCAGGTCGAAGAGCTGGAGATCGAGAACGGCCGGCTGCGCAAGCTGCTGGAGCTGCGCGAACGGATCGGCACCCGCGCCCAGGCCGCCGAGGTGCTGTACGACGCGGCCGATCCGTATTCGCGCAAGGTCATCATTGACCGCGGCCTCGCGCAAGGCATAGCACCCGGCTCGCCGGTGGTCGACGAATCCGGCGTGCTGGGGCAGGTGACACGGGTGCACCCGCTGGTGAGCGAAGTGACGCTGGTGATCGACCGCGAACAGGCGATCCCGGTCCTGAACGCCCGCACCGGCTCGCGCAGCCTGGCGTACGGCGACCCGTCGGGCCAGGGCGGCGCCCTCGAGCTGCGCTACATGCCGGGTAACGCGGATGTCCAGGTCGGCGACCTGCTGACGACCAGCGGGGTCGACGGGGTCTACCCGCCGGGGCTGCCGGTCGCCAAGGTCGCGAAGGTCGAGCGCCGTGCCGATTCCGGCTTCGCCCGCATCGAATGCGCGCCGCAGGCGATGGTCCAGGGCGCGAAGCACGTGATGGTGATCACCCCGCTGAGCGCCGAGCTGCCGCAACGCCCGCCGCCGGAAGACGCCGCGGCGACGCCCAGGAAGGGCCAGCGCAAGTGAGGAAGGTCCGGCCATGATCATGCGTCCGGGGCAGCAGCTGCTGCTGCCCGCCAATCCGGTCTTCATCTGGGGCAGCCTGCTCCTGGCGATGGTCACCAACATGGTGCCGCTGGGCCGCACCCCCTGGATGCCGGACCTGCTGGCCCTGGTCCTGGTGTTCTGGAGCGTCCACCAGCCGCTGCGGGTGGGCATCGTCGCCGCGTTCATGTTCGGGCTGGCCATGGACGTGCACGAGACCGGCCTGCTGGGCCAGCACGCCCTGGCCTACACGGCCTTGAGCTATTTCGCCATCACGATCCACCGCCGGCTGCTGTGGTTCAGCGTGCCGTCGCAGGCGCTGCAGGTGCTGCCCCTGTTCTTCGCGGCACACGCGATCCAGCTGGCCGTGCGCATGATGGCGGGCGGCACCTTCCCCGGGATGTCCGTGCTGCTCGCTCCCGTGATCGAATCCCTGCTTTGGCCGCTGATCAGCATCCTGCTGCTGGCACCTCAGCGGCGGGCGCCCGATCCGGACGAAAATAGGCCGCTCTAAGAGCGCCACCAATGACCGAACTCCGCAACGTCGAGGCCGACCTCGCGCGCTTTCGCGTGCGGGTGTTCGTCGCCAGCCTCGTCGTGCTGCTCGCGTTCGTGCTGCTGGCGAGCCGGCTGGTGTGGCTGCAGGTGGTGCGCCACGACGATTTCAGCCAGCAGGCCGAGAGCAACCGCACCGCGATCGTGCCGGTGGTGCCCAACCGGGGGCTGATCCTCGACCGCAACGGGATCGTCCTCGCCAGCAATTACTCGGCCTACACCCTCGAGCTGTCGCCCGCGCGCATCCCCGGCGGCCTCGACCAGACGATCGACGCGCTGTCCGAGGTGATCGAGATCTCGCCGCGCGACCGGCGCCGCTTCAAGAAGCTGCTGGAGGAGATGAAGAGCATCGACTCCCTGCCGATCCGCACCAAGCTGACCGACGAGGAAGTGGCCCGTTTCGCCGTGCAGCGCTACCGCTTCCCGGGGGTGGAGATCAAGGCCCGCCTGTTCCGCAGCTACCCGTGGGGTGAGCTCGCCAGCCACGTGGTCGGCTACATCGGCCGGGTGAACCAGTCCGAGAAGAAGGCCATCGAGGAATGGTCCGAGGAGGACCAGGCGAACTACCGCGGCACCGAGTACATCGGCAAGCTGGGCGTCGAGCAGGCGTACGAGAAGCAGTTGCACGGGATCACCGGCGTCGAGCAGGTCGAGACCTCCGCCGGCGGGCGCGCGGTGCGGCGGCTGGCCAGCAGCCCGTCCACGCCGGGCCACACGGTGCAGCTGGCGATCGACATCAAGCTGCAGAAGCTGGTCGAGGACCTCTACGGGGAGCGCCGCGGCGCGCTCGTGGCGCTGGACCCCAAGACCGGCGAGGTCCTGGCGTTCGTCAGCAAGCCGACCTTCGATCCCAACCTGTTCGTCGACGGCATCGACAGCGAGAACTGGCAGCTGCTCAACGAGTCGATCGACAAGCCCCTGCTGAATCGCGCGCTGCGCGGCACCTACCCGCCCGGCTCGACCTACAAGCCGTTCATGGCACTGGGCGCCTTGCACACCGGCAAGCGCTCGCCCAGCCACGTCATCAACGACGGCGGCTCCTGGAGCTTCGGCGGCCACGTGTTCCGCAGCCACGGCGACCATGGGCTCGGCCCGGTGGACATGTACCTGAGCATCGTGAAGTCCAGCAACGTCTACTACTACACGCTGGCCAACGAGATGGGCGTGGACCTGATGCACGACTTCATGAAGCCGCTCGGCTTCGGCCAGTACACCGGCATCGACATCAACGGCGAGGTGCGCGGCGTGCTGCCCAGCCAGGCCTGGAAGCGCGGCTACTTCAGGCGGCCCGAGCACCAGAAGTGGTATGCCGGCGAAACCATCTCGCTGGGCATCGGCCAGGGCTACAACTCGTTCACCATGCTGCAACTGGCGCAGGCGACCTCCATTGTCGCCAATGGCGGCGTCAAGCACCGCCCGCACATCGTGCTGGCGACGGAAGACCCGGTCACCAAGGCGAAGGTTCCGGTGGACCGGCCGGCGGCGGAGAACCTCGGATTCAAGCCCGAGCACGTAGCGGTCGTGCGCAAGGCCATGGTCGGCGTGACGCAGCAAGGCACGTCCACCCGCGTCTTTGCCGGCGCGCCGTATCTGTCCGGCGGCAAGACCGGCACCGCCCAGGCCGTGACGATCGGCCAGAAGGAGAAGTACAACGCCAGGAAGCTTGAGGAGCACCAGCGCGACCACGCCCTCTACATCGCCTTCGCGCCGGCGGACGATCCCAAGATCGCCATCGCGGCCGTCGTCGAGAACGCCGGCTTCGGCGCCGCCTCGGCCGCCCCGATCACGCGCCGCGTATTCGACTACTGGCTGCTGGGCCACTACCCAAGCGAGGAAGACCTGGAGGCGGTGCGCAAGGGCCAGGCCGCGGCGCCGATCGGCAAGCCGCGCAATGCATCGGAAGTCGCATGGCCGCCGGGCGCCAGCGGCCCGGCCGTGCTGGCGGCGACCCCGGCCGCTCCTGCCGCGGTGGTGGCCGCACCGGCCGCGTCGGCCCCGGCGCCGCTCGCCCTCGTGCCGGCCTCGGCCGCGGTAAAGACCTCGGCACGCTGAAGTCGGGAGTGCCCCGCGAGCGCGGCGCGGCTCAGCGCCGGGCGAGCTGGTCGAGCAGCCAGCCGCCGACCTGGGCCGGCATCGCGCGCACGTGGCCCGGGAACGGGCCGCTCGGGAACCCGACATGGCCGCCTGCGGCCGGTTGCCACAGTGTCACGTCCTCGCCCACCTCGTCGGCCTTCGGCAGGCTCACGGCCGGAACGAACGGATCGTTGCGCGCGTTCAGGGCCAGGGCCGGGATCCGGATGCGGTTCAGGTGCGGCTTGGCCGAAGCCCGCTCGTAGTAGTCGTCCGCGTCGCGAAAACCGTGCAGCGGCGCGGTGAACACGTCGTCGAACTGGTAGAGGTCGCGCGCGGCGGCCAGCCGCCCCGCGTCGAACAGCCCGGGGTGCTGACGCAACTTGGCGAGCGCCTTCGGCTTCATGCTGCGCAGGAACATCGCCGTGTACACGAAACGGTTGAAGCCGCGGCCGATCGCGCGCGAGCCCGCCGCAAGATCGAGCGGCGCACTGACGGCAGCGACCGCGGCGACCGTCCCTGCCGCCGCGGTGCCCAGCTCGCCGGCCCAGCGCAGCAGCGCATTGCCGCCGAGCGAAACGCCGACGGCGAGGACCGCGCCCCGCCACCGTTGCCGCAGCCGTCCCAGGATCCAGCCGACCTCTTCGTGGTCGCCGGAGTGGTAGGCGCGCGGTCCCTGGTTGAGCTCGCCGCTGCAGCCGCGGAAGTGCGGAATCACGAAGGCGATGCCGCGCTCGCGCGCGAAGTCGGCAAACGCCTGCGCATAGTGGCTGCGCGAGGAACCTTCGAGGCCGTGGAAGAGCACCAGCAACGGCCGGGCGCCGTCGCCCGCCGCATCGGCAGCCCAGTCGAGATCGACGAAGTCGCCGTCGGGCGCCGTCCAGCGTTCGCGCCGCCAGCACGGCGGCGGGCCGAGGCGCCGGCGCGCGCCGACGGCGGCCCAGATCGTCTGGGCGTTGCCGCCGGGAAGCCACCACGGCGCCGCGTACTTCAATGCAGCACCTGCCCGCTGGCGGACACCTCCTGGATTTCGCTGGCCGTCCCAGGACTCGCGTGGTGCGCGACCAGCCGCCAGCCTTGCGCCGTCTTGTGGTACACGTTGGTCGCGATCACCCAGGCCTGCGCGGGCCCCTCCTTGCCGAGCACCTCGACCCGTTCGACGACGTGGTGCACCGCGCTGCCGGCGCCGAGCGTCTTGCGCACGCGCTCGGGCCAGGCGCGGATGCTGCCGTTGCTGAACATCGATTCGAAGGTGGCGCGGATCGCTACCGCGCCGATCACCCGCGGCCCGCCGGGATGGATGCACACGATCTCGTCCTCGTCGGCCCAGCACGCCATCAGCCTGTCGATGTCGCCGGTCTGCAGCGCGCGGTAGAACGCGGCCTCGACGTCGTCGGCATTGCCTTCGAGATTGGCGGCCTGGAGTTTGGTCTTGCGCATGGGACGATGGGCATTGTGCCCGCATTCAGCGCTGCAGCCAGTCGCGCACGACGGCGCGCGGATCGCCCTGCGCGGCCTCCCAGACGGTCTGCGGCGCCGCGACATGGATGCCCGGCGGCGCCAGTTCCAGGGCGGCGGCGACCAGGTGCGCGACCTTCACGGCCCGCACCGGCTGCTCGCTGCCGGGCAGCATGTACCTGAAGATGCCAAGCATCCAGCGGGCGACCCCTTCCAGCCGGCTGCCGGACCGGGCCGGGGCGGGCGCCTGCGCCGAGCGGATAATCAGCAGCCGCTCGAACCCCAACGCGGCGAGCGCCTGCTCGTCGAGATTCGCCAGCCCGCGTTTGAGCGCCTCGGGCAGCCGCCCCTGGGCGTGCGGCATGACGACGGCGAGCGTGCCGACGCCGCTGCGGCGCAGCCAGCGCGCGAGGGCCGGCAATTGCCCGGGCTGCGGCGTCCACAGTGCACGCTCGCGCTGGTAGAACAGGCGCGGCGGGTCGAACATCACGATGGCCGTGCCGGCAGTCGTCGGTGGCCACGCCGCGGGATCGTCGCCCTCGACCAGCCGCACGCTCACGCGGGGCAACCCGGCCTTGATCGGCTCCCGCGCCAGCACCTCGGTGCTGCCGAAGCGGCCGAGGCCGACCAGCCGCCGCACCACTTCGTTGCCGAGCGCTCCTCCGGCGCCGGCCAGCACGAGCCGGCCCCGCGCGGCTGCCGGCGGCATCGCTCGGTTGGCCGCTTGCAGCACTTGAACCGGCCCGCAATGCATCCCATCTATGCTAACGTGAGCTGTCATTTGCTCGGGAAAACACCATGAAGCGTTGGTTCCTCATCCTGCTCACGGCCCTGTCGCTGACGGGCTGCGGCTACAACGACTTCCAGCGGCTGGACGAACAGACCAAGTCGGCATGGAGCGAAGTGCTCAACCAGTACCAGCGCCGCGCCGACCTGGTCCCCAACATCGTGGCCACGGTGAAGGGCGAAGCCAACTTCGAGCAGGAGACGCTGACCAAGGTGGTCGAGGCGCGCGCCAAGGCAACCTCGATGCAGGTCACGCCGGAAACGCTCAACAATCCGGAGGCGTTCGCGAAGTTCCAGCAGGCGCAGGGCGAACTGTCGAGCGCGCTCAGCCGCCTGATGGTCGTCTCCGAGCGCTACCCGGACCTGAAGGCGAACCAGGGCTTTCGCGACCTGCGGGTCCAGCTCGAGGGCACCGAAAACCGGATCACCGTGGCGCGGAACCGCTACATCCAGGCGGTGCAGGAGTACAACGTGCTCGCTCGCAGCTTCCCGACCAACCTGACGGCGATGGTGTTCGGCTACCAGGCCAAGCCCAGCTTCACGGTGCAGAACGAGGCGCAGATCTCGGTGCCGCCCACGGTGGACTTCGGCACGAAGAAGTAGCGCCTCGATGAATGCGATTGCGGGCGCAGGCCCGCAAGCAGCGAACCGGCCGCACGCGCGGGCACTGACGCTCCTGCTGTTCCTGGCGATGCTGCTGGCGTGGTGGGCGCCGGCCGCCGCGCAAGGCGTGCTGCCGGTGCCGGCGTTGACGGCGCGCGTCATCGACCAGACCGGCACGCTCGACGACATCCAGCGCCAGGGCCTGGAGGAAAAGCTCGCCGGGCTCGAACGCGACAAGGGCACGCAGGTCGTCTTCCTCATCGTGCCGACGACGCAGCCCGAGGACATCGCGAGCTACGCCAACCGCGTCGCGAACGACTGGAAGATCGGCCGCAAGGCCGTCGGCGACGGCGTGCTGCTGGTGGTGGCCAGGAACGATCGCAAGATCCGGATCGAGGTCGCCAAGACGCTGGAAGGCGCCATTCCCGACCTGGCCGCCAGCCAGATCATCGACGAGGCCATCCGGCCGCGCTTTCGCGCCGACGATTACGCCGGCGGGCTGCATGCGGCGGCGGACCAGCTGATCGCGCGCATCAAGGGCGAGGCGCTGCCACCCGTGAAGCAGGCGCCGGTGCGCGAGGCGGCGCGGGACGGCTTCAACTTCATGGACCTGGCGATCTTCCTGTTCTTCGCCGTGCCCATCGCCGGCGCGGTGCTGCGCGGGATCTTCGGGCGCAAGCTCGGTTCGCTGGTCACGGGCGGCGGCGTGGGTGCCGTTGCGCTGGTGCTCACGTCCAGCGTCGTCATCGCCGTCGTCGCCGCCATCGCCGGGCTGCTGTTCTCGATGGTGTCGGGCGCCGGGCCGCGGCTCGGGTCGCGCCGCCGTGGCGGCTGGGGCGGCGGTCCCATGATCGGCGGCGGCTGGGGCGGTGGTGGGGGCGGTGGCAGCTGGGGCGGCGGCGGTGGCTGGGGCGGCTCCGGCGGTGGCGGCGACTTCGGCGGCGGCGGCGCCTCGGGAGACTGGTGATGGCGCAGGCACGCAACCAATCGAGGCTGGCCCGGATCTGGCGGCATTTATGGCTGGATGACGCCGACCTGCGCCGTGCCATTCCGCAGGCGCTCGTGGAACGCCTCGCGCAGCGGGTCGCGGCGAGCGAGCGGCGCCATACCGGCGAAGTGCGCATCTATGTCGAGCCAGCGTTGCCGCTCGGTTATCTCTGGCGCGATGCGTCGCCGCGCGAACGCGCGGTGGCCATCTTCGGCAAGCTGCGCGTGTGGGACACGGAGCAGAACAACGGCGTGCTGATCTACCTGCTGCTGGCCGAGCACGCGATCGAGATCGTCGCCGACCGCGGACTGGCAGCCAAGGTGCCGCACGACAGCTGGCAGGCGATCGTCGATCGCATGGGCAGCGCGTTCCGCCAGCGGCGCTTCGAGGATGGGCTGACGCAGGCGCTCGCGGAAGTGTCGGCGCTGCTGGTGGAGCAGTTTCCCGCCGCGCCGGGCAGCGCCAATCCCAACGAGTTGCCGGACGCGCCGGTGCTGGGCTGAGCCCGCTCAGGACGCCGGCGCCACGGTGCCGCGCACGGCCCACGCGCGCGCCACCAGCGCGATCGACCCGTCCGTAGCCACCGGGAGCTGTTCGCGGATGCGATCGCACAGGCGAGCCCGCGCGGCTTCCGTCAAGGACATCGCATACGCCGGCGCCGGCCCTTGCCCGCCGAGGAACGGCTGCCAGTAGTCGTCGAAACTCGCGAACGGTGTAGGGATGTCGATGCCGGCGACGGCAACGCCTCGCAGCCCGGCACCGAGGAAGAGTTTCTCAAGCGCCGCGGGGCGGCACAGCGGAAAGCGGACCCCTTCGTCGAGTCCGGCGGCGTTTGGGTCGAGCGCCACCGCTGCGTCCCAGAAATGCCGCATCAGCTGCATGCGGCCGGCATAGTCCCAGACGTAGGCGGCCACGGTGCCCCCTGCGACCGTGACGCGGCCCATCTCCGAGAGCGCTGCCGCCTGGTCGTCGACGAAGTTCAGCACCAGGCCTGAAACGACCGCGTCCACCGATCGGTCCGGCAACGGCAGCGCCGTGGCGCTGCCGCGCTGCAAGGCGACGCGTCCCGCGAGGGATTCGCCGGCCGCCGCCAGAAAGCCCTCGGAGGGCTCGACGCCGGAGACGGCAGCCGGAGCGCAGCCTTCCAGGATCGCGGCGCTCAACGCGCCGGTCCCGCAACCGACGTCCAGCCAGCGCAGCCCCGGTGGCAAGCCGAGCCACGCCAGAAACCGCGGCGCGACCTGCCGGCTCCAGCGGCCCACGTAGCGCTCGTACGGGCTGCCGCGTTGCCAGTGATCGGACACATGTGCATCGGCCATCGAGCGCTCCTCGCGCGGCAGTGCCGCCTGGGCGCATGATGATGCGCTCTTTGCCGCGGTTGGCAAAGGTCAGCCGTGATGCGCTCGAGCGAGCGGCCGTCGCCGCGACATGCAGGAACGGCCGGCCCAAAAGAAAACAGCCCCGTCCTTGGAAAACGGGGCTGCGAGGGCGCGGTTTTTAGCGCTTGTTGTACGGTGCCGCGGACGGCGAATCACTATTGTCGTGCAGACCGGCGAGTTGGCGCGCAATTGCCCGGCAACAAACCGGTGCGGTGTGGCTGTGGGCCAACGAACTGGCGAACTCCAGTCAGTCGAGGACAGAGCACGTCGCTTCGCTCCCGTAATCCGTCCCCGACGTCGTTATTTCTTCTGCCTGTACTTCCGCAGGGCCGCGATCTGCGCCGCCATGACCGCAAGCTCCGACTGGGCCTTCGCCAGGTCGATATCGCTCCTGGCGTTCTTCAACGCCTCTTCGGCGGCGCGCTTGGCTTCGTTAGCCTTCTCTTCGTCCAGGTCCTTGCCGCGGATGGCGGTGTCGGACAGCACGGTGACGCAGTTCGGCTGCACTTCGAGCACGCCGCCGGCGACGAAGACGAACTCCTCGCTGCCGTCGGCCTTCTCGATGCGAACCGACCCGGGCTTGATGCGCGTGATCAGCGGCGTGTGGCGCGGATAGATGCCCAGTTCACCGGCCTCGCCGGGCAGCGCGACGAAGCGCGCGTCGCCCGAGAAGATCGACTCCTCGGCGCTCACGACCTCGACGCGGATGGTGTGGGTGGTATCGACCATAGGGGTTAGGGCTTCAGACCTTCTTGGCCTTCTCGAACGCCTCGTCGATGCCGCCGACCATGTAGAACGCCTGCTCCGGCAGGTGGTCGCATTCGCCCGAAGCGATCATCTTGAAGCCGCGGATGGTTTCCTTCAGCGGCACGTACTTGCCGGCGGTGCCGGTGAACACCTCGGCCACGTGGAACGGCTGCGACAGGAAACGCTGCATCTTGCGGGCGCGGGCGACGGCCAGCTTGTCTTCCGGCGACAGTTCGTCCATGCCGAGGATGGCGATGATGTCGCGCAGTTCCTTGTAGCGCTGCAGCGTGCCCTGCACGGCGCGGGTCGTCTCGTAGTGGTCCTCGCCGACCACGTTGGGGTCGACCTGGCGGCTGGTGGAGTCCAGCGGGTCCACGGCGGGATAGATGCCCAGCGAGGCGATGTCGCGCGACAGCACCACGGTCGCGTCCAGGTGGGCGAAGGTCGTCGCGGGCGACGGGTCGGTCAGGTCGTCCGCCGGCACGTACACGGCCTGGATCGAGGTGATCGAGCCGACCTTGGTGGAGGTGATGCGCTCCTGCAGGCGGCCCATTTCCTCGGCCAGCGTCGGCTGGTAGCCCACGGCGGAAGGCATCCGGCCCAGCAGGGCGGACACTTCGGTGCCGGCCAGCGTGTAGCGGTAGATGTTGTCCACGAAGAACAGCACGTCGCGGCCTTCGTCGCGGAAGGACTCGGCGATCGTCAGGCCGGTCAGCGCCACGCGCAGGCGGTTGCCCGGCGGCTCGTTCATCTGGCCGTACACCATGGCCACTTTCGATTCGCCCAGGTTCTCGCTGTTCACGACGCCCGACTCCATCATCTCGTGATAGAAGTCGTTGCCTTCGCGGGTGCGCTCACCGACGCCGGCGAACACGGACAGGCCCGAGTGCGCCTTGGCGATGTTGTTGATCAGCTCCATCATGTTGACGGTCTTGCCGACGCCGGCGCCGCCGAACAGGCCCACCTTGCCGCCCTTGGCGAACGGGCAGATCAGGTCGATCACCTTGATGCCGGTCTCGAGCAGCTCCTGCGAGGGCGACAGCTCGTCGTACTCCGGCGCCTTGCGGTGGATCGCCGCCATCTGCGTCGTGTCGACCGGACCGCGCTCGTCGATCGGGTTGCCCAGCACGTCCATGATGCGGCCCAGCGTGCCCTTGCCCACCGGCACCGTGATCGGCGCGTTGGTGTTGTAGACCATGTTGCCGCGGCGCAGGCCGTCGGACGAGCCCAGCGCGATGGTGCGCACCACGCCGTCGCCCAGCTGCTGCTGCACTTCCAGCGTCAGGGCCGCGCCCTCCATCCGCAGTGCGTCGAAGATCCGCGGCATCTGGTCGCGCGGGAACTCCACGTCCACCACGGCGCCGATGCACTGGACAATTTTTCCCTGAACGTGACCGTTCGCCTGGGGATTCGCTTGAGCCATCTTTGTTGCTCCAATAATTAAACGGTGTGGGTGCGCGGCTTCAGACGGCCGCGGCGCCCGCCACGATCTCCGAAAGTTCCTTCGTGATCGCCGCCTGGCGCGTCTTGTTGTAGACGAGGCGCAGTTCCGCGATCACGTTGCCGGCGTTGTCGGTGGCGGACTTCATCGCCACCATGCGGGCCGACTGCTCCGAGGCCATGTTCTCGGCGACGGCCTGGTACACCAGCCCCTCGACGTAGCGGACCAGCAGTTCGTCGATCACGGTCTGCGCGTCGGGCTCGTAGATGTAGTCCCAGCCGGGCTGGCCCGCGTCGGCCTTGAGCGTTTCGTCCGACAGGGGCAGCAGCCGCTCGACCACCGGCTCCTGCTTCATCGTGTTGATGAACTTGGTGTAGCTCAGGTACACGGCGCTGACCTTGCCCTGCGCATACGCGTCGAGCAGCACCTTCACCGGCCCGATCAGCTTTTCCAGGTGCGGCGTGTCGCCCAGCTGGGTGACGTGCGAGACGACCTGGGCGCCGATGCGGTTCAGGAAGCCGAGGCCCTTGTTGCCGATCGCCACCGCCTGCGTGGTGACGCCGGCGCCCTGCAGCTCGCGCAGCTTGGTCGTGACGCCGCGCAGCACGTTGGTGTTCATGCCGCCGCACAGGCCCTTGTCGGTCGTGACCACGATGAAGCCGACCGTCTTCGCGTCGTTCACTTTCATGAACGGATGCGTGTACTCGGGGTTCGCCTTGCCCAGGTTGGCGGCGATGTTGCGCACCTTGTCGCTGTACGGCCTGGCATGGCGCATGCGGTCCTGCGCCTTGCGCATCTTGGAGGCGGCGACCATCTCCATGGCTTTGGTGATCTTCTTGGTGTTCTCCACCGATTTGATCTTGCCGCGAATTTCTTTGCCTGCAGCCATTCGTTTTCCTTTGCGTGACGCAGCCGCGAGCCGCAGCTGCGTCCCCAGGGTGATTACGCGAAGGTCTTCTTGAACGCTTCGATGGCCGCGGTCAGCTGGCCTTCGGCGTCCTTGTCCATCGCCTTGTCGTTTTCCAGCTTGGTCAGCAGCGCGCCGTGCTTGTCCTTCAGGAACGCATGCAGGCCGTGCTCGAACGCCAGCACCTTCTTCAGGTCCACGTCGTCCAGGTAGCCCTTGTTCACGGCGAACAGCGAAGCGGCCATCAGCGAGATCGGCAGCGGGCTGTACTGGGGCTGCTTGAGCAGTTCCGTCACGCGGGCGCCGCGATCGAGCTGCTTGCGGGTCGCTTCGTCGAGGTCGGAAGCGAACTGCGCGAAGGCGGCCAGTTCACGGTACTGCGCCAAGTCGGTACGGATGCCGCCGGACAGGCCCTTGATCAGCTTGGTCTGGGCGGCGCCGCCGACGCGCGACACCGAGATGCCGGCGTTGATGGCGGGGCGGATGCCGGCGTTGAACAGGCTGGTTTCCAGGAAGATCTGGCCGTCGGTGATCGAGATCACGTTGGTCGGCACGAACGCGGACACGTCGCCGGCCTGCGTCTCGATGATCGGCAGCGCGGTGAGCGAACCCGTCTTGCCCTTGACCTCGCCCTTGGTGAAGGCTTCCACGTAGTCGGCGTTCACGCGCGCGGCGCGCTCCAGCAGGCGCGAGTGGAGGTAGAACACGTCGCCCGGATACGCCTCGCGGCCCGGCGGGCGGCGCAGCAGCAGCGAGACCTGGCGATACGCGACGGCCTGCTTGGACAGGTCGTCATAGATGATCAGAGCGTCCTGGCCGCGATCGCGGAAGTACTCGCCCATCGTGCAGCCGGAGTAGGCCGACACGTACTGCATCGCCGCCGACTCGGAAGCCGACGCCGCCACCACGATCGTGTACTCCATCGCACCGTGCTGCTCGAGGGCGCGCACGATGTTCTTGATGGTCGACGCCTTCTGGCCGATGGCGACGTACACGCAGGTCATGTTCTGACCCTTCTGGTTGATGATCGTGTCCACGGCCACCGCCGACTTGCCGGTCTGGCGGTCGCCGATGATCAGCTCGCGCTGGCCGCGGCCGATCGGCACCATCGAGTCGATGGCCTTCAGGCCGGTCTGCACCGGCTGGCTCACCGACTGGCGTGCGATCACGCCCGGGGCGACCTTCTCGATCACGTCCGTCAGCTTGGCATTGATCGGGCCCTTGCCGTCGATGGGCTGGCCCAGCGCGTTCACCACGCGGCCGATCAGCTCGGGGCCGACCGGCACTTCCAGGATGCGGCCCGTGGTCTTGACGGTGTCGCCTTCGGAAATGTGCTCGTACTCGCCCAGAATCACCGCCCCGACGGAGTCGCGCTCGAGGTTCAGCGCCAGGCCGAACGTAGGCGTGCCATCCGCCGTCGGCGGGAACTCCAGCATTTCGCCGGCCATCGCGTCGGACAGGCCGTGGATGCGGCAGATGCCGTCGGCGACCGACACGACCGTTCCCTGGTTGCGGATGTCGGCGGTCGCGGAAAGCCCTTCGATGCGGCTCTTGATCAGTTCGGAAATCTCTGCGGGATTGAGTTGCATGACTCTTTCCTTTGTATGGGTTGCTTGGGGCGAGCCGCTCGCCGCCGTCAGGCGGTGAGCGCGACCTTCATTTGTTCGAGGCGGGCCCGCACCGAGGTGTCGAGCACTTCGTCGCCGACCACCACGCGGATGCCGCCGATCAGCGACGGATCTTCCTGCACGGTGACGTTCAGCTTGCGGCCGAAACGCCGCTCCAGCGTGCTGCTCACCTCGGCGAGGCTCGCGGGCGCGATGGGGAACGCGCTGTACACGGTGGCGTCGGACGTGCCGCCCTGGACGTTCTTCAGCTCGCGGAACTGGCTCGCGATCTCGGGCAGCGCCGCCAGGCGGCCGTTGTCGATCACCGTGCGCAGGAAGTTGGCGCCCTGCGGCGGCAGCGCGACGCGCGCCGCCTGGGTGACGACCTCGAACACCTGTTCGTTGGTGACCTTCGGATTGTCGGCAAACTGCAGCAGTTGCTCGTTGCCGGCGACGGCCCCGAGCGCCTCCAGCCAGAAGGCAGTGCCTTCCAGGTCGGCGCGGGCCGACTTGAACAGCGCCTCGGCGTACGGCCGGGCGATCGTGGCGAGTTCAGCCATGTCGTGCTTTCCCGGTCAGAGCTCGGTCTGCAGCCGGCCCAGCAGTTCGGCGTGGACGGCCGGATTGACTTCCTTGCGCAGGATCTGCTCGGCGCCGCGCACGGCGAGGGCCGCCACCTGCTCGCGCAGGGCTTCACGGGCCTTGACGGCCTGCTGCTCGGCTTCGACCCGGGCGGCGGCAATGATCTTGTTGCCTTCTTCCGTGGCGCGGCCCTTCGCCTCCTCGACGATGGCCTGGGCGCGGCGCTCGGCATCGGCCAGCAGCGCGGCGGTCTCCTGGCGCGTCTTGGCGAGCTCGGATTCGACGCGCTGGTTGGCCGCGGAGAGCTCGGACTTCGCCTTGTCGGCGGCAGCGAGCCCTTCGGCGATCTTCTTCGCGCGCTCGTCGAGCGCGGTGGCGATCGGCGGCCACACAAACTTCATCGTGAACCCGACCAGGATCAGGAACACGATCATCTGAATGATCAGGGTACCGGTAATGCTCACTTGTTCATCCTTCGCCCCGCGGCGCATTGCGCACCGCCCGGGCACGAGGTTGCTGAAACGCTGGTTCCAGCGCGGCTTACTTCGGCAGGTTGGCGATCTGGCCCAGGAACGGGTTGGCGGTGGCGAACCACAGCGCGATACCGGTGCCGATGATGAACGCGGCGTCGATCAGGCCGGCCAGCAGGAACATCTTGGTCTGCAGCTCGTTCATCAGTTCCGGCTGGCGGGCGGCGGCCTCGAGGTACTTGCTGCCCATGATGCCGATGCCGATGCAGGCGCCGATGGCGCCGAGACCGATGATCAGGCCGGCGGCCAGTGCGACAAAGCTGATAACTTCCATGATTGCTCCTAAGGGGACTTTGGTGGTTGGAAAAGGAAAGGGGAAAACGTCGGGGCGCGGTCAGTGCGCGTCGTGCGCCTGGCCGAGGTACACCAGCGCCAGCATCATGAACACGAAAGCCTGCAGCGTGATGATCAGGATGTGGAAGATGGCCCAGGCGGTGCCGGCGATGATGTGGCCGATCGCCAGGCCGATGCCGGTCGCGGACAGCGACCAGGCGCCGCCCATCAGGGCGATCAGCAGGAAGATCAGTTCGCCGGCGTACATGTTGCCGAACAGTCGCATGCCGTGCGAGACGGTCTTGGCGATGAATTCGATGATCTGCATCGCGAAGTTCGGGATCCACAGCAGCGGGTGGGCGCCGAACGGCGCGGTGAACAGCTCGTGAACCCAGCCGCCGAGGCCCTTGATCTTGATGTTGTAGAACAGGGCGATCAGCAGCACCGACACCGACAGGCCCATGGTGATCGACAGGTCGGCCGTCGGCACGACGCGCAGGTACGCGTGATGCGGATCGCCGCCGGCGGCGCCGTAGACGCGCTCCCAGATCCAGGGCAGCAGGTCGACCGGCAGCAGGTCCATCGCGTTCAGCAGGAAGATCCAGACGAACACCGTGAGCGCCAGCGGCGCAATGAACTTGCGGCTGTTGGCGTTGTGGACGATGCCCTTGGCCTGCGAATCGACCATCTCCACCAGGATCTCGACGGCCGCCTGGAAGCGGCCCGGCACGCCCGGCGTGGCCTTGCGCGCCGCCCGCCAGAACATCCAGCACATCAGGATGCCCAGCAGGATCGCGAAGAACAGCGAGTCGAAGTTGAAGACGGTGAAATCGACGACGTTGCTCGCCTTGTGGTTCTGCAGATGCGTCAGGTGGTGAACGATGTATTCACCAGCGGTCGGTCCGGTTTCAGCAGCCATGTTTCTTCAGCTCAGTTTCTTGACGTTGGCGCGGCTTGAAAGCCAGCGCGACCCAGTACACCTTCATCGTGAGCACCAGCCCGACCAGCAATGCCGGCCAGCTCAGTTGCGCCACCAGCCTCGGCGCCGCCGCCATCAGGGCGATCGACGAGGCGATCTTGACCATCTCCCACACCATGAACCCGAAGGCCGCGGTGCCAGCATTCAGCGACGCGAACCGCCCGGTCAGGCCCCGCGCAAAAATGGCCGCGGGGATCACCACGGCCAGCGCGCCATACCCGGCAGACCATCCGACGTTTTGCCTCCCGGTGAGGCCCCACGCGACCAGGGCCACCACGAGCCCCACCGCGGCCTGCCCCGCCACGACCCACCACGGCGACACCGTGGGAATCTGTTCGCGCAGCTTTCGCGCCTCCTCGGCGGTGAGCGGCTTGAACGGGGGCTCTTCGTCGGTGGCTTCGGGCAGCGGAGCGACTCTTTTCCTGGACTCCACTGTGCGTTCCCGAAATTTCACAAAGCTCCTGATTATAAGAAGAAACCCGCGGGTCCCGACCAAAGTCGAGCTCACTGGTTTCGTCATGGGTGTATTGCGCCTGGGTGAGGCGACCGCGGGGCGACGACAATTGGCACCATGAACCTCTCCGAACTCCCCGACCTGCCCTGCTTCCTCAACGGCGAATTCAGCAGCGTGCGCACCGCCAAGGTGAGCGTGATGGACCGCGGCTTCGTCTTCGGCGACGGCGTGTACGAAGTGGCGCCGCTGTACCGCGGCCGGCCCTTCCGGTTCGCCGAGCACATGGCGCGGCTGGACCGCAGCCTCGCCGAACTGCGCATTCCCAACCCGCGCAGCCGCGAGCAGTGGCGCGAACTGGTGGACCGGCTGGTGGCCGAACATGCGCGCATGGCCGGCACGCGCGCGGAGGACTACGACCAGATCGTGTACATCCAGGTCACGCGCGGCGTCGCCATGCGCGACCACGTGATGATCCCGGGCCTGGAGCCGACGGTGTTCGCCTTCGTCAACCGCATGAGCCCGCCCTCGGGCGAGGAGCGCGAGCAAGGCGTAGCCTGCGTCACGGCCGACGACTTCCGCTGGAAGAAGGCGCACATCAAGAGCATCAGCCTGGCCGGCGCAGTGTTCGCGCGGCAGATCAGTGCCGACGTGGGCGGCTACGAGACCGTGATGTTCCGCGACGGCTTCCTCAGCGAAGGGGCCGCCGCCAACGTGTGGGTGGTCAGGGACGGCAAGGTACTGGGCGCGCCCCGGGACAACCTGGTGCTCGAGGGCATCCGCTACGGGCTGATCGAAATGCTGTGCCGCGACGCCGGCATCCCTTACGAACTGCGCCGGGTGTCGCGCGAGGAAGTGCTGACCGCCGACGAGCTGATGCTGTCGAGCGCGACCAAGGAGGTCCTGCCGATCACCCGCCTGGACGACAAGCCGGTTGGAAACGGCAAGCCCGGTCCCATCTACGAGAAGTTGTACGCTGGCTACCAGCGCGCCAAGCAGAACTCCTGAGCATGCCAACTCCCTTTCCCGGTCCGGGCCAGGCCCGCAGCGAATCGCTGATCGAATACCCGTCTTCCTTCCCCATCAAGGTGATGGGCGCGAAGGTCGACGGCTTCGTCGAGGCCGTCACCGCCATCGCGCGGCAGTTCGACCCGACGTTCGACCCCGCGACCGTCGAGCTGCGCGACAGCAAGGCCGGCAACTACCTGGGCATCACGATCACCATCACCGCGACCAGCCGCGAGCAGCTCGACGAGCTGTACCGCACGCTGTCGACCCACCCGATGGTCAAGATCGTCCTGTGATGCGCGTCGAGCTGCGCGGCCGGATCGGGTACGAAGCCGCGTACGCCGCGATGCAGGCCTTCACGGCCGCGCGCACCCCCGGCACGCCCGACGAGCTCTGGCTGTGCGAGCACCCGCCGGTGTTCACCCAGGGCATCGCGGGCCGGCCCGATCACCTGCTGGCGCCGGGCGACATCCCGGTGGTGGCCACCAACCGCGGCGGCCAGGTGACGTACCACGGGCCGGGGCAGGTGGTGGCCTATCCGATGGTCGACCTGCAACGTGCGGGCTACTTCATCAAGGAATACGTGTACCGGCTGGAGGAGGCCGTGCTGCGCACCTTGCGCCGCTACGGCGTGACCGGGCACCGGATCGCCGGCGCGCCCGGGATCTACGTGCGGGTGGACGATCCGTTTTCGCATGCGCGGCTGCCCTCACGCGGCTTGCCCTCACCCCACCCCTCTCCCGCAGGCGGGAGAGGGAGCAACGCGGAACCCCCTCTCCCGCTTGCGGGAGAGGGCGGGGGTGAGGGTGTCTTCACCGGCCTCGGCAAGATCGCCGCCCTCGGCGTGAAGGTGAGCCGCCACTGCACGTACCACGGCGTGGCGCTCAACGTGGCCATGGACCTGGAACCCTTCGAGCGGATCAACCCCTGCGGTTATCAGGGCTTGCGGACGGTCGATCTTTCTACAATCGGGGTTTCCACCACCTGGAACGAGGCCGCCCAGGCTCTGGGCCAGGAGCTCAGCGCCCTGCTGGCGCCTCGACGAGATCCCGAATGACCAACGACGTCGTGCGCGAGGCGCAATCCACCGAGAACTACCGCGCCGAGGCGAAGCAGAAGGCGGCCGCCAAGCTCTCCCGCATCCCGGTGAAGGTGCAGCCGGGCGAGGTGCTGAGAAAGCCGGAGTGGATCCGCGTGCGCGCCGGCTCGCCGAGCACCCGCTTCTACGAGATCAAGCAGATCCTGCGCGAGAGCAACCTCGTCACCGTGTGCGAGGAAGCCTCCTGCCCCAACATCGGCGAATGCTTCGGCCACGGCACGGCCACGTTCATGATCATGGGCGACAAGTGCACGCGCCGCTGCCCGTTCTGCGACGTCGGCCACGGTCGCCCGGATCCGCTGGACGCGAACGAGCCCGAGAACCTCGCCCGCACCATCGCCCGGCTGAAGCTGAAGTACGTCGTCATCACGTCGGTGGACCGCGACGACCTGCGCGACGGCGGGGCCCAGCACTTCGTCGACTGCATCCGCAGGACGCGCGAGCTTTCTCCGGGGACGAAGATCGAGGTGCTGACGCCCGACTTCCGCGGCCGCGACGACCGCGCGCTGCAGATCCTCACGGCGGCGCCGCCGGACGTGATGAACCACAACCTCGAGACCGTCCCGCGCCTGTACCGCGAGGCGCGCCCCGGCAGCGATTACCAGTTCAGCCTGAACCTGCTCAAGAAGTTCAAGGCCCTGCATCCCGGCGTGCCGACCAAGAGCGGCCTGATGGTGGGCCTGGGCGAAACCGACGACGAGATCATCGAGGTGATGCGCGACATGCGTGCCCACGGCATCGAGATGCTCACGATCGGCCAGTACCTGGCGCCCTCGACGTCGCACCTGCCGGTGCGGCGCTACGTGCACCCCGACACCTTCAGGATGTTCGAGGCCAAGGCGTACGAACTCGGCTTCAGCCACGCCGCGGTGGGTGCGATGGTGCGTTCCAGCTATCACGCCGACCGGCAGGCGCAGGCAGCCGGCGTCGCCGGCACCGGCAAGCCCTGAGCGGCGGCCATCAAACGGTCGCGACCTGCGCCTTCGGCAGCGGCGCCGCGCCAGCCGCGAGGCCAGCGTCCTGGGCGATGTCTTCCGCCGCGCCTGACCACCTGCCCACGATCGCCGGCCGCGGGTCGCCGTCGGCAAAGAGGCCGAACACCGTCGCCCCCGGCGCCGGCGTACCGCGCAACACCACCTCCGACCCGTAGAACACCGGCCCCTTCAGCCACGCATCCAGCCGCTGCGGGGCGTCGGGATCGAGCGCCGGCAGCCGCGCGAGGGACTGGCCGAGCACCAGCTGCGGGTGATGGAAGGCGCGGCGGAAGCCGGACAGCCGCGCGTACGGCGTCCAGAGGTGGATGCCGTTGTAGTCTCCGGTGAGCCGGCCGAACCGCAAGCCGACGCCGTCGGCAGTGCGCCACCGGGCAAGCTCCTGCTCGCCCGTGGCGGGAGCCCGAGCCAGCGGCGACGCCGCCCCCGCTTCGCCGAAACGCCCCCGGTAGTAGAAGGTGGCGATGCTCTCCCAGGCCGTGCGGTCCTGGAGCCGGGCCGTCGTGCGCAGGTCGACTTCGATTCCCTTGTCCAGCACCCGGTGGCCGGCGGCCCGCGTCTCCAGTTCGAGCACCTCCCCCACCATGACCGGCCGGTGCTGCACGAGGTGGTTGCGCACCTGCAGCGCACGCCAGATCGGCAACGGCCAGTCACGGTGCGTCAGCAGCGCCATCAACAGGCGGAAACCGACGGTGTGCAGGTAGAGCACGGGAACACGGCCGCTCGCCGCCAGCCCGGTGAGCGTCGCGAATCGCGCGACTTCGTCCCGTTCGATCCGCATCCCATGCCAGACGAAGCGCAACGGCGGCAGCGCCGCCACCCGATCCGGCGGCGCGGCGCGGTGCAAGGCACCGGTCATGTAGGCAAGCGCCGAAGGGCGGCGCTGAAACTCCACGATGGTCGACATGGGCGCCCTCCTCCTCGTGCGCGCCGCGACACCCGCCGCCGGCGCAGGCATGCATGGTGCAGCGCACCGCCGGCCGGGAGCAAGCGCGGATGGTTGCGAAGGTGACTCGGGAAGCCGCACCCGCGTCGCGCGCCGCTAAGCTCGGCGGATGTCCGCCAACCTGTACGCGCTCGGCGCGATCGCACTCTGGGCGACGCTGGCCTCGCTCGGCGTCGCGCTGCAGCACGTGCCGCCTTTCCTGCTCACCGGCCTCGCGCTGCTGATCGGCAGCGTGCCGTCCTGGCCGCTGGCGCGCCACTGGCGCGTGCCGCTGCCGACGCTGGCCCTCGGGCTGTACGGCCTGTTCGGCTATCACCTGCTGCTGTTCATCGCCCTGCGTCACGCGCCGGCCGTGGAAGCCAACCTGGTGAACTACCTGTGGCCCCTGCTGATCGTCGTGCTGTCGCCGGTCGTGCTGCCCGGGCTGCGGCTGCGCCCGCTGCACGCGGCCGCGGCGCTGGCGGGCTTCGCCGGCGCGGCGGCCGCCATCCTCGGCTCCGGCCAGCGAACCGGTGGCGGGTGGTCCTGGGGCTTCCTGCCGGCGCTGGCCGCGGCGATCGTGTGGGCCACCTATTCCCTGCTGACGCGGCGCGTGCGGGCCTTCCCCACCGCGGCGATCGGCCTGTTCGGCGCCCTGTCGGGAGCGCTCTCCGTCGGCTGCCACTTCCTGTTCGAGCCTGCGGCGACGCTTCAGCCGCGCGACTGGGCCCTGGTCGCGGTCATGGGCCTGGGGCCGCTGGGCGGCGCGTTCTTCCTGTGGGACAGGGCCTTGAAGCTCGGCGATCCGCGCCAGATCGGCATCCTCAGCTACCTCACGCCACTCGTGTCGACGCTGCTGCTGATGCGGGTCACGGGGCGCTCGCCCGACTGGAGCATCGGGGTCGCGGCCACGCTGATCATCGGCGCGGCGATCCTGGGAGCGCGGGCGGCTCCTGGCCGGGCCGCGCGCGGCTGATTGCATGCGTCCAGGGCAAAAGACCTCAACCCGCCTCCTGGTGTAAACCCTTTGGTTTCGAAACGACGCCGCCCGCTAGCATGCAGCGCCGATTCACAACAAGGGAGGCATCCATGATCAAGCGCCTGGGCTTGCTCGTTTCCGTCGCCGCGCTCGCCGCCGGCTGCGCACAGACACCACCGACGGTTTCGGCCGCCGCCGCACCCGTGAGCGGCAACACGCCGGCCTGGCAGCAGGGCCGCGCCGCCGACATGGCTGGCTCCACGCTCGCCCCGCTGGCGGGCAAGCTGACGGTGACGCCGGCCCCGGACATCCCGCTGCACAACCTGAAGCTGCCGCCGGGCTTCAAGGCGGAGCTCTGGGCCACCGGCGCGCCCGGCGCTCGCGCGATGGCGCGCAGCCCGAGCGGCAAGATCTACGTCGGCACGCGCGGCATCGGCCGCGTCTACGAGATCGGCGACAACGGCGCCAGCCGCACGGTCCGGATCGTCGCGGACAAGCTGACGCAGCCGGCGGTCACCTTCCACAACGGGTCGCTGTACGTGTTCGCCATCGACAAGGTGCTGCGCTACGACGGCATCGACGCCAATCCCGGCGTGCAGCCGGTGGACCTCACGGCGAAGTTCAACCTGCCGCCGGAGCAGCACCACAACTGGAAGTACGTGCGGTTCGGGCCCGATGGCAAGATCTACGTGCCGTTCGGCGCGCCCTGCAACATCTGCATCCCGGGCGAGCCGTATGCGCAGATCCGCCGCTACAACGCCGACGGCTCCGGCATGGAGGTGATTGCGCGCGGCGTGCGCAACACCCAGGGCTTCGACTGGCACCCGGTCACGAAGGAGCTGTGGTTCAGCGACCATGGCCGTGACTGGATGGGAGACGACACGCCCGAGGACGAACTGAACCGGCTCTCGCGTCCCGGCCAGAACTTCGGCTTTCCGTACTGCCATGCCAACGGGGTTGCCGATCGCGACATCAGGAAGGGCAACGCCTGCGACGGCGTGACGCTGCCGGTCAAGACCATGGGCGGCCACGCCGCGGTCATGGGGGTGCACTTCTATACGGGCACCATGTTCCCGCCGGAGTATCGCAACGCCCTGCTGGTGGCGCGCAAGGGCTCCTGGAACCGCACCAGGAAGAACGGCTATGACGTGGTCGTGGTGCGCTCCAATCCGGATGGCAGCAACGCACAGGTCACGCCGTTCGTGACCGGCTTCATGAACGAGCAGAACCAGTCGTTCTGGGGCCGCCCGGTCTACTTCCTGCAGCAGCCCGACGGCTCGCTGCTCCTGTCCGACGAGCAGAACGGCGCCGTCTACCGCATCACGTATGCCGGGACCTGACCCGGCCCGCGCCGCGGGCCGGAAGCTCGCGGCGGCGGCCCTGCTCTGCTTCGTCGCGAGCGCACCCGCGCAGCAACCGCCCCCGCAAGCGGCGGCCTGCGCGGCCTGCCATGGCCCGGGCGGCAACTCGCAGCAGCCGCTGGTGCCGTCGCTGGCGGGCCAGCCGAAGCTATTCATCGAGAACCAGCTGGTGCTCGTGCGCGAGGGGCTGCGCGAGATCCCGCCCATGAAGGGACTGCTGGACGGCATGGCCGACGCCGAGCTGGTCGCGCTGGCGCAGTACTTCTCGGCGCAGAAACCCGTCAGGCCCGCGACCGGGCCACGCGATGCCGCGGCGTACGCGCGCGGCGAGGCGCTGTCGGCGAAGATGCATTGCGGCAGCTGCCACCTGCCGGATTACGCGGGGCGCGAGCAGATCCCGCGGCTGGCCGGGCAGCACGAGGCCTTCCTGCTGCAGTCGATGAAACAGTTGCGGGACCGTCCCGGCCCTGGACGCGACACGATCATGGCGGCGTCGCTGTACGGGCTGAAGGACGCGGACCTCGCGGACCTCGCCCATTTCCTGGCCCACTTCGGCGCCTCAGGGTCCTAGCAGGGCCGCCGGCTCCTCGGCTTCGACCACCTGGCGCGCCCATGACTCCAGGCGGCCGGTGTCCGCCCGCAGCACTTCCTGCTTGACGGCCAGGATCTGCGCCGGGTGCATGGAGAAGCTGCGCAGGCCCAGTCCGAGCAGCAGGCGCGTCACGCTGGTGTCGCCAGCCATTTCGCCGCAGACGCTGACGCTCTTGCCCTGCGCATTGCACTGGGCAATCGTTTCGGCCACCAGCCGCAGCACCGCCGGATGCAAGGGGTCGTACAGGTGCGCCACCGCTTCGTCGGCGCGGTCGATCGCCAGCGTGTACTGGATCAGGTCGTTGGTGCCGATCGACAGGAAGTCGAAGTGTTTCAGGAAGGTCTTGAGGATCAGCGCCGCAGCCGGAATCTCGATCATGGCGCCGAGCTTCACCGGACCGTGCGGCACCCCGCGGCGCTCCAGGTCCTGGCGGGCGGTCTCGACGAGCGCCAGCGTCTGCCGGATCTCGCTGGCGTGCGCCAGCATCGGAATCAGCAGGTTCACCGGCCCGTGCGCGGCGGCGCGCATGATCGCGCGCAGTTGCATGAGGAAGGTGCCGGGGTCGGCCAGGCTCAGGCGGATGGCACGCAGGCCGAGCGCCGGATTGAGGTGGGCTTCGACGCGGGCCCCGTCGTCCAGTGGCTTGTCGGCCCCGACGTCCATCGTGCGGATCGTCACCGGCCGCCCCTGCATGCCTTCCACGGCGCGCCGGTAGGCCTGGTACTGCTCCTCCTCCTGTGGCAGCTGTCCGCGGCGGCCCATGAACAGGAACTCGCTGCGGAACAGGCCCACGCCGGCCGCGCCCGCCTCCAGCGCCGCCTTGGCGTCGTCCGGCAGCTCGATGTTGGCGAGCAGTTCGACTTTCTGGCCGTCGAGCGTGATCGCCGGCGTGTGCCGCAGCCGCGCCAGCCGCCCGCGTTCGAGCTCGCCCTGGCGCTGCTTGAAGCCGTACTCGGCCAGGATGATCGGCGAGGGATCGACGATCATCACGCCGGCGTCGCCGTCGATGATGATCCAGTCGTCCTGGCGCGCCAGCTGGCTGGCGCCGCGCGCCCCCACCACGGCCGGGATGTCCATGCTGCGCGCCACGATGGCCGTGTGCGAATTGCGGCCGCCGACGTCGGTGACGAAGCCGGCGAACACGCTCTGCTTGAACTGCAGCATGTCGGCCGGCGACAGGTCGTGGGCGATGATGACCAGCGGCACGTCGACGCTGTCGTCCAGCAGCAGCTCCTGCTGCGTCCTGCGCCGGGCCGCCGGCGGTTGCGCGGCGGGCGATGCCACGCCCTTCATGTAGCGCAGGATGCGTTCGGCCACCTGCTCGAGGTCGGCCTTGCGTTCGCGCAGGTACTCGTCCTCCATCTCGTCGAACTGGCGCGAGAGCACTTCGAGCTGCGTCGTCAGCGCCCATTCGGCGTTGTAGAGGCGATCCGTGATCCAGTGCTTGACGCCGCTGATCAGCTCCTCGTCCTGCAGCAGCATGAGGTGCACGTCCAGCAGGGCGGCGAGTTCGTGCGGCGCCTCCTTGGGCCCCATCTGCGAGATGGTGTGCTGCAGGCGGCGGATTTCCTCGACGACGGCGTTGCGGCCGGCGCGCACCCGGGCGATCTCGGCGGCGATCTGGTCCGGCTCGATGAAATAGTGCGCCACGTCGACACGGCTCGACGCCATGAGCACGGCGCGCCCGATGGCGACGCCGCGGGCGACCGGAAGGCCGTGGACGGAGAAGGTCACTCGCCCTCTCCAAATTTGTCTTCGACCAGAGCGACCAGCGCCGCCACGGCCTCTTCCTCGCGCTCGCCCTCGGTCTCGATCGTGATCTCGCTGCCCATGCCGGCCGCGAGCATCATCACGCCCATGATGCTCTTGCCGTTCACGCGGCGCTCACCCCGGCTGATCCACACCTGGCAGGGGAAGCTGCCGGCCAGCTTGGTCAGCTTGGCGGAGGCGCGGGCATGCAGGCCCAGCTTATTGCTGATCGTCGTGGTTCGGGTACTCATTGGGTCTTCGTGGCTGGTTCTGGGGAGCGGTGAGGGCGACCTGCATCACGCCCTGCGTGCCGCCGACGACGGCGCGCGACACGAGGGCGTCCAGCGGCTCGTCCCGGTAGCTCACGCTGCGCAGCAGCATGGGCAGGTTCACGCCGGTGATGAGGCGCGAGGTCACGCCGTCCACCAGCTTCTGGGCCACGTTGCTTGGCGTCGCGCCGAACATGTCGGTGAGCACCAGAACGCCCTGGTGGCGGCCCGTGCGCGTGAGCTGGTCGATCGCGATGCGGGCCGTCGCCAGCGTCTCCTCGGGCGGCAGGTTCGGCTGGACGTCGATCGCCGCCAGCGCATCCTCGCAATCGGGAAACACATGCACCGCGCAACTGCGCAAGGCGTGAGCCAGCGGCGCGTGCGCGATGATGAGGATCCCGTTCATGGGCTCGAATTATCCGCCGCGCGCAGGAACCGGCCGTAGGACAGGATGCCTGCGGCGAGGAACACCGCCATGGCGCTGCGGAACGACGCCGGCTCGCTCCAGCCGATGGCGCCGAACGCGTCGACCAGCAGGCCGATGCCCCACTGCACGACGAAGATGCCGATGAAGATCGCCAGGTTGTAGGCCGACAGCGCGCGGCCGGCCAGCGAAGGCGGGAAGGCCATGGCGACGGCCGGTTGCGCGAGCGAGAGGAAGGTGGACGACACGCAGAACAGGGCCCAGGCCACGGCACCCGCCCGCGGCCCCGCGACGATGATGCCGGCCAGGACCACGAAGCTGAGCGGCGTGCCCCACGCGATCAGGCGGGTGGCGCTGATGCCCTTGCGCGTGAGCCACGGCATCACCAGCCCCCAGCCGAGGAAGGTGCACAGCATCGCGGCGTTGATGACGAAGAGGCCGGTGGCGGCCTCGAGCGGCGGGTAACCGGACACGCGGACCATCCACGGGCCGGCCCAGAGCGTCTGCATCGCCACCATGCCGCCGAAGCAGACCGAACCGATCGGCGCCATGCGGCGGAAGTACGGGTGCGCCCATACCTCGCGGTAGCTCGCCGGCTGCGTCGCCTCGCCCGGGGGCTCGCCGCCGTGCCACGCCGGCACGCTCCAGGCGATCAGCACGATCGACAGGACGATCAGCGCCGCCAGGCCCCAGAACAGCGGGCGCCAGCCGACCAGCGGCATGAGCCATTGCACCGGCAGCGTGGACGCCAGCATGCCGAAGGAGCCGGTCATCAGCATCCAGGAATTCGCCCGCAGTTGCGCCGGCGGCGTCAACCAGCGCCGAAACCCCGTGAGCGGCGCCATCAGGCAGGCGCTGACGCCGACGCCGCACAGCACGCGCGCCGCGAGCAGCCCGGAAAAACTGGTCGCCAGGGAGAACGCGATGCAACCGGCGGCGGCGAGCAGCAGGAAGCCGTTGATCACCTTCTTCGGTCCGTACCGGTCCAGCCAGGTCCCCAGCGGCAGCTGGGTCGCGGCAAACCCGATGAAGTAGCCGCCCGCCAGCAGGCCCAGGTCGCGGGCATTCAGGTCGAATTCGGCCGTGAGCGTGGGCGCCAGCGTGGCGGTCACCGCGCGCAGCAGCGCCGAGAAGAAATAGGCGAATGCAAAGGCCAGGAAGGCGGCGACGGCGCTGCGGCGGGTAATCAGCGTCATTCGAAGCGCAGCCCTGCGAAGAACGGCTCGGTCGCCTGGGCCTGGAGCCGCTCCGAGTACACGGCCGCCTGGAAGACATGGTTGCCGCGCGCGAAGTACGCGATCTGGGCCTCGACCGGCTGGCCGTCGGGTCGCCTTCCATTGGCCACGACCTGGACCGACCGGGGCAGGTCGAGCGCGCCGCCCGGCACGAACCGGGTCTCCCGCACCGTGCTGCCGCGCATGGTCGCGAGGCTCGCTGCCTGCCATTGCCGCAGCGAGGCATCGGCGTTGGCCGGGCCGCCGACGTCGGCACTCAGCACGGCGAACGTGCTGCCGCCCGCCTCGCATGCCAACGCGTCGAGCGCCACTGGCCGGCCGCCCATCGCCACCTGGCGACTCCCTTGCTCCGGTTTGCACGGCATCATGATCTTCAGCGGCGCGGCCTCGAGACGCACTTCGCGCCAGTCGAGCGCCGGACTGCAGCCGGCCAGGGCGGCGGCGCCGGCGAGCGCCGCCATGGTCAACGGTGGGAACATCGCGCGATTATCGTTATCCGGGACAATCGGGTCCCATGACTTCACTGGCCGGCATCCGCGTCCTCGATCTGTCCCGCGTCCTGGCGGGCCCCTGGTGCACACAGACCCTCGCCGACCTCGGCGCCGACGTGATCAAGGTCGAGCGTCCGGGAAGCGGCGACGACACGCGCACCTGGGGACCGCCGTTCCTCAAGGACGAGGCTGGCCAGGACACGGCGGAAGCGGCGTACTACCTCGGGACCAACCGCAACAAGCGCTCGGTCACCTGCGACATCGCGCTGCCCGCCGGGCAGGCGCTGATCCGCGAACTGGTGCAGCGCTGCGACGTCTTCATCGAGAACTTCAAGGTCGGCGACATGGCCCGCTACGGGCTCGACTACGCAGCGCTGTCGGCGCTCAATCCACGCCTGGTGTACTGCAGCATCACCGGGTTCGGCCAGACCGGCCCGTATCGCGAGCGCGCCGGCTACGACTATGCGATCCAGGGCATGGGCGGGCTCATGAGCGTCACCGGCGAGCGCGACGACCTCGGCGGCGGACCGCAGAAAGTCGGCGTCGCCGTGGCCGACCTCTTTACCGGCATGTATGCCACGGTGGCCATCCTCGCCGCCCTGCGCCATGCCGAGCGCACCGGCGAAGGCCAGTACGTCGACATGGCGCTGCTCGACACCCAGGTCGCGATGCTCGCCAACCTCGGCGCGAACTACCTCGTCAGCAACAAGGTCCCCGGCCGCGCCGGCAATGCGCACCAGAACATCGTGCCGTACCAGGTGTTCGAAGTCGCGCCCGGCGCCGACGGGCACAAGGACCACATCATCCTGGCGGTCGGCAACGACACCCAGTATGCGAAGTTCTGCGACGTCGCGGGGCGGCCCGACCTGGCGCTCGATCCGCGCTTCGCCAAGAACCAGGACCGGGTGCGCAACCGCGACGTGCTCGTGCCGTTACTGGCGACGATCATGAAAGGCCGCTCCAAGGCGCAGTGGCTGGCTGCGCTGGAGCAGGCCAAGGTGCCGTGCGGCGCCATCAACAACCTGCAGGAGGTGTTCGCCGACCCGCAGGTGAACGGGCGCGGCATGGTGACGCATTGGCGGCATCCGTTGCAGCCGGACCTGAAACTGGTCTCCAACCCGATGAAGCTGAGCGCCACGCCGGTTCGTGCCGACTTGCCGCCCCCCCTGCTGGGGCAGCACACCGAGCAGGTCTTGCGCGAGCTGCTGCAATGCGACGATGATCGCCTGTCCGAGTTGAAACAGCAGAAGGTGATCTAGATGGCCAACTTCCTTCTCGTCCACGGCGCCTGGCACGGCGGCTGGTGCTGGCGCGACGTCGTGCCGCAACTGACCCGGGCCGGACATCGCGTGCACGCGGTCACGCTCACCGGCGTGGGCGAGCGCATGCACCTCATGACGCCCGCGATCACGCTCGAGACCCACATCACCGACGTGGCCAACGCCATCGAGATGGAGGAAATGGACCAGGTCGTGCTGGTGGTCCACTCGTACGGCGGCATGATCGGCACGGCCATCGCGGACCGGATGCCGCAGCGCCTGCGCCACCTCGTCTACGTCGACGCGGTCGTGCCGAAGCCCGGCGAAAGTTGGGCCAGCACCCATGCCAGCGCGACACGCGAAGCGCGGCTGGTGGCCGCGGAGGCCTCGCCGGATTTCAGCTTCCCGCCGCCGGATCCGGCGATCTTCGGCCTGTCGGCGAGCCAGTATGAATGGGTCAAGCGGCGCCAGACGCCCCACCCCGGCCACACCTACCAGGCGGCGCTCGATTTCGATCCGCGCCGGGTGGCGGCCATCCCGCGCACGTTCGTCAGTTGCACGGGGCCGGCGCTGGCCACCATCGATGCCGTGCGGCAGCGCGTCGCGGACCGGTCGTTCTGGGCCGGCGCCTGGCATTCGGGCGGCGGCGCACGCATGGTCGAGATGAAGACCGGCCACGATCCGATGATCAGCGCGCCGGACGAGTTCGCTCGCATCCTGCTCGACTGCGCCTGATCGCCCACGAGGCAGCTGCTTCGTTGCAGAATCCGCTGCTGCACCCGCCGACGGGTGCGTCGGGGAGAAGCTCGATGAGGCGTGTCCTGTACGGCCTGGCCGCCGCCGCCGCGCTGGCGGTGGGCGGCGCGATGCATCTTGGCAGCGCGAGCGCCGCGGCGCCAACGTCGACCTTCGTCCTGCTGGACGGAACCAGCCGGACCACCGCGGACCTGAAGGGCCAGGTAACCCTGGTGACGTTCTGGGCCACCAGTTGCACGGCGTGCGTCGCCGCCATGCCCCAGGTCGCCGCGATTCACGACAAGTACCGCGGCGCGGCGTTCGACACGATCGCCGTCGCGATGAGCCACGACCTGCCCGGCCATGTCGCGCATTACTCGGAATCGCGCCAGCTGCCGTTCAAGGTGGCGCTGGACAGCACCGGGGCCGTCGCCAGGGCGTGGGGCGACGTGCGGCAGACCCCGACGACGTACCTGGTCAACCGGCGCGGCGAGATCGTGAAGCGTTTTCAGGGCCCGGTGGACGCGGACGAGGTGCAGCGGCTGATCGAGCGTCTGCTGGCGCAGGCCTGACCCGCCCCTGGAGCGCGGCGACGCGCCGCGCTGCGACGCTCACTCCTTGCGGAAGTCGTCGTGGCAGCCCTTGCAGGTGCGCGCCGCCGCACCGAACGCCGTCTTGAGGGTATCCAGGTTGCTGGTCCGGGCCGCGGCCAGGAGCTTCGGCGCCTCCGCCTGCAGCTTCTCCTGGTGATCCTTGAACTTGGCCGGCTCGAGCCAGATCTCCGGCTTGGCCCGAGTGTCCCGTCCCTTCTCGGTGCCCGCCCCGAAGCCCGCCCACGGCAGCTTGGCAACCGTCGCCACCACCTCCGCGTTTTCGACGGCGGCCTTGGCGTCGTAAGGCACCCGCCCGTTGGCCATCGCACCGATGCGGCCGAAATGCTGGCCCATCACGAACAAGGCGCTCTGGCGGTACTTGATCGCGTCTTCGGCCTTGGCGAACTGGGCCGAGGCCGGGGCAGCGAAGGCGGCGGCCGCGGCGGCCGCGGCGAGGGAGGCGGCGAATTTCATCTGGCTGTTCTCCTTGGTGTGTGACAAATGAAGTGGTGCTGACCGGCGGTTCCGGAAAAAGTTCGCGTTCCCGGCCGGCCCTAGGGAATGTCCGTAGGCGGACGGGGACCGCATCGCAGCGCTTACCATCGGGCCCCGCCACCATTGGAGCTGCCATGCCGCACCGCATCCGGGTCTGGGATCTGCCCACACGACTGTTTCACTGGAGCTTGGTCGCGTGCATCGCCGGTCTCGTGCTCACCGGGTACGCCGGCGGCGCGCGGATGGAGTGGCATGCGCGCATCGGGTACGCGGTGCTCACGCTGCTGCTGTTCCGGCTGGTCTGGGGCTTCGTCGGCGGCCATTGGTCGCGGTTCTCCTCGTTCGTGCGCGGCCCTTCGCATGTCGCCGCCTATCTGCGCGGCCAGGCGCACCCCGATTCCCTGGTGGGCCACAATCCGCTGGGCGCGCTCTCGGTGGTGGCGATGATGGTCTTGCTGCTGGCGCAGGTGGCCACCGGCCTGGTGGGTGATGACGAGATCTCGTTCACCGGCCCGCTCAATCGCTTCGTCACGAGCGCACAGGGACTGGCGGCCACCTGGTACCACAAGCGCATCGGCCAGTGGGCGATCCTCGGCCTGGTGATCCTGCACGTCGGGGCCGTGCTGTTCTATCTGTGGCGCAGGGGCGAGAACCTGGTGCGGCCGATGGTGCATGGCGACAAGGCCGTGGGCATGGCCACGACGGTCGCGTCGCGCGACGACGCACGCTCCCGCGCCGCAGCGCTGATGGTGCTGCTTGCCTGCGCCGGGGCCGTCACGGGCCTGGTGCAGCTGAGCCGCTGAGCATCGGCATCCCGCCGCCGGGGATTCCCGTCCCCGGTTGCGCACCGGCATGACGCCGGTACACTGGAGGGCCCCTGAAGCTTGCGGCACCCGATTGGATACCCAACAGATTCCGGCAGTCGAGCTTGCGACGCCAACCTCGCGCGAGGAGTTCGACGCCGTGCGCGAGGTCTTCCGCGAATATGCCCAGGGCCTGGGCGTTGACCTGTGCTTCCAGCATTTCGACGAAGAGCTGGCCAGCCTGCCCGGCGAGTACGCGGCGCCCCGCGGTGCGCTGCTCCTGGCCATGGTGGACGGCCAGGTGGCCGGCTGCGTGGGGCTGCGCCCCCACGACGCGGCTGACTATCCCAATGCCGCCGAGATGAAGCGGCTGTACGTGCGGCCCGCGTTTCGCGGCACCGGGCTCGGGCGGCAGCTCGCGGAAGCCGCGCTCGACGCCGCGCGGCAAGGCGGCTATGCGTGCGTGCTGCTCGACACGCTGAGCGACATGGAGGCGGCCCGTGCGCTGTACGAGGACCTCGGCTTCGACGAGATCCCCCCCTACTACCACAACCCGATTCCGGGGGCGCACTACCTGAAGGCCGATCTCGACTGACGTCGAGACCGGCGGGCCGAGCTCAGGCGCTGGCCTGCTTGAGGATCGTGTCGGCGTCGCTGACCTCGAACTTGCCGGGCGCCTCGACGTTGAGCGCGGCCACCTTGCCGTCCTTCACCAGCATCGAGTAGCGCGTGCTGCGCAGGCCCATGCCCTTGCCGGTGAGATCCAGCGTCAGGCCGGTCGCCTTGGCGAACTCGGCGCTGCCGTCGGCCAGCATGCGCACCTTCCCGCCCGCCTTCTGGTCGCGGGACCACGCGCCCATCACGAACGCATCGTTGACGCTGACGCACCAGACCTCGTCGACGCCGGCCCGCTTCAGGTCGTCGAACTTCTGCACGTAGCCTGGCACGTGCTTGGCGGAGCAGGTCGGGGTGAACGCGCCGGGCAGGCCGAAGATCGCGATCGTCTTGCCGGCAGCGGCCTCGGCCACCTTCACCGGATTCGGGCCGATGCTGCAGCCGTTGCCCTCGACTTCCGAATACTCCTGCAGCGTCACGGACGGCAGTGCATCTCCAACCTTGATCATGGAATCCTCCAAATAAGTCTGAGCCAGGAAAGCTTGCCCCGGGTGGCGCCCGGAAAGCAAAACGGCCCACATTGTGGGCCGTTTTGAACGCGCTTGCAGCGCCGGGGTCGGTTTAGACCTCGGCGGCCTTCTCGATCAGCCGGGTCGCGACCCAGTTCTTGGTCTTCGAGATCGGACGGCTCTCGACGATTTCCACCACGTCACCGGTGTGGAACTCGCCCTTTTCGTCGTGCGCGTGGTACTTGCTGGACTTGGCAACGATCTTGCCGTACAGCTCGTGCTTGACGCGGCGCTCGACCAGCACCGTCACGGTCTTGGCGCGCTTGTCGCTCACCACCTTGCCGATCAAGGTGCGCTTGAGGGAGGGTTTGGCTTCCGTCATGGTCGCTCCTTACTTGGCGGCGCTCTTGGCGCGCTCTTCGGCCTGCTTCTGGGCCAGGATGGTCTTGGCCCGGGCGATGTCGCGGCGCGTGACGCGCAGCGTGCCGGTGTTGTTCAACTGTTGCGTGGCCTTCTGCATGCGCAGGCCGAAGTGGGCCTTCTGCAGCTCCTTCACTTCGTTCTCGAGGCCGGCAATGTCTTTCTGGCGCAGTTCAGCAGCTTTCATTTCTCATTACTCCTGAATCAGGCGCCGATCATGCGGCTGACGAACGCGGTGCGCAGCGGCAGCTTGGCCGCGGCCAGGCGGAACGCCTCGCGCGCGAGCTCTTCGCTCACGCCGACGATTTCGAACACCACCTTGCCAGGCTGGATCTCGGCCACGTAGTACTCGGGGTTGCCCTTGCCGTTACCCATCCGCACTTCGGCGGGCTTGGTGGAGATCGGCTTGTCGGGGAACACACGGATCCAGATGCGGCCGCCGCGCTTCACGTGGCGGGAAATCGCGCGGCGCGCGGCTTCGATCTGGCGGGCCGTCAGGCGGCCGCGGTCCGTGCACTTCAGGCCGAAGTCACCGAAAGCCACCGAGTTGCCCCGGGTGGCGATGCCGGTGTTGCGGCCCTTCTGCTCTTTGCGGTATTTGCGGCGAGCTGGTTGCAGCATGTTTACTCTCCTTTACCGTCGGTCGGGGTGCCGGCCGGCGCGGGTGCCTTGCGGACGCGCTTAACGGTAGATTTCGGTGCCTCGGCACCTGGGGTTGCTTCAGCGGGCTTGTCGCTGCCGTCGGCCGGCGCGGCATTGGTCGTGCCGACCGGGGCGCCGGCGCGCGGGCCGCGCGACGGGCCGCCACGGCGATCGCCGCCGGGGCCGCCACGGCGGTCGCCGTCACGGCGCGGGCCACGCGGACCGCGGCGCTCCTCGCCCTCGGGGCGCGGCGTCGAGTCGAGCGACGGCGCGTCGGTGCGGCCGAGCGTGTCGCCCTTGTAGACCCACACCTTCACGCCGATGACGCCGTACGTCGTCTTGGCTTCGGAGAACCCGTAGTCGATGTCGGCGCGCAGCGTGTGCAGCGGCACCCGGCCTTCGCGATACCACTCGGTGCGCGCGATCTCGATGCCGTTCAGGCGGCCGGCGGACATGATCTTGATGCCCTGGGCGCCCAGGCGCATCGCGTTCTGCATCGCGCGCTTCATGGCGCGGCGGAACATGATCCGCTTTTCGAGCTGCTGGGTGATCGAGTCGGCGATCAGCTGGGCATCGACTTCAGGCTTGCGCACTTCCTCGATGTTCACCGCCACCGGCACGCCCAGGCGGGTGGCCAGTTCGCGCTTGAGGTTCTCGATGTCCTCGCCCTTCTTGCCGATCACGACGCCCGGACGGGCCGAGAAGATCGTGATGCGGGCGTTCTTGGCGGGGCGCTCGATCAGCACGCGCGAGACGGCGGCGTTCTTCAGCTTGCCCTTCAGGTACTCGCGCACCTTGATGTCTTCGGCCAGCATGCCGGCGAAGTCGCGGTTGTTCGCATACCAGCGGCTGGCCCAGTTGCGGCTGACGGCGAGGCGGAAGCCGGTCGGATGGATTTTCTGTCCCATGTTCTTCCTGCCTTAGTTGCCGACCGTCACGTACACATGGCACGTGGGCTTGCTGATGCGGTTGCCGCGGCCCTTGGCGCGCGCCGTGAAGCGCTTGAGCGTGGCGCCCTGTTCGACGTAGATGGTCTTGACCTTCAGCTCGTCGATGTCGGCGCCGTCGTTGTGCTCGGCGTTCGCGATCGCGGACTCCAGCACCTTGCGGACGATGAGCGCCGCCTTCTTCTGCGTGAAATTCAGGATGTCGAGCGCCTGGTCGACCTTCTTGCCGCGGATCAGGTCGGCCACCAGGCGGCCCTTGTCGACCGAGAGGCGCACGCCGCGCAGGACTGCACGTGTTTCAGACATGGTTCACCTTCACTTCTTCTGGACTTTCTTGTCCGCCGGATGACCCTTGAAAGTGCGCGTCAGGGCGAATTCGCCCAGCTTGTGGCCCACCATCTGGTCGGTGATGTAGACCGGCACGTGCTGCTTGCCGTTGTGCACGGCGATGGTCAGCCCGATGAACTCGGGCAGGACCATCGAGCGGCGCGACCAGGTCCTGATCGGCTTCTTGTCCTTGGTGGTCACGGCCTTGTCGGCCTTGGCCACCAGGTGGTGGTCGACAAACGGACCCTTTTTGAGAGAGCGAGTCATTTGCTACCTCTTACTTTTTCCGGCGCGACACGATCATCACCTGCGTGCGCTTGTTGTTACGGGTCCGATAGCCCTTGGTGAGGTTGCCCCACGGATCGACCGGGTGGCGACCCTCGCCCGTCTTGCCCTCGCCGCCACCGTGCGGGTGGTCGACCGGGTTCATCACGACGCCGCGCACCGTCGGGCGGATGCCCATGTGGCGCTTGACGCCGGCCTTGCCGAGCTGGCGCAGGCTGTGCTCTTCGTTCGCCACCTCGCCGATCGTCGCGCGGCACTCGATGTGAATGCGGCGCACCTCGCCGGAGCGCATGCGAACCTGGGCGTACGTGCCTTCGCGGGCCAGCAGCGTCGCCGACGTGCCGGCGGAACGCGCGATCTGCGCGCCCTTGCCCGGCTTCAGCTCGATGCAGTGGATCGTCGAGCCCACGGGGATGTTGCGGATCGGCAGCGTATTGCCGGCGCGGATCGGGGCTTCCGATCCGGAGACCAGCTGCGCGCCGACTTCCAGGCCGCGCGGGGCGATGATGTAGCGGCGCTCGCCGTCGGCATAGCACACCAGGGCGATGTGGGCCGTGCGGTTCGGGTCGTACTCGATGCGCTCCACCTTGGCCGGGATGCCGTCCTTGTTGCGGACGAAATCGACGACGCGGTAGTGGTGCTTGTGGCCACCGCCCTTGTGGCGGGTCGTGATGTGGCCGTTGTTGTTGCGGCCCGACTTCTGGAACTGGGACTCCAGCAGGGGCGCGTACGGCTCACCCTTGAACAGGTGATCCCGCGAGATCTTCACCATGCCGCGATGGCCTGGCGAAGTGGGTTTCATCTTGATGACTGCCATGATTTACGCGGCCTCCCCGGTGAGGTTCAGCTCCTGGCCTTCCTTGAGCACGACATAGGCCTTGCGCACGTTGTCGCGGCGGCCCACCGAGCGGCCGAAGCGCTTGGTCTTGCCCTTGGTGTTGACCACCGACACGCCCTTGACCTCGACCTTGAACATCAGTTCGACGGCGGCCTTGATCTCCGGCTTGGTGGCGTTCTGCAGGACCTTGAAGGTCACCGCGTTGCTCTTGTCGGCCACGTGCGTGGCCTTCTCGGACACCACCGGCGCCACGAGGACCTGCATCAGCCGGCCTTCGTCGAACTGACGGGCGGCGGGAGTGGGATTGACGCGGCTCATGCGAACATCTCCTTGAGCTGGTCGATGGCGCCCTTGGTGACGAGCACCTTCTTGAAGTGCACCAGCGACAGCGGATCGGCGTAGCGCGGCTCGACGACGAGCACGTTCGCCAGGTTGCGCGAGGCCAGGTACAGGTTCTCGTCCACCTCGTCGGCGATCACGAGGACCGAGTCGAGGTTCATGGCCTTGAAGCGCGCTGCCAGTTGCTTGGTCTTGGGCGAATCCACCTTGAGGGAATCGACCACGGCCAGCCGGCCTTCGCGGGCCAGCTGCGAGAAGATGGACGCCATGCCGGCGCGGTACATCTTCTTGTTGATCTTCTGGGTGAAGTTCTCTTCCGGGCTGTTCGGGAAGATGCGGCCGCCCCCGCGCCACAGCGGCGACGAGGTCATGCCGGCGCGGGCGCGGCCCGTGCCCTTCTGCTTGAACGGCTTCTTGGTCGAGTGCTTGACCTGCTGGCGGTCCTTCTGGGCACGCGTGCCCTGGCGGGCATTGGCCTGGAAGGCGACGACGATCTGGTGAACCAGGTCCTCGTTGTATTCACGGCCGAACACGGTCTCGGGGGCGTCGAACTTCGACGCGGCCTGGCCCTGCTCGTTCAGGAGTTCGAGCTGCATTACTTCGCTCCCTTCGCTGTCGTGGCGGCGCCGGCAGGCTTGGCCTTGATCGCCGGACGCACCGTGACGAACCCGCCCTTGGAGCCGGGGATCGCGCCCTTGATGAGCAGCAGCTGGCGCGCTTCGTCGACGCGGATCACGTCGAGGTTCTGGGTGGTGACGGTGTCGTCGCCGAGGTGGCCGGTCATGCGCTTGCCCGGGAACACGCGGCCCGGATCCTGCGCCATGCCGATCGAGCCGGGCACGTTGTGCGAGCGGCTGTTGCCGTGCGACGCGCGCTGCGAGGCCATGTGGTGGCGCTTGATCGTGCCGGCGTAGCCCTTGCCGATGGTCGTGCCCTGCACGTCCACCTTCTGGCCCACGGCGAACACATCCGCGACCGGCACGGCGGCGCCGGCGGCGTACTTGGCGGCCGTGTCGGCCGTCACGCGGAATTCCTGGATGATTTCACCCGCTTCCACGCCCGCCTTGGCGAGGTGGCCAGCGGCCGGCTTGGTCACGCGCGAAGCCTTGCGCGCACCGAACGTGACCTGCAGGGCCACGTAGCCGTCGTTCTCCTGGGACTTGACCTGGGTCACGCGGTTGTTGGACACGTCCACCACCGTGACAGGAACGGCGTCCCCATCATCGGTGAACAGGCGCATCATGCCCACCTTGCGGCCCAGCAACCCCATCGAGGTGCTCAGACTCATGTTGTTACTCCAGTGCTTTCGCCGCAGCCGCTGCAATTGGCTTCTGCGTTGACCCCGCCGCCAGGCGCCGGGAGTTCGAAAGTAGGTTGATGAAAGCTCCGCCCAATCGGACGAAGCCGCAAATTATAACCCGCTCCCGGCATTCCTGCCAAGAGCGGGTCGGTTCGACCTGGAGGGGCTCGCGCCCCCTGGCACTTACTGCAGCTTGATCTCGACGTCCACGCCGGCCGGCAGGTCCAGCTTCATCAGCGCGTCGACGGTCTTGTCCGTGGGATCGACGATGTCCATCAGGCGCTGGTGGGTGCGGATCTCGAACTGGTCGCGCGAGCTCTTGTTGACGTGCGGCGAGCGCAGGATGTCGAAGCGCTTCATGCGGGTCGGCAGGGGCACCGGGCCCTTGACGATCGCGCCGGTGCGCTTGGCGGTATCGACGATCTCGGCGGCGGACTGGTCGATCAGCTTGTAATCGAAGGCCTTGAGGCGGATGCGGATTTTCTGTTGGGTGGCCATCTTGATTACTCCATGATCTTCGCAACGACGCCGGCGCCCACGGTGCGGCCGCCTTCGCGGATGGCGAAGCGCAGGCCCTCTTCCATGGCGATCGGGGCGATCAGCTTGACGGTGATCGTCACGTTGTCGCCGGGCATGACCATTTCCT
>NZ_VTOX01000010.1 GCF_012184415.1 Ramlibacter lithotrophicus
CTGCGGTCTACAGGTTTGTAGCGGGGCATGGCATCGGCAGGGGCGGCGATGCCTGGTCAACGTTTAACTAGTCAGAAACGCTGACCGGCCGGCGAACCTCCGCGGGAGTTTTTGCACAGCCTCAACGTCGGAGTTGACCGGCACGCACCGGCAAGGCGCCCGCGAGACGTATGCTCCCGCGCACGGCTTGCGGCGCCTTGCCGGTGCGTGTCCGCGTCGAACGACCTGTTAGGCCGCATCGCCGCAGCGCCCTGCTACTGGATCTTGGACATCCTGCTTTCAAGAAAGGACAGCGACCGGCGATATAGGGCGAAGTCCGCAAGATCTGCGGCTTTGGCGTGAGCGTCGAATCGATCATTGATGATGTCGCAGTGCCGGATGAAGCTGTCTTTGTCGCCGAGGAGGCGGGAAAAGAGGGTCCACTCTTTAGCGACGAGCTTCGTCAGGTCCGTCCAGAGAAAGCGGCTGACAACATCTTCGGCGGAAAGATGCTTGAACGCCTCTCGCTGTGCCTCAGGCAGGATTGCGAGGGCTCGATCTTTGGCTTCGCTCGGCTTGCCAGCACTTAGCGCGCTGAAGCGCAGGAAGTTCAGTGCGATTTCACGTAGACGGCGCTCAAGAATGTTGCGCCTCATTCCAAGGGCTGCGAGTTCCTCCGCCCATTCTGTTAGCCCGTCGGTAGCCTCGCTGCCGTCCGATGTCACGTCGCTACTTTCGGGTATCACTGGAAGCACGCTCACAAGCGCTTCGAAGCCGCGCGTGATCATCGCTCCTGACAGTGAGTCATCTGAAGCAAGAACCCCGTAGCGCTTCAGAACTCGGCGCAGGGGCTCTGGAACATCCTTGGCCATACCGGCAGTGCATTTTCTCGTTGCATCAAGCAGTTGAGGATGAACGCGGAACAGGTGACGAAGCGCCACTTCCGAGATGGCCGCCCCCTCCTCCGTGACGAACGAGTCCAGCAAAGGAGACGTTCGGTCGACAGAGAGCGGGCACGGGCGTTCAGCTGTTGAGATGTGCCGGTGAATGTACGATGCGCACTTGCGAGCCCAATAGGGCATGTTCCCCGACGCCCTGGCAATCTGCGTTGCTGCGTTGTCATCAATCTGCAGTCCCGCTACTTTGCCCAGCCGCTTTATCATTGCGACCGTGGCACCTTCCGGCATTGGACTGAGATATTCCTCGGGCACAAACGCAAGCGCTGCGTTCTCGACGCCGTCAATGGACTCGACCGTGAACCAGTATGTCGAGACTCCGCCGACAAGAATGGACATGTGGTGCCCCTGTCTGGTGCACTCCTGATAGACGGCTCGCAAATTGCGCCAGAAGGGGTTGAACTCGCTCTTCCACGTGGGGTTGGTTGGGCTGCCTGGGGTGATGTAGTCGACCTCGTCGAACACAAGCACCAGCGGATGTTCGAGCTTGAGAAGAAGGCGTTGCAAACGTTCGCGGGCGGTTGCTAAGTCCGTTGCGGAGCTATTCGGAGCGAAGCTCGCGTATCGCGACTCAGTGTGTGCTGCAAACTCCGCGGAAGCGGCAAGAGAGTCGAGCAATTGGGTGCCAGTCAAGCTCCACACGTCATCTCTAGAGCAGTCAACCATCAAGGCGACGCATCTGTGGTGCGCGCTAATCTCGGCAAGCACCCGATTGATGATTGAGGTCTTTCCAACCTTTCTGATTCCGAGGCACGAGCGAATCTGCCCACGCTGGAGTTTGCGAGCGAGTTCAATGGCTTCGTCTCTGCGCCCGAAGAAGTTGGCGTCATCGGAAACCGGGCCGGTGATGTCGAATGGGTCGTGCGAGTAAAGTTCGAAGCAAAGTGCGCGCTCAAGGTCGGCGGACTTCTTGTAGTCCTCTGATCCGAGCAGCGGTAAGACGGACAGCCCTTGGTCTCGACCCCAGTTCTTTAGCTTGCCATTGCCCTCTGGATCTTGGTGCAGGACGATTGCAATGGTGTTCTCGTATCGGCCCGCTGACGTCTCGATCTCGCGTTTGATAAGTTTGATTGTTCGCTGTTGCTGGTCCTTGAAGTTCGAGGCAACGACGAGAATCTCGCGATCGACTCCCAGTGCGTTCTTCATCCGCTTTGTTGGCTTCGCGATAGCGCAACCGTAGGTTCCTTGATCGAAGTTCACGGTGTACCGGCCGGTGAGATCAAATAGCCCCGTTGCCGCCTTCTCGAACTTGTTGACAAGATCTTGAAGCGCCTTTTCGATTGACACGCGCTGTCTCCTCCTAGGATTTGTGGCTGGACGATTTTCGCAGACCTAAATTGTGCGGCCTAACTTGATATGGCCCGCGCCAGCACGGGATTGCACGGAAATGCATTCACCTGGAAAGCTCCTTCGGGTACGCCAAGTCCTTGACTTATAAGGCATTGTCGAGCCGCCGCCCAGCCCTTGTGCTCACGAAAACGGCGACGAAGCCCGTGTCCGTGCCGGATAGCACCGGAGCCGGGCCGTGCTACTGGTTTCCCGCGGCGGCGCAGGCCGTTGATTTGCCGCGCTTTTTTCTGCGGCCCCGGGCGCACCCTCACGCGAAAAACCCGCGCAAACCCGCGGCGGCAACCGCGCCCTCGCAGGCAAGCCGCCCCCTCACATCGACAGCGACCCCTCCCTGAACTCCGTCCGGTCCAGCCACACGTTCACCAGCACGGGCTTGCCCTTTGCCGCCACTTCCTTGGCTTCGGCCAGCGCCGGCTCCAGTTCCGCCATGGTCTTCACCACGATGCCATGCGCGCCGAAGCCGGCGGCGACCTGGTGGTAGTCGGTTCTCGCGAGCACGGTGCCGACGTCGTCCTTGAGCATCTTCACCTGCTCGCGGGCGATCTGGGTCCAGCCCGCGTCGTTGCCGACGACCGCGATCACGGGGATGCCGTGGCGCACGAAGGTGTCGAACTCGGCCAGGCCCCAGCCGCAGGCGCCGTCGCCGAAGACGATCCAGGTTTCGCCTTTCGGGCGCGCCAGCGCCGCGCCCAGCGCGAAGCCAGCGCCGACGCCCAGCGTGCCGAAGGCGCCCGGGTCCAGCCACGTCAGCGGCTTGCGCGGGTGCAGCACGTACGAACCCGTGGCCACGAAGTCGCCACCGTCGGCGACGAAGGTCGCGTTCTCGCCGGCCGCCAGCTCCAGGGCGCGGAAGAAGGCGACCGGGTTGACGTGCTCGCCGGCGATGGCCGCCTGGCGGTCGATCTCCTGTTCGCGCTGCGCGTCGCGCTGGCGCAGCGGCTCGGTCCAGTCGAGGCGGCTCGGCGCCGGCCTCGGCATCGCCTCAGCCAGGTCCTGCAGGAACAAGCCGGCGTCGCCCAGCGCCAGGATGTCCGGCTTGCGGTTCAGGCGCGCGTCGCGCGGGCTGCGGTTGGCGGCGATCAGCGTGGCGCTGCGCCGCACGTGCTTGCCATAGTCCAGGCGGAAGTCGCACGGCACGCCGGCCAGCAGCACGCAGTCGGCTTCGCGCAGCGCCTCGCGCCGCTGGTGCCGCATCTGCAGCGGATGGTCGCGCCCCAGCAGGCCGCGCGCCATGCCCGAGAGATACACCGGGATGCCCAACGTGCGCACCGCCTCGGCGATGGCCTGCGCGTGCGACGCGATCACCACCGCCTGGCTGCCGATCACCATCAGCGGCCGCCTGGCGTCCAGCAGCGCCTTCTGGCTCGCCGTCAGCGCCTTGCCCGCGGCGCGCGGCGCACTCACCTTCAGCACGCGGTGCGTCACCGGCTTGTCGCTGCCGGCAAACATCCTGCGCACGTGCCGGTTCAGGTACATGCGCAGCATGCGCTCGGCCACGCCGGTGCCCTTGCCAGCAGCGTCGGCGTACCACTGGCGGATCGACGCTTCCTCGTACAGGAGGTCGACCGGGCATTCGATGAACACGGGGCCGGGCACGTCCGACCGCGCCACCGAGAACGCCTCCTCCACGGCCGGCGCGAGCTCGCGCACCGAGGTGATCTTGCGAAACAGCTTCACGTGCGGCCCGACCAGCGCGCGCTGGTCGATGTCCTGCAGTGCGCCGCGGCCCTGCAGCGCCGTCGGCGCCGCGCCACCCAGCAGCACCAGCGGCGACTGCGCCAGCTGCGCGTTCTTCAGCGCCGTGATCGCGTTGGCGACGCCGGGCCCGGCCGTCACCGCCGCCACGCCGGGCGTGCCGGTCAGGCGCGCCGTGGCGTCGGCGGCAAAGACGGCCGTCGCCTCGTCGCGCACGTCGACGATGCGGATGCCGCGCGCCTTTGCGCCTGCGAGGATCGGCGCGATGTGGCCGCCGCACAAGGTGAAGAGCGAGCGCACGCCGTGCACGCGCAGCGCCTCTGCCACGCGGTCGCCGCCGTGGCGCATGATGGTGGTTACGGTCATCGGGTGAAGTGGTCCCAGTGTTGGTTCAGGCCCAGTGCACGGTGGTGCCGGTGGCATACCACTGGTCCACTGCGAATGCGACCGCGGACTCGATGCGGTTGCGGCGGATCTTCATCGTCGGCGTCAAAAAGCCGTTCTCGATCGACCACGGCTCGTTGGCGACGACGATCATCTTCAGCCGCTGGTGGGCCGGCAGCTCGCGGTTGACGTCCTCCAGCAGCCGCGCCAGCTTCTCCTGCACGTGCGAGCGCACCGCTTCGTCCTTCAGCCGCGGACGCAGGTCCTCGGCCAACACCACCATGGCGTACGCCGCCGCCTGGCCCATGCCGGAGACCAGCGACAGTTCGACCATCGGGTGCGTGTTGAGCAGGTTCTCGATCGGCGCCGGCGCCACGTACTCGCCCTTGGAGGTCTTGAAGATCTCCTTGACGCGGCCCGTCACCTTCAGCAGGCCCGACGCGTCGCGTTCCCCCTTGTCGCCGGTGCGGAAGAACCCGTCGGCGGTGAACGCCTGCGCATTGAGCTCCGGCTGCCGGTAGTAGCCGCTGAACTGGCCGGGCGACTTGATCAGGATCTCGCCGTCGTCGGCCAGCTTCACCTGCACGCCCGGCAGCGGCACGCCCACGAAGCCCGGCGCGTTGCGGTCCTTCGTCGAGCTGTGCGAGTACGCGAAGTCCTCGGTCATGCCGTAGCCTTCGAACAGGTTCAGCCCCAGCTTGCGGTACCACTGGATCAGTTCGGCCGGGATCGGCGCCGATCCGCTGGCCGCATGCCGCACCTTGTCCAGGCCCAGGCCCTTGAGCACCTTGCGGGCGACCAGCTTGCCGATGATCGGGATGCCGAGCAGGCGGTCGAGCTTTTCGGGCGGCATCTTCGCGAACACGCCTTGCTGGAACTTCAGCCACAGCCGCGGCACCGAGATGAAGGTGGTCGGCCGCGCGCGCTTGAGGTCTTCCAGGAAGGTGTCGACCGCCTCGGCAAAGAAGATGTGCGCCGAGCCGTCGTACAGCGAGGCGGCCAGGATCCAGGCGCGCTCGAAACTGTGCGCCAGCGGCAGGTAGGAGATCAGGCGCGTCTCCTTCTCCTCGCCGTAGGTCGCCTTGAGGTAACTCACCATGCCGTCCGCGGCGGCGCTGATCGAGCGGAACGGCAGCATCACGCCTTTCGGCTGCCCGGTGGAGCCCGACGTGTAGATGATCATCGCCAGGTCGTCCGGGTTGCGCTGGATGCGCCCCGGCAGCGGTTCGGTGCGGGCCACGATCTCGTCCCACTTGTCGAAGGGGTTCGCGGGCGCCAGCGGGAAGGCGATGCGCGGCAGGTCCCTGGATACGCCCGGTTCCTGCAGCGGCCAGGTGTCGAGCTTGCCCACGAAGAGCAGGCTCGCCTCGCTGTGCTCCAGCACGTAGCGCACGGTCTCCGCGGTCTCGGTCGGGAAGATCGCCACCGTGGTGCCGCCGGCCATCCAGATCGCCAGTTCAGCCATGAAGAAGTGCGCGCAGTTCTTCGACAGCATGGCGATGCGGTCGCCGGGCTGCAGGCCGCGGTCCTGCAGGTGGCGCGCCATGCGGCGGGCCTGGTCCATCATCTGCGCCCAGGTGTAGTCGATCACCTTGCCGCCGCCCACCGGCTGGGTGAGAAAGACCTGCCGCGCGCGCTGCGCCTCGTTGTCGTAGATCGCGTCCAGAATCGATCGCTCGCTCGTCATCCCTGTTCTCCCGTGCCGGGCCGCTGCCCGGCAACAGCGTAGGCAGGCAGCGGGATGGCGGGTACTGGTGGATTCCCGCGTCGCGCACGCGTCAAGGCACGGGAGCCCCGGCGCCGAACCAGCGGGCGACCAGCGTCCGCTCCGCGTCCGTCATCCCGGTCGCGTTGTTCATCGGCATCAGTTTCGTCACCACCACCTGCTGGTGGACCTGCGCCGCATGCTGCTTCGCCAAGGCGGGCGAATCGAGGCGCACGTTCTTCATCTGCAGCTGCTCGCCGTGGCACTGGTAGCAGCGCTGCGCCAGCACCGGCTGCACCTGCGCATAGCCCACCGGACCACCGGCGGCCGGCACGGCAACCGCCGGCGCCGGCCGCAACCAGACCACCACGGCGGCGATCAGCACCACGCCGGCCACGGCATACGGCAGCGGATGGCGGTTGCGCCCCAGTTTCCAGCCGTGGCGCAGGACGAAGAACTGGCGGATGGCGGCGCCGGCCACCATCATCAGGATCAGCACCAGCCAGTTGCGCGGGTGGCTCCAGGTGAAGCTGTAGTGATTGCTGATCATGGAGAACAGCACCGGCAGCGTGAAATAGGTGTTGTGCACGCTGCGCTGCTTGCCGCGCACGCCGTGGATCGGGTCGGGCGGCTGGCCGGCCTTGATCGCCGCCACCACCTTCTTCTGGCCGGGAATGATCCAGAAGAAGACGTTGGCGCTCATCGCGGTGGCGATCATCGCGCCCACCAGCAGGAAGGCGGCACGCCCGGCGAACCAGTGGCAGGCCAGCCACGACGCCGCGCACACCAGCAGCAGCACGAGGCCGCCGACGATGGCATCGCCGTTGCGTCGCTGCCCGAACACCCGACAGATCGCGTCGTACGCCAGCCAGAAGACGACCAGGAAGGACAGCGCCGCGACGACCGCCGCCGCAGGCGACCAGTCCATCAGGGACTTGTCGACCAGGTAGGTGCCGGCGTGCCACAGGTAGGAGACCGTGAACAGGGCGAAGCCGGTGAGCCAGGTCGAATAGGCCTCCCAGAAGAACCAGTGCAGGTGGTCGGGAAGCTTCGGTGGGGCGACGTTGAACTTGACGGGGTGGTAGAAGCCGCCGCCGTGCACCGCCCACAGTTCGCCGCTGGCGCCCTGGCGCTTCAGGTCCTCGTCCACCGGCGGCGTGAGGCTGGAATCAAGGAAGACGAAATAGAACGACGAGCCGATCCAGGCGATCGCGGTGATGACGTGGGCCCACCGCAGCAGCAGGTTGGCCCAGTCGAGGAGATAACTTTCCATGGGCCCCGAGTGTGCCGTGTCGTCGCGGGCTCAGGGCGCGCGGCGCTGCAGCAGTTGCGCCGCGACGCTGGCGGCAATCACCGCCGGCTCCTTGCCGGCAATGCCCGGCAGCCCGATCGGGCAGGTCACCTGCGCCAGCTCGGGTTCGCCGAAGCCGCGCTCGGCCAGTCGGTGGCGGAAGGTCGCCCACTTCGTGCTGCTGCCGATCAGGCCGATGAAGGCCAGGTCCCCGCGCTGGCGCTGGCGCGCGAGGCAGGCCGCGACCACGTCCAGGTCCTCGGCATGGCTGAAGCTCATGATCAGCACGCTGGCGGTGGCCGGCAACCCGGCGACCGCGGCCTGCACGGGGTCGGAGTGTTCGCAGCGCACGTCGGCCGGGGTCTCGGCGGGAAAGATCTCGTCGCGACTGTCGATCCAGGTCAGATCGAACGGCAACGGCGCCAGCGCGGCGACGATCGCGCGACCCACGTGGCCGCCGCCGAACAGCGCCACCGGCGACAGGCGTGGCGCGAGCCGCTGCCGCAGGCGCGCGGCATCGCCGGCCGACACCGGCTCGAAGCGCAGGTGCACCACCCCGCCGCAGCACTGGCCCAGGCTGGGCCCCAGCGCGTAGCGCCGCACCGGCTCCCCGGCCTCGCCGCGCAGCCGCCGGCGCGCTTCCTCGATGGCGCTGAATTCGACGTGGCCGCCGCCGATGGTGCCGACGACGTCGCGGGCGAAGACGCCCATCCAGGCGCCCGCTTCGCGCGGCACCGAGCCCTGCGTCGCTTCGACGGTGACGAGCACGGCCGGCTCGCCCGCCAGCCGGGTTGTGAACGAAGTGGTGTCGGAGCCGGAATCCACTGCGTCAATGCGCAACAATCCCGTCGCGCCGGTAACGGCGGTCGGCGAAATTGAAGAGTTCGCGTTCAATCATGGTCTGCGCGCGTGCGCGAGGGGATCCGGAGAGAAATCATGAAGCAATTGTGGAAGCAGCGCTGGGCGCAGGCCGGCAGCCTGGCCGGCTGCATCGCGGCCTTGGTCGCGGGGTGCGCGGCACCGCCGGCCCCGCCCAAGGTGCCCGCCCCTGGCGAGCCCGCGCCCGAAGCGGGGCCCGCGGCCACCGCCCCGGCCGTGGCGCCACCGGTCGCCCGCCATTCCAACGCGTCCAATCCCCGCGCCTACCGCGCCGACGCCGCCAGCCACCTGTACGGCCTGAACCAGGACCGCATCTGGAAAGGCCGGCTGCCGCCCCTGCTGTACGCCATCGGCGTGCTGCAGGTGGAAGTCGACGGCCGCGGCCAGGTGCGCAACCTGAACTGGATGCGCGCGCCCAAGCACGCGCCGGAAGTGATCGCCGAGATCGAGCGCACGGTGCGTGCCGCCGCGCCGTTCCCCGCGCCCGCGCGCATGGGCAAGGTGGTCTATACCGACACGTGGCTGTGGCACAAGAGCGGACAGTTCCAGCTCGACACGCTGACCGAGGGCCAGGACTGAGGTTACGACCCGCGGTACGTGCTGTAGCTCCACGGGCTCACCAGCAGCGGCACGTGGTAGTGCTGGTCCGGTTGCGCCACCCCGAAGTCGATGCTCACCTGGTCCAGGAAATTGGGATCCGGCAGCGCCACGCCGCGCCGCCTGAAATAGCCCGCCACGTCGAACACCAGCCGGTAGGTGCCGCGCTGCAAGGCGGCGTCGGCGACCAGCGGACCGTCCGGACTGCGGCCGTCCTGGTTCAGCTCGAGGCGTTTGACGAGCGTCGCCGCGCCGCCGGCGGTGGTGTAGAGCGCGACGCCCATGCCGGCGGCCGGACAGCCGTGCATGGTGTCGAGGACGTGGGTTGAGAGGCCCATCAGGCTTTCCTTTGCAGCGGTTCGCGCGGGTGGAGGCTGGAATTTGCCATAACATTGCCGCCTCCACGCGCCGCACCCGCAGCCGTCCGGGCCGCCGTCCCGCACATCCAGCCGATGACTCCCGACTCCGCCACGCCTTATCCCCGCGACCTTGCCGGCTACGGTCGCCGACCGCCGCAGGCGCAATGGCCAGGCCAGGCCCGCATCGCCGTGCAGTTCGTCCTCAACTACGAGGAAGGCGGCGAGAACTCGGTGCTGCACGGCGACGCCGGGTCCGAGCAGTTCCTCTCCGAGATGTTCAATCCGCCGGCGTACGCCGCGCGCCACCTCTCCATGGAGAGCATCTACGAATACGGTTCGCGCGTCGGCGTCTGGCGCATCCTGCGCGAATTCGAGCGGCGCGGGCTGCCGCTGACGGTGTTCGGCGTCGGCATGGCGCTGCAGCGGCATCCCGAAGCCGCCGCCGCTTTCAGGGAACTGGGTCACGAGATCGCCTGCCACGGCTGGCGCTGGATCTCCTACCAGCAGGTGGACGAAGCGACCGAACGCGAGCACATGCGCCTGGCGATGGAGGCGATCGAGCGCCTGACCGGCGAGCGGCCGCTGGGCTGGTACACCGGGCGCGACAGCCCCAACACCCGGCGGCTGGTGGCCGACTGGGGCGGCTTCGAATACGACAGCGACTCCTACGCCGACGACCTGCCTTTCTGGACCCGGGTGCGCAAGACCGACGGCAGCGTGGTGCCGCACCTGGTGGTGCCATACACGCTCGATGCCAACGACATGCGCTTCGCGCTGCCCCAGGGCTTCGCGCAAGCCGAGGACTTCTTCGTCTACCTGCGCGACAGCTTCGATGCGCTGTATGCCGAAGGGGCCGAGACACCACGCATGATGAGCATCGGCATGCACTGCCGCCTGCTCGGGCGCCCCGGGCGCATCGTCGCGCTGCAGCGCTTCCTGGACCATGTGCAGCGGCACGAGCACGTGTGGATCTGCCGCCGCATCGACATCGCGCGCCACTGGAAGCGCACCCATCCCTTCGCCGCTTGAATCCCATGCCACTGACCTTGCAACAACTCAACGCCGCCGGCGGCGACGAAGCCGTCCGCCTGCTGGACGGCATCTACGAACACTCGCCATGGATCGCCGAGGCGGCGCTTGCCCACCGCCCGTTCCGTTCGCTGGCGCACCTCAAGTGCGTGATGGCGCACGTGGTCAAGGAGGCCGGCGCCGACGAGCAACTCGCCCTGGTGCGCGCTCACCCGGAGCTCGCCGGCAAGGCGCTGGTGGCGCGGGCCCTCACCCCGGAATCCACGGGCGAGCAGCACCAGGCGGGGCTGGCCACCTGCACCCCGGACGAGTACGCGCGACTGCAGCAGCTCAACGCCGACTACACCGCCAAGTTCGGCTTTCCGTTCATCCTGGCGGTGCGCGGACCGCGCGGCGCAGGCCTCTCGCGCCGCGAGATCATCGCCACCTTCGAGCGCCGGCTGGACAACCCGTCGGACGTCGAACTCGCCGAGGCGCTGCGCAACGTGCACCGCATCGCGGAGCTGCGCCTGAACGACAGGTTCGGCGTCGACCCGGTGCTGGGCAACATGGTGTGGGACCAGCTGGAGCAGCTCGCGCAGCACAGCGACCCGGGCTTCAAGGAACAGGGCCAGCTCACGGTGACCTACCTCACCGACGCCCACCGGCAGGTGGCGGCGCGCATCACGCAGCACATGCGCGAGAGCGGCTTCGACGAGGTGGGCATGGACGCCGTGGGCAACGTCGTCGGCGTCTACCACGGCAGCGGCGACGGGGAGCGGCGGCGCGTGCTGACGGGAAGCCACTACGACACGGTGCGCAACGGCGGCAAGTACGACGGCCGGCTGGGCATCTTCACGCCCATGGCCTGCGTGCGCGAGCTCTCGCGGCAAGGGCGCCGCCTGCCGTTCGACATCGAGGTGGTGGCGTTCGCCGAGGAGGAAGGCCAGCGCTATCACGCGACCTTCCTCGGCTCCGGCGCGCTGATCGGCAGTTTCGATGCGGCCTGGCTGGACCAGAAGGATGCCGACGGCATCACCATGCGCGAGGCGATGCGCAACGCCGGCCTGCCCGCCACCCTGGACGCGATCGCCGCGCTGCGCCGCGACCCGAAGCGCTACCTCGGATTCCTGGAAGTGCACATCGAGCAGGGTCCGGTGCTCACCGAGCGCGACCTGCCGCTGGGCGTGGTCACCTCCATCAACGGCGGCGTGCGCCTGCGCTGCGAAATCGTCGGCATGGCCAGCCACGCCGGCACCACGCCGATGGACCGGCGCCGCGACGCGGCTGCCGCCTTTGCCGAACTGGCGCTGTACGTCGAGCGGCGCGCCCGCCAGGACGGCGACTCGGTCGGCACCATCGGCATGCTCGAGGTGCCCGGCGGCTCGATCAACGTGGTGCCCGGCCGCTGCGTCTTCACGCTGGACCTGCGGGCACCCAACGATGCGCAGCGCGACGCGATGGTCAGGGACGTGCTGGCCGAGCTGGCCGCGATCTGCGAGCGGCGCGGCGTGCGCCACACGCTGGAACAGACGATGCAGGTCGCCGCCGCGCCCAGCGCGCCGGCCTGGCAGGTGCACTGGGAACAGGCGGTGGCCGACCTCGGCGTGCCGGTGTTCCGCATGCCCAGCGGGGCCGGCCACGACGCGATGAAGCTGCACCAGGTGATGCCGCAGGCGATGCTGTTCGTGCGCGGCCAGAACCTGGGCATCAGCCACAACCCGCTGGAGACCACGACCAGCGACGACATCCAGCTCGGGATCGAGGCCTACCTGCGTCTGCTGGAGCAACTGGCGGCGAAGGCGACGGCATGACCGGCCACGAGCGGCTCGACGCGTGGATCGACGCGCACTTCGACGAGGAGGTGCGCTTCCTGCAGGAACTGGTGCGGGTGCCCACCGACACGCCGCCGGGTGACAACGCGCCGCACGCCGAACGCACCGCGCAATTGCTGGCCGGCTTCGGCCTGCAGGCGGAGCAGCATCCGGTGCCGGCACAGGATGTGCGCGCGGCGGGCATGGCGTCGATCACCAACCTGATCGTGCGCCGCCGCTGGGGCGACGGACCCACCATCGCGCTGAACGCCCACGGCGACGTGGTGCCGCCGGGCGAGGGCTGGACCCACGATCCGTACGGCGGCGAGATCGAGGACGGCCGCATCCATGGCCGCGCCGCCGCCGTCAGCAAGAGCGACTTCGCGACCTACACCTTCGCGCTGCGGGCGCTGGAAGCGCTGGGCGCGCCGCTGAAAGGTGGGGTCGAACTGCATTTCACGTACGACGAGGAGTTCGGCGGCGAGCTGGGTCCCGGCTGGCTGCTGCGCCAGGGGCTGACCCGGCCCGACCTCCTGATCGCGGCCGGCTTCAGCTACGAAGTGATCACGGCCCACAACGGCTGCCTGCAGCTGGAGGTGACGGTGCACGGCAGGATGGCGCATGCCGCCATTCCGCACACCGGCGTCGACGCGCTGCAAGGCGCCGTGAAGATCCTGCAGGCGCTGTATGCCTGCAACGAGCGCTACCGGCAGGTCAGGTCCTCGGTGGCAGGCATCACCCACCCGTACCTGAACGTCGGCCGCATCGAAGGCGGCACCAACACCAACGTCGTGCCGGGCAAGGTGGTCTTCAAGCTCGACCGCCGGATGATCCCGGAGGAGGACCCGGTGCAGGTCGAGGCCGAAGTGCGCGACGAGATCGAGCGGGCCGCAGCCGCGGTTCCGGGCATCAGCGTGGAGATCCGCCGGCTGCTGCTGGCGAATTCGATGAAGCCGCTGCCCGGCAACCAGCCGCTGGTCGAGGCGATCCAGCGCCATGGCCGCGCGCTGTTCGGCCAGGACATTCCCGCGATGGGCACGCCGCTGTACACCGACGTGCGGCTGTACGCGCAGGCCGGCATCCCCGGAGTCATCTACGGCGCCGGCCCGCGCACGGTGCTGGAGTCGAACGCCAAGCGCGCCGACGAGCGGCTGGAGCTGGAAGACCTGCGCCGGGCGACGAAGGTGGTCGCGCGGACGGTGTACGACCTGCTCGCCTGACCGGCGTTGCCTGCGCGGTCTGCTCCCCGCCTTCTAACGAGTCATCAGCACCGGCCCGCCCTTGGCCAACGCCCGCTGGTAGGCGGGGCGCGCATGCATCCGGTCGCGGTAGGCCGTGAGCCGCGGCAGGCTGGCGGCGCCCTCGCTGCGCGCCAGCGCTGCCTCCACGGCGAAGCTCATCTGGAAGTCCGCCAGGCCCGGCCGCTCGCCCGCGAACCACTCGTGCCGCGCCAGGTGCTGCTCCATGAACTGCACCGCGCCGGCGACGTTGGGGTCGATCAGCTTCTTCTGCACCTGGGCGCACAGCTGGCGCGCGACCGGGCGCACGAAGAAGGGCATGGGCTGGGTCGGTATCGTCATGAACACCAGCTTCATCACCAGCCAGTTCATCAGCGAACCTTCGGCGAAGTGCATCCAGTAGCGCTCCCGCAGCCAGTGCTGGCCGCCCACCGGCGGCTGCAGCATCAGTTCCGGCGGCGCGTGCGCGGCGTAGGTGGCCGCGAGGTATTCCAGGATCGCGCCCGATTCCGCCACGGTGACGTCGCCGTCGGTGACGACCGGGGACTTGCCCAGCGGATGGATGCGCCGCAGCGCCGGATCCGCGAGCCGCGTCTTCGGGTCGCGCGGGTAGCGCCGGATCTCGTACGGGGTGCCGAGCTCCTCCAGCAGCCACAGCACGCGGTGCGAGCGGGAAGTTTCCAGGTGGTGGACGGTAAGCATCGTGCGGCGCCGGTGGCGCGAGTGGGGGGCGGCCATTGTAGGCTCCGGCAACTTTCCGGGACCGCGATCCTTTACATCTAAAGATTTCGCATAATACTGACCTCATCCGTGGAGCCGGACTTGTGTCTGGCGGGCACCAGAACAACAATCCGCGGCAGAAGGGACTCCCATGCGCATCCTGTTGCCCCTGCTGGGGCTTTTCCTGTTGCTCGCGGGCTGCGGCCGCGCCCCGGCCGGCGCGCCCGCGGCCGCGCCGGCAGCGCCGCTGCTGATCGCCGCGGAAGACGTGATCACCCTGAAGGTCGCGCCGCTGGCGTCCGGTCCGTTGATCACCGGCTCGATCCAGCCGGATCGCAGGGCCGACCTGCGCGCCGAAGTGTCCTCGGTGGTGCTGGCGGTGCTCAAGGAAAACGGCCAGCCCGTGCGCCGCGGCGAGGTGCTGGTGCGCCTGGACGACACCTCGATCCGCGACGCCCTGCTGTCGGCGCAGGAGGCCGAGCGCGCGGCGGCCCAGGCGTTCGAGCAGGCCGGCCGGCAGTTCCAGCGGCTGCAGACCTTGCGCGCCTCCGGCATGGCCTCGGCGCAGGCCCTGGAGGACGCCGAGATCCGCCGCAACAGCACGCAGAGCGACCTGTCGGCGGCGAAGGCGCGCGTGGTGCAGGCGCGCCAGCAATTGCAGCGCACCGAGGCGCGCGCGCCGTTCGATGGCATCGTCGGCGAGCGCAAGGTGTCGGCCGGCGACACGGCGCAGGTCGGCAAGGAACTGCTCAAGGTGATCGACCCGCGCAGCCTGCGGTTCGAGGGGCTGGTCTCGTCGGACGCGGTGCAGGCTATCCGCCCCGGACAGGCGGTGAATTTCCGCGTGAACGGCTACGGCCGGCAGGAATTCGCCGGGCGCGTGCGGCTGGTGAGCCCCACCGCCAACGCGGCGACGCGGCAGGTGGAAGTGCTGGTGGACATCACCGGCGACGCCTCGCCGCGCCTGGCCGGGCTCTATGCGGAAGGCCGGGTCGAGTCCGCGAGCGCCCAGGCGCTGCTGGTCCCGGCCTCGGCGATCGTCCGCGAAGGCGACCGCGCGTTCGCCTGGCGGCTGGACGGCAAGGCGCTGCGCAAGGTAGCGGTGACGCTGGGCGAGCGCGACCCGCGGCGCGGCGACCACGTGGTGCGCGCCGGCCTGGCCGAGGGCGACCGCCTGCTGCGCCATCCGATGGGCAGCTTGCGCGACGGCCAGGCCGTCGAGGAAGCCGCACCCGCTGCCTCCGCCGCCGCGAGCCAGCCTCCGGCGAAGCCCTGACCATGTTCCTTTCCGACTTCAGCATCAAGCGCCCGGTCGCCACGGTGGTGATCATCCTCGGCCTGATGGGCCTGGGCCTGCTCGCGCTCACCAAGCTGCGCGTCAACGAGATTCCCGACGTCGACCAGCCGGTGCTGGCGATCGAGATCCCCTACCCGGGTGCGTCGCCGGAGACCGTGGAGCGCGAGATCATCAACCGGATCGAGAAGCCGCTGCAAAGCATCTCGGGCGTGTACGAAATCCGCTCCACGGCCAAGGACAGCAGCGCGGCTATCGTGATCGTGTTCACCTTCCGCAAGAACCTGGTGGAAGCGGCCGACGAGGTGCGCGGCGCGATCAGCACCGTGCGCTACAAGCTGCCGGTGGAAATGCGCGAGCCGGTGATCCGCCGGCGCGATCCGGGCGCCTACCCGATCATGGACCTCGCGCTGTCGTCCACCTCGCAGGGCCACGCCGAGATCTCGCGGCTGGCCGAGGACGTGCTGGCCGACAAGTTCCGCGGCGTCGACGGCGTGTCGCAGGTCACGGTGACGGGTGCGCTCAAGCGCGAGCTGAGCGTGCTGCTGCGCGCCGACCGGCTGCGCCAGTACAACGTGTCGGTCGCCGAAGTGGTGGCCGCGGTGCGCAGCCAGAACACGACGGCACCGGTGGGTCGCATCGTCGGGCCGCTGCACGACCAGAACATCCGGCTGGTCGGCCGGATCGAAGCGCCGGCCGATTTCGCGCAGATCATCGTCAGGCGCAGCGGCGACGAGGTCGTGCGCCTTGGCCAGCTCGCCGGCACCGCCGACGGGTTCGCGGAGCTGCAGAGCTTCAGCGTGCGCAACGCGCATCCCAACGTCTCGCTGGCTGTGACCAAGGCGCGCGAGGCGAGCACCGTGAGCGTCGCGGAGCGCGTGCGCAAGCTGGTGGCCGAGGTCAACACCACGCTGCCGCCCGGCACGAAACTGGAGATCACGCGCGACGGCGGGCTGGACGCCAAGGCCAACCTGGACAACGTGATCCACGCCCTGACGCTGGGGGCGGCGCTGACGATCTTCGTCGTCTACGTGTTCCTCAACTCCTGGCGCTCGACACTCATCACGGCGCTGAGCCTGCCGACGTCGGCGATCACGGCCTTCATCGCGGTGTGGCTGTGCGGCTTCACGCTGAACCTGATGACGCTGCTGGGTCTGTCGCTGGCGATCGGGGTGCTGATCGACGACGCCATCGTGGTGCGCGAGAACATCGTCCGCCACCTGGAGGCCGGCGCGGACCGGATCACGGCAGCGAGCAAGGGCACCGCGGAGATCGGCCTGGCCGTGGCGGCCACCACCTTCTCGATCGTGGCGATCTTCATCCCGGTCGCCTTCATGCCGGACGTGGCCGGCGAGTGGTTCCGGCCATTCGCGCTGACGGTGGCCTGTTCGGTGCTGGTGAGCTTGTACATCTCCTTCACGCTCGACCCGATGCTGTCGGCGTACTGGGGCGACCCGGCGGGCCACCATGGCCGCGAGCGCAAGGGGCTGAGCCACCTGCTCCAGCGCTTCAATGCCTGGTTCGACCACCAGGCGGACCGCTACGGCTCCGTGATCGCGTGGGCCTTGCACCACCGCCGCTGGATGGCGCTGGCCGCGGTGGGCAGCCTGGCCGGCGCCATCGCGCTGCACCACTTCTTCGGCGGCTCGAGCTTCCTGCCCAAGCAGGACGCCGGCATGGTGGCGATCGAGGTGCGCACGCCCTCCTCCGCCAGCCTGGCGTACAGCCGCCTGAAGATCGAGAAGGCGGCGGAGCTGGCGCGCACGCTGCCGGAGACCAAGGCCACCAACAGCCTGGTCAATCCCGGCGGCGGCCGCGTCTACGTCGACCTGGGCAAGAGCACCGAGCGGCGGCGCTCGGCCAGCGAGATCGCGGTGGAACTGCGCGGGCTCATGGCGCGGCTGGTCGGCGCCGAATACGTGGTGCTGGACGACCTGAACAACGGCGCGCGCAAGCCGGTGCAGATCCAGTTCTACGGGCTCGAGGCGCGCAAGCTGCTCGCGATCACCAACGAATACATGGATCGGTTGCGCAAGGTGCCCGGCGCCGTCGACGTCGGCTTGTCGGAGCAGGCGCCCAAGGAGGAACTGCAGATCGAATTGCATCGCGGCCTGGCCAGCGCGCTGGGCATCTCGGTCAACGACACCGCGCAGGCGCTGCGCGTCGCGTTCGCCGGCGTGGAGGTGGGCGACTGGGTCGACCCCACGGGCGAGGCGCGCGACGTCGCGGTGCGGCTGCATCCCGACGACCGGGTGGACGCCGGCAACATCGAGCGGCTGCCGATCGCGGTGGGCGGCGCCGGCATGGTGGTGCCGCTGAGCCAGGTGGCGACGGTGACGATGGGCGAAGGGCCGGCGCAGATCCAGCACCTGGGCGGCAAGCGGATGATCGCCGTGTCGGCCAACGCGCAGGGCCGCTCCTCGGGCGAGGTGACGGCCGATGCCCTGAAGCTCGCGAAGCAGATGGAGTTCCCGCCCGGCTACGGCGTGGAGCTGGGCGGCGCCGGCAAGGACCAGAAGGAAGTGTTCGGCGCCATGACCACGGCGCTGGTGATGGGCGTGCTGCTGATGTACCTGATCCTGGTGGTGCAGTTCGGCTCGTTCACCGCGCCCATGGCGGTGATGCTGTCGCTGCCCCTGAGCCTGATCGGCGTCGTGCTGGCGCTGCTGGTGACCGGCGGCACGCTCAACCTCATGAGCTTCATCGGCGTGATCATGCTGATGGGGCTGGTGGCCAAGAACGCGATCCTGCTGCTGGACGCCGCCCGCAGGCGCGAGGCGCAAGGCATGGACCGCGAGGCAGCGCTGATGGAGGCCGGCCGGGCGCGGCTGCGGCCGATCCTGATGACGACCTTCGCCCTGATCGCCGGCATGGTGCCGGTGGCGGTGGGGCTGGGCGAAGGCGGCGAGTTCTACCGGCCGCTGGCCATCGCCATCATCGGCGGCACGATCACGGCGACGCTGCTCACGCTGCTGGTGGTGCCGGCGTTCTACGACAGCATCGAGATCGCGCGCGACCGCATGTTCGCGAAGTTCCGGCGGCGGATGGCCACGGGCAATCCGATCGTGGCATTCATGCAGACCGCCGCCGAAGCCGTGCTGGCGCTGACGATGGTGCGCGGGCTGTACCGCGCCCTGACAGGGGCCGGTCAGAGATCCGGCCAGCGGTCGGCCCAGGGCCAGGCGGCTTCGTAGGCTTCGCCGAGGTCCAGCAGTTCGTCGTCGGCGCCGTGCGCGCCGATCAGCTGCAGGCCGATCGGCAAGCCTTCGGACGAAGGGTCGCAAGGCAGCGCCAGCGCCGGCAGGCCGGCGGCATTCACCCAGCCGGTGTAGACGGCGTGGCCGCGCGGTCCGGCGGCGCGGCCGGCGATGAATTCGGGGTACGCGAGCTCCGCGCGCCACGGCAGTGCCGCCGCGGCCGGCATCAGCACGATGTCGTGGCGCTCGAACAGCGAGGCCGCGTCGCGCCTGAGCCGGGCTACCAGGCGGCCGATGCCTTCCACGCGCCCCGCCGGCACGCTGCGGCCGCGCGCGGCCATCTCGCGGTATTTCTCCGAGGCTTCCCGCTCCCACTCGGGATGGTCCTCGAACAGCCGCGCCAGCCCGGCCTCCGCGACGCACGGCCACTCCTGCTCCAGGAACGCCACGTCGAGGGGCAGTGGACCGCTGTCCACGCGGTGGCCCAGCGCCTCGATGCGCGCCGCCGCGGCAGCGACGCTGGCGGCAACCTGCGGATCGAGCGGCGCATCGCCGAGCCGCTCCACGTACAGGATGCGGCGAGGCACGAAGCGGCGCGGCGCAGCGGGCGCGGGTGCCACAACCAGCGGGCAGCGATCGACCGGCTCCGGACCGCGGATCGCGTCGAACAGCAGCCGGGTGCCGGCGACGGTGCGGGCGATCGGCCCGATCACCTCGAAATCGAGCAGCAGGCTGGGCAGCGTGCCATGGCGTGGCACGGCGCCGAGCGACGGCTTCAGGCCCACCAGCCCGGTGTGCGACGCCGGCCGGCGGATCGAGCCGCCGCCGTCCTGGCCCACCGCGAGCGGCGCGATCCCGGCGGCGACGGCGGCGACCGCACCTCCGCTGGAGCCGCCCGGCGTGAGCGCGAGGTTCCAGGGATTGCGCGTCGTGCCGAACAAGGAATTGGCGGTGTAGCCCTCCAGCGCGAACTCGGGCACGTTGGTCTTGCCCAGCACCAGGGCGCCGCCGGCGCGGGCGCGCACCACCGCCAGTTCCTCGCCCGCGCCGCGAAAGCCGCGCAGCGCCGGCGAGCCCCAGGTCGTGGGCAGGTCACAGGCGAACAGGCTGTCCTTGACGGTGAGCGGCACGCCATCGAGCGCGGAGAGCGGCTCCCCGCGGGCGTGGCGCCGGGTGGACGCCTGCGCCTCGGCGAGGAACTGCTCGTCGCGGCGGGCCACGACGGCATTGAGCCGCGGGTTGACGGCATCGAGGCGGGCGAGGCACGCCTGCGCCACCGCCGCCGGCGTGAGCTCGCCGACGCGGAAACGCCGCACCATCTCCACGGCGTCGAGCTGCCACACGCTGCCGTCCTTCATGCACCGATTGTTCCACGGCCCGCGGCCGGGAGATTTCAGGCGGCGACGATGGCCGATTGCACGGCGCCGGCCAGCTGCAGCTGCACGTCGAAGGCGGCGACGATGCCGGCCGCCAGGTCGCTGCCGGAGGTGGAGCCGATCGCCAGCACGCTGGCCAGCGCGCCGTCCAACCCGTGCGGATCGCCCACCACCAGCTCGCGCAGCAGCACGATCACGCAGTCGCGCACGCGCCCCTCGCTGGCCGCGCGCAGCATCGCCACGCTGATCGCGTTGGTGCGGCGTTCGGCGCCGTGGACCATTCGCACCCCGACGTCGCGCAGGGCCATGCCGGGGCCGCCGGGCAGGCGCAGCACCGCCATCAGCCCGGCGAGGAAATCGTCGCCCGACGGCGTCAGGCCCGGTCCGAGTCCCACCATGGCCTGGCCGTGCCGGCATGCCGCATCGAGGTCGCCGGCGGCAAGTGCCGCGCACAGCAAGTCGCGGCGATGCGCCAGCAGCGCGTCGAGTTCCCGGCCCAGCGCCGAGGTGCAGGCACCGTGCAGCCAGCGCTGCGCGAGCACCTGCTGCACGAGGTCGAGGTTGCGTCGCAGCCGTCCTTCGTGCGCGGGGTAGGCCGGCAGCACGGCGCGCCAGGATCGTGCGCCGCCGAGCGCCATGTCGATTGCGCCGGCTATGGTCAGCCGGTCGGCGCCGGCCTGGACGAGGTCGCCCGGCGCCACTCCGGCGACGGCCAGCGGCCCGTCGGCGACGGCCGTGTCGGGAGCGTCGTCGACGCCCGCCGCGGCAACGGTGAACAGGTCGCCGCCCGCGGACTGCAGGTTGACGACCCGCTCGAAGACGCTGTGCACCGTCGCGCGCGCGGCGAGCCGGCGCCAACGGGCGTAGCCCTCGGCATCGATCGACGCGGCGCGCAAGGAGGGCATGAGCTAAGCCACGCCCGCCGCGTTGCGCCGGTCGGCGGGCACGGCTTCCTCCAGGTCGGCATCGGCCACGATGTGGGTGCCGGTTTCGCCGCGCAGCGCCGGCACCGCCGACTCCAGGCTGGTGATGATGGCGCGCCGCCCGCCGCCTTCGAGGAAGTGGATGGCCGCCTGCACCTTGGGACCCATGCTGCCGGCCGGGAACTGGCCTTCGGCCTGGTAGCGCCGCATCTGCGACAGCGAGACGCGCGACAGTTCCTGCTGGCTCGGCTTGCCGAAGTCGATCGCGACCCGCGGCACCGCCGTCAGGATCATCATGTCGCGGATGCCCAGCACGTTGGCCATGGCGGCCGTGGTGAGGTCCTTGTCGATCACGGCCTCGACGCCGTGCCGGCGCCCCTGTTCGTCGCGCACCACCGGAATCCCGCCGCCGCCGCCGGCGATCACGACCGTGCGCAGGCACATCAGCGCCTCCACCAGAGAGATGTCGCAGATGTGCATCGGGTACGGCGATGGCACCACGTAGCGCCAGCCGCGGCCCGAGTCCTCCCGCACCGAGACGCCCAGTTCGTCGGCCAGCGCCCTGGCCTCGCGCTCGGTGAAGAACGGGCCGACCGGCTTGGTCGGGTTGCCGAAGGCGGGATCGTGCGGGTCGACCTCCACCTGCGTCACCAGGCCGACCACGTGGCGCGGGCTGCCGGCCTCGCGCAACGCGTTCTCGAAGGCCTGCGACAGGATGTAGGCCGTGGCACCCTGCGTCTGCGCCACCAGGATGTCCAGCGACTGCGGCGTGACGCGTTCGCGCGCGATCGCGTTGGCCAGCAGCAGCTTGCCCACCTGCGGGCCGTTGCCATGGGTGATGACGAGCTGGTTGTCCAGGAGCAGCAGCGGCAGCATCGCCCTGGCCGTCTGCGCGGCGATGATCCGCTGGCCCTGGGGCGAGTCGTCGCTGCCGTTGGCGTCGAGCGCGTTGCCGCCGACGGCGACGATCAGCCGGCGCGGAATGTCGACCGGATTCCTCATGCGGCCACCCCCGTGACGACGAACGGCACCTGCAGTTCGATCAGCTCCGTGTCCTCGCCGCCGCCGTCGTCCCAGCGGAACATCGCGAACTCGCCGGGCGCGCACAGTGCCACGCGTGGCGCGTGCCAGACGTTGGCGTCGTAGTTGACGCCCTGGCTGCCCGAGGCGACGAAGGCCCGCGCCTGAGCCGGCAGCGGCGCGCCGTGCGCGTCCGACGGACAGACCACGACCAGTTGCCGGGTTCCGTTCATCGGCACGAACGTCTGGTTGGAATGCGGATGCCGCTCCAGGGCCGTCACGGTGACCGGCAAGGGCTGCGGTGCGATCCGCATCCACGTCAGGTTGGGCTGCGCCTGCGTACGGCCGTTGTGCATGCGCGCGAGGAACGGGCGGCGCCCGGCGCCGTCGCCGGTGCCGGCGATGACCTGGCCGAATGGCGCGAACGCTCGCTCGGTCAGCGGCTCGGCGATGATCTCGACGGTCGTCCCGGCTTGCGGCAAGACGGTCATGGCCTGGCTCCTTCGCGGCGCTGCTCCAGCCATTTCGCGATCCGCAGCAGGTTGGCGTCATCGCCCCTGGCGGCCACGAGCTGTGCGCCGAGCGGCATGCCGTCCTCGCCGCGCAGCATCGGCAGGCTGATGGCCGGCACCCCGCACAAGGTCCAGATCGTGCAGAACATCGGGCTGCCGGTGGATTCGAGCCCCAGCGGCGCCACGCCCTGGGTGGCCGGCGTCAGCACGGCGTCCCATTCCGAAAACAGGCGGGCCAGCGCCAGCCGCAGGGCCGCGACGCCGTCGAGCGCGCGGCTGTAGTCGACGGCAAGGTGGCGCTGCCCGCGCTCGATCATCTCGCGCAGCGCGGAACTGAGCCGGTCCTTGCCGCTGGCGTACTCGGCGGCGAAGCTGCTCGCCAGATCGGTCTCCATGATGGTGCGATGCCATTGCACGGCCGATCCGAACTCGCGCGGCAGTTCGACCTCGTGCGCGAAATCGCTCCACTGCGCGGCGAGCGATGCGAATGCGTCCTGCGTCGCGCCGCTCGCCTGCGGCCACTGCGGCGTCCTGACGAAGGCGATGCGGGGCGGGCGACCGCCCGCGAAGCGCCAGTCGTCCAGCGCCAGGCTCGTGTGCGGCGGCACGTCGGGGTCCTTCCCGTCGTGCACCAGCAGCTCTCGGGCGATCAGCGCGACGTCGTCGACGCTGCGCGCGAAGACGCCCACATGATCGAGCGCCAGCGACTGCTTGAGGACGCCGTGCCGCGAGATGGAACCATGCGAAGGCTTGAATCCATGCACGCCGCAATAGGACGCGGGTCGCAGGACGGAGCCGTTGGTCTGCGTGCCGATCGCCAGCGGGACCATGTTGGCCGCGACGGCCGCCGCCGAGCCACTGGACGAGCCGCCCGGCGTGCGCCGCGGATCGTGCGGATTGGTCGTCTTGCCCGGCGCGTACACCGCCAGTTCGGCGGTGACCGTCTTGCCCATGATCACGGCGCCAGCCGCGCGCAGCAGGGCGACGGCCGTGGCGTCCGCGGCGGGACGGCGGCCGGCGTGCAGCACCGTTCCGTCCTCGGTGGGCATGTCGGCCGTGTCGAAGATGTCCTTGATGCCGACCGGAATGCCGTGCAGCGCGCCGAGCGCCGCCCCGGCGCGCTGGCGCGCGTCGGCAGCGCGGGCCTGGGCGAGCGCGTGGTCCGGATCGAGCCAGGTCCAGGCACCGACCCGCGCCTCCACCTCGGCGATGCGCTCCAGGCAGCCGGCGACGAGTTGCTCGGACGTCAGTTCGCCGCGGCGGATCGCTTCGGCGGCGGAGCTGGCGGTCATCTCGTTGGGACGCATTGCCGCCGCTTCCTCAAGCAGCGACGGCGCGCTGGGCCGCGAACGCTTCGAGCGCCTGCTCGAAGCACGCCATCGGCACCGCCGTCAGCCCAGCGCCGATCTGGCCGACGCCGGGACGGCGGCAGGCGATGCCGGTGTTGATCACCGGCGTGATGCCGGTCTGCACGACCTTGCGGATGTCGATGCCCAGCGGCGTGCCGCGGAAGTTGAGCGACGGCAGCTTGAACGCCTGGTTCTCGCCGGCGGTGATCTCGTACATCTTCATCGTGGTCTCCAGCGCGAACTGCGGCGTGCCGCCCACGTATTCGACGACGGCCGGCGCGCCCGCCATCGCCAGCGAGCCGAGCCCGATGGTCTCGGTGATCGCCGAGTCCCCGAGGTCGGGATTGGCGTCCTGCGGCCCGAAGCCGGGGAAGTAGACGCCTTCGATCATCGGCGCCGGCGCCGTGAACCAGCGGTCGCCCAGGCCGCTCACGCGGATGCCGGTCTCGTGCCCGTTGCGGGCGATCGCCGTCACCAGCGTGCAATCGTCTATGCCGCTGGCCGCATCGAGAATGCCCTTGCACCCGGCCATGACCATGTTGAGGATGAAGTGGCCGGCCTCGTCGATGAACTTCAGCGCGCGGATCGCGTCGGCCCGTTCGGCCACCGACACCAGGTGCGGCGCGAGCCGGGCCAGCAACAGCGGATTGCTCGCCTTGTTGCGGTTGTGCATCTCGTCGCCCATCTGCACCGCCTGCGCGACGATGGCCTTGATGTCGATGCCGCCGGCTTCCTGCAGGGCGGCCGCGAGCATCGGCGCGAGCTCGTGGTTCATCCAGCGCAACTTCGCCATCACGGTTTCGTCATAGGCTCCGTGGCGCAGCACCTTCCCGATGCCCATGTACAGCGTCGAATAGGTGTCGACGCCGAACGGCTCGTTGCGCACGACGTTGACCTGCATCGACGGCGTGATGATCCCCGACATGGGGCCGATGCAATGGTGGTGGTGCCCGGAGTCGAAACGCAGCGCGCCGCGCTCGGCGAGCGCCACCGCCTCCTCGGGTGTCTTCGCCCAGCCCTCGAACATGCTGGCGCCGATGATGGCGCCGCGCATCGGGCCGCACATCTGTGCCCAGGCGACCGGCGGCCCCGCGTGCAGCACGGTGTGTTCATCCATGCCGGGAACGACTTCGCGCGCCTGGCGCACGCCGGTCCACACGGCCGCGCCCTGCTGGATGCGGCGCAGGCATTCCTCGTTGGCGGTCCTGATGCTCATCTGGTGCTCCGGTCGTTCGGCGTGGTCTGGGGAATCGGTTCGGGCTCGTCTTCCAGCTGCGCCAGCAGCGCGGCGAGGCGGACGTTGCCGCCCGCGGGAGGCCGCCAGTCGACCTCGACCACCGCGACGCCTTGCGCGCGCAGGTCGGCGGCGAAACCGGCCAGCCCGATGTTGACGACCCGCGGCGGGTCCTGCAGAAGGATCGGCAGCATCACGCCTCCTCGGTGAGCCATTGCGCCCGCAACGGCGGCCGCACCAGCATGGCGGCACAGCGCGCCGCATCGGAATTGGTGGCGAGCACGGAGATGCCCGCCGCCTCGAGCGTGGCGCGCTGCGCGGCAAGGTCCTGCGGATCCCGTGCGGTACCGAGAATCGACGCGACGCATGCGAGTCCCCGTCCCTCGGCAGCGGCGACGTCGCGGGCCTGGAGCACGGCGGCGGCGAGCGGCTCGGCCGGGTTCTCGTGCGCGCCCTGCCCCAGGACCAGGTCCACCAGCAGCACGCCGACCCGCGGGTCGCGCGCCGCCTCCAGGATCTTGTCGGTGCGAACGGCCGGGTCGATCATGGGGTGCGGACGGCCGACGGTGTATTCGTCGTCGCCGAGGTCCAGTACCCGGTGCGGATGGTCCGTACCGCAGGCCGATCGCAGCAGGTGGCCCGTTTCGTACGCCAGCGTGCCGCCGGTGTAGAGTCCCACGATGGTCTTGCCGGCGGTCTCGCCGCCGGCCCGCGCGACGGCCCCCCGGACCGCCGCCGGATCGGTCAGGACGCCCGCCTTGAACGGCTGGCGCGCGAGCAGGGCCACCGCGGCGTCGGCCGCCTGGTCCAGCGTCTCGACCCACACGGTGCGGCCACTGACGCGCGGCCCGGTGCCTATGCAGCAGACCACGGCCGGCTTGCGCAGCGCGTCCAGCTTCGCCTCGATGCGCGCCAGCACCGACGGATGCGGCGGCTTGGAGACCAGCACGATCGCTTCGGTCCCCGGATCCGCCGCCAGTGCGTCGAGGGCGAACAAGGTCATCGCGCCGCCCACCGCCTTTGAAAGGTCGCGGCCGCCGACCCCGATCCCGTGCGAGATGCCTTCGCCGAGCGCGTCCAGCCGCGCGGCGACGGTCTGCAGGCCGGTGCCCGACGCCGAGACGCACCCGATGCGCCCGCGCGCCACGAGATTCGCAAACCCGATCCCGGTGCCGCCCAGGTACGCCGTACCCTGGTCCGGACCCATGCAGAACAGTCCGCGCGCAACCGCCTCCTGCTTCAGCGCGATCTCGTCTTCCAGCGGCACGTTGTCGCTGAAGATGAACAGGTTCAGGTTGCGCCGCAGCGCCGCCATCGCTTCGTGGCGCACGTAGGCGCCGGGCAGCGAGATGGCGACCAGGTTGGCATCGGGCATCTGCCGCAATGCCGAGTCCAGCGAGCGCGGCCGGAACTCCGCGGCGCTCTCTACCGCCTTGCGGGTGGCCTGCAGCATCTCCTTGATGGCGGCGACGGCGCCGGCGGCCTCTTCGTCGCTCGCGGCCTGCACCGTGACGATCAGGTCGTTGGGCCCGGCCTGCCGCGCCGCCTCGGTCGCCAGCCCCGCCTGCTGCAGCAGCGCCTGGTTGGCGGGCGTCCCCATGAACAAGGCGACCTCGCGCACGCCGGGATGCTGGCGCACCTGGCCGGAAATGCGCATGAGGATCACCGAGTCCTGGTAGGTTGATGCCAGGACTTCCGTGTACAACTTCATTGTTCTCCCCTATCCGGCCATCTTGCCGGGCAGCCAGGTGACCATCGCCGGCCACGCCATCATCAGGAGCGTGAACAGCAGCATGATCACTACGTACGGCAAGGCGCCCCAGATCGCGTCCTCGATGCCACCCTTGTCCGGCCGGATGCCGTGGACCACGAACAGGTTCATGCCCACCGGCGGCGTGATCATTCCCATCTCGCACATCAGCACGATGAAGATGCCGAACCAGATCGGGTCGACGCCGACGGCGGTGGCGATGGGGAAGGTGATCGGGATGGTGGCCACCTGCATCGAGAGCACGTCCATGAACATGCCCAGTACCAGGTAGAACACGATCAGCGCGAAGATGAGGCCGGTGGCGGACAGGCCCAGGCCGGTTACCCACTTGGTCATGGCGTCGGCCACGCCGGTGAGGCTGATGGTGAGGTTCAGGATGAACGCCGCCGTGATGATCAGCAGGATCATGCCGCTGATGCGCGCCGTGGAAATGAAGCAGGTGCGCATCACCTCGCGGGTCAGCTTGCCCGACTGCCAGACGAAGAACAGCGCCACCACGACGCCGAGCGCGGCGCTTTCGGTGGCCGTCGCGATGCCGAAATAAAGGCTGCCCATCACGATCCCGAACACCACCAGCGGCGGCACCAGGTAGGCCAGCGTGCGCACCCGCGCGCTCATCGGCACCGGTTCCTCGCGCATGGGGTTGCCGCTGGCGACGTTGGAGACGTAGATCCAGAACATGAATGCCGACGTGAGCAGCAGGCCCGGAATGATGCCGGCGATGAAGAGCTTGCCGATCGAGGTGCTGGTCAGCGAGCCGTACACGATCATGTTGACCGACGGCGGGATCAGGATCCCCAGCGTGCCGCCGGCGGCCAGCGTCCCGAGCGACGCGCGCATCGGGTAGCCGCGCTTGCGCAGCGAAGGCAGCGCAACGGTGCCGATGGTCGCGGCGGTCGCCACCGAGGAGCCCGACGTGGCGGCGAACAGCGCGCAGCTCCCGATGTTGGTGTGCAGCAGCCCGCCGGGCAGGCGGCCGAGCCAGGCCGACAGCGCGATGTACATGCGGTCGGCGATGCCCGAGCGCAGCAGCAGTTCGCCGAGCAGCACGAACAGGGGGATGCAGGTGAGCAGGTTCTCGTTCTGCACGCCCCAGACCACCGGCGCGATCGAGTCCATGAACGGCATGCCATAGGCGGCGACGCCGCCGACGATGCCCACCAGCACCATGGAAACCGCGATCGGCATGCCGACCAGCATCATGGCGAGCATCGCGAAGAACGCGAGCGAGATCATGCCGACGTTCATGGCGCTCTCCCGCCGGCGCCCTGGCGCGCGCTGAGGTCGTCGAGCTCCGCCTTCAGTTCTTCCTTGGTGCTCTTGGGATGGAAGTCGCGGTTGAGCGCCGCCAGGTCGCCACCGAACAGGAGTGCTGTGGCGCGCAGCGCGTACCCCGTGGCGACCAGGGCGAATACCACCAGCCCGGCGTACCAGACGCTCTGCGGCCAGATCAGCGGCGTCTGCCAGGGCGTGGGTGCCGTGCTGCGGTACTGCAGCGTGTCGCCTATGACCTTGAACGCCACCACCGCGATGAAGATGCCGAAGGCGGCCATGGACACGATGGAGATCCAGTTCAGCCAGCCTTGCACGCGCGGCGGAAACATCTCGTGGAACACGTCGACGCGGATGTGGTTGCGCCCCATCAGCGCCAGGCTGAAGGCGATCGTGCAGCCCACCGCCAGCGCATAGCCGCCCAGCTCGTCGGCGCCCTGCAGGGACACGTTGAACAGCTTGCGCGCCAGCGTCTCCACGGTGACCACGAAGGCCAGCGCCAGGAAGACCAGGCCGAAGACGGTGCCCAGGAGGCCCTCGATCCGCTCCCTGGTGGAAGCGCCCGCCGCGGCGGCGGGGGCTTCCAGCGGGCGCGCGCCGAGCATGTCGGTGCTGTCGGCGCGGGAGCTCATTTCATCCCGATCGCGGGGCCGACGGTGGTCTTCCATTGCTGCGAGCAGCCGGGGTTCGACTTGTCGCAGACCTCCGCCCAGGCCGGGAACGACACCTTGGTCACGGCGCCGCGCACCAGTTCGAGGTCGGCGGGCGACACCGGCACGTTGACCAGCTTGAACTTCTTGCCGGTGGTGCACGGATCCTTGTTGGTGTTGCAGTTCAGCGCATCCTGGAACAGCTCCTCGGAGTACTTCCACACTTCCTCGGTCTGCTTGTCGAAGGCCGCCTTCAGCTTGGCCTGCTGGTCGGGCTTGAGCGCGTTCCACGACTTCATCGTCATGGCGTAGCCGTTCAGCGCCATCTGGAACCCGATGGGCATCTGGTGCGTGCTCACCTCGGGCCAGCCGGCGGAGTTGGCCGAACTGGCGCCAGTGATGGCGCAATCGACGACGCCGAGCGAGAGCGCCTGGTGCGTGTCGGCGAAGCCGACCGGCACCGGGGTGCCGCCCACCATTTCGATGAACTTGGCCAGGCTCTGGTCGTAGACCCGGACCTTCATGCCCTTGACGTCGGCAAGCTTGGTGATCGGCTTCTTGCAGAACAGCACCTGCGGGCCGAACGGCCAGAGGCCCATCAGCTTGACGTTGAACTGCTGCTGCAGCCGCTTGTCTATGGTGTCGAAATAGGCGCTGGCGACCTTGCGCGCCGTGGCGTAGTCGGGGCTCGCGCCGACCAGGTCCAGGCCCAGCAGCGTCGGCTCGTCGCGCGTGTTCTGCGCGATGCGCAGCGACACCAGGTCGAACAGGCCGGCCTTCATGATGCGCAGCTGCTCGGTGTCCTTGATGCCTAGCGTGTCGACCGGCTTGTAGTCGACGTCGATCGGCAGGCCGGTGCGGGCGCCGAAGTTCTCGAAGAACGGCTGCTCCTTGTTCTTCTGGATCAGGCCGGTGGCGAGCGGCTGCCCGATCGCCTTGAACTTGATGCGCTCCTGCGCCTGCGCGGCCGGCGTGAGGGCGGCCGCCAGCAGCAATGCGGCCAGCGTATGGAATGTGGTGCGCAACTTCATGGGGAGCTCCGTGGTTGGTGGACGGGAGTCGGCGAGTCCGTCGCCGGCGGGTGAGGATTGGCGTTGGCGCCGGCCAGCAGCCGGGCGATGGCGGGAGACAGTCCCTGGTTCGGCTTGGTCGGCGGCGGCGCGAAGCTCCCGCCTTCGGGGTGGGCGCCGCGCAGCGCCGCCAGGTTGGCGGCATGCCGCACGGCGCTGGCCACCCCGTCGACCACGGGCACCGGCAACCTGACGCTGCGCGCGAGGCCCGCCAGCGGGGCGCCGGCCAGCACAATCACGTCGGCGCCATCCTCGCGGACGGCGCGTTCGGCCAGCACCTGCAAGGCCGGGGCATGTTCCTGCTGGACGCGGTCGATGCGCTGCAGCGGCGCTTCCAGCGAGCGGATGCTGGCCAGCCGCGCCCCGAAGCCGTTGGCCTCGATCACCTCGCGGTACCAGGCCTGGATCCGGTGCGAGATCGCGATCACGGAGAACCGCCCGCCGAGCAGTTGAACGCTGGCGAGTGCGGCTTCGGTGAGGCCGGTGACGGGCACCGGAAGCACTTCGCGAAGCCCCACGAGTCCCGGGTCGCCGAACGCGGCGACCACGACGGCGTCGAAACGGTGATGGTGTTCCGCGGCCAGCTCCGCGGCGGCGTAGGCCCCGACCAGGGCCTCGAACCGCGTCTCGATGTAGGCGACCCCGAACCGCGCCGTCATCACTTCGACCTCGGTGCCGGCACCCGCGCTGCGCCGGGCCTCCGCCTCGATGAGCGCGGACACGCTCGCCGAGATGTTGGGGTTGATCAGCAGCAGCCGCATCTGGAGGCCTCGAGGCGCGTGGCGGGGCTCGTTCCCGCAGGGAACCGGCCTGGCCACGGTGCGACGGATTGCATACAGGATTGTCGACAACAGTTCCGCGGCATTCTGTCGAAGCGACCGCGATCCGTCAAATCCCGACACGCCCAGTGGGTTGCTCATCCGGGTTTGCCTGTATACGCTCCGAGGGAGAAATCATGGCGGGGAGCGCAAAGCGCGAATATATGTCTACACCGTTGTTGACAATTGATCCAGCGCAGTGGCACAGTGTTGCCCCATGGAACTGGTGAAACCACGCCGCAGGGCCGTCGCTAGAATGCACACGCCCGTGGTCACCCCCGCCCCGCCCATGCCTGCCAGCGCGCGCAAGAACACCCGGCGCATCGAGCGCGAGAACACCGTCGACGAGATCTACGAGCGCATCTACGTCGCGATCCTGGAGCACCGGCTGCATCCCGGGACCAAGCTCGGCGAGGAGCGCCTGGCCGACATCTTCGGCGTAAGCCGGGCCCGCGTGCGCGAAGTGCTGGCCCGGCTCGCGCACGAACAGATCGTGGAGCTGTTTCCGCAGCGCGGCGCGTTCGTCGCCAAGCCGACCAAGGAGCAGGCGCGCGACGTGTTCGAGGCCCGCCGGCTGATCGAACCGGCGGTGCTGCGGCGCCTGGTGGACACGCTGACGCCCGAGAAGATCGCCCGGCTGCGGCAGCACCAGGAGCTCGAGGCCGACGCCCACCGGCGCGAGGACAAGCGCGCGATGGTGCGGCTCTCGGGCGAGTTCCACACGCTCGCCGCCGAACTGGCCGGCAATTCCGCGCTGGCCCGGACCATGCGCGAACTGTGCATGTTGACGTGCCTGACGATCTTTCTCTACGACGCGCCGACCTCGACCAGCTGCCGCAACGACGAGCACGAACTGATCATCGACGCGATCGCGAAGCGCGACCGCGCGCGCGCCGAAAAGCTGATGCTGGCCCACCTCGATCACATCGAGCACAGCCTGGACCTCGACAGCCACGCGGTCGACGTGGACCTGGAGGCCATCTTCCGCGAGTAGCGGCTGCCACGGGCCGGGCCCGGCAGCGTGCTCGCACCACCCAAGGAGCGCCCCATGCTGAACCTGAATTTCCATCCCGCCGGCCGCCACTTCCTGGGCATTCCGGGACCGAGCCCCGTGCCGGACCGGCTGCTGCGCGCGATGAGCTATCCCACCATCGACCACCGCGGGCCGGAATTCGGCGCGCTGGGGCGGCAGGTGCTGCAGGGCCTGGCCGCGGTCTTCAGGACGCAGCATCCGGTCGTGGTGTACCCGTCCTCCGGCACGGGTGCCTGGGAAGCCGCGCTGGTCAACACGCTCAGCCCGGGCGATCAGGTGCTGATGTACGAGACCGGCCATTTCGCGAGCCTCTGGCACAGGATGGCGCTGCGCCTGGGGCTGCAGCCCGAATTCCTGGGCCTTCCCGGCGCGCAGGGGTGGCGCCACGGCGTGGATGCCGGGCGCATCGCCGACCGCCTGCGGGCGGACACCGGCCACGCGATCAAGGCGGTGTGCGTCGTGCACAACGAAACGTCCACCGGCGTCACCTCCGACATCCCCGCGGTGCGGCGCGCGATCGACGCGGCCGGCCATCCCGCCTTGCTGATGGTCGACACGATTTCCAGCCTGGCCTGCGTGGACTACCGCCACGACGAATGGGGCGTGGACGTCACCGTGAGCGGATCTCAGAAAGGGCTGATGCTGCCGCCGGGCATCAGCTTCAACGCGCTGTCGCCCAAGGCGCTGGCGGCGTCGAAATCGGCGCGCCTGCCGCGCTCCTACTGGGGCTGGGACGAGATCCTGGAGTCCAACAAGACCGGGTACTGGCCGTACACGCCCAACACCAACCTGCTCTATGCGTTGTCGGAAGCGCTCCAGATGCTGCAGGCCGAGGGCCTGCCGAACGTGTTTGCCCGCCACGCCCGTCTGGGCGAGGCATGCCGGGCCGCGGTGCGCGCCTGGGGCCTGGAGATCCAGTGCGCCGACCCGAAGCTGTACTCCCCCGTGCTCACCGGCGTGGTGATGCCCGAAGGCGTGGATGCCGACCGGGTGCGCGACCTGATCTGGCGGCGCTTCAACCTGTCGCTGGGGACCGGGCTCGGCAAGGTCAAGGGCCGCATGTTCCGCATCGGCCACCTGGGCGACTGCAACGACCTCTCGCTGCTGGCCGCGGTGGGCGGCTGCGAGATGGGACTGAAGCTGGCGGGAGTGCGGGTACGCGAGAGCGGCACCGCGGCGGCCATGGAGCATCTTGCGGCGACCGGCAGCGAGCTGCGCGCTGGGTGAATCCATCCCCCGCGGCACCGCGCCGCGGCCGAAGCGGGAACATGACGCAGAGCAAGGCATTGCGCGATCAACATGGTTTTTTGAAGCGCCCATGTTTCCAGGCAGGCGCCCATGTCGCATGATGGAGTAGCGTTTCAGGCTGTCGAGCAAGAAGGAGAGCATTCCATGGCTGAACTGTCACAGGCCGAACAAGCCCTGCGCGAGGCCGCGCGCGAATACCACCGCCTGCCGTCCCGGGGCAAGATCTCGGTCACGCCGACCAAGCCGCTGTCGAACCAGCGCGACCTGTCGCTGGCGTACTCGCCCGGCGTCGCCTACCCCTGCCTGGACATCCAGGCCGATCCGTCGCTCGCGGCGCAGTTCACCTCGCGCGGCAACCTGGTCGGCGTCGTAACCAACGGCACCGCCGTGCTGGGCCTGGGCAACATCGGTCCGCTGGCCGGCAAGCCGGTGATGGAAGGCAAGGGCTGCCTCTTCAAGAAGTTCGCCGGCGTGGACGTCTTCGACATCGAACTGGCCGAGACCGATCCGGACAAACTGGTCGACATCATCGCGGCGCTGGAGCCGACCCTGGGCGGCATCAACCTCGAGGACATCAAGGCGCCGGAGTGCTTCTACATCGAGAGCAAGCTGCGCGAGCGGATGAACATCCCGGTGTTCCACGACGACCAGCACGGGACGGCCATCATCTCGTCGGCCGCCCTGCTCAACGGACTGGAGCTGGTCGGCAAGAAGATCGGCGACGTGAAGGTCGCCGTCTCGGGCGCCGGCGCGGCCTCCATCGCCTGCCTGGACGTGATGGTCGGACTGGGGGTGAAGCGACACAACGTCTACGTCTGCGATTCCAAGGGGATGTTGTACGAAGGCCGGCCCGGCGGCTACGACAAGTCGAAGGCGAAGTACGCGCAGAACACCGACGGCCGCACGCTGGCCGACGCGGTAAAGGACGCCGACGTGTTCCTCGGCTGCTCGGCCCCGGGCGTGCTGACGGCGGAGATGGTCAAGACGATGGCGCCCAAGCCCATCATCCTGGCGCTGGCCAATCCGGAGCCCGAGATCCGCCCCGAGCTGGCCAAGTCGGTGCGCCCCGACTGCATCATCGCGACCGGCCGCTCCGACTACCCGAACCAGGTCAACAACGTCCTGTGCTTCCCCTACATCTTCCGCGGCGCGCTGGATTGCGGCGCGACCAAGATCACGGAGGCGATGAAGCTGGCCTGCGTGCGCGAGATCGCGGACCTGGCCAAGGCCGACATCAGCGAGGAAGTGGCCAACGCCTACGCCGGCAAGGAGCTGTCGTTCGGACCGGACTACCTGATCCCGACGCCGTTCGACTCCCGCCTGATCCTTCGCATCGCGCCGGCGGTCGCCAGGGCGGCCGCCGAATCCGGCGTGGCCGAGCGGCCGATCACGGACTTCGACGCTTACCGCCAGAGCCTCACCCGCTTCGTCTACCAGACCGGCATGATCATGCGGCCGGTGTTCGAGGCCGCCAAGGCCGCGAAGGCGAAGCGCCGCGTGGCGTTCGCCGAGGGCGAGGACGAGCGCGTGCTGCGGGCGGCCCAGTCGGCCCTGGAAGACGGCGTCGCCACGCCGATCCTGATCGGCCGTCCGGCCGTGATCGAGGCGCGCATCGCAAAAGCGGGGCTGCGCATGAAGCTGGGCCAGGACGTCGAGTGCGTCAACCCGGAAAGCGACGCGCGCTTTCGCCAGTACTGGGAGACCTACCACGGCATGATGGGCCGCCAGGGCATCACGCCCGAGGCCGCCAAGGCGGCCGTGCGGCGCTCCAACACCCTGATCGGCGCGCTGGCGATCCACCTCGGCCACGCCGACGCGATGCTGTGCGGCCTGGTCGGGCGCTTCGACCAGCACCTGGACCACATCCGCAACGTGATCGGCACGGCCAAGGGCGCGCCCGGCTTCGCGACGCTCAACGCGCTGATGCTGCAGGAGCGCACGCTGTTCATCGCCGATACCTACGTCAACGACGATCCCAGCGCGGAGCTGCTCGCCAGCATCGCGGTGATGGCGGCCGACGAGGTCAAGCGCTTCGGACTACCGCCCAAGGTGGCGTTCCTGTCGCACAGCAACTTCGGCTCGTCGTCGCGCGGCTCGGCCCGCAAGATGCGGCTGGCGCGCGACCTGTTCGGCAAGATGGCGCCCGACGTGGAATGCGACGGCGAGATGCAGGGCGATTCGGCCCTGTCCGAGGCGGTGCGCCGCGGCGCGCTGATGGACAGCAGCCTGAGCGGAGAGGCCAACCTGCTGATCTGCCCGACGCTGGACTCCGCCAACATCCTGTTCAACGTGCTGAAGATGACCGGAGGCCATGGCATCACCGTGGGCCCGATCCTGCTGGGTGCCGCCGCCTCGGTGCACGTGCTCACGCCGTCGTCGACGGTGCGGCGGGTCCTCAACATGGCGGCGCTGGCCGCCGCGGGCGTCGCGTACGCCTGACGCAACGCAGCCGGCGGACGCATCAACGTCCGCCGGGCTGTTCGCGGGTCAAACGGAAAACAAGGCGCCCGGCTGGCACCGGGCGCCTGAAAGCTGTGTCACGGGCCGGCCGGCCGGGCTGCCTGCTGCGGCAGCCCTGTGCGGCGGCGAGGAGTGGCGCCGTGGGGTTCTGCTTAGCGGACGCGGCCGCGGCGGAACAGGTTGACGATGGCCAGCAGGATCACCGCGCCGATCAGCGACACGATGAACGAGCCGATGCTGAAGCCGTCGTTGATGGTGCCGGTGCCGACCATGGGCGAGATCAGCCAGCCGCCGATGAAGGCGCCGACGATACCGACCACGATGTTGAGCAGGATGCCCTGCTGGCCGTCGGTCCTCATGATGAGGCTGGCGAGCCAACCGACGATACCGCCGACGATCAACCAAATGATGAAATTCATCTTCAGACTCCTATGCCGCGAACGGCGTGTTGTTGATAGCGGGCCGTTCCCCGAGGGGTTTCGACCACCCGCCGCCAAAACGAACGGCCGGTGAAGCGCAATATGGTCGGCGGCCCATTGCCGCGGCGTAGTCGCCTGTAAAGGCTCAGCGTGCGCGGGCATCGCGTCGCCGCGTCGGACGCGCCCTACTCATGCTGAGCTTGAAATCCGCGGCCGCGCGTCCGGGCGCGCTGCAAGCGGAGTCCTACGGCGCGACCGGTACCCGGCCGCCGCGAAAGCAGTGCGCTCTCCGGCACGGTCGCGCACCGGCGGTTCCTAGACTGCAGTCATCGAAGAACCACGCGAAGGAGAACATCATGAAGGCAATCGACGCCACCCGCTCGCGCAAGAGCCTCGCGTCATTCGGCGTGGCCGCCCTGCTCGCCGTGACGGCCGCGACGGCCCAGGTCACCGCGGGCCCGACCGCCATCGACGCCACCGGCCACTACGAGAAGGAAGTCCAGGCCTGCATGTCGGGCCAGACCCAGCAGGATCGCGAAACCTGCCTGCGCGAGGCACGCAACGCCCAGGCCGAGAAGAAGCGGGGCGCCCTCGACAACGCCGGCGCCCGGTTCGACGCCAACAAGGTGGCGCGTTGCGAGCCGCTGGCCGGCGAGGACAAGGCCGCCTGCCAGGCCCGCATGATGGGCTATGGCAACGCGACCGGCAGCGTCGCCGGCGGCGGCGTGCTGCGGGAAGTCGAAACGGTGGTGCTCCCCCCCGGCGCTTCGTCCGTGACCATCGAACCCAAGACGGACGAGCCGGTGGTGCTGGTGCCTTCCGCGAAGTAACGCGACAACGCGAATCGAGCGGGCCCATGGGCCCGCTTTTTTGTGGCCGGCCGCCCACGGCGAGTGTTAATGCCGGGCAGCTTGTGTAACGAATTCACGCGCGCGTGCCGCCAAATCGTGTTTTTCGTCACTTTCTCACACCAGGGGACGCCGGGGACGGGGAGGATGGAGCTCCACTCAACAACCGAGAGACGAGATGAGCCTCAAGAGGAACGAAAGCCGCGGTGGCGCAACCCGGTGGCTGGCCGTGGCGGGTGCCGCGGCGGCGCTGGCGGCGTGCGGGGGAGGTGGCGGTGACGGCGGCGACGTGGGCACCCAGGGTGCCCTGCGCGTGGCGCTGACCGATGCGCCGAGCTGCTACGAGAACGTGTTCGTCACCGTCGAGAAGGTCCGTGTGCACCAGAGCGGCACGGCGGGCGACGCCGAAGGCGGCTGGCACGAGCTGGCTGTCTCGCCCGCCAGGCGCATCGACCTGGTCAGCCTCACCAATGGCGTGCTCGAGGAACTCGGCAGCATGACGCTTCCTCCCGGCCGCTACTCGCAGGTGCGCCTGGTGCTCGCCGAGAACGCGGCCTCGGGCAGCGGCGCGCTGGCCAACGCCGTCAAGCCGATCGGCGGCCAGGAAACCGCGCTGGCCACACCCAGCGCCATGCAAAGCGGCCTCAAGCTGAAGGCCAACGTCGACGTGGCGGCCGGGCAGTCGGCGGACCTCGTGCTCGACTTCGACGCATGCAAGTCGGTCGTCAAGGCCGGCAACTCGGGGCGCTACAACCTGAAGCCGGTGATTTCCGTCGTACCGCGCATCGCCAGCGGCGTCATGGGCTACGTCACCACCACGCTGTCGTTGAGCAGCACGACGGTCGCGGCGCAACAGAACGGTGCCACGGTCCGCTCGACGGTGCCCGATGCCGCCGGCAAGTTCAACATCCCCTTCCTGCCGGCCGGCACGTACACGCTCGTCATCACCTCCGACGGGCGCGCCACCACGGTGCTCACCGGCGTGCCGGCGGGCACCACGACGACGGTCGTCAACGGCACCGCCACCGCCTTCGCGCCGCCGGTGTCCTCGATGGCCGACGTGACGGGCACGGTGACCGCGACCAGCGTGTCGGGCAGCAGCACGACCTCGGTCGCCGTGACCGACGCCGACGTGCGCGCGCTGCAGGCACTGACCGGCGGGCCGACTATCGAAGTGGCCACCCGTGCCGTCGACGCGACCAACGGCACCTACAGCATGCGCCTGCCCCTCGCGGCTCCGCTGAAAGGCACGTACGCGGCGGGTACCGCCACGGCGACCTTCACGCCGGACGCCGCGGCCGCGGGCAAGTACACGCTGCGCGCGGAAGCGCCGGGGCGGACGGCCGTCGAGCGCTCGGTGACCCTGGGCACCGCGACCACGTCCGGGAACCTGAACTTCCTGCCGTGATGGTTTAGCGGGCCGGGCAAGCGGCTTCCTGCACAGCCGGGCCACGTGCCCGGCTTTTTTTCGCCCGCCGCCACCGTGCAACACGGTGTTCACGCGGCGTGGTCCTACAAACGGGACCGCCGTCCCCGCTACCCTGTACGTCCGTGAAAAGAAGACGCTCCCTCACCGCGCCCGCCGGTCTCGTGTTTGCCGGCTGCCTGCTGGTGTCGCTGGCCGGCATCGGCGCCTGGTACGACCGCCAGGCCGGGGCCGCGACCGAACAGGCATTGAACTTCCTGGATCGCGACCTCGCCCGCGAAGGCTGGTCGGCCGAAGTGCGCCAGGTCACCGCCTGGGCGATCCGCGAGAACGACCATGCCGGCCTGCCGTTCGTGGTGATCGACCAGGCGCGGGGGCGGGTCTTCGCGTTCGACGCGAAGGGCCGGCTGGCCGGCAGCACGCCGATCCTGCGCAGTCCGGAATGGGCCGACGACGGTGCGCCCGCGGGAAGGTTCGTCGCCGACACCCGCCGCTCGGGACACGCCGGCGCGATCGTGTGGGCGAACGAACACGACACGCTGTCGCTGCTGGCGGCGCCGCCGTCCTGGAAGCGCCAGCCGGTTGCCGTGCAACACCACGCGGGCCGGGTGCACGGCAGGTCCCTCCATGTCACGGGCGAGTTCTACGACCAGCACCTGCAGGCGTTCCGGCAGCAGGCCGGCGTGGCGTACGTGCTGCCCGGCACGCTGGAGATGCGGCGAACCCTGCGCGTGTACGCCGCCACGCGACCCACGTTCGAGGACACAGGGAGGATTGCATGAACGACGGCATTTCCGGCAAGGACGCTGAACGCGCGAAGGCGGAACACGGTGCGCCCAGCGAAATGAACTGGGACGGCGGCCAGGGCCGGCAGCCCTACGAGAACCGGGAAGCGGACCGGCACAGCGGGCCGGCGGCTGGCCACGAGGCTGCGGAGGGCGATCGCGGGGCCACGTCGGGCCGCAACCTCGAGCAACTCGAGCAGGTCAAGCGCAGGCCGTAGCGCGGCGCACTGGCGGGAGCGCGCCAGGCGCTCCCGGGTGGTGGCGTCAGAGCACGCCGAACAGCATCAGCAGGACGATGACGACGAGCGGGACGCCAAGAAGCCAGAGGATGACGGGCATTTCGATCTCCACATTCGGTTGTTGATGCCGCCACGTTATGCCCGCCTGCGGCCGCGGCTTGCGCGACGCGGGCCCCTGTTGCGGTAGGCAGCTGCCGCGCTGGCGGTAGGCACGAAACGCGACGAGGTAGGCACTTGCCTACAGCGCCGAGGGTGCGCGCGCGGCCATGCCGGGGGCACCGCGCCGCGGATGCAATGACGAGCCTGTGTCCGACACGCGGCGCTCGCGCGAGGCAGTTCAATAGGCGGTTGACGCAACGACCCGAGGCCGCCATGAACCACCTGCTCAGCCGGATGAGTCCCAGCGTGACGAACATGATCCGGATGGACCACACGCATGTCCTCACGACCTTCCATCAGTACCATCCCGACACGGCGCCGCGGGTGAAGAAGGGCCTGGCGGACACCGTGTGCGTGGCACTCGAGATCCATGCACAGCTGGAGGAAGAGATCTTCTACCCGGCGCTGCGCGCGATCGCGGACAGCGACTTCATGAGCAAGAGCGTGCCCGAGCACGACCAGGTGCGACGCCTGATCAGCCAGTTGCGCCACCTGCAACCGGAGGAGACTTCGTTCGACGAGGCCTTCTACCAGCTGATGAACGCCGTGATGCACCACGTGGCCGACGAGGAGACGCTGCTGCTGCCGACGGCCGAGCGGGTGCTGGCGCACCAGCTGGGAGACCTCGGGGCCGAAATGACGAAGCGGCGGCTGCAGCTCACCGCGTCGCGCGGCGGCGAGCTGGCCGGCAGCATGGCACGCTCGATGAGCGCCGGCGGCCTGGTGCTCGGCGCCGGGGCCCTGCTCGCGGCCGGCTACCTGCTGTCCGGATCACCGCGCGCTCCGGTCCGCGGCGCCACGCGCCCGGAACCTTCCGTCTCCCCTTTCTGAGCCTGCCTTGACAGCTCCATGCCGACTCCCCCAAGCACGGCATGGCGCCGTCCGCAGGCGCGATGCCGATGGCCGCGGCCAGGGCTCGTCCGCGGGCCGGCCGCCACCGCCTGTCCAACACCCTCCAACAAGGAAGTACCCATGAATACACTCGTCGTCTTTTCGCACCTGCGCTGGAATTTCGTCTACCAGCGGCCGCAGCACCTTCTGTCGCGGCTGGCGCAGCGATGGCGCGTGATCTTCATCGAGGAGCCGGTGCTCAGGGCGGGGCAGAACGGGCTCGAGCGCTTCGATCCGGCCGCCAACGTGCAGGTCTGGCGGCCGCATGTCGCGGGCGACGCGCCCGGCTTCCACGACGACCACCTGCCGGCGCTGCAGCGGATGGTCGGCGACGCCATGGCGGAAGAAGGCGTGTCGGACTACTGGGTGTGGTTCTACACGCCGATGGCCCTGCCGCTGGCGACCGAGCTCGCGCCGCGCGGCGTCGTGTACGACTGCATGGACGAACTCACCTTGTTCAAGCACGCGCCGCGACAGCTGGTGCAGCGCGAGAACGCCCTGTTCAAGATGGCCGACCTGGTGTTCACCGGCGGCCGCAGCCTCTACAACGCGAAGCGCAACCGCCACCCGGACGTGCACTGCTTTCCGAGCAGCGTCGATGCGAAGCACTTCGCCCGGGCCGAGGACCACCGCCTGCTCGGCGGCATCGCCCGGCCGCGACTGGGGTACTGCGGCGTCATCGACGAACGCGTCAACCTCGAACTGGTCGACGGCATGGCGCAGCGCCATCCCGACTGGCAGATCGTGATGGTCGGCCCGGTGGTCAAGATCGATCCGGCCACCCTGCCGCAGCGACCCAACATCCACTGGCTCGGCCAGCAGAGCTACGACGACCTGCCCGGGCTGATCTCCGGCTGGGACGTGTGCCTGCTGCCGTTCGCGTTGAACGAGGCCACCCGCTTCATCAGCCCGACCAAGACGCTCGAATACATGGCGTGCGGCCGGCCGTCGGTGAGCACGTCGATCCGCGACGTGGTGGAACCGTACGGCCACCTGGTGGCCATCGCCGACACGGTCGACGAGTACGTCGCGGCCTGCGAGAAGATCCTGGCCCGCACGCCCGGCGAGCAGGCGCAGCATGCCAGGGCCCTGGCGGAAATCGTCGCACGCACGTCGTGGGATGCCACCGCGGCTGCGATGGGCGAGTTGATCGCCGCCGCTGACCGCGTGCGCGAGCTGTCCGACAAGGTGGTCGCGCCGCAGAGCGCCGCCAATGCGCCGACCAACCACGAGACCGCGCCGCACCTGGCCGAGGTCGCGCAAGCGGCCGCATCCGCCGTGCTGCCCGCCGCCGCCACGGCATCGGCGGCGAAGCGGGCGTCGGCGGCTTGAGGTCCAGCCGGTGCATCGACAGCAGTAAACTCGCGCTCTCGGAGAGTTGGCAGAGCGGTCGATTGCACCGGTCTTGAAAACCGGCGACGCTGCAAGGCGTCCGTGAGTTCGAATCTCACACTCTCCGCCAGGTGACGCCGGTCTCCGCCGGGGCTTGCGCCGCATCAAGCCGCTCGCGATGCCGGCCCGGGTGCCTGTAGCCACCCTCGCGGCACATGATCTTTCTCAAGAGGCGGTCGTTCCATATCGTTCCCAATCATGGTGACGGGAGGTGGTTCCGCAGTCAGGCGGGCCACCCAGTCCTTTGTCATCGAGAGGGAAAACCATGAACCTGAAACTGCACGGCACCGCCGCCGCCATCCTTGCAACGTTCGCACTGGCCGGCTGCCAGGGCGTGAGCCAGCAGGCTGCCGCGCCGAACACCCTCGTGGCCGCCAAGGTCGTGCAGGCGCCGAACCCGGCCGCGCTCGCCGCCGATCCGGCGTGGGCCCAGGCCAGGCCGCTGAACCTGGACCTGACGGACGGTGCAAACTTCGGCGGCAAGGGCGAAACCACCGCGACGCTGAAGGCGGTGTACACGGCGGACACCTTGTACATGCTGGTGCAGTACAAGGACCCCACCGATTCCGTGCGCCGCGGGCCGTACCAGAAGCAGGCCGACGGCTCGTGGAAGAAGCTGGTCGCCGCAGCCAACAAGGGCGGCGACGAGACCGAGTTCTACGAGGACAAGTGGGCCGTCATCTGGTCGATCAACAACTCGATCAAGGGCTTCGAGGAGCAGGGCTGCGCCGTGATGTGCCACGAAGGGCAGGGCAAGCCCTATGGCAACAAGTACACGTCCAGCGCGGGCGAGCTCGGCGACATCTGGCACGTCAAGGGCGCCCGCACGGTGCCCCTGGGACTCGGCGACGACCAGTACGTCGACCACACGCGCTACGTGAAGGGCGTGAGCAACAACGCCGGACGCAAGAACGAGGACTCGCAGGGCGACTACACGCAGATCAAGCTCGTCAACGGCAAGCCCGAGTTCATGAACCGGGACGGAAAGGCGGCGAACACCGGCGGCGGGACCTACTGGATCAAGCCGGGCGAGCAGGTCGCGTTCGTCGACAACTTCAAGCCGGGCGACGAAGTCGCCTCGTACGTGCTCAACGGGTTGAAGGCCGACCGTGCCGACCTGAAGGTGACGCAGAGCTGGAACAACGGCGTGCGGACCGCGGTCGCGAGCCGCAAGCTCGTCACCGGCAGCAAGTTCGACGTGCAGTTCGACAAGCCCGCCGCGCGCTACCCGTTCGGCTTCGCCGCGTTCGACAACGCGCAGGTCCGGCACGCGACGAACGACGACGCGCTGTTCCTGGTGTTCGGGAAGTAGGAAAGCAGGAGCGGCGCCACGCGCCGCTTTCACCAGGCAAGCCCCTGCGCCTGGCGCGGGGGCTTCTTTTCGTGCTTCAGTCGCCGCGAGCTTGCCGGCGGCCGCGGCGGCCCGGGGCCGGCACGGAAGGGGCTTCCTCCGCCGGTGCACAGGCGTTGCGGCTGCGCTCCAGCGCTCGCAGGCTGGCCAGGGCGCTCGCGGCGCCTTCGCCGCTTCCGGCGTCGCGCGGCTTCGATTCACGCCGCTTGCGGTCCGGCCGTTCGCTCCTCGCCCGCTGTTCCATCGCACACCTCGCCTGCTTTCACGCCTTCAATCTACGCCCCGCCTCAGCAGGCGGCCTGTAGGTGTCCGGGCGTAACGTCTGTAGGAAAAGGCCTGCGCGGCTGAGTTGCGGGGCCCGCGAGGACCCCGCAACTGCTTCAACCGAGCTGGCGCAGTTCGCGCAGCGCCACCTGCAGCATGGCGAGGTCGACGCCGGCGGCATCGCCCAGCTCGGCCAGCAGCCGCCGCGACCTGGCGATCGCCGCCGCGCCGCGCTGCTCCCATGCCTGCAGCCGCTGCGCGGCATCGCCGCCGCCGCGGCTCACCACGTCGAGCGTGATCGCGCGCTGCAGGTCGGCCAGGTCGTCCGCCAGCGCCACCTTGGCCAGGTACTGCCAGTGGCTTTCGGCGCGCAGCGCCGCGATCTGGCGCCGCAGTTGCTCCAGCCCGAGCCGGTCGCCGGCGGCGGCGTGCACCGCACTCGTCACTTCCAGGTCGGCGTGCCCGGCGCCGGCGATTTCCGCGATGTCGAGCGCGCTGAACAGCCGGTCGGCCGCGGCTATCTCCCGCGCCAGGTCCGCCGGCACGCCGGCAGCGATCCAGGTGGCGGCCCGCGCCTCCTGGCCGGACTGCGGCCCCATCTGCCGGCGCAGGATGCCGACGGCCGGTGCCAGCCGCTCGGCCGCGCTGCCGGCGGCTTCGTCGAGATGGCGCGACCGCAGGAACCAGGCCGTGGCACGGTGCACCAGTGCGCGCCAGGCGACGATCATTTCCCGCTGCACGCTGTCGGTCACCTTGTTGTCCAAGGACTCGATCCGCTGCCACAGGTCGACGCTGCCGAACACCTCGCGCGCCAGCAGGTAGGCCTTCACCACCTGGGGCGCCGTGCTCCCGGTCAACTCGCCCATGTGGTGGACGAAGGTCGGCCCGACCCGGTTGACCATGCTGTTGACGACGTGGGTGGCGACGATCTCGCGCCGCAGCGGATGGCGCGGGATCCAGGCGCCGAAGCGCTCGCGCAGCGCCACCGGGAAGTAGCGGTACAACGCGCTCGCGATCCAGGGATCCTCCGGCAGTTCGGAATCCACCATCTCGTCGGACAGCCACATCTTGCTGTAGGCCAGCAGCACTGCCTGCTCGGGGGCCGTCAGGCCGAGGCCGCGCGCCCTGCGCTGCGCGATCTCGTCCTCGTTCGGCAGGAACTCGATCGCCGGATCGAGCCGCCCGGCCTTCTCCAGGAAGCGCATGAACCGCACCTGCTCGTCGAGCAACTCGGGCGCCATGGCCCGGCACACCGACAGCGCCTGCGTCTGGAAGTAGTTGTCGCGCAGCACCAGCGCGGCGACCTCGTCGGTCATGGTCGGCAGCAGCTGGTCGCGCTGGTCGATCGTCAGCGTGCCGTCGGCGATCGACAGTCCCAGCAGGATCTTGATGTTGACCTCGTGGTCGGAGGTGTCGACGCCCGCCGAGTTGTCGATGGCATCGGTGTAGAGCCGCACGCCGGCCAGCGCCGCCTCGATGCGTCCGCGCTGCGTGAACCCCAGGTTGCCGCCCTCGCCGACCACCTTGCAGCGCAGCTCGCTGCCGTTGATGCGCAACGCGTCGTTGGCGCGGTCACCCACCTGGGCATGGCTTTCGCCGGCGGCCTTGACGTAGGTGCCGATGCCGCCGTTGTACAGCAGGTCGACCGGCGCGCGCAGGATGGCGGAGATCAGTTCGGTCGGCGTCAGGCGGTCGGCCGCGATGCCGAGGACGGCCTGCGCCTCGGGCGAGACCGGGATCGACTTTTCCGACCGGGCCCACACGCCGCCGCCGCGCGAAACGAGGCTCGCGTCGTAGTCGGCCCACGACGAGCGCGGCAGCGCGAACAGGCGCCGGCGCTCGGCGAGGCTGGCGGCCGGATCGGGTTGCGGATCGAGGAAGACGTGGCGGTGGTCGAAGGCGGCCACCAGCTTGATGTGCGGCGACAGCAGCATGCCGTTGCCGAACACGTCGCCCGACATGTCGCCGATGCCGGCCACGGTGAAGTCGGTACGCTGGATGTCGGTGCCGAGTTCGCGGAAGTGGCGCTTGACGCTTTCCCAGGCGCCGCGGGCCGTGATGCCCATCTCCTTGTGGTCGTAACCGGCGCTGCCGCCGGAGGCGAACGCGTCGCCCAGCCAGAAGCCGTACTCGGCGCTGACGCGGTTGGCGTAGTCGGAGAACGTGGCCGTGCCCTTGTCCGCGGCGACCACCAGGTAGGGATCGTCGCCGTCGATGCGCACCAGTTGCGGCGGCGCCACCGTCCGCCCCTCGACCAGATTGTCGGTGACGTCCAGCAGGCCGCGCAGGAAATCCTCGTAGCAGGCGACGCCTTCGCGCATGAATGCCTCGCGCTCGCCGGCGGGCGGCGCCTTCTTGAGGACGAAGCCGCCCTTGGAGCCGACCGGCACGATCACGGTGTTCTTCACCATCTGCGCCTTCACCAGCCCCAGCACTTCGGTGCGGAAATCGTCCGGCCGGTCCGACCAGCGCAACCCGCCCCGCGCCACCTTGCCGCCGCGCAGGTGGATCCCCTCGAAGCGCGGCGAATAGACCCAGATCTCGTAGAGCGGCCTCGGCCGCGGCAGGTCGGGTACCCGCGCCGAATCCAGCTTCATGCTCAGGAAGGTGCGCCGCGGCCCGGCCGTGCCGCTGTTGCCGGGGCCGGTGCGCCAGAAGTTGGTGCGCAGCGTGGCCTGGATCAACGCCAGCAGCTGCCGCAGCACGCGGTCCTCGGACAGGTTGCTCACCTTCTCCAGGGCCTGCTCGATGGCGTGGACCTGCGACGTCGCGCCGGCGTGGTCGTGCCGCTGCGGATCGAAGCGCAGCTTGAACAGGCTCACCAGCATGCGCGCGATGCGGGGGTGCGCCGCGAGCGTGGCCGCGATCGTCGCCTGCGACTGCGCGAAGCCGATCTGCTTCAAGTACTTGGCATAGGCGCGCAGCACCAGCACGTCGTCGGCCGACAACGCAGCGAGCAGCACCAGCCGGTTGAAGTCGTCGCTCTCGACCTCGCCGTGCAGCACCCGGGCGAACGTCTCCTCGAACAGCGGCGCCAGGGTGGCAATGTCGAACTCTGCATTGAGCGGCGCCTGCAGGCGGAAGTCGTGCACCGCGATGGCTTCGTCGCCGCGCTGCGCGCCGACGCGATAGCTGGCCTCGGACAGCACCCGGGCGCCCATGTGTTCCAGCATCGGCAGGCTGTCAGACAGCACCAGCGGCGCGCCGCGGCGGTACACCTTCAGCCCCAGCGCCCCCGGGTCGGACCCCACCGGGTACAGCGACAGCGCGAGCGGTGCCTGCTGCGACAGCGTGGCGAGCTTGCGCACGTCCGGCACCGCCTGCGCGGCCGGCACGCGGTCGCGGTACTCCGGCGGGAAGGCCGCCGCCCAGCGCTTGAACAGCGCCAGCCCCTCGCCCTCGCCGCGCGCTTCGACCAGGCGCTCGCGCAATTCGTCGTCCCAGCGCCGGGCGGCCGCGGCGAGCTGGCGCTCGATGTCGCTGCGCTCGAAGGGCGGGATCTCGCCCGGCGTGGTGCGCACGGTGAAGTGGATGCGGGCCGAGACCGTCTCGCCCAGCAGCACGTCGAAGTCGATCACCGTGCCGTTGAAGGCGCCCAGCAGGATGCGCTGGAACTTGATCCGCAGCTCGGTCGAGAACGACTCGCGCGGCACGTACACCAGGCAGGAGACGAAGCGCTCGAACGGGTCGCGCCAGACGAACAGGCGCAGGCGTTGCCGCTCGCCCAGCGACAGGATGCCGATCGCCGTCTCGAACAGGTCCTCGTCGGGGATCTGGAACAGATCGTCGCGCGGGAAGGTCTCCAGGATGTGGTGCAGCGACTTGGACAGGTGGCCGCCGGGCGGCAGCCCGGCGCGCCGCGCGATCGCGTCGACCTTGCCTCGCAGCAGGGGAATCTCGGCGACCCGCGCACTGTAGGCGCTGGACGTGAACAGGCCGATGAAGCGGTGCTCGCCGACCACCTCGCCGCGTTCGTCGTAGCGCTTGATGCCGACGTAGTCCGCATAGCCGGCGCGGTGGACCGTGGAGCGGTTGTTGGCCTTCGTCACCATCAGCACCGGGACCGGGGACGTGGCCACCTGCCGGGCCGCGACCGGCAGCGGCGTGACGGCGCCGTCGCGCCGTTCCTCGGGCGTTTCGCGCAGCAGCCCCAGGCCGCTGCCAGGCACCAGCCGCAGGGCCGGCTCGCCGCCTTGCTGGACCAGGTCGTGCTGGCGGTAGCCGAGGAAGGTGAAATGGTCGTCCGCCAGCCACTGCAGGAGCGCCTGGCTCTCCGCCACCAGCTCCGCCGGCACTGCGCCGGGCGCGCGCTGCAGCCCACCGACCGCATCCTGCATCCGCGCCACCATCTTCTTCCAGTCCTCGACGGCGGCCCGCACGTCGCCGAGCACGCGGCGGATGCGCGCGGCCAGCGTGTCGCGCTGTTCCGCGTCGGCCAGCCGGTCGATCTCGACGTACATCCACGACTCGCGCGGCGCCTCGGGATCCTGGTCGCGCGGCGACACCTTGAGCAGCCGTCCCTGCGCGTCGCGCCGTACCGCATAGATCGGGTGCACGATGAGGTGCAGGGTGTAGCCCTCGCGGTTGATCTCGAGCGTCGTGGAGTCGACCAGGAACGGCATGTCGTCGTTGACGACGTGGATCACCGAGTGACGCGAACTCCAGCCGTCCTCGCCCGGCGTGGGGCTGAAGATGCGGACCGTCGGCTCGCCGGGCTGTCGCTGCGCGCCGAGCTGCAGGTGCGACAGCAGCGCCCCCAGCAGGTCTTCGGGCGTGCGTTCGGCGAGATCCTGCGGGTCGAGGCGCTGGAAGTATTCGGGGGCGATCTGCTGGATCACCTGGTGGCGGGCCGGCTCGAGCCGCGCGGCAGCGAGGGCGAGCACGGCGGCCAGGCGGTTGTGGACGGCTTGCGTGGCAGCATTCATCGAGGTCGTTCCTTGGGCCGAAGCCCTATTTCTTGCGGCGGGCGCGCTCGCGCCGCCAGCACCCTGAATCTAGGCCCGGCGGACCCGGATCGCAAATGCCTGATCCGCTCCCCGGCATGCACGAAATGCATTTCCGGCCCCTCCTTCACTTGCGCCAGGTCAAGGACGGGCGTTCGGCGGCAGGAAGAGCGCCTGCAGGTCGCTCAGGAAGTCGAAGCCGCGCGTCGTCGGGCGCACCTGGTTCAGGTCGCGCTCCACCAGCCCCAGGCGCTCCGCCTCCTGCAGCGGCTGCGCGATCGCCGTCAGCGGCAGCCCGGTGCGCGCGGTGAACTGGGCCAAGGCGAAACCGTCGCGCAGCCGCAGCGCGTTGAGCATGAACTCGAACGGCAGGTCGGCCCGCGCGACCTCGTCGTCCTGCGCCAGCGCCCGGCCCGCCAGCGCGCCTTCCATGTACAGGCGGGGGTCGCGCAGGCGCACCTGGCGCACGACGCGGTGCGGGAACGTCAGCTTGCTGTGCGCGCCGGCGCCTATTCCGAGGTAGTCGCCGAACTGCCAGTAATTGACGTTGTGCCAGCAGCGGTGCCCGGGCTTCGCGTACGCCGACACCTCGTAACGCTGCAGGCCGGCGCCCGCGGTCAGCTCGGTGATCCGGTCCAGCATCGAATAGGCGAGGTCGTCGTCCGGCACCTGCGGCGGGTACTTCGCGAAGAAGGTGTTCGGCTCGATGGTGAGGTGGTACACCGACAGGTGCGGCGGCGCGAGCGACAGCGCCTGCGCGACGTCCTGCTCCAGGCCGGCCATGTCCTGCCCCGGCAGCGCGTACATCAGGTCGAGGTTGAAGGTCTCGAACGCCAGCGCCGCCTCCTCGAGCGCGGCGATCGCCTGCGCCCGGTCATGCACCCGACCCAGCGCCCGCAGGCGTTCGTCGTCGAAGCTCTGCACGCCCACCGACAGCCGGGTCACGCCGGCGGCGCGGAAGGCCCGGAAGCGGTCCTTCTCGAAGGTGCCGGGGTTGGCTTCCAGCGTGACCTCGCAGTCGGGCGCCAGCCGCAGGCGCGCCCGCAGGTCCGCCAGCAGGCGATCGATGGCCTGCGGCGAGAACAGGCTGGGCGTGCCGCCGCCGATGAAGATGCTGTGCACCTCTCGCCCCCACACGATGCCCAGCGATGCCTCGAGGTCGGCGATCACGGCGTCGACATAGCGCTGCTCCGGCACCTCGCCCTCGGCGAGCTCGTGCGAATTGAAATCGCAGTACGGGCACTTGCGCAGGCACCACGGCAGGTGCACGTACAGCGACAGCGGCGGCTGGGCCGGCAGCTGCAGCGTGCCCGGCCGCAGGTAATGCTGCACGTCCTGGACGGCGCGGCCGGTGCCGCCGGCGCTCGCCATCATGACCGGCGTGCGCCCCGTCATCGCAGCCAGCTCTCGCGAATGAGCTCCATCATCCGTCGGGCCGCCTGGCCGCGATGGCTGTTGGCGTTCTTCACCTCGGGCGGCAGCTGCGCGAAGGTGCCGCCCAGCTCCGGGATGTACATCACGGGATCGAACCCGAAACCATGTTCGCCGACGGGCGCCGGCGCGATCTCGCCAGCGGCCCGCCCGACGGCGATCAGCGGCTCGGGATCATCGGGGGTGCGCAGCGCCACCAGCGTGCTGACCAGCGCCGCACGCCGGTCTTCGTGGCCGCGCAGCTGCTCCAGCAGCGCCTTCACGTTGTTGGCGTCGCCCTTGGGGTAGCCGAACTGCGTGGCGTAGAACGCCGTGTCAACGCCCGGCAGCCCGCCGAAGGCGGCCACGCACAGCCCGGCATCGTCGGCGATGGCCGGCAGGCCGCTCGCGCGCGCCGCGTGGCGCGCCTTGGCCAGCGCGTTCTCGACGAAGGTGCGGTGCGGCTCCTCGGCTTCGGGGATGCCCAGCTCGCCTTGCGGCACCAGTTCGATGCCGAGCGGCGCGAGCATGGCGCGCAACTCGGCCAGTTTTCCGGGATTGTTCGAGGCGAGGACGATCTTGCTGATCATGGCGCAAAGGCGGATTGTGCCGCGCCGCAGCGCGGCCGTGGGTCCCCCGCTGCCGTCTCAGGCGGCGCGCGCGAGCGCCTCGCGCTGCATGACCACCAGCTGCGCGCAGCCCTGCTCCGCCAGGCGCAGCAGGTGGTCCATCTCGGCACGCGTGAAGGCCGCGCCTTCGGCGGTGCCCTGCACCTCGACGTAATGGCCGGCGCCAGTCATCACCACGTTCATGTCGGTGTCGCAGGCCACGTCCTCGACGTATTCGAGGTCGAGCACCGGGACGCCTTGCACGATGCCGACCGACACCGCCGCCACCGGGCCGGTGATCGGCGACGCCGCGAGCTGCCCGCCCGCGAGCAGCCGGGCGACGGCATCGTGCGCGGCCACGTACGCGCCGGTGATCGCGGCGGTGCGGGTGCCGCCGTCGGCCTGCAGCACGTCGCAGTCGAGCTGGATGGTGCGCTCGCCGAGCAGCTTCAGGTCGAACACCGCGCGCATCGAGCGGCCGATCAGCCGCTGGATCTCCTGCGTGCGGCCGCTCTGCTTGCCGCGCGCCGCCTCGCGATCGCTGCGGGTGTGCGTCGATCGCGGCAGCATCCCGTATTCGGCGGTGACCCAGCCCTCGCCGCTGCCGCGCTTGTGCGGCGGCACCTTGTCCTCGACCGACGCGGTGCACAGCACGCGGGTGTTGCCGAACTCGATGAGCACCGAGCCCTCGGCGTGGATGGTGAAGCCGCGCGTGATGCGCACGGGGCGGAGCTGGTCGGGCAAGCGGCCGCCGGGGCGGGTGAAATTCATAGGGGCTAGGGACTAGAGGTGGATGGTGGAAGCTGGAGGTTGAAGTGGAGGCCGGGCTGTTCCCCTGGGGCCCAGCCCGGCCTCCTGGCCCCTGCGGGCAGGAAAGCTACGCCTTCTTCCCCGCACTGCGCCGGATCGCCTCGTTGATCTCGGCGATCGACCGTTCGATGGCAGCGTCGTCCAGGTCCTCGACCACCGTGTCGAGCACGCCGGCCTGGATGGTCGAGGCGAACACGCCGTCCATGATGCTGTCGGTGGAGATGCCGCGCGTCGACTCGAAGCTGTCCGGCGTTTCCCACTCCAGGGCGATGACCGTCACGTTGTCGGAGTGCTCGCCGCCGTTGCGCAGCGCGTTCTCCACCAGCTCGGGCACGGCTTCGGACACCGACCGGGTGCTCAGCGAGCGCACGATCTCGCCATCCGGCACGCTGCCCCACAGCCCGTCGGAGCACAGCAGGATCTTGTCGCCCTGCTGCAGCATCACCGGGCCGGTGACGTCGAACACCGGCTTGCTCGGCGAGCCGAGGCAGGTGAACAGGATGTTGCGGTTGACGCGGTCCAGCCGCACCACGCCGGCATTGGTCTGCTGCTCCAGGTACGAGTGGTCGCGCGTGCGCGTGACCAGTTCGCCATGGCGCACCAGGTACAGCCGCGAGTCGCCGCAATGCACCCAGGTGGCGTAGGAGCCCTGCAGGATCGCGGCGACCATCGTGGTGCGCGGCGTGTCCAGCATGCCTTTTTCGCTGGCGTAGCGGATGATCTGGTGGTGCGCGGCCATCAGCGCCGTGGCCAGGAATTCGCTGACGTCGCCCACCATGGGACGCGCTTCCTTCTGGTACAGCGCCGAGATCGTCTGCAGCGCGAGCTGCGCCGCCACCTCGCCCTCGGGATGCCCGCCCATGCCGTCGGCCAGCAGGAAGAGCCCCGACTCGCGCGTGTAGCAGTAGCCCATGCGGTCCTCGTTCTTCTCGCGGCCGCCCTTGCGGCTGATCTGGAATACCGAGAATTTCATCGCTTACTTGGCGCGCGCGCCGAACGCGGTGGCGCCGGCGCGCTTCACGTTCTTCTTGGTGTCGGAGATGATGTTGTCGAACTGCAGCCGCATCTTCTCGCCGACGGTGAGCTTGGTGTAGCGCCGCTCGCCTTCGCGGCTCAGCTCCTTCTGCAGGGCGAACACCGACTGGGGCCGCGACAGCGGGTCCAGCGACATGCACCACTCGACGACCTCGATCAGGTTGTCCGAATAGACCCCGCGCAGCCGCGACAGGGCCAGCGCCAGCCGGTCCTTCTCCAGCCGCTGCGGTGCATCATTGGGCGGATAGCCCTGCATGCAGGCATAGATGCAGGCGCCGATCGCGTAGATGTCGGTCCACGGGCCCATCGACGAGTCGCGCCGGTACATCTCGGGCGCGGCGAATCCGGGGGTGTACATCGGCCGGATGAAGTTGCCTTCCTTGGACAGCACTTCCCGGGCCGCGCCGAAGTCGATCATCACCGCCTTGTTGTCGTCGGTGATGAAGATGTTGGCCGGCTTGATGTCCAGGTGCAGCATCTTGTGCTGGTGCACGATGCGCAGGCCGCGCAGCACCTCGTCGAACAGCGAGCGGATCGACGATTCGCGGAACACCTTCTGCTTCTTCAGCTCGCGCGCGGTGATGATGAAGTCCTGCAGGGTCGCGCCCTCCAGGTAGTTCATCACCATGTAGACGGTTTCGTTCTCGCGAAAGAAGTTCAGCACGCTGACCACGGAGGCGTGCGAGATCTGCGCCAGCGAGCGGCCTTCCTCGAAGAAGCTCTTGAGGCCGAGGCGGTAGAGGGAGAGCTTTTCCGGCTGCACCTGCGGCAGCAGTTCCCCGGGGCCACGCGAGGCGAGGGAGGCAGGGAGGTATTCCTTGACCGCGACCTGCTGTCCCTCGTTGTCGACCGCCAAGTAGACCACGCCAAACCCGCCCGAGGAAAGCTTGCGCACCACGCGGTAGCCGCCGATGACGGTGTCCGGGGGGAGCGGGGCTGGTTTGACCTTTGACATAATTGAAGAATACAGGGCCCGGCCCTGACCCGATTATTCTCGCAATCCCGCAACGACCGACGAACTCCATGCCAGTTTACAGCATGACCGGGTACGCAAGCGCCCAGCACAGTGGCGCGCCGGCGGGCTCGGCGGCTGAAGCCAGGGGCGGCCGCCTCGGCCTGGAGATCCGCTCGGTCAACAGCCGTTTTCTCGACCTGTCGTTCCGCCTGTCCGAGGAACTGCGCCAGCACGAGCCCGCGCTGCGCGAGCTGGTCGCCGCGCGCATCAAGCGGGGCAAGGTCGAAGTGCGCGGCTACCTCGAGTCGACGTCGGGCGACGTGCTGCGCGATCCGTCGCCGCGGCTGCTGCAGCGGCTCGGCGCCCTGCAGGACCAGGTCCGCACCTGGCTGCCGGATGCGCGCCCGCTCGGCATCGCCGAAGTGATCCGCCTGGCGGAGACCGACGGTGGCGCGGCGGCGGACTGGTCCGAAGCCCTGCCCCGCCTGGCCCGCGGCGCGCTCGACGACCTGATGGCGGCCCGCGAGCGCGAAGGTTCCCGGGTCGCCGCCATGATGCTCGGCCACCTGAGGCAGTTGCGCGATCTGGTGCAGCAGGCGCAGCCGCTGGTGCCGCAGCTGGTCGAGCAGCAGCGCACGCGGTTCCTCGAACGGTGGAAGGAGGCGATGGCGCTCGCCGATGGCGCCGCCGTGCCTGAAACGGCGCAGGACCGCGCGCTCACCGAGGCAACGGCATTCGCCATCCGCATCGACGTGGCCGAGGAGCTGATGCGGCTCGGCTCCCACATCGACGAGATCGAGCGGCTCGTGAAGAAGGGCGGCGAGATCGGCAAGCGCCTGGACTTCCTGATCCAGGAGCTGCACCGCGAGGCCAACACACTCGGCTCCAAGTCCGCGGCGCTGGAACTGACCCGCATTTCGGTCGACATGAAGGTCCTGATCGAGCAGATGCGCGAGCAGGTCCAGAACATCGAGTAATCCCTTCCTGGAAACGGGTTTCCTACTGTTGCAGGGTGTTACCGCCGGTAGCATCCGCACCTCAACAGCAGTAGGAGACAACCTTGCAGATCAGGAAGACCTTGTTGACGGTCGCCGTCGCGGCCGCGCTGGGCGCTTGCGGCGGCGGCAGCGACACGATGGAGGCCGCGACGCCCGCGGTCACCGCGAGCGCCTTGCGCTCGCAGGCGCAGGCCTTGCGCAATGCCGGCGTCACGCCCGAAGAGGCCGCGCGCCAGTTGATGGACGCCGCCGAGTCGGCGCCCCAATACGCCGGCTACTTCCCCAGCCATCAGCCGACGCAGTCCGCGGGCCCGTTCCATTACCGCCACTACCCCGAGACCGGCGTCTACCTGGGCGTCGTCGTGGTCGCCGGCACGAGTTACGAAGTAGGCGCGATCTACGTCATCGGCGGACCCTTCGGCGGCTCGATCGACGCGCCGGTGCCGCAAGGCCTCGTGACGAACTACATCACTCCGGTGGCGCCGACGCCGACGACCCCGCCGCCGGCCGGGGCCGGCAACGGCTGCTTCGACCTGGCCCTGCTGGACACCCAAGGCACGCGGCTCACGGTGAGCTATTCGTACACGGGGGCGATGACCGGCACCCAGACCATCGACTCCACCGTCGGCGGGCTGGTCTCGTTCCAGGGCTACCAGGCGCGCGAAACGGTCACCGCCACCACCAGCTCGATGCAAGGCGGCTTCACGATCACGGCGAAGGTATATGCGGCCCGCACTGGCGTGGGCGAGGTCACCCAGTACGGAATGGCCACCGAAGAGTCGACGCTGGCTCCCGCGATGCGCACCGTCTACACGCCGCCATGGGTCGACCGCACCGCCTCGCTCGCCATCGGCGAGTCGTTCACGGCGACGCAGAACACCTCGTACTCCTACGTCATCAACGGCGCGGAGACACCTGGCGGGTCGTACCAGACCTCGTCCACCACGACCTACCTCGGCAACGAGACCGTGACCGTGCCGGCGGGCACCTACGACGCATGCAAGTTCGAGGTGAGCTCCGGCCCCGGCTCGGCGCCGAGCACGAACTGGTTCGTCCGCGGCAAGGGGCTGCACGTCAAGTCGGTCAACGGCGGCGTGGTGATGGAGGCCACTTCCGTGAAGCTGAACGGCCAGGCGCTCTGAGCCTGCCCGGCCGGGCGCGAAGCCGGCCGGCCGCGAGGCCCGGCCGGCTTGCTTCGTCCGGGGCGACGCGGCACCGGCTGATAAGATAGCCGGCCCCAGAACGCCGACAACCAGTGGACTACCCAGGCAACCTTTTCGTGGTCGCCGCGCCGAGCGGCGCGGGCAAATCGAGCCTCGTCAAGGCCTTGCTGGAGCTCGATTCCCAGGTGCAGCCGTCGGTGTCGCACACCACGCGGCCGCCGCGCGGCCAGGAAAAGCACGGGCGCGAGTACTACTTCGTGTCGGAGCAGGAATTCGACCAGATGGTGCTGGCCGACGGCTTCGTCGAATGGGCCTTCGTGCACGGCAACCGCTACGGCACCTCCAAGCGGGCGATCGAGGAGCGCATCGCCCGCGGCGCCGACGTGATCCTGGAGATCGACTACCAGGGCGCGCTGCAGATCAAGCGGATCTTCGCCAACGCCGTGCTGATCTTCATCCTGCCGCCCAGCTGGGACGAGCTGCGCTCCCGGCTCCAGCGGCGCGGCGAGGATTCGCCGGACACCATCGACCTGCGGCTGCAGAATGCCGCGGAAGAGATGGCACAGGCGAGGGAATTCGACTTCGTTATAATCAACGAGTTGTTCGAACGAGCCCTTTTCGACCTGAAGGCCATCGTTCATGCCCAGCGGCTGAAGTTCTCCGCGCAACGCCGCGCCCGGGCCGAGACCTTCAAGGCCCTCCACATCCTCTGAAAAGACCCCGCACATGGCACGCATCACCGTCGAAGACTGCTTGCAGCACATTCCCAACCGGTTCCAGCTCGTGCTGTGCGCCACCTACCGCGCCCGCATGCTGAGCCAGGGCCACGCGCCCAGGATCGAGAGCAAGAACAAGCCGGGCGTCACCGCCCTGCGCGAGATCGCCCAGGGCAAGGTCGGCCTGGAAATGCTCAAGAAGGTCCCCGGCTGACGCCGCGCCACCGGCCCTCCGGCCCCGGAACAGGCACCGCATTGCGGTGCTTTTTTGTTATGTGGGCGCTCACGAGCCGCGCGCTTGTTACGATGTGGGCATGAGCGCCGTGCTGCAGCCCTCCTCCGGGCGGGGCAAACCCCCAGAGGCGCCCCCGGTCGAGAGCCCGGCGGCGGCGAACGCGGCTGCCGCCAGCTTTGCCGCGCTCACGGCCCGGCTCGACTACCTGGACGCGACCGAGGCCGAGCAGGTCCGCCGCGCCTACCGCTTCGCCGACGAGGCCCACCTGGGGCAGATCCGGGCCAGCGGCGAGCCCTACATCACCCATCCCATCGCCGTCGCGGCCCAGTGCGCCGAATGGAAGCTGGACGTGCAGGCGCTGATGGCGGCGCTGCTGCACGACGCGATCGAGGACTGCGGCGTCACCAAGCCGCAGCTGATCGAGCGCTTCGGCCCGGCCGTCGCCGAACTGGTGGACGGGCTGACCAAGCTCGACAAGCTGCAGTTCACGACGCGCGAGGAAAACCAGGCGGAGTCGTTCCGCAAGATGCTGCTGGCGATGGCCCGCGACGTGCGGGTGATCCTGATCAAGCTGGCCGACCGCACCCACAACATGCGGACGCTGGCCGACGTGCCGCGCGAAAAGTGGGCCCGCATCTCGTCTGAGACGCTGGACATCTACGCGCCCATCGCGCACCGGCTCGGCCTGAACCAGACCTACCGCGAACTGCAGGAACTGGCCTTTCGCCACCTGCGCCCCTGGCGGCACGCCACGCTGACCAAGGCGGTGACCCGGGCGCGCAACCGGCGCCGCGACCTGATCCAGAAAGTGCAGCGCGAGCTCGAGACCGCCTTCGAGCAGGCCGGCATGCAGGTGCGCATCGCCGGGCGCGAGAAGACCGTCTATTCCATCTACCGCAAGATGGAGGAAAAGCACCTCTCGTTCGCCCAGGTGACCGACATCTACGGCTTCCGGATCGTGGTGCCCACGGTGATGGACTGCTACCGCGCGCTCGGGGTGCTGCACCAGATGTACAAGCCGGTGCCGGGGCGCTTCAAGGACCACATCGCGATCCCCAAGGTCAACGGCTACCAGTCGCTGCATACGACGCTGGTCGGCCCGGCCGGCGTGAACGTCGAATTCCAGATGCGCACGGAGGCGATGCACCTCGTCGCGGAATCCGGCGTCGCGGCGCACTGGCTCTACAAGGCCGACCATCCCGGCGAAGGCGCCGAGGGCCTGGGCACCAAATGGCTGCAGTCGCTGCTCGACATCCAGCACGAGACGCGCGACGCCGCGGAGTTCTGGGACCACGTCAAGATCGACCTGTTCCCCGACGCCGTCTACGTGTTCACGCCCAGGAGCCAGATCATGGCGCTGCCGCGCGGCGCCACCGTCGTCGACTTCGCCTATGCGATCCACAGCGACGTCGGCGACCGCACCGTGGCCGCCAAGATCAACGGCGTGCAGGTGCCGCTGCGCACCGAACTGAAGAACGGCGACGTCGTCGAAGTGGTCACCGCGCCGGTGTCGACGCCCAACCCGGCCTGGCTGGGCTTCGTGCGCACCGGCCGCGCCCGCTCGAAGATCCGGCACCACCTGAAGTCGCTGGCGCAGGCCGAATCGCAGGAGCTGGGCGAAAAGCTGCTGGCGCAGGCCGTGCGGGCGGAGGGCCTGGAAAAGCTGCCGCAGGACGACGAGGAACACCACCCGATCTGGGAGAAGCTGCTGCGCTTCACGGGCAACCGCACTCGGGCCGAACTGCTCACCGACATCGGGCTGGGCAAGCGCATCGCCAGCATCGTTGCCAAGCGGCTGGTGACCATGCTGGCCGAGCGCGGCGAAAAGCCGGACCAGTTGCTGATCACGCGCGAGCGCTACACGGCGCACGAGAACGTCTCGCAGGGCGAGGTCACCCTGGACGGCAGCGAGAACGCGTCGGTGCAGTTCGCGACCTGCTGCCGGCCGGTCCCGGGCGACCGGATCCTCGGCTACCTGGGCCGCGGCGAAGGGCTGGTGGTGCATTGCGACGACTGCGCCGTGGCGCGGCGGCTGCAGAGCCGCGATCCCGAGCGCTTCATCGGCGTGGAGTGGGCGGACGAGCCGGTGCGGCCGTTCGAGGCCAGCGTGCTGGTCACGGTGACCAACGGCAAGGGCGTGCTGGCGCGGGTGGCCGTCGCGGTCGCCAGCGCCGAGGCGGACATCACCCACGTCGACATGGGCGACCAGCGGGCCCAGGACGCCACCGACCTGCGGTTCGTGATCGCGGTGCGCGACCGCGCGCACCTGGAGTCGGTGATGCGCACCTTGCGCCGCACGCCCTCGGTGATGAACGTGCAGCGCGCGCGCGCCGGCGGGAACGCCTAGCCTGGCGCGCCCGGCGCCGGGTAGCTGACCTCCAGCACTTCGATCTCCTGCACGCCGGCCGGCGTCGCGAGCTTCACGACGTCGCCTTCGTGTGCCTTGAGCAGCGCCCGCGCGATCGGCGAGATCCAGCTGACCTGCCCCTGCGCGCTGTCGGCCTCGTCGATGCCCATGATGGTCACGGTGCGCTCCTGCCCGGACGGCTCGGCGTAGGTCACGGTGGCGCCGAAGAACACCTGGTCGCGGCCGTGGTGCACCGAGGGGTCGGTGACCTCGGCGATCTCGAGCCGCCTGGTCAGGAACCGGATGCGGCGGTCGATCTCGCGCAGGCGCTTCTTGCCGTACAGGTAATCGCCGTTCTCCGAGCGGTCGCCGTTGCCCGCCGCCCAGTGCACCACTTCGACCACCTGCGGCCGCTCCTGGTCGATCAGCTGCATCAGTTCGGCGCGCAGCCGCGCATACCCTTGCGGGGTGATGTAGTTCTTGCCGCCGGCGGGCGGCGCGGCCGTGACGCTTTCCTCTTCGTCGGCGTCGTCGCGCTCCCTGGTGAACGCCTTGTTCATGCCGCAAGCATAGCCGCGTGCGTCGGGGCGCGCCGCGCTCTCCTACAGCGGGATGGACGCTCTCCTACGCCCGCCGGACTGCGGTTGGGGCACAGTCGGATGCAAGGAGCCCCGCGGGCTTCCGTTCCGCTGCGCCGGCGCTTGCCAGCCGGCCAGCCTCCACGAAAGACGAACATGAGTGTGCAGGTGCAAATGGGCCGGTTCCCGGCGGGAGAATCGCGGTGTCCGTAACGGCCGAGCAAACGGCGGCGGAAACGGGCAGCACCGCCGGCCGCAAGGGGCGGCTCGGCGCCGAGTCCGCCCGCTACGGCGTGCTGCGCCGGCTGGCTCCCTCCCTGAAGCACGACATGGTGGTGAACCTGCAGGCGGTCGCCATGATGGCGGAGGTGCTGAACGCGCGGCTGGAGCGCGGGTCGCCGGCGCCTTCGGAGTTCCAGGCGAGCATCTCCAAGCTGAACCGGCTGGCGCGCGACGCGGTGATGAACTGTCTGAAGGTCGCCGCCTGGATCCAGCCGGTCGAGGACGAAGGCATCCGCCTGCCCCAGGGCGTCGACGAATGCCTGGCGCTGCTGGCCAGCAACTTCAATTTCCGCGGCTTCAGCGTCGCCAGGGACGTCGCCGAGACCGATTTCGAGGTGTCGCGCGTGGCGTTGCGGCACCTCCTCACGGCCACCTTGATCACGCTGACCGACGCCGCGGCCGGCCCGTGCGAAGTCCGGGTGAAGGCCGAGGTGGTCGGCGGGATGGCGCAGATCACGGTGCGCGTCGCACCGCGCCCCGACGCGGAAGGACTTCCGTTCGAGCCCGGCTACCGCCAGCTCGAATGGGCGGACGTGCAGGCGCTGGCGGAGGCCGAAGCGGTGGAGCTCGTGCGCAGCCCGGACATGGTGCAGCTGCGCATGCCGCGGGCGGTCGCGATGGCCCCGCTGCAGATCGCGCCGCTCTGAGCCGGCCGCGCGCTCACCCGGCCTGCCGGTCGATGAACTGCTCCAGTTCCTCGATCGGCAGCGGCTTGCAGAACAGGTAGCCCTGGTACTCGAGGCAGCCTTGCTGCGCGAGGAAGTCGCGCTGCTCGCGTGTTTCCACCCCTTCGGCAATCACGCTGAGCCCCAGGCTCTGCGCCAGCCCGATGATGGTGCGGGCGATGGCCGCGTCGTTGGCGTCGGTCAGGATGTCCTTGACGAACGCCTTGTCGATCTTGAGCTGGTCCAGCGGCAGCCGCTTGAGGTACGACAGCGACGAATACCCCATGCCGAAGTCGTCGAGCGACAGGGTCACGCCCATGTCCTTGAGGCTGCCCATCTTGGCGACGGTCACCTCGATGCCCTCGGCCAGCAGGCTCTCGGTCAGTTCCAGCTTCAGCTTGTGCGGCGCGATGCCGGCGTCGGCGATCGCGGTCATCACCTCATCGACGAAATCGGGATGGCGGAACTGGCGCACGCTCACGTTCACCGCGATGCTCAGGTGCCGGCGATCCGGCCGCCTGGCCCATTCCGCGAGCTGCGCGCAGGCCTGCTCCAGCACCCAGCGGCCGATCGGGATGATCAGCGAGGTTTCCTCGGCGGTGGAGATGAAGTCGGCCGGCGCCACCAGGTCCCGGTGCGGGTGCCGCCAGCGCAGGAGCGCTTCCACGCCGGACATGCGGCCGTCGGCCCCCACCTGCGGCTGGTAGTCGATCAGGAACTGGTTCTCCCGCCAGGCCTGCCGCAGGTCGGTCGCCAGCGTCGCGTTGGCCGTCGCCACCGCCTGCATCTCCGGGTCGAAGAAGCAGACCGCGTTGCGCCCCGCGTTCTTGGCCTGGTACATCGCGAGGTCCGCCTGCTTGAGCAGCTCGCTCACGGTCCACGGCGAACGCCCGAACAGGGTCACGCCGATGCTGCAGGTGCTGTGGTGCAGGTGGCCCGACAGCACGTAGGGCTCGCCCAGCTTGCCCAGGATGCGCTCGCTCACCGCGTGGGCGGCCGCGCTCGGATCGAGCGGCTTGTAGTGGTTGTTCTCCAGCAGGATCACGAATTCGTCGCCGCCCAGCCGCGCCACCGTGTCGCCGCGATGGACGCAGGAGCGCAGCCGCTCGGCCACCTGTTGCAGCAGCTGGTCGCCCTTCTGGTGGCCCAGCGTGTCGTTGAGCACCTTGAAGTTGTCCAGGTCGATGAACATCAGCGCGCCTTCGCGCGGACGCTCCTTGTCCGACAGCGCGCGGTGCAGCCGGTCCAGCAGCAACTGGCGGTTCGGCAGCCGGGTCAGCGGATCGTAGAACGCCAGGTACTGGATCTTCTCCTCGGCGGTCTTGCGCTCGGTGATGTCGCGGCCGACCGCCACCCAGTGGGTGAGCCTGCGCGCTTCGTCCCACACCGGCGACACCTCGAGGTCGACCCAGAACGGCTCGCCGTTCTTCTTGTAGTTGATGAGGTCCACGCGCGCCGGTTGCCACTGTTCCATCGCGGCGCGGATGCGATCGAGCTCGCGGCGCTGGGTGCCGGGGCCCTGCAGCAGGCGCGGCGTGCGGCCGAGCACCTCCTCGCGCCGGTAGCCGGTGCGCCGCTCGAAGGCTTCGTTGACGAAGACGATGCGCGGGCCGGGCTCGTTGAACGGACCGGCCTCGGTGATGATCACGATGTCGTTGAGCCGCGCGATGCTGCTCTCCAGCAGCCGCAGGTGTTCCTGCGCCTTGTGGCGCGCGGTGACGTCGCGCAGGTGCACGGCGAGCCCCCCGCCGAATGGATAGCCCCGCGCCTCGATGCGCGCCGAAAGCCGCGCGTCCAGTTCCTCGACCTCGAGCACCTCGCCGCTGGCCATGCTGCGCCGGAACGCCTCCTCGAGCCGGATCCGCACCGTCTTCTGGAAGCAGCTCCAGATGGCGCGACCCAGCAGGTCGGCGGCGTCCCGCCCCAGGAGCTTTTCCGCCTGCTCGTTGACGTAGGTGAAGCGGCCTTCACGATCGACGGTGGCGAACGCCTCGCCGCTGCTCATCGCGCCGCCCATGCTCACGTTGTGGCGCAGCAGGGTGCCGACCCGGTGGCCCTGGGGCGAGATCTCCTGCAACGCGCCCTCGATGCGAACGATCCTGCCGTCGCCGTCGCGCACCGCGTGGCCGATGGTGCGCACCCACAGGCGGCGCCCCTGCAGGGTGAGGATCTGCATCTCCTCGTCGAAGGGATCGCCGGACTCGGCGCAGGTGGCGACCAGCGCCTCGATCTTGTCGCGCCACTCGGGCGCGTAGAGCGAGAACGCATCGGCCCGCGCCGGCGTGTAGTCCGGCGGAGCGCCGTGGATCGCGGCCAGCTGCTCGGACCACTCCAGCCGGTCGCGCGCGAGGTCGAGCGTCCACACGCCGACGAAAGCCGCCCGTTCGAGCAGCTTCAGCAGCGTGCGGATCCGTTCGAGCTGGGCCTTGTCCGTCTGGTCTGGTGCGAGCGTCATGTGCTGGGGCCCGATCGTAGGGCCGCGCGCGATTCTCCGCTGCACCCGGTAGGCAGCCTCCTACGCCACGACGGGGGCTCGTCCGGATGTGCGGGGAGTGGCCCACCCGTAGAGTCAGGCAAGACTCCCCGCCGCCACGACCCCACCCTACGAGCTCCCGTGCATCTTCAAGCCTACGTCATCGAGGACAACCCGACCATTCGAGAGAACCTCGTCGGCACGCTCGAAGAACTCACGTCCGTCCGGGTGGCGGGCACGAGCGCCACCGAAGACGAGGCGATCGGCTGGATCGAAGCCAACCCGGACGGCTGGGACCTGGTCATCGTCGACCTCTTCCTCAAGCAGGGCAGCGGCATCCACCTAGCCGAGCGCATCGCCCGGCGGCGGCCGTCGCAGAAGATCGTCGTCTTCAGCAACTACATCAATCCGAGCGTGCGCAAGCGGTGCGCCCAGATCGGCGTCGACGCCGTGTTCGACAAGTCGACCGAGATCGACGCGCTGGTCGATTACTGCGCCCACCAGTGCTTTCGGATAGCGCAAGCCCATCGCGAGGCGGCATGAGCCGCCGGTCCGCCGCCGGCGATTTGTAACGCCAGCGTGCGAGCGGGCATCCGGCGGCCTACCGCCACGGCGCCGGTGGCGCCGGCGCGCGGCCGATAACCCGCCTTCAGCCACGGACATGTGGCCGCCGAAAGACGAAGCCGGGCGGGATCGCGACGATAGGCGCCCGTGAAGTACCCCGACCCGCCCGTCTCCCCCTGCTGCGACATCGAGCAAGGCTGCGTTTTTTCCAAGGCACTGCTGGCGCGCACCGCCACTTGCGAGCTCGCGCGCCGCCAGTGCGCCGACGAGCACGAGGTGCTGGCATGCAGCTCGCCGGCCGCGCGCGAGCGCTGCGGGTCGCTGGCGACGCTGCTCCACGAGCGGGCCCGGGCCGCCCTGCGGTTGCCGCCGCCCGGTAAACCGTTGATCCATGTCCATGCGCTGCGGCTGCAGTGCAGCGGCCTCGCGGCACTGCAGCAGGTGGTGGTCGCGCCCGACGCCGACGTGCACCGCATGGTGTGCGGCGCGCAGCAGCGACATGGCAGCCTCGCCGAATTGCCGTGGGAGCCGCTGGTGGCCGCGGCGGCCACCTGGCAGCCGCGCCGGCGGCTGCGGCCCGAAGCAGGAGCGTCGTCGGGCGAGTGACGGCACCCGCCGAGCGTCGATTCAACGGCGGGCGACGTGGCCGATCAGCGCGAGGCATCGCTCGCGCAGCGCCCGCAGGGCGGCGCGCTGCCGACGCAGCAGCTGCGCGATGCCGTCGCCCGCTCGGCGGAACAGCGCCTGCATCAGCTGCGTATGCACCAGCGCGATGTCCATGATGCTGGCGGCGAGTTGCGGCAGCGCGCCGGTGCACGCGCCCATGCCCGCGAGCTGGCGATCCAGGAGCCGGTACCAGGCCGCGTCGACGCGGCCTTGCTCCACCTGCTCGAGATCGGCTTCGTAGAGTTCGAGCCGCGCCAGCAGGTCGAAGGCGAGCGGCGAGTGGTCAACGTGATGAACTGACGACATGATCGAATCCCCGATGGTCCGCAGACTTCCATTTGCACCAATGCAATGCAGGTTGGACCGCGCCTTGCGCGCGGGGTTCAGCGATACAGGGAAACCACCGAGAGCCGTGCTCGGGGTTTTCCCGCCATGAGCGCGCAGCAGCCGGCCGATGGTCCAGAATGGACATGCCTCCCGCCGAAGAGACGCGGCGCGGACCAGGTAACTCCTTGAATGCCGCATGGCATGTGGCGCCCCGCGCGGGCGCCATTTTTTTGCGCGATCGGTGCCGGGGCTCGCTGCCGAGCCAGGCGTGCACGAGGCGCCTTCCGACGCGGACATGAGGCGACCGCCGACCCGGCGCGCGTCCTCGTCCTTGCACATTCTGGATTCCAGAGTAAAGGACATCAACCATGAAGCAGATCAAGACCCGTCTCCTGTGGCCCGCCCTGGCCGTCGCCATCTCCGCCCTGTCGGTGCAAGCCCAGGCCCAAGGCACCGATACCAAGGCCGAACGCGATCGCGGCGTGCCGGGCGTCAACGTCGACGTCGGCAGGAACGCCTCCGACAAGGGCGTGCCCGGCGTGGAAGCCAACGTCGGCAAGGACGGCGACCAGAAGAACGTGGACGTGAACCGTACCCGCAACGGCGTGAGCGTGGACACGCGCACGTCAGGCGCCTCGGCCAGCACGGACACCACCACGACTCGCAGCGCCCGCGCCGACCGCAACTAAAGCGGCCACCGGGAGAGCTGCCGCTCTCCCGGCCCCGGCATCAGGCACAAGGGCTTGCGTCATCGCGACGCGAGCCCTTGCCTTTTGCGGGTCCGCAAGGCACAGGCGTGTGCGGGGCTGATCGGCCCGCCCGTGACAGCGTCGGCCGGCTGAACCACAATGGCAGTCCGACCGATACACGGAGATCCCGATGCGCTACGTAGCGCCTGAAACGCTGGATGCCGCGCTGGACCTGCTGGCCGGCGCGGGCGGCACGGCGCGCGTGCTGGCCGGCGGCACCGACCTGCTGGTCCACATGCGCGCCGGCCGCGTCGCGCCGACGTTGCTGGTCGACATCAAGCGCATCCCCGAACTGCGATCGCTGGAGCCCTGCGACGGCGGCTGGCGCATCGGGGCCGCCGTCACGGGCATGGAACTGATCGAACACGGAACGTTCGCGGCCGCCTGGCCGGGAATCATCGACGGCGTGCGCATGATCGGCTCGATCCAGGTCAAGGGACGCGCCACCCTGGGCGGAAACCTGTGCAACGCCTCCCCCGCGGCCGACAGCGTGCCGGCGCTGATCGCCGCCGGCGCCGTCGTCACACTGGCTGGCCTTGCCGGCCGCCGCGACGTGCCGGTCGAGCAGATCGCCACGGGCCCGGGTCGCACCTGCCTCGCGCCGGGCGAAGTCCTGGTTTCGTTTCTGCTCCCGCCGCGGCCGCCCGGATCGGGCGATGCCTACCTGCGCTTCACGCCGCGCACGGAAATGGACATCGCCGTGGTCGGCGCCGGCGTCAACCTCACCGTCGATGACGGCGGTGTCTGCCGCCAGGCGCGGGTGAGCCTCGGCGCCGTGGCCGAGCGCGCGCTGCTGCTGCCGGAGGCCGCCGCCGCCCTGGTCGGGACCAGGGTGGACGACGCGGCGCTGCAACGGCTGGCCGAGGCGGCGAGCGCCGCCTGCCGGCCGATCGACGACAAACGCGGCACCCGCGAATTCCGCATCCGCGTCGCCGGCGTGCTGGCGCGGCGGGCCGCGCAGCGAGCGCTGGAACGCGCAAGGAGATCCTGCCGATGACCAAGAATCACGTGGTCGCCACCGTCAACGGCGACCGGAGGGAATTCCTCTGCGACACCGACCAGACCCTGCTGCAGGTGCTGCGTGACGAGTTGGCGCTGACCGGCACCAAGGAGGGCTGCGGCACCGGCGACTGCGGCGCGTGCAGCGTCGTCGTCGACGGCCGGCTGGTGTGCTCCTGCCTGATGCTGGCCGTCGAGGCGCAGGGCAAATCGATCGAGACGGTGGAAGGCATGGCGCAGGGCGCGCAGCTGCACCCGTTGCAGCGCGCGTTCATCGAGCACGCGGCGCTTCAATGCGGGATCTGCACGCCGGGCCTCCTCGTCGCGGCACGCTCGCTGCTGGAGCGCAGCGCGGATCCGACCGAGGAAGAGATCAGGCTCTGGCTGGCCGGCAACCTGTGCCGCTGCACCGGCTACACGAAGATCGTCGATGCCGTCCTCGCCGCGGGCCGCGAGCTGCGGGGCGCATCATGACCGGACTGCCGAAGTACGCGAAGAAGCCGCTCAATGTGGTCGGCACCCGGCCGCTGCGGCCCGACGGCGACGACAAGGTGACCGGGCGGGCGCGCTTCGGCGCCGACCACAACCTGCCCAACCAGCTGATCGGCAAGGTATTGCGCAGCCCGCATCCGCACGCACGGCTGGTGTCGATCGACGTGTCTCGGGCGCTGGCGCTGCCGGGCGTGAAGGCGGTGGTCACGCGCGACGACTTCCCCGACCTGCCGGAGCAGTTCGCGCTGTCCGGCGAGCTGACGATCAATTACCGCGACGTCACGCGCCAGGTGATGGCGCGCGAAAAGGTGCTCTACGAGGGCCATCCGGTGGCGGCGGTGGCGGCCGTGAGCGAAGCCGTCGCCCTGCAGGCGCTGGCGCTCATCCGCGTCGAGTACGAAGCGCTCCCGCACGTGATCGACGTGGTGGAGGCGATGCAGCCCGGCGCACCGCTGCTGCACGAGCAGCAGTACACGGCGGGCGTGAAGCCGAAGCCCGAGCGCCCTTCCAACGTCGCCAAGCGCATGGAGTTCACCCTCGGCGACGTGGCCGGCGGCTTCGCGCAGGCCGACGTGGTGATCGAGCGCGAGTTCACGACGAAGCCGGTGCACCAGGGCTACATCGAACCGCAGGCGTGCATCGCCAGCTGCACCGAGGATGGCCAGGTGGACCTGTGGACCAGCACCCAGGGGGCGTTCACGTTCCGCAGCCAGTGCGCCATCGTGCTGCAGATGGACGTGTCGAAGATCCGCGTTATCCCGACCGAGATCGGCGGCGGCTTCGGCGGCAAGAACAACGTCTACAACGAGCCGCTGGCGATCGTGCTGTCGCGCAAGTCGCACCGGCCCGTGAAGATGGTGATGACGCGCGAGGAAGTCTTCCGTGCCACCGGCCCGACCTCGGGCGCGCACGTCAGGGTCAAGCTCGGCTGCACCAGGGACGGCAGGATCACGGCGGCGCAGGCCGAACTCGATTTCCAGGCCGGGGCCTTCGGCGGCTCACCCATCGCGCAGGCGACGATGTGCGCCTTCACCCGATACGACCTGGCCAACGTGCACGTGGTGGGGCACGACGTGACGAGCAACCGGCCGAAGGTGGCAGCGTACCGGGCGCCGGGCGCACCGATCGCCGCCTTCGCGGTGGAGAGCGTCGTCGACGAGATGGCGCAGCGGCTGGACATCGACCCGATCGAACTGCGGCTGCGAAACGCGGCGCGCGAAGGCACGCGGACCTATTACGGACCCACGCTGGGCCCGATCGGCTATGTCGAGACGCTCGAAGCGGCCAAGGCGCACCCCCACTACAGCGCGCCGCTCGGACCGAACCAGGGCCGCGGCGTGGCCACCGGCTTCTGGTTCAACATCGGCAACGAGACCTCGGTGGCACTCAACGTCAACGAGGACGGCACGGTGGCGCTGCTGCTGGGGACCATCGACGTGGCCGGCGGGCACCGCGCGTCGCTGTCGATGATCGCCGCCGAAGAGCTCGGCATTCCGGTCGACCGGGTGCGCGCCGTGGTGGCCGACACGTCCGCGCTGGGCTTCAACTTCGTCACCGCCGGCAGCCGCGGCACGTTTGCCGGCGGCCTCGCCTGCGCGGTGGCGGCGCGGGATGCCATTGAAAAGCTGCGCCAGCGCGTGGCGCGCATCCGCGAGGTCCCGGTCGAGGACGTCGACTGGCGGGCGGGGCGCGCCGTGCCGGCGGCGAACGCGTCGGCACCGTTCGAGCCGATGTCGTTGGCCGAGATCGCGAAGGTGGCCGGAAAGACCGGCGGCACGATCGCCGGCCACGCCGAAATCAATGCGCAAGGCGCCGGACCGGGCTTCGGCACGCACATCGCCGACGTCGAGGTCGATCGCGAGACCGGTGCGGTGCGGGTCGTCCGCTACACCGTCGTGCAGGACGTGGGCAAGGCCGTGCACCCATCGTACGTCGAAGGGCAGTTGCAGGGCGGGGCCGCGCAAGGCATAGGCTGGGCCCTCAACGAGGAGTACGTCTACGGCGCCGACGGGCTGCTGCAGAACCCCGGTTTCCTCGACTACCGGGTGCCGGTCGCGTCCGACCTGCCCCGGATCGACACCTTGATCGTCGAAGTGCCCAATCCGAACCACCCTTACGGCGTGCGCGGATGCGGCGAGGTGCCGATCATCGCGCCGATGGCGGCCATCGCCAACGCGATCAGCAACGCCGTGGGGGTGCGCCTGTGCGAGCAGCCGATGTCGCCGCCGCGGGTGTTGAAGGCACTCGACGAAGTGCAGGCGACCCGGCGGGCAAGGTGAACCGTGGCACGGGTGCGGCTTTCCAGCAGCTTCAGGCCGTACACGGGCGGTGAGACCCAGGTCGAAGTCTGCGCGGCCAACGTGCGGCAGTTGCTGGAGCGGCTGGCCGCGACCCATCCGGAACTCGCAGATCACCTGGAACACGGCGTCGCGGTCGCGATCGACGGGGTGATCTACCAGGACGCCTTGCTGCAGCCGATCGCCGACGGCAGCGAAGTGGTCCTCATCGATCGCATCGCGGGCGGCTGAGCGGCAGGCGGATCTTCGCCGCTCATGAACCGGGCGGCCCAAAGCACAACGGGCTACATGCTTTCGCACGTAACCCGTTGATTTTATTGGCGCGGCTGGCAGGATTCGAACCCACGACCCCTTGGTTCGTAGCCAAGTACTCTATCCAACTGAGCTACAGCCGCTGAGCCGTCGATTATAGCAGCGGTCTGGGGGCGTCCGCCGCGAGGTTGGATTTTTCTGCGGCTGCGCCAGCGCGACCATGGCCGGCGCACTGCCGCACGCCCCGATAATTGCCGCGTCGTGCCGGCGCCGTGCCCGCACCAACACCGCAGGAGCCTCCATGACCGACCGCCACCCGCGCCCCTACCGCGGCGTGTTTCCCGTCGTCCCGACCATCTTCGACGATGCCGGCGCGATCGACCTGCCGGGCCAGTTGCGCGCCGTCGACTTCATGATCGAAGCCGGCTCGCACGGCCTGTGCATCCTGGCCAACTTCTCCGAGCAGTTCTCGCTGTCCGACGACGAGCGGGTGCTGCTGATGAACGCGATCCTGGAGCACGTCGCCGGGCGCGTTCCCGTGATCGTCACGACTACCCATTTCAGCAGCCGCGTGTGCGCGCAGCGGTCGCGCGCGGCCCAGGACGCCGGCGCCGCGATGGTGATGGTCATGCCGCCGTACCACGGCGCGACGGTCCGCGCCGGCGAGCCGGCGATCCACGAGTTCTTCCGCACCGTGTCCGATGCGCTCACGATCCCCGTGATGATCCAGGACGCGCCGGTGGCCGGCACGCCGCTGTCGGCGTCCTTTCTCGCGCGGATGGCCCGCGAGATCCCCAACATCCGCTACTTCAAGATCGAGACCGCCGGCGTCGCCGCCAAGCTGCGCGCGCTGATCGCCGAAGGCGGCAACGCCATCGAAGGTCCTTGGGATGGCGAGGAAGCGATCACGCTGATGCCTGACCTCGAGGCCGGCGCCACCGGCGCGATGACTGGCGGCGGCTATCCCGATGGCATCCGCCAGATCACCGATGCCTGGTTCGCCGGCCGCCGTGCCGACGCCGCGGCGGCCTACGAGCGCTGGCTGCCGCTGATCAACTACGAGAACCGCCAGTGCGGCCTCATCGCGGCCAAGGCGCTGATGCGCGAGGGCGGCTTGATCGCGAGCGAAGCGGTGCGCCAGCCGCTGCAGGCGCTGCACCCGGCCACCCGCGCCGGGCTGATCGAGCTGGCTCGCGAGCGCGATGCGATGGTGCTGCGCTGGGGGCGGTAAGCGCCCAGGGGAGGCGGCGTTGACCCGCATCAACACGCGGCCGCCCCCCGCCGCCTGAAATGAAGGCATGCCAGGGAGCCCCTCGACCGCGACGGCGGCTGTTGCCGTAGGCCCGGCTGCGCCGGCGCCCGACTGGCACCTGCGTGATGCGCACGACCTGGCGCGCGAACACGGGGTCGACCCGGCCGTGGGCCTGCGCGATGCCCAGGTGAGCGAGCGGGCCGCCCGGCACGGCCCCAACGAACTGGCGCAGTCCACCGGCCGCGGCGTCCTCTCGCTGGTCCTCGACCAGTTCCGCGATTTCATGATCGTGGTGCTGATCGCCGCCGCCGTCATCTCCGGCCTCATCGGCGACGTGGTGGACACCGTCGTCATTCTCGTGATCGTCGTGCTCAACGCCGCCGTCGGCGCGGTGCAGGCCTGGCGTGCCGACCGGGCCGTGGCGGCGCTGCGGCGGCTCGCGGCCGCGCAGGCCACCGTGGTGCGCGGCGGGCAGGTGCGGCAAGTGCCCGCGCGCGAACTGGTGCCCGGCGACATCGTGCTGGTGGAAGCCGGCAACCAGGTGCCGGCCGACCTCAGGCTGATCGAGATCGCGCAACTGAAGGTGGACGAATCGGCCCTCACCGGCGAATCGGTGACCGTCGGCAAGCACGCCGGGGTGCTCACCGGCGCGCTGCATTCGCTGGGCGACCGCCTGAACATGGCGTTCAAGGGGACGACGGTCACCCACGGCCGCGGCCGGGGGCTGGTCGTCGCCACCGGGATGGGCTCGGAGCTGGGCAAGGTGGCAGGACTCCTGGAGCAGGGCCCCGATCTCGGCACGCCGCTGCAGAAGCGGCTTGCCGCGTTCGGACGGCGCCTCGCACTGGCCGTGCTGGGGATCTGCGCCATCATCTTCGTAGCCGGCGTACTGCGCGGCGAGTCGCCGATGCTGATGGTGCTCACCGCGGTGAGCCTGGCCGTCGCCGCGATCCCGGAGGCGCTGCCGGCGGTCGTCACGGTGCTGCTGGCGCTGGGCGCGCGGCGCATGGTCGCGGTCAATGCGCTGGTGCGGCGGCTGCCGTCGGTGGAAACGCTGGGCTCGGTCACCACGATCTGCTCCGACAAGACCGGCACGCTCACCGAGAACCGGATGCAGGTGGACACCCTGGTGCTCGGCGACGGCAGCGAGTGGTCACCCGGCGCCCGGCCCCTTCCGCCATCCGAGGCGGGGCTGCTGCGCGCGCTGGCCCTGTGCAACGACGCGGCGCCGGCGGCCGGCGGCGCCTGGCGGGGGGATCCGACCGAGACTGCCTTGCTCGCGCTCGCCGAAGCGGCGGGCCATTCGAAGGCGGCCTGCGACCGACAGTGCCCACGCGTGTTCGAGCTGCCGTTCGATGCGGAACGCAAGCGCATGACCACGGTGCATCGCATAGCCGGCGGTCATGTGGCGTATACCAAGGGCGCGCCGGAAACGGTGATCCCGCTGTGCGCCGATCCGGGGCCGGACGGCGCGCCCCGGCAGGTGTGGCTGGCTCGGGCCGAGGCGATGGCGGCGCGCGGCCTGCGAGTGCTGGCGCTGGCGCAGCGGGTCCACGAACGCCTCCCCGCGGTAAGCGCGGGCGTGGAAGCGCTCGAGAAAAACCTCGCGTTGATCGGCTTGGTGGGCCTCATCGATCCGCCGCGCGCCGAAGCCGCCGCCGCCGTGCGCGAGTGCATGGCGGCCGGCATCACGCCCGTCATGATCACCGGCGACCATCCGGCCACCGCCCGTGCGATCGCGCTGCGCCTGGGCCTGGTCGCCGACGCGCAGGCCCCGGTCATCACGGGGGCCGATCTGGCTTCGCTGGACGACGAGGCGCTGATGGAGCGGGTGCGGCACGTGCACGTCTATGCACGGGTCGATCCGGCGCAGAAGATCCGGATCGTGCAGGCCCTGCAGGCGCACGGCGAGTTCGTCGCGATGACGGGCGATGGCGTCAACGATGCGCCGGCGCTCAAGCGGGCCGACATCGGCGTGGCGATGGGCCGGGGCGGCACCGACGTCGCCCGCGAGGCCTCCAGCCTGGTGCTGCTGGACGACAACTTCGCCACCATCGTCGCCGCCGTGCGCGAAGGCCGGCGCATCTACGACAACATCCGCAAGTTCGTGCGCTACGCCATGACCGGCAACTCCGGCGAGATCTGGGTCATCTTCCTGGCGCCGCTGCTGGGCCTGCCGATCCCCCTGCTGCCGATCCACATCCTGTGGGTGAACCTGGTCACCGACGGCCTGCCCGGCCTGGCGCTGGCCGCCGAGCCGGCCGAACGCGGCGTCATGCAGCGCCCGCCGCGGCCGCCGGGCGAAAGCCTGTTCGCCGCCGGCATGTGGCAGCACATCGTCGCCGTGGGACTGCTGCTGGCGGGACTGTGCATCGCCGTGCAGGCGTGGGCCCTGTCGACGGGCCATGCGCACTGGCAGACCATGGTGTTCACGGTGCTCACGTTCGGACAGATGGCGCACGTGCTCGCGATCCGCTCGGAGACCGAGGCGCTGTGGCGGCAGGGCCTGCGCTCGAACATGCCGCTGCTCGGCGCTGTGCTGCTGACCTTCGGCCTGCAGCTGGCGACCATCTACGTGCCGGTGCTCAACCCCGTCTTCAAGACGGCGCCGCTCACGGCGGCAGAACTGGCGTTGTGCATAACGGCGGCGGCCGTGGTGTGGATCGCGGTGGAGATGGAGAAGGCGTGGCGGCGGCGGGCGCTGCGCCGGATCGCCGGCGCGGACCCGGAACCCTAGGCCAGATAGCCGCTCAGCAGCAGGCCCAGCAGCAGCACCATCATCCACAGCGCGGACGTCCCGGACGGCCAAGTGCGCGCCAGCAGTCCGCCGGGCTGGTGCAGCCGGCGCACCGTCGCGAAGACGGCCTGCACCAGCCGTGACCACCCGCGGGCCAGCAGGCTCTGGCCGGCCGAGATGGCTGCGGAAGCGCCGCACATTACGGCAGGTGCCAGCCTGCGATAGCTCCAGTCAAAATCGAGATTCACGGAGCGCAGTTCCGGCGGATAGATGCCGGTGCGCATCAGCACCGAGAAGGCGAGCGCCGAGAACATCAGCAGCTGCAGCTGCGCCAGCACGTGACTGGCCGTGTACGGCGCGTAGTCGACCTGGAACGGCAGCATCGCGTACAGCGGCTGCGGGAACACGCCGACGCCTATGCACAGCGCCGCGGCAAGCGCCATGGCCACCAGCATGTTCCACGGCGCCTCGGCGCAGCGCTTGCCCGAGTCGTGGCCGAAGAACGCGAAGTAGGGAATCTTGATGCCCGAATGGTGGAACACGCCGGCGGAGGCGAACAGCAGCACCAGGAAGGTGACCAGATGCCCCTCGCCCGCGGCGGCCGAGAGGATCATCGACTTGCTGACGAAGCCGCTGAACAGCGGGAATGCGGAAATCGAGGCGGCGCCGACGATGCAGAAGCTCGTGGTCCAGGGCATGGACTTGTACAGCCCCCCGAGTTCGCTGCCCTTGATCGTGCCCGTGCGCAGCAGCACGGCCCCCATCGACATGAACAGCAGGCCCTTGTAGATGATGTGGGTGAATGCGTGCGCCGCCGTGCCGTTCAAGGCGAGCTCGGTGCCGACGCCGATGCCTACCACCATGAACCCGAGCTGGTTGTTCAGGCTGTAGGCGAGCACGCGCCGCAGGTCGTTCTCGATCACGGCGTAGAAGATCGGGAACGCCGTCATGGCCGCCCCGATCCAGATCAGCTCGGGCTGGCCGGCGAAGCCGCGTGCCAGTGCGTACACGGCCAGCTTGGTGGTGAAGGCCGAGAGCATCACGGTGCCGCTCTCCGTCGCCTCCGGATAGGCATCCTGCAGCCAGTTGTGCAGCAGCGGGAAGGCGCACTTGATGCCGAAGCCCAGGAAGATGAGCCAGCCGCCGGGGCCCTCGAGGCCGATGTGTTCGAAGCGCAGGCTGCCCGTGGCATTGAGCTGCTGCAGGGCGCCCAGCAGCAGCAGCATCCCCGACGCCAGCTGCACGATCAGGTAGCGCAGCCCGGCGCGGTACGAGCGCTCGCCCGGCCGCGCCCAGATCAGGAACACGGACGTGATCGCGGTCAGCTCCCAGAACACGAACAGCGTCAGCAGGTCACCCGCGAAGACCGCGCCCAGCGCCGCACCGGCATAGGCGAGGCCCGCCGTGGGCTGCACCGCGTCGCGCACGTGCAGCGCGTAGATGGAGTTGAGCAGCGCCGCGATCAGGAACACGAAACCGAACAGCGTGCTCCAGCGGTCGACGCGCAGGACCAGCAGTTCCTGCCCCGCGAAGGCGAACTGGCCGTACTCACCGGGCGCGAGCAACCACAGTTGCACCATGCCCGCCAGCGGCAGCAGCACGTTCCACGTCCCGCGCCAGGCGCCGCGCAGCAGCGGCACCAGGGCCGCGCCCAGCACCAGCGTCCAGGCCGGGGAAAGCTCAAGGCCGGTCATAGTAGTCCTCGGGGCGCTTGAGCCACAGCCGCAGGGCCTTGGCGGCCAGCACCAGCAGCACGCAGGCGATGAAGCCGAAGAAGCCGTGGAAGCCGAACCATTCCTCGAAGGCGAACTCGCCGTGCTTGTGCACCAGCGGTTCGACCAGCAGCAGCAGGCCGCACACGATCCAGACCGACCAGTACACCTTGGTCACGTTGCGGCTGTCGTCCAGCCATCGCGTCTTTTCGGCTTCTTTCATGGCGTCAGGGCAGTCCGGCTGCAACGGTGGCGAGCTTCATCGGCAGCTCGGGGAAAAAAAACAGGGCCACGGTGCCGGCCGCGGTGAAGGTCAGCGCGGCGACCATGGGCAGCGGCGAGTCCCCGTGTTCGTGCCCGTGCGCGTCGGGCGCCGCGGGGCGGAAGAAGGCGGCATAGACGATCGGCATGAAGTAGGCGGCGTTCAGCAAGGTGCTGCCGAGCATCACGGCGGCCGCGGTCCACTGCTGCACGCCCAGCGAACCCTGCAGCATGTACCACTTCGACAGCAGGCCCACGCCCGGCGGGATTCCGATCAGGGACAGGGCCCCGATGGTGAACGCCCCCATGGTCCATGGCATGCGGCGCCCGATCCCGTCGAGCTGGCTCACCTGCGTCTTGTGCGCGGCGGTGTAGATCGAGCCGGCGGCAAAGAACAGCGTGATCTTGCTGAAGGCATGGGCGGCGATGTGCAGCATCGCGCCGGCGACCGAGATCGGCGCGAGCACGGCCACGCCGAGCACCACGTACGACAACTGGCTGACCGTGGAATAGGCGAGCCGGCGTTTGAGGTTGTCGGCCCGCAAGGCGACGATGGACGCAGCGATGATCGTGAAGCCGGCCACGTAGACCAGCCATTCGAAATTCGCGCCGGAGGCATCGAGTCCGAACACGTAGACGGCGATCTTGACCACCGAGAAGACCCCCGCCTTGACCACGGCGACCGCATGCAGCAGGGCCGAGACCGGCGTCGGGGCGACCATCGCCGCGGGCAGCCAGCGATGGAACGGCATCAGGGCGGCCTTGCCGACGCCGAACATGAACAGCACCAGCAGCGCCGTCGCGACGCCCGGCGAGACCTTGCCGGCGAGGATGCCGCCCGGCCTGAAGTCGAGCGTGCCGGCGGCCAGCCACGTGCCCACGATGGCCGGGAACAGCAGCACGGTGGAGGTCAGCAGCAGGATCCCGAGATAGGTGCGTCCGCCGCGGCGCGCCTCCTCGTCGCCGTGGTGCGTCACCAGCGGATAGGTGGCGAGCGTCAGCGCCTCGTAGAACAGGAACAGCGTCAGCAGGTTCGCCGAGAACGCGATCCCGATCGTGCTGGCCAGCGCCAGCGCGAAGCAGATGTAGAAGCGGGTCTGGTGGTGCTCCTCGTTGGCCCGCATGTAGCCGATCGAATACACCGAGCTGACGATCCACAGCAGCGACGCCACCAGCGCGAAGAGCATCCCCAGGGGCTCCACCTCGAAGGCGATGGCAATGCCGGGGACCGGCTCCAGCCAGCGCACCCCGGGGCGCTCGCCGGCCAGGACGGCCGGCAGCAGCGACAGCACGGCCAGGAACAGCGCCGTCGCGGCGGCCAGCGTCACCGTCTCGCGCAGGTTGGGAGCGCCCGCGCACAGCCTGATCAGCAACGCGGCGCCGGCCGGGATCGCCAGGGCGGCCAGGATGGCGAGTTCGGCGGTCATTTGGCTCCCTGCCGCAAGAGGGACTCCACCGCGTCGGCCGCGAAACCGGCGTTGAACGAGGTGTCCAGGCCGAAGTAGACGCACGCCACCACCAGGACCCACGCCGCCACCAGCATCGACATCGGCGCCTCGCCGGCGCGCGGCAGGTCGTCGTGCGGGGGCGTGAGGTAGGCGACCTCGACGAAGCGCCACACGTAGCCCAGCGCGATCAGCGAGGTCGCGACGACCAGCGCGGCGAGCAGCCACGCCTCCCGCTCCAGGCAGGCCTGGATCAGGTACCACTTGGTGATGAAACCAGCCGTGCCCGGCACGCCGATGAGGCTGAGGCCGGCGATCACGATGCCCAGCGACGTGAACGGCATCCGCGCGCCGATGCCGGCCAGCCGCTCCAGGCTGGTGCTGCCGGCCCGCAGCGACAGCGCGCCGACCAGCAGGAACAGCGCACCCTTGGTGATGCCGTGGTTGAACAGGTGCGAGACCCCGGCCGTGAGCCCCGACTGGCTGGCCAGGCTCACGCCCAGCATGATGTAGCCGACCTGCGCGACGCTGGAATAGGCGAACAGGCGCTTGAGGTCGTCCTGGAACAGAGCCACCAGCGACATCGACACGATCGCGACGATCGCCAGCACCAGCAGCAGTTCGTGGAAATGGACCTGCCCGATGATCGGCGACTGGCCGAAGATGCCGAGGCTGAACCGGATCAGCACGTAGATCGAGACCTTGGTGGCCGTCGCCGCGAGGAACGCCGTCACGACCGACGGCGCGTACGTGTAGGCGTTGGGCAGCCACTGGTGCAGCGGGAACAGCGCCAGCTTCAGGCCGACGCCGGTGACGATGAACGCCAGCGCGGCGACGACCGGACGGACATCCGTGACGCTCGCCAGCCGCGTCGTCATGTCGGCCATGTTCAGCGTGCCGGTCATGAGGTACAGCAGGCCGACGCCGATGACATAGAACGTCGCGCCAATCGTGCCCATGATCAGGTACTGGTAGGAGGCCGCCAGTGCCTGGCGCCGGCGGCCAAGGGCGATCAGCACGTACATGGACAGCGAGGCGATCTCCATGAAGACGAACAGGTTGAAAGCGTCGCCGGTCGCCGCCATGCCGAGCAGCCCCGTCAGGCACAGGCAGTACATGGCGTAGAACAGGTACTCCTGCTCCAGCGGCAACTCGGCGGCGATGCTCACCCTGGCGTACGGCATGGCGACCGCGCCGATCAGCGACACCAGGACCAGCACGAACGCATTGAGTTCGTCGATGCGGTATTCGATGCCCCAGGGCGGCGGCCAGTTGCCGATGGCATAGCTGATGGGGCCGCTTTCCATCACCCGCCAAGCCAGGGCGACGGCAATCGCCAAGGCCAGCCAGCTGACCAGCGTCGCGATGGCCCAGGCGATGCGGTGGCGGCGAACAAGCACGATGGCGGGGCCCGCCAGCAGCGGCACCACCACCTGCAGGACCGGCAGATGTTGCGCGAGCGTCACTCCTCCCGGCCTCCCGCAGCGAGGTCGGCGGCGAGGATCTCGTCTTCCTCGATGGTGCCGTAGCTCTCCCGGATGCGCACCACCAGCGCGAGTCCCAGCGCCAGCGTGGCCACGCCCACGACGATCGCCGTGAGGATCAGGACATGGGGCAACGGATTCGAGTACACCTTGAAGGCCGGATCCAGGATCGGCGCCGTGCCCCCGATCAGCTTGCCGGGCGCCACGTACAGCAGGTAGACCGAGGTCTGGAAGATCCCCAGCCCGATCAGCTTCTTCACCAGGTTGCCCCTGGCGATCACGATGAACAGCCCGGCCACCATCAGGAAAATGGTGACGGCGTAGGCGTAATGGCTGGCGAATTTCACGAGTCGTCGGGATCGAGGCCGCGGCCGGCGAACATGTAGAAGATCTTGAGCATCACGGCCGAAACCGTGGTGGCCACGCCGACCTCGATCCAGAAGATGCCGCGCTCCTGGCCGTGCACCGGATCGTGGGACAGCACGAAGTAATCGAGGTAGTTGCCGCCCAGGAGCAATCCCGCCACGCCGACGCCGGCGTAGATCAGGACGCCGGCGGCCACCATGGTCTCCACCAGCGCGTCCGGCACCATCTTGCGGGTGGCGGGCAGGCCGAAGATCAGCCCGTAGAAGATCACGGCGGCGGCGATGATGACGCCGGCCTGGAAGCCGCCGCCGGGGCCCAGCTCGCCGTGGAACTGCACGTACAGGGCGAAGAGCAGCATGAAGGGGATCAGCAGCTTGGCGACCACCCGCAGGATCAGGTCGCTCCTCACGGCAGCGTCTCCTTGCCGGCCGCGCGCCGCCGCCGGCGGCGCAGCAGCGCGATGACGCCGGCGCCGGCCGTGAACACCACGGTGGTCTCGCCCAGCGTGTCGTAGCCGCGATAACTGGCCAGCACGGAAGTGACGACGTTGGGCACGCCGGTCTCCTTCAGCGAGTCCAGCAGGTAGCGCGGCACCACGTGAACGTGGATCGGCGCCTGCGGATCGGAGAAGGCCGGCAGCCCCAGCGAGCCATAGACCAACGCCGCGCCGACCGAGATCGACAGCAGCAGCGGCAGCCATGGTGCGTGGATCGGCTTGGCCTCCTCGCCGCGGGTCAGATAGAGCGCGCCGAGCAGCAGCACGGTGGAGATGCCGGCGCCGACCGAGGCTTCGGTCATCGCCACGTCCACGGCGTCCAGGGCGACCAGCACCGTGGCCATCAGAAAACTGTAGATGCTCGTGAACATCACGACCGAGAACAGGTTGCGGCGGGCGGCGATCGCCACCACCAGCACCGCCATCAGCGTCAGCAGGATGTTGATCGTCAGCGCTTCGATGATTCGCCTCCCGTGTCGAGCGGGTCCACGCCGCGGGCCAGTGCGGCCTTCGCCAGCGCGTGCGTGGCCGTGGGCGACGCGAACAGCAGCAGCACGCCGATCATCGCGAGCTTGACCGCGACCAGCGTGAAGCCGGCCTGGATCACCAGGCCCAGCAGGATGAGGCCGGCACCGAGCGTGTCGATCAGGCTGGCCGCATGCATGCGCGTGAAGAAGCTCGGCATCCGCACCAGGCCCACGCCCCCGATGATGCAGAACAGCCCGCCGGCGACGATGCAGGCCCAGCTGATGGCGTCGGCGACGGCGCTCATGGCCTGGTCTCCCCGGGATCGCCGAGGTCCCCCTGGCGGAAGAACTTGAGGACGGCGATCGTGCCCACCGTGTTCAGCAGCCCGTAGGTGATGGCGAGGTCAAGGAACTCGGGCCGGCCCGTCAGGAAACCGAGCACCGCCAGCAGCAGCATGGCGACGGAGCCGGCGCTGTTGGCCGCCTGCACCCGGTCGAACACCGTTGGGCCGAGGAACGCGCGCACCATCACGAGGGCGAGCGTCACCAGGAGGGCCAGCGCCGCGGCGGCGAACATCATGCGCCCTCCATGGCGCGCACGCGCCTGTCCATCTCGCTGTCGATGCAGCCTTCGGCCGAGCCGCGGGTCAGCCCGTGCACCAGGAATTCATCGTCCTTGCAATCGATGGCGATGGTGCCGGGCGTCAGGGTGATCGAGTTCGCGTGCGTGACCAGTCCGACGGGCGTGCGCTGCAGCGGGCGGAACCGGACCAGCGTCGGGCTGATCGGCAGGCGCGGATCGACGATGATCTTCGAGACGGCCCAGGCGGACTTGACGATTTCCCAGGAGAGCCACGGCCAATAGAAGAACAGCACGCGCCACAGCTGCATCGGCATGCCTTCGCCGTCGACCACCTCCATCCGCCGCGCGGCCAGCAGGACCACCGCCGCCGACCCGAAGCCGGCGGTGACCAGGAAGCCGGTGTAGTAGCCGGAGAGCAGCAGCCAGAAGGCGAACAAGGCGCAGAACGCGACGACTCCCCGCAGCACGGATCCTCCTCGGTTGTACGCCGGCGCAGGCGGCCGGCTCGTTGGTGAACGACTCGTGGCAGCGCACGGCAGCGTGCGCTCATGCAAGCCTCGGGCATTGTATCGTCAGGGATTGCGCCGCAATGCTGGAGACAACGCATGAACGAATCGCCATCCCCCAACGAGCCGCGACCCGGCGGGCCGCTCGCGGGCGTGAAGGTGCTCGATCTCACCTCGGTGATCATGGGTCCGTCCGCGACCCAGACGCTTGCTTCGCTGGGCGCGCAGGTGACCAAGGTGGAGTCCGCCGACGGCGACAACATGCGGCACGTGGGCCCCATGCGGCATCCCGGCATGGGCCACATCTTCCTGCACGGCAACCACGGCAAGCGCAGCATCGTCCTGGACCTGAAGCAGCCGCAGGGCCGCGAAGCCGCGCTGCGCCTGGCGGAGCGCAGCGACGTCGTGGTGAGCAACATCCGGCCGCAGGCGCTGGCCCGGCTGGGACTGGACTACGAAGCCGTGCGCGAGCGCAATCCGCGCGTCATCCACGTGACCTGCTGCGGCTTCGACCAGCAGGGTCCGTACGCGGCGCGGCCGGCCTACGACGACCTGATCCAGGGCGCGACCGGCATTCCGTGGCTGATGCAGCAGTACGGCGCGCCGGAACCCTGCTATGCGCCGGTGACGCTGGCCGACCGCGTGACGGGCCTTCATGTCGTGTCGGCCGTCACCGCCGCGCTGTATGCGCGCGAGCGCACCGGCTGCGGCCAGGCGGTGGAGGTGTCGATGTTCGAGGCCATGACGCAGTTCGTGCTGGCCGACCACATGGCCGGGCGCAGCTTCGAGCCGCCGCTCGGCCCCGCCGGCTATCCGCGGCTGCTGACGCGGCATCGGCGTCCTTACCGCACCAGCGACGGGCACCTGTGCGTGCTGATCTACAACGACAAGCACTGGCGCAACTTCTTCGCCGCGATCGGCGAGCCGCAGCGCATGGCAAACGACGAGCGCTTCGCCACCCACGCCGGCCGCGCCGCCAGCATCGAGGCCGTGTACGAGGAAGTCGCCCGGCTGATGGCGCAGCGCACCACCGCCGAATGGCGCGAACTGCTGGACCGCGCCGACGTTCCGAACATGCCCGTCAACTCGCCCGAGGAACTGATGGACGACCCGCACCACCGCGCCACCGGATTCATCCGGGAGGTCGAGCATCCGACCGAAGGCCGGCTGCACATGATGGGATGCCCGACGCGCTGGAGCGGCACGCCGCCCCCGGACCACACCTTGCCGGCGCCGCGCCTGGGCGAGCATTCCGTCGCCATCCTGCGCGAAGCCGGCTACAGCGAGCCCGAGATCGAAAGCATGCTCGCCAGCGGCGCCTGCTCGGCGCCGGCCGCCCTGCCGCGGGAGCCCGCGCCATGAACTTCGACCTGACGCCCGAGCAGCAGCAGATCCGCGACGCGATCGAACGCGTCTGCGCGCCGTTCGACGCCGACTACTGGCTGCGGCGCGATCGTGAAGGCGGTTTCCCCGAGGACTTCCACCGGGCGCTGGCCGAGGCCGGCTGGCTGGGCATCGCCATGCCCGAGGAATTCGGCGGCGCCGGGCTGGGCATCACCGAGGCGGCGCTCATGATGCACACGATCGCCGCCACGGGCGCCGGGCTGTCGGGCGCGTCGGCCGTGCACATGAACATCTTCGGCCTGCACCCGGTGGTGGTGTTCGGCACGTGCGAGCAGAAGCGCCGCTGGCTGCCGCCGCTCATCGCCGGGCGCGACCGCGCCTGCTTCGGCGTCACCGAGCCGGACGCCGGCCTCAATACGCTCAAGCTCAAGACCCGCGCCGAGCGCCGTGGCAACCACTATCTCGTCTCGGGGCAGAAGGTGTGGATCTCCACCGCGCAGGTCGCCAACAAGATCCTGTTGCTGGCGCGCACGACGCCGGTGGAGGAAAGCCGCGGCACCGAAGGCTTGAGCCTGTTCTACACCGACCTCGATCGCGCCGCCGTCGAAGTGCGAGAGATCGACAAGATGGGCCGCAAGTGCGTGGACTCCAACCAGGTCTTCATCGACGGGCTGCGCATTCCGGTGGAGGACCGCATCGGCGAGGAAGGCAAGGGCTTCGGCTTCATCCTGCACGGCATGAACCCCGAGCGCATCCTCATCGCCGCCGAGGCCGTGGGGCTGGGCCGTGCGGCGCTGCAGCGCGGTGCGCTGTATGCCAAGGAGCGGATCGTCTTCGACCGGCCGATCGGAACGAACCAGTCCATCCAGCATCCGCTGGCCCGCTCGTGGATGGAGCTGGAGGCGGCCCACCTGATGGTGTGGAAGGCCGCGGCACTGTACGACGCCGGCAAGCCTTGCGCGGCCGAGGCCAACGCGGCGAAGTACCTGGGCGCCGAGGCGTGCTACCGCGCGTGCGAGAACGCGATTTTCACCCATGGCGGCATGGGCTACGCGAAGGAGTACCACGTGGAGCGCTACCTGCGCGAATCGTGGATCCCGCGACTGGCGCCGGTCAGCCCGCAACTGGTGCTGTGCTACATCGCCGAGAAGGTGCTGGGGCTGCCGAAGTCGTACTGACGTCGCGCCTCATCCCATCGTCATCAGGGTCGCATTGCCGCCCGCCGCGGCCGTGTTGATGCTGACCGAGCGCTCCACCAGCAGGCGTTCGATCGGAATCGCCGTCTCGCCAGGCTCCAGCCGCTCCACGCTCACGACCGGCCCCGGCCGCTGCGCCAGTTGCGCGCGGATTCGGGCCAGTTCGTCCACGGCGCCGTGGAACAGCACCGCGTCGAACGCGACCTCCGGCGCGCTCCAGTCGCGCGCGATCGCGATGCACGCCTGAACTTCGGCGGGCAGCCTGGCCACCAGGGGCCAGGTTTGCTCCGGCCAGATTGCGCGGCTGCCGACCGCCAGCACCGCGCCCAGTTGCACCAACCGGTCCTCGTCGCGCTGTGCCAGGCACAGCACCGCCTGCCGCGCCACGAGGCGGTACACGTTGCGTTCGCCGGTGGGGCCGGCCAGCACCTTCGACCGGCCGGCCGGCGACAGGTCGGCGAACTGGCGGCACAGGGGCGCGAGGCCGGGCGTGGTCGCATTCTGCTGCGCCCAGCGCGCGAACTCGCGCAGCGGCGGCGGCATGTCCCGCGCGACGCTGGCCGGCACGCCGCCCTCCTCCATCGCCCGCAGCGCCGCATCATGGGGCCGCTGCGACAGCAGCCGGTACAGATACAGCGGCCCGCCGGCTTTCGGGCCGGTGCCCGAAAGACCTTCCCCACCGAACGGCTGCACGCCCACCACCGCACCGACCATGTTGCGGTTGACATAGACGTTGCCGGCGTGCGCCGCGTCCAGCACCCGCGCGATGGTCTCGTCGATACGGGTGTGCAGGCCCATGGTGAGGCCATAGCCGGTGCCGTTGATCTGCCCCACCAGCCCGTCGAGCTCCTCGCGCCGGTAGCGCACGAAATGCAGCACGGGACCGAAGACCTCGCGCTGCAGTTCGGCCAGGCCCGGCAACTCGATCAGCGTCGGCAGCACGTAGGTGCCGCCGCGCAGCGGATGCACGTTGGGACCGGCCACCTGATGCACCTTGCGGCCGCGCGCACGCATCGCCTCGATGTGGCGGTCGATGTTGGCCCTGGCTTCCTCGTCGATCACCGGTCCGACGTCGATTGCCAGCCGGTCCGGACTGCCGACGCGCAATTGCGCCATCGCGCCCAGCAGCATTTCCAGCAGGCGGTCGGCGGCATCTTCCTGCACGCACAGCACGCGCAAGGCGGAGCAGCGCTGGCCGGCGCTGTCGAACGCCGAGACCAGCACGTCCGCGACCACCTGTTCGGCCAGCGCCGACGAGTCGACGATCATCGCGTTCTGGCCGCCGGTCTCGGCCACCAGCGGCACCGGCCGCCCGCGCTCATCGACGCGCCCGGCCAGGCTGCGCTGCAGGAGGCGCGCCACTTCGGTCGATCCGGTGAACAGCACGCCTCGCACGCGCTCGTCGCCGACCAGCCTGGCGCCCACGGTCTCGCCGCGGCCCGGCAGCAGTTGCAGCGCCGCGCGCGGCACGCCCGCCTGCCACAGCGTGCGCACCGCCGCGGCGGCCACCAGCGGCGTCTGTTCCGCCGGTTTCGCCAGGACGGTGTTGCCGGCGGCCAGCGCCGCCGAAACCTGGCCGAGGAAGATCGCCAGCGGGAAGTTCCAGGGGCTGATGCACACCACCGGTCCCAGCAGACGGTGCGTCGCGTTGTCGAACTTCGCCCCCACCTCGGCGGCGTAATAGCGCAGGAAATCGACGGCCTCGCGCACTTCGGCGATGGCGTTCGACGCCGTCTTGCCCGCTTCGCGGACCAGCAACCCCATCAGGCGCGGCATCTCGGCTTCGAGGCGGTCGGCGGACACCTGCATGATGCGGGCTCGTTCGGCCGGCGGCACCGCGGCCCACGCGGGCCCGGCCTGCACGGCGTGGTGCAGCGCCAGATCCACGTCGGCGGCCGTCGCCTCGCGCACGACGCCGACCACGTCCGCTCGATCGGCGGGGTTGAGCACCGGCTGCGCTTCGCCGCCGGCCGCCGCGTCCACGGCCAGCAGCGGCGCTGCGCTCCACTCCACGCGGGCGCTGTCCTGCAGTTGCCGTGCGAGCTGGGCGAGTTGCTGCTCGTTCGCGAGGTCCAGCCCGCGCGAGTTCGTCCGTACGCCGCCGTACAAATTCGCCGGCAGCGGGATTTGCGGGTGCGGCAAGCCGGGCCGGCCCTCGTCGCGGGCCAGCTCCTGCACCCGCCGCACCGGGTCGCGCACCAGTTCGGCGATGGGAATGGAGGGATCGGCCATCTGGTTGACGAACGAGGTGTTGGCGCCGTTCTCCAGCAGCCGCCGCACCAGGTAGGCCAGCAGGGTCTCGTGCGTTCCCACCGGCGCATAGATCCGACATGGCCGGCCCAGCTTGCCTTCGGACTGCGCGCCCACCACCTGCTCGTACAGCGGCTCGCCCATGCCGTGCAGGCACTGGAACTCGTACTGCCGCGGCGTGTAGCGATCCGGGCCCGCCATGTGGTGGATCGCGGCCAGCGTGTGCGCGTTATGGGTGGCGAACTGCGGGTAGACCGCCTCGGGCGCATCCAGCAATTTGCGCGCGCAGGCGAGGTACGACAGGTCGGTGTAGGCCTTGCGCGTGTAGACCGGATAGCCCTCCTGGCCGTCGACCTGGGCCCGCTTGATCTCGGCATCCCAGTACGCGCCCTTGACCAGCCGCACCATCAGGCGCCGGCCGCTGCGCCGCGCGAGGTCGATCGTGAAGTCCGTCACCTGCAGGCTGCGCTTCTGGTAGGCCTGGATCACGAAGCCGAGCCCGTCCCATCCCGCCAGCTGCGGCTCGAACGCCAGCCGCTCCAGCAGGTCCAGCGACAGTTCCAGCCGGTCGGTCTCCTCGGCATCGATGTTGAAGCCGATGTCGTAGCGCCTGGCCAGTGCGCACAGGCGCACCAGGATCGGGTACAGCTCGCCCATCACGCGGTCCGACTGCGCGCGCACGTAGCGCGGGTGCAGCGCCGACAGCTTCACCGACAGGCCCGGCCCCTCGATGATCCCCTGCCCCGCGGATGCCTTGCCGATCGCGTGGATCGCCGCCTCGTAATCGCGCAGGTAGCGTTCCGCGTCCTGTGCCGTCATCGCCGCTTCGCCCAGCATGTCGAACGAATAACGGAATCCCTGTGCCTGCCGCGGCCGCGCCTTGGCGAGCGCCTCGGCGATCGTCTCGCCGGTGACGAACTGCTCACCCATCATGCGCATCGCCATGTCGACGCCCTTGCGGATGACGGGCTCGCCGCCGGTCGCGACCAGGCGCGCCACCGCCGCCGACAGCCCGGCCTCGCTGTGCGTGGCCACCAGCTTCCCGGTGAGCAGCAGGCCCCAGGTGGCGGCATTGACGAACAGCGACTGGCTGCGCCCCAGGTGGGTATGCCACTGGCCTTGCGCGATCTTGTCGCGGATCAGCGCGTCGCGCGTCGCGGCGTCCGGGATGCGCAGCAAGGCCTCGGCCAGGCACATCAGGGCAACGCCTTCCTGCGACGACAGCGCGTATTCCTGCAGCAGGCTCTGCACCAGGCCGGCGCGGCCGGCGGCCGACGCGCGCAGCCGCAGGTCCGCGGCCAGGCGCTGCGCCAGTTGCTCGGCGCGGGCCGCGACGTCGTCGGGCAGGCGCGCGAGCGGCAACAGGTCGGCGACGGGCTCGGGCTCGGGACGCCGGGCCGCGGCGGAGATGGCGCGCCGCAGCGGCGAGGCGGCGAACGGGCCCGTGGCAGCGAAGTCACTGAACAGGCTGGCGGTGGGAGTGGCGAAGGCGTCCATCGGGTCGGTGCGGATTGATAACCGGCATCGTCATGCGCCGGGCACCGGATTTTTCTGCGATTTTCAACTGTCGAGCCGCATAATTCACTAGTGAACAACCAGCTGACCGTGCTCGACCGCATCGACCGCCGCATCCTGCAGGCGTTGCAGGACGACGGCCGGATCTCCAACCTGAAACTCGCTGAGCAGGTGGCGCTGTCCCCCACCGCGGTGCTGGCGCGGGTGCAGCGCCTCACCCGCGACGGCTACATCCTGGGCTACGAGGCGCGGCTGAATCCGGCGCTGCTCGGCGCCGGGATGCTGGTGTTCGTCGAGGTGCTGCTGGATCGCACGACGCCCAACGTGTTCGAGCAGTTCAAGGCCGCCGTGCAGGTGCGCCCGGAGATCCTGGAGTGCCACATGGTGGCCGGCGGCTTCGACTACCTGCTCAAGACGCGGGCCGCCGACATGGACTCCTACCGCCAGTTCGCCGGCACGGTGCTGTGGCAGTTGCCCGGCGTGCGCGAGACACGCACTTACGCGGTGATGGAGGAAGTGAAGAACTCCACGAAGCTGCACATCAGGTAGCTCAGCGCAACCTGGGAAGGGCCTCGACGTTGGCCGGCTTGCGTTCGATGGTGCGGTCGGCAAAGCCCAGCCGCAGCAGCATCGCGCAGAACTCGTCCGGGTTGACCGGGCTGTCCAGCCGCACCATATGCCGCAGCAGGCCGGAAAAGTCCCTGGCCAGCAGGTCCCAGCCGTCCTGCGACACCCGCAGCTCGGGCCGCTCGTCCAGCGCGCGCCATTCCACCACCAGCTCGCCGCGACGCGGCTGCTGCGCGCCGTACATGGCGATGCACACCCGCTCCGCGCAAGGACCAAGCGCGATGGCGCCGTACCAGGCCTGCGAAGTACGCACGAACCCCGGCGTGCCGCTCATGCCATGCCTCGCCGCGCCCTGGCGCGCCAGGCATTCGTCCCCGTCCTCACCGACATCGTTCCCGACTGCTTTGTATGACCTGCTGCCGATTCTGAGCGAAAGCAGGCGCAGCACATCAGTTCAAGAGCGCCATTGTTGTGCCGGGAAGACACGCGGTGCGCGGATCGGCGCGCCGCATCGCGACGAAGGAGCGCTTCGCCGCAGGGCGCTCAGCGACAGCCGCAGTGACCGGCGCAGTGGTTTTCCAGCACGCAGTCGATCGGCGTCAGGCAAGGCTGTTCTTCGTTCTTGCGCTCGCCCTTGAGCAGTTCGGGCGGCACCCGCAGCGCGGGTCCGTACTTGTCCTGGGCCTGTCCGGCGCTGCCGGCGCCCTCGGCTGGGGCTTGTCTGGGCGAACTCGAACGCATCGCGTGCTCCTGGTTGGAAAGCCCTTGATGCGTCGCCATGCGCGGCGCCATCGGCAGAGCTTCCAGCCTTTGTACGGGCTAGCAAATCGCTCGGATTTGATCTAGGGCCTGTTCACGCGAATATCTGTACTCGCCTGCGGCGCCGGATGCGTGCGGGACCAGTCCGACGGCCGCTTGCGCCGTCGTCCGACTGCCGCCCGAACGGCACCCGCAGAGCCTCGCGGGACAAGGAGTCAATCGCATGAGGAACCAAGTCCTGCTGGCGCTCGTGATCGCTGCGAGCGCGACCCTGGCCGTCGACGTCCAGGCGAAGAAGCCGGCGCCGGCCAGGAAAGCGCCGGCCGAAGTGGCGGTCGACGTGCCGCCGCCATCCGGCACGTGGGAACCCAGCCCCGCCCCCGCAAACGGCCATGTCTGGTCCGCCGGCTATTACGACTGGACCGGCGACCGCTACCAGTGGAAACCGGGCGAATGGGTGCTGGCGAAGGAAGGGATGGAATACCGCCAGCGCAAGTGGGTCCAGCGGGCCGACGGCAAGTGGATCCTCACCGGCGGCGATTGGGTGGAAAAGCCGGACAACGTCGCCGGCAAGCAGTAGCGCGGCGTGTTCACGGCGCGGTGGCCGTGAGCGCGCGCGCCGCGAGTCACTCTGAACTCGCCTGCTCCGCGTTGTTGAGTGAACCCTTGAGCGCCGCCCCGGGGACGAACTTCACGGACCTGGAGGCGGCGATGGTGAGCGCTTCGCCGGTGCGGGGATTGCGGCCGGTGCGCTCGGCGCGCGCGCTCGCCTTGAAGCTGCCGAAGCCGGTGATGGCCACTTCGCGCCCGGCGCCCACTTCCCTGGAGACGATGTCGATCAGCGCTTCGAGGGTTCGAGCGGTGGCGGCTTGCGATTCGCCCGTCGCTTGCGACATGGCTTCGATGAGTTCGGTTTTCTTCACGCTTTCTTGGGATTGAGCAAAGGGGTCGAGAGTGTAGCGGCTTCTCCGGCGCATGCGGCTCAGCGGCGCACGCCATGAGCCGCCCCCGCCTCACGGACAATCGCAGCTTCCCGCTCCACCGCGCCGCCACCGATGACCCAGCCTGCCGACCTGCCCGATGCCGCCGCCCTGCTCGCCCGCGCCGACGAATGCCGCACGCCATGCGGCGACGGCGCCATGGTCTGGCGCCTGTGGGGTAGCGGCCGGCCGCTGGTGCTGCTGCACGGCGGCAGCGGCAGCTGGAACCACTGGCTGCGCAACATCGAGCCGCTGGCGGCGACCGGGCGGCGCCTGTTCGTGCCCGACCTGCCGGGCTTCGGGGATTCGGCCTGCCCGGCCTCGGGCAACGATGCCGACGCGGTGGTCGAACCGGTGCTCGACGGGCTGCGGGCACTGCTCGGCACGGCGCCGGTCGACGTGCTCGCCTTCTCGTTCGGCAGCCTCGTGGCCGCGCTGGCGGCCGCTGCGCATCCGCAGCGCATCGCACGCCTGGTGATCGCCGGCGCGCCGGTCAAGCCACTGGTGCCGCCGCCTTTCAAGCTGCGCCCGTGGCTGCACGTGCAGGACGAGGCGCAGCGGCGCGCCATCCACCGGCACAACCTGGCGGCGCTGATGCTCGCGCGTCCCGAATCGGTCACGGAGCAGACCGTGGACCTGCATGCGCAAAACCTGCTGCGCGACCGCATGCGCGAGCGGCGGCTGTCGCGCACCGACGCGATGGCGCGCGCGCTGGAGCGCCTCGAGTGCCCGCTGGACGTCATCTACGGGCGCGAGGATGCGTTGTACCGCGGCCGCTGGGGCGAGGTCGAGGCGCAGTTGCGGGCCCTGACGCGCCTGCGTTCGCTGCATTTCGTCGACGGCGCGGGCCATTGGGTGCAATACGAGGAGCCGGCCGCCTTCCACGCGGCGGTGGCGCAGGCGCTGGGCTGACGCGGTTCAGGGCACCGGCGCGATCACCTCGGGCCGCGGTTCGAGCCATGGCGGCGCGGCGCTCGTGCAGCCGGCGGGGCGCGGCGTCAATTCCATTTCCGCGAACCCGAGTTCCGGCTCGCGGTCGTAGCGCAGGTCGCCCATGGCCCACCGGCCGTTGCTGCCCGCAATCCAGGGAGCCCGTGCGAAGCGCATCAGGATGGCCGCTTCGCAATATGCCTTGAGCACGCGCGGAAACTCGGCGCGGCTCACCTGGTACTCGTCGATCCAGCGCACGGCCGCGGAGGGCGGCTGCGCCAGACGGCGCATCGGCGCGGACGTCTGCGCGTCCAGCGTGCGATCCGGGCAGTCCTGCACCGCCAGCAACTCCGGCGAAGTCGCCAGCGCGGCCCGCCGCATGACGTACCGATCGGCCTCCATCGTGATGGCGATGACGTTCCAGCACAGCGGATTGGATGGCATCGGCGTCAGCACGTGGTCGAGCAGCCTCGCGCCCGGATAGCGCTGCGCCACCTCGTGCGCGACCCGCCGCGCGGCGCTGTCGCTGCCGAAGAAGAACGCGGCGGTGACCGCGAGCCAGGCCCCGACGGCGCACGCGAGCGCTACGCGCGGCGGGGCCTTCCACCCGGCGTACAGCAGCGCGGCCATCAGGGCGGCGAGCGCCACGCCGCTGGCCGGGATGATCCACTGCGTGCCGAACGACAGCCCCAGCGCCGCGGCGAGCACGACGGCGAGCAGCAGCCGCGCCAGCAGCGTGCGCAGCAGGAACAGCAGCGGCGCCGCGCAGGTCCACAGCAGCGGCTCGATGATGAACACCGCGTCCCCGTAGATCCAGTGATTGCGCACCGGCCAGAACGGGTGCACGCCGTAACTGTTGGTGAAGTCCAGGGCCAGGTGGAGCAACAGCGAGATGACGACGGCCGCGACGATCGCCTGCCGGTCGCTCCGGCTCGGCTGCAGGCGCCGCCAGCGCATGAAGAGTTCCACCGCGAGGATCACCAGCGCCGCGGCCACCGCCACGCCGACGATGGTATGCGTGTAGCCGCGGTGCTGCGACAGATAGGCCAGCCTGGTTCCCGCCGCCATCGTGTATGCCACGTCTGCATCGGGCAGGTTGCTGCACACCGCGGACAGCACGACCAGCAGCCCGCGCCGCTGCCGCGGCGCCAGGCCGGACGGCGCCTGGGGCGCGATTCGTGAGACCGTCTCGCCGATGAGAACGCCGGCCAGCGTGTGCGTGAGGTTATCCATGCGGTGAATGCTTGTGCAGGCCACATTCTCGGTGGGCTCCAACGAGCACCCAGCTCTGCCTCTTCCGGTCCCCCACGCGCGCCCCATAGCGGGCATGATGACCAGCCATGAATGGGTCCACACCTCCCCGCCAGCCCAACGGCACGGCCAAGCCCGGCGGCGGGACGCTGCCGCCACGCAAGTACTGGCCCTGGTTCCTGCTGGTCGTGCTCGTCAATTACCTGCTGGTGAGCTATTTGTTCCCGCAGCCCAACGCGCCGGTGACCGTGCCGTACACGGTCTTTCGCGAGGAAGCTGGCAAGGGCAACGTCACGGCGATCTACAGCCGCGGCACGACCATCGAAGGACGCTTCCGCGCCGCGGTCACCTGGCCCACGCAGGAGGAAGTGAAGCAGGCCGGCCAGCAGGCGCCGCGCACCGCGCTCGACCGGCGCCTGCTGCCGCCGCCGCGCACGTCCGTGTACTTCAGCACCGAGCTGCCGGCCTTCTTCGACCGCGGCCTGGAGGACTTCCTGATCCGGAACAAGGTCGAGATCAGCGCGGTGCCGATCCAGCAGGGCGGCCTCTGGAACACGCTGCTGCTCTTCGCGCCGGCGCTGCTGATCATCGGTTTCTACGTATGGATGTACCGCCGCATGGCGGGCCAGGGCGGCGGCATGGGCGGGATGTTCGGCATCGGCCGCAGCAAGGCCAAGCGCTACGACACCGCCGACGCCGCGAATCGCGTGACGTTCAACGACGTGGCGGGCATCGACGAGGCCGAGGCCGAGCTGGTGGAGATCGTCGACTTCCTCAAGGCGCCCGACAAGTACACGCGCCTGGGCGGCAGCGCCCCCAAGGGCGTGCTGCTGATCGGCTCGCCCGGCACCGGCAAGACCCTGCTGGCCAAGGCCGTCGCCGGCGAGGCGGGCGTGCCGTTCTTTTCGATGAGCGCGGCCGAGTTCGTCGAGATGATCGTCGGCGTCGGCGCGGCACGGGTGCGCGACCTGTTCAAGCAAGCCCGCGAAAGCGCGCCGGCGATCATTTTCATCGACGAGATCGATGCGATCGGACGGGCCCGCGGGCAGATGGGCGCGATCGGCGGGCACAGCGAGCAGGAGCAGACGCTGCAGCAGATCCTGACCGAGATGGACGGCTTCAGCGGCCGCGAAGGCATCATCGTGCTGGCCGCCACCAACGCGCCGGACGTGCTCGATCGCGCCCTGCTGCGACCGGGCCGCTTCGACCGTCGGGTCGTCGTCAACCTGCCGGACAAGACGGGGCGCGCGGCCATCCTGGGCGTGCACGTGCGCAAGGTGCCGCTGGGGCCCGACGTCAGCCTCGAGGAACTGGCCCAGGCCACGCCGGGCTTCTCCGGGGCCGACCTCAAGAACCTCGTCAACGAGGCGGCGCTGCTGGCGGCGCGCCGCAGCGAGAACGCCGTCGGGCACAAGGATTTCCTCGACGCCCTGGAGAAGATCGTGCTGGGCCCGGAGCGGCCACTGCTGCTCTCCGCCGACGACCGAGAGCGCATCGCCTACCACGAGAGCGGCCACGCGATCCTGGGCCTGGTGGTCGCCGGCGCCGACCCGGTGCACCGCGTGAGCATCGTGCCGCGCGGGCAGGCGCTGGGAGTCACGTACCAGCGGCCGCAGACCGACCGCTATAACTACCCGGAGGCCTACCTGCGGGCCCGCATCATCGGGATGCTGGGCGGGCGCGCGGCGGAGGAAGTGGTGTACGGCACGAAGACCACCGGCGCGGAGAACGACATCGAGCAGGCGACGCAGCTGGCGCGCAACATGGTCACCCGCTGGGGCATGAGCGACGCGCTGGGCATGGTGCAGCTCGCGCCGCGCGAGAACCAGTTCCTCGGCGGGCCGGCCGGCTTCGGCGGCGAGAAGCCCTTCAGCGAGCAGACGGCGGCGCTGATCGACGCGGAGGTGCAGCGCATCATCAACGACTGCCACGAAGAGGCCAAGCGCCTCCTGCGCGCGCACCGCGCCGCGCTCGACTCGCTGGTGGCGGCGCTGCTGCGCACCGAGACGGTCTCCGAGGAGGAGATCCTGCAGGCCACGGGGCTGCCGCCGGCGCCGCAGCTGGAGGCGCGACCGCTGCGGGGCTGAAGCCTTCGGCGCGCTCCTACACCGGCGCGGCCGGCGTCACCGCACAATGCACCGATGCCAGCAATCGACCCGACGCACAAACTTTCCCTCTGGGGGGCCGCGCACGCGGCCGCCCGCGATGCGGAGCGGGCCGCGGCCCGGGAGGGCGGCCAGGCCTGCGACGAACTGCGCCATCGGGCCCACGTCCTGCGCGAACGCGCCGACCGTCTCCACCGCGAGGTGTACCTGGAACTGGGACCGCGGCACGAGCCCGGCGCCCCCAGGGACGCGTCCTAGGAACTCGCTCCGAGCGGTTCAGGCGATGAGGTCCTGGATCATCGGCAGCACCTGCGTCGCGGCGCGCTCGCCCTCGGCGATCGCCGCGCCGCCGCGGTGGTAGTCCATCGCGGCGATACCCGACAGGCGCGGGCGGATCATCACGTCCGCCGGTTCGCCGGCCAACCGGCTCTGGGTGATCCGCACCTGCATGATGTTGAGGCTGGTGGTCAGCACGTCGATCATCGAAGGCATGGCGCTGGAGCCGAGAGGCCCGACGGTGCGAAAGCGCGCGAGCATCGCGTCGATCAGGCCGGCGCCGGGACCGCTGACGGACGTCGGTGCCGCGTCGGGAATCTGCTTGCGCCGCCCGATCAGGTCCCAGTTGAGGTCGACGGCGATCACCACCTCGGCGCCCATCGCCCGGCACAGCGACACCGGCACCGGATTGACCAGCCCGCCGTCCACCAGCAACCGGCCGTCCTGCAGCACCGGCGTCAGCAGGCCGGGCAGCGCGATCGACGCGCGCACTGCGTCGATCACGGACCCTTCGCGCAGCCATACTTCGCGGCCGCTGGCGAGATCGGTGGCGACGCAGCCGAATGCCCGCTGCAGGCGCTCCATGCCCTCGTCGGCGAACCGCGCGCGGAAGAAGTCGACCAGCTTGCCGCCTTCGATCAGCCCGCCGCTCATCCGCACGTCGATCAGGCTCATCACGGTCTGCCAGGTCAGGCCTTTCACCCACGGCTCGAGCCGTTCGAGCGCTCCCGCGGCATGGGCCGCCCCGACCAGCGCACCGACCGACGTGCCGCAGACGATGTCGGCGGCGACGCCGGCGCGCTCCAGGGCGCGGATCACGCCGATGTGCGCCCAGCCGCGGGCCGACCCGCTGCCCAGCGCCAGACCGATGCGAGGACTCCTGTGTGCCACCGTGCTGTCCCGGAAGGATGGGCTTGCACGATAGCACCTGCGAGGCGCCCGGGCGGGCGGCGCCGGTGGATCAGTCGAGCGTGACGGCCAGCGCCCGGCGCGCCGCCACCAGTCCGCGCGCCGCCTCCGCATGCAGCAGGTGACGGCCGCCCCGGACCTGGCGCCGGCCGCCGGACCAGACCGATTCGATCGCGCAGCGGCGCTGGCTGGCGAAGACATGGGCCGAGAGCATGGCGTCGGCCGAAGGCAGGCCGTCGAGCAGCGGATGCGATGCATCGAGCACCACGAAGTCCGCCCGCTGGCCGGCGGCGAGGCCGGCGACCGCGCGACCGCTCGCCTGCGCGCCGCCAGCCACGGCTTCCAGCGTCATGGCGGTCGCCACGAAGCGCTGCGTCTCGCTCGCCACCACGTTGCGCTGGCGGGTGTGCAGCCGCTGGCCGTATTCCAGGAGCATCAGCTCCTCGGCGGCGCTGACGCTGGCGTGGCTGTCGGAACCGACGCCCCACCGTCCGTCCGCCGCGCGCCAGGCAGGCATGTCGAAGATGCCGTCACCGAGGTTCGCCTCGGTCGTTGGACACACTCCCGCCACCGCCCCGCTGTGTGCGGCGCGGGCGCTTTCGGCGGCCGACATGTGCGTCGCGTGCACCAGGCACCAGCGCTCATCCACCGGCGCATGGTCCAGCAGCCATTCCACCGGCCGCTGGCCGCTCCAGGCCAGGCAGGCATCGACCTCCGCGGTCTGCTCCGCGACGTGGATGTGCACGGGCGCTCCGGCGTCCAGCGCGTCCAGCCCCGCCAATGCTTCGCGCAGGCTGTCCGGCGGCACCGCCCGCAGGGAATGCGGCGCCATCCCGAGACGGGCGCCCTGCGCCTCGCATTGGGGCCGCAGCCGCTCCAGGAGGCGCAGCATGGAATCGGTGCTGCGGATGAAACGTCGCTGCTCCGCCTTCGCCGGCGCGCCGCCGAAGCCGCTGGCCTGGTACAGCACCGGCAGCAGCGTCAGTCCGATGCCGGCGCGCGCAGCGGCGCGCAAGAGGCACTGCGACAGCGTCGCGTCGTCGGCGTAGGGTCGCCCGTCGCGATCGTGATGGACGTAATGGAACTCGCAGACGCTGGTGTAGCCGCCTTCGAGCATCTCGACATAGAGCCCGGTGGCGATGGCCTCCAGCTGTTCGGGCGTCACCGCCGCCGCGAAGCGGTACATCAGCGTGCGCCAGCTCCAGAAGCTGTCCTGCGCCTGGCCGCGATATTCGGTCAGGCCGCCGAATGCGCGCTGGAACGCATGCGAGTGCAGGTTGGGCATGCCTGGCAGCACCGGTCCGGCCGTGCGGTCGACCCCCGGCGGCGGCGCGGCGCCGGGCGTGGCGGCCAGCAGCCGCCCCGCGCCGTCCCACTGCAGCAGGACGTCGCGCGCCCAGCCACCGGGCAGCAGCGCGTGGCCGGCAAAGAGTGAAGCAGCGATCGCCCCCACCGGCGTTCAGGCGCGCGCCAGCACGGCCTGCAGGAAGCTGCGGGTGCGCTCCTGGGTCGGATTGGTGAAGATCGTCGCGGGCGGACCCGATTCGATGATGCCGCCGCCGTCCATCACGATGACGACATCGGCCACCTCGCGCGCGAACTCCATCTCGTGCGTGACCACCATCATGGTCATGCCTTCGCTGGCCAGCAGCTTCATCACCTGCAGCACCTCGCCCACCAACTCCGGGTCGAGCGCGGAGGTCGGCTCGTCGAACAGCATCACGCGCGGCTTCATCGCCAGGGCGCGGGCGATCGCCACCCGCTGTTTCTGGCCGCCCGACAGGCTGGCCGGCATGGCACCGGCCTTCTGTTCCAGGCCCACCTTGCGCAGCAGCGCCCGCGCCTCGGCGTCGGCCTGCTCGCGCGTGAGGCCGCGCAGCTTGCGCGGGCCCAGCGCGATGTTGTGCAGCACCGACAGGTGCGGGAACAGGTTGAACGACTGGAACACCATGCCGACTTCCTGCCGCAGCGCGTTGCAGTCGGCGTCGGCCAGCATCCGTCCGTCCTGCACCAGCGTGCGGCCGCAGATGTCGATGCGCCCGCCTTCGGCCTGCTCCAGGCCGTTGCAGCAGCGCAGGAACGTGCTCTTGCCCGAGCCGCTGGGGCCGATGACGACCACGACCTGGGATGGCTGCACGTCGAAGTCGATGCCGTCCAGCACCACGTGCTCGCCGAACGCCTTGCGCAGGCCGCGGATGCTGATGATCGGCGCCGTGTCCGTCTGCCGACCCGTCATTGCACCATCCCCCCGGCGCGCAGCCTCAGCTCGACCCGGCGCAGCACCAGGGTCGTGAGGCCGGTCAGCACGAAATACATCACCGCGATGGCCAGGTAGACCTCCAGCGAGCGATACGACACGCTGATGATCTTCTGGCCTTCGTGCATCAGGTCGTGGATGGTCAGCAGCGACACCAGCGCCGAGTTTTTGATCAGCGCGATGAACTCGTTGCCCAGCGGCGGGATCATCCGCACCACCGCCTGCGGCAGGATGACCGAGCGCATCGCCTGTCCGGAGGACAGGCCGATCGAGCGGGCCGCTTCCATCTGGCCGCGATCCACCGACTGGATCGCCCCGCGCACGATCTCCGACACGTACGCGCCCGAGTAGATGCCCAGCCCCAGCACGCCGCACAGGAACGCCGGCAGCAGGATGCCGAACTGCGGCAGCCCGAAGAACAGGATGAACAGCTGCACCAGCAGCGGCGTGCCGCGGATGGCGGCGAGGTAGGCGGTGCAGGCGGCGTAGATCACCCGGCGTTTCGGGTTGAGCCGGCCGATGCCGACCAGCAGTCCCAGCAGGCACCCGAGCAGGAGCGAGACGGCGGTGACCTCGACGGTCACCACCGCGCCGCGCAGCAGCAGGTTCCAGCCCGACCAGACGGGCGAGAAATCAAGTTCCATGAGCGGGCCGGGGCGACGCGCTTACTTGCTGCCGCTGAACCACTTCTTGACGATCGCGGCGTAGGTGCCGTCCGCCTTCAGCTTGGCCAGCGCCGCGTTCACGGCCTTGGTCAGCTCCGGCGTGTCCTTGCGCAACGCCATGCCGTATTCCTCGGTCGTCAGCTGCTCGTCCAGCACCTTCAGGCCCGGGCGGGTGCGCACGTACTGGAACGCCGCCGGCTTGCCCGTGACGGCGGCGTCGGCGCGGCCGATGTCGACCAGGTTGAACATCTCCTGGTTCTTCTCGACCTCGACCCGCTGCACCTTCGGGAAGTTCTGCTGCAGGTAGCCGACCGACTTGGTGCCCACCTGCACGGTGACCTTCTTGCCGTCCAGGTCGGCCAGCTTCCTGATCGTGGCGTTGTTGTCCTTGACCATCGCCACCAGGCCGCCCGCGTAGTAGGAATCGGTGAAGTCGACCACCTTCTTGCGCTCGTCGGTGATGTAGATCGCCGACACCGCCATGTCGAAGCGCTTGGAGATGAGGCCGGGGATCAGGCCCTTGAAGTCGATGTCGATCCACTCGACCTTCTTGCCCATGGCCTTGGCCAGCGCCTCGGTCAGCTCGATGTCGAAGCCGGTGCGCTTGCCGTTCTCGACGAACTCCATGGGCGGGAACGTGGCGTCGGTGCCGACCCGCAGCACATTGTCCTGCGCCCGCGCGCAGGTGGCGGCGAGGGCCAGGGCCGACAGGGCGGCAAGCAGGAAGTGGCGGCGAATGTTCATGGTGCGATGGTCTCCGTTGGTGAAAGTGGTTGATGTGATCAGGGCAGTGCAAGCCCTCTCGAGATGCGTGCCGCCGCGACCATGGTCATGTCGGTCAACGCGGATTCCTGGCCCAGGGCGCGGGTGACGGGCGCCATCAGGGTCACGGCGCCGACCGCCTGGCGCGCGGCGCCGAACAGTGGCGCGCTGATGCCCCAGACTCCGGGATCGACCTCGCCGGCGCTGGTCGCGCAGCCGGCCTGGCGGATCGCAAGCAGTTGCTCCAGCGCGGCCGCGCGCTCGGCCCGCTCGGGGTACAGCGCTTCCAGCAGGACGTCGCGGTTGGGGTCGGGAAGGTGGGCCAGCAGGCACCGGGCCGAGGCACCGGCGCGCAGCGGCACGCTGCGGCCCTTCTCAAAGGAGCACCGCAGCGACTGCTCGCTTTCGACCATGTCCAGGCAGATCACCGTGTCGTTGACCGCCACCACCAGGCCCACGCTCTCGTGCGACTGGCGCGCCAGCGCGACCATTTCCTGGCGCGACTGCCGCACCAGGTGCGACGAGAGGTCGAAGCCGAGCGCCAGTTGCAGGCTCAAGGGCCCCGGCGCATAGCAGCCGTCGTTTTCCACGACGAATCCCCAGCGCTTGAGGCGCGCCAGCAGCCGGTAGAGCGTGCTGCGGGCCAGGCCGGTCTGCGCCATCAGCTCGTTGGCAGTCAGCACCCGACCCTGCTGCGCCAGCACGGCCAGCACGTGCAGGACGCGGTCGGCAGTGGCGGGGGTCTCGGGCGGCATCTCGACAGTATGAAAGGAACCGCCGGGGCCAGAAACATGACAGTCCCACGGCGCGGGACTCCGATTCTCTTTTTTCGCGCCGGCACGCAGCGGGCCCGCCGGCCACCGCTCACCTCCCGCCAGCGCCGGCAGTTCCGCGCACCGCGCCGCCGTCAGTGGCTCTCGCCGTCTTCGCCCGGTGCGAACGGCCGGTTCCGGCCGGTGGGTTGCTGCTGCCGTGCCTGGCCGGCCGTCCCGGCATTCTCACGGCGCGGCTCGCTGGAGGGTCGACCCTGCGGGCCCTGGTCGCGTGGGGTGCTGCGGTTTGCCGCATCGTGCTGGTTGGTCGGAGTTCGTGCCATCGGAGTGACCTCCAGGCCGGGGATCGTCGCGGGGGGGAGCCGGCCTGCTGGGCCCCCGCGCGGCCGCGACGGCGGCTTGCCGACAGTGTGTGCGCCTGGCGCCCGGCACGGTGCGGCTTTTTGCAACAGGGCGCCGGCCAGGAGCCTGCGCGGCAGAGGGACGGGTCCGCGCAGCCTCCTAGGCGCTGAACTCCCGGATGACTTCGCGGTCCACGTCCACGCCGAGTCCGGGTCCGCCCGGAATCTCCACCCAGCCATCGACCTGCTGGATGGGTCGCGTGATGAGATGCTGGCGGAACGGATGGCTGGAGCGGTCGTATTCCAACACCGGCTCCTGCGCGAACAGCGAGTGGTGCGCCACCGGAACGGCGGCGATGAACTGGAGCGAAGCCGCCTGCGCGATGGCCGAGCCCCAGACATGCGGATTGACCTGCACGCCATGCGACTGCGCCAGCGCGATGATGTGGCGGCCGGCCGAGAGCCCGCCGCAGGAACCGATGTCGGGCTGGGCGACGTCGACGGCGCCGGCGCCGAGGAACTCGCGGAAGCCGTACAGCGTGTGTTCGTTCTCGCCCCCGGCGATGGGCATAGTCAACTGCCGCCGCAACTCCGCATAACCGGCGACGTCCTCGGGCACCACCGGCTCCTCGTACCAGCGCAGGTCGTACTGCGCCAGTTCGCGGCCGAGCCGCAGCGCCTCCGCCCGGCCATACGCATGGTTCGTGTCGACCATCAGCCGCACCGGCTTGCCCTGGAGCGCGGCGGCGATCTCGCGCATGCAGGCAATGTCGTCGTCCACCCCGTAACCGAGCTTCACCTTCATCAGCGTGAAGCCGGCGTCGAAGTGGCGCAGTGCCTCCTCGGCCAGCCGCCGCGCCTCGCCCTGGCCCTCGATGCGGTAGAAGCCGGTGGCATACGGCTGCACCCGCGTGCGGAAGGCGCCGCCCAGGAGCTTGTAGATCGGAACGCCGTGAAACTTGCCCGCGATGTCCCACAGGGCGACGTCCACCGCGCTGATGCCGGCGACCACCGAGCCCTTGCGGCCGTAGTCCCGGGTGCGGTGGTACATCCGGTGCCACAGCACCTCGGTATCCAGGGGATCGGCGCCCAGCACCAGCGGCTTGAGCGCGTGCTCGATCACGGCGGCCGCGATCTCCGGCGGCTCGAGTCCCTGCGCGAAGGCTTCGCCCCAGCCGCTGAGCCCGGTGTCGGTGGTGACTTCGACCAGCGTGGCCGAGCGCTGCGTGACCCAGCCTTGCGAGAACGCGAACGGCTCGGCCAGCGGCGACTTCAGGACATGCACTTTCAGTTGCGCGATCTTCATCGTGGTCTCCGCTGCTCAGGCAGTTCGATCGGCGCCGAGGGCCCGGGCGACGCTCGCCACCGCCAGCTCGGGGCTCACCAGGCAGCGCGCCTGCTGCTGGGACGCGAGCCGGGGCAGCACCCGCGCCATCGAGGCCTGTGCCAGCACCACCTGGTCCGCCTGGTCGGCGGCTTTCGCCAGTGCGGCGGCGACGAGGTCGTCATGACGCTCGCGGTCGCCGGCGACCAGCGCGGCGTAGGCGCCGTCCACCAGCATCGGCTCGACTTCGACGGCGCGTTGCTGCGCCCGCGCCGTTTCTGCGAGCAGCCGGGTGGTGGGGCCCAGGGTCGACGCGAGCGTGGCGACGACCGCCACCCGGCTGGCGCCAGCCACCGCCTGGGCGGCCATCGCGCTGTCGACGCGCACGACCGGGATCCCCAGCTCCTGCTGCGCCGGCGCGCACAGCTCCCCGATCGAGGAGCAGGCGTTGAGGATCACGTCGGCGCCCTGTTCCCGCGCGATGCGGGCGTACTGGCGCCAGCGCGGGGCCACGGCCGCCAGGTCGGCCCCGTTGTCGCGAAGCTGCGGCAGCACGGAGTCGTCGAGCATGTTGATGACCCGCGCCTGAGGCAGCCGCTCGGCGAGCAGCCGCGAGAAGACTTCGACGGTGGCGGGCGAGGTGTGGATGACGGCGACGGTGGGTGGATGCATTGGAAGGTCTCCGGCGAGTGATGGTAACGGCATGGGCCGCTCGGGCTGGCATCATCCGCCGATGACACTTGCCAGCCAGATCGACGTCCGGGCCGTGGACGCCTTCGCCGAACCGGCCTTCACCGAACTGGTGAACCTCGTCTTCGACGACGCGCAGCGAGTTGCCGTCATGCAGCGCCTCTGCCCGCAGCCGCTGGCCGCGGCCGCCCTCCCCTTGCAGCGCGTGAGGATAGGCGCGTTCGACGGCGACGACCTGGTCGGGTGGTCGCACGGCTGGCGCGAGCCGGGCGGCCAGTTGTACGTCGCCAGTTCGGCGGTGTTGCCGCGATACCGGCGGCAAGGCGTGTACACCCGGCTGCTCGCCGCCATCGAGGAGCAGGCGCTGGCCCTCGGCTGCCGGCGGGTGACTTCGCACCAGCGGGCCGACAACAGTGCCGTGCTGATCGCCAAGCTGAAGGCCGGCTACGTCATCTGCGGCATGGAGTTCTCGGGCGAGATGGGGCTGCTCGCCAAGCTGGCCCGCGACCTGGAGCCGGCGCGGCGCGCGCTGTTCACGGCCCGGATCGCCGGCATCCAGGCGAGCGCCCATGCCACCGGCATCCGGCGCAGCTCGGAAGATTCCTAGCCCGCCTCGGCTGCGCGGGGGGCGCGAAATGGGACGGCGCCGACCGTCCGATTCAGCGACGCACCGATGTTCCGGGCGCTGCCTCGCGGGCACAGTACGTGCATCCCGGCAACGGGCCGATCACCGCCGAAAGGAACATCATGAGCAGTACCAGTCACCGCGCGACGCCGGTCCGGGCGCAGGAGCAGGCGCGATGAGCACCTTCACGATCAACGCGTTGGCCGGCCTCGCGCTGCTGCTGGCGGCGACCGGCCTCTTCTTCTTCGCGACCACCCGCGGCACGCTGATCGTGCGCGGCCTCGCCGGCGGTCGGCGCAGCAGCGAATCGCACGTGTACCCGATCTATTCCAGGATGGGACTGATCAAGCTGGTCGACTTCCAGCCGATCATTTCCGCCATCCTGCTGTTCCAGTACCACCGCCTGGTCTCGAAGATCGTGGCCGGCCTGGGCAGCACCAACCTGAAGCGCAAGCAGGTGCTGATCACCTCGTGCGCCTTCGGCAACGTGATCCCGCGCACGGTGGAAGCCGCCCTGGGCTCGGGTGCCGAGAAGGTCGTCATCGCCGACATCATCAGGAACGAGCTGACCCACGCCAGGGGCAAGCTGGACGCGCAGTACGGCCGCAGGATCGAGTACGTCGAGGAAGACGCGACGGCCATGCACCTGGAGGAAGGCTTTGCCGACGCCAACATCATCTTCTTCCTGCTGCACGAACTGCCGCACGACCTGAAGGTGAAGACGCTGAGCGAGGCGGGCCGCATGCTGGCGCCCGGCGGCAAGCTGTACCTGGGCGAGTTCCACAAGCCGGCGCCGTTCGTCCTCAAGTGCCTGAGCTGGAGCTACTTCAAGGTGTTCGAGCCGCTCGGGCTGGCCCTGTGGGACAGCCACGACCCGGTCGCCATCCTGCAGGAGATGGGCGGCTGGACCGTCGAGCGCCAGACGTTCTTCTTCGGCAACTTCCAGATCGTCACGGCCACCAGGCACTGACCCCGTCACTGCCGGGCGACAGGCCGCCGGCGCGTGAGCGACCGGCGGTTTGCGTTTGCGGGTGGCAGTTCTTGATCGGGCAGCCGCATGCCCGCGTCGGGGCGAAGGCCGCCAGGGACTTCCGGCGGCTGGCGCTGCGAGTTACCGGTGCGCGGCGAATCTCGCTGCGAAGCCGTGCACGGCCCCGGCCGTGCCGTGCACGATGAACCGGGGCAGCGCGGTGGCGCCTTGCACCGCGAGGAACACACCGTAGACGACGAAGAAGGTCAGCAACCAGAGCAAGCCGGTTCCGGAATCGGCGACGATCCTGTCGAATCTCATCAGGTCGGTGTCGTGCGGATCGAACGGTCGAATCATGTCAACCTCCTGCCAAGGGTATACGCCTGCGCAGGGGCGGTTTCATTGACCAAATCGGTACGCGCGGACGAATCCCGACTGCCCCGCTCGGGTAGTTCAGCGCCGGCGACGGTGTCCGCGGCGCGTGGCGCGCACTACAACCTGCCGAGCAGCGCCTCGAATCCGGGGTAATCGCGCGCAGCGATGGCCGTCTTGCGCGCCGCCGCCGTCCAGGACGAACCGGCGGCCAGCGCCGCGCGGAACGCATCGCGGTCGGTGATCCAGGTGCCGCCCACCAGCGTGACGCCGCGCGTGAACAGCGGGTCGGGCAGGCAGCCGGCGCCGGGGCCGATCAGGGCGAAGCTGCCGGCATTCGGGCACGCCGCGAGCATGTCGTCCAGCGTGCCGTTCAGCAGCAGCGTGCTGGTGGCGATCACCTTGTTGCAATCGGCCAGTTCGCCGCGATCCGTGGTCACCCGCCAGCCGTCGCGCTCGCCGGCGAGGTCGCTGCGCAGTTCGACCACGGTGAGCTTCGCCCCCGCCTGCACGATGCTCTTCACCAGCGGCGGGAACAATCCGATCATGCCGATCCGGTCCGCCGCCTGCGGCGCCAGCATGCCGATCGAGTCGCCGCTCGCGCCGGGCACGAAACCGGCGCGGTCGAACAGGCACCGGGTCAGCGCGTTGACGGCGGCGAAACCGATCGCGCGGCGCGCACCCGGCGCCTCGGCGAACCAGCGCGCCACTGCCAGCGCGTCGGCGCCTTCCAGGCCCAGGCTGGCATCGCCGCGTCCGGCGACCAGCCGCCGGCTCGATTCGTCCAGCAGCACATAGCTCAGGCCCAGCGAGCCGTCGTCCAGTTCGATCGCGCAGAACTCGCCGGCGATGGAGGTCGGCGGCGCGGCCGGCGGCAGCAGCAGCCCGCGCACCTTCGGCAGCGCGCCGCGCGCGGCGAAGCGTTCGAGCAAGGACAGCAGGTCGTGCGTGATGTCCATGGCGATTCCTCTCCTCACTGCGACGGCGTGCCGCCGCCCACCAGCCGCGCCGCCTCGGCGCCGGAGACCGTGCGGTCGCGGTTGTCGGGCGTGCGCAACGCGCCGGCGAAATATTGCGCGGTGAGGCTGCGCGTGGCGCCCGGGCCGGGCAGCGGCGCCTGGCCTCCGTAGCGGCGCCAGTCGCGCAGCCAGTGGATATCGTCGGCGATCTCCAGGAAGCCCACCGTCTCCCGGTCGCCCACCAGGATGCCCTGGACGCGCAGCCCCATTTCGTCCTTCGCCCCCCGGATCTGCGCCGCGACGGCCGGCGTGGCGCCGAATTCGCCGTCGGAGACGATCAGCAGGTCGGCGAGCTGCCAGCGCCGCTCGTCGAGCTTGGCAAGCGCCCGCTCGAGCGGCCCCGAGATGTCGGTGCCCCCGTGGAAGGTCTGGCCCATGAACGCGGCCAGCCGCGCCACGCCGTCGCAGTCCAGCGCGAGTTCGGTTTCCACGATTTCTTGCGGCCCCGAGAACGCGAACAGGTGGCATGCGCGCTGCTGCGCGTGTGCCGTGCGCATGGCCTCCAGCACGACCGCCTTGGCCACGGCCTCGGCGCCGCCCTGCATCGAGCCGGAGGTGTCGACGCACACCAGCATCGGGCCCAGCTCCAGCCGCTTGTCGGGCGCCCGCCGCGCGCTCGGGCGCCACGCCGGCGCCAGTTCGCGGACGACCTCGGGCATGCGGTCGCTGTCCTCGTACCCGAGCAGCGTGCGTTCGGCATGGCGCGCATGCCAGACCAGGCGCAGCCGCGGATGCAGCAGCAGCATCGCCTCGGCCGGCAGCATGCGCGCCACCCGGCCCGAGCGGCGCACGCCCAGCGTCTCGCCGGGATAGTCCGGCACCTGCACGATGCGCTCGACCTCGCGCAGCGCCAGGTGCTCCTCCATCACCGCGACGTCGCTGCGATTCGACGCGTCGGGCTCGTCGGTCGCGCGCGCCCGCCCGAGCTGGCGCACGATGCGCGCGAGCTCGGGGAGCGACTCGATCAGGCGGCGCGCGCGCACCACCTCCTGCCAGCCGCTGCTGCGCAGGACGCCGCGCATCATGTCCCAGCGCGTGTTCTTCACCAGGTCGGCGTATTCGCCGAATACCGCCGTCAGCTCGTCGATCGTGCCGCAGCGCTCCTGCCAGTCCGCGGCGAAGTTGTCCAGCGCGCGAGCCGCCGCGGCCTCGGCGCTGTCGCCGGCATCCATGGCGTCGACGATCAGGTCCAGGTGGAAGCACAGCGAGCGCAGCACGGTCTCCGCGAGCGGAAGCCGAGCGCATCGAGCGTGCCGGCCACGTCCCCCGCCAGCGGTCGCGGCGGCCAGCCGGCGTCCGCGGCGGTGCGGCCTTCGAGGAGCGCCTCGCGCCAGCGCTCGATGCCGGCCAGGCGTGGCACCAGCCGGCCCTGCGAGTGCACCAGGCTCCACAGCCACAGTCCGCGCGGCAGGCGCTCCAGCGGTGCGAGCGGCGCCTCCAGGCGCTGATAGGACAGTGACGCGGGGGCGGTCATGCGCGCGCGACCGTCACCGGCTCCGGCACCGTGCCGGGATCCACCTCGCGGCGCGGCAGCGCGAGGAAGGCTTCGCGCGCCGCCAGCGCACGCACGCGCAGCGCTTCGATGGCCTGGCTGGTCGCGGCAAGGTTGGCGTCGGCGGGCGCCGCGAATTCGCGATCCATCCAGATTGCCTGCGCCGTGTACGCCGCGAGTTCGGCTCGGCTGGCGGCGATCGCCTCAGCGTATCCGGCGATGCGATCCACCAGCTCGTCGACCTGCCGCACCCGCGCGTGGATGTGGATTTCGCCGTAGCGGCGCTGCCGCCGGTAACTGATGCGCGCGACCTGGCTCGCGCCCTTGGCATCGTTCACGCTGGCTGCCAGATCGGCGCTGAAACGCAGCCGGCCATCCTCGTCGTAATCGAGGTCTTCCGCCTGCTGCTCCAGCGCGGCCTGCGCTTCGAACGCTTCGACGACGCGCGTCAGGAGCGGCGGCGCCATGCCCGGCTCGAGCCCGAGCCGCGCCGTCAGCCAGGCGGTGATGTCCGCCTGCCGCTCCAGGCCGGGCGCCACGCACCAGGGCAGCAGCCACAGGTCCCAGACGGCCACGGAATCACGCCCCTCGCTGGCGGCGGCCACCTTGAGCAGCCAGGCCACCTTGACCCAGCGCCGGTCCGACACATAGGCCTGTTCGCCGGCGAGCAAGGCGCGCAATTCGGCCAGCAAGGCCGCCACCTGCGCTGGCAGGCGGACGGCGGCCGCGGCGGCCTGCAGCGCCGCGAGGTCGGCCTCGTCCAGCGGCCGGGCGCCGCCCGGCGGCGGCGCGTGATCGAGCGCCAGCAGGCCCAGGAAGCCCGGCCCCGACACCGGCCCCACCGGCAGGCGCATCAGGAAGCGGTCGAAGAACGCCTCCGCCACTTCGTCGGCCGGCACCTCGTTGGTCGCGCCGATCACGCTCACCAGCGGGCAGCGCTCGCGCCCGGCGCCGTTGTCGAATTCGCGTTCGTTCAGCAGCGTGAGCAGCGCGTTGAGGATCGCGCTGTTGGCCTTGAACACCTCGTCGATGAAGGCGATCGTCGCCTGCGGCAGGAAGCCCGTGGTGATCCGCTCGTAGCGGTCCTGCTCCAGAGCCGAGATCGACAGCGGGCCGAACAGCTCTTCGGGCACGGTGAAGCGGGTCAGCAGGCGCTCGAAATAGCTGGCGCCGGCGAACGCCAGGTGGAGCCGCCGCGCCAGTTCGCTCTTGGCGGTGCCAGGCGGCCCGACCAGCAAGGTGTGCTCGCCGGCCAGCGCCGCCAGCAATGCCAGCCGGACGACGCGTCCCCGTTCGACCAGGCCCGCCTCCAGATGCCCGGGCAATGCCGCCAGGCGCTGGCGCAGCTCGCGCTGCAAGTTCGCTGGCGGTGGGGCATTCATGGCGAAATCATAGCCACGCCTGCCGGCCGGGCCGGGTCCGGCAGCGGGGAGATCACGAGCCGCGCGCCGCGCGCCGCGCGCCGCGCAGCGCGATGGCGACCGGCGGGACACGTTCCATGCTGGAACCGTAGTCCCTTGCGTCAGCAGGGTCGATCGCGGGGCCACGCGCGGCGCAGGTTGACGTACGTCAACGCACGGCGCTTCTGGCGCTGACGCAGCGCGTGCCGGTCCGGAGAATCCGGCCGGTGCACTCTGCCGTCGCCAGATCAGGTATTTCGGTACCACGATACCGCGCCTGCCGGCAACCGGTGTCCAGGAGCCAGGGATGACAGCAGCGGGACAGCTGCGAACAGCGGCGCCGTTCGCGGGGACGGCGCCATCGCCCGAGTTGCCGCGAGGCGCAGGAGATTGATGATGGAAACGAGTACCGGGCTGAGCCCGGCGCACTGGATGTATCTGGCCGGGGTGGGGGTCATCGTTCTGACGATGGTCTTGCGCGCCAATGTCGTCGTCCCTTCGATCGCGGGGACCTTCGTGGTGATTCTCGCCATGACCGGCAGTCCGGTCGCGGCCCTGGGCGGCATCTTCAATGCCAGCTTCATCGCGGCCAAGGAGCTGTTCAGCATCTTCCTGGTGATCGCGCTGATGACGGCGCTGCTCAACTCGCTCAAGGAACTGCGATCCGACGTGCGCATGGTGCAGCCGTTTCGCGGGGTCATGAAGAACGGGCACGTCTCGTACCTGGTGATCGCGCTGGTCACCTACGCGGTGTCCATCTTCTTCTGGCCGACGCCCGCGGTGCCGCTGGTGGCGGCCGTGCTGCTGCCGGCCGCGATCGCCTCGGGCCTGCCGCCGCTGGCCGGCGCCGTCGTGATCGCGCTGGCCGGCCAGGGCATGGCCTTGTCCTCGGACTACGTCATCGGCGTCGCCCCCGGCATCAGCGCCAAGGCCGCCGGCGCAGTGGCTTCCGTCGTCGCCGACCGCGGGCTGGTGCTGTCCCTGATCACCGGCGGGGTCGCCCTGGCCTGGGCCTATGCAGCGCTGCGCGGCAGCTTCGTGCCGGCCAGCCAGCACCTGCTGGACGACTGGCAGGCGCAGGCATCGCGCCAGCCCGCGCTCGACCCCGGCACGCCCCACCAGGGAACGGCCCACAAGGAGGAGCTGGCCCGCGGCACGAGCCGGGACGAGCCGCTCCTGACCAACGGCGACGTGCGCCGCGAGATTGCCGCCATCGACCCGTCGATGGTGCGCTGGTCGAAGCTGTTTGCGGTGTTGACGCCGGTAGCCTTCATCGCCGTCGTGCTGCTGATGGTGCTGCCGAAATTCGTGAGCGGCCTGCCGACGATCAAGGGCGGCGATGCCGCATCGCTCATCGGCGGGATGGCCGGCGTGCTGATGATCTTCGCGACCATGGCGATGCACGGCTCGCGCCGGATGCTCGAAGCCAGCGCCGACCACGTCACCGAAGGCTTCGTGTTCGCGTTCCGGGCGATGGGCTCGGTGCTGCCGATCGCCGGCTTTTTCTTCCTTGGCTCCAGCGAGACGGCCGCGGCGATCCTGGGCTTGCCCGTCGACAAGACGCCTTCGCTCCTGTTCGAGCTGGTCAGGAACGCGCAGGACTGGATTCCGGCCAGCAAGTTCTTCGTCGCCTACGGCATCCTGCTGGTCGGCATGATCACCGGCATCGACGGCTCCGGCTTCTCCGGCCTGCCGCTCACCGGCGCCCTCTCCGGCGCGCTGGCCCCCGCTTCCGGCGTGGACGCGGCGACGCTGGCCGCCATCGGCCAGATGGGCGCGGTGTGGACCGGCGGCGGCACGCTGATCGCCTGGTCGTCGCTGATCGCCGTCGCCGGATTCGCCCGCGTGCCGGTGCAGGACGCCGTGCGCGCGTTGACGCTTCCGGTGCTGGCGGGCCTGGCGATATCGACGTTTCTTGCCGTGGTCCTGTTCTGAAGCCAGGAGCAGGCGCAGCTTTATCAATTACAGGGAGAAAACTCATGAGTCACGGATCGCGGACGCGAGCCGTCGAAGAACTCGACAGCGTCGTCATCCGCTTCGTCGGCGATTCCGGCGACGGCATGCAGCTGACCGGCACCGGTTTTTCCATGGCCGTCGCCAAGGCGGGGCACGGTTTCACCACCCACCCTGACTATCCTTCGGAGATCCGCGCGCCGACCGGCACGCTGTTCGGTGTCTCGGGCTACCAGATCCAGTACGCGTCGGGCCAGGTGTTCACCTCGGGCGACGCGCCGGACGTGCTGGTCGCGATGAACCCGGCGGCCCTCAGGACGAACCTGCCGGACCTCAAGCGCGGCGGCACCGTCATTGCCAACACCGGCGCGTTCACCGGGCCAAACCTGAAGAAGGCGGGCTACGAAGCGAACCCGCTCGACAACGGCAGTTGCGACGGGTACCGGCTGTACAGGATCGACATCTCCGGCCTCACCGCCGCCGCGCTGGCGAATTCCGGTCTGTCGAAGAAGGACGTGGGGCGCTGCAAGAACTATTTCGCGCTGGGCCTCATGCTGTGCCTGTACAGCCGGCCGATGGAAGAGGAAGTCAGGGAGATCCGCGAGAAGTTCGAGAAGAAGCCCGAACTCGCCGAAGCCAACATTCTGGCGCTCAAGGCCGGCTTCGCCTACGCCGAATCGACCGAGATGTTCGCCGTGAGCTACCAGGTGCGCGAGTCCGCCGCGATCCCCGGCACCTACCGCAGCATCAGCGGCAACCAGGCGGCGGCGCTCGGCTTCGTCGCCGCTTCGGAACTGGCCTCGACGCCGCTGTTCCTCGGCTCCTACCCGATCACACCGGCCACCGACATCCTGCACGAGCTGTCGGCGCTCAAGCACTTCGACGTCACCACCTTCCAGGCTGAGGACGAGATCGCCGGCATCTGTTCGGCGATCGGCGCGGCCTACGGCGGCTCGCTGGGGCTGACCACCACGTCCGGACCCGGCATGGCGCTCAAGACCGAGGCGCTGGGCCTGGCCGTGATGCTGGAACTGCCGCTGGTGGTGGTGAACGTGCAGCGCGGCGGGCCGTCCACCGGCCTGCCGACCAAGATCGAGCAGTCCGACCTGCTGCAGGCGGTGTACGGGCGCAACGGCGAGTGCCCGGTGCCGGTGATCGCGGCGCGCTCGCCGGCGGACTGCTTCGATTGCGCGATCGAGGCATTCCGCATCGCCGTGAAGTACATGACGCCGGTGATCCTGCTGTCCGATGGCGGCATCGGCAACGCCGCCGAGCCGTGGCTGATCCCCGATGTGGCCGACCTGCCGCCGATCGACGTCAGGTACCGCACCGACGCCGCCGGCTTCCAGCCGTACGCGCGCGACGCGCACCTCGCCCGGCCCTGGGTCGTGCCCGGCACGCCGGGCATGGAGCACCGCATCGGCGGGCTGGAGAAGCACTTCCTCACCGGCGACATCTCGCACGACCCGCTCAACCACCAGAAGATGGTGGAGGTGCGTGCCGCCAAGGTCGAGGGCATCGCCGCCGGCCTGCCGCCGCTGCAGGCGGAAGGGCCGGTCACCGGCGACCTGCTGCTGGTCGGCTGGGGCAGCACCTACGGCGCCATCGCGCAGGCCTGCGAGCAGGCGCGGGCGCAAGGCATCCCGGTCGCGCACCTGCACCTGCGCCACGTCAATCCGCTGCCGGCGGACCTGGAGGCAGTGCTGCGCCGCTACCGGAACGTGCTGGCGCCGGAGCTGAACCTGGGCCAGCTGTCGAAGCTGCTGCGCGAGCGCTACCTGATCGACGTGAAGTCGCTGTCGAAGGTGCAAGGCAAGCCGTTCAAGGTGTCCGAGATTCTCGACCGGATCGTCGAACTGTCGAAGGGGGAAGTGAATGTTTAGGGAAGAAAACGGCGGCCTGGCCGCACCGGCGGCCGAAAGCGCGCCCGCGAGATGCCCGCTGACCAAGAAGGACTTCGAATCCGACCAGGACGTGCGCTGGTGCCCGGGCTGCGGCGACTACGTCGTGCTGGCGCAGGTGCAGAAGCTGCTGCCGACGCTGGGCATTCCGCGCGAGAACTTCGCGTTCGTCTCCGGGATCGGCTGCTCCAGCCGGTTTCCGTATTACATGCAGACCTACGGGATGCACAGCATCCACGGCCGGGCGCCGGCGATCGCCAGCGGCCTGAAGCTGGCCCGGCCCGAGCTGTCGGTGTGGGTCGTCACCGGCGACGGCGACGCGCTGGCGATCGGCGGCAACCACTTCATCCATGCCATGCGGCGCAACATGGACCTGAAGATCATCATGCTCAACAACCGGATCTACGGGCTGACCAAGGGCCAGTACTCGCCGACCTCGGAAGAGGGCAAGAAGACCAAGAGCACGCCGCTGGGCAGCATCGACCGCCCCTTCAACCCGGTCGCGCTGGCGCTGGGCGCCGGCGCCACCTTCGTCGCCCGCACCACCGACAGCGACCTGCCGCACCTGCAGGCGGTGCTGGCCCGCGCGGCCCGGCACCAGGGATCCGCCTTCGTGGAAGTGCTGCAGAACTGCGTCGTCTTCAACGACGGGGCCTACGAGTCGCTGGCCGACAAGGCGACGCGCGACAACGTGCGCGTGCTGCTGGAACACGGCCAGCCGCTGGTGTACGGCACGGCCCGCGATCGCGGCCTCCGGCTCGAGGGGCTGCAGGCCCAGACGGTGCCGCTCGGCGCAGCCGGCGCCGACGAAGCCGGCCTGCTGGTGCACGACGAGTCGACCGGGGACGGCGCACTGGCCTGCCTGCTCGCGCACCTCGGCGGCGAGGATTCGCCGCTGGCGCTGGGCGTGTTCCGCTCGATCCAGGCAGCGACCTACCAGCAGCGCAACGCCGACCAGGTGGCCGCCGCACGCCGGGCCAAGGGCCGCGGCGAGCTGGCCGCGCTGCTGCACGGCGGCGATACCTGGAACATCCAGCCACAGCAGTAACCGGCACTGCCGGCGCCGGCGCGTGATACACCGGATGGTGTATTGAAGCGGCGAGGCCGAAGAGCTACCGTCCGCCCTCTCGTCTGCCAGCCGGAGGTGCCGAAATGCGTCGTCTCGCCGTGATCGGCTCCCTGTCGCTGGTGCTGGCGGCGCCGCCCGCTTCCGCGGCCTCGCTGCCCGACCCGTCACCGCTGCCGCCAGGCCGGGGTGCGGCCCGCCTGGCCGATCGCGATGGCAACGGGATTTCCGACGGCCTGCAGGAGGCGATTGGCGCCGCTCGGCCCGGCGACCTGTTCCGCGTCGTGGTCACCGCGCGCGTGCCCGGCAGTGCCGCTGCGGCCCGGCAGGCGGTCGGCCCGTTCGCCTTGCACCGGGAGTTCAGGCTCATCCATGGCTTCGCCGGGACCATGACGGCGGCGCAGATCCGGGCCCTGGCGCAGCAGGTCGGCGTGTTCCGGGTCGAGGAGGACGCGGAGGTCCGCACGCAGATGGACGCGGCGCGACCCGACTTCGGGGTGGACGCCGCGCAAGCGAGCTTCGGCCTCACCGGGGCGGGCATCAGGGGGTGCATCGTCGATACCGGCGTGGACCCGAACCACGACCAGTTGAACCGCGCGGCCATCCCGTTCTTCGACGCGATCACCGGCGTCGCCGGCGGCACGGCGTACGACGACCAGGGCCACGGCACACACGTGGCGTCGACGGCCTTCGGCGACGGCACGGGAAGCACCGGCGCGGAACGCTACCGCGGCGTGGCGCCCGGCGTCACGATCCTCGCGGCCAAGGTGCTCGACGCGTCCGGCGGCGGCACCGAGTCCCAGGTGATTGCCGGCATCGAGTGGTGCGTGGAGCAAGGGGCGCACATCATTTCCATGAGCCTCGGCACCACGGCGCCTTCGGACGGCAGCGACGCGTTGAGCCTGGCTGCGGATGCCGCCGTGACCGGCTACGGCCGGATCGTGGTGGTCGCCGCCGGCAACTCGGGCGACCAGCCGGGGACGATAGGCGCGCCGGGCGCGGCCGCGCAGGCGATCACCGTGGGCGCCTGCGCCGACCGCTCGGCGCCCGCGACGGCACCGAACCACTCCGAGGGCATCTACCTGACGCCGTTTTCCAGCCGCGGGCCGACGCTCGGCGGCGCCGTCAAGCCGGACGTGTGTGCCCCGGGCCACAGCATCACGGCCGCCAAGGCCGGCACCGGCAACCTCTACGCGACGTACAGCGGCACCTCGATGGCGACGCCGTTCGTGGCCGGCACCATCGCGCTGGCCTTGCAGGCACGCTCGATGACGCCGTCGCAGGTGAAGCAGCTGATCGAGTCCACGGCCCAGGAGCGCGGCCCGGCCGGCAAGGACAACGACTGGGGCGCCGGGCTGCTGGACGCGTACGCCTTCGTTGCGGCCGCCAGCGGCGTCACGGGATACACACCGACCGCCTTCCCCGCGTACCGGCGGGTGGTCGGCACCGTCGGCAACTACGGGCTGTGGAGCAATGCCTTCACCCTGGGCCCGGCGGACCTCGCCACCCCGATCGGCGCCACCATCACGATCGACGGCCAGGTCAAGTGCTCCATGCTCCTGTTCGGGATCTGCTTCTCGGCCCAATGGGATCCCGACCTCGAGGCCAGGCTGGTCGACCCCAACGGCGTCGTGCTCGCGGAAAGCACCTGCCTGGCCGGCAACGAGTGCGGCGCCATGGGACGCCAGGAAACGGTCCATGCGATGCCGACCGTGGCCGGCACGTACACGATCCAGGTGTACCCGGCCGGCGACAGCGGCAACCAGGGCAAGGGCGGCAGCTTCCAGCTCGACCTGTCGACCGGCCCGGTCGGCGCCAGCACCAGCCCCGGCACCGCTGCGCCGGTGCATGTCGGCGGACTCGCCCCCAGCAGCACGGGCAACAAGACGGGGTGGAATGCCAAGGTCATGGTGACCCTGCACACGCTGCAAGCTGCCGGCGACCTGCCCTTCACGGCCGGGGCCACCGTCAGCGGCACCTGGAGCGGCGGCTACGCCGGCAACTCCTCCTGCGTGGCCTTCTCCGGCCAGAGCCAGTGCGAGGTGACCAGCGGAACCATCCCCAAACGCAAGACGTCGGCCACGTTCACCGTCACGAACATCACGGGCACGCTGAGCTACGACGCGGCGAGGAACCACCCAAACCCCGCGACCGTGACCGTCACCAAGCCGCAGTGACCGGCGCGACCCCGGACGTGCTCCGGCGCGCCGACGACGCGGCAGCCGCACGTGCGACTGCCATCGGCTGGCACGTCAGTGCTGCGTCACCGTCCCGCGCCAGGCGCCGGTCTCGACGCCGCGGCGCTCGATCAGTTCCTTGAACCGCTGCAGGTTGCCGCGGGTGGTGAGCTTCACCCCGCCCAGCGCCGCGCCGACCTTCTCCCCGGCGGTTTCCGGGTCGTAGTCCACCTGCAGCCGCACGCGCGTGCGGTTCGCGCCGATCGGCTCGAAGGTGACCGCCCCCGAGTTGCGCACGCCGCCGGTGCTGCGCCACGCGATGCGCTGGTCAGGCACCTGCTCGGTGATCTCGGCGTCCCATTCCTTTTCCTTGCCGGCCACGACGGCGCGCCAGTGCAGGTGCGTGTCGTCGACCTGCCGCACCTCCTGCACGCTGGCCATGAAGCGCGGGAATTCCTCGAACTGCGTCCACTGGTTGTAGGCCGTGCTGACGGGCACCTCGACCTCGATCGAATCGTGGGTGGTCGACCCGGCGTGGCCATTGGCCTTGCGGATCTTCGCCGTCAGCAACATGCCGCCGATCGCCAGCGCGGCAACGGTCGCGAGCGCACCCGGCCGGCGCGCGTGGTCGACCGCATGCTCCATCAGCAGCACGGGCTGCGCCGGCTGCCGCGCGTGCAACTGCCTGGCCAGCAGCAGCGTTCCGCCGGCGGCAAGCGCGGCCGCGGCGGCGATGGTTCCTGTTTCCTGTCTTTGCATGAGTTCCCCTTGTCTGGACATGAACGGCGGACTGCCGTGGACCACCGATCATCACCAGCGGCCGGCCCATGCGGGGCAACAGAGTGAAACGTGAAGCTCAGCCCTGCGGCTGGTCAGGCCACCGCTTCCGCGGCCCGCGGCGCGTGGCGCGACGTGGCTGCCGCCCCCGGGCAAACACCCCAGTGAGGCCGGCGGCTTCGACCCGTTGGCGGATGGCGGCGACATCGATGCTGTACGAGCCGCGCTCCTTCATCCGCTCGAAGTACACCGAGCCGGAGAAAGTGAACTTCAGGCCCAGGCCTTTCTCGGTCTGCATCTGCTCGCGCACGTGCGAGATCGCGTCGCCGATCGCCAGCGTTCCAGGCAGGACCAGCGGCGGCTCGCCTGCGGCCCGGCGGGCGGCGTTGTGGCCGGCGAGCACGCCGGTGACCACGGCTTCGGTGTGGCCCACCAGCAGGCCGGCCTTCTCGCCGGCGCAGAACAGGTTGTCGACGCCGTCCACCTTGAGCGCATCGTCGCGCGGCGCCATGCCGAGAAAGCGGATCGAATTGCCGACGCCCCCCGCATACGGATCCTCGAAACGCGCGTTCTCGAAGCCTGGCACCTTGCGCAGTTCGCCCTGCGGGAAGTAAGGCGTCATCAGCTTGGCATGGCCGGTGTTGAGCAGGACGATGTTCTCCTGGTACTCGGGCAGCGCGTACTGCTGGCAGGCCTTGATCTCGAGCTTCTCGCTGCCGGCGTCGCCCGTCCTCGGGATCGGCACGACGACCACGCCCGTGCGATTGAGCTGCTCGGCGATCTCCGGCGCCAGCGACTCCTTGTGCAACTTGCACGAGCCGCTCATGGCGCCGAACTGGTCCAGCTTGTGGCCGTCGATCTCCTTGACGCCGCAGCGCGCGGCGACGCCAACCCGGATGCCGAAAGTGTGGCAGCGCAGGATGCACATGGCGCAGCCGTTGCCGTGCCTGGTGCAGATGTTGGGGACGCCGGCCGTGCCGGTGGTCTCGACGAACGCGTCCGCCTCGAAGCGCAGGTCGCCTTCGTTCTTCTTCGTCCTCACGGCCACGATGCGGCGGCCGTCCAGTTCCACGTCGGTGATGCGGACCTGGTAGCGCACGTCGACGCCGGCGGCGGCCAGCGCGCGCTGCACCTGCGGCTCGATGGTGGAGATGTTGTATAGCGACGCGTGCCTGTGCCCCGGAAACTCGATGTCGCGGTGCAAGGCGCAGGCGTCCATGGCGTGGAACATCTCGCCGCCGCCCATGGCGATCATCTCCTCGGTGGCCGTGAAGCGGCCGTTGTTGCGGAAGATGCCGCCGACCAGGCCGGTGCCCAGCAGCGCGTCGGTGCGTTCGAGCAGCGTGACCTGGGCGCCTTGCCGCGCGGCCGAGACGGCCGCCGCGCAGCCGGACCAGCCCCCGCCGATGACGATGACCTTCACGAAATGTCTCCTGTTGCGTTTCTGCGGCAGCAGCTGCAGTCGATGGGTTGGTTCATGCCTGATTCCGCGCGGCGGGCCGCTGGCGGTGCCGCGAACTCCGGCCGCGCGCATTGCCGCACTCTAGAAAGCTTGCCTGCCAGAGTAAAGCTGCAAAATGACGATCCGCCGGGAAAATTCTTGCGAATCGACGTAAGGAGCCGTCGATTCGATCGAATTCCTCCCAGACCGATTCGTTTGTTTGACGTACGTCAGAGGCAACCCATGCAGCGCGTTTTCCAGCTTGACGACATGGACCGCAGGCTCCTCGCCCTGCTGCGCGAGGACGCCCGCACGCCCACGGCCGCCCTCGCCCGGGCGCTCCAGGTCGCCCGCATGACGGTGGTGGAGCGGCTCAAGCGCCTGGAGAAGGCCGGCATCGTGGCCGGCTACACCGTGCGCCTCAGCGAAGACGCGCTGCGCGGTCGCATGAAGGTCCACGCGCTGCTCCGGGCGGACCCGAAGCGCGGCGAAGCCGTGGTGCAGGCGCTGCACGCCATCTCCCAGGTGCGTGCCGTGTTCGCCATCAGCGGCATCTTCGACTACATGGCGCTGATCGAGGCGGAGACCACCGGCGAAATCGATGTCGTGCTCGACGCGATCGGCTCGATCGACGGCGTCGAGGGCACGCAGAGCGCGATCGTGCTGTCGACGAAGTTCGACCGGCACTGACGCGGGGTCAGGATGGCGCCGCGTTCCGGCGCGCCGCCGAATCCAGTGCCGCGCACAACATGTCCACGAACGCGGTGACGCGGCGCGACTTCTGGTGCCGCTGCGGATAGACCGCATAGATGTCCGCCGGCGGCGTTGCGTAGTTCTCCAGCACCGGGCGCAGCCGCCCGCTGCGCAGGTACTTGGCGATGTCCCACTCCGCGCGCATCAGGATGCCGTGGCCGTCCAGCGCCCACGCCACCGCGATGTCGCCGTCGTTGGTGCTGAGCGAGCCGGTGACCTTGACCGCCTCGCTGCGGCGCCCCGAGGTCAGCCGCCACAACCCGTACGCCTCGTCGCCGTGGTGGATGCTGATGCAGTTGTGGCGCCCGAGGTCGGCCGGGGTGCGCGGGGTGCCGTGCCGCGCGAGGTAGGCCGGCGCGGCGCAGAGCAGCCTCCGGTTGGCGGCCACCTTGCGCGCGATGATGCGCGCGTCGGGCGGTTCGCCGAAGCGCACGCAGACGTCGAACTCGTCCTCGGACAGCGGCGGCGGCGTCACCGACAGGTGGAACTGCACCTGCACCTGCGGATACGCCTTGCAGAATTTCGAGATCACCGGCGCCACATGGCTGCGCCCGAAGCCCAGCGTCGCGTTCACCCGCAGCAGGCCACGCGGCTGCCCCGTCGAGCGGCTCAGGTGCTGCTCCAGGTCGTCGATGTCGGCCAGGATGCGCTTGGCCTCGGTGAGGTACTCCTCCCCTTCCGGCGTCAGCCCGATGCGCCGGGTCGTGCGATTGAGCAATTGCACGCCCAGGCGCGATTCGAGGAGTGCCAGGCGCCGGCTCACCGCCGGCGTCGTGAGCCCCAGTTCACGGGCGGCGGCCGACAGGCTGCCGCAGCGGATCAGGACATGGAAGAAGGCCATCTCCGCGGAGGCGTTGGCGATCGCTGTCATTGTGAAATCCAGTTGAAGAATGATGTCAGGGCGGACGCAATTATTCAGCCGGATGGAGACGTACAGTTTTCCGACGGGCTGCGGGCTGCAGCCTGCCCACGAGGAGACACCAGTGAACCGTTCGCCCAAATTCCTGTCGCGCCGCGGCCTCATGCTCGCGCTGGCCGCGCTGCCGCTCCTGGCTCACGCCCAGGCCTATCCGTCCAAACCGGTCACCCTGGTGGTCGGGTACGCCCCCGGCGGCACCACGGACATCGTCGCCCGCATGGCGGCGCAGTCGCTGAGCACCGCCACCGGCAAGACCTTCATCGTCGAGAACAAGGGCGGCGGCAGCACCACCATCGCGACCGGCCACGTCGCCAAGGCGGCGCCGGACGGCTACACGCTGCTGGCCAACGAGATGACGCAGACGATCGTGCCGTCGCTCTTTCCCAAGCTGCCGTTCGACCCGATCAGGGACCTGGCGCCGGTCACCGTCTTTGCCGAGGCGCCGTACGTGCTGGTCGTCAATTCCAACGTCCCGGCGAAGAACCTGCGCGAACTGGTGGCCCTGGCCAAGGCGCAGCCCGGCAAATTGAACTTCGCCTCCGGCGGCGCCGGCAGCGGCCCGCACATCGCCGGTGAACTGCTCAAGAGCGTGGCCGGCATCGAGATGACCCACGTGGCCTACAAGGGCTCCGGCCCCGCGGTGCAGGACCTGCTGGGCGGGCAGGTGGAAGTGCTGATCACCGCCGCGCCGACGGTCGCGGCGCAGATGGCTTCGGGCCGCATGCGTCCGCTGGCCGTCGCGCACACGAAGCGCCTGTCGTCGCTGCCCAACGTGCCCACGGCTGCCGAAGCGGGCTTCCCCGAGTTCCGCATCGCCAACTGGTTCGGCCTGGCGGCGCCGAAAGGCACGTCGCCCGAGGTCGTCGGCTACCTGCATGCCGAGGTGCAGAAGATGATCAAGCGGCCCGACGTGCGCGAGAAGCTGCTGGCCGCGGGCGCCGAGCCGGTGTCCATGACGCCGGCCGAAGCGACGCGCCACCTCGAGACCGAAGCGCAGCGCTGGGGCGCCCTGATCCAGAAGGCGCAGATCAAGGTGGACTGACACCACCGTTCGCGAAAGAGAAGATGAAGATCACGAAAATCGAGCCCCTGCACGTGGGGCAGTTCATGTACGCCCGGGTGACCACCGACGAGGGCATCGTCGGCTACGGCGAGGCCGGAACCTGGGGCCACATCGAGGCGGCCGGGGCCTGCATCCGGCGCTTCGCCGAGTACCTCGAAGGCAAGGAAGCCTTCGCGATCGAGCATCACTGGAACGTGATGCACCGCTTCAGCTACTTCACCGGGCTGGCGGAGAACGCCGCGATCTCGGCGATCGACATCGCGCTGTGGGACATCAAGGGCAAGGCCCTGAACGTGCCGATCTACGAGCTGCTCGGCGGCGCGGCGCGGACCAGGGCGCGCATCTACGGCCACATCTACGAGCACAGCATCGAGAAGATGCTGGTCGAATGCCAGGCCAAGATGGAGGCCGGCTTCAACGCCTTTGGCCACCTCAACCCATTCCTGGACGAAGGCAACGACAAGGTCTATTTCAAGACGCACATCAAGAAGATGCGCGACGCGATCGACAACACCCGCCGCATGCGCGAGGTGGTGGGCGACCGGGTGGACCTGCTGATCGAGATCCACCGCCGGCTCACGCCGGCCGAGGCGATCACGTTCGCGCGCGGCATCGAGGACACGCATCCGATGTTCATCGAGGACCCGATCCGCCCTGAAGGCCCGGACGGAATGGCGCGGGTGGCCGAGAAGATCGGCATTCCGATCGCCACCGGCGAGCGCTTCGCCAACATCTACGAGTTCCAGACCCTGATGGCGCGCGGCGGCGTCGAGTTCGCGCGGGTCGACCTGTGCCTGTGCGGCGGCATCACCGGCGCGAAGAAGGTGGCCGCCATTGCCGAGGCGCACCACGTCCAGGTGGTGCCGCACAACCCGCTCTCTCCGATCGGCCTGGCCGCCTGCCTGCAGCTGGCCGCCGCGATCCCCAACTTCGCGATCCAGGAATACGCCACCGGCTTCGAGGCCGGCATCTTCGAGTCGCGGCCCGAACACCTGGGCAGCAACGTGGTCGACAAGGTGCCGCTGCCCGACAACGGCTTCGTGGACATTCCCTCGGGCCCCGGCCTGGGCATGAACGTGCTGCCCGACGCGCAGAAGATCCGGCCGCCGCTGGTCAAGCCGATCTCCATGCGGCCGCACTTCGACGGGTTCGTGGTCGACCAGTAAGCGGCGAGAGCCCCCGCCCTGCCCTCCCCCAGAGGGGGAGGGAGAAATTCCCCCTCGCAGGCTTAGCGCGCCGCCTGCGCCGCCTTCCACGCGGCCAGCACGGCCTGCTCGCGCTGCGGGGCGAGGCCGGCGCGCAATGCGGCGCGGCGCTCCGCCGGAAGCCCGTCGAACCAGGCCAGTGTGTCGCGCACGGTCTGAGCCAGCGGCCGGAACGTGAGTCCGGCGCCCAGCGCGCGGCCGATGTCGGCGCGCATCATGCCCGCCATGGCGCCGTCCGCCGGCACCCAGGCCGGCAGGTCGGTCCATTCGGCGACCTGCTGGGCCGCCAGGAATTCCGCCGGCACCCAGGTGAACGTCGCGTCCGCGCCGATCGCGTCGCGGCAGGTCTCCAGTAGCGCGCCGAACGAGAGCCCCGGGTGCGGCCCGGTGGCGTTGAACACGCCGGCCGCGCCCTGCTCCGCCAGGCGGACGATCCACTCGCCCAGGTCGCGCGCGTCGATCACCTGCACCGGGTCGTGGGGCGAGCCCGGCGCCAGCACTTCGCCGCCGCGGCGCACGCGCACGGGCCAGTACGTGAAGCGGTCGCTCGCATCGCCGGGACCGACGATCAGGCCGGGACGCACGATCGCCGCCGCGGCGGGAAAGCGCCGCTGCACCTCGCGCTCCGACGCGGCCTTGAGCGGGCCGTACAGCTCGAAGCCGGAGGCGCGCAGCGAGTCCATGGTTTCGGCGTACGGATCGGATCCGGCATACGGCGACAGCGGGTCGTCCTCGGCGACTGGCCGGCCCAGGTCGGCATAGACCGAGATCGTCGACACGAAGATGTAGCGCCCGACCTTGCCGGCGAGCCGCTGCGTCGCGTCGCGCGCCCAGGCGGGCAGCGTCGTCGGGTTGTCGATGCAGACGTCCCAGGTGCGTCCCTCCAGCGCCGACAGGTCGCCCGCCGCCCGGTCTCCCTGCAGTTGCTCGACGCCGGCCAGGTCCGGCGGCAGGGGCGTGCGGCCGCGGTTGAACAGGGTGACCGAATGGCCCCGCGCCAGCGCGTACCGGACCTGGTGCGGGCCGGTGAGGCCGGCGCCGCCGAGTATGAGGATTCGCATCACCCGAGTCTCAGGCGCCTTCGAAATCGCACAAGGCGAACACCTTCTGGCCGCGCGCCTCGAGCCGCTGCCGGCCGCCGAGCTCCGGCAGATCGATCACGAAGCAGCATTCGACGATGGAGCCGCCCATGGACTCGATCAGCGCCACTGCGGCTTCGGCGGTTCCGCCCGTGGCGATCAGGTCGTCCACCAGCAGGACCCGGTCCCCCTTGTCGATGGCGTCGAGGTGGATCTCGATGCGGTCGGTCCCGTATTCGAGCTCGTAGTCGTGGCCTTTCGTGGGGCCTGGCAGCTTGCCCTTCTTGCGGATCGGCACGAAACCCAGACCGAGCTGGTACGCGAGCGCCGCGCCGATGATGAAGCCGCGCGACTCGATCGCGGCGATCCTGTCGATCCTCACGCCCGTGTAACGATGCACGAACTCGTTGATGGTGACCCGGAACCCGACCGGGTCCTTGAGGAGCGTGGTGATGTCCCGGAACATCACTCCCTGCCTGGGATAGTGCGGGATGGTGCGAATGCGCGACTTGATGGTCATGACTGGGGCAAAGGTCTGGCCGCCGCCGGCGGCGCTTCTCGAGCAGCCTCCCAGCATAAGCTCACTCGCGCCGCCGCCTCCGGATAGCCGAGTGCGGCCCCCAGCCACTTGCGCACTCGGGCTGCCCTCGCCCGGCGCGAATGAGGGCTCGGCCTACACCCCCGGTCGCGCCGCCTCCCTATGCTCGCTGGACGCTTTTGACAAGGAGAGCCTCATGAACGAAGCCAGCCGCGACAAGCCCGACCGGATCGACCTGAACGACAAGGCCAGGTGCGAGCAGTGGGTCCGCAAGCTGAACATCACCCACGAGCAGCTGCGCGAGGCCGTGGGGGCCGTGGGCGACAACGCCAGCGACGTGGAAATGCACCTCAAGGGCTCCCGCGCCACGACCAACGACGAGAAGGTGGAAAAGGCGCCGCGTCAGGAGCGGCCTTCCTGAAGGCGCGCGGCCGCGCCGGCCGCGGGCCAGGCATGGCTTCCGGCGCCCCGCGCCTCGCGGCTCAGACGGTGCGCGCCAGCGCCTCGAAGAACAGCTCGGACTGCAGGCGCTCGCCCATGGTCTGCTCGCAGACACGGCGCGCGAGCGCCGGATCGGCCTGGCGCAGCGGCAGGCCGGTGGATCGGGCCAGCACTTCGTGGGTGCAGGCGCGCTCCAGGTAGTACAGGTCGTCGTACGCGTGGTCGATGCGGGCGCCGCACACGATCACGCCGTGGTTGCCGAGGAACGCCACGTCCCGGCCCTGCATCGCCCTCGCTATGCGCTCGCCCTCGCCGGAGTCGAGCGCGAGACCGTTGTAGGTGCGATCGACCGCCACGCGTTCGTGGAACCGCATCGCGTTCTGCGACAGCGTCGTGTCGAGCGCGCCTTGACCGGTCAGCGCCAGCGCGGTGGCATACGGCATGTGCGTGTGCAGGACGCAGGCCTGGCGGCACAGGCGGTGGACGGCCGCGTGGATGAACATCGCCGTCGGCTCCACCGGATGGCGGCCCGCGAGTTGCCGCCCCTGCGCGTCGACCATCACGACGTCGTCGGCCTGCACCTCGCTCCACAGCAAGCCGCGCGGATTGAGCAGGAAGCGCCCGGATGCGTCGGGCAGCTCGATGCTGAAGTGGTTGCAGACGCCCTCGGCCAGGCCATGGTGCGCGGCGGCGCGCAGGGCGACCGCCAGTCCGGTACGCAGCCGGGCCACATCGGATGAGTCGAACTCTTGCATTGGCGGACGATATACCGGCGGGACCCGCCCCGCTCGACCGCCGCCAAGCGCGACGGTGCCCTTCCGTAGGCCGCCGACTACACACGGCGCCGACCGGGCGGAGCCCTGCCGCACGCCGGCCCGGCGTACCGTTGGCGCAATCAATCACTCCAGGAGAACACGATGGCGCAATACGACGACGCATGCACCTTGCTCGACGAGGACCACAACGAGGTGATGCGGCTCTTCGAGCAGTACAAGGCCGCCCACGACGCCTCGCGGCAGAAGCTGCTGGCGCGGCAGATCAGCCAGGAACTGCTCGTGCACATGCAGGTCGAGGAAGAGATCTTCTATCCGGCGTTCGGCCGGGCGACCGGCGACGACAAGCTGTTGCAGGAGGGCGAGCGCGAACACCGGGAGGCGCGCGAGCTCATCGCGAAGCTGGACGCCGAGCCGGCCAACGCCAAGCTGATGCTGGAACTCGAAGACGCGATCCTGCACCACGTCAACGACGAACGGGAAAAGATGTTCCCGAAGGCGCGCAAGACCCAGGGGCTGGACCTCATGGGCCTGGCGCGGCAGCTCGAAGCCCGCAAGAGCGAGCTGATGGCCGGCCAGCCGGCGTAACGAAGTCGAAGGAATACCGCCATGCAGGAAAGAGCTTCCGATCCGCACCCGCTGAGCGATCTCGCTTACGACTGGATCACCCTCATGCAGAACAAGGCGCAGGCGTTGCTCGCCTACGACCAGTACATCAAGGACGCCGAGGCGGCCAGCTCGCCCGAGTGCGCGGCGTTCTTCCGCAAGGTGCACGACGCCGACAAGGCGCAGCTCGAGGAGGCCAAGCAGCACCTGGTTGCGGTGCTGCAGGGGAAGATGGGCTCGCGCCCGAAATAGGGGAAGGCCCGGGCGTCCCTGCTCACGGCGCGCCGGCCAGCCCGTCCAGCGCCGCCCGCACGGCACTGCTCGTTTCGCCGACGGCATGGCGCTTCCAGCCGTCGGTTTCGACGTGGAACGCGCGCCGCATCCGCTGCTTGATCGAGCGCCGCAGCGACGACGGCGCGTCCGGGTGCCGGGCGAGCCACAGGTCCGCGCGCAGCGCCTGCAACACCTGCAGCCGCGGCGCGGTCCCGAGTTCCACCGCGACGCCGGTGTACTGCGCCTGCGGGCATTCGTCGTAGACGGCGGATCACATCTGCCCGTGCAGTGCGGGCGACAACGAAGTGTCGTCCTGCGTCGAGGTGACCGCGCTGCCCCACCACGCCCGGGCTCGCGCCACGGTCGCTGCGTCGTGCCGTGCCGCGAGGATGCGCTCGCTGCCGCCGCGGCGGCCGAGTCCGGTGTGCACGTCGATCCAGGCGATGCGCGCGCGCCCCGCGCCGAACTCGCGCAGCGCGCGGCGCAGCGCCAGGTTGCTCCATGTCGGCGCGTGGCCGCCGAAGAAAAGGCCGTCCGGATCCACGTACTGCCCGCCCGACACCGCGGCCTGCAGCGCGCGCATTCCATAGCGGGCGACGAAAGCGGCGAGGCGCAAGGTGTTCATCGCGGGAGGAGGCCACTGGCGGGGGACGAGCAGCGGCGCGATCCGCTCGTAGTCCGGATTGACCGGCCGCGTCCGCGAAAAGTCGATGAAGTTGCGATTGAGGTCGACGTTGTCCTCGGTCACGCGGCTGCCCCAGGAGAATCCGTGCGGATTGAGCGCGTGGATGAACAGCACCGCGACGCCGCGCTCGCGGGCAGCCGCTTCGAGTTCATTGTCGAGCAGCAGCGCGACCTGCGCTCCCGAGCCAGCGTAGCCTTCGATGCCATGGCAGCCGCTGGACACGATCAGCAGCGCTTGCGCGGCGGCGGGCCCCAGCACGGCGAGATCCATCGCCAGCGTCTCGCCGTCGGCGCCTGGCCGCGGCAGTACGTGCGAGCCCACCTGCAGCCCGCGGCGGGTCGCCGCCTCCAGGAACCTGGAGCGCGCCTCGCCGTAGCTGCGCGAAAAGCAATCGATGCGCGACGTCACGGCGGCGCCCCGGGCCGCCCGCGCGCGGCGGCGCTCAGTGCGGCACGTCGCCGGCGTTGGCGGACGTCGAGCGTTCGAGCATCTGCGGCCGGGCCGAGTTGATCCAGGTCACCAGGGAAGCGCCTTTCTCGGTGACGGCGAACATCCCTTCCTCTTCCTGCAGGTGGCCGGTACCGACCAGGAACTGCAGCTTGCCGGCGAAGTCTTCCAGGTTTTCGTAGCGCTTCTCGAAGCGTGCCGCGATCAGGCTGCGGATATCGCTGCTGGAAGCTTGCGGCGTGGCGCTCATCACGGCCAGGATGCGCGCGCTCATGTTGCCGACGTTGGAGGGGGTGAGCTCCGTGCAGACGGGAAAGCCCGCCGGGATGGAGCTGTTCTGCACGTGCCCGATGACCTCGATCTTCATTGGAGATGCTCCTGAGTTTCGATGGTTGCTACGCAGGTCGCGCGGCCCGCCTTGTGCGCGGGCCGGCAAGCACATTAGAGCAGGAGCCGCGGCGCCCGTCGCCGGCCCGTGACAATTTTTCGATGCAGGTCAACAGCGCGCTGCGGCGGCCCTGTTCATTCATCCAGGCAGGCGGGCCGGGCGGCGGGCAGCGAGAACCAAAAGGTCGCGCCACGTCCGGGCGCGCCTTCGGCCCAGACGCGCCCGCCCTGGCGCTCGATGGTCCGCTTGACGATCATGAGCCCGACCCCGGAACCGGGGAACGCCCGGGCCGAAGGCAGGCGCGTGAACAGGTCGAACAGGCGCTGGCCCTCTTCCGGGCCGAAGCCGATGCCGTTGTCGGCGACGCTGAAGACGCGCTCGCCCGCCAGGTCGGCGGCGGCAATGCGAACGACCGGTGCGGGCGCATGCGCCGAATACTTGAGCGCGTTGGATAGCAGGTTGGTCCACACCTGGCGCAATCCGGCGCTGTCGGCCTGGACGATCCCCAGCGGCGCCAGTTCGATCCGCACGGCGGGCGCCACCTGCAACTCCTGGAGCAGCTCGCGCACCAGGGCGTCGCAGTCGACGGGGACCCGCTCCAGTCCCATCCGCTCGGCGCGCGACAACTGCAGGAGGCCGTCGATGATCTGCTGCATCAGCCGCGCATTGGCGTCGATCCGCGCGGCATAGTGCGTCACCTTGTCGTAGTCGCCCGCGCTCACGGCATGGCCAAGCGCCTGGGCGAACCCCTGCAGCCGGCCGGCCGGCGACGAGAGGTCGTGTGCCACCGCATGGGTGAACATCTGCAGCGCGCGATTGGCGGATTCCAGCGCCCGCGTGCGCTCCTGCACCCGTGCATCGAGCTCCTGGTTCGCCGCTTCGAGCTGGCGCCGTGCGGCCGTCCGGGCGGCGAGATCCCGCGCCAGGGCCCGGTTCGCCAGGTACAGGAGCAGGTAGACGACGGCCGCCGACACGACCACGAAACCCACGCCCTTCCACGTCTGGTACGCGGTGAGGCTTCCGACGGTGGCAAACACCCGTTCCCCGACGCGGTCCGAGAGCCAGATCCACAGCGTGCCGAGCGCGAGATAGGTGCCGGCGCCAAGCGCCGGAAACAGGCGAACCAGTCGTTTGCTGCCGAAGGCCAGTCGTCGGAAGGCGGCAGTGTGCATGGGATGCGGAACGGACCAGCCATTGTGGAGCAAGCCGGCCTCGTCACACTTTCTTACCCGGGCGCGCCCGAGGCCGCCCACAGCGCACGTGCCAGCTCAGGTCCGAGCGCGCCGGGATCCACGTCGATCCCGCCAGAGGTCGGGTATCCCAGGCTCCACGACGCGGACCCCAGGTGAACCCACCCGAGCAGGTCCCAGGGCACCGGCCGCAGCAGCAGCCCCGCGCTCAGGAGCACGCCCCACTTCCCGCGCCACTGAGCCAGGCCCAGCACCTTGCGCCCGCCGTCGTCCACGAGCTCGCCGTGCGAGAGGCCGGAGAAACAGACCCAGTTGACGCCGAGTTCCACCGCCAGCCGGTTCTGCACGGCCGCCTCGGCCGGCCCGGCCTCACTGCAGGCGAAGCCCAGGGATTCGAGCGCCCGGGCCCATGCGGCGCCGAACTGACGAAAGGCTCCCACGATCCCGGCGGCGGCGAGCGGCGAGGCCGCCGGCACCAGCAGCGCGGCGCCCAGCATCCACGGGCCGGCGAGGACCGCCCCGCCACCGCTCGGCCGCTGCAGGACGCTGCAGCCCGCCTCGCGCGCGCGCTCGAGGGCCGGGGCGGCGGGCGTGCTGCTGCGCCCGTAGATGACGGCAGGCGCTTCGTAATGCACCAGGGCCAGGCGCGGCTGCTCGAGGCCGGCTGCGAGGCAGCGGGCGATCCACTCCTGCTCGGCTTGCGCCGACACGAGGAACTCCGGTTCGATCCGGTTCATGGCCCCGATCATCGCTGCTGCGCTCGCCGCCTGGCCTGGGCAGCGCCCACCGTCGCGCGGCGAACGAGGTCATGGCGCCGGCCGACAGCGCCGCCGCCCGCACTTTGGCAGACTGCGGCCATGCACACCGCCGGCAAGCCCTTGTTCCGCTTCGACAACACCTATGCCCGCGAGCTTCCCGGTCTGTACCTGCCCTGGAAACCGGCACCGGCGCCGGCGGCGAAGCTGTTGTTCCTCAACGAGCCGCTGGCCGACGAACTGGGCCTGGACCGTGCCGCCCTGCTGAGCGACGCCGGTGCGGCGATCTTCGCCGGCAACGCGGTTCCCGAAGGCGCCGATCCGCTCGCCCAGGCGTATGCCGGCCACCAGTTCGGCGGTTTCTCGCCGCAGCTCGGCGACGGGCGCGCCCTGCTGCTGGGCGAGGTCCTGGACCGCCAGGGCCGGCGCCGCGACATCGCCTTCAAGGGGTCCGGCCGCACGCCTTTTTCGCGCGGCGGCGATGGCAAGGCCGCCGTGGGCCCGATGTTGCGCGAGGTCCTGGTCGGCGAAGGGATGCACGCGCTGGGCATTCCGACCACGCGCGCCCTGGCCGTAGCCGCCACCGGCGAGCCGGTCTGGCGCGACAGGGAACTGCCGGGTGCCGTGCTGGCACGGGTGGCGGCCAGCCACCTGCGGGTGGGCACCTTCCAGTTCTTCGCGGCGCGCGGCGAGGTCGACAAGCTGCGCCAGCTCGCCGACTACGCGATCCGCCGCCACGATCCGGACCTTGACGGCGCGACCGGGCGCTACCTCGCGCTGCTGGAGCGCGTCAGCCAACGCCAGGCGATGCTGGTGGCGCAGTGGATGAACGCCGGTTTCATCCACGGCGTGATGAACACCGACAACATGACGATCTCGGGCGAGACCATCGACTACGGCCCCTGCGCGTTCATGGAAAGCTATGACCCGCAGGCCGTGTTCAGCTCGATCGACCAGAACGGCCGCTACGCCTATGCCAACCAGCCGGCGATCGCCCAGTGGAACCTGGCCCGGCTGGCCGAGGCCTTGTTGCCGCTGATGGCGAGCGGCGACGACGCGCGCGCGACCGCCGAGGCGGTGACCCAGGCCACGGCGGTGCTCGAGGCCTTCCCCGGCCACTACCAGGCCGCCCTGCTGCGCGGCCAGCGCGTCAAGCTGGGCCTGGGGGACGGCGAGGGGGCGAGGGAAGCGGCCGACAGTGCGCTGGCCAACGAGTGGCTCGCGCTGCTGCAGGCGCAAGGCGTCGACTTCACGCTCGGGTGGCGGCGGCTGGCCGACGCGGCCGAAGGCAACGATGCGCCCCTGCTGGCGCTGTTCGCGCAGGACGAGCCGCTGCAGGAATGGCTGGCCCGCTGGCGCGCGAGGTGGACGGCCGAGGATGCGCTGCCGCCCGCGATGCGCGCCGCCGTCATGCGCCGCGCCAACCCCTGGATCATTCCGCGCAACCACCGCGTGGAGGAAGCGCTGGAGGCGGCCTCCGAACGTGGCGACCTCGGCCCGTTCGAACGCCTGCTGGCCGCGCTGCGCCGTCCGTTCGAGGAGCGGCCCGAGGACGCCGCCTATGCCGAGCCGGCCCCGGCCGCCGTCACGGCGTGCTACCGGACTTTCTGCGGAACCTGAGCGGCACCGGCGCCCGGGCCGACCGCGCAGCCGCGCACCATCGCGGGCCGCCGCTGTAGGCCGCCGCTGTAGGCCGCCGTTGATCGGCGGCGTAGGCCGCGCGCGCATCCTGCGCCTCCGGTCGCGCCACCGTGACGGATTCCCGGCGCGCCGTGCCGGCGATGCCCTTCGCTCTCCTATAAAGGCCGCGATACAGGAGAACCGCATGAACCTGCGAATCGCAGCCACGATCCTCGCACTGGCCGCCGGCGCCGCGCACGCACAGGTCCCGTCGCCGACGTGCGCGAACATCGGCGCCCTCCAGGTACCCGGCGCCGAGAAGCAGGACAAGATCTGCCTGGCGGACCTTACGACGAAGTACCTGGTCGCCGTGAACCGCACGGACGCGAGCGACTGGGGCGCCCTGCATTCGCAGGCCACGCGCAACCCGCCCGGCGCCGTTCCCGGCATCCAGATCGACGGCTACTTCCCGGACACGTCGACGAGCAACGGCTACTTCGGCTGGTTCCACGATTCGCAGTTCGTCATCCGCCTTCCCGACAACTGGAACGGCAAGCTGGTGATCACCGGCGCACCCGGCGTGCGCCGGCAATATGCAAACGACTATCTGCTGTCCGACTGGTTCGTCGCCCGCGGCTATGCCTATGCGTCGACCGACAAGGGCAACAACGGCACCAGCTTCCAGAACGACGGGGTCGCGCCCGGCGACGCGATCGCCGAGTGGCACCAGCGCGTCAGCGAACTCACGGTCGCCGCCAAGGAAGTGGTGCGGCAACGCTACGGCGCCGGACCGACCTACACGTACATGACGGGCCTGTCCAACGGCGGCTACCTGACCCGCCACGCCCTGGAAAACCGGCCAGACCTCTACGACGGCGGCGTCGACTGGGAAGGCGTCTCCTGGCGCCCCGAAGGGCCCAACATCTTCACCTCGCTGCCGCCGGCACTGCGCTGGTATCCCGCGTGGCGGGCGACGGGCGACGCCAACGCGTACGAGCAGATGATCGCCGCCGGCTATGCGCGCGGCTCGGAGTTCCTGTGGGAGCACCACTACTCGGTCTACTGGGACCTGACGCAGCGCACCTACCGCGAGGAAATGGACCCGACCTACGACGGCACGCTGAACGGCGGCGTCGCCTTCTGCCAGCCGGGCACGCCGTACTGCGATGCCGACTACCGGTACGCCGATCGCCCGCAGGCGGTCCGCGACGCGGTGTCGAGGATCTCCCTCACCGGCCGCATCGGCAAGCCGATGCTGACGCTGCACGGCACGCTCGATGCGCTGCTGCCGATCGCCACCAACTCGGACAACTACGCAGCGCTGGTCGGCAAGGCCGGGCGCGGCCACCTGCACCGCTACTACGTCGTGGAGGGCGGCAATCACGTGGACCAGCTCTACGACCTGTTTCCCGACCGCCTGCGCCCGATCGCGCCGTGCTACCGCGAAGCCTTCCTGGCGCTGGAGCGCTGGGTGGAGAGCACAGGCAAGCGGCAACCGCCCGGCAGCAAGAGCGTTGCCCGCGCCGGCAGCGACCTGGCCAACCAGTGTTCGCTGGAGTGAGCGGGCCTATTTTTACCCGGGTGATATTGACGCCGACAATTTAATCCGGGTAATATTCCAGGCATGGAATACGACCCCGCCCACAGCTACACGGTGTTCTCGGGCGCGCGCCGCCTTGCTTCGGGACCGCTGGAGGACGTCGCGGTGGCCGCCGTGCGGGCGGGCGATCGCTCCGGGCCCCTGCTCGCCTTCAGCGACGCGACCGGCAGCCAGGTGGACCTGGACCTGCGCGGCGACGAAGCACAAGTGCGCGCCCGCTACCGGGCCGAGCCGCAGCCGGCGGCCCCGCGCGGCCGCGGACGTCCCCGCCTGGGCGTGGTGGCGCGCGAGGTCACGCTGCTGCCCGACCAGTGGGACTGGCTCGCATCTCAGCCGGGCGGAGCCTCCGTCGTGCTGCGCCGGCTGGTGCAGGAGGCGCGCCGGGCCGGCTCGGCGCGCGAGCGCCTGCGCCGCGCACAGGAGCGCAGCTACAAGGTGATGGTCGCGATCGCCGGCGACCGGGCCGGTTTCGAGGAAGCGGCGCGTGCCTTGTTCGCCGCCGACCTCGAGGCATTCCGCGGGCACACCGGACGGTGGCCGGCCGACATTCGCGAGCACCTGCTTCGGCTCGCCGACCCGGACCACGAAGCGACCGCGGGGACTGCCCAATGACCGCAGCCATCCACCAGCCGGACGCGACCCGGCGCCGCACGCTCTCGCGCCAGGCGCGCGACGCCTTCCCGCCGATGGGCGTCTACGCCGTACGCGACCGCGCCAGCGGCCTCGTCCGCGTGGGCTGCGCCCGTGACGTCCACGCGCGGCTGGGCCGGATCCAGTTCGAACTGCGCCTCGGCACCCACCCGGACAGAGAACTGCAGGCTGCGTGGCGGCAGGACGCCGCGCGCTTCTCGTTCGAAGTGCTGGAGCTCGTGAAGCAACGAACCGATCCGGCGTTCGACCATGCGGGCGAACTGCGCGTGCTGGAGCAGCTGTACCGCGACGAGCTGTGCGCAGGAGCGGCGCGATGAGCCTGGCGGCCCTGCACGCCCGCCTCGAAGGTGAACATCAGCGCGCCCGCATCACCCACAGCCCCGCACCCAGCAGCAGGGCGATGCCGGCCCACGCCGGTGCGTTGGGGATGTGCCCCCACACGACGTAGCCGAGGACGATCCCGAACAGCAGGCCGCTGTAGCGGAACGGTGCGATCAGGCTCATTTCCCCGGCGCGCATGGCGACGGTGAGGAAGAAATACCCGCCGCTGAGGAACACGCTCGCGGCGGCCAGCAGTCCCAGTTGCGCGGGCGTGACCGGCGCCCACTGGTCGAACAGGCTCCACGCGCCGGTGAACAGCGTCACGGCGACGGCGGTGCTCAGCGTGATCAGCAGCGACGGGATCGTGTGGTCGATGAACCGCGTCGCGAAATCGCGGCTCGCATGGAACAGCGTGCCCGCCAGGCACAGCAGCGCGTAGCCGCTGAACTCGCTGCCGCGCGGCTGCACCACCAGCAGCACGCCGGTGAAGCCGACGGCCAGCGCCAGCCAGCGGCCGGCATTCACCTGCTCGCGGAACACGAGCACCGCCAGCAGCGTGATCACCAATGGCGTGGCCATGTTGATGGCCAGCGCGTTGGCCAGCGGAATGTGGAACAGGGAGAGCAGGTACGCGACCGTCCCCAGGGTGTCGAGTCCTGCCCGCCCCAGGACGCGCCGGTCGGCCAGGTCCGCCAGCCGACGCGTCGCGCCCATGAAGTGGGCGACGACCAGCAGCAGCGCGGAGGCCATCAGCCCGCGCAGGAAGATCAACTGGGACGCCGGCAAGGTCTCGCTCACGTACTTCACGAGCGTGTCGTTGACGACGAAACTGGCCATGCCGGCGGAGATGGCGAGCACGCCGCGGCGATTGGCGGCATGCAGCGCGGCGGCTGCGTGTGGGGTCATGCGAGGCGCGATCTTACCCGCGGCGCGGCGCGGGACCCGCGCCGGTGCGCCGCCGCCGGGTCAGCGCACGACCAGCGCCCGCGATTCGCCTCGCGGCTGCACGCTGCCGATCACGGCGGCCGTGCCGAAACCATGCCGCTGGAACACGGCCAGCACTTCGTCCACGGCCTGCGGCGAGCACGAGACGAGCAGTCCGCCGCTGGTCTGCGGGTCGGTGAGCAGCGCGCGTTCTTCCGCGGCGAAGCCTTCCGGCAGCGCCACGTCGGCGCCGTAGCCGGCCCAGTTGCGGCCCGAGGCGCCGGTGACGTGCCCGGCCTGCACCAGGTCGCGCACGCCTTCCAGCACCGGCACCTGCCGCCAGTCGATCTCCAGCGACAGGCTGGCGCCGCGCGCCAGTTCCAGCGCATGCCCGGCCAGGCCGAAACCGGTGACGTCGGTCAGCGCGTGCACGCCCTCGAGCGCCGCCAGCTCGGGGCCGGGCGTGTTCAGGCGCGTGGTGGTGGCGATCATCCGCTCGTACCCCGCCGCGTCCAGCTTTTCCTTCTTGAGCGCCGCCGACAGCACGCCCACGCCCAGCGGCTTGCCCAGGACCAGGACATCGCCGGCGCGGGCCGCGGCATTGCGCTTGACGCGCCTGGGATGGACCAGCCCCAGCGCCACCAGTCCGTAGATCGGTTCCACCGAATCGATGGTGTGGCCGCCGGCGATGGGAATGCCCGCGGCGCGGCACACCGACTCCCCGCCCTGCAGGATGCGGGCTATGGTGGCCGTGCCGAGCACGTTGATCGGCATGCCGACCAGGGCCAGCGCCATGATCGGCTTGCCGCCCATCGCGTAGACGTCCGAAATCGCGTTGGTGGCGGCAATGCGGCCGAAATCGAACGGATCGTCCACGATCGGCATGAAGAAATCGGTGGTGGCGATCAGCGCCTGCTCGTCGTTGAGCTGGTACACGGCCGCGTCGTCGGCCGTCTCGATGCCCACCAGCAGCTCCGGCGGCACCGGCAGGCGGGCCGTGTCCTTGAGGATCTCCGACAGCACGCCGGGGGCGATCTTGCAGCCGCAGCCGCCGCCGTGCGACAGCGAGGTGAGGCGGGGTTCGGCGGCGGATGGCGGGACGGCAGCGTTCATGGTCGGTCGAGTTCGTGCAGGAGTTGGAGCAGCGCGGCGCGTTCGGCGGATGAGTCGAACAACGGGGCGCGGATCGCGCATTGTCCGGCCAGCCGCGCCAGCAGGCCGCGGGCGGGGTCTTTCGCCGTCTGGCCGGCGCGGCAGTCGGCGAGCAGCCGCGCCAGCGCCGGCGCATCTCCGTGGGGAAAGTAGCCGCCGTAGTCCGTGCCCAGCATGCCGACGTTGCCCGGGACGCGGGAGGCGAGCACCGGGGTGCCGCTGCGCACCGCCTCCATGATCACGTGGGCGCCGCCTTCCATGGCGCTGGTGTGCACCAGCACGTGCGCCCGCTGGATGCGCTGCCGGGCGAGGGCATGCGGCACCGGGCCGAGCCAGCGGTAGTTGGGACAGTCGGCCGCCGTGGCGCGCGCCTGTTCGCCCAGGTCCGCATCGCCGGCGTCGCCGATGTGGTCGATGCGGATGTCGTCGTCCTCGCGCAGCAGCCGCGCCGCCTCGAACAGCGTCTGCGGGGACTTCACGGCACGCAGGTGGCCGGCCATCACCGCCCGCAGCAGCCGGGCGGACTTGGCGACGGTCGCGCGCTGCGGCGTCGACTGGAAGATCACGCGCGCCTTGTCCCGGCAGGATTCGGGGAGCGCCTGGGCGCCCAGTTCCTGCAGTACCACCAGGCGCTGTGCCAGTTCCAGCGAGCGTTGCGCCGCCGGATCGGTGGCGATGTCCTGGTACAGGTCGGTGCCGGTCAGCACGACCGCCAGTCCGCGCCGCGGATGAGCCTGCGACCAGGCTGCGATCGAATCGGCGGACCGCCGCGCATGCAGCGCCAGCATGAGCGTGTCGCGTGCCGCGTCCGCATCCGGCCACTGCTGCACCACGCGCACCCGGTGCTCCCGTGCCAGCAGCAGCTGCCAGCGGCGAGCGGTGCGCCAGTTGCCGTTGTTGGCGGCAGCCAGTGCGGGGCTTACGATGACGACCGATGAACGAGGCATCGCGCGTTTATAGCTTGCCAGCTCCACCCGAGGCGCTGGCGCTGCGCATGGGCGCGCCCCGGGCCGTGCGCGCGGCGCTGCTGGCGGCGCGCCAGCGCACGCTGTCGCTGGCCGACGACGTGCGCGCCGGCCTGGGCGCCGAGTACCCGGCAATTCCGTATGCCCCCGAGCTCAATCCGCCGCTGTGGGAGCTGGGTCACGTCGCCTGGTTCCAGGAGTGGTGGATCGCCCGCAATCGCGAACTGGGGCTGGGCGTGGCCTGCGATCCGGCGCACGACCGGCCGCCTTCGCTCTTGCCGCAGGCCGACGCCTGGTACGACTCCAGCCGCGTCGCGCACCCTACCCGCTGGCAATTGCCGCTGCCCGGCGAGCAGGAAACGCGGGACTATCTCGCCCGCACGCTGGCGCAGACGCTGGAATTGCTGGACGCCCTGCCCGCCGACGCCGGCGACGATGCCTTGTACTTCTTCCGGCTGGCCGCGGTGCACGAGGAGATGCATGCGGAAGCCGCGATCTACATGGCTGAGAACCTCGGCATCGCCGTGAGGGCCCCTGCGCCCGGCGACGTCCCGGCGGCCGCGGCGGAACTCGAAGTGCCGGCCCAGCGATTTCGCCTGGGATCGGGCGGCGCGGGCTTCGCCTTCGACAACGAACTGCAGAGCCACGAAGTGACGCTGCAGGCATTCCGCATCGACGCCCGGCCCGTGACCTGGGCGCGGTTCCTGCCGTTCGTCGAGGCCGGCGGCTACGAGCGGCGCGAGTGCTGGTCGGATGCCGGCTGGGAATGGCTCGGCGGCCAGCCGGCACGCCACCCGGCGCGGCTGCGGCGTGCCGGAAGTGACTGGGAGCAGCGGCGCGGCGGCCGCTGGCTGCCCATCGCCCCGCCGCAGGCGGCGGTGCACCTCACGGCGCACGAAGCCGACGCGTGGTGCCGCTGGGCCGGGCGGCGGCTGCCGACGGAGGCCGAATGGGAATGCGCGGCGGTCACGCTGCCCGGGTTCCGCTGGGGCGAAGTCTGGGAATGGACCGCCAGTTCCTTCGAGCCGTATCCCGGCTTCGCGCCGCACCCCTATCGCGACTATTCGGCGCCATGGTTCGGCAGCCGCCGGGTGCTGCGGGGCGCCAGCCACGCCACCGCCCCGGCGCTGGCCCACGCCCGTTACCGCAATTTCTTCGAGCCGCACCGCAGCGACGTTTTCGCCGGTTTTCGCAGTAGCCGCGCTGGCGGCGGGGCATAGTGCCCTGCGGTCTAATCGGCGGCTGCCCTCGATTCCGGGCAGCCCCTGCCCATGATCACCCTCCTCCCACGCCTGTTGCTGGCGTTCGTTCTGCTGGCCGCCGCCGTGTCCGTCCAGGCGCAGCAGCTGTTTCGCATCACCGCGATCCCGGACGAATCGCCGACCGAACTGGCGCGCAAGACGGCGCCGCTGGCCGCCTATCTCGGAAGCAGGCTGGGCGTGAAGGTGGAATTCACCCCCGTCACCGACTACGCGGCCGCCGTCGAGGCGCTGGCCAGCAGGCAGGTTGACCTCGCCTGGCTCGGCGGCTTCACCTTCGTGCAGGCCAACCAGCGCTCCGGCGGCAAGGTGCTCCCGCTGGTGCAACGCGTGGAGGACGAGCAGTTCCGCTCGGTCTTCATCACCACCAACGCCGCGATCCGCTCGCTGGCGGACCTCAAGTGGCGCACGCTGAGCTTCGGCTCGCCGTCCAGCACCTCCGGCCACCTGATGCCGCGCAGCTTCCTGCTGGCGGCCGGCATCGCCCCCGACCGCGACCTCAAGCGCGTGGCCTACTCCGGAGCGCACGATGCGACCGTGGCCGCCGTCGCGTCCGGCAAGGTCGATGCCGGCGCCCTGAACATCTCGGTCTGGGAAAAGCTGATCGCTGACAAGAAGGTCGACGCGGCGAAGGTGCGCGTCTTCCACACCACGCCGACCTACTACGACTACAACTGGAGCGTGCATGCCGACATGCCGGCCGCGCGGCGCGACCAGCTGGTTCGAGCCTTCACCGAGCTGAGCCCCGAGACGCCAGAAGGCCGGGAGATCCTGGCCCTGCAGCGCGCAACGCGCTTCATCGCGACGCGCGCCGAGAACTACCGTGGCATCGAAGCGGCCGCCCGCAGCGCCGGCCTGCTCAAGTGACGGCCGGGTCGCGGCTTCGTCCATGAACATCGAGCTGAAGTCATTGTCCGGACGGCACCCGGCCGCCGCCAGCTCCGCGCCCGCGGCGCTGCAGGGGCTGGACCTGCGGCTGGCGGCCGGCGAACAGATCGCGGTGATCGGCCCTTCCGGCGCGGGCAAGACCACGTTGCTGCACCTGCTGGCCTGCGCGCTGCAACCTTCGGGCGGCGGCCTCACGCTCGACGCCCGCGATCCCTGGCGCCTGTCAAGCCGCGACCGCCAGCGCCTGCGGGGCGAGCTGTTCCTCGCGCCGCAGGTACCGCCACTGCCACCGCGCCAGCGCGTCGTGACGGCGGTGCTGGCCGGCCGGCTGCCCCGCATCGGCCTGTGGCACGCCTTGCGCAGCCTGTTCTATCCCACCGGCATCGCGCAGGCCGACGCGGCACTGGCGCGGTTCGACCTGGCCGACAAGCTGTTCGCGCGGGTGGACCGGCTGTCCGGCGGCGAGCGCCAGCGCGTGGGGCTGGCCCGCGCCCTGCTCTCGCAGGCGCGGCTGGTGCTCGTCGACGAGCCCTTGTCGGCGCTGGACCCGGCGCGCGCGCACCAGGCGCTGGCCACCTTGACGCAGTGGGCGCGGGACAGCGGGGCGACGCTGGTGGCGACCTTGCACGACGTGCCGCTGGCGCTGCAGCATTTCCCGCGGATCGTCGGCCTGCGCGAAGGCCGGCTGGTGTTCGACCTCCCACCCGGGCAGGTGACGCCGGCCTTGCTTGGCGAGCTGTACGCGCACGAGCCGGCGCCGGCGGTGGCGCCCCTGGACGAAGTCCCGGCGCCGCCGCGCGCCGTCGTGATGCACTGCCGCTGACATGGACGGCGTCCTGGCGCGTGAACCGGCGCGGCGCGACCCGGCGTGGGCGCCCCGCCTCTTCTGGCTCGCGGCGGCCGGCGTGCTGCTGTGGCCGATGCTGGTGCTGGCCGAATTCAAGCCCTGGGTGCTGCTGGCGCCGGACAGCCTGGAGCCGACGCTGCGCTTCCTCGCCGGCTTCGTGCCGCCCCGGCTGGATGCGGAATTCCTGCACCTGGTGGCGCGCGAGACATGGCGCACGGTCGCCATCGCCACCGCCGGACTGGCGCTGGCCCTGGTGCTGGCGCTGCCGCTCACCCTGCTGTCGGTGCGCTCGCTGTCGATCTCCGGGCTGGCCGGCCGCATGGCACCAGTGCCGGCGGCGCTGCGCTTCGCGGTGCGGGCACTGCTGGTCGTCCTGCGCAGCGTGCCCGAGCTGATCTGGGCCCTGGTGTTCGTGCGCGTGGTCGGCCTGGGCGTCACCGCCGGCGTGCTGGCGATCGCCCTCACCTATGCGGGGATGCTGGGCAAGGTCTACGCCGAGATCCTCGAGAGCGGCGAGGCCCATCCGACCGAAACGCTCCTGCGCAACGGCGCCGGCCGGATCCAGGCGTTCTTCTACGGCTTGCTGCCGCAGAACGCCGCCGAACTCACCAGCTACACCGTGTACCGCTGGGAATGCGCGATCCGGTCTTCGGCCGTCCTCGGCTTCGTCGGCGCCGGCGGACTCGGGCAGCAGATGGACACCTCGCTGAAGATGTTCAATGGCGCCGAAGTGAGCACCATGCTGCTGGTATTCGTGCTGCTGGTGGCCGCCACCGACCGTCTGAGCGCCTGGCTGCGGCGCGCGCTGGCCTGATCATGGCAAGGATCACGCCCAGTCCCGCCGCCAACGAGGTGTACCGGCTGCCGCCGCCCTTGTTCGACGCGCGCTGCCGTGCCTGCTGGGTGGTGGCCGGGATCATCGCGCTGGTGGTCGCCAGCTTCTGGTCGCTGGACCTGCAGTGGGCGCGCTTCCTGTCGCTGGAGTCGCTCCGGCGCATGGGCCGGTTCGCGGCCGAACTGGCGACGCCCGCGCTGGAGCCGGCCTTCCTGCGCCAGCTGCTGCCGGCCGTGCTGGAGACGATGGCGATGTCGGTGGTCGGCACCTTGCTGGCGGTGGCGGCCGCGCTGCTGCTGGCGCTGCCGGCCAGCAAGTTGCACGCGGGCGATCCGGCCCGCTGGCGGGCACCGACGCGGCTCGTGCTCAATGCGCTGCGCAGCGTGCCGGAACTGATGTGGGCCGCCCTGCTGCTGATTGCGGCGGGGCTCGGGCCATTGGCCGGCACGCTGGCCCTGGCGGCGCACACCGCCGGCGTGCTGGGCCGCCTCTTCGCCGAAGCGATCGAGAACGCCCCCCAGGGACCGGCCTTTGCATTGCGCGTGCGCGGCGTGCCCGAGGGGCGGGTGTTTCTCCACGCGACCTTGCCGCAGGTGCTGCCGCAACTGGTGAGTTACACGCTCTACCGCTGGGAAAACAACATCCGGGCCGCGGCCATCCTGGGCGTCGTCGGCGCCGGCGGGCTGGGCCAGATGCTGGCTTTCCACCTCGGGCTGTTCCAGATGGCAGAGACCGGCTCGGTGCTGGCCGCCATGATCGTGCTGGTGGGCATGGTCGATGGCGCGAGCTACGCGGCGCGGCGCGCGATGGCGCGCTGATCCTCGCGGGCTCTGTTACAGCCGGCCCAGCCGGGCCCCGTTCCGGGCTACGCTGCCGGATTGCTGAAGGAGTCCGCATGCCCGACATCGAAGTCCGCAAAGGCCAGGCGCCGCCGGCGCACACGCGCGAGGAGTTCCGGGAGCGCTTCCGGGCGCGCTTCTTCGATCCGGCGTTCCGCGGCGAGGACGAGGCGATCGCCCGCCTCGAGGAGATCGCGTGGCAAGGCTATTGCGGCGCGCGCAAGTCGCCGGTGACGCGCAGGGCCGGCCCCGGGTTCGCCGATCCGGAGTCCGAGCTGTCGGTCGAGTGGCTGGACACCCGCCACAAGCTGATCGCGGCCCAGCAGCGCTGGGGCGACGCGGCGACCCCCTCGCGGGTCCTGGTGATCAACGGCGCGACGCGCAACGACGGCACCTGTCCCGGCGAGATGTCCAAGAGCTTTCGCCTGTCGCAGATCGCACGCGAGACCCTGACCGCCTGCGGGATGCAGGTCGACCTGCTGGACCTGAGCCGGCTGGCCTCCGATTACGACCACCACATCCATCCCTGCAAGGGCTGCGTGTCGACGGCCATGCCCTTGTGCCATTGGCCCTGCAGCTGCTATCCGAACCACGAGCTGAGCCAGGTCAACGACTGGATGGCGGAGATCTACGAGCGCTGGGTGTCGGCGCACGGCGTGCTGCTGGTGACGCCGACCCACTGGTACGGCCCCAGCAGCCCGCTCAAGCTGATGATCGACCGGCTGGTCTGCGCCGACGGCGGCAACCCCGACCCGACGAGCACCGGCGGCAAGGACCCGGCCAAGGCGAAGGCGCTGGAACTGGATGGCTGGCCGTATCCGCAGCACCTGGCGGGACGGGCCTACGGCGTGATCGTCCACGGCGACGTGGCCGGCGTCGAGGGGAACCGCCGCGCCCTGTGCGACTGGCTGGACTGGATGGGCCTGATCGACGCCGGGCCGACCAGCCGGCTCGACCGCTACATCGGCTACTACGAGCCCTACGCCACCAGCCATGCCGCGCTGGATCGCGACGAGGCGGTGCAGGAGGAAGCGCGCAACGCCGCGCGCGCGCTGGCGCAGGCGGTGGGCGAACTGCGCGCCGGCCGGCTCGGCGCGCCGGGCCGCAACCTGGCGCGGCCGCGGCCCAAGTGACGGGAGATGCGATGATCGCGTGCCGGCATCGGGCGGCGAATCCGGAAAGGAACGAGGCACATGACACCGGTCACGAGGAAGGACGTCTTCTACAGCGACATGCTGGTGCGGTTTTCGCACTGCGATCCGGCGGGGATCATCTTCTACCCGCACTACTTCGTCATGTTCAACGGGCTGATCGAAGACTGGTTCAACCATGCCCTCGAGATCGACTACGCCCACTTCATCACCGACCGGCGCATGGGCCTGCCGATGGTCAACCTGGTGTGCGACTTCATCAAGCCGTCCAAGATCGGCGAGATCATCACCCTGACCCTGAAGATCGAGCGGATCGGCAACAGCTCGCTCAAGCTGAACGTCAGCGCGCTGTACAAGGACGAGGTGCGCTCGTCAGCGCACCTCACCGTGTGCGTCAACTCGCTGGAGACCGGCCGCGCGGTGCCGATTCCGGACGACCTCCGGGCCCGCCTGGAGGCGTTTCGCCAGGGGCAGCTGGACGTCCCGCGCCCCAGCGAACTGCTGCACGAATAGCCCCATGGCGCAGCGCCGGGCCGGCGCCGACGCAACCCCATCCACCCGCAGAAGACCCCTTTGTTGAAGGACGCTGCCTTGCCGTATACCGACACATCCACACCCGTGCACATCGACGCTCCGCTGGCCGGGTTTTCCGAGTGCCATCACGACTTCGTGGCGCAGCTGCATTCCGCGCTCTACCTGCCCGAACTGGTCACGGCTGCGGCCAAGGCGCGCAGGATGGCCGACGACCTGCTGGCCATGTTCCGCGAAGGCCTGGCCCAGCACCACGCCGAGGAAGAGCGCGAGCTGTTTCCGGCGGTCCTGGGCGCGGCGCAGCCCGGCCCCGAACTGGACGAAGTGCGGGAGATGGTGGCGCAACTCGTACGCGAGCACCGGGACATGGAGGCACGCTGGTCCGCACTGCAGCCGGCCATCGAGGCCGTAACACGCGGCCAGGTACCCGTGCTCGATGCGGCGGCGATCGAAGACCTGGTGCAGCACTTCTTCGCCCATGCTCACTTCGAGGAAGAGCATTTCCTGCCGATTGCCCAGAAAGTCCTGGGACGTCATGGCGAGGTGATGGCGTCGCTCGGCCGCAAGCTGCACGAGCGGCGCGCCGCCGCGGCCTGACCTTTCGATCAGCGTCGCGACGGCGCGCGCCTCGACCGAGGCGTTACTGCAGGGCTTACCGCCCGTCCTTGTCCGAGTCGCCGGGAATCATGCGCTCCGTGGCGTTGCTCACGCGGTCCCACGCATCGCGCGCGGCCGGACGGGCATGTTCCCATTCCAGCGACGAATTGCCGCGCGCACGGCCCCAGTCACGCTCGATTTCGGGCTCGACGTCCTCGAACCTGCGGTCCGGGTTGCGGTTGTACGACTCCACGCCGGCGCGGTAGGCGGGCTGGTAGTGGTCGTAGCCCAGGTCCTTGCGGGCGTACGGGCGGGTCCCGTGGTTCTCGCGCCAGTACTTGTCCTCGACGGCCGGATCCGCCGCCTTCTTGCCCATCACGGCACCGGCCACGGCGCCCACGGCCGCGCCAACCGCCGCACCGACCGGGCCCGTCATGCCGCCCGCCAGCGCGCCGGCCGTGGCACCACCGACCACGCCACCGGCGGCTGCACCGCCCACGGCGCCGACGCCGGTACCCGCGGCCTTCTTGCCTGTTTCGTCTTTCATCTCGATCTCCTGCGGTTGCTGATAGAGCCTTGCACTCTAGGCATTTCGCGGCGAACTCGGCCTAGGACCCGAAGCCAAGAACGACGTCAGATCCGACCGGCATCGTTGTCGGCGCAAGCAGACACAGCGGTGACGCAGGCCTGGCTCGCGGCCGCGCGCTCACCTGGGTCGCGTGACGTAGTCCGAGAGGTCTTCCACCACCCGTTGCTCGATGCCGTTGAAGCTGTGGAACGCCTGGACCTCGCAGAAGGCGCCGCGGGCATTGCCGCCGTCGTACGGGATGATCCGGCTCGGCGACGGCAGTCTGGCCTGCAGCTCCGGCAGCTTCGCAGGGGGCGAGACGGCACAGGCATCCTGGGCGTGGTGCAGGACGAGCACGGGGACGCGCAACGCTTCGACGCCCGACTCCTGCAACGGCCGCGCCGTCGCGGAGCCGAAGCGGCTGCTCTCCAGGATCGCCGCCGCCAGCACGATGCCGTCCGGCGCCGCCTCGCCGGCCAGCCGGGCGGCGGCCGTCACGGCGGAATGGGTGCCGCGGCTGTGCCCGACCAGCCACACCGGCTGCCCGAACGCCTTCCGGGTGTGGGCGATCACGGCGCCCAGGTCGGCGGCGTGCTCCGCGCTCTCGCGGAAATCGCCGCCGAGGTCGCGCCGGTCGCTGGGCGCATCGACGAGCACGGCAACGTGGCCGCGGGCCGTGAGCTCGCCGCGCACCCGGGCCAGGAAATGGCCGTCACGCTGCAGGCTGCCATTGGGATAGATGCCCAGCTGGCCGTTACCGCCCATCAGCAGGACGAGCGTCGCCGCCCTCGGCCCACCGGCGGGAGCCTGCACCAGCAGCCGCAGCTTCACGGCGGGCCGCGTCGACAGCTCCACCACCTGGGCCGGCTGGGCGACGGCGAGCGACGATGCCAACCCGATCGCGGCGGCGAGCAACCAGTCCTTCATGCAATGAGCTCCATGTCTGTCCTTGCCGCCTGCGATGGCGTCCGCGGCCAAGCGCATGCGGGGCATCTTCGCAGATGCCCGCTGCGCGCCGGCCGGCAACCAACTCCGGCATCATCGGCAGCACTGCGCACATCCCGATACCCCAAGGAGACCGCCATGCACCTCGAAGGCTCGTGCCACTGCCGCAAGGTGAGGTTCACCGTGGAGGCGGCGGAGCCGGTTCCCTTCATGCGCTGCTACTGCTCGATCTGCCGCAAGACGGCTGGCTCCGGCGGCTACGCGATCAACCTGGGCGCGGCGACGCAGGGCATGAAGGTGACCGGCAAGCGCTACCTGGGCATCTATCGCGCCCGCCTGCAGCAGGACGGGACGACGAAGACGCGGGAGAGCCAGGCGCGGCGCTACTTCTGCCTGCGGTGCGGCAGCGCGCTGTGGGTGTGGGACCCGAGGTGGCCCGACCTCGTGCATCCGCACGCCGGCGCGATCGACACGCCGCTGCCGGACGCGCCGGAGAACGTGCACATCATGCTCGGCTCGAAGGCGCCATGGGTGAAGGTGGAAGGCGGCGCGGATGACCCGCGCTTCGACGGGTACCCCGACCTGTCGCTCGCGCAGTGGCACGAAGCCAGGGGCCTGCGTTCTGCGCCCGGCGACGGGTCCGCGGCGAGCTGAGACGGTCGCACCGGGGCACGAGTCTCCGGCCCGACGAAATGGACGGCGACCAGTCTGCTACCTGGTGCGGAGCCCGCCGATCGGTGCCTTGCCTCGGCCCTACCGGATCTCGGCGCCACCATCGAGGTTAAGAACCGGGCCCGAGTGCATCTCTGGTACGAAGAGCACTTCGGCTATCCATACCCCTCGTGCAAAGCTCCCGCGAAGGCAAAGACCAGTTTCTGGAGCGCGAGACCCCGGTGACGATCCGCCCGGCGCCCGCAGGATTAGACGTCTACGTGCCGAACGGTCTCCCTGCGCTCTACACGGACATCCTGGCGGCCAACCCGCTGACTGACCACCGGGCGCTCTTCAGAGCCAAGGTGGCGTCGTGTCGGCGGCGCCGGCCGTGGTGCAGGTCGTTGAGTCAGCCGGTGATCAGGGTTGATAGTCACATTCGCAAGAGCCATCGCTCGCCATTGACCGCCATGAAGCATGCTACCCCCTTCGATGGGCGCCACCACTTGCCGTGTCCATGGTCGACAAGGGCCGCGCGCCCCTGCGTTTCGATTTCATTCCCGGGACGAAGGCACTCCGATACACTTCGCGCCTATGGAGGCCCTCCTCGGCGCTGGCATTTACCCACTATCCCAAGCTGCGCGCTTGGTAGGCGAGCCCGCGCGCAATGTGCGTCGTTGGCTCAAGGGCTATTCATGGAAGTACCGTGATGGCCGATCCTCTTCTGGGCCGCTATGGCACACCCGCTATGAGGATGAAGAATTGCCCGGAGGCCTCGCGATCGGATTTCGCGATCTGCTTGAGCTGAGGATGGTCGCACAATTCGCGAGGTACGGCGTTCACCTAAAAGTGATCCGAGCCACGATAGACGCGGCGCGCAGTCACTTCCGCAGTGACTACCCGCTGACAAACCGGCGATTCTTGACTGACGGGAGGCGAATCTTCCTGGAGGCGGTGGAAGAAACAACCGGCGCTGAAAGGCTCATCGATGTCTTGGGTCGTCAATTCGTTTTCAGCGAGGTCATCCGCCCCTCTCTGTACGCAGGTATTGAATATGACCGCTCGGGGGCTAGGCGCTGGTTCCCGGTCCATCGCAGTCGAATGATTCTGTTGGATCCGGAAGTGCAATTTGGGACACCAATCATTGCCGATGCGGGGGTCCCGACCGATGCCATTTACGACGCATGGAAAGCGGAGAGCCGGGACCAAGTTCGCGTGGCGCGAGCCTATGGCTTGACGCCGAAGATGGTGAGCGCCGCAGTAAACTTTGAGCAGCGCATTCGCGCATAGGCTCTCCTATTCCGTTGAAGTTCTTCTTCGACAACAACCTGCCTCCGGCGTTCGCGCACGCGCTTGCGGCCTTGTGCGACAGAGACCCTGACATCGCGGCTGTCATCCACCTCCGAGATCGATTTCCAGGCGATACGAAGGATCCGGTTTGGATTCCTGAGCTGGTTAAAGAGTTCGGTCCCTGGTACGTGCTATCGATCGACAAGTTCAAGAAGGACCATCGTGCTGAGCGCGAGGCGATTCGGAGGGCGGGCCTGACCGTCTACGTTCTGGACTCGCAGTGGTCAGGGCAGCCGTACTGGAGTAAGGCCGCTCGGCTCGTCCTGTGGTGGCCCACGCTCACCAAGCACGCATCACTATCGTCCGGTGGCGTGTACCGAGTGCCCTGGCGGTTCACCAATCAATCACGACTAGAAGCGTGCTAGTTGTGCGAGGTCGCCCGGTCCCCATCTCGCTGGAGAAACGACCAAGCTCACCAGTACAGACCTGATTGCCGAGACGCCGCCCTAGAATCGCATCTCCGCTTCGCAGCGCCGACGTTCCCTCCGCGGTCGAGCCAGTGCGGAGCGTCTGGAACCAGCGACCCTTGCCCCTCCGCCCCGCCCCCCAGCCGCCCGGCTCGCCGGTCGTCACCAAGCTCGCCAACGGCGTGCGGCTCCTGGCCATCCACCTGCCGCACGTGCGCAGCGCCAGCGTCGGCGTGTTCCTGCGGGCGGGTTCGCGCGACGAGACACCCGAGACCAACGGCATCGGCCATGTCCTGGAGCACATGGCATTCAAGGGCACGGCCACGCGGTCGGTGCAGGCCATCAACCTGGACGCCGAGCGGCTGGGCGCCGACGTCAATGCCTACACCAGCAAGGACACGACGGCCTACTACATGACCGGGCTGGGACGGCATGCCGGACGGTTCCTGGAGATGACGGCCGACATCGTCCTGAACAGCACCTTCCCCGAAGCCGAACTGGGGCGGGAGCTGGAGGTGATCCGGCAGGAAGCCATCGAGTACCAGGAAGATCCGCAGGAGAGTTCCAGCGACCTGCTGGACCGCGCCATCTGGGGCGAGCATGCGATGGGCATGCCGGTGATCGGCACGGTGGAGAACATCGTCCGCTTCACCCGCGCCGACCTGGTGGCGCACGTGAAGTCGCATTACGTCGCCGGCAACACGGTGGTGGCGGCGGCCGGAAACTTCGACGTCGACGCCTTCCTCTCGCTTGGCGAGCGGCTCTTCGCCGGCATGCCGTCGGCGACGGGTGCCACCGCCGTGCCGCCTCCCTACGCGGGCCATGCCATCGGCCGGCGCTTCTCGCAGGTGTCGCAGGTGTTCCTGAACCTGGCCTGGCCGCTGCTGCCGGCGCGGCCCGAAACCATGCAGGACCCGCGCTGGCGGCTCGCCGCCTCGGCGGCCGCGATCCTGTTCGGCGGCGGCATGTCGGCCCCGTTCACCGACACCGTTCGCGAACGGCTGGGGCTGGCCTATACGGCGCAGTCCAGCGCCGAACACGGCGACGTCTGGTTCAACTTCGTGGTCCATGCGATCACGACGCCGGACAAGCTGGATCAGTTGATGACCGTCACCGGCGCCCTGCTGCGCGAACAGGCCGGACGAATCGCGCCGGTGCACCTGGAGCGGGCCAAAAACCAGCTGGCCGTGTCGCGGGTGCGCTCTTCCGAGCGGACTCACGCCACGATGGAACGCGCGGTTGAAGAGCTCTTCGTGCGCGGCACCGTCACGCCGGTCGCGGACACGCTGTCCCTGATCGAGGCCATCACGGCCGACGATGTGCGGGCCGTCTTCGAGGCGATGCTGCAGCACCGTCCGGCGCTGGCGATCACCGGCAAGGGGGCCACGACCAAGGCCGCGAAGCAGCTCGTGGCGGCGCTGGCCGCGGTCCCCTGACTTCGCTGCGTCCCGTCAACCCACTTCCACCGTCACCCGCAGGAAGGTCGCGGGAATCAGCGTCGTGCCCGGATCGCGGCTGCGGTTCTGGGTTTCGAAGAGTCCTGCCAGCTCGTCCCGCAGCGCCTGCTCGCGTCCGTCCCTGGCGGCCGCCTCGAACGCGTTCATCGTCGGCCCGTAGTACTGGCGGAAGGTGTCGACGAACTCCGCCGGCGTGCCCTGGAAGGCGAAGACGTAGGTGTCGCGCTCGCAGGTGATGCCTTCCCACGCGATGCCGGCCTCGCCGAAGCGCTCGATCACGTTGCCCGGGACGCCCCACGCCATCGGGCTCACGAACCCCTCGGGCGGCGGCGGCGAGTAACTGGTGCTGATCTTCAGCAGCTGCGCCACCAGGGTCGGGTCGCCCGGGATCCAGTTGCCCATGAGGATGCGCCCGCCGGGCCTGGTCACGCGCACCATTTCCCGGGCGACGTCGACCGGCCGCGGCGCGAACATCGCGCCGAACATGCTGATGACGCGGTCGAAGCTCCGGTTCTCGATCCCGCGCAGCTCGCAGGCGTCGCCCTCGAGAAAGCGGCAGGTGGCCGCCAAGCCGAGCTGCGCGGCGCGGCGATTGCCTGCGGCCACGAGGTTGCTCGCGATGTCGACGCCCAGCACGTCGGCGCCGAGCTTCGCGGCCGGAAGCGCCGTCGTGCCGTCGCCGCATCCGAGGTCCAGCACCTTCATGCCGGGCGAGATGCCGGCGTGCCGCACCACGTCCTCGCCGCTTTCGCGCATGCTGGCCGCGATGCGCGTGAAGTCGCCTTTTTCCCAGAGGGCCTTGTTGGGGTTCATGATGGGATGCTCCTGGTTGCTGTAACGGTTGTGATGGCCGGCGCCTCAGACGCGGATCACCTGCCCCTTCAGCGAATACAGGACGGCCGTCACCTCGCCGCGCGTCGCCGGGTCGATGTCGTTCTTCTCCAGGGCCGCCAGGATGTCGTCCATGGCGGCCATGTACTCCTGCTCGCTGATGTTCATTCCCGTGTGCGTCAGCACCAGGTCCCGGCCGGTATAGGCCTCGGGGCCACCGCAGCCGGCGCAGAAGAACTCCACCGCCATCTTCTTGGCATGGTCGAGGTCCCTGGCCGCCGCGAAGCGGGTGCGGATCGCCGGGTTCGCCAGGTGGTTCTCCATCACGTCGTGCACGATCCGGGTGATGCCGTCGAAGCGGCCGAGGCGGTCATAAAGGGATACGGTTTCGGTACGGTTCATTGGGCATACTCCTTTGCAAGGGTGGAAGCAGGCACCGTCGGCGCCTGTGATGCCATGTTCTCCACCGGGTGTTCCTGAAACGTTCCCGGCCCGCGCCGGCTGCAAGGGGAGTGCGATGGCTGTGCAACCCGCTCGAGAATCGGCACCCGTCTCCATCAGGCTGCTCGGGCAGTTCAGCCTCGGCGCCGGGTCGGTCGCGCCGGCCGCTGCCAGCGGCACGCCGCCATCGCCGCTCGGCCGCCGCGCCGCCGAGCTGCTCCAGCTGCTGAGCCTGCAGCCGCAACGCAGCCTCATGCACGAGCAGGTGCTGGAGGCGCTGTGGCCCCACCTCGATCCAGGGGCCGGCAGCGCCAACCTGCGCAAGGCCGCACACCATGCGCGGCAGTTCGTCGGCGAGCGCGACGCGCTGGTGTTGCGCGGCGGCCGCGTGTTCCTGCTGCCCAACCGCAGCGTCGAATGCGATGCGGCGCGCTTCGAGCAGGCGGCCGACGAGGCGCTGGCCGCCGGCGACGCGGTCGCATGCAAGGCGGCGGCCGGGCTCTACGGGGGCGAACTCTTGCCGCAGTCCCGTTACGAACCCTGGACCGAGGCGCCGCGCCGGCGCCTGCGCGAGAAGTACCTGCAACTGCTGCGGCGCGCCGGGGACCTGGAGCGGCTGGTACGCGAAGAGCCGACCGACGAAGCCGCCCACCTGCAGCTGATGCGCGAGGAACTCGCCGCGGGCCGGCGGTCGTCGGCGCTGCGCTGGTACGGCCACCTGCGCGACCACCTGCTGCAGGGCATGGGACTGCGGCCCGGCCCGCAGGTCGAGGCGCTGTACCGCGAATGCATCGCCGGCATGGAAGGCGCTGCGCCGCGCTTCGTCGGCCGGGCACTGGAGCTGGTGCGCGTGCTGGGATGGCTGCGCGCGAGCCTGGCCGGGAAGCCGGGCGGTGTCCTGCTGCGCGCGCCGGCCGGCATGGGCAAGACAGCGTTCTGCCGCCGCGTCGCCGAAGAAGCGCGCGGGCTCGGCTGGCAGGTCCGCGCGCTGCAGGCGAGCGACTGGACCCGCCCGTACGGGATCACCAGCGACCTGGTCGAGCCGCTGCTGCGCGAGCACCCTGACGCGGCGCAGGCGATCGGTGCGCATGCACAGGCGGTGCTGGCCGCGATGACGCCGGCCGCCGGCAGCGCGCCGCCGCTGGCGCTGCCGCTCGGGCGGCACCAGATGGTGGGCGCCGTGCGGCGGCTGCTGCTGGCCACCGCCGACGGCAGGCCGGTGCTTCTGGTCGTCGACGACGCGCACGCGGCCGACGATGCCAGCATCGAGATGCTGATGCAGCTGGCGGCCAGCGGCCCGCCAGTCTTCGTGCTGCTCGCCTGCCGGCCCGCGCTGCCGGAACTGCTGGAGCGGCACAGCTCGCGCCTGGTGCGCGCCGGGCAGCTGGAAGCCATCGCGCTGGGGCCGCTCGCCGAGGACGAAGCGGCCTTGCTGGCCTCGCGCGCGGCACCCGCGGCCTTGCCGGCGGAGGCCGCGGCCGGCGTCGCGCGCTTGTCCGAAGGGATTCCCTTCGCGGTGATCGAGCTCGCCAGAGCGCCGCTCGCCGGCAGCCGGCCGGGCCATGCGAGCCTGCCGCGCACCGTGTCGGCGGCGATCGCCGGGCGCCTGTGCGACGCGGACCCGCCTGCGCTGGAGGCGCTGCGCCGGCTCGCGCTGTCGGCCGAAGTGTTCGACGTCGCCACCGCGGTGGCGCTGGCCGAGGACGAAGGACAGGACCCGCTCGCGCGGCTGGACCAGGCCCTCGGGGCCGGCGTGCTGGTGGTGCCGGACGGCCGCTATCGCTTCCGCCATGCGCTGCTGAGGCAGGCGCTCGTCGACGGCATTCCCCCGCACCGGCTGGTGGCGCTGCATCGCGATGTCGCCATGCGCCTGCAGCGCACCGGGGCGACGCCGGGACTCGTCGGCCTGCACTGGCTGGCCGCGGGCGATCCGGACCAGGCGCTGCCGTGGTCGCTCGCCGCGGCGCGCGAGGCGTTCCGGCTCGGCGCCTGCGAGGACGTGCTGCGCCACGTCGAGCCGCTGCTGGCGCATCGGCCGGCGCACCCGGAGGCGTTGGCACTGCGCGCCGAAGCCATGGACGCGCTGGGCCGTCCCGGCACGCTGGCGGCGTACGACGCGGCAGCCGATGTCGCCGCCGAAGTTCAGGCCCACGAACTGCGTGCCAAGCGCGCGCTCGCGCAAGTGAAGATGAGCGACCCACCCGGCGCCCTGAAGTATCTGCGGGACGTGCACCCGACCACCGTCGCCGGCCGGCTGGCCGAAGCGCTGGCCTACAGCGGGGCCGCGGCGCTCGGGTTCGGCGACCCGGCCGAAGGCTCGCGCCGGTCGGCCGAAGTGCGCCGGCTCGCGCTGGAAACCGGCGACGAAGGAACGCTGGTGATCGCGTCCTGGGCCCAGGCAGCGGCCGCGCACGCCCGTGGCGACCTGCATGGCAGCGTGTGGGCCGACCTGCAGGAGACCAGCCATTTGCCGCACCTCGCCGTGCGCGTGTTCGACGGCCACCTGTGCATCACGCAGCGCTTCCTGTACGGCGCGCGGCCGTACGCGGACGTCATCGCCTTCGCCGATGCGCTCGCCGTCGAGGCGCAGCGGCTGGGCGCGGCGCGCGGCCACGCCTTTGCCGTGACGCTGCGCGGCGAGGCCAAGCTGCTCAGCGGCCAGCTCGACGCGGCCGAGCAGGACCTGGTCGCCGGCGGCCGCCTGCACCGCGCGATCGGCGGGGCGACCGGCGAAGCGCTGTCGCTGCAGCGCCGGTCCGAACTCGCCATGTTCCGCGGCCAGCCCGACGTCGCGCGCGGATTGCTGGACGAAGCGCTGGACGTGGCGCGCCAGTCGGGCGTCGGCTTTCATCTGCTGGACCGCATCTACGGCACCCGCATCGCCCTCGCCCGCGACCCCGATGCCGCGCTGTGCGTGGTGGAGGAAGCCGCGGCGGCGGTGCGCGGCCCCCTCGAGACCTGCCCCGGATGCCGCATCACGTTCGCCATCCCGGCCACCATCGCGGCGGCACGGGCGCACGAGCTGGACCTCGCCGCCGAGCACGAGCGGGCATCCGACTACCTGGCCAACGTCGTGATGAAGCTGCCGGCCTGGTACGCCGCCTTGCACGAGGCGCGGGCGCACCTGGCGCTGGCCGGCGGCGACCGCGCGGCCGCGAGCCAGCGCTTTACCGCCGCGGCCCAGGGGTTCCGCGGCTGCGGTCAAACCCTGGACGAAGCCCGCTGCCGCGTCGCGGCGGCGGGGGAGTGAAACGCCGGTCGGCGCCGCGAGCCGGGCTCAGCCGGTGAAGCGGCCGTGCACGCGCCGCTCCAGCGCCAGCAGCAGCCAGCTGGCGGCGGTCGCGAGCACGACCAGGAGCAGCGCCAGCGCCACGATCACGTCCGGGTTGTTGTTCTCCATGGACTTGATCAGCAGGTAGCCGATTCCGCGCTGCGACGCGAACATCTCGCCGATCAGCGTGCCGAGCAGGGTCAGCGAGAAGCCGAGCCGGAAGCCCGTGACGATCTCCGGCAGGCTGGCCGGCACCAGCACGCGCAGGAACATCTGGCCGGGCGACAGGCGCATGGAGCGCCCGGCGCGGATGTACACGTGCGGAATGTTGCGCACGGCGTTCATCGTGAAGAGGATCACCGGAATGATCCCGTGCAGCGCGCCGAAGGCGATCTTGGCCGACATGCCGAGGCCGAACAGCAGCAGCACGACCGGATACAGCGTGATCTTCGGGATCGAATAGAGGCCCACCAGCAGCGGCTCGGTCACTTCACCCGAGAGGCGGTGCGCTCCGAGCAGCGCGCCGAGCAGCAGTCCGCCGACCAGCGAGATCACCAGGGCGACGGCGAAGGCGCTGCCGGTCTCCGCGGCGTGCCCCGCGAAGTCCGGCGCGGCCATCAGGCGGGCGAGCCGCTGCACGGTCGCCAGCGGCGCCGTGAGCACCTCGGGACCGGTGGCCAGCGACAGGAACTGCCAGCCGACGACCAGCGCCACGAGCAGCAGCAGCTTGTCCTGCAGCGCCGTCGACGCGGCCGGTGCCCGAGGCAATGCGTGCGCCGCCATTCAGCGCCCCCCGCGGCGCAGGTACAGGCGCCGCTCCCACGAGTACAGGATCGAGTTGAGCCCGCCGACGAAGCCGAGCAGCAGGATCATCAGGCCGTACATGGTGGCGTTGTCGAAGCTGTTGTAGGCGAACGCGATCTCGAAGCCGAAGCCGTCACCGCTCAGCACGAACTCACCGGCGATGACGCCTATGAACGAATAGACGATCGCGAGCTTGAGGCCGGTGAACAGGTAGGGCGCGCAGGACGGGAACACCACCTGCAGCATCTCCTGGCGCGTGGACAGGCGCATGGCCCGCGCCGTGCGCCGCAGCACCCGCGGCACCCGCTCGAAGCCCTGCAAGGTATTGAGCGCCATCGCGACGACGGCGAAGATGAAGCCGATCGCCACCAGCGGCCAGCGGTTGAGGCCGAACAGCACGATGAACAGCGGATAGAAGATGAAGGTGGGCACCGCGTAGTAGCTCGCCAGCAGCGGATCGGCGGCACGCCGCAGCCGCGGCAAGGCATAGAGCAGCCAGCCGCCGGCGAAGCCGCTCACCACCGCCAGCGAGCACGCGATCGCCACGTTGGACAGCGTGAGCAACATGTCACCGGTGTACTTGCCCGAGGCGAGCAGCCGCCACGCGCCTTGCACCATCAGCGACGGCGCGATCACGGCCACCGGATCGACCCAGCCCGCGCGGCAGGCCACCTCCAGCGCCAGGACCAGGATCGCCACCGCGACGAGCCGGATGCGTCCGGCGCGGCTCATCGCGCTCATGGCACGGCAGCCGCTTGGCCCGACGCCAGCGACTTCAGCGACTCCGCACGCAACGTGGACCACAGGCGGCCGGTCACGCGGCCGAAGCTTTCCTGCGCGACGATCGTGCTGTCGCGCTCGCGTGGCCAACCGGTGTCGACCAGGTCGAGGAACACGCCGGGCCGCGCCGACATGACGCCGACCCGGTCGGACAACATGGCGGCCTCGTCGAGCGCATGCGTGATCAGCAGGATGGTGGCGCCGGTGTCGCGCCACAACTTGAGCAGCTCGTCGCCCATGAGGAGCCGCGTCTGCTGGTCGAGGGCGCCGAACGGCTCGTCGAGCAGCAGCAGCCGCGGCCGCGTGACCAGGGTGCGAGCGATGCACAGGCGCTGGCGCATCCCGCCCGAGAGCTGCGCCGGATAGGCCTTGACGAAACCGCGCAGGCCCATGAAGGACAGCGCATGCTCGACGCGCTCGCGGATCTCCGTCTCCGGCAGCCCGGCGCGGCGCAGGCCGAAGGCAGCGTTGTCGTACACGCTGAGCCAGGGGAAGCTGGCATCCTCCTGGAACACGATGCCCACGCCGTCGGGCACCTTGCCCGCCACCGGCTGCCCTTCGAACTCCACGGTGCCGGCGGTGGGTACGGCCAGCCCCCCTAGCACGTCGAGCAGCGTCGACTTGCCGCAGCCGGAAGGTCCGACCACGGAGAAGAATTCGCCGCGCCGCAGGTCGAGGTCCAGCGGGCCCAGCGCGTGCACCGCCTGCCCACCGGGGCCGGCGGGATAGACCCGCGTCACCCCGCGCAGCCGCGCGTGGGGCTGGCCCCCGGCGGCGGCGTCCAGGTCCGCCGCACCGGTCAGGTCGCGGTTCACTTCTTGCTGCGCAGGTCGGCCGGCAGGTAGCTCTCGTCGATGACGGTCTTCCAGTCGAAGGGGCCTTCCGGAATCGCCTTGACCATCTGCAGGCCCTTGAGCATGAACTCCATGCCCTCGTAGTCGAACTCGCCGCGGCTCCAGTAGACGCCCTTGGCGCCCAGCACGCTCTCGATGGCGGTCTTCGCCTGCTCGGGCGGGATCTTGTATTCGCGGCCCATGATGGGCGCCGCCTCGGCCGGATTGGACTTGATGAACTCCACGCCCTTGCGCCGCGCCGCGATGATGCCCTTGATGACGTCCGGATTCTTCTGCAGGTAGTCGGTGCGCACGATGCCGACGGTCTGCGTCACGCGCGGCGCGATGTCGGTGGACCACCAGGCCACGCGGAAGTTGCCCTTCTCCTTGCTCCACACCGGCTCGGTCACGTAGGTCATGTCGACGCCGCCTTCGCGCAACGCCGTGAGGCCCGAGCCGATGCCGCCGACCGACTTGCGCTCCACGCTGCTGGCGAGGCCGTTGTTCTGGAGCATGACCGACGTGATGATGTCGGTCACCGACTTCGGGCTCGAATAGCCGAGCTTCTTGCCCTTCAGGTCGCCGAACTTCCTGAGGCTTTCGTCGTCCTTGCGGGTGATCCACACCTGGTCGGCCACCGACAGCACGCCGCCGTGCACGATGGTGAGCTTGACGCCTTGCTGGATGGCCGCGATCGCTGCCGGCAGCGCCACTTCGCCGTACGGAATCTCGGAAGCGAGCGCGTTGCGGATCGTGGTGCCGCCGCCGGCCGAAGTGATGAAGCCGGTGACGTCGAGCCCCGCGTCCGACTTGAACCAGCCCTTCTCCCGCGCGACGGCGAACGGCACGCCGTACATGCCGGTGCCGAAGTGGGTGACGGTGAGGTCCACCGCCAGCGCCGACGCTGCACCGAGAACGCCAGCGGCGAACGCCGCCGCACGAAGGAATCCGGACATGGTTGTCTCCAGTTTTTGTGCCGTGAATCGGAATGGCTCGGCCGGCGCGGGCCGGCGCGGGCCGGCGCCGGCGCGAAGGAAAACTGTAGTCACGGGTGGCGCGCGGCCACCACGGGGATTACCCCCGTGCACGAAGGTTCAACGCCGGACGAACTCCGCGCCGCCGGCGTAGATGCGGTTGAACACCGGCGCGATCACCAGCTCGTTGATGCACACGTGCGGCGGCATCTCGGCGATGAAGCGGATGGTGCGGCCCAGGTCGGGCTCCTGCAGCATGCGGGCCTTGTCGGCGTCGCTCGGCTCGACCGGCCGCAGCTTGAGGATCGGCGTGGCGGCCTCGCCCGGACACAGCGCCGTCGCGCGCAGGCCGTTGACGCCTTCCTCGATGTTGAACGAGTGGGTCAGCGCGATCATGCCGGCCTTGCTGGCCGTGTACGCCGGCCCGGTCAGGAAACTCAGGTGCCAGCCGGCGAACGACGCCACGTTGATGACGGTGCCCTGACCGCGCGCGCGCATGCCCGCCACCACCGCCAGGGTGCAATACGCGGCACCGTTGAGGTTGATCGCCACGACCCGCTCGAAGGTCGCCGCGTCGGTCTCTTTCCAGTACCGCTTGGGATAGTTGACGCCGGCGCTGTTCACCAGGATGTCGACGCCGCCGAATTCCCGCGTGATAGCCTGCGCCGTCGCGGCCACGGCGTCCTTGTCGGCGACGTCGAGCACGGCGGGGCGTATGGCTCCCCGCGGCGCGCCCTGCGCGACGGCCGACTCGATGGCGGCCTGCAGCTTCGCCTCGTCGCGGCCCGAGATGACGACGCGGCAGCCGGCGCGTGCCAGCTCGATCGCGCCGGCCAGCCCGATGCCGCTGCCGCCGCCCGTGATCCACGCCACCTTGGCGGCTAGCGATGTTCCCTGGGTCATGATGGTCCCGCCTGTTGCTGTCGACGCGCGATCGTAGTCAGGCCCGCCAGGCCGGTCAATCGCGCTTCACTTCCTGCCGCGTCCGCGGCGCGCCGGCGCGGCGGGCTTCGCCGCCCTCGCCTTGCCCGCCGGCGCCGCCCGCTGCGGCGCGGCCTGCTCGCGCGCCTGCTCCAGCCATTGCAGCGACTCCACGTGCAGCAGGAAGCGACGCAGGTAGTCCGGCGAGAGCTGGCGCATCAATTCCAGCGAATCAAGCACCAGCGCGTGCGAGTTGAGCGGCCCGGCGTTGGCCGGCTTGCGCAGCGCGGCCTGCGCCACCTGTTGCTGGCTGCGGCTGGCCGACCAGGCGCGCCGGAAGCGGCGCACGCTGGCCAGTTCGTCGGGTTGCTGCGATTCGCCCGCGAGCGCCGCGGCGTCCGCCGGCCTGGCGCCGCGGATGGAGCGGTTCAACTGGGCCAGCGCTTCGCTGCCCGCGCCGACCGGGACCGGCGCGGCGACCGGATGCAGGCCACGCACATTGACCGCCGCTGGCGGCGCCGCGGCGAGGCGCGCCGCATAGTCCGCGACGGCGGCCTCGAGCCGAGGCTGCAGGATGCGGCGAACCGCCTCCGGCTGCGCGGGCAGCCGCCGCGACAAGGCTTCGAGCCAATGGAAACGGGCGGGATCGATACGCCACGCGCCTTCGCGGCGCATTGCCGTGAGCGCCGCCTGCAGCGCAAGGGAGGCCTCCTGCGGGGGCTGCGCGTCGCTCATCGCCGCTCGCCGGCCCCGCCCGAGGACCGCGGCACGGGGGCCATCTCCACCCGACGGTTCAGCGCGCGTCCGTGTTCGCTGGCGTTGGAGGCGACCGGCTGCTCGGCGCCGAAGGCCGCGGCGAACACCTGGGACGAGGGCATGCCTTCCTCGATCAGCGCCCGCGTGACGGTGAGGGCACGCTGCGCCGACAGCTCCAGGTTGTCGGCGAAGCGCTGGTTGCCTTCCTGGATGCGGCGGTCGTCGGTGAAGCCGCTGACCATCAGCATCTCGCCGCGCTCGCCCAGGTAGACCCGCAGCGGGTGCACCAGGCTCCTGAGCAACTGCTGGCCCTCCGGCCGCAGCTGGTCCGAGTTCACCGGAAACAGCACGCTGCCGCTGATGCCGATGCGGCCGTCGTTGAGCGTGACGCGACCGGACGCCAGCGGAATCGCCAGCGCCTTTTCCAGCGCGATGCGGCGCTGCTCCTCGACGCGGCGCTTGGCGACCTCGGCCTGCAGGCTCGCCACCAGGTCCATCTGCACCACCAGCACGCCGACCAGCACCAGCACGAATGCGCCCACCAGTCCCGACATCAGGTCGCCGAACACGGCCCAGACCGGCGCCGCCTGCTGCGCGCCGGCGTCGCTGTCGTCCAGCTCCATCATCGGCGGGCCCCGTTGACCAGCGCGAGCGGCGTGGCCTGCGCCTGCCGCAGGTGCTCCACCAGGCCCTGCTGCGACGCGATGCTCAGGTCGATGACCTCGCGCGCCTGGGCCACGTAATAGGCCAGTTGTTCGTCGCTGCGTGCGGTGGAGCGCAACAGCGATGCTTCGATGCGCTGCAGCGCGGCGATCACCTTGTCGTTGGCCGCCTGGAACAGCTGCATCCCCTGGCCGAAGGCTTCGCCGACGCTGGCCAGTTCGATCGAGCTGGCCGCGACATGCGCCGCCGCGTCGGCCGCGCGGCCCGCATGGGCCTGCAGCACCTGGTCGAAGCGCTCCGCCGCTTGGTCCAGCACACCCGACGCGGATGCCACCAGCGTCTCGATCGCGGCCCGCTGCTCGCCCGCCGCGTGGTTCACCGCCTCCAGCAGCGAGCCCAGTTGTTCGAGCAGCGCCGTGCGCTCGCGCAGCGCCATGTTGTCGCGCTCGACCAGCCCGCTCGTTTCGTCGCGCAATCGGTCGATCACGCCGGCCGCCGCCTGCGCCACCTGCTCCATCCGCTCGCCGTGCTGCTCCAGCCAACGCGCTTCGGTCGCCATGCGCGAGCGCACCAGCTCCTCGGAGCCGGCCAGCAGCTGCGTCCACGCCTGCAGCCTGCGCTGCTCCGAGTCGGCCTGCTGCGCCTGCGCCAGCGCCAGGCTGTCCTGGACCGCGGCCAGCAACGAGCCGCTGCGCTGCTCGAAGCCCTGCGTGAACGACGCCAATGCCCGCTCCAGCGAGCCGGCGACGGCTTCGCCGGCTCGCGCCTGCTGCTGCAGGGCGGCGCGCCAGTGTTCCGACAGCTCGCGGCCGGTGGCGCCGAAGCGCTCCGACAGCGCGTCGACCTGCGCCTGCGCCGCATCGCCCAGCCTGGCATGCAGTTGCTGCGAGTCCTGCACGATCCGCGCCATGGCGGCTTCGACGACCGGCGTGATGCTCGCGCCCGCCGCGGCGGCGCCGGCGGCCAGGCTGTCCTGCAACGACGCACCGACGGCGCGCGCCAGTTCCTGGTAGGCCAGCGTCGCCTCGCGATGGAACTCGCCTTGCCGCGCCACCAGTTGTTCGTCGAGCTGACGCCCGCGCGCTTCGATGCGCTCCATCAGGGCTTCGAGCTGGTCGGCCACGCGCGGCAGCGCGCCGGCCTGCGCCTGCAGTGCGCGGAAGGTTTCGCGCCGCTGGTGCGACAGCGACAGCGGCCGCAGCACGGTGGCGATGCGCTGGTCCAGCTGCCGCGCCACCTCCAGCCGCTCGCGCCGGCTGATCGCGGACATCAGGCCCAGCATCGCCGAAGCCGCCACTCCGGCGACGGACGTGCCGAACGACAGCCCCAGCCCCTTGATCGGCTCGGCCAGCGCGGCGCGCATGGCCTGCAGGTCGGCCGAGCCTTCCAGCGCGAACACCGCGCCCTGGAACGTCACGATCATGCCGACGAAGGTGCCGAGCATTCCCAGCATCACCAGCAGGCCCACCAGGTACGGCGTGAGCGCCGGTCCGGGGAGCGCGCCGCGCTCTTCCTCGATGCGCAGCCGCACCGCCTGGCGCAGCGACGCCGGCACGCGTTCCAGCCAGTGCCGCGGTTCGGCCAGGGGCTCGGGAATGTCGGCGAGCGCCGCCGACAATCCGGCGTTCGCAGCGCGGAACTGCCGCAGCTCGAACGCGCCAAGCAGGTACACGCCTGCGATCGCGGCGGTCATGAAGAAGGCCAGCCAGTTCGAGCCGGCAAAGCCCAGGCCCACCCAGCCGACGAGCAGCAGGCCGATGGCAAAGGCCGCCGCGAAAAAACGCTTGCTCATTGATGATGTTCCGCTTCGTTGTTGCAGGCCTCGACCAGGCCCGCCACGGGTTCCAGGCGCAGGTCCAGTTCCGCGCCGAGGGCGAGCCGCCAATCCCGCTCGAAGGCGTGCAGCCAGCCGCCCGGCTCGCGCCAGCGCGCCGGATCGTCCGGCGCGCCGGACGCGTCGATCGCCTGCCGGTGCTCGCGGCGCAACCGGTCGAAGCGCCGTTCGGCGATCGCGGCGACGGTGGGCAGTACGCCCTGCTCGCGCGGGGCGAGCCATTGCTCGAGCGCCGCATCCAGCGCCGCGAGTTGCCGCAGCCGCGCCGACCGGCGGCAGATGGTCTGGCGCACGTGCTCGCGCAGGGGCCCGATCATCTGCTCCATGTGCCGCTGCAACTCCGCGTGGCGCTGGCGATATGGCGCGTAGCCGGCGTCGGGGTCCGGCAGCGGGTCCTGCGCGATCGCGTTGGCCAGCGCCGCCCGCGCGCGCTGCAGGTCCGCCTCCAGCAAGGACGACTGGCCGCGCGGCGCGGCCGTCGCTTCACGCGACGCGGGCGCCGGCGCGGTCACGGCCCTGATCGACTGGTGCGCGGCCTGCAATCCGATGGCGTCGAACGCGTTCAGCCACAGGCTCAGCCGCTCCGCGAAGTCCATGCCGGGCGCCTCGGCGGCCAGGGGGCGCCACTCGCCGAGCAGGCGAACGAGCCTCGAACTGCTGAACGTGCTCTGCAAAAAACAATCCTCTGCGCCCAGGCGGCGCCATTCGTAGCTTCTTCGTGGAAGGGCGGCGCAGCCGGCCGCTCGGGCGCACCTGCGGGGTGATCCGCGAGGGCGGTCGCCGGCGCCTCCTCGCGGGCGGGGAGGCAGTGGCACTGCAACCGTATTAGAAACGATCGGCGGCGGCTCCCGCCGCTTCCGGCACCGCTGCGCGGCGCTCCGCGGCGTCCATCCAGCCCTCCGGCGCAGCGAAGGCGCAAGGCAGTTGCGCCGGCGCACCGGGTCCGGACTTATTTCGCGGCGGCACGGCCGGGGCGAGCGCCGTTGCGGGTATCCTGCCCGGCCGACGCATGGACCCCATGGAAGACCCCAACCAGATCGAAGTCCCGCCTTCCTTCACCGCCCTCTTCGCCTCCCCTTCGGGGCACCGCCTGCTGCAACCGATGCCGGTGGTGCGCGAGCGCTACGAGCTGTGCGAGGACCTGGCGCAGATGCTGACCGAACAGGCGTCGAGCGTGATGTTCAAGTCGGGCCGCACCGAGCGCGAGGTGCTGCAGCAGATGCAACTGGCGTTGACTGGTCCCGAGTCCGTCGTCGAGCCCGCGGAAGCGGCCTGGGTGGTGAGGCGGCTGGCCGAACTGCTCGCCTGGGAGGCGCCGCCGGCGGACTGAAGCGGGCGCCTACCCCGGCTGACCGGGGGGCAGCGGCGGCCGGTTCTTGCGGTACGAATTCTTCACGGCGATCTTGTCGCCGCGGAACGTGAACAGGTCGCATCCGTTCACTTCGACCCGGCTGCCGTCCTGGCGCGTCCCGCGGAAGGTCCATTCGGACACGCCCCGGTCGCCGGCCACGAAATGCCGCGGCGAATCCCACAGGGCGTCCGGATACGTCGTCCAGACCTCCTGGAATCCGGCGCTCACCGCGTCCCGGCCCATCAAGGCGGTCCCGCACGCGTGCGGTCCTGCCGACGCCTCGAAGACGCAGTCGTCGGTCATGAACGTCATGAGCGCGGCCAGGTCGTGGCGGTTCCACGCGTCCGCGAATGCCTGCAATGTCTCTACGGTCATCGTCATCGTCGTCTCCCATGATCACGGGAAGCCTGCGCCAGGCGCGCCGTCGTGGCACGCAAGGAAACCCGCGCCGGCTGGCCCCGGCGCGCGGCAAGCATGGGTCGCGGCTGGCCACGGAGGCCTGTCCACGCAAGTAGTATCTGCGTGAACGGGCCCTGGAATGTTCCCATGCCAGACCACCTCAGCAAGCGCACGGCCGTGTTGCCGGTCATCGCCCGCAACCTGTGCACCGGTTGCGGCTGGTGCGTGGCCGCCTGCCCGGACCACCTGCTCGTGCTGGAGGTGGACGGGCAGCGCAGGAAGGCGGCCGAGTTGCCACGGCCCGAGCTGTGTCCAGGGTGCGGCAAATGCCTCCCGGTGTGCAACTTCCGAGCGATCAGGCTGGTGAAGCGGTCGGCGCAGGTCCCGGCCGGCGGCCCCTGAAGCCGCTTGCCAGCGCCGGCACAACCCGAGGAGCTCAGCCGAAGGCGCCTGCCTGGAGGTCGTGCACGAACAAGGCCGGCCAGCTGCGTCCCAGCTGGTAGACGGCGGCGAACAACGCGCTCTTCACGACGATGTGCGTGCCGATCGGGTCGCACTGCATGACCCGCACCTGAAGTTGCAGGTGGTGCTTCTGGCATTCGGCCACGATGTCCTCGAACTGGTCTGTCTGCGCCTGGGCAACGTCCATGCCGCCGATCGTAGTGAGCAGCGTTGTCGGACGGCACGCCGTCCGGGTGTCCGGCCCAGGGCGGATTTCACGCTTGGTCGAAGTGCGTGCCCTGCGCGCTTCAGTCGCCTTCGGCGCCGCCGAGCAGGTCGCGCAGGTCCTTCGCGCCCTGGCTTGCCGCGCCCGACTTCGTCGGCACGGTCTTCGGGTACTCGTCGGCGATCCGGTCTTCCCAGTAAGTGGCCGGATTCGGCGCGCTGCACAAGCGCCGGTACACCTCCTGCGGCACCTGCTTGTACGCCAGCACGGACCGGTTGTCCCAGTGCAGCTCCAGCTGTCCGGACGCCGGGTCGTAGTCGGCCCGCCTGATCCGGCCGCTCGTGAATGTCTTGGTGGGCATCTTCGCCTCCTGTTCGCCGCTGCCAGTCTACCTATCGCCGCACCCCCGACCCAGCACTGCCGGCATGGTCTTGCCACGGTCGGGCTGCACGAGGCGACGGCGTTTCCATACACTGCCGCTCCCACTTCAGGAGAGCGACATGCGTCCTGCGTTTCTCGTTCTTGCGGCCCTGCTGTCAGGCGCTTCCGGCGTCGCCCTGGCCAGCAGTTGCCCCATGCAGATGAAGGCGATCGACGACAAGCTCGCGTCCAAGCCGGCGCTCGGCGCCGCCGACGCTCAGAAGGTGAAGAAGCTGCGCGCCGACGGCGAGGCCCTGCACAAGGCGGGCAAGCACGCCGATTCCGAGAAGGCGCTGGGCGAGGCCAAGAAGATCCTCGGGATCTGAGGGGCCCGGAACGCGCGTCCGGCGGGGCGACCTGCTATACGATGGCCGTTCTCGGGGCGGCCGGTCCAGGCCGCGGCGGTCTCTCGCAGTCCGCGGCCCGCAGGCTACCGGAGCGGCGCGCTTGATGAACACCGAACTGCAGTTCCTCGCCGGGGGCGGCGAGATGGGAGCGCGCATCCGCGCCATGGACTGGAGCCGCACGCCGCTGGGCGCGCCGCGGCAATGGCCCCAGAGCCTGCGCAGCGCCCTGAGCATCCTGCTGCCCTCCAAGGCACAGATCGCGCTGTTCTGGGGCGACGACCTCGTCACCCTCTACAACGACGCCTACCGCCCGGTATTCGGCCGCAAGCATCCCGGCGCCCTCGGAAAGCCTATCCGCGAGGCCTGGGACGAGCTGTGGCGCGCCGGGCTCAAGGAGTTGTTCGACGACGTCCGCACGACCGGAGAGGCCTTCTGGGCGCGCGACCGCCTCTTCTTCATGGAGCGGCACGGCTACCTGGAAGAGACCTACTTCGACGTTTCCTACGACCCCGTCCGCGACGAGTCGGGCGCCGTGGGCGGCGTGTTCTGCATCGTGAGCGAAACGACCGGCCGGGTCGTCGGCGAGCGCCGCCTGCGCACCTTGCGCGACCTCGGGCACATCGCCCAGCGCGCCCAGAGCGTGGCCGAGGTGCACGCCGGCGCGGCGCAGGTGCTGGGCGCCAACAGCCAGGACATTCCGTTCGCGCTGGTCTACGGGCTGGCGCCGGACGGGAAATCGGCCAGCTTGCTGGGCCGGCACGGCCTGGAGGCCGCCTCGGCCGCGGCACCAGCCGTGCTGCCGCTCGACGGCGGCGCCTGGCCGCTGGCAGCGGGACTGCAGGTGCTCGACGGCAACGAAGTCGCCGCGCTCGGCCCCTTGCACGGCGGGCCGTGGCCGGAGCCGGTCTGCCAGGTGGCCGTGGTGCCCTTCGCATTGCCGGACCAGCCGCCGCTGGGCTGGCTGGTGGCAGGGGTCAGCCCGCGCCGCCGCAGCGACGAGGACCACCGCGATTTCCTGCGGCTGGCCGGCGCCAACATCGCGGCCGCGGTCGCCAGCGTGCGCCACACCGAAGACGAGCGCCAGCGCGCACGGATGCTGGCCGAACTGGATCGTGCCAAGACGACGTTCTTCAGCAACGTGAGCCACGAGTTCCGCACGCCCCTCACGCTCATGCTGGGCCCGATGGAGGACGCGCTGGCCGACCGCGAGCAGGCGCTTCCGGCCGCGCAGCGCGAGCGGATCGAGCTCGCGCGCCGCAGTGCGCTGCGGCTGCAGAAGCTCGTGAACAGCCTGCTGGGCTTCACGCGCGTCGAGGCCGGACGCGCCCGCGCGCGCTATGCGCCGACCGACCTCGCGTCATGCACGGCCGAGCTCGCCAGCGCGTTCCGCTCCGCCATCGAGAAGGCCGGCCTGCGCCTGGCCATCGACTGCCCCCCGCTGCCGCAGCCGGTCTTCGTGGATCGCGACATGTGGGAGCAGCTGGTGCTCAACCTGCTGTCCAACGCCCTCAAGTTCACCTTCCACGGCGAGATCGCGGTGCGCCTGCGCGCCGTGGACGCCGACGTGGAGCTTCAGGTGCGCGACACCGGGATCGGGATCGCGCCGGCGGACCGGCCGTACGTCTTCGAGCGCTTCCGCCGCGTCGAAGGCGCGCGCAGCCGCACCCACGAAGGCACGGGCATCGGACTGGCGCTGGTGAAGGAGCTCGCCCGGCTGCATGGCGGCAGCGTGGCCGTCGAGAGCGTGCCGGACCAGGGAAGCACTTTCACGGTGCGCATCCCGGCGGGGCGATCGCACCTGCCCATCGACGCCGTGACCCAGGAGGCGGAGCCGCGTGGCGGCGGCTGGGCCGCGTCCTTCGTCGAGGAAGCGTTGCGCTGGCTGCCCGACCCGCCTGCCGCGTTCGACGAAGTGGCGCAGTCCCCTGACGAGGCGGCCGCGCGCACGGCGCGGCGCGCCCGCGTCGTGCTGGCCGACGACAACGCCGACATGCGCGCCTATGTCGCCCGGCTGCTGGCGCCGGCCCATGACGTGGAGGCGGTCGCCGACGGCGAGGAGGCCCTGGCCGCCGTGCGGCGGCGGCGCCCGGACCTCGTGCTCTCCGACATCATGATGCCGCGCCGCAGCGGCCTGGAGCTGCTGCAGGCGCTGCGCGCCGATCCGGCCACCGCGGCCATCCCGTTCGTCCTGCTCTCCGCGCGCGCCGGCGAGGACTCGCGCATCGAAGGCCTGCTGGCCGGCGCCGACGACTACCTGGAAAAGCCCTTCGGCGCGCGCGAACTGCTGGCCCGCGTGGCGGCCCGCCTGGAGATCGCCAGGCTGCGCAGCGAGGCCGACGCGGTGCTGCGGCAGCGCGAGCAGCAGCTGCGCTTCATCACCGACCAGGTGCCGCTGCTGATCCTCCAGATCGACGCGCAGCAGCGCTACCGCTTCGTCAATGCCGCGTTTGCCCGGCGCATCGGCATCCCGGCCGAGGCCCTGGTGGGCCGCCACCCGAGCGAGGTGATCGGCCAGTCCAGCTACGAGGTCTTCCAGCCGCTGGTGGAGCGCGCGCTGGCCGGCGAGCGCGTCGAATTCGAGGTGCTGGTGCCGTACCAGCGGATGGGCCCGCGCTGGATGCATGGCGTGTATGTCCCCGACGTGGCGCCGGACGGTCCGGTGCAAGGTTTCGTCGCGGTGCTGAACGACGTCACGGAACGGCGGGCGGCCGAGGAGGAACTGCGCCTGCGCGAGGAGCGGCTGCGCGCCATCGTCGACACCACGCCGGAGTGCATCAAGCTCGTGGCCGCCGACGGCACGCTGCTGCAGATGAATCCGTCCGGCCTGGAGATGGTGGGCGCGCCGTCGGCGGAGGCCGTGGTCGGCCACAGCGTCTACGCCCTGATCGCGCCCGAACACCGGGACGCGTTCCGCCGCCTCAACGAGTGGGTGTGCCGCGGCGAGCGCGGCCGCCTGGAGTTCGACATCGTGGGGCTGCGCGGCGAACGCCGGCGCATGGCCACCCATGCGGTCCCGCTGCGGATGCCCGACGGGCGCAACGCGCAGCTGTCGCTGACCCGCGACATCACGCTGCAGCGCGAGGCCGAGGACCTGCTGCGCGAGGCGGATCGGCGCAAGGACGAGTTCATCTCCATCCTGGCGCACGAACTGCGCAACCCGCTGGCGCCGCTGCGCAACGCCCTGCACCTGCTGCGCGCGCGCCGGGTCGAGCCCGCCGCCGCCGACCGCCTGCATGCGGTCATGGAACGCCAGACGAATCACCTGGTGCGCCTGGTCGACGACCTGCTGGAGATGTCGCGCATCAACCGCGGCGACTTCGAGCTGCGCCAGGAAGCGGTGGACGCCGCAGCCGTCGCACGGCACGCGATCGAGACCAGCGAACCGCTGATCCGCGAGTGCGGACATCGCCTCGACGTGGACCTGCCCGACGAGCCGCTGCCGCTGGCGGGGGACGCCGTCCGGCTGGCGCAGGTGCTGGCCAACCTGTTGAACAACGCGGCGCGGTACACCGACCGCGGCGGCAGGATCACCTTGCGCGGCCGGCGCCACGGCGCGGAAGCCGTGCTCTCGGTCGCCGACAGCGGCATCGGCTTCGATCCCGCCGAGGGGGCCTGGCTGTTCGGGATGTTCACGCGCGGGGATCGTTCCACGGGGCTTGGAATCGGCCTGGCCCTGGCCAGGAAACTGGTGCAGATGCACGGCGGCAGCATCGAGGCGCGCAGCGAGGGCCTGGGCCGGGGCGCGGAGTTCATCGTGCGGCTGCCGCTGGCGGCGCAGGCGGCGCTCGAGCCGGCCGCGGCCGCCCCCGAACCGGAAGCTGGTGCGGCTGCCGCGATCGGGCCGGTAAAGGTCCTGGTGGTGGACGACAACCACGACGCCGCCGACACGATGGAGATGCTGCTGCGGGTGCTGGGGGCCCAGGTGCGGGTGGCGCGTGACGGGCCGCAGGCGCTGGAGGCTTTCATGCCGTTCGACCCCGATCTGGTCCTGCTGGACATCGGGATGCCCGGCATGGATGGCTACGAGGTCGCGCGCGCGCTGCGCGGACGCCACGCCGGTCACCGGGCCCGCATGGTGGCGCTCACGGGCTGGGGCCAGGAGGCCGATCGCCAGCGTGGGCGCGAGGCGGGATTCGACCATCACCTGGTCAAGCCGGCCGACATCGCCGCGATCCAGGCGCTGCTCGCCGAACTCAGTGGCGCGGCGGCGGCACGAGCGTGACCGCGGGCCGCCCGGCGCTGGACAGGCCCCCTCTTCTGCGGCTCAAATGGGTGTCCTGCCAAGCCAGAGGCGATCAGCGACCTGCCCGATCGACGGCCGCAACCTGAAGGAGTCCCCATGTCGAACCACGTCTACAAGACCCTCGAACTCACCGGATCGTCCACCACAGGCATCGAGGATGCGGTGAACACTGCGATCGCCAAGGCGCACGAGACGGTGCGCAACATGCAGTGGTTCGAGGTGGTGGAGACCCGCGGCCACATCCAGGACGGCAAGGTGGTTCACTGGCAGGTGACGATCAAGATCGGATTCACCCTCGAGTAGCGGCCGGCCGCCCGTATCGCAGCCGCTCAGCCGGCGCCGCCGCCGCGGACGGCGCTGGCACGTTCGCGGCGTCCCACCACCTCGACCGATGGCAGGGTGACGCGCGCCGTGTCGCGCGAGAGCACGCCGGTCGCGTTCTGCACCGCCTGCTGGCTCTCGTGCCGGGCGGTCACCACCGCCAGCACCAGCAAGAACGCGATCGCGACCGCGGCGCCGATCCGCAGCGGCGCGGAGAGCAGGGATTGCGGTGCGTTGGCGCGGATGGCAATGCTGGCGTTCATGGTCTTCTCCTGGCGGGATCGGCTTCGATGAGTGGACTCTAGGCGCCTGGTCCGTGCCCTTCCAGCACCGTGCGACGAACTGCACAGGCACGCGATGAACTGCAGGACGCGGGGATGAACCGCTCAGCCAGGGGTCGGGCGTGCCGTCCCGACGCCGGGCTCGCTGGCCGCCGCCTGTAACTTCAGCCAGTGGGAAAACGCCTCCACCGCCGGGTGGGCGCCCAGCGCGCGCCGCCGGCACAGGTAATAGCCGCGCCCGGTCGAAGCGGCGCCAGGCACCGGGATCACCAGCCGGCCCGACGCGAGATCGGCCTCGACCATGCACTGCTGCACCACGGCCACGCCCATCCCCGCTCGCGCGGCCTCGATCAGGTTGATCACGAGGTCGAAGCCGGTGCCGCGCCAGCCGGCCGGCAGCGCCGCGCCCACCGCGCCGGCCCACAGTTCCCAGTTCTCGGGGTAGATCGAGTGGTACAGCAAGGGCCGGGCGAGCAGTGCCTGCACCGTGCCCGCCTTGCGCGCCAGCCGCGGCGTGCAGACCGCGACGACTTCGCGTCCGACCAGGTACCGGGCCGAGATCTGCCTCGGCCACTGCTGGCGCGACTGCTGCTTGAGCGCGATCCACAGGTCGACGTCCTCGCGCTGGAAGTCGTCGTCGCGGTGGTACTGGCGGAACTCCAGCTCGATCTCCGGATGGCGGGCGCGGAAGTCCTCCAGCCGCGGCATCAGCCAGAGGTTGCCCAGGCTGGTCACCACCGCCAGCCGCAACCGCATGCGGTCCGAGCGGCGTCGCAGCTGCTGCGCGGCCTCCTCGAGCGCGGCGACGGGCGCCTCCACGCGACGGCGCAGCTCTTCACCGGCCGCGGTCAGGCGCACCCCCGCGCCGGAGCGGGCGAGCACGTCGACGCCCAGTTCCTCCTCCAGCCGCAGGACGGCGCGGCTGACGGCAGCCTGGGTGACATGGAGCTGGTCGGCCGCCTTGCGGAAACTGCCGGTGCGGGCCACCGCCAGAAAGGCATGCAGCTCGACCAGCGACGGGCTCCGGATCGGCATGGGGCGATTACATCATGTCATCACCCGCGCCGAAAAAGTCGTTGGACCGGCGCGAACCGGAACCTTACCCTCGCCGCCAGTACCAACCAGCCCAACCATGAACACCCGTCATTTCCTCCAGGCCGTGGCTTGCGCCGCCGCCCTCGCCGCCGCCGGCGGCGCCTCCGCCCAGCCATCCTTTCCCGACCGCCCGATCAAGCTGGTCGTGCCGTTCGCGCCGGGTGGCTCCACCGACCTGGCGGCCCGCCTGATCGCCGAATACGGCAGCCGCGAGCTGGGCCAGCCGGTGGTCGTGGAGAACAAGGCCGGCGCCGGCGGCTCCCTGGGCATGGAATTCGTCGCCAGGTCCAAGGCCGACGGCTACACGCTGGGCATGGCCACCGTCAGCACCCACGGCGCCAACCCGGCCGTGTACGGCAGCAAGCTGAAGTACGACCCGGTCAAGGACTTCGCCCCGATCACCAACGTGGCGACCACGCCCAGCGTCTTCGCGGTGCACCCGAAGAACCCGGCCAAGACGATGAAGGAGTTCGTCGCGCTGGCCAAGGCCAACCCCGGCAAGTACAGCTTCGGCAGCCCCGGCACCGGCTCGCTCGGGCACGCCAACATCGCGCACTTCGCCGCGCTGGCGAAGATCGACCTGCTGCACGTGCCGTACAAGGGCGCGGGGCAGGCGATGAACGACGCGCTGGCCGGCCAGGTCGACGCGATCACCGACAACCTGCCTTCGGCCCTGCCCAACATCAAGGCCGGCCGCCTGCGCGCCCTGGCCGTGCTGTCCGAGACCCGCTCGCCCGCGCTGCCCGACGTGCCGACCTACGGCGAACTGGGCTTCCCGCAGATGGGCGGCGGCGGCTGGTTCGGCGTCGTGGCGCCGGCAGGGACGCCCCCCGAGGTCGTGGCCAAGCTCAATGCCGCCTTCCACAAGGCGATGAAGAACCCCGAGTTCGCGAAGAAGATGGACGAGTCGGGCGCGAAGCTGATTCCCGGCACGCCCGCCGAGTTCGGCAAGCAGATCCAGCAGGCGATGGAGCGCTACCAGCGCGTGTCGCAGATGGCCAGGATCGCCCTGGACTGACGGTCCATGGCGCAACCCTTCACGCTGCTGCCGCCGGCAGCGGCGGCCGTGCCGCTGGTGTGCGACTCGCCCCACAGCGGCACGACCTACCCCGACGACTACGGCCACGCCGTGCCGCGCGAACTGCTGCGGCGCGGCGAGGACACCCACGTCGAAGCGTTGTGGCAGGCCGTGCCGGACGTCGGCGGTACGCTGCTGCACGCGCATTTCCCGCGCACCTACATCGACGCCAACCGCAACGTCGACGACCTCGACCAGGACTTGCTGGACGCGGCCTGGCCCGAACCGCTGGCGCCCAGCGAGAAGAGCCGCCTCGGCTTTGGCCTGGTGTGGCGCAACATCCGCGCCGGCACGCCGATCTACGACCGGCCGCTCACGATCGCGCAAGTGCGCCACCGCATCGACGCGTACTACCTGCCTTACCACGCGGCGCTGGCGGCCAGCATCGAGCAGACGGCACAGCGTTTCGGAGCCGTCTGGCACCTGAACCTGCATTCCATGCCCAACGACGCCTACGAGCGGCTGCAGATCCGCAGTCCGCATCCGCTCGCCGACTTCGTGCTGGGCGATCGCGACGGCACCACCTGCGAGCCGGAGTTCGTCGACCTGGTCGAGCGCGAACTGCGCGCGCGCGGCTACACGGTGGCGCGCAACGACCCTTACAAGGGCGTGCAGCTGATCGCGCGCATCGGCCAGCCCCAGCGCCGGCGCCACAGCCTGCAGATCGAGATCCGCCGTCCGCTGTACATGGACGAAGCCACGCGCGAACGCAACGACGGGTTTGCCCGGGTGCAAGGCGATCTCACGGCCGTGCTGCACACGCTGGCGGCCTACGTGAAGGACCGCACCGGGGCCCGTTGAGGCGCGCGGTCTTCACGCACTCGGCCGCGGGGGGATTCGCACCGGCCGGAGCGGGAAAACCCGAAGGTCGGTTAGAGTTGCCCATGCAAGACACAAAACTGGCCGACGTCGTCAAGGCTTACTGCGGCGCTTACGTGGCCGAGGACCGGGCCCTCGCCGAGGCGCTCCTGGCCGACGATTTCACGTTCACGAGCCCCAACGACCACGGCATCGACAAGGCGACCTATTTCGAGCGCTGCTGGCCCAACGGCGACAGCCGCCACCAGCAGCAGGTCGAGAGCATCATCGTCGACGGCGATCGCGCCTGCGTCACCTACACCTGCGAAACGGCGGAAGGGAAGTCCTTCCGCAACGCGGAGTTCATCACCTTCCGCGGCGAGCGCATCGCCAGCGTCAACGTCTATTTCGGCCCGGCCTACGAGGACGGCACGCCGCTGTAGACCGCCTGCAGGGATTGCGACAGCCAGACGCGCTCCTGCTGGCCGCGTTGCGCGACGCCCCGCGCCGCTATCGGCTCCCGCCCTTGCCCGATGGCATCGAAGCGGCGTCGGCATCCGCCCCTGAAGCCGCCCTTGCCTTTGCCGTTGAAGGCGCGCGGAAGGCCAGGCACCATCGTGCACCGCCGCCGGCCGGCCTGCGGGATCTCTTCACCCGCAGCCTGGCCACGCTGATCCGCGCGTCCCTCGCGGCAGACGGCGGGGACCCGTCGTTCCAGGCGCTGGCGCTGCGCACCCGCGATGCCGATGTCGGCGAATACGTGCGGCTCGCCCGGCAGGCGCCGGTCGACCGGCGCGCCGTGCGGGCGGCAACCGATGCGTTCGCGCATCCGGGCAAGCTGCGCGCGATGGCAGCGGGACCGCTGCGCGATGCGCTGGGGCGCGTGCACGAACTCGCGGCGGCCGGCGAATGGGCGGTCCTTGCCGGCGAGCTGCGGCAACTGGCGATGGATCCCCGCGAGGGCGATCAGCTGCAGGCCGCATCTGGCGTGCTGCTCGCCAGCCCCGCGCTCGCGCGGCTGCATCGGCTCGACGAATTGCTGCAACGCGAAGCCGTGCGGCGCTACCTCGACTTGTGCGGCCAGCACGGTCCGGCCGCCGGCAGCGATGCCGCCTCCGCGCAAGGGCGCGCGTCGGCACGCACGGGCGAGGCGGGCGAGCAGGCGACGGTGCAGGCATTCCGCGGCATTGCGCAGTTGCTGGAGCACAGCGGGGGCGATCCGGGCGGCATGCACGTCGTGCGCGGCCTTCGCACGCCGCGCGGGTTCCCGGGTGCGGCGGACAAGGCGAAGGAAGAGTGGGACGCCGCCATCGTTCGCAGCGACGGCGGCGGCGCAGCCGACATCCTGCTGCTGGCCGAGGTCAAGGCATCGCCTGCGGCCGCCACGCCCGACTTCTCGCGCCTGCACCGCGGCCTGCAGCGGCTGGCGCACGCGAGCGGCGAGCGCAGCTACGTGTTCCCCTCGGCCGACGGCGAGGTGCATGTCTCCGGCGGGTCGCTGCGCCGGCTGCAGCCCGAGGGCCGCGCCCTGCCCGCACACGTCATCTATTGCTGTTCGGCACCGCCTGAAGTGCAGCCGCCGTTGCTGGGCGCCGCGAGCAAGGCGGTGCTGCTGGCGGAACCGGCCAGCCTGGCGTTCGCCGGCCAGCTGGCGCGCCGCGGCTCGCCGCCGGACGCCGTGCTGGCGCCGGTGTGGGACGCCCTGACGACGGCGCCGCGCCTGCGCTCCGCGCTGCACCAGGACGAAACCTCGCGCGCCGTGCGCGAAGCGATGCTGCATCCAGCCGACCTGCTCGCGGCCGTGGCCGCGCAGGTCGAGGGGCCCTCGGCGTAAGGCGTATCAGGCCGTGGGCTGCAGCGCCCGCTGCGTCACCGTGATCGCGAAGTCCGGGCAGATGTAGATGCAGTTGAGGCAGCCGATGCAGCGCTCGCTGCGGTCGGCGACGGCGGGCTGGTAGCCCGCCGCGTTGAACTGGTCCGACCGCGAGAACACGCCCAGTTCGCAGACCTCGGCGCAATAGCCGCAGTCCTTGCAGACGGCGGGATTCACTTCCACTGCGTAGTCGCGCAGGTCGCACGACAGGCAACGCGTGGCTTCGGCGGCGGTCGCAGCGGGGTCGTAGGCCTGCTCCACCAGGTCGAAGCCGCGCAGCCGCAGCTCGGACCCGATGATCCGCCATTGCTGCCGCGGCGTCCCGCGCGCCGACGCGATGGGCGCCGCCGCGGGATCCGCGGCCGCCGGCCGGTCGATCGCGCCGTCACCGCCGAGGAAGCTGTCCATGGCCGCGGCCGCCCGTCGTCCCTGCGCGATGGCCTCGATGATCGATGCCGGGCCGAGCACCGAGTCGCCCGCCGCGAAGACGCCGCCGATGTCCGTGGCCAGCGTGGCCGGGTCCACTTGCGCCGCGCCCGCCGACGCACCGGGCACCGGCAGTTCCACGGACTGTCCTACCGCGACGATGACCGTGTCGGCGGCGATCGCGTATTCGCTGCCGGCCAGCGGCACGGGTTGCGCGCGCCCGCTCGCGTCCGCGGCCCCCAGCGCCATCCGCACGCAGATCACCTGGCCCGCCGCGATGCGGACGGGTGCGCACAGGTAGTCGATCGCCACGCCTTCCTCGAGCGCGGCGGCGACCTCCTCCGCGGAGGCCGGCATCTGGGCCGCGCCGCGCCGATAGAGCTGCGTCACCTGCGCGCCCAGCCGCCGGCTGACCCGCGCCGCGTCGAGCGCCGTGTTGCCGCCGCCGACGACCACCACCCGCTGCCCGAGGCGCGGTGCGGCGCCGGCTTTCACGCGGCGCAGGAACGAGAGTCCGTCCAGCACGTGCGGTGAGTCCTCGCCCTGGATGCCCATCCGTGCCGAACGCCATGCGCCGGTCGCGATCAGCACGGCATCGAATCCCTGCTGCAGCAAGGCCTGCGCGGACGCGATGCGAACGCCGGTGCGCAGCTTCACGCCGGCCTGGACGATGCGGACGATCTCGGCATCCACCGCTTCGTCGGGCAGGCGGAATGCCGGAATGCCGAAGCGCAACATGCCGCCGGCTCGTTCCAGCGCCTCGAACACCGTGACGGCGTGGCCCTGCAGCGCCAGGTACCAGGCCGCCGTCAGGCCGGCCGGCCCCGAGCCGATGACGGCCGCCGTCCTGCCGCTGGCGGGCCGAGCCTCGGCCAGCGCCAGCGACTCGCCTTGTTCGGCGGCGGTCCGCTTGAGCATCCTGATCGCGACCGCATCGTCGAGCTGCCGCCGCCCGCACTTCGCCTCGCACGGATGGAAGCAGGCATGGCCGCAGACCAGCGGGAACGGGATGCGCTCGCGCACCACGGCCAGCGCTTCGGTGAAACGGCCGTCGCGCAGGTGCCGCACGTAGCGCGGCACGTCGACGCCCGCCGGGCATGCCTCCTGGCAAGGGGCCATCTTTGCTGCGAGTGCGTTCACGCTGCGACCCCCGCCTGCGCCATCAGCGCCGCTCCGGCCGCCAGCGCCTGGAGATTGACCTGGGCCGCCGGGGCGCCGAAGTGCCGCCGCACCGCCTCCTGCAGGCTGCCGGCGCTCACGACCGGCACGAGCGCGACCAGCGCGCCCAGCGCGAGGATGTTGACGCTGGCGGGCTGGCCCAGTTCGTTGGCCAGCCGCGTGAAGGCGGCGCCGTGGCACTGCGCCCCGCCTCGTTCGGCGGCCAGCGTGCTGTCGTACAGCAGCGGCACGCCCCTGGCTGCCCAGGCCTCGAATTTGCGCGCGGACTCCTCGGTCAGCGCCAGCACGACGTCGGGTGAGCGCACCTGCTGGAAGATGATCTCGTCGCGGTCGACGATCACTTCGGCCGTGGACAGGCCGCCGCGGCTGGCGATGCCGTACGACTGCGTCTGCACGACGTTCATGCCGTCGAGCATCGCGGCCTCGGCCAGCAGGATGGCCGACAGCACCAGCCCCTGGCCGCCCGAGCCGGCGAGGATCACTTCGCGGTGGCTGCGGGCGCGGCTCATGCCGGCCTCGCCTCGAGCCTGGCGGCGGCACGCTGCTGCACCTGCGCATAGCGTTCGACGAAGCCGGGCTCGTCGCGATCGACCAGCGTGCCCACCGGAAAGCGGTCCGCGCGCTCCGACGGCGGCAGCGCCCGGAACCGGTCCACCGGCATGGAGCGGTCGCGCAGCGAGTGCAGCATCGCCTGGGTCTGCCTCATGTCGTTGCGGCGGCCGAACTGCGTGGGACAGGGACTCATCACTTCCACCAGCGAGAAGCCCTTGCGGGTCAGTGCCTGCGTGATGCTCTGCTGCAGCTCCCAGCCATGCCAGGTGTTGGCCCGCGCGACGAAGTTGGCGCCAGCCGTTTCGGCCAGCGCGCAGATGTCGAATTCGCGCTCCGGGTTGCCATACGCGGTGGTACTGGTGATGCTGGTGGCCGGCGACGTCGCCGAGGCCTGGCCACCGGTCATGCCGTAGTTGAGGTTGTTGAGGACCAGCGCCGTCAGGTCGATGTTGCGTCGCGCCGCGTGGATGAAATGGTTGCCGCCGATCGTCACGCCGTCGCCGTCGCCCATCACCACGACGACGTGCAGCCGCGGATTGAAGGCCTTGATGCCGGTCGCGTACGCTAGGGCCCGCCCGTGCGTGGTGTGCAGCGCGTTGGTCACCAGGTAGTCGTCGAGCTTGCCGGTGCAGCCGATGCCGGTGACCACCACGGTGTCGGTCTTGCTCCAGCCCAGCTCCTCGAACGAACGCAGCATGGCGCCGAGCATGGTGCCTATGCCGCAACCGGCGCACCACATGTGCGGCAGCACGCCCGGTTTCAGGTAACCGTTGCCGGTCGGGTACGTCATGCCGTTGCCTCCACGGCGCCCGCGGGGCGCAGCATCGCGTCGAGGATGTCCTGCGGGGCGATGATGGTGCCGTTCCAGCGGGTGACGCCGCGCAGGTCGACGCCGTCGCCGACCACCTTGCGCACCTCGCCGGCGAGCTGGCCGCTGTAGTTCATCTCCGGCACGACGACGGTGCGCGCCCGGGCCGCCAGCGCGGCGACTTCGCGATCGGGGAAGGGCCAGATCGTCTGCAGCTGCAGCACGCCGGCCTTCACGCCGCGCGCGCGCGCCTCCAGCGCCGCCGCGCGGCCGGCGCGCGTGGTGGCGCCGTGCGTCACCAGCAGCACGTCCATGTCGTCGGTGTCGAAGGTCCTCGTCAGCACGATCTCGTCGCGATGGCGGGCGATCTTGTCGTGCAGCTGGGCCACGCGCCAGGTGGCGTTCGCCGGATCGTTGTTGCTGTAGCCGTCGCGCCCGTGCATGGAACTGGTGACGTGCGTCACGTATTCGCTGCCGTAGGCGGCCAGCGGTGCCACGCTGCCGATTTCGGCGGCGAACGGCAGATAGTCGGCCGGCGCCACCTGCGGCGCGCTGCGTTGGAGCAACGGCAACTCGCCCGCCGCCGGCAGCACGATGTTCTCGCGCGTGTGCGCCACCACTTCGTCCGGCATCAGGACCACCGGCACGCGGAAGCGCTCGGCGAAGTTGAAGGCCTGCACCGCCAGCGTGAAGCACTCGCGCACCGTGGCCGGGCACAGCGCGATCAGCGACTGGTCGCCGTGGCGGCCCCAGCGCACCTGCATGATGTCCGCCTGCGCCGGCTTGGTGGCCAGGCCCGTGCTGGGCCCGGCGCGCTGCACGTCGACCACCACGCACGGGACCTCGCCCATGATCGCCAGCCCGAGGTTCTCCTGCATGAGCGAGAAGCCCGGACCGCTGGTGGCGGTGAAGGCCTTGGCGCCAGCCAGCGAGGCGCCGATCACGGCGGCGATCGAGCCGAGTTCGTCCTCCATCTGGATGAACACGCCGCCGAGCGCGGGCAGGCGCAGCGCGCACAGTTCGGCGATCTCGGACGAAGGGGTGATCGGATAGCCGGCATAAAACCTCGCGCCGGCGTACAGTGCGCCTTCCGCGATGGCCTCGTTGCCCTGCATCAACTTCCTGTGTGTGCCCACCAGCTGCGTCCGTCCAGGCTGCCGAAGTCCAGATCATCGCGGGATGCGCCCGGCCCGTCGCCCACAATCGCGCCGGTATTTGACCCACGTCAGGTGCGGCACGCCGCTTGCCTCTTCGCAAACGAGTCCCAGCCGACCCACTCCGCCACGACTGCCATGACCGACACCCTCCTGTGGGCGCTCAGCGCCATCCTGATCCTGCTGGGCCTGGCGGGCATCGTGCTGCCGGCCCTGCCGGGCACCTTCCTCGTGCTCGCCGGCATCGTGCTCGGCGCCTGGATCGACGACTTCACCCGCGTCGGCTGGATCGCCCTGGCGGCCGTGGCCGTGCTGGCGGTGCTGGCCTGGGCCATGGACTACGTCGCGGCCATGCTCGGCGCGAAACGCGCGGGCGCCAGCCGGCAGGCCATCATCGGCGCGGCCCTCGGTACCGTCGCCGGCATCTTCATGGGCCTGATCGGGGTGCTCTTCATGCCGCTGGTCGGCGCCGCGGCCGGCGAATTCATGGCGCGCCGCAGCCACAGCGGCGCGGTGCGGGTCGGCATCGCGACCTGGCTGGGCCTGCTGGCCGGCATGCTGGCGAAGTTCGTGCTGGCCTTCATGATGATCGGCATCTACATCGTGGCTCTGCTGTTTTAGGCAAGCCAGAACGGGAAACTGTCCTACGCGGGTGCCCGGCGGCAGCAGGGATGCTGTGCCTTTGCTTCGCACAGGAGAACGCCATGGCCCCCAAGGAACGCCCGGAAAGCGCCGACGGCTCCGACGAGCAGCCCGAGGAGCATGTGACGCCGGTACCCGACGAAGACGGACCGCATGACGTCCCCGACGAGCAGGTGATCGAAAAGACGATGCCGTCCACGCCGCTGCGAAGCGGGGGCAGCGGACCGGCCTGAGCGCGCCGCCGCACCGCGTCAGGGCGCGGCCGCGCGCTCCCGGCCGAAGTTCAGCTCCACCTTGTTGCCGGCGGGGTCTGACAGAAAGAACTGCAGCTGCCCGCTGGCCGGCACCACCGCCTTCCTGAACGCGATGCCGCGCCCGCGCAGCAGCGCCTCGACGCCGGCACTGTCCTCGCACTGGAAGGCGACGTGGTCGAACGTGGTGGCGCCATGGGTCAGCCTGGTTTCATCCGCCCCCGCCTGGTACAGGTGGACGACCGGGCGGCCGCCGGCATAGAGCCAGTAGCCGAAGTGCGGAAAGGGCGGCCGCGGCCCGACCTCCAGCCCGACGAGGTCGCAATAGAAGTCCTTCAGCGCGTCGAGCGTGGCCCGGTCGGCCCGAAGGTTGATGTGGTCGAGCCCGCGTGTCGTCATGGCGCATCCTGCCTGCAGCGATGGCCGCATTGTGCGCAAACGCCGTGGACGGCGCACGCCAGGCCGGCAAACCCACGGCCTGTAGGACGGTTGCCCACCGACCCGTAGGACGCAAGCGCAACCGGCCGATGCAATTGGCGGACGGCAATCCGGCCGTGCCTGTCCACGGTAGATTTCCGGTCCCGGTCCCGCCAGTAGTGCAGGCCGCTCGCCGAGGAGCAAACATGAGCCAACGTCCGGACCACCTGCAAGCCGGCCGCCAGCTGCTGGAACTGCAGCTGGCCATGATGAAGGGCGCGATGACGCTGATGGCCGACAGCGCGCAAAGGTTCGTCGAGCTCAGTCTCGGCGCCGCCGCGTCGGTCCCGCGAGACGCTGCGGCGCGCCGGCAAGACCGCGCGGCACCCGCACCCACCCTGGCGGCACCACCCCGGCCGCGCCACGCGCCCCCGCCGTCGCGCACGGCCGATCGCCTCTCCGGCAAGGATTACGCGCTGCGGATGCAGGAAGACGTGGACTCGATCCTGCACGCATTCGCCATGGTGCCGGACGCTGCCGATCGCCTGATCCGCACGTCGGCGCTGCTGGCGGAAAAGCCCGACGGGGAAACGGCCACCCGCGGGCGCCGTCCGGCCAAGGCGGCCCCGGCGCGTCGCCACCGGCGTGAAGCCGGCGAGCACGCGCGCTAGTCGCCGCAACGGGACGCGGCTATCCGGGCCGCTTGTCCGACCACAGCTCCCCGCCGGTGGCCCAGTCATGGCGCTTGACGTCGAACAGCAGGACGTCGACCGACTCCGGCCTGGCTCCGAGCGTATCGACCACCGCCTGGGTGATCGCTTTCACGAGCGCTCGCTTCTGGTCGACGGTGCGCCCTTCCATGAGGTCGACGCGGATCGTGGGCATGGGATCTCCTTGAGACTTGTGAACGAAACCGGATGCGTTCCGGGGAAGGTGCGCATTGTGCGACAGCGCCGGCAGTAACGCGGGGGACTGCCGCCGCCGCACGGTCGTGCGAAGCTTCGCCGCGTCCGAATACACCGCCTGGAGTGCACCATGAGCGAAACCAAAGCCGCGTCCCGCGACACCGGCACCGCCGACCTGCTGGCGACGTTGCAGGACGGCATCCTCACCCTCACGCTGAACCGGCCGCAGGCACGCAACGCGATGTCGCGTGCGATGAACGAGTCGCTGGCCCAGCAGCTCGCGCAGGCCGAGCTCGATCCCGAGGTGAGATGCATCGTGCTGACCGGCGCCGGCAACGCCTTCTGCGCCGGCGGCGACGTGAAGGGCATGGCCGCGGCGGGCGACGGCACGGTCGGTGCGATGACGATCGACCAGGCGATCCACCGCCAGCGCCTGAACCAGCGCGGCACCGCCGGCCGCCTGTTCAAGATGCCCAAGCCGACCATCGCCGCGCTGCCCGGCCCGGCCGCCGGCGCCGGGCTGTCGCTGGCGCTGGCATGCGACCTGCGCCTGATGGCCGGCACGGCGTTCCTCACGACGGCCTTCGCGCGCGTGGGCTTCTCCGGCGACTACGGCGGCACCTACTTCCTCACGCAGCTGGTGGGCTCGGCCAAGGCGCGCGAGCTGTACTTCCTGTCCGGCCGGATCGCCGCCGACGAGGCGCTGCGCCTGGGCCTCGTCAACTGGGTCTGCCCGGCCGAAGAACTGGCCGCCCGGACCCGCGAGATCGCGCTGCGGCTGGCGACCGGTCCGACGGTGGCCTACCGGTACATGAAGGAAAACCTGAACCGCGCGCTGGCGGGCGACGTGGACGACTGCCTCGACCTGGAGGCGACGCATCACATCCACTGCGGCCAGACCGAAGACCACCGGGAGGCGGCCCGCGCCTTCGTGGAAAAGCGCGAGCCGGTGTTCAAGGGGCGGTGAACGGGGGCCTGCCCCCCGGCCCGTAGATCGACGGACAGGCGGCCGCCGGATCGCGGGCCGGCCAAGGCCCGCGTTCGACCTGATGGAAGAAGTCGTCGAGCAACCGGTTGAACATCACCGGCTCCTCGAGGTTGATCGCGTGGCCGCTGCGGGGAAACACCGCCAGGGCGGCCTTTGGAATCGTGCGCTTCAGCAGCAGTGAGGGCTCCAGGCAGGCCTCGTCCTCGTCGCCCGTCGCGACCAGCACCGGCACGTCGATCGCCGCGATCGCGTCGGTCAGGTCGTACAGGCTCGGACGGCGCGCCTGGTATCCCAGCAGCGTGTTGGCCGAACCTTCCGCGGAGTGCTCCGCGAGTTGCGCGATCGCCTCGGCGAAGCCGCGCGGATCCTTGTTGCGGAACTGCACCCGCGCCGGGCCGTGGCCATAGGTCGCGGCGAGGTGCGCCATCCCTTTGCCGCGGATGCTGGCCGCCAGCGCACGGCTGTCGGCCTGCGCCTGGGCATAGGCCGCCGGATGCGCGCCGGTGCCGCATCCGGCCACGGTCAGCGACAGCGCGCGCGGCGGGGCGCCCCTGGCGCAGTAGCGCATCCCGAAGTGCAAGGTGGCGAACGCGCCCATCGACAGCCCCACGACGTGCGCCGCCGGCAGGTCCAGCGCGTCCAGCACCGACCGCAGGTCCTCGCGCCAACGCTCCTGCGAGTAGCGCTCGATGCCTTCCGGAACTTCCGACGGCAGGTAGCCCCGGGCGCAGTAGGTGATGCAGCGGTAGCGCCGCGAGAAATGCCTCACCTGCGGTTCCCAGCTGCGGTGGTCGCCGGCGAATTCGTGAACGAAGACGATCGGCGTTCCGGCGCCCGTGTCCTCGTAGTACAGCTTGACGCCGTCGTCGGTCGTGAGCGTGGCCATGGATCTGTCGCCTTTCCGCGTTGCTGACGGCGTCCATTGTGCGCGGGTTGCCGCGCCAGGCCGCCTACCTGCCCTGCTGCAGGATCCGCGCCAGCTGCTTTGCCTCGTCGAGGCTTTCCAGGATCTTGTTGGTGTACATCTCCTGGGGCGCCGGCTTCTTCGGGATCTCCTCGCTGAACACCTCGATGGTGTCCTTCCACCTGGCGTCGGTCATCCAGCCGAAGCGCTCGCCGTATTCCGGCGACCTGTAGATGTCGTAGATGATCCCGAGCTTGCGGGTCTCCAGCTTGAGGTCGCGGTCGGGCGAGACCTTGATCACTTCGGCGACCGCCTCCTGCATGTGGTCCTTGGTCCAGATCAGGCTCTTGAGCGTGGCGCGCAGGAAGCGCTTGACCAGGTCCGGGTTGGACTTGAGCAGCTGCTCGCTGGTATAGATCACGGTGCCGTAGTTGTTCAAGCCGAAGTTCTTCAGCGGCATGACGTTGACCGGGAAACCCTTGTCCTCCAGCGTCAGCGCCTGGCCGTAGCTGAATCCGTAGATCGCGTCGATCTGCCCGGCGGCGAGCATCTGGACCTCGGAGCCGCGGGCGACGTTCACGTACTCGATGTCCTTGCGGGTCAGGCCCCCGGATTTCAGCAAGGGATCGAGCTGCGCCCGGACGTTGGCCTGGAACCAGCTGAGCTTCTTGCCCTTCAGCTGTTTCGGTTCGGCAATGCCGCTCTTCTTCAGCGTGATCACGGCCACCGGCGTGTCGGGCTGGTCGATCATGATCGCCACGATCGGCACGCCCGAGGCCTTCGCCTTCACGAAGCTGTCGATGTTGGCGACGCCGAAGTGCTCGCGGCCGCTGGCGATGAACACCTCGTTCTGCTGTCCGCCGGAGGGCGGACGGATCTCCAGCTCGATGCCTTCCTTGGCGTAGATGCCTTGCGCCTTGCCGCCGAAATACTGGGCGTGCATGCCCCATGGCGTGAAGTTGATGCGCATGATGACGTTGTCCGCGGCGCTGGCGGGACCCGCGCCGAAGAGGCTGCCGGTCAGCAGCAGGGACCCCGCCGCCAGGACGCGCCGGCGTGCGGCCGATGTGGGAACCGTGGTCATGATTTGTCTCCTTGTCGATGTGCGAGGCTTCGGCGCGGCATCATTTCGCCGGCACCACCGGCAGCAGCACGTACGGCCGGCTCTCCGCGGAAAAATGCAGGGTGTAGCGGCCGCCGAAGACCGCGGGCGGCCGGTCGGTGGGATCGGTATGGGTGAACGGGCCCACGCCGTAGAACCTGCGCGTCGGCGCGAACGGCAGCGTCACGTACGTCCCGTCGTACTCGTAGTCCTTGCCGCGCACGTTCAGCGCGAAACGGTAACCGGCGGGAATGACGATCGACGTGGGCCAGATCTCCACGTCGAGTTCCACCGGCTGGTTCGGCTTGAGCGGCTGCAATTCGTCGTGCGTATGCCAGGGCCGGTATGGCAGGCTCCTGGCCGGATCGAGCTTGCGGTGCGACGCCCGCAGCCAGCCCAGGGCCACCGGCGTGCGCGGATCGTTCGATCCGATGAACGACACCTCCTTGCCCTGCGGGTCGTACACGCGCAGCGCGAGGAAGACGTCCGCGTCGTTGGTCTCGGACGACAGGAACAGCCTGGCGGCGATCGGACCCGTGATCTCGAGCTCCTCCTTCAGCGGCGCCGACGTGAACGTCAGCCCGTCGCTCATCGCGTCGTAGCTCAGGCCGATCTCCTGCTGCGGTACCCTGGTGCCCAGCGATCCGTTGGCGGGGTCGAGGTAGAACCTGGTCCACTGCGTGCGCGCGAGCGGCCATTCCGACTCGTCGCGCAGGACGAACTTCTCGCCGGGATGCCGCACGTTCAGCTGCACCGGCGGCTGCCGCTCCCACCCCGTGTCCTCGCCCTTGAGGAAATGGCCGAAGAATCGCTTCTGCAGCGCCATCCCGTAGTTGGAATAGAAATGCGAGAAGTGCGTGTCGCCGTGCACCTCCAGCCACTTGTCCCGGCTGCCGCCGCGCAGGTAGCCCTCGAAGTTTCCCCTCGGGTGCAGGCCCACGCCGCCCCAGTTCGCCGCCGACAGGAACGGCACCTTGATGTCCTCGAGCACCGGCGTGCGCGCCCGGTACCAGTCGTCGATCAGGTGGCGCTCGCGCAGCTCCTTCGGCGTATCGGCCCGGTTCTTCGCCAGCTCCTCCTCCGGCAGCGTCTCGAAACCGGCGATGGGATCGCCCGTCACCTGGCTGCGGGCACCGCGTTCGCCCACGCCGTACTGCACGCTCTGCACCTGGCGCAGGTACCAGCCGTCGACGAATTCACTGAGGATGCCGCCGTGACGCGCCATCTCGCGATACACGTCGGAAGCGCCTTCCCAGGCGCAGAACGCCGCCAGGTGCGGCGGGTTCAGCGCGGCGGCCAGCCAGGCGTTCATCGCGTAGTAGGAGATCCCGTTCAGGCCCACCTTGCCGTTGCACCAGGGCTGGGCGGCCGCCCACTCGATGCACTGGTACATGTCCCTGGTTTCGCGGGGCGAGTAGATGTCGACGTAGCCGGGCGAGTGCCCGGTGCCGCGCGAGTCGATGCGCAGGCAGACGTAGCCGTCCGGCACCCATTTCTCGGGATCCACCAGTTCCCAGCTCTGGTACTTGTTGGAGCTGCCCTCGGCCACCTCGGGCCAGGCTTCGATCATCCGGGTCCAGGCGGTCTTGTAGCCTTCCTGGAAGGCGAGTCCCTTGCCGTAGGGACCGTAGGTCATGATGACCGGGTACTTCCCTTCCTGGACCGGCGCCATGATGTCCGCGCGCAGGACCACACCGTCGTCCATCTCGATCGGCGCATTCCACTCGATCCTCATACCGTCCCGCAGTTCGACCTTGTGACCTTGGTTCATCGGATGTCTCTCAATCTGGTTTGGAAAATGCACGTGACGCGACCGCGGCCCCGGCGGCGCGGGTGATCAAACGGCCAGCGGCGACAAGTCGACCCAGCGCCGCTCGGCATGGCTGCGGTAGCAGGCGTCGACCAGCTGGATGCCCTTGGCGCCCTCGAGCAGCGGGGATGGAAAGGGCGAGCCCTCCGCAACGTGGCGCAGGAAGAGCTCCCAGCCGGCGCGGTACGAGTTGCGGTACGCATCGACGTCGGGCACTTCCTGCCATTGGTCGTCGAAGTCTTCCCGGCGCTCGGCCTCGATGTTCCACTGCGGCTTCGGCGTGGTCGCCAGCGACTGCACCCAGCAACGATGCAGCCCGCACACGGCGGAGCCCAGCGTTCCATCGACCTGGATCGTGAGCATGTCGTCGCGCCGCACGCGGGTGGCCCACGACGACGTGACCTGCACCAGCGTGCCACCTGCCAGCTCGAACGTGGCGGCGACGTTGTCCTCGACGTCGACCCGGTAGCGCTCTCCGCGCTCGTCGCGGCGCTGCGGCACGTCGGTGGTGACGCGGCAGGACACGGAGGCAATCGGGCCGATCAGGTGGTCGACGATGTAGCGCCAGTGCGGGAACATGTCCAGCACCAGGCCGCCGCCGTCCGCCTTGCGGTAATTCCAGCTCGAACGCTGCGCCGACGTGAGCTCGCCGTCGAAGATCCACCAGCCGAAATCGAGCCGGGCCGACAGGATCTTGCCGAGAAAGCCGGAGTCGCGCACCCGGCCCAGCTTGACCAGCCCCGGCAGGAACAGCTTGTCCTGCACCACGCCGTGCCGCACGCCGGCGCGTTCGGCGGCGCGCACCAGCGCCAGCGCGTCCTCCAGCGTTCCGGCGATCGGCTTTTCCAGATAGACGTGCTTGCCGGCCGCGATCGCGGCCCGGGCGCGCTCGGGACGGCCGGCGGTCGCGCTGACGTCGAAGTAGATGCTGTTGGCCGCGTCGGCGAGGCAGGCGTTGCGGTCCGTGCTCCAGGCCAGGCCATGGGCCGTGGCCAGCGCCGAGAGCTTGTCGGCATTGCGGCCCAGCAGCAGCGGCTCGGGCACCAGCCGGGTGCCGTTGCGAAGCGGCAGGCCCCCTTCCCGGCGGATGTCCAGCAGCGCACGCAGGTGCTGGTTGCCGCCCAGCCGGCCGGTGGCGCCCTCGATGACGATGTTGATCGTTTCGGTGGCCATGGCGTCAGTCCCCGTTCAGCGGGTAGGCGACGAAGGCGTGCTCGCAGGGCGGACCGTCGGCTACGTGCATCAGCCGCTCCTCGAGGTCGATGAGCACGGCGCCGGCGGTCATGGTGCGCCGCGCGGCCGCCTGGCGCGGGTCCGGATGGCGGCACAGCGCGTTGGGATGGCCGAAATGGTCGCTCATCGCGGCGGTCATCACCGCCATGTCGATGGCGTTGCCGCCGCGCTCCAGCAGGCGCCGCATGCGGGCGGCGCGGAACAAGGTGTGCGGCCCGACCTTCTCCATCTGCGACTCGCCGTGGCCGGCGCCGATGAAGTGGTTGGAATGCGTGACGATGCCGTCCGTGGGATACAGGTACGTGACGTGGTCGGGGCTGGTCTCCAGGTCGATGATCTCGCCTCCCGCCGCCCCGACGACGAAGTTGCCGGAGCAGGTGCGGCGGGTCTCCACCACCGGCCGCAGCGCGTCGTCGTAGCGGTCCGCGTCCAGCACTTCGCGGCAGCGCATGTGGAACGGCTTCTGGTACGGGTTGCGGCTGTCGTGGCTTGACGCGAGGCCGTTTTCCACGAGGCCGATGCCGCATTCGTTGACGCCCATCTTGCCGCCGACGATCCCGGCCTCGGTGAGGCACACCAGGCTGGGCCTGGACTTGCGCCGGATGCGCAGCACGAGGGTGCGGCGGTGCACGCCCTCCAGCCAGTCCCAGTTCTGTCCCAGCCAGTGGTGGCCGTTGGCCGAGCGCTCCGACAGGATGCCGAATGTGGTGCAGCCGCTGGCCTCGCCCGCGGCCTGGTCCTTCGAACGGGCGTCCTTGCCGTACAGCAGGAAGGCGATCTCGTAGCGCGCGTTCAGCAGCGCGATCGCGTCTTCGCCCTGGCCGCTGCCGGCGGCGATGCCGCGCATCTCCTCGACGTACTCGGCGTTCTGCCGCTCCATGGCGCGCAGCCAGTTGCGCGCCTCGTCCAGGGCGGCGCCGCGCGCCAGGCCCGAGGCCTCGAAGCGCGACAGGTAGGTCTCGAGGTTGGCCTGCACGTCGGCGGCATAAACCTTGCCGTGCAACAACCCGCGCTCGAACGCGTCTTCGCCCACCGTCAGGCTGGGCATGCGGTTCCTGGTCGTCATGCGGTCTCCACCTCCCGCGCCGCCGCGGCCGTCCCGTGCAGCGCGCCGATGACGTCGCGCGATTCCACGATCCAGCCGAGCGCCGCCTCGATCACCTTCAGGGCCGCCTCGTGGTACTCCGGGCCGTTCATGCTGGCGCAGACGTCCTTCATCAGCACCACGCGCAGGTCGCGGTTGAAGGCGTCGAAGCAGCTGCACAGGACGCAGTTGTTGGTGTTGACGCCGCCGATGACGAGCGTGTCGACGCGCAGGTTGCGCAGCAGCAGCTCCAGGTCGGTGTTGTCGAACGGGCTGTAGCGGTGCTTGAACACGGTGAAGTCGCCCGGCCGCGGCGCGAGCGGCGCGACCACCTCGGTCACGGGCGCGCCCTCGACCGCGAGCGACTTGCGCTGCTTGCCCAGCCCCGGCACCGCCTTGCGGTGCTGCGCCATCCAGAACGGGCTCTTGTTGTCGACGATCTCGCCGGTGCGCGGGTCCTGCCGGTGGTGGGTGCGCACGTAGATGACCGGCAGCCCGGCGGCGGCGAACGCCTCGCGCACGCCGACCGCGCGCTCGATGATCGCCTTCGCCGCGGACTCCTCGACCAGCATGTGGCCGATCGAGTGGTCCAGGTGCGAACGGTTCATGTCGACCAGCAGCAGTGCGCTGCGTGGCAGCCACGACGCGTCGAAGTCCTGCGCAGCGTCGCTCATGCCATCACCTTGTACAGATCGCGGTTGATTTCCCCCACCAGCCGGATGAAACCGTCCGACAGCCTGGTTTCATGGGTGCGGGGACGCGGCAGGTCCACGTCGTAGACCTTGTGGATGCGTCCCGGGCGGGCCGTCATCAGCACCACCCGGTCGGACAGGAGCACGGCCTCGGACAGCGAGTGGGTCACGAAGACCACGGTCTTGCGATAGTGCTGCCAGATCCGCATCAGCTCGAACGCCATGCGGTCGCGCGTGATCTCGTCCAGCGCGGCGAACGGCTCGTCCATCAGCAGGATCGCCGGGTCGAGCACCAGCGCGCGGGCGAGCGCGGCGCGCTGCTGCATGCCGCCGGACAGCTGGTGCGGCAGCTTCCTCTCGAAGCCCTTGAGGCCCACCACTTCCAGCAGGGCGCCCACGTCCTGCCGCTTCGCGCCGCCGCCCTTGGCCGCGACCAGGTCCTCCAGCAGGCGCACGTTGCTCTCGATGTCGAGCCACGGCATGAGGTTGGCCTGCTGGAACACCAGGCCGATGCGGCCGGCGCGGCGCAGCACGTCCGGTCCCGTGTCGCCGATGCGCACGTGGCCGCGGGTGGGCGGCATCAGGTCGGCCAGCACTTTCAGCAGCGTGCTCTTGCCGCACCCCGACGGGCCCACCAGCGACACGAACGAGCCTTGCGGAATCTCCAGGCTCACCGGCGCCAGCGCATGGACCGGCTCGCCGGAGCCCACGCCGTAGGTCACCTCGACCCCGCCGATGGAAATGCCGGTGCCCGGCAGCGGCGCCGCGCGGGCCGGCGCCGCTTCTGCAGTCATGGTGCTCATCGCGTCCCTTACTTCGCCGGTGTCTTGATCTTGGCCGCCAGCGTCTTCGCCTCGTCGAGGCTGTCGATGATGGCGTTGGTGTACATCTCCTTCGGGCTCGGCGGCTTCGGCAGGTCACCCGACGCTGCGAGGATGTCGATGGAGGACTGCCACTTGGCGTCGGTCATCCTGCCGAAGCGCTCGCTGTAGTCCGGCACGTTGTAGAGGTCGTAGATCATCCGCAGCTTGCGCGACTCGAGCTTCAGGTCGCGGTCGGGCGAGACCTTCACGATCTCCTGCATCGCCGTCTCAACGTTGTCGTGGGCCCAGATCAGGCTCTTCATGGTGGCCCGCACGAAGCGCTTGACCAGGTCGGGGTTCGACTTGAGCAGCGCATCGTTGGTGTAGATGACGGTGCCGTAGAACTTGACGCCGTAATCGCGCACCGGCATCACGTTGACCGGGAAGCCGCGCATCTCCAGCGTCAGCGCCTGGCCGAACGAATAGCCGAAGAGGCCGTCGACCTGTCCCGCGGCGAGCATCTGGACTTCGGAGCCGCGCGCGACGTTCACCAGCTCCACGTCCTTGCGGGTCAGGCCGCCCTTGGCGAGCACCGGGTCCAGCATCCCGACCACGTTGGCGGGAAACCATGCGATCCTGGCGCCCTTGAGCTTGTCCGGCCCTGTGATGCCGGTCTTCTTCAGGGAGATCACCGCGAACGGGTTGTCCGGCTGGTCGGCCATCACGGCAACGATCGGGATCCCGGAGCCGCGCGCCTTGACGAAGGCGTCGGCATTGGTGACGCCGAACTGCTCGCGGCCGCTGCCGATGAACACCTCGTTCTGCTGGCCGCTCGACGGCGGGCGGATCTCCAGCTCGATTCCCTCCTGCGCATAGAAGCCCTGCGCCCTGCCGCCGAAGTACTGCGCGTGCATCCCCCATGGCGTGAAATTGATGCGCATGATCACCTTGTCCGCGGCACTGGCCGTGCTCACGGCCGCGAACGAGAGGCACAAGGCGGTGGCGGCGTGCAGCAGGTGCCGCAGTGATGATTGGCCGGTTCTGGTCATGGTCGCTCCTGGGTTGGGAATCCGTGCATTGGTGCGGTCACGCTGCCTCGGGGGCGAAGTGGGGCGTGCCGCCTTGTCTCCGTAGAGCGGCGTCCGGTGCGTGCCGCCGCTCATGCATCTGTGGTCGCGCGGCCCGTGGCCGCGCCGCCGTCATATCTGCGACGTGGAGTCGTTGATCCCCGTGCGCCAGGAAATCCTGCGTTCGAGCCACGACATCACGTTGAAGAACGTCGTGCCGATGATCGCCAGCGCGATGATCGCGGCGAACGAGCGCGCCGTATTGAAGTTGAAGCTGCCGGACAGCACCAGGTAGCCCAGCCCGTTCGAGGCCGCCAGCCATTCGGCGACGATGGCGCCGAGCACGGCCAGGGTGGTGCCGATGCGCAGGCCGGCGAAGATGTACGGCACGGCGTAGGGCAGGCGCAGCTTCAGCAGCATCTGGCGTTCGGTGGCGTCGACGGAACGGAAGACGTCGGCCAGGCCGCGGTCGACCTCCTTGAAGCCGGCCATCGTGTTGATCACGATCGGGAAGAACGCGATCGACATCACCACCAGGATCTTGGAGCCGATCCCCGCGCCGACCCACACCAGGATCAGCGGCGCGATCGCGATCTTCGGCACGCTCTGCAGGCCGACGAAGATCGGCATGATCAGCCGTTCGACCAGCGGGAATCGGATCATCACCGCCGAGATCGCCAGCGCAAAAGCCACGGCCGCGGCGTAGCCGGTCAGGATCGCCCAGATGGTGGCGATCGAATGCATCTGGATCAGCGCCCATTCGTCGATGGCGAGCCGCACGATCTCGCTCGGCGTCGGCAGCAGGAACCGCGGCACGTCGAAAAAGCGCACGGCGGCTTCCCACACGATGACGAGGACCACGATCAGCAGGAGCGAACTCCAGCGTTCGAGGAATCGTCCCATCGACTGGCCGCCGCCCGCCAGGGGCAGCGGCTGCGCCTTTTCGAGAGCCTTCATCTTCTTGTCTCCTGCTATTTCGATACTGCCGTGGCGCTGCTGTCGAGCGCGGCCTCGGCGGCCAGGCTGCGCACCGCGTTCAACCCGTACTGGCTGTGGGCGGCCACGATCTCGCGCAGCCGGGCCAGGTCCTTGCTCTCGATGGCATCCACGATTTCGGTGTGCTGGCGCATCGATTCGCCCAGGAACCCCGGGCCTTTCTTGTAGACCAGCCGGCCGCGATCGGCCTGGCCCCAGAGGTCCTTGACCAGCGCCGCCATCTTCTGGTTGGGCGTCTTGTCCAGGATGAAAGTGTGGAAACGCCGGTTGAGCCGGCCGTATTCCTGCGCCGCGTTCTGCTCGCCGAGCGTCCGCATTTCTGCCAGCATGTCGCGCAGCTTCGCGATCATCACGGCGTCGATGTAAGGTGCCGCCGCCACCGTCGCCTCGGGCTCGAGGATGCTGCGGACCTCGGTCAGCTCCACCAGTTCGTCGATGTTGGGTGCGGAGACGAATGCGCCGGTGTGGGGAATCACGGTGATCAGCCCCTCGGCCTGGAGCGCCCGCAGCGCCTCGCGCACGGGGATTTCGCTGCAGCCGAACTCCTCGGAGATCGGCTTGAGCAGCAGCCGGGTGCCGGGAGCAAGGACGCCCGTGGAAATGCGGTCCCGCATCTCCTCCAGGATCACCTGGGCCCGGGTCCGGTAGTCCGGACGAATCACTTCCAAGGACACGTGAACTCCATGTTTGTCCGGACAATATATGATATATCTTGACTCCGTCAATGCCGTCTTCCCCGATCGCCAGCGCCTGGGCGCGCGGCAAGAATCGAAGGCCCCACGCCCGGCGCCGCCCTGCCGGGTTCGCGCTTTTCGATGGAAAGGGACCACCGCATGCCACGCCACATCGTCTGCCTCACGTTCGATTTCGACGCGCAATCCGGCTTCATCTCGCGCGGGCTGACGACCCCGACGCCGCTGTCGCGGGGCGAGTTCGGCATCGTCGGGGCCGCGCGCATCCTGGACCTGCTCAAGGCTCACGGCATCCGCAGCACCTGGTTCGTGCCGGGCTTCACCATCGAGACCTACCCCGCCGTGTGCGAAGCGCTGGTCAAGGCCGGCCACGAGATCGGCCACCACAGCTGGACCCACACGGCGCCGGCGTTGCAGACCCGGGAGCAGGAAGAAGAGGACATGGTCCGCGCCAACGAGGCGATCCGGCGGCTCACCGGGAGCAAGGCGCGCGGCTACCGGTCGCCGGCCTGGGACCTCAGCGCCAACACCATCGACCTGCTGCTGGCCCAGGGGTTCGAGTACGACAGCAGCCTGATGGGCGCGGATTACCGGCCATACCGCGCGCGCCGCGGCGACGTCGTGGAACTGGGCAAGCCTCTTGGCTTCGGCGAGGAGACGTCGCTGGTGGAGATGCCGATCAGCTGGACGATGGACGACCACCCGCACTTCGAGTTCATGCGCCTGCCCAACTCGGTGATGCCCGGCCTGCAGTCGCCGCGCACGGTGCTGGAAGGCTGGCGCGACGAGTTCCTGTACATGAAGCAGAGCGTCGACTGGGGCGTGCTCACCTACACCATGCACCCTTACGTGATCGGGCGCGGCTACCGCATGCTGCACTTCGAGCAATTGGTGGACCGGCTGGTGCACGAAGGCGCGGTATTCATGACGATGGAGGAGGCCGCCAGGGAGTCCCTGCCGCACATCGTCAAGCGGACCAACGACGCGGCGGCCTTCTGACGATGGCGTCCCCGCAACAGACGGCAGCCGGTGCGGCCGCCGAGCCGATCGCCCTCGACGTCCACGCGCATCTCGTCCCGGTGCGGCACGAGCAGCTGGCGGCGCTGGACGGCGTCACCTGGGACGCGCAGCGGCGCGTGCTCGGCGTCGACGGCCACACCGTCGGCGTGCCCGCGCTCTACGACCCCGACGCACTGGTCGCCTGGATGGACAGTCACCAGGTGGCCAACGCCTGGATCTCGATCCCGCCGCCGTTCTACCGGCAGCAGCTCGCGCCGCAGGCCGCGCGACAGTGGATCGATTACCTCAACGACGGGCTGCAGGAGATCTGCGCCGGCCGTGGCGACCGCCTCGCGCCGCTGTTCCACCTGCCGGTGGAGCATCCCGAACTGGCCGCCAGGATCGCCGCGGAGCGCATCACGCGCCGAGCAAGAGGCTTTTCCATCGCCGCCGGCGGCGGCGCCACCCCGGTCTATTCCGACCCGCGGCTGGAGCCGCTGTGGACGGTGCTGGACGACGCGAACGCCTTTCTCTTCATCCATCCGGGCGCCTGCTGCGACGGGCGGCTGAAGGCGTTCTACCTGGACAACCTGGTCGGCAATCCGTACGAGACCTCGGTGGCGGCCGCGCACCTGATCTTCGGTGGCGTGTGCGAGCGCTTCCCCAACCTGCGGTTCTGCCTCGCCCACGGCGGCGGCGCGACGCCGATGCTGGCGGGGCGGCTGCAGCACGGCTATTCGACTGGGCGGGCCGGCATAGACACCAGCCGCGCGGCGCCGCAGGCGCTGCTGGCGCGCTTCCATGCGGACTGCATCACGCACGACAACACGGCCCTCGCGTTCGCGGCCGCGACGTTCGGCGAGGAGCGCATCCTGTTCGGCTCCGACTGGCCGTTTCCCATGGGCGTCCTGGAACCCCGGCAGCAGCTCGACTCGCTGCCGCCGGGCCTGCGCCGCAGGATCTTCCGGGACAACGCGCACGCCTTGCGCTCGCAGTACCGCGAGCCGCGACCCGCCACCACCACGCCGGAGGTTCCTCGATGAATGCACCGCGTCCGCAGGCAGTCCCCAAGGTCCAGGTCGACAACGGGCGGGTCACCGTCACCGAATGGAACTTCGCGCCCGGCGCCGAGACCGGCTGGCATCGGCACGGGCTGGATTACGTCGTGGTGCCCGAGGCCGACGGCCGGCTCAGCATCGAAGTCCGCGACGGCACCAGTTCGGTCAGCGAGCTGAAGGCGCACCAGAGCTACTTCCGCTCCGCCGGGGTCGAGCACAACGTGATCAACGACGGCGCGGTGGCGTTCTCGTTCGTCGAGATCGAGATCAAGTGACGGCCGCGGCCGGCCCGGGCCGCCTCAGCCGCGCACCGACGGATCGCGCTCGGGGCCGGCCACCACGCCTGCATCGTGCAGGCGCCCTACCGCGCCGGAGGCTAGCCCCAGCACCTCGTGCAGCACTTCGTCGGTGTGGGTGCCGAGCAGCGGCGCCGGCGGCGTCGGCTGCCGCGGCAGATTCGCCGCGCGCACGGTCGCTCCCGCCGCCAGGTGCGTGCCGATACCGGGCGTGGCGATCCGTTCGAACACCGGATTGGCTTGGCTGACGCGCGCGTCGGCCGCCACCAGCTCCGTCACGGTGTTGTAGCGGCCCCAGCAGACCTTGTGTTCCGCCAGTTCGGCCTCCGCCTGCGCGCGCGTGCGGGCGGCGAACCACGGCTCGACCAGGGCGGCGATCTCGTCGCGTGCCTCGTAGCGCTGCGCCTCGTCGCCGAAGTCCAGGCCCAGGCGCTGCTCCAGCGCCGCGATGCCATCGGCGATGCCACAGGCCTGCACCAGGGCCTTCCACTGGTTGGCCGAGATCGCCGCCACCATGATGCGGCCGCCGTCGGCGGTGCCGAAATCGCGTCCGAACGCACCGTACAGGTCGTTGCCCAGCGACGGCCGGTTCTGCTGCAGCAGTTCCGCCTCCGCCAGCACGCCCAGGTGGGACAACATGGTGAACGCCACGTCCGACAGGGCCAGCCGCAGTTCGGCGCCGGCCCCGGTGCGCTGGCGCTGCTGGGCGGCGGCCACGATGGCGAATGCGGCCTGGTAGGCGCAGGCCATGTCCCAGGCCGGCAGCACATGGTTCACCGGTCGCTGCACCGAGCCGCCGCCGGTGATGGCCGGATAGCCGGTGGCGCAGTTGACGGTGTAGTCGAGCGCCGTGGAGCCGTCGCCGTTGCCTTCGATGGTGCAGGTGATCACGTCGGGGCGCTTTGCGGCCAGAACGCCATGCGCCAGCCACGGCGTGCCGATGTTGGTCAGCAGGACGCCGCCGTCGGGGCCGGGTGCCGTGGCGAGCGCCTGCACCAGCTCGCGGCCCTCGGGCTTGCGCAGGTCGACGGCGACGGAACGCTTTCCCTTGTTGAGGGCCGTCCAGTAGAAGCTGCGCCCGCCGGGCAGGCGCGGCATGCGGCCGTAGTCGATCCCGCCGCCGATCATGTCCACGCGGATCACGTCGGCGCCGTACTGGGCCAGGGTGAGGCCGGCCAGCGGCGCGGCGACGAAGGCGGAGCTTTCGATGACGCGCAGGCCACCGAGGAAGGGATAGGTCACGCGGAAATCCTCGCGATGGAAGCGTCGGACGAAGAGTGGATCAGACCGGATCCCAGCAGAACACGTCGCCGGACCGGTCAAGCGGGAAGAACGAGGCGCGCAGTGACGGGATGGCGTGCGATGCCACGCTCTCCACGGTCCAGCCCTCGGAGCGGTGCACGGAGCGCAGCGGTCGCGACTGGCTCATGAGGAAGATCTCGTTGTTGCGCACGGCGAAGACCTGGCCGCTCACGCCGGCGGCGGCATCGCTCGCGAGGTGGATCGCCAGCGGCGCGATCTTGTCGGGCGTCATCTGCTTCAGCCGCTCCACCCGTGCCCGCTCCTCGGGCGTTTCTGTCGGGATCGAGCTGGTCATGCGGCTCCAGGCGAACGGCGCGATGCAGTTGGAGCGCACGTTGAACTTCTGCATGTCCAGCGCGATGGACTTCGAGAGCGCCATGACGCCCAGCTTGGCGGCCGCGTAGTTCGCCTGGCCGAAGTTGCCGATCAGGCCGGACGTGGAGGTCATGTGCACGAAGCTGCCGCCGCCCTGCTCCTTGAAATGCAGCGCCGCCGCCTTGCTGGTGTGGAACGCGCCGTACAGGTGCACCTTGAGCACGGAGTCGAAGTCGTCCAGGCTCATCTTGTGGAAGATGCGGTCGCGCAGGATGCCGGCGTTGTTCACCACGCAGTCGATGCGCCCGAAGGTTTCGACGGCCAGGTCGACCATGCGCTGCGCGCCGGCGGCATCGGCCACGCTGTCGCCGTTATGCACCGCCTCGCCGCCAGCGGCGCGAATTTCCTCGACCACCTGCTGTCCCGGGTTCAGGCCGGTCGCGTCGCCGGTGAGCGAGGCGCCGATGTCGTTGACGACCACCCTGGCGCCGCTCGCCGCCATCGCGATGGCGAGCGCGCGGCCGATGCCGCCGCCCGCGCCGGTCACCAGCACCACCTTGCCGTCCAATGCCTTGCCGTTTGCGTGCGTCATGTCCTTGCTCCTGTCGAAGCGGTCTTGTCCCGGGCCAGCGCGTCCTCCAGCAGGCTGCGCGCGACCACCTTGAGCGCCAGCGTTTCCTCCGCGCCCTCGAAGATCGACAGCACCCGGGCGTCGACGAAATAGCGGCTTACCGCCGTTTCCTCGGCATACCCCATGCCGCCGTGGATCTGCAGCGCCTCGCGCGTCACCAGTTCGGCCGAGCGGCAGGCCAGCAGCTTGACCAGGCTCGCTTCCATGCGGCCCTGGCCCTCGTCCAGCATGCACGCCACGCGGTAGGCGAGGCGCCGGCAGGCCGCGAAGCGCGCCGCCATGGCCGCGATCTTCACCTGCGTCAGCTGGAAGCCGGCGAGCGGCGCGCCGAACACCTTGCGGTCGCCCGCGTAGCGGATCGCCGCCTGAAGCGCGGCCTTCATCACCCCCAGCGCCCGCGCCGCGGTCTGCATGCGCCCGCCGGTCATCCCGGTCATGGTGAAGTAGAAGCCCTTGCCCAGCCCGCTTTCCTCGCCGATCAGGTTCGCCGCCGGAACGAAGTAGTCCTCGAACGCCAGGTCGAAGGAATGCATGCCGCGGTAGCCGATGGTCGGGATCGCGCGGCCCTGCAGGCGCCCGCCGCGCTCCTGCGTCACCGTGAACTCATGGTCCTCGGTGGATGGCTTTTCCACCAGCAGCAGGCTCAGCCCGCGGTGGCCGGCCGATCGATCGGGGTCGGTGCGCGCCACCACCATCAGCACGCCCGCCTTGCCGGCGAAAGTGCACCAGGTCTTGGCGCCATTGAGCAGCCAGCCACCTTCGGTGCGCGTGGCCTTGAGCGCCAGGCTGGCAACGTCCGAGCCGAAGTCCGGCTCGGTGATCGCGATCGCGCACAGCGGGTCGCCGGCGGCCAGGCCCGGCAGCCAGCGCTGCTTCTGCGCCTGCGTGCCGCCCGCCAGCAGCGCGCGCGCCAGGATCTCCGGCCGCGTGATGAGGCTGCCGGCCGCGGCGAGCGACGCTTCGGACAACGCCTCGGTGACCACCACCATCATTTGCGTGTCGTGGCCATCGGCCGGCGCCGTGCCGCCGTAGGCTTCCGGGATGGACAGGCCGAACACGCCCATCTCGCGCATCGGCTGCAAGAGCGACTCGGGCACCGTGAGGTCGTGGCGATGGATCTTCTCGGCCATCGGCGCCACCACGTCGGCGGCGAAGCGGCGGAAGCCGTCGCGCGCCATGGTCAACTGGTCGTCCAGGCGCACGTCGCCGATCTCGGATCGGCCGCCGGCGACCGCGTGTCCCACCTGCGCCTGGACCTTCGCGCTTGCCGCCTCGCGCCGCAGGCGCGCGAGTTCCGCGCTCGCCGCCAGCGCGTGCAGCGACTGCGGATCGAGGTCCAGTTCCAGGAACAGCGGCTCGAGCCGGCGCAGAACGGCGCCGGCCGCCTCGGCGATGAACAGGAGCGCCAGGCGCTCGTCGAGCTCGCCCATCTCGCCGTCGGCGGCTGCCAGCGTTTCCGCGGCCAGCAGGTCGGCGCCGGCCCAGGCGATTTCGTAGCTGGCGAGTTGCTGCTCGTCGAGCCTTTGCGCATCGAGCTTGCCGCCGCGGGCGCAATCGGCAGCCAGCGCGGCGACGGCGGCATCGAACAATGCGCGCAATGGAGCGAGCACCGGTGGCGCCAGGGTGGACAGCGTCATGACCGCAGCACCAGTGCGTCCACGGCCAGCACCCCCTGCCCTTGCGGCAGCACCATCAGTGGATTGACCTCGGCCTCGGCGATTCCCAGTTGCGGTCGCACGGCCAGTTGCGAGAGCGAGCAGACCGCCTGCGCCAGCGCCTCCAGGTCGCCGCGCGGCCGGCCGCGCAGTCCGGCCAGCGAGCGGAACGCCTTGACCTCGGACACCATCTCGCGCGCCGTCTCCATGGTCACGGGGGCGAGCCGAAGCGCGCGGTCCTGGGCGACTTCGGCCCAGATGCCGCCGGCCGCCAGCATCACGACCGGTCCGGCTTCCGCGTCGACGCGATAGCCGACCAGAGCCTCCATGAGGCCTTTGCGCATGGGTTGCACCAGGACCTCGTCGCAGGCGACGCCCGGCGCACGCTCGGCGAGGTTGCGGCGCAAGGTGGCGAATGCCTCGCCCAGCTGCGACGAATCGGCGATGCCCAGCACGACGCCGCCGACTTCGGTCTTGTGCGGGATCTGCGCGCTGCAGACCTTGGCCACCACCGGGAAGTCGAACGGCAGTTCGCGTGGCGCCTGCGCCAGCGGCATCGTCACGGCCGGCGCATGCGCGATCTCCAGGCGTTGCAGCAGCTCGTACGCCTGCGCTTCGCTGACGAAGGCGCCAGCCCCGGCGCGCTGCGCCTGGGCCGTCGCGGCCGGACCCGGCTGGCGCCGCCGCAACACGGCGGCGATCGCGTCCGCGCAGGGCTCCGGGCTGCGGAAGCACGGCACGCCGGCAGCCGTCAACTCGGCCAGTGCCTGCGGTGCATCGGGCACCAGCATCGCGGCCAGCGGCCTGGCGCCGGGCCGGCTGTCCGCGCTCTCGAGAATCGGCTTGACGGCCAGCTGCGGCTGGAAGCGCGCCGAGGAACCGACCACCGCCAGCACCAGGTCGAACTCGGGCGCCTGCAACAGGATCGCCAGCACCTTCTTCATGGTTTCGTAGTTGGCCCCGGCCAGCGTGACGTCGAGCACGCGTCCCGGGGTGCACGGCAGGCCGTCGCGGGCCAGCCGCGCCAGCGTCTCTTCACTGGGCGGCTGCACCATCACGTCGCGCACGCCGAGCTGGTCCACCACCATCGCGGCGCCGCCGCCGGTCGTCGTGACCACGCCCACGCGCGGCGCACGATGGCCGTGCGACACGTCCAGCGGAATGCGCCGTGCCAGCGCCGGCGCTTCCAGCAGCGCCTCCAGGTTGTCGACGCGGGCGATGCCCAGGCCGCGGAAGAAGGCGTCCGCAACGTCGTCCTCGCCGGCCAGCGCGCCGGTGTGCGTCACCGCCATTTCGGCCGCGGCTTCCGAGCGGCCCAATTTGTACGCGATCACCGGCTTTCCGCGGCGCGCCGCCTCGCGCGCGAACTGCTGCAGCTGTGCGCCGTGGCGCAGGCTTTCGAGGAACAGGACGTAGCTGTCGATCTCCGGATCGTCCAGCGTGGCGAGGCCGATCTCGCCCAGGCTCAGGTCCGCTTCGCCCCCGACCGAAACGAGACCGGCGAAGCCGACGCCGCGCGCCTTGCCGCGCGACAGCAGCGCGCCGATCATGCTGCCGCTGTGGGAGGCCACGAACACCTTGCCGCGCGGCAGGTCAGGTTCGGCGAAGGCGGCGTTCGCCGTGAGGATCAGTCCGGTCGAGGGATGCACGACGCCCAGGCTGCTCGGCCCGAGCACGCGCACGCCGGTCTCGCGGCTCAATCGGCGCAATTCCTCCTCGCGGGCCTGGCCCTCGGGTCCGGCCTCGGAAAAACCGCCGGCCAGCACCGTCACCACTTTCACGCCGAGCCGGGCGCATTCGCGCACCGTGCCGACGACATGTTCCGTCGCCGTCATGACGAACGCGTGCTCCGGCACTTCGGGCAGCGCGGCCAGGTCGGGCCAGGCCTGCTCGCCTTGCACCGCGTCGCGCTTCGGATTGATCGGGTAGACGGCGCCGGCGAACCCGCTGCGGCGCAGGAACTGCAGCGGCCGGGCCGCAGGCTTGGCGAGATCGTCGGAGACGCCGACCAGCGCGACGCTGCGCGGACGCAGCAGGGCCTGCGCGAGCGCGGCGCCGGTGAGCACAGTGGACGCGGCCATCAGCGGGCCTTCTCCGGACGCTGCGGGAAGGTACGGTCGAACACGCCTTCGGCGATCCGGTTCTTCAGGATCTCGATCGAGCCGCCGGCGATCATCCAGCCGCGCGTGCGGCGCAGGCAGTACTCGACCAGCAGGTCCTCGGTGAAGCCGATGCCGCCCATCACCTGCATCGCCTCGTTGGCCACTTCCCAGCCCGCCAGGTTGCACGCAAGCTTGGCCATGGCCGTGCTCTGCGCCGAGGGCAGGCCGTGCTCGCCTTCGATCGCGGCGCGGTACAGCATCAGCTGCGCCTGCTCCAGCTTCATCGCCATCTCGGCGAACTTCCACTGGATGCCCTGGAACTCGCACAGCGCCCGGCCGAACTGCTTGCGCTGCAGCGCGTGCTCCCGGGCCAGGTTGAAGCAGTAGCGGCCGCAGGCCAGCGCGCGCGACGCGTTGCCCAGGCGTTCCACGTTGAAGCCGGAGATCTGCTTCTTGAAGCCGCCTTCGCCCAGCAGCAGGTTCGCCTTGGGGATGCGCACGTTCTCGAAATACAGCTGGCCCCAGGCCTCACCGTTCATGAAATTGGTGCGCTGGCCGACCTGGAAGCCGGGCATCCCGCGCTCGACCAGCACCGACCCGATGCCTTGCACGCCCGGGCCGAAGCGCACGTACACCAGGAAAAGGTCCGCCTCCAGGCTGTGCGAGGAGAACACCTTGCTGCCGTTGATCACGTACTCGTCGCCTTCGAGCCGCGCCGTGGTCTTGAGCTCGGTGACGGCCGACCCGGCCTCGGGCTCGCTCATGCCCAGCGAGATCAGTTTCCGGCCGCCCAGCAGGTCGGGCAGGAAACGCGCCTTCTGCTCCGGGGTGGCGTATTCGACGAAGGTGCGCAGCGGCCCGAAGTTGCCGACCTGCACGATGTCGGCGCTGCGCGGGCAGACCAGGGCCACCTGCTGGATCGCCAGCACGGCGTGCATCAGCGTGCCGCCCTGGCCGCCGTCCTCCTCGGGAAACGCGATCCCCATCAGGCCCTGTTTCGCGATCAGTTCGGCGGCCTCCCAGGGCCATTCGGTGGAATGCGCGCGTTTGAGGGCGCCTGCGGCGAGTTGTTCGCGCGCGAAGCGCGCGACCGAGTCGGCGAAGGCCTGTTGCTCTTCGCTCAGTTCAAAGTCCATGTGCAGTCCTTGGGATGGCGGCGCGGCAGCGGCCGCGTGCGGAAGGTGAGACCAGACGCCATCGTAGCGCCCCGACTCCTCACGAAAAAGCGATATTTCGTTCAACCGAAGTGAAGAAAACCTGATCAGGTGGCGGGCTGCCCGCGCCCCGCCGCCGCGTCAATCCAGCGAGAAGTTGGCGCTCTTGACGACCGCGCCCCATTGCCTGATCTCCTTGTCGACGAACCTCGCGAACTCCTCCGGCGTCCCGCCGATCGGGTCGCCGCCCAGCGACTGCAACTGCTTCCTGACCTCCGGCATGCCCAGGATCCTGTTCACCTCCCGATTGAGCTTGTCGATGATGGGCTTGGGCGTGCCGGCCGGCGCCGCCAGGCCGTTCCACGAGAGCACGTGGAAGTCGGGCAGCCCCGCCTCGGCCATCGTCGGCACGTCGGGCAGTTCGGGGATGCGCCTGGGGCTGGCGGCCGCGAGGGCTCGCAGCTTGCCCGCCTGCACGTGCGGCACCAGGCCCAGCGACGTCATGAAGCCCATCGTCACGTTGCCCGCCAGCAGGTCGTTCAGCGCCGGCCCGGCGCCCTTGTACGGGATGTGCACGGCGTCGATGCCGGCGCGGTACTTGAGCATCTCGCCGGCCAGGTGCGGCGAGCCGCCGACGCCGGTGGAGGCGTAATTCAGCTTGCCCGGCTGGGACTTCGCCAGGGCCAGCAGTTCCTGAAGGGTCTTCGCCGGAACCTGCGGATTGACCACCAGGACACTGGGCGACGCCATGAACTGCACGATCGGGGCGAGGTCTTTCTGGGTGTCGTAGTTCAGCTTCTTGTACACCGACATGTTGGTGGCGTTGGCGATCGTCTCGACCAGCAGCGTGTAGCCGTCGGGCGCCGCGCGCACCACCTGCTCGGTGGCGATGTTGGAGCCGCCGCCGGGCTTGTTCTCCACGATCACCGGTTTGCCCAGCGCCTTGGCGAGGTGGTTGGCCACCAGACGCGCGATGATGTCCGTGGGGCCGCCGGGCGCAAAGCCGACGACGATCGTGACCGGGCGCGACGGATAGCTTGCCGCGTCTTCCGCCGCGGCTGCCGGCCGCAGGCCGGCGAGGCCGGTGGATAGCGTGGCCATGGCCACCGTCAGCGCTCTTCGGCTGTGCTGCATCGTTGCGTCTCCTGGATCTGGTGGGACGGGCGCGCGCAGGCGGGGCCGCGTGCGGCGCGCGGGGAAAAAAATTCTATTGGCGCGCCGCCCGCCGGCGGGCGCTATATTTCTTCAACTTCAAGTGAAGAAAAACTGATGAAGCTGTCCTTCTTCGACACGCTCGATGCAGTGCTGCGCACCGGCAGCCTGGCCGGCGCCGCGCGCGAGATGCACGTCACGCCCAGCGCCGTCAGCATGCAGATGAAGCAGATGGAGGCGCACTTCGGGCAGCCGCTGTTCGACCGTGCCGGCCTCACCGTGCGTCCGACGCCGCTGGCCCGGCAGATCGCCGACGTGATGCGCGAGCCGATGAAGCGGGTGGAGGCGCTGCGGCGCCGCACGACCACGCAGGTGGAAGGGTCGATGCGCCTGGGCGTCATAGAGACCATGCAGGCAACGCTGCTGCCCGCCGCCGTCGCCTACCTGCGCTCGCATCATCCGGCGCTGCAGGTCCGGCCGGTGCGCGGCCGCACCGTCGAACTGCTGGATGCCGTGAAGGCCGGCAGGCTGGACGCCGCGATCGTGGTGCAGCCCTCGACCGGCGGCTCGCAGCGGCTCGCCTGGCATCCGGTCCTGCGCAAGGAACTGGTGCTGCTGGCGCCGCCCCAGGCGACGCAGGAGCGGCCGGCCGTCCTGTTCAAGAATTACGAGTGGATCCGCTTCGACCCCGACACCAGCGCCGGGCGCATGGCGGCGCGCTGGGTGCGCAAGCACGCGCCCGGGGCGCGGCCGACGATGGAACTGCAGTCGGTGCAGGCCGTGGTCGCGATGGTCAGCGCCGGCCTGGGCGTGTCGATCGTGCAGCAGCCGGATGCGCTGATGACGCTGGCCCATCCCGTGCGCGTGCTGCGCCTCGGGCGCGGCGCGCCGGCGGTGCAGGTATCGCTGGTGTCCCGGCCCGCCGACGCGGCAAGCCGCAAACTCGAGGTGCTGCGCGATGCGCTCGCCTCGGTCCCGGCGGAGCTGCTCGGGGCGGCTGGCCACTGAAACGGAGGACTCCGCATGCATTACGACCTCACCGACCTGCGCCTGTTCGTTCACGTCGGGGAACTCCTGAACCTCACGCGCGCGGCGGAAAAGAGCTTCCTGTCCGTGCCGTCGGCGAGCCTGCGCATCAAGCAGCTGGAAGAGAGCCTGCAGGCGCCACTGCTGATCCGCCATGCCAAAGGCCTCCAGCTCACGCAGGCCGGCGAAACCCTGCTGCGCCATGCGCGCGTCGTGCTGCGGCAGCTCGAGGTGCTGCATGCGGACCTGCGGCCTTATGCGAAAGGCATCAAGGGGCGGATCCGGCTCCAGGCCAACAGCACCGCAACCAACACGTTCCTGGCCGATGCCCTGTCCGCCTTCCTCAACGACAACCCCGACATCGACATCGAGCTCGAGGAGCAGCCCTCGCGCGAAATCATCTCCGCGGTCGCCAAGGGAATCGCCGATCTGGGCATCGTCGCCGGCACCGTGGCCGCGGACGAACTGGACGTGCTGCCGCTCTACGCCGACGAACTGGTCGTCATCTCGCATCCGCACGACCCGATCACCCGCCACACCTCCCTGCGCCTGGCCGACATGCTGGACACCTGCCGCTTCGTCGGGCTGAACCAGTTCAATTCGATTCAGGTGTTCCTCGACCGCATCGCGCACGGCCTGGGCAAACGCGTGAACCTGCGCATCCAGGTCGGCAGTTACGACGCGGTCTGCCGCATGGTGGAGGCGGGGGCCGGCGTCGCCGTCGTGCCGCGCGCGTTCGCGCCAGGCTATGCCGGCCACGACAACCTGCGTTTCCTGCCGTTGCAGGACAGCTGGGCCCGGCGCGAGATCAGCCTGGTGCGCCAGCACCAGCGGCTGCTGCCGACGTTCAGCGAGGCGCTGATCCAGCACCTGGTCGACGCGGCCGCGCAGCAGCGCGGCAAGTCACCCGCGCGTTGAGCAACGGCCTCAGACCGGCGTCAGCCACTCGTGGCGGTCGGGTACGAGCCCGCGCACGGTGTCGAAGTAGGTCTTCTGCAGGCGCCGCGTGATCGGGCCTGGCTGGCCGTCGCCCACGGGAAGACGGTCGATGGCGACCACCGGGATGATCTCCTGGCCGGTGCCGCACACGAAGGCTTCCTCGGCGAAGTACAGCTCGCTGCGGTCGACGTCGCGCTGCGCCACCGGCTGGCCGGTCAGTTCCTCGTGCAGGGTGATGATGGTGTCGCGGGTGACGCTCTCGAGGATGTTGCTGCCAAGGCCGGGCGTGATCAGCTTGCCGTCGCGCACCATGAAGAAGCAGGCGATCGGCGCTTCCGAGACCTTGCCAGCCGGCGTCAGCATCAGCGCGCCGTCGTAGCCGTCGGCCTTCGCCTGAAGCTGCGTCAGCCGGGCGCTGTGGTAGTTGGCGGTTGCCTTGATGCGCGGCGGACTCGCGTTGTCCGACAGCCGCGTCCACGAGCTCACCCCGAGGCTCATGCCGGTCTCGGCGTACTTGGGCCGCTCGCGCGGCGAGGCGGCGGCCGTGAAGCCGACCGGCCCGGTCTGCGCCATCAGCCCGAGTGCTTCGACGTAGACCAGCAGGCGCACGTAGACGTCGTCGTCCGGCTCGTTCGCGCGGATCAGGCGCGTGAGCAGCGCGGCAACTTCGTCGACCTCGAACCGGCGGTCCATCCGCATCACCTTCATGCCCGCCTGCAGGCGCCTGACGTGCTCGGCCAGCCGGAAGATCTTGAAGGCACCGGTTTCCGGGTTGCGGTAGGCCCGCAAGCCCTCGAACACGGCCGTGGCGTACGTCATCGCCAGCGACATCGGGTGCACCCGGGCTTCGGCGTAAGGCAGCAGCTCGCCGTTCTGCATGATCACGCGTGGTTGCCACATGCCTTGTCAATCCTTCTTCATTCCGAGCTCGGGCACCAGGCGAGCCATGTCCTTGAACACGCTCACGGTGGTGGATTGGAACTCCTCCTGGTTCTTGTAGGAAGCCGTGCCCTTGAGCTTGCCGACCAGTTCCTTGAAGCCGGCCGACCGCACCATGTCGGCGGACGCGGCGTTCCATTCACGCACGACCTCGGGCGGCATGCCGGCCGGACCGGCGATGCCGTAGAAGATCGGCACCGACACCGGGAAACCGAGGTCCTTGTAGGTCGGCACCTGAGGATACTCCGGGATCTTGTCCGGGCCGCTCTCGGCGAGCAGACGAATGGTGCCCGCGGCCGCGTACGGCGGGAACTCCGCGGCGACCAGCGCCTGGATGTCGCCGCCCAGCAGCGCCCTCATCGCGTCGGCGCCGCCCTTGTAGGGGACGTACGTCGCCTGGATGCCGGCCGCCTTGAACGCCGCCTGCGTCGAGACATGGGTGGCGCCGTTGGTCGCGGCGGTCGACCAGAACAGCTTGCCCGGATTGGCCTTGGCCCAGGTCATGAGCTCGGGCATCGTCTTGAACTGCGAGTCCGACTTGACGAACAGCGGCTGCGCGCTCACCAGGAACTGGAACAGGTAGGTGAAGTCCTTGGCCGGGTCGTAATTGACGGCCTGGAAGTGCGGCGCCACCGTGAACGGGCTGCTGGTCGCGAGCACCACGGTGTAGCCGTCCGGCTTGGAACGCGCCGTGTGCGCCGCGGCGATGGTGGCGCCCGCGCCCGGCTTGTTCTCGACGATCACCGGCACCTTCCAGCGTTCGCGCAGGAAGTCGGCGATCCACCGCGCCGACATGTCGCCACCGCCGCCGGGCGCGAAGCCAACGACGATGGTGACCTGGCGCGAAGGGAACTTCTCGGCCGGCTGCGCGAGCGCGGCGGCGGCGGCGACCAGCGATGCAAACAGCACCGCAAGCAACCTGAACCAGAACTTGACCATGACTGTCTCCTTTATCGGTTGACGATGCCCACGCGCTCCATGGTTTCCACGAGCCACGCGGGCGATACCACACCTTCGCTGATGGCCGCTATCCGCTGCGACTCTTTTTCGATCTTCTGCACGACCTCGCGCGCCACGGCCTCGGCCCGCTCGAGGGGAATCACCACCACGCCGTCGTCGTCGCCGAGAACGATGTCCCCGGACCGCACCTCGACGCCGGCGCAGGTCATCGGCTCGCGCAGCCATGCCGGGCCGTCCTTGCGGCACTGCTGCGCGTGCACGCCGGTGGCGAACACCGGCCATCCCGCCGCGCGCAGCCGTGCGGCATCGCGCACGACCCCGTCGAGCACGATGCCCGCCAGCCCCTTGTGGTGCGCCGCGGCGGCCATGATCTCGCCGACGGGCGCCGCCAGTTGCCCGCCTTGCTGGTCGGCGACGACGACGTCGCCGGGCTGCGCGTCCTTGACGGCCACGTGCATGCCGAGGTTGTCGCTCACGGGCAGCCGCAAGGTGTAGGCCGGGCCGAGCACCCGCATGCCCGGCGCCAGCGGCTTGACGCGCGCGTGCAGCACGTGGCCGGGCCCCAGCACGTCGCTCACGGTCGCCACCGGCAGTTCGCGATACAAGGCCAGCAGCGCTGCCGGCGGGCGTGGGAAGTCGGGACCGAAGGTGAGCATCGTTTCAGCCTCGCATCGCCTTGAGTTGCTGGCGGTAACCCACCGGGTCGACCAGGACGTCGATCACGCACGGCTTGCCGGCCGCGAGCGCGGCCTCGAGCGCCGCCGTGTACTGCGCCTCGTCGCGCGCCTGCCAGCCGGTGCCGCCCAGGCCGTTCATGACCTGCGCGAAGTCCTCCCGCCGTTCCCAGCGCACGCCGCGGGTCGGCAGGTCGCGGCTTTGCTGCTTGATGTCGATCTGCGACAGCGCGCCGTCGTTGAAGACGACGACGATCAACGGCGCGCCGGTGCGCACCGCCGTCGACAGCTCGCCCAGGCACATCAGCAGGCCGCCGTCGCCGGTGAAGCACAGCACCGGCCGCGACGGATCGTCCAGCGCGGCCGCGATGGCCGCCGGCAGCGCGAAGGCCATCGTCGCCAGGCCGTTGGAGATCAGGATGTCGCCGGGCTGCTGGCACGGGAAGAAGGTGGTCGCCGAGAACATGTGGGCGCCGGCATCGACCGACAACCGCGCGGACAGGCCGCGCCGGGCACAGACTTCGGCCGCGAGGGAAGCGATGCGATCCGGCGCCACGCCGCTGGCGACGGGCCCGTAGGCCAGGCGCTCGCGCATCGTGCTGCGCAATTGCGCCAGCTCCTCGGCACGCCAGCCGCACTGCTGGTGCCGCAGTCCCTCCTCGAGCGCCGCCAGCACGAGACCCAGCGGCCCGATGGCGCGCGCGTCCGGTTCGATGTAGTGCACGGGGTGGGGCGCAGCGGCGATCTCCACCGCCGGCTTTCCGTACGGCCATGGCTGCAGGATCATCTCGACCGGGTCCAGGCCCACCATCACCAGCAGGTCCGACCGGCCCAGGCATTCCGCTTCCTGGGTGCCGCCGGTGAAGATCCCCACCACCTGCGGATCGTCGTCCGGCAGCACGCCCTTGCCCTTGTACGTGGCCAGCACCGGGCAGCCCAGTGTCGCCACCAGCCGCCGGGTCTCGGCCGGATGGCGGCGCGCTTCCAGCCCGACCAGCACGACTGGCCGGCGTGCGCGCGCGACGCGCTCGCGCACCTGCTCCACCGCCGCCGGGTCCAGCGGTGCGGCCTCCTTCGCCCGCGCGGCGGCCGCCTTGCGCGCGGCCGGCACCAGCCGGCGGGCCGCCGGCCCCGTGAGCTCGACGTGGACCGGGCCGAACGGCGGCGTGCAGGCCAGCCGCAGCAGCTGATCGATCTCCTGCACCGGGTCGGCCCCGTCCAGGCGGCCGTGGGCTTTCACCACCGGCGCCAGCATCGCCGCCTGGTCGAACACCTGGTGCGTGATGTAGGCCGTCTGCGCCGGCGTGAAGCCGTCGGTGACGACCAGCACCGGCGCCCGGTCCAGCGACGCGCAGGCCACGCCGTTGGCGCCATTGGCGACGCCGGGCCCCTTGGTCACCAGGGCCACGCCCGGCACCCCGCTGGTCTCCGCGACCGCCCCGGCCATCATCACCGCGCCGTTCTCGGTCCGCGTGAGCACGAACTCGATGCCGACCGCGGCGGCGGCCTCCATCACGTCCAGCGACGAACCGCCACCGGGCACGCCGAAGATGCGGCGCACGCCGGACTCGGCCAGGGCCCGCGCAAATGCCTGGGCGACAGTGATCTCTTGTGTCATGGAAGCTCTAGCGCCGGATGTAGGGATTGGCGACGGGGCCGCCGGTGTAGAACCAGACGCTCTTGGTCTGCAGGTATTCGCGGATCGCGTCGATGCCGTTCTCGCGCCCCAGGCCCGACGCCTTGTAGCCGCCGAACGGCGTCGTGTAACTGGTGGAGCGGTAGGTATTCACCCAGACCGTGCCCGCCACCAGCCGGTTGGACATCTCCACGGCGCGGCGCAGGCTCTCGGTCCAGACCCCGGCCGCCAGCCCGTAGTTGGTGCCGTTGGCGATGCGGATCGCTTCCTCGTCGTCCTTGAAGCGCATGACGCACAGGACCGGGCCGAACACCTCTTCCCGGGCGATGCGCATGTCGGGCGTCACGTCGGCGAAGATCGTGGGCTTGACGAAGCGCCCGCCCGCACCCGGCGGCGGCTCGGCCGCCCCGCCGCCCATGACACAGCGCGCACCTTCCTTCTTCGCGATCTCGATGTAGTCGACCACCTTGCAGTACTGCGGCTCCGTCGTGATGGGCCCGATCTGGGTGTCGGGCGACATCGGGTCGCCCAAGCGTGCCGTGGCGGCGAGCTTGACCAGCCGGTCCAGGAACTCGTCGTGGATCGAATCCTGCACCAGCAGGCGCGAGCCCGCGATGCAGGTCTGCCCGCTGGCGGCGAAGATGCCGGAGATCGCCCCCGACAGCGCGTCATCCAGTCGCGCGTCCTCGAACACGATGTTGGCCGACTTGCCGCCCAGCTCCAGCGTCACGTGCTTGAAATCGGCGGCGGCGGCGACGTTGACGTGACGGCCGCCGCTTTCGCCGCCAGTGAAGGCCACCTTGCGCACGAGCGGATGCGCGACCAGCGGTTCGCCGACTTCGCTGCCGTAGCCGGTGACCACGTTGATGACACCGGGCGGCAGCCCGGCCTCGGCTGCGAGCGCCGCGAACTCCAGCGTCGACGCGGACGTGAACTCGGAGGGCTTGATCACCACCGCGTTGCCCGCGGCCAGCGCCGGCGCGACCTTCCACGCCATCAGCAGCAGCGGCGAGTTCCACGGCGTGATGCACGCCGTGACCCCGATCGGCTCCTGGCGCGTGAAATTCAGCACCCCGGGCTTGTCGATCGGCGGCACCGTCCCCTGCACCTTGTCGGCGAGACCGCCGTAGTAGTGGAACCACTCGGTGAGGTAGCGGCACTGGTTGCCCATCTCGGCGAACAGCTTGCCGTTGTCGCGGACCTCGATCGTGGCGAGCCGCTCGGCGTGCCGGGCGACCACGTCGCCGAGGCGGCGCAGCGCGTGGCCGCGCTGGGTGGCCGTCATCCTGGCCCAGTCGCCGGTGCGCATCGCACGCTCGGCGGCCTGCACCGCGCGCTCCACGTCGCCGGGGCCACCGCGCGGAATTCGCGCCCACGGCTGGCCGGTGTAGGGATTGAGGGTCTCGAACCACTGGCCTGATTCCGGGTCGGTCCATTCGCCGCCGATCAACAGCTGATACTGCTGCATGGAGTCTCCTCTCACCCGGCCTTGACCGGCAGGTCGACGACCAGGTTGCGATAGCCGTCGACGGTCACGACGGCCGCGTCGGGCACGACGACCGTGGACTCGCGCTCCTCGATGATGGCCGGCCCCTGCAGGCGCGCACCCGGCACCAGCCGATAACGGTCGTAGACCGGCGTGGCGGCGAAGGCGCCGCGGGTGACGCTGAATGCCTGGCGCTCGCCCTTGCGGGCGCTGTCGGCGCGGTCGCGCGCGGTCGCGTCGCTCACGCTGGGCGCCTGGGTCCTGGCCGTCAGTTCCGGCGTGGGCCCTTGCACCACGACCCGCCACGACACGATCTCGGCCGGCGTGTCCTTCTCGACGCGCCCGTACAGATCTTCATAGCAGCGGTCGAACTCCCGCGCGAGCTGCTCGCGCACGCTGGCGCCGTCCTCCAGACCCGGAACCGGCACCTCCACCTCGTAGCCCTGGCCGACATAGCGCATGGCCGCGCTCACGCGCACCTGGCAATCGGCCTCGGCCACCCCCGAATTGAGCAGCAGCGCCCGGCCCTTGCGCTCGAGGCCGGCGATCATCTCGCGAAGCGCGGGCAGGTCGAGCTGCGCCAGGCTCGACACCGACGCCTGCACGAACTGGAACGACATCGGCGAGGCGAGGAAGCCGAACGCCGAGGCGACGCCCGCGCCAATGGGGATGATCGCCCGTTTCATGCCCAGCTTCTGCGCCACGTGGCAGGCGTGGACCGGCCCGGCGCCGCCGATCGGCACCATGACGTAGTCCGAGGCCTTCTTGCCCTTCTCCAGCGCATGGATGCCGGCCGCCTGCGCCATCGTTTCGTTCACCGTCTCGTGGATGCCGAACGCCGCCTCCGTGAGCGTGATGCCCAGCGGCGTGGCGATGCGGTCCTGCAGCGCGCGCTCGGCGGCGGCGCGATCGAGCTTCATGTCGCCGCCCAGGAACGCATTGGCGTCCAGGTAGCCGAGCAGCAGGTCGGCGTCGGTCACGGTGGGATCGGCGCCGCCCTGGCCGTAGCAGGCCGGCCCCGGCACGGCGCTGGAGCTGTCCGGGCCGACCTGGATCAATCCCAGCTGGTTGATGCGCGAGATGCTGCCGCCGCCCGAGCCGATCTCGATCATGTCCACCGCCGGGACCTTGAGCGGGATGCCGCTGCCCTTGCGGAACCGCTGCAGCCGGGCGACCTCGAAGTCGGTCGTCACCGTCGGCTGGCCGCCGTCGATCAGGCAGGCCTTGGCGGTGGTGCCGCCCATGTCGAAGCAGAGGATCTCAGGCGAGCCCGCCAGCCGGCCGATCAGCGACGTCGCCTGCACGCCGCCTGCCGGGCCGGACTGGACGAGTCGGATCGGATATTCGATGGCGGTGTCCGAATGCACGGTGCCGCCGTCCGACTGCATCAGGTACAGGTCGCGATGGATCCCCATGCGCTTCAGGCCTTCGATCAGCCCCGAGATGTACTTGCGAAACAGCGGCTGCACGTACGCATTGCACACCGCGGTGGCCGTGCGCTCGTATTCGCCGATCTCCGGCATGACCTCGCTCGAGACACACACGGTGACCTGCGGCAGGCGCTGCTCCAGGATCCGCTTGGCCTGCATCTCGTGGTCGGCGCGTTTGAACGAATGCAGGAAGCACACGGCGACGGCCTCGACGCCCGACGCGGCGATCTGCTGCGCGACCTGCTCCAGCGCCGTCGTGTCGAGCGGCTCGACGATGCTGCCGTCGTAGGCGACGCGCTCCTTCACCTCGAACCGCAGCGAGCGCGGCACCAGCGAGGCGACCGGCGTGAGGAACAGGTCGTAGATGTCGTAGCGCCACTCGCGGGCGATCTCGAGCACGTCGCGGAAACCCGCGGTGGTGACCAGCGCCGTGCGCACGCCCTTGCGCTCGATCAGCGCATTGGCGACCAGCGTTGTGCCGTGGATGACGTGCTCGACGTCGGCGGCGGCGACCTTGTTGTTTCCGAGGATCAGCTCGATCCCGCCGAGCACCCCGCGCGAGGGGTCGTCCGGCGTCGTGAGCACCTTCTCGTTGAAGAGCCGTCCGGTGGCCGCATCCGTCATCACCAGGTCGGTGAAGGTGCCGCCGATGTCGACGCCGATGCGCCAGTTCGCCTTGCCGTTGCCTGCCTTCATTTGCCTGCGCCCCCGGTCTGCGCCAGCGCCGCCGACACTTCGGCCGCCGTCAATCCGTAATCGCGCTGCGCTGCCGCCGCCGAAACGACGCCGTCGCGCAGGTCGCGTGCCAGGGCCGCGCGGTCACGCTGCGCGGGGTCGTACATTCCGCCGCCGCCCGGGGTCTCGAAGGTCACCACCTGTCCGGCCTGCAGCGTCATCACGGTCTTGGCGGGAATGCGCTCGTCGTCGACCAGGTCGGCACCGGCGGCGCCGTCCAGGCCGCCGAGGAAGCCGCGCGGTGCGTGCTTGACCCGCTCGTGGCGGATCATGAAGGTGAGCGGATCGGGCGAGAGGGAGCGGAAGGACAGGCGCTGGCCCAGCCCGCCGCGGTACTTCCCGGCGCCCCCGCTGTCCACCAGCAGCCGCTTTTCCGTCACCAGCATCGGTGCCTGGTTCTCGAACTGCTCGATCGGGCTGTTGGCCACGTTGGTCGGGAAGCTCAGGCACGACGGACCGTCGCTGTTGCCGCGCGCGCCGTAGCCGCCGCTCATGAAGAACATCTTGACGAACTTGCGCTGCTGCCGGTCGGTGCCCTTGAAGTAGACGTTCCAGATCGGCGAGCCGCTGTCGGCCGCGATGCGCTCCGGGATCACCTGCGACAGCGCGCCGAAGATCGCGAACGGCAGGTAGTGGCCCGAAAGGTGTCGCCCCCACACCGGCGCCGGCCGCCGCGGGTTCACGAGGCAGCCCTCGGGCGCGAGGATGGTGAGCGCCCGCAGCCCTCCGTCGTTGTTGGGGGCGGTGGGGTCGAACGCGCACTTGATCGCGTATGCGCTGTACGCGAAGGTGAAGTTCATCACCGAATTCACCGGCTTGTCGACCTGCGCGTCGGTGCCGGCGTAATCGACGACGATTTCGGAGCCCTGCTTGCGGATCGCACAGCGGATGGTGAGCGGATGCTCGAAGCCGTCGGCCGTGACCTCGTTGTGGAATTCGCCGTCGGGCACCGCCTCGAGCTGGCGCCGCATGCTGTTCTCCGACCGCGCCAGGATCTGGTCGGTCACCAGCCGCAGGTCGGCGATGCCTTCCTCCTGCAGCATCCGCAGCAGCTTGCCCTGGGCCAGCTCGTAGGCGGCGAACTGCGCGCGGATGTCGCCGAGCGTTTCCTGCGGCTCGCGCAGGTTCTCGGTGAGGAAGGCGATCACGTCGGGGTTCTCCTCGCCCCGGCGCACGATCTTCACCGCCGGAATGCACAGCCCCTCCTCGAACGAGTCCTTGGCGAACGGCGAGGGCGCGCCGCCGATGTCGACGGTGTGGAACGTCGATCCGACGAAGGCGACGAGCTCGTCGCCGCGGAAGACCGGCCGCACCATCGTGATGTCGTTCAGGTGGCCGGTGCCGAGCCACGGGTCGTTGGAGATCAGGACGTCGCCGGGCTCCAGCGTGTGCTTCGGGTGGCGCTGCAGGATCGCCGCCAGCGTCCGCGGCATGGTGCCGAGGAACGACGGAATCGAGCGCGACGACTGCGCGAACACCCGTCCGTCCGGATCCATCAGCGAACAGGCCAGATCCCAGTTCTCCCTGACCACGACGGAGAACGAGGTGCGGACGAAGGTCTGCGCCACCTCGTCCATGAGGCCTGTCAAGCGCTGCCAGACGATGCCCAGCTGCAAGGCACTGATGCTCATGTGTTGTCCCTGTCGATCGGAAGCGGCCAGTGTGCGGTGCCGGGCGCGGCGCGGCAATTTGGCACTTGCAAACCCACGCTTCGCAGGGGGCAAAGTGCACGGCAACCACCCCGGCGAGGCGCGCCGTCGCCTTAGCCGGCGGCAAATCGCGCCTTCGACAGATGCAAATATCCTTTTGACCGTCGCGTTCCTAAGATGGCCAGCGCATGCCGCGCAGCCGACAGCCGCCGCGGCTCCCACCGAACGGGTGCGTGCGAGGAGACCATGGGCGAACGTGCATTTCAGCCGGCGGCGGCGCAACCGCTTCCGGGGGCGCCATTGGCGCGCAGCGATCTGGCGATGGCAACGCCGGCGCAGGTGCGGCAGGCGGTGCGCAGCCGGCGCTGGACCGGTGCCACCGTCGGCATGGCGCGCGGACACATCCAGGCCAACCTCGCGATCCTGCCGCAGCGCCATGCCTTCGACTTCCTGCGCTTCTGCCTGCTCAATCCGAAACCCTGTCCGCTGATCGAAGTGCTCGACGCCGGCGATCCGCGGCCGCGCTCCTGCGCCGCCGATGCCGACCTGCGCACTGACCTTTCCAGGTACCGCGTGTTCCGCAACGGCGAACTCGTGGAAGAGGTGCCGGATCTGCTGGGCCTCTGGCGGGACGACCACGTGGCGTTCCTCATGGGATGCAGCCTGTCTTTCGACCAGGCGATGCTCGATGCCGGCATTCCCCTGCGTCACCTCGACGCCGATACCGGGCGGATCCCCGTTTACCATTCCTCGATCGCCTGCACACCCGCCGGCATGCTGCGGGGCAACATGATGGTCAGCATGCGGCCGATTCCGCGCCGCCTGCTGGTCGCGACGATCGAGACCACCGGCAGGCACCCGATCGCGCACGGCTCGCCGGTGCACGTCGGCGACCCGGCCGACATCGGCATCGCCGACCTGGGCCACACCTACTCGAACCCACCGGTCCCGGTCCGCGACGACGAGATTCCGGTCTTCTGGGGCTGCGGCGTGACGCCGCAGTCGGTGGCCATGGCTTCCGGCATCCCTGAAATGATCACTCACGCCACCGGACACATGTTCCTCACCGACCTGACCCTCGGGTCGGCCAAGGTGCTTTGCTGATTTACCAACGCTGCTGGAGAAGTCCATGTTCAAAGCCATGCGTCATTGGCTCGTCGCCTGCCTCGTCGCCACGGTGCCCGCGTGGACGCTGGCCGACGCCGCCTATCCCGCCAAGCCGATCCGGCTGGTCGTGCCGTACCCGCCAGGGGGCACCGTGGAAGTGATGGCCCGGGCCATCGGCGAGGAACTCACGAAAGCCTGGGGCCAGCCCGTGGTGATTGACTCCAAGCCTGGCGCCTCCGGGAGCATCGGCAGCGCGCTGGTGGCGCGGGCGCCGGCCGATGGCTACACGCTGGTGTTCGGCACGCAGAGCACGCACGGCACCAACTCGCTGCTGTTCAAGGACATCGGATATGACCCGGCGAAGGATTTCGAGCCGGTGACGATGGTCGCCGCGGCGCCGCTCCTGCTGGTCGTCAATCCGAAGCTGCCGGTGAACACCGCCCGGGAACTGGTCGCGTACATCAGGAAGCAGCCGCAGGGCCTGAGCTACGCGTCGGCGAGCACCGGCGGCGGCGGCCACCTCGCCGGGGAGATGTTCGCGCGGGCGCAGAAGCTCCAGCTGGTCCACGTTCCATACAAGGGCAGCGGTCCGGCGCGCAACGATCTCATCGCCGGGCACGTGCCCTTCATGTTCGACAACATCGCCTCCTCCCTGCCGGCCGCGCAGCAAGGGCAGTTGCGTGCGCTGGCGGTCACCAGCACCACGCGCACCGGCGCCGCGCCGGACCTGCCGACGATGCAGGAGGCCGGCATTGACGACGTGATCATAGACACCTGGTACGCGATCTACGCGCCGGCGGGAACGCCGCGCGCCGTCGTCCACAAGCTCAGTGCCGAGGTCGGACGCATCCTGCGGCTGCCCAACGTGGTGGCGCGCTTCAAGGGACTCGGCCTGGACATCGTCGCGAGCACGCCCGACGAGCTGGCTTCGCGCATGAAGAGCGACCTGCAGCGCTACGGCAGGATCATCCGCGAGGCCAACATCCGGGTCGACTGACTCCGCGGCCGGCCGACTTCAGCGGGCCTGCAGGCCCTGGAAGAAGGCCGCGCGCTCGGTGGCGCGGCGCACCAGCATCGTCAGGTCGTTCTCCGTCAGCACCATGCGGACGCCGTCATCGATGAAGCGCTGCCACAGCCCGTCGTCGCGAATCCCGCCCATGCCGACGTGCTTGCCGCAGGCCGTGGCCGCGGCGACCGTGCGGCGCACGGCATCCGCCATCTGCGCGGATTCGTAGCCGCCCGGCAGGCCCAGGTCGTAGATGAGGTCGCTGGCACCGATGAAGAGGACGTCGACGCCCGGTGTGGCGGCGATCGCCTCCACGTTGGCCAGCGCGACACGGCTTTCGATCATCACCGCCGTCACGGCGTGCGCGTTGAACAGCGCCGTCGCCTCTACCAGACTGTGCCGGTAGCCGAACTGGGGAATGCTCCCCGGAACCGACAGCTCGCCCTGGGGCGGAAACCGTGTCGCGCGCGCCGCGCATGCGGCTTCCTCGGGCCGGTTCACGTGCGGGACCAGGACGCCGAGCGCGCCATTCGTCAGGCAGCTGGCGATTTCGGCCGGTTCGTTGCGGCGCACGCGCGCGAAAGGCATGACGCCGGCGCGCAGCGCTCCCAGCGCCATGTCGTACGCGGCGCCGGTCGGCACCGGACTGTGTTCGCTGTCGAGCATGATCCATGCAAATCCGCAATCGGCCAGGATCGCGCCGATTTCGGCGGTGCGGGAGTGGCGGATGTTGCAGCCGACGAGGATCTCGCCGCGTGCGAGGCGTTCGCGAAAGGAGGGGACGCGCATGTTGTTCCTGGTCTGGTTGGGCCGGGCGGTCCGGCAATGCGCCGGGCCGCCGCCAGGGCCGAAGTCTGCGCGGGCCAGGCCGCGGCTGCAATTTGGAAATGGCAAATCGACCGTTCCACGGGCCTGCTGCGGCCCGGCCGCGCCCGAGCCTCAGGCCTGCACGTCGATGTGGTACAGGGCCCAGGGACACGTGGCGAAGCGCTGTTCCAGCGAGGGCGCATGATAGGCGCGGCTCACGCCGGCTCGGCCCGCACTTTCCCCAGGTGGTCGCGCAACCCGGCCAGCAGTTGCTCCAGTTCGCGGGCGCTGTCGTGGGCGGCGCCCTGCTCCAGGGTGCGGCACTGGCGCGCCGCCCAGTGCAGCCCCACCAGCGACAGCGCGCCGCAGGCCCGGTGCGCGTGCAGCCGCACGGTGTCGCGGTCGCCCTCGGTGAGGGCCTGCGCGATGGCGTCCAGGGTCTTGTGCTGCGCCTGAAGGTAGCCGGGGAACGCCTCGATCCACGCCGCGGGCAGCCGCAGCACGTCCTCGGGCAGGGCGTCGGCGCCGTCCGGCTCCAGTTCCAGCGGCAGGTCGACGGCGGGAGCCCCGGACACGGCCGCCGGCTCGATCGGCTGGTCCTCGAGTTCCCGCAGCGCGGCGAGCAAGGCTTCGCGGCTCACCGGCTTGCGCAGGTAGCGGTCCGCGCCCGCCGCCAGCCCGCGGGCCGCGGACGCCTCGTCGTCGTTCGCCGACAGCATGACCACGCGGCAGCGCGGACGTCCTTGCGCGGCTTCGTGGTTGCGCGCCCAGCGCACGGTCTCGACGCCGTTGCGCACGGGCATCTCCAGGTCCACCAGCAGGTAGTCCGGCCAGCGTGCGGTCATCGCTTCGACGGCTTCCTGGCCGTTCTCCGCCGTCTCGACGTGGAACGGCGGACTGGGCAGGAAGCGGCTCATGAAAAGCCTGGTGTATTCGTCGTCGTCCACCAGCAGCACGGAGCGCGGCGGCATGCCGGCGACCCACTCCGCCGGGTCCTGACGCGACGCGGGGGCAGGCGCCGGCGCCGGCGCCTCGCCCCGCAGCGGACGCAGCGTCAGCGTCAGCGTGGTGCCCCGACCGGCGCCGGTGCGCAGCGTCAGCTCGCCCTGCTGCACGCGGGCCATCAGCCGCGCCGAATAGGTGCCCACGCCGATGCCGCCGCTCTTGCCGCCGGAGACGTATTTTTCGAAGAAGCGCGCGGCGATCTCCGGCGGCACCTCGCCCGGGTTGTGCACCGAGAGGACGACGGTCTCGCCGCGCTGCAGCGCCAGCGTCACCTCGTTGCCGGGGCCGGCAGCCTCGACGGCGTTCTTCACCAGGTTGGCGACGATCGAGTAGCAAAGCAGCTCCTCGCCGCGCACCCGGACCGGCCCGCGGTCCGAACCGCGCAGGTGCAGCGTCACGCCGCTGGACTGCGCGTACGAATGCAGGTCCACCAGGACCCGCATCACGACCTCCTGCAGGTCGACCGCCTGGGTGCGGAACTCGTAGGTCCCCTTCTCCATCTTGAACAGGTCCTGCGAGAGGTTCACCATCTCGAGCATCCGCAGGCCCGCGCGCTGCAGCACGCTCACCAGGTCGCGCTGGTCCTGGCCCAGGGTCGTGTCGTCGCGCAGCAGCCGGGTCACGCCGAGAATGCTGTTCAGCGGCGTCTTGAGGTCGTGGCGCGACATGCGTTCCACGTCCTCGCGCAGCCGGGCGTTCTCCTCCAGCGTGCGGGCGCGCTCCTCGGCATTCAGCGCGCGGCTCAGCCGGCGCGCGATCACCACCGCCGGCGACAGCAGGAACAGCGCGAACCCGAGCGGCCCGAACTTGCGGTCCGGCCCCGGCACGTCGATCAGCAGCAGATCGATCGACAGCGTCACCAGCACGGCGAGCATGCCGGCCAGCAGCACCCGCGCGTCGATGCGCGAGTGGCGCTGGGCCCGCATCATCGCGAACGCCACGTAGGCGGCGACGACGACCGCGACCGCCTGGCCCGGCAACGCCACGTGGGAATAGACCCCCGGCGGCAGCACGACGACGGCGGCCGCGGCAACGGCCAGGGTGCCCACGACCACCTGCACGACGCGGCGGTGGATGTCCAGCGGAAACAGCCCGCGGATGGTGAGGGTGAACAACGCCATGCCCGCGATCCACGACAGGTACTCCACGCGCATGTACTCGAGCCAGCCCACCTGTGGCGGCAGCGGCCGCAGCAGCAGCCGCTCGCCGATCATGTCCGTGTAGACCGCCATCGCGATGCAGAACAGGCCGAAGGCGAGCGGCACGCGTTCGCGCCGGCGCACGGCGAAGAAGATGAGGGACAGCAGCCCGGTGAGCAGGTACGCCGACTGCAGCGCCGCGTGGTAGGCCACGTGCGCCTCGCGCCGCCGCTCGAGCGCCTCGGCCGGCCCCGCCATCATGGGCCGCACGAAGCCGCCGGCGCGGTGGTCGAAGTTGGACAGGTGCACCGTGATCCGCAAGGGACAGGGGAACTCGCGGCTGATCGGGACCCGGTTGTGGACCGCGGCCCAGCTCGCCGCCGGCGAGGGACCCGGCTCGCCGTGCGCGGCAACCAGCGTGCCGTTGACGAACAGCCGCGAGGCCGTCCGCTGGCCGACGGCCTCGACGGCGAGGGACTGTCCCGCGGGACAGTTCACCAGCAGCGCATACGAGCCCCAGCCGTTGGGGCCCGGCGCCTTGCCGCCGGCGTCGAGGTCGTTCCAGCTCGCCGGCACCGCCACGAAGGCGCCGGCGGGCAGCCGGTCCCAGCGGGGATCGAGAAACTGCTGCCAGGCGAACGCCCATTCGCCTTGCAGCGGAACGGCTCGCTGCAGGCCGGGCGGCAGGTCCAGCCGGCCCTCCACCGCCGCCGGCTGCCTGGCGGCCGCGGCGCCGCCAGCCGCCAGCAGCAGCAGCAGCAGCAGCAGCATCAGCAAGGCAAGCGGGCCGGGAACCGGCCGACCGGAGCTCATGCGCGGAGTGTAGGGGCTGCACCCTGCGCCTTGATTTTTCCCAAGAACGGCGCGTGGGCTGGGCACAACGAGCGGCAACGCCCGTTCCATGAGCGAGGCCGCGTCGTGCGGCGCTCGACTCACCAAAGGAACTCCCGATGAAAACCGTCCTGATCTCCCTTGCCATCCTCGCATCCGCGTCCGCCTTCGCCAACGAGGCGGCCGACGACCGCGCGAACCGCGAGGCCTTCGCCGGCGTCGCCACGCGCGCCGAGGTCCAGTCCGGGTACCTGCGCGCCCGCGCGGCAGGTACGCTCGTGCCCACCGACGAAACCGCGTCGCTGCGGGCGCCAGCAGCACCGGACGGTGGACAGGCGCGCGACGACGTCCGGCGCGAAGCGCGGCAGGCGGCGCGGCAGCGCGTCATCCACGAACTGCTGTGAACCGCGCGCACTGCGCCAGCCACGTGAAGAACCGCAGCCGCCAGCGTTGAGGCAGGTCAAGGCAGCACAGGTGCAAGCCCCTACTGTTCCTGACGGCCGCTGGGGCGCCCGCCCGCTCCGGCCGCCGCCAGGGAGGAACATTTTGGCGTCTCCTTCGTTTCTTGACGGCAAGCACGCGCCGGGCATCGCCGACGGCGATCGCGCCGACGCGGAGCTGGCCGCCAGGGCACAGCAGGGCGACCAGCGCGCCTACGCAGAGCTGGTGCGGCGGCACCAGAACCGGATCTTCCGCCACCTGCTGAACCTGACCGGTTCGCGCGAGGAGGCGCTCGAGTTGTCGCAGGAGGTGTTCTTGAAAGCCTGGGAGGCATTGCCCGGCTGGCGACCGGAGGCGCAGCTCCATACCTGGCTGTACCGGATCGCCTCCAACCTGGCCTACGACCTGCTGCGGCGGCGCCGCATCGTCTCCTACGAGCCGCTGGCGGAAGACTGGGACGCGCCGGCCGACGAAGCGGGCCCGGAGGCACGCCTGCAGGCCAGGCAAGGCATGGCCGCGCTCGATGCCGCCCTGGCGCGGCTGCCGCCCGACCAGCGCGAGATCGTGCTGCTGCGGGAAGTGGAAGGGCTCAGCTACGACGAGCTCGCCGCCACGCTGGGCATCGACGAAGGCACCGTCAAGTCGAGGCTGGCGCGGGGACGCGCCGCGCTGGCGCAGGCCTACCGGAGGACACACCATGAATGACCGCTCCTGCGGCTGTCCGCGCATCGAGGACATTTCCGCGTTCATCGACGGCGCGCTGGCACAGCCGGCCGCCGGCGACCTGGCTCGCCACGCGCAGGCCTGCGCGCTGTGCGGCGCTGCCTTGCAGGAGTTGCGGCAGCTGCACGAGCACTTGCAGCCGCTGCGCGCGCGCCGGGCGGACGTGGACATCGCCGCGCTCGTGATGCCGCAATTGCGTCCCGCGGCGCCCTTGCCTCGCCGCCGTCGCGCGCGCCGCCTCCCCGCGTTGGCATCCCTGTGGCAGCTCGGCCCGCGGGCGCTGGGCGGCGCCGCCGCCCTGGGCGCCGGGGTTTATCTCGGACTGGCGCTGCTGGCCGGCAGCGGGGCCGCGCTGCGTCCGGCCGGCATGACGGTGTTCGACGCCGAACCCGCGGGCGCCTTGTGCGCCGGGCTGCCATCGTGTTCGGCAAGGGGAAGATGACATGCAACGCTCGCGCCTGATCTACCTGCTGACCCTTTCGGTCCTCGTCAACCTCGGCGTGCTGGGCGCGGCAGTTTTCCACTGGCGCAGCGGCGGCGCACAGGCCGTGGACGTGGCCGCCTACCTCCAGCTCGACGCCGACCAGCAGCGCCGCTGGGAGCGACTGGAACGCCCGTTCGTCGCCGAACTGGACGCCGGCTGGCGCGAGGTGGCCAGCCACCGCGAACGCCTGATCCGCGAGATGTTCGGTGACTCGCCCGACGCCGCGCGCATCGAGGCCGAACGCGCGAAGATCGCGCAACTGCAGGCGCTGCAGCAGAAGCGCGTCCTGGCGCAATTCCTGCGGGAGCGCGAAATCCTCACCGCGCAGCAGAGGGAGAAGCTGGTGCAGTTGCTGCTGCGCGAGCGCCAGCCGGCGCAGCGGGAGCGGGAACTGCACGGGTCATGAGCCGCCTGCGGCCGGCTTCAGTCCCCCTGGAACCCGCCCGCGCGGTACGTCAGCACCAGGGTGTCGCGATGTCCCGCCGGCCCCGTCGGCTGGATGGGCGTCGTTTCGTGGATCACGCGCGCGTCGTCGAGCAACAGCAGGCTCCACGGCTCGCTCAGCGTGAAGCGCTCGCCCGCCGGCCCGTGCGCATCGAAGACACGGGTCTCGCCGCCCTTGATGTCGTGGCGGGCCAGCAGAAACACGCCGACGAAATCAACGCCGTCGCGATGCGCGCCTTCTGGCGTGGGCCGGCCGATGCCGCCGGTCGTCTCGATGCGGAACTGGTGGGCCTCCACGTACCACGGCTGCACGCCGCGCAGCTGCGAGAACAGGCGGCCCAGGCCGCCGAAGATGCGCGTCCAGGCGGGCCGCTCGCCGCCGGTGACGAGCATCGGCTCGAACCACCGGCGCAGGCCGCCATGCAGCGCGTTGTATTCCACCGGTTGCCAATGCGCGCGGTGCGGCGCCTGGACCACGCCGCCGTCCTGCACGACGAAGCACGAGTGCCGGCGCCGCCGGTACTTGCCGCCGTCGCGCAGGTACGTGTCGAGCGCGAGGTGATCCCACGCGGGCAGCAGCGCGTCGAGCTCGCCGGGCCCGCATCCGGTCAGCTCCCGCACGCCGGCGGGGCTGACGATGGCGTAGCCGCGCGCGCCCAGGACGGCGGCGAGTTGCGCAACTTCGGTGTACCCGGGAGCGACCAGCATGATGGCCCGAGCATAGCCGCGGCCCGGTCGGCACCCGGCCGCGGCCAATGGCCCTTCTGTCCTTGCCGGAATGCGCCGCAACGGCCGGCGTCCTATACTGGCGGCGCCATGGACAGCCCGATCGCCAGCAGCCTGCTCGCACCGCGCCCACTGCTCTTCGCAGCAGCGGGAACTCGTGCGCGCGCGTTCGCACCGGCGGCTTCGCGGCACCAGCGAACCCCCGCACTTTCCTGAGCCCGGCGGTCCGCTTCCCTTCCCCCTTCAAGCGCCATCCATCGACCGCCGGGCCCCGACCGGCGCAGCTGCGCGCCCCGTGCAAAGACGCGGCCGGCGCGCGTTCGAATGGAGAGCTTTCATGGAAAAGACGATTGCCGCCCTGCGCCAGCTCACGGCGCTGGATTCCGCCCGCTTGAGAAAGATGGCCGGCTCCGGCTCGCAGCCGGAACTGGACGAACTGCTGGACGAAGCCGAGGTCATCGACTCGCGCGAGGTGGCGCCGGACATCGTGACGATGTACGCGCAGGTGGAGGTCGAGGACATCGGCTCCCGCAGCCGCCGGACGCTGGTGGTCTGCTACCCCGCCGATGCCGAGCCCGCCAGAGGCTTCATCTCCGTGCTGTCGCCGGTGGGGCTGGCGCTGCTGGGGCTGCCGGTGGGAGCGGTGGCACGCTGGCAGGCCCCGGGCGGAATTGAAAGCGCGGCCAGGGTGGCCGCGATCCTGTTCCAGCCCGAAGCCTCGGGCGACTACGTCACGTAGCCGCCCGCAGCCTGCAGCCTGCAGCCGGGAAAGGCTTATCTCCAGACCCGGTAGTTGGTCACCTGGATGTCGCCCACGCCCTCCTGGGGCTCGACCCCGAGTTCGACGCCCACCGCGTACTCGTTGCCGTTGGCCCAGGGCGTGCCGTAGACGTCCCTGCGAGTCGAGATGTAGTTGATGAACTTCGCCAGGTCGAGCTGGGTGCCGGGCGGAATCGGCTTCGAGGGTTCGAAGACGATGAACTTCCAGCCGCCGCCCCAGGTGGCACGCAGCGCGCCGTCCCAGTCCTTGCCCGCATAGACGTGGAACAGGCGGCCGTCGATGGTGACGTCGTGGTCGTACCAGCCCGGATTGCGCGTACCGTGCTCGCCGTAGCCGCCCCAGTAATCCAGCGGAATGATGATCTCGTGCGTGACGCCGATGCCGAACCCGTTGACCTGCGTCGGCGTGTTCTGCAGGAAGATGTCGTACGCGAGGTGGCCGCGGCCGGTGGGCGCGCTCACGTGCCGGTAGTTGGCCGTCGTCTTGAGCGAGGCGATCGGCAACTGCAGCGGGAAGAACGTGCCCGGCGTGGCGCCCGACGGGTACTTCTGCGAATAGCTGCCGTCCAGAAGGCGCACGTCGTGTCCGCCCGGCTTGGTCCAGGTGTTGTAGTAGCCCGGCTTGGCGCCGCTGATGATGCTCGGGAAGCTCTTGATCTCGCTGCAGCAGGACGGCCATTTCCACGCCAGCCGGAAGGCGACTTCACCGTTGGCGCCGATCTGCGGACTGACGCCGGTGTACTGCTCGTACGTGGTTCCGCCGATGCCGGTGAAGGTGCCACGAGTCAGGCCCCAGGGGCCCCACACGCCGTCCTCGACCCAGTAGGCATCGTTGTCGCGGCCGACCTGCAGCAGCGTGCCGGGCCAGCTCTTCACCGGGATCAGGCCGATGTCGGGCGCGGGAGCAGCGGGTGCCGGAGCCGGTGCGGGTGCCGGTGCCGGTGCGGGAGCCGCCGCGCCGTCGACCGGCGCGAGTCCCACGTCGTCGACATAGGCGAATCCGCCGCCGGCGTTCTTCCAGACATAGACCATGGCCCTGGAGGCGCTCCACGGCGCGGCGAGATCCAGCCTGGCGGCGGAATAGCTCGTCGAGCTGAACGGCACGTTCTGCTCCAGCACCTTGTTGCCCTGGGCGTCGAAGAAGCTCACGCCGAGGTATCCGACTTCCGAGGCGTCGGTCACCTTGACCCGCCCCGTCAGGCTGTAGGTCTTGCCGCCGACGATGGTGGCGATATCGTGGCCGAGTCCACCGGCGCCGCTGCCCACGCGCACCGAGTACGAGCCGGAACTCGACTGGCCGGTCACGGCGCTCGCGTTGCCCCAGTTGGTCCAGTTCGCCAGAGCGCTTTCGAAGCCGTTGTTCGACACCAGGTTGCCGCCGCCGGCCACCGGTGCGGAGGTGGCGTTCACCGGCGTGAGCACGAGGTCGTCGACGTAGCCATGGCCGCTGCCGGCGTTCTTCCACACGAACACGACGGCCTTGGCGGCGTTGGCCGGCGTCTCGCCTTCCACGGTGGCGAGCGACCAGGAGGTCGTGCTGATCGGAACGGCCTGCTGCGCGATCGTGTTGCCCCACTGGTCCAGGATGTTGATGCCGAGGTAGACGGCGTCGGCCGGATTGCTGACCTTCACCTGGCCGGTGAGGCGATAACGCGCCCCGGGCACGATGCCGCCGATCACGTCGAGCCCGGCGCCGCCGGCGGCGGTGCCCACGCGCAACGCGCGCCAGGACCCCGAGGCGCCGGTGCCATCGATCGCCTGTGCATTGCCCCAGTCCATCCAGCCGGCCAGGCCCGATTCGAACGTGCCGTTGGCCAGCAGGTTGCCGTTCGTCGAGCGCAGCGGCTTGGCGGAGGCGGTGGGGAATTCCGGCGCGGCCGGCAGCACGGCTGCCGCGGCCGCCTCGGACCCCGCCGCCGCCAGCGATTTCTCGATCTGCGCCGTGACCTGGCTCATGGCGACGGCCTGGCCATCGGCCCCGCCGGCCACGCCCGCAGCAGTACCGGGGCCTGTCGCGCTCCCGCCCCCGCCCCCGCCGCAGGAGACGAGCGCCAAGGCGAGGGCCGCACCCCCGGTCACCCGCCAGGTGAGCGTGGAAATTTCACGTGATCGCATGTTTCTTCCAAGATCGGGTTGTAAGGAGGTGGCGGCCGGAAACGGCAGGCACCAGCTTCTCGTTCTGCGCGGCACGGCTGTGGCAGCAGCGCCGGCATGCTGCAGAGGTTCGGTACGACACTGGTCACGTTCCTTCGCGCCGTGTGCGTCCATGCAATCTCTGCGACGGGCGCGATCTTAGTCAGACAGGGCCTACGCGCGAACAGGCGCGCGCCGACAAAGAGTAAGCAACAGGACCGACCGTCTTACATCCCCGTGGGGGCAATGCGGCGCCGATGACTGCCGATTGGTACCTCGCGATGCGTCATTGCGGCCCGCAGGCTTGCTGCGTAAACATCGAAGTCAGCAAGCGAAAACGCCGATGAGTGCGACCGCGGGTGAACCCGGGGTGCGAAGCCATGCAGACGAAGTGGTGCGCTGCGCTGCGGTGTGAAGCTCAGCCGCAACTCTTACGGGCGGTGCTCCGGTGTTCACTTGCTTACCGGATGAGCGTGAATAGTTCCATGCGGGCCGTCGAGGATCGAAGGTCTTTTCACCGGCTTGCGTCCGAAAGCGTCTTCCGCGCTGAGAGCGGCACGAAATCGAAGAAACCTAATAATCCATCGCCATTTTTCGATTGTCTCGCGGAATCTGCGTTCCTATAGTGGTGGCCGACTGGCGCTCGGCTTTGGCTGCGGCGGTCGCATAAACCACAGGAGACAAGGCATGAACAATCAAGTCCGGCGCTTCGGCGTTCTCGCGCCGCCGGGAAACACGGCGCTCGAACGGGAACTGCCGCCGCTCTTGCCCGCAGGCGTGGTCAGCAACCACAACCGCCTGTCACGTCCGGGGGCGTCCATCACATCCGACTCGCTGTTGCGCATGGCAGAGTCGATCGAACGCGCCGCCCACGATCTGGCACAGGCGTATCCGGAAGTCATTCTTTATGGCTGCACCAGTGGCAGCTTCCTCGCCGGCATAGGCCGCGAAGCGGAAGTGGCGCAGCGGATCGCCGATCTCACGAAGATCCCGTCCCTCACCACCTCCACTGCCGTGATCGCTGCCCTGGGCGCCCTCAAGGCGCGCAGGATCTTCCTGGCGACACCGTATCCGGACGACATCAACCTCCATGAGATCGCCTTCCTCGACCACTACGGAATCGCTGTGAGCAAGTGGGATGCGTTCCGATGCCAGACGAGCGAGGCCATCCGGGAAGTATCGTCCGAACAGGTGGCTGATCTCGTGCTGCAGCACCGCGACGACATCAAGGCGTGCGACGCGGTCTTCATCAGTTGCACCAACCTGCTGGCCATCGACCAGATCACACGCCTCGAACGCGAACTCGACAAGCCGGTGATGAGTTCGAACCAGGCATCGCTCTGGGCCGTCCTGCAGCACATGGGCGTGGCTACCACCGGTATCGCGGCGGGTCACCTGTTTAGCTGTTCCTCGCCCGTCGAGATCTCGCGTCCCAGGCAGTAGGCGCAGCGCGCCGTCCCCACATCAATTCATCCAGGAGACAAAGATGTTCGTTCGCAGACAGGCTCTGGCGGCCATCGCTGCAGGCGCCGTGGCCCTCGCGTGTCCAGCAGGCCACGCGCTTGCACAGACCTTTCCCAGTGCGCCGATGAAGATCGTGGTTCCGTACGCTCCCGGAGGGTCTACCGATATCCTGGCGCGCACCATCGCCGAGAACCTCTCGAAGCGATTCGGCCAGCCGGTGGTCGTCGTGAACCAGCCGGGAGCCGGCGGCTCGGTCGGAACCGCGGCGGTGGCCCGCTCGCCGGCCGATGGATACACGATGGTCATGGCCACGAACGGCACGCATGCCATCAATCCGACGCTGTACACCAAGCTCCCTTACGACGCAGTGAAGGATTTCAAACCGGTGAGCCTGATCGCTTCGGTGCCGCTGCTGCTGGTGGTGCCTGCGAAGTCGGAAGTAAAGACCGTCAAGGCGCTCATGGAGCGGGGCGCTGGCGGCAAGCCCTTGAACTTCGGCTCCGCTGGGGTCGGGTCCTCCGGCCACCTCGCCGGCGAAATGCTCAAGATCGAGGGCAAGCTCGACGCCCAGCACATCGCGTACAAGGGCGACGGGCCAGCCGTGGTCGATCTGATCGGTGGCAACGTCGACTACCTGTTCGCCAACATGCCTGCCGCCGTGAACCAGGCCAAGGCAGGGACAGTCCGCCCGCTGGCCGTCACGTCCGCGCAGCGCTCCCAGGAATTGCCGGACGTGCCGACGGTGGCAGAGGCCGGCTATCCGCGCCTGCAGGTGGACCCGTGGTACGGCGTGCTGGTGCCGAGTGGAACCAGCACGGAGGTCGTGAATACGCTGAGCGAAGCGATCAACGCCGCCTTGAAAGATCCGGCCGTGAGGAAGCGGTTCGAGGGCCTCGGCGCGACGCCACAGGGAACCACACCCGAGAAGTTCGCGCAGGTCATCGCCGCCGATACGGCGAAGTTCGCGACCGCGATCAAGATCTCCGGAGCCAAGGCGGACTGACCTTCGCGGTGCTCGCGGGTGTTAATCAGCAGATGGCCCAAAAGTCTAAAAAGTCGTTACGCGACAAGGACTTACAAGATTATCCGCTTGTTAGCAGGACTGCCAAATCCGAGAATTAGAGGTGGTGCGGCTGCGTCATGCCCCGTACCGCCTCCGCCAAGCGCCTAACACCTGTGTCGATACCGTCCGGCTCGAGTAGTGCGTAGCCGAGGACCAGGCCTGTTGAGCGACGATGCCTATCGGGAACCGTTGCTGGCAAAAAGAACTGGGTGACCGGGTAGACCACAACCTTCTTGCTGCGGGCCAGCGCGACGAGCTCCGCTTCCCGCTCACCCGAGACCGCCGGAAGCCACGCGACGCAGTGAAGCCCGGTCGCCGAACCCTCGACGATGGTTTGGCCGGGGAGATGCTTGTCCAGGGCCGCAAGCAACGCGGTGCGACGCGCCTGCTGAAGCCGGCGAATCCGGCGCACATGGCGGTCGTAACTGCCATCCTCCAAAAGGGATGCCAGGACCCGCTGGGGACTTGACGGTGCATGGCGGTCAGTGAGCTGCTTGGCCGCGACGAACGCATCGACCAAATCTGGGGGCAGGACCATGTACCCGAGCCTCAACTGGGGCGACAGGGTCTTGGAAAAAGTGCCCACGTAAATGACGCAGGCGCGGTCATCCAGCGACTGCAGGGCGGCCTCAGGCCTCACCCCGTAGCGATACTCGCTGTCATAGTCGTCCTCAATGACCCATGCACCTCGGTCGCCCGCCCATTGCAAGAGAGCCTGGCGACGCGCCATGGTCAGGAAGGAGCCCAACGGAAATTGATGAGTCGGGGTCACATAGGCGAGCTTTGCCTTGCGTACACGATTCAGTTCGTCCGTGCACAGCCCCTGGTGGTCTACGGGAACGCCCCGCAGCCTGGCGCCGGTCGCTTCGAAGACGTGATGGGCCATCCGATAGCCCGGGTTCTCGACGACGACAGTGTCGCCAGGGTCCAGGAGCACGCGTGCAGACAGGTCGAGCGCCTGCTGAGACCCGTTGACGACCAGCAGCTGGTCGACGTCGCATGCAAGTCCGCGGGCTCGGGCGAGGTACGCCTTGAGCGCCAGCCGCAGCGCGTGGTCTCCACGAGGGTCAAGGTAGGCAAGCCGAGCTGGCCTTTCCCCTTCCACCCTCCTAAGGGCCTTCATCCAAGTTTGCGTGGGAAAGTCTCGCCCAGCCAAGGGACCGTAGACGAAGTCGATGAGCCCTGGTTCTAGCGGCCGGGGGTAGCCGGGCACGAGCGTTACAGCGCGGGCCCCATACGCCGACAGACGTGTGGTGCGGTCGAGACCCGGGAGCGCTGCAGCACGCGGGCCCAGCACTCTCATAGCCCCGACTGCCACTCGACTTGCACCGCCAGGCTGCGTCTCGATGAGCCCTTCAGATGCGAGCTGGTCGTAGACCACGGACACAGTGGAGCGTGAGAGCCCCCGCTCTGCAGCGCAAGCTCTCGTGGACGGGAGCGCCGTGCCGGCAGCGTAGGTTCCGTCAAGAACCCGTGCTTTTATCTCCTCGTAGAGTGCTCGCCCTGGGCCAGCCTTAGTCACCAGCAACCCTTTCCAATGCAAACTGGTCCAGTGAAATACCTCAAAACTGGCCATTTTCATCATGCCACAACCGGGCGACAGTTCGGGTACGCGTTTGGAGACAACCATGTACCTGCCCGAGCACTTTGCTGAGACCCGCCCCGAAGAACTGCACCGCATCCTTGCGGACCACCCCCTGGGTACGCTGGTGACCCATACCGCCAGCGGCCTGGATGCAAATCACATCCCATTCGAATTCGACGTCGGTCGTGGCCCACACGGCGTCCTGCAGGCACACATTGCGCGAGCCAACACTCTCTGGCAGCAAGCCCAGGACCAGGCCGAGGTCCTCGTCATCTTCCGCGGCCCGCACGGGTACATCTCCCCGAGCTGGTACCCGAGCAAGCACGAGACACACCGCCATGTTCCCACCTGGAACTATGAGGTCGTGCACGCCCATGGCCGTCTGCGCTTCATCGACGACGAAAAGTTCGTACGCGGCGTGGTCGCTCGGCTGACGCGCCGTCACGAGGCAGGGGAGCCGCGCCCCTGGAAAATGGGAGATGCTCCGACCGACTACCTGGACCAGATGCTGAAGATGATTGTGGGACTTGAAGTGGAAGTGACACGCTGGGAAGGAAAGCGCAAGCTTGGACAAAACCGCGAGATGCGTGACCTGGACGGCGCGATTCACGCCCTGAAAGAACGGGGCTCCACCGAGCTGGCAGCAGCGATGAACCAGGCAAAGAACTGATGATTCGCTCGACTGGCTCGAACCTGTACACGTCGACGTTCACCTTCGCGAAACGCCAGTACGACGACGAGTTCCACGCGCTGGACGCGGCCATTGCAGAGGCTGCGAAAGCTATTCCCGGGTACTTGGGGGAAGAGGCCTGGGAGAACCCGTCAACTGGGCTCATCTCGAATGTCTACTACTGGGACTCCATGGAAGCCTTGGAAGCTCTCATGAAGCATCCGGTCCACCAGCAGGCCAAGGCGCGGCAGGCCGAGTGGCTGGCCGGGTATCACATCGTCATCGCACAGGTGGTCGGCTCTTACGGCGACGGCGGCATCCCGCACCCGTTGCGGTCGCTCCCTGCCATTCGCCCAACCTTCTAACTCGTTCTCTGTGCTGTTCCTGACTTTCCTCTTCGCCGCCGTCGTATTGGCTGTCACGCCGGGCCCCGGCATCGCCTATGTGGTCGCCCGTACGGTCGCTGGCGGGCCCAGAGAAGGGCTGGCGTCCTGCTTTGGAACAGGCCTGGGCGGGATGCTTCACGTCCTCGCGGCCGCGCTCGGCCTCTCGGTCCTGGTCGCAGAATCTGCTCTGGCTTTCAGCTTGCTTAAGTACGTTGGAGCCGCCTACCTTGTGTACCTCGGAATTCGTCTGCTGCTGCGGAAGGACCCTGACGGCCCGACGACGCCTGCGGTGTCGCCTAGTGGAGCGCGTAGAGCCTTCTTGGACGGCATCCTGGTCGAAGTGCTGAACGTGAAGACTGCGCTCTTCTTCCTTGCCTTCCTTCCGCAGTTCGTAGCACCCGCCGAGCCTTTGATTCCGCAGCTGGTGTTGCTCGGTAGCGTCTGCGTTGCCCTGAACACGCTGGTCGACGTGGTTGCGGTGTTTGCGGCACAGCGCCTGCTGAAATCCAGCACCGCGCGGGCTACCCGTGCTCGCCTCCTGACGCGTGTTTCCGGTGTCACGATGATTTCGTTGGGCGCGGTTCTGGCGCTCGCGCGGCGCAACGCATAGCGCTAGGCGCCAACCGGCGCCGCGGTCGAACTGCCCACTGATTCAGGCCGTGAGTTTCAAGCCAACGATGCCGGCAAGGATGAGGGCGGCGCAAGCCAGCCTCGCCGCAGTGGCAGGCTCTCCAAAGAGAACAATCCCAAGAAGCACCGTGCCGACTGCACCGATGCCGGTCCATACGGCGTAGGCGGTTCCGACAGGAAGAGTGCGAATCGCCCATCCAAGGAGGCCGATGCTGACTGCCATGGCACCGACCGTGCCTACCGTGGGCCACAGGCGCGTGAACCCCTGCGTGTACTTCAGACCAACGGCCCAGCCGACTTCGAATAGACCGGCGATGACGAGCAGAAACCAGGGCATGACGAACTCCTTGCGCGTGTGCGCTTCGGGTCGTCCCGTGGATGATATGAGCTGACGGGGTCGTCCCCGTTGCTTGTGAGATGTGTAGATTAGGTCGATGCCGTTTAGCCCGCCGAGAGCCTCAGAGTACCCGGCCCTGCGGTGGGTGGTTGCTAGGCAACATCTCTCTGCGACGTCGCGTCTTGAAACGACTCATCAGTACACTGACTCGAAAACAGGAGGGTACCGATGCTTTCGGAACGCGTTCTTGATGAATTGGTGCGACGCAGCGCTTTATCGGAGGAGCTGTGCAAGGCGCTGTGGCCAGACCTCTTGGTGGAATCTAAGCTGCAGCTGCTCGCGGCGCTCCAAGCGGACCTTTCCCCGTCCACACCCGACTGGCTCGTCGACCTGGCCCTCGAAGACAAGTCGCCGGTGGTCCAGTACTTCGCCCTGCGTCACGCCTACCTGCGGACCAAGCGCACCGACATCGCGGAAAGCGTCAGGTCGTTCTTCGTGGTCTCGGACGAAGACGTGGCGCGGCACGCCAGAGCTCACGCCGTCGAACACCCCCTGGTCCGGGCCGCGGTCGCAGACTTCTCGTCCATTGGCTCCAAGGAGTACCTACGGCGCTTCTCGCAGCTGGAGCGGCTCGTGGCGGTACGCAACGAGGGCATGTTCAGCCTTGGCTCGCTGGTGGAGTTCCTTGAGGAGGCAGTCGACAAGATGGACGACCGCGAACTGGCTGCAGTGGCGCACGAGTACTTCCTCCGTCCCGACGCGAAACGCGAGCTGCAGCGTGGGCGCCTCGACTACGCCGACGGCGAGTCGGCCTACTACGCCGGCGACGGCATGAAGAAGGGTTGGCAGGTGGTGCGCAAGGCTGGCCCTGTGCTGGCAAATGTCCTAGTCTCCAACCTGCCAACTTCGCTCGGCCTGGCCACCATCGAGGCCAAGGAGCTGGCGACGATGCCAGAACGTGTGCTGGAGCTGCTGGTGCACGACAGCTTGGAACGCAAGGAGGTCGCGGACCTGCATCGCATGATGCGCGACGAGCCGAGCCACGTCCCACCCAAGGTCATAGAGGCACTGGAGCGGGCGTCGGACTTCGGCCGCTACGACCCTGAAGAAATCCAGCGGGAACGCCGCCTGGCGTCGCCCCTGTCGGAGCGCGTCACGCTCGAAGTCGTGTTGGAGCTGCAGAAGCAGGTCGCTGCGCTGTCCGCGCAGCTGCAGGAGATGCGCGACAACCCGCCCAAGCGGGGCTTCTTTGGCTGAGCAAAAAAAGGGCCCTCCTGGGCCCCTTCCCTCACGCGCGCCGCTTCGCTATCGGCGCGCTCATCACCGCTGAACAAGTAGCGGCGCGAGGGAGTCAGGTCGGGTCCGGCGCGTTCTCGTTGTCCGTGTCGCTTGCCTCAGGCGTGGTGAGTTCCGGCGGCGTGAGGGTCAGCGCGTTTTCATGCGCGGCTTCGCCGGCCACCTCCCTGAGCGACGGTTCCCGCGTGCCAGTGGCAACGGCGGCGATGGACAGCAGGCGACGGAGGGCAGACATCGGCGTTTCGTGTTGAGTGTGAAGGCCTGTGTAGCGAGGGGTCTTATCTCTGGCCGAGTTTTTTCTGGGTGCGCGAGCGCATGTCCACCGCGTGCTGGAACTTCAGCCCCAACACGCTTTGGCTGGCCAGCCACTGTTTGTCCTGCTCGGTCGTCCGAAACATGTAGAGGCGACGAAGCGTGAGCATCTGCAGCACGCGCATTGCGATGAAGTCGTCTTTGATGTCGGCAAGCAGGCCTTTCAGGTCCGTCCTGGGCAGGTCGCGCGGCGAGTCGAGCTGAACGCCAGCGGCGATGAGCTTGGCGGCCGGCGTTCCCACTTTCTTCGCCGCGGAATCAATGTCCTCCTGCAGTTCGTCAGAGCTGATGGAGGTGATGGCCTTGGCAATGAACGCAAACGACGAAATCTGCATGATTTGGGCCAGCAGCTTCTCTGCCAGCTTTTTCCGCTTCTCGTCGCTGTCCTCCTTGTTCATCGTGCGAAGCATCTCGACCAATTCAGTCTGCGCCTCATCTTTGTCCGCAAGGAACTGCGCGAAGTAGGCGCGGACCAGGCGCAAGGGAGCTTTGAGCAGCATCTGGAGGAGCTCCACCCGCTTTGCTCGACTAACAGTCGCGATTTGATTTTTCAGAATCTGACCGAGAATTTCCACCGTCTTTAGCAGCGCGACCATCTGCGGGAAAAAGGCCTCGTGTGCATCCTCCTGCTTGCAGTCCACCAGCCCGTCGGAACCGTCATCGAGCTCGTCGCGCTTCTGATTGACATGTGCGCGAACGTCCTCCGGCTTTTCACCCTTGTGTTGAAGATCGTCGAGAACTGACCCAGCGCGATCGTTCAATTTTGACCCGCCCTCAAGGCTACCTGATGGTGGCCTCGCCTGTGGATATCTCCTGATCCTGGGTTGTCGTCTTCCCTCCTTTCTTC
>NZ_VTOX01000011.1 GCF_012184415.1 Ramlibacter lithotrophicus
CCGCCGAACTTGGAAGCCAGCACCGAGGTGATCGCCGCCGTCAGCGTGGTCTTGCCGTGGTCCACGTGGCCGATGGTGCCAACGTTGACGTGCGGCTTGGTGCGCTCGAATTTTCCTTTTGCCATTTCAAATCTCCAAAGAGCATGCCCGTGTCGGGTTTAACGTCTGCATCGCACTGCTGGTTCCTTCGCCACGGGCAGCGAAGGTGGTGCGATCGCAGACAAATTCAATTCGGATGCGGACCTCCGTACGCAGAGGCCGCAGAAGATACGCAGAAGCCGCAGAAGAACAACCAGATGCTGATTGGACTTTTCTGCGGTCTCTGCGGCTCCTTTGCGCCCTCTGCGTACGGGTGTCCGATTTCGCCTTACTTCTGACGGGCAGCGACGATCGCCTCGGCCACGTTGCGCGGGGCCTCGGCGTAGTGCTTGAACTCCATCGTATACGTGGCGCGGCCCTGCGACATCGAACGCAGCGTCGTCGAGTAGCCGAACATCTCCGACAGCGGGACCTCGGCCTTGATGACCTTGCCGCCGCCGGGCATGTCGTCCATGCCCTGCACCATGCCGCGGCGGGACGACAGGTCGCCCATCACGTTGCCGGCGTAGTCCTCGGGCGTTTCCACTTCCACGGCCATCATCGGCTCGAGGATCACGGGGCTCGCCTTGCGCGCGGCCTCCTTGAAGCCGAAGATGGCGGCCATCTTGAACGCCTGCTCGGACGAGTCCACTTCGTGGTACGAACCGAAGGTCAGCGTCACCTTGACGTCCACCACCGGGTAGCCGGCCAGGACGCCCGAAGTGAGCGCTTCTTCCACGCCCTTCTGCACCGCCGGGATGTACTCGCGCGGCACCACGCCGCCCTTGATGGCGTCGACGAACTCGAAGCCCTTGCCGGCCTCCTGCGGCTCCAGCGAGAAGACGACGTGGCCGTACTGGCCCTTGCCGCCCGACTGGCGCACGAACTTGCCTTCGACGTCGGTGACCTGCTTGCGCACCGTCTCGCGGTAGGCCACCTGCGGCTTGCCGACGTTGGCTTCAACGCCGAATTCGCGCTTCATGCGGTCGACGATGATTTCCAGGTGCAGCTCGCCCATGCCGCCGATGATGGTCTGGCCCGACTCCTCGTCGGTGTTGACGCGGAACGACGGGTCCTCGGCGGCCAGGCGACCCAGCGCGATGCCCATCTTTTCCTGGTCGGCCTTGGTCTTCGGCTCCACGGCCTGCCGGATCACCGGCTCCGGGAACACCATGCGCTCCAGCGTCAGGATCGAGTTCGGGTCGCACAGCGTCTCGCCCGTCGTGACGTCCTTCAGGCCCACGCACGCTGCGATGTCGCCGGCGCGGATCTCGTCGACCTCGAGGCGGTTGTTGGCGTGCATCTGCACGATCCGGCCGATGCGCTCCTTCTTGCCGCGCACCGGGTTGTAGACGGTGTCGCCCTTGGAGAGAACGCCGGAATAGACGCGCACGAAGGTCAGCTGCCCGACGAACGGGTCGGTCATCAGCTTGAACGCCAGCGCCGAGAACTTCTCGCCGTCGTCGGCCTTGCGCTGGACCGGCTTCTCGTCCTCGTCCATGCCGCTGACCGGGGGAATGTCCACCGGCGACGGCATCAGTTCGATCACGGCGTCCAGCATCCGCTGCACGCCCTTGTTCTTGAACGCCGTGCCGCACAGCATCGGCTGGATCTCGCCGGCGATGGTGCGGGTGCGCAGGCCGTGCGTGATCTCGGCTTCGGTCAGGTCGCCTTCCTCGAGGTACTTGTTCATCAGGTCCTCGTTGGCTTCGGCGGCCGCCTCGACCATCTTCTCGCGCCATTCCTTGGCCTGCTCCAGCAGGTCGGCCGGAATGTCCTCGAAGGTGAACTTCATCCCCTGGGACGCTTCGTCCCAGATGATGGCCTTCATCTTGCGCAGGTCGACCACGCCCTTGAAGTTCTCCTCGGCGCCGATCGGGATCACGATCGGCACCGGGTTGGCCTTCAGGCGCGCCTTCATCTGGTCGTAGACCTTGAAGAAGTTCGCGCCGGTGCGGTCCATCTTGTTGACGAAGGCCAGCCGCGGCACGCGGTACTTGTTGGCCTGGCGCCAGACGGTCTCCGACTGGGGCTGCACGCCGCCCACGGCGCAGTACACCATGCAGGCGCCGTCCAGCACGCGCATGGAACGCTCCACCTCGATGGTGAAGTCCACGTGGCCGGGGGTGTCGATGATGTTGATCCGGTGCTCGGGGAAGGACAGGTCCATGCCCTTCCAGAAGCAGGTCGTCGCGGCGGACGTGATGGTGATGCCGCGCTCCTGCTCCTGCTCCATCCAGTCCATCGTCGCGGCGCCGTCGTGCACCTCGCCGATCTTGTGGTTCACGCCGGTGTAGAACAGGATGCGCTCGGTCGTCGTCGTCTTGCCGGCGTCGATGTGGGCGGAGATGCCGATGTTGCGGTACCGCTCGATGGGCGTTTTTCGGGCCATGATGCTCTTTCGATCAATGGACGCAGGCCCGCTCGTGACGGGCCCGCGCGCCAGGTGTTTGGGACGGAGGTTAGAAGCGGAAGTGGCTGAACGCCTTGTTCGCTTCCGCCATGCGATGGACTTCGTCGCGCTTCTTCATCGCGCCGCCACGGCCTTCCGTGGCCTCCATCAGCTCGTTGGCCAGGCGCAGGGCCATCGACTTCTCGCCGCGCTTCTTGGCGGCTTCCTTCAGCCAGCGCATGGACAGCGCCAGCCGGCGCACCGGGCGCACTTCCACGGGCACCTGGTAGTTGGCGCCGCCGACGCGGCGGGACTTCACTTCGACCATCGGCTTCACGTTGTTGATGGCGATGGTGAAGGCTTCCACCGGGTCCTTGCCCGGGTTCTTCTTCTCGATCTGCTCGAGCGCGCCGTAGACGATGCGCTCGGCGACCGCCTTCTTGCCGCCTTGCATGATGACGTTCATGAACTTGGCGAGCTCGATGTTGCCGTACTTGGGATCCGGCAGGATTTCACGCTTAGGGACTTCGCGACGACGTGGCATTTCAATACTCCAGTTGCTTCAGTTGGCCGGCCCTTCCGGGTGGCCGCGGGTGCCATCGGGCATCCCACTTACTCGACCCACAGGCACAATTGCCTGCTTCGGGTCACTACGCTCTGCTCAGCCTGCCAGGGCCGAACGAGCACCGACAAACCATGAATGGCCGATCAGGCCTTCTTCGGGCGCTTGGCGCCGTACTTGGAACGCGACTGCTTGCGGTCCTTGACACCCTGCAGGTCCAGGGAGCCGCGAACGATGTGGTAGCGCACGCCCGGCAGGTCCTTGACCCGGCCGCCGCGCACGAGCACCACCGAGTGCTCCTGCAGGTTGTGGCCTTCGCCGCCGATGTACGAGATGACCTCGAAGCCGTTGGTCAGGCGGACCTTGGCGACCTTCCGCAGGGCGGAGTTCGGCTTCTTCGGCGTGGTGGTGTACACACGGGTGCACACGCCGCGCCGCTGGGGGCTGTTCTGCATCGCGGGGCTCTTGGACTTGGTCTTTTCGACCTCCCGCCCCTGACGCACGAGTTGATTGATGGTTGGCATGAAGAAAACGTCCCTAAACGTCTGGTGTCGAAGGCGCCGGACGGCGCCGATCGCCGCGGATGCGGCAATTGCTCTCCCGCCCCAATTGCGGGAAAGCCCTCCAGTATAGCCCGATGGGCGCCCGCCCTCAATAGTCGAGGAGGCTTTTCCGGCCTCCGGGGTGGCAAGAAAGGCGCCGCAGCCGAAAAGAGAGGCCGATAGTTCCAAAAAGTCAGCCTGGCTGCCCCACCCGTCTGCCAGGCAGCACGGGCCCCGTCACTTGATCCACAGGCGCAAGGCGTCCCAGGCGCGGCTCAGTGCGCCGGCCTCCTCCACCGCCTCCAGCGCCACCAGCGGCACCTCCAGGAGCGGCTGCTCGCCCGAGACGACCTTCAGCGTGCCCACCTGCTGGCCCTTGGCCAGGGGGGCGATCAGCGGGTCTGGCCGCGCCACCTGGGTCTTGACCCGGCTGGCGGTGCCCGCCGGGACCGCCACCACGATCGGCTGGGCGCGGCCCAGCTTGGCCGTCTTTTCCCGGCCCTTCCAGACCGTCGGCGTCACCACGGCCTGGTTCGCATCGAACAGCTTGATGCCCTCGTAGGCCGTGTAACCCCAGTTGAGCAGCTTCTGCGCTTCATTGGCGCGCGCGGTCTCGCTGGACGCGCCCAGCACCACGGCCAGCACCCGGCGCGCGCCGAGGTTCGGAAAGTCCCGCTTGGCCGTCGCGATGAGGCAGAAGCCGGCCGCCTGGGTGTGGCCGGTCTTGAGGCCATCCACCGTGGGATCGCGGAACAGCAGCATGTTCCGGTTGGTGTCGTTGGCCGTCGGCGTGCCGGCGTAGCGGTACTTCTTGATCGCGTAGTAGTGCGTGTACTCGGGGAAGTCTCGCAGCAGGCGCGTTGACAGGATGCTCAGGTCGCGGGCCGTCGTCGTATGGCCAGGCTCGGTCAGGCCTTCCGGATTCTTGTACGACGTATTCTTCATGCCGAGCGCCTTCGCCTGCTCGTTCATGAGCTGGACGAAGCGCTCGACGGTGCCGCCGACGCCTTCGGCGAGCGCCACGGTCGCGTCGTTGCCCGACTGGACGACCATCCCCTTGATCAGGTCGTCCACCGGCACCTGCATGCTCGGGTCGATGAACATCCGCGAGCCGGGCATCTTCCAGGCCCGCGTGCTCACCGGCAGGGTCTGCTTGAGGTCGATCTTCTTGCTGCGCAGCGCGTCGAAGACCAGGTACTGGGTCATCAGCTTGGTCAGGGAGGCCGGCTCGACCGGCGTGTCGACGTCGCGTCCAGCCAGCACCTGGTCCGCCGTGACGTCCATCACCAGGAAGGACCGCGCCGCGATTTCCGGCGGTTGCGGCGCCTGCGCCAGGACGGTGAGGCTGAACAAGGCAAAGAATGCGGCGGCGATGGCCTGCTTGGCAGTTTTCATTGGGGCGTGGGGGATCAGGAACGGAGGTGGCGCGCCACCAGGCTTTTGAGCAGCGGCAATTGTCCGTGAAAGAAATGACCGCCCCCGGGAACCACCGTAACCGGGAGTGTCTGCGGCCGCGCCCAGTCGAGCACGGCGGCCAGCGGCACGGTGTCGTCGTGTTCGCCGTGGATGACCAGGGTGGCGTCGTGCGCCTCGGCCGGCAGCTGCGCCACATCGAAGCGCGAGGCCGCCGCGCCCACCAGCACGATCTTTTCGGCGCGGCGACCCGCCCACAAGGCGGCCGCCGCGCGGCTGGCGACGAATGCGCCGAAGGAGAAGCCGGCCAGCGCCAACGGTCCGTCGGGCGCCTCGCTCGCCACCAGCGCCAGCATGTCGTCGAGTTCGCCGCGCCCCTCGTCGTGCACCCCTTCGGTCGCGCCGACCCCGCGGAAGTTGAAGCGGACGGCGACCCAGCCGGACTGCACGAAGGCGCGGGCCAGCGTCTGCACCACCTTGTTCTCCATGGTCCCGCCGAACAGCGGATGCGGATGCGCGATCACGGCGGTGCCGCGCCGTGCCAGCCCCGCTCCCGGCTCGTCCCGCAGCGCCTCGATCGCGCCGGCCGGACCGGCCGCGCGGAAGCGCCGGGTGTGCACGTTCACGGTCTCAGCGGCCCAGGTGCGGCGGCGTCAGCAACCGCTCGACCACCCGGCCGTTCTTCAGGTGCGACTCGACGATCTCGTCGATGTCGTTCAGGTCCACGTAGGTGTACCAGACGGCCTCCGGATAAACCACCGCCACGGGCCCGGCGGCGCAGCGGTCGAGGCAGCCGGCCTTGTTGACCCGCACCTGCCCCGGTCCCGCCAGTCCCGCGGCCTTCACCTGCGCCTTGCAGCGGTCGAACGCCTCCTGGGCGTGATGGTCGGCGCAGCAGGGCTCGCCGTTGGTCCGCTGGTTCAGGCAGAAGAAGATGTGGCGCTGGTAGTAGGACGAAGCGGGTTGCGTCATGCCGTGATTTTATTTTGGCGGTCCGGTGCCGAGAGCCGCAGCACCACATACAGCAGCACCGCGTAAGGCCAGAGCCACCCGAGCCACTGCGCCAGCCCGTGGAAACGGATGAACCGGCCCTGCTCCCACGCCTGCAGGGTATCGGCGAAGTAGGCGCTCGCCGGCGCCTGGTTCAGCAGGCTCAGGTGCAGCATCAACGCGAGCAGGACCAGGGCGGCGCAGCCGCGCCGGGGCATCGCGAGCAGCACCACGGCGAACCCCAGCCCGACGGCCAGCCCCAGCCGCACCGGCAGGCTGAGCCAGGCCCAGGCGTGGGAAGGCCCCCAGCTCAACGCCGCGGACAACGCGGTGGCGGCGACGCCCACCGCCACCGTCGCGACCGCGAACACCGCGCGGCGGCCGGGCGACCGGATCACCGAATACGCCAACAGGCAGGGCGCCAGCGCGCCCAGTGCCACGCACACCAGTTCGACCCCCGGAACCAGCGGCTGGAGTTCGACGTCGCGCACCGGCAGCCACTCGAGGAAAGGGGTGTCCATCAGCCACTCGGCGAGCGCCAGCTCGAGCCGCTCGAACACCTGCCCGAGCCCCAGCGGCACGGCTGCCGGGAACAGCAGCGCGAACGGCCACAGCGCCAGCAGGACCAGGGCGCCACGCGCATCCTCCACGAACCAGCGCACCCGAAAGCGGCTCCACCGGTCGATGGCGCCGAAACGCTCCAGGCCCGCGGCCGCCAAGGCCCCGGCCAGCGCCCCGGCGGCATTGAGTCCGAAGTCGAGGTTGGACGCCACGCGCGAAGGCAGGTACGTCTGCAGCGCCTCCATCGCAAGCGACAGCGCCGCGGCGGCCGCGCCGGCCACGGCGATGGCCGCCGTACGGCTGGACGGCGCAAACCGGGGACTGCCGCGCCGCAGAAAGCTGAGCGCGAGCAGGAAACCAAGCGGCGCATAGCCCGCCGCGTTCGCGGCAACGTCGAAGCCGGTCCAGTACCTGGGCCAGGGGCTCCAGAGGAACTCCCAGGGCGCGATGCCCTGGTCGCGCCACCCGGCGAACGGGTAGAGGCTCGCGTAGAAGATCAGCGCCGCATACGCTTGCGCAAGCGGCCAGGCGGAGGTCTTGTGCTTGGGCACCGGTCAGCAGCGAAAGCGCATCTGTTTGCGCAAGATCAAAAGCGCACGTTGCACCTCGGCCACGAAGAGCCGCGAGCCGGCCCGAAAACCGGTTGCGGCAAGCCGTCGCGCAGGCATTCGGTCGCACCGGCGCATGGTCGTGGCGGGTCTGGGAACCGGGGGCAAAAGCATGCCGCGAGTGTATGGACAAACGGGTAGCCGCGGCTGGCCGCCTGGCAGCTGCAGGAAGCGGTTTTCCCTCTGGGAGCACAAAAAAAACCCCGGCCTGAAAGCCGGGGTGGGAAGCCTTTTTGCTGTCACACATCAAGGCGCCCGCTCAGGGAGGAAAAGCGGGGGACGGCAAGCCGCCCGGAATGAATTTAGCAAAGCACCCCGCGCCTATCAATACGGCCCGGATGAACCTTTACCCCGGGACCGGGGCGCCGCACCGTGCGCGAGCCGGCGCGCCGCATGTGCGGATGGTGGACAATTTCCGGCCATGAGCCTCCATGCCCCTTATCCCCAAGGCCGGCCGCGCCGGCTGCGCCGCGACGAATTCACGCGCAACCTGGTCCGCGAACACAGCGTGACGGCGCACGACCTGATCTATCCGGTGTTCGTGCTCGACGGCCAGCGGCGCCGCGAAGCGGTCGCGTCCATGCCGGGGGTGGAGCGCCTGAGCCTGGATCTGCTGCTGCCGGTCGCCGAGCAGTGCGTCGCGCTCGGCATTCCGGTCATGGCGCTGTTCCCCGTCATCGATGCGTCGCTGAAGACGCCCGACGGCCGGGAAGCCTTCAATCCGGAAGGCCTGGTGCCGCGCGTGGTGCGCGAACTCAAGCGGAAGTTCCCGCAGCTGGGCGTGATGACCGACGTGGCACTGGACCCGTTCACGAGCCACGGCCAGGACGGACTGCTCGACGAGACCGGCTACATCCTGAACGACGAGACCGTGGAAGTGCTGGTGCGCCAGGCCCTGACCCAGGCGGAAGCCGGCGTCGACATCGTGGCGCCGAGCGACATGATGGACGGGCGGATCGGCGCCATCCGCAGCGCGCTGGAAGGCAGGCGCCTGATCCACACCCGCATCATGGCGTACAGCGCCAAGTACGCCAGCGCCTTCTACGGCCCGTTCCGCGACGCGGTGGGTTCCGCCTCCAACCTCGGCAAGAGCAACAAGAAGGTCTACCAGATGGACCCCGGCAACACCGACGAGGCGCTGCGCGAGGTCGCGATGGACATCGCCGAGGGCGCCGACATGGTGATGGTCAAGCCCGGCATGCCGTACCTGGACGTCGTGCGGCGCGTGAAGGACGAGTTCCGCGTCCCCACCTTCGCCTACCAGGTGAGCGGCGAATACGCGATGCTCAAGGCCGCGGCCGGCAACGGCTGGCTTGACCACGATGCCGTCATGCTGGAGAGCCTGCTCGCGTTCAAGCGCGCGGGGGCGGACGGCGTGCTCACGTACTTCGCGATCGACGCGGCCAGGCTGTTGCGCGCCTGAAACGCATGCAGGTCGTCGAGTTCGCCGGCGGCAACCTCCGGTTCCTGGACCGCCCCCCGCCGCGCGCTCCCGACGCCGGCTTCGTCTGGATCGCCGTCGAGCGCCCGGCCCTCGAGCGCGAACTCCCGCTGCTGCAGCAGGCAGCCCAGGACCTGGGTGGCTCGACGCTGCTGGACCTGCACCTGAAGGACCTGGGGAACGCGGCGCACCCGTCGCACTACGACTACACGTCGGTGTACGACCTGGTGATCTTCCGCCGGCTCTCCACGCCCTCGGAACTGCCGTCCGAAGCCGATGACGGCGGCGAACCACCAGTCCACGCGGGGTCCCTGCCGGCCTTCGGGCGCATTCGCACGCAGCCGGTCGGCTTCGCCGCGTTCGACCGGCTGCTGATCACCGTGCACACGTCGGGCTGCGTCATCGCCAGAACGTTCACCGAGCGCTATGCCGCCGAAGCCAGGCAACCGAACGGAGGCGGCGTCGCCGCGCGCAGCCGCCAGCCGTCGAATCCCGACGACCTGATGCTGCGCATGCTCAACGTCATGGTCGACAGCTACCTCGAGCTGCGCAAGCACCTGGCGCGCGAACTCGAGCACTGGCAGCGCCAGTTGCTCATGCCGCGCTCGCGCGGCGCGGACTGGGGCGCGCTCATGGCGGCACGGCAGGCCCTGCACACCCTGGAGGACCTGTGCGAGGAGCAGAACGACGCGGTTCAGGAATGGCTCGACACGCACCAGGAGGAGCCGCCGGCCGGCATGCGCCAGGCCGAGCACGACAACCTCGTGGCGCGGGCGCGCGACGTCATCGAACACATCGCCCGCGTCGTGCACCACGTGCGGCGCATGGAACATGGCGCCGAAACGGCGGTGCAGATCCACTTCTCGGCCCAGGGCCAGCGCACCAACGAGACCATGCGGGTGCTGACGGCGCTGACGGCCGTGTTCCTGCCGCTGAACCTCATCACCGGTTTCTTCGGGATGAATTTCGAGTTCCTGCCGCTGATCCACTCGGTGGACGCGATGTGGGTCGTGCTGGCGATGATGGCGCTGGTCGCGGCGGTGCTGCTGATCCTGTTCTGGCGCAAACGCTATCTGGCGCGCAGCGGCTAGCCGTGGCGCAGGCGTTCATCGGCTGCGCCGGCTGGGCCCTGCCGCGCGACGTGCAGGACCGCTTTCCGGGCGAGGGCAGCCACCTGCAGCGCTACGCCGGGCAGTTGCCGGTCGTCGAGATCAATTCCTCCTTCCACCGCCCGCACCGGCACGCCGTCTACGCGCGCTGGGCGGCCAGCGTGCCGCCTCACTTCCGCTTCGCGGTCAAGCTGCCGAAGACGATCACGCACGTCGCCAAGCTGCGTGGTGGCGCGGTGGAACTCGACGAGTTCCTGGGCCAGGCGACCGGCCTGGGTGAGCACCTGGGCTGCCTGCTCGTGCAGCTGCCGCCCAGCCTGGCGTTCGAGGCCGAAGTCGCGGGGACGTTCCTCGACCTGCTGCGCACGCGCTGGGCCGGACCCGTCAGCCTCGAGCCGCGCCATGCGTCATGGTTCACGGGCGAGGTCGACCTGTGCCTGGCTGCGCGGCACATCGCGCGCGTCTTGGCCGATCCCGTGCTGCATCCAGGCGGCGAGCGCCCCGGCGGCTGGGACGGCTTCGCCTATCTGCGGCTGCATGGCAGTCCGCGCACCTACTACTCCAGTTATCCGCTGAAGTTGCTGCGGGCGCTTGCCCGGCGGCTGGCGCGGGCGGCGCGGGAAGGGCAGCCTGTATGGTGCATCTTCGACAACACGGCCGCCGGGGCCGCCGCAGGCAACGCGCTGGTCCTTCAGGAGTGCCTGCGCGCCGAACCAGCGTGACCGCCGGCCGCTCACACGAACGGCGCGGCGAGTTGCTCGTTGGCGAACACGCGCTGGACGGCCGGGCGCGCCAGCATCCGCTGCAGGTAAGGCCCCAGGTGCGGCCGGTCGCGGGCCGGCGCCTCGTTGCGGAAATTGCGCGTCCAGCGGCACATCGTGAAGACGTAAGGGTCAAGCGCGCTGTACGTCGCGCCGCCGAACCACGGCTGCCCGTGCCGCGCCAGTTCGGCATCGAGCTGGTCCAGCAGCCCGGCGACCTTGCGCTCGGCGTGGCGCTTCACCTGGGCCGCGCCCTCGGCATTGCCTTCGTCCACCCAGCGCTCGGGATAGAAGTACAGGATCAGGCTGGCCTGCAACGTGTTGGTGAGCCACACGAGCCACTTGTAGAAGTGCGCGCGTTCCGGCGTCCCCGGCGGCGGCGCGAGCTTCGCCTGCGGCTGCGTGTCGGCCAGGTGCAGCGCGATCGCCGCGGTCTCGTACAGCACCAGGTCGCCGTCGACCAGCACGGGGATCAGCCCGTTCGGGTTCAGGCGCAGGTACTCCGGCTGCCTGTGCGCGTTCGCCGCGCGCGACACCGGCACCCGCTCGTACGGCGCGCCGATCTCCTCCAGCAGGATGTGGGGCACCATCGCGGCGGTGCCAGGGTCGTGGTGAAGTTGCATCATTGGCCGACTCCAAACAGGTTCGCGCCATTCTCCCACCCGATGCGCGCGGCGACGTCGGTGGGCAGGTCGCCGAGCCAGGTGCGGTAGCCCTGCATCAACTGGTCGTAGTACTGCCAGCGCTGGTTCACCCAGGTGTCCGAGCCGATCATGAAGCGGCCCGGATATTTGAGCAGCAGCTGCCGCCACTCGGGACAGAGCCTGCCGCCCTCGCACGTGAGTCCCGGACGATAGGACAGCTCGCCCATCAGCAGCGGATAGCGTGCGAACAACTGGTCCACGCGAGCGGCCGGCGCGCCGCCGATGCCGGTGTGCGCCCAGATCAGCCGCACCTTCGCGCCCTTGGAGGGGGTGTTGGCCATCAGGAGCTCGATCGCCGTGTCGTCCACGTGCGCCAGCACCGCCAGCCGCCTTTCCTCCGCCAGCGCCATCAGCTTCTTCGCCACTGGGCCGTTGGCATTGGCGCTGTCGTACAGGTGGAACTCGCCGATGCCGCGGAACGGCCCGGAGGCCGTGCCACGCGCCAGCTCCGCCAGCACCATCTCGTGGATGGACTCGTCGCGGTACCAGTTGTCGTAGTCGGCACGGTTCCGGTACAGCCGCACGAACGGCACGACGCGCACGCCGGCCTGCGCCGTCTTCGGTGAAGCGGCCAGCGCCGTCGTGCCGTCGTTCGGCCGCGAATTGGCCAGGACGGCACGCACGCCGTTGCGCTGCATGCGTGCCAGCACGTCGTCGAGCGGATGCGGCGACCGTGCCTCGTCGTTGTAATGCAGGTGCGCGTCGAACAGCGGCCCCGCGTAGTCCGCGGCCCGCGCGGCGAGCGCCAGCGGCAGCGCCGCCAGCAGCGCGAGTGCCCGCCGCGCGAAACGCCGTGCGTCCATGTCAGCGCAGGTGTTCGGCGAAAAACGCCAGCGTGCGCTCGCGCGCCAGTTTCGCCGCGGCGGCGTCCCACGAACCGCGCTGGTCGCAGTTGAAGCCGTGATTGGCGTGGTACACCTGCACCTGCACCTCGGGATGGGCCTTGGCGAAAGCTTCCACGCTGTTCATGGGAATCCAGTGATCCTGGTCCCCGAAGTGCGCGAGCACTGGCACCTTCGGCCGCCGCGCGACCTCGTCCGGGGTCGTCATGCCCCCGCCGTAATAAGGCGAGGCGGCCGCGAGGCCGTCGAGCGTGCACGCCGCGCGCCAGGTGAGCAGCCCGCCCCAGCAATAGCCGACGATGCCCACCTTGCCGGCCCGGGACGCGTGGTCGATCGCCGCCTGGATGTCCGGCATCACGCCAGGCGCTGGCAGTGCCTCGACCGCCGTCTTGAGCGCCATTCCGGCGGCCATGTCGTCCTGCCCGTAGCCCAGTTCGACGCCGGTCTTGACGCGGTGGAAGGTAGACGGCGCGACGGCCAGCCAGCCCTCCTGCGCGTAGCCGTCGGCCACGGCGCGGATGTGCGAATTCACGCCGAAGATCTCCTGCAGCACGACGACGCCGCCCTTGGGCTGGCCCGCAGGCTGCGCGACGTAGGCGGGAAACACGAAGCCGTCAGCGGCCTTGAGGTCGATGAAAGAACCCATGAACTCTCCTTGTGGTCAAGATTGCAGCCGTCGCTGCACGAATTCGAGCCTGTCCTGTCCCCAGAACAGTTCGCCGTCGACCGCGTAGGTGGGAGCGCCGAACACGCCGAGATCGGCCGCCTCCTGGGTGTTGGCGTCATAGCGCTGCTGCACCGGCGCGCTGCGCGACTCCTCCAGGCGTTGCGGCTGCAGCCCGTTTTCGGCCAGCAACTGCCCCAGCACCTGTGCGTCGGCGATGTTGCGCTCCTGCGCCCAGACGGCCCGCAGGATCGCCCCCGCGATGGTCAGCGCCGCCTGGGTGCCGTCGTGCAGGTCGACGGCGATGATCAGGCGCGCCGCGTCGTCGCCTGCGACCGGAAAGTACTTCGGCTGCACGTTCAGCGGAATGCCCAGGTGCTCGGAGAACCGCCGCAGTTCCACCAGCCGGTAGGCCTGGCGCTGCGGTGCGCGCTTTTGCAGCGGCAGGCCGCCGGAAACCGGAAAGATCCGGCCCAGGTCCACCGGCAGCACGCGCACCACGGCGCCGGCCTGGGCCGCCATGGCGGCGAAGCGTTCGTGGCCGAGGTAGGTCCAGGGACTCTGGGGTGCGAGGTAGTAGTCCGCGCGGTGGCTCAAGGGATCTCCTTTCGATGCGCTCGCGCATCTTTGCTGTAATGGCGAACCACGGGTTGTAGCGTACCCACGGCTTTTTTGCAGGAGATGGTCTTGGAGCAGGTTCTGTTGGTCACGGGTGGCAGCCGCGGCATCGGCGCGGCCACCGCCCTTCTCGCGGCGGCCCAGGGCCATGCCGTGGCGGTCAATTTCGTCGGGCGAGCGGACGCGGCCGCTCAGGTGGTGCGGCGCATCGAGGCGGCGGGCGGGCGCGCCATCGCCGTGCAGGGCGACGTCGCCAGCGAGGCCGACGTCCTGCGGATGTTCGCCGAAGTGGACGCGCGCCTCGGCCGCCTCACGGCCCTCGTCAACAACGCCGGCGTCGTCGATGTGAGCGCCCGCGTCGAGGACATGAGCGCCGCCCGGCTCAAGCGCATGTTCGACATCAACGTGATCGGCACCATGCTCTGCGCCCGCGAGGCGGTCAAGCGCATGAGCAAACGCCACGGCGGCAGCGGCGGCGCGATCGTGAATGTCTCCAGCGCCGCGTCGCGGCTGGGGTCGCCGGGCCAGTACGTCGACTACGCCGCCGCCAAAGGCGCGGTGGATGCCTTCACCGTCGGCCTCGCCAAGGAAGTCGCTGCCGACGGCATCCGCGTCAACGCGGTGCGACCGGGACTGATAGACACCGAGATCCATGCGTCCGGCGGGCTGCCCGATCGCGTGCGCGACCTGGCGCACCAGGTGCCGATGGGGCGCGGCGGGACGGCCGAGGAAGTGGCCCAGGCGATCGTCTGGCTGCTGTCGCCGCAGGCGAGCTACACCACCATGTCGATGCTCGAAGTATCGGGAGGCCGTTGATGGCGGACATCAGGCACTACTGGGAAGACCTCGCCGCCGGTTCCACTCGCGACCTCGGCACCGTGACGCTCACGGCGCAGGAGATCAAGGACTTCGCGCGCCAGTTCGATCCGCAGCCGTTCCACCTCGACGAAGAGGCGGGCCGGCGTTCGATCTTCGGCGGCCTGTGCGCCAGCGGCTGGCACACCTGCTCGCTTGCGATGCGGCTGACGGTGGAGAACTTCCTGCGCGAGTCCTCCAGCATGGGCTCGCCGGGACTGGAGAACCTGAAGTGGCTCAAGCCCGTCTATCCGGGCGACACGCTGCGCCTGCAGCACGTGATCCTGGAGTCGCGGCCGCTGCGCACCCGGCCGGACGTCGGCCTGGTGCGTTCGCGGTGGGAGATGTCCAACCAGCGCGGCGAACCGGTGATGCAGATGGAAGGCTACGGCATGTTCCGCCGGCGGCATCCCGCCGCGGCGGACGAGATGGACCGCTCCGAAACGAACGGGGACAAGGACTGACGTGGACTTCAAGCCGCTGGTGACCCTGCTCGCGATCGTCAATCCGCTGGCGATCGTTCCCTTCTTCATCCACTACACGCAGGGCTTCACGCTGGAGCAGCGGCGCCGCACGGTGACAACCGCGGCGATCACGGCCTTTCTCGTCATCGCCGCCAGCGCGCTGCTGGGGCTGCGAATCCTCGAGTTCTTCGGCATCTCGCTCGCGAGCTTCCAGGTCGGCGGCGGCATGCTGCTGCTGATCAGCTCGCTGAACATGCTCAACGCGCAGCCGGCCGAGGCCAAGCCGAACAGCCATGAACTCGAGGACGGCGCGCAGAAGGCAGCGATGGGCGCGAGCATCGCCGTGGTGCCGCTGACGATTCCGCTGCTGACGGGCCCCGCGACGATCTCCACCGTGGTGATCTATGCCGACCAGGCGCGGACCTGGCTGCAGCTCGTGGCGCTGGTGGGGTATGGCGTGGTGATCGGCGTCGCGACCTGGCTGGCGCTGGCCCTGGCGTACCCGATCTCCCGCGTGCTTGGACGCACCGGCATCAACGTCATGACCCGCCTGATGGGACTGATCCTGGCGGCGCTGGCCGTGGAAGTGATGGCGCTGGGGCTGCTGAAGCTGTTTCCGTCGCTGGGCAGGTGAGGCGAGGGCTTACGCCGGCCCCGTCTTGCGCAGGATCTTCACCAGCTGGTTGCTGGTGTTGCGCAGGCGCTGCGCCAGCTGCTGCGTGAGCTTGACCAGCAGCTTGGCGCCCAGCGCCGGATGCGAGTTGATCAGGCGGGTGACGGAGGGCCGAGTGAGTACCGCGGCCTCCACCTCGCTCAGCGCCCAGACGCTCGCGTAGCGCGGCTCGCCGTCGAGCATCGACATCTCGCCGATCACGGCGCCTTGGCGCAAGACCGCGAGGCGCGTGGTGTCGCCCGGCTCCTGGCTGTCCATTTCCGCGCCCACCTTGCGCTTGCCGATGTCGACGGTGCCGTGCAGCAGGATCATCATCCAGTCGCTCGCCTCGCCTTCCGCGATCAGGATCTGGCCGGGCTGCGCGCCGATCCGCAACATGTGCGCGCCCAGCAGTTCCGCTTCCGCCGGAGTGAAGTCGCGCAACAGCGCCGATTCGGCGAGCAGCTCGGTACGGTGCGACAGGTGATCGCACGGCCCGAGCAGTTGCAGCCCGCGCTCGCGCAGTTGCTGCTCGATCACCTGGTTCGCGGTGGGCACGGCCGGTGCCTCAAGGCTGCTGGTGCAGCCACTGCGCGATCTCCTGCGCCGCGGCGTCGGTCGCGGCCGCGAGTGCGCGCACCCCGCCCGCCGCGTCGGGACTCGGCGCGGGCCGGCGCAACGACACGCTGCGCTGCCCCAGCAGGCGTTCGCCGGCCGGCGTGTTCTCGGTCAGGGTGGCGCGCACCCGGATGAGTCCCCAGCTTTCGCGCGGCGTCTCGAACCAGTGCGAGAACTCCTCCAGCTGCAGCCGCAGCACGCGCGGCATTCTGCCGTCGGTGCGGGCAAGGGCCGAACTCTCGCCGGCGTCGAGCACCGGCCGCTCGCGCGAGAGCAGTTCGCGCAGCCGCTGCCGGATCAGTTGCGGCGGCGGCGCCGACCAGCGCGCCTGGGCGTAAGGAAGCAGCTGGTTTCCGTCGGCATATCCCAGGCGGTACAGCAGCGCCGAACCGTCCCACGCGCTCGACGTCTCGATCTCGGCCAGGATCAGGGGCGCGAGCGGCGGCAGCGCCGCGGCCGGCGCCGGCGCGACCGGACCCGGACCGAAGTCGTACCGGGTCGCCCGCCCGGGCTTGTCGGGGATGACCGAGCAGCCCGCCAGCGCGAGCACGGCGCAGGCGGACACGAGGAGCGAGCGCAACGTCGATTTCATCGGGCGGCCCCCGGCGTGGTGAAGCCCGGCTCGCCCGGACCCGGCGGCACCGGCCCGGTGCCGTACAGCAGCGACTGCGGGTTGTCGCCGATCTGGTTGGCCGTGCGTCCGAGCTGGCGCACGGCGCGCGAGGTTTCCTCGGTGACGCGGTTGATGCGCGGCAGCGTCGACGCGTTGAACGCGTCGGCCGCGTGCGACAGCGCCGCGGTGCCTTCGGCCAGCCGGTCGATCGGGCCGTCCTGCGCGTTGAGGCGGCTGGCCGTCTGGCGGAACTCCGCCGCCGTGCGGCCGATCTCGTCGGCGCTCCGCTCGAACGACTTCATGGTCCTGGCCGCCTCGGTCAGCACCGGATCGACCCGCTGCGCCACGGTCTGGTCGAGCCGCTTGACGAGCTGGTTCGCGCTCACGGCGGCCGAGTCCAGGTTCTCCAGCGTAGAGGCGAACCGCTTCTGGTTCGGCTCGCCCAGCAGCTGGTTCATGCGCTTCGTCGTCTCCTCCACCTGCTCCAGGATCACCTCGCCGCGTTTTTCGAGCTTGGCCAGGAACCCGGGCTGCAGCGGAATGCGCGGCGGATTCTCGTCGTCGGGCGGCAGCCGCGGCGCCGGCTTGCCGCTGTCGTCGAGTTGCACGAAGGCCAGTCCGGTGACGCCCTGGAAGCTCAGGGCGGCGAAGGTTTCGCGGGTGACGGGCGCTTCCTCGTCGATCTCGAGCTGCACCAGCACGTTCCCCTGGACCTTCGGGTCGAAGGCGATCGACGACACCTTGCCGACGTCGACGCCGCGGTAGCGCACCGGCGCCTGTTCCTGCAGGCCGGTGATGGACTCGCGCGTCGAGATCTCGTAGACATGGCGCACGCCGGTCTCGCGCGTCAACCAGGCGGCCAGCGCGATCAGCAGCACGGTGACCGCCACCACGAAGATGCCGGCGGCGAGGGCATGGGCTTTGTTTTCCATGAATGGCCCTTTCTTGAAATCTAGACGGCAAACGGGTATTCGCGCAGCAGCTCCATCGCGCGCTGCCCGCGCTCGCCCAGAAAGAAGTCGTGGATGAATGGATGCTGGAAGGCGATCACTTCCTTGGGCGGGCCGGTCACGATGACGCGGCGGTCCGCCAGCACGGCGATCCGCGTCGACAGTTCGAACAGCGTGTCGAGGTCGTGCGTGACCATCACCACCGTGAGCGCCAGGTCGCGATGCAGCGAACGCAGCAGCGTGACGAAGCCGTCGGAGCTTTCCGGGTCGAGCCCGGCGGTGGGTTCGTCCAGCAGCAGCAGCGGCGGGTCCATCACGAGCGCGCGCGCCAGGGCCGCGCGCTTGATCATGCCCCCCGACAGGTCGGAAGGCATCTTGTCGGCGTCCTCGGGCTTGAGGCCCACCATCTGCAGTTTCACCATGGCCGCCTCGCGCACGAGCGCCGCCGGCAGCGTCTTGAGTTCGCGCAGCGGGAACGCGATGTTCTCCAGGACGCTGAAGGCCGAGAACAGCGCGCCGTGCTGGAACAGCATGCCGATGCGGCTGGCGGCGCCGGCCTTGCCGATCTCAGACACCGGCTGCCCGAGCACGCTGATCTTGCCCCTGGCGGGCTGCTCCAGTCCGAGCATCTGGCGCAGCAGCACTGTCTTGCCGGTGCCCGAGCCGCCGACGATCGACAGCACCTCCCCCGGCCAGACGGCAAGGTCCAGGTTCTCGTGCACGACGAAGCGCTTCTCGGGCGTGGTGAAAACGCTGGAGAGCCCGCGGATGTCGACCACGGGTTCCGGCGCGGACGGCGGGACGCTGGCGTCCATCAGATCCCCACGTCCTTGAACAGCACCGCAAAGAGCGCGTCCACCAGGATCACCACCGTGATCGACGCGACCACCGACGCCGTCGTGCCTTCGCCGAGACTTTGCGTGTTGGGCTTCACGCGCAGGCCGAAGTGGCATCCGACGAGGGCGATCAGCAGCCCGAAGACCACCGACTTGGCACTGGCCAGGGTGAGGTTGTCGACGTGCACCGCCTCGGGCAGCGCGCTCATGAAGAACGCCGGTGTGATGCCGAGCGACACGTCGGCGGCGATCATCCCGCCGCCCAGCGCCCAGGTCGTCGTCCAGACGCTGATCAGCGGCATCGCCACGGCCAGCGCCAGGGCACGGGGCAGCACCAGCCGGAAACCGTGCGAGATGCCCATCACGCTCATGGCGTCCAGTTCGTCGGTCACCCGCATCACGCCGATCTGCGCGGTGATGGCGGAGCCGGAGCGGCCGGCGATGAGGATGGCGGCCAGCATCGGCCCGAGTTCGCGGATGACGGCGATGCCCAGGATGTTGACGATGTAGGCGTCGGCGCCGAACTGCCGCAGTTGCTGCGACGTGAGATAGGCCAGCACAACGCCGATCAGGAACCCGACCAGGGCCGTGATCGGCAGGGCCGTCCCGCCGATGCGGTAGAGGTGCCCCGAGAAATCGCGCCACGGACCGGTGTGCGGCAGGCCGGCCAGCCGCAGCAGGTTGAGCGCGAGTTCGCCGATCAGCTGGACGAACCCGCGCACGTGGTTCACCACCCGCAGCACCGCTTCGCCCAGGCCGAGCCAGGCACGGCGCCAGCTGCGGCGCGGCCGGGGGGGCCGCGCCCCGGTGAACCGAGCCACCCGCTCGAGCACCGCACGCTGGGTAGGGAGCGCCTCCAGGTCGTCCGGCCAGCGCCGCCCCCACCGGTCCCACAACCACTGGGCGCCGACATGGTCCAGGCGCTCGGCTCGGCTCAGGTCCCAACCGCCGGCCGGCCCGAGGCTGCGCTCGAGCGACCGCAGCAACCGGGGCCGGGCGAACTGCGCCGCCGTCCATTGGCCGAGAACCAGCAACCGGCCCCCTTCGCTCGCGGGTTGTCGTTCGATGCGGGGGGTGGGGTCCGGCACGACTGCATCCTAACGGCAGAGCCACGCCCCGCCTTGTAGGACTCGGCTGTCGGTTTGCCGGCCAGGCGATCAACGGCCGGAAATCGGGAAGCCCTTGGCAAACACCGTCCGCAGATGGTCCACCAGGCATTGCGCCGCGCGCGGGACCTGCGGCGACCAGGGCCGGATCGCGTAGATGCCGTCGCCGAAGAATCCGAGCGGCCGCCAGCCCGGCAGCACCGGCACCAGCTCCCGCGGTCCCAGGTGTCCCGCCGCGCTGAAGTCGGGCAGCAGGCCGATGCCCAGGCCGCCCAGCACGGCCTCGCGCAGCACCTCGCTGTTGTTGGCGCGCAGGGGCCCGTCGACGGCGACCACCACCCGCTCGGCCTTGCGGCTGCTGCCGCGCTCGAACGACCAGCTCTGGCGGCCGCCTTCGCGCAGGTAGGGCAGGCAGGCGTGCGCCGCCAGCTCCGACGGATGGGCCGGCTGGCCGCGCCGGCGCAGGTAGGCAGCACTGGCCACGAGCAGCGAGCGGGTCGGACACAGCAGCCAGGCCACGTGCGTTTCCGGCGGCGACTGGGTGTGCCGGATCGCCATGTCGAAGCCTTCCTGCGCCAGGTTCACGAAGCGGTCGGAGAGGTCCAGTTCCAGCCGGATCTCCGGGTATTGCAGCAGGAACGCGGGGAGCGTCGGCGCGATATGCTGGCGGCCCAGGGCCACCGGCGCCGTGAGCCTCAGCAATCCGCGCGGGCTGCCGGCCAGGTCGCGGATGCCGGCAAAGCTCTGCTCGATCCGCTCGAACGCGCCGCGCGTCTCGTCGGCCAGTTGCTGTCCCGCCTCGGTCAGCCCGACCGAGCGCGTCGTGCGCCGCACCAGCGGCACGCCGGCGGCGCGCTCCAGGTCCGCGATGCGGGTGCTCACAGACGCCTTGGAGATCCCCAGGCGCCGGGCGGCCTGGGTGTAGCTGCGCGTCTGCGCCAGCACGGTGAGCAGGTGCAGGTCGGCGAAGGCGGGCGACGGATCGGTTTTCATCTGGATTGTTCATTTTGCCGAACAATCTGATCGGCAGGCGCGTATTTCCAAACCGCGCGCCGAGCCCTAGACTGGCCGGCATTGCCAAGGAACCCGCCATGAACGCACCCGACAAGTCCCGTCCCGCCGCCGCGCTGTCTTCCATCGAGCACTGGATCGGCGGCCGCGTCGTCCCCGGCCAGAGCGGCCGCCGCGCCGACGTCTTCAATCCCGCGACCGGCCAGGTGAGCGGCCAGGTCGCCATGGCGAACGCCGGCGAAGTGGCTCAGGCCGTGGCCGCCGCGCAGGCCGCCTTCCCGGCCTGGGCCGACACGCCGCCGATCAGGCGCGCCCGCGTGATGTTCAAGTTCCTCGAACTGCTGAACAAGTACCGCGACGACCTGGCGCGCACCATCACCGCCGAACACGGCAAGGTCTTCACCGACGCCCAGGGCGAGGTGAGCCGCGGCATCGACATCGTCGAATTCGCCTGCGGCATTCCGCAACTGCTCAAGGGCGACTACACCGACCAGGTCTCCACCGGCATGGACAACTGGACGATGCGCCAGCCGCTGGGCGTCGTCGCCGGCATCACGCCTTTCAACTTCCCGGTGATGGTGCCGATGTGGATGTTCCCGGTCGCGATCGCGGCCGGCAACGCCTTCGTGCTCAAGCCGAGCCCGCTCGACCCGAGCGCGTCGATCCGCATGGCCGAACTGCTGAAGGAGGCGGGCCTGCCCGACGGCGTGTTCAACGTGGTGCAGGGCGACAAGGAGTCGGTCGACGCGCTGCTGGAGCATCCCGACGTCAAGGCGGTTTCGTTCGTGGGCTCGACGCCGATCGCCCAGAAGATCTACGAGACCGGTGCCCGCCACGGCAAGCGCGTGCAGGCCCTGGGCGGGGCAAAGAACCACATGGTGGTGATGCCCGACGCCGACATGGACCAGGCCGTCGACGCCCTGATCGGCTCGGCCTTCGGCTCCGCCGGCGAGCGCTGCATGGCGATCTCGGTCGGCATCCTGGTCGGCGAGGCCGCCGACCGGATCATGGACAAGCTGGCCGAGCGCACCCGGTCGCTGAAGGTGAAGAACGGCACCGAACTCGACGCGGAGATGGGCCCCATCGTCAGCAGCGTCGCCCACCAGCGCATCACCGGCTACATCGGCCAGGGCGAAACCGAAGGCGCGAAGCTGGTGGTGGACGGCCGCAAGTTCCAGGGTGCGGCGGCCGGCGCCGGCTGCGACAACGGCTTCTGGATCGGCGGCACGCTGTTCGACGATGTCAAGCCCGGCATGAAGATCTACCAGGAGGAGATCTTCGGCCCGGTGCTCGGCTGTGTCCGCGTGAAGGACCTGAAGGAAGCGGTGGACCTGATCAACGCGCACGAGTACGGCAACGGCGTGTCGTGCTTCACGCGCGACGGCAACGTGGCGCGCGAGTTCTCGCGCCGGGTGCAGGTGGGCATGGTCGGCATCAACGTGCCGATCCCGGTGCCCATGGCCTGGCACGGCTTCGGCGGCTGGAAGAAGAGCCTGTTCGGCGACATGCATGCCTACGGCGAGGAAGGCGTTCGCTTCTACACGAAGCAGAAGTCGATCATGCAGCGCTGGCCGGAGAGCATCGGCAAGGGCGCCGAGTTCGTGATGCCTACGGCGAAATAAGCAGCGGCAGGACAGCCGGACGCAGAAGCCGCGAAAGTGACGCAGAAGCCGCAAAGAAAACCATGATGTGTTTTCCGCGGCTTCTGCGCAACTTCTGCGGCTTCTGCATTCTGGATGTTGAAACCGGACGCAATGTGAATGGCGCGAGGAGCCGACATGAGTGACACCACGTTCGACTACATCATCATCGGCGCCGGCACCGCCGGCTGCCTGCTGGCCAACCGCCTGTCCGCGGACCCGTCCAGGCGCGTGCTGCTGATCGAGGCCGGTGGCAAGGACGACTACCACTGGATCCACATTCCCGTCGGCTACCTGTACTGCATCGGCAATCCGCGCACCGACTGGATGTACTACACCGAAGCCGACGCGGGCCTGAACGGCCGCAAGCTGCGCTATCCGCGCGGCAAGACGCTGGGCGGCTGCTCCAGCATCAACGGCATGATCTACATGCGCGGCCAGGCGCGCGACTACGACGGCTGGGCGCAGGCCACCGGCGACGCCGACTGGACCTGGGACCGCTGCCTGCCGTACTTCAGGCAGCACGAGGACCACTTCCGCGGCGCCGACGAAGTGCACGGCGCCGGCGGCGAATGGCGGGTCGAGAAGCAGCGGCTGCGCTGGGACATCCTCGACGCGTTCTCGCAGGCCGCGCAGCAGACCGGCATCCCGGCCACCGACGACTTCAACCGCGGCAGCAACGAGGGCGTGGGCTACTTCCTGGTCAACCAGAAGAACGGCTGGCGCTGGAGCGCGGCGCGCGCGTTCCTGCGGCCCACCTGCGCCGCCCGGCCGAACTTCGAGCTGTGGACCTCTTCGCAGGTGGCGCAATTGCTGGTCGAGCAGCAGCCCGACGGCAGCAAGCGCTGCACCGGGGCGAAGGTGTGGAACGGCAGCGAACTCGTCACGGTGCGCGCCGCCGGCGAGGTGATCCTCAGCGCCGGCAGCATCGGCTCGCCGCAGATCCTGCAGCTGTCCGGCATCGGCCCCGCCCCGCTGCTGCAGCGCAGCGGCATCCCGGTCGTGCACGAACTGCCGGGCGTGGGTGGCAACCTGCAGGACCACCTGCAGATTCGCGCCGTGTTCCAGGTCGATGGCGTCAAGACGCTCAACACCATGGCCAACAGCCTGTTCGGCAAGGCGCAGATCGCGCTGCAGTACGCGCTGATGCGCAGCGGCCCCATGAGCATGGCGCCGTCGCAGCTGGGCGCCTTCACGCGCAGCTCGCCCGACATGCCGCATCCGAACATCGAATACCACGTGCAGCCGTTGAGCCTCGACGCCTTCGGCGAGCCGCTGCACGACTTCGACGCCTTCACCGCCAGCGTGTGCAACCTCAATCCGACCAGCCGCGGCACCGTGCGCATCCGCAGCAACCGCTTCGAGGACGCGCCGCTGATCGCGCCGAACTACCTCAGCACGCCGGAAGACCGGCAGGTGGCCGCCGATTCGCTGCGTCTGACGCGCAAGATCGTGAGCCAGCCGGCCCTCGCGCACTACCGGCCGCGCGAGTTCCGGCCCGGCACGCAGTACCAGAGCGACGATGAACTGGCGCGGCTCGCCGGCGACATCGCCACCACCATCTTCCATCCGGTCGGCACGACGAAGATGGGGCGCGACGATGATCCGCAGGCCGTGCTCGATTCGCGACTGCGCGTGCGGGGCATCGCGGGCTTGCGCGTCGTGGACGCCGGCGCGATGCCCACCATCACGAGCGGCAACACCAATTCACCGGTGTTGATGATGGCCGAGAAATCGGCCGGGTGGATCGTCGAGGCCGCCGCGGCGCGCCGTGGCGGCGCGGTCGCGGCGACGCCGGCTGCGGCGCCCGAGAAGAGCACGGTCGTACTTTTTTCATCCCGAATCCCCGGCCGGGAAAGTCCCGATGCCACGGCTGGGTCCGGGGGTTAGAGTCAGTTCACTCGCAGCGGGCAGTCAGGGGCCCGCGAGGGCGAGGGACCGAGGAGACAAGCCCTAGAACAGCACAAGATCTGTCGCTGGCACACAGAGACAATGCCCGCTTCACATCACGCCGCCTTCGGGCGGCGTTTTTTTTGCCCACTCTCCGGGCGGGGTCTCTGCCGGTGCGGGCATGGCTCCAGGGCGAAGCATGCCGTCCCATAATGTTCCGATGGATGACATCGTTCGCCAGGCGCTTGCGAAATGGCCCAACGTTCCTCATTGCTACGGCTGGCTGGGCCTCGACCGGCGCGGCCAGTGGTACATGCGCGACGACCGCGTGCAGGCCGCCGGTCCGTTCGCGGTGAGCAAGGGCGCGCTGCTGCGCCACGACAAGCTGATCGAGTTCATCGGCCGCAACTACGACCATGACGAACGCGGGCAGTGGTTCTTCCAGAACGGCCCCCAGCGCGTGTACGTCGAGCTCGAGGTCGCGCCGTACATCTGGCGCGTGGCCGCCGACTTCGCCGTGACGGCGCATACCGGCCGGGCCGCGCAGCCGCGCCGCACGGTGGTCGACGAAGGCGGTCGCCTCTACCTGGACACGGACATCGGCTTCGGCCTGGTGCACTCGCTCGACGTGCAGATCGCGGCCGACGCCATCGAGCAGGGCTTGTGGACGCCCGAGACCATGCGCGCGGGCGAGTTGCCCCAGCGCTTCGGCTACGCGTGCAGCCCCGCGACGCTGCGGCAGGAGGCCGCGGCCTGAGCCACGGGGCCCCCGACGAGCAGCCAGGATCAGGCAGAGCGGCACCCTCTGCTCGTGAAAAAGCCGGTCGGTGACCGGCTTTCTCGTTGTGGACGGCGCGAGTTACTTCGACGCGTTCACCATGTAGTTGACGGCTGCCGCGATCTGCGCGTCGGGGGCGGTCGACCCGCCCTTGGGCGGCATCGCGCCCTTGCCCTTGATCGCGCTCTGCACCAGGGCCGGCACGCCTTGCTGGAGGCGCGGGGCCCAGGCGGCCTTGTCGCCGACCTTCGGCGCGCCGGCGACGCCCGCGGCATGGCAGGCCAGGCAGGCCTGCTTGTACAGGGCCTCGCCGGCCGCTGCGTCGGCCGTCGCGGCCGGGGCCGCTGCCGCAGCCGGCGCGGGAGCCGCAACCGGTGCGGGGGCCGCCGCAGCGGCGGGAGCGGCGGCAGCCACGGTGGCGGGGGCAGCGGCGGCAGCCGGCGCCGCTGCGGCGGCCTGGCCGTTGGCGGCGGGGCGCTGCGGTTCGGCGAACTTGGCGCCGGCGGCGTTGGCCATGTGGACGACACCGCGCGCGATCTCCACGTCGTCGAAGTCACCGCCAGCCTGCGGCGGCATCGCGCCCTTGCCCTTCAGGGCGGACTGGACCAGCGCATCGAGCCCGGTGGCGATCCGGCCGGCCCAGACGCCCGCGTCGCCGAACTTGGGCGCCCCGGCCACGCCGGCGCCATGGCAGGCGGCACACTGCACGTTGTAGACCTCCTGGCCTGCGCGCAGCGGTCGGTTGGCGTCGCGGATCTCGACGGTGCCGACCTTGCGGATGCGCTCGGCCACGCCGCGTTCCAGGTCCTGCGGCGTCACGCCGCCCAGCGCCTGCTTTTCCGCCTGGAGGCTGCCGGCCGGCTTGTTGTCGGACACCACGTACGTCACGAGCCCGATGATCACGAACACCGGCACCACGAAGGAGAAGATCACCGTCAGCAGCAGCTGCTTGGGGGTCCTGATCGGGCCGCTGTGGGCGTCGTCGTGCATGGGATCGCTCATGTTGTCTCTATGAATCTGGCCGAGGGAGGGAGCCGGCGATTATAGCCAGCGCCCCCCGCGCGGCCGGGCCATCGGCGACCTGCCGCGGGACCGCCGCGCGTTTCGAGGATAATGCGCACTCGCCTCTTCATGATGCGGCTGTAGCTCAGTGGATAGAGTATTGGCCTCCGAAGCCAAGGGTCGTGGGTTCGATCCCCGCCAGCCGCGCCAGATCCCGGTTCCTGAACGGGGCACTCCGTCACCTGTTGCCCGCCGCGCGACGTTCAAGCGGCCGTCCAGCCGCCATCGAGCATGAGCGCGCTGCCGGTCATCAGGCTCGAGGCGTCGCTGGCCAGGAAGACGACAGCACCCATCACCTCCTCCGGGCGGCCGATCCGGCCCAGCGCGATGTTTCCGGTCGCCCACTCGCGAAAGCGCCGGTCCTCGAACATCGGCGCCGTCATGTCGGTCTCGATGAACGTCGGACAGAGCGAATTCACGCGGATGCCGGCGCTTCCGAGCTCCCAGGCCAGCGCCTTGGTCAAGCCCTCGATGGCGTGCTTGCTCGCGCAGTAGAGGGTACGCCGGGGACTGCCTACATGCCCCATCTGCGACGAGACGTTGATCACGGATCCCGGCAAGCCCGCGGCCAGCAGCCCGCGCGCGACCGTGCGGGTGACGTAGAAGGCCGCCTTGACGTTCAGGTCCAGAACGGCGTCGATGTCCTGGTCCTCCACCTCGACCAGCGGCTTCGGCCGGTTCATGCCGGCGTTGTTCACCAGGATCTGGAACGGACCGCGCTGCGCCAGCTCGCGCGTGACAGCCGCGGATTCGGTGACGTCAAGCACGAGGGTCTCGCACGCCAGTCCCGTGCCCCGCATCCGGTCCGATGCGGCCTGCAGGTCGGCGGCCGACCGGGCTGCCAGCGTGACCGACGCGCCTGCCTGTGCCAGTGCCACCGCCGCGGCAAGTCCAAGCCCGCGGCTGCCGCCGGTGACCAGCGCCCGCCGCCCGTCCAGCCGGAAGTCCGGGGGGCGCGGCAGCATGTCAGCGCTCCGCGGGAACAGGCTGGTACCAGGGCAGCTCGGGCCGCTGGCCGTAGCGGCGCACCCGGATGTTGGCCTGCTCGCCGTGCCCGGCGAAATTCTCCATGTGGCACAGGCGGGAACAGTACTCGCCCATCAGCGCGCTGGCCTCGTCGGTCAGCACCTTCTGGTAGGTGCAGGTCTTGAGGAACTTGCCGACCCAGAGGCCGCCCGTGTAGCGGGCGTTGCGGTTGGTCGGCAGCGTGTGGTTGGTGCCGATGACCTTGTCGCCGAAGCTGACGTTGGTGCGCGGTCCCAGGAACAGCGCACCGTAGTTGGTCATGTTCGCCAGGAACCAGTCGGGGTCGCGCGTCATCACCTGCACGTGTTCGAACGCGAGCTCGTCGGCCTTGGCCAGCATTTCGGCGTCGCTGTCGCAGACGATGACCTCGCCGTAGTCGCGCCAGCTTTGCGAGGCGATGGCCGCCGTGGGCAGCGCCTGCAGTTGCCGCTCGACCTCGCGCATCGTGTCCTGCGCCAGCTGCTCGCTGGTCGTGAGCAGCACGGCCGGCGACGTGGGGCCGTGCTCGGCCTGCCCCAGCAGGTCGACGGCGCACAGTTGCGCGTCGACGCTGTCGTCGGCGATCACCAGCGTCTCGGTGGGACCGGCGAACAGGTCGATGCCGACCCGCCCGTAGAGCTGGCGCTTGGCTTCGGCCACGTACATGTTTCCGGGACCGACCAGCATGTCCACCGGGGCGATGCTCTTCGTGCCTACCGCCATCGCAACCACGGCCTGCACGCCGCCCAGCACCAGGATCTCGTCGGCGCCGGCCATGTGCATCGCCGTCACGATCGCGGGATGCGGGCGGCCCTGGAACGGCGGTGCCGTCGCCACCACGCGCTTGACGCCGGCCACCTTGGCCGTGAGCACGCTCATGTGGGCCGACGCGATCATGGGGTACTTGCCGCCCGGGATGTAGCAGCCCACCGCGTTCACGGGAATGTGCTTGTGGCCCAGGACGACGCCGGGCGCCGTCTCGACCTCGACGTCCTTCATGGACTCGCGCTGGATGCGTGCGAACTGCCGGATCTGCTTCTGCGCGAAGGCGATGTCCTCGATCTCGCGCCCGGACAGCGCCCGGCGCGCCGCCTCGACGTCGGCCTGCGACAGGCGGAAATCGGCGGGATCCCACTGGTCGAACTTGCGGCTGTAGTCGCGCACGGCCGTGTCGCCGCGCCCCTCGACGTCCTTGATGATGGCCTCGACGGTCGCGCGCACCTTGGCGTCGTCGTCGGCGCGCACTTGCACGTCCTTGCCGCGCTTGAGAAAACGGATCATGTGATTCCCCGCAGGTTGGAGCCGGCGCGCGATGCGCGCCGTCGGCTCTAGAAGGCGACCTTGTCCGCGCCCTTCAGGCCCAGCAGGCTGCGAGCCTCGGCCGGCGTCGCCACTTCCAGGTTCAGCGCCTCCAGCACGGTGCGAATGCGCGTCACCTGCTCGGCACTCGATTTTGCCAGCTGCCCGGGCCCGATCCACAGCGAGTCCTCCAGCCCCACGCGCACGTGCGAACCCATCGCTGCGCCGATGCTGGCCAGGGCGATCTGGCCCTTGCCGGCGCCCAGGATCGACCACTGGTACTGGTCGCCGAACAGCCGGTCGGCCGTGCGCCGCATGTGCATGAGGTCCTCCGGGTGCGGGCCGATCCCGCCCAGGATGCCGAACACGGACTGCACGAACAGCGGACCGCTCACCAGCCCGCGGTCCAGGAAGTGGGCCAGGTTGTACAGGTGGCTGATGTCGTAGCACTCGAACTCGAAGCGGGTGCCGTTCTCGGTGCCCTTGCGCAGGATCGCCTCGATGTCCTTGAACGTGTTCTTGAAGATCAGGTCCCGGCTGTTTTCCAGGTGCTGTCGCTCCCACTCGTGCCTGAATTCCCTGAATCGCTGCAGCATCGGAAACAGGCCGAAGTTCATCGAGCCCATGTTCAGCGACGCCACCTCGGGCTTGAACGCCATGGCCGGCCGCATCCGGTCCTCCACGGTCATGTGGGGACTGCCGCCGGTCGTGATGTTCACCACCGCATCGGTCCGCGCCTTGATCTGCTCGAGGAACGGGACGAACAGCTCGGGATCCTGCGACGGCCGGCCGTCCTCGGGATTGCGCGCATGCAGGTGCAGGATGGCGGCGCCGGCCTGAGCCGCCGCGATCGCGGCGGCCGCGATCTCGTCGGCGGTCACCGGCAGGTACGGCGACATGCTGGGCGTGTGGATCGCGCCGGTCGGGGCGCAGGTGATGATGACCTTTCGGCTCTTGCTCATGGGATTCCTCAGGTTGTCTCTTTGCCGGCGGCCTGCTTGTGCAGCGCCAGCGCCATCAGGCGGCGGTCGCGCCAGGTGCGGCGCTCGCCGAGTGCCTCGGCCGGCAGCAGGGCGCGGCGCTCCGCATGGAGGCGGGCCACCAACTCCGGCGACCAGGGCTCGGTCGAGGTCTGTTCCTTCGCGATGGACTGATACAGACCGCCGTACCGGCCGCAGTAGTCGGCCAAGCCGCCCGGGGCGTTCAGGTCGATCGTCTCGAACGGTCCAATGAACGACCAGCGCAGGCCCAGCCCGTCGCGTACCGTGGTGTCCAGCCCGTCGGCGTCGACGTACCCCTGCTCGACCAGCCGGAAGGCTTCGCGCAGCAGCGCGCCCTGCAACCGGTTGAGGATGAACCCTTCCAGTTCCTTGCGCACATGGACCGGCTTCTGGCCGATTGCGAGCATGAGCGCCTGGCATCGGTCAATGGTGTCGCTGCCGGTCCACGGCGCGCCGCACACTTCCACCACCGGAATGAGATACGGCGGGTTCACCGGGTGGGCGACCAGGCAGCGGGCGCGCCCCGCGAGCTCCTCGGTGAAGGCCGAGGCCGGGATGCTGGAGGTGGAGCTGGCCAGCACCGCGGCGGCCGGCGCGATCGCGTCCATGCGCGCGAAGATTTCGCGCTTGAGCGCCAGGACCTCGGGCAGGTTCTCCTGCACGTAGTCGACGCCGCCCAGTGCATCCTCCAGCCGCGCGCAGGTGGCGACCCGCGCTACCAGTTCGCCCGCATTCCGAACCAGGCCGCTGCCAGCGAGCTCGGCCGCCAGTTCGCCCACCAGCACCCGTGACCGGGCCAGTGCCGCCGCGTCGCCGTCCCACAGCCGCACCTCGCACCCGGCGCGGGCGAACACCAGCGCCCAGGCCTGGCCGATCAGCCCGGCCCCGATCACGGCAATCTTCATGCTCTTGTCCATGCTGCTCTTTCAGCTCAAGGCCTGGGTGTGGCCGTCCACGGCCAGCGCCTGGCCGGTGATGCTGGCGGCGGCGGCGCTGCTGGCGAACAACACCGTGTTGGCGACGTCCTCGGCCGTGACCATGCGCCCGAGTGAGGCCTGGCTTTCATAAGCCTGCGTCACGCTTTCCACGCTGGCTCCGCTGACACCGGCTTTCGCGGCGATCACCGCCCGGATGCGCGGCCCGTCCACCGCGCCCGGAAGCACCGCATTGACGCGGATTCCTTCGCGGCCCAGCTCGATCGCGAGCGACTTGGTCAACCCGATCACTGCCCACTTCGACGCGGAGTACGCGGAACGCCCGGGCATGCCCAGGTGACCGGCGGCCGAGGACATGTTGAGGATCGAAGGACTGCGCGCCCGCCGCAGCCGGTGCACGGCGTGCTTGGCGCAGAGGAACTGGCCGACCACGTTGACGTCCAGGGTCCGCACGATGTCTTCCCGCCGCAGATCCGCGATCAGCGCCGTGGGGCCAGCGACGCCGGCGTTGTTGACCAGCACGTCGAGTCCCCCGAGGGCCGCGTCGACCTGCGCGAACATCGCTTCGACACTGGCTTCGTCGGCGACGTCGGCCACGCACCCGTTGAGGCCGGCAACCGCCGCCCGCGCCTGCGCCAGTGCCGCCGCGTCGATGTCGCAGACGAACACCTTCGCCCCCGCTTCGGCGAAGCCGCGCGCCATGACCAGGCCGATGCCGCTGCCGCCGGCGGTGACCAGGACCCGCAGGCCGGCCAGTGAAGGATCTTTCAGCATGGATCGTGCTTCTCTCTGTGTTGATGGTCCGGGTGGATTGGCTTCAGATCCAGAGCTTCTCGCGCCGGAAGTCCAGGTCCTTGAGCAGCGGCAGCGCCGGCCCGTGATGGGAGACGCGGCCGCGGTCGAGCACGATGGCGCGGTCCGCCAGCGCCAGCGTCAGGTCGAGGTTGTGGTCGACGATCAGCATCGTCACCTCACCCTTCAGGCGCAGGATGGCGTTGAACACCTCCTCGGTCATCGCCGGCGACAGGCCCTCGAACGGCTCGTCCAGCAGCAGCACCTTGACGTGACCGGCGAGCGCGCGCGCGATGGCGACCATCTGCTGCTCGCCGCCCGAGAGCAGCTCCACGTTGACGTCGTAGCGCTGGCGCAGCTGCGGGAAGATCGTGAAGATCCGATCGTCGGTCCAGGCGTTGGCACCGGCGCCGCGGCGGCGCAGCCGGCCGAGCATCAGGTTGTCCCGCACGGTGAGCCCGGGGAACAGCCGCCGGCCCTGCGGCACGAACGCGATCCCCAGCCGCGCCATCACCTCGGGCACCGGCGCCGTGATGGTGCGCCCCGCGATGCGCACTTCGCCGGCGCCCAGCCGGGCCATGCCGATCAGGCTCTTGAGCAGCGTCGACTTGCCGGCGCCGTTGCGGCCCAGCACGGCCAGCACTTCGCCGTCGCGCGCCTCGAAGCCGATGCCCGAGAGTATGTGGCTCTTGCCGTAGTACGCCTCGATGCCGGCGACGGCGATGCACACGTCCTCGCCGAGGCGGGTGGGCACCACCTTCTGCGCCAGTGCCTCGGTCCCCGAGCCGATGTAGATTTCCCGAACCCGCTGGTCGGTGCGCACGGCGGCCGGAGGGCCCTCCACCAGCACCGTCCCCATGCTCATCACGGTGATGCGGTCGGACAGCTCGAAGACGCGGTCCACGTCGTGCTCCACCAGCAGCACCCCGATGCGCTGCGCCAACTGGCGGATCAGGCGCCCGATGCGTTCGCGCTCGGCCGCGGCCAATCCGGCCAGCGGTTCGTCCAGTAGCAGGATGCGCGGCGCCGAGCCGAGGGCGAGCCCCATGTCCACCAGGCGCTGGCCGCCGTAGGAAAGATCCTCCGCCGGCGCAGCTTCCATGCCGTCGACGCCGAGGAAGCGCACCAGTTCGTCGGTCTGCGCTTCGGTGTGCTCGAGCGCGTCGGCGCGGCGCAGCATCGAGAAACGGTGGCGGTCGCGCGCCATGACCGCGAGCCGGAGGTTGTCGCGCACCGACAGCCCGCCGAAGAGATTGGTGATCTGGAACGACCGGCTGATGCCGGCTGCGCAGACCGCCGTCGGATCGTTGCCGCCGAAAACCCGGTCGCCCAGGCGGATCGAGCCCGTGGCCGGCGTGAACATGCCGGACAGCAGGTTGAACAGCGAGGTCTTGCCGGCGCCGTTCGGGCCGATCAGCGCATGCAAACCGGCCGGCATGACCTTCAGGTTCACGTTGCTGACGGCCTTGAACGGGCCGAAATGCAGGCTCACGTTGTCCGCGACCAGCGCCGCCTCGCCGCCGCCCGGCAGGAAGGACGGGAACGGCTGCGCCGTCGCCGGCGTCTTGCGCGCGGCCATGGCGGCCGACACGGTGGCCTCGGGACGGAGCCAGCGCAGCAGCCGTGCGCCGATGCCGACCAGGCCCGAGGGCGACAGCAGGATGAAGGCCACGAACACCAGGCCGAAGAACAGCAGCCAGTTCTCCGTGTACTGCGAGAGGTATTCGCGGAAGAGCAGGAAGAACAGCGCGCCGATCAACGGCCCCGCGAAGCTGCGCATGCCGCCGATCAGCACCATCGCCAGCAGTTCGCCGGAGAAGGGCACCGAGAGCATCTCGGCCGAGGCGATCCGGTGATTGAGCACCGACAGGCCGCCGGCGAGGCCGGTGACCAGCGCGGAAATGACGAACGCGGCCAGCTTGTAGCGGCCGATCGGGAAGCCGATGAAGCCCGTGCGCTGCTGGTTCTCGCGGATGGCGACCAGCACCTTGCCGAACGGCGACTGCGTCAGGCGCAGCATGAACATGCCCACCAGCAGCGCGATCACCGCCACGAAGACGTAGAAGTTCCAGGGATTGTCGAGGGAGATGCCCAGGACCGATCGCCGCTCGACGCCGCCCAGGCCGTTCTCACCGCCGGTCAGCGCCGTCCAGCGAAACGCCACCGTGAACGCGAGCGCGCTGAGCGCCAGCGTCAGCAGCGAGAAGTACACGCCCTTGCGGCGAAGGATCAGTGCCCCGAGGACGGCCGATGCCCCCAGCACCAGCGCCGCCGACAGGGCCAGCGGCAGGACGACCGAGCCCGGGAAGTAGCGCAGCTGGATGATCGCCACCGCATAGGCGCCAAGCCCGAACCACGCCGCATGGCCGAACGAGACGAGGCCCGTCGAGCCGAGCAGCAGGTTCAGGCCGAGGCCGACCATCGCGAGCAGCACGCAGTCGACCGCGGAGGTCATGGTCAGCCCGCCGGCCTGCAGGGCGAACGGCAGCACGACCAGTCCGAGCGCCATGCCGGCGGCGACCTTGGCCTCGCGCCAGGCGGAGGAACGGGTGGCGGCCGCCTGCTGGTCCACCTGGAGGCCCTGAAGGGTTCTTGCGTTCGTGCTCACGGGCTTCACTCCAGGCGATCCATGCGCTCACCCATCAGCCCGCGCGGACGCAGCAGCAGGACGATCAACATCAGGACGTATAGCGACGCCTCGGACGCGGGCGGAAAGAAGTAGGTGGTCAGGCCCCGGATCACGCCGACCAGCAGCGCCGCCACCACCACGCCCCAGAAACTGCCCAGTCCGCCGATGACGACGACGACGAAGGCCGCGGTCATGATCTCCTGTCCCATCGCCGGATGCACTCCCGTGATGGGCGCCAGCAGCACGCCGGCCAGTCCCGCCATGCCGATGCCGATGCCGCACACCGCCGTCAGTACCGGACCGAGCGAGATCCCGAGCGCCCGCACCATCTCCGGGTCCGCGACGCCGGCCTTCACCACCTTGCCGAACGACGTCCGGTTCAGCAGCACCCAGGTGGCCGTCAGCGTCGTGGCCGCCACCGCGAGCATGCCGATGCGGTAGTACGGGTACATGAAGTCGCCGATCGCCAGCTGGCCACGGGCGAAGGCGGGAATATTGAATTGCAGCGGCGAGGCGCCGTAGGCCATGCGCAGCCCCTGCTCGATGATCATCGCCAGCCCGAACGTGAAGAGCAGGCTCAGCACCGGATCGGCCTTGTAGAAATGCCGCAGGAACAGCCGCTCCAGCAACATGCCCAGCGCCGCGACGATCAGCGGCGCGGACACGAAGGCCACGCCGTAGCCCGCCAGCTGGGTGACCTGCACCATCAGGTAGGCGCCGATCGCGAACAAGGCCCCGTGGGCCAGGTTGACCACGCCGCCGAGGCTGAAGATGATGGACAGCCCCAGCGCGATCAGCAGGTAATAGACGCCGAGCAGCAGGCCGTTGATCACCTGCTCGGCCAGAAACACGAATTCGACAGCCAACGCTTTCTCCCCGGGGTGTCCAACGGGCCGGGTGCAGCGGCACCCGGCCCCCTGCCGTCAGGCGAACGTACAGGCGTTTTCCTCGCGGGTCGGCGCGAGCACTTCAAGGCTCTCGTTCGGGCCGGGGACCGACGCGCTGGTCTGCATCACGTCCCACTTGCTTGCCGGCTTGCCCTCGGCCGGCTTGACGGTGTACATCTCGAACATCAGCTGGTGGTCCCACGGGCGGAAGTAGCCTTCGCGGGCGCGCAGGACGTCGAACTTGACGCCGCTCTCCAGGTAGCCGATGAGTTTCTGCACGTCGGTGGTCTTCGTTTCCTGCATCGCTCGGGCCAGGACCTTCACCGCCAGGTAGTCGGCCACGGCCTGGTTGTCGGGCGGCCGGCCCCAGCGCTTGGTGAAGCGCTCGGTGAAGGCCTTGGCGGTCGGCGACTGGACCTGGTGCGTCCAGATGATGGGCCAGGTTCCGGAGAAACTGCCCTCCCCGGCGCCCCAGATGCTGGACGCGTTGAGGTCGGCGCCGGCCAGCGGGATCGGCAGGTTGAACTCCCGGTACTGCTTCATGAAGTTCGTCGTCTGGTTGCCGGCCAGGTTGCTCATGACCAGGTCCGGCCGCTGCTGCCGGATCTTCAGGATCATCGAGCTGTATTCGGTCGCGTCGGTCGGGATGTTGTCGTTGGAGACGAAGACGGCGCCGTTCTGGTCCATGAAGCGCTTGGTCTTCTCGAACAGGTCGTGGCCGAAGGCGTAGTCGGCGGTGAACGCCATCCAGCGCTTGCCCTTGACCATGTTCTGGCGCAGCATCTCGCGCCCGATGGTGCGCACGTACATGCTGTTGTTGGCCTCGAGGTGGAACATGTAGCGGCTGCAGCTCTTGCCGCGCAGTTCGTCCGAATTGCAGCCGGTCTGCAGGAACAGCTTCTGCGCGCGCGAGGCAACCTGCGCGATGGCCAAGCCGGACGCCGAACTGATTTCGCCGACGATCACGTCCACCCGGTCGCGCTCGACCATGCGTTGCGCCTTGGTGGAGGCCGTCTGGGGATTGACGCTGTCTTCCATCAGCAGTTCGTAAGGCCGGCCGAGCACGCCGCCGGCGGCGTTGATCTCCTCCACGGCGAGCGTGACGCCCATGACCGCGTACTCGCCCATCGGGCCCAGGAAGCCAGTGCGCGGCGTCAGGTGGCCGATGCGGATCGAATTGGACTGCGCCCGCAAGATGGCCGGCGCACCGAGGCCGAGGGCCGCCGTCGCCATCGCGCCCAGGACAAGCCGCCGGTCTTGCTGCGCGGGCAAGCTCTTTTTGTCATTCATGTGCTGTCTCCTCGTGGTGAATCCGCAGCGATGCGGGAAATGAGGGTGTCGCCCTCGGCCCGCGCATGGTAACGTTGTGATCACAGATATCTGATACGGGATTACCCTGCGACCCGCCGCGCCGGGCCGTTTCCACACCGGCGAAAATCCGGGTTCATGGATGGAGTCACATGTCAGTCACGAGCCTGGTCACGCCGCTGAAACGCCAAACGTTGAGTGGAGACGTCTACGACCAGTTCAAGGAACTGCTCATCAGCGGCCGCATGATGCCGGGCGAGCAGATCTCGCTGCGCAACATGGCGCAGGCGTTGGGAGTCAGCGTCATGCCGGTACGGGAGGCCGTTCAACGGCTGGCGGCCGAGCAGGCACTGGAAATCTCGCCGAACCGGACGCTGCGGGTGCCACGGATGTCGGTGAGCCAGTTCCGCGAGATCACCAGCATTCGCACGAATCTCGAAGGGATGGCGACGGCTGCCTCGACCGCGACGATGGAGACCGCTGAGATCCAGCAGGTGGTGCTATGGCACGAGCGGTTCACGCACGAAATGGCAAAGAAACAGCCGGACGGCTCGCACCTGATTTCCTTCAACAAGGAACTGCACTTTGCCATCTACCGCGGCGCGCGCATGCCGGTGCTGCTGCAGCTCATCGAAGCGTTGTGGCTGAGGATAGGACCTATCCTCAACTACGACTTGCGATCCGGCCCCACGCGGGTCGGTGAGCGCGTCGCCCTGAGCCACCACGCCAGTCTGGTCCGCGCGATACAGGCCCGCGACAGCGAGGCGGCGAGGACGGCGCTGCAGGCCGACATCAACAGCGCGGCCGATTTCATCATCTCGGTGGGAGCCTTGGTCGCCGCCGATGCACCACCGCCGGTTCCGCAGGCTGGCAATCCGAAGTGAGGCTGGCCTGACCAACGCTGCGGCGGCGCCGGTCCCGTCCGGCATCCAGTCGCAAGCCGGTCCTACAGCGCCATGAAGCGCCCCGGGTGATGGTGGGGTTCCGCACAGAGGAGCCCTGCCATGCGCACGCCCGCCCAGCTCGCCGGCCATCCAATCCACCCGATGCTCGTTCCCATCCCGATCGGGTTGTGGCTGTTCTCGTTCGCCTGCGACGTCATCGCGACCCGTGTCGCGGAGCCGGCCAGCTGGGTCACCGCATCCGAATACGCGATGGTGGGCGGCATCCTCGGCGCGCTGGCGGCGGCGCTCCCCGGGCTGGTCGACCTGCTGTCGCTGCGCGGCCGCCCCATCCAGAAGACCGCCATCAAGCACATGGTCCTCAACCTGGTCGTCGTCGCCCTGTTCGCCGCCAACGCGTGGCTGCGCCTGCAGGATTCGATCGGCCACGGCGCATCGCTTGCGCTGTCGGCCGTGTCGATCGCGCTGCTCGGCGTCTCCGGCTGGCTCGGCGGAAAGATGGTCTACGAAGCCGGCGTGGCGGTGAATGCCGACGATGCCGCCGCGACTCGCGCCACCGGCTGGCAGCCCGACCGCAACCGGGGCCGTCCCGCGTCGCAAGGCTTCGGCACCGGCCACGCCATGGCCGCGGACAGCGCGCGTCCTTCGCGCGACCGCAATGACGGCCGCGCTTCGGCCGCGCGAAGCGAACGGGACACGGACCGGGACTCCGGCCGCTGACCGACCCCCTGGGCCGGGACGGTACTTCCGTCCCGACCGCGAGGTCACTGCGCGTCGTGGGCCGTCGGACGATCCTGCGAGCGCAGGGAACGGCTGACCGAGTCCTGCACCGCGCTGCATTCGTCCTTCAGCCGGCGCACCTTTTCCTCGAGGATCGCCACCGCGCGCCCGCCGGGGTTGCGCTGGCGTGCGGTACGCAGTTCCAGGTCCGCCAACACCCATTCGCCGTAGGTGGACCGCCACCGCTCCAGACCGCTCTCGACCGAATTCATGCCTGCTTCCTTTCCTCGCGGCTCCCCCGCGTGCAATGCACGAGCGTACGGCCAAGCGCCGATCCCTTGCGTAGGTCCCGCGTCGCCAGTTGCGTAGGAATGCGCGGACAGCCGGGCCGGGACCGAGTCCGGTCGGTGACGTTCACCTGCCAGGTGCCGGCGCAGCCGGCGCCGAGCGGCGCGCCATCGCCAGCCAGGCCGGCGCCGGCAGGTCCCAGCGCCGCTCGATTTCCGCGGCCCGCGCGGCAAGCACATGCTCGGGCGGCAGTTCGCCGCAGTGCGCGATCACGACCACGTTGCCGGCCTCGGTGGGCGGAAACTGCCACAGCGCACGCGGCCGCAGGCCTTCGCGCAGCCGCGCGACGCACGCGCGCGCATCGAGGGCCCGGCCGATCAGGTTCACCGCGACGGTGCCGCCTTCGCGCAAGCCGGTGCGGCAGCCGGCGTAGAAGGCCTCGGTATCGAGCACGGGCTTGTCGACCGAGCCGGTATAGGCATCCACCTGCAGCACGTCGATGCTGCGACGGGTGGCCGGCCGCGCGATGTATTCGGCGGCATCGCCGTGCACCACCCGCAGCCCGTTGCCGTCGGGCGGCAGCATGAAGTGCGCGCGGCACGCTTCGATCACGCCCGCATCGATCTCGACGGCGGTCGCGTGCATGCCGAGCACGCGATGGGCGAACTTCGTCAGCGAACCGGCGCCCAGACCCAGGGTGACGAGGTGCTTGCCGGCCAGCGACTCCGGGTCGTGGAAGAGCAGCCACGCCGACATCCGCACGGCGTACTCCAGTTCCAGCCGGTCCGGTGCGGCTATGCGCATCACGCCCTGGCACCACCGGGTGCCGAAGTTCAGCAGGCGCAGGCCCTCGGCCTCGGTGACGACGATTTCCATCGAGCGAGCCTACCGCAGGCCATAGGCCGTCGCCGCTCCGTCCTGCGCCGTCAGCCGGCCTGCTCGCGAATGATCCGGAACGTGCCCTGGCCGAGGGCGACCACGCCGGCGCGACCATCGAGGATCTCGGCGCGCATGAAGACGGTGCGGCCGGTCTTCCGCAGGCTCGCCGCTTCGCACGTGAACGGGCCGTGCGTCGCCGGCGCGGGGTACTGGATGCTGCAGTCGACGGTGGCGACGCTCTCGCCGGGCCCGGCCAGCGACATCGCGGCCCAGGCCATGGTGGTGTCGATTACCGTGAACAGCACGCCGCCGTGCGGGCTGCCCGGCGAAGGCCAGCAGGCATTCGCCGTGGGTGCGAGCGTGGCCCGCGCCTGTCCGCCGCCGCAGTGCTCGATCCGGATGCCCAGCGCGTGGTACAGCAGGTTGTCGTTCAGGCGAGCAAGCGTGTCGGGCGAAAAATCCACGGAAGTCTCCTCGGGCCGCCCAGGATGATGCCAGCTTGTGTCACGCCAGCTGGCGCATCACCTCGTACAGCGCCGCCTTGGCTTCGAAGCCGACGCCGGGCACCTGGGGCAGGCCGACGTAGCCGTCCTGCACCGAGATGCCGTCGGCAAAGCCGCCGAACGGCTGGAATACGTCCGGGTACGACTCGTTGCCGCCCAGGTGCAGGCCGGCCGCGATGTTCAACGACATCTGGTGGCCGCCGTGAGGCACCACGCGCCGCGTCGACCAGCCAAGCTCCTTCATGACATCCAGCGTGCGCATGTACTCGACCAGGCCGTACGACAGCGCGCAGTCGAACTGCAGCCAGTCGCGGTCGGGGCGCATCCCGCCATAGCGCAGCAGGTTGCGCGCGTCCTGGTGGCTGAACAGGTTCTCGCCGGTGGCGAGCGCGCCCGGATAGTGCCCGGCCAGTTCGGCCTGCAAGGCGTAGTCGAGCGGGTCGCCGGCTTCCTCGTACCAGAACAGGCCGTAGGGCAGCAGCGCCTTGGCATAGGCGATCGCGGTCTTGAGGTCGAACCGGCCGTTGGCGTCGACGGCGAGGTACTTGCCGTCGCCCACGACGGCCAGCACCGCCTCGATACGGCGCAGGTCCTCTTCGAGGCTGGCGGCGCCGATCTTCATCTTCACGACCTTGTAGCCGCGATCGAGATACCCGCGCATCTCGTCCTGCAGCTTGCCGTGGTCCTTGCCCGGGTAGTAGTAGCCGCCGGCGGCATACACCCACACCTTGTCGTCGGCCTCGCCACCGCGGTAGCGGTCCGCTAGCAGCCGGTACAAGGGCTTGCCCTCGATCTTGGCGACCGCGTCCCACACGGCCATGTCGATGGTGCCGACGGCCACCGAGCGCTCGCCGTGGCCGCCCGGCTTCTCGTTGGTCATCAGGGTCTTCCAGATCGCGAACGGATCCAGGTTGTCGTGCTCGCGGTCGACGAGGCTGTCGGGATTGGCGGTCAGCACCCGGTCGATGAAGCGCTCGCGCATCAGCGCGCCCTGCCCGTAGCGGCCATTAGAATTGAACCCGTAGCCCACCACGGGCTTGCCGTCGCGCACGACGTCGGTCACCACCGCGACGACCGAGCACGTCATCTTCGAGAAGTCGATGTAGGCATTGGCCATCGGCGACGCGATGGAAACGGTCTTTTCCCTGATCTCGGTAATTCGCATGTGCAGCTCCAGTTCGATTGACGTCGCCAAGGGTACGGCCGCGGGCGGCGCGGGGCCAATGCCGTTTCGCGGCCGCGCGATGCCGTTGCGGCATCGCCCGGGAAGCGCCGGATAAGCTGCACCAGGCGCTCGCTGCATGGAACTGGTCTGGCTGCAGGATTTCGTCGCGCTCGCCGAGTGCGGCAACTTCTCGCGGGCCGCCGCGGCCCGCCACGTCACCCAGCCCGCCTTCAGCCGCCGCATTCGCGCACTGGAGGAGTGGATCGGCGTTCCCCTGTTCAACCGCACGCCGCACGGCTGCAGCCTCACGGCGGCCGGCGAGCGGTTCCGTCAGGACGCGGAGCATGTCGTGCGGCAGCTGCTTGCGCTGCGGCAGGAGGCCAGGGACGCTGGCGGCAAGGAGTCGCGGACGCTGCGGTTCGCGGCCACGCAGACCTTGTCGTTCACGTTCTTTCCGGGCTGGATGAGGATCCTCGGGCAGCAGGCGGACTTCGGCGAGATCCAGCTCAACACCGGCAGCATGGCAGCCTGCGAGCAGATGCTGCTGCACGGCCAGGCGCAATTCCTCCTGTGCCATCGGCATCCGGCCGTCGAAGTGCCGCTGCCGCGCGACGATTTCACGTTCCTGGTCGTCGGCCACGACCGGCTGGTCGCGCTGACCGCCGCCGACGAGAGCGGCAAGCCGCGCTGGCGCCCCGGCCATGGCGGCGACATCTCCTACCTGGGCTACAGCCCGGACTCGGGCATCGGCCGCATCGTCGAATCGCTGGCGCCACCGCAGCACGCCCGCTCCACGCATCGTCCGGTGCTCACGTCGCACCTGGCCGCGGCCCTGCTGCCGATGGTGCGCAGCGGCGATGGCCTGGCGTGGCTGCCGCACAGCCTGGCGCAGGCCGAGATGGAGGCCGGCCACCTGGTGCGGGCGCTGTCAGCCGGGCAGGACATTCCCCTCGAAATCTGCCTGTTCCGGTCCGTCGCGCCGCTCGGCGGCGCCGCCGAGGCCTTCTGGCAGCTGCTGCAGGCGCGCGGCTGACGACGCCGCGGCGAGCGCGATCGCACGCGTCTCGGGCTTGGGTCCGCGCCCCGGATCGGAGTCGCAGCCGAAAGGTCCCAGCAGCACGGCGACCATGAAGACATAACGTGGCGTCATTGCGTTCTCCCGATAAGGCCGTCAGTGCACCTCGTCCAGCGTGGCCAGGAAAGCCGCGATGTCGCGTGCGTCGCGCTCGGCCAGCCCCAGCGCCGGCATCGCCGACAGCGGATCGAACTGCTGCGGGTTCTGCAGCCATCGGACCATGTTGTCGGGCGTGTTGGGAACGACGCCGCCGATGGAACGGCGCGTGCCCATGCCGGTCAGCGGCGGCCCGACGTGCCGGTTGGCGCCGACGATGCCCGGGATGACGTGGCACGTCGCGCACAGGTAGTGATGCGCGGCCCGGCGCCCGGCGTCCGGATCCCCGCGCGGCGCGGCCGAGGCCAGCGTGGCGCCGCCACCGGCGCCCTGCTCGCGCTGGTGGCGAGGCGGCGCGGCATCCTGCGTCATCGCCGCATACTCGCGCGGCGTCATGCCCACGCTGGCCTCGACGAAGGCGACCGTGTCCCAGATCTCGTCGTCGGTCATGCGGTATTGCCACGCCGGCATGCCGCTCATCTTGACGCCGTGCTTGACCACCCAGAACGTCTCCGCGGGCTTCCAGGTGCGCGCCGTGGCCACCAGGTTGGCCGGCGCCGGCGTCATGCCCAAGGCGAGCGCGCCCGGAGCGACCCCCGGGGCGCCATGGCACTGGACGCAGTGCTCGCGGTAGTGCGCGGCGCCGCGGCGCACGCGCTGGGCATCGCGGAGATTCGGCACGGCGTCCTCGTCTGCCCGCGCCATGACCGAGCGCCGCATCGCGTAGTCGAGCACGTGGTAGACGGGCGCCGTGTGCTGGTCGGTCGCCGAGATGTCGTAGAGGCCCAGCCAGACCACCAGCCCCGCGCCGGCGCCGCCCAGCCCCAGCAGCAGCAAGGCGGCCATGGCGAGCGTGCGCAGCCTGATCGTCATCGCCACGGTTCAGTGGACGGAATACAGGTAGGCGGCCATGTCCCGAGCCTCCGCTTCGGAAACGCCAAGCTTGGGCATCACCGTCCGCGGTGCGACGGCCGGCGGGTCCTGCAGCCATCGCACCAGGTTGTCCGGAAGGTTGGGCAGCACGCCGGCAAGGTAGACGCGGGATGCGAGCTGGCCCAGCGGCGGTCCGACGTTCGCGCCGTAGGCAGGGATGCCGGGAATGGTGTGACACGCCGGGCAGCCGTAGCGCTCGATCACCGCCTTGCCGCGCCCGGCTTCGCCGCCGGCAACGTGCAGCTTCGGAGGCGACTCGCTGCAACCGACGAGCAAGGCCACCGACGCGAGCAGCCACTGCAACGGCCAGCGGTTGCAGTGCGCCGGGCTGGGTGCGCGAGCAATCGTCGCGCGCAAGGTGGATCGTTGTCGTGACGGCGGCATGGATGCGCTGGCTCGCGGCGGTGGCGCGCCGACGGCCCAGGTGAAGCGTTTCATTCTGCGGGAGCGGCTCGGCGCGGCGGCGCGCAACCGTTTGTTCCGGCCGGTAACAAACCAAAGCAAGTGAAAAAAACGCGTAGCCGGCCCGCACCGCGCGCCATCGCGGCCGCGATTCGTGAATCATTTGTGCCAATCGATGGGCGCGCCGGCACCGCCAGTGCCACGCCGCGCCATCGCAACCGCCTCATCAACTGCTCCTCTCCATGCCGTCCGCATTGACGATCTGCCTCCTCGCGGTCCTGCCCGCCGCGGCCCATGCGCAGATCGCCGCCTTCGAGCCGGCGGGGGACCTCGCGGCTCAGACCCTGGCGATCACCAACGTCCTCTTCATCGGCGGGGGCGTGATTTTCGCGGCCGTGATGCTGGTGCTCGGCGCGGCCATGCTCGGCCCGGCCCGGCTGCGCGCCGCGCTGTCGCACCGCCGCTGGCTCGTCGGCGCCGGCGTCGTCTTTCCGGTGGTGGTGCTGTCGGCCCTGCTGGTCTACACCTTCAGCGCCGCCTCGGCGATGGTGACGGGGCAGCAGGCGCCTGCCGCCGCCCGCATCGAGGTCGCGGCCGAGCTATGGTGGTGGCGCGTGCGCTACCTCGACGAGCGCGGCAACGCGCTGTTCGAAACCGCCAACGAGATCCGCATTCCCGCCGGGGAGCCGGTGCAGCTCGACCTGATCTCGCCCAACGTGATCCACAGCTTCTGGGTGCCGGCGCTGGCCGGCAAGATCGACATGATCCCCGGCCGCGTGAACCGGATGCGTTTGCGCGCGACGGCGCCGGGCACGTACCGCGGCCAGTGCGCCGAATACTGCGGTGGCCAGCACGCGAAGATGGCATTCCACGTGGTCGCGCTGGCGCGCGACGACTACGCCGGCTGGATCGCGCAACGACGCGGAGCAACGGCGGGCGCCGGCGAGCGGCCCGGCGCGCCGGGGCGCGACCTGTTCTCGCGCAACGGCTGCGGCCTCTGCCACGCGGTGCGCGGCACCGAGGCCGCCGGCACGATCGGACCGGACCTGACCGACGTCGGCAGCCGGGAGTGGCTGGCCGCCGGCACGCTGCCGAACACGAGAGCGAACATGGCGCGCTGGATCAGCGACAGCCAGGCGCTCAAGCCCGGCAGCCGCATGCCCGCCTATCGGCAGTTCTCCACCGAGGAACTCGCCGCCCTGGCCGATTACCTGGGCAGCCTGCGTTGAGCGCGCCGACCGGACCTCGCGTGGAACCGCTCGATTTCAGCTCCAACCCGCCCGGCCTCAACGCCGCCGTATTCGCTGCGTCGGCCGCCGTCGTGTGGATCACCGGCACGAAGGTCGCGCACTACGCGGACGACCTGGCCATTGCCAGCGGTATCGGCCATGCCACGGTCGGGTTGGTGCTGCTGGCGGGCATCACCTCGCTGCCGGAGGTTGCCGTCGCGCTATCCTCCGCGGCCGCCGGGGCGCCGGCGCTTTCCGTCAACAACCTGCTGGGTGGCGTGGCGATGCAGATCGCCATCCTGGCCGTGGCCGACGCGATCATCGGCAAGCAGGCGCTGACGGTGATCGCGGGCACGCCCCTGCTGCTGCTGCAAGGCACGGCAACGGTGATGCTGCTGCTCCTGTTCGTCGCGGGCGTTGCCGTCGGTGACCGGCCGCTCCTCGGCGAGGGCGCGTGGTCATGGGGCCTGCTGGTCCTGTACCTGCTGTCCATCTGGACCATCGCCAACGCGCAGGGCAGCCGCGTCTGGCTCGTGCACAAGACGCAGGAGCAGACGGAGCAGGCCCCGGTCCACGAGCCGACGCAAACGGATGGCGGACACCTGAAGCCGCTGTTGCTCAAGCTCGCCGCCGGCGCCGCCGTGATCCTGGTGGCCGGCTTCGTCCTCAGCCGCGCCGGCGATGCGATCGCCGCCCAGACCGGCCTCGGGCGGAACTTCGTGGGCGCGGTGTTCCTGGCGCTGTCGACGTCGCTGCCCGAGATCAGCGCGGTGCTCGCCGCCGTGAAGCTGCGGCGCTACGAAATGGCCATCTCCGACATCTTCGGCACCGGCCTGTTCAACGTGGCGCTGGTGTTCCTGGTCGACGCGGTCTACGCCGGCCCGCCCGTCCTCAACGAGGTCGGGCGCTTCTCCCTCTTCGCTGCCGTCACGGCCGCCCTGCTGGTGTGCATCTATCTGGTCGGCCTGATCGAGCGGCGCGACCGCACCATCGCCCGCATGGGCATCGACTCCCTGGCGGTGCTGCTCGCCTACGCCGGCAGCCTCGCGATCCTGTACCACCTTCGATAAGCCATGGCACAAGACGGCAGCACCCTCGATCCGCTTCCGAACCCGCTGCCGCGCCCGGACGGCGAGCTCGAGGAGTTGAAGCGGGTGTGGAAGCCGCCGTCGGGCTTCGCCTTCATCACCGCGGTCAACAACACCTACATCGGGCTGTTCTACGTCGGCACGGCCTTCCTGTTCTTCCTGCTGGCGGGGGTGCTGGCGCTGCTGATGCGCACGCAGCTGGCGGTGCCGGAAAGCGACCTGCTCACGCCGGACCGCTACAACCAGATCTTCACCATGCACGGCACGGTGATGATGTTTCTTTTTGCCGTGCCGGTCGTGGAAGCCGTGGGCGTGCTGCTGCTGCCCAACATGCTGGGCGCGCGCGACCTGCCCTTCCCGCGCCTGAGCGCCTACGCCTTCTGGGCCTACGCCGTCGGCGGACTGGTGTTCTTCGGCACCATCTTCTGGGACCTCGCGCCGCGCGGCGGGTGGTTCATGTACCCGCCGCTGACCAGCTCCGCCTACGACCCGCAGACCAACGCGGACTTCTGGCTGCTTGGCATAGGCTTCATCGAGATCTCCGCCATCGCGGGCGCGATCGAGATCGTTGTCGGCGTGCTGCGCACGCGCGCGCCGGGCATGACGCTCGACAAGATGCCGGTGTACGCCTGGGCCATGCTGGTGGTCGCCGGGATGATCATCTTCGCGTTCCCGGCCGTCATCCTCGCCACCATGCTGCTGGAGGTCGAGCGCGCCTTCGGCTGGCCGTTCTTCGTCGCCGACAAGGGCGGCGATCCGCTGCTGTGGCAGCACCTGTTCTGGTTTTTCGGCCATCCCGAGGTCTACATCATCTTCCTGCCCGCGGCCGGCATGGTGTCGATGATCATCCCGGCGATGACCGGCACCCCGCTGGTCGGCTACCGGCTGGTGGTGCTGGCGCTGATCGGCGCGGGCTTTCTCAGTTTCGGGCTGTGGGTGCACCACATGTTCGCGACCGGCATCCCGCAGCTTTCGCTGAGCTTCTTCTCGGCCGCCAGCATGGCCGTGAGCATCCCGAGCGCGATCCAGGTCTTCGCCTGGATCGCCACCATCGCCGCCGCCCGGCGCCTTCGCCCGCTGAAGGTGCCGATGCTGTTCGTGCTGGGGTTCTTCTTCCTGTTCGTGCTCGGCGGCCTGACCGGCGTGATGGTGGCCGTCGTGCCGTTCGACTGGCAGGCCCACGACAGCTATTTCATCGTGGCGCACCTGCATTACGTCCTGGTCGGAGGGATGGTATTCCCGCTGTTCGCGGCCTTCTATTACTGGACCCCCTACGTCAGCGCGAAGCCGCTGTCGGAGCGGCTCGGCAAGTGGAGCTTCTGGCTCATGTTCATCGGCTTCAACCTGGCCTTCTTCCCGATGCACCTCACCGGCCTGGCCGGAATGCCGCGCCGGGTCTACACCTACGACGCCTACCTCGGCTGGGGACCGCTCAACATGGTCTCGACGGTCGGCGCCTTCGTGATCGCCGCGGGCGTGCTGGTGTTCATCGTCGACGCGGCGTTGCACTTCCGCGTGAGCCAGGAGAAGAACGCCGGGAACGTGTGGAACGCCGGCACCCTGGAATGGCTGCCGAACGGCACGTACTCGACGCGCAGCATCCCCATCGTGACCAGCCGCGAGCCGCTGTGGGACCAGCCTGGCCTGCCGGAAGACGTGGAAGCGGGACGCTACTACCTGCCGGGCGCGGCGACCGGCCGCCGTGAGACGATCGTCACCAGCGCGCTCGACGCGCGGCCACAATACCTGGTGCAGATGCCGGGGCCGGGCTGGTCGCCGCTGGTGGCGGCGCTCGGCACGGCCGGCTTCTTCCTGCTGCTGACGGTGAAGCTGGTCTGGCCAGCCGCCATTTGCGGCGCGATCGCCATCGTGATGGTGCTGCGCTGGCTGTGGGCCAGCGATCCGGGCCCGTACCACGCGCCGGTGGACATCGGCGGCGGCATCACGCTGCCGGTGTACTGCAACGGGGCCGCCTCCCATTCGTGGTGGGCCATGGTGGTGCTGATCCTGGTGTCGGGCTCCATCTTCGCGTCGCTGGTGTTCTCGTACCTCTACCTCTGGACCGTCTCGCCCGAGGTGTGGCCGGACGGCGGGGCGCTGCCCGCGCTGCGCTGGCCGCTGGCCTCGGCGGCGCTGCTGGTGGCGAGCGCCGCACTGGTCTGGTGGTCGGCGCGACGGCTGCGCAGCGACGGCGCCAGCCGGCAATGGCGGCTGCAGGTGGCGCTCACGCTGGGCGTGCTGCTGCTGTGCGGCGCGCTGGGGCTCGAGATCGCCGGCCACCTGCTCGCCGGGCTGAGCCCGCGCGACAGCGCGTACGGCGCGGTGGTGTTCATGACCATCGCGCTGCAAGGCGTGTTCGTCGTGACGATGATCTTCATGGGTCTGTACACGGTCGCGCGCTCCATGTCGGGCCTGGTCAGCGTGCAGCGCCGGGCCACCTTCGACAACACCATGCTGTTCTGGTACTACACCGTGGCGCAGGGGCTGATAGCGCTGGTGCTCGTGCACTCCTTCCCGCGGCTGGTGGGATGACGGCCATGCGCAGCTCGCCCTTCACCCACGACTTCCTGCTGCTGTTCTCGGCCCCGCTGATCTGGGCCTTGCACTTCGTCGCCATCTACGGCTTCAACGGCATCCTGTGCGCCCGCCCCGGCGCCAACGCAGCGTGGCTGGGGCTGAGCGTCGCGACCTGGGTGCTGCTCGCGGCCGGGCTGGCCGCCGCGGCCGCGATCGTGGCCTGCATGACCGTCGCACCGCGCGATGCCGCCCGCGAGAACCGCCGCTTCGTCCGCTGGGTCACGCGCGGCCTCGGCGGGCTGGCGCTCGTCGCCATCGCGTGGGAGACCATGTCGGTGCTCCTGGTCCCGGGCTGCCCATGAACGAACGCCCGTCGCCTCGCCGACTTCCGATCCGCCGTCGCCAGCTCTTCAGGCAGCGTCCGACACGTGCCGGTCCTGCCGTCCGATGTGGCACGCGCGCGACTCGGCCGATCATCGGTCGAACCGGACCGCGCACCAGCCGCCGCGGCCGCATCGATGACCAGTCACACCCAGCGCCGCAACATCGACTTCCTGCGGGGCCTCGCACGGGCCTTCGCGGGCGCGATCATCTTCGCGCTGCCGCTGCTGATGACGATGGAGATGTGGTTCCTGGGCTTCTCGATGGAAACCTGGCGGCTCGCCCTGTTCCTCGTGCTGTTCTTCCCGGTGCTGGTGGCGCTGTCCTGGCACATCGGCTTCGAGGACACCTTCAGCTGGCGCGATGACGTGGTCGACGCGCTGGTGGCCTACGCGGTCGGCTTCTGCTCAGCCGGGCTGATCCTGCTGGTGCTGGGCGTCCTGGACTCGACCGACTCGCCGCGCGAGATCGTGGGCAAGGTGTCGCTGCAGGCGGTGCCGGCCAGCATAGGCGCGCTGCTGGCGCAGACGCAGTTCGGCGAGGAGAAGGCGGAGGGTGCGGCGCGGCGGCAGGGCCCACGGTATGCGAGCGAGCTGTTCATCATGGGCGTGGGTGCCCTCTTCCTCGCCTTCAACCTCGCGCCCACGGAGGAAATGCTGGCGCTGGCCTTCAGGATGACGCAGGTGCACGCGCTGCTGCTGGTGGCGTTGTCGCTCGCCTTGATGCACGCGTTCGTCTACGGCGTGGCGTTCCACGGCCGGCCGGGCGGCCACGAACAGACCCCGGCCTGGAGCCTGTTCCTGCGCTTCACCATCGCCGGCTATGCCATCGCGCTGCTGCTGGGCGCCTACATCCTGTGGTCGTTCGGCCGGCTCGACGGCGTGTCGCTACTGGTGGCGGTGAAGGCGGTGGCGGTGGTCGGCTTTCCGGCCGGCATAGGCGCCGCGGCCGCGCGCCTCATCCTGTGAAGGCGGACATGGCAGACACCCAGCACGAACAGCAACGGGCCCGTCCGCAGGCCGGTTCGCCCGAGGCCGCGCCGCCGTTCTGGGAATGGGTCGCGGCCGGCGCCGGCCTGCTGCTGGTCCTGGCCAGCGTCGGCGTACTGGCGTATTACGCCTGGACCGGCCGGGCCGACCTGCCGCAGCCAGAGGTGCAGGTGGTCGCGATCGAGCGGCAGCCGGCCGGCTGGCTGGTAGCCGTCCGCATCCACAACCGGGCGCAGGCGACGGCGGCCGCGCTGCGCCTGACCGGGCAATTGCGGCAGGGACCCGACGTCGTCGAGGAACGCGGACTCGAGCTGCAATACCTGCCCGGCGGTTCGTCGCGCGAAGGCGGGGTCTTCTTCTCGCGCGATCCGCGGCTGCACCGCCTGGAGTGGGCGTTCGAGAGCTACGAACGGCCGTGAGCGGCGCGGCGCTGCGCTACCCAGCCGCGGGACTTCGCATTCGCGACCACGAAATCAGCGACGGCAGCGGTGTCGTGCAGGTCCAGGCCCGTCACGGCGCCCGTCGGCAACGGCCGGTCGCTCGCGACGGCGACGATCCCAGGCCACGCCGGCCACAGCAGCGGTTTGCCCACGGCGGCGCGCCACACTTCCAGTTTCGGGAAATCGTCGCCCTTGAAGCCTTCGACCAGCACGAGATCGCAGGCCTGCATCCGGTCCAGCAGGTAGTCGAGCGACGGCTCCGGCGCGCCGCGCTGTTCGTGCATCAGCGCCCACCTCTTGTCGCCCAGCAGCAGGACCTCCATGCAGCCGGCCTCTCGCAGCCGGTAGGAATCCTTGCCGGGCCGGTCGATCTCGATGTCCTTGTGGCTGTGCTTGATGAGGGACACCGAGAGACCGCGTGAACGCAGTTCGGGCACCAGCCGCTCCAGCAGCGTGGTCTTGCCCATGCCGGAATGCCCGGCGACTCCGAAGACTTTCATGGCGGCAGCGTAGCCGCGGCCGCGCGTCGGGGCGTGACCCGCGTCAAGCGCGGCAGCGATCGCGGCCTCGCCCGCGTCGCGTCGCGTCGGGGTGCCCGACCAGTGCGGTCGACCATTGTCGTAAACCCTGAGAACGTTGACACCGCTCAACGCGCTGCGCAGTGGAACCGGCACAGTGCGCACCAAGAGAAGGCCATCAATCCGGAGGTTCGCAGTCAGGGTCACGACACGGCGCGAGTGATTCTTCGCGCATTGCTTCGACGGTAATCATCACGCATCGCAGCCGCGGGTCACGCACTCGCCGGCCAGGGAGAGCTTTGCGCCGTCGCAAGCCCCTGCACGCCTCATCCTGTTGATGGCCCGACCGGGTCTTCAATCCTTACCAGGAGCACACATGAGGCTGACACGGCGTAGTTTCATCATGGCGTCGGGCGCCACGGCGGGCCTGGCAGTCTCCGGCTGCGCGATGCTGCCGCGCGCGCCGCTGCACAGCGCGCTGGTGCCGTACAAGGCGAAGCCGAGCAGCCCCGCGCAAGGGGAATGGGTCGCCAGCACCTGCCAGGGCTGCACCCAGTGGTGCGCCATCGAGATCTTCGCGCAGAACGGCCGCGCGGTTCGCGTGCGCGGCAACCAGGCGAGCAAGTCCAACCACGGCTATGTCTGCCCGCGCGGGCACATGATTCCGCAGCAGATGTACGACCCGGATCGCATCAAGGGGCCGATGAAGCGCACCAATCCGGTCAAGGGCCGCGGCATCGATCCGAAGTTCGTGCCGATCACGTGGGACGAAGCGCTCGACACGGTCGCCGACAAGATGATCGAACTGCGCAAGGCCGGCGAGACGCACAAGCTGGTCTACCTGCGCGGCCGCTACTCGTCGACCTCCACCGAGCTGCTCTATGGCACGCTGCCCAAGGTGTTCGGCACGCCCAACTACTTCTCGCACAGCGCGATCTGCGCCGAAGCCGAGAAGATGGGACCTGGCCTCACGCAGGGCTTCTTCGGCTATCGCGACTACGACCTGGAGAAGACCAACTGCCTCGTGGCCTGGGGCTGCGACCCGCTGGCCTCCAACCGCATGGTCCCGAACGCGATTCACCGCGTCCACGAGATCGCCAAGCGCGGCACGGTGATCGCCGTCGATCCGAGGCTGTCGAACATCGGCACCAAGGCGCACGAGTGGCTGCCGGTGAATCCGGGCACCGACGGCGCGCTGGCCGGCGCGATGGCGCACGTGCTGCTCACGGAGGGCCTGTGGAACCGCGACTTCGTCGGCGACTTCAAGGACGGTCGCAACCAGTTCGTCGCCGGCAAGGCGGTGGACGAAGCGGCGTTCGTCGAGAAAGAGACCCACGGCTTGGTCAAGTGGTGGAACCTGGAGCTGAAGGACCGCACGCCGGCGTGGGCCGAGAAGGAAACGCTGGTGCCGGCCGCACAGATCGTGCGCGTGGCCAGGACGATGGGCAAGGCAGCCCCGAAGACCGTCGTGTGGATGGGCCCCGGCGTCGCGATGAACCCTCGCGGCACGTATGCCGCGATGGCCGTGCACGCCTTGAACGGCCTGCTCGGTTCCATCGACGTCGAAGGCGGCGTGTGGCAGAGCCCGACGGGACCGAAGCTCGGCAGCTTCCCCAAGGCCGACGCGTACGTCGACGAGCAGGCCAAGAAGGCCGCCGCCAACAAGAAGCTGGACGGCCGGGGCGCCAAGGACATGCCGGCAATGATGGGCGCCAGGCCCGGCAGCGGCGTGGTCACCAACAACGTCGCCAACGGGATGCTGAAGGACCCGGGTGCCGTGAAGGTGATGATCGCGTCGTGGGCGAACTTCAACTTCTCCTGCACCGGCGCGGACCGCTGGGACAAGGCGATGGCCAAGGTGCCGTTCTTCGTGCACATGGTCCCGAATCCCTCGGAGATGACCCAGTTCGCCGATATCGTGCTGCCCTCCACCTTCAATTCGGCGGAAGGCTGGTCGATCATCACCAACATGGCCAACGGCTATGCCTACGCGGCCATCCAGCAACCCACCGTCAAGCGGCTGTGGGACGTGAAGCAGGAAGAGACGGAGGTGATGTGGCTGCTGGCCGAAAAGCTCAAGGCCAAGGGCTTCCCGAACCTGTTCGACTACTACTCGAAGGAGTTCAAGGATCCCGAAACCGGCAAGGCACCGGCCACCGCCATGGAGTTCTCCGCGATCGCCACCAAGATGTCCAGCGCGCCGATCTGGGCCGCCAAGGAAGCGCTGCCGGGCGACGCGCCGATCAAGGGCTGGGCCGAGTTCAGGAAGAAAGGGATGTTCAGCGGCGCGCGCTACCCGCTGAAGAAGAACTGGGGCGGCAAGTTCGCCACCGCGACCAAGAAGTTCGAGTTCTACAGCGAGACGCTGAAGAAGGGCCTGCTGGAACACGCGAAGAAGTACGAGACGACGCCCGACGACATCCTGGCCGTGAGCGGCTACCTGGCGCGCGGCGAACTCGCCTTCGTGCCGCACTACGAAGCGCCCAAGCGCCATGGCTCGGTGCAGGACTATCCCTTCGCGTTCGTGGACTACAAGTCGCGGCTGAACCGCGAGGGCCGCTCTGCCAACCTGCCCTGGTACCAGGAGTTCAAGAAGGTCGATCCGGGTGACGTGTCGTGGAACGACGTGGTCAAGATGAACCCGGCCGACGGCGAGAAGCTGGGCCTGAAGAGCGGCGACACGGTGCGCATCACCTCGCCGGCCGGGGCGATCGTCACCCAGCTGCGCCTGTGGGAAGGCGTGCGACCCGGCACCGTGGCGAAGTGCTACGGCCAGGGGCACTGGGCCTATGGGCGGGTGGCGGCGAAGGACTACGCCAAGGCGATCCCGAACGGCGCGAACAACAACGAGCTCCTGGTGGACGACTACGACCGCCTGAGCGGCTCCACGGCGCGCAACGGCGGCTTCACCGGCGTCCGCGTCCAGAAGGTATGAGCAGCGCAACCAGCAGACATTGGAGCGATTCATGACAAGACTAGGAATGGTCATCGACCTCTCGAGATGCGTCGGTTGCGGAGCCTGCGCCTTCGCCTGCAAGGCCGAGAACAACACGCGCACCCGCGGCTCCGGCCAGAGCTACAACTGGGGCGACTTCCTGATCCGCACGGAAGGCCGCTTTCCCAACGTCACCCACCAGGTCATGCCGGTGATGTGCAACCACTGCAGCGACGCGCCCTGCGTGAAGGAATGCAAGGCCAAGCCGAGCCCGCACAAGGCGATGTACAAGACGCCCGAGGGCATCACCATGCACGACCCGGCGCTGTGCATCGGCTGCCAGCGCTGCCAGGAGGTGTGCCCTTACAGCAGCGAGCAACTGGGCATGCCGAGCCTGGACGGCAGCAGCTACAGCGTCATCAGCTTCAACTACGACGACGAGCCGACCCAGCCCGAGTGGGCGGACAAGAAGGCGGCGATTCCCGGGTGCACCGCTTCCGGGGCCGAAACGGCGGCAAAGGCCGGCGCGCCCGTGCCGGCGATGAGCCAGTGGACCGCGGGCGACCTGCAGCCGATCCGCAAGGACGGTGTGGTCGAGAAGTGCACGTTCTGCTACCACCGCACGCTCAACGGCCTGCAGCCCGCCTGCGTGGAGGTGTGCCCGTCGCAGGCCCGCATCTTCGGCGACCAGGACGACCCGAAGAGCCGCATCTCGCAGGTGCTGGCCAGCCAGAAGAGTTTCCGTCTCCTGGAGGAAAAAGGAACGAAGCCGAACGTACACTACATCGGCAAGTACAGCCCGCGCGCCTGAGCTGCGCGAGGCAGCACCGATGGGGCGGTTCCGGCCGCCCCTTTTTCATTGCAGGAGTCAACATGCCCGAACTGGACCTCGAACAGGCGACCGCGCGCGAAGACCTGTGCCGATTTCTCGCCGCCTGCCACTACGAGCCGGATGCGGCCTTCGCCGAGGAGAAGGTGTTCGATTCGATGGCCGCCGCGGCGCGGCGGCTCGATCCGCAGCTCGAGGCCGGCGCCCGGCGCCTCGGCGAGGCTTTCGCGGCGCAGGACCTGCAGGAGTTGCTGGTCGATTACACCCGCCTGTTCCTGGGACCGCCGTCGCCGCTGGCCGCACCATACGGCTCGGTATGGCTCACCGGCGAAAACGCCGTGATGCAGGAATCCACCGTGGCTTTGCAGGGCCTGTACGGCGAAGCCGGCTTCGAGCTCGATGAGGATCTGGCCGAAATGCCGGACCACGTCGCCGTGGAACTCGAGTTCCTGTACCTGCTCACGTTCAAGCAGAACGAGGCGTGGCGAGCCGGCGACGAGGTCGCGATCGGCGCCTGGAACCAGTTGCACGGGCTCTTCCTGCGCGACCACCTGGGCGCCTGGATCGGGCGCTTCGCCGCGGCGGTGCGGGACCGCGCCCAGACCTCCTTCTACCGCGAACTGGCCGACCTGACGGCGCGGTTCGTGCAGGCCGAATCAGCCCGCCGGCAGCCGCGCTGAGCAGGCAACAGGTGCGGGCTGGCCTGGCCCCCGGCCCGCCACGTCCGGCAGCTACCTGATGTCTTCCAGGAACTCCTTGGCATCATCGCCGCGCAGGCGCTCCGCCAGGCCAATCAGACCGTCGGCGAGGTAGCGCGCGTTGTAGCCCTTGCTGCGCAGGTAGGCCATCGCGAGCGCCGACCGATCCTTGTGCGGGCAGGCGACGACCACGAGTTTGTCCCTGGGTAGCTCCTGCCAGCGCGCAGGCAGCGCGTTCAGCGGGATGTGCAGGCCGAACCCCATCTTCCACGCCTGCGTTTCCTCGGGGAACCGGATGTCCACCAGCACCGCCTTCTTCTCGACCAGCAGCGTGACCAGCCGCTTGCTGTCGATCTTCATGTCGGCGCGCGTCTCGTAGTCGAAGCTCCGCAGGAACCGGTCGAAGTCAGCCTCCTGCGCCGATGCCGCACCCGTACAGGCCAGGACCAGGATGGCCGCCACCGTGATCGCCGTCTTCATCGTCGTTCCCTCGCTTCGTCAGTCCGGCAGGCGCCTTGCCAGAAGTTCGCCGCCACGCACCGCCAGCAGCTCGCCTTCCGCCAGCGGACGCCAGGCTTCGTCCGTCAGCGGCACGCTGGCGACGCACTGCACCGTTCGCCCGCCATCGCCATCCATGATCGACACGCCGCCCTGGCACTGGGGCGGTTCGTCGCCGCCGGCGCAATGCCGCTGCAGCGTCCACAGGCCGGGCGGCTCGATGCGGCCCAGCGCCGGTTGGATGCGCCGGTGCCCATGGGCGAACAACGCGTCGCCGTCCGAGTAGAGGAAGTTCGCCGGACCCAACCGGCGCAGGTCGGCTGCGAAATCGGCCAGCAACGGCAGGCGTTCCAGCAGCGCAGGCACGGCCGCTGCGGCCCACAGCGGCTCGACGCGGGCCAGCAGCGCGCAGAACGCCCGTTCGGAATCGGTGTCGCCTACGGGCTGCCAGCGGCCTGCGCCGAGCGCGTCCCTTGCTTCGATGCCCAGCAGGTTGCCGTTGTGCGCGAACACGTGGGCCCGTCCGGCGAGCTGCCGCACGAATGGCTGGGTGTTCGCCAGCCGCACCGAACCTTGCGTCGCGTGGCGGATGTGCGAGATCGCCAGTCCCGTCGCCGGTCCGTGCGACTCCAGGAAAGTCACCAGCGCGCTGTCGCCGGCGGCGCCCGGCTCGCGATACAGGGCGACGTCCTCGCCCTGGTAGAAGGCGACGCCCCAACCGTCGCGCGTCCCGCCCGTGGGGCTGCCGCGCGCGGCCAGCGTGTGCAGCGAAAACGCCAGGCGCGCGGGCTGGGAGGTGGAGACGGCCAGCAGTTCACACATGGAGGACTCAGGCGAGTGCGGCGAAGGCCACGGTGGCCGCTCGCCGCTTCAGGCCGCGAGCCACGCCTCGATCTTCTCACGGCTGGGCACGCCGCCGGCATGCACCACCTTGCCGTCGATCACCACGCCGGGCATGCTCATCACGCCGTAGCCCATGATGTCGCGCAGTTCATCGATCCTGCTGAGGGTGACGGGTATGCCCTTGGCCCTGGCGACCTGTTCGATCTGTTCCATCAACGCGACGGTGTTCCTGCCGGTCGCGCAGCAGCCCGTGCCCAAGACCTTGATGTCCATGGAAGCCCTCCAGAGTGGATGAAAGTGAAATGCCCGGGAATCGGCGGCGCGGCATCACAGCACCGCGTTGAAGACGAAGCCCACGACCAGGATGCCGGTGGCGACCACGGCTACGAAGGTCGCGATCAGCCGAACCTTGAGCACCTTGCGCAGGATGATGAGTTCCGGCAGCGAAAGCGCAATGACGCTCATCATGAAGGCGAGCACCGTTCCCAGCGCCGCGCCCTTGACCAGCAGCGCCTGCACCACCGGGATGATGCCGGCCGCGCCGGAGTACATCGGCACGCCGACCGCCACCGCCAGCGGCACCGACCACCAAGCGTCCTTGCCCATGAACGAGGCCATGAACTCCTGGGGCACCCAGCCGTGGATGGCGGCACCGACGGCGATGCCGGCCATCACGTAAGGCCAGACCTTGCCGACGATCTCGCGCACGCTCGTGAACCCGGCATCGATCCGCTGCGGCAGCGTCATCGCCTGGCCAGCGACCGCGGCCTCGACGCGAGGCATGTCGCGTACCCAGTCTTCGAGGTGGCGTTCCATCTTCAGGCGCCCGATCACCCAGCCGGCGACGACGGCGATGGCCAGGCCCAGGCCCAGGTAGAGCACAGCGATCTTCCAGCCGAACAGCGCCAACAGCAGGGCCAGGGCGACCTCGTTGATCATCGGCGCGGCAATGAGGAAGGAGAACGTCACGCCCAGCGGCACGCCCGCTTGCACGAACCCGATGAACAGCGGCACGGCCGAGCACGAGCAGAACGGCGTCACGATGCCAAGGCCGGCGGCCATCACGTTGGCCGCGCCTTCGGCACGGCCCGCGAGCAGTGCCCGAGTGCGCTCCGGCGTGAAGTAGGAATTGACCATGCCCATGACGAACACCACGCCGGTGAGCAGCAGCAGCACCTTGGGGGCGTCGTAGAGGAAGAATTGCAGCGCCCCGCCGAGATGGCTCGTGCGGTCGACCGGCAAGGCGGCCACGAGCCATTCGGACGCCGGCTCCAGCGTCAGGTAGACGGCGAGCCAGACAAGGGCCGCCAGCACGAGAAAGACGCGCGGCGATTCCCTGGGCAGGATCCGGGTGCGCCACGCCACTGTGAGTTCGGTCATGTCAGCCTCCATGCACATGGAGACGAACCGGGGGCGAAAAGGATGCAGGCGGCCGCGCGACGGCCGCGCTCAGGAACCGCTCCAGGAAGGGCCGTCCGACGGAGCCGCGTGGCAGCAGACCCTGCCCTCGCCGTCGAAGCGGACGCCGCAGGCCCGCACCAGCTCGGCGCGCAGCCGCTGGCGTGCGCGCAGCAGCCGCGACTTGGCGGCGGGCAGGGAGAGCGCGTGAGCCGCGGCAAACTCTCGTTGCGGCACGCCGTCGATGTCGCAAGCCCGCAGGATGGCGGCGTCCTCGACCGGCAGGACCTCCAGCGCCCCAGCCAGGCAGGCGGCGAGTGCGTCGACCGGATCCAGCGCCTGCCGTCCCGGCGCCTCGAGGCGATCGGCGTGATCCTCGATCGGCTCCACGGGATGCGCGGTGCGCATGCGGTCGACCATGGCGTTGCGGGCCACCTGGAACAACCAGGCCCGCGGGCGCTCGAGCGAACAGAAGGCCGCCTGATGGCGCAGCGCCTTGACGAACACGTCCTGCAGCACGTCGTCGGCAGCCGCCGGGTCGCTCAGGCGGTGCCGCAGGTAGGCGTGCAGTTCGGCTTGGTGCAGGGTCCAGGCCGACACGACGCACGGGAACGAGCCGCCATCCGCCGACGCGCCTGGCTCGGGTGGCGATGAGCTGGTTCGCATTCGGTCGCCTGCGTCCTGATGCGGGTACCCGGTGCCGGGTTCAGCGCGCCGCCCCGCGCTCGTACCAGCCCTTGCTGGAATTGACGACGCGCACCACCAGCAGCATCACCGGCACTTCGATCAGCACGCCCACCACGGTGGCGAGCGCCGCGCCGGACTGGAATCCGAACAGGCTGATCGCCGCGGCCACCGCCAGCTCGAAGAAGTTGCTGGCGCCGATCAGCGCCGACGGGCAGGCGACGCTGTGCGACTCGCCCAGCTTGCGATTGAGCCAGTAGGCGAGGCTGGAATTGAAGAACACCTGGATCAGGATCGGCACCGCCAGCATGGCGATGATCAAAGGCTGCTCCAGGATCGCCTTGCCCTGGAAGGCGAACAGCAGCACCAGCGTCGCCAGCAGGGCCGCGATCGACCACGGCCCGATCCGGTGCAGCGTGGCGTCGAACGCCGCCTGGCCGCGCGCCAGCAGTGCCTTGCGCCACCACTGGGCCAGGATGACGGGGATCACGATGTACAGCACCACCGACGTGATCAGCGTGTCCCACGGGACGACGATCGAAGACAGCCCGAGCAGCAGCGCAACGATCGGCGCGAAGGCGAACACCATGATGGTGTCGTTGAGCGCCACCTGCGACAGGGTGAACAGCGGATGGCCGTTGGTCAGCCGGCTCCAGACGAAGACCATGGCCGTGCATGGCGCGGCCGCCAGCAGGATCAGTCCCGCGACGTAGCTGTCCGCCTGGTCGGCCGGCAGGTAGGGCGCGAACACGTGGCGGATGAAGATCCAGCCGAGCAGCGCCATCGAGAACGGCTTGACCGCCCAGTTGACGAACAGCGTCACGCCGATGCCGCGCCAGTGCTGGCGCACCTGGTGCAGCGCGCCGAAGTCCACCTTCAGCAGCATCGGGACGATCATCACCCAGATCAGCAGGCCCACCGGCAGGTTGACCTGCGCGACTTCCATGCGGCCGACAGCCTGGAACAGCGCGGGAAAGAGCTGGCCCAGCGCGATGCCGGCGACGATGCACAGGAACACCCAGACGGTGAGGTAGCGCTCGAAGACGCTCATGGAAGCCGACGTGGGGGCCGGGGCGGAAAGGGTTGTCGTGTTCATTCTTCGGTTGTTCAGTTGCGGCCGATCTCGGCCAGCGCCTCGCGCAGCGCGGCGGGCTCCATGGTCTCCAGCGGCAGGGCGAGCAGTTGGAGCATCCGGTAGCCGAGGGCCTGGCGCGTCAGTTCGAACGCGCGCCGCTTTCCTGCGTCTCCTCCGTCCGCGTTGGAAGGATCCGGATAGCCCCAGTGCACCTTCAACGGCTGGCGGCCGCTGCCTCCGAAGAACACAGGGCACTGCTCGGCGGCCGCGCTGTCGCAGACCGTGATGACGATAGCCAGCGGCGGCGCGCCGTCGCCGGTGAACTCGTCCCAGCTCTTGCTGCGATAGCCGGCAGTGTCCACGCCGGCGTTGTGCAGCGCCTCCAGCGCAAGCGGATTGAGCCGGCCGCTCGGCGCGCTGCCGGCGCTGTGTGCACGAACGTCCTTGCCCAGCCTTGCAGCCCAGTGATTCAGCATGCCTTCGGCCAGCACGCTCCGGGCCGAGTTGTGCGTGCACAGGATCAGGACGTGAACCGTCATGCTGCCACCTTCTTCGGCCGCGCGGTCCGCTTCGCGGCCGGCAGCTCACACGTCCCCCCGCCGGCCTCGCAGCAGTGCGCCGTCAGGTAGCCGAGCAACTCGTTCATCTGGGCGAGCGACGGGCGGTAGATCAGGTTGCGTCCTTCGCGCTCCTGCGACACCAGGCCGGCGTGCAGCAGCTCCCTGAGGTGGAATGACAGCGTCGACGCGGGCACATCCAGCGCCGCGGCCAGGGCGCCGGGCGTCATGCCTTCCGGCGCGGCGCCGATCAGGGCCCGGAAGACGCGCAGGCGCATGACCTGAGCCAGGGCCGCGAGCGATTCGACGGCAATTGATTCATCCATATTTCCATTATTGTGGAAATATGGAATCGGTGCAAGCGGCCGCGCCGGCCCTCACACCGGCAGCACCGTCGTCTCCTTCACCCGCTGCAGCGCGAAGCTCGACTTCACGTCGGCGACGCCGGACTGCTTGAGCAGCTTGCCCATGATGAAGCGCGAGAAGTGGTCCAGGTCCTCCACCTGCACCCGCAGCAGGTAGTCCATGTCGCCGGTCATCGAATAGCACTCGGTCACCTCGCTCCAGGTCTCGACCGCGCTGGCGAAGTCCTCGGCCGGCATCTGGCCCTTCTTCTCCAGCTTGACGCTGACGTAGGCCAGCATGTTCAGCCCCACCTTGGCCGGATCCACCAGCGCCACGTAGCGCTTGATCACGCCCGCCTCCTCCAGGCTGCGCACGCGGCGCAGGCACGGTGACGGCGACAGGTTCACCTGGGCCGCCAGTTCGTTGTTGGCGAGCCGGCCGTCGCGCTGCAAGGCGTCGACGATGCGCCGGTCGATGCGGTCCAGGGCCTGCTGGTTCATGGGTGTCTCCGCTGAGGGTGTTCGCGCAACTATATAGCTCGTATGGACGATTCCACGGCATCCAACGCAATCGGATTGCCTGGATCGCGCCATAACATCACCAGAGAACAACAGGTCCAGGAGACGCCATGGGATCGCGCGACAGCGGGCTGCAGACCCGGTTCATGTCAGGCAACGAGGCGGTGGCGCAAGGCGCCCACGACGCCGGGCTGGCCGTGGCCGCCGCCTATCCGGGCACGCCGTCCACCGAGATCGTCGAGACGATCTCGCGCTTGCCCGGCGTGCATGCCGAGTGGTCGGTCAACGAGAAGGTGGCGCTGGAGGTGGCGCTGGGCGCTTCGCTGATGGGGCGGCGGGCGCTCACCGCGATGAAGCACGTCGGCCTGAACGTGGCGGCCGACACGCTCATGTCGGCGGCGCTGACCGGGGTGCACGGCGGGCTGGTGATCGCCGTCGCCGACGACGTGGGCTTCTCCTCTTCGCAGAACGAGCAGGACAGCCGCGTGTGGTCGCGCTTTGCGCACCTGCCGGTGCTGGAGCCCGCCGATGCGCAGCAGGCGTACCTCATGACGCGGGACGCCTTCGAGCTGTCGGAGCGCCACGAAGTCCCGGTGCTGCTGCGCCTGACGACGCGCGTGTGCCACGTCAAGCGTGCCGTGCTGTTGCAGCCGGCGATGCCGCGTCCGGATCCCATCGAATACCGCAAGAACGCCGAGCGCTGGGTGCTCTCGCCTGGCCACGTGGCCAAGCGGCTGGAAGCCCGTGCCGCCCGCGACGCCGCGCTGCGCGACGTCGCCGAGCAGTCGCACTGGAACGTCGTGACGCCCGGCGCCGACCGGCGCCTGGGCGTGATCGCCTCCGGACCGGTCAGCCATGCGGTGCGCGAGGCGCTGCCCGATGCGCCGTTGCTGACGCTGGGTCTCAGCGCGCCGCTGCCTCTGGGGCTGGTGCGCGAATTCGCCGCCGGCGTCGGCACGCTGCTCGTGGTCGAGGAGTCCGAACCTGTCGTCGAGCCCGAACTGCTGGCCGCCGGCCTGGCCGTGCATGGCCGCGCGGTGCTGCCGCCGTACGGCGAGATCAGCGCGCGCCACGTGCGCGACGCCGCCCGCACCATCCTGGGCGAGCCGGCGGCGAGCCCGCCGGCCGTGACGGCGCAGCGAATCTTCACGCGGCCGCCCACGCTGTGCGCCGGCTGCGGCTACCTGGGCGTGTATTACTGGTTGTCGCGCATGCCCAATGCCGTCGTCTGCGGGGACATCGGCTGCTACACGCTGGGCGCGAGCCCGCCGTGGAGCTCGGTCGACACGGTGCTGGCGATGGGCGCTTCGCTGGGCATGGCCGGCGGCGTCGCCAAGGCGCAGGCAGGAGACGCCGCGCCGCGGCCGGTGGTGGCCGTGATCGGCGATTCCACATTCCTGCATTCGGGCATGCAAGGCCTGCTGAATCTCACCTACCAGCAGGCCAACGTGACGGTGCTGTTGCTGGACAACAGCGCCACCGCGATGACCGGCGGCCAGAACAACCCGGCCAACGGCCGCGACCTGCACGGTGGCGCGGCGCCGGTGAAGGTCGACTTCGCGAAACTGGTCGAGGCCCTCGGCGTGCGGCCGGAACGAATCCGCCACGCCGATCCCTACGAACTGCCGGTCTTCGTCAAGACGCTGCGCGAGGAGATGAAGGCCAGCGCGCCGTCGGTGATCATCACCAGCCGGCCCTGCGTCTTCACGCCGGACTTCAACCGCGACCTGCCGCTGGTGGTGGACGAGGACCAGTGCAACGGCTGCGCCAACTGCCTGGACGTCGGCTGCCCGGCGGTCCTCACGACGCGGCGCGAGCAGCAGGTGCGCGCCTCGGGCAAGGTGGTCGACCTGGCCTGGGTGAAGATCGACCCGCAACTGTGCACCGGCTGCGAGATCTGCGCCAAGGCCTGTGCTCGCGGCGCCATCGCCAAGCCCGCCCGCCGCGTCATCGCCCTGGAGCCCGCATGAACTCGAACATCCTGGTGGTCGGCGTCGGCGGCCAAGGCGTCATGACCGCCGCCGAGGTGCTGGCCCGCGTGGCGCTGCGGGCCGGCTGGGACGCCTGCAAGACCGAGATCGCCGGCATGTCGCAGCGCGGCGGCGTCGTCAGCTCGCAGGTGCGCATCGGCGAACAGGTGCATGCGAGCGAGATCACGCCCGGCACGGCCGACGTCCTGCTGGCGCTCGAGTCGGCCGAGGCCTTGCGCTGGTGCCACTGGCTGGCGCCACGGGGACGCGCGGTGGTCAACACCTTGCGCGCCGTGCCACCGGTGGTCAGCAGCGGCCGTGCCACCTATCCCGACGATCCGGTGGGCTCGGTGCGCGCGCTCGGTTACGAGGCATCGGCGATCGACGCCACCGGCATTGCCGTCGGCCTGGGCGACGTGCGCCTGGCCAACACGGTGATGCTCGGCGCGGCGGCATCCTGCCTGCCGTTCGAGGCGCAGGCACTGCTCGACGAGGTGCTGCGGCGCTTCGCCGGCAAGCAGGCGCTGGCGCGGCTGAATGCGCAGGCTTTCGAGGCCGGGCGGGCGCAGGCTACGCTGCACTGAGCTCGCGCGACGCCGGTCAGGCGCGCTGCACCAGCGGCTCGGCTCGGGCCGTGCCGCCCAACCCGTCGATCGCCGCGCCGAACACGTAGGCATCCATCGCCAGCACGCCGTGGACGATGCCGCCGTCGATCACCGTGGCCGGGCGGCGCGATGCGGCAGCGCCGGCAGCCACCAGCAATGGCCAGAAGTGCTCCGCCGTCGGATGCGCCCGGCTGGCATGGGGCGCGCGCTCCAGGGCGAACTGCAGCCGCTCGCAGTCGCCACTGGCCACCGCCTCGCGCATCCAGTGCGCGAATTCGGCGGCGTAGCGCTCGCCGGCGCCCTGCGCCATGCGGAACTCGTACAGGTTGTGGGTCAGGCTGCCCGAGCCCACGATCAGCACGCCTTCACTGGCCAGCGGCGCCAGCGCGGCGCCGAAGGCCCAGGCGGCTTCGGGGTCGAGGCGCGACGGCAGCGAAACCTGGAACACCGGCACGTAGGCCTGCGGCAGCAGGTGCAGCAGCGGCACCCAGGCGCCATGGTCCAGGCCCCGGCGTTCCTCGGCATGCGCCGGCCAGCCGGCCGCACGCAGCACCTCGATCGCCCGCTGCGCCAGGTCGGGATGGCCTGGCGCCGGATAGCGCAGGTCGTCGAGCGCCGGGTCGAACCCGCCGAAGTCGTGGATGGTGTCCGGCCGAGCGGCCGTGCCGACCCGCGCGGTCGGCGTCATCCAGTGGGGCGACACCACCAGCACCGCGGCCGGCCGCTCGAGCGCGCGCCCCAGCTGGCGCAGGCGCTGACCGGCCAGGCCCGGCTCCAGCGCGAAGGTGGGGGCGCCGTGCGAGACGAACAAGGTGGGTTGGCGATGCATCATGGTTTCCCGGAAATGAGCGCGGTTGTGCTTGTCAGTCGCGGGCCGCTGCAACCAGCGCGGCATCGGCCGAGGCCCGCCCGGCGCCGCTGACCAGCAGCGACAGCGAGGCGGCAAACATGACGAGGGCGAATTCGTAGCCGTTGTTGGCCATGAACAACCCCTTGTCGATGTGGACGCTGAAGATCGCGACCAGCATGGCGAAGGCGAGCGCCGCAGCCGCGGGCCGCACGAGCAGGCCGAGCACCAGCGCAAGGCCGCCGAAGAACTCGGCGCCGCCGGCCAGCAAGGCCATGAGGTAGCCCGGAGCGAGGCCGATGGACCCCAGCCACTGCCCGGTGCCTTCGAGGCCGTAGCCGCCGAACCAGCCGAACAGCTTCTGCGCGCCGTGCGCGATGAAGATGAAGCCGACGGGAAGGCGCAGGGCCAGCGGCGCGAGGCCGGCGTCGGTCGAGGCGATGCTCTCAATCAGTCGATTGCTCATGGAGTGCTCCGTGAAAGTTGGGAGGACAGGCCCCCCGGGGCCCGTCCGGTCGGTGGTGAAGCGGTTACTGCGCCTGCGTCGGCTGGCCGGCGAGGCGGACGGCCTGGGCGCGAGCGTCGCGGTTGCGCACCAGGAAGGCCGAGCCGCTGTCCTCGGCGGTGAGCGCGGCGACTTCGCGGCGCGACGCCAGGTACTCGGCCACCACGTCGGCGCGGCTGCGCTGGGCGCTGAAGTGGGCCAGCGGGTTGTACTGGGTGGACCACACGTTGGGGCCGCGCTGCTGCAGCTGGGCCTGCACTTCGGCGCGCGTCCTGGTGGAGACGAACGGCGTCGTGTCGATGGTGATGTCGTCGGCAAACGCGGTGGTGGCGGCGGCGGCGAGAACGAGGGCGAAAACGGAATTGCGGTTCATGATGGATCCTTGAGGTCGTTGCGGTGGAGGGGCCGGGCGGCTGGTGACCCGGCCCGTGTGCCTCGGAAGGGATTCGTCCGCGGCATGGGATGAACTTTAAATATTCAACGACAAGAGATAAACTTGCGTCAGCGGCATTCACTGTTTCGAATTTTGGGCTAATCTCCATGATCACCTTCCACAACGACCTGCACGCGCTGCACCACGGCAAGCTGGAGATGTTCCGCGGCGCGATGGTGCCCTGCTTCGAGGTGCCGGCCCGCGTCGACCACGTGCTGGCCGAACTGCGGGCGCGCGCGCTGGGACCGGTGCAGGCCCCGCCGGCCTGCGGCGACGACCCGATCGCGCGCGTCCATGCCCGCCGCTATCTCGACTTCCTGGCCGGCGCCTGGGACGAGTGGGTGGCGCTGGATCCGGCCAACGCGAGCCGCGACGCCATCCCGTCCTGCTGGCCGATCCGCACCTTCCGCAGCGACGTCCTGCCGGCCAGCTTTCCGGCGCGGCTGGGCCTGTTCTCGTTCGACGCGGGCAGCCCGCTGACGGCGGGCACCTGGACGGCGGCGCGCAAGGGAGCCGATTGCGCGGTCGCCGCCGCGCAGCGGCTGCTGGCGGGCGATCGCGCCGCCTTCGCGCTGACCCGGCCGCCCGGCCACCATGCCGGCGCCGACTTCTTCGGCGGCTACTGCTTTCTCAACAACGCGGCGATCGCGGCGCAGGCGCTGCGCGACGGCGGGCTGGACCGGGTGGCGGTGCTCGACATCGACTACCACCACGGCAATGGCACGCAGTCGATCTTCTACGGCCGCGGCGACGTCTTCTTCGCCAGCGTCCATGGCGATCCGCGCACCGAATACCCGTTCTACCTGGGTCACGCCGACGAGCGAGGCCTGGGCGACGGGGCCGGCTGCAACCTCAACCTGCCGCTGGCCCGCGGTACCGGTTTCGACAGCTGGCGCAGCGCGCTGGCGCAGGCGTTGCAGGCGATCCGCGCGTTCGGCGCGCAGGCGCTGGTGTTGTCGCTGGGCGTCGACACGTTCGAAGGCGATCCGATCTCCGGGTTCCGGCTGGCGAGCCCCGACTACCTGAGGGTCGGCGAGGACCTCGCGGCGGCGGGCCTGCCGACGGCCTTCGTGTTCGAAGGCGGCTACGCCGTCGCCGAAGTGGGAATCAACGCCGTCAACGTGCTCGACGGCTTCTGCCAGCGCGCGGCCTGACCGCGAAGGAGGTGCCGTGGACCGATTCCAGGAAATGAGCGTCTTCGCGGCCGTCGTGGATGCCGGCAGTTTCGTCGGTGCCTCCGATGCGCTGGAGATGTCCAAGCCGGCGGTGTCGCGCCACGTCGCCGAGCTCGAGGCGCGGCTGGGCGTGCGGCTGCTCCACCGCACGACGCGGCGGCTGTCGCTGACCGAGGAAGGCGAGGTGTTCTACGCCCGCTGCAAGGAGCTGCTCGGCGAGCTGGAAGAGGCCGAGGCCGAGATCACGTCGCGCACCGGCAAGGCCTCGGGCCAGTTGAAGGTGAGTGCCCCCGTGTCGTTCGGGCTGCTGCACCTGGCGCCGCTGTGGGCCGGCTTCATGGCGCGGCATCCCGACGTGGTGCTGGACGTGACGCTCTCCGATCGCATGGTGGACCTGGTGGAAGAGGGTTTCGACCTGGCCGTGCGCGTGGCGCGCCTGCCGAGCTCATCGCTGGTCGGCCGCAAGCTGTCCTCGACCCGCTCGGTGCTGTGCGCCTCGCCGAAATACCTCAAGGCGCACGGCACGCCCACGCACCCGGCGGAGCTCGCACGGCACACGGTCATCGCCTACAGCCTGCTGTCCACCGGCGACACGTGGTCGTTCGAGGGCCCCGAAGGGACCGTCGCGGTGAAGGTGGAGCCGCGCATGCGCACCAACAGCGGCGACACCTGCCGCGCCGCGGCGCTCGGCCACCAGGGCATCATCATCCAGCCCACCTTTCTGGTCGGCGACGACCTGCGCTCCGGCGCCCTGGTGGAATTGATGCCGCAGTATCGCGGCGTCGAACTGGGCGTCTACGCGCTGTACCCTACGCGCAAGCACGTCCTGCCGAAGGTGCGGTTGCTGGTGGACTACCTGGTCGCGGCGCTCAAGAAGAAATCGTGGCCGGACTGAATGACAGGAGAAGCGCGAATGCGAAGAACGACCGCCGCGCGGCGGCAGGCATGGTGGCTCGGCGTGGCTGCCCTGGCCTGGTCGACCACGGGCGCGGCGCAAGGCGTCGCCGAGTGCGTCATGGAGGCCGACAACCAGTTGCGGCTGGCCTGCTACGACCGGCTCTTTCGCGAGCGCAAGCCGGCCGGGCCGGCGGCCAGGCCGGTGGCCGCCGCGCCGACCGAGCCGGCGCAGCCGGCCGACCGGCCAGAAACCCTGCTGGTGTCCACGGCCTTCACCAAGGCCTGGGAGCTGACGCCAGAGGCCAAGCGCGGCACCTTCGTCGTGCGCACCTACCTGCCCAATTTCATCCTGCCCCTGCACGCCACCAGCAGCATCAACCGCACGCCGACCAGCCCGACGCGCGGCGTCACCACCGGGCGCCCGGACTACAAGCCGCTGGAAGCCAAGATGCAGGTGTCGCTGCGCGCCAAGGTCGCCGAGGGACTCGTGCTGCCCGATGCCGACCTGTGGTTCGCCTTCACCCAGCGCTCGCTGTGGCAGGTGTGGAACCGGCAGGAATCGTCGCCGTTTCGCAGCACCGACTACCAGCCCGAGGCGATCTACGTGATTCCGGTGCCGCCGCGCCTGGGCGCCTTGCCGGGCGGCTGGCAGTGGCGCATGGCACAGCTGGGCATCGCACACCAGTCCAACGGCCAGGGCGGCTCGCTCTCGCGCAGCTGGAACCGCGTATATGCGTCGGCGGCCTTCGACCATGGCGAATTCGGGCTGGTGCTGCGCGGCTTCCGGCGCCTCGGCGAGAAGACCAACGACGACAACCCGGACATGTCGCGCCACATCGGCAACACGGAGGTGATGGCTTCCTGGTTGCCGGGGCTGGCCACGGCGTCGCTCACCTGGCGCACTCACCCGCGCGCGCTGGATCGCGGTTCGCTGCAGTTCGACTGGACCTATCCGGTGAGCGTGAAGCAGCCCGCCGGGCTGCGCTGGTACGCGCAGGTGTTCACCGGCTACGGCGAAACGCTGCTGGACTACAACCACCGCCAGACCAGCCTGGGGCTGGGGCTGACGCTGTTCCAGTTCTAGCCGCGCCGGCGGTCTGGACTCCCTCTCCCGCTTGCGGGAGAGGGCGGGGGTGAGGGTGCCTCCTGGGCCGGGTCAGTGGAGCGCCGTCGCGCCTTCTATGCCGTGGCGCTGCAGCGCCTCGCGCACGAACCCGCTGCGGCGCTGCTCCACGATGAAGGATTCGAGCAGGGCCTGCGCCGCGTCGCTGCGCCCGCGCGGCATCGCCATCGCCTGCTCGATCACCATGAAGCGGCCCGGCAGCAGTCGCACGCCGCCCACGCGGCGTGAGTCCGCCTCGAGCTGCTGGCGCACGCCGGCCGCCACTTCGATCGCCGGGTCGGCCAGGAACGCCTCGACCACCGCTTCCGACGTGGCCACCTTCACCAGCTTGGCGTGCTGCAGGTGCCGGCTGAGGAACAACTCGTAGGCGCTGCCCTCGCCCACCACCACGCGGGTTCCGGCGCGGTCGACTTCCTCGTTGCGCTGCAGCGCGGACGCCTCGCGCACCATGTAGCAGCCTTCGATCTGCACGTACGGCGACGTGAAATGGATCGTCTCCGCGCGCTTGGGATCGATCGCCATGAATCCGATGTCGGCTTCGCCGGCGGCGACGGCAGCCCCGGATTTCGCGGCCGTTTCGTACTGCAGCAACTGCGCTTCCACCCCCAGCATCCGCGCAAGGCGGCGCGTGAGGTCGATGGTGACGCCGGCCGGCCGCTCGGGCGACGTGCGGCTGTGGGCGAGCACGGGATTGCCCATGTTGAGGGCTGCGCGCAGGCTGCCGGTGGGCGCGAATTCGCGCACGATGGAAGGATCGATCTGCATGGCCGCAGGATACCGCCTGCGGTCAGCGGGGCAAAGCGCGCGCTCTACACTTGCCGTTCGACGGCGCCGTCGCGCCGCGCATTTCACGAGGAGCAACGCATGCTGGAACTGGGCCTCAAGGACAAGATCGCGATCATCACCGGCGGCAGCGACGGGCTCGGCCGCGCGAGCGCGCTGAAGCTGGCGGCCGAAGGAGCCAAGGTGGCGATCGCCGCGCGCCGGGCCGAACACCTGCAGCGCGCCGCCGACGAGATCCGCGCCGCCACCGGCGCCGACGTGCTGGCGGTGCCGGCCGACGTCACGGTGGCCGCCGATTGCGAGCGGCTGGCCCAGGCCGCGCTGCAACGCTGGGGCCGGGTCGACATCCTGCTCAACAACGCCGGCACCTCGGCGGCCGCGGGATTCGCCGACGTGGACGACGGCAAGTGGCAGGCGGACTGGGAGCTGAAGGTGATGGGCGCCGTGCGCATGTGCCGGCTGGTGCTGCCGCACATGCAACGGCAGCGCGACGGCCGCATCGTGAACATCACCACCGTCAGCGGCAAGACGCCCAAGGCGCGCAGCCTGCCCACCTCGGTGAGCCGCGCCGCCGGCATCAACCTGACCAAGGCCCTGGCCTGCGAATACGCGCCCGACAACGTGCGCGTCAACACCATCTGCATCGGACTGGTGCACAGCGCGCAGATCGACCGCATGGCCAAGGGCGGCGACCTGGAGGCGCACTACGCGCGGCTGGCGAAAGAGCGCGTGCCGTTGGGACGCGTGGCGCAGGCGACCGAGTTCGCCGACCTGTTCGCGTTCCTGGTGTCGGACCGGGCGAGCTACATCACGGGGACGGCGATCAACTTCGACGGGGGCGGCGGGGCCACTGTCTGAATTGCCGGATACAGGCAGACGTACGCAAGAATGAAACGGGCAGCACAAGGCTGCCCGTCCTGGTCAGGCGAGCCGGGCTTATTGAGCCGTAGCGCCCGAAGCCTTCACCACGGCCTTCCACTTCTCGTACTCGGCCTGGGTGAACTTGCCGAACTGCTCCGGCGTGCCGCCGACCGGGTCCGCGCCTTCGCGCACCAGCTGCTCCTCCAGCCCCGGCAGCACGTCGTTGACGGCCTTGTTGATGGTCGCGATCACCTGCGGCGGCGTCCCCTTGGGCGCGAAGAAGCCGAACCACGAGCCCGCCTCGAAGCCGGGGAAGCCCTTTTCGGCCACCGCCGGAATGCCCGGCAGCGAGCGCGAAGGCTTCGCGCTGGACACGGCCAGGGCGCGCAGCTTGCCGGCCTTGATGTGCTGGATCACCGAGGGGATGGTGGCGAACATGAATTGCAGGCGGCCGGCCAGCAGGTCGTTCAGGGCCGTCGCACCCTTGTACGGCACGTGCAGCGCTTCGGCGCCGACCCGCTGCGTCAACATGTAGCTGGAGAGGTGGGCCGAGGTGCCGACGCCGGTGGAGCCGTAATTGAGCTTGCCGGGATTGGCCTTGAGGTAGGCGACGAACTCGTCGAAGGTCTTCGCTGACACCGACGGATGCACCACCAGCACGTTGGGCACGTCGGCGATCTGGACGATGGGGACGAGGTCCTTCAACGGGTCGTACGACAGGGTCTTGTACAGCGTCTGGTTGATCGCGATCGGGCCGACCGAGTCGACGATCAGGGTGTAGCCGTCCGGCGCCGAACGCACGACGAACTCGGTGCCCAGGTTGCCGCCGGCGCCCGGCTTGTTGTCGATGACGAACGGCTGGCCGAGCTTCTCCTGCAGCTTCTGGCCGACGGCGCGCGCCAGGATGTCGGTGGTGCCGCCGGCCGTGAACGCCACGACGATCTTCACCGGCTTGGCCGGATACGGGTCGGCAGCCACCGCGTTCGGGGCGGCCACGGCGACGGCAGCCGCCAGCAAGGCGCCCAGGAACTGCTGGCGAGTGGGGGCGAAGGACTTCATGCGGGGTTGCTCCTCGTTGTGGTGAATGCGGTCGTCACAGGCTGCGCAGCTTCAGCGCCGCGAGGTCCTGCCGTTCCAGGTGCCAGAGCTGGTCGAGCAGCGCTCGCGCCGGCTCGGCGCCGATCACCGGCGATGCCAGTTCCAGGAACTTGTCGTTCAGGTCGGCGTCGGTAAGCGGCGCCTCCGGATCGCCCTTGCGGCACGGCGCGAACTGCTCGATCACCTGGCCGTTGCGCAACTGCACCGTCACCCGCGCCGCGCGCACGTTGGGGAATTTCGCGCTGAGGTCCGGATCGGCAACCAGCCTTGTCCTGGCCATGAGTGCGCGGATCGCGATGTCCGCCAGCCGCTGGTCCTCGAAGGCGTTGAGCCGCACCGCGCCGTACAGCAGCGCGTGGCCGACGACGTAAGGCAGGCTGAACTTGGCCTCGAACGCCGTGCGCGGCTCGAAGTTGCCGGTGACGTCCAGCGCCGTCTTGTAGGTGTCGACGCGGATAGCCTCCACCTGCGCCGGGTCGATGCGATGCTGCGCCCGGATGTCCAGCATCGCGTCGATCGCGGCGAAGGTGTGGCCGCAGCAACCGTGGTTCTTCTGGGTGATGGCCGTGATGTTGTAGCGCGTGCCGAGGCCGTCGGCGGCGCGCTCCCACTTCGGATCGTCGGACAGCGCCGCGCCGAAACCGGCCGCGCCTTCCAGGATGTCGAGCGCGCCGGTAATGCCGCTCGCCGCGCCCACGCCGGCCGTGACGCCGACCCAGGCGGCATGGCCCGCGTGCAGCGCCTTGGTCATGGCGTCGGAGCGGAATGCCTGCTGCAGGCCGGAAGCGAACGACGCCGCGGTCGCCAGCGAATGGCGCATGACGTCCGCATTGCCGGGGCCGGTCAGGGCGGCCGTCGCCGCGGCGCCGCCGAAGCAGCCGACGGTGCCGGTGGTGTGGAAGAACTTGTAGTGCGAAGGCTGCACGGCCGCGCCGATGCGGGTGGAGATCTCGTAGCCGATCGTGATCGCCTTGAGCAGCTGCTCGCCGCTGGCGCCGCGGTCCTCGGCAACCGCCAGCGCGGCGCCGATGGTCGGGCAACCCGGGTGGTAGACCGCGTCACGGAAGATGTCGTCGAACTCCACGGCGTGCGACACGCTGCCGTTGATCCAGGCGGCAGTGGCGGGAAAGGCGCTGGTGCGCTGGCCCGGCAGGCTCGAGCGGCCGTGTCCCAGTTCGGCGGCATGGGCCTTCAGCAGCTGGGCATTCGGCGCAACGCCGATGCCGGGGAACAGCGCCGAGAACCAGTCGATCAGCGCGCGCTTGGCGTGGTGGCTGACTACCGGCGACAACGGGCGGCCGGCTTCGAGCTGCGCGTAGCGGGCGAATTCGTCGATGATCATGATGAAGCTCCGTGGCGCTCAGTAGGCGACCGTGACCAGCCGCTCCTCCGTCATCTCGCGGATGGCGTAGGCCGGGCCTTCCCAGCCGAAGCCGCTGTCCTTGACGCCGCCGAACGGCATGGCGTCGACGCGGGCGCTGGACGCTTCGTTGATGTGCACGCCGCCGAAGCGCAGTTCACGGGCGGCCTTGAACGCCGTGTGCAGGTTGCTCGTGAACAGTCCGACGGCCAGGCCGAACGACTGGTTGTTCGCCTTCGCCACGGCTTCGGCTATGCCGTCGAACGGCACCACCGACACCACCGGGGCGAAGATTTCCTCGCACACCACCTTCATGTCGTCGCGCACGTCGGTCAGCACCGTTGGCTGCATCACGCTGCCTTCGCGCTTGCCGCCGGTGAGCAGCTTCGCGCCGGCGGCGACGGCGGCATCCACCCAGCCTTGCGCGCGCTCCGCGTGGTGCAGGCTGATCATCGGGCCGATGATGGTCGCCGGATCGGCCGGATCGCCGGCCTTCATCTTCCGCGCGGCGTCGACCAGCTTCGGCACGAACGCATCGACGATGCGCCGGTCCACGTACAGGCGCTGCACCGAGGTGCAGACCTGCCCCGCCTTGCGCAGCCCGGCGCTGAGGATCTTGGGGATGGCGAGGTCCATGTTCGCGTCGTGGCACACGATGGTGCTGGCGATGCTGCCCAGTTCCAGCTGGGTGCGGCGCAGGCCCGCGGCGGCCTGGATCTGCCGGCCCACCCGCGTGCTGCCGGTGAACGCGTAAAAGGCGATGCGCTGGTCGGCGAGCAACTGCGGGCCCACCACGGCGCCCTCGCCGTGCAGCAGCGCCAGCAGGTTCGCGGGCAGCCCGGCTTCGATCAGCACCTTGCACAGCTCGATGGCCGTGAGCGGCGTGAACTCCGACGGCTTGACCACGACCGCGTTGCCGCCGGCCAGCGCCGGACCGACCTTGTGCGCCAGCACGTTGAGCGGCGAGTTGAACGGCGTGATGGCGCACACCACGCCGCGCGGCGCGCGGATGGTGAAGCCGAAGCGGTTCTTGACGCCGTCGCCGGCCTGCAGCGGCGCCATGTCGCCGTTCAGGCGCTTGGCTTCCTCGGCCGAGAGCTCCAGCGTCTGCATGCAGCGGCGCACCTCGTTGTCGCCGTCGGCGCGGGTGAAGCCGGCCTCGTGCCGCATCAGCTCGATCAGCGGCTCGATGCGGCCTTCCAGCAGGCGCGCGGCCCGCGACAGGATCTGGAAGCGCTGGTACGGGCTCAAGGTGGACTGCCGCTGTCCCTCGATGGCGCCGCTGACGGCCGCCGTCACCTGTTCGGCGGACGCGACGGCCATCTGGCCGTACACGTCGCCGCTGTACTTGTCCTTGAGCGCTTCGCTGGAGGCGCCCGCGACCCACTGGCCGCCGATCAGCAGCTGGCCGTTCATGCCCGGCTGCTCCCGTTCAACATGCCTTCCATGAACCGGATGCGGATCTTGTTGGCGTCGCGCTCGGTCACGCCGGCCGGCGGCTGGTTGTCGGTGCGCGCGCAGATGAAGATCGGCCCGTCGCCCTTGAGCGCCAGGTCCACCAGCGATTCGAAGTGCGACTCGTCCTTCGCCCAGGTGCTGCGCGCGATGCCGGCGCCCTTGGCGATGGCGACCAGGTCGACGTTGGTGGACGTCATCGTCGGCTGCGCGCCGGTGATCTGGTAGGCCCCGTTGTCCCACACGATCACGGCGAGGTTGCGCGGATTGACGGCGGCGATCGTGCCGAGGGCGCCGAGCTGCATCAGCAGCGAGCCGTCACCTTCGAGGGCGAACACCTGGCGCTGCGGCTGCGCCATGGCGACGCCCAGCGCGATCGGCGCGGCCAGGCCCATGCTGCCCAGCATGTAGAAGTTGGTCGGGCGCTGGCCGGCGGCCCACAGGTCGAAGTGGGTGTGGCCGATGCCGCCGACGACGGCTTCTTCCTTCTTCAGCTTCGCGACCAGGCGGCGCGTGAGGTCGGAGCGATTCATCACCTTCACCGCGTCGCGGGTGGTGGAGATCAGGGTGGTGTCTTGCATCGCGCGCTCCTCAGTAGCTCTTCTTGCCGCGGCTGGTGAGCAGCGGCGACATGATCAGGGCGGCGCCGGCCTGCGTGGTGAAGGCCTGCTTGATCATCCGGTCGGTGACGAACTCGACGTCCTCCAGGCGCTGGATCGCGAAGTGCTCGATGCCCAGCGTCTCCAGGATCGGGCGCATGGTGCGGCAGACGATGGCCTGTCCCAGCTGGTGGTCGCCGATCGTGCCGCGCTCGGAAATCATCATCACCAGCGGGATCTGGCACGGCACGGTGAGCGAGGCCAGCACGTTGGCCAGCGTCGTGAAGCCGCTGGTCTGCATCAGCACGATGCCGCGCAGCCCCGCCATGTAGGCGCCGGTCACGATGCCCACTGCCTCTTCCTCGCGCGCCGGGCTGATCACCGTGAAGTAGTCGTCGGCCTGGAGGCGCTTGATGACGGGCGCGAGCACCTTGTCCGGCACGTAGGCGACCAGCTTCACCTCGTTCGCCTTCAGGACCCGGACGACGATCTCGTCCCAGGTTTCGCCGGCCCTGCCGGCCATCTCTTCAGCCATCGCACTACTCCTCGGTTCGGGACCACGCACGCCCGCGCATGGTCGGAGGATTTTAGGTGTCGCCTCCCGGCGCAGCCATCACGATCCGTGATGACCCCCACAGCCGCCGCGCGGCCGGCATGGGGAAACCGCGAGGCACGATGACTCGCGTGCCGGGCCAGAATCCGGACGGACGCCGCGCGCCGGCGCACGCTGAACTCACCATCAACAGGAGACCAGGGATGACTCCCAATCGCAGACAAGTTCTCACCGGCGCCGCCGCCCTCGCGCTCGGCGGCATGGCGCCGCTCGTGCGGGCCCAGGCCGGTGCGGAGTGGCCGAACGGCCCCGTCAAGATCGTCGTCGGCTTTTCCGCCGGCGGCCCCACCGACCTCGCCGCCCGCCTGATCGCGGCCAGGCTGCAGGCCGCCTTCGGCCAGAGCTTCGTCGTCGAGAACAAGGCCGGCGCCGGCTCCAACCTGGCCTCCGAGATCGTCGCGGCCGCAGCGCCGGACGGCCATACGCTGCTGATGGCGGCCGCGCCGATCGCGATCAACGGGCACCTGTACAGGAACCTCAAGTTCGACGTGCTGAAAAGCTTCGACCCGGTCAGCCAGGTGATGTCCGCGCCCTGCATCCTGGCGGTGCGTCCCGATTCGTACAAGACCATGGCCGAACTGCTCGCCGCGGCGAAGAAGGAGCCCGGCCGGCTGAGCTACTCGTCGTCCGGCGCCGGCGGCTCGCAGCACCTGGCCGGCGAGTTGCTGCAGCAGAAGGCCGGCATCCAGTTGATCCACGTGCCGTATAAGGGCGCCGCGCCGGCGCTGAACGACCTCCTGGGCGGCCAGGTGGCGATGGGGTTCATGACGTCGCTGTCCTCGGTGCCGCACTTCAAGTCCGGCAAGCTGCGCGCGCTGGCCGTGGCGGCACCGCAGCGCCTGCCGCAACTGCCGGACGTGCCGACCATGGCCGAAGTGGGCCTGCCCGGCGTCGAGATCAACTCCTGGTCCGGCCTGCTGGCGCCGGCGAAGACACCGCCGCAGGTCGTCGAGAAGCTGCAGCGCGAAGTGGCCAAGGCACTGGCCGCGCCGGACGTGCGCGAGAAGCTGGTGGCGCAAGGCGCGGTGGTCGTCGGCGGCACCTCGGGCGAGTTCGCCAGCTACCTGGCGCGCGAGCACGGCGAATACGGCAAGCTGATCAAGTCCATCAAGCTCAGCCTGGACTGAACGGGTGTCCCAAAGCGAAGACGACGCACGGGCGCTGGTCGCCCGCCTCGAGCAGCGTGCGGCAAGCGTCGACGCCCGCTTCGAGGGCTCGCGCATCCGCTGGCGGCGTATCGGCAGCGGACCGCCGCTGGTGCTGCTGCACGGCGGCAACGGCAGCTGGCTGCACTGGGTGCGCAACATCGAGCCACTGGCCGGGCGGCACCAGCTCTGGTTGCCGGACCTGCCGGGCTGCGGCGACTCCGACGAGGTCGCGCCGCCCGCGAACCTGGAGCGGCTGGTGGCGACGCTGCAGCACAACGTCGCCGAGCTGGTGGGCGGCGAGCGCGAGATCGACGTGGCGGCGTTCTCGTTCGGCTCGGTGCTGGCCTCCAACCTCGCGCTGGCGCGCGGCCGCGTGCGGCGGCTCGCGCTGCTGGGCGCCACCGGCCACGGCCTGCAGCGGCGCCAGCTGGCGCTGAAGAACTGGCGCACGCTGGAGCCCGGGTCCGCGCAGGAGCAGGCGCACCGGCACAACCTGGCCGAACTGATGCTGCACGAGCCGGCGGCGCTCGACGCGCTGGCGATGCTGGTGCATCGATCGGCCAGCGAGCGCACGCGGCTGCGCAGCAAGCAGTTGTCGCATACCGACGCGACGCGCCGGGCCCTGGACAAGCTGCAAATTCCAGTTCTGATGGCCTGGGGCGAACACGATCCCACGGCCAGCGGCGCGGCGACGGCGCTGGCGTTGGGGCATGGCCACCCGGAACGACGGTGCGTGGTCGTGCCGGGGGCCGGCCACTGGGTTCAGTACGAACGGGCCAACGAGATCAACACGCTGCTGGCGCGCTGGTTCGACTGACGACGCGCCGCCGCGGCCTCAGTCCGCCCCCAGCGCCAGCCTGTTCGGCTGCCGCTTCTCGATCGCGTGCTTCATCAGCGCGGCGGCGCGGTACACCGCATGCGCGAACTTGCCATAGGGCAGCGTCAGGAACAGGCCCATCACGAACCCCAGGTGCACGGCCAGCAGCGAGGCCATCGCGCCGGTGTCGCGCCACGCCAGCAGCGCGAGGCCGGTCAGGGCGTTGCAGAACAACAGCGTGATGAACGCGCGGTCCATGGGACGCTGCGCCGGGTCGCCGTGCAGCGGATGGCGCCGCAGGTTCAGCCACAGCAGCCCGGCCGGCCCGACCAGGAGGCCGATGCCGCCCAGGGTGCCCAGCACCACCGGCAGGCTGGTCACCGGATATGGCGCCGGCCAGCCCAGCAGGTAGTGGTACAGCGTGGCGACGCTCGTCGCCGCGAAGCACAGCAGGAAGCCGTAGAACGTGAAGTGGTGGAAGCGCCGGCGCGCCAGCGTGAAGCGGTCGTCGGCTTCGTTGCAGCCCTTGCCGTGGCCGCCGTCCAGGTACGTGAGGCGCAGCACGTCGTGCGTCGCTTCGGCCGCGGCCCCGCCGCTGGCGGGCCCCGGCGTCCACTCGCGCCAGAAGCGCCGGGCGCCCATCGCCAGCGCCAGCAGGGCGAAGCCGAACACCGCGCCGAACATCGCGACCAGCATGTTGTGCGGGAACACCGCGTAGAAGTTGCCGGCCAGCGGCTCGTGGACCAGCGTCCCGCGCCAGGCCAGCACCAGCACCAGGAACAGCGCGAGGCCCAGGCCGGTGGCCAGCGCCACCGTCAGGCCGTTGCGACGGTACAGCGCGCCGAACGCCGTGGGCCAGGCGTAGTCGGTGTAGGTCTGCTGCCTCACCTGCGCCATGGCCCGCGGCACGTTCACCGCGAACTCGTGCGGCGGCGCGTACTGGCACGCGTGCAGGCAGGCGCCGCAGTTGTGGCACAGGTTGGCCAGGTAATGGATGTCCGCCTTGGCGAAATCCAGCCGGCGCGTCATCGCCGGGAACACGGCGCAAAAGCCCTCGCAGTAGCGGCAGGCGTTGCACACCTGCATCTGGCGCGCGACTTCGGCCTCGCCTGCCGTCAGCGACACCGGTTCGCCCTGGGCCAGCGCGACCGCGTCGCGCGCGAGCGCGTCAAGCTGCTGCATGGATGCGCTCCTCTTGCTTCAGTGCCGCGGCGGCGGCCTGGGTGCCGGCGATCCGGCCGAAGGCCGTGCCTATGCTCATGCCGACGCCGGCCGTGTAACCCTGGCCCAGCACGTTGCCGGCCATCATCTCGCCGGCGACGAACAGGTTGCCGCTCGGCTCGCCGCCGAAGTGCACGGCGGCCTGGTCGTTGGTCTTCAATCCGAGGTAAGTGAAGGTGATGCCGGGCCGCAGCGCGTAGCCGTAGAACGGCGCCGTGTCGATGGGGCGGGCCCAGTGGGTCTTGGGCGGCGCGAGCCCTTCGGTGTGGCAGTCGTCGAGCACCGTGTGGTCGAAGTCGCCGACCCGGCAGGCCGCGTTGAAATCGGAGACGGTCTGCATGAAGGTCGCGACGGGCAGGCCAAGCTTCGCGGCCAGCTCGGGCAAGGTGTCCGCCTTCTCGCCGGGAAACACCGGCGGCATGAAGCGGCCGATGGCCTTGCTGTCGATGATGCAGTAGCCGATCTGGCCGGCCTGCTGCGCGACCAGCCGGCCCCAGATCGCATAGCGCTTGGGCCAGAAGTCCTCGCCTTCGTCGTAGAAGCGCAGCCCGGCCTGGTTCAGCATGACGCCCAGCGACACGCAGTCGACGCGGGTGCAGATGCCGCCGTCGTACAGCGGCGCCCGGGCGTCGATCGCCACGCAATGCGACTGCGAGGGGTCGCCGATGATGTCGGCGCCCGCTTCCATCATGTACTTGATCAGCACGCCCTGGTTGAACCGCGTGCCCCTGATCAGGAAGTTGTCGGCCGGCCATTCGCCCAGTTCGTTCCGGCCCCAGGCCTCGCGCAGCCATTCGCGGTTGGACTCGAAGCCGCCGGCCGCCAGCACACAGGCTTTCGCCGCGATGCGCTCGCCTTTGCAGTGCGCCGCGACGAAGCGCCCCCCCTCCAGTTCCAGCCGGTCCACCGGCGCTTCGTAGCGGATCTGAACGCCGAGCTCCTCGGCGCTGCGGTAATACGCGTTGACCAGCGCCTTGCCGCCGCCCATGAAGAAGGCGTTGGTGCGCGACAGGTGCAAGGTGCCGGACAGCGACGGCTGGAAGTTGACGCCGTGCTTGCGCATCCAGCCGCGGCAGGTGGAGGACTCGCGGATCACCAGGCGCGCCAGCTTCTCGTCGGTCACGCCCTTGGTGACCTTGAGCAGGTCCTGCCAGAACTCCTCTTCCGGGTAGGCATCGACCAGCACGTCCTGCGGCGCGTCGTGCATGCAGCGAAGGTTGCGGGTGTGCTGCGAGTTGCCGCCGCGCCATTCGCGCGGGGCGGCCTCCAGCAGCAGCACGCTGGCGCCGGCCTCGCGCGCCATCAGCGCGGCGCAGAGCGCGGCGTTGCCGCCGCCGATCACAAGGACATCGATCAATTGTTTTCTCCCGGGGCCCCGGTCGAGGCGCTGCCGCGCCCCGGGCCTTTCGACGTCATGAACTGTACTGGCGCGGGCGCGGCGGCGACAGCCGGGACGGCGCTCGGCGGTATCACGAATCGTGATGACGGGGAAGCTCTGAACAAATCGCGTCGCGCGCGCTCGAGGCAGGAACGGGATGATTTGTGCGCCAACGTTTCGCAGCCGGTGCTGGACGCACCGGCCAGGAACTTGGTGCGCAAAGCGCCCGTTGTTGCCCGAGCCCGTAGGGACGGCGGGCTTTGGTCAGAGCTTCCCTACGCCGCCGCCAGCGTCGCCCCGCCCCAGCGGCCGGCGCCCACCAGGTCGCGCACGCACTGGGCCAGCACCACGCGCGCGGCGAGGCCGGCCGGCGACAGCTCGTCGTCCGACAGGCTGCACAGCGAATTGAGGCGGCTCGCCTCGGGGTCGGCAAGCTCGGTCAGCACGAAGCGCCTGGCTGCGTCCGCCTGCCGCCCGATGGCGGCCCAGGGCTGGATCGTGCATCCCAGGCCATGGTCGACGGCGTCCATCAGCACCGCCAGCGAATCGATCTCGGCGACCAGCCTGGGCTTGGCCCTGGCGCGCGCAAAGGCGGCGTCGAGCGTGCTGCGCAGGCCGTGCGGCCCGCTCGGCAGCACCAGCGGCAGCTCCTTCAGTTCGGCGATGCGCGCGCTCGCGCCGAATTCGCGCACCAGATGCCGGCGCGACTGGATCAGGAACAGCTTTTCCTGCAGCAGCGGCGTGACGCTCCAGCGCCGCGCCGGATGGGTGTCGAACAGCACCGCGAGGTCGAGCTGGCGCGAGTTGAGCATGTTCGACAGGTGCCCGGACAGCGCCGACACCATGTGCAGCCGCACGTCGGAGTAGCGCTCGCGCATGGCCAGCATCAGCGGCACGCCGAGCACGGAGGCGGTGGTCGGCGCCAGGCCGACGCTGACGCTGCCGGTCAGGCGCGACTCGTGCGCCGCGCGCGCGGCCTGGTCGGCGTGCCGCAGCGCGAGCTGCGCTTCGCGGAAAAACGCGAGCCCTGCTTCGGTCGGCGTGATGCCCTTGCTGGTGCGCCGCAGCAGCCGAGTCGCGAGCTCGCCTTCGAGGCGGCCGATCTGCTGGCTCAGCGCGGACTGCACCAGTTGCAGGTCGAGCGCGGCGCGGCTGATGCTGCCGAGCTCCACGACGCGTACGAAATAGCGCATCTGGCGCAGTTCCATGGCTAGTCGCGCGTCCTGAAGGTCATTCGGCGATTCTACGAAGTCAGGGTTTTTCCGGGGACGGTCGGGGACCAGCGGCGTTGACAGCAGCCGGCCGCGAAGCCTACGATCTGTCCGTACATTTGAAATGTACGGACATTGACGGGCGCCCGCACCTGGCGCCGCTCACCACACCAGCATGACCAAGCCTCCAACGCCATTCGCGGACCTCGTCGTCGTCGAACTCGGCCACAGCGTGTCGGCCCCGTTCGCGGGCCAGATCTTCGGCGACCTCGGCGCGCAGGTGATCAAGATCGAGAAGCGCGAGGGCGACGACGCGCGCAAATGGGGGCCTCCGTTCTGGGAAGGCGCGGCCGCCTCGTTCCAGACCCTCAACCGCAGCAAGCGGTCGGTCGTGTGCGACCTGCGCTCCGCGCGCGACCGCGACGCGCTGCTGACGCTGATCGTGGAGCGCGCCGACGTCGTGCTGCAGAACCTGCGGCCGGGACAGGTCGAGGAACTCGGGCTGGACGGTGCGACGCTTCTCCAGCGCAAGCCGGCGCTGGTCTACTGCAACATGGGCGCCTTCGGCCGCGCCGGCCCGCTCAAGGATCGTCCCGGCTACGACCCGCTGATGCAGGCCTTCGGCGGCGTGATGGCGACCACCGGGGAGCCGGGCCGGCCGTCGGTGCGGGTCGGCCCGTCGATCATCGACATGGGCACCGGCATGTGGGCCGTGATCGGCATCCTGGCGGCGCTGCGCGAGCGCGCCGCCACCGGCAAGGGCGCGGTGGTCGACGTGTCGCTGTACGAGACCAGCACCAGCTGGGTCTCGCTGCTCGCGTCGCAGTACCTCGCTTCCGGCGAGTCGCCGGGCAAGCAGGGCTCGGGCGCCAACGGCATCGTGCCGTACAAGGCCTACGCCACCCGCGACGGCGAACTGGTGGTCGCCGCCGGCAGCGAGGGCCTGTTCCGCAAGCTGGCCGCCGTCGTCGGCCATCCCGAGTGGATAGCCGATCCGCGCTTCGCCGACAACCCGGCCCGCGTGCGCAACCAGGGCGAGCTGTACGCGATGCTCGACGCGATCATGCTGACGGCCGACACGGCGCACTGGGCGGCGCAGCTCGAGACCGCCGGCATCCCCTGCTCGCCCGTGCAGTCGATCGCGCAGATGGTGGCGCACGAACAGACCGCCGCGCTGGGACTGGTGCAGGACGTGCCGGGCACCGCGATGCGCTTCCTCGGGCTGCCGCTGGCGATCGACGGCCAGCGGCCGCGGCCCAGCGCCCGCCCGCCGGCGCTCGGCGAACACACCGGAATCCTTTTTGGCCACAGCGAGAACTGACATGGACTTCCCCCGCTACGAAACCCTGCTCACCGAGATGGTGGGCCCCCACGTCCTGAAGCTGACGATGAACCGGCCCGAGGTCGGCAACGCGCTCAACACGCAGATGGGCCACGACCTGCTGGACGTCTGGAACCGCCTGACGGTGGACGCCGGCGACGTGCGCTGCGTGGTCTACACCGGCGCCGGCGACCGCATCTTCTGCGCCGGCGGCGACCTCAAGGAGCGCAACGGCATGACCAGGCAGCAGTGGGTGCGTCAGCACGAGCTGTTCGAGCGCATGTACTGGACCCTCACCGACATGCCAGTGCCGGTCATTGGCGCCGTGAACGGCCACGCCTATGCCGGCGGCTTCGAGATGATGCTGTGCTGCGACTTCGCGTATGCGTCGAGCGCGGCGCGCTTCGCGCTGACCGAGGTGACGCTGGGCATCATGCCCGGCGCCGGCGGCACGCAGAACCTGCCGCGCGCCATCGGCGAACGCCGGGCCAAGGAGATCCTGCTGACCGGCCAGCCGATCACGGCCGCGAAGGCGCTCGACTGGGGGATCGTCAACGAGCTGTGCGAGCCGGGCCAGGTGTACGACCGGGCGCTCGCCACCGCCAACACCATCGCCGGCAACGCGCCGCTGTCGGTGCGGCAGATCAAGAAGTCGGTGCGCTACGGCGGCCAGATGGAACTGCGCACGGCCTTCCGGTTCGAGATCGAGGCCTACAACCACCTGGTCGAGACCGAGGACCGTTACGAAGGCGTGCGCGCCTTCAACGAAAACCGCAAGCCGGCCTTCAAGGGATGCTGAACATGAAACACGACATCGATGTCATCGTGCGCGAGGTGGGCCTGCGCGACGGCCTGCAGATCCACCAGACCTTCATGCCGACGGATCGAAAGCTGGCCTGGATCCAGGCCGAAGCCGCCGCCGGCGTGTCGGAAATCGAAGTGACTTCCTACGTGCCGGCGAAGGTGATCCCGCAGTTCGCGGACGCCGAGGAGGTGACGGTGCGTTCGCTGGGCATCCCCGGCCTCACCGTCGCGGCGCTGATCCCGAATTTCCGCGGCGCCGAGCGCGGCATCGACCTGGGCGTGCACAAGCTGAACTTCGTGATGTCGGTCAGCCGCACGCACAACATGAACAACGTGCGCCGCGAGCGCGAGGAATCGGTCGCCGACTTCAAGCGCATCGTGGAGCTGGTGCGCTCGCAGCCGGCCGGCAAGCGGCCGATCCTGGTCGGCGGCCTGGCGACGGCGCTGGGCTGCTCGTTCGAAGGCCGGGTGCCGGTCGACGACGTGGTGCGCTATGCGGTCGCGCTGGCCGAGGCGGGTGCGGACGAACTGGTGGTGCCGGACACCGTGGGCTACGCCGACCCGGCACACGTGAAGCGCGTGTTCAAGGCGGTGCTGGCCGCCGTCGGCAAGCTGCCGGTGGCCGCGCACTTTCACGACACGCGCGGCACGGGCCTGGCCAATGTCACGGCAGCGCTGGACTGCGGCGTGACTCGCTTCGACGCCTCGCTGGCCGGCATCGGCGGCTGCCCATTCGCGCCCGGTGCGACCGGCAACATCGTCATGGACGACCTGGTCTTCATGCTGGACTCCATGGGCCTGCGCACCGGCGTCGACATCGAAAAGCTGGTCGCCGTGCGCGAGATCGTGCGCGAGACCCTGCCCGATATCGAGATGCACGGCGCCATCGCGCGCGCCGGGCTGCCGAAGAACTACGTGGGCGCCGCGGCACGCGCGGCCGCCTGAACCCCGGGACAAAGAGATGAGCACCACCACCCGAATCGAAGACGTGTCCGTGCCGCTGGGCGAGGACTTCCCCGAGATCCGCGAGAGCGTCCGCCGCATCTGCGCCGGTTTCCCCGGCGCCTACTGGCGCGGCCTCGAGGAGCGCGAGGCCTACCCGACCGAGTTCGTGCAGGCCCTGACCAAGGCCGGTTTCCTGGGCGCGCTGATCCCCGAGGAGTACGGTGGCGCCGGGTTGCCGCTGCGCGCCGCGGCGGCGATCCTCGAGGAGATCCACGCCGCCGGCTGCAACGCCGGCGCCTGCCACGCCCAGATGTACATCATGGGAACGCTGCTGCGGCACGGCTCGCCCGAGCAGAAGGACCGCTACCTGCCGAAGATCGCTTCCGGCGAACTGCGGCTGCAGGCCTTCGGCGTGACCGAACCCACCAGCGGCACCGACACCACCAAGCTCAAGACGCGGGCCGTGCGCGACGGCGACCATTACGTCGTCCATGGCCAGAAGGTGTGGACCTCGCGCGCGCTGCACTCCGACCTGATGCTGCTGCTGGCGCGCACCACGCCGCTGGAGGAAGTGAGCAAGCGCACCGAAGGCCTGTCGGTGTTCCTGGTCGACATCCGCGAATGCCTGGGCAAGGGCCTGGAGATCCGGCCGCTGAAGGCCATGATCAACCACCACGCCACCGAGGTGTTCTTCGACGGCATGAAGGTGCCGGCGAAGAACCTGATCGGCCAGGAAGGCAAGGGCTTCAAGTACATCCTGGACGGCATGAACGCCGAGCGGATCCTGGTGTCGTCGGAGGCAATCGGCGATGCCCGCTGGTTCACGAAGACCGCCGTAGCCTACGCCAACGAGCGCGTCGTGTTCGGCCGGCCGATCGGCCAGAACCAGGGCATCCAGTTCCCGATCGCCCGCGCCCACGCCGAGACCGAGGCGGCCGCGATGCTGCTGCGCAAGGCGGCCGCCCTCTTTGCCGCCGGCCTGCCCTGCGGCGACGACGTCAACATGGCCAAGCTGCTGGCGTCGGAAGCGTCGTGGCACGCGGCCGAAGCGTGCATGCAGACCCATGGCGGCTTCGGCTACGCCAGGGAATACGACGTGGAGCGCAAGTGGCGCGAGACGCGGCTGATGCAGATCGCGCCGATCTCCACCAACCTGGTGCTGTCCTACATCGCCGAGCACGTGCTGGGCCTGCCCCGGTCGTACTGATCGTTCAACGTGTTCCGGGCGCCGCGACCAGGGTGCAGCGTCCGCAGGAGGATCCATGAGTGGTTTGACCGCACAACTTGCCGCCTTCACCGCGAATCCGCGGTTCCCCGACCTGCCGGCTCGCGCCGTCGAGATCGTCCAGTCCGGCTTTGCCGACACCATCGCCACCATGCTCGCCGGGCGCGAGGAGCCGGTGGTGCGGATCGCGCAGGACTTCGTCGCGGCGCGCCAGTCGCCGGCGAGCGAGTCTTCGCTGCTGCTGGGAACGCGCAAGGCCGCCAGCGCCGACGCGGCGCTGGTGAACGGCGCGGCCGGCCACGCGCTGGACTTCGACGACGTGGCGCTGGGCGGCCATCCCAGCACCGTGCTCGTGCCGGCGGTGCTGGCCGAAGGCGAGCGCCTCGACGCGAGCGGCGAGGAAGCGCTGCGCGCGTATCTCGTGGGTTACGAAGTATGGGCCGAGCTGTTCCGGCGCGAGCCGGACGCCTACCACCTCAAGGGCTGGCATCCGACGGCGGTGCTCGGCACCGTCGGCGCGACGGCCGCGGTGGCCTGGCTGAACAAGCTGCCGCAGGACAAGTGCCGGCATGCGATCGCCTTGTCGGCCAGCATGGCCTGCGGGTTGGTGGCGAATTTCGGCACCATGACCAAGCCCTTGCACGCCGGCCGCGCGGCCGCCGCCGCGATCGACGCGGTGCGGTTCGCCGCCGCCGGGCTCACCGCCGCGCCCGATGCCATCGAGCACCACGCCGGCTACCTGGCCGCGCTGTCGCCGCAGGGCCGCGCCGACCGCGAGTCGCCGGCCTCCGCCCTGGGTCGCGAACTGCGGGTCCTGGAGTACGGCCTCTCGATCAAGAAATACCCCACCTGCTACGCGACCCACCGCGTGATCGACGGCGTGCTCGACCTGGCACGCGAGCACGGCGTGCGCAGCGAAGACGTCGAGGAAGTTCGTGCCCGCATCGGCGTCGCGCAGGCGTCGATGCTGCGCAACCACCAGCCCGTGACCGGCCTGGAAGCCAAGTTCAGCCTCGAGTTCGCCGTCGCGTCGGCGCTGGTCGCCGGCAAGGTGGGCCTCGCCGAACTCACCGACGAATTCGTGGGACAGCGTGCCGTGCGCGACGTCTTTTCCAAGGTGAAGATCGCGACCGACGACTCGCAGTGCCCGATCGAGCCGATCTTCGCCGAGAACGACCAGGTGCAGATCGTGCTGCGCGACGGCCGCACGCTGGCCAGCGGCGACATCCGGTTCGCGCGCGGCAACGCCATGGCGCCGCTGGCGCAGGCCGACCTGCGCACCAAGTTCATCGACTGCGCCGGCCGCGCCGGCGACATCGATGGCGCGGCGCTGTTCGACCGGCTGATGGACCTGCGCTCGGTGCCACGGCTGCGCGCCCTCGCCCGTTGACCCCTGTTTTTCTTCACAACGATCCATAGGAGACAACCATGATCACGAAACGCATTGCCCTGCTCGGCGGCCTCATGGCCGCCGCTTCCGCCTTCCTGCCCGTGCCTGCGGCGGCGCAGGAGAAGCTTCGCATCACGCTCGACACCAATCCGACCCACGTGCGCAACCGGGGCGTCGAGGTCTTCGCCGAGGAACTGAAGAAGCGCGTGGGCAGCAAGCTGGCGGTCGAGATCTATCCGAGCGGCCAGCTGTTCCGCGATCGCGACGTGCCCAAGGCCCTGCGCCAGGGCGCTGTGGAAATGGCGGTGCCCGGCACGTGGCAGCTCGATGGCGTCGAGCCGAACGTGGCGCTGCAGACGCTGCCGATGTTCTACGGCGTCGAAGGACCGGTGGTGCACCAGGTGCTCGACGGCAAGCTGGGCCAGTTCCTCAACGCCAAGCTCGAGGACCGCATGAAGGTCAAGGTGATCGGCAAGTGGATCGACCTGGGCGGGCAGCACTTCTTCGGCATCAACAAGCCGATCAACAGCTATGACGACCTGAAGGGCCAGAAGATCCGCCACTCGGGCGGCACCGCGAACGCAGCCCGGCTGGCGGCACTGGGCGCCAATCCGATGCTGGTGCCGTTCCCCGACGTGCCGATGGCCATGAGCCAGGGCGTGATCGACGGCGTGGCCACAACCTATGAAAGCGCCTGGACGTCCAAGCTTCACGAGTCCGGCCTGAAATTCGCGTTCGAGGACAACCAGTTCTTCGGCCAGTACGTCCCGATGATCGGGCAGCAGTTCTGGAACAAGCAGCCCAAGGACGTGCAGGAGGCGATCATCGCCGCGTGGGACATCGCCGCGCGCGGACAGCGCGAGCTCGCCGCGAAGTCGCAGGCCGAGGCTCGCGACAACCTGGTCAAGGCCGGGATGAAGATCGTCAAGCCCGCGCCGGCCGCGGTCGACGCCAGGCGCAAGCAGCTGATGGCGACCCAGGACGACCTGGTCAAGCAGATGAAGATCGAAGCCGATGCGATCCAGGCCGCCAAGGCAGGGCTCGCCGCCGCCAAGGTGCCGTTCTGATGGAAGCCAAGGATGCAGCGCTGCCGCCGCAGCCTGCCGTCTACGAGGCGCTGCGGCAGAAGGCGGCGGCCGAGCTGGCACAGGAGCATGGCGAAGCGGCGCAGCCCTTGTGGCTGCGCATCGAGGACCTGCTGGTCGGCGGCCTCGCCGTCTGCGCCCTCCTGCTGTGCTCCTACAACGTGGTGGTGCGCTACTTCCATCCGGCGTGGACGCTCGAACTGGTCGACGAGGTGCAGGTGTACGTGATCGTGTGGGCGGTGCTGCTGTCGCTGGGCGCCGTCACCGTCGCCGACCGGCACGTGAAGGCCGACCTGTTCGTCACCTTCTTCCCGGAGAAGCTGCGCCGCGCGACGGAACTGTTCGTCGACCTGCTGGGGCTGGCCTTCGCGGGAATGCTGCTGTGGTACGGCGCGACGCTGGCCTACCAGTCGTGGGACTACGGCGACGTTTCGACGACCACGCTGCGTTTTCCCCTGTGGATCTACTTCTCGGCGTTGCCGGCGGGCGGGCTGGCCCTGTGCATCGGCTACCTGATCCGGCTGCGCCGGCGCCTGCGCACCGGGAGCTGACATGGCCGTCGCGACCATCCTGCTGTTCTTCGGGCTCCTGGTCATCGGCGCCCCGATCTACCTGACCCTGGGCGCCAGCGCCGCCGTGATGTTCGCGGCCGCGGACAGCCTGCTGCCGTTCGCGCAGAAGATCATCGACGAGCTCAACTCCGTCACACTGCTGGCCGTGCCGTACTTCGTGATCGCCGCCACCTTCATGGAACGCGGCGGCGTCGCGCGGGCACTGATCGATGCCGCAGCTGGATGGGTGGGCCGCCTGCCGGGCGGGCTCGGGCTGGTCGCGGTGCTCGCCTGCACGATCTTCGCGGCAATGTGCGGCTCGTCGGTGGCGACCGCCATCGCGATGGGCACCATCCTCGTGCCCGCGATGCTCCGCGGAGGCTACGCCCGAGGCTTCGCGTCGGGCATCGTCGGCGCGTCGGGCACGCTGGGCATCCTGATCCCGCCGTCGCTGGCTTTCGTCGTCTATGGCGTGCTGGCCGACATCTCGATCCCGCGGCTGTTCCTGGCCGGGGTCGTGCCTGGGCTGATGCAGGCGGCGCTGCTGGCCGGCTACATCCTCTGGTTCAGCCGGCGCGCCGGTTATGCGCTCGAAGCCGAGATGCCCACGCGGGAGAAGCTGCGACGCACCTGGTACGCGCTGCCGGCGCTGTCGGTGCCGGTGATCGTGCTGGGCGGACTCTATGGCGGCATCGTCACGCTGACCGAGTCCGCCGCGCTGTCGGCCATCGTCGCGATCGTGCTGTCGCTGTTCGTCTACCGCGGCATCCAGCCTGCGGCGCTGCTGTCGACGATGGCCGGTGCGGTGCGCAACGCCGCGGTCATCATGATCATCATCGCCGTGGCGCTCGCGTTCGGCCACTGGGTGACCGAGACCGGCGTCACGGCGCATGCGGTGCAGCTGATCAAGGACTGGGGCATCGAGGGCTGGCAGTTCCTGATCGTGATCAACATCCTGCTGCTGATCCTGGGCATGTTCCTCGAGGTCTACTCGGTGATGCTGCTGATCGTGCCGGTCGTGATTCCCATGCTGGAGCCGCTGGGCATCGACCCGATCCACTTCGGCGTCGTGCTGGTGATCAACATGGAGATCGCGCTGCTGACGCCGCCGGTCGGGCTCAACCTGTTCGTCATCGCCAACATCTCCAAGACACCGCTGGCCGAGGTGGTGCGCGGCACCATGCCTTTCGTCGCGCTGATGCTGTGCCTCCTGGTGCTGGTCACCTACGTTCCGGTGTTCTCGACGTGGCTGCCCGGGTTGATGCTGTCGAAATGAACGCCGTCCCGTGGTCGGCCCAGTTGCGCGCGCTCGCCGCGCGCTTCGGTGATGCGCCGGCCGTGACGGCGGAACACGGCGGCACGCTTTCGTACGCCGGGCTCAGCGACCGCGCCCACGCGCTGGCCGAAGTGCTCGCGGCGCGCGGGATCGCTGCCGGAACACCGGTGGCGATCCTGTTGCCGAACTGCGCCGAAAGCGTGTGGTGCGCCTACGGAGTGCGCCTGGCCGGCGCGGCCGACACGCCCCTCGGCTGGGGCTCCACCGGCGAGGAGGTCGCCTGGGCGGCGCAACTCGCCGGTTTCAGGACCGTCATCACGACGGCCGACCGCGCGGAGGCCGTGCGCGCCCTCGGCCTGGATCCGCTGCTGCCCGGCTCGGTGCGGGCGACGCCGGGCGGCCAGGCAGCATGGGACGCCGTCCCCGCCGATGCCACCGGTCGCGTGCTCTTCACGTCGGGCACGACCGGCAAGCCCAAGGGCGTGCGCTACTCGCACGGGAGGCGCTGGATCGCCGAGCAACTGCTGCGCGCGACGCTGCCCTTCACGCCGGCGCGCCGCTCGCGGCTGCTGCTGGTCACGCCGTTCGCCCACGGTGCCTCGCTGCTGACGTTCGCGTGGTGCGAATACGGCGGCGAGGTGCTGCTGGAAGGCGGCGTCGACCCGGCGCGGGTGCGCACGCTGCTGCGGCGCGGCGGCGTCGACGCCCTGTTCGCGCCGCCCACGGTGATCGCCAAGCTGGCGGCCGCGCTCGGCGACGAGCGCTTCGAGGGCGTGCGCTGCATCTTCACCGGGACCCAGCCGCTGCCGCCGGGCCTGTACGCCAAGGCCTGCGCCATGTTCGGGCCGGTGGTGCGGGTCACCTACGGCAAGACCGAGTGCTTCAATCCCATCACCGTGCTGGAAGCGCCGGACACCCACGACTGGTTCACCCAGCAGCCGGTGCCGCCCGGGGCTTGCGTCGGCTGGCCCGCGCCCGGCGTCGAGGTCGAGATCCGCGATGGCCAGGTCTGGCTGCGCTCGAGCCACATGTCCGAGGAACTGGTCGGTCCCGACGGACCGATCCCGCACGCGGATGGCTGGCACGCGACCGGCGACCTGGGCCGCATCGACGACCGTGGCCGGCTGGTGCTTCTCGGCCGCGTGGCCGACGTGATCAAGAGCGGCGGCTACCGCGTCAACCCGGACGAGATCGAGGCGCTGCTCGCCGGCCTGCCCGGCTGCGGCGCGGTGTGCGTCGCCGGACTGCCGAGCGAATACTGGGGCGAGATCATCATCGCCGTGGCGGAACATGCGCAGCCGGGCTGGGAGGATGCCGTGCGCGGCCGGGTCGCGGCCTTGTCGAAACACAAGCAGCCGCGCCTGTTCGTTGCCCTGCCGGCGCTGCCGCGCAACGCCCAGGGGAAAATCAGCCGGCGCGAGGTGGTACGGTGCGTGCTGGCCACCCACCGGCTGGCCGACGGCGCCCATCCCGCCTTGTCGCCCAAACCCGAAGAGGAACTGCAATGGAATACGTGAGACTGGGCCGCACCGGCATGAAGGTGTCGCGGATCTGCCTGGGCTGCATGACGTTCGGCGAGCCGAACCGCGGCCGCCACCCGTGGACCATGGGCGCGGAGCAGAGCCGGCCCATCATTCGCCACGCGCTGGAAGCCGGCATCAACTTCTTCGACACCGCCAACAGCTATTCCGACGGCAGCAGCGAGGAGATCGTCGGAGGGGCGCTGCGCGACTTCGCGAAGCGCGACGAGATCGTGATCGCGACCAAGGTGTTCAACCGCATGAGGCCCGGCCCCAACGGCGCCGGCCTCTCGCGCAAGGCCATCCTGCACGAGATCGACCAGAGCCTGAAGCGCCTGGGCACCGACTACGTCGACCTGTACCAGATCCACCGCTGGGATCCCGGCACGCCGATCGAGGAAACGCTGGAAGCGCTGCACGACGTGGTGAAAGCCGGCAAGGCGCGCTACATCGGCGCCTCGTCGATGTTCGCATGGCAGTTCGCGAAGGCGCTGCACACGTCCGAGCGGCGCCACCTCACCCGCTTCGTCACCATGCAGGACCACCTGAACCTGCTGTACCGCGAGGAGGAGCGCGAGATGCTGCCGCTGTGCCGCGACGAAGGCATCGGCGTGCTGCCGTGGAGCCCGCTGGCGCGCGGCCGGCTGGCGCGGCCCTGGGGCCAGGCCACGGCTCGTATTGAGACCGACGACTTCGGCCACCAGCTGTACGACGCGACCGAGCAGGCGGACCGCGCCGTCGCCGATCGCGTCGCGCAGGTGGCCGCGCAGCGCGGCGTCCCCATGGCGCAGGTGGCTCTGGCCTGGGTCGCGCAGCACCCCGGCGTCACGGCGCCCATCGTCGGCGCGTCGAAGCCGCAGCACGTCGACGACGCGGTGGCCGCGCTCAAGGTCAATCTCTCGCCAGAGGAGACGGCGCTGCTCGAGGCGCCGTACGTTCCCCATGCCATCGCCGGCCAGTAGGAAGGGCCCGGGCGGCTCCACCCGCGCACCGGCCAAGCCGGCGCAGCCGCGCTACGCCTGGCTACGCGAGCGCATCCTGAAGGACATCACCAGCGGCAAGTACCCGGTCGGCTCGCTCCTGCCGCCAGAAAAGCAGCTCGCCGAAACGTACGGCGTGAGCCGGCACACGGTGCGCGAAGCCACACGCAAGCTGGCCGACAGCGGCCAGATCTCGCGCCAGCCCGGACGCGGCACGGTGGTCTGCTCAGTGACCGAGCCGAGCCCGTACGTGGCGGGCCTCGGCACGGCCGAGGACCTGGTCGCCTACACCAGCGCCACCCGGCTGGAGGTGCTGCGCTCGCGCCACCTGGTCGCCGACGGAGACCTGGCGCAGGCGCTGGGCTGCGAGGAAGGTTCGCGCTGGCTGGAGGTGGAAGCCTTCCGCCATGCGATCGAAGGCGCGGCGCCGATTTCATTCACGCGCGTCTACCTGCGGCCGGAGTTCGCCGACATCGTGATGCGGCTGCGCGGGCGCCACATGAGCATCTACTCCATGCTGGAGCAGCACCACGGCCAGAAGATCCATGCCGTGCGCCAGCAGATCGAGGCCGCGCTGATGCCGGCGCCTGCGGCCAGGCTGCTGGGCGTGCCCGCGCGCAGCCCGGCGCTGCACATGCGGCGCGCCTACCTGGACAGCGCCGGCCGCGTGCTGGCCGTCTCCGCCAACCTGTACGCGGCGGAACGCTTCCGGCTGGAGACCTACTGGCGCGGCCAGGAGGAGCCGCCGGCGGTGCGCGGGAAGCCCAGGAAGCGGGCGCCGTGATGCCTCACTTCGATCGGCGGGCGAGCGGGAGCGACCCGGCACAATGAACCTCATGACCCACGACATCTTCATTCCGCCAACCGGCGCCGGCCTCGCCCCACCGGGCGGCCATTACAGCCACGCCGTGCGCGCCGGGGGCTTTGTCTTCGTATCGGGGCAGTTGCCGATCGCCCAAGACGGGCGGCGGCTGCACGACGCCCCTTTCGAGGCGCAGGCGCAGCAGGCGCTCGCCAATGTCGCAGCCGCCTTGCGCAGCGCGGGCAGTTCCGTCGACCGGCTGGTCCAGGTGCGCGTGTACATCACCGACATCGAGCTGTGGCCGACCTTCAATGCGCTGTACGCGCAGTGGGCCGGCGACGCGCGGCCGGCCCGCGCCGTCGTGCCGGTGCCGCAGCTGCACTACGGCTTCAAGATCGAGATCGAGGCCACCGCGCTCGCCTGATCGCCGCCCCCGGCCAGGGTCGCGGTCTCAGATCGCGCCGCTTTCCCGCAACCGCGCGATCTGCGCGTCGCTGCGCCCCAGTTCGCGCAGGATGGCCTGCGTGTGCTCGCCGACCGCGGGCACGGGGTCCATGCGGTAATCGAAGCTGCTGACGCGGCCCGGCGGTAGCAGCGCCGACACCTCGCCGGCCGGCGTGGCTACGGTCGCCCAGCGGTTGCGCGCCGCCAGCTGCGGATGGGCCCAGACCCCGGCCATGTCGTTCATGCGGGCGTTGGCGATCTGCGCCTGGTCCAGTCGCGTCACCAGTTCCTGCGTCGTGAGGCCGGCGAAGACATCGAGCACGATGGCGCCGAGCGCCTCGCGCTGCTGGTTGCGCTTGCCGTTGCTGTCGAAGCGGGCATCGGACGCCAGCGCCGGCTGCTGCAGCACCACTTCGCAGAACAGCTTCCACTCGCGCTCGTTCTGCAATCCCAGCACCACGGTACCGCCGTCACTGGCTGCGAACGGGCCGTAGGGATAGATCGCCGCATGCGAAGCGCCGGTGCGCGGCGGTGGCGGCGCGCCCTCGAACGTGTAGTACAGCGGGTAGTTCATCCACTCGCCCAGCGCTTCCAGCATCGACACGTCGATGTGGCTGCCTTCGCCCGTGCGTCCGCGCAGCAGCAGCGCCGACAGGATGCTGCTGTATGCGTACATGCCGGCGGCGATGTCGGCCACCGAGATGCCGGCCTTGCTGGGCGTCTCTGGCGTTCCCGTGATGGAGAGGAATCCGGCCTCGCTCTGGATCAGCAGGTCGTAGGCCTTCTTGTCGCGGTACGGCCCGTCCTCGCCGTAGCCGGAGATGTCGCACACCACCAGCTTCGGGTGCCGGCCGCGCAGCGCTTCGTAGCCCAGCCCCATGCGCGCGCTGGCGCCGGGCGCGAGGTTCTGCACCAGCACGTCGGCGCGGGCGAGCAGGTCCATGAGCACAGCGGCCGCGCCGGGCTGCTTCAGGTCCAGCGTCAGGCTCTCCTTGGAGCGGTTGGTCCACACGAAATGCGACGCCAGTCCCTTGACCCGCGAGTCGTAGCCGCGCGCAAAGTCGCCGCTGCCCGGGCGCTCCACCTTGATGACGCGAGCCCCGAGGTCAGCCAGGTGCCGGGTGCACAGCGGGGCGGCGATCGCGTGTTCGAGGGAGACGACGACGATGCCGTCGAGGGGACGGGGTTTGCTGGAGGCCATGCGTCAGAAGGAGCGCGGCAGCCCGAGCAGGTGCTCGGCCACGTAGCTCAGGATCATGTTGGTGGAGACCGGCGCGACCTGGTACAGGCGCGTCTCGCGGAACTTGCGCTCGACGTCGTATTCGCGGGCGAAGCCGAAACCGCCGTGGAACTGCAGGCAGGCGTTGCCCGCCTCCCACGACGCCTTGGCGGCGAGGTACTTCGCCATGTTGGCCTCGGCGCCGCAAGGCTGGTGCGCGTCGAACAGTTCGCAGGCGCGAAAGCGCATCAGGTTGGCCGCCTCGACCTCGATGTAGGTTTCGGCGATCGGGAACTGCACACCCTGGTTCTGGGCTATGGGGCGGCCGAAGACCACCCGTTCGCTGGCGTACTTGCGCACCCGGTCGATGAACCAGTAGCCGTCGCCGATGCACTCGGCCGCGATCAGCGTCCGCTCGGCGTTCAGCCCGTCCAGGATGTACTTGAACCCCATGCCTTCCTGGCCGATCAGGTTCTCGGCCGGAATCTCCAGGTTCTCGAAGAACAGCTCGTTGGTCTCGTGGTTGACCATGTTCGCAATCGGCCGCACGGTCATGCCGCTGCGTTCCGCCTGGCGCAGGTCCACCAGGAAGATGGACATGCCTTCGGACTTCTTCTTCACCTCCGCGATCGGCGTGGTGCGGGCCAGCAGGATCATCCAGTCGGAGTGCTGCACGCGCGAGATCCAGACCTTCTGGCCGTTGACGACATAGCGGTCCCCCTTGAGCACGGCCGTCGTCTTGATCTTGGTGGTGTCGGTGCCGGTGGTCGGCTCGGTGACGCCCATGGATTGCAGGCGCCATTCGCCCGAGGCGATCTTCGGCAGGTACAGGTCCTTCTGCGCCTTCGACCCGTGCCGCAGCAAGGTGCCCATGTTGTACATCTGGCCGTGGCAGGCGCCGGCGTTGCCGCCGCTGCGGTTGATCTCCTCCATGATCACCGACGCTTCGGCCAGGCCGAGGCCCGACCCGCCGTACTCGGCCGGAATCAAGGCGGCCAGCCAGCCGGCCTTCGTCAGGGCGGCCACGAACTCCTCCGGATAGGCCTCCTGCGCATCGATGCGGCGGTGGTATTCATCGGGGAACTGGACGCACAGCGCGCGCACGGCGTCGCGAATGTCCTGGTACTGGTCGGGGGCGGTTTTCATCGGGCTCTCTTTCGCGTCTGGCCGGCGGTGCGCTGCGGCACCGGCAGTCCCCGACCATTTTCGCAGCGCCGCCGTCTGCCATGGCGGAACGCCTCCTTCGGCGAAGCCGAAGCCGCGCGGCCGCGCCACAATGGGCCATTTCCGGGAGACACGCATGGACCTCGACTTGGGCGGCCGGCATGTGCTGGTCACGGGCGGCAGCAAGGGCATCGGCCTGGCCTGCGCGCAGGAGTTCTGCCGCGAGGGCGCGCAGGTGACGATCGTGGCGCGCAGCCGCGAAGGGATAGCCACCGCGCTGGCCGGCCTGCAGGCGCAAGGATTCGCCTGCCGCGGCATCGCGGCCGACCTCGCGGACGCCGACGCTGCCGCGCACGCGGTCGACGAAGCACAGCGGCTGGGCGGGCCGGTCGACGTGCTGGTGAACAGCGCCGGCGCGGCGCGGCGCACGCCGTTCGAGGAGCTGACGCCCATGGCCTGGCACGACGCGATGCAGGCGAAGTTCTTCACCTACGTCCACGTGATGGATCCGCTGGTCAAGCGCATGGGCGCGGCCGGCCGTGGCGCGATCGTCAACGTCGTCGGCGCCGGCGGCAAGGTCGCCGGGCCGACGCACCTCGCCGGCGGATCGGCGAACGCGGCGTTGATGCTCGCCAGCGCCGGCCTGGCAGCGGCCTACGGACCGCGCGGCGTGCGGGTGAACGTCGTCAACCCGGGGCTGACGCTCACCGACAGGCTGCAGGAAGGGCTGGCGGCCGATGCGCGGCTGCAGGGCCGCAGCGCCGACGAGATCCTGACGTCGCAGCAGCAGCGCCTGCCGCTGCGACGCATCGCGACGCCGCAGGAGATCGCCAGCGCCGTCGTCTTCCTCGCCTCGGATCGCGCCAGCTACATCAGCGGCGCGATCCTGGCGATGGACGGCGCCGTGTCACCGATCGTCGTGTGACGCGTCCCCTTCCTCGAAATAGCGCACGCCGGGCTTGAGCTCCTCGTAGATCAGGTAGTCGGTCGGCGCCATGCCCAGCGACGAGTAGGTGCGCTGGGCCGTCGTGTTCTCCTTCTCCACGTACAGGCGGAAGCCGCAGACGCCGGGCTCGCCTTGCGCCAGCTCGCGGATGAAGTCGTACAGGCGCCGGTAGACGCCGCGGCGCCGCCAGGCCTGCACCACGTAGACGCTCTGGATCCACCAGAAGAGGCCATTGCGCCAGTCGCTCCATTCGTTGGTGACCATCAGGCAGCCGACCACTTCGCCCTCGTGTTCGGCCACGGCGTAGAAGCCGAGCGCCGGCTCGGCCAGCAGGCGGCGCACGCCGGCGGCGATCAGCTCGGGGATCAGGCTCCTGCCTTCGGTCTCCCAGGCCATGGCGCGGTTGAATGCGGCGATGTGGTCCGCGTCGGCGGCGTGGGCCTTGCGGATCCGCAGGGTATCGGACTGGGCCATGCGTCTTCCTGTTGCAGGTGTGAAAGGGTTATCGAACCGCGGGCTTGCGCACGCGAGCCACGCTGAACGCGGCCGCGATGGCCGCCAACAGCGCCGCCGCACCGATGGCGGCGCGCGGACCACGGCCGCCGGCCGTGCCCGCCAGCGAGAAGACAAGCGTGACCAGCACGGCGCCGCTTGCCTGTCCCGCGATGCGGGCCGTGGCCAGCATGCCGCTGGCCGCCCCGGCCCGGCTGAGCGGGGCGCTGGTAACGATGGTGTGGTTGTTCGGCGACTGGAAGAGGCCGAAGCCGAATCCGCACAGCAGCAGGCGCCAGGCCACCTGCAACGTGGACGGTTCGCCGTCCATGAGGGCGAGCAGCGCCAGCCCGGCGCAGAGGAAGGCCAGGCCGAGGCCCGCCAGCAGGCCGCCGTGGTAGCGGCCGATCAGCGCGCCCGCCAGCGGCGCGACGATGACCACGCCGCACGGCCACGCGGTAAGCAGCAGGCCGGCGTGCAGGGCGCTCAGGTGCCAGACGTCGAGCATCAGGAATGGGAGCGCGATGAACGTCAACACCTGCGCGGCGAAGGCCGTGATCGACGTGCCCATCGACAAGGCGAACACGCGGATTCGCAACAGGTCGACGGGCAGCAGCGGCAGGGCCTCACTGCGTTGCCGCTGCACGTAGAAAGCGCCAACGGCGAGGCCCCCGGCGACCAGCGCCACGCCCGTCAGCGGCGAGGCGCTGTGCGCCGATGCGCCCGCGCTGCCGCCCAACATGTTCATGCCCAGGAACATCAGGCCGAAGAAAAGGATGTTGAGGATGACGTCCACGGTGCGCAGGCGCGGCGGCGCCACCGCGCGCGCCACGTTGTGCGGCAGCGCCTGCGCGCCGAGCACCAGCAGCGCGAGGCCCAATGGAATGTTCAGCCCGAACAGCCAGTGCCAGCTGGCCACCGACAGGACCGCCGCGGCGACGGTGGGGCCCGCCACGGCCGAAGTCGCCACGACCACCGAGTTGAGGGCAATGCCGCGTCCCAGCATGCTGGCGGGATAGGTCAGCCGCACGAGGGCGGGGTTGACGGCCATGATGCCCGCCGCGCCGACCCCTTGCAGCGCACGGGCAGCGATCAGCAGCGGCAGCGAAGGCGCCAGCACGCAGGCCAGCGCGCCGGCCGCGTACACCGCCATGCCGCCGAGATAGACCTGCCGGTAGCTGGCGCGGTCGCCCAGCGCCGCGCACGGCAGCAGCAGCGCCAGGGTCGCGATCTGGTAGGCGTTGACGACGAGGATGGTGTCGGCGGCCGAAGCCTGCAGGTCCCTGGCGATGCCCGGCAGCGCCAGGTTGATCATCGAGCCGTCGAGCACCGTCAGCGTGATGCCCAGGAAGATGACGACCATGGACCAGTAGCGGGCGGGGGCCGGCAGGCCGTCGGGCGGTGCCTCGGTGGCCGGCGCGCCGGGGGATTCATCGCGTTGCACGGCACGGACTGTACCCGCTCGGCTGCGGCGTCGCCCGCGACGGCGCCCCCTCGTTTGCGCTAAGGTGCGCGCATGAAGTGGAAAGCCATCGTTTTCGGGGCTCTCGTGCTGGCCGCCGTCGTCGCCAGCGGGCTCTACTCATTGCGCGCCACGCAACCGGCGCCGGGGATCGCGCTGCAGCCTGGCAACGCCACCGTGGTACAGCGTGGTGCCACGGTCTACCGGGCGCATTGCGCTGCCTGCCACGGCGCGCAGCTGCAGGGCCAGCCGAACTGGCGCGAGCGCGGCGCCGACGGGCTGCTGCCGGCGCCGCCGCACGACGCGAGCGGCCACACCTGGCACCACCCCGACGAAGTCCTGTTCCGCCTCACCAAGCACGGTATCGGCCGCGAGGCGCGCATCCCCGACTACAAGACGGCGATGCCGGTCTACGAAGGCGTGCTGGGCGACGCCGACATCATTGCCGTGCTGTCGTGGATCAAGGCGCAGTGGCCGGCGGACATCCGCGAGCGCCAGGAACGCATCGACGCCGAGCACCGCAGGGCGCGGGCGGGCGGCTGAGCCCACTGCGGGAAAGCCGTCCAGGCCGGCGGACCTCAGATGCCTTTTCCCGGGGCCTGGTCCCCGGTCGCGGCGTCGGCCTCCGTCACGACCTCGGCCGGGCAGCCGGCACGCTCCACGTTCACCCGCTGGGCTGCGAAGCCCCGGTCGTTCCGAACCAGCTGGAAGCTGACCTCCATCTGTGGCTCGATTTCCAGCTGGGTCGCATTCAGCACGTCCGACATGTGAAAGAAGACGTTGTCGCCGCCGCCGGCAGGCCGGATGAATCCGTAGCCCTTGTCGGTGTTGAAGCTGAATACCGAGCCGCGACGCTCTTCCCCGCCGGTCCTTGGCGCCGGCGCAGAAGCCGGCGCGGCCGCCTCGCGTCGATGCTGCTCGGGCTCCGGTCGCAGGAAGAGATTGTTGACCAGCGGGTCGGTCCTGCGGTCTCGCGCGTCGATGACCGTGTTCATCATCACGGGGTAGTTGACCCGGTCGATGAGGCCGGTGGCCACGCGCGTGTGGGTGGTTCTGCCGTCGCGCTCGGCGACGAAATCCCAGCCCAGCAGCATGACGCGGGATCCGAGCGTGTTGAGCTTTCGCACCAGGGGCACGAAGTCGCCGTCGCCCGTGATCAGCACGCAGACGTCGTACCGCTTCAGGTTTGCCATCTCATAGGCTTCAAGCGCCAGCCACACGTCGATCCGCTTCTCCTCGAAGCTGCCGTCGGGCCGGGTCGAGACGTGCTGCTGGTGCAGGGTCACGTCTTCGCGCATCAGCACGTCTTCGAATACGCGCTCGTTGTAGAGCGTGTCCTGCTCCAGCGCCTGGCGGGCGGTGAGCCGCCCCCGGAAATACGAGGAGTCGACGATCTGGCAGTTGCGGACGTCGACGTTCTCCTGCCTGGCCACCTCGGCGACGATGAATTCGTGCAAGCCCTTGATGGAGATGCGTGCGCGTCGCTCGTGCTGGTAGAGATAGTAGTTCGACACCTTCTTGAAGTACGTGCCGTCGTAGAACACGGCGATGCGGCAGACCTTGCTTTCCATGTGAGCTCCCGATTCAGGCAGTGGCAAACGAACCTGCGGACTTGCGCCATTGGCGCAACCAGGTGCAGAGGGTGGAGGGCTTCAGTTGCAGCCCGAAGGCGTCGTTCAGCCTTGCGATGCGCAAGCTCGCCTGGCGTCGCTGAAAGGAAGCGAACGCGGCCACGTCGTGGCGATGTGGGCTGGTGGGGAAGGCTTCCGAGAGTTCGGTCCAGAAGCGGGTTCTGGCCTCGGCCGCAGGTGCATGGCGGCATAGCGCCGCCGCCCTCTGCTGGGCTGCTGTCTTCATGTTCACTCCAAACACTGCTCGCAGTCGTGGCGATGTCCACTCAGCGAGTCCATCCGCACCGGGGACCATCCACCGGCACCACAGATACCTTTGCACGATCGAGCGCAACGCCCTGAATCAAGACACTGGATTGATGAGGATAAAAAGCGGCCGAACGGCCGGGCGATTTACAGGTTCAGCGCCGTCTCGCCACGACAGCGCCGTGAATGTACGACACGGCGCCAGGCGTGTCACGCGCACGGCAGAGGATTATTTCAGTCTGCCAGCGGCGCGGCCGCCACGGCTCTCGCCAGCAGACGCTGGCGCACAAAAGCAATCGCCCACTCGAAAGTGGGCGTTTGCTGTGGGGTCCACTATCGAATGACCGGTTTTTCTCGCAACCTTTGTCAGGATGCGCGGGAAATTGGCCGGTTCGCACGGGCCAGCATCTCACAACCCCTGTCCACTCCTGCAGAAATCTCGCAACCTTTGACCGCTCCTGAATCCTAGTTCTTTGGTGGTCGTTTTTAAGACGTAATGCTGCAGGCTTCGCACATTATTCGTTGCGCACGCCCGGCGAGCACGAAGAGAGGATGGACGAGCGGTTTCCGAGCATGCGGCATCGAGGTCCTGCCCGCATGGGCGCTACTCACCGTCGATGTCGACCTGCGCCATGAAGGCTGCAAGGTCTCCCCCGCACTCCATGACAGTGTTGAAGAGGGCGTGAGCGTCCGCGTCCCACTGCGGATGCATCCGCTTCTCGTGCCGGTACGCCCAGAACCGCTCATGGATAAACGGCAGCACATCTGTACGCCAGAACAGCTGCTCCACGTTGGGGTAGCGCCTGGCCAAGTCGCGGTTGTGCTCTTCGCCAACCGCAACGAGCCGAGCACTCGAACCTAGGTCCGCCCAGAACCCCCGCTCATATAAAGCGGCCGCGACGGCGGGCATCTGGGCCGGCGCATAGAAGCCTGCGGCCGAAAGTACTCGTTCCAGGTTTCCCCGGCCTGGCTCAGTCCAAGCCCGATTCAGCCGACAGAGAGTCCTCTTGGTCTCAGCAAGAACGACTTGCATCCTGGCATTGCCGGCGAACAGCGGATGGTCGGGCATCGGCCGAACCTGATTCTCCGCCCGGTGAGGGAACCGCACTCCGAGGACATCGACGTCCGTGTGTTGGCCAACGCCCTCATCGACGTGCACGACAAAGTTGCTGATGGTCAGGAAACCATTCAGCCTGAAGAACCAGTGCGCAAGGCGCTCAGAGCGAATGTTCATGTGCCGAGCATCGTGTGCGTGACGGCCGGAGTCAATCCGAGCGCCGTTTTCAGGCCAGGTTTCCGGCAATTTCATGTGAGACGTGCAGCAGGCTGGGTCAACTCAATTGAGATTTTCAGCAGCCGCAGACATTTCATCTGAGATGCCTTGCAGCTGCGGACAGGTCAAATGAGACAACCTCCAGGTTTGGGCATTCCATTTGAGATTTCGGGAGGGCACGGATTGCCTTCAGAAGTCCGGTTCAGGCAGCCCAACGCGCGAGGTCGCGAATTAGCCGCAGGTGACCTCCATCCCAGCGTCGACGGCACGTGCCCGAACTGTGCTCCGGGCGCCGCCAACGCACTACCACCCCTTCCCACCAGCACGTGCCGGGCGACCTTCGGCCAGATGGACGGGTGAAATCCGCTCGATGATGGCTCGAACCCTAGGCAGAATCACCTCATGCCTACCCCCGCCGAGCAACTATGCAAGCTGCTTAACTATGTTGTCGAGCAGTCAAAAGAAATCGACCCACATGGGTACAAGCTTGTCGGGCACAAAGGGTTCCTACGGCACAAAGGGAACCTCACCGGACTGCCGGGCGTCAGCTTCAACCGCGAGGTGCAGGGAGACCATGTCTGGCTGCATATAGAAAGGCTCGAGGCGCAGCACCCGCCCGTGGTGCATCCCGAGGCCGTCCGCCCGTTGCTCACAGTATCGGAAGACCCCAGTGGAAAGCCGCCGAGCGTCAACGACGCAGCCCTGGCCCATCGCGTTGCGGCGGCCGCCAACGGCAAGTCACCAGAGCAGCTCCAGCAGGAAGCTTCCATCCTGCGAAGCACTGTAGAAAAGGCGCTGGACCAGTACTCGCCCCTCTGGAATGCATGGGCGGCCGGCGAAAAGCCTCGCCGCACGACCATCGACCTATACGGCGACTTGTTCTCCCTCGCCCACCAACTTGAGGCGGAGGAGACGGCTAAGCCGCAAGAACTGGTTTGGGGTCTTGGCATCACGGCCTGGAAGGTGTCCGCCGCGGAGGGCATTGGGGTAGTCGACTTCCAGTACCCGCTGATTACCCAGGCCATGGAAATCTCAGTCGAGGAAGACTTGAGCATCGTTCTCCGGCCGCGAGGGGTGGAGCCGCGGTTGGAGTTCGACGCCCTCTCCGCTTGCCAGCTCCTCAGCGTCCCCGAAGTCGAAAAGGCAGCCAAGCAGTCGTTGGAGGCCACGAAGGAGCGGCCCGTTTCCCCGTTCGACGCGGGCAGCTATGAGCCTGTACTCAAGCTCATATCAGGCAATCTGCATGAGAAGGGCCGGTTCGTTCGGGACCATGACGGCCTTCCGGCTCCTGGGGAGGACCTGCAAGTCACCGACGCATGGGTACTGCTGTCCCGGCCGCGGTCGAACAACTTCCTGCATGAGGACATCGAGCGGCTCAAAAAGAGCATAGGCGATGGCGCCAAGATTCCTGAAGGCGCTCTCGCCCTGGTCACGGCGCCCTCCGATGAAACTCCGGACTACAAACCGGTCACTTTCCGAGGCTTGTCTGGGACAAGTGGCGGCTGCGCCGGCGGAGAGCCCAAAGAACTCTTTTTCCCGCTTCCCTACAACCACGAGCAGGTGACCATCGTCGAGCAGCTGGAGCGCTCAGAGGGTGTCGCCGTGCAAGGTCCTCCAGGCACTGGCAAGACTCACACCATCGCCAACATCATCTGCCACTTCTTGGCCACGGGCCGGAAGGTGTTAGTCACCGCCAAGGGCGAGCAGGCACTTGAAGTACTGCAATCCAAGATTCCGGAGGAGGTGCGCCCATTGACGGTGGCCCTTCTCGCCGGCGACCGCGAGGGGATGCGGCAGTTCCAGACCTCCATCGAGTCCATCCTGCACAACGTCTCGCAGCTGAACCCCGAGGTTGTACGCACCGAGATTGAGAGGGTGCAGAGCGCCATCGGGCAAGCACATGGCGAGCTTACGGAGATTGACCGTCGCGTAGACGAGATTGCTCTCGCGCAGCTCTCTGACGTGCAGGTAGATGGTGTGCTGATGCGCGCCCAGAAGATGGCGGAGCTGGTCGTGCGAGGCCATGCGCAGCATGCTTGGTTCGTGGACGTCTTGGACCTATCCGGGCAGAACGCGCCTCCTTTGAGCGGTGCGGAAGCTGCGCAGCTACGCGAGGCGCGCCGGACACTTGGCCAGGACCTTGGCTATGTCGGGGTGCGAATTCCTCGCAGCCTCGAGCTCCCAAGCGCTGCTGACATTGGCCGACTGCACGACACGCTTGTCAGCATCCGGGACATAGAGGAGCGGGAAGCGGCAGGCGGCCTGCTCGCCCTGCGCGCAAACACGCCGGAGGTACTCGCCGAGGCTCGTAGGATGCTCTCCGTTGTGGAAGTAGCGGCGGCACTGGCTCACGAGTTGGAAGAGACCGGCGAAATTTGGACGGCGGAACTGCGGAAAAGGTGTCGTCAGGCGCAGTTCGATGCCGAACGCAAAGCCTTGGAAGCCCTGTTTTCCGACATCCAGGAGCTGGTGAAGGCGCGGGCCGAGTTCCTGCAGCAGCCGGTCGAAGTTCCCGAAGCAGCTCTCGGCCAGCCCAAGTTCACGGAAGCTGTAGGCCGCGGCTGTGAGACTGGCAAGCCCTTCGGCTTTCTGAGCATCGGCGCCGGTGAGGTGAAGGCCCTTGTTTCCGCGGTCCGTGTAGCAGGCCTGGCGCCGACAACGGCGGAGCGTTGGCAGCACGTCAAGCGATACCTGCATCTTCACGACCGCGTCCGGTCGTTTGCCGCCAGGTGGAACCAGTTTGCGCAGACCTTGTCGATTCCCGTTGTGGAGGCCGGCGTGCAGGCACTGCGGCATCTCGAGCTGGTGACGTCGAGCGCACGCAAGGCTCACTTGCTGGCCACGAACCACGACGCCCACCTCCCGGTGCTCGCGGAGCGTGTGTTCGCAAAGCCACCGCTGACGCAGGTGCGTGGGACGTCCGGAGACCTGAAGCAGGTTCGAGAGCACCTGCGTAGCCATCTCACCCGTGCGGACCTCGCTGAGGCGGCCGTGATGCAGGCGACGTTGCAAGAAAAGCTGGCAGGAGCCTCTGGCCCTGTGTCGGCCCAACTCCGTCAGCTGGCGGCCACCCTCGGCGACCGTTCCCAGAACACCGAGACTGTCGTGGCCCAGTACGCAGGCCTTGTCGCAGAAGTGCGTCGCATAGAGGCTCTCGGGCACGAGATTGGGACGGTCACTACCTTGGCCGAACGAGTGGAAATGGCCGGCGCTCCCATCTGGGCGGCTCGCTTGCGCTCGGAGACGGTTGCTGCTGCAGGCGAGGACCATGCTGTTCCGGTTCCTTGGCGAGATGCGTGGAACTGGGCTCGCTTGAAGACCCACTTGTCGCAAATCGAAGCTCGGGACGAGCTCCTCAAAATAGCCGCGCGACGGCGTGACTTGGAAGCGGGGCTGGCGCGCCTGTACATCAGTATGGTGTCCAAGTCGGCTTGGAGGTCCACGAAGCTCGCGGCGTCTCCGAAGGTGCTCTCGGCGCTTGAAAGCTATCGCACGGCAATCCACAAGATTGGTAAGGGCACGGGCCCGAATGCGACGCGGCACCGCCGTGATGCCCAGCGGGCGATGCAGAACGCCCAGGCCGCGGTGCCCTGCTGGGTCATGAGTCACTCGAAAGTCTCGGAGACGCTACCGCCCATTCCTGGCAGCTTCCACCTGGTAGTGGTCGACGAGGCCAGCCAGTCGGACCTGTGGGCGCTTCCCGCGATACTGCGCGGCGCCAAGATTCTTGTGGTCGGCGACGACAAGCAGGTCTCGCCCGAGGGCGGCTTCATTTCTTCTGTGCGCGTTCAGGAGCTGAAGGACCGATTCCTATCGGACCAGTACCACGCGGACATGTTGACGCCGGAGAAGTCGCTCTACGACATCGCATCGACTGTGTTCGCTGCCCAGAAGGTAATGCTGCGCGAGCACTTCCGCTGTGTGCCGGCCATCATCGCGTACAGCAACCGCTTCTACAACGGGGCGATGCAGCCGCTACGCATTCCTCGCGAGTCCGAGCGCATCGACCCGCCGCTGGTGGACATCTTCGTGCCTTCGGGCAACCGCAATCAACGAGATGTGAACGTGCCCGAGGCCCAGGCCATCCTCGCGGAGATTCAGGCCATCCTCGCGGACAAGCGCTTTGCCGGCCGCAGCATGGGCGTGGTCTCACTGCTAGGCGCCGAACAGGCGAAGCACATCGACACCCTCGTGCGCTCGAACTGCGATGGAGCGGAGCTGATTCGCCGGCACTTCAAGTGCGGCGACGCACGCGTTTTTCAGGGTAGCGAGCGGGACATCATGTTCTTGTCCATGGTGGTCGACCCGCGCAAGGCCACAGCCCTGTCCGGCAACATGTTCGAGCAGCGCTTCAACGTCGCTGCGAGCCGGGCGCGAGACCGGATGTACCTCGTACGTTCCGTGGAACTGAAGGACCTTTCCCAGGCCGACCTGCGCGCCAGCCTCATTGGACACTTCACGAAGCCCCTGGGCGGCAGTGTCGACGAAGCCAAGAGCCTAGTGGACCTATGCGACTCCGGGTTCGAGCGGGACGTGTACACGGAGCTTTTCAAGCGAGGCTACCGTGTCACCCCGCAGGTAAAGGCCGGCTCGTTCTTCATCGACATGGTCGTCGAAGGCGCGAACGACACTCGGCTGGCCATCGAACTGGACGGCGATGAGTTCCATGGACCCGACCGCTGGCAGGCAGACATGAACCGCCAGCGCGTTCTGGAACGGGCGGGCTGGACTTTCTGGCGATGCTTTGCTTCCACTTGGTCGCTGCACAGAAAGGAAGTCCTGCAGGAACTGCTTGGCCGACTGACGGCCATGGGCATCGAGCCGCTGGGAACTCTCGAAAGAGTGCCCTCGCTTGTGGAATCGCGAGTCTGGCAGCTCCCCATCAAGCTTTCCGGTGCTGAGCGCGCCGAGGAAGACGTTCTCGAACAGGCCATTGCCCAGGCAACTTCTGCCGCGTCAACGACTGGCGCATCCGTCTCCAGCTCACCACAAACGCGTCAGTGACCTCCGGAGAATGCGGGCGCAGCTGTTCGCAGCCGCCTACTTCCTTGACAAAGCCGGGTCAACGGCGTCTGGGCGGGCATCCAGCGCAACAGGGAGTCCTTCGGGGACCCGTTCGGCAGCTAAGCTCTAGGTCTTCTCTCATAACGTTGGTGCCATGCCAGTCAGCATCGAAGACGTGATGGGCCTGATGCGTGCGTTGAAGCGCCTTGCTGGCCCTCGATTCACGGGAGTAGGACTCATCTTCTACGAAGGCTCAGTCGCTCTGCCGGCCGTGCCATTGCGTGCGGGGGAGGATGCCCCTGCAGAACTCCCCGCGCCATGGAGCAATCTGCCGACGGTCCTTGCGCACGTCTCGGAGGCGGAGAGCCGCTGGCATGATGGTTTTCACTTCATTGACTGCAGAACTCTTGCACTCACCCACCTTGCGCAGTTTGTGGCTCCGCCCATAGCTCCAATTCTCAGACCACTGCCATCGCGCGGCGGCGCCCGACACATGACGGCGGCGCTCTCTTCGCGTGTTGCTGGCGTTCAGTGCGCAGCGCTCTTGACGTCGGATGGTAGGGCCAGCATCTATCGCGACGGCGAGTGCGTGGCAGCTGAGGACCTTGAATGACGAATCTGACTCTGACGCGGGACGAGCTCACACGGCTACTCATTGCCTTCAGTTGGGCTGCCTTTCTCTTTGCGGCAGCGCTCTGCTGGTGGAATGCCGAGGAAATTAAGGAGAACCAGTGGAGGGTTCTGCGCTACGTCTCGATGGGCATGACAGGAGCAACGGCAATCTTGTTCGTGTTCACTAAGTGGGCCTGGAAGTTGCCTTGGGTTGCTCAAGTCATGGGCCGCTCCATCGTGCACGGCGTCTGGGCAGGCCGCTTGAAATCCGACTTCCAACGCGACGGTGCAGGCGGTGTGGATGTCGCCATCGTCTTCCTCATCCGTCAAACCTACCTGACTCTCTCGATTCGGTCTCTGACGCGCAGCATGCGCGGCTCCTCGACACTGGAGACACTTATCCGTAACGAGAAAACGCAGGAAACCAAGGTGTCGTACGTGTTCAGACTGGACCAGCCCTGGAAGCCGGGCGGCAAGAGCGGTGCCGGCGCCGGGGAGCTCGAGCTGGAGTCGGGAGAATCGGTTCTTAGGGGCGTCTACTGGACGGACTCGCCCACACACGGAACCCTGCGGCTCCAGAGAGTCTCCGAGGACATCGAAGGCATTGCCAGCTTTGAGGATGCGCTCAGGCGGTATCCGGAAATCAATCACAAGCTGACTAGCACCGAAGGTCAAACCGCGCCGCTGGCTGTTAGGTGAAATCAATGAGCAGTCGAGACCGGAAGGCCGCAGAGCCTACACACCTACCGCTTTCCTCGCCAGAGGACGTCGGCGGCATTGCCGTCGACACGAACGTGTACAAGGAGTACGGCTTCCGGGTGAGAAGCCAACCATTGGTCGAACTCGCCCAAGTCAAAGAGCTCGGAATCAAGTGGCTGGTCCCAGAGTTCTGGGAACTGGAGCTGCAGCGACATATGGCGGAGAACGCCGACAAAGTGAACACCCTGCGTCGCGACCTCGCCAAGGCACGCGACTGGGCAGACAAGTCGCAGCTCGAACACGCGGAGAAGCTGTCGCAGGCGCTAGTCGCCGAGTCCAGCGCAGCGGTCGCTGCAAGGCTCCTCAAGGAACACTTGAGCAGCGGTAAGCCCGAACGACTGAAAACGGCGTGGAGCGCCGGCCCTGAAGTCTTGGGGAACTACTTTGCCAGCCGCGACCCGTTCGAGCCATCCGGCTCGAAAAAGAGCGAATTTCCGGACGCGTTCGCGCTGGCCACCCTGGCAGCCTGGGCGCGGAAGAACGATACCAAGGTGCTCGTGGTCACGAGAGATGCGGGTTGTCTGCGAGCGTGTGCGGCGTCGGATGTACTTGTTGGTTCGGACAGTCTGACCGAGGCCTTGGGAGCGCTGCGCCGGGCAGACGAGGGGCGCAGGGCAGTCATAGAGCAGTACGAGCAGTTGCTCTCCCGCGAGCTGCGCAATGAACTGTCGGAACTGCGGCGGAGCATCGACGCCATCATCGAAAAGCGCCTGCCGGAGCTGGAACTTGAAATCGAGTTCCTGGAAGACCGCGGCCTGGACTGCGACCATGAGGTGACGGATGTGAAGGTAGAGCGGATTGACCCAGTTGGCTACGCCGACGGCAGTCTGGAGCTCCGGGTCTTCACTGCCACGGTCGGCGAGCTGAGCTTCGCCTGTGAGTTCCAGGTTCGGGTCGAGGCCAAGGCACGATTTGCCCGGATATACCGTGGAAGCCGCACCAGCAGCCACCTGTACAACGCTCCAGAGGAAACCGCCGACGGCACCGTCGACCTGGAGGCCATCATCACCCTGCAGCCAGCCGGAGCTCTGTCCGCGCAGACGCTTCCGCAGGCGAACGTTCGCCGGGTGGAGCTCGACGTACGTGAAGCCAACATCGACTTCGGCTCCGTGGATGCCTGGGAGCCCGGCTACGAGGAGTGACTGATGCCTCCCGGCAGAGGCGCTCAGATGTAGAACTTGAACGGCAATCGCTTGCTGCCGTCGACCGGAGCGGCCACCAGCACGTCCCCTATGGCATCTGCAAAGCGGATGGTGACCGGGCTCCGGTCATTGAACAGGCAGGTGTTGAAGTTGATTTTGGTGAGAGCCATCACGTCCGCCATGACCGTAGAGATGTCATGTTCGCCCCGCCTGATGCTTACGAACAGTGGGTTTGGTGTGTCTGGGCCCATGTAGGTGTCGAGCCGCGGCACATAGCCAGTCGTCCAGAGATACCCAGACCTTGGCCCCGTGTACATCACCGTGCCGCGCACGACAGGGTAGCCGCCGTTGCGGAATAACTTGAGCTCGTCATACGCGTCGGAAATCTGAACGCCTACCAAGTTCGTATCTGTGCCGGCGACCGCGGCTTGGAAGCCAGCCCACTCCTCGTCGCTGAACGCCGCCTTTGCATGCACGAAGAGCTCTTTGGGCGATGCACCATGCCGGGCGCGGTACTCCTCAGCGACCATGCGCACGAGATTCCCGGCCGCGGATTCGTCCAGGTGGAACTGCTTAGTGTCTGGGTTGTACCAAGGCCCAAGTGCGCCTCTGAAGACGACGCCCTCTCCGTCAGATAGGAACATCTGCGCGGCACAGACTGAGAAGCGCGGGCGCCCGGCTTCCTCAGCGCGTTTGTAGACTAGGCCGACGTAGCAGACTCCAGGACGCATCCGGGCAATTTGCCAGGGCCGGCCGCCCGCCTTGTAGTACGCACCGGCCCCCAGCTTCCACGCGATGGTCGCGGGGTCCTCCACGCGGCGGCGAGGCTGTCCGTTGCTTTTCAGGAAGTCATTCGGGGTCAACGTGCTCTCACGAACGAGCTGCGTCACGACCTGGGAGTCCAGCAGCCGCGCCTTCAACTGTCGTCGGAAGTTGCGCTCGTACTTGTAGACCTCCGCGTCCTCCTCGTCGAATCCGAATAGGTTCGGCTGCGTGGTCATCTTGTCCGCAGCTTTCTTCGTCAGCTTGACCTCACCTTCGACCCTATCTGCTTTGCCCACCTTCGACTGCGGACGTCCGAGTGTGTAGACGAAATCTGGCAAGACGACGAACCAGAAAGACGGAGGGTCCTCATCGCGCGCACGGTGCGTCTCGAGCCTTGCGACGAAGATGTCTACCGCGCGCTTGACGGCCTCATGCCGGTTCCCGATGCGCAGAGCTTCGTGCAGCTCCTGCTCGCTGATGTCGTCGATGACTCTGGCCGGCCGCTTCGGCCAAGCGGAAAAGAACGCCTCGCTCATACCGGGGAATGGCACATGGTGCGGTTCCACGGGCTTTGAGCCGCGCCGCGGCGGGGGAACGTCGATGAACGTCGAGACTGATTCGGACCAGCGGCAGAAGCGCTCCAGTCCGTCTTTGGTTCCGATGTAGCCGTAGCGGATGGGGCGCGGCGTCACCTCGGCGTCCACTGGCCCGTACAGATAGAGCCCGTCGCGGGTGTATTCGAGTTCCTGCCCAAAGCGGAACTGCAGCCCTGGCTCGGGGACGTAGTCGACAGTGAGATTCATGCCTCGCCCTCTTCGTCCTGCCCCTCGTCGTTCCAGCGGTCCTCATCGCCGACGGCATCTTGGTCGTCGGACTCGTTGTCGGACTCGCTCTCCTCTTGAGCGTCGAACCCGCTGGCGACGCGCACCGGCGCCGAAAACTGCATCGGTGGCACGGAGAAGACGAAGTACTGCCCCTCGCCGACAGCCAAGCTGAGCTCTGGCTTTCCGCCGGAGAACCACCAGAGATACGCGCAAAGCATGTCTCGCCATTTTGCGTTCCGCCAAGACTTGGTCACCTTGCGACGCAATGAGTGTGCTTGCGCCTTGTCCTCCACCGGGTCCATGCCGTTGGGCGTAAACACGATGCGCGGGCGCAGGCGAAGGTGCTCGACCGGCCACGTCCGCATCTGGGCCTGCATCCCCAGGTGCCAGTGAATGCCCTTCGACTGACCAACAATCTGGCGAGAACCCCGGCGATAGCCCCAGTCGAATGAGACCCTCGTAAGGGGGAATGTCTTGATGTCACCCCACCAGCTCACTCGTCCGTTCGCGCCAGCGTCGCCACGGAGGCGTCTCGCTTGACATGCCGCATCAAAAGCTTGGCTGGCCAAGTCCGAGATGGCGCGCTTCGCCTCGTCTGGTCTGACGCCTAGCTCCGGCCAACCTAGCGAGATGAACTCCCTCGTCTCGACACCAGGAGCTTCGAAGCTGTAGCTGACCGGCGCCTCAGCACCCCGCAGGTGAGGAGCGCTGAAGGCGAGTACGCCGCTCCTGAAAGGAACCACCGGCCACTTGTGAGCCGCCCTGCTCTGGAAATCGTCTAGCGGAATGCCACCCGGTGTGTCGTAGAAGCGGATGTACTTGGGGCTGCTACGTAGCTTCAGCCAGTTGGCCATCAGCGGCTCGGTCTTGGGAACAAGTCGCGTTGAGCCACGTGCATGCTCTTCAAGCCAGGTCTGGGTCGGGGCTGCGGCGCCAGTCGTCGGCACCCGCAGCTCCGACAACAGTTCGGAGAGTTCGCCAAGGCCGGCTGCCCAACTCCGGGTGAAGTCAATATATTGGAAGCTGGCGATGCGGAACGTGGGCTCGTACGGCTCCAGCCGCAGCGGGATGATGAACTGAGCGTCCCCCAGTTGCTTGGCGAGCAGGGTGGCCATCTCAATCTCCGCCCGTACGCCAGGCTTCTCAAGTCCCGACGGCGTGCATACCAGCAGCATTTTCACTGCTCGCGTGCGCAGCGCCTGCTCGAGCTCACGCGACCAATCCGCGCCGCCTCGCAAACGGAAGATGTCCGCCCAGACCTCATAGCCTAGGCCGGAGAGTTTTGCGCCCAGCCAGCTGACGAAGCGGTTGTCCTCTGGCGTCGCGTGTGAAAGGAAAACGCAGTCGCGGGTCGGCTGTGACATGCCGTCCTCGCTACTTGCCGGCCCCCGCCGCTTCCACTTGGGCGAGTCTCGCCGCAACCTCCCTCTTGCCCAGGTTGCGCAGGGACGCAATCGCTTCGAGCTGAGCTTGCCGGGGGCGGGTTTGCCCGCTCTCCCATTTGTAGACAGACAGCGGGCTCACCCCAAGGAGTTTGGCGTAATTGGCAGCAGAGAGGCCCGCCTTCGTGCGTTGCGCTGCAAAGCGGGTTGCACTGAACCGCAATTTGCGACTGCCCATCCCCTCTCCCGCAGGCCTGGGTTCGTCGACAACCCGGGAGCTCTTGGGCGCACGGCCAATTTGCTGTTCGAGCTGTTGGACTCGCTTTTTCAAAGCTGCAATATCTCGACGATAGCTTGTCGTCGCCTTCTTGAGCGAGTCGACCTCGCCGCGCAGGACCTTCCGGGAAATGCGTGCGATTTCTGATTTCAGTGCTGAAGCGATGTCGGGCATGCCTCTTCCTCATATTAGGTTCACCTCGGGTGGCGCGCGCGACCTGCTCGCAGGGATGCACCCCCCAGGGGGTCGCGCTTATAGGCCATGAACTGCGGCGGCGCTTGTGAATGGAGGGTTGCGCTTCGTTCGGTGCTCTCCGCCGTCCGGCACGTCGACGTTCGAAAATCCATTCTCCAGCCTACGCAGCACTGACGCTATAGCGAATCCGCTCCGCTGGCCCGTGCTGAACGCTCAATGCTACTGGAACCGCCCGACCTCGCAGAGGAGCCCAGTCGGCGCCCATACCAGCGACACCACTGGCAGACCCGGCGCAAAGCTGGCCAGCCGCTGCAATGTGTCGAAATCGGTCTGCGAGTGTGGGCCACCCATCGGGTGGCTGTGCCAAGTGCCGACATAGTGCAAGTAGCCCACTGAGTCGCCGTGGGCTTGGCGTAACGCCGCCCTCAATCCGCGCGTGCCGAGCACGAACCGCTCCGGGTAGCGTTCGCTGTCTTCGGGAGCAGGGACCAGGTCCGCGATGTAGATGGTTCGAGACAGGACATCAACGTGTCCCAGTAGTGCGCCCCCGGTCTCTCGCGGGGTCCAGTGCTGCGAGTCGGCGGAGATAGCCGCGGCAACGGTGCCGCTCACCCGCACGGTCCATCCCCCGTCGCCGACGGCCGCCAAGACGTGCGTGGGAGCAACTGCGTCCGATTGCCACTCCATCCCCAGGTCATCGTCCTGGCCCACGCCGACCAGCAGCCGCGCCTCTTTCGGAAAGCCTGAAGCAAGCCACTGCTGGACCTGCGTAGCAATGCCAGCACTTCCGCGGGATAAAACGCTGTCCGGCATGCTCAGGGTCAGCGAGCGGCAGTTGTCACCAACGAACACCTCCGTTGGCTCGGCAGCGTCGCCGCCGATGGCGCTGCGCAGTTGCACGTTCTGGCGACAAAGTGCATAGAGGTGCGCGTAAAGGTCGTCGACACGTGCAGCCCGCTGCGGCGCCTCCAGCAGGACGACAGCCACCCTGCCTCCCCCGATGAGGAAAGCGCGCGCCACGCGAACTTGCTCGCCCAAGTGAGCCGTCTTGGCGACTGCTGCAGCGACCTTCAAGGAGGCAGTGGTGTCGACAAAGAGCCTGGTTGCAGGCTGCACCACTTCGCTTATCTCCTGGCCGTCAGCGCCCAAGAGCATGGGCACGATGTCGCGAGCCACGGCACGCGCGCCTTGGTGCCCCAGGCCTGCAAGCGCTTTGCGCGTTTGCTCCGCCTTGTTCCAGCCGGATGCGTCGAGCAGGGCGTGGCGGGCCAGGTTGTGGGGCGAGACAGACTCGTCATCGACGAGGGTCTGCGCGCCAAAGCCTGCCCTTCCCAGGTGCAGCGCCACCTTCGAGCCGACGCTGCCGCAGCCGACGATGGTGACCATCTGCTGGAGGTCGGCGTCAGCATAGCCAGACGTGGCGGCGAGCAGGCGTGGGCTGATGCGGTGAATTTGGTATGCCGGCTCCACCTTTGCATCGCGCAACTCGGGGCGATGCGGCTGTCTGGCGACCCGCACCAGGTACGGCACGAATTCAACACTGCGGTGCGACCCAATCAGGTGGACTGGCCGGTGTGCAGCTAGCACCACTCCAAGGCAAAAGTCGCCAGGCCAGGGCCAGTTGCCCGCGCTGGCCGCGAACATCATCGAGCGGAAGATGGCGGTGTCAAGGCTGGCACGCAGCGCCTCACCTGAAATGCCCAAGCTCTCGGCGCGCTCCAGGAGGGTAGGCACGTCGACCACGGTGTCCGCAGCGTATTCGCTGCAAACGCGCGGCTGACCATTCGCCCAAGGAGAGCACGCCAAGAACACGGGAGTTGTCCCGGTCCACGCCTCGGTGGCCTGCAAGCGCGCCAAGCTGAAGCTGCCCGGCTCCTCGCCGGGCGCGCCAAGGCACAGATGGCGAGATGTCCCCACCTGGAACAGTCTCGAGGGCAGCGCCAGGATGCTGCCGTCGTGGGGCAGGCTCAGGGCTAGGGCGTCGGCGTCGAATTCGATGCTCGTCTCGGGGCTGCCGCGGCGCGTGGGCTCCCAGCCCTGCTCCAGGTCCAGCAACTGGCCGGCGGCAGCCTTCTTCAGCCAGTCCAGCAGCTGGTCCAGAATTTTCTCTATCCCGAACCGGTGCATCAGCTCCGTCAGGTCACCTTCGAAGATGCATGGAGGCACGAGGCTGCCGCGCCGGTGCGGATTGATGTGGGCGAAGTTCGAGGGGAAGTCCGTTCGCAAGCGCGGCGTGGGAGCGCGCATGGGAAACTCTGGCGTGAACACCAGATAGACCGTCTCCAGGCGTCGCACGCCGGTTGCGGACACATCGTTCTGCGCGCGGCTGGGCAGGCTCACTTCCACGTCGAGGACGGCCATCTGGCGGTCGTCGACCTGATGAACTGCAATTTCGGAGCGCACGGCCTGGTGGCCCGCTAGCTCCCGAAGTGCATCCTCTAGCGGCGTCGGCACCGCGTCACCGGCTCCCGTGCGGCATCGGCGTGGAGGCCGAGGTGATGATGGCGGCGGACTTGCGGCCGGTTTCCTGCTTGGCCGGCAGGGACACCCCCTCCGCGGAGACGGTGAGCTCCAGCGGCTCCGGGTTCGCCTCGCTGGGCTGCTCGCCCACGCAGACGAAGCTGCCGCCGGCGTCCTTGACGATGGCCTCGTACTCGCGCTTGGCGCCGATGCACGGCGGGTCGCAGTCGTCGTCCTTGATGGGTGCGCAGCTGGCCACAATCATGGCGCCCTTGCGGGTGACCGACAGCGCCTTGCGGGCGTCCTCGCTCACCTTCGCCTTGCCCTTGGTCTTGGACCAGCTCTCCCAGGAAAGCGTGTGCCACGAGCAATGGTGGGGTGCCAGCAGCAGGTCGTACTCCAGCACGCCCGTGTCCGACTTGTGGCGTTCCCACTGGCGCTCCCAAATCAGGACTTCGGCGTCACCGCCGCACAGGAACTTGCAGCCGTCGGGGGTCTTGGCGTCCGCGCCGACCATCATGTTCAAGATGACGCTCGAGTGGTTCTTGCGCAGCTTTTCCTCTTCCTCTTCCGTCTCCTGCTTGGGCAGCGGGGCGAGCAGCGTGGCGGTGAAGTAGCCCTTCTTGTTCACGCCGTTGATGTGGCTGAACTGCTGGTCGATTTTGACCAGGATGGGCGTCAAGTCATCGGTCTTGCCGTTCTCGTCCTCGCCCATGACCAGGATGCGGTCGCCATCGCCCACGCCCTCGAACTTCTTGTCCCGGTTCACTTTCACGCGGCGCTTGGCTTCCGTGTTGAAGGCCTTGGCGTCGTCGCACAGCACGTGGTCCTTGTCCGCCCGGCGGTACACGATGGGGGAAGACCAGATTTCGCGGATGACGATGCGCTTTTCACCGTCGGGCTTCTTGTCGTCCGGGTAATCGGCCAGGGGGCCGAGCCAGAAGTGGTTCTGCAGGCCCCGGATGTGGTCCGCGTCCGGATGGGTCATCAGGAACGCGTCGACGTAGGGACGGTTCTTGGAATCGCGGCCCAGGCGGTCGCGTAGGTCTTTTGCAACGTCACGCGTGTCGTCATCCGGGTCATCGGCTGCGCCGCGGATGTTGATGTCGACGAGCACGGTGGTGCGCGCCTGGTCGGCCAGCCTGAGCAACGTCATGTCGCCACAGCCGACCGGAAAGAAGGTGATGGAAGCCGCCATTGTTGAGCCCTCGCTTAGCCGATGTATACTCAAGTATACGACAAGCCAGTTTACTCAACTCAGTTTCCCCACCAGCTACTATGACTGTTTTCCTGTATGGAAACCCACCAAGAGTCTGAGTTTGGCTCCGGACGGCCGGAGCCCAGCAGTTGGAGCCAAGACCGTCGGCTGAAGTTCATCGACTTCCGGCTGCGCTGGGAAGGGCGAGTAAACCGCTCGAACCTAATGGGCCACTTCGGAATCTCTGCCCCGCAGGCTTCCGCTGACTTCGCCAAGTACACGGACGCGGCGCCCCAGAACCTGGGCTACGACACCAAGCTCAAGAGCTACGTCCGCGCGGAGACCTTCGCACCGCTGTATCCGCGAAGCCGCTCGCAGCTGTACCTGAACGAGCTACTGGCATTGAGCACGGGCATCCTGGAAAAGGACTTCAGCTTCATCGGTTGGCATCCGGATGTGGCGACGGCGCCAGTGCCCCAGCGCACCTTCGACGGCAGCACCCTTGTCACCCTAGTGCAGGCCATCCGCGAAAAGCGCTGTGTCAATGTTGCCTATCAGGGCATGTACCAGCAGGAGCCCTCGGTGCGCGAGCTTGCCCCGCATGCGCTGGCCTTCGACGGCATGCGTTGGCACACGCGGGCCTATTGCTTCAAACGCGGGCGGCACCAGGACTTCGTGCTTGGCCGCATCCTGGAGCTCACCTTGGGTGAGTACAAGACCGCGCCCGCACCTGACGAGGAATGGAACCGCACACTGGTTCTGGTTCTCGCCCCGAACCCCGCCCTTACGCTGGCGGCCAAACGCGCCATCCGCCTCGAGTACGGAATGCACGACGGATTTTTGCAACTGCCTTGCCGCCAAGCCCTCCTGTATTACGCACTTCGCCGCCTGCGTCTTGAAGACCCTCGCCATGAGCAGTCATCGGCGCAGCAAATCACGCTGGTCAATCGCGACGAGCTGCAGCCGTATATCAACCAAGTCGACAACAAGGCGTCAGATGGGACTCGACCAACTCTTTGATACGTACAGCCTTCGCGCGCGGCACCTGCCGACCGTGCTCGTCGTGGCGCCGCCGCTGATGGTCGCGTCGCTGTTGTTTCCGAAGGTCTACGACCGCATGGGCGCGAGCATGACGTCCGTCAGCGTGAGCGTGAGCCTGAGCCTGGTCTTCCTCTTCTTCATTGCCCACGTGCTTCGCCAGCGCGGTCGCGCGGTGGAAAAGAAGATGACCGCCGAGGCCGGCGGCATGCCCACCACGTGCTGGTTGCGGCACAAGGACACCAACCTGGACCCTGTGACCAAGGCGCGCTATCACGGCTACCTGGGCAAGAACGTGCCGGGGCTGAACGTGCCTTCCCAGAGCCAGGAGCAGCAGCGGCCCGAAATGGCAGACGACACCTACCGCTCCGCAGTGAAGTGGCTGCTGGAAAAGACGCGCGATACCGCCAAGTACCCCCTGGTGCTCAAGGAAAACGCGGAGTACGGCTTTCGCCGCAACATGTTCGGCGGCAAGTGGCTGGCCATCACGTTGTGCGTCCTGCCCCTTGCCGCCGCCTATGCGTGGGATGCGTACAAGGGCGTCGGGCCCCAGTTCGACAACGACCATGTGGCCGCCATCGCCATCGCGGTCGTAGCGGTCTTGGCTTGGCTCTTCTTCGTCACGAAGGAGTGGGTCAGGGATGCGTCCCACGCGTACGCGCGTGCATTGCTCGCCACATGTGAGGCCTGACCGCAAAGAAACACACACAACAGGGAGCAGTACATGTCCGGCGCATACGCCCATCTTGCAGTAGTAAACGACGCCCAGAAGCACGCGGAGGCCGCAGGGCTGCGCGAGGACACGCTCGTCGCCCTGGGGCTTCACCTGAAGTTCCTCGAGCTCGGCTCGGTCAGCCCCGACTACCCGTACCTGTCGCTCAAGCGCGGGCAGAAGCAGTGGGCGGACGCCATGCACTACACGCACAACTCCACGCTGCTGCGCGCCGGCGTCGCTGCGGTCGCAGCCTTGCCCGAGGAGCTCAAGCCCAAGGCGACCGTCTGGCTTTTCGGCTTCGCGGCGCACATGACGACCGACATGACCATCCATCCCGTCGTGGAGCTGCGCGTTGGACCTTACCAAGGCAACGAGGGCGAACACCGCCGGTGCGAGATGCACCAGGATGCCTTCATCTTCCCCAGGGTGATGAACGTCGGTGAAACGGGTCTTTCCGAGCACTTGGCCACCGGCATCGCCACGTGCCATGCGCCAGATGACGAGGACGTCCTTGACCCCGCCGTGGGGCGCGTGTGGATGGCCATGCTCACGGCCGCATACCCGAGTGTCCGAGGCGACGCACCGCCTCTTCCCGATACTTGGCACTGTGGCTTCAAGGACATCCTCTCCGCGATGGCGGGCGCGAACCACCTGTTCCCTTTCGCGCGGCACGTCAGCGCCGACCTGAACTTGGCGTACCCGACCGAGCGCGCCATCGACCCGAGCTACATCAAGGGCTTGCGCACGCCCCAAGGTCCCATGGACTACGAAGCCATCTTCGAGAAGGCGCGCTCGAACGTCCTGACGGTTTGGAAGAGGCTTGATGACGCCCTGGCTGCAGGCGGTGATTCGGACGAACTCAACGCGCTGGAAGATTGGAATCTGGACACCGGCCGAACCGTGCAGACCGCACAACTTGTTTTCTGGAGGGGTCACGCATGAACCGCTGGATTGTTGTCGCGAGCCTGGCGCTCTCCCTGGTCGCCTGCGCTTCGCAGCCGAGCGAACGCGAGATGAACTACCTGGCCTCCGCGCTTACCAAAGTCTCGGCCGCTGTAGACGCAACTGCACGGCACAGGCGCTCTGCCGACGGACTGGACGAATCCCAACTGCTTCAGGCGGCAACCGCGCATGACCCGTCCCTGCTCAAGCCTTTTGGGGGGCTCACGGTGCGAGTTCTTCGTGATGGGCGTGATTCGGCTGTCCTGGTCTGCAAGGCGGGCGGTGGTGGCGCGCTGCTGGAGGACGCTGGCTGCACCGCAAAGATGGACGTCCATCGGTGGAACCAAGACGCGAGTAACCGCTGCGAATTCAGCCTGAACGTCAAGCAGGTCTGCGCCAGGTAGGGCACGAGAGGGAGGAGTCATGCCGAAAAACATAGTCATTTTCTCGGACGGCACGGGACAGGCCGGTGGCCTGAAACCCGACCAGAACTTGAGCAACATCTACAAGCTGTTCCGGGCGTCCCGCCCGGGACCTGAAAGCCCCATCAATCCAGCGGAGCAGGTCGCCGCTTACGACGCTGGACTCGGCACAGATAACGACGCAGGCAGGATTCCTTTCAGTCCAGTTCAAAAGTTCCGAAAGCTGTGGAGCGGCGCCACCGGAACCGGCATCAGCCGCAACATCGCCGACTGCTACGAGGCCATCCTGAAGCATTACGAGCCGGGGGACCGGGTGTTCCTTTTCGGCTTCAGCCGCGGCGCGTACACGGCGCGCTGCGTCGGTGGCGTCATGTCTCTGTGCGGCGTGCCCACTCGTGCAGCCGATGGGGGCCCGCTGCCGCGGTACGGGCGGGCGCTGCGCAAGATTGCTGACGAAGCCGTTCAACAGGTGTACGAGCACGGCTCCGGCAGCAACGACCCTCAGCGCAAGGCCGAGCGCATGGAGAAGGCACGACGCTTCCGCGAAAAGCACGGCAGTGCCAATGCTGAAGGCCAGGCCAACGTCGTACCGTACTTCATCGGCGTCTTCGACACCGTCGCATCACTCGGTGCGCCCGGGCCGCGCCGGCTGCTGATGTTGCTGGGCCTCTCCGCGTTCGTCGCAGCCATGACGGCCCTGGCCGCGGGCGTGGTTTCGCTGCTGCCGTGGTTCACGTTCGCAGCCACATACATCATGTTGGCCACACTCATTGTGGTGGGCATGGGAGCCGGGTACCTGCAGACGCACCTCAAGACCATTCGAGACTTCCCCGACAAAGGGGACGTCAAGCGGCACATCGCGGCCTGGCGCTTCCGTTTCTATGACAACACGCTGAACACGCGGGTGCGTTACGCGCGGCATGCCCTGGCAATTGACGAAAACCGCAAGGACTTCGCCCGTGTGCCGTGGGCCGCGCCGGGAGACTGGCCTGACCGCACCGGCGAGCCTGAGTGGCTTCAGCAGGTCTGGTTCGCTGGGAACCATTCGAACATTGGCGGCAGCTACGCGGAAGACGAATCGCGGCTCTCCGACATCTCGCTCAAGTGGATGGTCGAACAAGCCACCAGCCTGCCGCACCCGCTGAAGGTCGATTGGTCCCGACTGAACCTTTTCCCTGATGCCGCCGGCATGCAGCACTGCGAGATTGAGAGCATGCGGGACTCGTACCCGTGGTGGGTGCCTAAGCGGCTGCGCTTCGTCTGGGCCCAGCATCCGCGTGAGATTCACGTCGATGCGCCGCTGCACCCCAGCGTCGTTGAGCGGTTCGAGCTCGCCCAGGTGTCGCGCTATGGACTTCATGCGCCGTACCGGCCTGGCCATCTGACCACGCACTCGAAGCTGGGCAAATACTACGGGCGTGCGCCGGCGCTTGACAGTGAGGCAGCGGCCGTTCTTCAGCCGGTGCCGGAGAAGCAAGCGCAGGCGTAAGAACAAGAACCACGAAAAAGAACAGGGCGAGTAATGGCCGATTTCATTGAGCTGGATTTCTTGGACGTTGAGTCCGAAAAAAGCGGCGACGCAATCACCGTGCGCTACGAGGTCGCAGGCGTTCAATCAGTGCACGTCATCGACGGCGGCTACGTCGACACGGGCGACAAGGTGGTCGCGCATCTCAAGAAGTGGTGCGGCGGCCTTGCCGTGAACCACGTCGTGCTCACCCACCCCGACCAGGACCACGCCAACGGACTGCGCAAAGTCCTGGAGGAATGCGAGGTAGGGACGCTTTGGATGCACCGGCCTTGGCTGTTCGCAGACCAGCTCCTTCCTAGCTTCCCCACATACAAGTCTGTGGACGCGTTGCGCTCCAAGCTGCGCGCTTTGTATCCGGGTCCGGCAGCGCTCGAGGACATCGCCCTTGAGCGAGAGATTGACATCAAGGACCCGTTCCAAGGTGCGCAAATCGGTCAGTTCGTTGTGGCGGCGCCTTCGAAGGCAAGGTACCTGCAGTTGATTGTGGACTCCGACCGGACTCCGGAGAAAGCGGAGGAGAAGTCGCTCGCTCAAGTCGTTGCGGAGGCGTTTGACAGCGCCTTCAAGGCCGCCAGCAATCTCGTGAAGCGGGCGTGGGGCATGGAGACCTTCCCTGTGTCAGGGACGAACAGGGAGAACGAGATGAGCGTGGTGCAGTTTGGCGTCTTCGGCGGCAAGCGCGTACTGCTCACAGGTGATGCCGGCCGTGAGGCACTGACCGAGGCAGCCGATTTTGTGGAGGCCCGTGGCCATGCGCTGCCCGGCGTCTGGTGCTTCCAGGTCCCGCACCACGGAGGTCGTCATAACGTGAGCACTGAGCTGCTTGACCGTTGGCTCGGCCCCCCGCTGGGGGCAGCGCCCGAAAAGACGGGTTGGCTTGCCGTCTGCAGTTCCGCCAAAGCGGACACTCACCATCCGAAGAAAGTGGTCGTTCGAGCGATGCTGCATCGTGGAGCGCACTTTTCATCCACCGAAGGCCGATGCGTCCATGTCAGCCATCCAAGAATTACCCGGCCGGGCTACTCATCCATTCCACAGGCCGACTATCCCGAGCACCAAGAGGAGGACTAAAGTGGTCGGCTCTCGCGGCGCTTTGAGCAGCTGAGCTTAGGCGCGCGCAGGCTTCGCAGGAGGCCGCAGACGGCAGGCCGAGCGCGAAAGTCTTGCACTGACAGGACGCAAAAGTCTTGCATTGACAAAGCACATAAGTCGTGTAACTATACGGCAGCAAAATCTTGTCATCGCAAAGCATAAAACTCTTGTCCCCATGCCCTCCCCGAACGAAAAGCTGGCTCAATCTCTCGAGGCTCTGCACGCCTTGGAGCCCGCACGCGCTATCCCTGCAAAGGCGCTCACACGCGTCCATCGGGAACGGCTGAGAGACGCAGGCTTTCTCAATGAGGTGGTCAAAGGCTGGTACATCCAGACGCGGCCGAACGACGGTGTCGGCGACAGCACAGCTTGGTTTGCCAGCATGCGGGAGTTCATTGCTGGCTACTGCACCGAGCGATTCGGGGACGAGTGGCACGTTGGACCGGAGCAGTCACTCTTGATGCACTCGGGAGAGCGCTCGCTCCCCACACAGCTGCAAGTTTGGTCGCCAGCGGCGGGGAATCAGTCTCTGAATCTGCTCCATGGCACCTCACTGTTCCTGTACAAAGCCCCTCGACTGCTCCCCTCTCGCCCAAGTGAGGACGCAGGAGGCTTGCGGCTGGTTGAACTGGAAAGTGCTCTCGTTGCTGCCGGACCAGCATTCTTCACCCAGCAACAGCTGGCGGCGACGATTGCGCTGCGGAGCCTGCCTGAAGCCAGCAACCTGATTCGAATCCTGCTTGAGGGCTCCCACTCCGTTATCGCAGGCCGACTTGCGGGCGCTCTTCGAGCGTTGGGCAGGCCTGAAATGGCGGAAGAGATTGTGCAGACGATGAGGTCTGCCGGTTACACCGTGGTGGAGACCAACCCTTTCGAAAAGCCGGTGAATACGACGCCGGGGGGCCGACCCGAAACGCCGTACGTGCAACGCATCCGACTCTTGTGGGCGGACATGCGCCAAGCCGTCATCGACACCCTGCCTGCGCCAGCGGAGGCGTCTCACGATGTCATGCAAGTGCTGGCCGACGTCGAGGCTCGATACGTCACCGACGCCTACCACTCCCTGTCCATTGAGGGCTACCGCGTGACGCCGGAACTCATTGAGAAGGTTCGTCAGGGCAACTGGGACCCAGACGGCGACGACAAGGGTGCTCGGGACGCCATGGCAGCGCGCGGTTACTTCGAGGCTCACAACGCGGTGAAAGAGTCCGTTGGCAACATAGTGAAGGGGCAAAATCCAGGAGAGGAGCTGCGTAAATCACACAGCGCTTGGTATCGAGCTCTCTTCGCACCCAGCGTTCAAGCGGGCGTTCTCAAGCCTCAAGACCTGGCCGGCTATCGAAACGACCAGGTCTTCATTCGCGGAGCTCTGCACGTCCCGCTGTCAAAGGAGGCTGTGCGCGAGACCATGCCGGTCCTGTTTGAGCTCATTTCGAAAGAGGAACATCCTGCAGCAAGGGCCGTTCTGGGTCACTTCTTGTTCGTGTACATCCATCCTTACATGGACGGTAACGGGCGGCTGGGTAGGTTTGTGATGAACGCGCTGTTGGTGACAGGCGGGTACCCTTGGACCGTCATTCCAGTGGAGCAGCGCAAGGCCTACATGAGCGCACTGGAACAGGCCAGCACTCACCGAAACATCCTGCCGTTTGCTGAATTCATTGGCAAGCTCATTGCTGAGCAGCGTGAACGCCCACTTGAACGTCCAGGAAATCGAGTTGCGGCGGCCGCCTAAGCGGTCCTCCGAAAAGCGTCTGTGCGCGGGTGAGCGTAGAGGACCCACGACCGCCTGTGTGGGCGTTTAAAAAGCGGGACTATACGCATCAGCGGCCGAGTTGCCGCCCGACCCAAGCGAGCTCTAGATTGACAGACCACGACGAGCAACAGCTACTAGCGCACCCTGCAAGAGCGCGACGCCGGGAGTGACGATGAACTCGTCGCTCGCGCGAACTCTGCTCCGGAGCTGGGCGGGTCGTTCATTGTCGAGCTCGGTGACTTCACCGTACGACGAGCGGCGCCGGTCGTCCCGCTCGACGCCTCCAACATTACAGCCCTGTAATGTTCGCGTCCAAATTCCCCTCTGTGCTTCAGCGACGCCACGGACCGTGACCTAGAATAAGTCCGATGCGCCGCTGGTTGCTGATTGTCCTGTTGCTCGTCATGCCGTTCCAGACAGTCTGGGCGGTGGTCGCGCCTTACTGCGGACACGAGACGCAGAGCACGGCCCAGCACTTCGGACATCACGAGCACAAGCATGCTGCAGGTGGTGCTGAGCAAGGCACGGCAGCCTTGCCCGGCGCCGACATGGACTGCGGAGCCTGCCACTTGGTCAGTCCCGCTACCGTTCCCGCCGCTCTTCTCGTCGCAGCGGCGCCGCCGACCGCGGCGCCGGTGGAGTTTTCCCCGACGCACTACATATCTCGGGTTCCTTCAGGCCCGGAGAAGCCCCAAAGACACGCCGCATCGCCTACCGTGCGATTCGTAAGCGGCGTGGTCTCAAGCCTTACCACCTAGACTCAATCCGCCCGAATCGCTTCTGTCTCATGACAAGAAGGAAGATTCGATGCGTTATCCCCTGGCGGCGCTCGCCATGGCGCTGGCCGCCGTGGCCCTGCAGGCCCAAGCTCAAACAACAATACCTGCGCCTGCTGCTGCCGCGACAACACCGCAGCTCACTCTCTCGGAGGCAATTCGCCTGGTCGAGTCGGCCAACCCTGCGCTACGCGGCCGGCAGGCCCAACTCCTAGCGGCTGAAGGCCTGCGCCAGGAGGCCGCCTCTCCGCTGTTCACCAATCCCCAGCTGACCCTGGAGCACACGCGCCGCAGGCCAACTGGCGCGGCTTCAGAGGGCAGCAGCACTGAGCCGCTCGTTGGCATGGCTCAGCCGTTCGAACTGGGTGGCCAACAGAGCAAGCGGCGCGACGCCGCTGCAGCCGTGCTCGAATCCGTGCGCGCTGAAATCGAGGACGCGCGCCTGCAAGCAAGGGCAGAAGCAACTTTGCGCTTCAACGCCGTTCTTGTAGCGCAGCGCAAGGTTCAACTTGAGGAGCGCGCGCTTGCCCTGTTCGAGAGTTCCGCGCAGGCGGTAACCAGGCGTCGTGAAGCCGGGGAAGACACCCGGCTGGACGCCAACGTTGCCCGCATTGAATCGGAGCGAGCAAGAAACGCCTTGGCGGTGGCGCGAGAGCAGCTGCTCGATGCGCGCGCCGAGCTCGCCGCGGCCTTGCAGCTGCCTGCATCGCAACTGCCCCAAATAGCAGGTGATGCAAGCCTGTCGCCGGACCACGTACCGGTGTACAGCATCGACCAACTCTTGGCTGCGGTTCCGTCGCTGTCACGGCTGCGTGCGTTGAGCGCCCGTGAGGCTGCGGCGCGTGCACGTCTGGCCGTCGAACAAGGAAATCGGCTGCCTGACGTCACCGTGGGCGTGAGCGTCGGGCGCGAAGGCCCGGCCGCGGCACGCGAACGAGTGACCACGTTGTCGGTGTCACTGCCCCTCCCGTTGTTCAGGCGCAACCAGGCGGCCATAGGCCAAGCCCTCACCGATGTAAACCAAGCCGAGATTGACCGAGCAGTCGGTGTGCGCGACGGCGAGGCCACTGTCCGCCGGTTGTGGCTTCGCCTGGGCAGCCAGGCAGAGCGTGTTCAGCGACTGCGGCAAGCAATGGTGCCGGCGGCACTGGACAACCAGCAGCTTGCCTCTCGCTCAAGGAAGGCCGGACAGATTGGCTTGCTGGACCAACTCTTGGTGAACCGTCAGGCGCTCGATGCTGAACGAGAGCTCAACGAAGCAGTGGCGGACTTTCACAACACCCGTATCGAACTCGAACGTGCGGCCGGCTGGTCGCAAGAAGGACACGCACGATGATTTCAATCAAAAAACCCGGGCCCACGAGACGCAAGAAGCTGTTGCTGGCAGGCGGGGCGACTCTCGTTTTGGTTGCAGCGCTCTCTCTGCTTGCGTGGGACCGAGGCAGCGGGGCCTCTGCCACCAAAGAGGAAGCCGCAGAGGGTAAGGAGGGCCACAACGAAGCCCAGGAGCTCACCTTGACGAGCGAAGAGGCTGCTCGAGCCGGCATCAAAGTCGAGCCGCTCAACCCTCAGAAGCAGTCTTCGTCCATCGTCGTAACGGCAACCATCCAGGCGGACCAGGACCGGATTGCCCGCGCTTCTCCTCGGACGGAGGGTCGCATCATTTCCGCGCCTGTACGGCTTGGCGACCGCGTCCGCGCAGGCCAGGTCCTGGCATCCCTGGACAGCGTGGCAGTGGGAGAAGCGCACGCGAGTCTGATGCAGGCCCAGTCGGAGTTGCGAATTGCGGAAGCCGACTTCAAACGCGCAGAGGCGCTGGTCGCCGACGAAATCATCCCGCGCAAAGACTTCCTTCGGGCGCAGTCGGAGCGAGATAAGGCGGCGGCCAGCGTGCGGGCGGCAACGGACCGCCTGCGTCTATTGGGTGGGAATCCAGGTGCCGGCGGGCGAGCGATTTCAAGTTTCGCCGTCACCGCTCCTTTTGCGGGCACCGTCATCGAGAAGAAGGCCACTCTTGGCGACTTGGCTAGCCCCAATGAGCCGCTGTTCACCGTCGCAGACCTCAGTCGCGTCTGGATTGTGGCGGACCTGCCAGAGGCGGCCGTATCGCAAGTGCGTGTCGGCGCTCAGGCCCGGGTCAGTGTCCCGAGCTATCCGAACGAACTCTTCGGCGGTCGTGTCAGTCACATCGGCGCGGCCTTGAACAAGGAAACGCGCACGGTCGCGGCTCGCATTGAGCTCTCGAATGCCGATGGGCGCTTGAAGCCTGACATGTTCGCCACGGCGACCATCGAAGTGACTGGCGACACGCGCGAGGTGATGGCGCTTCCCGACTCCGCCGTTGTGCTGATGCAAGGGCAGCCCACTGTGTTCGTCTTCGAGCAGGGCGCCTATGTTGCACGCGCTGTTCAAACCGGTGAGCGCATCGGCGGACGCACGACCATCACCGGAGGCATTCGCGCCGGCGAGCAGGTGGTCACCGCAGGCGCCTATGAGCTCAAGGCACGGAAACAGAAGTCCCAGCTTGGTCACGGGCACTGAAGGAACAACAACAACATGCTCAATGCAATCGTTGACGCGGCACTTCGCTACAAGGTGTTAGTGCTCGTCGCCTTCGGAGTACTTGTCGGCCTGGGAATCATGGCGTTCCGGGCCGTGCCGGTGGACGCTTTCCCTGACGTCACCCCCGCGCAGGTGAATATCTACACCGAGTCGCCCGGCGTCGCCGCTGAGGACATCGAGAGGCTACTCACGGTGCCTATCGAAGGTGCCATGGCGGGCTTGGCCAACGTTGAGGTGGTCCGCTCGGTGTCCCTGTTCGGCCTCTCGTACGTCGGCGTGTACTTCACCGACGACGTCGACATCTACTTTGCACGACGCCTAGTCGGGGAGAAGCTGCAGGAAGTCAAAGAGCGCCTGCCCCAGGGCTACGGCGAGCCGGTGCTCGGCCCAAACAGCTCTGGTCTGGGCCAAGTGTTTTGGTACACGATTGAAGACGCGGACAAGAAGCTCAGTGCAATGGACCTGAGAACGCTGCACGACTGGACCGTGCGCCTCATTCTCAGAACCGCACCTGGCGTCGACGACGTCATCTCCTGGGGCGGGCACGAAAAGCAGTTCCAAGTGCAAATCGACCCTCGTCGGCTCGTCAAGTACGGCCTGACGTTCAAGGAAGTCATGGAAAGCCTGGCTGCGAACAACAAGCAGGTGGGCGGCCAGTACCTCAATGTTGGTGTCGAACAGTACCTGGTGCGTGGATTGGGGCTGGTGAGCAATGCCGCTGACATCGGCTCCATCGTGGTTGCGGAGCGCAACTCCGCCCCCGTCTACATCCGTGACGTGGCTGACGTGCGGGAAGCGCCAGCCGTCCGCTTCGGGGCCGTCACCCGAGACGGTCGCGAAACGGTCCTGGGCATTGCGCTGGCCCGCATCAATGAGAACGCTGCAACCGTTGTCGAGGGCGTGAAGGCCAAGCTGAAGGTCGCCCAGGCAGCGCTGCCAAAGGGCATTGAGCTCAAGCCCGTCTATGACCGGACTGAAATCGTCGACAAGGCGATGAAGACCGCGCAAAGCGCGCTGCTCGAAGGCTCCATCCTCGTTGCAGTCATCCTGTTTCTCTTTCTGGGTGAATTCCGCTCTGCCATCGTCGTGATTGTCACCCTGCCGCTGGCGATGTTGTTCGCGTTCATCATGATGAGGCAGTTCGGCTTGTCAGCGAACCTGATGTCCCTCGCCGGCCTGGCCATCGGCATCGGGATGATGGTGGACGGCGCAGTGGTGATGGTGGAGAACGCTTTTCGCCTGCTGTCGCATGCACGGGAGTCGGGACGCCCCATCAACAAGACCCATGTGGTCCTGGAGGCTGCCCGGGAAGTCGCCAACCCGATTGCGTTCGCCATCCTCATCATCATCGTGGTGTTCCTGCCGCTTTTCTCCCTCACAGGGCTGGAAGGCAAGCTGTTCAAGCCGATGGCCCTGACCATCACGTTCGCCATGGCGGGCTCACTTCTGCTCTCGCTGACGCTGGTGCCGGTTCTCGCGTCCTTGATTCTCAAGCCCAAAGAGGAGAAAGACACGTGGCTGGTCGCTCGCTCCAAGCGCGTGTACCTGCCCCTCCTGGACTGGGCCCTGGACCACAAGAAGAAAGTCCTGGGCGCCGCTTTGGCTCTCCTTGTCGTGGCCCTGTCCCTCTTCCCTTTTCTGGGCAAGGAGTTCATGCCGCAGCTCCAAGAGGGGGCAATCATGTTCCGCGTCGTCGGAATTCCCTCCACCTCGCTGGACGAGTCCATTCGCGTGGCCAACGTCATGGACGCAAGCTTGCGGCGCAAGTACCCGCAGGTGCGTTCTGTGCTCGCGACCATTGGCCGTGCCGAGAAGGGCGAGACGGCCGACGTGAACTACATGGAAGTCTTGCTTGACCTGAAGCCGCAGGACGAGTGGCCAACAAAGCAGTCCTACGCTGCCCTTGGCAAGGACATGCAGGAGTACTTGGAAACGCAGGTGCAGACGGCAGTGTTCGGCGCCACCCAGCCAATTCAGATGCGCGTGGAGGAACTCATCTCCGGGGTGCGTGCAACGCTGGCACTGAAGGTCTACGGCGAAGACCTGGACAAGCTTGAAGACCTCTCTGCGCAGCTCAAGGGAATCATCGGCGCAGTCCCTGGAGTTGCGGACCTGTCGGCCGAGGCGAACAAGGGCAAGCCGCAGATGGTCATCAAGGTGGACCGCGCCGCTGCTGCTCGCTATGGACTCAACGCGGATGACATTCTGGAGATTGTCCAGTCCGGCATCGGCGGCTCCACGGTCTCCACCCTCATCGAAGGCACCCGTCGTTTTGACATCTCGGTCAGGCTGGCCGAGGAGTACCGCAATTCCCCCTCGGCCATCGCCGCAATTCCAATTCGCACGTCCGAAGGCGCGCTGCTGCCGTTCTCGCAAGTTGCGAAGATTGAAATGAACGAGGGCTACACCTTTGTCAGGCGGGAGGCACTGCAGCGGTACGCCGTCCTGCAAATGGATGTCCAGGGTCGAGACGTCGACAGCTTCGTCAAGGATGCGAATGCTGCCATTGCTGCCAAGGTCAAGCTGCCCGCCGGCTATTGGGTGGAATGGGGCGGCGCTTTCGAAAACCAGCAGCGAGCCATGGCGCGACTGGCACTCATCGTGCCCTTGACGATTGGGTTGATTTTCATCCTGCTCTACACGGCATTCAACTCCGTACGGCACGCCACCCTAATCATCGCCAACGTCCCTTTTGCCATCATCGGCGGTGTGTTCGGTCTCTTCATGACCGGTCAGTACCTGTCCGTTCCGTCGGCCATCGGGTTCATCGCGGTGTTCGGTGTCGCCATGTTGAACGGTATTGTTCTAGTCACATTCCTCAACGAGCAGCGACACCAAGGAATGTCGATTCGAGACGCAGTGCGGCAAGGTGCGGCCCTGCGATTGCGTCCGGTGTTGATGACTGCATCAGTGGCCATCTTGGGTCTTGTGCCAATGCTGTTGTCTACCGGCATCGGCGCGGAGACGCAGCGGCCGTTGGCCACGGTCGTCGTCGGAGGGCTCATCACGTCCACGTTGCTGACCCTGCTGCTGCTCCCCCTTATGTACGAGTGGTCCGAGAGCCGCGCAGAGCGCAAGCGTGAGCGCACGCAAGACACCGTCCCAGAGCATTTGCACCCAGCCAAGGAGCTGCCATGAAGGAAATCAAAGCCTACGTACACCGCGACCGAGTGGCGGACGTTATCGCCGCTCTCAAGGAATCCCCTGCATGGGGCGGAACGGCCGGCGATTCAAGCCATAACCTGGCGGTCTATCTCGTGAGGGGCATGGTTGCCGCAGCCCATGGCGAGGACCGTCATTACTCCACCGACCTGGGCGATGAAGTCGTCAACGAATACAAGCTCGAGATGATTTGCACGCCAGAAGAGACCGAGGGCTTCATCAAGTTGATTGCAGCCAACGCCCGCACCGGTAGTTCGCCAGCCGGCTGGATAAGCGTGTCCGACCTCGAGCAGGCCATTCGGATTCAGTAGTCCCCTCTCACCACCTTTATCTTCTTTACGAAGGCACCTGACATGAAACGCACTCTCACTTCCCTGCTTCTCGCTGCCCTCATCGCGCCGGCCATGGCTGCTGGCGAAGACCACAAGCCAAAGCATGGCGGCATCGTGGTGGAAACAAAGGCCGGCGACCTCGAATTGGTGGCAAAGCCGGAGCAAATCCACATCTACGTCGGCGACCACGGCAAGCCGCTGAAGCTCACGAGCGCCACCGGCAAAGTCACTGTTTACTCAGGAGCTGACATGAAGGAGGCACCTTTGGCTCTGGCGGGCGACAAGCTTGAGGCCAAGGGCCCGTTCAAGATTGCCGCAGGCACAAAAGTTCTGGCCGAAGTCTCGGTCAACGGCAAACCGGCGGTCGCTGCGCGATTCACCCTGAAGTAGGCGGTAATGCGATGAACCCCACAGGAAGAGTCGCCCTCTACAGCCTTGTCCTGGCGGCGCTCTTGCTGGGCGGTTGCGCGACTTCCCCGGAGAGTCCCTACCGGTTCTCTGATGGTTGGCGCGAGGCTAAGGTCGTCAAGGTCATCTCCGGGCGGGACATCTCCCGTCCAGGCTTTTGGGAGTGCCTTCGAGATGTACCCGAGGCGGAGCGGCTTGCGCGAACCTTTGTCGAACTGGAGTACCGCAGGATGCGTCGACACGCCCATCGCCTAGTGCCCCTGCCGGCAGGCTTGGAGCTGCAACCTGGCGAAAAGGTGCATCTGAACGTATCGACGTGCGAGAACTCGCTCGTCAAGCGGGCTACGCCAGCGGGGTAGCAGTATGCGAATCGCGTTGCCCTCTTTGCAGGTCGGTCTGCCGATTCTCATCATGTGGGTCGGGCTCGTACTGCTGGTCGTGCTCGCCTTCTTTGGCCTCCGGCACTGGCAACGCAGGCACCCGCGGCCGCCTCCGCCAAAGGAGCTCACGTACAGCCAAGCGCTGCCCTCGCGCCTGGGAAAGACAGGCGCAAGCCGTGCGCCGACCTCCAGTCGCTTCCGAAAGCAGTGAGATGCCCACATGGACCCCTGAGCCTGCTGCCGCATGCGAGGCAAGAGTGTGCGGGCTTTGTGCAGCGGTGTCTTCTGCTTGAGCTTGACCCTGTACCTACTACAACCCTTCCAATGGCTTCATGAGTCGAAAAAGCAGTTCCAACGACAAGCCCGACCCAACCTCCCAGCAGACGTGCTGCGACCACAGTCCTCCTGAAATCTCAGCCGCCGATGTGGTACGCCCTCCCGGCAGCGGCGCGGCTCGCGCCGCTTCGGTCACGCCGGTCGCTGGCGTCCCCGGCACAGGTCCAGCGCGGTTTCGGATTGACACGATGGATTGCACGGCAGAAGAAGCCGAGATTCGTAGAGCGCTCGAGCCCATTTCTGGAATTCGCTCACTGAGTTTTCAGCTGAGGGCTCGCACCTTGGGAATTGACGCGCCGGCGGAGGTGCTTCCGGCAGCATTGGCTGCCATCCGCAAGGCCGGCTTCAGCCCTGAAGCAATTCAGGCGGATGCCACAGTGGAGGAGCAAACCCGCGAAGACCACCCCGACGTACATGACCACGAGCATGAGGTCGGGGGTGGCATTTGGCGCCTGGCCCTCGCCCTGGCGATGGCGGTTGCAGCAGAAGCGCTGTCGTACTTCGCCCCTGAGACCCAACTCTGGAAGTTCGCAGGGATGGCGGTCGCGGCAGTTGCCATCTGGCTGGCAGGCCTGGACGTGTACAAGAAGGGCGTCGCCGCCCTGATGCGAGGCAAGCTCAATATCAACGCGCTGATGTCTGTCGCAGTCACCGGGGCGTTCTTCATCGGCCAATGGCCCGAAGCCGCGATGGTCATGGCGCTCTATGGCATCGCGGAGCTCATAGAAGCTCGCGCCGTGGACCGGGCGCGCAACGCCATCAAGGGACTACTTGACCTCGCCCCCGACCAGGCGTTGGTGCAGCAGACGGGCGGGCAGTGGGTCGCAACCCCAGTTCAAGCTGTTGCCGTAGGAGCTACGGTCCGCGTGGGCCCAGGGCAACGCGTACCCCTGGACGGCGTAGTGACTCGTGGCAACGGTGCAGTCAACCAAGCGCCGGTGACGGGCGAAAGTATCCCGGTCGACAAGACCGTTGGTGACCCGGTGTATGCGGGAACCATCAACGAAACTGGGGAACTGGAATTCAGAGTGACTGCGGGAGCGACGAACACAACCCTGGCGCGCATCATTGCCGCGGTGGAGAAGGCGCAGGGAACACGTGCGCCTACACAACGATTCGTCGACCGGTTTGCGGCCATCTACACGCCGGCCGTATTCCTGATTGCGCTGGCCGTCGCGATTGGGGCACCGTTTTTGATGGGGTTGACCTGGCTGGAAGCCCTGTACAAGGCCTTGGTACTTCTGGTCATCGCGTGCCCCTGCGCGCTTGTCATCTCCACGCCGGTGACCGTCGTCAGCGGCCTGGCCGCGGCTGCTCGTAGAGGGATACTGATTAAGGGCGGAACGTACCTGGAATCGGCGCGCCTTCTCAAGGCTGTGGCCTTCGACAAGACAGGCACCGTGACGGAGGGAAAGCCCAAACTCGTCGACTGGATGCCTTGGGGAACGGGAAATCCGGCCCAGACCCAGCTGCTCGCTGTTAGCCTCGCGGCCCGCTCAGACCACCCGGTATCCGGGGCCATTGCCGCAGCGCTTCCTGGAGACCGCCTCCAAGTCCAGGACTTCACCGCGCTACCTGGCCGGGGGGTGGAAGGGACAGTCGAACAGCAACGACTTTTCCTCGGAAACCATCGCGCCGTCCATGAACGCGGTCTTTGTGGTCCTGAGGTGGAGGCGGTCCTGCAGGCACACGAGCACCAGGGGCGCACTGTCACCCTGCTCGCAAACGCGACGCGCGTTCTTGCAATTTTTGCAGTGGCCGACACCATCCGTCCGACCTCTGAGCAGGCCATTCGCGACCTGAAGGCATTGGGCGTCACGCCTGTCATGCTCACGGGCGACAACAACGCCACGGCACGCGCCATTGCTGCTCAAGCCGGAATAACCGACGCACGAGGCGAGCTGCTTCCTGAAGCCAAGCTCGAAGTTATCAAGCAGATGCAACAACGCTACGGGGCCACCGGAATGGCTGGCGATGGCATCAACGATGCGCCCGCTCTGGCACAGGCAGACCTCGGCTTTGCGATGGGCGGCGCGGGCACGGACACGGCGATGGAGTCAGCTGACATCGTCATCATGAACGATGACCTGCGGCGCGTCGCGGAAGTCGTGGCGCTCTCCAAGAGCACGCACTCGGTGCTCTGGCAAAACATCGTCCTCGCGCTTGGCATCAAGGCCGTATTCCTGGTGCTTGCCGTTTTCGCAAGCGCCACCATGTGGATGGCCGTTTTCGCGGACATGGGAGCAAGCCTGCTCGTTGTCGCGAACGGACTGCGTCTTCTGCGCGCCACCACAGGCGAGGGAGTATGCAAAGCCGTTGCTCCCGCAGCTGCAGGAGGTCATGCCCATGTCCACTAAACCCGCAGGAACCCCGCGCGCTTGCATCGAGGCAGCTCTGCGAGAGGCGGCAGCAGCCACAGAGTCGCTGCTAAATGACGACGGCGGCCTCATCGACATTGAACACGGTGCAAACCTCCTCATTCGAGCTTTCGAGGCGGGCAAGCGAGTCTTTTCGTGCGGCAACGGTGGCTCCATGAGTGACGCCATGCACTTCGCCGAGGAGTTGACCGGGCGCTACAGGAACAATCGCGCAGGCTTGCCGGCGCAGGCCATCAGCGACGTAGGTCACCTCACTTGTGTGGCCAACGACTTCGGCTACGACCAGGTGTTCTCTAGGTACGTATTGAGCCACGGCCGTGCAGGAGACTGCCTTGTCGCCATCAGCACAAGTGGCAACAGCACCAACGTCATCAATGCGGCTGTCGCCGCAAAGGACAGAGGTATGACAGTCCTGGCACTCACCGGCAAGCGTCGTTCCGTGCTCGGGGCGCTCGCTGATGTTTGCATATGCACTCCGGCCGGCTTCTATGCCGACCGGGTGCAGGAACTGCACATCAAAGTCATCCATATCCTGATTGAGCTGGTGGAACGTCACTTTTTCGCGGAAAACTATGCGGACTTGGACCTCGACACGGGGCCCGCATCATGAGCGGCTCGCACAACCACGCCGTCCCGACTGGGAACAAGGAAAAGGCGCTATGGGTGGCGCTCGCCTTGACGGGCAGCTTCATGATTGCCGAGACCATTGCTGGCTTCATCACCGGCAGTCTGGCTCTCATCTCGGATGCGGCGCACATGCTCACAGATGCCGCCGCCTTGGCCATCGCATTGGCAGCAGTCAAAATCTCCAAGCGTCCCGCGGACCTAAACCGCACCTACGGCTACTACCGGTTCGAGATTCTGGCTGCCGCCTTCAACGCCTTGATGTTGTTTGGCGTCGCGGCCTATATCCTCGTCGAGGCATACGGCCGCTTCCGCAATCCGCCGGAGATTCAGACGGGGGCCATGATAGTGGTGGCGCTTGTCGGTCTGGTGGTGAACATCATCAGCATGCGACTGCTCTCGGCTGACAAGGACGCGAGCCTCAATGTGAAAGGCGCATACCTTGAAGTTTGGAGTGACATGCTGGGGTCACTGGGAGTCATCGCCGGCGCTGTCGTCATCCGCTTCACGGGTTGGAAGTGGGTTGACCCGTTCATCGCGGTTGCAATCGGTCTTTGGGTGCTACCCCGCACTTGGGTGTTGCTCAAGCAGAGTCTGAACATCCTTCTCGAGGGCGTCCCTCGCGGAATCGAGCTGGCAAGGGTGCAAGCGGCGTTGCTGGCCTTCCCTGGTGTTACCGGCGTCCATGACCTCCATATTTGGGCCCTCACCAGCGGCAGGCTCAGTCTTACCGCTCACATCGTTCACGACCCCCTGTTTTCCCATGATTCCATGATTGAGCCTCTCAATGAGATGCTCACCAGGGAGTTCGCGCTCTTTCACACGACCCTTCAACTGGAGGTCACACCGTGCAGGCAATCCCGAGACGGGGACGCCCACACGGTTACGAGCGCAGCAAAACCAACGGAGTATGTGGATGCGCGCTGAGGGGCGGTATGGGCCGTCCTTGCGGCTACCAGCCGACCGGAGCGCCAACGCGCCGGGCACTCCAGCTCGGATGCTTTTGCGCTTGCAGCAGTTCGGCCTCGACCTGAGCTCGCGTCAACGGCACCCCACCTTTGACCGGCAGGGGAGCGCCTCGGCGGATGAACTCCCAGGTGCCGTCCTTCTTCGCCGCTTCCATCTCTGCGATGACTTCCGCTCGGCTCCTTCCCGCCTTGGCGTGCTCCGGATAGTTGACGTAGCCCTGCTCGGTGTTGGCCGCATGCAGGACCTGGTCCGCAAAGGCCGGGACCGACATTGCAGCCACAGGGATAAATACCACCAACATCTTCCGAACGTTCATGCTTCTCTCCTTCATTTGGGTCACCGACTCACGAGCCGGCGCTGGCGAATGCGCAGCAGAAGCGAGTATGAGAATGCGCTCCGGTCAGGAGACGAACGCTGGGATTACATGTTTGTCACCACGGACTTCAACCTGCTCTGCACTCCGTAAGCTGAAGCCATGAGAGTCTTGGTTATTGAAGACGAGCACAAGCTTGCGGCCTACCTCCAAAAAGGACTGAATGAGCAGGGGTTTGTCGTAGACATTGCACGCAACGGCATCGACGGCCGACATCTGGCAGTCGAAGGGGACTACGAGCTAATCATCTTGGACGTGATGCTGCCTGGCGTCGACGGCTACGCAGTCCTTAGTGAGATTCGCAAGGCGCGCAAGACCCCTGTTCTGATGCTCACCGCTCGAGACCGTGTCGAAGACCGAGTGCGCGGTTTGCAGGGAGGTGCCGATGACTATCTGGTGAAGCCGTTCGCTTTTTCGGAACTGCTCGCGCGTATCCGCGCCGTCTTGCGTCGAAGCGGTCCACCACAGGAGACGAACTCACTGCGTGTGGCCGACCTGGAGCTCGACTTGGTCAAGCGCAAGGCTTTTCGCGCGGGACAGCGTCTTGCCCTGACCGCCAAGGAGTTCACCCTGCTGGCGTTGCTGATGAAGCGAAGTGGCGAGATTCTGGCGCGCACAACGTTGGCCGAGCAGGTGTGGGACATGAACTTCGACAGCGATACCAACGTTGTCGAAGTCGCCGTGCGCCGACTGCGTGTGAAGATGGACGACCCGTTTCCCAAGAAGCTCCTGCACACTGTGCGCGGGATGGGCTACGTGCTGGAGGACCGCTCGTGAACACCGGCAGGCGAGCGCCTTACTCCCTCGGGATTCGCCTGACTTTGATGTTCGCTTTTCAGACCCTTCTGGGCTTCGGCATACTGAGTCTGGTCATTTACCTTGCTGCTGCGTGGAATCTCTCGCGCAAAGCAGAAGCCGAGCTGAGTCGCAAGTCAGAGTTGGTGCGTCACCTCGTTTCGGAAGCCTCTGAGAGCGGAGACACCAAGTCCATGCGCCACAAGCTCGACGAGTTTTTCGCGCGCCATGAAGGCCTGCAGGTCGACTTGTCGGGCCCCTCTGGCCAGCCCATCTACGCGAGTGCCGAACGTGTGGCGACCGGCGCGGGGCAACGTGCGGCGCAGTTCGCGCTGCCGTCAACGGGGAAGACTTCCATCACGAGTGCGAGAATCACGCTTGACCTTTCAGACGACCAGCGCTTTTTGCAGGCTCTCGCGACTCTGTTGGCGCTCAGCACGCTGCTCGGGGCATCGGCCGTTTCCCTCACCGGTTTTTGGTTAGTGCGGCGCGCACTTGAGCCGTTGCGCGCTTTGGCGGAGCGAACACGTACGATTCGCATGGACAAGCCCGGACAGCGGTTGACCTTAGAGCCTCGAGTCCAAGAGCTTCAGCCGTTTGTTCACCAGTTCAACGAACTGCTGGACCGCCTGCAATACACCTACCAGGAGCTCGAAGCTTTCAATGCAGATGTGGCTCACGAGTTGCGCACCCCGCTGGCAAGCATCATCGGTCAGACGGAGGTCGCCTTGTCAAGACAGCGCGGCGCCGACGAATTGCGTGCGACTCTTGGCTCGAATTTGGAGGAAGTCCGGCGACTGTCAGCAATCGTCAGCGACATGCTGTTTCTCGCCCGGGCGGACAGAGGCGCCGAAGCGATGACCTCCACGGAAATGTGCATTCTGCCGTTGCTGCAACAAGTAGTCGAATTCTACGAAGGCGCCTTGGCCGACCTCTCCCTGAGTGCTCGCATCGAGGGCACCGCTCGCGCCGCCATTGAGCCAGGCCTCATTCGGCGTGCGGTTTCCAATCTACTAAGCAACGCGATGCGCTATGCGGCTGCCGGAAGCGACATCCAAATTTCGGCGAGACAAGACGCCAGCTTAGTGTGGATTGAAGTGACAAACGTAGGTCATGCGGTTCCGCCGGCCGCGCTACCGCGCTTGTTCGACAGGTTCTTTCGTGGCCACCCAGCGCGCGAGGGCAGCAGCGAACACCACGGCCTTGGCTTAGCCATCGTAGCGGCTATCGCCAAGATGCACGGCGGTACGACCTGCGCCAGAAGTGACGCTGGGTTCACGACGATTGGCTTCTCGCTCGCCACAGGGCGGGCACGAGGACCGGCAGGTGTGTCGGGCGAAAACTTGCGAGTAGGGGAAGCGCCAGGGCCCAGGCCTCCGATGGCACTCGTGGCGACTAAGGGCGACGCGCCTCCGCAGCCAGACTCGAACGAATAACATGGAAAATCGTTGGGCGCCGTCTCATTAAACGGCATAGCCAGCAAATGGCGCGGTGCAGCCCCACTTTGGGTCCATCTTAGCCAGTACCGGGGGCGTGGGACAAGGAGAGAACCTCCGAGCAGCCACCCGGCGCCGGCGGTCGCAGACGAGCACACACTTGGGCAAATAGTGGCCGGGCGATGGCCGGACACGACACCGCCTTCAGTTCCTCGGAGTGTCCGGCCTCCCTTGCCGGACACAGGGTCGAACGCCGAGGCGCGGAACGGCAGGCCCTCCAGTTCGCACGACCTCGCCGTCGAGAGTGAGAGGCCGCGCCGCTTAAGGTAAACGCGTGGCCTCACCAGGTGCTGCCGAGGTGTTGGCTTTGCTGTTCTCCGCGACGAGTGCCCGCTCCTCGCGAAGCGGCTCCGACGGGAGGTGTGCCCCGCCCCCTCGCGGAGCCGACTTGAGGCAGGTCTTGGAGCATCCACCAAATCAAGCCGAATCGTCTGGGCCATGCGTCGGAATGGCGCGCGGGCTTTCTGACCGAAGGCTGCGCCGCGCGGATGCGAACCATTGCTCACGCGCCCCAACACTGAGACACTTCGGGCCTCCCTCGCTCGAAGCGCACCTAGGCCTCTGTTCTTACACTTCGCATGAAGAACGAAATTGCCCTGCGACCACAGACGGCCGCAATCCTCACGCGGAACGGCAGCATCCAGCTGCAGTTGCCGCCTCCTATTGTCGAGGTGCTGCCAGGCGTCGAGTGGGGTGCTGTGGATGCTTTTCCCACGCCGGCGTACTGGGTGTATCAAGTGCTCTTCCGCAGGCTGACTGGTCGCCCGGCCGAGTTCCGGCTAGGCCGCTCGTTGCTGGAAGAAGTAGCCGCTTGCCTGCTGGGCGGCCATGGTATGCCGGCTACCGTCTGCATGGCGGCCTTCGAGCATTTGCGTGGGAAGGGCGCGTTTTCCGGTCCGATTCCCACGCAGGCGCGCTTGGAGGCTTGGCTCAAAGAGCCGATGCTCGTGCAAGGTCGAACCGTGCACTACAGATTCGCCGCCCAAAAAGCACGGTACCTCGCTGCGGCGCTGCCACTTGCCCACGAAGCTCCTCATTTCGATTCGGGCAAGGACCTGCGCAATTGGCTCCTTCAATTGCCTGGCGTCGGGCCGAAGACGGCGGCTTTCATTGCTCGAAACTGGCTCGGCGCCGATGACGTTGCAATTCTCGACATCCATATCATGCGTGTCGGGCAAGCAATCGGCCTCTTTCCGCGCAAGATGACGGTCGAGAAGCACTACTTTGAGCTGGAGGAGTTGTTTGTCCGCCTCGCCCAGAACATTGACGTGAGGGCCTCTGAGCTCGACGCGGTCATATGGTCTGAGATGGCCTCTTCGCCGCTGACGGTAAGGCATTTGTTGGAGTACTTGTCAGAGCCACCCCGAGGCAAGCAGAGCAAGACGCCACGCCAAAAGAGTCAAACGGAACTGACATTCGTATAGCCCGCAAACGCGGACGGCCGCTTACCCAGAGCGGTATTGCGACCCCAACTCGTCGTACGTACTGAAGTGTTTGCTGCACCCGGGGCAGTCGCCGCACGCCACGTTGCCGCGGTGACAGCTATGGGACCAAGCCAGCAAGCCTGGCGGCACTCCAGTTTGTCGAATGAGTTGCGCGGTGGTGAACCTGATGGCAGGCGCCTGCACACGGAGCCCACCTTCTTGGAACGCGACAAGTCCGTCCATGCGCTGAAAGAACTCCGGCAATCCGTCCCGATGGCGGCTTCCGTCCCCCTGGACGGTTCCCAAGTACAGCATGTTGACGCCGCAGCTTACTGCGCGCATACACGCCAGGGTAACGAGTAACTGATTTCGGTAGGGCCACCACTCCGTGGTTTGGGCGACGGGATTTGCAGCGGAGCCCGACATGTCGCCGGCGCCCAGGCTACGGCAGTCAACCTGGATGACATGGTGCTCGATGCCCAGCTCCCGGCAGACCTGGGCAGCCGCCGTTTTCTCCGCTTGAGCAGCGTTTTGTCCGTAGTCAACCGTGAGCGCCACCTGTGGACGCTTCCACCAAGCAACAGCCACAGAATCCATGCCTCCGGACAGAAGCAATGCAGTTATCAAAGGGCCGCCGCCTCCCAAAGCGTCGAGTAGATGGCCGTCGCGTAGTTGGTGCACATGACGCAGCCCGAACCCTCCAGCATTGTTAGGCTCTCTTGGCCTTGGTGCCGCTCGCTGTAAACGACTACGGGCTTGTTCAATGCACGGGCATAGCCAACTTCGAACACGGTACCAGGGTCGACCCCATCCGCGATGGCGAACATCACCTGCGAGTCTCTCAAGGCTTGGAGGTCCTTTTGGGCGATGGTGCTTCTATCCCCTTTCAGCCCCACGTCGTGCAAAGGTGAAAAGACCTTCAAGCCCATGTCCTCAAGATTGATGACGGCCTGCTCGACCAGCCACTGCTGCATCAGGTCAAAAAAGGGACCGGCGAGATACACCTGTCTTGGCTCTCCGCTACGGTACGCTTCGGACACTGAAACTGGCTTCGTGCCGTGGTTTGCCAGGTGCTCCGCGGTAGGAAACCCCTGAGTCTCGCAGTAGTAGGCCGTGGCACGCGACGCAATATCTGCAGCCTCCCAAGGACGAAGACCACCCTCCATCCAGGCGTTCGCAAAATGGCCGACAAAGCAATCACCCGACCCGATTTTCCAGACACGCTTCGTTCGGTATGCAGGCACCTGTCTCTGCTCGCTAGCCGTCCAGACATACGCCCCCTGAGCGCCCATCTTGACCACGACCACTTCTGCATTCTGCTCTGCCGCCAAAGCAGGTGCACTGCGGGACGGGTGCGCGCCATGCATGCCCGCCATGTGCGCTGCCTCAAACGAGTTCATGACCAGAGCCAGACGCTCAGCCGTTGAGCCGTTTTCTGCGAAAGGACGGCCTTCCCTGATGTTCTGGGGGTCGTAGACCGCCCACTTCGCGTGAACCTTCGCATCCCCATCAAGCATGCCGAAGCGGACTGCCTTTTCTGCGCTGACTTCGAGAACGCCCCGTCCTTGCTTGGGAGCATCGTAGATTCGGGGCACTGCTAGGTCGTGCATGTAAACGAACCTAACGAGCTCATCGGTCCGGGGCCCCTTCACGCTCAAGGTTCCAAGTAGCGCTCCTCGGTCCTCGAAGGCCTCCCTGGCATCGTCAGTCAGGAACGAGTGAAGTACGACGGGTGTACCCATGGTGGCGATGGCTTCTGCCGCCCGTCCCGCGGACCCATACACCTGGTCCCAACTGGGACGTAAGCACCGCTCCCGGTAGACCCCGCCGACAACTTCAATGGCCATCAGACGTGCTCCACCCGCACGAGCACCTGACCGCTATTTACGTTGAGAACCGTGGCCTTGTATTGGTGACCGTTGTCCATGCAATCTCGGATACGACTTGCGTCGGGCCCGACCAAGCCGCCAAGTAGCTGCCCGCCTTTGGTGACCTGGACAACCCGGCGGCCGCCGGTGGTGGCAACCGACACGTCCAGAACCTCTGCGACGCGCAGACCGGGAACCAGAGCAGGGTTCGGGCTCGTTAGTTGCGCGTCGAATGAAATGTCTTCGCACTGCGGCGGAGTGTATTGCTCACGACCGCCACGGCTATAGCCACCGCCTCCTCCACCCGACATGCAGTTCTCCTGGTCGTTGTTCTACCGCGTAACCAAGCACGATTTAGGCATCACCCAGATGCTCGCGCACGATACCGCTCAAAGCGTGGGACCCACCAGTGCCCTCGCGGAGCCCCTCAGCTGCTCAGTTTAGACCCTTAAAGCAATTACTCTCCTCGGTCGAAAGAACGATTGGGGAAATCGCTATACGTAGCAGGTCACAACATGATGGAGAGGCCCCCTAATGAACAAGAAAGTTGAACCTTTGTCGCAACTAGACTCCAGCCGGGACAGCCTGCTAGGTCTTGCCCGTTGCATAGAGAACCAGATGGAACTGGTCGATTTCCGCCCCGAGTTGCACAGGCCGCCCGAGAAGCTTTCGGAACTTGCGTTTGAACCGAGTTGCATCGAAATCCACAGTGCGGAAGACCTCCTGGGTGTGGATTGCATCTTGGAGTGCCTGCTTGCCGCTGGTCTGCAAGACACTCGCGGCTTCATGTCGCTCGCCCAGAGCGCGAGGACGTACTTGATTTCCAACCCCGTTCTGCTCTGCCAGCCTTGGATAAACAGTGGCGGCACTGTGTTCGAAATGCATTGCGAGCTCACTGGCGGTTTCTTCGACAGTCCCTCGGCACCCTCAAGTGCCTTTGTGAACTAGATTCTCGAGAACATCTTCTCAAGCCGCACCCTCCAAAGGGGGCGGCTTTTTCATTGCCGAAGCAAGTTCGCGGCTGCGAATTCGAGCACTGGCTTTCTCGAAGCAGCCAGTTGTCACGTAGCGGCTGTCCGCCTATAATGAGAGCTTCGACCAGACCTCACCTTGAGTCTGTTATAGACGGCTAGAACAAGAAAGCCGCACCAAGTCCGGATAGCAATCCGACGCAACCGACCTAAGCAGGTCGCCCCCCAAGCATCTAGTACATCTCCGGCATCGCCAGGAGCGCTGCGCTATGCCCGCCATTTGGCAGCGGGCACCGCACCGTGCACGCCGGAATCTCAGCTGCTCCAGCGATTCGCTGGCACAAGGAAAGTAATGAAGAAGAACCGCAACACCGCCCAACCTGAAGTCAAGAAGCCCTGGAGTGGGCGAGTCCATGAGGAGGAATGCACCCGACCTGGCGGACTGCTGACGGGAGCGCTAGTCGCATGTGCAGCAGAGCGACAGGAGACCCTTAACGAAATGGCGGCTCACGTGGGTGTGGGCTACGGTTACATCAACCAATTGCGCAGTGGCCTGCGCAACGTGAGCTCCATCAGCGATAAGTTTTCGCAGGATTGCGCAACCTATCTCGGCATCTCCCGCCTGCAAGTGCTGATGCTTGCAGGCCGGATTTCGCCGTCAGACTTTTATGACTCTGCGAGCAGCTATAAGGAGGAGGTCGCCCGAGCCCTGAACTTTATTTGCGAGGACCCGCAGTGGGGGCATCTCATTACGGGCGAACTGCGCAGTTCCCACTCGGACACCCAGTACGCGGTCGTCAAGCTGTACGAAGCTGCTACGGGCAGCACGTTGGTCCGGGGACACGCCAATAGCAAGAACGTTGTTGAAGACTTGGCGTCTTTTGCCCGTGAAGTCACCATGTCCGCGCCAATGAGCGCTGCGATGCCAGCAGCGTGGCTCAATCTGTGTGCGTGACGCAGGTCCGAACGAAGCGTGTGCGTGGGTATGCAAAGACTGAACGCTTCGGCACGACGGAGCTCGCGTCGAACTGATGGAGCGGGGCACCACGGCGGCCCGCATGTGCGCCTTTGCCATGGGCTCAGGCTTCGCGCGGCGGGGTCCGAGTCCGTGGCCTACGGGACCTATCAGCCGTGGTGTGGTCACGCTGCGTAGGGACTGCAACCCAGGACAGCGGTGCTTGTGGTCAGCTGGAGCCAGCATCGTTGACCGGCACTTCTGCAAGGATTGCGCAGCGGCCATTGAGAAAACGATGCGAGCTATTCGCTTGCCTGATTGAAGTGCAAGGGTGTTCCCGCATTTGCCTTGCGGGCGTGGCTGGTTATCCATACAGTTACCGCAACCAACAAGCATTCATCGCGGAAAACACGGTGGCCCACATCTACATCCAGCACTTGCAGAAGCTGCGCACTGACGGGAAGCGCCATCACGCCTTCCCGTCGATGCCCGAACTGTGCGAGGTGGCGGGCCTGCCGTCCACCGCCTCTGTCTGCGACCTGCCCTCCCGTTTGAAGGAGGCCGGCCACGTCGAGCGGGTGGTGGGCCGCCTCGCCCAGACCAAGCGGTTCTTCGCCCGTCCGCTGGTGGGTCAGGTCCGCACCGGCCTGCCGCAGCCTGCGTCCGACGACCGCACGTACCGGAGGTGCCCCGCCTGACCACCTCCACGCCAACCCCACGGCTTTAAGGCCATCCACTTCTCGCGGACGACGGCTCACGAGAGCCGCGGACCAGCTTTGCCTGAATCTTTCGATTGCAGCCTGGACACGCCAGGCGCAAGGGAGCGTCGCATGCGCGTACTGTTTCTGGACTTTGACGGAGTTTTGACCAAGGTAGCCGCCGAGGGCGAGCGTGTGGTCCTCTTCGAGTGGCTGCCCCTCTTGGCCGCGCTGTTGGTCCCCTGGCCGGATGTCCGCATCGTGGTCCACAGCACATGGCGCTACGACCACACGGACGAAGAGCTGCGCAAGCTGCTCGGGCCTCTCGCCGCCAGGTTTATCGGCGCGGTGCCGCGCGGTCCGCGGGCGGAGGCTATCCGCTGGTTTCTCTACTCGAATGCAGCAATCACGGACTACTTGGTAGTCGACGATTCATGCGCGGAGTTCCCGGAGGACTTCTCGGGCCCACTCGTCGTGTGCGACCCGCTCTTCGGCATCTCTGATGCGCGTGTGCGCGCGGCTATAGCGGCGTGGCTGGCAGGGGGCACGAGGTGAGGCCGCCGAAGGGCCGTGGCGAGCCCGTGCTCTACATGGACGTGGACGGCGTTCTTCATCACGAGAACTGCCTGTGGCACCCTCGGCGCGGAGCGTACCTGCACGCGCCCGAACGCTACGTCCTGTTCCAGCACGCAGCGCTGCTCGAGGAGTTGCTCGCTCCGCACCCGCAAGTGCGGATTGTGCTCAGCACCTCCTGGGTTCGACGATATGGCTGCGCAGGTACGGCAAAGCGGCTGACTGGGGGCCTGCGTGCACGCGTCATTGGGGCCACGTACCACTCCAGCATGTCTAGAGACGGATTCGCCCTTCTCCCGCGAGGACAGCAGGTGACCGACGACGTTCTACGCCGGCGGCCGGGCAGTTGGCTTGCCCTCGACGATGACCCGGAGGGCTGGCCGGACTGGGCCGCACCCCATTTCCTGCAGACGGACCCGTACGAGGGAATTAGCCCGCCGCACTTGCAGGACGAACTGCGCCGGCGGCTCGCGCTCTTAGCCAACCTGCTGCCTCCGTCCGAGCTCCCCCCTGCCAATACTCCCAGGAAGTGACCATGACTGTTTGGACTATTGCTCCAGTTGAACTCCGCCCTAATGTGACCCTCGAGTCGTGGGCGGTATTCGAAGTACCCTTGAACGGCCTGGAAAGGCCGTGGACGCGCCACTTGGCTGGCTATTCGCTCGAAGATGGTCAAGGGCAGGTCTGTTCACCCGTCGAATCCTTCGACCCTGCCACCGCGCAGTGTGTCACCCGCAGCGGTCGGGTCTACCGGCTGCGGGGTCGTCCCGGCCTTGGCCAAGACGCAGAGTACGTGTGGCGCCGGTGGAAGCGCATCGCCAGCATCACCGAGGAGCGGGACGTGACGCAGGAAGTCTTCGCCGCTATTTCGGCAGCGAAGGTGGAAGGTCGTCATGGCGTGGCGGATTGAGCCCATCCCGCAGGCGCCGACCAAGACGTTGGACGCCTGGAGCGTGTACGAGGTCCCCTTCGACGGGGTCACTGCTCCATGGACACGGCACTTGGTAGGTTTCCGCCTGGAGGGCTGCAGTGGGCAGGTTTCGTCCCCGGTGGTCGCCTTCGACCCCGTTACTAGGCGGGCACTGACGCGCAGCGGTCAGGTTTATGAGCTGCGCGTAGGTCCCGGGTTCAACACAGACGCGTTCGTCGCGTGGAGCACATGGGTCTACGCCAACCGCATCCAGCATGCCGTGGACGTGACAGACGAAGTGGAAGCCCTTCTTCGGAGCTACGAGCAATGACCGTCCCTTCCGAGCGCACGCGCGCGCTGCTTTACACCTACGAGCTGCTCAGGCGCCTCCAGGACCCACTGGAGACGCCAAGGGTTCCCCGTTGGCTGCGCGGGCACGCCAAGGAGCTGCTGCGGCACTACCCGGACCACTCCAGCATCCAGCTCGCGCACAAAGCCTTGCCGCATCTGTTTGGCCCGATACCGGGATACGGAGAACGGAGCAGCCCGGGCGACCTGCAGGACTCCAATGACTAGAGGCGCATGCCCTTTAGGACGAGTACCGAACCGTTCTGGAAAGTCCGGGGACAATGCACGAATCCTGAGCTCCTGGAGGCGAGCCGAAGTGACGAGAGCCGGTGCAGGGCACGTCGCTGCAAAGCTCCATTCGACCTTGGCCAATACGACAGACTTCGCCAAACTCGCATGCCCGGCAGCGGAAGCCTCGATGTTTACCGTTGGCGCATCCGAACTGCCGCAATTCGCTCTCGACCACCCGCCACGCTCCGTCTGCGGCGTGTGGGCTACTGGACGCTGAAACCGATGGCTGCGAGCTTCTCGTACGGTCGGCTCGACGGGCGCATGGTGCACGTCAGGGACCTGGAGCCGTCCACCCGCCGCGGGCTGCAGTGCGGCTGCGTGTGTCCCGAATGCGGCCGTCAGCTGCAAGCCCACATGGGCAGCCAGAAAGCTTGGCACTTCCAGCACCACGTCGAAGACGCGAACTGCAATCCGCAGCCGATGACGCTGCTTCATGCCTTCGTGCGCGACGAACTGGCCAAACGCGGCGACCTCGTCGTGCCCCAGGTGCAGGCGTTCATCCATCTTGATGCGGACGGCAAGCGCCTGGCCAAGACAGTGGCGCTGCCCGAGCGGAGCTTCCGGTACACGGCCGCTCGAACCGAGGCGCGCACGGGCAGCATCCAGCCGGACGTGTCGTTCGTCACTGATGCCGGCACCGCCGTAGCGCTCGAGGTCAGGTACACGCACGCGGTAGATGACCATAAGCAGACGACGCTGCGCGGCAGATTCGCGTGGGCAGCCGAGTTCAACGTGTCCGACCTGCCGCCTGACGGGGTCAGCGTGGCGCAACTAGAGACGCTGCTTACGCAGCCGGACCGGTGGAAGTGGCTGGCTAACCCGTTCCTGAGTCAAGCGGAGCGGCTCGAGCTGGCACGGTACCGGTGGAGGAACACCTTGTGGCGCGCCGGCGCTGACATTCGCGCGGTTCCGAATGCCCGCCACGCGCCCCAGAAGCTGAAGACGGCGCAGCAGCACCTCGAGTGGGCTAAAGGTGCATTGCACGAGCTTCGTGGCTGGGTGGTCCATGAAGAGGACGCTGCGGACTGGCTGGGCGAGCGCAACAGGTTCGAGCGAGTCGCCGTCGCCTGTGCAGCCCTGCGAATCAACCCTATCTCTCTTCCAGACTTCCTGACCCAACGGCCAGCGCCCTCAGCTCCTGAACACGTGTTCCGCGCCAGCCCGCACCGATGGCAGCCTCTTGTGTTCAGCAAGTTCTGCATCGGCCGGAGGGCGTTTTCCGCCCACGACGCAGCGAGGTGGTGCCGCCGCGCGGTGCCAGAGCTTTGCTCTGCGGACGATGGGTCGCGTTGCGCCAACGGGTTCTCCTGGACGGCGGCCGCGTTGCACGTGTACTTCCTGCAGCTGGAAGCCCAGGGGCTCCTGCAGGGGGCCGCGAACGTGCCACGGGAGGAGCGCACCTTCACGCCGAAGTTTGTATCCGTCCGCGAGCTGCACGCACATCTCTCAGCCCAGAAAATCAGGGAGGCGCCACCCACCTTGGAGCAGCGCCTTTCCGCTTTAAGGCGCGCTCACGGGTCCAAGGCTCGTTTCTGAGGCAGGTCGGCGAGCGCTTCGCGCTTAACGGAGTCTCTCACCGGCAGCAGCAACCGGCTGTGTGGAGCAGTCGTCCACCTTGACGTACACGGCTTGGCCGGCCGCCAGCGCGTGGCCGGGCTCCACGGGTACGGCCCAGTGCCGCGTTCGCGAAACCTGCCTGTACTTGACCACCGCAAAGCTGGTAGTAGCCAGTTGCTCTGCGCCTGCATTGCGCACGCAGGTGTAGAAGCGTGGCCGCTCCAATTCCGCAGCATTCTGGACAGATACAACTTCAGCCTTCCGCCAGCCCTCGCTCCAGGCGTATTTGTCTTCGTACCGAGGGCTCGCGCATCCGGCCAGGGCGACAAGCGCCATCACAGCAGCGAGATACGCAGGAGTTCGAACAACTTTCATAACGCTTCCTTCGGTTCGGGTAAAGGTGGGTCAGTGCTTGTGGCCAGAACGGTCGTGAACGCCGGGGCTCTCGCGGCCTTCGGCCGGCTCGACTTCCGTAAAGTGGTGCTCTTCGTCGGTCTGGTGGCAGGGCTCCAGTTCGCACTGCACGGTGATGTGCGTGATGGCGAACTGGTCTGCGAGGCGCCGGCGAATCTCCGGGAGAACTCGCCTCTCTGCGTCAACGGCGGGGTCGTTCACTACGTGCACGGTCAGACTCACCTTTCCGCTGGTGAGTGCCCAGACGTGCAGGTCATGGATGCTGCTGACGCCTTGGACTGTGAGCAGCGCTTCCCTGACCTTGGCTAGGTCAATGCCTTCCGGAACTCCCTCGAGGAGGATGTTCAGGCTGGCGCGCAACAGAGACCACGTCCGGGGGAGAACCCACAAGGCGATGAGCACCGCGACCGCCGAATCGACCCACTGCCACCCCGTGAACTTGATGACCAAGGCACCAATGACAACGCCCAGGGAGCCCAGCATGTCGCTCCAGGCCTCCAGATAAGCGCCCTTCATGTTCAGGTTCGCGTCCTTGCCGCTGGCCAGCATGCGCATGCTGACCAGGTTCACGGCCATCCCAATCAGCGCAACCACCAGCATCCCGGTGGACTCCACTTCCGGAGGTGCCTTCAGGCGCAGGTATGCCTCGATGCCGATGTAGACCGCCACGCCGAACAGAAGCATGGCGTTGAAGGCCGCTGCCAGAATTTCGAAGCGGTGATACCCAAAGGTGCGCTTCGCGTCGGCAGCCCTCTTGCCCATCCGAACGGCCGCCAAGGCAATTGCCAAGGCTGCCGTGTCGGTGAACATATGGGCCGCATCGGAGATGAGCGCCAGGCTCTGGGTGAGGACGCCGGCCACCACCTCGACGAGCAGGAATGTCGTGGTCAAGGCCAGCGCAATCATCAGCGAGCGCTCGTTCGGGCCCGCCATGTGGCTGTGACCGTGCGTATGGTCGTGCCCGGCGCCCATCGTCGCGCTTACTTGATTTCGAAGCGAGCGGTGCCGACAGACTTGCCGCCGTTCGACACCACGGCGACCACCTTGGTACCTGCGGCGACCTTGAAGCTGCCCTTGGCCTCCAACTTGTCGTTACCGGCAGGAGCGAGCGTCACCTCCTGCTTCTCCTTGCCGGCGAGGAGCGTCACCTTGGCGCTCGCCTTGGAATGGTCCATCTTCTTGCCGTGGTCGCTCAGATACAGCTGGATGACATCGGGCTTGGCGACGAGCTCGTAGTCGACCTCCTTGCCATGACTGACGATGCCGCCGTTCATAGGTTTGTGGTCGTCCTTTTGCGCCAATGCGGCGCCGCCACAGAGGGCCAGGGCTACGGTGAAGACGATTGCGGTCTTTCTCATGAATGCTCCTTTTGCAGTTAACAGTTCAAAGTGCTTCCGCGTCCTTGTCACCCATCAGGCGCTCGGCGTCTTCGCGGCCAAACAACCAGAACATGACAGGTGTCAAGAACGTGTCCAGCAGAGTCGAGCTGATGAGGCCCGAGAAGATGACAACGGCGACGGGGTGCAGCACTTCGGTGCCGGGTTGCTCCGCCTCGAACAGGAGGGGCGCCAACGCGAACGCGGTCACGAGTGCGGTCATCAGCACGGGCGCGAGCCGCTCCAGCGACCCTCGAACAATCATCTTGTGGTCGAAGTTCTCGCCTTCGAAGCGCATCAAGTTGATGTAGTGGCTGACTTTCAGAATGCCGTTGCGCACCGAGATTCCCGCCAGGGTGATGAAGCCCACCAGCGCTGCCACGGAGAGCGGTTGCCCCGAAAACCATAAGCCCACTACCGCACCAACGAGAGCGAGCGGGATGTTCGCCATGATGAGAAGCGACAGCTTCGCGGACTGGTAGCGGGTGTAGAGCACCACGAACATCAGCGTGAGGGACACAAGCGACAGCAGCCCCACCAAGCGTGAGGCCTGCTCCTGCGCTTCGAACTGACCGCCCAGGGTGATGAAGTAGCCCTCAGGTAGCTTCGTCTGGGCGACGACCTGGCGCATGTCCGCCACGATGTCCGACAGCGCGCGGCCCTGCGCGTTTGCGGAGAGCACGATGCGGCGCTTGCCATCATCTCGGCTGATTTGGTTCGGGCCGTCGCTCTCCTCGATGGTGGCAATCTTGGAAAGCGGTATCCGGCCGTTGGGCGTCTCAATGAGAATTTGCCCCAGCCCGTGTGCCGAGCGCGCCGTCTCCGGCAACTTCACCACGAGCGCGAATCGGCGTCCCCCTTCGACGATTTGGGTGACCCTCTCCCCTTCCACCAGGTTGCCGAGCGTGCGCAGCACTTGAGGCGCCGGCACGCCGTACTGAGCTGCCGCGGCGTAATCCAGCGTGACCTTGATTTGCGGCGCAAGAACCTGCTTTTCAATCTCGAGGTCGGCCACACCGGGAACTGCCGCGAGCTTGCCCCGCAGCGCGTCAGCCTGCGCTCGCAGCACGTCCAGGTCCTCGCCGAAAATCTTGATGGCGATTTGCGACCGAACGCCTGAAAGCATGTGGTCAATCCGGTGTGAGATGGGTTGCCCGATGGAGACGGCGGCCGGCATGTTGACCAGCCGTGAGCGGATGTCCGCGCTGATTTCCCCGATAGAGCGCTCCAGCTCGTGGGTAGGTTTAAGTCCCACGTCCAGCTCACTCACGTGCACCCCCTCGGCGTGCTCGTCCAACTCTGCCCGTCCGCTACGCCTTCCTACGTGCGTCACCTCAGGGACCTGCTTCACCAGGACCTCTGCTTGGCGAGCCAACGCTGCCGTCTCAGACAGCGTCACGCCCGGGTTCAGCCGCATTCCTATAAGCAACGTACCTTCGTTGAAGGGCGGCAGGAACGTCTTGGCGAAGAACGGAACCGCGACCATGGCCAGTGCGACGGCAACCGCGCCTGCTACGAGCGGCAGCTTCGGCCGAGTCAGTACCTTCTGCAGGTTGGTGGCATAGCGAGCCTTCAGCCACGCCAGCACCTTCGTGTCGCCGTGGTCAAGCGACTTCATCCTCGGAAGCAGGTAATACGAGAGCACCGGCGTCACCGTGACCGACACAACCAGGCTGGCCAGCGTCGAGACAATGAAGGCGATTCCCAGAGGGACGAACAGCCGCCCCTCCATGCCTGGTAGCGCGAACAGCGGCACGAAGACCAGCACGATGATGACCGTCGCGTACAGGATGGCCGACCGCACCTCCATCGTCGCCTTCGCCACCAGTTCCACTGGATTGAGGCGGTGGTCCGGGTGCTTAGAGCGGTCCTCCTTCAGCCGGCGCAACACGTTCTCCACACCAACCACCGCGTCGTCCACCAGGCCACCGATGGCAATGGCCAAGCCGCCCAGGGTCATGGTGTTGATTGACAGCCCAAAGTACTTGAACACCAGGGCCGTCATCAGAATCGAAACTGGGATGGCCGTCAGCGCAATGACGGTCGGGCGCAGCGTTCCCAAGAAGAAGAACAGGATGGCTGCGACGAATACGGAAGCTCCAATCAGCTTCATCTGCAGGTTGCTGATGGACGCTTCGATAAAGCTTGCTTGCCGGAAGGTGACCCGTGGCGCCTCCATGCCACGAGGCAACGACGCTTTCATCCCTGTGAGCGCTTCCTCGACCGCCAAGGTGAGTCCAACCGTGTCGGCGGTCGGCTGCTTTTGGATGCCCAGAATAATTGCCGGCTTGCCTTCGAAACCTGCGTCACCCCGTTTGATGGCCGGCGCAAACGCCACGTCTGCAATCTGACGCAGAAGAATCGGCTGCCCAGTCTTGGTCGCAGTCAGCGCCAGATTTCGGAGGTCGTCCAGTCGCGAGGTCCTGCCCAGGTGCCGAATGAGAAACTCGCGCCCACTGAGCTCAAGGAAGCCCCCAGACGTGTTCGATGCGAACCCCTTGAGGGCAGCTTCGAGCTGCTCGTGGGTGATGCCAAGTTCCGACATGCGGGTCGTGTTCGGCTGCACCTGGAACTGTCGCACCTCTCCGCCAATCGGGATGACCTGAGCCACGCCTGGAATGGCCATGAGCCGCGGCCGAAGGGTCCAATCGGCGTACTCACGCACATCCATCAGGGACACCTTGGCCGTGTCAACCGGGATGGCGATTTGCATGATTTCACCCATGATGGAGCTGATGGGCCCCATGCGAGGAATCACGCCTTCGGGCATGCCCTCCTCCATCGAGGAGAGCCGTTCCGACACCATCTGGCGGGCCCGAAAGATTTCCGTGTCCCAGCTGAAAGTGACATAGAGGAAGGACAGGCCAGCCGAAGACGTGGAACGCACTGTCTCCACCCCCGGCAACCCATTCATCGTGGTCTCCAGCGGAAACGTGATGAGCTGCTCGACTTCCTCCGCCGCCATGCCACCTGCCTCGGTCATGATGGTCACGGTGGGTTTGTTCAGGTCCGGGAACACATCCACCGGTGTCTGTGCGAGTGTCCAGGCGCCATAGGCCATGACCACGGCACTAGCAATGAGTACCAACAGCCGGTTCGACAGGCTGTTGGCCAGGAGCCACTTGAACATTCGGTGGCCCTCTCAGCGAACCTGATTGATGAGGGTTGCGCCCTGTGTCGCAACACGGTCCCCCACCTTCAAGCCATTTGTGACAGCGACATTCACGCCATCCAGGGGCTCCACTGTCACAACGCGCGGCTCGAACTTCTCTGGCGCCGTCTTGACCCAGACGATGCTCTGGTTGGAAGCGTTCCTCATCACCGCAGACGACGGCAGCGGGAAGCCGCGTACGAACGCTCGGGTGTGGACGAACACCTTCACCGGCTGGCCAACTGCCAGTCGGGATAGGGCAGCGCCCTGCGCGCGGAAGTTCAGTGGCAGCGCTTGGTCACGCATGCTGCGAGCCGCACCACTGAATCGCAACGGCACCGTTTCGTTGCCCACTGCCATCGACGCGTTACCGATGTTGGCGGGCAGCTCCGGGTCATAGGTGGTCGCCTCGATTCCCAGCCTTGTGGGGTCGACGATTTCGAACACGAGCTCGCGGGCGTCGACCACCTGGCCGAGGGCGACGTTCGACGCTGCGATGACCCCCGTCAAAGGGGCGACCAGTGCCTCGCGGGCGCCCAGACCACCCGAAACGGCGGTGGCACGGCCTGCCAGGCTGGCCACTTCTGACTCCGCGGCCTCAATTTCCTTGCGCGGGACGGTGTCGCTCAACTCTCGCAACCTGGCCAGTCGCTTGGCTGCCAGCGTCTGCGCGGCGCGAAGCTCCGCGAGCTGGGCTGCCTGGTTTGAGCGCTCCAACGGCGCGGCAGACGCCACCACGTAGGCGAGCACCTGTCCCTTGCGCACGGACTGGCCAAGCGACGGCAAGCCACCGCCCTGCGCCTCAATGCGACCAGCGATGGTGGACTGCACCTTGCCTCCGGCGTTGGGGTCCATGACGACGCGTCCAGCGAGTTCGACGGTTTTCCCGAGCTCGCCGGCCTTCGCCACCGTCGTGCGCACGGACAGCTGGTGCTGTGCCGGCTTTGGCAGGAATACGCTGCCATCAGGTAGGCGCTGCGGGCCGTTGCCATTGGCTGGCGCTGCAGCTTCGCCGTGGTTGTGACCTTCGCCAGCCCAAGAAACGGACGTGAATCCCAGGAGGACAGCGAGAAGAAGTGTGCGCGCGTTCATGCTGAGCCTCCCAGCGCCCTGCGCGACGCGCGCTTGCGCGCGATGACCGTTGCAACTCCGAGGCCCAGGAGCGCGGCAGCGGCCCATCCCGCATACCGCAACCCGCCGGCGGCATCGCCTTCAGCGTGCTCTTCCTCATGAATGTCGATTTCGCCGGCCAAGATATCGGTCTCGCCTTTGACCTCAAGGGAGACTGTGACGGGCGTCACGCCCGGCTTGAGCTCCTCTGGCAGAGTCGCTTCGTACTCGCCGGGCGCATGCACGCTGACGGGCAACTTCTTGCCGCCGACCTCGAGCTCCAACTTTGCCTCTGGCACGGGACTGTTGTCCTCGAACCGGTCAAGGTAGATGGCCAACTGCTTTCCGTTGACCACGCCGACGAGTTCGAAAGCCTCTGAGACTGCGGAAAATCGCGGCAACGCAGCGCCCGTTGCTGCGGCCGGAGCATCGTGGTCGTGTCCGTGTTCATCAGCGGCCCATGCTGGGCCTGCAAGGGACACCCACAGTGCAAGGGTGAAGAGAATTGGTTTCATCGTTGTTCTGATTCATTCGGGCAGCAGGCCCAGGGCTTGGCGCAGCTGCGACACGGCAGCTGCTGCTTCAACTCGGCTCCGCGCCAGCGCGCGCTGGGCCTCGGCGGCCTCCAGCTCGACTCGCAGGCGTGTAGGCAGGTCGGACTCACCTAGACGGAAGGACTTGTCGTAGAAGCCGCGCGTCTCAGCAGCGAGGCGGGCGCGGCGCTCAGCCGCTTGCACCTGCGCTTGGGACGCTTGGAGACGTGCGCGCGCTGATTCGGCTTCGCTGGTGACGCGGTTCTGCTCCACATCGGCGATAGCCTCCGCTTCAAGCGCCTCCGCTTGCGCCGTGGTCACACGGGCGTCTTGGCGAGGTCCGCCCCCGAAAGGGACTCGGATTCCCACAATGAGCGACTGCACCGAAGGCTCCCCGGCACCCCCCGTTTCTCGAGATGCCCCAACCGTCAGTTCGGGGTTCGCGCTGCGCTGGGTGCTCGTGAGCTCCATCGTGCGTCGCGCCACGAGCGCCCTGCTCTTGGCCTCGGCAACGACTGGGTGCTCCGGGGTGGCAGAGGATGCCGGCGTGGGCTCCGGTACCGCCGGTGCGCCCGGAGCCGGCGCAGCGAGAACGATGCCGCGAAGCGTGCCCTCGGCACTAGCTCTCGCGGAGTCGGCTTCGGCAACCGCTGCTTCCGCTTGGGCAACCGCGGAGTCAGCCTGATGCTGGTCCGCACGCGCCAGGTCGCCTGCCTGAACTCGCCGAGTAACGTCAGCCGCAAGCTGGCGCGCGCTGGACACCCGGTCTCGGGCGGCGGCAAGTTCGACCTCCGACCGCTTCAGTGTCCACCAAGCGTCCCTGACGGTCCCCGCCAGCTTCAGCTGAGCGGCACGCACGCGGAGGTCCACAGCCGCGAGCTGGGCATCTGCCAAGCTCGCTGCGCGTGTCCGCTCCCCCGGAAGCCACAGAGGAAAGGTGAGGGCAGCCTCGTATTCCCGCCCGCCGGAGCCCGACCGCCCGGTCTTGCCCTGTAGCTCCAACGCTGCGGGCTCTGCAGTCAGCCGCTGGGTCGCTGCCCGTCCCGCCTCGGCAGCCGCCCGCCGGGCAGCCGCTGCCCGAGCATCGGGCTGGCGCTCCCAAGCGACGTCAAATATGTCCCGCAGTGTCCTCGCGAGTGGCCCGTTCACAGGCTGCGCCACGACTGCAGGGGAGACGCACGCCGCGGCAGCTGCAATGAGCCATGCCGCGGTGGTGCTCCTGAATACAAGCATCCGATTCTCCAAAAGTATTCATGGGGAATCGGCAAGGCACGCGAGCGGCGCAGCTGCGCCGAGCGTCAGTGAAGGGGTGCCAAACCCGCCCCGCCGTCAGGCGAGGCGTGCCCAATTGGGGCGGTCCGGGGGAAAGACAGGCGGCTTCGGCAGGCTCTTACCCAAAGCCGGGAGTGTGGCGCGGCTTTCACCTGGACGGGAGGCCAGCACGGGTGCTGCAACCGCTCCGCCCACTCCGTGACACACGTGGCAATCGGTATGGATAGCGCCCGGGCCGTCGGAGCCGCTCAGGTCTTGTTCAGGTCCCTGGTGCTCGTGCGTATGGTGTCCAATGTGCATGCTCGCAGGGCTCTCCTCATGCGCGCAGTACGGCGCCGCCGCGGCCCAGAGGGCCTGTAGCGGGAGCAGCACGAGCAGGAGAATGGCGAACCAGCGGCGCATCGGCGAGGATTGTAGTCGGTCGTCAGCGGGCGGGCGTACCGGCGGAGATGACCAGCAGCTTCGAATGCAAAGCACCTTGCACGGCCACAGGGCCAATCCCATCCTGCGGGCTTGTGCGAACCACATGTTGAAGGAGCTGTTCCGGCCAGCCTTGAACGTCGGAATCAAGCGCCGCCCAAGCGGACGGCTTGCGTTCCTGCACATCAAACAAGATGCGTTCCGCCGGGAGAAGCTTGGGGAGGGGCGGCCGCGATGTCAGCAGCTCCAACGTGGTGCCGATAACACGTCGCTGCAAAGCTTGTGGCAAGTGAGCAAGTGCCGCATTGACGCCGAGCATTTCAACCCAAGAGGAGTTCAGCACTAGCCGCACGGCAGGATACTCCCCGAGAATGACCTGCAGCAGGCGTGCATGTTCAAAGAGGCTATGCCCTTCGGCCTCCAAGTACGGGCCGCTGACGCCCCAGTGGCAGGACTTCGGATGCAAGCTGCCGTCGAAGTCAAGGTATAGAAGCGGCTGTGAGTGGCCACGCGGTTTCATTGTGCGAGCTCCTGCTGCATTGGACGGGCGTACTTGTCGCCGGACGAAACGGTACAGGACAACTCTACCGAAGCTTGAGAATTCGTCGAGCGCCGCCGAGGACGACAAGCGCGATGACCGTTCCGATGACCAAGTCAGGAACCTGAGAACCTGTCCAGGCGACAAGCACTCCGGCCACGATAACGCCGATATTGGCGAGGACGTCGTTGGTGGAGAAGATGTAGCTGGCCTTCATGTGCGCGCCGCCATCCTTCTTGGGTGTCAGCAGGACAAGGCAGGCTACGTTTGCGAGGAGGGCCAGCAAACCGACTCCCATCATGAACGCAGATGCGGGCTCGCTACCGACCACGGCGCGGCGCACCACCTCAGCCATGGCGCCGAGCGCGAGCAGGACCTGGAGCCAGCCGGCCAAGTGGGCAGCCTTGACCTTCAGGGAAGCCGCGCGTCCGACGGCGAACAGGGCAAGCCCATAGACGGCTGCGTCAGCGAACATGTCCAAAGAGTCGGCGATGAGCCCGGTGGACTGGGCAAACAGCCCAAGTGCCATCTCTATGACGAACATTGCGCCGTTGATTGCCAGCAAAAGCTTCAGGGTGCGAGCCTCTGCCTGGTCGTCAATACCCGCAGCAAGGACGGGCTCTTCGGCAGCGAGTTCCGAGTACACGAGAGAAGCTCCAAGGTCGAGCGTCCCAAGGCGCTCCAGGAACCGGTCTGGCTCCCCCGTGTGCAAGACCGTGAGTTCCCGCTTTGGCAGGTCGAACGTGAGGGCGCTCACCCCTTTCTCGCCGGCCAAGGCCATCCGAATCAGGTTTTCCTCAGACGAGCAGTCCATCTTCGGCACTGAAAAGTGACTCTTCTTCAGGTCCTCAGCGGCAGACGCTGGCTCGGTGCCTTTGAGGGTTGCGCCAAGGTTCAGAGACACTAGGGCAGCGAGCACTTCGCCTGCCGGTCTGGTGTGCAGTACCTTGAGCTCACGAGCTGGCAAATCGAAGGCGAGTGTCTGGATGCCCTCCTTCCCGCGCAAAGCCATGCTCACGATGTTCTCCTCGGAGGGACAGTCCATTTTGGGGAGCGAAAACGTGCTCTGCAGCAAAGTCCCGGTCATTCCTCGTTCCGGTTGGTTTCCACCACTGCATTGGAAAGCCTCTAGCCACTACAGAGTCAAGGCTAAGATGCGCCTATGAAGATTGGCGAGCTTGCGGCGGCATCGGACACTGGAGTAGAGACCATCCGCTACTACGAGCGCGAGGGACTGCTGCCAGAGCCCGCACGGACGGAATCGAACTACCGAACATACGGCCAAGAGCACTTGGCCAGGCTGCAGTTCATCCGGTACTGCCGTGGGCTCGACATGTCGCTTGACGAGGTGCGAGTGCTACTGCGCTTCAAGGATTCACCGCACGAGAACTGCGGGGACGTTAACACGGTGCTCGACGAGCACATTGGTCATGTGAGTCGTCGTATCAAGGAGCTGCGTGCCTTGGAGAAAGAGCTCAGGGGCCTACGCGCACAATGCGGTGAGGCCCGCGAAGCTCAAGAGTGCGGCATTCTCGAAGGGCTTTCCAAGGCGTCGAACAGGCCAAAGAAGGGGCGAGGCCAACACTTGAAGGGCGTACACGGGCCCACTTGACTCTCCAGCAACTTCAGGCTGTTCAATTGGACGATGAGCTCCACGCCTCGCCTGACGCACTGGCATCTCCTCGCATTGCTTGTCCTCGCTTCCGACCAGGCCATCAAGAGCTTGGTCGACCTGAACACCCCAGTGGGTTGGACCTACCCCGTGACAGGCTCTTTCAACCTAGTCCATGTTCTCAATCCGGGGGCGGCATTCAGCTTTCTTGCAGACGCGGGCGGGTGGCAACGCTGGTTCTTCCTGACCGTCGCTGTCGCAGCGTCGGCTTGGCTAACGTGGATGCTTTCAAAGCCGAGGGATTGGACGGAGGCACTTGCCTTCAGCCTCATCTTGGGCGGTGCCATGGGTAATGCTTTGGACCGGGCCCTGCGTGGGGAGGTCATCGACTACCTCGATTTTCACCTTGCAGGTTGGCACTGGCCCGCGTTCAATCTCGCAGACGTTGCGATACTGACAGGTGCCGTCCTGACGGTGGTCGCTTCCGTTCTGCCGCACCGTACTGCCGCTGAATCAGCTCAGTAGGCGATTGACTCTGTAGCTGCTCGAGGGTTTCCAATGTCTGCATTGAGAGGAACCCCACCATGTCTGCCAGCTGCTGTTCTCACTCGAACTGCTCGAGTCCAGTTGTCGACCCGCGCTACCGCAAGGCGCTTTGGGCCGCGCTGTTTCTGAACGCCATCATGTTCGTCGTCGAGCTCGGCGCGTCTTGGACCTCTGGGTCGGTTTCCCTGATGGCCGACTCCATCGACTTCTTCGGAGATGCCGCAAACTATGGCATCTCCCTGGCCGTGCTCACGATGGCTGCTTCGGCCCGCTCCAAGGCAGCGCTCTTCAAGGCCGCCAGCATGGGCGGGTTCGGCGTCTTTGTACTTGGCAAGGCCGTCTACAACCTGCAAGCAGGCGTGACGCCGGAGCCCATCACAATGGGCGCAGTGGGTCTTGCCGCCCTAGCTGTGAACGCCGGGGTGGCGCTGATGCTGTACCGCTTCCGCACAGGGGACGCCAACATGCGGTCGGTGTGGATTTGCTCGCGCAATGACGCCATCGGCAACGTGGCCGTGATGCTGGCCGCCGTCGGAGTGTTCGGGACGGGCACCGCTTGGCCGGACTTGCTCGTTGCGGGCGTCATGGGCGTTCTGGCGCTCGCCGGCGCGTGGAGCGTGTTCCAGCAGGCACGAGCGGAGCTTCGCGGCTCTCTGGCCGCCGCGTACTAGGACTGCAAGAAGAGCTCTGGTCGAGGCGCACGCGCGTGGGGGCTGTCATGCTTCGTACGTGAATCGCTCGACTCCTCGGTAGGTGTCAAGGTCGCGCTTGTATCGGAGTCGCTCCGCGAAGCCCGCGGCCCGCAGCACCTCACGCACTTCCATGACATCGGCGCGGTCGCGCCAGTCCCGCGTGTAGACGCAGATTACGTGCTCGGGGTAGCCCCCCAGTAGCCTGCTCTGTCGGGTACTCACCTTTGCGCATAAGAGGGCGCCTGCAGATACGAGACCAAGTACATTTATCCACGCGCCATCGACCGCATCGCCGCCTTTTGGTATGAGCCACTTACCCGAACGACGAGTGCTCTCGAACACCTGGCCGGGTGCAGTTAGCACCAGCCACGGTTCGCCCATCGTCGTGCTCGGACGTAACAAGCTGTCCCCGGTGTTCACGCTTCGCTCAGCTCATATCAGAGATGACTGTATGTTCACACAGATTGTAGGGGCCTGCCTTTCCTAGACACCGGGACGACAGAACGAATGCCGACCAGTCCAGTTCCATCCTCGAGGTCTACGCCAAAGGCGCAAGTCCTAGCCCGCGCAGCAGGCACTGCCGCCTTCTTGGATGGGGGGACACTTCACTGTCCCGTACGAGCAGAAGACGCAGCAGTCGCCCGGCAGGGGCCGCAGGACGGCTAGGCAGTTCTCGCACTCATAGAACCACTGGCAGGCATCGGTGGGCATGGTCTCGGCCTTGACGTGCCCACACTCCGGACACGTCAGGGTTGATTCCAAAACAACAGGGGTCACGTCACTGCACTCGCTTCAAGGTGGAGGGGAAGCCGGCGTCGGCTGTCGCTTTCATGAGGGCTTCCTGCGTGGTCTTAGCCGAGTCGAACCTGACGACAGCGAGCTTGGTCTTGAAGTCGACCTTCGCGGACTCGACTCCCGGCACCTTTTCCAACGACATGCGAACTGCGATGGGGCACGTCGCACACGTCATATTGCTGACCTGAAGTATCACGCTGCGGTCGGTTGCAGCATGGGCACCGGCCGTGATGGCCAAGGCGCCCAGAAGGATGGCGAGTGATTTCATCGCAGCTCAGTAGAAAACAGGCGCGTAGAGCGGCAGAGCAACGAGCGCTACCGCCAAAGCGGATACGACCCAGAACAGCGCCTTTTGACGGCTACGGGTGGAAGACACGGCGCAGACGTCGCCGGGCGCGCATTGCGCTGACTTCAGGTAAAGGCGATAGAAGGCATAGCCGAGGAACGCCGCGGTGGCGGCGATGAACCACGGCTGATACGCTTCCAGCGCCGTTAGCTGCGAGCCCCAGGCGCCGCCCACACCGAGGACGACGAGGAGCAACGGCCCGGCGCAGCAAGCCGATGCTCCCAGTGCGGCAGCTGCACCCGCAAATACTGATGCTCGGACGGTCCATGGTGGGTCTTCTGTGCGTTCTGCATTCATGTGGAGTAGTCTATGTACGTACCTGAGTACGGAGTCAAGCCCACCGTGCAGTCAATGACAATTGGGCAGCTCGCAGCTGCTGCCGGCGTGAACGTCGAAACGGTGCGGTACTACCAGCGCCGCAAGTTGCTCGCTGTCCCCGAGCGCGAGGTCGGCAGCATCGGGCGGTACCCAGAGAGCGCCCTCACCCGGTTGCGCTTTATCAAGCGGGCGCAAAGCCTTGGGTTCTCATTGGACGACGTGCAGGTCCTTCTCTCGCTGGATGAAGGCCAAGCATGCTCATCTGCACGGGAGTTGGGAGAACGCAAGCTTGCTGATGTGCGCGAGAGAATCCAGACGCTGCGCGCGCTCGAGGTCGCTCTTCAGGGCTTGGTTGCCAGATGTTCCAGCAATAGGCGCAAGGTGAGCTGCCCACTCATCGAGGTTTTGATGCGCTCAGACGTGGCGCGCCCCTGAGCTGGGTCGAACAGTCAGCGCTTCACCGAGGCGGAGCTCCAAGGATTTCTTCAGATTGGCGACCTGCGCGACCTCCTTGGCGGTTGGCCCGTACTCGTCTACATCGAGCTTCAGGATTGCGACCTCTCGGACCAAGTCGCTGGCCACTTGTTTGACGAAGGCCTCGTCTTTCCCCGACAGGCCTCCAAGCAGCGTGCGAAGAGACGCGGCGGATTCGCCGACCTGGATTGGTTGGTCGCGGGGTCGAAGTCGACGGTCGATAACGAAGACGAACGCGCCCATGTTGCTTCGGGTATCGACGGTCCCGTCCTCTTCGATGGTGACTACAACTACTGGGGCCGCAGGCTCCGGACTTTTTTCTGCCATGGCTCGTAAGGGCGAGTAGATGAAATAGTTCTGCGGCCTACCGGCCGCGCACTGGATGCGCTTTTCGGTCCTGGACGGCGCCCCTCAGCTCTCAGCTAAGGGGCCGCCTTCGACTCTTGGCTTCACTGCCTCACGCAGCTTGGCGAGGGGAACTTGCAACCGCTCGGTGACGGCCTTGAAGGAGTCCTCGGACATCACGCTACCTTCGGCGGCGAGGGTCACTACCTCGAACTCTCCGAGAGGCACGTTCTCCGGCAAGCGCTCAACTGCCAAGATGACTTGATGCTTGAACCCAGCCGCTCGGCCAAGGACGTCAATCATTCTGCGAAGGTTGGTGTCATCCTGGCCAGATTGAGCCAGCGTGTCAGCAACGAACGGGAACAAAGGCGTATCGCCCCATTCTGCGTTCGTGGCCAGCATGGCTAGGTGCATTGCGAGCAGCGACCGAGGGGCCGAGCTACCACCGGACTGCGCACGCGAGCCGGGCTTCGGCTCGGAGATTTGCTCAGAAGCTGGTACTCCGAGAAGATTAGAAAGGCTGGCGAACTGGTCGTTGAAGTACTTGCGGACGCTCTTCAGCCGGTCTGCATCGGTGTACTTCTTCAGCTCAACCTCCGCTCTGTCTTTGCTCTCGTTCAAGCGTTTCAGAACCACGCCAAGGTCATTGGTCACGCGCTCAAACGCGTTGTCCAAGGTCCGCTTGCTCTGGGACGCGAGGACGTCCTCCAGCTTTAGCCGAGCCCTCCGCTCGCTTTGCATCTGGTCGAGTTCGCCGATGGACCGCTCAATCTGCTTGAGCGAACCACGCACGCGGGCTTCATCAGCTTCTGTGGCGTCAAGCTGTGACCGCATCTCCGCCACCAGAGCGGTCAGGGACTCCAAGTCGCTGGACAGCTGCAGCCGGGCGTGGAAGGAGTTCGCGTGGACAGTACCGCAAGTGGGGCACTCGATTGAGGTGTTCGCCTGCTCCAAGTACGCAAAATCTCCCGTGAGCTCACTCTGGGCCCGCTGGGCGACGTTCAGCTCTGAGTGCAGCTTTTGACGAGAATTCACTAGGTTCAGCAGCTGCGTGCGAACACGAACCTGCTCCTGCTGAAGCTTCAGCGCGCGCTTGCCCAGTTCTGCAAGTTCGGAGCGGAATGCGTTGACATTCAGGGAAGGCAGCTTTTTTGGAAGGACGTCCTCCACTCGTTTGAACGCCTTCCTTTGGGCATCCAGCTCTTGCTCTTTCTCGCGGATGCGTGCTACGGCGTCGTCCTTTTGGTGCTTCACTACAAAGTACGCGTTAGGGTGCAGGCCGATGAAGGCCTGGAACGTCTCGTCCTTCCATTTGGAGAATTGGCCGAGATTCTCAAAGGTGTCCCAGTCCGCGCCCCAACTCCCGTCCTGGTCCATGTAGTAGGGCAGCAGCATGTAGCTGACGCCGGCCGGCGCATACACGTTGCTCTGAGGCCGCCGTAGCTCCAGCTTGTAGCCAAAGAACTCGCTGGCGAGCCGGTCCCACACGGTCAGCTTGTCCGCGGAAAAGAGCAAGTCGCCAGCTTCATCGAACATGCCTAGGCGCTTGCCCTGGCGGAGCGACATATACGTCTTACCTGCGAACTCGAACTCCAGAGCAGCAGCCGTGTCCGGGTCCCAGTGGCCCGGAGACTGCTTCAACGTGGGGCAGCCGAGTGACCACAGCAGGTTCTTAGTGATTCTCGACTTCCCCACCCCGTTTGGGCCGAACAGGAGGGTCTTGCTGCTGAACCGCTGCTCCCGAGCCTTCCCGTCTCTTCCGGATACGAGCCAAAGCGTCTTGAAGTTCACGCGCCGGTTCATTCTTTTTCCTCAGATTGCGCACCAGGCGCAGGAGTGAGTACGTCGAGTTCGATTCCATCGGTCAACACCAGTAGGGCGATTGCTCGCAAATAGGAGACAGGGAGGCCGGCCGTCAGGAAGTGCTCGGTCGCGCGTACCTCCTGCACGACTTCCTCCATAACTTCTTTGAGCGTACCCGTGGAGCCTGCCTGCATGACCTTTGCCTTTGCCACCGCAAGCGCCGTTGCGATTTGCCGGAAGACCTCATTCGTTCTGTCGGTCGCTTCGGCGCAGACGCGCACGCGTTGCACGCGAATTTGCTCGCGCGCGAAGAACGGGTACTGCTCGCGTTCCAGTTCCTCGATGGCTCTGTCCAGTGCGTGGTGAACTGGCGGCCTGAGTTGCGCGACCTGGGCCAAGATGTCGACAACCTGCTTGCGAGAGAGCAGCCGTGTCTTAAGTTCTTCAAATGACCTGGCGTAGCTGGTGTCAGAGGCGCGACGCTGAATCTCGCTCGCGAGCATCTGAGCGGCGATGGTTGTATGGGAAAGTTTGAACGGGAGCTTTCCTGCCGCGGAAAGGTCGCTCAGCTTGCCCCCGACAAACATCTCCTGCTCGCCGAGCGGGAGGTTTGTTCTCTGCACGTGGACGCAGGACAGGTCCACGTCGTCTGCAACCACCCCAAGCTGCTGCCCGAGCTGCGCTTTGACTTTCGTCTGCTGTTCCTCCGTCAAAGTGTGCAGACATGTTTTGCCTGCATTCGTGTCGCTGCCTTTTTCGTTGGGCAACTTCACGCCCACGTTCGAGACGAAATGCAGAACCGTCGGGTGGCCTTTGAATTCCAGCTTGCGGCGGTATAGCTTCGCGAGGATGGAGGGCTCGTGCCCGTCGCCCGACTTGAGCTTCGTGCCCTTGCGCTGCAGCTCCTCGAGCGACCAAGCACCGCTGCGCTCTGACTTCTTCACTTGGCAAAACTCCACCGAGCTCGGCGCCTCGGCGGAGTCCAGGATGGCTACGTCCTCCTTGAACTCGGAGAGGATGGCGAAGTCCTGCTGCGTCTCCAGCCTTTCGACGGCGGATAGCGTCGCCCACCACTGCTGAAAGGAAAAGCCCAGGGTGGCCGACCTGCCTCCAGACTCGTCTCCGGGCAAGTCGCGCAGCAGGGCTTCGAGGGGACCAGGTCCAGATGCCGCTGGCGCGGTGGGCTGTCGACGAGGCGGCATTGTCAGACTAGGGTGCGGGCAGCTGCAAACCAATAGCAGCCGCGCACCGTCCTGGGAAGTCTCATGCCTGTATTGCCTCCACTCGCGCCGAACCTTCTTGTGCGCCGACGCGCTAAATAGAGGCCGGCAATTCAGATTCCAGCGGCCATCGTACCTACGGTTGCTTCCGGTGCCAACGTCCATGTTGGCGAGGCGAGCTTGTATCACCATCCCTGCGAACGCGTTCTTCGCCAGGTCGAACTTCTGGGTGAGTTCCTTCGACTGACAGCCTGTCGCCCGGCAGCCTAAGTAGAAGCGCTCGCGAGTTATCTCCCAAGGTGCGATATGAGTCAGTCAATCTCCCCGTCGGTGAGGCCCCAGCCCCTCGTATTCAACGACCTTCGGACCTTGGCAAGAAGCTCGCTGTTGCTCCACTCAGGTCTCTCAGCACGTTTCCGCTGGCAGTAGGCGGTCAGCTGGCGAAGCAGGTGCGCGCACACGTCGTAGCGGCCAGTCAGTTCCTCCTCGGAGAAGTCGGTGATACAGCGTCCATCCTGGAGCACCACGGCAAGTTTCGGCTGCGCACCCGCCAGGGCGCCGGGTGCGCGCATTCACTGGGCGCGTGCGATGACGTACGCGAGGGTTTGGTCATGGCGCTCCGGCAGGGGCCCGAATACTGTCCGTCCATACAGCAAATGCTGAAACTGGCCTCCGTCAGCTCACCATTCGTATGTTTGCGTTCACTGCTGCTGCATGAACCGAAGCTAGCAGCTTCCGTTGCAAATGCATCCGTCTAACCCTATAGTTACTACAAGGTTTATGGCGTGACTCAATCGTAGGTCACTTCCGCCGCGCGGCCGTCTCGCGCGGGTCTGGCAAATGCGAGATGTCAATGGACTTGGTCCCCATGACTCGCAAGGCCTCCAGGAAGAAAGCCACAGAGAAGGTGCCGCGGTTTATGCGTGTCATCAGGCTCTGCTCGGAATCACCGGCACCCAGGTCACGCGCGAGCGTCTTGTAGACGTACCCGTGCTTGGCCATCTCGGCCTGCAGCAGTCGCCTCGCTGCCACCTGCCACAGGGTTTTTCGGCGCTGGTTTGAGGTGCTCGCTGCCGCCCCCGGCGGGCTTTTCTGGTCTTCGGGCATGTGCCCATCAAGTAGTGGAGGACGCTCTGACTCTACCTGCGCTTTTTAGCTTGTACCTGTCCATTTTGTATGTTTAAGGGTCCATCTAGAGGACGACCGTTTTCCAGCTCCTAGACGCTGGAGACACACACGCAATCAACCAAGGCCATGCTGACCGATACCGACCTCGAAAGACTCTTTGCCGAACGGAAGACACCGGCGGCCGGGCGCACACTGATTCGGAAGATTCGCGCTGAATCGCCCGTCCGCCACCTGCAGTACCGCATGGGCGGTGTCCGCACCCGTCTCATCAGCAAAAAGATGGGCGGCAAAGCGTTGTACGCGGAAAGCCGCACATGCGAGTTCCCGGCCATCTACATCCGCGAGCATGACCCTGACACCATAGAACTCTGGCCGCAGCCCTGCACGGTGGACCTGAAGCTGCAGAGCGGCAACGGCGGTACTCGGGTGCAGCACACGCCGGACCTGTTCGTCATCGAACAGGGCGGCTTCGTCATCGAAGAGTGGCGAGAGCTGCCGCGCCTCATGAAGCTCGCGCAGGACCGCCCCGAGCACTTCTACCGCGACAAAGATAACCAGTGGCATTACGTGCCGGTGGAGGAGCACTTCAAGGAGCTCGGCATCGAGTACCGCCTGCGGTGCTCGGACGAGCACCCGCGGGTGCATTTGTCGAATCTTTCCATCTTGGAGGATTACGCACTCGAATCGACACCGCCTGTCCCCGAGGAGGAGCGGCAGCGGATTCTCACGCTGATGGGTGAGCACAACAAGCTTGCACACCTTCAGCTTGTAGTGGAGCACGGCTTCAAGGCCGACCATGTCTTCCAGCTTGTTCTGGACGGCACTGTCTACGTTGACCTGAACGAGACCCTGCTGCGCAACACTGGTGAACTGGTCATCTATCGGGACAGGACTGTCGCACGCGCAGATGCCCTGTTGAACCGTGACCAATCGGCAGCACTCCCCGGCAGCGCCCTGACCCTGATGTCCGGCACGCGTTTCCTCTTTGACGACACCTTGTATGAGGTGGTCTTGCTTGGCAAAACGCAAGTGACCGTGCGGGACGTGAAGACCGGCAAGTCGTCCCTCTTGGATGTCGCCTTGGTCGAGGAGATGTTCCAGAAGCAACTCGTGGTGTCGGGGAGCGAACAACGCGTCAAAAAGGAGTTCGACGCCGACGTCCTCTTCAATGAAAACCGACTGGGCGAAGCGCTTGAGCGCCTGGAATCGCTTCAGAACCCCGACAGCGCGAAAGTCAGCAAGCGCACCCTGAGCCGCTGGAGAGAGAAGACGAGGGGATTGCTGTCACCCCAGGAGCAACTCGATGCCCTGGTTAGCCGCAATCCTGGCAACACCACACGGCGCTTGCCCGCCGATGTACTCGCCCTGGCAGAAAAGGTTGTCAAGGAGTTCCACAACACTGCCAAGAACCCCACCAAACAAGCGACGTTCAACGTCTACACGTCCCTGTGCGCGGACGAGAACGTGACGCCGATGTCCAGGGCCATGTTCTACAAGTGGATTAAGCGCCACGAGAGCGTTGTCGACCGGGAAGGCAAGCGCAAGGCGTACCAGAAGGCGCCCATTCCGCTCACGTACGACTACGAGCATCCGGTGCATGGCGTGCTCCCGCACGAGGTCTGCTACTGCGACCACACCATCCTGAACGTGTTCCTGAAGGGCGCCGTGATGCCCGACCTGGGAAAGCCGACCATCACTTTGATGATGGACGGTTCGCTTTCCAAGGCCAGGGGCTTTTATCTCTCGTATCGGCCAGCAAGCGCCGTCTCGGTCCTCATGTGCCTGCGCGACTATGTTCGGCGCAACGGCCGGCTGCCACGTGTGCTGGTCCTGGACAACGGCCGTGAATTCCACAGCCAGGCGCTGCTTCAGTTCTGCTCGATGTTCGGCATCACCATTCGCTGGCGTCGCGCGTCGCACCCCCGCGATTCAACTTTGGTTGAGCGGATGCTTGGCGTCACGGAGCAGGAAATCATCAGCCAGCTGGATGGCAACAGCCTGGCCTTGAAGGACCCCCGCATGGTGTCCTCTACCCACCATCCGGACAAACACATTCGCTGGACGCTTCCCGGTCTGCACGGCGCGTTCGAATACTTCTTGTTCGACGTCCATCCGAATCGGATTCACCCGCGATTCGGGATTTCGCCCAACGAGTATGAGAAGAGGCTGATTCTGGAGTGCGGTGCTCGAGAGCACGTCATCGTCCGCTTTGACCAGACCTTGAAGCTGCTCACCTCGCCACATTCTGGCAAGGCAACGCGCGCCGTCGACCGCAAGCGCGGCGTCGAAGTCGACGGCATGTGGTACTGGCATGACAAGCTTGCGCTCGCGAAGGCCGGAGAGCCGGCCGAAGTGCGCGTCGAGCTCTGGCGGGCACGCGCGGTCTACGTCTGCTTCCGCAACAACTGGTATGTCGCCATTGCCCGCGACGGTGGCAAGTTGGAGGGCCGGTACCGCCAAGAGTTCGAGCTGCAGCAGCGCGAGGAGACGCGCGCCCGGCGCACGGCCGCTCAGAAAGACAAGAACTCCGTCGAGAACGCAAAGAAGCGCGAGAACCTTTGGGACCCGGAACGGTGGGACGAGCGCATCCGCGACCAGCTGTCGGAGATGTACTACCTGTACGAGCGCCTTGGAATGGCCGAGGCCCTTCCCGAGGCAACGAACCCGCAGGGCGGCATCGTGTCTCTGGGCCTGCCGAAGGGAACTGCGCTCGAGCTCATTCATGCCGTGGAAGGCGAGCCGGGTGTGTATGTGGCTGGCGACTGGGTCGAAGACGACAAGTCTTCCGGCGCTGCGGACACCAGCGCTTCCTCGGAGCCTAAGAAGAGCAAGCGCGCCGCAGTGAAGGCGGCTGCGCCAAGCCCGTCGCCCTTGGCGCCGGCGTCCGGAGCGCCTGCAGCAGCTCCGGTCCCGGAGCTCGCGCTGGAAGCGCCGCAGGACGACGACTACTTCTGAGGAGGAACGCACGACGACATTCCCCCTCACATCGCGAGTTCCGGCGGCGCAACGCACCGCCTCCCTTAGTTCACCAAATCCATTCATTGCTCATGATTATCAAAAGCGACAAACAACCCTCCGAGCTCCCCCCGCTGAAGAAGAAGCCGTGGGAGGTCGGCCTCTCGGCCGAAATGGTCGAAAGGCAACTGGCGTTCTACGAGACACGAGTGAAGCACCCGGCCATGCAGAGGCTGTTGGACGACCTGATGCCGCTGCTGATGCCCCACTCGGAGTCCAATATCATCGTCATCACAGGAGCCACCGGCGCGGGCAAGAGCACCCTGACGCGCGTTCTCCTGAAGTCCCTGTTCCAGGACTTCGCCCAGCTCATGCAGGATGACACCTCCGTCATTCCGCTCATCTCCGTGGAGGCCTATGCGAACGGAGAACGCCAGCACGGCTTCAAAGGCCTGTTCCAGAGCATGCTCGGTCAACTCGTAGAGCCTGGCACAGAGCAAAAGGCACCGGCAATCCTCGCTGACGGCAAGCTGGTCGTGCAACCCACGTCCAAGCACACGGTCGCCGGTCTTCGCCTGACTCTGGAAGCTGGCCTGCGCGAGCGCCGCACCCGCGTCGGCGTCATCGACGAAGCTGCTCACCTGCTGCGATTCGCCAAGGACGTGGTCGTGATGGACACGCTGAAGAGCCTCTCGAACACCACAGGGACGAAGTGGGTCCTGGTTGGCTCGTTCGACCTGTTCGACCTCATCATGGAAGACGGCCAGGTTGCTCGTCGCGCAAGCATCCTCAACCTCGAGCGATACCACCTGGAGAAGGCAGAGGACCGGCACACCTATCGCGACGTCGTGGCCAAGCTTCAGGCCAAGTGGCCCTCGGAGGAGGTTCCCAATTTTGTCGCCATCTCGGACGCGCTGTTGGAAGTCTCGCTCGGCTGCATTGGCCTTCTTAAGTCGCTGCTGCTCGACGCGTCCGCCATGCAGATGCGCAACGGCGGCAAGTGGAACCCTGAATTCCTCAAGAAGGCTGCCAAGGCCAACAAGATTCGCGACCTCATCCGCCGTGAAATCGAAGTGGGCGAGGAGAAGGTTCGCGATGCGCTGTACGGGAACTCACTGTGGGATGAGGCGACGTTCTCCAAGCTCGTTCACAAGATGGAGACGACCCGTGCCTAACCGCACCTTGTTCTACCCCAAGCAGTTGCTTGGCCAAGGCACCGCACAGGTCCAGAGCCTGCGCAGCTACCTGGAGCACCTGGCGCTGGCTCACAACATGAAGCCGCGCGCGATGCTCGAGAGCCTGTTCGCGACCTTTCCGGTCACGCAGCACGAGGCCGCAATCCCTACGCTGCTCAAACGCTGCAGCGTGCACGGCAACGCGGCTCTGGGCCCTGAACTTCGCGAGCGCTTGGAGCGGGCCACGGGGTGCTCGCTTGAGGAGGCCGGCTTCTGGCGGTTCAGCGGGCTGCTTGCGCCTACGAACCTCGTGCGGAATCGGACGATGTACTGCCCCTGCTGCGTTCAGGAGGGTGAAGAGCTTCCGTACATCCGACTCTTGTGGGTCGCTGACTGCGTGACGGCATGTCCGGTTCACGGCGTGAGGCTGCGATTGGATTCCGAGTGCGGCGCGCCGGAGAGCGAGCGCTTGCCCGTGCAGAAACGCCCGTCGCTGGGTGGCGTCTGCACGCAGTGCGGAAGCGTTGGCCACCGGTGCGTCACCGACGCGCCCGAGGCCGCAACCCAGGAGGAGATTGCTGTGGCTCGCCAGGTCGCACGACTCCTCGCCCTGCCGGAGGCCACCATCAACACGTTCACGCCAGAGTCGCTGCGCTCGGGCCTCAAACAATTGGTCTCCGCCGTGTACGGGGGAAGCGTCGTGCGCGCCTCCCGTGAAGCCGGCCTGTCCCGTGCTTCCGTGTGCACGTGGGCAGGTGGTGGACGGCCCGGCTTGCCGTGGCTGGTTCAGCTGTGCCTACACGCCGGCGCGGATGTCGTTCAATTGCTTGGCGGTTCGTATTCCCCGCTTGAGGACCAGTCGATGACCGGCAAGCAGTACGACGTCATGGGTCGTACGTACAACTTCGCGCAGACCGACAATGAGACTGTGCGCCGGCTGCTGCGCGAGGCCGCCTTGGAAGCCAACCCGCCCAGCCTGCGCGAGTTCGCGCGGCGGCACGGCCTCCACATCGACACGCCGAAGAAGCGATTTCCGGCCGAAGCACGCGCCCTGGCCGAAGTGGGGCGCGCTCACCTGAAGCGAATCCGTCAGCTGCAATACGAGGAGGCGGTGGCCTCGTACACCCGTGCGGCAGAGGCGCTGCGGGAGAAGGGCTCTTGTGTCCATGAGCGGACACTGCAGCAGGAAAGCGGCTTGGTAGCTTTCAGCCAGAACGCCTCCCGGGTGCGAGCCCTCCAGTCCGTTCTGTCTCGCTTCCGGGCGCATGAAGATGAAGAAGCCGTCGCGGCGGGCTAGGACGGAATCTCATATGAGTTGTCCGCGAGCCTGGAAATCTCTCATGGAGAGTCCGAAGCCGTCCGGAATCTCCTATGAGTGGTCGTTTCCTGCAGGACGTCTCTCATCAGGTGTCCGCAGGCTCAAGGAATCTCAGAAGAACTGTCCCCAGGCTCGGCATCGCGCGGCACTTGCTTCGAGTCGCTACACGTTGGGCGCGCAAGGTGCTGCGCCTCACATGGAGGACATATTGGCAAGACAGAAATTGGGCGGCCGGCTGGGTCGCGCCCGGCGGGCGTCGTTGGCGGCAGCCTTGCCAGCGTGTGAACTGAAGCCCGAGGAGCTGAAACAGGCGAGGAAGGAAGTTGCGTGGCTGTTCCGACGGTTGCAGCGCAAGGTGTCCGGGGTCATCGCCGCCGGCGGCCGCGCAGAGGTAAACATCGGCTCCGATGCGGAGTTTCAGTTTCGTGCTGACCAGGTGCTGAGAACGTTGGTGCTGTGCTCCGGTAACGTCCAGTGGCAACTGGCCATCGAGTTGGAGGCACACCCGTTCCACCAAGAATGGCGTGACCTACTGGCCTGGGGACGTCGAGAGAGATTGTTTCTCAAGGCCACCGCCTCGCTGGACCCCGTTCAGACGAAGACGGTTTATACGCTTGAGGCTTTGCCGCTAGAGTGACCTTCACTAGCGAGGCCTAAGCTCATTCATTCTGACCGCGTGAGTCTTCTGACCACGCGGTTTCCTTTTGTCCGCTTAGCAGGCTGAAGCAAAGAAAAAGGGCGAGTCGGTTGACTCGCCCTTATCAGTTTGACCCTACGGTCCGTCTACCATCTGTTGACCGGACCTGAAATCTACCATCCTGCGTCCACAGCGGACATCGGATGGTGGATTTCACATTTGCTGCGAGCCTTGACGGCTTGCGTGTTGGTTGCGCGGGCAAGATTTGAACTTGCGACCTTTGGGTTATGAGCCCAACGAGCTACCAGGCTGCTCCACCGCGCGTCAGAAGTGAAATTATAGCTTGAACCGCGATGACCTTATTCGGCCGCAGGCGTTTCGGTCGTCGCTGCGGGCTCCGGACGGTCCACCAGTTCGACGAGTGCCATCGGAGCGTTGTCGCCGACGCGGTAACCCATCTTGAGGATGCGCGTGTAGCCGCCCGGACGCGTCTGGTATCGCGGGCCGAGTTCGCTGAACAGCTTGGTCACGATCTCGCGGTCGCGCAGGCGATCGAACGCCAGGCGCTTGTTCGCCATCGTGGGTTCCTTGGCCAGCGTGATCATCGGCTCGACGACGCGGCGCAGTTCCTTGGCCTTGGGGACCGTGGTCTTGATGACTTCGTGCTCCAGCAGCGAGTTCATCATGTTGCGCAGCATCGCGAGGCGGTGCTCGCTGGTGCGATTGAGTTTACGAAGGCCGTGGCCGTGACGCATGGTGATTTCCTTTCCTTATCGAGACCGCAGCCGGATCAGGTACTGCGGGTTCACCAGTTCAAAAAGTTGGGGCAGCCTGGTTGGCTTAACGCTTGTCGAGTCCCGCCGGCGGCCAGGACTCGAGCTTCATGCCAAGGGTCAGCCCGCGCGAGGCGAGCACTTCCTTGATCTCGTTGAGCGACTTGCGGCCCAGGTTCGGGGTCTTCAGCAGCTCGTTCTCGGTGCGCTGGATCAGGTCGCCGATGTAGTAGATGTTCTCGGCCTTCAGGCAGTTGGCCGAGCGCACCGTCAGTTCCAGCTCGTCGACCGGACGCAGCAGGATCGGGTCGAACTGCTGCGAGCTGCGCTGCACCGGCTGGTCGAAGGCGGCCAGTTCGCTGCCTTCCAGCTGCGCGAACACGGCGAGCTGCTCGACGAGGATCTTGGCCGACGCGCGCACGGCGTCTTCGGCGGTGATCGCGCCGTTGGTCTCGATCTCGACGACCAGCTTGTCCAGGTCGGTGCGCTGCTCGACGCGGGCGCTCTCGACGGTGTAGCTCACGCGCTTGACCGGCGAGAACGAGGCGTCCAGCACGATCCGGCCGATCGACTTGGTCGGCTCGTCGGCGTAGCGGCGCATCGTGCCGGGCACGTAGCCGCGGCCCTTCTCCACCTTGATCTGCATGTCGATCTTGCCGCCTTGCGACAGGTGGGCGATCACGTGGTCGGGATTGATGATCTCGACGTCGTGCGGGGTCTGGATGTCGGCGGCCGTGACGACGCCTTCGCCGTCCTTGCGCAGCGACAGGGTCACCTCATCGCGGTTGTGGAGCTTGAACACCACGCCCTTGAGGTTCAGCAGGATGCTGACGACGTCTTCCTGGACGCCGTCGATCGACGAGTACTCGTGCAGGACACCGGCGATGGTGACCTCGGTTGCCGCATACCCGACCATCGACGACAGCAGGACCCGGCGCAGGGCGTTGCCCAGGGTGTGGCCGTAGCCGCGCTCGAACGGCTCGAGCGTCACCTTCGCGCGGTTGGTGCCGAGCTGTTCGACGTTGATGGCTTTGGGTTTCAGCAGGTTCGTTTGCATTCAGGACTTCCTCTCAATACCCCCGGCTCGTTACACCGGTAAGGCTGGTGAAGCACCCGGCGTGCGGTGCCCCACGCGCAGGGAACGAAAAAACATCGAAGGACGCGGTCGCAAAGCGACCGCGTTATCCTCCGTTATCGCGAGTACAACTCGACGATCAGCGCTTCCTTGACGTCGGCGGCGAACTCGTCGCGGTCCGGCACCTTCTTGAACGTGCCTTCGGCCTTGTCGGCGTTGACTTCGACCCACGCGGGCAGGCCGACCTGCTGGGCGAGCTGCAGCGCCTCGACGACGCGGTTCTGCTTCTTGGACTTCTCGCGCACGGCGATCACGTCGCCGGTCTTGACCAGGTACGACGGAATGTTGACCGGCTGGCCGTTCACCGTGATCGCCTTGTGCGACACCAGCTGGCGAGCTTCGGCGCGGGTGGAGCCGAAACCCATGCGGTAGACGACGTTGTCCAGGCGCGATTCGAGCAGGAACAGCAGGTTGGAACCGGTGTTGCCGCGGCGGCGCTCGGCTTCCTCGAAGTAGCGGCGGAACTGCTTTTCCAGCACGCCGTACATGCGCTTGACCTTCTGCTTCTCGCGCAGCTGCAGGCCGAAGTCGGACGTGCGCTGGCCGGACGTGCGGCCGTGCTGCCCGGGCTTGGAGTCGAACTTGGCCTTGTCCGCCAGCGAGCGGCGGGCGCTCTTGAGGAACAGGTCGGTGCCTTCACGGCGGGAGAGTTTGGCCTTGGGGCCGAGATAACGTGCCACTGTCTTTCCTTTGATTCATCTGCCGCGGCCATTTCCGCCGCGGGAGCTGGAAGCGCATGCGCCGCCAGCGGTGGGCTTAAAGAACTTTTGGAGGAAAACACGGTTTGCTCGCGCAAACCGTGTCCTTCGACCTTAAATCCTCCGGCGCTTTTGAGGACGGCAGCCGTTGTGCGGCACCGGGGTCACGTCGGCGATGGAGTTGATGCGGATGCCGAGCGCGGCCAGGGCGCGCACCGAGGACTCGCGCCCCGGGCCGGGACCCTTGATCTCGACGTCCAGGTTCTTGATGCCCTGCTCGATGGCGGCGCGGCCGGCGACTTCGGAGGCGACCTGGGCGGCAAAGGGCGTCGACTTGCGCGAACCCTTGAAGCCCTGGCCGCCGGACGAGGCCCACGACAGCGCGTTGCCCTGGCGGTCGGTGATCGTGATGATCGTGTTGTTGAAGGACGCGTGGACGTGCGCGACACCGTCGGCGACGTTCTTGCGGACCTTCTTGCGCACGCGCTGGGCGGCGTTGCTGGCGGGAGCTTTTGCCATGTCTTTTTCCTAATCAGAGGGATCCGAACAAACGCGCTGCGCGCTCTTTGGTCCGACCCCAGGTCATTTGCATCCGGTTATTTCTTCAGTGCCTGGGCGGCGCGGCGCGGGCCCTTGCGGGTGCGCGCGTTGGTGCGGGTGCGCTGGCCGCGCACCGGCAGGCCGCGGCGATGGCGGAAGCCCCGGTAGCAGCCGATGTCCATCAGGCGCTTGATGTTCATCGTCGTCTCGCGGCGCAGGTCGCCTTCGATCGTGAACTGGCCGATGGCGTCGCGCAGGCGCTCGAGGTCCTGGTCGGTCAGGTCCTTGACCTTCTTGGCGTACGGAATGCCCGTGGCTTCGCAGATCCTGCGAGCGCGGCTGCGGCCAATGCCGAAGATGGCCGTCAGGCCGATTTCGGCGTGCTGATGCGGCGGGATGTTGATGCCGGCGATACGTGCCATGTCTTTTCCTCTAAACCTGTGGTCAGCCCTGGCGCTGCTTGTGGCGCGGATCGGTGCAGATCACGCGGACAACGCCCTTGCGGCGGATGATCTTGCAGTTGCGGCAGATCTTCTTGACGGAAGCCGAAACTCTCATTGGTCTTTCTCCTGTTGCCTCAAAAGTAGGCGCAAAGCGCCTACTTGGCGCGAAACACAATCCTGGCCCGCGACAAGTCGTAGGGCGTCAGTTCCACGGTGACCTTGTCACCAGGGAGGATGCGGATGTAGTGCATCCGCATCTTTCCCGAAATATGTCCGAGCACCACGTGCCCGTTTTCCAGCTTCACGCGAAACGTCGCGTTGGGGAGGTTTTCGACCACCTCACCCTGCATCTGGATGACATCGTCCTTTGCCATGTCCGCTTTAGCCGCCCAGCGAGGTCTTGAAATTCGCCTTCTTCAGCAGCGACTCGTATTGCTGCGACATGAGGTAGTTCTGCACCTGGGCCATGAAGTCCATGGTCACGACCACGATGATCAGCAGCGAGGTCCCGCCGAAATAGAACGGGACGTTGTATTTCAGGATCAGGAACTCCGGCAGCAGGCAGACGAACGTGATGTACACGGCGCCGGCCAGCGTCAGGCGGACCAGGATCTTGTCGATGTAGCGGGCCGTCTGGTCGCCGGGACGGATCCCGGGGATGAACGCACCGCTCTTCTTCAGGTTGTCGGCGGTCTCGCGGCTGTTGAACACGAGGGCCGTGTAGAAGAAGCAGAAGAACACGATTGCGCCGGCGTACAGCATCACGTAGATCGGCTGGCCCGGCGACAGCGTCCCGGCGAGGTCCTTGAGCCAGCGCATCGAGTCGCCGGTCGAGAACCAGCTCACCACCGTCGCCGGCAGCAGGATGATCGACGACGCGAAGATCGGCGGGATCACGCCGGCCATGTTCAGCTTCAGCGGCAGGTGCGACGACTGGCCGCCGTACACCTTGTTGCCGACCTGGCGGCGCGCATAGTTCACGAGGATCTTGCGCTGGCCGCGTTCGACGAACACCACGAAGTACGTCACCAGGCCGACCACCACCACAATCACCAGGGCCACCAGGATGCTCATGGCGCCGGTGCGAACCAGTTCCAGCAGGCCGCCGATCGCGCTCGGTAGGCCCGCGGCGATGCCCGCGAAGATCAGGATCGAGATGCCGTTGCCCAGCCCCCGCTCGGTGATCTGCTCGCCGAGCCACATCAGGAACATGGTGCCGGCCGTCAGGCTGATCACCGCCGTCATGCGGAAGCCGAAGCCCGGGTTCACCACGAGACCGGCCGAGCCTTCCAGCGCCAGGGCAATACCCAGCGACTGGAAGATCGCCAGGCCCAGCGTACCGTAGCGCGTGTACTGCGTGATCTTGCGGCGGCCAGCTTCGCCCTCTTTCTTCAGCTGCTCGAACGTCGGCACGACGTAGGTGAGCAACTGCATGATGATGGACGCCGAGATGTACGGCATGATGCCCAGCGCGAACACGGTGAACCGCGACAGGGCCCCGCCCGAGAACATGTTGAACAGGCTCAGGATCCCGCCCTGCTGTCCCTTGAACAGCTGCGCGAGCTGGTCCGGGTTGATGCCGGGCACCGGGATATGCGCACCGATGCGGTACACCACCAGGGCCAGCAGCAGGAAGACCAGCCGGCGACGCAGGTCGCCGTACTTGCCGGTCTTTGCAATCTGGGTTGCGCTCGTTGCCACGCTGGACTTCTTCCGCTTGCCGGTCAGGCCGTGGCGATGCTGCCGCCGGCCGCCTCGATGGCCGCCTTGGCCCCGGCGGTCGCACCGATGCCGTTCAGCTTGACGGCCTTGGTCAGCTCGCCCGACTTGATCACCTTGACGTTCTTCACCAGTTCGCCGACCAGGCCGGCCTGCTTCAGGGTGAGCAGGTCGACGTCGGCCACGTTCGACCCGGTCACCAGGCGCTCGAGCGCGGCCAGCGTGACTTCGCCGTTGAACTTGGCCGATTGCGACTTGAAGCCGCGCTTGGGCAGTCGGCGCTGCAGCGGCATCTGGCCGCCTTCGAAGCCGACCTTGTGGTAGCCGCCGGCCCGGGACTTCTGCCCCTTGTGGCCACGGCCGGCCGTCTTGCCCAGGCCAGAGCCGATGCCGCGGCCGACGCGACGCCTGGCGTGCTTGGCGCCAGCGGCGGGCTTGAGGTTGTTGAGTTCCATCTGAGTCTTCCAGTCGGTCCGGCGCTTACAGCACGCGGACCAGGTAATCGACCTTGTTGATCATCCCGCGCACGGCGGGCGTGTCCTGCAGCTCGCGCACGCTGTTGAGCTTGCGCAGACCAAGGCCGCGCACGGTGGCGCGGTGGTCGGCCTTGGTGCCGATCGGGCTGCGCACCAGCTGGACCTTGAGGGTAGCTTGTTGGGTTGCCATTGCTTTGACTCCGGTCAGGCGGCGAAGATCTCTTCGACCGACTTGCCGCGCTTGGCCGCCACTTCCGACGCCGTGGTGGAATTGCGCAGCGCGTCGAACGTGGCGCGGACCATGTTGTAAGGATTGCTCGACCCGTGGCTCTTGGCCACGATGTCGGTGATGCCCATCACTTCGAACACGGCGCGCATCGGGCCGCCGGCGATGATGCCGGTACCCTTCGGGGCCGGGGCCATCATGACCCGCGCTGCGCCGTGCTGGCCGAACACGTTGTGGTGGATGGTGCCGTTCTTCAGCTGCACCTTGGTCATGTTGCGGCGGGCTTCTTCCATCGCCTTCTGCACGGCCGCCGGCACTTCCTTCGACTTGCCCTTGCCCATGCCGACGCGGCCGTCACCGTCGCCGACCACGGTGAGCGCGGCGAAGCCGAGAATCCGGCCGCCCTTCACCACCTTGGTCACGCGGTTGACCGCGATCATCTTCTCGCGCATCCCGTCTTCGGGACCGTCACCTTGCGTCTTTGCCTGAACTCTTGCCATGATCTTTTCCGTGTCCGTTAGAACTGCAGGCCGGCTTCACGCGCGGCATCGGCCAGCGCCTTGACGCGGCCGTGGTAGGCGAAACCGGCGCGGTCGAAGGCGACCTTCTCGACACCGGCGGCTTTCGCCTTCTCGGCGATCAGCTTGCCGACGCTCGCGGCGGCAGCGGCGTTGCCGCCCTTGCCGGAAGCGCCCAGCGACTTGCGCAGATCGGCCTGGGCCGTGGAGGCCGTGGCCAGCACCTTCGCGCCGTCGCCGGAAATGACCGTGGCGTAGATGTGCAGGTTCGTGCGGTTCACCGTCAGCCGCGGCACGCCTTGCGTGGCGATGCGGATGCGGGTCTGGCGGGCACGACGCAGGCGTTGCTCTTTCTTGCTCAACATGGTGCGGCCCTTTATTTCTTCTTGGTCTCTTTGATCGTGATCTTCTCGTCCGCGTAGCGGATGCCCTTGCCCTTGTAGGGCTCGGGCGGGCGGATCGCGCGGATTTCGGCGGCCACCTGGCCGACACGCTGGCGATCGGCGCCCTTGATCACGATTTCGGTGGGGGCGGGCGTGGCGACCGTGATGCCGGCCGGCATGTCCTTGTTCACCGGGTGCGAGAAGCCGACCGACAGGTTCAGCTTCGTGCCCTGGGCGGCGGCCTTGTAGCCCACGCCGACCAGGTTCAGCTTCTTCTCGAAGCCCTTGGTGACGCCGACGACCATGTTGTTCACCAGCTGGCGCATGGTGCCGCTCATGGCATTGGCTTCGCGCGACTCGTTCGCCGGCGTGAAGGTCAGCTTGCCGCCTTCATTCGACACATTGACCAGGGCGTTGCTGGCCAGCGACAAAGTGCCGCCGGTGCCCTTGACGCTGATCTGGTCGTCCTTGATCGCCACGTCCACGCCTTGCGGGACGGCGACCGGCATTTTTCCAACTCGGGACATTTCTGCTGTTCCTTCCTCAGGCGACGTAGCACAGGACTTCGCCGCCGACGCCGGTGGCGCGGGCCTTGCGGTCCGTCATGACGCCTTGCGGGGTCGTGACGATGGCCACGCCCAGGCCGTTCTGCACCTGCGGGATGGCGTCGCGGCCCTTGTACACGCGCAGGCCGGGGCGGCTCACGCGCTCGATCGTCTCGATCACGGGACGGCCGGCGTAGTACTTCAGCGCGATTTCGATCTCGCTCTTGCCGCCGTCGGTCTTGACCTGGAAGCCGTCGATGTAGCCCTCGTCCTTCAGGACCTGGGCGATCGCGACCTTCACCTTCGAATACGGCGCCGTCACGGTGGCCTTGGCCACCATCTGCGCGTTGCGGATGCGGGTCAGCAGGTCGGCGATGGGATCACTCATGCTCATGTCGTAGTCTCCTGCCGCTTACCAGCTGGCCTTGATCACGCCCGGGATGTCGCCGGTGAAGGCCATCTCGCGGATCTTGTTGCGGGCCAGGCCGAACTGCTTGAACGTGCCGCGCGGGCGGCCCGTGATCGCGCAGCGGTTGCGCTGGCGCGTCGGATTGGCGTTGCGCGGGATCTTCTGCATCGCCACGCGCGCCGCGGCACGCTCCTCGTCGCTCTTCTTGAGGTCGTTGGCGATCGCCTTCAGTTCGGCCATTTTCGGCGCGTACTTCGCGACCAGTTTGTCACGCTTGAGTTCGCGCTGGATCAAAGCTGTTTTAGCCACGCTGCACCTTCAGTTCTTGAACGGGAAACGGAAGCCGGCGAGCAGTGCCTTGCACTCTTCGTCCGTCTTGGCCGTGGTGGTGATGCTGATGTTGAGACCGCGCAAGGCGTCGACCTTGTCGTACTCGATCTCGGGGAAGATGATCTGCTCTTTCACGCCGATGTTGTAGTTGCCGCGGCCGTCGAACGCGCGACCGGAGATCCCGCGGAAGTCGCGCACGCGCGGCAGGGCCACGGTGACGAAGCGGTCCAGGAACTCCCACATGCGCTCGCCGCGCAGCGTCACCATCGCGCCGATGGCCTGGCCTTCGCGGATCTTGAAGCCGGCGATGGCCTTCTTGGCCTTGGTCACGACCGGCTTCTGGCCGGCGATCTTGGTGAGGTCGCCGACGGCGTTGTCCATCACCTTCTTGTCGGCGACGGCTTCCGAGACACCCATGTTCAGGGTGATCTTGGTCAGGCGCGGCACCTGCATCGGCGACTTGTAGCCGAACTTCTCGGTCAGCTCGGGAACGACTTTTTCCCGGTAGATTTGTTGCAGACGTGCCATGCTCATGCCACCTTGATTTCTTCGCCGCTGGACTTGAAGACGCGCGTGCGCTTGTCGCCGTCCACCTTGATCCCGACACGGTCGGCCTTGCCCGTGGCGGCGTTGTAGATCGCCACGTTGGACTGGTGAATCGGCATGGCCTTCTCGACGATGCCGCCGGTCGTCCCCTTCATGGGGTTCGGCTTGGTGTGCTTCTTCACCAGGTTGATGCCTTCGACGACCAGGTGGTCGTCGTCCTTGCGGAGCGTCACCTTGCCGCGCTTGCCCTTGTCCCGGCCTGCCAGGACGATGACTTCGTCGCCTTTGCGAATCTTGTTCATGAAAAGCGTCCTTGTCAGAGAACTTCGGGGGCGAGCGACACGATCTTCATGAACTTCTCGGTGCGCAGTTCGCGCGTCACCGGGCCGAAGATGCGGGTGCCGATCGGCTCCAGCTTGTTGTTGAGGAGCACGGCGGCATTGCCGTCGAACTTGACCAGGGAGCCGTCGCTGCGGCGCAGGCCCTTGGCGGTGCGAACCACCACGGCGCTGTAGACCTCGCCCTTCTTGACGCGGCCGCGCGGCGCAGCTTCCTTGATGCTCACCTTGATGATGTCGCCCACGCTGGCGTAGCGACGCTTGGAGCCGCCCAGCACCTTGATGCAAAGAACGGACTTCGCACCGGTGTTGTCGGCGACTTCGAGCCGGGATTCTGTCTGGATCATTTCAATAATTCCCAACTTGTACCCGCAGCCTGCACCGGAAGTCGGTCCGGCACGGACATCGGATCAGTCTTGGGCCCGCCGTCGCCGCCCGGCAAACCACTTGCAGGACGGCTTCGAATGGGCAAGAACCGGAAAGTCCCACGGACTTCCCAGGCGCATTTTTTCAGCGCAGCCAGCGATTATTGCAGGCCGCGTGGCCGCTGTCAACCGCCTTCGCGGTCAGGTCATGGTTCAGTCTGCCACGGCCTGCCGTTACAACTCCCTTGCCCAACCTGACCAGCCTGCTACGCTCACCCCATGTCCACTCGCAAAGACTTCAGCCAGGTAGCCCTAGACGTGGTGCGCCGCGCAACCCGCGAGGACGAGCCGCCGAAGCCAGAACCGAAGACCAAAAAGCAAACCGCGCCCAAGGCGAAGACCAAGGGCGCGGTGAAGAAGGCGGGGAAGAAGGGCTAGGCCGACGCCACTCTTACGGCCTTGATTGCGCTGAAGTCAACTGCCGTGCCGTCCTGGCGCATGACATAGAAACACGAAGTCTTGACCCCGCCAGGGCGCGGCTCACGGTCCAAGTCCCGGTAGAAGTAGTCAACGCCAACGCCCGTCTTCGTCTCAGACAAACCGGGAACTGCGTCATACACCGAAAGCAGCGCCGCTAGATCGTCATGGTCCTGCTGGTCTGTCACGCGCTGGCCGTCGGCATACCTGTTGAGCATGTCCTTGAAGTGATCGAGGGCGGCGCTCTGAGGCCGCCAAGTCCGACCATTCGGAAGCGAAACGGTTTTGGTCATGTCGTTCTCCTATTGCTGCTACTTGAGGCGCTTCTTGGGCGCTTCCAGCTGTTGCGCGCCAAAGGCTCCTAGCGCCTTGTTGGCGAGTGCGAGCGGGACAGTTCCTTTCCTCGTCTGCCCAAGCATGTACGCAGGGAACTTAGACCTGATGTACGTCGCCTGCAGCCATGCGCGAAATGCGCCCAACGCTTCTTCTGGATAGCAGAACGCAGGTTGTGGGTTACTCTTGGATTGAGGGTAGTACAGCGGGTATTCGTGATCGTAGCGAGTGCGATTGCCGTACTTCCGGTCGAGGTCGTTAGCCTCCCAATGGGAGCTCCAGTGAAGACCAACCGAAACATCAGGCACAACCTTGTCGCTGATGAATATGCCCGCGCGGATCATCGGCACAAGCATGATGGCTATTTCCCTGAAGACACTGAAGTAACCCATGGGGACCGACGTCGCGGTCATGTCGACGCGATCATGGAAGTGCCGCCAGCTATCCAGCACCTTCTGCTCTGGCGAGTATCCGAGCGCCTCGTAGATGAAGCGCCGAAGCCCGAAAGAGGCGAACTTGCGGTAGTTTGCCAAGGCATTGGAGTTGTCGCCCTTGTATTCAAAGGCGTAGTACTCAAGGAACGCCATGCAAACCACGTCAGGGTAAGCGTAGTGAATGGAGCCCGCCTGAACCGTCTCGACGTGGAGGGTCGGTTCATCGAACCCGTTCTCGTTGAGGTACTTTTGAAAGAACGAGATTCGGTCCTTGCCGCTCACCCAGTCGTTGTGGCGCTCCTCCCACTCTTTGACGATGTCGTAGATGGTGCTTCGCGCGCCGCCAGTAATAGTGGCCAGCCCGCGTTGGGTGAGATACGGCATGCCGTTTTCCAACACGCCCATTTCCACGCCGCCAACGTCGCGCTCAATCTCAATCCCAAGGTCTAGGGATGCTTGCTTGAGGGGTGCCGCCATTGCGGTGCTTTTCGCTCCTAACTCCTTGTTTTTGTTGGGTTTTAGGGGTGCCGCCGGTTTGCCCTCCCAGCGCTTCTTGGCCGCTGCCGAGGCTATAGCAGCACGCTCTTCCGGCGAGAGCTTTACAGCTCGCGCCAGTCCGCCTTTTCTTCGGCCCTTTGGCTCGTCCAGATCATCGCTCATGCAAGCACTCCTATAGGATGCTTGCATTATCTGCTCATCTGCGGCGAGAATGCAAGCATTCGACCAACTGTGCTTGCATTTTAAGCGTTACAAACTAGAATTCAAACTGACCCGAACGAAAGCCGCCATGAACAAGCTCTCCATCCAAGACCGCGTGCTGATCCTCAACTGCCTCTCCGAAGGGCTGGGCATCAACGGCACGGCGCGGATGACGGGCAAGAGCAAGAACACGGTCCTTAAGCTGCTGGCCGATGTGGGCCAAGCCTGCGCCCTATACCAGGACCGCGTGATGAACAACCTCAAGTGCGAGCGGATCGAGTGCGACGAGATTTGGTCCTTCGTCGGCGCCAAGCAGCGCAACGTGAATCCCGACAAGGAGTCGCACGCCGACTACGGCGACTGCTACACGTTCACGGCCATTGACCCCGTTTCCAAGCTGATGCCGTGCTGGCTGGTCGGGCAGCGCACGCCGGAAGCCACGGAAGATTTCATGAACGACTTAGCTCCTGTCACCTCTCACCGTTTTCGAGCCAATCCGTTTCCGGCATATTCAAGCCAGTTGCGGCTGCAAACGGGCATCCCGAGCGAGGGTTAAGCATGGCCGTTTTTCGCGGCGGCGGCAACTGGCTGACGA
>NZ_VTOX01000012.1 GCF_012184415.1 Ramlibacter lithotrophicus
CTGCGGTCTACAGGTTTGTAGCGGGGCATGGCATCGGCAGGGGCGGCGATGCCTGGTCAACGTTTAACTAGTCAGAAACGCTGACCGGCCGGCGAACCTCCGCGGGAGTTTTTGCACAGCCTCAACGCCGCCTCAACACATGGACGAAATCCACGCCGGCGGTCGTCTGCTCCACCAGCTCGTTGCCCGTCTGCTTCGCGAACGCCTGGAAGTCGCGCACCGACCCGGCGTCGGTGGACACCACCTTCAGCGTCTGGCCGCTCTTCAACTCGGCCAGCGCCTTCTTGGCCTTGAGGATGGGCAGCGGGCAATTCAGCCCGCGGGTGTCGATTTCCTTGTCGATGTTCATCGCCGTTCCATTTTGCACCGTCAGTCGCGGCGCACGCTGTCCATGAACTGCGGCTCCACGCCGCGGCTGCGCAGCCAGTCGGCCAGCGCCCGGCCGGTGCCGGCCGGCCAGCACCTGACCTTCTCGTACTCGAACAGCCGCCAGTCCACCAGCTCCGGCGACAGCCGCACCTCGCCCTCGGCCACCGCGTGGTACGCGATGATCACCTGGTTCATCCGCTGGAAGTCGTACACGCCGATCAGATTCAGCTCGCGCACGTCGAGGTTGGTCTCTTCCTTCACCTCGCGCGCCACGCCTTCGGCCGGCGTCTCGCCCGCCTCCATGAAGCCGGTGATCAGCGCGTACATCTTGTTGGTCCACGCCGCGTTGCGCGCCAGCAGGATCCGGTCCTGGTACTGGATCACCGCGGCCAGCACCGGCGTCGGATTGTTCCAGTGCGTCCAGCCGCAGCCGGCGCAGCGCAGGCGCTCCTTCGGCCCGCCGTCCTCCACCTGCGACAGCATGCGCAGCGGCGCCGCGCAGCAAGGGCAGAACTTGTAGTCGGTGGTCACCGTCGCATCATGCCGGGAAGACACCGGTCGACAAGTAGCGGTCTCCCCTATCGCACACCACGAACGCGATCGTCGCGTGCTCCACCTGCTTCGCGATCTCCATCGCCACCCAGCAGGCGCCGGCCGCCGAGATGCCGCCGAAGATGCCTTCCTCGCGCGCCAGCCGCCGGCACATCTCCTCGGCGTCTTCCTGGCTCACCAGCACCGTCTCGTCCACCGTGCTCGGGTCGTAGATGCGCGGCAGGTATTCCTGGGGCCACTTGCGAATGCCGGGGATGCGCGAGCCTTCCTTCGGTTGCGCGCCGATGATGCGGATCTCCGGGTTCTTCTCCTTCAGGAACCGCGACACGCCGGTGATCGTCCCGGTGGTTCCCATCGCGCTGACGAAGTGCGTGATCCGGCCCTGGGTGTCGTCCCACAGCTCCGGCCCCGTGGTCTCGTAGTGGATGCGGGGGTTGTCCTCGTTGGCGAACTGGTCCAGCACCCGGCCCTTGCCGTCGCGCTGCATGTTCTCGGCCAGGTCGCGCGCGTATTCCATGCCGCCGCTCTTGGGCGTGAGCAGCAGCTCGGCGCCGAACGCCTTCATCGTCTGCGCCCGCTCCACCGACAGGTCCTCCGGCATGATCAGCACCATGCGGTAGCCCTTGATCGCCGCGGCCATCGCCAGCGCGATGCCGGTGTTGCCCGAAGTCGCCTCGATCAGCGTGTCGCCCGGCTTGATCTCGCCGCGCTCCTCGGCTCGCTTGATCATCGACAGCGCCGGCCGGTCCTTCACCGAGCCGGCCGGGTTGTTGCCCTCCAGCTTGCCCAGGATCACGTTGCCGCGCTGCCGGTTCTCGGCCGCGCCTATGCGCTGCAGCGCCACCAGCGGCGTCCGGCCGATGGCGTCTTCGATGGTCGGGTAGGTCATGGGGGTGACTATAATTCGCGGCTCCCCTCCCCCCAGGCGGAGAGGTGAATTTGGCGCAGCCTCGGTGGCGAAATCGGTAGACGCGCGGGACTCAAAATCCCGTTTCGCAAGAAGTGTCGGTTCGAGTCCGACCCGAGGCACCATCCTCCGAACCCATGCGTTCCCTGGCGCCGCAAGCGCGCGGCTGGCACACTCCGGGCCCATGGGTTACGTCGAAAAGATCAGGCGGCACGGCCTCGCGGGGTCGCTGCGCATCGGCCGGGAGATGCTGCGCCGAAAGACGGCTCCGCTCCACTGGCGGCTCTGGAAAGCCCCCGCGTACCGCAACCCCACCGACGACGAACTGGTCCGCATCGAGCGGGACCTGGCCGGGCTGGGCGTCGAGGTGCACGACTACTCACCGTCGCCCGAGGCCTTCCGCGCCTTCATGGCCGGCGACTGGTTCCCGCCCGACTATCACGGCGGCCGTGACGGCGGCGTCTGGCACGAGAAGCTGCTGGAGCACTGGATCGCCAGCCAGATGCTCGGCCTCGAAGGCTTCGGCGGCGACGACGTCTACGTCGACGTGGCGGCCTGCGGCTCGCCCTGGGCCCGCAGCCTGCGCGAGCGCCGGCGCCTGCAGGCCTTTGCCATCGACCTGGCCGTGCAGCCTGAATTCAGCGCCCTGCCTTACTACCGCGAGGAGGACGCGACTGCCACCGCCTTCGCCGACGCGTCGGTCGGCGGCGCCTCCTTGCACTGCGCCTACGAGATGTTCGAGGGCGACAGCGACACGCGCTTCATCCGCGAAGCCGCGCGCATCCTCAGGCCCGGCGGCCGCATCGTGATCGTGCCGCTGTACATGCACACGCACCACTGCACGTACTCGACACCCGAGTACTGGGGCAAGGGCCGCGGCGACCCGGGCGCCACCGAATACCTGCAAAGGGCGTACTTCGGCGTTCCCGCGTCACGCAAGTACGACGCCCCGGCGCTCAAGCGCCGCGTGCTGGACCCGGCCACCAGTTGCGGGCTGCGCTATACGCTGCACGCGCTGCGCGACAAGCCGCGCTTCGGGCCGGGCATCTACTGCCACTTCATCCTCGAGATCGTCAAGTAAAAGGCAAACGGCCCGCCGAAGCGGGCCGTTTGCGCTGACCAAGAGATCGCCAGTATCAGCCGGTCACCGGCGTCAGGGTCACGGTGCCGACGCTGTTGCCGTTGAGCACCAGTTGCCCGCCGGGGTTCACCTGAACCGTGACGGACTGGCCGCTCGACACTGCGCTGCCGAGCGCCAGCGCCACGCTGCGGCTCGCCGCCACGCCGGTGGCCTGCAGGCCGGCAGTGTTCACGTTGATGTTGCAGGGATTGACGGTGACGACGGCGCCCTGCGCGAGCCTGGACCCGGCGGGGAAGGTGGATGCCGTCACCGTGAAGATGCACGACCCGAAGGTAGTCGTGCCCGTGGCCGTGCCACCTTCGGCAACGATCGAGAACGCCGGCGTCGTCGAAGTGTCCGTGAACGCCAAGGTCGTCGTGCCCGTCGTCCCCAGTTCGGGCACACCCGCGGTGAAGGTGAACGGAACGTCCTCGACGGCAGCAACCGTGGTGGGCGCCGCCGCAACGTTGACCTGCGGGGGCGCCACCAGCACCGGCGGCGGCTCGCCACCACCACCGCCACCACCGCAGCCCGTGAGCGCGACTGCCGTGAAAACACTCAGGAGAAGCGCGGTTGTCTTGTTCATTGATGTCCCTTTCAGAGAGGTCCTACCGTCGGCGCAGATTACAACAAAGAGTACGGAGTGTAAATAAAAGCGAAGCGGTTTCGACACGCCTCTCATAGAATTGCCGAGCTTATCCGCGTCATCTCCTCTAGTGAGTTGGTGAATTTACCGAGCCTCGTCCAGCACGCCGCCTACGCATGATGCGATTCCCGACCACTCTCACTGCCGCCGTTCTAGCAATGTGGTCCGCCGCGGCAGCGGCACAAGTCACGACACTGACGCAGGCAGGCTACACTGGGCTAGGGATAACCCCCAACGCGCACCTGCTCGACTGGGGCCGCGCCGAAGCGACATACGACCGTCAGCTGCCGGGCCTGGCGCGCGCGACCGGCCACAACTTCGTCTTCGGTTTCGGCCTCCTGCCCAACCTGGAAATCTCCGGGCGGCTGGCGACCAACAGCATCCACCGCAACTGCTTTACCGAAGGTTGCGGCACGCGGGATCTCTCCGCGTCGGGCAAGTTCGCCATCGGCCTCGATGCGGCCAATCGCTTCCACATCGCTGCCGGCGCCACCGACCTGGGCGGTGCGGCCACCAACTTCCGAACGTACTACGGGGTGCTGACGTACCACGAGGGGCCATTCGAAGCCAGCGCGGGCGTCGCGCGCCGCAGCGGCGCGCGCGCCACGGCCATGTCCCCGTTGCACGGCCCATTCGCCGCAGCCGCGTGGCAGCCACTGCCGTGGGTGCGCGGGCAGATCGAGTACGCCGACGGCAATGCCTGGGCCGGCGTGCGCCTGTTCGCCCCCGACTCCTGGCTGCCCGAGGGCTGGAAAGCCTATGTCGGCAGCAACCACCGGCTCAACGACAACAACCTCACGCGCCGCGCCTGGTTGAGCGCGGGCCTCTCGATCCCGCTCTACAAGGTGCCCGCCCTTCCCGGCGCCGGAGCCAAGGGCCCGCTACCGGCGCTCACGGGTGCGCAGCGGCCGCTGCCCGCCTACGAAGCGCGCGCCTTGCCGCCATCGCAGGCAACGACGCCAGGCCACGCCACGACGACGCCGGCGGTCCCCTCCCCCGTGCCGCCCATGCCGCCGACCGACACCGACCTGGAGCGGCTCGCCTCCGCCTTGCAGGACAAGGGCCTGGAAGACATCTCCGTCGGCCGCATGCCGGACGGGTCCATCGCGGTGCGCGCCAACAACGGCACCTACAACTGGAACTCCGTCGACGCGCTCGGCGTCGCCCTCGGCGCCGTGGCCCGCACCTTGGCCGACACCAGGACCGCCTACCGCCTGATCCTCACGCAGCGCCAGACGCCGCTGGTGGCCGTCACCGGCCAGAGCGACTGCCTGCGCGACTGGATCGCCAACGAAGGCGCGGCCTGCGCCGCCGGCCAGCTCTCCACGCCCGGCACCGGCGCCCTGGAGCCGCTGCACGACGGCGTCGCGTGGATCGTTCGCAACCGGCAACCGGCGTGGCAAAGACTGCGAGTCACCGTGGGGCCGGTGCTGCAGACCAGCATAGGCACCGAATTCGGCGCCCTCGACTATTCGGCGGGCGTCAACATCGGCCTGCAACTGCCGCTGTGGGACGGCGCCAGCGTGGAGTGGCGCCGCAACGTGCCGCTGGCGCAAAGCCGCGACTACGAGGCCGACGGCGTGTTCGGCACGTGGCGCATCCGGTCGGAGACCGAACGCCTGGCCCTGACCCAGACCCTGCGCCTGCCGATGGAGCGCTGGCTCGCCCCCGGCGGCGACGTCAAGGCGAGACGCTGGGGCCTTGCCGGCGTGACGGCACAGGCCAGCGTGGGCCGCTTCGGCAGCCACTTCGACGGGCTGCACGGCGCCGTGCGCTGGGAGCCGGGCGAAGGCCGACACCGCCTCACCGCCGAGACCGGCTGGATGCGCAACGACCGGTTCGATTCGGGGCTGCCCAACGTCGGCCCGCGCACGGCCAGGCCGCTGCTGGCGAGCTACCGCTACAACGTGGCGCCGACGCGAACCTGGCTGGAAGCCAGTGCCGGCCAGTTCTTCTACAACGACCGCGGCATCCAGCTCGGCCTGCGCCAGTGGTTCAGCGACGTCTCGGTACGCGCCTACTACAAGCGCACCAGCTTCGAGGGCGCGCCCACCCGCCAGTTCGTCGGCCTGGAGCTGTCGGTGCCGATCGGACCGCGGCGCGAAGCCACCGTCGGGCGTCACTTGCAGGTGGGCGGCACGCCCCGCTTTGCCCACGCCAAGGAAACGCTAGTGCGCGACCCCAGCAAGAACAACGCCGTGCGCCCGGGCTTCGGCCTGCCGGCGCCGGCGCCCTCCCTGGACGCGACCTTCAACTCCGACCGCGCGGGGCTCGTCTACTTCGAAGACAACATCCGCCGCATCCGCGATGCAGCCCGGTGACAACAGGACGGTACCAGCTGCGCAGGTGTGCACGTCCGAGCTGTGCCATCGGGGCAAGCACGCTGGAAACACCCGGCCAGTCCCTATAGAGTTTGCCATCAGTGCACATGCGTAATACATCCAAAGACTTCATGCACACACCGGGACTCATTGCCGTCCGCCGCCTGATCGGCCCCTTGCTGGCAGCGCTGCTGGTGCAGGGCTGCGCCGTCGTCACGGCACCCGGCTTCGACTACGCCGACCCGAAGCAGCGCACCAGCGTGACGCTGGGGCAATACGTGCCGGCCGACCCCAACAGCCCGCCGCAAGGCGTCATCACGCAAATCACGCCGGCGCTGGTGCAGGCGCAGGCGCAGAGCCAGCCGCGCGGCATCCCGGCCGAGGTGCAGGCGCTTTTCGCGGACCCCAAGCCATACACCATCGGCCCCAGCGACGTGATCGGCATCGTCGTGTACGACCATCCCGAGCTGTTGCAGAGCAATGCGGCCGTCATCAGCCAGGGCGTCGATCCGACCGGCATCAGTTCCGCGCCAGGATTCATCGTCGGGGCGGATGGCCAGATCACCTTCCCCTATGTGGGCCGACTGAAGGTGGAAGGCCTGACCGAGATCGAGGCCTCGGAGCTACTGGCGAAACGGCTCACGCGAGTTATCAAGGACCCCCAGGTCACCGTCCGCATCCAGTCCTTTCGCAGCCGCCGAGCCTATGTGGAAGGCGAAGTTCGCACACCCGGCACCCAGATCTTCACCGACGTGCCGATGACGCTGCCGGAGGCGATCAACCGCGCCGGTGGCATCACGCCGACCGGCGACCGCTCGTTCGTCACCCTGACCCGCAACAACCAGACCACCGTCGTCAACCTCATGCAATTGCAGGAGTTGGGCGTCAGCGCCAACCGGATTCTGCTGCAGAACGGCGACCTGGTGACGGTGCGCCATCGCGACGAAAACAAGGTCTACGTGGTGGGCGAGATCGCGAAACCGTCCGCGCTGCCCATGCACAACGGCCGACTCAGCCTCAACCAGGCATTGGGCGAGGCGGGCGGGCCCAACCTCACCACGGCCAACACCGGGCAGATATACGTCATCCGCAACACCGCGCAGGGCTCGCCCGCGGTCTTCCACCTGAACGCCAGCACGCCGAGCGCGCTGGCACTCGCCGACACGTTCTCGCTGCGTCCGAGAGACGTGGTCTACATCGACCCGGTGCCGCTGGTCAACTGGAACCGCATCATCAGCTTGATCCTTCCTTCCGCCCAGGTGCTCAGCACGGGCCGCAGCATCACGAATCCATGAAAGACATCCTGGTCGTCTGCGAAGGCAACATCTGCCGCAGCCCGATGGCCGAGGGCCTCTTGAAGACGGCGTTGCCTCGGCTCAGCGTGCGCTCCGCCGGCCTTGGCGCCTTGATCGGCATGCCCGCCGACGAAACCGCCGTGCGCCTGATGGATGCACGCGGCATCGACATCGCACCGCACCGGGCCGTCCAGATCACTGGGGACATGTGCAAACGCAGCGATCTGGTGCTGGTGATGTCCGCCGACCAGCGGAAGCGCCTGGAGCAGATGTACCCCTTTGCCTGCGGCAAGGTGTTCCGCATCGGCGAATTCGACAAACGCGACGTGCCCGACCCGTATCGGCAGCCCGAAGCTGCTTTCCGCGAGGCGCTTCAACTCATCGACAGCGGGGTCCATGCATGGCTCCAGCGCATCCACAAGATCTGACCAGCCACGCCATGAACGCACGCACGCCTTTGCACAACCAGTTGAACCAGACGGCGCTGCCGGCGCCGGTGCCAGTCGAGGATGACGACGAGATAAACCTCGTCGAGTACTGGGACATCCTCGTTGACAACCGGTGGATCGTTTCGGCAATTACCGTTTTGGCCATCGTCATCGGCGGCGCTTATGCCTTCCTAGCGCGGCCGGTATACGAGGCCAACCTGCTGATCCAAGTGGAAGACTCCTCGGGTTCCGCAAAGAGCTTTTTAGGCGAGGCGGCGAGCCTGTTCGACGTCAAGACCCCGGCAGCGGCAGAGATGGAGATCATCCGTTCGCGCATGGTGATCGGGCAGGCGGTGGACAGCACGCTGCTGTACATCGATGCCGGTCCGCACTACCTGCCTCTGGTCGGAAACTGGCTGGCCCGCCGTGCCACCGCCGTGTCTGAACCTGGCTTTTTGGGCATAGGAGGCTACGTAACCGGCGCCGAAACCATTTCGGTGACAGCCTTCGACGTGCCGCAGGGACTGGAAGGCTCGCCCTTTCGCGTGACTGCGCACGGGAATGGGCAGTACGGCCTGTCGCACCCCAACCTGCCCAGCGACCTGCTTGGAAGCGTGGGCGCACCGCTGGTACGGACCACACCCCTTGGCACCGTCTCGCTGCTGGTGAGCAGCATGCAGGGCAAACCCGGCGCGGAATTCAACCTGACGCGGCGCTCGCGGTTGACCGCGATCCGAGGCCTGCAATCCAGTCTGAAGCTTGCCGAACAAGGTCGCCAGTCGGGCGTGATCGACGCCACGCTGCAAGGCGCCGAACCGGAAAAGCTGGCGCTGGTGCTGAACGAGATCGGGCGCCAATATGTGCGTCAGAACGTGGAGCGCAAGGCCGCTGAAGCGCAGAAGATGCTGGCCTTCCTTGACGTGCAACTGCCGCAGTTCAAGAAACAGCTGGACCAGTCCGAAGAAGCCTACAACCAATATCGCAACAAGCAGGGGACGGTGGCGCTGGACGAGGAGGCCAAGCTGATCTTGAGCCGCAGCGTCGACTTGCAGGGCAAGCTGCTCGAGGCCCAGCAAAAGCGGCGCGAACTGGTGTCGCGCTTCATGACGGAGCATCCGGTGGTGAAGACGCTCGATGCGCAGATCGCGGCCTGGAATCGCGAGATCGGCAGCCTCAACGCGCGCGTGCGAGCCATGCCGAGCGTGCAGCAGGACGCTTTGCGCCTCGAGCGCGACGCCAAGGTCAACAACGAGGCGTACCAGAGCCTACGCAACAACGCGCTGCAGCTGCAGTTGATCCGCGAGGGCAAGGTAGGTAACGTCCGCCTGATCGACGAAGCGACAGTGCCGGAACAGGCGGTGAAACCGAAACGCTCCCTCGTGCTGGCTCTTGCCGCAATGCTGGGGCTATTGAGCGGGGTCGTGGTAGCTTTAGCCCGCAACGCTTTGTTCCGTGGGATTCGCAATCCGCAGGAGATCGAGGCTCACACCGGACTCGGCGTCTACAGCACCATCCCTTTGAGCGCGGAACAAGAGGCGTTGACCAAGCTTGCTCTCGCGAGGCAGCCCGGCCAGCACTTGCTCGCCCTACTCTCTCCGAGCGACCCAGCGGTAGAAAGCCTGCGCAGCTTACGCACCGCCTTGCAGTTTGCGATGCTGGAAGCTCCCAACAATCGCGTGTTGATCACCGGGGCGACGCCAGGTGTGGGCAAGAGCTTTGTCTCGGCCAACTTTGCGGCGCTTCTCGCGAGCGCAGGCAAGCGCGTGCTGCTGATCGACGCCGACCTGCGCAAGGGCCACCTCAACCACTTCTTTGGCACCCAGCGAGAGCGCGGCCTGTCGGAAGTCGTCGCCGGCAGCCTGCAAGCCTCGGCAGTTATCCGGCGCGGCCTGGTGCCAAACCTGGATGTGCTCACCACAGGCGTGTTGCCGCCCAATCCGGCCGAGCTGATGATGAGTGCGGCGTTCGCCAACGTGCTCGACGAACTCTCGCCACAGTATGACTTGGTGATCGTGGACACGCCGCCGGTGCTGGTCGCCGCTGACACGCTGGGCATGGCGGCCCAAGTCGGCACGGTCTTGCTGGTGGCGCGCGCGGGACAAACCCAGATCGGAGAGTTGCACGAGAGCGCTAAACGCCTGGCTCACGCGGGTAAGACTGTTAGCGGCGTGCTGTTCAATGCAATGGATATGAGCCGCCGCCACTACGGCAGCTACGGTTACAAGTACGGTGGCTACAGGTACCGCCAGTACAGCTACCAAGGGCCGAGGTAGGCCCCGTCGACCGGGAAAACGGTTGGCAGCACCGCCGCCCAGACGGCGACGCTTACGTCTTGTCACCGATCGGGTCGGGACCGTACAATGTTCGTTCAATGATTGAACAGGCCTCACCAGACCGAATGACCTCAAGGGAACAGGCTCACTTGTCCATCCTGAAAGTCATCGCCGCCGAGCCCGGCATCAGCCAGCGGCAACTGGCGCAGCGGCTGGGCGTGAGCTTGGGCAAGACCAATTACCTGCTGAAAGCGCTCCTGGAAAAAGGCCATCTCAAAGCCGGCAACTTCCGGCGCAGCGACAACAAACTCGGCTACCTATACCTGCTCACCCCCGAAGGCGTGAAGGCGAAGGTCAGCCTGACGCGCGCCTATCTCATGCGTAAGGAAGCCGAATACGTTGCGCTCAAGGGTGAAATCGACGCAATGCGAACCGAGCTCTCACGCCAGGACGCTGCCAGTACCGGGGAATTTCTTAACGACCGCTCGAGAGTGAAGGGCTAATGAACCTCACCGAGAAGAAGATCGCCGTCATCGGGTTGGGCTACGTCGGCCTTCCGCTGGCCGTCGAGTTCGGCAGACAACGCCCGGTCGTGGGATTCGACATCCATGCAAAGCGCATCGCTGAATTGCGGTCAGGCTGGGACGGCACCCTGGAAGTCGGCACGGAAGACCTCAAGGCTGCGCGCGAGCTGACGTTCACGAGCGATCCGCAAGCGCTTAGATCTTGTGGCATCTTCATCGTCACCGTCCCCACACCGGTCGACCGGGCCAACCGGCCAGAGATGACGCCTCTGATCAAAGCCAGCGAAACCGTGGGCAAGGTCATGCCCGACGGCGCGGTGGTGATCTACGAATCCACCGTTTACCCCGGTGCCACCGAAGAGGTATGCGTGCCCGTGCTGGAGCGATTCAGTGGCAAGAAATTCAACGTCGACTTCTACTGTGGCTATAGCCCCGAGCGAATCAATCCCGGTGACAAAGAGCACCGCCTGCCGAGCATCCGCAAGATCACCAGCGGCAGCACGCCGGCCGTGGCCGGCGCCGTCACTGCGTTGTACGCTCAGATCATCACTGCGGGCACGCACCAGGCCAGCAGCATCAGGGTGGCCGAAGCGGCCAAGGTGATCGAGAACATCCAGCGCGACGTCAATATCGCGTTGATGAACGAGCTAAGCCTTATCTTCCACAGGCTTGGCATCGACACCTTGGAAGTACTGCAGGCCGCCGGCACCAAGTGGAACTTCCTCCCATTTCGCCCCGGGTTGGTGGGCGGCCACTGCATCGGCGTGGACCCCTACTACCTGACCCACAAGGCCGAGGAGGTCGGCTACTCGCCCCAGGTGATCCTGGCGGGGCGCCGCATCAACGACAACATGGCCGTCCACGTGGCCGACGAAACGATCAAACTGATGCTGCGCAAGAACCTCCCGGTGCTGGGCAGCAAGATCCTGGTACTGGGCCTGACCTTCAAGGAAGACTGTCCCGATCTGCGCAACACGAAGGTGGTGGACATCGTGCGCACCCTCGAACGCTATAACACCCAGGTCGACGTGTTCGACCCATGGGTGGACGGCGCCGAAGCCGAGCACGAATACGGTTTGCAGGTGTTGACGGAGCTGCCGCGCCCCGGCCACTACGCAGCCGTGGTGCTGGCGGTGGCGCACCGCGAATTTTCGGAACTTGGCGCAATTGGCATCAAGGCCTTTGGCCAGCCCGGAGCCGTGCTGTACGACGTGAAGAGCATTCTTCCGCTAGGTGCTGCTGACGGCCGCCTATGATCTCGCGCCCCGTCCATGACCGTGTCCCGCCCATGACCGCGTACGACCGTCTTCTGACCCGTTTGCCGAGCGAGCCCCACACTTGGCTCATCACCGGAGTAGCTGGCTTCATCGGCAGCAACCTGCTGGAAACCTTGCTCAAGCTCGACCAGCGCGTGGTCGGCCTCGACAACTTCGTCACCGGCTATCAACGCAACCTCGATGAGGTGCAAACCCTGGTCACCCCCACTCAGTGGGCCAACTTCGACTCGATCAAGGGCGACATCCGCAATCTCGACGATTGTCACAGAGCATGCGCAGGCGTGGACTTTGTCTTGCATCAAGCTGCGCTGGGGTCAGTGCCGCGGTCGCTGGTCGATCCGATTGCATCTAATGCAACGAACGTCAGCGGTTTTCTGAACGTGCTGATCGCCTCCCGGGAGGCCAAAGTCAAGAGCTTCACGTACGCCGCCAGCAGCAGCACCTACGGTGACCACCCCGACCTCCCAAAAGTAGAAGATAGGATCGGCAAGCCGCTTAGCCCCTACGCTGTGACCAAATATGTGAACGAGCTGTACGCCGAGGTCTTCGCCCGTTGCTACGGCTTCGACTCGATCGGCCTGCGCTACTTCAACGTGTTCGGCCCACGCCAAGACCCCGAAGGCGCCTACGCCGCCGTCATCCCCAAATGGATTGCCAGCATGATCAGGGGTGACCCCGTCTACGTCAACGGAGACGGCGAAACCAGCCGCGACTTCTGCTTTGTGGCCAACGCCGTGCAGGCCAACCTGCTAGCCGCCACAGCCGCTTCCGTTCCATGCATGCCTGGGGAGGATAGCGCCTCCCCCCTCAACCAAGTCTACAACGTAGCGGCGGGTGAGCGCACCACCCTCAACAACTTGTATACCGAACTTCACCGCAACCTGCTCCCTCGGCACCCGCACCTGCAGGGCACTCAGCCCCTTCACCGAGGTTTTCGTGCCGGTGACGTACGCCACAGTCAGGCCGACGTCAGCAAGGCACAGCGCCTGCTAGGCTATTTGCCTACTCACCGGTTAGCCGAAGGGATCGCCAAGACCATACCGTGGTATGCAGTGGGGTCCCAGCGCAAGGCACCAGCGAGCAGGATCGTGACGGATCTTGAGGGTGTCCGGCAGTGAAACAGGTCATGGTCAGCGGCGGTGCAGTCCGGCTAAACGAAGTCCCGGTTCCGCTGGCCGAGCCTGGCACCGTCTTGATCGCGATGGATCATTCCTGTATCTCGATCGGAACCGAGATGTCCGGGATCAGGGCTAGCGGAGTTCCGCTGTGGAAGCGTGCGCTGCGGCAACCGCAGAACGTAAAGACGGCCTTCGAGATCGCGGTTGCTGATGGCCCGGCCGCCTTCCGGCGGATCGTCCACGACCAGTTGTCACTGGAATCGCCGATTGGATATTCTGGTGCTGGTGTCATTATTGAGGTTGGCGATGGTGTGGAGGACTTCGCCCGGGGCGACCGCGTTGCCTGCGCAGGCGCTCAATGCGCCTTCCACGCCGAGGTCGTGCGCGTCCCCAAGAACCTTGTGGTGCGGATTCCGGATAACGTGGGGTTCGAGGCGGCTTCCTCCGTCGCACTCGGTGCAATTGCCCTTCAGGGTATCCGCCGCGCGGCGCCCACGCTCGGCGAAACGTTCGTCGTACTCGGTCTGGGCATCCTCGGTCAGCTGACGGCGCAGCTGCTACGCGCCAACGGATGCCGCGTCATCGGTGTGGACCTCGACCGCGAGCGCATCGCCCTCGCGGAGAGCCAGGGGATGAACTGGGGCGTGCACCCGGACGACGGCGAAGACGTGCTACAGGTCGCCCGTATCACTGGCGGCACGGGAGCGGACGGCGTCATCATTACCGCCGCCAGTCCTTCCGACGCCATCGTTTCCACCGCCTTCCGCATGTGCCGTCGCAAGGCGAGAGTCGTGCTGGTTGGCGACGTCGGACTAGCTCTGCAGCGCGCGGACTTCTACGCAAAGGAACTCGATTTCCTAATCTCCACATCGTATGGCCCGGGCCGCTACGACACTGGCTACGAGGAGACCGGCCTCGACTATCCACTGGCCTACGTACGCTGGACCGAGGGGCGCAATATGTCGGAGTATTTGCGCTTGATCGCGGACGGCACTCTAGACTTAAAGGCGCTAATTACTGCGGTCCACCCGCTGGCAGACATCGCGGCCGCGTATCGCTCCTTGCAGGGCGGCGCCGACCGACCGCTCATGGTGCTTCTGTCGTATTCACGCGCCGAGCAAGCGCCGGCGCGCCGGGTCAACCTCGCACCTCTCGCGGCCACCTCGGACGCGCGGGTCGTTCGCGTCGCGCTGGTAGGTGCCGGCGGTTTTGCCAAAAGCATGCACCTTCCTAATCTCGCGAGGCTCAAGGGCGACTTCCACCTGCGCGCGGTGGTCAGCCGCAGCGGTCACAACGCTGCATATATGGGCAAGCGCTATGGTGCCGACTACTGCACCACGGATTTCCGTGAAGTGCTTGCAGACAAAAATATCGATGCGGTGATCATCACAACACGCCACGACTTGCATGGGCGCATGGCACTGGAGGCGTTGCAAGCCGGCAAGCACGTCCTAGTCGAAAAGCCGCTTGCACTGCGCGAGTCCGAGCTGGCCGCAATCGTAGATTTCTATGGCAACGACCGGTCCGCCCGGCCCATCCTCCTCACCGGGTTCAACCGCCGTTTCTCACCGTACGCGCAGCGCATTGGGGCATTGGTGGCCGGCCGGAGCAACCCGATGATCATCAACTATCGGATGAACGCGGGCTATATTCCGCTTGACCACTGGGTGCACGGGCCCGAGGGCGGTGGCCGCAACCGCGGCGAGGCCTGCCACATCTACGACCTATTCACATTCCTCACGGGCGCCAAGGTCAGTCAAGTCCACGCCCTATCTATCAGACCCGCGACCGCCTATTACGCGGCCAGCGACAACTTCGTCGCCACGCTTTCCTTTGAGGACGGCTCCGTCGCCACTCTTACCTACACCGCGCTCGGTTGCACGGACCATCCCAAGGAGCGAATGGAAGTCTTCGTCGATGGCTTGGTCATCTCGCTGCACGACTACCGCAGCCTGGAGGTCGCGGGGGTTAGGCAGAAGCCGCTGGCCACACGCGCAACCGCCAAGGGCCAGAGCGAAGAGCTGGTAGCGTTCGCGCGCAGCATTCGGGGCGAGGCCGGGTGGCCGATTGCGCTGTGGCAGCAGTTGCAGGCCACGCAACTCAGCTTCGAGGTGGACCGCCTGCTGGGACAACCTAACTGATAACCACTGGCATTCCACTGCGACGTTGCCGATGATCTTTTTTAGGAACCTGGACCCCGCCATGGAGAATCCAATCAAAGTCCCGTTCATCGACCTCAAGCGCTATGAGAGCGGTTTCCTCGAGACGCTCAATGCGACGTTAGCTGCCATGGCGGCGAACGCGCAGTTCATCGGCGGACCGGAGATCCCGCGCCTCGAATCGCGCCTGAGCCACTTCGCCGGTGTGTCCCACGCGGTGACCTGCGCCAACGGCACGGACGCACTGCAGCTCGCGCTACGCGCTCTGGACGTCGGACGCGGGGATACGGTTCTCGTGCCAGACGTCACGTTCTGGGCAACGCTTGAGGCCGTGGTTAACGTGGGGGCAAACCCCGTCACCGTTGACGCGGACATCGCCGACGGCGGCGTAGCCTTTGACGCCTTGGCCGACGGCATCGTCCGCTTCGGGCCTAAGGCGGTCATCATTGCACACCTATACGGATGGGGCAGCAGCCGCCTCGACGACATCCGCGCACTCTGCGTGGAAAAGAAAGTGGCGCTGCTTGAAGACGGCGCGCAATGCTTCGGGGCCGAGTACCGGGGCAAACCCGCCTATACGGGGGCACTGATCTCTACGACCTCTTTCTACCCGGCCAAGGTGCTGGGCGGCGCTGGCGACGGCGGCGCAGTGTTCACGGACGATGCCGAGCTCGCGGAGCGGGTGCGACGCCTAGGCAACCACGGCCGGACGGCGCACTATGGCTACGGCGACATCGGATGGAATTCGCGCCTGGATTCCCTGCAGGCCGCCTTTCTCAACCTGAGCCTTGACCACATCGGCACACGCATCGCATCGCGCCGGGCATCGGCAGCCCTTTACCGCGAGCGGCTTCCCTCCCTCGGCATTGAGGTAATGGCGCCGCCGGCCGACTACACCGAGAACGGGTACTGCAACGTGTGCCTGATTCGGGACCCGGAGCGGAAGGCGGCCCTCGAGGCGGCGTTTCGGGCCGCCGGCGTCGGCTTCGGCAACATCTACCCGGGCGTAATGTCGCAACAGCCGGGCGCGCAAGGCGTCAGCAAGGGACATTGCGGCGGGAATGTTGGAGAGACGTTGTGCGCCTCGGTTCTAAACCTGCCGTTGTTTTCGTACATGACGACCGGCGAAATCCAACGTGTGCTGGACGTGGCTGCCAGCGCGCTCCGGAAGTGAGGCCAAAATGACCAGCAACGTGTTCGTCCACCCGACCGCAAACGTGTCGCCGCAGGCGCACATCGGCACCGGGACCAAGGTGTGGATCAATGTTCAGATCCGCGAGGAGGCTCATATCGGCGCGGGCTGCATCCTGTCGAAGGACGTCTATGTCGACCATTCGGTGAAAATCGGCGACCGCTGCAAGATCCAGAACAGTGTGTCGGTCTATCATGGCGTCGAGATCGGCAACGACGTCTTCGTCGGCCCGAACGTGGTCTTTACCAACGACCGGGTGCCGCGTGCCTTCAACGCCGACTGGAAGATCACCTCGACCCGCATCGCCCACGGCGCAAGCCTCGGGGCGAATTGCACCATCGTCTGCGGCGTCACGGTCGGCGAGTACGCCATGGTAGCCGCGGGCAGCGTGGTGACCCGCGACGTGCCGCCCTACACCCTGGTGATGGGTAACCCGGCTCGTGCCGTCGCTAAGGTAGACAAGGCCGGCAACCGGCTGCCGGCAGGGGAACCGCAATGAAGGCGCCGCTGAAAGTGAGCTTGGTCGGCGTGGGCCGCATGGGTCAGAACCACCTGCGTGTGCTGTCGATGCTGAAAGGGGTGGAGCTGACTTTCCTCGCCGATGTGGACGAAGCGCTCGCCCAGCGGCTGGCGGCGGCATACGGCGTGCCGGGCGGGGGTCATCCGGCTGCCGCGCTCGACGGCGCGGACGCGGTGATCATCTGCACTCCAACTATGACCCACGCCGAGTACATCCGCATGGCGGCGAAGAAAGTCCGCAACATCTTCGTCGAAAAGCCGATGGCCGGCACCCTTGCTGAGGCTGAAGCGATCGCGGCCATCGCAGCCCGCCAGGAACTGAACCTGCAGGTCGGCTTCATCGAGCGCTTCAACCCGGCCGTGCTTGGGTTGAAGTCAATCATCGACAAGGCGCAGCGGGTGATCAGCATCGACTTCACGCGAACCAATAAACTGAGCGCCCGGATCACTGATGTGGACGTGGTGACCGACCTGATGGTCCACGACATCGACCTCGCCCTGTACCTGAACGGCCCGGCGAAATCCGTGGTGGCCCACGGCTTCGCTCGGGAGAGCATGATCGACTTCGCCTCGGCCCTGATCACCCACGACAACGGCCGCTTCTCTCGCATTCAGGCCAGCCGAGTCACCGACAAGAAGGTGCGCCTGATCGAGGCAACCTGCCTCGACATGTTTGTAGACTGCGAACTGCTGCGCAAGGAAATCATCATCAACCGCCAGTCCGAAATCCGGCAGCGTGAAGGCCAACCTTACACGATCTCCGCCATCCAGGAGACGATTGAGGTGCGGCCCCAGGAGGCCCTGCTGTCCGAGTTGCAGGCGTTCATCGCCAGTTGTCGCGAGGGCGGCAGGGATGGCCTGCCGACGGCCGACGCTGGCTTGGCGGCCATGCGTATCTGCGAGCAAATCCAGCGGGCGGTGGTGGCGTGAGCACTCTGCGGAAGCTGGCAGGCGAGACGGTTCTGGTGACTGGGGGGGCGGGCTTCATCGGTAGCCACCTAGTGGACCGCCTGCTGGCGGAGGGGGCGGCGCACGTGGTCGTGGTCGACAACCTGTTCCTCGGCCGCGAGGAGAATCTCGAGCAGGCCATGTCTACCGGTAGGGTGAGCTTCTACAAGGATGACGCCGAGTTCGTCACGAGCTTGGACTACATCTTCAGCCGGCACCCAATCAATATCGTCTTTAATTGCGCAACCAAGGCACTCAACTACTCCTTCCTGAATCCGGCCAACGCTTTTGGCACTAACGTGACGGTCGCGTTGAACCTGCTGGAGCTGCAGCGCCGGGGCGCCTTCAAGTCCCTTTGCCATTTCTCCACTTCGGAAGTCTATGGCTCGGCTGTCTACGAGCCCATGGACGAACAGCATCCCCGCAATCCGACGACAACCTATGCCGCCGGCAAGGCGGCGGCCGACCTGGCCGTGGAGAGCTATGTGCATATGTTTGGACTGGACGGCCTCATCGTTCGCCCTTTCAACAACTATGGCCCTCGCCAGAACCACCGCGGGCTGCTGGCTGGCGTGATCCCCCTGACCGCATGGCGCATCCTGACGGGCGGCACTCCGGAGATCCACGGCGACGGCAAGCAGAGCCGCGACTTCATCCACGTGTGCGACACGGTCGATGCCGTCATAAAGCTGTTCCGGGTGCTGCCCACTGGCGAATCGGTCAATATTTCCACGGACAACCAAATCGCCATCGGCGAACTGGTGGCGCGCATCGCCGCGATGCTGGGCTATCGCGGAGAGATCGTACGCAAGCCAGCGCGGCAGGCCGACGTGCTGTGTCACAACGCCAGCAACCAAAAGGTGCGCGCACTAATCGACTATTCACTCACCGATTTCCAGTCCGGCCTGCGCGAGACGCTTGACTGGTACGTGAATCGCATCGGGGCCGCAAAATGAGCAACATCCGCTTGATGAAGCCCTATATCAGTTTCGACGATGTCGAACTCGAGTTCCGCAGCATCTTCAACAGCGGCATGTTCACGCGCGGGCCGTACGTCGAGCGCTTCCAGCGTGAACTTGCGGCGTTCACTGGCGCGAAGCACGCGTTCCTCGCGACCTCGGCGACCACTGCACTGTGGGCGTGCCTCAAGCTGCTGGGCATCGGCGCTGGCGACGAAGTTGTTGTGTCCGACTTCTCATTCCCAGCCAGTGCCAACGTCGTCGAAGACCTCGGCGCCATGCCTGTTTTCGGCGATGTTTCACTCACCACCTACAACTTGACAGCCGCAACCCTCGAAGGGCTGATCACACCGCGAACCAAGGCGGTGATCTTCGTCGACGCGCTCGGCAATCCAACCGGCATCTCCGAGATTACGGCGCTGTGCCGAGCGCGCGGCATCCCGCTGATAGAGGACGCCGCGTGCGCGATTGGCAGCAGCGAGAACGGTAAGCGGGTCGGCGGCATCGCGGACCTGTCCTGCTTCAGCTTCCATCCTCGCAAGCTGATCAGCACGGGTGAGGGCGGCGCCATCACCACCGACCGATCCGAGTGGGCGGAATGGCTTCGCGTGAAGCTCGCCCACGGTGCGAAAGGCATGCGTGGGCCGGGCCTGGACTTTCCGGAGTTCGGCTACAACTTCCGCCTGCCCGACCTTCAGGCAGTGATGGGCAGCAAGCAGCTCGCCCGGCTCGACACCGTGATCGACGAGCGAAACGCTACCCGCGAGCGCTACATCGAATTGCTGCGGCCGCTGGGCTTCATCGTCCAGGAGATCGGCCCGGGCGTCCGCTACAACGTGCAGTCGATGGTGTTCACGGTGCCGGAAGGCGTCGCACGCGACAGCCTGATCACCAAACTCAAGGACTCGGGCGTCGAGACGACGTTGGGCACGTACTGCCTGAGCAACAGCACGTATTACGCGAAGAAGTACGGGCAGGTGAACCCCGTCGCCCGCGCACTCGAGGCGAACACCATCACGTTGCCGATGTATTCCGGCGTGGACGTCGACGATGTTGTCGACCGCATCCGGAGGGTCTTGTGAGCGCCAAGGACGAACTGCTGCGGCAGGTTCGAACCCTTTGGGAAGCGGCGGACTTCCGCATCAAGGACGGCGCGCGGCAGCGTAAGCTCCGGCCGGACATCCTACGCCGCGCACTCGGGCTAGTGATGACCGACGACGAACGCGCGGCGTCGCACGGCCTGGACGAGACTTGCCGCATGCGCGAGGGCGCCAAGATCATTTCACCTGAGAAGCTCGAATGCGGCGAATACGTCTGGGTCGGGGAAAACGCCGTGCTCGATGCATCGGGTGGCTTGTCGATCGGTTCGCACACGAGCATCGGCCTGGGCGTGTACATCTGGTCGCATACGAGCCAACTCACAAACCTAACGTTGCAAAATTTCAGCGGCAGCGAGCTGATCGAGCGGAGACCCACGAAGATCGGCTCAGGTGTGTTCATCGCTGGCCCGTCGGTCATCCTGGCGGGCGTGACCATCGGTGACAAGTGCGTGATCGCGCCGCTGACGGTTGTGAATAAGGACATCCCGCCATACTCCGTGGTGAGCGGCAACCCCAGCCGCGTCGTCAAGACGATCAACGAAGACTACATCGCGGCGGAGCGGGGTCGCGTGCTCGGCAAGGCGCAGGCGACGCTATGACGGTCAGCATCGTCGAATATGGCGTAGGCAACGTCGGCTCCGTTCTCAACATGATCAAGCGCGTGGGCGGGACGGCGAAGCCCGTCGGCACGCCCGGGGACCTGCGCGCGGCGACGAAGATTCTGTTGCCCGGCGTGGGCAGCTTCGACGTAGCCATGTCGCGCTTGAAGCAGCAGGGGCTGGACGGGCCGCTCCGCGAGAAGGCAACCGAGGGCGTGCCGCTGCTGGGCATCTGCCTTGGCATGCAGCTGCTCGCAAGTTCCAGTGAGGAAGGCAGGTTGCCCGGCCTCGGTCTCGTGCCGGGTACCGTACGGCGCTTCCGTTTTGAGGATCAACGGGCTGACGTCGGCCTGAAGATCCCGCACATGGGCTGGAACGGCGCGACGGCTGTTCGCGAACACGCGGTCGTGAAGGGCCTGGAGACTGGGGCGCGGTTCTACTTCGTGCATTCGTACCACTACATGCCGGATGATCCGTCGGACGAGCTACTGCGCAGCACCTATGGCTACTCATTCGTCTCTGGCATTCAGCGGCGAAACGTGTTGGGGGTGCAGTTCCACCCCGAAAAGAGCCACAAGTACGGTATGCAGTTGCTGAAGAATTTCGCAGAGCTATGAGCATGCTCGCAAAACGACTGATCCCCTGCCTGCTCATGAGCAATGGTGCACTTCTGAAGACTGTGAAGTTCAAGGAAGCCACGTACGTCGGTGACCCGGTGAACATCATCCGCATCTTCAACCAGAAGGAAGTCGACGAGCTCATGCTGCTCGACATCCACGCCACTAGCAAGGGCACGGGCATCGACTACGCGACCCTCGAGAAGGTGCTCAGCGAATGCTTCATGCCCGTGTGCTACGGTGGCGGCGTGCGCGGCATCGAGGAAATGCGCCGGCTCTACACAATGGGCATCGAGAAGATCTCGCTAGGTGCGGCGGCGTTTGAGGTGCCTGACCTCGTGAAGCGCGCCAGTGACGAGTTCGGCAGCCAAGCAGTGGTTGTCACGCTTGACGTGATGTCCGGCGGCTTCTTCGGCCGCACGTCCGTGCGTGTGCGCAACGCGCAAGACGACACGAAGATGAAGCCCGCTGATGCCGCGCGGCGCTTCGAGCGCGAGGGCGCCGGCGAGATTCTGCTGTACTCGGTGGACCGCGACGGCACCTGGTCCGGAATGGACATCGACCTCATCAAGGAGGTGGCGCATGCCGTCTCCATACCACTCATCGCCACCGGTGGCGCGGGGAAAACCGAACATATCCGCGAGGCGGCGAAGCGAGGCGACGCGTCCGCGGTCGCCATCGGCAGCATGGCCGTCTTCCAGGGCAAGGACCTAGGGGTGCTGGTCAAGTTCCCGTCCCGCCGCGATCAGGAACAACTACTCCAGTGAAAACCGTGGGCCAGATCTGCACTCTTTGCATCTATGACGAAACTGTACCCAACGTGTCGTTCGACCACGAAGGGGTGTGCAACTACTGCCGCCAGATCGAGGGGCTCGAACGCGAGTACCCGACGGGTGCGGAAGGCGCCGCGCGCCTGCAGACGATCGTCGACGAAATCAAGGCCGCCGGCAAGGGGCGCAAGTACGACGCTGTGATCGGCGTGAGCGGCGGGTGCGACTCGTCGTTCCTCGTGCACGAGATGCGTCAAAAGTACGGACTGCGTCTGCTGGCCGCACACTACGACAACACGTGGAACAGCACGATCGCCACCGAGAACATTCATAACGTGCTCGACGCGCTCGACGTCGATCTGTTCACGATCGTAGTCGACAACAAAGAGTACGACGACATCTACCGATCCTTCTTCAAGGCGGGCGTGAAGGACGTTGACTGCCCCACGGACATCGGCCTCGCGACCACGCTTTACCGCGCCGCCGAGAAGTTTGGCATCAAGTACATGATCGAGGGCCACTCGTTCCGCACGGAGGGTGTGGCGCCCCTGGGCTGGGCTTACATGGACGGCAAATACATCGAGACCGTGCAGAAGGAATTCGGCACCATGCCACTCAAGACTTTTCCGAACCTGTGGCTGAAGGACCAGCTACGCTGGATGATCTTCGGCGGCATCAAGAAGATCCGCCCACTGTACTACATCGACTATGACAAGGAAGCGGCGAAGACGCTGCTCGCCGAGACGTACGGTTGGCAGTGGTACGGTGGTCACCACCTGGAAAACCGCTTCACCGCGTTTGTCCATAGCTACTTTTTCCCACGCCGCTGGGACACCGACTTCCGCATCGCGGGCTATTCTGCGTACTGCCGCAATGGCTGGATGTCGCGCGAGGACGCGCTCGAGCTCATGAAGCAGCCGCCCTTCATCGAGGACGACCTAGTCGACTTAGTGAAGAAGCGCCTAGGCTTCTCCGACACGGAGTTCGAGCACCTGATGAACCTGCCGCGCAAGACATACAAGGACTACCGCACTTACAAGAAGACGTTCGAGCGCCTGCGCCCGCTCTTCTGGCTGCTGTACCGCATGGATCTGGTGCCCAAGAGCTTCTACATCAAGTACACGGCGAAGTAGCCGCCAGCGCCATCGTGGTCGACAAACCCATCCTTCAGTACGGCAGTCTTGCCGGTTGGCCCTTCCTCTTGGCCGAAGCGCTGACCCGGCTGGGATATCCATCCGAGAACGTGATTCCGGAGGAAAGGGACGTGCACGACCTGAATCGGCGCCTGCCGCACCATGCGGCCATCAGCCGTACCTCGTCGTCGCGGTCAGTGCGCATGCTGCAGCGCGCGTCCTTCCTCGCCCGCGTCCCGCAGCAGTATTCGCTGGTGCACTACCACGGCAGTCACTTGCTGCGCGGCAGCATGCATCATGTGCTAGAGGGGCGGTACCTCGCGGCCCGCAGCGTTCCAATGATTGTCAGTTTCGGGGGCGGCGACGCGCGCATTGTAGAGATTGCGCGAGCACGCAATCCCTACTTCTATCGCCCGGCGGATCCCGCGCGCGACGAGAGTATCCGCCGCTACCTGCGGTCCGTCGCCCGCTACGTCCCGTACGTAGCGACTGATTGCGAGATGGCCGAGTACGTGACTCCCTTCTTCAAGGACGTGTTCACGTTTCGACAGCCCGTCGATCTCGACCGCTTGCAGCCCATTCCGCTGAACCTCGATCGCCGACCAGTCTTCCTGCACGTGCCGACGGAGCCCCTGGTCAAGGGAACGGAGCAAATCGTGGCCGCGTTCAAGCAGTTGCGGTCGGAGGGGCTCGAATTCGAATTTCGCCTCATCCGGCAGCTCACTCAGGCCGAATTTTTCCGCGAGCTTTCCGCCTGCGATGTCTATGTCGACGAACTGCGCTGCGGCTCCCACGGTGTGACCGCCGTCGAGGCGATGGCCGCGGGCAAGGCGACGGTGACCTACATCCGGCCGGACCTCATCGCCAGGTACCCATCGGACCTGCCGCTGGTCAATGCAAACCCCGACACCGTGCTCGACGTGCTGCGCAGGCTCATCATGGAACCACAGTGGCGCGCCGAGACGGCCGCGGCGAGCCGGGCCTACGCCGAGAAGTACCACGACGCCCGCATCGTTGCCCGGGACATGCTCGACGTCTATCGCCGGGTCGGCTTCGAAGGATGAGACCTGTCCAACGATGAGCCCGATCCACGCACATACGGCCACTGTCGCCGCGGCTATGCGGTCGACACTGCGCAGCCGAGTGCTTCGCTTGGCGGAACATTGGGCAGGACCGCTGTCGTCCGTGCCTGCCTTCGTGCGCATCGGCCCAGGGTATCTGCGCATGCGAAGGAGCATCGCAGAGGCCGGACGGGCGGGGCCCGAGGCATCCCAGGCCGCACTGCTCCGCCGGCTGCAAGCCCTGCTGGAACATGCGTACGGGCGGGTTCCGTTCTATCGCGAGTTCTACGACAAGCGTGGCTTCTCTCCGCGCGAGTTGCGGACGTTGGACAACTGGGACATGGTCCCTGTCGTCACCAAGCATGACCTCCAGGAACATCCCATCGAGGCACGCACCGCTAAAGGCTTATCGGGCCGGACTGCCAACACCGGCGGCACCTCAGGCGAGCCGCTAGCTTTCCTGCTGGAGAAGAATGCTATGCCAGTGGAGTGGGCGCACATGCATGCGATCTGGACGGCGCGCGGCTACCGCGTAAACCACATGAAGCTGCGATTTGGCGGCACCTATTTCCCGGATGGCGAACCATTGCGCTACCACCCCCGGCACAACGAGTACATCGTCAATGCCAATGCCGACATGCAGGTGGTAGTGCGGGCCGTGGCCGCACTGCCGGCGCAACGGATTATCCGGTGGCTGCACGGCTACCCCAGCCTGGTGGCCGAGTTCGCGCACGCTCTGGCCCAGTTGCCACCGGTAACGGCGGCACGCTTCCGTCAGGGGCTCGCCGGTGTGCTGCTGGGATCGGAATACCCCGCTCCGATGTACCGCGAGCCAATCGAGCAGATGCTGTCCACCAACATCATCAGCTGGTACGGGCACAGCGAGATGGCCTTGCTCGCCCACGAGACGGCGCTCGGTCTGTATCGCTCGCTGCCAACGTACGGGTATTGCGAGGCGGTGCCGGCCGCGGATGGCGCGGACCACCGCCTCGTGTGCACGTCCATGCACAACCGTGTGCATCCCTTCATCCGCTACGACACGGGTGACCGGGTGGAGCCGGTATGCGCATCGCGCGGCTCCCTGGTATTCCGCATCTCGGAAGGCCGTATCGGCGACTTCATCGTGGACCGCCAACAACGAAGGCTGGCGCTGACCTCGATCATCTTCGGGCGTCACCACGCTGCCTTCGACGAAGTCCGCCACCTCCAGGTTCGGCAGGACTGCGCCGGACGTGCAACCCTGCTGGTCGTGCCCAGGGTCGCGGTACGCGACGCGGGCGGCTTGCTGCGGGGGTTCGACTTTTCAGGGCTCGACGTCGATTGGTGCGTCGAACTGATTCCGGCACCGGTGCGCACTCGCAGCGGCAAGATCCGGCTAAAGGTCGAGCCCTAATGGGCGCGGGCGGGATCGGGCGAGCCGCGCGTGCGCTGGCCAGGCGCGACTTGCCGCACGTGATATTGGGGAACGCCGCGCAGCAGGCTTTCGGCTTCGCGACGGTGCTGGTGATCGCGCGACTGCTCGACCCCGGGGAGTTCGGCATAGTGCGGGTAGCACTCGCCTACGTGGCTGTGGCCACGGTGGTTGCCGCCGGCGGGCTGACTGCCCCGGTCCTGCGCTACTGCGCCGACAATGCGTTCGACGGCACAGCCCGCCGCGGCCTCCTGGGCCTCGCGCTAAAGCGGATGCTGACCGTGGCGCTCACCACGCTGGGTATCCTGCTGCTGCTGATCGCTGCCAAGCCGGCCGATCCGCTCGAAAGCTCTGTGTTCGGCGCCTATGCACTGCAGCTTCCCGCCCTCGCTGCCACCAGCCTGCTGGGGGTGTACCTGCAAGCAGAGCGCCGGTTCAAGCTGATGGCGTACTTCCCCGTCGCCACGCGCTTCATGGCGCTTGCGGTCACTGCAGGGGCCACGTACTGCCATGGCCTGCCCGGGCTGCTGGTATCGTCGTTGGCGCTCACCTATCTGGCCTGTGTTCCACTGCTTCTAGCGACACGCCCCGCATGGCGGCCGATCGGAGCTCTGCGGATTCCGGCCGATTTCTCCAGCTTGGCGTTCCATAGCGTGACGGGCTCGCTGATTACCGTCGTAGGGCAGTACGCCGACCTGATCCTCCTGGACGTGACCGGAGTCGATAAGGAGCAGGTGGCAGTCTATTCGCTCGCCACTATCTTCTTCTTTTCCGCAGTAGCGGTCGGCGGCGCCGCCCAGGGGATTGCTACCCCGACGTTCACCGCGTTGCTCAACCAGCCCCAGCGCTTCCGCGCGCAATTATTGAAGTGGTCCGGACTTCTATCGGCTGCGGCAATCCCGCTGGCTGCCATCTCCGTCCTGGTGGCCTGGATAGTCGAGGTGTACTTCCTCGGGCCGCGGTACCAGCATCTATCGCTGTTCGTTGGGTTGCTGATGATCAAGTTCTGCCTATGGTGCACCTATGCAATCGGGGGCGCGGCGCTGGTTGGGATCGGCGCCATCCGGCTCGGGACTGGCATCGCGCTGGTGACCACCGCCCTCACGATCGGGATAGGTTATCCGATGAGCGTCCAACATGGTATCTGGGGCATCGCATGGACTCAGGTGTTCGTGGCGCTCGCCTCGACCGTCCTGGTGTGGGGAGCGATATTTGTGGAGATCCGCCGGCTGTTCGAGCGCAAGCAATCCGGCGGCGTGGTCTGAGGCCATGGTGCGCCCCACGATGCCATGGATGCTGCGGAACCTGGCCCGCCGGGGGATGGGACGCTTGCGCCGGGAACTGTCCGTTGCGATAGAGAAAGCGCGTTGCCGCATCGTCCCCACCTTCGTGCTCGCCGGCGCCTGCCAGCCGGCTGACCTGCCGCGGCGCTTTGCAGCATTGGCGGACGGCTCCTTCCTCCTGCGCCCGACCTTCGGCGAAGAGTTCGCCAGGATCATTCGGCGGCAAGCCACCGATGCCCTGGCGCACCGGTTCGACCTGCTCGGATCCGGCCCGGTAATCGTTGCGTACTGCGCGCGCTGCCAGGGGCTCGAAGGCCACCGATACCACGGCTGCCTTCCCGCGCGCGCCGATGCCTGGGCGGCCTTCGACGAAAGCCGCATCAATGCCAGGAACCGTCCGGAGGCGAAGCGGATTTGGGATCTGGTGCAGCCCGCCTACATCCGCATCGACTGGCAGCGCGACTTCAAGTCGGGCTATCGCTGGCATGAACGCACTTGGCACCGCGACATCGGCATCGCGCCCCTGCCGGGGGTCGACATCAAGGTCCCATGGGAGCTGGCGCGCTGCCAGCACCTGCCGGCGCTGGCGCTCGCTTGTCATTTTGCCCGCGCAGGGTCACCAGGATTCGATGCCATCGACCGCTACGCGGCCGAGTTGCGCAACCAAGTTCTTGATTTCATCGCTAACAACCCGCCCGGTTTTGGGGTCAATTGGGCCTGCACAATGGATGTTGCGATTCGCGCTGCGAATCTGCTGGTCGCGCATGACATCGCGTTGTCGGCGGACGTCCGCTTCGATGACGCTTTCGAGGCGGTTTTTGCCGGGAGCATCTTTGCCCACGGACGGCACGTAGTCGCCAACCTCGAGTGGTGGCCGCAGCATCGCGGCAACCACTATCTCGCGAACATCGCTGGTCTGCTTTTCATCGCAGCCTACCTTCCGCACAGCGAAGAGGTGGACGCGTGGCTGGCGTTCGCGGCGCAGGAACTGTTGGTGGAAGTCGCCTATCAGTTTCACGACGACGGAAGCAACTTCGAGGCATCGACCTGCTATCACCGGCTGTCGGCGGAAATGGTGTTGTGGGCCTGCGCGCTGCTCGAAGGGCTCCCGCCGCCAAAGCAGGCAGTCCTGCGGTGCGTCCATCGGTATCGCACGCTGCCACGATTGCAGCCGGTGCCCCCGCTGCCCGAGGGGCCACTGATTCCGGAATGGGTCCGGCAGCGCCTTGCGAGGATGGCGGACTTCACGCGGACCATGACGCGGCCGGACGGTCTCGTCGTGCAATTTGGCGACAACGACAGCGGTCGCTTCATCACTCTTGGCAATATCGAGCAGGTGCGCTGCGCTAACAGTCTGGCTGCCGCCGCATGGTCCCTCGACCATTCGTCGCTGGTCGCCGGCATCGAGGCGCTGCTGGGAGTGCCATCCGATCCAGGGGGCGGCCGCGATCCCGCTGCCTACCTGTTGCGGGTTCTCGCCCGTGCAGACTTTAGCGGCACCCCGGTACGGGCGGCAAGCACGCCGTTTCGGCAACTCGGCGATGAATCGGCCTTCGCGGACTGCAGTGCGCGCCATGGGGCGGCGGCTGCCCGCCAACGTTGGACCACCCGCTTTACCGCAGCGCCGCCCACAGCAGAGCGAGCAGGTCTGCTCACCGGCTTGCAGTGCCAAGCATTCCCCAGGATGGGATGCTACGTGTTTCGCAGCCCGCGCCTGTACTTAGCGATCCGATGCGGCGAGATCGGCATCGCCGGGCTAGGCGCTCATGCGCATTGCGACCAATTAGGCATCGAGCTGGTGATCGACGGCCGCACGATTGTGCGCGACCCGGGAACGTATATCTACACTCCCCTGCCCGAACGTCGCAATGCCTATCGTTCGGCGGCAGCGCATCATGTGCCCCGCGTGGCCGGTCGCGAACCGGCCGACCTTGACCGCGGGATCTTCGACTTGCGTGGCGCAGCCGAAGGCGAGTGCCTGTACTTCGGACCGCTGGGCTTCGTGGGGCGTCACCGGGGCTATGGCGCATGGGTCTACCGGCAGGTCGCGCTTTCTGAAAGCGACGTAGCGGTAAACGACCTCGCCGAGGGCAACCTCGTGCTCACGGACCCGACGCCGGTTGGGCTACCCTTTTCGCCCGGCTACGGCCGGCTGCAATCTCCCGATATGCCCCGTTCGCCATGAAGCTGCTGATCCTGACCTATTCATACTCCCCCGACCTGAACCCGCGAGCGTTCCGCTGGTCGTCGGTGGCTGCTCAGCTCGCGCGCAACGGACACGAGGTGCACGTTCTGTGCGCATCGCGCGGCGAGCAGCAGGAGCGCGAACACGGCGTAGTGATCCATCGAGTGCGCGACTGGCTGATCGCGACGTCTGCACAGCCGGTTAGTACGATGCCGAGCAAGGGCTCTGCCCCAGCGCCCGCAGCATGGCAGGCCAGGTTGCGCAGTCTGGCACGCTCGCTGTGGCGGGCGCTTCGCTGGCCAGACTACGCCTGCGGCTGGATCATCCCTGCCGTCCGAGCCGGTCGTTCCCTTTGTTCGAGCCACCGGTACGACTGGATTATTTCGGTCTCCCACCCGTTCACCGGCCACCTGGTCGGTGCGCTTTTGCGGCCAGCGGCACCACAGGCAAGCTGGATGGTCGATATAGGCGACCCCTTCCATCTCATGCAGGAGCCGTCACCCAACAACCGACGCCTATACGGCTGGCTGAGCCGCCGGGTCGAGGCACACGTCGTCGCCACGGCGGACGCGATCAGCGTCACCACGCCGAGCACCCAAGGCGTCTATGAATCATTCTTTTCGCCGCCACACGGGAAGGTGCGGGTCGTGCCTCCCCTGTTGTCGCTCCCGACGCCGCCGCCCCCGTCGCCTCATGCAGGCGATGGAGTCGTGCGGATTGTGTTTGTGGGCACCCTGTACCGCAAGCTGCGCAGCCCACGGTTTCTACTGGAGTGCTTTTCCGCTCTGCGAGCGGCGCTGCCGCAGGACCGGTTGGAAATGCACTTCTACGGCTCGGTGAACGATTGCGCCGAGGATCTTGCGGCTTATCAGGAAGCCGCGCAAGGGGCGCTGTTCGTCCACGGGCTCGTCGACCGTGCGGAAGTGCTGCAGGCGATGGTCGACGCCACCGTGCTGGTGAACATCGGCAACGAATCCGAGACCCAACTGGCGAGTAAGGTGATCGAGTACATGGCCGTGGGGAAGCCAATCCTGAATCTTGTCAGCTCGTCCCGGGATACGTCACTCGCAGCACTAGCTCAGTATCCTGCGGTGCTGCATGTCTACCGCACTGTGGGGCTGCCCGTCCAGGAGACTGTCGACACCATCCGGGCGTTCGTGCTAGCCAAGCCTGTCGTGCCGGGCGAGGCGGTTGAAGCAGAATTGGCGCGTTACTCAATTTCTTATGTCTGCGCGTGTTATGAAGCCATGCTGCGGCGCCGCGCTGATGCCGGTTTGAATTGCGGTTAAATTGCCGTGAGAACGACACTGTTTGGTCTATTTGCGGTATTCCTGGCCCTGAATGGACTCGCCTCCGTATCCATTCTTGGCATCCCACTGCCATGGCTGGGACTGGCGGGCACGGTCGCCGTGGCATCCCGCTTCCTTGCTGGGCCGCGAAGACTGTATGAGGGGCTCTATTTTCCCGTCTCGCTGCTGCTTGCATGGGCGCTGGTCATCAATCTCTTCAACTGGCCAGAGTTTGGGCGGAACCTTCCGCTGAAGGCTAACACCTCCTACGCGGCCTACGTCATCTTGCGATACCTTACCGTCTTTTCTTTTGTAGCTTCCGCGGTTATCGTGGTGAGGCTGTGTCGGGCTGGCCATCAGCAGCGTGTGATCCAACTTGTTGTGAAACTCGGGACGCTTGTCGCCGCCTATGCCATCTATGTTTATCTCGCGCAGCTATACGGACTGCCGGAGGTTCTTCCCCGTTCGAGGATGGGAACAGGCGGCGGCGAGCAGTCGACGACGTTTACATACGCCTTCCACCGGGCGATCGGATCGTTCCGTGAGCCAAGCCATCTCGCCGAATGGTTGATGGTGCCTTTCGTCCTGTCATTCGCCCACAATCCCAAGCAGTTCGAGCCCCACAAGCTGCTGATGGGTGCCTCAATTCTTCTCACCGGCAGCATGACGGGCATCATGTCACTGCTCATCGGCCTCGGCGTGTCTTACGTCGCCATCTTCTTGCGGCCGCATCGGCCGAGGTGCTCCACAAAAATGGTCGGACGCGCCTTCGGAGGTTTGGCACTGGGTTTGCTCTTAGTGTATGGCGTGGACTTGGCGTTGTCCGGCTTGTTGCTCGACACTGTGGAATTCCGCACCAAGGAGATTTGGTCGGGCGGCATGATCGAGAGCAACCGCAACTACGTCTACGAATACCTCGCCGAAACGGCCTTCCCCTTTGCAGGCAGCGGCCTTGGCAATGCGAACATCGAATTTTCCACGGCGACGGGGAACGACCTAATTGCCTCTTTTCTGAGCCTGTATCTCAACACTCTGTACAGCCTAGGATTTTTCGGTTTCGGTGCGTTGGTATTCCTGCTCGGATATCCGCTCTACCACGTGTTTCGCATAAATGCGCGTAGCCACGGGCCGTCGTTGTTCGTTCTGGTCTGGGCGTATGCTGCTTGGCTAATCGCGTTTGGGGTGCACTCGGAGGAGTTGACCACGATGTTCGCGATAGCCTATGCGCTGCTCTTCTTCAAGCTGTTCCCAAAGACGGCGATGCAGCAAGTCGCCATTGCTCCCGCGACGGGGGGGACAGCATCATGAGGTTGCACGGGCATCTGTCAAGCGAAGTCGTGCCCCACCAGCCCCCGGAGACACGCGGCTCGACGAGGAGTGTCGTTCTCTACGCCCCCAACGTTCACACGGGCGGAGGATATGTGTTGTTGCGCGCGCTACTGGCGGCCTGGCCCGCGCGAATTCCTCTGCGGGCGTTCCTCGACGAGCGGGCGCGTTCTCGACTAGCGCTGGCGGGAGGGGAGAGCGTGTGGTGGGTGGAACCAACAATGGTATCCCGCGGGAGTGCGGAGGTCGCGCTAAACAAAACCTGCCAGACTGGCGACGTCGTCTTATGTTTTCATGGGCTGCCACCGCTGCTGCCGAACCGGGGGCGGATCGTAGTGTTCCAGCAGAATCGCCATTACTTCGGGCGCTCGGCGTTGGCTGGCTTTTCTGCGCGGACAGCGACCCGCCTATGTTTGGAACGCCTGATAGGTCGGCTGCTCCGCTTCCGGGTCGCGGAATATGTGGTTCAGACACCCACTATGGCGCGAGAGCTACTGCTGTGGTACGGCGGAGAACCCGTGGAAAGACCAACCGTACGGGTGTTTCCCTTCGCGGACCATCAGCCCATCGAGGTACCGGGCGATGCCCGTGACCCCGAATGGGACTTCGTCTACGTTGCAGATGGTGAAGCCCATAAGAACCATCGCACGCTTTTGGAAGCTTGGCGTGAGTTGGCCACGCAGGGCCTCAAACCGAGACTGGCACTGACGCTAGGCCCACGCGATGCTGCCCTCGCGCGGGCGGTCGATGCCTTGCGCACTCGGACCGGCGCCGAAGTCTACAACCTGGGGCAGATGTCGCATCATCAGATCCTCCTCCTGTACCGGAGATCGCGTGCCCTCATCTTCCCATCGCTTTTGGAATCGTTCGGCCTGCCCCTGATTGAGGCGGAACAGATCTCCCTGCCAATCCTTGCTCCCGAACGCGACTATGTCCGGGACGTATGCACCCCGGCGCAGACTTTCGACGCGACCTCGGCACATTCGATTGCGAGCGCCGTTCGCCGCTTCCTGGACCAAGCTCACCCTGCGATTGTCCCCTACTCACCCGCAGACTTCTGGGAAGCGTTGCTGGACGGCGTCCCCAAGGATAGCTAATGCATACCTCTGCTTTTCTTGGGACCGGCTTCAAAACCATGGCAATCAAATCTCCCCCCTCGCCGGCTCGGGCCTGCGAGGCGACGCAGGGGCATCCAGGGCTGCCCCCGTTTTCGCGAAGTCTTGACTCGGCGCTCGCCCATGAAGTGCTTTGACGACCCATCCCGTGCAATGCTGATGCACGCGTTCGACAGTATGTTTGCCGCAGTGCTGGATTTCTCCAGCTCATTCGGTTACACCTGCATCCCGCAGTGGCGAGAAATACAACTTCACGCACTGCATTCTGGAGCCCGAGCGGATGGCTGCCACAGCATACTTGTCGTCCCAGTACAAACATGACCATCTTATATACATTTAGCTTGAATTCAGCCGAACGTGGTTGGGCCATTTTGGCGGAGAAAAAAGGGTGAAGTCGATTGACCTCATCGCCGGCGCCCGCCCCAATTTCATGAAGATCGCCGCGATCATCGATGCGTTAGGGGCTGCTGCAGAAACGCAGGGGAGTTCGCTCAGATACCGCCTCATTCATACGGGCCAGCACTACGACCGCGCCATGTCCGGTGGCTTCTTCGAGCAGCTTCGCATCCCCGAGCCAGACTTCAATCTGGAGGTCGGGTCGGGCACGCAAGCGGAGCAGACCGCCGCCATCATGGTTCGCTACGAGAAATTGCTGTTGGAGCAACGCAGCGATTTGTGCCTCGTGGTGGGGGATGTGACCTCGACGATGGCGTGCGCCATCGTGGCTCGCAAGCTGGGCGTGCCAGTGGCTCATGTCGAAGGCGGCATCCGATCCGGCGACTGGACGATGCCGGAGGAAATCAACCGGGTAGTGACGGATTCAATCACCAACTGGTTCTTCACCACCAGCGAAACAGCCAACGCGAACCTGCGCCGTGCCGGGGTGACGGATGACCGCATTTTCTTCGTCGGCAACACGATGATCGATACGCTGCTCACGCATATGCCCCGCTTGCGTCCACCGCTGTTCTGGGACAAGCTGGGGTTGGAGCCTGGTCGGTATTTTGTCGTGACACTGCACCGGCCCGCGAACGTCGATGGCGAGCAGCAGTTGCTGCGCCTGCTGCGTGCGATCGCGGACGGAACGGGCGGGTTGCCGGTGGTGTTCCCGGTACACCCACGCACTGCTAAGAACCTGCGCGCGTTAGAAAACCAGATGCCGAGCCTTCATTACGTAGATCCGCAAGGCTATTTGGAATTCAACCACTTGGTGAGACATGCCAAGGGGGTGATTACCGACTCGGGTGGTATCACTGAGGAAACCACGGTGATGCGTGTACCGTGCCTGACGCTGCGCGACAACACGGAGCGGCCGGAGACGGTGAGCATCGGCACCAATGAACTGGTGGGCGCTGACCCGGTGAATCTCGGCCCAGCACTCGCCCGCTTGATGGCCGGACAGTGGAAGAGCGGCGGGATCCCGGACAAGTGGGACGGCAAGGCAGCGGAGCGGATTGTTGCGCAGCTGTCGCGCTTGCTCGGCGTCCGGTAAGGTCTTTCGCGACCTGTGAGCCCTCCCGGGATTCGCGTTCAAGGCCAAGTTGGCGTGAACAACCTCGAATTTAGCAAGCAAAACCTGGATAACTCGAAACCCTGGCGTACGGAACGAGCAGAAGTACCCTGTCCGCCGCCCAGTGCGGGCCGGTTGTTCATCCGCACCCACACGCTCCATGGTACGAGCGGGCACCATGATTTCCATCATCTTGGTCCCGCGGGGGATGCAGCAGACTTGGCCCAGTGGGTCCACTGATCAACATGTGCGACAAGACATCTCCGCCGGGCGCCCACTGCAGTTCTGTCAGACGGAATACAGAGCCCTTAGTCACGAGCGTTTCGTTCGAGCCGCCTCGCCCGCATGGACAACATTTCGGTCAAGCGGCCTACGAGCTTCTGGCTGCGGGAACCTCGCTGCACATAGGTGATAGGACGATATCGGAAAAGACACAACCTCTGAGGCGAGGGCTGGTGCGGCGCAGACGGATGTTCACTGACGCTCAGGCCTCGAGCACGGCGTGCCACAACAACAGGGCACGCGTAGCCCAGGGAGTCAATCTCCAAGTGGCACGCAAGATCGGGAGGAATTTGTGAAAAAGCGGTGCAGAGTACTGGTTCTGGGCGTGACGGGGATGCTCGGCAGCGTCGTGTTCCGCATATTGGCCGGCACGAATGGGCTGGACGTGTTCGGCTCATCGCGCTCGTCTCGGGGGCCTCAGCTCCCTCCGGAGGGGCATGGGAAGGTCATCTGCGGCATCGACATCGAACGTTCCGACGATCTTGTGGGCGCCATACAGAGGATCCGGCCAGATGTCGTGATCAACTGCGTCGGAGTGGTAAAGCAACTGGCTGCGTCAACCGATCCTCTCACCGTAATTCCGATCAATTCCATCTTTCCGCATAGACTAGCCCGTCTGGCGTCACTGGTTGGTGCGCGCGTGATCCACATTAGTACCGATTGCGTCTTTTCCGGCTTGCGTGGCAACTATTCAGAAGATGATGCTCCCGATGCGCAGGATCTGTACGGACGGAGCAAGCTCTTGGGAGAGATCGATTACGATAATGCAATCACGCTCCGCACTTCAATCATCGGGCATGAACTTGCTGGCTCCAGAAGCCTTCTATCATGGTTTTTGAGCCAAACCAGCGAAGCGCGCGGCTACACCAAGGCCATCTTTTCCGGCCTTCCGACCGATGAACTAGCGCGGGTCATCCGTGATTTCGTCCTGCCACGCCCAGCATTGCGGGGTTTGTACCATGTGTCGTCCGCTCCCATTGACAAGTACTCCCTCCTTAGGCTGGTCGCGGAGGTCTACGAAAAATCAATCAATCTCGTACCTGATGACACGGTGAAAGTCGACCGGTCTCTGTCATCCGAGAGATTCCGACTGAGCACGGGGTACGTGGTGCCAGACTGGCCAACCTTGGTCGGGAACATGCGCAAGCACAACGAAGCGGGGACCGTGTAATGTTCGACAATAAGACCCTGATGATCACCGGCGGAACGGGCTCCTTCGGGAATGCAGTGTTGGATCGCTTTCTCAGGACCGCAGTGAAGGAGATTCGCATCTTCAGCCGCGATGAAAAGAAGCAGGAGGACATGCGGATCGCTTACGCCAACTCCAAACTGAAGTTCTACATTGGCGATGTGCGGGAGTACAACAGCGTCTACGACGCAATGAAAGGGGTCGACTACGTCTTCCATGCGGCGGCCCTGAAGCAGGTTCCTTCCTGCGAGTTCTACCCGATGGAGGCCGTCCGAACTAATGTTCTCGGAGCCGAAAACGTCCTGAACGCCGCTGTCACCCACAATGTCGGTCGTGTTGTGGTATTGAGCACAGACAAGGCCGTGTATCCGATCAACGCCATGGGGTTGTCAAAGGCGATGATGGAAAAACTCATGGTCGCGAAATCACGGCTGCGCTCCGCCGGCGAAACCGTGATGTGTGCGACACGCTACGGAAACGTCATGGCCTCGCGAGGTTCAGTAATTCCATTATTCGTCTCACAGATCAAGGAAGGCAAACCGGTGACGGTCACGGATCCCTCGATGACAAGGTTCTTGATGTCCCTCGAGGACTCAGTGGATCTCGTACTCCATGCGTTCCACCATGCGGGCCAAGGCGATACTTTCATTCAAAAAGCCCCAGCATCCACTGTCGAAGACTTGGCGAAGGCGCTGATCGAGGTATTCGAATCCAAGTCGCACATCAAAGTGATCGGGACCCGGCACGGCGAAAAGCTGTACGAGTCTCTCGTATCCCGTGAGGAGATGGCAAGAGCCGAGGACATGGGCCTCTACTATCGGATCCCAGCAGACAACCGCGATCTGAACTACAGCAAGTACTTCGTCGAGGGCGAAACAAGAATTTCTGAGCTCGACGACTACACCTCGCACAACACCGAACGGCTCCCAGTGCCAGCAGTGAAAAAGTTGCTTCTCCGGCTACCGTACATTCAGGAGCAACTCGGTGCGTAAGGTAATGACGATCGTCGGAACGCGGCCGGAACTCATAAAAATGAGCCGGGTCATCGCGGCGCTGGACCGCGAGACCTCCCATTACTTGGTCCACACGGGACAGAACTACGACTACGAACTGAACCAAGTGTTCTTCGACGACCTCGGCATACGGAAACCGGACGCGTTCTTAAATGCCGCGGGACGAAACGCAGCTCAGACCATTGCCACTGTTATAGCCAAGAGCGATGAAATTCTCGAACGCGAGACTCCAGAAGCAGTCCTGCTCTACGGCGACACCAATTCCTGCCTCGCAGTGGTGGCGGCGAAGCGGCGCAAGATACCCGTATTCCACTTTGAGGCAGGCAATCGTTGCTTCGACCAGAGGGTACCGGAGGAGTTGAACCGGAAGATCGTCGACCATCTCGCCGATGTGAACTTTGTGTTGACCGAGCACGCTCGGAGCTATTTGCTCGCGGAAGGACTGCGCCCCGAGACCATCTTTAAGACCGGTTCTCACATGAGGGAGGTTCTCGATTTCTATATGCCGCAGATTCAGGAGTCACAGGTGCTACAGCGGCTCGGCCTAGAACCGAAGAGGTTTTTTGTGGTGAGTGCGCACCGTGAGGAAAACGTGGACTCTCCTGAAAATCTGCAGGACCTTCTCGACGCACTAAACGCCCTTGTTAACGAATACAACATCCCAGTGATCGTTTCAACCCATCCCCGCACACGCAAGCAGCTGGATCAGCGAGGTGGCCGACACCTGCACAAACAAATTATCTTCAGCAAGCCGTTCGGATTCCACGACTACATTCAGTTGCAGCTGAATGCCCGCTGTGTGCTATCCGATAGTGGCACGATCACCGAGGAAGCATCTCTCATGAACATTCCGGCCGTCACGATCCGCAACGCCCACGAGCGACCAGAAGGAATGGACACAGGAACGTTAATCATGAGCGGTCTCAAGCCGGAGCGGGTCCTCGACGCAGTCAGAGCGGTGACGCGGCAATACTCCGCCAGCGCCAGACCGACATTGAGCGTAATCGAGTACGAGAATCCGCATGTTTCCAATCAAGTTATTCGAGTGTTATTGAGCTACATCGACTACATCAACCGGACCGTCTGGTGCAAATGAGGTGGCACGTCGAATCGCTTTGATTGCCGACACGTTCCCGCCATTCAGGACGTCTGGTGCCGTTCAGCTTAGGGATCTTTCTCGCCAGTTTGCACAGGAGGGCATCGATATAACCGTGATACTCCCTGCTGCGGGGTTGGACAGACCGTGGTCGCTCGAGCATCGCGAAAATGTGCAAGTGCTACGTCTGCGGGCCCCAAGAACGAAAGATTTGAACTACGCGCACCGCACCCTGGCTGAAATGTGCATGCCATTTGCGATGATCAAAAACTTACGCCAGAGTCCTCTGGCTGAGACCAGATGGGACGGCGTCATATGGTATTCACCCAGCATCTTTCTCGGGCCGGTCGCGAACGTGCTTAAGAAGGCGAGTAACTGCAACAGCTACCTGATCGTTCGGGACATTTTCCCGGAGTGGGCAGTGGACATGGGCCTGATGGGTCGGGGTGCGCTATATTGGTTTTTCAAAGCTGTCGCTCAGTATCAGTATTTGGTAGCAGACACGATTGGCGTACAGAGTCCTGGAAATCTCGAATTCTTTAAAAAGTGGAAAGACCGCGGTTTCGGCAGACTGGAGGTGCTCCAAAATTGGCTCGCCGACGCACCAGTCTGCGGTTGCTCGATCAATCTCACAGGAACCACCCTATCCGACCGGAAGATCTTTGTCTATGCTGGTAACATGGGCGTAGCGCAGGGAATGGATATTCTTCTGGAATTAGCGGACTCGTTTCGCGGGCGACAAGACATCGGTTTCGTGTTCGTGGGCCGCGGCAGTGACGCCTCACGCTTAGTGACTAACGCACGAACGCGGGGGCTGCAGAATGTGCTCTTTTTTGATGAAATCGAGCCGCAACAAATTCCTGGTCTACTTGCACAATGCCAAGCGGGCATCGTTGCACTAGATCCACGCCATAAAACTCACAATATTCCAGGAAAATTTCTCACATACATGCAAAGCGGTTTGCCGGTACTTGCAACTGTAAATAATGGCAACGATCTTGTAAAATTAATACGAACAGAGGACGTTGGTCGAGCTTGCACGGATAACTCCGTCGCAACGCTGCACGGACTCGCAGAGGATTTATTGCTACAGCTAGAGCGCGATCTGGAGATGCGCGGCCGGTGCAAACAGCTTTTTGGACGTTTGTTTTCGCCTGCAGCAGCAACTAACCAAATTCTCGCAGCATTAAAAATGTAACATTCTCGGAAATATTAAAAAAAGCCGACGCCTTTTGCGGGAACCGCCGAACCGTACGGTTGCCTATATCTGCGTCCGGATGAGAGGATGAGCAGGCTTAACTGCGCCCCACTATCGTCCGCCGGTCACGGCCGTGTTGACGCTGACGGTTGGTGTGCCTGCCCAACCGATACGGAGGCAATGCGGAGGACGCCGCCACTTGCGTCGACCCATCGACCCCCATCTTTTGAGCCAAGTACCTGTACGAGGCGTGATACGACAGCGCGCAAATGGCAGTTCCCAAGACCAGCAGCAGGGGCCGATCGAAATAGACCGTGGCAGCGACCGCCGGCAACGCGCTGAACCCCCACATGATCGGCGACACCGCCGCATTCCTCACGCTCTTGTCGACCCCGATCGCCGACAACTTCGGCCGAATCAGCTTCACCTTGATCAGGCTGTGAAGATGGCCGCTGTCAGGCGCCCCCGGCGACTGGCGCTTGGCGTAGCGGCGGGCCATGCTGTAGATCACTTCGATCACCGGGTATGCGCACACGAGCAACGCCGCCCATACTGAAACTTCGGGGTTGCGGACCGGCAGCAGCACGGCCAGCCAGGCGAGCGCGAACCCGGAGAAGTAGGCGCCGCCGTCGCCCATGAACAACTTGCCCCACGGGTAGTTCACCAGCCAGAAGCCGCCGATAGCGGCCGCCAGCATGAAGCAGGCGATGGCCAGTTGCGGGTCGTCGGCCTGCGCAGCGATCGATCCCAACGCCATCAGCGCGATGATCGTCGTGCCGCTGGCCAGGCCGTGGAAGCCGTCGATGATGTTGATGGCGTTGGCGACGCCGCCCACGGCGAAGGCGGTGAACAGCACCGCGATCGGCGTGATCGTCATGATCCAGTCGAGGCCGTAGACATCCAGCCGATCAAGCGCGACGCCGGTGATCAGCCAGGCGACAAACCCGCCGAGCATGGTGGCGACGAGGCGCGGCAGGACGCCAACGCGCTTGGTGAGGTCTTCCGCGAGGCCGCACACCAGCGGCACGAAACCGGCGACCAGGATGACGCCGAGGATGTCGCGCACGCCCTTGTCGCGCACAACCACCCAGGCCAGCACGACGCCGAGGTAGATGCCGATTCCGCCGACGCGGGGCGTCGGCTCCGCATGGAACTTCTGCACGCCGATGGTGCTGTCCAGCGTGAGGTGGCCGTGGTGCTTCTTGGTCAACACCAGGGCGAGCGATACCGAGAAGGCACACAGCAACGCCACCGCGGCGGATGCCGCTTGCCACGAAACTGCATATGTGTCAAGCATGTATTTGTACCTTCATGAAACCGCTCCGTGCACCACTCCAGTACTGCGAATGACCTCTCGCCGGGGTGTGCCCTCGGGCTTGCACGGCGAGTGGCGACTGTAGTTCACGAAGTTCGCCGCGTCCAGTGTGGGAAAACACCCACTACGACACAGCGATTTTCTGAGACACAAAAACGACAGTTCGTTACGCTTGGGTCGGTTTGTCGTGACGGATATCACTCGCGGTGCGCTTCACCCGACGGCGGCCGTGGGGAATGGGCGCAAAAAAGCCCGCTCGAGGCGGGCGTTGCGGCGAGGGCGAGATGCCCGCCTGCCGTCGGGTTCAGACTGCGAAGTCTTCGATCTTCTTGCCGGCCTTCAGCGCCTCCTGGACCCAGCGCGGCTTGCGGCCACGGCCGCCGGACCATGTTTCGCCGTTCGGGCCGCGGTATTTGACGGCGCTCTTTCCTTTGGCACCGGTGCTGCGCTTGCGCGGGGCGGCCGCGCCGCCGATGTCCTGCGCCGTCAGGCCGTAGGTTTCCATCTTCTGGCGGATATCGGCGATCACGGCGTCTATTTCCTTTTGCCGCACCTGTTCGGCCTCGGCCATCAGTTGCTGCGCCTTTTCCATCAGCTCGATATACGTCGCCATGATTTCCCTTTGAAGATGAATTGGAGGAATTCCAATTATGCGGGATTTCCGCCTTCATTCAATTCGACCCACGGCGCGCAGAGTGGTGGTCCTTAGGCTGGAGCGCTGTAACTCGTACGCCCGCGCTGAACCGGTTGCCAGAACCCGCGGGAACGCCCATTCTTCCGATGTCGGACCGTCGCTTTCAGGGGGTGTGTCATGTGGCCGCGTCTCGTGCTCGTGGTGTCGCTGTTCCTGGGCGCGGTGTCGCCCGCATTCGGTGCAACTGACAGTGCAGCGGGCGTGCAGTCCGCGCTGGAGACCCTCAAGCGGGCCAATGCAGCCGTGGTGGGCCTGGAGGTGACGGCCATCGCCGATGCCCGCTCGGCAGAGACCCTGGGGCGGCAGCGCAGCGGCTCCGGGGTGGTGATCACCGCCGACGGCTTGATCCTCACCATCGGCTACCTCATCCTCGAAGCCGACACCATCCAGGTGACCACGCAGGACCGCAAGACCTGGCCGGCCCGGCCGGTGGCGTACGACGTGGCCACCGGCTTCGGGCTGGTGCGGCCGCTGATGCCGTTGCGGGGTGTGAGCCCGGTGCGGCTGGGCGACGCCGGGCAGGCGGCGGCGGGTGAACCGATGATGGTGTCCACCGGCGGCGAGGACGCCGAGGTGGAACTCACGCACCTGGTCAGCAAACGGCCGTTCTCGGGCTACTGGGAATACCACATCGAGGGCGCCCTCTTCACCAGTCCCGCCGTGGGCAACCATAGCGGCGCGCCGTTGTTCAACCAGCGTGGCGAGCTGCTTGGCATCGGCAGCCTGTTCGTGGCCGACGCGCTGGGGCAGGCGCCGCGCGTGCCGGGGAACATGTTCGTGCCGGTCGATCTGCTCAAGCCGATCCTCGACGAACTGCAGGCCACCGGCAGCACGAAGCAGAGTCACCGGCCGTGGCTGGGCGTGACGTCGGGCGAGCAGGACGGGCGGGTGATCGTGGTGCGGGTGGCGGCCGGCAGCCCGGCGCAACAGGGCGGCATCCAGCGCGGCGACGTGATCGTGGCCATCGACGGCGAGGCGGTGGCTTCGCTGGAGGGCTTCTACAAGCGCCTGTGGAAGCGGGCCAACCCCGACGACGAGATCCGGGTGACGGTGCTGCGCGGGGAGGAGATGCAGACGATCACGGTGCGAGGGGTGGATCGGATGACGACGATGGCGAAGCCGAAGGGGATTTGAGGGGGAGCACCCTCACCCCTGCCCTCTCCCGCGAGCGGGAGAGGGAGACAGATAGGGGGTTGCCCCCACCCCTGCCCTCCCCCAAAGGGGGAGGGAGCAAGTCACCCTCACCCCTGCCCTCTCCCGCAAGCGGGAGAGGGAGAAAGTCCGATACATTGGACGCACGAGGGCTGCCATGCATATTCCGTTCAACAAGCCGTATCTCACCGGCAAAGAGCTGCACTACATCGCCGAGGCCCATGCCAGGGGCCAACTGGCGGGCGACGGGCATTTCACGCGGTTGTGCAGCGGGTGGCTGGAGCAGACCACCGGCTGCGCGAAGGCGCTGCTGACGCACTCGTGCACGGCGGCGCTGGAGATGGCGGCGATCCTGGCGGACATCCAGCCGGGCGACGAGATCATCATGCCGTCCTTCACCTTCGTGTCGACGGCCAACGCGTTCGTGCTGCGCGGCGGCGTGCCGGTGTTCGTCGACATCCGGCCCGACACGCTCAACATCGACGAGCGGCTGATCGAGCGCGCCATCACGCGCCGGACCAAGGCCATCGTGCCCGTGCATTACGCCGGCGTGGCATGCGAGATGGACGCCATCATGGACATCGCCCGCGCCAACGGCCTGCTCGTGATCGAGGACGCCGCCCAGGGCGTGATGGCCACCTACAAGGGGCGCCCGCTCGGCACCATCGGCCACCTGGGCTGCTTTTCGTTCCACGAGACCAAGAACATCATCTCGGGCGAAGGCGGTGCGCTCCTGGTCAACGATCCGCACCTGGCCGAGCGAGCCGAAATCATCCGCGAGAAAGGCACCAACCGCAGCCTGTTCTTCCGCGGCCAGGTGGACAAGTACACCTGGGTCGACATCGGCTCGTCGTACCTGCCCGGCGAGATCGTCGCCGCCTTCCTGTGGGCGCAGATGCAGGAGGTGCAGTCCATCACGCGCCAGCGGCTGGCGCTGTGGGACGCGTACCACGCCGCCTTCGAGCCGCTGGCGCGCTCCGGCGCCCTGCGCCGCCCGATCGTTCCCGCCGGGTGCGGGCACAACGCGCACATGTACTACCTGCTGCTGTCCGGCCTGGAGCAGCGCACTTCGTTCATCCAGCGGCTGGCCGGCCAGGACATCCACAGCGTCTTCCACTACGTCCCGCTGCACAGCTCGCCGCACGGCCTGCGCCACGGGCGCGCTGCCGGCCAACTGCCGCTGACGACCGACGCGGCCGACCGGCTCGTGAGGTTGCCGCTGTGGATCGGCCTGGACCAACACCAGGCCCGGGTCGTCGACGCGGCACAAGGCGCGATCGACCGAGTGAGCGCCTGACCGGCGCCAGGCCCGCCGCCGGTCGGGTCAACCGCGCCGCACCATGGCAGCCAGTGCTTCCAGGAACTCGCGGTTCCAGGCGCGATAGACCACCAGGGTGACGGCGGCGCCTGCCGCGAGACCGGCGGCCAGCCTCGGGATCGTTCCGGGCACCGCCGAGGCTGCCAGAAAGCCCGCCAGCGCGGCAGCCGCGGCAGCCAGCGCCGGAACGATCAACTGCGCGTGGTACTGCCGGAAGCCGGCACCGCACAGCGGCCGCACCAGCAGCAGCCAGCCGGGCACCAGCAGCAGGCACTGCATGGCGAGCAGCGACCACGCCACGCCGGCAACGCCCCACGTGGCACCGACGGCGATGAAGGCCGGCAGCAGCACCAGCAGGCCCACGTTCCACCAGAACCCGCGCCGGACCCGGCCTCGCGCGAGCAGGAGCGAGCCGACCGGGTTGGCGGTGGACCGGACCGCCGCGTACGCGGCCAGGATCTGGATCAGCGGGACCGCCGCCAGCCACTTCTCGCCGAACAGCAGCAGCGTGATCTCGCGGGCGAAGACGGCGATGGCCGCGTAGATCGGGAAATTGAGCGACGACAGGTGGTTGATCGTCTGCAGGTAGATGGCTCGCAGTCGCGCCAGGTCGTCCTGCACCTTGGCCATCACTGGCGTCGACACCCGCGTCACGATTGGGTTGACGATCTCGGCCGGCCGCATCACCAGCTGCCTGGCGACCGAATACAGGCCCAGCGCTTCCGTGCCCGCCAGGCGGCCGATCAGCAGGCTGTCCAGGTTGGCGTTGAAGAAATTGATGACCGCCTCGCCCATCTGCCAGGCGCCGAAGCTGAAGAAATGCCGCACTTCCGCCGGCCGGAAATGCAGCCGCGGGCGATGAATTCGCCGCCCGAATACGACGGTCAATGCGGTTTCGAGCGCCGCGGTGAGCACGGCCGAATAGACCAGAGAATAGACGCCCGCGCCGGACCATGCCAATAGAACGGCCGCCACCAGCCCGCAAAACCTGCTGGCCATGCCGATGCGCGCGAGCAAATTGAAATGCAATTCCTTTTGGAGGAGCACGCCGAATTGCTGTCCGAACGGCTGCACCAGCAATGTCAGCGCGGCCACCATGATCACGGACGCCAGCTCGGGCTCGCGATAGAACGTCGCCAAGGGGCCCGCCAGCGCCACGACGACGCCGAAGACGACCAGCCCGGCGGCGACATTGACCCAATAGAGGGTGCTGAGTTGGGACTCGCTCACATCCTGGCGATGGATGATGCCGTTGCTGATGCCCATGTCGGCGAAGAACTGGGAGAAGCCCAGCACGACGGCAGCGATGGCCATCAGGCCGAAGGCCTGTGGCTGCAGCAGGCGCGCCAGCACCGCGATGAACACGATGCCGGAAACCACGTTGAAGAGGTTTTCGGCCGCGGTCCACCGGACCCCGCTGAGTGCCCGTTGGCGGAGGTTCAATTTCTTCTTGCCGTCACGTAGTAGCCACAGGCCTCCAGGGCCCAGTCGTCGTCCAGCCGGTCGAGCAGGGGCGCCAGCTTCTGCCCGGCGAACCAGAACACCGAGAACACCGCCCGCAGCAGCAGCCGCACCGGGGCGGGTCCCCGGACGAGACGGCAGCTGAAGTAGTTCGCCTTCAGCGTCATGGTGGTGAAGAACCCGGCCTGGGGATGCACGGTGACGTCGACGAACCCGGCCGTCCTCAACAGGTGCTCCAGCGCGTACGGCGTGTAGCGGTAGAAGTCGTGGGGCGCTTCGTGCACCCACCACTGCCAGGGCACCTGCAGCACGATGGCCCCGCCCGGCCTCAGGATGCGGTGCGCCTCGGCGAGCATCCGCCCGGGTTCACGCAGGTGCTCCAGCACCGACAGCGACACGACGGTGTCGGCAACCCCGGATGCGACCGGCAAGGGCTCGTTGAGGTCCGCCACGATGTCGGCCTGGATCGGGTGCTGGCTGCCGGACCAGTCGACGGTGACGTACTTGTCGCTGTGCCGGGTGAAGAACTCGCGATATGGCGCCTCGCCGGCGCCGAGGTCGTAGAGCACCCCCTTGTACAGGGGAACGAATTGCTCGAGAAACCGGTCCCCGATGTCGTAGACCAGCCAGTTGTGCGCCTGTCGGTTGGCGTGGTGCCTGCTGATCATGGGGACTCGAACAGCGAGCGCAGCTGTGCCCGCAAGACGTCGGCGGAAAACCGCTCGGCCACGATCTTCGTGTTGGCGCGGGCGGTGTCCTCGTCGAGCGGCACCGGGTCCAGCCCGGCGACGTCGAACACGGCCAGCTGCAGCCCCTGCAGGAACTCCCAGGTGCTGATGTCGCTGCGCAGGAACACCTTCTTGCCCAGCCCCAGCAAGGTGATGATGTTGCCCATGCCTTGCTGGCGGCGATGGTTGAAGACCGCCACGTCCATCTCGCGCAGCAGGCCCAGGTAGTCGTCCGGACGCATGAAGTCGGTCAGCGCCACGAACTTCTCGCCCAGGAGCCGGCGCCCTTCCTGCGCGATCGCGCGCCCGTACTCCAGGTCTCCGTACGACAGCGGCGCGAAGACCTTGATGTCGGCGTCGCGGTGCGCGGCCAGTTTGCGCAGCACCTCGAGATGCTCGTTGGTGGGGTCGGCCGAATTGCCGACCAGGATGTTGATGGTGCCGCCACTGCGCGGCGGCATGCCGGCGTGCCGGTACACGTTGCTCGTGTACATCAGGCACTCGCGGTAGCGGCCGCGCGCGCCGTACCACTCGCGGGCGCGCGCCACGTCGCCTTCGATGTAGCTCACCAGGTGGCCCAGCCGCCTGATGACGAATTCGCGCAGGAACTCGTTCCTGCGCCAGGCCCACGTGCGAGGGGCCGACCGGTACCAGTACAGGTCGCCGCCCCAGATCATCCAGTAGCACCTGGCCAGCAGCCAGGGCTGGAGCGCAAGCAGCCGCACCGCGCGCTCGTCGAAGAGGCCGTGCAGGATGATCCTGTCGGCCCGGTTCGTCGCGCGCAGGAGTTCCAGCCGCAGCTGCCAGGGCGTCAGTCCGGCTTCCAGCAGCACGTTGGGCCGCTGGCGCAGCGGATAGCGCTGCGAGTCGCCGAGGCAGATGAACCGGTGGCGGTCGAAGTCGCCGCACTCCTGCTCCACGAAGTCGATGAACGGCGCGATGAACTTGTCGAGGGTGACGATGTGCAGGATGGGCCGCGTGCCGATGCTCGCCGCCGCCGTGCCGAGCGCGCTGCTCATCGCCATGCGGCCCTGCGGCGCCGGAAGTCCTCGACGATCGCCCGCAGCGTCGCAAGACGATCCTCGTCGCTGTGCCGTGCCAGCTTCGCGTGCCCGGCTGCAACCAGGCGCGCCCGCAATCCCGGGCTGGCCATGAGGTCGGCCAGGTGGCGCGCCATGGAATCGGGACGGCGCAGATCCATCAGCAACGCCGCATCGCCGACCTGCTCGCGCAGGCCCGGCTTGTCCGGATAGAGCACGGGTACCGAGTTGGCGAAGGCCTCCAGCGGTGGCAGGTTGGTCGGCCCGAAATACGTCGGCATCACCAGCGCCACCGACTGCCGGTAGAAATACGGCATCTGCCCGTCGGGAACGAAGCCCGCGAACCTGACCCGGTCGGCAAGACCCAGTTTTTCGGCTTTGGCCTTCACGAACGCCAGGTTGCCCTTGTCGCCGCCCGAAAAGACGGCGCCCAGCCGGTGGCCGTGCAGTTGCTCCAGGCGCTGCAGGCCCTCCAGCAGGTACACGTGGTTCTTGTGCGGCCAGAACTGGGCCGGATAGAACACGTAGTCGCCGGCCAGGCCGTACCGCTCCTTCACGTCGAAAAAGCCTGCCTGGTAGGCCTCGTCGGAGATGTCCTGCGCCGCCGCCGGCGAGAACGGCATCACGTGGGTCCGCCAGGCGTCGACGCCGTAACGGCGCACCACGTTGTAGCGGCCCGCCTCCGAATCGACCAGCACGGCCGTCGCCCTGGGCAGGATGCTGTGGTACACCGACTCGCGCTGCTCGAACTCGCGGCCGCGCCGCACTTCGGGAAACTCCGGTTCGTCGCGGTGGCACAGGTCCCACACCGTGGTGATGTAGTTCAGCGTGTCGAGATGCCGCGCCAGCAGCGACGGCGAAAGGAAGTAGACCAGGTCGATGCCGCGCCGGGACAACTGCGCTTCCAGCGCCGCACCGCCGGCCAGCGTTCGGCAGGGTCCATGCAGGTTGGGCCATTCGTGTTCGATCCTGGCCAGCACGCGAGCGGCTGCCGACACGCGCAGGTGCGAGGCGCGAATGCCGTGCCGCTCGAGCGCCGCCAGGTTGCCTTCGTGCAAGGTGAGGAACACCGGTTCCGCCAGGTCCCTGGGGAGCCGCATGACCAGGCGCGCCGCATTCACCGACTGCTGGTAGCCGCCGCCCTGGTGGATCTCCTGCTCGAGGACGACGGCCAGGCGGACCGGACGCATGACGGGCGCGCCGCTCACGGCCGCAGCACCTGGTGCAGGATGCCGGCCACCACGCCGATGCTGTCGTCCGACAGCGCCATGCCGCTCGGCACGTAGAACCCCTGCCGGTACATGCGCTCGGCCGCCGGATGGCGCTCGCCCTCGAAGAGCCCGCGCTTGCGCAGCACGGGCTGCTGGTGCATGGGGCAGAAGAACGGGCGCGTTCCCACGCCGCGGTCGGCCAGGCGCTTCATCGCCGTCTCGGCGTCCAGCCCCGTCGATTCGTCGAGGACCAGGCCGTAGACCCAGTAGATGTTGTCGGCGTAGGCGGTGTGGGTCAGCGGCAGTTGCACGCCGGGCAGGCCGGCCAGCAGACGGGTGTAGAGCGCGCCCATGCGGCGCTTGCGGGCCACGAACTCGTCGAGCCGTTCGAGCTGGGCCAGGCCGAGCGCCGCCTGCAGGTTGGTCATGCGCAGGTTCCAGCCCAGGCGCTCGTGCACGAAGCGCTTGTGCGGCTGGAAGCAGAGGTTGCGCAGGCCGCGGCAGGTCTCGGCGAGTTCGTCGTCGTCGGTGACGATCATCCCGCCTTCGCCGGTGGTGACGTGCTTGTTGGGATAGAAGCTGAAGGTGCTCAGGTCGCCGAAGCTGCCGCACGGCCGGCCGCGGTACGTCTGGCCGTGCATCTCGGCGGCGTCCTCGATCACCTTGAGGCCGTGCCGCCGGGCGACGTCCAGCACCGGGTCCACGTCCACCGGCAGGCCGTAGATGTGGACGATCATGATGGCCTTGGTGCGCGGCGTGATCTTCGCCTCGACCTGGGCGGCGTCCATGTTCCAGGTGGCCGGGTCGCTGTCCACCAGCACCGGCGTGGCGCCGTTGCGCACGACCTGGTTGACGCAGGAGATGATGGTGAAGGCCGGCATGATCACTTCGTCGCCCGGCCCTATGTCCAATGCCTCCACGGCGGCGTCCAGCGCGCCCGTGCCGTTGGACACGGCGATGCCGTGCTTGCGGCCGACCCGGGCGGCGAACTTCTGCTCGAACTCCTTCACGAACGGGCCTTCGGAGGAGATCCAGCCGCTCGCTATGCATTCCAGCAGGTACTTCTTCTCGTTGCCGTCCAGCAAGGGCTCGTTGACGGGAATGAAGCCGGCCATGTCTCAGTTCTTTCTCAGGACGACGCAGACGCCCCAGGTGTCCTCGCCGGGCGGACGGCCGGTGAGGAACTCCTCGGCGGCGATGCGGCGGAAGCCGCTCGCCGCGGCCAGGAGGTCGATCTCGGGCAGCGAGAAGTGGCGCATGGCGTGGACCTCGGTCAACGTCTGCACGGCGCCGCTGGCGCGGTCGCGGGCGTAGATGGTGTAGTGCACGTCGACCCGGTTCGCATCGGGGTACGTCGCGGGCTCGGCGATCCGCGTGATCTCCACGTGTTCGTCGGCCATGCGCTTGACCCGCACCGACGGACGCTGCGCGTACACGGCGGGCGAATACCAGAAGTCGAACACGAACAGGCCGCCGCCCGGCACGTGCTCGCCGGCGCGGGCGAACACGGACTGCACGTCCTCGTTGCCGGTCTGGTAACTGACGACATGGAACAGCGACAGCACCGCGTCGTACGTGCGGTGCATCCGCGTCGTGCGGATGTCGCCCACCTGGCAGGTGAACCCCTCGCCCTGGACCGCCTGCGCCACCATCGCTTCGCTGCGTTCGATGCCATGCACACGGTATCCCTGCTGCGCCAGGAGCCGTCCGTGCTTGCCGGTGCCGCAGCCCAGCTCCAGCAGGTCGCCCGCACCGCGGCCATGGCGCCCGAGCAGGCCATGGACGTACGCGGCCTCGCCGGCATAGTCCTTGTCGCGGTACAGCAGGTTGTAATAGCGGCTGTAGGCGTCGAAGACGGCGGGGGCGCTGGTCATGGGCATCAGTCCTTCAGCACCACCTGGCCGGGCGGCACGGGCTCGAACCGGGTCTTGTCGGCATCGCCCGCGTAGGGACCTTGCTTGACCTCGATGATCTCGCTGGGCTCGAGCATCTCGAAGCCGTGGCCGCCGAAGGCCAGCAGGATCACGTCGCCCGCAGCCAGCACCCGGCTTTCCAGGTAGCGCTGGCCCTCGTCGTAGAAATCCACCCGCACCCGGCCCGACCTGATGAACAGCACCTCCTTGGTGAACTGCACGTCGCGCGGCACCGGGTTGTGCACGTGCGGCGGGATGACGTAGCCGGCCGGGCGGTTCATGTACGCGAGTTGCTGCGAGAAGTCGGGGGGCGTGAAGAACTGGATGCCTTCGCCAGCGTAGCTCGCCCTCAGGATCAGGGCCAGGTCCCGGCCTTCGCACTTGACTGCGTCGATCATCTCGTGGCTCCAAGAGGGATCGCCGCCGCGACCTTGAGCAGCGTGCCCGCGCGGCGCGGCGACTTGTGCCGGCGAACCAGCGCCGACGTGAGGGATCGCGCCAGCGCCGGCAACTCGCTCGCGGCGAGGCGCTCGGCCTGGTCGAACGCGCCGAACGCCAGCGCCCTGGCCACCAGGCCGGCCACGGCCATGCGCCAGGCCACCGGCCCGTGGGCGTCGATGATCGCCGCGCGGTGCTTGCGCATCACGTATTCATGGCCGGCGAGGTCGCGCGCCGGGTCCTTGCTGATCGACTCGTCGTTGTGCGCCACCCATTCGAACAGGCATTCGTCCAGGTGCAGGAAGCCGCAGCGCTCGGAAAGCCGGATGGCCGTGTCCCACTCCTGGTACGAAGGGCAGTCCTCGTCAAGCAGGCCGATGTCGTCGAGGGCCCGCTTGCTCACCAGCATCGTCGGGAACATCGGGCCGCTGCGCAGCAGCAGCTTGCGATGGCAGTTGCCGTGAAAGCCCCACTCGATGAGGGGGGCCGAGCGCGTTCCATCGGTGAAGACGATGCGTCCGTTGGTGATGACCACCAGGCGGTCGGACGACCCGTTGGCCTTCAGCGCCCCCACCTGCTTTTCGAGCTTGGTCGGCAGCCACCGGTCGTCGGAGTCCTGGAACGCGATCCAGTCGCAGCGCGCCGAACGGATGCCGTGGTTCCTGGCGGCCTGCGCGCCACGGCCTTCGGGCAGCCGCTCGTAGCGCACGCCATGTTTCGCGTACGACTCGACGACGGCGCGCGTGCCGTCGGTGGAGCGGTCGTCGACGACGATGATTTCCCGGGGCGGCAGCGTCTGCGAAATCACAGACTCCAGGCAATACGGCAGCTTCGTCTCCCGGTTCCTGGCCGGAATGACCACCGAGATGTCCATCGTCGCGCTCACTCGTTGTAGTCCATCGGCTGGTAGCCGTGTCTCTTGATCAGCTCGTCGCGCTCGGCCGACCGCAGGTCTTCGCGCGCCATCTCGGCCACCAATTCCGCGAACGAGATCTTCGGCACCCACCCGAGCTTGTCCTTCGCCTTGCTGGCATCGCCAAGCAAGGTCTCCACTTCGGTCGGACGGAAGTAGCGCGGGTCGACCTCGACGATGCAGCGGCCGGCCGCGTCGTAGCCCTTTTCGGCCACGCCGGTGCCCTTCCAGGTGATGGACATCCCGAACTCGCGGGCGGCGGCATCGACGAAATCGCGGACGCTGTATTGCACGCCGGTGGCGACCACGAAGTCCTCGGGCTGCTCCTGCTGCAGCATCAGCCACATCATCTCGACGTAGTCCCTGGCGTGGCCCCAGTCCCGCCTGGCGTCCAGGTTGCCGAGGTAGAGGCAGTCCTGCAGCCCCAGCTTGATCCGCGCGAGGGCCCGGGTGATCTTGCGGGTGACGAAGGTCTCGCCGCGCACCGGGCTCTCGTGGTTGAACAGGATGCCGTTGCAGGCGTAGATGCCGTACGCCTCGCGGTAGTTGACGGTGATCCAGTACGCGTACAGCTTGGCGACGGCGTACGGGCTGCGCGGGTAGAACGGGGTGGTCTCCTTCTGCGGGCTCTCCTGCACCAGCCCGTACAGCTCGCTGGTAGAGGCCTGGTAGAAGCGCGTCGATTTCTCCATGCCCAGGATCCGGATGGCCTCCAGGATGCGCAGCGCGCCCAGCGCGTCCGAATTGGCGGTGTATTCCGGCTCCTCGAAGCTGACGGCCACGTGGCTTTGCGCCGCCAGGTTGTAGATCTCGGCCGGCCGCGCCTGCTGGATGATGCGTGTCAGGCTGGAACTGTCGGTGAGGTCGCCGTGGTGCAGGAAGAAGCGCACGTCCTTCTCGTGCCGGTCCTGGTACAGGTGGTCGATGCGGTCGGTGTTGAACAGGCTGGTGCGGCGCTTGAGGCCGTGGACGACGTAGCCCTTGCCCAGCAGGAACTCCGCCAGGTACGCGCCGTCCTGCCCGGTGATGCCCGTGATCAGGGCTACTTTTTCGCGTGCGGTCATGTCTGTGTTCCGGTGGATGCCTGCGCGGCCGCCGCCTGCAGGAAGGCGGCATAGGTCTGCCGCAGGCCTTGCTCCAGGCCGATCGTCGGCCGCCAGCCCAGCGCCGCGATGCGGGAACTGTCCATCAGCTTGCGCGGGGTGCCGTCCGGCCTGGTCGCGTCGAAAACGATCTCGCCGGCGTAGCCGACGGTTCGCGCCACCAGCGCGGCCAGGTCGCGGATGGAAATTTCGGCGCCGCTGCCGACGTTGACGTGGCCCAGCATCGGTTGCGTGTGCCTCTGGTAAGTGCCCCGGTCCAGGTCCATCACGTGCAGGCAGGCGGCCGCCAGGTCGTCGACGTGCAGGAACTCGCGCAGCGGCGTGCCGGTGCCCCAGACCGTCACGGCGGGCCGCGCGTTTGCCTTGGCCTCGTGGAAGCGGCGGATCAGGGCCGGGATCACGTGCGAGTTCTCGGGGTGGTAGTTGTCGCCGGGACCGTACAGGTTGGTAGGCATCACGCTGCGGTAGTCGACACCGTATTGCCGGTTGTAGCTCTCGCACAGCTTGATGCCGGCGATCTTGGCGATGGCGTACGGCTCGTTGGTGGGCTCCAGCGGCCCGGTGAGCAGCGCGTCCTCGCGCATCGGTTGCGGGGCCAGCCGCGGATAGATGCAGCTCGATCCGAGAAAGAGCAGCTTGCCGACGCCGGCGCGGAAGGCCGCGTCGATCACGTTGGCCTCGATCATGAGGTTGCGATAGATGAAGTCGGCCGGAAAAGTGTCGTTGGCATGGATGCCGCCTACCTTCGCCGCGGCCAGGACCACCCGGGTCGGACGCTCGGCGGCAAAAAAGGCGCGGACGGCGGCCTGGTCGACCAGGTCCAGTTGGGCATGGGTGCGCGTGACGAGGTTCCCGGTCCCGCGCGCCGCCAAGGCGCGCACGATCGCCGAGCCCACCATCCCGAGGTGGCCCGCCACGTAGACCTTGTCCTGGGTCATGGCCGCGGCAGCCTCAGGCCGCCTTCTTCGCGGTGTCCAGCGGCACCACGCGTCCGTACGAATCGTCGAAGCGGACGATGTCGTCCTCCTCGAGATAGCCGCCCGACTGCACCTCGATCATCTCGAGATCGGTCTTGCCCGGATTGCGCAGCCGGTGCACCTCGCCCAGCGGGATGTAGGTGGACTGGTTTTCGGACAGCAGGAAGGTTTCGCTGCCGCAGGTGACTTCGGCGGTGCCGCGCACGACCACCCAGTGTTCGGCGCGGTGGTGGTGCATCTGCAGGCTGAGCGACGCCCCCGGCTTGACGTGGATGTGCTTGACGACGAAGCGGTCGCCGGCCTCCATGCTGTCGAACCAGCCCCAGGGACGCGCGACCTTGCGGTGCACCACGGCTTCGGGCCGCTCTTCGGCTTCCAGCGCGGCGACGACCGACTTGACCTGTTCGGCGGCCGAGCGGGCGGCGACCAGCAGCGCATCGGGCGTGTCGATGATCAGCAGGTCCCTGGTCCCCAGCGCCACGACCCGGCGGGTGGGCGCATGGATATAGGTGGTTTCGGCCGCCAAGGCGGAGCCGTTGCCCGAAATGCGGTTGCCGGCGGCGTCGGGCGGCGTGAGATCGGCGACCGCGTTCCAGCTGCCGACGTCGCTCCAGGCGCCGCTGAACGGAAACACCACCACGTTGTCGTGCTTCTCGATCACGGCGTAATCGATGCTCTCGGAGCGGCAGGCGGCAAATGCCTGCGCATCCGGGCGCAGGAAGTCGCCGTCGCGCGCCGGATTGGCGATGGCCTTGCGGCAGGCCGCCAGGATATCGGGGGCGTGCTTTTCCAATGCATGCAACAGCGTGGCAGCGGTGCACAGGAAGATGCCTGCATTCCACAGCACGTTGCCTGCCAGCAGCAATTGCTGCGCCTTCTGGGCGTCGGGCTTTTCGATGAAGCGCGAGACGGCGAATCCGCCGTTGGAATTGCCCGCGCCCTGTTCCACGTAGCCGTAGGCCGTGCTCGGAAAACTGGGCGTGACGCCGAAGATCACCATGGCGCCGGCATCGGCAGCCGGCGCCGCGGCTTGCACCATCCGGACGAAGGCGTCGATGTCCGGGATGTGGTGGTCGGCCGGGGCGAAGAGCAGCTTCTGGTCGGGGGCCGCGTGCAGGGCCGCCAGCGCCATGGCGGCTGCCGTGTTGCGTGCGACCGGCTCCAGGATGATGGTGCCCGCCGTGCCGGCGGCCTCGGCCGCGTCGCGGATGAAGAAGCGGTGTTCCTCGGAGCCGACGCAGATGGTCTCGGGCCTGGCCTGGCCCTGCCCGAACGGCTTGACCCGTTCCAGGGTGAGCTGCAGCAGGCTGCGCCCGCCGATCAGCGGCACGAACTGCTTGGGGAACGACTTCCTGGACAAGGGCCAGAGCCGGGTGCCGGAGCCGCCGCAGAGGATGACGGGTTGGATCATTGGAAGATGGCCGGATTGTTCAGCTGTCGGATTATGGGAGCGGCGGCGGCATCGGCGATGGGAAAGACGCCAGGAGTGTGGCGCGTGGCGAACAGGGGTGCGGGTTCGTGCGTGCCCCCACCCCAACCCCTTCCCCCAGAGGGGGAGGGAGTGAAGATCCCCTCTCCCTCCGGGAGAGGGCTAGTGTCCTGTCCCACAAATATCTGTGCTCTCGCTGGTTCGTAGCGGGCCGCAGGCAAGGCGCGGGCGCCGGCCAATACTTGACGTATTGGCCGGTGACCGTAACGCGGCATGCGGCCCGCTACGAGCCAGCCCGGAGGGTTCGGCGCCTGCGGGGCGCTCGGCGGCCGTCCAAAGCGGGTCCAGACGTCCAGTCTGGACCCGCTCTGGCCAACCACCGATCATCCCCGCATCCATCCGAACGAGAGTACAGATGTTTGTGGGACAGGGCACTAGGGTGAGGGCCTCTCCCGCAGCCCGCTTTCCACCGTCGGATACCACAGCCTCACCCGCAACTCCTCCTTCAGCCGCCGGTTGTCCAGCCGCCGCGATTCGCTCATGAAGCTGAGGAGCATCAGCGGCAACTCAGCCTCCGCGGTGCTGCGCGGCAGGCGGCGCGGCCGGGGCAGGCCGTACAGGTCGGCCGCCAGGTCGAAGTAGTCGCCCATCTTCAGCTCGGTGTCGTCGGCGGCGTTGCAGACCCGCTGCGGCCGGCCGCGCCACATCGCCGCCAGCACGGCGCGGGCCAGGTCGTCGGCATGGATGTGGCTGGTGTAGACGTCGTCGGGCGCCTGCAGCACCGGCGTGCCGCGCAGCAGGCGCTCGCGCGGCGTGCCGCCTTCGCGGTCGGGCGCGTAGATGCCCGGAATGCGCAGGATGCTTGCGCGCACATGCGCCGCGCGGCCGTAGTGGCGTACCGCGCGTTCCGCATCCACCCGCCGCTGCGCGCGCGGCGTGCGCGGGTTGACGGCGCGCGTCTCGTCGATTCGCGCCCCGCCGCAGTCGCCGTACACGCCGGTGGTCGAGGCATACACGATCGATCTCGGCGGCTCCCTGCGGCGCAGCGCGCGCAGCAAGGCCAGCGTGCGGAAGTCGCGCCACCAGTCGGCGGCCAGGTCGCCCTCGGGCGGCGCGAGATGGATGACGCGCGTGGCCAGTCCGGCCAGCCGGGCCAGCGTCGCCGGGCGGTCGAGGTCGCCCGCCAGGGGTGTGATGCCGAGCTCGCGCAGGCGCGGCGAGCGCTCCGGCGACGACGTCAGCGCGAGCAGGCGCACCCGCCGGCCGAGCATGCGCGCGGCCCGGGTGCCGACGTCGCCACAGCCGACGACGAGCACGCGCTCGCGGCGGAAGCGGGCCGGCAAGGCGCCGAGGGGGCTTTGGTTTGAAGGCACAATCGACCGATACACAGGGACAGACAGCGAGGATACCCAAACCATGTCGAGCGCCGAGACCGCGAGCGGGCCATTTCAGGTGACGGTGCAGCCCAGCGGCCGCTCGTTTCGCGTGGAAGAAGGCGAGGCGATCCTCGCCGCCGCGATCCGCCAGGGCATCGGCATGCCGTACGGCTGCAAGGACGGCGCGTGCGGCTCGTGCAAGTGCCGCAAGCTCGAAGGCACCGTGGTGCACGGCGAGCACCAGACCAAGGCGCTGAGCCCGGAGGAAGAAGCCAACGGCTACATCCTCACCTGCTGCGGCGTGCCGCGGACCGACCTGGTGCTGGAATCGAAACAGGTCACCGACGAGAGCGCGTTCCCGGTGCGCAAGATGCCCTCGCGCGTGATCTCGCTGGAGAAGAAGTCGCACGACGTGATGGTGGTCAAGCTTCAGTTGCCGGCCAACGACGCGCTGCGCTACCACGCCGGCCAGTACATCGAGTTCATCCTGCGCGATGGCGCGCGCCGCAGCTACTCGATGGCGAACGCGCCGCACAACGGCCCGCACGTGGAGCTGCACATCCGCCACATGCCGGGCGGCAAGTTCACCGAACACGTGTTCACGGCGATGAAGGAAAAGGAGATCCTGCGGGTGGAGGGGCCGTTCGGCAGCTTCTTCCTGCGCGAGGACTCCGACAAGCCGATGATCCTGCTGGCGTCGGGCACCGGTTTCGCGCCGATCAAGGCGGTGATTGAGCACATGCAGTTCAAGGGCATCACCCGCCCGGCGACGCTGTACTGGGGTGGCCGCCGCCCGGCCGACCTGTACCTCGACGACTGGGTGCGCACGAAGCTCGCCGAGATGCCGAACCTCAAGTACGTGCCGGTGGTCTCCGACGCCCTGCCCGAAGACAACTGGACCGGGCGCACGGGCTTTGTGCACAAGGCGGTGCTGGAGGACTTCCCGTTCCTGTCGGCGCACCAGGTCTACGCCTGCGGCGCGCCGATCGTGGTCGATTCGGCCCGGGCCGAGTACGTCAAGGTCGCGAAACTGCCGCCGGAGGAGTTCTACGCCGACGCGTTCACGAGCGAGGCGGACAAGCACCTCGGGTGAGCGGATGGCCCAGGACACCCGCATGCTGACCCTGTTCCTGATGACGGAAAAGGGCTACCGGTTCCTGGTCGAGACGACGGCGAAATACGGCTCGCTGTTCGACCTGGTCGTGGTCGGCAGCGACGGCTCGCTGCGCAAGGACCATGCGGATGAAATCATCGCGTTCTGCGCCGGGCACCAGCTGCGCTGGGTCAGGCGGGCGGACTTCGGCAAGGTCGAAACGCCGTACGCGCTGGCCGTGTCCTGGCGCTGGCTCATCGAGCATCCGGCGCAGCGGCTGATCGTCTTCCACGATTCCCTGCTGCCGCGGTACCGCGGCTTTTCGCCGCTGGTCAATGCCCTGATCAACGGCGAAAGCGAAGTGGGCGTCTCCGCCATTTTCGGCGCCTCCGATTTCGACACCGGCCCGATCATTGCCCAGTCGCGGACGGCGGTGCGGTATCCGCTGCGGATCGCCGACGCCATCCAGGCCATCAACGCCAATTACCTGGCCTGCGCCGAGACCGTCCTGCAGGCGCTGCTCGACGGAGCTCCACTCGAGGCGACGCCGCAGGACGAACGCCAGGCAACCTACAGCGTGTGGCGCGACGAGCAGGACTACCGGATCGACTGGAGCAAGTCCTCGACAGAGATCCGCCGGTTCATCGACGCCGTGGGCTACCCGTACCGGGGCGCGGCGACCATGTTCGACGGCAAGCTGGTTCGCATCCTCGCCGCCGAAGAGGCGCCGGACGTCGTCGTGGAGAACCGCGACTGCGGCAAGGCATTGTTCGTGGTGGACGGCAAGCCGGTGATCATCTGCGGTGAAGGCATGCTGAAGGTGACCGAAGCGCAGATCGAGGAGGGAGGCCAGCTCCTCCCCTTCTTTCCGCAGACCAGGTTCCGCATCAGGTTCACGGGCGGCTCGCGGGAAACCGGTTCCTGACCGGCTGGACCGGGCCGGCGCGTCGCAGCACGAATCGGGACCGCCTCCCGCCACGACCGGATCAGGGCTCGCCGCGGTGCAGTCGCGGCACCGGCAGCGGCGGATAGGGCTCCAGCGGCACGCCCACCACGGCATCGAAGCGCGACGGCACCGGGAAGGTGGCGTAGTCCAGCGTAGCGGCGCCGGCGCTGGCAAGAGCCGGGGGCGACGCACCCGCGCCCAGAACGGCTCGCGCATCGTACGGGACTCCGCGCGACGCCTGCACCATGGGCAGCACGGGGCGTGCCTGCGCCGTGGCGGCTGCCGCCGGCGAAGGAACCGTGACCTCCGCGCTGCGCGCCCGTGGCGCTTCGGTCAGCGCCGGTCGCGCGCCGGTCAGGCCGGGCGGAGCCAAGCTGGCCGTAGCCCGCCCGCTCCAGTCGCGCAGGATGCGGAATCCGGCCGAGGCCATGCCGGCGGGGCCAGAAGGGCCAACCGCCCCCGGCGCTTCACCGCCAGCCGCTCCCGCCCCCGCCGGCACGCCGGCGCTGCCCACACTGCTCGCGCCGCTGGTGGCGCTGCCAACGCTCGCCGCACCGTCGCCAACGGCGGCACCTGACGCGCCGGTCCCGCCAGCGGCAGCACCACCGCCAGTCGCGCCGGCGGCGCCCGCACCGGCTCCTGCTCCTGCTCCACCTGCACCCGCACCTGCACCTGCACCTGCACCGCCTGCGCCCGCGCCGCCTGCGCCTGCGCCTGCTCCACCTGCACCCGCACCACCTGCACCTGCACCTGCACCACCTGCACCACCTGCACCCGCGCCACCCGCGCCCGCGCCCGCGCCGCCTGCGCCTGCGCCTGCACCTGCACCGCCTGCACCTGCACCGCCTGCACCTGCACCGCCTGCGCCTGAGCCCCCGCCTCCTGCGCCACCGCCTCCTCCGCCGCCCGCTCCGGCACCGCCGCCGCCGCCCGCGCCGCCGCCACCGCCGCCGCCGCTGCCTCCTCCACCGCCACCGCCACCGCCGCCGCCTCCACTGCCGCCTCCACCACCGCTTCCTCCGCCGCCGCCTCCACCACCGCTTCCTCCGCCGCCTCCTCCGGCACCGCCGCCGCCGCCGCCGCCGCCACCACCGCCGCCACCTTTGGCCCAGGTGTCATCAGGCCAGGTGACGCCGAGCGTCAAGGCCACCGCGGCCGAGAGCATCGAGAGGGTCAGTCGTGCCGGCAAGGTCCTTGTCTTCATGGGTACTCCTGGGCGAAGGCAGGCGCTCCACGAGCGCACTTGCGGAATGAGTCGACGGTGAATAGTCGTCTCGCAAGCTCGGTGGGGTTGTGTCCGCGCGTCACAGACGGCGGGCGGTCTTCGCGCGTGCCGCCGCGTGTGCGGCAGTTCCCCTGCCCGCGCACGGCACATGCCGATCCGGCCGCGCGTGTTTCGGCGGCCCGTTCCCGCAGCCGGTCACGCCCGGGACGGCGCGCGGCAAGCGGTCATTGCATCTTCAGTTGGCGGAGCGCCGCTCGCCGCCGTCCGCGGCGCGGGTCTTCGCCGCCAGCAGCGCGGCATCGATCGCGCGCAGCGCCTGCTCCTCCTCGTCCTGCAGCCGGCTCACCTGCTCGACGAGATCACCACCGGCGGGCCCCAGGTCGGCTGGCGGCGCGCCCGTTCCATGCCGGAGCCAGTCCTGGGCGGCACACAACCTCATGTAGACACGTCGCCAGTCGCTCACTGCGCGTTCGATCCTGTACATGGCAAGCTCCTCTGAAGCTCGACCATAAGAGGCGCGCCGGGCCGCGGCAAGCATTTGCATCAGCGCTGCAGCACTTCCGACAGACATTTACCGCCGCGACCAATCGGTCACACGCCATGCTCGCCGCCGCAGCGGATAGGATGAACGGCCATCCTCACCCTGTCGTCCACTCGGATCATGGCAGCCGGAACGGCCGATCAAAGCAACGACGGTCCCTCCTGGGTCGTCGGGAGTCGCGAGCGGGCGCAGGGCCCGCTGACGTTGTACGTGTGGGCGCCGGCGCGGCAACTCGAAGGCGTCAAGCGTCAACTGGGCGTCGAACTTCGGGTGGGCATGATGGACATCGCGCAGTTGCACCGCGCCATGGCGACATGGACAGCCCGCTTCGGCGCGACGGAACGGCAGCAGGCGGACTGGGAAGAATTCGCCGGCGGCGCGCGCGTGGAAATCGCCATCCTCATGGAGCCGTCGCCGCGCGAACCCGTTCCGCTCCTCCTGCACGGCGTCGACAGCATTCGCGCACTGGCAGCCGCCGTTCCGCCCGGCCGGCCGGTGCCGGTGCTCTTCGCGCGCCTCGCGCCACGGCCGGTGGCACCGGTCGCGCCGGCGGCGCCGGCGGCGCCGGGGATGCCGGCCGCGGCGTGATTCAGCGGAACGCGCCGGTGATCGTGCGACGAAATCCGCGTCGCACGTTCCCGCGGATCCAACACCACGAAGCGGGCCGCTCAGCGGTGGCTGCCGGGTGCGTTTTCGATCCGACGCGGCTCTGGCGACCCCCCTTGCGCCGGAAGCCCTGGAAACAACACAGCGCGAAAAGCACCCACGACAACGCAGCCGAGACAAAGCCCAGGACAGGATCGTTCGTGACAATGAACCCTCCTGAGGACAGCAACACGACCAACAACGCCCCTGCCTCTGCCGCCGTGGGTGGCTGCTGCGGCGCACCGTCGCCGGCGCTGTCAGGGGTGCAACGGCGTGTGTCTCCGGGCCGCACGCTGCCAGCCGCCGCGTTGTCCCATCCGGGGAATGGAAGGGGGGGGCGCGGACGCTCGCCGCTCTCGGGTGTGCCTGCCATTGCTGCTGAGACGGAGCGACATGGTGCTCTCCCTTCCTTGCAAATGCGACTGCACGTGCGGGTGCCGAGTGGTGTTTCTACACCTCGCCTCCATGGGACGTATGGGAGGTTTGTCCCGCGTGCATAACCCGAAAGAGTATTGAAGGCGCAGCGTGCACGATCTCGGTGCATTGAGTCGCTTGCAGCAAGTCCCTCTCATGCGGTTTGTTGCATGCTGCGAAGATATTGATCAGGCAGCGGGAAAACCCCAGCTGGCGGCACCGGCGCCACCTTGTACACCTGCGTTCCCAGACCGCGCAATCGCTTCGTTCATTCGAGGAGGCGCATGTGGAATCTGTGACCGCAAGGCTTGCCGCCTGGCACCGTGCCTACCTTCGACTGCAGGATGCGCGCGCACGCATGAAAGCCGCCCCACCTGAAAGCGCGGCCTGGCATGCAATGAACGAAGAAGTCCACTACCTGCAGGACGAGGCTGATAAACAATTGCGCGAACTGCAGCAACTCTCCGGCGCACGCACCGCCGGTTCGGCGGCGGCGCCGGACGTGCCGCTGGGAGCATGATCAGCGGAACGTTTCGCCCATTGCGCCCGGCGACACCTCATACAGGACTTCGAGCGCCGGTCGATCGACGGCGCGGATCACCCGTCGTGCCAGCAGCCGCTGCGTCTGGATCAGGGTGATGCTCTCGCGCGTGGTGGCATCGAGGCTGCGGCGCAGCAGGCGGCGCCCGCCGGGAGCGCGAGCGGTGCCGCCGCCATCGGCCAGCACGTCGGTTCCGCGCCGGATGTCGAATCCGCTCAATTGGCCGATGCGCCCTTGCCGGCGCGCACAGCGGCGAGCCAGCTCGAACAGCTCGCCCAGCGCCGACTCGGACAGCAGGTGCCCGGCGTGGGCGACGGCCGCACGCTCGCAGAACCACAGCGCGGCGGCAGCCATCGCGGCCATGAGACCCAGCACCGACAGGAAGATCAGCGCCGCGGCTTCCTTCAGCAGCGGGCCGAGCAGCGCGTGGCCCTGGAACAGGTCGGCGGCCAGCACCAGCACCAGCGATGTGGTCGCAAGCACCGACGACGCGATCTTCGGCGCGGCAAAGTACCTCGCGATGCGGGCGCGGGCATCGGCGAGCAGCAACACCTGCAGCCGGTGTTCGTTCTCGAGCGATGCCGGCGGCGCCGCGGTGTCGGCGATTGCGCGCGGGGCACCGGCGAGCGGCGCCGCGTCGGACGCACCTGCCCCGCCGTCGCCGTTCAGGAGCTCGATGGCCCGGCGCGCCTTCATGAACCTGGCCTTGTCGCCATCGGACCTGAACTCGCCGCCGCTCTTGTCCGGATGCAGCGCCAGGACGATCTTCTGCAACTCGGCTTTCAGCGTTTCGGGACTGTCGATGCAGGCGCCCAGGCCCAGCTCGCGGGCCAGCTGCGCCAACGCCCCGGCGACGGCAGACCCGCGCGCGGCGCCAGGGATTACCTGCTGCGCGTCGCCGCCTGGTGCAGCGGCGGCGCGCAGGGACAACGCGAGTTCTTCAGCTCGACCGCAAACTTCCTGGTCTTCGGGCATCGGCGCAGCTTAGCGGCGCTCGAAGGCGCTGCCGGTCTTTCGTTGCGGCGCTGTCCGGTACTCGGCAAAAGCGCAAATCCGTCACGCCACGGACACTGGCGCGCCTCGCTCGACCACCACCAAGGCGTCCGCGTCCCCAGCCGATCGCCGGGGAGCAGGCTGGGGAAGCTCTGAATAAATCGCGTCGTGCGCGGCGGAATTTGTTCATAGCTTCCCTAGGTGCGCACCCATGCGTTGCGGGCCGCCACGGCGTGGTGCCAGGCGCGCCGCAGCACGACAGGTGAGCGCGACTCCTCCGGGATCAGCAGCAGCGCCTGGTCCCGCAGGCGGGCGCCGAGCCGGGGGTTGCTGGTGAGCACCGCGAGTGGAAGCGCGAGCAGCAGGGGCACGGCCACAGGTGCCAGCCAGAGGGCGGCCTGCGCGTCCACGGCCATGGTGGCGGCCGCGAGCACGCCGATCACCAGCGTCATCGGCACGAGCCGTTGCGCCGCTTCCCGCCACCGTATGCCGTTGGCGCTGCGGGGCGGCGATTGCCAGTGGAGTTCGATGCCGGTCAGCGCCACGACGACGAACAGCGAATGCGCCAGCATCCGCACCGGCGCCTGCAGCAGCGACAGCGCCGTCTCGGTGGCGGCGCTGTGCAGCAGCGCGCTCGCGCCGCCGTAGCCGCCCTGCGACCGCCGCATGAAGACGGCCGCGAGCGCCAGCAGCCGCGGCATGAACAGCAGCGACAGCGTCCACGCCCACAGCGCCCGCAGTTCGGTCGGCAGCGGCTGCCAGCCGGGAGCGTCCGCCAGGCCCGAGAGCCAGAAGGCAGTGCCCAGGGACAGGAACGCCAGCCACAGCGGCGCCGACAGGTAGGACATCGCGCCGACGGCGAGCATCGCCCGATGCACGGGGTGCAGGCCGGGTTCGGCGATCAGCCTGGCGTTCTGCAGGTTGCCCTGGCACCAGCGCCGGTCGCGCTGCAGCTCCGACAGCAGGTCCGGCGGCTGCTGCTCGTAGCTGCCGGTCAGGTCCGAGACCAGCCAGACGTGGTAGCCCGCGCGACGCATCAGCGCCGCCTCGACGAAGTCATGCGACATGATCGGCCCGGCCAGCCCGCCGCGGCCGGGGATCGGCGCCAGCGCGCAGTGGCGCATGAACGGTTCGATGCGGATGATGGCGTTGTGGCCCCAGTAGTGCGATTCGCCGAGCTGCCAGTACTGCATGCCCAGCGTGAACAGCCGGCCGGTCACGCGCGACGCGAACTGCTGCGCCCGCGCGTGCAGCGTCGCATGGCCGATCGCCTGGGTCGCGGTCTGGATGATGCCGGCGCTGGGGTGTGCTTCCATCAGCTTGACCATGGCGACCAGGCAGTCGCCGCTCATCACGCTGTCGGCATCGAGCACCACCATGTAGCGGTAGTCGCGACCCCAGCGGCGGCAGAAGTCCGCCACGTTGCCGGCCTTGCGGTGCGTGCGGCGCGAGCGCAGCCGGTAGTAGATCTCGATCTGCGGCTGACGCGGGTCGGCGGCAAGCGCTTCGCGCAGCTGCGCCCAGGCGGCGCGCTCGTTGCCCACGATCGCGGCGTCCGAGCTGTCGGACAGGATGAACACGTCGAAGGATGCCGCGTGGCCGGTCGCCGCCACCGACTCGCAGGTCGCCCGCAGCCCCGCGAACACCGTGGCCACGTCCTCGTTGCAGATCGGCATGACGAGCGCAGTGCGGACGTCGGGCGCCAGGACGTCGGCGTGCACCTGCGCCGCCGAGAGCGCGTGCTCGTCGCCGCGCAAGACCACGTAGAAGCCCATGAGCGCGGTGACGAAGCCGCTGAGCACCCAGGCCGAGAGCACGGAGAACAGCGCGAGCTGGCCGTATTCGAGCCAGGCGTTTCCGTAGTCCGGCTGCGCCGAGGCGAAGAGCAGGCTCGCCAGCACGGTGGTGACCAAGGTCAGGCTGGCGAAGGCAAGCCGCCGGCGGCGGGCCGCGCGTTGCCACGGCTCTTCGATACCGCCGATGCGATCCCGGCTCGAGCCCGGGCGCAGCCAGGAAAGCAATGCCGCCCCGCTGCTTCGCCAGAAACCGCGCCAGGGCTGCGGCGCCATGGAGCCGCGGTTGACCGGCGGCGCCGTCAGCGAGTTGGGATGGCGCTCCTCGCGCAACATGTCGCGCCGGGCTGCCCGGGCGCCGCTTGCCACGGCTACCGGGGAAGAATGATGTTGCTCCATGTTTCGCTGAGAACCTGGTTGGTTTGTTGCAGGAAGGCGCGCAGTTCCACCGGCTTTGCGGGGTCGAGCTGCTGCACGCGCAAGGTCATGCGCCAAGTGCCGTTGGCGGGATTGGGATAGACGATCTGTTCGAGCACGCGCCCATTGCCGTCGGCGGTCACGACGGCGCGCAGCTTCGCGTCGGCCGGCAGCGCGCGCAGCGCGGGTCCGGCGAAATCCACGACGTACTGCACCTCGCCGGGCGCGGGAGGCTGCTCCGCACGGCGATAACCGCTGCCCTGGCGGGACTGGACGACCCAGCTCCCCGGTGGCCGCTCCTGCTCGTCACCCTGCCAGGCGATCTCGTAGGCGAAGTCCAGGGGCTGCCCAGGGGCCGGCAGCGAAGCCGGCACCCAGTACGCGACCACGTTGTCGTGGGTTTCGTCGGGCGTGGGCAGTTGCAGCAGTTCGACCCGCCCCGGCCCCCAGTCGCCGAGCGGCCGCACCCACGCGCTGGGCCGGCGCTCGTAACGCGCCTCGACGTCCTCGTAGCTGGCGAAGGCGCGGTCGCGCTGCATCAGGCCGAAGCCGCGCAGGCGCTGCACGGAATAGGAGGTGGTGCTGGGCCGCGCCGGGTTCTGCAGCGGACGCCAGATCCACTCGCCTGCGTCGCCGGCCACCAGCAGGCCGTCGGAGTCGTGGACCTCGGGGCGGAAGTCGCCGCCGCGCGGCTGGTTCTCGCCGAAGAAGAACATGCTGGTCAACGGCGCGAGCCCCAGGGTCGCGACCGGCCTGGCGGCGCCCCCGCGCAGGTAAATGCGCGCCTGCACCCGCATGGTCGTGGTCGAGCCGGGCACCACTTCGAACCGGTAGGCGCCCGTCGCGCGTGGCGACTCCAGCAGCGCGTACACCGTGACCTCGCGGGCGCCAGGGGCGGGCCGCTGAAGCCAGAACTCGGTGAAGCGCGGGAACTCCTCCCGGTCGCCGCCGACGGTGTCGATCGCGAGACCGCGTGCCGACAGGCCGTAGTGCTGGCCGGCGCCCAGGGCCCGGAAGTAGCTGGCGCCGAGGAAGGTGACCAGCTCGTCCTTGTACGGCGCCGTGTTCAATGGATAGTGGATGCGCAGCCCGGCAAAGCCCAGGTCGCCCCAGGTCTCCGGCCGCAACTGGTTGCGCCCGAAGTCGAAGTCACCGCGCCGGTACGGCACGACGAGTGCGCCGCCGGGAATGATCTCGTTCACGCGCACAGGCTCCCGCTGGTAGAGCCCGAGGTGGAAGAACATCACCTCGAACGGCAGAGCCGCGTCGCGCCACAGGGCCCGGGCCGGCTGGAAACGGATGTCGCGGTAACGGTCGTAGTCGAGCGCCTGCAACTCCGCCGGCAGCGCGTCCGGTGCCGCCCGCCAGGCGGCCACGGCGCGATCGCGCGCGATCGCGGCGACCGTCTCGAAGCCGAAGGTGCTACCGGGTTGGGCTGCCTGCGCCTGGACGGCCGCGGGCAGTGCGAGATGGAGCAGGAAAAGAGGGGCGGCAAGCCGCCTCGACACAGAACGCCAGGAGTGCATCGGCGGCGTCGAACGCACCCTTCGTGCCAGTCCGAGAAAAGCCAGCAGAATCAGTCACTTGCGCGTCACCCCGGCGCTCGCGGCGACTACGGTACCGCTGCGGGGAGGCGGCCGGGGGCGGTTTTGTCGCCAGCCGGCGACAACTCCGCTCGCCGTCGGGGAAGAACGCTGCGTGGGGCAAGCACTTGCCGCTGTCGCCGGATGGCGACAGCCCTGCCGTGCCGGCGCTTGCCCGCCCCTCAGGACTGGAAGTGGGCAGGGGTGAGTTCGTGCTTTTGCAGGAGCCGGTAGAACTCGGTGCGGTTGCGATCGGCCAGGCGTGCCGCGTCCGCGACGTTGCCGTCCGTCAGCTTGAGCAGCCCGACCAGGTACTCGCGTTCGAACTGCTGCTTGGCCTGCGCATAGGTGAGCACCTGCACCGACGGGACCCGCAGCGCACGCTGCACCAGCGCCAGCGGGATCAGCGGCGTGGTCGCCAGCGCGCAGACCTGCTCCGCCACGTTGTACAGCTGGCGGATGTTGCCGGGCCAGGCGGCGGTGATCAATGCCTTGGTCGCCTCCGGCGCGAATCCCGAGAGACGCTTGCCGTACTTGGCGGCGAGCTTGCCGAGGAAGTGGTTGGCCAGCAGCGGGATGTCCTCCCGCCGTTCGGCCAGCGTGGGCAGCGTGAGCGTCACGACGTTCAGCCGGTAGTACAGGTCCTCCCGGAACTGGCCGGCGGCCATGGCGGCCTCGAGGTCCCGATGGGTCGCCGAGATGATCCGCACGTCCACCGCGTGCGACTGGCTGGAACCCACCGGCCGCACCGCGCGCTCCTGCAGCACCCGCAGCAGCTTCACCTGCAGCGCCGGCGGCATGTCGCCGATCTCGTCGAGCAGCAGCGTCCCGCCATCGGCCGCCTGGAACAGGCCCTTGTGGTTCGCCACCGCATCGGTAAACGCGCCCTTGACGTGGCCGAACAGTTCCGACTCGAGCAGGGCCTCCGGAATCGCCCCGCAGTTCACGGCGATGAAGGGGCGCTGCGCTCGCGGGCTGGCGCGGTGGATGGCACGCGCCAGCATCTCCTTGCCGGTGCCGCTGTCGCCGCGCAGCAGCACGCTGGCATCGGACTGAGCCACCATCCACGCCTCGGCCAGCACCTCGGCCATGCGGCTGGAGCGGCTGATGATCTCTTCCCGCCACGCCTCCTGCGCGTGCGGCGCCGCGCTCGCCGGGGCCGCGACCGCCAGCGCTTCGGCGATTTTGTGCAGCAGCTCCTTGCTCTCGTACGGTTTGGTCAGGTAGCTAAAGACACCGCGGGCGGTGGCCTCGACGGCATCGGGAATCGTTCCGTGCGCGGTCAGCAGGATCACCGGAAGCGAGGGGTGGCGCCGGCGGATCTCGCCGAACAGTGCCAGTCCGTCGCGGCCCGGAAGGCGCACGTCACTCAGCACCAGCTGCGGCCGCTGCGCCTCCATCTGGACCAGCGCAGCTTCCGCCGAAGGCGCGGTCGTGACGCGGTAGCCCGCCGCGGCGAGCCGCATCGACAGCAGCCGCAGCATGTCGGGATCGTCGTCGACCACGAGGAGATGCGGCGCGGATGGTGGCTGGGTGGGGGCTTCGGCTGACATGGGCATTCTCACGGGCGCGTGGGCGCCGACGCGCCGGCACCCGGCCGGGACGGCAGGCTGCGCTCGATCGCGCGCACGGCTTCCAGCCGCTCGCTGAGCTGCTCGGCGCGGCGCTGCGTGTCCCGCAACAGCTGTGCCTGGCGCTCGTTGTGTTCATCGGCGCGCCTGGACTCGGACAAGTGCGCCGCGAGCAGGCGCGCCAGCGGATGCAGCGCGCGGGACTGCGCGTCGCCGCGAGCCAGCAGGCGCTGCAGGAGCATCTGGGCTCGGGCGGTGTTCGCCGGGCCGCGCGCCTGCGCGAGCAGCAGGCTGGCCTGCATGATGCCCATTCCCGTGTCGCCGCCGTCGCCGACGCGGGCGATCTCCTGGGCCAGTTCGGCCGCAGACATGGTGCGCGCGCGGTCGGCATGCGCCAGCGCCTGCTCGAGCGGGTGGACAGGCGCGGGGGGCAACTGCACGGGGGCTGCCGGTGCCGGTGCCGGTGATGGTGGCGGCTGCACGGCAGGCGCGGGCGGCGGCGGCGCGGCGACGACCGCCGGGACCGGCGACGGCGACGGCGGGGGCAACAGCGCGCAGCCGCCGATCGCCATCGACGCGGCCATGATGGAGAACGCAGCGCGCCACGAGGGGCAGAGGCGATCAGGCTGCATGCGGAAGCTCGATGCGGAAATGCCCGCCGCGGCCGGCCGGCAGGAGCCGGACACGGCCGCCGTGGGCGGCCACGTACTCGTTGACGATCGACAGGCCGATGCCGCTGCCGCGCACCGCGTCGCGCGGCTGGCGCTCGCCCCGATAGAAGGGCTCGAACACGCGCTCGCGGTCCTGGTCCGCGACCCCCGGGCCTTCGTCGCGCACGTCGATCCGGACGCCTTCGGCGCCGGTGGAGACATTGAGAATGATCTTGGCTCCTTCGGGAGAGTAACGAATCGCGTTCGACAGCAGGTTCGCGACGGCTGCCCCCAGCTTGTCCGGGTCCACCGACAGCGTGGCGGGCGTGCCTTCGACCTGCACCGACAGGCGCCGCGCCTGCCACTGCAGACGCTGCGCCTGCACCTGCTCGCGCACCAGCTCGAGCAGGTCGACGGGGCGCCGCCGGAGCTGCCGTGCCTCGAAGGCGGCGGCATTGAACCGCAGCAGCGCCTCGATCTGGCCCTGGAGCGCGAACGCATTCTGATGCAGGATCCCGACGACCTCCTGCTGGTCGCTGCCGAGCTTGCCGGCCACGCCGTCGCGCAACAGGGCGATGCCTTCGCGCAAGGCGGCCAGCGGCGTCTTCAGTTCGTGCGACACGTGGCGCAGGAAACGGGCCTTGTCGGCGTCGAGTTCCATCAGGCGCAGGCGCAGCCAGTCGAGCTGCTGGCCCACCCGGCGGACGTCGGAGGGCCCCCGGATGTGGATCGGCTGGTCGAGGCGGTTCTCGCCCAGGGCGAGAATCGCCCGCTGGAGCCGCCTGAAAGGACGCGCGAGCCAAAGCCCCATGGCGACGGCCAGGACGATCGCCAGCACGATCGCGGCCAGCACCTGCTGCATCAGCCGGGCACGGCTCGCCTCCAGGCGCGCCTGCAACGCGCCGTTGCGCTGCTGGATGGCCGCCTGCACGCTGCCGGCGAGCCGGCTGGTGATCTCGTCCAGCTCCCGGAAGGCGGCCGCGACATCGCGCTCCCGGTCCAGTGCCGTCGCCGGCGGGCCGTCCAGCAACCCGACGATGGCGTCCAGCCGTTCCCGCCACTCGACCGCGTCCTGCTGCGCCACACCGTCCTCGGCGAGCTGCTGCAGCGTGCTGCGCGCCGCCTGCATCTCTTCTTCAAAGCGGCGGCGCAGCAGCGAGTCGTTGAGCACGAGTGACTGGCGCGCCGCCCGTTCCATCGCGGCAGTGCGGGCCGCCAGGGCGTGGGAGGCACCGCTGAGTTCGAGCGCGCGCACCGATTCCTCGCTGCTTTGCGCCATCAGCCGGTCCAGGGTGACCACGGCGCGCAGGGCCGTCGCACCGAGCAAGGCGGCGATGAGCATGAAGGCAACGAGCAGCAGCTGACGGAACGAACCCATGGTGGTCGGATGTGGCGGTGTGCGCCTTGCCGCGACGCGTGGCTGGCAGCCGCCGCGCTCGGGCAGGCGCTACCGGCGCCTGTTCACACAACCTTCCTGTATCAGCGTAGGCTGCCTGGCGCGCGGAGCAAACCCGAAAGGTGTATCGAGTTCCCGGCGCGGACCACGCGCGTGATCCTTCGCGGCGGCTGAAGTGTACCTGCGGGCGGCCGCGCCGCCCGCTCACGGCCGGCCCGTGCTCATGTCGCGCAGCGTTGCAGCAGCATGGCGGCAGTGACTTGCCGCCGCTCATGCCTCAATACCGGTACGGATTCTCCGGCGCGCGGTCGCGGCGGTTGCGAACGCCGTCGCCGTCGCGGTCGCGATCGTCGATGTTGCGGATGCCGTCGCGGTCCAGGTCGCCCCACGGACCGTACATGCGCCCATGGCGCCGGTTGCGCGGGCTGTCCGGGTCATACACGTTGGCAATGCCGTCGCCGTCGCGGTCGCCGTACGGACCGCGCCGCTGCCACCGCCGGTCGTCCCACCCGTCATGCCGCGTGTAGCCGTACGGGGCCGGCTGGACGTAGACCGGGCGCGGCTGCACGTAGACCGGCCGCGGCTGGACGTACACCGGCGCCGGCTGCACATAGACCGGCGCCGGCTGGACGTAATAGCTCGATGCCGGCTGGACGCCGACGGAAAGGTGCACTTCGCCGCGGCCCGCATGCGCGGCAGAGGCAGCGCCAAACAGGCCCAGCGCCAGGCCGGCGGCTGCCAGCGATTTGGTGGGGAGTGCTTTCATGACGATCTCCTGGGTTGTGATGCGTCGCATGGTGCTCCCCGCTGCGTGAACGGATTCTGAACGGATCCGGCGCCTTCGCCGGTACCGCGTCAACGCGGTGTAAATCAGCGTTTCGGCCTTCGTTCAGGTTCCGTTCACGCGCCGCGGCTTACGCTGCGCGCACCACAACACGAGGGACAGTCCCATGAAACGCCTTTCGCTTCTTCCCCTGCTGGCCTTGACCGCCGCGGCCGCCCAGGCCCAATCGTTCGTCGACAACGCCAGGGTGCAAAGCGTCGAACCGCAGTACGAGACGGTGCAGCTGCCGCGCGAGGAATGCACCAGCCAATGGGTCACCGAAGCGCAGCCGGCGGCCGGCGGCTACGGCGGCGTGATCATCGGCGGGCTGGCCGGCGGCCTCCTGGGCAACCAGGTGGGCAAGGGCCACGGCCGCGAGGCCGCCACGGCGGCGGGTGCGGTGATCGGCGCGATTGCCGGCGACCGCCTCGCGGGCGGCTGGGCGCAGGCCGGTGCGCCGGCGCAGCGCGAAGTACGTTCCTGCCGCACCGTGTACGACACGCAGCAGCGCCTTACCGGCTACCGCGTCACTTACGATTACCGCGGCCACCTCTCGACCATCGTGACCAGCGAGCAGCCGGGGCAGACCGTCCCGGTGCGCGTGTCGGTGACGCCGGTGGAACCGCGGGCGTACCATCGCCCTTATTGATCGCGCACGCGCCGTGAACCTCCTTCGCACCCTTCTTTGCGCCGCCCTGCTCGCGGCCAACGTGGCCCCGGCCTGGGCCGCCGTCAGCCGTGACGCGGCCGCCGCCATCGCGCAGCGCGCCACCGGCGGCCGGGTGCTGGCCGTGGAACAGGCCGAGTCGGGTGGCCGGCCGGTGTGGCGGGTCAAGGTACTGACACCCAGCGGCGAAGTGCGGGTGATCCTGGTCGACGTGGCCAGCGGGCAGGCGCAATAGCGACGGACCGGCCGTGCGCCTGCTGCTGATCGAGGACGACGACGCGCTGCGGCAGGGGCTGGCCCGGCAGCTGGAAGCCGAGGGCTACCGGGTCGACCAGGCGGCGGACGGCGCCGAAGGGCTCTTCCTCGCGCAGGAATATCCGTTCGACCTGGCGATCGTCGACCTGGGCCTGCCCAAGGTCAACGGGCTGACCATCGTGCAGCGCCTGCGCGCCGCGGGCCGGGCCATCCCGCTGCTGATCCTCACGGCGCGCGGCAGCTGGCAGGACAAGGTCGCGGGGCTGGAGGCCGGCGCCGACGACTACGTGGTCAAGCCGTTCGAGTATCCGGAACTCGCGGCCCGCGTGAAGGCCCTGCTGCGGCGCGCCATCAAGGCGGCCAGCGAGGTGCTCACGCTCGGGCCCCTGGCCATCGACTTCTCCTCGCAATCGGTCCGCCTGCACGGCGAGCCGGTGGAACTCACGGCCTTCGAGTACCGCCTGCTGGAGTACCTGGTCCGCGAGCGGGCCCGGGTGGTGACCAAGCAGGAACTGGCCGACTATCTCTATCCGCATGGCGAGGACCGCGACAGCAACGTGCTGGAAGTGCTGATCGGCCGGCTGCGGCGCAAGCTCGATGCGGGCGGCAGCCTCGCGCCGATCGAGACGGTGCGCGGCCGGGGCTACCGCTTCGCGCTGGCATGAGGCCCGCCCGCTCGATCCGCACCCGGCTCCTGGTGGGGGCGGCGCTGGTGCTGCTGGCCTTCATCGCCGGGGCCGGGCTGGCGGTGCAGCGCGCCCATGCCGACAGCGTGCGGGCGGTCCACTTCGGCCGGCTGCAGACGACGATCTACCTGCTGCTGGCCCGCGCCGAGCTCGACGAGGCGGGCGCGCTCGTGATGCCGCCCGGGTTCGCCGAGCCGCGGCTCACGCTGCCGCAGTCGGGCCTGTACGCGAGCATCCGCAACGTCAAGCGCGACGAACGCTGGCACTCGCCGTCCACGCTCGGCGCCGATCCGCCGTTTCCGGCGGTGCAGGTGGCGGCCGGCCAGTGGCGGCACGACGTCGTCCAGGGCGCCGGCCGCAGCTTCCTGGCGACCAGCTACGGCGTGAACTGGGCCGCCGGCCGGCACCAGGCGCCGCTGGTGCTCACCGTGCTGGAAGACAGCGCCGCCTTCGAGCGCGAGCTGGCGGTGTTCGCGCGCACCTTGTGGACGTGGCTGGGCGGCGCCGGCGTGCTGCTGCTCCTGGCCCAGGGCCTGCTGCTGCGCTGGGGGCTGGCGCCGCTGCGCCGTGTGGCCGCCGAGATCCACGGCGTCGAGAGCGGCGCGCAGGGTCGCATCGAAGGCAGCTATCCGAGGGAGATCGCCGCCCTCACCGACAACCTCAACGCCCTGATCCGGCACGAGCGGGTGCGGCAAACGCGCTACCAGGAAGCGCTGAGCTTCCTGGCGCACAGCCTCAAGACACCGCTGGCGGTGCTGCGCAGCGCGCTCGACGAGCCGCAGCGGCTGCCCGGCACGGTGCGCGAACAGGTGGACCGCATGGACGACATCGTGCGGCACCAGCTCGGGCGCGCGGCCGCGCAAGGCACGTCACGCTTCGCGGCGCCGCTGCCGGTCGCGCCGGTCCTGCAGCGCATCCGCGATGCCCTGGTGAAGGTCCATGCGGAGAAGCAGTTGACGTTCGAGGTCGAATGCCCGGCCGACCTGGCCTGGCGCATCGACGAAGGCGACCTGTTCGAGATCGCCGGCAACCTGCTGGACAACGCCGCCAAGTGGGCTCGGCAGCGGGTGCAGGCGCGCGCCTGGCTCGAGGCGGACCGGTTGCGGCTGGCGGTGGAGGACGACGGGCCGGGCTTCACCGACACCGAGGCGATCCTGCGGCTGCACGTGCGCATGGACGAACGCGTGCCGGGGCATGGCGTCGGCCTGGCGGTGGTGAACGAACTGGTCGCGAGCCACGGCGGCGAGTTGAAGCTGTCGCGCGGGGCGCTCGGCGGCGCCCGCGTCGACGTGGCGCTGCCGCGTCCCTGAGCAGCGCCATCGCCCCCGATCAGCGCCAGTCGCCGCGGCGGCCCTGCCACGCGTGCCGGTCGTCGCGCGGCGAGCAGTTGACCGGTGCCCAGTAGTTGGGCGTCCACTCGGGCGGGCTGTTCACGTTCCAGACGGAAGCCGACAGGCGGGTCGCCACGTACACGTCGCCGTTGCGCCAGACCCGCTGGCCCGGCCAGTAGCGGGCGCCGGGGTCCCAGGCGGCGGCGCGGCACGCGCGCCGCTCGGCACGGCGGTCGCGGCGCCGGTCGTCGTATCGGTCATCGTCATGGCGCCACTCGCCGCCGTAGCCGGGCGCGGCGTCGTACACGTAGGCAGGCGCTGCAGCGCGAACCGGCAGCTGCACGGACAGGTACACGTCGGGAGCGGCATTGGCGACGGCCGCGGCGCCGAGGGTGGCTGCGGCGACGGCCGGCACCAGGATTCGGGAAAGGATCGAGCGGTTCATCGGGGACTCCTTCTTGGATGGAAGGAGTGTGCGGGCGGCACGCTGAACGAACCGTGAACGCAAGCGGCGCTGCCTGGCAGCGCGACGGCAGCAGCCTGCCCCTGGCCGCGGCCGTCAGTCGGGCGGTGGCCGCGAAGGCCGCCGCCCGGCGAGTTTCACTCCCACATGCCGATCACGGGGGAGCGGCGGGCCGCTTCCGCGGCGGCGGTGGAGCGCGCGGCGCGGATCTCCGCGACCAGGCTCGGGTGGCTCAGCGCCAGCTCGCGCATGATGCGCTGCTGGGCGGTCTTCTCGTACGCGACGGCCCAGCGCATGAGCGCCTGGCCGACGGCCGTTGCCGCGCGCCTGGCGAACCGGCCGACCAGCCGCAGCGTGAACACGGTGTGCTCATAGCTTTGCTGGGCCAACTCGGCGCGCACCTGGTGGTAGTGGTCGCCCTGATGATTGACGTGGGTGACGCTGGCGGACATTTCGGGTTTCCCTTTCGTAGCGCCCGGCAACAGCGCTGAGCGGATGCCCGAATATTAGGGTTTGTACCGATATTCCGCCACTTTTTAATAGTGATGGCATCCATTCGCTAGCGTGATACTCGCCGCCGCCTTCCCGGGGGACCCACTTTGCCTCGCCGCCGGCGGCATTACAGCGTCGCGGCGAGCAGCAGGCGGATGGATATCGGCACTTCTCCGTCGGATGTTCAGCTCGACCATTCCAGGGAGGCGCGTTGCCTCTTCCGGCATTTCTGCACAATACCGCCATGACTCGCCGAAACCTCATCCTTGCCTCGCTCGCCGCCGCCGCGGCCTTCTCCCTTCCCGCCGGCTGGGCCCAGGCGCAGAACCGCCCCATCCGCCTGATCGTGCCGTACGCGCCGGGCGGCCCGATCGACGTCACGGCCCGCGTCCTGGCCGAGCGCGTGAAGGACAGCCTGGGCACCGTGATCATCGAGAACAAGCCGGGCGGCGGCGGCAACATCGGCGCCGTCGCCGTGGCCAAGGCGGCCCCGGACGGCCACACCATCGGCATCTCCGCCGTGGCGACCCACGCCATCAACCCGTGGCTGTTCTCGAAGATGCCGTACGACGCGGCCAGGGACTTCGCGCCGATCACGCAGATGGTGCGGGTGCCCAACGTGCTGGTGATGAACGCCGAGACCGCCGCCCGCCTGAAGATCAACACGCTGCGCGACCTGATCGCGTACGCCAAGGCCAACCCCGCCAAGCTCAATTACGGCAGCGGCGGCAACGGCAGTGCCGGCCACCTGGCGGGCGAGCTGTTCAAGCAAGGCGCCGGCATCTTCGCCGTGCACATCCCGTACAACGGCGGGAACCCGGCGCAACTGGCGCTGCTGTCGGGCCAGGTCGACTTCAACTTCGACAACCTGGCGACGGCGGCCCCCAACATCCGCGCCGGCAAGCTCAAGGCGCTGGCCGTGACCACGCTCCAGCCGTCCGCCGCGCTCCCGGGCGTGCCGCCGGTGGCCGCCACGATCCCCGGCTTCGCCGTGGATACCTGGTGGGGCCTGGTCGCGCCCGCCGGCACCCCGAAGGACGTGGTCGCCCGCCTGAACCAGGCCTTCGTGGCGGCGCTGCAGACGCCGGAGGCGAAGACGCGCTTCGCCACGCTGATGGCCGAGCCGGTGACGAACACCCCCGAGGAATTCGGCCGCTTCATGCAGGCCGAGCTTGCCAAGTACCAGAAGATCGTGAAGATCTCCGGAGCGAAAGTGGATTGACGGGGGGCCTTCTGTCGCTTCCGGCCAACGGCTGTTGAGTCCTACGGCCCTTGTGCGGTTTGTCTTACACGCCCATCCGTTACCGCTGGCTACAGTGACTCTGCCAGTCACGAAAAAGGAGCCGTCATGGCAGCCCTGCGAAGCGTCGTGTGTGTGGTTCTCGCCGCCGCGCCAGCGTTCTGGGGTGCCGCGTCGGCGCAGACCGCCCCTGGCTCCGGCCCTTCCGCCACCGGCGGCGACTGGTTCGGCAAGCCCCGCGGCTACCTGGGCCTGAGCCTGGGCCGCTCGCGCTACAGCCTCGACTGCGGCGGCGTCGCCTTCGTCTGCGACAAGTCCGACCAGTCCGTCAAGGTGACCGCCGGCGCGATGTCCGGGAATTTTTGGGGGGTCGAGCTCGGTTATCTCGATCTCGGCAGAATCGACCGTGCTGGCGGAACCACGAAGGCGCAGGGCCTGAACCTCAGCCTGGTGGGCAAGGCACCGGTGGGATGGCAGTTCAGCGTATTCGGCAAGGTGGGCGCGACCTACGGGCGCACCGAGACCTCCACGCTGGCGGGCAGCGGCATCGCCGGCGGCACCGAACGCGGCATGGGCCTGTCGTACGGCGCGGGCGTCAGCTACGACTTCACGCCGCGGCTGTCGGCGACGCTGGAGTGGGACAGCAACGATTTCCGGTTCGCCAGCGGCGGCCGCGACCCGGTGCGGTCCACCAGCCTGGGATTGCAGTACCGGTACTAGAAGAACAGCTCAGGGAAGAATCGAAAAAAGCTCAGGGACGCCGGAAGGCGGGACGCCCGCGGATCGCAAGGTCCGCGGGCGTACCTTTTGGCCGGGTTTCATTCGCCCAGGTACGCGGCCCGCACCTTCGGGTCGTCGAGCATCTTCTTCGCTTCGCCCTGCATCGTGATCAGCCCGGAATCCATCACGTAGCCGCGGTCGGCGATCTGCAGCGCGCGGCTGGCGTTCTGCTCCACCAGCAGGATGGTGACGCCTTGCGCCGAGACGTCGCGCACGATTTCGAAGATCCGGTCGACCAGGATCGGCGACAGGCCCATCGAGGGCTCGTCCATCAGCAGCACCTTGGGCCGGCTCATGAGGCCGCGCGCCATCGCCAGCATCTGCTGCTCGCCGCCCGACAGCGTGCCGGCCAGCTGGTCGCGGCGCTCCTTCAGGCGCGGGAACAGCGCGAACATCTTCTCGAGGTCGGCGGCCACTTCCGCGTGGTCGTTGCGGATGTGCGCGCCCATCTGCAGGTTCTCGGCGATGGTCATGCGGGTGAACACGCCGCGCCCTTCCGGCACCATCGCGAGGCCGTCCTTGACCAGGTCCCACGCGCCGCGGCCGCGGATGCTCTGGCCCAGGTACTCGATGTCGCCGTCGTTCATCGGCAGCGTGCCGGTGATCGCCTTCATCGTGGTCGTCTTGCCGGCGCCGTTGGAGCCGATCAGCGTGACCAGTTCGCCCTCGTTCACCTCGAAGTCGATGCCCTTGACGGCCTCGATGCCGCCATAGGCCACCTTCAGGCCCCTGACTTTCAGCAGCGGAGTGTTCATGCCGCTTCCCCCGTCGGCAGCGCGTGCGCGGCGTTGCCCTTGCCCAGATACGCCTCGATCACCCGCTCGTCGCGCTGCACCTCGCCCGGCGTGCCTTCGGAGATCTGCTTGCCGTAGTCGAGGACGGTGACGCGGTCGCACAGGCCCATCACCAGCTTCACGTCGTGCTCGATCAGCAGGATGGTGCGGTTGTCGTTGCGGATGCGGTCGATCAGTTCGCGCAGCAGCGCCTTCTCGGTGGCGTTCATGCCGGCCGCCGGTTCGTCCAGCGCGATCAGCTGCGGATCGGTCGCCAGCGCGCGGGCGATCTCCAGCCGCCGCTGGTCGCCATACGACAGCGTGCGCGCCTTGAAGTCGGCGTACTTGCCGATGCCGACGTATTCCAGCAGTTCGTGGGCGCGCTCCTCGATCTCGTGTTCCTCGCGCTTGAAGCCGGGCGTGCGCAGGATCGCGCCGACCAGTCCCGAGTGGGTCCGCACGTGCCGTCCGACCATCACGTTCTCGAGCGCGGTCATCTCCGCGAAGAGCCGGATGTTCTGGAACGTGCGGGCGATGCCGGCCTTGGCGACCTCGTGCACGGCCGAGGGCCGGTACGGCTTGCCGGCCAACTCGAAGGTGCCGCTGTCGGGCGTGTACAGGCCGGTGATGACGTTGAAGAACGTGGTCTTGCCGGCGCCGTTGGGCCCGATCAGGCCGTAGACCTGGCCGCGTTCGATGGTGATGCCGACGCCGCTCAAGGCCTGCAGGCCCCCGAAGCGCTTGGAGATGTCGACGACGCGAAGGATGATTTCTGCCATGGCCGCCCTCACTTCACGACGGCGGTGGCGGCCGGCGGGGTCGCGGCGGCGGCGCGCCGGGTCAGCGACCGGCCGTGCTCCGGCGCCGGCCACAGGCCGCGCGGGCGCATCAGCATCACGATGATCATCGCCAGCGCGATCAGCAGCTGGCGCAGGATGGCGGAGTCGAGCCGGCCGTCGGTCATCGCCTGCAAGGGGCTCGCCACGTAGCGCAGCACTTCGGGCAGCGCCGACAGCAGCACGGCGCCCAGGATCACGCCCGGCAGGTGGCCGATGCCCCCCAGCACCACCATGGCGACGATCATCACCGACTCCATCAGGCTGAACGACTCGGGCGAAACGAATTGCTGGAAGGCGGCGAACATGGCACCGGAAACGCCGCCGAACGTGGCGCCCATGCCGAACGCCAGCAGCTTCATGTTGCGGGTGTTGATGCCCATCGCCTTGGCGGCGATCTCGTCCTCGCGGATCGCCATCCAGGCGCGCCCGATGCGCGAGAGCTCGAGCCGGTGGCAGATCACGATGCTCACCAGCACCAGTCCCAGGAACAGGTAGTAGTAGAGCGTGACCGAGGCCAGCTCGTAGTCGCCGATCTGCAGCGGCCGCCCGAGGTTCAGCCCCCAGAAGTGCAGCGGGTCGATCTGGTTCAGGCCCTTCGGACCGTTGGTGATGTTGACCGGGTGGTCCAGGTTGTTGAGGAACACGCGGATGATCTCGCCGAAGCCCAGGGTCACGATGGCCAGGTAGTCGCCGCGCAGCTTGAGCGTCGGCGCCCCCAGCAGGATGCCGAAGATGCCGGCCAGGAACGCGCCCGCCGGAATCACGATCCACAGCGGCATGTGCAGGCCCTCGGGGAACATCGCGCCGATCCACTCGAAGCTGTCGGTGAGGTGCGGCGAGGCGAGCAGGCCGAACATGTACGCGCCGATCGCGTAGAACGCGACGAAGCCCAGGTCCAGCAGGCCGGCGTAGCCGACCACGATGTTCAGGCCCAGCGCCAGCAGCACGTAGAGCAGCGCCGTGTCGGCGATGCGGACCCAGGCGTTGCCCTGCGACTGCAGCAGCAGCGGCAGGACCAGGAGCGCGATGGCCGAGAGGCCGACCACCAGCGTGCGATTGCCCTTGTTGATGAAGTGCAGCATGCGTCTTCTCCTCAGGCCCGGTCGGCCACGCGTTCGCCGAGCAGCCCGGACGGCCGCAGCGTGAGCATCCCGATCAGCACGATGAACGCGAAGATGTCGGAGTAGTGGCTGCCCAGCACGCCGCCGGTGAGCACGCCGATGTAGCCGGAGCCGATCGCCTCGATCAGGCCCAGCAGGATGCCGCCGACCACGGCCCCGGCGAGGTTGCCGATGCCGCCGAACACCGCCGCCGTGAACGCCTTCAGCCCCGGCAGGAAGCCCATGGTGTGCTGCACCGTGCCGTAATTGGACGCGTACATGACGCCGGCAATCGTCGCCAGCACGGCGCCGATCACGAAGGTGGCGGAGATCACCGTGTCGGGCCGCACGCCCATCAGCGCCGCCACCCGGGGATTCTCGGAAGTGGCGCGCATCGCGCGTCCGAGCTTGGTGTAGTTCACCAGGTACATCAGCACTGCCAGGCAGATCGCCGTCAGCCCCAGGATCATGATCTGGGTGGACGTGATCACGGCCCCGCCCACCTGGAACGGCGTCGGCGGCAGCAAGGTCGGATAGGGCTTGTAATTGGGCTTGAAGATGATCATCGCCAGCGTCTGCAGCAGGATCGACATGCCGATGGCGGTGATCAGCGGCGCCAGCCGCGGGCTGTCGCGCAGCGGCCGGTAGGCCACTTTCTCGATGGTGTAGTTGAGGGCCGAGGCGACCACGCAGGCGATCAGCGTCGAGACCAGCAACATCAGCCAGCCCGGCATGCCCGGCATGGCCTCCTGCATGCCCATGATGATCGCCCAGCTGGTGAGCGCGCCGATCATCAGGACTTCGCCGTGGGCGAAGTTGATCAGGCTGATGATGCCGTACACCATGGTGTAGCCGAGCGCCACCAGCGCGTACATGCTGCCCAGGACCAGACCGTTGATGATCTGCTGCAGCAGGATTTCCATAGAACTTCTCCGTGTTGTACCGGCGTCCCCACCGGCGCCTCGCCCGGGCGAAATGCGCCGCCTCGCGGCCGCCGCGTCTTGTGGACGCCGCGGCCCATCAGCAAAAAACCCGCCACGAGTCCTCAGGCGGGTTCTGCGGGTTGGATTGTAGCGAGCGGTTGAGGCAGAAAGTCTCCGTTTCCCCCGGGTTCTCCCTAGGGACTGCGGCCGCGGAGTTGACGCAGGTCAGCCGCGTCGGGCTTTGTTGAGTTCGCGCAATTCCGCCAACCGGGCGGCGATCCTGATCTCCAGCCCGCGCTCCACCGGCCGGTAGAACTGCGGCGGCTTCATGCCTTCCGGGAAGTAGTTCTCCCCGGCGACAAACCCGCCTTCCTCGTCGTGCGCGTAGCGGTAGTCGCGGCCGTAGTCGAGATCCTTCATCAGCTTCGTCGGCGCATTGCGCAGGTGCAGGGGCACCGGCCTGGTGCCATCCTTCTTCACCAGCGCCCGTGCCTCGTTGTACGCCACGTAGACGGCATTGGACTTGGGCGCCATGGCGAGATAGACGATGCATTCGGCCAGCGCCAGTTCGCCCTCCGGCGTGCCCAGCCGCTCGTAGACCTCGGCGGCGTCCAGCGCCAGCCGCAGCGCCCGCGGGTCCGCGAGGCCGATGTCCTCGGCCGCCATGCGGATCATGCGGCGCGCCATGTAGCGCGGATCGGCGCCGCCGTCGAGCATGCGCACCAGCCAGTACAGCGCGGCGTCGGGGTCGGAGCCGCGCACCGACTTGTGCAGCGCGCTGATGGTGTCGTAGAACTGCTCGCCGCCCTTGTCGTAGCGGCGCAGGCGCTCGCCGAGCACCTTGAGCAGCCATTCGTCGGTGATCTGCTCGCGCCGTTCGTTGGCGGCCGCGACCGAGAGCGTCTCCAGCGTATTGAGGAGGCGCCGGGCGTCGCCGTCGGCGTAGGCGACCAGGCGGTCGCGCGCCGCTTCGTCGATCGCCGGCACGGCGCCCAGCGCCTGCGCCTTGCCCAGGATCTGCGCCAGGTCGGCCTCCGACAGCGGCTGCAGCACGTAGACCGCTGCCCGCGACAGCAGCGCGGAATTGACCTCGAAGGACGGGTTTTCCGTGGTGGCGCCGATGAACGTGAACAGGCCCGATTCGACGTGCGGCAGGAACGCGTCCTGCTGGCTCTTGTTGAATCGGTGCACTTCGTCGACGAACACGATGGTGCGCCGGCCGCCGCCGCCGGCGGCGTTCTCCAGCGCCGTGCCCTGCGCGAGCTGCGCCTGTTCGACGGCGTCGCGGATGTCCTTCACGCCGCCGAGCACGGCGCTGATCTGGATGAACTGCGCGTCGAAGGCATCGGCCATCAGCCGCGCGATGGTGGTCTTGCCGGTGCCCGGCGGCCCCCACAGGATGCAGCTGTGCGGCTGCCCGGATTCGAAGGCGATGCGCAGCGGCATGCCGGCGCCCAGCAGGTGCTGCTGGCCGATCACCTCCCCGAGCGTGCGCGGGCGCAGGCGCTCGGCCAGCGGCTGGTGGGCGGCGGGGACCTTCTTCGTCACCCGTGGAGTTTAGAGCGGGCGCGCGTTCAGCCTCGGCCGGGCAACAACGGAGCAATCGGGGGGCCCCGATTGCGGTTTGGCCGGCGGAAGAAGCGCTGACGCTCCGGCCGCGCCGTCATCGGGGTCAGAGCACGATTTCGTAGGCGACCTCACGCTCCGGCCAGACCATCGTCCTGAATCGTGATCCGACCCCGCTGACTCGTGCCTCGCCCGCCGCGTGCTACCCCAGCAGGTCCGGCCACGATCCGACGATCGCGGCGCCGCCCTTGCCGTGCAGGCCCGGGCCCCAGAGCACCAGGTCGCCGTCGCTGAAGCTGAGCGTCTCCACGCCGCTCAGCGAGTCGGTGCCGTCCGGGCCGGTCACGGTGACCGAAATGCCGCGCCGCACGATCGTGTACCCGGATTGCGCGCCGCTGAAGACGGCGATGTCGAAACCGGCGCCGCCGTTGATCGTGTCGTTGCCGGCGCCTCCCTCGATCCGGTTGGCGCCGCGGTCGCCCGTGATGACGTCGCCGAAGGTGGACCCTCGCACGTCCTCGATCCCGCTCAACGTGTCGCTGGTCCCGTACCCATCGAGGGCCGTTCCCGCACCCACGTCGATGGTGACGCTGGCGGGTGCGAACCGGTAATCCACGATGTCCAGCCCGCCGCGGCCGTCGATGACGTCGTTGCCAGCCCCGCCCTCGAAGGTTTCCACCGCGCCGCTGTCGCTGCCGGTCAGCCAGTCGTCTTGGGCCGAGCCGCGGACGCCCTCGATGCTGACCAGGATGTCGACGCCGCCCCAGCCGTCGGAAGCGCTGCCCTGGCTGGAGCCGCCGAGAGTGACCGTGACGCCGAACGTGGAGGTGCTGTAGTCGGCGACGTCGTAGCCGGCGCCGCCGTCGATGGTGTCGTTGCCCGCGTTGCCGGTGAACAGTTCCAGGCCGTCGAGCGCTCCGGCGCCGTTGGCCGGGGCGCCGCCCACGAGCACGTCGTTGTAGCGCGATCCCTGGATCCCTTCGATGTTGTGCAGCGAGTCCGTGCCCGAAAGACCGCCGCTGGCGACCCCTGCGGCGAGGTCGACGGTGACGCCTGCGATCGCCGACTCGTAGCGCGCGATGTCCAGTCCACCCCGGCCGTCGATCACGTCGTTGCCGGCGCCGCCTTCGAACAGTTCGGGCATCGCGCTCGCTGAGCCGAGCAGCGTGTCGTCGTAGCCGCTGCCGACCACCCGGTTGATGTTCGCCAGCGTGTCGGCGCCCGCCGCGCCGCTTGCGGCGCCGGCCGCCAGGTCGACGCTCACCGGCCCGAGCGCGCCGGCGTAGCTCGCCTGGTTGGAATTGCGCTGCAGCACCGTGTCGAGCTGGCCGCCGTCGATGAAGTCGGCGCCCAGGCCGCCTTCGAACTGCTCGTACAGCGTCGGATCGCTGCTGCCCGAGATCGTGTCCCCGAACGCCGATCCCGTGACCGCATTGACGTTCGCCAGCGTGTCGGTGCCGCCCAGCCCGTCCTGCGCGATGCCCGAAGCGAGATCGACGTTCACCGCCGATGTGGACGAGGCGTAGCCGACGCTGTTGAGATCCTTGTAGGTCGTGCGATCCAGGATCGCGCCGCCGTCGATGGTGTCGTTGCCGGCGCCTCCGACGAAGCTGTCGCGACCGCCACCGCCGGACAGGACGTCGTCGCCGGCATGGCCGTCGATGAAGTTGGCGCCAGCGTCGCCGGTCAGGATGTCGTCGAAAGCGGAACCGCTGATGTTCTCCATCCCCGACAGAAGGTCGTTGCCGGCCCCGCCGGAAGCCGTCCCGGCTCCCAGGTCGACGACCACGCCGGCCACGGTCCCGCCGCCCAGGTAGTCCACCGTGTCGACGCCGATGCCGCCGTGGATGGTGTCGTTGCCCAGGCCGCCCACGATGACGTCCGAGCCCGCGGCGCCGGACAAGGCGTCGTCGCCCGCCCCGCCCAGCAACATGTTGTCCCAGTCGTCGCCGGAGAGCGTGTCGTCGAAGCCGGAGCCGATCAGCCGCTCGATGTTCGCGAGCGTGTCGCTGCCGTCGCCGCCCGTCGCGGTGCCGGTCGCGAGGCTCGCCAGCACGGGACCGGGGGCGCCGGCATAACTGGCGCTGTCGCCGGCGCCGCTGCCGCCATCGAGCCAATCGGCCCCGGGGCCACCGCGCAGGACATCGTCCCCGGCCAGGCCGTACAACGTGTCGTCGCCGGCCGCCCCGTCGAGCAGGTTCGCGAATTCGTTGCCGACAATGGTGTCGGCAAACGGTGAGCCGAGGATGTTTTCGATATCGAAGAGGCTGTCACCCGCCGCCGCGCCCGCGTGGAGGTTCATCCAGAGATTGACCTCCACGCCCGAGGAGGCGTCCGAATAATCGGCCGTATCGTTCAGCCCGGCGCCACCGTCGAGCACGTCGCCCCCGGCGCCACCGCGCAGGACGTCGTCGCCGTCGAGCCCGAGCAGAATGTCGTCGCCGGAAGTACCGATGAGCAGGTCATCGCCGTTCGTGCCGTGAATCTCCATGGCCGCTCCCGTAACACGCGAAGCATCGCGTTATACAGGAAACGTCTGGTTACCGGAATGGTCGACCCTTATTGCTTCACGACATCCGCGTTCTGCGGCGGCTTGAAGTTGAACACTTCCGGGCCGACGGGCGCGTTGACCTCCATCTTGCTGAACGTCAGCATGGAGCGCTGCCCGAAACTGTCGAGGATCTCCAGCGCGGCCAGCTGGTCGCCGCGGAAACCCACGCGCATGCCGTGCAACTGGCCTTCCTTGTTCCTCGGCGTGGCCTGCACCCACTGCACGCCGTCCTTCTCGCCGGCCGCCTGCAGCTCGAAGTCGCGGCGCAGCGTCGCCAGGTCGGGCGCGGACGCGATCAGCGCGGCCGGCGTGGAGCCCAGCACCTGCGCCTGCTTGCGCTGGGTGACCTGCCGCAGGTCGGCGTCGTACAGCCACAGCGTCTGGCCGTCGGCGACGATGGTCTGCTCGAAGGGCTTCCTGTAGTTGAAGCGGAAGCGGTCGGGACGGGCGAACTCGAAGGTGCCCGACGACTTCTTGGTCTTGGCGGACTGGCCTTCGCGCGCCGGCGAGGTGACGACCTGCGTGAACTCGGCGCGGCCGGTCTTGGCGGTCTGGACGAACTTCTCCAGGCTGTCCAGCCCGGACGCCTGCGCGGCCAGCAGGCTGCCGGCGAGGAAGGTGAATGCGATCAGCTTTTTCATGGGACTCCGTGACTCGGGTGGTTGGCCGCAGCATGGCCGGCCGACATGGACGCCGGGTGAAGCCCGGCATCGCACCTGTTTCAAGGAGTGTCGCCCATCCGCGCCGTCCGGGCCCATCGGCGGGCGTCCACCAGCCGGGTCGGACAACGTCCCGCGTGGCGGCGCGCTATTCGGTGCGGGTCGGCACCAGGATCTCGCGCTGGCCGCTGCCGCTCATCGCGCTCACCAGCCCGGCGTTCTCCATGTCCTCGACCAGGCGGGCGGCGCGGTTGTAGCCGATCTTCAGGTGGCGCTGCACCAGCGAGATGCTGGCCTTGCGGTTCTTGAGCACCACTTCCACGGCCTGGTCGTACATCGGGTCCTTCTCGCCGGAGCCGCCCTCGCCGCCCAGCAGGTCGCCGTCGTCGTCCACCGTGCCGCCTTCGAGGATGCCCTCGATGTAGTTCGGCTCGCCGCCCTGCTGCTTGAGGAACGACACGACCCGGTGCACCTCCTCGTCGCTGACGAAGGCGCCGTGCACGCGGGTCGGCAGCCCGGTGCCGCTTTGCATGTACAACATGTCGCCCATGCCGAGCAGGGCCTCGGCCCCCATCTGGTCGAGGATGGTGCGGCTGTCGATCTTGCTGGAGACCTGGAAGGCGATCCGGGTCGGGATGTTGGCCTTGATCAGGCCGGTGATCACGTCGACGCTGGGCCGCTGCGTGGCCAGGATCAGGTGGATGCCGGCGGCACGCGCCTTCTGCGCCAGGCGGGCGATCAGCTCCTCGATCTTCTTGCCGACCACCATCATCAGGTCGGCCAGTTCGTCGATCACCACCACGATGTGAGGCAGCCGGTCGAGCGGCTCGGGTGCGTCCGGCGTCAGGCTGAACGGGTTGGGAATGAGTTCCCCGCGCGCCTTGGCCTCGTCCAGCTTGTGGTTGTAGCCGCCCAGGTTGCGCACGCCCATCCTGCTCATGAGCTTGTAGCGGCGCTCCATTTCGCCGACGCACCAGTTCAGGCCGTTGGCCGCCTGGCGCATGTCGGTGACGACCGGGCACAGCAGGTGCGGGATGCCTTCGTAGACTGACATCTCCAGCATCTTGGGGTCGATCATCAGCAGCCGCACGTCGCGTGCCTCGGCCTTGTACAGCAGCGACAGGATCATCGCGTTCAGGCCCACCGACTTGCCCGAGCCGGTGGTGCCGGCCACCAGCACGTGCGGCATCTTCGCGAGGTCGGCCACGACGGGGTTGCCGACGATGTCCTTGCCCAGGCCCATCGTCAGCATGGCCTTCGCATCGTTGTAGACCTGCGAGCCGAGGATTTCCGACAGCTTGATCGACTGCCGCTTGGCATTGGGCAGTTCCAGCGCCATGTGCGCCTTGCCCGGGATGGTCTCGACCACGCGGATCGACACCAGGCTGAGCGACCGCGCCAGGTCCTTGGCGAGGTTCACCACCTGCGAGCCCTTCACGCCGGTGGCCGGCTCGATCTCGTAGCGGGTGATCACCGGACCGGGCTGCGCCAGTACCACGCGCACCTCGACGCCGAAGTCCTTGAGCTTCTTCTCGATCAGGCGGCTGGTCATCTCCAGCGTCTCGGCGGTCACCGTCTCCTGGCGCGCGGGCGGCGTGTCCAGCAGGTCCACCTGCGGCAGCTTCGAATCGGGCAGTTCGGTGAACAGCGGCTTCTGCCGCTCCTTGGCCACCCGTTCGCTCTTGGGCGCCTCGACCCTGGCCGGCTCGATCAGGACTGGTGCCGGGTGGTGCTCCTCGATCTCGATGCGCTCCTCCAGCACGATCTCCTCGCGCTGGCGGGCCGCCTGCTGGCCCAGGGCGACGTCCTCGGCCTGCTCGCGCCGCTCGCGCCGCGCCTCGAACCACGCGTCGATGCCGGCGCCCAGCCGCTCGGCGACCTGGCCCCAGGAGAAACGGAACACCAGCGCGGCGCCGACCACCACCAGGGCCACGAAGACCAGTCCGGAGCCGGTGAAACCGAGCCACTGCACCCCCCAGCGGCCGACGGTGGCGCCCAGCGCGCCGCCGGCGTGGTCGGGGAGATGCGGTTCCAGGCGATAGAGGCGCGACCATTCCAGCGCCGTGCTGGCGGCCAGCAGCAAGGCGAGCCCGCCCCAGAAAGCGGCCTTGCCGCGAACGGTGGCGCGCTCGGCGGCGTCCTCGCCCCGCATCCAGCGCGCCAGGCTGGCGAGCCAGGAACGCACGCCGGCGGCCAGGCACCACCAGGCCGAAAAGCCGAGCAGGAAGTAACTGGCGTCGGCCACCCACGCGCCGAGGTGCCCTCCCAGGTTGCGCACGCCGGTGCCGGCGCCGGAAGTGGAGAAGGCCGGGTCCTGCTGCGAATAGGTGACGAGCGCCAGCAGCCAGAACAGGAGGGCGGCGGCGCCGAGGACCAGGGCGATTTCGTGGGCGAAGCGGCTGACGCCGCCGCGGGCCGGCGCCCCGCGGGCGCCGGTGTTGTTCAAGGTGTCCAGGGAGTACGTCATGAAGTGCGCACGAGCTTACCGCACGGCATGCGCCGAGGCGAGCGCCTGCGGCGCGGGTACAACGTGCGACGCCAGTCCTGTGAAGGCCGCAATGACCGGCGCTACCCCAGGGTGCTGAGCCGGTCCTTGATCAGCATCGAGCCGTCCTCGCGGGTCTCGATGAAACCGCGGTCCTCCAGGTCCTTCATGACGCGGCTGACCATTTCGCGGGACGCGCCGACCATCTTGGCGATGTCCTGGCGCGAGATCCGGTCCTTGATGGTCATCTGGCCTTCGCGGTCCGGCAGCGCGAATTCGAGCAACGCGCGGGCCACGCGCCCGTAGACGTCCATCAGCGCCAGCGACTCGATCTTGCGGTCCGCCTGGCGCAGGCGCTGCACCAGGCCCTTCATGATGGCGTAGGCCATCGAACTGTTCTCCGGCAGGCAGCGGGCGAACTCGGCGCGGCCCAGCACCAGCACGTCGGTCTGCACTTCGGCGCGGCAGGTGGCCGAGTGCTCCTGGTTGTCGATCAGGCTCATCTCGCCGATGTAGTCGCCGGGCTGCAGCGTGGCCAGGATGACCTCGCGGCCGCGCTTGTCGGAGGTGACCACGCGCACGCGGCCCGTGAGGATGATGAACAAGGTGTTGGACTTCTCGCCCTGCTCCACGATGACCTCGCCGCGCTTGAAGCGCCGCTTGGTCACCGATTCCGCCACCGACTCCGCCTGGTTGGCCGTCAGCAGGGCGAACAGGGGCACCCGGCGAATCAGCTCCAGATTGGACAGCATCGACATCTTTTTTGCTTCCTTCCGCTCTCGCGTGCGAACCTGCTTCCTACAATCGACCGACAGACCGCGCGGACTTCGTTGCGCGTCGGCGCCATAGTTGCCGCTCGGCCGCAAAATGTACACCGAGCTGTGGTGTTTTCCATACAGGTTTTTCCATCATGCCAACGACCCAACACGCCAAAGTCCTGATCCTCGGTTCCGGCCCCGCCGGCTACACGGCGGCCGTCTACGCCGCACGAGCCAACCTCTCCCCGATGCTGATCACCGGCATGGCGCAGGGCGGCCAGCTCATGACCACCACCGAGGTCGACAACTGGCCGGCGGACGTGCACGGCGTGCAGGGGCCCGACCTGATGCAGCGCTTCCTGGAGCACGCGGAGCGCTTCAAGACCCAGATCGTTTTCGACCACATCAACCAGGTCGACCTGGCGCAGCGCCCGTTCAGGCTGCGCGGCGACAGCGGCGAGTACACCTGCGACAGCCTGATCATCGCCACCGGCGCGTCGGCGAAGTACCTGGGGCTGCCGTCGGAGGAAGCGTTCATGGGCAAGGGCGTGTCGGGCTGCGCCACCTGCGACGGCTTCTTCTACCGGGACCAGGTGACCAGCGTCGTCGGCGGCGGCAACACCGCCGTGGAGGAGGCCCTCTACCTGTCCAACATCGCGAAGAAGGTGTACCTGATCCACCGCCGCGACAAGTTCCGCGCCGAGCCGATCATGGTCGACAAGCTGATGGAGAAGGTGCAGGCCGGCAAGATCGAGCTGAAGCTGTTCCACACGCTCGACGAGGTGCTGGGCGACGCCAGCGGCGTGACCGGCGTGCGCATCAAGGACGTGCGCTCGGGCGCGACCGAGGACCTGGCGCTGCAAGGCTGCTTCATCGCCATCGGCCACCATCCCAACACCGACATCTTCAAGGGCCAGGTGGAGATGAAGGACGGCTACATCATCACGAAGACGGGGCTGGAAGGCTTCGCGACCATGACCAGCGTGCCGGGCGTGTTCGCGGCCGGCGACGTCCAGGACCATGTCTATCGCCAGGCGATCACGAGCGCCGGCACCGGCTGCATGGCGGCCCTGGACGCCCAGCGCTTCCTGGAGCAGGCGAGCTGACGGTCTGATCCGGGCCGCGCCGGCCGCGCGCGGCGGCGGGATCGCGCTTGCGGCTATAATTGCGGGCTTTGCTGCGAAACCGCGAGGGAAGCCGAGAGGCGACGCAGCCGGCCCGCGAGGGCCCGGGTTACCGCCACCCTTCTGGCGAGGTGAGGCAGAAGCGAGGACCGGCACCGACGTGCCATCCGCCAGTGACTGCCGTTTTGACGATATCGGAGTGCTTCATGGCACGCGTATGCGACGTGACGGGCAAGGGCCCGGTGACCGGGAACAACGTTTCCCACGCCAACAACAAGACCAAGCGCCGGTTCCTGCCGAACCTGCAATACCGCCGTTTCTGGGTCGAGAGCGAGAACCGCTGGGTGCGCCTGCGCGTCTCGAGCGCGGCACTGCGCCTGATCGACAAGAATGGCATCGACGCCGTGCTCGCGGACCTGCGCGCCCGCGGCCAGGCCTGATCCCGCACTGAAAGGAAAGCATCATGGCAAGCAGCAAAGGCGGCCGGGAAAAGATCAAGCTGGAGTCCACCGCGGGCACCGGCCACTTCTACACCACCAGCAAGAACAAGAAGACGACGCCCGAGAAGATGTCGATCATGAAGTTCGACCCGAAGGCTCGCAAGCACGTCGAGTACAAGGAAACCAAGCTGAAGTGAGCAACCGGCCTCGCGGCCGGCACTCGTTTCGCTGCCGGCGCAGGCCGGCTCACGAAGCCCCGCGACGCGGGGCTTTTTGTTTGGCGCAGCCGAGCTGCCGTGACGGCGTGTGACTGGCGCACCATGCTGTCATGCGGGAGCCCCCGCCGCCAGGGCGCGGCGTATGCTGGGCCATGGCCGATTCGAAGCGCAGCGGCTGGTCGTTCGCCGCCGGTGTGATGGTGGGCGGCGCGGTGGCACTCTGGGCGTCGTTCGCCTGGTTGCTGCCGGCCATGGCGCCGGCCCTCGAGCCCGGCATGGCCTCATCCGGCGCGACGGCGAACGCCACCAGCCAGCTCGTCCCGTCGAATGCGGCACCGGCCAGTCGGCCCGCAGCCGGTGCGGCGCCCGCCGTGGCGGCGGCCTGTGGCGTGGAGCCGCTGCTCGCGCCCGCCAGCGCCCGTGACGGACGATTCACCCTGCAGGCGGCCGCCGGAGCCGAACCGCCGAGCGTGCGCGGCTACCTGGCCGCCGCGCGGGACGCGGCTCGGCAGGGCCGTTGGCGCGACAGCGAAGTGGCCCTGCTCGTCGCCTGCGGGCTGGCGGCCGGCAGATCGCCGCGGGTCTCGGTGCCGGTCGCGGACGTGCAATCGTTGCTGGGACAGCGGTACCTGGAAGCGGCGGAGGTCCAGCGCGACGAAACGGCGCGCGCGCTGCTGCTGGAACGGGCTGAAGGGCTGCTCGAGCAGAGCCTGCTCGCGTACACGGTGGTGCTGGGCAGCGACGCCTCCAAGAGCCGCATGGCCGCCCGGCGGGTGGCGGCCCTCGGCAAGCTGCGCGAGGGCCCGGATCGCCTTGCCCCGGCGGACGCGGACGGCGCCTGGAACGCGCCCGGAGCGCCGGCGCTGGCCACCCTGGGTGCCGGAGCGCAGCCGCCGTGGGGCGGGCCCTGGGCGCCGGGCGCCACCGAGTCCAGGAGCGCGCGCCAGCCGGCCGAGCTCATCCGGTCCGATCCGGAGTTGACCGAGCTCGAAGCCAACCTGGCACGCCTGCAGGCGCAGGCGGCGAACGTGGCGCGCGACCCGGCCGGGCTGCGGCAACGTTCGGAGCTCGCCCGCGCGCAGCGCGATGCGCAATGCCGCGACAAGCCCTGCCTGCTGCGCTGGTACGCGCAACGCAAGCGCGAGCTGTTCGCGGAGTTTTGAACCCGCATCACAACGCCCCAGGTGACCGAGCCATTGAAAAGCCCCTTTCGGGGCTCTCGTGGCGAGCCTGCGGTCGCCTCAGCGCAGCGGGACGCCGCTCACCAGCGCCGGTAGTCGTCCGGATACCGGTCGCGGCGGTTGCGCACGCCGTCGCCGTCGCGATCGTTGCGGCTGGCGCGGTCATGCAGGATGTAGGGCGAGGCCGGGATGGCCTGGCTGTACAGCGGTCGGCCCCAGCGGTCGGTGCCCTGGTACACGTAGCCGGACGGCGGGGTCCAGCCGCTGTTGCCGTAGTACTCGGGCGTGCCGCGCGCGGGACCGTACCCGCGCGCCGCGTCCTGCGCGGCGTAGGGATTCGGCGGCGTCTGCGGCTGCATGGGATGGTTGCGCCACGCCGAACCCGCCTGGGCCTCGGCGTCTCCACCGGACTGCGCGAACGCCGCTCCGCCGGCAGCCAGGGCCGCGGTGGCGAGCACGGAGACGAAGAGCTTGTTCATGGATTCTCCTTTGGCGGGACGTGGCACGTCCCCATGAAGCCATTGAACAGCGGCGCGGTGTCCGGGTCATGTCGAGGCGGTACCGAATCCATGTCGGACGGTTACAGCAGGTAGCGTCAGGCCGATCAGCCCGGCCATGTGCCATGGCGCCGCGGCCGCCCTGAAAGCTGACTGACAGGCGCGGGGAATATCCTGCTGCCACTGCCGGGCTCCGGCTGCGAGGACTCCCCATGCCCCACACGAGAAGAACCTTCCTGGGCGCCGCAGGCGCCTGCGCCATGGGCGGCCTGTTGCCGGCGCGCGCGTTCGCGCAGGCGTGGCCCACCAAGCCGATCCGCTTCGTCGTGCCGTTCGCGCCAGGCGGCAGCTCGGAGATCATTGCGCGCTCGGCGGCGGTGGAGATGGCCAAGACGCTCGGGCAGAACGTCTTCGTGGACAACAAGCCGGGCGCCTCCGGGAACATCGCCATGGCCGAAGTGGCGCGCGCAACCGACCAGCACACGATCATCCTGGGGCACATCGGCACCCTGGCCGTGAACCCCTACATGTTCGACAGGCTGCCGTACGACGTGAACCGGGACTTCCGGCCGGTGAGCCTCCTGGCGAAGGTGCCGAGCCTGTACGTGGTGAACCCGGGCGTGCCGGCGAAGAACCTGGCCGAGTTCATCGCCATGGCAAAGGCCAGGCCCGGCATGATGAACTACGGATCGGCCGGCAACGGCAGCGCCGGCCACCTGGCCATGGAATACCTGAAGATGACGGCGAACATCTTCATCACGCACATTCCCTACAAGGGCACCGGCCCGCAACTGACCGACCTGCTCGCCGGACGGCTCGAAGCGGCTTCGGTGGGGGCGTCGGCCATCCTGCAGCACATCAAGGCCGGCAAGCTGCGTTGCATTGCAACCGGCTCGGCGCAGCGCCTGCCGCAGCTTCCGGACGTGCCGACCGTCGCCGAGCAAGGTTTCCCGGGCTTCGAGATGACGCAGTGGTACGGGATCCTGGCGCCGGCGTCGATGGCTCAGGCCAGCATCGACCGCCTCGCGGGCGACGCGCAGACCGCCATGAAGTCGCATGCCGCGCTGGAACGCCTGAACCTGGATGCCGCGCAGTCGGTTGGCGGCAGCCCGGCACAGTTCGTCCAGTTCATCGGCCAGGAACAGAAGCGCTGGAAGCAGGTCGTCGAACGGGCCAGGATCAAGGCCGAGTAAACGACGCTCGCGCGGCGCAGCGCCGCGCGATTGCCGCTCAGGCGTGCGCCGCGCGCAGCTTCAGGGCGAATTGCTGCAGCGCCACGATTCCGCTTTCCTCGGCGCGGCGGCACCAGGCCTGCAACTCGGCCGTGAGCTGCTCGCGCGAGTGGTTCGTGTTGAGCCACATCTGCCGCAGTTCCTCGCGCATGGTGACCATCTGGTCCAGGACCGGATGGGCGGCGCGCGCCTGTGCCAGCTGGGGCTTCGCCGACGCCGGCACGCGCTCCTCGTCCCGGTGCAACCAGCGCTTGGCGGCCTCCAACGGCGAGAGGTCGGCGCCCTTTCCCTTGAGCACGGCGATTTCTGCCTTGCACACACGCCGCATCTCGCGGCCGTAGCGCGCCATCACCTCGTAGCGGTTGGCGATCAGCGCCTCCAGCGTCTTCTCGTCGGCGACCGGCCGGATCTCGCCCAGGCGCAGCTTGGGCGGCACCTTCTTGACCGTCGCCCAGCCGATGCGGCTCATCAGCGAGATGTAGACCCAGCCGAGGTCGAACTCGTACTTCTTGACGGCGAACTTGGCGGACGTCGGGTACGTGTGGTGGTTGTTGTGCAGTTCCTCGCCGCCGATGATCAGGCCCCAGGGCGAGATGTTGGTGCTGGCGTCGGGCGCCTCGAAGTTGCGGTAGCCCCAGTAATGCGCGATGCCGTTGATGATGCCGGCCGCCGTCACCGGGATCCAGGCCATCTGCACGGCCCACACGGCCAGCCCCGCGGCGCCGAACAGCGCCACGTTCAGGATCAGCATCAGGCCCACGCCCTGCCAGCTGAACCGTGAGTACAGGTTGCGCTCGATCCAGTCGTTGGGCGTGCCATGGCCGAACTTGGCCAGGGTCTCCAGGTTCTTCGCCTCGGCGCGGTACAGCTCCGAACCCTTCCAGAAGACGGTGTCGATGCCGCGCGTCTGCGGGCTGTGCGGATCGTCCGGCGTCTCGCACCGGGCGTGGTGCTTGCGGTGGATGGCGACCCATTCCCTGGTCACCATGCCGGTGCTGAGCCACAGCCAGAAGCGGAAGAAATGCGCGGGAACGCGGTGCAGGTCCAGCGCGCGGTGCGCCTGGCTGCGGTGCAGGAAGATCGTGACGCTGGCGATCGTGATGTGCGTCGTCACCAGCGTGTAGACGACGATCTGCCACCAGGACAGGTTCCACAGGCCGTTGGCGAGCCAGTCAACTGCCGCGTTCAGCACGGCCCAATCGGGGAGCAACATTGTCGGGGGATTTCCTTCCTGAAGATGCGGGCCGAAAGGCCCAGCAAGCTAGGAGGGATTCTAGGCAGGAAGGTTCAATCCTGCTCGCGCCGGGACACTCGCTCGGGAAGGGTTTACGCGCGGGTCCACGCGGCCGCGAAGAAGCCGTCGGTGGCATGCCGGTGCGGCCACAGCCGAAGGTACTGCTGCCCGCCCTCGCCCCCGCTGCACAGGGTGGCGGCTTGCTCCACCTTCAACTGCGCCAGCAACTCGCCGACGGCCACCGGCTGGAACTGCGGCTGCGCCGCCCCGAACGCGGCGGCGATCTCCTCGTTCTCCTGCGGCAGGACGCTGCAAGTGGCATAGACCAGGCGACCGCCCGGCTTGAGCAGCCGAGCGGCGCTGGCCAGGATCGCGGCCTGCTTGACGGCCATCTCCTGCACCGACTGCATGGACTGCCGCCACTTGAGGTCCGGATTGCGGCGCAAGGTGCCCAGGCCCGAGCACGGCGCGTCGACGATCACCCGGTCGATCTTGCCGGCCAGACGCTTGATGCGCTCGTCGCGCTCGTGCGCGATGGCCGCCGGATGGACGTTCGACAGCTTGCTGCGGGCCAACCGCGGCTTGAGCGCGTCCAGCCGGTGGGCCGACGTGTCGAACGCGTAGAGGCGGCCGGTGTTGCGCATGCCGGCGCCGATCGCCAGCGTCTTGCCGCCGGCGCCCGCGCAGAAGTCGACCACCATCTCGCCACGCCTGGCGTCCAGCAGCAGCGCCAGCAGTTGCGACCCCTCGTCCTGGACCTCGATGGCCCCGCGCGCGAAGGCGTCGAGCTTGTTGACGGCCGGCTTGCCGTCCACCCGCAACCCCCACGGCGAATACGGCGTCGGCCGCGCGGCCAGGCCGGCGAGCTTCAGTTCCTGCCGCACGTCGTCGCGCTTGTCGGTCAGCGTGTTCACGCGCAGATCGAGTGGCGCCGGCTGGTTGAGGCTTTCCGCCAGGGCCCAGAACTCGCCGCCCAGTTGCTCCTTGAGCGGCTGGGCGAGCCAGTCCGGCAGGTTGTGGCGATGGCGCTCGAGGAGATCGTCGGGATCGATCTTGTCGCACTGGTCGAGCCAGTTCTTCTCCTGCTCGGTCAGCGCGCTCTTGAGGAAATCGCGTGGCCCGTTGAACCCGAGGATGGCCAGGCGCCGCTCCTTCGGCCCGCTGCCCGATGGCGCGAGGTGGTCGAACAGGAGCTTGCGGCGCAGCACCGTGTAGACGGTTTCGGCGAGGGTCGCCCGCTCGCGCGGGCCGAGCGAACGGTTGTCGCGAAAGTAGCGGGACACCACCGCGTCGGCGGGGTGGTCGAACTTCAGGGTGAGCTTGACGAGCTCGGCACAGGCGTCGAGCAGGGCTTTGGGATGCATGGGCGCGATTGTCCCATTGCGGCCCGATGCCGGGCGGGCTTCAGGCCGTGGCCAGCAGGCGCGCGATCGCGCGCGGGTAGATCAGGTGTTCCTGCGTCAGCACCCGTGCGGCGAGCGACTCGGGCGTGTCGTCCGGCAGCACCGGCACCACGGCCTGTTCCAGGATCGGCCCGAAGTCGAGCTCCGCCGTCACCTGGTGCACCGTCGCTCCCGAGAAACGGCAGCCCATCTCGATCGCGCGCCGGTGCGTGTGCAGCCCGGGAAAGGCCGGCAGCAGCGAGGGATGGATGTTGAGCAGCCGGCCTTCGTAGCGCTGCACGAAGCCGGCCGTGAGGATGCGCATGAAGCCGGCCAGCACCACCAGCGCCGGCTGGTGCCGGTCGACGACGCTGGCCAGTTCAGCGTCGAAGGCTTCCCGGCTGGCGAACTGCTTGTGATCGAGCACCTCGGTGGCGATCCGGTGCTCGCGCGCGAAGGCGAGGCCGCCGGCATCCGCGCGATTGCTGATCACCGCGGCCACCGCGGCCCCGTGGCGCTCCCGCCAGCCCTCGCGCTGGGCCGCCCGCACGATGGCGGCCATGTTGGAGCCCCCGCCGGAGATCAGAATGACGATCTTCTTCATGTCCGCCGGATTATCCCAGCCATGCGCCTGCCTTCCCTCGCCCCCATCGAAGCCCGCGTGCTCGGCACGCTGATGGAAAAAGCCCGCACCGTCCCCGACAGCTATCCGCTGACGCTGAACGCCGTCGTCGCCGGCTGCAACCAGAAGACCAGCCGCGATCCGCTGATGAACGTCGGCGACGCGCAGGCGCAGGAGGCGCTGGACTCGCTCAAGGCGCTGACGCTGGTGTTCGAATCCAGCGGCGGCCGCGTCGCGCGCTGGGAACACAACTTCCAGCGCGCGGTCGGCGTGCCGGAGCAGTCGGCCGTGCTGCTCGGGCTGCTGATGCTGCGCGGGCCGCAGACGGCGGGCGAGCTGCGCATCAACAGCGAGCGCTGGTACCGCTTCGCCGACATCTCGTCGGTGGAGGCGTTCCTGGAAGAGCTGCGCGATCGCCCGGAGGAGAAAGGCGGCCCGCTGGTCGTGCTGCTGCCGCGCGCGCCCGGCATGCGCGAGCAGCGCTGGGCCCACCTGCTGTGCGGGCCGGTCGCGGTGGAGCAGGCTTCAGCCGCCGCGGCGCACGACATGCCACGCGATGCACTGGAGAGCCGCGTCGCCGCGCTCGAAAATGAAGTGGCCGCCCTGCGTTCTGCACTGCAAGACGTGCGCGAACAACTCGGTTTGTCGCAACCCGGACAAGCTGCCTAGTCCCTCGACAGACATAATCGCGGCAACGTTTCGGAGAGTTCCATGGATCTTGCGTTTACCCCCGAAGAGCAGCAGTTTCGCCAGGACATCCGCGCCTGGGTGCGCGAGAACCTGCCCCCCGAGATCTCGCACAAGGTGCACAACGCGCTGCGCCTCACGCGTGAGGACATGCAGCGCTGGGCGAAGATCCTCGGCAAGAAAGGCTGGCTCGGCTACGGCTGGCCCAAGGAGTTCGGCGGCCCGGGCTGGAATGCCGTGCAGCGGCACCTGTTCGAGGAGGAGTGCGCGCTGGCCGGCGCGCCGCGCATCGTCCCGTTCGGCCCGGTGATGGTGGCGCCCGTCATCATGACCTTCGGCAACGCGGAACAGCAGAAGCGCTTCCTGCCCGGCATCGCCAGCGGTGAAGTGTGGTGGAGCCAGGGCTACAGCGAGCCGGGCGCCGGCTCCGACCTGGCGTCGCTGAAGTGCCGGGCGGAGCGCCAGGGCGACAAGTACATCGTCAACGGCCAGAAGACCTGGACCACGCTGGCGCAGCACGGGGAATGGATCTTCTGCCTGGTGCGCACCAGCACCGAAGGCAAGCCGCAGACCGGCATCTCGTTCCTGCTGATCGACATGAAGTCGCCGGGCGTCAGCGTGCGGCCGATCTACATGCTCGACGGCGAGCCCGAGGTCAACGAGGTGTTCTTCGACAACGTCGAGGTGCCCGCCGAGAACCTGATCGGCGAGGAGAACAAGGGCTGGACCTACGCCAAGCACCTGCTGTCGCACGAACGCACCAACATCGCCGACGTGAACCGCGCCAAGCGCGAGCTCGAGCGCCTCAAGCGCATCGCGAAGTCGGAGAAAGTGTGGGACGACCAGCGCTTCCGCGACGAGGTCGCCAAGCTCGAAGTGGAAGTGGTGGCGCTGGAAATGCTGGTGCTGCGCGTGCTGTCGGCGCAGCAGTCGGGCAAGAACTCGCTGGACATCGCCGGCCTGCTGAAGATCCGCGGCAGCGAGATCCAGCAGCGCTACTCCGAGCTGATGATGCTGGCCGCGGGCCCGTACTCGCTGCCGTGGATCCGTGAGGCAATGGATGCCGGCTGGCAAGGCGAGTTCGTCGGCGCGCCGTACATCGCGCCGCTGGCGGCGACCTACTTCAACATGCGCAAGACGACGATCTACGGCGGCAGCAACGAGGTGCAGCGGACGATCGTGTCGCAGACCGTTCTCGGCTGATCAACCCAACATCCGTACGCGCAAGCCGCATTGATCTTTCCTCACCACAGAGGCAGCAACATGGATTTCAACTTCACCGACGACCAGGACCAGCTGCGAGACGCCGTCCGCAAGTGGGTCGACAAGGGCTACGACTTCGAGCGCCGCCGCGCGATCGTGAAGGCCGGCGGCTTCGACCGCGGCGTCTACGGCGAACTGGCCGAACTGGGCCTGGCGGGCCTGTACATCTCCGAGGACCACGGCGGCATGGGCATGGGCCCGGTCGAGGGCATGGTGGTGATGGAGGAACTCGGCCGCGGCATCGTGCTCGAGCCGCTCGGCCAGACGCTGATCGCCAGCGGCATCATCGGCGGTTACGCCCCCGACGCGGTCAAGTCGGCGTGGCTGCCGAAGATCGCGAGCGGCGAGGCCCTGGTGGTGCTGGCCCACACCGAGCGGGCGGCGCGCTACAAGCTCGACGTCTGCGAGACCCGCGCCGGCCGCAGCGGCGAGGCCTGGAGCATCACCGGCGCCAAGAGCACCGTGCCGGCCGGCGACCAGGCCGAGGCTTTCCTGGTTCCGGCGCTGGCCGACGGCAAGATGGCGCTGTTCCTGGTGGAGCGCAGTGCCGCCGGCGTGCAGGCGCGCGGCTACGGCACGATGGAAGGTGGTCGCGCCGCCGAAGTGACGTTCGCCTCGTCCCCCGCCACCCTGGTCTCGCAGGACGGCCTCGCCGCCCTGGAGCACGCCGTCGACATCGGCATCGCGGCGAGCTGCGCCGAAGCGGTGGGCGTCCTCGACAAGACCATGGACGTGACGGCGGAATACCTCAACACGCGCAAGCAGTTCGGCGTGCCCCTCGCCACCTTCCAGGCCCTGCGCCATCGGATGGCCGACATGAAGATGCAGCAGGAGCTCGCGCGCTCGATGAGCTATTACGCGTCGCTCAAGCTCAATGCCCCGCCGGAGGAGCGCCGCCGGGCGATGGCCCGCGCCAAGTACCAGCTCGGGGTGTCCATGCGCTTCGTCGGCCAGAACTCGGTGCAGCTGCACGGCGGCATCGGCGTCACGGACGAATACATCGGCAGCCACTACTTCAAGAAGCTGACGCAGCTGGAACTGAGCTTCGGCGACACGCTGCACCACCTGGGCGAGGTGTCCGCGCGGATGCAGGAGACGGCCGGCGTCTTCGCCTGAACCCCGAGGGGCCCGGCCCCTCAGGCGTGCAGCCGCGAGTTCTTGGGCAGGTGCGCCATCAGGAACTCCATCTGGTCCGCCAGGATGCGGCGGTTGCGCAGGATGAAGTCCTCCCAGAGGCTGGGCACGTACGGCGTGTACAGCAGCGGCATGCGCGCCTGCTCGGGCGTGCGGTTGCTCTTGCGGTGGTTGCAGGTGCGGCAGGCCGTCACGACGTTCATCCAGTGGTCGCGGCCGTTCTGGGCAAAGGGGATGATGTGCTCGCGCGTGAGCAGCTCCTCGTGGAACGTGCCGCCGCAGTAGGCGCAGACGTTGCGGTCGCGGGCAAAGAGCTTGCTGTTGGTGAGGCCGGGCCTGAGCTCGAAGGGATTGATGTTCGGCACGCCCTTGGTGCCGATGATGCTGCTGACGGCGATCAGCGACTGCTCGCCGGTCACCGCGTTGTGGCCGCCGCGGAACAGCGCGATGCGCGCGCCGACTTCCCAGCGCACCTCCTCGGCCGCGTAGTGGATCACGGCCTGTTCCAGCGTGATCCACGACTGGGGCAGGCCCTGGGCCGACAGCTTCAAAACCTTCAAGACGCCACTCCTTTCCGGGAGAGGAAACCACATGACAGGTCCGGCGCAGCGCCAGGCGGCGCTGTACAGCACAATATACCCTCTTTCGTGGCCCGCCGCCGCCGTGCAGGCGCCGTGCCGCTTGGCGCGATGGGCACGAGCTGCTATCAAAACGATACCGACGCGAGCGCGATGCAGATCTTCCGAGGCTTCCACCATCCGGGCATCGCGCCGGCCTGCGCGCTCACGATCGGCAACTTCGACGGCGTGCACCGCGGCCACCAGGCAATGCTCGCGCTGCTGAACAGCGAGGCACGGCACCGCGGCGTGCCCAGTTGCGTGCTGACCTTCGAGCCGCATCCGCGCGACTACTTCGCCGCCCTCGCGCGCAAGCCGGAGCTGGCGCCGGCACGCATCGCCACCTTGCGCGACAAGCTGACCGAGCTGGCCCGCTGCGGCGCCGACCAGTGCGTGGTGCTGCCGTTCGACGCCCGCCTGTCCTCGCAGACCCCCGAGGCCTTCGTCGACAACGTGCTGGTGCGCGGACTCGGCGCGAAGTACGTGCTGGTGGGCGACGACTTCCGCTTCGGCGCGAAGCGCGCCGGCGACTACGCGATGCTGGACGCCGCCGGCGCCGCCAGGGGCTTCGACGTGGCCCGCATGAACAGTTACGAGGTCCACGGCGTGCGCGTATCGAGCTCGGAAGTGCGCGCCGCGCTGGCCCGCGCCGACATGGACGGCGTGGCGGCGCTGCTGGGGCGGCCCTACAGCATCAGCGGCCACGTGGTCCACGGCCGCAAGCTCGGCCGCGAGCTGGGCTTCAAGACGCTCAACCTGCGCTTTGCGCACTGGAAGCCCGCCGCCAGCGGCATCTTCGCCGTGGAGGTCCACGGCCTCGCGGAGGCGCCGCTGCCAGGGGTTGCCAACCTCGGCATCCGCCCATCGATCGACCCGGCCGACGTCAATGGCGGGCGCGTGCTGCTGGAGACCTATTGCCTCGAGTGGCCGGCTGGCCTCGGACCCGAAGGGGGCTACGGTAAAATCATCCGGGTGGAACTGCTGCACAAGCTGCACGACGAGCTCAAGTACGACGGCCTGGACGCCCTCCAGGCCGGCATCGCACGCGACATCGCCGACGCGCGGGCGTACTTCGCGTCGACCCGCCGGCAGACCACGCGCGACCGAATTTAGCGCGGTGCGACATTGCGGCCTCGCGCCGCGACCGCTTGCCACGACTTGCGTGGATGCCGCGGCCGAGCCCGGCATGACCCCGATGCACCCGCTGCGAAAGAGCACTCCATGACCGACAAGACCGATTACCGCGCCACGCTCAACCTGCCCGACACGCCGTTCCCGATGCGCGGCGACCTGCCGAAGCGCGAGCCGGGCTGGGTGAAGGAGTGGGAGGACAAGGGGCTGTACAAGAAGCTGCGCGCCGCCCGCTGCGAGCACGAGAAATTCGTGCTGCACGACGGCCCGCCGTACGCCAACGGCCAGATCCACATGGGCCACGCGGTCAACAAGATCCTGAAGGACATGATCGTCAAGGCACGCCAGCTCAAGGGCCTGGACGCCGCCTACATCCCGGGCTGGGACTGCCACGGCCTGCCGATCGAGAACGCGATCGAGAAGAAGCACGGCCGCAACCTGCCGCGCGACGACATGCAGGCGAAAAGCCGCGCCTTCGCCACCGAGCAGGTCGCCATCCAGATGGCCGACTTCAAGCGCCTGGGCGTGCTGGGCGACTGGGAGCATCCGTACCGCACGATGGACTTCGTCAACGAGGCGCAGGAGATCCGCGCGTTCAAGCGGGTCATCGAGCGCGGCTTCGTCTACCGGGGCCTGAAGCCCGTGTACTGGTGCTTCGACTGCGGCTCGTCGCTGGCGGAGTTCGAGATCGAGTACGCCGACAAGAAGTCGCACACGATCGACGTCGCGTTCAGGGCCGACCAGCCGGAGCAGGTGCTGCTGGCCTTCGGGCTGCCCCCGACGCGCCTGGAAAAGCCGCTGTTCGCCGTGATCTGGACCACCACGCCCTGGACCATCCCGGCCAACCAGGCGCTGAACCTGAACCCGCAGCTGGAGTACTCGCTGGTGGAGACCGAACGCGGCCTGCTGGTTCTGGCGTCGGTGCTGGTCGAGCGCTGCCTGGAACGCTACGGCCTGGCCGGCACCGTGCTGGCCACCGTCGCCGGCGAGAAGCTGGGCGGCCTCGCCTTCCAGCATCCGCTGCACGATGCCGACCCCGGCTACCGGCGCCTGTCGCCGGTCTACCTGGCCGAGTACGCGACGGCGGAGGACGGCACCGGCATCGTCCACTCGTCGCCGGCATACGGCCTGGACGACTTCAACTCCTGCGTCGCGCACGGGATGAAGTACGACGACATCCTGAACCCGGTGCAAGGCCATGGGTCGTACGCGCCGGACTTCCCGCTGTTCGGCGGCCAGAACATCTGGAAGGCCGGACCGCAGATCATCGAGGCGCTGCGCCAGGCCGGCCGGCTGTTCGCGACCGACACGATCACGCACAGCTACCCGCATTGCTGGCGCCACAAGACGCCGGTCATCTACCGCGCCGCGGCGCAGTGGTTCATCCGCATGGACGAGGGTGAAGGCGTCTTCACGAAGGACAAGGCGCCCAGGACCCTGCGCCAGATGGCGCTGGACGCCATCGAGGACACCAGCTTCTATCCCGAGAACGGCAAGGCGCGGCTGCGCGACATGATCGCCGGCCGGCCCGACTGGTGCATCTCGCGCCAGCGCAGCTGGGGCGTGCCGCTGCCTTTCTTCCTGCACAAGGACACGGGCGAGCTGCATCCGCGCACGATGGAGATCCTGGACCTCGCCGCCGACATGGTGGAGCGCGGCGGCATCGAGGCCTGGAGCAAGGCCACGGCGCAAGACATCCTGGGCGCGCAGGACGCGCCGCACTACACCAAGAGCACCGACATCCTGGAAGTGTGGTTCGACTCCGGCACCACGCACACGACGGTGCTGAAGCACTCGCACGCCGGCGCCGGCCACGAGAACGGTCCCGAGGCCGACCTGTACCTGGAAGGGCATGACCAGCACCGGGGCTGGTTTCATTCGTCGCTGCTCACCGCCTGCGCCATGTACGGCCGCGCGCCCTACCGCGGGCTGCTGACGCACGGCTTCACCGTGGACAGCCAGGGCCGCAAGATGAGCAAGTCCCTGGGCAACGGCGTCGATCCGCAGGAGACGAGCAAGAAGCTGGGCGCCGAGATCATCCGGCTGTGGGTGGCGGCGTCCGACTACTCCGGCGACATCGCGGGCGACGACAAGATCCTGGCGCGGGTGGTGGACGCGTACCGCCGCATCCGCAACACGCTGCGCTTCCTGCTGGCCAACACCAGCGACTTCGATCCGGCCAGGGACGCCGTGCCGCTGGCCGAGATGCTCGAGATCGATCGCTATGCGATGTCGCGGGCGGCTCAGTTCCAGCAGGAAGTGCTGGCGCACTACGAGGTCTACGAGTTCCATCCGGTGGTGGCCAAGCTGCAGGTGTACTGCTCCGAGGATCTCGGCGCGTTCTACCTCGACGTGCTGAAGGATCGCCTCTACACCACGGCGCCGAAGTCGCTGGCGCGGCGCAGCGCGCAGACGGCGCTGTGGAACATCACCCACGCCATGCTGCGCTGGATGGCGCCGTTCCTCAGCTTCACGGCGGAAGAAGCCTGGAAGCTGTTCGGGACCTCGGAATCGATCTTCTTCGAGACCTATGCGGAGATCGGCGGCCCGGACACGGCGCTGGTCGAGAAGTGGAACCGCATCCGGGCGATCCGCGAACTGGTGAACAAGGAGATCGAGGCGCTGCGCGAGGCCGGCCAGGTCGGCTCGTCGCTGCAGGCCAACGTGGAACTGGCGGTGCCGCAGGACACGGAGGGCGCGCTGTGGACGGCGCTCGCGAGCCTGCAGGACGACCTCAAGTTCGTGTTCATCACTTCGGCGCTGAAGCTGGTGCCGGGCGACGGACTGGCCGTCAGGGTCACGCCGTCGCAGGCGGCCAAGTGCGAACGCTGCTGGCACTGGCGCGACGACGTCGGACACGACGGCGCGCATCCCACCATCTGCGGGCGCTGCACCAGCAACCTGTTCGGCGCCGGCGAAGACCGGAAGTTCGCCTGATGGCGCGCGCGGCCCGCGGCGCGTCCTGGCTGCCCTGGCTGGGGCTGGCGCTGGCGATCTTCGTCGCCGACCAGGTCACCAAGTTCCTGATCCTGGGCGCCTACCAGCTCGGGGATTCGACTTACATCACCGGTTTCTTCAACATCGTTCGCGCCCACAACACGGGCGCGGCGTTCTCGTTCCTGGCGCAGGCGTCGGGCTGGCAGCGCTGGTTCTTCACCGCGATCGGCGTGGTCGCCGCGGTCTTCATCGTGTGGCTGCTGCGCCGCCATGCCGGGCAGAAGCTGTTTTCGTTCGCGCTCGCCTGCATCCTCGGCGGCGCCGTGGGCAACGTGGTCGACCGCCTGCTGCATGGCTACGTCGTCGACTTCATCCAGGTGCACTGGCGCGGCTGGTACTTCCCGGCCTTCAACGTCGCCGACAGCGGCATCACGATCGGCGCGGCCTGCCTGATCCTGGACGAACTGCTGCGGGTGCGACGGGCGCGCTGAACCCGAATTCGGCAACCGGTCTGGCTGTCCGCCTGGTGCCCGCACGCATGTTGCGCCGCACCAAAGCGTATAGTGAAACCTGAAGCATGAAGCATCTGTTGAATCTGCTGGCGGCGATCGCGCTGCTGGTGTGGGGGACGCATCTCGTTCGAACCGGCATCCTGCGGGTGTTCGGCGCCAACCTGCGATCCGTCATCGCCCAGAGCGTGGGCAACCGCTGGACCGCCACGGTGGCGGGGCTCGGCGTCACGGCACTCGTCCAGTCCAGCACCGCCACCGCCCTCATCGTGTCCGCGTTCGTCGGCCAGGGCCTGATCACGCTGCCCCTCGCGCTGGCGGTGATGCTCGGCGCCGACGTGGGCACCAGCCTGATGGCGGTCGTCTTCTCCTTCGACCTGTCCTGGCTGTCGCCGCTGTTCATCTTCGTCGGCGTGGTGCTGTACCTCTCGCGCCAGGCCGACGCCGTCGGCCGCTTCGGCCGCATCCTGATCGGCATCGGCCTGATGCTGCTGGCGCTGCGGCTGGTCGGCGATTCGACGGCGATCATGACGAAATCGCCGGCCGTGAAGGCGCTGCTCGGGTCGGTCACCAGCGACCTGTTGCTGGAGATCACGGTCGGCGCCTTCATCTCGCTGCTGGCCTATTCCAGCCTGGCCATCGTGCTGCTGGTGGCCACCATGGCGGCGTCGGGACTGGTGCCGCTGGAGCCGGCGCTGGGACTGGTGCTGGGCGCCAACCTCGGCAGCGGCCTGCTGGCGGTGCTGACCACCGCGAAGTCGGCCATCGAGGTACGGCAGGTGCCGCTCGGCAACTTCGTGTTCAAGGCCATCGGCGTGCTGGTCGCGGCGCCCTTCGTCGGCCTCTGGCTGCGCGAGGTGCGGCCCTACGTGCACGAGGCGAGCACGGTGGTGGTGCTGTTCCACCTGAGCTTCAACGTGCTGGTGGCGATCCTGTTCATCGGCTTCACGCAGGTGGTGGCCCGGTGGGTGACCCTGTGGCTGCCCAAGCCGGACAAGACGATGGTGGCCGGCCGGCCGCACCACCTCGATCCTTCCGCGCTGGACACCCCCTCGCTGGCCATCTCCTGCGCGGCGCGCGAGGCACTGCACCAGGCCGACGTGGTGGAGACCATGTTGCGCGGCATGCTCCCGGTGATCCGCAACAACGACCTGCGGCTGGCCGAGGAGCTGCGCAAGCTCGACGACCACGTCGACGAGCTGTATTCGGCGATCAAGTACTACCTGACCAAGATCTCGCGCGAGGCGCTGGGCGAGGAGGAAAGCCGGCGCTGGACCGACATCATCAGCTTCACGATCAACATGGAGCAGATCGGCGACATCATCGAGCGCATCCTGATCGACATCGAGGACAAGAAGATCCGCAAGGGCCGCAGCTTCTCCGACGCCGGCATGGCGGAGATCTGCGAGCTGCACGCGCGGCTGATCGACAACCTGCGGCTGGGCATGAGCGTGTTCCTGAACGGCACGGTGCGCGATGCGCAGAAACTGCTGGAGGAGAAGGCCCGCTTTCGCGACCTCGAGCGGGCCTACGCCTCGACCCACCTGAACCGGCTCACCGGCAACACGATGCAGAGCATCGAGACCAGCTCGCTGCACCTGGACCTGATCAGCGACCTGAAGCGGATCAACTCGCACATCTGCTCGATCGCCTACCCGATCCTGGACTCGGCCGGCGCGCTCGCGCCGAACCGGCTGCGCCAGGCCCAGCTCGCCGACAGCCCCTGAACCGACACGCGCCGCGCCGGCAGGTCAATGACTGACCTCCTCGCGAGCCTTGAGGCAGTAGTCCACCAGGGCTTCGATTTCGGTGGACTTGTCGAACACCGCGTCGGCGCCGAGCTGGGCGCAGCGCCACCGCACGTCGTCCGTCGCGTGGTTGCTGAGCACGATCATCTTCTGGTCGGGCCGGCGACGGCGGCACGACTCCAGGATGTTGAGCCCGCTACCTTCCTTGAGGAACAGGTCGACGATGGCCAGGTCCCAGTAGTCGTCGTTGTGGGCCAGCCAGCGCTTGCCCTCGTATTCGGTCTCGGCCACGCCGACGGCGTCCACCAGGGCCAGTTCCTGCAGCGTTTCGATGAGGTTTTCCCGGATCGTCGGACTGTCCTCGACGATGTAGGCACGGAACTTCATAGTATTTCTCCACGGCGAAGACCCGCTCCGCGCTGCGGCGCGAAGGTCCCCTTCTGTGAAGCCACTGTAAAGAACCGTGCTTGTGCAGGCTGCAAGCAGCAAGGCCATGGTCGTGTAGGAGCCCCCGCTCATCGTTGGGGACCCCGCGTGAAGCGCCGTGTCGGCGCGCACCGGCTGATCGTTGGCCGTGCGCCCCGCCGGGCGGTCTTACAGTGTCAGCACCGTCGAGCCAGTGGTCTTGCGAGCCTCCAGGTCGCGGTGCGCCTGCTGCACCTGCTCCAGGGGGTAGCGCTGCTCGATGTGGATCTTCACCTTCCCGCTCGTCACGGCCTCGAAGAGGTCGTCGGCCATCGCCTGCGTGCTCTCGCGCGTGGCGATGTGGCTGAACAAGGTGGCACGGGTCACGTACAGCGAGCCCTTCACGCCGAGGATGCCGGGGGCGAACGGCGGCACCGGCCCCGAGGAGTTGCCGAACGTCGCCATCAGGCCGAACGGCTGCAGGCAGTCGAGCGACTTGTCCCAGGTGTCCTTGCCGACCGAGTCGTAGACCACCTTCACGCCCTTGCCGCCGGTGATCTCCTTGACCCGCGCGAGGAAGTCTTCCTTCGCGTAGTTGACGACGTGCGCGGCGCCGTTGTCTTTCGCCAGGGCGCACTTCGCGTCGGAGCCGGCGGTGCCGATCAGCTGCAGTCCCATCGCCTTGGCCCACTGGCAGGCGATCAGGCCGACGCCGCCGGCGGCGGCGTGGAACAGCACGAAGTCGCCTTCCTTGAGTCCGCCCTGGGGCTGGGTCTTCTTCAGCAGGTATTGCGCCGTGAGCCCCTTGAGCATCATGGCCGCGCCGGTCTCGAAGTCGATCGCGTCGGGCAACTTGCACACGGTCTTGGCCGGCATGACCCGCAGGTCGCAATAACTGCCCGGGGGCTGGCTGGCATAAGCGGCGCGGTCGCCCGCCTTCAGGTGCGTGACCCCCGGTCCCACGGCTTCGACCACGCCCGACGCTTCCATGCCGATGCGCGCCGGCATCGGCAACGGGTAGAGGCCGGTGCGGTGGTAGACGTCGATGAAGTTCAGGCCGACGGCCTTGTGGCGGATGCGGATCTCGCCCGGACCGGGCTCGCCGACGCTGACGTCGACCAGCTGCAGTTCTTCGGGCCCGCCGTTCTTCGCGATCTGGATGGCTCTGCTCATTGCGATCTCCTCGTTGCTGCTGTGGATGCGTGCCGCATCCTGCCACGAAATTCCGCCGGCCGCCGCGGGCGCCGGCACGGGGCGCGATACAGTCCCGGGTTCGCCATGAACCAGCGCCTCACACCCGCCACCGCCTTCCTCCTCACGATCCCGCCCCTGCTGTGGGCCGGCAACGCCGTCGTCGGGCGCCTGCTGCAGGGGCTGGTGCCGCCGGTGACGCTCAACTTCCTGCGCTGGGTGCTCGCGGCCGCGCTGCTGCTGCCGCTGGCGGCCTGGGTGCTGCGCCCGGACAGCCCCCTGTGGCCGCATGCGCGCCGGTTCGCGATGCTGGGGCTGCTGGGAGTGGGCTGCTACAACGCCCTGCAGTACCTCGCGCTCAAGACCTCGACGCCGCTGAACGTCACGCTGGTGGCGGCCAGCTCGCCGGTGTTCATGCTCGCGATCGGCGCCCTCTTCTTCGGCCACAAGCCGGTGCCGCGCCAGTACCTGGGCGCCGTGCTGTCGATCGCCGGCGTCCTGGTCGTGCTCTCCCGCGGCGACTGGGACGTGCTGCTGCAGGTGCGGCTGGTGCCCGGCGACGTCTACATGTTGCTGGCCACGGCGGCCTGGGCCTGTTACAGCTGGCTCCTGACGCGCCCCGGCGATCCGCCCGAGATCCGCGCGAACTGGGCGGCGTTCCTGCTGGCGCAGATGGTGTTCGGGCTGGGCTGGTCAGGGCTGTTCGCGGCCGGCGAGTGGGCGGTCGGCGCGGCGCCGATCCAGTGGGGCTGGCCCCTGGTCGCCGCCCTCGCCTTCGTCGCCGTGGGCCCGGCGATCCTCGCCTATCGCTGCTGGGGGCTGGGCGTGCAGCGGGTGGGGCCGAATCTGGCGGGATTCTTCGCCAACCTCACGCCGCTGTTCGCCGCGCTGATGTCGGCGGCCTTCCTGGGCGAGTGGCCGCACCCGTACCACGCGATCGGCTTCGTGCTGATCGTGGGCGGGATCGTGGCTTCTTCACGCCGCTGAACAGCGAACGGCTGTCCGCTCCCGCTCCCGCCGCCGCGTTCTCAGTACGTCCCCGGATACGACCCGCCGTCGATCAGCACGTTCTGGCCCGTGATGTAGCTCGCGTGCTGGCTGCACAGGAACGCGCAGGTCGCCCCGAACTCGTCCGGGTTGCCGAACCGCTGCGACGGGATGGTCTTCTTGCGCGCGTCCTTGATCTCGTCGATCGACTTGCCGGCCTTCTCCGCGGCGCCCTTCATCGTGGCGTTCAGGCGGTCCGTGTCGAACGCGCCGGGCAGCAGGTTGTTGATCGTGACGTTGGCGCCTGCCAGCTTGCTGGTGCGCGCGACGCCGGCCACGAAGCCGGTCAGGCCGCTGCGCGCGCCGTTCGACAGCCCCAGGATGTCGATCGGCGCCTTCACCGCGCTGGACGTGATGTTCACGATCCGGCCGAAGCCGCGGGCGGCCATGCCGTCCACGGTCGCCTTGATCAGTTCGATTGGCGTCAGCATGTTGGCGTCGACGGCCTTGATCCAGGCCTCGCGGTCCCAGCTGCGGAAGTCGCCGGGCGGGGGACCGCCGGCATTGGTGACGACGATGTCCCAGTCCTTGCGCAGCGCGAACACCTGCGCCCGGCCCTCGGCGGTCGTGATGTCGGCGGCCACCGACTGCACCGCCGCACTGGCGGGGCGAGCGGGATCGGCCTGGAGGCGCGCCACGGCCGCCTGCAGTGCCTCGGCCCCGCGCGCCACCAGCACCACGTTCACGCCTTCGCGCACCAGCGCCTGCGCGCAGCCGAAGCCCAGGCCCTTGCTGGCCCCGCACACGAGGGCCCACTTGCCGGCAATTCCGAAATCCATGTGATGTCTTCCTTCGCTGTGGTTGTTCGTGGCCGCATTGTGCCCCCAGGAGCCCAGGCTCCCAGCCCCTCACGCCCGGCCGGCGCGGCTGAAGACGTAGATGCCGGCGATCACCAGCGCCGTGCCGGCGGCGATCCAGCCGGTGAACGGCTCGTCGAGGATCAGCGCGCCCATGATGATGGTGGATACCGGGCCGACCATGCCTGTCTGCGCCGCCAGGGCCGGACCGATGCGCTCGATCGCCATCATCACCATCAGCACCGGCAGCGCCGTGCAGAGCACCGCATTGAGCACCGACAGCCAGACCACCGCCGGCGCCACCGTCAAGGCGGTGTCGATCGGGCGCAGCACGAGGAACTGGACGACGCAGCACACGCAGGCTACGGTCGTCGCCAGTCCCACCAGCCGCAGCGACCCGAGCCGCTGCACCAGCTGGCCGCTGTAGACCAGATAGAGGGCATACGTGATCGTGCTCGCAAAGACCAGGAAGGCGCCCCACGCGACCTGGCGGCCCTCGAAGCTCAGTTCGCGCCCCAGCACCAGGAGCACGCCGCAGTAGCTCACGGCCATGCCCACGGCGTGCATGGCCCGGATCTTCCGGCGATACAGGAGCCAGCCGAGCAGCATCACCATCGTCGGGTTCAGGTACAGGATCAGCCGCTCGAGCGACGCGGTCACGTACTGCAGGCCGGCGAAGTCGAGGAAGCTCGAGAGGTAATAGCCGCTGAAGCCCAGCCCGGCAACGCCCAGCCAGTCGCGGCGCGTGAGCGGCGCCTGGCCGCGGCTCGCCCACCACGCCATCAGGACGAACAGCGGCAGCGCGAACAGCATGCGCAGCATCAGCAGCGTCACGGCGTCGACCCCATGGCGGTACGCCAGCTTGACGATGATGGCCTTGCCGCTGAAGGCGATGGCGCCGAAGAAGGCCAGGGCGAGGCCGGCCGCCAGCCCCTGGTCACGATGCTTCAAGCCGCGAACACCTTGGAATGCAGGCGCCGCAGCGACCACCAGACGGCCAATGCCACCACCGGGATCGCCGCTGCCGCCGTGCTCTCGGCGGCGAACGGCCAACCCACTGCCTGGGCGCCCTTGGCCAGGTAGCTCACCAGCCCGACGATGTAATAGGTGATGGCGGCGACCGAGAGCCCTTCCACGGTGGCCTGCAGCCGCAACTGCAGCTGCTGGCGCCGGTTCATCGCGCCCAGCAGGTCCTGCGTGCTTTGCTGCTGCTCGATTTCCACCCGGGTGCGCAGCAGGCTGCTGATGCGCGAGACGCGCTGCGACAGCGCATCCTGGCGCCGCGTGGTCCACTCGCAGGTGGCGCGCGCCGGCGACAGGCGCCGGTCGATGAACTCGCCGATGGTCTGCAGGCCCGGCAGGCGCGCCTCGCGGATGTCGGCGAGCCGCCGGTCCACCAGCTCGAAGTAGGCGGTGCTCGCCGAGAAGCGCGCGTGCGAGCCGGCGTACTGGCTCTCGATCTCCCCCGCCAGCTTGGTCAGCCGGTCCAGCAGCTGCGGCTCGTCCTCCCGCCCGGCGCCGCGAATCGCGCTGGCCAGCGCCGCGAGTTCCTGCTCCGCCGCCGCGAGCGTCGCCCCGGTCTCGCGCGCCGCCGGCAGGCCGAGCATCGCGGCCATGCGGTAGGTGTCGATTTCCAGCAGGCGCTGCACCAGCCGGCCGAGCCGGCGCGGCGACATCCCCGCTTCGGCGTCCGCCGGGTCGCCGCCGGCCAGCAGCACCGTGCGGGAGAAGCCGTCGGCGTGCAGCGCGAAGTCTGTGTACACCCGCGCCTGGCCGTCCGCCACGCGCGAGCCGACCAGGGTGTCCTCGCGCAGCAGCGGCGCCACGGCCGCCGGCGCCCCGTCGCCCGCCAGCACCCACAGGTGCATGGCGGCCAGGCACTCGCCCGGCAGGCTGTCCAGCCACTGGCGAGGGACCGCGTCGCGACCGACGGGCGGCTCGTTGCCGCGCAGTGCCGCAACGTCGACCGGCCGCGAGAAGGTCCAGGTCACGAACTCGGTGTGCAGTTCCCAGCGCAGGCGGAACGCCCCGAAGTCCATGCGCAGGTGGTTGGCGTCGCCGCCAGGCAGCGGCAGGTGGTGCTCGCGCAGCAACGCGGCCAGGTGGCCACGGCTTGCGTCGCGCTCGGCGGCGGTGGTCAACATGACCATGTGCGAGATGGCCAGCGGCGCGCCCATCGCTTCGGGCGGCCGGGCATGGATCTCGTTGTGCAGCGCCACGCGCTGCGGATGCGTCCTCGTCACGATGCTCCCCCTGCCTTTATTGTCGCTCGCCGCACGCCGGCGTCCGCACCAGCGAAAACGGCGCCCGCAAGGGCGCCGTCTTTCGCTGGCCGGACGGCGAGGTCAGTCCTCGACGAAGGCTTCCGCGCGCTTGGAGCGGATCGACGGCAAGGCGACCACCACCACCAGCAGCAAGGCCGCGGCCAGCAGGCTGGCAGACAGCGGGCGCGTGACGAACACGCTCCAGTCGCCGCGCGAGAGCAGCAGCGCACGGCGCAGGTTCTCTTCCATCATCGGTCCCAGGATGAAGCCCAGGAGCAGCGGCGCCGGTTCGGCCCCCAGCTTGATGAACAGGTAGCCGACGACGCCGAAGATGGCGACCATCCAGATGTCCCAGGTGTTGTTGTTCGTGGAGTACACGCCGATGGCGCAGAACAGCACGATGGCCGGGAACAGCCAGCGGTACGGCACCGTCAGCAGCTTGATCCAGATGCCGATGAGGGGCAGGTTCAGGATCACCAGCATGGCGTTGCCGATCCACATCGACACGACCAGGCCCCAGAACAGCTGCGGGTTGCTGGTCATCACCTGCGGGCCCGGCTGGATGTTGTGGATGGTCATGGCGCCGACCATCAGCGCCATCACGGCGTTGGGCGGAATGCCCAGCGTCAGCAGCGGGATGAACGAGGTCTGCGAGCCGGCGTTGTTGGCCGACTCCGGCGCCGCGACGCCGCGGATGTTGCCCTTGCCGAACGGGACCTCGCCCGGGTGCAGCTTGGTCTTCTTTTCGATCGTGTAGGCCGCGAACGCCGACAGCAGCGCGCCTCCGCCCGGCAGGATGCCCAGCATGGAACCGAGCGCCGTGCCGCGCAGGATCGCGGGCGCCATGCGCTTGAAGTCGTCCCTCGTGGGAAACAGGCCCTTCACCTTGCCGGTGAACACCTCGCGGTGCTCCGCGGGCTTGGACAGGTTGCTGATGATTTCGCCGTAGCCGAACACGCCCATGGCGATCACGATGAAGCCGATGCCGTCGGTGAGTTCCGGGATGTCGAACGAGTAGCGCGCGACACCGGAGTTCACGTCGGTGCCGATCAGGCCCATCAGCAGGCCCAGCACGATCATGGCCACGGCCTTGATCAGCGAGCCGGAAGCCAGCACCACGGCGCCGATCAGGCCCAGGATCATCAGCGAGAAGTATTCGGCCGGACCGAACTTGAAGGCGACTTCGGTCAGCGGCACGGCGAAGGACGCCAGGATCAGCGTGCCGACGCAGCCCGCGAAGAACGAACCGATGCCGGCCGCGGCCAGCGCGGGACCGGCCCGCCCCTGCCTGGCCATCTGGTAGCCGTCGATCACCGTCACGACCGACGCCGATTCGCCGGGCAGGTTCACCAGGATGGCGGTGGTCGAGCCGCCGTACTGCGAGCCGTAGTAAATGCCGGCCAGCATGATCAGCGCCGAGACCGGGGGCAGCGCGTACGTCGCCGGCAGCAGCATGGCGATGGTGGCCACGGGGCCGATGCCGGGCAGCACGCCGATCAGCGTGCCGAGCACGACCCCGATGAAGCAGTACAGCAGGTTGATCGCCGAAACGGCCGTGCCGAAGCCGATCGCGAGGTTGGAAAACAGTTCCATCTTCTTCTTTCCTTCAGCCGGTGATGAAGGTGGGCCACACCTGGAACTGCAGGTTCAGCAGCACGATGAACGCGAGGTAGCTTCCGATCGCCAGCACCGTGGCCAGGATGATCACTTCCTTCCACTTGAATTCGTCGCCCGCCATCGCGGCGATGAACGTGAGCCCGTAGATCGCGACGATGAGGCCCATCGCCGGAATGCCGAACCGGGGCAGCCCGCCGAGCAGGAGCCCGAACAGGATGTTGGAGCCGATGATGAAGCCCAGCGGCTTCCACGCCCACTTGCCGATCGGCTCGCCGTCCTCGGTCTCGACCACCATGGCCTCGAACACGATGAAGCCGCCGAGCGCGGTGAGCAGGATGCCGAGCAACAGCGGGAAGTAGCCGGGACCCATGCGCGCGCCTTCGCCGATGGTGTAGTTCGTCGCTCCCCATGCGAAGGCGATTCCGACCGCCATGAACATGAGGCCGGACCAGAAGTCCTTCTGGCTCTTGATTCTCATGAAGTCCTCGAGACAAGAATGAAAGAAGGAATTGTCTGGCTCGGCCAGGGGCCTCCGGATGTGGATTCCACCTATCCGGATGAGCTTGCCATCCAAGGGTTTACCCTGGGACTGGACGGCCGCCTCACTCGAGCGGCGGCGTCGCGGTGAGCACTTCCTCGAGGGTGGTGAGGCCTTCGGCGACGCGCAGGGCACCGGCGAGCCGCAGCGGCCGCATCCCGTCGGCCACCGCCTGGCGGCGCAGGCTGTCGATGTCCGGCGACTGGTTCACTTTTTCCTTGAACTCCTGCGTGACGGCGAGGAGTTCGTACAGCCCCATGCGGCCGAGGAAGCCGGTCATGCGGCAGTCGACGCAGCCGACGGCGCGGTACGGCTGGTACCCGCCGGAGATCTTCCAGGGCTTGACGATCGCATCGAGCGCCTCCCGGGAGGCGCCGTCGTCGGGCTTGCGGCACTGGCGGCACAAGGTCCGCACCAGGCGCTGCGCCAGCACCCCGAGCAAGGTGGCGTTGACCAGGTACGGTGCCACGCCCAGCTCCAGCAGGCGAGTGACGGCCGACGGGGCGTCGTTGGTGTGCAGCGTCGTGAACACCAGGTGGCCGGTCAGGGCCGCCTGGATCGCCATTTCGGCGGTCGCGAGGTCGCGGATCTCGCCCACCATGATGATGTCCGGGTCCTGCCGCATCAGCGAACGCAGGCCCTCGGCGAAGCCGAAGTCGAGCTGCGGCTGCACCTGCGTCTGGTTGAAGGCCGGCTCGATCATCTCGATCGGGTCCTCCACGGTGCTCACGTTCACCTCCTCGGTCGCCAGGCGCTTGAGCGTGGAATAGAGGGTGGTCGTCTTGCCGGAGCCGGTCGGGCCCGTGACCAGCACGATGCCCGACGGGCGCTTGACCAGCGACTCCCAGCGCTGCGCGTCGTGTTGCGAGAAGCCCAGCGCGTCCAGGTCCTTCACGGCCGTGTCCGGGTCGAAGATCCGCATCACCATCTTCTCGCCGAAGGCCGTCGGCAGCGTCGACAGCCGCATCTCGATTTCGTCGCCCGCGGCAGCCGCCGCCGGGCCGCCCCAAGGCGGCTGAGCCCCCCCGGGGGGCAGCGCAGCGGCCTCGGCCGCCAGCGTGGGGGCCCTGGCTCTTCGGGTCTTGATGCGGCCGTCCTGCGGCCGGCGCTTCTCGACGACGTCCATGCGGCCCAGCAGCTTGATGCGGGCGATCATGGCGTTCAACACGCCCATCGGCATCTGGTAGACCGGGTGCAGCACGCCGTCGATGCGGAACCGGATCACGCCCTGCTCGCGGCGCGGCTCCAGGTGGATGTCGCTGGCGCGCTGGTCGAAGGCATAGGTCCACAGCCAGTCGACCACCTGCACCACGCCCTGGTCGTTGGCGTCCAGCTGCTTGTTGCTGCGCCCGAGCTCCACCAGTTGCTCGAAGCTCGCCGCGCCGCTGCTGCCGCCGGAGCGCTGCGCGGCCCGCACCGACTTCGCCAGCGCGAAGAACTCGGCGGTGAAGCGATGCAGCTCCTGCGGACTGGCGAGCACCCTGCGCACCTTGCGCCGCGACTGGCGCTCGACCTCGTCCACCCAGTCGGTGAGAAACGGCTCGGCGGTCGCCACCACCACCTCGCCGGCCGTCACCTGCACCGGCAGCACGCGATGGCGCTCGGCGTACGCGGCGCTCATGGTGTCCGCGACTTTCGCCACGTCCACCTTGAGCGGGTCGATGCGCAGGTATTCCAGGCCGCTGCGCCGCGCCAGCCACTCGGTCAGCGACTCGATGTCCAGCGGCTTGCCGTCGACCGCGCGCGCCATCGCCACCGCCGCCAGCCGCACCAGCGGGTGCTGCACGCTCTCCGCCTGGGAGCAGCGCGCGATCGTGCGGCGCGCCTCGTCGGGCGAGATGACGCCGTCCTGGCTGAGCCATTCGACCAGCGTGCGCCAGTCGATCGGTCCCTCGCGCGGAACGCCGCGCTCGGCGGCGCGGGGCTTGGGGGCTGGACTCATGCTGGATCCACCGGCTTGAAGACCTTCAGCCACTTGCGCGCGGGCAGGCCCCAGCGCGAGTGGATCGCTTCGGCGCGCTGTGGCAGCAGGCCGCGTTCGGGCCGCGCCGGGGTGCGCAGCGCCAGCACGATGGTGTTGCCCTCGCGCGTGGGCCGAAAAGCCCAGGTCGCCTCGCGCCCGAACACCGACGCGATCGTCTCGAGGCTTCGCTCGAAGCTCGACGAGCGGCCGAACAGGTTCACGGTCATGCAGCCGTCGTCGGTCAGCAGCCGCCGGCAATCGGCATAGAAGTCGGCGCTGTCGAGCACGGGCGCCGCCGCCTCCTCGTCGTAGAGGTCCACCTGCAGCGCGTCGACGGTGCCGTGGCGCGCCTCGTCGGCCACCACCTGGGCGGCGTCGCCGAGGATGACCGTCAAGCGGGCGTCATCCCCCGGCAACTTGAACCAGAGCCGGCAGGCCGCGACGACCTGCGGGTTCAGCTCGACCGCCGTGGTCCGCATCTTCAGTTTCCTGTAGCTGAACTTGGTGAGCGCGGCCGCGCCCAACCCGAGCTGCATGGCATGCCGCCGCGCCACGGAGTCCGGCTCCACGAACAGCAGCCAGGCCATCATCCGCTGCACGTATTCGAGCTCGATGTCGAACGGCCGGTCCAGCAGCATGGAACCCTGCACCCATTCGGTTCCCAGGTGCAGGTAGCGCACGTCGCCCTGGTCGGAGAAGTTGACTTCGGGCAGGCCGGCGGGGGTGGGTCGGGCGTTCACTGCCCGTGATTATCGCCACCGGCGGATGAGGAGCCCGCGCCGGCGCGTTCCGCCAGCAGCGGCGCCAGCTTCGGCAACGCTGCCGCTGCGTTGGCACGGGCCGCCTGCGCGAGGTCCTGCTCGGGCATGCCGCGCAGCGCGGCGAGCACCGCGCCGATGCGCGGCAGCTCGCCGGGCTCGTTGCGGCCCTGGCCAGCGCCGGCGGCTCGCTGCGCGGCCGTGCGATAGATCCACTGCGGCGGGATGTCCGGCGCATCGGTTTCGACCACCAGGGCCGACAGCGGCAGTTCGGCGGCGAGCCGGCGGACCTGCAGCGCCCGCTCGTAGCTGATCGTGCCGCCGAAGCCGAGGCGGAAACCGAGCTTGACGAATTCGTCGGCCTGCTGGCGGCTGCCGTTGAACGCGTGCGCGATGCCGCCGACGCCGGCCACGCGCAGGTGCTTGAGCAGCGCGTCGGCCGAGCGCCGCACATGCAGGATCACCGGCAGGCCATGGCGCGCGGCCAGCCGCAGCTGTTGTGCGAGGAACTGCTCCTGGCGCTCGCGCTGCGGTGCATCGCCGAAGAAGTCGAGGCCGATCTCGCCGACGGCGACCAGGCGCGGATCGCCGCGGGACTGCCGCAAGGCTTCGTCGAGCCGCTCCAGGTCCCCGGGATCGGCGCGGTCGACATGGAGCGGATGGATGCCCAGCGCATAACTGTCGTCGTGGCGGGCGGCAAGGTCGCGCACGGCACCGAACGTCGCCACGTCCACCGCCGGCAGCACGCAGTGCGCCACGCCGGCAGCGCGCGCTCTCGCGCGCACCGCGTCACGGTCGGGCGCGAATTCGGGCGCGTCCAGGTGGCAATGTGTATCAATCCACGCCGTCATCGCACCATGATGCCGCAAGCCGTGCAGGGCCGCGCAAAGCGTGATACCGTTGATCGACAGTGTGAATCAGGCAGGTGAACGATGCGCAGGCCCTCCCTCTACAGCTCAAGCCGCTCGGGACGGTCCGGGCAGGACGGTTCAAGCGCCGGCACGGCAGCAGCCGGGCACGCGCCTGAAGACACCGCGGCGGCCGCCGCGCCGCCGGCTGCGGCAGTCCGCCGCCGGCACTTCTCCGTGACCAGCCCGGCCCTGATGTGGGCCGCGATCCTGCTGCTGGCGGGCGCCCTCGCATTCGTCCTCACGCTCGGGCTGCACACGGGCCAGCGCAAGCTGACGCAGGACGACATCAACGCGGCCGTGATGAAGACGCTCGAGACGCAGGTGATGCCGTCCGAATACGCGCGTGCGTACGACAACATCCGCCCGTCGGTGGTGCGCGTGGTGAGTTACGTGAACAAGAGCCGGCTGAAGGACCACAAGGAAGGCGGCGCAAGCGGCGCGGGCGCCGCCAAGCCCAAGCCGCTCGGCTCCGCCACCGTCGAGCCGCCCGCCAAGAGCGAGGACGAGGTCGAGCACGGTGTGGGGACCGGCGTCGTGATCATCGACAAGGGCGTGATCCTCACCAACCTGCACGTGGTCTCGGGCGCCGACCGGATCTCGGTGACGTTCTCGGACGGACTGCAGGCCGACGCGTCGATCAGCGGCGTGCAGCCGGAGAACGACCTCGCGGTGCTGCAGGCCAGCAAGATCCCCGACGACATGATCGCGGCCACGATGCGCTCCACCGCCGACCTCGGGCCCGGCGACCGGGTGCTGGCCGTGGGCTTTCCGTTCGGCATCGGCCCGTCGGCGTCCGCGGGGATCGTGTCCGGCCTGAAGCGGGCCTTCCGCTCGCCCGAGGGCAAGCACGAGATGACCAACCTGATCCAGTTCGACGCGGCTGCCAACCCGGGCAATTCCGGGGGGCCGCTCGTGACGATGGACGGCGAGGTGGTGGGCATCGTCACCGCCATCCTCAACCCGACCCCCGCGCGCACGTTCCTCGGCATCGGCTTCGCCGTGCCGATCGAGAACGCCGCGGCGGCCGCCGGCCTGCCGCCGTTCTGAGCGCGGCCGCCGGCCCCGAATCCGACACAGCCCCAGCCCCCAGGGAAGGAGACCCATGGAAGCCAACACCCGCCAGGACACCGACACCGCCCAGTTGATGGAGCAGATCCTCTACGAGGTCAAGCGGGTCGTCGTCGGCCAGGACCGCTTCCTGGAGCGCGTCATGGTGGCCATCCTGGCCCAGGGCCACCTCCTGGTCGAAGGCGTGCCCGGACTCGCCAAGACGCTCACCGTCAAGACGCTGGCCAACACCGTGCGCGGCAGTTTCAAGCGGATCCAGTTCACGCCCGACCTGGTGCCTTCCGACCTGGTCGGCACCCGCATCTACAACCAGAAGACCGGCGACTTCAGCACCGCGCTGGGTCCGGTGTTCACCAACCTGCTGCTGGCCGACGAGATCAACCGCGCGCCGGCCAAGGTGCAGAGCGCCCTGCTCGAGGTGATGCAGGAGCGCCAGGTGACGATCGCCGGCGAGACGCACAAGGTGCCCGAGCCCTTCCTCGTGATGGCGACCCAGAACCCGATCGAAACCGAGGGCACCTACCCGCTGCCCGAGGCGCAGGTCGACCGGTTCATGATGAAGGTGCTGGTCGACTATCCGACCGACGAGGAAGAGTTCGTGATCGTGGAGCGGGTGACCGGCCCCAGGGTCGACGTCTCCCCAGTCGCCACGACCGAGCAGCTGGCGGCCCTGCAGCGCGAATGCCGCCGCGTCTACGTGGACCCGGCGCTGGTGCAGTACGCCGTGCGCCTGGTGTCGGCCACGCGCACGCCGGACAAGCACGGGCTCAAGGACCTCGGCCGCTATCTCACGTTCGGCGCCAGCCCCCGGGCCACGATCAACCTGACCGAAGGCGCGCGGGCGCTGGCCATGCTGCGCGGCCGCACCTACGCGCTGCCGGAGGACATGGCCGACCTCGTGCCGGACGTGCTGCGGCACCGGCTGGTGCTGTCGTACGAGGCGCTGTCCGAGGGCCTGTCCGCCGACGCGCTGGTGGCGCGGATCATGGCCAGGATTCCCGCCCCACCGAAGCCGCTGGAACATGAAAAGCTGGCTGCATAACGCTTCGCCGACACGAAACGCGGCGCGGGGCGCCGCGAACTTGGGCGCGGCGACAGGCGCCGCGACGCCGCCTGGGGAGGCCGAGCACGTCCTGCGGCGCCTCGAGTGGACCGCCATCCGGCGCCTGGACGGCCTGCTGCAAGGCGACTACCGCACGCTGCTGCGCGGCTCGGGCCTGGACCTGGCCGACCTGCGGGAGTACCAGCACCACGACGACGTGCGCCACATCGACTGGAACGTGACGGCGCGCCTGCAGGTTCCCCACGTCCGCGTGTTCACCGAGGACCGGGAGATGGCCGCCTGGTTCCTGCTGGACCTGAGCCCCTCGGTCGACTTCGGCTCGGGGGAGCAGCGCAAGCGCAACGTGTCGGCCGAATTCGTGACGGTGCTGGCCAGGATGTTGACGCGGCACGGCAACCGCGTCGGCGCCATGCTGTACGGCAGCGGCGTCGACACCGTGATCCCCGCGCGCGGCGGCAGGCGCCACGTCCTGCACCTGTTGCACAGCATGCAGCACCGCCCGGTGACGCCCGAAGGCCGGGTCACCCGGCTGCGCGACCTGCTGGAATCGGGCTCGAACCTGGTCAAGCGGCGCTCCACGGTGTTCGTGGTCTCCGACTTCATCAGCGAGCCCGGCTGGGAGCGCCCGCTGGCCCTGCTGGCGCGGCGGCACGAGGTCGTCGCGGTGCGGGTGGTCGATCCGCTCGAGCTGGACCTGCCCGACCTCGGGCTGCTCACCATGCGCGACGCCGAGACCGGCGAGCAGGTGCTGGTGGACACCCACGACGCCGGCTTTCGCAAGCGCTTCGCGCGGATCGCGGCTCAGCGCGAGGCCGAACTGCGCGAAGGCTTCGTGCGCGCCGGCGTCGACGTGCTCGAACTCTCCACCGACGACGATCTGGTGCAGGCCGTCGTCCGCTTCACCGACATGCGCAAACGCCGCGCGCGGCTCGCGGCGGGCGGCGGCCTCCCGGCGCACCTGCGGGCGGCCTGACTTCGCGGAGGACCACCCATGAATTTCCTCTGGCCCGAATTCCTCTGGCTGCTGCTGGCGGTGCCGCTGCTGGTGGCGCTCTATGTCTGGCTGTTGCGGCGCAAGAAGAAGACCGCGCTGCGCTACGCCTCGCTGTCCATCGTCAAGGAGGCGCTGGGCCCGGGGCAGACGATCCGGCGCCACGTCCCGCCGGCCCTCTTCCTGCTGGCGCTGGTGGCGATGCTGGTCGCGGCGGCGCGGCCGCAGGCGGTGGTCACGCTGCCGTCGAACCAGCAGACGATCATCCTGGCGATGGACGTTTCGGGCAGCATGCGGGCCACCGACGTGCAGCCGAGCCGCCTGGTGGCGGCGCAGAACGCCGCCAAGGCCTTCCTGGCCGAGCTGCCCAGGCACGTCAAGGTGGGCATCGTCGCCTTCGCCGGTTCGGCGCAAGTGGCCCAGCTGCCCACCACGAACCGCGAGGACCTGGTCACGGCCATCGACCGCTTCCAGCTGCAGCGCGCCACGGCCACCGGCAACGCGATCGTGATCTCGCTGGCGACCCTGTTCCCCGACGCCGGGATCGACCTGCAGTCGCTTCAGGGCGGACGGGAGCGCCAGCGCGGCTTCGCGATCGACGGCGAGCGCAAGGAGAAGAAGGAGTTCACTCCGGTTCCGCCCGGCTCGTACAGCTCGGCGGCGATCATCATGCTGACCGACGGCCAGCGCACGACCGGCGTCGACCCGCTGGAGGCCGCCAAGATGGCCGCCGAGCGCGGCATCCGGGTGTACACCGTCGGCATCGGCACCGTCGACGGCGAGACGATCGGCTTCGAAGGCTGGTCCATGCGGGTCCGGCTGGACGAGGAAACGCTCAAGGCGATCGCGACCAAGACCAGCGCCGATTACTTCTATGCCGGCACCGCGAACGACCTGAAGAAGGTGTACGAAACGCTGAGTTCCCGGCTGACCGTGGAAAAGCGCGAAACCGAGGTGTCCGCCCTGTTCGCCATGGCGGCGGCGGTATTGGCCCTCCTTTCGGCCGGGTTATCGTTGTTGTGGTTCAACCGGATCCTCTGACGCACCTGCGGCGTGCATAAGAAGCACCGCTGTTGCTTCGTGACGTCGCAGTCCTTCGATCTGATGAAAACCCGTGTTGAGCGCCATCGCCCGCTCGGGTTACATTAACTTACATGACACCCAGCGAGTTTGCCGAGGACGAGTTTGCCGAATGGGACGAGGCCCTGCTGGCCCAGCGCATGGCGGAGCGGGCCCTGGAGGCGGCACTGCCTACTGCCTCGCCCGACGAACTGGCGGCGCTGCTGGGGCAGGTGCGCGCCCTGCGAACCCGGGCCGACCTCATGCTGGCCGACGCCGTGCAGTTGAAATGCTCGTACCGCGACTCGAAGATGGCCGCCCTCGAATCCTGGGAGACCGACGCGCCGCCGGTCTGGCGCTCTGGCCGGCGCTCCTGACGCAGCGCTCCTGACCAGACGTCAGCTGCCCTGCCGCACTCGCTCGGACCTGGCCCGCAGCTTGCGCATCCCACCCAGCCACCGCCCCACGTCGGCTGTCTTCCCTCGCAGATAGTCCAGCACTTCGGGATGCGGCAGCACGAGGAAACGCTCGTCGCGCATCGCCTCGATGACGTCGTCGGCGACCTGCTCGGGCGTGACCATGTTCTCCTGCAGGAAGCTCTTGCGGTCGCCCTCCTTGCCCATGAGCATCGGCGTGCGCACGCCTTGCGGGCAGAGGCAGCTCACCCGGATGCCCTTGTCGCCGTACTGGATGGACAGCCATTCGGCCAGCGCGACCGCGGCGTGCTTGGTGACCGCGTAGACCGCCGACTCCGGGTGCGAGAGCAGCCCGGCCGCCGAGGCGGTCTGCAACAGGTAGCCCTCCCCGCGTTCCAGCATCTGCGGCACCACGGCCCGCGCGCCGTACACGTGTGCCATCAGGTTGACATCCCACAGCCGCTGCCAGTCGCCGTTGCTCGCCTGGAGGCCGCCGCCGGTCGCCACGCCCGCGTTGGAGCACAGCACGTCGACCCGGCCGAAGTGGTCCGTGGCCCGCGCGATCAGCGCCTGTACCTCCGATTCGATCGAGACGTCGGTGCGCACGGCCAGGCCGCCTGCCTGGGCCGCGACGGCCCGGGCCTGTGCTTCGTCGAGGTCCGCGACGACGACCCCGGCGGCACCCTCCTGCGCGAAGCGGCGTGCCAGCGCGGCGCCGATGCCCGATGCGCCGCCGGTCACGACGACGACCTTGCCCTTGATCTCCATGATGTCCCCTTCAGGCGATGGTTTGCGCCAGCCTCCACGCCTGCTCGGCGAGCGGCCTGACGCGGTTGCCGGCCTGCGCGGCCTGTGCGCTCGCGGCGTTGCCTTGCAGGGCCCGCTTCTTGATGCCTTGCACGATGCCGACCAGCCGGAACATGCCGAACACCAGGAAGTAGACCCAGTCCTCTCGACTCGGCTGGGCACGCCCGGTACGACGCAGGTACCACTGCAGGTACTCGGACTCGGACGGAATGCCCAGCGCATGCAGGTCCAGGCCGGCCAGCCCGCGCGAGCCCTCCCCGGCCTGCATGTGCCAGGCCATGCAGTGGTAGGCGAAGTCGACCATCGGATGGCCCAGCGTCGACAGTTCCCAGTCCAGCACCGCCACGATGCGCGGCTCGGTGGGATGGAAGATCACGTTGTCGAAACGGTAGTCGCCGTGCACGATGCGCGCCTCGTCGCCGGGCGGGATGCGCGCCGGCAGCCATTCGATCAGGCGCTCCACGGCTTCGACCGGCTCGGTCTCGGCCGCGCGGTACTGCCTGGTCCAGCGGCCGACCTGCCGTTCGATGTAGCCGCCGGGCTTGCCGTAGTCGCCCAGGCCGACGGCGGCCGGATCGACGCGGTGCATCGCCGCGATCACGCGATTCAGCTCGTCGAAACAGGCGCGCCGCTGCGACATCTCGATGCCGGGCAGGGCCGGGTCCCACAGCACCCGCCCGTCGACGTAGTCCATGATGTAGAACATCGCGCCGACCACGCCGGTGTCCTCGCACAGCGCATGGGCCCTGGCGACCGGAACGTCCGTCTTGGCCAGGGCGCTGATCACGCGGAACTCGCGGTCGACGGCGTGGGCCGAAGGCAGCAGCTCGCCCGGCGGCTTGCGCCGCAGCACGTAGCGCTGCCCGCCGGCTTCCACCAGGAACGTCGGATTCGACTGCCCGCCCTTGAACTGCTCGACCTTCAGCTCGCCGGAGAACCCGTCGACATGCTGCGCCATCCAGCGCGCGAGCGCCGACTCGTCGAAGGCGTGTTGCGGCGCCACCGGCCGCGTGCCCATGAACTGCTCGAACGCCATCGGAGGACTTCGCTCAGACCACTTCGAACAGGCCGGCCGCGCCCTGGCCGCCGCCTATGCACATCGTCACGACGACGTACTTCGCGCCGCGGCGCTTGCCTTCGATGAGCGCATGGCCGGTGAGGCGCGACCCGGTGACGCCGTACGGGTGCCCCACCGCGATGGCGCCGCCGTTGACGTTGAGCAGTTCGTCGGGGATGCCCAGCTTGTCGCGGCAGTACAGCACCTGCACCGCGAACGCTTCGTTGAGCTCCCACAGCCCGATGTCCTTCATCTTCAGGCCGGTGCGCTGCAGCAGTCGAGGGATCGCGAAGACCGGCCCGATCCCCATCTCGTCCGGCTCGCACCCGGCGACGGCGAAGCCGCGGAAGAGGCCCAGCGGCTGGATGCCGCGCTGCTCGGCGAGCTTCGCGTTCATCAGCACGCAGGCCGACGAGCCGTCGCTGAACTGGCTGGCATTGCCGGCGGTGATCACGCCACCCGGGAGCGCGGAGCGGATCTTGCTGACGCCTTCCAGCGTGGTGTCGGCGCGGATGCCTTCGTCGGCGGCGATGGTCACTTCCTTGCGGCTGATGCGCCCCGTGGCCTTGTCGGCCACGGCCATCACCGTCGTCATCGGCGCGATCTCGTCGTTGAACTTGCCCGCCGCCTGCGCGGCCGCGGCGCGCTGCTGGCTGCGCACGCCATATTCGTCCTGCGCCTGCTTGGAGATGTTGTAGCGCTTGGCGACGGTCTCCGCCGTCTGCAACATCGTCCAGTAGATCTCGGGCTTGCGCTCCAGCATCGCCGGGTCCGCGCGCATGTGGCGGTTGGCCTCGTTCTGCACGCAGGAGATGCTCTCGACGCCGCCGGCGACCATCACCGGCACCTGGTCGACGATGATGCGCTGCGCCGCCATCGCGATCGCCTGCAGGCCCGACGAGCAGAAGCGGTTGATGGACACGCCCGTGGTCGTCACGGGCAGGCCCGCGCGCAGCGCCGCGACGCGCGCGACGTTGCCGCCGGTGGTGCCTTCGAGCGCCGCGGCGCCGAGGATCACGTCCTCGACCTCGTCGGGGGCGATGCCGGCGCGCCTGACGGCGTGCTCGATGGAGTGCGCGGCCAGGGTCGCGCCGTAGGTCATGTTGAAAGCGCCCTTCCAGCTCTTGGCCAGGCCGGTGCGCGCGGTGGAGACGATGGCGACGTCGGTCATGATCGAATGGTTCCCGGAGTCAGTTGAACGTCTTGCCTTCTTCGGCGAGCTTGAGCAGCAGCGGGGCCGGCTGCCACGACGGATCGGCACCGGGCTCCGCGGCGAAGCGCTGCAGCGACCGCACCACGTTCGGCAGGCCGACGATGTCGGCATGCAGCATCGGGCCGCCGCGGTGGGCCGGGAAGCCGTAGCCGTTGAGATAGACCAGGTCGATGTCGCTCGCGCGGACGGCGATCCCGTCTTCCAGGATGCGCGCGCCCTCGTTCACCAGCGCGTAGATGCAGCGCTCGACGATCTCCTCGTCGCTGATCTTGCGCGGCGTGATGCCGTTTGCGGCGCGGTAGTCGGCGATCATCTGCTCGGTGGCCGCATCGGGGATCGGGTCGCGCTTGCCGGCCTCGTAGCGGTACCAGCCGGCACCGGTCTTCTGGCCGAAACGGCCGGCTTCGCACAACTTGTCGGCGACGATCGGCTTCATGGCCACGCCCGCTTCGGCGGCCTTGCGCTTGCGCGTCGCCCAGCCGATGTCCAGGCCCGCCAGGTCGCCCATGCGGAACGGACCCATCGCCAGGCCGAACTTCTGCAAGGCGCCGTCGATCTGTTGCGGCAGCGCGCCGGCGTGGATCAGCCCCTGGGCCGCGGCGCCGTAGCGCGCGATCATGCGATTGCCGATGAAGCCGTCGCACACGCCGGCCACCACGGCCACCTTCCTGATCTTCCTGGCCAGGTCGACGCAGGTGGCCAGCACGTCGGGCGCGGTCCTGGCGCCGCGCACGATCTCCAGCAGCCGCATGACGTTGGCCGGGCTGAAGAAGTGCAGGCCCAGCACGTCGTCGGGCCGCTTCGTGAACGTCGCGATCCGGTCGATGTCCAGGTAGGAGGTGTTGGACGCCAGAATAGCCCCGGCCTTGCACACCTCGTCGAGGTGGCGGAACACCTGCTCCTTGACGTCCATGTTCTCGAACACGGCTTCGATGACGAGGTCGACCTCGGCGAACGGCGCGTAATCGAGGCTGGGCGTGATCAACGCCATGCGCTGCTCCACCTGCTCCTGCGTCAGCTTGCCCTTCTTCGCCGAGTTCTCGTAGTTCTTGCGGATGGTGGCCAGGCCCTTGTCCAGCGCCTCCTGCTTCATCTCCAGCAGCACGACGGGAATGCCGGCATTCAGGAAGTTCATCGTGATGCCGCCGCCCATCGTGCCGGCGCCGATGACGCCCACCTTGCGGATGGCACGCAGCGGCGTGTCCTCCGGCAGCCCGGGGATCTTGCGCGCGGCGCGCTCGGCGGTGAACACATGTCGCAGCGCGCGCGCCTCGGGCGTGGCCATCAGCGAAACGAACGCTTCGCGCTCCAGCTTGATGCCCTCGTCGAAGGGCTTCGTCAGCGACCAGCCGACCGCTTCCACGCACTTGAGCGGCGCGGGGTACGGGCCGGCGACGGCGCCCACGGTGTTGCGCGCGAACTGGAGCAGGGGCTCGCCCTGCGGATCCTTCAGCTTGATGTCGCGCAGCCGCTTGAGCGGCAGCTGGTCCGCGACGATCCGCTCGGCGAGCGCGATCGCGGCCGGCACCGGATCGCCATCGACCACCTCGTCGAGCAGCGCCGTGCCCTTGAGCTTGCCCGCCGGCACGGTGGCGCCCGACGTGATCATGTTCAGCGCCGTCTCGACGCCCAGCGCGCGCGGCAGCCGCTGCGTGCCGCCCGCGCCCGGCAGGAGGCCCAGCTTCACTTCGGGCAGCGCGATCTGGGCGTCGGCGCGGGCGACGCGGTAATGCGCGCCCATCGCCAGTTCCAGTCCGCCGCCCATGCAGACGCCGGAGATCGCCGCCACCACGGGCTTGGGCGAACTCTCGATGGCCGCGATCACGACCGGCAGGCGCGGCTCGCGCGCCGCGTTGGGCGTGCCGAACTCCTTCACGTCGGCGCCGCCGGAGAACGCCTTGTCGTCGCCCGTGATGACGATCGCCTTCGCGTCGGCGTCGGCCAGCGCGCGATCGAGTGCCGCCACGATGCCGGTGCGCAGCGCGGCGCCGAGGCCGTTGACCGGCGGTGAGTCGAGGGTGATGACGGCGGTGCGACCACGCACGTCGTAACGGGTGCTGCTCATGGCAGGCGTCTCCTTGTGACGAACGGCCCGCTGGGGGCCTCTGCAGGGGTGTGGGTGAAGCGCCGCGGCCGGGCCTCGGCATTGATGTTCTGCAAAGCAGAACTGCTTGAAGCTACATCCGGGGCGATGCTAGCACCCGGTGCCGGCGGTGTAAATCACGAGCGCTGGCGCCGAGTCGCCACCGCGCCAGTGCCGCGTTGACAGGGCCGCGGGCCGGACGGAACAATCGGCCGCTCCCCCGGCGTGGCCCTTGTTCTGCAGTGCAGCCGCATGGCCGGCGCCGGGCCGGACGGATCACCCCAACCCTTTGCCCGAAAGCTTCATGCCCTCACTGTTCGACCTGACCGGCAAGGCCGCCATCGTCACCGGATCCTCGCGCGGCATCGGCCGCGCCATCGCGGAGCGGCTCGCCGAACACGGCGCGCGCGTCGTCATCTCCTCGCGCAAGCTTGAGCCGTGCCAGGAAGTGGCGGCCGCAATCAACGCGCGCCACGGCGCTGGCCGGGCCAGCGCGTGCTCGGCGAACATCTCCTCCAGGGAAGCGCTGCAGGCGCTGGCGGACCACGCGAACCAGGCGTTCGGACGCATCGACGTGCTGGTCTGCAACGCCGCGAGCAATCCCTATTACGGACCGCTCGGCGGCATCAGCGACGACGAGTTCCGCAAGATCCTGGACAACAACATCATCAGCAACCACTGGCTGATCAACATGTGCGTGCCGCAGATGATCGAGCGGCGCGAGGGCTCCGTCATCATCGTCTCGTCGATCGGGGGCCTGCGCGGCAGCCCGATCATCGGCGCGTACAACGTGTCGAAGGCGGCGGACTTCCAGCTGGCGCGCAATTACGCGGTCGAACTGGGACCGCACAACGTGCGCGTGAACTGCATCGCGCCGGGCCTGGTGCGCACCGACTTCGCACGGGCGTTGTGGCAGAACCCGGAAACGCTGGAGCGGGCCACCCGCACCTCGCCGCTGCGCCGCATCGGCGAGCCGGACGAGATCGCCGGCGCGGCCGTCTTCCTCGCGTCGAAGGCCTCGAGCTTCACCACCGGCCACACCATCATCTGCGACGGCGGCGTGCTGGTATGAGAAAGGACAAGCCATGAGCGAGACCACCACCGACCTCGATGCCTTCCGGCTCGAGACCCGTGCCTGGCTGGAAGCGAACTGCCCGCCGGAGATGCGCCAGCCGCCGAAGACCGAGGCCGACGTCTGCTGGGGCGGCAAGCGCTTCACGTTCCAGAGCGAGGCGCAGCGGCTGTGGCTGCAGCGCATGGGCGAGCGTGGCTGGACGGTGCCGGCGTGGCCGCGCGAATACGGCGGCGGCGGGCTCTCGCATGCCGAGGCCGCGGTCCTGCGCGAGGAGATGGCGCGGCTGCGCTGCCGGCCGCCGTTGCAAAGTTTCGGCATCTGGATGCTGGGCCCGGCGCTCCTGAAGTACGGGTCCGAGGAACAGAAACGCCACTACCTGCGGCAGATCGCGCGCGGCGAGATCCGCTGGTGCCAGGGCTACTCGGAGCCCAACGCCGGCTCCGACCTGGCGTCGCTCGCGACCAAGGCACAGGTCAAGGACGATCACTTCCTGGTCGACGGCCAGAAGATCTGGACCTCGTATGCCGACGAGAGCGACTGGATGTTCTGCCTGGTGCGAACCGACACCAGCAGGAAGCACACCGGCATCAGCTTCATCCTCATCGACATGACGACGCCCGGCGTGAGCACGCGGCCGATCCGGCTGATCTCGGGCAAGTCACCGTTCTGCGAGACCTTCTTCGACAACGTGAAGGTGCCGCTCGCCAACCTGGTCGGCGAGCTCAATGCCGGCTGGACCATCGCCAAGTACCTGCTGACGCACGAGCGCGAAATGATCGGCGCGATCGGCGAGCGCGCGCTGCCGCCGCCGGTGGGCCGCTACGCCCTCGAAAGGATCGGCCGCGACGAACAGGGGCGCCTGGACGATCCGGTGCTGCGCGCCGGGATCGCGCGCTTCGAGGTCGACGAGGCGGCGTTCCGCGCCTGGCTCAAGCTGGCGGGCGAGCAGGCCCGCGCCGGCGAGGCCCATCCCGCCGTCTCTTCGGCGTTGAAGTACTACGGCGCGGAGCTGAACAAGCGGCGCTGGGAACTGATGATCGCGGCCGGCGGCGCGGACGCGCTGGAGTGGGAAGGCGCCCGCTCGCAGGAAGGCACGGCCGCCCGTACCTGGCTGCGCACCAAGGGCAATTCGATCGAGGGCGGCACCAGCGAGGTGCAGTTGAACGTGGTGGCCAAGCGCGTGCTGGGCCTGCCGGGCGCGTGAGGAGAGCGACATGACCTGGATTCCGAACGAAGAACGCCGGCTGCTGCGCGACAGCGCGCAGGCGTTCCTGGCCGACCGCGCGCCGGTCGCCCACCTGCGCCAGCTGCGCGACGCGGCCGATCCCAAGGGGTATTCGCCGCAGCTGTGGTCGGACTTTGCCGGGCAGGGCTACAGCGCCACGCTGGTGCCCGAAGACCATGGCGGCCTGGGACTGGGCGTGGTCGAAGCCGGCCTGATCGCCGAGCAGATCGGGCACACGCTGGCGCCGACGCCTTTCCTTTCCACGGCGGTGCTCGCCGCCTGGCTGCTCAGGACGGCTGGCACGCCGGCGCAGCAGGCGGCCTGGCTGGCGCGCATCGCGGAGGCGGACGCCATCCTGGCGCTGGCGGCGGACGAGCGGCCGCGGCACCGCGCCTCGGCCATCGCGACCACCGCCCGGCGCGACGGCGACGAGTGGGTGGTCGACGGCCGCAAGCTGCTGGTCGTCGACGGCCACGTGGCGCAGGCCTTCATCGTCTCGGCCCGCACCGAGTCGGGCGCCGTGGCCCTGCTGCTGGTGCCGTCAGGAACGCCGGGCCTGCAGGTGGAACGCACGGTGATGGTCGATGCGCACAACGCCGCACGCGTGACGCTCGACGGCGCGCGGGTGCGGGCCGACGCGGTGATCGGCTCGCCGGACACCGGCGCGGCGCTGCTGGAACAGGTGCTGGACGTGGGCCGCGCCGTTGCGGCGGCGGAACTGCTCGGACTGGCCGACGAAGTGTTCGACCGGACGGTGCAATACCTGAAGGAGCGCAAGCAGTTCGACCGCGCGATCGGCGAGTTCCAGGCGCTCCAGCACCGCGCGGCGGAACTGTTCTGCGACCTCGAGCTGACCCGCGCCATCGTGCGGCAGGCGCTGGCCGCCATCGACGAACGGGCCAAGAACGCGCCGCTGCTGGTGGCGCAGGCGAAGGCCCGCGCGTGCCTCACCGCCAATCGCGCGGTGCAGGAAGGCGTGCAGATGCACGGCGGCATCGGCATGACCGACGAACTGGACATGGGCCTGTTCATGAAGCGCGCCCGCGTCCTGCAGGAACTGTTCGGCGATGCGGCGGTGCAGATGGACCGCGTCGCCGTTTTGTCGGGGTATTGATTCGACAGCCGGACGCAGAGGCCGCGGAAGCCTTTCAACAGCGATTCAGAACCACGCCGGGTCCAGCTGCTGCACGCTGCCGGTGAAACCGGCCATCTGGTCGGTGTTGAGCGACAGCGTGGCGGCGTAGGCGAGCGCGTCGCCGCCGCTGGCGAACTGGCCCGCCAGCGCCTGCACCGCGGCATCGTCGGGCGACGTGCCGACCAGCGTCCGGTACAGGTGCAGCACCAGGTCCGCGGACGACGCGCCGGGCGCGTACGCGTCCACCATCCGCTGCGCGAGCACCCCCATGTCGGCGGCTTCGTCCGCCTGCGCGGTCCATCGGCTCAGCTCACCCTGCCCCGGCAGCGTTCCGAACGCCGCCCGGTACAGGGCTGCCGCCTGCCAAGCATGGCCGCCGTCCGCATCGCCCGCGGGCGCCTGCGTGTCGAAGGCGAAGAGCGCATCCGAAAGCCGCACGCGCTCCACGTTCGCGAGCGTGTCGGTGTCCGAGGCCGTCGTGACCGTCAGCACGCCACCGGCGACCGCGTACCCCTGCACCGCTGCCAGCGACGCATCGGTCATGAAGGTGTCGGTGCCGGCGCCGCCGTCCACGCTGTCGTTGCCGGCGGTGCCATGCAGCAGGTCGTCACCGGCGAGGCCCAGGATCGCTTCGCCGCGCGCAGGAGCGGCGGTATTGCCCGCCGCGTCGCTGTCCGGGGCCGGAGGGTCCGATGCGATCTCCGTGTCCGCGAAACGCTGCGTGAACACGTCCAGGCTGCCGTCCGCGCCGGCCGCGGTCCAGGCCAGCGCCCAGCCGCCGCCGGGCAATGCCGTGACCAGCGCCTCGCCCCCGTTGGTCTCCACGCGCTGTTCGCCACCCACCGCCGCGCCCGCGGCGTCGAAACGCTGCGCCACCAGGTCGGCGCCGCTCGCATCCTGGCCTGGGGTCGGCCAGAAGAGCACGAAGCCGCCGTCGGCGAGCGCCTGCGCTTCATGAGGCACATGGGCCGCCAACGTGCGCGCCGCCACGGGCGCGCCGGTGCCGTCCAGCAGCTGCAGATACGGCTGCGCCTCGTCGGTCGACCACAGCACGTAGCCTTCCTTCAGGGCCAGCAGGATCGAATCGCCGGCCAGCGGGCTGCCATCGGCCGCGGTCGCAATGGTGTGCGTGCGCTCCAGGCTGTCCGAGGGCGTGAAGCGAACGAGCGACTGGCCGCCGGCGACGTACTGCTCGACGAACAGCAGCCCGCCGTCGGGCAGGGTCGCGAACGAGGCCTGCGCGCCCGGCTCGCCGGCGCCGAACAGGCGCGCGCCGCGGCCCACCGGCTCGCCGCGACTGTCGAAGCTCGCCAGCGCGCCGGTGACACTGGTTTCCTGGCCGCCTTGCACCTGGACCACGTCCCAGGTGACGGCCCACGAGCCGTCGGGCCAGGTGAGCAAACCCGGCTCCCGGGCGATCCGGTAGTCCTGGGCCAGCGACGAATGCGTGAGCGATCCCGCTTCGTAGGCGCCGCCGAGCGGCACGCCGCTCGCGTCGAAACGCTGGACGAAAACGCTGGACACCTCCATCGAAAAGCCGTCGCGGGGGACGCTGCGGGTAACCGTGTACGCAGCGACCACGCTGCCATCGCCCAGCACCGCCAGCGCCGCGTCGGGGTGCTCGCGCAGGTCCAGGGCGATCGCCGTTTCCGCGCCAGCCTTCGCCCCGGCGGCGTCGAAGCGCTGCAGCGCCAGCTGGCTGCCGTCGCCGGCGCCGGCCCAGGCGACCGCATAGCCGCCATCCGCCAATGCGCCAACCGCTCGCGCCGTCTGGTCGCCACCGACCGTGGTGTTGACCGTCCCCGCCTGTCCCGCCGTACTGCTCATGTCGTGGTGCCCCTGCCCCGGTGTTCGAAGCTGAGCCAGAGTCTCACGGCTGGGCTGGGCGGCGTCTGTGAGCGACGCCAGATGCCCGGCGTAGGCGGCCCCCTACAACACCATCTGTTTCTGCAAGCGGAGGCAACGAAAGCAACAAGACCGCGCGCCGCCAGACGTGGCCTGCGGAATTTTCCACGGGCCTGTCGCGTTAGCCCGCAGTGCCGACGATGGTGATCTCCAGCTGTTGCGTCGCCAGGCCGCCGTGGCCGTCGGCGAGCGCGATGCTGAACGCCTCCACGCGCAGCTGCCCGGCCGCGAGATATTCCACGGCCGACGCGGCAACGGAGTAGCTCCACTGGATCGTGCCGGCGCCCGAGCCGGTCGTATCGGGCATCAGCACCGGTGTGAGCGTGCCCAGGGCCGGCGCCAGCGGGGTGGCGCTGACGCTGTGCGTGTTCAGGAGGTCGACGTCGCTGATCGCCAGCGTGCCGTTGACGCCGAGGTTCCCGACGGGCGTACCCATTTCCACCACGGCATTGATCTTCGCGAGGCCGATGTTGTCCAGGAGCGCGCCTCCGCCATCCCCGTCGCTGGTATTGCCCTGGAACTCGAGGCGGTAGGTACCTGCCGCGGGCGCGGAGACCGCGGTCGCGTAGTGCTGCATCGCCTGCCCGCTGGGGCTGAACTGCGCGACGACCGCGTTGTTCCAGTACACGGCGAACGCGGAGCTCGCGCCGTCGTGGCCAGCGCGCGCCGCGTAATCGAAGTCGAGCCTGAAGAACTGGCCGGCGGCCGCCGCGACGTCGGTATAGATATCCGAAGCACTGAACGTCGTGCGTTCCAGCTCGATGACGTTCGAGTTGTTGCCCAGGCCGTAGACGCCACCCGGGTTGACTTCCACCACGCCGGCCGCGTCGTTCGTGCGCCACACGCCGCCGTTCAGGCTCACGGCCGCGGGTTCGCCGGATGCCACCTCGTCGAAGTTGGTCGAAGCGACGTTCATCTGCGGCGCCACGATCTTCGGTGCATCGTTGGCGCCGTTGATCGTGAAGCTCACCGTCTTCGCCGTGCCTTCGGCCGCCTGCACCGTGAAGCTGTCGATGCGGGTCTGGCCGGCTGCCAGCGACTGGACCAGCGCGTTGGCGACGGTGTAGGTATACGACCCGTTGGAAGCCAGCGTCAGCGAGCCCAGGTTGCCGGGGCCCGTGAGCACGCCGGCCTGGAACGCCGCCTGTCCGGCATCCGGGTCCGCGATCGGGATCGTGCCGCTGGCCACAAGGTTGCCGGCGCCGTTCACGCCCACATCCTCGGTCACCGCCGCCGCTGTCGGATCGCCGATCGTGGCCGCATCGTTCACGCCGGTCACGGCGATGCGCGCCGTCGCCGTCGCCGTACCGCCGACCCCATCGGACACGGTGTACTGGAAGCTGTCGAAGGTGGTCTGCCCGGCGACGAGCGAGCCGAAGGCGCCGTCCTCGTCGTACAGGTAGGTGCCGTCCTTGTTGACCTGCACCCGCGCTCCCGACGCGAGGTCCAGCGTGACCGAGTTGCCGACGATCGCCTGGCCGTTGACGGCGCTCACGGCGAGCGCATTGCCGTCGACATCGCTGTCGTTGGACAGCAGGTTGCCGGCGGCGGTCGCGGTCTGCGCCTTGCCGTAGGTGCCGACGGTGAACCCGTTCCAGTACTCCGGCGTCTGGCTGGTCCAGGTCAGCGACTGCACCGCGCCGTCGATGCGCAGCACGCCGTGCAGCTCGCCGCTGCCGACCACCGAGAAGCGGCCGTCCGGCAGGGCGACGCGCGTGGCCGACCCGTTGCCGAAGTAGCCCTGGCCGTAACTCATGATGTCGAAGTCCTGGTCGAACAGGTACCCGTTGCCGTTGAGGCTGACGATCGCGAAGAACAGGTCGTTGACCGGCTGCGAGAACGTCAGCGTCTTCTGCGTGGCTTGGCTGAGGGCGATGATGTCCCAGCCGGTGGGACCGTTCTGGACCGCGGGGCTCGTGTAGGTGGTGGTGGTCGGCGATCCGTTGTTGTCGTAATCCGTGTAGAAATTCGTGCCGCTGCTGGTCTGGGCGAAGGTGAACTCGCCCGAATACGTCACGTCGATCGTCTGGCCGCCACCGAGATCGATCGTGCCGACGACGCTGCCGGGACTCGCGCTGGTCCAGTTCACCCAGTTGACGAAGTTCGACTGCGCCCCGCTCGGCAGCACCTTGACGGTGAGCGCGTTGGCGTCGTCGACCGCCACCGGCGCGTCGTTCACCGGCGTGACCGTGATCGCGAGGTTCTGCGTCGACGCCAGCGGACCGCCCGCGCCGTTGTGGCCCTGGTCGTTCACGGACAGGGCGAGCTGGTCGGCCCCGTTGAAGTTCGCGTCCGGCGCATAGGTGAGGCCGCTCGCCAGGGCTGCGTTGACGGCGGCCAGCGAGCCGGTGAAGGAGAGCGAGCCGTCGCTGCCGTCGCCATCGACCATGGCCAGGCCGGCGGTGCTGCCCAGCGCGAGCGCTCCGTGGCCGGCCGCCATGGAAACCAGCACGGCATCCGCGCCGGCGTCCACGTCCGACACCCGGATCGTGGTCATGGTGCGCGCCGTGTCCTCGGCCGTCGTGATGGCGGGCTGGCCGGCGACCAGCGACTGGATCTCCGCGAGCGACAACGCGCGGTCGTAGATCGTGACGTCGTCGAGCAGTCCGCGGTAGTACCGGCTGTCGATGGTGTTGCCGCCGAAGTTGATGTGAGTGGGCGCGCCGAGCGGGCCCGCGTACCCGGTGTTGGCCGACGCCTCCAGCACGCCGTTCACGTACAGGCTGATGACCGAGCCGCTGCGCACGGCGGAGAACTGCACCCAGTCGCCGGTCGTCACGGTGGATTGCGACTGGATCGTGATGTCCTGGAAGCCGCCCGTGCCGAAAGCGATCCGGTTGTTGAGGATGGAGATGCCGAAGTCGGTCGTGACGCCGCCCACGTCGGCATAGATCAGCCCGTCGCCGTGATGGAACTGCGTGCCGGTGCGCGAGGTGTTGCTGGTGTTGATCCAGGCGCTGATGGTGAAGTCGTTCGGGATCTGGTTGAGGACCCGTGCGAAATCGTTCACGCCGTCGAAGCTGAAGGCCTGTCCGATGTGGCCGGCGCCGAAGGAGCTGCCGTTGAACAAGGTCCCGTTGTTGCCGCCGATCAGGTCGACCGCATTGCCCTCGCCGTTCCACATGCTGGTCGCGCCGCTCAGGGGCACCGTGAGCGCCGGCGCGTCGTTCACGGGGGCCACGTTCACCGTCACGCTGGCCGCGTTGCTCAGCGCCGAGCCGTCGGAAGCGACGTAGGAAAAGCTCGCCACGCCGGTGAAATTGGCGATCGGCTTGAACGTGACGGAACCGTCGGGGTTGCGCACGGCTGTCCCGCCCGCGCCGCTCGTCACCGAAGCGATCGACAGCTGCGCGTTCGCGTCGGCGTCCGAGTCGTTGCCCAGGAGCTGCGCCGCGGTGAACGTGACGGGCGCGTCCTCCGTGGCCGACAGCACGTCGCCGACAGCCACGGGCTTGTCGTTGGTACCGGTGATCGTGACGGCGACCGTGCGTGGCACGCTGCCACCCTGGCCGTCCAGCACGTCGAAGGTGAAGCTTTCCACGCGGGTCTGGTTGGCCCCGAGGTACTCCACGGCCGAGGCCGGGACGCTGTAGTTCCAGGTCACCACGCCGCCGGAGCCAGTGCCGGTCGTGTCCGCGGTGACGCTCGCCGTCAGCGTCCCGAGCGTGGGTGCCGAGGTCGTGACGGCGCCGACGCTGTGCACGTCGGCGAGGTCCGCATCGCTGAACGCGATCGTGCCGCTGTTCGTAAGGAGGCCGGCCGGCGCGATCATCTCGGTGACTGCGCCGGTGACGTCCGCCGTGGCGACCACCGGGACGTCGTTGGTCCCCGTCAACGTCACGCTGACCGTGCGGGCGACGCTGCCGCCGTTGCCGTCCAGCACGTCGAACGTGAACGTCTCGACCCGGGTCTGGCCGGCGCCGAGGTATTCCAGCGCCGACGCCGGGACCGTGTAATTCCAGGTGATCACGCCGCCCGTGCCGGTGCCCGTCGTATCGGCGCTCACGGTCGCCGTGAGCGCGCCGAGCGCGGCGGGCGAGGCAGTGACCGGCCCGACGCTGTGGACGTCGGTGAGATCCATGTCCTCGAAGGCGATCGTTCCGCTGTCGGTCAGGTTGCCGGCCGCCGCGATCATTTCGGTGACCGCGCCGGTGACGTCGGCCGCGGCGACCACCGGGTCGTCGTTGCTGCCGGTGACAGTGACGTCGACCTGCCGGGTGACCACCCCGCCGTGCTGGTCGTCCAGCGTGACCAGGAAGCTTTCGGTCCTGGTTTCGCCGGCGGCCAGGAAGCCGAGCGCTGCGTTCCCCACGCTGTAGGTCCAGGTGACCTGGCCGCCCGTGCCGGTACCGGTCGTGTCGCTGTCCTTCGCGACGGCGAACGTTCCCAGGGTGGCGCCGACCGGCGCCGCCGACACTGCGTGCGCGTCCGTGAGGTCGACGTCGGTGAAGGCGAGCGTGCCGCTGTCCTGCAGCTGCATGTTGGCGCCGCCGAACCCGCCGCCGCTCGCGCCGACCAACCCGAACTGGCCCGTGGAGCCCCTGGCCGAAAACTCGAGCGAGGCCTCGCCGCCGTTCTCGTAGAAGAACAGCTCGATGGTGTGGTTGCCGGGCTGCAGCGCGATGCTGCCCGTGAACGGTGCCTCCGGGTGGTAGCCGGTGTCCTGAATGATCAGCTGGTTGTCGATCAGCAGGAACACGCCGTCGTCGTTGTACGTGCGGAAGGTGTAGGTGTCCGCCGTCGCCACCGAAAAGTCGGCCGTGATGCGCGCGAAGAACACGTTGTTGATGCCGCCGGTACCGGACACGTTCTGCGCCTGCGCGGCCGGCCACGGGCTGCTGCCCGGCAGTTCCCCGGCAAACCCGCCCGGATCGTCGGTGTAGTCGATGACGCTGGTCTGCACGGTGTAGTCGGCCGCATGGGTGGCGACGTAGTTGCGCAGGTTCGCGAGGCTGTTGCTCTGGTAGTTCAGGAACTGCTGCACGGTAAACACCAGCGGCGGCGGCGGCGCGTCGGGGGCATCGGGCAGTGCCGTCACCGACCCCTCGGTGTCGGCTGCGGCGATGACCGGCGCATCGTTCGTTCCCGTGATCGTCGCGGTGACCGTGCGTGCCACGCTGCCGCCCTGGCCGTCGGCCAGCGCGAACGTGAAGCTTTCCTGCCGCGTCTGCCCCGCCGCGAGGTAGTCGACGGCGGCGGCATCGACGGCGTACTGCCAGGCGATGCTGCCGCCCGTGCCGCTGCCGGTGGTGTCGGCCGCGACGCCCGCGGTCAACGTTCCGAGCGCACCCGCGGACGGCATCACGGTGCCGGTGGCGTGCACGTCGGCGAGGTCGACGTCGGAGAACGCCAGGGTGCCGCTGTCGCCCAGGACGCCGGCGGGCACGATCGCTTCGACCACCGCCGCCGTGACGTCGGCCGCCGCCACGACCGGCACGTCGTTGGTGCCCACGATAGTGATCGTCACCTGCTGGGCGGCCGAGGCGCCGTGCGAATCGGTCGCCACGACGTCATAGGTCGCCTGCAGCGTCTGCCCGGCCGCGAGGAACTGAGTGGCGGCGTTGGCGACGGCGAAGTCCCAACGGTACTGCGCGTGGCCGTCGCCGGTGGCCGCGTCCAGCAGCGTCGTGGTCACGGCGCTGCCGAGCGCGGCCGCCAGCCCGGCTGGCAGCGGGGCGCCATTGGAGAGCTGCGCCGCGGCGAGCACGGCGCTCATGGAGTGGGTGTCGGTGAGGTCGACATCCGAGAACTGGCCCTGGCCGGTCGCGGTGAGCTGGCCCGCCACCACGTTCGCGTCCTCGCCCAGCGCGCTCGCCGCGTCGGCCGTCTGGACGACGGGACCGTCGTTGGTGCCGGCCACCTGGATGGCGATGGTGCGCGTGTCGAACGCGCCGAATTCGTCGGCGACCTGCACCGTGAAGCTGTCGGTGGCGAACTGGCCCTGGGCGAGCGCCTGCGTGGCGGCCCGGCCGTTGTCGATGTCGTACGCCCAGGCGCCGTCCTGCGCCACCGTCAAGCTGCCGTAGGCGCCGTCCGCGCTGCCGACGACGGTCCAGATCTGCTGGGCGCCGTGGTCAGGATCGTCCGCGACGAGCTGGCCGGTGGCCTGCGTGGCCGCGGCATCTTCGGTGACCGATCCGCTCGTGGCGCCACCGGTGATGACCGGCCCGTCGTTCGTGCCCGCGACGCTGACGGTCACGACCTGGTCGACGAAAGCGCCCTGGTCGTCGGTGACCCGGATGGTGAAGGCCTCGTCGTGCGATTCACCTTGCGCCAGGTCCTGGTGCGCGGCGTTGTCCAGCGTGTAGACCCACCGGCCGGCGGCGTCGACGTTGATGCTGCCGTAGGTGCCGGCCGCCGCACCTTCGACCGTCCAGGTCTGCGTGGCGTTGTGGTCGACGTCGGTGGCGCCCAGTTGGCCCGTCGCCGTCAGCGGTCCGTCTTCCTGCACCGCCCCGACCAGCTCCTGCGCGGTGTTGGTCACGACCGGTCCGTCGTTGGTGCCGGTGATCGTGACCGTCACCATGGCGACGGCGCTGTCGAAATCGGCATCGGTCACCCGGTACTGGAAGGTCTCGGTCGCCGTCTCGCCCGCCGCCATGGAGTTGAAGTGGTCGCCGGGCGTGTAGACGTATGTGCCGTCGGGGTTGAAGACGAGCGTGCCGTGCGCCGGCGCCACCACGATCTCGACGCTGCGCACCAGGTCGGGCACGTCGTCGTTCGCCAGCACGGCCCCGGCGGCCGTGCCGTCCTCGTCGGTCTGGCTGGCATCACCCGCGAGCGTCACGGCCTCGTCGCGCGGGTCGAGCGCCACCCCGTCCACGGTCACTTCGAGCCGCTCGAACTTGCCGGCTCGCAGGTCGAACGCGGTGAACGCGAAGCTGCCGGCCGTCGCCTGCCCGCTCGGGTTGGCCTGCCCGGCGATGTACGCCAGGAAGGCCGCGATGTCGTCCTGCACTGCCGGCCGCATCCACTCCTCGCGCGTCAGCACCAGGCGAAGGGTGTCCACCCCCGCACCCCCGTCGTACTCGTCGTGTGCCCCGGTGTTCTCCGCGGCCACGTACACCAGGACGTCGTCCTCGCTGTGGCCGTCGACGCGGTCGCTGCCGGCGCCGCCATCGAGCAGGTCGCTCCCGGCATCGCCCCTCAGGACGTCGTCGCCGCCTGCACCCGTGAGCGTGTCGTCGCCCGAGCCCCCGGAGATGACGTTGGCGGCGTTGTCACCAGCCAGCACGTCGTCGTCGTTGCCTCCCTTGACCGGGCGCGTGGTGGTTGCGTTGTTGTTGGCCATGGCGTAGCTCCCCTGTTGGATTCAGGACGGGTTGAGGAAGGCGGAAGGGATGCCAGCGAGAAGGGAAGGACAGCGAGCGGAGCGTGCGCACCTTGACGATGGCGGCGGCCGCCGCGGCGCATGCATGTGGCGCACAGCAGGTGGACCCGCTGCTCGTGTCTCATGTCCCGGTCTCCCTTGGCGCCGGCGGTGTCGAAGCCTGCCGGTCGCCGTTCTTGTTTTTGGAAGATGCGGAGCTTACACGTCTTTACGAAAATCCGTGATTTATTTCACATTGCAGAGCGTGCGCCACCGGTCCGGCGTCTGCTATGGCGCAACGAGGAAGTGAGCATGCGCTCCGAAACTGCAGCGCGGACGGAGGGCCCCTCAGGGCCTTGGCGTGGCCGCCTTCTGCGCGTCCTGCAGCGTGCGCCACATCACCTTGCCGGCGCCCGACTTGGGCAGCGCGGCGACGAACTCGACGATGCGCGGCACCTTGTAGGCCGCCATGTTCGCGTGCGACCAGTCGGTGATCTCCTGGGCCGTGACCTTGCCGGCCCAGCCCGGCTTGAGGACGATCACCGCCTTGACCGTTTCGCCGCGCCGCGGGTCCTGCGCGGCGATGATGCAGGCCTCCTGGACCGCCGGGTGGTGGTACAGCATGGCCTCCACCTCGGCCGGCCACACCTTGAAGCCCGCCGCATTGATCATCCGCTTGAGGCGATCGACGAAGAAGAAGTAGCCCTCCTCGTCGACGTACGCCAGGTCGCCGGTGCGCAGGAAGCGCTTGCCGTCGATCTCGACGAACACCTCGCCACTGGCCTCGGGCTGGTTCCAGTAGCCCAGCATCACCTGCGGCCCGTTCACGACGATCTCGCCGGTTTCGCCCGGCGCCAGTTCCTTCGTGCCACCCGGCTCCACGACCCGCGCGTCCACGTCGAACAGCGGCACGCCCAGGCACTGCTCCTTGGGACGGTCGGGCGGATTCGAATGCGTCGCCGCCATCGTCTCCGACATGCCGTAGCCTTCGCGGTACCTGATGCCGAGCTTGCGCTCCAGCGCCAGCGCCACGGCCTTGGGCATGGCGGCGCCACCGCCGCCCACCGAGCGCAGGCTCGAGAGGTCGTACTCGTCGAGGCGAGGATTGCCCATGAAGTCGATCACCATCGCGGTGATCAGCGCCATGCCGGTGACGCCATGCCGCTGCACCAGCAAGGCCGCCGCGTCGCGGTCCCAGCGCGGCAGCAGCACGACCGTCGCGCCGCTGTGGATCGCGCCGTTCAGGTTGTACTGCATGCCGGTGACGTGGAACATCGGCAGCACGGCCAGCGACACGTGGCCGGGCTGGCCGCTGCCCTGCACCCAGATGCCGCCCGCGACGGCGTTGTACATCACGGTGCGATGCGTGTGCATGCAGCCCTTGGGCTGGCCGGTGGTGCCGGAGGTGTACGGCATGACGGCGAGGTCATCGGGCCCCGCTTCCATGGGCCCCGGCGAGCATCCGGACGCCATCACGTCGGCCCAGGCCACGGCGCCGGCATCCGCCGGCGGCTGGCGCGGGGCCGCCACGAAGTCGGGCACGTTCAGGTCGGTCGGCGCTTCCAGGTAGTCGCTGTAGCTGGCCACCACGATCCGCTCCAGCCCCTCGGCCAGCAGCGGCTGCATGCGCGGATAGAGTTCCTGCGCCGCGAAGGCGACCTTGGCGCCGCTGTCGTGCACGTAATGCCGCAACTCGCCGGTGAGGTTCATCGGATTGACGGGAACCACCACGGCACCGGCGCGCAGGATGCCGTAGAAGGCGATCATGAACTGCGGGCTGTTCTGCATGTAGACCAGCACGCGGTCGCCCTTGCCAACGCCGCAGGCCTGCTGCAGCCAGCCGGCGACCTTCTCGGTCTCCTCCTTGAACCGCCGGTAGCTCACCTGTGTGTCGTAGAAGACGATGAACGGCTTGTCCGGAAAGCGCGCCGCCGAAACCTCGAGGTTGTAGTACAGGGAAGTCTGCGGCACCCACAGGTGCCTGGGGGCGTACGAGGGCCAGAACGGCAGGTGCGAATCGGACATGGGCTGGTCGGACAACGGATGCGCAGCCGATTGTGCAATGAGCGGGCGGCAGGCGCCGCGCCCGCTATCGGGTCGGCGACACTCAGCCCAGCAGGCCGCCGCTCAGGCGCAGCACGCGGCCGCAGCGCGCGGCCAGCGTCTCGTCGTGCGTGACCAGGATGAAGGCGGTGCCTCGGTCGCGCGCGAGCTGCAGCATCAGGTCGAACACCACGTCGGCCGTGCTGCGATCGAGGTTGCCGGTGGGCTCGTCGGCCATCACGCAGGCCGGGCGCGTGACCAGCGCACGGGCGATGGCGACGCGCTGGCGCTCGCCGCCGGACAGCTGCGCCGGCCGGTGCCGCACGCGCTCCGTCAGTCCCACCGCCGCCAGCGCTTCGCGTGCCTGGCTCGCGCACTGCTCCGGCGTCTCGCGCCGGATGCGCAGCGGCATGCCCACGTTGTCCAGGGCGCTGAACTCCGGCAGCAGGTGGTGGAACTGGTAGACGAAGCCGAGGTGCCGGTTGCGCACGCGGCCTTGCGCGGCCGCATCGAGCTGCGTGAACTCCTGCCCCATCAACTCCACGGTGCCGCCGCTGGGCGAGTCCAGCCCGCCCAGCAGATGCAGCAGCGTACTCTTGCCGGAGCCCGAAGCACCCACGATGGCGACCGTCTCGCCGGCATGCACCTGCAGGTCGACGCCCTTGAGCACCTCGACGTCGAGTCCGCCCTCGGCAAAGCGCTTGGTGATGCCGCGGGCGGCGAGGACCACGTCACTCATAGCGCAGCGCCTCCGCCGGATTGACGCGGCTCGCGCGCCAGCTCGGGTAGATCGTCGCGACGAAGGCCAGGCCCAGCGAGATCAGCGCGATCGGCACGATGTCGTCGCTGCGCGGGTCGGACGGCATCTTGCTGATCAGGTAGATGTCCTTGGGCAGGAAGCTGGCATTGAGCGCCTGCTCCAGCGCCGGGACGATCACGTCGATGTTCATGGCGATCCCCAGGCCGAGCAGCAGCCCGCCCAGCGTGCCGATCACGCCCACGGTGGCGCCCTGCACGACGAAGATGCCCATGATGCTAGACGGGCTCGCGCCCAGCGTGCGCAGGATCGCGATGTCGGCCCGCTTGTCGGTGACGGTCATCACCAGCGTGCTCACCAGGTTGAAGGCGGCGACGGCCACGATCAGCGTCAGGATGATGAACATCATGCGCTTCTCCACCTGCACCGCGGCGAACCAGGTGCGGTTCTGGCGCGTCCAGTCGCGGATCAGGAATTCGCCGGTCAGCGTGCGTCCCAGTTCCGCCGCCACCTCGCGCGCCTGGTTCAGGTCCCTGAGCTTCAGCCGGATGCCGGTCGGCCCTTCCAGCCGGAAGATGCGCTGCGCGTCCTCCTGGTGCAGCAGCACCAGCCCGCTGTCGTATTCGAAATGGCCCGAGTCGAACGTGCCCACGACCTTCATCTGCTTCAGGCGCGGCACCACGCCGGCCGGCGTCACCTGCCCGCTCGGTGCGATCAGCGTCAGCGGGTCGCCCTCGCGCACGCCCAGTTGCCGCGCCAGTTCGGCACCCAGCACCACGCCGAACTCACCCGGGACCAGCCGCTCGAGCACCGGCCGCATGCCGGCCGCCAGGTCGGTCACCTCGTGCTCGTGCGCCGGATCGATGCCGCGCACGATCGCGCCGCGCATGTCCTCGCCGCGCGCCACCAGCGCCTGCGCCGAAACGAACGGCGCCGCGCCGACCACCTGCGGGTGGCGCCGCGCTTCGGTCATCGTCCGCTGCAGGTCCTCCAGCACCCCGCCGCCCGGGCCGAAGATCTCGATGTGCGACACCACGCCCAGCATGCGGTCGCGCACCTCTTTCTGGAAGCCGTTCATCACCGACAGCACGATGATCAGGGCGGCCACGCCCAGGGCGATCCCCAGCATGGACACCCCGGAAATGAAGGAGATGAAGCCGTTGCGCCGGGTGGCGCGGCCGGCGCGCGTGTAGCGCCAGCCCAGAACGAGCTCGTAAGGGATCTGCATATTCGGTGGCCGCGATTGTGGCATCCCCGACAATACGGGCAATGTCGGACAGCGCCCACTTGTTGATACCTTTCGCCTCATCGCGGGAACCCGGATGCCGTGAGGCGCTAAGCGGTTTGTCCCTGCCCCGCCTCGAACAACTGCTCGCGCGGCTTGTCCCCGGCGAATCCGACTCCGAGACCGAAACCTCCCTCTCGCTGCCGCACGAGCGCGTGCTGGCGCGCGCCTGCGGGCTCGCGCCGGCCGACGGCCGCATTGCGTGGGCCGCGTGGCAAGTGAAGCAGGGGGGCGGCGATCCGGGCGGCGCGGCCTGGGCACGGATCACGCCTTGCCACTGGCGCGTCGGCAGCGACCATGTCGCCATGGACGATCCGGCGGGACTGGCGCTGGACGAACCAGAGTCCCGCGCGCTGCTGGCGGCCGTGCGGCCGTTCTTCGAGGAGGACGGCATCGCGCTGGACTACTCCGCGCCGACCCTGTGGCTCGCGCGCGGCGAGATCTTCCGCGACTTCCCGGCGGCCTCCCTGGATCGCGTGATCGGCCGCAAGGTGGACGACTGGCTGCCGCGCGTGGCCGGGGCCGGTCCGGTGCGGCGGCTGCAGCAGGAAGTGCAGATGCTGCTCTATACCAGCGAAGCCAACGACCAGCGCCAGCAGCGCGGGCTGCCACCGGTCAACTCCTTCTGGGTGAGCGGCACCGGCGCCTTGCCTGCGGGCGCGACCGCGCTTCCGCAGTCACTGACGGTGGCCGACGCATTGCGCGGCCCGGCACTGGCGGGCGACTGGGCCGCGTGGGCGGCGGCGTGGCGCGAGATCGACGCGCGCGAGGGCGCGGCCCTGCTGCAGTCGCTCTCCTCCGGCCGACCCGTGACGCTCACGCTGGCCGGCGAACGCAGCGCGCGGTCGTGGACCAGTGCCGGCGGCGGCTGGCTGCGCCGCCTCGGCGGAATGTTCGGCGGCGCGCGCGCCGCCGTCGAACTGGAGGCCCTGTGAAGATCGTCGTGCGCGACATCCCGCCGCGGGCGGCCTGGGCCCTGGAGCAAGGCGGCGTGCATCCGTTGCTGGCGCGCCTGTTCGCCGCGCGCGGCGTGGTGGGGATGGACGAACTCGACGACGGCCTGGCGCGCCTGTTGCCGCCGGACGGCATGAAAGGCCTGGGCCAAGCCGCCGTGCTGCTGGCGGACTGCATCGCCGCCGGGCAGCGGCTGTGCATCGTCGCCGACTACGACTGCGACGGCGCCACGGCCTGCGCGGTGGGCGTGCGCGGCCTGCGCCTGCTCGGCGCAGCGCACGTCGACTACCTGGTGCCGGACCGTGTCGCCGACGGCTACGGCCTGACGCCGGCGATCGCCCAGCGGGTGAAGGAGCGCGGCGCTGACGTCCTGGTCACCGTAGACAACGGCATCGCGAGCGTCGAAGGGGTGGCGGCCGCCAACGCCCTGGGCCTGAAGGTGCTGGTGACCGACCATCACCTGCCCGGTCCGCAGTTGCCCGACGCCGCCGTGATCGTCAATCCCAACCAGCCGGGCTGCACCTTCGACAGCAAGTCGATCGCCGGCGTCGGCGTGATGTTCTACGTCCTGCTCGCCCTGCGTTCGGAGCTGCGCCGGCGCGGCGTCTTCACGCCGCAGGACCAGCCGAAGCTGGACGCGCTGCTGCCGCTGGTGGCGCTCGGCACCGTGGCCGACGTGGTGCGGCTCTGTCCCAACAACCGGCGCCTGGTCGCGCAGGGGCTCAGGCGCATCCGGGCCGGCGCGCTGCCCTGCGGCCTGTCCAGTCTCTTCGCCGTCGCCGGGCGCGAGCCGCGCGCGGCCACGACCTTCGATTTCGGCTTCGCCCTGGGGCCGCGCATCAACGCGGCGGGACGGTTGTCGGACATGACGCTGGGCATCGAATGCCTGCTGACCGACGACGCGACGCGGGCCGACGAACTCGCGCGGGCGCTGGACGCGATCAACCGCGAGCGGCGCGACATCGAAAGCGGCATGCGCGAGCAGGCGATGGAGATCGTCGACGGCCTGTTCGAACCGGGGGAGGAGCCGCCGCCGGCGGTGTGCGTGTTCGATCCCGACTTCCACGAAGGCGTGGTGGGCATCGTCGCCTCGCGCGTCAGGGAGCGGCTGCACCGGCCGGTGTTCGTGTTCGCGGCCAGCCAGGCGCCGGGGCGCGAGCACGAGCTGAAAGGCTCAGGCCGTTCGATCCCCGGCTTTCACCTGCGCGACGCGCTGGACCTGGTGGCCAAGCGCCATCCGGGCGTGCTGGTGCGCTTTGGCGGCCACGCGATGGCGGCCGGCTGCACCATTGCCGAGGAACACCTGGACGTCTTCGAGGAAGCGCTGGCCCGCGTCGCGCAGGAGTGGCTGGACGCAGCCACGCTGTCGCGCCGCCTCGACACCGACGGCCCGCTGGCGCCCGAGTACCGCCGGCCCGACCTGGTGGACACGCTGCACCACGCGGTCTGGGGCCAGGGCTTCGCGCCGCCGGTGTTCAGTGAGGTGGTGGAGATCGTTTCGCAGCGGCTGGTCGCCGACAAGCACCTGCAGCTCAAGCTCAAGCACCAGGGCCAGCCCGTGGACGGCATCTGGTTCGGCCGCACCGAGCCGCTGCCGGCGCGGGTCAGGCTCGCCTTCCGGCTCGACGCCGACGAATGGCAGGGCGTGCGCCGGGTGCGCTTCCTGGTGGAAGGCGCGGAGTTCTGATCAGGCGCGCAGGCCGGCCGGGACGGGGGCCCGCTCGTCGTCGAAATAGGCAAAGAGGCGGGCGGCGGCCGCGCGCAGTTCGCGGTCGCCCAGCGTGTGCGCGCGGGCCAGTTGCCACATCGCGTATTCGCGGTCGCCCAGCATCATGGAGGTGTTGATGCAGCGCCCGTGCCCGGCCATCAGCAGCGCGAACGCGGCCAGCAGTTCCGTCGGGCAGTAGCGCGTGCCGCCGTACACGTCGAAGTCGTCCGACGCATCCAGCGACGGCTGGCTGGCTTCACGCGGCAGGCGGGTGTCGACGATGTGATGCATGGCGCTCCCCTTTTCATCGGACGTGCATTCATGCTAGGCAGCGGCTCGCGCCCCGGCAGTCGGCCCGCATGCCCGCCTGCTGTCGGACGCCGTCCCGCTGAGCCATCGGCGGGCGCCGCGTGGCGAGGGTCGAAATCCGGACCTCCGCGCGGAACACGCAAAGGACGCGCACACGGGACGTCCGGTGTCCTTACTGGTACACGTAATTGACCGGAACGACGCCCGGCGCCGCGTTCGCCCGTGCGCCGGCCAGCGCCCGCCCGTCGAGCGGCGCGACGCGCTGCGCGCAGCTGGTCAGGGTGGCATGCGGCACGTAGCGCAGGCAATCGGCCAGTGCGAGGCGCTCGACCTGCATCGCCGCGTTGCGGACCTCGGCCTTGCGCACCTGCTGGCTGCACAGCATCCAGAACGCCACGAGCTGACCCAGCACCAGCACGGTGGCACCGAGCCAGAATGCCTGGTCGCGGGGCAGGACGGCGGGTTGGGGGGTCGGACGGGACGGCATCGAAGCTCCTTGGAGGTTGCAGCGATCCTAGAAATCGGCGCCACGGTGGCGTTACCGTCTTTGGCCTGAGCTGCTGTAGGACAAAATCCCAGCACGAACCAAAGGAGCGCGCCACATGAACAACCTGCTCGACGCCAGCCAGACCGCGGCGCGCCTTCCGTACGGAGAGCTCGCGCGGCAGGTGCGCGCCCTGTTCGCGGATGAGGCGGTGCAGGTGCCCGAGCGGCTGGTGCAGCCCCTGCCCGGCGGCGGCAGCCTCTTCGTGATGCCGGCGTTCGACGCGCGCATCGCCATCACCAAGCTGATCACGTTCACGCCGGCCAACGCCGGCACGGCGCGGCCGGCGATCCAGGGCGACGTGGTCGTCTTCGACGTCGCCACCGGCGAACGCCTGCTGGTGCTGGACGGCCCGACGGTGACGGCGCGGCGCACGGCCGCCGTCTCGCTGCTGGCCGCGCAGCAGCTTGCGGCGGTGCCGCAAGGGCCGCTGCTGATCGTCGGGGCCGGCGCCCAGGGACGCGCGCACCTGGAGGCGTTTGCCGAGGGCCTGCCCCTGCAGCGGGTGTTCGTCGCGTCGCGGCGGGTGGGCAGCGCGCTGTCGCTGGTCGCGCACGCCAAGGATCTCGGGCTCGACGCCACCGTGGTCCACGACCCCAACGCGGTGCTGCCCGAATGTCCGCTGGTGGTGACCTGCACGCCGGCCGACGGCGTGGTGCTCAAGTCACGGCCGCGCGACGACGTCTTCATCGCCGCCGTCGGCTCCTTCACGCCGCGGATGATCGAGCTCGGCCCCGACCTGTGCCGGCATTGCGCGGCGCACGGCCAGGTCGTCGTCGACACGCCCGAAGCGCAGCACGAGGCCGGCGACCTGCTGCAGGCCGGCCTGGAGCCGGCCGGCTTTCCGACGCTGCGGCAGATCGTGCTGGGCGAGCAGGCAGCGCGCGGGGGGCCCGTGCTGTTCAAGAGCTGCGGCTGGGCCGGCTGGGACCTGGCGGCGGCGCGGACGGCGGTGCGGCGCTGACGCCGGTCCGCCTCAGGGCACGATGAGGCCCTTGCGCACCGCGTAGAGGGTCAGACCGGCGACGCCCTTGATGTTCAGGCGCTCCATGATCCTCGCCCGGTGGACGTCCACGGTCTTGACGCTCAAGCCGAGCTCGAAGGCGATTTCCTTGGCGGCCCGGCCACTGGCAAGCAGCTTCAGCACCTCGAGCTGGCGCTCGGTCAATTCGTCGGCGGGCGTCGGGTCCGACGGCTGCAGCAGCCGCTGCGCGATCCCGGGACTGAAGTAGCTGCCCCTGGTCATCACGCTGCGGATCGCCTGTTCCAGTTCGAATTGCGGCCCGCCCTTCAGGAGATAGCCGCACGCGCCACCCTCGATGGCGCGCCGGATGGTTTCGCAGGCGTCGGTCATCGAGAGCACCAGCACCGGGATCGCGGGATGGCGGCGGTGGATCTCGCCCAGGGCCGCCATGCCGTCCATGCCGGGCATCGACAGGTCGGTGATCACCAGGTCGGGACGGAGGCTGTCGACCAGGCTCACCAGTTCAGCGCCCTCGCCCGCTTCCGCGATCACCTCGACACCCGCGATCGACGACAGCAGCGCGTTCAAGCCCCGGCGCACGAGGTGGTGGTCGTCGGCCAGCACGAGCCGCACCAGCGGGGTGGAAAGATCGCGCTTCATCGTAGCGTCCCCCCGGCGGCCCGGTCGGCGGCGCAGGCCGTGCTCCACGCCGGCTGGCAGAGCGGCACGCTGAAGCTGAAGCTGGTCCAGCCGCCCGCCACCGAGTCCGCCGCCACGTCCCCGCCCTGCCGGGTGACCAGGCGCTGGACGACCGCCAGCCCGACACCGGAGCCGGGGAATTCGGCCTGGGGATGCAGCCGCTGGAACAGCCGGAACAGCTTGTCGCGATAGCCCATGTCGAACCCGATCCCGTTGTCACGCACCACGATCTGCGCCAGCTCGCCGGCGGTGTGCGCCTGGATCTCCACGCGCGCGTCGGCGCGGCAAGCCGAGAACTTGATGGCGTTGCCGACCAGGTTCTCCATGATCTCGCGCATCATGGTCCGGTCTGCACGAACCCGCGGCAGCGGCTCCACGCTGAACCGGGTGTCCGTGCCGGCGCCGAGTTCGGCGATGACGTCATCGGCGATGTCCGCGAGGTCCACCGGCTGGATGCACATCGGCGCATGGGCCGCACCGCAATACCGCAGGACGTCGTCGACGGTGTCGCGCAGGCGCCGGGAGGCCGTGACGATGCGGTCCAGCCGGTCGCGGCCCTTTTCCGACAGGCTCGCCTGCTCCGGCAGCAGCGACGAAGCGAACGCCGAAAGCGTCGCGAGCGGCGCGCGCAGGTCGTGCGAGACGCTGTAGCCGATCGCGGCGAGGTCGCTGTTGGCCGCGTCCAGCGACGCTTCCAGCCCGGCCCCGCGCGCGGCCTCCCGCTGCAGGGCGCATTCCCGCTCGCGCAGGTCCTCGCGCAGCCGCTGCAGGTCCAGGTGCAGCCGGACGCGCGCTTTCAGCACCTCGGCGCCCACCGGCTGGACAATGAAGTCCGCCAGGCAGCCCACGAACCGGCACAGCCGGTCGAACGTCGCCTGCGTTCCGGTGAAGACGACGGGGACGTCCCGCGTCCGGGAGTCGCCGTGCAGCGCTTCGAGCACCGCCAGCGCCGCCATGTCCGGCAGGTCCTCGTCCAGCACCACCAGGTGCGGGCGCGGCTCCTGCGCGGCCAGGGCGATGGCCCGCCCGCCCGATCGCGCCCCCAGCACGATGTGCTGCGCTCCCAGTGCCTCGCGCGCGGCGTCCACGGCCTGCGGCGAGCGTGCCACCACCAGCACCACCGGCCGCGGGCGCGGGCGCTGGCGCTGGCTGCTCACATGATCCACGATCCGCTCCATCTCATCCCTGCTTCTTTCCGACGCACTGCAGCGCCATCAAACGCACGATCCGCCCCAGGTCCTGGAGGTCGCCGGACTTGTCCATGAAGACGTCCGCGCCGGCGGCCAGGCAGGCCGCGCGGTACTCGGCGTAGATGCGCATGGCGATGGCGGCGAGCGGAACGCCCGGCAGCGCCGCGCGCGCCTGCCGCAGCAGGCTCAGTCCCGCGTGCCCCGGTGCGCCGAGGTCGACGATGGCTGCGTCGAACCGCTGCTCGCCGGCCAGCTGCCGCGCCTCGTCGGCGTCGCGCGCAAGCACCAGGTCCACCGCCGCCCCGGCCATCACGAGCGGCAGGTTCTTTCGCAGTGCCGCATCGGCGGCGACCAACAACGCCTTCATCACCCCTCCAGTCGATCGCGCACGGATCGCGATCGGATGGCGTGATCGTGCGGCAGGCGGGGCGCCGGGGATGCCGCGCGGGCGGTGTTTGTGGTGTAGTGGCGGCCGTGTTCGCCTTGCCGCTGTTTGCCCTACACGGGCTGCCGGGAACGGCGCGGCGGCGCGGCGGCGCGGCGGGCGGCGCCTTCAGTCCACCAGCCGGTTGGTGATGGCGTAGTGCATCAGTTCCGCGTTGCTGTGCAGCCCGAGCTTCTGCAGCAGCCGCGCCCGGTACGAGCTGACGGTGTTGGAACTCAGGAACAGGGTGGTCGCGATCTCGCCGACGGTGCGCCCCGAGGCGATACCGCGCAACACCTCGAATTCGCGCTCCGACAGGCGTTCGTGCGCCGGCCGCACGGCGCCGCCGCCCTGCACCTCCTCGGCCAGCCGGTCGGCCAGCGTTTCGCTGATGTAGCGGCCCCCCTGGGCGATGCGGCGCACGGCCCGCACCAGGTCCTCGGGCGCGCTGTCCTTGGTGAGATAGCCGGACGCGCCCGACCGCAGCGCCCGCAGGGCGAACTGGTCTTCCGGATGCATGGTCACCATCAGGACCCGCAGGCCCTCGTGGCGCGCACGCAGCTGCGGCAGGACGTCCAGTCCCGCCCGGCCCGGCATGGTGATGTCCAGCACCAGCACGTCGCACGGCTGGCGCGCCAGTCCATCCAGCAACTCGCGGGTGTCGCCGGCCTCGGCGACCACCTGCATGTCGGGTTCGGCCTCGAACAGTTCCCGCAATCCTCGCCGCACGATGGCGTGGTCGTCACAGATGATGATGCGGATCACGCGGCCTCCGTTCGTGTTCCCAGCGGCACCCGCAGCGTGACGACCGTGCCCTGGCCGGGAAAGCCCTCGACCGTCACCTGCCCTCCGACCGCCGCCGCGCGCTCCTGCATGCCCAGCAGGCCGAGGGTGGCGCGGCCGGGATGGGTTGGCTGCGCCAGCCCCTTGCCATTGTCCCTGACCTCGACCGTGAGCCAGCCCGGCTGGCCCAGGACGGCGATGTCGACCCGGGTGGCGGCGGCATGGCGCGCGATGTTGGTCAGCGCCTCCTGCACCACGCGGTAGACGGCCGTCGCCAGCGCCGGGTCGGCCAGGGCTTCGTTGGGCACGTCGCTCACGAGCTCGTAGCGTGCGCCCATGCGCCGGCAGATCTCGCCGGCCTGCGCCTCGAGCGCCGGCAGCAGGCCCAGGTCGTCCAGCACCCGCGGACGCAGCCGGCGCGCGATGTCGCGCGTGGTACGGACCAGGCCATCGATCTGGGCCTGCATGCCGCGGATGCGCTCGGCGGCCGCGGGTTCGTCGGCCGCCAGCCGCGCGTGCAGCGTGGCCAGGTCCAGCTTCAGGCCGGCCAGGGCCTGGCCGAGCTCGTCGTGCAACTCGCGCGAGAGCCGGCTGGACTCTTCCTCCCGCAGTCGGTCCATGCGGGCGGCGAGCGCCCGCAGCTGCTCGTTCGACTCGGCCAGCCGCTCCAGCAGGTGCTGGCGCTCCGTGACGTCCTGCGCCGTGCCGCTGACACGCACCGGGCGTCCGTCCTGGCCAAGCTCGGTTTCGCCCTTGCACTCGATCCAGGTGATCGTGCCGTCGGGGTCGCGCACGCGCAGCTGCTGGCGCGCCGCGCGCGGCTCCTGCAGCGACCACACGCCGCCGGGCGCCAGCGCGCAGCGGTCGGCCGGGAGCAGGGCATGGGCCAGCTCCGCCAGCGGCACCGGTCCGGCGGGCGGGCCGCAGCGGAACAACCGGCGCATTTCGTCGGAGCAGGCAACGCTCGCATGCGCCAGATCCAACTCCCAGCTGCCGATGCTGGCTCGCGCCTGCGCCAGCCGCAGCCCGGCCTCGCTCCTGCGCAGGGCTTCGACGGCTCGCCGCTGGTCGTCCAGCAGGTTCAGCAAGGCCAGGCGTGACCGCCCGTTGTCCGCGGCCGGCGGTTCGCAGGCACCGTCCGTGTCGGCCGCGGCCGCCGCGGCGCCGCCGAACCGCGGCGGCAGCCCGCGGGCCGCCAGCAGCCGGTCGACGGTCGCCTTGAGCTCGGCCACCCGCTCCTCCCGGCCCACCGTCAGCTCGTGCCAACGCCGCAGCTCCGCCAGCTGTTGGCGGTCGCGCTCCTGCGCCTGCTTGCGCGCCGTGATCTCGGTGGCCACCCCGCGCATCCGCACCGCCGTGCCGGCCGCGTCGAACTCGAATTCGCCGCAACCTTCGATCCAGTGCACGCTGCCGTCGGGCCAGACGACGCGAAACTCATGGGTGAAAGGTTCCCGCGCCACCATGCAGCGGCTCACCTCGGCGTTCATTGCCGCCAGGTCCTGCGGGTGGACCCGCGCGCCGAAGGACGCGTAGGTGCCGTCGAACTCGCCCGCCGCATATCCCCACAAGGCCTCGTGCCGCCGCGACCAGATGATGCGGCCGGTCGGGATGTCCCAGTCGTAGGTGCCCATGTGCGCGGCGTCCAGCGCCAGCCGCAGGCGCTCCTCGCTCTCGCGCAGCGCCGCCTCCGCCTCCTTGCGCACCGTGATGTCGTGGAAGTAGATCGACAATCCGTTGGGCGACGGATAGACGACGTTCTCGAACCAGCGGTCGTAGGGGCCGTAGTAGCTCTCGAAGTGCAGCGGCTTCTGCTCGTCCATCGCCCGCTCGTAGGCCAGGTGGAAAGGCTGGCCTACGCCTTCGGGGAACTCGGTCCAGATGTGCTTGCCGAGCAACTGCGCCGGCTCGCGCCCGAACAGTTCGCCGGCCTTGGCATTCACGTACGTGTAGCACCAGTTGCGGTCGAGCGCGACGAAGGCATCGGTCACCCGCTCGAAGGCCTGGCTCAGTTGCGCCCGTGCCGACTCCGCCAGCGCCTCGGCCTGCCGCCGCGCAGCCATGTCGGTCTCCAGCTGCCGGTTGGCCCGTTCCAGCTGCGCGGTCTTCTCCTCCAGCTTGCGCACCAGCACTTCGCTGTACTGGCGCATGTGGTCCTCGCCGGCGGGCACGGGGGTGGCCAGTGGCGGCGCCGGCCAGCGGCGCTCGAGGACGGTGTCCAGCAGCCTGAGCAGGTCTTGCGGTTCCTGGGGCTTGAGGACGAACGCCGCGGCCCCGAGGTCGCGCGCCAGCCGCTCGTCGTCGGGATCGGTATAGGTCGCGGTGTACACCACGAACGGCACGCCGCGCAGCCGCTCGTCGGCCTCCCAATGGCGCAGCAGCGTGTAGCCGTCCATCACCGGCATCAGCAGGTCCGAGACCACGATGTCCGGCACCGTCGCGCGGGCGCTCGCCAGGGCCTGCGCGCCGTCGGCCGCCTCGTCGACCGCCCAGCCGCGTGCCTGCAGGACCGCGCGCAGCAGGTACCGGTTCTCGGCGCGATCGTCGACGACGAGCGCCCGCGTCATGGCGCCCCCCCGGCCGGGCCAGCCAGGTGGCGCCGCACCTCCGACATGAACGTGTCGATGTCGATCGGCTTCTCGATGTAGCCGTCGCAGCCGGCGGCCAGCGCCTTCTCGCGATCGCCGCTCATCGCGTAGGAGGTCACGGCCACGATCGGCACGCCAGGCTGGCAACCGGTGTCGCGCAGCGCGCGCGCGACGGCATAGCCGTCCATGCCGGGCAGCTGGATGTCCAGCAGGATCACGTCGAACCGCTGCTCGCGCGCGAGTGCGAGGGCCGCCGGTCCGTCGGCGGCGTGGGTGACCAGGCACCCGTTGCGCTCCATCAGGAACGTGACGAGGTAACGATTCTGCTCGTTGTCCTCGACCAGCAGCACGCGGGTCGTCATGCCGACGCTCCCGGGGCAAGAGGGAGGGTGAGGGTAAAGACACTGCCCCGGCCCGGCTCCGAGCTCGCGGCCATGCTGCCGTCCATGAGCTCGGCCAGCCGGCGGCAGATCGCCAGCCCGAGGCCGCTGCCTTCCTGCTCGCGGGCCAGGCCGGTGTCCACCTGCCGGAACGGCGTGAACAGTTGCGCCAGGTCGTCGGCGGCGATCCCGACGCCGGTGTCGGCCACGCGAACGCAGGCGCGACCGTGCTGCAGGTCCGCGCTGATGCGGATCTCGCCGGCGGCGGTGAACTTCACCGCGTTGCCAAGCAGGTTCAGCAGGATCTGCTGGACGCGCCGGCGGTCGCCGAGCACCGCGTGCACTTGCGGCGCCACGCTGACGACCAGCCCCAGCTGCTTGCGTTCGGCCAGCGGCCGCACCACGGCGACCGCCGCGTCGATGGCTTCGCTCAGGTCCACCGGTTCGCGCTGGACCTTGAGCTCGCCGGCCTCGATCCTGGAGATGTCCAGCACGTCGTTGATCAGGCCCAGCAGGTGCCTGGAGCTGTTGCGCACCATTTCGAGCTGCTTGCGCTGTTCGGCGTTGAGCGGACCGGCAAGGTCCTGAAGCAGGATGGCGGTGAACCCGATGATCGAATTCAGCGGCGTGCGCAACTCGTGCGACATCGTCGCGAGGAAGGCCGACTTGACCCGGTCGGCGGCCTGGGCGCGCGCGGTCGCCACTTCCAGTTCGTCATTCTTGAGGCGCAGCTCCTGCGCGCTGCGCTGCCGTTCGACCAGGTCGTCGGCCAGTTGCGCGTTGGCTTCGCGCAGCGCAGCGGCCGCCTGGCGCCGCTGCGTGATCTCGCGGCGCAGCCAGGCGAACCCCGCCACCAGCAAGCCCACGCTGAGGGCGCCGGCGGCCGGAAGCATCACGAGCCCCCGCTGGAGCCTGGCGTCGGCATTTGCGGTCCGCGCGTCCAGCAGGCCGGTCAGTGTCGCCTCGTGCCGGCCCACCGCCACCCGCAAGGCCCCCAGCGTCGCGGCCTCGGGAAGAGGCTCCCGCAGCGCCCCCTCCATGGCACGCGTTGGCGGCGCCGCAGCCCGGGCCAGCTGGTCCAGCCGCTGCTGCGCGAGCTGCTCGATGCGGGCCTGCGCGGCATTCGCCGCGGCATGCCCCTGCCCGAGCCGCCGCAGCGCCGCGAGGTGGGCGTGCGCGACCTGCCGAGCGTCCGCGACGCCCGCGAGGTGCGCACCGTCTCCGGTCGACCGGTACGCCAGCAACGCAATCTCGGCTTCCTGCAGTTCCGAATACAGCCCGTTCAGTTCGACCAGCAGCTTGCGGGTCTGGGTGCGCTCCGCCGAAAGGGCACGGACTTCCAGCGAGTTGGCCAGCACGTCGATGCCCAGCGCCGCGAGTATCAGCAAGGCGGCCACGAAGCCGGCCGTGATGCCGCGCAGGCCGTGGGCCTGGTCGGACGGCGGAAGGCCGGAGGAAGCGAGCGTCTGGGTTGGCGGCACGGCGGAGCGACCGGAAGGGCCTGGCCGCTCTCACCGCAGCGGCACGTACGGATCATTCTGGTCAGCGCCTGCGCCGTTTCGGTTGACTTGCGTCAATTCCCCCAGGCCCGGCCCCGCCGGCACCGGCGCGCATGCCGGCGGCCGGCCGGTGGGGCTGGTGCTAGGATTGCCCGTCCCCACGACCGAGCCTTGCGCAAGAAGAATGTGCCCCACGAATGCTGCGCCGCCAGTAGCGCTGATCGATTGGCATTCCATGTTCATGGGCGTTGCCCTGCTGGCGTCCGCTCGCTCCAAGGACCACAGGACGCGCAATGGCGCCTGCATCGTCACGCCGGACAACCGGATCATCGGCGTGGGGTACAACGGGCTTCCGCGGGGTTGCGACGACCAGGACCCGGTCTACTGGGCCGATGACGACGACGACCCGTTCCATTCGCGGCACAGCTACGTCGTCCATGCGGAAATCAACGCGACCCTCAACTGCGTCGTCCTGCCCTTGACGGACGCGACCATCTACACGACCCAGTTTCCCTGTCCCCGCTGCGCCCAGGCCATCATCCAGGCCGGGATCCGCAGGGTGATCTATCTGCGCGAGAAGATGCATCACGCGCGCGCCAATGCAGCCGCGGTCAAGATGTTCGGTGCCAGCGGCGTCGCGTGCGAGGCACTGGAAGCGGTGGATCCAGGCGCCCTCGAATGGTCCACGCGACTTGCCACTTTCATCGCCAGCGGCAGCTCGAGCGACGAGGACGTCTGATTACGCGGTGGCCGCATGCCGATCGACCAGATCGCACGCTCGGTTTCGATCATGTCGGGTGATGAAGGCGTAGTCGCCCTTGGACTTCGGCGGCATGCCGCGCCAGAAGCGGCTGTAGCGGTCGGCCTCGACCTCCTTCCCGCCCCATTTGTCGAGGCTGAAGGGAGGGTGGGAGGGTTGGCTACGAGCACGTTGAAGCCCACCAGGCGGTCGGCTTCCACCGGCGCCGGGCTGTTGAGGGTGTCGCCCCATTCGACGCGGGCCTCGCGGTGCTTCCTCTTTCCCACCTCCAGGAGCGCGTTTCTCGCGGCGAGCTGTAATCGCCCTCTGTCCGAAATCCGGCGCCCTTTTCGGACAGATAGGCCGGTCCGTTAAGAATTCACCCACTGATTCTTCACGCGACCGACGCCGGGCCACTGGTGGCGCGCATACCGGCCCCTTGTTTTTGCCACAAATACATGCTATTTTTTGTGGCAAAAATAAATGGGCAAGCATAGCGAATCCGTCGACACCCAGGTTCTCAGGCGCATCGAGTCGCAGGGGCCGGGCTGGGTGTTCACGCCGCACGACTTCACCGATCTGGGCAGCCGCACGGCCGTGGCCACGGCGCTCAAGCGCCACAAGGCGGCAGGCACCATCCGCCAACTGGGCCGGGGCCTCTACGACGTGCCGCGGGTGCACCGCGTGCTTGGCACGCTGTGGCCCGACATCGAAACCATCTCACAGGCCCTGGCTCGCAAGGACGGCTTGCGCCTGCAACCCACTGGCGTGTACGCGGCCAACCTGCTGGGCCTGTCGGAGCAGGTGCCGGCAAAAGTGGTCATCCTCACCGACGGCGCTACGCGCACGGTGCAGGCGGGCCGCACCCAGATTACGCTCAAGCGCACCACTCCGCGCAACATGGCCGCGGCCGGCCGACTGAGCGGTCTGTTGATCCAGGCGCTGCGCAGCCTGGGCGCCGGCAACGTCACGGCCGGGCACATCGCGCAACTGCGCCAGCGCCTGCCCGCGGCGCAGCGCGCCGAGGTCTTGAAGGACATCCATGCCACGCCGGTCTGGATGCACGCCCATCTGCGCGAAGTGGCACGGCAATGAACCAGGCCTTTACGCAATTGACCGACGACGACCGCAGGCTCGCCGTCGCGAACGCCGCGCTGGCGCTAGGGATCGAAGCGGTGATCCTCGAAAAGGACTGAGAAGGGGCGCGGCTACGAGCACAAGAACAAAGTGCTTGCGCTGGTGGATCGCACTACCGGCCAAGCCCGCGCGATGGTTATTGACGACCTGAAGGCTTCTACTCTGCTGCCGCTGCTGAAGGCGAACATTTCGCCCGACGCCCGCGTCCTCACCGATGAAGCGGGCCAGTACAGGAGCGTGTCACAGCACTTCGCTGGCGGTCACGGTTTCACCCGCCACGGTGCAGGCGAATACGTGTCCAAGGAAGACCCCACCGTCCACACCAACACCATCGAAGGCTACTTCTCGACCTTCAAGCGCGGCATGGTCGGCGTGTACCAGCACTGCTCACACCATCACCTGAATCGCTACCTCTCCGAGTTCAATTTCAGGTACAACCACCGCATGAAGCTTGGCCTCAACGACTGGGATCGCGCCGAGGCGATCCTGCAAGGCGTCAAGGGCAAGCGGCTCACCTATCAAACGACTCATTGATGAAGAGCCATGGAGGAATAAACGTGGCAGAAAACCGAAAACCTAAACCGCCACCGGACGACCCGGAGCAATCCAAGCGTTTCGAGGAAACGGCGCGCGAGCTGGAGACAGACGAAACTGGCGCGGGGTTTGAAGAGGCGATGAAGGCGGTCGTGCCGTCTAAGCCAGAGGAAGGCCGTTCTCGTCCATCCGGGAAGCGATCTTCTGCATAAAGTGCTTTACCGCAATGAAGATCATTTCCGCCTCTTCCTCGGTGTACTTTTGATCAATGTGCATCGTTTGATTGCGCCACGCATTCTTAACAGCGTCCAACATCGCGTACATCTCTGAGAACAAATCGGCCTCGGCCCACTTTCCGCCTTTCGCCTGACGCGCGTCCCGCATGTTCCTAAGGATGGCGCCCCAATTCCTATCGGTCGAAGCCAACACCGAGTGCCCAAGGCAGGCACTAGCTGCGCGCAACCCAGTCTCCATAACTCGCATCAGATGGAACACTGAGGCTGTTGCACGACCTAGCGCGAGACAACTACCCGCCTCAGAAAGCTCGTAATCCACGGAGGGAAACTTGGACTGAAACTGCTGACCAAACAGCGGCTGGGAGCCGTCTAAGTAGCGAACCTTTGCTGGCTCCACGACAAAGAAATTGATCGTTGAAAGCTCATCCGGTAGCCGAGACTTAATCTCTTCCAAGTGCCTTGCAACGGCGTCTCGCGAGCAGTACGGCGAGTTAAGCGTGTTCGCCTGTTGATGATCACTGAAAACTGACCCACCTTTGAGGGGCGCGATCGGCCAAAACTGACCCACGTGTAGACACTGGCCTGCTCAGGAAATGAGCAGGGGAAGCAGGAGTGATCAACGTGAGCATGTT
>NZ_VTOX01000013.1 GCF_012184415.1 Ramlibacter lithotrophicus
TGCCGCCGGCGGCGGCGCCGCCCCATCAAATCGACCCCGTAAGTGTTCATGTGTCCGCGTAAGTTAAGCGGACTCGAGGCTCCTACGCAGCGGCCGCGCGGTCAACATGTGTTCCCTGGTCGCTTACGGTGATGACAGGGAGACACACAGGCACTAGCGGCCTTTGAATTCTGGTGCGCGCTTGGCGAGGAAGGCAGAAACACCCTCGCGAACATCTTCGGTTCGGAACAGCTCGCCGAACAGCGCGGCCTCGAGTTTCAGACCGTCGGTGAGCGATTGGGTGAGGCCGAGATCCACTGCTCGCTTAATCTGAGCTACAGCCAACGGCGCATTAGCGGCGATCTCATCGACCAGCGCTAATGCCGTATTCAGAGCATGCCCAGAGGGCACGACCTCGTCCACGAGGCCCAGCGACAGTGCCTGCGCGGCACCGAGGTGACGTCCGGTGAACAGCAAACGTTTGGCCTGGCCCACAGGGATTAGACGCGGCAATTGCTGCGTGCCGCCAGCGCCCGGCATCAGGCCTAAACGGACTTCCGGCTGACCGAAGTTGGCTTGCTCCTCCGCGATGCGGATGTCGCAAGCCATCGCCAGTTCACAGCCGCCGCCCAGCGCATGGCCATTGATCGCGGCAATTACCGGACGATCTAGCGTCTGGAATGCCGCCTGCATGCGCTGGATGCCCAGTGCATACGCTTCCGCCGTGCGCGCATCGAGCGAAGGAAAGAAGCCGATGTCACCACCCGCGATGAAGAAGCGACCACGCCCGACAATCACAACCCCGCGCACCGCCGGTTGCGCCGCAATCTGGCTCAAGGCCAGGAGAACTTCCTCGGCTACGCTCGGATGCAGCGCATTCACCGGAGGGTTGTCCAGCGTGATGATTGCCGCCGATCCTCGCGTTTCCAGGTGAATTTTGGCGAACGACATGCGCACCTCAGGTTGAATGATTCTGGTTCTTGGGCCGTTGAAACAAACGGTCGTACGTATTATTATTGGAGCCGAGAGTCGGTGTCAATAGGAGGTAACGGCTTGACGGCATTTGGCTCATGAGGTCCGACACTTCTCCTCTTGACGCGCATCACGATGCCGATAACAATACAAACAGCCGTTTGTTTGCAGGAACGGAATTATGCACATCGAACTGGACGAAGACACCGAACGCCTGCGCGAGGCGGTGCGACGCTTCGCGAACGAACGCGTGGCCCCGATCGCGGCGGAAGTCGACGCCGAGAACCGCTTTCCGCGCGAGTTGTGGCCTGCTTTTGGCGAACTCGGCCTGCTGGGCATCACTGTTGCTGAGGTGGACGGCGGCACCGGCCTGGGCTATCTGCAGCATGTGGTAGCCCTGGAGGAGATCACGCGAGCCTCGGCCTCCATCGGCATGTCCTACGGAGCCCACTCAAATCTGGTCCTGAACCAATTGCGCAAGAACGCGAACTCGGAACTCAAGCGCCGCTACCTGCCCAAATTGCTATCGGGCGAGCATGTGGCTTCGCTGGCCATGAGCGAGCCTGGCGCTGGCTCCGATGTTGTGGGCATGAGGCTGCGCGCCGAGCGCAAAGGCGACCGCTACATCCTGAACGGCACCAAGCTGTGGATCACAAATGGCATCGCCGCAGACGTGTATCTGGTCTATGCGAAGACGGCGCCCGAGGCCGGCAAGAACGGTATCTCGGCCATGGTAGTGCAGCGCGACTTCCCCGGTTTTTGCGTGGGCCAAAAACTGGACACGTTCGGCATGCGCGGCTCGGGCACGGCCGAGCTGACGTTCGAGGACTGCGAGGTGCCGGTTGAAAATCTGGTCGGTGGCGAGAACGCCGGTGTGCAGGTGATGATGAGTGGCCTGGACTTCGAGCGTATCGTCGTCTCGGCGAGCCCCCTGGGCATCATGCAGGCCGCCCTAGACCTGTCCTTGCCCTATCTGAACGAGCGCCGCCAATTCGGCCAGCCAATCGGTAACTTCCAGCTGATGCAAGGCAAGCTGGCCGACATATATGCCGCCCTCGGCGCCTGCCGTGCCCAAGTCTATGCCGTGGCGGCTGCGGCCGACCGCGGCAGGGTTACACGCAAGGACGCAGCGGCGCTGATCCTATTCGTGGCGGAGCGCGCCACTGAGGCGGCGCTGCAGGCCATGCAATGCCTGGGCGGCAACGGCTATAGCAACGAATACCCGGCCGCGCGCTTGGTGCGCGATGCGAAGCTCTACGAGATCGGTGCAGGCACCTCGGAAATTCGCCGCATGCTGGTAGGTCGTGAACTACTGGCCGGACGTTGATCGGCCGGCCTTACTATGTATGAACACATGACACCGCCGTGAAGAACCTGGCCGACGTTGTGCTGGCCAACCCAGCAGCGCGCCCCGAAGCGATCGCGCTCACGGACTCCGACGGCCAACGAACGTACGCGCAACTCGCGCAGCGCATTCACGCCGTGGCGCGTTTCCTCGGCACACCAGGCAGCCAGCCCGGCGACCGGGTAGCGCTGCTGCTCCCCAATGGCTGCGCCTTCGTGGAGACGCAACTGGGCTGCGCCCTGGCCGGACACCTATGCGTGCCACTGAACCTGCGCCAGCTGCCGGAGGAACAGCAACGCATCCTGAGGGACGCCCAGGCCACGGTGCTGTTCGTGCATGCGCGCTATGTCGACCGCATTGCGGGCTTTCGCGACGCGCTGCCGGGGCTGCACACCGTGGTGATGGTCGGCCAAGGTCAGGAGCCCGGCACCATCGCCTATGACACGCTTTTCACAGCTCCGCACAACGATGTCCGCCTGCCGGCGGTCGACCGCGACAGTGGTGCCGTCATGCTCTATACGAGCGGCACCACGTCCGCACCCAAGGGCGCCGTGCTTACTCACGCCAATTATCTGGCTAACCTGCGCCAATACCTGGCTGCCGTCGGATTGCCCGAAGGGGGCGTGAACCTTCAGCTCAGCCCGATGTTCCACGCCGCCGGCATCTTCTGCCTGGTGCACCTACTGCGCGGCGCCCGTACGGTCTTCCTCGAAAAGGTGGAGCCTGCGGCCATCCTCGACGCCATTGAGAGGGAGCGTGTGACCTTCATGTTCACCGTGCCCACGGTGCTGTATCAGTTGCTGGACCAGCCGGACCTGCCCTTGCGCGACATCACCTCACTGCAGCGCGTGCAGTACGGCGCGGCTCCAATCACCGGCAGCCGACTGCACCAAGCGATGCGCGTGTTCGGCCAGAGGCTGCAGCACTCCTATGGCATGACCGAGGGCACCTCGCACGTCTCCATCCTGCTGGGCGCCGGCCACGAGACTCACGCCGGCTCGGTGGGACAGACGCTGCCGGGCGTTGAGCTGCGCGTTGTCGACGACGAAGGTCGGGAGGTCGCCACCGACGAAATCGGCGAACTCATCGTGAGCGGCCCGAACGTGTTCTCCGGCTACTGGCGCCAGCCTGTTGTGACCCTTGAAACGCTGCGCGACGGGTGGCTGCATACGGGTGACCTGGGCCGCCGCGACGCGCAGGGCTTCATCTACGTGATCGACCGTAAGAAGGACATGATCATCAGCGGTGGCGCGAACATCTACCCGTCGGACATCGAGGATGCGCTGATGCGGCATCCGGCCGTGGCCGAGTGCGCCGTCTTCGGCGTACCCGACGAGCTTTGGGGAGAGGCCGTGGCCGCTGCCGTGGTGCTTCGCGCGGGGCACGCGCCCGACGAAGCCGCACTGATCGCGTATCTGCGCGGCCATCTCGGCGGATACAAGGTGCCTAAGAAGCTGTGGATCATGAACGCGCTGCCGAAAAATGCCACCGGCAAAATCCTCAAGCGCGAACTGCGTGTTCAGTGCGACTCTGGAGACAGGCAGGCAACGTGAGACGGGGGTCTGGCGGGTGATGCATGCAAAGACGCCCTGGGATCAGACGGCCCAGCGGCCGAAGTGGCTGGGCTGATCGTCGCGGGTGTGAGGCAGACCCGCTCCGGCTGGCCTGCCCGCGGCGCCTGGTGTTCGACGTCGATCATCCTAAACACCAAGTCCACATAAATTTCGGAGATCTGACCCTGCGTGAGACGCCCGCCCGCCTTGTACCAGGCGTGGGTCCCTGTCAGCATGTCCAAAACCGCGAAGGTAGTGACGGACACATCTGCGACCACAAACTTGTTTTCGGCCACCCCTTGTTCCAGAATGCTCTTAACAAAGTTTTCGTAGCGCTTTCTCAGTTCGGTGTACTTCTTGTAGTCGTGCTTGGAGAGGCTTCGCATTTCCTTGGAGCCGATAAAGGTCTCGACTCTGCGTGCCGTGTGCCATTCGATATGGAATTCAATGAACTTGCGCAGGCGCTCACGCGCCTCTTGCACCGGCGCCACGCTCTTTTCCAAGTCCGCGAGAATGTTCTCCATGATGCCGCACAGGATCATGGAGAGGAACTGGCTCTTGCTGTCGAAATAGTTGTAGAGCGAGCCCGGAGTCAACCCCGCGTCAGCCGCCAACTGCCGCAGGTTCATCGCCTCGAACCCGTGCTTGAACAACAGCATGATGCCCTTTGAATGGATCGTGCGCCACGTTGCCTTAGCATCTGCGTTGAACGGACGTCCCATGCCTTTCTTCCTTGTTGTCGAACTGAACGCCATATTGTGCCCCCCTCAGCGCTTGGCCGTTCCACTCAGCATGCTCTGTCGCGACAACCAGTCACCCACTTCCCCAACGATGCCGCGCCGGAACGCCAGCACACAAACCGCGAAGATGCCGCCCATGCTGACCGTGATCAGCGAACCAAGCTTGTCGGCGAACTGCGTTTGCAGCGTGACCACCACTGCGGAACCGACCACCGGTCCCAGCACGGTTCCCATCCCGCCCAGAAGGCTCATCAGCACTACGTCGCCGGAGGTGTGCCAGTGCACGTCTGACAGTGACGCCAGATTGAATGCCACTGCCTTGGTGGCCCCCGCCAGACCCGCGAGTGCGGCCGAGAGCACAAAGACCAGCAGCTTGTAGCGCCCCACGTCGTAGCCCAGGGACACAGCCCTCGATTCGTTCTCTCGGATCGCGCGCAGCACCTGACCGAACGGGGACTGGATGGTGCGGTGGATCAGCCAGAAGCTCAGTGCGAAGACGACGACGACGAAGTAGTAAATGCTCCGTTCGCCGCCCAGGCCGATGCCCAACACGTCGCCGCGCGGTATACCGTGCAGCCCGTTCTCGCCGCCCGTGAAGGGAGACTGCAAGAAGAAGAAGTACACCAGTTGCGCCATAGCCAGCGTGATCATCGAAAAATAGATGCCCTGCCGCCGTATGGCGAGAAAGCCGATCACGAGACCGAGCAGCGCAGCTGCGGCCGTGCCGAATGCGATCCCGAGCAGCGTCGGCCAAGCCCAGACCTTGAGGGCGTGCGCCGTGAGATAGACGGCTGTGCCGAAAAACGCCGCGTGACCGAAAGACAGCAAGCCAGTGTAGCCTAGCAGCAGATTGAACGCACAGGCGAACATCGCAAAGCACAGGATCTTCATCACCAGCACGGGGTACAGGAACGCCGGCGCCACCAGGAGGAAGATCAGACCGGCCGCATAGAGCACGATCGTGGGATTGCTCAGGCGTTTCATTTCGACTCCTTCCCGAACAGGCCTGCCGGCCGGACGACGAGCACGATTGCCATGATGAGAAAGATGATGGTCGAACTGGCCTCGGGGTAGACCACCTTGGTGAGCCCTTCGACCACACCGATCCCCAGGCCCGTCACCACGGAACCCAGGATCGAGCCCATGCCCCCGATCACGACAACCGCGAACACGACGATGATCAGATTCGAGCCCATTAGCGGGCTGACCTGCATGGCCGGAGCCGAGAGCACACCGGCCAATCCGGCCAGGGCGACGCCAAGGCCATAGGTCAGCGTCACCAGCACCGGCACGTTGATGCCCAAGGCCTGGGTCAGCGGCGGGTTCTCGGTCGACGCGCGCAGGTAGGCGCCGAGCCGCGTCTTCTCAATTACGAGCCACGTCGACAGGCAGACCGCCAGCGATGCCACGATGACCCAGGCGCGGTACTTGGGAAGCATCATGAACCCGAGATTGAAGGCGCCGCGCATCGCTTCGGGAATCCCGTAAGGCTGTCCACCCAGGCCATAGATGTGGCTGAACAGGCCTTCGATCATTAGTGCCAGGCCGAAGGTCAGCAGCAGCCCATACACATGATCCAGTTTCTGCAGGCGACGCAGAAGCGCGCGTTCGAGCACCACGCCGAAGATGCCCACGGAGATCGGCGCCAGCACGAGCGCCCATCCGTAGCTCAAACCCAGATACTCGAGACACATCCAAGCGAGCATGGCCCCGATCATGTATTGCGCGCCATGCGCGAAGTTGATGATGTTGAGCATGCCGAAGATCACCGCCAGCCCGAGGCTGAGCATTGCGTAGAACGAGCCGTTGACCAGACCCAACATCAGCTGCCCTAGGAGGGCCGCCAGCGGAATATCCGAAGGATTAGGCATGAATCAGACTCCCAAGTACTCCTGAAGCAGTGATCGGCGCTGCGACAGCTGATGCTGAGCCAGCTGCGTGACGACCTGCCCGTTCTCAATGATGAACATGCGATCTGACAGCGGCGCCGCAAAACGGAGGTTCTGCTCGACCAGCACGATCGTGTACTCCATGCCTTTGAGCCGCTTTATCACCTCGGCCAGACGCTGCACAATCACCGGCGCCAAACCCTCGGAGATTTCGTCGAGCAGCAACAGCTGCGCACCCGAACGCAGGATGCGCGCCATGGCCAGCATCTGCTGCTCGCCGCCCGACAGGCGCGTGCCCTGACTGAATCGGCGTTCGGCCAAGTTGGGAAACATCTCGTAGATCTCGTCCAACGACAGGCCCGCGCTGCCCACGCGCGGCGGCAGCAGAAGGTTCTCCTCGCAATTCAGGCTGGCGTAGATGCCGCGCTCCTCGGGGCAGTAGCCTACGCCCAGGCGCGCGATGCGGTGCGGCGGCATGCCGATGGTCTCGCGCCCATTGACCATGACCGACCCTGTGCGACGACCGGTCAGTCCCATGATCGCGCGCAAGGTAGTGCTGCGACCGGCCCCGTTGCGCCCCAGCAGGCTCACGCATTCGCCCGGGCGCACGTCGAAGTCGATCCCGTGCAGGACGTGGGATTCCCCGTAGAAGGCGTGGAGCCCTGCCACGCGCAGGTATTCGGTGGAGGCGACACTCATGCAGCAGCTCCCACAGGCGTGGCGGGGGTCGCTGCCGTGGCCGGCGCAGCCTCGGTGCCGAGGTAAGCCTCGATGACCGCGGAGTTCGCGGCCACCGCGGCATAGGCTCCCTCGGCCAGCACCGATCCCCGCGCCAGCACTGTGATGGTGTTGCAGATGCCGGAGACGACCTTCATGTTGTGCTCCACCATCAAAACCGTGCGCTGAGCCGCCGCGCGCTTGATCAGTGCCATCACTCGGTCTACGTCCTCGTGGCCCATGCCTTGGGTCGGCTCGTCCAGCAACATCAACTCAGGCTCCAGGGCCAGCGTGGTCGCGATCTCGAGGGCGCGCTTACGGCCGTACGGCATCTCGGCAGCCACGACATGCGCGTGCGAGGCCAGCCCCACGTCTTCGAGCAGCTGCATGGCGCGCCCATCCAGACGTGATAGCAGGCGGCCCGACTTCCAGAAGTGGTAGCTGATGCCTTGGCCGCGCAGCAATGCCACGCGCAGGTTTTCCAGCACCGTCAGGTGTGGGAACACCGCGCTGATCTGGAACGAACGCACCATGCCCATGCGCGCAATACGCTGCGGCTGCTCGGCCGTGATGTCGCGTCCGTTGAGGCGGATGGTGCCTTGGCTGGGTTCGAGGAACTTCGTCAGCAGGTTGAAGCAGGTGGTCTTTCCGGCGCCATTCGGGCCAATCAGTCCGTGGATCTCGCCACGGCGCACGCGCAGGTTCACGTCGCGCACAGCAACAAAGCCGCGGAACTCCTTTGTTAAGCCTTCCGTTTCGAGGATGTAAGAGCCATTCATAGTGGGATCGCAACGAGATTGACGAGTGTCTACGCTTCTAATAATATACGTACGTTTGTTTGTTAACAATAGCTGGTCTGCGATGGATGAATAGGGACTAACCCCTGCAGTACCTCGCATTTCTCTGACGCTCGACAGGAAAGGAATTCATGAAAAGGTTTGAAAACCGCACTGCAATCGTCACCGGCGCAGCCAATGGCATTGGCTTGGCCACTGCGCAGCGCTTGCTGCACGAAGGCGCGCGCGTTCTGATGTGCGACATCGACGAAGCGCGTGTGCGTGCGACCGTGCAGGAATTAGGGTTCGAGCCTGAAAGATGCGTAGCCCTGTGCGTAGATGTCACGCAGAGCCAACAGGTGGACGCCTGCGTGGCGGAGGCGCTGGGGCGCTGGGGTCGGGTGGACATCCTCGTCAACAACGCTGGGATCACGCGGGACGCGCAACTGTTGCGCATGAGTGAGGCGCAGTGGGAAGACGTGATCGGTGTCAACCTCAGGGGCGTGTTTCTTTTCGGGAAGGCCGTAGCGCCGTCGATGGTGGAGAACAAGAGGGGTGTGATCCTGAACGCTTCCAGCGTGGTTGGCCTATACGGCAATTTCGGTCAGTCGAACTATGCGGCCACCAAGTTCGGAGTCATTGGGCTGACGAAGACCTGGGCTCGCGAATTCGGGCCCAAAGGCGTGCGCGTCAACGCCGTGTGCCCCGGCTTCATCGCCACGGACATCCTGCGTACGATCCCCGACAAGGTATTGGAAAAGCTGGAAGACTCATCCTGGCAACGCCGCCTGGGCAAGCCAGAGGAAGTCGCCGCTGTTTACGCCTTCCTCGCCAGCGACGATGCCAGCTTTGTCAATGGCACCTGCCTCGAAGTCAGCGGCGGCATCTCTCTGTGACGCCATGCAAGCACTGCTCGATCTGCTGCTGTACGACTGGCTCAACGCAGAGGCACTCTGCCAAAGGCCCCGCCACAAGGACCACTCACGCGAGACCTTTGATGCGGCTTTGGATGCCGCCGAGCGCCTGGCCCGCGAAGTCTTCGCGCCGCTGAACCGCACGCTGGACCTTGAAGAGCCCAGGCTCATCGATGGCAAGGTGGTACAGCCTCAGGGCGTGCGCCATGCATTGGAAGCGTATGCCCAGTTGGGCCTGCTTTCAGCCGGGCACGACCAGAACGCCGGGGGCCTGCAAATGCCGTACCTGATCGACTTGGCCGCAAATGCGTACTTCTCTCGCGCAAGCATCAGTCTGAGCGCATACGCAATGCTGACCTACGCCAACGCGAACTTGGTGATGGCCCACGGCACCCGGGCGCAGAAGCAGGCCTTCGCGCATCCGATGACCACGGGGCGATGCTTCGGCACCATGTGCTTGAGCGAGCCGCAGGCGGGCTCCAGTCTCGGCGACATCGCCACCCGCGCCACGCCCGATGGCGCCGGCCACGCGCAAGACCCCCTCGGCCCGCGTTACCGCCTCCGCGGCAGCAAGATGTGGATTTCCGGCGGCGAGCACGAGCTGGGCGAGAACATCTTGCACTTGGTGTTGGCGCGGAGTGAAGACGAGCGAGGCGCCGTGCGCCCCGGCGTGAAGGGGTTGTCGCTGTTCGCTGTGCCGCGCTGGCTGGTCGATGCCAACGGCGAGCGCACGGGCGAGCGCAATGACGTGAAACTCATCGGACTAAACCACAAGCTCGGCTATCGAGGCACCGTCAACACCCTTCTGGCCTTCGGGGCCGGCGAGTTCCCGGTGCGTGCGCCCGGCGGCCTGAACAACCGGGGCGCGGGCGCTATCGGCTACCGCATCGGCGAACACGGCCAAGGCCTGGCGCTGATGTTCCATATGATGAACGAGGCGCGGCTCAACGTGGGCATGGGCGCGGCCATGCTGGGCATGGCGGGCTACGAAGCCTCATTGCGCTACGCGCGCGATCGCACGCAGGGACGCGCGACTGGCCCAGGTGGAAAGCGCAGCGAAGGCCCCCAGGTACCACTCGTGGCCCACACGGACGTGCGGCGCATGTTGCTGGCGCAGCGTGCGTACGCCGTCGGCGGCTTGGCGCTGTGTCTGTATGGCGCCCGACTGGTGGACGAAAAGCACACCGGTGAATCCGATTCCGCTGCCGAAGCCGCCACTTTGCTTGAACTGCTGACGCCTGTGGCCAAGAGCTGGCCCAGTCAATGGTGCCTCGAAGCCAACTCGCTGGCGATCCAGATCCACGGCGGCTACGGCTACACCCGCGACTTCCCTGTCGAACAGTTCTGGCGCGACAACCGCCTGAACATGATCCATGAGGGCACCCACGGCATCCAGGCGCTTGATTTGCTGGGACGAAAGATTCTTGGCGACGGCGGCGTTGCGCTGCAACGCTGGGCGGCATGCGTGGAAGCAACAATTGACCGGGCGCACGCTACGGCAGAGCTGGCGGAAGCGGCCGACGCGCTAGCGGACCGGCTCGCGATGCTGCGGGTCACGGTGCGACGCCTGCAGGAGGAGCAAGACACCGCGCGCGTGCTCGCCAATGCTGGCCCGTTCCTCGAAGCCTTCGGCCACCTCGTGCTCGGTTGGATCTGGCTGGACCTGAGCCTGTGCGCGGGCGCCCGGCCAGTCAAAGGTGTCGAGGACGAACAGCTTCGCCGGGGCTTACGCCAGACAGCGCGCTACTTCTTCTACCACGAGTTGCCCAAGGTGGATGCCTGGCTGGCGCCCGTAAGCGCGCTGGACAACACCTGTGCCGAGATGCAGGACGCTTGGTTTTGACCTCCGCGCTTCCAGATCCTTTAGCTTCTTCCGGTTCACGACACGGATACCATGATCCCAACCTCCACTATTCCCCGCGCCAGCGAGAACACCGATGCGCTGACGAGCGCCGCCAAGCAATACCTCACTGCGGCCGAGCGCCTTTCCGCACGGCGCGACCCCAACTCCGAGCCAGAGCGCATCGTGGCGGCCGTCGGAATCGTCGGTGCCGGAACCATGGGTTCGGGCATCGCACTGTGCTTCGCATTGGGCGGCTATGGCGTCACGATGATGGACGCCAACGCAGATGCGCTCAAACGTGGTCAGGATAACCTGGCGCGTACCGCGCAGAGCCTCGTCAAGCGCGGGCGTCTGGACGAGGCAAAAGCAGCCGCCGTCCTCGCCCGCATCACTGGTTCCACCGCGCTCGACGACCTCGCCACCTGCGATCTGGTCATCGAAGCCGCCTTCGAAGACCTCGCAATCAAGCAGCACTTGGCCGGGCGCCTGGGCCAGTTGTGTAAGCCTGGCGCGATTATCGCCACCAACACATCGACGCTGGACGTCAACGTGCTGGCCCAGGCCAGCGGCCGCCCTGCGGACTTCCTCGGCATGCACTTTTTCAGCCCCGCGCACGCGATGCGGCTGCTGGAAGTGGTGCGCGGTTCCGCCACGGCGCCGGCTGTACTGAACACTGTCATGGGCATTGCCGAACGCATCGGGAAGGTGGCCGTGGTCTCGGGCGTGTGCTACGGCTTCATCGGCAACCGCATGTTGGAAGGCTATCTGCGCGAAACCGAGGCGATGTTGCTGGAAGGCGCCACGCCCGAGGCCATCGACAATGCCATCGAATCCGTGGGTCTCGCGATGGGCCCGTGTCGCATGATCGACCTGGCCGGTGTCGATGTTGCCGCCAAAGTCGTGCTGGCGCGCCAGAAGTCCGGCCAGGGATGCAAGGATCCTGCCTACCGCGGCGTAGTCCGCGAACTATTCGCGCTTGGCCACAATGGCCAGAAGTCCGGCCGGGGCTACTATCGTTACGAAGGCCGCACGCCAGTGGCCGACCCCGATCTCGTGGCCCTGTGCGAGCGACTTGCCGCCGAGAACGGGTTGAAGCGTCGCAGCGCCATCCCGGTACAGGAAATCATCGAACGCGCCCTGCTGCCATTGGTCAACGAAGGTGCGTGCATTGCCGAAGAAGGCATTGCCGCGCGCGTCGGCGACGTGGACCTCGTCTGGGTTCATGGCTATGGCTTCCCTGCCGCACTGGGTGGGCCGATGTACTGGGGCGAGCGCATCGGTGCCAAGCAAGTCGTCGCGCGTTTGGAGCACTGGGCCACAACGCTGGGCAATCCCTATGGCCATTGGGACGTGAGCCCCTGGTTGCGCGACCGCGCTAACCAAGGCACCGCGCTGATCGCCTGAGCCCATCCATTTCTGACACAACCATCCACCGTGAAAGGCACAAGTCATGATTGAAGCCGTCATCGTTTCCACCGCACGCACCCCGATCGGCAAGGCATTCCGGGGCGCACTCAACAACATCAAGTCGCCCACGCTGATGGCCCATGCGATCCGTCATGCAGTGCAGCGCGCCGGCATCGAGGGCGACCGCATCGAGGATGCCGTCATCGGGACCGTGTTGACAGCGGGCACCGCCGGCTCCAATGTAGCCCGCCTGTCGGTGCTGGCCGCCGGCCTGCCCCTGAGCGTGCCCGCGCAGACCATGGACCGCCAGTGCGCATCGGGCCTGATGGCTATCGCCACCGCGGCCAAGCAGATCATGGTTGATGGCATGGAGGTGGTGCTGGCAGGGGGCCAGGAGAACATCTCGGCCGTGCAGAACCGCTATTTTGGTTGGGTGGCCGAGGAACAGGACCCGAACGTAATCGCACACGCCGAGCACGCCTACATGCCCATGCTGCAGACGGCCGAGAATGTTGCCCGAAAATACGGCATCTCGCGCGAGGCGCAGGATGCCTATGCCTTGTCGTCGCAGCTGCGCACCGCGGCCGCGCAGTCAGCAGGGCGGCTGGACGCTGAGATCGTCCCCATCCGCACTAGGATGGCTGTGACGGACAAGCAGACCGGCGCGGTCATCTACCGAGACGTGGTACTGGCGCGCGACGAAGGCAACCGACCCGACACCACCGCCGAATCGCTGGCCGGACTCAAGCCGGTGATCGACGGCGGCGTGATCACCGCCGGTAACGCCAGCCAGCTCTCCGACGGTGCCAGTGCCTGCGTGCTGATGAACGCCAAAGTCGCCGAACGCCTTAACCTCGCGCCACTCGGCATTTACCGCGGCACGGCGGTGGCCGGCAACGCTCCCGAGGAAATGGGCATCGGCCCGGTGCTGGCCATTCCCAAGCTGCTCAAGCAGCATGGCCTGAGCGTGCAAGACATTGGGCTGTGGGAACTGAACGAAGCCTTCGCCGTGCAGGCGCTGTACTGCCGCGACAAGCTGGGCATCGAGCCCGATCGTTACAACGTGAATGGTGGCGGCATCTCTATCGGGCATCCCTACGGTATGACAGGCGCCCGTCTGGTAGGCCATGCTCTGATCGAAGGCAAGCGCCGCGGCGCAAAGCGCGTGGTAGTCACTATGTGCGTTGGCGGTGGCATGGGCGCCGCAGCGCTGTTCGAGGTCGCCTGAGAGCGCTGAGATGAGATGCCCGGATCGAGCGTCGTGGGACTGACTGCGGGCACCCAGTGCGGCGGCGAAGTTCATGTGCTGGTGCCCGGCCAGAGCACGGGACCAAGATCCCCGGCAGTCACTCTTGCATCCTTACCCGTGCACGGATAATATACGTACGGCCGTTTGTTTGCCGCCCCTTTCTTTCCTTATATGGAGTGTGTATGTCACGGTTCTTCCTTGCACTGATTGGGCTCTTTCTTGTGACTGCATCTGCCGCACAAGTGCAGTTTCCTACCAAGCCAATCCGCATCATTTCGGTAGGCGCGGGCGGCACCTCTGATCTCTGGGCGCGCGTTATCGGGAAAAAGCTGAGTGAGAATCTGGGCCAGCCTGTTTTCGTTGAAAACCGCCCCGGGGCGGGCGGAGGTATCGCGGCCCAAGCAACGGCCGCGGCGGCGTCTGACGGGTACACGATCATGCTGGGCTCGAGCGGCACCCACGGTATTAATGCCAGCTTGTACAAGAAGCTCCCGTACGATCCGGTTAAAGATTTTTCGCCCATCACGTTCGTTGGAAATCTAGAGTATGTATTAGTGGCGACCAACACGTTGCCCGCCAAGGATTTGAGTGAATTGGTTGCCCTGTCCAAGTCGAAAGCAGGAGGACTCACCCTAGGCTACTCTCACAGCACTGCCAACTTACTCAGCGAGATGTTTAAGCTCGCTGCGGGAATCAACGTCACTTCGGTGGGATATAAGGTCGGCAGTACGGAGTTTGCCGACCTCATGACTGGCCGGATCGACATCATGTTCTCAACCATGACGAGCGCCCTGCCGTTTGTACGGGACGGGCGAATCAAGGCGCTAGCGGTGCCGGCGGCCAAAAGGTCCTCGGCCTTGCCGAACGTGCCGACCATCTCAGAATCAGGCTATCCCGGGTTTGCTGGTGGTGCTTGGGTGGGCTTTTTTGCGCCAGCGGGAGTGTCAAAGGAAATAGTTACAAAGCTCAATAATGAAATTGTTCGGGCTCTGCGATCGCCTGACGTGCAGCAGACTTTGCGCAATAGTGGTTTGGAAGTTGAGACCAGCACACCGGAGGAATTTGGCGAAATAGTAAAAGCCGAAGTCAAGAAGTGGGCCACGCTATTCAGGGACGCCAAGCTTCCTACCGCGGACTGAAAACTTCGAGACCAGCGACTATGGCCCGTTTGCCAACCCGACGAGAAATCCATCCAACAGAGAACATGCGCCGACTGATTGAGCCTCGATCGATCGCCGTCGTCGGCGCATCGCCACGTCAAGGCTCCTTCGGGGAAAGGACATTGGCTAACCTATACGCATTCCAGGGCGTTGTCTACCCTGTCAACCCCGGCTACGAACAGATTTGTGACCGGCGTTGCTATCCGAACTTGCGTGCCCTTCCCGAAGTGCCCGATTGCGTGATCATCGCTACGCCCAAGGAGGCGGTAGAGCAAACGGTTGCTGAATGCGCGGCGCTAGGTGTGGGCGGTGTCATAGTTTATGCGTCCGGTTTTGCCGAACTCGGCTCCTCCGAGGCGCTCGACGCGCAAGCGAGAATTATCGCGATTGCCCGGGCTGGCGGTGTTCGCCTGGCCGGACCGAATTGCAGCGGCTTGCTGAACATGCATTCCGGCGCGACCATGCATTTCCTGGATGGTTATGCGGGTAAACCGTTGCGGCCTGGCCCGGTTGCAGTGGTCTCTCAGGGCGGCGGCATTGGCTATGGGCTGCTACAGGCGATGGACAGAGGCATTCCTTTCGGGTACTTTCTGGCTTGTGGCAATGCTAGTGACGTAGACGTATGTGATTACATTGATTTCCTGATTGGCGATGACCGCACCCGCGTTATCGTCGCTTTTATGGAAGGTCTGTCCGACGGGAAGCGACTTTTGAAAGTGGGTCAAAGGGCGTTGACGGCCGATAAGACCATCATTGTTTGCAAGACCGGGCGTTCCGCAGCGGGAGCGCAAATCGCGCGGTCTCACACAGGGACAATGGTGGGTTCGGCCGAGGCCTATGAAGCGGCATTCCGAAAAGTCGGCATCATTTCGCGAAATTACCTGGACGATGTACTTGAAACTGCGACCTTCTTCGCGAAGGTCGGGCGACCGCGAAGCAGCGGTGTCGGAGTAGTCACCACGTCTGGCAGTTTGGCCGTCATGGCGGCCGATCTCGGCGGAGATCTGGGGCTACCCCTGCCGCACCCTGCATCCGGGACACGAGAGCGTCTCGCCAAGGTGCTTCCTTCATTTGCGACTATCAGCAACCCACTCGACACGACTGCGTCGGTGTTGCGCGACTTGGGCCTTTTCAAAGAATGCGTTGCAGCCATGGCGGCAGATTCTGCTTTCTGCGCCTTGACTATACCCATTCCATATGCCCAGCCGCAAGCAGCGCTGGACCGTGCGAAGTTCATTTGCGAGCTGGCAGCCGACCTGGATGTGCCCATCTGCATCGCATGGACAAGCGAGATCCTGGACGGCGAAGCCACTCGCATCTACGAACAAGATCCGAAAGTCGCCTTCTTCAGATCGATGCGGCGCTGTTTCGAGGCCGTCCGCGATTGGCAATGGCGCGAAGGCGTGCGGCAACGATCACGGCAGCATGAATTCGATCCGAAGTTTGCCGAAGCACGGTCTCAGGTCGAGGCATTGCTGGGCACGGCGAGGTCGGAACTGCGCAGCCTAACAGAGCGCGAATGCAAGCGTCTTCTTGCTGCTTACGACATCCCGGTGACGCGCGAGCGTCTCTGTGCCGATACCGAGGCGGCCGTCGCGGCCGCACGCGACATCGGCTATCCGGTAGCTTTGAAGATTGAATCACCTGACATCGAGCACAAGACGGATGCAGGGGTTGTGCGACTGGGTCTGGTAGAAGAGGCTGCCCTACGGCAGGCGTGTCAGGAGGTGCTGCAAACGGCGCAATTCATTCAGCCCCCTCCACGGATCAATGGACTGCTGGTACAGGAGATGTCTCCCAGCGGATTGGAAATTGTCGTGGGCGCGCGCTACGACAAGCAGTTTGGGTCAGTAATGGTCATCGGCCTGGGAGGTATCTGGGTAGAGTTACTTAACGATGTGAGCGTAGTACTGCCCCCAGTTTCGACCGAAGACGCGGTCACGCTGCTACGCAACCTGCGTGGGCGCCGTCTATTGGATGGCTTTCGCGGTTCGCCTTCAATCGACGTCAGTGCTCTTGGAAGCTTAATTAGTCGAATTTCTAAATTCATCGTCGATCTTGGCGACAATTTTTCAGAGATGGATATAAACCCGATCGTCGTAACTGGATTCAACGCCATGGTCGTTGATGCGTTAATCGTTCCATCGGGGTTGGAAGCAACCTCAAAGACCAAGGGGTAGTTGGAGTATGGGACGTTACTACGAAGAGTTCGAAGTCGGACAAACGTTTGTTACTAAAACGCGGACTATATCGGATGCCGACATAAGTTCCTTCGCCGAACTGTCCGGCGATCACAACAAACTACACGTCGACGAAAATTACGCCAAAACCACACCTTTCAAAACGCGCATAGCGCATGGTCCGCTTGGCTTCGCTATCGCAACGGGCCTGAGCTATAGCACCGGGCTATTCGATGGAACGACGCTGGCGCTGCTGGGCGTGGAATGGAGCTTTACCGCCGCGATCTTCCCCGGAGATACTCTTCACGTCGAAATGAAGGTGAAATCAAAGCGTGAGGCAAGCCGCCCGGATCGAGGACTCGTTGTAAGAGATTTCAACCTCGTCAATCAGGACGGCGTGGTAGTTCAGAAAGGAGTGATCACCGTCATGGTGAAGCGGAAATCTTTCAATGAATGAACTGCATCATCAGCGACCGCTGACCAATCAAGCTGATGAACCGGCGTTGATGGTCGAAAAAAAGCAATGCGTTGCATACATCACATTGAACCGAGAGAATTCTCTAAATGCGATAAACAATGAAATTCGCGATACATTCCCAAAAGTTCTGGCTCAATTGGATCGAGCGCGGGACGTAAGGGCGATCGTGATCACGGGTTCTGGTTCCCGGGCCTTTTGCGTTGGGGCAGATATAAAGGAGTTACGCGCGACGGGGTCCATTACTGATTTGCGAAAGAGCTTTCGGCACAATGGCTGGATCGAAGCGTTAGACGATTTTTCCAAGCCGACAATAGCAGCTATCAACGGGTATTGCCTAGGCGGTGGCCTGGAGTTGGCTCTCGCCTGTGATATACGCATCGCCTCTTCGAATTCGATTTTCGGACTTCCTGAGGTCAATCTTGGGCTCATTCCTGCAGCAGGAGGAACGCAACGCCTTCCACGATTGATTGGTCTTGGCCGAGCACTTGACCTTCTCATCACCGGGGAAAAAATCCAGGCCCAGGTCGCGTACAACCTCGGTCTTATCTCGCGACTGATCGAAGAAGGATCAAGTCTTGCTGCCGAGTCAGAAAGACTCGCCAACAGCATCGCGGACAAGCCTGCCGCTGCGGTCGCATACGTAAAGGAGGCCGCCCGTGAAAGCGCGAACCTGGATTTAAAAGCCGGGCTCCGATTGGAAAAAGACTTACTGGCCATCTTGTTCAACACCAAGGATCGCTTAGAAGCAGCTGATGCATTTATATCGAAGCGACCAGCACGATTTCACGCCGAGTAAAACATTCGTTACATACTCAATTTCATATGCAATTGTTGAATAGCTCTGAAGACCACAATCTATTCCGAAGTGCAATTCAAAAATTCGTGAATACTGAAGTGATTCCATTCGTCGAAGAATGGGAGCGCTGCGAAAAATTTCCCCAGCGCGAGCTCTTCAAGAAGGCCGGGACCGCTGGTATCTTGGGGATTATGAGGGACCCTACGGTTGGCGGGTTGGGTCTTGATTATTCATTTAATTCAATCTACATAGAGGAATTTGGACGATGCCGCAGTAGCAGCGTCGCCACAGCTGTCGGTGTTCAAACCGACATGTGCACCCCTGCGCTGGCCAAATATGGAAGTTCCGAACTGCAGAAGGAGTTCCTAGTCCCGAGCATAACAGGCGAACTCATCGGATGTATTGGGGTCAGTGAGTCTGGCGCTGGATCGGACGTGGCAAGCATAAAAACCACGTGCACAAGAAAAGGCGGTGACTACGTAATTAACGGTGGAAAGATGTGGATAACCAATGGCGACATAGCTGATTGGGGCTGTATCTTGGTCAACACCCAGCGCGAACGCTCTCCTCACTACAACAAGTCGCTAATTGTGGTTCCATTAACCATCAAAGGCGTCACTCGTTCAAAGCCTTTAAGCAAGCATGGCTTACGAGCATCGGGCACTGCTCAGATTTTTTTTGACGAGGTACACGTTCCACAAAGATTTTGCATCGGCGAAGAGAACCGGGGATTCATTTATCAAATGGAGCAATTCCAGGAAGAGCGACTATTTTCTGCAATTCGCACCACTTCCCAACTCGAAAGAGCGATTGAAATTACGGTCGAATACACAAAGCAGCGGCAAGCATTCGGCCGCAGTATTTTAAGCAACCAGTGGGTTCATTTTGTCTTGTCGGAACTCGCAACTGAGGTGGCTCTGCTACGCGCGCTTTGTGAGAAAATTGTCGCCGCCTACAATGCCGGAGATGACATCTTGTTGCTGGCCTCAATGGCAAAACTAAAAGCGGGGAAACTGGCACGAACGGTACCCGACCAATGTCTGCAATTTTTCGGGGGCCAGGGGTTCATGCATGAGGCAGAAATTTCCAGACTTACCCGCGACCTGCGTTTGGTAGCGATCGGAGGTGGTGCCACAGAAGTTATGCTGAGCATTATATCGAAGCAATTGAAGATGCGCACATGAAATACGCAGTCTTACGCTGCGTCATCCGTTTCAAGTCAATTCTTGGCCGCTTGTCAAATTGGAGACATATCATGGTTTTTCATAAAATGCTGCGCTTTAACCTTTGCATTGTTGCATTACTCGCTGTACTTAACCACTATGCGCTCGCGAGTACGTTTCCAGATCGACCTGTGACGCTTGTTGTGCCATTTGCGGCCGGCGGGGGCACCGATGTCATGGCGCGACTTATGGCAAACCAGTTGACGGCAAGCCTAGGGACACCGGTCATTGTGGTAAACAAACCTGGTGCCGGAGGTGAAATAGCGGTCAACTACGTCCGCGCAAGTGCTCCCGACGGCCACACACTACTGGTAACTAGTTCAAATTTCGTGGTGGCGCCATTCGTGACGAAAAACGTCACCCGCGACACCATGAATGATTTTTCTCACATCGTCAAGTTGGTCGAATCACCGTGGGTCTTGGTAGTCAATGGCAAATCATCGATTAAAACAATTGATCAGTTAGTTGCCATTGCCAAGGAGCGGCCCAAGGATTTGAATTGGGGAATAGTTGGTGCAGATGACTTCGAGTTTGCCTATTTTCTTACCATGGCGGACATTAAAATTCAGGGAATCCGGTACGGCGGGTCATCTCCGTTATAGCCGCATTGGTTAATAACGAAGTACAAGGAATTTTTAATTCAGTTCGAACTATTCAGCCATTCCTGGAAAAAGGTCAATTACGGCCTCTGGCTATTAGTAGCGCGAAGCGCTTCTCACTAGCGCCAACAATACCGACGATCGCAGAGAGCGGTATTCCCGGGTACGATGGCGGGACTATCTGGTTTGGCGTTACCGGACCAGCAGGAGTGCCAGCTAGCATCGTTAACAAGCTCAACTCTGAATTCAATATGGCTTTACGATTGTCGGAGATCAGACAAAAAATCGAACAGAATTTAGGGTACGAGGTCGTCGGCGGCTCCCCTCAGGATTTCATCGTCCAGCTGCAGAATGAAATTCGGAAAATGAGGCAACTCGCAAAACGAGCCGGTATCGTGCCGCAATGACTGCGCTGTGGCCGGACAAGTAACCGGTCGCGTCGTTAACTAGGGGAAATAGCCAAATGGAACACGGAATGCCCGAGTGGGGGCTCACGGAAGATCAGCGGCGAATTCGCGAGAGCGTGCTCGATCTGCTAGAAAAGGTGCTGCCACGCGCGCAGATAATGAAGCTGGACGAGGCTGAGCAATTCCCTGCTGAAGCATACAGAGCGCTCGTGGATGCCGGATGGATGGGCTTACCGTTCCCTGAAGAGTTTGGCGGAATGGGCTTGGGATTCAAGGATCTCACAATCCTGATCGAAACGCTGGCCTATTACTGGAACGGCATCAGCTCTTCCTACCTGACAACCGTCGTCCTGGGCGGTGGGCACATCAGACTTTATGGTAATGAGGCCCAGAAAGCTCGCTTCATCCCCAAAATAATCAACGGCGATATCAAGCTCGCTTTTGCGATGACCGAGCCGCAGGCGGGTTCTGACGCCGCCGCGATCCAGACTCGCGCCGTACGCCAGGGGGACCATTGGGTGATCAATGGTGCCAAGATATACACAACCGGCGCTCACGTGGCAGATTACATTGTCGTTGCGACCAAGACGGATCCGGCTGCAAGGCACCGTGGGATGACAATGTTCATTGTCGACACGAAGTCTCCAGGGCTGACAATCAAGCCGCTCAAGGGTCTCGGACGGCGAGCTTTGCACACCAACCAGCTTTTCTTCGATGACGTCCATGTTCCCGAAGAGAACATGTTGGGGGGGCTCAACGAGGGATGGAAGAACCTGATGCGTGGGCTGAATCTCGAACGAACCATCGTAGCTGCCTCTCACGTGGGCAATTGCCAGCGAGTTCTCGACTACGCCAAGAACCATGCATTGAATCGAGTTCAGTTCAATCAGCCTATAACGAAGTTTCAAGCGATTGCCCACAAGTTCGCGGACATGCAGATGCTCACCGAATCCGCACGCTCGATTACATACAAGGTGGCCGACATGATGGACCAGGGCTTGGCCCCGGTCATGGAGACAGCCATGGCGAAGGTCATAGCTACCGAGAACAACGTTCGGATAGTGGACATGGGCATGCAGGTGATGGGAGGTGCCAGCTACATGATGGAATTTGAAATGCAGATGCACTACCGCGACTGCCGGATCGGACCGATTGGCGCGGGAAGTAATGAGATTCAGCGGAATGTAATTGCCGGGCAGATGGGTCTTTGACGAGCTACAACTGGCAGCGTCGGAATTGGAGTAGTGAATGACAAAAAGCGTGGCTATCATCGGGGCGAGAGGGATGCCGGTGGGCAAGATTCAGTCGCCGCCGGATGCCCCATTTCAAATCGTAGAGCACGAAATTCTTGCGCAACTGGTAGCCAGTGCAGTCGGTGAGTCGGGGGTCGGCAAGGAGATGATCGACGCGCTCGTGTTCTCCGAGCCCCATGTCTATACCCGGCAGAAGTACTTCTCTACCTTCATGACGTCTTATCTTGGCCTGAGCTGCCATGGGGCCGTGATGGAGGTTCTTGGAAATGGGATGACGGGCGGTCTCGCTATTGACCGGGCGGCGGACGAGATCAGACTTGGTCGTGCTCGGGTCGCGTTGGCGCTTGGCGTCAACATGGAAACGGCAACGCCTGCCACCGTGCATATGAACATCACGCTGCGGGCAACCGGCGACGTTGATTTCCACAGCCCGGCCGGTTTTACGCCGATTTCCTGGTACGCAATGGATGCCACGCGGTACATGCACGAATATGGCGCCACGCGGGCCGAGTTTGCGGCCGTGGCGGTCAAGAATCGACGCCATGCAGCAATGAACCCCTTGGCGCAGTTCCGTGGCCCGTTGAACATCGAGGACGTATTGGCTTCGCGCCCGATCGTGGATCCCCTCACGCTATTGGACGTGCCACCGCGCTCGGATGGTGCCGTGTGCATCGTGTTGGCTTGCGAGGAAGTAGCCAGAGAGCTAGGGCGACCTTATGTCCGGATGCGCGCCCGTGGCTCGTACCATGAAGGGGTGCACCAGGTCAGCGACCGTCCTAACGACATGATCGCATTCAATGCTGCAGCGACCGCAAGTCAAAGTGCCTATGCCGACGGCAAGATTTCCGCCGCAGACGTGAACGTCAGCGAGATCTATGCCCCATGCACTATCGTCGAAATTCTGGTGACAGAGGCTTTGGGACTGGCACCGCGTGGTGGCGGCGCTCGTGCGGCGGTGGCCGGAGAAACGGCCCTGGGTGGCCGTATTCCCGTCAATACATCCGGGGGCTGTCAATCCAGAGGGCATCCCGCGCGCCTGACCCCTCTCTATAACGCACTTGAATTGTTCGAGCAGTTGACGGACCGTGCTGGCGATCGGCAAGTTAAAAACGCCGAACTTGGACTGATGACTTGTGAACTCGGCAATTACAACGCAGCCCTTGTGCATATCTTGGAGCGTATGTCATGAATCTCATGTCCGTGATCACCATGCCCGGCGCCCGGGCCTATCCGCCGCGTATGACCTGTTTCAATGCGTCATTCTGGCAATCGCTGGAAGAAGGCAAGTTCACGACGACCTGCTGCAATACGTGCGGCGAGGCGACTTTTCCGCCAAAACCCATCTGCCCTCGCTGCTGGGCGCTGAACCCGTCCTGGAGAAGAATATCGCCGCTAGGCGTCATCTACTCTTATACGGTCGTACATGCCCCCCCATCCGTCTTCGCGGCAGAGGCTCCTTACGCCGTCGGCATTGTCGACCTTGACGAAGGTCTGCGTGTCGCACTTCGCCTAATAGGCGCCCCTGAACGCTTGGCAGTTGGTGCGCGCGGCGCCGTTGTTACTCTGAAATATGATGATGGTCCATATTTTGCTTTTTTGACTGATGGAAGTAAGCCCCGCTAATAGCGATGCGGCTGACGCCGAGGCACTTTAGCCCGACCTTCGATGCGCTTCGTGCCAATCGAGAATATCGAGCAGCAGTCGGTGCGTTCCCTGCACCGCGTGCTCCAGGGCTTCGTCAAGGCGGAACCGCGCAGGCCAACCAGATCCGTGGTCGGCTCGGTGAGTATGGGTTGATCGTGCCGCAGGGCATTGCGTATATCGCCAGCGTGTACCGGACAGAAGTGGCTCCGCTTGTTTGAACAGCTTTCCCCGACTTTTAAGTGGACTGCGGGCGGGTTGGCAACGGTGCAGAGTTCTCCACGGCGGCGGGCGTCGCTTGCGACGAACGCGCGCCGCGGTGGGGAACTCGGGGCGCACCAGGGATCTGCATGTTACGCGGCCAGCTTCAATGCCGGCAGTCCAGCGAAGTAGGCCTCGTGTGGCGTGAGCCGCTGGAGGCTGGAGTGAACACGCTGCGAGTTGTACCAGGTCAGGTACTCGGCGATATCGGCGCGCGCGGCGCTGACGCAGTCATAGGCCTTCAGATACACCCGCTCGTACTTCACGCTGCGCCACAGGCGCTCGACGAACACGTTGTCCCGCCAGGCGCCGCGACCGTCCATCGAGAGTTTGCAGCCGGCGCCCAGCACCACGTCGGTAAACTCCTCGGCGGTGAATTGGCTTCCCTGGTCCGTGTTGACGATCTCGGGCATGCCGTACTGCGCCAGTGCCTGCGCGATCACTTCCTTCGCGTGAACCGCCTCTAGCGTAATCGCCACCCGATGGGCCAGCACGCGGCGGCTGGCTACGTCCACCACTGCGGTGAGGTAGACGAACCCTCTGGCCATCGGGATGTACGTCGTATCCAATGCCCACACCTGGTTGGATTGCGTGATCGACAGCTTGCGCAACAGGTACGGGTAGATCTTGTGGCCGGGTGCGCGCTTGCTCGTGCCGGGCTGCGGCGCCAGCGCCTCGATCCCCATGCGCAGCATGAGCGTCGTGACATGCCGCCGGCCCACCCGAACACCGTCTCGCCACAGCTGATTGCGCAGCATGCGTGCCTCCATGAAGGGGTGCTCCAGGTGGAGTTCATCAAGGCGGCGCATCAGCGCCAGGTCGGGCGCGCTGACAGCGCGGGGCAGGTAGTACACCGACCCCCTGCTGATCGCCAGCAGTTCGGCTTGGCGCGTAACGGTCAGGGCGTGATCCCGGTCAATCATCGCTTTGCGCTCAGCAATCCCGCCTTGGTGAGCGCGCCGGCTAAAAAATCCAGCTCCAGTGCCTGCTGCCCGATCTTGGCGTGCAGCGGCGCGAGGTCTACCGGATCGGCCGCCTGGGCACCGCCGCCAAAAGCCTCGGCGGCGTGCTCCAGCAATTGCCGCTTCCATTCGACGATCTGCGTCGGATGCAGCTCGAAGTGCTTGGCGAGTTCCGCCAGCGTCCGATCCTCGCGCAGTGCGGCCACGGCCACTTGGGCCTTGAACGCCGGCGTGTGCGTGCGGCGGGTGCGCCGCGCGGATTTCTTGACCATCGAAAACTCCTCTCGCCGGCCACCAGGAGCCGGCATCATGCCCGGAGTTTCCACTTATCGCGCTGTTCAGATTTGCGGGGCCACTTCTAGGCACCTGCCAATCGCGACTGGCTGACTCGATCCGGGGGCCACGCCGGTATCGGTTGGACACGCTTCCATTCGCTCTCGGATGGGATGATGTGCGCCGGCTGATCGCCACCGCAGCCAGCGACTCGGAGATCGATCTACGCGATCGCGCGATCCTGATGCTGCTTGCCGTTTACGGCCTGCGACACAGAGAGGTCACCGGGCTGCGGCTAGAGGATATCGACTTCGGCGGACAGCAGCTTCGGATCTGGCGGCTCAAGCGGCGACAGCCACAGGTATATCCCCTCATTCCATCGGTCGCCGAAATCCTGCGCGTGTACATCGAGCAGGCCCGACCGTCGGTGGGCTTCCCTGAGGTCTTCATCGGCGCGCGGGCACCTCGCGTCCCACTCTCGGGCATCTACGAGATCGTCGCTAGGCGCCTTCGGCCGCTGGGCATTGAACTTGCCCATCGAGGCCCGCATGCTCTGCGCCACGCATGTGCGTCGAAACTGCTGGCCGACGGGATGACCCTCCAACAGATCGGAGACCACCTGGGCCACCGCAGCGCCGAATCAACGGCGATCTACACCAAGGTGGACCTGACCGCACTTCGTGAGATCGGCGAGTTCGATCTGGAGGGGCTGCAATGAACACCAGCGAACTCATAGGGTATTACCTCGCTGCTCGACGCGCGACGGGCACGAGCTTCAAGAGCGGTCAGCGCCTCCTGTACCAGTTCGCCAGGGAGACAGGGGATCTACCCTTGGCGGGCGTGACGCCGCAGGCGGTCTCGGTGTTCCTGCGCGGGCATGGCCAGCTCAGCGCGGCCTGGAAAACGCGCTACGGCCTCCTGACAGGCCTGTACCGCTTCGCGATCGCGCGCGGCTATGTCCAGGCATCCCCTCTGCCAGCTCAGCATCCCAAGCTTCCGCCACAGATCACCCCCTACGTGTACTCGCGCGACGAACTGCAAAGATTGCTGGATTCCACCGACTCGTTGATCTCGCCGTGGAGTCGGGCTGCAGGCACCCACACACAGGACATTGCTATTGCTGCTGTATGCCACCGGACTTCGAGTGGGCGAGGTCTTGCGCCTTCGGTTGGCGGACCTGGACCGAGCACAACAGATTCTTATCGTTCGCGAGACGAAGTTCTACAAAACGAGGCTTGTGCCGGTCGGCGATGCCGCCGCCCAAGTACTGTTCCGGTACGTGGACCGCCGTTGCCGGGAGCTGCCGATGCCGCAGGGAACGTCCTCGGCACTGTTTGCATCGCGTTCAGGGCATCGGCTGAACTACCAGCGGGTGGTTACGCTGTTCCAGAAGGTCCGCGCGCAAGCTGGGATCGGCTGCCCGCCTGGTGAGCGTCGACCACCTCGGCTGCACGATCTACGCCATACGGCGGTTGTGCACCGGGTGGTCAGCTGGTACCAAGAGGGCAAGGACGTACAGCTGTTGCTGCCGCGCCTTGCGACGTACCTCGGACACGTGAGCATCGCGTCGACCCAGCGATATCTGCAGATGACGCCCGAGCTGATGCAACAGGCCAGCATGCGCTTCGCTAACTACGCCGATCTGGATCCGTGCGAGGAGGACAGCGATGCGTGACCACACACTGTTGGCGCCATGGGTGCGCCGGTTCCTCCTGGAACACCTGGTCACCGAGCGCAATCTCGCGCGCAACACGCAGGCCAGCTATCGGGACACCTTGGCGCAGCTGCTGCCGTTCGTCGCCAGCGCGGTGCACAGGAACGTCGATTGCCTGCAGGTCGAAGACGTCTCGGCCGACCGAGTGCGAGCCTTCCTCGAGCACATTGAGCATGATCGCGCCTGCAGCGTGCTGACGCGCAACCAGCGCCTTGCCGCGGTGCACTCGCTGGCGCGCTTCATCGGAACGCGCTCGCCGGCACATGCGGCGTGGTGCGCGCAGGTTCGATCGATCCCGTTCAAGAAGGCCACTAAGACGATGATCGGCTATCTGGACAAACACGAGCTTGACGCGCTGCTTCGAGTACCAGACCGACGCTCGCCTCTCGGAGCACGAGACTATGCGTTACTGCTCTTCCTCTATAACAGCGGTGCGCGAGCAGATGAAGCCGCCACCTTGAGGGTAGCCAACCTGCTGCTCGGCACGTCGCCCGCAGTGCGCATCCTGGGCAAAGGCAGTAAATGGAGGGTGTGCCCGCTATGGCCCCAGACCGTCACCGTGTTGCGCCCAATGGTCAGCCGTCGCGGTCCCGAAGAAACCGTGTTCCGGGGCCGCACGGGCGAGCCCATGACACGCTTCGGCATTCATCGGATAGTGACAAGCTGCGCTGCAAGTGCTGCGATCAGCGTCGCATCAATGGCCGACAGGCGGATCAGTCCCCACACATTGCGACATACTACGGCCGTCCATCTGCTGCGTGCCGGCGTCGACATCAACACGATCCGTGCATGGCTTGGACACGTGTCGCTCGATACCACCCACATCTACGCTGAGGTCGACCTCGAGATGAAGGCCAAGGCGCTGGCCTGCGTCGACATCACCGGCCTGCCGACCCCGCCGCGGCGACGCCAGACTCCCGCGCTGATGGACTTCCTACGGCAGTTGTAGGTCGTCGTCTGCCGAAACTTATGTTCGCTGGGATGGCGCATCCCAAGGCGATGGCTACGAACGAGGCATGCGGCAGAACACATATCTTCGGCCGCAACATCACCCGAGTAGTCGTCGCAAACCAGGCTGCCTGTCCACGGTCTTCGCGGCTGCGGCTGATCTGGCCCAGAGTGGCCGAGGAACACGCGAGCATTCTCGCCGGCCCGCGTTCGGGTGAAGTCGTAGACCACCGCCTTGAGTTGCTCGCTTTGGGCAGCGGCGTACGCCCACAGGCAGGCACGGTGCGTCTTGCCGCTGCCCGGATCGAGCATCGCCACCGGCGTCTCATCGGCGTGCAGCACCTGGCAACGCAGCAGGTGTTCCTTCAGGGCCTCCACGACTGGCTGCAGGCGCACCCCGCATTGGCCGATCCACGCGCCCAGCGTCGATCGCGGGATCGCCAGGCCGGCGCGCGCGAAGATCGCTTCCTGGCGATACAGCGGCAGGTGATCCGCATGCTTTGCCACCAGCACGTGCGCGAGCAGGCCCGCAGTCGGGATGCCCTTGTCGATCACGGCCGCTGGACCGGGCGCTTGTACCAGCGTGCGGCAATCGCCGCACGCCCACTTGCCGCGGATGTGACCTCCACGGTGAACACGCCCGGGGTGTAATCGAGCTTCTCGCTGACGTCCTCGCCGATGCGCTTCATCTGGCGGCCGCAGTTGCAGTTGGTGTTCTCGGGCTCGTGGCTGCGGTCCACGCGCGGCAACTCGGGCGGCAGCGGGGCGCGCTTGGGCTTTTTCTTCTCGCCGTTGTCTGCTTCGGCCGGCTTTTTGGTCAGCTGCTCGAGTTGCTCTTCCAGCGTGGCGATGTCGGCGGCCACCGCCTCATCGAAGAGGGCGCGCTGCTCGGCGTTCAGGCGCTCGCTTTTGACGCCGAACTGGACGCGTTTGAGCTGCGCGAGCTCGAAGGTGAGCTTGTCGATCTTGGCATCGTGCCACTGGATCTCACGCGAGGCGCGCTGGCTTTGCTCGGTCAACTGGCGTGCCAGATCGCGCAGTTGCTCAACGCTCAGCTGGTCGAGGTATTCGCGGTCAATGGTCGTCACGTCGATCATCGGCGTGCAGTATCGCGCGCGACCACCGGGGATGCATCCGCAGATGCACGGATTGCGCGTCAGATCACAAGACACGGATCACGCCGGCCTCGCCGATGCGCTGCCAGGGCAGGCCGAGCACCAGCGCATCGAGCTGCTCGCGCGTGAGCGTCAGGCGCCCGCCCTCGTCCTTGGGCCAGGCGAAGCGGCCCTGATGCAGCCGGCGCGCCGCCAGCCAGATCCCGACGCCGTCGTGCACGAGCACCTTCATGCGCGTGGCGCGCTGGTTGGCAAAGCAGTAGGCATGGTGCGGGCGCGCGGCGCCGAACACCTGAACGACGCGCGCCAGCGCCGTCTCGCTGCCCGCGCGCATGTCCAGAGGGGTCGTGCTCAGCCAGATCGCGTCGATGCGGATCAACGCAGCCACTCCGCCAGCTAGGCCCCGCACTGCGAGGCTGCGGCAGCCGGCCAGACGATCTTCACCGTCGTTCCGGCGCGCTGCAGCTCGATCTGGATATCCGTCTGCTCCGCCAGCGCCGGCAACGCCAGCGGCATAAACCCTTCGTTGACGGGACGTGACACTGCTGCTTCGACTACCGGAAGACTCGGCGGCGTCTTGCGCTCGGCCTCGACCACCCATTTGCGTACCATGGTGGCGTTCAGTCCGTGCGCCAGGGCGACGGCGGCCATGGACACGCCAGGCTTCCTGCACTCCCGGATGACCGCAGCCTTGAATTCGACGCTGTGCCGCCGGCGGCGGCGCCGCCCCATCAAATCGACCCCGTAAGTGTTCATGTGTCCGCGTGAGTTAAGCGGACACGAGGCTCCTACGCAGCGGCCGCGCGGTCAACATGTGTTCCCTAGTCGCTTACGTTCAAACAAGCGGAGCCACTTCTGGGATCGGGCGCTGCGCGCCCGATAGGCCATGGGCATGTGGACGATGCACCTGCGGCGCATCGTCCACATGCCCACAGCCTTCTACTATGAAAAATCAAGTACCCGAAGAAACGACAACATCACTCCGGGTAACATTCCTTCGTGAGGCAACACGACCGGTCAAGATAATTGTCGCCGGCCATCGGACGCCGCGTTGATCGCCAACGAAAGGTCGTCAGCCAACACTGGTGAATCTTGCGATGGGGTGCACATTGATGCCGCGAACATCTCGATCACTTCGCCCGCAGGTGGGAAGTCGACGACCTCCGCCTCGGCTCCATTGCTCATCCGTTGCACTTTGAGGCAACTGCGCAAGAGTGCCATGGTTGTGCTAGATCTTTGCGACCAGTTCCGGCACAGCCGTGAACAAATCCGCTTCAAGCCCGTAATCCGCCACACTGAAAATCGGTGCTTCCGGGTCCTTGTTGATCGCCACAATAACCTTGGAATCCTTCATGCCGGCCAAATGCTGGATGGCGCCCGAAATGCCGGCGGCAATGTACAGCTGGGGCGCCACGATTTTGCCGGTTTGGCCCACCTGCCAGTCATTGGGCGCGTAGCCTGCGTCCACCGCGGCGCGGGACGCCCCGAGCGCGGCGCCCAGCTTGTCCGCCAGCGGTGTCATCACTTCATTGAATTTCTCTGCCGAACCTACCGCGCGGCCGCCCGCGACGATGACCTTGGCGGCCGTCAGTTCGGGGCGGTCGCTCTTCGCGAGCTCATTGCCCTCGAATTTGCTCTTGCCGCTGTCGGCCACGGCGGCTGCGGTCTGGACCGACGCGCCGCCGCCGACAGCCGCGGCTGGGTCGAAGCCGGTGGTGCGCACGGTGATCACCTTCTTTTCGTCCAGGCTCTGGACAGTGGCGATCGCGTTGCCGGCGTAGATTGGACGCTCGAAGGTATCGGGGCTGTCGACCTTCGTCACGTCGCTGATCTGCCCGACGTCGAGTTTGGATGCCACTCGCGGGGCGATGTTCTTGCCACTGGCGGTGGCCGGGAAGAGGATGTGGCTGTAGGCGCCCGCGATGGTCAGCACCTGCGCGGCCATGTTCTCGGCCAAGCCGTGGGCGAAGTGCTCGCAGTCGGCGTGGATGACCTTGCTCACGCCGGTGATCTGCGACGCGGCCTTGGCTGCGTCCCCGGCATTGTGGCCGGCCACAAGCACGTGGACGTCGACGCCGCATTGGACGGCGGCAGTGACGGTGTTGAGGGTCGCGCCCTTGATGGAGGCGTTGTCGTGTTCGGCAACAACAAGTGCGGTCATGTCAGATCACCTTGGCTTCGTTCTTGAGTTTGGCAACGAGGGTTGCGACATCCGGCACCTTGATGCCGGCCGAGCGCTTGGGCGGCTCGGTCACTTTGAGGGTCTTCAGGTGCGGCTTGATCTCCACGCCCAGGTCGGCGGGCTTGACGGTGTCCAGCTGCTTCTTCTTGGCCTTCATGATGTTGGGCAGCGTCACGTAGCGCGGCTCGTTCAGGCGCAGGTCGGCCGTGATGATGGCCGGCAGGCTGACCGACACGGTTTCCAGCCCGCCGTCCACTTCACGCGTGACACGGGCCTCGCCGGCAGCAATCTCCACCTTAGAGGCGAAGGTGGCCTGCGGCAGGTCGCACAGGCCGGCGAGCATCTGGCCGGTCTGGTTGGCGTCGTCGTCGATGGCCTGCTTGCCCAGGATCACCAGGCCAGGTTGCTCCTTGTCCACCAGGGCCTTGAGCAGCTTGGCCACCGACAGCGGCTGCAGTTCTTCCGTCGTTTCGACCAGGATGGCGCGGTCGGCGCCGATGGCCAGCGCGGTGCGCAGGATCTCCTGGCATTGAGCGACGCCGCAGGAGACGGCGATGACTTCGGTGGCTACGCCCTTTTCCTTCAGGCGCACGGCCTCTTCGACGGCGATCTCGTCGAACGGGTTCATGCTCATTTTCACGTTGGCGATGTCGACGCCAGTGTTGTCCGACTTGACTCGGACTTTCACGTTGTAGTCGACCACACGTTTGACCGGTACCAGGACCTTCATGCTTGTTTCCTGTTGATGCGAATGGATGCGGCCCGGCCGCGTGACGCGGCGGACGGTTGGATTCAGTTCTTGGAAGAACGGGCGCGGAGGAACTCCGCGATCAATGCGCGCGTGCTCTCGTTTCGATATAGATCGCGTGTCTCGGCAACTTCAGTGCGGAAGCCTTCTTGGTTTGCGGGCGCCGCAGCCGCGATGCACCGCTTGCACGCGGCGAGCGCGGCCGCGGGCAGCCGGGCCAGGGAGGCCGCGAGGTCTGCCGCGCGTTGTGGCAGATCGTGCGCGGAAACGGACCATTGCACCAGGCCGAGGTTGCGCGCCTCTTGCCCTTTCACCGTTTCGGCGCCTAGAATCAGGCGCGAGGCCACCGCCGAACCGGCGATCAACGTCAGGCGCTGGGTGCCCCCGGCACCCGGAAGCAGCCCCAGGCGCGACTCTGGCAGGCCCACTGTCGCCTCGTCCGCCATGATGCGCAGGTCGCACGCGAGGCAGAGTTCGAGCCCGCCGCCTAGTGCCGCGCCCCCAATCTCAGCGACGGTGACCTGAGACAGGCGAGCGAGTCGCGCGTACGCTTGCTGCATTCTCCCCACGACGCGCATCATCGCTTCGACACCGGCGTCGGAGGCGAGCGACGCCGAAAGCAGGTGCAGGTCCGCGCCAGCACAGAATACGCGCTCGCTGCTTCGCAGGTGGAGCACGGCGACCGCTTCCTCTCCCTCCAGCCGTTTGAGGCACGCTTCGAAGGCGTCGAGCCACTCGAGGTTGATCGCATTGGCGGGCGCACGCTTTAGCGTAAGCACCGCCAGAGCGCCTTCAATTTCAAGATTCAGCACGGGTGGTCCTCTGTCAGTCTGTTCGGTCTGTCAGACGTGCGGATCAGATCCGAATGTTCACTTCGCGGATCACCCGGCCCCAGCGTTCTCGCTCTTCGGCGAGATACGCCGAGAGTTGCGCGGGCGTCATCGGAGGCGCTTCACGGCCGAACGGCACGAGTCCCGGATTGGCGGCGATGATCTCGGTGACGCCGCGGTTCAGCTGCTGAACGATGTCGGCCGGCGTGGCCGCGGGTGCGGAAAGCACGAGGGCAGGCAGGTTGACGACGCGCGGTAACCCGAGTTCGCCGAAGGTCGGGGTCTGCTCGAAGCCCTCGATTCGGCGGGTGTGGCTCACGGCCAGGGGCCGCAGTTCGCCTCGGCGCACGAACTCGATCGTTTCAAATGGCGTTGTCAGAGCCATCGTTAGCCGCGCTTCACGCAAATCCGCATGCATGTCCACAGATCCGCGGTACGGAACGATGGTGAGGTTCAGACCTGATTCGCGCTTCAGGAGTTCCGATGCTAAGTGAGTTGTAGCTCCCAGCTGCGTTACGCCGATGCTGCCCTTGTCTGGCTGTGTCCGCAGGAATTGGACGAGCTCCTGCCATGTAGCGATATTCAGCTTGGGGCTTACCACCAGCACACCGGGGCCGCGCTGCAGCAGCGCCACGGGAGCGAGGTCACGCGCAGGGTCAAACGGAAATGGCTGGCCTGAGTTTTGCCAGATGAAGTAGTTGTTGATGATCTCCGCAGGTCCGGAAGACAGCAGCGTGTACCCGTCCGGAGCTGCCTTGGCGACGGCATTCGCCGCGAGCACGCCTCCCGCGCCGGCCTTGTTTTCGATGACGAACTGTTGGCCGAACCGAGCCGAGAGGCGTTGCATTACAGAGCGCGTAGGCACATCGATCGGACTGCCTGCATTGGAGCCCACGAGCACGCGTACCGGGCGTGCGGGCCAGGACTGCGCCATCGCCATCGCAGGTACGGCTGCTGCCGCGCCGGCTGCAATGCGGCACAGGAACCGGCGCCGCGAATAGTAGCCAGGATCAAAGGTGTTTCTCATATATATGCCCTTAGATGTTGACGACGCTAGCGTGCGAGATTATTATGCTGTCGAACGATCGTTAGGTTGCTGCAGTATCTCACTGATTGGCGCCACTGGCAAGCCTTTCATACCACCAGGAGACCTCATTTGCCCACCGCCGCTCCGGTCCTTTCTGCCCATACTCCCCGCGAGTCCGGCTCGCCTGCCGCACTCGCGGGCATTCGCGTCCTCGACTTCACCCGCCTGATCGCCGGACCGTACGGCACCATGCTGCTGGCGGACCTGGGCGCCGACGTCATCAAGGTTGAAAATCCTCTTACCGGCGATGACGCGCGCGGCCTGAAGCCGCCTTCGCTCGGCGGCGAGAGTTCGCTGTACATCTGGACCAACCGGAACAAGCGCAGCATCGCAATCGATCTGCGGCTTCCCCAGGGACAGGAGCTTGCCCAGGAACTCGCGGCCCATGCTGACGTTGTCGTGGAGAACTTCTCGACAGGAGTCATGGAGAAGCTCAACCTCTCTTACGACACGCTGAGAGCGTGCAATCCCCGCTTGATCTATTGCTCGGTGTCGGCATTCGGCAGGCAGGGTGCCTTCGCCCATCGTCCCGGCTACGACCCCGTGGTGCAGGCGGAGACCGGCTTCCTTTCAATGAATGGGTTCCCGGACCAAGACCCGGTTCGCGCTGGGCCTTCGGTCATCGACATCTCGACAGGGATGATGACCAGTAACGCGATTCTGGCAGCCCTCATGGCGCGCGAACGCCATGGGATCGGCCAATATGTCGAAGTCACGATGTTTGACGATGCGATCGCGCTAACGGGCCAGTACGGCATGAACTACCTCATGACGGGCGAGGACCAGCAGCGGCCAGGCAATGGATCGAACACCGCCGAACCCGTAGGGCTGTTCCCAACCACGAACGGCCCCCTTTATCTGACATGCGCGAACGATCGCAATTTCCAAAAGCTCGTCCTCGAGGTGCTCGAGCGTCCGGAACTGGCGCAGGATGAGCGCTTCCGCACGAACGCCGGCCGCATGATGCACCGCAAGGAACTGCACGAAGTCCTGCGCGGTCATTTCCGTGAGCGGGGACGCGAGGAATGGTTGAAACGTGGCCACGAATGCGGTGTTCCAATGGGCTTGGTTCGCACGATTCGCGAGGCGTTCGACTCCGACGAGATGCGGGAACGCCGCCTGCTTTCCAAGATTCCTCACCCCACGGCTGGCGAGGTCCCCAACATCGCGCCGCCGTTTCACTTCTCGGAAACACCCATCGTCAACCCGGTAGCCGCACCGCTACTCGGCGAGCACACAGATAGGATCCTGACGGAACTTCTGCAAGCGTCCAAGGACCGCCTTGCTGGCCTAAAAGCAGCAGGCGTGTTCGGAGACCGCTCGTGAACGCGCGGCTTGAAAATAGCCGGCTTCTCAAAGAGAGCACTTTAGAGGAGGTGTTGCGGGAGCGCTTCAGCTGCCGCGCTTTCCTGACCAAATCCGTTCCCAGGTCGGACATTCAGGCCATACTGCGCCTCGCCCAGCGAACAGCGACGTGGTGCAACACGCAACCCTGGCACGTGTACATCACCGAAGCCGAAGGCACCAATCGTCTGCGTCAGTCCCTCTATGCGCAGGCGCAATCTGCGTCGTCCAGCCAACCCGATATCCCGTGGCCGCGGGAATATAGGGGAGTCTATTTGCAGCGCCGCCGCGAAGCGGGGTTTACGCTGTACCGCGCGCTCGGCATCGCACGTGACGACACCGCAGGCCGCTCACGGCAGTTGCTAGAGAACTACCGCTTTTTCGGGGCTCCGCACATGCTCGTCGTGACGACCGACGAGGCGCTGGGGCCTTACGCCTACCTCGATTGCGGTGGCTACGTAGCTAACTTCCTATCGGCTGCGCACGCCCACGGCGTGAGCACATGTGCTCAAGCCGCCATCGCGCACCACGCTCCGCTCGTTCGCAACCACTTCGGCATTCCACCCGAACGTACGATCGTCTGCGGAATCTCCTTCGGATATGCGGACCGCGAGCACCCCGCGAACAGTTTTCGCCTGCCACGCGCCGACATCGCCGATGCGGTGGAGTGGGTAACTCATTGAACTGGAGGTATTTTTCATGACCCGACCCGTCGCCGTAATCGGCGGTGCTGCCGTTCCTTGCGGCAAGCTGATGGAAAAACCGGACGTGCCGGTGCAGGTGCTTGAGCATGAAGTGCTTGCCCGCTGCGTGCTCGATGCCGTGGAGGACGCCGGAATCGAAAAGACGCGCATTGGCTCGCTCGTGTTCTCTCACCCGCGCGTGTACACGCGTCAGCTCTATTTCGCCACGTTCATGGCGCACTACCTTCGCTTGCCTGCCGACGGCATCGTGATGGAGGTTCTCGGCAACGGCATGACCGGCGGCCTCGCGTTCGATCAGGCGATCGACCAAGTGGCGAGTGGCCGGGCAGACGTGGCTCTCGCGCTTGGCACGAGCTTCGAGCTGGGCGCCGACACAGCGGCACACCTCAACAACACGATGCGCGCGACCGGCGACGTGGATTTCCAGAGCTCCTGTGGCTTCACTCCGATCGCTTGGTATGCGATGGACGCGGTGCGCTACATGCACGAGTTCGGCGCCACGCGCGAACAGATCGCTATGGTCGCGGTCAAGAACCGCTCCCACGCTGTCCACAACCCGCTTGCGCAGTATCGCAAACCCATCACGCTCGAAGAAGTGCTGAATCAACGCATGATCGTGGAACCGCTCGGTCTTTTGGAAGTGCCACCCCGTTCAGATGGTGCGGTTTGCGTCGTCGTCGCAAGCGAAGAGGTCGCCCGGCAAACCGGCCGTCCGTACGCACGCGTTCGCGGGCGTGGCTTTCATCACGAAGGTGCACACCAGATCAGCGAGGTGCCCAGCGACATGACCGCATTCACGCCGGCGACCATCGCAGCGCAGCGGGCGTACGCCCAAGCGGGGGTGAAAGCCTCCGACATGGACTTCGCGGAGATCTACGCGCCCTGCACGATCGTGGAGGTCTGCGTCTCCGAGGCGATCAGTCTGGTCGCGCGGGGACAGGGTGCCGCCGCTGCGGCCGCAGGCGAGACGACCCTCGGCGGGCGCATCCCCATTTGCACTTCGGGCGGCCTGCAGTCGCGAGGACATCCACCGTACGTCACCCCACTCTACAGCGTCATCGAAGCACTGGAACAGCTTCGTCATCGCGCCGGCGAGCGGCAAGTGCGCGACGCAGCGCTGGGACTCACCATCTGCGAACTCGGCAACTACAACGCAGCCCTGATGCACGTGATGGAGGCGGTAGCATGAGTAAGCTCGACATTCTCAAGCGCGACGGCAAGCGCGCCTATCCGCCACGCCGCTCAGAACTTACCGGCCGCTTCTGGGACGCCTTGGCCGAAGGCCGCTTCACCACGACCCGCTGCGACCATTGCCAGAAGCTGACCTTTCCTCCGAAGTCCTTCTGTCCCCATTGTTGGAGCAAGGATGTCACCTGGTCCGACGTGCCCACAAGTGGCACGGTCTACACGAAGACCACCGTGCACATCGCCCCGGCAATCTTCGCTCACGAGGCGCCTTACGACTTGTGCATCGTGGATCTGGATGTCGGGCTGCGCCTTGCCACCCGTCTGACCTCAGGCGATGCAGAAGCTCGAGTCGGCGACCGCGTCGAACTCGTCGTGTTGAATTACGAAGACGGGCCGCTGTTCGCAGCACGACCCGTTCGCTGAGGCGTCGCAATGGGACCTCTGCAAGGCGTCAAGGTGATCGAGCTCGGCGCGATCGGCCCGGGGCCGTTCTGCTGCATGCTGCTTGCGGACATGGGAGCGGACGTGATCCGCATAGATCGCATGGTGCCGGCCGACCTCGGGTCACCGGCCGACCCACGCTTTAATTTGCTGAACCGTAACAAACGCTCGGCCGCGATAGACCTGAAGTCGCCAGAGGGCATCGCGGCAGTGCGACGCCTGCTGGCGAACGCAGATGTCCTGGTCGAAGGCTTCCGACCAGGCGTAACGGAGCGCCTTGGACTTGGCCCGAAGGACTGCGAGACGGTCAACCCTCGTCTTGTATACGGGCGCATGACTGGGTGGGGTCAGGACGGGCCACTCGCGCAGGCAGCCGGACACGATATCAATTACATCGCGCTGGCGGGCGCACTAGGAGCAATAGGCACCAAGGATAGACCAACAGTGCCGCTCAACCTGGTGGGCGACTATGGGGGAGGGGCGGTGTTTCTTGCACTCGGAATTGTCGCCGCAGTGCTGGAGAGCCGCACATCTGGCCGCGGGCAAGTAGTGGATGCCGCGATGGTCGATGGCGTCTCCGTTCTAATGACTTCCCTTTACGCGACGCTGGCCCGCGGCGCTTGGCGCGACGGTCGCGAGCAGAATATGCTGGACGGCGCCGCGCCCTTCTACTGCGTGTATGAAACCTCAGACGGTAAGCACGTGGCCGTTGGCTCCATCGAAGCCCGTTTCTTCAAAGAGCTGCTCGAACGAACGGGAATAGATCCCGCCACAGTAGGGGCGCAGCACGAGCAGCGTAATTGGCCCGCACTGCGCGAACGGCTGGCGGCCGTGTTCCGCACGAAAACACGTGACGAATGGTGTGCACTCATGGAAGGCAGCGATGTCTGCTTTGCTCCAGTGCTCAGCCCCGTCGAGGCGCGGGAGCATCCGCATCTGCGCGCGCGCGGCTCGGTCGTCGAGTTTGCCGGAATCGTTCAGCCTGCTCCGGCACCGCGTTTCGGCCGCACGCGCTCGGAATTGCGCTCCTCGCCAGCACTCCCGGGTGCGCACACGTTAGAGGTGCTCGAGCAGGCCGGCTTTAGTGCGGCGGAAATTGAAGCTCTGCACGCCTCCAAGGCAGTCGGCTGAAGCGGCCTCGACCAGGCCCCTCTGCACGCGCAGGACTCATTGACAAGAAGTGGCTCCGCAAATCTGAACAGCGCGATAAGTGGAAACTCCGGGCATGATGCCGGCTCTTGGCAGCCGGCGACAGGGGTTTTCGATGGTGAAGAAATCCGCGCGGCGTACTCGCCGCACCCACACGCCGGCGTTCAGGGCCAATGTGGCCCTGGCTGCCTTACGTGAAGACAAGACGCTGTCGGAGTTGGCCAAGCATTTTGAACTGCACCCGACGCAGATCGTGGAAAGGAAGCGGCAGTTGCTGGAGTACGCCGCCGAGGCCTTCGGCGGCGGTGCCCAGTCGCTCGAGCCGGTGGACCTCGCTCCCTTGCACGCCAAGAGTAAGAGTCCGACGAAGGCCGTTCTTCCCAGCGCCGGCGTGCTGACGCAGCATCTCGGTTGAGGTGCCCACGCTTACAGGTGTGCACCTGTAGGAGATCGTGGGAACTATGAAGAGTGAGTCGGGGCATTCGGGCGGGCGGCGGCATCATGACCGTGCGTTCAAGGCCAAGCTGGTGCAGCAGTGCCTCGAGCCGAGAGCATCGGTGTCGGCGATCGCCCTTGAGCACGGGATCAACGCCAACATGCTGTTCACGTGGCGACGGGCGTGGCTGCGGGAGTCTGCGGCGGCCAGCCAAGCCGCGACAGAGACGAGGCTGCTGCAGGTCCGAGTCGAACCACACGAGCCGATTGCGGCGATCGTGAACACGCCCAAGCCGGCGGTTCCGACGGGCTACGGCCTGATCGAGCTTGAGATCGCTGGCGCCAAGCTACGCCTGCGCGGCACGGTCCAGGAAGACAGCCTGCGCGCGGTGCTGCGCGCGCTGCGCGAGGCGGCATGATCGGCCTGCCGGCGGGAACGCGCATCTGGCTGGCTGCGGGCGTGACCGACATGCGCTGCGGCTTTGACACGCTGGCGGCCAAGGTGCAGACCGCGCTGGCCGCCGACCCGTACTCCGGCCACGTCTTCGTCTTCCGCGGCCGCCGCGGCGACCTGGTCAAGGTCCTGTGGAGCGACGGCGACGGCATGTGCCTGCTGGCCAAGCGGCTCGAGCGGGGCCGCTTCGTGTGGCCGCAGGCCGAGGGCGGCAGCGTGTCGCTGAGCAACGCGCAGCTGTCGATGCTCCTGGAAGGCATCGACTGGAGACGGCCCGAGCGCACGTGGCAGCCGCAGATGGCTGCGTGAGCGGTTGACAGTGCAACTCCTCTTGCTGCGATGCGCCCGCGGCGGCATAGTCGGCCCCCGTGGAATACACCGAGCTGCTCGCAAGCAATGCCGCCCTCAACGGGGAGGTGCTGCGCGCGCGCGAGAAGCTCAAGATCGCGCACCTGACGATCGACAAGCTCAAGACGGAGCTGGCGTACCTGCGGCGGATGAAGTTCGGCAGCACCAGCGAGCAGCTCGGTCACGAGCAAGTGCTGCTCGATGGCACCGTGCCGCCACGGCTGAACCGGAGCAGCAGCCGGCCTCGAACGTTGCAGACCTGGACGAGCAACGGCGCAAGAAGCGCGCCGCCGGCGGCAAGCGCGCCGGCTACCGAGAGCTCCCCGACCATTTGCCGCGGCGCACTGTGGTTCACCAGCCTGAGGCAGGCTGCAGCTGCGAGCAGTGCGGCGGCGGCATGCGCGAGATCTGCCAGGACGTCTCGGAAGTGCTCGATTACGAGCCCGGCAGCTTCCACGTCGTGCGCCACGTGCGCCCGAAGCTCGCCTGCGGCGGCTGCGACAAGATCTTCCAGGCTGCGGCTCCAAGCCGGCCGATCGAGCGAGGCCTGCCGGGCGCCGGGCTGCTGGCCCACGTGCTGGTGAGCAAGTATTCGGATCACACGCCGCTGTACCGGCAAAGCCAGATCTTCGCGCGCGAGGGTGTGGACCTGCCGCGCTCGACGCTGGCCGACTGGGTCGGCCAGGCTGCGCGCCTTCTCACGCCTGTGGCCGACGCGATCGGCCGCTATGTGCGCGCTGCCGACAAGATCCACGCTGACGACACGCCCGTGCGCGTCCTGGGAGGTGCCGGCAGCAGCGCCAAGACGGGGCGCCTGTGGGTGTACGTGCGCGACGATCGCCCCAGTGCGGACGTCGCGCCGCCGGCAGTGTGGTTCCAGTTCTCGCCCAACCGCCGCGGTGAACACCCGACCCGGCACCTGAAGGACTTCAACGGCATATTGCAGGCCGACGCCTTCGCCGGGTTCCACCAGCTGTATGACAGCGGCCGCGTCGTCGAAGCAGCTTGCTGGAGCCACGCTCGCCGTAAGGCCTGGGACATCCATGAGCGCCAACACCGGTTGCCGGGCACGCTGGCCCACCAGGCGTTGGTGAGAATGGGCAGGTTGTTCGCGATCGAGGCCGAGATCCGCGGCAAGCCGCCGGACGAACGGCGCCGCCAGCGCCAGTTGCGAACGCGGCCACTGCTGCAGGAACTGCGGCAGTGGATGGAGTTCACGCTCGCTCAGGTATCGGCCAAGTCGCCGATGGCCGGCGCGATCGGGTACACGATGGCCAACTGGAGCGCGCTCACCCGGTTCGTCGACGACGGGCGGATCGAGGCACATAACAACGCCGCGGAGCGTGCGCTCAGAGCCGTTGCAATCGGGCGCAAGAACTATCTGCACCTCGGGTCCGAAGGCGGCGGCGCCAGCGCCGCCGTGATCTACACGCTCATTGGCTCGGCCAAACTCAATGGCGTGGAGCCGCTTCGCTACCTGCGCCACGTTCTCGAGCGCGTTGCCGACCATCCCATCAACCGGGTCGACGAGTTGCTGCCGTGGGCGGTCGCTGCGGCCCTGGACACCGGCGCGGACCAACGCCTGGCCGCCTGAGAGCGCCGGGCAGAATGCTGCCCATGCGTCTGAACTTGAAGATCGAAGACCTGCCGATGGCTACCAGCTCGGAGCTGTACCAGCTCAGCTGGATCATCGAAAAGTTGCTGGCTGACCCCCGGCGCATCGTGCAAGCGCGCAGCCAGATGCACCTCGGCCAGCTGGTGCAGTTCTTCAACTGGCCGGACGGCAAGCTGCGTGCGGGTCAGGTGGTCTCGATGAAAGACAGCCGGGTCAACGTGCTCGACCTGGAGACCAAACGTCACATCAGCCTGTCGTACGCCGGCATCGTGCTCGAACCTGCAGCCGAGACGCCAGCGGCAAGAGACGAAAGCCTCGCCCCACCACCCGAGGTCGGCCGGCGAGAAGACTTCCGCGTCGGCCAGCGCGTGAGCTTCACGGACGCCGACCTGCAACACCGCCTCGGGGTGATCGTTCGCATCAACCAGCAGACCGCCACCGTCTCGTGCGACGGCCGCAACTGGCGCGTGTCCTTCCCGCTACTGCGTCATGTGGTGAACGCTTGACGCTGCCTAGCCGTCAAGGACGGCCTCGGTCGGACACTTACCGCCAAGATCGGACAGCTGGCTCTGGAGAATGATTTTTTAGCCGGCGCGCTCACCAAAGCGGGATTGCTGAGCGCAAAGCGGTGATCGACCGTGATCATGACCTCCCGATCACGCGGCAAGCCGAGCTGCTGGCGATCAGCAGGGGCTCGGTGTACTACTTGGCGCGCCGGGTGAGCGAGGCCGACTTGGCGCTGATGCGCAGGATCGACGAGTGCCCGGCGTCAACTATTTTGAGCGCTCGCATTGACTCAGCTGTTTTGCTACTCGCGCTGACCCCTTGCCTCACGTAGGCTGCTACCCGCCGGAGGTGAACCGCCCCGGATTTTGAGGAGGCTCCTTCATTTGAGAAGATTGAGCCGATATGAGGAAGTCCCCGAAGTTTTCCCCCGAGGTGGTCGAGCGTGCGGTGCGCATGGTTTTCGACGCCAAGGACCAGTACCCATCGCAGTGGGCGGCGATCGAATCCATCGCGGCCAAGATCGGTTGCACGTCCGAGACGCTGCGGCGTTGGGTGCGCCAAGGCGAGCGTGACGGCGGCCTGCGAGAAGGGCCGACGACGAGCGAGCAGCAGCGGGTGAAGGAACTCGAGCGCGAGGTGCGCGAGCTGCGCCGCGCCAACGAGATCCTGAGGCTGGCCGGCGCGTATTTCGCCCAGGCGGAGCTCGACCGCCGCTTGAAGTCGTGATGCCGCTTGTTGACGAGCATCGTGCTCGTTTCGGGGTCGAGCCGATCTGCAAGGCGTTGCAGATTGCCCCTTCGGCGTACTGGCGGGAGGCGCGCCGCCGACGCGAGCCGGCGCTGTGCCCGCCCAGGCAGCAGCGCGACGCGCGACTGCTGCCCGAGATCGAGCGCGTGTGGAACGCCAACCTGCGCGTGTACGGCGCCGACAAGGTCTGGAAGCAGCTCAATCGCGAGCGCATCGAGGTGGCGCGCTGCACGGTGGAGCGCCTGATGCGCAGGCTGGGCCTGCGCGGGGCGGTGCGAGGCAAGCGCGTGCGAACGACGGTGCCCGATGCCAAGACTGCGTGCCCGCTGGACCGCGTCAATCGAGAGTTCCGCGCCGAGCGGCCAAACCAGCTGTGGGTGAGCGACTTCACCTACGTGTCGACCTGGCAGGGCTTCGTCTACGTGGCCTTCGTCATCGACGTGTTCGCGCGCTGCATCGTCGGCTGGCGGGTCAGCTCCTCTATGCAGACCGACTTCGTGCTCGATGCGCTGGAGCAGGCGCTGTACGCACGGCGCAATGAGCGCGAGGGCGATCTGGTCCACCATTCCGACAGAGGATCGCAATACGTGTCCATCCGCTACACCGAGCGACTGGCCGAGGCCGGCATCGAGCCTTCTGTGGGCAGCAAGGGCGACAGCTACGACAACGCACTGGCCGAGACGATCAACGGCCTGTACGAGGCCGAATTGATCCATCGCCGGGCGCCGTGGAAGACGCGCGAGGCGGTCGAGTTGGCCACGCTCGAATGGGTGTCGTGGTTCAACCACCATCGCCTGCTTGAGCCGATCGGCTACATCCCGCCAGCCGAAGCCGAGGCGAACTACTGGCGCTCGCAGCGCGGGTTGAACCATGAGTACATGGGTCCAACCGGGGGGCCTCAGGCGGCCCCTGCGGGGGGCTTGAAGAAAGGAGAATCCAACAGCCGAATTCAGCAGACCATGCAGGTCTGACTCACACCAACCCGCCTCCACGAAACCCGGGGTGGTTCAGAGGGGCCGGCGGGAGCAAAACAACGTGACGAGGCGAATCAGCATGACAACACGCAAGGAGTTGATCGAAGGGGTCGGGGCGCGGTACCGCGGGGCGGCATTGAACGAGAGGACCAAGATCCTGGACGAATTCGTTGCAATCAGCGGCTACCACCGCAAGCATGCGATCCGGGTTCTTAGAGCTGAGGCCGAGCAGGCGCGATCACGGGCGGCACCACGCACCGGCAACGCCGTGTGATCGCCTGCTGGCGTCACCGTGCGTGAGCGAAATGGTCAAGTCGAAGCTCAGGGAGCAATTCCATCGCCTCGACCCAGGTGCTACTGCTGCGCGACATCCGGGCGGCTCAGCAAGTGCTGAGTGACATGGCAGCACGCGCACCGCAGGATCGTTCGCCGGTTTCTATGGCTACGGACGTGTCGAAGTTCCTCGAAAGCCTGGCGACAGCGTGGAGGGACGGCGAGGTGCGCCCGACGCACCGAAAGCAACCGGCTGCCGAGCGGTGATGGAGAACACGGGCGGACCCCTTCGCGCACGCCTGGCCCGTCGTCGAGGGCTGGCTTAACGATGAGCCGACGGCGACCGCCAAGGATTTGATGGAACGCCTTGCGCAGGTCGTGCCCGACGCGTACTCTTCATCGCGCAGCCGTATGCCCGTCGCTGCATGACGCGGATCTTGTTGTTCAGACCCTCCACGAATCCGAGCGACACCTTGTTCTGTGGCTTGCAGTAGGCGGCGATTCCATCCCAATGGCGATCGATCATCTCGGCGAACTTCTCGTACGGCTTCAACCGCTGCCACTTCAGGCTGGCGCGCCAGTTCTCGAAGAACCGCCGTGTCCAGGCCTCGCTGCTGTAGTCCCACAGTTGGCCGAACGACTCCTTCAGCAGGTACGCCGTGTTCAACCGCTTGTTGGCCGCCAGCAGCAGCCTGAGCGACTTCCGGCCTTCCAAGGTGAGGTTGTCCCTGTTGGACAGCAGGGTGTACTTCTTCCCCTTGATGAATCGTCGGTCCTTGCCCGACAGGCGCGCGTACTCCGCCTTGCGCACCTTGTCCAGCGCCTCGCCCAGGTGCCTCATGATGTGGAACTTGTCGAACAAGATGGCCGCCTGCGGCGCGTGGTTCTGAGTGGCGTTGCGAAACGGCTTCCACATGTCCATCACCGCCAGGCGAATGCCCCGCGTCTTCCTGTGGCCCAGCCACTCGTAGAACTGCGCCATGCTCGCCTCGGAGCGGTCCTGGCCGCCGAACCAATCGGCCGGTGGCGCACCAGGTCGCTGACGACGATGCGATAGGTGTGGCCCTTCCTGATGGAGATCTCGTCGACGCCGATGGCCTTGGGCCCGGGCGTGCCGGCCTTGGCCAGCTGCGCGCGCATGTACTGCATCTCCAGGGTCTTGACCGCCTCCCAGTGCAGGTTCAGTTCTTCGGCAACATCTTTGATGGTGCTGATGCGGCAGCGGCGCCCGACGAAGCACGCGAAGCGTTTGGTGTAGAACGGGTTGTCGGCAAGAAAGTCCAGCTGCTCGCGCATCACTTTGGCGCAGTGGGGGCACTGGACCCGACGGACCTCGAACTCCAGGTAGACGCGCGTGTTGCCGCTGGACAGATCGCGCGCACGTCGCGTCGTGCGGTCGTACCAGCCCATGTGCGTGCGACCGCACTCCTTGCAGACGGTTTTTTGAGCGCCGAACGAGTGTGACGACGCGCGCGAACGGGTCGCCGAACACTCCGCCGATCTGCTCCAAGGGTCGAAAACCGGAAAACCGGTACGCGTCGAGAAGACGTCTTCGTTTGCGTGGATAAGCCATCGCAAAATCGTGCCAGTTTCCACGAGGCCATCAAACCCTTGAAACCCGCTCCCAGTAAGGCTTTGCGGCGATTTCATGTCCAATTTCACCCACACTCTTCCCAGAAGACCCAGTTTTCTTGGTCGAACGGGTTCCCAGATTCAACGGCCTACGAAAACCGCCGCCCGCTTCTCGACGAACGCGGTGACCCCTTCGAGATGGTCGTGGCTGCGGCTGGCGGCGGCGATTCCCTCAGCTTCGCGGTGCGATTGCTCGTCCCAGCTGCGATCCAGCGATCCGCGGATGAGGGCCTTCACATGGCCCAGGGCCACGGACGGCCCCGCGGCGAGCGCGGCCGCCTTGTCCCGCACGAAGGCGTCGAAGCCCGCCGTGGGGACGACCCAATTGACCATGCCCAGGCGAAGGGCCTCTTCGGCAGGGCACCGCTCGCCAAACAGTGACATCTCAAGCGCCTTGCGCTCGCCCACGATTCGCGGAAGGAAGTGCGTCACGCCAGCGTCTGCCGTCAGGCCGATGTGCCGGTAGGCGACCAGAAAGAAGGCGTCTTCGCGTGCCACAACCACGTCGGCCGCCATCGACAGGCCGACACCGAAACCCGCCACAGCACCGTGCACGGCCGCGATCACCGGCTTGGGCATACGCCGCAACTGCGAGATCAACTGATGCGCCCGGATGACGCGCATCTCCATACGGCGAACGTGCGCCTCGGCATCGGCGGAAAGCGATGCATGGAGCCCTTTCACGTCGCCGCCTGCCATGAAGGCGCGGCCGGCGCCGCGCAGAACCACGCAACGAATCTCCGGGTTCCGCTCGCACTCCTGGGTTGCGTCGATCAGCGCGTCGGTCATCGCAGGGCTGAGGGCGTTCAGCGCCTCCGGTCGGTTGAGCGCCAGCGTAGCGATGCCGCCTCTGGTCTCCAAGGTCAGGTGTTGCTCGGACAAGTCGGTCTCCTCGGGGCCGTTGATCAGTGAAGCGCGGACCCTCCGCGCTGCCCTGTCGAACGTTCGTGAGATGATAAGGTATGTGGGCGCATTACCGTCAAGCAGATGTGTTCGGCGTGCCAAATGAGCGAATACACTTTGTCACCACTGGAGAGACACCCGATGGCCAGAACCCGAAAACACGAAGCCACCTCGCGGGAACAGCCGGCAACGGACTCGCGCGCTCTGATACTGGACGCCGCAGCGGGGCTGTTCTCAACCTTTGGCTACGCGGGCACCGGCCTGCGCCAGATTGCCGACGAGGTGGGCATCCGGCCAGCGAGCGTTTACCACCACTTCGAATCAAAGGAACGAATCCTGGAGGAAATCCTCCGGACTGGTCTCACGCAGACGCTGCAATGCACGCGCGGGGCGGTGGAGGTGCTGCCGCCTGAGGCGAATCCGCGCGACCGCGTGGAAGCGGCCATCGCCGGTCATTTGCGCGGCATCCACGAGAACCTGACGTACACCTCAACGAATTTGCGCTTCCATGGACAGATGCCGCCCGACGTGGGGAAGCGCCTGCGACCCCTACGCGAAAACTACTCGGATTACTGGCGCACCTTGCTGGACAGCGCCCGACGCCACGGTTGGCTCCACCCCGACTTGGACGTATCAATGCTGCGTGCCCTAATCTTGGGCGGGCTGAACCGTACAGTCGTGTGGTTCGATCGCGGCAAGGGACCTATCGAACCGCTGATCCGAACGTCGATCCTCGCGTTCAGCGGTATTTGGACAAAAGAGCGCTCCCAAAACCTCGAGCGAAAACCGCCCACACGTTCACGCAAGCAGCGAACCTGATCGCGCGTTTCAAGCCGCCGCGCTGGCCGCGTCCGCCAACTTCAGGTAGCGCCGCCACCCTTTCGGGGTGACCAGCCCCCGTACGAAGAAATCGAAACCTTCCCGGAAATAATCGTCCAGGGTGGTGATGGAGGCCAAGCGCCAATACTTGAGCGCCCAGGTGTGGGCGAAGGTCACAAAGTGATATGCAGTCAACTGGACGTTCACGTCGCGGAAGTAGCCGACCGCTATGCACTCTTCCAAACATGCCTCGATCAGACGATTCGTTTCCACCTCCAACTGTTTTATGGCCTCCCGCTGCCGGCCAGGTAGTGACTTCGTCGAGCGGTAAGCCAACACGGTCGCCTCGCGACGATGATCCACCACCCCGCAATAAGCGCGAACGCCGGCGTGGAGCCGCTCTAGAGGGTCCTCGAACTGCCCCATGGCGTTGGGTAGCTCATTCTTGTACCCTTCAAGCACGCTCACGAGCGCCAACAGCAGGATGTCCTCTTTGGTCCGCGCGTAGTGGTAGATGAGACCCGCGCTGATGTGAGCCTTCTCAGCGACCTGCTGCACTGTTGTCCTATAGAACCCTCGCTCTGAGAACAGCTTAACGGCGGCCTGCACAATCTGCCCGCGCCGCAGACGGATCAGTTCTGCATCCTCGGTCTGACTCTTGACAAAGCCGGAGTCGGCGACGTTCCCACTGATATTTTGGTTGGCTCTGCGCATGAAGTTGCCACGGCCGGGGAGTGCCTGGACCAGGTCGATTACCTAACTTGGCCCGGCAGCGTATGTCGCCGCATTCTACGCGAACGCAATCGCTTCGAAACCCACGTCACCAAGCCATCTCGCAGGCCCAGCAGCACGACGATAATCACCAAGCCATAGAACAGATTGCCGAGGCCGGCCAGCTGCACGAACTCGCGGCTCAGCGCACGCTCGACAGGCACCAGAAGCAGTGGTCCGAGAAAGGGCCCCCAAACGGTACCAATGCCGCCGACGGCGGTCATCAGCACGATCTGCACGGCCAAGTCGACCTGCGAGATGCTCGGATCGATGACGCTGAGGTAGTGCGCGTAAAAGGTTCCTCCCAACGCACCAAGGCCCGCCGACAGCGTGCTGCTGATCATCGTGACCTTTAGGACATCAACTCCCAACATGCGGGCCGCGTCCTGATTGTCGCGAATGGCTACCAGTCGCACCCCGAACCTAGAGTTGCGAAGCACGAGAGACAGCAGCAGCATGAGGCAGACCGCGACGAGGACGATATACAAGTAGGCATTCTTGTCGGTGAACCGGAAGGTCGCGGGGGAGTTGCCGCGCGGGATTACCAACCCTTCGTGGCCGCCCAGGAAATTGAATGATTGCAGCGCGATAACGGTGACGAAGGTCACCGCCAGGGTGATCAGCGCGTAGGTGAGCATCGGCAATTGCTGGCGGAAATTGATCCAGCACAGTAATGCAGCGAAGCCCATGGCGAGCACCGCGCCCGCGAACATGCCGATCCAGGGGCTCACCTGCAGGTGCAGGAACAGGATGGTGGACGTATAGCCGCCACAAGCGACGTACACCGGGTGCGCGAAGCTGAACTGACCCGCCATGCCTCCCGTGATGTTCCACGTCTGACATAGGAATGCGAACCACAGGGCAACGATCAGGACGTCGATCACGCTGCCCGAGAACACCTCAGCAGAAGCGATGCCGGCAGCAAGCACGATAGCCACCAAAACCAATTGTCGTACCGGGAAGTTCATGCTGACCGCTCCAGGACGCCTTCAGGGCGAACGAGCAGAAATAGGACGAAGATCAAGTAAGGCACGGCTGGCGCGAGTTCCGCAGGCCGCATGTAGAGCGAAGACAGGGCTTCGGCCAATCCGATGATGAGGCCGGCTACGAGCGTGCCGATGTAGTTGTTCATCCCACCGAGAATGAACACGATGAAAGAGATCAGCGTAAGGTGCAGGCCGACCGTCGGCTGCAACACCAGGATAGGCGCGACCAGTGGCCCGGCTATGCCCAGTACGGCAAGCGCAGTGGCGAAGACCGTCGCCTGGACCAGACCCACGTTTACACCCGACAAGGACGCTGCCTCGCTGTCTTCCGCAACAGCGAGGACCTTTCGCCCAAAGTCGGTGCGCCGAATCACATAGAACGCGAGCAGCGCCAGCACGATTGAGACAGCGAACGCGAGCACGGGCGCGGCGGAAAGTGAAACCGAGCCTAGCCGCAAGATCTTACCGCTCAGCACCGACTGCACCGTATGAAAGTTGCTAGAAAATGTGAGGAGCAACGCGCTCTGTACGACAAACGACAACGCCAGGGTCACCTGGATGACGACAAGGTGCGGGGCAGAGAGCATCGGAGCGAAGACCAGCCGGAAAAGCGCGAACCCGCTGATAAACATGATTGGTGCGATCGCCAGGACAGCCACATAGGGGTCCACACCGAGTGACGCGGACCCGAGGAGGGCCAAGTACATCGCAATGGCCATAAGGTCACCGTGCGCAAAATTTAGCTGGTGCGTCACCGAGTAGACGATAGCGAGCGCAAGCGCTATCAGGGCGTAAACACCGCCGAGGACGGCGCCCTGGGTGAAAATCTGGAGTGCTGTATCCATCGTTCTTTCACAGTCCGAGATAGGCCATGCGCACGCCTGGATCGTGCCGCAGGGTCTGTGACTCTCCGCCCAACGCAATGGCGCCGTTCTCCAGGATGTAGCCGTGCTGCGAGACTGATAGCGCTTGGGCCACGTTCTGCTCTACCAGCAGAACAGTCATGCCGCCCTCGTTCAGTGCCTTGATGTGGCCGAGGACCTCCAGCGTCACGCTGGGCGACAGGCCGATCGATGGCTCGTCCAGTACCAGCAAGCGGGGGGCGCCCATCAGCGCCCGTCCTATCGCCACCATCTGCTGCTGCCCCCCCGAAAGGGTTCCGGCAAGCTGTCCCTTGCGCTCCGCGAGGATAGGAAACATGGCGAATATCTTGTCCAGCAAGGCTTGACGGTGTGGCCGGGCGTGCCGTGGCGTGTTCCCCAGGAGCAGGTTGTCCTGCACGGGAAGCCGGGTGAATAGGTGCCGGCCCTGTGGCACCTGGACGAGTCCGCGCGCGGCCACTTGATCGGGACGCAGTCCCGTGATGTCCTCCCCTTCAAAGCGCACCGAACCCGCGTTGGGCCGCATCAGTCCGCTCACTACGCGCAGCAGTGTCGACTTGCCGGCACCGTTCGCGCCGAGCAGGGAGACGATCTGGCCGCCGGCGACCGAGAGTGATACGTCCCGGATGATCTCGACGCCGCCATAGCCAGCACTCACATTTTTGACATCAAGCATGCGCCAGTTCCTCCGCGCCGAGGTAGGCAGCGATCACCTCAGGATTCGAGGTAATCTCCTGCGGCTCCCCTGAGGCGGCCAAGCGGCCATAGACCAACACGTGGATGTACTCGCACAGGGCCATTACGGCCCGCATGCGGTGCTCGATGACCACAAAAGACTTTTCTGATGCATACCGGCGGATGACCTGCGCTGTTCGATCGATCTCGGTGGAACTCAATCCGGCGAATACCTCGTCTAGCAGCACTAGTCGGGCGCCCGTCGCAAAGACCTTGACAATTTCCAGTAAGCGCGTGTCGGCAGTTGTCAACTCGCCCGGCAGGTGCTCGAGCTTTGAACCAAGGCCGATATCCGAGGCCGTGCGTAGTGCCCCCTCGAACCCCTTTTCGTTTCCAGCTGCGCTGGCCGCCACCTCGAGCGTCTCGCGAACGGTGAGTGATGTGAACAGCTGAGGCGTCTGAAAAGTACGGGCAATCCCCAGACGCGTCATCTCGTGCGGCTGGACGCCCGTGATGTCGCGACCTTCAAAGAAAACGCGGCCCTCGGTGGGGCGAAGGAAGCCGCTCACAACCGCGAACGCGGTCGTCTTCCCCGAGCCGTTTGGACCGATCAGGCCGGTGATTTGTCCTGGCAGCACGTCAAAAGAGACGTCGTCGAGGGCGACGACACCGCCGAAGCGCTGCGTGACGTGCTGGAGACGAAGTATAGGTATCACGGATTCGACTCCATGCGTCGGGTAACGACCGCGGCCGGCGCTGGTGGGTGCGACTGGTCAGAGACGGGGTGCCGCGGCGGCGGCATCTTCCGGAAAGACAATGACAGACTTGCCGTCCTGCCACTGCGCGACGGACGGCGCCTGATTGCGTGGCTGCCCGTTACGTTCCCAGGACAACGACGGATCGTAGAACGGCACGACCAAGCTATCGGCGCCACGAGGCATGTTCATGGCCAGAATGGCATCGTTCACCTTGGGTCCGGCAGTGGTTGCTGCCTGCTCAAAGGCCACTTTGAATACATATACCGCCTGCGCGCCCAGACCATACCACTCGAGTTCGACCCCGGGGGTAATGCCAGGACGCACCGGTTCCTTCTCGGCCGCTTTGAGAAGGGCCTGCAACGGCCCATACTTTGTGCTCTCGCGCATGCCGGTCGTGGTGCCGAAAACAGGTGCCTTCAGCGCGCGAGCAGCGACCTCGGGACCGAGGGCGCCGGGCAGGCGAGCGTCCGCGAACCCTGATCCGAAACCGATAATTGGCACCCTGAAATTCAGCGCATCCGCCGCGCGCAGCAGCAACACCGTTTCCTGGAAGTAGAACCCGGCAAGCACCACGTCGGCACCACTGTCGCGGACACGTAGGATGGTGGGGCCGTAGTCGCTGGACCCCGGCGTTACCGGTAGATCCAGGGCTGCAGGGGTGCCGCCCTGAACCAGGAGGCGCTTAACAGCATCCGCGGCCGCTCGGCCATATTCGCTGTTGTCATACACGACCGCTACCTTACTGGCGGCGACACCGTGCTTGTTGCGGAGCACCTTCAGCAAGTTCACTGCCGCAGCGGCGTAAGAGCCGCTGGTGAGGTTCAAAGTACGTGAGTACCGCGAATTCAGAGTGAATGCCTTCTCGCTGGACCAGAAGGGCGACACGAAAGGCACCTTATATTGATCCGACAGCGGATTGGCCGCCAGCGCATCGAGGCTGGAAAACGGCCCGATGATGCCGGCAACCTTTTGATCGTTGATCAAGCGCTCGATCTCAGCGACCGTTACTTTGGCTTCGCCTTTCGAATCAGCGAGCACAAGCTCCAGAGGGGCGTTACCGAGCGCGGCGACCCCGCCCTTCTCATTGATCAAGCGCGTTGCGAGCCGCGCGCCGGGAACTGCGGAACCGCCGTACGACGCGAAGCGCCCTGTCACAGGTACAACCATGCCCAGCTTGAGCGGAGCACCCCGGGACGCCTGCGCCAAGGTGGGGCCGATGAGCAGGCCGGCGCCGAGGGCGGCTGAGGCCCGCATGATTGCCCGGCGATTGATGCTAGAAGAGTTGCGCATGATTTGTCTCCATTTCTTGAATATCGCTGCTTAAAGCGCAGCCTCGTACACTTGCAGAGCGTGCAGGTGCCACGCTGGCGTGCCGAAAACCACTCGATCGCTCTGTGCCCGCTTCAAATAGCGGTGCGGCAGAGATTCCGCAGCAACGCCCATGGCGCCAAATACCTGGATCGCGTCGGCCGCGATGCGCGGATAAACCTCGCCCGCCCAAGCCTTGGCGGCGTGTGCCGTGGCCGGTCCAGCAGGATCACCGACCTGCAATTGCCAGAGCGCCGCGTAGGTCAACGACCTCAACCCGTCTAGCAGGACGCGATCATCGGCGAGCAGGTGTTTAATGGACTGGAAGGCGCCGATGGGCTGTCCGAACTGCTGTCGCTCGCGCGCATAGTCGCAAGCTAAGGAAAGCGCCCTCGTGGCCCCGCCGAGCATTTCGGCGGACAAGGCAGCTGCCGCCGTGTGTCCCAACGTCGACGCTGCCGCATGTGGGACGGGCCAAGACGCCTGCAACTCGAACTCAGACGGCACCTGCAGTGCGTGCACCTGCCGGCTGCGGTCCGGCCACGGTAGTAGCTCGGCCGTCCATCCGGAGCTCGCCCGCTCGCAAGCGCCGAGCAGCAGGCCGTCGCCGTCCGGGCTCTCCCTGAGAAACAAGAATGAATGGGCCTCGGGGAAGCCTATGACGGGCCAAGTCCATGCTGCCGCCGAAGCTATTACCGCGACACTCCGTGTCGCCACTTCTTGCGGTAGAACACAAAGGCGCAGGGTGCCATCCGCAATACGGGCGAGCCACTCCTCTCGCACTCCCCGTGACGTCGCTTGGCCCAGGAGCACCGCGCCAAGTACGGCGGTGGAGATAAAACTGCCCCCGGCAAGGGAGGCGCCGAGCCCCTCTAAAATGCAGCCAGCTTCCACCAAGCCAAGGCCAACGCCCCCGGCGTTTGACGGGACGAGCACCCCGGTCAATCCGGCCGAAGTCAGGGCACGCCAGATCTGCTCGAAGTTTGGCCCAGAATCCTCGTCCCCAGGTTGCGGGCGCATAGGCGCCAGGAGATCCTCCACGGCCTGCCGCAACAGGCGCTGTTCTTCGTTGAACGCAAAGTCCATAGTCTCAGCGAGGTAGATCGAGCACTCGCTCGGCAATAATGTTGCGCTGCACTTGGGCCGTGCCGCCACCGATCGTGAAACCGAAAGAACCCAACCAAGCCTCACTAACTTTCGGTAGATTCGCGCGATGCTCAGGCTGGTGAGGCGTGTTCTCCATCAGCAGTTCCATCGCGAAACCGTGCAGGCTCTTGTTCAGCTCGGTCGCGTGCAGCTTCTGGACTGAAGCCTCCGGGCCAGGCGGCTGGCCCGGAGGCACCATGGCCGCGAAACGATGATTGTTCAGTACGGCGATGCGCACTTGCACGCCCAGTTCGGCAAGCCGGCGGCGCAGCTGCGGATCCTTTGACAGCGAACCACCTCCGGCCGTCCGCAATGTCGTCGCCAGCCGCACCAAACGCCGATATGTGCGAAGGCAATCGAAACCGATCGCGGCCAATCCGCGCCGCTCGAAATCCAACATGGCCACCGCGACTTTCCAGCCGTCCCCTTCCTCACCCACCAGCGACGAGCTGTCAACCTCCACGTCATCGAGAAACACTTCGTTAAAATCAGTGCGACCGCTCATCTGAGGTATAGGCCGCACACTGATACCCGGCGTGTTCATGGGCACGACGAACGCGGAAAGCCCGCGGTGACGACTAATGGCCACCCCGGTGCGCATCAGGAACAGGCACCAGTCGGCCATATGCCCGAACGTGTTCCACACCTTCTGGCCGCGGAGAACCCAGCGCCCGCCTACCAACCTGGCCCGGCTCTGGAGTGAGGCAAGGTCGCTGCCGGCTCCCGGCTCCGAAAAACCCTGCGACCACAAGATGGTCCCGTCGGCGGTCCCGCGCAGCAACTGCTCCTTTTGGAAAGCGCTTCCAAGCCTCATCAATACGGGACCCACGTTGCGGATGCCAACGCGAAAGATGTCGTCGGGCGCCTCGGCCCGAGCGAGCTCCTCGAAAAGAATGAGGTCTTCGGCTAGCGCACCGTCTCCCCCGCCGTAGACGCGTGGCCAGGAACGCACCGCATATCCAGCGGCGAAGAGCTCGCGCTGCCACGCGCGGGCCGGTCCCGACTCGCCGCGCATGATCGCGGCTTCGATCGACTGCCGCCGAGCGTCGTCGAGCCGTGAGGCCAGCCAGTCCCGAACCGACGCACGCAATGCTGCTTCATGGGGATGGTCGCTCAATCGCATGGCGGAGTCTGCGGTCAACGCGGACGGCAGAGGTACATCGAGCTGGTCTGCATCGTCTGGACGACGTCGCCGCGCTGATTAATGATCTCCCGGTCAAAAGTGACGATGCCCTTATCGCCCTTGCTGGTCAGGCGCTTTTCGCGCGGCGTAACGACCATGTGGATAGTGTCGCCATGCTTTACCGGCTTGTGGATTCGCCATGCATCCATGCCCAAGAAGGCAACGATGGTGCCGTCGTTGATTCCGCTCTGGCACTGCAGACCAGTAGCGATCGCGAAGACCAGCGGTCCGTGCGCGAGTGGCTCGCCGTACGGCTGCTTTTTGCAGAACTCGAAATCGACGTGCGGGGCATTGAAGTCGCCCGAGACGCCACAGTAGTTGACGATGTCGGTGTGGGTGATCGTGCGACGTGGCGTAGCGTAGCGCTTGCCGATCTCAAAGTCTTCGTAGTAGAGGCCGCGCGCGGGCGCTTCAGTTTCGATGCTCATGGAGTCTCCTTGGCTGGTTGGTCGAATGGGGGACGGGGGTCACAACCCCATCAGTCGCGCGATGACGTTGCGCATGATTTCGCTGGAGCCGCCTCCGATGGGTCCTACACGGGCGTCACGAAAGAGGCGGCTCATCGGGCCTTCCATGTAACCCGCGCCCCCCATGATCTGCACTCCGAGATCGGCGACCTTGAAGTTGTTCTCGGTGGCGATGACCTTCGCCATCGATGCCTCGAGCACCGCATCTATGCCCTCGTCAAGCATCTGGGCAGCCTGGTATGTGTGCAGCCTCGCCGTTTCGGTCATCATCTGCATCTCGGCAAACTTGTGCGCAATCGCCTGGTACTCAGTGATGGTTCGACCGAATGCCTGGCGCTCCTTCGCCCAGTCCCTGGCGATGTCGATGATCTTCAGACACTGGCCGCAACTGGCGGCCCCGAGCAGAACACGCTCTAGGTTGAGGCCGCGCATCAATTTCTTCCACCCCTGGTTCTCTCCGCCAAGCAGGTACCGCTCAGGCACCCGTACGTCATCGAAGAACACCTCATTGGGCAGGCTGGTACGCCGACCCATCGCGTTCATTGGGCGGATCGTGACGCCTGGACTGCGGGTATCTACGATGAACAGGCTGATGCCGCGGTGGCCACCGTCAGGCAGTGTCTTGGCCGTGACGACCAAGTAATCCGCCTGGTGCGCATTGGTGATGTACACCTTCTGCCCGCTGATGCGGTAGTCGCCTCCGTCCCGCACGGCGCGGGTGCGGATTCCGGCCGCGTCTGAACCACAATGCGGCTCCGTGTAGGCCACGGCCATGCGGCGCTGGCCCGCGATGATAGGAGGAAGGAATTCCTCCTTGAGGCCCATGTCCCCGTGGTACTGGATGTACATGGCGGCATAGATGCAGGTCGTCATGAACGCGGAAGTCACGCCGGGGTGGTGGAATGCGGTGGCCTCGATGAATGCCGCAAGGTCTTTGTGACTCGCGTCGGCGCCGCCGAAAGCCTCCTCGAAGGGCAGAGCCAACCATCCAGCCTTCGCCAAGGCTTGGTAGGCCTCCATTGGATATGCGTCTTGCGCCTCCAGCTCTTCGATCGTCTGTGGAGGCAGCACGTCGGCGAGAAGCTTCAACACGCTGTCGCGCACCATCACCTGCTGTTCGGTGAAGCCGTATGTCTTGTAGGTCAAAGCAGCTCTCCTTCGCTCAGCCTGCAAGCGTCAGACCGCCGCTGACGCTGAGGATCTGGCCGGTGACATAGTCGGCGCGGCTGCTGGCGAAGAATAGCGCCGCGTCTGCAATTTCGTGAGGTTTGCCGAAGCGGCGCATCGGGATAGCCTTCTGAAAGGCCTCTCGGTGCTTCTCAGACACGGCGGCAAGCAAAGGCGTGTCCGTCGGTCCCGGGCAAACGCAATTAACGTTGATGCCATGGCGCGCCCCCTCGCGAGCGAGCGACTTCGTGAAGCCGATCACGCCTGCCTTCGCGCCCGCGTACACCGTCTCCCCTAAGCTGCCGACACGGCCCGCGTCGCTCGCGACGTTGACGATCCGTCCAGACCGCCGCTCGATCATCTGCGGAAGCAGCGCATGAGTGAGCTTGACCACGCCATAGAAGTTGATTGCGATCACCTTGTCCCAGAACGCTTTGTCGTTCTCGACGAAAGGCTGGATCTTTCCCCATCCAGCCACGTTGACCAGGACGTCGACGCGGCCGACATCCGCCGCGACGGCGTCCACCGATGCGTCGCTGGCGACGTCGAGTTGCCGCGCGGTCACGGTGAGACCCTGTGCACTAAGGCGCGCTGCGGCCTCAGCCGCCCGATCCCCAGCGATATCTGTGAGGATTACTTCTGATCCAGCCCGCGCGAATACCTCAGCTGTCGCGAGGCCAATCCCAGAGGCGGCGCCTGTCACGAGGGTTCGTTTTCCATCCAGTCGCATCGATTCTTCCTTTTGGCGCGGTTCGACGACGCCCTATCGAACAGTCGTTAGGGTGCTATGCGCGTTTGTTGACCAAGACCTAGCACGGGTCGCACAATACTACTGATTGAACCGCCAGTCAATCCCTGCCCTTCGGCATTCAGTCGGCGGTTCTCAGCAAATGTGGACACAATCCAAAGACCTCCCATGACACTTGCACGACGGCATCTCACCGTAACTGCCGCGGGGTCGGCGGCGCCTATCGAATGGAGCGCGAGCCAGCCTTGGCCCGCACCGCCTCTATGCATGCTCGTGGACTTCGCCGCTGCCGGCTCCTCCGACGTCATGACGCACATTGTCGCGGAACATCTCGGCCACGGGCTCGGCCGGTCTATAACCGTGCCGGCGCCGGCCGCATCATCGCCACCAATGCGGTTGCGAAGTCGCCCGCTGACGGCTAAACCCTGCTTATTGGCGTTCGGTGCCAATGGTGATCTCTCGGACGCTGGGCACGCGCCTGCCCTTCGTTCGATTCCACAACTTCGCTCCTGTGGGCGCACCTGGGAACCTGCCGCGGGATCTCGTCGTACCGGCCGCCCCCCCTGCCAGGAAACTGACGCAGTTGCTGACCTAGGCCAAGTCGCGGCTCGGCTCGCTGAGCTACGCCCACGCGGGGATGGGATTCACGAGCCATGCGCGCAAGGAGATCCTGACGATGGCCGCGGGGTCGACATTCTCGGATGTAGCGTACAAGGGACAAACAGCCGCCATCCGATGTGCGAAGGCCGTTCGCAAAGCTGGCATCAAAGTCGATTGAACAAGGAGGTCTCATGCATTTCCTGACCAAACTTGCCTGGCGTGACTCGATCGCGCTTCTGACTCTGGACGACGGTACCGGTCGTAATGCGCTGTCGTTACAAATGAGGAGCGAACTAGACGAGCAACTGCAACACCTGCTTGGAGACAAAGTGTGCTCAGCGATCGTACTGACCGGCGCAGAGAATTTCTGCTTCGGCGGGGACCTGCGCCAGATGGATGTGAAGACTCGCCAGGAAGCACTTAGCCGGCTGGAGCTCGTGCACCGGATCATCCGGCAGGTAGCATCTAGTGCCAAGCCCGTGCTTACCGCCGTGCAGGGTATCGCGGCGGGTGGTGGCGTGTCGCTCGTCGCGGGCAGTGATTACGCCGTGGCGGCGCGCACGGCCCGTTTTTCTGGTTCATTCTTGCGGGCGGGCCTAATACCCGACATGGGCGCACTGGCGACTGTCAGCCGCAGGATGGGGATGGCGCGCGCCCGGCAGTTCTTCTGTTTGGGAACGACACTCTCCGCCAGCGATGCCTTCGCGGCTGGGCTGGTGGACCAAGTCGTGGAACCGCCGGATGTTCTCGATACCACCGTCGCCATCGCGGAGCAGATGGCCGCACTGCCTCCGCTCGCATTCTCAGCGTTCAAGGCTGCGTTCGCAGACCACAGTGCGAGCTTGGGTCAGGCGCTCGAGGCCGAGAAACACTTTCAACCCGGGCTTCTCACCAGCCAGGATCAAAAGGAAGCGGTAACCGCCTTCCTCGATAAACGCAGGCCGGTGTTCACGGGGAGCTGAGGAGCCCGCCCGCGCGGATTGCGCCGCAAGGTTTATTCGGCCTTGGCGCCAGATCGCTTTACGACCTTGGCCCACTTTTCATTCTCGGTCCGAAGGAACGCGGCGAACTCCGCGGGAGTGCTGGTGAGCGGCTCCATGCCCAAGGACTGGAATTTCTCTTTCAAAGCGGCCGACGACATCACAGCCGCCAGCTCGCTGCTAAGCTTGCTCACGATCGGCTGCGGGGTGCCGGCGGGCGCCAGGATGCCGTACCACGGCGATGCATTAAAGCCGGGGAAACCGTGTTCGGCAATGGTCGGCACGTCCGGGGCGACCGCGAGACGTTTGTCCACGGCGACCGCGATTTGGCGCAATTTGCCCGCCTTTACGAGCGGCTGCACGCCACTCCAGCCGTCCATGACCATCTGCACGTTGCCACTGACGACGTCAGGCATCGCCGCCGCGGTACCCTTGTAAGGGACATGCCGGATGTCGACATTGGCCTCGGATTTGAGCAGTTCCATAGCGAGGTGAGTGATGCCACCGTTGCCGGCACTCGCGTAGTTGAGCGCACCCGGGCGCGCTTTTGCGAGCGCGATCAGCTCCTGCACGTTATGCACTGGCAGTGACGTGGGAACGGCTAGCACCAGGGGGAGATTCGCGACCAGGCCAACCGGGGCGAAGTCCTTGAGCGGATCGTAGGCGAGCTTCTGAAAAAGTGTAGGCGAAACGGCGAGAGGGCCACTGGAGCCGAATAGCAGCGTATATCCGTCCGCCGGCGACTTCGCCACGCCTTCAGCAGCGATATTCCCACCGACGCCTGTCCTGTTCTCGACCACCACTTGCTGACCGAGTCGCTCACCCAACGCCAGCGCCACCGTGCGGGCCATCACATCGGACGGGCCGCCAGCGCTCAGGCCGATGACGAGCTTGATGGGCTTGCTGGGATACGCCTGCGCGAAGGAAGCGCTCGCGAACAAGGCCAGCAGGACACCGACCAGTTTCTTGAAGATCCTCATGATGGCTCCAGGTTGGGGGTAAAAACTGAACGTTCGTTAGGTAAGATGATCTTAGCGTATGCCGGTCCGTCACTGGGAGCACCCACGTCCGGAGATTCCCTAGCTAGGAGTCCAGCTGCGCCTCCATGGCGCGCAGCTGGAACTTCTGGATCTTCCCGGTAGGCGTCTTCGGCAGTTCCGACACGATGCGCAAGAACTCGGGGAGGTACGTCTTGGAAACGCCCGCGTCGGCCAGCCAGGCCGTCAGCTCTTGCAGCGTTGGTGGAGTCGCGCCCCGCGGTACGACGTACGCCGCGCAGCGCTCCCCCAGCCGGGGGTCGACGCGCCCAACGATGGCGACTTCACGCACCCCGGGGTGGCGATACAGCAGGCCCTCGATCTCGACCACCGGGATGTTCTCGCCTCCTCGAATCACCACGTCCTTGCTGCGTCCGGTGATCCGCAAATAGCCGTCTTCATCGATCCGCGCGATGTCACCCGTCGTGAACCATCCGCTCTCGTCGGTGCCGTAGAGCTGAGGGCGATGAAGGTATCCGACAAAATTGCTGCAGCCTCGCACCTGCAGATGGCCGCTTTCCCCCGAGGGCAACGGGCGGCCGCGTTCGTCGACAATGCGTAGCTCCATGCCATCCATCGCGCAGCCGTCCGTTTCAAAGATCTTCTCCGCCCTGTCGTTCGGGCGCGTAGTCGCGGCGGCACCGTTCTCCGTCATGCCCCAGCCCGAAATGATGGTGGCTCCCAAGCGCTGGGTCGCGTCGCGCACGAGGGCCCGTGGGATGGTCGCGCCCGCGGAGTGGAACAGCCGCAGCGAGGCAAACGCCTCGGGCCGGGTCGCACCGACCTCAGTCAAATCCGCGAGGAACGGCGTGGACGCCATCGTGTACGTAACTTTCTCGCGCTCAATCAGGTCGGCCGCCAAGGTGGGTTCCCAAACGTCCTGAAGGACGACTCGGCCACCCAGGTAAATCGGCATCATGAGCCCATACATGAAGCCGGTCTGGTGCGCCAGCGGCGAGGACATGAGAATGACATCGTCGCGTCCCAGCTGCATCCGGTTCACGTACGGCAGCAGGTTGCTGAAAAGCGTGTTCGAAGTGTGCATCACGCCTTTGGGCTCGCCCGTCGTACCGGACGTGTAGAGCACCTGCACCACATCGTCAGGGCCGACGGGCTGCCACGTTGAGGATGTCGCGTCGTCGGCAACCGCCGCCAGCAGCTCGCGTTCAAAACTGCGGGGCCCGGACGTGCCAACAACCACGAGATGCTTCAAGGTCGGCAGTTTTTCCTGAAGGCGGCGGCCGAGATCAGCATGGTCGAATTTGCGAAATTCCTCCGGGATTACCAGCACCTTGGTCTCGGCCAATTCAAGCATGAACGTGAGTTCGCGTTCCCGGAAGATCGGCATCAGGGGGTTGATCACGGCCCCGATTCGCAAGCATGCCAGGTGCAGGACCGCGAATTGCCACCAGTTGGGCAACTGCACGGCGACCACGTCGCCACGTCGCACCCCGAGTCGCGACAGCCCGGCTGCAACGTGCCGACTGTGTTCGTCCAGTTCTCCGTATGTTACGCAAGTGCTACGGCCTGTGGCGCTGTTGCCGTCCACGATCGCGACGTTATCGCGCCGCAGCCGCACCGCTTCGTCCAAGCCTTCAAGCAGGGTGATGCCGGGCCAGAGGCCCAGCCGCTTCATGGCTTCCACTCGGGCGGGAGGCAGGATTGGATCAACCACTCACCCCTCCTTCCGTTCCGTTTCGCGCACCGCGCCGCTGGCGACCTGCTGCGCTATCCATTCCTCGCTAAACCCCAAGTCGCGAAGGATGGAACGGGAATGCTCGCCCAGCAATGGCGCAGCATCAGCGCTTGGCCGATCTCCGCCGGGCAGAATGCCAGGCACGTGCGCCACCGGCAGTCGTCCGAAAGCGTCATGGTCCACCCAACTGTACGCGCCCATGGCCCGGACCTGCTCTTCCTGCAGCCAATCGCCGTACGAGCGCACCTTCTCGGCGAACACGCCCGCATCGTGCAGCGCCTTCAGCCAATAGTCAGTCGGCTCTTTGGCGAATTCCTTGCGCAGTTCGCGGTTGATCTCGTCGCCATGGTCAACGCGCGCTTGTTGCGTGGGCCACCGCGGGTCGCGCGAAAGCTCGGAACGCCCGATCACCCCGCACAGAGCGGCGAAATGCTGATCACGCATTCCGCTCACGACGATGTAGCCATCCGCCGTGCCGAACATGCCTGCGGGCACATACAGTGGAGCCGGCTTTCCATCCGACTCGACGAATTCCATGATCTTTGCCGCCTGGAACGCCGCCGCGGCCTGGAGCATGTTGATGTCGAGAAATGCACCGCGACCGAATCTCAGGCGCCGCACGAACGTGGAAGCAATCGCTTGATAGGCGTAGAGGCCAGTCAGGACGTCCACGACGATCATCGCAATGCGATAGGGCTTGCCGTCCTCAGTCTTGTTCATGACCATCAGGCCGGAATAGGCCTGGATGAGCCCGTCCACCGTGGGACGACGCGAGTAAGGACCACGTTGGCCGAACCCGGACACGGACGCGTAGATGAGAGCCGGATTGTGCTCTGCCATCGCTTCATAGCCTAGGCCCATCTTCGCCGCGACTCCCGGCCGGAAGCTCTCGACAAAGATATCGCAGCTGCGGCCCAGCCGCTCAGCGATCTGCCGACCCGCGTCTGATTTCGCGTCATAGGCAACAGAACGCTTCCCTCGGTTAACGGAATAGAAATTGACTGATTCCTGAGCAATCGTCTTGCCAAGCACACGGCACCAGTCGCCTTCTACCGGCTCAACCTTGATGACGTCTGCGCCGTTTAGCGCGAGCAGCATCGTTGCATGGGGACCCGCCACCCCTTGGGTCGCGTCGAAGACCCGTATCCCTGCGAAGGGGCGGTCGTCGATGTTCCTCTCAATCATTGTCTAGCCCCTTGCTCAGGTCATCAGATCGCCGCGTCATACCTACGCAGCAGTTCCCGCAGGATCACGATATGCTGTATGTCATTGGTGCCTTCGTAGATGCGGCAAACCCGGGCATCACGGTAGAGCCGCTCGACAGGGAAATCCTGTAGGTAGCCGTAGCCACCCAACACCTGTATAGCCTCGGAGCACACCCACTCAGCTGCTTCGGAAGCGACTAGCTTGGCCATGCACGCCTCCTGGAGGCATGGCCGGCCAGCGTCCTTTAGCGCTGCCGCGTGCAGCACCATTTGCCGTGCCGTTTCTACTCGCGTGGCCATCGCAGCAAGCCGAAATCCCACGGCCTGATGCTCCACGATTGGCTTTCCATAGACGATTCTCTCTCTCGCATATGGGAGGGCAGCGTCAAGTGCGGCTTGAGCGATGCCTACCGCTTGGGCCGCAATTCCGATACGGCCGCCCTCCAGATTCGAAAGGGCAATTCGGTAGCCTTCACCCTCCTCGCCCAAGCGCAGTTCCACCGGCACCTGCATGTCCTCGAATGTGATCTGTGCCGTGTCTGACGCATGCTGTCCCAGTTTGCGCTCAACTCGGGTTACCAGGTAGCCTGGCACGTTGGTGGGAACGATGAAGGCTGTGATGTCCTTGCCTGGGCGCGGGCCGGTAGCCGCGAACACAAGCGCCACGTGAGCAGTCTTGCCTGATGTGATGAAGTGCTTGGCGCCGTTGAGCACGTAGTGATCGCCTCGCCGCACGGCCGTAGTCTTTGGCGCACCTGCGTCGGACCCGCCGTGCGCCTCCGTCAGTAGGAAGGCGCCCAGCATGTCGCCACGCGCCATCGGACGGAGAAAGCGATCCCGCTGCGCATCGCTGCCGAACCTGTAGATTGGCATGCACCCCACCGAGTTGTGACCGCTCACGATCGTCGAGGTGCTGGCATCGCCTCGGGCGATCTCCTCGAGGGCAAGCGCCATAGACACGTAGTCGGCCCCAGCGCCACCCCACTCCTCCGGGACGTTGATGCCCATCAGACCCAACCGCCCCAGCCCGCGAATGGCCTCTGCGGGGAAACAGGCTTGCTCGTCCCAGCGCGCCGCGTTGGGAGTCAGTTCGCGTTGCGCGAAGTCGCGCGCAGCGAGCCGGATCATCTCCTGCTGTTCATTCAGGATCATATGTATTTCCTTGCCATCAAGCAGGCAGCTTGAGCAGTTGCCCCGCAATGATCATCTTCTGGACCTCACTCGCGCCTTCGTAAATTCGCAGGGCACGAATCTCGCGGTATAGGCGCTCCGGCAGAGATCCTCGTACGACGCCCGCCCCCCCGTGAATCTGCACGCAGGCGTCGATGACGCGTTGCGCCGCTTCCGTCGCATGAAGTTTTGCCATGCTCGCCTCGCGGCTGACACGGCCTTTCATCGTATCCTTGAGCCAGGCGGCGCGGTACACCAGTAGCGCCGACGCATCCACGTCCAGCGACATATCAGCAAGTGCAGCCTTCGTCATCTGCAAATCACCTAGCGTTCCGCCAAAGATGCGGCGCGTGCGTGCGCGTTGCAGGGCGGCATCGAACGCGCAGCGTGCAAAACCGAGAGCGGCGGCGCCCACTGTTGTTCGAAATACGTCTAGCGTCGCCATTGCGATCGCAAAACCCTGCCCCGGCTCGCCGATGACCTGGTCAGGTCCAATACGGCAGTTGGAAAGCACCAGGGTTCCGATGGGGTGCGGCGCCACGATCTCTGGCCGTTCGCGGATCTCCAGTCCGGGGGTATTCGAATCAACGACGAACGCTGTGATGCCCTTGGGGCCACCCTCGGCGCTCGTTCGTGCGAAGACGACATAGAAATCCGCTATACCGGCATTAGAGATCCAGGACTTGCTCCCTTCCAGATACCAAGCTCCGTCGTGCCAGTGCGCCTCCGTTGCCATCGCGGCCACGTCGGATCCAGCCTCCGCTTCGGAAAGTGCGAATGCGGCAATCAATTGCCCGCTCGCGACGCGTGGCAAGTAGCGTTCACGCTGGACGGCATTTCCAAACAGGCCAATCGGAGCGCTGCCGAGCCCCTGCATCGCAAAGGCAAAGTCCGCCAAACCATGCTGCGCCGCTAAAACCTCCCGCACTACGCATAGCGAACGGACATCAGGCGCGACACCGGGGGCTGGCGACATGGCGAAGCTCAATATCCCCCTTTCGCCAAGGATACCCACGATCCGACGCACCGAGCAGTCGACGGTCTCTGGCCTCTCGTCGTGCACGTCGCTAAGCAACATTGAGACCTGGCCAGCGATTGGCGCCAGCCGGTCGTGCAGTTCTCGATGGACCGCATCCAAGAACGGCCACGCCAAGAATGCCGGAGCCCCCATCAGTTGCCCTCGAACACTGGCTTCACCTTCCCAACGAACGCTCGGTAGGCCCGAGCATAATCTCGCGTCTGCATACAGATTGCCTGAGCTTGCGCTTCCGCCTCGATGGCTTCTGCAATTCCCATGCTCCACTCCTGTTGGAGGCATTTCTTAGTCATGCCGTGCGCGAACGTTGGGCCGTCGGCAAGTTCCCGCGCGAGCGCTTGTGCATTGGCAAGCAGATCCTCTGGCGATACTAGACGATTGTAAAAACCCCAGCGTTCGCCCTCCTCTCCAGTCATGGACCTGCCCGTATAGAGCAGCTCGGACGCGCGGCCGGCTCCGATGATCCGCGGAAGGATATTGCAGGCGCCCATATCAGCGCCCGCGAGCCCGACTCGTGTGAACAGGAAAGCCGTCTTCGTGCGCGGAGTTCCGATCCGCATATCGGACGCCATCGCGAGGATCGCCCCGGCGCCTGCGCATATTCCATCGACCGCTGCGATGATCGGCTGCGGGCACTGGCGCATCTCGACCACGGCGTCACCGGTCATCCTGGTGAACTCAAGGAGGCCCGGCATGTCACCAGCCTCCTGCATACCGACCAGAGGCCCAATGATCTCGTGGACATCCCCGCCCGAGCAAAAGTTGCCGCCCGCGCCGGTTACCACCACCACCTTCACGTCGGTTGCATACCTCAGTTCGCGGAAGAGGTCGCGAAGCTCGCCATAGGAGTCAAATGTGAGCGGATTCTTACGTTCGGGGCGGTTCAAGGTAAGGGTAGCCACTTTCCCAACAACTTCCCATTGAAAGTGACGGGGGACGTAGTCTGTGGCGACGAACTTTTTCATACCATTTTCTCCGTTTTATTGACTGATCGTTCAATCATAACAAGAATACTGATGGCACCGGTGCGTGTCAACACAGGCATCCCTGGATGCTGATCTGGCCGAACTCAGTCAAGAGATCAAGCGCCCGGGCGTCGACACCGATGTCGCCGACAGCAAGACCGACATGAAGACCCCGAAATGCAAAGCGGTGCCGCCGCAGCTGCCGCGGCGCGACGTGCACCATGAGCCGGCGAGCACCGTGTGCATCCGCGGCTGCCAGATGTAGCGCATCGGCCAGGTCGTGGCCGAGAAGCCGGACTACCAGCGCGGCGTGTTCCCGGTGGAGCGCCACGTGCGTGGCAAATGGGCGTGCCGGCACTGTCAGACGCTCGTACAGGCCGCAGTGCCGGCGCACGTGATCGACAAGGGCATCCCAACCACGGGTCTGCTGGCCCAGGTGCTGGCGGCCAAGTTCCTGGATCACATGCCGCTTACATGTCGTCATTGCTGCGTGCCGGGTGTCCGGCGCGTCGGTGGCGGGCGTGGCGCAGGCCCACCGCTTGAACGCGAACCTCGTGCGCCAGTGGCTCGTCGGCCGCGGTGTGAAGCGCTGCAGCGGGGTTGAACAGCGCGCCGCCAGCGTGCCGATCGCGGCGGACGCAGCGCCAATGACCGAAGCGTCCCGAGCAATGCCGTTCGTACCCGTGCAGCCACCTGCACCAGTGGCGGCTACGACGCCGCGTGAGAACGCTGGCGAGCCCGACGAATCCATCCACATTGAGCTCACGCGCTCTGGCGCGAAGTTGACCGTGCGGTGGCCGGTCGCCCAGGCATCGGCATGCGCGAGTTGGCCTGGCGAGCTGGCCGGAGTGCTGTCGCTGTGATCCGCATCGACGCGCTGTGGCTGTGCGTCGCGCCGGTGGACATGCGCTGCGGCGCCGAGCGCCTGCTCGCGCACGTGATCACCTGTCACTTCTCACCGTTTTCGAGCCAATCTGTTTCCGGCATATTCAAGCCAGTGGTGGCCACAAACGGGTATCCCGAGCGAGGGTTAAGCATGGCCGTTTTTCACGGCGGTGGCAACCGCCTGGCGTGGCTTGACCGCCACCGGCGAGAGCTTGGGCGCGCGGTAGGACTGGCCGTCCAGCACCATGCAGTAGGCGTTGTGCCGCAAGCGGTCCAGGGTTGCTGATGCCAGCAGCCGATTGGCGGGGAACGCCTGGTCCCATTCGGTGAAGTCCAGGTTGCTCGTCACGATCGTGGCTGCCTGCTCGTAGCGCTCGGCGACCAGGTCGTGCAGGTCTTCGTCGGCCGGCGGTCGAAGCGGCTTGAGCCCGAAGTCATCGATGATCAGCAGCGGCACGCGCGCCAGGCTCGCCAGCCGCCGCTCGTAGGTGCCAGTGGCGCGGGCGGCATTGAGGCCCTGCGTCAGCGCGGCGCTGGTCGTGAACACGACGTCCACGCCCTGGCGCACGGCGCAGTGACCCAGGGCCTGGGCCAAGTGGCTCTTGCCCGTTCCGCACGGGCCCACGATGAGCACCGCGCCTTCTCTTGCAGGTAGCGGCCCGTGGCCAGGTCGTTGACCAAGGCGCGGTTGAGCTTGGGCAGCCGTTCGAAGTCGAACTGCTCCAGGGTCTTGTTGGTGCGGAACTGCGCGCGTCGCAGCCGCAGGCTGAACTTCTTCTGCTCGCGCCGGGCAACTTCGTCGCTGACCAGCATGGCCAGGAACTCGGTGTACGCGAGCTTGCCGTCGATGGCTTGGCGGTTGCGAGCCTCCAGCGAATCCAGGATGCCTGAGAGCCGCAACTGTTTGAGTTGCGGAGCGAGTTCGGGAACCGGGTTCATGGCGATCTCCTTTCAGGTGTCAATGCAGCAGATCCGGCTGCTGCGGGTCAGGGCCGAACAAGCTGGCGGCGTCCCGCGCGAAGCGCAAGGCGCCGTAGCTCACGGTGGCCACCTCGGCGAACTCGGCGCGCAGATCAGCGCCGGTGTGCAGGATGGTCTTGACGGTGCGGTAATGCGGCGAGTCGTGCACCAGCGCGCGTTGGCAGGCCGTCTCCACTCGCTCGCGCCCGAACTGCTCGACCAGGTGCAGCACGCCCTGTGCAGCGCGCAGGCGCTCCATCATGCGATCGGCGAGCAGGCGCTCGATCAGGCTCTCGCAGGCGGGACCGACCTCGCGTGCCTGCTGGACGCACCAGCGGCGGTCGTGGGCGAAGAAGGCCTGCGCGGCCGGCGGCAGGTGCTCGCGCAGCGTTCGGCGCTCGCCCGGGCGCAGCGCGTGCGTGGCCACGTGCGTCCAGTCTTCGTACAAGGCCACCGCCGCGTCGGTGGCCCGCAGCCACAGCGTCTTGCCCACCAGCCGGAATGGCGCCGAGTACAGGGCGCGATCGAACTGCACGTGGCAGTCGCGGTGCACGCTGACCCGGTGCCACTCGCCCAGGTCCGGCGCGATTGCCGGCAGCGCCGCCAGATGCGCCTGCTCCAGCTCGTACAGCGCCAGCGGCTTGGCGTGAGTAGTGCCATGGATGCGGCAGCCCGCTTCCTGCAGGACCCACGCTCGGGCCTGGGCGTTCAGGTCCGCCAAGTCGCAGAAGCTGCGCGTTGGCAGGAAGTTGTTCTTGACGTACTTGACGCCGGCTTCGACGATGCCCTTCTTCTGCGGATCGCGTGGAGGACAGGCATCGATGCGGAAGCCGTACCCTTCGGCGCACTGGCCGTAGGAGCGTTGCACCTCGGGATCATGCACGCAGGCCCGGGTGATGGCGCACTTGGGGTTGTCGATGATCAGGCGCCGCGGCACGCCGCCGAACCACTCGAAGGCCCTGCGGTGGCACCCCAGCCAGGTCGCCACGGTCTGGTCCCAGACGAACTCGACGTATTGATGGCGGCTGTGCGCCAGCGTCATCACGAAGGCCCAGGTCCGCCGCAGTCGACCATCGGGGTGCGTCAGCAGCGGGCCAGCGCCGAAGTCAACCTGTGCAGCCTCGCCTGGTTCGAAGTCCAGCCGCACGGTCACGTCCGACCGCTGCTGCCCGCGCAGGTCCACCCGCAGCCGCGCCACCGAGGAGTAGCTGCCGCTGTAGCCATGCGGCGCACCAGCGCGGCGTGAATGGCCTTGCCCTGCACCCCGGCAGCGCGCCACTGGGCGACCAACTCGCGCCAGGGCTGGACGCTGGAGATGGTGGACGCAGCGCGCCGGCGCTCGCCCAGCGCCGCGCAGATGAGCGCCTCGTCCGGCATCTCGTGCGAGGGATCCAGCCAGCCTCGCGCTTGCGCCAGCTCACGCACCGCGGCCAGCTTCTGCCGGCCCATGAGGCCCGAGCGCGCGATGTCGCGTTCGGAGTCGCCGGCGCGCAGCCGAACCAAGGCCTGTCGATACTGAAACATCTCGATTCTCCTGCGGGCCACTGCGCTCTCCTCGAGTGGAAAACCCCCGAGGGTGCAGGAAGCCCGAAAGCGCCCGAGATGCCCGTTTGAACGGCCGAGCTGGCCTGATTATGCCGAAAACGCCACCTGCCATCGGCCCGGCGCGCTGGCCTGATTACGCCGAAAACGAAGTGGCCTGATTACGGCGGAAAGTGACAGTACCCGCGCACGATCGCCTCCCGACCGAGGGCGACAGCGCGGTGGGTCTTGCCGACGCCCGGTGGCCCGAGCAGCAGGACGCTGTCGCCGTTGGCCACCCACCGCGAGGTAGCCAGATCCCGGATCTGCTTGGGGTCGACCGACGGCTGGGCGTCGTATTCGAACGCCTCGAGCGTGCGCACGAAGGGGAACTTGGCGATCGACAGGCCCATCTGGATGCGCCGTTCGTCCTTGCGGGCAACCTCGGCAGTGCACAGCATCGTCAGCGCCTCGCGCAGGTTCATCTCGGCGCGGGCGGCCTGGTCCAGCAGCGTCTCGAGCTGATCACGGATGGCGGTGAGCTTCAGACGGGTGAGCATCGGCTCCAGGTCGCCGATCATCTCGACCGGCTTGAGCTTCTTGGCCGCGACCATCACCAACCTCCCCCGAGGACCTGCTCGTATTCCTGCAACGGCCGCAGCAGTTCAGGGTTTGCGGGCACCGGGGCCGACGAAGGCTCCGGCCGCGGCAGCCAGCTCACGCCGAGCAAGTGCGCTCCAACGATGCCTGCCAGGTGGGAACGGTCGATGATGGTCTTGCGCCGCAGCAGGCTCTGGGCATGGCAAGCCACCTCCTGGCCGGCGTAGAAGATCCGGACCTGACGCTCGGCCACAACGGCCGTAACGCTCTCGCCAATGAGTCGCCAGGGCACGCTGTAGCGGTTGGTGTCCAGCTCGACGCAGGCGTCGCTGTGCACGCGTCGTGTGAGCTCGCGAACCTGCAGGAACGGCGCCTTGCCAGGCAGCGGCCGCAGGGCAGAGCGCTCATCGCGTTCGAAGCGCGCGATCGGCGCCTCGCCGGTGGTGCCGTGCACGCGCACGTCGGCCACCTCCCGCATCCAGCACGCCAGGTGCGCCTGGAGTTCATCCAGGGAGGCGAACCGGTGGCCGGCGATCGCATTGCCCTTGACATAGCCGACCCCGCGCTCGTCCTTGCCTTTGGTGCGGGCACGGTACGGTGCGCAGGCCCGGGGCGTGATACCCCAGTAGCGGCAGAACGCAAGTGAAGGGACGACGCGGGGAGGCGAGCGTGCCATCGCAGCTACGGAAATCCAGTCTCGGGGACTTCCGAGCGACTCGATTCCCCAAGACTTCGATAAAGAGGCGAATGTGGCGCCCGGCATGCCCCGGTCTCCGACGAAAAACCAATCACCGTCCGCGCGCCGGAGGCGCCGACAGCAGGGCCAGCGCCGGCACTGCCGTGGCGCCGTGACCACCGGCGCGGCGAGAGCTGCTGCTTACCGGACAGGCAAAGAGCTGCTACCCGCACCAGTTTCTGGTCCTGCGCGCGGCAATCCAGCGGTTGTCCACAGCGTTTTCAACGTGAACTGTGAAATGGGCGACTCATCACCTGTGACATGGGAGCTTGCGGCTCAGAAGGGCCCTCGAGCGCACACGAACGGCATTGCCGACGGAGCTACTTGTGTATCGGCGACGCCGGCACGTGCTCAAAAAGCTCTCCGACGGCAACGCCGAAGTAAGCACAGAGCTTGTCCATAACCTCCAGATCCACGCGCTCGGCTGTCTCTGAGTAAAGGCGGGTCAGCGTGTGTCGGTGGATGCCGGTGCTTGTGGCGACGTCGCTGATCTTGAGCTTTCGTTCGCCCAGGAGCCGCCCCAGATGGCAGCGAATCATGATGGCCGCTTGCAGTTTGTCCTACAGTAGTACATAATGGCATATAATAGGACTTAAAATCCTGTTGTGGGACGAAGGTCGCACTGAGTTTAAGTCACTTCGAAAGGACGGAGCATGGGTATCAAGTACGGCAGTCGGGATCGGAGGTGGAACGGTTCAAAGACGCTGAAGACCGGCAGCGGGGCGGATGTCCGGCGTTTACCACTGCCCGAGGTGCGCTTCCTGGAACTGATGAACCAACTCGATCCGACGCTCCGAGAGGTTGTGCGCCGCGCGCTGTTCGAGGATCGGGATCGGTTCCAGAAGTTCGCGTCGGCGCCCGCGAGCACTCGCGGACACCACAGTGGCAGGTCCGGAAATCTCCTGCACACGATCGATGTCGCGGAGTGCGCGCTTCTGCTCGCGCGCCACTATGAAGAGCTCGTCGACAAGCAGGTCGTTCTCGCCGCAGCGCTGCTGCATGACCTTGGCAAGTGCGAAGAATATCAAGACAGTTCGGGAGAAACGACGATGTCCGATGCCGGCGAAATGGTGGGCCACAAGGTCATCGGGTGTGCGATGGTATGGGCTGCCCTCGAGCCGCTGCGGACGACGAACACCGAACGAGCGCTCGCGGTGATGAATGCCGTCGCGTCGACCTTGAATCGATCGTACGACCTGCGCGGACCTGCCACGTTGGAAGCAACGATCGTGAGCAGGGCGGACCAGTTATCTGCTGCGGCCGATTTGTACAGGGAATCAATGCGCGCGTCCGGATACAGCTTCGTCGGCGTGAAGCATCAACACCTGCCCGAGCGGCCGCGTCATCCCTATGCGCTGGCGACAGTCGTCCGCGCGGCTGAGGCTGTACCCTGGGTGTCGGCGCGGGCGCAACGGTACGGCAACTAAGCGAGCGCAACGATGACCAGGAACGACGAAATCCCAGGCGGGTACGTGCTGCATCGCCTCGAGGGCGTGAGTCTTGGACGCCAGCACATTCTGCTGCCTGCTAGGCTGCACGACGAGATCAGTGCAGCCCGGGAAGCTCTCGAGGAGCGCGCACTGACCGAAGCAGAAGACCGAAGCGGAAGTATCTGGGCTGGACCTCCGGCGAAGGCCCGCAAGAAGTCCGGGATCGGTGGGATCGACGCCGAGGAGGAGGAAGAGGAGCTTGCTCTGACGCCGCAGGAAGGTCCAGCGAGCCACGAATGCGCAGTTCACTCACGAGATGAGCCGCTGAAGATGCTCCGGCGCGCCAAGCAGGCCACCCCGGACCGCGACCGAATCTCTCAACTCGAGGCGCTCTATCTGAAGCTCAAGGAGCGTGGCCCCTACCGGACGCTGGCATTAAATGGTGACTGGAGCTCGACTCTGAGCAGGCTGGACCAGACGCATCCGCACTTCGCGGCAGTCACACAGGTTGTGAGGGAGCGGCTGACGCTGGCTCGCCAAAGCGGAAAGCCCGTGCAGATCCCGCCGCTGCTTCTTCTGGGGATGGCCGGCGTCGGAAAGACGCACTACGCGCAGGCACTCGCCGCAGCCGTGGGGACTTCCCACCGACAACTGCAGCTCGACACCGCGGTCACCGATGCCGCCCTCATCGGCAGCGAAAAGCGGTGGGCGAACACAGCCTACGGCGCATTGTTCGAAGAAGTCGTGCTCGGTGAGCACGCAAACCCGGTGATCGTGCTCGATGAGCTCGACAAAGCGCTGCGAGACAACCGCAACGATGCGCTGGCACCGCTGCACTCGCTGCTCGAGCGGGTTACCTCCTGCCGGACGCGCGACATTTCCCTGGACTTCCAGTTCGACGCGTCTCACGTCATCTGGATCTGTACGGCGAACGATCCTATGTTGATCCCCCAGCCGCTCCGCACGAGGATGAAGGAGTTCACCATTCACTTTCCCTCCGCGGACCAGTCAATCCGGATTGCGCGTGAGGTCGCCCGGAAAGCGGTCACTGAGATTGCTCCCCCCGAGTTCGAGGAGCCAGCAGACGACATCGGCGTCGTGCTCGGCCATCTCACTGCCCGTGAGGCCTACCACGCAACGGCTGACGCGGTCGCGCGAGCGGTGGCAGCCGGACGTCTGCGCTTGGAGCGCACTGACTTTCCGGCGGACGTTAGGTATGAGGACGAAGGTGCGTCGGGTTGGCTGCACTGACCTGGACGGTGTTCGGCGCTCCGACTTGGCTGCCGCCTGGGATTGCTGGGTCGTCGACGGTCACATCGGTGAAGCTGCCGCGCGGGTTGAATCCAGCAATCCCTTCACTTCGATGAAACGAACCACGTCCGCAAGCCCGTTCGATGTCTTCAGATTGCTCATCACGAACGGCTGCTCGCCGCGCATGCGCCGCGTGTCCGCAGCCATTACCGCGAGGTCGGCGCCGACATGCGGCCCCAGGTCGCTCTTGGTGATGCCCGGCCCGCCCTTGCGGGGAATCTTCTCGCCGGCCGCGACGTCGATCACGTAGATCGTCAGGCCGCTCAGCTCGGGGCTGAAGGTGGCGGCCAGGTTGTCGCCGCCGCTTTCCACGAACACGATGTCGGCGTCGGGGAACTCGTCGAGCATGCGGTCGATCGCCTCGAGGTTGATCGACGCATCCTCCCGGATGGCCGTGTGCGGACAACCGCCCGTCTCCACGCCCATGATGCGCTCGGCCGGCAGCGCACCGCTGGCGGTGAGCAGGCGCTGGTCCTCCTTGGTGTAGATGTCATTGGTGATCGCCACCAGGTCGGAGCGATCGCGCATGGCCTTGCAGAGCATCTCGAGGAGGGTGGTCTTGCCGGAGCCGACCGGCCCGCCGATGCCGACGCGCAGCGGCGGCAGGGGCTTGGTGCGGCGGGAAATCTGGCGCAGCTTCATGAGCGGAACAATCGTGAATACTGGGTTTCGTGGCGGGCGGAGAGGATGGCCAGCATGGGCGCGAAGGCCTGCCGGCCGTCGTCGTCGACGCCCAGCGCGTGATCGACCACGGCCGGAATCTCCCCCGCCAGGCGGGCGAGGATGCGCTGGCCGGCGCTCTGGCCGAGCGGCACGGCCTTGACGGCCGCCTGCATCATGTTTTCGGCCCAGCCGAACGCGCAGGCGAGCAGCGCGTCGCGAGCGGTGGCGCCCGACCCGACGACAGCCAGCGCCCAGGCCACCGGGTACGTCACTGGCTGGCGCACTCGCGCGGCGGCCTCGGGTTGTACCGTCTTGAGCCATTCCACCAGCGAGCGGCCCATCTGCTCGGATTGCTGGCGCGTCTCGCTCGTCTCGCGCGTTCGCCGCACCCAGGCGTCCAGCTCGTCGATCCGTTCTAGGTCGTTCGCTCGCCACGCCGCCAGCGCCGCCGCAATCACCGGCAGCTCGAAGCGGGCGAGGCTCAGATGCAATTGCGCCGCCAGCCAGTCGGCGGCGTGTGCCTCGGTGTGCACCAGACCCGCGTGCACCGCGGCTTCCAGACCCTCCGAATAGGAGAAACTGCCGATCGGGAGCGCTGGCGAGGCGATCCAGAAGAGTGCCAGCAGGGCCGGCTCAGCCGCCGGCATGATCGGGGTGCCCGTGATGCGCGCCATGATGGTGACCGCCTGCGTGGTTGTGACCGCCGTAGGCGCCGCTCTCCGGCTCGAAGGGGACGGTGCACCGGCTCACGTCCAGGCCCATCGCCCGCACCATCTCGGCCAGGACGTGGTCTGGTTCGATCTTCAGGTGCCCGGGTGCGAGTTCGATCGGCACATGGCGATTGCCCAGATGGTAGGCGGCGCGCGTCAGGTCAAAGGGTGTTCCGGTCCGGGGCTCCGGCGTGATCACCAGCACCGCCTGCGGCGCGGCGATCACCCGCACGAGGGAACCGTCCTCGGCCACCAGCACGTCGCCGCCGCGCAAGACGGTGCCGCGCGACAGGAACACGCCCACGCGCCGGCCCTGCGAGTCGGTGCAATCGAAGCGGCTCTTCTGCCGCACATCCCACTCCAGCGTCACGGTCGCCGCCCGATGCACGAGCGGCTGCGCCAGGCCTTGGCCGGCGCGCAGGAGCCTGGCACCATGCATCATGGTCAGAAGAGAGAAGTGGCCCCGCAAATCTGAACAGCGCTTTAGGTGGAAACTCCGGGCAAGATGCTGGGCCGAGAACGGTCTGGCCATAGGAGTTTCGATGGTCAAGAAATCAGCGCGGCGCACCCGCCGCACGCACACGCCTGCATTCAGGGCGCAGGTGGCGGTTGCCGCCTTGCGCGAGGACAGGACGCTGGCCGAGTTGGCAAAGCAGTTCGAGGTGCACCCCAACCAGATCACCGAGTGGAAGCGACAGCTTCTGGAGCACGCTGCCGAAGCCTTCGGCGGCGGCGCAACGGCGGCCGAACCGGTCGACCTGGACCCGCTGCACGCCAAGATCGGGCAGCTGACGCTGGAGAATGATTTTTTAGAACGCGCGCTTACCAAGGCGGGATTGCTGAGCGCAAAGCGATGATCGACCGTGATCATGATCTGACGTCACGCGGCAAGCCGAGTTGGTGGGCATCAGCCGTGGCTCGGTGTACTACTTGCCCAGGCCGGTGAGCGCTGCCGACCTGGCGCTGATGCGCAGGATCGACGAGTTGCACCTGGAGCATCCGTTCATGGGCGCTCGCATGCTGCGCAACCAACTGCAGCGCGAGGAGATACATGTCGGCCGGCGACACATCTCCACGCTGATGCAGCGCATGGGCGTCACGGCCCTGGCCCCGCAGCCTGGCACCAGCAAACGGGCGCCGGGCCACAAGATCTTCCCCTACCTGCTGCGCAAGGTGGCTGTCACGAAGTCCAATCAGGTTTGGGCGCTGGACACGACCTACATCCCGATGGCGCGCGGCTTCGTCTACCTCACCGCCGTGGTGGACGTGGCCAGCCGCCGCGTGCTGGCGCACCGGGTGACGATCACGCTGGAGGCGATCCACGCCAAGGAGGTGATCGAACAGGCGCTGGCCAAGTACGGCACGCCCGAGATCGTCAACACCGACCAGGGCAGCCAGTTCACCGCCGAGGAGTTCACCAGCGTCGTTCTGGGCACGGGGGCCAAGCTCTCGATGGACGGCCGCGGCGCCTGGCCCGACAACGTGTTCGTCGAACGCCTGTGGCGCAGCGTGAAGTACGAGCGGGTGTACCTGAAGGCTTACGACTGCGTCAGCGCCGCGCGGGCCGACATCACCGATTACCTGGCTTGGTACAACGGGCAGCGCGCTCACTCCAGCCTCGAGCGGCTCACGCCGGACGAGGCGTACTTCGCCGGCCTGCCCGCATTGAAGCTGGCCGCGTAAGATGAAGATCGCTGGTGCGCCCCGAGTTGCCCACCGCGGCGCGCGTTCGTCGCAAGCGACGCCCGCCACCGTGGACATACATGGACGCCCCCGGTTTGCAAGGCTCTCTCACGTTTCTGGCGAGCACGAGAAGGATGCAGACATACATCCGGCCTTCAGACGCATGAAGCGCTTCGGCCCTGATGGAATTCGCTGGCTGGTTCCTCTACAACTCTGCGAGCTCAAGGCTCGTTATCCACGTCAGGTTTGGCCAGCCCCGGTCCTACCTGTCTTGCCATCAACGATCGATTACCAAAGCAACCTGAGGAGGGAATCTGTCTTGTTATGGCGGCCTGCGCCGACTGCGCGGACTACAGTGCGTGGTCCGGCACGTGCATCGCGTCGTAGGCCTTGCCCGACGACAACAAGGCCCACGCCGTTCGTGCGTTCTTGTTGGCCATTGCGACGGCCGCAATGTTGTGATGTCGACGGCCGACCAACTTCGCGAGCCAACCGTCGGCTTGGTCGGCCTTCCTTCGAGCAAGCTCGACCATGGTCCTGCCACCATGGATCAGCAGTGTTCGAAGATAGACATTGCCGCGCTTGCTGATGCCCAGCAACTGCGTCTTGCCGCCACTGGAGTTCTGATGCGGCACAACCCGATCCAGGCGGCGAACTGCCGCGCGTTCTTGAAGTTGCTCGGGTCGCCGACGCTGGCCACAAGCGCGCTGGCGGTCATGGGGCCGATGCCGGGAATGGTCTGCAGCCGGCGGCTGACTTCGCTACTGCGATGCCACTGCTCAATCTCCCGCTCGAGTTCGCGCACCTGCCGGTCGAGCTCTTTGAGGTGCTGCAGCAGCCGATCGATCAGCATCCTGAAGCGTCCAGGCAGCTCGTTGCTGGCGTCTTCGATCAGCTCGGGAACGCGCTGGTAAATATGGCGAATGCCTTGGGGAATGATCAGCCCGAACTCGATCAACAGCCCGCGGATCTGGTTGGCCTGCGCGGTGCGCGCCCTGACGAAGCTCTCACGTGCCGTGTGCAGCGACAGCACGGCCTGCTGTTCGGGCGATTTGGTCGGAACGAATCGCATGTTCGGACGCGCGACGGCCTCACAGATTGCCTCGGCGTCGAGCAAATCGTTCTTGTTGGTCTTCACATACGGCTTGACGAACTGCGGCGCCATCATCTTCACGCAGTGACCGAGTGTGCTGAGCTTTATGGCCCAATAGTGCGCGCCTCCACAAGCTTTGATTCCGATCAGGCAGGGCTCCAGGCGCGCGAAGAATGGTGCCACCTGGTCACGCTTGAGTTGCTTGCGAAGGACCACGGCACCGCGCTCATCAACACCATGAATCTGAAAAACATTCTTGGCGAGGTCCAAACCGAGAGTCGTGATCTTCATAGCTGCCTCCATTGGCATGAGCGGGCAAAGAGCGCCCGCTCAGACTTTGGCAGCAGGCGGACGGCCGTGAAAGGGGGCGTCCATTCCATTAACTCTGCACCTTTGGCAACCCGCCCGCAGTCCACTTAAAAGTCGGGGAAAGCTGTTCAGACAAGCGGAGCCACTTCTCTCCGCGCGTGCTGGTGGCGGCGCCGCAACTCGCCTGCCTCGCCGGTGACGCTCGCGCCGCACATGACGCCAACGAGCGGGCGCAGCACGCCCCGCGTTCCACCCGGGAAGGGTACGGCCGACTGCGCCACCCCAGCGGCTGCGGCTGCTGCAGCGGCGCGAAGCGCACGGGCACCGTCCAGGCGCGCGACGGCAGCAAGGCCTTCCCAACGAAACGCCCCTGGATGATCAGTCACTGAAAGGACGACGACATGGTTCACGGAGATATCTCGAGCAGCAAGGACACCGTCGGCGTGGCGGTGGTCAATTACAAGATGCCGCGCCTGCACACCAAGGCGCAAGTGCTGGAGAACGCGCGCAAGATTGCCGACATGCTGGTCGGCATGAAGACCGGCCTGCCGGGCATGGACCTGGTGATCTTTCCCGAGTACAGCACCCACGGCATCATGTACGACGCGAAGGAGATGTACGACAACGCGGCCACGGTGCCTGGCGCGGAAACGGAAATCTTTTCCATGGCGTGCCGCAAGGCCAAGGTGTGGGGCGTGTTCTCGCTCACCGGCGAACGGCACGAGCAGCACGCGAACAAGGCGCCGTACAACACGCTCATCCTGATGAATGACAAGGGCGAGGTGGTCCAGAAGTACCGCAAGATCATGCCCTGGGTGCCGGTGGAAGGCTGGTATCCCGGCGACCGCACCTACGTCACGGAAAGGTCCCAAGGGCCTGAAGATCAGCCTGATCATCTGCGACGACGGCAACTACCCGGAGATCTGGCGCGACTGCGCGATGAAGGGCGCTGAACTCATCGTCCGCTGCCAGGGCTACATGTACCCGTCCAAAGAGCAGCAGATCCTGATCAGCAAGGCCATGGCCTTCGCGAACAACACGTACGTGGCGGTGGCCAACGCCGCCGGTTTCGACGGTGTCTACAGCTACTTCGGCCATTCCGCGATCATCGGGTTCGACGGCCGCACGCTCGGCGAGTGCGGCGAGGAAGAGTACGGCGTGCAGTACGCGGCCCTGTCCACCAGCCTGATCCGCGACTTCCGCAAGAACGGTCAGTCGGAGAACCACCTGTTCAAGCTGCTGCACCGCGGCTACACGGGGGTGATCAATTCGGGCGACGGCGACAAGGGCGTCGCCGCCTGTCCGTACGAGTTCTACGCGAAGTGGGTCAACGATCCGGAGGGCGCGCGCCAGCAGGTGGAAGCGATCACCCGCTGCACGGTCGGTACAGAGGATTGCGCTATCGAGGGCATACCGAACGGCGCCGACGCGGCGCTGACGGTCCTTTTGCCGCCACCACGGGCAAGGGGCGGAATCAGCAGACAGTGCGAGTGGAGCGGGAGACACTGCGCCGCACTTCTGATCGGGTCGAAGCTTAAGCGCCGGCCGCCACGGCGCAGCCTCCTACCCCGGCCACTTGCCGGGCAGATTGGCGCGTACGCGTGAGTGAGGCCTGGCCGATCACCCCGCCTCAAAGACCGATGTGCCTTCAGGGATCATCAACCACCTGTTCCCAGGTCGCGAAGGGTGAGGACGGCAAGCGGCCGCCGGGCCAGCCGCTCCACTAACCGCAGCTTTTGAGCCCTGGTGAGGGAGCTGAGCGCGATCCTTCCCTCCGGAAGTGCCAGTTGGTCGAGTCGGTCCAGCACGGTGACCACCTCATTGGGGCGCTTGTTGCACTGCACCGTCAGCCAGTCGAGCAGCAGATTCACGTGGACATTCCCACTGAGCCCGATTGGGCCCAGTTGGTTCGCCAGGTCCTGGATTTGCTGCCACCCGCTGGGAGCCTGTTTATCACCAGCGACGGCTGCTCTGAATTCCTCGGGAGTCACAGTTGGCGCGCGCAGAGCCTTGGCGGCCCAGTCAGGAATCTCTCGAATCCTCGAACGTCCCCACTTCTTTGACACCGAATCCGAGAGGAGGGGGCTCAGGTCCCGGACTGAAGCCCAGGCCTGCAGGATCAATGGGCTGTCTTCACCGTGGGTCCCGATCAGCAACGACGCTCCACTTCCATCAGCTCCGGCTACTGCAGCAAGCTGCGCTTTGGCTTTCAGTTTGACCTTCAGAAGCCACTCGGCGGCGTCCAGGGACCGCACACGCCACACGTGCGCGCGCTGGGGAGCAAGGCCGCCGTTGGGCCATCCCAGGACGTCAAGCAGGGAAAGCTGCCCCGCCTCGGCGATCTGCCCCCTCGACGTGGGCTGTAGGAAGCGCGAGAGCGCAGCCGGCTGGACCCCGGCCGCACGGCAAACAGCGGCTCGGCTGTGGGGAGTGACGTGCAACAGCGCATCGATGAGCACGCGGTGCTCGTCCTCCGCGGCCAACAGAAGCATCAGGAGCAGCATTTGCAAACCTCGTTTGTTGCTGTATTATAGTTGATATTTGTTGAAGTAAAACCTGTGAAGTGAAATGAACAGTCAACCCTCTAACAGCGAGTTCGTCGGCCCGCCGCGATTTCGTTTCGCGCTGGTTCGAACTTTCTGCCTCGCGAGCGGCTACTCGCCGAAGGCCGTGTACCGAAAAATTGAACGGGGTGACTGGGTGCAGGGGCGCGAGTATCGCAAGGCGCCCGACGGGCGGATACTGATCGACTATGAGGGCGTGCAGAGATGGATAACCGGCTTGCACCGCGCGGCGTCGAACTGAGACGCTCCAGCATCCGCATTTCCTTCACCTATGGGAACCGGCGCTGTCGAGAAACGCTTCTCCTCGATCCGCTCAAGCCGGCGAACGTGAAGCATGCGGCCCGGTTGCGCAAAAGAGTCATCGAAGAGATCAGGGCCGGGACGTTTGACTATTCATTGACCTTTCCAGAGTCGGTCAGGGCCGGGGCAGAGCGCCCGCTTCCGGGCCCCCCTCAACCGGACGAGGTTCGATTCGAACAACTCGCGGCCGAGTGGCTTGAGGGCTCCGGCCACCTCGCGCCGGGAACACTCAAGAAATACAAGCAAGGCGTGAAATTCTGGACGGGGCTCATCGGCCACGTGCAGGTGACAGAACTGAATTTCCCGTACCTGCGGAAGGTGGCGGGCGCGCATCCATGGTCGGGCCCCAAGGCGCGCAACAACCTCCTCATTGTTCTGCGCGGCGTGCTCGAACTCGCCGTGCCGAGGTTCCTGGCAGAAAACCCTGCGGCAGCCATCAAGAATTCAAGGCTTCAGCGGCCGCAACCAGACCCGCTTACGCCGGCGGAAGTTGAATCCGTGCTGGCTTGGATGCGGGCCAACGTTCATCCTGCGGCAACGAACTATTTCGAGACGGCATTCTTCTCGGGCATGCGACCCGAGGAATTGATTGCGCTGCAATGGCGGGACGTCGACTTTGATCTCGGCACTGTTTCCGTGGTTCGGTCCCGGTCTGCGGGTGCCATGAAGTCCACCAAGACAAACCGAGCTCGTACTCTCGATTTGAATGGACGTTTCCGAGGTGCTCTCCTTCGACAACTCGAACTGTCGAGAGACACGGTCTTTGTATTCTTCAACCCAGTGACCGGAAAGCCGTGGAACAGCGAAAAGTCGCAACGCGAGGAGTACTGGAAGCCAGCCCTCGCGGCGTGCAAGATCAGGCTGCGGTTCGCATACCAGACCAGGCACACGTTTGCCTCCGTATCGCTCATGGCGGGCGCCAACCCGTTGTGGCTGGCCAAGCAGATGGGTCACAGCTCGACCAAGATGCTGTTCGAGGTGTACGCCAAGTGGATCGACGTGCCCGGCAGGGCCACCGAGCCGTTCAAAATCGAGACGATGTTCAGGTCGGAAAATGTCCCCGGCGTGTCCCCGCCAAGGGGCACCCATGAACAAAGACCATGATTCCATTGAAGAATCCTGGTCGGGGTGAGAGGATTCGAACCTCCGGCCTCTACGTCCCGAACGTAGCGCTCTACCAGGCTAAGCTACACCCCGATTTCGCCGGCTGGCGGCGGTCACTGATCGCTCAGTTTCGCCGCTGCAGCAATTGAGCCGCCAATTGTAGCAAACCCTGGCTGTACTCATTTTCCGGCAGCTGACGCGCGGCATCGATCGCCCGCTGCGCCTCGGCGGCGGCGGCGTGCCGGGTGACGTCCAGGGAGCCCGTTTCCCTCACGATGGCGACGATGTGTCCGAGTTCCGACGCGGCGCCGGTCTCGATGGCATGCCTGACCAGCTCGCGCTGTGCCGGCGTGCCGCGCTGCATCGCGGCGATCAGCGGCAGCGTGGCCTTGCCTTCGCGCAGGTCGTCGCCGATGTTCTTGCCCAGCTCGCCCGTTTCGCCGTCGTAGTCGAGCACGTCGTCGATCACCTGGAACGCGGTGCCCAGCGCCTGGCCGTACTGCGCGCAAGCCTCCTCGACCTGCGCGCCGGCGCCGGCGAGCACGGCGCCCAGCCGCGCGCTGGCTTCGAACAGCTTGGCGGTCTTGGAGCGGATCACGCGCAGGTAGGCCGCCTCGTCGAGCGAGGCGTCGTGCATGTTCATCAGCTGGAGCACCTCGCCTTCGGCGATGACGTTGGTGGCGTCGGCGAGGATCTCCATCACCCGCATGTCGTGGGCGTCCAGCATCATCTGGAAGGCCCGCGAATAGAGGAAGTCGCCCACCAGCACGCTGGCCGGATTGCCGAAGCTCTCGTTGGCCGTGGCGCGGCCCCGCCGCAGCGTGGACTCGTCGACGACGTCGTCGTGCAGCAGGGTCGCGGTGTGGATGAATTCCACGACGGCCGCGAGGTTGAAACGCTGCGCGCCGCGAAAGCCCAGGGCGCCGCACACCAGCAGCAGCAGGGCCGGCCGCAGCCGCTTGCCGCCGGCCGAGATGATGTACTGCGAGACCTGCGCCACCAGGGGCACGCCAGACTCCAGCCGGCGTGCGATGACCGCATCGACCTCGCGCATGTCGTCGGTGATGAGGGAGAGGACGGAGGCGGTGCTGGAGGTCAAGATGGCGCGGGAAGTGGTCCCGCGATTATAGAAAGCCCCCTCGGGCGCCCGGCCACCGGCCCGGGGGCGGCTTGTGAGCAATCACAAACCATGCGATAATCCTGGGCTCTTCGGAAATCCGTCCGGGGATTGACGCCGCGCCGCGAGGCGCTGCATCTACTCACACGAGGTTCACATGTACGCGGTCATAAAAACCGGTGGCAAGCAGTATCGCGTTGCTTCCGGCGAAAAAATCAAAGTAGAACAGATTGCTGCGGACGTTGGCCAGGAAATCGTGATCGACCAGGTCCTGGCTGTCGGCAACGGCGGCGACCTGAAGATCGGCACGCCCCTGGTGTCCGGCGCGACTGTCAAGGCCACCGTCGTGGCTCACGGCAAGCACGACAAGGTGCGCATCTTCAAGATGCGCCGGCGCAAGCACTACCAGAAGCGCCAGGGTCATCGCCAGCAGTTCACCGAGCTGGAAATCGGCGCGATCGCCGTTTGATCAGGAGCAGTTGAAATGGCACAGAAAAAAGGCGGCGGCTCGACGCGAAACGGGCGGGATTCCCAGCCCAAGATGCTGGGCGTGAAGGCGTTCGGCGGTGAACTCATCAGCGCGGGCTCGATCATCGTGCGCCAGCGCGGCACCAAGTTCCATCCCGGCACCAACGTCGGCGTGGGCAAGGACCACACGCTGTTCGCCCTGGTGGACGGCCACGTGTCGTTCGCGATCAAGGGTGCGCTCAACAGGCAGACCGTGAGCGTCACGCCGGCGGCCTGACCTTCGCCGCCGCTCGCCGCGAAGCCCCGCTTGTCGGGGCTTCGCCGTTTCGGGACCGCCGCCGCGCCGAGTTCCTATACTGAGGACCCCATGAAATTCGTCGACGAAGCCTTCATCGACGTCGCCGCCGGCGACGGCGGGAACGGCTGTGTCTCGTTCCGCCACGAGAAGTACAAGGAATTCGGCGGCCCGGACGGCGGCGACGGCGGCCGCGGCGGCCATGTCTTCGCGCTGGCCGACCCCAATCTCAACACGCTGGTGGACTACCGCTTCTCGCGACGCCACGACGCCAAGCGGGGCCAGCACGGCATGGGCTCGGACATGTTCGGGGCGGCCGGCGACGACATCGTGCTGAAGATGCCGGTGGGGACGATCATCAGCGACGCCGAGACCGGGGAGGTGCTGTATGAACTGCTCCAGCCCGGCGAGATGATCACGATCGCCAAGGGCGGCGACGGCGGCTTCGGCAACCTGCGCTTCAAGAGCGCGATCAACCGCGCGCCGCGCCAAAAGACGCCGGGCTGGGCCGGCGAACGCAAGAGCCTCAAGCTGGAACTGAAGGTGCTGGCCGACGTCGGCCTGCTCGGGCTGCCGAACGCCGGCAAGTCGACGCTGATCACGGCGGTGTCGAACGCGCGGCCGCGGATCGCCGACTATCCGTTCACGACGCTGCATCCGAACCTGGGCGTGGTGCGCGTCGGGCCGGAGCAGAGTTTCGTCGTCGCCGACCTGCCGGGACTGATCGAAGGCGCGTCCGAGGGCGCCGGCCTCGGCCACCAGTTCCTGCGCCACCTGCAGCGCACCCGGCTGCTGTGGCACGTGGTCGACCTCGCGCCGTTCGACGACAGCGATCCGGTGGCACAGGCGAAGGCGATCGTCGCCGAGCTGAAGAAGTACGACCAGGCGCTGTACGACAAGCCGCGCTGGCTGGTGCTGAACAAGATCGACATGATCCCGGTCGAGGAGCGCGCGGCGCGGGTGAAGGACTTCGTCAAGCGCTTCAGGTACAAGGGCCCGGTGTTCGAGATCTCTGCGCTCACCCGCGAAGGCGTGCAGCCGCTGATCCAGTCCGCCTACCAGCACATCAAGTCGCAGCAGGTGGCCGAGCAGCCGCCGGTCTACGTCGATCCGCGCTTCGCCGGCGAAGCGCCGCAATGAGCCTGAGTGCCGCCGCCATCACCGACGACATGACCGACGACCTCGCTGCCTCCCACGCATCCACCTTGCTGCGCGATGCGCGGCGCATCGTCGTCAAGGTGGGCTCCACGCTCGTGACCAACGAAGGCCGCGGCCTGGACGAAGCCGCCATCGGCGAGTGGTGCCGCCAGCTCGCGGCGCTCGCGCGCGAGGGCCGCGAGGTCATCATGGTGTCCAGCGGCGCCGTGGCCGAAGGCATGAAGCGCCTGGGTTGGACGGCGCGCCCGCACGAGATCAACGAACTGCAGGCCGCGGCGGCCGTGGGGCAGATGGGCCTGGCCCAGATGTACGAGACCAAGCTGCGCGAGAACGGGATGGGCTCGGCGCAGGTGCTGCTCACGCACGCGGACCTCGCGGACCGCGAGCGTTACCTGAACGCGCGTTCCACGCTGCTCACGCTGCTGCAGCTGCACGTCGTTCCCGTCATCAACGAGAACGACACCGTGGTCAACGACGAGATCAAGTTCGGCGACAACGACACCCTGGGCGCGCTGGTGGCGAACCTGGTGGAGGCCGACGCGCTGGTGATCCTGACCGACCAGCCGGGCCTGTACGAGGCCGATCCGCGCAAGAACCCCGATGCGAAGTTCGTGCACGAAGCGCGCGCCGGTGATCCGGCCCTGGAAGCGATGGCCGGCGGCACCGGATCCAGCCTGGGCAAGGGCGGCATGATCACCAAGATCCTGGCGGCCCGGCGGGCGGCCGGTTCGGGTGCGTCCACGGTGATCGCGTGGGGCCGCGAGCGCGACTGCCTGCTGCGCCTGGCCCGGGGCGAGGCGATCGGCACGCTGCTCGTGGCGCCGACGCACAAGGCCCAGGCGCGCAAGCGCTGGATCGCGGACCACCTGCAGCTGCGCGGGTCGGTGACGGTGGACGACGGCGCCGTGGCCAAGGTGCGGGCGGAAGGCAAGAGCCTGTTGCCGATCGGCGTGACGACGGTGGACGGCGAGTTCTCGCGCGGGGACGTGATCGCGGTGCGCGACGGCGCGGGCCGCGAGATCGCGCGCGGCCTGGCCAACTACGCGAGCGCCGAGGCGCGGCTCCTGTGCCGCAAGCCGTCCAGCCAGATCGAGCACCTGCTCGGCTACGTCGCCGAGCACGAGATGATCCACCGCGACAACCTGGTCGTGACCAGGTAGGGGCTCTTTCAGTACTTCTCGAAGCGGTGGTCGACGGACGAGGCTAGGTCGCGCACGATCTGCGCCGCGGTACCGTTGGGTCCGCGCCCGACGCACGCGCCGGTGCGGGCCACGAGCAGGCTGTGGCGCGACCGCGGCTGGTCGTGCAGCTGGCGCCAGTCGGTGCCCGAAATTGACCAGCCCTTGCCGGCGTTGCGGGCATACACCTTGTACTCGCCCGTGCTGCAGCGGATGCCTTCGTAGATGCCGTTGACGGCGCCGGCGCCGGCGGCGACCACCACGTAGCGGACGATGCCGTCGCTGCCGAGGGAGACGGACGCGGGGTCGACACCGAAGCGCAATTGCGATCCGGGAATGTCCAGCGGGATCAGCCCGGTGGTGCGAAGCGCCGGCGGGGCGGGCGCTTCGCTTTCCTTCCAGTCGGGGTTCGTGTCGGCGAGCTGGGCCTGCGCCGCGCCTGCCGCGAGCAGCAGCGCGAACGCCAGTCGTTCAAGGCGCATATTTGGTCTGTGGCGGCAGCGCCGAAACGGCCTGCTGCGGATCGGGTTCGAAGGTCGCGCCCGGGGGCAGCTCGAAATGCGGGCCAGGCGCCGGCTCCTGGTGCCCGTCGGCGTGGTCGTGGTCGCGCCCGCGCATGCCGCTGCGCAGGTAGCGGTTGCGGTGGTCGTGCCGCGGCACGAAGCGCGCGAGTTCCGTGAGCGCCATCTCGTAGACGCCGCGCTTGAACTCCACCACCACGTCCAGCGGCACCCAGTAGTCGTTCCAGCGCCAGGCATCGAACTCGGGATGGCTGGTGGCGCGCAGGTTCAGGTTCCAGTCCTGCCCCATGAGCTGGAGCAGGTACCAGATCTGCTTCTGTCCCTTGTAGTGGCCGCGCGCATCGCGGCGGATGTACCGGTCGGGCACCTCGTAGCGCAACCAGTCCCGGGTGCGGGCAATGATGCGCACATGCTCCGGCATGAGGCCCACTTCCTCGTGCAGTTCCCGGAACATGGCCTGCTCGGGAGTCTCCCCCCGGTCGATGCCTCCCTGCGGAAACTGCCAGCTGTGGGTGCGTATGCGCTTGCCCCAGAACACCTGGTTCTTCTGATTGAGCAGGATGATGCCGACGTTGGGCCGAAAGCCGTCCCGGTCAAGCATAATCAAACCCCAATTCTTTAACTGAGTTCATTATGCACGGCGCCGCGCGCGCTCGCAAAGGCTCAGTTGGCACTCGCCGCACCGACCCCGATGAAAGCCTCCCAGTTCCTCATTTCCACGCTCAAGGAAGCGCCCGCGGACGCCGAGGTCGTCAGCCACCGGCTGATGACGCGCGCCGGCATGATCAAGAAGCTCGGCGCCGGTATTTACACCTATATGCCGATGGGGCTGCGCGTGATCCGCAAGGTCGAGGCGATCGTGCGCGAGGAGATGAACCGGGCCGGCGCCGTGGAACTGCTGATGCCGGTGGTGCAGCCCGCCGAGTACTGGCAGGAGACCGGCCGCTGGGAGAAGATGGGCCCGGAGCTGATGCGGGTGAAGGACCGCCACGAGCGCGACTACATCATCCAGCCGACCAGCGAGGAGGTGGTGACCGACGTCGCCCGCCAGGAGCTGCGCAGCTACAAGCAGCTGCCGCGCAACTTCTATCACGTCCAGACCAAGTTCCGCGACGAGCGGCGGCCGCGTTTCGGCGTCATGCGCAGCCGCGAGTTCATCATGAAGGACGCGTACAGCTTCGACCGCGACGCCGCGTCGGCCAAGGCCAGCTACCAGGTGATGGCGCAGGCGTACCGGCGCATCTTCGACCGCTTCGGCCTGACCTACCGGGCAGTGGCGGCGGACAGCGGCGCGATCGGCGGCGACCTGAGCGAGGAGTTCCAGGTGATCGCCGCCACCGGTGAGGACGCCATCGTCTACTGCCCCGAGAGCGATTACGCGGCCAACATGGAAAAGGCGGAGGCGCTGGCGCCGCGCAAGCCGCGTGGCAGCGCCACGGCCGCGCTCACCAAGACGCCGACCCCGGGCAAGAGCACCTGCCGCGAAGTGGCCGAGCTGCTGAAAGTGCCGCTGGACACCACCGTGAAGTCGCTCGTGCTGGCGACCGATGAACTCAGCGCCAAGGGCGAGGTGGTCGGCACGCAGGTCTGGCTGCTGCTGGTGCGCGGCGACCACGACATGAACGAGATCAAGGTCGGCAAGGTGCCGGGCCTGGACAACGGCTTCCGCTTCGCGACCAACGCCGAGATCGTCGAGCACTTCGGGACGAAGCCGGGCTACCTCGGGCCGATCGACCTGAAGAAGCCGGTGCGCGTCGTCGCCGACCGCGAGGTGGCGGTGATGTCCGACTGGATCTGCGGCGCCAACGAGGAGGACTTCCACTTCACCGGCGTCAACTGGGGCCGCGACCTGCCGGAGCCCGAAGCCGTCGCCGACCTGCGCAACATCGTCGAGGGCGATCTCTCCCCCGACGGCAAGGGCGTCCTTGCCATCGAGCGCGGCATCGAGGTCGGGCACGTGTTCTACCTCGGCACCAAGTACAGCCAGCCGATGAACGCGGTGTACCTCGACGAGAGCGGCAAGCCGCAGCCGATGGAGATGGGCTGCTACGGCATCGGCATCACGCGCCTCCCGGCCGCCGCCATCGAGCAGAACCACGACGAGCGCGGCATCATCTGGCCCGATGCCATCGCACCGTTCACGGTCGTGGTCTGCCCGATCGGGATGGACCGCAGCGCCGAGGTGCGCGCGGCGGCCGAGCGGCTGCACGACGAACTGCTGGAGGCCGGTGTCGACGTGATGCTGGACGACCGCGGCGAGCGTCCGGGCGCGATGTTCGCCGACTGGGAACTGATCGGCGTGCCGCACCGGGTCGTGATCTCCGACCGCGGCCTCAAGGAAGGCCAGCTGGAGTATCAGCACCGACGTGATGCCGCGGCCACCAAGGTGCCGGCCGGCGAGATGCTGGCGTTCGTCAAGGGCAGGCTCGGGGCGTGATCAGCCGGCGGGCGTGCCTCCAGGCGCTGCCGGCCGGGCTGGGCCTTGCCGCGCTGCCGCCGCTCGTCCGCGCCGGCGCGCAGGTCGAGGAGCCGCTGGCCGATTCGGTGCGCACGGCGCTGAGCTCGGCGGTGCGCGACGCGGCGCCGCCCGAGCCGCTGTTCGCCGACACCGAGGCGCGCCTGAAGTACCTGCGCTGGCTCGGCGCGATGAGCTCGCGGCTGAAGCGCCGCAAGACCGAGTGGCTCGAGCGCAAGGAATTCCTGCAGACCATCTGGTACGAGAGCCGGCGCGCCGGACTCGACACCGGGCTGGTCCTTGGACTGGTGCAGGTCGAAAGCAACTTCCGCAAGTACGCGGTGAGCCGCGCCGGCGCCCGCGGCTACATGCAGGTGATGCCGTTCTGGACCCGCGTGATCGGCGACGGCGACCCGGCGACGCTGTTCCACATGCAGACCAACCTGCGCTTCGGCTGCGTGATCCTGCGTCACTACATCGACCGCGAGCGCGGCGACCTGTTCATGGCGCTCGGTCGCTACAACGGCAGCCGCGGCAAGCCGCAGTATCCGAACGCCGTGTTCGCCGCCGCGAAGGCCTGGGATTTCCACGACCTGCCGCGGCCCGAGGTTTCCCCGGCGCCGGGCAGGAAGCCGGGCGAGGTCCCCGGCGGCCCGAACTGACGGCTGCCCTCGAGCGCAGCGCTGCCGTAACGGGTTATCCCGGTGGCAGCCACGCCGCAGTTCGCTACGCTCCACAACTCTCATGGCGGGGCCATGGCACTCGCCAAGCCGCCACCGTCTCAACGTTCTGGAGAAAAGCGATATGCGGGGAATCCTGTCGAGCATCCGTTGGCACCAGTCGCTTCTCGCGGCCGCCGCCGCCGCCGCCCTGGGCGGCGCCACCTTCGCCGTGCAGGCACGTGACCTGGTGGTGGCGCTCAAGACCGAGCCCACCTCGATGGATCCGCAGTACCACGCGCTGACGCCCAACATCCAGCTGTCGCAGACGCTGTTCGACGCGATGGTCTGCGCCGATCCGGACCTGGTCCCGAAACCCTGCCTGGCGCAATCGTGGACGGCCAGCGGCAACACCTGGACCTTCAAGCTGCGCCCCGGCGTCAAGTTCTCCGACGGCTCGCCCTTCACCTCGGCCGACGTCGTGTTCACGCTGGACCGGGTGGGCAAGGTGCCCAACAGCCCGTCCTCGTACAAGGTGTACCTGCAGAAGGTCGAGAAGGTGGAGGCGGTCGATCCGCTCACGGTGCGGATCACGACCTCGGTGCCGTATCCCTTGCTGCCGACCAACATGGCCAGCCTGCCGATCCTGTCGGCCAAGGCCGCCTCGGGCCCGGCCCCGGAAGGCAAGACCACCACCGAACTCAACGCCGGCAACGGGCTGGTCGGCGCGGGTCCGTACAAGTTCGTGTCCTGGAAGCGCGGCTCCGAGATCATCTTCGAGCGCAATCCGCATTACTGGGGCCCGGCGCCGGCCTGGGACCGCGTGATCTACCGCCCGATCAGCAATCCCGCCGCGCGCGTCGCCGCGCTGCTGGCGGGCGACGTCGACATGGTCGAAGACCCGCCGACGGACGACCTCGAGCGCCTGCAGAAGGATCCGAAGCTCACCGTGGTGACCAAGGCCTCCAACCGCATCATCTATGTCGCGCTCGACCAGAACGGCGAGCAGACGCCCGGCATCCAGGGCACCAACGGCAAGAACCCGCTGCTGGACAAGCGGGTGCGCGAGGCGTTGTCGCTGGCCATCGACCGCGCCGCCCTGGTCTCGCGCACGATGAGCGGCATCGGAACGCCGGCCGCGCAATTGCTGCCGTACCCGATGTTCGGCGCCAGCAAGAACCTGGTCACCGCCGTCAAGGCCGATCCCGAGCGCGCCAAGGCGCTGCTGAAGGAAGCCGGTTATCCCAACGGCTTCACGCTGGTGCTGGGCACGCCCAACGGCCGCTACATCAACGACAGCAAGGTCGCGCAGACCATTGCCGCCATGTGGACGCGCATCGGCGTGAAGACGACGATCGACGCCAACGCGCCGGCGGTGTTCTTCAAGAACCGCGATAGCTACGCCTACAGCGCCTACCTGGCCGGCTGGGGCACGTCGACCGGCGAGATGTCCAACACCTTGCTGTCGCTGCTGGTCACGCCCAACAAGGAGAAGGGCCTGGGCACCACCAACCGCAGCCGCTATTCCAACCCCGAGATGGACAAGCTGGTGGTCGATTCCGGCGGGATCATGGACGACGCGCAGCGCGCGGCGGCGCTGGCCAAGGCCAGCGAACTGGCGATGGCGGACTTCGCGATGCTGCCGATCCACTTCGAGCATTCGGTCTGGGCCATGAAGAAGGGCATCAATTTCCAGGGCCGCGCGGACCAGCAGACGATGGTGCAATACGCCACGCCGTCGAAGTGAGTGACGCCAAGGCGGCCTGGCGCTGCGGCGCCGGGCCGGCCGTTGCGCCAGCCTGATGTCCACCTACATCATCCGCCGCCTGCTGCAGGCCCTGCTGGTCATGGGCGTCATGTCCGGCCTGGTCTTCGTCGGCCTGTACGTCATCGGCGATCCGGTCTCGATGATGGCCAGCCCGGAGGCGACCGAACTGGACCGCGACGCGATCCGGGCCAACTTCGGGCTGGACAAGCCCTTGCTGCACCAGTACGCCATCTTCATGGGCCACGCGCTGCAGTTCGATTTCGGCAAGAGCTTCCTGACCGGCCAGCCGGCCATGGGCCTGATCCTGGAGCGCATGCCGGCCACGCTGGAACTGGCGACGGTCGCCATCCTGATGTCGATCCTCATCGGCGTGCCGCTGGGGATCTGGGCCGGCCTGAAGCCCCAGGCAATCTCCACGCGCGGCATCATGACCGGCTCGGTGCTCGGTTTCTCGCTGCCTAATTTCTGGGTCGGCCTGATGCTGATCATGATCTTCGCCGTCTACCTGGGCTGGCTTCCGGCGAGCGGGCGCGGCGCCACGGTGCAGGTTGGCCCCGTGGCGTTGAGCGTGCTCACGCTGGACGGATGGTCGCGGCTGCTGCTGCCGGCGACGACCATCGCGCTGGCCAAGGCGGCGCTGATCATCCGGGTCACGCGCGCCGCCACCCGCGAGGCGCTGCCGATGGACTACATCAAGTTCGCGCGCGCCAAGGGGCTGGCCTGGAGCCGCATCCTCCGCGTGCACCTGCTCAAGAACATCCTGATCCCGATCGTCACCGTCTGCGGGCTCGAGTACGGCCAGGTGGTGGCCTTCGCGGTGGTGACGGAGACCATCTTCGCCTGGCCCGGCATGGGCAAATTGCTGCTCGACTCGATCATCACGCTGGACCGGCCGGTGGTGGTCGCCTACCTGATCCTCATCGTGTTCTTCCTCGTGATGCTCAACCTCGCCGTCGACATCCTCTATTCGGTGCTCGATCCGCGGGTGCGGCTGCAGGCGGCCAAGGCATGAGCGAAGTCCTGGTTCCACCCGCGGAACTCGCCGCCGCGACGGCGCTGCCGCCGCCCGAAACGCCGTGGCAGCGGCTGCGGCGCGAATTTTTCGCCAGCAAGCTCGCGATGATGGGCCTGGCGCTGCTGCTGCTGGCGGCCGGGGCCGCGGTATTCGCGCCGTGGCTCGCGCCGCAGAACCCGTACGACATCGGGACGCTGGATATCTTCGACGCCAAGCTGCCGCCCGGCAGCAAGAGCGCCGACGGCAGCATCACCTACTGGCTGGGCACCGACGGCCAGGCGCGCGACCTGCTCTCGGCGATCTTCTACGGATTGCGCACCAGCCTGATGGTCGGTGGCATCTCGGTGGCCGCGGCGCTGGCCATCGGCAGCATCGTCGGCCTGGCGGCCGCCTATTTCAGCGGCTGGGTCGACTCGGTGCTGATGCGCATCGTCGACATCCAGCTGTCCTTCCCGGCGATCCTGGTGGCCCTGATCCTGCTGGCGATCCTCGGCAAGGGCGTCGACAAGGTGATCATCGCGCTCATCATCGTGCAGTGGGCCTACTTCGCCCGCGCCGCGCGCGGCGCCGCGCTGGTGGAGCGCGCGAAGGAATACGTGGAGGCGGCGCAATGCATGGCGCTGGGCTGGCCGCGGGTGCTGCTGCGCCACATGCTGCCCAACTGCCTGCCGCCGCTGATCGTGATCGCGACCATCGACCTGGCCCACGCCATCGCGCTGGAGTCCACCTTGTCCTTCCTGGGTGTCGGCGTGCCGGTGACCGAGCCGTCGCTGGGCATGCTGATCGCGAACGGCTTCGAGTTCATGTTGTCGGGCCATTACTGGATCTCGTTCTTTCCCGGCATCGCGCTGGCGCTGGCCATCGTCGGCATCAACCTGGTGGGCGACCATCTGCGCGACGTCCTCAACCCGCACAACGTGCGCTAGCCGATGGACGGACACGATTTCTCCGCCGGCGCGCGGGCCGGGAAACCGGATGCCACGGTGCTCGACGTGCAGGGCCTGCAGACGCATTTCTTCACCCATGGCGGCGTCGTCAAGGCCGTGGACGGCGTCGACCTGCAGGTGCGTTCCGGCGAGATCGTCGGGCTGGTCGGCGAATCAGGGTCCGGCAAGACCATCACCGGCTTTTCCGTGATCGGCCTGATCGACCCACCCGGGCGCATCGTCGGCGGGTCCATCCGCTATCTGGGCGAGGAACTCGCCGGGGCGAGCGAGCAGCGGCTGCAGCAGTTGCGGGGCAAGGAGATCTCGATGATCTTCCAGGACCCGATGATGACGCTCAACCCGGTGCTGCGTGTCGACACGCAGATGGTGGAGGCGATCCTCGCGCACGAGAAGGTGGGCGCCGCCGCCGCGCTGGCGCGCTCGCGCGAGGCGCTCGCGATGGTCGGCATCCCGTCACCCGAAGAGCGGCTACTGGCCTATCCGCACCAGCTGTCCGGCGGCATGCGCCAGCGCGTGGCGATCGCGATCGCCTTGCTGAACCGGCCGCGCCTGATCGTCGCCGACGAGCCGACGACGGCGCTGGACGTGACGATCCAGGCCCAGATCCTGTTCGAAGTGCAGAAACTGTGCCGCGAGACCGGCACCGCGCTCATCTGGATCACGCACGACCTGGCCGTGGTCTCCGGCCTGGCCGACCGGATCGCAGTGATGTATGCCGGGCGCATCGTCGAGAGCGGCGCGACGGTCGACGTGATCCGGCGCCCGACGCATCCCTACACCCAGGGACTGATCGATTCCATTCCGACGCGCGCCACCCACGGGTCGCTGCTGCGGCAGATTCCCGGCATGACGCCGTCGCTGTTGCACCTGCCGCAGGGTTGCGCGTTCCGCCCCCGCTGCCCGCGTGCCTCCGACGCCTGCCTCGTCGTGCCGCAGCCGACCGCGCTGCCGCACGAGCGCAGCGTGCGCTGCTGGCACGCGCTGGCCTGAAGGAACGTCCGCATGCAACAGCTGGCCGAGATCCCGGTGACGATTGCAACGCCCACGCCGCTGCTGCAGCTGCGCGGCATCGAGAAACGCTTCGTGCAACCGGTCGACGTCGCCGGGCGCATCGCCAACCTGCTGGGCGCCAACAACCGCGCCGCGGTCGTCCACGCCGTGGCCGGCGTCGACCTGGACGTGCGCGCCGGCGAGGTGATCGGCGTCGTCGGGGAATCCGGCTGCGGCAAGTCCACCCTCGGCCGGGTCATCGCCGACATCAGCCCGGCCACCGAGGGCGAGGTCAGTTACCAGGGCAAGCGCCTGCAGGACATGACGGCGCCCGAGCGCCGGGCGTACGCGCTGGGCGTGCAGATGATCTTCCAGAACCCGATGGCGTCGCTCAATCCGCGCATGCGGGTGCTGGACATCATCGGCGAGGCGCCCGTCGTGCACGGCATCGTTCCCGCCGCGAAGAAGACCGAGTACGTGGCCGGCCTCATGCGCCAGGTCGGGCTCGATCCCGAGTACGCCCAGCGCTATCCGCACCAGTTCTCGGGCGGACAGCGCCAGCGCATCGGCATCGCCCGCGCCCTGGCCCTCAAGCCCCGGCTGATCGTCTGCGACGAAGCGGTGGCGGCGCTCGACGTTTCGATCCAGGCGCAGGTGCTCAACCTGTTCCTCGAATTGCGGCGCGAGTTCGACCTCACCTATCTGTTCATCAGCCACAACCTCGGCGTGGTCGGCCATGTCTCCGACCGCGTGGTCATCATGTACCTCGGGCGGGTGGTGGAGGTCGCGCCCACGGACGTCGTCTTCAACCGCCCCAATCATCCCTACACCCAGGCGCTGCTGGCGGAGCTGCCGACGCTGGAGACCACGCGCCGCGCATACCAGCCGATCAAGGGCGAGTTGCCTTCTCCGCTGCGACCGCCGACCGGGTGCAGTTTCCATCCGCGCTGTCCCCACGCCATGCCACGCTGCGCGGCCGAACTGCCCGCGCTCAGGACGCTGGCGGACGGCCACGCCAGTGCCTGCCACCTGAACGACCTGCAGCCCGCCACGCCCGCATGACCCGTCCCGCCAGAGTCCTCCCCAGCGTGCCCGGCACGTTCCCGCCGTACACGCTGCGCCTGCCCGAGGGCGACGCGATCCCGCTCGTCTGCGACTCGCCCCACAGCGGCACGATGTACCCCGAGGATTTCGGCTACGCCCTGCCGTTCGAGCAACTGCGCGCCGGCGAGGACACCGACGTCCACGTGCTGTGGGAAGCGCTGCCTTCGGTCGGCGCCACCCTGCTGGCCGCCGAGTTTCCCCGCGCCTACGTCGACCCGAACCGCGACGTCGAGGACATCGATCCGCAGATGCTCGACAACGCGTGGCCGACGCCGCTGAGTCCGAGCGAGAAGACCAGGCTGGGCATCGGTCTCATCTGGCGCGAAGCGGGGCCCGACGGCCGCAAGCCGATCTACGACCGGCTGCTCGGCGTGCAGGAGGTGCAGCAGCGGATCGCCCGCTATCACGCGCCGTATCACGCCGCCATGCGCGAGCAGATCGAGGCGGCGTATGAGCGCTTCGGCGCCGTGTGGCACCTGAATCTGCATTCGATGCCGGCCGACTCCTATGCCGGCCTGCAGATCGAGAGCGATCATCCGCTGGCGGACTTCGTGCTGGGCGACCGTGACGGCACCACCGCGGCGCCCGAGTTCACGGCGATGGTCGCCGACGCCCTGCGGTCGCGCGGCTTCACCGTGGCCATCAACGACCCGTTCAAGGGCGTCGCGCTGATCGCCCGGCTCGGCCGCCCCGCCGAGCGCCGCCACAGCCTGCAGATCGAACTGCACCGCGGTCTGTACATGGACGAACACACCCGCGAGCGCAGCCCCGGTTTCGGCGTGCTGCAGGCCGCGCTGACCGAGGTAGCCGGCGAGATCGCCGGCTACGTGAAGAGCCAGCTTTGAAGGACCCCGAATGAGCCTGATTGCCGAAATCGAAAGAACCCACGAAGAATTCACCGCGCTGCGGCGCGACATCCATGCGCACCCGGAACTCGCTTTCAAGGAGAACCGCACGTCGGAAATCGTGGCCGAGCGGCTTGCCTCCTGGGGCATCGAGGTGCATCGCGGGCTGGGCAAGACGGGCGTGGTAGGCGTGCTGCGCGGCACTCGCACCGCCAGGACCGGCAAGCCGCGCGCCATCGGCCTGCGCGCCGACATGGACGCGCTGCCGATGCCGGAGCACAACCGCTTCGCGCACGCCTCGAAGCACGAGGGCCGCATGCACGGCTGCGGCCACGACGGGCACACGGCGATGCTGCTGGGCGCGGCAAAGTACCTGTCCTCGCACCGCGAATTCGACGGCGTCGTGAACTTCATCTTCCAGCCGGCGGAAGAGGGCGGCAACGCCGGCGCGCGGGCGATGATCGAGGACGGGCTGTTCGAGAAATTTCCCTGCGACGAGATCTACGGCATGCACAACATGCCCGGCTTTCCGGCCGCCCAGTTCGCCTTCCGCAAGGGGCCGACCATGGCCTCGAGCAACCGCTTCGACATCATCGTGCGCGGCACCGGCGGCCACGCGGCGCAGCCGCACAAGGCGGTGGACACCATCGTCATCGCGGCCGAGATGATCGGCGTGCTGCAGACCCTGATCTCGCGCCATCGCAACCCGATCGATGTCGCCGTGCTCAGCGTCACGCAGATCCATGCCGGCGACGCCTACAACGTGCTGCCCGGCGAGGCCGTCATCCGCGGCACGGTGCGAACCTTCAGCACGGAGGTGCTCGACGAGATCGAGAACAACATGCGGCGCGTGGCCGAGACGCTGCCGCGGGTGCACGGCGGCAGCGGCGAGCTGCAGTTCTACCGCGCCTATCCGCCGCTGGTGAACTGGGACGAGCCGACGGATTTTGCTGCCAGGGTGGCGGAGGAGGTGTTCGGCGCCGACAAGGTGGACCGCGACACGCCGCAGCACGGCGGCGCGGAGGACTTCTCGTTCTACCTGGAGAAGGTCCCGGGCACCTACCTGTTCCTCGGCAACGGGGACGGCGAGCACCGGGAGGGTCGCTACGTCGGCATGGGGCCGTGCGAGCTGCACAACCCGAACTACGACTTCAACGACGCGCTGCTGCCGGTGGGCTCGACCTATTGGGTGCGGCTCACGCAGGCCTTCTTCGCCCGCGCCTGATCACTGCAGGAAGCCCAGTTTCGTCTTCGACGTCGCCGCCTTGGGCAGGTCGTCGATTGCGATGTGGTCGCGGCTTTCCAGGCGGGCGTTGCCGAAGCCGGTCATCAGCGCGCGGCGCATGTCGCGCGGCGCCAGCTCGGCGAGCTGGTCCAGCAGGTCGCCGGCCGGCTCGGGCACGAAGCGCTCGCCCCAGCCATGCTCGGCGCGGATCGCCAGGTACAGGTTGCGCGCGATCTGGCGCGCGGCTTCGAACGAGGGCGGCTCGATCTCGAACACGTTCATGCGGTTGAGGATCGGTTCCGGGATGCAGCGCTCGTCGTTGGCCGTCATGATCCAGATCACCTGGCTGGCGTCGATCGCCACCTCGGCGAACTCGTCCATGAAGCAGCCTGCCGTGTCGTGTTCCAGCAGCCCGTAGAGCGCTCCCAGCGGATCGTATTGCGCGTCGGCCGCGGCCTTGTCGATCTCGTCGACGACGATCACCGGGTTGGCGTACTGGCCTTCGACCAGCGCCTCGAACACCTTGCCCGGCTTGGCGCCTTTCCATTGCGACGAGGCGCCCGACAGCAGCCAGCCCGCCGTCATGGAGCTCATCGGAACGAGGTTCATGCCGGTGCCGAGCAGCTCGGCCAGCTTGCGGGCGAAGTGGGTCTTGCCGATCCCCGGCGGCCCGAGCAGCAGCATCGGCGTCACCTCCAGGCCGTCGCGGCTGTCCTGGGACAGCGCCACGTGCCGCTTCACGTCGTTGAGCGCGTCGGCGAAGTTGGGCAACTGCTCGTAAAGCGACGCCATGTCGGGCAGTCCGCTCGGCTTGACCTGGAAGCGCTCCGGCCCGCGCTCCAGCATGCGCTCGTAGGTGGTGCGCAGGTTCTCGTGATCGCGGTTGGGGAGCTTCGCCAGTTTGCGCTCGACGTCGTGCGGACGGAAGACGCTGCGCACGCTGGCGACGGGCAGCGTGAACGCTGCGGACTGATGGGGAACGAGACTGCGTGTTTCCATCGATCACTCCTTCCGGCTGGCCTGGTTTTGATTCCAGCATAAGCCGTGCCAGAGTGCAATCGAGTGCAGCCGCAGTCGCGAGGTGATGTCAGCAATTGCCGACACCAGCGGCAGGGACGGCTCAGGAGGCCTGGCTGCCGGTGCCGAGCACCTGCTGCAACTCGCCGCTCTGGTACATCTCCATCATGATGTCCGAGCCGCCGATGAACTCGCCCTTGACGTACAGCTGCGGAATGGTGGGCCAGTTGCTGTAGTCCTTGATGCCCTGGCGGATCTCGTCGTCGTCCAGCACGTTCACCGTCTTCACGTTCTTCGGGTCCACCCCGCACGCCTTCAGGATCTGCACGGCGCGGCCGGAGAACCCGCACATCGGGAAATTCGCGTCGCCCTTCATGAACAGCAGGACGTCGTTGCCCTTGACCAGTTCTTCGATCCGTTGCTGAGCATCACTCATATCAGAAACTCCTCTTGAAGCCCGCAGGGCGGGGGAAACATGTAGCGATTATCCCAGTTCAAGGCGGCACCCGCCCGAGCAGCGCTCGATGCCGCCGAGATCGCGGCGGCTCGCAACCTGGGAAAAACCCGCACTCGCCATGAGCTCGCGGACGGCGGCTGCCTGATCGTAGCCGTGCTCGACGAGCAGCCAGCCGGAAGGCCGCAGCCGGGCAGGGGCTTGTCCGATGATGGTTCGCAGGTCGTCGAGCCCGTCGGGGCCGGCGACCAGCGCGTTCGGCGGCTCGTGCGACAGCGCCCCCAGGTGCGGATCGTCCGTGGCGACATACGGCGGGTTGCTGACGATCAGGTCGAAGCGCTCGGCTATGCCCTCCAGCCAGGCGGCGGGCCGGAACTCCACCGCCAGCCCCAGGGCCTGCGCATTGGCGGTCGCCACCTTCAGCGCATCGTGACTGCGGTCCGTCGCCAGCATCCTGGCATCCGGCCGCCGGCTCTTGATGGCCAGCGCGATCGCCCCGCTGCCGGTGCCGAGATCGATCACCCGCGGCGAAGGCCTGGTCGCCAGCACCTCGAGGGCCCATTCGACCAGCGTCTCCGTGTCGGGCCGCGGCACCAGCACGCGTGCATCCACCATGAGGTCCAGCCCGAAGAATTCCTTGCGACCGGCGAGGTAGGCGAGCGGCTCGCCCGCCGCGCGGCGCGCGCACAGCAGCGTGAACTGCCGCTGCTGCGCGTCGTCCAGCGCGTCGCCGTCGTGCGCGAGCAGCCAGGCCCGGTCGCCGGCCGGGCGGCCCAGCGCCTGCAACAGCAGCAGCTGCGCATCGAGGCGCTCCAGGCCCAGGTGCGCGGCGGCCGCCAGCGCCTGCGCCAGCGTCACGCGCCGCCCCCCGGCAGGCTGTTCTCCAGTTCCTGCAGCTGTTCGGCCTTGCGCGCCAGCAGCAGGCCCTCGACCATCTCGTCGAGCTCGCCTTCCATCACGAACTGCAGCTTGTACAGCGTCAGGTTGATCCGGTGGTCCGTCACGCGGCCCTGCGGGAAGTTGTAGGTGCGGATGCGGTCGCTCCGGTCGCCGCTGCCGATGAGGCCCTTGCGGGTGGCGGCTTCCCTGGCGGCACGCTCCGAGCGTTCCTTTTCCTTGATGCGAGCCGCGAGCACCTGCATCGCCTTGGCCTTGTTGCGGTGCTGCGACCGGTCGTCCTGGCACTCGGCGACGATGCCGGTGGGGATGTGCGTGATCCGCACCGCCGAATCGGTCTTGTTGACGTGCTGGCCGCCGGCGCCGCTGGCGCGGTAGGTGTCGATGCGCAGGTCGGCGGGATTGATCTGCACCGCCTGCGCTTCGTCGGGCTCCGCCAGCGCCGCGACGGTGCAGGCGCTGGTGTGGATGCGGCCTTGCGTCTCGGTCGCCGGTACCCGCTGCACGCGATGGCCGCCCGACTCGAACTTGAGCTTGCCGTAGCTGCCTTCGCCGACGACGCGAACCACCACCTCCTTGTAGCCGCCGACCTCGCCCGCGCTTTCGCTCACCAGCTCGCAGCGCCAGCCCTGGCGCTCGGCGTAGCGGGTGTACATGCGCAGCAGGTCGCCGGCGAACAGCGCCGATTCGTCGCCGCCGGTGCCGGCGCGGATTTCCAGGAAGGTGTTGCGCACGTCGTCCGGGTCCTTGGGCAGCAGCAGCCGCTGCAACTGTTCCTCCAGTTGCGGCAATTCGGATTCCAGCGCGGCGATCTCCTCGGCCGCCATGCCGGCCATCTCGGGGTCGTCCTGCATCTCGCGGGCCTGCGCCAGGTCGCCTTCGCGCTGCCGGTAGCGAAGGTACAGGTTCGCGACCTCGCTCACCTCGGCGTGTTCGCGCGTGAGGGCGCGAAAGCGCTCCATGTCCTGCACCACCTCCGGCTGCTGCAGGAAGAAGTCCAGCTCGTTGAGCCGGACCGGATAGCGTTCGAGTTGCTGGCGGAGGAATTGCTTCACAGGGTGCCTGTCTGGCGGGGAGGGAGAAAGCGGGCCGTCTTCTTCAACGCGGAGGGCGCGGAGCAAGAATCCTTGAATCGAATTCTCTGCGCCCCATGCGTCCTTTGCGTCCTCTGCGTTGAAAGCAGGCAGAGGAGCGCCGAGGTCCGCGTCGCTAACGCTCTTTGCGCAGGAAGAAGTGCTGGATCGCCGCGGTGGCGCGTTCGCGCGCGGCGGCGTCGCCGGCGTGCAGCTCGGCCAGTGCGCCGTGCAGCATCTTCTGGGTGAGACCCCTGGACATGGCCTCGAGCACGGCTTCGACGTCCTCGCCCTTGGCGATCGCCTTGCGGGCCCGCGCCAGTTCGAGCGCGCGCCATTCGTCGGCCTGGGCATTGAGCTGCTGGATCAGCGGCACGGTGCCGCGCTTGTCCATCCAGTGCAGGAAGCTCTGGACGCCGGCGTCGATGATGGCTTCGGCCTGCGCCACCGCCGCCTGGCGGTTGGCCTGGCCGGTCTGCACCACGCCGGCGAGGTCGTCGACGGTGTACAGGTAGACGTCCTCGAGCTCCCTGACCTCGGGCTCGATGTCGCGTGGCACCGCCAGGTCGACCATGAACATCGGCCGGTGCTTGCGCGACTTGAGGGCGCGCTCCACGGCGCCCAGGCCGATGATCGGCAAGGTGCTGGCCGTGCAGCTGATCACGGCGTCGAATTCGTGCAGGCGCGACGGCAGGTCGGCCAGCCGCATCACCTCGCCGCCGAAGCGCGTCGCCAGCTTCTCCCCGCGCTCCAGCGTCCGGTTGGCGATGGCGATGCCCTTGGGATTGCGGGCCGCGAAATGGGTGGCCGCCAGTTCGACCATCTCGCCGGCGCCGACGAACAGCACCTTGATCTGGCCGAGGTCCTCGAACAGCTGGCCGGCCAGGCGCACGGCGGCGGCCGCCATGCTGATGGAATGGGCACCGATTTCGGTGGAAGTGCGCACTTCCTTCGCGACCGCGAAGGAGCGCTGGAACAGCTGGTTCAGGGTGGTGCCGAGCGCCCCCGCCTGTTCGGCGGCGCGCACGGCGTCCTTCATCTGGCCCAGGATCTGGGGCTCGCCCAGCACCATGGAGTCGAGCCCGCTGGCCACCCGGAACGCGTGCCGGGCGGCCTGGCCGTCGCGCAGCGCGTAGGAATGGGAACGCAGCAGCGCCGGCGAGACGCCGCCGGAATGCGCCAGCCAGTCCAGGGTATGGTCGATGTCGCCGTGCTCGCCGGCGCAATAGATCTCGGTGCGGTTGCAGGTGGAGAGGATCGCGGCCTCGGGCTTGCGCGCGAGCGCGTCGCGCAAGGCCTTGAGCGTGGGCTCCACCTGGTCGATGGCATAGGCGAAGCGGCCCCGCAAATCCAGCGGAGCCGTGGTGTGGTTGATGCCGAGCGCCCAGACAGCCATGGCGCGGATTATAAAATTCCGCGGAATTTCAAGCACTTGCGTTTTCTCAATTCCCCCGACATGGGTCCGATCGACGCCCTTCTCCACCTGCTGAGCTTCGCCGCGCCGGCTTTCGCCCTGGCCGCGCTCCTGGTGCTGGCCGGCCCCTTCCTGCTGCGGCGGCCACGGCGGCCGCTGGCGTGGTGGGTCCAGCTGGCCCTCAATGCCGCGGTCGGCGTCGCCGTGCTGGCCCTCGGCCTGTGGTATTTCGGGGTCGACGGAAAGATGGCCACCTATGCCGCGCTGGTGTGCGCCGCGGCGGCCACCCAGTGGGCGGGCAGCGGCGGCTGGCGCACCTGAGGGCCCGTCGCCATGTTGTTCCTGCTGTCGCCGGCGAAGACGCTGGATTACGAATCTCCGCTGCCCCCGCTCCCCCATACCCGCCCGGCCTTCGTCGGCCGGTCGCAGGAGCTGATCGCCGTCCTGCGCGAATTCACGCCGGCCCGGGTGGCGGGCCTGATGTCGCTGTCGGACAGCCTGGCCGGCCTGAACGTGGCGCGCTACCAGGCGTGGTCGCCCCGCTTCACCGCCGGGAACTCCCGCCAGGCCATCCTCGCCTTCAACGGCGACGTCTACGAGGGCCTGGCCGCCCGCTCCCTGTCGCCCGACGACCTCGCCTGGGCGCAGGACCACCTGCGGATCCTGAGCGGCCTGTACGGGCTGTTGCGGCCACTGGACCGGATCCAGCCGTACCGGCTGGAGATGGGGACGTCCCTGCAGGTGGGCGCTGCCCGCAACCTGTACCAGTTCTGGGGCACGCAAATTGCCGAAGCCCTGAACCGGGACGTGGCGGCGCAGAAGACGCCCGTCGTGGTGAACCTCGCGTCGCAGGAATACTCGAAAGCGGTGGATCGCGGCGCGCTCAAGGCACGGATGGTCGACTGCGTCTTCGAGGAATGGCGGGGGAGCGGCTGGAAGATCGTGAGCTTTTCGGCCAAGCGCGCCCGCGGGCTGATGGCCCGGTATGCCGTGGCCAACCGGCTGGACACGCCGGCGGCGCTGCGCGATTTCGATCTCGATGGTTATTCGTTCGACGCCGGCGTTTCTGCCGTCGACCGGCTGGTCTTCAGGCGCAGGGCAAGCCCCGCCTGAACGCCACCGGCTCGTCGCAGGCCTGCCCCAGGGAGAACAATGAGTACGACAACACAGAAAGTGACGCCGCAGCTGCGGCAATGGATCGTGGAGCAGGCGCAGGCCGGCCACGGCGCCGACGCCGTCCTCAAGGCCATGCTGGCGGCCGGCTGGCAGGAGGACGTGGCCGTGGAGGCCATGGAGGCCACCTTGCGCGGCCACCTGGACCAGCAGGCGGTGCGGCAGGGGCTGCCGCCGGCGCTGGACGTGCCCGATCCGGACCTCGACGAGTCGCCGCTCTACATCGATGCCGGCGACCGGCGCGTGCACGTGCTGCAGGCGATGGCGATGCCGCGCATCGTCGTCTTCGGCAGCCTGCTCTCGGACGTGGAATGCGAGGAACTGATCGCGCTGGCCAGGCCCCGGCTGGCGCGCTCGCTGACCGTGCAGACGCAGACCGGCGGCGAGGAGGTCAACCAGGACCGCACGAGCAACGGCATGTTCTTCCAGCGCGGCGAGAACGAGCTGGTGCGGCGCATCGAGGCGCGGATCGCGCGCCTGGTGAACTGGCCGGTGGATCACGGCGAGGGCCTGCAGATCCTGCAGTACGGTCCTGGCGCCGAGTACAAGCCGCACTACGACTATTTCGACCCGGACCAGCCGGGCACCCCCACCATCCTCAAGCGCGGGGGCCAGCGCGTCGGCACGCTGGTCATGTACCTGGGCGAGCCGGAGAAGGGCGGCGGCACCGTGTTCCCGGACGTCCACCTCGAAGTGGCGCCCAAGCGCGGCAATGCCGTCTTCTTCAGTTACGAGCGCCCGCATCCCTCCACGAAGACCTTGCACGGCGGCACGCCGGTAGGCGCCGGCGAGAAGTGGATCGCGACCAAGTGGCTGCGCGAGCGGCCCTTCGTCTGAAGGTGGCGTTGCTGCCGCACCTGAAGAAAGCCTTGCTGCCATGACCAACACGCCGGAACAATCGCAGCTGGGCAAGCCGGCGCCATGCGTCGACCGCTACGACCCCGCGCTGCTCTTCCCGATTTCGCGCGCGCCCAAGCGCGCGGAGCTGGGCATCGCGGGCGAGCCGCCGTTCTTCGGCGCCGATCTGTGGACCGCCTACGAGCTGAGCTGGCTCACGCCGCGCGGCAAGCCGCAGGTGGCGATCGCCCATGTCACCGTGCCTTGCGAGACGCCCAACATCGTCGAGAGCAAGTCGTTCAAGCTGTACCTCAACAGCTTCAGCAACACGCCCTTCGGCTCGGCCGACGAGGTGCGCGATCGCATTCGTGCCGACGTGAGCGAAGCGGCGTGGCGCGGCGCCGGGCGTCAGTCCTCGGTCGGCGTGCGCCTGCTGTTGCCCGAGCAGTTCGACCAGGAGCAGGTGCACGAGCTGGACGGCCTCGGCCTCGACCGGCTGGACATCGAGTGCACGCAGTACACGCCCGCGCCGGAGCTGCTCACCGCCGCGTTCGACGAGCAGCCGGTGCAGGAAGTGCTGGTCAGCAACCTCCTGAAGAGCAATTGCCTGGTGACCGGCCAGCCGGACTGGGGCAGCGTGCAGATCCGCTACAGCGGGCCCCAGATCGACCAGGGCGGCCTCTTGCGCTACCTGGTGAGCTACCGGAACCACAACGAGTTCCACGAGCAGTGCGTGGAGCGCATCTTCATGGACATCCGCCAGCGCTGCCGGCCGGTCAAGCTGTCGGTGTACGCGCGCTACACGCGGCGCGGCGGCCTGGACATCAATCCCTTCCGCACCAGCCACCCGGGGGCCATTCCGCCGAACGTCCGCACCGCGCGGCAGTGACCGCGCGGCGGCTCAGGGAAGCTCTGAACAAATCGCGTCGCGCGCGCTCGAGACGAAAAGTGGATGATTTGTCCGCCAAATTCCTGGCCGGTGCTGGACGCACCGGCCGGGAATTTGGTGGGCAAAGGGCCGGTTTTCGTCCGAGCCCTCCGGGACGGCGCTTTTCCGGGCGACCTGGGGTGTTACGAGACCAGGCAAGCCGTCCAGGCTTGCCTTGGGTCTCGCGCCTACCATCTCATCCCGGAAAAGCACCGTCGCGCACGGCGGGATTTGTTCAGAGCTTCCCTAACCGGCGTCGCGGAACGAGCGCAGCGGAGCGAGGGCGGGGAAGGCCGCGGGGCGCTTTTCCTTGCCCGCCTGCACGGCCTCGCGCACGTGCCGGTTGCTCCAGATCGCGCCCTGGATCCAGCCCATCTGGCGCAGCGAGTCGTCGACGGAGTGGTCGCGCGCATAGTGGATCGCCTGCTTGGTGCCCCACACGGCCACCGGCGGCTTGGCGGCGATTTCGCGGGCGCACTGCAGCGCCGCTGCGAGTGCCGCCTGCTGCGAGTCGAACACTTCGTTGACCAGGCCGCAGGCGAGCGCCCGCGCGGCGGGCAGGCGCCGGCCCGTGTACGCGAGCTCCTTGACGATGCCCAGCGGCACCAGCTTGGGCAGGCGCTGCAGCGTGCCGACGTCGGCCACCATGCCGATGTTGATCTCCTGGATGCAGAAGAAAGCGTCCGCCGCGGCGTAGCGGATGCAGCAGGCCGTTACCATGTCCACCGCGCCGCCGATGCAGCCGCCGTGGATCGCGGCGACCACCGGGATGCGCAGCGTCTCGAGCTTCGTGAACGTCGCCTGCATGTCGGTGAGCAGGTCGAACACGGCGCTGCGCCCCTCGGGGGACGCGTCGTCCATGGCGATGTCGCCGCCGAAGGTCTCCAGCGCCATCCCGGCGCTGAAGTGCTTGCCGGTTGAGGAGATCACCAGTGCCCGCGCCGTGCCCTCCTCGTGCAGGCGCGTGAGCACCGCGTCGAGTTCGCGCCAGAACGCCGGATTCATGGTGTTCAGGGCTTCGGGGCGGTTCAGGACCAGGTGGGCGATGTGGTCCTGCTCGGTCAGGGTGAAGCAGTGCATGGCGGCCTCATGAGGAAAAGCCGCCCGGCGGGTGCCGGACGGCTTTCGCAAATGTAGCGCCCGCCTGCTGCCGCGCCTGCCAAGCGGGCGACAGGCGTGCCGGTTCAGCCCTGGCGCTGGAACAGCGTCAGCCGCGCCTCGTTCGTGACGTCCGCCTTGGTGGCGGTCATCTGGATGTCGTAGCGCGTGCCCGGAACCGGGAACGGGGACGTGAAGCTGAATTCGAACTCGCCGTCGCGATCGGCCTGCAGCGTGCGCGAGAACACCTGCTGCGCCACGCCGAACTGACCGACGACCGGCGGGACCGCGTCGACCCGCACATTGACCGAGGCGTGGGGCGCCGCACGGCCACGGACGTGCGTGACGTTGCCGTCCACCTGCGCCTTGTCGGTGTGGCTGAGGATGCGGATCGGCACGTTGCTGGGCGCGCTTGCGACTTCGAAGCTCCAGCTGCGCCGGATCGTATTGCCCGCACGGTCACGCGCCGTCACGTCCACGGTGTGGCGGCCCGCAGGCAGGGGCGCCCGGTAGGTAAAGGAGCGCGGATTGATGTCCGCGTCGCCGGTCACGTTGCGGCCCGACAGCATGATGCGCACGCTTTCCGGGTCGACGCCGCTGCCGCCGCGGTCGCCGAAGCGCCCCGACACCACCGTGGGCGCGCCGGCGACGACTTCGCCTTCTCGCGGCGACAGGTCACGCACCACCGGCGCGCGGTTGTCCGGCTCGGCGCGGTTGTCGGCCACCACCAGCGGGTGGTTCAGGTTGGCCGTGACGGCACGGTTGCCGGCGCGCAGCGTGGCGACCACGCGGCCATTGGGATCGAGCCGGTCGGCGCGCCGGATGGTGTAACTGCCTTCATATTGCCCGGGCCGGACCTCGCGCAGCTGGACGGGGTTGGGCACGCCAGGCAGGCTGACGAGCGCCGTGGCGCCGGGCGCGCCTTCGATGGTGAAGTTGATCTCGGCCCCCGGCTGGACGCGTTCGAGCGTGGACACCTGGAAACGCTCGATCCGCAGCGGCGGCGGGGCGACCGCGGCGGTCCGCAGCCCCGGTGGCACGTCGTAGCTGGCCGTCACCGTGCGGTTGCCGTGGCGCAGGATGGCGCGGATCTTGTCGCCGGTGTCGATGTCGTCGCTGCGGCGCACCGTGTACTCGCCGGTGTAGACGCCGCGGGCGGTCTCGCGCAGCGCGATCGGCTCGCGCACGCCGCGGATGCGGATGCTGGCGCGGGCGCGCGGCGTGCCTTCCACCGTGAAGCGCAGGTGCGATCCGGGATTGACGCCGTTGTCGCTCGTGACCTCGAGCGAGTGCACTTCAGGCGCCGCTGGCTTGGCGACCGCGGTGCCTGGGAGTGCGGTGAAGGTGAAGGCGGCCGGCGCCAGCAGGCACAGCGCCGCCACGTGGTTTCGCAGCTGTCGTTTCATCTCGAACCCCTGAAAGTGGTATTGAGACCGAAGGTAAGCCGGCTACGGCCGCGCTGGTGTAAGGCGAAAGCGGTCGCGCCGGTAGGACGCCGTCAAGTGAACAGCGGCGCGCCCGCCTTCATTGGCCGAAGAGGTCCGGGGTCCAGGCCGGCTGCGGTTCCTGCACGCGCACGGCCGTCGCCGTTGCGTCCGCGGCGCCGGCCTTCACCAGCTTGCCGACGCGCACGCCCAGCAGCCGCAGGCGGCGCCCGAGATCGACCCGCTTGAGGCACTGCCCCGCGACCCGTCGGATGGTGGCCGCGTCCGCGGTCGCGTATTCGATGGTGGAGTCGCGCGTGGCGGTGCGGAAATCGTCGTAGCGCAACTTGATGCCGATGGTCTTGCCGGCGTACCCCTTGCGCTGCAGGTCGGCCGCGACCTGCAGGCACAGCTGCGTGAACACCTCGCCGAGCTCGGCGCGGTCGCGCACGGCATGCAGGTCGCGCTCGAACGTCGTCTCGCGGCTCATCGAGACCGGCTCGCTCTCGGTGACCACCGGCCGGTCGTCGCGGCCCCACGCCGCGTCATGCAGCCACTGACCGGTCCCCGACCCGAAATTGTCGATCAGCCAGTCCAGGGGCTGCGCGGCGATGTCGCCGATGGTGTGCAGGTGCAGTCCGGCCAGCCGGGCGTCGGTCTTCGGTCCGATGCCGTTGATCTTGCGCGCCGGCAGCGGCCAGATCTTCGACGCGATGTCGGCCTCGTACACGATGGAGATGCCGTTGGGCTTGTTGAACTCGCTGGCCATCTTCGCCACGAGCTTGTTCGGCGCCACGCCCAGCGAGCAGGTGAGGCCGGTGCGCTCGAAGATGGCGCGCTGGATCAGGCGCGCCAGGACCCGGCCCCCTTCGCGCTGGCCGCCGGGCACGTCCGTGAAATCGATGTAGACCTCGTCGATCCCGCGGTCCTCGACGACCGGGGCGATCTCGGCGATGGTGCTCTTGAACAGGCGCGAGAAGCGGCGCACCTCGTCGAAGTCGACCGGCAGCACGATCGCCTGCGGGCACAGTTTCGCCGCCTTCATCATGCCCATCGCCGAGCCGACGCCGAACTGGCGGGCGGGATAGGTGGCCGTGGTGATCACCCCGCGGCCCACGTAATCGCGCAGCAGCGGGAATGCCGCCGCCGGGATCTCGCTCAGGGGAAGATCGGCGTGGGCCTGCAGCACCGCGTCGTCGACGGAGCGCCGGCCGCCGCCGATCACCACCGGCAGCCCGCGCAACTGCGGATACCGCAGCAACTCCACCGACGCGAAGAAGGCGTCCATGTCGAGGTGGGCGATGCGGCGGAGCTTGGTCACAATCTGGATTTTCGCAAGAACGGACGAACGGAGACAGGCATGGCACGATCGATCTGGTGGGCGGCGGGCGGCGCCGCGCTCTCGGCATGCACCCTGGCCATGGCGCAGGGTGGGGGCGGCGCCCTCGGCAACGACGAACTGCGGCGGCAGGTCATGGAGGTCGAGCGCGCCTTCGCGAAGACCATGGCCGACCGCGACCTGCGCGCGTTCGCCGGGTTCGTCTCGGACGAAGCGGTCTTTTTCTCAGGTCCGACGCCGCTGCGGGGCAAGGAGCAGGTGGTCGCGTGGTGGGCGCGCTTCTACGAGGGCGCGCAGGCGCCGTTTTCCTGGGAGCCGGCCGAGGTCGAGGTCCTCGCGTCCGGCGACCTGGCGCTCAGTTCCGGGCCGGTGCGCGATCCGGCCGGCAAGCTGGTGGCCCGCTTCACCTCGGTGTGGCGCCTCGAGGCGCCGGGACAGTGGCGCGTGGTCTTCGACAAGGGCAGCCCGGCCGCGGAGGCCGCCAGCCGGTGACGTTCAGTACCTGCCGGGCATCAGGATGCTGCGATCGACCGTGTTGATGTCGGTGCGGCCGCAGAAGGCCATCGTCAGGTCCAGCTCCTTGTGGATGATCTTCAGCGCGGCCTCGACGCCGGCTTCGCCCATCGCCCCCAGGCCGTACACCATCGCCCGGCCGATGTAAGTGCCCTTGGCGCCCAGGGCCACCGCCTTGAGCACGTGCTGGCCGGACCGGATCCCGCCGTCCATGTGGACCTCGATCCTGTGGCCGACTGCCTCGACGATCTCCGGCAGTGCGGAAATGGACGAAGGCGCGCCATCGAGCTGGCGGCCGCCGTGGTTCGAAACGATCAGCGCGTCGGCGCCGCTGTCGACGGCCAGCCGCGCATCCTCCACGTCCTGGATGCCCTTGAGGATCAGCGTGCCGCCCCAGCGCTTCTTGATCCATTCGACGTCCGCCCACGACAGCGCCGGGTCGAACTGCCTGGCCGTCCACTCCGACAGCGATCCCATGTTCTCCACGCCCTTCACGTGGCCGACGATGTTGCGGAACTCGCGGCGCGGCGTGCCCAGCATGCCCATGCACCAGCGCGGCTTGGTCATCATGTTCAGGATGTTGGGCAGCGTCAGTTTGGGCGGCGCGGACAGGCCGTTCTTCAGGTCCTTGTGGCGCTGGCCGATGATCTGCAGGTCCAGCGTCACGACCAGCGCCGAGCAGTTGGCCGCCTTGGCGCGGTCGATCAGGCGCTCGATGAAATCGCGGTCGCGCATCACGTACAGCTGGAACCAGAAGGGATGGTTGCCGGTGGCCTGCGCGACGTCCTCGATCGAGCAGATGCTCATGGTGGACAGCGTGAACGGAATGCCGAACTTCTTCGCCGCGCGGGCGACCAGGATCTCGCCGTCCGCGTGCTGCATGCCGGTGAGGCCCACCGGCGCGATCGCGACCGGCATCGCCACCGGCTGGCCGACCATCGTCGTGCGCGTGGTGCGGTTCTCCAGGTTCACGGCGACCCGCTGGCGCAGCAGGATCTTGTCGAAATCGGCTTCGTTCGCGCGATAGGTGCTCTCGGTCCAGGAACCGGTGTCGGCGTAGTCGTAGAACATGCGCGGCACGCGCCGCTGCGCCAGGACGCGCAGGTCCTCGATGCTGGTGATCACTGTCAAGGCCGGTCTCTCCTCGTTGTTCTCGTTCTGCGGGATGCCATCAGGCGAGCCGCGCCCGGTGCCGCGCGACCTGCGCCCGCACCTGCGCCGGCGCCGTGCCGCCCAGGATGTCGCGGGCGTTCAGCGAGCCGCGCAGCGACAGCACCTCGTACACGTCCTGGCCGATGGCGGGATTGAACCGCTGCAGGTCGGCCAGCTGCAGCTGCGACAGGTCCACCTGCTGCGCCATCGCGGTCTTGACCGCATGGGCCACCGTCTCGTGCGCGTCGCGGAACGGCACGCCCTTCTTGACCAGGTAGTCGGCCAGGTCGGTCGCGGTGGCGTAGCCGCGCAGCGCCGCGCGCTCCATGGCCTCGGGCACCGTGCTGATGCCGGCCACCATGTCGGCGAAGATCCGCAGCGTGTCCTTCAGCGTGTCCACCGTGTCGAACAGTGGCTCCTTGTCTTCCTGGTTGTCCTTGTTGTAGGCGAGCGGCTGGCCCTTCATGAGCGTGATCAGGCCCATCAGGTGTCCCACCACGCGCCCGGTCTTGCCGCGCGCCAGTTCCGGCACGTCAGGGTTCTTCTTCTGCGGCATGATCGACGAGCCGGTCGTGAAGCCGTCCGGGATCCGGATGAAGCCGAAGTTCTGGCTCATCCAGAGCACCAGTTCCTCGGAGAAGCGGCTGATGTGGACCATGGCCAGGGAGGCCGCCGCCGTGAACTCGATCGCGAAGTCACGGTCGCTCACGGCGTCGATCGAGTTCTGGCACACGCCCTCCATGCCCAGCGCCCGGGCGACGCTTTCACGATCGAGCGGGTAGCTGGTGCCGGCCAGCGCGGCGGCGCCCAGCGGCAGCCGGTTGACGCGCGCGCGCACTTCGGTGAACCGCTCGGCGTCGCGGCTGAACATCTCCACGTAGGCGAGGATGTGGTGGCCGAAGCTCACGGGCTGCGCCACCTGCAGGTGGGTGAACCCCGGCAGGATCACGTCGGTATTGCGCTCGGCCAGGTCCAGCAGGGCGCCCTGGAGCTGCGCGAGCAGGCCGGCGATCAGGTCGATCTCGCCGCGCAGCCACAGGCGCACGTCGGTGGCCACCTGGTCGTTGCGGCTGCGGCCGGTGTGCAGGCGCTTGCCGGCGTCTCCGGCCAGCTGGGTCAGGCGCGCCTCGATGTTCAGGTGGACGTCTTCCAGGTCCAGTTTCCATTCGAACTGGCCGGATTCGATCTCGCCGGCGATCTGCGCCATGCCGGCTTCGATCGCCTGCAGGTCGGCGGCGGCCAGGATCCCCTGCGCCGCGAGCATGCGGGCATGGGCGAGGGAGCCCTCGATGTCGGCGCGCCACAGGCGCCGGTCGAAGAAGACGCTGGCGGTGTAGCGCTTCACCAGCTCGTTCATCGGCTCGGCGAACAGCGCCGACCAGCTGCTGGATTTCTGTTCGAGTTGGCTCATGGTTCGGGGGCGGTGCCGCCTGTCCGCGACGGCCGGAAGGCCATGGAAAGGCTGGGATCACCAATAATGGGGACGAAGCAGACGTCCCGCTATGAAGGATTCCCAAATTCTATCGGCGTTCCATGACCTCCCGGGCCGGCCGGCCGCGGCCGCCCCGGCACCGGTCCTGGTCTTCGACGCCTGCCACGTCGGCGTGGTGCTGCGGGCCGTGCTGTTCGTCGAGGGCGTCATCGGCGCCGGTGCCATGTTCGGTGCGGCCAGCCCGGTCGACTGGCTGTGGCGGATGGCGTTCCTGAGCGGCGCGGCGCTGCCGGGCACGCTCGCCTGGCTGGTCGTCGCCTGCAGCCTCAAGAACGTGCTGGCGCGGCTGCGGCCGCGGGTGCAGCACGCTTTCGGCGTGGTGCTGGGCGCGCTGGCCGGCGCCTTCGGCTGCGCCTTGGTCGCGCTCGGCGACCTCCTGCAAGCCGGCGTGCCGTGGGTGGCGTCCGCGGTCACCGGGGCCTTGCTCGCCGCCGCGCTCGTGACGGCCCTGGTCCTGCGGGCCAAGGGCCGGATGCCGGCCGATACCGCCGCGCAACTGGCGGAGCTGCAGGCCCGCATCCGGCCGCACTTCCTGTTCAACACCCTGAACAGCGCGATCGCCCTGGTGCGCGAGGACCCGGCCCGCGCCGAGGCGATCCTCGAGGACCTGAGCGACCTCTTCCGCCACGCCCTGGCCGCGCGCACCGAATCGGTGACGCTCGCCGACGAGATCGGCCTCGCCCGGCGCTACCTGGCCATCGAGCAGGTGCGGTTCGGCGACCGGCTGCAGGTGGAATGGTCGCTCGATCCGCGCGCGGGCGGCGCCCGCGTGCCGCCCCTGCTGCTGCAGCCGCTGGTGGAGAATGCCGTCAAGCACGGCGTCGAGCCGAGCCCGCAGGGCGCGCAGGTGAAGATCAGCACCCAGCGCCGCGGCGGCAGCGTGGTCATCAAGGTGACGAACACGGTCCCGGCGGGGCAGGGGCGGGGGGGCAACGGCGTGGCGCAGGCCAACGTGCGCGACCGGCTGCAGCTCCTGCACGACGTGCAGGCGCAGTTCCAGACGGTGCTGCAGAACGGGATTTACCAGGTGCGCATGGAGGTGCCGGCCTGAAGCCGGCAGGACGGCGATGACCCTGAACGTGCTGCTGGTGGACGACGAGGCGCTGGCCCGCGCGCGGCTGCGGACGCTGCTGGCCGAGTGCGATGCACCGGCGGCGGTGCCGGCCGGCGAGGCGGCGAACGCGGCGCAGGCAATGGAACTGCTGCTGCGGCAGCCGGTGGACGCCGTGCTGCTGGATATCCACATGCCCGGCGCCGACGGCCTGGCGCTGGCGCAGGCGCTGCGCGGCATGCCGCGGCCGCCCGCGGTGGTGTTCGTGACCGCGCACGCGGAACATGCGGTGGCTGCCTTCGAGCTCGAGGCCCTGGACTACCTCACCAAGCCGGTGCGCCGCGAACGGCTGCAGGCGGCGCTACAGAAGGTCCAGCGGGCCGTGCTGGCGCGCGGCGACGCGCCGGCGGCGGCGCCGGAGGCCCTGCTCATACACGACCGCGGACGCACGGAGCGCGTGCCGATCGACGAGGTGCTGTATTTCAAGGCCGAACTGAAATACGTCACCGTGCGCACCAGCGCCAGAAGCTATATCCTCGATGCTTCGCTGAGCGAGCTGGAAGAGCGCCATGCCGCGCATTTCCTGCGCGTGCACCGCAATGCCCTGGTGGCGCGCCGCGCCCTGCGTGCGCTGGAGCGCCACGACGATCCGGAAGAGGGCGAGGGCTGGGCGGTGCGGCTCACCGGCGTCGACGACATCGTCGCGGTCTCGCGGCGGCAGCTCGGCGCGGTGCGCGAGGCGCTCGCGATGTGAGCGGCGGCACCACCGGCAGACACAAGGGAGTCCGATGCAAGAACCAGGCGAGGAAGTGAAACCGGCGGCGGCGCCCCTGGCCGCCGACCCCGAGGACCCTTCGCACGCGCTGCTGCACGTTCCCGTCAACGTGCGCAGCATGTCCCTGGTGATGCTCGCGGTCCTCGCATCGCTCGCCATCCTGCACTGGGCCGCCGCCTTCTTCATCCCGGTGATGGTGGGATTCCTGTTCAGTTACGCGTTGTCGCCGATCGTCGACTGGCTCGAACGCTGGCGCGTTCCGCGCGCCGTCAGCGCCGCGGTGCTGATCCTGGGCATCCTGGGCGGGGCCGGCGCCTCGCTGTATTCCTTCAGCGACGACGCCAACGAGCTCGTCGGGTCGCTGCCGCAGGCCGCCCGCAAGCTGCGCGACTCGCTGAAGTCGCACAACGGGCGCCAGGAGAGCGCGCTCGGCACGGTGCAGAAGGCGGCGGCGCAACTGGAACAGGCGGCGAAGGAGGCCAGCCCCGCCACCCCGACGGCACGCGGCGTGCAGCGCGTGGTGATCGAGAAGCCGGCGTTCGACCTGCGCGACTACCTGTGGAGCGGCACCCTGGGCCTGGCGAGCCTCATCGGACAGATCACGGTGGTGACCTTCCTCACCTACTTCCTGCTGCTCTCGGGCGACACGTTCCGGCGCAAGCTGGTGAAGATCACCGGCCGCACCTTGAGCGACAAGAAGATCACCGTGCAGGCGCTCGACGAAATCCACGGGCAGATCCAGCGCTACCTGCTGGTGCAGCTGTTCGCCAGCCTGCTGGTGGGCGTGACCACCGCGCTCGCCTTCTGGGCGCTGGGGCTGGAGCACGCAGCGGTGTGGGGTTTCGCCGCGGCCATCCTGAACCTGGTGCCCTACATCGGGTCGGTGCTGGTGACCGGCGCCGCCGGCCTGATCGCCTTCGTGCAGTTCGGCTCGGTCAACATGGCGATGGCCGTCGCCGGCGTTTCCCTGCTGATCAACACGCTGGAAGGCAACCTGCTCGTGCCCTGGCTCACCAGCAGGGCCGGCCGGATGAACCCGGTCGCCGTGTTCATCGGCGTGCTGGGCTGGGGCTGGTTGTGGGGCGTGTGGGGACTGCTCCTTGGCATCCCGATCCTGATGGTGGTCAAGGCCGTGTGCGACCGGGTCGACGACCTCAAGCCGATCGGCGAACTGCTCGGCACCTGACGCGAGGAACTGGCAATGCTCGAACTGCTCTCCGACCCGCAGGCGTGGATCGCCTTCGCGACCCTCACGGCGCTCGAACTGGTGCTTGGCATCGACAACATCGTCTTCATCTCGATCCTGGTGGACAAGCTGCCGCCCGAGCGGCGCGAATTCGCCCGGCGCGTCGGCCTGTTCATGGCCATGTTCATGCGGCTCGGACTGCTGCTGGTGCTGGCCTGGATCATCGGCCTCACGGCCCCGCTGTTCACGGTGCCGGGGTGGGGCGAGGAGATCTCGGGCCGCGACCTGATCCTGATCGGCGGCGGCCTGTTCCTGATCTGGAAGAGCACTGGCGAGATCCACCAGTCGCTCGAGGGCGAGGAAGGCCATGCCTCGTCGGCGGTGAAGGCGACCATGGCCGCGGTGATCCTGCAGATCATGGTGGTCGACATGGTGTTCTCGCTCGACTCGATCATCACCGCGGTGGGCATGGTCGACGAACTGGCGGTGATGATGGCCGCGGTCATTGCCTCGGTGGGTTTGATGATGCTGTTCGCCGGGGCCATCGGCCGTTTCGTTTCCGAGCACCCCACGGTGAAGATGCTCGCGCTGTCGTTCCTGGTCGTGGTCGGCGTGGTGCTCATCGCCGAGGGCTTCGACCATCACGTGCCCAAGGGCTACGTGTACTTCGCGATGGCGTTCTCGGTGGCGGTCGAGATGCTCAACATCCGCGTGCGCAAGCGTGCCGCGCGGCCGGTCCACCTGCGCCGGGAATACGACGGCGAGCACGGCGCCTGACTCGGGCCTGACCGCCTCGGGATCGCCCGCGGGCTGCCTCAGCCGGTGTTGCGCAAGGCGGCCGCAATGCCGTTGATCGACAGGTGGATGCCGTGCCGGGCGTGCTCGTCGGCCGAGCCTTCCCGGTAGCGGCGCACCAGTTCCACCTGCAGGTGGTGCAGCGGGTCGATGTAGGGAAAGCGATGGCGCAGCGACCGCTGCAGCGCCGGGTTCGACGCGAGCCGCTGCTTCTCGCCGGTGATGGCGGCCAGCGCCTCGGCGGTGCGCTGCCATTCCGCGGCGATCGCCGGAAAGATCCGCTTGCGCAGCCGCGCGTCCGGCACCAGCTCGGAGTAGCGGGCCGCGAGCGCGAGGTCGCTCTTGGCCAGCACCATGTCCATGTTGGACAGCAGGGCGCGAAAGAACGGCCAGTGCCGGTACATCTTCTGCAGCAACGCCACGGCCTGGGCCCGCGTCTGCGCGCCGTCGCCTTGGAGGAACTGCTCCACGGCCGTGCCGAAGCCGTACCACCCCGGCAGCGTCAGCCGGCACTGCCCCCAGCTGAAGCTCCAGGGAATCGCCCGCAGGTCCTCGATCCGCCGCGATGGCTTGCGGGCCGCCGGACGCGAGCCGATGTTCAGCTCGGCGATCTCGCGGATCGGCGTGGCGCCGAAGAAGTAGTCGGTGAAGCCGGGCGTGTCGTACACCAGCGTGCGGTACGCGGCCATGCTGGCGACCGACAGCTTTTCGGCGGCGGCCAGGAAGGACCTGGGCGCCGGCTTGGCCGGCTGCAGCAAGGTGGCTTCCAGGGTCGCCGCGACCAGCGTTTCGAGGTTGCGCCGGCCGATCTCGGGGTTGGCGTACTTGGAGCCGATCACCTCGCCCTGTTCGGTGAGGCGGATCTGGCCGCGCACGGTGCCTGGCGGCTGCGCCAGGATCGCCTGGTAGCTCGGCCCGCCGCCGCGTCCCACGGTGCCGCCGCGTCCGTGGAACATGCGCAGGCGGATGGTCACCGGGCCGACGGTGGCACCTTTGCCGGTCGCCCCCGGGCCGCGGCTGGCCATCTCGTCGAACAGCTGGACCAGGGCGCTGCCGGTCCGGAACAGCTCCCAGTTGCTGGTGAAGATGCCGCCGTCCTTGTTGCTGTCGCTGTAGCCCAGCATGACGTCCTGCTCGCCGCCCGAGCGCTGCACCAGCCGGGCGATGCCGGGGAGCGAATAGAACTCGCGCAGGATCGTCGCGGCGTTGCGCAGGTCCTGGATGGTCTCGAACAGCGGCACCACGATCAGCTCGGCCACGGCCTGCTGGTCGATCGTGCCGCGCACCAGGCCCACTTCCTTCTGCAGCAGCAGCACCTCCAGCAGGTCGCTGGCGGTCTCGGTGTGGCTGATGATGTAGTGGCGGATGGCATCGCGGCCGAACTGCTCGCGCAGCCGGCGCGCCGTCTCGAAGACGGCGAGTTCGCCCTGCGCGTGGTCCGAATACTGCGCGCCGATGACGCGCAGCGGCCGGGCGTCGGCCAGCAGGCGCAGCAGCAGGTCCCGCCGGGCCTCTTCCGGCAGCGCGGCGTAGTCCGGTTCCACGCGCGCCACCGCCAGCAGTTCCGCCAGCACCGCCTCGTGCTGGTCCGAGTTCTGCCGCAGGTCCACCGTCGCCAGGTGGAAGCCGAACACCTCCACCGCCCGCATCAGCGGGTGCAGCCGCTGCTGCATGAGCGCCGCGCCGTGGTGCAGGCGCAGCGATGCCTCGATCGTGCGCAGGTCGGCGAGGAAGTCCTCGGCTCGGGCGTACGGGTTCTGCGGCGGCACCGCGTGGCGCGCCGCCTCGCCGCCCGTGAATTCCCTCAGCGTCGCGGCCAGGCGCGAGTACATGCCCGCCAGCGCGCGGCGGTAGGGTTCGTCGCGCCGGTGCTCGTTCGTGTCGGGGGAGCTGTCGGCGAGCGCCGCCATCTCCGGCGTGACCTCGACCAGCACCGATGACAGGGACAGCTCGCCGCCGAGGTAGTGGACCTCGGTCAGGTAGTGCCGCAGCGCCACTTCGCACTGGCGCTGCAACGCGTATTCGAGGGCGCGGGCGCCCACGTTCGGGTTGCCGTCGCGGTCGCCGCCGATCCACTGGCCCATGCGCAGGCAGTTCGCCACCGGCTGCTGGCCGAGCTCGCGCTCGAGCCCGGCGTACAGCCTGGGGATTTCGCGCAGGAACGTCGCCTCGTAATAGCTCAGCGCGTTCTCGACCTCGTCTTCTACCGTCAGCCTGGTGAAGCGCAGCAGCCGCGTCTGCCACAGCTGCAGGACGCGGGCCCGCAGCTGCGCCTCGTTGGCGGCCAGTTCGCGCGGGGCCAGCGCATCCCTGGGCTGGGCACGGGCGCGGATCTCGTCGCGCTGTGCCAGCAGGCGGGCGATGTCGCGCTCGGCGTCCAGGATGCTCTTGCGCTGCACCTCGGTCGGATGCGCGGTGAGCACCGGCGAGATGTGGCTGTGCGCCAGCGTCTGCGAAATCATCCGCGGCGAGATGCCGGCCCAGCGCAGCCGCGCCAGCGCCACCTCGATGCTGCCGTCCTGCGCGTCGCCGGCGCGCTCGTGCACCTCGCGCCGCCGGATGTGGTGGCGGTCCTCGGCCAGGTTCGCCAGGTGGCTGAAATAGGTGAAGGCCCGGATGACGCTCACGGCCTGCGCACCGGACAGCGACTTGAGCAGGCTCTTCAGCGCCTTGTCGGCCTCGTGGTCGGCGTCGCGGCGGAACGCCACCGAGAGCTTGCGGATGCGTTCGACCAGTTCGAAGGCCGCGGCGCCTTCCTGCTCGCGGACGGTGTCGCCCAGGATGCGCCCGAGCAGGCGGATGTCTTCCCGCAGCGGGCGTTCGTTGTCCTTGGCGCGGCGCGCCGGTGCGGGAGTCTCGGGCATGGGCGGGGTGGCTCTCGGGGCTGCCCATTTTTTGGGCAGTGCGCATGCTAGCATCGACCTTCCCCCGAAGATCGACAACAGGCAAGACCGTGAGCAAACTCGTGATCGCCACCCGCGAAAGCCGCCTCGCGCTGTGGCAGGCTGAACATGTGAAGGCGCTGCTCGAGCAGCGTGGCCACGAGGTCTCGCTGCTGGGGATGACCACCAAGGGCGACCAGATCCTCGACCGCAGCCTGAGCAAGGTCGGCGGCAAGGGCCTCTTCGTCAAGGAACTCGAAACGGCCCTGGAGCAGGGGCAGGCGGACCTGGCGGTGCACTCGCTCAAGGACGTGCCGATGGACCTGCCGGAAGGCTTCGCGCTGGCCTGCGTCATGGAGCGCGAGGATCCGCGCGACGCCTTCGTGTCGCCGCGCTACGCCTGTGTCGACGACCTTCCGCAGGGAGCGATCGTCGGCACGTCCAGCCTGCGCCGCGTCGTCCTGCTGCAATCGCTGCGTCCGGACCTCAGGATCGAGCCGCTGCGCGGCAACCTCGACACCCGGCTGCGCAAGCTGGACGAAGGCAATTACGACGGCATCGTGCTGGCGGCGGCGGGTCTCAAGCGCCTGGGCCTGGGCCCGCGCATCCGCCAGGTCTTCGAACCGGAACAGATGCTGCCGGCCGCCGGCCAGGGTGCCCTGGGCATCGAGGTGCGAGCCGGCCGGCAGGACGTGATCGACGCGCTGGCGCCGCTCGCCCACCAGACGACCTGGCTCGCCGTGGCGGCCGAGCGGGCGGTGAGCCGAGCCATGGGCGGCAGTTGTTCGATGCCGCTGGCGGCCTATGCCACGGTGGCCGGCGAATACCTGCAGCTGCGCGCCGCCTGGGGCGACCCCGACGGCAAGGTGCCTCTGGTGCGGGCCCAGTCGGCGGCGGCGATCGCCGACCTGGACAGCGCGGCCCGGCTCGGCACCGGAGTGGCGGCGCAGTTGCGCGCGGGCGGCGCGCGGTAGCGTCGACCCGTGCGCGTCTTCGTCACCCGTCCGGAACGCGAGGCGCGGCGCTGGGTCGATGAGCTGAGGCTGCGCGGCTTCGATGCGTTGTCCGTGCCGCTCATCGCCATCGCGCCCGTCGCCGATGCCGCGCCGTTGCGCGGCGCGTGGCAGGGCCTTCCAGCCTGCCGCGCCGCCATGTTCGTGAGCGGCAACGCGGTACGGCATTTCTTCGCGGCTGCGCCCGCTGGAGCCGGCTGGCCGGTCGCGACCAGGGCCTGGGCCACCGGGGCCGGCACGCTGGGCGCCCTGGTGTCGGCCGGCGTGCCGCGCGAGTGCATAGACGCGCCGGGCGCGGATGCCGTCCAGTTCGACTCCGAAACCCTCTGGCCGCAGGTGCGCCAGCAGGTGCGCGCGGGCGACCGCGTGCTGATCGTGCGTGGCGGCGACGCGGGCGGCGTGGCCGCCGGGCGCGACTGGCTCGCCCGCCAGCTGGCGGCGGCCGGCGCGGTCGTCGAGACCGTCGCCTCCTACCGGCGGGCGCCGCCGGTGCTGGACGGAGAGCAGCGTGCCGACGCGCTCGCCGGCGCGAACGGGGGCGTGTGGCTCTTCAGCAGCTCGGAGGCGATCGGCCACCTGCGCGGCCTGTTTCCCGGCCAGTCGTGGCAAGCGGCACGCGCCGTCGCCACGCATCCGCGCATCGCGCAGGCCGCGCGCGAGGCCGGCTTCGGTGTTGTTTGCGAGTCACGTCCCTCCGTGGAGGGTGTGACGGCAGTCCTAGAATCGTTTCAATGAGTTCCCCGCCTCCCAGCCCGTCCATCGTCGACAGCCAGGTGCCCGTGGTGGAAATCTCCGAGCCGGTTGCCGCCCCGCCGGCCGGCAGCGCCGGCGTGGTGGTGGCGCGCGGAATGCTGTACTTCAGCGCGATCCTGGCGGCGCTCGCGCTCGTCGCGAGCGGCCTGCTGTGGCAGAAGCTCGCCAACATCCAGGAACAGCTCGCCCGCCAGAGCGCCGACGCCGGCAGCAACGCGATCGAGGCGCGCGCGGCCGCACGGCAGGCCCAGGAACTGGCGCGCGACACGGCCGCGCGCCTGGCGCTGACCGAAACCCGCCTGTCCGAAGTCTCGCTGCAGCGTTCCCAGCTCGAAGAGCTGATCCAGAGCCTCTCGCGCTCGCGTGACGAGAACCTGGTGGTCGACATCGAATCCGGCCTTCGGCTCGCGCAGCAGCAGGCGCAGCTCACCGGCAGCGCCGAACCCCTGCTGGCTGCCCTGCGCAGCGCCGACCAGCGCCTGGAGCGATCGGGGCAGCCGCGGCTGTCGCGAGCCCGGGCGGCGATCGCGCGCGACATGGACCGCGTCCGCGCGGCGAGCGTGTCGGACGTCCCGGGGCTGCTGGTCAAGCTCGACGAACTGGCGCGGCTGGCGGACGACCTGCCGCTCGCGAACACCGTGGGGCCGCAGGCGACGGCCCCGGCCGCGCCCCGCAAGCGGCCCGCGCCGCCGGCCTGGTGGGAGCGCGCGCTGGCCGAGGTGCGCGAGGAAGCGCGCAACCTGCTGCGCGTGAGCCGCATCGACGAGCCCGAGGCGATGCTGCTCGCGCCGGAGCAGGCGTTCTTCGTGCGCGAGAACCTCAAGCTGAAGCTGCTGAACGCGCGGCTGGGCCTGCTGGCGCGGCAGACCGAGGCCGCCCGGGCCGACGTCGCGGGCGCGGCGCTGGCGCTGCGCAAGTACTTCGATCCGTCGTCGCGCCGCACGCAGGCCGCGGTGAGCCTGCTCCAGCAGGTGCAAGGGCAGTTGCGCACGGTGGAACTGCCGCGCATCGACGAATCACTGGCGGTCCTGGCGACGACCGCCGCGGGAAGGTAGTCCGCAGTGCGAGCCGCATTGTGGCTGCTGGCCCTGTTCGCCGTCGCGGTCGCGATCGCGCTGTTCGCCGGCAACAACCAGGGCACGGTGACGCTGTTCTGGCCGCCGTACCGCGTCGATCTCTCGTTGAACCTGGTGGTGCTGCTGCTGGTCCTGGCCTTCGCCTTCCTGCACGCGGCGTTCCGCGCGCTGGCGGCGCTGTTCGACCTGCCGCGGCAGGCGCTGCGCTGGCGGGCCCAGCAGAAGGAACGCGCCGTCCACGCGTCCCTGCTCGATGCGATCTCCCACCTGCTCGCCGGCCGCTTCATCCGCGCCCGCAAGGCGGCCGAGATGTCGCTCGCGCAGGAGAAGTCCCTGAGCGCGGCGGAGCAGAAGCTCGCGAACGCGGCCCAGATCCGCGCGATCGCGCACCTGCTCGCCGCCGAAAGCGCGCAGGCGCTGCAGGACCGCGCCGCGCGCGATGAACACCTGCAGCAGGCGCTGGTCCACGCCCCGGTGCGCGAAGCGCAGGAGACGCGCGAGGGCGCGCTGATGCGCGCGGCGCGCTGGGCGTTGCAGGACCGCGACCCGGAAGGCGCGATGACCTGGCTCAAGGGTCTGTCGCAGGGCGCCGCGCGGCGCACGCTGGCCCTGCGCATCCGGCTCAAGGCGGCGCGCCTGTCGCGCCACACGGGCGAGGCGCTGGAGACGGCGCGGCTGCTCGCGAAGCACCGTGCGTTTTCGCCGGACGCCGCCCACAGCATCGTGCGGGGGCTGGCGGTGGACCTGCTGAACGACGCCCACGACGTCCCGCAGCTGCAGCGCGCCTGGGAATCGTTGGAGCCGGCGGAACGGCTGATGCCCGAACTCGCCATCCACGCCGCGCAGCGGCTGGCGGCGCTCGGCGGCGACCCGCACCTGGCGCGCGAGTGGCTGCTGCCGGCCTGGGAGCAGCAGGCGCAGCTCGACGACCCCCTGAAGGTCAAGCTGGTGAACGCGCTGGAGGAGGGGCTGGAGACGATCGACGCCGATTGGCTCGCCCGCATCGAGGCCGCGCACCGCGAGAACCCGCGCGACGCGACGCTGCAGTACCTGGCCGCGGTGGCGTGCGTCAAGCGCCAGCTGTGGGGCAAGGCGCAGCAGCTCATGGGCCAGGCGGCGATCAGCCTGCGCGACCCGGTCCTGCACCGCAACGCGTGGCGCGTGCTGGCGCTGCTGGCGGAGGAGCGCGGCGATCAGCCCGCGGCCGAACAGGCCTGGAAGCGCGCGGCGAGCGCCTGAAGGCGGCAGGAAGCGGAAGCGGGCAGCCGACGCAGAAGCCGGCTTCTGCGTCCCGGCTGTTGGATTACCTGACGCGAGGCGCCCGAAAGCGCCTCCCATCCATTACTGCAACGGCAGGCTGGTCTGCTCGAACGGCAGGCGCAGCTCGCGCAGGTCGCGCTTCGTTTCCACCAGCACCAGTGGACCTTCGTCGACCACGACCACCGGCGGCCGCTCGCGCGGCACGTGGATGGGCTTCGGCTCGGCCGCCATCGCGGCCTGGGCGGCGGCGATCTTCTGCGCATCGGAATTGACCCACTGCAGCCCCGAGCCTTCCGCGATCTGCGCCAGCTGGTCGACCGGCAACTGGAACGGCTGCACCCTGGGCAGGCCGGCGGGGGCCGGCGCCGGTGCCGGCGCCGGAGCAGCTGCGGCCGGCGGCGGGGCGACCGGCGGCGCCTGCGGGCGCTGGGCCTGCGGCGCGGCCGGCGCTTCGTCGCCTGCCTCGTCACTCGCGAAGGCGCTGGGATAGCGCATCCGCGACGGCGCCGCCTCGTCGAGCGGCTCGGCCGCCTCGGTCATGGCTGCGGCCTCGGCGGCCTCTTCGCGCGGCTGCCGCTCGCCGCGCTCGCGGCGGTCACGGCCGTAGCGGTCGCGCGAGCGGCGCTCGCGACGCTCGTCGCCCTGGTCGGCGGCACGGCTGCCGTCCTGGTGGGTGTGCGACTCGAGGACGGCGTCGGCGGCCGGAGGCAACTGCTGGTCGCCGCTCTCGACGACCTCGCCGACGGACGTTGCCGCCCCGGCCAGGGCCGCGACCTCCGCGCCTTCGGCCGGCGTCGCCTCGCGCGGGCCGCGTTCGCCGCGGCGCTCGCCGCGCTCGCGCCGGCCTTCGCCACGCTCACCGCGCTCCCCACGTTCACCGCGCTCGCGGCGTCCCTCGCCACGCTCACCGCGCTCGCCGCGCGGCTGGCGCTCGCCACGCGCCTCGACCGCGCCGGCTTCGGCCGGCTGGCCCTCGGCGGCCTGGCGCCCGTCCTGGCGCTCATCACGGCGCTCGCCGCGCTGGCGCTCGCCACGGCTTTCGCGCTGCTCGTCGCCGCGGCCTTCGCCCCGGTCGGTGCGCTCGCCGCGCTGCCGGTCGCCACGGCGCTGTTCGCCGTCACGACGCGGTTCGCCTTCGCGGCGCGGCGGCTGGCCCTCGGCGCCTTCGGCCGCCGCGCGTTCGCGCCGGCCTTCGTCCCGGCCGCGGCCCTCGCCGCGCCGTCCGCCCTGGCGTTCGCCGTCACGCCCGCCGCGGCCATCGCCGCGGCCGCCACGCCGGCCTTCGCCCCGGCCCTCGCGGCGTTCTTCCTTCGCCGCGGGTGCGGCAGCGGGCGCGGCCGGCGCCGGCGCAGCGGCGGGCGCCCCGCCGAACAGCGACTTGAGCCAGCCCATGAAGCCGCCTTCCGCCGCCACCGGCGCGGGTGCCGCCATGGCCGGTGCCGGCGTCGGCACCGGGGCGGCGGCCTTCACCGGCTCGGGCTTCGGCTCGGCGATGGGCGCGGGCATGTCGGGCAGGACGCCCTTGATCACAGGCTCCTGCTTGTTGCTGCGCTCGTGCGTGCGGCGCGTGACCGTGGTCTCGTCCTCGTAGTCCTGCGCCATGTGGTAGCTGGCCTGCAGGTTGTCCAGGCGCGGGTCGTCGTGCTTGAGCCGCTCGAGCCGGTAGTTGGGCGTTTCCAGCGTCTTGTTGGGCACCATGATCACCGCCAGCCGCTGCTTCAGCTCGATCTTCGCGATCTCGGTGCGCTTCTCGTTGAGCAGGAACGAGGCGACTTCCACCGGCACCTGCACGTGCACGGCGGCCGTGCCGTCCTTCATCGATTCTTCCTGGATGATCCGCAGGATCTGCAGCGCGGAGCTTTCCGTGTCGCGGATGTGGCCGTGGCCGCCGCAGCGCGGGCAGGGGACGGACGCGCCTTCGGACAGGGCCGGGCGCAGGCGCTGCCGGCTCATCTCCATCAGGCCGAACTTGCTGATCGTGCCGAACTGCACCCGGGCGCGGTCCTGCCGCAGCGCGTCGCGCAGGCGGCTCTCCACCTCGCGGCGGTTCTTGCTCTCCTCCATGTCGATGAAGTCGATGACGATCAGGCCGCCGAGGTCGCGCAGGCGCATCTGGCGCGCGACTTCGTCGGCCGCTTCCAGGTTGGTGCGGGTGGCGGTTTCCTCGATGTCGCCGCCCTTGATGGCGCGCGCCGAGTTGACGTCGATCGATACCAGGGCTTCGGTGTGGTCGATCACGATCACGCCGCCGGAAGGCAGCTTGACCTCGCGGGCGTACGCCGACTCGATCTGGTGCTCGATCTGGAACCTGGAGAACAGGGGCGCATCGTCGCGGTAGCGCTTCACCCGCATCGCGTGCTCGGGCATCACGTGCGACATGAACTGGTGCGCCTGCTCGTAGATGTCGTCCGTGTCGATCAGGATGTCGCCGATGTCGTTGTTGAAGTAGTCGCGGATGGCGCGGATCACCAGGCTGGACTCCTGGTAGATCAGGAAGGCGCCCTTGCCGCCCTTGGCGGCGCCGTCGATGGCGTTCCACAGCTTCAGCAGGTAGTTCAGGTCCCACTGCAGCTCGGGCGCGCTGCGGCCGATGCCGGCCGTGCGGGCGATGATGGACATCCCGTTCGGGTACTCCAGCTGGTCCATGTTCTCCTTGAGCTCGGCCCGGTCCTCGCCTTCGATGCGCCGGCTCACGCCGCCGCCGCGCGGGTTGTTGGGCATGAGCACCACGTAGCGGCCGGCCAGCGAGATGAACGTGGTGAGCGCCGCCCCCTTGTTGCCGCGCTCTTCCTTCTCCACCTGGACCAGCAGTTCCTGGCCTTCGCGGATCACGTCGTTGATCCGGGCCTGCGACACCGGCACGCCCTGCGCGAAGTAGCTCTTGGAGATTTCCTTGAACGGCAGGAAGCCGTGGCGGTCCTCGCCGTAGTCGACGAAGCAGGCTTCGAGCGAAGGCTCGACCCGCGTCACCACGGCCTTGTAGATGTTGCCCTTGCGCTGTTCGCGCCCTTCGATCTCGATCTCGTAGTCGAGGAGCTTCTGTCCATCGACGATCGCCAGCCGGCGTTCTTCCGCCTGCGTGGCGTTGATCAGCATCCGCTTCATCGCGTCACCCTTTTCTTGCAGCTGCAGCGGGGACGCCGTCCGCCGGCGCGTCCCGCAACTTCTCACCATGCGACCCTGGAGGGGTCAACGATGCCGGGCCGACGCTTCGAAACGGATGGAATTGCCTGGGAGCCAGTGCGAGCCGAGTGCTAACTCAGCAAGCGTGGCAAGGGCGCGTGGAGGAGGGCGAAGAAGGGGCTGCCCCGCTGGCGCTGTGGCGCCAGCACGATGGCAGCGGACCCCACCCGCGGGTCGCGGGGTGGCGGCGACGCCCAGGCGCGGGCCGGGGCTGTGAGCCACCGCCAGCAGGCCATGAGGATCGCCATCAACATCGGGAGTTCTCGCCTTGGTCCGTTCGCGAGCGTGCTGCTCGCGAAAGTGTTTATTCCGTATCGGTGTTTCAAAGTGCCGCTTGACCCCAGCCCGGCTCGCCATCGCCAGCATCTGTCTGGCAATCTGCGCGCTCGCAGGCGGAGGTGGCATCGACCTTGCCAACGTGGCCGGTGGAGTGCCTGGACTAAACTCCAAGCCAAATCAACCACTTACAGCGTTACGTCGGTGAAACAGATTATAGGGGCGCGACCGCCGCCTGCAACCGGCGGGGCGAAATCGGTGCAGGTGGACGAGGAATCCGCCGGGCAGCGCCTCGACAACTTCCTGCTTCGCCAGCTCAAGGGCGTTCCCAAGACCCACGTCTACCGGATCATCCGCAGCGGTGAAGTAAGGGTGAACAAGGGGCGGGCGGCGGCCGACACGCGGGTCGCGGCCGGCGACACGGTGCGCCTGCCCCCGGTGAGGATCTCCGAGGCGGTGGCGGAGAAGGCGGAGCTGGCGGTGCCGGCCCGCGAGTTCCCCGTCCTGCTGGAGGACGAGCATCTGCTGGCCGTGGACAAGCCGGCGGGCGTGGCCGTGCACGGCGGCAGCGGCGTCAGCTTCGGCGTCATCGAGCAGTTGCGGCGCGCCCGCCCGGCCGCCCGCATGCTGGAACTCGTGCACCGGCTCGACCGGGAGACCTCCGGCATCCTGCTGGTGGCCAAGAAGCGGTCCGCGCTGCTGGCCCTGCAGGACCAGTTCCGCCAGCGCGAGACCGGCAAGACCTACCTGGCGCTCGTGGCGGGCGACTGGCCGGCCAGCAAGAAGGTGATCGACGTGCCGCTGCACAAGTACCTGCAGGCCGACGGCGAGCGCAGGGTGAAGGTCGTGGGCCGCGACGATCCCGACGGGATGCGCTCGATTACCCTGGTCAAGGTGGCGCGGCAGTTGAAGCTCCCGCTTCCGCCGGCGGCAGGGCACGGGGCCGAGGGCGGCATCTTTACGCTGCTCGAAGTCACGATCAAGACCGGGCGGACCCACCAGATCCGGGTCCACCTCGCCTCGCAAGGGCATCCGATCGCCGGCGACGACAAGTACGGCGATTTCGAGCTGAACAAGCTCTTGCAAAAGCTGGGCCTCAAGCGCATGTTCCTGCATGCGTGGCGGTTACAGTTCGATCACCCGGCCACCGGCGAGCGCGTCGAACTGCTGGCCCCGCTCCCCCCCGAACTGAAGAAATTCCGCGACCATGCCGCCGCACCGTCCCCGCCGCTTTGACCTGATCGCCTTCGACTGGGACGGCACGCTGTTCGATTCCACCGCCATCATCGTGCGCTGCATCCAGCAGGCGGTGATCGACGTCGGCGGCGCGAGACCGACGGACAAGGCGGCCGCCTACGTCATCGGCATGGGCCTGATGCAGGCCCTGGCGCACGCGGCCCCCGACGTGCCGGCCGAGCGCTACCCGCAGCTCGGCGAGCGCTACCGCCACCACTACCTGGCCCGCCAGAACGACCTGAGCCTGTTCCCGGGCGTCCTGGCGCTGCTCGACGAACTGAAGCAGCGGCAGCACTGGCTGGCCGTGGCGACGGGGAAGTCCAGGCGCGGGCTGGACGACGTCCTGCGCACCGTCCAGCTGCAAGGCACGTTCAACGGCTCGCGGACCGCCGACGAAACCGCCGGCAAGCCGAATCCGCTCATGCTGCAGGAGCTGATGCGCGAGTTCGGCACCGATCCCGAGCGCACCTTGATGATCGGTGACACGACCCACGACCTGCAGATGGCAGTCAACGCCGGCTGCCCGGCCGTGGGGGTCAGTTACGGGGCGCACGAACCGGGCGAGTTCCACAGCCTGAACCCGCTGTACATCGCCCATTCCGTCGCCGACCTGCGTGAATGGCTGGTCGCCAATGCGTGAGCCGTGAGCGAAACCTTCCCCTTGTGCAATTCGGGCGAGCTGGTGGACGGCGGCGCCGCCGTGCCGTTCGACGTGGTGTACGGCGGCCAGACCTGCCGCGCCTTCGCCATCCGCTACCAGGGCCTGGTCCATGCCTACCTGAACCGGTGCAGCCATGTCGCGATGGAGATGGACTGGCAGCCGAACCGGTTCTTCGACGACACCGGCCGCTGGCTGCTGTGCGGCACCCATGGCGCCACCTACCAGCCCGATACCGGCGCGTGCGCCGGCGGGCCCTGTCGCGGAGGGCTCGTGAAGATCGGGCTCAGCGAGCGCGATGGCGTGGTGCACTGGCATACTGCCTACAACCTGAAACCACTCGAGTTCCGACATGAATGAGCCGCAACCGCCCCAGGCATCGGGGTCGGAGCCCCGGGCCAGCGCCGACACGGTTCCAGCCGAGCGTGGCAGCCGCGAGGCCGTGCTGGAGCGCACCGCGTTCGAACGGCTCATGTTCGCGACGCTCGACGAGCAGCGCCGCGCCCGGCGCTGGCGCAGCGTCATCCGGCTGGCGTGGCTGGCGTTCTTCGTCTTCCTGGTGTGGACGCTGGTGTACCGCGGCGCGCCGAGCACGGACGTGACCACGCCGCACACGGCGGTGGTCGAGCTGAAGGGTGAGATCGCGTCCGAAGCCGACGCCAGCGCCGAGAATGTGGTGGCCGCGATGCGCAGCGCCTTCGAGGACCAGGGCGCGAAGGCCGTGGTCCTGTTGATCAACTCCCCGGGCGGCAGCCCGGTGCAGGCCGGGATCATCAACGACGAGATCCGGCGGCTGCGGGCCAAGCACGACAAGCCGGTGTACGCGGTGGTCGAGGAGTCCTGCGCTTCGGCGGCGTACTACATCGCGGCGGCGGCCGACCGCATCTTCGTCGACAAGGCCAGCATCGTCGGCAGCATCGGCGTGCTGATGGACGGCTTCGGCTTCACCGGCCTGATGGACAAGCTGGGCGTCGAGCGCCGCCTGATGACCGCCGGCGAGAACAAGGGCTTCCTCGATCCGTTCAGCCCCCAGACCGAACGCCATCGCGAGTACGCGCAATCGATGCTGAACCAGATCCACCGCCAGTTCATCGACGCGGTCAAGGCCGGGCGCGGCAAGCGGCTCAAGGAGACGCCGGAACTGTTCAGCGGGCTGTTCTGGACCGGGCAGCAGGCGGTGGAACTGGGCCTGGCCGACCAGCTGGGCAACCTGGACTTCGTGGCCCGCGAGATCGTGAAGGCGGAAGAACTGGTGGACTACACCCGCCGCGAGAACGTGGCCGAGCGGCTGGCCAAGCGGTTCGGCGCGGCGGTGGGCGAGGGCGCCGTTCGCGCGGCGCGGTCGGTGCCGTCGCTGCGGTAAGTCGGACATCCGTACGCAGAAGTCGCAGAAACAGCGCAGAAGCCGCAAAGAAAGCAGGAGAAGCAGAACCGGACCACCTCGTCCCTTTTTGCGGCTTCTGCGTCTCCTTTGCGGCTTTTGCGTTCGGCTGTCCAGCTGTCCGCTTTCCTACCGCCCGATCGCGAACACCGCCGGCGTGTCGTTCGCCACGGGTGCCGGCTGCTGGCGCCAGGCGTTCACTGGCAGCGTGCGGACCATGGCCTGGGGCAACGTGAGGCCGCTCGCGACGCACACCCGCGTAGCCGGCTGCAGCGCCTTCAGCAGGGCGTCCCACACCGCCGCGTTGCGGTAAGGGGTCTCGATGAACATCTGGGTCTGGCCGGTGCGCAGCGCGAGCGCCTCCAGTTCACGCAGGCGCTGGGTGCGAGCCGCCGCTTCCTGCGGCAGGTAGCCGACGAACGCGAAGTTCTGGCCATTCAGTCCGCTGCCCGCCAGCGCCAGCAGCAGGGCGGCCGGTCCGACCAGGGGCACGACTTCGACGCCGAGTTGATGGGCCGCGCGGACGACGGAGGCACCCGGATCGGCGACCGCCGGCATCCCGGCTTCGCTGAGCAGGCCGACGTCATGTCCTTCCAGTGCGGGCGCGAGCAGTGGCCGGGCGTCGAACCCGCCTTCGTGGTCGCCCTTCTTGTGCACGTCCCGCGGCAGTTCCACGATCGCCTGCTCGCGAACGGGGGCGGCTAGCGGCTGCACCTCGCCGACCCGTTTGAGCAAGGCGCGCGCCGATTTCGCGTTCTCGCAGATCCAGTGGGTCAGGCGTGCCGCGACCTCGATGGTCCCGGCCGGGAGCACCTGCAGCAGCGGTCCCTGCACGGCGCAGCCGAAATCCAGCGGCGCCGGAACGAGGTAGAGGCGGCCGTGGCTGCCCCGGCTCACAGGATCTTCACCCCGGCGGCTCGCAGCATGCGCGCGGTGCGGATCAGGGGCAGGCCGACCAGCGCGGACGGGTCGTCGCTGTCGATCGCCTCCAGCAGCGCGATGCCGAGCCCCTCGCTGCGGGCACTGCCGGCGCAGTCGTAAGGCTGTTCCGACCGCAGGTAGGCCTCGATCTCGTCGTCGTCGTAGCTGCGGAAGGTGACCCGGACCGGCGCGAGGTCGGCCTGCTCGAAGCCCCGCGCGGCGCAGACCACTGCCAGCGCCGTGTGAAAGATGACAGTGCGGCCGCGCATCCGGCGCAATTGCGCCACGGCCCGGTCATGGCTGCCGGGCTTGCCCAGCGCCTCGCCGTCGAGGTCCGCGACCTGGTCGGAGCCGATCACCGCCGCCTCGGGGTAGCGCGCCGCCACCGCCCGCGCCTTCGCGAGCGCCAGCCGCCGCGCCAACGCGGCCGGGGCCTCGCCCGGCAGCGCCGTCTCGTCCACGTCCGGCGCCGCGACCTCGAAGGGCAGCTTCAACCGTGACAACAGTTCGCGCCGGTACGGCGACGTGGAGCCCAGCACCACGGACGGCGCCGGCGGAAGGAAAGAGGGCTCTGGCATGGCCCGATTCTCTTACACTGGTTCCATGTCCAAGGAGTTCACCGCCCGCCGGCTCGACGTCCGGCGCTTTGCCGAGGAGGGTGCGACGCTCAGCGGCCGCGAGCCCGTCCGGCAGCACGAGCGCCTGATGGCGGAGACGCAGGGGCGCGGCGGGCCCTGCGAGCTGAACTGGTCCGCCGCCGGCGAGATGCGCAATCCCCGCCACGTGCATCCCGAGATCTGGCTGCACCTGAAGGCCGATGCCGTGCTGCCGCTCACCTGCCAGCGCTGCCTCGGGCCGGTGGAGGTGCCCCTGGCCGTCGACCGGTCTTTCCGCTTCGCCGCGGACGAGGACATGGCGGCGGCCGAGGACGAACAGGCGGAAGAAGACGTGCTGGCGGTCAGCCGCAGCTTCGACCTGGTGGAGCTGGTGGAAGACGAGCTGCTGATGGAGATGCCGCTGGCGCCGCGGCACGAGGTGTGTCCCGAGCCGGTCAGGATGCAGGTCCAGGACGAGGACTTCGAGGAGGCTTCCGACCGCCGCGAAAGCGCCTTCGCCGCGCTCGGCAAGCTCAAGATCGGCCGGAACCAGGACAAGTAATCCGGGTCGGTTATAATCATGGGCTTCGCGCGCCTGCCCTGCGCGTTCTTTCGCCAACTTTCCAGGCCTCGCCTCCAGCGCGGGCCTTCCGATACAGGAGCCCATCATGGCCGTTCAACAGAACAAGAAATCGCCGTCCAAGCGCGGCATGCACCGCTCGCACAACGCGCTGGTGGTGCCCGGCATCGCCGTGGAGCCGACCACCGGCGAAACCCACCTGCGTCACCACATCAGCCCCACCGGCTTCTACCGTGGCCGCAAGGTGCTGAAGACCAAGAACGAAGCCTGAACCCGGCTGGCTTCGCGGCAAGGCCCGGCTGCTGGCGCAGCACGGGCCTTTGTTCTATGCGCCGCCGCTTCGCCGCGCCCGGCGCGCCCTGGATGCCTCTCCAAAAGGCTCTACATTTGAGGCCATGACTACTCTGGCTGTTGACTGCATGGGGGGCGACCACGGCCCCCAGGTCACCTTGCCCGCCTGCCGGCATTTTCTCGAGCGGCACCCCGAGGCGCACCTGCTGCTGGTCGGCGCGCCCGACAGCCTGTCCGCGTTCCAGCACCCGCGCGCCACCGCCCTGCATGCCTCCGAAGTGGTGGCCATGGACGACTCGGTCGAGATTGCGTTGCGGCGCAAGAAGGACTCCTCGATGCGGGTGTCGATCCAGCAGGTGAAGGACGGCCGGGCCGACGCGGCCGTGTCGGCCGGCAACACCGGCGCGCTGATGGCACTGGCCCGCTACCTGCTCAAGACCGTGGAGGGGATCGACCGGCCAGCCATCGCCTCGCCGATGCCCAATGCGAAGGGCGGCGCCACCACCGTGCTGGACCTCGGCGCCAACGTCGACTGCACCGAGCAGCACCTGCTGCAGTTCGCGGTCATGGGCTCGGCCCTGGTGTCGGCGATGAACGAGGACGAGGCTCCTTCGGTCGGACTGCTCAACATCGGCGAGGAGGTGATCAAGGGCAGCGAGGTGATCAAGCGCGCCGGCGAGCTGCTGCGCGCCGCGGCCGCCTCGGGGGACCTCAATTTCCTCGGCAACGTCGAGGGCAACGACATCTACAAGGGCACCGTCGACATCGTCGTGTGCGACGGCTTCGTCGGCAACGTGATGCTCAAGACGAGCGAAGGGCTGGCGACCATGGTCGGCGGCTTCCTGCGCGAGGAGTTCTCACGCCATCCGCTGACGAAGCTGGCGGCGCTGGTCGCCTATCCGGTCCTCGCCGCGTTCAAGAAGCGCGTCGACTATCGCCGCTACAACGGCGCCGCGCTGCTCGGGCTGCGCGGGCTGGTCTTCAAGAGCCACGGCTCGGCGGACGCGTTCGCCTTCGAGCACGCCCTCAACCGCGCGTATGATGCGGCCCGGCACAAGCTGCTGGAGCGCGTGCAGGCGCGCATCGCGCATGCGCGGCCGCTGCTGGTCTCCCCCGCGGACGACGCGCAGCCGCTCGAAAAGATGCTCACTTCCTCATGACCACATATTCGCGCATCGCCGGGACGGGCAGTTTCCTGCCGCCCCGCCGCGTCACCAACGCCGAACTGGCCGCCGAACTGGCGGCGCGCGGGGTCGAGACCTCGGACGACTGGATCGTGGAGCGCACCGGCATCCGGGCCCGCCACTTCGCGGAGCCGGACGTGACGTCGAGCGACCTCGGTGCGCAGGCCGCGCGGCGCGCCATGGAGGCTGCGGGCGTCGGCCCGCAGGACATCGACCTCATCATCGTGGCGACGTCGACCCCCGACATGGTCTTCCCGTCGGCGGCCTGCATCCTGCAGCACAAGCTGGGCATCGCCGGTTGCCCGGCGTTCGACGTGCAGGCGGTCTGCAGCGGCTTCGTCTACGCGCTGACCATCGCCGACGCGATGATCCGCACCGGCAGCGCGAGCAAGGCGCTGGTGATCGGCGCCGAAGTGTTCTCGCGCATCCTGGACTTCGACGACCGCACGACGTGCGTGCTGTTCGGCGACGGCGCCGGCGCCGTCGTCCTGGAAGCCTCCGATACGCCCGGCATTCTCGCCACCGACCTGCACGCCGACGGCAGGCATGTCGGCATCCTGTGCGTCCCGGGCACCGTGTCAGGCGGCAAGGTGCTCGGCGACCCGCTGCTGAAGATGGACGGCCAGGCCGTGTTCAAGCTGGCCGTGGGCGTGCTCGAGAGCGCGGCCCGGGCGGCGTTGGCCAAGGCCGGTCGCACCGAGGCCGACATCGACTGGCTCATTCCGCACCAGGCCAACATCCGCATCATGCAGGGCACGGCCCGGAAGCTGAAGCTGCCGCTGGACAAGGTGATCGTCACCGTCGACCAGCACGGCAACACCTCGGCCGCCTCGATCCCGCTCGCGCTCGATGCGGCGGTGCGCGGCGGCAGGATCGCCCGCGGCGACACGCTGATGCTCGAGGGCGTCGGCGGCGGCTTCACGTGGGGCGCGGTGCTGCTCGACTTCTGAGCGCACGCCGGTCCCGCTTTTCCCTCGCGAGAGAGCAACCATGAAATCGTTTGCATTCGTCTTTCCGGGCCAGGGCTCGCAGGCCGTCGGCATGCTCGACGCCTGGGGCGACCACCCGGCTGTCGCCGCCACCGTCAAGGAAGCGTCCCACGCCCTGGGCGAGGACGTCGGCCGCCTGATCAAGGAAGGTCCCAAGGAGACGCTGGCCCTCACGACCAACACCCAGCCGGTGATGCTGGTGGCCGGCGTGGCGGCCTGGCGCGCGTGGCTGGCCGAGGGCGGCGCGCCGCCCTCGGTCGTCGCCGGCCACTCGCTGGGCGAATACTCGGCGCTGGTCGCCTCCGGCGTGCTCACGCTGGCCGACGCGGCGCCGCTGGTGCGCTTTCGCGCGCAGGCCATGCAGGAGGCGGTGCCGGTCGGCACCGGCGCGATGGCGGCCATCCTCGGCCTCGCGGCACAGCAGGTCGTCGACGGCTGCGCCGAAGCGGTGCGCACGTTCGGCACGAACAGCGGCGAGGTCGTCGAGGCCGTGAACTTCAACGATCCGGTGCAGACCGTGATCGCCGGCAGCAAGGCCGCCGTCGAGAAGGCCTGCGAGGTGCTCAAGGCCAACGGGGCCAAGCGGGCGCTGCCGTTGCCGGTGTCCGCCCCGTTCCATTCCAGCCTGATGAAGCCGGCCGCGGAACGGCTGCAGCGCCAGCTCGCCGCCACGGCCTTTGCCGCGCCGCGCATCCCGGTCGTGAACAACATCGAGGCCAAGGTCGAATCCGATCCCGACCGCATCCGCGCCGCGCTGTACCAGCAGGCGTTCGGGCCGGTGCGCTGGGTCGACTGCGTGCGCGCCATCGCGGCGATGGGTGCGTCCGCGATCGTCGAGTGCGGCCCTGGCAAGGTGCTGGCCGGCATGACCAAGCGCATCGCGCCGGAACTCACGTCCGCGGCGATGTACGACCCGGCCACCCTCGCCGAAGTGAAGGGAGTGCTTGCATGACCGCCAGCATGCAGGGCCAGGTGGCGCTGGTCACCGGCGCGAGCCGCGGCATCGGCGCGGCGATCGCGCTGGAACTGGCGCAGCAGGGAATGAAGGTGGTGGGCACGGCGACGTCGGAGGCTGGCGCCACGGCGATCGGGCAGGCGCTTTCGGCCTGGCCGGGCTGCTCGGGCGCCGTCCTCGACGTCAACGACGGTGCCGCCGCGCAGGCGCTGGTGGACCGGGTCGCCGCCGGGCAGGGCGGCCTGCACGTCCTCGTGAACAATGCGGGCATCACCCGGGACATGCTCGCGATGCGCCTGAAGGACGAGGACTGGGACGCCGTCCTCGACACCAATCTCAAGGCGGTGTTCCGCATGTGCCGCGCCGCCATGAAGACGATGATGAAGCAGCGCTACGGCCGGATGATCAACATCACGTCGGTCGTCGGCGCGAGCGGCAACCCGGGCCAGGCGAACTACGCCGCGGCCAAGGCCGGCGTGGCCGGCATGACGCGCGCGCTGGCGCGCGAACTGGGCAGCCGCAAGATCACCGTCAACTGCATCGCGCCCGGCTTCATCGAGACCGACATGACCGCCGGCCTGCCGCCGGCGCAGCAGGAGGGGTTGTTGCAGCAGATTCCGCTGGGCCACCTCGGGCAGCCGGCGGACATCGCTTTTGCCGTCGCCTTCCTGGCGTCGCCCCGGGCCGGCTACGTGACAGGCCAGGAAATCCACGTCAACGGCGGCATGTACATGGCGTGAAGCGCGCCGGCCGCGCGGCCCGTCCGCGCGGCCGGGTCCATGCCGGCGGAGCCGCCCCGTCCGGGGCCGGCCCCGAACGGTCGTGGTGGGGCGCTAAAATCGCGGATTCATTCACAAACCCTCTGAGGGAACCCATGAGCGATATCGAAGCACGTGTCAAGAAAATCATCGCCGAGCAACTCGGCGTGGAAGAGTCGCAGGTCACCAACGAAAAGGCTTTCGTGGCCGACCTCGGTGCCGACTCGCTTGACACGGTGGAACTGGTGATGGCGCTCGAAGACGAGTTCGGCATCGAGATCCCCGACGAGGACGCGGAGAAGATCACCACGGTGCAGAACGCCATCGACTACGCCAACGCGCACCAGAAGGCCTGAGCGAATGCCCGCTGTCGAGAATCGCCTCCAGTCGCAGCACCCTCCCGCTCGGGGTGACGCGGCTTGCGCCGTCCACTCGGGAGCGCCGGCATGACGCGCCGCCGCGTGGTCGTCACGGGACTGGGCTGCGTGTCGCCGGTCGGCAATTCGGTCGGCGAGTCGTGGGCCACGCTCCTGGCGGGCACGAGCGGCATCGACCTGATCACGCAATTCGACGCCGCCAACTTCGGCTGCCGGTTCGCCGGCGAGGTCAAGGGCTTCAACATCGGCGACTACATGCCCGAGAAGGAAGCCCGCCACATGGACCGCTTCATCCATCTGGGACTCGCCGCGGCTTTCCAGGCCGTCAAGGACAGTGGCTTGCCCACCGGCGACGCGCTCGATCCGGAACTGGCGGCGCGCATCGGCTGCAACATCGGGTCGGGCATCGGCGGCCTGCCGATGATCGAGCAGACGCACGCCGAGCTGGCCTCGCGCGGTCCCCGCCGGATCTCGCCGTTCTTCGTGCCGGCCTCCATCATCAACATGATCTCGGGGCACGTGTCGATCAAGTTCGGCTACAAGGGTCCCAACATCGCGGTCGTCACCGCCTGCACGACCGGCCTGCACGCGATCGGCCTGTCGGGCCGCCTGATCGAAAGCGGCGACGCCGACGTCATGATTGCCGGCGGCGCGGAATCCTGCGTGTCGCCGCTGGGCATCGGCGGTTTCGCCGCGGCCCGCGCGCTTTCCACCCGCAACGACGACCCGAAGACCGCCTCCCGCCCCTGGGACAAGGACCGCGACGGCTTCGTGCTCGGCGAAGGCGCCGGCGTGCTGGTGCTCGAGGAATACGAGCATGCGAAGGCCCGCGGCGCGAAGATCTATGCCGAGCTGGCCGGATTTGCCATGAGCGCCGACGCCTACCACATGACCGCGCCGGACGTGGACGGGCCCCGCCGGGCCATGGTCGGCGCGCTGCGCAACGCGGGCATCAACGCCGACCAGGTCGATTACCTGAACGCCCATGGCACTTCCACGCCGCTCGGCGACCTCAACGAGAGCAACGCCATCAAGCTCGCGCTCGGCGAACACGCGCGCAAGGTGGTGGTCAATTCCACCAAGTCCATGACCGGCCACCTGCTGGGCGGGGCCGGCGGGATCGAGTCGGTGTTCACCGTGCTGGCCGTGCACGAGCAGAAGAGCCCGCCGACCATCAACATCTTCAACCAGGACCCCGAGTGCGACCTGGACTACTGCGCCAACACGGCGCGTGACATGAAGATCGAGGTGGCGATGAAGAACAACTTCGGCTTCGGCGGCACCAACGGCACGCTCGTCTTCAAGCGGGCCGGCTGAGGTGCGCTGCCCGCAACGCGCCCGCGACTGAAGAACCGGCGGCAGCATGCACGACGCCCCATCGGTGAGCTATCCGGTGGGGCGTTCTCGTTGGGCGGGCGCCTTCGCCGCAGCCTTGTGGCTGTGCGGGCTGGCCGGGGCGCTGCTCTGGGCCGCCCAGGCCGAGGTGGCTTTCTGGCGGCTGGCACTGGCCTGGGCGGCGGTGGCCGTTGCCGGGCTGGTCGCCCTGCTGGCCTGGTGGCGCGCGCCGCGCGGCGTGCTGGCCTGGGACGGGTCGGCCTGGACGTGGACGCCAGACGGCGGCCACGGCCTGCCTGGCGAAGTGCGGGTCGCCCTCGATGCCCAGCACCTGGTGCTCGTGCGCTTCCGGGCAGCCGGCGGCGGTGCCTGGTTCTGGCTGGAGCGCGGCGGCGGCGAACGGTGGGATGAGCTGCGGCGTGCGGTATATTCGCGCGCCGAACCCGCAGCGCTGCCGGATGCCGAGCCGCCGGCAGCGAAACCATGACAAGAACGACTCCCGCTCCTCCCCCCAGCCCGGCGGACACCGACCTGATGCTGGTGGAGCGCACCGTAGCCGGGGACCAGAAGGCCTACGAGCTGCTGGTGATCAAGTACCAGCGCCGCATCGAGCGGCTGATCGGGCGAATGGTGCGCGACTCGGACCTGGTCGAGGACATCGCGCAGGAGACCTTCATCCGGGCGTACCGGGCCCTCAGCCAGTTCCGCGGCGAGGCCCAGTTCTACACCTGGTTGTACCGGATCGCGGTCAATACCGCCAAGAAGGCCCTGGTGGACCTGAAGCGCGATCCGCTGGTTTCGGAGACCACCTTGCGCGGCGGCGGCGACGAGGAAGATGAAACTTCCTCGGTGGAGAACGAACTAACCAGCGCCGAAACCCCCGAAACCGTGCTGGCGGCCAAGGAAATCGCGGCCGCCGTCAACTCGGCCATGGAGGCGCTGCCGGACGAACTGCGGCAGGCGGTGACCTTGCGCGAGATCGACGGTCTGAGCTACGAAGAGATCGCGGAAGTGATGAATTGCCCCATCGGGACCGTGCGTTCGCGGATCTTCCGGGCGCGCGAGGCGATTTCGGCCAAGGTCAAGCCCATGCTGGAAAACCAGACGGGCAAGCGCTGGTGAGACGGCGCGAGGTGATGTGATGGAACAGATGCAGACGCAGGAACTCATTTCGGCGCTGGCCGACGGCCAGCTGCAGGGCGACGCCTTCGCGCGGGGTGTCGAGCTCGCGGCGTCCGATCCGGCGGCGCGCGAGGCCTGGCAGGCATACCACCTGATCGGCGACGTGCTGCGTTCGGGCGAACTGGCCGTGGCCAGTTCGCCGTCGGCGTTCCTGGAGCGGCTGCAGCGCCGCCTGCAGGACGAGCCGCCGCTGGTGCCGCGTGCGATGGCGGAAGTCGCCGCAGCGCCGCGGCGCGACGAGGCGGCCAACGACCGCAGCTTCCGCTGGAAGATGGTGGCGGGCCTCGCCTCGGTTGCGGCCGTCGGCGCCATGGCGTGGTCCCTGGTGGGCGGGTTGCCGGCCAGGCCGGCTTCGCCCGAAATTGCCAAGGCGCCTGCCGGCACCGTGCTGACCGCCGGCGAGCAGGGCGTGATGATCCGCAACCCGCAACTTGATGAACTGCTGGCGGCGCACCGCCAGCTCGGCGGCGCCTCGGCGTTGCAGATGTCGACGGGCTTCGTGCGCAACGCCACCTTCGAAGCGCCAGGCCGCTGACCCGCAGCATGCACCAGACGCAGACGCAGGCGCAGTCGCAGCATCGGGGCGTGGGCCGCCGCAGCATGGTGGCCCTCTGGGGGCTCGGCCTGATCGAGGCCGCGGTGGCGCAATCCGGCTCGCCCTTGCTGCAGCCGGTGGCCGCGGGCAAGGCCGAGGAGCGCGGCGTCGCCGAGTGGCTCGAGCGCATGCACGAGGCCTCCCGCCGCCGCAACTATGTCGGCACGCTGGTCGTCTCGTCCAACACCGGCGCGATGTCCAGCGCGCGCATCTGGCACGCGTGCGACGGCCGCCAGCAGCTGGAGCGGGTGGAGTCGCTGACCGGCACGCCGCGCTCCACCTTCCGGCGCAACGACGAAGTGGTCACCTTCCTGCCCGAAGCCAGGGTCGCGCGCACCGAGCGGCGCGAGTCGCTGGGCCTGTTTCCCGACCTGCTGAAGTCCAGCGAGAGCTCGATTCCCGAGTTCTACGCGGCCCGCCGCATTGGCAGCGACCGCGTCGCCGGCTTCACGGCCGACGTCGTCCACCTGATGCCGAAGGACCAGCTTCGCTACGGGTATCGCATCTGGAGCGAGAAGAAGAGCGGCCTCGTGGTGAAGCTGCAGACGCTCGACCTCGACCACGTCGTGCTCGAGCAGGCGGCGTTTTCCGAATTGCAGCTCGACGCACCGGTGCGTGCGGACAAGCTCAGCCAGATGATGGCCGCCACCGGTGGCTGGCGCGTCGAGAAGGCGGACGCCGCGAAGTGCAGCGCCGCCGCCGAAGGGTGGCAGCTGCGCGCCGCCGTACCCGGCTTCAAGGCGGTGAACTGCTACAGGCGTCCGGGCGCGGCTTCGGCCGAAGGCAACATCCAGTGGATCTTTTCGGATGGGCTCGCAGCGGTGTCGCTGTTCCTGGAGACCTACGACGCGAAGCGCCACCAGCAGGAAGGGCTGTTCGCGAGCGGTGCCACGCAGACGCTGACGCAGCGCGTGCAGGACTGGTGGCTCACCGCGGTCGGCGAGGCTCCGCCCCAAACGCTCAGGGTCTTCGCGCAGAATCTTGAGCGGATCAAATAAGTCCCCACATACGCGGGATGGCGCCGCTGCAGCGGCGCCCCCATCCGTGGCCGCATCGCGTGCCGGCGCCCAGCATTGCAGATTGCGTTTGAGAGAGGTCGATATGTTCCGGATCGAGTGGAAGAAGATTCGCGCCCATGCCGCCATCGCCGTCCTGGCGATCGCCGGCACGGTGGCGGTGATGCCGGCCAAGCCGGTCGTGGCGCAGGGGCGCGCCCTGCCGGACTTCACCGACCTGGTCGAGCAGGTCGGGCCGGCGGTGGTCAACATCCGCACGCTGGAGCGGGCGCGGCAAAGCGCCAGCCCCGGCGGCGCCGGCCCGATGGACGAGGAGATGCAGGAGTTCTTCCGGCGCTTCTTCGGGCAGCCGCTGCCGGGCACGCCGCGCTCGCCGCGACCGAACCGGCCGCCCTCCGACGAGGAAACGCCGCGCGGCGTCGGCTCGGGATTCATCCTGACCACCGACGGCTTCGTGATGACCAACGCGCACGTGGTCGAGGGCGCCGACGAGGTGATCGTCACGCTGCCGGACAAGCGCGAGTTCAAGGCCAGGATCATCGGCGCCGACAAGCGCACCGACGTCGCCGTGGTGAAGATCGACGCGACGGGCCTGCCGGCGGTGAAGGTCGGCGACATCAACCGGCTCAAGGTCGGCGAATGGGTGATGGCGATCGGCTCGCCCTTCGGCCTGGAGAACACCGTCACGGCCGGCATCGTGAGCGCGAAGCAGCGCGACACCGGCGACTACCTCCCGTTCATCCAGACCGACGTGGCGATCAACCCCGGCAATTCGGGCGGGCCGCTGATCAACATGCGCGGCGAGGTGGTTGGCATCAACAGCCAGATCTACTCGCGCTCGGGGGGCTTCATGGGCATTTCGTTCGCGATCCCCATCGACGAGGCGATCCGGGTGAGCGAACAGCTGCGGGTGTCGGGGCGCGTCTCGCGCGGCCGGATCGGTGTTCACATCGACCAGGTCACCAAGGACGTGGCGGAGTCGATCGGGCTGGGCAAGCCGCAGGGCGCCCTGGTGCGCAGCGTCGAGAGCGGCTCGCCGGCCGACAAGGCGGGCCTCGAGGCGGGGGACATCATCACTCGCTTCGACGGCAAGCTGATCGACCGGGCGACGGACCTGCCGCGGCTGGTCGGCAACACCAAGCCGGGCACGCGGACCAACATGACGGTGTTCCGCCGCGGCGCCACGCGCGACCTGACGATCACCGTGGCCGAGATCGAGCCCGAGAAGGCCGTCCGTCCCACGGCGGAGAGGAACAACGAGCGACCGAAAGGATCGCCGGCCGCGCAGTCGATCGGGCTCGTCGTGAGTGACCTGACCGATGCGCAGAAGCGCGAGCTGAAGGTCAAGGGCGGCGTGCGGGTCGAGTCCGTCACCGACGGCGCGCTGCGAGCCGGCATCCGCGAGGGGGACGTCATCACGGCGATCGGGAACACGGAGATCAACAGCGTCAAGGAGTTCGACGCCACGGTGGCGCGTGTCGACAAGAGCAAGCCGATCCCCGTGCTGCTGCGGCGCGGCGAGCTGGCCACTTACCTGTTGATCCGCCCGGCGCGGTGAAGGCGCCGCGCCGGCGGCGGCTGCAGTAGGAAGTCGCAGCAAGGCCCCACCTCGCAGTCGGGTTTGGGGTCTTGTTTGTGGCGCTGGAGCCAAGCGGAAAAATTTTTTGGGAGCTCGACCGTTTGGCCGGCACCGTGAGCGCCCACTCGCATAGGTGCCGGGCTAATGACCTTTTTGGATAGAATCCGGATGCCTCATCGGCGCTTGCAGGCATATGCGGGAGCTCCAACCCCACCATACGGGAAGCCCGCAGGTTGTCCCTTCCCGATCCACAGATCGCCCACAACCTGCCCCTGCACTTGTTTGGCCAAATTGTTGATAACTTGTGGAAAACATCTCTGTTGCTGGGTCGCAACTCCGGCTTCGGACCATGGCGTCGGCTGTACGCGCGGGGCTTTTTGCCTACAATGAAGCTCCAACTATCGCAGTTGCCATAGATTGTTGGTTCAGGGCGCGTCACTCCACGACGCGCCCTTTTTTCTTGCCTCGCGCCTTTTGAATTCAATCACTTAAGCGTTCCCGTTGATGAATCACATCAGAAATTTCTCGATCATCGCGCACATCGATCACGGCAAATCGACGCTTGCCGACCGCGTGATCCAGCGTTGCGGCGGGCTGTCCGATCGCGAGATGGAGGAGCAGGTGCTGGACTCGATGGAGCTCGAACGGGAGCGTGGGATAACCATCAAGGCGCAGACCGCGGCGTTGCGCTACCAGGCCCGCGACGGCGTCGTCTACAACCTCAATCTGATCGACACGCCGGGGCACGTGGACTTCTCGTACGAAGTCTCGCGCTCGCTCTCCGCGTGCGAGGGCGCGCTGCTCGTGGTCGATGCGAGCCAGGGCGTGGAGGCGCAGACGGTCGCCAACTGCTACACCGCGCTCGACCTCGGCGTGGAGGTGGTCCCGGTACTCAACAAGATGGACCTGCCGCAGGCCGATCCCGAGAATGCGAAATCGGAAATCGAGGACGTGATCGGCATCGACGCGTCCAATGCGATCCCATGTTCGGCCAAGACCGGCATGGGCATCGACGAGATCCTCGAAGCGATCGTCGCGCGCATCCCGGCGCCGCGCGGCAACCCGCAGGGCCCGCTGCGCGCCATGATCATCGACAGCTGGTTCGACAGCTACGTGGGCGTCGTGATGCTGGTGCGGGTGGTGGACGGCCGGCTGGCCAAGGGCGACCGGATCAAGCTGATGGCCACCGGCGCCACCTACGAGGCGACGCAGCTCGGCGTGTTCACACCCGGCAACGCCCCGCGCGAATCGCTGGAGGCCGGACAGGTCGGCTACATCATCGCCGGCATCCGCGAATTGCAGGCCGCCAAGGTGGGCGACACCGTGACGCTGGTCAAGGCCGGCACCGGCGGGGCCGCCTTCACGGCGACGCAGGCGCTGCCGGGCTTCAAGGAAATCCAGCCGCAGGTCTTCGCGGGCCTGTACCCCACCGAGGCGAACCAGTACGACTCGCTGCGCGACGCGCTGGAAAAGCTCAAGCTCAACGACGCCTCGCTGCATTACGAACCGGAGGTGAGCCAGGCGCTCGGCTTCGGCTTTCGCTGCGGCTTCCTCGGCCTGTTGCACATGGAGATCGTGCAGGAGCGGCTGGAGCGCGAGTTCGACCAGGACCTGATCACCACCGCGCCCAGCGTGGTCTACCAGGTGGTCAGGAACGACGGCGAGGTGCTGGTCGTCGAGAACCCGGCCAAGATGCCCGACCAGGGCGCGATCCGCGAAGTGCGCGAGCCGATCGTCACCGTGCACCTCTACATGCCGCAGGAGTACGTCGGGCCGGTGATGACGCTGGCCAACCAGAAGCGCGGCGTGCAGATCAACATGGCCTACCACGGCCGGCAGGTGATGCTGACGTACGAACTGCCGCTGGGCGAAATCGTGCTCGACTTCTTCGACAAGCTGAAGTCGGTCAGCCGCGGCTACGCGTCCATGGATTACGAGTTCAAGGAATACCGGGCGTCCGACGTGGTCAAGGTCGACATCCTGCTGAACGGCGAGAAGGTCGATGCGCTGTCCATCATCGTCCACCGCAGCCAGGCCCAGTACCGGGGACGGGCGGTCGTCTCGAAGATGCGCGAGATCATCAGCCGCCAGATGTTCGACGTCGCCATCCAGGCGGCCATCGGCGCCAACATCATCGCCCGCGAGACCATCAAGGCCCTGCGCAAGAACGTGCTGGCAAAATGTTACGGCGGCGACATCACCCGCAAGCGCAAGCTCCTCGAAAAACAGAAGGCAGGCAAAAAAAGAATGAAGCAGATCGGTTCCGTCGAAGTCCCGCAGGAAGCATTTCTCGCCATCCTCCAGGTGGAAGAGTAAATGCCCTTCATCACAGCGATCGTCCTCGCGTCATTCGCGGGCTACGGAACCGCGTGGTACCTGGGCTTCGTCGAAGGCAATTTCGCCCTGCTGCTGTTCCTGGCGACCGTGGTGACCGGCCTCTACTGGCTGGCCGAGCGGCTCTGGTTCCTGCCGCAGCGCCGCCTGGCCGCCGAACGGATGGAGGCCAGCTCGGCCCGGCGCCGGGCCGACCTGGCGGCCAAGGGGATCACGCAGGTGGACGGCGAGGTCGCCGAGGCGCGCCAGCGGCTGCTGATGCAGCCGTGGTGGCTGGACTGGACGGCCGGCCTGTTCCCGGTGATCCTGGCCGTGTTCGTGCTGCGCTCGTTCCTGTTCGAGCCGTTCAAGATTCCCTCGGGCTCGATGATCCCGACGCTGCTGGTGGGCGACCTGATCCTGGTGAACAAGTTCACCTACGGCGTGCGGCTGCCCGTCATCCACACCAAGCTCACCGAAGGCACGCCGCCCAGGCGCGGCGACGTGATGGTGTTCCGCTATCCGCCCAAGCCGAGCCTGGACTACATCAAGCGCGTGGTCGGCGTGCCCGGCGATGAGGTGGCGTATCTGGACAAGAAGCTGACCGTGAACGGCAAGCCGGTGCCCAAGACCCCGGCCGCAGACTTCCTCGAGGAGGACTCGATGCTGTACTTCAAGCAGTTCGAGGAGCGCCTCGACGACAAGGCGTATCGCATCCTCAACGACGACAACCGGCCCGCCTTCATTCCCGGCGTGGAGAGCTTTTCGTTCAAGGAAAATTGCCGCTACAGTGTCGAGGGGGTCGTGTGCAAGGTGCCGGAGGGGCACTATTTCATGATGGGCGACAACCGCGATAATTCGCTCGATTCGCGCTACTGGGGCTTCGTCCCGGACAAAAACATCGTCGGCAAGGCGTTCTTCATCTGGATGAACTTCGGCAATTTCGGGCGGATCGGGTCGTTCCAGTAGGCATCGGTTGACGCAAGGGGCAGCGCATGAAGTTGGGGCAGAAGAAGAAACAGGCCGGCATTTCGTTCATCGGCCTGCTGTTCGTGGTCGGCGTGCTGGCGAGCCTGGCCGTGCTGGGCGCGCAGGCCTTCCCGACGGTCGTCGAATACCAGGCGGTGCTCAAGGCCGTGCAGAAGGCGGCCGCGGGCAACACCGTGCCCGAGGTCCGGCAGATCTTCGACAAGGCCGCGGAAATCGACAACATCAGTTCGATCTCCGGCCGCGACCTGGACATCTCCAAGGAAGGCGACAAGGTGATCGTCAAGTTCGCCTACAACAAGGAGATCCACATGTTCGGCCCCGCGTACCTGCTGCTCAAGTACGCCGGACGGTCGCGGTAGCCGATTCGCGCGTGGATGGCCATCTCGCCCGCCTGCAGGAGCGCCTGCGGCACCGGTTTTCAGATCCGGCCCTGCTGGCGCGGGCGCTGACCCACCGCAGTTTTTCGGCCGAGCACAACGAGCGGCTGGAATTCCTGGGCGACTCGGTCCTCAACCTGGCCGTCTCCGCGCTGCTCTACGAACGGCTGGCGGCGCTGCCCGAAGGCGATCTGACCAAGGTCCGGGCCACGCTCGTCAAACAGGAGCCGCTGCACCAGATCGCCATCGGCCTCGGCCTGCCCGAGGCGCTGCGCCTGGGGGAGGGCGAAGTCCGAACCGGCGGCCGGCGCCGCCCGTCGATCCTGGCGGATGCGCTGGAAGCGCTGATCGGCGCGGTGTATCTTGATGCCGGCTATGCCGCTGCCGAAGCGCTGGTGCGCCGGCTCTTCGAGGACGTGGAGATCAATCCACGGATGGCGGCCAGCGCCAAGGATCCCAAGACCGAATTGCAGGAGTGGCTGCAGGGCCGCAAGATGAAACTCCCGATCTATCGAGTCGCCGCCACCCTGGGTGCGGCGCACAAGCAGACCTTCGACGTCGAGTGTGAAGTGCCGGAGTTCGGGGCCGTGGAGCGCGGCATCGGGGCTTCGCGCCGGGCCGCCGAACAGGCCGCGGCCGCCGCCATGCTGCTGGGCCTGAAGGCAAAGGGGCGGTGATGGAAGCCGCTCCCCAGCGCTGCGGCGTCATCGCGATCGTCGGCAAGCCCAACGTCGGCAAGTCGACGCTGCTCAATGCCCTGGTGGGGCAGAAGATCAGCATCACGTCACGCAAGGCGCAGACCACGCGCCACCGGATCACCGGCATCCGCACCATGGCCGCGACGCAGTTCATCTTCGTCGACACGCCGGGCTTCCAGACGCGGCATTCGACGGCGCTCAACCGCTCGCTCAACAAGACCGTGCTGGGGGCGGTCGGCGATGTCGACCTGGTGCTGTTCGTGGTGGAGGCCGGCAAGTTCACGGCGGCCGACGAGAAGGTGCTGGCACTGCTCAAGCCCGGCGTGCCGGCGCTGCTCGTCGCCAACAAGGTGGACGAGGTCCACCGCCGTGGCGACCTCGCCCCGTGGCTGCAGCAGATGCAGCAGCGCCACGCATTCGCCGAGTTCGTGCCGATGTCGGCGAAGAATGCGAAGGACGTCGAGCGCCTGTTCGGCATCTGCGAGAAGTACCTGCCCGAGCAGCCGTGGTGGTACGCCGAGGACGAGCTCACCGACCGCAGCGAAAAGTTCCTGGCGGGCGAGACGGTGCGCGAGAAGCTGTTCCGCTTCACCGGCGACGAACTGCCTTACACGTCCACCGTGGTGGTCGACAAGTTCGAGGAAGAACCCAGCCCGAAGCACGGCCGGTTCGTGAAGATCGCCGCGACGATCGTCGTCGAGCGCGACGGCCACAAGGCAATGGTGATCGGCGAGAAGGGCGAGCGGCTCAAGCGCATCAGCACCGAGGCGCGGCAGGAGCTGGAAAAGCTCATGGGGTGCAAGGTGTTCCTCGAGGTATGGGTGAAGGTGCGCTCCGGGTGGGCCGACGACGAGGCGCGGGTGCGGAGCTTTGGCTATGAATAGCCAAAGCAGGGGCTAGCCCCTGGCGCCTCGCCATGCGCCGCATCTCCGACGAACCCGGCTTCGTGCTCCACCGCTACGACTGGAGCGAGTCGAGCCTGATCGTCGAGGTATTCACGCGCGAGCACGGGCGGGTGGCGCTGGTCGCCAAGGGGGCCAAGCGGCCCAGTTCCAATTTCCGGCCGGTGCTGCTGCCGTTGCAGCCGCTGCATCTCGCCTTCGGCGGCGACGCCGAGATTCGCACCCTCAAGGGCGCCGAATGGGTGGGCGGCCAGGTGATGCCGACCGGTGATGCCCTCCTGGCCGGCTTCTACCTGAACGAGCTGCTGCTGCGCCTGCTGGCCCGCGACGATCCGCATCCGCAGCTCTTCGAAACCTATGCCGATACGGTCAGCGTGCTCGCCTCGGGCCAGGCCGAGGTGGTGGAGCCCGCGCTGCGCAGCTTCGAACTGCTCCTGCTGCGCGAGATCGGACTGCTGCCGGCGCTGCACCTGGAAACGGCCACCCAGGCGCCAGTGGAGACGGACGTCCGGTACAGCCTGTTGCCCGAAGCCGGCCTGGCGCGCACCGGTCCGATGGAGGCGCGGGCGAGCCTCGCCGGCGAGCAGTGGCGGGCGCTGCAGCGCGCGTTGGACGAACCGGCGCCGTTCGCTGCCGCATTGGGCGTTGCCGCCGCGGTCGCGGGCGAGCTCAAGCCGCAGCTGCGCGCGCTGCTGAACTACCATTGCGGAACCGGCACGCTGCGCACGCGGCAGCTGATGATCGACCTGCAAGGCCTATGACTTCCCATCCCGCGCGGACGGCGCTCTCCGTCAACCTCAACAAGGTGGCGCTGGTGCGCAACACGCGCCACCTCGGCATCCCGAGCGTGGTGCGGGCCGCGACGCTGTGCCTGCGTGCCGGCGCGCAAGGCATCACCGTGCACCCGCGCCCCGACGCGCGCCACATCCGCGCCGCCGACGTGCGCGAACTGCACGGCCTGCTGCGCCAGTCCTGGCCGGGCGCCGAGTTCAACATCGAGGGCAACCCGTTCCACAACCTGATGGACTTCGTGCGCGAGTTCCGGCCCGACCAGTGCACGTTCGTGCCCGATACCGAAGGCCAGTTCACCAGCGACCACGGCTGGGACCTCGCCGCCGACGGCGAGCGGGTGCGTCCGCTGATCGAGGAAGCCCGAGCGCTGGGCGTGCGCGTCAGCCTGTTCATGGACCCGGTGGCCGCGAACATGGCCGCGGCCAAGGCCGCCGGCGCCGACCGGGTGGAGCTGTACACCGAGCACTATGCGCACGTCTTCGGGACGGCGCAGCAGGCGCGGGTGCTCGCTTCCTATGCGCAGGCCGCGCGCGCCGCCCAGGCGGCAGGGCTCCAGGTCAACGCCGGCCACGACCTCAACCGCGACAACCTCGCGACCTTCCTGCGATCCGTGCCCGGCGTGCGCGAAGTCTCGATCGGCCACGCGCTCATTGCCGACGCACTGGAACTGGGCTACGAGGGGACGGTGAAGGCCTACCTCGACTGCATCGCGGCCGGCGCATGATCTTCGGCATCGGCACGGACGTCTGCGACGTGCGCCGGATAAGGGCGGCGGTCCAGCGCAACGGCGACCGTTTCGCCTTGCGCGTCCTCAGCGACGGCGAGCTGAAAGTGTGGCGCCAGCGCGGCGCGCGCTGGCCGGAGCGCGGGCTGCGGTATCTCGCCACCCGCTTCTCCGCCAAGGAGGCTTTCAGCAAGGCGGTGGGGCTGGGCATGCGGATGCCGATGGCCTGGCGGCTGTGCGAAATCGCGAACCTGCCCAGCGGCAAGCCGGTGATCGTGCTGCATGGCGATCTCAAGGAATGGTTCGAGGCGCAGGGCCTGCAGGCCCATGTGACCGTGACCGATGAAACCGACTACGCGGCGAGCTTCGTCGTGGTCGAACGGAAGATGACCGAATGACACAACACGCACCCCTGATCCTCGACGTGGCCGGACTGGCCCTCACGGACGACGACCGCCGGCGCCTGGCGCATCCGCTGGTCGGCGGAATGATCCTGTTCTCGCGCAACTGGCAGGACCGCGGGCAACTCGCCGCCCTCTGCGAAGAGGTCCACTCGGTGCGCCCGGACCTGCTGGTCTGCGTCGACCACGAAGGCGGGCACGTGCAGCGCTTTCGCACCGGTGGCTTCACGCACCTGCCGCCGATGCGCGCCTTCGGCGAGCTGTGGATGAAGGACGCCCTGGCGGCCACCAACGCCGCGACCGGGGCTGGTTACGTCCTCGGGGCCGAACTGCGCGCCTGCGGCGTCGACCTCAGCTTCACGCCGGTGCTCGACCTCGACTGGGGCGCCAGCGGCGTCATCGGCGATCGCGCGTTCCACTCGGATCCGCGGGTGGTCGCCATGCTGGCGAAGAGCCTGATGCATGGCCTGCTGCGCGCCGGCATGGGCAACTGCGGCAAGCATTTCCCCGGGCACGGCTTCGTCAAGGCCGATTCGCACACCGACGTTCCGGTGGACAAGCGCAGCCTGAAGGCGATGCTGGCCGACGACGCCGCGCCTTATGAGTGGCTCAGCACCACGCTGGCCAGCGTGATGCCGGCGCACGTGATCTATCCGAGGGTGGATTCGCGGCCGGCCGGTTTTTCCGGCCGCTGGCTGAATGGCGTGCTGCGCCAGCGGCTGGGCTTTGGCGGGGCGGTCTTCAGCGACGACCTCAGCATGGCCGGCGCGCGGGTGATCGACGGGCGCCAGGTGAGCTACACCGAGGCGGCGGTCGCCGCGCTCGACGCCGGCTGCGACATGGTGCTGCTGTGCAACGAGTCGGTGAAGAACCCGCAGGCGGTCGACGACCTGATCGACGGGCTGGCCGAAGCGCAGGTGAAGGGCGGCTGGCAGCCGCGCGAAGCGAGCGAGCAGCGTCGCCTGGCGCTGCTGCCGTCGGCGCCGGCGCTGGGCTGGGATGACCTGATGCGGCATCCCGACTACATCCACGCTTTGCGGCTGCTTCCCTGAAAGGCGGACATCCATACGCAGAAGCCGCAGAAACTACGCAGAAGCCGCAGAAGAATTCTCCGAAGAATTGCCAAAACGCGGACGTCCGCGAGTTCTGAACTTCCTCGTTCTTCTCTGCGGCTTCTGCGAAACTTTTGCGGGGCGGTTTCAACTGGTCAATGCAACATCACCTCAACATGATGTTCGGGAGACCAGTATGGCAAGAGCGAGAAGGCGTCTGACGATCCAGGAAAGTCGCGAGCTGTGGCGCAGGTGGAAGCAGGGCCAGACGCTGGCCCAGATCGGTGCGGCGTTGGGAGGCAGGGCCAAGAGCT
>NZ_VTOX01000014.1 GCF_012184415.1 Ramlibacter lithotrophicus
CCCCGGCGCCGTCGCCAGCCTGACCGCCTCACGCTTGAATTCGTCCGTGTAGTGCTTCCTTGAAGCCATTTCGATCTCCTGAACACATGTTGCCATTCAATGTGTCCGGGAAATCGGGGGCAGCCCACCCTTCGGTACGGGTCCGTCCGGCCCTCGACGCACATGCGCAACTTCACCCTGGGCGATTTCGACTTCGCCCTCCCGCCCGAACTCATCGCCCAGCACCCGGCGCCGCAGCGCAGCGCGTCGCGCCTGCTCGATGGCACCAGCTCGCCGTCCGTCGACCGGGTCTTTCGCGAACTGCCGGCGCTGCTGCAGCCCGGCGACCTGCTGGTCTTCAACGACACGCAGGTCGTGAAGGCCAGGCTCTTCGGCGAAAAGCCCACCGGCGGCCGGCTCGAGCTGCTGGTCGAGCGCGTGCTCCCCGGCCACGAGGTGGTTGCGCACATGAAGGTGAGCAAGAAGCCGCCGGTCGGGACCGCGCTGGAAATGGAGGGCGGTTTCACCGCCACCTTGCTCGGACGCTGGCCGGATGGCGACGGACCGCTGTTCCGCCTTGGCTTCAGCGATGACCCGTACTCGGTGATGGAGCGGCACGGACACGTCCCGCTGCCGCCGTACATCGAGCACGCGGACACGGCGCAGGACGCGCAGCGTTACCAGACCGTGTTCGCGAAGCATCCCGGCGCCGTGGCGGCCCCGACGGCCGCCTTGCACTTCGACGAGGCCGTGCTCGCCGCGCTGGACGCGCGCGGCGTGCAGCGCGCCAGCGTCACGCTGCACGTGGGCGCGGGGACGTTCCAGCCGGTGAAGACCGAGGACATCGCGGCGCATCGCATGCACAGCGAGTGGTACGAAGTGCCCGCGGCGACCCAGGCGGCGATCGCCGGGCTGCGCGCGCGCGGCGGCCGCCTGGTCGCCGTCGGCACGACCACCGTCCGCACGCTGGAGTCCTGGGCCCGCAGCGGCCAGGCCAGCGGCGACACCGACATCTTCATCACGCCCGGATTCCGGTTTCGCGAGGTCGACCTCCTGGTCACGAACTTCCACCTGCCGAAGTCGACGCTGCTGATGCTGGTCAGCGCGTTCGCCGGGTACGAGCACATCATCGGCCTGTACCGCGACGCCATCGCGCGGCAGTACCGCTTCTTCAGCTACGGCGACGCGATGCTGCTCGCGCGCGCCCCCACCCCGCCTGACACATGCTCCAGTTCGAACTCCTGAAGACCGACGGCCACGCCCGCCGCGGCCGCCTCACCCTCAACCACGGCGTGGTGGAAACGCCGATCTTCATGCCGGTCGGCACCTATGGCACCGTGAAGGGCGTCACGCCGAGGTCGCTGGAGGAGATGGGCGCCCAGATCATCCTGGGCAACACCTTCCACCTCTGGATGCGCCCCGGGCTCGACGTGCTCGCGCAGTTCGGCGGCCTGCACCGGTTCGAGCAGTGGAGCAAACCGATCCTCACCGACTCTGGCGGCTTCCAGGTCTGGAGCCTGGGCGAGATGCGCAAGATCTCCGAGGAAGGCGTGAAGTTCGCTTCGCCCGTGAACGGCGACCGGCTGTTCCTCACGCCGGAAGTGTCGATGCAGATCCAGACCGCCTTGAACAGCGACATCGTGATGCAGTTCGACGAGTGCACGCCCTACGACACCAAGGGCCACATCACGACCGAGGCCGAGGCGCGCTTCTCGATGGAACTGAGCCGGCGCTGGGCAGCACGCTGCAAGACCGAGTTCGCTCGCCTGGAGAATCCCAACGCCTTGTTCGGCATCGTGCAAGGCGGCATGTACGAGCACCTGCGCGAGGAATCGCTCGCCGCGCTGGTGGAGATGGATTTCCCCGGTTACGCCGTGGGCGGGGTGAGCGTCGGCGAGCCCAAGGAAGAAATGCTGCGCATCATGGCGCACACGCCGCACCGGCTGCCCGGGCACAAGCCGCGCTACCTGATGGGCGTCGGCACGCCCGAGGACCTCGTCGAAGGCGTGGCGCAGGGTGTCGACATGTTCGACTGCGTGCTGCCGACCCGCAACGCGCGCAACGGCCACCTGTTCACCCGCTTTGGCGACCTGAAGCTGCGCAACGCGCGACACCGCACCGACCAACGGCCGCTCGACGAGAGCTGTACCTGCTATACCTGCGCCGGCCACCGGCGCGACGACGGCGGCGTCTCCGGCGGGTTCTCGCGCGCCTACCTGCACCACCTCGAGCGCTGCGGCGAGATGCTGGCACCCATGCTGGCCACCATCCACAACCTGCACTACTACCTCAACCTGATGGGAGAGGTGCGCGCGGCGCTCGACGCCGGCAGCTTCGGCACTTTCGTGCGGCAATTCAGGCAGGACCGCGCGCGCGGAGTCTGACCTCACGGCCGCCGGAGAGCCGGCGGCCCGCGCCTGGGCCGTCTGCCGCGCGGCGCGGCGGCCAGGCGTCACCCGGGATGCGAACTCACGCGGGTGAGCGTGGCGAACGCCCGCCGCTCGCGTTGCGGCCGCAGCGCGGCCAGGGCCGCCACCACCGGCCACGCCGCAGCCGCCGCCGCGGCGTGCTGCAAGGCGTGCCCTGCCAGCAGGCCATCGGTCAGCTGATGCACGTCATGGTCGGCCATCTCGAGCAGCTTGGCGCCGACGAGCGCGAGGATCACGGCCGCCCAGTGCACGTCGGGCGCACCGAAGCGCCGGCGCAGGAGCCCGAGCCAGACGAGCAGCGCCATGCCGCCGGCCTGCAGCGTGGTCCATGGCAACAGGTCGCCGGTGGCCAGCCAGGTTCGCACGGCCACCGGCCCCAGCGCCAGCAGCGCCAGCCCCGTCGCCGCCGCGGCCCGCTCGCTGACGTGGGTCGCCACCGCGAAACCGAGCAGCCCGGCGCAGGCCATCGCCGTTGCCGTGCGGTCTACCGCCAGGCTCGCGTTGTCCGGGTCCCAGTGGTACCAGGCCGACGCCGCAGCCGTCAGCAGCAGCCCGGCGAAGAACAACGCCGCCATGGCGCGCTGCATGTTGGTGACGGTGCGCGGCGGCAGTGCCGCAAGCACCCGCAGGCCCGCCAGGCCGGCCGCGGCGAAGGCGAGACTCGACAGCACGTCGAGCGCGAACGGCACGTCCAGCATGGCGCGGCGGTCGGCGAAGTCATGGTAGCCCGCCGGCTGCGGCGTGAACGGCCCCCAGATCGCGAAGGCCGCCAGGGCCAGGGCCGCGATCAGCAACGTGGTCTCCCGGGACGACAGGTTCGATGGCATGTCTGCTCCTTGTTGAACGTGGCGGGAGTGTCCGCACGCGCCGGCGGCCGGTACAGCATTTTGTTGAAAACGCACCGTAGTGCGCCGACGAGTATCGGAATACGATACCGGCATGAGCACCACCGCCGATCTCGTCGCCGCCCTCAAGAAGGAACTCAAGGCGGCCCAGATGACGTACGCCGACCTCGCGCGGGCGCTTTCCATGGCGGAGTCGAGCGTCAAGCGCATGCTGGCGCGCGGCGACATGCCGCTGTCGCGCGTCGATGCGATCTGCCGGGCGCTCAAGCTGGATTTCGGCGAACTCGCGCGGCGCGTGGCGGAGACGCAGCCGCTGCTGAAGGAGCTCACGCAGGAGCAGGAGAGGGCCGTCGTCGCCGACAAGAAACTGTTGCTGTGCGCGATCTGCGTCCTCAGCCAGTGGACCCTGGAGCAGATCACCACCCATTACCGCCTGAGCGAAGCCGAGGCGATCCGCTGTTTCGTGCAGCTGGACCGGTTGGGCATCGTCGAACTGCGGCCGCTGAACCGGTACCGCCTCAAGCTGGCCAAGACCTTCCGCTGGCGTCCGCACGGCGCCGTGATGAAGTACTTCCGCGAGCACGTGCTGCTGGATTACTTCGCCGGCGGCTTCGACGGCGAGGCCGAGGGCCTCCTGCTGGTGCACGGTTCCGTCAGCCGCGGCGTGGCGCCGGCTTTCCTCGACCGCCTCCAGCGGCTGGCGCAGGACTTCGCGCAGCAGCACCAAGCCGACCAGAAGCTGCCTGACCGCCAGCGTGAGAGCTACACCTTGCTGCTGGGAATGCGCCGCTGGGAATTCTCGGCGTTCACGGCGCTGCGGCGCAGAACACCGTAAGCACCCCGGTGTAGCCGTACAGGTGGTCGCGGGCGATCTCCCCGCCGGCGAAGAACCCGACCAGCGGCACGTCGCCGAGCGCCCGCCGGACGATCTGCAGCTCCGCGCTGGGCCCACCGAAATGCGGCCCGCCGCGCCCGGCGCAACTCACGTACACGGCGCCGGCGATCCGGCGCGCCGGATGCGGTCCCGCGCCAGCGTCCGGCGCCGCCAGGGCGGCCGCGACCGGCAGGCTCACCTCCTGCGGCTCCAGCTCTTCGCGGATTTCGGAGCAGATGCGGACGAGGTCGGAGCGCGCCGCTTGCACGTCGCGCCGGCAGAAAGCCATGCGCATGCCGGGCTCGACGCGGTCGGCGATCGCAACGGCGTTGCGGCCTGGATCGAGGCCGATGATGTGGCGCACCAGCACGTCGGCACCGAAGTGGCCCGTGCGCCCCACCGCGTCCGACCCCGCCGGCGTGAGCCCGACCAGCGTGGCACGCAGGGCGGCCATCGCCTCGTGCGGGCGATCCAGCGAGATGCCGGTGTCGCGCAGCAGGACTTCCAGCGCCGGCTCGCCGTCGAGTTCCTGCATCACGTGGCCCTCGGCCGCGGTGACTACCCGCTGCGGCGCGACCGGGTGGCAGCCTTGCGTCACGCGCGAAACCAGAACCACCTGTTCCCCGAAAGCCACTCCGGACAGCCCGCCGCGGAACACGCCACCGGCCGCGCCCTGGCCCTTGATATTGCCGTTGCCGCCGACGGCAAACTGCACCGGCTGGGTGCGGCTGGATGCCAGTCCGCCGAACAGGTAGCCGGTCGCGGTGCGCTGCGCCATTTCGGCGATCAGTTCGGCCAGGTCGGCCGTGGACGCGTCGGCATGCACCAGCGCCGTATGCGGCTCGAAGCCCATGGCGTCGCCGACGCCGAGCGGCGCCACCCCCGAGAACACCCGGTACTGGTCGGGCGGCACGGCACACAGCATCACGGAAAGCGCCGGCTCGTCGAAGTACTCGACATTCGAGCCAGCCACGCCGACCCCCACCGTTCCGGCCCAGTCGGTCACCTCCGGCAGTTCGGCGCCGAGGTGGTCGAGGATGTCCTGCGCGTGCGGCGCGTAGTGATCGGTGATGTAGAGCAGGCCGAGCGTCGGGCTGGCCGCGTACTCGGGCAGCGCCATCTGGGCCCGCAGCTGCGCGAGCACCAGCCCGGCCGCCATCGCCCACTGCGGGTGCGTGGCATGCGCGCACGGAAACAGCTTCATGGTCGAACGCCGGCAGTCAACTGGCGGCGGTCTTGCGGGCCGGCCGCTTCGTTTTCCCGGCCGCCGCCTTGCCGGCGGCAGGCGCCGGCGCGTGGTCCGCCGCCTTCGCCCCGCTGTCGGCGGTGGCGGCGACCTCCTGCATGGCCGTCGCGGCGATCTGCTGGAACTGCTGCGTCAGGGCGCCCCACCACTGCAAGGGGTCGACCACCTTCCCATCGTGCGGCTGGCCGTCGGACCCCCTGGCCTCGTTGCCCTTCGCGGCCGCCTTGGCTGCCGGTGCCGCACCAGGGGCCGCCTCGGGCTTGAACTTCATGGACTCGGCCAGGTCGGCCATCTTGACGTTCATGCCTTGCAGCGTCGCCAGCGTCATCTTCTGGACTTCCAGGGCCTGGATGGTCGCGCCGACGGCAGTGGCATTCTGTTCCAGCCAGAACCGCACCGCCTTCAGCTCGCCGATGCGCTTGTCCAGTTCCTCGACGTCCAAGGTCGGCGCGATCCAGTTCGACAGGCCCGGCATCTGCGGCATCGCCTGGGCGCCGCCCTTGGCCAGGTTCTGCAGGAAGTCGAAGCCCGGAATGAACTGTCCGAAACCGGAATGCTGCTGGTCGCTCATTGCCACGCTCCGAGGGTTGCCCGATGCTGCCAGCTTACCCGATGGACCTCGCGCCGTGGCCGCGCGCGATGTCAATGTTTGTGCGAATCCATGTGGCCATGGCCGCCTCCGGGGGCCTTCGCCGCCACCGGCACCTTCAGCTCCAGCCGGCTTTCGGCGCCGGCGCCGTCGCGCAGCAGCAAGGTGATGGGCACCGTGGCTCCGGCCTTCAGGCTCTGCTTCAACTCCATCAGCATCAGGTGGTAGCCGCCGGGCTTGAGTTCCACGGTGCGGCCGGCCGGAAGGTCCAGCGCCGGAAGGGCACGCATCTTCATGACGTCCCCTTCCATCTTCATCTCGTGCACTTCGGCCACGCCGGCGATGGGCGTCGAGACGCCGACCAGTTGCATGGGCCGCGGCGCGGTGATCTTCATGAACGCGCCCGTGCCGTGCTGGCCCGGCACGGCGCTGCGCACCCAGGCGCCTTCGACGCGCGGCAGATGCTGCGACTGGCCGGCCGGCGTGGCGGGCTGGGCCTGGGCTGGGGCGATGGCGCCAACCGCGCTGGCAGCGGCCAGGCACAGGGCGGGAAGGAAGACTCGGCTTGGCATGATCGGCTCCAGGAGGCTCGAAGGTGGGACTGCCTGGATTATCGGCCCCCCGCAGAGACCCCGAGCCGTTCCCAAAAAGCCCGCGCGAGCGCTTGCACCGGCGAGGCGGTAGGCTGCGTCCTACATGCCCAGGGGCCGGCCCGGACTGGTCCGCGGGCGCCCCGCCTGTTAGGGTCACACACCATGAATTTCGTGGACATCCTCCACCCCTCGTCAGCACTCTTCCTCGATTTCGACGGCACGCTGGTGGACCTGGCGCCCCAGCCGGAGGCGGTGGCCGTCCCGCCGGACCTCACCCGCAGCCTGGCCGCGCTCGGGGAGTACCTCGGCGGTGCGCTCGCGGTGATTTCGGGCCGCCCCATCGCCCAGATCGACGAATTCCTGCGGCCGCTGCACCTGCCGGTGGCCGGTGTCCACGGGGCGGAACGGCGCACCGCGAGCGGCGAACTGGCGTTGCTGCACACGCACCCGCTCGAGCACGTCGAGGAAGTTGCCGCCGAGCTGGCCGCCCAGCATCCGCGGCTGCGCATCGAAACCAAGCGCGGATCGGTGGCGCTGCACTACCGGCAGGCGCCCGAACTCGAGCAGGTCTGCCTGCATGCGATGCAGGCTGCCGTCCAGGAATCGCCCGGGATGACCTTGCTGCGCGGCAAGATGGTGGTGGAAGCCAAGCCCGGCGGCGCGAGCAAGGGCAACGCCATCGAAGCCTTTCTGCAGGAGCCTCCCTTTGCCGGCCGCACGCCCGTCTTCGTCGGCGACGACTTCACCGACGAGGTCGGCTTCGCCACCGTGCAGCGGCTGCAGGGGCTGGGCGTGAAGGTGGGCGAAGGCACGAGCGTTGCGTGGCACCGGCTCGACTCGCCGGCGGCGCTGCGCGAGCAGCTGCACGCCGCGGCGGCCGCGAAGGCCGGAAAGGTCAATGCATGAACACGACGGCAAGCGCCCTGGAACCTTCGCTGCGCCTGGGCGTGATCGGCAACTGCGCGTACAGCGCGCTGGTCGACGAACGCGGCCGCATCGTGTGGTGCTGCCTGCCGCGCTTCGACGGCGATCCGGTCTTCAACGGCCTGCTGGACGCGAGCGAGAACGGCAGCCTGTGGTCGTTCGAACTCGAGCACTTCGCGCGCAGCGAGCAGATCTACGAGCCGAACACCGCCATCCTGCGCACCCGGCTGTGGGACGCGCAGGGGCAGGGCATCGAGATCACCGACCTGGCGCCACGCTTCTTCAGCCGCGGCCGCACGTTCCGGCCGCTGACGCTGGTGCGGCGCGTGAAGGTGCTGGCCGGCTCGCCGCGCGTTCGGGTCCTGCTGCGGCCGCGCTTCGAATGGGGACGCGCGGTGCCGCAGGTGACCCAGGGCAGCACGCACATCCGCTACGTGGGACCGCACCTGACGCTGCGGCTCAACAGCGACGGGCCGCTGAGCTACATCCTGTCGGAAACGCCGTTCGTGATGGACCGGCCGATGAACTTCATCCTCGGGCCCGACGAGACGCTCACCGGCGGCATCGAGGACACGGCCCGCACCTTCGAACAGGAGACGGCCAGCTACTGGCGATCCTGGTCGCGGGCGCTGTCGCTGCCGCTCGAATGGCAGGACGCCGTGATCCGGGCGGCCATCACGCTGAAGCTGTCGCTGTTCGAGGACACCGGCGCGATCGTGGCGGCGATGACCACGAGCATCCCCGAGGCGCCGCACAGCGGCCGCAACTGGGATTACCGGTTCTGCTGGCTGCGCGATGCCTTCTTCGTCGTGCGCGCCCTGAACAGCATTTCTGAAGTCGCCACGATGGAGGAGTACCTGCGCTGGCTCAACAACGTGGTGGTGCGCTCGGGCGGCGGCCACATCCAGCCGCTGTACGGCATCGGCCAGGAGGAGAAGCTGCCGGAGGCGATCCTCGAGCACCTGCCGGGCTACCGCGGCCAGGGCCCGGTGCGGGTCGGCAACCAGGCCCAGGAGCACTTCCAGCACGACGTCTACGGCAACATCATCCTCGGCGCTTCGCAGGCCTTCCATGACCACCGGCTGTTCCGCCGCGCTGGCCTCGCGGAGTTCGGCTACCTGGAGGCCGTCGGTGAGCAGGCGTTTCGCGTCCACGACCAGCCGGACGCCGGGATGTGGGAGCTGCGCACCCGCGCCCGGATCCACACCTCGTCCGCCCTGATGAGCTGGGCGGCGTGCGACCGCCTCGCCAAGGTCGCGACCGCGCTGCGCCTGCCCGACCGGCATCGCTACTGGTCCGAGCGCGCCGAGATCATCCGCCGGCGCATCCTCACCGAAGCCTGGTGCGAGCAGCGCCAGGCGTTCGCCGAAAGTTTCGGCGGCCGCGACCTCGACGCCAGCGTGCTGTTGATGGCCGAGGTCAACTTCATCGACCCGAAGGACCCACGCTTCATCAGCACCGTGGACGCCCTGGAGAAGTCGCTGTGCGACGGCCCCTACATGCGCCGCTACGAGGCGCCCGACGACTTCGGCAAGCCCGAGACCGCCTTCAACATCTGCACCTTCTGGCGCATCGATGCGCTCGCGCGGATCGGCCGCAAGGGCCAGGCGCGCGAGATCTTCGAGGTGATGCTCCAGAGCCGCAACCCGCTGGGCCTGCTGTCGGAAGACACGCACCCCGTCAGCGGCGAGATGTGGGGCAACTTCCCGCAGACGTATTCGATGGTCGGAACCATCAACGCCGCGGTGCGGCTCTCGGCACCGTGGGACACCGTCATCTGAAGGGAACATGCCCAGGCTCGTCGTCGTCTCCAACCGTGTCGCCGATCCCCGCAAGACCGCGGCCGGGGGCCTTGCCGTCGCCCTGGCCGACGTCCTGAACAACACCGGAGGACTCTGGTTCGGCTGGAGCGGCAAGATCGTCGAGCCGTCCGCGGGCGGGCGCGCGGATGAAGGCGAGCTGCGCACCCAGCAGGCGGGGCCCGTCAAGCTCGTGACCCTGGACCTGAGCCGCGAGGACCACGACGCCTATTACGTCGGCTATTCCAACGGCGTGCTGTGGCCGGTCTTCCACTACCGGCTGGATCTCGCCGACTTCGACGCGGGCTACATCGCCGGCTACCGGCGAGTCAACCAGCTCTTCGCGCGCAAGCTCCAGCCGCTGCTGCGGGACGACGACATCATCTGGGTGCACGACTACCACCTGATCCCGCTGGCGGCCGAACTGCGGGCGCTGGGCTGCACCCAGCGCATCGGCTTCTTCCTGCACATTCCGCTGCCGCCGCCGCTTATCCTGGCCGCCATTCCCGGCCACGACTGGCTGATCCGCGCCTTGTTCGCCTACGACCTCGTTGGTTTCCAGAGCGAGGCCGACCACGGCCACTTCTGCCGCTACATCGAGGCCGAAGCCCGCGCGCAGAACCTGGGCGAGGGCCGCTGGCGCGCCTTCAACCGCACCATCCAGGCCGGCGCGTTCCCGATCGGCATGGACGTCGAGGAATTCAATGCGCTGGCGAGCGCGCCCGACGGCCTTGAAATGTACGAGCGGATGCGGCGCGAGTATTCGCGGCGCAAGCTGCTGGTGGGGGTCGACCGGCTGGACTACTCCAAGGGCCTGCCGCAGCGGCTGCAGGCGTTCCGCGAATTGCTGCAGCGGTATCCGGAAACCCACAACAGCGCGACCCTGGTCCAGATCGCGTCGCCCAGCCGCGAGGACGTCGGCGCCTACACCGACATCCTGCACGAGCTGGAGAGCCTGTGCGGCTCGATCAACGGCAACTACGGCGAGCTCGAGTGGATGCCGGTGCGCTACATCCACCGCACCGTGGCGCGCAGCCGGCTGCCCGGGCTGTACCGGGCGAGCCGGGTGGCGCTCGTGACGCCGTTGCGCGACGGCATGAACCTGGTGGCCAAGGAGTTCGTCGCGTCGCAGGACCCGCAGGACCCCGGTGTGCTGGTGCTGTCGCGTTTCGCCGGGGCGGCCGAGCAGCTCAAGGAGGCGCTGCTGGTCAATCCCTACGACGTCGAAGCGACGGCCAACGCGATCCACCTGGCGCTGCAGATGCCGGTGGAGGAGCGGCGCGCGCGCCACCAGGCGCTGATGGCGAACATCCGCGAGTACGACGTGCACTGGTGGTGCGACTCGTTCCTGGATTCGCTGGTCAAGGCGCAGGCGGAGGAAACCGGCACGCCCTGGTTGCGGCTGTAGCGGCTACAGCAGCGCGAGCGTCGTGGCGTCCGGACTCCCGCCGAAGAACCGGTCCAGGCACGCGCCGAACACCGGCTCCTGCGGCGCGGCCCGCTGGAACAGCGTCAGGCACGAGCGGAACTTGAGGTCGTCGGGCGATCCGAAGATGCGATGCACGTCGGGCTCCGCCGCCCGCAGCACCAGTGCGCTGCATTCGCGCAGGCGCGGACCCAGCACCGGATGGGCGAGGTAGGCCTGCGCCTCGTCGAGCGAGGAAATGGCGTAGCGGCGGGCCATGGCGCTGCTGCCGAGCCCGGCCAGTTGCGGGAACACGAACCACATCCAGTGGCTGGCCTTGCGCCCGGCACGCAGCTCGGCGAGCACCTGCGCGTACACCGGCGCCTGGGCGTCGACGAATCGCTGCAGGTCGAAGCGATCACTCACTGGAGCCGGAGTGCCCAGCGCCTCAGCGCGACAGCGGCGCGATCGCCTGGTCGATCGCGCCGAAGATGCTCTGGCCGTCGCGGCCGCGCATCTCGATGCGGATGGTGTCGCCGAACTTCATGAAGCCCGTCGTCGGCTGCCCGTCCTGGATGGTCTCGATCGCGCGCTTCTCGGCGATGCAGCTGTAGCCCTTGGGCCATTCGGTGCGCCCGCTCTCGCCGGTGACGCCCTTGTTGCTCACCGTGCCGGAACCCACGATGCTGCCGGCACGCACGTTGCGGGTCCTGCAGATGTGGGCGATCAGTTGCCCGAAGTGGAAGGTCATCTCCGGCCCGGCGTCGCACATCCCGACCTTGCGCCCGTTCCAGCTGCTTTGCAGCGTCAGGTGCAACCGCCCTCCGTCCCAGGCGCCGCCGAATTCGTCGAGCGTCACGGCGACGGGGCTGAAGGCGGTGGCCGGCTTGCTCTGGAAGAAGCCGAAGCCCTTGGCCAGCTCCGCGGGGATCAGGTTGCGCAACGACACGTCGTTGGCCAGCATCACCAGGCGGATGCCGTCGAGGGCGCGCTCGGGGGTGGCGCCCATCGGCACGTCGCCCGTGACCACGGCGATCTCCGCCTCGAAGTCGATGCCCCACTCCTCGCTGGCGATGACGACATCGTCACACGGGCCCAGCAGGTCGTCGCTGCCGCCCTGGTACATCAGCGGGTCGGTGTAGTAGCTCTCGGGCACCTGCGCCTTGCGGGCCGCGCGCACCAGTTCCACGTGGTTGATGTACGCCGAGCCGTCCGCCCACTGGTAAGCCCGCGGCAACGGCGCCATGCACCGCGCCGGGTCGAAGGGAAAGGCGTGGCGCGCCTTGCCGCCGTTGAGCGCGTCCGAGAGGTCCTGCAGCTGCGGGGAAAGAAAGCCCCAGTCGTCCAGCACCTGCTGGAGGCGGTCGGCGATGCCGGTGGCGTAGTGCGCGGTCGCCAGGTCGCGCGACACGACCACCAGCTGTCCGTCGCGCGAACCGTCCTTGTACGTGGCGAGCTTCACCGATGAGCCTCCAGCGTGTAGTCGCGCGAAAGTGCCGCGGCGTTACGCAAATTGAAATGAACCGAACTGCGCGAAATTCTAGCGGGCACGCCCGATGAGCACGGGTGCCGGGATGCCGGCGTCAGCGGTCCTCGGACTCACCGCGGCCGTGCTGGCGGCGCATGTCTGGCTCCTGCATCGCAGCCCGCCGCGCATCCAGCCCGCACCGGCGCTCCGGCCGGCGGCCTTCAGCACCCGCGGCATAGTCGCCACGCCGCCGCCCGCCGTCGCAGCGCCCGCCGTGACCGCCGCCGCTCCGCCCTCCACCAGTCCGGCACCCCCGCGCCCCGCAGCCCGGTTGCCGGCGTCCCCGCGGGCCCGATCCAGCGCCGTGCCTCCCGCCGTGCCGCAGGAGCCCGCGCCGGCCGCAGCGGTGGCAACGAGCGTGAAAATCCCGCCGTCGGTGCTGCTGCAATACCAGGTCACGATGCAGGTCAGGCAGCAGGCCAGCCTGGGCACGAGCGAGCTGACCTGGCGCCACGACGGCAACAGCTACGAGGCGCGCTTCGAGACCGCGTCGCCCTCGTCGCCGCGGCCGCGAGTGCAGCACAGCGCCGGCAGCATCGGCAGCCGGGGCCTGGAGCCGGCGCGCTTCGGGGATCGTGGCCGCGGCGAGCAGGCGGCGCACTTCGACCGCGCAGGGCAGCGGGTCGTCTTCAGCAACAACCGGCCGGCCGCGCCGCTTGCGCCGGGCGCGCAGGACCGCCTGAGCATCCTGTTGCAGCTTGCGGCCCTGGTGGCGGGCACGCCGGACCGGTTCCCTGCCGGCGCCGAAGTAGTCGTCCAGACCGCGACGGCGCGGGAGGCGGGGCCCTGGGTCTTCACGGTCGACGGCCCCGAACAGCTGCAGCTGCCGGGCGGGGAACTCGGCACGGTGAAGCTCACGCGGCCGCCACGGGGCGAATTCGACCAGCGCCTGGAAGTCTGGCTCGCTCCCGGACAGGCTTACGTTCCGGTGCGCCTGCGTCTGACACAGCCGAACGGAGATTGGGCCGATCACCAGTGGTTGGCAACCGACAGGCGCTGAGCTGGCGCCTGCCTATTCTGGGAAGCACAAAGGGAGGCCTTTCCAACCGTGATGGCCCGGTCATCCTTGAAACCGGGCCGAACGCAGCCATTTGAGGTGGCAAGAGGAAATCGAAATGCAGATGCTTTATGACTCCGACTCGTTTGTCGTCGTGCACATGCAGGCGAACGAACCCGCCGAAGGCGAGCCGCCGCCGCGCATCGTGCGCCACGGCTTCGAGATCGTCGACAAGCGATCCAACAAGGAGGTGTACCTCGACGGCTCCTGGGCCGAGGCCTTCCAGCGCCAGATCAACGCCTGGCAGCTGAACACGCCGACGCAGGAAGAAGTCGAAGAGACGCTGGACGGCTACGCCGAGCTGGCACAGAACCCGCTGGTCATGCACTGATCCGCTGGCGCTGGAGGGCCGTCGCCCCCTCAGCGCGGCCGGCGCTCCCAGTGGTAGAGGGGCTCCACCAGCAGGAGCACCGCCACCAGCCGGCAGACCTGGAACGCCGTCACCATCGGCACTCCCAATTGCAGTACCTTGGCGGTAATCGCCATCTCGCCGATGCCGCCGGGCGAAGTCCCCAGCACCAGGGTCGCCCACCCAAGTCCCGTCGCCCAGGCCAGCAGCCCTGCAAAACCCGCGCAGAGGACGATCATCCCGACAGTTCCGGCCGCCACTGCCGCTACCCATTGCGGGGCGGCATGCAGGAATCCCGCCGAAAACCGCACCCCCAGGCTCACCCCGATCAGCAGTTGGGCCGCGTTCGTCGCCCAGCGGGGCATGGCGGAGAGTTCGATACCGGCCATGGTCAGGCCCATGGCCACCAGCAGCGCCCCCATGAACCAGGGATTGGCCCGGCCGGTGCGTTGCAGGACCAGCACCCCCGCGATCGTGGCTGCCGCGAGCAGCGCCAGCCCGGCCGCATCGACGCTGTTCGGTCCGGGGACGATGGCGTCGCTGCCGGAGAAGCCCCCGAACGTCAGGGCGAACGGAACCGCCACGGTGACGATGACCAGCCGGACGCTGTGCGATGCGGCCACAAGATCGGTGCGGGCGCCTTCGCGCTCCGCCAGCACCGTCATCTCGGATGCGCCGCCGATCGCGCCGGCAAAGAAGCCGGTGGCGCGCTGCTGCTGCGCGGTGCCGCCGATGCGGTGCCCTTGCGCACGCTGCAGCCACCGCCCGAAGGCCCAGCCCAGGCCCAGCGCCCAGACGATGCTGAGCAGGATGGCCCACCAGAGGCCGGCGACCAGGGCCGTGACCTGCGGCGTGAAGTAGAGCCCCAGCGCGGTGCCGATCGCCCACTGCCCGGCGTTGCGCAACGGCGCGAGGCTGCGGGTCGGCGCCCCGGCCACCGAAGCGATGCCGGTGGCCAGCAATGGACCGATCATCCAGGGGACCGGCGTGCGCAGCCAGACGCACAGCAGCGCGGCCGCAAGGGCGAGCAGCAGGGTCAGCGCAACGCGCAGAGCAAGAGTCGGGGTCATTCGGGTGGCGCCGCCGCGGGGGTCGCGGCGCGCCTTAGTATCGTCGGATGCGCCTGCACCTCACCGCCGCGGCCGTCCTCCTCGGGCTGGCCTCCTGCACCACCTCGCCGTCGCTGCCGCCGCTGGCGGCCAGTGACGGGGCCCCGCTGGACCTCCTGCTGCTGGGCGAGCAGCACGACGCCGAGGAACATCAGGACATGCACCGCAAGGTGGTCGACGCCCTGGCCCGCCGCGGCACGCTGGCCGCGGTCGTCCTCGAGATGGCCGAGCGCGGCCGCTCGACGGCGGGCCTGCCGTCCACCGCGAACGAGGCACAGGTGCGCGAGGCGCTGCACTGGGGCCCGGGCGGCTGGTCGTGGGACGCGTATCGGCCCGCCGTGATGGCGGCCGTGGCCGCGGGCGTGCCGGTGCTGGGCGGCAACCTGCCGCGACCGCACATGCGCGAGGCGATGGCGGATGCCCAGCTCGATGCCGCGCTGCCGGGGCAGGCGCTGCGCGACCAGCAGGAGGCCGTGCGCCACGGGCACTGCAACCTGCTGCCGGAACACCAGATCGCGCCGATGGCGCGGATCCAGATTGCCCGCGACCGGACCATGGCCCAGACGCTGCAGCAGGCCGCCACCCGCGGCAAGACCGTGGTGCTGCTGGCGGGAGGCCGCCATGTGGACGAGCGGCTGGGCGTCCCGCTGCACCTGCCCCCCGGCCTGCGCGTGCAGACCATGAAGTGGCCGCCGCCGCCACCGAAAAAGGACTACTGCGCGGAGCTGGAGGCGCAACTCAAGTCGCGCGGCGCAGCCAGGCCGCCCGCGCCGCAGTAGACGGCGAAGGCGTCTTTCAGCCGAACGCTGTCGCCAGCCACGGGTGCGAAGTCAGCGAGCCTTCGTGGGCGTGGTAGACCGCCGTGCGCCGGCTCGACACCCGGCAGCGGAAGCGGGGCATGGTCACGTGCGCCACCACGTTGTCGCTGTAGTGGTGCACCGTATCGGCCAGGAGGTCGGCCAGGAGCTGCCCGGCAAAGGCACGGTTGAAGCACATGCTGGAACTCATCCCGCCGGGCGCGTGCGAGGTGAACTCGACTTGCGGCGCGTAGCGGAATTCCGACGCCTTGGTGTACAGCAGCCCGCATTGCCTCGACACGGAGAAGTCGGCGTCGCGCAGGTCGTCGAGGCCGGCCTGGACGTGGTCCCGCAGGTAGATGTCGTCGTGGTCGGCCCAGAAGAAGTGCGTGCATCCGGCCTCGAGCAGGTAGCGCAGCGGCACGGCGTACCACTGGTGCTGCGCGATCTTCTGCGGCGTGTGCATCCACACCAGCTGGCCCGGCGTGCGCAGGTCCTCGACCGACCAGATGTACGAATCCGGGTGGCCGTTCTGGTGGATGCAGATGAGGTCGGGCGGGCGCGACTGCGCCGCCATTTGCAGCACGCATGAGCGCAGCAGATCCGGGCGGTTGAAGGTGGGCACCATCACGCCCACCTTCGCGCCCGCGTCGGTGCCTTGCCCCATCGGCCGGATCCGGCCCGTCAGGCGTGCTGGCGGATCGAATCGGCCAGCGTGTTGACCAGCGTGTCGATGTGCTGCTTTTCGACGATGTACGGCGGCGCGATCACCAGCACGTCGCCGGCCGGACGCACCAGCGCGCCCTTGTGGAAGCAGTCCAGGAAGATCTGGTATGCGCGCTTGCCGGGGGCGCCGGCGAGCGGCGCGAGTTCGACCGCGGCGGCCAGGCCCAGGCTCCGGATACCGATGACGTTCGGCAGGCCCTTGAACGCGCCGTGGCACGCGTCGCCCAGGACCTTGCCCATTTCCCCGGCCCGCTGGAACAGGTTTTCCTGCTTGTACAGGTCCAGTGTCGCGATGGCGGCGGCGCAGGCCACCGGATGGCCGGAGTAGGTGTAGCCATGGAAGAACTCCACCACGTGCTCCGGCGCCTCGGTCTTCATCATCGCGTCGTACAGCTTGTCGCGGCAGATCACGCCGCCCAGCGGGATCACTCCGTTGGTGACGCACTTGGCGAAGTTCAGCATGTCGGGGACGACGCCGTAGAAGTCCGCCGCGAAGTTGGTGCCCATGCGGCCGAAGCCGGTGATCACCTCGTCGAAGATCAGCAGGATGCCGTGCTTGTCGCAGATCTCGCGCAGGCGTTGCAGGTAGCCCTTGGGCGGCAGGTACCAGCCGGCGCTGCCCGCCACCGGCTCGACGATGATGGCGGCGACGTTGCTCGGGTCGTGCAGCGGCAGGATGCGGTTTTCCAGCTCGGCGAGGATGTCCTCCTGCCACAGCGGCTGCTCGTTGTGGATGTACGCGTGGTTCACCGGGTCGTGGATGAACCGCATGTGGTCCACGCGCGGCAGGAACGCGTTGCCGTACACCTTGCGGTTGGCCGGAATGCCGCCCACGCTCATGCCGCCGAAACCGACGCCGTGATAGCCCTTCTCGCGGCCGATGAACACGTTGCGGTGGCCTTCGCCGCGGGCGCGGTGGTAGGCGAGGGCGACCTTCAGCGACGTGTCGGCGGCTTCCGAGCCCGAGTTGCAGAACAGCACCTTGTTGAGGTCGCCGGGCGCCATCGCCGCGATCATGTCGGCGGCCTGGAACGCCTTGTCGTTCGAAGCCTGGAAAGCCGTGGCGTAGTCCAGCGTGTCGAGCTGCTTCTTGATCGCCTCGTTGATCGGCTTGCGGTTGTGGCCGGCGCCCACGCACCACAGGCTGGAAACGCCGTCGACGACCTTCCTGCCGTCGTGGGTCGTGAAGTGCATCCCGTCCGCTCCCACGAACACGCGCGGTTCCTTGCGGAAGTGGCGGTTCGGCGTGAACGGCAGCCAGTGGTGGTCCATCGAGAAGTCGTTGTATGCCATCGCGGTTCTCCTTGGTGTGCGGCAGCGGCCATTGTCGCACCGCCGGCAGGGCGTGCTCCGGCGCTCCTGCGACAATCGCCGGGGTATGACCCACGCGTATATCCTGACGCTTTCCTGCCCCGACCGGCCCGGGATCGTGCATGCCGTCTCCGGCTTCCTCCTCGACCGCGGCGGCAACATCGAGGAGGCGGCCCAGTACAACGACCACGACACCGGCCTGTTCTTCATGCGGGTGCAGTTCGCCTGCACCCAGCTCACCTACGACGACCTGAAGATGCAGCTGGGGTTCTTCGCCGAGCCGTTCCAGATGGAGTGCCGGCTGCACGCGCTGCGCGAACCGATGCGCACGGTGATCCTGGTCAGCCGCGAAGGCCATTGCCTGAACGACCTGCTGTTCCGCTGGAAGAGCGGGCTGCTGCGGCTCGACGTCGCGGCGATCGTGTCCAACCATCGCGACTTCTACCAGCTGGCGGCCAGCTACAACGTGCCGTTCCACCACCTGCCCGTGACGGCCGCGACCAAGGCGCAGGTCGAGGCGCGGCAACTGGAAATCATCGGGTCCGAACGGGCGGAACTCGTGGTGCTGGCGCGCTACATGCAGATCCTGTCGGACGACATGTGCCGCAAGCTGGCGGGCCGGGCGATCAACATCCACCACAGCTTCCTGCCGAGCTTCAAGGGCGCCAAGCCGTATTACCAGGCCCACGACCGCGGGGTCAAGCTGATCGGCGCGACCGCACACTACGTGACGGCCGACCTCGACGAGGGCCCCATCATCGAACAGGACGTCGCCCGGGTCGACCACAGCTTCGCCGTGGAAGACCTCACGGCGCAGGGCCGCGACACGGAAAGCCAGGTCCTGGCGCGCGCCGTCAAGTGGCACAGCGAACATCGCGTGCTGATGAACGGCCACAAGACGGTCGTGTTCAAGTGAAAAACCGCCGGCCGCTGGCGCGGCCGGCGGTCCTCGCCGCGGGTGGCGGCCGGATCAGTGCTTGGTCGCGGTGATGATCTGGAAGTTGTCGAAGAAGAACGTCTGGCGCTCGACGGTCCAGCCGCCCATCTTCTGCAGGATGGCCACCGGGTCGTGGCTGTCCCACAAGGCCAGGCCCAGCGGCTCGAACACCTTGAAGTAGCTCCAGCTCAGGCACTTGAGCACCAGCGGCGTGGGCTTGTGGAACTCGCCCAGGTACAGCTTGCCGCCAGGGGCCAGCATGCGCCCGGCTTCGCTCAGGGCCTTGCCCTTCAGGTCGTGCGGCAGTTCGTGCAGCAGGAAGAACATGATGTTGGCGTCGGCGAAGCCTTCGCTCTGCTTCATGGCCGTGGCGTCGTCCTCGACGTACTCGATGCGGCTGCCGTAGGTATCGTCCAGCTTGCTCTTGGCGTGCAGCAGTTCGTTCTTGATGATGTCCGCCACCACGACGCGGCTGGCGCCGGAGTTCAGCGAGGCATCCACCACGCGCGGGATCACGTTGCCGAAGGCGCACGAGGTGATCAGCACCTTCTTGTGCTTCAGGTTCGTGGCGCGCAGGCCGCTCACGATCCTGGAAACCAGGCGGTGGTACTGGAACAGCAGGATGGCGGAAATGATCGGCTGAAAGTCGACCAATTTGATCAACCGCATGTTCGAGTAGATCGGATACACATGCGATTCGCTGCTGCGGGGACCGCCGGCGAGGCCGCGCACGATCAACGTACCGCGGGTGGTCACGAAGAAAAAGAGCCCCGTGGCGGCAAGCACGGCGAGGATGCCGGCGGCGGTGTTGATCATCCAGGGGCTCATTTGGTCTTCCTTTCGCTCTCGAATGCTCTGATGGCATCACTGTGCCAGCGCTCGAGCAGGCAAAGGTTGATATTTCTCATGGCATCAGGCCGTATCGCGGGATGGGAGGAGCCCTCGCGCAGGTGGTACAAACGGGCCGGACGCCCCACCCGACACCACCCGAAGGCCCGCCCGTGAACCGCCCACCCGAACCCGCCGCCCTCGAACGCGCCGAACTCCAGTCCCGCACGGTGGCCGCGCTCGAGCCGCTGCTGCCGCGCGGCGGGCTGCTGTGGAACGCCGAGGACACGACGCCGTACGAATGCGACGGCCTCACGGCCTACCGGCAGCGCCCGCTGGTCGTGGCGCTGCCGGAGACCGACAGCCAGGTGCAGGCGGTGCTGAAGGCCTGCCACGGGCTGAAGGTGCCGGTCGTCGCCCGCGGCGCCGGCACCGGGCTGTCCGGCGGGGCCATGCCCCACGCCATGGGCGTCACGCTGTCGCTGGCCCGCTTCAACCGCATCCTGAAAGTCGATCCGCGATCCCGCACGGCGCTGGTGCAATGCGGCGTGCGCAATCTCGCGATCAGCGAGGCGGCGGCGGCCCACGGCCTCTACTACGCGCCCGACCCGTCCTCGCAGATCGCCTGCACCATCGGCGGCAACGTGGCCGAGAACTCGGGCGGCGTCCATTGCCTGAAGTACGGGCTGACGGTGCACAACGTCCTGAAGGTGCGCGGCTTCACCGCCGAGGGCGAGCCGGTGGAATTCGGCAGCGACGCGCTCGACGCGCCGGGCTACGACCTGCTGAGCGCGATCGTCGGCAGCGAAGGCATGCTGGCCGTGGTGACCGAGGTCACGGTCAGGCTGGTCCCCAAGCCGCTGCTGGCGCGCTGCATCATGGCCAGCTTCGACGACGTGCGCAAGGCGGGCGACGCGGTAGCGCAGGTGATCGCGGCCGGCATCATTCCCGCGGGCCTCGAAATGATGGACAAGCCGATGACCGCGGCGGTCGAGGATTTCGTCCATGCCGGCTATGACCTCGAGGCCGCCGCGATCCTGCTGTGCGAAAGCGACGGCACGCCCGAGGAGGTGGAGGAGGAGATCGGCCGCATGACCGACGTCCTGCGCGGCGCCGGCGCCACCGCCATCGCCGTGAGCCGCGACGAGGCCGAGCGACTGCGCTTCTGGAGCGGCCGCAAGAACGCGTTTCCGGCCTCCGGGCGGATCAGCCCCGATTACATGTGCATGGACTCGACGATCCCGCGCCGGCGGCTGGCCGACATCCTGCTGGCGATCCAGCAGATGGAGCGGAAGTACGCGTTGCGGTGCGTGAACGTCTTCCATGCCGGCGACGGCAACCTGCACCCGCTGATCCTGTTCGATGCCAACGACGCGGACCAGCTGCGCCGCTGCGAGCAGTTCGGCGCCGAGATCCTGGAGACCAGCGTCGCGATGGGCGGCACCGTCACCGGCGAGCATGGCGTCGGCATCGAGAAGCTCAATTCCATGTGCGTGCAGTTCAGCGCCGCCGAGCTGGAGCAGATGCGCGGGGTCAAGCGGGCGTTCGACGGCGCGGGCCTGCTCAATCCGGGCAAGGTGATCCCGACGCTCAATCGCTGCGCGGAGTACGGAAAGATGCTGGTGCGCGGCGGCCGGCTCGCGCACCCCGACCTGCCACGCTTCTAGCGTGCCGCCGCGGCGACGCAACGCCCGGCGGTCACGGACGGCAGGTGTCGCCGTCGATGACGATGTCACCGGAGCGGTTGCCGTCCTTGTCCTTTTCGCGCTCCTTCTCCCGCTCCTCGCGGCGCTCCTCGCGCGCCTGCTGCTCCTGGTGCTGCTGCTCCTGCAGCAGGAGCGTGACGAAGGTATTCAGCGGATTGCTCGCCAGCTCCGACACCACCTGTTCCGCCAGCGCCTGGTTGCCGCCGAGCATCGGCGCGATTCGACCGGCGGCTGAACCGGAGGGAGCCGGCGTGGGCGCGGGCGTGGGCGGTGGCAGGGGCTCCGGCGTCGGGACAGGCGTCGGCGCCAGGGTCGGCGGTGGCGTCGGTCCCGGCGTCGGGACCGGCGTGGGCACCGGTGTCGGCTGCGGTGTCGGCTGCGGTGTCGGCTGCGGTGTCGGCTGCGGTGTCGGCTGCGGGGTCGGCTGCGGGGTCGGCTGCGGGGTCGGCGCGATCGTCGGCCCGGGAGTGGGCTGCGGCGTCGGCGACGGGGTGGGCTGCGGCGTCGGCTGCTGCGTCGGCGCGATGGTGGGCTCCGCCGTAGGCTGCGGCGTCGGCGCGATCGTCGGCGCGATGGTGGGCTGCGCAGTGGGCTGCACCGTCGGAGCGATCGTCGGTTCCGCTGTCGGCTGAGGGGTCGGCGAAGGTGTCGGCAAAGGTGTGGGTGACGGCGTAGGTGACGGCGTGGGTGACGGCGTAGGTGACGGCGTAGGTGACGGCGTGGGCGACGGCGTCGGCGAAGGAGTAGGAGAAGGTGTGGGCGACGGCGTCGGTGCCACCGTCGGCGGCGGCGAAGGCTCCACCACCGGCGGCAAGGTCGGCGCGGGGGTGGCCACGTTCAACAGCACCGAGCCGAATGCCAGCGTGGCGCCGGTGACGTTGCCTGACAGCACCGGCAAGTTGCCGGTCGTCGCACCGGCGATCAGCGTGTAACTGCCCGGCGCAGGCTGGGTGGAGGCGGTCGCGACGATCACGCTGGTGCCGCCGCCGGTCGGGAAATTGACGCTCCCGGTGACGTTGACCGCGTCGTGGCTGCTGCCGTTGAAATCGAACTGCAGGCTGGCCCCGCTCAGCACGTCGAGATTGCCGGTGACGTTCACCGAGCCGATGGTGCCGGGCCCGCCCGGGGACAACACGCCCGCAACCGCGAGGTCACCCGCGCCGCTGATGCCACCGGCGGCGTTCACGCTGCCGCCGCCCAACCCGAGCGTGGCCGACCCGAACCCGCTCCACTGCAGCAGGCCGTCGCTGGTCGCCTGGCGCAAGTCCAGCACGGCGGCGCCGCCGGGACCGTCCAGCACCGCCCCGGCACCCGCCTGCAGGTTGCCGACAACGAAGGGCGATCGCGCCGTGGCGAGGTACACGCCCCCCGTTGCCCGCGACCACACGCCGCCGCTGGTGTTCACCGTGAGTGGCAGGGTGCTGGCGCCGATCGGCCCGGCGCTCGCGTCCAGGACCACGGAGCCGTCGACCGTCGCGTCGATCGTGCCGGGCAGTTCCTCGACGCCCGATGGCTTCGCTTCGATGGAAGTCGCGGCGACGCTGACGGCGGCGGTGCCCGGCGCGCTGCCGGTGGCGCTGCTTTCCGACCGCAGCAATTCGATCACCGCTGCACCGGCGCCGCCGTACGAGATCCTGCCAGGGGCACGCGCAGAGAGCATCGTGGAGCCGGTGTTGCTGTTCGCCAGCGCGATGTCGCCGGCGCTGGTCCATGCATTCAGCGCGGCGAAACTGTTCATGGGATGCACCAGCGCGACGCTGCCGGCGGCGTCCAGCGCCAGTGTCGAAGCAGCGATGGGCGCGGTCTGGGTGATGCCGCCCAGCCCCTGGCGCAGCGTCACGGGCAGCAGGCCGCCGGCGCCGTCGATCCCGGCCATCCCGTCCACGGTTCCCACCGCCAGGTCACCCGAGCCGCCGCCGTTCGAGAAGCGGAAGCCCGCGCCAGCCGTGTCGCTCGCCCGGCCGCTGATGGTCTGGACGTCGTTCCACTCGTCGAGGGCGACCGTGCCGGCCGAAAGGTTCAGCTGACTCACGGCCAGCACCGTGCGAGCGCCCTGCGTGATGCTGCCGCCGCTGCCCGTGACGAGGCTCAGCGCCGGGGCACCCGTGATCGTGACGAAACTTGTTCCGTCAGGGTTGTCCCCTTCGATCGCGATGTTGCTGCTGCCCAGCAGGCCGGGGCCGACCATGACGGTGCCGGCGGAAATGCGGTTCAACTCCGCCGCGCTCAACGTGAGCTTGCCAGCCTCATCCGAGCCCCCCAGCGAGATGGCGCGTTCAAGCGTGGCGGGCGTCACGTGCACGCGCCCCGCCCCCGCCTGCACGGCCCCAGCGATCTGCATCCGGTCGGCAAACAGGTCGACCTGGCCGCCACCGGTGCTCTTCACCGCGGATCCCGCGTCGATCGAGATCCGGGGGGGCGCGGTGGGCGCTGGGGAAGGCAGCGTCTCGGGCAGCAACGCCTGGAGCGAGAGTGACCCAGCCCCCTGGTTCTCGATGGTGGCGCCGCGCAGCGACAGGTCGCCGCCGGTCGCCTGCAGCAGCAGCGAGGAGGTGGCGGAAAGTCCCTGGACGTTGCCCACGTCGACCGCGCTGGTGCCGGTGGCCGTCGTCCCGGTGATAAGCAGGCTGCCTGCCTTGATCGTCACCGGCGCCGTGCCGGTGCTCGGCACGCCGGCCCCGTCCCAGGTACTGGTGTCGAGCCACACGCCCGCGCCGGTCCCGGCCTCGCCGTTGATGACCAGCGTGCCGGTCCCGGCGTTGAGCGTGGAGCCGCCGCGTACCTCGACGCCGAGCGCCGCCGCCGCATTGCCGCCCGCGACGACAAGCATCCCGCCGCCGCTGGCGAGGGTGCTGGCGCTGACGTTCAGGATCGAATCGCTGGCCACCGTCAGCCCGCCGCCCCCGCTGCTGGCGCTGCTTTCGTGGAGGTGCAGGCCCAGGTAGGGGCTGGCGCCGCTTACCGTCAGCGAGCCGCCGCTGGTCTCCAGCGCCGAGCCTCCGTAGATCAGCGCTCCATACCTGTCGCCCGTGCCGACCACGGTCACCGGGCCCGCCGTTCCGCTCGCCGAGAGCGTGCTGCCGGCAATGCGTACGCCGGCGCCGGTGTCGGCGCTGCTCGAGAACCCTTGCACGGCGACGCCGGCTGCGCCGGCCGAAGCGACGGTCGAGGACTGCAGCACGACGGCGTCGAAGGCCGGCGCGGTCGTTCCACCGGCGCGCAGGAGTGCCTGTCCGGCGGAGGAAGCGACCGTCGAGCCGTCGACGTTCACCTGCGCGTTCGGCGCCTCCAGCTTGATGTCGCCGGCTGCAGAGAGCGAGGAGTCCGACACGAACGTGCCGGACGGGAACGTCGCATCGAGGAAAGTGGTAAAGGTGCCGCCGCCGAGGAGCGACACGGCACCGGTGGCCGCAATGATTTCGGACGCTGAGGCCAGGGACACCTTGCCCGCCGGTGCCGTGACGTCGACGTCGCCCTGCGTCGCCGTGAGCTTCGCGCCGGTCAAGGCCACCTGGGCATCGGTGCCCGTCGCCTGCAGCACGATGCCGCCACTGGCGGCCGTCAGCTGCGCGCCGCTCACGGAAATGCCGTCCTCGGCCTGGATGCTGACGGTGCCGCCGCTGATGGTGGTAGCGGACACGGCCACGGTGCCCGCCACCACGCTGACGCTGCCGGTGCCCGCGCTCACCGGGGCGATGACCTGCAGCGTGGCGCCGGAGGCCTTCAGGTCGAGCGGCTGGTCGGTGGTCCAGACGCCGTCGATGCCATCCACGCCGCTCGCGATCTTCAGCGCGGTGCCGTTCGCGAACACGAACGGGTGGTCCATGTTGCCCGGATCGCCGGGCGCGGCGGCGAGGTTCGCCACCTGGTTCGCGGCCGTGCCCAGGTCGGCGCCTTTCACTGCCTGCACCGCGAGGTTCGTCGCCGTGATCGCAGCGTCGCTGGTCTGCGTGATCCTTTCGCCGGACTGGAGCGACAAGGTCGGCAACGGCGCGACCAGTGGCGCGACGACGGCGAGGGGGCCGGAAGCGAGCGAGCCGATGCGCAGCACGCCGGTGCCGGTGAGCTTCGCCAGTTCGTCCTTCGAGATCTGCAGCAAGGTGCCGTTCGCATCGCAGCAGTCGTTGAGCTCGACGGCGCGGCCCGCCGTGGCCGGCTTGAGCCACATGAGGCCGCTGCCCGAGTCGATCGTGCTGGCCGAGAACAGGTCCAGCCTGTCGCCTTGCAGGGTGATTGCGCTCCCCGCGAGCGAACTGCCCACGGACAGCATGGATCCCGTCCCGGCCGCCGCCAGTGTCAGCGCTCCGCTCGCCTGCACGCTGGCGTTGACGGCGAGGCTGCGGGCGGTGATCAGCGACACGTCGCCCGCGGTGTTTGAAAGACCACCCGTGGGCAACAGCGCCGCGACCGCGAGCGTGCCGGTGCCGTCGTGGGCGAAATCCACGTTGCCGGCGCCGGAATTGGCGGCGCTGAGCCGGGCGGCGTCGATCCACATGGGACCGCCGTAGCCGTCGCCGATGCCGCCTGTCGCCACGACCTTGAGGTCGTCGGCGACGAGCGTGCTGTAGGTCTCGAGCGAGACGGGCCCCGACGCCGTCAGCGCCACGTCGCCCTTGCCGCCGCCGGCCCCGGCCGCGCTGATGTTGCTGCCCGTCAGGATGTCGCCGATGAGGCTGAAACCGCCCAGCTTGATGGAGGACCCACCCGCGGTCAGCGTGATGTCGCCGCCGGCGCCGGCCGCCGGCGTGGTGCTGATCTCGCTCACCATGATGCTTCCCGCCGCGCCGCCGGCGTTCAGGTTCACGGCGCCGCCCTTGGTCGCGATGCCCCCGGCTTCGATCTTGCCGCCCAGGGTGCTCATCGTCACGCCGCCGCCGCCGGTGGCGATCCAGACGTCCGGACCCTTGATGCTGCCGCCGGCCGAAACGGTGAAGGACTGGCCCGGACCCACGCCCGCGAGGTTCAACGTGCTGTCGGCGAGTGGCTGGAAGATCACGTCGCGATCCGCCCACAGCGTCACGGTGCCGCTCAGGGCTTCGAGGGCCTGCTCGGAGATCGTCGCACTCGAAGTGGAATCGACGTCCGCGAGATCGACCGCGTTGTCCGCGAGCGCTGCGTCGTTGGCGCCGCCTGTCCCGTCGGCGATGGTGATGTCCAGCGGATCGAGCAGCAGCGAGCCGGCCATGCCTTGCGGCGCCGTCGTATCGACGGTCGCACGGAACACCAGTCGCCTCTTGCCGGACGTCTCCACGGCGCCGCCGTTGCCGCCGTGCACGCCGCCCCTCGATTCGATCTGCCCGCCCGCTCGCGTCAGCTCGTCGGACCACACCACCACGGTGCCGCCGTCACCGCGCTCCAGCGCATTGGCCCGGATCACGGCACCGGCTTCGACGGTGGTGTTCTTCGCATTGCGGATGCCCGCGTCGCCGCCTTGCCACCCGCCGCCGACCAGGGCCTGTCCACCGCCTTCGGCTCCGCTCACGTCGACGACCGCGCCGCTGCGCACGATCAGCGATTCGGCAGTGGCACGCACTTCGCCACCGCGCCGTCCCTGCGTCGCCGCGACGGTACCCGAGATCTCCGCGCTCCGGCCGCCGGTCAGCACCACCTTCCCGCCGCTGGCCGTCACGCCCTTGGCCTGGACCAGTCCGCTGTGGTTCAGGTGTCCGGCGAAGATCCCGACCGCATCTCCTTGCAGCGTGCCGAGATTGATCGCCTGGTCGCCGGGAGCCTGCACCTGCAGCCAGATCCCCTCCAGGCCGCGCCCCGTGAGTTCCACCCTCTGTCCGGCAGCCAGCAGCGTGGCGCCCTCGGGGGAGCGCAGCAGCGCGGGCGTGCCGACCTGCACCCGCGGCGCGACCAGCACCAGGTCACCGCTTCTCGCGAGCACGTGCCCGTCGACCTGGAGCACGCCGGCGGTGGCCGCGTCGCCGCCGAACATGAGACGCCCCGCCACCGCGTCGGCATCGGCCATGCGCAGCGTCGAGGCCGTGAAGCCGGCAGTGTCGACGACGGCGCCGGCGCCCACGGCGATCCCGGACGGGTTCACCAGCACCAGCCGGCCGTTGGAGGCCAGCGTGCCGTAGATCGCGCTCGGATTGCCGCCGAGGACGCGATTGATCGACGTGCTGCGTGCGTCAGGCTGCCGGAACTGCGTGGTCGTGCCGGCCGGCACCGAGAAGCTTTGCCAGTCGATGGCCGAGTGACGCGTGCCCGGGCCGTTCAGCGTGGTCACGACCAGCGTACTGCCTTGCTGCTGGAGGCTGGCCTGCCCGTGGATCGCGTGCGCCCCCGCCGGTTGCCCGAACGCAGTGGTGCCCACGGACATGAAGGCCGCGGCCACCGCCAGCGCGAGTCCGGCCGGCCGGAAGCCCGCGGCAATCGGGTGGATCGCCGGAGCGCGGCTGGGCCGCGGAGCGGCGACTGGCGGCGCGCGGCGCCCGGCCGGCGCAGCCGCCGGCGCGATGGTCGAATGGTCCACGGATGCTCCCGCAGTAGCCTCCCCGAACCTGCTCTGATGGGGCTCTTGCCGCTACATCCGTGGCCCCGCAGATCAACTTAGCACACGGCTCCTGGAGCGGCAAATCAGGCGGCGCGCCCGCCCCGGGACCGGCGGCTTGCGGGCCGGCCAGGCCCGGCTCAAGGACGGCAGGTGTCGCCGTCGATGACGATGTCGTCGGAGCGCTTCTCGTCCTTGTTCTTGTCGCGTTCCTTCTCCCGCTCCTCGCGGCGCTCCTCGCGTGCCTGCTGCTCCTGGTGCTGCTGCTCCTGCACCAGCAACGTGACGAAGGTCTGCAGCGGGGTGTTGCTCTCCGTGACCACCTGTTCGGCCAGCGCCTGGTTGCCGCTCAGCATCGGCGCGATGCGGTCGGCGGCCGACCCCGTCGGCGCCGGCGTGGGCGCGGGCGTCGGCGGTGGCAGGGGCTTCGGAGTCGGTGCCGGGGTCGGCACTGGCGTCGGCGCCGGGGTAGGGGCCGGCGTAGGGGCCGGCGTAGGAGCCGGTGTAGGAGCCGGCGTGGGGGCCGGCGTGGGAGCCGGCGTAGGAGCCGGCGTAGGAGCCGGTGTCGGTTCCGGTGTGGGCGCAGGCGTCGGCTGCGGGGTCGGGGCCGCCGTTGGTGGCGGGGTCGGCGCGGGCGTCGGCCCGGCCGTGGGCTCCGGCGTCGGTGCGGGAGTGGGTGCCGCCGTCGGCGCCGGCGTGGGGGCTTCGGTGGGTGCCGGCGTCGGCGCGGCCGTGGGCTCCGGCGTCGGTGCGGGAGTGGGTGCGGGCGTCGGTGCCGGCGTGGGAGCTGCCGTCGGGGCCGGGGTCGGGGCCGGCGTGGGCGCCGCCGTGGGCTCCGGTGTCGGTTGTGGTGTCGGCGAGGGAGTCGGCGCCACGGTAGGCTCGGGCGTGGGCTCCGCCGTCGGCGGGGAACTGGTCGGCGGTGGGCTGGTCGGCGCCGGCGTGACGACGGCGTTGGCGATCTTGACCAGGCCGGCGTAGCTCACCGGAATGGTGGTCGTGGTGAAGGCGCCGCTCACCGCACCGGCGGTGGCAATGACGTTGAACGCATCGCCTTCGTTGGGCGCGTAGGTGCTGATCACCTGCAACGTCCCGCCAAGGGCCACGTTGCCGGTGACGTTCAGCTGGTCGTACCCGGTGCCGGGGGCGTTGCTCTCGACTTCGACCTGCAGCGTCCCCGCCGCACCCTGCTGATAGTCGCCCTGGATGGACAGGATGCCGGGCGAGTTGCCGGGAGCGACGATGCCGTTGTTGACGACGTTGGCGAGGATCGTGCCGGCCCCCTTCAGCGTGCCCTGGTTCGAGAGGCTGCCCACCCCATTGGAGAAGCCGTCATAGGTGTCGATGTCCAGGGACCCGTTCACCGTGAGTGTCCCGCTGTTCTGCAGCTCGCCCACCACGTAGGTCGAGAAGTCGAGGTTGTCGGCGAGCAGCAGGTTGCCCGGGTTGATCCATCGGCCGTACACGGTGAGGTCTTCGGTCACGCTGGTGCCGCCGGCCGCCGAGGCAGTGAAGATGCCGGTGGCGCCCTGGGTTCCGGGCAGTCCTGGGGACGGACTGGGCGCGGGAGCAGGACTGCCGGTCGGGGATGGGGTGACGGTGGGCGCAGGATAGCCGGGGGCGCCGCCGCCGACGTCGACCACGCCGGCAAGAGCCAGCGTCGGTGCCGTGGTGGCGTCGGGAGGAGCCAGAACGGTGATGGTCACGCTGCCACCGGCCCCGCCGTTGCCGGCCGTGGCGCTGCCGATGCTCTCGGAGCCGCCGTCGCCGCCGGGGGCGTACAGGTAGCCGCCCAGGCTGCTGGAGCCCTTCGCGGTGACGGTGATGCTCCCGCCCGCGCCGCCATTGCCGCCGAAGTCGGCGGACGTCGTGCCGGAGCTGTATCCGCCCCAGCCGCCAGGCGCCGCCACGTAACTGCCGCTGCCGGCCTGCACGCCACCGTTGTCGCTCGTGATGTTGATGACGCCGCCATCGCCACCGGTGCCGCCATGCGTGGTGCCGTCGCCGCCGTCACCGCCGCTGGCGCGCAATTGCGACGACGCAAGCGTCACGCCGGCGTCGCCGATGACGTTGATGGTGCCGCCCTTGCCGCCCGCGCCTCCGGCACCGGCGTAGGCATAGCCTCCGTAACCGCCATCTGCAGAGAACCAGACGGCCGGTTCGATCGCCACCTGCGGCCCGGTGACCGTGATGGTCCCACCCGCTCCACCCGCGCCGGCGCTCCCGGCGTCGGCGTAACCGCCGCCCCCGCCCCTGACGTCCAGATCCGCCCCTTCGCGCAGCTGCAGCGTGCCGGCCGTCTGAGTGAGCGCGATCGTGCCGCCCACGCCGCCACCGCCGCCTGCCGTCAGGGACCCATAGCCGCCCCAGCCGCCGCGGGCCGAAGCGTCCCGGATGAGGAGTTCATCTCTCGCCTGGACCGTCACCGTGCCGCCAGTGCCACCCGTTCCGGCGCCGTCGGCGTCGCCGCCGTCCGCGTCGAGCCTGCCGTAGACCAGCGCCCTGCCGGTCAGTGCAGTGATGGTGATGGTTCCACCCGCGCCGCCCGCGACCGGCGAGGGGTTCCAGGAGTCTCCGCCATACACGCCGATGTAGCCGTAGCCTTCGCCTTCGACGTTGCCGACACTGACGTCCTGGCCGCTGCTGATGGTCACCGTGCCGCCCTTGCCACCGCCGCCGGTGTCGCTGTCTTCGCCGTAGGCGTAGATGGCGTCGACCGCGACCGGGCCGGCCGAAGTGAGCGTGACGGTGCCACCGGCGCCGCCCTTGCCGCCGCCGGCCAAGGAGCTGTCTTCGGCATAGCCCCCGCCCACGCTGATGTACTGGATACCGAGGCCGGTCGCCGCGTCCACGGTCACCGTCCCGCCGTTGCCGCCGCTGCCGCCGTAGCTGTCGCCGCCGTCGGCCTCGAGCCATCCGCGCACCGAGACGGCGCCGCCGGTGCTCTCCATCACGATGGAACCGCCGTCGCCGGCCCGGCCGCCGGCAGCATCGCTGGAGCCGCCGCCCACATCGATGCCAGTCGAATACGTGGTGCTGCCGAGGACGATGTCCTGCGCGGCGGTAATGGTGACCGAGCCGCCCTTGCCGCCTGGACCGGTGTCGCTGTCGCCGCCTTCACCGTCGATCCAGCCCACCAGCGTGACGCCGCCGGCGCCGGACCGGATCGTGACGCCGCCGCCGGCGCCGCCGGCCGCCGTCACCTCACCAGCATTCGAGGAACCTCCGCTCACGTCGATGTGGGCGGTGGCGGCGTCCGTTCCGATCACGACCTGCTGGGCGGCGCTGATTCCCACGGTGCCGCCGGTGCCGCCGGGACCTTCGTCGCCCCAGCCACCGCGCGCATACAGGTTGCCGGTCAGCGTCACGGCACCGGCGGTCGACTCGATGGTGACCTGTCCGCCGTTCCCGCCGTCCTGGCCGGAACTCTCGATCCACCCCGCGTCCCCGCCGTCGACGTTGATGCCGCCAGCGATGGTCAGTGCGTCCCTGGCGAGGACCGTTACCGTGCCACCCTGGCCGCCCGTCTGGCCATAGCCGCCCTCGGCCCGGAGCTGCCCGTACACCGCGACCTTGCCTTGGGAAGCGTCCAGCTTGACGAGCCCTCCCAGGCCGCCAACCAGGCCGCCGCCGCCGCCGGCGTCGACATAGACGGATCGCCCGTACGCCAGCTCCGCGGACGGGAACTCGCCGAGCAGGATGTCCTGCCCCGCGACGATCGTCACGCTGCCGCCATCGCCCCCATTGGCGTTGCCGCTGCCGCCGCCGTTGACCAGCAGTTCATCGCCGATGACCACGGATCCCGCGGTGGCGGTGATGGTCACCGCGCCGCCCTTGCCACCGGCCGCCTCGGACGAATAGCCGCCGGTCGACTCGACGTAGTACAGGTCGACCTTCGTTCCGGCCGTCGCGGTGACGTTGACGGAGCCGCCATCCGCACCGGCGCCGCCGCTGGCGTAGATGGAGTGGCCGACGATGCTGCCGGCGGTGGACGTCACGGTCACGGCGCCACCGGCGGCGCTGCTCGACCACCCGTCAGTGTCGATCGAGCCGAACGAGATTTCGTCTTGCGCGTCCAGCATCACGGTGCCGGCGACTCCGCCGCCGGTCCGGAAATTGCCTTGTCCCTTGATGGCGCCGGCCGTGCCGCCAAGAACCTCGTCGCCCGCCGTAACGGATATCCCACCTCCGGCCGCCGAGACAGTGGGCGCGGACGCACCCGGGAACACGACGTCGCCGTAAGCACGAATGTCGACGTTGCCGTCGGTGGAAGTCACATCGGCCCGCACCGACAAGGCGCCGGACGACGCCTCCAGCGTCACCGACTTGCCCTTGATTGCCTGCTCGACGTCCAGCGTGACCGGACGTTCGGCGTCGCCCTTCAGACTGCTGGAGAGCTTGAGCGATCCGGCCGCTTCGATGCCTGCATACCCGGCGACGCTGGAGACCAGAATCGGGTTGGAGCTCGCGTACCTGAAATCACCGGCGGTGGCGCGACCCGCGACGACGCCGGTGGTGTTGCCGCCGGTCGCCGTGGTCAGGTCGACCGAGGCGCCTTCCGCGAACACTTCGCTGCCGGCAAGACCGCCGGCGGCCGTCTGGGTCAGCGCGCCGCTGGCCGACAGCCGGACGAGGCCACCGAGGGCGCGGTCCGTGAAGCTCGCCATGACACCGCTCGCGCCCTCCTGGCCGCTGCCGATGCTCAAGTCGCCGCTGTTGGAGAACTTGAACGAGTGGTTGGTCTCCACGGTGCCGGCGCGGCCGGCCAGCGTGGCCACCTCGTTGGACGCCGCAGTCAGGTCGACGTCGCCGCCCGCGATCACCGTCAGCGTGTTGCTGGCACTGACCGCACCGCCGTTGCTCTGCGTGATGCCGGCGCCGGAGCTGGTGGTTTTCAGCAGCACCTCGCTGCCGTTCACCGGGGCGTCAAGGACCAGCCCGCTTTCCGCCTCGATGCTGACGGCGGCGCCGCCGCCGGTCGTGACCGCCCCCGTGACGTTGATCGTGCCGAAACCCGTCGAGCGGATCGACACCGACGAATCGGGTGCCGCCTGGCTGACGCCGGCCAGCTCCCAGGACGCAACGGGTGCCCGGCCCACGAAAACAATGGATCCGGTGCTGCCGGTCTGCGTGGCCGAGAACGAATTGATCGTGTTGTCGCCCTGCAGGTCGATCGACTGCGCTGCCGCGACCTCCAGCGTGTGCGTCGCGACCGTCGTTCCCGGCCCCTGGGTCACGCTGCCAGTCTCGGCTTTCAGGCCGACGCTGCCGCCGCCGACCCCGGTGTCGATCGCCTGAATCCCGTCGGCGAGCACGAGGTTGCCGGCCAGGGCGCGCAGGTTCACCGCCTGGTTCTGGGCCTTGACCCCTTCGGTCAAGCCGATCTTGCCGACCGCGAATCCTTGCGAATTGGTGAAACTGAACCCGCCGGCAGCCGCCGATCCGGCCAGTACGCCGACGCTGTTGCCGATGTTGTCCAGCGTCACGCTGCTCTCGCGCGACAACGCGACCAGGCTGGCCGCCGTGATCGGCTCCGTTTGCGAAATCGGACCCTTGGCATCGAGCGTCAATCCGCCGGCACCCGTCGCGACGATCGGTGCATTGATGGCGATCTCGCCGTCGGCCTCCAGGGTCAGACCATGCGGCGAGGCCCATTCCATCTTGCTCAAGACCTTGATGTACCCCTCGTTCGCTCCATCGTTGGCGGTCGTGAGCGTTACGGCGGCCGTCTCAAGCGAGCTCTTGAGAACGCTGGGCAAGAGAAGCGATTCGGACGCGGCGCCGTCCGGCAGGGCCTCCGCGACGTACATGTTCGTCGGATCGAGCAGCAGGCTGCCCGTGCGCCCTTGCGGCGCGCGCGTGTCCACCTGGCCGCGCATGTCGAGGTAGTGACCGGAGGTCTCGATCCTGCCGCCGTCGCCGCCGCCCGCGCCGCCGCGCGCGGACAGCGAACCCCGGACGCGCGTCGCCCCATCGGACCAGGCCACGATGGTGCCGCCGTCACCGCTTGCGATCGCGTCCGCCTTGACCTGCACCCCGGCCTCCAGCGTGGTGCGCTGCGCATTTGCGATCCGTGCGTCCTTGCCCTGCCAGCCACCGCCCAGCAGCGCTTCGCCGCCGCCGTGCTGGCCGCTGACGTCCACCAGCGCATTGCCCCGGACCATGAGGTCGGGCGCCGTGGCGTGGACCCGGCCACCCTTGGTCCCCTGGGTCGCGGCGATCGTGCCGGCGATCTCGGCGGCGCCGGTGGCCTTCAGCACCACCTTGCCCCCGTCGACCGTTACGCCGGTCGCCTGCACCAGTCCGCTGTGCTGCAGCTGCCCGGCAAAGATGGCGACGGCATCGCCTTGCAGCGCGCCGAGGTTCACCGCCCGGTCGGCGGGCGCCTGGACGTGCAGCCGGATCCCCTCCAGGCCGCGCCCCGTCACTTCGACCGACTGGCCCGCCGCCAGCAGCGTGCCGCCGCCGGGGGCCTGCACCAGCGCGCCGCTGCCCACGTGGATCTGCGGCGCAATGAAGACGGCATCACCCTGCCGCGCGATCACGGTGCCATCCACCTTGAGCGCGCCAGCGTCTCCACCGCCGAACATCAGCCGCCCGGCCAGCGCGTCGGCCTCGCTCATGCGCAGGGTGGAGGCCGTGAAGCCGGCGGTGTCCACCACCGCGCCAGCGCCCACGGCGATGCCGGACGGATTGACGACGACCAGCCGGCCGTTGGAGCTCAGCGTGCCGAAGATGGCGCTGGGGTTGTTGCCCAGAACCCGATTGATCGAGGTGCTGCCCGCGTCGGGCTGGCGAAAGTGCGTCAGGCTGCCGCCGGGCACCGAGAAGCTCTGCCAATTGATCGCCGAATGCCGCGACCCCGGTCCGTTCTGGGTCGTGACGACGAGCGAATTGCCTTGCTGCTGCAGGTTGGCCTGCCCATGGATCACCTGCGCGCCGGCTGGCTGCGCCAGCACGTCGCCGTAGGGAACGAAGGCTGCCGCCAGCGCCAGGGCCACACTGGCGGGACGGAACCCGGCGGCCAGCGGGTGACGCAGGCTGCGGCTGGGGCTTGCCTGGACCGGACGCGACGCGCGGCGCGGGACGGCGGCCGCCGCCGCTGCCCTGATGTTGGTCTTATCCACGGATGTATGTCCCCGAAGTGGCCTTTGGAAGGAGGCTCCCGAAAGGCGCGCAGGTACCCCCCAGTCTGCTGTAAAGGTAGCACACGGTTACACGACCGACGCATCGCGAGGACCGTGTTGCAGAAGTTCCGTGCGCTAGTTCACCAGCAGGTCCCATCGTGGCAACACCTTTTGTTACTGATCTGTTGAAGCCACGACGCCGCACGGCAGAGCACGGCCGCCTGAGGGCGCGCGACGGGGACGATCCCCCGGCGCCGTTTTCGACGGAACTGGACAAAGAGCGGGTCACGATGTTCCTCCCGAAAAAGGAACGGCGGCTCTGCCACGCAGGCGCGCGCTGCCCCTCCTCGCGCTGAGGTGGGGCGCAACGCTAACACGGCGTTACAGGCGTCCGCAATCTCGTAAACGCCACGCCGCGGCGGAAAATCCGTTGCCTTCGCTGGTTACCATCGGACGAGCAGCGTCGGGATGGCGCTGCCCGTCGGTTCCATGAGCATCTTCGTCAGCATCGCTTCCTATTGCGATCCCGTCCTGGGCTTCACGCTCGGGCGGGCGCTGGCGACCGCGCGCCGGCCGGACAGCCTGCACTTCGGCATCGTCGACCAGAGCCCTGCCGCCGCGCCCCAACCGGCCGCGGCGCAACTGCAGCCGGCGCGCCTGAGTTACGTGAAGCTCGAACCCGTTTACGCGCGCGGGCCGTGCTGGGCGCGGGCGCTCGCGATGTCGCTGTACGAGGGAGAGGACTGGTTCTTCCAGATCGACTCCCACATGGATTTCGATGCCGGCTGGGACGAGCGGCTGATCGACCAGGCGAGCGCGCTGGTCGCCGGCCGGCGCGGCGTCGTGCTGTCCTCGTATCCGAACTCCTTTGTTTTCGACCAGGGCCGGCCGGTGCGCCGGCCCGCCACCGACAAGGTGCTGGCGCATGTCGTGAAGCCGGGCGCCGCCTTCGATCCGCAGCACCCGGTGCTCGGCTTCGAAGCTCACCCGGCGCCGGTCGACCAGCCACTGCCGGGTTTTCACGTCGGGGCAGGCTGCCTGTTCGCGCCGGGCAGCTTCGTCGATGCGTTTCCGTACGACCCCTGGTTCTACTTCCACGGCGAGGAGCAGGGGATTGCGATCCGGCTGTTCACGCATGGCTGGGACGTCTTCCACGTCCCGGGCCTGCCGGTCTATCACCTCTACAACAACCCGGACGCCGGGGGTCCGCCGCGGCCGATGCACTGGGATGCCGCGCACGAGGCGCTGCGGCAACGCACCTGGTGGAGCCTGGAGCAGCGCTCGCGTGCGCGGCTGGCGGCGCTCGTTGCCGGCCGGCCCATGGGCGTCTACGGGCTCGGGAGCGTGCGCTCCGTGGCCGACTACGCCACGTTCAGCGGGATCGACTACGCGGCCCGCACGATCGCGCCGCGGGCCTACAAGCCGCTGCTGCCGGAACCCGTGTCCGCCTGACCGCGCAGCTGCTCGAGCGCCAGGCACAGGTCCGCCCACGCCTTGGCCTTTTCCGGCAGGTTGCGCAGCAGGTAGGCCGGGTGGTAGGTGACGACCAGCGGCACGCCCTGGTATCGGTGCACGCGGCCGCGCAGCCGGCCGATCGGCTCGGCGCTCCCCAGCAGGGACTGCACGGCAAAGCGCCCCATGGCCAGGATGATCTTCGGCCGGAGCAACTCGACCTGCCGGCGCAGGAAGGGCTCGCACTGGGCGACTTCGGCCGGATCCGGGTTGCGGTTGCCCGGCGGACGGCACTTGAGGACGTTGGCGATGTAGACCTTGCGCTGGCGGTCGAGCCCGATCGCACGCAACATGTTGTCCAGCAACTTCCCGGCCTGCCCGACGAACGGCTCGCCCTGCAGGTCCTCCTGCTCGCCGGGCGCTTCGCCCACCACCAGCCAGTCGGGCTGCGGGTCACCGACGCCGAAGACCGTGTTGGTGCGGCTGTCGCACAGGCCGCAGGCACGGCACTCGGTCACGGCCTGCCGCAGTTCCTCCCACGACAGCAGCGGCATCGCACCGGCCGGCGGCGTGGCGGTTGCCGCAGGCGACGCGATTGGCTGCCGCGGCTGCGGCTGCACCGGAGCCGGGCGCGGGGCCGGTGATGGCGGCGCGCACTGCACTTGTGCGGGCGGCGTCCGCTCGGCGTGCGCAGGCGGTAGCACCGAAAACCCGGCCAACCCCATCTCGGCCAGCATCGCGCGGCGGCGCTCGTCGAGGGCCAGCGTCATAGCTTCAGGCTCATGACGACCGCGTTCTCGCGCTTGCCGGCGCCGGCGGGATAGTAGTTGCGGCGCTCGCCCACGCGGCGGTAGCCGTAGCGCTCGTACGTACGCTGGGCGTGGACATTGCTGGTGCGCACCTCCAGCCACAGCCATTGGGAGCCTTCGGCGCGGGCCCACAGCGCCAGGGCGTCGAGCATCAGGCGGCCCCAGCCCTGCCGCTGGTGTTCCGGCGCGACGGTGATGTTGAGCAGGTGCACCTCGTCGACCCCCTTCATCGCCACGTAATACCCCAGGAGCTCGCTGGCGGCCACCAGCATGCGGGCGTGATAGCCGGCGCGCAGCGAATCGACGAAATTGCCCTGGGTCCACGGATGCGCGTACACCCGCTGCTCGAGGGCGACGACCGGCCCCAGCCGGTCCTCGGACATGGGCTCCAGGGAGGCTTCGGCGGTGTTCGGCAAGGCACTCATTGACTCGGCATGGCGCGGGCGGCGGCGCGTTCGGCCGTCGTCTGGGCCACTTTATCGCGAATGTACAGAGGCAGGGCGCCGTCGGCGGCCACGGCCTCCCCGGCGCCGAGGAGTGCGGGCGCGAGCCGCAGCAGCGCGGTGGCGCTCGGCAAAGCGTCGACCCGCGGCCCCGGCGGCAGGCGGCCGCCGTAGGGGGTGAAGACGTTGCCTGCCATCGCCCAGCCGGGCGGCACTGCCACGGTCTGCGGCGCATGCAGGGCGATCCCGCCATCACGGTGCCACACGCGGCCATCCCACTCGTAGGCAGCGACATAGACCTCGTCCATGCGCGCGTCCAGCAGCGCCACCACCCGGGTCACGCCGGCCCGCGCTCGCGCATCCTCCGCCACGGCAAGCAAGGTTTCCACCGGCAGCACCGGGACGTTGGCGCCGAAGGCGAGCCCCTGCGTCACCGAACAGGCGGTGCGCAGGCCCGTGAACGAGCCCGGACCGCGGCCGAACACGATCGCGTCGAGCTCCGGGAGCGTCAGGCCGGCCTGCGCCAGCAGGCGCTGGATGGCGGGGATGAGGGCCGCGGAGGCTTGGGCGCCACCCGGCGCTTCATGCCGGAACACCTCGCCGCCGCGCTGGACGGCGATGGCGAACACTTCGGTACTGGTGTCGAGGGCGAGCAGGTTCAAGCAGCGGCTTTCGGGAACCCGTGATTATCGAGGCCCGGGATAATCCCCGGATGCCGCTGCCCCGCTGCGTCGCCCTGCTGCTGATTCTCGCGTCCCTTTCGGTTCGGGCCCAAGCGCTGCCGCCGGAAGTCGAGGCGGCGCTGGCCCGGGGCGGCTTGCCCGTCGATGCCGTCACGGTGCTCGTGGCGGACGCCGATGCGGCCCTGCCGCCGCGCGTGAGCCACCGCACCGAGGTGGCCGTGAACCCGGCGTCGATTGCCAAGCTTGCCACCACGGTGGCTGCGCTGGAACTGCTCGGGCCCGCCTTCACCTGGACCACCGGCGTCTATCTCGACGGACCGGTGCGCGACGGAACCCTCCATGGCGACCTCTACCTCAAGGGCGGCGGCGATCCCAAGCTGGTGGCCGAGCGGCTCTGGCTGCTGCTGCGGCGGGTGCAGGGGCTGGGCATCCGCTTCATCGCCGGCGACATCGTGCTCGATCGCAGCGCTTTCGAAGCAGTGGCGGCCGACCCGGCGGCGTTCGACGGCGAGCCGCTGCGGCCGTACAACGCGGCCCCCGATGCGCTGCTGGTGAACTTCAGGTCGCTGGTGCTGACGTTCACGCCGCAGGCAGGCCAGGCGCGCGTCCACGTCGAGCCGCCGCTGGCGGGCGTGCGCATTCCGTCGACGGTGCCACTTTCGCGGGTTGCATGCGGCGACTGGCGCGGCGGGCTCAAGGCGGACTTCAGCGAGCCCGCACGCATCCGCTTCGCCGGCGCGTATCCTGCGGCCTGTGGTGAACGGGCCTGGCCCCTGGCGTATGCCGACCCCGCAGCCTTCGCGGGACGGGCCATCGCGGGCACCTGGCATGAGGTCGGCGGACGGCTCGGCGGCCGCGTGCGCGACGGCAGCGTTCCGCCCGGCCTGGCGCCCGCCTTCGAGTGGCATTCGCCGCCGCTGGCCGAGATCGTGCGCGACCTCAACAAGTACAGCAACAACGTGATGGCGCAACAGGTGTTCCTCACGCTGAGCCTGCAGCAGCACGGCACCGGGACGCTCGAGGGCTCGCGCGAGGTCCTGCGCCGGTGGTGGCGCGACCGGATCGGTGGCCCGGACGTACCGAACTTCGGCAACGGTTCGGGGCTGTCGCGCGAAGAGCGCATCAGCGCCCGGCAACTCGGTGCGCTGCTGCAACTGGCGTGGCGCTCGCCATTGATGCCCGAGCTGCTGTCGTCGCTGCCTCTGGCGGGCGTCGACGGCACGATGCGCCGCGCCCGCGGCGACGGCGCCGGACTGGCCCACCTCAAGACCGGCAGCCTGCGCGACGTGGCCGGCGTCGCCGGGTTCGTCCATGGCGCCAGCGGCCGCCGCTACGTGCTGGTCGCGATCGCGAACCACGCGCACGCCGCCGCGATCCGGCCGGCGATCGCAGCGCTGGTGGAATGGACGGCGCGCGACCGATGAGCGGGTGGACGGAATTCGTCGGCGGCCTCGCCGCCGTGCTGACCACGTTCAGCTTCGTGCCGCAGGCCTGGCACACCTTCCGCACCCGGGACGTGAGCGGGATCTCGCTGGGCATGTATTCGGTCTTCGCGTGCGGCGTCGCCTTGTGGCTGCTGTACGGGCTCCTGCTCGGCGCCTGGCCGATCGTCGCCGCGAACGGGATCACGCTGGCGCTGGCGCTCGCGATCCTGGCGATGAAACTGCGCTACCGCTGAGTCCGACGGGGCGGGCGCGTGGCAGGACAAACCCGAATGGCGCGCCCGGATCGGCAGGGCTTCGCTAGGATGAGGCGCCCCGCCAGCCGGGAGCTTCATACCAAGGAGACACCATGAGGAAATTCCATGCCCTGACGGCCGTCGCTGCCGCCGTTCTGGTGGCGGCGTGCGGTGGCGGGGGCGGCAATGACCGCGGCGCACTGCTCGAACCGCCGCAGACGGTGGCCACCCTGTCGGCGGCGCAGATCGATGCCGCCACCCAATCCAGCGGCCTGCGGGCACTGAGCGGGCCGGCACAGTGCGATGTCAAGGTCACGCAGCTGCACTATGCGACCGTGGGCGTGAACGGCGAAGAGGCGAACGCCTCCGCCGCGATGCTCGTGCCGGCCGGTGCCTGCGCCGCGGCGAGCCACCCGCTGGTAGCCTACGCCAAGGGCACCGACGTGCAGAAGCCGCGCACGCTCGCCAACCCCACCGACACCGAGACCTTCCTGCTCGCCGCCATGTATGCGGCCCAGGGATACGCCGTCGTCGCAACCGACTATCTCGGGTACGCCAAGTCCACCTACAGCTTCCACCCCTACCTGCACGCCGAGAGCGAGGCGGCGAGCGTCATCGATTCGATCCGCGCGGCGCGCAACGCCGCCCCTTCCCAGGGCGCCGCCTTGTCCGGCAAGGTGATGCTGACGGGCTACTCGCAGGGCGGCCACGCTTCGATGGCCGCGCAACGCGCGATCGAGCGCGACCTGGGAAGCGAGATCGGCATCGCGGCAGCAGCCCATCTCGCAGGCCCCTACAACCTGTCGGGCTCGATGCGCCTCACCAACGCCATCGCCGGCTACCAGTTCTTCGTGCCGTTCCTGGTCACGGCCTGGCAGAAGGTCTACGGCAACCTGTACGGCAGCGTGACCCAGGCGTTCAAGGCGCCGTACTCGAACTACATCGAGACGCTGCTGCCCAACCCGACCATGACGTACGCCACGCTGGTGACCAGCGGCACCTTGCCGGGCGGCCCGGGCGTCAGCCCTGACCAGGCGCGCGACCTGGTCTTCCAGCCGGCCTTCCTGGCCGACATCCAGACCAATCCCGACAACGCGGTGGTGCAGGCGGCGCGCAAGAACGACCTGCTCGGCTGGAACCCGCGGTCGCGCACCTTGCTGTGCGGCGGCGCGGGTGACCCGACCGTCCCGGGCGCATTGCACATGGGTGTGGCGCAGGCCGACTTCGCCAGCCGCGGACTGTCGAACGTCACTTCAGTGGACGTCGACCCGATGGTCAGGGCGGCGTTCGGCGTGAACGGCCAGGCACCGGCCGATCCCGCCAGCGCGGCGTTCGCCACCTATTACGCCAACTACCACGGCACCTACGAGCCGCCGCTGTGCCACGCGCAGGCGCGGGCGCTGTTCAACACGGTGCGTTGATGAGCCAGCGGCACCAGAAGAAAAGCGCCCCGCGGGGCGCTTTCTTCCGGCCTGCGTATCACCAGCGTTGCCGGATGCGGGTGTAGGCGTAGTCGCCGAAGGCCCGATGCGCCGCCGGCGTCGGGTAGATGCGATCGGCGAAGACGAACAGGTTGTAGTTCACGTTCGCCGGCACGGTGGCCGTCGTGCAGCGGGCCGAATTCACCTGCCCGGCCCCGGTGCCGATCCCCGGGCCGGGATCCACCGAAGTGCAGACGGGATCGACCGAATTGGTCATGCCGTAGACGCTGGGCTCCGCGACCATGATGTTGAACACCAGCGGCGCGTCGACGTACAGCACGTTGCGGCCCAGGTCGACCATGGCCACCAGCAGCTGTTCGTTGAAGCGGGCGCTGGCATCGGACAACAGCTGCTCCTGGCCCGTCGCGCGGGCCCAGGGCGAGCGCCCGAGGTCGTAGGTGCCGACCACGACGACATGCGGCGCGCCGGCGTCCACCAGCCGGCGGACCTGGGCGGCCAGGTCGCGGCCCACCTGCTTCAGTTCCTCCATCATCTGGTCGCGCGTCTGCGTGCCCGCCGTGACCCTGGCCATCTCGGCCACCACGTCGGCCGTGCCGGCATTGACGATCAGCACGTCGGTGGCGCCGATCGGGCCGCGCGCCAGGAAGGCATCGATCTGCTCGGCGACCGTGGGCGTCGCGCCGTTGCCGGCGGCGTCCGGCTTGCGGCTGACGCGCGCATTGCCCGTCGCGAACGCGGTGCCGCCCGCGGCGGCCGGCTTGAGGTCGACGCCGAAGCTCAGCGCGACGTGCTGGGTCCAGATGTCGATGCCGCCGTCATTGACCGTGTAGCTCGAACCGGTCTGGCCCACGTCGGCCAGGCCGTCGCCGAAGGTGACGATGCGCGACGGGTGCAATTCGGATTCGATGGTCCCCGAGCCGCAGCCCGCCAGCACCAGCACCGCGGCGCTGGCCGCGGCGAGCAGGGCGCGGCGCATCCATACACAAGACATGAGCGATTCTCCAAAAGGCTGGGACGCCAGTGTAACGAGGCGGCAGCGCGCCCGGCGCGGCTCCTAGCGCACCGATGCCCGCTGCAGCCGGTCGCGCACGCCGTCCCACTCCGGGCCGGCCGGCGGCGCTTCCACCCAGATCAACTGCACGCCGGCATCGTCGAAGTCGCGCAAGGCGGCGAACAGCTCGCGTGCGGCTTGCGCCGGGTCGCCGGGCATGCGCCGCAGGAGCACCTGATGCGAATCGCTGTGCAGCGCCGAGCGGGCATACACGGCGATCCGCGGGGCGTCGGGCCCGAGGACGGCCAGCGCCGTGCGCAGCGAACGCGCGTCCATCAGCCGCACGGTCGCCCGCGGCGCATAGTGTGACTCCAGCGTGCCGGAGGCGCGCGGCGCGGCTTGCGGTTGCGCCGCTTCCTGCGGCAGCAGCAGCCGCTGGCCGCAGGCTGCGCTCACGGCGTCCACCGTCAGCACGCCCGGACGCAGCAGCACCGGCACGCCCCGGGTGCAGTCGACGATGGTCGACTCGATGCCGACGTCGCACGGACCGCCATCGAGCACCAGCAGGCCGTCGCCGAACTCCGAGCGCACGTGCTGCGCCGTGGTGGGGCTGACGCGTCCGAACTTGTTGGCGCTGGGCGCCGCCAGGCCGGCCATCGGCGGCGTGGCGTTCGCGCACGCCAGGAGCAAGGCATGCGCCACCGGATGGGCCGGACAGCGCAGCCCGATCGACGACTGTCCGCCCGCCGCGGCGGCAGCGCGCCCCGGACGGCGCGGCAGGATCAGCGTCAACGGCCCCGGCCAGAAGGCGGCGATCAGCCGGCTCGCGAACTCCGGGATCGCGGCGGCGAAGTGCGGCGCCGCGGCGGCATCGGCGACGTGCACGATCAGCGGGTGATCGCTGGGCCGCCCCTTGGCGGCGAAGATCTTCGCGACGGCGGCTTCGTTGTCGGCATCGGCCGCCAGGCCATACACCGTCTCCGTGGGAACGCCGACCAGTTCGCCGGCGGCGAGCGTCCGCACCGCCTGCGCGATGCCGGCAGGAGCGCGGCCGTCGACGATCAAGGCCTGCTCCCTCAGAACGGCTCGATGCCCAGCACGCGAGCCGCCTGCAGTGCGATGCCGCGCACTGCATCGGTCGTGGCGCCGGTCACTGTGAGATGCCCCATCTTGCGGCCCGGACGCGCGCTGAGCTTGCCGTACAGGTGCAGGTGCACGCCGGGCAGGGCGAGCACCTGTTCCCACGGCGGCGGCGCTTCGGCGCCGCCGGAGAACCAGAGGTCACCCAGCAGATTGAGCATGATGGCCGGGCTGTGCAGGCGCGGCTGCACCAGCGGCAGCCCGGCCAGCGTGCGCACCTGCAGCTCGAACTGCGAGACGTCGCACGCGTCCATGCTGTAGTGGCCACTGTTGTGCGGACGCGGCGCCATCTCGTTGACGACCAGGGAGCCGTCCTGCAACAGGAAGAACTCCACGCAGAGCACGCCCACGTAGCGCAGGCCGTCGGCGATGGCTCGGGTGGCCTCGATGGCGCGGGCGGCCGTCGCCTCTGGCAAGGCACCGGTCCCGGCTTCGGTCACGGCGAGGATCCCGCCCCGGTGCAGGTTCCACTGGGCCGGCAGGTGCACCATGGCGCCGTCGTGGCTGCGCGCCACGATCACCGAGCACTCGGCCGCCAGGGGCAGCAGCTGCTCGAGCACGCAAGGCACTTTCTTCAGATCGTCCCACGCGCGGGCGAGTTCGTCGCGCGTCGCCACGCGCAACTGGCCCTTGCCGTCATACCCGAGGCGCGAGGTCTTCAGGATGCCGGGGAGGAGGTGCTCCGGCACGCGCTCGAGGTCGGACGCGCTCTCGAGCACCGCGTGCGGTGCGCACGCCACCCCGCAGCGGATGAAATGCGCCTTCTCCTGGGCCCGGTCCTGCGCAATGGCGACGGCATCGGGACCGGGTGCGACCGGACGGTGGGCGCCGAGCGTCGCCAGCGCGGGGGCCGGCACGTTCTCGAATTCGGTCGTGATCGCCGCGCTGCGCTGCAACAGCTGCGCCAGGCCGTCCTGGTCCAGGTAACCGGTCTTGACGTGGTAATGGCTCACCAGCCCGGCGGGGCTGGCCGGATCCGGATCGAGCACCGCCGTGAAATAGCCCAGCCGCTGCGCTGCGTGCACGAACATGCGCCCCAGCTGGCCGCCGCCCATGACGCCCAGCGTTGCGCCCGGCAGGATGACCGTCACGAGGCCGCTCCGGCCGGCGGCAGCGTCATGTCCCGGGCCGCCTGCGTCTGCCGCACACGATACGCCTCGAGCCGTGCCCGCAGGGCCGGCTGCTCGCTGGCCAGCATCGCCACCGCGAACAACGCGGCGTTGGCGGCGCCGGCGGCGCCGATGGCGAAGGTCGCCACCGGGATCCCCTTGGGCATCTGCACGATGCTGTGGAGCGAATCGACGCCTTGCAGGTGCCGGCTCGGCACGGGGACGCCCAGCACCGGCACCGGCGTCTTCGCCGCGAGCATGCCCGGCAGGTGGGCCGCGCCCCCGGCACCGGCAATGATCGCCTTCAGGCCGCGCCCGGCCGCGGCCGAGGCATACGCGAACATGTCGTCCGGCATCCGGTGGGCCGAAACGATCTGCGCCTCATGCGCGATGCCGAATTCCTGGAGAATGGCGACGGCGTGCTGCATGGTGTCCCAGTCGCTGCTGGAACCCATCACCACGCCGACCTGGACCTGGACGGCGCTCATGCCGCCTCCCGCCGCAGGGCGTCGGCGCAGTGGCTGCCGGCGAGGCAGCGCGCGAGGGTGGCGCGATGGTCCATAAAATTCCCAAAGACCGCAATTTTATTGGTTTGCACTCCAGGAAGCCCCGATGATCGACGTCACGCTGCAGAACTTCGAAGCCGAGGTGATCACCGCCTCCAGGTCCGTCCCCGTGCTGGTGGACTTCTGGGCCACCTGGTGCGGCCCCTGCAAGGTGATCGGCCCGCTGCTGGAAAAGCTGGAAACGCAGTACGGCGGCCGCTTCAAGCTGGTCAAGATCGACTCCGACCAGGAGCAGCAGCTCGCTGCCGCCTTCGGCATCCGCAGCATCCCCACCTGCATCCTGCTGATGGACGGCCAGCCGGTCGACGGCTTCATGGGCGCGCTGCCCGAGGGCAAGATCAAGGAGTTCCTGGACAAGCACCTGCCGCCGGCACCGGAAGCCGAGGAGGAGTTCCTCGAGGAGGAGGCGCCCGGTGACGCCGGCTCGCAACTCGAGAAGCTGCAGCACGCGGTGGCGACCGATCCCGCGAACGACGACGCCCGCTTCGAGTACGTCAAGAACCTGCTGCTGGCGGGGCGCACCGATGACGCCAAGGTGGCGTTCGCGCCGGTGATCGGCAAGGTGCCGGCCGTGCGCCGGTTCGATTCGCTGCAGCGCTGGATGGATGCGCTCGACTTCGCGCAAGGCGCCGACGGCCCGGCGGCCATGGCGGACCTGGACGCGAAGATCGCCGCCAACCGCCGCGACTTCGATGCGCGCCACGGCAAGGCGCGGCTGCTGATGGCGCAGCAGCAGTGGACCAAGGCGATGGACGAACTGCTCGAGATCCTGATGCGCGACAAGTCCTGGAACGAGGAGCTGGCGCGCAAGACCTTCATCGCGATCCTGGACATCATCGAGCCGCCGAAGCCGAAGGTGGCCGAAGGCCAGATACCGCCCGACGATCCGACGGTGGCGACTTATCGCCGGCGCTTGTCGAGCGTCGTGCTGAGTTGAAGGCCGACCTCTGCGGCCGGGTGACCGCCTTCAGGCAAGCAGCCGGTCCAGCGCCTCGCGGTACTTCGCGGACGTCTTCTCGATCACGTCCTGCGGCAGGCGCGGCGCGGGCGGCGTCTTGTCCCAGGGCTTGCCGTTGATGCGCACCTGCTCCAGCCAGTCGCGCACGAACTGCTTGTCGAAGCTCGGCGGATTGGCGCCCGCGCGGAACGCCTCGTCGTACCCTTCGACCGGCCAGTAACGCGACGAATCGGGCGTCAGCACCTCGTCCATCAGCACCATCCGGCCCTGCTCGTCCAGCCCGAACTCGAACTTGGTGTCGGCGATGATCATGCCCTTGGTCCGGGCGAACGCCGCCGCCTCCCGGTACAGCGCGATGCTGGTGTCGCGGATCTGCGCCGCGAGTTGCGGCCCGACGATGCGCACCACTTCGTCGAAGCCGATGTTCTCGTCGTGCTGGCCCATCTCCGCCTTGTGCGCCGGCGTGAAGATCGGCTCGGGCAGCGGGCTCGCGTTCTTCAGGCCGGGCGGCAGCGCGACGCCGCACACCGACTGCGACTCCTGGTACTCCTTCCATCCGCTGCCGGCCAGGTAGCCACGCACCACGGCTTCCACCGGGATCGGCTTCAGGCGCCGCACGAGCATCGAGCGTCCGGTGACCTGCGGCGCTTCCGCCGGCGTGACGACGCTTTCCGGCGGTTCGCCGGTCAGGTGGTTGGGACACACGTGGCCCAGCTTGCCGAACCAGAACAGCGCCATCTTCGTGAGCAGCTCGCCCTTGCCGGGAATGGGCTCGCCCATGATGACGTCGAACGCCGACAGGCGGTCGCTCGCCACCATCAGGATGCGGTCGCTGCCGACGGCGTAGTTGTCGCGGACCTTGCCGCGCGCCAGCAGCGGCAGCGACGTGATGGAGGAGGTGTGAAGGGCGGAAGTCATGGGCGGCTCACCAATGCAAAAGGCCCGTTGCGGCAACGGGCCTTTCGATTATCGCTCCGGGCGCTGGGAGCCTGGGCGGCAGAGGCTCCTAGGCGACGACCTGCGCCAGTTCGCCCTTGGCGTACTTGGCGGCCACCACCTGCAGCGGCTCGCCCTTGATCTTGCCGCCCTGCCCCTCGCAGCCGAACTGGATGTAGCGCTGCTTGCAGATCTGCCTGGCCGCCTCGCGGGCGGGCTTCATCCAGTCGCGCATGTCGAACTTCTCGGGATTCTCGGCCATGAACTTGCGCACGGCGCCGGTCATCGCCAGCCGGATGTCGGTGTCGATGTTGATCTTGCGCACGCCGTGCTTGATCGCTTCCTGGATCTCCTCGACCGGCACGCCGTAGGTTTCCTTCATGTTGCCGCCGTACTGGCGGATGATCGCCAGCAGTTCCTGCGGCACGCTGGAGGATCCGTGCATCACGAGGTGGGTGTTGGGGATGCGCCGGTTGATTTCCTTGATCCGGTCGATCGCGAGGATGTCGCCCGTGGGCTTGCGGGTGAACTTGTAGGCGCCGTGGCTGGTGCCGATGGCGATCGCCAGCGCGTCGAGCTGGGTCTTGCGCACGAAGTCGGCGGCCTGCTCGGGGTCGGTCAGGAGCTGGTCGCGCGTCATGGTGGCCTCGGTGCCGTGGCCGTCCTCCTTGTCGCCGCGCATCGTCTCGAGCGACCCCAGGCAACCGAGCTCGCCCTCGACGGTGACGCCCAGCTTGTGCGCCTGTTCGACGACCTTGCGCGTCACGTCCACGTTGTAATCGTAGCTGGCGATCGTCTTGCCGTCCGCCTCGAGCGAGCCGTCCATCATCACGGAGGAGAAGCCCAGCTCCATGGCGCCCTTGCAGACGTCGGGACTCTGGCCATGGTCCTGGTGCATCACCAGGGGAATGTTCGGATAGGCCTCGACCGCGGCCTGGATCAGGTGCTTGATGAACGACTCGCCGGCGTACTTGCGGGCGCCGGCGCTGGCCTGCAGGATCACCGGCGCGCCGGTCTCCTTGGCAGCTTCCATCACGGCCTGGACCTGCTCCAGGTTGTTGACGTTGAACGCGGGGATGCCGTAGCCGTTGGCTGCGGCATGGTCCAGCAGTTCGCGCATGGAGACGATTGGCATGGTGGGATCCTAGGGAGTTGAAAAACCGGCGTGCCTGGGACGTCGAGGCAGTTGCCGGAAATTCTACCCACGGCTCTGCGCTGGCGGGGCCGCGACGCTACTGTCGAGCGACCGCGCTCAGGTCGCGCGCACGATCTTCAGCATGTTGGTGCCGCCGGGCGCGCCCATCGGCTCGCCGCACGTGATCGCGTAGATGTCGCCGCTGCCGACGATGCCTCGCTTCTTCAGGTGCGCCTCGGCTTCGCCCAGCGCCGTGTCCCGGTCGGCGCTCTGATCGAGCAGCAGCGGGCGCACGTTGCGGAACAAGGCCATGCGCCGCTGCGTCGCGAGCTTGGGCGTGAGCGCGTACATCGGGATGTGGATGCGATGCCGGCTCATCCAGAGCGCGGTGGAACCGGAATCGGTCAGCGCGACGATCGCCTTGCAGCCCAGGTGGTAGGCGGTGAACAGCGCGCCCATGGCGATCGAGTGGTCGATGCGCGCAAACGTCTTGCCGGAAAAATCGGCGTCGAGCTTGACCTCCTCCGCCTTCTCCGCCTCCAGGCAGATGTTCGCCATTTCGACGATCGTCTCCAGCGGGTAGCGGCCGGTCGCCGTTTCGGCGCTCAGCATCACGGCGTCGGTGCCATCGAGCACGGCGTTGGCGACGTCGCTGACCTCGGCGCGCGTAGGCACCGGATTCATGATCATCGACTCCATCATCTGGGTCGCGGTGATCACCACCTTGTCGCACTCGCGCGCCATCCGGATCATGCGCTTCTGCAGCGCGGGCACGGCGGCGTTGCCGACTTCCACGGCGAGGTCGCCGCGCGCGACCATGATGCCGTCGCTCGCCTTGAGGATGGACTCGAGGTTCGGGATCGCCTCGGCGCGCTCGATCTTCGCGATCAGGCCGGGGCGGTGCCGCAGCTCGGCGCCGGCCACGTTGCACAGCTGGCGCGCCATCTCCATGTCGGTCGCGTTCTTCGGAAAGCTCACGGCGACGTAGTCGGCGCGGAAGCTCATCGCGGTGCGGATGTCCTCCATGTCCTTGGCGGTGAGCGCGGGGGCGGTGAGGCCGCCGCCCATCTTGTTGATGCCCTTGTTGTTGGACAGCTCGCCGCCCTGCTTGACGGTCGTGCGGACCTGCTCGCCCTTGACCGAATCGACGGTGAGCACGATCAGCCCGTCGTTGAGCAGCAGCACGTCGCCGGCCTTCACGTCGCGCGGCAGTTCCTTGTAGTCCAGGCCCACGCCCTGGTGATCGCCCGGCTCGGCGCGCGAAGCATCCAGCACGAACTTGGTGCCAGATTCCAGGTGGACCTTGCCGTCGGCGAACTTGCCGACTCGGATCTTGGGGCCCTGGAGGTCGGCCATGATCGCGACCTCGCGGCCAGCGCGCGTGGCCGCTTCGCGCACGAGGCTGGCGCGATTCACGTGGTCGTCGGCGGTGCCATGGCTGAAGTTCAGGCGCACGACGTTGACGCCGGCGCGGATCATCTGTTCCAGCAGCGCGGGATCGCTGGAGGCGGGGCCGAGCGTGGCGACGATCTTGGTGGCGCGACGGACTGCCATGTCAGGCCTCCTTCGTGGACACGCGCGCTGCGCCGGACGAACGGAAGGGTGGTTGCGGGATCAGGTGCGCGTGCATGGAACGACTGGTTGTTGTTGGGTGATGCATTCTGGGGCCAGGGCGCGGCGTCGGCTGCGGCATCGCCGGATGGGGCCGCGCGCGGCGCTGGTCAGGCCGACGCCCGCCGCTGCAGGATGTCGAACGCCGGCAGCGTCTTGCCCTCGAGCACCTCGAGGAAGGCGCCGCCGCCGGTGGAGATGTAGCCGATCTGGCGCTCGATGCCGTACTTGGCGATCGCGGCGAGCGTGTCGCCGCCGCCGGCGATGCTGAACGCGCTCGATGCGGCGATGGCGCGGGCAATGGTTTCCGTGCCCTTGGCGAACGCGTCGAATTCGAAGACGCCGACCGGCCCGTTCCAGACGATGGTGCCGGCCGCCTTCAGCTGCCCGGCGAGGCGCTCGGCCGTCTTCGGCCCGATGTCCAGGATCAGGTCGTCGTCGGCCACTTCGGTGGCGGCTTTCACGGTGGCCGGCGCGTCCGCGGCGAAAGTCTTGGCCGTCACGACGTCGACCGGGATCGGCACCTCGGCGCCGCGCGACTTCATCGCGTCGATCACGGCCGCCGCCTCGGCCACGAGGTCGGCCTCGGCCAGCGACTTGCCGATCTTGAGGCCCGCCGCGAGCATGAAGGTGTTGGCGATGCCGCCGCCGACGATCAGCTGGTCGACGTTGCGAGCCAGCGACCTGAGGATCGTGAGCTTGGTGGACACCTTGGAGCCGGCCACGATCGCGACCAGCGGCCGCTTGGGGTTGGCCAGCGCCTTGCCGATCGCGTCGATCTCGGCCGCCAGCAAGGGCCCGGCGCAGGCAATCCTGGCGTATTCGGCGATGCCGTAGGTGGACGCTTCGGCGCGGTGCGCGGTCCCGAACGCGTCGTGCACGAAGATGTCGCACAGCGCGGCCATCTTCTTCGCCAGCTCGGGGTTATTCTTCTTCTCGCCCTTGTTCACCCGGCAGTTCTCGAGCAGCACGACCTGGCCCGGCTGGACGGAGACCCCGTCGACCCAGTCGCGCACCAGCGGCACCTCGCGCCCGAGCAGTTCGCCCAGACGCTGCGCGACCGGCGCCAGCGAATCCTCGGGCTTGAACTCGCCTTCGGTCGGCCGACCGAGGTGCGAGGTCACCATCACGGCGGCGCCGGCGTCCAGCGCCATCCGGATCGCCGGCACCGAGGCGCGGATGCGGGTGTCCTCGGTAATCCGGCCCGCATCGTCCTGCGGCACGTTGAGGTCGGCGCGGATGAAGACGCGTTGCCCGGCAACCTTGCCCTGGGCACAGAGATCGGAAAAGCGCAGCACATGCATGGCGGGTCTTTGGCTCCGGCGAAAACTCCACATTCTAGGGAGGCCCGCGGCGGTCGAGTTGGGCTCGGACCTCCTACCAGCCCAAGCCGACGTGGAGCGGCAGGTACACGGCCATGCCACCGGCGATCGTGAGCAGCACGCTGTGCCGCCAGAAATACAGTGCCGCGCCCGCCACCGAGCCGAACAGGCGCGCGTCCTGCCAGCTGGCGATCACCTGGCCCTGCTGCATCACGACCTCGGGCGCCACGACGCCGGCGAGCGCCGCCACCGGGGCGTAATGCAGTGCGCGGTGCGCCCATCCCGGCATGGTCCAGGGCCGGTCGAGGATGAAGAAGAAGCAGCGGGTGAGCACCGTCACGCCGGCGAGGCCAACGATCGCGGCCAGGGTCCACCAGTCGGTCTGGGCGTTCATGCCGCCTGGCCCCTCCAGGCGCGCGGCAGGCGGTGTTCCAGCCAGAAGCCGGCCAGCACCGCCGCCGCGATCGCCGCCACGATGTTGAGTTTGAGCGGGAACGCGTACGCCGCGACGGCGGCGGCGCCGGCGACCAGCGCCGCCATCAGCCGCGCAGGCGTGCTGGCCAGCGAACAGAGGATCCCGATCAGGCACAGGACGCCGGCGAATCCCAGTCCCCACGCGCTGGGGATCAGGTTGGCCAGGACGATGCCGACGACGCTCGTGCCCATCCAGCTGCACCAGGTGACGCCATAGTTGCCGGCCAGGTACGCCTCCTGCTCGTGCCGCTGCTGCGGCGTCTCTCCGGGGGTGGGGAACTGGCGCGTGAACAGCGCATAGCTGAGGTCGGCCGTGAGATAGCCGTTCACGAGCCGCCGCCAGCGCGGCAGGTGCATCAGGTAAGGCCGCAGGTGCAGGCTGAACACCACGAAGCGCAGGTTGACGCAGAAACCGGTGGCGAGGATGACCCAGATCGGCGCCCCGGCCACGATCAGCGGGATCGCCGCCAGCTGCGAACTGCCGGCATAGACGAGAAAGGTCATCGCCAGTGCTTCGACGACGCTCATGCCGGACTTGACCATCGCCACGCCGGTCATCAGGCCCCAGGCGGAGATGCCGGCCGCGAGCGGCGCCATGTCGCGAGCGCCGGCGCGAAAGGCCGGGTGCCGGAAGTTCGAAGGCGCGAAGAACACTACTGGCCCGCTTGCAGCATGGCCCCGGCCGCGACGGGGAAGCCGCGCAGGAAGTCGGCCACCGCCAGGCGCTTGCCGCCCGCGCGCTGCAACTGCATCAGGCGCAGCGCGCCCGAACCACAGGCCACGACGATGCCGGAGCCGTCGGCCGCCAGGACGGTGCCGGGCCGCGCGCCGGCGGCGTCAGGTTCGACCTGGCAGCGCCACACCTTCACCGGCTCACCGGAGATGAGCGTGGAGGCGCCGGGGAAGGGGTCGAAAGCCCGGACGCGGCGGCCGATGACCTCCGCCGGCTGCGCCCAGTCGATGGCCGCTTCGTTCTTTTCGATCTTGTGCGCGTAGGTGACGCCCCCGGCGGGTTGCGCCACGGGGTGCAAGCCGCCGCAGGCGGCCAGTTCGATCGCCTCGACGATCAGGCGCGCACCGAGCGCGGCCAGCTTGTCGTGCAGCGATGCGGTGGTGTCGTCGGCGGCGATCGGCAGGCGTTCGACGAGCAGCATGTCCCCGGTGTCCAGCCCGGCGTCCATCTGCATGATGGTGATGCCGGTCTCGGGGTCGCCCGCTTCGAGCGCGCGGTGGATCGGGGCCGCGCCGCGCCAGCGGGGCAGCAGCGACGCATGGATGTTGAGGCAACCGAGGCGCGGCAGCTGCAACACCCACTGCGGCAGGATCAGCCCGTACGCGGCCACCACCATCAGGTCCGGCCGCGCTGCCTCGAGCGCCGCGCGCGCCGCGAGCGCGTCGTCGGGGTACTTGCCGTCCAGCCGCAGGCTGCGCGGCTGCGCCACCGGGATGCCGTGGTCGACGGCGAAGCACTTGACCGGCGAGGCCTGCAGCTTCATGCCGCGGCCGGCCGGCCGGTCGGGCTGCGACAACACCAGCGGAATGGCGACCCCGCTCGCGTGCAGCCGCTCGAGGGCGGCGCGGGCGAACTCCGGAGTGCCGGCGAAGACGACGCGCATCGGTGTCACAGGTCCGTCAGTCGCGGTCCCGCGGTGTGTTGATGAACTCCATGCCGGGATGGGCCCGCCCCACGACGCCCTGCTCGTCGAGATAGACGAAATAGAACATGTCGCTGTTGTCGCGGTCCTTCCAGCGGTACGTCATGATGGGGCCGCTCCAGCTGGTGACGCGATCCACCTTCGCCGGCCGGCCGAACTCGCGTTCCACGTCCGCACCCGTCCAGGTGCCCGACTGGATCCGGTTGAACTCGTTGGCCGTCAGCACCTGCCGTGCACGGACCACCTTGCCGCCGGCGTCCAGGTCGACCATCCAGGCGTACTGCCCGAACGGCTGCAGCGAGTACTGCAACCGCTCGCCGCCGTCCAGGCGCACGATGCGCGTCGGCGGGCCCATGCGCGCCAGCACGGCATCGCGCGGCGTGCCCGGCTGGATGTCGTAGCCATGGAACGGACTGGCGCAACCGGCCGCGAGCGCGGCGGCGGCGAGCCACGGGAACTTGCGCATGCGTCGTCGCCGCGCCGGTTCAGGCGCGCTCCGTTTCACGCCTGGCCTTGAGCATCTTGGCCTTGATGCGATTGCGCTTCAGCGGCGAGAGGTACTCGACGAACACCTTGCCAAGCAGGTGATCCATCTCGTGCTGGATGCACACTGCCAACAGGCCTTCGGCCTCGATGATGCGGGAGTTGCCGTCGCGGTCGAGCGCCTGGACCTTGACGGCCGAGGAACGCTCCACGCCGTCGTAGACGCCAGGCACCGACAGGCAGCCTTCGTCGTTGACCTGCTTTTCCGGGCTGGCCCAGGTGATCTCCGGATTGATCAGGACCAGCGGGGCGTTGCGCTCCTCCGACACGTCGATGACCACCACCCGCTCGTGCACGTCGACCTGGGTCGCGGCCAGGCCGATGCCATTGGCGTCGTACATGGTTTCGAGCATGTCGCCCACCAGGGCGGCCACGCGGGCGTCGACGGCGCGCACCGGCTTGGCCACCGTGTGGAGGCGGGGATCGGGATAGCAGAGGATCGGGAGGAGGGCCATTTGGAATCGGCGAATGCTGGCGTATTTGACCACCGGCGCGGCCGCCGGGTTCTCGGTGCAGGGTGTCGCTATTTTCGCCACTTTCCCGGGACCGGGCAGGCGCCCACGGCCATAAACGTTGCCCAATCAAGGGCTTGAGCGCAGAATCGCCAGTACTTTATCAAGAGAGACGGCCCCGGCTGCCGGGGGCGTTGCGGTCCTGATGCACCAACACAGCCACCTCGAGACGACCCGCCGCACCACCGCCCGCCGCGCCGCCGCCCTGCTGCCGGCCTGGCTGCTCGTCGCGGCGCTGGGCGCGCCGGCCGCGGCGCAGAACTTCCCGGTGACGCCGGCCCAGCGCGGCACCGCCGAGCAGGTCGCCGCCGCAGGCGTGCCGCTGTCCGAACTGGCGCCGGACGCCCCGGACACGTACACCGTCAAGCGCGGCGACACCTTGTGGGGCATCTCCGGTGTGTTCCTGGCCCGCCCCTGGCGCTGGCCGGAGCTGTGGGGCATGAACCTGCAGGACATCCGCAATCCCCACCTGATCTATCCCGGCCAGCAACTGGTGCTGGAGCGGCGCGACGGCCGCGCCACCCTGCGGGTACGGCAGGCGGCCGCCGGCGACCTGCCAACCGAGACCGTGCGTGTGTCGCCACGGGTGCGCATCGAGCCGCTGTCCGGATCGGCCGTGCCGGCGGTGCAGACCCACCTGATCGAGGCGTTCCTGTCGGAGCCCGTCATCGTCGACGAGGCGGCGCTCCTGCAGGCGCCGCGGATCGTCGCCGCGTCCGAGACCCGCGTGCTGATCACCCGCGGCGACCGCGCGTATGTCCGGGGCCCGACCGAGACCCCGCTGCAGCGCAGCGCGGGCGCGACCGAATACCGCGTGTTCCGCAATGCCCGTCCGATCAAGGATCCGGTGACCAGCGCCGTCCTCGGATACGAAGCGCCTTACCTCGGGAAGGCGAGCCTCGTGCGTGGCGAAACGGTGCAGGCCGTGCGCACGTCCAGTGGCGGACAGCAGCAGATGCCGGTGCCGGCCACGATCGACATCGTCTCGGCCAAGGAAGAGATGCGCGTCGGCGACCGGCTGCTGCCCGAGCCGCCGCGCGTTTTCACCAGCTACGTGCCGCATGCGCCCGCCGCCGGCCTGGAAGGCACGATCGTGTCGATCTACGGCGAAGCCGTCGCGATCGCGGGCCAGAGCCAGGTCGTCCTGATCAACAAGGGGACAGCCGACGGGATCGAGAGCGGCCACGTCTTCGCGATCCTCAAGGCCGGTGACCGGCGCGTGGACCGCTCGCAGCCGGGCGAGCGCACCGACATCAAGCTGCCGGACGAGCGCAACGGGCTGCTGATGGTGTTCCGGCCGTTCGAGAAGCTTTCCTACGCGCTGATCCTGGAGATCAGCGACACCGTGCAGGTTGGCGACCGGATCGCCAGCCCGCAGTAGCCGCCGCGTCGCCATGGAGCGCGAGGAGCTGGCCGCCTGGCTGCGGCTGGCGCTCACGCCGGGCGTGGGCAACCTGGTGGCGCGCCGCCTGCTCGCTGCCTTCGGGCTCCCTGCCACCGTCTTCGCACAACCTGCCGCCGCACTGCGGCAGCTCGCCACCGAAACCCAGGTGCAAGCGCTGGCCGCGGAGCCGCCGGAACTGGCCGCGCAGCTGGAAACGACCTGGACCTGGCTGCAGGAGGCCGCACCGGCGCCGCGTCGCATCCTCACCCTCGCCGACGCCGCCTATCCGGAGGCACTGCTGCGCACGGAGGACCCTCCGCCGATGCTGTACGTGACCGGCGAGGTGCCGGCCACGTGGCCGCGGGCCGTGGCCGTGGTCGGCAGCCGCAATCCCACTCCCCAGGGCCTCGCAAACGCCCGCCGCTTCGGCCGCAGCCTGGCCGAGGCGGGCCTCACCGTGGTGTCGGGGCTGGCGCTCGGCATCGACGGCGCAGCGCATGAAGGCGCCCTCGAGGGCGCGGCGCCGGACCGGCTCGCCACCATCGCCGTCGTCGGAACCGGGCTGGACCGCGTCTACCCGCGGCAACACCTGCAACTGGCACACGACGTCGCCCGCCGTGGCCTGCTGGTGAGCGAATACCCGCTCGGCACCCCGCCCCTGCCGGAGAACTTCCCCAGGCGCAATCGCATCATCGCGGCGCTCAGCGAAGGCACGGTGGTGGTCGAGGCGGCCCTGCGCTCGGGCTCCCTGATCACCGCGCGGCTGGCGGCCGAACAGGGCAAGGAGGTCTTCGCCATCCCGGGCTCGATCCACTCGCCACAGGCCCGCGGCTGCCATGCGCTTCTGAAGCAGGGAGCCAAGCTGGTCGAGACCGCGCAGGACGTGCTGGAGGAGCTGAGCGTGGTGCCCGCGGCGACCGGGTCGACACCCGCCGGGCCCGCCGCCGGGAGCGGGCGCGAGGACGAGGTGCTGGCAGCGCTGGGGTTCGATCCGGTGAGCCTGGACGCGCTCGTCGCGCGCACGGGCATCGCGCCGTCCGTGCTGCAGGCGCGGCTGCTGGAGCACGAACTCGCCGGCCTCGTCGTGCGCTTGCCCGGAGGCCTGTTCCAGCGCGGTGACACCGCATGACGCTGAGGTCGCGGCGCAACACTCTTCGCACGCTGTTTACCGGTCGCCCCCGCGTTCTGGGCTATATTGGGGAATGTTTGAAGTGCTCGTTTTCGTCTACGAACACTACTGGCGCGGCGACGCGTGCCCCGAACTGCCCCAGCTCGAACGGCGGCTCAGCGCGCACGGGTTCGAGCCCACCGAAATCCACGAAGCCCTGGTCTGGCTGGACGGCCTGAACCTCGCGGCCCAGAGCACCTGCCTTCCGGATGCCGACGCCCGGCCGCTGCCCGATGCGCCCGACGCCGGGTCCGCGCAGTCGACCGGCAGCATGCGCGTCTACTCGGTCGCCGAACAGGGCCACCTCGGGGCGCAGTGCCTCGGCTTCATTTCATTCCTGGAATCGTCCGGCGTGCTGCCGCCGGCGATGCGCGAGATCGTGGTCGACCGCGCGATGGCGGCGCCCGGCGACCCGGTCGCCCTGGACGACCTCAAGATCATCGTCCTGATGGTGTACTGGAGTTTCGGGCAGGAGCCGGACGCGCTGGTGCTGGACGAGCTCTGCGACGACAGCGACAACCGCCTCGCGCACTGAGCGCGATTGCACGGCGCCCGGCGGGGCCTCCTTACTGCAACAGCCGTTCCGGATTGGCGTCGAGCTTGGCGAGTGCCTCGCGCGTTGCGCGAACGGTGAGCGCTTCTTCCTCGGTCGGCAGCAGCAGCCCTGCCTGCAGGTAGGCGGCCAGCCGCTTGGCCTGGATCAGGTAGCTGCGGCCATCGGGCGCCGCGAACAGGTGCAGCTGTCCACGGTCGCTGCGCCATGCGTACTGCACCTGCCTGGTCGCGCCGTTGTGATCCAGCGAGAACCAGTGGCCCAGCTGCAGTTCGGCGGCCCAGGCGACCATCGCCGAACTCGGCTTGGAGCCGCCATCGGCGATCACCTCGATCATCGACGCATCGATGCCCAGCATCAGCTCGATGCTTTCGGCGTCCAGCGGCAGTTCGGTGCTGGAGTCCGCCGTCATGACGAAATCCTCGAGGTGCGCCAGCCGTTCGGCCATGTCCTCGATGCGCTCGCGCGGGATGGCCTCGGTCTTCAGCAGGAACGCGTCGGCCAGGATATCGCCGATCAGCTTGATCTGGGACTCCTGGTCGGGGCCTTCCATGCCGATCAGTGACATGCCGTGCCGCAGCCGCTGCAGCAGGCGGGGCAGATCCTGGATCACCCGTGCCCGCTCGGCCCGGTTGGGCTTGGCGCTGGCCGCCCAGACCAGTTCCGAGGCGCATTTCTTGAGCGCCAGCGTGTCCTCGTGCTGCGCGCCGTGCTTGACGGCGGCGAGCGCCAGCACCTCCGCCCACACCTTGAACAGGAACTCGCGGATCTCCTCGCGAACCGGAATTTCCGCCAGCATCGTGCGCAGCTCGATCGTGTACTGCACCGCCAGCGTTTCCTTCTGCTCGACCTGCTGCGCCACCGTGACAAGGCGCTGGGTCGGCCCCTTCTCGGTCAGGAACCGGGAGAGGAACTGGAGGAACTCGTCGTAGACCAGCTGGAACACCCGGCGCCCGGTTTCCGGGTATTGCTCGATCACCTGCACCACCCGCTTGATCTCGATCTCGAGCGCGCTGCCGCTGATGTCCGTCGCGTTGAAGCCGAGCACGCAGGAGCCCATCCGGTCGATCAGCTGGCGCGCGGGGTGCTCCAGGGAGCCGAAGAACTCGGGCTCGGCGATGGCCACCCGCAACACCGGCATCTGAAGCCGCGCGAACCAGACCCGGATTGCCGGCGGGATCCGCTCTTCGGCCAGGATGCTCTGGAACATGAGGGCGACGATCTCGATGATCGCCTTCTCGGTCTGGGTGCCGGCCTTCTTCTTCAGCTCGCCGGTGCGCCGCCGCAAGTCGCCTGCCACCTGCTGCACCGCGGCGGCGTCGTAGACGATGCCGCCGGTGTCGATGCCGGTACGCATCTGCTGCTGCGTGTCGCGCTGCGTGGCCTGCTCGTGCGCGATGGCATCGGCCAGCGCCGGCGAAGGACTCGTGACCGCGCCGCCGTCGAAGCCCACGCGTTCCTTGAGAAAGCGCTTCAGCTGGCCCAGCACGCCGGCCCCACGCAGCACCTGGCCGCGCAGGCCGGGCCGCGAGGTCATCATCCGGGTTTCGTCGGCCACCCCGCCGCGCGCGCCGGCCGCAGGTCCGGCGCCCGGCTCATGATGGCCGGGGTACCCGCCATCCTGCGTGGGGCCGGGGCCATACTGGCCGGGCCCGGGGCGAGGCCCGCCTTCGTACCCGCCGCCCTGGCCGCCGCGATAGGCCGGCTGGCCTTGTGGTTGCGCTCCCTGCGAGTGCCCTGCGCCCTGGTAGCCGCCGGCCTGCGATCCGCCCTGGTAGCCGCCTCCCTGGTAGCCGCCTCCCTGGTAGCCACCGCCCTGGTAGCCACCGCCCTGGGCGCCGCCTTGATAGCCACCGCCCTGGTAGCCGCCGCTCTGGTAGGCCCCCTGGCTGCCGGCGTCATAGCCGCCCTGGTAACCGCCGGCCGACCCCTGTCCGTCGTAGGGCTGCTCGGCCTGGTCGTAACCGTGCGGTTCGCCGTCCGGGCGCCGGCCGGCAGGCGCCGGCGCCGCGCGCTTCACCCGCCGGCTGAGGTCGATGTCCCGCACCACGCCCTTGTCGATCAGGTATTCGTTGGCGGCCTTGTAGGCCTTGAGCAGCTGTTCTGCCAGCCCGGCCTGGACGATGTCGTGCACCATCGTCCATTGCTCCCGGGTCAGCCCTGCCTTGTCCCACTGTTCCACGACGATCTGCGTCAGCGACTCCGGGCGCAGGACGTCCGCGCCTTCGAGCGCGTCGTCGCCCTCGAGGTGCTGCATGCGCACGCGCAGGTCGTTGAGCTCCCACGACGACTTCTCGCGGATCGCCAGCGCCAGCCGCGACGACAGGATCTTGCGCTCCACCACCTCGTCGCCGATCAACTCGAGGCTCACCGCCTCCATCCGCGTGCGCCCGGTGCTGGTCGGCGGCGCGATCGCCTTACGCCACTCGGCGCCGGTGGCCCGCACCCAGTCCGGGCCCTTGCGCTCGACTTCGATCAGCGCGTCCCGCAACTCGTACATCTCCTTGGCGTTGAGGGTGTTTTCACCCAGCTCCGCCAGGCGCGCCCTGATCGCCTGCTGCATCGGCGCCAGCGCCGCTTCGAGGTGCGTCACGAACTGCTCGCGCACGCGGCGGGCCAGCGCCGAGGCGGATTCGCGGGGAGGACGCTGGGTGCTCAAGAAGACCCCTATACGGCGGCGCCCGCGTTCGGGTCGTTGGGGTCCCCTTCCTTCCTGGGCTGGGACTTGACCAGGTCTTCGCGCTTGATGCCCAGCCACATGGCGATGGCCGCGGCGACGAAGACGGAGGAATAGATGCCGAACAGGATGCCGATGGTCAGGGCCATCGCGAAATAGTGCAGCGTCGGGCCGCCGAACAGCAGCATGGACAGCACCATGACCTGCGTGGAGCCGTGGGTGATGATGGTGCGGCTGATCGTCGACGTGATCGCGTTGTCGATGATGGCCACGGTGTCCATCTTGCGGTAGCGCCGGAAGTTCTCGCGGATCCGGTCGAAGATGACCACCGACTCGTTCACCGAGTACCCGAGCACGGCCAGCACGGCCGCCAGCACGGCCAGCGAGAACTCCCACTGGAAGAAGGCGAAGAAGCCCAGGATGATGATCACGTCGTGAAGGTTGGCGATGATCGCCGCCACCGCGAACTTCCATTCGAAGCGCACGGCCAGGTAGATCATGATCCCGGCGATCACCATGGCCAGCGCCTTGAGGCCGTCGGTGGCCAGTTCCTCGCCCACCTGCGGCCCGACGAACTCGGTGCGCCGCAACGTGACGCCGGGGTCCTGCGCCTTCAGGGCTCCCAGCACCTTCTCGCTTTGCTGCGCGGAACTCACGCCCTTCTGCGCCGGCAGCCGGATCAGCACGTCGCGGGAGGTGCCGAAGGTCTGCACCTGGACGTCCGCGAAGCCGAGCCCGGCGACGGTGCCGCGCACCTTCTCGACGTCGGCCGGCTGCGAATACCCGACCTCCATGACGGTGCCGCCGGTGAACTCCACCGACAGGTGCAGCCCCCGCGTGACCAGGAAGAACACGGCCGCGGCGAAGGTGACGAAGGAAATCACGTTGAAGACCAACGCGTTCCTCATGAACGGGATGTCCCGTCGGATTCGGAAGAACTCCACGTGAATGCCTTCTGCCTTACTCAGCCTTGGTTATAGCCGTATCCGCCTGGGGACGCCAGACCGTGCCAATGGAGACCGACTTCAATTTCTTCTTCCGGCCGTACCAGAAGTTCACCAGCCCGCGCGAGAAGAACACCGCGGAGAACATGGACGTCAGGATGCCGATGCAGTGCACGACCGCGAAGCCGCGCACCGGTCCCGAGCCGAAGGCCAGCAGGGCCACGCCGGCGATCAGGGTGGTGATGTTCGAATCGAAAATCGTCCCCCACGCCCGCTCGTACCCGGTGTTGATGGCGGCCTGCGGGGAGGCGCCGTTGCGCAGTTCCTCCCGCACCCGTTCGTTGATCAGCACGTTCGAGTCGATCGCCATGCCCAGCGCCAGCGCCATGGCTGCCATTCCGGGCAGGGTCAGGGTCGCCTGCAACATGGACAGCACCGCCACCAGCAGCAGCAGGTTCACGCCCAGCGCGACGGACGAGAACACGCCGAACAGCATGTAGTAGACGATCATGAAGACGCAGATGGCGAGAAAGCCCCAGGCGACGCTCTGGAAGCCCTTCTCGATGTTCTCCTTGCCCAGGCTCGGGCCGATGGTGTATTCCTCGATGATCTCCATCGGCGCCGCCAGCGCGCCGGACCGCAGCAGCAGGGCCACGTCGTTGGCCTCGGTGGTGGTCATCCGGCCCGAGATCTGCACCCGGCCGCCGCCGATCTCGCTGCGGATCACCGGCGCGGTGACGACCTCGCCCTTGCCCTTCTCGAACAGCAGGATCGCCATGCGCTTGCCGATGTTCTCGCGCGTGATGTCCTTGAAGATCCGGGCCCCCTTGGCGTCGAGCGTCAGGTGCACCGCCGGCTCCTGGGTCTGGCTGTCGAAGCCGGCCTGCGCGTCGGTGAGGTTGTCGCCGGTGAGGACCACCTGCTTCTTCACGACGACCGGCTGCCCGCCGCGCTCGATGTACTTTTCGGCGCCGAACGGCACCGGCCCGGTGCCGAGTTCGGCGGCACGGGCCTCGGCGCTTTCGTCCACCATCCGCACTTCCAGCGTCGCGGTGCGGCCCAGGATGTCCTTGGCCTTGGCGGTGTCCTGCACCCCCGGCAACTGCACCACGATGCGGTCCAGCCCCTGCTGCTGGATCACCGGCTCGGCGACGCCGAGTTCGTTGATGCGGTTGTGCAGGGTCACCATGTTCTGGCGCAACGCCTGCTCCTGGACGAGCCGCGCCGCTTCCGGCTTGATGCTGCCGACCAGCTTGAATTCAGTGCCGTCCGGCGTCTCCGCCACCAGCAGGTCGGCGAACTGGTCGGCAATGACGGCGCGGGCCTGCTGCAGCGTCTGGGCATCGCGCAGCCGCACTTCGACCGCCTGGCCGTTGCGGGTGATGCCGCCATGGCGGATGTTCTTCTCGCGCAGCACCGAACGCAGGTCGCCCGCCAGCGACTCCGCCTTTTTGGTCAGTGCCGCCTGCATGTCGACCTGCAGCATGAAATGGACGCCGCCGCGCAGGTCCAGCCCGAGGTACATCGGGGCCGCATGGAGCGCGGACAGCCACCGTGGCGAGCCGGAGATCAGGTTCAGCGCGACGATGTACGGCGCATCCGAAGGATCCGGGACCAGGGCCTTCTGGATCGCGTCCTTGGCCTTGAGCTGGGTGTCGGTGCTGTCCAGGCGCACCTTGACCGAGGACGCATCCAGCGACACCGCCTCCGGCCGGATGCCGGCGCCCGCCAGCGCCTGCTCGACGCGTGTGCGGGTGGTCCCGTCCACCTTGACGGTGGCCTTGGCCGACGAGACCTGCACCGCGGGCGCCTCGCCGAAGAAGTTCGGAAGCGTGTAGATCGCCCCCACGAGCAGCGCGATCACGAGGATCGCGTATTTCCAGGCCGGGTATCGGTTCATGAATATCGAAGACAGGAAGACAAAGCTCGCGTGGCGCGCAGCACCCGCGCTCTCACCTCACTTGATGCTTCCCTTCGGCAGGACCTGCACCACCGCGGTCCGCTGCACCTGCACTTCGACGCCGCTGGCGATCTCCAGGCCCAGGTACGCATCGCCCAGCCTGGTCACCTTGCCCAGGAGACCGCCCGCGGTGGCGACTTCGTCGCCCTTGGCCAGCGCGTCGATCATGGCCCGGTGCTCCTTCTGCCGCTTCATCTGCGGCCGGATCATGACGAAGTACAGCACCACGAACATCAGCACCAGCGGCAGCATGCTCATGAGGGAGGACTGCATGTCGCCGCCGGCGGCGGTTTGGGCATAGGCGGTGGAAATGAACACTTTGGCTCCAGAAAGAGAGTCGAATCGGCGCGGTCAAGCCGCCGGCGCGGATGCCGGCGGCGGAACCAGGGATTGTATGACGGGGGCCGCCCGCACCCGACGCCGGCCTCAGGCGGCCTGGCGGGTGGCCGCCGGCTGCCGCCACTGCTCCAGCAGTTGCTGCCACTGCACCCGCGCCGCCGCCAGGTTGCGCGCCTTGACGTGCCCGAATCCCTTGATCTGGTCGGGGATGCGCGCGATCTCGACCGCCAGCGCATGGTTGCCGGCATTCAGTCCGGCCAGCACCTGCTCGATGCTGGCCCGGTACTCGCCGATCAGCGCGCGCTCGGTGCGCCGCTCTTCGGTACGGCCGAAGATGTCCAGCGGCGTCCCCCGCAGGCCCTTGAGCCTGGCCAGGACCCGGAACACGCCGAACATCGCCGGGCCCCACTTGCGCTTGACCAGCTCGCCTTTTTCGTTCCGCTTGGCCACCAGCGGCGGCGCCAGGTGGTAGTGCACCTGGTAGTCGCCCTCGAACATGTCGGCGATCCGGTCCCGAAAGCCCGTTTCCGCGTGCAGGCGGGCGACTTCGTATTCGTCCTTGTAGGCCATCAGCTTGAACAGGTTCCGGGCCACGGCCTCGCTCAACGTCGTGCGCCCCAGCGACGCCTCGGCCGCTCGCACCTTCTCGATGAAGTCGCGATAGGCATCGGCATAGGCGGCGTTCTGGTAAGCCGCCAGGAACTCGACCCGGCGCGCCACCACCGTCTCGAGCGTTTCGCGCTTGCGCAGCTCGACCACCTGCGCCGGCGTGATCAGCTTCTCGACCGCCTCGGGGTCGTGCGCGGCCTGCCGGCCCCATTCGAAGGCGCTCTTGTTGTTCTCGACGGCGACGCCGTTCAGCTCCATGGCCCGCAGCAGCGATTCGCGGCCCAGCGGGATCAGCCCCTTCTGCCAGGCGTAGCCGAGCAGCATCGGGTTGGTATAGATGCTGTCGCCCATCAGCTTCGTCGCGGCCACATCGGTGTTGAACGCCGAAACCGACTGCGAACCCACGGCCTTGCCGATCTCGTCGGCACAGGCCTGCGCCGGATTGGCCCAGTTGCCGTTCTTGACGAAGGCCGCCGTCGGCGTGCTGTAGGAGTTCAGGGCGACCTTCGTGCGGCCTTCGCGCATGCGCAGCACGGTCTCCCTGCTCGCCGTGACGATCGGGTCGCAGCCGATCACCAGGTCGGCGGCCGCCATGCTGACCCGCGTCGTGCGGATGTCGTCGGGGTGGTTGCCGATCAGCACATGGCTCCAGGTGGCGCCGCCCTTTTGCGCAAGGCCGGCCGAGTCCTGGGTGACGATGCCCTTGCCTTCGATGTGCGCGGCCATTCCCAGCAGCTGGCCGATGGTGATCACGCCCGTGCCGCCCACGCCCGCCACCACGACGCCATAGGAGCCGCACACCGCCGGCAGCTGCGGCTCGGGCACCGGCCCGAGCTCGGCCGGCGAAAGCGCCTTGCCCTTGGCCTTCTTCTTCAGCTGGCCACCTTCCACCGTGACGAAGCTGGGGCAGAAGCCCTTCAGGCAGCTCGTGTCCTTGTTGCAGGTGCTCTGGTTGATCGCGCGCTTGCGGCCGAACTCCGTTTCCAGCGGCTCCACCGACAGGCAGTTGCTCTTGGCGCTGCAGTCGCCGCAGCCTTCGCAGACCAGGTCGTTGATCATGACCCGCACGGCCGGGTCGACCATGGTGCCGCGCTTGCGGCGGCGCCGCTTCTCGGTGGCGCAGGTCTGGTCGTAGATGATCACGGTGCAGCCCTTGACCTCGCGCAGCTCGCGCTGGGTGCGATCCAGCTCGTCGCGGTGCCGCACCTCGACGTCCGCCGGGAGCTTCGCGTGCCCGTACTTCTGCGGCTCGTCGGTCACGACCAGCACGCGCACGGCGCCTTCGGCGATCATGCTCTGCGCGATCTGCAGCACCGAATGGCCTTCCGGTCGCTCGCCGACCTGCTGGCCGCCGGTCATCGCCACCGCGTCGTTGTAGAGGATCTTGTACGTGATGTTCACGCCGGCGGCCACCGACTGGCGGATCGCCAGGAGGCCGCTGTGGAAGTAGGTGCCGTCGCCGATGTTCGCGAACACGTGCTTCTCGTTCGAGAACGGCTGCTGGCCGACCCACGGCACGCCCTCGCCGCCCATCTGCGTGAAGCCGACCGTCGCGCGGTCCATCCATACCGACATGAAGTGGCAGCCGATGCCGGCCATGGCGCGCGAACCTTCCGGGACCACCGTCGACGTGTTGTGCGGGCAGCCGGAGCAGAACCAGGGCGTGCGCTCGGACTTGACCTCCAGCACCTGCATGGCCCGCTCCTTGGCCTCCAGGATGGCCAACTGCGCGTCCATGCGGGCGGCTATGCCGGCGTCCACGCCCAGCTTGCGCAGGCGCTCGGCGATGGCGCGGGCGATCTGCGGTGGCGACAGCTCGGCGTTCGCGCGCAGCAGCGTGTTGGCGGCCGGGTTGGCCAGCGACCATTCGCCGCCGGAGTGGCCGCGCTCGTCGTCGCGGAACTTGCCGACGACCTTGGGCCGCGCGGCGTCCGGCCAGTCGTACAGCTGCTCCTTCACCTGGTACTCGATCATCTGGCGCTTTTCCTCGACCACCAGGATCTCGCGCAGCCCGCGCGCGAACTCGTGCGTGCCTTGCGCCTCGAGCGGCCAGACCACGTTGACCTTGTGCAGCCGGATGCCGAGCTGGCGGCAGGTCTCGTCGTCCAGGCCCAGGTCCAGCAGCGCCTGGCGAGTATCGTTGTACGCCTTGCCACTGGCCATGATGCCGAAGCGGTCGTCCGGCCCCTGGATGACGTTGTAGTTGAGCCGGTTGGCGCGGATGTACGCGAGCGCGGCGTACCACTTGTAGTCGAACAGGCGCGCCTCCTGGTCCAGCGGCGCGTCCGGCCACCGGATGTGCAGGCCGCCCGGCGGCATCTCGAAATCGGTCGGGATGCGGATCTCGACCCGCTCGGGATCGATCATCGCCGTGGCGGCGGACTCCACGATCTCCTGGATCGTCTTCATGCCGGCCCACACGCTGGCATAGCGGCTGAGGGCGAAGGCATGGATGCCCAGGTCCAGGATCTCCTGCACCGACGACGGGAAGAACACCGGCAGGCCGCAGGCCTTGAAGATGTGGTCGCTCTGGTGGGCGGCCGTGGAGCTCTTGGCCACGTGGTCGTCGCCCGCCACGGCGATCACGCCGCCCCACGGCGTGGTGCCGGCCATGGTGGCGTGCTTGAAGACGTCGCCGGAGCGGTCCACGCCCGGACCCTTGCCGTACCAGATGCCGAACACGCCGTCGAACCTGTGCGTGCCCGGCGGCGTGAAGCCCAGTTGCTGCGTGCCCCACAGCGCGGTGGCGGCGAGCTCCTCGTTGACGCCGGGCTGGAAGACGATGTTCTGCGCCTTGAGGTACCTGTCGGCCTTCCACAGCGCCTGGTCGTAGCCGCCCAGCGGCGAACCGCGGTAGCCGCTGATGAAGCCGGCCGTGTTCTTGCCGGCCCTGGCATCGCGCAACCGCTGCAGCATCGGCAGCTTCACCAGGGCCTGCACGCCGCTCATGAAGGCGCGGCCGTAGTCCAGCGAATACTTGTCGTCCAGCGTGACCGTCTCGAGGGCCTTGCGGATGTGTTCAGGCAGGGGAGCGTTCATCGACTTCTTGTCTCCATGTCGTGCCCTGGACACCGGACGCGTTGCGGACCGGCACCGGGGCCGTGGCGTTACGGCAGCTGCACAGTGTATGGCCGGCGTGCGGGAAAGTCTCCCGTGGGGCTGTCGCCCCAGCGGCACATACGAAAGGCTGACAGCGCGGTGCGCTCACTCGCGCACGCAGCGGGCGACCAGCGGCGGTTCCGCGGCACGCAGGATCGCCTCGGTGCCGGCGGTGCCGAGGCCGAACTCCGCCTTCCAGACGTCGTTGCTGTAGACCGTGTGCTGCGGCGTGACGCCGCCCGCGTCGCGCAGCAGCGTATGGCGGCCGCGCGGCCCCGCGTCGATGGTGACGGAATCCTCGCCATGCCGCACCGTGAAGACAATGCCCTGATCGCAGCGATATCGCGGCAGGCCAGCCGCGGCGGGCGCACTGGCCGGCGCCGCCGCGGGATCTGGAGCCGAATCGGGCGGCGCCCGCCGCGGCGACGTGCACGCGCCGAGCACGGCGGCGGCCAGCGCGGCGGCCAGCGCGGCTCTGCGGCGAGGAGTGGCTGGGAGGCTCGTCATGGCGCGCATTGTGCGGCCGGAAGCGGCGGCAGTGGCTCGTGCGCAAGGTCCGCCGGTCCCTGGCCACGCGGCGCGATCATCGCGACGGCTGGCGCGGCCACAGCACCCACAGCCGCAGCGGCTGCTTCAGCCGGCCGGCCAGCTCGCCCGCCTCGGGGCCCCAGCCGGCGAAAAAATCGGCCCGCACCGCCCCCACGATCGCGCTGCCCGTATCCTGGGCCAGCACGAGGCGCTTCAGGTCGACCAGGGGGCCGGGCGAGGCGAGCCACACCGGGGTGCCGTACGGGATGCTTTCCCGGTCCACGGCGATGGAGCGGCCCGGCGTCAGCGGAACGCCTTGCGCGCCGCGCGGCCCGAACGCGGCGTCGAGCGGCGACAGCGGCTCCTCGCGAAAGAAGATCGTGCGCGGATTGCTCCACAGCATTTCCTGCACACGGTGCGGGTTGCGCGCCACCCAGGCGCGGATGCCGGGCCAGGAAGCGTCGCGCAGGGCGCCCTGCTGCAGGAGCCAGCCGCCGACGCTGCGGTAGGGATGCTCGTTGCTGCCGGCGAACGCCAGCCGCACCAGGCGCTGGCTGCCGTCGCTTTCCGTGATCCGCACCCGCCCCGAACCCTGGATCTGCAGCACCAGCGCGTCGACGGGATCGGCCAGGTAGCCGATCTCGCGCCCGCGCAGCGCCGCCAGCGCTTCGGGCAGCGTGTCGATCTCCTGGCGCGAATACCAGGGCCGGCGGCTGGCGAGCGTGGCCGGCGGACGGTACAAGGGCACCGTGTGCGTCGCCGTGGGCTGGCGGGTGGCTTCCAGCAGCGGCTCGTAGTAGCCGGTCAGCAGTCCTTCGGTCGAACCGTCCAGCGGCTCCACCCGGTACGGCTGCAACTGCCCGGTCATCCAGGCCCGCTGCTCGTCCGCCGAACCCAGCATGAGCCGGCGCACCTGGGGGCACAGCGGCACGAACGCCGCGGGCGGTCGCTCGCAGCTGCGCACCCAGGCATTCCACGCTTCGTGCAGCGGGTCGTCGGCGAAGCCCGGCAGCTCGGACCAGGGCACCGGCACCCAGCGGCTGCGGCCCTGGGCCAGGACGGGGCCCGGCGCCGGCGCGGCGGACGCGGTGGCCTCGGCCGGCGCCGCGTCCGGCTCGGAGAGCGGCACGCTGGAACAGGCCGCGAGCGCTCCTACAATCAGCGCGACCACCACCCACACGCGAGATGCACCAAGGAACCGGTTCATGCTTCTGATCCTGCTGGAAGCGCTGCTCGCGCTGGGCCTGCTGCTGCTGATCGTGTGGTGGACCATGTTCTCCGGCCGCAGCAGGGGCGAGCCGCGGCGCGACGACGAGCCCTGAGCATCACAGCCGCCGCAGCATGTTGGCGAGCTCGACGGCGGACTTCACGTCCATCTTGTCGAAGACCCGCGCCCGGTGCACTTCCACCGTGCGCACGCTGATGTCGAGCTGATCGGCGATCAGCTTGTTGGGCAGCCCCTCGACCACCAGCCGCATCACGTCCCGCTCGCGCTCGGTGAGCTCGGTCAGGCGCGCCTGCAGCAGGTGTTGCTCCTGGCGCTCCTGCAGCACGTCGCCCGAGCGCCGCAGCGCCTGCTCCACCCGATCGACCAGCGCGTTGTCGGAGAACGGCTTCTCGCAGAAGTCGAAGGCGCCGCGCTTGACCATCGTCACCGCGGTCGGCACGTCCGCGTGGCCGCTGAGGAAGATCACCGGCATCACCTGCGCCAGCTGGCGCTCGACCAGCTTGTCGAACAACGCGAGCCCGCTCATCCCCGGCATCCTGACGTCCAGCAGCAGGCAGCACGGCCCCGACGGCTGCCAGCCCTGTTCGAGCATCGCGTCGAATTCCTCGGCCCCCGGGAAGCCTTCGCTCAGCAGGTGCCGCGAGCGCAGCAGCCAGGCAAGCGCCTCGCGGACGCTGGCGTCGTCGTCGACGATGAAGACGGTGGCATCGGTGGCGGGTTGCATTAGGCGGCGAGTGCGGCGACGGGGACCGGCGACTGCGGGAGCGTGAACCTGAAAATGGTACCGCGCGGCCGGTTCGGCTCGAACGCGAGCGAGCCGCCGTGCTGCTCCACCACCGTGCGGCAGAGGCTGAGGCCAAGGCCCATGCCCTCGGGCTTGGTAGTGAAGAACGGCGTGAAAAGCCGCGCCTTGACCTCGTCGGGAATGCCGGGCCCGACGTCGCTGACCGTGAATTCGAGCCGGTCGCCGGGCCCCGAGTCGCCGCTGGGCGCCGGCCGCACGTCGAACACCAGCGCCGGCGCGGCCACCCCGGCCTCGCCCATGGCCTGCATCGCGTTGCGCGCCAGGTTCAGCAGCACCTGTTCGACCATGGTGCGGTCGCAGAGGACCGGTGGCAGGCCGGCCCGCGCGCGCACCTGCACCCGCACGCCCAGCTCGCGCGCCTGCAGGCTCACCAGCGGCATGATCGCCTCGAGCAGGTGCTGCGGTGCGACCGGCTCGCGGTCCTTGTCGCTGCGGCGCACGAAGTCGTGCACGCTCTTGATCACCTTGCCGGCGCGCCCGGCCTGTTCGGCGATGCGGCGCATCGCCACTTCGATGTCGGCGATCGCGGGCGAGCCGGCGGCGCTCGCCGCGTGCGCCTTCAGCAGGTTGATCGAACCGGTGGCGTAGCTGGAAATCGCTGCCAGGGGCTGGTTCAGCTCGTGGCTCAGCAGCGACGCCATCTCGCCCACCGTCGCCAGCCGCGCCGTCGCCTGCAACCGCTCCTGGCTGGCGCGCGACAGCTCCTCGACACGGCGCTGCTCGCTGATGTCGAGGAAGGCGCTCATCCATCCGGTCTGCGTTCCCTGGGCGTTGATCAGCGGCGCCTCGATGATCAGGACCGGAAAGCGCGAGCCGTCCTTGCGCATGAAGACCGACTCGTAGCCCTCGCGCGGCGGGGCCTGGTGTCCGGCCAGGCGGATCTCCTGGCGCTTGGAGTATTCGTCCACCAGTTCCGGCGGCCAGTACGGCGCGGGATTCGAGTGCCCCATCAGCTCTTCCGGCGCAAAGCCGACCATCTGGCAGAACGCGGGATTGACGTACGTGATGCGCCCCTGCAGGTCGCGCGCGCGCAGTCCCGTCACCAGCGAGTCCTCCATCGCCTTGCGGAACGCCAGCGCCTCGGCCAGGTCCTGCTCGGCGCGCAGCCGCAGGCGCATGTCCTTGCCCAGCACGAACAGCACCACCACCAGCGCGATCGACATGGCCGTGACCAGCGCCGTGAGCACGTTCGGGAACAGGTCCGGGGCGCCGTGCCAGCTGTCGATGCGCAGGACGATCGTGTTGCCGGGCAGGTCCAGCAGCTGCTGCGCGGTGAACACGCGGCGGCCCCGGCGCGGCACGCCGTGCAGCGCGAGCCGGGTGCCGTCGGCTTCGGTGAAGGAGACTTCCTGGCTGCGCCGCAGCTGGGGACCGACCAGGGTCGCGAGGACATCGCCCAGCGAATAGGTGGCCACCACGTAGCCGCTCAGGCGGCCATGGGTCATGTGCGGCAGGCACAGCTCCATCACCTCGATTCCCAGCCCGTCGACCTGCGGCAGGAAGTAGCTTCCGGAATAGCCGGGCCCGCTCATGCGGCGGGCGCCGGCGCACGCCAGCGCCACGTCCGCCTGGGCATGGAGCCGGCCCATGCGCTCGAATGCCGGCCGGCGAAACGGCGAATCGGCGACGGCGACCGGCGCGAGCGCGGCGTCGCGCCACTCGATGCGCACCCACTCGGGGTGCTCCCGCAGCAGCGCGTGCGCCTCGCGGTCCCAGTCGTCGCGCTGGCCATGGGCCGATTGCAGGGCCAGCAGCAGCTGCACGTTGCGGTTCAGCGCCGCGCGGATGTCGCTGACCGCTTCCCCGGTATCGCGCTCCAGCTTGTCCTGCACCTGGCTCGCTTCGTAGCGGCCCGCCAGCCACACCAGCGTCACCAGCATGCCGGCGACCAGCGCCACCAGCAGGACCCACAGCGGCCAGCGCGCCAGCGGCGCGCCCACCTCGCCCGGCGCGGCCGCGACCGTCTCCCCGCCGACCGGACTCATAGGACGCGATGCTCCAGCGCGGGCAGTTGCACGCGGACGCTCGCCTGGCGCGCCGCGTCGAGTTCGGCGATCACTACGCCGGGGCCCTCCTCGCGCCGCCCGAGGACCTCGCCCCAGGGATCGACCAGCATGCTGTGGCCCCAGGTCCGGCGGCCGTTCTCGTGCTCGCCGCCCTGGGCCGGGGCGACCACGTAGGCGAGGTTCTCCACCGCCCGTGCGCGCAGCAGCAGTTCCCAGTGCGCCTGGCCGGTGACGTAGGTGAAGGCGCTGGGCACCAGCAGCACGTCCGCGGCCAGCGCGCGATACAGCTCGGGAAAGCGCAGGTCGTAGCACACGCTCATGCCGATGCGCCAGTCGCGGCCGGCGCGATCGCGCAGCACGAACGACGCCGTGCCGCCGCCGGCCTCGATCACGCGCGACTCGTCGTAGCGCTCGCGGCCGTTCTCGAAGCGGAACAGGTGGATCTTGTCGTAGCGCGCCACGCATTCCCCGGCCGGCGAGAACGCGAGCGACGTGTTGCGCACGTGGCTGGCGTCGGACGCCTCCAGCGGCAGCGTGCCACCGACCAGCCAGAGCCCGCACTCGCGCGCCGTCCGCGCGAGGAAGTCCTGGATCGCGCCGCCGCCGAACGGCTCGCGCACCGCCAGCTTGTCGCCGTCCCTGCGCCCCATGAGGCAGAAGTACTCCGGCAGCACCGCCAGCTCCGCGCCGGCCGCGGCCGCTTCGCGGACCAGGGCGCCGGCCTGCTCGAGATTGCCGGACACCGTGGTCCCCGACACCATCTGGATCGCTGCGACTTTCATGTCAGTCTCCGCTGCGGGTGAACATGTCAGTTGGTCCTCGCCGGCGTTTCGCGGGCGGTTTCGGTGCGGCCTTCGCCTTCGCGCGCCTGCGTCGCCGGCGCGCCGCGCCCGACGCGGGTGACGCGCGGCTCGGTCCAGGTGCCGTCTATGTGGAATTCCTGGGTGGCGGCGCGCATCAGCGGCTGGCGCAGGAACAGCTGCGCGAGGAAGCTGCCCAGGCCGATGGCCGGATTGATCATGGTCGCCACCAGCGACGCCGTGCCGGCGTTGATCTCCGGCACCACCACCACCTTCAGGTCCTGCGTCTCGCGCGCGATGTCCGCGCGGCCCTCCATCAGCACCGCGGCGTTGACCCCCTTCATCTGCAGGTTGTTGGTGGCGGCTATGCCTTGCTGGATGGTGACGTCGCCGCGCACGAAGTCGAAGGCGAAGCCCTCGGTGAACACGTCGCGGAAATCGAGTGCCAGGCGCCGCGGCAGCGATTGCAGGCTGAGCACGCCCAGCAGCTTGGCCAGGCCCGGATCGGCCTTCAGGAACTGCCCGGCCTCCATGTTGATGAAGAAGTTGCCGTTCAGCGACGGATAGTCGATCGTGAGCGGCGAGCCGACCCACGCCACCTGCCCTTCCATCCGGCCGCGGCCGCGGCGAACGACGTCCTTCATGCCGAAGCGCGCGAGCAGCCGGCCGGAGTCGGCGACGTCCAGCTTGAAGTTCATCGCCGTGCGCCGCCGCTCGCCCGGCGGCAGCGGCCCCTGGCGCGGCCCGCCCGGGGGCACCGGCTGGGCGCCGGCCGCGGCCCAGTTGCCGGTGGCGCTGAATTCCGCGTCCGGCGTGACGATGCGCAACTTGTTGAGGCGCCATTCCCGGATGCCGCCTTCGCGTGCCACCGCGCCCGGCCCGCGGTTCACGGCTTCGATCTCCAGCCGCCCCAGCTTCTTGCCTTTCAGCTCGAAGTCGTCGACGACGATGTCCAGCGCCGGCAGCTTCTCCGGCTGCTCGTCGAGCAGGCTCTCCACCTGGGACGCCGCCGCCGCCGCCACGGCGAGCCGGGCCAGCCGCGCGTGCAGCCGGCCGGCGCCGGCGCCGGCGGGCTGCCGGTATTCGACGAAGCCATTGAGCTCGCGGCCGTCGACGCTGGCGCGCCAGAGCGGGCCCTCGCGCGAGCCGCCGACCACCACGTCGTGCAGCGTGCGGCCCTCCACGGTGAGTTCGCGCGCCCGCACCGCGATCACGTTGGGCAGGTAGCCGGAGGCCCCGGCGGCCGCAGGTGCCTGTCCGGCCGGCGCGGAGCCACCGCCGTCGCCGGCCACGCGGCCCAGCACCCGCTCCCAGGCGTCGAAATCGATGCTCGCGAAATTGATGTTCGCGGTGACCCCCTGCTCGGGCAACTGCGCCGATTCGCCGGACGCCAGCCCGACGCCCAGGGCCCCGCGCAGCACGCGCGGCTCGGGCCCGGCGATGTCGCGCACATAGACGATGGAAGCGAGCCGGCCGATGTCCACCGCGACCTGGTCCAGCCGCGCGCCGCCGGCGCCGCCCGGCACCAGCACGTTCTCGTAGCGCAGCGGCAGCGTGCTGTCCGCCGGCTTGGCCAGCGGCGGCGGCAGGTTCAGCGCCAGCCCCTGCAAGGTGCTGGTCACGGTGATCTCCGGAATGCCGCGGCGGAACGCGAGATTGAGCTGGTAGGCGGCGCCGCCCGACGCGTCGCGCGCCAGCCGCGACACGAAACCGAGCTCCTTCGCCTGCCGCAAGCCCTCCGCGGTGGCCGTTCCCTGCGCCCGCAGCGCGATGGTCGCGTCCGACCCGGCCGGCAGCGGCACGCCGGCCTGGCCGCGGCTGCCCCCATCCAGGCGCACGTCGCCACCGAGCGCGCGCGCCTGCGCTCCGGCCAGCGCAAAGCCGTTTTCGTTGAACGTGACGACGCCGCGGGAGCGGGCCAGCAGCGGCGAGTCGGGGGTGATCTGGATGTCGTTGCCGGCCAGCGTCACGCTGCCCTGCACCTTGGACTGCTCGAGCGCGGCGACCGGCAAGTGCAGCTTCAACTTCACTTCCACCGGGCCGGTGGCGCTGGCGCGGTCCAGCGCGTGCGCCGTGAACCCCGCGACCGGCGAGCCGTTCACGATGGCGAGGGCCTGGACGAGCGGGCCGCGGATCTCGCCGGCGACGGCCACGTTCGTGGCGTTGAAGTCGGGAATCTGCGCGTCGGCCTTGACGGCCAGGCCGGGCGCGCCGGCCAGCCGCCCGGCGGCGCCCTTGACCTGCATCCCGTTGCCCTCGAACACCAGTTGCCCGCCCAACTGCATCAGCGCCGGCCAGTGCGGGCCGCTGCCGGTGGCGCTTCGCGGCACGTAGGCATAGGTCACGTCGCGGACGTCGGCGGTGACGCGGAATTCGCCGTCGCGCCCGTCCGCGAACGGGAAGCGGCTCAGGTCGCCCTTGACGCGAAACTTCGCCCCGGTGGCCGTCCCTTGCAGCACCGACTCGCGCACATAGTCGCGGGCGCTCTTGGGAACGCCCAGCGGCAGGTAGCGGTACACCCGGGCGCCGTTGGCGCGGCTGATGCCAGCCTGCAGGTCGAGCACGCCGGGGAAGCGGGCGCCCGGCGCGGCGCCGGTGCGCCAGCTGGCGCGTCCCTCGCCGACGGCGTCGGCGTTGCTGAATTTCAGGTTGCTCACCGTGGCTTCGATGGCCTGGCCGTCGATCTTCCACTGGAGGTCGGCCGCGAGATCGGCCAGGGGGATCACGGGATCTTCGAACACCCCCGGCGTTTCGACGGCGCCGTTGCGGATCGCGAGCCGGCCCTTGCCGCCGGCCTGGGTCAGGTCGAACTCCAGCGCCGCGCCACGGATGCCTGGCGTGCCGGCGCCAGCCGGCTGGCCCGGGGCCGCGGCCACCGCCGGCTGCGCCGCGATCTCCAGCCGCGTCGCGCTGCCCTTGGCCGCATACTGCTGCAGGTCGTCCAGCGGTCCCTGCCAGGAGGCCTGCAAGGTCTCGACCACGCCCTTGGGCGCATACGCGAGCAGCGCCGCGTGCGACGCGTCGCCGAGCGGCAGGCGGGTGGCGACCTGGCTCAGGGCCAGCAGGTCAAGCTTGTCGGCGCGCAGTTCGCCACGAGCGGGCTGGCGGCCCTCGCCCTGCGTCCAGCGCACGAAAACGTTGCCGCCCGGCCAGCGCTGGCCTTCCTGCGTCTCGAACTGCAGCGCCTGCGTCTGCACCTCGAAGCCGCCGGCCAGCCGCTTGCCGCCGACGCGCCCGGCGACGAAGCGCAGGGCGAGCGGTTGCAGGTGCGGTGCCAGCGTGGCGTTCACGTCGGACAGCACGACGTCGGCCACGCCGCCCACCAGCTGGCCGCGCTCGACGTCGGCCCAGGCGCGCACCGCGCCGTGGCCGGCGGCGACCTCCACGCCGACATTCGCGTAGCGCCGCAGCTGCGAGACGTCCACCCGCGTGAAGTCCCCGTGCAGCTGTCCCACCCAGTCCTGCCAGCGCCCCGCATGCACCGACAGCAGCGGCTGGCGGAACATGCCGCGCAGCGTGAAGCGCTCCCCCCATTCCGCCGGCGGCGTCGCGTCCAGCCGCATGGCATGGCGCCGCGCGCCGTTGCGCATCACCAGGTCGACGCCGGCGAGGGCCAGCGGGGGCGCGCCGCGGCTTTCGTCGGTCCAGCGCACGATGCCCTGCCGGATGACGAACTCGGTCTGGCGGAAGAACCAGTCGGCGGCGCGGCCGTCGTCGTGGCTGCGCGAGAAGTCCAGGCCGGCCACGAACAGGCGGCCGTCGGCCGCACGCCGGATGTCCACCTCGGGCCGCTCGATCAGCAGTTGTTCGAACCCCAGGTTCCACAGCGACCGCGGGGACAGCGCCGCGAGCACCTTCGGCAGCCGCAGCGCGGGCCGGCCCTGCGGGTCGAGCAGCACCACGTCGCTCAGCTCGAACGAAGGCACCAGGCCCTCGCTGCGGGCCTCGATGCTGCCGATGCGCACCGGTACCCCCAGCACCCGCCCGGCTTCCACTTCGAGCCGGGGGCGAAACTCGCCGATCCGGGGCACAATCCAGCCATGCAGCGCGCCCCAGGCCAGCACGAGCACCAGCCACGCGCCCAGGAGCAGCCAGAGGGACCACTTCGCCACGGCGGCATAAGCCTTCAGCGGACGTGACGGAGTCGGCGAGTCGTACATGAGAACTTCGATGTGGCAGGAATTATGACCGCCGGGGCTGCGCCGGGTTCACTGCCGCAGGGCACGGAAATGTCACCGCCCGTGCCGCCGCTGTCGGCCCATTCCCGCTTCGCCACGCGCCTGCGGCGCCGTTATGCGGCCGAACTGCCGCTGCTGCCCGCGGGCACCCCGCGCCGGCCGCAGATGGCGCAGGTGTACGACGCGCTGCGCGCGCGCGGCGACGACGCCGGCACGGCGCTGCGCATCCTGCGGCAACTGGTGCTGGAGCGGCTGGTCGTGCTCGATTGCGACCACGGCGCGCCGCTGGCCGACGTCACGCGGGCCATGACCGACCTGGCCGAATTCGCCCTCGACACCGCGTGCCGCCAGGCCTTCGAGGAACTCGACGAGCGGCACGGCGCCCCGCTGGGCGCGCAGGGACGGCGCGCCGAGATGTGGGTGGTCGGCATGGGAAAGCTCGGCGCCCGCGAGCTCAATGTCTCCAGCGACATCGACCTGGTCTACGTGTACGACGAGGATGGCGAGACGGCCGGCATCGAAGGCGGGCGCGGCCGCATCTCCAACCATGAATACTTCACGCAGGCCGTCAAGACCGTCTACGGCCTGATCGGCGTGCCGACCGAGCACGGGTTCGTGTTCCGCGTGGACCTGGCGCTGCGTCCCAACGGCAATTCCGGGCCGCCGGCGGTGTCGCTCGACGCGCTGGAGGACTATTTCCAGGTGCAGGGACGCGAGTGGGAGCGCTTTGCCTGGATGAAGAGCCGGGTGGTCGCGCCGCGCGCCTGCATCGAGGGCGGTTCGGCCCAGGCGCTGCGCGGCGCGGTGCTGCCGTTCGTCTTCCGCCGCTACCTCGACTACAACGTGTTCGAATCGCTGCGCGGGCTGCACCGGCAGATCCGCGAGCACGCCGCGCGCCGCAGCGCGGGGCGGCCGGAACGGGCCAACGACGTGAAGCTCTCGCGCGGCGGCATCCGCGAGATCGAATTCACCGTGCAGCTGCTGCAGGTGGTGCGGGGCGGCCAGTTCCCGGAGTTGCGCACCCGCCCGACGCTGCAGGCGCTGCCGCGCGTCGCGGCCGCCGGCCTGATGCCCGCCGCGACCGCGCAGGGGCTGGCGCAGGCCTACGAATTCCTGCGCCGGGTCGAACACCGCATCCAGTATCTCGACGACCAGCAGACCCATGTGCTGCCGATGTGCGGCAAGCCCGAGGACGACGGCGACCTGACCTGGATCGCCCGCAGCATGGGCTTTGCCGACTGCTGCCCCTTCCTGCACGAACTGGACCGCCACCGCGAACTGGTCGCCCAGGAGTTCGACCGGCTGCTGGGCGGAGCGCAGGAGTGCAAGGGCTGCAACGGCGCGCAGCAGCCGGCGCGCGCGCCCGACCTGGAACAGTTGCTGGAACAGTTGCCGCCGCAATTGCGCGAACGGGTGGCGCAGTGGCAGCGGCAGCCGCGGGTGATGGCGTTGCGCGAGGATGCCCGCGCGCGCCTGTCGCGGCTGGTCGCGCGCACCGGACAATGGGTCGAACAGGGACATGTGAGCGAAGCGGCGGCACTGCGCATGGCCGACTGGATCGACCCGCTCCTGCGCCGCGAGAGCTACCTGGCGCTGCTGCTGGAACGCCCCGGCGTGCACGAGCGGCTGCTGCGGCTGCTCGGCGCGGCGAAGTGGCCGGCGCGCTACCTGATGCAGCATCCCGGCGTGATCGACGAACTGGCGAGCGACCAGCTGTTCTCCGAGCGCTTCGCCGCGGCCGATTTCGAGAGCGAACTGGAACAGCGGCGCGAGGCGCTGCAGCGCACCGGCGAGGACGACGACGAGGCGCTGCTGAACCTGCTGCGGCGCGCGCACCACGCGGAAGTGTTCCGCATCCTGGCGCGCGACGTCGAGGGCCAGCTCACCGTGGAGCAGGTGGCGGACGACCTGAGCGCCCTGGCCGACGCGGTGCTGCGGGTGACGGCCCGCTGGTGCTGGCAGCGCCTGAAGCAGCGGCACCGCGAGGCGCCGCGGGTCGCGATCATCGGTTACGGCAAGCTCGGCGGCAAGGAACTGGGGTACGGCAGCGACCTTGACATCGTTTTCGTCTACGAGGACGACGACGAGCGCGCGCCGGAGGTGTATGCCGGGTTCGTGCGCAAGCTCGTCATCTGGCTCGGCACCAAGACCGCCGAAGGCGACCTGTTCGAGATCGATACCGCCTTGCGGCCCAACGGCAGTTCCGGCCTGCTGATCACCACCTTCGAGGCCTACGCCAATTACCAGCAACGGCGCGGCAGCAACACGGCGTGGACCTGGGAGCACCAAGCGATGACGCGGGCCCGGTTCGTGCTCGGCGAGGAGGACATGGCCTCGCCCCTCGACGCCGCGCAGCCGTCGCCGGCGGCCGCCGCGCGCAGCCTGCGCCAGCGCTTCGATGCCGTGCGCGAAGCGGTCATCACGGCGCCGCGCGACGGGGCCGCCCTGCGCGCGGAGATCATGGCGATGCGCGAGAAGGTACGCGCGGCCCATCCGGTCAAGCCGGACCGCTTCGACGTGAAGCACAGCCCCGGGGGCATGGTGGACGCGGAATTCGCCGTGCAGTTCCTGGTGCTGTCGCAGGCCGGGGCCCACCGCGAACTCATCCCGAATCTCGGCAACATCGCGCTGCTGGTCCGCGCGGAGCAGGCGGGGCTGCTGCCTCGCGGCGTCGGCCGGGCGGCTGCCGACGCCTATCGCGAACTGCGTCGCGTGCAGCACCAGGCGCGCCTGAACGAGGAGCCGACCCAGTTGGCCGCCGACGCGGCGCAGCCGCAGCGCGAGGCCATCCGCGCGCTCTGGTCGGCCGTTTTCGCCTGAACCGTGGCGCGCTCGCGCGGTGGTAGGCTTGCGGGCTGCCGTGTGCGAGGCGCCGGCACTGCGCGCCCGTGCGCGCCACCGCCATGATCCAACCCGTAGTCTCCGTCCTTGCCCTGGCGTGCCTGCTTGCCGGCTGCGCGGCCGCGCCGCCGGCCGCCCCGCCCCTGACGCCGCCGCCGCAGTGGCACGCGCCGCTGCCGCACGCCGGCACCGTGGCGGGCCTGGCGGCGTGGTGGCAGCAACTTGGCGATCCGCTGCTGGCCGACCTGGTGGCCGCGGCGCAGGCCGCCAGCCCCTCCGTTTCCGCCGCGGCCGCGCGCATCGGGCAGGCCCGCGCCGAGCGCGTCGCCGCCGGCGCCGCGCTGCTGCCGACGCTCGATGCGAACGCCGCCGCCGCGCGCGGCAACCAGCCGCCGGCGCCGTTGGCCACGACCGTGCAGCTCGGCGCGCAGACGGCCTGGGAGATCGACTTGTTCGGCGCCAACCGCCAGGCGGCACGCGCCGCGCAGGAGCGCCTCGAGGGCGCCGAGGCCGGCTGGCACGAGGCGCGCGTGGCCGTCGCGGCCGAGACGGCCAACAGCTACCTGGCCTTGCGCAGCTGCGAGCGGCAGGTGCTGGTGGCACGGCGTGACGCCGGGTCCCGCAGCGAGACCGCGCGGCTGGCCGGCCTCAGTGCGCGGGCCGGCTTCACGGCGCCGGCCGACGCCGCGCTGGCCCGCGCCAGCGCCGCGGACGCCGCCCGGCGCGCGACGCAGCAGCAGGCGCAGTGCGACGTCGAAGTCAAGGCGCTGGTGGCGCTGAGCGGCATGGCGGAACCGCTGCTGCGCGAGCGCCTGGCCACGCCGTGGCAGGAGCCCGCCGGCGCGATCCCGGCGGTGCCGGCGGTGCCCGCGGCCCTGCTCGCGCAGCGGCCCGACGTCTACCGCGCCGAACGCGAACTGGCAGCGGCCGGCGCCGACGTCGGGATCGCGCAGGCCCAGCGCCTGCCGCGCCTGACGCTCGCCGGCTCGATCGCGGCCGGCAGCGCGCGCGTCGGCGGCGTCACCGCCGACCTGCAGACCTGGTCGATCGGCCCGCTGGCGCTGTCGGTGCCGTTGTTCGACGGCGGCCGCCGCGCTGCGAACGTCGACGCGGCGCGGGCGCGCCATGCGGATGCCGCCGCGCAGTACGCGGCCCGGGTGCGCCAGGCAGTGCGCGAGGTCGAGCAGGCGCTGGTGCAGCTGGAGAGCGCCAGAGCGCGCCAGCAGGATGCACGCGCCGCCTACGAGGGCTACGCCGCTTCGCTGGCGGCCACCCAGGCCCGCTACGACAGCGGGCTGGCCAGCCTGCCGCAACTCGAAGAATCGCGCCGCGTGGCGCTCGCCGCCGAAACCGCGCTGCTCGCCCTGCAGCAGGAACGGCTCGCGGCCTGGGTCGCGCTCTACCGCGCCATGGGCGGCGGCTGGAGCGCGCCCGTTGCGCCGACGGCGCTGGCCACCGGCTCCTGATCACTCCATGAAGAACATCCGACCCAAACCGCTGATCCTCGCCCTGCTGGTGCTCGCCGGCGTCGCCGCCCTCGCGTGGTTCTTCCTGGGCGAGCGCGCGGCCCCGCCGGCGGCCACCGTGCGGCCGGCGCTTACCGTGGCGACCGTGCAGCCGCAGCGCGAGAGCCTGCCCACGACGCTGGCCGCCAACGGCAACATCATGGCCTGGCAGGAAGCCAGCGTCGGCGCGGAAGCCGCGGGGCTGCGCCTGACGCAGGTGCGCGCCAACGTCGGCGACCGGGTCCGCCAGGGCCAGGTGCTGGCCGTGCTGAGCGGCGACACGGTGCAGGCGGACCTGGCGCAGTCGCGCGCCGCGCTCGCCGAAGCCGAGGCGGCCGCGGCCGAAGCCGCCAACAACGCGCAGCGGGCGCGCACGCTGCAAGGGACCGGCGCGCTGAGCGCCTCCCAGATCAACCAGTACCTCACCGCGGAGCAGACCGCGCGCGCCCGGGTCGAGGCCGCCCGCGCGCAGCTGCAGGCGCAGCGGGTGCGGCTCGCGCAAACCACCGTGAATGCGCCCGACAGCGGCATCATCTCGTCGCGCACGGCGACCGTCGGGGCGGTGGTGGCACCCGGCACCGAGCTGTTCCGCCTGATCCGCCAGGGCCGGCTCGAGTGGCGGGCCGAGGTCACTTCCTCGGAGCTGGGTCGCCTGACGGTCGGCACGCGGGCGCTCGTCACCGCGGCCAGCGGCGCGCGGCTGGAAGGCCGCGTGCGCATGATCGGGCCCACGGTCGATCCGCAGACCCGGGCCGCGCTGGTCTACGTGGACGTCAAGCCCTTGCCGGGAATGGCCGCGAGCGCCCGCGCGGGCATGTTCGCGCGCGGCGAATTCGATCTCGGGGCGGCGCCGGCGCTGACGGTGCCGCAGCAGTCGGTGGTCGTGCGCGACGGCTTCAGCTACGTGTATCGGGTCAATCCGGACAACCGGGTCACGCAGGTGAAGGTGGAGACCGGCCGCATCGCCGGCGACCGCGTCGCCATCGTGCAGGGGCTCGCGCCCGATGCGCGCATCGTCGCCGCCGGCGCCGGCTTTCTCAACGACGGCGACCTCGTGCGCGTGACGGACCAGGCGGCCACGCCTGCGGTCGCGCCCGGCAGCGCCGCCCGCGCCAGCGTATCGGCCGCATCGGCCGCTCGCTAGAAGGGCGGCGATGCTGAACGTCTCCTCGTGGTCGATCCGCAACCCGATCCCGGCGGTGTTGCTGTTCCTGCTGCTCACGTTCGCGGGGCTGATGTCGTTCCGCGCGATGAAGGTGCAGAACTTCCCCGACATCGACCTGCCCAGCGTCCGCGTCACGGCGGCGCTGCCGGGCGCGGCGCCGGGCCAGCTCGAGACCGACGTGGCCCGCAAGCTGGAGAACTCGATCGCCACGCTGCAGGGCCTCAAGCACATCTACACCAAGGTCCAGGACGGCGTGGTCACCGTGACCGCCGAATTCCGGCTGGAAAAGCCGGTGCAGGAGTCCGTCGACGACGTGCGCTCGGCGATCGCCGCCGTGCGCAGCGACCTGCCGGCCGACCTGCGCGACCCGGTGGTGAGCAAGATCGACCTGGCGGGCCAGCCGGTGCTCGCCTTCACGATCGCATCGCCCCGAATGGACGAGGAAGCGCTGTCCTGGTTCGTCGACAACGACATCACGCGTCGCCTGCTGGCGGTGCGGGGGGTCGGCGCCGTGACGCGCGTCGGCGGCGTGGACCGCGAGATCCGCGTGGCGCTCGATCCGCAACGGCTGCAGGCGCTGGGCACGACCGCGGCCGACATCTCGCGGCAATTGCGGCAGGTGCAGACCGAGACCGCGGGCGGCCGCGCCGACCTCGGCGGCAGCGAACAGCCGGTGCGCACGCTCGCCACGGTGCGGACGGCCAGCGAGCTGGCCGCGCTGCAGGTGCCGCTGTCCGACGGGCGCAGCATCCGGCTGGACCAGGTGGCGACCGTCACCGACACCATCGCCGAGCCGCGCGCCGCCGCCCTGCTGGACGGCAAGCCGGTCGTCGGCTTCGAGGTGGCGCGCAGCCGCGGCGAAAGCGAGGTGGCCGTCGGCGCGGCGGTGCACGAGGCACTGGCCGAGCTGAAGCGGCAGCGGCCCGACATCGAACTGGTCCAGGCGTTCGACTTCGTGACCCCGGTCCAGGAGGAGTACGAAGGCTCGCTGCACCTGCTGTACGAAGGCGCGGCGCTGGCGGTGCTGGTGGTGTGGCTGTTCCTGCGCGACTGGCGCGCGACCTTCGTCTCCGCCGTCGCGCTGCCGATGTCGGTCATCCCGGCCTTCCTCGGCATGTACCTGCTGGGCTTCTCGGTCAACGTCGTGACGCTGCTGGCGCTGTCGCTGGTGGTGGGCATCCTGGTCGACGACGCGATCGTCGAAGTGGAAAACATCGTGCGCCACCTGCGCATGGGCAAGACGCCGTACCAGGCGGCGATGGAAGCCGCCGACGAAATCGGGCTGGCGGTGATCGCCACCACGTTCACGCTGATCGCCGTCTTCCTGCCGACGGCGTTCATGAGCGGCATCGCGGGCAAGTTCTTCAAGCAGTTCGGCTGGACGGCGGCGCTGGCGGTGTTCGCCTCGCTGGTGGTCGCGCGCGTGCTCACGCCGATGATGGCCGCCTACATGCTCAAGCCGGCGCACGGCGCCGTGGCCGAGCCGCGCTGGCTGCGCATCTACATGCGCTGGGTGAACTGGTGCATGCGCCACCGGGTCAAGACCATGGTGCTGGCGACGCTGTTCTTCTTCGGGTCGGTGGCGCTGATCCCGCTGCTGCCCACCGGCTTCATCCCGCCGGACGACAACTCGCAGACCCAGGTCTACCTGGAACTCGCGCCGGGGTCGACCCTGGAGCAGACCAAGGCGGTCGCCGAACAGGCGCGGGCGCGGCTCATGGGCGTCGAACACGTGCGCAGCGTCTACACGACGATCGGGGGCGGCGCCGCCGGCGGCGATCCGTTCGCGATGACCGGCGCGGCGGAGGCGCGCAAGGCGACGCTGACGGTGCTGCTCGCCCCGCGCGACGAGCGGCCGCGCAAGCAGGGCATCGAAAACGAGATCCGGCGCGTGCTGGAACAACTGCCCGGCGTGCGCAGCAAGGTGGGCCTGGGCGGCTCGGGCGAGAAATACATCCTGGTGCTCACGGGCGAGGATCCGCATGCCCTCGGGGCGGCGGCACGCGCCGTCGAGCGCGACCTGCGCACGATCCCCGGCCTGGGCAGCGTCGCCTCCACCGCCAGCCTGATCCGGCCCGAGATCGCGGTGCGTCCCGACTTTGCGCGGGCCGCGGATCTCGGCGTCACCAGCGCCGCCATCGCCGATACCTTGCGCATCGCCACCGCCGGCGACTACGAGACGGCGCTGGCCAAGCTGAATTTCTCGCAGCGCCAGGTGCCGGTCGTCGTGAAGCTCGAGGAGCAGGCGCGGCAGGACCTGCGGGTGCTGGAGCGGCTGGCCGTACCGGGCACGCGGGGGCCGGTGATGCTGGGCCAGGTGGCGACGCTGGAACTGGCCGGCGGGCCGGCCGTGATCGACCGCTATGACCGCTCGCGCAACGTCAACTTCGAGATCGAGCTGTCGGGGCTGCCGCTCGGCGACGTCGCCGCGACGGTGCAGCAGCTGCCGTCGGTGCGCAACCTGCCCGCCGGCGTGAAAGTGGTGGAAGTCGGCGACGCCGAAGTGATGGGCGAGCTGTTCGCCAGCTTCGGGCTGGCGATGTTGACCGGGGTGCTGTGCATCTACGTCGTGCTGGTCCTGCTGTTCAAGGACTTCCTGCACCCCGTGACCATCCTCGCCGCCCTGCCGCTGTCGCTGGGCGGGGCCTTCGTCGGCCTGCTGCTGGCGCAGAAGAGTTTCTCGATGCCGTCCCTGATCGGCCTGGTGATGTTGATGGGCATCGCCACGAAGAATTCCATCCTGCTGGTGGAGTACGCGATCGTCGCCCGCCGCGACCATGGCATGAGCCGCTTCGCCGCGTTGCTGGACGCCTGCCACAAGCGCGCGCGGCCGATCATCATGACCACCATCGCCATGGGCGCCGGCATGCTGCCGATCGCCATCGGCATCGGCACCGCCGACCCGAGCTTCCGCTCGCCGATGTCGATCGCGGTGATCGGCGGGCTCATCACGTCCACCGTCCTCAGCCTGCTGGTGATACCGGTGGTGTTCACCTACATGGACGACCTGGAGCAGTGGGTCCGACGCAGCGTCCAGCGGCTGCGCCGGCGCCATGGCCACCGCGCTCCGCCCTCGCCGCCGCCGGACCAGGGCGCCGGCAGGGGAAGCGCCGCTTGAGGTCCTGGCTCGCGATCTGCGGCGCCCTGGGCCTCGGCGCCGTCGCCACGGCGGCCACCCGCGGCCTGGTGCCGCCGTTTCATGACGTCGCCGTCGAGCCGATGGCCTGGCAGGCCGGGACCTGGATCCGGCAGCCGTGGACGCTGTGGACCGCGGCCTGGGTGCATACCTCGGCCGGCGCGCTGGCCGGCAACCTGCTGGCCGTCGCCGCGCTGGCCGTCGCCGGCGCGGCACTGGGCGCGGGCGCGCTCGCGGCGCTCGCGCTGGCGCTCGCCTGGCCGCTCACCACGCTGGCCCTGCTGGTGTGGCCGCAGGTGACCAGCTACGCCGGCCTGGACGGGACCATCCACGCCGCTGCAGCGGTGCTGGGCGTCCACCTGATGCGCCGCACGACGCTGCAGGCGCTGGCGACGATCCTCTTCGGCGGCATGGCCTTGAAACTGCTCGCCGAGCGCGGCTGGGCGCAACCGGTCGCCTTCGATCCGGGCTGGGGCGTGAACCTGGTGTATGCCTCGCACCTCGCGGGCGCGGTGGTGGGCGCCTGGTGCGCCGTGGTGCTGGACTTCCTGCTGGGCGGCCCGGCGCCGTCGGCTCCGGCTCCTAGCCCCTGATTTTCGCCACCAGCGCGGTCGTCGAATAGCCGTCGACGAATGGGATCGCGAGCGCCTGGCCGCCCCAGCTTTCCACCAGGGCCGCCTCCGGCAGGCGGCTCATGTCGTAGTCGCCGCCCTTGACCAGCACGGCCGGCCGCAGCTCGCCAATCAGCTGCAAGGGCGTGTCCTCCTCGAACCAGGTGACGAGGCTCACCGGTTCCAGGGCGGCCATCAGCACGGCGCGATCCTGCTCGTTGTTCAGGGGCCGGTCCGGCCCCTTGCCGAGGCGCCGCGCGGAGGCGTCGGTGTTGAGGGCGACGACGAGGCTGGCGCCCAGCTCGCGCGCGCGGCCGAGATACAGCACATGGCCGCGGTGCAGGACGTCGAACACGCCGTTGGTGAACACCACGGGCTGCGGCAGCGCGGCGACGCGAGCCGCCGCCTGCTCGCGCGGCACGATCTTGTCGAGGAAGGCGGGTGTCACGCCGCTTTGGCCACCGGCGCGGCGCCCGCGGCCGCCAGCGTCGCCGTGAGCTCCTTGCGGTAGCGATTGAGCTCCTGCACGCTCTTGAAGCTGCGATCGAGCAGCAGGCTCATGTTGTGCAGGATGCGGTCGACGACCTTGCCTTCCCACGCCGCGTCGAAGTTGATCTGCTTGTCGAGCCAGTGCTCCAGCCACTGCGGGTCGGGCAGGCGCGACTGGATGGTGTCGCGCGGGAACAGGTTCTTGTTGACGTGCAGGTTGGTCGGATGCAGCGCCTGCGCCGTGCGGCGCGCGCTCGCCATCAGGACGCCGACCTTGCTGAACGCCGCCTTCGCCTCGTTGCCGCACCTGGCGATCGCCCGCTTCATGTAGCGCAGGTAGGCCCCGCCATGGCGCGCCTCGTCCTGCGACAGGGTCTGGTAGATGTGCTTGATCACGGGCTCGGTGTGCCATTCGGACGCCCTGCGATACCAGTGGTTCAGGCGCACTTCTCCGCAGAAATGCAGCATCAGCGTCTCGAGCGCCGGGGCCGGCTCGAACTCGAACCGGATTTCGTGCAGTTCCGCCTCGGTCGGCACGAGGTCGGGGCGGAACCGGCGCAGGTACTCCATGAGCACCAGGGAGTGCTTCTGCTCCTCGAAGAACCAGATCGACATGAAAGCGGAGAAGTCGCTGTCGTCGCGGTTGTCGCGCAGGAACATCTCGGTCGCGGGCAGGGCGGCCCACTCCGTGATGGCGTTCATCTTGATCGTCCGGGCCTGCTCGTCCGAAAGCTTCGCCGCGTCGAATGAGTCCCAGGGAATGTCCTTGTCCATGTCCCAGCGGACGGACTCGAGTTGCTTGAACAGTTCGGGGTACAGCATTGGCGTCTTTCCTGAAGGCCGACAATTCTATGCGGCGGTGGATAACCCCGCCGCGGCAGGCGCGACGCGCCTTCACAAAGATTTACCGGGGCGCCGCCGGCCGCCCTGGAACCACGCGCCGGCGATCCACTCCTACTGCGGACCTGCCCGGGCTGCCGGGCAGCCCGAATCCGTTTCTTGCTGCGAAGCCTTCCGGGACCGCCCGGATGCAATCCCGGAGCGACACTTCTCCTCCTCCCTCCCTCCTCCTTCGCTCCGGGGCGCTTCGCAGCATCTTTATTCCCGCGGCGCCGCAGGCCCGGCGCCTGCGGCCGGCGAGGAAGGGAGCCGGCCGCTTCAGGCCGGCTTCGAATCGATGAAGCTCTGGCGCTGCATCAGCTTGTCCTGCAGCTTCGCGAGGTTGGGGTAGCTGCCGCGCCAGTCGATGTCCGGGAAGCGGAAATCGAGGTAGCCGAGCGCGCAGCCGACCGCGATGTCGGCCAGGCTCAGGTAGATGCCGGCGCAATACGGCTTGTCGCCAAGCCCCTGGCTCATCGCCTTCACGCTGGCGTTGACCTTGCCCACCTGGCGGTCGATCCAGGCCTTGCTGCGCTCGCCCTGCGCCCGGCCCGGCCAGTGCGCTTCCATCCGCGCCAGGATGGCGGCGTCCATCACGCCGTCGGCCAGCGCCTCCCAGGTCTTGACCTCCGCCCGCTCGCGTCCGACGACCGGAATCAGCTTGCCGACCGGCGACAAGGTGTCCAGGTATTCGACGATCACGCGCGAGTCGAACAGCGCCTCGCCGCCTTCCATCACCAGGCAAGGCACCTTGCCGAGCGGATTGGACTGGGCGATGGTGGTGTCGGCGGCCCAGACGTCCTCCAGCACGAATTCGTAGTCCAGCTTCTTTTCCGCCATGACGATGCGCACCTTGCGCACGTAGGGGCTGGACATGGATCCGATCAGTTTCATGGACACTCTCTTGAGGACGTTCGAGTTCTGGCGTTGCGGTCATTCTACCGACGGCGCCCGGCCGCAGCAGTGGGGGCGCCACCCGCCGCCTGCCCGCGAGGCACGCGGGCCCCGCCCAGGGCGGCACCTACAATCCCCGGCATGACGCTTTCCACGATTTCCGCGCTGTCGCCGCTGGACGGGCGGTACGCGGGGCGGCTCGCCCCGCTGCGCCCGCTGATGAGCGAACAGGGCTACATGCACAAGCGGGTGCAGGTCGAGATCTGCTGGTTCATCGCCCTCAGCGACGCCGGCTTCGCCGAGTTCCGGCCGCTCACGCCCGGTGCCCGCACTTACCTGCTGGGCCTGGTGAAGAATTTCTCCGAGGCCGACGGCCTGGCGATCAAGGAGATCGAGAAGACCACCAACCACGACGTCAAGGCGGTGGAGTACTGGATCAAGTCGAAATTCGACGCGCGGCCGGAGCTCAAGGCCGCCGGCGAGTTCGTCCACTTCGCCTGTACCAGCGAGGACATCAACAACACGAGCCATGCGCTGCAGCTCAAGGGCGCAAGGGAGCAGGTGATCCTGCCGGCGCTGGACGGTCTGATCGCGACGCTGCGCCGGATGGCCCACGACTGGGCCGACGTGGCGATGCTGAGCCGCACCCACGGCCAGACGGCGAGCCCCACGACCGTGGGCAAGGAGATCGCCAACGTCGTGGTGCGGCTGGCGGCGGCGCGCGAACGGATCGCCGGCGTGAAGCTGCTGGCCAAGATGAACGGCGCCGTGGGCAATTACAACGCCCACCTCGCGGCCTGGCCCGACTTCGACTGGGAGTCGTTCAGCCGCAAGGTGGTCGAGACGCCCGAACCCGTGGGCCTGGGACTCACGTTCCAGCCATACAGCATCCAGATCGAACCGCACGACTACATGGCGGAGCTGTTCGACGCCGTGGCCCGCGCCAACACCATCCTGGTCGACTGGTCCCGCGACATGTGGGGCTACATCAGCCTGGGCTACTTCAGGCAGCGGCTGCGCGAAGGCGAGATCGGCTCGTCCACCATGCCGCACAAGGTCAATCCGATCGACTTCGAGAACGCCGAAGGCAACTTCGGGCTGGCCAACGCGCTGCTGCGGCACCTCTCGGAGAAGCTGCCGATCTCGCGCTGGCAGCGGGACCTCACCGATTCGACGGTGCTGCGCAACATGGGCGTGGCGCTGGGCTATGCGGCCCTCGGCTACCACTCGCTGGGCATCGGGCTGGCCAAGGTCCAGCTCAATGAAGCCGCCGTGGCCGAGGACCTCGACGCGTCCTGGGAAGTGCTCGCCGAGCCGATCCAGACCGTGATGCGCCGCTATGCGGTGCCCGGCGCCTACGAGAAGCTCAAGGAAGTCACGCGCGGCAAGACCGTGCGCGCCGAGGACCTGCACGCGCTGATCCGCTCGCTGGAGATCCCCGAGGGCGAGAAGGAGCGGCTGCTGGCGCTGACGCCGGCCGGCTACACCGGCAAGGCCGCCGAACTGGCGCGCCGGGCGTGAGGATGGCCCTGGCACGCGCCGGCACCCGCGAGGAGCGCGCATGGCGCTGAAGTCGACCATCTTCAAGGCGCAGCTGGCGATCGCCGACATCGACCACGGCTACTACGCCGACCATGCCCTGACGCTTGCCCGCCATCCGAGCGAGACCGACGAGCGGATGATGATCCGGCTGTCCGCGCTGGCCCTGGAGGCGCACCTGCTGCAGACGCTGTGCGGCGGCGACGGCACGCTGGCTTTCGGCGCGGGCCTGTCGGACCCGGACGAACCGGATGTCTGGCTGCGCGATTTCACCGGCGCGACGCGGCTCTGGGTCGAAGTCGGGCAGCCCGACGAGAAGCCGCTGGTGCGAGCCTGCGGCAAGGCCGACCAGGTGCGCGTCTACTGCTTCCATCACGCGGCCGAGGTCTGGTGGCGCGGGATCGAATCGAAGGTGGCCCGCCTGCGCAACCTGAGCGTCTGGCGCATCCCTTCGCCGGCGTCGCAGGAGCTCGCCGCGCTGGCCCAACGCTCGATGCAGTTGCAGGCGACGGTGCAAGAAGGCGGGCTGACGCTGAGCGACGGCGCCGCCAGCGTGCACGTGGAGCCGGTGCGCTGGAAGTGAGGCGGCTCAAGGCATGAGGCGGCCGCAGTTCCAGCACTGCTCGAAGCCGCCTTCCACCAGTTCGCCGCAGGCACACCGCCAGCGCCGCTGCGGCACGTGCGACAGGTCGTGCAACAGCGCGCGGGCCGCGAGCTCCTGCCGGTCGTCGGTCACCCAGATCTCGGGCAGGCACTGGTCGGGCGGCAGTTCGCCGGCCGCGGCACCGAGAAAGTAGCGCTGGACGCTGGCCTCGATGCCGGCCTGGCGCAACGCCTCCACCCAGAGCGCGGCAATCGCGATGTTGGGAGCCTGGGTGAGCCGGCGCATCGCTCAGGCACCCGTGGCCGCGGTGCCTGCGGCGGCACGTTCGGCGTAGCGGTTGAAGCGCCAGGCCTCGCCCTGCTCCGTGATGCGGCGCCACACCTGCCGCTTCTGCACCGCGCCGAGGGCCGGCCAGTGCTGCACCTCGTCGAAAGTCCGCCCGCAGCCCTTGCACACCGCGTCGCCCTGCGCCGTTGAACAGATCGCGATGCACGGCGTATCCGGCGTCGTCTCGTACCACGCGTCCCAGGCCGCGCGCGCCGGCGCCGGCAGGGCCCGCTCGTCGATCGCGTCGGCCCGGCGAACCGCCAGCAGCGCATAGACCTCGGCCAGCGCCCGCAGCTCGGGCCCGAGCTCGACGCCATCGGCGCCGCGGCGCCGGGCGCGCCAGAAGTTGATGGCGGCCTCGATGTCGGTGATGTGGATGTCGGCCACGGCAGGCGGGAAGTGGCGGCCATGATAGCGTCCGGCCGCCCGCACGTTTCGCGCGCCTGTGATCTAATCGCGGCACGAAGGGGAGTAGCTCCACCCTGAACCCGCAAGGAAGGCCCCGCTCGCCGGTGCCGCCAGCCTTCAGGTCAGCGGCAGGTCGTCAATACGAAGCCACGGCTTCCGGCCTGCCGGGCGTGCAACGGTTCATCCGGCGCCGGGCAAGACCTTCGATTGCACCTGAACCAGGTGCGGTCGAACGCGCTCGCTTCCTCTTCGGGGCTCACAGCTCGTGCCGCCGCGCCTGGCCAGGGTTCCCGTACGAACTTGCCTCGGAGCCAAAAACATGGAGTTTCTCTCAGCCGCCTGGTGGTCCGCCCTGCTGGCCATCATCCTCATCGACCTGGTGCTCGCCGGCGACAACGCGATCGTGATCGCGCTGGCGGCCCGCAACCTGCCGCCCGCCCTGCAGCGCAAGGCGATCGTCTGGGGCACGGTGGGAGCCATTGCCGTGCGCTCCGCCATGACCGTGGGCGTGGTCTGGCTGCTCAAGATCCCGGGGCTGATGCTGGTCGGGGGGCTGGGGCTGGTCTGGATCGCCTACCGGCTGCTGGCCGACACCGACACCGGCGAAGAGCACGGACCGGTGGTCAGCACCTTCTGGGGCGCCATGAAGACCATCATCGTCGCCGACGCGCTGATGGGCGTGGACAACGTGCTGGGCGTCGCCGGTGCCGCGCACGGCTCCTTCGACCTCGTCGTCATCGGCCTCCTGGTCAGCGTGCCGATCGTCGTGTTCGGCAGCACGCTGGTGCTGAAGCTGGTGGAGCGCTTCCCCATCATCATCCGCGCCGGCGCGGCCGTGCTGGCATTCACCGCCGCCAAGATGATCGTCGGCGAGCCGCTGCTGGACGGCGTGTTCGACCAGTCGGCGCCGGCGCGCTGGGCCCTGTATGCGATTGCCATCGCCGGCGTGCTGACCGCCGGCTGGCTGCAGTCCCGGCGCGCAGCCAGCACCGCCTGACCGTCTTCCGCACGCCTGGCCGCGGCGCTGCTGCCGGCGGCCGGGCGCGTCCGGTCGCGGTGCTATGCTGGCGCCATGATCAAGCTCCTGGCGAAGTGGCTGCTCAGTGCCGCCGCCCTGCTGTTCGTGGCGTACGTCTACGACGGCGTGGCGGTCCGGAGTTTCGGCGCCGCCATGATCGCGGCGTTCGTCATCGGCCTGCTCAACACCGTGGTCCGGCCGATCCTGCTGGTGCTGACGCTGCCGGTGACGGTGCTCACGCTGGGCCTGTTCCTGTTCGTCGTGAACGCCCTGATGTTCTGGGCGGCCGCCAGCGTGCTGGACGGCTTCCAGGTGCGCGGCTTCGTCGCCGCGCTGGTCGGCTCGCTGCTGTACTCGGTGCTCGGGCTGGTGATCGAGTCAGCGCTGGAGCGCCTGTTCTCGAAGCAGTGATTCCACCTGCCGCGCGCGGCTGTCGATGATCGATGCCTCGACGTGGTCGCCCGGGGCGCGGGTGCCACGCCGCGCGAGTTCCTGGGCCGCCTTGAACCGGTCCAGTGCCGCCTCGTAATCGAGGTGCGCCACCTGCGCTTCGGCCTCCGCGCGGATCGCCCGCAGCTGCTGCCCCTGCGCCGCGTGCGCGCGAGCCAGCAGCTGCCAGGCCTGGGCGTCGCGCGGGTGCAGCGCCACCCAGGTCTGCAGCCGCTCGGCCGCCTCGGCGGGGCGGCCGCGCGCGATGCGGGCCTGCGACGCGAACAGCAGCTCCGGCCGTGCCGTCGGGGGAGCGTCCGCCAGGGCGAGCGCCTGCGCCGGCGTGCCGCCCTCCAGCGCGATCTCGGCCGCCAGCAGCGACGCGACTCGAGCGGCCTCGGCATCGCCGCGTACCGCATCCGCGAGCGTCCCGGCCAGTTTGCGCGCTGCCGGGTAGTCGCGCAGCTTCGCGCTCGCCAGTGCCGCGGCGTACAGGGCCGTGGCCTGGCGGGCCAAGGCCTGCGGCGCCGCAGCGTCGGCCCGCGAGTCGTTGACATAGCCTCGCAACACGTCCACGCCCGGGTTCGAGAGCACGCGCGCTCGGCCGACCATCATCGCGTGCACGAGGTCCGCCGCCGGAGAGCCCTGGCGCGCGGCGAGCTGCTGGCGCGACTGCATGTCGGCCGACCGCTCGGTGGTCATCGGGTGGGTGCGCAGGTAGGGAAAGCTGCCGTTGTCGTTCAGCCGCGAGGCCTGCTGCAGCTTGTCGAACATCGCGACGAAGCCCTGCGGCTCGAAGCCGGCCTGGGTCAGCACGCCGTAGCCGATGCGGTCCGCCTCGCGTTCCATGTCGCGCGAGAAATTCAGCTGGTTCTGCATGGCGAGCGCCTGGCCGCCCGTCACCAGCGCGTTCGCCGCCTCCGGGTTCTTGGAGGCCGCCAGCGCGCCCAGGATCATGGCGCCGATCACCCACGGCGCCTGCCGCTTCTCCTGCGTCATCAGCCGCGAGATGTGGCGCTGCGTGACGTGGCTCAATTCATGCGCGAGCACCGACGCCAGCTCGTCGCGCGTCGCGGTGACGCTGACCAGCCCCAGGTGCAGTCCCAGCCAGCCGCCCGGCAGCGCGAAGGCGTTGATGCTGCGGTCCTTCCCCAGCAGCACCTGCCAGGCGAAGCGCTCGTCGAGTTCCGCCGTCAGCTCGCCGCGGGTGCGGGCGGCGGCCAGCAGCCGCGCCCAGATGCCGCGCACGTATTCGTCGAGGATCGGATCGTCGATGTAGTCCGGATCGCGGTACAGCTCGCGGGCGATTCGCTCACCGAGCTTGCGCTCGGTGCTGGCGTTCATGTCGCTGGTGTCGCCGAGGGTGGGGATCTGCGCGCGCGCGGGCAGCGCCGCCAGCAGCGCCAGGCCCAGAACCGTACCGGCTGCCAGCCGTCCTTTCCAGTTGCTCATGACCGTATGATGCGGCAACACCGTCAATCGTTCGTTTTCCTTTACAGATGAGCTCGCTGACCCATTTCGACGCCCAGGGACAGGCCCACATGGTGGACGTCGGCGCCAAGCCGGCGACCCGGCGCGTAGCCGTGGCGGGCGGCCGCATCGAGATGCTGCCGGCCACTCTGGCAATCATCGAGGCTGGCACGGCAAGGAAAGGCGACGTGCTGGGGATCGCCCGCATCGCCGGCATCCAGGGGGCCAAGAAGACGAGCGAGCTGATTCCCCTGTGCCACCCGCTCGCCCTGACCCGCGTCGCGATCGAGTTCCTGGTGGAAAAGGGCGGCGCCGGCGGATCGGCCGTCGCGTGCACCGCCACCGCCGAGACCGTGGGCCCTACCGGCGTCGAAATGGAAGCCCTCACCGCCGTCAACGTCGCCCTGCTCACCATCTACGACATGTGCAAGGCCGTCGACCGCGGCATGACGATCACCGGCGTGCGCCTGCTGGAGAAGCAGGGCGGGAAGTCGGGGCATTACGTGGCGACGGAGTGAGCAGCTGGCCGCTCACGGTGCCGGCGGCGCCGACCACAGCCGGCCGTAACTGCTGGATCCTGCCAGCGAGGGCAGCGTCAACCCGACGAGCCGCCCGTCGGGGCGGCCGGTAGCGGGAGCATTGAACGCGGAGTACCCCAGGCCCAGGCGATCGCCCTCGACATCGATTCCGATGAATTCGAGGATGGACGGGAACAGGTCGAAGGGAAGGATGACCTCGGTGTTCTTCGGCGGCAGGTCCCGTGCGATGAACCGGTTGTAAATGCGCCGCTCACGCGCCTGACGCAGCGTGGCGTCCACGGCGTTGTGCACCGCCAGATGGTCCCCGATGACCACCACGTTCGTGTCCTTCAGGTAGCCGCCCTGCTCGATGAAGCGCAGGAAATCCGCCAGTTGGTCGCTGGCGCACTCGACCAGCGCTTCGAAACGCGCGACGCCGCGGCGGCGGCACCCCGGCGAGAGGAAGCCGTCGGGGTTGTGGGTGTCCAGCGTCAGCAGCGTGAGATTGAAGGGTTGTCCCGAGCGGTGCAACTGCGCCAGCCTGGTCTTGGCCTGCGCGTACAGCGCCTCGTCGAAGAGACCCCAGAAGTTGAAGGCTTCCTTGGGCAATCCCCTCCTCTCCCATTCCTCCCGGCCGTGGACCTCGTCGTAGTGATGATCGCGCAGGAACCTGCCCTTCCCGGCGAACGACGACGGAGCGCCGCCCAGAAAGACGTTGCGATAGCCCATGCCGTGAAGGATGTCGCTCAGACACCCGGCGCCCGGCAGGAATGCGGGACCGATGGCGGAACTGGGCTGCCCCCGATTCTCCGGACACTTCTATTTGCTACACGGCAGCTCCGTGTAGCTCCTCGAATCGTACTGGACTGAGGTACTGAAGCGTCGAGTGACGCCGCCGCGGGTTGTAGAAGCGCTCG
>NZ_VTOX01000015.1 GCF_012184415.1 Ramlibacter lithotrophicus
TGCCGCCGGCGGCGGCGCCGCCCCATCAAATCGACCCCGTAAGTGTTCATGTGTCCGCGTAAGTTAAGCGGACTCGAGGCTCCTACGCAGCGGCCGCGCGGTCAACATGTGTTCCCTGGTCGCTTACCCAACAGCACCTTTCGGTGGGGGTGGGCCACAAGCCTGCTCACGGCCCTGTCTATCGTGGACTCGGAGCCGAGAACGCCGAGCAGAACGATGACCTGAGCGGCCACTTCGGGCTCCTTGCGAAGGAGCTGTTCAGGGTCGAGAGTACGAAGAATATGAGCATCAAGCACCTCCGCAGCCGAGAGGAGTGCGTGCGCGACCGCTGTTCCCATGCGCGAGTTCTCGGTTCGCAACGCGTATGCCAGCATCCTGTTGTGAACGTCCGGATTGCCGCGGCGGACCACTGCTTGCAGAATAAGAGAACGCAGCTTGGAATCGCGCGTCTTTGACGCCAAGTTGAACAACCGCTTGATTGCATCATTGTCCATCTGCGCCACGTGTGCCAGGGCCGTTGCAGCGACACGCGCGATAGGAAGGCGAGCAACGGGATCGAATCCCATGTCATCGTCTGACCAAGTGTCAGCGACCAGTTTTTCCAGCGCCGGCAGGTACTCGGGACGCGGATCCCGGGCGAGGGCCTCCGCGACAGCTTCGCGCACGTACCGGGATTCGTCGCCGTGCATCGCCAAGAGTCGCTGAGGCAGAGCGCTCTCGCAACGCACCGCGAGGTACTTGAAGGCCTCAGCACGTACTACTCCACGGGGGTGCGACAGCGCCTGCTCCATGATGTCGGTCAGTTGCCTCTGGGCTACAGCCCGCATTGCGAAGCGCGCCACTTCATTGCCAGAGAGCCCATCAAGCAGCCGCTCAAGGTCGGAGCGAATATCGAAGGAGGAATGGAGCAAGGCCCGAATCTTCAACTGCAGTTCCGCCTCGGTCTCAGGCGCGCTGGCCGCGATCATTGAAACCACACGCTCGGTCAAACGCGGGCTCTGCACCTCGTCCGACGCGAGGAAAGGACCGGCCGCTTCTTGCAGCGCTTGCGGCAGAGACTCCCTCCAAGTGTTCAACACCTCTCTCAACTGCGACTCATCTTTCTTAGAGCTCCACGCACGCTTGAGGTCTTCGAAGAGGAGGAGAAGCCGCAGTACGCTCCCACGGCGCTGGATTTCACCGGCGAAGTCGGCAATCCTCGTGTTGCTGCGGACTAAGCAAATCACGACGCTCTCACGGACCGAGCGGCTATCGATAGGCTCGGCCACTCTCTTCAAGAGCAGTGGGAGCAACGACGCGTCCCAGGCTTGCGCCGCTACGTCCCAAGCCCGATCCTCGAACTTAGTGCCGATGCCGAGCTCAAGTAAGGAGCGCACCTCTTGTACGTTCGTAGATGGTTGCCCTTCGGCTTCGTCCGGCAACAGTCGCGCCCATGCTCCGCCAAGGCGCCGCGCCTGTGGGTGGCCGGCAATAGCTTGCCATCCTTGGCTGCGGCGAAGGGCTGCCACGTACTCGTCCACAAGCTCTCCTGCCGTGTAGCCTTCCTCCCCGGCGCTCTCCGAAAGATGCTGAGCGTACCCGTCTGAATACAGGCCGTCCTCAATCTTCTGCCACGTGTCATCCCAATCAGATGGACTTTCCAATTCGTCCAACGCCTTCATCACGACCGAGGTGACTGCCTCCAAGTCCAAGACAGCCCCTGCAGCGATCACCTCGCCATTACTCATCACTCCGTAGCGGATCACCGTGTCCATCGCGCGTATGAAGGAGCTTGCAATGTCAGGCTCAATCCGGCGCAGCCGCTCCACAAGCCGCTTTAGGTAGTGCTCGCTCGCGCTTGGCAGTGCAGTTTCCACCCATTTTCGACACAGCGCACGAACTGATGGGTCTGCGTGCATTGTCGCGAACCATCGCGCGTCAGGTTCGACTCGTTCGCGTCGCTCACGGCCACCAAAGAACATAGGAGCCGGCTCGATTTCCAGCACAAAGCGGGCGAACTCGGCGGGATGACAGTTCGGCGAACCAGCGGCAGCAGCAACTCGCAATGCCTCACGAAAATCTTCCCCCTGCGCCTCTGCCAGTTCGTTGCGGATCCAGCCATCGATCCTTGCCTGTGCCGATGCGCTGGATTGCACTTCCAACATCTCAGATCGCGCGACGAACGCCAGCACGGCGGCTGCCGTCTCTGGACCCCACCCGCCTTCAACGTCCACCTGGGTGAGTGCATCCAAGAGCCTCGCCACTCGCTTGGCAGACTGAACCTGCTCCTCGGCTGCGATCGCAGCAAACGCCGCCTCTGCTCGAGGGTGATAGTAGGAGACAAGCTGGCCCGATTGCCGCAGAGTGCGACCCGCGATAAAGAAGTAGAGAAACCGATCCAAGCCGGCGTCGAAAGCGGCGTCCAATTTCGCGAGGAGCCATGGATGTCGACAAACGCTTGCCGCGTCAGCTTTTTTCGAGCACCCAGCAAAGCCCATACGATGACTGCCCAAAGCTGTTCATGCCTCCCACGCACCTGCTGCGCGATCGTCAACTCAATGAAATCGTGCCGCGCCTTGTCCCGTGCCGCGGCAATCTGTTCAGCGGCCGGAATGCCCGGCTCGTCGGGATCGTGCAGGTTGGCGAAGAACCGATCAATCTCATTCGGGGTCGACAGTTCGTTCAGCACGCGATCATGGACTCGTGCGAGAGAAATCTGCAGGGCGCGCGGCGCAGACGGAATCCGGTCGTCGTACATCCGTCGTCGCTGCGCGCGGCTGTAGTCGTCCGGTTGTAGCGAGATCATCCAGCGCTTGATGCTGTTGCGCACGCCGGCATCCATCATCACATCTTCACGCGTCGTGATGATGAATTTCCGATTTGCACTTGCGGTACGCAGGAGCTGTGGCAATCGATCGAGCCATTGCTCCTGGCGAGGCTCGTACTGGTATTTGCCCCAGGGATCCTCGATGTCAAAGACGACGGGCGTCGTGGTGTCCGCTTCCCGCACTAACGAGGGGCGATCAGCCACGATCCTTCTGTGCCCCTGGCCCGCTTGGTGCACGTGCTCCCAGAGGGCTGCAGCTGTCATAGTCTTCCCGGTGCCGGAGCGCCCGTAGATGATCACCGCATGCTCTCGATCCAGCTTTTCGCACAGCTGCGACCAGTTTTCGGGCCGGATGTACATCGCCACGTCCGCTGACGTCGCCAAATACCCCCCCGTGACGCCCGATGACTTCCGCCAACTCATCGAACGTCCACGTCCGTGCCTCCCGGCCCGTCATCTTCAAGCGTGCGACATCCCGCAGATTCGCGAAGCAGGCATCGCGATTTGCAAGCGGAACCTTCATAGCCTCGACGAGCAACTCACGCACGCGCGAGGCAATTCGTTCTTCATCGTAAGCTTCAATCACCTTGACCCTTCCGGCCGCTTCGGCCGGCAACAGCCTGACGAGTGAAGCCGGCATAGACGGCGGCTCCAACTTCTCGGTGAACCCACGAACAGACAGTGTGCGAGCTACACCGGTCAGTGGGCCGGAGGTGATCAGCAGGTATTCCAGATTGGGAGTCTCCAACCGCTCTTTGGCCGATCTGCGCTGAGGCCCACCGTGTTCTAACAGGCGGGCAATCGCGCTGTGGCTCCAGTCGCCGGTTGCGGTCAACTTTGCCTGGATAACGAGCGGGCGCTCAGCGACCTGGGCGCGAAGACTCATGCGTCCGGGATCCGTCGGATCAGAGGGCGGTGGCGGCGACCCGGTCAACCATGCTTCCACGTCCTCCTGACTCGCCGGCTCTACTTCGATTGAAGACGCCATGCCCTTGGCAAGCACCAGGTCCAGAGCCGCCCAGACTGAGACGTCGGCCTGGTACAAATAACCGCGAAAGCCGGCAGACCCACCGGCAGTCGTTCCGTCACCTAATTGAGTCGTCAGTGCGGTGGGGAACGCCACTTTTTTTTCAATTTGCCTCGGGGCCGCCTTCCCCGTCGTCCGCCTCAACGGCGTCTTCCGCGCACCCCCCTTTGCAACTTGCTTCACAGCGGCCTTGTTCGCGCCAGCTTTTCGCGTCGTGGTCTCCTTGGCAAGCACCATGTTCGGCGCCTGCTGGCGTGCTTTCCCCTTCTTGCCAGGCGACTTACTGACCACCGATGCTCGTGCCGCAGCGGGCTGCTTTGCCGACTGCTTGCCTGCTGGATCTCGGCTCGTTGCGCCTGCGCCTGACTTCTTCGACATGCTCTCGTGCCCCGCCTTGTTTGGACGAAATAAGTATGCCGTGCACCTATGCGTGCAGTTCGCTTACTCGTCCCCACTTGCGTTTGTCGTGTGAGATCGATAGCCCCGGCAATTCGCTGATCCGAAGCAGTCATGTGAACCTTCTTCTCACTAGCAAAGCCGGTCGTCTGAAAAGCATCTGACGGCTTCGGCCTTCACAGAGGCGGCGCCGGCACCCCCTCCTCGACACGCCGGTATACCCGTGTTGAACAGGGTTAGCACGAGGGAGCGCCCGCCCGCAGATGAGCAAAATGCACCCCTTCTGTTACAGTTTTGCTGATGAAACGCGCGCGCGCAGCACGCATGGGATGACAGCAAGACAAGGGGAAAGAAGTGATCACGCGCGGTTCGGAATGGCATCGCTGGGAGCCCCACATCCATGCACCCGGCACCCTACTAAACGACCAGTTCAAATACGGCGACTGGGACGGCTACCTAACGCTTCTGGAGGCTGCGACACCGCGGGTCGAAGCCATAGCCGTCACCGACTACTACACGACCTCCCTGTACGAAGAGGTACTCTCACAAAAGGCACGGGGGCGGCTTCCAGGAGTGGCGCTGATCCTTCCCAACATCGAGGTGCGCCTCGATGTCGCAGCGAAGTCGGGTTTTGTGAATCTGCACCTGCTCGTTGACCCTCACGCCACCGACCACCTTGTCGAGGTCCGTCGTTTTCTCGCCCGACTTCAGTTTCCTGCATACAACGACCGATTCGCCTGCACCCCTGAGGATCTGGCGCGGTTAGGCCGGATGGCGGATCCCGCTATCTCGGACGAACGCGCCGCGTTCGCACATGGCGCTACGCAATTCAAGGTCAACTTCGCACAGCTAAAAGGGGTCTATGTCGAAAGCGCGTGGGCGAAGGCCAACATGCTGATTGGCGTCGCAGGCGGCTCGGGCGACGGTACCTCCGGTCTGCACCAAGCGGCTGACCAGACGCTCCGACAGGAGATAGAGAAGTTCGCACACTTCATCTTCACCAGCAGCCCGGCACAGCGGGAATTTTGGCTCGGACAGCGCGGGCTGACTGCGCAGGAGCTCCAGGCCCGCTACGACGGCTGCAAGCCGTGCATGCACGGTAGCGACGCGCACAACCTGACGACCACCGCGAAGCCAGTGGGAGACCGCTTCTCTTGGATCAAGGGCGCGCTGACATTCGATTCGCTGCGCCAATCCTGCATCGATCCTGCATGTCGCACGTTCGTAGGGCCCGAACCGCCTAAGACTGCGATGCCGTCCCAGGTCGTCTCCCAGCTTGTCATAGAGGAGGCCGACTGGGCCGCAACAAAGTCAATCCCGATAAATCCAGGCTTGGTCGCGATCATCGGCGCTCGCGGCTCTGGCAAGACTGCCTTGGCCGACATGATCGCTGCCGGATGCGAGGCGCTCGGGGACACCGCTTGGCGCCAGGACGAAGACGTCAGCCCCTCTTTCCTAGTCCGAGCCCGCCCCCTTATCGGCGACAGCAAGGTGCGCCTGCAATGGGGCGGCGGGGAGACGACGGGCGGCTACCTGGATGGTCGAGATGTCGACGATGCATGGTCGTTTCCGCGCGCACGGTATCTCTCGCAGCAGTTCGTGGAGGAGCTGTGCTCCGCCCGAGGTGCATCGGAGGGCCTTGTCCGCGAGATCGAGCGCGTGATCTTCGAAGCCCACGCGAACGATGATCGTGAGGGCGCTGTCAACTTCGGCCAACTATGCGAGAACCGTACAGAGCGCTACCGGCAGGCGCGGCAGCGTGAGGCTGAAGCGATCGCAGCGATTTCCGACCGAATCGCCACAGAGTTCGAGAAGGACGCCATCGTTACCAGCCTGCAGTCGCAAGCTGCCGGCAAGGAAACGCTTATCAAGGGCTACACCGCCGACTTGGCTAAGTTGGTCGTGAAGGGAACTGAAGCGCAGGCCAACCGTCACGCAGAGTTGAGCGCAGCCGTGCAGACTCTCACGGGTTGCATCGCGGCGTTCTCTGCACAGCGACGGACCTTTGTAGCAATGCAGGACGAGGTCAAGAACACGCGGACGGCCAAGGCGCCGGAGATGTTGCGGCAGGCAATTGCGCGCCATCCGAGTAGTGGCCTCAACGCAAGTCAATGGGATGCGTTTCTTCTCGTGTACAAGGGTGACGTAGACCGCGCTCTCACCGGCTACATCGCATGGGCGGACGAGCAGATCGCCTCTTTGACCGGCCAACCTGTGACCGTGGGTGACCCGACCGCAGCACTGATCGCGAGCGACGCCGATCTCACCAAGCTTCCCCTGTCGCTACTCAAGGCGGAGATGGGCCGATTGGAGAAGCTGATCAGCGCTGACACGATTGTGCGCAATCAGTATTCCGCGCTCACCCAACGAATCGCGACGGAGAACAGTGCGCTGCAAAAGCTCAGGATGCAACTCGTGGATGCACAGGGAGCCGCAGAGCGGCGGAAGGCGCTTCAGCAGGAACGTGAGGACGCTTACGGTCGCCTGTTTACCGCAGTCATCAGCGAGCAGCACGCGCTGGAGGATCTGTACGCACCGCTGATGACACGGCTCACCGCAATGAGCGGCACATTGAGGAAATTGAGCGTTCAGGTGTCCCGTACTGCCGACGTAGCAAGCTGGGCTTCCCATGCCGAGGATCATCTGATCGATCTCCGCAAGTCAGGGCCTTTTATGGGGCGCGGAACGCTGGCGGAGGTTGCCCGAACCGAGCTGCAGGCGGCCTGGGAAGCAGGTTCGGCAGCCGAAGTGCAGGCCGCGATGGCATCGTTCATCGCCAAATACACGAAGGACCTTCTCGCCCACGCCCCATATGCGCCCGCCGACCAGACAGCTTTCCGCAAGTGGTCCACCCAGTTCGCCCGTTGGCTGTTCGGTACGGACCACCTCGCCGTTCGCTACGAGATCCTCTACGACGGCACCGACATCCGAAAACTATCACCAGGTACGCGGGGCATCGTGCTGCTGCTGCTATACCTTGCACTCGATGATGCGGACGACCGTCCCCTCATCATCGACCAGCCCGAAGAGAACTTGGACCCAAAGTCCGTCTATGACGAACTCGTCCCTCTTTTCATGCAGGCCCGATCGAAGCGACAGGTGATCATCGTGACGCACAACGCTAATCTTGTGATCAACACGGACGCGGACCAAATCATCGTCGCTGATGCGAGCCCCTCCATGGGTTCCGGGCTTCCTACGTTTAGGTATGTCGCTGGCGGGCTAGAGGATGCAGACATTCGCAAGCAGGTGTGCGACATTCTGGAAGGTGGGGCGGAGGCCTTCCAGGCGCGGGCGCGCAGGTTGAGAGTGCGCCTAGAGCGCTGAAGACATGCCGGACTCGTGGCGACTGTTCCGGTTTGCAGCAATGTCGGGCAGGGACTCACCCTATCACTCGATCTCAGTCCCCTGGCTTCGACTCAGGAGCTCCGGTGAGCTTCTGGGTTATCTCCTCGCAGAGGTCCTTCTTGCCAGTCAACTCACCAATCTGACGCAATGCAATCAGAGCCAATGTACCGGCGACCTGAACTAGCTCAATGACTTGCTCGGGATCGAAGTCCGGCTCGATCGTCCGTGTTCCATCGGCATTCTGCTTCCATCGGTTGGAGACTTGGCGCAGGCCGCCGTGAGTAAAGTCGTTCATCGCCTTCCAAGTCGAAGCCTTCAGCTTGGACAGAAACTTGTCTGCAAAGTCTTCATGTTCCTCGATGGCAGCGACCATTTCGCCGAACGTCATCTTGGGCCAGATCCCCTTCTCCGCGAAGCCTGTGACATCTTCAGCTGATGCACGGCGATGCAGCCATCCCGCGCGGACCAAAGCCTCGAACTCCGCTCGCGCGAGAGCGAACGCAGATGCGAACAGGCGCGCAGAGACGAGCTGGATGATCGAGAAGTGGTGCTCAATGGCGAGGTCATAAAAGAGCCCGGGCACAAGAACACGGTGCTCCTGCTTGATCTCCAGACCGTCCAACCGATTGAGGATCCATTCGCGACCATCCCACGCAGCGGCGACCACCTCCCTGAGATTCTCGGGAAGAGCGGGGGCTTGGGGCAGGTCCGGCATAGTTTCTGTGGCTGCTTGCTCGGGGTCTGCCATCAAAAAAGAAAAGCGCCCCTAAACGGGGCGCTTTCACAGAATTGGCGGGGGAGGGCTCTCTTTGGGCCTAAGACTTCCCTAGTGACGTTCGTGACCTCCCTGCAGAGTCCAGTGCGCACAACCCCCAGAATCCCTGCGCCCTTTCGATTGCTTCGCAGCTTTAGTTTGACCTTCATTTCCTGCCCTTCCCTTGGCTCTCGATCTCTAGCGAGACCTCGAACACGATGAAAAAGGAGGCCATGACCACCAGACATCCGCTGAGGAGGTCTCCGGGCATCACCGTGGCCGACATGGCACCGAAGACTGAAACTGGAGCCAGTTTACTCCATGTGGTCGCGCGTGCTATCCGGTCCAGGCCTCGTAACCCCGCCGCACAACTCAGCGAAGGTCGGCTTGAGAGCACTGCTTGCGGTCGTCGTCCGCTCGAGTTGGACATGGAGGCTGTGATACACTCCAAAACGTTGTCCCCGCCGACGTCGAAGGGCTTGCTGATCGAAGCTAAGTCCTTGTCAGATAAGGCCTGTGGATACATTTGTGGCTGAGTCGGAGCGATCCTCCTCCTCTCCACCACGATTTCCTCAGTGGGTTCTTAGCTCAGTTGGTAGAGCAGCGGACTCTTAATCCGTAGGTCGTAGGTTCGAATCCTACAGGACCCACCACTCTCCTCTTTTCACACCGCCCTTGGGCTGCCCGCCTGGAACAGGCGGCTGATCACGGGCCAATAACGATCCTTGTCGCCGGCCTCGATCGCACTTTGCAACAGCGCGTCGACGTGCCGGGCACCCTCGGCGTCGACGCCGCATTCGCCGGCGAGCTTCAGCGCGTAGCGCAGATCCTTGCGGGCATAGTCCACCGAAAACGCCCGCAAGGGGAACTCGTCGGGCACGATGGCCTTCATGCCATGGTTGCGCAGTGCGAAGCTGTCGGCAGAACCCTTCGACAGGACATCGAACAAGGTGCCGACGGCGACGCCGGACCGCTCGCCGATCGCCTTCGCCTCGCTCAGCGCCGCGACGATCTCGAACAGGACCATGTTGTTCAGGATCTTGACCACCTGTCCGCAGCCGACCGCGCCGCACAGGGCGATGTCGCTGGCGAAGGTGGCGATCAACGGTCTCACCTGCTCGAATTCCTCCGGCGTGGCCCCGACCATCACCGACAAGGTACCAGCCTCCGCAGCCGCCCGGGTGCGCGCAACAGGCGCGTCGATGAACACCATGCCTTGCTGCGCAAAGTCGTCGGCCAGCCGCCGCGTGACATCCACCGACGTGGTACTGAGGTCGACCACCATGAGGCCGCGCCGGCCGTTCGCGAGAATGCCTTCGGAGGCCCGGCAGACCTCATCCACGATCTCGCCCGAAGGCAGGGACAGGAAGAGCACGTCGACTGAAGCGGCGATCTCCTTCGCGGAGGACGCGGGCTTCACGCCTTGCGCTACCAGCCGCTGCAGCGGGGCCGCATCCTTGTCCAGCGCGATCAGGGCAGCGCCCGACTTCGACGCCAGATTGCGGCAGATGGGCTCCCCCATGACGCCTAGGCCGATAAACCCGATGGAACGGGGCTGCGCAACTTGACTGCTGTTCATGGAAGATTTCCCTGGAATGGATGTGAGTGTGTGGCGGACCGGATCACGGCTGGGGCTCGGTTCGAGGTGGCATCGGACTTTTCGGCGGTTTCACTCCACGGACTGATGGGGCAGTACCTTGCCCGGGTTCATCAGCCCCCTTGGATCCAGCGCCTGCTTGATCCGCCGCAACAGAGCGATCTTGACCGGGTCCTCGTATCGCTGAAGATCGGCGGTGCGCAGGCCCCCGATCCCTTGTTCAGCACTGATGGAGCCACCATGGTCGCGGACCCGGTCGTGCACCAGCAATGACAAGTTCTGCTGCACGGCTGCAAAGGCTGCTTCCTGCTGACGCACGGGTTGCAGGATGTTGTAGTGCAGATTGCCATCGCCGAGATGGCCGAATGTGGCACTGCGCACTCCCGGGAATTGCTCCTGCAACACCCTGTCGGTGGTCGTCACGAAGTCAGCCATGCGAGAGGTGGGAATAGAGATGTCGTGCTTGGCACACCTGCCTTCTGCCGCCACCGCCAGAGTGATGCTCTCGCGCAGGTGCCAGAAAGCTTGCGACTGCGCCACGCTCTCGGCAATCGCCGCATCGTCGATCTCTCCTGCCTCGAGCGCCGCCGAAAGGAGGACATCGAACCGGTCGCGAGCGCGCAGCTCGCTTTCGGCGTCCGAGGACTCGAGCAACACGAACCAGGGGGCCGTCGGCAGCGGAAGCCGCTGGTCCGGGAAATGCCTTGGCACGAGTTCCAGAGCCACCGACGACATCAGTTCGAAGCCAGTGAGTTCCGCACCCAGCACGGAACGGGCTCGCGCGAGCAACGCGACAGCCTGCTCGATGGATGCCGTGGCGGCAAAAGCAGTGCGTTGCCCTGCCGGCAGCGGAAACAACTTCAGGGCCGCGGCGGTAATGATGCCGAGTGTGCCTTCCGAGCCGATGTAGAGATCGCGCAGGTCGTAGCCGGTGTTGTCCTTGCGCAATGCGCGCAGCCCGTTCCAGACCTCGCCTTCGGCCGTGACCACCTCGAGGCCCAGCGTGAGCTCGCGTGCGTTGCCGTAGCGCAGCACCTGCGTGCCGCCCGCATTCGTGGCCAGGTTTCCGCCGATCATGCACGTGCCTTCGGCGCCCAGCGACAGCGGAAACAGGCGACCGGCGGCGCGCGCCGCCTCCTGCACCGCCTGCAGCACGCAGCCGGCTTCTGCCACGAGCGTGTTGTTGTCGGTGTCGATCGAACGGATGCGATTCATGCGTCCGAGCTGTATGACGACGGCACGTCCCGACTGGTCCGGCGTGGCGCCGGCGACCTGCCCGGTATTGCCTCCTTGGGGGACGATCGGAGCGCCATGCTCGACGCACGCGCGCACAACGTCACGCACCTGCTCTGTCGTGGCCGGCCGCACGACGGCAACCGCGCGCCCCGTCGCCACCTTGCGCCAGTCGGTCAGGAATGGCGCGCAGTCGTCGCCGGTCAGTACGTGGGATTCGCCCACGGCACGACGCAAGGCGCCCAGCAAGCTCTCGTTCATGATGTCAGTTTCAGGCGCGAATGGGAGTGAGCAGGCCGCGTCCGGCCATGAAGGAGGCCAGGTTGTCGAGCACGAGCTGCCCCATGGCACGCCGGGTTTCGACCGTGGCGCTGCCTACGTGCGGCATGAGTGCGACCTGGTCCATGTCCATCAGCTCCCGAGGGACCGCAGGTTCGTTCTCCAGCACGTCCAGGCCGGCTCCGCCCAGCCGTCCTTCCAGGAGCGCGCGCACCATCGCAGCCTGGTCGATCACCGTTCCGCGCGCGATGTTCACGACGATCCCCTCCGGTCCGAGCGCGTCGAGGACCTCGGCCGACACGAGGTGCCGCGTCGCAGGTCCACCCTCGCACGCAACGACGAGGAAGTCTGCCCAACGCGCCAGTTCGGTCAACGAGGACTCATACCGGTACGGGATGCCCGCGCGCTTGCGCCGGTTGTGATAGCGCACGTCCATGCTGAAACCGGACCCGCGGCGTGCGATCGCTTCGCCGATCCGGCCCAGGCCCAGGATGCCGAGGCGCTTGCCGCTCACCCGCGTGGAGAGCGGAAAGGCACCGATCGTGCGCCATTGCCCCGTCTTCACGTAGCGGTCGCCGACGGCGGTGCGGCGGGCGGCGGCGATCAGCAGCCCCCAGGCCAGATCGGCGACGCAGTCGTCGAGGACGTCTGGCGTGTTGCTGACCACGACGCCGCGGGCACGCGCTGCCGCAACGGCTATGGTTTCGTATCCGACGCCCCAACTGCAGATCGCCCGCAGGTCCGGCAGACGCTCGATGATGGACGCCGTGCAGCCGTGGCGCACGGAAGTGACCACGGCCGAGACACCGGCAGCGCGCCTGGCGACGGCTTCCAGCCCGCCGGGCTCCGCCCACAGGCGCAGCACTTCGTACTGTGCCTGCAACTCCCGGTCGATCTCGTCGCCTAGCGGGCCGACCTGGAGGACCGCGGCCCGCTCAAGCATCTTGCCGAGGAGCGGATTTCTTCAGCGGAATGTAGTTGGCGTCGGCCGCGGCTTCGGCAAAGCTCTTGCCGGCGCGAACGCCTTTTTCGACCGCGTGGTCCACCCCCAGGATCCGCTCGGCTTCGACCAGCACCCGCGGCACTTCCTGGCGCGGCACCACCACGACGCCGGTGTCGTCCACCACGACCAGGTCGCCCTCCTTGACGGAAATGCCGCCGATCGTGACCGGCTCGCCCATCGCCTGCAGCTTCAGGCGCGTCTTGCCGGTCGTTGGCGTCACCCAGCGGGCCGCCAGGGTGAGGCCGGTGGCGCGGATTTCGTCGGTGTCGCGGCAGCCCCCGTCGATGACGACCGCCGTCGCCTGCCGGCCGGCGGCGGCCAGCGAGGCGATCCCCCCAAAGGTTGAAATCGCCGCGCCGCCCACGTCGACCATCAGCACGCGCCCGGGACCGGTCGCCGCGACGAGCCGGCCGACCGCGAAATCGGCCCGGTCGAAGTCGCCCAGCGGTCCCCATTCGTGGCGCGCGGTGGCAGCGAAGCCGACGGCCACGCCTTCACCACTGCGGCGCGCGATACCCTGGACCACGCCGGCGATGCCGCAGGCGTCCAGCGCATCCGACCACGTGCTGCTTCCCATCCGGGCGCAGCGTTCGAGCAGCGCCTTGTCTTCTGGATTCATCGAATGTCCCTGTCTCGGTTGTCAGTCCACCTGCGCGCCGGACAGGCGGACGGCCTCGGCCCAACGCTTCAGCTCGGCCTGGATATGCGCCTGGAAGGCTTGCGGCGTGCTGTTGTCCACGTCGCCACCCATGTCCTTCAGCTTGGCGGTGAACTCGGGAACGGCGACGATCTTCGCCACGTCGCGGTAGATGCGATTGGTCAGTTCCGGCGACATGGTTCCGGGGCCGAACAGCCCGAACCACGTGGCAGCCACGAACCCCGGCATCCCCGCCTCGGCAAACGTGGGCACGGAGGAAATAGCTTCCACGCGCTTGCTGTGCGCCAAGGCAATGGCCTTGAGCTTGCCCGCCTTGATGTGCGGCAGTGCGGCCGACAGGGTGACGAAGGCCATCGGGACCTGGCCGCCGATCAGGTCCGTGATCATCGGCGAGTCGCCCTTGTACGGCACGTGCGTCAGCGTCAGCTTGTTCTGGGCCTTGAACAGTTCCATCGTCAGGTGCTGCGGCGTTCCATTGCCGGTGGAGGCGAACGACATACCGGGATCGGACTTCGCCTTCGCGATCAGGTCGGACAGGCTCTTGACCGGCAGGGAAGGATTCGTCACCAGCACCAGCGGGATCGTGGAGGTGAGAGTGATGGGCGTGAAGTCCTTCACCGGGTCGAACGGCACTTTCTTGTAGAGGCTCGCCCCGATCGTGTGCGCCGCCGTCGTCATGTACAGCGTGTAGCCGTCGCCAGGAGCCCGGGCGACGAATTCGGCGGCGATGAGCGTGCCCGCCCCTGGCTTGTTCGCCACGACCACCGGGTGACCCCAGGACTGGGTGAGCTTGTCCGCAACCATGCGGGCAATCACGTCGGTCGCGCCGCCGGCCGGATACGGCACGACCAGGCTGACCGGCTTGGTCGGATAGTTCTGCGCGGTGGCGGCCAAAGGCAGGGCAATGGCGCAGGCCAGCAGCGCTCGCGCGCCGAAAGTCTTCAGATTCATGGCTTATCTCCTGAGTAATGGTTGTGGTTGATGGGTCGATCTGCGGTCAATCGGTCCAGCGCTTCCTTGCCCACATCCGGCGGAAACCGGCTTCGGACGCGTCGAGGCGCTTTTTCCACTCGGCGCCGGGCAGGTAATCCATTTCGGTGAACTGCTGCTTCATCTGCGCCTGGAACTCGGGACTGGCCGCGATCTGCCGCAGCGCAGCGGCGATCTTCTGCTCCACGTCGGCGGGCAGGCCCCTGGGGGCGACGATGCCGCGCTCGGAGGCGAACACGAGGTCGACGCCCTGCTCCTTGAACGTGGGCACGTCCGTGGCGAGACTGGACGGCTTCGCGCTTGCCTGCGCCAGCGGCCGCATGGTCTTGCCGGCCTGCGGCATCACTTCACCCAGGTTCAGGCCGCCGATGGTCACGTGTCCACCCAGCATGGCCGTCTTCAGCGGGCCCGCGCCCTGGAACGGGACGTGAAGCAGCCTGGTGCCGGTGAGTTCCTCGAACATCACCATCTGCAGGTGGTCGTCGGTTCCCGCGCCGGTCGAGCCATAGCTGATGGTGCCCGGAGCCCTCTTCGCGGCGGCGATCACTTCGGCAAGGTTCTTGTACGGGCTGCTCAGCGTGACGCTGAACGCGCTCGGATCGCGTACCAGGTTGCCCAGGTAGGTGAAGTCGGCGGTCGTGAAACCGGCGTCGCGCTCGATCGGCAGCGTCAGAACACCGGGAAAGTTGGTCATCCCGAGCGTGTAGCCATCAGCCTTGGCACGGGCGACGTAGCTCAGGCCAATGGCGCCGGAGGCCCCAGGTTTGTTGTTGACGACCACCTGGCCGCCCAGCGCCTTGCCCAGATGCTGGGCCAGCGTACGGGCCGTGATGTCGGTCCCGCCGCCGGCGGCGAAACCGACCACGATTTCGATCGGCCGGTCAGGCCAGGCGAATGCCGGCGCCGAAGCGCACAAGGCGGAAATGGCGACGGCGGTGCCGGCGAGCAGCGATTGCAGATTGTTCATTGGTTCCTTCTCCTCGGATCGGGCGCTACCTGGCGCGGGCTTCCTGCGCTTCGCGCCAGGCGAGCAGGCGGCGAATGCCTTCCTTCATCGAAACCTGCGGCTTCCATCCGATCACCTCACCGGCAAGATCGTGCGGGATGTGGAAGGCGCCACCCGACGTCAGGCGCACGGTTCCCGGAGGATCCGGCTTGATCTCGGGCTCCAGCGTGCTGCCGCAGTAGTCCAGTACCAGTTGCACCAGTTCTCCGGTGGTCACGGGCTCGGGGCCCGAGATGTTCATCGCCACGTCGGTCGCGGCGCTGCGGAACGCGGCGACGTTGGCGCGAGCCACGTCGGCGACGTTCACGAAATGCTTGGTGTCCTTGCCGTCTCCCGGCAGCACGGGCCGCTCACCGCGGCGCACCCGGTCGTAGGTTTCCATGATGTACAGCGCATTGGCGGCGCGGTAATGCTGCCGCTCGCCGTAGACGGTGGAATAGCGCAGCACGAGGTAGTCCTGTCCGTACTTCTGGTGGTACTGGCGGCACAGCTGCTCGCCCATGATCTTCGAGGCGCCGTACAGGATGGCCGCCGGCGGCGCCCCCGTCGAATGGAACGGCCCCCCCTCGGCCAGCGCCCCGACGATGCCGGTTCCGTAGCCGTACACCGCGTTTGAGGAGGCGAAGACCACCTTTTTCACCTTGTTGACGCGACAGGCCTCCAGCATGTTCTGCGCACCGCGGACGTTGACATCCACGGCTTCCCACGGCGTCTGCGAGAAACCCAGCGTCATGTAGGCCGCCAGGTGGAGCACGCCGTCCATGCCCTCGGTGGCCGCGATCAGCTCGTGCAGCCGCATGAGATCGCCCCTGACGATGCGAACGCGCGGGTTGTCCTTCAGGTGCGCGATGGCCTCGGGCGTGCCGAAGGCGAAGTTGTCGAGCAGCACCACTTCCTTGACGCCGGCCTCGAGGAGGCGGTCGGCCGTGTGCGAGCCCACGAGGCTGGCCGCGCCGGCGATGAGGATGCGCGAGCCGTCGAGATCGAGGGCCTTGCCCTGCTTTGCGGTAGTCATGTTCAGAGTCCCAGGGGTTTTTCGTGCATGCCGAAGAAGACGCTCTTGACCTGCGAATACAGGCGCAGGCCGTGGAAGCCCTTCTCGCGGCCGATGCCGCTGGCCTTGAAGCCGCCGAAGGCGGTGGCGATGTGCGATTGCTTGTACGTATTGATCCAGACCGAGCCGGCCTGCAGCTCGCGCGCCACGCGCCAGGCGCGGGCGTAGTCGCCCGTCCACATGCCAGCCGCGAGGCCGTACACGGTGCCGTTGCCTTGTGCGATCACGTCGGCTTCGTCCTCGAAGGGAAGGCACACCAGCACCGGGCCGAAGATCTCCTCCTGGCAGGCACGTGCCGTGTTGGGAAGCCCCTCGATCACGGTGGGCTGGTAGAACCAGCCGTTGGCGAGTGCCGGATCGTCCGGAAGGCCGCCGCCGACCAGCACCCGGCCGCCTTCGCTGCGGGCCAGGTCGACATAGCCGGCCACCTTGTCGCGGTGGGCGCGGGACACCAGCGGGCCCATCTGCGTCTTCGGGTCATGGGGCATGCCGACGCGCACATTCCTGGATCGCTCGACCAGCGCGTCCATGAAGCGTCCGTAGAGCGACTTCTGGACGAACAGACGGGTGCCCGCCACGCAGCTCTGCCCCGCCGAGCCGTAAATGCCGGAGGCGACGCCCGCCACCGCCTTGTCGAAATCGGCGTCGTCGAAGACGATATGCGGCGACTTGCCGCCCAGCTCGAGGCCGACGGGAATCAGGCGTTGGCCGGCGATGGCGCCGATGGCGCGGCCGGTCTCGGTGCCTCCGGTGAACGACACCATCCGCACGCCAGGATGCTTGACCAGAGCGGCGCCGACGTCCTCGCCGTATCCCGGCAGGACCGTGAGCAGGCCATCCGGCAGGCCGGCTTCGGTGCAGATGCGGGCGAGTTCGAGCGCCAGCTGGGGCGTCTCTTCCGACGGCTTCAGCAGCACCGCATTGCCGGCTGCCAGGGCCGGTGCCACCTTCTGCGCCTCGGCCATGATGGGCGAATTCCACGGCGTGATCGCCGCGATGACGCCGTAGGGCTCGGCAAGCGACATGGAGAAGTACTCGCCGCGCGGGCTCGTCACCTCGTTCTGCCATGTCTCGCACAACGCGGCGTAGTAGCGGAAGAAGTACGCCGCGTTGTCGACCATGTTCTGGCATTCCTTGAGCGGTTTGCCGCTGTCGAGCATCTGCAGCTGCGCCAGTGCCTCGCGCTCGGCCGTGATGCGCCGGCCGATCTCGTACAGCGTCGTCGCCCGTTGGTCTGGCCGCAGCTTGCGCCAAGGCGAGCTGCGGAATGCTTTCTCCGCGACCACGACGGCATCGTCCACATCGCGCGGCGTGGCGCGTGCCACGGTGCCGATCACCGACCCGTCACCGGCATAGATGGAACTGATGGTTTGGCCGCGGCCGTCGCGCCACTCGGCGCCGATGCGGAAAGGCTTGACTGTCTCTGCGTTCATGAGCGTTCCTGAGCAGGGTCTCCGGACCCGGACCAGCCGATCATGGTTGCGCGAGCGGTATTAGGGCAAATCGAAATTCGCGGTCTATTATTAGCCCATGACTATGAGCATCAAGTATCGGCCGCTGAAGGCGTTCCTGCTGGCGGTCCAGACCGGCTCCTTCACCCATGCAGCCGATCGGCTCGGCGTGACGCAGCCGTCGTTCACGGCGCTGATCCGCGACCTCGAGGACATTCTCGGGGTGCGGCTGTTCGATCGGAACACCCGTGGCATTGCGCTCACCGCCGCCGGCAAGGACTTCCTGGCCCGGATCGAGCGCCCGGTGGCCGATCTCGAGGAGGCGTACCGCAGCATCCTGGACCTGGCTGCGGTGCGGCGCGGTTCTGTCGTGGTAGGGTCGTTGCCATCGACGTCGCTGACCCTGGTTCCCCCGGCGTTGAGGATGCTGCGGGCGGCGCATCCGACACTGCGCGTCCGGGTCGTGGAGGCCCACAACGACGACCTGGTGACGATGGTGCGCACCAACCAGATTGAATTCGCGATCGCGGCGATGCTTGCGCCGGCAGCAGACCTGGCGTTCCAGCCGTTGCTCGAGGACGCGTTCGCTGCGGTGTTCCCCGCCGGCCACGAGCTGGCCGCGCGACCGCGCCTGCACTGGCGCGACGTCGCTCCCCACGACCTGATCCTGCTGTCCCGGGGCTCCAGCGTGCGCGAGCTCTACGACGAGGCCATGGGGGATCGCCCCTCGACGGCGACGGCAGCCTCGCGGTACGACGTCACGCACATGACGACCGCGATCCGGCTGGTGCGCCAGGGATTGGGCATCACCGTGCTCCCCTCGCTGGCATTGCCGGAGCTCGATCTCAAGGGCTTGCTGGCATGCAGGCTGGCGGACGCATCGGCCCGGCGAACCATCGGCGTCCTGCATCGCAAGGATCGAAGCCTCTCGGCGGCGGCGAGCGCTTTCGCGGCGCAGCTCGCCGCCGTGGCCGCCTCGGTGATCAGGGACGCTGGCGGGAAGGCCCGCAGCAAGCCCGCGGTTCCCCGTTAGGAGCTGCGCTTTCTTCGTCCCCCGATCACCTCCTCGGCGCCAGGATCTCCACCAGTTCGGGAATCAGCGCCTTGTCACCGGCGCGGCCCAGCGCGCGCTCGAGCGTCCCCAGCACCGCGGCGGCAATCTCCTTCTCAGCGCCGGCCTCTGCTGCCATGGCGTTGTAGTAGCCGAGGTCCTTGGCCGCATTGGCCACCGAGAAGCGCAGCCCGGAGACGTCGCGCGCCAGCAGGAAGGGCTTGAGGCGCTCCAGGGCGATGCCGCCGCCGCCGCCCTTGGCCAGCACGTCGACGAACACTTCGGGCGAAACGCCGCTCTGCTGTGCGCAGGCGGCAGCCTCCGCCAGCAGCGTCACCATGCCGAGCGAGACGTAGTTGTGCAGCAGCTTCATGCTGTGCCCGGCGCCGATGGGGCCGGCGTGCATGATGTTCTCGGCGAAGCAACGCAGCAGCGGCCGGCACTCCTCCAGCAGCGCCGCGTCGCCGCCCACCAGCAGGTTGAGGCGGCCCTCGGCGGCCTCCTTGGGCGTACGCGTCATCGGCGTGTCCAGGAAGCGGCCGCCCTTGGCCTGCACGGCCTGCGCCATGCGCGCCGTGGTGCCCGGGATCGAGGTCGAGCAATCGATCACGACGGTGCCCGCGCGCAGGCCCTTCAGCACACCGTCGGAACCGGTCAACACCGCTTCGACCTGCGGGGCGCCGGTCAGCACCAGGATCACCACGTCGGAGCGGGCGGCGAGCTCCGCCGCGCTGGTGAACGTGCGGGCGCCGCCCGCCTCCAGCGCATCCAGCGGCTGGTTGCCCGGGTGTTCGAGCACCGCCAGCTCGTAGCCGTGCTTCTGCACGTTGGTCGCGATGCCGTGGCCCATCATGCCGATGCCGACCATGCCGATGTTCTTCATTGCAGTCTCCAGTGAGTGAGTTCGCCGGCCCCGCGGCGAAAACCGTCAGCATACCTGCCGGCGCAGCCGCGGCAGCGAGCGTTCTCCGCCGGAAGGCGTCTTACTTGACCCCCACGCCGTCGGTGATGCGGTAGTACAGGCCGTACTGGTCGTCCTCGAGCAGCGCGAACTTGCCTTCCACCACGACCGGGTCGAGCGTGTAAGGCACCGGCGTGCGGGTGCGCACCTCCACCATGCTCTCGGGCCCGCCGGGCACGCAGAAGCCGCACGACAGCGGCACCGACGTCAGCAGGAAGTGGGTCTGCTTCTCGCCCGGCTCCAGCGGCATCATGAAGCCCTGCACCCGCTGCGTCTTCTGGTGCAGCGCCTGCTGCGGCTTGTCGAAGACGGGCAGCACCTTGTTCTTCTCGGTCTTCGTCTTCACGGCCGTCAGCAGCGACCACGGCACCACGTCGGAGCGTGCCGGCAACGGCGCGAACGGGCTGTTCGGGTCGTGGATGCCGGGGCCGGTGCCCAGCGGCACCGGTGCGCTCAACTGCGCTGCGGCGGACACGGCGATGAGGATGGCGGCAAGGCCGGCGGCGGCTCGTTTCATGGGGGGCTTCACCTGGGATTGAGCAATTCTGCGACATCGACGCGGTAGGCGCTGACGGCGGGGATCAGCGCGGCGAGCGTCGCCACGATCAGAGCGGCGGCCGGGATCCAGAGTTCCTCGGCGAGCCAGAGCCGCCCCGTCACGGGCAGCGAACGCTGGGCCTCCAGCATGGCACCGACCAGCCCGGCCAGCGCATGGCCGGCGGCCAGCCCCAGCGCCGACGCCAGCAGTGCCAGCCACCAGGCCTCGCACAGCAGCAGCGCCGCCACCTTGGCCGGGCGCGCGCCGAGCATGCGCAGCATCGCGAGATCGGCCCGCCGCTCGCGCACCGCGTTCCACAAGGCGATGAAGACGCCCAGGGCCGCCGTCAGCAGCAGCACCGCGCCGAAGCCGCGCAGCACGTCGGAGCCCACGCCCACCATCCGCAGCAGGCGCGAGACCTCCACCGCCGGGGCCGCGGCCTGCATGGCGGTGCTCGCGTTCACGAACCGCGGAAAGCTCACGGCGGCCAGCGGCGTCTTGTACTTGATCAGCGCCATGGTGACTTCGCGCTTCTCGTCCTGGGCGTGCGCCTTCCCGTCGGACGGCTGCGGAGTGTGCTCGTGCACCTCCCACACCGATTCGGTCGACGTCAGGACCAGGCGGTCGGCCACGCAGCCGCAAGGCTCGAGCACGCCCGTCACCTGGTACGGGTGTTCGCCGTGGCCCGCCCCGCCGCCGCCAGCGATGCCGTGGCTGCCGGCAAAGCTGTTGCCGGCCCGCAGGCCCGTGTCCTGCGCCACGTGGGCGCCAATCACGGCTTCGAGCGGCGCCTGCCAGGCACGCCCATGGTCCAGCGTCAGCCGGTAATGGGCGAGGTAATCGGCGTTGGTGCCGACGATGCGGAAACCGCGGAAGCTGTCGCCGAGGCTGAGCGGAATCAGTTTCGCGACGTGCGGATGGCGCGCAAGCCTTTCCACCTCCGCCAGCGGGATGTTGCCGGGCGGCACGTCGATGTGGAACACGCCCGCCAGGATCAGCTGCATCGGGCTGCCCTTGGCGCCCACTACCACGTCGATGCCGGCGAGGTCGCGCTCGAAGGCGCGGTCGACCTGCTCGCTGGCCAGCAGCACGAAGGTCATCGATGCCAGTCCCAGCGTGAGCAGCAGCAGGTTGAGCAGCGCGGCGAGCGGGCGCGACCAGAGGTAGCGGAACGACAGCGCGAGCGTCTTCACGCGACGGCCTCGCGCGCGGCAACCGGCGCCGCCAGCAGGTAGACCGAGGCGCCGGGCAGCGCGTCCTGCACGCGCCTGTCGTGCGTGGCGACAACGAGCGTGGCCTCGCAGCGGGCGGCCGCCTCGCGCAGCAACTTCACGGCGCTGGCGGCGGCGACATCGTCGAGGCTGGCGGTCGGCTCGTCGGCGAGGATCACGCGCGGGCTCATGAGGACGCTGCGCGCCAGCGCCACCCGCTGCGCCTGTCCGCCCGAGAGTTGCGACGGCCGCCGGTGCGCGAGCTCGGCCACGCCCAGCGCCTCGAGCGCCCGCTGCACGGCGGCGCCGTCCTCGGGCAGCCCCGCGGCATAGAACGCGAGCCCCAGGTTGCCAGCTACGGTGAGCGCCTGGCTCAGGTGCAGCCGCTGCGGCAGGAAGCCGAGGTGGCGCGAGCGCCAGCGGTCGCGGGCCGCGCCGGCGAGATCGCCCAGCGGTTGCCCCGCGACGACCATCTCACCCGCGGCCGGCGTGAGCAACCCCGCCGCCAGCGACAGCCAGGTCGACTTGCCCGTGCCGGAATTGCCGCGCAGCAGCAGCGTCCCGCCTTGTGGCACCGACACGTCCGGGAAGGACAGGTCCGGCCCGCCGGCGTAGGCGTAGCGCAGCGCTCGCGTCCGGATCACGCTTTCACCAGGTCGACAAAGGTCTTGCGGAACTTGGCCACCTTGGGCGCGGCCACGGCCATGCAATAGCCCTGGTGCGGGTTCTTCTCGAAGAAGTCCTGGTGGTACTCCTCGGCCGGCCAGTAGTTGGCCAGCGGCAGCACCTCCGTGACGATGGGCCGCCCGAACAGCTTGTCCTCGCCCATCTGCCGGATCATTTCCTGCGCCACCCGCTGCTGTTCTTCCGTCGTGTAGTAGATGCCGCTGCGGTACTGGGTGCCGGTGTCGGCGCCTTGCCGGTTCAGCGTCGTGGGGTCGTGGATGACGAAGAAGACTTCCAGGATCTGGCGCACGCTGATCTGCGCCGGGTCGTAGGTGAGCTTGACCACCTCGTTGTGGCCCGTCGTCCCGGTGCACACCTGCTCGTAACTCGGCCGCTCGACGGTGCCGTTGCTGTAGCCGGACTCGACGTCGGTCACGCCGCGCACCTTGACGTAGACCGCTTCGGTGCACCAGAAGCAGCCGCCGCCGAGGACGATCGTTTCGAGCGCAGTGGACATGGATGACTCCTTGCTGAAGAAGCGCCATCGTAGCGGCGGCGTCCGGGCGCTTCACCGCGCCCCCTCGATCACCCCTCGTAGCGCTTGCCGGTCGCCATCAGGTCGGGCGTTCCGATCAGGCCGTTGAGCTGGTCGAAGTCCAGCATCCGGCCGCGCCACGGCGCCGTCGTGCCGTGCTGGCGCAGGCTCGCGTAATAGCCTTGCAGCGTGTGCGCCACGGCCCGCGCCGTGCCGCCTGGAAAGATGACGATGCGAAAGCCCCGTCGCCCCAGTTCCCCCGCGTCCTGCACCGGTGTCTTGCCGCCCTCGACCATGTTGGCCAGCAGCGGCACGCGCTGCGAGAAGCGGGCGCAGGCCGCGTCCATGTGTTCCGGCGAGCGCAGGGCTTCGACGAACAGCGCGTCGACGCCGCACTCGAGGTAGCGTTCGGCGCGCTCCAGCGCCGCCTCGAGGCCTTCCACCGCCAAGGCGTCTGTGCGCGCCAGGATCAGCGTTTCCGGGGAGCGCCGGGCATCGAGCGCCGCCCGCAACTTGCCCTGCATTTCGGCAACCGGTACCACGCCCTTGCCGTCGAGATGGCCACAGCGCTTGGGAAAGGTCTGGTCCTCCAGCTGGATCATGGCGGCGCCGGCGCGCTCGAACTCGCGCACGGTGCGCTGCGTGTTGAGCGCATTGCCGAAGCCGGTGTCGGCGTCGACGATCACCGGCAGCCGCACGCGGTCGGTGACGAGCGCCAACGTCTGCGCGACCTCTGTTGCCGTCGTCAAGCCGACGTCGGAGCGGCCCAGCCGCGTGTAGGCGATGGAGGCGCCGGAAAGGTACAGCGCCTCGAAGCCGGCCTGTTCCGCGATAAGCGCGCTGAACGCGTCGTAGATGCCGGGTGCGAGCAGCGGTTGCGCCGACTGCAGGCGTTGCCGCAAGGTCATGTCGATTCCTTGGCTGAAAGCAGTTGGGCCGCCGTGGCGGCCGAGATCGCGCCGCCGGCAACGGCGCTGAGCAAGCCGTTGCCCGAAAGATAGCCCCACACGGCGTTGCCCGAGACGCCGCGCGCCGCGCCGCCGGCGGCCAGCAGGTTGGGCCAGGGCGAGCCGTCCTGCCGCAGCACGCGGCAGTGCGCGTCGATGTCCAGGCCGCCCTGGGTGTGGAACAGCGCGCCGGTCACCTTCACCGCGTGGTAGGGCGGCGCGAGGGCGCGTGCGAAGCGCCGGCCGTCGTCCGCGACCGCCCCCGGCCTCACGCCGTCCAGCGTCGCCTGCAGGACGGCGGGGTCGCAGCCGATCATCGCGGCCAGATCGGCGACGTTCGCAGCGGTGCGCACGGCGCCCGCCGCCCGCGCCTCCACAAAATCCGGAAACTGCTGCGCGAATTGAAGCAGCGGCGTGTCGAAGACGTCCCACGCGATGCCGCCGGGCTGCGCCAGCACCTGCACCGCGGCCTCCGAATAGCCCTGCGTCTCGTCGTGGAAGCGCCGGCCCTGCGCATTGACCTGGATTCCGCCTTCCGTCATCAAGGCCCACGAGATCAGGATTCCTTGCGCCTCGGCCCACGAGCCATGGCCCTGGTAGCCGCCGAGGTCCGCCAGCCGCGCCGCCAGCGCCCGCCCCCACGCGATGGCGCTGCCGTCGTTGCCGGCATGGCCGCCGAAGGTGGCATCGGCCATCTCGGGCAGCAGTTCACGCACCAGTTCGCGGTTGCCGCCGAAGCCGTTGCAGGCCAGCACCAGCACGTCGCAGCGCAGATGCTCGGTCGTGCCATCGGGGCGCACGAAACCCAGGCCCACGGCCGCGCCGTCCTGCATCCACAGCTGCGTGACCCGTGCCTGGGTGATCACCGGTACCTCCGCGGCATCGGCGGCGCGGCGCAGGCGCTGCATCAGGCCGGCGCCGGTGCGCTCCGGCACGGCGTGCATCCGCGGCCTGGTGTGGCCCGGATAGAGAAAGCCTTCCAGCACCTCGAACTGCAATCCGTGCCCACCGGCCAACGCGTCGAGGGCCGGAGCGATGGCCCGCGCGTAGGCCTCGACGAGGTGGGGCGCCGCCGTGCCGCGGGCCTTGGCCTGGATGTCGGCGGCGAATCGCTCCGCGCTGTCTTCGATGCCTTGCGCGCGCTGCGCGGTGGTCCCCGCGGCGGGAATGAAACCCGAGGAGAGTGCGGTGGAGCCAGCAGGCGCCGCGTCGCGCTCCAGCACGACGCATTCCCGGGAGCGGCCGGCCAGCATCAATGCACTGGTGAGCCCGCAGGCGCCGGCGCCGACGATCGCCACCGGTACCTGCGGCGCGTCGGCGGGCATTGGCCCCGCGCAGACCTCAGGCGCCACTTCCGCCGCCATCGCTTCAGGCCGTGGGACGGAACAGGTACTGGCCGTCCGGTTTGCCGATCACCCGGCCGTCCTGGCAGATCAGCGTCCCGCGCAGGAAGGTCTCCTCGACCCGCGCGGACAGCTCCAGCCCCTCGAACGGCGTGTAGCCCTGGGTCGAGGGCGAGTCCTTGGCCGAGATGGTCCAGGTGCGCGCCGGATCGACCAGCGCGAGGTCGGCGTCGTACCCTTCCGCGATGTCGCCCTTGCTGTTGAGGCCGAAGCGCTGCGCCGCGTTCCAGCTCGTCACCCTGGCCATGTGGTTGTAGCTCATGCCGCGGCGCGTGCCTTCGCTCACCAGCGCCGGCAGCAGGTACTCGGTGCCGCCGAAGCCGCTCTTGGCCATCCAGATGTTGCCGAAGTAGCGCTTGGGAATCTTGGTCTCGTGGCGGCAGCACGCGTGGTCGCTCACCACCCAGTCCAGCTCCTCGGCCAGCAGCGCATTCCACAGGAATTCGACGTCGGCGCGGGGACGGATCGGCGGATTCACCTTGGCCAGTTCCGCCGCCGGGCTGTCGATGTCGAGCATCAGGTGGCCGATGGTGACCTCGCGCTTGAAGTCGATGTGCGGGAACACGTCGGCCATCATCAGCGCCGCCTGCACCGCCTTGCGCGACGACAGGTGCAGCAGGTTGATGTTGGGCAGCGCCGTCTCGTTGGCGAGGTAGCTGGCGATGAACACGGCCAGCCCTTCCGAATGCTGCGGCCGCGACGCGCTGTAGGCCGCCAGCCCGGAGAGCGACTTGTCCTTCTCCACCAGCTTGGTGTAGGCCGTCATGATCTCGGCCGTCTCGCAGTGCAGCGACAGCGAGATCTGGTGCGCGCGGTCCGGCAGCTTCTCGCGGGCGGCCTGGATGGCGCGCATGACGAACTCGAAATGGGCGTAGTCGTAGCGCTCGCCCTCCCCGATCATCAGGAACTCGCGCTGGCTGTCGCTGGCGCCGTGCAGGCCGTGCGAGCCGTAGAACATGAAGATCTTGAAGCTGGCGACGCCGAACTTCTCGATCAGGGTCTCGATCTCGGTGTTGTGCGTGCTGTCCATTGGCGCCAGGTGGAAGCCGTAGTCCACGTGGAAGCGCCCTTTCGACAGCTCCAGCACCTCGGGATAGAAATCGCGGTACGGCCCGCCCTTGTTCAGGTAGTACTGGCCGGTGCGGAAGTAATTCAGGCTGGACGTGACGCCCCCCATCGCCGCCGCCTTGCTCTCGCTGACGGCGTCCTCGACCAGCGGCGAGTAGATGCCGCTGTGCATGTGCGCGTCGACGACGCCGGGAAACGCCAGCCGGCCCTTGCCGTCGTGCACCGTCTTCGCCAGGGACGGGTCGATGCCCGGCGCCACCTTGGCGAACTTGCCGCCGGCGATGGCGATGTCGGACTCGTGCACCGTGTTGCCGTGGGGCCGCACCACGCGCACGTTCCTGATCAGCAGGTCATAGACGGGAGCGCTCATGGGGTGGTCCTCCGTGAAGAGCGTTGTTGCAACTGCGCGAGCAGGCCCCCGGCCGCGACCATGTCGAGCAGGAACCCGGGAATCGGCTGGGTGGGCAGCAGCTCGCCGCCCGGACGCACGATGCGCCCGGCCGCGGCGTCGAAATCGATGCGCTCGCCCTCGGTGATCTCTTCGGCCCGCTCGCACGTGAGCAGCAGCAGCCCGACATTGAATGCGTTGCGGAAATACAGGCCGCTGAAGGACGGCGCCACGACGGCGGCGAGCCCCAGGTGCACCAGCGCCGAAGCAGCCTGCTCGCGCGACGAGCCGATGCCGAAGTCGGGGCCCGCCACCAGCACGTCGCCGGGCCGCACGCCGGCGGCGAAGTCCGGGCGCACCGATTCCAGGCAATGGCGCGCGACGACCTCGATGCCGTGCTTCATCGCATGGCCGGGCGCCAGCTGGTCGGTATCGACCTGCGCGCCGACCCGCCACACGCGCGCACCGGCGGCGGCAATGGCGGTCATGGCCGCGCCTCCGCCAGCACTTCGCGTGGATCGCTGATCACGCCCCGCAGCGCGGAGGCCGCCACCGTGTACGGCGACGCGAGATAGACCTGCGCCGTCGGCGAACCCATGCGGCCCTTGAAGTTGCGCGCCGTGCTGGAGATCACCGTGGTGTGGTCCTCCATGACGGCGCCGTAGCCGGCGCAGGCGCCGCAGGCCGTGGCGTACAGCTGCGCGCCGGCGTCCACCAGCGCCTGCAGCACGCCTTCGGCGCGCGCCGCCTCCTGGTCGGCGATGCTGGCCGGCGCCACCATCAGCCGCACGCCGGGGGCGACGCGCCGGCCGCGCAGCACCTGCGCCGCCGCCCGCAGGTCCTCGAGCTTGGCGCCGGTGCAGGCGCCGATGTAGGCGACGTCGACGGGCGTGCCGGCGTGCTCGGACACTGCCTTCGCGTTGGCCGGGCTGTGCGGCGCCGCCACCACCGGGGCCAGGTCCGCGGCGTCGAATCGGTGCGTCTCGCAGCCGGGCAGCGCGAGCGCCTCCGGATCGGTGAACAGCCCGGCGATGTCGACGCCGGGCGCGCCGTGCGCCGCGAGCCAGTCCACCGTCGTGGCATCCGGCGCGACCAGTCCCACCTGCGCCCCGAGTTCGGCACTCATGTTCGCCAGGGTCATGCGCTCGGCCATGCCGAGGGCCTGCACGGCGTCGCCGCAGAACTCGATCGCCTGGTAGGCGCCGCCGTTCATGCCGAACCGGCCGATCATGTGCAGCATCATGTCCTTGGCCAGCACGCCGGGAGCGAGCTGCCCGTCCCACTGCATCCGGGTCGTGCGCGGCACCTGCAGCCAGATCTCTCCCGTGACGACCACCCCCAGCATCTCGGTCGCGCCGACGCCGAACATGTAGGCGCCGAACGCGCCGCCGGTCGGCGAGTGCGAATCGCCGCCGACGCAGAACATTCCGGGACGGATGTGCCCGTGCTGCGGCACGACGACGTGGCAGATGCCCTGGCTGTCGTAGACGTGCGGCAGGCGCTGGTCGCGCGCCCATTCGCGCGCGATCCGCACGATGCGGCGCGAATCGTCGTCCTGCTCGGGCACGTAGTGGTCCATTACCAGGACCACGCGGGACGGGTCCCAGATGGACGCGCCCAGCGACTCCAGCATCGGCTTCAGTCGGCGCGGGCCCGACGAGTCGTGGAACATGGCCAGGTCGACCTTGCAGGTGACGATCTCTCCCACCGGCACCTCACTGCGCCCGCATGCGCGGGCCACGAGTTTCTGCGCCAAGGTCTGGGGGATGTTCATGGGATCACAAGCCGAGATAGGCGCGGCGCAGCTCGTCGCTGCCGAGCAGTTCGGACGGCAGCCCGGAAAACCGTACGGCGCCATTCTCCAGGACGTAGGCGCGGTCCGCCACCTCCAGCGACTGGCCGACGTTCTGCTCGACCAGCAGGACGGCCAGGCCACCGTCGCGCAGGCTGCGGATCAGCGCGAACAGCTCCTCCACCAGGATCGGCGACAGGCCCAGCGACGGCTCGTCGAGGATCAGCAGGCGCGGCTCGGCCATGAGCCCGCGGCCGATCGCGAGCATCTGCTGCTCGCCGCCGCTGAGCGTCCCGGCCAGTTGCGCGGCACGCTCGCGCAGGCGCGGAAACAGCTCCAGGGCGCGCTCCAGGTTCTGCCCCCGGCGCTCGCGCCCGCGCGCATAGGCGCCCAGCTCCAGGTTCTCGCGCACCGTCAGGTTGGGAAAGATGCGGCGCCCTTCGGGCACCTGGATCAGCCCGGCGCGGACGACGTCGCGGTAATGGGCGCGAGTCAGGTCCGCGCCATCGAAAGCAATGCGGCCCGACCATGCGCGCACCAGCCCGGACACGACGTTGTTCAAGGTGCTCTTGCCGGCGCCGTTGCTGCCCAGCAGCGCCACGGCCTCGCCGTCGCCGACCCGCAGGTCGATGCCACGCAGCACTTCGACGGCGCCGTAGCCGGCCCGCAGGCCCTGCACCTGGAGCAGCGCGGTCATGCCGGCGCCTCCTGCGCGCGCAAGCGCGCCGCCGCGCCGTGGCCGAGGTAGGCCTCGATCACCCGCTCGTCGCGCGTCACCTCGCCGGGCGTTCCCTGCGCGATCAACTGGCCCTGCGCCAGCACCCACACGTGGCCGGCCAGGTTCATGACGGCCTGCATCACGTGCTCGATCATCAGCACCGTGACGCCGCCGGCGTTGATGTCGCGCACGACCGGGATCATGTCGGCGATCTCGGTCGGATTCAGCCCGGCGAGCACTTCGTCGAGCAGCAGCAGTCGCGGCCCGGTGGCCAGCGCCCGTGCCAGTTCCAGCCGCTTGCGCCCGGCCACCGTGAGGTCGGCGGCCGGCTTGTCCAGGTGCGGCGCCAGCCCGACCCGCTGGGCGACGATCTCCGCATGCTCCAGGGCGGCGCGCCGGCTCGCCAGCCGCAGGTGGGCGCCGACGGCGATGTTCTGGCGCACCGTCTGCTGCGCGAACGGCTGGACGATCTGGAACGTGCGCGTCATGCCGGCGAGCGCATTCCGATGCGGCTCGCGGCCGGTGATGTCCTCGCCGGCGAAGCGGATGCGCCCGCGATCCGGCTTGAGGAATCCCGACATCAGGGCGAACAAGGTGGTCTTGCCGGCGCCGTTGGGGCCGATCAGCGCCGCCAGGCTGCCGGCCGGAACCTCCAGGGTGACGTCGCGCACCGCCTGCAGCCCGCCGAAGGAGCGGGAGACGCCGTCGAGCGCCAGCAGCGCCTTAGCCACGCCGGTCCCCTTCCCTGCGGCGCCAGCGCAGCGGCACGCCCATGCCGGCGATGCCGCGCGGCAGGAACATGACGATCAGCACCAGCACGGCGCCGTAGATCACCATGTTGATGCCGGGCAATGCGCCGAACAGGTTGCGAGTCAGGTCCGCCAGCAGGTGCAGAGCAATCGCGCCGAGCACCGGCCCCCACAGCGTGCCCATGCCGCCGACGATCGCCGCCACCAGCGCCTCGACCGAGGTCGCCGGGCCGTACGCGATGCCGGGGTCGATGTACTGGAACACCTGCACGTAGAACGCGCCGCCCGCGCCCATCAGCGCGCCGGACAGGCAGATCGCGCCCAGCTTGATGCGGAACGGATCGACGCCGACGGCTCGCGCCGCGTCCTCGTTGTCGCGCACCGCCTGCAGCCAGGCGCCGAAACGCGAGTGCCGCAGCCACGCGCTCACGAGCAGCGCGGCCGTCACGAAGGCGAGGATCAGCCACAGGTAGCCGGCGCGGTCCGCGAACTGCATGTTGGCCGCCGACTCGCGCAGCGGCACCATCAGCCCGACGCCGGCGCCGGTGAACGGCACCGACAGCGCGACGATCCGGAACACCTCCGCGAAGGCCAGCGTGACCAGCGCGAAATAGGAACCCTTCAGGCCGTAGCGGAAGGACAGTGCGCCGACGAACAGCGCGACGGCGGCGCTCGCGGCGAGCGCCAGCGGCAGCGCCAGCCAGGGATTGACCCCGTGCAGCTGCGCGATCGCCTGGGCGTAGGCGCCTGTGCCGAAGAACAGCGCATGGCCGAAGGAGAACTGGCCGCCGAAGCCGCCCAGGATGTTCCAGGCCTGGGCCAGCAAACACGCGTACAGGGCCATCATGGCGAAGTTGAGGACCACGCCCGACGACGTGGCAAGCGGGATGCAGGCCACCAGCGCGGTGAACAGGGCGATCGCGGGGAGATCCCTCACCGTCTTAGCCTCTCGCCCCGAACAACCCCTGCGGCCGCAGCAGCAGGACCAGGATGAAGATCGCGAAGATGCCGACCTGTCCCAGCGACTCGCCCAGGTAGAGGCCACCGAGGGACTCCACGACGCCGACGATCAGCCCGCCCAGCAGCGCCCCGGCGAAACTGCCCATGCCGCCCAGGACGACGATGGTGAAGGCGACCAGCACGAAGCCGGTGCCCACCTGCGGATTGACGTAATAGGCGGGCAGCAGGAAGCAGGCGGCGGCGCCGAGGCAGGCAAAACCGATGCCGAAGCTCATGGCGTACACATGGTCGACGTCGATCCCCATGAGGCGGGCGCCCTGCTTTTCCTTGGCGACGGCGCGGATGGCCCGGCCGAGGTCGGTCTTCGCCATCAGCAGCATCAGCAGCGCGGAGACCAGCAGCGCGCCGCCGAACGCGATCAGCTTGGTCAGCCCGATCATGGCCGGCCCGATCGCCACGGTGGTGAGGGTGTAAGCGGTGTCGATCGTGCGGGTGTCGCTCTTGAACAGCAGCAGCGCCCCGTTCTCCAGCACGATGGCCAGCCCCAGCGTCACCAGCAGGATGTTCTCGTCCTTGCCGTGGCTGGCGCGGTTGACGACCGCGCGCTGCAGGCCGTAGCCGAGCGCGAACATCGCCGGCACGACGGCCGGCAGCGCCAGGTAGGGGTCGATCCCGAACCGCTCCTTGAGCAGGTACACCGCGTACAGCGCCACCATCAGCGCCGCCCCGTGGGCGAAGTTGATGATGTGCAGCACGCCGTAGATCAGCGTCAGGCCCAGAGCCACCAGCGCGTACACCGCGCCGGTGGTGATGCCGTTGAGGACGGCGGGAAACAGGATGCTCAGTTCCAGCATGCGCGGGGCCGGCTCCTCAGGCGCGCAACGGGAAGACCGGCTCGATCTCGCGGTACTCGCGCGGCACGATCACCTTGATGTCGTTCTTCGCCACCTGCGTCATGAGCGGCTGCGCCCCGGTGTTCTGCCCGTTCACGAACTTCGTCGGCCCGTACGGCATGAAGTGGTCGGAGAAGGTGCTGGCCTCCAGGGCGGCGGTGATGGCGGCGCGATCGGCGCTCTTGGCCCGGTTGATCGCGTCGGCCAGCAGCATCATGGCCGTGTAGGTGTTGAAGATCTCGTAGGTGTAGAACAGGTTCTTCGCTTCGACGCGCTTTCGCAGTTCGGCCGAGCGCTTGTCCTTCGGATTGAACCAGTGGTTGCAGTCGATGATGCCGTTGGCGGCGTCGGGAAACTCCTTGACGAACTTGTAGCTGGAGGCCGCGCCGCCCAGCACCGAGTAGATCGCCTTGGGCGTCACCTTCTGCTGCTGCATGGTGCGCACCAGCAGCGCGTACTCGTTGTAGTAGTTGGCGGGGATGACGATGTCGGGGTTGACGGCCTTCATCCGCAGCACGATGTTGTTGAAGTCGCGCGTGGGATTGGCGTGCTTGATGACCTCCTTGACCTCGTAGCCGTAGCCTGGCAGTTCGCGCGCCAGCAGGTTCGCCGTGCCGGTGCCGAACAGCGACTCTTCGTGGACGATCATCACCGTCCTGGCGGGTTTGCCGGCCGCGGTGTTCAGCACGTGCAGGTTGGCCACCGCGATCTCGGCGCACTTCTTGTAGCCGGGGCCGAACCGGAACGTGTTCTTCAGGCCGCGCTCGACGATCTGGTCGGCGACCCCGACGTCGACCACGTGCGGCAGGTTGTACTTGGCGGCGGCCTGGGTGGTGGCCAGGCAGATGGCGGACGCATAGGCGCCGAGCACGGCGGCGACGCCCGCCTCGTTCATCTTCTCGACCTCGGCGGTACCGGCCTGCGGCGTGGACTGGGCGTCCCCGAGCAGCGCCTCGATCTTCGCGCCGCCCAGCGACTTGATGCCGCCCGCCTTGTTGATGTCCTCGATGGCCATCAGCGCGCCTTGCCGGCACTGCGAGCCCGAAAACGCGAGCGCCCCGGTCACCGGGTGCAGCACGCCGATCTTGACGGCGCGCGGCTGGGCGCCGGCGACCAGCGGGACGGCGACGGCCGAGGCGGCGGCGGCCGTTTGCGTCAGAAACAAGCGACGGGTGCTCATGGTCTTTGCTCTCCTGGAGTGGCAAAAGCTACTGAAAGTGGGCGGCGAGGTCGGTGCTCACCCACACCTTCGCGTCGATGCTGCCGACGCGCGACAACTGCATCTCGTACTCGTAGCGGTCGGGCCGGTACAGCCCGTGCAGCCACTGCACCGGGCGCTCCTGCTCGTCGAAGATCAGGCGCCGCACGGCCAGCAGGGCGCTGCCGACCGGCAGGTCCAGGTGGCGGGCAACGTCGGCGTCCGCGAGCCGGGCCGAGATCGTCTGCACGGCGCGGCCGACCTTGACGCCGGACTGCTCCAGCAGCAGCAGGATCGGCTTGGCCTCGAGGTCGCGCCGGCCGAAGCCCCGCGCCACTTCCGCGGGAACGTAAGTGGTGATGTGCGACAGCGGCCCGGCGGCGGTGCTGCGCACCCGCACCGCCTTCTGCACCGGGGCGCCCGGCGCCAGCCGCAGCGCGCCGGCGACGCTGTCGGACGCCGCCACGGTCGCCACGTCGAGGACCTTCACGGTGGTGCGCAATCCCATGCTCACCAGGTTCTCCAGCAGCCCCGTCAGGTGGGTGCGCATCGGCTCGGTCCCGGCCGCGGCGGGCGGGGGGCCGGGGTCGAGCGGCCGCGTGCCGCGCCCGGGTTCGCGGGCGATGAGGCCTTCCCGCGCCAGTTCTGCCAGGGCCCGCCGCACCGTGACGCGCGCCACGCCGAACTGCTCCATCAGGGCCAGTTCGCCCGGCAGTCCCGCCGCGAACCGGCCTTCGCGCACCTGCTCGCGCAGCACCAGGTAGATCCGGTGGTACTTGGGCAGGGGCAGCGGGTGCGCCATGGACGGCATCGTCGGCGGCGTCAAATGTCCTGTCACTAGGACAATTACCACCCCGGCCGGGCGCGAAAAACATCTGACCTGCCGCAATAAGGCTCCGCGGAAGGCTTGACCGGAATGCGTGAAAAAGTTACTGTACTAACCGGTCAGTCAGTACATCCGAAATGCCTTCTCTCGCCGGCACCCCTGCCGAAGCCGCCCCTGTCCCTCCGAAACGCGAGCGCCGCAAGGAAGCCCGCCCCGGCGAGCTGCTGGCCGCCGCCCTGGAGCTGTTCGTCGAGAAGGGCTTCGCTGCCACACGTTCCGAGGAGGTCGCGGCCCGCGCCGGCGTGTCCAAGGGCACCCTCTTCCTCTACTTCCCCACCAAGGACGAGCTGTTCAAGGCGGTGGTGCGCGAGAACGTCTCCGGGCGCTTCCGGGAACTGAACCAGGAGTTCCGCCAGTTCGAGGGCAGTTCGGCCGACATGTTGCGCACCGGCCTGCGTCTGTGGTGGGAACGGGTGGGCGCCACCCAGGCGTCGGGCATCAGCAAGCTGATCATGAGCGAGGCGCGCAACTTTCCGGAGCTGGCGGATTTCTGCCAGCACGAGGTGATCCAGCCCTGCCAGGAGCTGATCTGCTGGATCCTGCAGCGCGGCATCGACCGCGGCGAGTTCCGGCCGGTCGACCTGCGCTATGCGGCTGCCAACACGATCGGCGCGATGGTCTTCCTGATGATGATGAAGCACTCCCTGGCGCCTTGCCTGCCGCACGACCAGCGGCTCGACCCGCAGCGCTTCATCGCCGCCCACGTGGACACCTTGCTGCAAGGGCTGTGCGTGCGGCCGCACGGCGTCAACGACGCGCCGGCATCATGAACACGCGCCTGCTCAAGTGGGTCGCCCTGCTGGTGCTGCTGGCACTGGTGGCCGCCGGCGCGTGGCGCGCCTGGTCGGCGCGCCAGGCGCAGCAGGAGGCGCTGGCGCTGGCGACGGCCGGACGCCAGCAGACGGTGGTGGAACTGGCCGCCACCGACGTGGCGCGCGCGCAGCGGCACCAGCTCACCCAGGGCCTGCCGATCTCCGGCTCGCTCAAGGCGGTGAATTCGGCACTGGTCAAGGCCCGGGCGGCCGGCGAGCTGCAGGGCCTCGCCGTCCGCGAAGGCGACCGGGTCCAGGCCGGGCAGGTCATCGCGCGGATCGAATCGACCGAGTACGCGGCGCGCGTGCGCCAGGTGCAGGAACAGGCCGACGCCGCCAAGGCGCAGATCGACATCGCGCAGCGCCAGTGGAACAACAACAAGGCGCTGGTCGACCAGGGCTTCATTTCGCGGACGGCGCTCGACACCTCGCTGAACAATCTCAACGCGGCGCAGGCGAACCACCAGGCGGCGCTGGCGGCGGTGGAGGTCGCCCGCAAGAGCCTCGACGACACCGTGGTGCGGGCGCCGATCGCGGGCTTCGTCGCGCAGCGGCTGGCGCAGCCGGGCGAGCGCGTCGGCGTCGAAGCCCGGATCGTCGAGATCGTCGACCTCTCCAGGCTGGAGCTGGAGGCGACGCTCAGCGCGGCCGATTCGCTGGCCGTGCGCGTGGGCCAGGAGGCGCAGTTGCAGGTGGAAGGCAAGCCCGAGCCGGTGCGAGCCCGGGTGGCGCGGATCAATCCGAGCGCCCAGCCGGGCAGCCGCAGCGTGCTGGCCTACCTCGCGATCGAGGCGCCCGCCGGCCTGCGGCAAGGCTTGTTCGCGCAGGGCACGCTGCACACCGGCGAGGTACGGGCCATCGCGGTGCCCCTCGCAGCCGTGCGCACCGACAAGCCGGCGCCCTACGTGCAGGTGGTCGCCAACGACGTGGTCGCGCATCGCACGGTGGAGCCGGGGGCGCGCGGCGCCGTCGGCACCGAGACCATGGTCGCCGTCACCGGGTTGAACGAGGGCGCCCTGGTGCTGCGCAGCAGCGTCGGCCCGCTGCGCGAAGGCACCCCCGTGCGCTTCACGGGGGGCCACCCTCACCCCAGCCCTCTCCCGCAGGCGGGAGAGGGAGCAAGTCCGCCAGCGGCCGCGCCCCGCCCCTAGCCCCTCCCCAGCATGTGGTTCACCCGCGTCAGCCTGCGCAACCCGGTCCTCGCGACGATGGTGATGCTCGCGCTCGTGGTGCTGGGCGTGTTCTCGTACCAGCGGCTGAAGGTCGACCAGTTCCCCAACATCGACTTCCCGGTCGTCGTGGTCACCGCCGAATATCCGGGCGCGTCGCCCGAGATCGTCGAGAGCGAGGTGACCAAGAAGCTGGAGGAAGGCGTCAATTCGATCGCCGGCATCAGCTCGCTGTACTCGCGCACCTACGAGAACTATGCCGTCGTCGTGATCGAGTTCCAGCTGCACATCGACGGGCGCAAGGCGGCGGAGGACGTACGCGAGAAGGTCGCCAGCATCCGGCCGCTGCTGCGCGACGAGGTCAAGGAACCGCGGGTGCTGCGCTTCGATCCGGCCAGCCGCGCGATCTGGTCGGTGGCCGTGCTCCCGGACGCCAGCCGCGGCAAGGCGCTGAGCCCGGTCGAACTCACCAACTGGGCCGACCAGGTGCTCAAGAAACGGCTGGAGAACGTGCGCGGCGTCGGCTCGGTGACGCTGGTGGGCGGCACCCGGCGCGAGATCAACGTGTACCTGAACCCGGCCGCCATGGAGGCGATGGGCATCACGACCGACCAGGTCGTCGCCGCGGTGCGCAACGAGAACCAGGACCTGCCGGTCGGCGCCGTGCGCTCGCTGGCGCAGGACCGCGTCGTGCAGATCGCCGCCCGCATGGAGCGGCCCGAGGACTTCGCCCAGATCATCGTGGCCCGCAAGAACGGCTTTCCGGTGCGGGTCGGGCAGGTGGCGCGGGTGGCCGACGGCGCCCAGGAACTGGACAGCCTGGCCCTCTACAACGGCGAGCGCACGCTGCTGCTGACGGTGCAGAAGTCGCAGGACGAGAACACGATCCAGGTGGTGGACGGGCTCGCCGCCACGCTGGCCGGCATGTCGGCCCAGCTGCCGCCGGGCCTGCGGCTGGCGCCGGTGACGGACGCCTCCCGGCCGATCCGCGTCGCCGTGGAGAACGTGCGCAAGACGCTGGTCGAAGGAGCGCTGCTCACGGTGCTGATCGTCTTCCTGTTCCTGAACTCCTGGCGCTCGACGGTGATCACCGGGCTCACCCTGCCGATCGCGCTGATCGGCACCTTCCTGTTCATGCATGCCTTCGGCTTCACCATCAACATGGTGACGCTGATGGCGCTGTCGCTGTGCGTCGGCCTGCTGATCGACGACGCGATCGTGGTGCGCGAGAACATCGTGCGCCACGTCCAGATGGGCAAGCCACCGTACCAGGCCGCCATGGAAGGCACGAATGAAATCGGCCTGGCGGTGCTCGCGACGACGCTCTCGATCGTCGCCGTGTTCCTGCCGATCGGCTTCATGGGCGGGATCATCGGCAAGTTCTTCCACGAGTTCGGCGTCACCATCGTCGCGGCGGTGCTGATCTCGATGTTCGTCAGCTTCACGCTGGACCCCATGCTGTCCTCGATCTGGCACGACCCCGAGATCGAGGCACACGGCAGGCGCAAGGCGAACCCGGGCCTGTATGACCGCACCATCGGCCGCGTCACCGGCTGGTTCCACCACGCGACCGAGTCGCTGGGCGAGGTCTACCAGGGCATCCTGCGCTGGTCGCTTCGCAACCGGCTGCTGACCCTGGTCGCCGCCGTCGCGATTTTCGGGTTGAGCGTGGCGATGCTGCCGCTGCTGGGCACCGAGTTCGTGCCCAAGGCCGACTTCTCCGAAACGACGCTGAACTTCAACACGCCGGTGGGCTCGTCGCTGGAAGCGACCGAGGCCAAGGCGCGCCAGGTGGAGGCGATCCTGCGCGAGGCGCCGGAAGTCGACTACACGCTGACGACGATCAACACCGCCAACGCGCAAGGCAAGATCTACGCCTCGGTCTACGTGCGGCTGGTCGACCGCCAGCGGCGCACGCGCAGCGTCGACGAGATGTCCACCGTGCTGCGCGAGCGACTGAAGCAGGTGCCGGGGATCACGGTGACCCACGTCGGCCTGCTCGACGCGGTGGCCGGCTACAAGCAGATCGAGTTCTCGCTGCTGGGCCCGGACCTGAAGGAGCTGGAGCGGCTGTCCAGGCTGCTGACCGAGCGCATCCGCGCCGTGCCGGGGCTGGTCGACCTCGACTCCAGCGTCAAGCCCGACAAGCCCGTGATCGCCGTCGACGTGCGGCGCAACGTCGCGTCCGACCTCGGCCTGTCGGTGGCGCAGATCGCCGGCGCCCTGCGCACGCTGGTGGCCGGCCAGACGGTAGGCAACTGGCGGGCGCCGGACGACCAGACCTACGACGTCAACGTGCGCATGGCGCCCGACGCGCGCACCACGCCGCAGGACCTGGAGCGCATTCCGTTCGCCCTGGGCAGCAACCCGGACGGCAGCGCCCGCATCGTGCGCCTGAACCAGGTGGCGCAGGTGCGCGAAGCGACGGGCCCGAACCAGATCAACCGGCGCGACCTCACCCGCGAGGTGGCGATCAGCGGCAACGCCGCCGGCCGCTCCGCCGGCGAGATCTCGGACGAGATCCAACAGCGCCTGGAAGGCGTTGCCTTGCCGCCGGGCTATTCGTACAAGTTCAGCGGCTCCACCAAGAACATGGCCGAGTCGTTCGACTACGCCGTCTCGGCCCTCGCGATGGCCGTCATCTTCATCTACATGATCCTCGCCAGCCAGTTCAGGAGCTTCCTGCAACCGCTGGCGCTGATGACGTCGCTGCCGCTGACGCTGATCGGCGTGGTCCTGTCGCTGCTGGCGTTCGGCTCGACCTTGTCGATCTTCTCGGTGATCGGCATCGTGATGCTGATGGGACTGGTGACCAAGAACGCGATCCTGCTGGTGGACTTCGCGATCCGCATGCGCGATCAGGGCATGAACCGCACCGAGGCGCTCCTGCACGCCGCCAAGGTGCGGCTGCGCCCGATCCTGATGACGACGCTTGCCATGATCTTCGGCATGGTGCCGCTGGCCTTCGCGATGAGCGAGGGGTCGGAGCAACGCGCGCCGATGGGCCAGGCCGTGATCGGCGGCGTGATCACGTCGTCGCTGCTGACGCTGGTGGTGGTGCCGGTCGTGTACTGCTACCTCGACGACCTGGCCGCGTGGCTGCGGCGGCGGCGCCCCGCCGGCGGCGGTGCCCGCGCGGTGCCGGCCTCTAGAATTGATGACATGACCTTGTGAAACGGAGCTCTCCAATGACGAACCTCAGCAACCTCGACCTCGCCCGCGCGAACATGATCAAGCAGCAGATCCGCACCTCGAACGTGACGGACGACGAAGTGATCTCCGTGCTCTCGGCGGTGCGGCGCGAGGAGTTCGTGCCGCTGGCCGACAAGGCCCTGGCCTTCGCCGAACTGCGCATCCCGCTGGTCGAGCCCGCCGAGGAGGCGCTGCGCAACGGCCATTGCATGCTGGAGCCGCTGATCGAGGCCCGCATCCTGCAGGAACTGCGGCTCAAGCCGACCGACAAGGTGCTGGAAGTCGGCGCCGGCTCGGGCTATATGGCCGCCCTGCTGGCCCAGCGCGCGCAGCGCGTGATCACGCTGGAACTGCACCCCCAGCTGGTGGAACTGGCCCGCGCGAACCTGCAGCGCGCCGGCGTCACCAACGTCGAGGTGCGCAAGGCGGATGGCTGCAAGGGCCTGCCCGGCGAAGCGCCGTTCGACGTCATCGTCCTCAGCGGCTCGGTGGCCGAGGTGCCCGCGGCCCTGCTGTCGCAACTGAAGATCGGCGGGCGCCTGTCGGCGATCGTCGGCTTCGACCCGGTGATGCGCGGCACGCTCATCACCCGCACCGGCGAGAGCACGTACACGACGGCCCAGCCCTGGGACACCGTGGCGCCGCGGCTGCAGAATTTCCCGGAGCCGGCCCGGTTCCAGTTCTGAAGGGGACGACGCGTTGATCGATCAGGTGCGGCCGGCGGAGCTCGCCGCGTGGATCCAGTCGCACGCCGGGGCCGGCCGTCCGGCGGTGGTGCTCGACGTGCGCGAGCCGTGGGAGCTCGCCACCGCGAGCATCAAGCCCGACGGCTTCGAGCTGGTCGCGATCCCCATGAGCCTCATTCCCGTGCGCCTGCAGGAGCTCGATCGCTCGCAGCCGGTGGCGGTGCTGTGCCATCACGGCGGCCGCAGCCAGCGCGTCGCCATGTTCCTGCAGCAGCAGGGATTCAGCGACGTCGCCAACGTGGCCGGCGGCATCGAACTGTGGTCGCGTGAACTCGACCCCGCCGTGCCGCGCTACTGAAACGAAGACAACCCAAGGAGGGATCATGACGAGCTTGCGGCTTCTTCCCCTGGCGCTCGCCCTGGCCGTGGCCGGCATCGCGCCGGTCCGCGCGCAGAGCCTGCTGGAGCTGTACGAATCGGCGCGTGCCTACGACGCCACATGGCAGTCGGCGAAGGCGCAGTACGACGCCAACCTGTTCCGTGCCGAGCAGGCGCGGGCCGGCGTGCTGCCGTCCGCCAACCTCGGCGCCGGCCTCGTCCGATCGAACTTCGAGTCGACGGTCCCGCAGGTCGACCGCGGCATCACGACCCAGAGCGCCACCATCAGCGCGTCACAGCCGCTGTACCGGCCGGCGAACTTCGCGACCTGGGAGCAAGGCAAGCGCCAGGTGGACCTGGCGCAGGCGCAACTGACCTCCGCGAGCCAGGACCTGATCGTCCGCGTGAGCCAGGCCTATTTCGACGTGCTGGCGGCGCAGGACACGCTGGCCTTCGTGCAGGCGCAGAAGACGGCCGTCGGCGAACAGCTCGAGTCGGCGAAGCGCAATTTCGAGGTCGGCACTTCGACGATCACCGACACTCGGGAAGCGCAGGCCCGCTACGACCTCGTGATCGCGCAGGAGATCGCGGCCGAGAACGACCTGCGGGTCAAGAAGCTGGCGCTCGACTCGCTCGTCGGCAAGCCGAACGTGAAGCCCAATCCGCTCGCGTTGCCGGCCGCGGTGCCGGCGCCCGAGCCCGCCGACGTCAATGCCTGGGTGCAGCAGGGCGAGGAGAACAGCCCGGCGATCCGGCAAGCGAAGACGGCGGTGGAGATCGCGCAGCTGGAGACCGAGAAGGCGAAGGCCGGCCACCTGCCGACGCTGGACCTCACGGCCAGTTACGGCGTCAACCGCAACCCCGGCGGCAGCGCTTCGGTGCCGACCTCGACGCGCAGCAACACGGCCAGCATGGGGCTGTCGTTCAACCTGCCCCTCTTCGCCGGCTTCGCGACCCAGAACCGCATCCGCGAGACGCTGTCGCTCGAGGAGCGGGCGCAGGCCGACCTGGAGGCGAGCCGCCGCGCGGTGGCGCAGGCGATCCGCAGCGCCTTCTTCGGGCTGGTGTCGGGCCAGGGCCAGGTGAAGGCGCTGGAGGCGGCCGAGGCTTCGAGCCTGAGCGCGCTGGATGCGAACCGGCTGGGCTACCAGGTGGGGGTGCGGATCAACATCGACGTGCTGAACTCGCAGAGCCAGTTGTTCCAGACGAAACGCGACCTGGCGCAGGCGCGCTACAACGTGCTGGTGGGGCACCTGAAGCTGCGGCAGGCGGCGGGGACGCTGCTGCCTGAAGACCTGGCGCGGTTGAACGCCTTGCTGGCGAAGTAGGGAAGCGGGAGCGGACAGCCGTACGCTGTTGCGGCTTCTGCGTAACCTCTGCGGCTTTTGCGTCCGGCTGTTTGCATTAGCCCCGGATCAACGCCAGTACCGCCTCCGCCGTGCGGTCCGCCGCCCCGCGGTGGGCGGCGGCGAAGGACAGGCCGGCCGCGGCGGTGGCCTCGCGGCGCGGCGCATCCATCCCGAGCTCGATCGCCGCGCGGACCCCCTCCTCCATGCCGCCCACGCGCAGCGCCGCACCCGCCTCCTGCGCAAGTGCCGCCGCCTCCGCGAAATTGAACGTGTGCGGTCCCATCACGACCGGGCAGCCGCACGCCGCCGCCTCGATCAGGTTCTGGCCGCCCAGCGGCTCGAAGCTGCCGCCCAGCAAGGCGCAATCGGCCAGCCCGTAGTACAGCGCCATCTCGCCCAGCGAATCGCCGATCCACACCTGCGCGTCTTCGGGCGGCGCGGCCCACTGGCTGCGGCGGGCCATGCCGAAGCCGCGCGCCGCGACGAGCGCCGCGACCTCGTCGAACCGCTGCGGATGGCGCGGCACGATCAGCCAGCGGATGCCAGCCGCCGCGTCGCCGAGCGCCCGCACGGCGTCCAGGAACTGCGCTTCCTCGCCCTCGCGCGAGCTGGCGAACATGACGACCGGCAGTCCCAGCGCGGCGCGCCACGCACGGCCTTGCGCAAGTTGCACCGGATCGGGCGCGGCATCGAACTTGAGGTTGCCGAACACGCCCTGGACGCTGGCCCCGGCTTCGCGCAGTCGTTGTGCATCCGCCTCGGTCTGCGCCCACGCGGCCGCCAGGCCGCCATACGCAGGACGCGAGAGCCGCGCCAGCCGCCGCGCCTGCGCCAGCGACTTCCCGCTCAGGCGCGCGTTCGCGAGCACCAGCGGCACCTGCCGGGCGCGGCATTCCGCCACGACGTTCGGCCAGACCTCGGTTTCCATCAACACGCCGGCGCTGGGCCGGAAATGCTCCAGGAAGCGGCGCACGGCGCCCGGCGTGTCCCAGGGCAGCCAGGCCTGGCAGTCGCCGGTGCGCAGCAGGCGCTCGCCTTCGGCCCAGCCGGTCGCCGTGCCGTGCGTCAGCAGCACCCGCAGCGACGGATCGCGCTCGCGCAGGCGTTCCAGCAGGATCGCGGCGGCGCGCGTCTCGCCGAGCGACACGGCATGGATCCACAGTGCCCCGGGTTCCGCCGCCGTGCGGTAACGTCCGAAGCGTTCGTCTATCGCATGGAGGTAGCCGGGCTCGGCCGCGCCGCGGCGGCGCAGCTTGCGGCGCAGGAAAGGCTGCGCCCCGATCAGCAGGAGCGAGTAGAGCGGCCGGATCACGCCGTGCTCACCTCGCGCCACGCCTCCCACACGGCATCGACCGAAGGGGTGGGCTCCGCGTAGACGGACCGCTGGCGCGTACGGCCCGGCCCCGGCAGCGGGCCGGTGCGCCAGGCCGTGTCGAAGTTGTAGATCTGCACGTGCGGCAGGTCGAGGGCGACGGCGACGTGGCTGAGGCCGCTGTCGACGCCGACGACGCCGCTGCAGGCGGCCAGGCGGTCGGTCAGTTCGCCGAGCCCCGCGCGCGGCCAGACCTGCGCGGCCGGGCCGAGCGTCTGCGCCAGCCGCTGCGCGCGCTCGAGTTCGGTGTCGTCGCCGTGCGGCAGTCCGACGCCGAAACCCTGCGCGACGAGCCGCCGGCCGAGGTCGATCCAGTGCGCTTCGGGCCAGCACTTGTCGGCCCGCGACGTGCCATGGACGAAGGCGACGCAAGGCTGGCGATCACCGGCGGCGGCGGCGCTGGCGCGCAGGCCGAAGCGCAGTTCGTGCGGGACTTCGTAGCCGAACGCGCGGGCGCACAGCTCGCGCGAGCGCGCGACGGCATGCACGTGCGGCTCGATGCGAACGGCGACGTCGGCCAGCCACCGCGTCGGCGCTTCGTAGCTGGAGCCCTCGGTGCGGTTGGCCATCGCATAGCGCCGGCCGTCGGGCGCGAGCCGCGCGGCACGGGCGACGAGCGCGGATTTCGTCAGGCCCTGCAGGTCGATGACGGCGTCATAGGCCTGCCCGCGCAGCTGCTCGCGGAAGGACCGCCATTCGGCGCGCGTCCGGGGCGCCAGCGGGGCCTTGCGCCAGCGGCGCAGGCCGAAGGCGATGACGTGGCGCACGCCATCGCAGCGTTGCACGAGTGGCGCGAAGCCGCCCTCGACCACCCAGTCGATCGCAGCATCAGGTCGGGCGGCCCGCAGGTCCTGCACGGCCGGCATGGCGTGCACGACATCGCCGAGGGACGAGAGCTTGACGATGAGGATGTTCACAGGCCGTCATTGTGGCCGAGAGCCGTCTGCCGGCTTTCCTGTACCGACTCAGTGCGCCGCCGCCCCGACCTGCGCATCCGGCTTCACGCTGCGCAGCAGGGCCAGCATCTCGCCCTCGATCCGATGCAGCGCCTCCGGCGTGTGGCCTTCGAACCGCAGCACGAGGACCGGCGTCGTATTGGACGCCCGCACGAGCCCGAACCCGTCCGGCCAGTCGACGCGGACGCCGTCGATCGTCGAAACCTGGGCCGGCGGCGCGAACCGCGCGCTGGCGACGAGCCGCTGCACGAGGACGTGCGGCTCGCCCTCGGCGCACTTCACGTTCAGCTCCGGCGTCGAGAAGCTGGTCGGCAGCCCGTCGAGGACGGCGCTCGGATCGTCGTGGCGCGAGAGGATCTCCAGCAGCCGGGCGCCGGCGTACGTGCCGTCGTCGAAGCCGTACCAGCGCTCCTTGAAGAAGATGTGGCCGCTCATCTCGCCGCCGAGCGGCGAGCCGACTTCCTTCATCTTCGCCTTGATCAGCGAGTGCCCGGTCTTGTACATCAGCGGCACGCCGCCGGCCTCGCGGATGGCGGGCGCGAGGCGCTGCGTGCACTTCACGTCGAACAGGATCGTGCCGCCCGGCACGCGCGACAGCACGTCGCGGGCGAACAGCATCATCTGGCGGTCGGGATAGATGTTGTTGCCGCCCCGGGTGACGATGCCGAGCCGGTCGCCGTCGCCGTCGAAGGCGAGGCCGAGGTCGGCGCCATGCTCGCCGATGGCGGCGATGAGGTCGCGCAGGTTCTCCGGCTTGCTCGGGTCGGGATGGTGGTTCGGGAAATCGCCGTCGACCTCGCTGAACAGCTCGATCACTTCGCAGCCGAGGGCCCGGAAGATGCCGGGAGCCGAGGCGCCGGCGATGCCGTTGCCGGAATCGACGACGATCTTCAGGGGCCGGGCCAGCTTGACGTCGCCGGCGATGCGGTCGCGGTACGGGGCGAGGACGTTGACGTTGCGGACCGTGCCGGGTTGTTCGGCGGCGGGGCCGCCGGCTTCCATGGCGTGGCGCAAGGCCTGGATCTCCTCGCCGTAGATGGCGCGGCCGGCGAGGACCATCTTGAAGCCGTTGTAGTCCTTCGGGTTGTGGCTGCCGGTGAGCTGGATGCCGCTGGAGCAGAGGGTACTGGCGGCAAAGTACAGCATGGGCGTCGTGGCGAGCCCGATGTCGATGACGTCGACGCCTGAACTGCACAACCCGCGGACGAGGGCGGCGCTGAGCGAGGGACCGGACAGGCGGCCGTCCCGGCCGACGGCGACGGCCGTCTCGCCTTCGGCGCGGGCCATGGCGCCGAACGCGCGGCCGAGCGACTCGGCGACGGCCTCGTTCAAGGTGCTGGGGACGACGCCCCGGACGTCGTAGGCCTTGAAGATGCTCGGCGAGAACTGCATGGAGGGGTCGCTTCCTGGATGAGGTGATGCTCGAAGGTGATCGACCATTCTAGGCCGGCGCCCGCAGGCAACATGTCCGAAAACGGCCAGTCCGGCGCCGGCCGCTGCTTATCATCGGCGCCATGAGCCCGTATGTCTCCGACCTCGAACCGGACGCCTGCTACCTCGCCCTGAAGGCGCGGGACGCCCGCTTCGACGGCTCGTTCTTCACCGGCGTCACCTCGACCGGCATCTACTGCCGGCCCGTGTGCCGCGTGCGGACGCCCAAGCGGGAGAACTGCCGCTTCTTCGGCCACGCGGCCCAGGCCGAAAGCGCCGGCTTCCGGCCGTGCCTGCGGTGCCGTCCCGAGCTGGCACCGCGTTCGGTCGCCTGGTCGGTCCAGGATGCAAGCGCCATCCTCGCCCACCAGGCAGCCCGGCTGCTGGAGGATCCCGAAGCGTGGGGCGGCACCGTTCCGTCGGTCGAGCAACTGGCGGCCCGGCTCGGCGTCAGCGACCGCCACGTGCGGCGCATCTTCGAAGCCCAGTTCGGCGTTTCGCCGGTGCAGTACCTGCAGACCCGGCGGCTGCTGACGGCCAAGCAATTGCTGGCGGACACGGCGCTGCCCGTCACGCAGGTGGCCCTGGCGAGCGGTTTTGCGAGCGTGCGGCGCTTCAACGCGGCGTTCGTGGCCCATTACGGACTCAATCCGACGCAGTTGCGGCGCGAAGGGGCCGAGCGGCACGGCCAGGGCGTCACCGTGCGCCTGGGCTACCGGCCGCCGTACGACACGGTGGCCATGCTGGCCTTCTTCGCGCAGCGGCAACTGCGTGGCGTCGAGCTGGTGCGGGAGGCGGCCGACGGCGGCAGCCTGGTGCGAACGCTGGCCGTGGAGGCCGGAGGCTGCGTCCACCGTGGCTGGCTGGCGGTGCAGTTCGACGCGGCCCATCACCAACTGGTGCTACGGGTCGCCGACTCGCTGGCCCCCGTCCTGCCGCTCGTGATCCGGCGGGTCCGATGCGCGTTCGACCTCGACGCCGATCCGCGCAACATCAACAAGGTGCTGCACGGGCCGTTTCCCGGCGGCGACGGCTTGCGGGTGCCGGGCGCGCTGAGCGGCTACGAGCTGGCCGTGCGGGCCGTGCTGGGCCAGCAGATCACGGTGGCGGCGGCCCGGACGCTGGCCCAGCGGCTGCTCGACCGCTTCGGCGAACCGATCGCGACGCCGTGGCCCGAGCTGACGCGCCTGTTTCCCGAACCGGCCGTGCTGGCAAACGCGAGCGGCGACGCCCTCGGCCAGCTGGGCATCGTGCGGCAACGGCAGGCGGCGATCGTCGCGATCGCGCGCGCCGTCCACGAGCAGCGGCTCGAGCTGCACGGCAGCGCCGACTTGGCGGCGACGCTGCAGGCGTTGACGGCGCTGCCGGGGATCGGCGACTGGACGGCGCAGTACATCGCGATGCGGGCGCTGCGCTGGCCCGACGCGTTCCCATCGGGCGACGTCGCGCTGCACAAGGCGCTCGGCGTGCAAGGCGAGCCGCGGCCGGCGCGGGCGGCGCTCGCTGCTTCCGAGGCCTGGCGGCCGTGGCGCAGCTATGCCGTGATCCGCGCTTGGCACGGCCTGGCAGTGCCGTCCCCATCCACCGCAGCGCCGTCGCCGGTGCTCGAGGAGTCAGCATGAAATTCCATCCTTCGCTGGTGCAGGCGCGCCATGCCAGCCCGCTCGGCCCCATGATCCTGGCGGCGAGCGAAGCGGGCCTCGCGGGAGCCTGGTTCGAAGGACAGCGCCACCTCCCGGAGTGCTCCGGGTGGCGGCAGGCGCCGGATCATCCGGTGTTGCTCGAGGCGATGGCCCAGCTCGACGACTACTTCGCCGGGCGGCGGGACGGCTTCGACCTGCCGCTGGACGTCGCCGGCGGCACGCCGTTCCAGCGGTCGGTGTGGCAGGCGCTGCGAACGATCCCGCGCGGACAGACGATCAGTTACGGGGCGCTCGGTGCACGTGCCGGCTGTCCGGCGGCGGTCCGCGCGGTCGGGGCGGCGGTGGGCCGCAATCCGCTGTCGATCGTGGTGCCGTGCCACCGCGTCGTCGGGGCCGACGGCTCACTGACGGGCTACGCCGGCGGCCTCGAGCGCAAGCGCGCGCTGCTGCGACTCGAGGGCGCCGCATGACGGGTGCCGACAAGCCGCTGGCGGCGCCAGCGCTGGCCGTGGCGCCGCCACGCGCCTGGGTCGCCGAATTCGTGCTGCTGGGCGCGATCTGGGGCGCTTCGTTCCTCTTCATGAAGACGGCCGTCCACGACTTCGGCGTGCTGCCGACGGCGGCGGTGCGGGTATTCATCGCGGCGGCCTGCCTGTTGCCGCTGGTGCGGTTGCGCGGCCTCGGCCCGTCGTTCCGCCGCCACTGGAAGATGGCCTGCCTGCTGGGCATCCTCAATTCGGCGATTCCGTTCGTCTGCTTCTCGTTCGCGCTGCTGTCGATCACGACGGGGCTCTCGGGCATCCTCAACGCGACGGTGCCGCTGTTCGGCGCCGTCGTCGCGTGGCTGTGGCTGGGCGACCGGCCGAGCGTTTCGCGCATGGTCGGCCTGTCGATCGGCTTCGGCGGCGTGGCACTGCTGGCGTGGGACCAGGCCCGCTTCAAGCCGGGCGCCTCGGGAATCGCGCCGGTCTGGGCGATCCTGGCCTGCCTGGTGGCGACGCTGTGCTACGCCGTCGCCGCGAGCGCGACGAAGCGCTACATGGCCGGCGTGCCGGCGATGGTGACGGCCGCCGGCAGCCAGCTCGGCGCCGCCCTGGCCCTCGTCGTTCCGGCGCTGTGGCTGTGGCCGGCGCGGATGCCCGGTGCCGATGCCTGGGCCGCCGTGGTCGCGCTGGGCGTGGCGTGCACGGGCATCGCGTACATCCTGTACTTCCGGCTGATCGAACATGCCGGCCCGTCGCGGGCGCTGGCCGTGACGTTCGTGGTGCCGGTGTTCGCGGTGTTCTACGGCGCGCTGCTGCTGGGCGAAGCCGTGACGCCGTGGATGCTGCTGTGCGGCGCGATCATCGTGTGCGGGACGGCCTTGTCGACGGGGTGGCTGAAGCTGCCGGCGCGGGGGAAATAAACCCGTACGCAGGGACGGCGTCTGCGTACCGAGGTCCGCTCCCGAATTCAGAACCGAGGGAGGTCCCGCAGAGTCCGTCCCGGCGCCTCCGGGTCAAGCGCCAGCGTCTCCGTCCCTTCGGGCAGCACGTCCACCTTCACCTCCGGGCCGGGCTGCAGGCGGCCCTCGTCGTCGGGGAACAGGCTGATCACGGTGTCGCCTTCGACCAGGCGGTCCACGACCTCCGTCAGCCGCGTCGGCGCGGGGCGCAGGTCCCAGCGTTTCTGCGAGCTGTCGATCAGGCCCATCATCGCCTCCACGATCTGCGCGCCCGCGTAGCGGACGGCGGTGATGCCGTATGTCGCTCTCTCAACCATGCGGCGATTGTGTGCTGCAGGGATGGCCGCACGATCAGGCAATCGCCACAACGGCCGTGGGACCGTGCCTACGGCAGCGGTACGCGGCGCTACACTGCTGCGCTTTGGCCGCCGCCGCAATGACCGCCCAGCGCCCGCCCTCCTCCGCCGAAGCGGCGCCGCCCCCGCTTGGGAAGGCCCACGCGCGTCGCCTGCGCGAGATCTGGCGCTCGGCCGGCTGGCCATGCCACGACCTGCTCGAGGTCGACCTGCTCGCCGCCGGCCTGCTCGAGCGGGTGCACGCGCCCTCCGGCCACGAAACACTGCGCGTGACCGATGCCGGCGTGCAACTGCTCGCCGCGACAGCCGTCGGCAACCGCGCCTCCTTCTCCGCTCACGAGGCGCTGGTGGAGCGGGTTGCGCGCGAGATGGGACGCGCCGGCCGCGTCGCATGGCGCGGACTCTCGCTGCGGGCGCAGGTCCCCGCCGAAGGCGCGGCGGCGACGCGCTGGTGCATCGCGAAGCCCGACGTCTTCTCGATCCGCAACACGACGGTGGCGACGTACGTCGACCCGGTCGTGCACGAAGTGAAGGTGCGCCGCGCCGACCTGCTGGGCGACCTGCGCAACGGGGCCAAGCGCGCCGCCTACCTCGACATCGGCGAATGCTGGTACGTGCTCGGCTGCGACGCCAGGGGCCGCTGCATCGCGGCGCCCGACGAGGTACCGCCCGAATGCGGCGTGCTCGTCGTCGAGCACGGCCGCCTGGTGCTGGCGCGCGCCGCGCCGCGCCGCGGCCGCAACGGCCTGCCGTTCGGGGTGTGGATGGCGCTGGCCAAGGCGGCGCCGGTGGCGGGCCTCGACGAAGGCGCGCAGCCGCTGCTGGGCCTCGCAGCCTGAGGCCTACTGCTTCGGGTGCTCGGACTTGCCGGGCTGCGGCGTCTTCACGCGCCCCTTTTCCGGGTCCTGGGCTTCCGTCTCGTGCAGTGGCTCCGGATTCGCCGGCTTGGGCGGCTCGGTCGGCGCCGGGCTGGGAGCGGATGCGGTGCTCATGGTCATTCCAGGTCGGGGTCGCCGCCCGAGTCGCGCGGCTGCGTCCCGTCCGCGTCGTGGTCCTCGGACGGAATGTCGTCTTCCATGCCCTGCTCCGGCTCTTCCTTGTGCTGGCCGGGTTCCGGCGGCACGCGGCCGCCTCGGGTGACGTCGTTCATGTCGCTCCTCAGATGGTGGGCGGCTTGACGCCCGGGTCTTCGGGCTCCGCGGGCGGCAGCATGGGACCGAACTCCGGCTCCACCGGCAGGTGGGTCGGATTCTCCTGCCCCGGCTCGGGTTGCGGCGGCAGCGGTTCGGGCTCGACGGGATGGGTGGCCATGCCCCGCATCATCGCGCGGCGCGCGGGGACCTGTCCAGCGCAGGGGATGCCTGCCCGGTCTCGCCATCGGGCCGGGGCGGCGGCGGCCGGTCCGGCGGCGAGAAGCCGTCGTTCAGCACGGGCGGTCCGGGCTCGTGATCGTGCAGGCTCGGATCGACGTCGTAGGGAATCATGAGCCCGGCGGCAGCTCAGTTGTCGTGAGTGATCCGCTGCGCCTCGCGCCGCACGACCGTGCTCGGCTCGTGCGTGAACGGCAGGCGCGGCAGCCCGATCAGTTCCTGCAGGTGCGCGTGGGCGCGATCCATGTCGGCGCCGATCATGGCGAGCGCGACTTCATGGCCGGGTTCGTTCTTCGCGATGTCGAGGTAGGCCGCGCGCAGGCGCTGGTAGTCCTCCTCGGCCCGGGCGACTTCTTTCTGCAGGGTTTGCACCCGGGTGTGTTCGGAACGGCTGTAGCGCATGGGTCGGACCAGGTTTGGTGCAAGCATGGCGCCGTCCGCGCGTGCCCCGCGATTGCGCATGGCACGTTGACGCGAGGCGGAGCGCCACTCGTGAAATCGATGCTAGTGAACAGCAAACCACACCCCTGTAGGACAAGCCAGACAGACGCCGCAGGCGCACGCCTCTGTCGCCCATTTCGCGCCAGAGCTTCGCTAGGATCAACGTAATCGAAGCACACGCTACAACCACTGTCGCAGCGCGCATGTCCGCACCGAAGAACACCGCCAATCATTTCGACGCGCTGGATGGCTGGCGCGGGCTCTGCGCCTGCCTGGTCGCGCTGTTCCACTTCCACGGCAACAGCCCCGTGTACTCGTGGGACCTGATCCGCAACAGCTACCTGTTCGTCGACTTCTTCTTCGTGCTCAGCGGCTTCGTGATCGCGTGGAACTACGGCACGCGGCTCGGCACGTGGACCGATGTGCGTCAGTTCCTCGTGCTGCGCGTCGGCCGCCTGTACCCGCTGCACGCCTTCATGCTGGCGCTGTTCGTCGCCTGGGAGGGCGCCAAGCTCGTGATCGGCCGCATCAGCCCGCCGGGGCCGCAGGCCTTCGTCGGCGAGAACCAGCCCGAAACGATCCTCAGCAACGTGTTCCTGGTGCAGAGCCTGCACGTCAACGACGCCCTGAGCTGGAATGCGCCGAGCTGGTCGATCAGCACCGAGCTGTGGGCCTACGTCATCTTCGCCCTGGTCTCCGTCACGCTGGGGCTGCGGCACTGGATGCTGGCGCTGGTCGCGCTCGCCGCGCCCCTGTTCCTGCTGTCGGTGACGAGCACCGGCATGGACGTCACGTACGACTGGGGACTGGTGCGCTGCGTGTTCGGCTTCGCGCTGGGCGTCGCCTGCGCGCGCCTGTACCGGTTGCGCGGCGAGCGTCCCGAAGGGCCCGGCACGGCGGCGACGCTGCTCGAGTGCGTGGCCCTGGCGGCCGTGGTGTGGTTCGTCGCGTGGGCCGGCAAGAGCAACTGGTCGCTGCTGGCGCCGTTCGTGTTCGCCGCCGCGGTCCTGGTGTTCGCCGACGAGCGCGGCTGGTGGAGCCGGCAGCTGCAGCGCCCGCTGTTCAAGTGGCTGGGGATGCTGTCGTACTCGATCTACCTCACGCACTACCTCGTGGTCGTGCTGCTGCCGGTGTTCTTCAAGCGCGCGCTGCACCTGGACCTGTGGACGCCGGTCACCCTGGCGAGCGGCGAAACCGTCGAACTGTTCGGGCGCAGCGCCGTCGAGGGCACGGCGCTGTTCGGCGTGGTGCTGGCACTCACGATCGCGTTCAGCGCCTTCACCCATCGCTGGATCGAAACGCCGGGCCGGGACTGGAGCCGCGCGCTCGCCAGACGGCTCGCGCGCCGCACTGCTGCGGCTGGCGCGCCGGCACCGACCGGGGTGTCGGCCCCCTGACGCGGGACGCGGACACGCTCATCAAGGGGAACTTTTCGCCATGGACCTGCCACGCCGGGATGCGGTACAGCAACATGCGGCGCGGGGCGCCGCGCAGCGTATGCCGCACGTGGCGCTTCGCTCGCGTGCGACGGCGACGAATAGCCTGAAAGAGCCAAGCCGAGCGGCCCCATCCGCGACGTCGCCGGCGCAGAATTTCATTTCGACCTTCCAGCATTCCAGGGAGACACAGATGCATCAATTGCTGACTTCCATCGTCCTCTGCCTTGTTGCGCACACAGCGGCCGCCCAATGCGTCGACGCGACGCCCCTGGCAGCGCAGGTCCACGCCGGCGCCGGCATGATCCGGACCTCCGCGACGGCCGCCGCGGCGCCGCTGCCCAAGCCGGCCGGCGGCGACCTGATCAAGACGGCGGCCGCCGGCCCGCGCGAAGTCGCGATGCGGCAGTCACCGTCGGTCTCCGGGCCGCCCAAGGCGCAGGCGGCCGACGAGGAGGACCAGCCCCGCCGCACGGGTCCCGCGATGCTGATCGCGGCACTGGCCGTGATGACGGCGATCGCGCTGCGCCGCTCCGGGGGGTCCGGCCAATGACGTCGCGGGCCCTCGCGGCGCTGGCGGAACGCGCGCTGAAGTGGAGCGCCGCGACGACCGTCGCGCGGTTCGCGCTCCAGTTCGGCGCGCAGGTCGCGCTCGCGCGGATCCTGGGCCCCGACAACTACGGCGTGTACGGCATCGGCATCGCGGTGCTGACGTTCGTCGCCTTCCTCTCCGGCTCGAGCTTCAGCTGGAACCTCATGCTGCTGCCCGCCGTCGACGACGACGACATCCGCTTCTCCTTCACGTGGCAGGTGATCGTCGGCAGCGGCTGCGCGCTGGCGATGTACGCCGCCGCCCCGGCGATCGCCGTGTTCTTCGGCGACGCACGGGTGGAGGGCATGGTGCAGCTGCTCTCGATCGCCAGCCTGCTCACGGCCGCGAGCGCGCCGGCCACCTGCCTGCTGCAGCGCGACCTCAACTTCCGGATGCTGGGCCTGGTCCAGCTCGCGAGCTATGCCGCCGGCTACCTCCTGGTCGGCGTGCCCATGGCCTTGCACGGCTGGGGTCCGTACGCGCTCGGGACCGCCGCCGTGGTGCAGGCGGCGATGGTGTTGATCACCTCCTATGCTGCGCGGCCGCATCCGCTGCGTCCGCTGCTCTCGCATGCAGGCGGTGCCGCCGCGCTCGCCACCGGTCGCACGGTCTTCGTGACGAACGTCGTCAACTGGATCCTCGGCAACATCGACCGCGTGCTGATCGGCCGCGTGCTGAACGCTTACGCGGTCGGCCTGTACAACGTGGCCTACAACCTGGCCTCGATTCCCAGCACGCTGCTGCTCGGCGCGCTGCAGCCCACCTTCCTCGCCGCCGGCGCCAGGCTGCAGGACGATCCGCAGCGGCTCGCGCAAGGCTGGCGCCTGGCGCTCTCCTGCGTCATGGTGCTGGCCCTGCCGGCGGGCGTCGTGCTCGCCCTGCTGTCGGCGGACCTCGTGCAGCTGCTGTACGGCGCGGCATGGTCGGAGTCGTCCTGGGTGCTGGGCCTGCTGTTCCTGTGCCTGCCGGCATGGGCCTGCTGGGGCATTTCGACGCCGGTGCTGTGGAACACGGGGCGCAAGCACCTCGAGTACATGTTGCAGCTGCCCTTGCTGGCCATCGCGCTGCCGGCCTGGTGGGTCATGGCGCCGTCCGGGATCCGCGCGATCGCCACCGTGTCGGCCTTCATCATCTTCGCGCGGGCCGCCGTCATCGTCATCGCGGCGCTGCGCGCCCTGGGGCTGCACTGGCTGGTCGTTGCCGGCCCGCTGGCCCGCGGTGCCGGCCTCGCCGCGGTGTGCGCGCTGGCGGTACTCACGGCCCGGCACGCGGCGGCCGGGTCCGCGCTGCCCGGCATCTCGCTGGCGGCCGGCAGCGCCGGCGCGCTGGCGGTGCTGCTCCTGGTGCTGGGCGTCTGGCCGCAACTGCTCGGCGCCGAAGCCCGCGCCGTGCTGGCCCGCTTCATGCCCTTCCTGCGCACCGCACCCGAAGCGCCGTTCGGCGCCCGCCCCGAAGGACTGCCGCGATGACCGTCACCGACCGTTCGACGCCCGGCACCCAGGGCTTCCTGCACTGGATGCTGCCGCTGATGCTGGGCCTGGTAGCCGTCACGGTTCTGCTGTCCGGCCGCAATCTCTCGCAGATGTTCGCCGACCTGGCGCAAGGCGGCGGCATGTACCTCCACCCGGCCGTCGCCTGGCTGCAGCGCGGCGTGTCGCTCGTGCTGCTGCTGATCTCGGCCGAACGGCTCGTCAACCACGTCGCGATGCGCCGGCACCTGCCGGCGCCGCTGCTGGCCTGGGCCTTCATCGCCTACTGGAGCGCCACGGTCGCGGCGCCGGCCCTGTTCGGATCGCACCCGCAGCTCTCGCACGAATACCTCTACTCGCTGGTGATCGGCATGGCGGCCCTGCTGGCGACCGGGCACGACCGTGAGCGCGTCCTCGGCGCGGCCCGCAACGCGCTGTTCCTGTTCCTTGCGGCCGGTGCCGTGCTGGCCGTGGTGAATCCGGCGATGGTGCTCGACACCGCATACCGGCAAGGGGTTCTGCCCGGCATCCCGCGCTTCGGCGGGCTCGCCACCCACCCGGTGGCGCTCGCGATGTTCGCCCAGACCTTCCTGCTGTGCCTGTGGGTGCGGCCGTTCCAGAGCCGCTGGCTCACCGTGCTGGGCTGGGTTCTGGGGCTCGCCGTCGTTTTCTTCGCCCAGTCCAAGACTTCCTGGATCGCCTTCCTGCTGTGCTCGGCGGCGATGCTGGCGGTGCGCCATGGCGCCGCCGTGTGGCGCCGCATCGGCGACCCGCGCGAAGGTGCGTTCGGCATCGTGGTGTGCCTGGGCGCGATCGTCTTCGTCGCCGGCACCGTCGCGCTGCTGCTGTTCGCCGACCTCGGCGGCGAGGCGGCCAGCTTCCTGGAAACCGAGGAAGGCGCGCAGCTCATGAGCATGACCGGCCGCGACCAGATCTGGGTCGTCGCGATGGAAGAGTGGCGCGCCAGCCCCGTCTTCGGCTATGGCCCGGGGCTCTGGGACGACGACTTCCGCGCCGCGATCAACATGCCGCAGGCGACCAACGCCCACAACCAGTTCATGGATACGCTGGCCCGCTCGGGCGTCGTCGGCGCCACCGCCCTCGTGCTGTACGCCGGCGTGCTGCTCGCGCTGTCGCTGCGTGCGGCGAAAGCGACGGGCGGGCTCAGCATCGCCCTGCTGATCGCGGTGGCGCTGCGCTCCATGAGCGAAGTGCCGCTGCTGATGTTCGGCTACGGCACCGAGTTCTTCACCCACCTGCTGCTGCTCGTCACGCTGGCTTCCGCCAACGCCCCGCGCGTGGTGGTCCTGCCCGCGGCGGCGCGGCCGCGCGGCTATCGGGTCGTTTCATGAAGTTTTCGGTCGTCATCCCGCTCTACAACAAGGCCCGCTACGTCGAAGGCGCGGTGCGCTCCGTGCTGGCGCAGCAGCTGCCGGCCCTGGAGATCATCGTCGTCGACGACGGCTCCACCGACGGCGGCGCCGAGCGCGTCGAAGCCCTCGGGTGCGACCGCGTGCGCGTCGTGCGGCAGAAGAATGCCGGCGTCGCGGCGGCGCGCAACCACGGCATCGCGCTGGCCCGCGGCGACTGGGTCGCGTTCCTCGATGCCGACGACTGGCAGCATCCCGCGCTGCTGGCCACCCTGGCCCGGGCGCACGCCGCCTGTCCCCACGCCGACATGCTGGCGGCGGGTTTCCGCTGCATCGAGGATCCGCTGGCGCAATCGCTCGACCCCTGGCCGCTGCCCGAAGGCGAGCCCGAAGTGGAGACGATCGACGACCTGCGCGCGCGCTGGATGGTCGACATCCCGTTCTTCACCGGCAGCGTCGCCGTGCGCGCGCAGCGGCTGCGGCTGATGCAGCCCTGCTTCCCGGTCGGGGAGTCGTGCGGCGAGGACCTGGACCTCTGGTTCCGGGTGGCCGACGAGTCGCCGGTGGCGCTGGTCCCGCTCCAGCTCGCGGCCTACCGCACGGCCGTCGCCGGTTCGCTGTCGGCCGGCCATCGCCGCGAGCTCGCACCGTTCCTCGGCCGCATGCGGCAGCGGGCGCTGGACGGCAGCCTGCCGGCCAGGCACCGCCACGCCGCGCTCTGGTTCGTCGCGCAGCAGGAAATCACGCTCGCGCGCGACCTGCTGGCCGAGGGCCGGCGCAGCGATGCGCTGCGCTGCCTGTGGCGTGCGCGCTATGCGGCAGCGGGTCGCCGCTGGCAACTCACCGCGGCCATGCTGCTGCTGCCCGGACGGGTGGCTGGCCGCTGGCAACGCTGGCGCCTCGCCGCCGGCAGCGTCTATTCGCATCAGGGGAACACGCCATGAGCGCCGAACATCCGACTGCCCCGCAGCGCCCGGCGCGCTGCCACGTGTCGATCATCATCAAGGCCTTCAACGAGGAAAAGAACATCTGCGCGGCGATCGAAAGCAGCCTCGCCGCCGCTGCGGAGGTCGGCGGCGAGGTGATCCTGGCCGACAGCAATTCCACCGACCGCACCGTCGAACTGGCGTCGCGCTACCCGATCCGCATCGTGCAGCTGGTGCACTCGCACGAGCGCTGCTGCGGCGCCGGCCCGCAACTGGGCTACCAGCATTCGCGCGGCGAGTACGTCTACATCATGGACGGCGACATGCAGATGGTGCGCGGCTTCCTGCCGCAGGCGCTCGTCTTCCTGGCCCAGCACCCGGAAGCCGCCGGCGTCGGCGGCCGGCTGGTGGAGCTGAACGAGGAGAGCCTGGAGTACCGCGAGCGGGCGCTGCGCAATTCCGCGCACCTCTCGCCGGGCGAAGTCGACCGGCTCGACGGCGGCGGCCTGTACCGGCGGCGCGCCGTGGAGGAAGCCGGCTACCTGTCGGACCGCAACCTGCACGCGTACGAGGAGTTCGACCTGGCGGTGCGGCTGCGGGCGCTGCACTGGAAGCTGTGGCGCATCCCGGTCGATTCGGTCACGCATTACGGCCACGACGCGCCGCCCTACCAGCTGCTGATGCGCCGCTGGCGCGCCCGCTACGTGTGCGGCGCCGGCGAGCTGGTGCGCGCGGCCCTGGGCAAGCCGAGCCAGCGCCTGGTGCTGCGCCTGCGCGAGCTGCGCATCTACGCCGGCGTGCTGCTGTGGTGGCTGGTGCTGGCGTCGACGCCCTTCTGGCCGCTGCCGGTGGCGGCGCGGGCGGCCTCGTTCGCGGCGCTCGCCGCGGCGCCGTTCGTCGTCATGGCGTGGCGCAAGCGCTCGTTCAGCCGCGCCACCTATTCCGTCGTGTCGTGGTGCTTCAACGCAGCCGGCATGGCGCGCGGACTGTTCGCCCGGCGCCGGCCGGCGCGCGAGCCGATCCCCAGCCTCGTCGTGCACGAGCCGCCGCAGGCGACCGAGACCCGGCGCCAGCACTACGCGTGAACGCGCCGCGCGAGCGGCACGCCTTTGATCAGCAGGACCAACATGCAGGAAACCCAGCCCCTTCCCGGTGACACGCTGCCGGCAGCCGCCGGCGCGCGCGCCGGGCGCTTCATCTACATCGCCGCGCCGTTCACGCCGCTGGGTGGCGGCATGTACAAGGTGACCGATTACCTGGTCCAGTCGCAGTCGGGCCAGCGCAGCGAAGACGCCGCCGAGCTGCGCCCGCTGGACTCGCGTGGCCCGCGCAGCGCGGCCTGGTCGATGTGGGTGCTGCTGACGGCGCTGGCAAAGATCCTGTGGGGCCGCCTGGGGGGCCGGCTGGCCGGGGTGCACGTCAACGTGGCCGAGCGCCTGAGCTTCGTGCGCAAGGGGACGATCATCGCGTGGGCCCACGCGCTGGGGCTGCCGGTGGTGCTGCACCTGCACGCGCAGATGCAGCGCTTCTACCGCCGCCTGCCGGCACCGCTGCGGGCCCTGGCGCGCTGGGTGTTCAGCCTGGCGGACGTCGTCGTCGTGATCGGGCCGGCCGCGCGGCGCTTCGTCACCGAGGAGCTGAAAGTGCCCGCCGATCGCGTGGAGATCGTCATCAACGGCGTGCCGGCCGCCACCCAGGCGCGCCGCACGAAGCCGGTGGATGGCGTCCAGCGAGTCATGTTCCTGGGCAACCTCGGCCGCCTCAAGGGCGTCGACGACCTGCTGCAGGCGCTGGCCCGCCCGGGATTCGATCGCGAGCGGCTGGAGGTGACCATCGCCGGCGGCGGCGACGTCGAAGGCTACCGGGCCCAGGCGCGGCAACTGTGCATAGCCGATTTCGTGAGGCTGCCCGGCTGGTGCGACCAGGCGCAGACGGCCGCCCTGCTGGCCAACACCGACGTGCTGATCCTGCCCTCCTACGACGAGGTGCTGCCGCTGGTGATCCTGGAGGCGCTGGCCAACGGGGTGGCCGTGATCTGCACCGAAGTCGGCGAGGTACCGTCGCTGCTGACCGACGGCGTGGACACGCTGTACGTGAAGCCGGGCGACGTCGACGGCATCGCGGCCGCGCTGCGGCAGGTGCTGGGCGACGCGCACCTGCGCGAGACGCTGGAACACAACGGCCACGCCCTGTACCAGCGGCAGTTCTCGCTGCCGAGGTTCTTCGAAGCGGTCGCGCGCGTCCACCAGCGCGCCTTCGGCGTCGCGGCGCGCCACCGCGACGCGCCGGCCGTGGAGCCCCAGCCATGATCCTCGACGCCGACACGATAGCGAACGGCACCTGCCTGCGCGCGGATGTCTGCGTGGTGGGCGGCGGCGCGGCCGGCATCTCGCTGGCGCTCTCCCTGTCGGGCCAGGGCCTGAGCATCATCCTGCTCGAGTCGGGCCGCATGGACGAGGACGCGGCGACCCAGGCGCTGTACGCGGGCGAGGTCGCCGACGAACGCCTGCACAGCCCGGCCGACAAGTACCGCCAGCGCCGGCTCGGCGGCTCCACCGCCATCTGGGGCGGCCGCTCGATGCCGTTCGACCCGATCGACTTCGAGACCCGGCGCCAGGTGCCGCACAGCGGCTGGCCGATCTCCTACGAGGACCTGCTGCCGTTCTATCCGCAGGCCAATGCCTTGTCCGAGGCCGGCCGGTTCGCCTACGAGGCCGACGAAGCGCTGGGCGGCGTCGCGCCGCCGATGATCCGCGGCTTCCAGAGCGACGTCGTTCGCACCGGCGGCCTGGAACGCTTCTCCTGCCCGACCAACTTCGGGCGGCGCTACGAGCGGCGCCTGCGCGTCGCCCCCGACATCCAGGTGCTGCTGGGCGCCAACTGCACGGCGATCCGCCTGCAGGCGGACGGCCGGTCGGTGCGCGAAGTGGCGGTGGCGACCCTGGCCGGCCGGCGCTTCCGGGTGGCCGCGCGCGCGACGGTGCTCGCGATGGGCGGCCTCGAGACCGCGCGGCTGCTGCTCGCGTCGCGCGACGTGGCGCCGCAGGGCATAGGGAACGAACACGACGTGGTCGGCCGCTACTACCAGTGCCATATCGCCGGCAACGTCGGCACGCTGGTCTTCAACGGCCGGCCGCAGGACGTGCGCCACGGCTACGAGGTGACGCCCGAAGGCATCTACGCCCGCCGCCGCCTGTCCATCACGGCCGCGGAGCAGCGTCGGCACGGGCTCGCGAACTGCGTGGCGCGGCTGCACTTCTCGCGCATCACCGATCCGCGCCATCGCAACGGCGTGCTGTCGGGACTGTTCCTGTCGCGCAAGTTCATCAGCTACGAGTACGGCAAGCGCCTGAACGACGGCACCGACCTGTCGGCCGGCCTGTACGCGCGCCACCTGTGGAACGTGATGACCGATCCCGTCGACACGGCGGCGTTCCTGGCGCACTGGGCCACCAGACGCACGCTGGCGCAGCGCAAGTTCCCTTCGGTGATCCTGCGCAACCGCACCAACCGCTTCAGCCTCGAGATGCACGGCGAGCAGATTCCGCGCGCCGATAGCCGCGTGACGCTCACCGACAAACAGGACGCTCTGGGCATGCCGCAGCTGCGGGTCGACTGGCGCTACAGCCCCGAGGACATCGAATCGTTGCGCGGGACGCTGGATCTCATCGCGCAGGAACTCGAGCGCACCGGCACCGGGCGGCTGGAGTACGACCGCGACACGCTGGAGGAGGACCTGATGCGCTTCGGCGCGTACGGCGGCCACCACATCGGCACCGCCCGCATGGGCACCGATCCGCGCACCAGCGTGGTCGACCGCGACTGCCGCGTGCACTCGGTGCACGACCTGTTCGTGGCCGGCAGCGCCGCCTTCCCGACGTCGAGCCAGGCCAATCCGACGCTCACGCTGATCGCCTTGTCGCTGCGCCTGGGCCGGCACCTGGCGCAGCGGCTCGCACCCGCGACGGCGCACGTGCCCGCGCCGGCGGCAGCCGTGAATGGAGCAATGTCATGAGAGTGCTGGTGCTGGGAGGTTCCGGCTACGTTGGTTCGCGGCTTTGCGCGCTGCTGCGTGACAGCGGCTGGGCGACGCCGGTCTGCGGCTCCTCGCGCAGCGCGGTGGCGGGCGTGGAGAGCGTGCGCGTCGACACCCGCGACGCGGCGGCCGTGCGGCAGGCCCTGCAGGGCATCGATGCCGTGGTCAATTGCGTCGCCGGCAATGCATCGGCGATCGGTGAAGGCGCCCGCGTCCTCACCGAGGGGGCGCTCGCCGCCGGCTGCCGCCGGCTGGTTCACCTGAGCAGCATGTCGGTCTATGGCGCCGTGGAAGGCCGGGTCGACGAGTCGGTCGCGACCGACGGCTCGCTCGGCTGGTACGGCCAGGCCAAATGCGAAGCCGAGGCGCACGTCGCCGCGTTCGCGGCGCAAGGCGGATCGGCGGTGATGCTGCGGCCCGGCTGCGTGGCAGGGCCGGGCAGCGACCTGTGGGTGGGGCGGATCGGCCGCCTGCTGCAGGCGCGGCGGCTCGGCGACCTGGGGATCGCCGGCGACGGCTGGTCGAACCTGGTCCACGTCGAAGACGTGTGCCAGGCCGTGCTCGCCGCCTTGCACGGCGCCGATGCGGCGCCGGGCGTGCGCACCTACAACCTGGCGGCGCCGGACAGCCCGCGCTGGAACGAATACTTCGTCGACTTGGCGCTCGCCATCGGCGCGACGCCGGTGCGCCGCCTGTCGTCGCTGCAACTGCGGCTGGACGCGACGCTCGCCGGTCCGCCGCTGAAAGTAGCCGAGATCCTCGCCAAGCGCGTGCTGGGCGACGCGCGCTCGGTGCCGGTACCGCTGCCGCCCAACCTGCTGGGGCTGTGGGAGCGGCACCTGCAGCTCGATTCGGGCCGGGCCAGCCGCGAACTGGGGCTGCAGTGGACGCCGTATGCGGTCACGCTGCAGCAATCGGCGGCGTGGTTCCTGCAGCAGCGGCGGGGGTCGCTGCCCGATGTGCCGATGCTTCGTGGAGGCGATTCGCCTACGTGAATTAACAGCCGAACGCAGAAGCCGGCGGTTTCAACTGGTCAATGCAACATCACCTCAACATGATGTTCGAGAGACCAGTATGGCAAGAGCGAGAAGGCGTCTGACGATCCAGGAAAGTCGCGAGCTGTGGCGCAGGTGGAAGCAGGGCCAGACGCTGGCCCAGATCGGTGCGGCGTTGGGAGGCAGGGCCAAGAGCT
>NZ_VTOX01000016.1 GCF_012184415.1 Ramlibacter lithotrophicus
CGAGCGCTTCTACAACCCGCGGCGGCGTCACTCGACGCTTCAGTACCTCAGTCCAGTACGATTCGAGGAGCTACACGGAGCTGCCGTGTAGCAAATAGAAGTGTCCGGAGAATCGGGGGCAGCCCAGGGAGGCAGAATTGTCCCATGCCCGAGACCAAGGCACTGACCGAGCCCCAGAAAGCCTTGCGCAAGCTGGGACTGGCACGGGACATCGACCTCGCGCTGCACCTGCCGCTGCGTTACGAGGACGAGACGCGCATCGTCAGGTTGCGTGACGCGCGCGAAGGCGACGTGGTGCAGATCGAGGCGACGGTCACGGCCTGCGAGATTGCCTACCGCCCGCGGCGGCAGTTGCTGGTCACCGTCGACGACGGCAGCGACACCTGCCTCCTGCGCTTCTTCACGTTCTATCCGTCGCAGCAGAAGTCGCTGGCGGTGGGCAAGCGACTGCGCATCCGCGGCGAGCTCAAGGGCGGCTTCCTGGGCTGGCAGATGGTGCATCCCGGCTGGCAGGCGGCCGGGGGCGAACTGCCGGCGGCGCTCACGCCGGTCTATCCAACGGTCGCCGGCCTGCCGCAAGCGTATCTGCGCAAGGCGGTCGCGAGCGGGCTGTCCCGGGCCGAACTGTCCGACACCTTTCCGCCAGGGGTCACCGACACGCTGCGGCCGCTGGTGTGGAGCCTGCAGGAGTCGCTCGCCTTCCTGCACCATCCGACGCCCGACGTATCGCTGGCGACGCTGGAAGACCGCAGCCATCCGGCCTGGCAGCGGCTGAAGGCCGAGGAGCTCCTGGCGCAGCAACTGTCGCAGCTGCAAAGCAAGCGGGAGCGGGCGCGGCTGCGCTCACCTTTCCTGGTCGCCGGCGGCGGCGGGCTGCCGGAGCAGTTGCTGGCGGCTTTGCCCTTCGCGCTGACCGCGGCCCAGCGGCGGGTGGTCGGCGAGATCACGGCGGACCTCGCGCGCGAGGTGCCGATGCACCGCCTGCTGCAAGGCGACGTCGGGTCCGGCAAGACGGTGGTCGCGGCGCTGGCGGCGGCCGTGGCCATCGCGGCCGGCTGGCAGTGCGCGCTGATGGCGCCGACCGAAATCCTCGCCGAGCAGCATTTCCGCAAGTTGATCGGCTGGCTGGAGCCGCTGCTGGCGCCGCTCGGCCTGCGCGTCGCCTGGCTGACGGGCGGCCAGCGCAAGAAGGAGCGCGGCGCGATGCTGGAGATGGTCGCCAGCGGCGAGGCGGCGCTGGTGGTCGGCACCCACGCCGTGATCCAGGAGCAGGTGCAATTCCGCAAGCTGGGGCTCGCCATCATCGACGAACAGCATCGGTTCGGTGTGGAACAGAGGCTGGCATTGCGGAGCAAGGCGGCGCCGGTGCCAGAAGTCGAGCCCTCCACGGCGCGGGACGCCGTGAAGCCCTCCCCCTCGAGGGGGAGGGATGGGATGGGGGTTGCGCAGCCGCTCGCCTTGCGCGGCAAGGCGAGCACCGCTGCGAACCCCTCTGGGGAGCACGTGCCCGCCCCCACCCCGGCCCTCCCCCGCACGGGGGAGGGAGAAATGCCGCGCGAGCCTCACCTCCTCATGATGTCGGCGACGCCGATTCCGCGGACACTGGCGATGAGTTACTACGCCGACCTGGACGTTTCCACCATCGACGAACTGCCGCCCGGGCGCACGCCCATCGTCACCAAGCTGGTGGCGGACAGCCGCCGCGAGGAGGTCACGGAGCGGATCCGCGCCCAGGTCGCCGCCGGCCGGCAGGTGTACTGGGTCTGCCCGCTGATCGAGGAAAGCGAGGTCCTGGACCTGGCGAACGCCCGCGCGACGCACGAGACCCTCACGGCCGCGCTGCCCGGCGTGGTCGTCGGCCTCCTGCACTCGCGCATGCCGGCGCCGGAGAAGAAGGCGGTGATGTCGCTTTTCACCGGCGGCCACATGGGCGTGCTGGTGGCCACCACCGTCATCGAAGTCGGCGTCGACGTGCCCAACGCCTCGCTGATGGTGATCGAACACGCCGAGCGTTTCGGGCTGTCGCAGTTGCACCAGTTGCGCGGACGGGTCGGCCGCGGCGCGGCGGCGTCGGCCTGCGTGCTGCTCTATTCGGCAGGCGAGGGCGGCCGGCTCGGGGAGACGGCGCGCGCCCGTCTCAAGGCCATGGTGGAGACCAGTGACGGCTTCGAGATCGCCAGGCGGGACCTCGAGATCCGCGGGCCGGGAGAGTTCCTGGGAGCGCGCCAGTCCGGTGCGACGCTGCTGCGGTTCGCCGACCTCGCGACCGACACCGAGCTGCTGCAATGGGCCCGCCAGCTCGCGCCCCTGATGCTCGATCGTTACCCCGAGCTCGCGAAACGCCACACGGCACGCTGGTTGGGTGGAAAATCGGAGTACCTCAAGGCCTGAACGGCCTGGTACCAGGGATGACGCTCACCGAACTCAAGTACATAGTGGCGGTGATCTTGGGAGGGACAGGGCGAGGGGCCCCGCTTGCGGGGATCGACCCCCGGACAAGATCGGCAACGGCCTCGCAACGCGGTGTCTCAGGATGACCCTTACAGAGCTCAAGTACATCGTCGCCGTTGCGAGGGAGAAGCACTTCGGCAAGGCCGCCGAAGCGTGCTTCGTCTCGCAGCCGACGCTGTCGGTGGCAATCAAGAAGCTGGAGGACGAACTCGAGGTCAAGCTGTTCGAGCGCAGCGCCAACGAAGTCACGATCACGCCCCTGGGCGAGGACATCGTGCGGCAGGCGCAGAGCGTGCTGGAACAGGCCGCGGCCATCAAGGAGATCGCCAAGCGCGGCAAGGACCCGCTGGCCGGCCCGCTCAAGCTGGGCGTGATCTACACGATCGGGCCCTACCTGCTGCCGGACCTGGTGCGCCAGGCGATCGCCCGCACGCCCCAGATGCCGCTGATGCTGCAGGAGAACTTCACGGTGAAGCTGCTGGAGATGCTGCGCACCGGCGAGATCGACTGCGCCATCATGGCCGAGCCGTTCCCGGACACGGGCCTGGCGGTCGCCGCGCTGTACGACGAGCCGTTCCTGGCGGCCGTGCCGAGCACGCACCCGCTCTCGGGCAAGCAGTCCATCACGGCGCAGGAGCTCAAGAGCGAAACGATGCTGCTGCTGGGCACCGGCCACTGCTTCCGCGACCACGTGCTGGAGGTCTGCCCGGAGTTCGCGCGCTTCTCGAGCGACGCGGAAGGCATCCGCAAGAGCTTCGAAGGCTCGTCGCTGGAAACCATCAAGCACATGGTGGCGGCCGGCATGGGCGTGACGCTGGTGCCACGCCTGTCGGTGCCGAAGGAGGCCCTGCAGCCGCGGCCGAAGCGGCGCAAGGAGGACCAGGCGTTCGTCAAGTACATCCCGTTCCAGGGCGATCCCCCGACGCGGCGCGTGGTGCTGGCTTGGCGCCGCAGTTTCACGCGCTACGAGGCGATCGCGGCGCTGCGCAACGCGATCTATGCGTGCGAGCTCCCCGGCGTGAAGCGCCTGTCCTGAGCGCGTTGCCTCGCCGCCGACAGGCGCCGCGGCGCGCCCGAATTACCATTGGCGCATGACTCTCCCCGCGCAACCAGGAATCCTCGAAAGCGTGCCGGCCGTGGCGCGCTACGTCACCTTCAACGCCGCCCCGGACGCCGACCGCGCCGCACTGGGCGCCGCGTTGCAGCGGCTGGCGCAGGCCGTCGACGGCCAGGCGATCGTTGTCGGCCTCGGCCCGTCCCTCGTCGCTGCGCTGGGCGCCTCGGTCCCCGGCCTGCGCGAGTTCCCGCACCTGGCCGGACACGGCGTCAACGTGCCTTCCACGCCGCTGCAACTGTGGTGCTGGCTGCGTGGCGACGATCTCGGATTCCTGCTGCACGCGATGCGCAAGCTGCAGAAGTTGCTGGCGCCCGCCTTCCGCGCCGGCCACGTGCTGGACGGCTTCTGCCACGCGCTGGGCGAGAGCGGCCACGGCAAGGACCTGACCGGTTACGAGGACGGCACCGAGAACCCGAAAGGCGACGACGCCGTGCAGGCCGCCATCGTGCAGGGGCAGGGCCCCGGCCTGGACGGATCGAGCTACCTCGCGGTGCAGCAGTGGGTGCATGACTTCGACGCGTTCGAGGCGCTGGCCAGCGAGGACCAGGACCATCATTTCGGGCGGCGCCGCAGCGACAACGAGGAGATCGAGGACTCGCCGACCTGGGCGCATGTGAAGCGCACGGCCCAGGAAAGCTTCGACCCGCCGGCCTTCATGCTGCGCCGCTCGATGCCGTGGCTGCTGAGCACGCAGGCGGGCCTGATGTTCGTCGCCTTCGGCCGGTCGCACGACGCCTTCGAGGCGCAGCTGCGGCGCATGGCTGGGGAGGAGGACGGCGTCGTCGATGCGATGTTCCGCATCTCGCGCCCGGTCAGCGGGGCCTACCTGTGGTGCCCGCCCGTGCAAGCCGCACGCCTGGACCTGCGCCAGCTCGGGCTGTGATGAGCGCCGGCAAGTTCTCGCTGTACCTCGACCTGATCCGCTGGAACCGGCCGGCGGGCTGGCTGCTGCTGCTGTGGCCGAGCCTGGCCGCCCTGTGGATCGCGGCCCATGGCTTTCCCGGCTGGCACCTCGTCGCCGTGTTCACGCTCGGCACGATCCTGATGCGCAGCGCCGGCTGCTGCGTCAACGACGTCGCCGATCGCGATTTCGACCGGCACGTCAAGCGTACGGCGCAGCGTCCGGTCACGACCGGGGCCGTGTCGGTGCGCGAAGCGCTCGTGCTGGGTGCCGTCCTGGCGCTGCTGGCATTCGTCCTGGTGCTGACGACCAACGCGGTGGCCATCGCCTGGTCGTTCGCGGCGCTGGCGATTGCGCTGGTGTACCCGTACGCCAAGCGCTTCGTCTCGATGCCGCAGGCCGTGCTGGGCGTGGCCTTCAGCTTCGGCATCCCGATGGCGTTCGCGGCCGTGCAGTCGCGCGTTCCGCTGGTCGCCTGGGTGCTGCTGCTGGGCAACCTGTTCTGGGTGATCGCCTACGACACGGAATACGCGATGGTGGACCGCGACGACGACATCCGGATCGGCATGAAGACCTCGGCCATCACGCTCGGCCGCGCCGACGTTCCGGTGATCATGGCGTGCTACGCCGCCTACCTCGTGATCTGGGGCGCGGTGCTGGCAGGCAGGATCCCGGCGGCCGTGCTGGCCATCACCCTGGCCGTGGCGGGCGGCCAGGCGGCATGGCACTACACCTTGATCCGCCGCCGCGAGCGTGAAAGCTGCTTCCGGGCTTTCCGCGTCAACCACTGGCTGGCGTTCACGGTCTTTGCCGGCATCGTGGCCGGCTACGCGATGGTCTAGAACTCGTGGGACAGATCAAGAATTGCAAGGCAATCCTGCTCTGTCCCCGGCTGATCAGAGGCTGCCGAACTCGTCCCCGAGTTCCCTGGCCCGGCGGCCAGCCGCGTGCAGCGCCTTCACGAACAGCGCCTGCATCCGGTCGCGCTCCATCGAGGTGATCGCGGCGTGGGTGGTGCCGCCCTTGGACGTCACCCGCTGGCGCAGCACCTCGGGCGGCTCCTGCGAGGCGTGCGCCAGGGCCGCCGCGCCGCCGAACGTGCCGACCGCCAGCCGGTAGGCCTGCTCGCGCGGCAGCCCCATCTCGACGCCGGCCTGGGTCATCGCCTCGAGGAAGAAGAACACGTAGGCCGGGCCGGACCCGGACAGCGCCGTCACGGCGTCCAGCTGCGCCTCGTCCTGCACCCACAGCCACTCGCCCGTGGTGGCGATCACCTGCTGCGCCTGCAGCCGGTCGGCCGGCGTCACGCCGGCACGCGCGTACAGCGCCGTGATCCCCTTGCCGATGAGGGCGGGCGTGTTGGGCATGCAGCGGACGATGCGCTCGGTGCCGGTCCATGCCGCGATGCTGTCCGAGCGGATGCCGGCGGCGACGCTCAGGTGCAGTGCGCTGCCGGTGTGGGCGCGCGCCTGCGCAGCGGCGTCGCGGAAGGTCTGCGGCTTGACGGCCCACACCACGAGCTGCGCCCGCTGCAGCGCCGGACCGGCAGCCTCCAGCGCCTCGATGCCGAACTGCTCGCGCAGCCTGGCGCGGGCCGGCGCGAAGGGCTCGACGACCTCCAGCTGCGAGGGGCTCATGCCCTCGCGCAGCAGGCCGCCGATGATCGCGCTGGCCATGTTGCCGCCGCCGATGAAGGCGATCGCCGCCGTCGAAGAAGTGTCTGGGCTGCTTGCCATGGCGGGAGTCTAGCTGGGTGAAAATCACGGGCAATGAATCGAGAGCACCTGATCGCCCAGCTGGCCCGCCCCATCAGCTACGACATCGCCGTGATCGGCGGCGGCGCCACCGGACTCGGAGTTGCCCTCGACGCCGCGTCGCGCGGCTGGTCCGTCGTGCTGCTGGAATCCCACGACTTCGCCAAGGGCACCTCGTCGCGCGCGACCAAGCTGGTCCACGGTGGCGTGCGCTACCTGGCGCAGGGGAACATCGGGCTGGTGCGCGAGGCGCTGCACGAGCGGACGGTGCTGCTGCACAACGCGCCGCACCTGGCCCAGCCGCTGCCGTTCGTCCTGCCCGCCTACCACTGGTGGGAGCTGCCGTTCTACGGTGCCGGGCTCAAGATGTACGACGCGCTGGCCGGCCGCGCCGGCCTGGGCGCGACCGAGTTCCTCGGCCGCCGCGAAACGCTGGCGCGCCTGCCTACGGCGCGCAGCGCCGGACTGAAGGGCGGCATCCAGTACTGGGACGGCCAGTTCGACGACGCCCGACTGGCGCTGGCGCTGGCGCGCACCGCGGCCGCCAGGGGCGCGCTGGTGGTGAACTACTGCGCGGTCACCGCGTTGCGCCACGAGCAGGGACGGGTGGCCGGCGTCAGCTGCGAGGACCGCGAGACGGGCCGCCGCTTCGAGGTGAGCGCCCGCTGCGTCATCAACGCTGCCGGAGTCTGGGTCGACCAGCTGCGCCAGCAGGACGGCGCCGCCACCGGCCACCCGGTGAGCGCCATGGTGGCACCCAGCCAGGGCGTGCACCTCGTCGTGGACCGCGAGTTCCTGCCCGGCGACCACGCGCTGATGGTGCCCAGGACCGAGGACGGGCGGGTGCTGTTCGGCGTTCCCTGGCTGGGCAAGCTGATCCTGGGCACGACCGACACGCCGCGCAACGATCTCGCGCTGGAGCCGCGGCCGTTCCGCCAGGAGCTCGAGTTCATCCTGAAGGAGTCGGCGCGCTACCTGGTGCGCGCGCCGCGCCCGCAGGACATCCGCAGCATGTGGGTCGGGCTGCGGCCGCTGGTCAAGCCGCAGGGGGACGACGGCGACGACACCAAGGGCCTGAGCCGTGAACACACGGTGCTGGTCAGCCGCAGCGGGCTGGTCACGGTGACCGGCGGCAAGTGGACGACCTATCGCGCCATGGCCGAGGACGTTCTGGTCAAGTGCATGGAAAAACGCCTGCTGGAGCCGGCACGCCCCGGAGTGACCGCCAACTTGCGGCTGCTGGGCGGAGAGCCGACGCCGCGCGACTCGGTGCCGCTCAGCGAGCCGCAGGGCCTGCATTCCTATGGCTCGGAGGCGGACGCGGTGCTGGCCCTGCCGGGCGCCGGCAACGAGTTGGGCGGCGGGCTCAGCGAGGCGATGGTCCGCTTTGCCGCCCGCGCCGAGTACGCCCGCACCGTGGAAGACGTGCTGGCGCGGCGCTGGCGCGTTCTGTTCCTGGACGCGCGGCTGGCACAGGAGCTGGCGCCGGCGGTCGGCGCCATCCTGCGCGAGGAAACCGGCGTCGACCCGCAGGTGCAGGACTTCCTGCAGCTCGGCCGGTCCTACCTCGAAATGCCGGCCTGACCGCGGGTCATGGTGCAGTTTGAAAGCTGATTTGTAACGTAGAACGTAAGAGTGCTTTTGCTGCAATTGATTGCACTCTTCTCTGTTCTGGTGTGGCTGCTTTTGACCACAGAGGCACCTCAACAACAGTCGCTGTCGGACGAGGGCGCGACTTGACACATGCGAGTTGACGTGCGTAGGACCGGCCGTCACACTCCGACTAGAGCAACTTTATGTTGACCCCTTGTGCCGCGATGAAAGTTGTGGTAGCGGCGAACCGCAGAAGCTGAATTAGCTCCAAGTAACTTAAGGCCGTCGGGGCCGCTAACTTCGCGGGGTGGAGTATGGAAAAACTGAATCGAACCAAGTTCAAGGCGCTAGTGCATTACATCTGCCAGAAGGCAGAGGATCCTTCGTGTCTTGGGGCAATCAAGCTGAATAAGGTGCTTTGGTACTCAGACTCGATCTTCTTCAAGCTGCATGGCCAGTCGATTACCGGCGAGACTTACGTCAAACGTCAGTTTGGCCCAGTCCCGCGCGACATTGTTGGCGTCATCGACGAGCTGGTTGCAGAGGGCAAGATCGCGCGCGGCCGCGTTGACCACTTTGGTCACCTAAAGAGCGAATTCATCGCTATAGAGGAAGCCGACGTCAGTCAGTTCACTGGACCAGAGATTCAGATCATTGATGAGGCATTTGAACACGTCTGCATCAACAACACGGCTAAGTCGATTAGTGAAGAAACGCATGGCGTGATCTGGCAGATCGCCGCCATGGGCGAGCCGATCCCTCTAGCGACCGTTTTCGCCTCTGAAGTTGGCGAAGTCGATGAGGACGACTTGGCGTGGGCTCGTGGCGAGGTTGTTGCCGGGGCGTAAGTAGACCCATAATGTGCGGATGGGCTTACGCACTATTCGCGAATCTCAATCGGTCTCGTCGATGTTCGACTACCTGCAAAGGAGGTCGCCTCGGTTTGAGCAGCTTTGGGAAGGGTGGTCTTGGCGCTTGGCCCGGAATCCACTAATTGACGCGACCCCAATCCCTAACACGAACCCGCAAGAGTATCTGCTTCGCACTCCTCAACTGCACGTTTATGGGATGCCGCACAGCCTGACACTCCGGTATACGGTTTCCGATGATCTAGTGGACCTGATTGCCGTCCGACTGATCGGCCCCGCTCCATAGGCTCAGGCGTTCGTCTCGGCCATGAGGACGATGTCCTCCATGGACCACAGGAAGTCAGTAACGCCCGCCTCCATGGCGGGCGTTGTCTTGATGGAGCCGTGGATCTTCACGAAGTTGTAGACCATGAAGTAGAAGCTCACCGCGTGCATGTGGTTCGTAAGCAGCCAGGGAACACATGTTGAACGTAGCCCATTCAGCGTCAGTCTTGTGCTGCGTGAGTTGCGCATTGGTGCTGTGGCATTGGCAGCCGCTCGCGTGGGCGTGGCGAAGGCTTGCGAGAACT
>NZ_VTOX01000017.1 GCF_012184415.1 Ramlibacter lithotrophicus
CTGCGGTCTACAGGTTTGTAGCGGGGCATGGCATCGGCAGGGGCGGCGATGCCTGGTCAACGTTTAACTAGTCAGAAACGCTGACCGGCCGGCGAACCTCCGCGGGAGTTTTTGCACAGCCTCAACGTTCGACTTGACCGGCGCGCAACGGCGGAGTGCGCGCAGCGCACGGACGCACTTGTGCGTCCGCGTCGAATGCTGGGATGGACTCCCCCCGTTCTTGGCGCCACAGTGGCGCACTGGTCTTCATTGGCGTGGGGATCAGATCTTCGAGCGAAAGGAGTCCGACATGAATGCTATGACCATTGCGGTCGATCTGGCAAAGACTGCCTTCCAGCTGGCCGAGGCCGACGACACCTGGCAGATCGTGCGTACGCATCGCCTGACGCGGCGCCAGTTCGAGCGTTTTTTTGCGAACCGACACGTCAAGCTGGTGATCATGGAGGCGTGCGGCTCGGCTCATTACTGGGCGCACTGCCGCCTCCGCAGATTCCATGTTGGCACGGGCCCAAGAGGCCCGCTCAAGATGCCGGATATACGACTGCAGGCGCTCCCTCAAGCCAGCCACATCGATCAGCCTCTTGCCGTTGGAGGGGAGTCCATATAGGACCTGTTAAGTGTCACCGCACTTTGCTCAGACGCTCAGCCATTCTCGTCTGCCAACCAGGGCCGGTAGCTTTCCATCGTTCGATAACGTCGGCCGGCAGACGAAGAGTGAGCTGTTTGCGAGGATTTTCAGAGCGCGGCCGACCACCCTTGCTGATAGTGGCGCGCGCCAGCATCTCTTCGGTCAATTCGGGCAGTTCGTCGTACTCCGATTTCTTGATCTTGTGCGCGTCCACGCGCGCGAGATCAGACTTCAAGTAGCAGCGCGACGCGTGCTTGCTCGCGGGCATTGGCTTTCCTCATGCTGAATACGTGGCGGGCCGCGCCGCGCGGTGTGTAGCCATCCACAACCAGGCGACCTGCGAGATAGCCGTAGCAGATGATTCGAGCTTCACCATAGTCCTTGCGCGTGTCCTCAACCTCCAGAGTGGGGCCGGCGAAAATGAACGTGGCGTCTTCGAAGTCCAAGCCGCGCTCACGCAACGTGCGCTCGCGCTTCTCCGGATCGTAGGTCACGCGCATAGGTTATTGTAACTACATCAACCTACGCGTCAAGCGCGGCTGCACGGTGAGACTTAACGTGAAGATGACCGGCGGACAGTAGGCGGGCGACAGACCGCCGATAGGACGGGAACTTGTACCGGTTTAGTTGACACTGGTTGCTCCATTCTCGCGACGCTCGTATGCAGCTGGCGGCAAGTACTGCAGCGATGAATGCAGCCGCCGCTCGTTGTAGAACCGAATGTAGCTGCTCAGCGTGCTGCGCAGCAGCTGCTCTGTCTCGAACCTCTTCCCATAGAGCTCCTCGCACTTCATCGAGTGGAAGAACGACTCCATGTGCGCGTTGTCGTTCATCTTGCCGGGCCGATTCATGCTCTGCACCATCCCGAGTCGCTGCAACTGGGCCCTGAACTCGAAGTTGGCGAACTCGATGCCACGGTCGCTATGGAACAGCACGCCCGGGCTAATGCTCCTGCTTTTGGCCGAGCGCCGCAAGGCCTCAGTGGTGAGCGCAGCATCGCGCCTGCCACTCAGGCTCCAGCCCACGATCCGGCGCGAGTGCTTGTCCATCACCGCGGCCATGTAGCGCCATTGGCCTGCCACCTTTAGGTACGTCACGTCCCCCACCCACACCTGGTCATGTGAGGCGGTCCTGGCCGCTTCAGCCCGGTACGGAACGCCGGCGTAGAACGCGCGCTGCAGGACCTTGGAGTGGCGATACAGCCTCGCGCTCCTGCCCTGCAGGCCGGCCAGGCGCATGAGCCTTGCCACCCGCCGACGTCCCACGTTCATGCCGTCAAGCCGAAGCTGCCCTGCTACGCGCGGGCTGCCGTAGTACCCGCGGCTGTCGGCATGCACCTGGCGCACACGCTCGATCAAGTCCTCGTCGGTGCGCTGTCGCTCACTGGCTTCTCGCCGCACCCAGGCATAGAAGCCCGCCCGCGAAACACCGTGCAGATCGCACATCATTTGGACCGGATAGGTTTGCCGGTTTGCCTCGATGAAGGCGAAGACTTCGCTTTTCGTTCGGAGGCAAACCGGATAGCTTTTTTTAGCAGATCGTGCTCCATCTGAAGGCGCTTGAACTGCTGCTCCACCTCTCGCAGCCGGCGCAGTTCGGCGGCTTCCTGTGGCTCTAGTGCAGGTGGGTCACCCACCAACTCGCCATCGCGCACCTGCTTGCGCCACTTCGAGAGCATGAACGGATGAATGCACAACGACTCCGCAACATCCTTGATCAGCACTCCAGGCTGCGAGCTCAGTTGTACGGCCTTGAGCTTGAACTCAAGGCCGTACTTCTTGATCTTGGCCGGACCAATTCTTCGTCCCATTGACCACTCTCTCCGTTAGGTAAGAGTGTCCACCAAACCGAGGCAAGCTCCACGTCCGCGTCGATCGTTCTGTTAGCCGGCGTCGCCTGCGGCCGTCACGCCGTTCTCTTAGCTTGCCACCGCCCTCGTTCCGTTCTGGCGTCGCGCGAGCATCCAGACGCCCGCAATTAGCATCATGATTGCACCAAATCCAGCGTCGCTCGGTGCCGCGGGCTGCCAGGGGTTGAAGCGGTAGTAGGATGGCTTATGGGGGAGATAGGAGACGGTGACGGTCTCGCCACGTTGGAACTTTTCGAGCACGCCCATGGGCAGCTGCGTTTCTTCAGTGATTTCCTGCTGCTCCGCCGTCCGGAACTTCACCGTCGCAAGCACCTTGTCGCCGCCCCCCTTGGCCTTCCGTACCCTGGTGTAGGTGTCGCCCGCCGGAACCACAACGGCTTCCAGTCCTCGTGCCCTCAAGGCGCTCTCGCTTTTCCAGTTCCAGAGGGAGTCCGAAAGGACTACAAGGCCAACCAGGAACAGGAGGGCGGGGGCCAACTGATGCCTGAACTTGAGAAAGATGATCGGCAAACCAATAAGCAGGATGGTGCCGACAAGGATCTTGTTCATGTGCCCGTCCGAGCAAGAGAAAGGAAGAGAAAGCGGGTTGAGGCCGCAGCGACGTCAGGCAACTGAAAATTCTTCCGCTGATGACTGAGTCACTTCAGATTGTGTGGCGAGGCGGGGGTTTGGCACCACCTTCAGAAACAGTCTGGCCCATATTTGTGGCGTGTTGTACACAATTGACCGGCCATCGGAAGATGGCCAGGCGCACCGACGCGTCAGCACGCACGTTTTTGTAGCTTCTACGCCGGCTAACGAGGCTGTGCAAAAACCGCCTTCGCGGCCGCAGCGAAGTGGGCGATTGGATCGAACAGGAATTGCATCGCGGTCATGCTCGCTCGGGGCGCCGATTTGATCTCCAGCCGATTCTGGCAGCCT
>NZ_VTOX01000018.1 GCF_012184415.1 Ramlibacter lithotrophicus
GTAAGCAGCCAGGGAACACATGTTGAACGTAGCCCATTCAGCGTCAGTCTTGTGCTGCGTGAGTTGCGCATTGGTGCTGTGGCATTGGCAGCCGCTCGCGTGGGCGTGGCGAAGGCTTGCGAGAACTCGCACGGCTCACTACCATGGGTCCGTGTGCCGCCTCGTAGCCGCCCTGTTGGTAGCCCTGATCGCCTCGTGCGCTGGCGGAGGTGAGTCACCGCGTGAATCGGTCCCGGTAGTGCCCGTGCAAGGAGCCTCCTGGTACGCAGAGTGGCCCCTACGGACTTACGTGATCCGTTCACAAGAAGAGTGGCAAGCGGCGTGGGCCGAGGTGAAGAGCGTTGGCAATCCGCCGCCTCATCTTCCTGTCGTGGACTTTACGAAGAGCGCCGTGGTTGGAGCATCAATCGGGTGGGCGGGCAACTGTAAGCGCTTGAGTATTCGCCAAATCCAGCGTAGGGGAACCGACTACCACGTCGAGTACGGGTTCGGCGAGCCGCCTCCGCGGAACGCGGGATGCACCGCGTTAGTCGTTCCGGCGTATGCGTTCGCTCTAGTCCCCGCTCCGGTCGATCATGTGACGTTTGAGCGGCGGGACCTGTAGCCGTAACCAACTCCCCCGGTGCCCGGCACTCGAGTCAGCTGGCCCGACGCTGCCAAACGTGCGGCATCAACTCGTCGACCGCGCTGGCGCGCTGGGTCGGCAGTCGCTCGAGAACGTCCTTCAGGTAGGCATATGGGTCATGCCCATTTAGCTTTGCTGACTGGATCAGGCTCGTGATCGCGGCGGCGCGCTGGCCAGCGGCGAGGGTGCCGGCGAATAGCCAGTTCTTGCGTCCTGTCGCCCAGGGCCGGATCTGTCGCTCGTCGTGGTTGTTGTCGATCGGCAGCCTGGGGTCGTGAAGGTAGCGCGTGAGCGCTGACCATCGGTTCAGGCTGTAGTCGATGGCTCGCGCCGTCGCTGAGCCATTGGGCACCTTGGCGCGGTGCGCGATCAGCCACTCGTGCAAGGTCTTGGCCAGCGGAGCCGATCGACTTCGCCGTTGCTGCAGGACTTCTTCCAGGTCCTTGCCGTGCAGCTCGCGCTCGACCTCATAGAGCTTCGCGATCAGGTCGACGGCCGCTTCGGCGACGCTGCTCTTGTTGCTCTCATACAGTTGGATGAACTTCCGGCGTGCGTGCGCCATGCAGCCAGCCTCGGTCACCCCGAGCTCGAACAAGGCGCAATACCCGGAGTAGTCGTCGCAAACCAAGCTGCCTGTCCACGGTCTTCGCTGCGGCTGATCTGGCCCAGAGTGGCCGAGGAACACACGGGCATTCTCGCCGGCCCGCGTTCGGGTGAAGTCGTAGACCACCGCCTTGAGCTGCTCGCTTTGGGCAGCGGCGTACGCCCAAAGGTAGGCACGGTGCGTCTTGCCGCTGCCCGGATCGAGCATCGCCACCGGCGTCTCGTCGGCGTGCAGCACCTGGCAACGCAGCAGGTGTTCCTTCAGGGCGTCCACGACCGGCTGCAGGCGCACGCCGCACTGGCCGATCCACGCTCCCAGTGTCGATCGCGGGATCGCCAGGCCGGCGCGCGCGAATATCGCCTCCTGGCGGTACAGCGGAAGGTGATCCGCATGCTTTGCCACGAGCACGTGTGCCAGCAGGCCCGCCGTGGGGATGCCCTTGTCGATCACGGCCGCAGGAACGGGCGCTTGCACGAGCGTGCGGCAATCCCCGCAAGCCCACTTGCCGCGGATGTGGCGCTCCACGGTAAACACGCCCGGCGTGTAATCGAGCTTCTCGCTCACCTCCTCGCCGATGCGCTTCATCTGGCAGCCGCAGCTGCAGTTGGTGTTATTGGGCTCGTGATGGCGGTCTACCCTTGGCAACTCGGGCGGCAGTGGGGCGCGCTTGGGCTTCTTCTTCTCGCCGTCGTCTGCGTCGGCGGGCTTCCTGGTCAGCTGCTCGAGTTGCTCTTCCAGCGCGGCGATGTCGGCGGCCACGGCCTCATCGAACAAGGCGCGCTGCTCGGCGTTGAGCCGTTCGCTCTTGACGCCGAACTGGACGCGTTTGAGCTGCGCGAGCTCGAAGGTGAGCTTGTCGATCTTGGCATCACGCCATTGGATCTCACGCGAGGCGCGCTGGCTTTGCTCGGTCAACTGGCGTGCCAGATCGCGCAGTTGCTCGACGCTCAGCTGGTCAAGGTATTCGCGGTCAATGGTCGTCACGTCGATCATTGGCGTGCAGTATCACCCGCGGCCACCAGGCGATGCATCCGCAGATGCACGGATTGCGCTTCAGGTCACAAGACGCGGATCACGCCGGCCTCGCCGATGCGCTGCCAGGGCAGGCCGAGCACCAGCGCGTCGAGCTGCTCGCGTGTGAGCGTCAGGCGCCCGCCGTCTTCCTTGGGCCAGGCGAAGCGGCCCTGATGCAGCCGGCGCGCGGCCAGCCAGATCCCGACGCCGTCGTGCACGAGCACCTTCATGCGCGTGGCGCGCTGGTTGGCAAAGCAGTAGGCATGGTGCGGACGCGCGGCGCCGAATACCTGCACCACCCGGGCCAGCGCCGTCTCAGTGCCTGCGCGCATGTCCAGAGGTGTCGTGCTCAGCCAGATCGCCTCGACTCGAATCAACGCAGCCACTCCGCCAGCCAAGCCGCGCACTGCGATGCGGCGGCAGCTGGCCAGACGATCTTCACTGTCGTTCCGGCGCGCTGCAGCTCGATCTGGATGTCCGGCCGCTCCGCCGGCGCGGGCAATGCCAACGGCACGAACCCGGCATCGACGCCAGGTGTCACTGCCGCTTCGACCCCCTGCAAGCTCGGCGTCGTGTTGCGCTCGACCTCAACCACCCATTTACGCACCATGGTGGCATTCAGTCCGTGCGCCAGGGCGACGGCGGCCATGGACACGCCAGGCTTCCTGCACTCCTGGATGACCGCAGCCTTGAATTCGGCGCTGTGCCGCCGGCGGCGGCGCCGCCCCATCAAATCGACCCCGTAAGTGTTCATGTGTCCGCGTAAGTTAAGCGGACTCGAGGCTCCTACGCAGCGGCCGCGCGGTCAACATGTGTTCCCTGGTCGCTTAC
>NZ_VTOX01000019.1 GCF_012184415.1 Ramlibacter lithotrophicus
TGTCACTTTCCACCGTAATCAGGCCACTTCGTTTTCGGCGTAATCAGGCCAGGGGGCCGGGCCGACGGCAGCTGGCGTTTTCGGCGTAATCAAGCCAGCTGTTTTCGGCATATTCAGGCCAGCTCGGCCGTGCAATCGGGCATCTCGGGCGCTTTCGGACCTGCTGCACCCTCGGGGGTTTCGACTCGAGGAGACCGCAGTGGCCCGCAGGAGAATCGAGATGTTTCAGTATCGACAGGCCCTGGTTCGGCTGCGCGCCGGCGACTCCGAGCGCGACATCGCACGCTCGGGCCTCATGGGCCGGCAGAAGCTGGCTGCGGTGCGCGAGCTGGCGCAGGCACGAGGCTGGCTGGATCCCTCGCACCAACTGCCTGACGAGGCGCTCATCGGTGCGGCGCTGGGCGAGCGCCGGCGTGCGGCGTCCACGGTCTCCAGCGTCCAGCCCTGGCGCGAGCTGGTCGCCGAGTGGCAGGACGCGGGGGTGCAGGGCAAGGCCATTCACGCCGCGCTGGTGCGCCTGCATGGCTACGGCGGCAGCTACTCCTCGGTCGCACGGCTGCTGGTGGACCTGCGTGGACGCCGGCCGCCGGACGTCACGGTGCGGCTGGACTTCGAGCCGGGCGAGGCAGCGCAGGTGGACTTCGGCGCCGGCCCGCTCCTGACGCACCCCGATGGCCGGCTGCGGCGGACCTGGGCCTTCGTGATGACGCTCGCGCATAGCCGCCATCAGTACCTCGAGTTCGTGTGGGACCAGACCGTAGCAACTTGGCTCGGGTGCCACCGAAGGGCCTTCGAGTGGTTCGCTGGTGTGCCGCGGCGCCTGGTTATCGACAACCCCAAGTGCGCCATCACCCGCGCCTGCGTGCACGATCCGCAGGTGCAGCGCTCCTACGGCCAGTGCGCCGAAGGCTACGGCTTCCGCATCGATGCCTGTCCGCCGCGCGATCCGCAGAAGAAGGGCATCGTCGAAGCCGGCGTCAAGTACGTCAAGAACAACTTCCTGCCCACGCGCAGCTTCCGGGACTTGGCGGACCTGAACGCCCAGGCCCGGACGTGGGTCCTGCAGGAAGCCGGCTGCCGCGTCCATGGCACCACCCACGCCAAGCCGCTGGCGCTGTACGAGCTGGAGCAGGCACATCTGGGGCCGTTGCCGGCGATCGCACCGGATCTGGGCGAATGGCACCGGGTCACCGTGCACCGCGACTGCCACGTGCAGTTCGATCGCGCCCTGTACTCGGCGCCGTTCCGGCTGGTGGGCCAGACGCTGTGGCTGCGGGCCACGGATGCGGCAGTTGCCCTGTACGAAGACTGGACGCACGTGGCCACGCACGCACGGGCGCTGCGGCCGGGCGAGCGCCGCACCCTGCGCGAGCACCTGCCGCCAGCCGCGCAGGCCTTCTTTGCTCATGACCGGCGCTGGTGCGCCCAGCAGGCGCGCGAGGTCGGTCCCGCCTGCGAGAGCCTGATCGAGCGGCTGCTGGCCGACCGAGTGATGGAGCGCCTGCGCGCCGCACAGGGCGTGCTGCACCTGGTCCAGCAGTTCGGCCGCGAGCGCGTGGAGGCGGCCTGCCAACGCGCGCTGGTGCACGACTCGCCGTATTACCGCACCGTCAAGACCATCCTGCACACCGGCGCCGATCTGCGCGCCGAGTTCGCGGACGTTCCGACCGTGACCTACGGCGCCTCGCGCTTCGCGCGGGACGCCGCCTCCCTGTTCGCCCCGCAGCAGGGTGATTTGCTGCATTGACCTGGAAAGGAGATCGCCATGAACCCGGTTCCCGAACTCGCACCGCAGCTCAAGCAGCTGCGACTCTCAGGCATCCTGGACTCGCTGGAGGCGCGCAACCGCCAGGCCATCGACGGCAAGCTCGCGTACACCGAGTTCCTGGCGATGCTGGTCAGCGATGAAGTGGCCAGACGCGAACAGAAGAAGTTCAGCCTGCGGCTGCGACGGGCGCAGTTCCGCACCAACAAAACCCTGGAGCAGTTCGACTTCGAACGGCTGCCCAAGCTCAATCGCGCCTTGGTCAACGATCTGGCCACGGGCCGCTACCTGCAGGAGAAGGCGCCGGTGCTGATCGTGGGGCCATGCGGCACGGGCAAGAGCCACCTGGCGCAGGCCTTGGGCCACTGCGCCGTGCGCCAGGGCGTGGACGTGGTCTTTACGACCAGCGCCGCGCTGACGCAGGGTCTCAATGCCGCTCGCGCCACCGGCATGTACGACCGGCGGCTGGCGAGCCTGGCGCGCGTGCCGCTGCTGATCATCGACGACTTCGGGCTCAAGCCACTTCGACCGCCCGCCGACGAAGACCTGCATGACCTGGTGGCCGAGCGCTACGAGCAGGCGGCCACCATCGTGACGAGCAACCTGGACTTCACCGAATGGGACCAGGCGTTCCCGGCCAACCGGCTGCTGGCCTCAGCCACCTTGGACCGTCTGCGGCACAACGCCTACTGCATGGTGCTGGACGGCCAGTCCTACCGCGCGCCCAAGCTCTCGCCGGTAGCGGTCAAGCCTCGTCAGCCAGTTGCCGCCGCCGCGAAAAACGGCCATGCTTAACCCTCGCTCGGGATGCCCGTTTGCAGCCGCAACTGGCTTGAATATGCCGGAAACGGATTGGCTCGAAAACGGTGAGAGGTGACA
>NZ_VTOX01000020.1 GCF_012184415.1 Ramlibacter lithotrophicus
CTAACGAGGCTGTGCAAAAACCGCCTTCGCGGCCGCAGCGAAGTGGGCGATTGGATCGAACAGGAATTGCATCGCGGTCATGCTCGCTCGGGGCGCCGATTTGATCTCCAGCCGATTCTGGCAGCCTCAATGCCGTTCGCAAAGCCCTATTCACCCGTATCGCGCCCCGCCGGCGCCTCTCATGACCTCCGGCGGCAGTGCGCGATCTTCTCGATGTTGTGCACCAGGCAATACAGGTGCCATTGGGTGCTGACCTTGGTTCGCCCGCGCAGCGTGAATCGGTTCAACCGCTTGTTGTGCCGCAGGTTCGCGAACACGGGTTCCACGGTCGCTATGCGACGGCCATACAGCGTGCGGCCGCGCGCCGAGTCGATCGCGCGCTTCATCAGCTCGGTGGGGGCGTGCGCACCGGCCTGCCCGCGGTGAAACATCGCCACCTGCCGCACCCGCGTGCGTTCGGGATGGCGCAGGCAACGCTCCCGGTCCGTGCACGGCACGCACGCGGCGACCGTGCCGGTGAACTTATGGCAGGTTCGGCCGTTGATGGTGCAGTTGCTGCCGCTGCTGTACAGCCTCTGGCCGGCCGGGCAGATGCAGCTGTTCGTGCGCGGGTCGTGAATGAAGTCGCGCGGCCGGTAAAGGCGCACCGGCTGCTCCTGGCCCGTCGGGCGCTTGTCGTACAGCACGTCGGGTTTGGCCCGATGTCTTTCCTGGCGCGCGAATCGCTCGTCGCGCTGGCGCATCTGGTGGTCGGCGATGAGCGCCGGGATGCCGCGCTCGCACAGGGCCGCCACGTTCTCATTGCTGTGATAGCCCGAATCGGCGGTGATCAGCGTGTGATCCCGGCGCACGGAGCTCGCCTGCTCAATCATGGGCAGCAGCATGCTTTGTTCCGAACCCGATCCGCTCACGTCGGCCGCCACGATCACCTGGTTGGCACTGTCCACGGCCGCCTGGGCGGCGTAGCCCTGGATCACTCCTTTTCCGGTGGCCATCTTGGCGCTGTCGTTGTCGGTGACGTTGGCCTTGAGCTCGCCGCCCTTGCGATTGCGCTTCGGCGACGTGGCAGCCACGAACTCGCGCGTGACCCGGGCTTCGCGCTGAAGCGCCTGCACCCGCGCGCGCCGCTGCGCCTCCAGGTCCAGCTCGCCGGTGCCGCTGTCACAGCTGCGGTGCAACTCGATGATCCTGCCCGCCGCTTTGTCCAGGCGAGCCGCCCGGTGCCTCAGCTCGGCGTGCGTGCCGCTTCGCTCCTTGCTCGCGTTGGCCGGCAGCTTCACACCGTCGATGGCGAACATCTCGGCGCCGATCAGGCCCAGGCGGTCACAGGTCATGAGCACCTGCGCAAACAGCGGCTTGATCTGCTCGCCCAGTTCGCGGACGAACTTGGCGATGTGGGTGTAGCTCGGTTGCGAGTCCCCGCTGATGGCCATGAACAGCACGTTCTGCGCGCAGCCACGCTCGATCGAGCGGCTGGACACCAGTCCGCGGCTGTACGCCAGCAGCACGATCTTGAGCATCACCCGCGGGTCGTAGGCACTGGCGCCGGTCTCGTCGTTGTGGAAGCGCGCATCCAGCGCCGTCAGGTCCAGCTCGTGGTCGACCAGGTGATCGAGCGCGAATTCGAACGTGCCGGGCTGGATCTGCTCCGACAGAACCACCGGCAGGAATCGCGGACTGCGGTCTACAGGTTTGTAGCGGGGCATGGCATCGGCAGGGGCGGCGATGCCTGGTCAACGTTTAACTAGTCAGAAACGCTGACCGGCCGGCGAACCTCCGCGGGAGTTTTTGCACAGCCTCAACG
>NZ_VTOX01000021.1 GCF_012184415.1 Ramlibacter lithotrophicus
TGTTGAAGATCGTCGAGAACTGACCCAGCGCGATCGTTCAATTTTGACCCGCCCTCAAGGCTACCTGATGGTGGCCTCGCCTGTGGATATCTCCTGATCCTGGGTTGTCGTCTTCCCTCCTTTCTTCTTTGAATTGGTTCTGGCGACCGTAGTGGCCGTCGAACTCTGTTTGAACCGCCACGACTCGTTGCCGGTCTCCACGATGTGGCAGTGATGGGTGAGCCGATCGAGCAGTGCCGTCGTCATCTTCGCGTCGCCGAAGACGGCTCCCCATTCGCTGAAGCTCAGGTTGGTCGTGATCACCACGCTCGTGTGCTCGTAGAGTTTTGAGAGCAGGTGGAACAGCAAGGCGCCGCCGGACTGGCTGAAGGGAAGATAGCCGAGCTCGTCCAGGATCAGCATGTCGACGTACATCAGGCGGTGGGCGATCTGCCCGGTCTTTCCGATCGCCTTCTCGGCCTCCAGCGCGTTGACCAATTCCACCGTCGACTGGAAGCGAACCCGCTTGCCGTACCGCTGCACGGCTTCGACGCCGAGCGCCGTGGCCAGGTGAGATTTGCCAGTGCCCGGCCCGCCGATGAAGACCACGTTCTGCGCTGCCTCGGTAAATGCACTGGTGTGCAGCGTCCGGAGGAGGGCTTCGTCGACGGCGCTGGTTGCGAAGTCGAAGCCGGCCAGGTCCCGATGCGCCGGGAAGCGCGCCGCCTTCATCTGGTAGCTGATGGAGCGCAGGTTGCGCTCGGCTCCTTCCGCATCGAGCAGCAGTTCCACGAGCTTCTCAGGCTCCAGCGCCGAGTGCCGGCAGCGCGCCACCAGCTCCGGCCAGTTGGCTGCCATGCCGTGCAGCTTGAGCGTCTTCAGACGCGTGACGATCTCCACGCTCATGTCCGAACCTCCCGCAGGCTGTCATAGCGCTGCACATCCGCGCGCGGCTCTTGGCGCAGCGCGGGCACGCCCGCTTCGATCGGCTCCAGGGCGCCCACGCCGTCCTTCAGGCGTGCCAATACGTTGAGCACGTGCTCGGCACTGGGTCGGCCGGCTTCCAGCGCCATCTCGGCTGCGACAAGCACGGCGTCCAATCCGTGGACCGGCACGGCGGCCAGCACCTGCGTCATCACGCGGTCGCCGCCCGGATGGCGAAGCAGGTGCCGCTGCAGCGTCTGCAGGGCGTCCGGCATCGTCTTGAACGGCGCCCCGTTGCGCAGCGCCCCCGGCTTGGTCTCCACCAGCTCGATGTAGTGCTGCCAGTCGTAGAAGGTCTGCTCGCGCTCGAAGCTGCGGGCATGCCGGGCCACCTCGAACCCGTCGGCCACGAGCACCAGCTGCTGCGGGTACACGCGCAGGCTCAGGATGTCGTTGACGTGCCGGGTGGGCACGCTGTATCGGTTGCGCTGGAAGTGGATCAGGCTGGTGGCGGACACGCGCACCTGGTGCTCCACGTAGCCGTCGAAGGGCTTGGGACACGGCATCAGGCGCGCCTGCTCGTCCTGCCAGACCTCGGCCACGGAGAGCGCCGGCCACTCCGGATGGGCGCTCTCATCCCAGCTCTGGCGGCAGCGCTCAACCAGCCAGGCGTTCAGGGCATCCAGGTCGCTCCAGCGCCGCTCGGCCGCCTCG
>NZ_VTOX01000022.1 GCF_012184415.1 Ramlibacter lithotrophicus
TGGGCTGCCCCCGATTTCCCGGACACATTGAATGGCAACATGTGTTCAGGAGATCGAAATGGCTTCAAGGAAGCACTACACGGACGAATTCAAGCGTGAGGCGGTCAGGCTGGCGACGGCGCCGGGGAACTCGATGGCAGGCGTCGCTCGGGATCTCGGAGTCAACCGCACCCTGATCGGCCACTGGGTCAAGAACGCCCAGGCTGGCAAGTACGAGATGACGCCCGGTGCGCCTCTCAAGTCGGAATCTCAGAGCGAGGTTGAGCAGCTGCGGCGCGAACTGGCCAAGGTGAAGATGGAGCGCGACATCCTAAAAAAGGCGCTGGGCTACTTCGCGAAGGACCCGATGTGAAATACGGCTTTATTGCCAAACATCGCGCGCAGTGGCCGATTCGGGCGATGTGCAGGGTTCTGCAAGTCTCCGCCAGTGGGTTCTATGAGTGGGACGGCCGCAGTCCGTCCCAACGCAGTGTCGACAACGACAAGCTCACGGGACTGATCCGGCAAAGCTTTGCGGCAAGTGACCGTACGTATGGCAGTCGGCGTGTCTGGGAGGATTTGCGGGAGTGGGGTCACGATGTGAGTGTGAATCGCGTCGCCCGGCTGATGTCCGCCGCAGGGCTGCTGGCACGTCGTAAACGGCGGCGTCGGCCTGGAGCTTCGACGCAGGCAGCGCAGCACACGATTGCGCCAAACCTGCTGCAACGGCAGTTCGACGCCGATGCGCCGAATCGCAGGTGGCTGGCCGACTTCACCTACATCTGGACTGCCGAGGGATGGCTGTACCTGGCGGTGGTGCTGGACGTCTTCTCCAGGCGGATTGTGGGCTGGTCGATGAGGGACGAGATGACGTCGCAACTGGTGATCGACGCGTTGACGATGGCGATCTGGCGGCGCGGCAGCCCCAAGGAATTGCTGCATCACTCGGACCAGGGGTCGCAATACACCAGCGATGACTTCCAGCGCGTGCTGGCCGGTCACGGAATCACCTGCAGCATGAGCCGCCGAGGCGATTGCTGGGACAACGCCGCTATGGAAAGCTTCTTCTCCACCTTCAAGACGGAGCGAGCCTCAAGGACGATTTATCGAACCAGGGACGAAGCGCGCGCGGACGCATTCGACTACATCGAGCGCTTCTACAACCCGCGGCGGCGTCACTCGACGCTTCAGTACCTCAGTCCAGTACGATTCGAGGAGCTACACGGAGCTGCCGTGTAGCAAATAGAAGTGTCCGGAGAATCGGGGGCAGCCCAG
>NZ_VTOX01000023.1 GCF_012184415.1 Ramlibacter lithotrophicus
AAATGGCAAAAGGAAAATTCGAGCGCACCAAGCCGCACGTCAACGTTGGCACCATCGGCCACGTGGACCACGGCAAGACCACGCTGACGGCGGCGATCACCTCGGTGCTGGCTTCCAAGTTCGGCGGCGAAGCCAAGGCCTACGACCAGATTGACGCGGCTCCGGAAGAAAAGGCGCGCGGCATCACGATCAACACCGCGCACGTGGAGTACGAGACCAAGGCTCGCCACTACGCGCACGTGGACTGCCCCGGCCACGCCGACTACGTCAAGAACATGATCACCGGCGCCGCCCAGATGGACGGCGCCATCCTGGTGGTGTCGGCCGCCGACGGCCCGATGCCCCAGACGCGCGAGCACATCCTGCTGGCCCGCCAGGTGGGCGTGCCCTACATCATCGTGTTCCTGAACAAGTGCGACATGGTCGACGACGCCGAGCTGCTCGAGCTGGTCGAGATGGAAGTGCGCGAACTGCTGAGCAAGTACGAGTTCCCCGGCGACGACACCCCGATCATCCACGGCAGCGCCAAGCTGGCCATGGAAGGCGACAAGGGCGAGCTGGGCGAGCAGGCCATCATGAAGCTGGCCGACGCGCTGGACAGCTACATTCCCACGCCCGAGCGTGCCATCGACGGCGCGTTCCTGATGCCGGTGGAAGACGTGTTCTCCATCTCCGGCCGCGGCACCGTCGTCACGGGCCGGGTCGAGCGCGGCATCATCAAGGTCGGCGAGGAAATCGAGATCGTCGGCATCAAGCCCACGCTCAAGACCACCTGCACGGGCGTCGAGATGTTCAGGAAGCTGCTGGACCAGGGCCAGGCCGGCGACAACGTCGGTATCCTGCTGCGCGGCACCAAGCGCGAGGAAGTCGAGCGCGGCCAGGTGCTGGCCAAGCCCGGCTCCATCAAGCCGCACACGCACTTCACCGCCGAGGTGTACGTGCTGTCCAAGGACGAGGGCGGCCGTCACACGCCGTTCTTCAACAACTACCGCCCGCAGTTCTACTTCCGCACCACGGACGTGACCGGCGCGATCGAGCTGCCCAAGGACAAGGAAATGGTCATGCCCGGCGACAACGTGACGATCACCGTCAAGCTGATCGCCCCGATCGCCATGGAAGAGGGCCTGCGCTTCGCCATCCGCGAAGGCGGCCGCACCGTGGGCGCCGGCGTCGTTGC
>NZ_VTOX01000024.1 GCF_012184415.1 Ramlibacter lithotrophicus
GGCGGGTTCAACCAGTCGTTGCAACGGTCTCGGCGAGTTTATCCGCTGGCGTTCTGTAGCCGAGGGTCTTGCGAGGACGGGTGTTGAGCCTGTCTGCCACTGCATCGAGTTGCTCCTGCGTGAATCCCGACAGATCCGTGCCCTTTGGGAAGTATTGGCGCAGGAGGCCGTTGGTGTTTTCGTTAGACCCCCTCTGCCACGGGCTGCGTGGATCGCAGAAGTAGACCTTGACGTCGGTGGCGATGGTGAATCGCTTGTGGGCGGCCATCTCCTTGCCCTGGTCCCACGTCAGGGTGGCCATGAGCCCTTCAGGCAGTCGCTGTACCTGTTGGGTCAGCGCTTCGACGACGGTGGCGCTCTCCCTGTTTGCCACGCGTACGAGCACCACATAGCGCGAGCGGCGCTCCACCAGGGTGGCAATGTGGGTGTTGCGTGAGCCCGCGATCAGGTCTCCCTCCCAATGGCCAGGCACTGCACGGTCCTCCGCCTCGGCAGGTCGTTCACGGATCGAGATCGCATCCACGAGGCCGCGTGGATGCCCCTTGAACGTCGTTGTCTTACCTCGCCGGATCGCGCGGGCGCTGCGCAGATGCCCCAGGAGTTCCTTCTTCAGCAGGCCTCTGGCCTGGATGAACAGGCTTCGATAGATGGTCTCGTGCGAGATTTGCATGGCCGGCTCATTGTGATGAATCACCTTGAGCCAGCCGGCGATCTGCTGGGGCGACCAGTCATGCTGCAGTCGCTGGGCAACGACGCTGCGAAGCCGCTCGTTGTTGGCCAATACACATGGTTTGGGCCGCTCAGCCTCGCGCCAAGCCCTCTGATCGGCCGCAGCTGCCCTGTACTGCTGCGCTCCGCCGTTGCGCGCGATCTCCCGGCTGATGGTCGAGGGGCTGCGCCCGAGCTGGCGTGCGATCCACCGCACCGACTCCCCGGCAACCAGGCCGCGGGAGATTTCCTCGCGCTCCTGGGCACTCAGGTGTCGGCTCGATCGCGTACGCTGCGGCGGCGCCACCCCTCCGCTTTTCTGCAGCACAGTGAACAGGGAGCTCTTGGCCCTGCCTCCCAACGCCGCACCGATCTGGGCCAGCGTCTGGCCCTGCTTCCACCTGCGCCACAGCTCGCGACTTTCCTGGATCGTCAGACGCCTTCTCGCTCTTGCCATACTGGTCTC